>NZ_BJFN01000001.1 GCF_014189855.1 Buttiauxella sp. A111
GCACCCTGTATGTGGGCGCGCAGAATGAAAGCGGTGCGGCACAAACCTTTACCGTCGGTCAGGACCTGGTGAACAACGGTACGGTGAATATCGCTCACGGCAGCGTGGCGGGTAACGTACTGAATGTTAACGGGAACTACACCGGTAACGACGGTCTGATTAACTTCAACACCGTGCTAGGCGACGACAACTCCGTCACCGACAAACTGGTCGTTTCGGGTAACACCGCAGGCACCACTAACGTCAGCGTGACTAACGCAGGCGGCACCGGTGCGCAGACCCTGAACGGCATTGAGCTTATCAGTGTGGGTGGCCAGTCTGACGGTGAATTTAAACAGAAAGGGCGTATTGTGGCCGGTGCTTATGACTACGCGCTGGTGCGTGGTGAAGGTGGTAACAACGCCAACTGGTACCTGACCAATGCCGCGGATCCGATTACGCCAGTCGACCCGGTAGATCCAGTCAACCCAACAGATCCGACTGAGCCAAACGATCCAGAGAAGCCTGAGCAGATTATTCGCCCGGAAGCCGCGGTATATGGTGCGAACCTTGCAGCGGCTAACACCCTGTTTAATATGACGCTGCACGACCGTCTGGGGGAAACTCACTATGTTGATGCGTTCACAGGCCAGGAGCACGTCACCAGTTTGTGGCTCCGTCAGGTTGGTGGGCACAACCGCTCTCATGACAGCAGTGGGCAGAATAAAACCCAGGCGAATCGCTATGTGGCCCAATTGGGTGGCGATATTGCTCAGTGGAGCAGTGATGGCACCGATCGTTTCCATGTCGGTATCATGGGTGGTTATGCCAATCAAAGCAGCCATACCCGGAACCATATCAATGGCTACAAGGCTGATGGCAGCGTGGAAGGCTACAGCACCGGGTTATACGGTACCTGGTTCCAGGACAACGAAGCGAAAACAGGCGCTTATGTTGACAGCTGGGCACTGTATAACTGGTTTGATAACGAAGTCAGCGGGCAGGATATCGCCTCTGAATCTTATGAGTCAAAAGGTGTGACCGCTTCTGTAGAGACAGGCTATACGTGGAAACTGGGTGAGAGGAATGAGCGCGAAAGCTACTACATTCAACCTCAAGCGCAGGTCACCTGGATGGGTGTTACCAGTGACGACCACAAAGAAGCCAACGGAACCAACGTCCGCGCTGAAGGCGAAAATAATATTCAGACGCGACTGGGTGTCCGTGCCTTCATCAAAGGGCACAGCAAATTGGATGAAGGGAAAGAACGGTCCTTTGAACCCTTTGTTGAAGCAAACTGGATCCATAATACGGAAGAGTTTGGTGCCAGCCTGGATGGTGTCAGCGTTTACCAGGACGGAACCCGTGACATTGGTGAACTGAAGGTGGGTGTGGAAGCTAAACTCAGCAAGAGCACCAATTTGTGGGGAAATGTCGCCCAGCAAGTGGGTGGCGAAGGTTACAGCGATACCCAGGCAACAGTTGGCTTCAAAATGAGTTTCTAATTTCTTAGCCAATTTTCTGTTTTAATAACAGAAATGGCCCTGGTGATTTATAGCCAGGGCCAATTTTTAAATTCATGGAGTGTAACTGACCAAACTAATAACCCTGGCACAAGAGGCACAGGAGTATTCCTTACTGCCGATTTTTATTAATTATTTACTGACTTAGAAATATATTTATATTGGAAATTAAAAATGAAACTCATTAGAAATATCGCTTTATCAGCAATGATTTTACTTTCTGCAGTGGCTTGTAAAGATGATTCACCTCAGGGCACAAAAGTGCAGGATGGTGCTGCTTATATTACCATGCCTGAAGGCTATGCTAAAATGAGCGATAAATTACTCAAAACTAAATTCCCACAGCAAACGCCAAAGGAAGGATATGCAACTGCTGATACAACATCATCATTTGTATTTACGCTGACAGACAATAACGTGTCTGAAGAAGGTTTAGGCACACTCAAAGATATGATGAAAGTCCAATTTGATGATTTTGACCCTGAGATTACTGAAACTGTCATCGATGGCCGAAAATCTATCGTTATTAAAGTCACGACGCCTGCAAGCGATGGTGAAGTTAATAATATTATGTTGTTCACCAGCATTGATGGGAAAATGTTTCTCGCATCCTTTAACTGCATGAGCAAGGATAAAGAGAAATTTTATTCACAGGGTGAAAAAGCAATGATGTCTATCAAGTGGGGTTGATGTCTCTACTACAATTCATAAAATCATTGATTCCTGGCCTGAAAACGATAGGGTAGCGATACGAAAAGTAAGGAGAAAATTATGGCGCATCTTGAAGACGTTACAGCTCGCGTAGACGCGGCGATTAGCGAAAATGTCATTGAGCATATGAATCAGTTGCTGATTGTATTGAGCGACGATGCTGAACTGAATCGAGAAGATCGTTTCACCCAGCAGCAACGTTTGCGCATCGCTATCGCGCAAAAAGGTCATCATCACAAAGCGGAAGCCGAGCAACGCCGTGATGATTTAACCAAAGGCGGCACAATTATTTAAGCAATAATGCCGGGCGGCTCCGCCCGGCACCGTAATAATATCTTCAAGTCAAAACGGGCTGGTATTACACGCTTTGACCCATTCTTCGCTAACAGGATGCACAAAGTGCAGCTCACTGGCGTGTAGCATCAGCCGTGGAGTTTGTTCGGTTCCTGGCAACAAACGACCGCCATACAGATCGCAGCCCAAAATAGGGTGGCCCAACTGCTGACAGTGGATGCGGAGTTGATGAGTACGTCCGGTTTCAGGGGTGAGCTGTACCCGCGTCAATGGCAGTAACGTCCCGTCTTCCAACTCGTGATAAAAGCGCTCAACGACCTGATAGCCGGAGCGAGCGGGCTTACCGTTGATTGCGCAAATCGACATCAGCGGGAACAGCGCCGGGTCTTTGGCAATCGCGGCATCTATCACCCCTTCGTTGTCGTCAAGATGTCCGCAGAGCAGTGCGCTGTACACTTTAGTCACTGCGCGCTGGCTGAACTGTTGGCAAAGGGCTGCATTGATCGCTTTATTACGGGCAATCACCATCAGGCCGGAAGTGCCAAAATCAAGCCGGTGGACCAGGGTGCAGCCGGGGAATATCTGCACCAGCCGATGATGCACCGAATCTAGGTTTTGCGGGTTTTTCCCCGAGAGGCTGAGTAACCCGGCGGGTTTATTAACAAGCACCAGGTGATCGTCCTGATAAAGAATCTCGATCAGGTCTCGGCACGGTGGGGCGATAAAGGTATCGATAATCGAAGACATCAGGCAACCCGGATTCAGAATGGGAGCGGATGATAACGAATTTTAGGCCGACTGACGAATCGGGCTATTGGTCTGCTGGGCGCTGAATCGTCAGCATGGCTTCCAATCCGCGCTACACTCTAACGCTGAAATAAAAACCAACCCGCTAATTCTAAAGGGATAATGTATGTCTACTCGGGAATTATCCAAAATGGGCATAGCCACAGTGGCGCTTAATGTTGATGACGGGGGTCATCGGGTTATCGACAAATTTCCTGTCGGCGACGTTGAGTTCGCTTTTTATCAACACACTGCTGATGAGTTTAATCAGGAAGGGATCTCCACTCCACAGCTGATATCTGCCGATCCCACCCTGCGCAAGTTAAGACTGGAATATATCCCCAATCCGGTTGATCAGAGTGCTGTGGCAGGAGATGACGTATTGGCGATACTGGGGCGCTTACATCGCTATCCTGCAAATTTTGAATGGCGTTACCACCACCATTCATGGGCAGAGTCAGCGCTTGAAAAATCGCTCATTCTTTTGGTGTTACCGGACAAAACCGCGCAACAGTTACGACGCTTTCAACGCTGTAGTCATGTCCTGTTTTATAACCAATGTCTGGTTTCTGGCGATAGCAATGCTGGCAACTGGGGAAAAAGAGATAACGGCGATTTAGTGCTTTTCGACTGGGAAAGGTTCGGAACCGGGAGCCCAGCGATTGACCTGGCCCCACTCGTAAAGGGAATGGGAAGTAAGGAAACATTTATCGACCTTGCAGAACGCTATTGTCGTATTTCTTGTCAATACAAGCTCAATGATTTAGCGAGAGAAATCGCCATTGCCAAAGCATGGATTGTTACTGAGGTGATTACACTGCTTGATGAGCGACAAAAGACTGCCTTTCCGATTTATCTCAAGTGGTACAGGGAAAATCTTCCTGACTGGTTAGATAACACCGTAAAAATGCTTTGAATTGACTCAATCAAAATGCATAGGTGTTTGGGAGACAGGTGAGAGCCAAAAGCAAAAAGTCATAAAATTTAGTAGCTATACAAATGCGCTGAGTTGTTATGTTAATACGGGGTCGTCACTTAAAAAGGGAAATGTTCATGCACTCACATCCGCTACGCCAGATCATTGAATCGTGTGACAAGGCGATCTCTGCCAGGGACTTTGACTCTCTGATGGAGCATTATTCTGAAGATGCTGCTCTGGTGGTTAAGCCAGGCATGATTGTTAAAGGTAAAGATAATATCCGTAAAGCCTTCATTGCCATCTCTGATTATTTCCAGGATCAACTTACCGTAGAACAAGGGGATATGCAGGTTATAGAAGGTGGCGGCACCGCTCTTGTTATCATGGAAACAGTCCTTCGCTTTCCGGAGGATCTGCGTGGAGATACTGAAATAACACGTCGTGCAACCTATGTATTCCGAAAGGAAATGAATGGTCGCTGGATTTGTACAATCGACAATTCTTATGGTACTTCGCTTTTGGATACTGAGGCGGTCTAAATCGACGTTAAAAGCATGACAGTTTGAATGTCAGATTTTCGCTTTGAACTTAATTTTATTTCGGGCACTTACTGGAAACGGGCCAATAATTTGTGAACTCCGATCAACTAAAATACACATGCAGATGTGTACAAGAACTAAATCAGGCCGGATATATTATCTAATCATGACCTCCTCCATATGGAGCATCAAATGCCAGATTACTGTTTTTATAAAAAAGGTAAGCAAATCGTTGTACTTGAAAGATCAGACGTGGACGAAGCCTCTCAACTCACGGCTCAGGGTTATGAAAAGCAATTTGAAGAGGTCAGCGCCACTGATGAAAAACACGCGCTTGCCCGTTTTGCTGATATCCGCAGGGAAAAATGCATAGATCACCATAACTTCTTTGCCGGTGCAGGATCGCTGCCTTTGATCGGAGTTCTGACGGCAGCTGCTAATTATCTATTTCGGAAAAAATAGCCGAGGCATAAATGCCGTTTAGGATGGCAGCGGAACCGGTTTCGCTCCTCGTTAGTATTTGCTCTGTGCCAGAAGCTGACATGACAAATAATGTAGAAACGGTTGTTTAGGGTGTTCATTGATGGAAAACGAATAAGAAAAAGGATTCTTGCGAAAAGAACAGACCGGGCGATATGCACCCGGCCTAATGAATCAGTTTGATAAAGCGAATTCAATCGCTCGGCGGACAGTGACAATCTGCGCCCTGATACATTCCTCAGGAGAGGTTGCTGCGCTGTCGGGATAAACTTCTGTTGTCGTCGTAAAGGGGGCGTCAGTCATCGTCGCGCATAAATGGTATGCGTTATTGTCATATTCAACAATACCGTGGCTCGCCACCGGGTAACCAAACATATAGCCTTCATCATCTGAAGGTGCAATATGTGTCACTTCTTCGACAGCGGAAATGATTGCACGCTGGAAGTCCAGTCTTGAGTTCTGCTCGTCACTGACCAGGTAAAAGCCATCAGGGATAGTCCCTGGTACAAACTCAATCCCGTCTCTGGCGGCCAGAGCAGGGCGGTACTCATTTTCGTCCGAATCCGTCGTTTCATGTAAATCGACGTGCACGATAAACCGAGCTTTCAGTGAAGAGATGAACGCCATCAATGCCAGGGATTCTTCCGCTTTCCCTTCAGGGTAAAATTGCCTGTTAGGGTCGACAGCATCGTAGTTCCACCGCGCAATACGTTCATATGCCCAAGGGCTGACACAAGGGGCAACCAGCAGATTGACTTTACCCGCATACTCATTCTGACATTCCGATAAAAAGCCCAGTGCTCCCATAACACCGCTGGTTTCGTAACCGTGAACACCACCGGTAATGAGTGCGACAGGCAGATTATCGTCCCAGTTTTGTGATTTAACCGCCATCAATGGGTAAATATCTTCGTCGTAACGCAATTCGCCATACTGAACGATCTCATAGCGGTGTTTAAGCTTATGGAGCACGTCCAGGACATCATTCTTATAGAATCTGTAACGTGTCTGATTCTGTCGCCACTGTTGCTTTTCAAGTTCGGTCCAGGGTTGCCCTGGTGTACCTATTGGATAAAACTGATTCGTTGTCATATTTCACTCAAAGGAATAAAAAATTAATTTCAGGGGCGCAAGCGTCCTGGTCCCCAGATAGACAATATTATACTAAGCGAAATTGCCAGCATTACCTTCAATAGATGTTGTCGTCGTTTCCCTTGAATGTTTCTGGCACAACCCCTGTTTAACTTTTCCCCCTTCAAAGAATCCGATGATTTCAAACTTAACACATATGATTTATCATATGTGTGTACCAGGTGCATCGGAGAGACAAATGCTACAACCTGTTCAACTTTTCAAAATCCTGTCGGATGAAACACGGCTGGCTATCATCATGCTTCTCAGAGAGTCGGGAGAGCTATGCGTCTGTGATATCTGTGGGGCCACCTCAGAATCACAGCCTAAAATATCCCGGCACATGGCTATTTTACGCGAGGCTGGACTGGTTCTTGATCGTCGGGAAGGGAAGTGGATTCACTATCGTCTGTCTCCACACATGCCAGCCTGGGCTGCAGAAACGATCACCACAGCCTGGTTGTGTATGCGGGAAGAGGTTCGCGTGTGGCTGGCACAATCAGCCTGTACGTCATGCTAGTTTAAACAAAACACATACACGTAATCATATGTAATGGAGTCTGAGATGTTATTGGCAGGGAGTATTTTCTTACTGACGCTAATTCTGGTCATCTGGCAGCCCAGGGGGCTTAGCATTGGCTGGAGCGCGAGTATTGGCGCAGTGCTGGCTCTGGGGTTCGGTGTCATCCACATCGAGGATATTCCGGTTGTCTGGAATATAGTCTGGAACGCGACAGCGACATTTATCGCCGTGATTATTATCAGCCTGCTGCTCGATGAGTCAGGTTTCTTTGAATGGGCCGCACTGCATGTTTCTCGCTGGGGTAACGGGCGAGGGCGCCTACTGTTTACCTGGATTGTGTTGCTGGGTGCAGCAGTTGCTGCGCTATTTGCCAACGACGGTGCCGCGCTGATCCTGACGCCGATTGTGATTGCCATGCTACTCGCACTGGGGTTCAGCAAAGGTACTACGCTTGCCTTTGTCATGGCGGCAGGATTTATCGCCGATACCGCCAGCCTGCCGCTTATCGTTTCCAACCTGGTAAATATCGTTTCCGCTGACTTCTTCCAGCTTGGTTTTACTGACTATGCTTCAGTCATGATCCCCGTCGATATTGCTGCTATTGCAGCAACACTGGCTATGCTGCATCTCTTCTTTCGCCGGGATATTCCGACGACATATGACGTTTCGCTGCTGAAAGCGCCGGTTAGTGCAATTAAAGATCCGGCAACATTCAGGGCGGGCTGGATTGTTCTTTTGTTGCTTCTCGCCGGTTTCTTCATCATTGAGCCTCTGGGGATCCCAGTCAGTGCGATTGCTGCCGTTGGCGCAGTTATACTCTTTGCAGTGGCGAAAAAGGGCCATGCCATTAATACCGGGAAAGTGTTGCGCGGTGCGCCATGGCAAATCGTCATTTTTTCGCTTGGGATGTATCTGGTGGTATACGGTCTGCGCAATGCAGGGCTCACGGAATATCTTTCATATCTACTGAACCAATTGGCAGATAAGGGATTATGGGCTGCGACGTTTGGTACCGGCTTCCTGACCGCATTTCTGTCGTCTGTCATGAACAATATGCCTACGGTACTGATTGGCGCATTGTCGATTGAAGGGAGCACGGCTTCTGGCGTTGTCAGAGAGGCAATGATTTACGCCAATGTGATTGGCTGCGACTTAGGTCCCAAAATAACCCCAATTGGTAGCCTGGCGACATTACTGTGGTTGCATGTACTTTCACAGAAAAATATGACGATCACCTGGGGATATTATTTCCGCACCGGCGTGATCATGACTCTGCCTGTTCTGTTTGTCACTCTGGCCGCGCTGGCGTTGCGGCTCTCTGTCACTTTGTAATGAGATATTGATATGAGCAACATAACTATTTATCACAACCCAGCCTGCGGCACTTCACGTAACACGCTGGAGTTGATTCGCAATAGCGGCAATGAACCGACAATTATTTATTATCTCGATACTCCACCGTCTCACGATGAACTGCTCAAACTGATTGCAGATATGGGGATTTCGGTGCGGGCGTTGTTGCGTAAGAACGTTGAACCTTACGAGCAGCTCGGTCTTGCTGATGGGGATTTTACTGACGAGCAACTGATTGAATTTATGCTTCAGCATCCAATTCTGATTAATCGTCCCATCGTTGTGACCCCACTGGGCACCCGCTTGTGTCGCCCTTCAGAAATTGTGCTGGATATCTTGCCAGAGCCACAAAAAGGGGCATTCGTGAAGGAAGACGGTGAAAAAGTTATTGATGAAGCAGGGAAGCCAATTAAATAACGGCGTTGGGAAATAAATCTGTTTCAGAGAGGGGTAATTCTTTAGGGAATTACCCCTTGCACCATAATAATTAAACAAAGTGGCGTTACGCGCTTAAATAGTGCGAAATAAGATAAGAAAATATTATATCTTCTATTATCTTTAGGAATAACAATAAATTAAATAACTGGCATGGTAAATGCTTTATCCCTCTCATCATGTATACCAGATGGGATGCGAGTTTATGCCAGTATCAACTTTGTCTGAATGGGTCACCCATTACCGCCAGCAACCACAACAACTTGTGGCGGCATATCAGCAATTAGATGCAGATTTATCTCGTGACGATAACGCCTGGATTTATATCGCATCGCATGACGAAATCTATGCGCAATTAACCACAATTTTTCAGGCGATTAATTCAGGCGAAAAACAAGCGAGCGACTTTGCTTTATTAGGTGTTCCCTTTGCGGCGAAAGACAATATTGATGTTGCCGGAATGCCAACCAGCGCGGGGTGTCCTGCTTTTACGTATCAACCGGGTAAAGACGCAACCGTCATTGCCCGTCTGAAAGCCGCAGGTGCGATTGTCGTGGGTAAAACTAACCTCGATCAATTTGCCACCGGGCTTGTTGGCACGCGTTCACCCTTTGGCGCAGTCAAAAACACCTTCAATCCTGAGTATGTTAGCGGTGGCTCAAGTTCGGGTTCAGCCTCGGTGGTGGCTCGTGGGCTGGTTTGTTTCTCGCTGGGAACGGATACCGCAGGCTCCGGGCGCGTACCGGCGGGTTTTAACAATCTTGTTGGCCTGAAACCGACCAAAGGCTGGGTTTCCACCACGGGAGTGGTTCCCGCTTGCCGCCTGAATGACTGCGTATCGGTATTCGCATTAACCGTTGAGGATGCGGAAACCGTTGTGGCCGTAGCGGGTGGTTACGATCCACAAGATCCCTATTCACGCACTAACCCACAGACGGCTCCGGCGCGTTTTAGCGAAAAACCGCGATTTGCCGTTCCCGATACGCTTGAGTTTTTTGGTGATAGCCAAAGTCAGGTGGCATTCGTCAAAACGCTGGGACGTTTACAACAGCAAGGTGTGGAACTGGTATCGATTGATTTTAGTGCCTTCAACCAGCTCGCTGAGCAGTTGTATAACGGCGCTTGGGTGGCTGAGCGCACCGTGGCGATAGGGGATATTTTTAAAAACCAGCCGGAAGCCATGGACCCGACCGTGCGCGGTATTGTGGCAAATGGCCTGAACTACACAGCGTGCGACGCCTGGCAGGCGGAATATACTCGCGCTGAACTGGCACAAAAAATTAATGACCAGTTGCGTGAGTTCGATGCGCTCCTGGTGCCGACTTCACCGACGATTCATACCCTGGCTGAGATGGCCCAGCACCCCGTGCGATATAACTCGCAATTTGGCACTTACACCAACTTCACTAATCTGGCCGATCTCTGCGCACTTGCATTACCGGGTGATTTCCGTAATGACGGCTTACCCGCTGGCATCACGCTTATCGCCCCTGCATGGCACGACCAGGCACTGAGCCATTTCGGCAAAAGCTGGCAGCAGGCGCTGAACCTACAGTTGGGTGCGACCGGCAAAACCCTTTCTGTGAGCAACACCGCAAAAGCTTCAACAAATCACGTTCGCGTTGCGGTCGTAGGCGCACACCTGCGCGAAATGCCGCTTAACCACCAGCTCACCACGCGAAATGCGGTGTTTATCGAAGAAACCCGCACCGCTGACCATTACCGCCTTTATGCATTAGCCAACACCCAACCACCAAAGCCGGGCCTTGTGCGTCACGCCGAAGGGCAGCCGATTGCGGTCGAACTGTGGGATATCCCCCTGGCGCGGTTTGGTGAGTTTGTTGCGGAAATCCCTGCACCGCTTGGGATCGGCACGTTGATGCTTGAAAACGGTGCGAGCGTGAAGGGGTTTATTTGCGAACCCGCAGCACTACTGGACGCCACGGATATCACCGCGTGGGGCGGCTGGAAAGCCTGGCTTGCCCGTCACCACAGCGCCTGAGGAGGAATTATGTTGAGCTCGGTATTGATAGCAAATCGCGGTGAAATCGCCGTTCGCGCCATTAAAACGTTGAAGAAAATGGGCATCGCAAGCGTAGCGGTTTATTCCGAACCGGACGCCAACGCTCAGCATGTGGTGAATGCCGACACCGCCATCGCGCTAGGTGGCGAAAAGGCGGCGGAAAGCTATCTCGACATCGAAAAGATTATTGCAGCAGCAAAAGCCAGCGGCGCACAGGCGATATTTCCAGGCTACGGGTTTTTATCTGAACGCGCCGAGTTTGCGCAAGCCTGTGAGGACAATGGCCTGGTTTTCATCGGGCCGACCGCCGAGCAAATTCGCGATTTTGGCCTGAAACATCGCGCACGCGAACTGGCGTTTAAAGCCGATGTGCCGATGACGCCGGGCACTGGCCTGTTGCAGACGCTCAAAGAGGCGCAGCTCGCGGCGGCGGAAATCGGTTATCCAGTGATGCTGAAAACTACTGCGGGCGGCGGGGGAATTGGCTTAACGCGCTGCGAAGACGAAGCGAGTTTAGTGGATGCTTGGTCGAGCGTAAAACGCATGGGGCAACAGTTTTTCAGCGATGATGGCGTGTTTATCGAGCGTTTTGTCGATCGCGCCCGTCATCTCGAAGTCCAAATTTTTGGCGATGGTAAAGGCAATGTGGTGGCGTTAGGGGAACGCGATTGTTCACTGCAACGCCGCAACCAGAAAGTCGTTGAAGAAACTCCGGCACCCAACTTGCCGCAGGCCACGCGCGAAGCGATTCATGCTGCTGCGGTTGCGCTCGGCGAATCGGTGAATTATCGCAGCGCGGGAACGGTTGAGTTTATTTACGATGCCGCGCGTGACGCTTTCTATTTCCTTGAAGTGAATACCCGGTTGCAGGTTGAGCATCCGGTGACTGAAATGGTCACCGGGCTGGATCTTATCGAGTGCATGGTGAATGTTGCCTCGGGCGTGACCCCTGACTGGCAGCGTATGGTGCAACCGCCGAAAGGCGCATCCATTGAAGTGCGCATTTATGCTGAAGATGCGCTGAAAAACTTCCAGCCGAGTCCTGGCGTGTTGACGGATGTGTTCTTCCCGGACGATGTTCGCGTCGATGGTTGGGTGACGACCGGCAGCGAAGTCAGCGCATTCTACGATCCGTTGATCGCCAAAGTGATCGTTTATGGCGAAGACCGCCAGCAGGCGTTAAGTCAACTGAACACGGCACTGGCGGCCACGCGTTTGCACGGTATCGCCACCAATCTGGATTACCTGCGTCAAATCGTACAGCTGGCGGAATTTAAAGCCGGAGTCATGTGGACGCGCTTGCTGGACAACGTTGTCTATCAGGCGCATGCCATTGAGGTGCTGGACCCCGGAACCTGGAGTAGCGTGCAGGATAGCCCTGGCCGCTTGGGTTACTGGGACATTGGCGTGCCGCCCTCCGGCCCAATGGACGATTTTGCCTTCCGCCTGGCAAACCGCATTGTCGGCAACCATCCGTCAGCCGCCGGGCTTGAATTTACTCTGCAAGGGCCGACACTTCGTTTCCACAGTGACGCGATTATCGCTTTAACCGGGGCCGATTGCCCGGCGACACTTGATGATGAGGCGGTTGCGAACTGGCAGCCGATTATCGTTAAAGCGGGGCAGACACTGACGCTGGGGCGTGCGACTTCCGGTTGCCGTACCTATCTGGCGGTGCGTAACGGCTTTGATGTGCCGATTTATCTCGGCAGTCGTTCGACGTTTGCTCTCGGGCAGTTTGGTGGCCATGCAGGACGAACGTTGCGAGTAGCGGATGTGCTGGCGATTTCCCAACCTTGTTTACCAGCCTGCACCACACCGGCACCGATTTCGTTGCCGCAAACGCCAGAGCCTGCGGTTATCCCGCAATATAGCGATGTCTGGGAAATTGGCGTGTTGTACGGGCCGCACGGCGCGCCGGACTTCTTCACTCCCGAATCCATGCAGACTTTTTTTGATGCCGAGTGGCAGGTTCACTACAACTCAAACCGCCTTGGTGTACGTCTGGTTGGCCCGAAACCGCAGTGGACACGCGCTGACGGCGGCGAAGCTGGGCTGCATCCTTCGAACGTTCACGACTGCGAATACGCGATTGGTGCGGTGAATTTTACCGGCGATTTCCCCGTGATCCTGACGTGCGATGGCCCCAGCCTGGGCGGGTTCGTTTGCCCGGTGACGATCGCCAAAGCGGAGCTTTGGAAAGTCGGGCAGGTGAAACCTGGGGACCGAATTCGTTTCCATGCGATTACGTTTGAACACGCGCAGTCGCTGGAAATAGCCCAGGACGTGGCGGTGACTAATTTGCTGCACGTTCTGACGTTGCCGGATTTGCATCCGTCAATTACGCCTGGGACCACTTCAAGTGCGGCAATCCTCGCAGAATTAGCCACGGCTGGCGGTTTGCCCGCCGTGGTTTATCGCCAGGCGGGTGATAACTACGTGCTGATTGAGTACGGCGACAATGTGCTGGATTTGGCCCTGCGCCTGCGGATTTATCTGCTGATGGAGGCTATCAAAAAGAGCGCCGTGTCGGGCATTGAAGAGCTTTCCCCTGGTGTGCGTTCGCTTCAGGTACGTTACGACAGCCAGCATATTTCGCAGGCGCAGTTGCTGACGTTATTGCTGAGCCTGGAAAAGCAGTTGGGGGATGTCACCCAACTCAAAATCCCATCGCGCATTGTCCATCTGCCGATGGCATTTGAAGACAGCGCCACGCTTGCCGCCGTTGAACGTTACAAAGAAACGGTTCGCGCCGATGCGCCGTGGTTGCCGAATAACGTCGATTTCATTCAACGCACCAATGGGTTAGCCAACCGCGACGAAGTAAAACGGATCATCTTCGACGCTAGCTATTTGATTCTCGGGTTGGGTGATGTCTATCTCGGCGCGCCATGCGCTGTGCCTCTTGACCCGCGCCACCGTTTACTCAGCTCTAAATACAACCCCGCCCGAACCTGGACTGCGGAAGGCACCGTCGGCATTGGCGGTATGTACATGTGCATCTACGGCATGGATTCACCCGGTGGATACCAGTTAGTCGGGCGCACGCTGCCGATCTGGAACACTTTCCTCAAGAACGATCAGTTTGGTGATGAACCCTGGCTGCTGAAGTTCTTCGATCAGGTGCGTTTCTATCCGGTGACAGAAGAGGAGCTAACCGAGTTCCGCTGCGCCTTCCGCGAAGGACGTGCGCAGGTTCACGTTGAAGAAGTTGAGTTCGATTTCGCCGAATACCAGCAGTTCCTCATTGATAACACCGATGACATCGCGGACTTCCGCGTCCGTCAGAAACGGGCGTTTGACAGCGAAGTAGCGCACTGGAAAGAGCAGGAAAGTGCTGCCGTTGAGAGCGCGATGCTTGCGGAACAAGAGGTGATTGACGATCAGGAAGGCCATCTGGTGAGTGCCGATCTGAACGGCAATATCTGGAAGATTCTTGTTGAACCAGGACAAGTCGTGAAGCAGGGCGAGCCGCTGATTGTGGTGGAAGCCATGAAGATGGAGCTGATGGTCGCGGCACCCTGCGACGGCACCGTTATCCGCATCAGTTGCCAACAGGGTCGTCCGGTTGGGCCAGGTGATGCGTTGTTGTGGTTGGACGCGGTGTGAAAGCCGTCAAACTTAATACTCTGGGAGTGAAACATATGCAACGTCGTACTTTCATTAAAGTTTTTGCGCTGTCCGCATCTGTAATCAGCATGGGTTTGGCTTTCAATGCGCAGGCCGCCGACACGATTAAAGTGGGCATCATGCACTCGCTGTCCGGCACCATGGCTATCTCTGAAACGCCGCTCAAAGATGTGGCGTTGATGACTATCGCTGACATTAACGCCAAAGGCGGTGTATTGGGGAAACAGCTTGAACCGGTGGTGGTTGACCCAGCCTCTAACTGGCCGCTGTTTGCTGAAAAAGCACGCCAGTTATTAAGCCAGGATAAAGCGGCAGTGGTGTTCGGCTGTTGGACTTCGGTATCGCGCAAATCGGTGTTGCCGGTATTTGAAGAGCTGAACGGGCTGTTGTTCTATCCGGTGCAATACGAAGGCGAAGAGATGTCGCCAAACGTGTTCTATACCGGGGCAGCACCTAATCAGCAGGCAATCCCGGCGGTGGAATACCTGATGAGCGAAGACGGCGGGGCGGCGAAACGCTACTTCCTGTTGGGCACGGATTACGTTTATCCGCGCACCACCAACAAAATCCTGCGAGCGTTCCTGCATTCCAAAGGGGTGCAGGATAAAGATATCGAAGAAGTTTATACCCCGTTTGGGTACAGCGATTACCAGACCATCGTTTCCAATATCAAGAAGTTCTCCGCAGGCGGTAAAACAGCGGTGATATCAACCATCAATGGCGATTCCAACGTGCCTTTCTACAAGGAGCTGGCAAACCAGGGCCTGAAAGCAACCGATGTGCCGGTGGTGGCGTTCTCAGTGGGTGAAGAAGAGTTACGCGGCATCGATACCAAACCGTTAGTCGGCAACCTGGCGGCATGGAACTACTTCGAGTCGGTCGAAAACCCAACCAACAAAGCGTTTGTCGCCGAGTGGAAGGCGTATGCCAAAGCGCACAAGCTGCCGAATGCTGACACGGTGGTGACTAATGACCCAATGGAAGCGACGTATGTCGGGATTCATATGTGGGCGCAAGCGGTGGAAAAAGCCGGAACTACGGACGTCGACAAAGTCCGCGCGGCGATGGCAGGGCAAACCTTCAAAGCTCCGTCTGGCTTTACGTTGACCATGGATGCCACCAACCACCATCTGCATAAACCGGTGATGATTGGCGAAATCGAAGGTAACGGTCAGTTCAATGTGGTGTGGCAGACCGATGCACCGGTCCGCGCGCAGCCATGGAGCCCGTTCATTACAGGCAACGACAAGAAGTCGCAAGAGCCGGTGAAAATGGCGAGTAATTAAGTTCGCATTGACTCGATCGATCCCCTCTCCCTTGAGGGAGAGGGTTAGGGTGAGGGGGAAATATTAGGCGCGGGTCGCCCTCACCCCGGCCCTCTCCCCCAGGAGAGGGGGAAGTCAATGAAACCAAAGGAGACGCCCATGAAACTTGCACGCTGGCTGTTTTTCATCACCTGGCTGCTGCCGTTTTTCGCACGCGCCGGAGAGGCTGAAGATTTTGCGGCGGCAAACCGCACGCAGCAGGCCAAACTGCTGCAAAGCTGGGCGATAGCACCGGATGCAAAGCGCCTCCCATTGCTTAGCTCGCTTGCGCAAGAAAACCTGGTGATTGACTCACAGCATCATGCTTTTTTGCAAAATGGCACGACGCTGACGCCGCTGGGTGAAGTAAAGACGCCCATGGGTGACGTGAAGAAGATCCGTCTGACTAACCGTCTGCGCATTCTGGCAGGCAGCGCACTCGCCAGTCACCAACTGATAAGTGACAACGTCACTCAGCGTTTACAAGCAGCTCAGGCGTTACAGCGCGATGCACAGCCTGATCTCCTGCCGCGTTTAGAACAAAGGCTTAACGTCGAACGAAACGACGAGGTGCGCACGGCTTTAGAAGGTGCGATTGCCCGTCTCCAGCTCGCAAGCCTTGATGCCAACGTGCGCCTGAATGCGGTGGAGTTACTGAGTCATTCAACGGATCCCGATACCCAGGCGCTGTTAAAACCGCTGACCGACGCGCAATCCGAACCCGATGCACAGGTGCGCAAAGCCGCCACCGAAGGGCTGCAAAAAATCCAGCATCGTTTAATGCTGGGCGAGATCCTCGGGCAGGCATTTATGGGGATTTCGCTAGGGTCAATTTTGCTGCTAGCCGCACTGGGCCTTGCGATAACCTACGGTTTACTCGGTGTTATCAATATGGCGCATGGCGAAATGTTGATGTTGGGAGCGTATTCCGCATGGCTGGTGCAAACCGCATTCCAGCAGTACGCCCCGGCGTGGCTAACGATATACCCGATTGTGGCGCTGCCCGTCGCATTTGCGATGACTGCGGGGATCGGCATGGCGCTTGAGCGCACGGTGATTCGCCATCTTTATGGTCGCCCACTGGAAACGCTGCTGGCAACCTGGGGTATCAGCCTGATGCTTATCCAGATAGTGCGCATGATCTTTGGCGCGCAAAACATGGAGGTGGCGAATCCCTCGTGGCTTTCCGGTGGCGTGCAGGTATTGCCGAACCTGATTTTGCCGTGGAATCGACTGGTAGTCATTGGGTTTGTGATGCTGGTGTTGCTGTTTACCTGGCTGTTGCTGAATAAAACCCGTCTGGGTATGAATGTTCGAGCCGTTACGCAAAACCGCGCAATGGCCGCCTGTTGTGGTGTACCAACCGGACGCGTGGATATGCTGGCGTTTGGCCTTGGTTCCGGGATTGCCGGGCTTGGCGGCGTGGCGCTTTCCCAACTCGGCAACGTCGGGCCGGAACTTGGGCAAGGCTACATCATTGATTCGTTCCTCGTGGTGGTGCTGGGCGGCGTCGGGCAACTGGCGGGCATGGTCGCTGCGGCCTTCGGATTGGGTATCTTTAACAAAATACTGGAACCGCAAATTGGTGCGGTGCTGGGCAAAATCCTCATCCTTGTGCTGATCATTCTGTTTATCCAGAAGCGGCCTCAAGGCCTGTTCGCCCTGAAAGGGAGGGTTATCGACTGATGAGCCAGCCGCTGACGTTAACCCTGACCCGCAAAGCGCCGCGAATATCAGCCGTGCTGGGGTCGCTAATTGTGGTGTTGATGCTGACATTGCCCTTTCTGACGCTACTGCCCGCCAGCCATCCGCTGAGTCTTTCGACTTACACGCTGACGTTGGTCGGCAAAATTTTATGCTACGCGGTGGTCGCCATTGCGCTGGATTTGGTGTGGGGATATGCCGGTTTGCTTTCTCTCGGCCACGGTATTTTCTTCGCCCTCGGCGGTTATGCGATGGGCATGTACCTGATGCGGCAGGCCGCAGGTGACGGGCTACCCGCGTTTATGTCGTTTCTTTCCTGGAATCAACTGCCGTGGTTTTGGTGGGGCACTCAGCATTTTGCCTGGGCGCTGGCGTTGATTGTGCTGGTGCCGGGAATACTGGCGTTAGTGTTCGGTTTCTTCGCTTTCCGCTCAAAAATCAAAGGGGTTTATTTCTCGATTATGACCCAGGCGTTGACCTACGCCGGAATGCTGCTGTTCTTTCGTAACGAAACGGGCTTTGGCGGTAATAACGGGTTTACCGGATTTACCACGCTGCTGGGTATGCCAATTACTGCGACGAGCACACGCATTGGCTTGTTTATTGCCACGGTTTTATTGCTGATCGCAAGCCTGGGGATTGGGTTTGCACTGGCGCGCAGCAAGTTTGGCCGTGTGCTAACCGCCGTGCGCGATGCAGAAAACCGGCTGGTGTTCTGCGGTTACGATCCGCGTGGTTTCAAGCTGCTGGTGTGGACGTTATCCGCCGTGCTGTGCGGCCTGGCAGGGGCGTTATATGTGCCGCAGGTGGGCATTATCAACCCTGGCGAAATGTCACCGACCAACTCCATCGAAGCGGCAATCTGGGTGGCACTGGGCGGGCGCGGCACGTTGATCGGCCCGATCCTCGGTGCGGGTTTAGTTAACGGCGCGAAAAGCTACTTCACCATGGCGGTGCCGGAGTACTGGCAGCTATTTCTGGGGCTGATATTTATCGTCGTTACGCTGTTTTTGCCGCGCGGCGTGATTGGTCTGCTGCGTAAGGGAGAAAAATAATGCAACCCGGCGAGCCGCTTTTTACCCGGCAGCATGAAGCAGACCGTTATCGTGACCAAACCGATCCGGTACTGATGCTGGAAAACATTAATGTCAGTTTTGATGGCTTCAAGGCGCTAACGGATTTGTCGCTCAATATCGGCGTCGGTGAACTTCGCTGTGTGATTGGCCCGAATGGAGCCGGGAAAACCACGCTGATGGATGTGATTACCGGCAAAACCAGGCCGCAAAGCGGCAGGGCGTTTTATGATCAATCGACCGACCTTATGCGTCTGGAACCCGCTGAGATCGCCAAACGCGGCATTGGGCGAAAATTCCAGAAACCCACGGTTTTTGAGGCGCTGACGGTGTTCGAGAATCTGGAAATTGCGCAGAAAGCGGATAAATCCGTGTGGGCGAGCCTGCGGGCAAAACTCAATTCCGAACAGCGCGACCGCATTGATGAAATGCTGATGACGTTACGGCTGGGTTCCGAACGTCATCGCAAAGCCGGTTTGCTTTCACACGGGCAAAAACAGTTTCTGGAAATCGGTATGTTGCTGGTCCAGGAGCCGCATTTACTGTTGCTGGATGAACCGGCGGCTGGGATGACGGATGCGGAAACGGAGTATACCGCCGAGCTGTTTCGCGGCCTGGCAGGCAAGCATTCGTTGATGGTGGTGGAACACGATATGGGTTTTGTGGAAACCATTGCCGACCACGTGACGGTGCTGCATCAGGGGCAGGTGCTGGCGCAAGGATCGCTGCGTGAAGTGCAGGCCAATGAGCAGGTGATTGAGGTTTATCTGGGGCGTTAATTTTATCGGTGAGGGAGTTGATGCCCTCACCCTAACCCTCTCCCACAGGAGAGGGAACCGATCTAGTTATTTTCCGCTCTCTCGCAGGAGAGGAAACTGATTTATTTCCCCTTCTCTCACAAGAGAGGGAACCGATCTATTTTCCCCCTCGCCCTCAGGGAGAGGGCCGGGGTGAGGGTGGCTTATGCTGCAAGTCAACGATCTAAATCAATACTACGGTGGCAGCCATATTCTGCGCAGTGTCTCCTTTGACGCCAAAATCGGCGAAGTCACCTGCCTGCTGGGGCGCAACGGGGTTGGCAAAAGCACTTTACTGAAATGCCTGATGGGGCTGATCCCGGCAAAATCAGGCAGTGTGAACTGGCAGCAAAACAACATCACCAACCGCAAACCCCACCAGCGGGTACAGGCGGGGATTGCGTATGTTCCGCAAGGTCGCGAGATATTCCCGCGTCTGACGGTGGAAGAAAACTTGCTGATGGGGCTTTCACGGTTTTCCGGGCGGGAGGCTAAGTCGGTGCCGGAGGAAATCTATCAGCTTTTCCCGGTGCTAAAAGAGATGAAACAACGACGCGGTGGCGATCTCTCCGGTGGACAGCAACAGCAACTGGCGATTGGCCGGGCGCTGGCCTGTAAACCGCAATTATTGATTCTGGATGAGCCAACCGAAGGCATTCAACCTTCGGTGATTAAGGAGATCGGTCAGGTTATTGGTCAATTAGCCGCGAAGGGGGATATGGCAATTTTGTTGGTTGAACAGTTTTACGATTTTGCCGCTGATCTTGCCGACAACTATTTAGTGATGTCTCGGGGTTCGATCATTCAGCGTGGTGCCGGAGCCGATATGGAAACGGATGGGGTGAGGGGGCTGGTAGCGATTTAAGCCGAAAGTGGTCTACTAAAAGAGACACATTATGGCCCTTTTGGTGAGCCCATTAGTTGTTTATATTCAGGTAACTTATTGCTATTGCGCCCATGGAGGCCTGAATTGACTGGCATAACAAATGAATTTCAGCAACCGATCGGCAATGCACTACCAGGCTGGCAACCTTGTCCGCGTCCTGAACGCATCGTTTTGCAAGGGAAATACTGTCATCTCGAACCGCTAACCCATAACCATGCAGATTCTTTATGGGCCGCGTGGAGCACAGCGGAGGACGATCGCGGCTGGACGTACTTGAACGTTGGGCCGTTTGATGGGCAACAACAATTTGTTGATTTTATTGATACCATCGCGCGCAGTCACGACCCGCTGCACTATGCGGTTATCGACGAATTGACGGGTAAGGCGGTCGGCACATTAGCATTAATGCGCATCGACCCGGCAAACGGCGTGGTTGAAGTCGGTTTCGTCATGTATTCCCCTTGGTTACAACGCACCGTACAGGCAACAGAAGCTCATTTTCTGCTGATGAAATATGCTTTTGGGCTGGGATATCGTCGCTATGAGTGGAAATGCGACAGCCTGAATGCGCCGTCGCGCCATGCGGCAATTCGCCTCGGATTCCGTTATGAAGGGTTGTTCCGCCAGGCCGTTGTGTATAAGCAGCGTACTCGTGATACCGCGTGGTTTTCGATTCTTGATAGCGAGTGGCCAACGATAGAGCAGGCATTTGAACGCTGGCTTTCCGTTGAAAACATGCCTGATGGCGCGCAGAAGCTGGGCTTGTCGCAGATTCGTGAGAACCTGGTGTCCGTGCGGGCTCCCACAACCAGACAAACAGTGCAGGTAAGAGCACTGGATGCGAGTGATTACGCGGCGTGGAGGGTTTTATGGCAAGGGTATTTATCGTTCTACAACACCCAACTGAGCGATGAACTAAGTCAGCTAACCTGGCAACGAATGTGCGATCCTGCCGAGCCGATGTTTGCGTTGGGGGCGTTTGATGAACAGGGTAAAATGCTTGGATTTACCCATATGGTTTACCACCGTGGGACCTGGTCGGCAGACGATCATTGCTATCTTGAGGATCTGTTTACCGCCCCAGAATCACGCGGCAAAGGTGTTGGACGCGCGCTGATTGAAGCGGTGTATCAGCATGCTCAGGCGAGAGGTTCTCAACGGGTGTACTGGCATACTCATGAAACCAATGCGGCGGGCCAGGCGTTATACGACAAGTTAGCGGATAAGTCTGGGTTTATTCAGTATCAGAAAGACGTGAAATAGTATTGTCGGGTGGATTCGCGTCGCGACATCCACCACGATATCCAGCTAGGCCATAACCCGTTGCGGTTTTACGGCAATCCCTTTCACAACCATGAGATACGCCAGCAAAATCGCCACCATCAGCACCACAAAAAGCATAAATGGCGGCATCCAGGTCAACATTAACCCCGTGAAAAGCGGGTTACATGCACCGCCTAACCACCCCAGTTGCTGCGCGGAGAAGTAGCTCGCTTTCAGTCCTGGCGGTGCGATGTTATCGACCAGCATATATTCGCCCGGTGCGAAGATAAGCTCGCCAATGGTAAACACCGCAGCCGATAACCCCCACAAAAGCAGGTTGTCGCCCGAAATCATAAAGCCTGCCAGTCCAGCCATAAAAAATAGCGTGCCGTAAAACATCAGCTTTTGGATGTTGTCCGGGCGAATGCGTTTGCCGACCATATACTGGAAAACCACCACTACAAACGCGTTGACCGGAAGTACTACGCCGACCACTTTTTGAGCCAAATCTGAATCTGAGATAGCAATGGCATATTGTGATAAACAGGCGGCAAAAGAGCCAAAAACTAATGAGCCAAGAAATGCCGATAAGGTGAAATACATTAGCGCCTTATCTTTGAGCATCAGGCTCGGAGAAAGCCTGGTGCTGCTTTGCTGTATTTCACTTACCGGAACGCTGTGTACATAACGGCTAATGACGATAAACGGAATGATCGCCGTCAGGCCGGATAACCAGAATGGCAGGTTCGTGCTGTAGAGTACGGCCAGCGTGCCAATCGGTGGGCCAACCGTCCAACCGATATTGGCAAAGGTATAATTGAGAGAGAAGATTTTTGGTTTCTGGTGAGTTTCCAGCGTATCGGCGAAATAGCCTTTTAGCACGGTCGCAAAGACCGAATAAGCGCAGTTAATGAGCGAGTAAAACACCACCACCAAAATGGCATTACCGACCAGGGGGATGGCCACAAATCCACCCAGGAAAATAATAATCGCCAGCAGCATGCATTTTTTCTTATCGAACTTATCTGCCAGGATGCCAAACCATAAACTGAAAACGACCCCAGTGGTGAGCGCAATGGTCAACGCCATACCAATTTCGGTGAGTGGCATGTTGTAGTTGCGGGAAAGGTAAATGGTCATGAAGGGGAGCGTCAGCCCACGTCCTACCGTAAGCAACAGGGAGGAGAGCAGTAACACGCTGATGGAGAGATGTTTGCCTGAAAATCGCGATGCTAAAGAAACCATTTTATCGTTTGTTTTTATTAATGATTAATCGGGGGAACTCAGATTTACCATGAAGATTTGGCAAAGTATAGATGCAGTTTTTAAGGTGTTGCTTTCTGTACTGAAGCTTAAATGTGTCATCTGTATCTATTCACGCTGCTGATTTAGCTTTAAGTTTTAACAAAAATGCAATAACAACAGGGGAAGCAAATGACGCGTAAAGATGGACTGCTGGCGATGCTCGTCGTCGTGGTGTGGGGGCTGAATTTTGTCGTGATTAAAATGGGGTTGCATAATATGCCGCCGTTGTTGTTGGCTGGTCTGCGCTTCCTGCTGGTTGCGTTCCCCGCATTACTGTTTGTCGCTCGTCCGAAAATTCCCTTTCGCTTACTTGCCGCTTACGGGCTGACGATAAGCTTTGGGCAGTTTGCGTTTTTGTTTAGTGCCATTAAGTTTGGCATGCCCGCAGGCCTTGCTTCGCTGGTGCTTCAGGCGCAGGCATTCTTCACCATTATTCTGGGGGCGTGCGTCTTTAAAGAACGTCTGCAAGGAAAGCAATTAGCGGGAATTACCCTTGCCGTTATCGGAGTGCTGGTACTGATTGAAGGTAGTCTTGGTGGGCAGCATGTGGCGTTGCTCGGCTTTATGCTGACGCTAGCCGCGGCGTTCAGTTGGGCGTGCGGCAATATCTTCAATAAGAAAATTATGCAGTTAGAAGCGCGTCCGCCGATTATGTCTTTGGTGGTGTGGAGTGCTTTAATCCCTGTGCTGCCATTCTTTGCCGCCAGTCTCTTATTCGATGGCCCATCTTTGATGTGGCAAAGCCTGATTGCCATTGATATGACGACTATGTTGTCGTTGGTCTATCTGGCGTTTGTGGCAACGATTGTGGGCTATGGGATTTGGGGAAGTTTGCTGGGACGATACGAAACCTGGCGTGTTGCGCCGCTATCGTTACTGGTGCCAGTGGTTGGGATGGCGAGTGCCGCATGGCTTTTGGACGAAACGCTTTCTCTGACACAGCTAGCGGGGGCGTTGCTGATTATGGGCGGTTTGTATATTAACGTCTTTGGTTTGCGGGTACGCAGGACGGTGGTGAGTTAATTCTGGCGGGATCGGTGAGAAGATCCCGCCGCAGCGATGATCAGTTGCTGTTATTTTGATAGTAGGGCGTACCCAGCCATTCAGACTTTTCACCTATCATGTGGCCGTTGTCGCCAGAGTTGTCAGCGGCTGGGATAATCATGTTGCCTTGATTAGCTTGCGTGGCACTGAATGGGCTCGATTGCTCTGCCAGAGCATTAGCGGAGGCCAGAATCAACAGCAGGCTCGCGCTCGAGATAAAACGTTTCATAAATCCTCGGTGCCTGAATCAACAGGCCGTTGCATAGCATTTGTTAATAATATTAATGATTTAGCGGATGAATATACTTTCCTTCACCACCTGAACACGCAACGCGGAATCGATGAGGTGGTACAGAAAAATAATTCTTGAACGTGCGGGTGAGTGTCTGTTGTGACTCAAACCCGTATTGTTCTGCTAAATAGAGAATCGGCTCGTCACTTTGTTTCAGTTTGAGAGCGATCTCGGTCAATTTGCGATTGCGGATGTATTGGCCTAATGAATGGCCGGTTTCTTTTTTAAACATCCTTTGCAGGTGCCACTTTGAGTAGCCTGAACGCTGCGAAACCTTCTCAAGCGAAAGAGGGTTTTCCAGGTTCTCTTCTATCCAGTCCAAAATACTTTGAATTGTTACTGAATCATTGTTCCGTCTGGACATGGTTTCACCACTTATCAGGTTTGCGGCAAGACTTTTGTCAGGAGTTGATAAAGCATATCCACTTCGTCTGCCTTTAGGTTTTTAGTCAGTTCTTGATGCAGGTTTTGTCCCACCAACTGGTGGCATTTCTCACACAACGTTTTCCCTTCGGGAGTCAGCCGTATCAGTACGCCACGTTTATCATTGGGATTCGGTAAGCGTTCGACCCATCCTTTACATAACAGGCGGTCTAACATGCGCGTTAGCGCGCCGAGGTCGACTGACAACGCTTTTTTCAGTTCCACTGGTTGTACACATGCTTCGCAATAAATAGTGCATAACACCTTAAATTGCGTAGCAGTAATATCCAGCGGGGAGAGATGCTCGTTTAGCAGGCGGTCTTTATGCTGGTTAACCATGTGGATCAGTCTTCCGAGGGGAATAACTTCGTTAAACAGATCGTTTGTATTTTTCACTATGATTGCCCAGGCAAGTATATTTAATCACGGTGGATATTATTGCTCAGGCAAGCATAAGTCAACGTGATGAGTCGGTGATGCCACAAATTGCTAAAACGGTTCAGTTTTAACATTAAGACGCATCCTTTAACGAAAGTCGCCAGGGTTGGCTGCTATACTCAGCAACGCATAAGCAACCGACGTTAAGGACTAAAGATGGTGGAGTTAGTTAAGGCCGTAGGGTTGGGGCTGGTGGTATTGTTGCCGCTAGCTAACCCATTGACTACGGTAGCATTGTTCCTTGGTCTCGCCGGAGATATGAACAAAAAGGCCCGTGATAAAACTGCGTTAATGGCGTCAGTCAACGTATTCATTATCATGATGGTCGCGTATTACGCAGGTCAGGTTGTGATGAATACCTTTGGTATTTCCATACCTGGCTTGCGTATTGCGGGTGGGCTGATTGTTGCCTTCATTGGTTTCCGCATGTTGTTCCCACAACAAAAAGCGCATGAATCACTGGAAGCAAACACCAAAGCCCAGGAGATGGAAGAAGAACCGGATACCAACATTGCCTTTGTACCTCTCGCCATGCCAAGCACTGCGGGGCCAGGTACCATAGCAATGATTATCAGTTCGTCGTCGACCATTGAACACGGTGTCGATTTTGCCAATTGGGTTGTGCTGGTGGCCCCACCAATTATTTTTGCCCTGGTGGGGATAATCTTGTGGGGAAGTTTACGCAGTTCTGGCGCGATTATGCGGATGGTGGGCAAAAGCGGCATTGAAGCTATTTCCCGCCTGATGGGGTTCTTGCTGGTTTGTATGGGCGTGCAGTTTATTATTAACGGCATACTGGAAATTATTACTCATTTCCCAGCCAGTTAATCAGACGTCTACGTAAGGAAAGGGATGTCGGGTGAGCGTTGCGCCGCCCGACATCGCTACATTAACTGTGCTGCGGCTTTTCTTCTAACGATACCGGCCAGCGGCGGAAGATTAACACCGAGCCGATAAGCGCAACCAGTGCAGGAACCGCACCGACCAGACCGATGCTGGACATATCAAAATGCAAACTCACCTGATTACCCACCAACGCCCCCGCACCAATCCCGATATTAAAAATCCCCGAGAATAACGCCATTGATACATCGGTTGCGTCAGGTGCCAGCGCCAGCACTTTAACCTGCATGCCGAGGGTGATGACCATTATCGCGACACCCCAGAACAGGCATAACAACGTGAGGTAAGCGGTGCTTTGTGCGGCAGGCAACAGCAACGCAAGGCACAGCACTAATAAACCGACAGAGCCACTGACGAGCGTGGATGAGTGCCGATTCCCCAATTTACCAAACATCACGCTGCCAATAATCCCCGCGCCCCCCAGGACCAACAGCAGGAAGGTAGCCATATTGGCGCTCAATCCGGCCACGGTTTGCACAAACGGCTCAATGTAACTGTAAGCGGTGTAATGTGCGGTAACGACCACCGCAACCAATGCGTATAAGCTGACTAACGCGGGTCGCTTGAACAGCAGCGGCAAACTTTTTAGCGAACCTGAATGCTCGCTGGGTAATTTAGGCAGCAGTTTCATCACACAGAACAGCGTGATGGCCGCGATAACGCCAATGGCGAAGAAGGTGGTGCGCCAGCCGAAATACTGCCCGACAATACGCCCAAGCGGCAAACCCAGTACCATCGCAAGCGCTGTGCCGGTGGCAATCAAACTCAGCGCCTGCGCTTTTTTGCCTGCGGGTGCCATACGAATCGCCAGCGACGCGGTAATCGACCAGAAAATCGCGTGGGCAAATGCGATACCGATGCGGCTAATCACCAACACGGTAAAACTCCAGGCCACAAAAGAGAGTACGTGGCTTGCGATAAACAAGATAAAAATGCTGATTAATAGCCGCTTTCGTTCGACCTGGCTGGTCAAGAGCATAAAGGGCAGGGACATCAGCGCCACTACCCAGGCGTAGATAGTCAGCATGATCCCGACTTGCGCTGTTTGCATGCCAAAACTATCGGCGATGTCTGACAGCAAACCGACTGGGACAAATTCCGTGGTGTTAAAAATAAAGGCCGCGACAGCGAGCGTAACGACGCGTAACCACGCCGTTTTGCGTGATACGTTGCTTATGGTCATAAATGGGTTTCGCGCTGGTCAGTAAAAGTATGGAGAGGAGGCGATCATAAAACCATCGATCCGGGTGTACAACCGGTATTGTGATTTATATCTCGTTTTTTGTGCTGATATCGTATGAAAGGCCGTTGTTAATTCAGGGGGAATACGGGGCAGATGCACCGCCCCGTAATACTTTAAACAGCGTGGCGTTTTTGTATGGAGAGTTGCTCTAATCTCTCTGGCGTCATAATGCTAAGGGCATCGGTCGGGCAAACGCTCACACAAGCTGGGCCTTGAGGGTCATGCTGGCACATATCACATTTTAATAGCGCGATTTTTTGTGGCGCTACCGCTTCCCCAACCACATCTACGGCACCGAACGGGCAGGCCATAATGCAACTTTTGCACCCGATGCACAGTGCTTCATCCGCTGCAATTATCCCATTTCGCTTACTCAGCGCTCCGGTAGGACAGGCGCTTGCGCAGGGCGCACTTTCGCACTGGTGACATACGGCAGGGGAACTGATGTCACTCGTTTTGTAAACGCGCAGGCGGGGAGAAAAATCTTTGTGCGCGTCGGACTGATGGTTAACCGCACAGCTAACTTCACACGTGCGGCAGCCGATACAGCGCTGTGTCTCAACATGAATGTAAGCTGTTTTCATGATGCTGCCTTCGTCGCTTTCGCCTGCTCGCAGTCGAGCATATCAATAATATCCGTAGCAGCGCGGCGGCCATCGACCATTGCTGTTACCACCAGATCTGCACCGCGCACGGCATCTCCTCCGGCAAAAACGCGTGGGTTTGTGGTCTGTCCTGGGTAGCGAGAGTTTACGCCTATGCGAATTTGTCCCCACTTATCGCATTCTACGTGGCCTTCTTTCAGCCATGGCATGGCATGAGCCTGGAAACCAAATGCGACAATGAGTGCATCGGCTTCAATAATAAACTCTGAGCCTTTGATGATTTTAGGGCGTCTGCGTCCACTGGCATCCATTTCGCCAAGTTCGGTCAGTAGCATTTCGATTCCCGCTACTGCCCCTTTTTTATCCAGCACGATGCGTTGCGGCTGGATGTTAAACTGAAATTCCACGCCTTCTTCACGTGCATTTTTTACTTCTTTACGTGAGCCAGGCATATTGGCTTCATCACGCCGGTAGGCGCAAGTTACCGCTGTCGCGCCCTGACGCACGGCGGTTCGCAAGCAATCCATTGCCGTGTCTCCACCACCGAGCACCACCACGCGTTTGCCTTTGAGCGTAACAAACGGGTTTTCAGGATCTTCGGCGATATTCATCACATTGCGGGTATTGGCTATCAAATAGGGCAACGCTTCTAGCACGCCTGTTGCATCCTCATTCTCAAGCCCTGCAATCATTGACTGATAAGTGCCTGGGGCGATAAACACCGCGTCGTTTTCCTCAATCACCTGGCTGAAGCTGATATCCCGACCAATTTCACAGTTGAGCACGAACTCAATGCCCATGCCGGTGAATATTTCTCTGCGCGTTGCTAACACTTGCTTATCAAGTTTGAAGGAGGGGATGCCAAACGTCAGCAGGCCGCCAATTTCTGGATGGCGATCGTAAACCACCGCTTTCACGCCGTGCCGCGCAAGTACGTCTGCGCAGGCTAATCCCGCCGGGCCCGCGCCAATGATTGCAACGCGTTCTGATCGCTGCCGAACACCGCTAAGATCCGGGCGCCAACCCGCCTTTAACGCGGTGTCAGTGATGTATTTCTCTATGCACCCAATGGTGACCGATCCGCTGTTGCCCTCAAGTGTGCAGGAACCCTCGCACAACCGGTCCTGTGGGCAAACGCGCCCACAAACTTCAGGTATGCTGCTGGTTCGGTGAGAAAGCTCCACGGCCTCGTTGATACGCCCCTGTTTTGCCAGACGAATAAGTTCCGGGATGGCATTATGCAGAGGGCATGTCCAGCGGCAGTTGGCATGGTCGGCGCATTCCAGACAGCGCTCACCAGCCTGGCATGTTTGTTCCGGTTTAAAGGGCTGATAGATCTCCTGGAAATGGTGGCGTCGCTCGTTGGCCGGTAATTTATCCGGATCGCTTCTTTTTGGGCTGAGCAGCAGTTTGTCACGGCCGGTTTGCCGTGCCGCGCGCAGGCCTGGGAGTGTCTCTTGCTGCCGTTTGTGACGAATTTGAGTGAGCTGTTTCTGGGTGACAAGCTGCAAGGCATTAGTCGGGCAGACGTTGACACAGGCAGGGCCGCTGGCACTGTTTTTTTGTTCACATAAATCACATTTTTGGGCGATGGAATGGTCGTTGGTCGTTAGGCTTATCACGCCAAACGGGCACGCGAGGATGCAACTTTTACACCCGATACAGTGTTTCTCATCAAGAACGACATGATCATTTTGATAAACCAGCGCGGCGGTAGGGCAGCTCGCTACACATGGCGCATTATCACATTGATGGCACATAACGGCAGTTGACGCGCTACCCGTATTAACCACCGTGACGCGAGATTGCAGATGCTGCCCTGGCTCAGGGTAACGTTGTTCATTATGAGCCAACATGCAGGCTATTTCGCAAGATTTGCACCCAATACAATCACAGGTATTCGCAATGACAAAACGGTTCATGTTTTCTTCCTGATTTGCGTTTTGCCACGATGATGCAAAAAAGGTGCACAAAAAATTAAACAACCGAAAGTAAAAACGATAATGAGAGGTGCTTCGCAAAACTATATTTATTCACCTTTATTAATCGCCAGGTTTTACCACCTGCTTGATGATAATTATCAGTTTGATAATTATCTAATCCTCTGCATGCTATTTATTTAATGCCCACTGTATCGCCTGCGTGATTTCACAGTAGATGTTTTCAATTTTTGAATTCAGCTCGCAAAAATTACTCGTGTTTTTATTTCTTACCTGTGCTGGCACAGCCTTTGCTTATTACTAACCGTTTAAGATACTCACATTAGTTCTATTCTTATTATGGAGAATGGTATGGATACAACGCTGGTAGGCACTGAAGTCCCGCGCGTTGACGGTGTAGCAAAAGTCAAAGGAAGCGCTATTTACGGCGATGATATCGTCATGCAGGGTATGCTTTACGGGGTTTGTCGTTACGCGGATATTGCTGCGGGTCGCCTTGAAACTCTCGATATCAGTGAAGCACAAAAAATCCCCGGTGTGGTGTACATTGCCACCGCTAAGGATGTCAAAGGTGTCGAAAAAATAGGCGTCATTATTCCAGACTACCCGCCGATTGCGAAAGATGAAATCGCCTTCCGAGGGGACGTGATTGCGATTATTGCGGCTGAAACCTACGAGGCCGCATGCCTGGCGGCTGACAAAATCAGCGCAACCTACACGCAATACACCCCGATAACCGATCCACAAGAAGCCCTCGCACCGGGTGCACGGTTGATCCATTGCGACAGTGAAAGCAACGTTATCAATCGTCATCATACGGTAAAAGGTGATATTGACGCCGGGTTCGCTGCCTCTACACATATATTTGAACGTGAATATGAAGTCGGTTTTCAGGAGCACGCATATATAGAACCTGAATCGATCATCAGCTATTTAGATCCTAACGAACAAATTATTACTATTGCAGGTTCTATTCAGAATGCGCACCGCGTTCGTGGCCTTGTCGCTAAATATCTTGGATTGCCGCAGTCTAAGGTTAACGTTAAGCGTTCCGTGCTGGGTGGTTCATTTGGCGGCAAGGATGATATTATCGATCATCTTGCCTGCCGTGCGGCATTATTAACTACTCTGACCGGGCGCCCGGTTAAATTCACATATAATCGCGAACAGTCTATGCGCGAAAGTTATAAGCGCCATCCTTATAAGATGAAATACAAAATAGGGTTGGATGACGATGCGCGTATTCAGGCGATAAAAATAGATATCATTGCGGATGGCGGCAGTTACGCAGGCCAAACTATTTTTGTGACCTGGCGGAGTTCAGTGCAGGCCGCAGGCCCTTATAATATCCCCAACGTCAGGGTTGATGTCACAGGCGTCTATACCAACAACAATTACACTTCCGCATACCGTGGCTACGGTGCGCCGCAGGTCATTTTTGCCAACGAATCGCTGATGGATGAAGTGGCTGCCACCTTTAAAATTTCGCCGGTAGAACTTCGCCGTCGAAATGTGCTGAAGCAAAACGATACCAGCATGGCCGGGCAGGTCTTTAGCGAACACACCGTTTCTGCCGAAGAGGTACTGGACCGGGCGCTGAACAGTGCAGAGTTCTGTGCCAAACGGGATCACTACCAGCGTCTAAACGCCCAAAACAATCCAGTAAAATACGGTATTGGCCTGGCTTTAAGCCACCGTGGTTGCTCTCTTGGCGCCGAAGGGCTGGATGCCTCATCCGCGCTGATTCAAATAAACGCTGATTGTAGCCTTAACATCTCCACCTCTGTGTCAGAAAACGGCCAGGGGTTGCAAACGACCATGTCGTTGATTGCTGCTGAAGCCTTCGGTCTTCCGCTTGAACAAGTAATGTTTACCGATCCCGCGACGGCAATGATCGCCGATGGTGGCTCAACGGTTGCATCGCGCGGCACGCTGATGGGAGGGCAGGCAGTGCTGAGTGCTGCCAATAAGCTGAAGTGCAGAATGGTAAAGGTGGTCGGCAAAGCTTTAAATGCCAGCTCAGTGGATGAACTGAATTGGGAAAACGGTGAGGTCTATAACCGGCAGCAGCCGGACCTGCGTCTTTCATTTAATGATGTCGTTGGTAAAACCAAAGCTGCGGGCGAAAATCTTTCTGCCTATGGCTGGCACGTGGCCCCGGACATTCATTGGGATGAGCATAAAGGCTCCGGTAGCCCGTACTTCACTTGGGTCTACGGCTGCCAGATTGCAGATGTCGCAGTGGACACGCGCACTGGCAAAATAACACTCAACCACATCACTGCGGTGCATGATGTAGGTAAAGTGATCAATCGCGTTGGCATTGAAGGGCAAGTCTACGGCGGCGTGGTTCAAGGGATGATTGGCTACGGCATGCTGGAAGATTTCAATATTGCCCATGGTGAAGTGAAATCTGAAAACTTTGATACCTACCTGCTGCCAACCATCAAAGATGTTCCACCGATAACGGTTATTACCGTGGAAAACCACGATAAAGCCGGTCCTTATGGCGCGAAAGTGATTGGTGAGCCCGTGCTGGAACTGGGGGCGGCTGCGTTGAACAACGCGGTGAGCTTTGCACTGGATCGCTGGAATCGCCAGATCCCACTCACCCTTGAGCAAGTTCGCCTGGGCTACAACCTGAAAAAACCAGAGCGCCAAAGTGAACTTCAGGGCGAGCAAGGTGAGAAAAAACAAACGCTACGGCTCAACAATCTCACCGTCTGTACACCGTCTTCACTCAATGATGCCCTGCAAGCCATGCAAGAACCCGGCGCAATGGCGATTGCCGGGGGGACTGATCAACTGGTGCAGGCGAGGATGCAGGTCAGCAATCTTAAACTGGTGAATATTTCAGGCCTGAAAGAACTTAGCCAGATTGTAGAAGCTGACGGCGGCTTAGTGATTGGTGCTGCGGTCTGCTTTAGCGATCTTGTCGCCCATCCAGCCGTTCGCGAACGTTATCCCGTGCTGGTCACCGCCTGTCGCACTATAGGCTCGCTGCAATTGCGAAACCGCGCAACCATTGGAGGCAATATTGTCAATGCCGCACCATGTGCGGACTCAGTGCCTCCGTTGATCATTCTGGATGCTGAGGTGGAGCTGCAATCCTCATCAGGAATTCGCTATCTACCGTTAAGTCACTTTATAGAAGCGGGTTATCGCACAAGTCTGCAACCTGGAGAATTGCTGACGCGGGTGCTCATTCCCAAACCACAGCCTGAAATTCAGCAGTATCGCTATCTGCAATTGGGGCGCCGAAACGCGCTGAACATTACTCGCCAGAGTTTGACTGGGCAATTCAGCCTGGATAGCCAAGGTAAGCTGGCGTTTTGCCGACTGGTGGATGGCGCGCTGTTCAGTAAGCCACAGCGGTTGTACGAAGTCGAAAATTGCCTCATGGGTAAAGTGCTTTCAGCACAGACCATCGAAGATGCGGCGGAAGCCCTTAATCAGAAGATGGAGGCTGCGATAGGCAAGCGTTGGTCAGCGGCATACAAAATGCCGGTCTATCTCGACATGTTCCGCCAGATGTTGGGCGAGTTGCTGAACGAAAGAAAGTGAGCAGGATAAAAAAATGAAAACGATAGAGCTGAAAGTTAACGGTATCCGTGTGAGCCGTGAAGTGAGCGATAACCGCCGTTTAGTTGATTTTTTACGTGAGGATCTGCGTCTCACCGGCACCAAAGAAGGATGTTCGGTGGGTGAGTGTGGAGCCTGCACCATCATTATGAATGGTAAAGCCGTCTGTTCGTGTCTGGTGCTGGCGGTGCAGTGTGAGGGGGCTGAAATCTCGACCGTCGAAGCGCTACATCATGAACCTATAGGCTTAAAACTACAGAATGCCTTCGTACGCCACGGGGGGACGCAGTGTGGATACTGCACCCCGGGAATACTGATGAGCAGCAAAGCGTTGCTCGACAGTAACCCTAATCCTTCAGACGATGAAATCTGTGAAGCGCTTGAAGGCAATCTGTGTCGCTGTACGGGTTACCACCCCGTGATTAAATCTATAAAAGCCGTCCTGAAGTCTGTTGGATAATTCATTGGCCCCGTTTCAGGGGCCTTTTTTCGAGGTGTGCGATGGAAGACAAACCAGAGTGCGTTATGTTGGCGGCAGGGCTTTCGAGCAGAATGGGCGCGTGGAAAATGATGCTCCCATGGGACGAGGGCACAGTACTGGATAGCGCGATTGAACACGCTCTAGGGTTTTGTGAACGAGTGATTCTGGTGACGGGCCATCGGGCGGATGAACTTCATGTTCGTTATGGCAATCATCCCGGCGTGACACTGGCCTACAATCCCGATTTTCAGCAAGGAATGTTCTCTTCAGTGCAATGCGGAATCGCTCAGACGCACGGACAACATTTTTTCCTGGCATTAGGTGATATGCCGACGATCAGTCCTGCGGTTTATGCCACGCTGTGGGAATCACGTGGGCCCTATTGCTGTGTGCCCGAATTTGCAAGTTACCGTGGCCATCCTGCGTTATTGCCGGGTTCTATGCGCGGAGCCATTCTCGCAACCCCAGCCAACGGGATGCTAAAGTCGTTAATGCAAACTTTTGGTCGGCGGAGTATCGAGGTGGATGAACCGGCTATCCATGAAGATGTGGACACGCCGGTACAGTATCAAAAGCTTGCAGCCGAATGGTGCAAGCCAGAAAAAGTATACGGTTAGAGGCTATTGCTTTTCGCATCCAGCGCTTCTAGCCCATATTTCTTAATTTTACGGTATAACGTGGCGATGCCGATTCCCAACTCTTCGGCAATCAGGCGCTTGTTTGTTTGGCGAATCAACGCCTCTTCGATCAGCGTCTTTTCAATGGATTTCAGATTTGCACCATTACTGGCTGTATTTTCCTGGGTATGGGTATGAACAGGAAGCCTGACGGGAGCTGAGTGAAAAGAGGGGGGGAGCATCGCACGATCGATAACCGAGCCCGTAGGGACAATATTGACCAAATACTCCATCAGGTTACTCAATTCGCGTACATTTCCAGGCCAGCGATAATGCAAAAATGCATTAATGACTTCCTCGCTAACGCCTGGGTAGGCCCGGCCAATACGTTGTGTGTGCAAATTAAGGAAAAAGTGCATTAGCATCTCTATATCACCCCGTCGTTCACGTAGGGGAGGTAAGGGAACCGGGATCACATTCAGGCGGTAAAAGAGATCTTCACGGAACTGGCCATCCTCTATTTTTTGATCCAGTTTCTGATTGGTGGCGGAAATAACGCGAATATCAACTTTAATATATTGACTGGAGCCTACAGGCTGTAGTTCGCGCGTTTCTAACACACGCAATAGCTTGGCCTGTAATATAAGTGGCATGTCGCCAATTTCATCCAGAAATAATGTCCCACCGTTAGCGGACTGAATAAGGCCTATTTTCCCTCCCGGTGCGGCACCGGTAAATGCTCCTTTTGTGTAGCCAAACAACTCGCTTTCGAGCAGGTTTTCGGGAATGGCGGCGCAATTTATGGCAATAAAAGGATTTGCCTGACGTGGGCTTAGGCGATGAATTGCTCTGGCAACTACTTCTTTTCCCGTACCACTCTCTCCTGTCACCATAATACTCGAAGGGCTATTCGCCACCTGAGTAATCAGGCGTTTTACTACCTGCATTTGGCATGAATCACCGATAACGTGTTCGATATTTGTTTCTTTGTTTTGTTCGTTTTCGTTGTCTTTAAGATGAGACTGGTGGAAAGCAAATAACAATAATCGGTGATTTTCAATAAGGTGAAGTTGGCAGGTGACGGTTTTATGGAGCTGGTTACATTGCAAGCGATACTGAACATAGTCGAATTCAGCATTTACAGAGCTAGTCAGGGGTTGTAGATCCATTTCCCGTCCAACCAGATGATCTTCTGTAATTGCCAGGTATTTCAGCGCATTTTCGTTACAGCGTACAACACGGTTTTTATCATCAAGAACGACCACCCCCTGATCCATTGCCATGATAAGCCTTGAGAAAAGGCGAGTATCGCTTTCGTTTATCACATTGGTTTTGGCCAGGTTATTGATAACCAATGTTGAAATATGCTTGATGTATTGGATAAACATCTGACTGTTATCACACAAACGTTGATGCTGATCCTGGTTGGTAGCAATCAGGCTAATGACCCCCAGACAGACATTGTCATGCAGAACAGGAACGCCGATAAACGCCAGTTCATGGCAACCGTCGCGGCCTTTACACTCTGAACAAAGTGGGTCTAGTTTCGAGTGGAGAACCACTTTTTCTTTCCCGGTTTCAATAACGGAACGCAACAACTGGTTATTCGTTTCGGGAATTTCACCCAGCCCGCTGCCGTATATTCCTGTTCCGGCTACGCGAACGAAATGATTATCAATAACCTCAACTTCCAGCAATAAAACCCGGTGTAATAATTGGGTGAAATGAGCCACCGTGGGCTGTACCCGCATTAATGTTCCCATGTTTTTATGGGCTGCTTTCTTCTCTGACATAAGTGATACCTGTATTTCAGGGTTGAACTCGTCACATTTCAGGTTCCGCCAGGGGAATCTGAACTTTTGATACATATCACATTGAGAAACTTTTTTTATTTATCATTTTGAGCGGGTTTTTAAGCTCCATTACCACTGTGCTCCACCTTTAATTCATCATGTCTTCTACCATTCAGTTTTATTTCTTCTCAATGAATCAGCAATTTCTTTGGATTACATATTAAAACTCGATCTTCTTCACATATTAAAACGGGTCGTTCATTAAAACCCGAGATTGGCACGAATGTTGTTAGCTCTCTATCAGCGCCAGAATGCGGCGAAATTCGCACCTATTTTCAATCACAGAGGTCAAGTGTCATGAACTCAATTGCAGGGTTAATTGAAACAATTAATGGACTACCGTCAGATCTTCACAGTAAAGATTTTCTACTTACCTGGGAGCAGAAACACAGCGAATTGCAGCAGGTGCTGAGCATTGCTGAGGCGCTGAAGGCTATGCGGGCAGAAAATATGGCGACCCGCGTGTTTCAAAGTGGCCTGGGGATTTCCGTTTTCCGTGATAACTCCACCAGAACGCGTTTCTCTTATGCCTCGGCGCTGAATTTGCTAGGCCTGGCGCAGCAAGACCTGGATGAGGGTAAATCTCAAATTGCTCACGGTGAAACGGTACGTGAAACCGCCAATATGATCTCCTTCTGCGCTGATGCCATCGGCATTCGTGACGACATGTATCTTGGCGCAGGCAATGCCTATATGCGCGAAGTGGGTGAAGCACTTGATGATGGCTTTGCACAAGGCGTGCTGCCGCAGCGTCCGGCGCTGATCAACCTGCAATGCGACATTGACCATCCTACTCAGTCAATGGCGGATCTTGCCTGGCTGAAAGAGCATTTTGGTGGGTTAGATAAGCTCAAAGGCAAGAAAATCGCGATGACATGGGCGTATTCGCCTAGCTACGGCAAACCACTTTCAGTTCCTCAGGGCATTATCGGTCTGATGACTCGCTTCGGTATGGACGTCACCCTGGCTCACCCGGAAGGCTATGACCTGATACCCGACGTGCTGGACGTTGCGCGTAAGAACGCAACTGAAAGCGGTGGTAGCTTCCGCCAGGTGAGTTCCATGGAAGAAGCCTTTAGCGGTGCGGATATCGTTTATCCCAAATCCTGGGCGCCATGGCAGGTCATGCAGACACGCACCGAGCTTCTGTATGCCAATGATGACCAGGGTCTTAAAGACCTCGAAAAATCGTGCCTGCAACAAAACGCTCTGCACAAAGGCTGGCACTGCACGGAAGAGCTAATGAAGCGTACGAAAGGGGGCAAGGCGCTGTATATGCACTGTCTGCCAGCAGACATTAGCAGCGTGTCCTGTGAGGCCGGCGAAGTAGAAGAAAGTGTGTTTGAACGCTATCGCATTGCCACTTACAAAGAGGCGAGCTGGAAGCCATACATCATCGCGGCCATGATTCTGGCAAGAAAATACGCACGCCCTGGTGACGTTCTGGCGCAACTGTTGCGTGAAGCACAGCCACGAATCAAATAATGCGACGATAACAAGGAGCACGAGATGTCTCGGTTTTCGATTCCGATGAAGATTGCTGATAATTCCCGGTTTAACGGCGAAAGTATGGCGCTGTTTTCCCGTGAGCCTGCCTTGCAGGCTAAGGCTTTTCATCAGCAATTACCTGGTTATCAACCCACGCCCTTGCATTCGCTCAGTGGCTTTGCCAACCAGCTCGGCGTAGCGAACGTGTGGGTAAAAGACGAGTCCCAACGTTTCGGTTTGAACGCGTTCAAAATGCTAGGCGGAGCGTACGCCATCGCTCGCCTGTACTGCGAAAAATACCACCTCGACATTCAACACTTTTCTTTCGAAAAGTGCCGAAATGCCAAACAAGAAAAAATGACCTTTGCTACCACAACTGACGGTAACCACGGTCGTGGGGTGGCCTGGGCAGCAAAAGAGCTTGGCCAACATGCTGTGATTTACATGCCTAAGGGCTCTTCCCAGGAACGCGTCGATCACATCACCCGCCTGGGTGCTGAATGCATCGTCACTGACATGAACTATGACGATACGGTACGTCTGACTATGCGTACTGCTGCCGAACACGGCTGGGAAGTCGTGCAGGACACTGCATGGGAAGGTTATACGCAGATCCCAACCTGGATCATGCAAGGTTACGCTACGCTTGCCGTCGAAGCGGTAGAGCAAATGCCTCAGCCCCCCACACATGTCTTTTTGCAGGCCGGTGTCGGGGCTATGGCGGCTGGGGTATTAGGCTATCTGGTCGATGTGTATGGCGCGCAAGCGCTGCATAGCGTCATCGTAGAGCCCGAACGTGCCGATTGCATTTATCGTTCAGGATGTAGTGGAACCCTAAGCGTAGTAGGCGGCGAAATGAACACCATTATGGCGGGACTGGCCTGCGGTGAGCCTAATCCACTCGGGTGGCCATTACTGCGCAACTGTTCACACCAGTTCATCTCGTGCGACGACCGTGTAGCCGCTTTGGGCATGCGCGTTTTGGGTAATCCGCTTCTTGGTGATGCTGCAATCATCTCCGGAGAATCAGGCGCAGTCACTATGGGCGTATTGGCTGCGGTGATGTTCCACCCAGAAAAAAATAGCCTCATGCAACGACTCGGTCTCAATGAACAATCCCGCGTTCTGCTGATTAGCACCGAAGGAGACACCGACGTTCAGCATTACCGGGAAGTCGTATGGGAAGGGAAACACAGTATCTCAGGTTGCAACAATCAGGAGCATCAAAATGACTAAAATTCCATTCAGTGACATCGTCGCGAAAGCCGAACATTACAAAGCTGATATGACCCGTTTTTTGCGCGATATGATTGCTATCCCAAGTGAAAGTTGTGATGAAAAACGCGTCGTTCACCGCATTAAAGAAGAAATGGAAAAGGTGGGCTTCGACAAAGTTGAAATTGACCCAATGGGCAATATCCTCGGTTATATCGGCCATGGGCCACACTTGATTGCCATGGATGCGCACATCGACACCGTTGGTATCGGCAATATCAAAAACTGGGACTTCGATCCGTACAAAGGGATGGAAGATGACGAAATTATCGGCGGTCGAGGTTCATCAGACCAGGAAGGTGGAATGGCTTCCATGGTTTACGCCGGGAAAATCATTAAAGATCTGGGGCTGGAAGGCGACTACACCCTGTTGGTCACCGGGACCGTGCAGGAGGAAGACTGCGACGGTCTGTGCTGGCAGTACATTATTGAACAATCGAAAATTCGCCCGGAATTTGTCGTCAGTACCGAACCGACAGACTGCCAGATTTACCGCGGGCAACGCGGACGCATGGAGATTCGTGTTGATGTGCACGGGGTGAGCTGCCATGGTTCCGCACCAGAGCGTGGCGACAACGCTATCTTCAAAATGGGGCCGATTCTTGGCGAGTTGCAGGAACTGAATAACCACCTTAAATACGACGACTTCCTCGGCAAAGGCACGCTCACGGTTTCAGAAATATTTTTCACCTCACCAAGTCGTTGCGCCGTTGCAGACAGCTGTGCCGTGTCCATTGACCGTCGCCTGACCTGGGGCGAAAGCTGGGAAAACGCGTTAGAAGAGATCCGCGCTCTGCCTGCCGTGAAGGCCGCGAAAGCCACCGTTAGCATGTACAACTACGAACGCCCGGCCTGGACTGGCCTTGTCTATCCTACCGAATGCTATTTCCCAACCTGGAAAGTGGAAGAAGACCATATTACGGTCAAAACCCTCAGCCAGGCCTATCAGGGATTATTCAATAAAGATCCTGTGGTAGATAAATGGACCTTCTCGACGAATGGCGTTTCTATTATGGGCCGCCACGGCATTCCGGTTATTGGCTTCGGTCCAGGCAAAGAGCCAGAAGCGCATGCCCCGAATGAAAAAACCTGGAAAGCCCACCTGGTGACTTGTGCTGCCATGTACGCCGCGATTCCTCTGATGTATCTGGCCGAGCGTAAGCATTAAACAAGAAGTGCCATAGCGGGTGGGTTTCTCACCCGCTTTATGTTTATCCAACACGGCAGGGTTAAAGATGAAATGCTTAATCCAGGGCGGGACCGTTGTAGATGAGTGGGGCGAGTATCGCCAGGATTTGCTGCTGGAAGATGGCAAGATAGCCAGGCGCGAAAGCCATATTACGCCTGACGATGACACAGAGATCATCGACGCCTCCGGTTGCCTGGTCATGCCCGGTGGCATTGACGTACATACCCATTTTAATATCGATGTCGGTCTGGCTCGCAGCTGCGATGATTTTTTTACCGGCACCCGTGCAGCCGCCTGCGGTGGGACCACCACCATTATCGATCACATGGGTTTTGGCCCCACAGGCTGTAGCCTTCATCATCAACTGGAAAAGTACCACGAGTACGCAGCAGGAAAAGCCGTCATTGATTATGCTTTTCATGGCGTTATCCAGCATATCGACGCGGATATTCTCAGTGAAATGGCCTCAATGGTGGTGGATGAAGGCATCAGCAGCTTTAAAATTTATCTCACCTACCAGTACAAACTTGACGACACCGCCATCTTAAAAGCGCTCAGTGAACTGAAGCTCGTCGGCGCGCTGGTCACCGTTCATCCGGAAAATGATGCGGCCATTCGCTACCGTGTTGAGCAATTTGTGCAGGAAGGGAAAACACAAGCTATCTGGCACGCCCGTAGTAGGCCAATTGCCTGCGAAACGGAGGCAATTTCGCGAGTCGTTCACCTTGCGCAACTGGCAGGAAACGCACCGCTTTATATTGTCCATCTGTCAAACGGTGCAGGGCTGGATGTATTGCGTGCTGCTCGCCATAAAGGGCAGCCTGTTTGGGTTGAAACCTGCCCACAATATCTCCTGCTGGATGAAGATGAATACCGCCAGCCGGATGCTCTGAAGTTTATTCTCAGCCCACCTTTGCGTGATAAAGCCCAGCAGAAACAGCTTTGGGAGGGGATTTTCGATGGAGCCATCGACACTATCGCCACCGACCATTGCACCTTCCCATATTCCCAGCGCGTTGCGCTTTCCAACGGTAATTTCACTCGCTGTCCAAACGGTTTGCCCGGAGTTGAAAACCGTATGTCGCTGATGTTTACCGAGGGCGTTGCCACGGGTCGGATTACCCCGTCTCGTTTTGTCGAACTCTGTAGCAGCAACCCAGCCAAATTATTTGGCCTGTGGCCGCAAAAAGGCTCACTTCAGGAGGGATCCGACGCGGACATCGTATTGTTTGACCCGAACAGGACCGGCATCGTTCGCCATGAATCCCTGCACGACAACGTGGATTACTCACCCTATGAAGGAATGGCATTGCGTGGCATTCCCGTCGTGACACTGTCACGCGGTAAGGTAGTGTGGTGCGACGGTGTGTTCACAGGTTATGCGGGGCATGGACGTTTTTTACATCGTAAGCCATTTACCACAAGGAATTTAAAATGAAAAAGAGAATTGTACTGGCGCTGGGTGGCAATGCCCTCGGTGAGGATCTACAGCAGCAGATGCACGCCGTCAAAATTACCGCAAAGGCGATTGTCGATTTGATTGCCCAGGGGCATGAACTGGTCATTACTCACGGGAACGGCCCACAGGTAGGTATGATTCATCAGGCTTTTGAAGCGGCGGCTTTTCAGCATGGAAGCCAGACATTACCCATGTCAGTGTGCGTGGCACTAAGCCAGGGATACATCGGCTACGATCTGCAAAATGCTTTACGTGAAGAGTTGTTGAACAGATGTATCAACAAACCGGTGACCACGCTGATAACTCAGGTGCTGGTAGATAAACATGACCCGGCCTTTATTGAACCGAGCAAACCCATTGGCTCGTTCCACAGCAAAAGTGAAGCCGAGAAACTGATGGTGCAGGGCGTGGACGTTCGCGAAGATTCTGGTCGCGGATGGCGACGCGTTGTGGCCTCTCCGAAACCGAAGGATATTATCGAGAAAGATTCGGTGAAAGCGCTTCTGGATGCCGGTCACGTGGCGATTACCGTCGGCGGCGGTGGTATTCCGGTTGTCAGCCAGGGCAACCATTTAAAAGGTGCCAGCGCAGTCATTGATAAAGACTGGGCAAGCGCGGTTCTGGCTGAAATGATTGATGCCGATATGCTGATCATTCTGACTGCGGTGGAAAAAGTAGCCGTTAACTTTAATCGCCCTGACCAGAAGTGGCTGGACAACATTACCGTTGACGACGCTAAGCGTTATATCGAACAGGATCAGTTTGCGAAAGGGTCCATGTTGCCAAAAGTGGAAGCCGCTATGCACTTTTCCGCATCGGCCCCCGGGCGTGAAACGCTTATTACGCTTCTTGAAAAAGCCAGTGACGGGATTGCCGGTAAGACCGGCACCCGCTTGCGCAATATGTAGATTGATTACATGGCGACGCTGGTCGCCATTTTTACCTCATCAGCATGAATAGCCTCAGGCTTGCCAGACGCCATTTTTTTAGCCCCTTTTATGGCCAGCAACAATTCTGCGAGCACACTGATCGCAATTTCTTGTGGCGTTTCGGCGCCAATATCTAACCCCACAGGCGAACGCAAACGCGCGATCTGCTCCTGCGCCACACCTTCCTGCTGTAATTGTTGTTTAAAGTGATGCACTTTGCGGCTGCTGGCCAGCAGGCCAAGAAAACGGGCAGGGCGCGGTAATAATGCGTCGAGGGATTCTTTGTCCTGGTGATTGGTGGCGATAATCACCAGACTTTTATCATCCAGAGGCAGGTCAGATATCAAAGTGGTAAACGAATTTCCATAGATGCGATGACAGGCTGCTGGCATGTCAGGGTGATCAAGGCTCTCCTGCCAGGTATCCAGCACATGGACATCAAAATTCAGAGGTACTGCTGCCTGGGCTATCGCGCGGTTAACATGGCCCCCGCCGACAAGTATCAACGACGGTCGCCTGGGATAAACCGCGATATGGACTGTCATCGCGCCACCACAGTCAGAACCTACGGCGTGCTCACCCTGTCGCGCCATTCTGCCTTGAAAAACGCAGGAACACTCGTCGGCCAGCGCCTGCCGCGTTCTATCCAGCACCAACCGTTCCATCATGCCGCCGCCAATAGTACCGATGGTTTCACCCGTTTCGGTGACCAGCATACTTGCCGAATGGCGTGGCGTGGAGCCTCTGGATTCAATAATGTGGATCAGCGCAAAACTGCGGTTTTTGTTTTCACAAAGGCATGCCTGCTGAAAAATACTCATGACGACTCCCGTTTCAGAAACCATTTGTTTTCATTCATGCAATAACTATGCCCTGCAATAAATAGCGTTATTTCAGCGCGATGACTCTCTTAACGTCTCATTACGATAAAACATTTCTTAATTTGAAATTAAACGTTCGATAAATATCAAAGTGGCATTTGAATTTATGCCATATCCACCCAGTCATGCGATCCCCTTCACATATTCTGCACTGCGCGGCAAAGATGCTGCGCGGTGGCGCGGTTGTTGCTTCTGCTGTTGTAAAAAATGCCAGTAAGGCGAAAGGCCACATTATTAAGGAGCAATGACTATGTGTGATATTATGCGTCCGATTCCCTTTAGCGAACTGCTACAGCGCGTGTTCGCCGAATATGAAGCGAATCGCTCTATTTTTGGCATCCCGGAAAGCGAGTTTTATCCACGCGATCCCCGTAAACAGCTCACTATTTTTGGTGAAACCTGTGACACCCCGGTCGGCCCCGCAGCCGGACCGCATACCCAACTTGCCCAGAATATCATCACCTCCTGGCTTACAGGCGGCAGTTTTATCGAATTGAAAACCGTGCAAATTCTGGACAGGCTGGAGCTGGAAAAACCCTGTATTGATGCAGAAGACGAAGCCTTTAATACGGAGTGGTCGACGGAGTTCACGCTGCTAAAAGCCTGGGACGAATATGCCAAGGCGTGGTTTGCGCTGTGGCTGCTTGAAGAACTATTTTCCCCTCGTCATGGAATAAGAGGGCGCTCATTTATATTTAACATGAGCGTAGGCTATAACCTCGACGGTATTAAGCAGCCTGCGATGCAAAAATTTATCGACGAAATGATTGATGCCTCGAATAACGCCAAATTTGCATCTTATCGTCAGCAGTTAAAAAATTTGCTCTCAAGCGATGCCTTTATTTCGCTGATGGGCCTGGAAGCGCGGCGCGAAGAATTAACGAAATTGCCTGAACGAATTCCTGCCACGATGGTAAAAGGCGTCACGCTTTCTACGATGCACGGCTGCCCGCCGGACGAAATAGAATCGATATGCAGCTATATGCTGAACGAAAAGAAATTACATACCTTCGTGAAACTTAACCCAACGCTATTGGGGTATTCACGTGTGCGCGAAATTCTGGACGGCTGTGGGTTTGATTATATCGGTCTGAAGGAAGAATCTTTCGCCCACGATCTTAAGCTCGATCAGGCGCTGGAAATGCTACAGCGTTTGATGGCGCAAGGGAAAACGGTGGGGCGCGAATTTGGCGTTAAACTCACTAACACACTGGGTACTATCAACCATAAAGGCCACCTGCCAGGTGAAGAGATGTATATGTCTGGCCGCGCCTTGTACCCTTTATCAATCAACGTGGCTGCGTTGCTCTCTAATGCTTTCCAGGGGCAGTTGCCTATATCTTATTCTGGTGGCGCCAGCCAGTTTAATATTGCCGATATCTTTGCTACTGGTATTCATCCCATCACGATGGCAACGGATCTGCTCAAACCGGGCGGCTATCTGCGTCTGGCGAAATGTGCGGAAATTCTGGCTACAGGAGACGGCTGGGAACGACACTCCGTTGATGTGGCAAAGCTCGAAAAACTTGCCGCAGATGCATTAACACAAAAATGGACGCAGAAAGAGTGGAAGAGTAAGGAGCAGATTAATGCGGGCGGGCCGCTTCCTTTAACCGATTGTTACGTCGCGCCTTGCGTTACCGCCTGTGCCATTCACCAGGACATCCCGGAGTATCTACGCCTTGCGGGTGAAGGTCGCTACGCAGATGCACTTGAACTGATTTATCAACGCAATGCTCTGCCCGCCATTACCGGCCATATCTGCGACCACCAGTGCCAGTACAACTGCACGCGTCTTGATTACGAAAACTCGCTGAACATTCGCGCCATTAAAGATCTGGTGGTGGCTAAAGGATCGGCTGAATACCGTAGTCGCTGGCATAAACCTGCCGGTTCCGGTGAAAAACACCCTGTTGCGGTGATTGGTGCTGGTCCTGCCGGGCTTGCTGCGGGTTATTTCCTCGCCCGTGCCGGCCATAAGGTGACACTTTTCGAGCGTGAGGCCAATGCCGGCGGCGTGGTGAAAAACATTGTTCCACAGTTCCGTATCCCGGAAGAGAAAATCTGCCACGATATCGATTTTGTTGCCGCCCATGGCGTGGAATTTGTCTTTAACTGTGAGCCAAATCTGACGGTTGAAAAACTCAAGGCGAAGGGTTTCCACTATGTTTGCATCGGGATTGGCGCGGAAAGCAACAATGGCATCCCTCTGGAGGGTGATAGCCGTAATATTTATAAATCATTCGACTTCCTGCGCGCTTTTAACCAGGGCAAAGCACTGAACGTGGGGCGTCATGTGGCGGTTGTCGGGGCCGGGAATACGGCGATGGACTGCGCAAGGGCCGCTTTGCGTATTCCTGGTGTGGAAAGCGCCACCATTGTTTATCGTCGCAGCAAAAATGAAATGCCGGCATGGCCTGAAGAGGTGGAGGAGGCCGTAGAGGAAGGCGTGCAGTTCCGTTTCCTTGCCAATCCGGAGCGCCTTGAAAATGGTCAATTGCAAGTCAGAGTGATGAAACTGGGCGAACCAGACGAAAAGGGCCGTCGTAAACCTGTTGCCACAGATCAAACCGAAATCCTGGCCGTGGATACGCTGATCTCCGCCATCGGCGAAAGCCCGAACTACACGCTGCTTTCTCGCATGGGCGTGCCTTTGGATGATAAAGGCTATCCGCGTCTTAATTCGCAAACGCTGGAAACCACAGCGCCTGGAGTCTTCCTGATTGGTGATGTGCAAAGTGGACCGTTGTCTATCGTCTCCGCGATTGCCGGGGCGCGCAAAGCGACGGATGCCATTCTGGCACAAGAGAATATCCGTAGTGATAAAGGCGATAAACGCTGCCTGAATAACGATCCTGTTGCCACTTATGCACGTAAGGGGCGGGTCGCCGTTAAACAGATTGAAGCTGACGCGGGTGATGCCTTTGCGCAACAAGAAGCGCAGCGTTGTCTGGAGTGCAACTATGTTTGCGCCAAATGCGTCGATGTTTGTCCTAATCGCGCCAACGTTTCCATTTCCATCCCCGGCTTTAAAGATCGTTTCCAGACGCTGCATCTGGATGCTTACTGCAACGAATGCGGCAACTGCTCACAGTTCTGCCCGTGGCAGGGCAAACCTTACAAAGACAAATTCACCATCTTCAGCCTGGAGAACGACTTCATTAACAGCACTAACTGCGGCTTCATGTGGCGCAACAACGAATGTCTGGTTCGCCACCAGCAGGAGATCTGGAATCTGTCTGTTGAGGCCGATGGCTCATTAAGCGATGTTCCTGCGGAACTTGCAGAAGTCAGCGCCATTATCACCCACATCAAACAGCATCACAGCTATCTGCTGGGTAGCGTGGAGGAATAACTATGTTAATTCTAAAGAATGCCACGGCAGTGCAGTTTGCCCCGGCAAGCGTGCTTGAAGGTGTTGATATTGCTGTTGAAGGTAGCCTGATTGTTGATGTGGGCAACAACCTTTCAGCCCGGTATCCGGCAGCGAAAAGCAAAGAAATGCACGGGCGCATCGTGATGCCTGGCCTGGTTTGCGCACACAATCACTTTTACTCGGGGCTGGCTCGCGGAATTATGGCGTCTATTGCGCCATGCCCGGACTTCATCTCAACGTTAAAAAACCTCTGGTGGCGGCTGGACCGCGCATTGGATGAGGAATCACTCTATTACAGCGGCGTAATCTGCTCGCTGGAAGCCATTCGCCACGGTTGCAGTGCTGTTATCGACCACCATGCTTCACCGTGCGCAATCCAGGGATCTTTAAACATCCTGCGTAAAGGGTTTGTTGAGGCGGGATTGCGTGGCATGACCTGCTATGAAACCACCGATCGCAATGGTGGGCTGGATGAGTTGGAAAAAGGCGTGGAAGAGAACATTGCTTTTGCACAGCTTATCGACCAGCAGAAAGTGGCATCTTCTGGCTCGTACCTTGTCGAGGCACATATCGGCGCACATGCGCCCTTTACGCTGCCGGATGCGGGCATGCAGATGCTGAAAGAGGCAGTCGATCAAACCGGGCGGGGGCTGCACATTCACGTGGCGGAAGACAGCTACGATGTTTCTCACTCCCATGATAAGTACGGTTGCGACCCCATCGTGCGACTGGATGAAGCCGGTTTAATCGGCAAGAAAACGCTTATCGCCCACGGGCTTTATCTCAGCGATACCGAAATCAATTTGCTGAATCAGCGCGGTGCGACGCTTGCCCATAATGCGCGTTCGAATATGAACAACCATGTTGGGTACAACCGGCAACTCACCGCGTTGCAGCATGTGGCATTAGGCACAGATGGTATTGGTGCCGATATGTTTGAAGAGCTGAAATTTGCGTACTTTAAACATCGCGATGCCGGAGGGCCGCTGTGGCCTAATAGTTTCCTTGCCATGTTGTACCAGGGTAATTCCATCCTCGAAGAGAATTTCGGGGCTCGTTTCGGGAAGCTGGCTGCGGGTTATAAGGCTGACCTCACGATCCTGGATTACACCTCGCCAACGCCGCTACAGGCTGAAAACCTCGCCGGGCATTTTGCCTTTGCGCTCAACAGCAGCCACGTTGATAGCGTGATGGTGGAGGGAAAAATGGTGTACGAAGATAAAGCCTTCCCGCAAAGCGTGGAGAACCTTTATCGCGAAGCACGTAATAGTGCGCAAAAGCTGTGGGCAAGAATGGATAGCCTGTAAGTCACACGGAGAGAACATAATGAACAGTTCTTCGCAATTGGCCGCCAGGCGGTCAGTCGAGCCAGTAGACGAGATTTTGCCGCTGGGGTTGATGATTATTTATGGCTTTCAGCATGTGCTGGTGATGTATGCCGGGGCGATTGCTGTGCCGCTTATCATCGGTAAAGCGGTAGGGTTTACCGATTCACAGATCATTTTATTGATCAGTACCGATCTGTGTATCTGTGGCTGCGGCACCATTTTGCAGTCAATCGGTATTGGTCGCTGGATTGGCAGCCGCTTGCCCATTATCCAGGGGTGTACCTTTGCAGCACTGATCCCACTGAGTCTAATCGGGCAGCAGTATGGCATGGGGGGGATTTCCGGCGCGGTTATCGTGGCGGGGATTTTCACCATTCTGTGTGCTCCATGGATCAGCCGCCTGGTGCGGTTTTTCCCGAAAGTGGTGATGGGTACCATCGTCACGCTTATTGGCCTGTCGATTTTACCTGTAGCAGGTGGCTGGATAGGTGGCGGCAATACCCACGCTGCTGATTTTGGCAGTTGGGGCTCACTGGTGATGGCGGTCTTCACCCTGGTGGTGATTCTGGTTATCTACACTTTCTCAACGGGTATGCTGAAAAATATCGCGGTGCTGTTAGGTATTATCGTGGGCAGCCTGGTGTATGTCTGTATGGGTAAACTCACGCTTACCCCGCTTGATGACATCGGCTGGATAACTTTTCCCACGGTTATGCGTTTTGCAAAACCAGAATTTCACCTTGTGCCTGCCGTACTGCTTTCGATGGTGATGATTGTGGTGATGGTAGAAACCATGTCTTCGATGATGGCGATGGGGGAAATCGTTGGGCGCAAAGCGGATAAAGACGTACTGAAACGTGGGCTTTATGCCACTGGCGCTGCAACCCTGGCTGCTGGTTTTTTCAATATGTTTCCCTATGCGGCTTTTGCCCAGAACGTCGGGCTGGTGAGTATGACAGGGGTACGTAGTCGCTTTATTGTCGGTGTGGCTGGCTGCATTCTGATCGTCATGGGGCTATTCCCGGTTCTGGCCGCGATGGTCGTTGCAGTTCCCAAGCCGGTGCTTGGCGGGGCTGGGATCGTGATGTTTGGTATGGTGGCCGTGGCGGGAATACGCACGCTGGGGCAGGTGGATTATCGCAACAATAATAACGGCATGGTTGTTGCGTTAACGCTGAGTATCGGGCTGCTGCCGGTGCTGGTTCCACAACTCTTCCAACATTTGCCCGAAGGCATTGGTATGTTCTTACACAGTGGCATCACCATTGGTACTGCGGTGGCGATTGTGGCCAACCTGGCACTTAACGGTGGGCGTCATCATGAACCGGTCTGTGACTGTAACGACAACGAGGTGGATAACACCACGACCGCTGCGCGTAGTGCGGCTATTCGCACGGTACGAGTCTGGTTGCTGGTCAGACGCGCAAGGCAAGAACGGGCAATGGGTATACAAAAAGGGCACTAACTACGCGGGGTTACGGGCATATATCTGCATCACAAGCGCTGGCTCTGTTATACTCGCGGCGCTTGTTATTCCGTACAGGAGTCTGTGGTGCCCGTCTTTTTAAATAATCAATTGCTCGAAGATATTCTGGCGCAGGTTCGTCCACTCATTGGCCAGGGCAAAGTCGCTGATTACATTCCGGCGTTGGCTGAAATTCCTGGAAACAAACTGGGAATTTCAGTTTGTACGGTCAACGGCGACATGTTTAGCGCCGGGGATGCAGCAGAACGGTTCTCCATTCAATCCATTTCAAAAGTGCTGAGTCTGACGCTTGCCATGGCACGTTATGATGAACACGAAATCTGGGCGCGCGTGGGTAAAGAGCCTTCAGGGCAACCCTTCAATTCATTACTCCAGCTGGAACTTGAGCAAGGCAAACCCCGCAACCCGTTTATTAATGCCGGGGCACTGGTGGTGTGTGATATGTTGCAGACCCGCCTGAGTGCGCCGAAACAGCGAATGCTGGAAGTTGTGCGGGCCATCGCGGAACAACCCGATCTGGCATACGACTCCCGCGTTGCGAAATCTGAGTTCGAACATTCGGCGCGCAATGCGGCCATCGCCTGGCTGATGAAATCATTTGGTAATTTTGATAACGACGTCATTACCGTCCTGCAGAATTATTTCCACTATTGCGCACTGAAAATGAGCTGCAATGAACTGGCGAAAACCTTTCTTTTTCTGGCCAATCAGGGGCGCGCATTGCACCTTGATGCGCCAATTATCACGGCTCAACAAGCCAGACAAATCAATGCGCTGATGGTCACCAGCGGGATGTACGATGGTGCCGGTGAGTTTGCGTATCGGGTAGGAATGCCTGGCAAATCAGGGGTAGGGGGTGGCATTATCGCCATCGTTCCACAGGAAATGTCGATTGCAGTTTGGTGCCCAGAATTGGATGCATCGGGTAACTCGTTAGCTGGAACCGCCGCCCTCGAAATTCTGGCACAACGGATTGGACGCTCTATTTTTTAAATTATTACGGATGCTGTGCATTAGCCTGGTTGGCCGCAGGTTGTACCAGATTTAATATGCTAAACTAGGTTTTATTTTTTGCACACATCCCGAATATCAATGTGTAAATTCTTTACGCAGTGCATGCATAATTATGAGTCAGAACAGCATGTCTAATCAAAATTACATTAAGTTATTTTCGCCAGAAAAATATTTGTTAAACGCCGTTATTATATTTGCCATTACCACTTTGTTCTATTTTTTTGGTGCGTCACTTCGTCTGATTGACGAGCTGTCGCTGTTCTGGCCGCTCAACGCGGTGCTGGCGGCGGTGTTTGTACGCAATCCCTTCCTCAATCGGTCTGTGTATTATTTTGTTTGCTACAGCGCGATGGTGGTTTACGACGCTTTCACCACGCATTGGGGGTGGCAATCGGCGATAATAAACTTATCGAATATGGTATTTATTATTGTCGTTGCGCGATTATTACTGCGCTATTCCAGGACACAAGATGAAAGCAATTGGGCGCTCAATGCGTTTAATCTTTTTTATACCTGCTTGATTGGGTCAATTCTCAGTTCTTTATTAGGTTCAATAGGTTCCACTGGCCCATCGTCAGATTACCGTCAATTCCTTTCATTATTTACTGACTGGTTTGGCGAGCAATTTTCGACGGGTGTTTTGATGATGCCGTTCTTGCTGATGGCAACATGGCCGCAGTGGAAGACATTGCCCGACTTCCATATATCTAAAATCTATCCACTATTGGGTGTTATCGTTTCGGTTCTCGCATCGGTAGCCATCGGTGGTGCTGGTAGCCTGGCGTTTCCGTTGCCTGCCCTTATCTGGTGTGCGATCCGTTATCCTTTGCCCGTGACCGCGTTAGTGACGTTATTAACCGGAGGGATAGAGATTATTTTACTGTCCAACTCCATTATCGCTATTCACCCGAATAAACCGTTGGTGGTGAGCGAGATGTTCTCCGCACGTCTGGGGATTGCCACTATGGCGATTTGCCCGCTCATCGTTTCCGTCAGCGTGGATGCAATTAACCGGCTGATTAAACAGACCTCGCTGCGAGCCGATTATGACTATCTCACGGGGATTTACTCCCGTTCAGGTCTTTATGAAGCGCTGAAAAACAAAGCGCCACTGATGCATCAACCCGATCAAAAGCTCTGCGTCATGTTGCTGGATATTGATTACTTCAAACGTATAAATGATAACTATGGTCACGAATGTGGCGACATCGTGTTGGCCGCGTTTGCCAGGCGCTTATCGCAAACCGTGGGCAATGAAGGGCTGGTGGCGCGTCTTGGCGGCGAAGAATTTGTGGTGGCGTGTAGCACCCGCTCCGAAGAAGAGGGTTATGCCTTCGCCGAGCAAATCCGTAAGGATATTGAGCTCACGGCGTTTCGTTACCAGCAACAAACACTGTTTATCACCGTGAGTATTGGTCTTGCGGCAACCTCGACGGAAAACCAGACGCTGCTGGATACGTTTAACTCACAACTCGCGCAAGCCGATAAGTACCTGTATTTGTCTAAGCGCAATGGGCGCAATCAGACCAGCATGGCGTCGCTTAACGAATGTGTCATCAAGATTTAGCCGATCTGGGCGAGAGTTGTTGTACCAAAAATAATTGGTATAACAACTCTTGTTTGATCAAAACGGGGTTTCACTTCTTTGAGTTCTGATAGTTTGTTCAGGATATTTGTGGTCGTTCATCCTGTACACACCAAGGAACAACATAGTGAAAACACTTAATCGTCATGATTTCCCTGGCGCTCAATATCCAGAACGTATTATCCAGTTTGGTGAAGGCAACTTCCTGCGTGCTTTCATCGACTGGCAAGTCGATTTACTCAATGAACATACGGACTTAAATGCGGGTGTGGTTATCGTACGTCCGATAGACAGTGCATTCCCACCGTCGTTATCCACTCAGGATGGGCTTTACACTACGATTATCCGTGGCCTGAACGAGCAGGGCGAAGCGGTAAGCGACGCGCGTCTGATTCGTTCAGTGAATAGAGAAATCAACGTCTATCAAGAGTATGAAAGCTTCCTTAAACTGGCACATAACCCAGATATGCGTTTTGTGTTCTCCAACACCACCGAAGCGGGTATCAGCTACCACGCGGGCGATAAATTTGAAGATGCGCCAGCAGTAAGCTATCCGGCAAAGTTGACCCGTTTACTGTTCGAACGTTTCAGCCACTTCAACGGTGCTGCTGACAAAGGTTGGGTGATCATTCCTTGCGAACTCATCGACTATAACGGTGATGCGCTACAAGAACTTGTTCTGCGTTACGCGCAAGAATGGGAACTGCCAACCGCCTTCACTCAATGGCTGAACGACGCCAACACATTCTGTTCAACGCTGGTAGACCGTATTGTTACGGGTTATCCGCGTGATGAAGCAGCCGATATCGAAAAATCTTTGGGTTACAAAGATAGCTTCCTTGCGGCAGCGGAACACTTCTACCTGTTCGTGATTCAAGGGCCGGCATCGCTTGCGCAAGAGTTGCGTCTGGATAAATTCCCGCTGAACGTGCTGATTGTTGACGACATCAAACCGTATAAAGAACGTAAGGTTGCGATTCTGAACGGGGCTCATACCGCTCTGGTTCCGGTTGCGTATCTTGCTGGTTTAAACACCGTTGGCGAATCCATGAACGACGCTGAAGTTTGCGCCTTCGTAGAAAAAACCATTGCTGAAGAGATCATTCCGGTACTGGATTTGCCGCGTGACGAATTGCAGTCGTTCGCCCAGGCAGTCACCAGCCGTTTCCAGAACCCGTATATTCAGCACCAGTTGCTGTCTATCGCGCTCAACGGCATGACCAAGTTCCGCACCCGCATTCTGCCGCAACTGTTGGCGGGCCAGCAGGCGACTGGGACTTTGCCTCCGCGTCTGACTTTCGCCCTGGCGGCACTGATTGCTTTCTATAAAGGTGAGCGTAACAACGAAAGCTATCCTTTACAGGATGATGAGCATTGGTTAGTGCGTTATAAGCAGTTGTGGACGGCACTTGGCGATAAGCAAATCACCGAACAACAACTGGTTGAAACCGTGTTAAGTGACAGCGATCATTGGGGCCAGGATTTGACACAGGTCGCAGGCCTGGTGGCTAAAGTGAGCGAAGATCTTAAGACCATTTTGAACCAGGGAATGCGCGCGGCTGTTGCTCGATACTGCTAAGCGATTCGTAACAGAGTGCCTGTGGTTGTTGTACACAGGCACTTTTTTAACTTTTAAAAAGTGACAACGTCACATTGAGTTGGCTATTTATCGTCACCCATAATGACTTTCATGGTTGCTTCGTCAGGCAGACCCTGATGTTGTTGCAGGCGACCTTCCTTATTCAGGTAATAAATAGATGGGGTCGCACTACCACCCAGTTCGTCCATCAACGCCAGATTGGATTCCAGCGCTTTTGTGATGTCTGGCTTGATGGTCGCAGGAATGGCTAACGGCATTTTGCCCTTGCTGTTCTCATACTCGGCCAGCGTTTTAGCCGGATTTTCAGACATCATTATCGCAGCAGCTTTCTGACCGCTGTCAGGGCGAAGCATCCCGACCATCAAAACGCGCAGTTGTACCTTACCGGAGTTCAGCCACGGCTGCGCATTTTGCCAAAACTGGGTGCAATACGGGCAGTAAGGATCGGCAAAGGCGTAAACAATCTGTGGGGCGTCAGCTTTGCCCGCCGCAATCCATTTATTCTTCTCGAGTTTTTGCCACATCTCTTTGGCCATCGGCGCATAGACCCATTTTTCTACCTGAGCATCACTGAGATTTTTGCCTGCGGCATCGACCAGATTACCCATGATCGCGTGTTGTTTATCAGGCGTCAGGAACACGGTTGTGCCTTGTCCCTGAAATTGCATCACGTAACCCGGTAAATTCCCTGGGCCTTTAAATTCACCTTTCAGTTCAAATCCTTGCTGCTGTAAGGCGCTAATCGGTACAGGGATTTTTGCGTCCGCTGCCAGTAGCGAAGTACTGGTAAGCAGTGCAAGCGACAGAGTCCATACGGCATGTTTCATTATGTCATCCTTATTATTATCTTGATGAATGTATGCTCGGGTAGGCTACATGTCGGACGCCCGGAAGGAAAGTTTCGGGTATAGAAAGATGAAAGGGCGTTATTTTGCTATCGTATGCGCAATTATTCAGATTCATTGGACGCATTATGACCCACTCATCAAAAGACCCTCTGCATGGCATGACACTTGAAGCCATTGTGAATGCATTAGTTGCGCGTTTTGGATGGGAAGAACTGGCGAAACGGATCAATATCAATTGTTTTAAAAGTGACCCAAGCGTTAAATCCAGCCTCAAGTTTCTCCGCCGCACCCCGTGGGCGCGTAAAGAGGTCGAAGACCTGTATATCGATATGATAGAGACAGCAAACGAGGTGACGAACGATGTGCCTGCTGACAGCCCGTGGGCAAACTGGCAGGGTAAAAAAGAGTAGCAGAGGCAGCCTGGGTGGATAAGCGAGGCTAATCCACCCAGGGTATCGTGTTATTATTTACGTGACAGTGTCACCATCACACAAACGGTGCTAACGGATCTGCCGCGGCAAAGGCCACTTCTTTCTCGGCTTTTGGCGGGTAGATCAATTCGCTGGTGATAGCGATTTTAATTTTCTTCGCTTCTGCTCGCGTCGATTTAACCACTTGATCCCAACCTTCGGTATAAACCGCTCCCCAGCCACCCAAATCCAGGCAAGTCACATAATTCACCTGGCTGTAGGGTAATGGAGCCACTCCCAGCATGTCAGCGGCGACGTTGTTACCGACAAAACGCCCCAGCATAATCGCGTGCTGGCAGGTCATTAAAGCCGTATTGCCTTTTTCATCGGTGCGGGCATAAGCCACATCTCCGGTCGCGTAAATGTCCGGCTGGCCAACGACTTTTAAGCTCTGGTCAACGTGCAAACGTCCCTGTGCATCGCGTGTGGCAGGAATTTGAGCGGTAAGCGGGCTGGCCTGCACACCCATGGTCATAATCACCGTGTTTGAAGCAATAAAATCGCCGTTTTTAAATGTAACGCCGCGTTCGTCAATGGCTTCAATTTCGGCATTGAGCATCCATTCCACACCCAGTTCGTCACTTGCTTGTTTGATGACATGGCACAATTCTTCGCTATAACGCCCACCGACGACCGGGCTGCGGTCAGCGATAACCACACGTATTGGCGCAGCATCCCCCAAAATTGCGCGTAAGCGTGCTGGTAATTCGGTTGCTAATTCAATGCCGGTGAACCCGCCGCCGCAAACGACCACGGTGTTGCGCGCTTCGCTGGCGGGTTGTTGTGCCAGCTGGTTGAGGTGTTTTTCCAGGCGAGCGGCGCTTTCCAGTTGGTCTACATCGAATGCGTGTTCTTTAGCGCCAGGGAAAATGGGGTTGATATGGCTGCCGGTCGCTAATACCAGCTTGTCGTAGTGAATGGCGTTCAGTTGATCTTGTGTTGTGTGGTACCAAACCTGTTTGCTGGCGACATCAATTTCACGCGCGGAACCGGCAATAAATTTCACCCCTGTTGCAGCAAACAGCGGCAGCAACGGGGCGGCAAAACTCTCTACTCCGGCTTCATAAAAACGCGGGCGAATACGCAATTCAGGCTGTGGAGCCAGCACGGTAATTTCAATATCACCACGATCGTGAAGATCCGTTAAGCGTGCCGCGCTCAATGCCGCCCACATTCCTGCAAACCCTGCGCCCAAGATAAGTACTTGCTGTTTCATGCTTTATTGCTCCGATGTTTTGGAAGTGACGTGATTTATTAACTGCGATCATATTGGTCGTAGTTAATAAGATCAATACTTTTACGATGCGTGATAAATAAAAATCAATTAACCAATTGAATTTTATTTATATTTAAAAGTTCATTGAGAAAGAACGTGCGCGAGAATTGCTTCACGATCGGGAAGGATTTATCATCTAACTAAGATTTAACTGGGCGGAGAAGTTATGGCATTTTACAGTTCTGGCGTGGAGTACGGCATCCATAGCTTAATGTGTTTGGTTGATAGCAAAGGCGATGGCCGTGAGATGAGTGTGCGCGAAATCGCAGAATTGCAAAACGTACCGTATGACTATCTGGCCAAGATTTTTACCAAACTGTCTAAAGCAAGCCTTGTGGAGAGTACCGAAGGAAAAGGCGGGGGATTTCGGCTGGCGAAACCGGCTGACCAGATTACCGTGCTGGATATCGTCGCCGCCATTGATGGCGAAAAATCGATTTTCGACTGCAAGGAAATCCGCCAACGCATGGCGATATTCGATGAACCAGCCCCCGCCTGGGCTTGCGAAGGAATATGCGGCGTGAGGCAAGTTATGCTGGTGGCTCAACAACGAATGGAAGAAGCGCTTGCGCAGCATACCGTGCTGGATTTAGCGCGGCGTATGTTCAGAAAAGCACCGGAAGCATTGCCTATACAGATTGAAGAGTGGATTGGCCGTCGTCGAAATGATGCATGACAACTAGTTCGCCCGTCGCAGCAGAATAAACAGTACGAACATACCGCCGACACCTGCGGTGATGATCCCAATCGGCAGCTCCTGGGGGGCGGTGAGCGTTCGGCTAAGGATATCCCCGGCAGACAGCAAAATTGCCCCCAGGACGCCCACCAGGGGTAACAATCTGCGATGCCGTACGCCAGAAAATGGCCGCGCCAGATGGGGCACCATCAACCCGACAAAACCGATAACACCAGTAAGCGAAACCAGGATTGCAGTGGCGATTGAGCAGCAAAGAAAGACTTCGGTTCGTAGGCGCAAAACGTTAATGCCTAACGATCCTGCCGTCTGTTCACCCGCCAGCAATCCATCCAAAGAACGCCAGCGTAACGAAATTAAGGTCGTCAGCATTAGCAGTGCGATGGCTGCAAAACCAAGATTATCCCAACGGGCCAATCCCAATCCCCCCAGAGCCCAAAACAGCGCATTACTGGCCGCGCGTTGGTCACCGGAAAAAATCAGGTAGTTGGTAAGAGCCCCAAACAAAAATGACACGGCCAGGCCGCAGATAATCAGCTTTTCCGTTCCTTTATGTGACTGAGACATAAAGATTATCATCACGGCTGCCGCAGAGAGCATCCCGCCGACAAAGGCGGCGACAGGCATTGTCCAGGACCCGAGGCTGTCACCCAGGCGGGTGATCACCAGCACCACACCGGCAGAAGCCCCTGAAGATAAGCCAAACAAAAAAGGGTCAGCCAAATCATTCCGCGTGGTGGTTTGTAGCAACGAACCTACTAACGCAAGGCCCGCTCCCGCCATCATTCCGAGTAGCGTGCGCGGCAAACGCAGCTCCAGCACGATGCTTTTTATCATCGGCGAAACGTCTCCTGGTAGGACGTTCAGCGCGATCAGCACGTCGGAAAAAGAGAGCGGTACACTGCCTTTCGCAACGCTTGCCAGAGTCAGTCCCGCCAGTAAAAACGGGGCCACAAGCCACACCAGTAAAAAACGTTTATCGGCGATCATCCGTTAAACGCGTCCGGATAAAGTGCACGGGCAATTTTTGTGATGGCGGTGATATTGGCCGGGCCGGGCGTCATCTCCTGATATTTAAGTCGCAGGTAACGGTGATGAAGCACCGCAGGGGTATTTTTCATTAACGGATGCTGCTCGAGGAACCGTTCCAGGCCGTCCGCGCCGCCGTTAAAGTCAGACTGATAATCCATCAGAATGATGAATTCCGGCTGAGTTGCCGCGACGCTTTCCCAGTTGGTGGTTGTCCAGCTTTTATCCAGCGTATCCATGACATTTTTACCACCTGCCGCTTCGATAATCGCGGTTGGCATAGCGTAAGCACCGCTGGTATACGGTTTATCTTCGCCTGAGTCGTAAAGGAAAACCCGCACCGGTTTCCGTCCTGCGGTTTTCTTATTGATATCGGCAACCTGCTTTTTCCAGCTATCCACCTGTTTGATCGCATCTTCTTCTTTGCCAAAGACTTTGCCCAGACGTTCCATATCGCCGTACAGCAAATCCATGTTGGCCCGTGCGCGATGGTTATTAACGTGATTGCAGCTTTCGGTCAGAATAAGCGTTTTGATACCGAACTTTGCCAACGCCTGTGGCGTTACATCGCCGCGTAAACCGTAGTTCCAGCCGGAAAAAACCAGATCAGGCCTGGCGGCCAGCAGTGTTTCCATGGAGGGATATTTGGGCGCGAGTTCAGGGATGTTGCCCTGCAAACGGGTAAAGTCCGGGATATTTTTGTACCAACCGGAAATGCCCGTAATGCCGACAATTTCAGGTTGCAGATGTAGCTCAAACGCCATCTCAGACATATTGATGTCATGAACGACCATGCGTTTTGGGGCGGCGGTAAAGGTCAGCGGTTTTCCGCAGTTATCGACCGTTACCGGAAAACCGGAGGCACCGGCACGGAAGGTCATCGCGGCTAAGAGTGCCGCAACAAGCATTAATGTTTTCATACAAACTCCTGATTCGTGAGGTGTGGCTCCTCACTTACCGGCTCGCGACTTTCGCCAGAACGGTATCATCCGGTGGCGGAGAACTCCGTCCCCTTGAGACCGCCGCACCTTACAGGAATTGATAACGTGAATAGATCCGATCAGATCAATTAATGGTTAATTATTTGTATATCAATCAATTTCAGAGGGTAGCGCTTCAAAGATGCGCACTGTTTTGCCGTTTTTTGGGTGAATCACGTGCAGGCTTTGCATACCGAAAACTTTCTCAAGCCAGGGAGAATCCAACACCTCCGCAGGGGTACCACGGCAAACCAGACGGCCTGCATTCATCATGATCACCTGGTCGCAAAACGGTTGAATCAATTCAAGATCGTGCAATATCGCCACGGTGGTGATGTTTTTGCGCTTAACGAGGCTCAGTAACTGATGGCGGGCGAGCGGGTCGAGATGATTTGTCGGCTCATCGAGTAAGAGTAACGTCGGTTGTTGCGCCAGCACACGGGCAAAACCCGCGCGTTGTCGTTCGCCGCCGGATAATTTCCCCAGCGCCACCTGTTTCAGGTGAGCGATGCCGACATCATGAATGGCATCGGCAATAACATCGTCATGTTCCGTTTTCGGGCGTTCGGCCTGCCACGGAATGCGCCCCAACGCCACATACTCATTTACCGTCAGTCGTAAATCAGCATTGTCATGTTGGGTTAGCAGCGCAACGCGACGCGCGCGTTCCATAGGCGTCATGGCGCGCAGCATTTTGCCCTGAAATACTATCTCACCACAGGCAGGCTGCAACTCATTGATGATGAGCCGTAGGAGTGTCGATTTCCCACTGCCATTTGGACCGATAATCGAGACAAACTCTCCGGCGTAAACCTCAAAAGAGACGGCATCGACCTGCGGCGTTTTACCGGTAAAAAAGAGTGTGAGATCGCGAACTGATAGCATGTTTTCAGAGGTTGACGCATTCATTAGACAAATCATTTACAGAATCAATGGTTCCCAGGATATCAAAATTTAAGTGAATTTTCTCATGCACTCAGGCGGTCGCCTCCGTGGGTCTGCGTGTGCCCAACATCACCAGAGGAATGGCTATCAAATAAACGGCTACGACTGAAAGCCAGATAGCGCCGGGCCACTGTTTCTGTACTGCAAAATAGAATGCAGAGAAGAACAGCGGGGCGATGATGGACGCGAGACTCACGGCGGAGGCCAGAACGCCCTGGAATTGCCCCTGACTTTGCGCATCGACTTGCCGGGTTGCCAGAGCCTGAAGCGCTGGCGTCCCTATGCCACCTAATGCAAATAGCGGCATAATTGCGAATACCATCCAGCTTTCACGTGCAAAGGCGATGCTAACCAGTGCAATGCAGGCGCAGCTGATCCCAACGAATACTGCACCCCGTTCACCAAATAACCTTGCCGCAGGGCCGGGCAGAAACACCTGAACCAGTGCCTGGCACAAACCAAATGCTCCAAGCGATAAACCTATCCAAAAACCATTCCAGCCAAAAGCATCAAAACCCCACAGCGCCCAGCAAATCCCGTATGCCTCACCTGTGGCACTGAGAATAAAGAACGTCAGCACCACCGGCATCAGTCCTTTCATGGAGCACACCCAGCGAAACGGGAGCAGAGGGTTAAGTGCTGAAAGATTCAGTTTCTTACGTTCAGGCTGATGGGACTCCGGCAAAACCAACAGCGCGAGCAGGAAATTAGCTCCGTTAAGTACCGCTGCTGCGATAAAGGGCAGACGGACCCAATAATCACCAAGCATGCCTCCCAGAACTGGGCCGATGATAAAACCGATACCAAACATCGCGTTGAGTAGACCGAAATGCCGGGCTCGCTTGTCTGGCGTAGAGATATCGGTGAGATAAGCGGTGGCGACGGAGATATTGGCGCTCGTCATTCCTGCAATGGCGCGCCCTACAAACAGTAATGCCAGATTGGGCGAGAAGGCGAGAAACACGTAATTTACTGCCGCACCGCCAAGAGATAACAGCATGACGGGCCTGCGGCCAATACGGTCGCTGAGTGTGCCGAGCACAGGTGCAAACACGAACTGCATCACGGCATACAAAGCAGTCAGCGTGCCGATATAAATAGCGACGTTCCCACTGTGCGTAATCTCTTTTAGCAGCGAAGGAAGAATCGGAAAGATTAGCCCAATGCCAACCGCATCAAGGGCAATAGTCGTGAAAATAACGATAAGTGGTTTATTCATAAAGCGTTCCCGTCGGTAATCAGGTTGCGCACTAAGATGCTGAACCTGTGACAAACCTGAAAAGTGTTCAGGCATTTAAGGACGCTGGTCGAAAATGGCGCGGAGCGCATTGTAGACGTGTGTGGCGACCACCGAGAGTGTAGTCAAATCGTGGCCGCTTTTTCGCGAGGTCGTCTTTATATCACACACGTCGACAAATTAAAGGTCCTCAATGACAATTAATCATGTGGGTTCTCGCTACTTTTTGACCGGGTTAAACCTTTTTACATGGCTGCGAGTTTATGGTGATAGTCAATTGATTCATATTGATAAACCAAGTCCTCCGCAGAATCTGTGGTGACTTCGCACTGAGGAGTAGATGCATGGAAAAGTATGTTTTTTATGTTAAAGATGAAGCCACTAAAATTTTTGCCCGCAGCATGCTGTCAAAAGAGGAGATCAAAAAGTTAAAACAAGATGGCTTTAAAAAATACCCGCTGGAGTTTGAAGCTGAGAGCAAGCAGGAGGCCATCGATAAACTCAACGAGAACACCCGCGACAACATGGATGCCTTAGGGGGCTTTTCCGCCTCTGTCGTTTTTATATCAATCTTCGCATTCATCGTATTTGCGCTGATTTATCTTTTTAATTGATGTCCGGGCGGTTGAGAGTGCACAGGGATAAAAGCTAAACAATAAGAGTGGCTAATGATATTTGCTCAAAGAATATCCACGACTTCTGTTCATTGCGCTTAAACTTAAACAAAATTAATCAACATTTAATTAATTTAAAATTAAACAAAAAAAGTGACTCATAGCACAAAAAAATTAACCAGAACCTCTGCTGTGTCATAACATCCGCCTCCTTAATTCGGAATTTAATCAATTTTGTTTGTTTAATCACCGATTGTTAACATGGGTTAGGATGCACATGCAGTTTAAAAAAATACTTCTTATTGCCATTCTGGCAATTGCCGGTTGTAGCGCTAAAGGCGATACCGCGAGTCAGCAACGTAACTCTATCCAACATATGCGTATTGATACGTTATCAAAGTTGTATCAAGCTCATCCTGAAGCGCGTAAACAAATCCTGAAATCTAAAGGCTACGCGGTATTCTCCGCCAACAGCAGTAAAATTCTGACATTTGGATTTGGCAGTGGTTACGGCGTTGTGAAGAATCACAAAACGGGCAAAGACACCTATATGAAAATGGCTCAGGCTGGAGCCGGTGTTGGTTTGGGCGTTAAGCAACTACGCACGATTCTGATTTTCAATGACAGCAAAGCGCTGAACGATTTTATCAAGAATGGCTATATTGTCGGCGCGGATGCGAATGCCGCAGCTAAATATGACAATCAAGGTTTGCCAGCCGTCAATGCTTCGGCGGGTGCTGTCGCACCAAGTTCGGTCGAGCTGCCTAAGCCGCTTTATTCCTACGAACTTACCGAAAAAGGCCTTGCTGCGCAGGCCATGATTAATGGCTATAAATACTGGCCAGATGATGCGCTAAACGGTAAATAACACATTTTAAACGGTGCCTTGTGCACCGTTTTTTTTATGCTTTTTTTTTGTCCCTCTACACCCGGCTCATGATGTAAGGAAGTGTAAATGACTATTTCATTTGCTTATGTCAGTATTTAGCTTCGATTTTATTTGCTCACTGGATTTCTCATCAATATCACCGATAAATATAGGTACCCGTGAAATATGTTATAGGTTGAAGCATGTTTAAAGATTACAGCGTAAGAACCGTGATTGTTGTTTGTACAGCAATATCAATTGCGTTAATGAATTTAATGGCTTTCTTGTTATTAGCAAATACTAACGTTTTACTTATGCTGAATGCGGTTGGAGTGGCTTTGCTTCTTATCTTGTGGGCTTACATGACTCGCTATCTTGTTAAACCGATTAACGAAGTTAAAAGAAATATCGATGAAATAAACACCGGAAATTTATCCATATCGATAGCCGAGTTCGGGAATAACTGTGCAGGAAAGTTAATTCCAGGCATAAACAGCCTGGCGAAAGAAATATCCAGTTTGGTGATAGATATAAGAAAGTCTTCAAATTCAGCCAGCGAGCTGTCCGGCACACTGGCGAATCAGAGTGCGGATCTCTCGGTAAAAACGGAACAACAATCGGCCATGTTGATGCAAACCGCAGCGAGCATGGAAGAGATCTCCGCAGGAACGAAGAGCAACGCAGAAAACACCCGTCAGCTAAACACCATCACCAGTGAAGCGCATAAGTCAGCAGGGCATGGCAGTGATTTAATGCAAAAACTCACTGAGAATATGGTGTCGATAACTGACTGCTCAAAAAAGATGACCGAGATTATTAGCATAATCGATGGGATCGCCTTCCAGACAAATATCCTGGCTTTAAATGCCGCGGTCGAAGCGGCCAGAGCGGGAGAACACGGTAAAGGGTTTGCCGTGGTTGCGGGTGAGGTCAGAGTGTTAGCGAAAAAAAGCTCAGAGTCCGCTAAGAATATTAAGTCTTTAATTGAACAAACGAATATTAATGTGATGCAAGGCGCGAAGTTGGTTTCTGAAGCAGAAAAAAATATGCACGATATTGTTTCTGGTTCAGACGATCTAAATCTGTTGATGGAACATATTTTCTTGTCGACGAATGAACAGGAGAAGGGGATCCAGCAAATTACCATCGCGCTGTCAGAGCTGGAAAAAGTCACCCACAGCAACGCAGCAGTGGTTGTCGAACTGGCTCACTCTTCTGATGTGCTTAAAGACCAGGTGGTTGAGTTGCAAAAAAGAACCAACAACTTACGTCTGGGTGATGAAGAGCGTGTGGTCACTTCTGTCGTATCACGAGCCGTTCGCACTAAGCCGTTAAAGCAGGCAGAAGAAGGGCAATGGCAAACGTTTTAATTCAGCGTTTTTGAATGCCCAATTGCCATTGTTGTAGCCATATCCGCCCGAAGACAGTTGGCACAGGATAACTTGTGCGCTATTTGTTCAGGGCGTGATACGATGAACCTCATTCATTGAAATGGCTAATCATCATGTCCCTCTTAGATTACGCAATGAAGCGCTTCGGTAATGCGGCAAATAGCTCGGTGACATGTCCTATCTGCGGAAGCAAATCCTCACATCCCGCAAACAAAGTCCGACTGGGGCAAACGCTGCTCTGCCCAAAATGTAAATCGCTGTTCGTTATACCGCGCTAATCCCTTTTGTCAGAGACGGTATTCGGAAAGCTATTCCCGCAAAGCCGAACAAATCTTAACCTATACTGTAAAGAATCTTGCAGCTGTTAAATCCCTGATGCCTGTCACTTCATCCTGAGAGAACGTTTCTGATCTGATTGAACAACTGCTCCTGCGCGTTCACCTCGCCCGATGAGCATATTCATGAAATTAAATTTTAAACCGTGGTTTACCTCGAGTAAGCCACGGGAACTTCATCCTGAAACGCCTGGCTGGCTGTCCGCTGGACCCGCTAATGAAAGCCCAATAAAAGCCGAGCTGTTCTCTGCGGCTCAAATGGAACGTTATGGCCAAAAACTGGCGCGTTCACATAAGTTATCACCCGCTAAGATGCCGTACTATTTGCTCAAGCGTCTGGAAGATAACGAAGCGATCATTACCCGCAACTGCTATCTGCTCAATGCTGGAGAGAAATCGGGCATTACCCCTGCGGGTGAGTGGCTGCTGGATAACTACTATCTGATTGAAGAGCAGATCCGTGTGGTCCGCCACCATCTGCCAAAGAACTTCGGCAAAGGCCTACCGCCGCTGACTCCGCCGCATAATTGCCCACGTATTTATGATATTGCTTCCGAAGCCATTGCTCATGCCGACGGGCGTTGGGATGCCGCGAGTCTGACGAGCTATATTGCTGCTTATCAGCAAGTTACCCCTTTAACGCTGGGTGAACTTTGGGCTTTGCCGGGCATGTTGCGCCTGGCGCTGATAGAAAATTTACGTCGTGTCAGTATCGAAGTCGCGGAAGCACAAAAAGAGCGTAACCTGGCCGATGTTTGGGTGACGCGAATTTTTGAATGCGCCGAAAGCACGCCAGCGGATTTGATCATGGTGATTGCCGATATGGCGCGTTCCCGCCCACCATTGAGCAGTGCATTCGTGGCAGAACTGGTGCGTCGCTTGCAGGGGCGGGGCAATATGCTTTCTTTGCCCCTGACCTGGGTCGAACAGCGGCTTGCAGAAACAGGCGTCACCACCGATTACCTGATTCATCGCTTCAACCAGCAGCTTGCCGCAAGTCAGCTTTCCGTCAGCAACAGCATCGCCGGTTTACGCCTGCTAAGTGAAACTAACTGGGCTGATTTTGCCGAAGCCATGAGCCTGGTGGAACAAACGATGCGGGAAGACCCGTCGGGAATTTACCCGGCTATGCATTTTGATACCCGCGATCACTATCGACATATTATTGAGATCCTCGCGCGCCACAGTCGCTCCAGTGAACCAGAAGTGGCGCGGCACATCCTGGGAATGGCGCAAGCGGCAGACCCGGAAACGCCCGCTCAACATGTTGGCTATTACCTCATTGGTGAAGGGCGGCCTGAGCTCGAAGAACAACTCGCGGCCAATACGTCGTGGATCGTTCGTCTGCGCCACGCGTTTAATCAAACCCCGTTGCTGAGCTGGCTGGGAAGCCTAAGCCTGTTGACGACGGCGTTCAGCGCCGACATTTTATCGCGCACCTATGAACATGGATTGAGCTGGCCACTGTTACTCCTCCTTTCTTTGCCGCTGGTGGTGATCGTAAGCCAGTTAGCCATCAATTTACTCAATGAGACAACGACCCGTTTCCGCTTGCCGATGCCGTTGCCGCGTATGGATTTCTCAAGCGGTATCCCTGCTGAATTTTGTACCATGGTGGTGATCCCTTGCTTGCTGACCAGCCGAGCAGGAATCGACAAACTGCTCAGTAGTCTTGAGATTTGTTATCTCGGTAACAAAACTCCCCATTTGTACTTCGCACTGTTAACCGATTTTGCCGATTCGACGGAAGAAAACTCTGCCGGGGATAGCGACCTTCTGCACTGGGCTGAAGCACAAATGCAGAATCTGAATCGCCGTTACGCGCCCGTTTCACAGCCGCTTTTCTTCCTGCTCCATCGCTCGCGCCAGTGGAATCCACAACAGGGCGTATGGATGGGGTATGAACGCAAGCGTGGCAAGTTATCGTTGTTGAACAATTGGTTACACCAGCCTGAGGCTCAATTCCGCGATGTGCACAACACGGCTATTAGCCCACCGGCAGGGGTTAAATATGTCATTACCCTCGACAGTGACACGGTGCTTCCCCGCGATACGGCACATAAACTGGTTGCGACCATGGCGCATCCTCTTAATCATCCGATCTACGACCCGGTTAAACAGCGTGTTGTGAAAGGCTACGGCATTTTGCAGCCCGGACTTGCGGAGGAGATCCCGCGTAACGGGCAGGGGCGATATGCCGCCATGTGCAGCAGCGTGCCGGGCAATGATCCGTATTCGATGATGTCGTCGGATATTTATCAGGATTTGTTTGGTGAAGGCTCGTTTGTGGGCAAAGGGATTTATGATGTCGGCACCTTTGTGCAAGCCACTCTGAATACCTGCCCAGAAAACTTAGTGCTGAGCCATGATTTGCTGGAAGGTTGCTATGCCCGTTCGGGTTTACTTAGCGAAGTCCTGCTCTATGAGCAATATCCCAATAATTATCTGACGGATACTGCGCGGCGTACCCGTTGGATTCGTGGTGACTGGCAACTGCTTAACTGGCTGAAAATTAACGTCAGAAGGGCTGATGGTACGCGTGATAAAAACCCGCTAACCACGCTTTCTCGCTGGAAACTGCTGGATAACTTGCGCCGCAGTCTGGTGGCTCCATCACTGCTGATAATATTGTTTTGCTCCCTTTTACTGGTGCCCAATCCGCTTTTCTGGCTCGGCGTAATGGCGGTTGTGCTGCTGCTCCCGACCGCGTTGGTGATTGCCCAGGATCTGATTAACAAACCTGCCCGCAGACCTTTTCTTCAACACCTGTTATTAGTTACCTCAGGAGGACTTAAACGCCTGATGCGTATTGGCCTCGGGTTTGCGTCACTTCCCCATGAAGCGGGTTATTCCCTGCAAGCCATTGTGGTGACGCTATGGCGACTCGGGGTGAGTCATCGCAACCTCAATCAATGGGCCAGTTTTGACCAAAGCAACGAGGACAGCAAAGCGTCACCCCTACGCTTCTATAAGGCGATGTGGCTGAATGTGATTTCAGGTGTTGCGCTAATTGCGCTCGTGGCATTGCTGGCGCCGATGATGCTGTTTTTTGCTCTACCGATTGGCTTGCTGTGGTGCCTGGCCCCCGCGCTGCTGAGCGTGTTAAGCCGCGAACCAAAACGTAACACTGTCACTTTTAGCGCCGCTCAAAAACGTCTGTTGCGCCAAAGTAGCCGCGAGATTTGGGCCTTTTTTGAAACGTTTGCCACCGCGAAAGAAAACTGGCTACCGCCGGATAACTACCAGGAAATACCACAACCGGTGATTGCGCATCGCACATCGCCCACCAATATCGGCCTGTCGTTGATGTCCAACCTGACCGCATGGGATTTCGGCTACATCCCGCAAGGGGAGATGTTGCAGCGGATTACGCTCACCCTCGACACGCTGGATAAAATGGAGCATTTCCGCGGCCATTTATATAACTGGTACGACACTCGCACCCTGCAACCGCTTAACCCGCGTTATATCTCCAGCGTGGATAGCGGCAATATGGCAGGGCATTTGCTCACTCTGAGTGCCGGTTTAACTGAGCTGCGCAACCAACCGATTCTCGATTGCACCCAGGTGCTGCTGGGTATCGACGACACGTTGCAGATACTTGAAAAAATTTGGGGGCAGAATGCGCCAACGTCTTTGCGCCAGCTACGTAACCATTGCAACACGGCCCTGACGCTGCAACCGTCATTACTGTTTGCTGAACTGAAAAATATGCGGGCGCAATGCAATCGTCTGCATGCGCTGTGCAGCCATGAGAATGCGCAGGTGCGGCGCTGGGTAGACATGCTTCAGCATCAGTTAGTCCTTGTTTGCCATGAATGGACGAGTTTTCTCAGTTGGCTTCCGCCAGATTGGGACACGAAACCATTGCCGGGGGTAACCTGGCTTGCTCAGGCCAAACATACCGGCGAGGGATCGCCGTCGGAGTCGGCTATCCGTCAGGCTCGCACCCGGCTGGATATCATTACTGAACTGGAACTGCGCTTACATGAACATGCGCGGATGGATTTTGTCTTCCTGTACAACGAAGTGACCAGTCTGCTGAGTGTCGGGTACAACTGCGACAATAATAAGCTCGACAACAGCCATTACGACTTGCTGCCATCGGAAATTCGACTCACCAGTTTTCTGGCGATTGCCACTAACCAACTGCCGCTGAAAAGCTGGTTCGCGCTAGGGCGGTTGTTCACCACCATCGATAACGAAACCGCGCTGATGTCCTGGAGTGGTTCGATGTTTGAATATCTGATGCCGAACCTGGTCATGCCCACGTATCCCGGCAGCTTACTTGAAGAGATGAGTCAGTCGGCGGTAAAACGCCAGATTGACTGGAGCAAAGAGCGCGGCGTGCCGTGGGGGATATCGGAGTCGGGCTACTACTCTTTTGATGCCCTGCAAAATTACCAGTATCACGCGTTTGGTGTGCCGGGACTGGGCCTGCGACGTGGGCTTGCCGACGATATGGTCATTGCGCCTTATGCGACGATGATGGCGCTGACCATTGCGCCACACAAAGCCTGTGAAAATCTGCTGAAACTGGAGAAAAGCGGCGCTCGAGGTGAGTACGGTTTTTACGAGGCGCTGGATTACACACCGTCGCGTCTTGCCAGTGGCCAGATGTATGCGGTCGTTCGTTCATGGATGGCGCACCATCAGGGAATGGCATTCCAGGCATTATCTCATGTGCTACTGGGAGCACCGATGGTGGATCGTTTTATGTCCAGCCCCGCGTTTCAATCGGCTCGTTTGTTGTTACAAGAGCGTGTGCCTGATGCTATTGAGCTTTACAGCCCGCGCCGTCACTTTGAATCCCATGAAGGGGTGCTCCAGCCTGTCCAGTATGAAACCCGTGAATTTACAGACGTTGATAGTCTGATCCCTGAAATTCAGCTGCTGTCGAATGCGGATTATCACTTGATGGTGAGCCAGTCCGGCGGCGGTTACAGTCGCTGGAAAGATGTGGCGCTGACACGCTGGCGCAGTGACGCGACCTGCGATAACTGGGGCGCATTTTGCTATATCAGCGACCCGGCAACCGAAGAAGTGTGGAGCAATACCTGGCAACCGCTTGGCGAACCGGTTAGTCAGTACGACGTCATCTTTACCGACGCAGGTGCGGAATTCAAACTGGTGGCCGGGACAATCAATGTGAAAACGCAGATTGTTGTCTCACCTGAAGATGATATTGAGCTACGCCGCGTCACGTTGCTGCACCGTGGGCGCCAACCGCGCACCATAGAATTGACCACTTACGCCGAAGTGGTTCTCGCGCCATTTGAGAGTGATTTGGCGCACCCTGCATTCAGTAATTTATTTATTCAGACCGAACTTGTTGCGCAGCAGAATGCCATTCTTTGCCACCGTCGCCCGCGTTCGCCCAATGAGAGTTGCCCGTGGATGTTTCATACCCTGGTTGTGCATGGGCAGACGCAAAACGAAAGCACATTTGAAACTGACCGGGCAAAATTCCTTGGGCGGGGCAGAACGCCCGCGAATGCACAGGCGACGGAACAAAGTGGTTCACTCAGTAACAGTGTTGGGCCGGTGCTGGATCCCATCCTGTCCATTCGCCAGTCGATTGTGTTGCAACCCGGCTTACCGGTGACCGTCGACATTATTTATGGCGTGACGGAAAGCCGTCAGCATAGCCAGGCGCTGATTGAGAAATATCACGACCATCCGATAGCCGATCGCGTATTTGAACTGGCGTGGTCACATAGCCAGATTGTGTTGCGCCAGATTAATGCCAACGAAGATGACGCTACGCTCTTTAACCGCCTCGCCAGCGCAGTGCTGTTCCCCGGCCCTGAATTGCGTGCGGATGCCAAAACCCTGGCGCGTAATCGTCGCGGGCAGTCTGGCCTGTGGGGATGGTCTATCTCGGGCGATTTACCGATTGTCATTCTTAATGTCACCAGCGATGAAAGCATCTTGCTGATTACCACCATGATCCAGGCGCACCATTACTGGCGTCTCAAAGGACTTGCGGTTGATCTGGTTATCCTCAATGACAGTCTGGGCGGCTACCAGCAAGAGCTACAGAATCAAATTGTTGAGCTGATTGTCGCAGGCTCAGAAGCGAGCCAGATGGATAAACCCGGTGGCATTTTCGTGCGTAACGGCGAACATATGTCGGCGGAAGACCGGTTGTTGTTGCTGAGTGTGGCGCAAATCGTACTGGATGACCGATCTGGTGGCCTGAAAGAGCAGCTAAACCAACGGCTCCAGGCCACAACTTCCTCGCAACAGCCCTTTGTGCCACACGTTGGGTTGCCCATAAATCAACACGATCCGTGGCAACCGGATACTGGTGACCTGGTCTATTTCAACGGTCGCGGCGGGTTCTCTGAGGATGGTCGCGAATACCAAATCACGCTGGGTGAAAACGACAGGACACCTGCACCGTGGGCTAATGTGCTGTCTAACGCCAGTTTTGGTTCGGTGATTTCAGAAGCCGGACAGGCCTACACCTGGTATGAAAACGCCCATGAATATCGACTCACGCCGTGGGAAAACGATCCCATTAGCGATCGTTCCGGTGAGGCGTTTTATCTTCGTGATGAAGAAAGCGGGTTAGTTTGGTCGCCGACCACGCTGCCCGTGCGTGGAACGGGGCACTATCTTTCGCGTCACGGTTTTGGTTACAGCGTGTTTGCCCATCGCGAAACGGGTATCGACACGGAACTCACGGTGCTGGTGGCAGAACAGGCACCCGTAAAAATCGCCATCCTGACGCTCAGTAATACCTCGGGGCGGACCCGTAAGATATCAGTGACCGGCTATGTAGAGTGGACGCTGGGGGAATCCCGCAATAAATCAGCGATGCATGTCATTACACGGGCGTCCACCACCGGGCGCGGCTGCGGCGTGCTGGCGAATAACTTCTACAGCAGCAATGGCTCAGAACGGACGGCCTTCTTTGCGGTGACGGGCGTGCATTGCTCAGTCACCGGCGACAGGCGAGAGTTTCTGGGACGTAATGGTTCACAAAGCGACCCCGCCGCAATGAAGATGCGCACATTGTCAGATAAAACCGGTGCAGGGCTGGATCCGTGTGGCGCAGTGCAGTCGGCCACCACGCTGATTGATGGTGACCAGCGCAGCTTTATCTTTGTGCTGGGGGTAGGTCAAGATCCGCAGGACGCGGAATCAATGATTAACCAGTATATGAACGAAGAGGCGGCCCGCGCTGAACTGGCGAATGTTCACCGCTACTGGCACAAAATGCTGGATAAAATCGTCGTGTCCACCCCGGACCCTGCGGTCAATTTGCTGACCAATGGCTGGCTGCTCTACCAGACCATCGCTTGTCGCATTATGGCGCGTAGCGGTTACTACCAGTCCGGCGGGGCGTTCGGTTTCCGCGACCAGTTGCAGGACACCCTGGCCCTGAGTCACGCCGCCCCAGAACGACTACGCGATCAGATTTTACTCTGCGCATCACGCCAGTTTGTTGAAGGCGACGTGCAACACTGGTGGCATCCACCGTTAGGTAACGGCGTGCGCACCCGTTGCTCGGATGATTATCTGTGGCTACCGCTCGCTATTTGCCATTACGTCGAGACAACCGGTGACATCGGTTTGCTTGAGCATCGTTTGCCATATCTGGAAGGGCGTGAATTGCTGGCGGGGGAAGAGTCGGCTTATGAACAACCGGTGATCAGCGCCCTTGAAGAGACACTCTGGCAGCACGGCGTTAAGGCCATACAGCATGGTCTGCGCTTGGGTCAGCACGGTTTGCCATTAATGGGCGCGGGTGACTGGAACGATGGCATGAACCTGGTCGGGCTGGAAGGCAAGGGCGAAAGCGTGTGGCTCGGCTTCTTCCTCTACGATGTGATGCAGCGCTTCGGGAAGCTTGCCGGACGAATCAATGAACATGAAACCGCGATGTTATGTCGGGAAGAAGCGGCAAAACTGCAAAAAAACCTCGAGGCCCACGCCTGGGACGGAACCTGGTATCGTCGTGGCTATTTTGATAGCGGCGAAGCGTTAGGTTCGCACCTTGCCAAAGAGTGCCAGATAGATGCCATCGCCCAGAGTTGGTCAGTGTTATCCGGTGCGGGAAGTGCCGATCGTTGCGCGCAAGCGATGCAAGCGCTGGACGCTCGCCTGGTCGATCCTGAAGCTGGGTTGATTAAATTGCTTACCCCACCGTTTAACGGCCATGGGCCAAATCCGGGTTATATTCAGGGCTACTTACCCGGTGTACGCGAAAATGGCGGGCAATATACCCACGGTGCTATCTGGGCGGTGATGGCTTTTGCTCGCAGCGGCAATATTGAACGCGCCTGGCAGTTTTGGGCGATGATAAACCCCATCAATCACAGCCTGACGCCGGATGCGATTGAGCGTTATAAAGTGGAGCCGTACGTCATGACTGCGGACATTTATAGCGTTGCACCTCATACCGGACGCGGCGGCTGGAGCTGGTATACCGGTTCTGCTGGTTGGGCATACCGGTTAATTGTCGACACGCTGTTGGGCATTGAGCGCCACGGCGACGCAATCTCCGTCCATACCTTGCTACCTCGCGACTGGCCGTCTGTCAGCCTCGTTTATCAACATGGCAACAGCTATTACCGCATCAACGTCATGCGCAGTGACGGGGAATACCGGGTCTTGCTTAATGGCGTCGAGCTAAGTGGGGACACTATCCCGTTAATTGATGACGGCAACAGCCATGATGTAGAGATAAGACTCGGGGCAGAATCATGAAAGCCCCCAGGCACGAAGATGCCAGCCATCTTCAGTTATGGCTAACCTGTCGGTTAAATTCAGGTTTTGCAGAAATACCGCATCATGCGAAACAACCACTAACGCGCCCTGGTAACAACAAAGCATGGCTTCCAGCGCCTGAATTGAAGGTAAATCCAGGTGGTTACTGGGTTCATCCAGCAATAAGAGTTGTGGGGTAGGATCGGCATACAGCACACAGGCCAGCGCGGCTTTCAGGCGTTCGCCCCCGCTCAGCAACCCACAGGCGGTCTGGATTTTGTCAGCATCAAGACCCAGTTGTGCCAGCCGCATGCGTAAATCTGCTTCACCCGCCGAGCGGTTGGCCTCCAGCATCTGTTCCAGAACGGTACGCTCAGGATCGAGGTTTGTGAGATGTTGATCAAGCCAGGTGTGACCGTGTGCGGCACGAGACTCCCCGGACAACGGCTGAATCTGACCTGCCAGCACTTTGACTAATGTCGACTTACCACATCCATTATTCCCGACAATGCCAATGCGTTGCTGGGCGGTAATCGTCAAATTCAAAGGGGAAGGGAAGTTGGCTACGAAGGGCAGTTGTACATTCTGGAGCTCGGCAACCCGGCGCTTAGAAGGCGAATTTACCGCCAAAGCGTGCACCACGATCGTGGTATTTTCATCCACTTGATTTGCCGCTTCCTGCACCCGTTTATCGAGTAACGCCTGTGCGGCAAGATGTTGCTGATTCAGTTTCCCCGCAGACGCTTCACTGCGTTGCTTTTGTCCACCCAGTAAAATGTTGGCTTGATTGGCATCGCGTCCTTGCCGATTCCCTCGCGATTGCCGCTTCTCAAGGCGTTCCTTCTGCTCGCGCAGGGCTTTTTGTTCGCGCAGGCGCTCGCGTTTGCGTTGCTCAAGCAGTTGCAGGGCATTTTGCGTCTCTTGCGCCTTTTGCTGTGCGTAGAAAGAATAGTTACCGCCATAATGACTCAAACCTAATGATGACAGTTCAACAATTCTCTGCATGGATCCCAGCAACTCCCGGTCATGGCTCACCACTAACAATCCGCCGGACCAGCGCTGTAACTGGTTAATCAGCGTCTGCCGCCACGTGCTGTCGATATGATTGCTTGGCTCATCAAGAATTAAAAAGTCAGCCTCAGATAACCAGGCACCGACCAGTGAGACACGCATCGCTTCGCCTCCACTTAACTGGCTAAGCGGGGTCGATGCGTCAAGATGCCCGAGCCCGGATTTTTCCAGCTCAAGCTGTAGTTGCTGGCGGATATCCCAGTGATGGCCAACGATATCAAAATCGTCCTCAGACACGCTGCCCATTTCGATGCGATCGAGCGCGTCAATCGTGGGCTGCACACCGGCAAGATGTGCAACAGTAGCTTCTGCCGGATAGTCAATCTGTTGCGCCAGATACCATGTGGAACCCGAACGGGTACAACGCCCGGACGAAGGCTGAATTTGCCCGGCTAAAATCTGCGAGAGAACGCTCTTGCCTACGCCGTTTCGCCCAACGAGGCCAGTACGACGTGTGTCAAAAGTTTCATTGAGCTGCGAAAATAGCGGTGTGCCGTCAGGTAATGTGAAATCAACGCATTCAAGCGCGATATAAGTATTCGTCATTGTGTACTCCATAGATGCCAGAAACTGACCCGAACAAACGGGGCAATAAATTGGCCGTCAGACAGACGGCAGCATCAATGGCGCATTGGCGGAATACCTATAGAGAAGAAATGAAGTGAGTCATTTTAAATAAGGGGAGCACAAAGTAAAGCGGTTAGCGGCAACATTGCGCCAGTGCTCCGTATTCTGAGGGTGGTAATGTGGGGCAATCAAGCTGGTGGATGGCGTGCTACGTATACCATCAGGAACAGTGACTTAACGGGATAACCATGTTTTAGCATCACGTTTCATGTCTTGTTCCAGCACACTGCCTCGTGTGGCAAACACACGTTGCACAGGGAATCCGCTCTTTTCCAGTATATAGGCAAGCGTTGCGTATTCGCGCGGGTACTTCGCCACGACGCTCTGATCTATTTCCACCAGGCCCATCGGGAAGGTAAATGTCCCCATATCGTAAATACTCTGGCGGTGGGACAGCTTCCACACGCCATCGCGTTTTTCTACCCTATCGTAAAACCGGTTATGGCATTCACAGCCCAGATTCAGTTTTACATTTTCAGCAATGATCATCGCATTGGTTTCGAGAATCGCTTTAGTACCGGTGGCGTTAAATGTGATGGCCGGCGTCGCAATAAGGTGTTTGGTTCGCACATCTGATGCCCCCATCCGCATTGAACCCTCAACAAAATCACTGCCCAGCCCTTCAAACCAGGTAATTTCAATCGTGCCATCGGGATGGAATAACTCGCGGAGTTGTTCCCATTCACCGAGATCGCGGTGCATCCAGCCATTTATAAGGTCGTTAAGTGCCTGGCGATCCTGAAGTTGGTTTTGCATGTTCTGACTCCTGTTAGTTGACTGGATTCAGTTTGGTCGCGAAAGACGTTAAACTCAAATATATTGAATTGACTAATTAATCATTTTTAATGATGAATGGAGCGCTTTATGGAATTACGCCACCTGCGATACTTCTTAGCGGTCGCTGAAGAAGGGCACTTTGGTCGGGCTGCCGAGCGCCTGAATATTGTTCAACCCGCATTGAGTATGCAGATAAAAGCGCTGGAAACGGAGCTTGGTGGCCCTTTGTTTATCCGCACCAGTCGCCGTGTCGAACTTACTGAGGCTGGATTACTTTTGCAGGTTGAGGCAAAACGCACGCTGGATAACGTTGAGCACGCGCGTCTGGTTGTAGAGCGTTCAATGCGTGGAGAAACAGGACGGGTGCGGGTAGGGTTTGCAGGAAATGCGGTGTTCAGCGGAATATTGATGAAAGATATGCGTTCATTTCATCATGCCTATCCTGATGCCGAATTGCTCTGTCAGGAAATGGCTCCGCATCTGCAAAGTGAGGCTATTCTGAGTGGAACGCTGGATGTGGGTTATATGCCTGATTACCAGCCAGAGCATAATTCTGCGCTTGTCTATGAATCAGTGGGTGAATGGGAAAGAGTCGTGGTGATGTGTAGCGATCATCCGCTAGTGGCTGAAAATAAGCTAACAATTGATATGCTGGCGCATGAACCATTGATTCTCTACTCAGTCGATGATGTCGAGTCGCACTTAGTCGCCGGACTGCATAACTTGCTGGGTAATAAATTACATATTGCTTATCGAATTTCCAGCACGCTGAGTGTTCTCGCCATGGCTGGTGCAGGACTGGGAATAGCACTGGTTCCCGCGCCGTTAGTTCAGGTGGCTATCCCTGGAATTGTCTATCGGGTTTTAGATGCGCCAGAGTTGTCAGCGAATTTAATGATGGTCAGCCGTATAAATGAGAGCAGTGGCGCAGTACTGGCTTATCTTGGTCAGGTTCGTAAATATAAAATGTGAAATATATAAATAAGTAATGGTATTTCCAGGGTGATACAGTGTTTTCGTTATTCTTCACTTCACTTCACTTCACATTCATTAAATTACACTATTTCAATAGCAACAATAAATAATGTTATTATATAAAATATATATGTCCGCAAACTTTGTGTAATTATGTACATGGGAACATTCCTATTCGCATGTTGTGTAAAGATATATTTCCAGATATAAAGCACGTCTTATTATAAATTCGTGAGTCTTATGGAAATGAATAAAGTCTTTAGGGTTATATGGAGTATTGCAAATCAATGTTGGATGGTTGTTTCAGAACTGGCGACCTCGCAAAAAAAACAAAAAAGCAGTGTGAATAATACGAAACTCGGATCGTTATCCGTAGGTGTTTTTGCGATGTTATTCGGTAGTGCCGGATATGCTGCTAACTATAACTCAACCATTACGGGTGATTTTACCTTCCCAGCCGGTGAAACCAGCACGATAACGACAACAGCTGATCGCACACCGGGTATCGATGCTGATTTTGGCGAAACCATCGCTTCTGATGATGATCTGGTAATAAAGACTTCCGGGTCCGGCAGTAATGGTATCAATGGTTATTATGCTACGAATGTGAATCTTAAGAACGTCAATATTACGACCACGGGTGATTCCTCTTTCGGTATCATAAGCTACGAAAACTTCACCAGTACAGGCCTGGTCACGATTAATTCGACGAATGGGATCGGAGGCATCAGGGCCGGTTCTGATGCGAAACTTCATTTCGCTGATGTGGATATCACAAATACGGGAGTTAACTATACCGCGCTAAATGCTTATAGCAGTGACAGTGTGATTTCCGTCACCGGAACAACGACGATTCACATTGTTGATGGCAGCGCCGTCAATGGTGTTGCTACGCAAAGGGACACAGCCACCGTCAATCTGAATGATGTCAATATAACAGGCACAGGGGATACTACCCGCGGTATTGCCGCATTCCCTGGCACGATTAATATTACCGGTAAGACCGTTATCCGGATGGATAAACAGTATGACTTTTCCAGTTATAACACTGGGGTTATGGCTCTTCTTGGTGGTGCGGTACATCTCTCCGACGCAGATATTGTTATTGCAGGTGACGGTCACTCCCACGGATTGAATGCCGATAGTTCTGGTTCTTCTATTTCCAGCAACGGCCTCACCAGGGTGAATATAACCGGCGAGAATAACTCAGGGTTATTCGCCGAGGATGGTGGTGTTATTAACCAAGTTAATACTGATGTGACGGTGGCTGGAGATAATTCCGCAGGCCTGCTTGCTACCGGCGTCGGAAGTAAGATTACCAGCACCGGGGCGACGGCAGTTCAAACGACAGGCAACAATGCCTATGGTTTGCAGGCAACTAACGGCGGTACCCTTCACGCGGGGACCAGCACTACGGTGAACACTGCAGGCGCTGGCGCCACTGGTATTTACGCGAATGGTACAGGGTCTGTTATCGATCTGACGGCTGCGACGACGGTAACGACCACGGGCGATGGCGCACATGGCATGCGACAGGATGGAACAGCCAATATAAACAGCAATGGCGGCAGCATTACGACCTCTGGGGCGGGTTCCCATGGCTTCACCGCAACCGGCGGCGCGACCAGGATCTTTGATGGCTCTGCGGGCAATATTCTGCCGTCAATTACCGTCACGGGCGCAGGGTCAGCCATGCTCGATGCGAATGGAGCCGGTAGCCAAATTACGCTGAACAACCAGACGCTTGATATCCATGGTGCAGCTTCTGCGAATACCTGGGGCATCAAGTCTGAAGCTGGTGGTCTGGTCACCGTCAATGGCGGCGGCACCGGCGGCACCGGGTTGTGGGCAACGGGTGCGGGCAGCAGCATTGTTTTGTCTGGTGCTAATGCAGCCGGTTCGCGCATTCTTCTCGATACAGGTGCGGTTCTGAAGACGGACGCGGCAGGAGTGATTCTTAGATCACTTGAGGGCGATACTTCCAGCGCGGTCAATTCCAGCAGCGCAGGCGGCCAGCTCACTCTGGGGAGTAATAATCAGACGGGTAACGGCAGTCTTGTTGATGAAGCCCGTTTCGCAGGTGCATTGAACAATATCGGCCAGCTTACGAAAGCAGGATCCCTGACGCAAATTCTGAGCGGCGCTAACAATACGGTCGACAGTGTTAATGTTACTGGCGGAACTCTGAAGTTCGAACAGGCAGGCGCGTTTACCACATCGGGGAACTACACGACTCAGGCGGGAGCCACGACCAGCATTGGGCAAGCAAATTCAACATTGGTCGTTGGAAGCGCATTCACCCAGGCTGCGGGTTCGAACCTGAATATCACCCTCGGCACGTCACCTGAAATTCAGGCGGATACAGCAAGCCTTGGGGGGCAACTTGTCATCAATGGTTTTGTCGATGGCCCGGCACCAGTCAAGGCCAGCGACGTGACTAAAAATACCTATACCGTGCTCCATACAGCGAATGGTATTACAGGTGATTTCGCGAATAACCCACTGTCATCGGCCGGAATTGAGTATTTGTTGCATGACGGGCATGTCTCAACGAACGGTAAGGATTATAACCTTGGCTTCCGCATGGCGTGGACTGAAGGTCTTCAGACGAAGGGGACGGGGTCCTTTACTGTCGCAGATGGAACCGGATTTAATGTTGATACCGTGCTTGCTGACCAGGGCGGTTCTTTTGACAGCGGCTGGGACGGTAAAAGTCTGACCAAGGCTGGTAACGGTTTGTTGGTATTGTCGGCCGTGAATACCTATACCGGCAAGAGCACCATCAATGGCGGCACATTGCGTACCGACGTGGCTGACAGCATTGCCAGCAGCAGTGACGTGACCATTAATGGTGGCGTGCTCGACCTGAATGGTCATGACCAAAAGCTCAACAAGCTGGCTGGCACAGGAGGTGAGGTCCGTCTGAATGGCGCCACGATGACAGCAAACAATGCCACTATTGCAGATAACTCCACCTTCGCCGGTGATATTGTCGATGGCTCCGGTAAAAGTAATTTAACTAAGAGCGGCGATGGTTCACTGACCCTGACGGGTAACACCGGATGGACTGGTGACACTCATCTCGATGGTGGTGAACTGGTGTTGGATGGCACTAAAGGTGGCGCTCAGTTGGTCAGCAACATCGTCGCAAAAGACAATACCACGCTCTCGTTACACAACGGTGCCAGCCTGACCGGTTCGATCGATCCCACTGACATTAATATTGATAAATTTAGTCGCTGGAATATGACCGCCGATTCGCTGGTTGATGACGTTAACCTCGCCGGTACGCTCAATTTTGTTGCCCCGACTTCGTCACCGATGGTGGCAGGGAAAACGCTGACGGCCACAAACTGGAGTGGGCAAAACGGCACGGTGATTATGAATACCGTTTTGAATGATGATACGACCATCTCCGATAAGATTGTGGTTAATGGCAATACCAGCGGCAACACGTTTATCAAAGTGAATAACCTTGGCGGCAAAGGCGCGCAGACTGTTGAAGGAATTCGTCTGGTCGAGGTTAAGGGACTCTCGGAGGGGACCTTCACGAAGTCAGGCCGTATTGTCGCAGGCGTTTATGACTACGATATTGTGAAAACAGGGGCTGACTGGTCGTTGGCCAGCCATTACTTAGTACGTCCGGAATCTGCGAGCTATACCTCCAACCTGGCGGCAGCTAATACGATGTTTATCACCCGACTGCACGATCGTCAGGGGGAAACCCAGTATATCGATGCGCTAACAGGTGAAAAGAAAGTCACCAGCCTGTGGCTGAGGCAGGTAGGAGGGCACAATCGCTGGAAGGACAGCACGGGTCAGCTTGATACGCAGGGTAACCGCTATGTCACGCAACTCGGCGGAGATGTGGCGCAGTGGAGTCCCGATGGTTTGCAGCGCTGGCATCTTGGCGTAATGGCAGGTTACGGCAGTAATGACAGCAATTCTCGCTCAAGTGCCACCGGCTACCATTCTGAGGGTTCGGTAAGTGGCTACAGCACCGGGCTGTACGTGACCTGGCATGAAAATGACGAGACGAAACAGGGCGCATATCTGGATAGCTGGGCGCAATATGGCTGGTTTAATAATGATGTCAAAGGCCAGGATATCCAGGGCGAATCGTATGACTCAAGCGGCATCAACGCGTCGCTTGAGCTGGGATATACGCACAAACTGGGTGAATATAGCGGCAGCCAGGGTTCCGTCAATGAATGGTTTATTCAACCGCAGGCCCAGGCAATCTGGATGGGAGTGACCGCAGATGACCATCAGGAAAGTAACGGGACGAAGGTGAGCGCTTTGGGAGAAGATAATATCCAGACGCGTCTGGGGATTCGCACTTACCTCAAAGGCCACAGCAAAATGGATGCAGGCAAAAATCGCAGCTTCCAACCCTTTGTGGAAGCGAACTGGATCCACAATACCCATGATTTCGGAACGCGCATGGATGGTATAAATATTTCCCAGGCGGGCGCTCGTAATATTGGGGAATTGAAAACCGGTGTTGAAGGTCAATTGAACACGCATCTGAACGTATGGGGAAATGTGGGCGTGCAGATTGGCGATAAAGGATACAGCGATACGTCAGCCATGATTGGGGCGAAGTATAGTTTCTAACTGATCCCAGTTATGTAACACGTCGCTGATAGTCTCACTGGTTATTAATGAATAAAAGGGTACATGTTAAACATGTACCCTTTAGTGAAAACCCAGCATGAAATTATATTAGCCAGTTAACTCAATTACTTAATGATTTCGTTATCCTTCAGACTGTTATAAGGGATGCTTGCCTCGCCATCATAAATTGACACGTTTTCATCTGAATGTTCTATGGGTGATAACGGTTTAATTTTATTGGAATTAAAACCAGCCAGCCACTCAAAGATTGCCATGAAATTATTTGCGCTCAGGTAGTTATAATATGTATTGTGTGTGAGTATATCGCTGGCAATGATAAAGAAGGGGACATTATAGTTTTGTTTTGATTCTCTACCATGCAGAACTGAGCGAGAATCCTTACCAAACAGGATATACTGAACATCCTGACCTAATATTAAATGACGAGACGTTTGCCTGACAGTCAAGCCATGGTCCGAAAAATACACAAGAGAGTAACTCTCTCCTTTATTCTTCAGGATTGACACTGCGCGCTCGATAAAACTATCTAGTTTTTGAATGCTTGCCAGATAACAGTTTATTTCTTTATTATTTTTAACATTGAAATTGATCGGGAAACCATTCAGCCGTTCACACGAATCAGGATGAGAACCTATCATGTGAATAAAAATCACTTTTTGATCGTGCTCATTATCTACAATTTGTTGTAGACCATCCAACAGCTGCATATCATCGGCATTGTTTGAATCAAAATCCCCTTTTTTTAAGAAGGTTTTATGCTGTGCATACTCTGCAATAACGGTTGATAGCGTATCATATTCACCAATATAACCCTGATTGGAAAGCCAGAAGGTATTGAAATCTGCTTTATTAGCCAGGGCGACTATATTGTTTTTAATATCAGTTTGATCACCATTAGTCATGGCCATTGTTCTTGGCAGTGAAAGATAGGTATCAGGGGCCGCAGAGATATAATTTGCGAAGAAATAACCAGGTGCATTTTTTAACCATGGGGTGGTGTCATGCTGATAACCATACAATGACATGTAATCTCTACCAGCACTTTCACCTATCACAACAACAATGTTCTGATATTTTTTCTTAATGTCAGAGGTAGTGAAATCATCAGGGATGTTTTTCTGCGATTCAAGAGACTTCAATTCCGTCGTATACTGGTTTGAGTAACCAATAGTCGAAACCAGCATTCTGGCCGGAATTGATTTTACATTTACAATGCAAAATAAAAGAAGATAAATAAGACTATATTTTTGACTAAATCCTTTACCTTTAATAACATATAAAATCAAAAAGAAGATGCTTATAGAAAATATCAGCAAAGCATTAGAGCTCACGCTCTTTATGAATTCAGTCATTTCACCTTTATTCGTTTGAAACGCAGAAGCAATATAACCAAAGCTAATCTGCCCAAAATCATGTCCTATAGGGATGTATAAGCAAATAATAAAAAAAGAAATTATCGTCAGATAGAAAGCAATTTTGTTTTTTCTTGCAATACATAGCGATATAAATGTCAACACCATGTTTAAGGGTTTTTCATACCCGGTATTTAGTGGGATAAGTATCGATAAAATTAACGCTGGAATAACCCATGCTAAGTTATCCTTTAATATAATAAACATATCTTTTCTGCTATATAGCCATGACGGTTTATACATTTTTATTATCTACTTATTCTAAGATACATCGTTGTTGGTGACCGCCATCACCCACATGCAGAAATTGCTGACCATGGGTGCGGATGTACTGTTTATTGATCCAAATGTTAGTGTCAATTGGATGTACTGCTGTGGCTATTTTTCTGTTTTATGATCCATGTCAATATAATTCATGCAAATTCAGGGGAGGGGGCCACTTTATTAGTAACCATGTTTGTTCGCATAATGGCCCACAACCTTGTTGTGCAATTCGGTGGATTCTGCGCGTTAAAGTAGAATTTATGGAACATCTGTTCGGAGTATACAGATGTTCCCTTACGGCATCACAGCAACCATTATTGTTCTTTTATTTAAAGGAGATAAAAATGGACAAGCTGTTTACACCATTCAAAGCTGGAGACACCACACTGCGAAACCGTGTCGTGATGGCACCAATGACACGTTCACGAGCAACGGTAGGTGATACTGCTGACGAACTGACAGCAAAATACTACCAACAGCGTGCATCGGCAGGAGTGATTATCACGGAAGGGGCTCAGATATCCATGCAGGGGCAGGGTTATCTCTTTACTCCCGGAATTTATAACGAGGAGCAGGTTAAAGGTTGGGAGCTGACGACTAAAGCAGTACACGACGCTGGCGGGAAAATTTACATCCAGCTCTGGCATGTTGGCCGTATTTCTCATCACAGTCTGCAAATTGATGGACAGTCACCTGTCAGTTCAGTTGCGGTGAAAGCTAATAATTCAACCTGCTATGCCCGTAATGAAGCAGGCCAGCTTGGCCCCGTGCCGGTCTCTGAACCACGCGCATTGTCAGTCGCTGAGATCAAGGACATCGTTCGCGATTACGTCCAGGCTGCAGAAAATGCCATGCGGGCAGGTTTTGATGGCGTCGAAATACACGCCGCTAATGGATACCTCCTTGAGCAGTTTATCAATGGAGGGTTAAATACCCGCCAGGACGAATACGGCGGTGCAGATCCTGAAAATCGTCTTCGCTTTGTGCTTGAAGTGACTGATGCCGTCTCACAGGCGATTGGTGCAGGTAAAACGGGTATTCGTCTGGCACCGTTTGGACGCTTGTTTGATATGCATGCCTTTGAAGGTGAAGAAGAAACCTGGATACTACTGGCAAATAAACTCAGTCAACGCTCTCTTTCCTATGTTCATCTGAGTGACCAGCAAACACTTGGCGAACAGGCAATTCCTGCCGGGTTTATTGAGAAATTTCGCGCCGCATATGACGGCTCGTTGATTATTGCCGGTGGGTTTGACAAGCAACGCGCCGAGGAATATCTACAGCAAGGAAAGGCCGATCTGATCGGCTTTGGTCGCCCTTATATTGCGAACCCTGACCTTGCAGAACGTTTGGCAAATGACTGGCCACTGAATGAGGTTAACCGGGCGACAATGTATGGCGGGGATGAAAAAGGGTATACAGACTATCCGTTCTGGTCCGATACCCAACAAAACCTGGCGTAATTAATCGAGCAAGCCGTCTTCTGCTGCCTTAACTAGCGTATCCACAACATAGCGTATTTTAGGCAGCAATTGACGGCTTTTCGGCCACAGCGCACTGATAGGCATTTCACCCCCGGAGTGCCCAGGAAGAACCTCCTTCAACTCACCACTCTCAATGTGTTTACCGACCAGCCACACGGGTAATTGTGACAACCCGCACCCCGCCAGCGTAGCAGCAAGCATAGCGTCACCATCACCAAATTCATGTGTCGGAGGTGGCGTAAAGCGGCTGATTTTGTCATCACTCTCCTTCAGCAACCAGGAAATAGGCTGATTACGGCGAAATCCGACAACACACTGATGCTGGCTCAACTCATTCTGACTGACGGGTTCTCCATGAGACAGTAGGTAATTGGGTGATGCACAGATAACCAGTTTTTGTGTTGTCAGTCTTCTGGCGACCAGACCGCTGCTGTCTGCCAGTTCCCCAATGCGGATGACAAGGTCAATTCCTTCTTCGATAAGATCAACAAGACGTTCACTGAATGTGACTGTCAGTGCCAGCTCCGGGTAACGTTGGGTAATATCGAGAAGGATGGGCAATATGCGCTGTCGTCCGAAGGCCGCAGGTAAATCAACCCTGAGTCTCCCGGAAGGCTGACAGATATGAGACGTCAGTTCCGCTTCAGCCTTTTCCAGGATATCTATCGCACACTGGCAACTGGCGAGAAATTTCTCGCCATCCGGCGTCAGGCTAAGCCGTCGTGTCGAACGCTGAAAAAGTTTCAGCCCGAGACGCTCCTCAAGGCGTCCGACACTTTTCCCGACTGCGGATTTAGTCAGTCCAAGTTTTTCGGCAGCAGAAGTGAAACTTCCCTGCTGAGCTGTCGTAACAAAAGCAGTGATACCGCCAAGATGATCTGTTCTTCTCATAATTTTCCGTCAGACGCCTCAGTCCCGCGTGGCATGCCGAATGGTCAGATAGCCATAAGATAACCCAAATCAGCACTCTTATTGTTGAATCTATGTCCGCATTGTAGCGAACTAAACGCGGTTTATCGTGGATAAAAAAACAATCATAGTTATTTCCTCATTAACAGCTTCACCATTTTTAACTCAACGGAGAACATGATGGCGTCAGTTAAAGGTTTCAAACACGTGGGATTTCTTACCCGTAAAAAAGGCCAAAGCTTTGAAGATTTCGTTAAACACTGGGAGGAAGTTCACACTGCGATCACTCTCAAACTCCCCGGGTTGAGAGGTTATGTGCTCAATCCAATTGACCGTGAAAAATACCCTGATTCACCGGTCGATGGTTTCTCTGAACTGTGGTTTGATTCGATAGAAGATGCAATTGCGGCTTTTGATTCACCTGTCGGTAAGGAAGCATACGAAGACGTGCCCAATTTCGTTGAGCGCGCTGCCATAACTTATATTACTGAAATTCGAAAACTGTAACTTTTCCTTCGCGGGTTTATGAGAAGCCATTATAGGTGGAGTAGGGAAGTGACCGGCCAAAGAGATTAAGCTGGTTTGAAAAGAGCATGAGAGAGTATTAACGAAAACAAACACGATAAGGGTAAATACCATTATCGTGCCATTTTCTGATGAACATTTTAGCGGATTAGACGTGGTGATTTAATCTTGCCGTTATTGAGCTGTAATCAGTTTTCATATTACGCTCAGTTGCTTCTGGGTAATCAGGATCATTCAGGGCAACTGAACTGGAGCCTAAATTAGTGTACATATTTGCACATTACGCAAATCTGGAGGACTGTGATGTCGGATAAACAGAGTCATGACTGGCTGTCGTACAATGTCGTTGATAAAGCAGATGCAGATTTTCTGGCAGAACGGCCAGTGATTATTGAGGAAAGAAGAACGATGCGTACAGTCGAAAAAATTGAGTATGAACTGGAACGTGCACGCCGTGAGCGTAATGCCTGGAAAACCAGTCGTGGTGGCTTGTCGGCCTATGAGATGGCTAAAGTGATGGTATCAGCGCCGGAGAAGGAACTTTCAGAAGCCATCAGCAACCAGGGCAATGAGGCTGATTAATCACTGGATTCTGTCTTATCTTACGTTGGTGCGCATAATGTATATTATGTTAAATAGATTGCCACGATACACAACTTCATGTTCCATAGCCACTTCTATAGTGAAACCGGCACCAGTAATTCATTGTCAGTTGTCCTTCACCGGGACTCATTCTGAGAATCAGTTAAAACAGATGAAGGAGATAACTTATGCTCCACAACGTGCCCGATTTGCACCGTAAGATGCGGGGTCTGAAGCCCAACCGTGCGAAACTGTACGCTAAGTGTGTTTTTTAAGCAGATTAGTCGAGTAAAGAAAACGAGGGTTTTGTTTACTCTTTTCGTTGATGCCAGTGGTCATGCGGTTTTCAGTACTTCCTGAGTTAATAAACTCGGTAATCAAATCAACGTAAACCTGATCGACAACACGATGACTTTATAAACTTAAAATCATATGATTACGTCCTTAGCGTACATTTTCGGCCCATTGGGCTTCAAATCCCTAAATTAGACGGAGCTCTAAGCTAACGATTCCGGGACCTGAATCACAGGCGTCAGTGGCTGACGCTTACGATTGATCGCGGTGCTGTTCGAAATAGTTTCTCGCCTTATCGTCCGCGTCTTTAAAAGCGGCAGGCGTTAAATTCTGCTTTGCGCTCTCCATAGAGGTCTGCGCATCAGAATTTCCATTGGCGACGGCCACCGCACTCCAGATATAGGCTTGTGCATAATCCTGCTTCCCCCCTTTCCCTTCCAGGAACATGCTTCCCAGCAGACCCTGAGCCTTTGCATTTCCCTTCCTGGCGGCTTTATCAAACCATTCATTGGCTTTTTTATCGTCCTGGGCGACACCTTTACCTTCTAAGTACATCATCCCAAGATCCGTCTGAGAGCCAGTGTCTCCCTGCTCAGCGGCCTTGCTAAACCACTCCAGCGCTTTCTTATTGTCCTGAGCGGTTCCCTCTCCCTTTAAGTACATTGAGCCGAGCATGCCCTGCGCCAGCATATCGCCCTGGGGAGCGGCCTGGTTAAACAACGTAAACGCTTTCTGGTAATTCTGAGCAACACCGACGCCCTCGCCAATGTAATACATAACACCCAGCATGCTCTGACCCAGTGCATCACCGTGACTGGCGGCTTGCGTCAACAGCTCACGCGCTTTTTTATGATCCATACCGACGCCATCACCCTCAAAGTACTTTCTGCCGAGTAATGCCTGCGCCTTAGCATCTCCCTGCCCAGCCGCTTTACCCAATGCCTTGACGGTGTTGTAACCCTCTAACAGCGCTTTATTGCTTTCAAGAAAATGCTTCGCATCGGGATTTCCTTGTTCTACCGCCCGGTGAAGCCACTCTATCGCAAGATAGTTTCCCCGTCCGGCCGCCTGACTAAGCCACTCAACCGCTTTCTTGTTTCCCTGTTCAGCGTCTTTGTTGAACCACTCAATGATCTTGCCGTCATACCACCGAGCCCCCTCGCCATCGAAGTACATCAGGGCGAGGAAATAGCGTGCATCGGCATTTCCCTGTTCCGCTGCCTGGGTCAGCCATTCAACGGCTTGCTTGTCGTTCCGCTGTACGCCCTGACCTTCAAAGTACATGATACCAAGGTAGTACTGTGCATCAACCTTCCCTTGCTCAGCCGCTTTGCTAAACCACTCGGCCGCTTTCTTGTCATCCTTCTGCTCCCCCTTTCCCTCGTAATACATGAGCGCAAGAAGGTGCTGCGCATCCGCGTTTCCCTGCTCCGCAGATTTGATTAACCACTCGCGCCCTTTGCTGAGGTCCTCCGGCACCTCTTTTCCCTTTAAATAAACGGCCGCAAGAACAAACTGAGCCTCCGCATCCCCCGCCTCTGCACCTTGCTGTAAAACAGTCATAGGCTCCTTTTTCCACTCTTTTGCGTGTCCCTGCGATGCGCCTGCGCCCCATAATAAGCCGATGAAAGTTAAGGCAAAGAGAGGTCGAATGTTCATATAACGTAATCCTTGTTAAGAAAAATGCACATAATGGAGATGGCACACTAACAATCCAACCCGTTTGACCAACGGTTGTGATCTGTATCAGAACTATGAGTCGTTGACTTGATAAAACGTAAGCGTCGTCTCAATACCGTCTGGTTCTGAAACCACGATCCTGTAACTTAAGCCCCCACTTATTTTTGTAGTGCGCGCCAAAGAAAGACGTCCCCGAAAACGATATTCCCCTGAGTTTAAAATGGAACTGGTCAGGCTGGTACTTGAAAAAGAAGGAAGTGTTGATGCGCTGGCCCGACAACATGACGTTAATGACAACCTGCTCTTTAAATGGATAAGGCTCTGGCAACATGAAGGGCGGGTCTGCCATCGACGCTGACGGAAGAAGCCCTGAAATGTATCGGTGGGCTGTACGCTATCTCGTTTGCTACCAGGTATAGCCGACCCCGGCAATGACATATAACTCGCCGTTATGCTGAACGATAGGACTGTCAGCAATACTTTTGTCGTACAGTTCATAGTTGGCGGCAAAAAGACCCATCCAGTGTGGGCTGAAACGATAACTGGTGACCACCGCCGCCATCGGTGAAAACGTGGTTCCGGTGTCCCAGGCCTGGCGCTGTGGAGTCGCTTCCGCTGACGAGACGCCACCGAAGTAGTAATTCGCCATTTTATCGCTGCGGATCATCATCCCCATGCCCGGCATCACTAGCAGATTGCCTTTGATAATCGGAAAATCAGCCCACAACAGCAGCTCTTGTCCGTTGCTGCGACCGGTGATATCCGTGGCAAAACGTGCGCTCAACAATGCGTAAGGCGTAATGATCGTACCACCGACCCCGGCTTCCAACTCCCCTTTTCTCTTATGCATCCCATGCAGCGAATCAGCGTCACTCGGATCGAGATTCCCGAAGCGATAGCGTCCGTAACCATACAGCGCCACGTTATCATCCAGATGAAAATAGTAGCGAGCGCGGTCGCCCAGATACATCAGTTGGTCGCCAAAATAGAGGCCGCCAGGAATCAGGTAAGTACTGTTATCCTGCCCCTGGTAACGAGCCTGCCCGCCCAGCCCCGCAGCACCGACAACAAGGCCTTTTGGTACCGGACTTTGCGGGTTATCTCTTGCCAGAATATCTAAAGAGCCGAGATCCATGTCGGCGCAGACTGATGTACTGAACAACAAAAATGCGATCATCGCAGCCACGGCATTGCGGTTTACTGTCATTATTTTCCCTGAATACAACCAGTTAGCATGAAACTTTATCGACCGACATAGGTAAAGGTTCGATCGATATCAATTGAGTTGATGATTCTACCTCATAAACACAATAAAGAGATCGAAGTCCCCTTTGGATTGAGCCGTTGCAAGTAACTCATTGATCTAGCATCAGTGGCATCCGGATAATTGCAATTGATGAATGTTCCTAATAAGCCCTAGCGGATTACCCCATCTAATCGAATAAATCACTTTGCATTATGCTTCTCCTGAACAACAGTTGAAGGATAACGTCATGCAAACAGTAAAACTGAACAACGGTATTGAAATGCCCCTTCTGGGCTTTGGTGTGTTTCAAATGACGGATGCTGCCGAATGCGAACGTGCTGTAATTGATGCCATCGAAACGGGTTATCGCCTGATTGATACCGCTGCGTCCTACCAGAATGAAACTCAGGTCGGGAACGCACTGAAACGCAGCGGCATCTCACGTAACGAACTCTTTGTAACGACTAAATTGTGGCTGCAGGATACAAATTACGACGGCGCTAAAGCGCAGTTCGAACGTTCCCTGAACCGGCTTCAACTGGACTATGTTGACCTGTACCTGATTCACCAGCCGTATGGCGATGTCCATGGTGCCTGGCGCGCAATGGAAGAACTTCAGCGCGCAGGAAAAATCCGCGCCATTGGCGTAAGCAACTTCCACCCTGACCGACTTGCCGATCTTATCGCTTTCAACAACGTTACCCCTGCCGTAAACCAGATTGAAGTAAACCCCTTCAACCAGCAGCTACACGCCGTTCCGTGGATGCAAAGCCGTGGCATTCAGCCTGAAGCCTGGGCGCCTTTTGCTGAAGGCAAAAATGGTCTGTTCCAGCACCCCGTATTAACAGCGATGGGTGAGAAATACGGCAAAAGCGTGGGTCAGGTTGTCCTGCGTTGGATCTTTCAGCGCGGCATCGTTTCGCTGGCAAAATCAGTTCGCAAAGAGCGAATGGCTGAGAATATCAACATCCTTGATTTTGAACTCAGTACTGAAGATATGCTGCAGATTACCGCCCTTGATACTGCAACCAGTGCATTCTTCTCCCATCGTGACCCGGCGATGGTGGAATGGCTGACTGGCCGCAAACTCGACGTTTAAGTCACGACAAAAGAGGTATTCAGTAAATGCAAAAACGTTATCTGGGTAAGTCCGGACTTGAAGTGTCGGCTCTTGGACTCGGTTGTATGGGGCTCAGTCACGGCTACGGCCCTGCGACAGATACCCGTCAGGCTGTCGAACTCATTCGTGCAGCGGTTGAACGTGGCGTCACTTTCTTTGACACTGCCGAAGTGTATGGCCCGTATGTCAATGAAGAAGTTGTCGGCGAAGCCTTAAAACCGTTTCGCGAGCGCGTGGTCATTGCCACCAAATTTGGTTTTACCTTCGGTGATGACAACAAACAGCAAATTTTAAACAGCCGGCCGGAGCACATTCGTGAAGCCGTAGAGGGATCGTTACGTCGTCTCAAAACTGACGTTATTGACCTGCTCTATCAGCATCGCGTTGACCCTGACGTCCCTATTGAGGATGTAGCCGGGACGGTGAAAGATTTGATTGCAGAAGGTAAGGTCAAACATTTTGGTCTTTCTGAGGCGGGTGCGCAGACCATTCGTCGTGCGCATGCCGTACAACCGGTGACTGCTCTACAAAGCGAATACTCAATGTGGTGGCGCGAACCTGAACAGGAGATCCTGCCGCTACTCGAAGAACTGGGTATCGGTTTCGTGCCATTCAGCCCTTTAGGTAAAGGTTTCCTGACTGGAGCTATTAAGGCGGAAACCACATTTGGTGAGGATGATTTCCGTAGCAAAGTGCCGCGTTTTGCCGCACAAGCGATTGAAGCCAATGAAAAGCTGATCTTATTGCTGGGTGAACTGGCAGCCGAAAAAGGTGTGACATCTGCGCAAATTGCGCTTGCATGGTTGCTGGCACAAAAGCCGTGGATTACTCCCATCCCTGGCACCACCAAACTGCACCGGCTGGCAGAAAACCTGGGAGCAGTTGAAATCATTCTTTCTCAGGATGATTTACGTAAGATCACGCAGGCGCTTGATACGGTAAAAATTGTCGGCGACCGTTACTCAAAGGAGCATCAGGCTCGTGTAGGCCGTTAAGTCTCAAACTGGTCTGCAGTTCAATGCAGGCCAGTTATTCCGAGTATCGCAAGGCATCTATCATCAACGCAAAAGCAGGCGGATGCTGTTTGCGACTAGGGTAGTAAAGGTAGTATCCGGGGAAAGACGGGCACCAGTCTTGCAGAACCTGAATAAGTTCTCCTGATTCTACATAATCCTGAACCCTATCTTCAGGTACGCAGGCAATGCCAAACCCGGATAAAACAGCATCTATCCTTTGCTCCAGGAGATTTAACGTCAGTTGCCCCTCAACTCTGACACGCAATGGCTTCCCTTCCCTCTCGAATTCCCAATGATACAGACCACCGGCAGTTGGTAAGCGCATATTGATGCACCGATGATTTTGTAGCTCGTGCGGCGTTTCAGGAGCTGGGTTGGCGGCGAAATAGGCTGGTGAGCCGACCACGGCCATCCGCATATCTGGGCCGATCCTCACGGCGATCATGTCCTTATCAACACTTTCACCAAGGCGAATCCCGGCATCAAAACGCCCTTCGACAATATCGACAAAACCATTATCAACCACCAGTTCGACATTGATTTCCGGGTATTCCCTGAGGAAAGGTTTTAGCTTCGGCCACACCAGACTACGCGCGGCATGTTCCCCTGCAGATAAACGTATATTGCCTGAAGTTGTCCCATTCAGTTGAACAAGCGACTCCAGCTCCTGCTCAAGATCGGCAATTCGGGGCTCGAGACAGGCAATAATTCTTTCGCCAGCTTCCGTTGGCGCAACGCTACGGGTAGTCCGGGTCAAAAGACGGAGGTTTAAGCGTTCTTCGAGCGCCTTAATCGCATGGCTAAGTGCTGATTGCGAAACGCCAAGCTTACCGGCTGCTTTGGTAAAACTACGCTCTCGTGCAACCACAAGAAAAATTTGTAGTTCATTGAAGTTTTCTTTGAGCATGAGTTATCTCCTTATTGAAGCATTCTCCCTCGAAGATAACTCCTGAAGGATGCGTGCGCTACGTGAATTCTGAACATTTGGCAGACCATCACCCTGTCAAAATTCACGTAGCATCACGATTTTCAGCGCGTGATTTTACCGGGTTACTGACCCAACGCCACGATCTCTTCATATAACGTCAGGGGTAATTCCACACCAAACTGCTCACTGTGCTGACGCGCCTTAAAACGCCGTTCACCAGGTATGCGGGCTCCTTGCGCGGCCATATCGTTGAATAGCACTTCCGCTTTGGCTAAATACGCCTCTTTATCAGCACCCAGAAAACGCTCAGGATCCATCGCAATAATCAGCTCTCCGCCATAAGGCGAAGAACCTGTCTGTTGGTCGTATGCCAACGATTCTTTGCTGGTCATATCTCCAATCAATGGCCCGGCGATCAGTTCCACCATCGCAGCCAGTGCTGATCCTTTATGTCCACCAAACGTTAACATTGCACCTTGCAGTACGCTGGCGGCATCGGTCGACGGATTTCCATGGCTATCTATCCCCCAACCTTCTGGCAGCGGCTTATTCGCACGGCGATGAAGTTCAATCTCGCCCCGCGCGGCAGCACTGGTCGCCATATCAAACACAAACGGAGGTTTCCCCTGACGCGGCCATCCAAAAGCTATTGGATTGGTGCCAAATAAGGGTTGGGTTCCTCCAGCGGGTGTGACCCAGGCATGGCTTGGGGTGCAGGCCAGCGCAACCAACCCCTGTTCGGTAAGCGGTTCGATATCCGCCCACAGCGCGGAAAAATGAACGCAATGATTGATTGCCAGCGCGGCAATGCCACAGTGACGGACTTTGGCGACAAATTCAGGCAGCGCCGCCTGATAAGCCAATAGCGAGAACGCGCCATGCGCATCAACACGCAACACTGCCGGGGCGCTATCGATGAGGGTCGATTCAGCATCTGACGCCACCTTGCCAGCTTGCAGCGAACGAACGCAACCCAACACACGATACAAACCATGAGAATGGCAGCCATCGCGCTCTCCGGCGGTGACATTTTTTGCCACCGCATCGGCATGTCTGGCACTGAAACCATTGCGATACAAAGCTTGATACGCCAGCTGCCAGGCTTCTTGCAGCGTAAGGTTGACGGTATTTTTCACAGCCATTTCTTCCTTTAGCATCACTCTTCCTCATCTCCGACAAAATTGGCCTGAGGCAAACAGGTGTAAGCTCCCCAGTAATAAATTAGCAGCGCGATGCTGGCCACCAACAGGGTATCCCACGGGTGGCCAATCGCGTTGATGCCACCAAAACTGCCCAGATACGAAGCCACGATAATCAATGCGTAGAAAGCAATCAGCCACAGTGACGACCAGACTTGCTGCTTCAGGCTGACAGTGTGAGTCGGCACTTTGTTTTTAAACAGAATATAGACAAAGAACATCACAATTTGCAGGCCAAGCAACCATGAGACGGTGTTCCAGCCAGACCAGTAAACGATCAATGCCGAGATGATGAACGACACCGGCCCTAATACACTAAAACCCCTGACAAAGAACGGTCGCGGCATGTCCGGTGCGTTGCGGCGTAATCCGGCGGCGGTAACCGGAGCAATGGCGTAGCTCAGAACCAGCGCGGCAGAAACCACCCCAATTAGCTTTTCCCAGGATGGGAACGGCAATGTCCAGAAGATAGAAAGTCCAAATGTTAACCACAGCGCCGGACGCGGAATGCCCGACTCGCCATCAACACGGGTAAAAATTTTGAAGAACGTCCCTGCCCGCGCCCACCCGTACACGACGCGTGGCGTAGCATTCATATAGATATTGCCGGTGCCACTTGGCGAAATAATGGCATCGCTCACCACCAGGAAGGCCAACCATCCCATCCCCAGTGTTACGGCAATATCACGGTACGGCAGCGAGAAGTGTTGACTGATGTTCTGCCAGCCACCGCTCAGCAATTCGGAAGGAATGCTGCCGAGGAAGGCCAGTTGCAACAGCACATAGATAATGGTGGAAAGCACCACTGACAAAATCAGGGCTATCGGGATGGTACGCTGCGGGTTTTGTACTTCACTGGCGACCGAGATAATGGGCGTTAACCCCAGATAGGCGAAGATAATCCCACCGGCAGAAATAGCCGCTTCCACTCCGGCTGAACCAAAGGGAGCAAACCCCTGGCTGTGCAAGTTTTCAGGTTTGAAGAACGTGAACAGCACCACGATAACCAACACCGGCACAATGAACTTTAGAATGCTTATCAGGTTATTGGATTTAGCGAAGGTTTTGACACTGTAGTAATTCAGCGTAAAGAAAATACACAGCAAGATGAATTGCACCACCCAACCTATCAGGGTGGGCTCGCCTGAGCCCGGCTTGCTAAGTGCCGGGAACCAGGCCGCTGCATATTGCCGTGCAGCGACGATTTCTATCGAGATCAGGCTGGAAAATGCAATCAGTGTGATAAACCCCAACAGGTATCCCATCAATTCCCCGTGGGAAAACACCGGATAACGAATGATGCCTCCGGCGCGAGGAAGTGCGGCTCCCAGTTCGCAATAAACAATGCCGAGCAATAGCACCGCGACCCCGCCGATCAACCACGAATAGATCCCGGCAGGCCCCGCGATAGACGCCACATGGCTTGCGGCGAATAACCATCCGGAACCAAAAATTGCGCCAAGGCCGATAAACGTCAAATCGGTAAGTGTCAGCTGCTTTTTAAATTTGCCCTGTGTTGTCATATGGTTAGCTTTCCAGTTTTTTAATGAGTGGCAGGCGAATGCAGGGCTGCGCGAGTGTATTCACCGTTAACTAAGCGCAGCAGGTTCAGCGGGTTGCTGTCCTGTAGTGCTGGAGGTAACAGTGCGGCGGGATAGTTTTGCAGGCAGACGGGACGCAAAAACCGCTCGATGGCCAGGGTTCCGACCGAAGTACCACGCGAATCGCTGGTTGCCGGATAAGGCCCGCCGTGCACCATCGCCTCGCAAACTTCCACACCTGTTGGGTAGCCGTTAAACAGCACTCGCCCCGCTTTACGGGTGAGTAACTGCGCCAATGCACTTGCTTCGCCAAGGTCTTCCTCATCGGCTAATAGCGTGGCGGTCAACTGCCCTTGCAAGTTTTCCAACGCAGCAAGCAACTGCTGCTGGTCTGCGACTTCCACGACAATCGCCACTGGGCCAAAGACTTCTTGCTGCAAAAGGGGATCGGCATTGAGCAATAATTGGCAATCGGCCTGATAGAGCTGGGCGACCGCCAGGTGAGCGTGCTCTGCTCTGCTTCCGGCCAGATGATGCAGCTGTGGATGTTGATCCCATCCCTGCAAGCCGCTGAGATAATGATCCCGGGTTCCGGCATTCAGCATGGTCTGCGGCGGGCTGGCATTAACTCGCTTTTGCAAATCGGCGATCAACTGGGTGAAGGCCGCGCTACGCTTACCGATAATGAGACCCGGCTTGGTGCAGAACTGGCCGCAGCCGAGTGTGAAAGAAGAAACCAATTCCTGGGCAATCTTTTCGCCACGCTGAGCCAGCGCCTGCGGCATGACAACGACCGGGTTGATGCTCGACATTTCGGCAAACACGGGGATCGGTTGTGGACGTTGCATAGCTAAATCAAATAATGCCCGGCCCCCTTGCAATGAACCGGTAAATCCCACGGCCTGAATCGCCGGATGTTGCACCAAATCGGCACCGATGCTGCCGCCGAATACCATATTGAAGACACCCGCTGGCATCTGCTGTTTTTGCACGGCACGCTCAATGGCCAGCGCGGTTAATTCAGCGGTGATCATATGGCCGCTATGAGCCTTAAATACCACCGGACAACCGGCGGCTAACGCGGCTGCGGTATCCCCACCGGCGGTGGAAAACGCCAGAGGAAAGTTGCTGGCGCCAAACACGGCTACAGGACCGATAGCGGTGCGATACTGCCGTAAATCAGGTCTTGGCAGCGGCGTACGATCGGGCAATGCGCTATCAATCTTTGCCCCGTGCACACGGCCACTGCGTAACAATTCGGCGAATAAACGCATCTGCCCGCTTGTTCTTCCTCGTTCACCGGTCAGACGTGGGAGAGGCAGTGCCGTCTCCTGTGTGGCAAAAGCAAAAAAGTCGTCCCCCAACGCATCCAGTTCATCAGCGATTGCGGCAAGAAAATCTGCTCGCTGCTCGGCACTGGTTTGCGAATAGACGTTGAATGCACGGGCCGCAGCCTGCGCGGCGGCATCAACTTCTGTAAGGCTTGCTTGATAGAAACGGTAGCCTGTTGGCTGTTGATTATCGGCCCGTAGGCTGATGAGTTCGGCGTCACCGCTGGCTATGCGCTGCCCGCCAATAAACTGTTTGCCACTCAGGGCGTTAGTGCTGTGTGTCGACATCGGTTTCCCCTGTTCGATTGCCCGATAAAGCCCGGTAAAATGCCGGGCCGTTATGGTTGATTACAGGCCGACGTCTGGCAGAGCCGGACGGTTTGCCAGGGCGGTGTCGATGATCGCCGTCACTTCTTTCAACGTTTCCCCCTGCAATGCCAAACGTGGCGGACGGGTCACCGCACTGCCACGGCCAACGCGCTCTTCACACAGCTTGATGCACTGCACCAGATCCGGGCGGGCATCCAGATGCAGCAACGGCATAAACCAGCTATACAGGGCCAGAGCTTCTTCGAAACGTTTTTGCTTAGCCAGGCGGAACAAGGTTTCCCCTTCGCGTGGGAAGGCATTGGACATGCCCGAGATCCACCCTTCCGCGCCCACGGCGAGGCTTTCCAGGACCACATCGTCCAGGCCTGCGAATAACACAAAGCGATCGCCGACCGCATTGCGTAAATCGATAAAGCGACGGGTATCGCCAGAAGAGTCTTTGAAACAGACGATGTTGTCGCAATCGACCAGCGAGGTCAGGATGTCTGGCGTGACATCATTTTTATAAATAGGCGGGTTGTTATAGACCATGATAGGCAAATCGGTGGCGCTGGCCACGCTGCGGAAATGTGCTGCCGTTTCATGCGGTTTCGAAGAATAAACCAGAGCAGGCATCACCATCACGCCATCAACACCGGCTTTTTCAGCTTCACGTGCCATGTTCTGCGCGAAGGCGGTGGTAAATTCGGCAATCCCTGCGATGACAGGCACTTTGCCTTGAGCGGCGTCTTTCGCCACTTCAATCACCGCCAGTTTCTCCTGCGTGGTCATCGAGGTGTTTTCACCTACCGTGCCACATACCACCAGGCCAGAGACACCGTCTTTGACCAGGTTTTTAATCACCGCATGGGTCGCATCCAGGTCCAGAGAAAAATCTTTGCGGAACTGAGTACTGACCGCAGGGAACACACCACTCCAGTTAATCGCTTTATGGCTCATCGTTTTGTCCTATCGCCTGAGTTGTTAATTGATGGTTAATATTTGGTGAAATTCGATAACAGATTGACCTGTATTCTCAGTAGCGGCTTGACGGTTTTCACCGAATGCGAGGACGAAATTGGCATAATGATGGAGGGCGGCGCGCAGAAAATACTCTGACGCAGCCGCATCATAAAACGAATAACTTCAGGGGATTAGGGAACTAGCGTGGCACGAAAATCGCGAGGGGTAGCGCCGGTCATGGCTTTAAACTGGCGGCTGAAAGCGCTGTGGTCTGTATAGCCACACTGTATGGCGATATCGGTAATGGGTAAGTCGCTTGCCAGCAGTTCGGTGGCCTTCTCAAGCCGAACTTTGTGGATCATCTGACGCGGTGTCAGGTGGAAAATACGTTTGCAGTAACGCTCAATTTGTGCAACGGAAAGCCCGGTCAGCGTGCGTAATTCGTCCATCGCAATCGGCCTGTCGTAATGCTGGCGGATGTAAATATCCAACGCCGCCAATCGTTGATAAGCCGGATGGTTAGCTTTCGCTTCCTGCAGGTCATGTGAGATCCCGGCCATGCCGATAATCTTGCCCTGCCGGTCATACAGCGCCAGCTTTTGCGTCAGACACCAACCCGTTTCGCGGCCGCTATAAAGGTGCATTTCAAGCTGATCCTGAATCTGCACGCCCTGGTGTAATACCCGAAGATCTTGCTCGGTGTAGCCTGAACCCAACTGCGTCGGGAACACGTCTGCCGAGGTTTTACCTAACAGCGGCGTCACCGTTTTAAAACCACAACGTTTGGCTAATGTGAGATTCGCCAGCAGATAGCGTGCCTGCCGGTCTTTGATAAAGAACACCACATTGGGAATGGCATTAAGTAGCGGTGCAATCAATGCCAGTGAATTCAACATACTCCGTAACGAACTGGGGCGCTGTTGTGCCAGGCCATCACAGAGCAGTTTGAGTTGATCGACAGCAAATGACTCCTCCGCTTCCTGCTCAGCTATGCAGGGAGTCAGCGGAGGGGCATTAAAGCTTTGGGTTAATCGCATAGAAATACCTTTTCCCGCGAATGGCCATAGTGGGTTGTTTTTAACTCACCTGGATCAATATTAACTTTTCATTAACTTATCAAGCGCGTTCGATTGATTATGCGGATTGCCGCAAACTTTTGTTATTTCATTGACGCGTTTCAAGATAGTGAGCCATGAGCCTCAACTGAAATTCAATTAACCAATTGATAAACAAGTAATTAACCATGTTAATTCGCTTGCTTCTGAAGAATGGATAAGCTCAGGCGTTTTTGCATTGTGCTAATTTCGGCATTTCCTTTGCCGAAACAGGTCAAGCCGTGATAGCGAGTTTTCGGTCAGTCTACATCCATTGGTAACATTTAATTAACCATTGAGAGACTCCGATGACACCTGCATCCCCCTTCATCGCATTACGCGCGATCGATTCCCACACCGGCGGTGAACCTACCCGGCTGATTATCGATGGTTTCCCTGACCTGGGTAACGGCAGCATGGCTGAGCGTAAAGCGCTCTTCGCACAGCAGTATGATGACTGGCGCAGCGCCGTCATTCTGGAACCCCGTGGTAACGATGTTTTAGTCGGGGCTTTGCTCTGCAAACCTTGCTCACCTGAGGCCGCAGCCGGTGTGATCTTTTTCAATAATACGGGTTATCTGGGCATGTGCGGCCACGGTACGATTGGGTTAATCACCTCCCTGGCATACCTGGGCCGCATCGGAGTTGGCGAACACCTGATTGAAACCCCGGTCGGCACGGTAAGCGCCACGCTGCATACCGATGGCAGCGTCACTATCGAAAATGTCCCTGCCTGGCGCTACCGCCAGCAGGTCGCTGTGCAGGTTGACGGCTATGGCGTGGTAACCGGCGATATTGCATGGGGAGGAAACTGGTTCTTTCTCATCAGCGACCATCATCTGGCTATTTCCACAAACAATCTGGACGCCCTCACGGACTTTAGTTGGGCGGTTCGACAGGCGTTAGAAAACGCGGGGATCTACGGTGAAGACGGCGGGATCATCGATCATATCGAGCTCTTCTGTGACGATGAACACGCTGACAGCCGCAATTTCGTCTTGTGCCCAGGTAAGGCTTACGACCGCTCGCCGTGTGGCACCGGAACCAGCGCCAAACTCGCATGCCTTGCCGCAGACGGTAAATTACAGCCAGGTGAAGTGTGGCGACAGGCCAGTGTGATCGGCAGTGAATTCAGCGGATATTTCCAGCCCAATACGGGTAACCGCGTGACACCTTTTATTCGCGGCCAGGCTTTTGTCTGCGCTGATAGCCAACTTTTGCTGCATGAACGTGACGCTTTTGCATGGGGGATCCGTTAATGGCTACCGCCGATGCGATTGTCATTGGCGCGGGTATTATCGGTGCTGCCTGCGCCTGGCAGTTAGCACAGCAAGGGTTAAGGGTGTTATTGATTGACGATCAACGCCCTGGCGCCACCGCGGCGGGTATGGGGCATCTGGTTTGTATGGATGACAATCCCGCAGAATTGGCGCTGAGCAGCTACTCCCTGAATTTGTGGCGCGGCGTGGTAGACCGTATGCCCGACAACTGTGCCTGGCACGGTTGCGGCACGCTGTGGATCGCGGAAAAGCCAGAAGAAATGGCCATTGCAGAAGTTAAAAAGCAACGGATGGCGGCATTGGGTGCGAACAGTGAAATTCTGAGTCCACAACAGGTTGCACAGCTTGAACCCATGCTGCGTGGCGGATTAGCGGGCGGTTTGCACGTCCCGGGGGACGGCATTATTTATGCCCCTAATGCCGCTCGTTGGTTAATTGAAGACGCGGGTGAAGCCGTCCAGCGGGTCTATGGCGAAGTGGTCGCGTTAGAACAGCAGGCAGTGGTTTTAGCCAGCGGGCAGCGACTTAGCGCGCCGGTGATAACGCTCGCCTGTGGATTACAAGCCGATAAGCTCTTGCCAACTCCGCTACTCAGAGCGAAAAAAGGCCAACTGGCCATCACCGATCGCTACCCGCATACGGTGAAGCATCAATTGGTAGAGCTAGGCTACGGAGCCAGCGCGCATGCGGCAAATGGTACCTCGGTGGCATTTAACGTTCAGGCTCGTCCGACCGGGCAATTGCTGATCGGCTCCTCACGCCAGTTTGACACGCTCGACCCGGCAATTGATATGCCATTGCTTGCCACCATGCTCAAACGCGCCACCGATTTCCTGCCTGGACTTGCAAAAATGAGCATCATCCGCTGCTGGGCGGGATTTCGGGCCGCATCAGCCGACGGGCTACCCTTGCTCGGTCCCCATCCTGCTTATCCATGGCTTTGGTTGGCACTCGGGCACGAAGGATTGGGCGTCACCACGGCGTTGGGAAGTGCTGCGCTGGTCGCGGCACAAATTCAACAACAGCGCACAGCCATAGATGACACCCCTTATCTCGCTGCGCGTATGTTCGCCACAGAAGAGTCCCTCTTATGAAACTGATCTCCTTAACCATCGCCGGGCTTCCCTATCAGGTACAGGAAGGTATCACCGTGGCCGCAGCCCTCAGCTCAAGCGGACAGGATCATTGCCGGATGTCCGTTAGCCAGCAACCGCGTGCGGCTTTTTGTGGCATGGGCGTGTGTCAGGAATGTCGGGTCATCATCGATGGCATACAACGGCTGGCTTGCCAAACCTTGTGTCAGGGCGGGATGAAAATCGAAAGGAGTGGGAACAAATGAATAACGTGCGCTGCGAAGTATTGATTATCGGTGCAGGCCCCGCCGGGATGTCCGCCGCGTTGGCCGCAAGCGAAAGCCGACAACAAATAGTGATGCTGGATGATAACCCTCGTCCTGGCGGACAAATCTGGCGTGATGGGCCTGCGGCTGTATTACCCACGCTCGCGCAGTTTTATCGGCAAGCTATTACGGCGTTGGATAACGTCACCTTGCTCAGTGGCACAAAAATTGTGGCACAAAGCGGGCCACAGCAGCTCCTGTACGAGAACGACAAGGGTTGCGGGACTATCGACTATCAACGTTTAATCTTATGCTGCGGCGCGCGCGAACTGTTACTGCCCTTCCCTGGCTGGACACTGCCCGGCGTAACGGGTGCGGGGGGCTTGCAGGCACAAATCAAAAATGGCTTATCGCTTCAAGGTGAGCGGGTTGTCATTGCGGGCAGTGGTCCGTTATTACTGGCGGTTGCCGATAGCGTCACTCAAGCGGGCGGTAAGGTCACGTTGCTGGCCGAGCAGGCTTCTGTCACAAGCCTGGCCCGTTTCGCCAGTGGACTCTGGCATTGGCCCGAAAAAGTGCGGCAATCATTACGTTTAATGAACCGACACTATCGAGCCAATAGTTATGTTCTGGAAGCGCAAGGCCAGCAACGGCTCACGGCTGTCCGTGTCCAACAGGGTGGAAAGGTTCGAACAATAGCCTGCTCTCGATTAGCCTGCGGATTCGGGCTGGTGGCAAATATTGAGTTAGCCATGTTAATGGGTTGCCGAATAGAAAATGCTGCCATTGCCGTCGATGATATGCAACAAACCAGTATTACCAATCTGTATGCGGCGGGTGAATGTACTGGTGTAGGTGGTAGTGAACTGGCTTTAGCGGAAGGTGCCATTGCCGGGTATGCCGCCAGCGGTAACATCGCGTCCGCTCGGGCACTGCTGGAAAAACGCAGTAAATGGCAACGTTTTGCCGCTGCGGTGAGCCAAACGTTTGTGCTTAATCCCAGGCTGAAAACCCTGGGCACCGCCGACACCTTTTTGTGCCGCTGTGAGGATGTCTCACTGGGACAGATGAGTCGTCAAACGGGTTGGATGGCCGCCAAACTGAACAGCCGCTGTGGTATGGGGGCTTGTCAGGGGAAAATTTGCGCCACCGCCGCGCGCTATCTGCTTGACTGGCCCCTGCCGCAACCAAGAGTACCGTTGACTCCGGTACGGCTCGAAACGTTGGTCAGCCTTACGCCCCACCCGCCAAAAGATATAAGTTAATTGAGTATATAAGTTTTAATTATCCCAAAGAAATCCCTGACTGAATCGATTATTGATGCGTACAAATGGTAAACCGCGAAATGCCCCATCAGGGGCATGAGTGAAACAACAAAAAACCTCTATTCCCAGAATACAATTAATAACCTTTAATGGTTATTCCCTGACTGATATTTAATCATACCCCCGCAACAAAACAGTTTTTATGTCAAATCAGAATGTAAAGAAATGAAAAGACGCATCTCTGGCCATTGATAATGAGACTATTTCTTATTTGTAACATTTAAGAAAACATCCCTCCTACACCGCTTACCACATAAATAAAAAACAATATTTATCAAACAGGTAGGTATGGAATCACTTGCCGCAAAGCTTGTGTAAATTCATACTTTAACTGCTTAATATTGAAGGTTCTAATAGTCAAAATGGACTGCCCCGTGAAATACATATGACAAAATATGTTCATTTTTACATTTTAATAAAAAAGTATGAGAGAAGTAATGCCGGGAGAAACCATAGTTATGATCATAACAAAAATGTAATGTGAGATGAAAACCTCAATAAACCACCCAGATTGTTAACGTCACTTTCTAAAACTTATTTGCCTCGAATGCATCCGCATTTTCAAAATGTGGAGGCCGCGTGCACATGCGTAACTCTCGGCAAATACGATAAATAACTTAACCTGCTAATTAATATTCATGGAGAATTACTCAACACAGGATGGCGATAGTTTAATTTAAATAATAAGGATTTTAGACACACAACAGCAATTGAATAACCTGTTCTTAGAAAACGGTTCATTCTCCTGCCCTTTTTATCGAAGTGGCAGAAACGAGTGATGATAGATTTTGAGAGTAAAATAGGGGTAATTATTTATGGCCTCACAATATGACTTTACGGTCACGCTTCACGACCTTGCATTTATCCTTAAGCAGATCAAAATATCCGAAGGAGCAACAAACGCAGACGGTAGTATCAATGGCGAAGCCCTGCGTGATGCTGTTTCCAGCCCGTTATTGCCTTACGGGTTACGTACAGTAGATGGTTCGTGGAATAACCTTCTGCCCGGACAGGAACTCTACGGATCAGCCGATCAAACTATGCCAAGACTCACCGCATTGAACTTACAAGATGCGGATGACATGACCAGTTACACCCAAATTGGGGGAATGGTCAAAGATGCAGACCCGCGTATTATCAGTAACTTAATTTCAGATCAGACGGCCACCAACCCCGCTGCGGTTGAAGCACATGAAGATCTGGCTGGTGCGCCAGGGGGAGGCGCAACGTCGGCAAATGGCAGCTTGTCCATCCCTAACCTGTCTCCCGATATTGGTCTGTCCCCTGCTTTTAATGGCTGGATGACATTCTTTGGTCAGTTTTTTGACCATGGACTGGATTTAATTCCTAAAGGTGGCAATGGCATTGTTTTCATTCAGTTGCAACCCGATGACCCTTTATTTGTAGAGCCTACAAAAGACAACCCTAATCCTAATAACTTCATGATATTAACCCGGGCAGAAGTTGATAAGAATCACGAAACTAAAAATACCACCACCCCATTCATTGATCAAAACCAAACCTATACCTCTCACCCTTCCCATCAGATATTCATCCGCGAATATGTATTAATTGATGGGAAACCTGAACCTACGGGTAATTTATTAGGTGGGGCTAACGGTGGCCTGGCAACCTGGGCAGATGTTAAGAACCAGGCTGAAACCTTACTCGGAATTAAACTTACCGATCAGGATGTGTTTAACGTTCCGCTGCTGGCGACTGACCGTTACGGTAATTTGATCTTAAGTGAAAACGGTAAAGTGCAGATTGTTACCGCACCCATAAACGGTGCCCCTGGCGGCTTGATTGAAGCCAACGGTGATGTTTTGCCGCCAAATACCCTCCGCACCGGCCACGCTTTCCTCGATGACATTGCCCATACTGCCAATCCGAAAGGTCTGGTGGCGGATGACGACAATGCGATTGGTGGCGTTCAGGCTCCAGGAACCTACGATGATGAACTGCTCGATCGGCATTTCATCACGGGTGATGGGCGCGGTAACGAAAATATCGGCCTGACCGCCGTGCATGCAGTGTTTCACAGCGAGCATAACCGCCTGGTCGAAGAGTATAAAACCACCATTCTGGGATCTGGTGATATTGACCTGATTAACCAATGGTTAATGCCGAATCACCAGATAACTGAACTGCCTGCCGATACCAGTACCCTGGTCTGGAACGGCGAATACCTATTCCAGGCAGGTCGTTTTACCACTGAGATGCAATACCAGCACCTTGTTTTCGAAGAATTCGCTCGTACCGTACAACCGGCGGTCGATCCGTTTGTCTTCTCCAACAGTGCGGACATCAATCCGGCTATCTTCGCTGAGTTTGCGCATGTGGTTTACCGTTTTGGCCACTCGATGCTGACTGAAACGGTCGCGCGTACCGACATTGATATGGAGAATGGCGATATTGGCCTGATAGCCGCCTTCCTCAATCCGGTCGCCTTTAATCAAATTAACGGTGCAACGGTTTCCGATGACCAGGCCATCGGTGCAATTGTTCGCGGCATGACGCGGCAAGTGGGTAATGAAATTGATGAATTCATTACCGATGCCCTGCGCAACAACCTAATCGGCCTTCCGCTTGATCTAGGGGCACTTAACATTGCCCGTGGCCGTGATACAGGAATGCCGACGCTGAACCAGGCGCGCGAGCAATTCTTTGAGTTAACCGGTAACAGCGAGTTACGGCCTTACACCAGTTGGGCGGATTTCACGACTTACCTGAAAAACCCGGCTTCCATCATCAACTTTATGGCCGCCTACGGCCAGCATGAGCTGATTTTGAATGCCACCACCCTTGAAGGGAAACGTGCGGCGGTCAACTTCCTGCTGTTTGGCGACGCCAACTCAGCCCCTCCGTCTGATGCGATGGACTTCTTCAACAGCACCGGGGCCTGGGCGACAAAAGAATCCGGTCTGAATATGATCGATTTCTGGATTGGTGGCCTTGCTGAGCGCAAAAACGAGTTTGGTGGAATGCTCGGTTCAACCTTCAACTTTGTCTTTGAAACGCAAATGGAAATGCTGCAAGACGGCGACCGGTTCTACTATCTAAGCCGTGTTCAAGGGTTGAACTTACTCAACGAGCTGGAAGCAAACTCATTCTCCGCGCTGGTGATGCGCAACAGCGACCTGGGCGAAAGTGGTTCCTCTCACCTGCCCGCTAACCTGTTCCAGACCCCGGACCATATTTTTGAAGTCAACCGTGTGTTGCAAACCGAACTCGATCCGAAATGGGGTAATCCATTGAAAGATCTGCTGAGCCCGCTGCTGGTTCGGCGCGATGCCACAACGGATGTTGACGGCGACGGTGCAAAAGACGGCGGTTACCTTAAATATACCGGTGACGGCCATGTGGTGCTGGGTGGTACTGCCGGTAACGATACGCTAATCGGCGGTAAAGGTATCGACAGCCTGTGGGGCGATGCGGGCGATGACCGCCTTGATGGTGGTGATGAAGCTGACGTGGTTCACGGTGGTGACGGTGATGACATTATTACTGACACCGGGACGCCTGTTGGGGATGCCGACTTCCTGCATGGCGATGCGGGTCATGATGTCATCTTCTCGGGTAACGGTAACGATCTGGTCTTCGGTGGCAGCGGCAGTGATTTTATCGTGGTGGGCGAAGATGCACAGGAAGTCTTTGCAGGTCGCGATAATGACTTTGTACAGGGTGGTTCCGGTGGTGATGCCCTGCTTGGCAATGAAGGTGACGACTGGTTGGAAGGCGGTGACGGGTTTGACTCGCTTACCGGTGAGAACTCCGAGTTGTTCTTCAACAGTACGATTGTCGGTCACGATGTCCTGAACGGCCAGGGTAACGATACTGACTATGATGGCGAAGCAGGTGACGACATCATGGTTCAGGGCGCGGGTATTCAGCGCAATAATGGGATGGCCGGTTTCGACTGGGCAATCCATAAAGGCGACCCAAATGGCGCTAACTCTGACCTCGGTATTCCGATTTTCGTCAACCAACAGGAATTTATCCTGCGGGATCGTTTCGACCTGGTCGAAGGGCTATCGGGCTGGAAACACAACGACGTGTTAACGGGCACTGAGCAACCTCTCGGCACCGCGCCGGTTCAGGGGGTTCCGCTTTCCAATAATCTGACTCAGGAAGGGGCTGACCGGATTGCGGGGCTGCAACAGATCCTCGGCGTTGCACGTTCTTCTGACCCGAATGCCGTGCTGTTTAACCCCGATAACGGCGGCGATATTTTACTCGGCGGCGGCGGCAGCGACCGCATAACCGGTAAAGCAGGTAATGACATCATCGATGGCGACTCATGGCTGAACGTGCGCATTGCGGTCAGTGGTTTGCCGGGTATCACCAGTGTGGACGGCATGAACGAGCTGAAATCTTACATGCTGGCTGGCACTTTAAAACCCGACCAACTCTCCATTGTGCGTGAGATCCTGCGTGAGAATAACAGCGGAGACATCGACGTTGCGGTTTATCGTGATATCAGCAGCAACTACGTCTTCACCCGTATGGCGGACGGCAGTCTGCGTGTCGACCATGCCACGCCTAATGCCGCATTGAACCTCAATGATGGTATTGACCGCCTGCTGAACATCGAAAAACTGGAGTTTGGCGATGGTAAGCAGCTATGGGTGACGGCACAACAGGCTACCGGGAATCTCGCCATCAGTAATGCGACACCTCAGGTGGGCGACCTTCTGCGAGTCAACCTGGCTAATTTAAGTGATGGCAACGGTATTGCCGCTAACGCCGCAATAACACTGACATGGCAGGCCTTTATCGGCGGCGAATGGCGGGATCAGGCAACCGGGGCTGAGTTCCGGGTGCCGGGAACAGCCCAGGGTGCGGCATTGCGCGTGGTTGCCAGTTTCAATGACCAGATGGGTGATGCGGAAAGACTGGTTTCAAGCCAAACACAGGCTGTTGTGCCACGAAATCAGGCAACCCTGGGGCAGCCGGTCATCAATGACCTGACGCCAACCGAAAGCCTGACGCTTACCGCTGTTGTTTCCGGTATTACCGATGCTGACGGCCTGAGCGGGGGTAATTTTAGCTACCAGTGGAGAATGAGCAACGCGAACGGGAACGGGTTTACCAACATTCTCGGAGCGACTGCTGCCACATATACACCAGGCCAGGCCGCGGTGGGTCGGACGTTGCAGGTGGTCGTCACCGTCGTTGATGATGAGGGTAACCCCCCTGTTGTCCTGACTTCTACCACAACCCAGCCTGTCGGCGATCTGATGGTGGGTAATAACGGTACTGACAACCTCAACGGTACCGCATGGAGTGACATCCTGCGCGGCGAAGGTGGCAACGATACCCTACAAGGACGGGCGGGCGACGATTTGCTGGTCGGTGGTGCAGGCAATGACAACCTGTTGGGTGAAGCCGGTAACGATATCCTGCAAGGGGATACCGGAAACGACACACTCGATGGCGGCCTGGGTGCTGACAGTATGACGGGTGGTGCCGGTAACGACACTTACATCGTTGATAATGCGGGTGATGTTGTCATAGAAGGCGCGAATGGCGGGACGGATGTCGTCCGAACCAACCTCAGCAGTTACGATTTGACCGATAACGTTGAAGAACTGGTGTACACCGGAACAGGCAATTTCATCGGTACAGGGAATGCCCTCGCCAACATTATTACCGGCGGGAATGGTAATGACTCGCTGTTTGGGATGGGCGGCAACGACCAGGTGTCAGGCGGAGGGGGCAATGACTTCCTGGATGGCGGCGACGGAATCGATAATCTTCAGGGTGGAAACGGCAACGACGTCATGATTGGTGGCGCAGGTGCCGATGTCATGGCGGGAGGAACCGGCAACGACATACTCAATGGTCAAGCGGGTAATGACAACATGGATGGCGGCACCGGGGAAGACATCTTCGCCTTCAGCGCAAGCTTTGGGCAGGATCGTATCACCGGTTTCGACAGTGCTCCCGCAGGTGGGCAGGATTACCTCGATCTGAGTTTGCTGGGCATTACCGCGGGTAATTTTGCGGCAAATGTCGGGATCTCTGGTAGCGGTGGGAATACCGTCGTCACCGTCGGCGCTGACACGATTACCTTAGTCGGTGTCAATTCAACCACCGTCACCATCGGTGATTTTATTCTGGAAATACCGTCAACCTTTGCCGCTAACAATGGCAATAGTTCATTGATCGCGTAAGGAGAAAACTATGTCGCGCCAGCATACGCCAACAGAACTGAAGAATGCATTAAAGGGAACGAAATCCACATTTATTATGCTGCTGTTTTTTAGTTGTGTGATTAATATGCTTATGCTGGCGCCGGCAATCTATATGTTGCAGGTCTATGACCGAGTTTTAGTCAGTAAAAATACGACGACATTACTGATGTTAACGTTACTGATAGTCGGTTTATATATCGTGATTGCGATGATTGAGTCTGCCCGTTCAAGTGTTATGGTCAGACTTGGCAACCGACTGGATGTAAAATTAAGCCAATTAGTGTTTAATGCCGCGTTTAAAAGAAAGGTTTCAACTGGCGAAAATAACCCGGCCCAGTCGCTGGCAGAGCTGGACCAAATTCGCCAGTTTCTTTCCGGTAACAGTTTATTTGCGTTGCTTGATATTCCCTGGACGCCGATCTATTTATTCATTGCATTTATTGTCCACCCGCTGCTCGGGTATCTCGCTCTGGGGGGGATACTCATATTATTTGCCCTGACAGTGGTTTCTGAAATATCAACCAAACGCCCTATTCAACAAGCTCATGCGTTGACCATCAACAACGCCACCAAACTCAATAAACAATTGCAAAATTCGGATGCCATTGAAGCAATGGGAATGCTTTCCACCCTGAAACTCAACTGGCAGGAACAGCACAGCAAAGTGCTGGTCTTACAAACGCAGATAGCCGATAAAAACGCAGGATTAAGCAGTTTGAGCCGCTTTGTGCGCGTACTACTGCAATCTGTCGCACTGGGTGCCGGCGCATTACTGGTGATCGGGGGGCAAATTACCCCGGGGCTGATGATTGCTTCGTCCATCATTCTTGGAAGAGTTCTGAACCCGGTGGAGCAAATCATTGGTAGCTGGAAGCAGTTTGTGCAGTTTCGTAGCGCCTGGCACCAGTTATCGACTTTGCTCAAGGATTACCCGGCGCCCAAAGACATCCTGACTTTGCCGCGCCCAAAAGGAAATATCAGCGTAGAAAGCGTGTTTGCTGCGGCACCCGGTCAGAAAGCACCACTGTTGCGTAATATCTCATTCCAACTGGAACAAGGTGAAGTGCTGGGCATTATTGGCCCTTCCGCATCAGGAAAAACCTCGCTTGCGAAGCTGCTGGTCGGCGTATGGGCACCGTTATCTGGCAAGGTTCGCCTGGATGGCGCAGATATTTGCCAATGGGATAAAGCGTTACTCGGCCCTGCCATTGGCTATCTGCCGCAAGAAGTTGAATTGTTTGACGGCAGCATCGCGCAAAACATCGCCCGTTTTGAAAAAAATGATAGCGAACTTATTGTGGCCGCCGCGGTTCTTGCTGGTGTACACGAGATGATTTTACGCCTGCCGCAGGGCTACGACACGCTCCTCGGCGCGGGCGGACACCAGTTATCCGGTGGGCAGCGGCAGCGTATTGGTCTGGCGCGTGCCGTCTATAACAATCCCGCTTTCATCGTACTGGATGAACCGAATGCCAATCTGGATGATGCCGGTGAACTTGCCCTGGTTAAGGCAATTAATACCCTGCGTACTCAGGGGCAAACCACAGTCATTATCTCGCATCGCCCGACGCTGCTCGGTGTGGTCAATAAAGTCTTACTGCTTAATGAGGGAGCCATACAGGAATTTGGAACCCGCGACCAGGTTTTCACCAGCCTACGCCAAGCCAACATTTTAAAACCCGTGTCAACCGCACCTTCAGCGAGTAATGAACAGCAACGTGAGGCCTGATGATGAAAAATAACGAAAAAAACGATAAAGCAGCTGGCTCAGACCGTGTGGATACGCGCATCTGGCCGCCTATCTTGCGCGGAATAATCGTCATTGTTCTGGGCGTCGGTGGCTTCTTGTTTTGGGCGGTACAGGCACCTTTGGATGCCGGTGTTGTGGCTGACGGCACGGTGACGGTTTCGAGTAACCGTAAAACGATTCAACACCTGAGCGGTGGTCGGGTAACCGATATTTTTATTAAAGAAGGAGACGTCGTCAAAAAGGATCAGGTACTAGTTCGCCTGGACAAAATGCAGCTCGACATGCGGTACAGCGCATTAAACGCGCAATATATTTCAGCAAAAAGCATTGAAGATCGTTTGCTGGCGGAAAGAGACGGCCTGGATACTATTGCTTTCGATAATACCCTGACAGAGAAATTTGCCGATAATAAACGTTTGGCCGAAGTGCGAAACCTGCAAGCCAAATTATTTGATACCCGCAAAAAAACGATCGAGGATGAATTATCCATGATTCAGGAAACACTCGATGGCCTTTTGGGGCAAACTGAAAATCTAAATAGAATAAAGGGGTATCGGGATCACCAGTTCAACCTCATCACCAGAGAATTAGGCGCAATAAGAGCGCTCAGTGAAAAAAACTACTACCCCAAAGCACAATTACTGGTACTGGAACGTGAAGCTGCCGAAATATCCGGGAGTGTATCAGAGGATATTCTGAATATTGCCAAGCTAAAATCACAACAAAATGAATTGAAAATCAAAGCGTATCAAGTGCGCCACCAATATTTGCGAGAAGTGGAATCCGAATTAACGGAAAAACAAAAAGAAGTCGCCATGCTGGAAGATGAACTGGTATCGACGCGGCACGAACTGGATAACACGGAAATTCGCTCGCCGATTGACGGTATCGTGCTGGATGTCAAAGTCAGCACGGTGGGCGGTGTCATTCAGCCAGGCGAGCATTTAATGGATATTATTGCCGCCAGACAACCCTTGCAAATCGATGCCAAAATACCGGTACACGCTATTGATAAACTGGTCCCGGGGCTAACGGTTGATGTGCTATTCCCTGCCCTCAATCACGCTTTATTACCGTCGGTGCCTGCCCGTGTCTTAACCATTTCCGCTGACCGCTTAATCGATGAAGTCACACAACAACCCTATTACCTTGCCGAGGTACAAGTTTCCGCAGAGGGTGTGCATTTACTGGGAGACTACAAAATTAAAGCTGGCATGCCCGCAAGTGTGACGATAAAAACCGGCGAGCGGACATTCTTAAGCTACCTGTTCAAACCGCTGATCGCACGCCTGGAACTGGCGTTTAAAGAGTACTGATACACGCATTGTCTGGTGAGTGGGCGTCACCCCACTCGCCAGAACTGGCTGATTTAGCCATTCTGGGTAGCGGGTTTGATTGACTTAAATTTAAATCATAAGAGAATAATTCTTTTAGTCGCGCCCTGAAAAAACTGGAGTCTATCATCAGCAGCCCTCGCAGCGTTTCCCGTGTTCTTAAAGCGAAAAAGTTAGGCACCCTTGTTGCCGCTGTTTTGTTACTCGCCAGTTGTTCATCCAAACCGCCGAAATCGCTGGTAACTCCGTTGCCGTCTGTGACGCCTCCTGCTCATGGGAAAACGGATCAAACGCGTGAACCGATGCGGGGTGTCTGGCTTGCGACCGTGTCGCGCCTCGACTGGCCACCGGTCTCTTCTGCTGATATCAGTGACCCTGATGTTCGCATACGCGTGCAACAAAAGGCTCTCACCGACAAACTTGATAAGCTGAAGAGCCTTGGTATTAACACCGTTTTCTTCCAGGTTAAACCGGACGGTACGGCTCTTTGGTCATCAAAAATTTTGCCGTGGTCTGATGTATTTACGGGGAATATTGGTGAGAACCCAGGCTACGACCCGCTGCAATTTATGATTGAAGAAGCGCATAAACGTGGCATTAAGGTCCACGCCTGGTTTAACCCTTACCGTGTCTCCACCAACACGACATCGTCAACCGTTGCCAGGCTCAACCGCACGTTGTCTGCGAATCCGTCGAGTGTTTATGTCCTGCATCGCGACTGGATCCGTACGGCGGGCGACCGTTTCGTCGTCGACCCAGGTATTCCTGAAGCGCGTGACTGGATAACCAGCATCGTGGCTGAAGTGGTCAAAGGTTATGATATTGACGGCGTACAGTTTGATGATTACTTCTACACCGAGTCCCCCGGCTCTGCGCTAAACGACAGCCAGACCTTTAAACAATATGGGCAGGCATTTAACGCAAAAGCGGACTGGCGACGCCACAATACTCAGCAATTAATTGAGCAGGTTTCTCGCACGATTAAGCAGTTGAAACCAGGCGTTGAATTCGGTGTTAGCCCTGCCGGTGTTTGGCGCAATCGCTCATTCGACCCAGCGGGTTCTGATACGCGAGGAGCTGCAGCATACGATGAATCATTTGCCGATACCCGCCAGTGGGTGCAACAAGGCCTGCTGGATTATATCGCCCCACAATTGTACTGGCCGTTCGCCCGTGACGCCGCCCGTTACGATGTATTGGCAAAATGGTGGTCAGAGGTGGTGAAACCTACCCATACGCGTCTCTATATTGGCGTTGCGCTGTATAAAGTCGGTGAGCGTTCGAAGGTCGAGCCAGACTGGGTGATCAATGGCGGCGTGCCGGAGCTGAAAAAACAGCTTGATATGAACGAGTCAATGCCACACATCGACGGCACTATTTTGTTCAGGGAAGACTATCTCAACCAACCGCAGACGCGTGAAGCCGTCAGCTACCTTAAAAGCCGTTGGGGCAGCTAAGGCGAGTCAAAAAATAACCCCGGATTACTCCGGGGTTTTTAATTAATAACGTACACAAATTGATTTTAATTCCGTGTAGGCATCCAGCCAGTCTGGGCCAAAGTCTCGGCCAGAACCCGATTGTTTCATGCCACCAAAGGGCATATTGGCATCGATAAGCGTATGGCTGTTTACCCAAACCGTGCCCGCCTGAATGCGCGATGAATAACTCATTGCCGCCTGCAAATTATTCGTCCACAGGCTGGCCGTTAAACCATATTCGGTATCATTCGCCAGGCGCAGTGCTTCTTCCGCATCGTTAACCCGAACCAGATTCACCACTGGTCCGAACACTTCCTCATGATTCAAGCGCAATTCCGCCGCAGGATTGACCACAAGTGTTGGCGTGACGTAGTAACCCTCACCTTTTGGCGCAGCATTCCCGCTGATAATCTCAGCATGATTGCGCTTAGCGTCATCCAGATAACTGGCTACTTTTTGCTGATGCGTTTTAGACACCAACGGATTTATGTGCGTGGTCATATCCATGCCCGCGCCGACGGACAGCGATTTCACCGCTTGCTCAAACCCACTCACCAGTGTGTCAAACAGCGGGGATTCAATGTAGATGCGTGAACTGGCCGCGCAAACTTGCCCCTGATTCAGGAAACTCCCGGCCATTAACCCTTCAATCACCATCGCCGGGTCGGCATCTTTGAGCACGATGGCCGGGTTTTTGCCGCCCAATTCCAGCGTAACGTGAGTTAAACGATCCGCCGCCGCGCGTGCGATGCCTTTGCCCGTCGCGGTAGAACCGGTGAAACTCACTTTTGCGATCAGCGGATGTTGTGAAAGCGCCCGCCCGCAGACTGCACCGCTCCCCGTCACGACGTTAAAGACGCCATCGGGTACACCCGCTTCGCTGGCTAATTCTGCAACACGCAGAAGGGTCAGCGGTGTGGTTTCCGACGGCTTGACCACAATCGAACAGCCTGCGGCGAGTGCCGGCATCACTTTCCACATCCCAATCAGCAACGGGAAGTTCCACGGCACAATGCCTGCAACCACGCCGACCGGCTCTTTTCTCGTCCATGCCTGGTAGCGAGCGCCTTCAGGCATGGGAATCGACACATCTAACGTGCGCCCACTGATTTTGGTCGTAAGCCCTGCGGTGTAACGCATCCAGTTAAGCGCACAGCCCACTTCGAAGGCACGGGAAATATTAATGGACTTGCCCTGCTCGAGAGTTTCAAGCTGCGCCAACTCCTCAGCGTGTTGCTCAACCAGGTCAGCAAATTTCAGTAAGATTCGTTCACGGGCGGCGGGCAGCATATTGGCCCACACACCGCTGGTGAATGCACGCCAGGCCGAGGTCACGGCTTTATCAACATCCGCTTCGTTGGCATCAGCGCTGGTTGCGATTTGTTGCCCGTCCGCTGGGTTATAGACACTCAGGCGTGATGAAGAACCAGAAGACTGCCATTTTCCGTCAATATACAGCCCATGATTGCGTGCCAGGAAAGATTGAACCGACTCGAGAACAGCAACAGTATTAGCAGACATAGTTTCTCCTTATTATCGTCATGGCGAGAAGCCCTGCCTGAAGTCTAGGGTCTGGCGGCATAAATGGTTTTCATCTGCCTGACAATTACTTTGTTCCCTGTGACAGCCCACACAATTGGCGACAAAGCTCGCCGTTTTATCGCCCAATTTATCTATAGTGAATTCCTATACCAGACGCGAAGACCTTCTCTCGTATCGCGCAAGCTGTAACAATGAATTAACACGTGGCACCGTGGGTGCATTTGGTGAGGTGAACAATGGCTGAATCGGCAAGTAACGAGCGTTTTGATAATTGGCTCGAGCATATCAACCGCGCCTGCGGCCCTTTCTCCGGGCAACTTTTAGATGGCGGATTCCACGGATCTTTGCAGGAGTATCACGCCAATGCCATGAAACTGAGTGTGGTAGAAACCGCGCATTCGCGCCTGTTCCGCTCTCAATATGAAGTCGCCCGCAGCAACGACGCCTGGTTTTACACCGTGTTTCAGCTTGATGGCGAGGCGGTTCTGGAACAAGGCAACAATCAGGCCGTCTTGCACGGCGGTGATATCACCCTTATCGACGCTTCGCGCCCGTGTAGCATTATGTATACCCAGCCCACGAAACAAATCTCGCTGCTGGTTCCGCGTCACTTAATTGAACAAAACCGGCGTTCGGGCGATCTGCCTTGTGCGCAACGGCTGAGTGCCGACATGCCGGTGGTGAAAATGAGCCAGCGCCTGCTCCATGAAAGTATGAAAAACCCCACTCTGAATATCTGTGAAAGCGAAGCCGCACTGGAAGCGATTATCTGCCTGCTCCGTCCGATGTTGCAGATGCATGATGCCCCGCACTCCAGGCGTGATAAGCAACTTGAGCGCGTGATGGGGCTGATTGATAGCCATATTCAGTCAGAAGATCTGCGCCCGGAATGGATTGCCAGTGAAGCAGGAATGTCAGTGCGCAGCCTGTATCGTATGTTCGCCGATAAAGGCCTGGTGGTAGCGCAATATATTAAAAACCGCCGCCTGGATTTATGTGCACAAGCGCTGCGCACTGCGAGCGCTACCGAGAAACTGGCAGGTATTGGCTATAACTGGGGATTCACCGATCACAGTCACTTTTCGACCGCATTTAAGCTTCGTTTCGGCGTATCACCTGGGGAGTACCGTAAGCGCTGGCAATAGGATTTCGCAGGGTGGACAAGCGACAACACCGCCCTGCATTTTCTTCGGTTCTTGCAAGACGCTACGATTTTGGCTGGTAAACGCTGCCCATCGTTTTTTCATGGCGATTGGCTTCAACTTCACGCAACGGTTCAACCTGATGCATCGTTTGCTGACAGCGAATCACCAGTTCCTGATATTCACGCGTGCCCTTCTTCTTCCACTCAATTTCATCCGCACGCAACTCACGCACGAATTTTGCCGGGCTGCCAAGGATCATTTGATTGGCGCCAAATTCAGCTCTCGCTTTAACGAACGCCGTAGCGCCAACAATACTGTTTTCGCCAATTTGTGCGCCATCAAGGATGACCGCATTCATGCCAATCAACACATTTTTGCCAATCAAACAGCCGTGCAGGATCGCACCATGCCCGATGTGTCCGTCCTCTTCAACAATGGTGTCCTGCTCCGGGAAACCGTGCATCACGCAATTATCCTGAACGTTAGCGCCATCTTTAACGATGATGCGCCCAAAGTCGCCGCGTAAACTGGCATTGGGCCCGATGTACACACGATGGCCAATAATCACATCGCCAATCAATACGGCTGTGGGATGCACATAACTGTCTTCCGGTACCACGGGCGTAAGCCCATCGATTTGATATACAGGCATAATTTTCCCTTACGGATTCACATTGATACCAGCAAAACGCTGGAAATAACCGCTTCCCGGCTGCGGTAGATCGCCAACCGAGGTTTCGCCATGTTCACTCACAAACTGCAGCGCGCCGGGGGCAACACGTTGGTAAATGTTGATGCACAGTTGGCGGGCACTTTGCCCCTGCCAGTGCGGCGGCAGCAATTCGTCCGGCAGCAGTGGGTCTTTTAACACGACGCGACGATAGAAATGGATCAGCAGAAGTTGGATCTGGAAACAGCGCAGTGGAGTCAGTTCGCTCTCGTCCGCCTCACGTAGCAACGGCAATAACGGGCGAAACGAGTTAATAAACTCGCCGTAGCGTTCATTTTTATCGGTGAGTAACCAGCACTCTTCGACTCGCGCTTTGAGCGCGGTTTCTGAGGCCTGCAGGGGGGAACTGGCTTCAAAACAGATGACGTTATCTGCAACACCGGCTTCATGCAGCAAGCTCTGTACATCGGCAAGATTTTGCGACGGTGAGGCCATCAGGCTCGGCGCAAGCGTGCCAAATCCCTGCCAGATAAGCTGTTTTTTAACCTGTTGCAGGGTGTTTTTCTCAAGCCCTTCAGAAAGTAACAGCAACCACTTGCCATCCCATTCAGGTTGGCCGGCACGGTAGATTTTCGCTTCAGCACGGCGGGTCATACGCTGGCCCATCTCGGTCAGGCGATAAAAACTACGCCGCCCGACGCGCTCCACATCAAGCCAGCCTTCTTTGTTGAGTCTGAATAACGAAGTGCGCACGAAACGTTCGCCGAAACCGAGTGACTCCAGCATGGTCGCAAGGCTTCCAAGCCAGATTTCCCCACCGCGATGAGCCAGAGCATCACCGTACAAAGAGACAATCAGCGATGTTCCGCTAATGGGGACGGCACTGACCGCCTGCTGAATAAACTGTTCCAGTTTGTTGCTCATAGATAGCCGAAAGTTCCGTTTAAACCGTCAATACCTAAAACATAGCACAACAAAGATAATAAAAATCATGCCATTACAAATATGATTCACAATTTTGATATTTAATTAATACATGCATTGTTTATTGATTGCGCCGAGCCACGGCGCCGCAGAACGCCACAACTCATCAGTCAAAATGTTGCATTTTGCGAGGTGCTTCCACGTTGTTTACCTCGTGTGTTGTGCAGCCATTTTTTCCCCTTCATTCTTCGATTGCATAAAAAACAAACCAACATTATGATTGGGTCATAAGTAAGGATTTTGCTCGATGGAAAGAGAAGATTTTGGCTTGCAGTGGTTACTGGAACTTCATGGTGTCGTTGTTCATATGGACGATGGGTTTTGGTGGAAAGCTGAAGCCTGGTGCGTTCCACGTTCGGTCCTTTGTCCGCACGGTATTCGTTATTCGTTAACCTTACATAATAAGTACAACACGCGTATTTTTGGTTATGACAATGCTCATGGCATCAGAGCGGCTAGCAATGGGAAGTTTGGCAGCCGAATCGTCCGGGATCACGTTCACCTGACATCGTCTGATAAAGGACATTTCTATGAATTTTCCTCAGCGTCACAACTGCTGGAAGATTTTTTTAAACACAGTGATGAGATCATCAAATCAAGGAGAAAGCGATGAAGGCAAGAATTGGCATCATGCAGAATGAACTTATCCAAAAACATATGCTTGCTATCGTGTCCGGCAAGTATCACCGGGCACCGGATGAACCTAAAATTTGGTTCACATCCATCAACGCGTTGGGCCAAATCCTCAACCCTGAAAACATCGCACTCTTGCGACTCATAGCTGAACATCAACCTGAAACAATCACTGAACTGGCGGCTTTGTCGAACCGTCAGCTCAGTAATTTGTCAGTCACTTTGCAGACGCTAAACGGGTACGGATTTGTCGAGTTGATCAAAACGGGTCGCAAAGTCACACCTAAAGCGCTGTTTACCGATTTTGAAATTATCGTCGACAGCGCCCTGGAAGCCCGAATTCTCGCCTCGTAAACACGCCCCCGTAGGGGCGTGAAAGTTACTGATTAGCCGCCTGGCGTAAATCGCAAACGCGAATCGCTTTTCCTTCCGAGCGTGGCAGGCTGCCGCAGTTCACAATGCTGATATCCGTAGAAATGCCAACCATAGACTTAATACGATGGCGCAACTGATGGCAGACAGAACAACGCTGTTCCTGACTCAGGTACAAGCTGCTCTCTTTCAGCTCCACCTTAACGGAAAGCGTGTCGAGATGGCCGTCGCGATGCACTTCTAACTGATAATGCGGCGCAAGGTGTTCAAACTTCACAATCTCTTCTTCGAGCTGTGATGGGAACACATTCACACCACGGATGATCAGCATATCGTCTGAACGTCCGGTAATGCGGTCCATGCGACGCATTGTGCGCGCGGTGCCTGGCAGTAAGCGGGTCAGGTCGCGTGTTCGGTAGCGAATCACCGGCAGTGCTTCTTTGGTTAGCGTGGTAAACAGTAATTCGCCCTGCTCGCCATCTTCCAGCGGTGTTCCGCTAATCGGGTCGACGATTTCAGGATAGAAGTGATCCTCCCAAATGGTCGGGCCGTCGGTGGTTTCCAGACACTCCATCGCCACACCCGGTCCCATCACTTCAGACAAACCGTAAATATCCAGTGCGGTGATCCCCAGGCGACGTTCGATTTCACGGCGCATGGCGTGTGTCCACGGTTCAGCACCAAACACCCCAACACGCAGCGAGCAATCCCGCGCATCTCCGCCCATCTGGCGTTCCAGCTCTTCAATCAGATTCAGGCACCAGGATGGCGTCACCATAATCATATCAGGGCGGAAATCACGAATAAGCTGAGCCTGTTTCTCTGTTTGCCCGCCTGACATTGGGATAACCGTCGCCCCAAGACGTTCAGCGCCATAGTGCGCGCCAAGGCCGCCGGTAAATAAACCGTAACCATAAGCCACATGAATTTTGTCTTTTGGCGTACCGCCCGCAGCACGCAAAGAACGGGCAACGATGTCGGCCCAGGTATCAATGTCCTTTTGCGTATAACCGACAACCGTTGGTTTACCGGTGGTGCCAGATGAAGCGTGGATACGTACGACCTGCTCCATCGGCACAGCAAAGGTGTCAAACGGATAGTTGTCGCGCAAATCCTGTTTTGTGGTGCACGGAAAGAGGCGAATATCTTTTAGCTCTTTGAAATCATCAGGATGCACACCGACCGCGTCAAATTTGCGTTTGTACATCGGCACGTTGTTGTAGGCGTGGTTAAGCGTCCATTTCATACGCTGCGTTTGTAAGGCCTGCAGCTCATCAAGCGACGCGGTTTCAATCGGTTCCAGCTTAGTTGTTGTGTTTATCATTATAGGGTACTCGCAGGGTTGATTAGCTCACACGCTCAAGGATCAGGGCAATGCCCTGGCCAACACCGATACACATCGTACACAGGGCGAAACGTCCCTTGCGACGATGCAGTTCGTGGCTGGCGGCTAGCGCCAGTCGGGCTCCACTCATGCCCAATGGATGGCCTAATGCAATCGCGCCGCCGTTGGGATTAACATGTGGGGCGTCGTCAGGCAGCCCCAATTGTCGTAACACTCCCAGCGCCTGCGCGGCAAAGGCCTCATTGAGTTCGATGACATCCATATCGTTGATAGAAAGTCCGGCCAGTTCCAACACCTTGCGGGTGGCAGGTACCGGTCCAAGTCCCATCAAGCGCGGTTCGACACCCGCAGTTGCCATCGCCACAATGCGGGTTCGTGGCGTTAAACCGTGACGGCGGGCAGCAGCTTCGCTTGCAATAATCAGCGCTGCGGCACCATCGTTTACGCCAGAAGCATTGCCTGCGGTGATCACCCCGTTTTTGCGGAACGGTGCTTTCAATCCATTGAGTTGTTGCAAAGTTGTTTCAGGGCGAGGATGTTCATCTTCGCGAACTTCCGTCACCGCCCCTTTCTTACCCTTCAATACCACCGGTACGATTTCCTGCGCCAGCACACCATTTTTACGTGCTTGCTCTGCACGTTGTTGGCTACGCCACGCGAATGCATCTTGATCGTCACGGGTTATGCTTAACAACTCAGCTACATTCTCTGCCGTTTCGGGCATGCTGTCAGTACCAAAGTGTTCAGCCATGAGCGGGTTCACAAAACGCCAGCCGATAGTGGTATCGAACATCTCTGCCTGCCGCTGGAACGGGGTAGTTGCCTTGCCCATCACGAACGGTGCGCGTGACATTGACTCCACACCACCGGCAATGATTAATCCGGCATCACCGGCTTTGATTGCCCGCGCAGCCATACCTAACGCATCAAGACCCGAGCCGCAGAGGCGGTTAATCGTGGTGCCAGAAATTGTCTGCGGCAGACCCGCTAACAATGTCGCCATGCGGGCCACGTTACGGTTATCTTCCCCCGCCTGATTTGCACAACCGAGGAGAACATCGTCCACCGCGTTCCAGTCAAGATTCGGGTAACGCGCCATCAACTCTTTAAGCGGGATGGCGGCCAGATCATCGGCACGTACGGAGGAAAGTGCTCCGCCGTAACGACCAATGGGCGTTCTTACACCGTCACAGATAAATGCGTCGTTCATAGTTTGGCTCCAGAAACAGTTGTGCCGATGCGATGCGAACGCCCGCGGAACAGGGCTATCGTTTTCTCGTGCTGATTAAGAATTTCAATGTCATAGACGCCGGTTAGCCGCCCCTGCGTGCGCACCTGAGCAATCGCGGTAAGTGTGTCGCCCGCAAGCCCAGGCCGGACAAAATCGATGCTGCAACCGGATGCTACGGCTGCCAACCCCTGGCTGTTGCAGGCGTAGGCAAACGCGGTGTCAGCGAGCGTAAACAGTTGCCCGCCGTGGCAGGTCTGGTGGCCGTTGAGCATGGCTTCCGTAATGGTCATCGTCAGGCGTGCAAAACCTTCGCCCATCTCCTGGATTTCAATGCCCATCTGCTGCGCACAGTTATCGCGGGCGTACATTTCCCGGGCGTTGGCCCATGCATTAATGCTCATGTTGAGTCTCCAGCAGTGCGCGTTGACGCAGCAGCGATGTCGGGCGATAGCGCTCCTCGCCGTAATGTTGTTGCAGGTTTTCCAGCAGACGCAGCACGTTCTGCCAGCCAAGTTCTGCACCCCACGCCAGCGGGCCGTGTGGATAATTCACCCCCAGACGCATGGCGGTATCAATGTCTTGTTCGCAGGCCACCCCTTTTTGCAGCGCGTCCGACGCTTCATTGGCCAACATTGCCACGGTGCGCCACACCAACATGCCAGGGTAATCGCTCAGCATCAGTACCTGTTTGCCCTGCTGTTGGAAGAAACGAACCACTTTGGCGGTTTGTTCCGGCGTGTTACCTGCTGCCGCCGCCAGTACAACCAGCGGTGAGCGCTGCCAGTCATTTACCAAATCCAGCAATACCACTGGCCGTTGCAGACGTTTTGCCAGTTGAGTCGCCGTTTCACCTTGTGTGACCTGTACCCAAACGTCATCAAGTTCCAGAGATGAATCAGTGACACTGTCACGAGATTCCGTATTATTGAGCCATGCTGCGCGACCGTGGCGTTGAATGTGCCCAGCTTGCGCACTGGAGGGCAGTACCGCCTGATATGGCAAGGATTCATTGAGCGGCCAGCTAAACACACCCTGCCCGGTTTTCTTGCCCAGACGTTTACCAAGCACCAGTTCTTGTTGAATCAGTGATGGTAAAAAACGTCGCTCCTGCCAGAAGCCGTTGAACACCGAACACGTCACGGCAAAGTTAACGTCCTGACCAATCAAATCTGTCAGTGCAAGCGGCCCCATCGGGAAGCCGCCGCAGTCGCGCAGTGCCGCATCAATCACGCCAGCGGGTGCAATCTGTTCTTCCAGTGCCCGCCACGCTTCAGCATAAAAAGGACGCGCAACGCGGTTGACGATAAATCCCGGCGTGGAGTGGCAACGCACGGGCTGTTTCCCCCAACGGAGCGCAAGTTCAGTCAGGCTTTCCAGCACGGCGGGCGAGGTTTCCAGCCCGCTCACCACTTCCACCAGTTTCATTACCGGAGCCGGATTAAAGAAATGCAGCCCAGCAACGCGCTGCGGGTATTCAACGCCGCTGGCAATCGCGGTAATGGAAATTGACGAGGTGTTACTGGCGAACGTCGTGTCGGGCGAGCACACCGCTGCAAGCTCACGGAAAATCGCCTGTTTGATATCGATTTGCTCAGCAGCCGCTTCAATCACCAGTGCCGCATCAGCCAGTTCATGAATACTCTGTGCCGCCAGTAAACGGTTAACGGTGGCATTTTTGTCGGTTTCTGAAAGCTTGCCCTTTGCCACCCGAGCGCTCAGTGTTGTGGCGATACCATCGATGGCACGCGCCGCAGCGCCTGGCTGGATATCATAAATCCTGACCTGGTGCCCCGCCTGAGCAGCAACCTGAGCAATTCCTGCTCCCATGGTTCCGCTGCCAATCACGGCGATAACTGAATGTGGAGTCAGCATCATCATTTCCCCTTAAACACCGGAGGGCGTTTTGTCAGGAATGCCGACACCCCTTCGCGATAATCTTCGCTGCGTCCCGCCAGGCGTTGGTAATCGCGCTCCAGGTCGAGTTGTTCATTGAGCGTATTGGTTTCCGAGGCATAGAGCGCCTGTTTCACCAGCCCCAGGCCAAACGTCGGCTGGCTGGCAAAGTGCGTGGCGAGTTGTCGGGCGGTGTCGTTTAATGACTCGTCATCAACGACTTGCCAGATCATGCCCCAGTCGAGAGCCTGCTGTGCGCTGAGTTTATCGCCCATCAATGCCAGTCCCATGGCGCGCGCCCGTCCGGCCAGTCGTGGCAAGTACCAGGTGCCACCGCAGTCAGGGACCAGGCCTAATTTACTGAAAGACATAATAAAATTCGCTGAGCGTGCTGCGATAACCATGTCGCATCCCAACGCAAGGGTTGCACCGGCACCGGCGGCAACACCGTTAACCGCGGCGATCACCGGTTTTGGCAGTTTTGCCAGGCGCTTAACCAGCGGGTTATAGAAATTTTCCACCGACGCGCCTAAGTTCGGCGCAGCACCCGTCGGGTCGACGTTACGGTCGTTTAAGTCCTGCCCTGCACAAAATGCGCGTCCTGCGCCCGTGATCAGCAGGCAACGGATGGAGTCATCACGCTCGGCCTGGGTCAAAACCTCAGCCAGCTGGCGGTGCATTTCATCGTTAAAACTGTTCAGGCGTTCAGGGCGATTAAGCGTCAGCGTCATCACGCCGTGTTGCACATCGCTAAGAATGAAATTCATGGTTATCGTCCTTTAAACGCAGCGGGTCGTTTTTCCAGGAATGCGGCGATGCCTTCCTGCCGGTCTTCGGTCGCAGCCAATAGCGTGAAAAGCTGACGCTCTTGCTGCAAACCCTGTGTAAGTGAAATCTCGTGCGCCTGGCGCAGCGCCATTTTTGCTGCCTGCAATGCCAACGGCGCATGTTGCGCGATGCGTGCCGCCAGTTTCTGGCTGTATTCCAGCGTTAGCGCAGCCGGAGTGACCTCTGCAACCAGCCCCGCCTGTTGCGCCTGTGTTGCGCTAATCGCTTCACCGGTCAACACCATGCGGTAAGCCAGGGCTTTCCCGACGCTACGAATCAGACGCTGCGTGCCGCCAGCGCCCGGCATAATGCCCAGCGTGATTTCCGGCAATCCGAAACTGGCGTTATCCCCTGCCAGCACGATGTCGCAAAGCATGGCCAGCTCGCAGCCAGCTCCTAACGCATAACCGTTGACGGCTGCCAGCAAAGGCTTAGGGAATCGTTCGATGCGCGCCCAAAGTTGTGGGCGCGGGTCGTTTAAGGTAGCGGGCATATCACGGCTGGCCATCTCTTTGAGATCGGCTCCGGCGGCGAAAAACCGTGCATTACCGGTGATAACCACTGCACCAACGCTGTCGTCGTGTTGCGCTTTCTCAAGTGCCTGTGCAAGTTGCTCCAGCAGCGCGTTGTTCAAGGCATTGCGGGCTTCCGGGCGGTTTAGCGTCAGCGTCAGCACTCGCTGTTTTTGGCTGCTTAACAGTTCGTTCATCACAACCCCTGCGCGTCAAAGTCGATCACGACGTTGTCGCCTTTTGGCAGTGCCTGGCAACTCAAGATGTAACCCGCCGCCAGTTGATCCGGCTCGAGGCTGTAATTGACGCCCATCTCCACTTCACCGCTCACCACTTTGCAGCGGCAAGTGGCGCACACGCCGCCTTTACAGGCGTAGGGAAGATCCGCGCCCTGGCGCAAGGCTGCGTCGAGGATGCTTTCGTCGTGGGAGTCGAGCGTAATTTTGCGGTCGCGCCCGTCCTGGCGCAGCGTTACCACTTTTCCGGCGGCCTGCTCGCGGCTTTTACGGCTCGGTGCGGTGCCTGGCGTGTTGAAGTGTTCGATGAAAATGTTTTGTTGGGCGACACCCATTTCCAGCAGCGCGGCTTCGGTTTCCAGCATCATGCTCTGTGGCCCACAGATGAAGGTCCGATCAAAGCCTTTTACATCCAGCAGATGGTCACCCAGCGCCTTGATTTTCGCGCCGTCAAGCCGCCCGCTGAGCAGTTCGCTTTCCTGTACTTCCTGGCTAAACAGGTAAATAAGTTGCAGACGCTGCGGGTAGCGATCTTTCAGATCGGCAAGGGCGGTGCGGAACATCATGCTGCGACTGCTACGGTTGCCGTAAACCAGTGTCACGCGGCTATTGGGTTCGGTAGCCAGTGTTGCGCTGACGATGGCGAGCATTGGGGTGATGCCAGAGCCGACCGCCAGTGCTAAATAGTTGCCGGTGGTTTCCGGTTGCGGTTGGTAACCAAATGTTCCCTGCGGGATCATCACGTCCATCGCCACGCCCGCCACCAGGTCGGTGACGGCGTACTGCGAAAAACGCCCACCTTCAATGGCTTTCACCGCCACGCAAATTTCACCCGGTTGTTCGGCGCGGCAAATGGAGTAACAACGGCGCAATTCTTCACCGCCCAGACGCGTTTTCAGAGTCAAATGCTGGCCGGGTTTGAACGCATAATGTGTCTGCAAATCCGCAGGCACTTCAAACGTGATGGCAACCGCTTCAGGAGTTTCCTGCTCAATGCGCGCCACTTTTAGCGAATGGAACGTCGTCATGGCAACCTCAAATACATTTAAAGTAATCAAAGGGTTCACGGCAGCTATCGCAGCGATATAACGCTTTGCAGGCAGTGGAACCGAATTCGCTAATCAGCGAGGTATGTAAACTGCCGCAGCGCGGGCAACTGACGTCCACGGCGGCTGATGTGGCGTGGCATGCGTGTCCTTGTGGCGGGCTGATGCCGTATTCACGCAAACGTGTTTTGGCCGCAGGAGTCATCCAGTCGGTGGTCCACGCGGGGTGCAGCATCTGCTCGATGTGCACCGGATGCAGGTCGGCCTGATCCATCGCTTCGCGAATCGCCTTAAGCAGAAACTCGGTGGCCGGGCAGCCGGAATAGGTCGGCGTGAAACCAATGTGCCAACCGTCATCACGATGGTGAACACTGCGCACCATGCCAAGGTCAGTGATGGTCAGCACCGGGATTTCCGGATCGCTGATTTGCCCGAGAATGCGCCATACCTCGCGGACTTGTGCCGGTTCAACCACATCGAGAGTTTGCATCTTTACCTCACTACCACTGCTGATTAGGGTAAGCGCGTTGCAGATACTGCATTTCCGCCAGTAACGGGCCGAGATGCTCGGTGTGCAGCCCCTGCTTTCCGCCCGTGCGATATTGCGCTTCCTGTGGTTTGACGAGTGTGGCCTCCAGCAGAGCGCCGAAGACTTCCGCCTCCCACGTCGCACGCAGCGTGCGTGGGTCGACGGCGATACCTTGCTGCGCAAGGTTAATTTCCAGCTCGTCGGCCACAAACATTTCGCCGCTAAAACGCCACAGTTTGTTCAGTGATTGCTGCATTTTCTGCTGAGAGAATTCCGTACCGTTGCCTAAGCGCACCAACCAGCCACGGCTGAATCGCAGGTGATAACGCACTTCTTTAATCGCTTTCGCGGCAATGGCGGCAAGTTGGGTATCGCGGCTCTGCGCCAGGCGCTCAAACAGCGCCACATGCCAGGCATCCAGCAGATACTGGCGCATCAACGTGTCGGCAAAGTCGCCGTTCGGTTGTTCTGCCAGTAAGACATTGCAGTACTGACGTTCGTCGCGACCAAATGCCAGTTTGTCTTCATCAAGCGCTTCGCCCTGAAGTTCAGCGGCATAGGTCAGGAAATTGCGCGCCTGGCCGAGTAAGTCCAGACCGATGTTGGCTAACGCCAGGTCAATCTCTAACTCCGGCGCGTGTCCGCACCAGCCCGTTAAGCGTTGGGCCAGCACCAGACAGGTATCGCCGATGCGCAAGGTGTAGGTGGTTAATGGGGAATAAGTCATTTCGCGCCTCACATGTGCTCGATGCCATCAGGGATGGTGTAAAACGTGGGGTGGCGATAAATTTTGCTTTCCGCAGGATCAAAAAACGCACCACGTTCTTCTGGTTGTGACGCGACGATCTCACTCGCCTTCACCACCCAAATTGAGCAGCCTTCAGATCGGCGGGTGTAGGCATCGCGGGCGTTTTCCAGTGCCATTTGTTCATCAGCGGCGTGCAAGCTGCCAACGTGACGATGCGACAAACCCTGTTTGCTTCGGATAAACACTTCATATAACGGCCAGTGAACATTGCTCATAAAATTCTCCTTCAGGCGACAGTGCGGGCGTGTTGTTTTTCGGCGTAAGCAAGGGCGGCTTCTCGTACCCACGTGCCCTCTTCCCAGGCTTTGCGTTTGGCGGCCAGTCGCTCTTCGTTGCACAGCCCGCGTCCTGCAATCACTTCATTAAATTCGTGCCAGTCAATTTCACTGAACTCGTAATGTCCGGTGGCGTCGTTCCAGTGCAGGCCTTCGTCCGGCACCGTCATGCCGAGCATTTCGACTTGCGGTACGGTGTTGTCCACAAAGCGCTGACGCAGTTCGTCATTGCCAAAACGTTTGATTTTCCAGGCAAGGCTCTGGGCGCTGTTTGGCGAGTTGTCATCGTTCGGGCCAAACATCATCAATGCAGGCCACCAGAAACGGTTGATGGCGTCTTGCAACATCTGACGCTGCTCTTCGCTGCCTTCAGCCAGTACAGTGCAAGCTTCAAAACCCTGGCGCTGATGGAAACTCTCTTCTTTGCAAATTTTCACCATCGCACGGGCATACGGGCCGTAGGAGGTGCGGCACAGAGCGACCTGATTAACGATCGCCGCGCCATCAACCAGCCAGCCGATCACGCCAATATCGGCCCAGTTCAGCGTGGGATAATTGAAAATGGAGGAGTATTTCATCTTGCCGTCGAGCATCTTCTGGTAGATGTCTTCACGTGCGCAGCCCAGCGTCTCCGCCGCGCTATACAGATAAAGCCCATGTCCGGCTTCGTCTTGCACCTTCGCTAACAAAATAGCTTTGCGCTTCAGGCTTGGGGCGCGGGTCAGCCAGTTGCCTTCCGGCAGCATGCCAACGATCTCGGAATGGGCGTGTTGCCCAATCTGGCGGATCAGCGTTTTGCGGTATTCATCAGGCATCCAGTCCTGCGGTTCGATAGCAATTTCCTGTGCGATTCGCTCATCAAAGCGGTGTTGTTCAGTCACGTCATCACCTTTTATGATTCAAAATAGATTCGATAATTGCGATTATGCGAATCACTTGATGATTAAAAGTTACAGATAAGTTAATCAAAACACCAAAATTAACACATACACTTTGTGAGCATTATCACGATAAATTTTAAATAATTCATATTATTCATATATATAACAAAACATCGAAAATCACGCGTAATCACATTGTTAATATATTATTAAATTACATCTTGATTTTTATGATTCACAAACCAACCATTGAGGCAATTAAACGTAATGCTTAACGGGGTGTGAGATGCAACAGTTAACAAGCTATCTGTCTGGTCAGTGGGTGATGGGTCACGGCAAAGAACGCACGATAAATCATGCAATTAGCGGCGAAGCGTTGTACCAGGTGACTAGCGAAGGGCTGGATATGGCGCAGGCGCGCCGTTACGCCATCGACAACGGCGGCACCGCATTACGCTCAATGACCTTTGTTCAACGCGCCGCAATGCTCAAAGCAGTCGCAAAACATCTGTTGGCAAACAAAGAGTCGTTTTACGCGATTTCATATCAGACCGGTGCAACGCGCGCGGATAGCTGGGTGGATATCGAGGGCGGTATCGGCACCCTGTTCGCCTACGCGGGCATGGGAAACCGCGAACTACCCGATGATGTGTTATGGCCAGAAGACGAAATGATCCCGCTATCTAAACAAGGTGGATTTGCCGCCCGCCATGTGCTGACGTCGAAATCCGGCGTGGCGCTGCACATCAACGCGTTTAACTTCCCTTGCTGGGGAATGCTGGAAAAACTGGCGCCTACGTGGCTTGCAGGGTTGCCTGCCATCATCAAGCCCGGCACCGCCAGCGCCCAATTGACTCAGGCAATGGTGAAGTCGATTGTTGATTCAGGGCTGGTGCCAGACGGCGCAATCAGCCTGATTTGCGGCGGCGTTGCTAACCTGTTTGATTTGCTCGACGAGCAGGATGTGGTGACGTTCACCGGTTCTGCAAACACCGGCCAGAAGTTACGTTGTCACCCCAATATTGTTGCCCGCTCAGTGCCCTTTACCATGGAAGCGGACTCCCTGAACTGTTGTGTGCTGGGGGAAGATATCACGCCAGATCAGCCTGAATTTGCGCTGTTTATTCGTGAAGTGGTACGTGAAATGACGGCAAAAGCCGGGCAAAAATGTACCGCTATTCGCCGCATCATCGTTCCTCAGGCGCAACTGGAAAACGTAACTCAAGCGTTGCAGGCAAAACTTGCCAAAATCCAGCCCGGCGACCCGGCCCAGGAAGGCGTGAAGATGGGGGCGCTGGTCAGTCTTGAGCAGCGTGATGATGTCCAGAGCAAAGTCCAGCAGCTGATTAACGCGGGGTGCAAAGTGGTGGTTGGTGGCGAAGCAGACACCTCTCGCGCAGGCGCATTCTTCCCACCGACGCTGTTGCTGTGTCTCCAGCCGGATGAAACGCCTGCGGTTCATGAACTGGAAGCTTTCGGCCCGGTTGCCACCGTGATGCCTTATCTCAATGCGGAACATGCAATGTCACTTGCCCGTGCAGGCCAGGGTAGCCTTGCGGGGACGCTGGTGACGGCGAATGGCGATATTGCGCGCCAGTTTATTCTGGGTGCTGCCCGGGCGCATGGACGTATTCAGGTACTCAATCAGGAATCTTCCGTGGAATCTACCGGCCACGGCTCGCCACTGCCGATGTTGGTTCACGGTGGCCCTGGGCGTGCTGGAGGGGGTGAAGAACTGGGTGGCTTGCGTGCGGTGAAACATTACCTGCAACGCACGGCGATTCAGGGCAGCCCATCCATGCTGGCGGCGGTGAGCAAGCAATGGAGCTATGGTGCGGCGGTTAAAGAAGATGCCGTCCATCCGTTCCGTAAACAATTTGAAGATTTGCAGGTTGGCGAAAGCTTGCTGACGGCGCGTCGCACCATTACCGAAGCCGATATTGTCAATTTTGCCAACCTCAGTGGTGACCATTTCTATGCCCACGTCGACAAAATCGGCGCGGCAGAATCGTTCTTTGGCGAGCGCGTAGCCCACGGCTATTTTGTGGTTTCTGCCGCAGCAGGCCTGTTTGTTGACCCGGGTGTAGGGCCTGTTATTGCCAACTACGGAATGGAGAACCTGCGCTTTATCGAACCGGTGAAAATTGGCGATACCCTGCAAGTCCGTCTGACCTGCAAGCGCAAAACGGCCAAATCCCAGAAAACGGCGGAAGATAAACCGGTCGGCGTCGTGGAATGGGCAGTGGACGTGCTGAACCAGGAAAACCAGTCTGTTGCGTTGTATTCCATTTTGACGCTGGTTGCGCGTAAGAATGGGGATTTTGACGCTTAATATTCCCCTCACCCCAACCCTCTCCCAAAGGAGAGGGAGTTTTAACTAATTTGGCAAAGCCAACAAAGAAGTTGGCAAGCAGCACAATATATCTGGTCGCAGAAGTTGTTATGTTGAATTCATGCCCTTTTATAAACACACAACAATAAAACACATCAGCCAAGAGTGAGAATTTCATGAATTTAACTACCGGAAAGAAAGCCCTGGCTTTAGCAATCGCACTCCTGACCTCTTCAGGCGCCCTTGCCCACGGCGGCGAGGCACATATGGTGCCGATGGAAAAAACACTGACGGAGTTTGGTGCAGATATTCAGTGGGATGACTATGCACAGATGTTCACCATCGTTAAAGACGGCGCATTTGTGAAAGTTAAACCCAATGCCAAATCGGCGATGGTGAATGGCAAAACATTGCAGCTGCAAGTGCCGATTATCTTTAAAAATAAGAAAGCGTATATTTCAGATACCTTTATTAACGAGGTCTTCCAGTCTGGTCTGGATCAAACTTTCGCCGTCGAGAAAAAACCACATCCGCTTAATTCATTGACCGCCGATGAAATATCAAAGGCGGTGTCGATTGTACAAGCAGCGCCTGAATTTAAAAGCGGGACCCGCTTTACCGAAATATCGCTGCACGAGCCGCCAAAAGATCAGGTCTGGCAGTTTGTCATGAGCGGCGCGGCGGTGACGGCTCCTCGTCAGGCGGATGTGATTATGCTCGACGGGATCCATATCGTTGAAGGTGTGGTGGATTTAGACGCCGGGAAAGTCGTGTCGTGGACACCGATTGAAGGTGCGCACGGCATGGTTCTGATTGACGATTTCGTCAGCGTGCAGACTATTATCAACGGCAGTAAAGAGTACGCTGAAGCGCTGAAGAAACATGGCATCGACGACCCAACAAAAGTCATTACTACCCCGCTGACAGTCGGATTCTTTGATGGTAAAGATGGGCTGGAACAGAACCAGCGCCTGCTTAAAGTCGTGAGTTATCTGGATACGGGTGATGGCAACTACTGGGCGCATCCGATTGAAAACCTTGTCGCCGTGGTCGATCTTGAGCAGAAGAAAATCATCAAGATTGAAGAAGGCCAGGTGATCCCGGTTCCGATGAATCCGCGTCCGTTTGATGGCCGCGACCGCGCGGCGCCAACCATTAAACCGCTAGAAATCATTGAACCTGAAGGCAAAAACTACACCATCACCGGCGATACCATTCACTGGCAAAACTGGGATTTCCACCTGCGTCTGAACTCGCGTGTTGGGCCGATTCTTTCGACCGTGACCTTCAACGACAACGGCAACAAACGTAAAGTGATGTACGAAGGGTCGCTGGGCGGCATGATCGTCCCTTACGGTGACCCTGACGTTGGCTGGTATTTCAAAGCGTATCTGGATGCGGGTGATTACGGCATGGGTACGCTGACATCCCCTATTGCACGTGGCAAAGATGCGCCAGGCAATGCGGTATTGCTGGATGAAACTATCGCTGATTACACCGGCAAACCGACCACTATCCCGCACGCCGTCGCAATTTTTGAACGCTACGCCGGGCCTGAATACAAACATCAGGAAATGGGCCAACCGAATATCAGTACCGAACGCCGCGAACTGGTCGTGCGTTGGATCAGTACCGTGGGCAACTACGATTACATCTTTGACTGGGTATTCCACCAGAACGGCACTATCGGCATTGATGCGGGCGCAACCGGTATTGAAGCGGTGAAAGGCGTGAAAGCCAAAACCATGCACGATGAAACCGCCAAAGACGATACTAAATACGGCACGCTTATCGACCACAATATCGTTGGCACCACACACCAACACATCTACAACTTCCGCCTGGATATGGATGTGGATGGTGAGAACAACAAACTGGTCGCACTCGACCCGGAAGTGAAACCGAACACCGCTGGCGGCCCGCGCACCAGTACCATGCAAATCAACCAGCATGACATTACGACTGAGCAGGATGCCGCGCAGAAGTTTGACCCAGGCACGATTCGTTTACTGAGCAACACCAGTAAAGAGAACAAAATGGGCAACCCGGTTTCGTACCAAATCATCCCGTATGCAGGCGGTACGCATCCGGTGGCAACTGGCGCGAAGTTCGCCCCAGACGAGTGGATTTATCACCGCCTGAGCTTTATGGATAAACAGTTGTGGGTGACGCGATACAACCCTGATGAACGTTACCCGGAAGGCAAATACCCGAACCGTTCGGCACACGACACCGGGCTTGGTCTGTACAGCAAAGATAATCAGTCACTGGATAACCAGGATGACGTGGTTTGGATGACCACCGGCACCACCCACGTTGCCCGCGCTGAAGAGTGGCCAATCATGCCAACGGAATGGGTCCACACGCTGCTGAAACCGTGGAACTTTTTTGATGAAACTCCCACGCTGAATCTGGCAGGGAAAAAAGAGCAGAAGTAAGGCGCTGTAGATGACCAGAGGGGGGATTAGCGCAAGCGACATCCCCCTTTTTCCCCTTAAGCTCTATAAATAGTGCACCGCAAGCCAAATAGTAGGCCCCTTCGCATCCGTCCACTCGACACGGTGACGACTCTTCGCAGGAATATTGACGAAATCCCCTGGGTAAAGTATTCGCGTCTGCGCTTCTTGCTCAAAACGTAAACCAGCAGAACCTTGCAACACAATGACCCACTCACACTCATCCTGACAGTACCAGGTGTCAGGGGGTGTGGATTGCCCGGTAGAAATGATTCTTTCAATTTTTATGTTGGGTGCGTTTAACAGCGCTTCAAATGTTTCCGCCTCCTGATGCGCTACCGCATCGGGAAAATGTGTAAACAAATTCTCAATCATTTCGGCACCCTCTTTGAGCACATCACTGCACTAAGCGTAGCGAAGATTCAGTCTTTCCCGGACAAACGCCAGGCACAATCCGCTCGTTTTCTTGTGGTGACTTTAGGCAATCGCCCGTAATCGTAAAGAAACAATTACACCAGTTGTAACTCACATTTGACGGACTCTCCGCAATCCCTTAACCTGCGCGGCACAATGTCGTTATAACAAGCGTAAATTCAGAGGGAAGCGTGAAGAATCGCACTCTTGGCAGTATCTTTATCGTCGCAGGAACCACAATTGGCGCAGGAATGCTGGCAATGCCGCTGGCGTCAGCAGGGGTTGGTTTTGGCGTAACCTTGCTTTTGTTGGTCGGCCTTTGGGGCCTCATGTGTTACACCGCACTGTTATTAGTGGAGGTTTATCAGCACGTTTCCGCCGATACCGGTCTTGGCACACTCGCCCGGCGTTATCTCGGTAAACCGGGGCAATGGCTCACCGGTTTTAGCATGTTATTCCTGATGTATGCGTTAACCGCAGCATATATCAGCGGTGCGGGTGAGTTGTTGTCAGCAAGCCTCAGTCAATGGTTCTCAACGACGATTTCTGTCTCCACTGGGGTGTTACTGTTCACTGTTGTTGCCGGTGGGGTTGTTTGTATCGGCACACATATGGTGGATATGTTTAACCGCATATTATTCAGCGCCAAGATTGTTATGTTGGTGGTGATGCTGGCGTTGATGATGCCGCATATCCACCACACTAATCTGCTGACGTTGCCGCTGGAAAAAGGCCTCGCACTTTCTGCCATTCCGGTGATTTTCACCTCGTTTGGTTTCCATGGCAGCGTGCCAAGCATTGTCAGCTATCTTGACGGAAATCTGCGTAAGTTGCGTTGGGTGTTTATCATCGGCAGCGCAATCCCCTTAGTGGCTTATATTTTCTGGCAAGTCGCGACGTTGGGTGCGATTGACTCCGGCGTATTCAGTGGGCTGTTAGCCAATCATTCCGGGTTGAATGGTTTATTGCAGGCTGTTCGTGAAGTGGTGGCCTCACCGCATGTTGAGCTGGCAGTTCACTTATTTGCCGACCTGGCGCTGGCCACCTCATTCCTGGGAGTGTCGTTGGGGTTGTTTGATTACCTGAGCGATTTGTTCAACCGCAACCGTAAAGCGTCCGGGCGCATGCAAACAGGGCTGATGACCTTTGTACCACCGCTGGTCTTCGCCCTGTTCTATCCACAAGGTTTTGTGATGGCGCTGGGTTATGCAGGTGTTGCGCTGGCGATTTTAGCGCTGATCATCCCGTCGCTGTTGGTATGGAAAAGTCGCCAGACTCAAACAAACGCGGTTTACCGTGTTGCCGGTGGCAAACCGCTGCTCATTTTAGTCTTTGCCTGCGGGGTTGCGGTCATAGTTATCCAGGCGTTGATTGCAACCGGCGCATTGCCTGACGTGGGTTAATTCCCTAAGCGATCACACCAGCCCGGTGTTCACCCGCTTGCCTATCTCTTTAAGCTGCGAGTATTTTTCCAGCAGAGATGGACCGTCATCAAGGCTCATGGCAAACATCCACATGTAGGTCATGACCGAGTAAATATGCCCGGCGTTCCCGACGCCCTTCACGGTCATTAGCCAAATGGTCGTGGCGAACAGGAACGCTGCGGCAATACCAATCGACAGATAGCCATACGCTTCCCGGTCAGACAACCGAATACGCACCCGCGCCAAAAAGTTGTAGTGCTTGTTGAGCGTGTTTTCACTGGCTGTCCCTACGAAACCCACTTCCTTTTCTAGCCGGTCATTGAGCTTCTCGTACAGCATTTCGTTTTTACGCGTGTAACTCGGTAAAAAGAGTGAGAAGAAGATCAGCACTCCAAGGCACGCAACACCCGCCCAGAACTCAATAGTCAGTAGCATAATCACCGCACCGATGATGGAAGCCAGCGACGTAATCAACAAAGGCAGGTGTGTTTCAAAGAAATTCACAAATTCACGTGACAACGTCACGCGGGCTGCAATGGTAGAATGACTATGATCGTCTTTACGCTGCGCCAGGATAACCGGCACCGCCAGACCTGCGTAGATTCTGGCAAAAGTGCGCGTATCCATGCTGCGGCGTGCAGCACCTATCGCCCACATAATAAAAACCACCAGCGCATACAGCAACGCATGCAGCGATTGCCCCTTGATGATTGCGTTGATGGCAAAGCCCGCCATTAAGGGATACAGCAAGTAAACGACATTCTCAGCGACCACCAGCATCAGCGTAATAATCAGCTTTTTACTGTGGAGTTTTGCGAGTTTTTTTATGGTGTTCAATGCACCGAGCGAGGGTTTAATCTGCGCGGTTTGATGACAAGTAGACATGACTTTAACTTCTTAGATTGTTATCCTTGAGCGGTTGCTCAAGAATGAAAAGATTCTATTTGAGCACTTGCTCAAAGTCAACGAAGGTACTGTGATGAAAGAAAAAGCATCTGTTCTAAAAGAGAATATTCTTGATGCGGCGATCGTATTGTTCACCGAAAAAGGGGTGGAAAAGGTCACCACGCGCGAGTTAACAGAAAGTGTCGGCATTGCCCGTAGCCATATTTATCACTACTTTCCCGACTGGCAGACACTGTGTATTGAGGCCTTTTCACGCTTTATGTATGCGGAACTGGAATCTTTTACGCAAAAGACCCGCACCGTAGCCCCAGAACGCGGGCTGAACATTTTCATCGATGATTATTTGCCTGACCGCGCAGACGCGGCGTGGGAGTTGTACGGTTCATTGTGGCGTCTTGCGGTACATAACACGGTGTATGCCGATTTTGCGCTGCGGCTTACGGAAAAATGGGACGCTTTGCTGGCGAGCATTATCGAGGCGGGTATTCAAAGCGGAGTGTTTCGCCAGACCGATGTCGGGCGCGTTACCCGTCAGCTAGGATCGTTGCTGAACGGGTATTCGGATCAACTGATTATCGACAGTGCGCCGCTCGCACGCGAACAGGCATTGGAAGATATTCATGGCTTTGTAAGCCTGGCGCTATTGGCTTAATCGGCAAAGTGCTACGGATAGGTAATCCCAGGCGGATTCACCTCAGACGTAGCCACTTCTTCGCCCTTTTCTCCCCAGCGATCCAGCACTTGTTGGTATTCACCGCGTTTCACCGTGCCATCCAGTGCAGCTTGCAGCGCGTATACCAACCCATTCCCTTTTTTGGTGGTAGTGGCAACATACGCCTTTTTCGGACCCAGCCCGACAACCCGTGTGGTTCCGGTCAGTGCCGCTTTATAAGCTGCCACACTTTGCGGACCAAAAGTGGCATCCGCGCGACCCGCCTGAATATACAAATTGCCGGAAGCGTCATCCGTCAGATAAATCGGTTGTGCCTGTTTGCGCCCTTCGCGTTCATTAATTTCATTCCAACCCAACAGGATTTTTTCCTGATTGGTGCCAGAACCTAAAATGATGCGTAAACCCGCAACGTCTGTTGGCCCGCTGATTTTCTGAATCGGACTGTCTGATTTTACCGAGAACGCCAGCGAATCGACGCGATAGGTCGCGAAATCGAATTTCGTTTTACGCTGCTCGGTTACCGCTATGTTCACCAGCGCCACATCGTAGCGCCCGGAAGTAATCCCAAGCGGCCAGTCTTCCCATGCTGTCGGGACCAGTTTGAGTTTCAGCCCTAAACTATCGGCCAGCAGCCGCGCGATATCCGGATCGCTGCCGATCCTTGTGCGATTATCACTGGCCAGCATTGCCAGCGGCGGTGAGTTGAGCGCGGAAATCGCCACCGTTAGCGTACCCGGTTCAACAAACTGATAGCCCTGCGGAATTTTGCTGATAGCAATCGGGTCTTTAGCGGCATGAATCGGTTGTTCATTCGCCTTGAGATCAAGACTTCCTTGTGCGTAAAGCGTTGTGCTCATCATCAACAGCGCCAGTGGGACAAATTTCATGCCTGCTCCTTATAGAACCTTAGATAAAAACTGACGCGTTCGTGAGTGTTGCGGATGGTTAAGCACCTCGTCACTGCTACCTTGCTCCACAATTTTGCCGTCCACCATAAACACCACGTTATCCGCCACTTCCCGGGCAAAACCGATTTCATGCGTCACGACCACCAGCGTAGTACCTGAACGTGCCAGTTTTTTAATCACATCGAGCACTTCCCCCACCAGCTCCGGGTCGAGTGCAGAAGTCGGCTCATCAAACAGCATCACGCGAGGACGCAGTGCCAGTGCACGAGCAATAGCAATACGCTGCTGTTGCCCGCCGGAAAGATGACGCGACCAGGCATCCGCTTTATTGCGTAACCCAACGACATCCAGCAACTCATAAGCCTGTTCAATCGCTTGCTTACGATTGAGCTGTTTATGGGCAATCGGTGCTTCAATCAGGTTTTCCAGTACCGTGAGATGCGGGAATAAATTGAAGTTCTGGAACACATAACCCACGTTCACGCGCTGGCGCAGGATCTCCTTTTCTTTCAGTTCGTACAGCTTATCGCCCGCCTGACGATAGCCAATGTAATCGCCATCAATCTGAATAAAGCCTTCATCAACGCGCTCAAGGTGGTTAATGGCGCGCAGCAGCGTGGATTTACCCGAGCCAGACGGCCCCAGAATCACCGTCACGGAGCCGGGTTCCAGCTCCAGAGAAATGTTATCCAGTGCTTTATGGCGGCCAAAAAATTTACTGACGCCGGTAATCGAAATGTGGCCGGTTTGATTATGGCTTGTTTGGCTATGGAAGTGGGACATGAGCGGCCTCCTGAGTGTGCAGCACAGGCTGACGAGATGAGTGGCGAACTGGATTTTGCTGATTGATCGCCGAGCGGCGTTCACTGCGTGCCAGCCAACGTTCAACCAGATGCTGAATGAGGGACAACACGCTGGTGATAACCAGATACCACGCCGCACCGACCATCAGCAGTGGAATAACTTCCTGGGTGCGGTTGTAGATCATCTGAATGGTGTAGAACAGCTCCGGCATTGCCAGCACGTAAACCATCGCCGTGCCTTTCGCGAGACTGATAATCTCGTTGAAACCGGACGGTAAAATAGTGCGTAGCGCCTGTGGCAAAATAATGCGCAGCGTGCGTCGCCATGCGGGTAATCCTAATGCCGCTGCCGCTTCATACTGGCCGTGATCGACACCCAAAAAGCCGCCGCGAATAATCTCAGCGGTATAAGCGCTTTGCACAAGCGTCAGCCCCACCACAGCGGTAGAAAACTGCCCGAGCACGTTAATCGTCTGGTAACTTCCCCAGCTTATCTGAGTAAACGGGATACCAATTGAGAGCGTGTCGTAGAGATACGAGAAGTTATAGAGAATGATCAGCACCACGATCAGCGGCAGCGATCGAAACAGCCAGATATAACCCCACGCCAGGCTATTGAGCAGCCATGACGATGAAAGCCTGGCGAGCGCCAGCAAACCACCCAATATCACGCTGAGCACGGTGCCAATCAGCGTCAACAGTAAGGTTTGCGCCAGCCCCTCAAGGATGACTGGGTCGAAGAACCAGCGCGCAAACACGCTCCACTCCCAGCGTGGGTTAAACGCCACCGACTGAATAACAATCGCCAGCACAAACAGTGCGACAACCGCGCCCAGTGTTCGTAGCGGATAACGCGCCGGAACGACTTTAATGGTTGATGGTGGGGTTGATAGTCTAGTCATGATCATTCCTCAGGCCGTTTTGCTCAGACGAGCCAGCGTTTTGGTAAAACGCAGGCGCCCGTCGAACGGTGCCACGCTGTACTCTTCGGGGTTGCGTTGAATATCGAACTGCGGTTGATAGCCGAGGCTCAGATAAAGCTTCACCGCTTCCGGCTGACGAAAACCGGTGGTCAGATAAACGTGGCTGTAACCGGCAATCTGCGCCCTGCTTTCCAGTTCACGCATCATGCGCTGCGCAATCCCTTGTTTGCGCAATGAGGAATGAGTCCAGATACGTTTGATTTCAGCGGTATGTTCATCGAATGGCTTATACGCACCGGTGGCAATAATCTCGCCATCTCGTTCCAGAACAATGAATAACCCTTGCGGTGCCAGATACCACTCGGTGAGTTCCACTTCGGCGTCACGGGAAAAATAGTCCCCATAACGCGCCTCATACTCGCCAAATAAACCGGTAATAATCGGCTGGAGCTCCGGTGCTTCCGGGGAAACATCACGAAATTGTTCGCGCATAGACCGCTCCTTAATCGCCCAGACCATCAGGGTTAATTTCGGATGCAGGGATTTTCTCAACGCTTTCCCCCCAGCGGCTCAGTACTTTGTTGTAATCGCCGTTTTTAATAACGCCATTGAGCGCGGTTTGTACCGGTTCAACCAGGCCGCTCTCTTTTTTCAGCGTAACAGCGATATGCGCTGCTTTCGGCCAACCGCCATCAACTACGCCAACTAACTTTGTTTTCTGATTGAGCGCTGCTTTCCATGCGCCGATGACGTTCGGGCCAAAGTACGCGTCAGCTCGGCCAGACTGTAAAGCCAGGGTTTGTGCGGCATCGTCTTTGGTGTAAACCGGCGTGAAAGGTTTAAGCCCTTTCTTCAGGTTTGCTTCGTTCCACGCCAACAAAATAGATTCCTGATTAGTTCCGGAGCCAACGATAATGCGCAATCCGGCGATATCTTCTGCTTTCTCAATCGTTTTAAATGGGCTGTCTGCTTTCACGTAGAAACCGAGCGAGTCTTTACGGTAGGTCGCAAAGTCGAATTTCTGTTTGCGATCTTTAGTCACAGTAATATTGCTGATGGCCGCGTCGTATTTGCCCGACGCCACACCTAGCGGCCAGTCCTCCCATGACGTCGGCACCACGTTGAGCTCAAGCCCTAAGCTGTCTGCCACCAGACGGGCAATATCCACTTCGCTACCGAGCAGCGTTTTGTTGTCGTCAGAAAATACCGTCAGCGGCGGTTGATTGAGCCCGGCGACCGCCACAGTGAATTTACCCGGTACGGCAAAGCGATAATCTTTTGGCAGCTGTGCGACAGCCTGTGGGTTCACCACGGTATTGATGGGCGTTTTATTGGCTTCAATACTGACGCCGGTGCCGTTAATCGTGACGTCCTGTGCCAGTGTTTGTGCAGAGGAAAGTGCCAGAGCGATTGCAAGGATGAGCGATGATTTTTGCATAGCAGGTTCTCTTTTATTGTTGTGTGTTTTAAATGGTTGGTTTTTAAAGTGATGACTTTTTAAATTGATAGCTCGGTTCAGCTAACCCCAACGTTTCACGCAGCGTCGTGCCCGGATATTCCTTGCGGAATAAACCACGCGCTTGCAGCACCGGCACCACTTCATCCACAAAGCGTGGGAAGGTATCGGGTGTACCGCCCTGAATGATAAAACCGTCGGCGGCATGGCTTTCGAACCACTGCTGTAATCCGTCAGCGACTTGTTGGGCGGTGCCCGCAAAACGCGGTCGTGGGGATGCCGCTTCCAGTGCGACCTGGCGCAAGGTCAGATTGCGTTCACGGGCGTTACGTTTAATTTCATCAGTGGTACTGCGGAAGCTGTTCTGCCCCAGGTCGCCGATATCAGGGAACGGCTCATCAAGCGGGTATTGGCTGAAATCGTGATGCTCGAAATAGCGGCCAAGATAATTCAGTGCGTCTTCTATCGACACCAGTGCCGCAGTGGTTTGATATTGGTGTTCTACGTCTTCAGCATCGCTGCCGACTATCACACTCACGCCCTGGAATATTTTCAAATCATCGTTATGGCGACCATGACTCTCCAGTTGCCCTTTTACATCACGATAAAAATGCTGCGCTTCTTCAAGCGTGTCGTGATGAGTAAAAATAGCGTCAGCGTGATGTGCAGCTAATTTCTTACCGTCATCTGATGCGCCAGCCTGGAATACAATTGGCCGACCTTGCGGTGTGCGGGAAATATTCAGCGGCCCTGCAACTTTAAAGAAATCGCCATGATGATTCAGCGTGTGCAATTTTTTAGGGTCAAAGAAATGTCCGCTGGCTTTATCACGAATAAACGCGTCTTCTTCCCAGGAGTCCCATAGCCCTTTCACGACATCCAGATATTCATCGGCAATGCGATAACGCAGTGCATGTTCTGGATGTTTGTCACGAGAGAAGTTCTTTGCCGAGCCTTCCAGCGGTGAAGTCACCACGTTCCAGCCCGCGCGCCCTTTGCTTAAATGGTCAAGGCTGGCAAACTGGCGCGCCACGGTGAAGGGTTCGCTATAGGATGTCGACAGCGTCCCGACCAACCCTAAATGCGTGGTGACGCTGGCTAATGCCGACAGCACCGTTAATGGCTCGAATCTATTCAAAAAATGAGGAATAGATTTTTCATTGATATATAAGCCGTCAGCGACAAATAAAAAATCGAGTTTGCCCTGCTCGGCTTTTAAAGCTGTCTCTTTTACAAAATCAAAATTAATACTGGCATCGGGAATAGCCGCCGGATGGCGCCATGCCGACATATTTCCGGAAGCGCCATGCAGGATGGTTCCCAGACGCAATTGTCTGTTGTTTGACATATTTATGCTCCGAATATTTAGTTTGCGAGTAGCGCCTGTTCAGCAAGCGTGGCGAAATATCTTGCTGCATCTTCAATTAATGCTTCATCCGGATTAAAAGCCGAATGATGTAACCCGTAAGTGCTGTTGCTGCCAATGCTGACAAACGCACCAGGGATCGTTTGCAAATAAACGGCAAAATCTTCGCCGCCCATATGCAGTTCAGAGGTTTGTGTCTGGTAACCCGCATCTTTTGCGGCCTGCATCGCAAATGCCGCCCATTTATCATCGTTATTCAATGTGATTGGCCCGTTGAACCATTCCACTTCAATTTGTGCGCCAAACGCACTGGCTAAACCGGCTGCAATCTCACTGATGCGCTTCTCTACCTGTTGCTGAATATCGGCGCGATGCGTGCGCACTGTTCCTTCCAGTTCGACACTTTCCGGCAACACATTCCAGGTATTTCCCCCTTGTATTCGCGTCACACTGACCACGACAGAATCCAGCGTATCGATATTGCGACTGGCAATAGTTTGCAATGCCAACACCAGCTGGCTGGCAATTACAATGGCGTCATTACCTTCTTGTGGTCGTGCGGCATGAGCGCCTTTGCCCCGCACCCGTAACACGAAACGATCGACGTTGGCATAGAATGCGCCGCCTCTTGTGGCAAAAGTGCCTACCGGTAAGCCAGGCTCGTTATGCATGCCAAAAATAGCGGACACGTTTTCCAGCGCACCAGCCTTAATCAGCGCCTTCGCCCCCGTGAAGTTTTCTTCCGCCGGTTGAAACAACAGACGGACGCGCCCGGATAATTTCGCCTCCCGTTCTTTTAACAGCAGTGCGGCCCCGAGCATGACGCTGCTGTGAACATCATGCCCGCAGGCATGCATCACGCCATCGCGTCGTGAACTAAACGGCACGCCACTGGTTTCCTGAATGGGCAGCGCGTCAATATCGGCACGCAGCGCAATCACCTTTTCCCCTTGCCCGACTTCTGCCACCACTCCGGTTGCAAGTTGATAAGGCAACAGTCGCAATCCAGCTGTCTCCAGCCAGTGACGTATGCGCGAGGTGGTCGCAACTTCCTGCCCGGATAACTCCGGGTTTTGGTGCAACTCGCGTCGCCAGTCGATGAGCTGTTCTTTGAATGTCTGCGGGGCGAATGTCATTGGCTTCCCCTTACCAGGCTTCATGTTCGGCAGCAAAATCAGACACTGGCTTCGTCTGCTCAACGCCTGCCAACAAACGCAACGACTGTAAACGTGCGATGGGATCGGTAATGGGGGTATCAATAATGAATTCGTCGATACCAAATTCCTGGCTCAGTGCCGCAAGACCCGCATGAACCGTCTGTGCGGTACCTTTCAGCAACGAAGGTTCGCGGCGTTCAATACGTTTGATAGCACTGCCCGCCTGGCGAGAAAATGCGTGCGCCTGGGCAACGCTTGCAACGCTGACACGCTGGCTGTTTTCCAGCTCAACGCTCCAGATTTCCACCTGGCTTGCCAGTTCAGCTGCTTTTTCTTCGTCCGCGGCGACAATCACCTGCACGGCCACCACCGTGTCGCGCTGGCATTTACTGCTCCAGGCAGTAAGCACCTGGCGCATTAAGTTTTTATCGCCATTCAGGTGAGCGGCATAAACGAAGTTCCAGTCAAGGCTTGCAGCAAGGGCTGCACTTTCAAGGCTTGCCCCCAGCAAAAAGCGATCGGCGCCGCGCGCAGGAACCGGTGTGGCTCGTAAGGTTTCTTCTTCGTCTGGTGCGGCAGGCAACGTAAGCCAGTTATCAAGCTCGGTGAGTTTGTCGGCAAACGACGCTTTATCCTGCCCACCGCGCTGCAACGCCTGGGTAGACAGGGGTAAACCGCCTGGCGCTTTTCCCACACCGAGATCAACACGCCCTGGCGCAAGGCTTGCCAACAGATTGAAGTTTTCCGCCACTTTGTAAGGGCTGTAATGTTGCAACATCACCCCACCTGAACCGACACGAATATGCTGGGTTTGCCCGACTATCCATGCAATAAGCAGTTCCGGCGACGGGCTTGCCAGCCTTGAGGTGTTATGGTGCTCGGCAATCCAGAAGCGGTGATAACCCCAGGCCTCTGCAAGTTGAGCCAGATGCAGCGTGTGTTTCAGGGCGTCGCCAGGAGTCTCGTCCTTCGCGACCGGGCTTTTATCCAGCAGGCTGATTCGATATGACATGCAACAAACTCGTGTTGATTAACATGCCTTCATTAATAAGGTTTCCGTTCATATGAGTGAAACAATTAATTTACATTTCGTTAGCCAAAAACTGGATAAGCCAGCTTTCGCCGTCACCAGATAGCTCATAAAGGGTCTAAAATTATTAATCCAGGAACAAAAAAGACTCTTTTTGACCCATGGCATTGTAAAAAGTCCGTATATGAACCATTTTTTAAATAAAATAGAATCTAAGGGTTATTTTTGATTTATACTGACATCAATGGACCATATATAGAATATTTACGGATTTAAAATTAAATTTGGGTCACATATGAACTACGACAATGACACGCTCGCAGACAAACTGCATGCCATGAGCGAATTATTGAATGACGTAAAAAAAGCAGTGACGTTACGTGCGCAAGAATCAGATAGCCTGATCGAAGATCAGGTTATCGCGACCTCAGCACAACTGGGGCAAAAACTGAACCTGCGCCGCAAAGCGCTGGATATCGATCTTGCGACTCTTGAGCTACAAACCGGGGTGTCAGCTTCAACGCTCAAACGTCTGTTTAAAGATCCCGAGCAGGTCAAATTTGGCACCGTGTTACGCGTAGCTGAAGCATTAGGTGTGAAGCTATGCGCCGCCGTGTAGAGGTGTGGTTATACGGCGAGCCGGTGGGCGAATTGCGCCAGGATGACGACGGTTATGAATTTAGTTATCGCGCTGACTATATCGGCCCGCCGCTGTCGCTGAGCTTGCCGGTGCGTGTCGGCCGTTTTCGCAGCCAAACCTTACCCCCTTTCTTCTCCTCTCTGGCGCCCGAGGGGTGGTTGAAAAAGCGTTACAGCCAACTGCAACAGCGCGACGAACATGACCTTCTCGGGATGCTTATCGATAACGGTAAAAACCTGATAGGTGCAGTGCAACTGGTCAACATTCAGGAGGATTAATGATGGGATTACCCCCGCGTTGCCACATTCTTTTAACTCCGCTGGTGCTGGCCAAAGAGCAAGAGTCCGGTTATTCGACCAAAGGTCTGAGACATCTGACTGGCTCCGGCAAAGTGAACCCTAAACTGAGTTTTACGCGCAGTGAATTTATTCATGAATTGCCGAAAGCCCAGCGCGGCATGAGTATCTCAGGGTATCAACCTAAGCTTCAGATGGTTGTGCAGGATGGGGAATTTGCCGTGGTTGAACACCAGGGTGAGTACATTCTCAAACCCTCTCCCGCGGAATTCCCCCATCTGGCCGAGAATGAACACGCCACCATGACGCTGATGGCTCGGCTGGGGTTTGACGTGCCGCCACACGGCCTGGTGAGTTTTGCGCCCGAGCAGGATGGCCCCCGCGAATTAGCCTTTGTTATCCGCCGTTTTGACCGGGACAGACAAACCGGTGCGGCCATTCATCAGGAACAGCTTGATGCGGCGATGAATGTGGGCGAAAAGTACGGGAAAACGGGCAGTGACGGAAAGCAGTATGTGAGTTATCAGCAGTTGGCTGAGTTTCTGACTCAACATGTGAATAGCAACATCGCGTTTAAAATCGATCTGTTCCGACGCATTGCGTATGCCTATTTGTTGGGTAACAACGATATGCACCTGCGTAATTTCGGCTTGATTCACCCGCGAATCGGCGAGCCGTCGCTCTCACCGGTTTATGATTTTGTTTCTGTTGCACCCTATCCCGCTATTTTTAGCTCGGGGTTTATGGCACTGCCGCTATTATCATGTGAAGAAGGCGACCGCGAACTGGCACCGGGTTTTAAAACGGCTTATGGCGAATATCTCGGTATGGATTTTCATGCGCTCGGTTTGAGTATGGGCATGACGGATAAACTCATCGTTAAATTGCTTCACGATTTGCAAAAAGAGAGTCGCATTGTGGATGCGGTATACCGTGATTCGTTTATGCCCGTAAAAGATGTGGAAGCAACGCTGCGTTGTTACCACCAGCGGCTGGATCGGTTGATGCGTCTGGATGAAGCGCAGATTTAATGTCAAAAATGGCGGGTAATACGATGCTTACCCGCCTGAAGACTTAAAACGTTTCCCAATTCTCGTTTGACTCGCTGACGGCGGTCTTACGAATCATCGTCGGTGCAAGTGTGAGTTTTGGCTCGACGCTGCGGGATTCAGTTCTTACTTCCTGGTTAATACGAAATACAGCAACGGCCTGAGTCAGACGGCTGGCCTGTTCTTCAAGTGCTGAAGCGGCTGCGGCAGACTCTTCAACCAATGCGGCGTTCTGCTGCGTAACACGGTCCATTTCAGAAACCGCCAGCCCAACCTGGTCGATCCCACGGCTTTGCTCATCGGATGCCGACGCGATCTCGCCCATGATATCGGTCACGCGGGTCACCGCATTAACAATTTCACCCATGGTTTCGCCCGCACTTTCAACCAGCGTTGAACCGGTATCCACTTTGCTGACGGAATCTTCGATCAGGCCTTTGATCTCTTTGGCAGCCTGCGCACTGCGCTGCGCCAGATTACGCACTTCACCGGCAACCACCGCAAAACCACGCCCTTGCTCACCCGCACGTGCGGCTTCAACAGCAGCATTCAGTGCCAGGATGTTGGTCTGGAAGGCAATACCATCAATGACGCTAGTAATGTCAGCAATTTTCTTCGAGCTGCTGGCGATGTCGTTCATGGTGCGCACCACGTTATCCACCACTTTGCCGCCCTTCTGCGCGGTTTCGGAAGCACTCAACGCCAGTTGGCTGGCCTGGCGTGCATTTTCCGCATTCTGTTTCACCGTCGCGGTTAACTCTTCCATGCTGGCGGCCGTTTCTTCAAGCGAAGCGGCTTGCTGCTCAGTACGGGAAGAAAGATCATTGTTACCGATAGAAATTTCACTGGCACCGCTATAAATCGCGTTCGCGCCATGACGCACATCACTTACCGTGCTCATCAGTTCAGACTGCATGTGGCGTAGGGTGGCGGCCAGTTGCCCCATCTCATTGGTGCCTTCCACATCAATCGTCCGCACCAGGTCACCGCTGGCAATATGACGAATGCTTTCAATCAGGCGATGCAGCGGTTCAATCAGGGTTTTCTTGATGCCCAGCCAGACGGTGACAATCGCCGCCGCAACCAGGGCCAGAATCACAATAAGGATCCAAATAGCCTGCGAGTAAGACTGATTATTGTCGTCTACCGCTTGTTGATACAGCTGGTCATTTTGTTGCAGATAACTGACGTACTCTTTCTCAAAGCCATCCTGGTATTTCTGCGTAGGTTGATCGAAGAATTCGTTAATTTTCCCCGCACCCAACAATTGAATCAGCTCAGCAAGTGCGCCGTGGTAAATATCGTAATTACGCTTGATTTCATTAATGGATTGTTCGCTTTGACGTGGGTCGTGAGGCAATGCTTCATACTCAGCCCACTCTTTTTCAGCCTGTTTTAACGATTGGCTGGCGATGAGCATCAGCTCATTTACCGTCGCGCCGCTACCAATATTGTTGGTATCCATCATATGACGGATGCCCGCACGGTTTAGCGTGTTACGGGTTTGCAATAACGCCACCCAGCTACCGTTGAGCGTGGACTGCTGCTGGCGAATGGTTTGCAGCACCGTGAAGTTTTCTTTGTCGTTTTTTAGCGCGTTGAAGAACAACCCACCGGACGTCATCTGTAAGACACCAAATAAACCCAGCACAAAGAGAAGACTGGTTACAACTTTTATGCGATTTAACATGCTCTTTCGTTCTCATGACAACAGAAGCATAGAGTTTCGGCAAATACACTCAAAACTTTATGCTTCATTGCAGAGAAAAAGAGAAATTAACTCCGTTCGATGTCTTTAGCCGCCTGATCTAACGTATCGATGATGCTGTACAACGTCTCTTTAGGTAGATCGGTTTGGCCGAGTTTAGTGTTAAGCGCAACTTTGAAATTATGAATCGCCCGCTGTATTTCCGGGATACGGCGGTTATCCCCCAGTACACCTAACGACTCCAGACGTGCAATCACATGGCTGAGTTCATCTTGCTGTTCTGCCAGTGACGTGTGCCCTTCTTCAGTCAGCATCCACGCTTTCTTACTGCTGTCGCTTTGCACGGCCGTAATCAACCCCATCTCCTCAAGCAAAGAGAGGTTCGGATAGATAATCCCGGGACTTGGGACATATTCGCCTTTTGCAATCGCCTCAATAGATTTGATCAACTCGTAACCGTGCGCGGTGTGGCTTGAGAGGAAATGGAGGATCAGCAGACGGATGTCGTTGGCATCAAACAGGCGTTCGCGGCGCATGCGACCTTTACCGCCGCCCATACAACCCTTTTCGTTATGGTCATGGCCGTGATGACCACCATGCAAACCGTGTCTTTCGTGGCGTTCATGTTTCGCACAAAATTGTTGATGTAGTTGATGGATTCTCATATCAGTTTCCTTATTTATGATGCCAGTAAGCCACAGCACGCACGTAATCCGCGTCCAGACCGTGAGTTTCCAGCAATGCATCGCTCAGTTGTTTCACATCGTGACCTTCTCCGGTGACCCAGACAAAATAGTCGCTCTCTGGGAAGTCAATCGTGCTGATGTGTTTAGCGATAGATTCGGTATCAAACCTGTGAATATGCGCGTGCTGAAACTCACACAGATACTCGAGGCTTTGCGCGTGATGGCTGTTAACCAGCACAGTGGGAACAATATGTTCTGGTAATGACAGCAGACGACGGCGAACGGCAGGCAAACCGCTTTCATCACAGATGTAGAGCTGGAATGAGTAATCGGTCGGAACCACCAGTGAACCGCGTGGCCCGCCAATTAAGAGCGTGTCGCCAACAGTTGCGTTTCCAGCCCACTGGCTTGCGACGCCACCGTCGTGAATGTAGAAATCCAGCGTCAATTCGTTACGCGTGGCATCAAATGCCAGCGGTGTGTAATCGCGAGAGAGTGGACGCTGGTCTTCTCCCCATACAATTCCGTCGTCAGTCACTGACGGACGAATAAAATCACCGTCTTCCGGCGGGAAAAACACTTTCACATGGTCATCAAATCCCCGAGAGGTGAACCCCGCTAATTCTGGACTGCTAAAAACAATGCGATAAAAACACCCCGCAACGGTCTCTTTGCTTTTGACGGTTAACTGACGGAATTTGAGGTCGTTTTTTACGCGTTGAGGAAGATTAGGTTTAGTTTGTAAGGTCATTCGGTTCTCACTTTGCATTTCTAAGATATATCATAACTATGTTTTAGCACATGCAATTGAGATTGTCGTTATCAATTTTTGCCGTTACGCAAGGTGTGAAGTGGCGAAATTCTATTCGAAATTGTTAACGCGCCTCGTGGATCGCAAATTGACAAACCCTTACCAAGCGATGCTTCCAATTCGCAGCCAGCGGTGCCTACACTGCAAGTGGCAGCAACTGCCAGGTCATATACCATTCATCACCTACCCCAAATAACAGTCCAGGAGGTTTGCAATGTTTCCTGAGTACCGTGAATTGATTAACGAATTAAAATCCGCTAACCCGCGTTTCCTCAGCTTGTTTGACAAGCACAATCAGCTCGACGATGAAATTTTACGCAAGGGAGGGCCGCAAGGGACGGGATACAACGAAAGAGTCGTACAGATGAAAAAAGAGAAGTTGCGGCTAAAAGATGAGTTGTATCAGATGTTGAAGAAAGCGAGTCAATAACCAGGGGCGTATTCAGGAAGGGGAAACTCCCCTTCCTTTGTTTTTTAAGCTGCTGTAACCAACCTAAAAACAATCGCATAAAGCGCCGTCAAACCCGGATAAATATCAGCAATCACCTCTTTAAGCTGAGGCAGCGTCATATTTTCCTGGCGAGCATGCTCTTCCGTCAGTTCGTCGAGCATCACCGGCGTCACGCTGATAACTTCAATAGTGCAAAAATAGACGTCATCTTCGTAACGCCCGACGCGCAAGTGCTGGCCCGTCGTAAAGTGTGATTCAGAGGCGTCACGTAGCGTAATGGTTTTGTGACCGGCTACGATATCACTCTCAAAACGCTGAAAAAAAGTAATGTCATTCATTGCGCATCCAGGTAAAAAACGTAAAGAAAATTAGAACAGCGAGAACATTAAAGCGACCGGAAAACTCATCGGCCAGGTGGCTCCCACCAGCACAGAACTCAACAGTTTAATTCGTTTCGTATCTTTAGCCAAAAACCAGGTGATAAAACCAGTTATTAACGACATCACGGCATAAAAAACTAACATACTCTGATAAAGGGTCATTTTTATAAATTTGAAATCTGAAAAACCTGCCGCAAAATATGCTCTTATTTATGACGCAGATCAAGCTTTTGCCACCACTTTCTCCCACGTTCCGCCTCGCCTGGTGAATGCACTATATTTACCCTATTCCACAGACAAAGGGTCTGGGGTAAAGCGGAGATTTTTTATGGGACACTACGTTTTAAAGAAATCAACGAAAGCGACTGCTGAGCCATTTTATTTCGTGTTAAAGGCATCAAACGGACAGATTATTGCCCAAAGCGAGATGTATTCGTCGAAAGCTGCCGCGCAAAAAGGAATTGAGTCGGTGCAGAAGAATGGAGCCACTACCGATATTCGCGACGAAACGGAGTAAACAGCGAGAGAAAATCCTGGATGGCGCAGCGTTTATACACATAAATGATTAGTGCAGAGATATACACCGGCGCCATCCACCTCATAAGATGTGGAATTACCTCATAACATGTGGAATTTAAAGCAAAAGAGTAAATTTACATAATTCATTACCCGTAGTATAGATAGCGACTATCTTTAGTAAAGAACTGTAGTTATTTGTATGAGGTCATTATGTTCCTTAATTACTTCGCGCTCGGCGTGCTTATTTTTGTCTTCCTCGTTATTTTTTACGGGATCATTATTCTTCACGACATTCCTTATCTTATTGCTAAAGCTCGTAATCACCCCCACGCCGATGCTATCCACGTCGCCGGTTGGGTGAGCTTGTTTACCTTGCATGTTATATGGCCATTCTTATGGATTTGGGCCACGCTCTATCGTCCTGAACGTGGCTGGGGAATGCAGCAAAACTCAGAGATTTCATTGGCTTCGTTACAGCAAAGGGTTTCTGAGCTGGAGCAAAAGTTAGGCGACAATAAAATAACTCCATCGGAGTAATATCATGGATTTACTCATTATCCTGACATATGTAGCTATTGCATGGTCAATATTCAAAATATTTAAAATACCTGTAAATAAATGGACAGTACCAACCGCTGCATTGGGAGGGGTATTTTTAATTGGCGCACTGATTTTATTAATGAACTACAACCACCCTTATACTTTTTTGGCGCAAAAAGCAGTTATTTCAATTCCAATCACACCACAAGTGACAGGGATTGTGAGTGAAGTGACCGATAAACAAAATACGATGATTAAAAAAGGAGACGTGCTATTTAAATTAGAGCCCACTCGCTATCAGGCTCGAGTCGACAGACTTAAGGCTGATTTGACCACTGCCATTCATGGCACTGAGTCACTCAGGTCGGAACTTGATGCTGCCATTGCCAACACAACCCGTGTTAGTGCAGAACGCGACAGATTGTTTAAAGATTACCAACGTTACCTTCAGGGCAGTAAAGCGCGGGTCAACCCTTTTTCTGAGAGCGATATTGATAACGCCCGTCAGAACTACCTTGCTCAGGATGCACTGGTAAAAGGTTCGGTTGCCGAGCAGTCGCAAATCAAAAGTCAGTTAGACAGCATGGTCAATGGTGAGCAATCGCAAATTGTCAGCTTACGCGCCCAACTGAATGAAGCAGAATACAATCTCAATCAGACCATTGTTCGAGCACCGAGTGATGGCTACGTGACACAAGTGCTGATCCGCCCGGGGACATATGCGGCAGCCCTGCCGTTACGGCCGGTGATGGTGTTTATTCCGAAACAAAAACGCCAAATCATCGCGCAATTCCGGCAGAACTCGTTGTTACGTTTAGAAGCGGGTGATGAAGCCGAAGTGGTCTTTAATGCGTTGCCAGGGCAGGTTTTCCCAGGAAAACTCACGACTATTTTGCCTGTCGTCCCGGGTGGTTCTTATCAGGCCCAGGGTACGCTGCAATCACTGACGCTAACCCCTGGAAGTGACGGCGTGCTGGCGATCATTGAGCTTGCGCCAAATGCACAAGTCGATGAGTTGCCGGATGGTATTTTTGCCCAGGTTGCGGTCTATTCCGACCACTTTACCCATGTTTCTGTGATGCGTAAGGTGCTACTGCGAATGACGAGCTGGATGCACTATCTGTATCTTGATCACTAAGTACGATAGCAAAAACGCTAAACCCCGGTTGCTGCAATGTCACCTGCTACATTGCAGCAACCGTACCTATAAACAGCACTGAACATTTACGGCGACCGGCGATTAAGCTTTCGATTGACACTCCTCCCCTGAAACCGATATATCCAGCAAATATTGTTTAACAAGACGGCTGATTTCTTTCGTATTATCACATAAAATATGCCGTACAATATTTGCTCATTTAAGGATATAAACAATGACAATTAAAAAGCGTGTTTCTATTTTTTGCTCAGCTGTCCTGGCCGCCGTTGTATTAACAGGCTGTGCCGGTTCAGCTAAAAAAGAGAGCACGGGTGGTTATATTGATGACACGGTTGTCACTACCAAAGTCAAATCTGCTTTACTGAGTGAAAAATCAATCAAATCTACAGATATTAGTGTTGAAACATTTAAAGGCCGCGTGCAGCTGAGTGGTTTTGTCTCTTCAGCTGCAGAAGCAAATAAAGCCGTTGCGGTAACAAAAACGGTTAAAGGTGTGCAGGTTGTTCAGAATGCTCTGATAGTGAAGTAAGTACCGCGCAGTCTATTCAGATTATGATGAAGTCAGTAAAAATTGTATTCATCCATCGTTGAATTAATAACCCACCCCGCCAAAAGCAATTGACGGGGTGGATTGCCGCTAATGCTTAATCATCACATGCCGAATCACGGTGTAATCTTCCAGGCCGAACAGCGACATATCTTTGCCATAACCCGACAGTTTTTGCCCGCCGTGTGGCATTTCACTCACCAGCATGAAATGGGTATTCACCCACGTACAGCCATACTGTAAACGTGCGCTAAGGCGGTGGGCGCGGCCAACATCTTTTGTCCAGACAGAAGACGCCAGACCGTAGCTGGAATCGTTAGCCCAGCCCAGCACCTGCTCTTCGTCATCAAACACCGTGACGCTGACGACCGGGCCAAACACCTCTTTCTGCACAATGTCATCCTCCTGCTTCGCACCCGCAAGCAGCGTTGGCTGGAAGTAATATCCTGGCCCTTCTACTTTGGCTCCACCGGTCACCACTTTGACATGTGGCAGCGCTTTGGCGGCATTCACCGCGTTACTGACTCGCTCAAGGTGTGCGGCAGAACTCAACGGCCCGAGTTCGGTGGATTCCTCTTCAGGTGCACCGTATTTCAGGCTGCTGACCGCTTCACCCAGTTTTTCAACCAGCCTGTCGTAAACTCCTTTTTGCGCGTATATCCGACATGCCGCAGTACAGTCCTGACCTGCGTTGTAATAACCAAAAGTACGCACACCTTCTACCACCGCATCAAGGTCTGCATCATCAAAGACAATGACCGGTGCTTTGCCGCCCAACTCCATATGGGTGCGTTTAATCGACGGTGCAGTATGGCTGATAATATGTTCGCCAGTCGCAATCGAGCCGGTTAACGACACCATGCGCACTTTTGTGTGACCGGTCAGCACATCGCCGACCGTCTGCCCGCGCCCAAACAGCACGTTCACCACACCCGCAGGGAAAATATCCTTCGCCAGTTCCGCGAGTTTGAAGGCCGTGAGAGGCGTGATTTCGGACGGTTTGATAACCACGCAGTTCCCGGCGGCAAGTGCCGGGCCGAGTTTCCAGGCCGCCATCATCAACGGGTAGTTCCACGGAGCGATAGACGCCACTACACCTACGGGATCACGACGGACCATCGACGTATGGCCACTGAGATATTCACCCGCAGCCAGCCCATTCAGGCAACGGCTTGCACCCGCAAAAAAGCGGAACACATCCACTACCGCTGGAATTTCATCATTTAACACGCAATGGAAAGGCTTACCGCAGTTAAGGGATTCAAGACGAGCAAACACGTCACTATGTTGTTCGATAACGTCAGCCAGTTTTAGCAGATGTTCCGCACGCTCTTTCGGTGTGGTTTGTCCCCAGGTGGCGAATGCGTTATCCGCAGCCAGTACCGCTTCATTAACCTGGCTCGGCGTGGCTTCGGCAATCTCGAGCAGCACTTCTCCCGTTGCCGGATTGTAGACAGGTAATTTCTCGCCCTGGCCGTCCACTAATTGGCCGTTAATTAATAATTTGCTTTGCATAGTGATACCTTCTCAACGTTATTTACCGCTGCCCGCAACTTCATCTCCGCCACGGCTCAGCCAGTACGCCCCTAGAATCGGAATGGTGGTCATCAGCATCACCATTAATGCCACCACATTGGTGACCGGAACTTCACGCGGCCGCCCAAGTTGATTGAGTAACCACAACGGCAGCGTGCGCTCATGCCCGGCCGTAAAGGTGGTGACAATAATTTCATCAAATGACAGCGCGAACGCCAGCATGCCCCCGGCTAATAACGCCGACCCCAGATTGGGTAAAATGACGTAGCGGAAGGTCTGCCAGCCGTCGGCCCCCAAATCCATCGACGCTTCAATCAAGCTGTATGAGGTACGACGGAAACGGGCGATGACGTTGTTAAACACAATCACGACGCAAAATGTGGCATGGCCGACCACAATGGTCAGAAAACCTGGCTCAAAGTTCATCATCTTGAACGCCGTTAATAACGCGATACCCGTAATGATTCCCGGTAACGCGATGGGTAACAGCAGCAGCAATGAGATGGCATTTTTGCCAAAGAATTCGCGTCGCCATAATGCTGCGGCGGCAAGTGTGCCAAGTATCAACGCAAGTATAGTTGCCAGCGCGGCGATTTTAAGTGACAACGTCACAGCATCGAGAATATCCCCTCGCGACGCCGCCACGCTGAACCAGTGCAGCGTCAGCCCTTTGGGAGGAAAACTAAAAGCCGCTTCTTCTGTGTTAAACGCGTAAAGCGCAATAATCAGCAGCGGGAAATGCAGGAAGATGACCCCGCCCCAGGCCGCAACTTTGAGTAATAACGGTGCGCGTTCAGAGTGCATCGAAAGCCCCCAGTCGTTTCACCAGTGAAAGATAAATGGCAATCAGAACAATCGGCACCAGCGTAAAGGCGGCAGCCATCGGCATATTGCCAATCGCCCCCTGTTGGGAATACACCATGTTGCCAATGAAATATCCCGGTGGGCCCACCAGTTGCGGCACTATAAAATCACCGAGCGTCAGCGAAAACGTAAACACCGATCCCGCAGCCACACCCGGGATCGCCAGAGGCAAAATCACATGTCGGAAGGTTTGAGCCGGACGCGCGCCCAAATCTGCCGAGGCCTGTAACAATGACGGTGGCAAACGTTCAAGTGCAGCCTGAATCGGCAAAATCATGAAGGGAAGCCAGATATAGAGAAACACCAGAAAGCGCCCAAACCCGGAAGTAGAAAGCGTATTGCCGCCGACGGCCGGAATGGTCAGCATCAGATTTAGCAGCGGCTCCAGCCCCATATTTTGCAGGAACCATTGCGCCACACCGTCGCGTGAGAGCAACAATGTCCAGGCATAAGCCTTAACAATGTAGCTGGCCCACATCGGCAGCATCACGGCAATATAGAAAAACGCTTTAAGCTTGCCGGACGTGTAGCGCGCCATAAAGTACGCCATCGGAAACGCCAACACCGCACTGGCGAGCGTTACCGCAATCGCCATGGTCAGGGTGCGCAGGATGATGTCGTAATTCGCCGGGTTAAACAGAGCTGCAATGTTTGCGAACGTCAGATCCGGCGTGACCGACATCGTGAAATCATCGAAGGTGTAAAACCCTTGCCACAGCAGCGTCAGTAATGAGCCAAGATAAATGACGCCAAACCACAGCAGTGGCGGCAACAATAATAAGGCCAGCCAGAATCCCGGGCGTTGCCACAAGAACGTGGCAACGCGCCGCATCAGGCGGTTGTCAGTATGGGAGGCAGGAAGACTCATATCCATTTCATCCTTCCCCCTGCAGTGCAACCATCGCCGCACGGGGCCAAACTGCGGTGACCTGTTGGCCGATTTGATAGCGTTCTTCGCTGATAACACGTTGCGGATTCGCCTCACTGACCAACAGCTTTTCACCACCGGCAAGGCGCAGTTCAAATCGCGTCGCCGCACCTTGATAGTGGATTTCCTGGATCATGCCGTTAACACGGATTTCGTTACTGTGGCTCGGTTCATCACTCAGAACGATATGCTCAGGGCGCAGGGAAAATAACGTTTCCTCCCCGCACACTTTGCCGGAAAGCGCAGGTTGCAGCACGTTTGAAGTGCCAACGAAGCTCGCAACAAACGCAGTGCGCGGCTTCATATACAGCTGACGAGGTGTATCAACCTGCTCAATACGTCCGTTATTGAACACCGCCACACGATCGGACATCGATAACGCTTCACTTTGGTCATGCGTGACGAAAATAAAGGTGATGCCCAGCTCGCGCTGGAGGTTTTTCAGCTCGCCCTGCATCTGCTCGCGGAGTTTGAGATCCAACGCGCCAAGGGGTTCATCGAGTAACAACACGCGTGGGCGATTCACCAGTGCACGGGCTAACGCCACTCGCTGACGCTGCCCCCCTGAAAGCTGTGATGGTTTGCGGGCATGAACAAAACCCAGTGCCACGCGCTCAAGCGCTTCCTGCGCTTTGGCGAGCCGCGTTTTTTTATCCACACCTTTCACCATCAGCCCGTATGCAACGTTTTCCAGCACCGTCATATGCGGGAACAGTGCGTAATCCTGGAAAACGGTGTTGACGTCGCGTTGATAAGGCGGCACGTCTTGTGCCGGCTTGCCAAAAATCGCGATTTCGCCGGAAGAGACCTGTTCGAAACCGGCGATCAAGCGTAAGCAGGTGGTTTTGCCCGAGCCAGATGGCCCGAGCATGGAGAAAAACTCACCGTCTTCAATATCAATCGAGACGTTATCGACGGCGCGTACTTCACCGTAAAGGCGCGAGACATTATGAAACTGCACAGCGTACGACATAACTCCTCCAGGCTTAACGGCCACCCATAATGGCGATGTAATCCTGGGTCCAGCGACTGTACGGCACAAATTTCCCGCCTTCTGCTACCGGAGTTTTCCAGAACACGATCTTATCGAAGTAATTAAAGCCGTTGGTTTCGCAGCCTTTGTCGCCCAGTAACGTACTGGCTTTACACCCTTCAACCACCGCCGGCAGAGAGCCAAACCACGCCGCCACATCGCCCTGAACTTTCGGGGTCAGCGAGTGGTTCATCCACTTGTAGGCACAGTTCATGTGTTTGGCCTCAGCGTGGAGCATGGTGGTATCCGCCCAGCCTGTGACCCCCTCTTTTGGGAATACCGTACCAATCGGCTGGCCTTCACCTTTCAGGGCGTTGGCCTGATACGGCCAGGCGCTGGACGCCACTACACCTTCGTTTTTGAAGTCGCTCATTTGAACGGTGGTGTCATGCCAGTAGCGGTGAATCAGGCCGTGTTGATCGCGCAACACTTTCAGCACCGCCTGATACTGTTCTTCCGTCAATTGATAGGGGTCGTCAATGCCCAGTTGCGGCTGTGTGGCTTTCACGAACAGCGCGGCATCGGCGATATAGATTGGCCCGTCATAGGCCTGCACGCGGCCCTGGTTGGTTTTACCGTCAGGTAAATTTTGTTTGACGAACACCACACTCCAGCTGTCTGGTGGAGTTGGGAAGGTTTTGGTGTTGTACATCAGCAGGTTTGGCCCCCACTGATACGGCGTGCCGTACACTTTGCCGTCGACGTTAAACCACGAGCCTTTCACAAGCCGAGGATCGACGTTTTTCCAGTTTGGGATCAGTGCTGTGTTAATCGGCTGCACGCGTTTGCCCATAATCAGGCGTAACGAAGCATCACCCGAAGCGGTAACCAGGTCATAACCGCCCTTCGCCATCAAGCTGACCATTTCGTCGGACGTGGCGGCAGTTTTAACGTTGACCTTACAGCCGGTTTCTTTTTCGAAATCCGTTACCCAGTTATACGCTTTGTCGGTATCGCCGCGCTCGATGTAACCCGGCCAGGCAATAATATCGAGTTGCCCTTCACCGGCACCGAGTTTGTCCGGAAGCCCTGCCGCCTGTGCTGAAAGCACGGTCAAACAGAGTGTGGAAAGAGACCATATAGCCTGTTTTGTACGCATTGCTGCTACTCCTGTCTGAGAGGTAAAGGCGGCACGCTATGAAGAATCAGTGCCGAAAGTGCAAAAAAAATCCCCGTAGAAAAACAATAGTCTGCGCAAATATGGCAAGCATGCTGGCAACAGGAAATTTCACCAGGTTGTGATAGACAGCGCAGTAAAGCACGACTTCAAGGCACCAGAGAGCACGCACCTGCGATACCATAACCGGACATTTTTTTAGTGTAGACAGCGTGTAAATGCACTGGTGGTGTCGCCAGACAGATTTACGCAATTATCGAAATTTCATATGGATGGAGGTAAGAAATGCAGGTTGCTCATATTGCCCTGTGGACCAATAACCTCGAGGATGCTTGTGCTTTTTGGCGCGAACATTTCAACGCGCATATTGGTGAGGCCTACCACTCAAAGCGTCGCGAAGGTTTTATCTCCCATTTTGTGACGCTCGCGAGTGGCCCGGCGCTGGAATTAATGACGTTGCCAGGCCTTGTCGACAAACCCGCTCGTGAAGATAACCGCACCGGCTGGGCGCATATTGCGATTAGTCTCGGTTCTGTCGAAGCAGTAGATAAATTGGTAGCAAGCCTTAAGCCGCTGGGCGCGCTGGTCCACGAAGCGCGTTGGACGGGGGACGGTTTTTACGAGGCGGTGATTGCCGACCCAGACGGTAACCTGATTGAGATTACTTCGTGATGCTGGCCGTGAAAAAGTAAAAACATCAGGGCCGATTAGCGGCCCTGTGTTTCGATTAATCGTAAGTCTGATTTACGTTGTCGCTTGAGCATTTCATAGAAATTTTCATGCGAACCAAGGCTGAGTAGATAGAGCTCAAGGCGCGTATCCTGCCAACAGTAACCCAGTAGTGCCAAATGGTTATTAAGATGGAACTTATGGACCCGTAAATAAGCGAGGTCGCCCTTCTTTCGCTCCCCCATTTCCGGATCCGCGATCAATTTGTCAATTTCATCTTCCACTTGCATCTGGAAAAGCTCTGGCAGTTTCTCCAGCGCCTTTCCAAAACGAGCGGTTTCATAGACTGTCAGGGGTTTGCCGTTTTGTTCTGCGGACATATTTTCGCACTCTGCCATTTTCCATTTCGCTTTGTGCCAACATCGTTTCTTTAATAAAGCTGTACGGCAGATCAGGGTTATCTTCAACGATTTGCCCAATCTTCGCCCAGTACTCTATTTGTTTTGGCACACTCCGGCTGCAGGCGTCGGCGTGAATTTTCACATCCGCTACAAACTGGTCATCTAACCGTATGCTAATAGCCATGTTCATACTCCATCACCTCCATGTGACCTTCAGTTGTGAATAAGTCTACGCGCATAACATCGCGCAATGCGACAAAATGTCGCAAATTTGCGAGGCGTGTTCAAGAACTATTTTTTAGGTGCGTTTATACCCAAAATAATTCGTTATCCTAAATCACCTCCGCCAACCGGAAGAACAGTCCCCGTGATGTAACTGGCGTCATCACTTGCCAGAAACAAAATGGCGTTGGCTTGCTCGGCAAGAGTGCCGTATCGATGCATCAGGCTGCTGTCTTTGGTTTGATCAACCACTTGTTGATACCACGCCTGTTCTTGTTCATCGGGTTGCTCCTGATTGCGCGGTGTCAGGCGCGCTGGCGCATCCGTTCCTCCTGGTGCGGTGGCGTTGATTCGAATACCACTGCCGGTGTACTCCATCGCCAGAGACTGCGTAATGGCATTCACCCCGCCTTTCGCCGCGGAATACGGCACACGGTTCACCCCGCGCGTCGCCACCGAGGAAACATTCACAATGGCGCCGCGCTGCTGTTTGAGCATATACGGCAGTACCGCGCGGCATCCCCAAAGAGTCGGGAAGAGCGAGCGGCGGATCTCCGCTTCAATTTGTTCCGGCTGATACTCCGCATACGGGCGCGCCCAGATGGTGCCACCGACGTTATTCACCAGAATATCCAGTTGACCAAAATGTTGATGTGCCTGGGCAATGGCGTGATTTGTGCTCTCCCATTGTTCCAGATCGGCTTCCAGCGCCAGCACATTGCTACCTTGTTGGCGCAGGTTTTCTGCCAGTTCAAAAACATATCGTGCCCTGTCGATTAACACCAAACGCGCGCCTTCGCGTGCCATTTGCTCTGCGACCTGGCGGCCAATACCTTGCGCCGCGCCAGTGATGACTGCCACTTTATTCTGGAATCGCATCTTTTCTCCTTATGCAGCCGCAGGCTGCTCGGCTTTCTGGCCTGGGGCAAATTTTTCATAATGGAAACTTGCTGGTGTTATCTGACGTTCCTGTAACGTCCGTAATACCGCATCAACCATCGGCGGCGGGCCACAGAGATAGACATCCACATCACCCTCATTGAGCAAAGCATCGTTAAAATGATCGGTAACAAACCCTTTTTGTGCGCAGGCAGATTCCGCATCAGTGACCACAGGAAGCCAACTGAAATTCGTCAACTGACGCGCCAGTTCATCCAGCGTTTCCGTCATCACAAGATCGCACTCTTTTGTGACGCCATATAACAGCGTAATCGGTTGATTAACGGGATGTTGTGCAAGTTTTTTCAGCATTGCCAGGAATGGCGCAAGGCCCGTGCCACCCGCCAGCATGACTATCGGTCGTTGCACTGGACGTAAATAGAAACTGCCCATCGGGCCGGTCAATGTCAGCGGTTCTCCCGCTTTAGCGTGCTGCGATAACCAGGTGCTCATCAGGCCGTCCGGCACATTGCGAATCAGGAAACTGGCTTGTGTATCGCCGGGTAACGAGCTGAAAGAGTACGCACGTACTTGTGCGGTGCCTGGCACCTGGATATTCACATATTGCCCGGGTAAAAAGTCGATACCCTTTTCTGGCTCAACCACCATCTCAATGGCACTGGGTGACAATGCATTACAGCGGATGACGGAGCCCTGAAAACTGCCGATCCCGGTTTTGCACGCCGATGCGGATACCGGCACGTCTATCACGCAGTCAGAATGAGGAACCATCTGGCAGGTCAATACCTGGCGTTGTTCGGTTTCTTCCTCGGACAGCGCTTCTTCGAGGTAATCCTCACCTAACGCGTACTCTCCGCTGGCGCAGTGGCACTTGCATGTCCCGCAGACTCCATCGGAGCAATCCATCGGCAGATTCACCTTCTGACGATACGCGGCATCCAGGATCTTCTCGCCGGCGTTGCAGCTAATAAAACGCGTGACCCCATCTTCAAAGTTGAGGGCGATGTTAAAACTCATGGCAATTCCTCTTCTCAGACGTGATAGATGTCGATAACCTGGCGGATGTAGTCATTGTTTAGCTGAATGGTTTTGCGGGTGATCTGCGGCAGGCCGTCGGTTTGTTGCAGCGTGCAGAAAGTGGTGCCAAAGAAATAACCACTTTGCTGGTAACGATGGCTATGCGTCACCCAGTTGTAGCGCACATCGACACTGTCGCCGTGGCTGCCGACAATGGCGATATTGCTCAGCATATGCGTGGTGCGGGGTTCTGGTGTACTGGCACCCGAGCGCTCAGTCTTGATGCGATACACGCGATCTTCGAGCCCATCCCGGCTTGGGTAGTAAATCAGGGAAATCTGGCTCTGCGGGTCGGTGGTGAGCTTGTCATCGTCACCCCAGGCTGGCATCCAGTACACCACTTTTGGGCTGTAACAGCTTAACCATTCGTCCCACTGGCGGTCGTCAAGCAGACGGGCTTCGTAATAGAGAAATTGGCTGATAGCGTGAATATCCAGGTTCATGATGCTACCTCAACGCGCTGAGTTATTGAGGCATCGTACTGGCTTTGCTCTTTTTCGATAGCCGCAAGCATGGTTTGTTGCCAGTGGTGGTGATGGGCGATGTAAAGCGCTTCGTCTTCTGAGCGAATCCCGCTGATTTGTGGCGTGAATCCCGACTGCTGCGCGTGCTCATCCGGCCCATAAACCCAGTGCGTTGCGCCGCGGCTTAAATCGCTCCACTCCAGATTCTGCGCCATGTAGCCTTGTTGACAGGAGCGGAACTCCTCCAGATCGTCAGGTGTCCCCATACCGCTCACGTTAAAGAAATCTTCGTATTGCCTGATGCGCGTGGCGCGTGTCGGGGCGCTTTCCCCCTTCGGTGCAAAGCAGTAAATCGTCACCTCAGTTTTATCAACGGCAAGTGGGCGGATCACACGGATTTGCGTAGAGAATTGGTCCATCAGGTAGACGTTAGGATACAGGCACAAATTGCGGGTTTCGTTTACCATCAGGTCAGCCCGCTTTTCGCCAAACTGGGCTTTCAGCCGCTCGGTTTCAGCAAATACAGGGCGCACTTCAGGGTTCAGTGCTCGCGTCCACAACAGCATGTGGCCATGTTCAAAACCATAACCGCCGCCGACGCTTTTCGACCAACCGTTAGCATCCACGGCCTGAGTTCCTTCGGCTTCGTAATTTCGTCGCGACATCGTCGACGCATAGTTCCAGTGCACGACGCTGACGTGATAACCGTCCGCACCGTTTTCAGCACCGAGTTTCCAGTTGCCTTCATAGATGTAGCTGGATGAGCCCTGCAACACTTCCAGCCCGTTCGGTGCCTGATCAACAATCAAATCAATAATTTTGCGCGTTTCGCCGAGGTATTCCTCAAGCGGCAGCACATCGTCAGACAAACTGCCAAACAGGAAGCCGCGATATGACTCAAAACGAGGCAGTTTTTTTAGGTCATGGGAACCATTTTGTTTAAAGGACTCGGGATAGCCACCGACACTTTCATCCTTGGCTTTTAACAGCTTACCGTTGTTACTGAACGTCCAGCCGTGGAATGGGCAGGTAAACGAATTTTTATTGCCCGCTTTTCGGCGGCATAACATTGCCCCCCGATGGGCGCAGCTATTCATTAAACCATGCAGTTCGTTCTTTTTATCACGCGTAATAACAACCGGTTGTCTGCCGAGTGTGAGAGTAAAATAATCTCCAGCCTCAGGAATTTGGCTTTCATGTGCCAGATAAACCCAATTGCCCTCGAAGATATGTTTCATTTCCAGTTCAAATAATTGCTCATCAATAAATACATTTCGATTGCAGCGATAAATGTCATTCTCACGATCAACAATCAAGGCATTGCTGATTTTGTTTTTAATCGTATCCAGTGTTTTTTGCATGGCATAACCTCCCGTTGAGGATAACTTTATTTGCAGGCATGGATTACCGTAGAATAATGCCAGCTTGCGCTGGCACAGTTGTTATTCTTTGGCGCGGAGTCTGGTAATACGAGTTTCTTCTTCAGCGGAATGGGCCGGACAAATTGTAAAATCAAACTCAACTTCAGTATGTTCACCGCTTAAATTACGCGCTTTAATGGTTTGCGGATCGTTAATTGTCACCGGTTCGGCAATTAATCCATCACGGGTGGCGAAAGCAAAGTCATCCCACAGATATTTATCCCCATTAAGGTTAATTTGACTGGTGAGATGTTTGTGGCCAGGTGCGGAAACGAAGAAGTGAATATGTGCCGGGCGATTTCCGTGGCGCCCCAGGCGGTTAAGCAGCTTCTGCGTTGGGCCATCCGGCGGGCAACCATAGCCTGACGGAACGATGCTTTGCACGCTGTAACGCCCGTCACTGCCGGTTTTAATGCGGCGGCGCAGGTTATATTCACTTTGGCTTGGATCGAAGAATGAGTAATTCCCCAGGGTGTTGGCATGCCAGATATCCACAATCGCATTGGCGACCGGATTGCCTTTGGTGTCACGCACGGTGCCATGCAACCACATCGTTTTGCCGTTATCTTTCCCGTCATCCATACGGGTGTGGCCTTCAGCCAGCGGCGCGTTAGCAACATACAACGGCCCTTCGATAGTGCGAGGCGTGCCAGATTCAAGCTGCGCGTGCGCGTCCTGCGCATCCTGGCGTAAATCCAGATAGTGCTCAAGCCCCAGACCCGCAGCTAATAACGCGGCTTCCTGGCGGCCCCCCAATTCATGCAGGTAATTTGCCGCATGCCAGAACTCTTCTTCGGTGATATTAAAATCGTCAATCAGCGTGCAGATATTTTCCAACAGACGATGAACGATATTTTTGAAACGCTCATCACCTTCCACACCGTTTAAACCAGCACTTTCTCTTAATAAAGCTTGTACTTCGGGCAGGCGAACAAAGTGAGTTGTCATAATTATTGTCTCATTGCTTACTTGTAGGGAGCCATGCCCAAAAAGGCATGGCTCAGGTTAGTTTTTATTATTTATCGTCATTGCGAATGGATGACGGATGACGACATAATGCGTCGACTTTAATGTCCATATACGGATAAAGCGGTAATGCCATAAGTAAATTGTGTAACTCTTCGGCATCTTTAACATCAAAAATACTGACGTTGGAATATAATCCAGCCACGCGCCAAATATGACGCCACTTGCCTTCATTTTGTAACTGCTGTGAATAAGCCTTTTCTTTTGCTTTAATTGCAGCGGCAGTCTCCACTGGCATATCAAGTGGAATATTTACCGTCATCTCAACTTTAAATAACATTCAATTCTCCTTATGCCTTACGGCGATAATACGCTAACTTATCTTCATCAAGCGTCACACCAAGCCCTGGGGTTTGTGGCAAGGTCACCCCACAGTTGGCGAAATGCAGCGGCTTTTCCACAATATCGTCTTTGAGCAACAGCGGGCCGAACATCTCGGTTCCCCACGCCAGTGGCAACGTAGACCAGGCATGCAACGAGGCCACGGTGCCAATGGTGCCTTCCAGCATCGTGCCGCCGTATAACCCAATACCTGCGGCCTGAGCCACGTTTGCCAGACGCAACACGCTCGCCGGGCCACCGGATTTAGCAATTTTCAACGCATACGCGCCCGTAAATCCACGGCGCGCAATATCAAACCCATCCTCGCTGCTCGCCACGGCTTCATCGGCCAGAATGGCTGCATTTCCACGGTGACTCAAACGGACCAGACTTTCGCGATCGCTCGCGGCAACGGGCTGTTCAATTAAGTCAATTCCCATCGCGTCGAGTTCAGCACAACCGCGCACCGCCTGGCTGGCATCCCACGCCTGGTTAACATCGACGCGGATACTGGCCTGCGATCCGAGAGCTTCAACGATCGCGCGGGTATGTTGCAGATCGGTGCGTAAGTCTCGTGCGCCTATTTTCAGCTTAAAGGCGTTGTGTCGCCCTTCTGCCAGCAATTTTTTACCTTCAGCAATGTCTTTTGCGGTATCACCGCTTGCCAGCGTCCATAGCACGGGCAGTTGCGAAGTGAGCGCACCGCCCAACAATGCACTCACTGGTAATCCCAGGGCTTTTCCCTGGGCATCCAACAGTGCTGTTTCGATGGCAGATTTCGCGAATGTATTGCCGCGCACGCATTTGTTCATCAGTGCGACCAGGTTATTGACGTTATCCGCAGGCTGGCCTTTCAGTAACGGGGCAAGATAAGTATCAATAGCGGATTTGATCCCTTCCGGGCTTTCGACGCCATAACTCAGCCCGCCAATGGTGGTCGCTTCACCCAAGCCGATAATTCCGTCGGAGCGCGTCAGGCGCAAGATAACCAGCGTCTGGCAGCCCATGGTGGTCATCGAGAGTTTGTGTGGCCGAATCGTTGGCAGGTCAACAATCAGGCTTTCGAGATGTTCGATCGTGGCGCTCATATTCTTCCCGTCGGCGCAGTGGTTACGCCTTTATTTTTAAAGATGTTTGCCGGTTCAATCCCCTGCAAACAAAACGGTGTTTTCTGACAATAGGAGTTACCTCACCGTAGCGTCAACGGCGTTAATCGAATTGTTGTGCGATTATCGACGTGTTTCAGTTATATGGCAGAGTTTTGTGATCGTGGTGGAATATTCCACACATTGTCCGGGGCAACATTGCCGGACAACCGGGCTTAGCGCATTCTGATGACAATTCAGAGCGGCTGGAGGGGAAACATATGAAGCAAAATAACCATAATATTCAAGATGATATTCCTGGTGATAATGAAGAAATTCAATGTGTTGCTAAAAAAGACCCCAACTTTATGCTGTCACTGGCTCGCGGGCTGGAAGTGCTCAATGCCTTTACACCTCAGCGCCAGAGGCTAACTATCTCGCAGCTCAGCCAAAAAACGCAGATTTCCCGTGCAGCCGTGCGCCGCTGTCTTTACACCCTTGCCACGTTGGGGATGGTCCACAGCCCGGATGGTCGTAGCTATGAATTGCTGCCGCGTGTATTGACAGTAGGCTTTGCTTATCTTGCCGGAACGCCGCTGGCGAAAGTGGCGCAGACCGCGCTGGATAATCTCAGCAAAACGCTTAACCACTCATGTTCTGTCGCCACCCTGGATGGTGACAACGTGTTGTATATCGCCCGCACCGCTGTCGATAATTTAATGAGTATTGATATTGGCCGAGGCAGCCGCCTGCCTGCGTGGGCAACGTCAATGGGCCGGGTTTTGTTGAGTGCCTTACCGGAAGAAGAATTGGAAATTTATCTGGGGCGGGCAAAGTTGATGCGCTACACCCAACATACGGTTTCAAGCGTTGCGCAGTTACGCGAAGAAATTGCGCGGGCTCGTCGCCAGGGTTATGCGATTAACGATCAACAACTGGAGATTGGTTTGCGGTCAGTTGCCGTACCCATGTTAGCTCGTGGCGGAAAAGTGGTTGCCGCGATGAATGTCGGCGTACCGGCGGCCGAAGTCAGCGTTGCGGAGATTCGCGCCAGTATTCTGCCGCCGTTACGACGCGCGGCGGCAGATTTGTCGATGTCACTTTAACGCATCTGATTTTTTGTCACGCGATAGAGCACATGCCGGCACAACGGCTGGCCTTTCTTGATGGCGGGATGGTCGAATTCTTCGCAACGACGCATGCCAATTTTTTCCATGACGCGTTGTGATTGCAGGTTTTCCAGCGCGGTAAAGGCGACGATTTCGTCCATTGCGTGTTGGTTGAAACCGATCTCCAGCGCTTTTCGTGCTGCTTCAGGGGCATAACCTTTGCCCCAAAACGGTTTATCCAGACGCCAGCCAATTTCAATCACCGGAGAAAACGGCAATTCATATCCCGGAATATTCAGGCCAACAAATCCCATAAACGCCCCGCTGCTTTTTTCTTCGACTGCCCATAAGCCCCAGCCTTTCTGGGCGAGGATGTGGTCAGCCGCCGTCACCATATTGTCGCTTTCCTCGCGTGTGCGCGTCGATGGGAAGTAACGCATGACGTCTGGATCGGCGTTCATTGCGGCAAACGGCTCGCGGTCACTGTGTTTCCACGGGCGTAAAATCAGGCGTTCGGTCTGGTATTCCATGTTCACTCCTTTATTTGTTCTCGAATTAACCTGGCAAGCGTAATAACCGCATGTTGTTCCCGTTCGTCTAAAGACCAGGAGGCATTCAGACGAAAATAGTTATGCCATGCGCCGCCAGTGGTAAACATTTTGCCTGGTGCAATGCTGATTTTGTGGGCAATGGCTTGCTCACTCAGCATGCTGGCGTCCATATATTCCGGTAATTCGACCCAGAGAAAATAGCCGCTTTCACTGTGGTGAATCTTTACCTCGCTGGGGAAATGCTGATGCAACGCCTGCCAGGTTTGCTGTTTGCGTTCAGCCAGAACACGCCGAAGTTTACGTAAGTGGGTGTCGTAACGCTTGGTCGCCAGATAATCAACCAGAGCCAGTTGCATGGGTGAGCTGGTGGAAAGTGTGCTCATTAATTGCAACTGCTGAATGCGGCGCGCATGTTTACCGGCTGCCACCCAACCGATGCGAAACCCCGCCACCAGGCATTTTGAAAAGGATGAACAATGCAATGTCATGCCTTGCTCGTCATACGCGCGAGCCGGTAATGGGCGTTCGCGCCCGAAGTACAATTCACTGTAAACATCATCTTCAATCAGTGTGACATTGTGCTGCTGTAATAGCGCAACGAGTTGTTGTTTCTTTGCAGGTGACAGTGTCACGCCGAGAGGGTTTTGGCTGTTGGTCATCAACCAGCACGCTTTCACAGGATTGTCGTTGAGCGCCTGCTCCAGAGCGACCAGGTCAATACCATTTTCCGGATCGGTTGCCACCGACAGCGCCTTTAAGCGTAAGCGTTCCAGTGCCTGTAATGCGCCGTAGAAACAGGGGTTTTCAACAATAACCCAATCCCCTGGTTCGGTGACCGCTTGCAGGCTCAGATTAAGCGCCTCCAGTGCACCCGCAGTGATCACTATCTCCTCTGGTGACACCTGCATTCCCTGCTGCGCATAACGCCTGGAGATAGCATGTCGCAAGGCTTCGTTACCCGGCGGTAAGTTTTCAATCACGCTCATGGCGGTCGCAGTTTTGCTGACCGTCGCCAGCGAGCGGTTCAGTTGCGAAAGCGGAAATAAACGGGGGTCAGGGAATGCCGAGCCGAATGGCACGACCGTTGCGTCGCAACTGGCCTGCAACACATCAAAAATGTAGGTATTGATATCGACGGATTCGTCACGCGTCACTTTGGCAGGGACTGGAGCGCTACGCACGGCGGGTCGGGGAGCGACGTAATAGCCAGATTGTGGCCTCGCAACAATCACGCCCTGACTTTCCAGCGTTTGATAAGCATGGCTGACGGTCATAAAACTCATGCCACTCATGGTTACCTGCTCGCGCAATGAGGGCAATTTATCCCCCGGCAGCCACGCGCCAAGAGCAATTTGGTCAATGATTTGCTGCGCAAGTTGTTGGTATTTTTTCATGGTTAACCGGTGTTTTTAGTCTAAGTATGACGGGGTATATCAGCTACCTAAAAATACGCGATATTCATCAACTGTTATAGTTAAAAAACGCCTTTCTGTTTCAGCTCAAGGTGACACACCGGATTACCCTCCTCGTTAAATTGATTATCCTATAAACAGGATTAACTGTCTTATTTTTAGCCATTGTCGTGAATTTACGATGTGATTATGCTTCGACACTGTAGTTATCGCTTGGCCATTCACACAAAATGACGACCCAATCCTGGTACATGACTTCTCCCGGTAAACAAAAACTTCTCCTGCTGACGATCTTTCTTCTGACGTTTATTGAGCTGCTTCAGGCGGGTATGGTGGCCTTCGCATCCGGCCCCATTCTGGGCGAAACCGGCACATCGCCTCAGGAATACAGCTTCACTATCGCCAGTTATGCTTGCGTTGCTATTGTCATGATCTCGAAGCAGCGCTGGATTGTTGAACGAACCGGATGGCGGTTCTACATTGCTGTTTCGCTCTTTATATTTTGCATCGGCTCGGGGGTTTGTTCACAAAGTCAGACCTACTCCAGCTTTCTTGTTGGACGCATTTTGATGGCTATCGGCGGTGCTTCGTTTCTTACTGGTGCCAGAGTCATGGTCAATCTTTTACCCCCAAGCCCCCTGCGGTTTTCGGGTGTCAGAGCCTTTGCCACCGGGCTGGGAGCTGGCACCGCACTTGCTCCCTTCCTCGCCTCACTTGCGGTCAGTGACGATACCTGGTCGGGGATTTTTATCATTTTGATTGGCGTTGCAGCGGTGACATTTATCAGCGCCAGCCTATGCTTACCGGACGAAGTCCCCGACAGCGAGCTAAAAAGCCAGTCTCACCCATTTCTTTTAATATCGCTCTCGGCGGGGGCATTTACCGTGCTGTGGGTTTTACAGCAGTCTAACTATAATTTTTACAGCAACCTGCTGATTCTGTGCATTATTGCCATCACCGGATTGAGTGCGTTGTATTACTTTTTCTCCAGTATGGTGCGTTTTAACGGTGTTCCGTTGTTGATGGTGAAAGAGCTGTTTTCAAACCGCCATTATATGGTGGGGATTATTCTTTTCTCGTTTTGCTATCTGATGATTGGCCTTAATAACTATCTTATTCCGCAACTTTTACAAGGTGGAATGGGCTATAGCTGGAATTCAATTGGTACCTGGTATTCGGTTGGGCTGTCATCAGCACTGGTGGTATGGTTGGGCATGAGCCTGGTTTTGCCCAAGCGACCAGGGGCGAAGAAATTTTTTGTAGCGGGATTTTTGTCGTTGGCGGTTTATGCAGGATTAATGAGTGAGCTGGCACCGAATGCCAGTTTAATCGGTAATATTCTCCCTGCATTGCTGTTTAACGGCGTCTTTATCATGATGGTGATGGCGACAACTGCCATGCAAACCTTTCGGGAAGTTCAGCACAACGAAACCGTGTTTTCCCACGCCAACCAGATTAAAAACATGGCAGCCCAGTTTTCCACAGCATTAGGGATCAGTATTGCGACGGTCGGCATGCAATGGCGGGAGACGCTGCACTTCAGCATACTCAATACGTTTATCACGCCTTACAATCCAGCTTATCGGGAAACGCTCGCTAAAGTTAGCCAGATCTATGCCAACAGTGTTGGCACTTCGCAGGCGAACGATATGGCGTTAGCCTGGATTGCCCTACAGGTTAAACAGCAGGCCATCATCCTTGCCAGTCTCGATTTTTATCACATCATTTTTTGCTGCGGACTGGTCATAGCCCTGATAATGGGCATCCAGAAAATGATGCGCTAGTTATACTAACCGGGCTTTTTTATCAGGTGGCTGCGAATGGACTTTAACGATCTTTACTATTTTTATCTTATTGCAGAACACTGCGGTTTTACCCGCGCGGAAAAAGTTTCCGGAATAACCAAATCATTGCTGAGTCGCCGTGTGGCCCATCTGGAAGATCGCCTTAAAGTCAGGCTTATCCAGCGCAGTACTCGTAGTTTCGCACTGACCGAGGCGGGTAGATTATTGTATGGGCATGCTGCGGAGATGGTCAAAGAAGGAAATGCGGCGTATGACTCGCTGTCCAATCACGTGACTCAGCCCTCTGGCGTCATCCGCATTAGCAGCCCATCAGTGCTGGCGCAGTATCATCTCGCACCGATTCTTCCTGGATTTATGTCCGCATTTCCTCTGATTCAGGTTTATCTTGATGCGACGGACCGCCCTGTGCAGGTGATAGAAGAACGAATCGATCTTGCGCTTCGTGCGCACCGTTTAATTGATAGCGAGCCAGGTTTGATTGTTCGAACACTGGCAACTAGCCATTTAAAATTAGTTGCCAGCCCGGCGTTTCTCGCCAGAGAAGGCCTTCCTGAAACGCTCAAACAACTGGCAAATATGAGCACTATCAGCTCAGTAATGGACAGAGAAGAAGGCGAGCTTAAATGGGAACTGGAAAACGCACAGCGGCAAGTCGTTACGATTAAACATCGGCCGGTACTGTTTTGCCTCAACCCAAGAGTGCAACTTGAAGCCGCCATTCAGGGGATTGGTATTGGATTAATTCCAAAATCCATCTCCAGCCAGGCTGTTTCAGAAGGGAAACTGGTGCATGTTTTGCCAGAGTGGTCCACGCACAATCACATTATTCATGCCGTCTTCCCAAGTAGAAAGCATATGAACCGAGCCGTACGCGCCTTCCTGGACTATTTAGTGGAACACCTTCCTGGAACCCTGGAGAACAACCTTAAAAGTTGATGTGAAATCCAAAATTCATTCATACCTTTTTGGGGAAGAACTCCAGGAAGACTAAAACTGTTATAGCTTTATGGTGGCAGTCTGTTCCTACAACCCAGATGTGGCGCGGCTTACAATCGAATCGAATAAATATTTATGCGGAGTACTGCATGTTCGATTTAGACGCTTTTCATCTGGCAAGGATCCAATTCGCTTTTACGGTCTCCTTCCATATTATTTTCCCGGCCATCACCATTGGGCTTGCCAGTTATCTGGCGGTGCTTGAAGGGTTGTGGCTGAAATCAAAAAATCCCGTTTATCGCTCGCTTTACGATTTTTGGTCGAAGATATTCGCCGTTAACTTTGGCATGGGCGTGGTGTCCGGCCTGGTGATGGCGTATCAGTTTGGCACCAACTGGAGCGGTTTTTCGCAGTTTGCGGGCAGCATTACCGGGCCGCTACTGACTTATGAAGTCCTGACGGCCTTTTTCCTGGAAGCTGGTTTCCTTGGCGTCATGCTATTTGGCTGGAAGCGCGTGGGGCCTGGGCTGCATTTCTTTGCTACTTGTATGGTCGCGCTGGGCACGTTGATGTCCACTTTCTGGATCCTGGCGTCCAATAGCTGGATGCAGACACCGCAAGGGTTTGAAATCCTCAATGGGCAGGTGGTACCGGTCGACTGGTTCGCGGTGATATTTAACCCGTCATTCCCTTATCGCCTGTTGCATATGACGGTGGCGGCATTTCTGAGTAGTGCGTTTTTTGTTGGGGCCTCTGCGGCCTGGCATTTGTTGCGCGGTAATAAAACTCCGGCGATTAAAACGATGTTTTCGATGGCCTTATGGATGGCGTTAATCGTCGCCCCGTTACAGGCGATGATTGGTGACATGCATGGCCTGAATACCCTGAAGCATCAACCTGCGAAAATTGCCGCTATTGAAGGGCACTGGGAAAATATACCAGGCGAACCCACGCCACTTTTGCTGTTTGGCTGGCCAGATATGGAGCAAGAACGCACGCGTTACGGGCTGGAAATCCCGGCGCTCGGCAGCCTGATCCTCACCCATAGTCTGGATAAACAAGTCCCGGCGCTTAAAGAGTTCCCGAAAGAAGACCGGCCAAATTCCACCATGGTGTTCTGGTCATTCCGCATTATGGCGGGGCTTGGCATGCTGATGATTCTGGCTGGCGTGTTCAGCTTGTGGTTGCGTTATCGCGACCGTTTGTATGACAGCCGCCCGTTCCTGAAATTTATGTTGTGGATGGGTCCGTCCGGGCTGATTGCCATTCTTGCCGGTTGGGTGACCACGGAAGTTGGCCGCCAACCGTGGGTGGTGTATGGCTTGCTGCGCACCAAAGATGCGGTTTCAGCGCATGGAAATTTGCAGATGAGCATCAGTCTGTTGACCTTCTTTGTGGTGTACATGTCGGTGTTTGGCGTGGGCTACAGCTATATGATTCGCCAAATCAAAAAAGGCCCGCAGCCGTTTAATGACGACACGCCGCCAGCACACGGTACCCCTTCTCGCCCGCTTTCAGCGGTATCAGAAACCACCGAGGAGTTACGCTAATGGGCGTTGATCTGTCAGTCATTTGGTTTGTGATTATTGTATTTTCCACCCTGATGTACATCGTGATGGACGGTTTTGATCTCGGTATCGGTATCCTGTTCCCGTTTGTCCGTGATGCAGAAGATCGCGATGTCATGGTCAACAGTGTCGCGCCTGTGTGGGACGGCAATGAAACCTGGTTGGTGTTAGGCGGTGCGGCCTTGTTCGGCGCCTTCCCGCTGGCTTACGCGGTGATTGTCGATGCGTTAACGATTCCACTGACGCTAATGCTGCTTGGGCTAATCTTCCGAGGTGTGGCCTTTGAGTTCCGCTTTAAAGCCACGCCTGGGCATCGCCCCTTCTGGGATAAGGCGTTTATCGGTGGCTCAATCGTCGCGACATTTTGCCAGGGCATTGTGGTTGGCGCGGTTATCTCTGGTTTTCCGGTCACCGGGCGTGCTTTTAGCGGCTCGCAGCTCGACTGGATAACGCCGTTTAATCTGTTCTGCGGCATCGGTCTGGTGGTGGCCTATGCGCTGCTGGGCGCCAGTTGGCTGGTGATGAAAAGTGAAGATCCTCTGCTCAAAACCATGCGTAAACTGATGAAGCCACTGCTGATTGTGATGCTTGTGATCATCGCGGTTATCAGTATCTGGACGCCACTTGCACATCCGCAAATTGCAACACGCTGGTTTAGCCTGCCGAATCTTTACTTCCTGTTGCCGGTGCCGTTACTGGTGCTGGTGTGCAGCGCCTTGATATGGTCGTCAGTGGGTCGCGAAAACAGCTGGCACAGCACACCTTTTTTGCTGACATTGGGGTTGATTTTCCTCGGCTTTAGCGGGTTGGGTATCAGCATTTGGCCGTATCTGATCCCGCCGTCAATTACACTTTGGCAGGCTGCTGCACCGCCGCAAAGCCAGGGATTTATGCTGGTGGGTGCGCTGTTTATCATCCCGATTATTTTGGTTTACACCTTCTGGAGTTATTACGTTTTCCGCGGAAAAGTACAGCATGGTGAGGGGTATCACTGATGAAACAGACGGGTATGCGTTTGATGTGGATGGTAGTGTTGTGGGGCGGCAGTGTTTTAGCACTGACCGCCGTTGGGATGGGTTTTCGGCTGCTGATGAATGCAGCCGGTTTCCGCTCTTAACTTAGTGGGCCAACACGCCGTTGGCCGCACTCATATAACGCAGTGAGAAATAGACTCTGTCCTGCCCTTGCGGGACAGGTGTTTCCAGCCATTTTTGTTGATATGCCGCGGGTGCTGGAGTCGCTTTAAACGTCCTGGACTGTTTGTCCTGACGGAACAGTTCGATAACCTTCCCGGCGCTGGGCGCTTGCAGATACAACGCCCGCTCAGCCTCCGTCAGCATCTGCGTTCCCGCACCATCTTGCACCCAGACTTTTACGCCGCTATGGCTCAAGGTCGTGACCCATTTGCGGTATGAATCAGGCGTCATGTTTCCGGCAAAGAAGCTACTGACCGCAACGGGTTTATCCGCAACGGCGGCCAGCGACAAACGCGTTTTCTTCATCCAGTCTTCTGCTAACCGTTGCATTTGTGGGTCGCGCCAGCGCCGATCATCGAGTTCACTGCTGATATACCAGCCAGATATCGACTGCGCACCCAACACGTCTACCCAGCGCTTTGCCACCGCTACATCATTAGCGCGCAAGTGGTTGAGGTAGTTTTCAAGTGCCGGACCAGGCTGTTTTTGCCGCTCAAAAAACTGGCTATCTGCCGCCAGACCGATAACCAGCTTCAGGCCGCCAGAAAGAGCAAGTTGCGCTTTATGCTCAAGCCAGGCGCGACATTCCCCGCCAGTGAAAGCCTCGTCGTAACGGCTCCACTGCAATACCAGCGTATCAATTCCCTGCCCTTTGAGTTGACTCAACACATGTTGCCACTGCGCGTCGGAGACGGTGGTATCGCGCAGTTGCGGTTGATACATCACTGCATTCATGGCATTGGCAGTCGGGGCTGCCAGAAGCAACGTGGTTAAAAGGATTTTCATCATTACCAGCGAGCTCCTAAGGTCAGGAAGAGGTTGTTTTTGGAATCAGTGTCGCGGTTATGGCCGGAAAATGCGCGTTGATATTCCAGACCCACGCTGACCTTGTGCGGGAAAGCCGTGTAGTGCGTTTCACCAAACCAGGTATTCAGCCGCACCCCGACGCCACCCAGCGTATTATCGCGATAAGGTGTGTCGGTGCTGGCGTTATACTGTGCATGCCAGTATGGCTCGACCGTTTGGTGGCCATTCACTTTCTGGTGCCAGCTCATGCGGTAATCTGCGGTATATAGCTGATAGTCCGCTTTCACGAAATGCGCCGCATCCAGATACAAATTCTGCGACATCCAGCCATTTCCGGTGGGATGCCAGTCATCGCTGTATTTGCCGCCATTGAAGAACGACGCGCTGGCCCGCAGCATGACATCCGTTTTGCCGTCGTGATTACCGAGGGGAATTTGCTGTTCAGCCGCCAGATAAATAACCTGGTCACGCAGCGGTTTCCAGCGCACGCCCAGGCCGAGCATCGGCTCATAGACCGGCATAAAGTTATTCTCGCCGTCATTTTCGCTACCGGCAAAAATTCGGCTGTAAACGGAAAGCTGATCGCCGTCGATAAGTTGGTTTTTACCGATACGGTACTCCGCTTCAAATTGTTCATAACTACGATAACTTTTTCCCTGCTGGGCGCTGCTACTGCTGCCACCGCTATTCATGGAGTTCGGCGTCAAACCGAAAGAACCATCGTAAGTAAAGGTCCAACGACGATCGCTGTCCTCATGGATGCGGCGGAACTCAAAGCGGTCTTCTTTCTGTTTATCGCTCAACTGTTGTTGCGGCGTGAGGGAATTATCAATGTCATCCACCACCCGTTCGCTGTACTCGCGCGTTTTAGGTTTATCATCCAGTCGCTCGTTGAGATAGACCAGCTGACGCAGGATTTCCGGCGAGTCGGGATATGAAACACGGGCTTTTTCCAGTGCGTCACGGGCTTCAGAATGTTTACCTTGCGCTAACAACACAAAACCACGTGCGGCATCATCTTGTGTCGGTGCTGAGTCGAATTTAAGCTCCGCCATCCCACGATGCCAGGCCACATCCTGCCAATAATCAAACGCCTTATCGTTACCTGAGAGTTTGGCGGCGCGTGCTGCGGCCAACACATCGTTATCCAACAGGGCGCTGGTGGGTATGCGTGACCAACTGGTCTGTGCTAACTGATAATCTTCCGCGGCATACGCCAGGTAAGCCACTTGTCGTTGATAAACCGGTGATGGGTCACGCGCCAGCGCTTGTTGCGCGGCATACAGGGCAAGACCTGGCCGGTCAGGATAGCATTGCGCCAGATGTGACCAGCTTTGCGCGTCATACTCGGCCGACATGTCGCCCAACAAATTTCGGACGATGGCGCAGTTTTCTTGCCCCTGGAACAGACGCGCCTGAGCCATACGCTGTGTGGCCGTAGGTAACGGTTTTTCCAGTCGCATTCGGCTCTCGGCAGACAACCCGTCAGGATGAAGCGCAAGTTGGGTGTACAAACGCGTCGATAGCGAATTCTGCAACCTGCCCGCCCGCGCAAATGGCCAGTAGCGCAGTAGCAATTCAACTGCCATTTTTCCCTGATCCATGACGACCAACTGGTAGCTGATATTTTCCAGCTCCTGCGAAGATAAATCGCGCGTCTGGCTGATATAGCGGATCACCTGCAGGCTGGTTTGCGTGTCGTTGCGTGCCAGACTCAACGCCAGGCGCTGATCAAGCCCCTGATCGTCCGGGATTTTACTTAGCAGTGCGTTTGCCCCCTGCCAGTCGCCTTTTTGGATACGGATGGGGACTAACGTTGATAACACATACTGTTGGTTTTCTGGATATTTGACCGTCCAGTTGGCCACCGTTTTACCGGGTTCCTTGCAGTAAGTTGCCAGTAAACGCAGCCAGTTCCGCTCCTCAGCTGGATGGTTAAACGCCGGTTTACGGCTGGTGAGATAATGACGCAGTGGCATGAGCGCGTGACGTTCAGCCAGCGACTGAGCATAGGCAAGTTGCATACCCGGGCTATTCATCACGCCCTGACTTTGTAAATCCAAAATTCGCTGGTCACGCCGCATATGTAACAAGATGGCAAACCATTGCTGGTATTGAGCCTCACTCAATGTGGCATCACTGTCTAACAGTGCGTAACCCTGGTCTGCCGCTGTCCACTGCTGCCTGAAAATCGCACGCTGTATGTAGTTATTGGTGAGTTGTTGAGCGGCATGGGTATGACGAAATGTCGGGTCTGAGAGTTGAGCACGGGCGATGCTTAACTGATTGAACTTGATAGCATAGTTACCCACTTTACTGCGGCAATCTACGGTTGGCTCAGCGTCGCACTGCTTCTGCAACGCCAGCAGATCTCCGAGGGTGTTAATCTGCGGTTCGGGAACGGGGATCGCCGCCAGAGCCCGCTGTAAATCGGGGTTGTGTGGTTTCTTCCTGAGTTCATCTTTCAGAAATGCCTGCGCTTTCTTATCGTGCCCAAAATAGCGATAAGCTTCTGCCAGCCACAATGTCAGGCGCACACTTTCAGGCGCCATTTCATGCGCATGTTCAAAGCTGCTCAGGGCCCGCGTTTCATCATTGGCTTTCATGGCCTGATGCGCCCGCTCGATATGCGGATACACCTTGAAGTAGCGGTAATCGTTTAAGCCCAGATCCTGTTGTGATCCTTCTTCTGTGGCGAATGCGGGTGTCATAATCAGTGCACCGCAGATCAGTACGGCCAGGGGGTTCAGGCGAATGTTCATATTGCTTCCCCTGCCAGGCGTGCCTGTTGCAATTGATTGATACCTGCTTTCAGCAGCAACTTGCTGAGTGAGGGTTGCAGTTTCTTCTGCTGTTCCAGCGCGTGATCCACCACGTTCTGGCTGACCACACCTTCTTGCACCAGGTATTCGCCAAACATCAAATCGCTGCGCTCATAGCGCAATAGCACCGCGCGCAAAACGGCCTCATTGAGGTGGGATTCTGTGGTCAGCACTTCCGCAAACAGCAGTTGCCCGGAGACATACTTATCCCAGATTTCAGCCGCTTGTGACTCGGTGAGAAGATCTTCACTTACCGCACTATCCAGTAATTGTTTTTCTTTCAGTAACGCTTCCTGGCCGTACCAATAGCGCAGCCCAATCACAACCTGACCGCGTGGCACCACAACGTATTTGACCGGACGGCCAACTTTGCGACTCAGCGCCGAGAGAGAAACCGGATCGAGGGTGTTTTCACAGGCCAGAATCAGGTTCTCACCTTCGATACGCAATGGCAGTACTGCATGGTGTTGTGCCACTTTTGCCGGGATGCTGTTGATCAGTTGCGGATCGAGAGTGAGGGAGTCAATAGATTCCATCGGTACTTCAGCCTGTTTTGCCAGCGCGACCGCAAGCTGAACCGCCGTGATATAGCCCAGTTGTACCAGGTTGCCGCCCAATTTCAGGCCGGGAATGCGGTTTTGCAGAGCTTCTTCAAGTTGCTGACGGGTAATCACACCGGAATCCACAAGGATGTAACCCAATGGTTGGGTGGAGCGTTGCTCGCTGACGGTTGGGAAATCGTGCGTGGTTTTATCCCATGCAACGCGACGCGGATCGCCGTGCTGAATAACCTGCTTAATGGCGCGCCAGTTAGCCACAAAGTTAATCAGATTCCCCCAGAACAGGCGTGGGATCACCAGCAAACCTTGCCTCATTCCGTAATAGCCGGTGACGAAAATCATGCGTTGAATAATGCGATTGGTCATCAGACCGAAGTTAATCCACAGCAGCGTGGTGAGCCAGGTTCCTCCCACGAAGATAGACAAGAATTGCCATGCCCCATCAACGCAGCGCTGATAAATCATGATGGCGACCAGTTGCAGCATCACCAGCATTGCGGCAAAACTTAAAAAGTTGGCGATTGCCCCTTTACGGTCCCGCCATAAGAAATAGTTCAATACCGGATTTGAGCTCCAGCGGTGTGTTTTAAATCCCTGGAAGACAATGCCGATTATCCAGCGCGACTTTTGTCGCACTGCCGTCGCAAAGGTATCAGGGAAATATTCACGCACGCAGATAACGTTGGCGGTACGGGCACGCTGACCAAACGGCTTTCGGGTAGTGTCGTTTTTGTCCATCACCGGGAAGCGGCAGAAAATTTCTTCCATGCCCTTTTGGCGTAAACGGAAACCGATGTCGTAGTCTTCCGTCAAACTCTGCACATCAAACGCAATGCCGTCACCGTCGGCCAACAGCGCTAACACCGCGCGACGGCTAAAACAGGTGCCCACACCTGCACTCGGAACCTGCCCCGCTAACGCTTCGCGTACCGGAACATCCTTACCGTGCAGTTCGGAAAACTCATCCAGGTAGCTGAGGCTGGTGAAGTGAGTCCATTTACGTTCAAACGGATATACCGGGATCTGAATGAGATCCTTTCGGTCGACCAGATAATTAAACAGGCGTAATTCGAGTGGAGAAATCACATCTTCCGCGTCGTGCAGAATAAAGCCGGAGAAATTAAAACGGGCGCTGCGTTCAAACTGCAAAATAGCGTCGAGAATGTTATTCAGGCAATCCGCTTTGCTGGTGGGGCCAGGTCGGGCGCACACGACTTTATGGACATTCGGAAAGCGTGCGCAAACGTCGTCGACATCGCGTTGTGTATCCGGATCGTTCGGATAGGTGCCGACGAAAATATGATAATTCTCGTAATCAAGAGAACTGGCGGCAAGTCGCGCCATGTTACCGATAACGCCCGTTTCATTCCATGCGGGTACCATAATAGCCAGCGCTTTTTCTTGCGGCTCATACAGGGCTTTGTAGTCCAGATAATCGTTGTTACGGTAGACCGTTACTGAGCGCCATGCACGGCGAAGCCAGTAGACGATATCAATAAATAAGTCATCAATTCCGCTTATTAGCATCAGTATCGCCAGAGTAATAGCGATGACTTTCAATCCGTACAGATACGTTGAAAAGTAATCAACAAACCAGTCCATTCTAAATCCCCAAAGGCCATGTAAAACCCACTGAACTCTTCCATACGAGGCCTGACGGGTAAGCAATAAGGTTCCGCATGTTACCGGTATCATAAAACAATCAGGTAAACACGGAAAGTGCATTAATCTATTAAAGGCAACTCTTTAAATCATTAAAATTATATCATGAGGGAGTTGACTAGAATTTTTCACTGACTTTTCTAATTGTTACAGCAGATTAAACAAGTTAATGAAAATGAGAATTTTTAATATTGAGGATGCCAATTTCTTGCCTGAAATGGCTTTGAACTTTACATTGTCGAGCTGAATATCTGTGGGAGAAACGGACATGACTTATCTCTGGCTGATTGTGGCCATTATTGCCGAGGTGATTGCAACCACCTCACTTAAACTATCGGAAGGTTTTAGCCGTTTATGGCCGAGTGTTATCACCATTCTGTTTTATGGGGTGGCGTTTTATTGTTTATCCATCACCATGCGCACTATCCCTACCGGGATTATTTATGCGATTTGGTCAGGTGCCGGGATCGTGTTGATTGGTGCAGTGGGCTGGATATTCCTGGGGCAAAAACTCGACTGGCCTGCGATTGCGGGTATGGCACTGATCATCTTGGGCGTGTTAGTCATTAACCTGTTTTCAAAATCAGTCGCCCACTAATCCTCTCTTTTAATGCCCATGCTGCGCCCTTTTCACTGGCAAAAGGCTTGCAGCATGGCATGCCTTTAATCAACAAATCGTAAACCAAAAGTTAACAAACAACTCTTTTACATTGCTGACAATAATTTTGCTTTTTTTCTAAAAGTTGAATAGTAACTGATCGAAATTATCTATACAGTGTGCCCGTCACGTTAACGAGGTTGATGATTATGGTTAAACAATTACGGTCAAAACTGGGGATGATTTTGTTACTGGTCGGTGCGGCGCTGTTCTCTGGCCAAACGACCGCCCAAACTCACGGTCACCTGTATTTGGTCGTCAAAAGTGCTGACATGTTGCTACGCCATCAGGCCGATAGCGATGAAATACGTCAGGCCGCCGAAGATTCTGCCGCCGATTTTCGTGAGCAACATTTCCACGTCAATGAACGCCGTCCGGGCACTTATCAACTGTAGCGATTCTTAACTCAGTCCGATTTACGCGATGATGTCATCCCTTAAATCGAACTGAGTTCGGTTAAATATTTTTCACACCTCCATCCATTAGCAGCTCACTGCCCACCATAAAAGCAGACTCATCAGACGCGAGAAACACGGCAGCTTTGGCCAGCTCAAGCGTACTGCCCAGGCGACCTACTGGCACCAGGGCACGGATTTCGTCGCGCAATGGTTGGTCAGACGCCCCATTGCCCAATTTGCTGAGTGCTGGGGTTTCAGTGGGGCCAGGACTTAATCCATTAACCCGAATACCTTTTGCCTTTAACTCACCTGAAAGTGTGCGAGCCAGAGACAAGATTGCTGCTTTACTGGCGGCATACACACTACTTTGTGGTAAGCCGATATGCGCACTGACCGAACCACAGACAATCACCGAAGACGGGTTAGACAGCATCGGAAGTAAAGCCTGGATCAAGAAGAAAGGGCCTTTGAGATTAGTATTCATCAGCCTGTCGTAACTGCTTTCATCCCATTCTTCCAGCGAATGATGCGTGACATCACCAGCGTTCACATTCAACACATCCAGCCGTGGCCATAACTGCGCCAGTTGCTCGCTCAGTGCTCGCTGTTGGTGGATATCACCTGCATCGCTATTAATAATTTGCACATTGCCCAGTACTTCTTTCGCGGCAAGTAATGCAGCCTGATTACGCCCGGTTATCGCGACGATTGCCCCCTCGGCGATGAACTGCCGTGCCGTTTCAAAACCGATTCCGCTGGTACCACCTGTAATTAATGCGTATTTGCCTTCAAGTCTGCCCATTGTCTTTGCCTTTTAAATGACGGGTACGGGCATTATTTCCGCTATAGTATCCTTTGGATAGTAGGCACCAATTGGATACTAAGGAACGTAATGGGAAGCATTGACCATCCACAAGGGGGAAGCATGAGAAAAAATTTTTCGACAATACCCGTCGCCAGCGAAAGCTGCCCGATGGTCAGTTTTGTGAATCTCATTTCCGGGAAATGGGCCATCCCCATTCTTTATCGACTCATCATTATCAACCAGCCGGTGCGCTTTAGTGACTTGCAGCGCGCGGTGCATCCCATCACTCAAAAAGAGCTAACACGGCAATTAAGGCAATTTGAATCGAGGATGTTGGTGACAAGAGAAGTGTTTGCGGAGGTCCCGCCGAGAGTTGAATATCAGATAACCGAGTTAGGAAAGTCACTGCGCCCGACACTGGACTCACTTGCGCAATGGATGCGGGAAAATGGCGAGCATCTTGAAGCGTGATTTTGGGGACATAAAAACCTCGCCAATTCACTCAGCAAAGCAATCAGCGAGGGTCAGTTTAGCGGTTATTTATCGCCAAAATGGATAACGGTACGAATCGATTTCCCTTCGTGCATTAAATCGAACGCTTCGTTAATTTGTTCAAGCGGCATCCGGTGAGTGATAAAAGGATCGAGATTGATTTTGCCAGCCATCGCGTCCTCAACCATGCCCGGTAATTGGGTACGCCCTTTTACACCACCAAATGCTGAACCACGCCATACTCGACCGGTGACGAGTTGGAAAGGACGCGTTTTGATTTCCTGGCCTGCGCCTGCAACACCGATAATGACACTCTCACCCCAGCCTTTATGGCAGCATTCCAGGGCCGAACGCATCACATTGACGTTACCGATACATTCAAAGCTGAAGTCCACACCGCCATCAGTCATCTCAACGATCACGTCCTGAATCGGCTTTTCGTGATCTTTAGGGTTGATACAGTCTGTAGCTCCCATTTCAGTGGCCAGTTTGAATTTTTCTGGGTTGGTGTCGATTGCCAGAATACGCCCAGCTTTTGCCTGTACCGCCCCCTGAATCACCGCCAGCCCAATGCCACCCAGGCCAAATACGGCAACGGTATCACCCGCTTTCACTTTCGCCGTGTTGTGAACCGCACCAATCCCGGTGGTGACACCGCATCCCAACAGACAAACTTTGTCTAATGGGGCTTGTTCGTTCACTTTCGCCAGTGAAATCTCTGCAACCACGGTGTATTCGCTGAAAGTACTGGTACCCATGTAGTGGTAAATCGGTTCGCCATTGTAAGAGAAACGCGTGGTGCCATCTGGCATCAAGCCTTTGCCCTGGGTGGCGCGTACCGCCTGACAGAGGTTGGTCTTACCCGATTTACAGAATTTACACTCGCGACATTCAGCGGTGTACAAAGGAATAACGTGATCGCCAGGTTTCAGGCTGGTCACACCCTCACCCACTTCCACTACAATTCCGCCGCCTTCATGCCCCAGAACGGCCGGGAAAACACCTTCCGGATCATCGCCCGATAAAGTGAACGCATCGGTGTGGCACACACCGGTATGAGTAATCTTGACCAGCACTTCGCCTTTTTGTGGCGGTGCGACATCAATTTCAACGATTTCCAGAGGCTTTCCCGGACCGAATGCAACAGCAGCACGTGATTTCATATTCTTCTTCCGTCGTCAGGTGAGTGTGAATTTTATTTTAGATGTAGGTTATTTTAGATAAGAGCGGAGTAATTGGCTGACTTCTGCCATGCGCACAGTACGCTGCTCCTCGGATGTCTCCCCCGTGACCAGTTCGTCTTTCAGATGGATTTCCAACATTTCGCCCATCAGGCCATTGGCCGCGCCACGCACGGCTGCGATTTGCTGCAAAATAGCGATACAAGGATCCCCATTTTCCAGCGCGCGCTCTATCGCTTCCGTTTGCCCGCGTATTCGCCGCACGCGAGTCAGAATCCGTTTTTTGTCTTCAGGTGAATGTGGCATAGCGGGCCTCTTTATACTATAGGGGGGTATTGTATTTTAATTTTCAGATTATTAATAACATTATATTTTTGATTATTAATCCCGATGCTTTTCAGTGTCTGTATCTTGATAGTTCGTAATGAACTCAGATACTAAAAACCCCCGGATACTGAAGGTATCGGGGGGTTTTACTAAATAGTAAGATGAAACTGGTTATCCTCTTATTTCACCACTTCCAGCGTGGGTGTCGGATATTTACCGTCTATCGCAGCCTGATCTGGGCCATACAGACGCATAATGATATATGCGTCTTTTTCAGGAATTGGCAGCCAGTTAGGATTATTAGCATCACCTTTGGCACTGAGGTCAATGGTGTATAAACCATCAGCATCTGGCTTAAGTGAACGGTCACCACGGCTGTGACGATTAATGTCATTGTGCGCCATCAACATGTTGTCGGTTCCATAGACGGTAAAGGACCAGAACTGACTCACATTTGGCGCTTTGAAGTGCAGGCGGTATTTTTTACCCTCCGAACCATTGATCGGCTGGCCGTCAGAGCCTTTATTGATCTGCAGGTAAACAGACTCTTCAGGTGGCAGCCCCCATTGTCCAATCAGGGTGCCTTCAGCAAACAGATCTCGTTTCTGGTTTTGCAGTTCTTCACGCGTCCCCAGCAGGCCCTTGGAAGATGTCATTGTCGGCAGTAACTGTTTCAGATGAGCCATACCCAGTTCTTCACCTTTCTTCGCAGCAGTGACCTGCTCTGGGGTGAAATCCGTTTTACAGGGCTCAATACCTGCAGCCTTGTACTGATCTATCCATTTTTTGTCCGCAGTCCTCATATCTCCTTCGCACAGAACAAAGTTCACACGCTGCAACCAGGTGGTTTTTGCAGGATCCGGCCAGTTGTGCACTGTCGCTTTTGGACCGGACTCGCCAAGGTACGCGGACAACGTACGGATATTCCAGTCGTCCATGTAGCTCAACGCGTCTTTAGTGTCCTCCAGGTCGGTGGCCATGATGCGCCCCATCAGCTTCAGAATATCTGAATCCACTCGGATAACCTCGGTCACGCTGGGCGGCACTTCCCCTTTCCAGGTTCGGGAAGCAAACATAAAGTGCCCACCTTTGGTGCCACGCGTACGGGAGCCGATCATCGACGTCGTGTAATGTCCCATATCCATCGTATGGAGGATCCAATAACGACCTTTGTCCATATCCGGTACGCTGACAATGACCGGCTCAGCGCTTACGTCCAGCCAACCCTGAAGGTGTAAGGTGTCATTATTAATGGTCGGATGGTCGGTGTAAGTGTCATCCGCGAGGTGACGAATATTCTGGAAACGGTTCAGCGGTGTGTCAGTTTTCACCGCGGTGTTATAAAAGAATTTGTAGGCCTCATCCATAGAAAAACCATAGATATAAGCATCTTCAGCCATTTTATCGCTGATCTGCGCCAGAGCAGGCAGCGTAACGCCGAACAAAGCGGCGGCAAGGATTAACTTCTTCATAACATGCTCCGGTAATGATGATTTGTTTATACGCGTTCGAAATCAGCTAGTTTGAATGTTTTTAGATTCAGTTCATCGGTCGGACCATAGAAACGCATTGCTGGTAATGGACGTTTACCACTGGTTGGTATCCAGTTATTTTCCAGACCTTCAGGTGCCTTCGGCCCTACATATAGCGTGACGCTACCATCGGTGTTTTCCTTCATCTTCCCGAGATCGTAAGAAGAGAGTGTCGTGCGCTCACTTTCACTGTAGATAAAGGACATGGTATCGCGGTTGTAAACGGTCAATGCCCAGAACTGTTTTACCGGCATTTTGGCGGGTACGGTGAGTTTGTAGGTCTGACCCGCTTCCAGCAGGTTGCCGTCTTTATCGGCCATACACATCAGATACTGAGTTGCCGGGCTATCACTCAGTATTTTCGGCATATAGGTACACCAGAAATACTCGGCTGCACGATTGATCAGGTCGATACGATCTTCATAAATAAAGGTGAATGTCTTGTTGTCATCCGCCTGTAGCAGAGAGGCGTAGTGACGGTCTGGCCAGTAGAGTTTCTCTTTCGGGAAATTATCGTACCAATACTGCATATAGAACCAGGCATCGATAGCCGCCTGGCGCATTGCTTTTTTGGTTTTCTCATCAGGAGAAAAGTTAAGACCGTGGCCTATACCCAGCGATGAAAGCATCCCAAGCATGACTTTGTCCTGCTCGCGCACGGGTTCAACACTGGCAACCGCATGAAGATCATCAAAATGGCGCTCGTCATAGTACGGCAGTGTTGGATAGCGTTTGTTACCAGGGTCGACAAATTTTTGTTGTGGTGGATTTGCGGCTTCGGCGAGGTAATACATCCGCATACGCTTAGAGTAATGATATGCGTCTTCAGTCGTTTTCCCGGGAGCCTGGACCGAACGGAAAGCAAACGCTACGCGGAAGTTTGGTGATGGAACATGTAAATAACCTTCCGGAATCGCATCGTTGTAACCCGGTGGGGTCAGCAGGAATTTCCCCCCTTTGCCGCCATCAAGTCCTGCGGGCCCCACATCAGCAATGGTAAACTGCCATGCATCAACAATCTGGCCATACAAACTGCCATCTGCGCCTGCTGGCGGGAGCTCCAGCACGACAGGGCCTTGTTGCAGGTCAGTAAATGCAGTGATGTAAGGTGTGGTACTGTTTGCCGTAATGGCTTCCAGATGTGGCGTTGCCGGTTTTGAGTAGGCAATAATATCGTTATCTTTCAGCCCTAAGTTTTCAAACGCTGCGCGGCGAAAGCTGTAGATAGCCACTGCTGGCATGTTCCAGAGTACGGCTTCAAAAGCACGCTGATATTTTATCTGGTATTCAAAATCCTCTACCGAACTGACGGCTCCCTGCGGGGGCAGGCCTCCGACAGTTTCGCCTGGCTGTCCAGCGCCATAAGGAAGCGGTTTTTTCAGGGAAATGCCTTGTGCAAGGGCTGTTGAACTGTTCTTCAGTACGGCAAGACCGACAGCTGAACCTAGTGCCAGTTTATAAAAGTCTCGGCGCGAAATTGGCATAGCAAATCTCCGCATAATTGATTGTTTCAGAACATATCTTTATGACTATAGGACAACCTGAAATTATGTGGCGAAAACGTCTCCCTGGACGGCTACCTGTTATGATCTATTCCATAAGAGTAACCAGGCAGAAGATATCAAGCTTGTAGGAAAGAATGACCTGAGGGTCTGCATCGCAAAGTAGATGCAGGGGGGGCGGCATATTGTGTTACCTGGTCCGCTTTTGGCACGCAGCGTACAAGCTAACCGGGCTGGAGGTCCGCTTAGAGCGAGGAGCGGAACTTTGTCATGAGGTGTGAAATTTGCCTCATGGTCAGGATATAAGAATACCTTTTGCCCTCAGGCTATGTCTGCTTGAAATGATGGATTCTAGTAGGCGAAGGCGGCTTTCACTGAGATGAGCTGCGAGTAATTCTGCCGCTTTCTCAGCGTCCTTCGAGCGAAGCGTATAAAATATTTCGCGATGACCTTCCCTGGCAGGATGCGACCAAACTCCCGGCATTGTAAGCATCAAACATGGCGATCAGCAGAGCAAAAACCGGATGGATAAAGACCCCGACACGCAGATCCCATTCGATGATAAGGGCCTGATAGTTTTGAATAAAATTTAACGGCTAAATCGACGCCCGTGATTATTTATAATCGGGGCGTTTTTATCTTCAGAACCTATTAACTCCAGCCTTGTTTACTGCGACGGATATAAGGTAATACGGATAATAAAGCCAGAACCGCTAATACCATTCCAATCCATAAAGCTGATCGTAAACCGAATCCTGATGAAATTGCCATCCCACCCAAATAAGAACCGCCACCTAATCCAATATTGATAACGGAAGTATGAACGGCATTAACCATTGGGCCTGGATGTGCCACGCTGACAATTCTTGCCATCATTGCCGGATTCATTGGCACACCTGATAAACCGATGAGTATAACAGCCAGAATAGCAATAACCTGATATTGAACAAATAGAGCCATGCCGAGCAAAGAAATACTCAATATTGTTAAGCCGACAACCATAACAGCTAAACTATGGCGATATGCAAGACGTCCCGTTACCATATTTCCGATAATATTGGCTAGCCCATAAAGCATCAGAATGAAGGGGACCGTTTGCATTGTAAATCCACTGACATCCGTCAGAACCGGCACGAAATAACTGAATGCCGCAAAGCTTGCGCCTAAAATTAAACAGCTGGTCGTACAGGCTTTCCAATAGGCTTTATTTTTAAATGCCTTTATCTCTTCGGCCATTTTAATAGCACCACCGCCTGTCATTTGCGGTAATAAGCGTACTAAGACCAACAAACATATCAATACCAGGACTGCGACCAACCCAAAGCTCATTTTCCAGCCCCAGTATTGGTCAATGATTGTCGCGATAGGGACACCGAAGACATTGGATACCATAAAGCCTGCGATCACTATTGATGCTGCCCTTGGGCGATTTTCTACAGACACAAGGGCCATACTTGTCGCTAGTGAAAGGCTTAAACAACCCGCGCACAAAATACCCGTAACGATTCGAATGGTAACTAACACATTGTAGTCAGAGACAAAGACACTTAACCCCTGCACGATAACATAGAGTCCTAGCATCCATAATAACGTTGCCCGGTATGGGGCTTTAAATTTAAGAAAAGCGTAAGTTAATACTGGGCCACCTAGCATCACACCGAATGCATAATACGAAATCAAATGCCCAACTTCACCGACAGTAACGCCAAATGCTTCAGATAGCGTGGTCATCATACCCGCCACCATTAACTCTGCTGTACCTAATGAAAAAATGGCCAACCCTAAAATATAGACGACTAATGGCATGGTTTTTTATTTTCTCCCTGTATTGGAATGAACGTTACAAAAATGGATGATGATAATTAATGGACTTTTACGCTTTAATTTATAAGTTGATTAACAGACCAGCGACAACATCTTCGAGGATTTTTCTATCTGAAATGTTTTTATTGAGTACACGTAAACCGTAATAGCCCGCCATAAAGCCTCTTGCCATTTCAACGGCGGATGCTCTATTGCCAAGCTCGCCGCTTTGTTGGCCTTCGATAAAAACGGCGACCAGCGTTTGCTCTAAGCGCTGACGATATTCCTTATTCAGACTGGCAACGGCTTCATCTTTACTGCCCATCTCCAGGGCTGAAAATAAGACCATGGCATCATGCTGTTCTGGCTGAGAAAGATCTTCGGCAATACCCCAAAGCAGAAGGGTATGTAACCGCTCTTTTACCCGGCCAGATTGTGTGAGTATTGATAACTGTGCTGACATAGTTTGTTCATGGCTGCGTAACAACGCTTGCTCGTACAGAGCTTGCTTGCTACCAAAGGCATTATATAAGCTTCCCCGCCCTAATCCTGTACCATCGCATAAATCTTGCGCAGATGTACCCGCATAGCCATTGGCGCTGAAAACAGCAACGGCAGCATCAATGACATCCTGATCTTCGAACTTACGTGGACGACCTGGAAAGGTTGGTTTTTCAGCACTCATAGGGATGGGGGACTTGAAATGAGTTGAAGCGGCATAGTATTGATTATGGAACGATCAGTCAAATAATTTTCATAAGAAAATCAGCGGTGATGCGCAGACAGATTTTCTTATGAATTGCCACGCACCACAGCTTTAGTTTTCCCGCTTCATCTGCCACTGCTGTTAGAATCCCTGCTCGGCAAAGTAATGCGCCCCTCTTCTAGTCACCCAGCATAATCCCCGCTTTCTGGTACCGATGTCCGTCTTTCAAGATGACGTTCAGACAACACATCGCTGCAGTAATGATGTCCCTTCTATCTTGTGTAGATCACTGTCAAAGGAAGAACCGCCCTTCGATGGTCATGCGGGCAGAACCGTAAAGCTCTACACGATCATCACGCAACACACAGCGCAGCTCCCCTTTACGTGCTCCCCCCTGCTGAGCGCAGAATTCGGTTTTATTGAGCAGAGTTGACCATAAAGGCACAAGCCAGGTATGCGCTGATCCGGTAACCGGATCCTCATTGACACCCACCTGTGGCCCAAACCAGCGAGAGATGAAATCAAAGGGTCCATCATTGGTTCCCTCTGCGGTACAGACCACACCACGCGCCTTGATTTGCACCAGCTTATTCATATCCGGCTCCATCGTATCAATGATGGCCTTATCCCGGAGCAGAACAATAATATCTGGAGCTTTCCAGACTCCGATAATGTCCTTTTCACTGATGCCAAGTGACTCAGTTAGGTTCGGTGTTATAGCGATAGGTTCAGGCCAGGTCACCGGGAAGTCCATACAATATTCCTCACCGTGCCTGCTGACCGTCAGCACGCCGCTACGGGTGTGGAAGCGCGCCAATTCACCGGTGTAACCCAGTTTGTTATACAGAACCCATGCTGTCGCCAGTGTGGCATGGCCACACAGATCAACTTCACAGCCAGGCGTAAACCAACGCAAGTGATAGCCATCCTCTACCGGGACGAAAAAAGCGGTTTCAGAGATATTATTTTCAATGGCGATCGCTTGCAGCGTCTCATCACTGAGCCATTCAGTGAGAGGACTAACACCTGCAGGGTTGCCGCCAAACGCCTGGGATGTGAAGGCATCAACCTGATAAAAAGGGATGCTATTTGCATTATGATTTTGCATTCAGTTTTTCCAGATAATTATAAATAGTAAACCGGGTCACCCCGAGCATCTTCGCAAGGTGATTAACACTTCCTTTTATTTTGAAAAATCCCATCGCATGAACTTCGGAGACCACTCTCATTCTGTACTCTTTCTGACTTTCAGAACCGGTCATCCGATAACGGGAAAGGAACTCATCAAGTGACTCTTCAGGAACGCCTGCAAGCGTGTTTTCCTGTTCGGCAGAATCCAGCGGCGAAGGAACCAAATATTCAAGATCACGCATCAGACGAGTAACAACATCAGTATCGACGTTAATACAAAAGGCAACCAAAGGCGTCCCATCTGAGTTGTAATACAGTGTGGAGGCACTGTTTAAGACCTTTCCGCCAGAAGTCGTCGTCGTATAACCGTTGAAAACCTTGCTTGATGTCTGCTTTGGCACGTCAAACAATCCCAGAAACCCTTTATCCTCCTCGGGTCCCTTGAGAAGAGCATCTCCAATTTTTCGCCCACTGACATGCCCATTAATAATGTTTACCACTGACGCCTCTGGTTGAGTAAGGTCATGCAGTACAGCTTCAGTATTTAAAGGCAGTGTGGTTCTCAGTGCTTCCAGTGCAGCCGACAGAACGTTAATCAGGGCTTCTCGTTCGTATGTCATCATTTGTTCCCGGGGTTTGTCGCCTGAATCTCAATTTCGACATCCATACCAAAAGCCAGAGTACTGCTGGTCACGGTCCTTGATGGGTAGACTTCGTGAAAGAAACTGCCGTATGCCCGATTAAATTCTGCAAAATACTTCATGTCACTTAACCAGACCTGCACCCGAACAACATCATTCAGGCTCGCCCCTGCGCGATTTAGCGTCTTGGTTACAGCGTGCATGATATTTAAAGTCTGCTCCGTAACGGTACCGTAGACAGGCTCTCCTTCGGCTGTCATTGACACCTGCCCCGACAAAAACAGAAATCCCTGCGATGCCACCATGTCAGAGAAAGGGAATGGTTTCGTTGTTGGGTAACGTGTTATCAGCATCATCTTGTCCGGCGAGTAAAAAGTGTCGTCAGGATAGCATCAAGCCAATGTAGAAATAAACACAATTTCAATTTTCAACAAATGTTGATTACCAGTTCGGGTTAGATTACTTTTGTTGAAGGTCGTTAGTAGATACTTTCTATACCCTCATGATCGGGCAGCCAATTGCCGTAAGTTAAGCTGTAAGCAGATCCCTTCAGGCACCGTGCGTTCCGGTATTTGAACATGTCATTGTGCGCCCTCTGGACACCATAAACTGCTCAGCCAACAACAGCTGCTGTCGGGTATGAGGTCATTCTTCTGAGTATCTGATGGCCTAAGGCAATAGTTCGCGGAGCGATCGCAACTCCCTCGTAGCGGAATGAGGCTGACAACGGCCATAGATGATTGAGGAATAGATACGGCCATTATCATCAACGATCTGACAAAGGCATTTGAAAGGTTCGCCCAGTGTTGGGATGTCATGTAACTGGGTAGCTTCAACAGGAGTGCCGAAGTCGACCGTAATGCTAACATCTTTAACCCAGGAGTCAGGAAGTCGCTGTATCACTAAAAGTTCAGCCAGTAAGGATGTGTAGCGCCGTGCTATGTGATTCATCAAGTCAACGCTGGCATTGTGCTTATGCACGGGGAATGAAAACCCCACGGAGGTGAGCCCTCTTTCTTTAGCGAATAGCTTTAACTGACCTATAGACCAATATCCACCGAACTCGTTATTTCGGCTGACAAAGCTTCCATTAAGTGAATTAGCTATTCCTCTAAGCTCGGTTCTTCGTGCCATTACTGATTCCTGTCTGCTGGTCAAATTCTTCAATCTGTAACCGTAAACGGTATCGAATCACTATTCATTATTTGTCATGTCAGCTTCTGGCACAGAGCAAATGGTAGCGAGGAGCGAAACCGGTTCCGCTGCCATCCTAAACGGCATTTATGCCCAGGCTATTTTTTCCGAAATAGATAATTAGCGGCGGCCGTCAGGACTCCGATCAAAGGCAGCGATCCTGCACCGGCAAAGAAGTTATGGTGATCTATGCATTTTTCCCTGCGGATATCAGCAAAACGGGCAAGCGCGTGTTTTTCATCAGTGGCGCTGACCTCTTCAAATTGTTTTTCATAACCCTGAGCCGTGAGTTGAGAGGCTTCGTCCACGTCTGATCTTTCAAGTACAACGATTTGCTTACCTTTTTTATAAAAACAGTAATCTGGCATTTGATGCTCCATATGGAGGAGGTCATGATTAGATAATATATCCGGCCTGATTTAGTTCTTGTACACATCTGCATGTGTATTTTAGTTGATCGGAGTTCACAAATTATTGGCCCGTTTCCAGTAAGTGCCCGAAATAAAATTAAGTTCAAAGCGAAAATCTGACCTTCTAACTGTCATGCTTTTAACGTCGATTTAGACCGCCTCAGTATCCAAAAGCGATAATGCCTGTTGCTCCGTTCCAGTCTCATGCTCATCGTAGCAACAGAATCAGGTAGTTATGGGAGAGGATGCAGACGAGATATCAAAAAAACCGCCTCAGCGAAACCCGAAAACTGACCGGTTCGTTATACAGCTAAAACGAGGGATTTTATCTTTTCAGCTTTCTCAAGATGATCCTGCTTCATCTCCACATTCAGTCAGTTGCAAACTCCCACCGGGTCACATAAACCCTCACCCATACTGTAAATTTCGCAGCGCGTATGAGTCAGTGCTAAAATGTCGCAACATTTCAAAAAATAGAACAAAAAATGAGCGCCGATACTTTGATGAAATTAAGCATTATCATCCCATGCTATAACGCTGCTGACTTTATTGAAGAATGTCTGGAAACTGTCCTCCCTTATGCTAAAAGTGATGTGGAGATAATTATTGTCAATGATGGTTCAACGGATAACAGCAACGAAATTATAATAAAGACTTCACAGCGCTATCCTGAAAAAAATCTGATCGTTATCAATCAAGAAAATGCTGGGTTATCTGCTGCCAGAAACAAAGGGCTAAGTATTGCGTCTGGTGAATATATTTCACTGCTGGATTCAGATGATTTTTACCATCAGGATTTTTGGTCAGAAATTCCACCGCTACTTAATGATTCAACGATTGATATTATCGAGTTTAATGCTGATCAGTTTGAAAGTGAGATTTCAAATATAGTCGAGCACATTGATTGTGCAGTTTTTGCTGGCAAAGAGCGGATTGTGTCTATTGAACAACTGAAACCTGCATTTCAACGGTGCAAATGGTATCCGTGGGCCAGAGTCTATAAGAAATCGTTGTTTATTGAGAACGGCATTGAATTTCCAGAAGGCCGGTTGTATGAGGACATGAGCACAGTCCCTGCTTTGTATTTAAAAAGCAAATGCATTTTTGGAATTAACAAATCACTGATCTGGTATCGTTTTCATAAGAAAAGTATCACGCAGACCTTTAGACAAAACGATATTTCTGATTTAGTTTACGTGGCAACAACATTATCTGAGCTTTCAAAAGAAAGGCCTGAAACAAAAGCAATACTTTTCCCAACGGTTCAAAGAGTGTTTAACTTTATAAAATACATGCTCATTAAGAATAAGCATGCGATTTTTTCACTTCAAGAACAGCGGAAATTACAAAAAGCATTAATGCCTTTTATAAATGAATTCAGAATTTCCAGAAAAATTCAAATTCTCATTCTGCCTTTTTATCTCAGCACTGTCGTAAGGTTGAGAAAGAAATAGCTCCAATTTTTCTGCGTTGGTATGAGGTCCATTCTGGCTTAAAAGGCACTCGAAATGAATGTGAGGTGCCCTTTAAGCCAGATTGTAACTCGCAAAACAGACATACGTTTGTTCATAAAATGAACTACCCGGCATTACTGTGTTCTAACCATAATGGACTGTAAATATGGGTTCTGAATGACCTATCCTGACTTCAGCCTCCAGCCCCATTCTGAACTGACAGCCAGTGTATCTCACGGTTACGCATGCAGTGGTAACGACAAAAGGTGTCTGTCATGTCCCGCAATCGCATTTATCTCGAAGCTGGATGGTTACTCAATATCACCTGCTCACTTCCAGCAATGGTCATGGTGATGTCTGATCATGGCTACAGTTCGTATCAACAGCAAAAAGGGGCCGAGTTTTTCGGGGGTTACTACAAAGCCTGGCCCGCAGTCATCGAAATTCCCGGCAGCCAATATTGGAATGTTCTGCTAGAAGCGCGTTCATTTCCGTTTCTGAAGCTGGATTACAACATCAGTATCATTAAACCCGTATTTGAGTTTGCCGCCTTCTCCCTTTACGAAACGAAGGAACGTGCTCTCACCTCGCCTCTCGGGATTTCTTCCTGAAACGGTGGGAACTCCAGTTTTTTAGGCTTTAATTTCTGATTCAGATTTCCCGCAAGGGGGACAAGATGAAAAAGCATACGGAACAAAAAAGAGCAGGATCGATTCTGGAAGTGAGATGTTTACGCTCTGTTATTCCTCCAGTTTGTATTCACAGAGTTGCGTTCGATGATGGTAAATATGCTGTTGTACGTTGCGTAACAGATGTTTGCCTTACTCCTGGTCACACCATCAACAGGGATGCACAAGGCTGGCACTATGATGAGCGAATAGTGCAACTGCTGCCTTTTGAATATGTTGGTCAAACAGAATCAGACCGAGGGTTTGCTGAGTACCAGTAGCGTATTTCCTTACGACCCCACTATTCAAGTGGGGTACTGGTCCGGGAAGAAGCTCAGTCCTTTTTACCTGGCATCATGCGCAGCAAGGTATTGTCTTTCCATACATAATGATGAAAAAGTGCCGCAAAAGCATGAATGCCGATAACGAAGTAGCCAATATTAGCGATGAGTTCGTGGTAGCTTTTGATGGTGAACTCCATATCCTCATCAGGCTCTATCGCATGTGGCATCGAAATGCCAAATACCGACCAGTCGCTGCCTTTAAAGTACACGGTTAAGAAACCCAGGATTGGCAGAGTAATGAACATCAAATAGATGATGGTGTGTACTAAATGCGACACCCCGGTGATTGCCGGGTGCGGCTTCGGCGTTATCGCTGGAGCACGGTATTTAATGCGAACCAGCAGACGTGCAATCATCAAAAAGAAGACGCTGATCCCGCAGGTAACATGAGTGGCATTAAAGATTGGCCGATAAGAACGAGGTGCAAAACCTTTCAGTTCCATCGCGCAATAAGCCCCCACTACCAGTAAAAAAACCAGCCAATGAAGCGTTATCTGCAACGCGGTATATTTGCTACGCATTTGAGTGCCCTGCTTTGTCACAATGATTTTTCCAGGATAGCGGCAATCCCTCTAAAAATCATTAACATCTGATGAAATTCCCTCTCAATGTTCTTAACAACATCGGTTTGCGCCCCCCTCAATTCTGAACCATCACCACAATTCGTTGGGGTCAACGGCAAGAAAATTGCGGTGTATGCCGAGAAAGAGGCCAAAACATTCCGTGGGGAAAAGATGGCGTAGAGATTGTGAATGCACTCCCTCTCCCGAGACGCTGTCGTGTTCGGGAGAGGGTTTTCAGGATTACTTCAGCAAGCGCACTTTAACCGATTTGCCTTTGATTTTACCTTGCTGTAGTTGCTTCCACGCATGACGCGCCACAGACTCACGAATCGCGACATAGACATGCATCGGATGAACATCAATCTTGCCGATATCCGCCCCATCCAACCCCATATCGCCGGTCAATGCACCGAGAATATCGCCCGGACGCATTTTCGCTTTTTTGCCACCATCAATGCATAGCGTCGCCATTGTCGCTTCAAGCGGCTTAATGCTGCCGCCCGTTGGAGCGGATTGCCAGTTCAGAGACAAATTAAGCATTTCAGCTAACACGCTGGCACGTTGTGCTTCTTCCGGAGCACACAGGCTAATCGCCAGGCCGCTTTCACCTGCGCGTGCGGTACGGCCAATGCGGTGAACGTGGACTTCCGGGTCCCATGACAATTCATAGTTAATGACCATTTCCAGCGCTTTAATATCCAGCCCGCGCGCAGCAACATCTGTTGCTACCAGCACACGGCTACTGCCATTTGCGAAGCGAACCAGCGTTTGGTCACGGTCACGTTGTTCCATATCACCGTGCAGCGCCAGCACACTTTGGTTGCTTTCAGTCAACGCATCACAAACGGCCTGGCAATCTTTTTTGGTATTACAGAACACTACACAAGATGCAGGTTGATGCTTGCTGAGTAATTTCTGTAACAGACTGATTTTTCCGCTGCGGGAGATTTCATAAAACTGCTGCTCGACAGACGGTAATTCGTCTACAGAATCAATTTCAATCGTTTCTGGCGTACGCTGCACTCGAGAGCTAATGGCTGCAATCGCCGTTGGCCACGTTGCGGAAAACAGTAATGTCTGTCTGTCTTGCGGCGCATGGCCAATGACATCATCGATGGCATCGGCAAAACCCATGTCCAGCATGCGGTCAGCTTCGTCCAGCACGAGCGTTTGCAGAGCATCTAAATTAACGGTCTCTTTTTTCAGGTGATCGAGCAAACGGCCAGGCGTTGCCACAATCACATGCGGAGCGTGTTGCAGAGAGTCGCGTTGCGCACCAAACGGTTGTCCACCGCACAGTGTCAATATTTTGATATTTGGCATATAACGCGCCAGACGGCGTAACTCTTTAGCCACCTGGTCGGCCAATTCGCGTGTTGGACATAACACCAAAGATTGAGTAACAAACTGGCTGGCATCAATATGTTGCAGCAAGCCCAAACCAAATGCTGCCGTTTTACCACTACCGGTTTTTGCCTGTGCACGGACATCTTTCCCAGCCAGTATCGCGGGTAATGCAGCCGCCTGAACAGGCGTCATGGTGTGATAACCAAGTTCGGTGAGATTGGCGAGTTGTTCTGCAGGCAGAACGTTTAGGGTAGAAAAAGATGTCACAATTATACTCTCAATTAATGGGCTGTCAGACAGCGTCTGGCGCGCATGTTAGCAGATTTGAGGGGGTAACGCTGCTGACGTTTTGTTTGCATTTTCAGGGCGATGGTTAGTGAGTCATTTAAAATCATGAAAACAGATGAGGGTTAATGGTCAAGTTCAGAATTTAACTTTATTCATGGTCACCCACGTCATGAGCTGTAGCATGAATATTCCTGACAACATTAAGCTATTAATCAGAAGCGTTGCCCCTACTTTATTGACCGCGCTTAGCCTGCCTCCACCACTGAACCTTATAGCCGCTACGGTGGTGTCCAGTATTCTGAGCAAAAACTTGCCCGGTAATGTGGCTCAACAAAGCGATAATGCCGGAAACTCGATAAACCCTGCGGCCATGACACCTGAACAGATCATTGATGTCATCAAAAATAACCAAACGTCCCCTTCTATCGTTACAGATCTGAGAAGTGCTGAAGAAAGCCTCAAGCACTATGAGATAACTTCAGGGATACGCTTCGCTGAACTGGCTTTGCAGGAAAAACAAAGCATCCAGGATTTCCAAATTAATTCGGGTATTGCCGGTAATATCTTTAATTCAGGCATTAAGATTGTCTGGATTGCGATGAGTGGATTACTGGTCGTTATTATTATTTCATTACTTTTACTGATTCCTGGCGTACAAATTCCCAATGAAAAACAGAGTATCGTCACCGCTGTATTTGGGATCATCGGAACTGTTATCGGCTTTATCAATGGATTAGCATCAAATATCGTTGGATATTATTGGGGCAGCAGCCAGGGGTCAAAAGAGAAAGGCATTGAGATGGCCAGCAGCTTTAAAAACCTCGGTGAAAGTGTTGCGAAAACACTGGAGACGAATGCGGCTGTCGCGAACAACACCGCATCTAATGCGCCTCAGGAAAAACCGCAGCAGGAGCTCCCCCGCTCCAGCGCCCGTGGTTCTGACGATATCGCCTCTCCTCCTGTTCCCGCGAAACCAACCCTGCTCAATGACACATGGAGTGAACTGGCCGCCCCGCATGACTTTATTAGCAGCGGTGTGAGCTGGAATTTGCAGAAAGACGGGATTTCAATTCAGGGGACCACCCCGTCAGGCACACAAGGTAAACCGACCACCGTTGAGAAAATATGGGATCTGTATGGCCCGTATTGCGTGCAAGCCTCGAAAATGTACGGTGTTCCCGTTGAACTGATCATCGCCACTATCGCAACAGAAAGTGGTGGTGACAGGAACGCCAGACGCGCGGAACCGCAAATCCATGACGAAAGCGTTGGGTTAATGCAAACACTGGTCAAAACTGCCCGCGGCGCATTGGGACGTCCTTCACTTACCGGCGACGACCTGCTTGACCCCGCCACATCTATTGAAGCCGGAACGGCATATATTGCCCATCAGCGTTACGTGACTCATTTTGACCCGCCTAAAGTTGCCGCAGCCTATAATGCAGGATCATTGCGCGTTGATAATGCGTCTGCCAATCGCTGGAAAATGCACTGCTATCCAAAAGGAACCGGCAGACACATTGATAATTTCGTCTCATGGTTTAATGATTGTATGAAAGAAGAAGTACAAACAAAATGGAATGATAATAAAGATATCAGTAGCTTTAGCTCTATATTTAAATAGCACCATCCTGTTCTGATTTGAATGAGGCCAGACATGAGCAAAAACATTATATTTTGTGCTGACGGAACCTGGAACGGCCCAGGAAATGACGATAATGGCGATAGCATTCCTGACCGGACTAATGTTCTGCGGCTATTTTCAGAACTTGACGGTACAGCAGATGCACCGGACATGTTTCTGCGCGATGAGCAAGAAAAGGTCGCCACCACAAAATCAGGGGTGGTTTACCAGGTCAGCAAATATCTGCATGGTGTCGGCGACTCTAATAATTGGCTAGAAAAAATTATGGGCGGTGTATTTGGTGCGGGAATGGTGGAGCGTATTGTGCGCGGTTATACCTTCATCAGCAGAAATTACGCTAAAGGGGACAAGATCTATCTGGTTGGATTTAGTCGTGGTGCGTATACGGTGCGAGCGCTGGCTGGAATGATTGGTAAATGTGGCCTGCTCGATGCGACACAATACGACCTGAGTAATGATAAAGAGGAGGCGTATCGACTAGGCACCGCCGTATGGAGAAGCTATCGGGAACATTCTAATGTCGATGGTGATTTACTGGATAAGATCATCCGTGATGCGCCATACTTTCTTCACGATAAAATCGACCCTAATAAGATGCTCTATTTTGTCCCTATTGAAGCCGTCGCGGTCTGGGAAACAGTAGGAGCATTAGGTATTCCCAAATACTGGAATGATGAGCGCGTGGATGTTTATCGTTTTACCGATACCAGCCTCGGTGAACACGTTAAATACGGCAGACAGGCGTTAGCCATTGATGAAATGCGACGGGATTTCACCCCGACCTATTGGGATCAAAGGAAAGATATTATACAGGTACTCTTCCCCGGCATTCATGCTGATGTCGGCGGCGGTTATAGTAGCGTTAATAATGGTAATGGCTTATCTAATGGCGCATATTTATGGATGCGGGATGAACTGGTTAATCTGGGTGTAAAACTGCAAGCCGATAACTGGGTAGCTGACTTCTGTGGGCAAATCCATTGTGAATGGTACAAGATTAAATATTCGCTGAGTGTGCGCAAGTTTAAAAGACCGGCATCTGCTGATTTGGCCATCCATCACTCAGCCATTTCCCGAGTTAACTACCCTAACCCATTACCCGTTCAGGACAGTAAAGGCCAATGGGGCATGCAAATTTATCGCCCGGCATCGCTGGTGTCATTTTTTGATAGCCAATGGAAACCGGGCGTCGATATTTTCATTGTATAAACGGAAATGAAACAGAATTAAGATAAATCTTACTCACTTACCAACAAGACTTCACATCCCTTTATTACAGTGCGAAGCTACGCGCAGTTCACATATAAAAATAGGGATGTAAGGAAAATGAAAAAGTTAGCGATTGCGATTGTAGCGGCAGTGGCGTTATCGGGTTGTGCACAGCAGACATTTACCATAAACAAAGATATTGCTGAGAAACCACAGCAAACCACGACGCATCACTTCTTTGTCAGCGGAATTGGCCAAGCCAAAACGGTTGATGCTGCGGCAGTATGTGGTGGTGCTGATAAAGTGGTACGAACTGAAGTTCAACAGACCTTCGTCAATGGTTTCCTGGGCTTTATTACCTTTGGTATTTATACCCCACGCGAAGCTCGCGTGTACTGCTCTAAATAAGCCAGATTGCCGGTGTCATTCACCGGCATTTAATTTATTACTTTCAACATATTAATAATTACCCTTCCGAATGATACCACCAGATAATTGTCAGACTTTCTTGAAAAGACGATTCCCACTGATTTGGGCATTCAAAATAGCCAGTGCCATCCTGGTGATACTGTCGCTGGTCTGGTTAATGTTGCTCATTAATGCCTTCGATGTACCAGCTCATCTGCTCGCTTTCCTTGATAAAATTACAGCGACTGGCTGAGTTTCCCAAATGCTGAGATAACGCTAACCGTGCTTCACAGGGTGTTTTTTACTGCAATTCGTGCTGACATTCGTCGCCGCAATCCGTACCATACACGCCATGTAGCTAGCCATGCCCCTGTGGCGCCCCTTTTAGCGTTAGAGTGCCAATTAAATGCAAGACAAACAAGACGTTACCAAGAAAGAGCAATACAACCTCAACAAATTACAAAAACGCCTGCGTCGTAACGTGGGTGAAGCGATCGCTGATTACAATATGATTGAAGAAGGCGACCGCATTATGGTCTGCCTGTCTGGCGGCAAAGATAGCTACACCATGCTGGAAATTCTGCGCAATTTGCAGCAGAGCGCGCCAATCAACTTCAGCCTGGTTGCGGTTAACCTTGATCAGAAACAACCGGGGTTCCCTGAGCATATTCTGCCGCAGTATCTGGAAAGCATCGGCGTTGAATACAAAATCGTCGAAGAAAACACCTACAGCATTGTGAAAGATAAGATCCCAGAGGGCAAAACCACCTGTTCTCTGTGCTCTCGTTTACGCCGCGGCATTCTTTATCGCACTGCCACTGAGTTGGGCGCGACGAAAATTGCGCTGGGACATCACCGCGACGACATCCTTCAGACGTTGTTCCTGAATATGTTCTATGGCGGCAAGATGAAAGGCATGCCACCAAAATTGATGAGTGATGACGGCAAGCATATTGTGATTCGTCCACTGGCTTACTGTCGCGAAAAGGACATTGAGCGCTTTGCTACCGCGCGTGAATATCCAATTATTCCATGCAACTTGTGTGGCTCTCAGCCAAATCTGCAACGCCAGGTGATAGGCGATATGCTACGTGACTGGGATAAACGCTATCCTGGCCGTATCGAAACCATGTTCAGCGCGATGCAAAATGTGGTGCCTTCGCACATGTGTGACACCGAATTGTTTGATTTTGCTGGTATCACGCACGGTGCAGAAGTTGTTGATGGCGGCGATTTGGCCTTTGACCGCGAAGAGCTGCCAATGCAACCTGTGGGCTGGCAGCCAGAAGAAGATGACAACGAAGCACCTTTGCAACGCCTCGATATTCTCGAAATCAAGTAATCCTCTCATCCCTCTCTCGCCTGAGAGAGGGAATCTTCTACCTGAACGGCGGTGGATCAATAATCGGTTTTGGGTCGGGATCTAACGGTTCAGGGAGAGGTTGCGGCTTGGGAATGTGCTCTGGCACGGGAGCAGGATCTGTCGGAATGGAATCTCTGATATACGCGCTCATAATTTCCTCCACTTTTGTCTCCCTTTAAGCATATACCCAAAATAATTCGAGTTGCAGGCAAACGTAGCCAACGCACATACAGCTTGAAGTATGGCGGCTAGAATCGCAGACAAAAAAAAGCCGACTTATAGTCGGCCCGTACGAATCAATTGTGCTATGCAGTAATTCTAAAAAAGGAAGTAAGACAATATGGAGCGCAACGCCCATCGCTTGACGTTGCATTCACCTGCGAGAGAGATATTGCCTTGAACCGACGTTCCATATATTGACCTCGCTCAATTATCGCCGCCTTTTATAGTCTGGCAGATGTAAAAAATGTTAAATTTTACAGCCATTTACTACGATGTAACCACCAGGCAACACCGCCTATAAGAACCACCAACATGATACAGAACATACTGAAACCAAAATGCCAGCCGCCGCCTGGGATACCGCCTAAATTCACCCCAAATAATCCGGTCAAAAATGTGCTGGGCAAAAAGACCATCGCCATCAATGACATGGTATAGGTGCGTCGCCCCATCGCTTCTTGCATAACCTGCGCGATTTCATCGGTCATAACCGCGGTTCGTGCGATACACGCATCAATTTCATCCAGCCCGCGCCCTAACCTGTCAGAAATATCCTGCATACGACGGCGATGATCGTCGGTCATCCACGGTAAACGTTCGCTGGAGAGCCTGGCGTAAACATCACGTTGAGGGGCCATATAACGGCGCATCACAATCAATTGTTTACGCAGTAACGCAAGATAACCACGAGGCGGAATTTGCTGATCCAACAGGTTATCTTCAAGGTCGATGATTTTATCGTGCAGCTGTTCGATAAATTCGCTGGCATGATCGGTCAGCGCATCGCAAACATCCACCAGCCACGAACCACTGTCGACGGGACCTGCGCCTTCTTTAAGATCGTTGACCACATCATCCAGAGCCAGCACCTGGCGCTGGCGGGTTGAGACAATCAGCCGCTCATCAATATACAAACGCATGGCGACAAGTTGGTCTGGTCGTTCATCCGTGCTGCCGTTTATGCAGCGCAAAGTAATGAGCGTACCCTCTCCTATGCGTGACACACGCGGGCGTAAACTTTCCCCCGCCAACGCATCACGAGCATAATTTGGCAGCACGGGCGTTGTCGCAAGCCAGTTGGCACTGTCTCTATGGGTATAATTCAGATGCAACCAACCAGGATGCTCAGCATCAATGGTGTCGTTATCCTCGATGGTATCGACACCGCCTTTGCCATCTAATTGCCAGGCAAATACGGCATCCGGCACAATCAACTGATGTCCCTTAATGGTTTCCACTGCATTTCTCCACGTGTGACCACAATACTATTGTCAGTCTAGCCGTCTTCTTTTGCTATGTAACTCGGAAAAACAGGCAAACACGCTGAATTTTCAGGATAAAAAATGTTACATTTATGTTGGCTTTTTAAATACAGTCATGCCAAATCGGCATACGGAGAATGATTTGCAAGAAAGACGTAAGGCTACCCCTGACTTAGACTTTCGCCTTAAGAGCATGCGACAGCGAGCGATAACGGTGAGCGGGCGATGGTTTCTATGGATTAACCTATTGTTCTGCCTGTTTATTTTAGGCCGTCATTATTTTACGCCAGTACAATCAATCGCCCAAATTACGCATTTATTCCCGGAACTCGAAACGGTCATGGGGTTGGTTCTCGCCTTGTCATCGTCAGGCATTTTTATTTTGCGTATGGCGCATGACCAATATGCGGAATGGCTGAGCCAATTCCTGCACGGCACGCTGCTTTGCATCAGCGCATTATGGGTCGGCTGTTTTTACATACTCCTGGCCAGCGGCGATTCGCGCATTGTTTTTCCCTTTGCGGCGTTACTGATTTTCACCGCTCTGATTTCGCTCTATTTTGATGGTCGAGTATTGCTAAGTTTCACCCTGCCAATTTGGCTGGTTATTCTGGTATGCAATTTTGTCTACCCATCCGATCTGACGGTGCTAAATGCCGTACTCTACGTGCTGCTGGCATGCCTTTTTGAGTCCGGACGCAGGATTTTACGTGGATGGTTCGTGCTGGCTATTCGTCGCGAACAAGAAAACAGAGTGCTGATTAAGCAGTTGCAGAGTCTGGCGAATCACGACCCTCTTACCGGCCTCGCCAACCGCCGCTCTTTCCATTTATTGTTGGATAAGGCGATACAGCGTCACCTGCAGTGCAATACATCGGTGTCGTTGATTATGCTGGATGTCGACTACTTCAAAAAATACAACGACCATTACGGCCATCAGGCGGGTGATGAATGTCTGAGGAGTATTGCAAAATGTCTGGAGGGAGCCACCCGTTCGACACAGGACGTGGCGGCGCGTTTTGGCGGGGAAGAGTTTATCATGTTGCTGCCTGATGCCACCGAGCAGCAAGCAGTTGACGTCGCAAAACGAATTCAGCAAAACATACACATGTTGGGGATACTCCATGCGGAGTCACCGGTCGCACCTTACGTGACCATAAGCCAGGGCATCACGAGTTTGACGCCTGCAACCACCGCGACACGCTTTATTGCAGAAGCTGATGCCGCGTTGTATGCGGCCAAAGAAACGGGCCGCAACCAGTGGCAAATTTTTCAAACTGACAAATGAGATAAAAATGAAAATTGGTGTTCTGTTTCCTATCGCGATAATTGTTGCTGCGATCGTGTTCATCACCTGGTTTATTGTTGGCGGCTACGCCACTTCCGCCTCCTGATACACGTTTCGCAAAAGCTTATCCGCCCCGTCAGTCTGGCGGATAAGCTTAGCGTCATTCACCATTAATTCTATCAGTGCGCCACAATGTACATGGTACGACTGTAAGCAACATCCTCAGGGTTATTAATTGGGTACCCTTTCAGCCATGGTTTGATTAAGCGACCATTCGTGTATTGATAAATCGGAGCAATCGGCGCTTGTTCCTGAATGATTCTCTCAGCCTGGTTGTAATCTTTATTACGCGCAGCATCCGTTGTTTCCTGGCTTGCCTGCTGCATAAGTTTGTCGTATTCCGGCGAGTTGAAGCGCGAAATATTACCGCTGTGAGTAGACGTTAGCAGTGACAGGAAGGTAGACGGCTCGTTGTAATCACCGACCCAGGATGCGCGAATCACATCAAAATTACCGGTGTTACGGCTGTCGATATAGGTTTTCCACTCCTGGTTTTGCAGTTTCACATCGACGCCCAGATTCTTCTTCCACATCGAAGCCACTGCAATAGCAATCTTTTGATGGTTTTCCGAAGTGTTATACAGCAGCGTCAGATTAAGCGGTTTGTTGGGGCCATAGCCCGCCGCCCGCAGCAATGTTTTCGCCTGAGCGTTGGCCTCTTCCTGGCTCATTTGCTCAAATGGAGAAGGTTCTGGTTTAAAGCCTGCGGTAACATCAGGGGTAAAGCGCCACGCCGGTTTTTCACCGGTGCCCAATACTTTATCAGCCATAATATGACGGTCTATGGTCATACTGAGTGCCAGACGCACGCGCGCATCAGCGGTTGGGCCTTTCTGGGTATTAAACGCGTAATAATACGTTCCTAATTGCGGCGGCGTATAAACCTGGCCTGGAATATCTTTGAGCAGTTTTTGGTAGAGCGTTTTTGGGAAAGACTCGGTGATATCGATATCCCCCGCCAGGTAGCGTTTTGTCGCTGACGACTCCTGATTAATTGGGACAAATGTGACCTGGGTTATCACCGTCTTGCTGTTATCCCAGTAATTCTTATTTTGCACCGCGACCAGTTTTTCATTCACCACACGATCTTTTAGCGTATACGCACCATTCCCCACCAGATTGCCCGGTTTGGTCCAGTCGTTACCGAATTTCTCCACCACCGCTTTAGGTACTGGATAGAACGAGAAGTTGGCGGTCAGATTAGGGAAATACGGCACCGGTTTATCTAATTGAATGCGCAATGTTTTGGCATCGACTGCCGTCACGCCCAATTTATCTGCAGGCATTTTTCCATCAATGATAGCTTGCGCATTATTGATGCCAGCGAGTGCGGCAAACCAGGCAAATGGGGATGTATTTTTCGGATCAACTAAACGCTGCCAGCTATAGACGAAATCTTGTGCCGTGACCGGCGTTCCATCTGACCAGTGAGCGTCATCGCGCAAGGTAAATGTCCAGGTGCGGTTATCATTACTTTGCCATTTGGTCGCAACACCGGGTTCCAGTTGCCCCTTTTCATTTTGGTTAACCAACCCTTCAAACAGATCGCGAATAACCTGAATTTCAGGTAAACCCACGGCTTTTACCGGGTCCAGAGAGGCTGGCTCATCTTTGATATGGCGCACTAGGCTCTGGTCAGACGCAAGCTTTGTACCTGCAGGAACATCTGCCGCCCAGGAGGTGGAAAAAAGGCTGGCGGTGGCTATCGCGCAGCAAGTAGTCAAAAAACGCTTTTTCATTGTTTACCCTTATGAATAATTTTGTTTGGGATAGCACTACGCTTGCACCAGGGATAGACAAACAATGTAGCGCAATCAACTGTTTTGCCAATAACAAAAATAAATTACGTGATGAAAATCCCTTCTGAGCACTGTTTTTGTCGATCGCTTAGCCACAGCACGGTTATCTGTTTGAGAAGTTTCACAACAGGGCTGACATAAGTTTGTTTCAGATGAGTTTTTTTTAAATCACTGCTATTACTATCAACAATAAAAATCAAAGCACTTTAAGGAACATTATGTCAGGCCACCGTCCTCGCTCACAACGCGGCCATTTGCCACACGGCTCCGAACGTTATGGGAAATCTGTGTTTGGCGCACCATTGATTTGGTTCCCGGCAACACCGGGTGAACAACGCAGCGGGTTAATTATTGCGGGAACGCATGGCGATGAAAATGCTGCGATGGTCACTCTGTCATGCGCGTTACGCACGCTCGAGCCGGAACACCGCCACCACCATGTGGTTCTTGCCGTGAATCCAGACGGCTGCCAGCTTGGTTTACGCGCCAACGCCAACGGGGTTGATTTAAATCGTAACTTCCCTGCTGCGAACTGGAAATCGGGAGAAACGGTTTATCGTTGGAACAGCAGCGCGGATAAACGTGATGTGGTGTTGTCCACCGGAAACAAACCGGGGTCTGAGCCGGAAACTGCCGCCCTTTGCCAGTTGATTCATACCTTGCAACCTGCCTGGGTTGTCTCCTTCCACGATCCTTTAGGATGCATAGAAGATCCAGATAACTCCCCGTTGGGCGCATGGCTTGCCAAAGAGTTTGAGTTGCCGCTGGTCACAAGCGTAGGATACGAGACGCCGGGTTCGTTTGGCAGTTGGTGTGCAGATTTAGATCTGCCGTGCATTACCGCAGAATTCCCGCCCATCTCAGCTGACGAAGCGAGTGAGCGGTATCTGCATGCCATGATGGGGCTTTTACACTGGCAAAAGTAAAGCCGTAACGGACTAATTACGGATAGAGTTTGCCGGTTTCGAAGTGCAACCCTGGGGTGACATCCACCGCCAGCCACGTTGGCCCATCGAGATCGGCAAAACGCACTTTAGCTGCCAGCGGCAACGCGGCAGCTATTGCCCGCGAGGTACATAACATGCAGCCTAACATCACATCAAAACCTTGCTCACGAGCAGCCTGAGTGAGTGCCAGCGCCTCCGTTAACCCTCCGGTTTTATCCAGTTTCACATTGACCATCTCATAGCGCCCTTTCAGCTCCGCCAGGCTTTCGCGAGTGTGGCAGCTTTCATCAGCGCAGATAGGCAATGGATGGATAAAGTTCGTCAGTGCGCTGTCTTGCCCCGCAGGTAAGGGTTGCTCAAGCATCGCCACATTAAGATCGGCCAACAATTGGCAACGCGCAGCCAACCCGTCACTGTGCCAGGCTTCGTTGGCATCCACAATCAGCACCGCTTCGGGTACTGCGGCACGGATAGCAACCATACGCTCGGTGATTAATCGGTCATCAATTTTGACCTTCAGCAAACGCGCGCCTTTATCCCACAATATTTTAGCCGCCGCCGCCATTTGCTCTGGTTCAGCAATGCTCACAGTCTGCGCAGTCGTGATTAATTCTGGAAGCTCAACACCTGCGGCATACGCAAGGGTACGTTGACTTCGCCGTGCTTCGAGATCCCACAAAGCGCTGTCGACTGCATTTCGCGCCGCACCGGCCGGAAGCAGTTCTTGTAATTGTTCACGTGTTAACGTCTTTTCGAGCTGCGGAATAATGGCGGTAATTTGTGCCAGTACCGAAACCGCGCTTTCTCCGTAGCGTGGATACGGCGTGCACTCGCCGACTGCTTTAATCCCATCTTCTTCAAGCTCCACGACCACCACGACGGCTTCGCTGCGGGTGCCGCGAGAAATCACAAATGGCGTGTGAAGAGGCCATGCTTCTTGATAAACCTTAACTGTTCTCATTAGTTTTCCAGTGCGCCAGGACTTTCGCTGAGTATAGCCAGAGAACACTTTCACTTGCAGTATCAGTTTTTTATATTCAGACGATGAATACTGACATACACTGTTCGCGGCGTTAATTATATGTAAACAGGAAAATCAAACATGTCACAAATCGTTCATTTCCAGGGCAACCCTGTAGCGGTTGCAGGTCAGATCCCACAAGTTGGCAACAAAGCTGAAGCTTTTTCTCTGGTAGCAAAAGATCTCTCTGATGTTGCACTGAGCCAGTTTGATGGAAAACGTAAAGTACTGAACATTTTCCCAAGCATCGATACCGGCGTGTGTGCCGCTTCCGTGCGCAAATTCAACCAACTGGCGACTGAGATGGATAACACCGTTGTTCTGTGTGTTTCTGCCGATCTGCCATTTGCACAGTCTCGCTTCTGCGGCGCTGAAGGCCTGAGCAACGTGATTACGCTGTCTACACTGCGTAACCCGGAATTCCAGCAGGCTTATGGCGTGGGTATTGCTGAAGGCGCTCTGAAAGGCCTGACTGCACGTGCAGTCGTCGTTCTGAATGAGAAAAATGAAGTGGTATTCAGCCAGTTAGTGAATGAAATCACTAACGAGCCGGATTATGCCGCAGCACTGGAAGCCCTTCAGGCTTAAGTGTGAATGCCCCCGAGAACCGGGGGCATTGTTATTACTCTTCCGTTTTTCTTTGGCTCAATCCATATTCACGCAATTTATTAGCAATCGCGGTATGCGAAACGCCAAGACGTTTAGCAAGCTTACGCGTACTTGGATAGGTGCGATAAAGCTGCGTCAGCACTGAACGTTCAAAGCGGCTGGTAATATCATCCAGCGATCCTTCCATCGCCTCTTCCCCAACCACCAAACTCGCTGTATCAAAATCAGGGAGCAGAATGTCTTGTGGGCGAAGCTCGTAACCTTCTAATTGCGTTAGTGCGCGATAAATCGCATTTTTTAACTGACGCACATTACCTGGCCAACCGTAACGCGTGAGCACGTTGCTCAAGTCGTTAGCCAGTTTTGGACGCGGCACCCCTTGCTCATCGGCAAATCGCGCAACAAACAGTTCAGTCAGCGGCATGATATCTTGCGGCCTGTCACGCAGCGGTGGCAGATTCAGCGTCAGAACGTTCAGACGATAATAGAGGTCTTCGCGGAACTCCCCTTTTTGCACCATCTCGATCAAGTTCTTTTGCGTGGCGCAGATCACCCGCACATCAACATGCACTTCATGCTCTTCTCCCACTCGACGGAATGTTCCATCGTTGAGGAAACGCAGCAATTTAGTCTGCATGCGGGGCGACATTTCACCGATTTCATCCAGCAGAACAGAACCACCGTTCGCCTGTTCAAAGAAGCCTTTTTTACCTTCGACGGCATTAGCATAAGCGCCTGGTGCATGGCCAAACAGCTCGCTTTCAACCACATCATCCGGCATCGAACCGCAATTCAGTGCCAGGTAAGGTTTTTGTGCTCGTGGGCTACCCAGATGGCAGGCATGTGCCAGCAGATCTTTACCCGTACCGGTATCACCCACAATCAGCAGCGGTGCGTTAAGCATTGCCAGTTTATGCGCCTGATCGACGACATGGCGCATTTTTGGGCTGAAGGCGACAATCTGACTGAATGCCCCCACATCGGTATTAGAAAGATTTTGCAGTTGGCGGCCCATACGCACCGTGGAACGCAGCATCACCACCGCACCGACAAGCGAAGTACCTTCGTTTTCGTTATCTAAATGAACCGGCGTGATTTCCATCAGGAAATTTTGCCCGTTGATAACCACATGTTCGGTATGCGACTCCACCGGCGCGCTTTCAAGCCAACGCATAAAGTTAAAACCGTTCACCAGGCTTGCTGCGTTATGGTTACGCAACTTATCTTCGTTTTGCCCAAACAGTGCGCAACTTGCCGGGTTCGCCATCTCCACTTTGCTTTTCATATCCAGCGACAAAACCGGCTCTGGCAGCGCTTCCAGCAAGGCGCTCAGGGCGCGGTGCTCGCGCTCTGACGGCATCCACGGCACCGTGCGCACGTCTCTCACGCCAGGAATTCGACGGATTTCAGCCATCAGGCTGCTAAATGAGTCGAAATCCAGAGTGGAAAAATTGAGGTAGATGATCCCAATGGGATCAATTTCGATACCTCGCAAATCGATACTACGCAGCACTAGTAAATCAAGTAATTCTCGAGTCAGACCAAGGCGGTCCTGGCAAAAGACTTCCAGACGCATGGAGATGTCCTTCAATTGCATTAAGCGGAGTCATTGAGTGCGCCAATAATACTCCAGACGTATATGATGTGTCAGGAAAAGTTGACAGATAAATGCAGGGTTTGCGAGATTTGTGTTACAGGATGTCGCAGCCCCAATTTACCCTATGAAAAACTACTGTTTCGGGATTAGTGCAGCGACATCCACTAATTTACTTAGATTGTGCGGATGATTTACTCATCGTTTCTTTGAGTTGTACCAGCAACTGTTTACGGAAGTCCCCCAGCCGGGGTTTATCACCGTCAATCCATGGTAACGGACGGCACAGCTCCATCGCTTTGATCCCCAAACGCGCCGTCAGTAGTCCAGCACCAATCCCCTGTGCGGCTCGTGTGGAAAGTCGCGCCGCGAGATCCTGGCCAATCCAGTCCATCCCAACTTCGCGCACCAGCTCACTGGCCCCCGCAAAAGCGATATTCAATAACACCAGACGGAACAAGCGGATGCGGCTGAAATAACCCAGTTCGATGCCGTACAGCGTGGCAATACGGTTAATTAATCGCAAATTACGCCAGGCGATAAAGGCCATATCCACCAGCGCCAGCGGGCTAACCGCGATCATTAAGGTCGATTCAGCTGCCGAACGGCTAATTTCCCGCCGCGCCTGGTTATCGAGAACGGGTTGCACCAAACGGGCGTACAACTCAACCACTTCGCGATCATTTTGCGTTTCATGAATCGCCGCGTACCAGCGTTGTAATGCAGGATGCCCATGATCAAGCCCAGCCTGACGCGCCAGTTTTTCACAAAATGCCCGCCCTTTTCCCATGCCATGGCTATGCATCAAATCACGTGCTTCATCACGTTCATCTGCTCGCTGGCGCAAGCGCCATAAACGACGCCATTCAGTTGCTACCGAACCGACACCCGCGGCGATGATCAACCCTCCAGCAATCCCCCCGCCGAGCGCTATCCAGTCCTGCGTAACAAAAGCGTTGTGCGTCCACTGAATCCCTTGCGCTACCACGCTGACGCCGAACAGTCCAAGTCCCACCTGAACCATGCGCCGCCACAGGCTGCGTTTTGGGTGTAGTGCGGCTTCAATAACCGCTTCGGCCTGTCCTTCGTCTTCCACTTCGTCCAGCGAGTTTAAGGCTGGAATAAATTTTTCCGCTTCAGGTTCGCTAAAAGCATGTGCGGCTTTAAAACTCGGTTCTTTTTCCACATCCAGTGGTTGCGCGAAATCGACACGCGGTTTTAATGGTTCGTTCATCGCAATTTATCCCCAATTAAAAACTCCAGTGCCGCGTCCATCCGAATGTGTGGCATCGGCCGGTCAACATCCATGGCTTGTGGGCGGAACTGTTCAAACTGAAAACCCTGTTTTTCCCAGAATGCGCTACCCGGTAAACGTGCCGGAACGTCGCCTGGATAAACAGTCAACGGCTCACCATCGCTCAACCGATTACCGCGTAGCGCCGGAATTTGTTCCCCTTTCACATCGACCAAACCACTTTGTGTTGCCTGCACTGACGCAAGTCCCATACAGTCCATGTCGATACCTTCAAAGGCTGCATTTTGCCAGGCGTCCTGTACCAGTTGCTGAAGCAGCGCCACCATATTGGCGTGTTGATCAACGGTGACGTGGTCGGCTTTAGTGGCCGCGAATAATAATTTGTCGATGACAGGCGAAAACAGACGACGGAACAGCGTGCGCTGTCCGTAATGGAAACTTTGCATCAATTGTGTCAGTGCAAGACGCATATCGTTAAACGCCTGCGGGCCGCTGTTGAGCGGTTGCAAACAATCCACCAGCACAATTTGCCGGTCAAAACGCAGGAAGTGATTTTTATAAAATCCTTTCACTACTTTTTCACAGTAGTAATCAAATCGCGTGCGCAGCATGCCAATATTGGTGGTTTTGTCAGCCTGAGCGAGTTTAGATTCACCAACATCGTCCACATCCGGCCACGGGAAGAATTGCAGCGCCGGTGCGCCCGCCATATCGCCGGGTAAGACAAAACGACCCGGTTGGATAAAGTGCAACCCTTCACGCTTACAGCGCAGCAGGTATTCCGTCCACGCTTCTGAAATCTCGGCAAGTCGGTTCTCATCGGCTGGCGCCAGTGGGTCCAGCCCTTCGCATAACTTACGCCAAACCGCTGACCATTCACCGCGGTCGCCCGTTAGCAGGCTGGTCATCTGGCGCGACCATGACAGGTAATTTTGCGCCAGCATCGGTAAGTCCAACAACCATTCGCCTGGATAGTCGACTATCTCCAGATACAACGTTGAGGTGTCTTTAAAATGGCGTAGCAGCGAGTCGTTTGAGCGATAGCGGAGTGCCAGGCGCATTTCACTGACGCCACGGGTTGGCGTCGGCCAGCTCGGCGGTGAGCCATAAAGCTGCGCCAGGCCTTCATCATAAGTAAAACGCTGAATGCCTAAATCCCGCTGCGGCACGCGTTTTACGCCGAGTAAGCGTTCTTCTCGCACCGCGTTTAGCAGTGGTAAACGCGCACCGTTATGCACGCTTAATAATTGATTCACCATCGAGGTGATAAATGCCGTCTTGCCGCTACGGCTTAAACCGGTAACGGCAAGGCGTAAATGTCTGTCCACACCCCGGTTCATCAGGGCATTAAATTCATTTTTGATTCTTTTCATATGCATCCTGGTTGCGATCGTCGCCCTCAACTGAGGAGAATCTTCATTGATTGTAATAAATATGGGTTGTTAATGCCGAATCAATGACAAATGAATGGGAAATCAAAAACGTGGAGAAAAGCTTACTTTGCAACGCGCGCCGACATTTTACGTAAAACACGGGCAAGTAGTGGTTCGAGTGTCAGCGCCAGCAGCATTTTCAGCGGACGACGCGCAACGGACTTAACCGCCCATCCCGCGACACCTGCCGGACCGTAACGCAGGGCCGTCAGCAACACTAATTTGCCGACAATTTTCAGGCCGGGTTTGGCTTTCTGCGCCGTGGTGCGAAATGTTGCCATGGGATTGAGTCTCCGAGTGTTGAAATGGTGCTGTGATCTTGCCTGGTCGCCCTCACCCCGGCCCTCTCCCCCAGGAGAGGGAGAAAAATGTACATCCCCTCACCTTCAAGGGAGAAAAATGTACGTCCTCTCACCTTCAAGGGAGAAATCCGGTCTATTCCCTCTCCTTCAAGGAGAGGGTTAGGGTGAGGATGGTTTACAACTGACGAAAACGGCTACGTAACGTGAAAGTATCAGAGGTTATATAGCGCTCCATAGAACGCAAACGTTGTTCACCCGCCGCTAATTGGGCATCGACTTCGTCGAGTAAATCACGGCTAGTCGGTTGCGGCTTTACCTGGTCTGCACCCGCAGGCATAGGATCAAGAATGAAAGTCAGGGCGATGTAGGCCACGATGACAAAAAAGAACAGGCCAAAAATCATCGCTAAAAAAGTAATCAGGCGTACCAGTTTCACCGGAACATCAAGGTATTGTGCGATACCGGCACACACCCCTTTCACCATCCCTTTTTCTGGGATACGCCATAATTTACGACCGGAAAATGAATTAACCATTATTTGTCTCTCCAGTTCGGATGTTCTGCATCCAGGATCTGCTCCAGCGCCTGAATACGTTCACGCATACGACGAGCATCGTCAGTCAGTTGTGCCAATCGTTGTTGTTCGCCCTGAGAAAGATTCCCGCCGTTTTCAGCGCGGTTGTTGTAATGCAACCACAGCCAGATGGGGGCGACAAACAACACAAAAATCGTTAACGGGATGGCAATAAAAAGCGCGCTCATGTGTACTCCTTTTACAAGTCAGGCGAACTGCGGCATACGCCGCAGTTGCTAAAAATTAACCACGATCCTGATTGTTCATTTTAGCTTTCAGCGCAGCCAGTTGTTCGCTGATTTCATCGTCTGCTTTAAGTTCAGCAAACTGCGAATCGAGGCTCTTTTGTTTGCCAAAACTGTGGCTTTCCGCTTCAGATTCCATCTGATCGATACGGCGCTCGAAGGATTCAAAACGTGCCATCGCTTCGTCGATTTTTCCGCTGTCTAACTGGCGGCGAACATCACGGGAAGAAGATGCCGCCTGATGACGCAGCGTCAATGCTTGCTGGCGCGCGCGGGTTTCGCTGAGTTTATTCTCAAGCTCGCCAATCTCTTTTTTCATACGCGCCAGGGTTTCATCAACATGTACCACTTCATCTTCCAGGGTGGCGATCATGTCGGTCATTTTTTGTTTTTCGATTAACGCTGCACGAGCCAAATCTTCTTTATCTTTACGCAGCGCCAACTCCGCTTTTTCCTGCCATTCAGCTTGCTGTGCGGTCGCTTGTTCTACACGACGGGAAAGCTGTTTCTTTTCAGCCAACGCACGTGCTGAGGTTGAACGTACTTCAACCAACGTGTCTTCCATTTCCTGAATCATCAGGCGCACCAGCTTCTGCGGGTCTTCTGCTTTCTCAAGCAGTGAGTTGATGTTGGCATTCACGATGTCGGCAAAACGAGAAAAAATACCCATAATTCAATCCTCTTTAGTCATTATTTCAGGTGCCTGGCACCTTGCTCAAAACAGTTTCACGAATTACACACTGCAATGGGCATGCCAACTTTTTATTTCATTGATTTTAAAGAAAATGATTAAATTTGACTCATCATTCATAACGGTTATAGTGGTTAAATTCACTAACTATTGGTTAATTTAATCATGGCAGATAGCAAAGATAACCTGATTGGCGAGGCAAACAGTTTTCTTGAGGTTCTGGAACAAGTCTCGCGGCTGGCCCCCCTTGAAAAGCCCGTGTTAGTGATTGGTGAGCGCGGTACCGGTAAGGAGTTGATTGCTAACCGCCTTCACTTCCTGTCGCGCCGTTGGCAAGGGCCGTTTATTTCACTTAACTGCGCAGCTCTGAATGATAATTTGCTGGATTCCGAGCTGTTTGGGCATGAAGCAGGTGCCTTTACTGGTGCGCAAAAACGTCATCCGGGACGTTTTGAACGTGCCGATGGAGGTACGCTGTTTCTGGATGAACTGGCAACCGCGCCAATGATGGTGCAGGAAAAGCTACTACGCGTGGTGGAATATGGCGAACTGGAGCGTGTCGGCGGGAGTCAGCCGTTACAGGTGAATGTGCGTCTGGTTTGCGCAACCAACGCTGATCTGCCAAAACTTGCAGAGGAAGGCAAGTTCCGCGCCGATTTACTCGACAGACTGGCATTTGATGTCGTCAAACTCCCACCATTACGCGAGCGCCAGCCCGACATCATGTTAATGGCCGAGCATTTTGCGATTCAGATGTGCCGCGAGCTACAACTGCCCCTGTTCCCCGGATTTACTGAGCAAGCGCAATTAACGCTGCTTAATTACCGCTGGCCTGGCAACATTCGTGAGCTGAAAAACGTGGTGGAACGTTCAGTTTATCGCCATGGCACAAGCGATGAGCCCGTTGACGACGTCATTCTTGACCCGTTTGCACGGCAACCCGCCCCGTCCGCGCAGAATGATAAAAACCCACTGATTTTACCGATGGATTTGCGTGCCTGGCAAAATGAACAAGAGAAAATGCTGGTGGAACAAAGCCTCAAAGAGGCGAGATTTAATCAGCGTAAGGCCGCTGATTTGCTCGGACTGACTTACCATCAACTGCGTGCTTTGCTCAAAAAACACCAGATTATGCAATCTGAATCCTGATAAAAATGAGCCAGCGTACGAATGGCTGGCCAACTCAGCTTTTGTTTTCGTGGAGCGTTACGCCGTTTTATTCACCAAACGATGCGGCTTGAAGTGGCTCACTGAAGGCCGTAAACGCTGTAAAAAACAGCATTCCCCTGCCTTTTTTGCAGGCATTGTTTATAAAAAAAGCAAAATAGCCTGACATATTTTGGGAAGCCCTCAAGAGTACGATACACTTTGGCTATCACCCGTGAAAACTCAAAAACTTATGCGCGCAATTGTATCTTCCCTGTTACTGGCAGTTAGCTGCCTGAGTGGCGTAGCTTTTGCTGCTCCCCCAGCGGTAACACCTGTCCAAAAGCCAGCAGATATCCGTAACAGCGGATTTGTTTATTGTGTCAGCGGTCAGGTCAACACCTTTAATCCGCAGATGGCGAGCGGCGGGTTGACTGTGGACACCCTTGCCGCACAGTTGTATGACCGGTTATTAGATGTTGATCCTTATACTTACCGCCTTGTACCTGAGTTGGCCGAAAGCTGGGAAGTGCTGGATAACGGCGCAACCTACCGTTTCCATCTACGCCCTAATGTTCAATTCCAGACGACACCATGGTTTAAACCGACTCGTGCACTTAATGCTGATGATGTGGTGTTCAGTTTCCAGCGTGTATTTAACCGCAACCACCCCTGGCACAGCGTAAACGGCGGCAATTACCCTTATTTTGACAGCCTTCAGTTCCCGGACTCCGTAAAAAGCATCCGTAAACTGGACAGCAATACCGTTGAGTTCCGTCTTGAAAAACCAGATGCGTCGTTCCTGTGGCACATGGCAACGCATTACGCATCCGTTATGTCTGCGGAATACGCCGCGCAACTGGCTAAGTCCGATCGAAAAGAGATGATGGACCGCGAACCGGTTGGCACCGGCCCGTTCCAGATTAGCGAATATCGTTCCGGGCAGTATATTCGCCTCGCGCGTCACCCTAAATTCTGGCGCGGCGTGCCGTTAATGCCGCAAGTGGTGTTGGATTTGGGCTCGGGCGGTACGGGACGCTTGTCGAAACTTATCACCGGCGAATGCGATGTACTCGCCTATCCTGCCGCCAGCCAGCTGACGATTTTGCGTGATGATCCGCGTTTGCGTCTTACGTTGCGTCCGGGGATGAATATTGCTTATCTGGCGTTCAATACCAATAAAGCGCCATTAAATAATCCTGAAGTTCGCCATGCGCTGGCACTGGCGATTAATAACCAGCGCCTGATGCAGTCGATTTACTACGGTACCGCTGAAACTGCCGCGTCTATTTTGCCTCGCGCATCATGGGCCTATGACAGCGACTCCAAAATCACCGAATACAATCCCGCCAAAGCCCGTCAGCAATTAAAAGCGCTGGGGATCAATAATCTGGAGTTGCGCTTGTGGGTGCCAACCAGCTCGCAGGCGTGGAACCCAAGTCCGTTGAAAACGGCAGAGCTTATTCAGGCGGATATGGCCCAAATTGGCGTGAAAGTGATTATTGTGCCGGTCGAAGGTCGCTTCCAGGAAGCTCGTTTGATGGATATGAACCACGACCTTACCCTCGCGGGCTGGGCCACTGACAGTAACGATCCGGATAGCTTCTTTCGCCCGATGCTAAGTTGCGCAGCGATTCGTTCGCAGACCAACTATGCTCGCTGGTGTAATCCTGAATTTGATGAAGTGCTGCAAAAAGCGTTGTCTTCTCAACAACTGGCGTCGCGTATTGAGGCTTATCGGGAAGCGCAGGATATTCTGGCAGAGCAGTTACCGGTGCTGCCTCTGGCATCATCGCTGCGCCTGCAAGCCTATCGCTACGACATTAAAGGGCTGGTGCTGAGTCCGTTTGGTAACGCATCGTTTGCGGGTGTTTTCCGTGAAAATGTTGAGGTGAAAAAACCATGATCATCTATACCTTGCGCCGCCTGCTGTTGCTGCTGGTGACGTTGTTTTTTCTGACCTTTATTGGCTTTAGCCTCAACTACTTCACGCCGCACGCACCATTGCAAGGAGCGTCGCTGTGGAACGCGTGGGTGTTCTGGTTTGAAAGTATCCTGCACTGGGATTTCGGCGTATCAAGTATTAATGGTCAGTCGATTAACGAACAGTTGAGTATCGTGTTCCCAGCTACCATGGAACTCTGTTTTCTGGCATTTGGCCTGGCACTGCTCATCGGTATTCCTGTGGGGATGCTGGCCGGGATCATGCATAACAAATGGCAGGATAAGCTTATCAGTGCTCTGGCGCTGGTCGGTTTTTCGATTCCGGTATTTTGGTTTGCGCTGCTACTGACGATGTTTTTCTCACTGACGTTAGGCTGGCTACCCGTTTCAGGCCGTTTCGATTTACTCTATGAAGTGAAGTCGGTCACTGGCTTTGCGCTGGTTGACGCCTGGCTATCTGACTCGCCGTATCGTGACGAAATGATCATCAGCGCCATACGCCATATGATTTTACCGGTCGCCACCCTTGCCGTCGCCCCGACCACTGAAGTGATTCGTTTAATGCGCCTCAGCACCATTGACGTGTTTGACCAAAACTATATTAAAGCGGCGGCGACACGCGGTTTATCGCGACTGACCATTTTGCATCGCCACGTGCTTCACAATGCGCTGCCTCCGGTGATCCCGCGTCTGGGGTTACAGTTTTCAACGATGTTAACGCTGGCGATGATCACCGAAGTGGTGTTCAGCTGGCCGGGGCTTGGACGATGGCTTATCAACGCCATTCGTCAACAAGACTACACGGCCATTTCTGCTGGCGTGATGGTCATTGGTTCATTGGTAATCATCGTGAACGTTATCTCCGATATTTTGGGGGCTATGGCTAACCCACTGACACATAAGGAATGGTATGCCTTACGATAGCGTCTATCGCGAGAAGCGCCCGCCGAGTACGCTGCGACTGACCTGGCGAAAATTTTACGGCGACACCACGGCGATGATTGGCCTGTATGGTTGCGGCGCGCTGGTACTGTTGTGCGTGTTTGGCAGCGTTTTCGCCCCTTATGGGATCGACCAGCAATTCCTGGGTTATCAGTTGTTACCACCGTCCTGGTCACGCTATGGCGATGTGTCGTTCTTCCTCGGTACGGATGACCTTGGGCGCGATGTATTAAGCCGCTTGTTAAGTGGTGCGGCGCCGACCGTCGGTGGCGCGTTTGTTGTGACGCTGGCCGCTGCCGTATTCGGGATCATTCTGGGTGTCATTGCAGGCTCCACACATGGCCTGCGCTCTGCGGTTCTGAACCACATTCTGGATACGTTGTTATCGATTCCTACCCTTCTGCTGGCCATCATCGTCGTGGCGTTTGTTGGCCCGCATTTGGTTCACGCCATGTTTGCCGTGTGGCTGGCGCTGCTGCCGCGAATGGTGCGTTCGGTCTATAGTGCCGTGCATGACGAACTGGAAAAAGATTACGTCGTTGCCGCTCGTCTGGACGGCGCTTCAACGCTCAATATTCTGTGGTTTGCGGTCATGCCAAATACCGCCTCAATCCTGATTACCGAAATCACCCGCGCACTCTCCATGGCCATTCTGGATATTGCTGCGTTAGGTTTTCTCGATTTAGGGGCCCAGCTTCCATCGCCAGAATGGGGCGCGATGTTGGGTGATGCACTGGAGTTGATTTATGTGGCGCCCTGGACCGTGATGTTGCCCGGAGTTGCTATAATGATCAGTGTGTTACTGGTCAACCTGCTGGGCGATGGATTACGCCGCGCAATCAATGCGGGGGTGCAATAATGCCATTACTTGATATCCGAAATCTCACCATCGAATTTATGACTTCCGAGGGGTGGGTCAAGGCCGTTGACCGTGTCAGTATGACCCTGAATGAAGGGGAAATCCGCGGTTTGGTGGGTGAGTCCGGCTCCGGCAAAAGCCTGATTGCAAAAGCGATTTGCGGCGTCACGAAAGACAACTGGCGCGTCACCGCGGACCGTATGCGTTTTGATGACATCGACTTGTTACGCCTGAGCGGACGAGAGCGCCGACGTCTGGTTGGACATAACGTTTCGATGATCTTCCAGGAACCACAATCCTGTTTAGACCCTTCCGAGCGCGTGGGTCGCCAGTTGATGCAAAACATCCCCGGCTGGACGTTTAAAGGCCGTTGGTGGAAACGTTTTGGCTGGCGTAAACGCCGAGCCATCGAACTGTTACACCGCGTCGGAATTAAAGACCATAAAGATGCAATGCGCAGTTATCCCTACGAACTGACAGACGGTGAGTGTCAGAAGGTGATGATCGCTATTGCGCTGGCAAACCAGCCACGTTTGTTGATTGCCGATGAGCCGACAAACGCCATGGAACCGACGACGCAATTGCAGATTTTCAAATTGCTGACGCGCCTGAATCAGTACAACAACACGACAATTTTGCTGATAAGCCACGACTTGCAAATGCTGAGCCAGTGGGCGGATAGAATTAACGTGATGTACTGCGGACAAACGGTGGAAAGTGCGCCCAGTGAAGAACTGATTACCACCCCGCATCACCCGTATACTCAGGCGCTTATCCGTGCCATTCCCGACTTTGGTCGTTCAATGCCGCATAAAAGCCGCTTGAATACGATGCCTGGTGCTATCCCGTTACTGGAACATCTGCCGATGGGCTGTCGACTCGGGCCTCGTTGCCCTTATGCGCAACGTGAATGCATCGAAACACCTCGCCTGACCGGGGCTAAAACACATCTTTATGCCTGCCACTTCCCGCTGAATATGGAGAGTCAGTAATGGTCGAAACGCTACTCGAAGTCCGTAACTTAAGTAAAACGTTTCGTTACCGCACGGGCCTGTTCCGTCGTCAGCACGTCGACGCAGTAAAACCGTTGAGTTTCACCTTACGTGAAAAACAAACGCTGGCGATTATTGGCGAAAACGGCTCAGGCAAATCCACGCTGGCTAAAATGCTCGCGGGCATGGTGGAGCCGACGACGGGAGAAGTGGTCATTAACGACCATTTGCTGCATTACGGTGACTACACCTACCGAAGCCAGCATATTCGTATGATTTTCCAGGATCCCAGCACTTCGCTGAATCCCCGCCAGCGCATTTCACAGATCCTCGATTTCCCGCTGCGTCTGAACACCAACCTGGAGCCGGAAGCGCGCCAGAAGCAGATTATCGAGACGCTAAGAATGGTGGGGTTACTTCCGGACCATGCCAGTTATTATCCGCACATGCTTGCTCCTGGGCAAAAGCAGCGTTTGGGGTTGGCCCGGGCATTAATACTGCGTCCGAAAGTCATTATTGCCGATGAAGCGCTCGCCTCGCTCGATATGTCGATGCGTTCGCAGTTGATTAATCTGATGTTAGAACTTCAGGAAAAACAGGGCATAGCCTACATCTACGTGACGCAGCACATCGGCATGATGAAACACATCAGCGACCAGGTGATGGTGTTGCATCAGGGCGAAGTGGTGGAACGAGGAAGTACTGCTGATGTTCTCGCCTCCCCGCTCCACGATTTGACCAAACGCCTGATTGCCAGCCACTTTGGCGAGGCACTGACGGCAGATGCGTGGCGCAAAGACCGGTAACGATTAATTCCAGGTGACGCTTCGCTCACCCGGCATACGCCAGACGGTTTGCAGGGAGGATAAAACTATCCTCCCTGCAAACATTAGGACTGCGCCTCAACATAGCGCGCAAAATTATCCAGAATCGCCTGCCAACCATTCTTTTGATGCTCAACGGGATATTGGCCGTCAGGGTCGAATTCCAGACGCACATCAACGCCGTGTTCTGCTGGCGTAAATTCGATCCGCGCTTCTCTTTCACCAAACTGATATTCGATTAATTCATACGGCACAATCTGGGTATAAACACCTGCAAAATCAAAACCCATACTGCCGTCTTTGGCTTCCATGCGAAATGAGAATGGCCCACCTTCACGAAAATCTACTTCTGCCGTCGGCGTGTGCCAGTCGGGAGATGCGGTATTCCACTGCTTAATGGCTTCCGGATCGATATAAGCCTGCCAAACCTTCTCAACGGGCGCGTCAACCCGTGTTTCGACATTGATCTTCATCATTACGCTCCACATGCTGGGTGACCAGGACACAAAAATTATCCCCTAAAGCGTAGTACGTTAATCATACTCTGGCTGTTCCGACCTCTGGTGACGTGATAACCAGTCAGTAAGGGTCGTAAAAATAAGGTGACACAACAGACGCCGAGTGGGATATAATTTCACTTTCGTGTTGAAAAATTGTGACTAATCAATCGTAACTTAATGATTTTACAGTCATAAAATAAGCAGAAACTATAAGGATTCAAAGCTATGGGTTTTCTTACCGGTAAGCGCATTCTGATCACTGGCGTCGCCAGTAAACTCTCCATTGCCTACGGTATCGCACAGGCGATGCACCGTGAAGGGGCTGAACTGGCTTTCACTTACCAGAATGAAAAACTGAAAGGCCGTGTTGAAGGCTTCGCAGCTGATCTGGGTTCAAACCTGGTGCTGCCGTGCGACGTGGCTGAAGATGCGAGCATCGACGCAATGTTTGCTGAGTTGGCTAAAACCTGGCCGAAGTTTGACGGCTTCGTTCACTCTATCGGTTTCGCACCTGGCGACCAGTTAGATGGCGACTACGTGAATGCGGTTACCCGTGAAGGCTTTAAAATCGCTCATGACATCAGCTCTTACAGCTTTGTCGCGATGGCTAAAGTTTGCCGCGAAATGCTCAACCCAGGTTCTGCTCTGCTGACTCTGTCTTACCTGGGTGCTGAACGTGCAATCCCTAACTACAACGTGATGGGTCTGGCTAAAGCGTCTCTGGAAGCTAACGTGCGCTACATGGCGAACGCGATGGGTCCTGAAGGTGTGCGCGTAAACGCCATTTCTGCGGGTCCAATCCGTACGTTGGCCGCGTCTGGCATTAAAGATTTCCGTAAAATGCTGTCACATTGCGAAGCGGTTACCCCGATTCGTCGTACTGTGACCATTGAAGATGTGGGTAACTCCGCAGCGTTCTTGTGTTCAGATCTGTCTGCCGGTGTTTCAGGTGAAGTTCTGCACGTTGACGGCGGTTTCAGCATCGCTGCAATGAATGAACTGGAACTGAAAGACTAATTCGGTTCGCAACGCGGGTGGACATCAGTCCGCCCCGTTATCATCACGCCACTCCCCCCTTTTCATCCGCCCCTCTGCACGACAAATTTCTGTTAGTTATACCTTTCCGATATTTATTATCACCGATCATTCTTTTGTCGCCTCCCACGCTTACGCCAGGATAAAGCAGCGAATCAGGCCGTCAGGGTTTTCCCCCAGGCTTGTAAACTCTTTGACCAAGGAACGACCATGGAACAACGCCGAATCTCTGGCAAAGGCCACTGGTATCATGAGACTCAGTCCAGCCGCAGTGACGCCGTATTACCGCTAGTTCCCGAGGCCGCTTACCTCGAAGACCGTTTTTTACTCGACCTGGAATTGAGTGCTGAACAACGCGCAGCAGAAGCTGCCTGGCTTTCCGTGGCTCGTGATGCCGCAGACGCTCTGCTGCCTGACAACAGCCCTGTCACCCGTTTACACACCCTAAGCAGTTATGACCGGTTGAGTACCGCACTTACGGTTGCACAGGTGTATGGCGTGCAGCGGCTTTGTAACCATTACGCAGCGCGACTTGCCCCACAACCAGGGCCTGACTCCTCGCGTGAAAGCAATCGCCGCCTGACACAAATTACCCAGTACGCACGCCAGTTGGCCAGCCAGCCAACATTGATTGATGATATTTCGCGTCAACAGCTCGATGAAGTTGCCCTATCGGTGAATGACATAGTGACTTTTAACCAGTTGATCGGGTTTATCGGCTTTCAGGCGCGTGTGATTGCTCTCTTCCATGCGCATCAGGGCCTACCTGTACGCTGGATTCCCGGGCTTGATACCCAACAGGATGCCACTGCGGAGTTATTTCTTGAGGGGGATAAATTGTGGCAGCCCGGATTACCGCCTGTCGAGCAACGTTACGCGAACACATATCAACTGGAAGTGGTGAACGTTAGCCTGGCACAACGTGCTTTAAACCCACTGAGTTGGCTGCTGGCTCATGATGCGCCGCCGCTTTCTGTCCTGAGTCAGCTAACCCACCTGTTATTCCCACCCAATGCAGCAACTCATGACGATCTCGTGCTGGTGAACCTGCTGACGGCGCGCATAAACGGCAGTGTCAGTTGTTTTAGCGATGCGACGGATCACTGGCATGGGGAAAATGCTCTGCCCGAGGCGATACGCAATGGGGAACGTGCGTTACAGGCCTGGAGTCACAATCATCCTCGGGAGCGTGCAATTATTCAGGCTGTACGTGTATTAACTCGCGCACCGGGTAGTTTCAGCGCCGCCCAGCTTCAACCCTTATTCGAGCAAGGTTTTAGCAAGAATGAGGCATTGCGATTGCTGGTGTGTTCTGCATTATACGGTTGGCTAAATCGACTAAAAATTGGGCTGGGAAATGCCATCCAGGCATAGGATATCCCATGCTTTTAGGGTAATCATCACTTGCCGCAAAGGGTGGTTTCGCGTAAAACTGTCAGCCGCTCTTTTGGCCACGAAAACTAAAAAACATGTTCCAGGATAACCCGCTGCTCGCGCAGCTTAAACAGCAACTGCATTCCCAAACTCCACGTGTTGAAGGCGTGGTTAAAGGCACGGAAAAAGGCTTTGGCTTCCTCGAAGTGGATGCCCAGAAAAGTTACTTTATTCCGCCGCCGCAGATGAAAAAAGTGATGCATGGTGACCGCGTGAGCGCGGTGATTCACACCGACAAGGACCGCGAAACCGCTGAGCCAGAAGAGCTTATCGAACCGTTCCTCAGCCGGTTTGTTGGCCGTGTACAACGTAAAGACGACCGCCTGTCTATCGTGCCGGATCATCCGTTATTACGCGATGCGATTCAGTGTCGCGCCGATCGTAACGTGACGCATGATTTCCAGAATGGTGACTGGGCCGTTGCAGAAATGAAGCGCCACCCGCTTAAAGGCGACCGTGGTTTCTACGCTGAATTGACGCAGTTCATCACCTTCGGCGACGATCACCTTGCGCCATGGTGGGTGACACTGTCACGCCACAATCTGGAGCGCGAAGCCCCTAACGGTGTAGCGACTGAAATGTTGGATGAAGGCCTGGTGCGTGAAGATTTAACCGCCCTGGATTTCGTTACCATTGATAGCGCCAGCACCGAAGATATGGATGACGCGCTGTTCGTGGAAGAGCTTGCCGATGGCAAGTTGCAATTGACTGTTGCTATAGCCGACCCTACTGCCTGGATTGCTGAAGGCAGCAAGCTTGACAATATTGCTAAAGTTCGCGCGTTCACCAACTACTTGCCGGGCTTTAACATCCCGATGCTACCACGCGAGTTGTCTGACGACTTGTGTTCATTGCGTCCAAATGTCACGCGTCCTGTCGTTGCTTGCCGCATGGTTATCGCGCAAGACGGCACGATTGACGATCAAATTAACTTCTTCGTGGCCACTATCGAATCAAAAGCCAAACTGGCTTATGACGATGTTTCCGATTGGCTGGAAGAAAAAGGCGACTGGCAGCCACCAGGCGAGGCTATCGCTAAGCAAATCCGTCTGTTAGAGCGTGTTTGCCAGAGTCGTGCTGACTGGCGTCGTACCCATGCGCTGGTGTTCAAAGATCGCCCTGATTACCGCTTTGTATTGGGTGAAAAAGGCGAAGTGCTGGATATCGTCGCGGAGCCACGTCGTATCGCGAACCGCATCGTTGAAGAATCAATGATTGCCGCCAACGTCTGCGCAGCAATTGTGCTGCGTGAAAAACTCGGTTTCGGTGTTTATAACGTCCATACCGGTTTTGACCCAGCGAATACTGAACAACTCGCAACCATGCTGCAAGGCCATGGACTGGAAGTTGATGCGCAAGAAGTGCTGACCCTGAACGGCTTCTGCAAACTGCGCCGTGAGCTCGATGCACAACCCACCAGTTTCCTGGACAGCCGCATTCGTCGCTACCAGTCGTTTGCTGAAATCAGCACCGAGCCTGGCCCGCATTACGGTCTTGGCCTGGAAGCTTATGCAACCTGGACTTCACCTATTCGTAAATACGGCGACATGATCAACCACCGCCTGTTAAAAGCGATCATCAAAGGTGAAACCGCAGCACGTCCACAGGATGAAATTACCGTACAGATGGCTGAGCGTCGCCGCCTGAACCGCATGGCAGAACGTGATGTCGGTGATTGGTTATATGCTCGCTTCCTGAAAGACAAAGCTGGAACGGATACTCGATTTGCTGCTGAAATCATTGATGTCAGCCGTGGCGGGATGCGTGTTCGCTTGGTTGATAACGGCGCGGTTGCTTTTATCCCTGCCCCGTTCCTGCACGCCGTTCGTGACGAACTGGTTTGCAGCCAGGAAAGTGGCACGGTTCAAATCAAAGGTGAAGTCGCATTCAAAGTCACTGATGTGATTGATGTGACAATCGCAGAAGTGCGAATGGAAACGCGTAGCGTGATTGCTCGCCCTGCCATTTAACCGCAAGTTTAAAAATCTTCTTTAAAAGCTGAACACATGTTCAGCTTTTTTTTTGCGTTGTTCTCTCTCGGTCGGATTTTGAGTAATAGTCACACCCGGGAAATGATTAGAGTCGTAACACTTTTTTTACTTGCTATAACGCCTAAAAAACTGACAATCTAGCGCCGAAGATTCAGATTTCCCACATATTCTGTAAAAACAATCATTTTTACATATAGTTGTTACTTTGAGATCGGTTTTATATTGCTAATATGAATATCAGACTGACGCGATATGTCGGCCCCGGTTCAGGAGAGAGCATGAAAGACGATTTGGAGCAGAATCTGCTCTACCGTTATTTAGGGACAACCAGCCCATATTGGCGTTTGCCAGGCGATAGCAATGCGCTGCAATTAGCAGCCAGTGAAGATTCAGATGTTAGCCAGGTCATTGCTTTGGCTCCTGAACAGGCTGAACAAATTCGCCAAATGACGGTGATTACCTCAAGTGTAACCATGTCAATTTCGTTGTTTGGCAGTGAAGTTTCTGTGCATCTGGTAGGGCGTAAAGTTTCAAAAAAGGAGTGGGCTGGCTCCGCGTCGGCATGGAACGACACCCCTTCTGTTGCACGTGATTTGGTGCAAGGGCTCTCTTTTGCAGAACAGGTGGTCTCAGAGGCGAACTCAGTTATCGTCATTCTCGACAGATTAGGGAATATCCAACGCTTTAACCGCTTGTGTGAAGAATATACCGGTCTTAAAGAACAAGAGGTCATTGGCCAAAACGTTTTTAAGTTATTCATGAGTCGCAGTGAAGCCGCCGCATCCAAACGCAATATCAGCGGTTTCTTTCGCAACGGTAACTCTTATGAAGTTGAGCGCTGGATAAAAACCCGCAAGGGCCAGCGGTTGTTTTTATTCCGCAATAAATTCGTCCACAGTGGCAGCGGTAAGAACGAAATCTATCTGATTTGTTCTGGTACTGACATTACCGAAGAACGCCGAGCACAAGAGCGTCTGCGCGTTCTGGCGAATACCGACACCATTACGGGTCTGCCCAATCGCAATGCCATCAATGACTTGATTACCGCCTCGATTGAAAATCGTGGTGAAACTCAGGTAGGCATCGTTTATCTGGATCTCGATAACTTTAAAAAAGTGAACGACGCATATGGGCACATGTTCGGCGATCAGCTTTTACAGGCGGTTTCGTTAGCCATTTTAAGTTGTCTTGATGACGGGCAAATTCTGGCACGCCTTGGCGGTGATGAGTTTATTGTGTTGGCGACCGACACTTCGCAAGCCACTCTGGAAGCGATGTCGTCGCGTATTTTGACTCGCCTGAAGCAACCTTTCCGCATTGGTTTAATTGAAGTCTACACCGGTTGTTCATTAGGTATTTCGCTGGCTCCCCAGCACGGTGAAGACCGTGAAAGCGTGATTCGCAACGCGGATACCGCGATGTATACCGCCAAAGAGAGTGGCCGCGGTAAGTTCTGCGTCTTCTCGCCGGAAATGAATCAGCGGGTCTTTGAATACTTGTGGCTCGATACCAACTTGCGTAAGGCTCTCGAAAACGACCAGCTTGTCATTCACTATCAGCCGAAAATGACCTGGCGCGGTGAGGTCAGAAGCCTGGAAGCACTAGTGCGCTGGCAATCACCAGAGCGTGGTTTGATCCCTCCACTGGACTTTATCTCCTATGCCGAAGAGTCCGGACTGATTGTTCCGCTTGGCCGCTGGGTGATGTTAAGTGTGGTTCAACAGGTCGCGAAATGGCGCGATAAAGGCATCAATTTACGTGTTGCGGTGAACGTATCTGCGCGTCAGTTAGCCGACCAAACTATCTTTAGCGATCTGAAGCAAGCTCTCAAAGATCTCGACTTTGAATACTGCCCGATTGATGTCGAACTGACAGAAAGCTGTTTGATTGAGAACGAAGAGTTAGCCCTTTCGGTGATTCAACAATTCAGTCGCCTTGGTGCGCAAGTGCATTTAGATGACTTCGGCACGGGCTATTCTTCGCTTTCTCAGCTCGCTCGTTTCCCGATAGACGCCATTAAGCTCGACCAAAGTTTTGTGCGCGATATTCATAAACAATCGGTTTCCCAATCGCTTGTTCGTGCCATCGTTGCGGTTGCGCAAGCTTTGAATTTGCAGGTGATTGCTGAAGGGGTCGAAAACCAAAAAGAAGACGCCTTTCTAACAAAGAATGGCGTCAACGAACGGCAGGGTTACTTATTTGCTAAACCAATGCCCGCAGCCGTATTCGAACGTTGGTTAAAACGATATCAGGCAAGAACCGCGCGTTAACTGGCTTTACGTAAAACCGTCGCGGTGTGGCGGTTTTGCAACAGCACTAATCTTTCCATATACGCAATATCCTTAGCTTCCAGGCAGAATGCTGCGTCCACCCAATCTTCTGTGATATCCATTAATTCCGAACGAGGTAACTGAAGTACACGTTGACGGGCACGCAACATTGCGCGCACGCCATTAAGCTTCGGTTGCAAGGTATCAATGAAGGTACGAGTGGCAAGATAGCCCTGACCCGGTTCAAACAACTCATCCACCAGGCCAAATTGCTGATGCCACTCAGCGGTGTGCGATTCACCTTTATAAATAAGCTCCTCAGCCAGTTTCATCCCTGAGCGGCGTGCAACCAGCGAATACGCCCCCATTCCAGGGAACAGGTTAAAAGCGATTTCCGGGAACCCCATGCGCGCGTCCCGTTGTGCCAATATAAAATGGTGTGCGAGCGCGGCTTCAAACCCTCCCCCTAATGCACTACCCTCCACCATTGCAAGGCTAATCGCACCGCTGTCAAAGCCTCGGGAAGCCGCGTGGACACAATCCACACAAGCACGTGCATAAGCACGCAGTGCTTCTCGCCGTCCTTGCTGAATTGATTCAACAAAGAAGCCCAAATCACCACCCGTGTTATACATTCCTTGCACCAATGAACCGGTCACCCAAAAATCAACCACAAACCCTTCTTGTTGAACCAGATACCGCAGGTTCATAATTTCTTCGATCAGTTTGTGATTGAAGCAAGGGCGAGGTTGAGCTCGTAACATCATCCACACAGTGCGGCGTTCTGCTTCGTAATATCCCGACAATTGAGTGAATCGAGTAGTATCCGTGAACAATTTGCAGGTTGGCTGGTTAATTACTGTCATTATCTTATCCTCATGTTATGAAAGCGCGTTACGCGCAGGATCAGACTAATGCACTACTGCTTAAGGATGAATGTACCGAGACATTTAATAATTATTACTTATATATTGTTCGATAATCGATTGATGAATAAGGCGAAAAAAGAGTCATAACACCTTCTCTTTTTGAGTCTTTTTTTGCATTATGACGGTAACTTTTTTTCAGAATAAACAGGATGCACTATGCCTTCAGTGGACCCTCTGCAACTCGCAAAGCGTATTGACACCGTACTGGATATTTTGGTGGGAGGCGATCATGCGTCAGCCATTAATAATCTGGAGATTTTGAAAGCTGAATTGCTGAATGTTGCGAGTGGTAAAGAACAAAAAGAGAGCGACTTGAAAAAGTCGCCCTGGGAGATTTGATCTGCCGCCGGCTAAAAACCGGCGCAGTTTTACAAGCTCAGTGAACCAAACGCCCCTTGCCAGTCCTTTTCAAATGTCGCAATAGCCGCATTGACCGCAGGCGTTGTCAGTAGTTGTTCCGTGACATCCACCGGTAAGGTAATGGCTTCGCAACCAGCCAACAGGCAAGACATCGCCTGATGTGGCGTACGGAAACTGGCAGCCAGAACTTTAGATTGCGGAGCATGCAGCGTCAGCAATTGCTGTAAGTCCTGAACCATTTGAATGCCATCACCACCCTGCGCGTCCAGGCGGTTCACATATGGCGCGACATACTCAGCGCCCGCAAGTGCCGCAAGTAACCCTTGAGCTGCACCATAAACCGCCGTCCCGAGTGTCGGAATTTCCAGCGCTTTCAATTGCTTCATGGCTGCCAGACCTTCTACTGTGGTCGGAACTTTCACCACGATACCAGGCACGCGCTTAACCAACAATTCCGCTTCTTTCACCATTTCATCAGCTTGTGCGGCAATAACCTGAGCAAATAACTTGCCTTCACCGCCTAGTGCATCCTGCAACGCGGGCAGCACTTCCCACAAGGAAATACCTGCTTTAGCTACAATGGATGGGTTGGTTGTGACGCCCTGCAAAGGCAAAACACGTGCTAAACGCTTCACTGCGGCAACATCAGCAGTATCTAAATACAGTTCCATAAGCTCTCCGAATCGGTCATCTATCTCATTGCTGACATCATAACGTCACTGTCTGTTCTTTATCTGATCAGGATCAATAAAACTTTCATTCGAAAGTAATCTAATTTACGAACAGAAGATAGGGGCGGCTTATGCTATTTAATATCCAACGTTACTCAACACATGATGGTCCAGGCATCCGCACCGTGGTGTTCCTGAAAGGCTGCTCTTTAAGTTGCCGCTGGTGCCAGAATCCAGAGAGCCGCGCACGCGATCGGGATGTTCTGTTTGATGAGCGTTTATGCCTTGCTGCTTGTGAGTTGTGCCCACAGGTTGCTCCACATGCTATTTCTCGCATTGATGATTCGCTGGTTATCGCCCGTGAAAAGCTGGGTACTGATGATCTCACCGCGTTAACAGACTGCTGCCCTACTCAGGCGTTGAGCGTATGCGGCGAAACGCAAAGTATCGATGCAATCATGAAAACCGTACTGCGTGATAAGCCATTTTATGACCGCAGCGGCGGTGGCATCACGCTTTCTGGCGGTGAACCTTTTATGCAGCCTGAAGTGGCTGAGCAATTGCTGAGAAAAAGCAAAGAGGCGGGGATTCATACCGCCGTCGAGTCTTGCCTCCACGTGCCATGGAAATATATTGAGCCGACTCTTGAAAACCTCGATTTATTGCTCGCCGACTTGAAGCATGTCGATGTACAACGCTTCAAACAATGGACGGATGGCAGCGCCGAACGCGTACTGGATAATTTCCGCAAGCTCGCTGCGCGCAATGTCGAAATGACGGTTCGCGTACCACTTATCCCTGATTTTAATGCGGATGAGCAATCTATTCGTGCAATCAGTGATTTTGCTGCCGACGAAATCGGCGTGAAAGCGATTCATTTTTTGCCTTACCACACCTTAGGTATTAACAAATATAAACTCCTGAATATCCCTTATACGGCCGCGCACCAACCGCTTGATGCGCCAGAACTGCTGCAATTTGCTGAGCAGTACGCAAGCCAAAAAGGGATGACCGCCTGGATAAGAGGATAAACCGATGACACAACTGAACCTGAACACCTTAAGCCAACGCATAAAAGATCATAAAGAGGCGCTAATTCATATAGTTAAGCCGCCTGTTTGTACTGAACGTGCACAGCATTACACGGCGATTTATCAGCAGCATCAGGACAAGCCTTTGCCTGTGCGCCGCGCCCTCGCCCTTGCCCACCACCTTGCTGAACGTACTATCTGGATTAAGCATGATGAGTTGATCGTCGGTAACCAGGCAAGCCATGTGCGTGGTGCACCGTTCTTCCCTGAATATACAGTTGGCTGGATTGAGACTGAAATTGATGAGCTGGGTGACCGTCCTGGTGCCGGCTTCTCAATTTCCGATGCAGACAAAGCGGTAATGCATGAAATTTGTCCGTGGTGGCGCGGCCAAACAGTACAAGACCGTTGCTACGGAATGTTTACCGACGAGCAGAAAGAGTTGCTGGCAAGTGGGATTATTAAAGCTGAAGGCAATATGACCTCGGGCGATGCGCACCTGGCGGTCAACTTCCCTCTGTTACTGGAATTGGGGATCGATGGTTTACGTAGCAAAGTTGCCGAGCGTCGTTCACGTCTGCATCTCACCGATTGGGAAGATTTGCATAAAGAACAATTCCTTAAAGCCATCGATATTACCTTTGTCGCATTAAGTGATCATATCCTGCGTTATGCGGCACTTGCTAAAGAAATGGCTGGCACAGAAACACGCGAATCTCGCCGTTACGAACTGCTGGCAATGGCTGAAAACTGTGAAGTTATTGCCCATCAAAAACCAACCTCATTCTGGCAGGCATTGCAGTTAAGCTACTTTGTTCAGTTGGTATTGCAGATTGAATCTAACGGACACTCCGTTTCTTTCGGTCGTCTCGACCAGTTCCTCTATCCATGGTATCGCCGTGATGTTGAACTAGAACAAACGCTGGGACGTGACCAGGCTATCGAATTGCTGCAAAGCTGCTGGTTGAAGTTACTGGAAGTTAACAAAATTCGTTCTGGTTCTCACTCCAAAGCTTCCGCCGGTAGTCCGTTATACCAAAACGTGACAATTGGCGGCCAAACGCTCGTCAATGGTGAACCTGTTGATGCGGTCAACCCGCTCTCTTACGCCATCCTTGAGTCATGCGGCCAGTTACGCTCAACACAACCTAACTTGAGCGTGCGTTATCACGCGGGAATGAGTAACGACTTCCTGGACGCTTGTGTTCAAGTGATCCGTTGTGGTTTCGGTATGCCTGCGTTTAATAACGATGAAATCGTTATCGATGAATTTATCAAGCTGGGTGTCAGCCGCGAAGATGCTTACGATTATGCCGCCATCGGTTGTATCGAAACCGCAGTGGGGGGCAAATGGGGCTATCGTTGCACAGGCATGAGTTTTATTAACTTCGCGCGTGTCATGTTAGCAGCACTGGAGCATGGGCGTGATGCAACCAGCGGTAAAATCTTCCTGCCGCAGGAACATGCACTGTCCTCCGGCAACTTTACACAGTTTGACCAGGTCATCGACGCCTGGGATACCCAGATTCGTTACTACACCCAGAAATCTATCGAAATAGAATGCGTTGTTGATACCGTTCTTGAAGAAAATGCCCACGATATTCTTTGCTCGGCTCTGGTCGATGACTGCATCGAGCGCGGTAAGAGTATTAAACAAGGTGGCGCAAAATATGACTGGGTTTCGGGTCTGCAGGTCGGTATTGCCAACCTGGGTAACAGTCTTGCCGCTGTGAAGAAACTGGTGTTCGAACAAGGCGCTATTGGCCAACAGCAATTAGCTGAAGCACTGGCTAACGATTTTGATGGTTTGACCGGTGAGCAGTTACGCCAGCGCTTGATTAATAGCGCGCCAAAATATGGCAATGATGACGATGAAGTCGATCTGCTGTTGGCACGGGCTTACCAGACTTATATCGACGAGCTGAAGCAGTATCACAATACCCGCTTTGGTCGTGGCCCTATTGGTGGGACCTATTACGCAGGGACTTCATCGATTTCAGCAAACGTCCCCTTCGGCGCCGCAACAATGGCAACACCGGATGGACGTAAAGCGAAGACTCCACTGGCAGAGGGTGCAAGCCCAGCATCAGGGACTGACCGTCTGGGGCCAACAGCGGTGATAAGTTCAGTCGGTAAATTGCCTACCAGCAAAATTCTGGGCGGTGTGTTGCTGAATCAGAAGCTGAATCCGGCGACGCTGGATAATCCGCGCGACCGCGAAAAGTTAATGATTATGCTGCGAACTTTCTTCGAGGCACATAAAGGGTGGCATGTGCAATACAACATTGTTTCCCGTGAAACCCTGCTAGATGCCAAACAACATCCTGATAAATATCGTGATCTGGTGGTACGTGTAGCAGGTTATTCTGCTTTCTTTACCGCCTTATCTCCAGACGCTCAGGATGATATTATAGCCCGTACAGAACATACTCTTTGATAATCCAGGCGGCGCGGTATGCGCCGCCCTAAATTTGGCTGACATGAACTCCAGACAACAAATTATTTTACAGATGGTGATTGATCATGGTCGCATGAGTGTGACCGATCTCGCTAAAAAAACCGGCGTCTCAGAAGTGACTATTCGGCAGGATCTCAATCTTCTGGAGAAAAAGAACTACCTGAGACGCACACATGGCTATGCCGTTCCGCTGGATAGCGAAGACGTTGAAACGCGAATGATGAACAATTATTCGCTTAAAAGGCATCTCGCTGATTTTGCAGCGACTTTAGTCAACGATGGCGAAACAATCTTTATCGAAAACGGCAGTTGTAATGCACTCCTCGCCCGCGCATTGGCTGAGCAGAAAAAAATTACGCTGGTCACCGTCAGCAGCTATATCGCTCATCTTCTGAAGGATACTGACTGTGAAGTGGTATTACTTGGCGGTATATATCAGAAAAAAAGCGAAAGTATGGTTGGGCCCCTGACGCGTCAATTTATCCAGCAAGTGCATTTCAGCAAGGCGTTCATCGGTATTGATGGCTTCTTGCCAGAAACCGGATTTACGAGCCGTGACATGATGCGCGCCGATGTAGTGAATACCGTGTTGGAAAAAGGCTGCGAAGCCATTGTTCTGACAGACAGTACCAAGTTCGGCTCGATGCACCCTTACACGCTAGGGCCAATTTCATGCATCAATCGCGTGATTACTGATGATGGTCTCAACGAAACCACAGGGCAGCAATTGCGGGATACTGGCATTCAAATCAATATTGTTAAACAATTTCCCATCGAGTAATCACGATCGTTATCTGCCTGCTTTTACTGCAGGCAGTTCTTTTCTAAGAATTATCCTGCCGTTCCTTTAAGACTATTTACCTGTTGTAATTCTTCATTCAAATTAGAATGTTTGTTAGCGGTGTAACAAGAAGTGATAATTACCAAAATTATCTTTTAGGTCTTATATCGTTATGCAGTTTCACGGAAGCTTTCTCGAAGTTGATTCAAAACCACTATACTTTTAGAGAAGCTTATTTCCGTGAATCAATAATTCAGGAGAAAGTATTATGACCTTAAATAACAAAAAAATTGCCGCCGTTGTGCTGGCCTTAACCGTAGCTATGTCTCTGAGCGCCTGTTCAAACTGGTCCAAACGTGACCGTAACACCGCGATTGGTGCGGGTGCTGGTGCTGTTGGTGGTGCTGTCTTAACAGACGGTAGCGCGCTGGGGACTCTGGGTGGCGCAGCAGTAGGTGGTATTATCGGCCATCAGGTAAGTAAATAAAGCTTGATGCCAGCAGAAGCGTGAAACGCTTTAACGAATTATAAAATATTTAATTTTTCAGGTCTGACTTTCAGCAGTCACAATAAAAAAGCCACGGTAAATATACCGTGGCCTATTTATTTCAATATACGAATCAACCGCCTGCCAATTTAACTTTCATTCCCTTCGCTTCCAGCAGAGATTTTATCAGATCGCGTTTATCGCCCTGAATTTCAATCACCCCCTCTTTTAGCGAACCACCGCAGCCGCATTTCTTTTTTAGCTCTACTGCAAGTGTCGATAATTCTGCGTCATCGGCATCGATACCGGTTATCAGGCACACGCCCTTACCCTTGCGCCCGCTGGTCTGGCGTTGGATGCGCACTACACCGTCCCCTTTTGGCCGAACAGGTGCTGTTTTAGGCTCATCAATACGTCCACTCTCGGTTGAGTAAACTAAACGACTGTTATCGTCCTTCATCACGCCCCCTGCTGTAGTGAAACGCGGATGTCACGCAGAGTTTGGGCGGGATCAGCAGATTGGGTGATCGGGCGTCCAATCACCATGAAGTCCACACCCGCAGTCTGTGCTTGTTGTGGTGTCATGATACGGCGTTGATCACCGGCATCACTTCCAACCGGACGGATACCCGGGGTGACTAATTTGAAACCCTGCCCCAGCTCGCTTTTGAAGCGTACCGCTTCTTGCGCAGAACAAACCACACCATCAAGACCACAACTTTGCGTTAAACGCGCTAACCGCTCAGCATATTCAGCAGGAGTTGACGTAATACCAAGATCTGCCAGATCGCTGGCTTCCATACTGGTCAGAACGGTCACCGCAATCAGCAACGGTGCATCTTTGCCAAATGGTAGCAACACTTCACGCGCAGCATTCATCATGCGCGCCCCACCGCTGGCATGCACGTTCACCATCCATACGCCTAGTTCCGCAGCAGCAGCGACTGCACGCGCAGTGGTGTTTGGGATATCGTGAAATTTCAAATCGAGGAATACATCAAAGCCACGTTGCTGGATATCACGCACCAACTGCGGTCCAAACAGAGTAAACATCTCTTTGCCCACTTTCAGGCGGCAATCACGCGGGTCGATACGGTCAATGAAAGCTAAGGCTTTATCGCGATTATCGTAATCAAGTGCGACGACAATTGGAGAATCGGTAGCAACACGGGAGGAGGAGGATGCAGTTGAATTCATGGCTAAACCTTCTGATGTTGGGCAGCATTGCGGCGCAAGAGATAAACGGCAAGCATTCTACCCGCGGTAGACACAAAATTACAGTTGCCATTGTACCTTGCTAAGCATAAACAGCACGGTGCTTCAGAGTGGATGGTCGTAGTAGCTATAAGTATGTTGTAACTAAAGTGCAGCGTTTTTTTATAAGTGAGCGCACTTTGCCCGTTATTGACCATCTAACCCACGAATCGGTTTAATCGTTGACCAGGCCCGGCAGGATGGGCAATGCCAGTACAGTGTAAAAGCGGTGAAGCCACATTTCTGGCAGCGATAACGTGGTTTGGTACGCACTTGTTCGCCGACCATATCACGCAGTACCATCAGGCTCTCTTTCGCGCGCCCTTCTTCAGCCTCTTGTAGGTGGTAATCCATCAGCCGATGGAACACACGCATGGTTGGGTGACGCTGAAGCTGGCGGTTGATATAAACCTGAGCCACCTCTGAGCCTTCTTTACGCTCAAGGATCTCGGCAAGCATCAGCTCAGCACCCGCACCGGTGTTCTCTTCGACACAACGTTTCAAGAATGTTTCCCACTCCTGCGTTTTGTCTAACTGCAGGTAGCAGGTTTGCAGCATTTCGAGAGTTTCACTGACGAGCTCGCTATCTTGATCGATAACGCGCTGGAGCAATTCAACGGCTTTCGCGTATTCATTACGCGCCATAAAGATGCGGCCCATCATGATTGAAACGCGGGCGCAATTTTTGTCCGCAGCAGCGCCCTTTTTAAGCAGAGACATGGCGCGATCAAGGTCGTCACTGGCCATCAATTGCAGCGCTTGTTCGCAATAGAAATGGGCAATTTCAGTACGTTGTTTATCTTTGCCAAGTTTAACCAGGCGCTCGGCCACATCGATAGCTTTTTGCCAGTCACTGGTAGCCTGATGGATAAGCAGCAACTGTTGTAACGCGCCAATGCGGAAATCGGTTTCGTCTATCAGTTGCGCGAACATATCTTCTGCGCGGTCATACAGGCCAGCAGCCATATAGTCACGACCCAACTGTTGCACTGCCAACAAGCGTTGTTCGTAAGTTAACGAGGCACTTTCCATTAATGATTGGTGTATACGAATGGCGCGGTCAACTTCACCACGAGAGCGGAACAGGTTACCCAGCGTGAGGTGAGCCTCAACGGTGCTGGTATCCTCTTTGAGCATGTCGAGAAAGAGATCTACAGCTTTATCTTGCTGGTTCGACAGCAAGAAGTTAACCCCCGCCACATAGTCACGTGACAGGCGATTAGCTTCTTGCTGCTTATCTTGATGCGCGCTTCTGCGTCCCATATACCAGCCGTAAGCGGCGGCGATAGGCAACAGCAGAAACAACAATTCCAGCATGGCAGGTTATTCCTTAACAGCCGGTACAGCCGCTGCTATGGCGTCAGAATCCGTCGTAATTTGCTGCTCAAGGCGTTTGATCTTACGATCGGCGCGTGCCAGCGAAACACGCAAACGCAACCAAAACAGGCCACAAATTAGCCAGCCAAGCAAAAAACCGGCAGCAAAAAGAGTCGCCAGTAATGTGGAGACACGATATTCGCCTTGTGCCAACAGGTAGTTGAAATTAACAACCTGATCGTTCTGCGCGCCCAAAGTGACTGAAATCACAAAAATCGCTAGCACCAGTAAGAAAATGAATAAATATTTCACATTACTTCCCGTCATGTGGTCTTACGCGACTAAACCCATTCGCTTTCGAGTTTCAGGTAGGCAGCAAGTTAACTTACCCCAACGGACTGACTTTCGTACGTGATTCGGGTAAGTGAGTATGCCAGCGCCCCTACAGCTTGATGGATGATGGGGATAAATTAAGCGCTAATGTTTTTCCAACTATATAAACTACCATTTCCCGGTTGCTCGTGGAATCCATTAGCGACGTTCAATTCATAAGAAATGGGGGTTAAATCAATAATCTCAAGGCTCAGCATCTCTTTCGGCTATTTCGTCAGCTTCTTGCGGCGGTGGAGATAACGGACCGCACAGTTTCTGAGCAAGCCAGGTTGCCAATGTTATCAACACCCAAGAGATGAGCGTGGCAACCACCAAGTCTCGTGGCCAATGCATTCCGAGCACTAATCGGCTGCCCATCACCCCTGTAGCCCACACTAACAGCAATGCAATGGTCCAGGTACGTCGACGTGGCCACAGCAACCCGACACCTAATAATGCCCAACTTGCCGCAAACATTGTATGCCCTGAAGGGAATGCAAAACCGGTCTCTTTTTGCCAGTGCTGACGCAACCATCCCGGTATTTCCTGCTGCGATTCAAGCTGGTTTTTCACCAACTCGCCACGCTGCTTACGCTTTAAATTGTAGAACTCATCTGTAGGAATATGTTGAGTTTTTTCAAGCCATACCACAAAAGGACGCGGTTCTTGCACTTCATCTTTAATGACAGATTTAACCCCCTGCCCAATAAGAATAGCCGCACCGAGTATCGCAAACAGCATCAGAGCAGCTTTTAGGCGAAACCTTAGACACCATAAGAACCACCCGCACAGCAAAACGTGGGTGATGATGCCCCAGGGTTGGGTAACGGTTTCCGTCACCCAATACATCATTTTAAGCCAACTTCCCTGCGCACCTGGAACCCACTGCCAACCGGAGATCCACACGGCTAAAGGCATGACTAACAATAATCCAGCTCCCATTGTTGTTCGTTTTGCTATTGCTCGCATTGCTTATCCTTATGCTTTTTGAATCTCAAGGATACCCGATAAACCGCACCGAAGGGAAAATGGGAAGTCGCACAAAGGGTAAAAATAGGAGTCTGCCCAGTCTATTAGGCGAAGTGGTCGGCGTTGTGGCAAACTAAGCAGTAGTAATTAAACAAGCCAGTCTGCTGGCAGGCACCCTGAGTGCCACGATAAGTACCTGGAGAATCACATGCAGCTTAAACGTGTGGCAGAGGCCAAACTGCCAACCCCATGGGGCGATTTCCTGATGGTGGGCTTTGAAGAACTGGCAACCGGGCAAGATCACGTTGCTTTGGTTTTTGGTGATGTAAACGGAAATGATTCTGTTTTGGCGCGTGTACATTCAGAGTGTCTGACGGGCGATGCCCTGTTCAGCCTGCGCTGCGATTGTGGTTTTCAGCTTGAAGCTGCATTAAGCCAAATTGCCGAAGAAGGTCGTGGCGTGCTGTTGTATCACCGCCAGGAAGGCCGCAATATTGGTTTACTTAATAAAATCCGCGCCTATGCCTTGCAAGATAAAGGCTACGATACGGTTGAAGCCAACCACCAACTCGGTTTTGCCGCCGATGAGCGTGACTTCACTCTCTGTGCTGATATGTTTAAGTTATTGGGTATCGATGCCGTTCGCTTGCTGACCAACAACCCAAGCAAGGTAGAAATTCTCAGCGAAGCGGGAATTAATATTGTTGAACGCGTGCCGCTCATCGTGGGCCGTAACCCGAAAAACGCACATTATCTGGATACCAAAGCCGCTAAAATGGGCCACTTGCTGTCGAAAGATTAAGTGATTTTCTCCCCCATCGCTGGGGGAGAATTTTCGCTAGTTCAGCATGTTGCGAATCACGTAATGCAAGATGCCGTCGTTTTTGAAATACGTCAGTTCATTGCCGGTATCAATACGGCAACGGCACTGAATCACCTCTTTTCTGCCGTCCTCAAAAGTCAACGATACCGGAACCGAAATGCCCGGTTTAAGGTCATTGAGGCCCCTGATATCAATAAACTCCTCACCAGTCAGACCTAACGTTTTGCGCGTCACACCTTCAGGGAATTCCAACGGAAGTATGCCCATGCCAATCAGGTTAGAACGGTGAATTCGTTCAAAGGATTCCGCAATGACCACTCGTACGCCTAACAGACGTGGTCCTTTCGCTGCCCAGTCGCGACTGGAACCCGAGCCATACTCTTTGCCGGCAAACACCGCCAACGGAATACCTTTATCCCGATAACGCATCGCGGCATCGTAAATCGAAATAACCTCGTCTCCCGGTAGCATGCGTGTCATGCCACCTTCCACTCCCGGCACCATCTCGTTGCGGATACGGATATTGGCAAATGTCCCGCGCATCATCACTTCATGGTTGCCACGACGCGAACCGTAGGAGTTAAACTCTTTTCGTTCCACCCCGTGATTTTGCAGGTAACGCCCAGCGGGGCTATCAGGCTTGATGCTCCCTGCTGGAGAGATATGGTCAGTGGTGACCGAATCACCCAGCATGGCCAGCACGCGCGCGCCATGGATATCCTGCAAAGGTTTAGGCGTAGCTTCCATATAATCAAAGAATGGTGACAGCCGAATGTAAGTAGAATCACTCTGCCAACCGTAAGTATCGGAGTGAGCCACTTCAATATTGCGCCATTCTGGTGTGCCTTCGAACACTTCCGCATACTCTTTGCGGAACATTTCGGTCGTGACTTGCGCAACGGCACGGGCAATCTCCTGGCTGCTCGGCCAAATATCTTTGAGATAAACCGGATCGCCCTTTTTATCATGCCCCAGCGGATCGGTGGTCAGGTTAACATTCATGTTCCCGGCCAGTGCGTAGGCCACTACCAGCGGCGGTGAAGCCAGCCAGTTTGTTTTCACGAGCGGGTGGATGCGCCCTTCAAAGTTGCGGTTACCGGATAGCACCGCACCCACAGTCAGGTCGCCCTTCTTGATGGCTTGTTCAATGGGGTCAGGCAGCGGACCTGAGTTACCAATGCACGTCGTGCAGCCGTAACCCACCAGATTAAAACCAAGCGCATCGAGATAAGGCGTTAATCCCGCTTTTGCCAGATAGTCTGAAACGACTTTGGAACCCGGAGCCAAAGACGCTTTTACCCAAGGCTGACGTTTCAATCCTAATGTCACGGCTTTTTTCGCCAACAGCCCTGCGGCCATCAGAACACTGGGGTTTGAAGTATTGGTACAAGACGTAATGGCGGAAATGACGACTGCACCATCGGGTAGCTGATACTCACGCCCGGCCATCGTGTAATTAACCGGAGCCCGGTCTTTTTGCGACGTATTGAGTTCGAGTTCATTGCTGGCGTTAAACGCTTTCGGCACATCACTCAACGAGACACGATCTTGTGGGCGTTTCGGCCCGGCAAGACTGGCCTCAACTTTGTTCATATCCAGTGCAAGGGTGCTGGTAAATATCGGCTCATCGCCGGTATTTCGCCACATCCCCTGCACTTTCGCATAAGCTTCAACCAGCGCGATTTGTTCTTCGCTGCGCCCACTTAAACGCATGTAATCGAGTGTCACCGCATCAATCGGGAAGAAACCACAGGTCGCACCATATTCAGGCGCCATATTGGCAATAGTGGCACGGTCGGCCAGCGGTAGTGAGTCAAGCCCATCGCCATAAAATTCAACAAATTTCCCGACAACGCCATGCTTGCGCAGCATTTGCGTAACCGTCAAAACCAGGTCTGTCGCGGTAATGCCTTCGCGCAACTTACCATCAAGTTTAAACCCGACAACATCCGGGATAAGCATTGAAACCGGCTGACCTAGCATGGCAGCTTCAGCTTCAATCCCCCCAACACCCCACCCTAGTACGCCAAGGCCGTTAATCATGGTGGTGTGGGAATCTGTACCAACCAGCGTGTCCGGATAGGCAATCAGGTCATCGCCCTGCATTTCACTCCACACCGCTTTACCAAGATATTCCAGATTCACCTGGTGACAGATCCCGGTTCCTGGTGGCACCACGCTAAAGCGACTGAATGCCTGTTGGCCCCAACGCAGGAAAACATATCGCTCGTGGTTACGTTCCATTTCGAGGCGCACGTTTTCCTCGAATGCATCGTTATCACCGAAATGATCGACGGTCACGGAGTGGTCTATGACAAGATCAACGGGGGAAAGCGGATTGACTTTGGCGACATCGCCGCCAAGACGTTTTACCGCTTCGCGCATCGCGGCTAAATCCACAACGGCGGGAACACCGGTAAAATCTTGCATCAATACACGTGCGGGGCGATAAGCAATTTCGCGATCGGCATGGGCATTTTTCAGCCAACCGGCCAAAGCATGAATATCGTCTTGAGTAACGGAGTTTTCATCCTGCCAGCGCAGCAGGTTTTCAAGCAGAACTTTTAACGACTTGGGTAAACGGGTGATATCCCCAAGTTCCTTTGCAGCCAGTGGCAAGCTGTAATAGTGATAGGTTTTATTCAGCGCCTGTAGAGTGTCCTTACTGGCCTCGCGTAGGGTTAACGACATAGCTCCTCCTTAAATTTCTTAGGATCGCGGTATCCCGGATGAAGATCAGGGACAGTATTAAAGATAACACAAAGATGTCGTAACGATTTGATAACAACCCGAATTGATAAATCAGAGGATGTAAAGCGGGAGGATGAATGGATTTACACCCCGGCAGCAGGCCAGGGTGTCGAAGATAATTAGTTTGTCAGCATCCAGACCATTTGCGCCCAAAAAACAAACGAAACAGTAAATACGCTCAACCACGACCAGTACTTGACGCTACAGTGAATATTCATAAGTCACTCTCATATTTCGGATAACCACTTTATGAAAACACCAGGACTGAATAAAAACTCAATCTCGTTGAATATTGCTGTGTGTAGCGATGAAGTAAAGAGTGAGCGACTAGTCACAATTAATACAAAAGTGTGATTAACCGCAAGTTAAATAAAGGTGAACGAAAAGAATGATTATTGTTTTATATGATCATCTGTTGAAAACAGTTCGATGAACTCTTTTTGTTGTTGAGTCAGTTGCCACGACTCCGGAATCTGAACGTCGTCAGACTTCGCCTCTTGCTGTGGTTTTTCATCTTGCTGACGTACAGTTTTCTGTGCTTGCATCTGTGTCAGGGTTGTCATGTTTACCCCCAGTAAATCCACGCTGCCAGCGCAACGACTAGCCAAAACAGGCCTGATACGAGAAACACCGCTATCCAGGCTTTACGTTTAAGCCCTGATTCCATCTGCGGTTCTTCACTTCCAGAAGGCATTGCTAACCTCATACAATCGGCACCACTTATCATAAAAACCCAAACAATCGGTAGAATTAATCGCCAGCTGGGATAAATCCTAAAGAAACTCTAGTACAAAAGCCAGAGAAATTGCTTACCGATTGCAGGAAAAGATTTAATCTTTTGACCTCAAATAAATAATTGAAAGATTAAATTTGCAGGGTGGTTAATTATTATCTACGTTTGTCTCTTAATTGAGACAGATTAACCACTTATAATTCATGGTTAATTAAGATCTGGCGGGATATTAATTATCAGGCGGATTGAAACATATTCTTAATTGCAAATGAGAAAAGGTATCTTTCCCCCAGGGAAAAGATACCTGACGATATTATTTTGCGGGTAATTTAATATCTTTAAACATGGCTTCAATATCTTCGTTAGAGCGCAATGCGACTGCGGTATCAACAACATCACGAGTCAGATGCGGCGCAAAACGCTGAATAAAATCATACATATAACTACGCAAGAATGTACTGCGACGGAAACCAATTTTGGTGGTGCTGTGGCTAAATACACCCTGCGCTTCGATGCGGACCAGATCCGGATCAGAAACGGGATCAACCGCCATACTGGCAATTACGCCCACGCCTAACCCCAAACGCACGTAGGTTTTAATCACATCGGCGTCAGTTGCGGTAAAGACAATACGCGGCGTTAATCCTGCGCGATTAAACGCGGTGTCTAGTTCAGAACGCCCGGTAAAGCCGAAGGTATACGTGACTAACGGATATTGCGCCAACTCTTCAATTGAGACGGACTCTTTCGACGCTAACGGATGGTCTGGCGTCACGACAATCGAACGGTTCCAGTGATAACACGGTAACATCACCAAATCATCGTAAAGATGCAATGCTTCTGTCGCTATCGCAAAGTCCGCATTGCCCTTAGACACCGCTTCCGCAATTTGCGTCGGCGAGCCCTGATGCATATGCAGCGAGACACGAGGATAACGTTCAATAAAGCCTTTAATCACATTTGGCAACGCGTAGCGCGCTTGCGTGTGTGTCGTGGCGACGTACAAAGAACCTTTATCAGGCCAGGTATGTTCACCGGCAACCGACTTAATCGCATCAACTTTAGACAGCACTTCGCGGGCAATCCGGATAATCTCTTGCCCGGCAGGCGTCACTTGCGTCAAGTGTTTGCCACTGCGCGCAAAGATCTGAATGCCCAGTTCATCTTCCAACATCCGAACTTGTTTACTGATCCCCGGTTGCGAAGTATAAAGCCCTTCTGCCGTCGACGAGACGTTGAGGTTGTGATTCACCACCTCTACGATATAACGAAGTTGCTGTAGTTTCATGGCGTTCCATCCGCAGTAAAAACAGCCCCGACACAAACAACGGCGGGGATTCAGACAAGGTAAAATTCATTACAGCCACTATATCAGTTATACCCTATTTGTATAGTTTGAAAGAAAAAATAATAATCAGGTTATATAAGCAGATATAAAAAAGCCGGAACACAGGTTCCGGCTTTCAATGTTAAAGAGAGTTATTTCTTCCCTTCAACCCACTTACCATCCACAAAGAACGCTGACCAACCGGTCGCTTTGCCTTCTTTTTCGGAAGAAACATACTGCTGCTTAGTTTTACGGCTAAAGCGCACGACCGCTTTGTTGCCATCAGCATCTTGCTGTGGGGCATCTGCAAGATAACGCAGTTTTTCTGGCAGGCGATCGCGGAAGCGGTACAGTTCTTCAACCAGTGGCGCACGTGTTTCACGAGATTTAGGGAATGTGTTTGCCGCAAGGAAAACACCCGCCGCACCATCGCGCAATACAAAGTAAGCGTCTGACTTCTCGCAAGGCAGTTCTGGTAATGGAACGGGATCTTCCTTCGGTGGAGCCACATCGCCATTACGCAGGATCTTACGGGTATTTTTACAATCGTCGTTCGTACACGCCATGTACTTACCAAAACGCCCCATTTTCAGGTGCATTTCAGAACCACATTTCTCACACTCAACGATTGGGCCGTCATAACCTTTGATGCGGAACTCACCCTCTTCGATCTCGTAACCATCACACGTTGGGTTATTACCACACACGTGAAGTTTACGTTTTGGATCAATCAGGTAGCTGTCCATCGCGGTACCGCATTTAGTACAGCGACGTTTTGCGCGCAGAGCGTTAGTTTCCGCGTCATCCCCTTCAAGTACGTTGAGGACTTCGTTTTCCGGCACCAGGTTAATGGTGGTTTTGCAGCGCTCTTTAACTGGTAATGCATAACCGGAGCAACCCAGGAACACGCCTGTACTGGCGGTACGGATACCCATTTGACGGCTACACGTTGGGCAATCGATGCTGGTCAAAACCATTTGGTTTGGACGCATACCGCCTTCTTCTGGATCCAGCTCAGCTTTACCAAGCTGTTCACTGAAATCACTGAAGAAGTTATCCAGAACCCCTTTCCACTCAGCCTGATTATTGGCTACCTGGTCGAGGTTGCTTTCCATTTGCGCGGTAAAATCGTAATTCATCAGCTCACGGAAGTTTTCTTCCAGGCGATCGGTAACAATTTCACCCATTTTTTCAGCATAGAAACGGCGGTTCTCTACACGCACATAGCCACGATCCTGGATGGTGGAAATGATTGATGCGTAAGTAGACGGACGGCCGATACCCCGTTTTTCTAACTCTTTTACCAACGAAGCTTCGCTAAAACGAGCAGGTGGTTTAGTAAAGTGTTGCCCCGGTACGACGTCAACAAGCGCCAGTTCATCACCCTGCTCAACAGCTGGCAATGTACGGTCTTCGTCACCCTTGCGTAGCGCAGGCATGACCTTAGTCCAGCCATCAAAACGCAGCGTACGGCCACGCGTTTTAAGACGGAAATCACCCGCCTGCACCGTTAAGGTGGTGGAGTCGTATTGTGCCGGAGTCATTTGACACGCAACAAACTGACGCCAGATCAGCTGGTAAAGTTTTTGCGCGTCAGCTTCCATATCCTTGAGCGACTCGGCAACCACACCCACGTCAGAAGGACGAATAGCTTCGTGCGCTTCTTGTGAGTTTTCTTTGCTGGAGTACTGGTTCGCGGCAGCTGGAAGATATTTCTTACCGAAATTCTCCTCGATATAGCCACGCACCATGCTCACTGCATCCTGGCTCAAGTTGGTTGAGTCGGTACGCATGTAAGTAATATGACCCGCTTCATACAGACGCTGAGCCATCATCATGGTTTTCTTCACGCCAAAACCAAGACGGGTACTTGCAGCCTGCTGCAACGTGGAAGTAATAAACGGCGCACCAGGTTTGCTGCTGGTTGGTTTATCTTCACGCTCAAGCACGGAATAACGTGCTTTTTCCAGTTCGCTAACCGCAGACATGGTCTGCTCGCGGTTAACCGGACGGAACGGTTTGTCTTTATGGTGGCTGACCTGAACCGGCAGACTGTCACCTTTCGGCGTGGTCAGATTCGCATCAACTTCCCAATATTCTTCGGGTACGAACGCTTTAATTTCGCGTTCGCGGTCAACAACCAGACGCACAGCAACAGATTGAACGCGACCGGCAGATAAACCACGGGCAATTTTCTTCCACAGCAGTGGCGACACCATGTAACCCACAACGCGGTCCATAAAACGACGCGCTTGCTGTGCGTTAACACGGTCGATGTTCAATTCGCCCGGCTTTTCAAATGCCTGTTGAATAGCATTTTTCGTAATTTCGTTAAACACAACGCGGCTATAGCGTGTGTCGTCGCCACCGATAACTTCCCGCAGGTGCCATGCAATGGCTTCCCCTTCGCGGTCAAGGTCGGTTGCGAGATAGATATGGTCTGCTTTTTCAGCCAGCGATTTCAGTTCTGAAACCACTTTTTCTTTACCAGGCAGCACTTCGTATTGTGCTTCCCAGTTGTGCCATGGATCGACACCCATACGATTTACGAGCGCGCCGCGTTCATCCTTTTTGACCTTTTTGGTCCCTTTGGTCGAGGCGGAGTCAGCGCTCTTCTTGGTGGTTGATCCACTGGTCGGCAAATCGCGGATATGACCGACGCTGGATTTAACCACGTAGTCATTGCCGAGATATTTGTTGATCGTTTTGGCTTTTGCCGGGGACTCAACGATGACGAGAGCTTTACCCATATTCACCTTTACCTAATGTAATTCTTCCAGAAAACGTCGCACGTTAGTTACACCTTCCACTGGCGACTCGCTTTTCTATATTGCGACAGCGTCAATGGATATCAACTCTTTTTTCATCATCAACCCGATTGCGCCAACATACGCAGGTGATTGAGATAGCGAGCCTTTCACATTGGTGACATAGCACGACGTATGTTTGGTTGAATGTCAAGCAATTCCGTTGCCAGATTTGCGAAAGCGTCACACTCTACCTGATAAAATGAGTTAAGCAACTTTATTAGCATGCAACTTCGATTCCTGCCAGAACAGTAAACTGATTAAATCACCCGTGGTTTACAGGGAAATATTGCCCTTTGCAGTATAGCGGAAGTACACTACTGCCAGTTTTTAAAGGAGGAAATCATGAAACCGACCACTCAACCTATCGATAAACAATCGCTACTCGTTGAAGCCAACAAAGTCATCCGCGAACATGAAGATTTCATGCACGGAATGGAAGCAACGGATGTAGAGCAAAAAAACGGGGTGCTGGTGTTCAAAGGTGAATACTTCCTTGATGAGCAAGGCTTACCTACCGGGAAAAGCACCGCGATTTTTAATATGTTTAAGCATCTTGCGCATGTGTTTGCCGATAAATATCACCTGCAAGATTAAAGTAAAAAACGAGGCCATTTGGCCTCGTTTTCATTTTCAGTAATAATTTGCTTAGAGCAACGGTTTTTCACCACGTTGCCACCAGCGCAGCAACAGACTATCAATGCTATTTGCCGCACTCCCCGTAAAACGATCCATCATTTTTTTACGGCGCGTGTAGTGCACATTAATGACCTCATGATTTTTCATCAGATTAATCAGTAAATCATCGCTGGTGCTTACCGCATCAATCAGTCCTTTCTCTAACGCTTGTGTACCGTACCAATGCTCGCCTGTGGCCACTGAATCAATGTCCAGAGAAGGACGCATGTCATGCACAAACTGCTTAAACAACAGGTGAGTTTCATTCAGGTCTTCACGGAATTTCTCACGCCCCTGCTCGGTATTTTCACCAAACAGTGTCAATGTGCGTTTGTACTGCCCTGCAGTATGTAGCTCAACATCGATATCATTACGTTTTAGCAGGCGGTGAAAGTTTGGCACCTGCGCGACGACGCCAATTGAGCCAATAATAGAAAACGGGGCGGCGACAATTTTGTCTGCCACACACGCCATCATGTAACCCCCGCTGGCCGCGACTTTGTCCACAGCGACAGTCAGACGCACTTTGTTGTCACGCAGACGCTGTAATTGCGAAGCCGCAAGTCCATATCCATGTACGACGCCACCAGGGCTTTCCAGCCTCAACAGAACCTCATCCTCAGGTTTCACCACGGCTAACACTGCCGTTATCTCTTCACGCAAAGAAGTGACTTCGTGGGCATCCATACTCCCTTTAAAATCCAACACATAAAGCGTTGGTTTATCGGAAATAACCTTTTCACCCCGTTTAGCACGTGCTTTAGCCTGTTTTGCTTCGAGTTTGTGTTTTTTCTTCTCAGCTTTATGCCAGATTTTTTGCTGATGGCTGTCGAGCCTTGCCACCTGCATTTCTTCCTGCATTTCCTGGTACTGTTCACTTAAATTGGTGAGCCGTAATTCCCCACGCTGATGTTTTTTACGCCCAGCCACATTCACGATAATCGTGACAAGAATGCCAATAGCAGCAACGACAGTGACAATTTTTGCCAAAAACAGCCCATAGTTTGCAATTAGATCCACGCTTTCCGCCTTCCATTCAGAGCATTAAATACCTGGCGCCCAGTGTAACCGAGCGCTGATTCCACGTCTGCAACCAACTATAAATGCTGCGAGGCGCATTCCTGAACGGCTTTAGCAAAATGAAACTTTTGCAAAATGTTAATCAAAGGTATTGTCTCCTGTTGCCTGATTGAAATAACCAGCCCTTTCAGGCATAAAGCCTAAAGGCTAAGTAAACCCAGGCATTTCTGAGAATTAAGACGCGAGCTTTGCATCGCGCGAGGAGTTGAAAGTGCACTATCAACCGAAAACCGACTTACTGCAAAATCGCATCATCTTAGTGACAGGTGCCAGTGATGGCATCGGACGAGAAGCCGCCTTAACCTATGCTCGTTACGGGGCAAGCCTCGTGCTGTTAGGTCGTAATGAGGATAAATTACGTACCACAGCCCAGGAGATCACCACCCGCTACGGGGGCCAACCGCATTGGTTCGTGCTGGATTTTGCCACCGCTACACCTGAAAATTGTCAGCATCTGGCACAAAAACTGTCAGGGCTAATCCCTCGTTTGGACGGCGTTTTACACAATGCCGGGATCCTCGGCGATGTTCGGCCAATGGATGAGCAAGATCCGCAAACGTGGCAAAACGTCATGCAAGTTAATGTCAATGTCACCTTTTTCCTGACTCAGGCTCTGCTTCCTTTATTACTGAAATCAGATTCAGGGTCGCTGGTGTTTACCAGTTCCAGCGTCGGCCGCCAGGGGCGAGCGGGTTGGGGAGCTTACGCAGCGTCGAAATTCGCCACTGAGGGAATGATGCAGGTGTTGGCCGAGGAATATAAACAACAGAATCTGCGCGTAAATTGTATTAATCCAGGCGGAACACGTACCGCAATGCGCGCCAGTGCATTTCCAACCGAAGACCCCGAAAAACTGAAAACGCCACGAGATTTGATGCCGCTTTATTTATGGCTGATGGGTGATGATAGTCGCCGTAAAACAGGCATGAGCTTTGATGCACAACCCAACCGTAAACCAGGAATTTCCGAATGAGTGAAGATCGTTATCAACAACGCCAGCAGCGACAAAAAGAAAAAGTAGACGCGCGTGTGGCTGCAGCACAAGAAGAACGCGGCATTTTAATTGTCTTTACCGGAAACGGGAAAGGTAAAACCACCGCTGCGTTTGGCACGGCTTCGCGCGCGGTAGGACACGGTAAAAAAGTCGGCGTCATCCAGTTCATAAAAGGCCAATGGCCGAATGGGGAACGTAATTTACTCGAACCCTTGGGTGTCGAGTTTCAGGTAATGGCGACAGGTTTTACCTGGGACACACAAAACCGCGAAACCGATACCGCCGCCTGTATGGAAGTGTGGCAGCATGCAAAACGTATGCTCGCTGATAGCTCACTTGATATGGTTATCCTCGACGAAATCACTTACATGGTGGCTTACGATTACTTACCGCTTGAAGAGGTGCTAGCCGCACTGACACAACGTCCAGAGCACCAAACAGTGATTCTGACTGGTCGTGGATGTCATCGGGATATTCTTGAAGTCGCTGATACGGTCAGTGAATTACGACCGGTTAAGCACGCATTTGATGCAGGCGTCAAAGCGCAAATCGGTATCGATTATTAAAAAAAACCCCTCAGCTGAGGGGTTTGATTTTTTAGCTGCTGCGTCCACCGCGGCGGCCACCACCCGTGACTTGGGTGTGGCGTTTTACCGCACGACGAATTTGATTCGCCTTCATGCGACGACGGTCTTTTTCAACCGCAACTTTACTTTCTGTCTCTTCTGGCAACTCTACCAATTTACGCAGGTAGTTAGTCGGAGCCAAATCGAGTTCAGTGTAACCACCACGCGGCAGGCCTTTTGGCAACTGAATGTCACCGTAACGCACACGGATCAAACGGCTAACCTGTACACCGACTGCTTCCCAAAGACGGCGAACTTCACGGTTGCGGCCTTCGGTCAGAGTCACGTTGTACCATTGGTTAATACCTTCACCACCGGTAAACTTGATGGTTTTGAACGCTGCTGGGCCATCTTCAAGCTGAACGCCACGCGCCAGTTGTTTCACTTTGTCTTCGTCAACCTGACCGAATACACGCACAGCATATTCACGTTCAACTTCACGGCTTGGGTGCATCAGGCGGTTTGCCAGCTCACCGTCAGTTGTGAATAACAGCAGTCCGCAGGTATTTACATCCAGACGACCGACTGCAATCCAGCGTGCACCACGCAGTTTGGGTAAACGGTCAAATACCGTTGGACGCCCTTCCGGGTCATTACGTGTACACAATTCACCTTCCGGCTTGTAGTACGCCAGTACGCGGCAAATCTGTTCTGCGGATTCTTTAATAGAGATCAGGTGACCATCGATACGAATTTTCAGGGCCTGAGTCACTTCAACACGGTCGCCCAGCGTGGCAACTTTGCCATCCACACTAACGCGGCCTGCGGAGATAATGGTTTCAATTTCACGGCGTGAACCGTGGCCGGCGCGAGCCAGGACTTTTTGTAACTTTTCGCTCTTATCGCTCATTGAGCTTCCTCGGGTGTCGCCTTCACAGGCGTCGAATTGGGATAATGGGGCACATCAGCCCCATTTTAGGCCGGACAGTATAGCCGTAGACGCACTTATAAGAAAGGTTTAGCGTCACCCACGCCTTCGCGGATAACCACTGGTGCATCATCGGTTAAATCCACTACGGTCGTGGGTTGCTGACCAAGATATCCACCGTGGATAACCAAATCGACTACCTTCTCAAGACGATCTTTAATTTCTTCCGGATCTGACTCCGTAAATTCGCTGCCAGGTAACATCAGCGAAGTCGATAACATAGGCTCGTTCAACACTTCCAGAAGCGCTAACGCTATAGGATTGGAAGGTACGCGCAAACCGATGGTCTTACGTTTTTCCTGCAACAAACGTCGCGGGACTTCTTTGGTGCCTTTCAGAATAAATGTGTAATTACCCGGCGTGTTATTTTTGATTAAGCGAAACGCCACGTTATCCACAAATGCGTAGGTCGAAAGCTCCGATAAATCCCGGCACATTAAGGTGAAATTGTGTCCATCGGGTAACTGACGAATACGACAAATACGTTCCATTGCCGATTTATCTTCAATTTTACAGCCCAACGCATAACCCGAATCGGTTGGGTAAACAATAACGCCGCCCTTGCGAACTATCTCCACCGCCTGATTAATCAGGCGCTGCTGGGGATTATCTGGATGAATATAGAAAAATTGACTCATACTGCCCTCTCTTTTGCGATGTGGCTGCTACCCCAATTCTGCCAGACAGGTTCTACACCTGCCGGTAGCCAAAGCTTGCGTCCAAGCTCTATCCACGCACACGGCATATGGAAATCGGAGCCCTGCGATGCCAGCAAATTAAACTGCTGGGCATAGCTGGCAAGTTGGGTACGCTCATTTGGGGCTTGCTGACACTGCGCGACTTCCATAGCATCGCCACCACTTTCGGCAAACTGCGCCAGCAATCTTTTCAGCCATTTAGCCGTCAGGTCATAACGGCCTGGATGTGCCAGAACCGCCTGCCCGCCAGAATGATGAATCACATCAATAGCTTGTTCTATTGTACACCACTGAGGCGGAACGTAACCGGTTTTCCCTTTTGCGAGATACTTCTTAAACACGTCAGCCATATTATTGGCTTTACCGCACTCCACCAGGAAACGCGCGAAATGTCCGCGAGTCACTTCTCCTCCGTTGGCATGGCGCATCGCCCCCTCAAGTGCCCCAGGGATGTGCGCTTTTTCAAGCCGCTCAGCAATTAACGCCGCACGTTGTACACGTCGCTCGCTTTGCTGGGCCAGAAACGCGGTCAGCGCCGGATGATGTTCATCAACACCTAAGCCAACGATATGGATTTCATGGTTTTCCCAAAGGGTGGAGATCTCCACGCCACTGATTAAACGCAAAGGTAGCTGGAGGCGTGATATCGCTTCCCTTGCCGCAGCAATTCCGGCTACTGTGTCATGGTCAGTAATGGCCAGAATACCAACACGCATATCCACAGCACGTTGCACCAGCGCCTCAGGTGTTAGCAGGCCATCTGACGCAGTGGTATGGCTATGTAAGTCGTAAATCACCGCAAGTGTTGGTTCGCTCAAAATGGCTCCGGTTGTGCTAATAAAAGAAAAACGCCGCTCATGATAACGATATTCACTGATAACTAAAAATCGCTATTGACTTTGATTCATTGAACTAGTTAACTAGTACGCAAGTTCACACGATAAAGGTATCTGAAAATGAAAGCGATAATCCGCATGCACAGCTGGTGGCGTACTTCCTGAAAACGGGCAGTGTAATCGCTATGGCTGTAATTCAGCCCAGATACCAGGCCCGCCAACTAAGCGGGCCTTTTTTTGAACAAAATATGAGAGCAGAACATGCAAACACAAAAACCAGCGCTCGAATTACTGATTAATGACGCGCCATATCGGGATAACCCAACGGCAGTATTCCATCAACTGTGTGGTGCTCGCCCGGCAACCTTGCTGCTCGAATCCGCCGATATCGACAGCAAAAACGATTTGAAAAGCCTGCTGTTAGTCGACAGCGCACTACGCATTACCGCATTAGGTGACACCGTCACCATTCACGCACTTTCAGAGAACGGCGCTTCACTGCTCCCTCTGCTTGATGCCGCACTGCCTGCCGGTGTTGAAAACGAACACTCTCCTCAAGGCCGCGTACTGCGCTTCCCGGCGGTTAGCTCGCTACTCGATGAAGATGCGCGTCTGTGTTCACTGTCAGTATTTGACGCGTTCCGCCTGATGCAGGAACTGGTTACTGTGCCGGAAGACGAGCGCGAAGCCATGTTCTTCGGCGGTTTATTTGCCTATGACCTGGTCGCAGGGTTTGAAGCACTGCCAACCCTTGAGCAAGATAACAATTGCCCTGACTACTGTTTCTATTTGGCAGAAACACTGCTGGTTATCGATCATCAGAAAAAGAGCACCCGTATCCAGGCCAGCTTATTTACTCCATCAGCTTCAGAAAAACAGCGTTTGATTCAGCGTGCTGCACAACTGAGTAAGCAAATGCAGCAAGAGCCCGCTGCATTGCCCGTGCAGAAAGTTGAGCACATGACCTGCGAGTGCAACCAGAGCGATGAAGAATTTGGCGACGTGGTGCGCAAAATGCAAAAAGCGATTCGCATCGGTGAAATTTTCCAGGTCGTTCCTTCTCGCCGTTTCTCACTGCCGTGCCCTTCTCCACTTGCGGCTTACCAGACGCTGAAGAAGAGCAACCCAAGCCCGTACATGTTCTTCATGCAGGATAACGACTTCACGCTGTTTGGCGCATCGCCTGAAAGTTCACTTAAGTATGATGCGACATCGCGTCAGATTGAAATCTATCCCATTGCCGGTACTCGCCCACGTGGTCGTCGTGCTGACGGTTCTCTTGACCGCGATCTGGATAGCCGCATTGAACTGGAAATGCGTACCGACCATAAAGAGATGTCCGAACACCTTATGTTGGTTGACCTGGCGCGTAACGACCTGGCGCGCATTTGTACCCCGGGCAGCCGTTATGCTGCTGACCTGACTAAAGTCGACCGCTACTCCTTTGTGATGCACCTGGTTTCTCGCGTTGTCGGTGAATTGCGTAACGATCTCGACGTACTGCACGCCTACCGCGCCTGCATGAATATGGGCACCCTGAGCGGCGCGCCAAAAGTCCGTGCGATGCAATTGATTGCCAAAGCGGAAGGCGTTCGTCGCGGCAGCTACGGTGGTGCTGTGGGTTATTTCACTGCTCATGGCGATTTGGATACCTGCATCGTCATCCGCTCCGCCTACGTTGAAAATGGTATTGCCACCGTTCAGGCGGGCGCTGGTGTGGTACTGGATTCTGTACCACAGTCCGAAGCTGACGAAACCCGCAACAAAGCCCGCGCTGTACTGCGCGCCATTGCCGCCGCGCATCACGCACAGGAGATTTTCTGATGGCTGACATTCTGCTGCTCGATAACATCGACTCGTTCACCTACAACCTGGCCGATCAATTGCGTGCCAATGGTCACAATGTCGTTATTTATCGTAATCACGTTCCTGCGCAGACCTTAATTGAACGTCTGGCGACTATGGACAACCCCGTACTGATGCTTTCTCCAGGCCCTGGTGCGCCAAGTGAAGCAGGTTGCATGCCCGAACTGTTAACGCGACTGCGTGGCAAATTGCCGATTATTGGTATTTGTCTTGGCCACCAGGCGATTGTTGAAGCATATGGCGGATATGTCGGCCAGGCGGGCGAAATCCTGCATGGTAAAGCGTCGATCATTTCACATGATGGCGAGGCGATGTTCGCAGGTTTACCTAACCCACTCCCTGTTGCGCGCTACCATTCGTTAGTCGGCAGCAACATTCCAGCGGGTTTGACCATCAACGCCCATTTTGATGGCATGGTCATGGCCGTACGCCACGATGCTGACCGTGTATGTGGATTCCAGTTCCACCCGGAATCTATCCTCACCACGCATGGTGCTCGTCTGCTTGAGCAAACCCTCGACTGGGCGCTGCTGAAGTTAAAGCAGGCCAACACGCTGCAACCGATTCTCGACAAACTTTACCAGGCGCAAACTCTGAGCCGTGAAGAAAGCCACCAGCTTTTTGCCGCTATCGTGCGTGGCGAGCTGAAGCCAGAACAACTGGCAGCGGCCCTGGTCAGTATGAAAGTCCGCGGTGAGCATCCGAACGAAATCGCAGGCGCAGCCACTGCGTTGCTTGAAGCTGCAGCACCATTCCCAAGCCCTGACTATCCGTTTGCCGACATCGTCGGAACCGGTGGAGACGGCAGCAACAGCATTAATATCTCCACCGCCAGCGCATTTGTTGCTGCTGCGGTCGGATTGAAAGTGGCCAAACACGGTAACCGCAGCGTTTCCAGTAAATCGGGTTCATCAGACTTATTAGCCGCATTTGGGATCAACCTCGAAATGAGTGCTGAAACTTCGCGCAAAGCATTAGATGAATTGGGCGTTTGCTTCCTGTTTGCACCGAAATACCACACCGGTTTCCGACATGCGATGCCCGTGCGCCAACAGTTAAAGACGCGTACCCTGTTTAACGTATTGGGGCCATTGATAAACCCCGCGCATCCGCAAATGGCATTGATCGGCGTTTACAGCGCAGAACTGGTTCTGCCCATTGCAGAAACTCTCCGCGTGCTGGGTTACAAACGTGCAGCAGTCGTACACAGCGGCGGAATGGATGAAGTTTCTCTGCACGCCACGACGCAAGTTGCTGAACTGCACGACGGGGAAATCAAAAGTTATCAACTGGAAGCCGCAGACTTTGGCCTACCTGCCTATCATCAGGATCAGCTTGCAGGCGGCACACCGGAAGAAAACCGTGACATTCTCACCCGCCTGTTACAAGGTAAAGGTGAGACCGCTCATGAGTCTGCAGTCGCGGCAAACGTCGCCATGTTGATGCGTCTGCATGGACAAGAAGATCTTAAAGAGAATGCACAACGAGTGCTGGAAGTGCTGCGCAGCGGCGCGGCATACGACCGGGTAACAGCACTGGCAGGAAGAGGATAAGTCATGCAGGAAACCGTATTAAAGAAGATCGTCGACGATAAGGCGATATGGGTTGAAGCACGTAAACAACAACAACCCCTGGCAAGTTTCCAGAACAACATTGTACCGGCAACACGCAACTTTTATCACGCCCTGCAAGGTGCAAGAACTGCATTCATTCTGGAGTGCAAAAAGGCTTCTCCGTCAAAAGGCGTGATTCGGGATGATTTTGATCCGGCTCGCATTGCCGGCGTGTACAAACACTATGCTTCCGCTATTTCCGTTCTAACCGACGAAAAGTATTTTCAGGGAAGTTTTGATTTTCTGCCGATTGTTAGCGATATCGTCACGCAACCGGTGTTATGCAAAGACTTTATTATCGACGCGTATCAGATTCTGCTGGCTCGTTTTTATCAGGCCGATGCCTGTCTGCTGATGCTCTCGGTGCTTAACGATGAGCAATACCGCCAGCTCGCAGCCGTTGCACATAGTCTGAATATGGGCGTGCTGACAGAAGTGAGCAATGAAGAAGAGCTGGAACGGGCTATTGCGCTGAAAGCAAAAGTCGTCGGCATTAACAACCGCGACCTGCGTGATTTATCCATCGATCTGAATCGAACTCGCCAGTTAGCACCTCGCCTGGGTCACGGCGTAACGGTGATCAGCGAATCTGGTATCAGCAACTATGGCCAAATCCGCGAACTCAGCCATTTTGCCAACGGCTTCCTGATTGGTTCAGCCTTAATGAGCGAAGACGACCTGAATGCGGCGGTTCGTCGCGTCATGTTGGGCAGTAACAAAGTCTGCGGCCTGACTCGCCCGCAAGATGCGCGCGCAGCATTTGAAGCGGGTGCCATTTATGGTGGCCTGATTTTTGTTCCTTCCTCACCGCGTTTTATCAGCGATGAAACTGCCGCCTCGGTCATCGAAGCCGCCGCACTGAAATATGTAGGCGTATTCCGTGACACAGCGATTGACGAGGTCGTACAAAAAGCCGTTCAGTTATCTCTTAGTGCTGTGCAACTGCATGGTGAAGAAAACCAGGCGTATATAAACGATCTTCGTGCGGCCCTTCCGGCAAATGTACAAATCTGGAAAGCATTGAGCGTGAAAGAGAGTTTGCCTGCTCGTGATTTAAACCACGTCGACAAATACCTGTTCGATAACGGCCAGGGCGGTAGCGGCCAACGTTTCGACTGGTCATTGCTCGCAGGGCAGAATCTGGAAAACGTGATTCTGGCGGGTGGTTTAGGTGCAGACAACTGCGTGGATGCAGCTAAAACGGGTTGCGCAGGTTTAGATTTCAACTCAGGTGTCGAAAGCGCACCGGGTATTAAAGATGCTAACAAGCTGGCTGCCGTCTTCCAGACGCTGCGGGCTTACTAAGGAAAATATCATGACATTACTTAATCCCTATTTTGGTGAGTTTGGCGGTATGTATGTGCCGCAAATCCTGATGCCTGCACTGCGCCAGCTTGAAGAAGCGTTTGTGGCAGCACAAAGCGATGCAGAATTTCAGGCTGAATTTAACGACCTGCTGAAAAACTACGCGGGCCGTCCAACAGCACTGACCAAGTGCAGAAACCTGACCGCTGGCACGAAAACTACGCTCTATTTAAAGCGTGAAGATTTGCTGCACGGCGGCGCGCACAAAACTAACCAGGTGCTCGGCCAGGCGTTGCTGGCGAAGAAAATGGGTAAAACTGAAATCATCGCAGAAACCGGCGCGGGTCAACACGGTGTGGCGTCGGCATTAGCCAGCGCCCTGCTCGGCTTGAAATGCCGTATCTATATGGGTGCAAAAGACGTTGAGCGTCAGTCACCAAACGTGTTCCGTATGCGTCTTATGGGTGCGGAAGTGATCCCAGTACACAGCGGTTCCGCCACGTTAAAAGACGCATGCAACGAAGCGCTCCGCGACTGGTCTGGTAGCTACGACACCGCACACTATATGCTTGGTACAGCAGCAGGCCCGCACCCATTCCCAACTATCGTGCGTGAGTTCCAGCGCATGATTGGCGAGGAAACCAAAGCGCAGATCCTTGAAAAAGAAGGCCGTCTGCCTGATGCGGTAATCGCCTGCGTGGGCGGCGGTTCGAATGCTATCGGCATGTTTGCTGATTTCATCGAGGAAACGAAAGTCGGTCTGATAGGTGTTGAACCTGCAGGTCACGGTATCGAAAGCGGTGAGCATGGCGCGCCATTGAAACATGGTCGCGTGGGGATTTACTTCGGTATGAAATCGCCAATGATGCAAACGGACGAAGGCCAAATCGAAGAGTCTTATTCCATCTCTGCCGGCCTGGACTTCCCTTCTGTTGGGCCACAGCACGCACACCTGAACAGCATTGGACGTGCGGACTATGTTTCGATTACGGATGACGAAGCTTTGGAAGCCTTCAAAACGCTGTGCCTCAAAGAAGGGATTATTCCTGCGCTGGAATCTTCTCACGCACTGGCTCACGCGCTAAAAATGATGAAAGAAAACCCAGAAAAAGAACAACTGTTGGTGGTGAATCTCTCTGGCCGTGGTGACAAAGATATCTTCACTGTTCACGACATCCTTAAAGCACGAGGGGAAATTTAATGGAACGTTATCAACACGCATTTGAACAGTTGCAAGCTCGCAAGGAAGGTGCTTTTGTTCCTTTCGTTACCCTTGGTGATCCTTCACCAGAACAGTCTTTGAAGATAATCGACACACTGATTGAAGCGGGTGCTGACGCACTGGAATTGGGGATCCCTTTCTCCGACCCATTGGCAGATGGCCCAACTATTCAGAACGCTGCACTGCGCGCATTTGCCGCAGGTGTGACGCCAACACAATGCTTTGAAATGCTGGCGGCAATTCGCCAGAAACACCCAACCATTCCGATTGGCTTGCTGATGTACGCAAACCTGGTGTTTAACCGTGGCATTGATGAGTTCTATGCGTTGTGTGCAAAAGTGGGCGTTGATTCCGTGCTGATTGCGGATGTCCCTATTGAAGAGTCTGCGCCATTCCGTCAGGCCGCAATGCGCCACAACGTCGCGCCAATCTTCATTTGTCCACCGAATGCGGATGACGCGCTGCTGCGTGAAATCGCAACTCATGGCCGTGGTTATACTTATCTGCTGTCTCGTGCGGGTGTGACGGGAGCGGAAACTCGCGCCCAGTTGCCACTGCATCATCTGGTAGAAAAGCTGACTGAATTTGGTGCGGCACCTTCGCTGCAAGGCTTTGGGATTTCCGAACCATCGCAAGTTAAGGATGCGATTGCTGCAGGCGCTGCCGGGGCGATTTCAGGTTCCGCCATCGTGAAGATTATCGAGAAAAACCTTGATAAACCGGATGTGATGTTAAGCGAGCTGAAAACCTTTGTGCAGGCACTGAAAGCCGCAACTCACACAGCATAAGAAAACTGATTGGCCGGAGCCATTCCGGCCTTTATTGTTTCCAGAACGTCATAATCGATAACCTTCAGAGAACATAAACACCGACAGTTCAATGTACATGTTTTACAAAAAAGTTTGTGTACCTGAAATGTTTGTGCGGACAATCAAACTTGCACGCATTGCTCCTGTTTTTCCTATAGTCTATTGGACATTATCCCTACTATTGGTTTTTTCTACTGGAGAGTTTGAAGTTGTTTAAGGTTATTACCGCTGCGGCATTTGCACTGATTTCCCTACTATGGGGTGCGTTAATCTTCGATATTGAAATGATTTCTCACCCTTTGTCCCAGGTTACGCATTGGTTTGAAGATAAATTTTAAGCCCACCTAAACATAGACGCGTACTTTCCGTCACCTCAATACACGCGAGCCTGTAGATCGATATAACCTGCATCGAGAGCTTTTTCGGGATTATCAGTTCTGAGATTTTGGAAGTTTTATGAAGTGAGCTGCCCGCTCGTGACGTTCAGCCCAAACAACTCATATCAAGTTATTGCATTTAATTAAGAAATGCACTGCCAGAAGATAGCTTTCTACTCCTTGATTTTTTCGTCGAAAAATTCTTCATAGCGAGAATAGAATTCGCCAATTAGCTTCATTGGGTTGGATGCAGCGGTGAATGCTTGACTAGTGGTTATTTGAGCAGATCTATAAGCGTTATGTGTATCGACAGCTAAACGCATTAAAAACATGACTTTTTCTTCTTTGGTCATTTTTGATATTCCTCGAGCGTCGTGAAGAGTATCAAAATACCACCAACGATGTGTCATTGAAAAGATAGGTAACAAAATGTATTCAAAATACTGGCCATAGAATGACCAGTTTTGCAGGGGTTTTGCTGAGGTACTTTAGAAGCGGTAACCCGCAGAGAACATAAACACCCACGGGTCGATGCGTGTCTTGATATTCTGCTGTTCGCCACCAGCTTTAAACTTCACTTCGGTGTCGATATCCATGTACCAGACTGACATATTCAACAGCCAGTTCTGATTGACCATATAATCCAGCCCCACCTGACCCGCAGCACCCCACGAGTCTTTGACGCTAAGGTCGCTTAAACCGGCGTCTTTGCCCGTCTGGTTAAAATCGGCATCAAAGAAGGTGGTGTAGTTGATGCCTGCACCAATGTATGGACGTACTTTGCTTTTCGAATCGCCAAAGTACCACTGTGCCATCAGCGTTGGCGGCAGTTGACGTACAGTGGCTAAGTCACCTGTTGGGCCTAACCCGACGCGATGGCGGAATGGTGTAGCAGCCAGCAGTTCGATTCCTATGTTTTCCGTCACCATGTAATCAAATGTCAGCCCCAGTTGGGTATTGTTGCTGACGCTAAAACCACCCATTCCAAGCACATTGTCAGAACCTTCCGTTGGGCGCACGGTAGCAGAACCCGCACGCATGAAGAACTCACCTTGTTGATGTGCCAGCGCTTCACCTGACAAACAGGTTAATGCGAGTAACGCCACAGACAGTTTTTTCATAGCCCTCTCCTTGTTATGGTTTTATAAGCGGGCTGAATATACTCATTATTGAGTACAAAGTGATCTTGATTCGATCACACTTCTCTGGCTAATTTAACATTTAATGATCTAGATTAATTTTTCCACATTTTGCTTAAACTGGGAGACTAACCATAAGATAGCCGCGATCAATTTTATTTAACTCTCGTGTTATCAATCTCTTTGCCCTGCAATCCTTTCACTTTTACGCCAGTCGTTCACCACCAGCCCGCCGACCATCACCACAATCGCTACGCCAAAAATCAGGCTGGTCAGGTTCGCGCCAAGCCCTAATCCACCATTGTCGACGGGTTGTGATAGCAAATCACCGCAGGCTGCACCGAAGGGTCGCGTGAGAATGTAGGCCGCCCAGAAGCAGAACACCTTATTGGCACGGAAGGTAAAGCGGGCAATGGTGATTATCACAATCCATGCGCCAAAGAAGATGGCAGCACCGCTGTAACCAAGTCCCAGCCCTTCTGCCAGCCAGTCTCCAACCGCCGTACCCAGAGCAAATGTCGCAAGGATAGCCAGCCAGTAAAAGGATTCACGGCTCAAACTATCAATGCTGTGAATTGATAGCGTGCCTTCCTGGCGATACCAGACCACAAACGTCACGACTAAAACCACACTGAAGAAGAGTGATGATGCGGCAAGCGGAACCTGCCAGGCGTCGGTTAGATTATCGGTTATCAACGTGCCAAAGACGCTAATAAAAACCACCGTTAGCCAATAAAGAACCGGTTTATAACGTGGTACACGCATTTGAAAGAACAGTGCAACCGCCAGTAATATACCGGTAATAATCGAAGTATTTGTCAGGCCAAAGTTAAGGTCCATATTCAGGAAATCTGCCGCCGTTTCACCGACGGTGGTCGACATCATTTTAATAAACCAGAATACAAGGGTGATTTCCGGGACTTTATTTAACCACCCACAATAATTTTGTTGGCTATTCATTATTAATTTCTCACATTAGTCAGGCGTTGTATTATTTGCAGACGAGTAATGATCCCGGCGCTTACTGCTGCCACCACCAAAGCACCGAGCATATCAACCGGGAAATGCACGCCAATAAAAACACGGGCCCAGGCTACCGCGACACCAGCCACAGAAAGTAAGATGCCCACTTTCCGATAACGAGGCGCCATCAACATCGTGAAGCCAACAGACCACGTCAGCACCGCATGATCGCTTGGGAATGAGGCACTGGCAGCATGTGGAACCAGTGTAAGACCGATACCCTCCACAAACGGGCGTGGCATTGGCCAAATATGGCCAATAGTGATGTTAATCAGCAATGCGAGTCCTGCGCATAATAGGCAACTCAGCACAAGTTGCCGATTCTCTTTCTTTCCCCAAAGTAAACCTAAAATTAACGGAATAAACCATATTGGTATTTCTGCAATGGCTCGCGCAACGTAAAGCGGGATGACACCAGGAATATGTGATGCATTAATCAGAAGAAATAATGACGTATTAAGTGACATGTTATTTACTCCACCGAGATGACTTTGTTTTTATCGGGTCGCTCACAGGAATAAGAGAGATCTCGATAAAAGCCAGCACTATTAATTCCATATACGTTTTAACCCAGGGGAATAAAACCCAGGAGATAACCGGCGCTGACAAATAATAAACACCATGCAGGGCCATTGGCTTCTCCTGGAAATCCTGTTGTTGGTCTTCCCGGAATTATCAGCTTTTAACCATGACGGTAGCTCAACCTCTGAATGACAATTTTGTCAGAATTGACAGCGGGTGAATGTTATTGCGGTAATACCAGAGTGAAGCAACTTCCCTTGCCTTCGGTGCTTTCCACCTGGATTTTTCCACCATGCAGTTCGGTAATAGTCTTGGCTAACGCAAGTCCCAACCCGGTGCTTCCGGCATTGCTGCGTGCATCGTCTACCCTGTAAAAACGGTCAAAAATATGTGGCAAATGCTCGGTACTGATCCCCTCACCATTATCAATTACCGATAACAATACATTGCCATTTTCCTGCACGGCTTTCAGACACACTTCACCACCCGATGGGGTGTGGCGTATTGCGTTGGAGAGCAAGTTTGAAAGCGCCCGTTGTAAATGCACTGGGTCGGCGCGGAATGCCACGCTCCCCTCGCTCGTTAGAGTGATCTTTTTTTCTTCGGCCAGGATGTCGTAATAATTAATTAAACGAGCAAATTCCAGGGTGCTATCCAGGTGTTTAATGTGCAGCGGTTCACGACTGTTATCGGCTCTTGCCAGAAACAGCATGGAAGAGATCATGCGCGACAACCTTTCACCTTCTTCCACAATCGCCGCCAGAGCGTCCCGATACTCTTCCGGGCTGCGTGCTTTGCTCTGCGTCACGCTGGCCGCTGAGATGAGGTTGTTGATAGGGCCGCGCAGTTCATGGGCAATATCTGATGAGAAGCGGCTCAGTTGTTTAAACGACGCTTCAAGGCGTGTCATCATTCCGTCGAACGAAGACGCCAGCGTATTTAGCTCAGATGGCCAGCGCTGAGTGGCAAGACGGGTATGCAAATCCTCCGCGTGAATGTACTCAATTTCGCGGCTCATTTTACGCAGCGGATATAGCCCGCGCCGCGCCAGCCAGTAGCCAATTGCCGAAAAGAGAACAATCGCCAGCGCCACCGCAATCTGCATTCGTTCCCAATAATCTTCAATGATTTCATTGTTGCGCGAAATGTTTAGCGCTGCCTGAACCCGCCACGGTTGGTTGCCTTTCAGCAGAAAATGAGTCGAGGTAATCAGGTATTCTTCTGTGATGCCGCCGGAGCGATAGTGCCATGGGCTGTATTTGAACTCAGGTGATGGAGCCGGGAAATCCCCTTCAGGCACCCGCAAATTCTTCGATTGCGCCCATACCTTGCCGTCGGGGCTGATGATGCGCAGCGATAGCCTGTCCTGGTGGGCGATAAAATCGAACAACTCTCGCTGCCAGAGATCGGTTGGCCCCTGGCGCTCACTGATGGTGGTGGCAATCTCTTGTTGAAACTGCAAGGTGCTGCGCAGTTCGTTTTCATTTTTTTGGCTGATCTGATTGCGCATGCTGGAGTACAAAAGCCCGGATACGCTATACAGCACCAGCGTCATGGCGATGGTAAAATAGAGCGTCAGCCTTAGCGTTATCGAGAAATTACGCGGTATCGGCATTATCTCTTTCTTCCAGCACGTAACCTGCGCCTCTGATGGTATGTAGAAGCTTCATGTCATAGCCATCATCAATTTTGCAGCGTAAACGGCGAATCGCGACATCAATCACGTTGGTTTCCGGGTCAAAATTCATGTCCCATACCTGCTCAGCGAGGACTGTTCGCGAGAGCACCTCGCCGCTACGACGCATCAACAGACTTAAGAGTAGAAATTCTTTTTGCGTAAGCTCAATACGTTTTCCTGCACGCGATACCCGATGCTTGAGAAAATCGAGTTGCAAGGTGCTGATTTGCAATACTGATTTTTCCACTACTGGCGCGTGAACGGCCTGACGGCGCATGATCACGCGTACTCTTGCGAGCAATTCGCTGAATGAAAAAGGTTTGATCAAGTAATCTTCTGCACCTAATTCCAGACCACGAACCCGATCTTCGACTTCATCCCGCGCAGTGAGGAACATGACTGGAGTGGCCTTCCCCGCCTGGCGTGCCAGCTCAAGAATTTTCCAGCCATTCATGCCAGGCAGCATCACATCCAGAATCGCAAGGTCATAGTCGTTGGTGAGCAAAAAGTGCAGGCCATCAACACCGTTGTTGGCAACATCAACCACAAAATCGTTTTCTTTCATTCCTTTAGCGATGTAATCCGCCGCCATGGATTGATCTTCAACCAGCAATAGTCTCATTGAGCCTCCAATAAATGCGCCGCAACTACATTTTACCTTGGGCTTTCCGACAAACAGAGAGGCGCTAAGATGACAATTTTGTCATCTTAATCCGCCAGGACGCAGGCATGACCCGTAACCGCCAGTTTAACTTGCATCCCCACCTGCCACTTTTGCTGACTGACCGTTTTAATCTGTAACGGCGCGGTCCATACGGGAGAGATGAGCGTCAGTGTTGAAAGGTAACCGGTAAAATCCACATCGCTGATGGTGACAGTGTGATGAGTTTCAGCATCGGCCTGGTATGGAGAAATAATGATTTGCTCCGGGCGCAGCATAATACGTTTGTCACCTGTAAATTGCGGGTTGTCCGCAGGAATAGTACCCAGCTCACAGTGGGCAAAGCCGTTGCTGACTTGTGCGGAGAAAATCAACGCATCGCCGAGAAACAGCGCGGTGGCTTCATCCACGGGTTGTGAATAAACCTCTGTCGGCGAACCGACCTGGGAAAAACGGCCATCGCGAATGACCGCAATCTGGCTGGCAAAGGAGAGCGCTTCATGCTGATCGTGAGTCACCAGAATCGAGGCCACTCCGGCGTATGCCAATAATTCAGCCGTGGCTTTTCGAGTCGCTGCACGCAGCCCGGTATCGAGTGCAGAGAACGGTTCATCGAGCAACATCAGCACCGGTTCTTGTGCGAGCGCGCGAGCCAGCGCCACGCGTTGCTGTTGCCCGCCTGAGATTTCATGCGGCCAGTGGTCTTGCAGATGACGGTCGAGAGAAACGAGTTCCATCAGTTCAGCGATGCGGCGGCGGTTTTCATGACGGGACCCCGTCAGGCCGTACGCGATGTTGTCCCCCACTTTCATATGTGGGAAAAGTGCCCCTTCCTGCGGAACGAAACCAATGCCACGCTGATGCGCCGGGATAAACGTACTTTCGTCAAAAAGCGTTTTACCCGACAGAGTAATTCGCCCGCTATCCGGCGTTTCAAACCCCGCAAGAATGCGCAGCAATGTGGTTTTTCCCGAACCAGATGGCCCGACAATCACCGTCCGGCTGGCAGGCACGACAGATAAATTGATATTTTCCAGCACTGATGTCTGGCCAAATTTTTTGGAAATATTCGCTAGTTCAATCATCTTACAGACCCGCCAGTTTTTGAGACTGCACATATAAAATACCGGTTAACGGCAGTGCAATAAGGACCATCAGCAGCGCATAAGGGGCGGCAGCAACGTAATCAATTTCGCTGGTCAGCGCCCAGAAGGCGGTCGAAAGCGTGCGCGTGCCTGGCGGTGATAGCAAAAGCGTTGCAGTCAGCTCATTGGTCACCCCGAGGAATACCAATGCAGCACCTGCGGCGGCACCCGGAGCCGCAAGGCGTAAGGTAATGCTCCAGATGGCAGCGGCCTGGGTTTTACCTAAACTGCGAGCGACATTCTCAAGTTCTACAGGCGCCTGAGCAATCCCGGCGCGCAAGTTTATCAACGCTCTCGGCGTGAACATCAGCAAGTAAGCCAGAAACAGTGTGACTTCTGTCTGATAGATGGGGCGCATGTAGTGAATGGTTACTGTGACCAGCGACAGTGCGACCACAATGCCGGGCAATGAACTGGTAAAGTAATTACACCCTTCAAGCACGCGGTACAGCGGACGCGGATGGCGTACCGAAAGCCAGGCAATGGGAATACCTGCAAGAATAATGACCAATGCGCCCGCAGAGGCCAGCAGCAGGGTCTGGCGCAGAGTGGACCAGAGTTCGGGCTGGTTCCAGTTTTCTATTCCCCCCAACCATAACCAGCGCAACAGCACCGCGATTGGCACCACGAAAGCCAGCAGTATGATCGTCGATGAGAATAACTGACCTAAAATACTCAGCAGCCTGTTCAAACGCAGATGATTTTGCTGACGCGGCGAACCCGCTCCCACTCGCGCGTAACGAGCTTTGCCACGAGTAGCCCCTTCGAGGGTAAGGAACACCAGACAACACAAGGCCAAAACTCCCGCCAGCATATTCGCCGCAGGACCGCTAAACGTCGATTGAAATTGGTCGTAAATAGCAGTGGTGAAGGTATCAAAACGAATCATCGCGTACAGCCCGTATTCCGCCAGCAAATGCAAAGTCACTAGCAGCGCCCCACCCCAAATCGCAAGCTTAAGCTGCGGCAGGACAATACGGAAAAATACCGCCCAGGGCGGTGTACCCAGTGAAGCGGCGACATCTTCTAATGTGGGGTCGAGACGACGAAGTACGGCCGCCACAGGCAGATAAATAAAGGGGTAATAGGCCAGTACAGACAGAAAGACCCCAGCGGATAAGCCGTGCATCGACGGCACCGCACTGACCCACGCGTAACTTTGCACAAAAGCTGGGATTGCCAGGGGAGCCACGGCCAGCATCGACCAGATACGCCTTCCGGCAAGCGTCGTTCTTTCAGTCAGCCAGGCGAGCAATGTCCCCGTGAAGATACAAAGCGGGACGGCGATTATCACTAAGAGCAGTGTGTTGCTGAGAAGCTCAGCAACACGAGGACGGAATATGAGTGCCTTGACCGTTTCCCAGCCGGTGTCAAATCCAATAACAATGACAAAAACGGGGGGGATCAGCGATAGCATTGAGAAAAAGATCGCGAGCAGCACCATCAAAAAGGCAGGACGCCGCTGTAAATCACGGATCTGTATGTTGGGACTCTCTGTAACGTTAACCACGGACATCAGGCACTCACCACTGCATTTATTAAAGAAGGCCAGCTTCAGTCATCAAATCAATGACTTTTTTGCTATTGAGTGATGACGGCTCAACTTTCGGCGCATCCAGATCTTTCAGTGGAACCAGTTTAGGGTTAGATGCCGCGTTATTACCGACCGCATATTCAAACGCATTGTTAGTACGCAGAATTTCCTGACCAGATTTACCGGTCACCCACTTCACGAAGGCCTGAGCTTGTTGTTGATGCTTGCTGGAAGCCAGAACACCGCCGCCAGAGATACTGACAAAAGCGCCTGGGTCCTGATGTTTAAAGTAGTGGAGTTGCGTGTTTTTGCTGTTTTCGCCGGTTTTGGCCTGGTCAACAAAACGGTAATAGTGATAAATCACCCCACCATCAATTTGATCTGCGTTCACGGCTTTCATGACGGTACTATTGCCTTTATAAGCAACAAAGTTTGTTTTCATTGCTTTCAGCCAATCCAGCGTTGCTTTCTCGCCTTTCAGTGCCAGAACGGCGCTCACGATCGCCTGGAAATCAGCACCTGACGGGGAAGCGGCCCAGCGCCCTTTCCACTCAGGTTTCGCCAAATCCATTAAGGATTTTGGCAATTGCGCTTCGCTCAGTTTTGCAGGGTTATACACGAACACGGTGCTACGGGCGGCAATGCCAATCCAGCGCCCATGATCCGGACGATATGCTGGAGCGACCTGCGCAAGGGTATCGGCATCCAGAGGTGCGAATAATTTCGCGTTATCAACCAGTACCATCGCAGGTGAGTTTTCGGTAAGGAAAACGTCCGCAGGCGACGCACTGCCTTCCTGCACCAGCTGATTGCCTAACTCACTGTCCCCGCCGTTACGCAGAGTGACTTTGATGCCCGTCTCTTTGGTGAAGCCATCGACCCAAGACTGAACCAGATTTTCATGCTGGGCGTTATAAACCACGATTCCTTCGTTGTTATCCGCCGCACTGGCAAATGACGACAGTAGAATAGATGAAGTCACTACTGCGATGGAGCAAAGGGACGATACGCCAAATTTCATAAGTTAATCCTTCATAAAAATGAGTACATAACACCAGAATGCATAGCGACGCGGATTACACCACAGCGCATTCGGAATGATAATGAAAATGGTTATCATTTTTAAAGAAAGGTAAAAAATGTGGCGGATCGGGGCTTTACTAAGAAAATATCCTGCTCGCGAATGACGGAGGTTAAAAACATTAGTAAAACCTTAGGAACAATTGACCATGTCACGAAAAAATCACACGACCGCCATTTTGTAACGTTCCCGAGCTCTGTTGAATAAATCGGAACATGCCGGGAAGATTAAGGCTATGCCAGATTATGGTTCATATATGTCAACTTATGGATAAAACGCCATACCCTATCCAGATCAATATTTCTTGCTGACAGTAACTTACTCAAGGCTTACATCTTGTCGGTGCCACCGCCCTTCATCCAGGGTACAATTGGCCGCTGATTTTTAACCGCGCAACATCAAGGAGAGTGCATGTCTATCACGGCAGGTTCTGTGTACCGTGACACGGGGAATTTTCTACGCAATCAGTTTGTTACTGTCTTACTGATCGCGTTACTTTGTGCTTTTATTTCGGTTGTGATCGGTCACGCCTTTTCACCCAGCGACGAGCAACTGTCTATCCTTAGTGAAGGAGACAATTTATCGAATAGCGTTGGGCTGTTTGACCTTGTGCAGAACATGACACCTGAGCAGCAACAAATGTTACTCAGAGCCTCTGCGGCTTCGACATTTTCTGGCCTGATCGGCAATGCTATCCTTGTAGGTAGCGTGCTGGTGCTAATCCAGATGGTGAGTGCCGGACAACGTGTGAGTGCGCTTCGTGCCATTGGCACTTCGGCTCCTGTGTTGCCTAAAATCTTTATTCTGATGTTCCTGACGACTTTCCTGGTGCAGATTGGCATCATGTTGATAGTCGTGCCGGGCGTGCTGTTAGCGATTTTGCTTTCATTCGCACCGATTATGGTTGTTCAGGATAAAGCGGGGGTCTTCCAGTCACTGCGCAGCAGTATGCGTCTTGCCTGGTCAAATATGCGCCTTGTTGCACCAGCAGTGATTAGCTGGTTGCTGGCGAAGACTGCACTGCTGATGCTCGCATCTTCGTTTGCGGCACTATCCCCCTCTATTGGCGCGGTGATAGCGAATACGATAAGCAATCTTATTTCAGCAGTATTGCTCATCTATTTATTCCGCCTGTATATGCTGATTCGCCAATAACTTACACCTGCTCCTGAGCCTGGATTTCAGCGCTCAGGAGTCATTTTACGGAACAGATTATGAAGCAGTTTCTCGACTTCCTCCCCCTGATTGTCTTCTTCGCATTCTACAAAATGTATGACATCTACGTCGCTTCCGGCGCATTGATCGTCGCAACCGGCTTTGCGCTGATCTACAGCTGGTATAAATTCCGCAAGCTGGAAAAGATGGCGTTGATTACTTTCCTGATGGTCGCTGTGTTCGGCGGCCTGACGTTGTTCTTCCATAATGATGAATTTATTAAATGGAAAGTGACGGTGATTTACGGGCTGTTCGCTCTCGCGTTGCTGATTAGCCAATTTGTGATGGGCAAGCCGTTAATTCAACGGATGTTAGGAAAGGAAATTTCTCTGCCAGAAACCGTCTGGTCGCGCCTGAACATTGCCTGGGCGTTGTTCTTTATCGCTTGCGGTGCGGTGAATATTTACGTCGCTTTTTGGCTTCCACAAAGCGTTTGGGTCAACTTTAAAGTGTTCGGCCTGACGGCTGCGACCCTGGTATTTACCCTGCTCAGCGGCGTGTACATCTATAAGCATATGCCGCAAGAAGAGAAATAAGCCTCCGGCTTCAAGGCCAAAAAAAAGCACACATTGGTATCCTTACCAGGCGTGTGCTTTTTTATTTCAACCGAGTTCGATTAACCACTCGTGCAGTTATTTAGATCATACGGACTTATCAACGGTGGTGTTCGAACCGGAGGTGAGAATACGCACCTTGTCACCTTTGTTGAAGGTGAGCGTTCCGTTATAGTCCTGCACCACCTGGATGATTTGCCCACTATTGGTCTTGATAGTCAGGTTCACGGTCTGGGCACTTTGCTGCCTCGCCTGACGATTACGTGAAGCTTCCACCCCAGCGACGGCGCCTGTAGCCGTCATGATAGTCTTCCCGGATCCCCCACCAAACTGATTACCTATTGCAGCACCGGCGGCACCCGCTGCCATGGTTCGCAGCGGATGGGATCGATTCTGGCTGCTAATAATTGTGCTCTGTTGAACAACGCCATAATCCACCAGGGTTTTGGTCCCCGCGAAACTGGATTGACTGGATAACGCGAGCAGGCTGAAAGCGATAAGTAGATATTTCTTCATGTTGAGAGCTGTGTCGTTTTTAGGTGGAGCTGATTTTGCCAGCCATAAAACAAACCCCTTTAGACATTAATGCTACTTACAGAGGCTTACACGTATTAAACTAGAGGCAGAGACATCAAAGCTATGATGAATGACATCTATACATATCGGGAAGACAAATGATCCAGCAAGACACTCCTTCAGGGGAATTGGTATTACGCACAATGGCAATGCCTGCTGATACTAACGCCAACGGCGATATTTTTGGTGGCTGGTTGATGTCACAAATGGACATGGGTGGCGCAATTCAGGCAAAAGAAATCGCAAAAGGCCGCGTAGTCACTGTTCGTGTCGATGGGATGACATTTCTCAAGCCGGTCGCTGTGGGCGATGTGGTGTGTTGCTATGCGAAATGCGTAAAACGCGGAACCAGTTCCATCACGATTAACGTGGAAGTTTGGGTGAAAAAAGTCTCTTCCGAACCTATTGGTCAGCGTTACAAAGCAACAGAAGCCATTTTCATTTATGTGGCGGTGGACCCCGCGGGTAAACCCCGCCCGATTCCGGTCTAAATTTATTGACCACAAAAAATGCGCCCGAGGGCGCATTTTTTTATCAACACGGGTTAGTCTGCTAAACCCCGATTTGCCAGCATCGGTTCACTGTACGGTGCATGTCCCCGCCACTCGTTATACAACGCTTTAAGATCCTGGCTATTGCCACGAGATAGAATCGCCTCGCGGAAACGCTGGCCATTGTCCGCCGTTAGCCCGCCTTGCTCCACAAACCATTGGTAGCCATCATCCGCCAACATTTGCGTCCAGATATAAGCGTAATATCCAGCGGCGTAACCCCCGCCAAAGATATGCGCGAAGTAGCTGCTGCGATAACGAGGAGGTACTTCCGGTAAGTCAATATGCTCACGATTGAGTGCCAGCGCTTCAAACGCGGTTACCTCATCCACTACGCTGCCTGCTGGCAAACTGTGCCAATTCATATCCAGCAATGCGGCGCTGAGGAGTTCCGTCATGTCGTAGCCTTTATTGAATTGCGCAGCACGGAATAACTTTTCTTTCAGGGCTTCAGGCATCGGCTCGCCGGTCTGGTAATGCCGCGCATAGTTTGCGAAAACTTGCGGCTGGCGCGCCCAGTGTTCGTTAATTTGCGACGGAAACTCAACAAAATCGCGTGGGGTGTTGGTGCCCGACAGCGTCGCATAACGTTGGGTAGCAAACAGTCCGTGCAACGTATGGCCAAACTCGTGGAACAGCGTAACAACGTCATCCCAGGAGATAAGCGCCGCCTCCCCGTTTGCCGGTTTACTGTAGTTACAAACGTTGTAAATCACCGGTGCGTTTTCCAGCAGCGTAGATTGTTCCACGAAATTGCCCATCCATGCGCCGCCACCTTTGCTATCACGGGCAAAAAAGTCGCCATAGAACAGCGCCATACCGCGCCCGTCTTTATCGAATATTTCCCATACCCGCACATCATCGTGATAGACGGGAATATCAAAACGTTCAACAAAACTCAGGCCGAAAAGCTGGCTCGCCGCCCAAAAGACGCCATTGGTTAACACATTGTTCAGTTCAAAATAGGGTTTGATTTGCGCTTCATCGAGGTCGTATTGCGCGAGTCTGACTTGTTCAGCATAAAAAGCCCAATCCCAGGCTTCAGCTTTGAAACCACCTTTCTGCTGGTCAATAACCTGTTGAATAGCGGCTAATTCGCGTTGTGCTCGAGCGGTCGCTGCGGGCACGATGTCTCGCATAAACTGTAATGCAGCCTGCGGGGTTTGCGCCATTTGATCGGCAATTTTCCACGAGGCATAGCTCTCGAAGCCCAACAGTTGCGCTTGTTCCGCACGCAGCGTCGCCAGACGAGCAACAATGGCGCGTGTATCGTGGCTGTCGTCGTGCTGAGTCCGCTCCCAACCTGCTTTAAACAGTTTTTCACGCGTCTGGCGATTGCTCAGAGATTGCAACGCGGGTTGTTGGGTAAAATTGAGCAGCGGAATGACGTATTTCCCCTCCAGTCCTTTAGCACTGGCATGCTGTGCTGCCGCGGCAATTTCCGCAGAAGTTAACCCATCAAGAAATTGAACGTCATCAACCACCAGAGCAGCCGCTTTATTGGCTGCGTGCAGACGATTATTAAACTGGCTGTTCAACTGTGCAGCTTCTTTATTCAGCACCTTCAAACGCGCTTTTTTATCCTCGCTGAGAGTTGCACCCGCGAGGGTAAAGTTCTGCCAGACGACCTCTATCAAACGCAGAGACTCGTCATCAAGTTCTAATGTCAGACGACGCTGGTACACGTCATTTAAACGCGAAAACAGCACGGCATTCAGGCGCATTTCATCGGCTAACTCAGCCAGCTCGGCGCCAAACTCTTCATCCAGTTGTTGCAGGTAATCATTGGTATTTGCAGCGGTCATCGCGAAGAAAACCTGGGTAACGCGCCCCAACATGTGGCCCGTATTTTCCAGCGCGAGGAAGGTGTTCTCAAAGTTAGGCTCTGCGGGGTCGTGAGCTATCGCCGCAATTTCCTCACGTTTAATGCGTTTGGCTTCGTCAAAAGCCGGACGGTAGTGGCTATCTTTGATGTCATCAAAATGAGGGGCTTGATAAGGCAATAAACTGAGGTGGTAAAACGGATTGTCTGACAACATCCTGAACTCCCGAAGCGAGGCCAACAGGAAGGTGGAAGCCGCTTTGCGTTCCCACCTTACGAAAAAGATGTATTGATTGTAGGGCGGATACGCGTGAGCGTCATCCACCGTTAACCTTCGCCGCCTGATACACCGCGATAATTTCAGCGGCAATAGCCACAGCAATTTCTGCCGGGAGTTTGCCTTTTACATCCGGCAACCCCACCGGGCAGCGCAATGTACTCAGTTGATCAGGCGTTATCCCTTTCCCCGCCAGCCGATACTCAAAGCGCTGACGTTTGGTCTGTGACCCAATCAGCCCCAGGTAGCGGTAGTCGCCACGCTTGAGTATCGCTTCGGTCAACTCCAGATCCCGCGGATGGCTGTGGGTCATCACGATAAAATAGCTCTGCGCAGGTGCCGCGTGTACGGCATCCAGCGGCTCTTCTGCCTGAAACGTTTTCACCCCCTTGGGTGCGCAGGCGAACAGGTCCGGACGTTCATCAACCCAGGTAATGTGACAGGGTAACGTTGATAGCAACGCTACCAGTGCCTGCCCGACATGGCCTGCGCCAAAAACGGTCATTTGCGGTTGTGCCTGAATCAGTGGTTCAAAGAGCACCGACGTCATTCCTCCGCAACACTGCCCAAGCCTTGCGCCCAAATTAAAATGCTCGGTATGTGGCTGCGTAATGTGCTTGTCCAGCATCGCTCGTGCCATGGCAATACATTGGTATTCCAGATGCCCACCGCCGATAGTCAGGTACGTGTGCTCACGCCCAACAATCATTTTGGTGCCACAGTTTCTCGGCACCGATCCTTTATCAGCCAGTACCGTCAGCAACACACACGGTTCGCGACGCTCGCGCAGTTGCATCAGAATGCTTATCCATTCGTCATCGTTCATGGCGCCTCCTGACAACCCCAGAATACGCGTTCCGGCGTGGCGGGGGCATCCAGCATCGGGTGTTTACGGTAGCCAGTTACGCTGGCTACTGCGTCCTGTAAGGCGCACCAGACGGAAATCCCCAGCATAAATGGTGGTTCACCAACGGCTTTAGAACGGTAAACGGTGTGCTGCGGATTGGCATGATTTTCAAGCAGCTTCACCCGCAAGTCGGCTGGCACATCGCTTATTGCAGGAATTTTGTAACTCATCGGGCTGTCGGTCAGTAACCGTCCTTTGTCATCCCACACCAACTCTTCGCAGGTCAGCCAGCCTGCGCCTTGTACAAAACCGCCTTCAATTTGCCCGATGTCGAGTGCGGGATTCAGCGAATTGCCAACATCATGAAGAATGTCCGTACGCAACAGGCGATACTCTCCGGTTAGCGTGTCGATAATGACTTCCGAACAGGCCGCGCCGAATGAAAAATAATAGAACGGCTGCCCGCGACCCGCTGCGCGGTCGTAATGAATGCCCGGCACGGTGTAGAACCCCGTGGCAGACAGCGGGACCTGGTTCAGCCAGGCCAGGTTTGTGATTTCACTAAAGGTAAAATGCCGCCCCTGGACTTTCACCACGCCGTTACGAAACTCCACATCTTCGGCTTCGCAATCATGCAAACGGCAGAGCATTTCTATCAGTCGCTGTTTAACCGTGAGTGCTGCGATTTCCGCTGCTTTACCGTTAAGATCCGCACCAGATGATGCGGCCGTCGGCGAGGTATTGGGCACTTTCCCCGTATGGGTGGCGGTGACCTGAATCTGTTCGACAGGAATTTGCAACACCTCAGCGACCACTTGCGCCACTTTAGTATTCAACCCCTGGCCCATTTCTGTCCCGCCATGATTAAGCTGCACGGTGCCATCGGTATAAATCAGTATTAACGCCCCTGCCTGGTTGAGAAAGCTGGAGGTAAAGGAGATGCCAAATTTTACCGGCGTGAGCGCCAGACCACGTTTTAGCACCGCGCTTGTACGGTTAAACGCGTTTATTTCCGCGCGACGCTGAGAGTAATCAGCACTGATCTCAAGCTGGCGGGTCATTTCCGGCATGATGTTGTGTTCAACGGTTTGATGGTAGTGCGTCACATTGCGCTCGGTGTCGCCATAATAATTGAGCTTGCGAACGTCCAACGGATCAAGCCCGAGCTCGCGCGCAATGTGGTCCATAATCTGCTCAATGGCGACCATACCCTGCGGCCCGCCAAATCCCCGGAAGGCAGTATTGGACGCCAGATTGGTGCGGCAACGATATCCGGTAATTCGTGCATCACCGAGGTAGTAAGCATTATCGGCGTGAAACATCGCGCGATCGCAGATCGATCCTGATAGATCCAGTGAATACCCGCAATTGGCGGCCAGATCGATTTTCACACCATTGAGTCGACCTTCGTCAGTAAACCCCACGTCGTAACGCACAAAAAAGGGATGCCGTTTACCTGTCGTGCGCATGTCGTCACGCCGTGAAAGACGCATTTTGGCTGGGCGTCCTGTTAATACAGCCGCCAGTGCAGCGTGGCAGGCAATTCCTGCCGCCTGGGTTTCTTTGCCACCAAACCCGCCGCCCATACGGCGCATATCCACCGTGACTTTGTTCATTGTTACGCCAAGCACCGACGCCACCAGCTTTTGCACTTCGGTCGGATGTTGGGTGGATGACCAGACCGTTGCGCAGCCATCTTCCCCTGGCTGTACCACAGCAATCTGCCCTTCAAGATAAAAGTGTTCCTGGCCCCCAATGTGAAATTGCCCCTGAATACGGTGCGGCGCAGTGGCCAGCGCGGTATCGGCATCACCACGTTGATGGACATGCGGTTCCTGAACGTAAAGTTCACGCCGTAAAGCCTCTTCAACATCCAGCACCGGCTCGAGAATTTCATATTCGATGACCACCTTCTGCGCCCCTGCTCGCGCCGCGTCTGGTGTATCGGCCGCCACCGTCAGGACAACCTGGCCGTAATAATCAACCTTGTCGCGGGCAAACAGCGGGTCGCCTGGTGCGAGTGGGCCAATATCCAGCTCGCCCGGCACATCCTGCCAGCCAAAAGTGCGTACAACGCCAGCAATGGCATAACACGCGGAGGTATCGATATTGAGGATCCGTGCATGAGCGTGCTGGCTGAGAACCGGGCACAGGTACAGCATTCCGGGTAACGTTAGATTGTCGTCGATATATTCCGCTTTACCGCTAACCTGCTTATCCGCACTTTCATGTTTGCGGCTTTCGCCTGCGCCACCGTGCAATTTGCGAGAGAACTGCTCGATTAAAGCCTGTTCTGACAGGCGCACTGGATTAGTTGACATAACGCTGTACCTCCAGAGCGTGAGTCGGCTCGGCGAGTTGTAGCGCCAGACGCCTGAGCAGATTTTGCGCGAGTTTCAGACGATATGCTGCGGAACCCCGGAAATCACTGAGTGGTTGAAAATCCGCAACCAGCGCGGTACACGCCTGAGCCAGTGTTTGCGGATTGAGCGGCAAACCTGTTAGTGCATTTTCAGCCCCTTTTGCTCGTGCCGGAACCACCGCCATACCACCAAATGCCAACCGTGCTCGTGTCACCACTCCTGCCTCAAACTGGAGATTAAACGCCCCAAACACCGTAGAAATATCATCATCCAACCGTTTGGAGACTTTCCAGGCGCTGAACGTTGGGGAAATCGCGTTCCTATCAATGATCACCGCGCTGATAAACTCACCTGCCTGCAAAGCGGTTTTGCGATAGCCAAGGAAGAATTCGTCAAGCGGCAGATTGCGAACGGTCTCTGCACAGCGCAGTTCGAGACTGGCACCGAGCGCCAGCAGCATCGGCGCACCATCACCAATGGGTGAGGCGTTAGCCAGGTTGCCTGCAAGCGTCGCATGATGACGAATTTGCGGTGATGCAAAGCGCTCCAGCACCTGTGTAAACGCCGGGATAAGTGGCTGCAAAATCTCCTGACACGCCTGCAATGTCGCCATTGCGCCGATACTAATGTGGCTATCCGTGACGGAAATGGTTTTAAGCTCATCCACCTGGCTAAGCGTGATAATCAGCGGCAGCGTCTGGAATTGTTGCGTAATGGTCAGCGCCAGATCGGTTCCCCCCGCGAGTAAGCGTGCTTGCGGATTTTGCTGATAGAGCTGTGCCAGTTGCTGAACGGTTTTTGGCAATAGGCAACGGTTGGATTGGGTTAACTCGGCGACCTCCGGCTCCTGCATCAACCTTAAGCGCGCAACGGTTTGCGGCGCTGCTCGCGTAAATGAGTCTGTATATGCGCCACAACTTTGCTGCATCGCCTGAATTATCGGGCGATAGCCGGTACAGCGGCAGAGATTTCCCGCGAGTTGCTTTTCAATCTCCTGATGCTGCGGGTCACCGTTTTTCTTTTGCAATGCAAACCCGGACATCACAAATCCGGGAGTACAAAAACCACATTGAGAGGCATGGCAATCGGCCATCGCCTGCTGAACGGGATGCAATTTGCCCCCTTCTGATAAATCTTCAACCGTTAGCAACTGTTTACCCTGCAACTGGCTGACCAGCATGATGCAGCTATTGGCGGTGTCATAACGTATGTTCTCGCCATCGGGCTGCCCGAGCACCACCGTGCAGGCCCCACAATCCCCCGTCGCGCAACCTTCTTTGCTGCCACAGCGGTGCTCGCTGCCGCGCAACCAGTTCAACACGGTGGTGTTCGGGTCAATATCATCAAGCGTCTTGACTGTTTGATTGAGCAAAAATTGGATCATGCCGCAACCTCCAGCGTGCCGCGTTGCCACACGCATTTGCCGTTAACCCAGGTGTGCCAAATGTTGCGGTCATCGCCAAGCGTCATCAGCACGAACAATTGTTCATAAATATCCCGACTGTTGGCATGCCGCAGTTTCTGTAATGGCGTTACCGCCAAGTCCAGCACCACGAAATCTGCCTCTTTACCCGGCAAGAAGTTGCCAATTTTGTCATCCAAATCCAGTGCGTGTGCCCCTCCCAGAGTGGCGTGATAAAACGCCTCGCTGGCACACAGTCGGTAGCCTTGCAACTGGGCGACTTTGTAGGCTTCGGCGAGGGTTTGCAGCATATTAAATGTTGTGCCTGCACCAACGTCAGTGCCAATTCCCATGCGGATCCCCCGCTCATGACACTGTTTCAGGTTAAACAGACCGCTTCCCAGAAACAGATTGGAGGTCGGACAAAATGCGATGGCCGATTCGGTACGGTGCAGACAATCCCATTCACACTCCTGCAAATGAATGGCATGGGCAAATACGCTGCGTTTCCCGGTCAGTTGATACTGGTGATAGACGTCAAGATAGCTTTCGGATTCCGGCCACAGGTTCTTCACCCATTCCACTTCTGCACTGTTTTCACTCAAATGGGTATGCAGCCAGGTATCAGGAAACTCTTCGCGCAGGGTCTGTACCATTTTGAGCAATTCCGGCGAAGACGTCGGGGCAAATCGCGGCGTCAGTGCGTAGTTCAGACGCCCTTTTTTATGCCAACGTTGAATCAGCTCACGCGTTTGTTGATAACTTTGCTCCGGCGTTTCTGTGAGGTATTCCGGTGCATTGCGATCCATCATGACTTTACCGGCGATAAGCCGCATGGCGAGATGTTCTGCCGCACTGAAAAGTGCCTCCACCGACTGCGGATGTACCGTGCCAAAAACTAAAGCCGTGGTGGTGCCATTACTCAAGAGTTGGCTGAGGAAAAATGCCGACATTTTCGCTGCGTGCGAGCTGTCCTGATATTGACTCTCAACCGGAAAAGTATAGGTCTGTAGCCATTCCAGAAGTTGCTCGCCATAGGCCCCGATCATTTCCGTTTGCGGATAATGCAGGTGGGTATCGACAAATCCGGGAAGAATCAATTTACCGCGATAATCGACATAATCACTCTCGCCACGCAAATGCTTGCGCCCTTCTTCCCATGGCAACAACGCCAACACCGTACCGCCATCAATGAACAGCAATGCATCTTCATGATGACGCGCATTCGCCAGCAACTCGTCAGGACGGGTTCCGGTTTGGGTCATATCGAAAAACTGACCGCGTAGCACTTGCGTGTAATTAACTGTCATCGTCATACCTGTAATGGTTTTGTGAAGAGTGAGTTAAATATTGCAATGTTGATGCCATGTTGAACTTTGGGTTTAATCAGTTTTATAACAGCAGCTTAGATTATATTTATCACCATTGCGCAACATTTGCGCAACAGCTACCTATGCAATCGGTTGCCTTGAGGCGCAACCGATTGCATTTTGATATCATGAGTTCGGACACGACACATTGTGGGATTTCGTGCACCAGAAAATTGCACTTTATTGAGGTCCCTGCACCAGCAACGCGCAGGCAGTTTCTACGTTGTTTTTAGCTAAAAGTTGAATTATCACTAACAGCCTTAGCGTGCTAAGGTATTACGACATAAAAGCGTTGAGGAACAGTGAGATGATTATTCTGGTAACCGGCGCCACCGCCGGATTTGGTGAGAGCATCACCCGTCGTTTCGTACAGCAAGGCCACAAAGTGATTGCCACTGGCCGCCGTAATGAACGTCTGCAAGAGCTCAAAGAAGAACTGGGTGAAAGCATCCTAACGCTGCAACTCGATGTGCGTAACCGCGCGGCTATTGAACTCGCGATGGAACAATTACCTGCAGAGTGGCGCAATATTGATGTGCTGGTGAATAACGCAGGCCTGGCACTCGGTATGGAACCAGCTCATAAAGCTGACCCAGATGACTGGGAAACAATGATTGATACCAACAACAAAGGCCTCGTATATATGACTCGCGCCGTGCTTCCTGGCATGGTGGAACGTAATCGTGGGCACATTATCAACATCGGTTCTACCGCAGGCAACTGGCCTTACGCGGGTGGGAATGTCTACGGTGCGACGAAAGCATTTGTGCGCCAGTTCAGCCTGAACTTACGTGTAGATCTGCATAAAACCGCGATCCGCGTAACCGATATTGAGCCGGGTTTGGTCAGCGGTACTGAGTTTTCCAATGTGCGTTTCAAAGGCGATGACGAAAAAGTCGGAAAAACCTATGAAAATGCCAATGCGTTAACGCCTGAAGATGTGACGGAAGCGGTTTGGTGGGTCGCAACGCTGCCTAAGCACGTCAACATCAATACGCTTGAGATGATGCCGGTTAGCCAGACATTTGCCGGTTTAAGCGTTCACCGTGAAAGTTAACCATCCAGCCCATATTTGAAGGGATTTCGGGTATGGGCGACCGTGCAAATAAATGTTACATTTGCACGGTTATTCCACGATAAGAAAATATTAATGCTACCGCCAACTTTACTAAATCCTACCCAGCCTGTTAACCAGCAAATCTACCGTATTTTGCGTCGGGATATTGTTCGTTGCTTAATTCCGCCAGGAACACCGCTGTCCGAAAAAGAAGTGTCAATCCGCTTTGACGTTTCACGCCAACCCGTTCGTGAAGCCTTCATTAAACTGGCAGAAACAGGATTGGTGCAAATTCGCCCGCAGCGTGGAACATACGTCAATAAGATTTCCGTCAGCCAGGTGAAAAACGGCTGCTTTGTTCGTGAAGCGATTGAATGTGCAGTAGCGAAGCGTGCGGCAAGGATGGCGACGGACGAGCATCTTTATCTGCTTGAGCAATTGCTGAACCAGCAACGTACCGCCATCGAGCGAAACCAGCTGGATGATTTCTTCCAGCTAGATGATGAATTTCATCAGCAACTGGCACTGGTTGCCGATTGCCCCCTGGCCTGGGACACAGTGGAAAACATCAAAGCGACGATGGATCGAGTGCGTTATATGAGCCTTGAGCATGTCTCGCCACCCGAGATGTTGCTCGCTCAGCACTACGATATTTTTGACGCGTTAAAGCGCCATGATGAAGACGCAGTGGATCAGGCGATGCATCTCCATCTGCATGAGATAAGCCAGTCAATATTATTGATTCATCAAGAAAAACGCGATTGGTTTAGCGAAGAGTGATGTGAGAAAACTCGCCCGGTATCGGGCGAGATGAATACGCGATTTTTAGAACTTAGCGACTGTTGCTTTTGCACCGTTTTCACGTAGCGCCAGATAACACTCCGTGACACGCTGAACAAATTTCTCGTTTGCTGGCAGGTCTTCGCCAAAGATAGTTTTCAGCTCCAGCAGCGCTTTAACACGAGTCTCCCCTTCTTTACTTGCCGCCACCGCTTGCTGAATGGCAGGCAGCAATGGGTCACTCACTTCGATTGGATTACCCTGCTCGTCAACACCACCAACATAACGCATCCAACCAGCAACGCCCAGCGCCAGCAGATCAAACTGACTGCCGTTTGCCAGATGCCAGCGGATGGAGTCTAACCAACGCTGTGGCAGTTTCTGGCTGCCGTCCATGGCGATTTGCCAGGTGCGGTGGCGCAGCGCCGGGTTGGTATAACGCGCAATCAATGAATCGGCATATTTCGCCAGGTCAACACCCTGCACTTTTAAAGTTGGCGCCTGCTGTTGCAGCATTAATGCGTGCGCAGTACGACGATAGTTCTCATCCTGCATACATTCAGAAATGTGTTGATAACCCGCCAGATAACCCAGGTATGCCAGGAATGAGTGGCTGCCGTTGAGCATGCGCAGTTTCATCTCTTCGTATGGCAGAACATCTTTCACCAGTTCTGCACCCGCTTTTTCCCACTCAGGGCGGCCTGCAACGAAGTTATCTTCGATAACCCACTGACGGAACGGTTCACACGCCACCGCCGCTGGGTCAGCAACCCCTGTCGCCTGGGCAACTTGTTCCAGGGTTTCAGCGGTAACGGCTGGCACGATGCGGTCAACCATGGTGGATGGGAATGTCACATGAGTCCCAATCCATTCTGCCAATTCAGGGTTTAGCGCCTGTGCGTATGCCGTGATGACGTTACGGGTTACGTGGCCGTTTTCCGGCATGTTGTCGCAGGACATCACGCTAAACGCTGGCAGACCCGCAGCTTTACGACGAGCCAGTGCCTCGACAATCACGCCAGGTGCGGATTTTGGCTGCTGCGGATTGGCGAGATCGTGCGCGATTAAAGGATTGTCGAGCAGGATGGTGCCGGTTGCTGGAGTATGGCAGTAACCTTTTTCAGTCACGGTCAGGGAAACAATGGCAACGTGTGGCTGAGTCAGTGCGCTAAATACGGCTTCCAGCCCCTCAACCTGCGCATGTATGGCTTCTTTCACCACACCCACAACGCGGCAATGCCAGGCCTCTGCAGACATTTCTGCCACGCTATAGAGGTTGTCTTGCTTCTTCAAATCAGCAATTTGCTGCTCGCCACCAATCAAATTGACTTCACAGTAACCCCAGTCGCTACCATGTTCATTAGCCAAAATGTCGGCGTAAACTGCCTGATGCGCGCGATGGAATGCGCCAAAACCAAGATGAACGATGCGTGTAACCAGTTTATTACGGTCATATTTCGGGAGAATAGCTTTTGCTGATAAGAGCTTGTTTTCCATTTTTAAAACTCGCTGTGTAGTAACGTGGGGACAGCTACAGACTACCTGCTATGGTAGTCTGCATTTTGATTTGAATTAAACTTTGGTTATTTGGTATGACACGAATTTAAAAGTTGTATAACAGGATCGCATTTTCGATGTCTGCCGAGCCTTGAACATGTGGCGAAACCCTTAATAGCTCCTGACCCCCGCGATCGCAGCAGCCTTTTTCGGTGTTTCTGCCGCATCTTCAGCCAGGCTGAGATCCCGGTCTTTCACTTCCGGCATCAATATCGCTGCCAGTAAGCCAATGGTTGAATAGGCAATCATCATGACGACAATTGGCCACCAGGAACCCGTCATGTTGACGAAAATACCCGCGAGAACCGGACCAAATCCGACCGCGACCAGCCCCCCCGCCTCTTTCGAAATCGCCATTCGTGTAAATCGATTACGTGAACCGAACATTTCTGCCATGGTGATATTTTCCAGGGCAAATAATCCCAGTACCGCAACGTTATGAATAATGATAATTGAGGCCATAATAACGTTAACATCATTGCTCTTATCAACAATCATCGACAGCATTGGCCAGGCAAGAATAATGGCTGAAATATTGACGATAATATAAGGAATGCGACGACCTATTTTATCTGATAACCAGCCTAAGAACGGAATAGTCATAAAACCAATAATAGAGCTAATCATTAACGCGTCAGTCGGAATCTTTTTCTCGAACAATAATGTCTGGACTAAATACCCAGCCAGGAAAGTTTGAATTAAACCTGAGTTTCCGGCTTGACCAAAACGCAATCCCGTTGCAAGCCAGAATGATTTACTGGTAAACATTGCGCCAAGAGAGTGAGTCTCATCAGCTACCGGTTTTGCCACCGCAACGTTTTCAGTGTCGTCATTAACTTTCTCAAACACAGGGCTTTCTTTGAGGTTCATACGCAACCAGATGGCAAAAATCATTACCACCACGCTCGCAAGGAACGGTACGCGCCAACCCCATGCCAGCAGCTCTTCTTTCGGAAGGACGAAGAACATCACAGCCCAAATTGCCGTGGCCGATAGCGTTCCGCAGTTGGTCCCCATAGCCACCAAAGAGGAGATAATGCCGCGTTTTCCTTTGGGCGCATACTCTGCAAGCATGGTCCCAGCCCCAGAAATTTCAGCACCCGCCCCCAACCCTTGAATAATACGTAACAACACCAGCAGCATCGGTGCAAAAATACCGATTTGAGCATACGTTGGGAGCACACCGATTAAGGTGGTACAAATCCCCATCATTGTAATAGTGATAAACAGAACTTTCTTACGCCCAATAGTATCGCCCATTCGGCCAAAGAAAAATGCACCGGCGATGCGTGCTATATAACCGGCACCATAGGTTCCCATCGCCAATATTAATGCCATCGCAGCAGATTGCTCTGGGAAAAATATTTCATGAAAAACTAATGCAGCGCCTAATGAATATAACTGAAAGTCCATAAATTCAAGTGCAGTACCGAGCCAGCCGGAAACGGCGGCCTTAACTAAATCACCCGTACTTCTTTCCGGTTGATTATTTTTAATATCAATAGAAGTATTCATATTTCTGTTCTCAGTAATTTGTCGTTGTAGGGACAGCAAATCTTCAGATACAGATGGGGGAATCAGAACGTCAGCAATACCTTGCAGCACTGCTTTTGGTCTTTCTCAAATATCTCCATTGCATCAACTACTTGCATGTAATTGAACTGATGGGTGATTAATTTCTCCGGGTTTATTTTTTTCTGTGTCATCCAGTCAATCACCAGTGGGAAGCGATTGCTGTTGAGTCGTGAGCTATATATTGCAAGCTCTTTACTGGTGATCGCTTGTTGATTCAACACGCAAGGGTCAGATGAAAAGCCCATAATGCCGATGCGTGCAGCGGGAGAAGCAAGCGCGATAGCTTCCGGTAAAATGGCCGGATGACAGGCCGCATCAATGATCAGTGTTGGGCGTATTCCCAGACGCTCAAGTTCTGCGCGCAAATCCAGGTGGGTATTATTGATAACGCGATCGGCTCCGTTTGCTTTTGCCATCGCAAGACGCTCGTCGATACGGTCTACGACGATAATTTCTTTTACGTTATACACGCCACGCAATGCCTGAATTGACGTCAAGCCCATCGGCCCGGCCCCGTAAATCATTGCGATGTCCAGTGGGCCTGGATTCATTTGGCTACAGATATTGGCGGCAATGGTGAACGGCTCCACCATCGTGGCTTCATTATCAGAGATGTTCTGCGGTACAACATGGGCATTCCTCGCGGGCAAGGTGATAAATTCACTAAAACCACCGTCGCGGTGAACACCAATAACCTGGAGTTCCGTACAAACATTGGGTCGCCCGACTAAACACGGATAGCACTGACCGCAGCTCACGACCGGATCACCCACTACGCGCTCCCCGATGCGTGATGGTTCAACCCCTTCGCCAACGGCATCAATATGACCAAAGAACTCGTGGCCAATGACGCGTGGGTATTTAGCGAACGGATTATGGCCGCGATAAATATGTATGTCAGAACCACAAATACCGGCACTGCTGACACGAATTCGCACTTCTCCTGGCAGGGGTTGTGGAACAGGACGCTCTTCAATAACCAACTTTTCTGGTTGCTGTATGGTGATGCTTTTCATCGTTTAGTTTCCTTATTACCAATTCCACAAGGTGCCATCTTCGAGACGAGCAACCGGCAAATATGCAGGTTCATAGGGGTATTTCGCCGCCAGTTTTTCATCGAACTCAATTCCAATACCCGGCTTTTCACCAGGGTGCATATAGCCGTTATCAAACGTCCAGGTATGCGGGAACACTTCAAGCATTTGCTCGGAATAACCCATATATTCCTGTACGCCAAAGTTCGGCACCCACAGGTCAAAGTGCAACGCCGCCGCCATACAAACTGGCGAAAGGTCTGATGGCCCATGCGAGCCGGTACGTACTTGATATAGCGAAGCAAAATCGGCAATTCGCCGCATCCCGCTAATCCCTCCCGCGTGGGTGATAGTCGTGCGGATGTAATCGATAAGCTGTTCTTCAATAAGCTGTTTACAGTCCCAGATGCTGTTAAACACTTCCCCTACGGCAATGGGGGTAACGGTGTGTTGGCGAATCAAACGGAAGCATTCCTGGTTTTCCGCCGGAGTGGGATCTTCCATCCAGAACAGGCGGTGATCTTCAATGCTTTTCCCAAAGCGAGCGGCTTCGATTGGCGTCAGACGGTGGTGCATGTCATGCAATAAATGCTCATTGAAACCAAATTTATTACGCACGGCTTCGAATAGCTTTGGCGTGAAATCGAGGTATTTTTCACTGGACCACAACTGCTCTTCTGGCCAGTCACCTTTGGTTGCGGGCTCGTAAGCCAACCCTTTACCTTTCGCCATACCGTAGGTGGTTTTCATGCCTGGCACGCCGCACTGCACGCGAATCGCTTTGTAGCCCAACTCTTTATGACGCGCGTAGTCGTCCAGTACTTCATCAATGGAATGCCCGGTGGTGTGGCAATAAACCATGACCCCTTCACGGGATGCGCCGCCCAGTAATTGATACAACGGCATGTTGGCGGCTTTAGCTTTGATATCCCACAACGCCACGTCGACCGCAGAAATTGCCGACATGGTAACGGGTCCGCGACGCCAGTAAGCGCCTTTGTAAAAGAACTGCCAGATGTCTTCGATGCGATGAGCATCGCGACCAATTAGCTGCGGACACACATGATCTTTCAGATACGATGCAACGGAAAGCTCACGGCCATTTAAGGTGGCATCGCCAAGTCCGGTAATCCCTTCATCGGTAGTGATTTTCAGCGTGACAAAGTTACGCCCAGGACACGTGACAAATACTTCTGCTTTTACAATCTTCATTCGGACTCCCTGACGGCAAATGAGGTGTACGGTGTTCAATGAAGGTTAAACTACACATGAAAATACTACCATACAAGTAGTCTTATGGTGATTTCTTGGACTGCGTCACAATTAACTTGTGACACTGACAAAGGAAAACAGCCGATTTGAAAGGAGACAGAAAAGAACGATGAGAGAAAGGTGAAATCAGGTGCGTGACCATCCAGCAACGATGATCAACATGCCGCAGAAGGCGACGGTTGCGCCAACCCAATCGAAGACGCTCAATTTTACGCCATCGACCCAGCGTAACCATAGCAACGCGGTCACGACATAGACCCCACCGTACGCGGCATAAACACGCCCACTCGCGGCCGGATGCAACGTGAGTAACCAGACAAACATCGCCAGGGAGAACGCCGCGGGAATCAGCAACAACGGCGATCCCTCGCGTTTTAACCACAGCCAGGGTAAAAAACAGCCGATGATTTCAGCCAGGGCTGTTGTAAAAAAAAGTAAGGTTGTTTTGATCATCTTTAACCTTGTCTGGAATAATGGGCTAATACATGGTCGCGTTGGTCCGCGCCAGTCTCAATGGTACATTTACTTCAACAAAGAGCGTCACCCTAAAAGGAAAATGCAATGAACACAAATCTTCGCAAACGTCTGTCCGTGGCAACACTGCCGCTGGCGCTGTTGCTAAGTGCATTTGCGTTTGTTCAACCAGCCAATGCCCAGACAAACAAGCTGATTATTGAATCTGGTGACAATGCGCAGACTCGCCAGGATGCGGCGATGGACAAAGAGCAATGGAATGACACACGTAACTTGCGCCAGAAAGTGAACAAACGGACCGAGAAAGAGTGGGATAAAGCCGATACTGCTTTTGACGCGCGTGATAATTGCCAGAAAAGCGCCAATATCAACGCCTATTGGGAACCAAACACCCTGCGTTGTCTGGATCGCAAAACCGGCCGCGATGTCGCACCGTAACACGGTACTGTAGTCAATAAGGCTTCTGTCCAGAAGCCTTGAAACTTTGAAAGGAACTCACATGTCCCAAGAGCTGCAAATCAAACTTCGCCCCCTGGAACGCGAAGATCTTCGTTTCGTCCACCAACTGGACAACAACGCAAGCGTGATGCGCTACTGGTTTGAAGAACCCTACGAAGCGTTTGTCGAGCTGTCCGACCTGTACGACAAACATATTCACGACCAAAGTGAGCGGCGTTTTGTTATCGAATGTAATGGTGAAAAAGCCGGTCTGGTTGAATTAGTCGAAATTAATCATGTTCACCGCCGTGCCGAGTTCCAGATTATTATTTCACCTGACTATCAGGGCAAAGGGCTGGCATCACGTGCTGCGAAGCTTGCGATGGATTACGGGTTTATGGTGTTGAACCTGTACAAACTGTATTTAATTGTTGATAAAGAAAATGCAAAAGCCGTGCATATTTATAAGAAATTGGGCTTTATGGTGGAAGGCGAATTAATCCACGAATTCTTTATTAATGGTGAATACCGCAACACTATTCGTATGTGCATTTTCCAGCATCAGTATCTGGCGGAGCACAAAAAGAGCGGAAATATGTTAAAACCCACCGCGCAATAATCAGTCACCTTGTCGTTCGGGTAAGCGCAAGCTGCTCCCTTCAATCGCGCAGTAATATGGTGGATGCGCAAACGCTCATCCACCCTAAAAGCCGCATTCATCTGTCGTTCACGGAGTCCGCGTTATGCCAGATTCAGCGTAGCGCGATGCTTTGCGGATTCCATACCCAGTTCAATCATTTCCATGACCTGAATAGCTTGAGCTGCCGGAACCGGATTTTCACCATGTCCGGTGAGTGCGTCGCGAATAGCGGCATAGTACGCAGGATAATTACCCGGCACCGTTAGCAACGTCTGTTCGTTCATCACTTCACCCTGAGCCAGCGTCAGAACGCCGTCACGCATATCGTAACCCCAGTCTTCCTGCGGCAAACGCTCGCCTGCTTTCAGGCGGTCTTCCTGTGGGTCCAGACCATATTTGATATAGCTGCCGCGAGCCCCATGCACGATATAACGAGCCGTTTCTGCCGCCGCCAGCAAGGTGCCGTGCAGGACAACGCGGCGTTGTGGATACGCAAGTACAGCATGGAAGTAGTCGGTCGCTTGCGCACCTGGGCGAAGCTGGCCTAAATCCACAGTCAAGCTCACCGGTAACCCGAAAAGATTCAGCGCCTGGTCGATAAGATGCGGTCCTAAGTCATACCAGATGCCGCTGCCTACGCCGGCCTGCTCACGCCAGCGATTGCGAACTTGCGGGCGATAACGGTCGAAGTGCGATTCAAAATAGGCAACTTCTCCCAGGGTGCCTTCGGCTAACAGCCCTTTGAGGGTTAGGAAATCACTGTCCCAACGACGGTTATGAAACACCGAAAGCAACAAACCGCAGCTTTTTGCCAGCGCATCTAATTCACGAGCTTGTGACAACGTCACGGTAAACGGTTTATCGACCACCACGTGTTTGCCTGCTTCCAGAGCCGCTTTGGCCAACGGGAAATGGGTATCATTTGGGGTTGGGATGACAATCAGGTCGATATTAGGGTCATTGAACAGATGATGAGGGTCAGAGACGACCGGCATGTTTGGCCAGTCAGCATGAACTTTCGTGGCATCACTGCTGGAAACCCCGGCCAAAACCATACCTGGCGTACCGACAATTAATGGCGCATGGAAGGTTTTGCTGGCGTAACCGTAACCGATTAGTCCGACACGAATGTTATCACTCATTTGCTTTCCTCATGATTATTTGACGGCTCATTTGACACCATCCCAGTGATTGTAACAACAGGTAATTATATTGTTACGTGTTAGTTGCATGTTCGCCAGGCGACCGTCAATCAAGTGGACATCTGGAGAAGATTCGTGTGGCTGCGGCTAATTGAAAAATCCTAAAAAGCCCATCAGGGAGTATTTATTGATTTTTAATGCATGGTTACCGTTTATTATTCATGCATAACGAACACACCGCGTACCTACTCCTCATTTATTGTATGGATAACAGCCGCCCATGACTGCTCTCGACTATTTAATGAAGTTTCGCAAAATCAGCTCATCTGAAAGCCTGGAAAAACTGTTTGATCACCTCAATTACAACCTGACAGATAATAATGAGCTGATGAATATGTATCGCGCAGCCGATCATCGTCGTGCTGAATTAGTCTCGGGCGGGCGTCTGTTTGATTTAGGCTGCGTGCCAAAATCGGTCTGGCGCTATGTGATCTAGCCTCTCTCAGGTAGCAAAGCGCTGAAAAAACCTTATAATCCTCCCGCCTTATGATTCACATAAGGAAAGTTTCACACTTTTTCGGGAGGTAATATGACGACCATGCAAGAACCCACGCAAGCACCACGTATTGCAGGCTGGCTTCTGGCCCCTCTCGCCTGGCTTTTGATGACGCTTCTCAGCAGTACAATTGCGCTGGCCATTTATCTTATGATGCTCATCTCCCCAGAAAGCCATCGACTTATGAGCGCTCAAGGCCCCAAAATGGTGATCTTTTGGTATACCTCGATTGCCTGCGCGATTGCTATGTGGGGTTATACCATGTGGTTGACGATCGCCTTCTTCAAACGTCGTAAGAATGTGGTACGTCATTATATTTTTTGGTTATTGTTGTCAGTACTGTTAGCGATTAAAACCTTCGCATTTTCCCCAGTAAGTGACACGCTGGCATTACGTCAGTTGATGTTTCCTTTATTGGCTGCTGCCTTGTTGGTTCCTTACCTCAAGCGCTCAAGCCGTGTGAAGCAAACATTTATTAAGCCGTAATAACCTTATAAACACCCCGTTGTCGTTATTGGCCAGTTGGCCGATAATAGGCGGCTTTTTTTTGTTTCAGGTCTTATTCATGACAGATTATTTGCTGCTCTTTGTTGGCACGGTGCTGGTCAATAACTTCGTATTGGTGAAGTTTCTTGGTCTGTGTCCGTTTATGGGGGTTTCCAAAAAACTGGAGACCGCCATCGGCATGGGGCTGGCGACCACTTTTGTACTAACGCTGGCTTCTATTTGCGCCTGGCTGGTCAATGAGTTGATCCTTGTTCCTCTCGACTTAGTCTATTTGCGCACGCTGGCCTTTATTCTGGTGATTGCCGTCGTCGTGCAATTTACCGAAATGGTGGTTCGCAAAACCAGCCCGGCACTCTATCGCCTGCTGGGAATATTTTTGCCACTCATCACCACGAACTGTGCGGTGCTGGGTGTTGCGCTGCTCAATATCAATCTGGGCCACAACTTCCTGCAATCAGCACTCTATGGGTTTTCAGCAGCGGTTGGTTTTTCGCTGGTGATGGTGCTATTTGCGGCCATTCGCGAACGCATGGCCGTCGCCGATGTGCCCGCTCCTTTTCGCGGCAACGCTATTGCGCTGATCACTGCTGGCTTGATGTCTTTGGCCTTTATGGGCTTTAGCGGATTGGTTAAGTTCTGATGAGTACTATTTGGATTGCTGTGCTTGCATTGGGCCTTTTAGGCCTGGTATTTGGGCTGATACTCGGTTACGCCTCACGCCGTTTTCTCGTTGAAGAAGACCCGATCGTCGATAAAATTGATGAATTGCTGCCGCAAAGTCAGTGCGGCCAGTGTGGCTATCCAGGCTGTCGCCCATACGCAGAAGCCGTAGGAAACCAGGGTGCGAATATCAACCTGTGCGCCCCTGGTGGCGAAGCTGTTATGCACAAAATTGCCTCGTTACTGAACGTCGATCCACAACCTATTGGTGGCGATGGCCAGGCTCAGGAACCGGTACGAATGCTGGCGGTTATCGATGAGCCCAACTGTATCGGTTGTACCAAGTGCATTCAGGCTTGCCCGGTTGACGCCATTGTTGGCGCGACGCGTGCCATGCATACCGTTATTAGTGACCTTTGCACCGGATGCAATTTATGTGTCGACCCGTGCCCAACGCGCTGTATTGAATTACGCCCGGTCGAAACCACCACAGAAAGCTGGAAGTGGGATCTGCAAACCATCCCGGTTCGACTGATTCCGGTGGAGCAACATGTTTAAGCTATTTACCCGTTTCAACAAAGATAAAATCTGGGATTTTGATGGCGGCATTCATCCGCCAGAAATGAAGACTCAGTCAAACGGCACACCGTTACGCCAGGTTCCTTTACCTCAAAAACTGGTTATCCCGTTAAAGCAGCATATTGGTGCTGAAGGCGAGCTGTGCGTGAAACCCGGTGATTATGTTCTGCGCGGTCAACCTTTGACTCGCGGGCGTGGTCGCATGCTTCCGGTTCATGCCCCAACCTCAGGAACCGTTACCGCCATTGCGCCCCACTCCACTGCTCATCCTTCTGCGCTGGCAGAGTTGAGTGTGATTATTGAAGCCGATGGCGAAGATAAGTGGATTGAACGCGATGGCTGGCAAGACTATCTCTCCCGCAGCCGCGAAGAGCTGATTGAGCGTATTCATCAGTTTGGTGTGGCCGGTTTGGGTGGCGCAGGCTTCCCTACAGGTAATAAATTGCAGGGTGGCGGAGATAAAATTGATACGCTGATTATCAATGCTGCTGAGTGCGAACCGTACATTACTGCCGACGATCGCCTGATGCAGGATTGTGCCGCGCAAATCATCGAAGGTGTACGCATCCTCGCGCATATCCTGAAACCCCAACGCGTATTAATCGGGATTGAAGACAACAAACCGCAAGCGATTTCGATGCTGCGTGCGGTGTTATGCGACACCCACGGTATTCAACTGCGCGTGATCCCGACCAAATATCCATCCGGTGGAGCGAAACAACTGACCCAAATTCTGACGGGCAAGCAGGTTCCCCAGGGTGGGCGTTCTTCTGATATTGGCGTATTAATGCAGAACGTCGGTACAGCCTTCGCGGTGAAACGCGCCATAATCGACGGTGAACCTTTAACCGAACGCGTGGTGACGTTAACCGGCGAGGCGGTTCAGCAGCCCGGGAATGTCTGGGCGCGGCTGGGGACCCCTGTCCGCCATCTACTCGATTTCGCCGGTTTCCGACCAGGCCATGATCAACAAGTGATTATGGGCGGCCCACTGATGGGCTTTAGTCTGCCGTGGCTGGATGTGCCGGTGGTTAAAATCACCAACTGCTTGCTGGCCCCGTCTGCCAATGAAATGGGTGAACAGCAAGAAGAACAGAACTGTATTCGTTGCAGCGCGTGCGCCGATTCTTGCCCTGCCGATTTACTGCCACAACAGCTTTACTGGTTTAGCCGCGGGCAGCAGCACGATAAAGCACAAGCGCATAACCTCAAAGACTGTATCGAGTGCGGAGCTTGCGCTTATGTATGCCCAAGCAGCATTCCACTGGTGCAATATTTCCGTCAGGAAAAGGCGGAGATCCGCGAAATAGAGCTCGAAGCAAAACGTACGGCGGAAGCAAAAATTCGTTTTGAAGCTCGCCAGGCGCGTCTTGAGCGTGAAAAATCCGCCCGACTGGAGCGCCATAAAAAGGCCGCTGTTCAGCCCACAGCGCAAGATAACGATGCAATTCAGGCAGCCCTTGCGCGCGTGAAAAACAAACAAGCGCAAAGCCATGAGCCTATTGTGATTCAGGCAGGAAGTTTGCCTGATAACCAACAAGTCATCGCTGCTCGTGAAGCACGCAAAGCGCAGGCTCGCGCTCGTCAGGCAGAGAAAGAATCGCAAATTAGCGTGGCAGAAACACAGACAAACGATCCGCGCAAAGCGGCGGTCGAAGCGGCTATTGCCCGGGCTAAAGCACGTAAAGCCGCGCAAGCCGGTGAATCTGTACCTGTTGTCAAAACCGTTGAAGTGGCAAACACCGAACCCGTTGACCCACGCAAAGCCGCCGTCGAAGCGGCTATTGCCCGAGCTAAAGCACGTAAAGCCGCGCAAGCCGGTGAATCTACGGCTGTTGCGAAAAGCGCTGAAGTGGTAAACGTCGAACCCGTTGACCCACGCAAAGCCGCAGTCGAAGCCGCTATTGCCCGAGCTAAAGCACGTAAAGCGGCTAAGGCTACTGAGGAATCTGTAGAAGAAACCGCAGAAGAACAAGATCCGCGTAAAGCCGCGGTTGCCGCTGCTATCGCCCGAGTCCAGGCACGAAAAGCAGCGCAACAAATGGCATCAGAGGAATAGATGGTTTTCAAGATAGCAAGCTCCCCTTATACCCATAACCAACGCAGCACCTCCCGGATTATGCTGCTGGTAACCTGTGCCTGCGTGCCGGGAATGGCAATGCTATGGTACTGGTTCGGTTGGGGCAGCCTGGTGCAAATCGCATTAGGCGTCCTGACGGCCGTCGCCGCAGAACTGCTGGTGATCAAACTTCGTAAGCAACCGCTGAGAATTCTGAGTGACAATTCAGCTGCGTTAACCGGCCTGCTGTTAGGCATGAGTATTCCACCGCTTGCCCCATGGTGGATGGTGATCCTCGGTACCGTATTCGCGGTTATTATCGCTAAACAATTGTATGGCGGGCTTGGCCACAACCCATTTAACCCGGCAATGGTCGGCTACGTGGTGTTGCTGATTGCCTTTCCGGTACAAATGACATCGTGGCTCCCACCACAATCACTTGCCGCTACGGTGCCTGGTTTTGCCGATTCGTTACAGGTGATTTTTTCGGGTGCCACTGCTGCGGGTGACAGCATGTCGCAACTCCGCATGGGCATTGATGGCATAAGCCAGGCCACACCACTTGATACCTTTAAAACCGGGTTGCGTGCCGGACATTCCGCAACGTCCCTGATGCAGGCTCCTATTTATACGGGCGCACTGGCTGGGATTGGCTGGCAGTGGGTCAATCTGGCATTCCTGGCAGGTGGCGTCTTCTTATTGATGAAAGGCGCAATTCGCTGGCATATTCCGGTCAGTTTCCTGATAACGCTGGCGGTGTGTGCCACGCTGGGTTGGATATTTTCCCCTGAAAAATGTGCCTCGCCAGTCATTCACCTGTTCTCTGGTGCAACGATGTTGGGTGCATTTTTCATTCTTACCGACCCCGTTACCGCATCGACAACGAATCGTGGGCGTTTGATTTTTGGCGCCCTGGCGGGGGTTTTAGTGTGGCTAATTCGTACCTACGGCGGTTATCCAGATGGCGTTGCGTTTGCCGTGTTGCTGGCAAATATTACCGTCCCATTGATTGATTACTACACCCGTCCTCGGGCTTATGGACACCGCTAAGGAAATGTCATGCTGAAAACAATGCAAAAACATGGCGTTACTTTGGCGCTGTTTGCCGTACTGGCTACGGGTCTGACGGCAGTGGTCAATGCTCTGACCAAAGACACCATCGAACAACAGGCAGTTGCGCAGCAAAAGCTGTTGTTTAACCAGGTTATTCCGGCTGATAGCTACAACAATGATATTCAAACCAGCTGTGTGGTCGTGAATAATTCGCCGTTAGGAACAGGCACACACCATATTTATGTGGCACGTCTTGGCGAACAGCCCGTTGCCGTGGTGATGGAAGCAACAGCACCAGATGGCTATTCTGGCGCGATTCAATTGCTGGTCGCGGCTGATTTTAACGGCAAAGTATTAGGTTCGCGCGTCACGGAACATCATGAAACACCGGGCCTTGGCGATAAAATCGAAACACGACTGAGTAACTGGATTACCTATTTTTCCGGTAAAACCATTCAAGGTAGTGATGACCCAAGCTGGGCGGTTAAAAAAGATGGTGGTCAGTTTGACCAGTTCACGGGCGCGACTATTACACCTCGTGCCGTGGTTAATGCGGTAAAACGCGCGGGACTGTTCGCTAAAACCTTACCCTCGCAAATTGATAACCTGCCTGTTTGTGGAGCACAACCATGAGCGACGTAAAAGACATTATCGTTCAGGGGCTATGGAAAAATAACTCAGCCCTGGTTCAGCTGTTGGGTATGTGCCCTCTGCTAGCGGTAACCTCCACGGCCACCAACGCACTCGGCCTTGGCCTTGCGACTACGCTGGTGTTGGTATTGACCAACAGCGCTATTTCCGCGCTACGTCAGTGGGCTCCAGCAGAAATTCGTATTCCGATTTATGTGATGATCATTGCTTCGGTGGTGAGCATCGTACAGATGTTGATCAACGCTTACGCCTACGGCTTGTACCAGTCATTGGGGATTTTCATTCCATTGATTGTGACCAACTGTATCGTTATTGGCCGCGCCGAAGCATTTGCAGCTAAAAATAGCGTGCCCCTTGCCGCTCTGGATGGCTTAGCCATTGGTCTGGGGGCGACCAGCGCAATGTTTGTTTTAGGTTCGCTGCGTGAAATCATTGGTAACGGAACGTTGTTTGATGGGGCCGATGCGCTGCTGGGTAGCTGGGCTAAGGTGCTGCGTATTGAAGTCTTCCATACTGACACGCCTTTCCTGCTCGCGATGTTGCCACCGGGTGCATTCATCGGCCTGGGTTTAATGTTGGCAGTGAAGTATCTGATTGATGAAAAAATGAAAACGCGCCGCGCAGCGAAAGCTGCTGCACCTGAAGGGAATCCAGAGAAAGCGTAATGAATAAAGCCAAACGGTTAGAGATCCTCACACGTCTGCGTGATAACAACCCTCACCCGACCACAGAGTTACATTTCAGCTCCCCGTTTGAATTGTTGATATCGGTATTGCTGTCAGCACAAGCTACCGATGTCAGCGTCAATAAAGCCACGGCGAAGCTATATCCGGTGGCGAATACACCTCAGGCCATACTCAACTTAGGTGTGGATGGTGTGAAGTCGTACATCAAAACCATTGGCCTGTTTAACAGTAAAGCCGAAAACGTCATCAAGACCTGCCGGATATTGCTCGAGCAACATAACGGTGAAGTGCCGGAAGACAGAGCTGCGCTGGAGGCCTTGCCGGGCGTGGGTCGTAAAACGGCAAACGTGGTGCTCAATACTGCGTTTGGTTGGCCCACTATCGCCGTCGACACCCACATTTTCCGCGTCTGTAATCGCACCAACTTCGCTCCAGGTAAAAATGTTGAGCAAGTTGAGGAAAAACTACTTAAGGTCGTTCCGGCAGAATTTAAAGTGGATTGCCACCATTGGTTAATTCTCCATGGCCGTTACACCTGCATCGCCCGTAAGCCCCGCTGTGGCTCATGTATCATTGAAGATCTCTGCGAATTCAAAGATAAAGTTGATATCTAATCCGCTGCCTGCTTCTTATGAAGCGGGCGATATCTCTCCCTGCCTCCAATGTCACTGCTAACAGCAGAAAATCCATTGATTTATTCTGCATATTATTACCGCTTCGTTTACTTCATCTGGTGTGTAATCACTCGAAGAGGTTAATCGTTTTTTTACGATAAGAATTTTCCATAACTATGTGACATAGATCGCTTTGATAACTTGATGTTAAATTTAAGTCATCAAAATGAAATAAATAACCTCGTAATACACAGTGATAACCCAACTCAAGCAGTACAATAGCCTGCACAAATCTTTACACCTGGCCCATATCACTACCCATTCGGCCGTAAAGCAGAATATATAACTAAATTTCGTTTATTTTAGCATTCGAGAAGAGAATAAATTGGCAAAGCGCATTTTGATAAAATTTAACGCTGAATAACAATTTGCTTTGCGGAGCTTTATCTCGCGCGAGATAAATGTAACAGGTTATTACAAACCTCTTGCCTGATGTCTCAGGATAGTGAACATTACCCGCCGTTTCCCCTTTCTTATAACTAAAAAAGCGAATGCATTCTCGGCATAGCGCTTAAAAACTCCTGTTAAATTGGGATGTAAAAAAAGAGGTATATGTGTCGACTGCAAACAAAAAACCAGCAGAAAGCGTTAGTCTGAATGCTTTCAAGCAACCTAAATCGTTCTACCTGATTTTCTCTATCGAATTATGGGAGCGTTTTGGCTACTACGGCCTCCAGGGCATTATGGCCGTATACCTGGTCAAAATGCTGGGTATGTCCGAAGCTGACTCCATCACCCTGTTCTCTTCCTTCAGCGCACTGGTCTACGGGATGGTGGCGATTGGTGGTTGGTTAGGTGATAAAGTTCTCGGCACCAAGCGTGTCATTGTGCTCGGTACCATCGTACTGGCTATCGGTTACGCGCTGGTAGCTTACTCCGGTCACGATGTTGCTATCGTTTATATGGGTATGGCGACTATCGCTGTGGGTAACGGTCTGTTTAAGGCTAACCCGTCCTCCCTGCTTTCCACTTGCTATGAAAAGGATGATCCACGTCTGGACGGTGCATTTACCATGTACTACATGTCCATCAACATCGGTTCATTCTTCTCAATGCTTGCCACGCCATGGCTTGCTGCGAAATATGGCTGGAGCGTTGCGTTCTCTCTGAGCTTCGTGGGTATGCTTATCACCCTCGTAAACTTCATGTTCTGCAAGAAGTGGGTCAAGAACCACGGTTCCAAACCTGACTTCCAACCTGTTCACTTTGGTAAACTGGCAACCACTATTGTGGGTGTTCTGGTGCTGGTTACCGCGGCAACCTGGCTGCTGCACAACCAGGGTATCGCACGTATGGTTCTGGGCGTCGTCGCTCTGGGCATCGTGATTATCTTTGCTAAAGAAGCTTTCGCAATGCAGGGTGCTGCTCGTCGTAAGATGATTGTTGCGTTCATCCTGATGGTGCAGGCAATTGTGTTCTTCGTGCTGTACAGCCAAATGCCAACCTCTCTGAACTTCTTTGCGATTCGTAATGTTGAGCACTCTATCCTGGGTGTCATGTTCGAACCTGAGCAGTTCCAGGCACTGAACCCGTTCTGGATTATGATTGGTAGCCCGATTCTGGCTGCAATCTATAACAAGATGGGCGACCGTATGCCGATGCCGCACAAGTTCGCATTCGGTATGGTTCTGTGTTCCCTGGCCTTCCTGGTGCTGCCACTGGGTGCTAAGTTCGCATCTGATGCCGGTATCGTATCTGTAAGCTGGTTAATTCTGAGCTATGCGCTGCAGAGTATCGGTGAGCTGATGATTTCCGGTCTGGGTCTGGCGATGGTTGCACAACTGGTTCCACAGCGTCTGATGGGCTTCATCATGGGTAGCTGGTTCCTGACTACCGCAGGTGCTGCAATTATTGCAGGTAAAGTTGCTAACCTGATGGCTGTACCTGAAAACGTTACAGATCCGCTGGTTTCTCTGGAAGTTTACGGTCGTGTGTTCATGCAGATTGGTATTGCCACCGCAGTCATCGCGGTTCTGATGATGATCACTGCACCGAAACTGAGCCGTATGGCACAGAGTGACGAAAAAGCTGAAGCCGCTAAGGAAACAGCTACCGCGTAATGTAGCGGGAAACATAAAATTTTAAGCCGTTAGCTTCATGCTTAACGGCTTTTTTTTTATCTGAATGAGCACTACCATAGAGTATCTTTGCGCCCTATAGGAGTTCAGAAATGAAACTGTATTATAAAGCTGGTGCCTGTTCCCTCTCCCCTCATATTATCCTGCGTGAAACTGGTGTTGATTTCTCTCTGGTTAAAGTCGATTTAGCGGCGAAGAAAACCGAAGCGGGTGACGACTATCTCGACGTGAATGCAAAAGGACAAGTCCCCGCGCTGCTGCTTGATGATGGTTCACTGCTGACTGAAGGCGTGGCGATTGTGCAGTATCTGGCAGATAAAGTACCTGACCGCCAATTACTTGCGCCTGCCGGCAGTATGACGCGCTACCACACGCTCGAATGGCTCAACTACATCGCAACCGAGTTACATAAAGGTTTCTCACCGCTGTTCAATCCGGCCACACCGGAAGAGTTCAAACTCATCACTCGTGCGGCACTGGAGAAGAAATTCAGATACGTCAACGAAGAGCTCAATGATAAACAGTGGCTGATGGGGCTGCGCTTTAGTGTGGCAGATGCGTATCTGTTTACCGTGTTGCGCTGGGCGGGTGCGGTGAAACTGAACATGGAAGGGCTAAGTAATATCGATGCGTTTATGGAACGAATGAAAGCGCGTCCTGCAGTAGCTGCTGCATTAACGGCTGAAGGGATTTAATTCGATGGGTTGTGCTTAGTCGGATAGCGCTGTTGACTATCCGACCTATTGCCAGCAATTCAGAAGGCGGAATGACGCATGCGTCACCCGCTTTTTTATTACAGTTTCACCGCAGTGAAATAATGCTCTGGACGCGCAATACCTTCCTGCGCTGCAACCAGTTGTAACTCGTATTCTTCCATTTTCTTGGTCACGACCATGATGTCGTAAACCGCTGCCGTGACATGCTCTAATGCTTCGCGTAGCGTGGCACCATGCAAAAGATTTACCAGCAGCAGCCCACTCGTCACATCACCCACGCCGACTGGCTGGCGCTCACCAAAATCGACCAATGGGCGATGGATATGCCAGGCTTCATCGGCCGTCACCAATAGCATTTCAAAGCGATCCTGCTGATAAGCTGCGCGCGCCAGGTGTTTCACCAGCACAATTTCCGGGCCCAGATTAATCAACTCTCTCGCGGCATGTACCGCTTCTTCTACCGTGTTAACCGCATGACCGCACAGGATTTCAAGCTCAATCAAGTTTGGCGCGATAATGTCACTGGCTGGCAATGCGTAACGCGTATGGAATTCAGCAACACCAGGGGCGACGATACAGCCCTTTTCAGGATGCCCCATGACTGGGTCACAGAAATACTTAGCACCTGGATTCGCTTCTTTAACTTTACGCACAATAGAAAGAATGTGTTCGCCCTGTTCCGCTGAGCCAAGATAACCACTCAGAACTGCGTCACAACGCTCTAATTGCCCAATATCTGCAATCCCCTGCACAATCTCGCTGAGGTGACTGGCTGGCATTACGCTGCCTGTCCATTTTCCGTATTGGGTATGGTTGGAGAACTGTACTGTGTTCAGCGACCATACGTTTGCACCAAGACGTCGCATCGGGAATTCTGCGGCACTGTTACCTGCATGACCGAAAACTACATGGGATTGGATGGCAAGAATGTTTTTCATTTCTCTACTCGGATACACCGATTTTTATAGTGGTTGTGAAATAACAACGGGTGGTAAAAATAAAGGGCGTGGTTTCCCACGCCCTTCTGTTCATTCTTAATTACTTCCAGCAAACGAGGCAGTAATTTTTCTTGCCCCGGCGCAGCAAGGTGTAGCGATTGAAAAGAATATCGCTATCTGCAAAGGTATATTCCGGGTCAGACTGCTTCTCGCCGTTAATGGTGATGGCGTTTTGCGCGATGGTTTTACGTGCCTGGCCGCGTGACGGTTGCAGCTCGGAATCAACCAATGCCTGTTGCAGGTCAGCGCCGCGCTCCATTTCCACCATCGGTACGCCGTCTTGTGCCAGTTGCTCAAGGTCAGCTTCGGTCAAATCGCTCAGGTTGCCATTGAACAGGCTGCTGGTGATACGTTTCGCCGCTTCCAAACCTTCTTCACCGTGAACCAAACGAGTCACTTGCTCTGCCAGCACATATTGCGCACGCGGAGCCGTACCGCTGTTCTTGTCTTCTTCTTCCAGCGCGTTGATTTCTTCGAGGCTCATGAAGGTGAAGAACTTCAGGAAACGATAGACATCGGAATCAGCCGTGTTAATCCAGAATTGGTAGAATTTATATGGACTGGTTTTCTTAGGATCCAGCCACACCGCACCACCTTCAGTTTTACCAAACTTGGTGCCATCGGATTTGGTGATCAACGGAACAGTCAGACCAAAGGCTTGTTGCTGATGCAGACGACGAGTCAAATCGATACCGGAGGTGATGTTGCCCCACTGGTCAGAACCACCGATTTGTAGAACCACGCCATGCAGCTTGTTCAGACATGCAAAGTCATAGCCCTGCAGCAGGTTGTAGGAGAATTCAGTAAAGGAGATACCGACATCATCACGGTTCAGACGCTGCTTCACGGCTTCTTTGTTAATCATCTGGTTAACAGAGAAGTGCTTACCAATATCTCGCAGGAAGGTCAGCACGTTCATGCCGCCAAACCAGTCGTAGTTGTTAGCCGCAATTGCTGAGTTTTCGCCACAGTCGAAATCAAGGAACGGTGCAACCTGACGGCGGATTTTTTCAACCCACTCCTGAACGGTATCTTCGGTATTGAGTTTACGCTCTGATGCTTTAAAACTCGGGTCGCCAATCAGACCTGTCGCACCACCCACCAGCGCAACCGGTTTGTGACCTGCTTCCTGGAAGCGTTTCAGGCACAGCAGAGGAACCAGATGGCCCAAATGCAAGCTGTCAGCGGTAGGATCAAAGCCGCAATACAGAGCAATTGGCCCTTGCGCCAGTCGCTGTGCTAACGCTTCTTCATCCGTTACCTGGGCGACTAAGCCCCGCTCTTGCAATTGTTTTATCAAATTGATGCTTGCCATCAAATTCTCCATCTATATACGACTGCACCTTGGCCGGTACACGGCTTTTCGCCAGTTGACGAAAGGAAGTAATTTCTTAGGGGACATAGAATAAAGCGCCAACAACCGGAGTGCCAGCGCTTAAAACAACAATTTGCCTATGTTATGGAGCCAGACGGTCTATTTTCCAGGCACTGCCTTCACGCTGGTATAAAAAACGATCGTGTAGACGATGTTCTCCACCCTGCCAGAATTCCATTTGTTCAATTGTTACGCGATACCCCCCCCAGAAACTGGGTAATGGAATTTCGCCCTGCTGGAATTTCTGTTTCAGTTCAAGGAATTTACTTTCAAGAATACCGCGAGCGGAAATTCGGCTGGATTGTTTGGAAACCCAGGCACCGATTTGGCTGTCACGCGGTCGACTGTGGAAATACTTCATCACTTCGAGTGTGGATAAGCGCTCCGCAGTACCCTGCACCATCACCTGACGGTCGAGCATATGCCAAGGGAAATGCAGACTTATACGTGGATTATTTTCCAGATGATGCGCTTTGCGCGAACCGAGATTGGTATAAAACACCAGCCCACGTTCATCAAAGTGTTTGAGCAAAACAATACGCTGATACGGTTGGCCGTTCTCATCAACCGTGGCCACCACCATGGCGGTAGGATCAGCAAGTTTTGCGTCGCAGGCTTGAGCTAACCAGCGCTCAAACAGTGCTAACGGTTGTTCAGTAAGATCATTACGGCGCAAGCCACCTTTAGTGTATTCGCGGCGCAGATGTGCAATTTGTTGCAGAGAGTCGTTATCAGACATGGCGTTACGTCAGGCTATCGTAAGGTGGAGCTATTGTGCGCCCCACCCTAAGAAATCTCAACGTTTTGGATTTTGTAGCTGGCAATTATTCAGTACAATCTGGTCTTTACGATACACCGTAGCGGTATCCCCCTTCGACCAGAACACGTAAACCCCATCAGTATAGCGGGCACCCGATGCGGATAAGCCCTGTGTCAGTGATAAGTATTCGTTGTCGTAAACAAAGCTCACCATACTTTTTTGGTTGTTTTGTTTAACCGTCAGGGGTTTTTCATCACATTGATATTGCAGCGTATCCGTCTGCATACGTTCTACAAAAGTGTTGTAGTAGCTACATCCGGCAAGCATGAAGGGGATGGTGGCAATAAGTAGTTTTTTCATCTGCATGTCCTGAAGTTCTTATTATTTCTTATAAAGGGGGAGCATAACCTCCCCCATTAACTTCAGTTTAGAGATTTAGTGCTGAAGATTATTTCAGTTAACTCTGATTATGCAGTGGATTTGCAGGAAAAATTGCACCTATCACACTGGCGGCCGACGCGCCCGTTACCGAAGGCAGATTACCCGGTAACCCAGATAACGTGCGGAAGGCAAGCCAGGCGAAAGCTAACGCTTCCATATCATCACCACTGATTCCCGCGTCGTCAGTGGTGGTGACTTCGATTCCAGCCAGGAGCCCAGCCAAACGGGCCATCAATAAAGGATTACGGCTGCCCCCGCCACACACCATCAGGCGCTCACAACCGCCGCTCAACAAGACTTGCTCTGAAATCGTTACCGCAGTCAGTTCGGTCAGTGTCGCCTGAACATCTTCTGCAGCAACGCCCGGAAATGCCGCGAGTTGACGCTCGAGCCAGCCATAATTGAAATACTCGCGCCCGGTACTTTTTGGCGCGGGCATCGCAAAGTAAGGATCGCTTAGCATTTGCTGCAACAGCGGGAGAATCACCTTACCGCTGATCGCCCATTCCGCGTCTTTATCGTAGGCTTTCCCACGCTGACGCCAGATCCATGCATCAATCAGCATATTTCCCGGCCCAGTGTCGAAGCCGCGCACCGGTTGTTCGGGAATGAGCAGCGAGAGATTTGCGATACCGCCGATGTTGAGCACCATACGATGTTCAGTAGGATGCCCAAGTAAAGCCTGATGGAAAGCAGGCACGAGTGGTGCTCCCTGTCCCCCAAGCGCCATATCACGACGACGGAAGTCCCCCACAACAGTGACACCCGTACGGGCAACAATCTGATTATTGTCACCAATTTGCATGGTATGAGGCGCTTCACCATGTGGCTCATGCCACACCGTTTGCCCATGGCAACCAATGGCGGTGACATCCGTATACGTCAGCCCTTGTTCAGTCATCAGGGTTTGTATCGCCTCAGCGAACAATTTACCCAGCCGATTATCAAGCTGTCCGAGTTGAGAAAGGGTTAATTGTTGCCCCTGGCAGATAGCCAGAATGGCTTTTTTGATATCCAACGGAATCGGATGGCAGTAACTGGCCTGCTGGGCAACAAGATGTTCATCGATCGCTGCCAGAACGACATCAATACCGTCCAGGCTGGTACCTGACATCACACCGATATAACGCCCTGATTTCATCTGTTACTCCTGGAGACTCGCCAAATAGTGGGATTAATTCCTTCATAAACTAACATTCAATGCGGTGATTAATTAATATTTTTAATAACATTGCGTCACAAAATGAGAGTGAAAGTGGTGTTATGCCCTAACTGCAACTGGTTTAAGCCTGGTTAATGCAGGCTTTTTTAGTATCAATGCCATAATGGGGCTGAACTAATATTAAATTCAGCACCTAAATACCATATAATTTAGACATGATGGATGCTCAGTTGGGCGTTTCTAGATGATCAGGAGAGTCATAAATGATTTCACGTATACTGGCAGTCTCGTTAGTGGGTTTAACTTTGGCTGGTTGTACTAACACCAGCACGCTTTCAGGCGATGTTTATAGCGCCTCAGAAGCCAAACAAGTTCAAAGCGTAACCTACGGCACGTTGGTATCCACCCGTCCGGTTCAAATCCAGGCAGGCGAAGATTCAAATGTGATGGGCGCGATTGGTGGTGCTGTTCTGGGTGGTTTCCTGGGTAACACTGTTGGCGGGGGTACCGGTCGTTCACTGGCAACTGCCGCTGGTGCAGTAGCAGGTGGTGTTGCGGGCCAGAGCGTTCAGGGTGCACTGAACAAAACCGACGGTGTTGAGCTAGAAATTCGTAAAGATGATGGCAACACTATTCTGGTCGTGCAGAAACAAGGCAAGACCCAATTCGTAGCAGGTCAACGTGTACGTATCGCCAGCAACGGCAGCCAAACGACTGTATCACCAAATTAATAATGCCAGGGGCGGCTTGCTTGCAGGTTGCCCCACGTTATTTCTGCAGTATCGATTGTTGCAAAATAGAAAGCCTCACCGAATGATGAGGCTTACTGAAAGGCATTACTCTTTTGTCTGTAGATGAACGATGTTTTGCTCCAGGCGATTAATCAGGTCAAGTAATAGTTCTTGTTCTTCAGAACTGATCCCCAACAAAATTTCATTGCGCGTTTTTTTAATAACCGTTTCCATCTCATTAATAATTGGCTCAGCACGTTCAGTAAGCTTTATGCGTTTCGCCCTTCGGTCATTCGCACAAGTTTGACGTGAAATAAGCCCTTTCTCTTCCAGTTGGTCGAGCGTTCTAACCAGTGATGGTTGCTCAATACCAATCGCTTTGGCCAACTGAATCTGTGACTGCTCGGGCGGTAACTGGTGAATATTGTGCAGCGTTACCCAATGCGTCTGTGTCAACTCCAGAGGTTTCAGGCGATGGTCAATCAGAGCACGCCAAATGCGCACCAACCGTGCCAGATCCGATCCTAGTGGCGATTCCAATTTCATCTCCTTATAATTAGCTTGCTAACTTATTATACTGATTTTAAACTATTGTGCAGGCATTAATTGAAAAATTAGATTCCTTACTTTTGCTGACGTTAAGCAACCAGCTATACTTTTAGTTTACAACTAAGTCAGGGGAAACGGCAGTCATCCCCGGAAATTTAAAGGATTATCTGACGTGAAACTCGATTTTTTAACATCCGGCCTGCCGCTCCAGGACTTGGTTGTAGGAGCTTCAATCTACTTCCCCCCTATTTTTAAAGCGATATTCCTGGGCTTTTTTATCTGGCTCATTCTTCATCATTTACTGCGTGACTGGATGTATTCCGGTGATATCTGGCATCCGACATTAATGGATCTGTCGTTATTTTCACTCTCCGTCTGTGCAGGACTTGCGTTTCTGGTGGTCTGGTAAAACATGAAAACAATAAAATACTTTTCCACTTTGCTGATTTTCGCTGTAGCCATCATTGTTGGCTGGTTGTTATGGAATTATTACATGCAATCTCCGTGGACGCGAGATGGGAAAGTGCGCGCCGAACAAGTCAGCATCACGCCCCAGGTGTCGGGAACCATTACTCAACTCAATATTGAAGATAACCAGTTCGTCAAAGCGGGTACGATACTGTTCACGATTGACCCCACGCCCTATCACATTGCACAACTGAACGCGGAAGCGCAGTTAGCCCAGGCGCAGTCTGAACTGGCAAAAGCCAGCAATGAAGCACTGCGCCGCAGAAATTTACCCCGCAATTACATATCGGCTGAAGATATGGATACCGCGAATATTAATGTCAAAGCCGAGCAAGCCGCAGTCAAAGCGGCCGAAGCTACGCTTGAACAGGCAAAATGGCAAATTACTCAAACTACGGTCAGCGCACCGGTGGATGGATGGGTGACGAATCTCTCAACGCGAACCGGTAACTACGCCACTGTGGGCCAACCCGTCTTTGCCCTCGTCGACAGCCACTCGTTTTACGTTGTGGGTTATTTTGAAGAAACCAAACTGCGCCATATCCAACCCGGTGATGCTACACAGATTGTTTTGTATAGCGGGCATATTCCATTAAGCGGCAAAGTACAAAGTATTGGGCGCGCGATATACGATCAAAGCGTGGAAAGTAATAGTGATTTAGTACCGGACATTAAACCTAATGTGCCGTGGGTGCGCCTGGCCCAACGTGTTCCTGTGCGCATTCAGCTAGATGAAATCCCGCAAGGAATTACTCTGGTTTCCGGCACCACCTGCACCGTGACCATTAAGCACTGACCTCGCCGATGAAATTCTCCGCGTTGACATGGCGAAATACCCCCTGGGCGAAAGCGAATGCAGGCCAATGGCGTTACGCACTGCGTAATGCTATTGCGATGTGTCTCGCACTCACCATCGCCTACTACCTCAATTTAGATGAACCTTACTGGGCAATGACCTCAGCGGCCGTAGTCAGTTTTCCAACGGTCGGCGGCGTGGTCAGCAAAAGCCTTGGGCGAGTCGCGGGTAGCCTGATAGGTGCGATGGCCTCCCTGATCATTGCGGGGAATACGCTCAACGACCCGTGGTTGTTCACCTTTGCGATGGCGTCGTGGCTTGCGCTCTGTACCTGGAGCTCCAGTCATTATCAGAACAACGTGGCGTACGCCTTTATGCTGGCGGGCTATACCGCCGCGATCATCGCTTTCCCCATGGTGAATACCGTCGATACCACGCAACTTTGGGATATCACACAGGCGCGTGTTTGCGAAGTTATCGTCGGTATTTTGTGTGGCGCATTCATGATGATGGTGCTGCCCAGTACGTCAGATGGCACCACGCTGCTCACCGCACTGCGCAATATGCATACGCGCTTGCTCGAACACGCCTCGATGCTGTGGAAGCCTGAAACCACTGATGCGATTCGTACCGCGCATGAAGGTGTTATTGGGCAAATTCTGACCATGAACCTGTTACGCATTCAGGCATTCTGGAGCCACTACCGTTTCCGCCGTCAGAACAATTTGCTTAACTATCTCATTCATCAGCAATTACGCATGACCAGTGTTATCTCCAGCCTGCGCCGTATGCTGATGAACTGGCCGAATCCACCTGAAAATTTATGGCCTGTTATGGACGCGCTGATCAAAGAGTTAGCGCGGGAAGATGTTCATAAGTACACCGTTGCACGTCTCCTTTCGCAGATTGCTCCCCCTTCAGAAGATGATTATCGCCACCAGGCTTTCTGGCATCGTCTGCGCTATTTCTGCTGGCTGTATCTCAATAGCAGCCGTTGGATGCGTGAACTGGAAAATGCCACTCCGGTTTCAGTACTCACTCCACCTGTCACCGCACCGCTGGCACGTCATACCGATAGTACTGAAGCCATATGGAGCGCACTGCGTACATTTTGCGTCATAACCATAACCGGAGCCTGGTGTATCAGCACCCAATGGGATTCAGGCAGTGGCGCATTGACGCTTGCGGCAATCAGTTGTGTGCTCTATTCGTCCGTACCTTCACCGCTGAATTCACTCACACTCCTGATGCGCACGTTGTTGTGGCTCTCAATGTTCAGCTTCCTGGTGAAATTTGGCCTGATGGTCCAAATTACCGATCTCTGGCAATTCCTGATTTTCTTGTTGCCGTTGTTGGCGACGATGCAATTACTGAAACTACAACAACCCAAGCTTGCCGGTTTATGGGGGCAATTGATTGTGTTCATGGGATCGTTTGTTGCCGTAACGAATCCCCCGGTTTATGACCTCGGCGACTTCCTGAACGACAATCTGGCAAAAGTTATCGGCGTGGGCCTTTCCTGGGTAGCATTTTCTGTACTGCGCCCGGGTTCAGACTCGCGGAAAAGCCGTCGTCATATTCGCGCATTGCGTCGCGGTTTCGTTGACCAGCTCAGCCGTAAGCCACTGCATTCTGAAAACCAGTTCGAATCACTGGTTTATCATCACATTAGCCAGCTAAGTAATAGTAAAGATGAGATGGCGCGTCGATGGCTGCTGCGTTGGGGCGTGGTGCTACTTAACTGCTCACATGTGGTGTGGCAACTTCGCGGTTGGGAAACACGCTCCGACCCGCTTTCTCAGGTACGTGATGTATGTATTCATACCCTGAGAGACATAATGAGCGAGCGAGGGGTTCAGCAAAACTCTTTAGCCCGGACGTTGCAGGAATTGCAGCGTATGTCGGATTCACTGTCGCACCACCATACTCCGGCCGCGCGTGAACTTGCCGGTATCATCTGGCGACTCTATTGTTCGCTTTCACAATTGGCACAAGCGCCGCCTGCCGAACAACCAGCAGGCAGCCGCTGAGTTTACTGGATCACACCACACGCGTATCGCGCGCCGCCACCGCCAAGCGGTTTAGGTTGATCGGACATATTATCGCCGTCGACATGCACCATCAGCGCCTTGCCTTTGACTTCATCAAGGGTTTTCAGGCGTGGTGCAGTCACGGGTTCGGTTGCAATGCCGTCATTATCGACCACCAGCACGGGTAAATCGCCCAGATGTCCAACGCCCATTGGCCCCATATGTTTACCGGTTTTATCGGGATCAAGGTGTCCTCCTGCGGCTTCAGCGGCCGAAGGTTTTCCCGCTTTCATTGCGGGCTCACAACTGCCGTTGGCATGAACATGGAAGCCATGCTCACCAGGAGGAAGTGTTCGGAGATCGGGCGCGAAAACCAGCCCTTTATCGGTTTCGGTGATTTTTACCGTACCAAGAGAATGACCAATTCCCTGTGGCGTGACGAGATTCATTTGAACCTCGGTGCTCGCAGCCTGAACTGCCGCACAGCTAAATAGTGTTAGAAAAGCCAGACTTATTCGCTTCATATTTACCTCCCGGATTGACTTTCAGCCTGTTAAGCATAGGCCATACCAGTCGATTACTCCGGGAGATAACTATTTTTGCGCGTTACGGCACGTCGTAACCCAGAGCGGCTTTACGAATGCGGAACCACTGTTGGCGGCTCATATCAAGGCTGAGAGAGTGGATAGCTGAACGCACGCGTTCAATTTTACCGGAGCCAATGATAGGCAGCGGTTTTGCAGGCAAGCGCATCACCCAGGCATAAACCACTTGCTCGATCGTTTCCGCACCCATTTCATCTGCCACTGCGCGTAACTCATCACGTAACGGCTGGAATGCTTCATCATTAAACAAACTGCCGCCCCCAAGACATGACCACGCCATAGGATGAATACGTAGCTGCTGGCATTGATCCAACGTGCCATCAAGAATGGTTGGCTGATGCACCGGTGAGATTTCTACCTGATTGGTAGCAAGCGTAAACGGCAACCGCGATTGCAACAGCGTAAATTGTGCCGGTGTGAAGTTCGACACACCAAAGTGGCGCACTTTACCGCTCTGATGAAGCGAGGTGAACGCATCAGCCACTTCATCAGCATCCATAAGAGGATCAGGACGGTGAATCAAAAGCAAATCGAGATAATCAGTAGCCAGTTTTTGTAGCGAGGCTTCAGCACTGCTGATGATGTGTGATTTGTCGGTAATGTAGTGCCCCAGTGCATGGTCTGGATTGGCAGTAGTGGCAATCCCACACTTGGTGACAATTTCCATTTTCTGGCGCAGATGTGGCACCAGACGCATCGCTTCGCCAAACGCGGCCTCACACTGATAACCACCATAAATATCGGCGTGATCGGCAGTCGTGATACCTAAATCGACATGTTCTTCAATAAAACTGGCCAGTTGACGAGCGGACATATTCCACTCCATCAAACGCCAATAACCCATAACCAGGCGTGAAAACTCAGGTCCCTGCGGGGAAATCGTAATGCGCTGTACCATAAGGCCGATCCTCAGTATTAAACGAATTCTGCATCTGAGTATAACGACATCAACGAATTAAAATAGTGAGGGTTGTTGCGGCTCTTCAGGTGAAGCGGATTTGTTTGCTCGTAATTTGCGCATTAATCGCTGGCGGCATAAGCGCAGCACATCTTGCTTTTGCACATCACTCATCTGCTGCCACTGAAAACGTTCATCACGGCTTCGCATACAGCCACGGCAAAATCCACGCTCATCTGACTGGCAGATGCCGCGACATGGGCTTTGTATCGGGAAAAACTCTAACTGTTCAGACACCCTAAACCCCTTTTTGCAGCATTATTTCAATTGAAGCCTGACATCCAAAATGTTGCAAGCGGTGCGGTGAATATTCTTAACACTTGTCGCGAAACCCAAAATATGACCGTTTTAATTAAATTAAGGTTCACCTAATCTTCCTTCATTAGGCTGTGCTCATTATTTATGGGCACTTATGGTTGTTATGGAAACCTTAGAAAAGTTACAGTGTAACGACTCAAAGTTTAATCTTTACTGCGCATTCTTCTTCACGTTAATTAATTTTCTATTTATCAAGCGCACCTGGGAAATCATTGCTCCAGATTCGTTCCACAGCTGGGTTTTCGCCATCTCCGTACCCGTCGTTTTGTTTAGCGCCTGGTTGACTATCTTTAGCCTGATTAACCTGCCGTGGTTACGTAAACCCCTGCTGGTGATATTGGTGATTGGCTGCGCGGCCTGTAACTATTTTATGTTCACCTATGGCGCGGTTATCGACAAAAATATGATGACCAATGTCTTTGAAACCGACTCCCAGGAAGCGGTGGCATTGGTTACCCCACAATTGCTGTTGTGGCTTGGGTTTGCCGGTATCGTGCCTGCAGCGTTCATGACCATCATAAAAATCAAACCCTCACGTTGGTGGTACACCCTCCTGACGCGTACCGTCAGTGTTCTGGCCGGTCTGCTTATCATTATTTTGGTGGCTTCTGTATTTTATAAGGACTACGCCTCACTGTTCCGTAATAACAAAAACATCGTGAAAATGGTGACTCCCGCCAACTACATCAGTGCGATTAGCAGCTACACCAAAGCGCGTTGGTTTACCGGTGACCAGACATTGATAAAGATTGGTGAAGATGCAAGGAAAGGCGCACTGATTACCCAACAGAAAAAGAAGACCGTAGTCGTGTTTGTGGTCGGCGAAGCTTCACGTGCTGAAAACTATTCTCTGAACGGTTACGCCCGTGAAACCAATCCTGAGCTGAAAAAACAGAACGTTATATATTTCCCTAATGCTTCATCGTGTGGCACAGAAACGGCCGTATCTGTCCCTTGTATGTTTTCTAATATGCCGCGTAAACATTACGATGCTGATCTTGCTCGCCACCAGGAAGGGCTGATGGATGTGTTCGCGCATGCGGGTATCAACGTGTTATGGCGTGAAAATGACGGGGGTTGTAAGGGGGTCTGTAACCGAATCCCGCATACTGATATGACGCAGTGGAATATAAGCGCCTTGTGCAAAGATCAATCATGTTGGGATGATGCGTTGCTGAACCGCTTTGGCCATGTGCTGGATGGTGTGCAACAGGATTCCGTTTTTGTTCTGCACCTGATGGGCAGCCACGGCCCGGCTTACTATCGCCGCTACCCTGACAAATTTCGTAAATTCACGCCAACTTGCGACAGTAACCAGATACAGGATTGCGATCGTCAGGCGCTCATCAATACCTATGACAACACTATTCTGTATACCGATGATATTGTCAGCCGCACAATCGACGAACTCAAAGCGCATGGCGATCGGTTCAACACCGCGCTGGTGTATCTTTCCGACCACGGCGAATCATTAGGTGAAAACGGCATTTACCTGCATGGCACGCCTTACATGCTGGCACCTTCACAGCAAACACACATTCCATTCCTGTTCTGGTTGTCGAAAGATTACCAGCAGAACTTTGCAGTGAATGCTGACTGTCTGACGAAAAAAGCCGCTGCGGAAAAAGTTTCTCAGGATAATATTTTCTCAACGCTGCTAGGCATGATGGACATTAAAACATCTGAATATCAGTCAAATATGGATATTATCGCCACTTGTCGTCAAGCCTGATAATCAGGCGGCAGAAAATACTCGCCGCCTGTCTCTTGCATTAGACCGACCGGTCTATTACATTTATTCCCATGAACAGACATCCTGACCATGACACTCGCGAACATCTTCTTGCTACCGGTACGCAGCTTTGCCTGCAACGCGGTTTTACTGGTATGGGATTAAGCGAATTATTAGCTACCGCCGAAGTACCAAAAGGCTCTTTCTACCACTACTTTCGCTCCAAAGAAGCGTTTGGCGTGGCGATGCTGGAGCGGTATTACACCGCTTACAACTTGCGTTTGCAGCAGCATTTTTCGCAAGGCAGTGGGACTTATCGGGAAAGATTCCTGGCCTGGTACCAGGAAATGGCAAACTGGTTTTCCCAACACGGAAGCCTTATCAGCTGTTTGACCGTCAAACTTTCGGCTGAAGTATGTGACCTTTCGGAAGATATGCGTGCAGCGCTCAATAATGGTGCCACACAAATCGTCGCCCAACTTGCTGATGCGCTGGCAAAAGGTGATGCTGAAAAAAGTCTGAAACTAACCGATTCTGCGTTAAGCCAGGCGCAGGTGATTTACTCCCTGTGGCTTGGGGCCAGCCTCCAGGCGAAGATTTCACGTAGCGCGGTGCCGCTTGAAAGCGCCCTCGCCCACGTTACCCAATTATTAGCGGAGCCTGTCTCCTGACAGGCTTTTTTATTTAATTTCTAACTAGACGACCGGTCTACTTGAGGCGTTTTATATGTCAGCAGATAAATTGTTTACCCCACTGAAAGTCGGTGCCATTACCACTCCAAACCGTATTTTTATGGCGCCCTTAACGCGTCTGCGTAGCATTGTGCCAGGGGATATCCCTACCCCGTTGATGGGTGAGTATTATCGCCAACGCGCAAGCTCCGGCCTTATCATCAGCGAAGCGACGCAGATCTCAGCACAAGCTAAAGGCTATGAAGGTGCCCCAGGCCTGCACAGCGATGAACAAATTGCTGCATGGAAGAAAATCACGGCTGGCGTTCACGCGGCTGATGGTCGCATTGCCGTGCAACTGTGGCATACCGGTCGTATCTCTCACTCCAGCATTCAGCCAGGCCAGCAGGCGCCTGTTGCGCCATCAGCAATTTCTGCCGGTACGCGCACCTCATTGCGTGATGAAAATGGACATGCAATCCGTGTCGATACCTCAATGCCGCGTGCACTTGAGCTCAGTGAAATCCCGGGCATCGTGAATGATTTTCGTCAGGCGGTAGGTAACGCGCGTGATGCCGGTTTTGATATGGTCGAGCTGCACTCCGCACATGGCTATCTGTTACACCAGTTCCTCTCTCCGACGTCTAACCACCGTACCGATGAATACGGCGGTAACCGTGAAAACCGCGCGCGTCTGGTGTTGGAAGTGGTTGATGCTGTGAGTAAAGAGTGGAGTGCCGATCGCATAGGTATTCGTGTTTCGCCAATCGGTTCGTTCCAGAATGTCGATAACGGCCCGGACGAAGAAGCTGATGCGCTGTATCTGATTGAAGAATTAAACAAGCGTGGGATTGCCTATCTGCACATGTCCGAGCCTGACTGGGCCGGTGGCAAGCCGTACACCGATGAATTCCGTCAGAAAGTGCGTGAGCGTTTCAACGGCGTTATCATTGGCGCGGGCGCTTATACCCCAGAAAAGGCAGAGTCGTTAATCGAGAAAGGTTTAATCGACGCCGTCGCATTCGGTCGTGACTACATCGCGAACCCCGATCTGGTTGAGCGCCTGCACCACAATGCAGAACTCAACACCCAACGCCCAGAAAACTTCTATGGTGGTGGTGCTGAAGGTTACACCGATTACCCGACATTATAAGAACAGTCCATTGATAGCGGCGAGTAATCGCCGCTATACTTACCTCACATTTAGAAATTAACCCTTTAATTTTTACCCAAATAATTCGAGTTGTGGGTAGGCGGCAAACTCAGGAATCCCCGGGAGCTTACTTGAGTAAGTGACTGGGGTGAGTGAGTGCAGCCAACACCCCCACAACTTGAAGGATGAAGGGGAAAAGAGGATTTTATGCGCTTACTACACACCATGCTGCGCGTCGGCGACCTGCAACGCTCCATCAATTTCTACACTAACGTACTGGGCATGACCCTGCTGCGCACCAGTGAAAACCCTGAATACAAATATTCTCTCGCATTCGTTGGCTACGGCCCGGAAACCGAAGAAGCGGTTATCGAACTGACCTATAACTGGGGCACCGATAGCTACGATTTAGGTAACGCGTACGGTCACATCGCGCTGAGCGTAGAAAACGCAGCCGAAGCCTGCGAGCGTATTCGCAAAAACGGTGGCAACGTCACCCGCGAAGCCGGTCCGGTAAAAGGCGGTTCCACCGTCATCGCTTTCGTTGAAGATCCAGACGGCTATAAAATTGAGCTGATCGAAAACAAAGACGCAGGCAAAGGTCTGGGTAACTAATACTCTGTTAGTGGGCGTTCATCTCGCCCACTGCTGCATCCCTTCGCAAAATTTGCCATAATGCGCGCTGCTTTTTCCCCGTATTAAGAGATCCTGATGTCTGACAACACGCAACTGCATGGCCTGTGTGACCGTTTCCGTGGCTTTTATCCGGTAGTCATTGACGTTGAAACCGCTGGGTTTAACGCGAAAACCGATGCTTTACTGGAAGTCGCCGCCATCACTTTAAAGATGGATCAAGATGGCTGGTTATCGCCTGATGAAACTCTGCATTTCCATGTCGAACCTTTTGAAGGTGCAATTCTTCAGCCTGAAGCGCTGGCCTTTAATGGCATCGACCCGCATAACCCGTTGCGTGGGGCCGTTAGTGAATATGATGCGCTGCATGCGATTTTTAAAATGGTGCGCAAAGGCATTAAAGACAGCGGATGCAACCGCGCAATCATGGTTGCCCATAACGCGACATTCGATCACAGCTTTATGATGGCGGCGGCAGAACGTGCTTCATTAAAACGTAACCCGTTCCATCCATTCGTCACTTTCGACACAGCCGCATTGAGCGGGCTGGCATTAGGTCAGACAGTACTGGCTAAAGCGTGTATTGCCGCTGGAATGCCATTTGACAGCAGCCAAGCGCACTCAGCACTTTATGACACTGAACAAACTGCACAACTGTTCTGCGAGATTGTGAATCGCTGGAAACGGTTAGGTGGATGGCCGCTCCCGCTGCCTGAAGAACCCGAATCAAAAGCATAAAAAAAGCGACCGTAACAGGTCGCTTTTTTATTACCGTTGATACAAAACTCCAGCGGCAAATTACTCTGCGTCTGGTTCTTCGGATTTGTATTTAGCAGCGGTTTCTTTAATCAATGACTGTAATTCACCACGCTGATACATCTCAATAATGATGTCGCAGCCGCCAACCAGTTCGCCATCAACCCACAGCTGTGGGAAAGTCGGCCAGTTTGCGTATTTTGGCAACTCAGCACGGATGTCTGGGTTCTGTAAAATATCAACATACGCGAAACGCTCACCACAGGCAGACAGCGCCTGCACAGCCTGGGCTGAGAAGCCGCAGCTAGGCAGTTTCGGAGAACCCTTCATATAAAGAAGGATTGGATTCTCTGTAATCTGTTGTTGGATTTTTTCAATAGTGCTCATTGCTTGCTTCCTCAAACCTTGTCCTGGCATTAGCCTGCCATTGTAGCGATTGACACCCTCTCCAGAAAACACCATTTTTTGCAGGGTCTCTGTTTCATGTGCGATGGAGGGACAACATGCATCAAGAATAACACTTTTCCCGCAGCTGCAAATCAGGAAATAACTATAAGCCCGATCAATAAATAGCCTGACAACCATTAGTTTGGTCATTTTTTTTGCGTACGGTAACGAAACAGCAAGACGAATAGAAAAAGGTTATTAACTTTATTACGCCTTATAGATTAGAATCGGCGGGTTTCGCAAAATCATACACGGGCATGATGGTATTCATCGTGCATTCATTTTAACCAGGGGATTGTCGAGTGGCGCGGATAACAAAAATTTCTATCACGCTCTGTGCTCTGCTATTTACCTTGCCGTATACACCATTGACGCAGGCGTCTGAGCACGCTCGTCCCGTGGCTGCGCAAAAAGCGCACGTTGTGAAAAGCACAACGAAGAGCACAGAAAAGAGCAGTAAGAGTAAAGATAAAACCACTACCGCCAGCAAGAAAACTACCACCTCTTCTAAAACCACCAGCAAGAAAAAAGAATCCACTGCCTCAAAGAGTAAAATCGCTAAGAACACCAGCAGTGCAAAAACAAAACATCTTGCAAAAAATGATCGCAAAAAATCCTCCCAGCTCGCGAAAGTCCAGCCTGTTACTTTTACCGAAAAATGCAGTAAACCGCGTAAGGGCTACAAAACGCGCTGTGTGAAAGTCAAAGCAGAGCAACCAACGACGATTGCAGCAGCGCATAAAGTCCGGGTGCAGAAAGCACAGAAAACGGCGATGAACAAATTGATGGGCCAGATTGGCAAACCGTATCGCTGGGGCGGCACGTCGCCGCGTACTGGCTTCGATTGCAGCGGTCTGGTTTATTACGCTTACAAAGATTTGGTTAAATTCCGTATTCCACGTACTGCAAACGAAATGTATCACCTGCGTGATGCCTCTTCGGTTGATCGTGGGGAACTGGAAACGGGTGACCTTGTGTTCTTCCGCACCCAAGGCCGTGGCACTGCGGATCACGTTGGTGTTTACGTCGGTAATGGGAAATTCATCCAGTCACCGCGTACTGGCCGTGACATTCAAATCACCTCGCTGAGCGAAGACTATTGGCAACGCCACTATGTGGGCGCCAAACGCGTCATGACCTCAAAAACCATTCGTTAAAACCTTCACCTGCCCTAAATGGGCAGGTGAGTTCTTCTTTTGCTTATCCTTTCAATTTGTTACCCTAAACCCGCATTAAAAGTGGTTATTTAACAATAGATACCCTAAATAATTCGAGTCGCATCGCGGCGGCTCGATGACTGATGGGTAATAAGGAGTTAGCAATGTCGTTCGAACTACCTGCATTACCGTATGCGAAAGATGCTTTAGCACCGCATATCTCCGTTGAAACCCTGGAATACCATTACGGCAAACACCATCAAACCTATGTCACTAACCTGAATAACCTGGTTAAGGGCACGGCGTTTGAAGGTAAAACGCTTGAAGAGATCGTTCGTACTTCCGAGGGTGGTGTATTTAACAACGCCGCTCAGGTGTGGAACCACACCTTCTACTGGAACTGCCTGGCACCAAATGCAGGCGGGGAACCTACTGGCGAACTTCTGGACGCTATCAACAAATCTTTCGGTAGCTTCGCTGAATTCAAACAACAGTTTACTGATGCCGCTATCAAGAACTTTGGCGCAGGTTGGACATGGTTGGTTAAACAGGAAGATGGCGCTTTAGCGATTGTTTCTACTTCCAACGCGGGTACGCCACTGACTACTGCCGCTAAACCACTGCTGACGGTGGATGTCTGGGAACATGCGTACTACATCGACTACCGCAATGCTCGTCCTAACTACCTCGAGCATTTCTGGGCGCTGGTGAATTGGGCGTTTGTTGCGAAGAATCTTGCAGCATAGAAGTTTGCTCCTTAAATAGTTCGAGTTGCAGGGCTATTTAGGAGAATGTTAATGGGCCGCGATAAGCGGCCCATCTTAATCAGTGCAGTACGGCAGTTAATGCGCCGCAAACAATCAAAGCCAGAACAATAACTGTGGTCGTGATTGAAAATTTCAGATCGGTACTCATCAGCAACTCCTTTTTGTTACCTTACAAAACAGCCTTACAATCGATGTGTCATGATGAGTTTCCCACAATCGGAGATAAAAATCCTCACGGTTTTAACCCGATATCCATTTTCCCTCTTCCACTTTTCGCCAGGATAGGCCAAAATCCCTCGCTAATTTATTGCGTATCGTCAATTCAATGCCCTCCTCCCGTTTTATGTCGCAATCCCGGCATACCCGCAACCATTATGTTGCCTTTGGAGTCAGCGTACGCAAACGTTTAACACATTAGTAATCAGGGGGTTAAGATATGGCCCGGAGTGAAATTTAATGGCGACAATCAAGGACGTGGCGAAGCGCGCAAACGTTTCCACTACAACCGTATCACATGTGATTAACAAAACCCGTTTTGTGGCGGAAGAAACTCGCAACGCGGTATGGGCTGCAATTAAAGAATTGCACTACTCACCGAGTGCTGTAGCACGAAGCCTGAAAGTTAATCACACCAAAACGATCGGTCTGCTTGCCACTTCCAGTGAAGCACCTTATTTCGCCGAGATCATTGAAGCGGTGGAAAATAGCTGCTTTGAAAAAGGCTATACCCTGATTTTGGGTAACGCACACAATAACTTTGAAAAACAGCGCGCTTACTTATCGATGATGGCGCAAAAGCGTGTCGATGGCTTGCTGGTGATGTGCTCTGAATATCCTGACTCCTTGCTCTCCGTGCTCGAAGAGTACCGCCACATTCCAATGGTTGTGATGGACTGGGGCGAGTCCCGTGCTGATTTCACCGACTCCGTGGTCGATAATGCATTCCACGGTGGCTACCTGGCGGGTCGTTATTTAATTGAACGCGGTCACCGCGAAATTGGTGCGATCCCCGGCCAAATGGAACGCAATACTGGCGGCGGTCGCCATGCTGGCTTTATGAAAGCACTCGAAGAAGCGGGTATTTCTATTCCAGAAAACTGGATTGTTCAGGGTGACTTTGAACCTGAATCCGGTTATCGCGCTATGCAGCAAATCCTCGGCCAGTCTCATCGCCCTACCGCAGTATTCTGTGGCGGCGACATCATGGCGATGGGGGCAATTTGTGCCGCTGATGAAATGGGGCTGCGCGTACCGCAGGATATTTCCATTATTGGTTACGACAATGTGCGTAACGCGCGCTTCTTCTCACCGGCGTTGACCACCATCCACCAGCCAAAAGACTCGCTGGGGGAAACGGCGTTTAACATGCTATTGGATAGAATCGTTAATAAACGCGAAGAGTCCCAATCGATTGAAGTCCATCCGCGCCTGATCGAACGCCGCTCGGTAGCTGATGGCCCATTCCGCGATTATCGTCGTTAAGTGTTGTTGAGCCCGGGTTTACTCGGGCTCAGGTTCCTGTAACCATTCCTGATTCATCGTTTCACTGTCCCCCAGATAATCCAGTAACCAGCCCAATGCGGGTGATGCGTCGTTTTGCCGCCAGGTCAGGCAACATGCTGCGTCAGGGAACGGGTTATCCAGGGTTAATTCGCTCCATCGCCCGGAATCCAGCCACGGCCTGGCGATATGCAACGGCACCATGCCGATACACAAACCCGCGCTCAAACAATCCGAACCGGACTCCCAATCAGGTACCACTACACGGCGTTGGTTATCTAAAAGCCAGGTAATTCGTTTGGGCAACGAACGCGATGTATCTTCGAGTACCAACGACGGCCAGTCACGCAGGTCATCATCGCTTAACGTCCCACCGCGCTGTGCCAGGGGATGTGTGGAAGCCACCACACAACGCCAGCTCAACGTTCCCATATCGCGAAAGGCATAACGCCCTCCGACCGGAATAGCCTGGGTTGCACCAATAGCCACCTCGACACGGCCATCCGCCAGCGCATCCCATACGCCGTTGAACACTTCCTGGAAGATGCGCAGTTCGATGTCCGGAAAATGGCGATAGAAATCCACGACCAGTTGCCGCGTTCGCTCAGGTTTAACGATGTTATCAACTGCTATAGCCAGATGCCCGCGCCATCCGTTTGCGATCTGTTGGCACTGCTGCCGTGTCGTCATCATTTTTTTGATAACAGAGCGCCCCTCCTTAAGGAAAAAGAGGCCGGCAGGGGTTAATTCGACATCACGATGACGCCGTTCGAATAGCGGAACGGCTAACCAATCTTCAAGCTGCCGCACCGTATAGCTAATGGCAGACGGAACGCGGTGCAACTCCTGTGCCGCACCGCTGAAGCTACCATTGCGCGCCACCGCATCTATCACTTCCAGCGAGTATTCTGACCACATTTCTCTGCTCACAAAATTTTTGAACGCAACCTACAAATATTAGCGTTTCACAAGCGTAATTGCACTCCGTACACTCTCGCGGCAATGAACCTGCAAGTTTAATCAAGAGAAAATTATGCAACCTTCAAAAGGATTTCTTATCTGGCTGGCCGGCTTAAGTGTGCTGGGCTTCCTTGCCACAGACATGTATCTGCCTGCTTTCGCTGCCATTCAGCAAGATTTACAGACCGATGCATCGGCAGTCAGTGCAAGCCTGAGTCTGTTCCTGGCTGGATTTGCGTTTGCCCAATTAATGTGGGGCCCCCTGTCAGATCACTTCGGCCGTAAACCGGTATTACTGGCGGGATTAAGCCTGTTCGCGATTGGCTGTATCGGCATGTTGTGGGTCGAAAGCGCCACTGCGCTATTGGTACTGCGTTTTGTTCAGGCCGTTGGCGTCTGTTCGGCGGCAGTTAGCTGGCAGGCTCTGGTGACCGATTACTACCCGGCGAATCGCGCTAATCGTATTTTCGCAACGATTATGCCGCTGGTTGGCTTATCCCCGGCGCTGGCACCGTTGCTGGGTAGCTGGATTTTGAACCACTTTGACTGGCAGGCGATTTTCGCCACGCTGTTTGTCATCACCCTGGTGCTGATGATCCCGACTTTACGTCTGAAACCCCGCACCCAGCATCATCCGCAAACTGAAGACAATAAAGTGAGCTTCATGTCATTGCTGAGCTCCCGAGTTTATAGTGGCAACGTGTTGATCTATGCCGCCTGCTCCGCCAGCTTCTTTGCATGGCTTACCGGCTCCCCCTTCATTCTTAACGATATGGGTTACAGCCCCGCCGCCATCGGCCTGAGTTATGTACCGCAAACCATCGCCTTCTTAATTGGTGGTTACGGCTGCCGCAGCGCACTGCAAAAATGGCAAGGTAAGCAGATGCTGCCGTGGTTACTGGCGCTTTATGCACTGAGCACCTTTGCGACATGGGCGGTTGCCATGAGCGGTCACGCTAACCTCACGTTGTTGCTGATCCCATTCTGTGTGATGGCCATGGCCAACGGCGCTATTTACCCCATTGTGGTGGCATCAGCTCTGCTGCCCTTCCCGCAAGCAACCGGTAAAGCCGCTGCGCTGCAAAACACGCTGCAATTAGGTCTGTGCTTCTTTGCAAGCCTAATGGTCTCCTGGCTGGTTGCGACGCCACTGTTGACCACCACCAGTGTGATGTTGGTGACGATTGTGTTGTCAATTCTGGGCTATTTACTGCAACGTAGTAAAAAAGCCGAAGTATGGCAACCCGCTGAATCTGATGCACATTAATCGGCAAGTTAGCGTGACACCCTTGTAGTTAGCATGCTAACAATGTTTTATTGAACCACCGCTTCGGCGAGCCTATACTTATTAACGGCTCTACCGTCAGCACAATAATAATGAAGTTTTGACGGGAGCCTTTGTGCTCCCGTTTGTTGTTTTATGCAGCTATTTTTCATGGGCACTCGCCCTTTCTCTGTTCTACGTCGGATATCAGGCTCGCGGATTTTCCCGTGACATTTCTCACATGCCCAAAATAGCGTCTACGCTGTTTTAAGGTTCCTCACACAAAGGTGATGGAGAAGCTATGAGTTCATCGTGTATAGAAGAAGTCAGCATAAAAAATAACCCGTGGTATCGAATCGTAAGCGAAATGCTCACGCAGGCTGGTGTGGAAATAAATGGCCCGCGCCCTTTCGATCTCCAGGTTAAGCATCCCGACTTTTTTAAACGTGTCCTGCAAGAGGGCACGCTGGGGTTGGGTGAAAGCTATATGGATGGTTGGTGGGACTGTGACCGACTGGATATTTTTTTTCATAACGCCATTCGCGCCGGACTGGAAAACCAACTCCCCCATCATTTAAAAGACACGCTTCGTGTTGCCGCCGCTCGCATTATCAACCTGCAATCTAAAAAGCGCGCCTGGATTGTCGGTAAAGAGCATTACGACCTCGGTAATGATTTATTTACCCGCATGCTTGATGAGCATATGCAATATTCCTGCGGCTACTGGAAAGATGCCAACACCCTTAGCGACGCGCAAAATGCCAAGCTAAAAATGATCTGCGACAAGCTGCATCTCGAACCGGGTATGACGCTGCTCGACATTGGATGTGGTTGGGGTGGACTTGCCGAATTTGCCGCACGACATTACGGTGTGGCGGTTCATGGGGTAACGATTTCAGCCGAGCAGCAAAAAATGGCGCAGGAGCGTTGTGTCGGGCTGGACGTCACTATTTTGCTGCAAGACTACCGCGATCTGGATATGCAGTTTGACCGCATTGTTTCCGTCGGTATGTTCGAGCACGTTGGTCCCAAAAACTACGCCACCTATTTCAACGTCGCTGACCGCAATTTAAAACCCGACGGTATTTTCCTGCTGCATACCATTGGCTCCAATAAAACCGATAACATCGTCGACCCATGGATAAACAAATATATCTTCCCGAACGGCTGTTTACCTTCGGTACGCCAAATTGCAGAAGCCAGCGAAGGACATTTTGTGATGGAGGACTGGCATAACTTTGGTGCCGACTATGACAAAACGTTAATGGCCTGGCATGAAAGATTCCAGAATTACTGGCCAGAAATTGCTAATAACTATTCAGAAAGATTCAAACGCATGTTCAGTTATTACCTCAATGCGTGTGCGGGAGCCTTCCGCGCCCGCGACATTCAGCTCTGGCAAATCGTCTTCACTCGTGGAGTCGAACACGGTTTACGCGTTCCACGTTGATCCCCGACTACCCCGGCGCTGTCGGGGTAGTCGCTTCTCTTAACCATCTGTAGCATTTTCATAACAAACTGTGGGGTTCCTCACGTTTCCGACGCTCCTTTATTCATGAGTTTGATCCCGCTAACACTTATCTCTTTCCTCAATGGAAACCGGTTTCCGTTTTGTTTCACAATTAGCCCACTTCCAAAAAACTAACAAGGATACCGCCATGAGCATGTACCAAAAAATGGTCAATGTGATTGAGCAAAAGGTCACCCCCATGGCCGGAGCGATGGGCTCTCAGCGCCATGTCATCGCCATCCGCGACGGCTTTATCTCTGCGCTACCGTTTATGATTATCGGTTCTTTCTTGTTAGTGTTTATTTTCCCTCCGTTCTCACCCAACAGTTCCTGGGGCTTCGCGCGCTCGTGGTTAAAATTTTCCCTAAACTACCGGGAACAGCTGATGTTGCCGTTTAACCTCAGCATGGGTGTGATGACCTTCTTTATTTCAGTCGGTATTGGTGCAAGCCTCGGGAAGCACTATAAGCTCGACCCGATAATGACCGGCTTACTGGCCTTTATGGCTTTTTTATTGGTCGCGGCTCCCTATAAAGACGGGCATATTTCAACGCAATACTTCTCGGGCCAGGGTATTTTTACCGCCCTTCTGACCGCCATTTATGCCAGCGAAATGTACGCTTTCCTCAAACGCCACAACATCACTATCCGTTTGCCGAAGGAAGTGCCAACCGGTGTGGCGCGTTCGTTTGAGATTCTGATCCCCGTTGTCGTGATTGTAGCCACGCTCCACCCGCTGAATTTATTTATCGAATCCACGACGGGAATGATTATTCCAGAAGCGATCATGCATCTGCTGGCGCCGCTGGTTTCGGCATCGGATTCACTCCCGGCGATTCTCATTTCGGTATTTATCTGCCAGATCCTGTGGTTTGCCGGTATTCACGGTGCACTGATTGTCACCGGCATCATGAACCCGTTCTGGATGGCCAACCTTTCAGCTAACCAGACGGCGCTGGCTGCAGGCAATGTGCTGCCGCATATTTACCTGCAAGGTTTCTGGGATCACTATTTGCTGATTGGTGGCGTGGGTTCCACGTTGCCCCTTGCTTTCTTGTTGCTACGCAGTCGCGCCATTCACCTGCGCACTATCGGTAAAATGGGTGTGGTGCCAAGCTTCTTTAATATTAATGAACCGATTTTATTCGGTACACCCATCATCATGAACCCACTGTTCTTCTTACCCTTTACTTTAGTGCCGATGATTAACGCAACCCTCGCTTACGTTGCGACAAAATTAGGTTGGGTTGCGCAGGTTGTATCGTTAACACCGTGGACGACGCCTGCTCCCATTGGCGCATCGTGGGCTGCAAATTGGGCGGTAAGTCCCGTAATCATGTGTCTGATTTGTATGGTCATGTCGGCTGTGATGTATTACCCCTTCCTGAAGGCTTACGAGCGCACCCTGCTGAAACAGGACGAAGAGCGCAATGTGCAGGAAAGCAATAATCCAGTAGCCGCAAATTAACTTTTTTACCTGCCCTGATGGCAGGTACGTCAAACGAGGAACGAAAATGAAATATGTATTCCCTGATAACTTTTGGTGGGGCAGCGCGAGTTCAGCACCGCAAACTGAAGGCGAAACGCTCTCTTTTGGCAAGTCTGCCACCATTTGGGATCAGTGGTATAAAGAGCAACCGACCCGTTTCCATAACAACATTGGCCCAGCGGATACCTCAACGTTCTATAAAAACTGGAAAGAAGATATCGCGCTGTTAAAACAGCTCAACCACAACACCTTCCGCACCTCGATTTCCTGGGCGCGTCTTATCCCTGAAGGTCGCGGGACGGTAAATCAGGAAGCGGTGACCTTCTACAATCAGGTGATCGACGAGTTGCTGGCGCAAGGTATCAAACCGTTTATCAACCTGTTCCACTTCGATATGCCGATGGTGATGCAACAGCAAGGCGGTTGGGAGAATCGTGACGTTGTCACCGCTTACGCTGAATTCGCCACGGTTTGCTTCGAACTATTTGGCGATCGTGTGAAGCATTGGTTTACCTTCAACGAGCCGGTTGTCCCTGTTGAAGGCGGCTATTTGTATGATTTCCATTACCCGAATGTGGTGGATTTCAAACGTGCGGCGACCGTGGCTTACCACACCATGATCGCGCACTCTCTGGCCGTAAAGGCTTACCATGAGCGTAACGACGGTGGCGAAATTGGTATTATCCTCAACCTCACGCCGTCTTACCCTCGTTCGCAAAACCCGGCCGATGTCAAAGCAGCCAATATTGCAGACCTGATGTTTAACCGCAGCTTCCTCGACCCAGCTCTGCGTGGTGAATACCCGCAGGAACTGGTCGCGTTGCTGAAAGAACACGGGCAATTGCCAGCGTGTCAGCCAGAAGATAAAGCCCTGCTTGCGGCGGGTGTCGTCGATTTGCTGGGCATAAACTACTATCAGCCGCGTCGTATCAAGTGCCGCGACTCGCTGGTCAATCCTGATAGTCCATTTATGCCGGAGTGGTTCTTCGAGTCATACGAAATGCCGGGCCGCAAAATGAACCCATACCGTGGATGGGAAATTTACGAGCAAGGTATCTACGATATTCTTACTAATCTGCGTGAAAACTACGGCAACCCGAATTGCTATATTTCCGAGAATGGCATGGGCGTTGAGAACGAACAGCGTTTCGATGAGAACGGCCAAATTCAGGATGATTACCGCATTGATTTTGTGCGCGAGCACTTGAAGTGGCTGCACAAAGGTATCAGCGAGGGCAGCAACTGCCTCGGTTATCATATGTGGACGTTTATTGATAACTGGTCATGGTGTAACGCCTATAAAAACCGTTACGGTTTTGTCTCGTTAAACCTGGAGACGCAAGCGCGCACCATCAAGAAAAGCGGCGAATGGTATCGCGCGACCGCGGCTGAAAATGGCTTTAACGATCGGACGTAATCTCAGTATTCGGGCCGCAAGGCCCGTTTCTGGCTGAGGACTGGGAAAAGACCATGTCGAATATTAATGATGTAGCGCGCCTGGCGCAGGTTTCTAAAGCCACCGTTTCGCGCGTATTAAGCGGCAGCCGAGGTGTCAAAGAAGAGAGTCGTCAGGCGGTATTACGCGCAGCCGAAGTTCTGAAATACACCCCCAACGCCATTGCTCAATCCCTAAGCAGCCAGTCGACAAACTGCATTGGGGTTATTTGTGCCACTGAGCATATTCAGCAGTCCACAGGCTACCTGCAAGCGCTGGAAAAACAGCTCAATCAGCATCATAAGCACTTGTTGCTGCGCTTTGCTAATGAGCCCGACAGCGTAGCGCAAGCCGCGCAGGAGTTATCTAACGGTTTGTGTGATGCACTGGTGGTAGTGGGCGCGCGTTTCCCGCTCCCGGATCTCGCCGACGATATTATGCTGATTGATTGCCTGAGCGGCTCAAACAATTTCAGCATTCAATGCGATCATGTTTTTGCTGCTGAAACCGCCGTGCACTATTTATGTAATCAGAAACGGCGACATATCGCGTTAATTAACTTTGCCAGCGGCGAAGCGGCAGCGTTGACGCTAGAAGGTTATCATCAGGCCCTGCACAACCATGTCGTGCCTTTTAACCGCCAGTTAGTCATTGAAGATGAGTCGTCAGTACGCATTGCGCTACAACGTCTGATTAACCGTGGCGTGAAGTTTTCTGCCCTGTTAGTCACGGACGACACCCAGGCGCAAGAGGCGGTCATGATGCTTAATCAGTATCAATTACACGTGCCGGAACAGGTGATGGTCTTTAGCCTGGACGGTTCAACCAGAATGCCAGGGTCAAACGCTATTCCCGCCATCAAATATCCGCTTGAAAGCATTGCCCGTCGGGCCGTCGAAGTACTATTAGGAGAGCGCCAATCCAGCAATGTGGTGCGAGGAAGTTTATTAATTGCCTGAGGTGATTAAAAAATAAAGCGGGTGAAGATACTCCCCCGCTTTTGCGTCGGATTAAACCTTAGGCAACACCGCAGCCAACGTCGCTTCACGCTGTGCAAGCACACGTTCAACGGTATCGACAATCGCCTGGGTTTGCGGGTCAATCTCAATATTGATGCGGTTTCCCAGCTTCTTACTGCCCAGTGTGGTGCGCTGGAGCGTTTCTGGAATTAAATGCACACAGAAACGGGTCGCGGTCACTTCACCCACGGTCAAACTAATACCGTCAATGCCGATATATCCTTTATGCAGGATATATTTCATCAAGGTTTTGTCCTGAATTTTAAACCAGATCTGGCGGTTATTTTCTGAGGTAAGAATTTTAGACACCTCAGCCGTGGTCATAATATGTCCGGACATAAGATGCCCGCCGATTTCATCATTAAATTTGGCAGCACGTTCGACGTTAACACTGTCTCCCACGACTAACTCGCCGAGATTGGTGATGCGCAGCGTCTCTTTCATTAGATCAAAGCTGACGTGGTTGCCATTAATTTCCGTCACCGTCAGACAACAACCGTTATGCGCAACCGAAGCCCCTGTTTCAAGGCCGGGTAACATCGTTTCGGGCATTGCGACAACATGCGTGCGGAAGTTAGGTTTCTCATCAATGGAGACCAGGGTTGCTGTGCCCTGCACAATACCTGTAAACATCGTAAAGCTCCTGAAATTAAATGGCAGCTAATAATTTTATCACGCTGCACTTTAACAGTTGGAAAAAAGGCTTGCCAGTTCCCACTATTTTTAGACTAGCGAAATCAGATTCTCCCGCTACAATACTCTGGTTAATTTCCCTGCAATTTCTTTTACTGCCATTTAAGGCGGTCTTGTTGTCTCTCTAAAAATTAAAATAATCAGGTGTAAAAATGCAGAAGTACATAGTTGAAGCCCGCCAGCTACTTGCACTGGCGATACCCGTGATCCTCGCGCAGATTGCACAAACTTCAATGGGGTTTGTCGATACCGTGATGGCCGGTGGCTACAGCGCAACCGATATGGCCGCTGTGGCAATCGGAACCTCTATTTGGCTACCCGCCATCCTGTTTGGCCATGGCTTGCTAATGGCTCTGACGCCGACTGTTGCACAACTTAATGGCTCAGGCCGTCGTGATCGCATCGCTCACCAGATTCGTCAGGGCTTTTGGCTGGCAGGATTTGTGTCGGCACTCATCATGATTGTGCTCTGGAACGCGGGCCATATTATCCATGCGACTAAAAATATCGATCCACAACTTGCCGATAAAGCCGTTGGCTATTTGCGCGCGCTGTTGTGGGGCGTTCCCGGCTATTTATTCTTCCAGGTGGCTCGTAACCAGTGCGAAGGCCTGGCGAAAACTAAGCCTGGCATGGTGATGGGGTTTATCGGCCTGTTGGTCAACATTCCGGTCAACTACATCTTTATTTATGGGCATTTTGGCATGCCTGAGCTTGGTGGCGTAGGCTGTGGTGTTGCTACCGCTGCGGTGTACTGGGTCATGTTCTTTTGCATGATCTCTTATGTGAAGAAAGCACGCTCAATGCGCGATATACGCAATCCTTCAGGCTTCGTCCAGCCTGACTGGAAAGTGATGAAACGCTTAACTCAGCTTGGGCTGCCGATTGCATTGGCGCTGTTTTTTGAAGTCACGCTGTTTGCGGTCGTGGCATTGCTGGTCGCGCCATTAGGCATTATTAACGTCGCCGGTCACCAGATTGCCCTGAACTTCAGCTCGCTAATGTTCGTGTTGCCGTTGTCACTTTCCGCGGCGGTCACGATTCGCGTTGGCTTCCGTTTGGGCCAGGGTTCCACGCTTGATGCACAAACCGCTGCGTGGACGGGAATTGGCGTTGCGATGTGTATGGCGACTCTCACCGCCATTTTCACCATAGTGATGCGCGAACACATCGCCCTGCTCTACAACAGCAATCCGGAAGTGGTCGCACTGGCGGCGCACCTGATGCTGCTGGCGGCGGTTTACCAGCTTTCTGACTCCGTTCAGGTGGTCGGCAGTGGCGTACTGCGTGGATATAAAGATACGCGTTCGATTTTCTTTATCACTTTTATCGCCTACTGGGTGCTGGGTTTGCCGAGCGGCTACATTCTGGCGTTGACCGATTGGGTGGTCGCACCGATGGGGCCGGCAGGGTTCTGGACTGGTTTTATTATCGGTCTGACCTCAGCGGCAATCATGATGATGCTGCGAATGCGTATGTTGCAACGCCAGCCGTCAGTGAAAATTTTGCAGCGCGCGGCGCGTTAAAACACAATAGCCGCCGTTTTGGCGGCTATTTTTCCAGCGAGTTGCACAGATGCGCAGCAAACGAGTGAATTCTGGAAGAAAATTGCTGTTTTCCACTTGCAAGGCTCGGGGGCTGCCGCTAATATTCGTCCCCGTTGTCACAGACAACATGATGCGTCCGTAGCTCAGTTGGTTAGAGCACTACCTTGACATGGTAGGGGTCGGTGGTTCGAGTCCACTCGGACGCACCATTTAAAGTTTTACCGCAGTATTTATCATCGTAGCAAAACAGTGCGTCCGTAGCTCAGTTGGTTAGAGCACCACCTTGACATGGTGGGGGTCGGTGGTTCGAGTCCACTCGGACGCACCATTCTTAATTGTAATTCCCCTGATTCTTCTCCCGTTTTCAAATTCAACAAAATCACTATTCTCTTTATTCCATCGATAAAAATCACCCAGATCCGTAGCGACTGAAACAATGCTACTTTGCAGAGCATCCATGCCCTGCGTTGTTGTTACGCCTTCGCGTCTGATGTTTTTGTGGTGATAATGCTGACGGGTTTTGGTACTTCAGTGGTCGCAGGCTTGCGATATTTATCCAACAAATGAATCTGGATTTTTCGCAACAGATCGCCGTTGAGTTTGTAGAGGCGGAAATAGAAAATCAGGGTTATCAGGAAGAACACCGCGGGTAGAGCAATCATAATGAATTGCATACCGACCACGGTACTTTCCGTTTGTGGCATATTCGGCACGTATCCGATAATGCCAAGCACCAGGGCGATGAAAAAGGCGGCAAATGCCGAGCCCCCTTTAACCACCATGGTTTGCACCGAATAGGCAATACTCTCGCAGCGCACGTTAAGTTTGTACTCCCCGTAATCCACCGTATCTGCCACCATAATCACCTGCAACACCCAGAAGAGCGCAGTACCGGCATTGAGCAAAACCCCGGCTAACGAAATCAGCCAGACGTTGTGATACCCCGCCAACGCTATCCATAGCAGCACCCCACTGCCCAGAATGGGTAACACTGAGGCTCCAGCCCACAACAGGCGGCGCGACAGCGCTTTTACCAGACGTGGGAACAGAATCAGGGTTAGCAAGTTTGCCGCCCCGGCATATGACATGTAGTACGGGAAGAGATCGGCATCGCCAATAACATAGGTGAAGTAATAAACCGCAAACCCAGCGATGATATTTGATGCGATGTTATAGGCCAGCGCCATCCCCAACACGCAGGAGAGCTGATCGTTTTTATAGATCAACGCGATGATGGCTTTTAACGTCAGGCGGCTGCTGTCAGCCGTTTCGCCACTGCCAGACGAGTAAACCTCTTTGACATTACGCAGCGTGATGATGGTTGAAGCGATGAAGAAGGCAATCAGCACCAGAGTAAACATCTGGAAACCAAACCCACGATCCCCGCCCCCCACATAATTAACGAACGGCAGCGTTATCCCAGCGGTGATAAACCCTGAGAGACTGGCAAAAAAGCGTGGGAAAGGCACCAGTTGCTCGCGTTCGCGTTTATCCAGGGTAATGGTTGGCACCATCGACCAGAACGGAATATCCATGATGGTGTAGGTCATCCCCCACAAGATATACGTGACGCAGACGAACACCACCTGGGTCGTGCCTTCAAAAAGATGCGCGCTGAACAGCAAAAACAGCACGACGGAGTTGGCAATCGTCCCGACCAAAATCCACGGTTTAAATTTCCCCCATCGCGTGCGCGTACTGTTCACTATCCACCCCATAATCGGGTCGTTGATGGCATCCCAGATCCTTGCCACCAAAAACAGTGTGCCCACAAGGCCCACAGACAAACCCACAACATCGGTGTAGTAATACATCAAGTACATGTAAACGATACCGATAGCGAAATCTTTACCAAATGCCCCAAATCCATAACTGAGTTTTGTTGTAATCGATATGCTCATATAGGGTACAGGGTCACTGTTACCAGTGCCCTCCTTCTGTTATTAGACTCGTCAGGTGCCGGGAATAAAACCCGGCATTCGCTCTTATGCGCGGTGCAACCACGCCGGTAACCAGTTGCCATGGGACGCAATCAAATCGTCAACCAGAGCATAAATCTCCTCTATCCCCAATACCGCCGCGGTATGCGGGTCAAGCATGGCGGCGTGATAAACGCGCTCACGATTCTCGGTCAAAATCGCTTCGGTCAACAGTGTCTGGACATTAATATTCGTTTGCATCAACGCCGCAAGGTGGGACGGCAACATCCCGATATGCGTGGGTTGAATACCGTTGGCATCCACCAGGCATGGAACCTCAACACAACAGCCCTGCGGCAAGTTTTCGATCAGGTTATCGTTGCGCACGTTGCCGTAAATAACGCTCGGTTCACCGGTCCACAACGCGTTCATGATAGTGCTCGCATATTCACGCGACGGTTTAATATCGATTCTTTCGGCGGTTTTATACTCCTCCAGCTCTTTACGCCAGTTTGCCAATTGTTCAACGCAGCGCTTCGGATATTCGTCCAACGGCACTTTATAACGCGCAATCAGATCTTCACGCCCAGGCTTAATAAACCACGGCGTATATTCCGCAAAGTGTTCAGAGGATTCCGTCACGAAATAACCCAGCTTTTTGAACATCTCGTAACGCACGATATTTTCACATCGCGTGTTGCCATGTTGATTGAGTTTCGGTGCCTGCCCCGACTCATAGGCTTGCAGCAATTCAGGATAGATGCTGACGTACTCGCCATCGGCAGTTTTTCTCTCCAGCGACAGATAAAACGCCATATGGTTGATCCCGGCACTTCGATAACGCAGCGAATCCGGGTCGATAGAGAGATCCCGCGCCAACTCTTCTGCGGTTCCCTGCACCGAGTGGCACAACCCCACTTGTTTAATATGCGGATACCGCGCGTACATCGCCCAGGTATTCATCGCCATCGGGTTAACGTAATTGAGCATCGTGGCTTCCGGGCAAACGTGCGTCATATCCTCACAAATTTGCCATAGATGCGGGATAGTACGCAGTGCACGCATGATGCCGCCAGGGCCTAAAGTATCAGCAATGGTTTGCTCCAGGCCGTGGCGTTTACAGACCTCAAAATCGGTAACGGTACACGGCTCATAGCCACCAATCTGGAAAGCGACAACCACGAAATCTGCATTCTGGAGAGCGGCTTTCTGGTCGGTATGGCAGGTGATTTTGCCGCAGGCGCCGGCTGAATCCATCAGCTTTCGCACCACGATATGCGACTCTTCAAGGCGGGTTTCATCGATATCCATCAGGGCGATATGGGCGGATTTCAGGGCCTGGCGATGGAAAACATCACCGAGAATGTTTTTGACAAAAATCGTGGAACCCGCGCCAATAAAGGTAATTTTAGGTGCTGACATTCTGCTTCTCCGAGACATGATTGAACACTCTCAGAGTGGCACGCAGATTTCCGCTTCTCCTCCCTCTTCCCGACCGAGCATTCCGGAATACTCAGATTATTTTCACTGCACCGTTAAATCTGAGTTTTCCGGAGTTTTTAACCTGGAAAGAAGAGGTTTCGGGGAAACCAGCAATAATCTCGGGCATTAGCTCGACAAACCTCGGGCGTTTCACAGGTGCTTTTCCAGGTTTATGCCACAATATCTGATTATTCAGGAACCGGAGAGAAAAATGGATTTCAGCCCAGTGCGCCTGCCGCCCGACCCGCATATGTGCAACAGCACCGATCAAAAAACGCGTAGCCCGCTGTCGCTCTATTCGGAATACCAACGTATGGACATCGAGTTGCGGATACCGCACTCAATGGAATCCTGCCACTGGCACGGCCAGGTTGAGGTGAATGTCCCGTTCGATGGCGATGTTGAATATCTGATAAACAATGAAGTGGTGCAGATTAAACAGGGGCATATCACTCTGTTCTGGGCCTGTACGCCACATCAACTCACCCGCCCCGGTCGCTGTTCAAAAATGGCGATTTTTAATCTGCCGATGCATCTGTTTCTCTCCTGGCCACTGGACAGGCAGCTCATTAACCATGTTACCCACGGTATGGTCATCAAATCACTGAACGCTCAGCAGCTCAGTCCTTTTGAGGTTGAACGCTGGCAGCAGGAGATAAACAGCCCCAACGAGCAAATTCGGCAGCTGGCAATCGACGAAATTGGGCTGATGCTCAAGCGTTTTAGCCTGTCCGGCTGGCAGCCCATTCTGGTCAATAAGACACCGCGCACGCAGAGCAACGGCAATAACGTCTCACGCCACGCGCAGTTTTATGTCAGTCAAATGTTGGAATTTATCGGTGCGAATTACGATCAGGCTCTGACGATTGAACGCGTCGCCGAGCATGTCAAACTTAATCCCAATTATGCGATGGGAATATTTCAGCGGGTGATGCAGTTGACCATGAAGCAATATATCACCGCGATGCGCGTTAACCATGTGCGCGCCCTGTTAAGTGATACTGACAAGTCGATTCTCGATATTGCGCTCACCGCCGGGTTCCACTCCAGCAGCAGTTTCTACAGTACGTTTAATAAATATGTTGGGATGTCACCGCAGAACTATCGCAAGCTCAGCCATTTACGCAGCTCGAGCTTTTAAACCAGGAATCTTTATCAATGGGTTACGGGCAGCTGAATACTTCGGTCCAGTTGTAGTTTGTGAACGCTAATTTCACTTCAGCTGAAACGTCCCCGTAATGGTGCGCTTGCCGCGCCTGAAAATAGTTTCTGAAGCGCTCTGGCAGGAACTGCGCCTGATAGCGCACCAGTGTGCTGTGCCAGAAAGGAGGCGGTAAGGGGATGTCGCCATGACGTTCGCGGAGTTTATCCCGCCAGGGGGAGTCAACCAGGCGGCGGGCAAACGCCTCTTTTGCCTGCAAGCTGTTTCTCTCCGGAGTCCCTGCGATCAGCAGTTGATTCGGCAATGCCACCAGTTGCAAATTGCGCACGCTCACCGTCAGGTTTTTTGCATGTTCGGCAAAAATGGACAGGAGTTCGGGATCGACTGCGGCGATATCACTGCGCAGGTATTGCGGCATGGTAATAGCAAAAAAGGTAAAGTGCAGCCCACTCAACGGCATGACGTCAGCACGTGGATCGTTTTCCGCAAGCTGATGCAGCTCTTGCAACAGCTGCGTTAACGGCGGAGTCAGCGCAGGCTGGATACCACTGGTGATCGCCAGCTTGTGCGGATCATAAAAAGCTTCGTCCCTCACCTGACCAATACCGGAATGCACGTTCCATTGCTCAAGGGTTTTCTCGCTGGTACGGCGATAAAGCTGCGGAAAATCATCAGAATTCAACACATCGACCTCCTCGATCTCTTTGTCTTGCAAAAATAGCCCATTTTTTCTCATTATCCGAATTGTCAGGCAAAAACGTTTCCCCGCGCTCACTCAACTATACTGAGTTCTGTATTTACCGATCAGGAGTTCAGAATGTTTGATAAAACAGCAGACAAAGTTAACGAAGCAGCAGGTACGGCGCGTGAATTTTATGGCAAACATACCCAGCGCCCTGATGAAGAATTAAAGGGAGCGGCACGCAAATATGCGTCGCAAGCCAGCTACGCCGTACGAGACGCAGCAGATAATGTGCGGGATCAGGTCTCTAGCAACCCGGTGGCGGGTTTAGCCATTGCCGCCGCGGTAGGTGTCGTATTTGGCTTCTTGCTGGGCCGTAGATAACAGCCGTCTGGCGGGTAATCCTTCACTTACCCGCCTTCAGAGCCTCTTTTTTCAGGATTCCAGACTCGTCATCAACCGAAGAACATCCCCACGCCACAAATCCCTTTTCCCATACTATACTTTTCGAGCCGTCACGACCGACAGAAACCCGCAGCACGCAAATGTATTTATCATGATGCAGATTTATTAAATAAAAGCAAAATATGACCGAATCTAAACCGCAGTTAAATTGAAAACACATAACAGAGATTTCTTAGCTTAATATTAAGATTGAGCCAGTAAAAAAGAAAAAAGCCACTTTGTTTGAAAATTGCGCTACGATTAGAAATCCGTATAAAAATACCGTAACAGCATGAATCTATTCAATTTAACCTGAGGTAAATCTCCAAGAAATTGTTCTCCTTAATGATTTAATTCGATTAAGGTTAAATTAAGGTTCGTAATGCTTAAATAGTCACCCACGAAACTGATTCCGTTGGTGGCAGTTGAGTCTACTACGCTGGCATTTTCCTTATTCATCACGTGGCAATTATTGGACACCCTGTATTTTCACTATGCTGCCCATAATTTATAGGATCAGCATTTTTATAATTAAATAGTTTGCGCATGAAAATGCCACCTCAGCTGTCGCTTTACGAATGTGTCCATTCGGACAGCCGTAGCTTTTGGAATCAATGACTTCTCGGAGATGTTAATGCCCGTACTTTTCAGGATTAAGCTTATCCCACTGGTTTTACTGTTGGCGGTGGTTTTTGCCTTCTTGCTTAACTGGCCAGTATTACTGCATTTTTACGATATTTTGACGCACCTCGAACACGTCAAAATTGGCTTTGTTATCTCCATACCCTTTGTACTTGTCGCGGCACTCAACTTTGTCTTCCTGCCCTTTTCAATTCGCTATCTGTTGAAACCATTTTTTGCCCTGCTGTTAGTGACGGGTTCGATGGTCAGTTACTCGACGTTGAAATACAAAGTGATGTTCGATCAGTCAATGATCCAAAACATCCTGGAAACGAATCCACAGGAAGCCCATTCCTACCTGAATGGCTCAATCATTTTATGGGTGCTGCTAACCGGTGTACTGCCCGCTATCTTGCTGTTTTTAATTGAGATTGAATATCCAGCCAAGTGGTATAAGGGCATCGTATATCGCTTGTTGTCCATGGTTGCATCCCTGCTGTTGATTGGCGGCGTGGCGGCACTTTACTATCAGGATTACGCCTCCGTTGGTCGCAATAACTCGACGCTAAACAAAGAGATTATCCCGGCGAACTACGCCTATGGCACCGTACGCTATCTAAAAGACACTTACTTCACGACCAAAGAACCGTTCCAGACATTAGGTGATGACGCCAAACGTGTCGCCCATAAAGAAAAACCTACCCTGATGTTCCTGGTGATTGGTGAAACCGCGCGTAGCCAGAATTTCTCGATGAACGGTTATTCACGCGACACTAACGCCTTCACCAGCCAGACAGGCGAGGTTATCTCGTTTAAGAATGTGCATTCGTGTGGTACTGCCACCGCTATTTCCGTGCCGTGCATGTTCTCAAATATGAACCGCACCGATTACGATGCCAGGAAAGCCTCCAACAGTGAAAACTTCCTCGATGTGGTACAAAAGACTGGGGTTTCACTGCTTTGGAAAGATAACGATGGCGGCTGTAAAGGCGTATGTAAACGGATCCCGACTATCGAAATTAAACCCACCGATAACGCGAAATTGTGTGATGGCGACACCTGTTACGACGAGGTGATGCTGGAACATCTCGATGAAGAAGTGGCTAAAATGGCCGGGGATAAACTCATCGCCTTCCATATGATTGGCAGCCATGGGCCGACCTATTATCAGCGTTATCCGGCTGAAGATCGCCACTTTATGCCTGAGTGTGCGCGTAGCGATATCGAAAACTGTACGCAAGAACAACTGGTCAACACCTACGACAACACGATTCGCCACACCGACCGTGTACTGGCTCAAATGGTTGAAAAACTGAAAAAATACAGCGACCAGTACAACACCGTACTGCTGTATGTTTCCGATCATGGTGAGTCATTGGGGGAAAGTGGACTGTATCTGCACGGCACACCGTACAAACTGGCACCGGACCAGCAAACGCATATTCCGATGCAGGTGTGGATGTCGCCCGGCTTTATCAGCGACAAACATATAAATATGGCGTGTTTGAAAAATAATGCGGTTAAAAACGACTACTCGCACGACAACCTGTTCTCATCAGTGTTAGGGCTTTGGGACATCACCTCCAGCGTGTATAACCCTGACCTGGATCTGTTCCGCGAATGCCGGAGTTAGTCCACTGTTGAGCGTGGTGTAAACTTTTGCGGCAGCCCGATGATTGGCTGCCGCAAAACATTTATCTGATGTTCAGAAGCTAGAGAATTTTCTTCAGATCCATCTCTTCCTGGATGCGGTCACAATAAGCAGCATGGGTTTTGATAGCCTCATCAACTCCGGCGTTATACAACGCAGGCCCCAACTCTTTAATGACGAAATCGGTGAAAAAATCGGCATCAAACTGCTCGAGCGTTAAATCGAAATTCGCCTCACAATAATCCACCAGCTTCTGCCGAATATCTTCCTTGTCATTCAGGTTCAGTTTAATTTCAGTCATCACATATCCAGATAGCAAAAGGGTTTAACGTAATCTAACGCCCTCTCAGGCCGTCTACAACCTCAGTCGCGATTAACCTTAGCCACATCATCTGGATTCGCCTGCGGTGCCCCATTTCCCCATGTTCCTCTGACATAATTAACGACATTCGTCATTTCATCGTCAGACATCACCTCTTTATAAGCAGGCATTTTAAAAGAGATATTGCCCTGGGTTTGCGGTGTTTCTGCACCATGATAAATAACCGAAATTAATGACGAAGGATCGTCTGCAGTAATTAAAGAGTTATTCACCAGCGAAGGAACCGTGAAATCTTTGCCTCGCCCGTCATCGCAGTGGCAGGTTGAGCAATACATTGAATAAAGCGTTTTGCCATCAGTCGGTTTATAGACAATGGTACCGTCAGGCGAGACCGGAGCGGTGGCCTTGTGATTAAAACTCAGCAGATAAAATGAAATGGCATCCAGATCGTTTTCGTTCAGATATTGCGTACTCTGCGTGACGACCTCGCTCATTGGCCCGGATATCGCGTTATGCTGGCTCCTGCCCATACGCAATAAATCCTTTAATTCATCCTGCGACATAGTGATATTTCGCAGGGGTGGCGCATACCAGCCATCAATCATCGCGCCGCTAAGATAAACATCGCTGGATGCGTCATACGCTTTTTCCTGCATAGCCACGCCCCTTGGGGTATGGCAGGCTCCGCAATGCCCCGCCCCTTCGACCAGATAAGCACCCCGGCTGAGTAATTCGCGGTTTTTATCGGCCTTCGTTGCTGGGCTATCCGCCTTCATCTCGTCGACAAAGAACGTATTCCAGACGTGTAACGGCCATCTGACCGAAAGCAGCCAGGGAATCTCATTCTCTTTGTTTTTCTCCGGCGATGCAGGCACCTCATTCATGAAATAATCATAAAGTGCGCGAATGTCTTTATCGGTCATTTTGGCATAAGAGGGATATGGCATCGCGGGATACAGTGGATGACCATCCTTTGCAATGCCCTGTCTGACGGCTTTTTCAAAATCATCGTAGCTATATTGACCGATGCCTGATGTTTTATCGGGCGTAATATTGGTCGAGTAAATATCCCCAACAGGCGTGGAAAACTTTTTCCCACCCGCCATGGGCTGGCCGCCTTCAACGGTATGGCAAGCCACACAGTCCGACACTCGCGCCATATACTCACCTGCGGAAAGCGCCGTGGCATTCCCCGTCACTAACAAGCAGCCGATAGCCAGTAAAGTCTGTTTCATGTCGCTCATCCCATCGCTTTTAGTTCGTTGACCGCGCGCCACGCCTGGTCAATCGCAGTATGCGCGTAGGCATCCCAGTCTGAATCAGAGTTGGCTATCGCGATGCGTCCAATCGGCTGACGCGCCCGCTCAATGATCTTCGGCACCTCGTCCATATCATCGAACAGCGCACTGGCGTAATAGGCATAACCGTGCGCCCAGCGGTTAACGGTAATTGCCGTGATGTCACGTTCATGGTCAAAGCCGGTTTGACCGAGCATTTCCTGCAATTGCGAACGGATCATTTTTTCATGCGTATCGAACGGGGTCCCCAGCAAATATGCCCGTCCCTGGCGGAACTGTTCGCGTGCGCTGAGCTTGCTTCCAGGATAAGTCGGCACATAAACCATATGCAGGCACATGGGTTCATCGGCGTTTTGTGAATGATGATAACTCCCCATACTGACCGGATAATCCAGCTTCACGCGGCTATAAGGTGCGGCGGGAGAATAGAATTCGTGGATGCCCAACTGAGTGAATGCCTGCCAGTTTTTTACCATCACATTGGTGTAAACCAACGGTGCTTTGACATTCATCCGCAGGTCGGCTTTTTGCTGTTCCGGTGTCTCAGGCACCAGATACGGGATCATCATGTTGTATCCCGCCATGATGGCTTTTCGCCCTTTCACCCGATGCGCTTTGCCGTCATTAACATAGGTCACCACCACCCCGTCTTCGGTATTCGCCGCATGAATGACAATGCTGTTAAGGCGAAGGCGCGTCGTATTTTCCGGGAGATCGAGCTTTTCATAGTTAAGCCTGGAGGTGATGGAGTCCTCCATGGTGTTACCCGGCAAAGCCTCAGGGATCAGGTGCCGGACAATCAGGCGCGCAAGCCCGGCATTGCCGTCAGGAAAATGATAAACGTAAGGTTCGTCGAGGTCGGCCTGTGCCTCTTCATCAAGCGGCGGCAGATCCATGGCATCCATCCCGGGAAGCGCACACGTTCGGGCATCGCTACAACTCACACCTTCAATACCAATGGCAAAAAAGTCGTTGGTACGTTGCTGGAAATACATCACGGCCATTTTGCTCAGGCCGACTTTTTCCACCAGGAAATCTCGATAACTGTGGGTGTCCATCCACGCGGTTTTTTCATCGACCGATAGACCTTTTAGGTAATCCACTGGATTCACATGCAAATCTAAAATCGCTTTACGGTCACTTTCGCTCAACGGGAAATCATTAATAAAGGCCTCAAGGCTGCGGCCATTAAGTTTATCTCGCGGAATATCATCGGCGACGGCATGGCCAGGATCGCCACTCACAATTTTGGTTTCACCAAAGTTCTTTTTATCAAAGAAAACGCCACGGCTGAGTTTTAAATCGGGGTAGAAATTAACATCAAAACTCTGCTTCATTCTGACTACACTAACGCCGACGGTAGACATCAGTCCATTGACTTCCGGGCTGAAATTCCGGCTCGGTGATTGAAATGCTTCACTGCCACCGTAGCCGATTATCTTTTTACCGCCCGCGTTAAATTCATTTCGCTTCGCGTGACCACCAAAGTCATCGTGATTATCGAGTACCAGAACTTTGCTATTATTCCCCGCCAGGTCGTGCCAGAAGCTGGCGGCAGATAATCCACTTAGCCCACCACCGACAACCACCAGATCATATTCTTCTTCGATGGGCAGATGATCGGTACTGAATTTTTCATGGTCACGACCAATCGCATGAGCCATTTCAAATGAACCGGGATGATTCCCACGCAGCCCTGTGAGCTGAGGAGGATAATAGTCCTCACCCATCATCGCACTGGCTTTACCGGCCGCTTTTGCAAGGTCTAATGGTGTCACCCCTGCGGCAATAGTAATGGCAACTCCGTTGAGAAAATCACGTCTGGTAATCGACATAAAAGTCCTTATTTAGTCTGTGGCTTTAACTCTTCATCCAGTTTCTTAGAGTCATAATAATCACCCTGCCAGGTAATTTTCCCGTTATTAACGGTGATATAACTGACACCTTCAAATTTTATCGGGTTATTGGTGGCTGGACTGCCCGCCCATTCGCCGCTATTTTTTCCGCTAAATTCCCAGCGAAAAGCGATGGTGTCGTGGTCGTACACCGGCTTGCTGGTCATTTTCCACGTCAAATCCGGTACGGCTTTAATAAACGCGCCAATCACCTCTTTTTCGGCATTACTTTTCCCTTTGACTGGCGTACCACTGGCTGCATCGTAATACACCACATCGTTAGCCAAAAATTGTGCCGCCTTCGCCGAGTCATGCGCGTTCCACGCCGACATATAATCTTTGACGACCGTTAAGGGAGACACATCCGCCAATGCCAAATTTGAGAATAACGCAAAGGATAAAACAGCGACTTTCATTGCTTTCATTTCATCACCTTAAAATATAATCAGAGAGGCGTTCATACCGTTCTTACTATTCAGAGATGTCACACATAATGTGCTTCACCCGCGTATATTCATCCAGAGAATAGGATGACAAATCCTTACCGTAGCCAGACTTCTTGAAGCCACCGTGCGGCATCTCTGCACACAGCGGGATGTGGTTATTAATCCAGACAGTGCCGAAATCCAGCTGAATGCTCAAGCGCTGGGCGCGGCTATGGTTGCTCGTCCAGATACTCGACGCCAGGCCGTATTCCACATCATTGGCCTTGTCCAGCGCCTCCTCCTCCGAGGAAAATGACTGTACAGTCATGACCGGGCCAAACACTTCGTGCTGGATTGCCTCGTCACGCTGTTCAAGCCCTGAGATTATTGTGGGTTCAAAATAGAAGCCTGGACCGTCTCCCGCTTTCCCGCCAGTTTCAATGACGGCATGTGACGGTAAACGACTGATAAAACCTTTAACTTGTTCAAGTTGATTGCGGCTGTTTAACGCACCGTACAACGCGTTTTTATCTTCAGGGGCGCCAAATTTGATTTGGCGGGTTTTGTTGACCAGTTTCTCGACGAATGGCTCATAAATGGAGGCTTCAATCAAAATTCGTGTCGCCGAGGTGCAGTCTTGTCCGGCATTGAAGAAACCCGCCGTGGTGATGACATCGACTGCTTTTTCAATGTCTGCATCGGCAAAAACGATAACCGGTGCTTTGCCACCCAGCTCAAGGTGTGCTTTGGTCAGGTTCGCCGCAGCAGATGCGGCAACTTGCAATCCTGCACGCACCGAACCGGTTATGGATACCAGCGAGGCTTCGGTGCTGGAAACCACCAGCGAGCCCGTTTCCGCTTTACCGAGCACCACATTAAAGGCTCCCTGCGGGAAAATCGGCGCCGCCAGTTCGGCCAAAATTAAGGTGCTGACAGGCGTGGTATCGCTGGGTTTTAACACCACCGTGTTCCCGGCAGCCAGCGCCGGGGCAATTTTCCACACGGCCATCATGAAAGGATAGTTCCAGGGGGTAACCTGGCCGACAATCCCTAACGGCTCGCGACGAATGGTGGAGGTTAAGCCCTCAGCATATTCGTATGATGCTTTACCTTCCAGGCAACGCGCCGCACCGGCGAAAAATCGTAGTGCATCACAAGATGCCGCAATCTCTTCTTTTTCAATGAAATGCCGCAATTGACCAGTCTCTTCGCTTTGCGCTTGCGTCAGGCGTTCAACATTACGTTCAATTTCATCCGCCAGTTTTAACAGCGCACGCTGCCTTTGCGACGGCGTGGAACGCTTCCATACGGTAAATGCACTTTTAGCCGCGCTATAGGCCTGCTCGACCTCATCACGACCCGCACATGGCGACAGGGCGTAAGTTTCTCCATTCACAGGACTTATCAGCTCAAAGAGGTTCTTCTCCGAACCCGATACATATTGCCCATTAATAAAATGCTTAAGAATTTTCATCACGCTCTCCGATCGTTTAAACATATATTATATTATGTAATATGTTTATCGAAGGTTAAATTCAATAACATTATGCTAACAACATGATATGCATCCCATTTTGAAGTGAATTTTTACGCTGCAATTGGCTTGCGAGAATCACGCGTTGTGAACCGGCAAAGGCAACTGAGAAACAAGGAAGCAAACGGGCCCGGATACGTTAGCCTTCCTTCATTAACAAGGGGTTGTATGCTATGTTCAATGGCACATCTATACCCCGCATTATTCGAGTTGCGGGTATAAAGGATTATCTTACCAGGGAATATTATGATTACGCATGCGGTGATATTCGCGCCAATCGGTCAGGCCAGCCGTTCCGATCAGATAGTTCAGCGACTTTCTAATGCCATTATTACCGGGCTGCTTGAGGCAAATGAGCAGTTACCTAACGAAGCCGATCTTGCAAAAATGATGGGTGTTTCGCACATCACGATTCGGGAAGCATTAAATACGCTGCGCGCCAATAATTTAATCCACACGGTGCGTGGGCGTAATGGTGGGAGTTTTGTCTGCGAGCAAACCTGGGAATTCAACAATATTCTTAATCCATTTAAGACGTTAAGCACTGATTATTTGTCTGATTTGGGTGAAATGCATTGTGCCATTATCAGCCACAGTGCAAGACTTGCTTCCCGCCGAATGACGAACGCGGATATTACTCGCTTACGCGATTTTGTTGAGGTGCTTAGCGCTTCCACCACACCTGAAGCGCGCACTCAGGCGGACATGCGCTGTTTATTAGCCATTGCCGCGTGTTCCCAGTCAGCACGGCTGGCCAATCAGGAGCTGATTTTACAGTCTGAATGGTCGTCACTGGTGGCGATTCTGTTCCGTTCAGAAAATATACATCGTGAGATTGTTGATCTGTATACCTCGTTAATTGACGTGCTTGCATCACATAATGAAGTTGAGTCAGTAAACATGGCTAAAAATTTAATCGACACGTTTACTTTCTATCTGATAGAAAATAAATTGAAGCACAATGCAAACAGCACTCCGTAGATATCCGGCGTGCATATAAATAAAAATAGGCATAAATATGCTACAAACAACATCACTCCGTAACCTTAGCGATAAAATTGATAGCATCATTAACTCTACCATTACGTCAACCAGTTTACTTGCCAGGGAAATTGAAGCTGCCCTGGCTGAAATTAAAGATGTTAATCTGGCGCATCTTCTTGAACCGTCTGTGAAAAATACCATTCAGGATCTTATTAAAAAGACCCTGAGCAGCAATGTTTACTGTTCCGGTGCCGGTTTTGCCAGCCACATTGAAAGCAGCGAGAGTAATAAGGAATTCTGGCTTCTGGAGTGGTGGTATAAGAAAGCTGATGGTGTAAAACAGGTCCATCTTGATTTAGACCAGGCCACCCAACAGCGTCTTGATTTCAGAACCTTTGAATGGTTTAAACAAGCTCCGTCGGTTGATAACGCTTTTTTACATGGCCCCTACGTCGACTATATTTGCAATACCTCGTACACCCTCACCGCTGCGGTGCCGGTACATTTTCAGGATCGCTTTTTAGGGGTTGCAGCAATAGATTTATTGGTCAGTCGGGTTGAAGATGAATTATTACCCTACGCGGTGAATGACAGAGTTATTCTGACCAATAAAGATCGAAGAATTATTTTCTCTACCCATCCAAGATGTCGCGTCGGTGATTTACTTAATCCACAATACGCCGCCGTTGTATTTGAGAATGATTACTTTAATTTATATCAGTCTGCATAGTTTATTCTGAGTCATCATAAAGGGTGGATAAGTGTTATCCACCCTTTAACGTCTTTACATTAGCTCTGCTCAACATTCAATTTGCGGGCGTACTCAATCGCATCATTTTCTGGTGCGTTTGAGCGGCCAAACGGTTTGCTGATCAGCATATAAATCAGCCCAGAACCAATAACAATCGCCAGCCCTACCAGTACCGTCCAGCGATCCATAAAGTTTTCACTTTCAGCCGGTTGGGCCAACAACCAAATACCGCACAACCCGTAAGCTAACGCCAGAATATTGACGATAATCCCCCATGATCCCACCGTCCATTCGCCCGCCGGTTTCCACCCTTTTAAACGTTGGCGCAATGCGGCTAATACCACCATCTGGAAGGAAATATAGATACCGATGACCGCAAACGCGGTAATACGCGCCAGGCTATCAGGCTGGAAGTAGACCCACACGCAGATAATCACCGGTAACAAACAGCTCACCATCATGGCGTTATCCGGCACGCTGTGTCTGGAGATCTTCGACATCCATTGGCTGCCAGGCAGCATGTTATCGCGGGAGAAGGAGAATATCAGGCGACTTAATGCAGCCTGCAGCGAAAGAATACAAGACAGCATCGCGATGACGGCGACAACGATAAACACGGTGGCTCCGGTTGGCCCCAACGCTTCGTTAAGGATTGCAGGGATGGGGTCAGAAATTTTACCGTTTACAATATTAATGAGATCCGGGGACGATAACAGATAGCCCATAATCGAAATAACGGCTGAGATGGCACCAAATACGATACTTAAAATCATCGCCACGGGAATTTTCTTACCGGGATTTTTTACTTCTTCTGCCACATTACCGCAGGCTTCAAAACCGAAGAACATAAACAGCCCCATGAGTGATGCAGACATAAATGCGGTGGTGTAATTACCGTCTTTTGCCAGCACGCCCATCGAATCGAATACCACGGAGAAAGGTTGTGAGCGATGGAATATCAGCAGATAAATGCCCAGCGCAATGACGCTGATGATTTCACACCAGAAACCAATTCGCGCCACCCGTGCCAGGTTTTTGGTACCCGACATGTTCACCACCATCATAATCAGCAACAAGACAACCGACGTCACCATCATGTTGCCGGCACTGGTGGCGTAGTGGAATAAAGAGGCCACGAATGTAGCGGTGTATTCCGCAATCGACGTAATGGTCACCACTAACGCCCAAAGATAAATCCAGGCAGCAATCCATGCATATTTTTTACCCCACAGCCTTCTCGCCCACGGATATAGGCCACCGGTAATCGGATATTGCGATGCTACTTCACCGAAAACTAACGCCACGAGTAATTGCCCACACGCCACAATCAGTATCCACCAAATGGCTGGAGGCCCGGCGAGAGTGATGGCCAGCGCAAACAGCGAGTACACCGCTGTCAGTGGCGAAAGATAGGTAAATCCCAATGCGAAGTTAGACATCAGCCCTATCGAACGATTGAATTGTTCGCCTTCAACTGGCTGATGTTGATGGTTTTCTTTGTCTGTCGTCTGTTCCATATCTTTTCTCTTTATGTGGCATAAGGGCAGGCAGTGTGAGTATTTTATAAAACATAATATGTTATATGTATAGACTCGATGTCACATAATTGTTAAGAACAAGATCGCAATCGCAACATTTTAAAATTCACATCAGGCAGGCATTGGGGGGAAGGAAAACCAAAAGGAAAATAGATGGCGCAGGCAGAATGAGTGAGGGTAAAAACTAAGCAAATCGAGTTACAGGTTGGCGGCAAATGAGCCGAATAATGCAGCCAACGACCCTGTAACTCGAAGTATGACGGGTTTATCAGAGCTTCACGCAGACGTACTTCATCTCCAGATACTCATCAATTCCAAAACGCGAACCTTCACGGCCAAGCCCTGATTGTTTGATTCCGCCAAATGGCGCAATTTCGTTGGAAATAAGCCCGGTATTCACCCCAACCATGCCATATTCCAGCGCCTCGGGGATTTGCCATTGGCGTTTCGCATCCTGGGTGAAAATATACGCGGCGAGGCCAAACTCGGTATCGTTGGCGTAATTGACGACTTCTTCATCGGACTCAAATTTAAACAGCGCTGCTACTGGCCCAAAGGTTTCTTCTCGGGCAAAGCGCATTTCTTGCGTGACGTTCGCCACCACAGTCGGTGCAAAGAAGTTCCCACCCAGCGCATGTTTGTGTCCGCCGGTTAACACCGCAGCCCCTTTTGACAGCGCATCGTTAATGTGGAGTTCCACTTTCTCAATCGCTTTGGCATTAATCAGCGGCCCCTGTGTGACACCGTCATCCTGACCATTACCGACTTTCAAGGTTTCGACCGCTTTCACCAGTTCATCGCACAGCTTTTGATAAATACCGCTCTGCACGTAGATGCGGTTCGCGCACACGCAGGTCTGCCCGCTATTGCGGAATTTCGACACCATAATCCCTTTTACCGCCTGCTCAAGATCGGCATCATCAAAGACGATCACCGGAGCATTTCCTCCCAATTCCAGTGACAGCTTTTTAATCGTCGGCGCACACTGAGCCATCAATAAACGCCCGACCTGGGTGGAACCGGTGAAGCTGAGTTTGCGCACCGTGGCATTCCGGCACAGCTCGTCTCCGATCTCCTTCGCATCACCGGTAATCACCTGCAACAGTGATTTTGGCAGGCCCGCCAGTTCTGCAAGCTTGGCTAACGCCAGTGCGGTCAACGGCGTTTGCTCCGCCGGTTTAACGATAATCGCGCAGCCTGCGGCCAACGCAGGTGCCACTTTGCGGGTGATCATGGCCGCCGGGAAATTCCACGGTGTGATAGCCGCGCAAACACCTACCGGTTGCTTCGACACGATAAAGCGCTGGTCAGGGCTGGTCGGTTGTAGCAACACGCCATCGACTCTTTTCGCTTCTTCAGCAAACCAGGTAATAAATGAGGCGGCATAGTTCACTTCCCCACGCGCCTCAGCCAGCGGTTTCCCACCTTCGAGAGTAATCAGCCGTGCCAGGTCTTCGCTATTTTCATTGATAAGACTCACCCAGCTATGGAGGATTTTCGCCCGCCAGGCTGCGGTTTGCGTCTTCCACTCTTTCTGCGCAATTTCAGCCGCAGCGATTGCCCGCTGCGTTTCGGCCTGCCCCATAAAAGGCACGTCAGAGATTTTCTGCCCCGTCGCGGCATTCACAACGGTCATTGTCTTACCCGACAGTGCGTGGCTCCATTCGCCATCAACCGGACAACTATCGAGCAGCAAGCCAGCATTGTGTAAATTGATCATCTCGAGTCTCACATTTGTGTTGCAGATTTAATGATATCCAGGGCTTTGTCGAACTGAGCATCCGGAATGGTCAGCGGGTAGAGGAAACGAATAACGTTGCCGTTTTGACCGCAGGTGAGCAGCAGCAAACCTTGCTCCAAAGCGCGTTTCTGAACCTGTTGGGCGATTGCCGCAGAAGGTTCACCCGTCGTGGTGTCGTAAAACTCAGCGGCGACCATCGAACCCAATCCACGTACTTCAGCTAATGCCGGACAATGCTGTTTAACATCGTGCAGTGCTGATCTCAGTCGCTCACCTAACGCTTCGGCACGCTGACACAGTTTTTCGTCTTCAATAATGTCCAGTACTGCAAGTGCTGCGGCGACAGAAAGCGGATTACCGGCGTAAGTGCCGCCCAATCCGCCCGGTGCTGGCGCATCCATAATATCAGCTTTACCCACCACGCCGGACAACGGCATCCCACCCGCCAGGCTTTTTGCCATGGTCATCAAATCAGGTTGATGCGTGTAATGGTTCATGGCGAACATTTTGCCGGTACGCGCAAAACCACTTTGCACTTCGTCGGCAATCATCACGATGCCATGGGTATCACAAATCTGGCGAATCGCTGCGACAAACGCCGGAGGTGCGACATTAAAGCCGCCTTCGCCCTGCACAGGTTCGAAAATAATCGCCGCCACCTGAGTGGCTTCAATATCAGACTTAAACAGGCGTTCAATGGATTTCACCGCTTCTTCGGTGGTAATGCCGTTGAGCGCTGACGGGTATGGCGCGTGGAACACTGACCCCGGGAATGGGCCAAAGCCAATTTTGTAAGGCGCAACTTTGCCGGTTAACGCCATGGTCATATAGGTGCGGCCATGGAACCCACCGCTAAAGGCAATCACCCCTGGGCGACCCGTATGAGCGCGGGCAATTTTCACCGCGTTTTCTACAGCTTCAGCGCCAGTCGTAAAGAATGAAGTTTTCTTCGGCCCAACAATAGGCGCGACGGCGTTAATTTTTTCCGCCAACGTAACGTAGTTTTCGTAAGGGACAATCTGATAAGCCGTGTGAGTAAACGCATGAAGTTGCTGCTCTACCGCTTCTACCAGGCGAGGATGGCGATGGCCGGTATTGAGCACGGCAATCCCAGCGGCAAAATCAATATATTGCTTGCCTTCAACATCGGTGATGGTGCTGTTTTGCGCGCTTTGCGCAAAGAAATTACACATCACACCTACACCACGTGGAGTAGCAGCCAGACGACGTTGATGGAGTTCGTTATTACTCATTTTTTTATCCCTCACACATTTATCAAATAGATAGGTTGTATTACCGTATTCATTTAGACAGAATCTGGTACCTTAATCGAGAGCCAAATCGTTTTAATAATAGGATCCAAATGCGTTCACTTGCCGTAGATGTGATCAAGCAAGCATTTAACCAGACACCAGGCGAGAAACTTCATAAGAAACTTTATCTCGCGGTTTGCGGCTGCATTCTTGAGGGAAGTTTACGGCCTGCGGCGCGTATGCCACCGACTCGGGATTTGGCAAATGAGCTGGCGGTATCACGCAATACAGTGCTGCGGGTGTATGAGCAATTGCAGGCAGAAGGCTATATTTCGACACGCACCAGCAGCGGGACGTTTGTCACCGAAAGTGTGCTGGATAATCTCAATACGCAGGTCACCAGAACCGCACAAACCGCCCAGCCATTCCCGCCTGCAAGCCTGTCAAAGCGCTGCCTCGACTTGCTGGAAAACGCCAGTGCCAGTCCCGCGCAATGGGGTGACTTTATTCCGGGCGTGCCCGACGTCAACAGCTTCCCGCACCGTACCTTTAAGAAGATTTATGACCGAATTGCCAGGCGCCCTAACCCTGAGTTTTTGACCTACGACGCTGACGGCGGGCTCGAGGTTTTGAAGTCTGCGCTGTCCGATTATTTGCGCACCGCGCGCGGGGTTAAGTGCTCGACCGACCAGATATTAATTACCGAAGGGATTCATCAGGCGCTGGATTTAGTCACCCGCACATTGTGTAATCCAGGCGATCACGCGTGGATTGAAGAACCCGGCTATTGGGGAATTAAGAATATTTTACGCATGAATGCTGTAAATATAACGGCGTGCGATGTTGACGATCAGGGATTGGTTCCCGACCCCTCATCCGCCGTGCGGCCAACATTAATGTTCGTCACCCCTTCCCATCAATATCCCCTCGGTTCGGTCATGAGTCTTCCCCGTCGCCAGTTATTACTTTCAATGGCTCGGGAATATCAAAGCTGGATTGTCGAAGATGACTACGATAGCGAATTTCGTTTCTCCGGCCAGCCAATTCCTTCGTTGCAAGGACTGGAAGATGACAGCCCGGTGATTTACATCGGTACGTTTAGTAAAACGCTGTATCCCGCGCTCCGCCTGGGTTATGTCGTTTTACCCAAGCCGTTAGCCGCCCCGCTGAAAAAGGTGCATAACGAGCTTTATCGCAGCGGTCATCAGATTATTCAGGCCGCGTTGGCCGAATTTATCCGAGAAGGCTATTACGCCGCGCATATTCGTAAAATGCGCCAGTTGTATAACAAACGCCGTACTGTGCTGGTCGAATTAATTAAGCAGCATTTAGGCGAAGAATTTCTCGGTTATTTCAATAGCAACGCCGGTTTGCATCTGATTATTCAACTTCCGGCTGATGCAGACGATATCGGCATTTCTAAGCGTGCTAATGCTGAAGGTATTTTGGTCAGGCCGCTATCGCGTTATTACTTTAATAGTCAGAAATCAAAAGGATTGTTAGTCGGTTTCGCCAATATCAAAGACTGCGATATGGAGCCTTCTTTTGAGCGCCTGGCGGGGATCATTAAGCAAAACCTCTGACGCAAAAGTCGTCATCCGACAGTGGGTTTATCTGCATTCAGCGCCTCAATCAGCCATTGCGCCGGGGCAATGAAGTTTCCCTCGGCGCATCATGCCCAAAACTGAAATTCGATTTCATAATTAATTTTAAGGTCAACCTGTAAACTCAAATCATTCACCCTGTGAATTATCACTCTGAGCGTCGTTCATGACCTGATTAACACTTAATAATGTCAATCAGTTACATCCGTATTGAATTGTTAATCAAGCGATGTAAAATTAACGTTAATATGTATTGCTAGTGTGAATCATTCTTCAGATTCCTGGATTTCTTCTTCGCCACTTCACCTCCTTCTCGGCGACCAGGTTTGAATCTTTTTTTCAGGGAACGTTACGATGAAATTGCGCAATCTGTTGATCCTTGCCGTTGTTGCCACTGTTGTTGGTTGTAAAGCGCCACCGCCAAAAATGACGGACGATACTCTCGTGACCAGTGAGATCAACGGTGTCACGCTGACACACCGCTACGCGGTAGCCGCGCCTCACGAGTTCACCCCTGTTAACGCCAGTTATCGGGCGCTGTATCCGGGGTCAATCATGACCAAACCGGACTTTGGCGGGAAAGTGGTCAGCACCCTTGAGAATGGGCAAAGTTATACCGTTTTGGGGCAAGTTGAGAATAATTGGCTCGCCATTGCGGAGCAGGATAAACAGGAAATGTTGGGTTATGTCCCGACACGCGCCCTGGTGAAAAGTGAACTGTATGCGCAGACGCTGAAAAAAGACCGCCCACGTCCACGCCGTGCGGCTAAAAAAACCACCTGTGTTGCAGTTGATGGCGGCAGCAAGGCCTGTCAGAACGCAAACAGTGGTACCTGGATCATTGATTAATTGTCGACGTTTACGTCACGCTTTTTTTGTTTAAGTTTGTTCGTCTAACAAGGATTTCTATGAAACTCTGGCTTTCGGGTCTGGCGCTACTGCTGGCATCGACCACGGCGTGGGCTGCTGGGAACTATCGTATCGTCCAGTCTCCTTCGCAAAAGCTGGATGTCTGGATTGACGATGTGCAAAACAACACGCCGCAAAGTTGGTGTGCGCCAGAACTTCCGCTGCGTATTGTCGCCAATGGCGATAAAAACCCGGCGTTGCTCAATGTTTTTATGCCACGTCTTGGGTCGCTGCTGGAAAACCAATGTAGCACCGTGCAATTAGTCAGTTGGCGAATGGAAGATCCACAAGGTCACACACTCGCAGTCGGTACTGCGAACAAAAGTAGTGACTGGGCGGTGATTATTGCGCCTGTGGTTTCCAGTGAACCCAACGCCCAACCTGCGCGCGAAGAAAACTCACCGTTAGCTGACCGCACGCCCTGGCAGGAATTTACGCTTCAGGACGGCTGCCATCTGCGTACTTTCTGGCAAGGTGATGCCAATGCCGCCGCCCTGTTTATTCCTAACGGCAAATGTGAAAAAGGCGGCTGGTTAAACGGTCGCAGCGAAATCATTCAAAGTGGTGTTAGCGGTGAAACGCGCAATGTGATGACCTTTGTGCATGGTTTCCCGGTCAGCGGATTAAGCTCTGAGGCAAGCTCTGACAGCCTGCTGATTACCAGTCTCAACAACGAGAGAATGGTGGTCAGTAATGAACACGCCCCGCAAAGTTGGATGATTTTGCCGTATCACCCGGAGCTGAATGGCTGGCGAGCGACCGGGATTGTTGCCGTTGAAGTACCACGAGAAATGGCAGTGGATGAAGTCGCTATTCAGAAACGTTTAAACGTCGTGCGAAAAGTTTGGGCGGCGTGGCTTGCGCCTGAGACGCCTATCACACTGTTGTTGATTGACTCCCTGCGTCCGCAATTGCGTGACCCTGCGGTTGGCGCATGGCGTGCACAGAAGTAACCCTTAAGTTTCGTCGAGCAGAGAAAGGCCATCATGACTGATAAAGATTACAACACAGAAACTCCTGACGCTCTGCCGCCTGGTTTCCGTTTCGACGAGTTTGAAATTCAGCAAGTGACTGAATCGACAAATACCAACGTGGTCTATAAAGCCTGGGACCACCAGTTGGAACGCCCGGTCACTATCCGCGAATTTATGCCGCGCGCACTGACGGTGCGCAGCGATAACATGCAGCTGGTGTTACGCAGTAAACAAGACAGCCAGGCGTTTAATGTCGGCATGAGCCGTTTTGTGCAGTCGACCCGCCAACTTGCGCAATTTAATCATCCGAATTTGCTGCAAGTTTTCAGCTTCTGGACGCAAAACGAAACCGCTTATGCGGCGACGCGTTATTCCAACGATGTCACGCTGGCTGAACTGCATCAGCATCAATCCGAAATCATTAATGAAACCTGGATCCGCCGTATGCTGCCCATGTTGTGCGGCGCGCTGGCAACCTTACATGATGAAGGATTTATCCATCGTGACCTGTCGTTAAGAAGTATTCATATTCAGGAGAATGGCGCACCATTGCTGCTTAATGCTGGCGCCCCACGTCCTGGGCAGGCGGAAAATGGCGATGAGATTAAAACGCCGCTGAACCCAGGTTTTGCGCCACTTGAACAATACGCTGAAGACCTCGAAGGTCAGCTTGGGCCGTGGACGGATATTTACGCACTTGGCGCCGTCCTCTACACGCTGATTACCGGCACCTGCCCGCCGGCCAGCGTCACGCGCACCATTCATGACCCTTGCGTAAAACTCGCGAAAAACCGCCCGGAAGGTTATTCCCATAGTCTGTTGCAGGCCGTCGATAGCGCGTTGGCGTTAAAACCTGAAGACCGCCCGCAATCTATCGCAGAATTTGCGGCGTTGGCTGAAATCCCGTTGAGTGGCGTCAATGGTCTGGCACCGTCGAAGCAGCCCGGCACCATGCTGGTAGCAGTGGAAGATGCCGAAATATCGCCACTTTTGCCCTTCAATAAACGCTACAAACTCCCTGCGCAGATTGCCGCCAGTTTGCTGGTGGGCGTGGCGATTGGCGGTTTGATTTTTAGTCATTCTTCTCCTTCTGTTCCTTCGACCCAGACTGCCAAAGCCGAAAAAACAGCGGTGGAAAAAGAGCAAGCCATCGAGCCTAAAGCGGCTCTGCCCGTGGTTGATGGTGCGATAGCGCGCATTTATGTTCGGATGAACGACGGCGAACAACTGGATGTCAACGGCAAGACCGAAAATGTCACGCCTGGAGCCAATGGTTATGGTTTCCTGCAATTGCCTGCGGGCAAATATGAGCTAACGTTGCGGGCTAATAATCAGTCACGAAGCATGACGTTATCAGTTGAAAAAGAGGGAACGTGGTTGGTTAATCCGCAAGGATAAGTTGACGGTTAGCAAGGCGGTAATTTATCTGCTTTATCAGATTATGAGACATCTTCCCTTTCACTGGCCGGAAATTCGTCTAAGGTTTTCATAGGGTTGATCGCGGAAAACTTTCGCCGTAGTAGCCTGTAAAGGAGAACAATTAATGATAAATCCTGTTTTGCGCCGTCCTCGCACGTTATTATTTGCGATTCAAATCGCTATCGGTTGTACGTTCGTGACTTTCGCTTTGCCCTCGTCGGCCGCAGGCGATCTACAAGCGCTGCCCCAGCCGCCTGATGTCCTTCTTGGCCCACTGTTTACCGATGTACAAACAGCAAAATTATTCCCCGATCAGAAAACATTTGCTGATGCCGTTCCCAGGAATGATCCGTTGATGATCCTTGCGGATTACCGCATGCAGCGCAATCAATCAGGTTTCGACTTGCGCCATTTCGTTAACGTTAACTTTATTTTGCCCAAAGAAGGTAAAAAGTATGTCCCGCCTGAAGGGCAGACGTTACGCGAACACATCAACAGTTTGTGGCCAGTGCTGACGCGCACCACAGACAGCGTAGATGAATGGGATTCGCTGTTACCGTTGCCGAAACCGTATGTGGTGCCGGGGGGGCGTTTCCGCGAGGTCTATTATTGGGACAGCTATTTCACCATGCTTGGGCTTGCAGAAAGCGGGCACTGGGACAAAGTGCAGGACATGGTCGATAACTTTGCCCATGAAATCGACACCTGGGGACATATTCCTAACGGCAACCGCAGTTATTATCTGAGCCGCTCACAGCCACCCTTCTTTGCCTTCATGGTTAAACTGCTCGCCAGCCATAATGGCGACGAAACCTACACCACCTATTTGCCGCAGCTGAAAAAAGAGTACGGCTACTGGATGCAAGGCAGTGAAACGCTGGAACCCGGTACTGAAAATCTTCGGGTGGTGAAACTCAAAGATGGTTCGGTGTTAAACCGTTACTGGGATGATCGCGACACGCCGCGCACCGAATCGTATCTGGATGATGTGACCACAGCGAAGAACAATCCCAATCGACCGGCGACAGAAATTTATCGTGATCTGCGCGCGGCAGCCGCTTCAGGCTGGGATTTTAGCTCTCGCTGGATGGATAAACCCGAACAATTGGGCTCAATCCGTACCACCTCTATCGTGCCGGTAGATTTAAACGCACTGCTCTTCCAGATGGAAAAAACCCTGGCCCACGCCAGCATTGTGGCGAAAGACAGCACGGGTGCCACGCAATATCAGCAATCGGCAGATGCGCGCCAAAAAGCCATGGAAAAGCATCTTTGGAACGATAAACAAGGCTTCTATGCTGATTACGATCTCAAAACTCATGCCGCGCGTTCGCAACTCACGGCTGCAGCGCTGTTCCCGCTTTACGTGCATGTCGCGTCGAAAGATCGCGCGGATAAAATGGCTGCCCTCACCCGCTCTCAACTGCTGAAAACCGGGGGACTTGCCACGACCAATCTGAAAACGGGCCAGCAGTGGGATGCCCCAAATGGCTGGGCACCGCTTCAGTGGGTGGCTACTGAAGGTCTGCAAAATTACGGGCATAACGATCTGGCGATGGAAGTCTCCTGGCGTTTCCTGACTAACGTGCAACAGACCTATAACCGCGAGCAAAAACTGGTGGAGAAATATGACGTTTCCACCACCGGCACAGGCGGTGGCGGCGGTGAATATCCGTTGCAGGATGGATTCGGCTGGACTAACGGCGTCACATTGAAAATGCTCGATATGCTATGCGCTAAAGAGAAACCGTGCGATTCAGCTCCGGACAAATTGCCGTCTGCAACGCCGGGGCCGGTTAAAGATACTTCTGCAAAAACTGTGACTCAGTAATTCCTTTTACCCTCCTCTCCTGAAACGGGAGAGGCTGGGAACACCGTATTTCTGCCGTTAAAGAATATCCCTCATCTGAAGAACCCGCCCCACCGCTGCTAAAAACAATAATATTTTCATGGGTTTTCATCGACCCCCTGCCAATATTTGCACTTGAATCATCAAATAATAACGATAATAATTCGCATTCCTATAAACGCAGTGGTATCACCTGAATTCACACCACTATCGCTGACGCAGATCGGCATAAAACAAGACCTTCTTGGGAAAACATCAAATGAAACTGGCATTTACAGTAAAGCGTTCTGCTTTACTCTGCGCGCTTGCACTTGCGGCACCCGCTTACGCGCTGGCTGAAGATACCGTCATCGTCACCGCCACTCCGGCACAAACCTCCACCAGCCAAACTGAAGGTTATAGCGCGACAGTCAGCCGTGGCGCGACCAAAACCGATGAGCCACTGATCACCACCGGCCAATCTATTTCGGTCATTACCCGCCAGCAAATCGAAGACCAGGGCGCATTAACGGTAAACAGTGCGCTGAATTACACTCCGGGCGTGTTTACTGGCTTTGCGGGCGGCGCAACACGTTATGACACCGTGGCACTGCGCGGCTTCCATGGCGGCGACGTCAACAACACCTTCCTTGATGGCCTGCGCCTGATGAGCGATGGCGGCAGCTACAACGTGATTCAGGTTGACCCATGGTTCCTGGAGCGAATTGATGTGATTAAAGGGCCCTCTTCGGCACTTTACGGCCAGACCATTCCTGGCGGCCTTGTTATGGAAACATCAAAGCGACCGCAATTTATCGAAGAAGGCCACGTGCGTGCGATGGTCGGTAATAACAAGACCAACGGTACCGCATTTGATTACACCAATGCGATTAACGACGAATGGGCGTATCGCATTATCGGTTTAACCAAAAATAGCGACACCCAGTATGAGAAAACGCGCGACGAACGTTACGCGATTTCCCCGTCCCTTCTATGGCAGCCGGGTGAGAATACCTCGCTGGTACTGCGCGCTTATCTGGAAAAAGATCCTTCAGGTGGATTCCATGGCTCTGTTCCGGCGGATGGCAGTATCTATTCTTCTACCGGGCGCAAAATCAGCACCGATTTCTCTGACGTTGAGCCGGGCAATGACGAATTCAAACGCCACGAGCAGATATACAGCTACGAGTTTGCGCACAGCTTTAACGACGTCTGGGCGTTCCGCTCAAATGCCAGTTACACACACTCGAACGTTGGCCTGAAACAGGCTTATCAGATTGGCTGGGCGGACGTGGCCCATGACGAACTGATGCGTTACTACAGCGGCGAAACTTCATCGCTGGACGCGTACGCCATCGATAACCAACTTGAAGCTGATTTTGCGACCGGCGAACTGGATCACAAAGTAGTGCTCGGGGGTGAATTCCACAAATTCACCAACAATTTGTCCGATGACTCCGCCTACACCACGAACCTGAACCCGTGGACCGGCGAGTCTGGTGGCCCTGGCGGCTTCTACTATTACGATCCGCGTGACCCAACTTACTCCACCATCAACCAGGGTCTGCTGACCAAAGCCGGTAAACGCCAGTACGAACAGGCCGGTGTCTATTTGCAAGATGATATGCAGTGGGATCAATGGCATATGACACTCTCTGGCCGTTATGACCACATCGTGACCAAGAGCCATATCGTGGCTGATGCGATTGATAGCGAAGTCACCGATAACCGCACCGATGACCACTTCAGTGGTCGTGCATCTTTGCTGTACGCCTTCACAAACGGGTTTTCTCCGTACATCAGTTACAGCCAGGCCATTACGCCGCAGGTGTTGCCTGATGCCGAAGGCAAACTGCTGAAACCCACTACCGCTGAGCAGTATGAAGCGGGCGTAAAATATCAGCCTGTCGGTACGGCGGATATGTATACCGTTGCGCTGTATGACCTGACGCAGAAAGACGTGGGTAACCGCGTGGTTCAAGGCAGCTACTATGAACCCGCCGGTAAAGTGCATTCTCAGGGTGTGGAGCTTGAAGCGCGTTCTCAGTGGAACCCACGTTTCTCAACCATCGCCGGGTACACTTACAACAAAGTGCGCTTTAAAGATGCCATTGACGGTAACGATGGCAACACGCCATACGTCACGCCAGATCAGATGGCAAGCCTGTGGGGCATGTTCCAGGCCGACTTCGGCATCAGCCTGGGTTCGGGTATCCGTTATATCGGCAAGCAATGGGCGGATAATGAAAATACCCTGCGCGTGCCGTCGGTAACACTGCTCGATGCCATGGTGCGTGCAGATATGGGCGCGTGGACACCTTCGCTGAAAGGTGCTTTTGTGCAAGTTAACGCCACGAACCTGACCGGCCGTGATTACGTTGCGGGCTGTTACGGTACGGGTTACTGCTACTGGGGCGCGGAGCGTTCTGTGATTGCCACTGTGGGGTATGATTTCTAAGGATTGTTGTGCAAAACGGCCCCAGTAAATGGGGCCGTTTTAAGGGAATAGTTGTATTAGTCGCAGTTAGATATGACTGTCGGCTAAGAGCGAAAAGCGGAAGTTCGCATTTGTTTTTGTCTCTGATGGGTTTTAACGACCCCTTTGTATCGGTCAAATGGTTGGAGGTCGGGACGCAAAAAGAGTGACTATTGAATGGCAGTGGTTAGCCCTGACAAAACACCAGGGGCAAAATGTCAACCTTTGGTCTTTCTGATTACTTGATGAAAATGGATTGTAGGCATCTGTTTTTATGACAATTTGGGGCCACCCCCTATTTTTTTGTTTATATGAAAACTATAATATTGGAGCCTACTCACCCCAAGGAACGATTTAACATGGCAATAAATCAAAAGGACATCAAACTGTTGTGGGGTCGCTCCGGAAATCGATGTGCCCTCTGTAAGGCTGAGTTGACACAGGATAAGAACTCCGTTAAATCTGCATTTACATTGGGAGAGCAGGCCCATATTATCGGAGAGAAAGAAGAGGCGGCTAGAGGAAAATCGAATTTAACTCTGGATGAAAGAAATAGTTATCACAATCTTATTCTTCTTTGCCCAAACCATCATACGGAAATTGATAGAAATGTAGAAGATTGGCCAATCGAAAAACTTTATAATGTTAAGTCGGCACATGAATTATGGGTTTCAGAGACTCTTGGTAAAGTTGAAGACCAATATGTTTTAGCCAAGCAAGTTTCAGTAACTTCAATAATTGATGCTGCAGTGAAATATAGTCATTTAGAGAATTGGCAGAATTGGACTAGCTTTGCATTATCACCAGATCCGACATGGCCTAAAAATTTACCCGATGATATATTTGAATTCAGACAAAAAGTCATTTCTTCAATATGGCCTGAGGAGTTTGATGAGTTGCGGAGAGCCACTGAAACATTTTCCATAACACTTAACATAGCCGCTCAAGTTTTCATGAGACATTCTAATCTTTATGAAGACAATTACTACCCAGATAAATTTTATAAAACTGGTGGCTGGAATAATAATTATGAAGAGGATGTTAAAAAATATAAGAAATGGATTCAGGAGTGCCATGATTGGTTAGTGGAATCCACAAAATCAGCTAATTGGTTTGCTGATGTTGTTCGTAGAGATATTAATCCTATGTTTTTTGCTGAGAAAGGGCGATTCTTAACAATGGAGGGTGATATTCTAGGTTTTAAGGCTAAATTACATGTCTATACTAAAGAACAAAAAGGTTCATTGCCTGACTCACTTGACATCTAATTTAATTTTGAACGTGATTTCCTATCGGTTTCATACGAATTGATTATGTTAGCTCTTGGCACGGGGCAGACCTAAAGCAAAGTTGTTAGGTCCGCTGTGAGCGGAAAATGGACATTGTCCTCTAAGATAAGGCAGGTACATATCTAAAAGTAAATTGTGCTGTTTTAATTGATACTTACAGTGTTAACTTGGTAATAAAGATTGCCACCACTTATTCAAAATGGAATGGGTCATAAAGTTGAATGTGTTTAAATTAATAGGAACATCCTCATTCAACCATGTTCCACCTAAGGTTGAACATGCTCTCGCCCGCTCAGCATACCCATCCCATACTTCAGGGTGGGAGCACATCGGCTCAGGAAATGGCTGCCCTCCATGTAATGCCTTAGAACGGTAGCTATATATTTTTTTAAAAATCGCTGACAACGGTTCTATTTCCCAATCAATTCTTCCTGATTTTGGTCTCACATGTGGTTCATCTGGAAGGAAATGGAGGCAAAAATCTACAAATTTCTTTGTCGCCCCAAATGAATCTTTAAACTCATTAGCAATAATAGGGATGAAATGTCTAAATTCATTGGTATCCAATTTTTCATATAACTCAGGTTTGGCATGTTTAAATCTTTCTTCTTTAGACGCATTGGATATTGATGCAGATAATAGATGTTAATAATGTCCGCTCCTGGCACGCTGCAGCCGCTCGAAACACCTCTGACCGCTATAAGCGAGGAGCTGACATTAACCTCGCACGGATATCATCGGTTTGTCGGGAGCTCTCTAAAAGGGAATGGTTCGAAAGACTGGAACACTCAGATTTAAAGTGCAGCAAGGATTGCGGCTTCCATTTTCTCTGGCGTAGTGAACGGTGCAAAACGCTTGATCGGTTTGCCGTCGCGTCCGATCAGGAACTTAGTGAAGTTCCACTTGATCCGCCCACCCAGCACGCCGGGCAATTCTTCTTTCAGGTAACGAAACACCGGGTGCGTAGCGGCGCCGTTGACCTCTACTTTCTCGAACATCGGGAAGCTCACACCGTAGTTGATGTGACAGGTCTGAGCGATTTCGTCGGCGCCGCCAGGTTCCTGCTTACCGAATTGGTTGCAGGGGAAACCAAGCACCACCAGCCCCTGGGCGGCGTACTTCTTATAGAGCGCTTCAAGGCCTGTGTATTGCGGCGTGAAGCCACAATGGCTGGCGGTATTAACCACCAGAACCAGTTTACCCGCGTAGTCGGCCATTGAGATGAGCTGGCCACGCAGGCTGATAGCAGTCAGTTGATGAAAGGTGGTCATGTCAGAATCCTCAGAGCAGAGCCAGTACGACGACATTGCCATGAAGCACATTGCTGGCGTGATGTCTTGGTGAGTAAACCCGGCCCCTGATTGCGTGGCAGGTCCTTAATCTTGACTTCAAACTCCTGCACCGTTCTCGCTCCCGCTAGTTTTAGAACTGTCCTGCTTTTATCGACCCCGTGTTAATCGACACCGGCATACCGGAACGACGCGTCAGCGTAGCGCTTACTACGCTTGCATCCACGCCCGCCCCTTCGGTGGCATTACGCAGCTGCGTGGTCATTGGCAGCGGGACTTTCCGGTCAGATTCAAACTCGGCGCGGTTACGCGACAGCGGCTCGTGTACTTCAAGCCAGCGCTGCCCGTCTGGCTCGAGGGTGGTTTTCACCGGCTGATCGATAAACTGCACGCGCGTGCCGACCGGCACGTTATCGAACAGATATTTGATATCGTCTTTCCTCAGGCGGATACAGCCCTGACTCACCCGCAGGCCGATGCCAAAGTTGGCGTTGGTACCGTGAATGGCGTACAGCTTGCCGATGTAAATGGCATACAGCCCCATCGGGTTATCTTCCCCCGGCGGCACGAACGCAGGCAGGGTTTTACCCTCGCGGGCATACTCTTTTCGGGTGTTCGCCGTTGGCGTCCAGGCCGGGGCCTCCTGCTTACGCTCCACGTGGGTCACCCAGTTACGCGGCGTTTCCCGCCCCGCCTGACCGATACCAATCGGCAGAACCTGCACCGTGTTGCTCCCTTCCGGGTAGTAGTACAAGCGCATCTCCGCGACGTTTATCACAATGCCCTGACGAGCGGTATCCGGCAAAATCAGCTGCTGAGGAATGGTCAGTTGCGTTCCGGCACGCGGCAGGAACAGATCCACGCCGGGGTTGGCCTCGGTCATATTGCTGAACCCCTGATCGTACTGTGCAGCAAAATACTCCAGAGGTTGGGTGTTCCCTTCCGGTACGGTGATAACAAACGATTTACCGACCAGGCGACTCCCTTCCGGTGGCAGAGGATAGGTAACCGCCAATGCGCTGTGAGTCACGGCGGCAAGCACGAAGGCCAGCGAGGTTAAACGAATCATCATTTCCCTGTTCTCGAACATGATTGAGATACATTAAATATAACCCGCCGGAGCGAATTTTATGAGGAAAGTCTAAGAATTTGGGGGGAAGTGCCCGCTGTGGGAGCATTCGCGTAGAAGTCGATTAGCTACGTCCGCTACTGGCACAAGGCAGCTGTTGCCGCCCTGACATTCACCTCTCTATTATCCCCACTCCCATCGCCCCTCTGATAATCGGAATCGGCGTCAGCAAATGCTGATACATCAGCTCACCTGCCTTCACCGCATCGCGCGCCAGAATCGCGTCCATCAACATCTGATGCTGCTCGTGCTTATCATCCAGCATCTCCACCGACAGCACCGTTTTGCGCAGCCACATATAGCGATACCTTGCCGCCAGGTCGAATAGTCGCTCCCGCATCTGTAACAGATACTGCGATCCACACCCCGCGACAATCGCGGTATGAAATGCCTGATGCCGTTGATCCCACTCATCCAGCATGGTTTCGCTGGCATGGCGTGATTCCAGTTTGTTCAGCAGATGCATCCGGGCAAGCAGATCCGCTTCCCACTCTTCGCCACCGCGTTCGATGGCGAGGCGCACCAGCATGGCCTCCATATTGGCGCGGGCGTCAAAAATATCGAGCAGCTCCTGTTCGGACATCGGCGCGACCCGGTAGCCTTTCTGGTTAATGACCGTGACCAGCCCTTCGGCAACCAGCTGCGACAGAGCTTCGCGCAGCGGGCCGACGCCCAGTTCATAACGGGATGTCAGCAAGCTCATGCGCAGCTTTTCATCCGGCTGATAAACGCCGCGGATAATGTCGTTCTTCAGCCAGCGGTAGCCATCGATGGCCGTCGCCTGGGAAATAGTGGTCATGGTCATACTCCTGAAAATTCACAATACAGCCCCGACCTGCATGTCGGGGCAGACAGCTTAGCGCGTCTTCTACGGTCAGCGGCACCAGAATCAGAGAATTAAAGGCCGATGCACATATATTTGATTTCTAAGTAGTCTTCGATGCCGTATTTTGAGCCCTCGCGGCCAAGGCCAGAGGCTTTAACGCCGCCAAACGGGGCGACTTCGGTAGAGATAATGCCGGTGTTGATGCCGACAATGCCGTACTCCAGCGCTTCGCCCACGCGGAACACGCGGCTCATATCGCGGGCATAAAAATAGGCCGCCAGCCCAAATTCAGTATCGTTGGCCATGGCGATAACGTCGGCTTCATCTTTAAAGCGAAACAGCGGCGCCAGCGGGCCGAAGGTCTCCTCTTTTGCCACTTTGGCGCTGGCAGGCACATCTACCAGAATTGTGGGTTGGAAGAAGTTGCCGCCCAGCGAATGAGTATTGCCGCCGGTAATAATACGCGCGCCTTTTTCAACCGCATCGGCAATGTGCTCCTGCACTTTGGCGACCGCCTTGCTGTCGATCAGCGGCCCGGTGGTCACGCCTGGGGTCAGGCCGTCGCCGAGCTGCAGTTTGTCGACCGCCTGCTGGAGTTTTTCGGCAAAGCTGGCATAGACGCCTTCCTGAACATACAGGCGGTTGGCGCACACGCAGGTCTGCCCGGCGTTACGGAATTTCGAGGCCAGCGCCCCTTCTACGGCCTTATCCAGATCCGCATCGTCAAAGACAATAAAAGGTGCGTTGCCGCCCAGTTCCAGCGACACTTTTTTGATGTCCTTCGCGCACTGGGCCATTAACTGGCGGCCAACCTCGGTAGAACCCGTAAAGGATAGCTTGCGTACCAGCGGATTGCTGGTCAGCTCGTTGCCCACAGCAGCAGCGGAACCGGTCACCACGTTAAATACCCCGGCTGGGATCCCGGCGCGGCTCGCCAGTTCCGCCAGCGCCAGCGCCGAGAACGGTGTTTGACTGGCGGGTTTGAGCACCATGGTGCAGCCTGCCGCCAGCGCCGGGCCGGCCTTGCGGGTGATCATCGCCGACGGGAAGTTCCACGGGGTGATCGCCGCCGTCACGCCAATTGGCTGTTTGATCACCAGCAGGCGTTTATCGGCCTGATGGCCTGGAATGGTGTCGCCGTAAATCCGTTTACCCTCTTCGGCGAACCACTCTATAAAGGAAGCGGCATAGGCGATCTCACCTTTGGCTTCTGCCAGCGGTTTGCCCTGCTCCAGGGTCATTAGCCGGGCCAGGTCGTCCTGGTGGGCCATCATCAAATCGAACCAGCGGCGCAGAAGAGTAGCGCGCTCTTTGGCGGTGAGCGCGCGCCAGGCTGGCAGAGCGCGGTTGGCGGCCTCAATGGCCGCGCGGGTTTCCTCGGCGCCCATTTTCGGCACGCTGCCCAGAGGCTGGCCGTTCGCCGGGTTGGTGACGGTGATTGTTTCACCACCGTGTGCGTCGCGCCACTCTCCTTCTATATAGGCTTGTTGGCGGAATAAGCTGAGATCGTTGAGTTGCATGATGGTTTCCTGTCTCTGAATGATTAACGGGTAAACGCGGCATAGACAGTTTCCACACTACAGGCTGCCTGCAAAGAACGCCCGGGGTTATGCTGACTGGCCAGCAAGGTTTGAACCTTGCTCACAATATGGGCGCCAATCGGGATCGCCGAGGTGGCTGCCGGTGAGGGAGCATTGCAGGTGTGCAGAGTGCGCGGCGTGGTGACAAACAAAAAATCGTCGATTAATTTGCCGTCGGGCGAGACCGCCTGCGCCCGCACACCCGCAGGCCAGGGGTGCAGATCCTTCAGGGTCAGGCTCGGGCAGTATTTTTGCACCAGCCGCAGATAGCCGCTTTTGCACAATGAGTTTTTCATCTCCCCCAGCCCCGAGCGCAGGTTGCGCTGCAACACGCGACGAATGCCGGGCGAGCCCAGCATCTCCAGCGTATCGGATAACGAAAAATCGCCCTTGCGATAGCCTTCGCGCTTAAAAGCCAGCACGGCGTTGGGGCCGACGGTGACGCTGCCATCGATCATCCGCGTCAGATGCACGCCCAAAAACGGCATTGCCGGATCGGGGATCGGGTAGATAAGGTGGTTCACAATCTGATTATGTTCGGGGGCAAGGCGGAAATACTCCCCGCGGAACGGGCAGATAATAAAGCCGGGGTCGATGCCCAGCATGCTCACCAGCCGGTCGGCCATCAGCCCGGAGCAGCCGATCAGCGTGGCCGCTTCGTACTCCTGGCCCTGGCGGGTGTGGATGACCACGCCGCTGGCGTGCTCCTTCAGGGCGCTGACCTCCGCGCCGTAAATCACCTCGCCACCTTTCACCAGGAAGCGTTGGGCCATTGCCGCGGCCACCTCGCGATAGCTGACAATCCCGCTGGAGGGGACAAAAATCCCCCCCAGCCCAGTGATATTGGGCTCGCGCTCGCGCAGTTCCGCGGCGCTTAGCCAGGTGCGTTCCAGCCCGTTTGCGGCGGTGCGTTCCCACAGCGCCTGCATCCGCGCCATCTCCTGTTCGGAGGTGGCCACCAGCAGTTTGCCGCAGTTGTCATAGGCAATGCCGTGTTGATCGCAAAAAGCTTTGGTAGCCCGATTACCGGCGAGGCAGAACTGCGCCTTCAGGCTGCCGGGGGTGTAATAGACCCCTGCATGGATCACGCCGCTGTTGTGCCCGGTCTGGTGGCAGGCCGGGCCTGCCTCCTTTTCAAGCAGGGCAATGCGGGCATCCGGGTAAACTTCAATCAACTGCATGGCGGTCGACATGCCGATAATGCCGCCGCCGATAATCACAAAATCATACATCCGCTCAATTCCTTTGCCAGTGAACCCTTACTGATGCGTCTGGTAGTGCTGGGTGGCGTAGCTGATATAGCCGCGCTGACGCATCAGTTCGCGGCGCAGATCTGGGTGTGGGGTAAAGCGATCGCGACCGTGCAGCCAGAACAGATTATTAATCAGCAGGAATTTCCCCACTGGCACCGGAATGGAGAGGATGTTTTTGCTGCCTTCCAGCGCGTCAGACAGTTCGCTGAGCCAGACGCCCTCGGCAAAATCTTTCGGCTGGGCGAACTGGTCGATATAGCGCATCACCGGCCGCCCCTGCTGATCGACGTCAAACACCGGGTGGAACACATCCGCGGTGACGTTTTTACTCGGCGGCGCGGTCCAGCGCAGCGGGCGGCGGGCCAGCGGGTGGCTGAAGAACTGATCCAGACCCTCCCAGTCGTCGAGGTGCAACAGCAAGGAGTTGCCGCCCTGCATGTTCTGCTCGTCGATTTTCATCATCAGCACGTAGTCGGTCACCTCCTCCACGAAGGTACCGTCGTTGTGCAGCTCCAGCACGCGATGGGGCTGGCGCAGGTAGCTGTCTGAGTTATCAACGTTTTTCACCACAAAGCGGGCGTAATACTGGCCGCTCATGGCGTCGTAATTGGAGCGCCCGATGAGGTGCGCCACGGCGGTGGCAATCTTCACCATCTCATCTGCCTGAGCGACGTTATCGATTCCCACCGCGTTAATCAGCAAGGCGCCTTCGTCACGGCTGAGCAGCGTGTTCAGCAGCAGCGGCTGGAGCTGGTTGCAGCACATGTCGTCGAGGATCTTCGCGATTTTGAAACGCAGAAAGGATTTGTATTCCAGCGCCTGCACGGGCCACTGCTCTACCTCCCGCAGGAACTGCTGGGTGACCTCTGCGGAGAACGTGAGTTCCAGCAGACGCGGAGACTGCACGGATGGCGCGATACTGAAACCAGTGATAGTACGGGATAACGCATCGTCAGGCTGTTTTACGGCAGTAAGTGCATTCATCAGAATCAATCCTCTCAGAAAGTCTTCAGGAGACAGGGCAGTGCATTTCGTAGCCATAAATTAAAAATATCTACATTTTTGAGAAATGGGCATATATCGCTCAAATTGTTTAAATTTTGTGACGCAGGTGTAAAAAACGAGCATGAAAAGGGAGCAAAAAACGCGGTTTTCTGTCGATTCAAAGGCGATAGCGTGATAAGCCTCACGGAAAAAGCAGAAAAACAGCAACAAAAACGTGACATATCCACACAAATCTTAACAAATTGCGACGGCGAGACTGTACGGCCTCCTGGCGCTCCTCTATACCTTGATCCGTGTTACCTGCGACACATCAACAACACAGAGAAAAACGTATGGAACAGACTTCTGGCAAGAAAAGTGAAGCAATTCATAGCGATAATAAACCGCAATTTAACCGCTCCATCGGACTCATCTCTAACTTTTCACTCGGGTTCACCTACCTCTCTCCGCTGACGGCTGTCTATTCCCTGTTTGCACTGGCCGTGACGCTGGCGGGGCCACCGGCGATCTGGTGGATCCCTATTGTGGCCTGCGGGCAGCTACTGGTGGCGCTGGTGTTTGGCGAAGTGGCTTCCCAGTACCCGATTACCGGCGGGTTATACCCCTGGGCGCGCCGCCTGTGGGGCAAAAAATATGCGTGGATCGCCGCCTGGATTTACCTGTGGGCGCTGGTGGTCACCATCACCTCGGTGGCGGAATACACCGCCACCTTCGTCGGCTCGCTGTTCGGTTATGGGATCTCGGCAGGTAACATGCTGATCACCTCGGTGGTGCTGTTACTGCTGATGATGGCGGTGAACATGTCCGGCACCAAAAACCTCGCCCGGGTCGCCCGTATTGGCTTCTGGTGTGAAATCGTCAGCGTCATTGCACTGGGGATTTATCTACTGTTGTTCCATCGCGCGCAGCCGTTCTCGGTGGTGTTTGACTCCATGGGCGTGCTGGCGAAAGACGGCAGCTACCAGCCCGCGTTTATGGCGGCGGCGCTGATCGGCCTGTTCATGTTCTTCGGTTTTGAAGCCTGCGGCAACGTGGCGGAAGAGGTGAAAAACCCGAGCAAAAAAATCCCAATTGCGATGATCCTCAGCATCGTGTTTGGTGCGCTTTCTGCGATGGTATCTATCCTCGGCTACCTGCTGGCATCACCCAATCTGATGAATATCGTCAACGGCAAAATCACCGATCCGATCCCGGCTATCCTCAACGAAGCCCTCGGTGAAACCGGCGCCATGGTGTTTATCATCATCGCGGTGATTGCCATGTTGTCATGCATTCTGTCGCTGCAGGCTGCGTTAAGTCGCCTGATTTTCTCTTTCTCCCGCGACCAGATGCTACCGGGTAGCACCTGGATGTCGAAGCTGTCGAAAAACAGCGTGCCGGACAACGCGATGATCGTCAGTTGCCTGCTGCCGGTGACCATCTGCGTGTGGGTTTATGTCCAGCCGGATAACCTGGCGCGCATCACCGCCTTTGCGGTTATCGGGATCTACATCTCCTTCCAGATGGTGGTACTGGCTGCCCTGCGCCAGCGCCTGAAAGGCTGGAAACCTGCCGGGGAGTGGACCGTGGGCGGCTGGGGAATGCTGGTTAACGTGCTGGCGCTGGCCTATGGCCTGTGTGGGATCTGGCTGCTGGCGCAACCTGCCGAGAGCAGCAGTTTTATCGACCGCTGGACGGTGCTGGTTGGGCTGGCGGTGGTGGTGATATCCGGGCTGGTGTACATGACGCTGTCACGGCCGTTCGGGCGGTCAAACGCCCCGGAAAACGATGCCATCGAACATGCCAAACGCCTGAAGGCGGAACAATCTCTGTAACTTACTCAGACATAACAACGATCATCAATGGAGTCGGCTATGCAACACAACTTATTGATTAATGGCGAACTGGTGGCGGGCGAAGGTGAGCTGCAGCCCGTCTATAACCCGGCAACTGGCGAGGTGCTGGTGCAGATTGCCGAAGCCACACCTGCCCAGGTCGATGCGGCTGTACAGGCTGCCGATCGCGCGTTCCAGCAGTGGGGGCAGACTACGCCAAAAGCGCGTTCTGAGTACCTGCTGAAGCTGGCGGAGGTGATTGAACAGAATGCCGAAACCTTTGCCCGGCTGGAATCGCAAAACTGCGGCAAACCGCTGCACTGCGTGCTTAACGATGAAATCCCGGCCATCGCCGATGTGTTCCGCTTTTTCGCCGGTGCTACCCGTTGTCTGAACGGGCTTGCCGCAGGAGAGTACATGGAAGGTCACACCTCAATGATCCGCCGCGATCCGGTGGGCGTGGTGGCGTCGATCGCCCCGTGGAACTACCCGTTGATGATGGCCGCCTGGAAGCTGGGCCCGGCGCTGGCTGCGGGTAACTGCGTGGTTCTCAAACCCTCGGAAATCACGCCACTCACGGCGCTGAAACTGGCCGAACTGGCAAAAGATATCTTCCCTGCCGGGGTGGTGAACGTGCTGTTTGGGCGCGGTAAAACCGTGGGTGACCCGCTGACGGGCCATGAAAAAGTGCGCATGGTGTCGCTGACCGGCTCTATCGCTACTGGCGAGCATATTATTGCGCACACCGCGTCGTCGATTAAGCGCACTCATATGGAGCTGGGGGGTAAAGCGCCAGTGATCGTCTTTAACGATGCGGATATCGATGCCGTGGTTGAGGGCGTGCGCACCTTTGGCTTCTACAATGCCGGGCAGGACTGCACGGCGGCCTGCCGGATCTATGCGCAAAAAGAGGTCTATAACACTCTGGTCGAAAAACTGGGTGTCGCCGTGGCCAGCCTGAAAATGGGCGCCCCGGACGATGAAACCACCGAGCTGGGCCCGGTCAGCTCCGCCGCCCATCTGACACGCGTCAGCGAGGCGGTGGAACGCGCCAAAGCCCTGCCGCACATTCGGGTAGTGACCGGCGGTAACAAAGCCGACGGCAAAGGTTATTACTTCCAGCCAACCCTACTGGCCGGGGCGAAGCAAGGGGATGAAATCATCCAGCGCGAGGTCTTCGGCCCGGTGGTCAGCGTCACAGAATTCGACGACGAAGAACAGGTGCTGGCGTGGGCAAACGACTCCCAGTATGGCCTGGCGTCATCGGTCTGGACTCGGGACGTGGGCCGCGCACATCGCCTCAGCGCCCGCCTGCAGTATGGTTGCACCTGGGTAAATACCCACTTTATGCTGGTCAGCGAAATGCCACACGGCGGGCAGAAACTCTCCGGGTACGGCAAGGATATGTCAATGTATGGGCTGGAAGATTACACCGTGGTGCGTCATGTGATGATTAAGCACGGATAACAGCTACGTGGCTGCAATAGTAAATTATATTGCAGCCACTGCTTTATGAACTGGCAAGCTATCAGCCGCGACTCCCGCGCAATACCAGGCTAATTCCCGTCATTGTCTTTTAATTGTTTTGGCATCTACCGCCCTATCTACCGTAGCAAAATGGATCTTATGTCCCTGAGTGACAACATACTCATCGAGCATATAGCCAACGGCAGGATGAAGCAGAAGGCCAGCGGCTTTGAGTGAAAGTGGGTCTGCTTTGAGCGAGGAGCGGAAGTTCAAAGGAGTGAATACATTTTGATGCTAAGACAACTTTGAGGACTAAATAGTTATTAAATAGCTTATTCGATCCTACCTAAAATCATCATTAATTAATACGTTATCAATAATTTTAATAAAAATAAATATAGATATAGATATAGATATAGATATAGATAACGGTGCGAATTATTCTTAAAATTGCTCTCTGCATATAGATGACTTTGAGAAAATGTCATCATCTCGACAGGCATTTTTGATTGCATTAACTTCATTGCCTTGGGCAAGAGGAGTCCAGTAATTATCAACAACCAGATATTTTTGCCTTGTATTGGCGTCTCTAATTTTAAGAAAATCCAAAGCTCGTTCAATAATATTCATAGCTTTGTTTTTTGAACTGGTTCTATAATCAGCATATACAATTAAAGCCTCTGGGGTCATATAATCTCTTGCTGTGAGAGGAGGTATGCGAAAGCTAACTTCGGATTTTGCACCCAATACATTGCCATTCATTTCCTTGTATTCAAAGGCAGGCATATAGGTAGAATTCCCCCCCGGTAAAGTGACGCTATTTTCAGAAATAGTCCCATAAACGTGCTTGTTAATTTTGAATAATATTTCCTGGCCAAATTCTGGAGAAATTCGGAATTGTTCAACAACTTGATCTGTAGAACTATTATTTATGAGCTTAAACTCATATCCACGTTCCAGAGAACGAACGTATTTGACCTGAACATCTCCCGTGAAGAAGTCAAAGATGTAGCTACTAACTACAGGTAAGATACCTATCGTTGCCAACCACAGGATGGTTTTATTTATATTCCTCAAGGAGTTCCATCTGGTTTTTATTTTTGTTTTGCTGTCTTTTGGCATTCTCTGTTGCCTTTTACCTTTTTTCCTTACCATTTTATTTAAAAGTTTCCTTTTAATGTTAACGTACCTTGTTAGGACAGGAAGATTACTAAAGTTTTTATTATAATACAACATGTTATAAATGATGTATCGTTGAGCCTCAAGTACTTTTATTTCTAATCTTAACTGCGTTATTATACGTCCCCTTCTGGCACCGGGTTATATTGCAGCCCTAACAATCTTAGACTTCAATCGACTCAGAGATCTCCATCGCATCATTTTAGTGGCCCCCAAAAATTAGGCTTCGGTATGAGCGATTTCTAGAACTACAAAAAGTCCGGTCCTGGCACTGAACTGACTGTCAGGAGCGAACCATATAAGCTAAAAATGATTCATCCAAGTAATAGTCACACTGGTACACATAAGGCTAAATAGCGAAATTTTCATTACATGCAACTCCCCGAAATACTTTGCGAAGCGCCTTCCAGGTCATAAAACACGCGCTTTCATCCATACAGCAATACTTTTATAGTCATCACGCACCTCCGTATGAGGTGCCAGGATTGGCGTCCTGCAATTACCATGGACATTAACTAATGCTTACCATGGAGACTGCCAAAATGGCTGGTAATATTAATTTTTACCCTTCCCAACCCGTTAGCGTAAACACGTCAGCACTCGATGTTATTGATCTTGCCGAACGCTGTGAACTCCTTACCGACGTATTAATAGACTGCAATAATCCAGCCGAATGCGCGGCGTTATGCCATCACTTGAATGCCCATTTGGATGCACTAAAAGAAAACCTGGAAAAACCACTCTCTCCTGGCCGTATTGAGCAGCTTTCCGTTAATAGTCCGTCAGATTTTCCTGAATCACATTGGCTAGCTGATTCTGATGATTTATGTGATTACTGCCAGGTGGTAACCCAAATGTTGTTGTGCCACTCATTACCACTAAAAACGGCGCACACTCTTACGGGGTTACTAATGAGACTGGTGAATACATTAGTCGATGACTTGAAAACACCTAGATTTTTGCGGGAACAAACTGTTTAGCCGTTTTATTAGGATGGATGTTTCTGGTACCTAATTATCCTACAAAGCAAAAACGCGGCCCCATTTCAGGGCCGCATTTTTATTATTGCCGTGTTACCGCGACATTACCTGCCTGCGGTACAGCCTGCTTTCCCTGCTGCTGTTCAAGAACGATTTGTGCCAGCGGCGTATCCGCTTCATAACGCTCTTTCGCATCCAGGGTTTTCTCGTACTTGTTGTATTTCCACCAGGCGTAGCCAAGGAAAATAACCAGACCGCCGACGTTATAAAACACGATGGTCATAATGCTGGCCCCGGTCGGGAAGGTTGACGCAATAAACCCGATGGTGAAAATCACAATCAGCACGCTCACAATCGCGATGCCCTGCATCCGTGAACCCATGCGGAAGTCGCGGTTTACGGCGTCGTATTTCAAGCGCAGATTCAGGTAGGCAAGCATGATAAACAGCGGTGGCAACATTGACGCCGCGGCAGTCATGTTAATCAACGTGTTCATTAATTCCTGCACGCTACCCGAACCCACGGTTGGGATAAGCATCAATGGAATCACAATCAGGAATTGAATCCAGGCCGCGCGAGTCGGTACACCATGCTGGTTAAGGCTCACGGTCTTCTCACCAAAGATACCTTTCGGGATCTCGGTAAAGAAGATTTTGACCGGTGCCGCCGTCCACATCAGCAATGAACCAAACATGGCGGTGAAAGAAACAATGCCAACAAAGCGATTCATCAGCACGGTCGACAGGCCAAAGTGTTGCGCCAGCCCACCAAAGACCTGAACCGTACCGCCGGTGTAGTGCAAATCAGACTGGTGAACAAAGACGTTAATCAGCAGCGATGACACGGTATACAGAACGCCGATAAACAGACCCGAAAGTATGATGACTTTAACAAACGCTTTGCTGCCGCCTTTGACGTCGTTGACGTACACCGCCACGGACTCAGCGCCACCCGCAGCCTGGAAAATCCAGGCAATAATACCGAGAAATGCCCAGCTGAACTGCGGAGTAATCGCCTGCACGTTAATCGGGTCGGCGGGTTCAACTCCCCCCACCACCGCAGCGCCTGCCAGAATGATGTAGGAGAAAGTGAGTAATAACATCAGCGTGGAGGTCACTGACGTCATTGGCCCAAGCAATTTCGCCCCGTGGTTTGAAATCCAGGTGGAGAAAGCGAACAGGATGATACTGATAATTGCCGTGGTTAATGGCGTGAAAATATAGTCATAGCCGAGGAAAGCATACGAGGCGTAGGCAATAACCCTTGGCAATAACGAGGTGAAGAAAAACAGATTCACAAACCAATAGGTGTACGCGGTAATAAATGCCCAACGGCCCCCTAGTGCGCTTTTCACCCAGGCGTAAACCCCGGCTTCGGAATTACGGTTTAGCGAAACGAATTCTGCGATGATTAAACAGAACGGTATAAAGTAAATAAGCGTGGCCACCAGGAAAACCGGTGCCGATGCGATGCCAAGCTGGACGTTATTATTAATGACGTTATTGAAGCTAAACACCGCCGCAAATGTCATCGCCAGTAATCCAAACTTGCCAATTGTATTTCTACTAGTCGAAGCCATAGAAACTCCACATTGTGTAGGGTATTTTTATTGTATTTACCCGCCCAGACGTTCTGGACGGGTGGCGAAAGTTACTTATTCAGGAAATAGGTTTCCTCAACGGTGACTTTCAAAATGACTTTCCGTACGCCCTCTCCGGTGGAAAATCGGTACGCTTCGTGATTTTCAAAAATGGCGACATTACCTGCCACCAGCGTCTGCGTTGCCCCCTGCCCGCGCAAAAACTCCCGGTCGCTTTCATCGCGATAAGCAATTTCTGGGGTTAAGGTGTTTTTGGCAGCAATTTCAACCTGTTCTTCACCGGTCAGGTAATAATGCACATCAAAATAACGGCGATGCCCTTCGAATAATTCCGTGTTTTCGCTAGACCCTTCCGCCAGGCGATAAACCAACGAATCGCCAATGGAATAACAAACATCAGGTTCGATATTCTTCAGGTTATTAATCGCTTCCATGCAGCGTTGCCATTTCTTTCCCGCATGATAAATGCGCTTAAAATCTTCTAAGGTGTTTAAAATAATCATTACCTGTACCTCAACAAGAATGTGCGCATTCTGAATGCGGCTGGAAATCATAGGCAGCAAGAGATGCAGCGCTTTGCCCCGGACGTAACGGCACCATCGTGAAACCGTAGCTAAACGGTTTGAGATAAACCCGGAACGAATCCAACACTTCTGAACCCCAGGAGTTGGAACCTAAGCCCAGGATTTGATCATCAAGATTGAGCGTCAGGTAGTCACTTTTCTCAAGCTCGTTGATGTGTTGCGCCTGTTGCAGCATTTCAGCGCTATACGGCCACAGACTGAAGTTAATGGGTTTGCGCGGCTGAATGAAAAGACCGTTACCCTTTTCATCCTCAACGGTGAGCCACCGCACCTGCTGCCGATTACCGTTATCTTGTGGGAACGGGTAATTCTCAAAGAGGCTGTCAACAGACTGGCGATAACGCCCAATCAGGTTGCTCTCGCAGCTATCGGCGTAGTTCTCACCCGGCCCACGGCCATAATATTCAACCTGACTGAAACGCTTGCTGATGCCGAAATCGAGGCCGATTTTTGGAATAATTGCCTGATAATTTCCGTAAGGAATTCCCGACAGTTCAAGCGACACATGGCCCGCAGGGGTAATTCGCCACTGATAAGTACAACGCATGCCAAAATCGAAAACAGGAGGCGCAATCACGGTATCCACTTCAATGATGACATCGTCACCTTGTGCGGAATGTCGCATTGCACGGAAATGATGTTGCATCAGATGCACATGATACGGCTGCCACAGTCCTTCAAACTCCTGCTTATGGTTATCAATCGTCGGCTTGAAGAACGTGAGATGGGGTGCACGACCGACGATCTCTTCTCCCTGTACCCGCCAGGAGAGAAGCTCGCCACTCAGTCGGCAGAAAGTCAGGGAAAAATCGGTGCCACTGACGACTTGCTGATGCCCGCGCGTTTCGCTTAGTAGCGCACTGAATTGTTTCACGGGCAGCGCTTCGCGTGCAGCCGCCGTCTGACGCAGAATTTGATACTGCCCAAGCGGGTGCATCGCTTCGCTGTAAGCCGTGGCGTGACGTTTGTAGACTTCAACATTAATAAACACTTCACCCACGGGCAGCGATGGTGCATTCAGGTGGAGTTCTTCTTTTTCACCCGGTTGTAAACACGGTGCAGCCAGCGTGTGCTGCGCGATGATTTCGCCTTCAACCTGATAAGTGACGTGTAGTTCGATATCGTTCAGCGCACTAAACCAGTAACGGTTCTCCACCAGCAAGACATCGTTCTTCTCTGTGGGATAAACAGCAACCGGACACAGAACTTGCTTATACTCGCGAAGCCCAGGACCTGGACGCTGGTCAGGGTAAATCAGCCCATCCATACAGAAGTTATAGTTGTTTGGATAATCGCCATAATCGCCACCGTACTGGTAACGCTCACGGCCCTGCTCGTCATGCACTAACAAGCCATGGTCGCACCACTCCCAGACATAATGTCCTTGCAGGCTTTTATGTTGATTGATTACCGCTTGATACTGCGCCAGCCCGCCAGGCCCGTTGCCCATCGCATGAGCGTACTCGCACAGGATGCGGGGTTTCGGGTGCGGATATTCACCAAAAGCATTCATCATTGAGACGCGTGAATACATGGTGCTGATAACGTCCACCACTTCCGCATCGCGATCTTCTTCGTAATGCACAAGACGTGTTGGGTCGAGCTGCTTACAACGCGCCGTCATTGCGCGGATGTTGCACCCGTAACCGGATTCATTGCCCAGCGACCAAATAATTATCGAAGGATGGTTTTTCTGGGCCAGCACATGGCGTTCAATCCGCTCGACATAAGCCTGTTCCCAGGCAGAATCATCCGTAATACGGCTGATATCACCGACGTTGGCAAAACCGTGGCTTTCCAGGTCGGTTTCGGCCATCACAAACAAACCGTACTGGTCGCAAAGTGCGTAAAAACGCGGATCGTTAGGATAATGGGCAGTACGTACTGAGTTAATGTTGTGCTGCTTCATCAGAATGATGTCGCGTTCGGCACGCGCCATATCGATGGCACGACCTTTTTGATGGTCATGATCGTGGCGGTTTACGCCATGCAGTTTCAGGTAGCGACCATTCACGTAAAACAAGCCGTCGCGCACTTTAATATCGCGGAATCCCACCTGCTGCGGCACCACTTCGACGATTTCGCCACGGTTATCGCGCAGCGTCAGCAGCAACAGATAGAGATTGGGATGTTCTGCGTTCCACTGTTTAGGGGTTTTAACCGGTATGGCGAACTGGCAGCGCGAGTCGCTGTGAACAGACAGCGCATCGTGTTGCTGTTGCGCGACGCATTTCTCGCCGTCAAAAAGTTGCGCCAGTAGTTGATAACCTTCGGCAGGTGTCGCCGCAATGTTGCGTAAGTCGCAGGAAAGCTGAAGCTCGGCATCACCGTAGTTTTCATCAAATTCAGTGACGACCGTGAAATCATGAAGATGCACATCAGGCTGACCCGTCAGGTAAACATCGCGGAAGATCCCCGCCATCCACCACATATCCTGGTCTTCGATATAGGTTGAGTCAGCCCATTGCATCACACGCACTGAGAGTAAGTTCTCACCGGCTTGCACGTATGGGCTGATGTCAAACTCAGCGCTCAGGCGGCTGCCTTTGCTAAACCCAACGTAGTGGCCATTAACGTACACTTCGAAGTAGGTTTCTACACCGTCAAACTTGATAATAATCTGACGTTGTAGCCATTCAGCGGTGAGTGAAAACTGGCGCTGATAGGCACCGGTTGGGTTGTTGGTGGGAACATAAGGGACATCAATCGGGAAAGGAAATCCTTCATCGGTGTACTGCAAATTGCCGTGGCCTTCCATTTGCCACATGCCTGGAACGGTGATCTCACCCCACTCAGGCATCGCTTCGCGGTAAAACTCAGCAGGAACCTTTTCAGGATGGTCAAAATAGCTAAACGCCCATTTGCCGCTGAGCAGCATAAAGCCCAGGCTTTCATCCCGATTAAGGGTTCTTGCCTGCGCTTCGCTAGCGTAGCCATGAAACCAGGCGCGTGGTGGCAGCCGATTCTCAGATTGTTTGTCTATGTTTTCCCAGTTATTCACGCCAACATCCTCATTACGTGTGTAGGGGATAACAATAGTAAACATTTACTAAAATTAAAACTCAGGTTTTACTAAATGCTAAAGGGATCACAATAAATCAACGTTGCGACATGCGGGATGACAGAGGATTTTTAGGCGTTGCAGGGCGGATATCCGCCCTTAAAACTGCGTGAGTGACTGATTATTCAGCGGTCGTTGTGTCGCGCAGTTGCAGTGAGCTGGGGACATAAACCGAGAGTGGAATGGTGCGATCATCACGCAGTCGTTCCATTAAGAGATTGACCGCCTGGGCACCCATGGTTTCAGAATGGATACGCACAGTAGATAACGCGGGGAAGACAAAGCGTGCGGTAGGAATATCATTCACGCTAATCAGTGCCATCTGATCAGGCACTTTGATGCCGTGTTCATGCAATGCACGCAGCACGCCAATGGCAATGGAGTCGGTCGCAACGAACAAAGCTGGCGGGTAATCCCCTGATGTGCTGAGCATTTTCAGCGCACATTGATAACCAGACTGGCTGCTAAAGTCACCGTAATAAACATCCTGCGCGTCGACAACATTCTTACTGCGCCCGTACTCAACGAACGCCTCTTCACGTTGATCAGCATATGCTGGGTCATCTCGCCCACCAATAAAACCAATCCGCATATAGCCGCGAGAGATGAAGTAATCGATAACTTTACGGCTGATTTTGTACAAATCCACGTTGACGCAGTCAAAACGAGGATCGTCCGTCACACCATCGAGGAACACCAGCGGCAGCTCTTGTTGCTCAAGCCATGCCTGCGCCGATGGCTGGGGTTTACCGATAATCAGTAAACCGTCGGCGGCGGCAACAACCGGACGTTCACTTTTAAAGTCGTAACAGGAAATTAGCGTAACACCAAGCTTTTCACATTGTGTTTCAATGCCATAGCGCATCGCCAGATAATAGGGATCGTTGATTTCCAGTTCTTGCCCGTGGGTATACAGTGCGGCAAACGTCAGCCGTTGACCGACCTGCCGTTTAGCGCTGGGGACTTTATATTCCAGTCTTTCTGCCGCTTCGAGGATTTTTTGACGTGTCTGCGTTTTGACGCTTAACGTCGGATCGTCATTAAGCACCCGTGAAACTGTCGCCACAGAGACCTGGGCGGCCTGGGCAATTTCCTTCAATGTAGCCATAACATCCCAATAATCATCTGATGAACACCATTAATCCTAAACCTGCGTCCCTGCGGCGCAGTGCCTGACGGGTAACAGCTTAATGTCATATCTGACACGTGTATACCCCTCTCTGACACCCCTTCAGCGATGTGATCTGCTTATCGATTTCGTCACTTAAGTTTATTTTAAGTGTATTTTTTAGTAAACACTTAACTAAACTACTTTCCGTTAAACTGGCGTGACGGAATGAGTGTCGCCAGAAAAATCATAAAAATAACAAGGATTGTATTGAGTGAACAAAACGTTATCTATGGCATCTTTAGTATTTCTGCTTGCCCCTACAGGGACATTACTGGCGGCGGAAGCTGTTGTTCCTGCCGAGCATCAGACTCCCGAGCCCCCTGCTCTTACGGCGAAATCCTCCGAAACAGCATTTCGCTTCTACGGCGAGATGGGCCTTGGCGGGAGCGTGTACCTGAACGGTGATGATAAACATAAATATAGCGATGGCACTTATATTGAAGGCGGCCTGGAAATCAAACATGGCAACTGGTTTGGGTTGCTGTACGGCGAAGGCTGGACGGTGCAAGCCGATAGCCAGGGCAACGCCTGGGTGCCGGATCACGGTTGGGGTGGCTTCGAAGGTGGGATAAACCGTTTTTACGGCGGGTATCGTACCGATAAAGGGACAGAGTTTATTCTCAGTGCACGGAATGACTCCTCTCTGGATGATTTGCAGTGGTGGGGAGATTTCACACCCGAATACGGTTATGTCATTCCCAACACGCGCGATCTGACTTACGCCGCCAAAGTGCAAAACCTGACGGGGGATTTCCGTTACAGCATTACCGCAGCACCTGAAAGCCGCGTTGACGAAAGCACCGCGCTGTTGCACTTCGGTAAATACGATCGCTACTCAGATAAATACACGTATCGGGCAATGATCAATGGCTATCTCCAATACGACATTCAGGAAGGATTGACGCTGCTGAACGGTCTGGAAGTGACTGACGGCACAGGGCAACTTTATCTGCTGGGATTACAGGGCAAAAATTTGGCCGGGCGTGTCTGGCATCACACTGGCAAAGGCGATGGGAACAACCCAGGTAGCGAAACAGGGATGATGGTTAGCGGCATGGTAGAACCCACCAAAGGGCTCTATTTATCCACCGCCTGGAGTTACGCAAAACATCTACTGGATATCGCCGAGGACCAGACCACCTCTTTCGCACAATTCGGGGTCTGGTATGAGTATTGCGATGGCAAATTCGCCACCGCGCTCGACAGCCGCTTTTATCTGCATAACGACACAACGGATGCCAGCAACTCGGTATTCCTGATGCAATATTTTTACTGGTAAGGAAACGTCATGAAACGATTACATCGTCTTGCTCCACTCGCCGTACTGTTGATTGTTGCAGGCTGTAGCACTAAACAAGCTGACACCACAGGTTTAAAGGCTAATCAATTCCACAATGTTATTGACCGCTCGGGCGCGCCACAGGCGATGCTCGATTATGATTTTGATGAACATCAGCGTTTTAACCCGCTATTTGACGATGGTGCGTGGCATGGGCATTTGCTGCCAGCAAACAGTGAAGGTATGGGCGGTTTCCCTGGCCCCGCGCTGCTGACCGAAGAGTACATCAACTTTATGGCGAATAATTTTGATCGCCTGAGCGTGTATAAAGACGGTAAGAAAGTGGCGTTCACCCTGCAGGCTTACAGCATTCCTGGAGCACTGATTCAAACGCTGACGGCACCCGGGGTCACCGTAAAAATGACGTTGCGTTTTGTGACTTCCCGCACCTCGCTGCTGGCCACGGAAATTACCACCGATACCCCGCTTGAGCTGGTGTGGGACGGCGAACTGCTGGAAAAATACCATCTTCAGGAACAAAAACCGCAGTCAAACGAGACGATTGATCAGGCATTCCCTGATTACACCCGTACCCTTCACGCCACAAAAGATGGCCTGAACGTGAACTTTGGTAAAGTGCGCTCCGATTCGAACCTGATGACATCCGGTGAGTCGCAGTACCAAATCCACAAAACGCTGCCGATGAGCACCCAAATCAACGGTCATCGTTTTGTTGCGAAGGCAAACATTGCGAGTTCTACCACGATCTACACCACTTATTCACATCTGCTGAACGCAGCGGAAGTGCAAAAAGAACAAGCCAAAATCACAGATATTCTCAAACATCCACAGCCGTACCTCACGGCGTCTGAACAACGCTGGGAGGGCTATCTGAACAAAGGATTAAACAATCCTGATGCCACAGCGGCCCAGACTCGCGTCGCGGTGAAATCGATTGAAACGCTTAACGGCAACTGGCGCGGTGTCGCAGGGGCAATGAAGTTTGATTCCGTCACGCCGTCTGTTACCGGGCGCTGGTTCTCTGGCAACCAGACCTGGCCGTGGGACACCTGGAAACAGGCTTACGCGATGGCGCATTTTAACCCTGACGTAGCAAAAGATAACATCCGTGCCGTGTTCGCGTGGCAAATCCCGGTCGATGATCCGGTTCGTCCGTGGGATGCGGGGTTTGTGCCAGACCTGCTCGCCTATAACACTAACCCGGAGCGTGGGGGTGATGGCAGCAACTGGAATGAGCGCAACACCAAACCGAGTCTCGCCGCCTGGTCGGTCATGGAAGTGTATAAAACCACGGGCGAGAAAGCCTGGCTCGAAGAGATGTATCCGCATCTGGTGGCTTATCACGACTGGTGGTTACGCAACCGCGACCACAATAGCAATGGTGTGCCAGAGTACGGCGCAACGCGTGATAAAGCGCATAACACCGCCAAAGGTGAAATGATCTTTACCGTTAAGCGCGGTAACAAAGAACAAAAGATGGTCGGTCTGGAGAACTACAACCGCATTTTACGCAGCGGAAAATATGACAGTATCGATATTCCGGCGCAGGTTGCGGCAGCCTGGGAATCAGGGCGTGACGGTGCGGCCGTATTTGGTTTTATCGAACCAGACCAGTTGCAACGTTATCTCGAGAAAGGCGGTAAACGCGAAGACTGGCAGGTGCTGTTTGCTGAAAACCGTGCCGCAGATGGCACCTTGCTTGGCTATTCATTGCTACAGGAGTCGGTAGATCAGGCAAGCTATATGTATAGCGACAGCACTTATCTGGCACAAATGGCAGATATTCTGGGTAAACAGGATGATGCGCAGAAATTCCGTAGCCATGCCAAAAAACTGGCCGATTACATCAACACCTGTATGTTCGACGACGCGACCGGCTTCTACTACGACATCCGCATTGAGAACAAACCTCTGGCGAATGGCTGCGCGGGCAAACCTATTGTTGCACGTGGCAAAGGGCCAGAGGGCTGGTCACCGTTATTTAATGGTGCCGCGACCCAGCAACATGCCGATGCAGTCGTGAAGGTGATGAAAGACCCGAAAGAGTTCAACACCTATGTGCCATTGGGCACCGCAGCTCTCACCAACCCGGCATTCGGGCCTGATATTTACTGGCGCGGACGTGTTTGGGTCGATCAGTTCTATTTCGGTCTAAAAGGGATGGAGCGTTACGGTTATCGTGACGATGCCGTCGAAATGGCGAATCGCTTCTTTGCCCATGCTAACGGGTTGATTACCGACGGTCCCATCCGCGAGAACTACAATCCGTTAACCGGTGAACAGCAAGGTGCGCCAAACTTCTCATGGAGTGCCGCGCATCTTTATATGCTGTACAACGATTTCTTTACCCAACAGCCGTAAACGTAAAACGGCCCCAGAAATGGGGCCGTTGAGTGAGTGCAGCCAACGTTGGAACGACTTCAAGTATGACGGGGAGTGTTAGCGTCTAACCATTCGATAAATAATCAACACGATAATTGCACCTGCAACGGCTACCAGGAAACTGGGTAGGTTAAAGCCCGTTACACTGCCTCCGATATGAAGAAATGTTGCGATCCAACCACCAACCACAGCACCGATAATCCCCAAAATACACGTCAGGATAAAACCGCCGCCGTCTTTACCAGGCATAAGAAGTTTTGCGATGACACCAGCTATCAAACCGAAAATGATCCAGGCCAGAATACCCATGTTGAACGTCCTCTTCTTTATTGTTTGTGGTAACAAGCCAAAACCCACGTAATCTTCCACCGGGTTCTGTCTGTCGGTACGCTAAGTATATACCTGCCATAGAAAAACGTGACCGACATCACTAAGTTATTGAATTTATCACCATAAAACCTTGAGATTTATCTTAAGTTTTTTATTTTTCTGCCGATAAATTTTCTTACAGCTTTCAAAACACAACATGGACCTGGCCTTGAGTAACTATAACGAGCATTTTCTGAAACAAAGTCCTCTGGCAGTATTAGGCGTGTTACGTGATCTCCATAAAAACCAAGTGCCAATTAGAATCAGTTGGCAATCAGGGCAATTTATTACCAAAATCCTTGAGGTTACCGCAGCAGGTTTGATTGTGGATTTTGGCAGCCAGTCGCAGGAAAACCAGGCCGCGCAAAAAGCAGCGAATATTCAATTCACCGCTGAAACAGAAGGCGCGAAGGTAGAATTTACTTTGCCGAAAATACAGCCGGTGAATTACCTGAATTTGCCGGCATTCCACGCCCCTATCCCACCGACTTTGTGGTTCGTGCAGCGCCGGGAATATTTCCGCATTACGGCACCCCTTCAACCCTATTATCTCTGCAATACCACGTTGCCGAATGGCTCTCCTTTCCAGTTCAGACTTTGTGATTTGTCACTGGGTGGGATGGGCGCATTGGTAGACGGGCCGCTCCCGGAAGGGCTGAAGGACGGTATGCGTTTTTCTCAGGTTGAACTCGATTTAGTGCAGTGGGGAAAATTTCATTTTGATATGCAGTTAATCACCTTATCTGAACGTAAAGTGATCGACAGTAAAAACCAGACTATCAGCACCCCACGGCTGAGTTTCCGTTTTCTTAACGTTAACCCCGCCGTGGAGCGCCAGTTGCAGCGTATTATTTTTTCGCTGGAACGTTCGGCCCGCGAAAAGGCAGGCCGGATTAAGTAATTACATTGCGTTTAACGCTTTAGACACTTTATACAAATATCGCGGTGCTTGCGGTGCCGGGTGATTCTTAGCGATGTATTCGTAAAACTCGTCTGGACTCAGGTCATTGATCTCATCAATGGCCTTTTTACGATCGGATGAGAACGTTCTGAGCAATGCGCCCGCACCGTTAGCGTACGAAGCCAGCAAGGCATACTGCATCGTTTCTGGATCTTCTATACCCGCAAGAATACCGTGTTCGAGAATGCTCAAATACGCGGTACCAATCGAGATATTACGCGCGGGATCTTTCAGTTCGCTGGTTGACGGCTGGCCGCCCCAACCCAGATGGCGGTATACATCTTTGCCCGCCGTTGACGCTTTAATCTGCATCAGGCCCACGGCATTAGACTTACTGACCAATGTCGGATTGCCACCGGACTCCACCGCAATAATTGCCGTCACCACGCGCGGGCTAACACCCCACTCTTTCCCCGCTTGCTCGGTTATCGGCATCCAGGTTAATGCGCGTTGTACCGGTTTTGTTGGGTCCCACTCAGGTTGTTTAGTTGTATGACTTGAACAGCCCGCTAATAACAAAATCAATACAATCAGCCATCTTTTATTCACGCATCTATCCTTATATTACTGAGCCGTTATTACCGCGATTCGTCGTTACCGGCGGGTGACAACCACCGTTTCAAGCGGCATGATAACCAATTCACTTTACGCAAGGAAATGCCATGTCCACGTTTCGATTGATTGCCCCTTCAGGATTCTGTGTTAATCAAGCTGCAGCCGCTCGCGGCATTGAGCGCTTGAAAGCCTCGGGTCACCGGGTTGAGAACCAATCGGTGGTGACCCGGCGCTTCCAACGTTTTGCCGGAACGGACGACCAACGCCTGGCGGATATTCAGGATTTATCTGCCCTGCCACCAGAATGTGACATTGTACTGGCGGTTCGTGGCGGTTATGGGGCAACTCGCCTGCTTGAGAATATCGACTATTCAAGCCTTGGACGTGCTTTTGCTGAACGGACACCGATAATTTGCGGCCACAGCGATTTCACTGCAATACAGCTAGCGCTCCTTTCCCAAACCGGGACGATAACGTTCAGCGGACCTATGCTCGCCGGTAATTTTGGCGCAGAGGAGTTAAACCGCTTCACCTGGCAGCATTTCTGGCAAGCGATAACCGAACCTAAATTTACCGTGAGCTGGCAGAGCGCCACGCCAGCCTGTACGGCAAGCGGTACGCTGTGGGGCGGAAATCTCGCGATGCTGGTATCCATGATAGGTTCGCCGTGGCTCACCGTAATTGATGGCGGCATTTTAGTGGTTGAAGACATTAATGAGCATCCATTCCGTGTTGAGCGCTTATTACTGCAACTTCATCACGCGGGAATTTTAGCGCGTCAAAAAGCGCTGATTCTCGGCAGTTTTAATGGGGCCACGTTAAGTGATTATGACGGTGGGTATGACTTCGACGAAATGTGCCAGATGTTACAGCAGCGTTTGTCGATCCCTGTACTGCGCGGTTTACCGTTCGGGCATGAACCCGAAACCGTCACTCTGCCGCTGGGCGCGTATGGAGAACTGCATCACGATGGGCAAACGGCCAGCCTGACCGTCAGCGGTCATCCCGTTATCAGCCAAAAAAAGCCACATGTGGGCATCAGATAGCACAATTAATCAATGCTTTCCGTGGTAACATTTCGAAACGAATGGCACAGGTAAAAGGAGAAAGATAATTTTGGACGCAGGGGCGATAGTCAGTCTGTTTATTTTAGGTTCCGTACTGGTAACTTGTAGCATCTTATTGAGTTCTTTTTCCTCTCGTCTTGGTATCCCCATCCTGGTTATTTTCCTCGCCATTGGCATGTTGGCGGGGATCGACGGTATTGGCGGCATCCCCTTTGATAATTATCCTTTCGCTTATCTAATCAGTAACCTGGCGCTGGCGGTGATCCTGCTGGATGGCGGCATGCGCACCCAGGCCAGTTCGTTTCGAGTCGCACTTGGCCCAGCACTATCACTTGCCACAGTAGGCGTGTTGGTGACGTCGGGCTTAACCGGCATGGCCGCTGCGTGGTTGTTTAATCTCAACTTAATTGAAGGTTTGTTGATTGGCGCAATCGTCGGTTCAACCGATGCGGCAGCCGTTTTCTCATTACTGGGTGGGAAAGGACTTAACGAACGTGTCGGAGCCACGCTTGAGATTGAATCGGGTAGCAACGATCCGATGGCGGTGTTTCTGACCATTACGCTTATTGAGATGATCCAGCATGGGCAAACCGGCCTGAGCTGGATGTTCCTCATGGATATCATTCAGCAGTTTGGCCTCGGAATTGTACTGGGCCTCGGCGGCGGTTATCTGCTGCTGCAAATGATCAACCGAATTACCTTGCCGCAAGGTCTGTATCCACTGCTGGCATTGAGCGGTGGGATTATGGTGTTTGGCATTACCACGGCACTCGACGGCAGCGGGATACTGGCGGTCTATCTTTGTGGTTTCCTGCTGGGCAACCGCCCGATTCGCAGCCGCTTTGGTATTTTGCAAAACTTTGATGGGCTGGCGTGGTTTGCGCAAATCGGCATGTTCCTGGTTCTGGGGCTGTTGGTCAATCCGTCGGATTTGCTGCCAATTGCCATTCCTGCCCTGCTCCTGTCTCTGTGGATGATTTTCTTTGCCCGTCCGCTCTCGGTATTCCTCGGGCTGCTGCCGTTCCGTGGCTTTAATTTACGGGAACGGGTGTTTATCAGTTGGGTGGGATTACGCGGCGCGGTGCCGATTATTCTCGCAGTATTCCCGATGATGGCGGGCCTTGAAAACGCACGCCTGTTCTTCAATGTGGCGTTCTTCGTGGTGTTGGTATCGCTGTTATTACAGGGCACATCACTGGGATGGGCCGCTAAAAAAGCCAAGGTGGTTGTACCGCTCGTGGGTTGGCCGGTTTCTCGCGTGGGTCTGGATATTCATCCGGAAAACCCGTGGGAACAATTTGTTTACCAACTTAGCGAAGATAAATGGTGCATTGGTGCCTCCCTGCGCGACTTGAATATGCCGAAAGATACGCGCATTGCAGCCTTGTTCCGTGACAATGTACTGATGAATCCGGGTGACCGCACGCGATTACAAGTCGGCGATGTGCTCTGCGTGATTGGCCGTGAGCGTGACCTACCCGCGCTGGGTAAAATGTTTAGCCAGTCACCGCCAGTGTCGCTCGATCAGCGCTTCTTTGGTGACTTCATTCTCGAAGCCAGCGCCCAGTTTGCAGATGTCGCGACCATTTATGGGCTTGATTTGGATGACAGTGTGAATACGCAGCAAACGCTGGGCGAGTTTGTGGTGGGTATGCTTGGCGCAGCACCCGTCGTCGGTGACCAGGTGGAGTTTGCAGGCATGATTTGGACTGTTGCCGAGAAAGAAGATAACCAGGTGCTTAAAATCGGTGTACGCGTAGAAAGCAACGAAACCGAGTAGTCACAATAAAGGGCGGGAGACCGCCCTTTAGCTCACCACTAAGACTGCGTCACAACCGGCACACGAGGTGCCAGCGCACACATCAGTTCGTACCCTATCGTCCCCGCTGCATGGGCGACATCATCAATTTTGACCTCGTTACCCCACAGTTCTACCGGGCTACCAATCCCGGCTTGCGGACACGGTGTGAGATCGACCGTCATCATATCCATCGAAATGGCTCCCACCGTGTGTGTTAACACACCGTTGACGCGCACGGGTGTTCCGTCAGGGGCATGGCGAGGATAACCGTCAGCATAACCGCAGGCGACGATCCCAATACGCTGCTCGACCTGAGCCCGATAGCGGCTACCGTAACCCACCGTGTCTCCTGGCTTTAAGTTCTGGACACCAATGATTTCGCTTTGCAGGCTCATCACCGGTTGCAAACCGCTGGTTGCGACATCGCACCATTGGCCGGTTGGCGATGCGCCGTACAACACAATCCCTGGGCGAACCCAGTCGAAATGCGCCTCAGGATGCCATAGCGTTGCTGCAGAGTTAGAAAGTGAACGAGGGCAATCTATGCCCTCAGCGGCCTGCTCTATGCGTTTCATGGGTTCTGTGATGCCGTCTGGTTGCTCGGCATCGGCAAAATGTGCCATCAACGTTAACTGTCCAACGTTGGCAATCGCCCGCAATTGTTGCCAGATAGAGTGCACCCGCTCAGGACTGAACCCGAGGCGGTTCATGCCACTGTTCATCTTCAGATAAACATCCAGCGGTGCCTTAAGTTTGGCATTCGCCAGCGCCTTCACCTGCCAATTACTGTGCAGACTGGTGGTGAGGCGATACTGGTCAAACAGCGGCAGTTCATCAGCATGGAAAAAGCCTTCGAGCATCAGAATTGGCCCTTTCCAGCCGCGTTCGCGGAGCAAAATAGCCTCTTCAAGATTGAGCATCGCGAAACCATCGGTTTCACCCAATGAAGACCAGATGCGTTCCAGCCCATGACCATAAGCATTTGCTTTGACGACCGACCAGACACGCGAATGAGGGGCGGCCTGGCGAACAACCTGTAAATTGTTACGCAGCGCGCTAAGTTTCAGCGTCGCAACAATAGGACGGGACATTGTCCACTCCTTTATTGATATTAGTTATGCGCGTTATGCAGACGCCGTGAATCTGTCGGAGTGAATCCTGGGGAATAGCGTGCAACCGCGAGATCGTCGAACGGGATCGCCGGTGTTCTTCCAGAAATTAAATCACTTAACATCTGACCCGAGCCGCAGGCCATCGTCCAGCCCAGTGTTCCATGCCCGGTGTTGAGCCATAAATTCTTGAACGGTGTACGCCCGACAATCGGTGTGCCGTCTGGCGTCATAGGACGTAAGCCCGTCCAGAACGTCGCCTGTTCAACGTGCCCACCGCGCGGGTAGAGATCGCGCACCACCATTTCCAGGGTTTCACGGCGAGGTTTCAGCAATTCAGTGTTAAACCCGACAATTTCCGCCATTCCACCGACACGAATCCGTTGGTCAAAGCGCGTGATCGCAATTTTGTATGTCTCATCGAGAATAGTCGAAACCGGAGCGCCTTGCTCATCGGCAATGGGGATGGTCAGAGAGTATCCTTTGAGCGGATAGACAGGAATATCAACGATATTTTTCAATAAACCGGTGGAGTATGAACCGAAAGCGACCACATAAGCGTCGGCTTTCACCACCTCTTTACCGCACTGCACGCCATAAATATTTTGGCCTTCATACAGCAGACGATCGACTGGCGTATTGAAACGGAACACGACGCCCGCCTCGGCAGCCATGCGTGCAAGATTCTGCGTGAACAGTTGGCAGTCGCCTGTTTCGTCATTAGGTAAGCGCAAGCCGCCAGTCAGTTTATGGGCTACATCAGCTAATGCAGGTTCGACCTCAGATAAACGATTGGCTTCCAGTAATTGATATGGCACACCGGCATCGTCGAGTACCGCAATGTCTTTCGCGGCGTTTTCAAACTGCTGCGCCGTGCGGAACAGTTGCAACGTCCCCCCCTGCCGGCCTTCATATTGAATATTGGTGTTATGGCGCAGCTCTTTCAGGCAATCGCGGCTGTACTCCGCCAGGCGCACCATACGGCCTTTGTTTTCCATGTAATGACGCATGTCGCAATTACGCAGCATTTGCAGCATCCACTTCAGCTGAAATTGCGTGCCATCAAGGCTGATGGCCAGCGGTGCGTGGCGTTGGAACATCCATTTAATGGCTTTAAGCGGCACGCCCGGTGCAGCCCAGGGTGCAGCGTAACCCGGTGAGATTTGCCCGGCATTTGCCGCGCTGGTTTCCATAGCTGGCCCCGCTTCCCTGTCGATAACCGTGACATCATGCCCAGCCTGGCGCAAATACCAGGCACTGCTGACACCAACAACACCACTTCCCAGCACCACAACATGCATAACCATTCCACCATTTAGCTAAAAGAATAATCTTCTGATTACAAATTGATAACCCAGATGAAAATGTTATTCAACATATGGCATTATTATAGTGACTTTCCTCACATCCCAAGCTGATATAGCTGGGTGGTGATAATTAGAATCTCCTGCGAACGAATATATTTTACGCAGCATATTACTCTGCGTGAATTGCAAATAGCGGGGTGTTCAGATGAGTAAATCGTGAGGAAAAAATTTTGCTTGCAGCGGATAAGTTTCAGGAGTTGTCTATTCTTGAAGGTGAGGCTTTCCATCCAGAGAGAGCCGCCAACAATGAGGGCGCGCTGATGGCTATTGTTACTGATTCCGCCACAAAGGATTCTAAACGTCTAAGTGATGGACCTGACTGGACGTTCGAGCTGCTTGATGTCTATCTCGCCGAGATTGACCGGGTAGCCAAACTCTATCGGCTGGACACCTATCCTCATCAAATCGAAGTGATTACCTCCGAGCAAATGATGGATGCTTATTCGAGCGTCGGGATGCCGATTAACTACCCACACTGGTCGTTTGGTAAGAAATTCATCGAAACGGAACGGCTTTATAAACATGGGCAGCAAGGACTTGCCTATGAAATCGTGATTAACTCGAACCCGTGCATTGCGTACTTGATGGAAGAAAACACCATCACAATGCAAGCGCTGGTTATCGCTCACGCCTGTTACGGGCATAACTCTTTCTTCAAAAATAACTATTTGTTCCGTAGCTGGACGGATGCCAGCTCGATTATCGATTACCTGATTTTCGCGCGTAAATACATTACCGAGTGCGAAGAACGCTACGGCGTGGACGAAGTTGAACGCCTGCTCGACTCTTGCCACGCGTTGATGAATTACGGCGTTGACCGCTATAAACGTCCGCAGAAAATTTCGCTGCAGGAAGAGAAAGCCCGGCAGAAAAGCCGCGAAGAGTATCTGCAAAGCCAGGTAAATACACTGTGGCGCACACTACCGCGCCGTGAAGAGGAAAAAACGATTGCAGAAGCGCGTCGTTACCCCTCTGAGCCACAAGAAAATCTACTCTACTTTATGGAGAAGAATGCTCCGTTACTGGAGTCCTGGCAGCGCGAAATTTTACGCATCGTGCGTAAGGTGAGCCAGTATTTTTATCCGCAGAAACAGACCCAGGTGATGAACGAAGGTTGGGCAACGTTCTGGCACTACACCATTCTTAACCATCTGTATGATGAAGGAAAAGTGACAGACCGCTTTATGCTTGAGTTCTTGCACAGCCACACCAATGTGGTGTTCCAGCCGCCGTACAACAGCCCGTGGTACAACGGGATCAACCCGTATGCACTCGGCTTTGCCATGTTCCAGGATATCAAAAGGATTTGCCAGTCCCCGACGGAAGAAGATCGCTACTGGTTCCCGGATATTGCAGGTAAAGATTGGTTGGATACTCTACATTTCGCGATGCGTGATTTTAAAGATGAAAGTTTTATCAGCCAGTTCCTGTCGCCGAAACTGATGCGGGATTTCCGTTTGTTTACCGTGCTGGATGACGATCGTAATAATTACCTGGAAATTGCCGCTATTCACAACGAAGAAGGTTACCGGAAGATCCGAGCTGAGCTGTCGGCGCAGTACAATCTGAGCAACCTTGAGCCAAATATTCAGGTATGGAATGTCGATTTACGTGGCGATCGTTCGCTGACGCTGCGTTACATCCCGCATAACCGCGCACCGCTGGATAAAGGGCGTCGAGAAGTTCTCAAACATGTGCACCGTTTGTGGGGCTTTGACGTGACGTTAGAGCAACAAAATGAAGATGGTAGCGTTGAGTTGCTTGAACGTTGCCCTCCTCGGCTTAATAGCCTGTAACCGGCATTTAACAGCCATAAAAAAACGCTTCCTTCGGGAAGCGTTTTTCGTATTACAGGGGATGAAAAAAATACCAGATTAACGGCTGTGCATCGCCAGGTCGCCCGGTAAATTTTTCTGCATCCGATGCCAGATTTCACCACTTTCACGCCCGTAGGTACGAACGGTATCAAAGACCTGATCGTGCAATCCTTGTTGGCAAATTTCTGCCAAACGGTGATAGAAACCTAACGCCAGGCTACGCGCTTCAGGGCTTGAGAAATAGTGACGCCCGATACGGGTATACAATCCTTTCATTCCATTGAGGATCAATCCGTAAATCGGGTTCCCGGAAGCGAAAGCAAGTCCGCGGAAAATGTTGTAGTCCAGCTTCGCAAACGCATCAGCGTGGTCTTCAACACTGTTCGCCGTCGCCAATACTTCTTGCGCTTTATCTGGATGTTGACGAACAGCCGTGCGGATAAAGATAGTCGCGATATTGGTTCGAACGGATAACAGGTTATCAATCAACTGCGGCACGCTGTCGTGATCGAGACGGGCCAGCGTTTCCAGAATGTTTAATCCTGAGGTTTCCCAGAAGTTATTCACTTTGGTCGGCTTGCCATGCTGAATCGTTAACCAGCCATCACGCGCCAGACGCTGAAGCACCTCGCGCAATGTGGTACGGGTGACGCCAATGAGCTCGGATAACTCTCGTTCAGCCGGAAGAATGGTTCCCGGAGCGAAGCGGTTATTCCAGATACTTTCGATGATATATTCTTCCGCGAAACCCGCTGGGCTCTGCGCCTTAATGACCATAGTATGCTTTCCATTACACAGGTTTTGCTAAAGAGACTCATCATACCAGATGCCATGCGGCGCAGGTAGCAGCGACAACCGCCAAAAGCGGAATCATGGTTTAATTTTGCACGCAATCACACTCCCTAAGCATTTTCCTATGCCTTGATTGATATCTTGCTCACGAGTAACCTGAAACCACTTATTTAATCGCAACTTTATATTTATCCGATATATTCAATATTGTTAGAGGTATGTGAATCACCTCTTCTGTTCTTTGATGTATGACGGGTAACAGGAGCATGAAAAATTCACGATGGAAATGTCTACTGGTCGTGCGCTTTATCGCAACTTTTTAGGTCAATCTCCGAATTGGTATAAGCTGGCTTTACTGACTTTTTTAGTCGCTAACCCTTTGATTTTTTGGTTTGTTAGTCCATTTGCTGCGGGCTGGCTATTAGTTGCAGAGTTTATCTTTACCCTTGCAATGGCACTGAAATGCTATCCGTTGCTGCCTGGTGGTTTGTTGGCTTTTGAAGCGGTGTTCATCGGCATGACAAGCGCCGATCATGTGCGCGAAGAAATCGCGTCCAACCTTGAAGTGTTGTTGCTGCTGGTGTTTATGGTGGCGGGCATATACTTCATGAAACAGCTTCTGCTGTTGGTATTTACTAAATTACTGCTTGGCATTCGCTCGAAGATTTTACTTTCTCTCGCCTTTTGCATCGCGGCCGCTTTTTTGTCGGCCTTCCTTGACGCTCTGACGGTGGTTGCCGTTGTAATCAGTGTGGCAGTGGGTTTCTACGATATCTATCACCGCGTCGCGTCTACGGGCGATTTAGAGAATGATATTCAGGATGACACCCTTCTTGATGCTGATCATCGCAGCACGCTTGAGCAATTTCGGGCGTTTTTACGCAGCCTGATGATGCATGCCGGTGTGGGCACCGCGCTGGGTGGTGTGATGACGATGGTTGGTGAGCCGCAAAACCTGATCATTGCGAAAAATGCCGGTTGGCATTTTGGCGATTTCTTACTGCGCATGGCGCCAGTCACCATACCGGTTCTCATCTGCGGGTTGTTCACCTGTGTGCTACTGGAGTCCACTAAAATCCTGGGTTACGGTGAAAAGTTACCGGAGAAAGTCCGTGGCATTTTGCAGGACTACGATACGAAGAGTGCGCAAAAACGAACTCGCCAGGACAGCATGAAACTTATCGTTCAGGCATTGATTGGCATATGGCTGGTGATTGCGCTGGCGCTGCATTTGGCCGAAGTGGGGCTAATCGGTTTATCGGTGATTATCTTCGCCACCTCACTGTGCGGTGTGACCGATGAACACCAGATAGGCAAAGCCTTCACCGAAGCACTGCCCTTCACTGCTCTGTTAACGGTGTTTTTTGCCGTCGTCGCGGTGATCATCGACCAGCAACTGTTCACGCCGGTCATTCAATTTGTATTGCAGGCCGAACCGCATTCGCAACTGGCGCTGTTCTATTTGTTCAACGGTATCTTGTCATCCATTTCCGATAACGTGTTTGTTGGAACCGTTTACATCAACGAAGCGAAAACCGCGCTGACCCATGGCATTATCGATCTCAAACAGTTTGAGTTACTTGCGGTGGCGATTAATACCGGGACAAACTTGCCATCCGTTGCCACTCCAAACGGTCAGGCTGCGTTTTTATTCCTGCTCACCTCGGCGCTGGCGCCGCTGATCCGTCTCTCTTATGGCCGTATGGTGCTGATGGCGTTGCCGTATACGCTGGTACTGACAGTGGTCGGATTGTTGTGCGTACAGTTTACTCTGGTGCCAGCAACAGATTGGATGATGCAAGCCGGATGGATTTCTTCACCCATCATGAACGGTTTACCACAGTAATCTAAATTTACGGGCAGCCTGCTGCCCGTTTACTTTTTTGTCTGATAAACATCCAATTAGCGTGTTATTTTGATGTGCCTACTGGCGCGGAAATCGAATTCGTTTACACTGCCGACTCATTACATATATACCCAAGTTGCTTCAGGATGCAGCCAAATGGCAATCGAATGAATCCCAATGGGCTTACTCAAGTAGGTGATTCGGATGCAGGAGAGCAGCCAACCCCCCTTCATCTTGTAGGGCGACGGGTATTGCAGGGATACTAATTATGTTGCGATATTTAAACCAATGCTCCCGCGGGCGAAGTGCCTGGCTTCTTCTGGCATTCACTGCTTTCGCTCTGGAAATGGTGGCGTTGTGGTTCCAGCACGTCATGATGCTGAAGCCATGTGTAATGTGTATTTATGAGCGTTGCGCATTGTTTGGCGTGATGGGTGCAGGCATTGTCGGGGCAATTGCGCCGAAATCACCGTTACGTTATGCCGGAATTGCACTGTGGATCTACAGTGCCGGGAAAGGTCTGCAGTTGGCGTGGGAACACACAATGCTGCAACTTCATCCTTCACCATTTGTGACCTGTGATTTTGCGGCTCGTTTCCCAAGTTGGCTGCCACTGGATAAATGGTTGCCGCAAGTCTTTGTCGCGACAGGTGACTGTGCCGAACGTCAGTGGGTATTCCTGTCGCTGGATATGGTTCAATGGTTGGTAGGCATTTTTGCCGTCTTCCTGGTAATTGCAGTGCTGGTGTTGATCGCTCAGCCCTTCAAGCCAAAACGTCGAGATCTGTTCGGTCGTTAAGTTCAGAATCCAGGAAAACAAAAACCCGCCTCGGCGGGTTTTTTATTATTAGTGGTCGCGACGATAAAGCGTCCACTGGTCGATGCGTTCACCACTCGGCAATAAGCAATCACCACGTTCACCCAAATCGGTTTTCACCGTTCTCAGTTCACCGCCTTTTTCTATGCAGTAGACTGACGCCGGGTTCGGCATGCCGATAACCTGAGGCGGTTTGGGGGAAACAGGTTCGGGCGATGAACAGCCACTGAGTAAGAGAGCCCCGAGCAGTAGTGTTATTTTTTTCATTATTCCTCCGTTATGGAGGCTGAATGGTAACAGTGCAGAACTGGGGAAAGCAAAATCAGCGGCACACGCTCTTATCGAGCAGACACGTTATGTTGATGAATCGCACTCATCGGACGATGAAGGAGGTGCATCCCTGATTTACAGAAGATACAAACAGCGCCATGGGGATTTGTTTCTCGGACATCGTAGGGGGAAGTGCGATACTGTGAACCGCCACATGACGGACACTTAAATGTTAAATATTGGATAAAAACCTACTTTTACTTGTTATTGAAAGAACACCGTATCACAAAGAATTTACTTTGTACGATTTATTTTGGTGTTCTTCGATGACGCCAGTGATTTAGTCTGCCCACTCCGGCTTGTTCAGGATATGGTCCCGTTTAAAACGGATGTGCGATGAAGTGAGATGGAAGTAGTCACAAAGCAATGTATTAGCGCAAGACGAATCGACGCCTTAAGTGGTTTTAAGTTGTTTTGCGCTAATTTTTTGCCCCTTATATGCCCCATTCATATCCCCTTTCCTTTCATCTTCCGTCCTATACTTCCATATCTAACGGAGGCGACTATGTGCGGACGGTTCACTCAAGTTAAATCACGGGATGACTATCTCGCGTTTCTCCTGGAAGAAGCAGAGAACGATATCGCTTACGACCCAGAACCGATTGGCCGTTACAACGTCGCGCCGGGAACGAAAGTTCTCTTACTGAATAATCGGGATGATGTCCTTCATCTCGATCCTGTTATCTGGTCATACGCACCTGGTTGGTGGGACAAAGCATCGCTCATAAATGCCAGGGCTGAAACAGCGGCTACCAGCCGGATGTTTAAACCCCTGTGGAGTCATGGTCGGGCGATTGTGTTTGCTGATGGTTGGTATGAGTGGAAGAAGGAAGGCGATAAAAAGCAACCGTACTACATCTACCGGAAGGACCGGAAGCCTCTGTTCTTTGCTGCAATCGGCAAACAGCCTTTTGATGTGGGAGATGAGGCAGAGGGATTTTTGATAGTGACGGCAGCAGCCGATCACGGCCTGGTCGATATTCACGACCGCAGGCCTTTAGTTTTCTCACCAACTGCGGCACTGGAATGAATGGATCCGGAAACTACAGGGGCAAAAGCCAGCGAACTGGCTCATGATGCTGCGGTGCCAGCCGATGAATTTAACTGGCACCCGGTAACGAGAGCTGTTGGGAATGTGAAGAACCAGAGCCCGGAGCTGATTGAACCGATAAGCAATCCAGCGGCATAGCTAGATGACAGGCTTGTCGTCTTGCAGCATCGATAAAATCGTCTTTGTTACCTTGCCGATAACCACCACATCATCCAGCGCGGACAGATCAGGGGTTACTTGTTTTAGGGTGATTTTTTAGGGTGAGTAAACCGATGTATATGCCAATTTCAAGCGCGCGGGAAGTATCTCGAACACCGGAGCCATGAGGGCCATTTGAACGCCCTAGCCTTTGATGTCGGGGTTGCGACCTTGGTAGATATAGGTGATCTGGAAAACGTGAAGACTTGCAGGGCAGCTATGGCGGGCATGGCCTGCTGGAGTTTTTCCGTAGCGATATACATTATTTGCTTGGCAGCGATGGCAATGAATCAGGATAGTGTCCGTGGAGAATGCTGAGTCTCAAAAGCCACCATCTTACACGATGTTCAAACTATTGAAGTCATCACTATAATTTGAAAATATTTAATCGCATTCACTATGTAAACTCTCGGTCATTACTGTTAAAATCCGGAGAATTCAGTGAATAACTGGAATTTTTTAGAATCTTACTCACTAATAATTCTCATTTATAAAACAAAATGAACAACAAACAAACTATTTATAATATACAAGTATTGCGCTTCTTTGCTGCATTGATAGTGGTTATTGCGCATTCTGAAATTGTGATGTATGGCATAAGGATGTCTACCCTTGGTGGCGTGGGTGTTGATATATTTTTTATAATTAGCGGATTCATAATGCCTTTTATTGCCTACGGAGGAAAAAAAGCAGATGGACCGTTTAATATCACAGCCACAAAATTCTTTTTAAGGAGGGTGGCCAGAATACTTCCTTTGTATATTCTACTTACAGTATGTGCTGTTTATGTTGCTTATTTGGTTTCTTATCAAATAACTGCTCCTGCGAGGCCATTACTTTTTTGGTTCCCTTCTGAAAAAATAGATCTAATATATTTTTTCAGAAGCATAACATTCACTCACTGGGATAAGGGGCCAATACTAGGAGTTGGATGGACTCTTCAGTTTGAGTTTTTCTTTTATGCTATTTTTTCAATTTTCATTGCCATTGGCGTTTCAAAAATCGAGAAGATAGAAATCGCTTTTGCGACAATAGTTATCATTTGCAATGTTATAGTTAGTAATGACTTTAGTGCAAATATTGTAAAATCATACTTTCCTCCAATTGAGGTTATTTCTCAACCAGTAATGATTGAGTTTGCTCTAGGCATGTTTATGTACAGACTGTACATATCAAAAATATTCCTTAATGCAAAAACCGCCACTGTTATATTGGTTTGTGCATTGCCTTTATTTTATATTCTTGAAAAGAATTTAATAACCACACATGTTGGTGATTTATGGCATCGACCTCTTATATGGGGTGCGTTTTCTTTTTACATAGTATGGGCTGCAATTAGCCTTGAAGGTAAAGTAAAAGCTCCTGGTATATTGGTTTATTTTGGCAATGCTTCGTACTGTATATACCTTATGCATGGTCTATTTACGGCATTACTGGCGCACTGGTGGGAGAAACTGGGATTGCATCAACACACTAATGTATCAGTTTACCTTGCATTCTATATATCATTTAGTATTACTTCTGGGTGTTTGGTTCACTCATTTATTGAAAAGAAGCTAGCAATAGCAATTAGGCGATTTATTTGAAATATAGAATATAAAGCAAAGGGTGGTAACCCACCCTTTATTGCTAATATAAAACGCCATCTAGCGACACGTTTCCTGTCGAGAATCCGTAAATCTTAATTGTCCCTGTAGTGTCAATGACCACATTCCCTTGACCAATAGGGTTTCCGCTCGCATCTAATTTCGTTACTGAAAACGCCATTTTACGCAACGGAGCAATACTAACTGGGATATTACACACAGTTGTTCCATCCGCAGTGACTCCGGTTCCAAGATTAGCAATATTTCCTGTCAGAGATATTTTCCCATCAGGATAGGATGTCACTGATGCTCTTACCAGTGATGTTACAGACCAGTTATTAGCTCCCCACGTCGCAGGCATCCAGTGGTTGATGATGGGGTCTTTACGACGACCAAACATATGGGAAGCTATAGCACGGACATTCGACAACCCCAGTAAAATACGACCATAAGTTGTAGGGTGAATGTTATCCATCACCATTGGGTCCTGATTTGTCAGAAGGTATTCGGCTACTATCGGACCAAGATCATCAAGTGACCCCGTGTTCAACGCGTTTAAAGGCTGGACTAATTCTGTATTACGTACGGCCACAGTGCTGGCAAGGATCGCCCTGTATAGCGCGCCGAGTTCATAGTTAACAGCCGGTTGACCGTAACCAACAATACCAGTGAGAGTAACGCTATGATCTCGCGTATAGTATTGAGTTGGTAGAGATATTATACAGGGAATACCCAAATTGTTTGCGGTGATCATCATCTGTTTAACGTTATCCCTTAACGCTATATAGCCAGATTGCCTTTGAATATCATTAACACCAATCTGGAACAGTACGACATTAATATCTGTTAAAGAAGTCGCATTAAACACATTGATAATATCACCAGAGGCAGAGGCATAACCATTTATGGCGATAGTTTGCATTCTTCCTACACGTATTCCGTGTGCACCTTCCAGTGCCTGTTGTGCGCATTGTGCCCATCCGTTACCCATTGACGTATCAGTTATCGAATCACCAACAATGGCGATATTTATTGGTTTTGCTGAATAATACTGTCTGTTTTCAATTATATATGGGTAAACAATGACATGTACTTGTTGTTTGCGCCGAAAGAGCCATAGCCTACTCGACTGATTATCCTCCCGGTCTGACGAATAGTTGCACGTTCAATACCATTTACGAGAATTGTAAATGATTTAAGCGTATCAATTCTTACTGAAGCAATTGAGTTTTTAAGCCATTGTGATGCATGGGTTGATGAGCCTTTGTATACAACATCTTTTGTGGTGTACGCACCACCAATTGTTCCTTCAATAAGATGACCACTGCCAAACAGATCTTCATAATAAATCCATCGCATATTTTCGGCTTCCACGACAACGCATGGAGCCCCCTGAGTATTATCTCCTGCATACATAGAAACGAAGTATTCATCTCCTGGTTTTACTCTGCTATATGCCCCGCATACTAACGTCCCGTTAGGTGCAACAATTGAAACATTATCGCCGGTTAATACCGCTGCTGGTGTATCAGCCAAAGTCCCCATAGGCCATGTTCCGGCTAAAAAACTCCAGTTTGATGTAAACACCGTCTGAACTGGAGTTTCCTTATCCGGGATGTCGCAAAATAGTGATTTATTATCTGTGTAGTTGGCATTATTTATTTGCGGCGGGGTCGGTGGTGTAGTGGCAGTATTCAGCAGAGTATATTCACCTTAGTAATACCCGCATTAGGTCGCAGTAAATAACCGGTACTGTTGCCAGTGAAGAATAATTTAACAGGACGAACCAGTTTCACTAATGGTGATTTAACTGCTTCATCGCTGCCAGTGTTGATAGTGTTGATAGTGTTGATAGTGTTGATAGTGTTGATAGTGACGTTTTCACCAACATCAAGAGTGAATCCATTCCAGTAGCCTGCGGGGATTTCAGGCGTGAAGGTTGGCGACACTACATTTTTGGTGAATACACGAATCACCTTATCTTTAGTTGAGACATATGTTTTCTGCTTATCAAGCGCGGAGCGATAATCCTGCCCAGGAACCCCACCGAATGTAGCAATGGTGGCTGGTGATACCAGTTCAAATTTTGCTCTGCCAGCCGTTACAAAGTAACTACCACCGTCTGTATCACCAGCGCTCCCGCTGCCATTTCTGACATATATCCCGTCACCACCATCACCAATGGCTAAGCGGCCTTTGGTTATAATGCAACCAAATAAGGTGCTTATGTTAGAAGAGTTAACCGCAGAAAATGTATTAAATATTTTGGTCGTTTCAGTGAGATCGGAGCGCAAAGATGCATCCCCTACACCTAACCATTTTCCTGGACCAATTCCCCCCGTGGAGGATGGCGTCGAGTTCGCGGAAACAACTTTGGCCCCTGACGCAAAACTCCCCGTCCATTTGTAGTACTCGCCAGTTGATACATCCAGTAAAACTTCATTTGGGTTATTTATGACAGCACCCGTAGTGAAGTTCACGCCCGCAAGCGTCACATAACCGAAGGCTGACATAACCTGCTGAGCAAGGTAATTAATGCCCTCAATGGTGTAGTGCTTATTCCCGAAGCGGTCCGTGTACGTCCAGCCCATTGACGTAACGAACTCGTCAATTTTACCGGCATTAAATTTCAGATCTTGCGGCTTTTCGCTTGGTACAGGTAGATGAGTAGGTGTAGTCGCCATAATTTTTCCATAAAAAAACCCGGCGCCGTGGCCGGGTTCTAAGTTGGGATAAAAGTTTTGTTAAGAGTAAATCAGGTCACTGTATTCGCTAACGGTTAAAGAAGTTGTTCCGTCAGTACCAGGTGTCTTGTCCGTAATTTCCCATTGCGTGGCATCCAGTTCTTCAGATGATGCAATGAAGTATCGCGACGGTGACTGCACAGTCATACCGTCGTTAATATTAAGCTCAATGTTGGGTATCGCAGCGCTGAATCCAAAAGCGGTATCAGTGAGAGGTTGTGCCGGGTAGCGTGCGGTTGGAGCTCCGTTGTAGTCGGTGATCACAACAAACATTGAGCCTGCAAAGTTAATTCGCTCGCTGGTTTCGAAGTCGTTACCACTGCGGGACACGATATAGCCCGATTGCTGATTGGTGTCGTATGTATCGACAATCTGAACCATGTCACCCACGTTCACCCATTCCCCGTCAGCCATGACGGTTATGCTCATTGCCATTCGTGAGTAAATGAGCCGCTTGCATTCTCTGAGTGCCCTCTCGTTTGCCTGGTATGCATCGCGGATGTACATCATCTCGAACTTCTTCGCCTTGACTGGCGATCCGGAAACTATGGCGCCATTGCTTATCCGGTAACGGATGAAGTCCTGTTTGTTGGTTGATGGGTTGCGGAATTGCACTTCAACACCATCAAAGCCACCAGGCAGTGTCATGTCGTAACTTAGTGAATAGCCAGTCTCAACTGTGTTGTTACGGTTAAACACCGTCGCCGGACTTGTTCGCTTCTTGTCACGAACAAACGACATCACTCCATCATCCCAGAAGGCTGTTACGCTTGCCGCATCGCAGATAGTCTCCAGGCGAGCACCAAGCGAAACGTCTTCGTCATCAAAGGTGTTATCGAAGCGCCCAAGTCTTGGATCTATGGCATCAATTTCAGCCTGAATCTGATAGAGCCCGTAAAGGTCGATAATAGTCTCTGGCTGGCCACCCATAACGAGCCAAGTATGCGCCGCGGCATCAGCAAACCGACGCGAAGGACGAAGTGTGTAATCAACCGACTGCGTGCTGAGTGAATAGCTGATGGTGTAGCGGTTAATCAACGCGTTATATTTCAGTTCGCGTCCGGTTGAGTTCTCCGTTGCACGAACTTTGATGATTGCCGTTGTGTCTTTCGGGTGGCTGACATTGGTCCTGATATTGACCGCGTGCACCTCTTCGACCTCCAGCTTGCTTGCGTCGCTTGAGTTATCAGTCCGGTGGAATGACAGCGAGTAGCGTCCGCGCCCGGCTACAGGGGTTATCTTGTCAGTGCGGTAAAACGTCTCGCTGGTTGAGTCATGCGGCGTGGTCTGTCGGTAGGTGAATGTCTGGGTGGTGCCGGGTATCTGGTTGTTCTGTGAATCCACTTTCCATATCTGCAGTTGCCAGTTCGTTTCACTGTTACCACCAAGACCCGAACTGGTGTGAACCCAAAGCTGATCGGAATCGATAGGGGAAAAGAACGGACCGACAATCAGCGCAGCATTGTCATTTAAAATGAACTTCGTGTTGTTAATGGTGGCGGTCGTGATGTACGACGCACTTGAGCCGTTGATGCTGTCGAAGGTGAATGTGTAATAGAACGTTGGTGAAACCACTGCGCCATCGTTAGTCTGCACAGCACTGATAAGGTTGCCAAACAGCGTAACGTCTTCCGTTTTGGTCCCGCCAGGCACCGGGTAGGTGATATTGAGAACGAAAGAAGCAGCATGCGGTAATGTCAGCCCCATGAAATAGTCAAAACTTGCCTGTTTCACGATTTTTACAGCAATCTGACCACCGGCATAGCTACCACTGATCATCGTTGTTGCTGTGGCAGTCTCTATTGGTACACCAGTATCCTCGTTCTTGCCGGGCACTTCCTGCCCATCCACATCGTCGAACTCATAACCTTCGTAAATAGTGCCGATCACATCTCCTGGCTGGTAAATCGTGTAAGACGCACCTGCCATTGAACCAACATTAGTCTCTGAATATCTAACCTGGCTGATGTCGTACTTGCCTAGGCCGAAATTCATGAACTGTGTGACTTCCTTCTTGTTGTTCACATATTCAAAAATAGCCTGCTGAATCAGGTCAGGATATGCACGGATTAGGCCGTAATTATCAGGGCGCGCCTCGCCGTTTCGAGTGATGTTAGTTTGCCCCTTAAGGCTGTTATTTGGCGATGTCTTACTTTGCCCTGATGCTCCGCCAGCATTTGGCTGCTTAACAAGCGAACCCATTACCTTCTTGGTGAATTTTATCGGGTTGAAATGCTCGAGTGGGTTAAGAAGTGTTTTGGCGAGATCGCCGGATTTTGGCTGGTCAAATATGATAATTCGGTCGTCGGCGGTAATGATGAAATCAATATCATCGTCATCCTTCAACTCCCTACCATTAATAATGACCCGAACATCAGAATGTACACCCGCCTTTTCAAGCCACTCGCTGAACTTCGTCCCCGCTGGCGCTTCTATCCGTTGCTTCGGTAGCCCCGGCACTCTCTGTATTTCGATTACCGGCATACTTTAAATACTCCACCCTGGTAAATAATTTCTGAATAGTTCGGTTCTGGTCAGATCGGACACTGCCGCACTCACCCCGGCTATGCAGCGCTCTGCCATCGACAATCAGCCCGACATGCACCGGCTGTGCACCGTAGTAAGCAATGAAGATATCGCCGTCCCTGAATTGGTTTGCCCGCTGCCAATACACAACCTCGCTTTCAAAGCACGTTATGAAGTCCCCACCTGCTTCGTAGTCAGGCGAATGGTGCAGCTCAATGCCGAGAACGTGCCGGTAATAGAGAACGACCAGGCCCCAACAATCTGCGGCTTCAAACGTGCAGGCGCGGTTAAGCCAAGGGATGCCAATCACCCTTTCCACAAATTCAGTTTTATGCATTTTGCAGCCCCGGAAACTCTTCGACGTTGTACAGAATGCCGATATTGGCATTGAGTGGGTTTTTGATAGTCAGAGAAACGGTCACATCACTGGCGTACAGGCTGATATCACTCACATAACCGGCTTATCAATCCAGCATGCGTCGAGGAGCTTATGCACGGCACCGAACGCCGCCCCGTTACGCTCATACATGTTGTAGAAGTGGTCGAAGTCGAGGCGCTCAGGGTAACCAAACTCGCACCAGAGATGATGCCGTTTGGTATTTCCTGACTTGCTTAATCCAGATGCATAAAGCTGGCGTGCACGGCCAGCCATACCACTCACCAATCAGAATCAATGAACCGGTCGGAGGGCAGAACTTGCGACCATCGGGTAGGGTTGCCTCAGTGCCGTCAGACTGTGCCCACCACAGGTTCGCGAATGGCTTCGACTCGCCCCAGTCGTGAGAGCGGTCAACCGTCCAACTTTCCGGGATGGTGAATGGCTTGATAACGTGCAGAGATTCATTCCACAGATGGTCAAAGCGACCACCGCTCGTCACATCCCATGAACCTTCGACCCATGCTTTGCGGCGATTGGGGTCTTTGATGTTCATCAGCGTGGCGATGTATTGCGGGTCGAGATACGGGTTCTCTTTGAACGAACCGTGAATAGCGACACGAGTTAGTGTTACGTCCTCTTCGCGTTCCGTCTGCGGGTTAAACACCTTCTGCGTTTCGCGAATGATGGTGCCGCGCGGTGCTGGCTCAATGAAGCGTTTCTTAACCCACGTATGGCCGATGCCAAACGGGTTGGTCGTGCTGAATGTCTCAAGCGGGATTGGCTTAATAATCGAACCATCGTCGAGTGGGTAGTCATCAGGCCTGAATGATGAACGACGGCAAGAGAACATCATCTCGTAGAATTCTGGTTATTGCTGCTTAGTCAGTTCGTTGAAGCCGATGAACGGGAACTCCTGGCCGTTATAATCCCAGTAGTCAGCCTCTTCTTTGCCGAACCGGAAAAGAAGCTCTTCACCAGTAGGCCACAACCAACGTAATTCACTGGCTGATACCAGATAGCGAGCGCCATCGTTGAACAGGCGATACATACGCTTGGATTGGGTAATGATGTCGGTGAGGTTTTTATACTCGGTATCGAATATCACACCGCGCCAGAACGAACCGTAACCAATGCCGACATTCTTGCGGAATCTAGCTAACTGAGCGGCGGTCTTTCCCGGCCCGCGAGTGCCTTCATACAATATCTCGTTGCATGGGCAGCTAAGGGATAGTGACTGCGACCCCGGCAAAGGTTTCCAGACGGCCTTGTAATTCATCCACCTAAAACCTCGCTCTGTTGTTTCTGCGCAGCGGCTTCCCACTCGTCAACGCTCGCACAAGTCGGCACCGACATGATGTTGTGAGTTGCTGTGACCTTCTGATCTACCTGCTCTTTGAATGCCTGGACGCTAATGTGCTTGCCAAGCAATTCGAGGTTCTTGACCTTATACGCCACCGGAAAGCATACGAATCGAGACACACATTTGCATGCTGGGCATTAAGCGCGGGGGCCAACCCGAACTTTATCGCCGCACAAATGCGTCACGCCACAGCGCAGATGGTTTACAACGTTTACGGAAAGTGGATGAGCAACAACAACGGTGATCAGATGAGCATTCTGTATGCTAATTTTAACGAAGATGTCCCACAGATGCCCCAGGCAATATCGCAGTAAGGCAAAACTCCTTTTAAATCAATGAATCAATCAGCCCACTCCGGTTTATTCAGGATATGGTCTTGCCAGTCACGAACTTCGGACTCTTTAACGGCGATGTGTCTTACCGAAATGCGCTCGCCGTGCATGGCAGCTTTAGAACCGGTCAACAACGGATGCCATGCAGGTAAATTATTACCTTCTGCTAACAGACGATATGCACAGGTGTGCGGCAACCATTCGAAGGTCGGCAGGTTGTCGCGCGTGAGCTTGATACAGTCTGGTTCGTAGTCAAAGCGACGGGCATAGTTTTTACACTGGCACGTTTTGATGTTCAGTTGCTTACAGGCGACGTTGGTGAAATAGATTTCATCCGTATCTTCGTCCATCAATTTATGCAAACAGCACTGGCCGCAGCCGTCGCAGAGAGATTCCCACTCCGCGTCACTCATTTCGTCAAGTGTTTTGCACTGCCAGAACGGCGCTGTAGTCATGATGGTGTCCCGTAATAAAAACAAGCGCACCTTATAAACACTCTGAGCCTGAGATGCAAGTTTTGCCGCCCGCCGGCGGCAAATTGATTATAGAACGCGCGTGGTCAGACTGTGGTTAGCGAAGCTAACTTCGAGTTCATCACCGCTGCTCAGCGGCCCAACGCCCTCCGGGGTGCCAGTGAGAATGACATCTCCGGCACGTAAGGTGAAGTATCGGCTCATATATGCAATTAACGGGACAATCTTGTGGATCATATCGGAGGTACTGCCCTGCTGGCGGATTTCACCATTGATCTTCAAGCCAAGCGCGGTATTTTGCGGATCGCCGTTAAATTCACTGGCCGGAACAAAACCAGAAATCGGGCACGAATTATCGAATCCTTTGGCCTTTTCCCACGGTTGGCCCGCTTTTTTCAGTTTGCCTTGTAAATCACGCAACGTAAGATCAAGCGCTACGCCGTATCCCGCAATAGCCTTACTCACATGTTCATCCGTTGCCTTTCTCAAGGTTGAACCAATCAGAATCGCCAGTTCTACTTCGTGGTGAACAGAACCAAAATCCTGAGGCAGAACCAGAGGCTGACGAATATCGCACAGCGCACTTTCGGGTTTAATGAACAACACCGGTTCGTCTGGTGTCGCACTGCCCATCTCTTTGATATGTTTTGCGTAGTTACTCCCTACGCACACTACTTTGCTGACCGGAAAATCCAGCAGCGCACCCTGCCAATTATGATGCTGATACATGCCTTTCCTCTGCGTCGTTGTGTTAACTGCATTTGATACTAGAGAAAAAAAACGCCACTGAATACTGATGAATCTACGTTATCGTGCGATTGCATCCGCCATCATACCGATGCTTATCGCAAAGTAGTAAGAACGGTTCCAGTGCATAATTGTGCGGAAGTTGTTGTAGACCAGAAATGAACGCCCCTGATTGTCCTCCGGTGTCACGATCCAGGCTTTTTGTTTAGAGGCGTGCAATGGCGTTCCATCTTTAAGTGTGATACCTAATTTCTGCCACTGACTGACGGTTTTGCCCTGGTTGGTTTTAGTGCCCGCAATGGCGCTATCGAAATCCTTTGGTAAGACGACTTCTTTGCCCCATGAGCCCCCCGCTTTCCAACCTTCAGTTTTCAGATAATTGGCTGTGGAAGCAAAAACATCGCTGGTGCTCTGCCAGATATCAATTTTACCGTCACCATCGCCATCAGCACCGTAGTGCAGATACGAAGTAGGCATAAACTGGTTCTGCCCCATCGCACCCGCCCACGAGCCTTTCAGCTCCGCTACGTTGATGTGCCCCTGATCGAGAATTTTCAAAGCCGCCATCAACTCTTTTGTGAAAAAGGCCTCCCGTCGTCCTTCAAAGGCAAGCGTTGCAAGGGCAGAAATGATGTCTTCTTTTCCCTGTATTTCACCAAAATGACTTTCCATCGCCCACAGCGACACGATGTACTGACTTTGCACCTCAGTCCGTTTACTGATTTGCTCTAATTCGCTTCGATGCTGCTGATACTGAGCGCGTGCTTTTTCAATCTTTTCCGGTGTAATAACCCGCGTCAGATATTCATCAAGCATGATTTTCTTTTCAAGCTGGTTCTGGTCAGATTTTATGACCCGATCAACAAAATGGACGTTTGCGAATGCGCTGTTGATGGTGTTGCCGCTAATGCCCTGCGCCCTGGCCTGCGCTTTAAGGGTTTCAACATAAGCGGGGAATTCGGCGGGATCACGCCCCTGCTGTGCAAGTGTGATTGGCGCGGGTGCAGCTTCAGACTTAGGTGCAATCGGTGTGTTAACAAGGGATTGCGCCTGCTCCTCGGCAGATGTTGCGCCCAAACTGCTAAGCATAAAGGCGATGACCGTTAAACAAATTGCTGGAGTTTTCATCATTTTCCCCGCGGTGATTTGTTCTAAGTATCATCTACCTTTATGTATAGGAAAGATTTGGCACTCGTCCGAAACTTATTTTTTCGGACTATTTTCGAGATGCATTTTTAACAAACTTTCTGGCGGCGGTGGCAATTGCAAATAATAGCCCTCGTCTTTGAGTGCCTGTTTTACTTTTTCGATATCGGCACTGGCCAGTTTTTTACTCCCATCAAGCGGTAATAACATCGCCAATTGGGGTACGCCAAAACCTTTCATCAATTCTTCGGGAACTCGAGAGAAATCGTCTTTTTTTTCGACATAGAGATATGTCTGGTCACGTTTGCTACTTCTGTAGATCACACAAAACATTTTTTTTACTCTATTTTCGCCAGATGGTGGCTTGCCTGAATATACCTGTGACTATAACATGCCATATGTACTTCGGAATATCGTCCCACATCAGTGGGGATTATACCCAATTGAGTAAGGCCAGGATGTCAAACACGCCAATCGAGTTAAAAGGCAGCAGTTTTACCTTATCAGTGCTTCATTTACATGATGCGCAACCCGAGGTGATTCTCCAGGCCCTTCAGGAAAAAGTATCCCAGGCTCCCGCCTTTCTGAAAAATGCACCTGTGGTGGTGAATGTTGCCAGTCTGGATGGTTCAGTTAACTGGAAAAATGTCCAGCAAGCTGTCGTTTCTTCCGGATTGCGGGTTGTCGGTATTAGTGGCTGTAAAGACGAAGCGCTAAAAAAAGAAATTGAGCGTGCCGGCTTGCCATTGCTGACCGAAGGGAAAGAAAAAAATTCACGTGCTAAAGCCGTGCCCGCTGAGGTTGCAGCCCCTGTCGAGCCAATTGTTAACTCGGTCACAAAAACGCGTTTGATTGATACCCCGGTTCGCTCCGGACAGCGTATTTATGCACCAAACTGTGATTTGATTATCACCAATCACGTCAGTGCCGGTGCAGAACTTATAGCTGATGGTAATATTCATGTTTACGGCATGATGCGTGGCCGTGCCCTGGCGGGTGCCAGCGGCGATCGTGAAGCACAAATATTCTGTACAAATCTTGCTGCTGAGCTGGTCTCAATAGCGGGTGAATACTGGCTGAGTGAACAAATACCAGCTGATTATTATGGGAAAGCGGCACGCTTGAGTTTGGCCAGTGGTGCTCTCTCCGTTCAACCTTTGAATTAAGCCCTTTTAACAAGGAATTCCTTTATGGCACGCATTATTGTTGTTACATCGGGTAAAGGGGGCGTCGGTAAGACCACGTCCAGCGCGGCCATCGCTACGGGTTTGGCCCAGAAGGGAAGAAAAACCGTCGTAATCGATTTTGATATTGGCCTGCGTAACCTGGATTTGATTATGGGCTGCGAGCGTCGTGTGGTTTACGATTTCGTCAACGTTATTCAAGGCGATGCCACACTTAATCAGGCGTTAATCAGAGATAAACGCACCGAGCAGCTCTATATTCTCCCGGCATCGCAGACTCGCGATAAAGACGCCCTCACTCGCGAAGGCGTGGCGAAAGTGCTTGAAGACCTGAAAAATATGGACTTCGAATTTATCGTTTGTGATTCCCCTGCGGGTATTGAAACAGGCGCATTAATGGCGCTCTATTTCGCCGATGAAGCGATTATCACCACCAACCCGGAAGTGTCGTCCGTCCGCGACTCTGACCGCATTCTGGGTATTCTTTCGTCTAAATCTCGCCGTGCAGAAAACGGTGAGTCGCCGATTAAAGAACATCTGCTGTTAACTCGCTACAACCCAGGCCGTGTGACGCGCGGGGATATGCTAAGCATGGAAGATGTGCTGGAAATCCTACGCATTCCATTGGTTGGGGTTATCCCGGAAGATCAATCTGTTCTGCGCGCGTCAAACCAGGGTGAGCCGGTCATTCTTGACCAGGAAGCTGACGCTGGTAAAGCTTACGCAGATACTGTTGAACGCCTGCTTGGCGAAGATCGCCCTTTCCGCTTCATTGAAGAAGAGAAGAAAGGCTTCCTCAAACGCCTGTTCGGAGGATAAGTTATGGCATTATTAGACTTTTTTCTCTCACGGAAAAAGAACACCGCCAACATTGCAAAAGAACGCCTGCAAATTATCGTTGCAGAACGCCGCCGTGGTGATAGTGAACCGCATTATTTACCGCAGCTAAAACGCGATATTCTGGAAGTGATCTGCAAATACGTAAAAATCGATCCAGAGATGTTAACCGTCGTTCTCGATCAAAAAGATGACGATATTTCTGTTCTGGAACTTAACGTGACGTTGCCAGAAACACAGGAAGCAACAACCAAATCTGCGTAATTGATTTTCTCGAAATAAACCCCTGGAATAATCCTGGGGTTTATTTTTTTGTTATGACAACCCGATATTAATTCAGACTATTCTTAATAGCGCTTCGTATATTAATAATCTGCCAGCAATGTTTTTAACGCTTCGCCCATTACTTGCCCACGCCATCCACTGATTAATTCCGGCTGCATCGTTTGTGATTTTAATTGCCAGTGCCAGTTCAACAACTGGTTAATTTGTCGACGCGAAGCAAGCAATTCAGCGCTTAAACCACAAGTCTCACTCACTTGCTGTACTAACGCCTTAATCGCTTTAAATACACGGCGATAACCCGGCATATCGACCAGATTGCTTAATGGTTCTGGTAATTCATCTTCAGATAACGCCTGAGCTTCTTCAACCATCGCCAACAGCGCTTTGCCGTGGAATCGGATTTCGCTACCGCTCAGACCCAGATGTTCCAGCTCACCCAACGACCCTGGCATGTAACGCGCAACCTGCCAAAGATGTTCTTCGCGAACCACGAAATTGACAGCCATATCGCGTTCGCGCGCTTTGCGCAGACGCCATGAAGCCAGTTTCTTCAGACAAGCCAGCTGGCGAGTTCTTAACTGCCATGCGTTGCCGATTTCACGCCATGCTTCTTCGGGATCCAGTACATCCTGACGACGTGCCGCCATCAGGTTACATTCATCCAGCGCCGCCTCCATCCAACCTGCGGCTTGTGTCTCTTCCATCAACTTGTGCGCAATAGGCAGCAAATACAGCACATCTGCGGCAGCATAATCACACTGGCGCTCAGTCAGCGGGCGCGCAAGCCAGTCGGTACGAGATTCACTTTTATCCAGCGCAATACCCGTGAAGGACTCAACGATAGTGGCAAAACCACAAGAGAGCGGGCGTCCACTAAATGCCGCCAGAATCTGCGTATCAATAAACGGGTCCGGCAACATGCCAAACGCATTGAGGAATACTTCCAGATCTTCGCTACCTGCGTGCAGAAATTTAATCACCGCCTTGTCTTGTAGCAACGCTTTAAACGGTGACCAGTCAGTGATGGTTAACGGGTCGATAAGCGAAGCCGTCTCACCGTCGTACAACTGGATCAAACCCAGTTGTGGATAGTAAGTGCGGGTACGGACAAATTCGGTATCCAGCGCAATAGCGGGAAAGTGACGAGCCGCTTCGCACACGGAGGCAAGGGCTTCATCGGTAATAATCATTTGGTAAGTCAAATTCAGTTCTCTTAGGTTTGCGCCCATAAAAAACGCCGGCAGAACCGGCGTTAGGGCGACTGACTCGGAGCTCAGGCGTTATTGTTGCCTTTACTGACCGATTCGTCACGTAGTTCTCGTCGTAAAATTTTGCCAACGTTTGATTTTGGCAGCTCTTCGCGGAACTCAACTAGCTTCGGTACTTTGTAACCTGTGAGGTGGCGGCGGCAAAAAACAACCAATGCCTCTTCGGTTAAAGAAGGATCTTTTTTTACGACGAAGATTTTTACTGCTTCGCCGGATGCGCCACTTGGGACACCGACTGCCGCGACTTCAAGCACACCGCTATGCTGCATGACGACATCTTCGATTTCGTTCGGGTAGACGTTAAAACCCGAAACCAGAATCATATCTTTCTTACGGTCGACGATGCGCATAAAGCCCTCTTCGTCCATGACCGCAATATCTCCGGTACGCAGCCAACCGTCTTGCAAAATTTCATCCGTCGCATCAGGGCGCTGCCAGTAGCCCAGCATCACCTGCGGCCCTTTCACGCACAGTTCGCCCGGCTCACCAGGAGGCACTTCCTCACCTTCGTCATCAATCATCTTCACTTCGGTTGATGGCACCGGCAAACCAATACTCCCACTGTGGTAATCCATGTCATGCGGATTCGCACTCACCAGCGGTGCACACTCGGTCAAACCGTAGCCTTCAAGCAGAAAACGGCCCGTCAGTTTTTCCCAGCGTTCAGCAACGGCATGTTGCACCGGCATTCCCCCTCCTGCAGAAAGATGCAGGCTTGAGAAGTCGAGTTGTTGGAATTCTTTGTTGTTGAGTAACGCATTAAATAGCGTGTTAACGCCGGTCATGGCAGTAAACGGATACTTCGCCAGTTCTTTCACCAGCCCCGGAATATCACGCGGGTTAGTTATCAGCAGGTTCTGCCCGCCAATCTCAATAAACAGCAGGCAGTTCATCGTCAGGGCAAAAATGTGATAAAGCGGTAACGCCGTCACCACCAGCTCTTTGCGCTCAAACAATAATGGGCTATATGCCGCTCTGACTTGCTCAAGGTTCGCCAACATGTTGCGGTGTGTCAGCATCGCCCCTTTGGCAACTCCCGTCGTGCCACCGGTATATTGCAGGAACGCGAGGTCAGCACTCACAATTTCAGGCTTAATGTACTGGAGGCGATAACCCTGTTGCAGCGCACTGCGGAACGAAATGGCATCAGGCAGATGGTACTTCGGCACCAAACGTTTGACGTACTTAACAACGAAGTTGACCAGGGTGCCTTTTGCCGCGGAAAGCTGATCGCCCATGCGGGTCAAAATAACGTGTTTTACCTGGGTCTTTTCGACAACCTTTTCCAGGGTGTGCGCAAAGTTAGAGACAATCACAATGGCGCTTGCACCGCTATCGTTGAGTTGATGTTCAAGCTCACGCGGGGTGTACAATGGGTTGACGTTTACGACCACCATACCCGCACGCAAAATACCAAACAACGCAACGGGGTACTGCAACAGATTCGGCATCATTAGCGCAACGCGATCGCCCTTCTGCAGGCCAAGACCCTGCTGTAAATATGCAGCAAAAGCACGGCTTCGCTCTTCCAGCTTACGGAACGTCATCACTTCGCCCATATTCACGAATGCAGGCTGATCGGCATAACGTGCCGTTGCTTGCTCAAACATATCAACCAGGGACTGATAACGGTCAGGATTTATCTCAGCCGCAACATCGGCTGGGTAGCGGTTAAGCCAAACCTTCTTCAAGGATCCACCTCTGAATTTATTATTCGTCGTCATCACAACCCCAATATAGAAACACGTCGTTAACATAATATTAACTCAGCGTACCAGTTTATTAATTAGACTGATTTAAGGTTGCGAAGCACATCACTAATTATTTTTATTCGATTGTTTAAATAAATAGACAGCGGACATGCCGCTGCCTATTTAGCTCGGTAAAACAAACAATTACTCAGTTACGATAGTCTGTACCTGTGCAGGGCCTGGATTATACCATCCACCGCCGCCCCACATCCCGCCGTAGCCATAACGCCCACGATAAGGATACGGCCCGCCCCAGAACCACGGGTCGATGGGTTGTGGTGGCATGACAATTTGTTGCGTGACACGCCAGCGTTTATAGCCATTTACCTGCATCACCATATATCGATAGGCAGTTTCGCCTACTTTGCCTTCAACCACGCCGGTGATTGGGCCAACTACGGTGACTAATTGTCCACGGAAGTCTACTGGATCGAGGAAGCCATTTACGTCAGCGTAAATACGCCCTCTTGAAGGCTCACCCAATTGCGGGCGCGCGCCGTCATCGAGGCTAACCGTGGCAATTTCCAGCCGTGTTTTGCCTTGTTTGTTATCGATGTTCACCACTCGCCCGCCAAATCGCGCTTCTTGCCCAACGTAGAGTTGCGGCGCGTTCATCACGCGCGCTAAATCTTGTTGGGGCGTGGCACTGGTGCCTTTAATCGCATCGGGGATGGTGACACAACCGCTAAGCATCACTACGGCAGCAACTGCAAATAATCGGGTTACAATTCTGACATTCAAACCAGCCATATCCTTTCTCCTTAACGCAGTTTCGCTGCACGAAAACGTTGGAAACTATTCTCTGCCTGGAAGCTTCTTCCATGTCACTTCGTTACGCAGATAAACCGGTTCGGCATGTTCTACCGCCACCGTACAACCATCATTTAATGCCTGAATCGCCAGAGGTAACATATCTTCTGCTGCAGGAAGAGTGACTTCACCATCGCGGATGAGTAATTCACTGCCTTGCGCCATATCTGGCCAAGCCTGCCAGCCAGTTCCTACTGTCGCCCATTCGCCCTGAAGTTGCTTCAAACGTTCGGTAACAGCTTCAGGTTTCAGCACGGCTTCAGTTTCCTCGCCGTGCCAGACGCCGTGTTCGTCACGCTGATATTCAGCCCAATATACTTCGCCCATTCGCGCGTCGATAGCAGCCAGCACGCGGGTCGCTTTCGTCAAACGCCACGCACCTTGCGCCATGGTGGCCAGCGTCGAAACGCCAATCATCGGCAATTCAGCACCCAGAGCCAACCCTTGCGCAATACCAATACCGATACGCACGCCAGTAAAACTACCTGGGCCACGGCCGTAAGCAAGCGCATTCAATGCGGTCAGACCAACGTCTCCCTCATTCAGTATGTCGCGTACCAGCGGTAAAATGCGTTGGGTATGTTCACGTGGGCAGAGTTCGAAATGGGCACGGATCGCCCCTTCATTATACAGGGCAACCGAACATGCCTCTGTCGCGGTATCGATGGCTAAAATTCGCATGGTATTGCCAACCTCTGGCAGGAAATAAAGGTCAAAAATCGGCGCGCATCATACCATAGCATGGCACAAATTACTGCGCCGAGCGGTGGTTAAGGAAGTCAACTGCCCGATTAATATCCCGTGTGCGCGGTGTAGGTGGAAGACTATTGAGGAATACGGCACCGTACGGGCGCATCACCAGGCGATTATCGCAAATCACCAATACCCCCCGGTCATCAACATCACGGATTAAACGCCCAACACCTTGTTTTAAAGTAATAACAGCATCCGGGAGCTGCACGTCCTCGAAAGGATCCCCCCCACGCAGGCGGCAATCTTCCATACGTGCTTTTAGCAAAGGATCGTCTGGGGAAGTGAACGGCAGCTTGTCGATAATGACCAGCGAGAGCGCGTCACCACGCACATCCACACCTTCCCAAAAACTGCTTGTGGCGACCAACAAGGCGTTACCCGCATCCACAAATTGCTGCAACAGTTGGCCTTTGCTGGTTTCTCCCTGCAACAACACCGGTAATGTCATCGTGGCGCGGAATTGTTCGGCCAAATCGCGCATCATCGAGTGAGAAGTGCACAGCATAAAGCACCGGCCATTGTTGGCTTCAATAAGCGGCTTGAGCATTTTTGCCAGATGCTTGCCCGCAGCCGGTTGATTCGGTGTTGGCAAGCCACGCGGCACGCACAACAGTGCCTGAGTGGCATAATCAAACGGGCTGGCGAGTAACAAGGTTTCTGCGTTGGCAATACCGAGGCGTTCGGTAAAGTGGCTGAGCTGGTCGTTTACTGAAAGCGTTGCCGAGGTAAAAATCCAGGTTCCCGCTTTCTGGCTTATCACTTCCTGGAATTTATCGGCGACTGAAAGCGGTGTCAGCGCCAGGGTGAAGTTACGAGCGTTACATTCATACCAGTAGCTGTAACCCGGGGTATCGACCTCTTTCAGGCGCTTAATGCGTCCACGCAAAATCACTGTGCGTTCAAAAGCGGCATCGAGTAATGCAGAGCGCCCAAGTGAGAGTTTTGCCACGTCGTAACATAATTCGAGCGCGTCATCGAGCAGCAGTAGCGCACGTTGAACTGACGGTTCCGCCAGTAATTCACGCAAGTTTCCGCGATATCCCGGATCACCCATTTGCAGACGAAAATCCTGGGTGCTTTGCGCCAGTCGGTCGGCACTCTTTTGTAGTTGCTGCGCATCACGCACTTCCGTGCGGTAAGCAATTGAGATGTCTTTCGCAATATCCAGAAGCTGGCGGCTGGAGACAGACTGCCCAAAGTACTGGCTCGCAATGTCGGGGATTTGGTGGGCTTCATCGAAAATCATGACTTCAGCTTCAGGAATCAGCTCGCCAAAACCGCCCTCTTTAACCACCATATCGGCCAAAAAAAGGTGATGGTTGACGACGACCACGTCAGAATCCATCGCTTTTTTACGCGCTTTCACCACAAAACAGTCTTTGTACAGTGGGCAATCTTGACCCAGGCAGTTATCGTTAGTGCTGGTCACCATCGGCCAGACAGTGGAATCTTCGGCTACACTTGCGCAAGTGCTGATATCACCGTCCACGGTTTCTATCGCCCAACCGCGTAATTTGACGATGTCGCTTAGCGTCTGGACCTGCAAATCCCCCCCCGCCAGAGCCTGCTGCTCTAAACGTTCGAGGCATAAATAGTTCGAGCGCCCTTTTAGCAGTGCCAGCCGCCCTTTGAAATCCAGCGCTCGCGCAACAGTAGGTAAATCGCGAGAGAAGAGCTGATCCTGTAATGCTTTTGATCCCGTGGAGATAATGACTTTTTTGCCTGAACGCAAAGCCGGAGCCAGATACGCATAGGTTTTACCTGTACCAGTACCCGCCTCCACCACCAGTTCACGCCCCGAAGCGATAGCATTGGTGACAGCTTGTGCCATCTGGCGTTGTGGTTCACGCGGTTTAAAACCCGCTATCGCCGTGGCGAGTTGGCCGTCTGCTGCAAAATCGTCTATCACATTACCCCCTGGGTTTATTGACAGTGATTATGTCAGCCTGTGAGTTGTTAAGCCAGTGGAAGCCGTCAGCGGATTGTGGCAGGCTGTGGCGCAATATGAGCAAATAGCCAGGGAAATAGTGATGAGTATTGTACGTATAAAACCGGAAGCACGTTGGTCTGATGCGGTTATTCATAACAACACGTTGTATTACACCGGTGTGCCAGAGAACCTTGATGTGGATGCTTACGAGCAAACTGCCAACACACTTGCGCAAATCGACACAGTGCTTCAGGAACAAGGCAGCGATAAAAGTAAGATCCTCGACGCAACCATTTTCCTGCCAGAAAGTGCCGACTTTGCAGCGATGAATAAAGCCTGGGATGAATGGGTTGTTGCGGGTCATGCGCCGGTACGTTGTACCGTGCAGGCAAAATTGATGAACCCGCGTTATAAAGTAGAAATTAAGATTATCGCGGCAGTTTGACAGAATGCGGGCTCCGGCCCGCACTCTTACTCTTCGTCTTCTTCATAACGATCGACGTATCGCTCTTCAGTGTCCTCATTCGCGTCCTCATCGTCACTTTCCGCATTGCCGACATCGTCATCCTCAAAGCGGACTGCGACCATCTCGCCGGTATGGTTGGCTCGAATTTCTGCGGCGACGAGCGTAATCGCTTCGCCACTGCTCATGCCCTGGGCCATCAGTTCCTGAATACGTTCTACAGCTTTCTGCTGTTGCTCATGGGATAATGAGGGTAATCCTGCAAACATTTTCGACTCCTGTTACATTGCCTGGGTTAATTATTTCACGCTGCTTTCAGGGTTTCCAGAGGGTTCCCTTGTCTGGCAGGATGATTTGTCTCTTTCTTAGTTGTGGTTTATGACGTTGCAGACTCTAACTTTTCGAACTTTGCCGTGGCATCCCGATGCTGTCCAACACACTTTCAAAGCGTTAGCACAGCAACCGTGGGCCATGCTCTTGCATTCCGGCTTCGCCGACCATCCCCATAATCGCTTTGATATTCTGGTTGCCGAGCCTCGGGCAACAGTAGTGACACGCGGCGCTGAAACGACAATCTGCGTTGAAGGCAACAGTTCGACGCATCACGGCGATCCTTTGCAGTGGTTACAGCAAACCCTGGACAGTTTTGGTTATCAACCGGCAACACACCCGGAACTCCCCTTCTTAGGTGGAGCTCTGGGTTTATTTGGTTATGACCTGGGTCGCCATTTCGAAAAATTACCTGAGCAGGCACAACGCGATCTTACAACACCCGATATGGCGATTGGCATTTATGATTGGGCGTTGATAGCTGACCACCAGAAACAGTGTCTGACATTGCTGTGTTGGGGGAATATCGATGCTCGCCAACAGTTTCTTGACACGCTGACTCCGTACAGCCCAGGTCAACCTTTCCGCCTGACGAGCGCGTGGCAGTCCAATATGACCCGCGAGCAGTATGGACTTAAATTTCGCCAGGTACAGGAATATCTCAAAAGTGGCGATTGCTACCAGGTGAACCTGGCGCAGCGCTTTCATGCTCGCTATGAAGGAGATGAATGGCAAGCCTTTGAACGGTTGAATGCGGCTAACCGCGCGCCGTTTAGTGCCTTTATTCGTTTACCTGACAGCGTCATTTTAAGCCTGTCACCTGAGCGATTTATTCTGCTGGAAGGCGACAACATTCAGACTCGCCCGATAAAAGGGACGTTGCCTCGCCTTGAAGATCCGCTGGCTGATGCTCAGCAGGCTGAAAAACTGGCAAATTCACCGAAAGATCGCGCCGAAAATCTGATGATCGTGGATTTGCTGCGCAATGACATTGGCCGTGTTGCCGTACCGGGTAGCGTAAAGGTCCCTGAGTTGTTTGTTGTCGAACCGTTTCCTGCCGTACATCATCTGGTGAGCACCATAACCGCGCAATTGCCGTCGCATCTCAAGGCTACAGATTTACTGCGCGCCTGTTTCCCTGGTGGATCGATCACCGGCGCACCGAAAGTGCGCGCCATGGAAGTCATTGAAGAGCTTGAGCCACAACGGCGTAATGTCTGGTGCGGGAGCATTGGTTATTTGAGCTTCTGCGGGAATATGGATACCAGTATTACTATCAGGACGCTAACCGCCGAAGGGGGCAAACTTTACTGCTCGGCAGGTGGCGGTATTGTGGCTGATAGTGTTGAATCTGCGGAATATCAGGAAACTTTTGATAAAGTTAACCGTATTCTTCCGCAACTAGAGAAGTGATTTCATGTCCGGTTCATCCTTGAGCATGAGCGATTTTTTATCGCGTTTTCAGCTATTGCAGCCGCCTGTAACACGCATGAGCGGGAATAAGCGCCAGGCTGCGGTACTGATCCCGATTGTGCGCCGCCCACAACCTGGGCTGCTGTTGACCCAACGTTCAGCCCTGCTGCGCAAACATGCCGGGCAAGTTGCCTTTCCTGGCGGAGCGGTGGATGACACTGACGAGTCGCTCATTGCCGCAGCGCTGCGAGAAGCCTGGGAAGAAGTGGCTATATCGCCAGACTGCGTTGATGTTATCGGCACTTTGCCGCCAGTGGATAGCGTCACGGGTTTTCAGGTTACGCCAGTTGTCGGCATCATCCCTCCCGATTTACCTTATCGGGCCTGTGAAGATGAAGTGGCGGCAGTTTTTGAAATGCCCCTGATGGAAGCACTCACCCTGGGACGCTACCATCCGTTGGATATTCATCGTCGCGGTAACGCCCATCGCGTCTGGCTTTCCTGGTATCAGCACTACTTTGTCTGGGGCATGACTGCCGGAATTATCCGCGAGTTGGCTTTACAGATAGGCGTGGAAGCTTGATCACTCTTTAATTCTGCAATCAGGGCTATATTTAGAGAAGTATCTGGTCGTGGTTTTGTGGTTTTTGGTTAAGATTAGGCAAGCTAAGGTTAAGCATTAGTTTAATTCATGTGAATAGTTTACTACGGTGAGCAATAAATTTTTAAACTAGTCAGCTGCGATTTCACAGCAGCAAATTTTATTTAGCCGGTGTCCTGAAAGGAGTTTTAGTGTGATTAGCATATTCGACATGTTCAAAGTCGGCATTGGGCCATCCAGTTCCCATACCGTCGGTCCGATGAAGGCCGGTAAGTTGTTTGTCGATGATCTGGTCGAAAAAGGATTACTTGAAGACACGACACGCATCGCTGTCGATGTCTACGGTTCTCTTTCTCTGACAGGTAAAGGCCACCATACTGATATCGCTATCATTATGGGTCTTGCAGGTAACGAACCTGCCACTGTTGATATTGATTCCATTCCCGCATTTATCCGCGATGTAGAAACGCGTGAACGTTTGTGGCTGGCACAGGGTCGTCATGAAGTCGATTTCCCAAAAGATACCGGCATGTGTTTCCGCAACGACAACCTGTCGCTTCATGAAAACGGTATGTCTATCCATGCGTACAGCGGCGATAAAGTCATCTACAGCAAAACCTACTACTCCATCGGCGGTGGTTTTATCGTCGATGAAGAGAATTTCGGCAAAGACGCAACTAACGAAGTGGTAGTGCCTTACTCGTTCAATTCTGCGCAAGAAATGCTTCAGCACTGCAAAGATACCGGCATGTCCTTGTCCGGCGTCATTATGCAAAACGAACTGGCTCTGCACAGCCGTAAAGAGATTGAAGAGTATTTCTCTAACGTCTGGCAAACCATGCGCGCCTGTATCGACCGTGGTGTAAACACCGAAGGCGTATTACCTGGCCCGTTGCGTGTACCGCGTCGTGCTTCAGCGTTGCGCCGCATGCTGGTGTCCAGTGATAAGCTATCCAATGACCCAATGAATGTTGTTGACTGGGTAAACATGTTTGCGCTGGCGGTTAACGAAGAAAACGCTGCAGGTGGACGTGTCGTTACCGCTCCAACCAACGGTGCCTGCGGGATTGTACCGGCCGTGTTGGCGTACTATGACCACTTTATCGAGTCGGTCAGCCCAGATACTTACATCCGTTACTTCCTCGCTTCTGGTGCCATTGGTGCGCTGTATAAGATGAACGCCTCTATCTCTGGCGCTGAAGTGGGTTGTCAGGGTGAAGTGGGTGTGGCCTGCTCAATGGCAGCGGCTGGCCTGGCTGAAATCCTGGGTGCCAGCCCAGAGCAAGTCTGTGTTGCGGCTGAAATTGGTATGGAACACAACCTCGGCCTGACTTGCGACCCAGTTGCGGGTCAGGTTCAAGTGCCGTGTATCGAACGTAACGCCATTGCTTCCGTGAAAGCCATCAACGCCACGCGTATGGCAATGCGCCGCACCAGTGAGCCGCGCGTTTCTCTCGATAAAGTCATTGAAACGATGTACGAAACGGGCAAAGACATGAATGCGAAGTACCGCGAGACATCACGTGGCGGCCTGGCAATTAAAGTACAGTGTGACTAATCCCTTCCGGCCCTCTCATTTGAGGGCCACTCTACCACGGGTAATTCTGACACTCCTGCCGCAGCGCTAATAAAAATTGTCGCGCTGTGGCGGTCAGTTCTGACTTCTGCGACCAGATAACGCAGTATTGCGCCGACGGTAACGTCGTTATCGGCAAAACTGTCAGTTTGTCCTGTAAAAACAATGGTGTACTCATCGCTCTGGCGACAATCGTCAAATAATCCGAGTGCAGTACCATGTTTAGCCCGCAAATCACTGAGTCAGTTCGAATGGGTGCCACGTGTATCTGGCCGTAAAACTCATTGAACTCATCCTGAAGCTGTTGGTAATAACCAATATTTGCCTCTGGCAACAACCATTTTGCACGGCGTAAATCTGACAAAGACGCCGCCTCCTCCAGTGGGTGTCCACGGCGGGCAATCACACAAAAAGGTGCGCTAAACAAAGGCTCGATAATGACATCTTCGGGAACTTTGGCCGGATTTATTGTCCCAATCGCCAGGTCGAGTTCACCTTGTTGAAGCAACGGGAGCAGTGTTGCCAGTTGTCCTTCTTTGATATGCAAACTCGCCTGCGGTAATCGCGATTTAAAACTATCTGCAACAGTGGGAAAAACGCTTAGGGCAATGAGCGACGAGAATCCGATAGTCAACTTGCCCTGTGAAAAATGACTAATTTGTTCCACCTCTTCAGCAGCTCGCTGTAACTCCTCAAGGATCCACTCAACTCGTCGAGAAAACGCCTCTCCCGCTTCGGTTAAGGTGATGCCTTCGTTGCCACGCAAAAAAAGTTGTACTGATAAAATTTGCTCCAGCTCTCGTAAAGTTCGGCTCACTGCGGGTTGGGATTGCCCCATTGCTCGTGATGCGCCACGGATGCTGCGGCTACGTACCACTTGTCTGAAGACATGTAATTGCTGCATTTTCGGCAAGTATTTCATCCACTCCCCCTATCAATAAAAAGCATCACCTCAAACATAATGACATCTTTTGCTGGATGACCCGGGCTGCTTATATGAACAGAACTCAGCACAGGGCTCTGCATGATGAAAAAAAACCACACCTTGATGATTTTCCTGTTATTTCTCGGTTATGTCATTGTCTATATTGATAAAACAGTGATGGGCTTCGCGTTATTGCCTATCGAAAAAGAGTTTGGCGTTTCCACTGAGCAGTTAGGTTACATCACCGGTATTTTCTTTTTGTCTTACTCATTGTTTCAGATACCCGCAGGCTGGCTAAACGACCGCATTGGCTTTCGCATCATGTTGGTGGTATCGCTCTGTCTGCTCGGGGGCTTTGCGCTGTGTTTTGGCCTGCTGGGCTTCAGTTTTGGTATGTTGATCCTGTTTCGTTTTCTTTCAGGCATCGGTCATTCAGGGTATCCCTGTTCTTGCGCTAAAGCCGTGGTCAGCAACTTCAGCATTGAGAAACGCACGTTTGCCCAATCGATCCTGCTCTCTTCCGCAGGTCTTGCGATGACAATCGGCCCAATGCTGGCGGTTAGTGCGTTAACGCATATCGGCTGGCGAGGGTCATTTGCTGGTCTGGGCTTGATAGCCTGCGCGGTTGCGGTGATTATTTTTATGCTGGTCCGCAAACACCAGGCTGCTGCAAGAACTGCTTCTACGGTCAGCTACCGTTCACTGTTGAAAAACCCCATCGTGTTACTGCTATTTGTCTCTATTTTTTGCATCAATATTCCAAGCTACGGGCTGATGGCCTGGCTGCCAAAGTTTTTAGTGCAGCAACGCAATATGCCGCTTGAAACTTCAGGTCTGGTGATTGCAGTGGGCGGGTTGGGTCTGTGGATCTCTTCACTGGGAACCGGTTGGCTGGTTGGTAAATATTTCCAGGGCCGTGAACCCTTAGTGATTATCGCCTGTTCCATTGTCAGCGCACTATGCATTTTCACCATTTACCACATGCCTTCACCTGTCACCGCCAGCGTATTTTTATTCCTCGGTCAGGTCTTTTTGATGGGAAGTTTCGTCACGGTCTTTACCTTGCCGATGAAACGCTTACCGGTCGAAACCATGGGAGCAGCGATGGGTTTGATTAACACCGGAGGGACTCTGGGCGGCTTTGTTTCGCCAATCGTAATGGGCTATCTGATTGGTATCAGCCATGACTACTACACCACTTTCATTTTCCTTTCTTTGTCGATGATTTGCGCAGCGCTTGCCGTCATACCTTTGATGGCAAAAAAACGCACGCTAAATACTGTGACCGAATAACGGAGCCATTATGACGTTTAATATTGATATTCTTGCTGATGAAGTTGCACGTGACGTGTCTCGCTGGCGTCAACATATCCATGCTCATCCGGATCTCTCTTTTCAGGAACAAGCCACGGCGGATTTTATTGCCGCAGAACTGGCAAGCTTTGGCCCGCTGGAAATACGCCGTTTAACACCTAATAGCGTCGTAGCAGAGTTGCGTGGGGGGCATCCTGGCCCTGTGTGGGCTTTAAGAGCAGATATTGATGCCTTGCCAATTCAGGAAGAGAGTGGCGAATCCTTCACATCATGCAAGCCTGGCGTGATGCATGCCTGCGGACATGATGCCCATGCGGCGATGTTAATGGGGGCTGCAAAAGTGCTTTGTCACTACCAGGACAGGCTTAAAGGTTCGGTGCGCTTTATTTTCCAGCATGCTGAAGAGGTGCCGCCAGGCGGTGCTCAGGAACTGGTCAGTCTGGGCGTCTTGCAGGATGTAGAATACATTTTTGGTCTGCATGTTATGCCTGATAAACCCACGCAGACCCTGTCCCTGAAAGAAGGTGTCTTCAGCGCATCAAGCGATAATTTCGATATTGTGATTACCGGCAAAGGTGGTCATGGATCTATGCCTCACCTGTGTGTTGACCCCATTGTCATCGGCGCAGAAATTGTCAACGCATTACAGCAAATTGTTGCTCGTAAGCTCGACCCGCTTCACGCCCCCGTTTTGACTATCGCCACTTTCCAGTCAGGTGAGAGTTACAATGTTATTCCGAATAGCGCTCGGCTTGCGGGAACATTACGCACACATAATCAACAAGTCAGAGAGCGTGTCCCAGAGTTGATGGAGCAGGTAATAGCCGGAATTGTTGCAGCCCACGGAGCCAGTTTTGAAATTCAATGGCAATCAGGCTATGCCGTGGGGAACAACCACCCTTCTGCCTGCGAAATCGCACGTAACGTTATCCATCTAAATTTCCCGCCTCAGACACTGCAAACGGTGACGACACCATTATTCGGCAGTGAGGATTTCTCTTCCTACCAACAGCATGTTCCCGGATGCTTTATTTTTGTCGGCTGCAGAAATCCCGATATAGGTGCAGTGTGGAATGTGCACAATCCGCATTTCCTGTTAGATGAAGACGCGCTGAAAGTCGGCGTAAAAACACATCTAAGTTTAATAAGCCCATTGCTGGTCTAAACATCGAAAAATGACAGGCGTCGTGCTTGCGACGCTTGTGCGAGCGCATCAATTAGCGTTCATCTAAAAGTATGATTTTACGATCGTGTTTCCAAACCCCCACTACACTTTGAGTGTTCTGCGTGCCGATTTCGGTCGTGGTTCTACACAAGGTGATCACCGATGCAGACAGCTCAACGTATATTACGAGGCTATCGCCGCAGGCGCTTAATTGTGTGTATCGGGTTAGCTGTTCTGGCGCTCGTGTTGACCCTTAGCGCACGCTTTGTCGCAGAGCGAAAAGTGAATGAACAGCATTTTCTGACCTTCAATCAACGCATAATCAGCACGCTTGAAAATATTCTGACCCCGCTTGAGGGGGTCAATAATGCGCTTATTCCTCTTATTGGACTGCCTTGTGAGAACGCTCAACTAAAAATGCGTGAACTTGCGGCACGCTTGCAAACCGTGCGCACAATCGGGCTAATTAAGGACGGTATTCTTTATTGCTCAAGTGTTTTTGGCAGCCGCAATGTCCCTATTAATTTGCTGCAACCACGATTACCGTCAGCTCTTCCCTTGCTGTTTCTCTCGATAGACCGTTCGTTATTGAAAGGAACTCCGATTTTGTTGTCCTGGGTACCTTTGGCAAACAGTAGCAGTGATGGGGTCATGCAAATCATTAATATTGAATTGCTGACCGGATTAATTCTTGAGCCTGAACGCCCATGGGTGTCACGCGCTGTACTCAACGTTGCTGATTCGCATCTGGAATATGGCGAAGGCCTGTTGCAGCGAATTACGATTGAGGATGGGCAAGTCAGCCATGAAATGGCTTCCAATCGATTTGCCTTTTCCGTCACGACTATCGGACCGTCTCCCGGAGCACTGGCATTAAGCAATTTGCCCACTCAGCTGCCACTGGCGTTGATTCTCAGTATGTTGATCGGTTATATCGCCTGGCTTGCGACTGCTAATCGCATGAGTTTTTCGTGGGAAATTAATGTTGGCTTAGCCTCGCATGAATTCGAGGTATTCTGCCAGCCGCTGGTGAATGCCCGAAATCTTCAATGTGTGGGGGTGGAGTTGCTATTGCGATGGAATAATCCGCGTCAGGGATGGATTTCTCCCGACGTGTTTATTCCCCTGGCTGAGCAGCAAAACCTGATTGCCCCATTGACCCGCTATGTGCTGGATGAAACGGTTCGCCACCTTGATATATTTCCAAAATCTTGTCATTTCCATATCGGACTCAATGTGGCTGCCAGCCATTTCCATGAAGGTGAGATTATTACCGATTTACGCAGCTCATGGTTCCCTGCCCATCCGCTTCAGAAATTGACGCTGGAGTTAACAGAACGAGATGCGTTGCCGGATGTGGACCACCGGGTGGTGCGCGACTTACATCGTATGGGAGTGGATTTGGCGATAGATGATTTTGGCACTGGACAGAGTTCATTAGCCTATCTGGAAACACTTAATCCAAATGTACTAAAAATTGATAAGTCGTTTACTGCGGCTATCGGGACAGATGCGGTGAACTCGACGGTGACCGATATTATTATCGCACTGGCACAGCGACTGGAAATCGACCTGGTGGCTGAGGGCGTTGAAACGCCGCAGCAGGCAGAGTATCTGCGCAGCCACGGCGTGAATGTATTGCAGGGTTATCTATACGCGCGACCGATGCCACTAAGCGAGTTTCCTCGCTGGCTAAGGGGGAACACACGCCCCCCGCGCCGTAGAGGTCACCCAGTTTCAGTCGTTCCGCTGCGCTGATTACTCTTCTTCGTCTTCATGTTCGGAGCGTTCTTTCACCACTCGGACTAAGTCCACGCGGTAATCGTTCGCTTCGACAATCTCGATGCGAAGCGGAGCCAGTTCAATCACATCGCCTGCTTTCGGGATCTGACCATTCACCGAGATAACCAAACCGGCAATCGAGGCGATATCTTCGCCATCATTGACCAGCGTGTTGATATCCAGATGTTGCTGAATCGCGTGCAGGTCCGTGGAACCTTTCACCAACCAACCGTCACCATCACGCACAATTTCTGGAGTTTCGTCCGCATCCGGGAATTCACCCGCAATGGCTTCTAACACATCCAGCGGTGTGACCAGTCCTTGAACCACACCAAACTCGTTGTTCACGATAACGAAGCTACCGCGAGCACGACGTAATACGCCCAGTAAGTTTATCGGATCAAGGGTTTCAGGCACCACAATCGCAGGATACTGCGCGGCGATTGCTGCCACATCACCACCGTTTTCAAGCGCCACCAGCAACTCTTTCGCACGCACGATACCGATGATTTCATCCAACTCCCCGCGACAAATCGGGAATAAACTGTGCGGCGATTCCAGCAGTTGCTCGCGGATTTCGGCTGTCGATTTATCGGCATCAACCCAGGAGATTTCACCGCGCGGTGTCATAATGCTGCGCAACGAACGGGAAGCCAGCGTCAAAACACCGTTGATCATGTAACGCTCTTCTTCAGCGAAAGATTCCGCTTCAATTGGCGTGATCGTTTTATGGTCTTCATTTGCCGCACGCTGTTGGCGCTTGCCATTCATCAGGCGCAAAATCGCGTCAGCTGTTCGGGCACGTAGCGGTACATTTGACTGATGACGAATAAAGTTGCGACGCGCAATCTGATTAAAGAACTCAATGATGATTGAGAAACCAATTGCCGCGTACAGGTAGCCCTTAGGAATATGGAAACCAAAGCCTTCAGCAACCAGGCTCAGACCGATCATTAATAAGAAGCTCAGACACAGCACCACGACCGTTGGATGTTGGTTAACAAAATTCGTTAACGGTTTTGATGCCATCAGCATCACACCCATCGCAATCACGACTGCTGCCATCATCACAGGCAGGTGATTCACCATCCCCACCGCGGTAATCACCGCATCGAGCGAGAACACCGCATCGAGCACCACAATCTGCAGCACCACGACCCAGAAGCTGGCATAACCTTTCCCATGCCCATCGTCATGCTGGCGATTCTCCAACCGTTCATGCAGCTCGGTTGTGGCTTTAAACAGCAAGAATAAGCCACCGAATAACATGATGAGATCGCGACCGGAAAACGTCAGATTAGCGACGCTAAACAGCGGTTGGGTGAGCGTCACCATCCATGAGATTAACGACAACAAGCCCAGCCTCATCACTAAAGCCAGTGATAAACCGATAAGTCTTGCTTTATCTCTTTGTTTTGGTGGAAGTTTGTCTGCAAGAATCGCAATAAAGACCAGGTTATCAATACCCAGCACGATTTCCAGAACAATAAGCGTCAGTAAACCCACCCATATTTGGGGATCCATTAAGAGTTCCATGACAAGCTCCTGCTTTGGGAATGACTCAATAGCAACCCGCAAAATGCGGATGCAGAAAGTTGAGCTAAGGTATTTACGGGGCGTGCTACGCCAATGTGAAAGGCTGAAGATTCAGACCTGATAATGAAAAGACGTCGGTGACGGTCCATACGGTGGGCTACTGCCCTTTACTCCTTAGTTATTAAACGGGATATAAACAATATCAGAGCAAAAACCCCTTTTGCAAAGATTTACCTGATTTTGCAATTTTACTGTCATTGACCAGACTCATAATTTAGGGAGTAGTTCAATATGTTTGAAACAAAGCTAAATTACGGATCTTCATCACATAAAATAATTTTTTCACTGTCTAAAATAAATCCGTCTCAAGTTACACATCTTTACTCATACCGTTATCTGAATCGATTCGCTCAATGAAACGGATAATCTACAAAACACCCATTTTAAGGGTGTGGTTATGACCAACACAGGAGGTAGCAAGTGACTATTGCTATTGTCATAGGCACGCATGGCTGGGCAGCAGAACAATTGCTGAAAACCGCAGAAATGCTATTAGGCGAACAAGAAAATGTTGGCTGGATAGATTTCGTTCCCGGTGAAAACGCCGAAACTTTGATCGAAAAATATAACGCTCAACTGGCAAACCTGAACACCGACAAAGGTGTGCTGTTTCTCGTCGATACCTGGGGCGGTAGCCCATTTAATGCGGCAAGCCGTATTGTCGTCGATAAAGAGCATTACGAGGTCGTCGCCGGGGTCAATATTCCGATGCTGGTTGAAACCTTGATGGCCCGTGATGATAACCCTTCTTTTGATGAGTTAGTGGCACTGGCGGTAGAAACAGGCCGTGAAGGGGTGAAAGCCCTGAAAGCAAAACCTGTTGAAAAAGCCGCACCTGTTGCGCCAGTCGCTGCCCCTAAAGCAGCAACCCCGGCTAAACCAATGGGTCCAAATGATTACATGAATATTGGTTTGGCCCGTATTGATGACCGTTTGATTCATGGTCAAGTCGCGACCCGCTGGACCAAAGAAACCAACGTAACGCGTATTATTGTTGTCAGTGATGAAGTGGCTGCCGATACCGTGCGTAAAACACTGTTGACGCAAGTTGCTCCTCCTGGTGTGACGGCTCACGTCGTTGATGTCGCCAAGATGATCCGTGTTTACAACAACCCGAAATATGCAGGCGACCGTGTGATGCTGCTTTTCACCAACCCAACCGATGTTGAACGCGTCGTGGAAGGTGGTGTGAATATTAAGTCAGTCAACATCGGTGGTATGGCGTTCCGCCAGGGTAAAACCCAGGTGAACAACGCGATTTCTGTCGATGAAAAAGATATTGAAGCCTTTAAGAAGCTGAACGAGCGTGGCATTGAGCTGGAAGCGCGTAAAGTTTCAACCGATCAAAAATTGAAAATGATGGACCTGATCGCGAAGGTGAAAAGTTAATTACTAACGTATACCCAATGGATTTCGAGTTGCAGGAAGAACGTAGCCAACACACATGCAGCTTGAAAGACAACGGGTTACTCAGTTTTCACACATAAGTCACACGTTTAAGGAGAAGTACAATGGAGATTACCACTCTTCAGATTGTGCTGGTGTTTATCGTAGCCTGTATTGCCGGTATGGAGTCGGTGCTCGATGAATTTCAGTTCCACCGTCCGCTGGTCGCCTGTACCTTAATTGGTCTGGTACTGGGTGATATGAAAACCGGTATTATTATCGGTGGTACCCTTGAAATGATCGCGCTGGGTTGGATGAACATCGGTGCGGCGGTTGCGCCCGATGCGGCTCTTGCGTCGATTATCTCCACCATTCTGGTTATAGCCGGACACCAGGGCATTGGTTCCGGTATCGCGCTGGCCATCCCGCTGGCAGCAGCAGGCCAGGTACTGACCATTATCGTTCGTACTATTACCGTGGGCTTCCAGCATGCCGCTGATAAGGCCGCCGAAAATGGCAACCTATCCGCGCTCTCCTGGATTCACGTTTCCTCTCTGTTCTTGCAAGCAATGCGTATCGCAATTCCTGCCGTTATCGTCGCAATCTCCGTCGGTACCAGCGAAGTGCAGAACATGCTGAATGCCATTCCTGAAGTGGTCACCAGCGGTCTGAACATCGCCGGTGGCATGATCGTGGTGGTTGGTTATGCGATGGTCATCAACATGATGCGCGCAGGCTACCTGATGCCATTCTTCTATCTGGGCTTCGTAACCGCGGCATTTACCAACTTCAACCTGGTTGCATTGGGTGTGATTGGTGCTGTGATGGCAATTCTGTACATCCAACTCAGCCCGAAATACAACCGTTCCGCAGCCCCAGCGCAGGTTGCTGGTTCTAACGATCTCGATAACGAATTAGATTAATAGGTGAGCGAAATGGTTGATACCACCAAAACAACGACTACCGAGAAGAAACTCACCCCAGGTGATATTCGTGGCGTATTCCTGCGTTCTAACCTGTTCCAGGGTTCATGGAACTTCGAACGTATGCAAGCGCTGGGCTTCTGCTTCTCCATGATTCCGGCAATCAAACGCCTGTATCCTGAGAATAACGATGCTCGTAAACAAGCGATTAAGCGTCACCTGGAATTCTTTAATACCCATCCATATGTGGCCGCTCCAGTTCTGGGCGTTACGCTTGCGATGGAAGAACAACGTGCGAACGGTGCAGAAATTGATGATGGTGCCATTAACGGTATCAAAGTTGGTTTGATGGGGCCGCTGGCGGGCGTGGGCGACCCAATCTTCTGGGGTACTGTACGTCCGGTATTCGCAGCACTGGGTGCCGGTATTGCGATGAGCGGTAGCCTGTTAGGTCCTTTGTTGTTCTTCATCCTGTTCAACGCAGTACGTTTGCTGACTCGTTATTACGGTGTGGCTTACGGGTATCGCAAAGGGATCGATATCGTTAAAGATATGGGCGGTGGCTTCCTGCAAAAACTGACAGAGGGGGCGTCAATTCTCGGCCTGTTTGTCATGGGGGCGCTGGTTAACAAGTGGACGCACGTTAACATACCGCTCGTCGTGTCGAAGATAACCGACCAGACTGGCGCAGTTAAAGTGACTACGGTTCAAACGATTCTTGATCAGTTGATGCCTGGCCTCGTTCCACTGCTGTTAACCTTTGCTTGTATGTGGCTGCTGCGTAAGAAAGTCAACGCGCTGTGGATTATCATGGGCTTCTTTGTTATCGGTATTGTCGGTTACGCAATCGGCCTGCTGGGTCTGTAATAAGCTTGTGAATTTAACCGGGGGTCAGTCCACCTGCCCCCGGTTTTTTATTGTAGAAAGGGTTTGGTTATGACGTTAACGGATATAGTCTTGCTTGTGTTCATTGTTCTGCTACTTGCCTGGGCGGTTTACGATGAATTCATCATGGATAAGCTCAAGGGCAAAACGCTTCTTAAAATCACCCTGCTTCGCCGCAACCGCATCGACAGCACCATCTTTGTGGGGCTGGTTGCAATCCTCATCTATAACAACGTGACCACTCACGGCACCCCCCTCACGACGTGGTTATTATCTGCACTGGCTTTGATAGCTATTTATATTTCCTGGATTCGCCAACCTAAATTGCTGTTCAAAACAGAAGGCTTCTTCTTCGCAAATGTCTGGATTTTATATTCCAGAATTAAAGAAATGAATTTATCTGAAGACGGCGTACTGGTTATGCAATTAGAACAGCGACGCTTGCTCATCCGGGTGAAAAATATTGATGATCTTGAGAAAATTTATAAATTAATGATTGATAATCAATAGATTGCAAACATAGCAAAGACTATATTTTATATAGTATCTGAGGCTAATAAAATATAGCCGATGCTATTTCGCACAGTTTGCATGTTGTTATTTTAACCTTTTATTTACCTATTAAAGTAAATGAAAATCGTTATCATTTAAATGTCAAGAATAATAGCTTTCAATTATTGTTTTATCTTTGAAAAATATGTTAAGGTTGCGCCCGTCGTTGGGGAGTAGCCGATTTTCACGCCCGTGAAAATGTACATGTCAACATACTCGTTCTAAGAACGTGGCATGTACGACTCAGATTCTGAGTAGGCGAGACCATAGGCACGTTACCATCATTTAAGTTGGGGATGGCTAGCGTGTATATGGATATTCCCAACTGAGGCGTTTGCATGAATCTCTCCGCTACAATTATTCTCGCTTTTGGCATGTCGATGGATGCTTTTGCTGCATCAATCGGGAAAGGTGCCTCGCTCCATAAACCTAAATTCTCTGAAGCCTTACGTACCGGTCTTATCTTTGGTGTAATCGAAACACTCACCCCACTTATCGGCTGGTGCCTGGGTCTTTTGGCAAGCAAAGTCGTGCTGGAATGGAACCATTGGGTCGCCTTCATTTTGCTGGTGTTTCTCGGCATCAGAATGATCTACGAAGGTGTGCGGGGTAACGATGATGAAGATGCGCCAAAACTGCAGCGCCACGGTTTCTGGCTGCTAGTCACGACCGCAATTGCCACCAGCCTTGATGCGATGGCCGTGGGTGTGGGTCTTGCCTTCCTGCAAGTCAATATTATTGAAACCGCGTTGGCGATTGGCTGCGCGACCATGATCATGTCCACGCTGGGTATGATGCTGGGCCGCTTTATTGGCCCGATGCTTGGGAAGCGCGCCGAAATCCTCGGCGGCCTGGTGCTTATCGGGATTGGCTGTCAGATCCTGTACAGCCATTTCAGTACCTTAAGCTAAGGTTTCGCGTCGCCAGACGCGAACAACAAAATCCGTTTCGCAATTGAATGCCGTTTCAGCCGCTAAGGCTTGCCACACTTCCGGGCGTGCTCGCCAGGCAAACGGCGTCATTTGCAGCAAGGCAACCACTTCGCTACCTTGCAACGTCATCGTCCAGCCAATACTTTGCACATGTTCCACCACAAAGCCCGGCAAGGCTTCAGCTTCGCTGCTGTGTAGCATCACATTGTCATAGATTTGGCCTTTAAGCTGCATTAAATGGCGTGGGCCAGGTGTCGCAGTGATGACAATGCCACCGGGTTTTACAACGCGAGCGAGCTCTTCGGCTTTGCATGGTGCAAAAATTCGGACTACCGCATCCAGGCTATTATCTGCAAACGGCAAACGATGACTCGATGCGACGCAGAACTGTACCTGCGGATAACGTTTCGCTGCATAGCGAATCGCTATTTTGGCGACATCTAATCCCCATGTGGTGCCACTTTTTTTTGCGACAACCTGCGCAAAACCGGCTGTGTAATACCCTTCTCCACAACCAATATCCAGCAAGGTAACCGGAGCGGCTTGCTCAAGTTGCAGGCAAATAGCCTCGCGCAAAGGCTGGTAATGTCCGGCATCGAGAAATGCTCTACGCGCCTGCATCATTTCGCTGCTGTCACCTGGATCCTTAGAACGCTTATGCTGAACGGGCAGCAAATTCACGTACCCTTCTTTCGCTTTATCGAATTGATGGCCATCTGGGCAAAGAAAACTCTTCCCAACGGCTGCAAGCGGCGCATGACAAAGCGGGCAAAGATAGGACATGGGAACTCCAGGCAATAATAAAGGGCGCAAGTGTAACGCTAAACGCCCTGTTTCGAAAAGCCACTAACCGGCTGAGTTATCTGCGATGGGCTTATTTAACACCATTAAATTGGGGTCACCCTCGGATAAACCATCGGGTTTAATATTTTCCAGACGCAAGACCTCGCTCATAATCTGGCTAAATACCGGAGCCGAAACGGCCCCGCCATAGTAAGCCCCATTTTCTGGATCGTTAATCACGACGACCAATGCAAAGCGCGGGTTGCTGGCTGGCGCTACACCTGCGGTGTAAGCAATATATTTATTGATGTACTTACCATCATCGCCAATCTTTTTGGCCGTGCCCGTTTTTATCGCCACTCGATATCCGCGAACAGCCGCTTTTACACCGCCCCCACCCGGTAACGCCACGCTTTCCATCATATGTTCAACCTGATGAGCAATGACTTCCGGCATAACCCGTTGCCCAACAACAGGAGGGTCAACGCGGGTAATCGACAGCGGTCTGGATATCCCATAGCTGCCGATGGTTGCGTAAACATGGGCGAGTTGTAGCGGTGTGACCATCAAACCGTAGCCGAAGGAAAAGGTTGCTCGATCCAGCTCTCCCCAGAATTTTCGATGCGGCAGAAAACCGCTGGATTCCCCCGTCAGACCCAGCCCTGTCGCGGAACCAAAGCCAAAGTTTTGATAAGTATCCAGTAGTTTTTGGATAGGCATTGCCAGAGAAAGACGTGATACCCCGGTGTCGCTCGATTTTTGCAAAATCCCCGTCAGAGTCAGCTGCGGATAAAAACCCACATCCCGAATGCGATGCCCGTCTATTGTATACGGATGGGTATCTACAACGCTGTCCGGTTGCACAATGCCTTGTTGCAAGGCGGTCATAACGACCATTGGTTTGACGGTTGAACCGGGCTCAAAAGTGTCACTTATTGCCCGATTACGGAAATCGTTCAACGTAGCGCCTTCACGGTTATTCGGGTTAAACGTCGGGCAACTTGCCATCGCCAGCACTTCACCGGTATTAACATCAAGGATGACCGCTGCGGCAGATTCGGCTTTATTCCATGATACCGCGTTGCTTAACGCATCCTCAGTCACCGTTTGCAGGCGCTCATCAATGCTTAGCATCAGGTTATGTGCGGGGCTTGCCGGATTTTCGGTAATATTTTCAATGACGTGACCATGTCGGTCTTTACGGACTAATCGCTCACCCGCCCTCCCTGTAAGCTGGCGGTTGAAACTCTTCTCAATGCCTTCAATGCCCTGGTCATCAATATTTGTAAAGCCAAGCAAATTCGCCGCGACATGTCCCGCGGGATAAAAACGACGTGACTCATCGCGTAATGAGATCCCCGGCAGTTTTAAACTCTCAATATATTGAGCCTGTTGTGGGTCAAGTTGACGGGCAAGGTAGATAAACCTGTCGGAAGGATTACGTCGAATACGAGCGGCAATGTCATTAAGAGGCATATTCAGCGTCGTCGCAAGCGCCTGCCAGCGGCTATTCACTTGCACGCCACCTTTTTCCATCACCGTTTTGGGATCGGCCCAAATAGCTTTTACCGGTACGCTGACTGCCAATGGCCGGCCAGTACGGTCTTCAATCATACCGCGAGGAACCACAATCGGTTCTTCACGTAGAGAACGCATATCTTCCTGCTTCACAAGATTATCTGGCGAGATGATTTGCAACCAGGCTACGCGCCCTAATAAAAACATCAGACACATAAAAATTGCGATGCAAAGTAGAGTAAAACGCCACTGAATAAAGTTACCCATGATTCCAGGGGCAATTTTTCTCACGTTCAATCCTTAACAACAACTAAGCGATTGAAAATTTAAACATAATGGTGAAATTAACCGGACAGGAACAGTGCTACAAGATGCGCTGCTTTGCTACAAAACATAACTGAGTACGAGTTGTAGAAACATATAGAAAAGGAGTGATCAGATTTCAAACATGAAAAAGCCCCGCTACAAGAGCGGGGCTTTCATCAAAATTTGGCGTTATTCGCGCCAGGTCTAATTCAACGGAATTAGATAGCAGTTACGTTAACTGCTGCTGGGCCTTTCTGGCCGTCCTGGATTTCGAACTCAACGTTCTGGCCTTCAGCCAGAGTTTTGAAGCCGTTACCCTGGATTGCAGAGAAGTGAACGAACACGTCTTTGCTGCCGTCAGCAGGAGTAATGAAACCAAAACCTTTAGACTCGTTGAACCACTTAACTTGACCTTTAATCTTTGCCATTTTGCAAAATTCCTTAGATTGTTTTCTTTGCCCGAAGGCATAACTTAGCTAAAACAGAGACATTACTGCATGAGGCACTAATATAAGGCTCGGCAGAGAAGCGGTATTCAACGTCAACGTGTTTACTCAGAACTTCTTTACTGAAAATGCCACACATAAACAGAACTGTACCTCGTTTAACCCAACGTGTTATCACATACAACGCAATCAATGGCAAGCCATTTTTCGGTGTGTATCGATCTGTCGCACAGATTCTGAAACTCATATTGTTCACCAATATGAAATGCACAAAATGTGCATAAAATTAACAGCGAACAAATGTGACTCAGAGCCTACTGCCGATGACCGTAGACAACATTTTTACCATAGCCCAAACCTATCTATTCGTCCAGACGAAGTGCGAAAAAGACGACATAGTAGACATTATCTTTATGATTTTTTTAGCATAGCTATTCAAAAAACGAGCAATGCCGTACGTCTCAAGAAAAATCGAAATAGGAGAATGAAATAGCTCGATTGCCAGAATGAATAAAGCTTGAGCAGTAAGCTATTTATATTGCACCAAAATAATGAACGTTTAATGACACCCTGCTTCACGAAGAGGCAATAAAAACGTTTCGCTATATTAGTCATATAAAATAATTATCTTAGCTTGTCACAAATAACACTTTAACTTTCTGGATAATATTTAAACTATTATTTTAAGAAAGGGTAAACTTTGACCAATACGGAGAGGTGTGAAGAACCGGCTTTGGTCATCATTGTTATCCAGAGCTTGCAACAACTCTTGTGGCGGCATATCCAGTGATTCATCGGCCAGCTCAAACACCCCCCAGTGAATAGGAACCGCAAAAGGTCTGTTCAACTGTTGCCATAGCGCAACTGCCTGCTGCGGATCCATATGATGGCTACTCATAAACCAGCGTGGTGAATAGGCGCCAATCGGAATCATCGCAACATCTAAAGGGCCCCTGCTAAGTGCGATGTCTGCCAGACTTGCGGTATAGCCGGTATCACCACTAAACCAAACTCGTAAACTTTCGCATTCGATTATCCAGCCGCACCATAAACTGCGATTACGGTCCCAGAACGAACGCATGCTCCAGTGTTGCGCAGGCACTGCGGTGAATGTCATCAACTGCCAGCTAAAGCTCTGACCCCAATCCAACTCAGTCACACAACGAATTCCTCGGCGGAGAAACCATTGCTTCAGCCCCAGTGGGACAAAGAAACGTGTCTGTGGAAAACGACAGGCAATCTGACGAACGGTAGCACTGTCCAGATGATCATAATGATTATGCGAAATCAGAACCGCATCGAGTTGGTGCAATTCATTGATGCGTAATGGAGGGGGAGTCTTACGTTGTGGGCCTGCAAAAGAGAGCGGCGAGGCTCGCCGGGAAAAGACAGGGTCAGTCAGTAAATATCGGCCATTGATGCGCAACATAACGGTTGCATGGCCTAACCACCATACACGGTTGTCGTGCCCTTTGAGTTCAGCCTTTTGCCACCACTTTTTAATGAAGGCTGCATAGCCCCCATCAGGTGGATGGGGCAATCCCTGTTCTTTCCGCTCTCTTCGCCAACGCTCAACATCACCCGATTTCCGTAAGTGAGGTTCCAGATTACGAAAACCGTCAATCTGATGATGAGATTTTAGGGGATCAAACCAGGGATTCTTCCAACGCATGAGTCACTCCATAGCGACACAAACGTGTGCGTCAGGATTAACGTTCAGCCACCAGACGAATAAAATCATCGTCCTGCGCGTCTTCTTCCTTAATCTCTTGCGGTTCTTCCTTCACGACTTCCGGTTCATTGGCTTCACACAAACGGCGTAACAGCGCATTTTGTCGTTTCTGTTGATCCAATAACTCTTCAAGCAGTTCGATCTGCTCATTACTACGACTACTCGCACGGTTAACAAAGAACCACATTACGAGGCCGATAACCAGCACCACCAGGGAGACTGTCAGGGACACGATATTCAACGCGCCAACACTTAATTCGTTCATCTTACCACCTCAGTAAAACGCGCTATTCTACACCTGCCGCGCCTTAAGGTAAGCATCATGCGGATAAAAAGAGTCTACCAGGGAATAAATTTGTTAATCGTGCAGATGCCGCTGAAAAATTGTACATCTTGATCGCACATCACGTTGACCATCTGAGTCCAGAGTAGCAAGCAGACGAAAAAAACTGCAACTAAGATGAACCACCTGTACTTTTTCACTGCATTCTCCACATTATAAGTTCTTGTAGATAAGTCTGGCATAAGCAACCTAAACCAGGCATCACTCAACGCATATATTCTTTCAGAATCATCATATTGATACCTGAACGTTACCCGCTACGCTAAACACTCTAATAAAGTAATAATAAGAGGTATTTATGCATATTGTGATCCGCACTTTTCTTGTAATCGTGCTGCTGTGGATCGGTTTGCTGCTCTCAGGGTACGGCGTGCTGATTGGGAGCCATCAAAATGCAGCGGGTTTAGGGCTGCAATGCAAGTATCTCACTGCACGAAATATTACTACTGCGCAATTCATTCATAGTGAGAGCGGGATTATCGGACTCAGCGATTGCCCTGTATTGCGTAAAAGTGACAAAGTGATTGATGACGGGCAGTAGAAAAGCGAAGGAAAAAACGCCGCGTTTAAGCGGCGTTTTTTATCAGAATGGATATTCGTGGTAACCCATTTGCACAGAGATTGTCCGTGCAGCGTCGTGCAACATCGCGACATATTCGTGAAGACGATCTTCAGAAAAACGCAGCGTTGGGAAAGAAATACTTAAACCCGCAATCACAACACCAAAGCGGTCAAATACAGGAACGCCGATGCAGCGCAATCCTTCTTCTTGTTCTTCGTTATCTTCGCCATAACCTTGCTTGCGAACAGTATCCAGAACATCTAACAATTCGTCAGTGCTGGTAATGGTACGTTCAGTGCTGCGGGTGTATTCCACTTCAGCAAGAATTTCACGGACTTCTTCACGATCGCGCCATGCCAGAAGCACTTTACCAATTGCGGTACTGTACAGCGGGTTACGACGACCAATGCGCGAGTACATACGCAAGTTGTACATTGAGTCAATCTTGTGGATATAGACAATACTGTCTTCATCCAACGCACCCAGGTGGATTGTCTCTTTTGTCAGACGCGACAGTTCGCGCATCTGGATGTCTGCACTACGAATCAAATCAACGTTTTGCAACGCACGTGCGCCAAGCTCGAACAGCTTGAGCGTAAGCGAGTATTTCTCAGACTCACCTTCCTGGGCAACATAACCCAGGGATTTCATTGTCTGTAAAAAGCGATAGACGGTGCTTTTTGACATCATTACGCGTTGCGATAATTCAGTAATACCAATTTCGCGTTCTTCGCCAAGAGCCTGTAAAATGCCAAAAACTTTCAGGACAGAAGAGACAGAATCAGGTTGTTTATCCAGATCTGCGATTGCCATTAAATCACCTCGATCGCATTTGTTTTATAAAAATCAGAACTGGTTTTTAGTATAAATTGACTACCATGTCATCGCAACGGATCTATTCTATTTCGTTACGAATCTGCGACATATCCCGTAAATTTAGTGCTATTATTATTTCTCCCCGAATATAGCCTCCGTGAAGCCTTACTTTCCTATGGATAAAACTCTTGCTGATGGGCTGCCATTACCGCTGCGCTATGGGGCTATTTTAGCCATTGCGCTAGGTATTACCATGGCAGTACTTGATGGTGTCATCGCCAACGTCGCCCTTCCCACCATTGCCCGAGAACTCAATGCCAGCCCGGCAGAGTCCATCTGGATTGTGAACAGTTACCAAATTGCGATAATTATTTCGTTACTATCAATGTCATTCCTGGGTGATATTTTTGGCTATCGACGGGTATATCAGTGCGGGTTGATTCTATTTTGTGTGACTTCCCTTTTTTGCGCCTTATCGAATTCGTTACCAATGCTGACATTTGCTCGCGTATTGCAGGGGTTTGGCGGTGCGGCATTAATGAGCGTTAATACCGCGCTCATTCGGCTTATTTATCCGCAAAAATACCTTGGTCGCGGCATGGGAATTAACTCGTTTATTGTTGCTGTTTCATCTGCTGCCGGGCCAACAATTGCCGCTGCCATTCTTTCCGTGGCTTCCTGGAAATGGTTGTTTTTGATTAACGTACCGATTGGCATCGTAGCACTCTTACTGTCTTTGCGTTTCCTGCCGCCAAATCAACAAAAATCACAGGGCCAACGCTTTGATATTCCAAGCGCCATCATGAATGCCTTAACATTTGGCTTGCTCATCTCTGCAATCAGTGGCTTTGCACAGGGGCAGCCAGGGTGGCTTATTCTCTCTGAATTGTTGGCCTTAGTCGTCATTGGTTTCTTCTTTATCCGTCGCCAGTTGCAGCTGCCTTTCCCATTGCTACCTGTGGATTTATTGCGTATCCCCGTATTCTCATTATCTATGGGAACCTCAGTCTGTTCCTTTGCCGCGCAAATGTTAGCGATGGTTTCGCTCCCCTTCTTTTTGCAATCAGCCTTGGGCCGCAGTGAAGTTGAAACGGGGCTGCTTCTCACTCCGTGGCCCATTGCGACGATGATAATGGCCCCTATTGCAGGTCATCTTATTGAGCGGGTACATGCAGGTCTATTGGGTGGGATCGGGCTGACCATTATGGCATGTGGTCTCTTTGCATTGGCACTCTTGCCACATAACCCTTCAGATATCGACATTATATGGCGGATGCTTTTGTGTGGGGCCGGCTTTGGCCTGTTCCAGTCGCCTAATAACCACACCATTATTTCTTCTGCACCACGCCATCGCAGCGGTGGCGCCAGCGGCATGTTGGGCACGGCACGGTTATTAGGTCAGAGCTGTGGTGCAGCCCTGGTGGCATTGATGTTCAACCTTTTCACCACTCACGGAACACACGCCTCTTTGTTACTGGCCGGTAGTTTTGCCACCGTCGCGGCCATCATTAGCAGTTTACGAATATCACAACCCGCTGCTTCGCAGGCATAAAAAAAGCGTGCCAGCGATGGCACGCTTTTTTATTACCGCTCACGACTACTTAAGGTATTCGCCGTTACGCAGCGCTTCAATACGTTTGTCCAACGGCGGGTGGGTCATGAACAATTCGCTCATGGACTTCGCCTTACCATTAATACAAAACGCCATCATGCTGCTAGCTTCTTGCGGTTCATAGCTGGTTTTCAGACGCTGCAACGCGGCAATCATTTTTTCACGACCGACCAATTTGGCAGATCCGGCATCAGCGTGGAATTCACGGTGACGTGAGAACCACATGGTGATGATGCTCGCCAGAATACCGAATACCAACTCCAGTACCGTCGCAATCGCAAAATAGACAAACGGGTTACCGTTGCTGCTTTCACCTTCATCCCGGTTACCTGACAGGAAGCCAGAAGCCACCTGCGCGATGATTCGGGAAATGAAGATAACGAAGGTGTTCACCACACCTTGAATCAGCGTCATCGTGACCATGTCGCCATTCGCGATATGGCTAATTTCGTGAGCAATAACCGCTTCAGCTTCGTCACGACTCATGTTTTGCAACAGACCCGTACTCACCGCGACCAGTGAGGCATTACGGCGTGCACCGGTTGCAAAGGCGTTAATATCCGGCGCATGGTAAACCGCCACCTGTGGCATGGCGATACCTGCCTGCTGTGACTGCTGACGAACCGTTTCCATCAGCCAGCGCTCAGTTTCGTTACGTGGCTGCTCAATCACTTCCCCACCAACTGAACGTAACGCCATCCATTTGGACATCAGTAACGAGATGATTGAACCACCAAAGCCAAACAACACCGCCATGATCATCAGACCCTGCACGCTGCTCGACTGGATCCCCGTCAGGCTTAGCACTAGCCCGAAAACGACCATGACTGCAAGGTTGGTCAACAGGAAAAGCCCGATACGCATCATAATTTTCTTTTTACCTCGGTTAAAAATACGCATTCTGCGTTACCCCACATCGTAGGGGCAAGCTTGCTATTTTCAAGCATTCATCGTGACCAAGTCGTTAATAATACATAACTTTACATTCAAGAAGAGATTGGTTTACGCGGCTTGATAGAGGTAAAAAAAACAGGCACAAAAATTTGTGCCTGTTGGGGAGTTACTTAGCAGGAGTCGGTTGCTCGGAGGATTTATCTTGCTGCATTTTTGCAAGATCCAGCGCGATATGAACCGTTTCATCGAGATAAGGATCAGGTTCTTGATAATCCTTTGGTAAGTCATCCAGTTTCTTCAATGGTGCTTTACCTTCTCTCTTGTAGCGATCGTTTATACGAGCCAGACGCGTCGCATCATCTTCCTGGTTTTCTTTCTCACGTTGAGCAAGATTCAGAGAGACAATATTGCGCTTCTCTTTCAGGGCATTGAAACGAGCAATGTCCTTCATGATGTACTGGAACTCAGGATCGGCTGCAATTCGGTCCTGGTGCAGTTTAAGCAGTTGCGGCTCAAACGGAGTCAGATCGCCTGACTTGACGTAAGTTGCGGCATTAATGCTATCCCACGGGAGCGCATTATCTTCGAACTTCTCGCCAGTTTCGGTCTCTTCAGTGCCGGTTGGCATCAAGACATCTGGCGTAACACCTTTACGTTGAGTACTTCCGCCATTAATGCGGTAGAACTTCTGGATAGTGTATTGCACAGAGCCTAAAGCAGGCCACTCAGGGCGCAGCATCTGGTCATAAATGCGGTTCAGTGAACGATATTGCTGAACAGTGCCTTTACCAAAGGTCGGCTCACCGACAATCAGTGCACGGCCATAATCCTGCATCGCTGCAGCGAAAATCTCAGATGCTGAAGCACTAAAACGGTCAACCATAACAACCAGCGGACCTTTGTAATACACAACACCATCGGTATCGCTGTCTTCACGCACTTTACCGTTGTTATCACGAACCTGAACGACTGGGCCACCAGGAATAAACAGGCCAGAAAGTGAGACGGCTTCGGTCAATGCACCGCCACCGTTAGAACGCAGATCGATGATCACGCTCTTCACGTTCTGTTTTTCCATCTTCTGCAACTGGACTTTGACGTCATCCGTCAAACCAACATAGAAGCCCGGAATATCCAACACGCCGACTTTATCTTTGCCGACCGTTTTAATGGTGAGTTTGACCGCACGATCTTCAAGACGGATACGTTCACGCGTTAACGTGACGATGCGTGTTTTCGTCCCTTTGCCAGCAGGTAAGACTTCCAGACGAACCTTGCTGCCTTTTGGTCCTTTGATCAGCGCAACCACATCATCAAGACGCCAGCCAATCACATCGACCATGGCTTTGCCGGTTTGGCCTACGCCAACAATACGATCACCGACGGTAATCGCTTTGCTTTTCGCCGCCGGACCGCCCGCAACCATTGAGTTGATAACGGTATAGTCGTCATCCATTTGCAGAACCGCACCAATACCTTCCAGAGACAAACTCATCTCCGTATTAAATTGCTCGGTATTGCGTGGTGACAAATAGTTGGTATGCGGATCGATTTCGTGGGCAAAAGCGGTCATTGCCAGTGAGAAAACATCTTCGCTGTTGGACTGCGCCAGTCGACGAATCGCAAACTGATAGCGTTTGGTTAGCGTTTCACGAATCTCCTGATCGGTTTTACCGGTCAGCTTCAAGCTCAACTCGTCAAACTTAACTTTGCTGTCCCACAGGGTATTTAACTCTGCAACGCTTGCAGGCCACGGCGATTTGCTGCGATCCACATTGAAGGTGTCATTGCCGGTGAAATCCATCGGCTTTTCCAGCACCTTCAGCGCGTATTGATAGCGTTCAAAACGACGCGTCTGGGCCAGATTGTAAAGATCGTAAAATACGTCCAGTTTGCCGGTGCGCAATTCATCGCCAATCTGTTTTTTCCGCGACACAAACTGCTCAACGTCGCTGGCGAGCAGTACGTTGTGGCTAAAGTCGAGGAGATTGAGATAGCGATCGAAAATTTTTGCGGAAAAATTTTCATCCAGATCAAACTGACGATAATGCGAACGAGTGAAGCGTGAAGTTACACGCTCACTCACCGTAGCATGCTGCGTCTCTTCCTTTAACTGCGGGATTTGATCAGCGCGCGTTATGTTTTCGACGGCCAGTGCGCTACCTGCAAGAAACAACAGACTAGCGACAGCCGTACGCTTAAAGAGTTTGTTCATGCCCGGGTCTGGCCTCCGTTTCAGAACTGCAAGTGTTCTGCGCGTACGATCATTGCCATACCAGAAGTTAGCTGTACACGGACGCCATCTTTGGTAATTTCCAGTACGGTGGCATCCATCGCGTTATTACCCGCTTTGACTTTGATTGCCTGACCCACCTGCAAAGCAGAAATGTCCGTAACCGGAGTGCGTTTTTCTTCACGCGGAGCCTGAGGAGCCGGTTTTTCAGCACGTGGTTTACGCTCTGTTGTCTCTGGACGACGCGGAGCAGGACGAGGCTTGCGATCACGACGAGGTTTTTCGGTAACGGTTTCACCGTTAGCCGCTGCCGCTTCGCGTTTTTTCGCTTGCTGTTCTGCACGCTGTGCCTGAACACGAGCTTTTGCTTCTTCAAGCTGCTTACGAGCATGCTCAACGTGCTGCTCATCGAGTTCACCACATGGGTTACCGTCGAGATCAACACGGGTCGCGCCGACTTTGATACCGTACAGGTAGCGCCAGCTTGAAGTATAAAGACGTAACGCGGAACGAAGTTGAGTTTTACTGAGGCTCATCTCCCCTTCAACGCGTGCGACTAAGTCCTGGAAGATACCAATCTTCAGGGGGCGGGCTTCACCTTCAGCGCTAAAGCACTGTGGGAAACGCTCTGCCAAAAAGGCGATGACTTCTTTGCTACTATTCAACTTAGGTTGATTTTCCATGAAATTTCCTGATTACAACGGAATTGCCAACAATCCGCAGGCATGAACAGGCGACATTATAATGACGCTATCAGCAAATGCCACGTTATCCGTTGTTTATCATGCTATCGAGTGAAGAATTTTTTAAAATCCGTGTCGGCAAGCGTCAGCGAAAGCTGCGTTACCAGTTTAGATAAGCCGAGTTGGTCTTCTGGTGTAAAGCGACCAAACTCAGTGCTATCAATGTCCAGAACCCCGATTAATTCGCCATTTACTGCTAATGGCAGAACAATTTCGGAATTGCTGGCAGCGTCACAGGCGATGTGACCATCAAAAGCATGCACATCTTCGACGCGCTGAATGCTATGGGTAGAAACCGCTGTACCGCATACGCCTTTACCGACCGGAATGCGCACACAAGCAATTTTCCCCTGGAAAGGCCCCAAAACCAGCGTGTCACCTTCCAGTAAATAGAACCCTGCCCAGTTCACGCCTTCAAGACGTTCAAACAACAATGCGCTGGTATTTGCCAACGTTGCCAGAAAACTTGTTTCACCTGCCATTAACGCACTGAAATCGCGGTTCAGGTCCGCGTAAAATTGTTCTTTGTTCATTGATTAACCATAGTCTGTTGTCTTACTTAACTGCATAGCATAGTAAAATAAGCATTAAATGCGTTATGCCACAAGGTGTATCATTCCATGAATTAATATACGCTTAACGAATATTTAGTTTTCCGATGAGATGCACCAATGCGCCAACGGTATTCCCTGCATACGATGACACATGAAAATACACGCTATTAGCCATGCTGTACCGCAGGCACGTTATCAGCGTTGCCCCCAATGCGATACACTTTTCTCATTACCGTTGGTTAAATCGTCACAGAGCGCGTACTGCCCCCGTTGTGACGCAAAAGTGTTCCATGGCCGCGACTGGTCACTCACTCGTCTGGCGGCGATGGCGATTGCGATGTTGTTACTGATGCCCGTTGCCTTTTCGGAGCCACTGGTCCGTATCTATTTATTAGGTACACGCATCGATGCCAACCTGTTTCAGGGTATCTGGCAGATGACCAGCCAGGGCGATCCTCTGACGGCCGCAATGGTCATGTTTTGTGCCGTAGGAGCTCCTGCCACGCTTGTCGCCGGTATTATCTATCTCTATTTCGGTAATATTCTGGGGATGAACTTACGCCCGGTGTTACTGATGCTGGAGAAGCTCAAAGAATGGGTCATGCTCGATATTTATCTGGTCGCCATCGGCGTGGCCTGTATCAAAGTCAGAGAATTCGCATTCATCCAGCCCGGACTGGGTTTGGTGGCGTTTATCGCGCTTGTCGTGTTGAGCTTATTAACCCTGATTCACTTGAACGTGGAGCAACTGTGGTCGCGATTCTATCCACAACGCCCTCCTCGCGCCTGGAATGCGCAACTGCGCGTGTGCCTCGCTTGCAATTTCACTGGCGTACCGGATAAACGTGGGCGTTGTCCCCGTTGCCATGTGCCATTACGAGTACGCCGTCGCCATAGTTTGCAAAAATCGTGGGCGGCATTAATCGGCTCGTTAATTCTTTTACTGCCCGCCAACTTGTTGCCGATTTCGATTCTCTACGTCAATGGCTCGCGCCAGGAAGACACCATCCTTTCTGGTATTATTTCCCTTGGCAACAGTAATGTTGCCGTGGCAGCAGTGGTTTTCATTGCCAGTATTCTGGTGCCCTTCACCAAAGTTATCGTGTTGATTTCATTGTTGATAAGCATTCATTTCAAATGCGAACGAGGGCTTAGAACACGCATAGTATTGCTACGCTTTATTACCTGGATTGGCCGCTGGTCTATCCTCGATCTCTTTGTTATTTCGCTTACGATGTCGCTGGTTAATCGCGATCAGTTATTGGCATTCACTATGGGACCGGCTGCGTTTTATTTTGGCGCAGCGGTTATTTTAACTATTCTTGCAGTTGAATGGCTGGATAGCCGACTACTTTGGGACGCACATGAGTCAGGAAATGCCCGCTTCACCGACTGAAGCGCGAATTAAAACTAAACGCCGAATTTCGCCCTTCTGGTTGTTGCCAATTATCGCCTTAATGATTGCCAGTTGGCTCATCTGGTCGACCTGGGAAGAACGCGGCACCACAGCGACCATTGATTTCCTTTCAGCCGACGGCATTGTGGCCGGGCGAACACCTGTACGTTATCAAGGCGTAGAAGTGGGTACGGTGCAAAGCATCAGTCTCAGCAAAGACTTGCGCAAAATAGAAGTGACAGTCAGTGTCAAAAGCGACATGAAAGATGCGTTACGCGAAGATACCCAGTTTTGGTTGGTGACACCCAAAGCGTCACTGGCGGGTGTTTCCGGTCTGGATGCTCTGGTTGGCGGTAACTATATCGGCATGATGCCGGGCAAAGGTAAACCGCAAGAACACTTTACCGCGTTAGATACCCAGCCAAGATACCGCCTTAATAATGGCGAGCTGATGATTCATCTTCATGCGCCGGACTTAGGCTCGCTCAATAGCGGTTCGCTGGTTTATTACCGCAAAATTCCGGTGGGTCGGGTGTATGACTACACCATTAACAACAATAACCAGGGCGTAACCATTGATGTACTGATTGACCGTCGATTCACTAAACTGGTGAAAAAAGGCAGCCGATTCTGGAACGTATCGGGTGTTAAGGCCGATTTCAGCCTCTCCGGTGCTCAGGTTCAGCTAGAAAGCCTCGCGGCCTTAGTGAACGGTGCAATTGCCTTTGACTCCCCGGAACACTCCGCCGAGGCCAAAGCGGAAGATGAATTCGGTCTGTATGAAGATCTGGCACACAGCCAGCGTGGCGTCATCATCGATCTGGATTTGCCTAACGGTAGCGGCTTAAAAGCTGGCTCGACGGCGCTGATGTATCAGGGCCTGGAAGTGGGTACGCTGACTAAGCTCACCCTCAATCCTGGTAGCACGGTGACCGGCCAAATGACCGTTGACCCGAGTGTCGTCAACCTGATGCGCACTGGAACGCGCATTGAGTTACGCAACCCTAAAATCTCGCTCAGCAATCCCAATCTCAGCAGCCTGTTAACCGGCAGTACCTTTGAATTGGTGCCGGGAGAAGGTGAACCGCAAAATCATTTTGTGGTATTCGCAAGCGATAAAACGCCGCTGCAACAACCGAACGTTCTGACGCTAAACCTGACAGCCCCTGAAAGTTACGGTATTGATGCGGGTCAGCCGATTATTCTCCATGGCGTGCAAGTGGGGCAAATTCTTGAACGCACCCTGTCTGCCAAAGGCGTCACCTTCTCAGCCGCCATTGAACCCGAATATCGCAAGCTGATTCAGGGCGACAGTAAATTCGTCGTCAACAGCCGTTTTGATGTCAAAGTCGGTATCGACGGTGTCGAATTTTTGGGGGCCAGCGCCGGCGAATGGGTGAATGGCGGAATCAGGATTATTCCGGGCAACAAAGGCGAGATGAAGAAGAGTTATCCGCTGTACGCCAACCTGGAAAAAGCCGTAGAAAATAGCCTGAGCGACCTGCCGACAACAACATTGACGCTAACCGCCGCCAGCCTGCCAGACATTCAAGCCGGCTCCGTGGTGCTGTACCGTAAATTCCAGGTCGGCGAGATTATTAGTGTGCGTCCGCGCGCTAATAGTTTTGATATCGACGTGAATATCAAGCCGGAATACCGCAATCTGCTGACGGCCAACAGCGTGTTTTGGGCTGAAGGCGGCGCACGTGTACAACTCAACGGCAGTGGTTTGACAGTACAAGCCTCTCCACTTTCTCGTGCTCTTAAAGGGGCGATCAGCTTTGACAACCTCAGTGGTGCAAGTGTCGGCCAGAAAAAGGGTGACAAACGCATGCTGTACGCGTCCGAAACGGCTGCACGTGCCGTCGGTAGTCAGATTTTGTTGCACACCTTTGATGCCGGGAAACTGTCTGCGGGCATGCCGATTCGCTACCTGGGAATTGACATTGGGCAACTTGAGTCTCTGAATCTTACGCAATCGCGTAGCGAGGTCGAAGCTAAAGCCGTGCTCTATCCAGAATTTGTGGACACGTTTGCTCGTAGCGGTACTCGCTTCTCCGTTGTGACGCCGAAAATTTCAGCCTCAGGTGTGGACAATCTCGACACCATTCTTCAGCCATATATCAACGTTGAACCAGGACGTGGCGCGCCACGGCGTGACTTCGAGCTGCAGGAAACCTCTATCACCGACTCCCGTTACTCCGACGGCCTGAGCATTGTGCTGGAAGTACCTGAAGCGGGTGCGTTAAGCATTGGTACGCCTGTTCTGTTCCGTGGTGTGGAAGTCGGGACAGTGACCAGTTTAACTCTTGGCAATCTTTCTGATCGCGTCATGGTCGGTTTGCGAATCAGTAAGCGCTTCCAGCATTTGGTGCGCGATAGCTCAGTGTTCTGGCTTGCGTCGGGTTACAGCCTTGATTTTGGCCTGACAGGCGGTGTCGTAAAAACCGGCACCTTCAGCCAGTTCATTCGTGGCGGTATCGCATTCGCAACGCCGCCAGGCACACCACTGGCACCAAAAGCCGAAACCGGTAAACACTTCTTGCTCGAGGAAAGTGAACCGAAAGAATGGCGCCAATGGGGTACTGCGCTACCACGTTAACACCAGCGCCCCGGTTTCTCGCCGGGGCGTTTGTGCTACACTGCGCCCTTCTCTTTTTTCTGGACTTCCTTCGTGGCTCATTCTCAAAACGCCTTTCTCCCGCAAGCCTTTCTTGATGTTATTCGCGATGCACTCCCGGCAGATCAAACGCTCGAAAGTTTTATCGATTATTGCCAGCGCCCCCTGCGCCGCAGTCTGCGCGTTAATACACTCAAGATTTCGGTCAGCGATTTTCTTGACCTTGTCGCCCCTTATGGCTGGCATCTGACGCCCGTTCCGTGGTGTGCAGAAGGGTTCTGGATTGAGCGGGATGACGAAGAAAGTCTGCCTCTTGGCTCCACGGCGGAGCATTTAAGCGGCCTGTTTTACATTCAGGAAGCCAGTTCCATGTTGCCGGTTGCCGCCCTGTTTGCTGACGATAATCATCCGGAACGCATTATGGATGTCGCCGCAGCACCCGGTTCAAAAACCACGCAAATTGCCGCGCGCATGGGCAATCACGGCGCGATCCTCGCCAACGAATATTCCGCCAGCCGGGTGAAAGTACTGCACGCCAATATCAGCCGTTGCGGAATCAGCAACGTCGCGCTGACCCATTTTGATGGCAGAGTCTTTGGCGCAGCCCTTCCGGAGTGCTTTGATGCGATATTGCTCGATGCGCCCTGCTCAGGCGAAGGTGTGGTGCGCAAAGATCCGGACGCGCTACGTAACTGGACGCCCGAAAGCACCTCCAGTATCGCTGATACACAACGTGAACTCATCGCCAGCGCATTTCATGCACTTCGTCCGGGTGGCACACTGATTTACTCCACATGCACATTAAACCGCGAAGAAAATCAGCAGATTTGCCAATGGTTGCTTGATGAGTGGCCTGATGCAGTCGAAATCGCGCCGCTTAACGATTTGTTCCCAGAGGCAGGAAAAGCTATTACGGCAGAAGGCTATCTGCATGTTTTCCCGCAGATTTATGATTGCGAAGGTTTTTTCGTTGCACGACTGCGTAAAACATCATCGGTCGATGCCCTGCCAGCGCCGGGGTATAAAGTAGGTAACTTCCCGTTTAGCCCTCTGCATGGCAAACAAGCGGCTGAAGTCACCGCTGCTGCCAAAAAATCAGGAATCAGCTGGCAAGATGACCAACAGCTCTGGCAGCGCGATAAAGAAATTTGGTTATTCCCAAAAGAGATTATTTCTTTAATCGGCAAGGTTCGCTTTTCGCGAATTGGCTTGCGCCTGGCAGAGCAGTACAACAAAGGATACCGTTGGCAGCACGAAGCCATTATCGCGCTGGTACCCGGTGATTCCCCACTGGCATTTGCTCTTACAGAATTTGAGGCCGATGAATGGTATCACGGGCGCGATATTTATCCTGACGTGACACCGTCACTTAACGAGGTCATTGTTACCTGGCAAGGCCAACCCCTTGGTCTGGCTAGAAAGGTTGGATCGCGGCTGAAAAACAGTTACCCGCGTGAACTGGTTCGGGATGGAAAGCTGTTCGCGTCAAAGAACTGAAACACAAAAATATCGTCGCCATGTAATTTGCAGTTTTTGTACGTTTGTCTACGCTCTATTGTGGGAGGCCTCACTGGTCATACCACACATACCCAGACCCAAGGAGAGCGAGATGACGAAAACCAGCGTACGAATAGGCATCTTCGAAATTGATGATGCAGAATTACATGGCGAGCAACAAGGGGACCGAACGTTGAGTATCCCTTGCAAATCTGACCCTGACCTGTGCATGCAACTTGATGCCTGGGATGATGAAACCAGCATTCCCGCCGTCCTTGATGGCGAACATTCAGTCCTCTACCGTCAACGTTACGACCAAAAATCTGATGCCTGGGTCATGCGCCTTGCATGATTCAAATGAACCCGTCGCTCAGGCGGGTTAATTAATCGGTCCCGATTATCACCTCTTCCCATGACATCCCCTACAATTAAGCCAAACGGGGCAACTCAGAGGCGTTAATGTTCGCGTTAGTTTTATTTGTTTGTTACCTGGACGGTGACTGCGAAGATATTGTGGTGGAGGTGTTTAACACCGAACAGCAATGTGTGGTGGCTATGGATGATCAGCGGATACGCTCTGGTGGATGCTTCCCGATAGAAGACTTTATCGATGGCTTCTGGCGCCCGGCTCAAGAATACCGTTCGTTGTAAATTACTGTACCTGCACCATGGTTAATTTGTTCCCAAACACCGCGCCCGTATCAATGTAGTACTGGTTGTGAAAATGACCAGCCTCCTTGAGCGGTGTATGACCGAAATAGAATTCATCTGCCCCGTCAATATCCTCACCTCGACCCTGTAAATTTTTATTGAGTCGATCGCGGCTCCAGACCAGCAAATGCTCATCTACTGGCTGATTCCAACTGTAATGTGAGGCAGGATAATCTGCATGCGCAATGACCAGCGTCTTGCCGTGAGTATGAAGCTCAATGACTAACGGCAATTCGCGACAGTGTTGCAAAGCCTGTTGCACACTTTGCTGGTGTGGTGCGTCTAGCTCCCGATACCAGTCGCCACCGTTCATCTGCCAGAGCATCCCCTCACCTTCATCCAGCGCTTCCAGAGCCATCGCTTCATGATTGCCCTTCACAGCTTTAAACCATTTACTGCCAAGCAAAGCCAGGCAACCGGGGCTATTTGCTCCCCGGTCAATAAGATCACCCACCGAGATAACAAGATCCTGATGATAATCAAAATGCTGGAGTTTGAGTTGGCTGATTAGCTCAGTAAGGCAGCCGTGTAGATCCCCGACAATAAACACATGCCGCCAGTTCTCACCGTCAATTCGCTGATACATGCTGACCCCACACTGATTATTTATTGCTCAATTATAAACCAGTGTGCGGCAATGGTTAGCGGGTCTGGCGAATGAACATTTTTATCTGCTTGCCGTGGTACTCAACGTTATGTTCGAACTGGAAGCCAAATCGCTCGGCGAGGTGAATGGAACGATGGTTATCATCATCAATAATGCAGCAAGTCGGCGTGCTCAATTCACGGTCAGCCCAGTCTAAAATTGCGCCTAATGCTTCCTGCGCATAACCCATACCGTGTACGGCAGGGATAAGCGACCACCCTGCTTCAGGAAGTTCAAGTGCTGGAGTGAGTTCACGTTTAGCATCCTGAAACCCAAAAGAACCCACGTAGCGTTCAGTCTCTTTTTCAAAAACCGCCCAGTAGCCATAACCGAGGGCCTGCCAGTGACCGATGTAACGCAGCAATCTTGCCCATGTCATTTCCGGCCCTTGTGGTTGGCCTCCACCAATAAACTTCACCATCTCCGGGTCAGCCCAACAGGCGGCTAACGCCGGGAAATCATCCAGCGTAAAATGTCGCAGAATTAAACGCTCTGTCTCAAGACGTGGTGCTTCATTAACCATGCTCACTCCCTTATAAGTCATTTTTGGCGAATCATTTTTTTATTGATTCTGCCGTTATACTTCTCACGAAACAATAAGCGCAATGAAAGGAAAGTTTTCTCAGACATGTGGGAAAAATTGAGCCGGAGATAAAAATAGAAAAGGCTGCAAATCTGCAGCCTTTAGAGAGGTGATACGAGTTATCTGGTAAAATTTTGTCGCTTCTTCAAGCGTTTAAATGCGGCTTACACCTAAGAGTATCGTGGCAACAAGTTACACCACCCACTCCACCAGTTTACTATTGAGGATCAGTTTCAAACTTTCTGGCACCTCCGTTTCACTCTGGAACTAGCACTAATGTAGCAGTCCTAAAATTCAAAAAGTAACGGCAGATTCACAGTTTTGTCATTTTCTGGTCAAAACACCTCGTTTAACCTTGCGCATTGATCAGGCTATACCGTTCAGGTGCTCACAGAAGTCGCTGTGGCAAACACAACTTCCATCTAAATTGTCGATTAATACCTATTATTCAAAAACACCATTAGTAGGATCCCACCCTAACAGACTGATAATACTGACCTATTTCCTAAAATGGTTTTGGTAATAACTTAGAATATGGTTTAGTTGTAGCCAAAAATGCAGATGAAATGGTGAGTTGGCTCATCTCATTGATATGTTTTAACTGCGTTATAGGCTGGCACAGTTTTACCGAATCAATACACTTCGACATGTGTACCTAATTTGCGGGCTAAACCTTTCGCTCCATCACGCATCACCATATGGTGGTTCCAACGGAAAACAGGTGCCGCCAGCGGAGCGAGGTAGTTCATCCATCGGGTGTTAGTCCGGATATTCCAATCATACCTGACGATAGTATCCACCCCATTGTTTGAAAAAGACCAGACTCCCCGCCCTTCCACCTCGCCACTGGCTTCCCCTTCCAAAAGGCAAAATGGCGTAATATTTAATACATGGATATCAAAGGTTATTCGATAAGGGAGTACACCTTTCCAGGTATAACGATGCAAGGCACCAATCCCCTGAATATCACCTTTCTTTAACTCAATAATCTGCTCAAGACTTCCCCACCATTCGGGCCAAAGATCTGGATGGCATAAAATATCCCACACCTCCTGGATAGAAGCCTCAACCCGCCAGATAGTGGAAAACTTATACTCGGCCATAGAGCAAGGCTCCCATTAAGGTGCGAAAAAATCAGGAGGAAAATGGATGTTGATAACCATTCCATCCATTAAGACGGTTTCCAACATATTTCCACGCAGTGCGTAACTGACTACTTTGGCAGGAAATCCGTATTGCTTATCTAACCAAATTTCATATTGATGAACACCATCGACTGTCTTTCCCGCGGGGCCAACCACGGATAAATGTATTGTCGATTTCCCCCCAATAACCTCTTCACCGATATGGGTTGTTGTCCCTCCATGTTGCAGGCTACGAATATTATTCAACAAAACGCTAAAATCTGAATGATCCACCCGATGACCATTCCCATCTTGTATTAATGAATCTGTTGGCGACAGGTTCAAAACAGGAATTGTTCCCACTCCGAATGGCCACAATTTAACTTTGCCATTGACCGGGCTATAGATTAGGACCGCACCGGAATGTGGAGTGGTAAAATCCATCCGTACATAACCAGGTTTCCGATAGCTATAGCGAATGATTTTAGTTCCATCCTGAGATGACACGGAACGCACCGTCACCTGGTAAGATTGAATTTGTTCGAAATGTTGCAAGGAGAGAATGACTGGATCCGTAGTGGTTGAATTCTGTGAAAAAGCAGATGGCACAGCGCTCTTGTCCGCTCCGTATGCAGTATCGTTAAAGCTAAAGATAAGTAATGTTGCAAGCATTACTGCAAAAGAGACTAAGTCGCTTATGGTCGTCTCCTGCATTGAAATGGTCAGTACAGGTTGTCCCGGGAATATAATCAGTATGTCGGATAATATCTAAAAGTGTATGGTTCGTTTAAACGGATACTTACAATTGATTCTCGTTGCAATTGGCTTTGCTCAGGGCTCATTACTTCACCGTGATGCCGCGTGGACAGGGGTTTTCTGAGTGGTTCGTCCTATCCGCAGAGCATCTATTTTGAATCTTATCTTTCCAACTAACCTCCTCTCACCACCCATAACACCTACACTTTTAATGGTTAATCTGTTTTTAAGTTTATGAGGACGTGATGATGAAAAAATTATTGTTTTTTTCTGCGGTAGTCACCCTTGCTGCACTCCCTATAATCACCCAAGCCGCTCCAGCCCAGGAGTTGGCATACGGGACCACACTAAAGCAGGAAATGGGCTCAGTTTCAGCAAGGGGTAGCACCATTGATGAGCTGGACGCCAACCTGGCCGCCGCAGCCACGCAAAAAGGCGCAACGGCCTATACAGTCACTTCTGCTATAGATAATCACGAGGGTGTGTACGGAACGGCCACTCTCTACAAATAACGTTTAATCCCCATGTAAAATGTTTCATCCGACAAGTTAACGGCTCCCTTTAATGGGAACCGTTAACGCGCTATGCATCAAGCAGCATGGTTTACTCTCACGATGGTCCAGCCTTCGTTACCGGACAGTGGCGCGAGGATGTATTGAGGAATAAATTTTATGAAACAGAACACGGGAAGGAATTTACTCAGAAACTTTTAGACCTTCAGCCCCAAAAAATGACTGAAAAGTATTTGGATTCGAGGAAAAAGGAGTTTATGTTGTTATGAGTCTGTTACGCAAAACCCAAAAGACCAAATTTTAGTTTTCGAACAATTTTCAGTCTTTTTCAGACAGGGTTGTCTAAGTGGTTGTTTGTATGACAGATAAAAAAAGACCGAATACGATTCCTATATTCGGTCCAGGGAAATGGCTCTTGGGAGAGAGCCGTGCGCTAAAAGTTGGCATTAATGCAGGCAGACTTCGCCTTGCCTTCTAAGAATAGATTACCGGCGCAGCTTTTCCAGTCGGGCGCTAAAGTGTTCGAAAAAAAACTGTGTTACAGGTGACGTTTTAGACAAAAACCGCAATGCCCGGGCCTCGGGAATTGCGGTTTTTTATTACATATGAATATGTTAGAAAGTTTAGTCACATAACTTCGCGGCGCGCTCAATAAATGGAGAAAGACTCATTTTTTGCCCTGGTTTTTTCGGATCATCTATCTGAATCACAGAGATTGGCTGCCCGGTCGTTTTGCCACTCGCCACCTGCTGCTGGGCAATATCATTAAGTGGGTATTGCATCAATGTGCTTGGGTTGATCGCAAACAGCGCATGACCCGCGCGACAACTCAACATCACCTCTTCTCGGTTAAACGCCCAGTTATCTTTGCCTATTTCAAAACGGCTCACGGTGATAATTTGCGGTGCGGCAAACGCACTGCTTGCGCAAGCCAGCAACAACAACGTCAAAATGCTTTTTTTCATGAATATCTCTTGAGCTAATAATGTCTTCAGTACGGTTCCCAGGTAGCGAAAATGCTAACAGCAAGGATGACCGCCACCGACAAAATGATTTCCAGCCAGGTTAACCGGATAAACTGTTTTGTTGCCGTTGGTGAGCGATTAAATCGCGGCACCAAAAAATAGCGGTTATACAATGCGATGATAACCATCACTGCTACAAAGACAACCTTCACCAACAAGAAGCGGACATATCCGCTTTCCAGCGGTAATGACCATCCCAAAATCATCAGGCTGTTGATTAATCCGCTCAGTAACACCGCCGCAACCGCCAGATGCCCATAACGGGAAAAACGCATCATCGCGATAATAGCGGCTCCCCGCCAGCGGGGTTTTCTTGCCATGCGCATGCACATAATCAGCGGAAGTAAGCCACCCACCCACCAGCCCGCGCCCAATAAATGCACGGCATGGTTCAGTCGCTGCACACCACCGTAGAATCCTTCGCGCATCGCAGCATGGCCAACACCTGCCAGTAAAATAAGTTGAGCGGCAGCAAAAAGCAGCATCATTGATTGTAAGTTGCGCGGTTTTAAGAGCAGAACGCCAACTGTCACCACGCCAAGTAAAATTTGCCATATCCAGACTGAACCAAAACGCGTGCCAAGCACGGCTAGCCAAATCTCAGGATTAATGGTGTCCGGCCATCCACTGCCCATCATTCCTGCCTGAGCACAAAGCAGCAATACAGCGCTGAGCATGGCCAACCAGACAGCAGATTGCCGCAGCCATTTCAGGCGGCGGATGAGGACTGGCTGAAATGGCTGTGGCGCCAGAACTGAACATGAAATGGTGCTGCCAAGCAGCACCATAAGGGCGGAAAAATGAATAAATCGCAGCGCGATATAGAAAGAAGGCAGCATCCGGGTTATTTCACCGAGAACTGATATTTCCCTTTAGTCTTATGTCCATCGACCGACACGACATGCCAGTCAACCAGATAGTCACCCGGTTTCAGCGCTTCCTCAATCGGGATAATAAGTTGCTTATCGTCTTTTTCGTTACGTTTCGCCTTACCGGTTTTAACCGTGGCTTGCTGTGGCCCGGTCAGCGCGATTCCGCTAAAATTGGCCTCAACACCTTCAGAGAAATTGAGGGTAATCGCCTGCGGTGAAGCGGTTACCGCAGCATCAGCCGCAGGATATTGATGTTGTAAATGCGCATGCGCAAAAACTGAACCGGAAACGGTAAGCGCCGACAGGAGTGTAGCAAGGGTAAAAAGACGAGATCGAGTGAAAGCCATATCAACTATTCCTTTTTCTTATTCCAGACGGCAAAAGGATAACCTCGAGCCCTGGTTAAGTCGAGATGAGAACGGCTATCAATAAATGTAAAGACTTGTCATCAACTTCATCTGCAAGTACCTTTGCGACACAAAACAGGAGACCAATATGAATCACAATCTTGCTGAGTTACCCCAGGACGAAATGGATAAGATCAATGTGGATCTTGCAGCGGCTGGCGTGGCATTCAAGGAACGCTACAATATGCCGGTGATTGCCGAAGTGGTCGAACGTGAACAGCCTGCCCATCTGCGCGATTGGTTCAGAGAACGCTTAATTGCGCATCGTTTGGCGTCAGTTAATCTGTCACGACTTCCTTATGAACCGAAGGTGAAATAAATATACACACCCATAAATTTCCTTACATAAATGGTGTTAAGATTTTTCTTGTTTATACGAGCTATATACACAGGAAATACCTGTTGCGGCCATAGGATGATGGCCGTTGGGTAGATTGATTAAGGAAGACCATATGCCTGTCTGGAATGTTGCTGCGGCGCAGTACGGCGCCACACCCGATGACCTCGAATCGAATATCTCACATCACTTAGACTTTATTCGTTGTGCCGTTCGTGAACAGATTGATCTCCTTATTTTTCCCGAACTATCCCTCACCGGTTTCAAACTAGAAAATCTTTCCGACTGTGCTCTCCCCTTCACTGATGAACGCCTCAATCCTCTACAAAATGCTGCCATTGAAAATAAAATGACCATTGTCGTGGGTTTACCTCTGCGTTGTGAAAATGGTGTTTCTCCCGGTTCTGTGGGCTTTTTGCCGGATGGTTCACGTGTTGCATGCTGCAAACCCCTTTCTCACGATATTGATCTGCCGGGCCAGCACACACCACTGGTTGGTTTGCATAATCGTAGCGTTGCGATGGGATTTAGTACCGGCAGCGATGAAGAAACCTGGCCGCGAAGTGCTGCTGAAATGGGCGCGAGCCTATACGCCACCGGTAAATTCATCAACGAAATCAGTTATCAGTTCGACGAGATGTATCTGCAACGTTGGGCGCGGAAATACAATTTGCCCGTGTTGCTGGCTAATCACGCATTTTCGATCGGAAAATACCGCTCCGCTGGACGCAGTGCCTGTTGGGACGATCGCGGGGAATTAGTGGTTCGTGCCGATCATGGCGAATTACTTGCTGTTGGTCGACGTGATGAGAAAGGTTGGCATGGAGAAATCATTCCATTACGCTAGCGCGTTAACGAAACCTGCGAAGTTCTGATGGAGTGAGTATGCTGCGCATTATTGATACGGAAACCTGCGGTTTGCAGGGGGGCGTGGTGGAAGTTGCATCCGTCGATATCATCAATGGTGAGATTGTTAATCCAATGAGTGATCTGGTGCGCCCGGACCGCCCAATAAGCCACCAGGCTATGGCCATTCACAAGATCACCGAAGAGATGGTGGCGGACAAGCCGTGGATTGAAGATGTCATTCCGCGCTATTACGGTAGCCCGTATTATGTCGCCCATAATGCCAGTTTTGACCAACGCATGTTACCTGAAATGCCTGACAGCGAATGGATTTGTACCGTAAAACTGGCCCGTCGTTTATGGCCAGGCATCAAATACAGCAACATGGGTTTGTATAAATCGCTCAAGCTGGAGGTTGAAACGCCTGCCGGGCTTTATCATCACCGCGCCCTGTTTGATTGCTACATTACCGCCGCTTTGCTGTTACGGATCATGAATGAATCCGGCTGGACACCCGACCAAATGGTGACCATTACTGGCCGCCCGGCACTGGTATCCACCATGGCATTTGGAAAATATCGCGGCAAACCGATTGCTGAAATCGCAGAACAAGATCCGGGCTATTTACGCTGGATGTTAAATAACATCAAAGAATTAGCTCCGGATCTCAGGATGACGTTGAAGCATTACCTCGAAAGTTAATTTGAACGCCCTGGTAAGGTGCCTTGCGCCAGGGCAATCAAGAAAGCAAATTCCAGTGCCACGCCTTCGTAAGATTTAAAGCGCCCTGACTTCCCACCATGCCCTGCGTCCATATCGGTACACAGCAGCAACAAATTATCGTCGGTACGTGTCTCGCGAAGTTTTGCTACCCATTTTGCCGGTTCCCAATATTGCACCTGCGAATCATGTAAGCCGGTGGTCACCAGTAAATGTGGATACGCTTGTGGGACTATCTGGTCATACGGGCTGTACTGCTTGATGTAACGGTAGTACTCAGGGTTTTGCGGATTTCCCCACTCCTCAAATTCACCCGTCGTGAGCGGAATCGACTCATCAAGCATCGTAGTCAGCACGTCAACAAAAGGCACCTGTGCGACGACGCCATGAAACAGCTCGGGCCGCATGTTGATTGCCGCGCCGACGAGTAACCCGCCTGCACTTCCCCCCATGGCATACAGCAAGTTTTCGTCACCATAGCCCAGTTTGAGTAAGGAATCGCACACATCAAGATAGTCATTGAAGGTGTTCATTTTCTTCAGGTACTTGCCATCTTCATACCATTGCTGGCCCAGCTCGCCCCCTCCCCGCACATGCGCTATCGCAAAGACAAAGCCGCGGTCTAACAGGCTCAAACGACTGCTACTGAAATCGGCGTCCATGCTGCTGCCATACGAACCGTAGCCGTAAACCAGTAGCGGATTTTTCCCGCGCTTGAAATGTTCGCGGTGATAAACCAGAGAAACCGGAACTTGTACGCCATCCCGCACCGTGACCCATAAGTGTTCGCTTCGATAATGGCTGGACTCAAAACCCGCAACTTCAGTTTGTTTAATCACGCGCCGCTCGCCGGTATCCATATCCAGTTCAAACAACGTATCGGGTGTCGTCATTGACGAATAGCCATAACGCAGGCGCGAAGATTCCGGTTCGGGGTTGTGGCCAACCCAAGTCACATACGCTGGGTCATCAAAGGCAATACCGGTCACTTCATGTGTTTTGCGGTTGATTTGGCGCAGGCTGGTCAGCCCCTGTTGGCGCTCTTCGACAACTAACCAATCTGTAAACAGGGTGAACCCTTCCAGCATCACCTGTTCGCGCGGCGGGATAAGCACTTCCCATTGATTTTCATCACGCACTTTTGTGCGATACAAACCGAAATTTTTACCCTCGCGGTTTGAGCGCAGGTAGAAGTTGTGCTGGAAATGATCGAGCGTGTATTCATGATCTTTGCGGCGCGGCGCAAAACTTTGCGGCTGTGCATCCACCAGTTCCGCATCCAACAACAGGACTTCACTGGTCGTCGCACTGCTCAGATAAATTAAGACAAAGTGCTTCGACGTCGTTTTATGCACGCTGACATAAAACATTTCGTCTTTTTCTTCGTAAACCAACTCGTCATCGGTAGAAGGATGCCCTACCGTATGCCGCCACACCTGGTACGGCAGCAGCGTTTTAGGATGTTTGCGAACATAGTAGAGCGTGGCGGAATCGTTCGCCCAGACAAAACTACTCGAAACATTATCCAGCACTTCCGGATACCAGTTCCCGGTTTCGAGGTTGCGGAAGCGTAAACCGTACTGGCGACGAGAGAGAAAATCCTCCGCCAACGCCATCACGGTATTATCTGGTGTGATGCTCATGCCGCCCATGGTGTAAAACTCACTGTGGGCAGCACGGCGGTTACCATCGACCAGCACGTTCCACTCGTCCCACTCGCTTAACATCACTGACTGGCGTTGATAGATGGCGTATTCATTGCCGGTTTCAAAAACCTGACGGTAGCGATAACCATTTTGCGTATAGGGCGCAGAAACATCGTGCTGTGGGATACGGTCGATCATCTCTTTGAGCAGACTATCCTGTAATGCCTGTTGCGTGCTCATCACCTGTCGGCCGTAGTCATTCTCCTGATGAAGATAATCAAGTACCTGTTCATCGGTGCGATCGTCATCGCGTAACCAATAATAGTTGTCGATGCGGGTATCACCGTGCGTGGTCAGGGTATGCGGTATTTTTTTAGCTTTAGGTGGCATGTCGATATTCATTTTTGAGTTAACACCCTGTAAGGGTGGCAAATTCAGGCAGGCTTGCAAGCGTAACGTGGGATTTTGAGGAAAATGCCGGGATTAACCCGGCAGATTGAGTTTCTGTTGCTGAATATCCTGTTCGATACCGTTACGCACATCTTGTGGAATTTTTAGGGCATCACCCAACGCATTGAGATAACTACGTTCCATAAAGTGGTCGATGTCGATTGCAGCGCAGCTAAGGAAGTAAAGTTCCAGCGCTTCTTCTTCGTTATTAACGCCTTGAACCAAACGCTGCGGATCAAGCGGTTGATCGATAGCCTGTTGGATCAGGGTACGGCCTGCCTCTTCAACACCGGCATCACGTAACTGCTGTTCGATTATCTGTCGTTCTTTGTCATCAATGTGGCCGTCACTCTTGGCGGCGAATACCAGTGCCATCACCAAGCGTTGCGTGCGCACATCAATTGGCGATTGTTGCTGCCCAAAATGCGGTTCCCCCTGATGGGCATCACGGACGCGATCTTTATACTTGCTCCACAACACGCTTCCAGCGACGGCGCCACCGCCGACCAGTAATGCGCTGGTCCCGTATTTTGTCAGTAGTTTACGTGATGATTTACTTGCCAGCAGTAGCCCTGCTAAGCCACCCAGTGCGCCTGGCACCAGTAATTTACTCAGCCCCTGAGGAGAGGGTGAGGATGGATTCTGTGGGGATTGATTCTGGCCGGGCTGCGTCGCTTGTCCCAGCATAGACTGAAGCTGCTGTAACCAATTGCTCATGAGAGACACCCTTTTTACGGAACTTAACAACTGAGGTTAAGCGAAAGGCTGTCAAGAAGTGTCTGACCAGACTAAAGATGAGAAAAGAAACGCGCCGGTATCCCGACGCGACAAAACTTAGGCGGCTTTAGTGCGCTTACGCGGATGCTCGGTCACTTTATCGTCAGTAACCGCTTCCCCGGTGGTGTCCTCAGACGTTTCTTCCGCGGGTGTCTCGGTTTCCAGCTCCGGCAATTTGCCACTTTTGAGCACGGTGGAAAGCACATCTTTGTTTTCTGCCATCCACATCGCCAGCACGTCATTTTGGCCTTCTTCGAGAGCAATAGGGCTGTGAGTGAGCCAGTCACTCAACACTTCTGCCAGATCGAGCATTTTGTCATAGGCGTCTGCGTCCTTTTTACTGGCAAATGACATTTTTTCTTGCCCCTCTCGTACAACAACGTATTTGATTTCAACCGCCATCTTGCAGCTCCGGTTTAACTGTTTATTTAAACAGTATAATAATATTGTCCTTGCATCGCAAGCGGGAAAGTCGCTGCGCACGCAAACGTTTTCGTTTATAATTCGCCGGTCTATTTTTCCGTTTGGGTATACAGATTATGTCAATGTTGGGAACAGCGCTTCGTCCTTCAGCTACTCGTGTGATGTTGTTGGGTTCGGGCGAATTAGGAAAAGAAGTGGCGATTGAGTGTCAGCGCCTGGGTCTGGAAGTGATTGCTGTTGATCGTTACGCCGACGCCCCTGCGATGCATGTCGCGCACCGTAGCCATGTCATTAATATGCTGGATGGTGCTGAGCTTAAAAAGCTAGTCGCCGCAGAAATGCCCGATTTTATTGTTCCCGAAATTGAAGCCATTGCCACAGATATGCTGGTTGAGCTTGAGAAGCAAGGCCAGAACGTCGTGCCGTGCGCAAGAGCTACCCAACTCACGATGAACCGCGAAGGTATTCGCCGTCTGGCGGCTGAAGAGCTGGCTATTCCTACCTCCAGTTATCGTTTTGCCGATAGCGAATCCGCATTCTTGCAAGCCGTCGAAGAAATTGGTCTGCCTTGTATCGTGAAACCCGTAATGAGTTCTTCCGGTAAAGGGCAAAGCTTTATCCGCACGGCAGATCAGTTAGCCAAAGCCTGGGAATACGCTCAACTTGGCGGTCGTGCCGGTAAAGGGCGTGTGATAGTCGAAGGCGTAGTGAATTTTGATTTTGAAATCACTCTCTTGACCATCAACGCAATCGATGGCGTACATTTCTGTGCACCCATTGGTCATCGCCAGGAAGACGGTGACTATCGTGAGTCCTGGCAGCCGCAGAAAATGAGCGATATCGCCCTTGCCCGTGCGCAAGAAATCGCCGAGAAAGTGGTGAAAGCGTTAGGGGGTTATGGGCTATTTGGTGTCGAGTTATTCGTTTGTGGCGATGAGGTTATTTTCAGCGAAGTCTCCCCTCGCCCACACGATACCGGCATGGTGACAATGATTTCTCAAGATTTGTCAGAGTTCGCCTTGCATGTTCGCGCATTCCTTGGCCTGCCCATTGGCGATATCCGCCAGTATGGTCCCGCTGCGTCTGCGGTGATCCTTCCAGAATTGACCAGCGACAATGTGCAGTACGGCAACGTGGGTGCAGCGCTTGGCGCGGGTTTGCAGGTGCGTCTGTTTGGTAAACCAGAAATCAGCGGTAAACGTCGTATGGGTGTGGCGCTGGCGACAGGAACGAGCGTGGAAGATGCCATTGCGCGTGCCATTGCGGCAACCAAAGCGGTAAACGTTAAAGGGTAAAAAAATCCCCGCTCTTTCGAGCGAGGATTCATCTGCAATATCTATAACACAAGATCATTCGAGTTGTAGGAAGGCGGCAAGATAATGAATCCCCGGGAGCATAGGTGACTATGTGACCGAGGTGAATTATCGTAGCCAACGCATCTACAGCTCGAAGGATAAAGTGTTATTTCGCGCCTTCGACTGCTTCACGAGCGAGAGTAGTAATACGATCGTAATCACCCGCTTCCAGCGCATCAGCTGGAACCAGCCAGGAACCACCGATACACAGAACGCTTTTCAGCGCCAGGTAGTCACGGTAGTTAGCCGGAGAGATACCGCCAGTTGGGCAGAAACGAACCTGAGAGAATGGACCCGCGATAGCTTGCAGAGCTTTGGTGCCACCGTTCGCTTCAGCCGGGAAGAATTTGAATTCTTTCAAGCCGTAGTCCAGACCCAGCATCAGTTCAGAAACAGTGCTGATACCAGGGATCAATGGGATGGTGCCTTCAGTTGCTGCTTTCAGCAACGGCTCGGTCAGGCCTGGGCTGATAGCAAACTGCGCGCCAGCTTCGGTCACTTCTGCCAGTTGCTGTGGGTTCAGAACAGTACCCGCACCGATAATCGCTTCTGGTACTTCTTTCGCGATTGCACGGATAGCGTCCATTGCACATGGTGTACGCAGAGTCACTTCCAGAACGCGTACGCCGCCAGCCACTAATGCTTTAGCCATTGGTACTGCGTGTTCCAGTTTGTTGACTACGATAACCGGAACGACTGGTCCTGTTTTCAGGATCTGTTCCGCAGTAGTTTTCCAATTTTTCATCTAAAAGCCTCTTCAACCAACTTTATCATTCATTTCCAGTGCGGCATTTGCTACATCTGGTCCTTAAAATTTAATGCAGGTCGCGCCCTGTTCCGCGCCAGATAACTGTTCGCGTAACGCGCTAAATAATTCACGGCCGGTTCCAACGCGATCCGCGCTGAGATCCGGGTGGTATGCAGTGCGTTTTTCCAACTCGGCATCATCGACCAGCAATGTCAGTTCACCCGTTTGACCGTTGACGCGAATCATATCGCCATCACGGACTTTTGCCAGCAGCCCACCATCATAAGCTTCTGGGGTAACATGGATTGCAGAGGGCACCTTTCCTGACGCGCCCGATAGCCGTCCATCAGTGACTAACGCAATTTTGAAACAGCGGTCCAATAATACCCCAAGTGGCGGCATAAGTTTATGTAATTCTGGCATGCCATTCGCTTTTGGCCCTTGATGACGCACAACCACCACGCAATCGCGGTCAAGAAGGCCTGCTTCAAACGCAGGTAAAACATCATGCTGGCTTTCAAAGATGACCGCTGGCGCTTCGATAATTTGGTTTTCCACCGGAACCGCTGACGTTTTCATGACGGCGCGACCGAGATTACCGCTAAGCACTTTGGTACCTCCGTGTTTGGAGAAGGGTTTTTCAAAGGTCGCGATAACATCGGTATCAAGTGCCGTTGTTGCACCTTCACGCCACGCAAGTTGCCCGTTATCCAGCCACGGTTCCATGGTGTAGTGATGCAGGCCAAAGCCCGCGACGGTATTGACATCTTCATGCAGCAAACCACCCTTGAGTAATTCGCGCATCAGCACAGGTACACCGCCCGCGGCCTGGAAGTGGTTGATGTCAGCCGGGCCGTTCGGGTACAAACGCGCCAGTAACGGCACGACATCCGAAAGATCAGAGAAATCATCCCAGTTAATGATGATACCTGCCGCACGCGCCATCGCGACCAGGTGCATAGTGTGGTTGGTTGAACCGCCGGTCGCTAACAACGCGACAATGCCATTTACTACCACTTTTTCATCAATCATTTTACCGATTGGCATCCACTCGTTGCCATTGCCGGTAAGGCGTGTCACCTGGCGTGCCGCTGCAGCCGTTAACTCATGGCGCAGAGGGGCATCTGGATGAACGAAAGAAGATCCCGGCAACTGCATCCCCATGAACTCAACCACCATTTGGTTGGTGTTGGCGGTACCGTAAAATGTACAGGTACCCGGCGCATGATAAGACGCGGCCTCAGACTCGAGTAATGCCAGACGGTCAACTTTGCCTTCTGCATAAAGCTGGCGAATGCGTACTTTCTCTTTGTTCGCTAAACCGCTGGCCATTGGGCCTGACGGTACAAATACCGCAGGTAAATGGCCAAATGAAAGTGCGGCCATGGTTAAACCGGGGACGATTTTGTCGCATACGCCAAGGTACAGTGCGCCGTCGAACATATTGTGTGACAGACCAATAGCCGTAGACATCGCGATAATCTCGCGACTGAGCAGTGACAACTCCATACCATCCTGGCCTTGAGTCACGCCATCGCACATGGCTGGCACGCCACCCGCAACCTGACCGACAGCACCAACAGAATGCAGCGCTTTACGGATCTGGTCAGGGTAATACTCATACGGTTGATGAGCAGAGAGCATGTCGTTATAGGAGGTAATGATCGCAATGTTGTTACGCAACATACTCTTGAGCGCAGCTTTATCATCCGGCTGGCAAGCAGCAAAGCCATGAGCCAAATTCCCGCACGCCAACTCAGAACGATGGACGGTGTTGGACTTCGCTTTTTCTATGCGGGCCAGATAATTTTCGCGGGTCTGGAGAGAGCGTTCAACGATACGTTTTGTTACGCGTAACAAAATTGGATTCATAACAGATCCTCTTTAAAGTGGCTGCCGTCGCTTTGGGCAGGTGGTCGACATTACCGGCTCATTTTCTTTGTGTGAGGCGGCTATCCGCACCATCAGGGCAAAATCGCTTCAGCTAGTGTAAATAAAAAAGCCCTGCTGGTGAATCCAGTCAGGGCTTTTATATTGAAAAAATTACACCTCTTTGGTGTTAGATCATGTTACCGGTAAAATCCAAATCCTTTGTTACACGTTTTTTACGAAACCTGACCATTTTAATCCGCTAAATCATTCGAGTTGCATCGCGGCGGCGACGCAGTAAATCCCCAGGAGCTTACATAAGTAAGTGACTGGGGTGAGCGAGGAAAGCCAACAAAGAGGCAACTCGAAATGATGACGCGGATTTACTCGAACTCGTTCCAGGAACGCCCATCACGCGTAATCATCGCCACCGATGCTACTGGCCCCCAGGTACCAGCCTGGTAAGGTTTTGGCGCATCGTTATCAGCAGCCCACGCTTCAGTGATTGAGTCGACCCATTTCCACGCTTCTTCTACTTCATCACGACGCACGAACAGCGCCTGAATACCCCGCATGGTTTCCAGCAGCAGGCGCTCGTACGCATCTGCCAGATGAGACTCGTTGAAGGTTTCGGAGTAGCTCAGATCCAGTTTGGTGGTTTGCAGGTTGTGCTTGTGATCAAGTCCAGGCACTTTGTTGAGCACCTGAATATCCACGCCTTCATCTGGCTGCAGACGAATGGTGAGTTTGTTCTGCGGCAAATCTTGCCAGGAATCTTTAAACAAGTTCAGCGCCGGGCTCTTGAAGTAAACAACGACTTCAGAGCATTTGGTTGGCAGACGTTTCCCGGTACGCAGGTAGAACGGCACGCCAGCCCAACGCCAGTTGTCGATATCCACACGGATAGCCACAAACGTTTCGGTACCGCTTGATTTGTTCGCGCCCTCTTCTTCCAGGTAGCCAGGGACTTTTTTTCCCTGCACAAAACCGGATGTGTACTGGCCACGAACTGTTTTCTCACGCACATTGCTGCGATCGATGCGGCGTAGTGATTGCAGAACCTTCACTTTTTCGTCGCGGATATGGTCGGCCGTAAGGTCTGACGGCGGTGACATGGCAATCATGCACAGGATTTGCAGCAAGTGGTTTTGAATCATGTCGCGCATCTGCCCGGCTTGATCAAAGTAACCCCAGCGCCCCTCAATACCGACTTCTTCAGCAACCGTGATTTCCACGTGATCGATAGTCTTGTTATCCCAATTATTAGCAAACAGGGAGTTAGCAAAACGCAGCGCCAGCAAGTTCAGTACCGTTTCTTTGCCTAAATAGTGGTCGATACGGTAGACCTGGCACTCTTCAAAGTATTCACCGACCTGGTCGTTGATTTGCTGAGAGGTCACAAGCGAGGTGCCGAGTGGTTTTTCCATCACCACGCGAGCAGGTTTGGCGTTGAGTTTCGCCTTACCCAAACCTTTACAGATTGCGCCAAAAGTACTTGGCGGCATCGCAAAATAGTTGATAGTGACGCGGTTTTGCTGATCGAGCATCTTACCGAGTTTGGTAAAAGCTGCAGTGTCATTCACATCCAGATTGCAAAAATCAAGACGGCCGCTCAATTTATCCCAGAGGCTTTCGTCGATCTTTTCCTTCATAAAGGTTTCGATCGCCTCACGCACCACTTTGGTATACGCCTCTTTATCCCAGTCTGCGCGGCCCACGCCCAGGATACGTGTATCTGGGTGGATCTGCCCCGCCTTTTCCAACTGATATAAGGATGGCAGCAGTTTCCGACGCGCAAGGTCGCCTTTTGCACCGAAAATCACCAGGTCACATGCCTGAGCTGTCTGTGTTACCGCCATGTTTAATCTCCTCGTTTCGGATGTCCGGGATTACCCATCATACTTCTCGCTGCAGGGTGTTGGCTGCCACTCGAATGACTTTGGGTATGCACCGGCCCGTTTGTAATTTTATTACAGAACAATGTACTGCTTTTGGTGAATCCAGGTAAACCATTGCCGATTAATTGATCGTATTTTCTGGCAACCCTTGCCCGTCAGAGCCACTTTTCGCGATGTGTCGTGGAATTTTCTGACGATTTGTTGTCGATGTATATCATGCCTAAAGTTAGACACTGATCATGTAATGAAAAAAAACAACATCATTACACCGATTAACTTGCCCCTTCACTGAATGGCAAGCGTATATTCTTGCTAAATCGTGCCACGATTTCTCCTTTTATAGAAATCGACAAAATCCATGAGTGCCGGACACCTATGAATATGCTGGACAAAATCCAGTCCCAACTGGAACACCTTAGCAAATCAGAACGTAAAGTCGCAGAAGTGATTATAACCGCACCGCAAGATGCCATTCATTCAAGCATTGCCACTCTCGCCCGCATTGCTGAAGTTAGCGAACCGACAGTCAACCGCTTCTGCCGCCGCCTTGAAACAAAAGGCTTCCCGGATTTTAAATTACATTTGGCGCAAAGTCTGGCGAATGGCACTCCTTATGTAAACCGGAATGTTGATGAAGACGATAGCGTAGAAGCTTATACCGGGAAAATCTTCGAATCTGCCATGGCAAGCCTTGACCAGGTGCGGCAATCACTGGATATGGCCGCAGTCAATCGTGCCGTAGATTTGCTCACGCAAGCCAAGAAAATAGCGTTCTTTGGTTTGGGTTCTTCGGCTGCCGTCGCACATGATGCGATGAATAAATTCTTTCGTTTTAATGTGCCGGTTATCTATTCCGACGATGTCGTTTTACAGCGCATGAGCTGCATGAATTGCAGTGAAGAAGACGTTGTCGTGCTGATTTCACATACCGGTCGCACTAAAAATCTGGTTGAACTGGCGCAACTGGCACGCGAAAACGATGCCATTGTGCTGGCGATAACCTCAGAAGGTTCCCCACTGGCTCGCGAAGCAACCCTCTCTTTGCTGCTGGACGTACCGGAAGATACCGATATTTATATGCCGATGGTCTCCCGCCTTGCACAATTGACGGTGATTGACGTGCTGGCAACGGGTTTTACTTTACGCCGAGGCGCGAAATTCAGAGATAACTTGAAGCGAGTCAAAGAAGCGCTCAAGGAATCGCGTTTTGATAAGGGAATGTTCGTCTCTGGCGAAAGCTCGTAAGATTTTATAACAAAGCTGTAACTTTTTAGGTCATTCGGTTAAGTTGTTGTTTTGCGTTTTTCAACGCATTCCGATTCACCGAATCTTTTGTTAACGCAACACCAAAGTTGTTTCAGTCAACGGAGTAATACATGTCCAGACGGCTACGTAGAACCAAAATCGTTACCACCTTAGGCCCGGCTACCGATCGCGACAATAATCTGGAAAAGATTATTGCAGCTGGCGCAAACGTGGTGCGTATGAACTTTTCCCATGGCACCGCAGAAGATCATCAGATCCGTGCTGATAAAGTTCGTGAAATCGCCGCGAAACTGGGTCGCCATGTCGCTATTCTGGGCGATTTGCAAGGTCCAAAGATTCGTGTCTCTACCTTTAAAGAAGGTAAAGTCTTCCTGAATATCGGTGACAAATTCCTGCTTGATGCCAACCTGGGTAAAGGTGAAGGCGACAAAGAAAAAGTGGGCATCGACTATAAAGGTCTGCCAGCGGACGTCGTCACAGGTGACATCCTGCTTCTTGATGATGGCCGTGTACAGTTAAAAGTACTCGACGTTCAGGGTATGAAAGTGTTCACAGAAGTCACCGTAGGTGGCCCGCTGTCGAACAACAAAGGTATCAACAAACTGGGTGGCGGCCTGTCAGCCGAAGCGCTGACCGATAAAGACAAAGCCGACATTATTACTGCGGCTAAAATCGGTGTCGATTACCTGGCAGTATCCTTCCCGCGTTGTGGCGAAGACCTGAACTACGCACGCCGCCTGGCGCGTGATGCGGGTTGTGACGCGAAGATTGTCGCAAAAGTTGAACGTGCTGAAGCAGTATGCGACGAAGCGGCGATGGACGACGTTATCCTGGCATCTGATGTGGTCATGGTTGCTCGTGGAGACTTGGGTGTTGAAATCGGCGATCCAGAGTTAGTCGGTATTCAAAAGACCCTGATTCGTCGCGCTCGTAAACTGAACCGTGCGGTGATCACAGCGACTCAGATGATGGAGTCGATGATCACCAACCCAATGCCAACGCGCGCCGAAGTGATGGACGTTGCGAACGCCGTTCTCGATGGTACTGATGCGGTTATGTTGTCTGCGGAAACTGCAGCAGGCCAATACCCGGCTGAAACCGTTGCTGCGATGGCGCGTGTTTGCCTGGGTGCTGAAAAAATCCCAAGCATCAACGTATCTAAACACCGTCTGGACGTGCAGTTCGACAACGTTGAAGAAGCGATTGCGATGTCTGCCATGTATGCGGCAAACCACCTGAAAGGTGTTACCGCGATTATTACCATGACAGAATCAGGCCGCACTGCGTTGATGACTTCCCGTATCAGCTCTGGTTTACCTATTTTCGCCATGTCTCGCCATGAGCGCACGCTGAACCTCACCTCTTTGTACCGTGGTGTGACGCCAGTGCATTTCGATAGTCCAAGCGACGGCGTTGCTGCAGCAAACGATGCGGTAAATCTGCTGCGCGATAAAGGCTACCTGATTTCTGGTGATCTGGTTATCGTTACCCAGGGCGATGTGATGAGTACCATTGGTACAACCAACACAACGCGCATCCTGTGTGTTGAGTAATTCAACCGCAGTATGAAAAAAGGGGCCATTTGGCCCCTTTTTTATTTCTTTGGATAGAGCTCTTTGCGGCGGTAGGGTTCGGTCTCCCCTTCCTTGCGAGTTTTGAGCAATTTTAAAATCCAGGTGTATTGTTCCAGATTCGGCCCCACCAAAATCTCGACCTCTTCATTCATACGGCGCGCAATGGTGTTGTCGTCCGCATCGACTAAGTCGTCCATCGGTGGACGAATATGAATGTCCAGACGGTGAGTTTTGCTGTTATACACCGGGAACAAAGGCACAACTCGTGCGCGTGCTACCTTCATCAAACGACCGATTGCGGGCAGCGTCGCTTTATACGTTCCGAAGAAATCGACGAACTCGCTGTGTTCAGCACCGTGATCCTGATCTGGCAGATAATATCCCCAATACCCCTGACGCACTGAGCTGATAAACGGTTTAATCCCATCGTTACGCGCATGCAGCCGACCACCGAAACGGCGGCGCACTGTGTTCCACATGTAGTCAAATAATGGATTGCCCTGGTTATGGAACATGGCGGCCATTTTTTGCCCCTGCGACGCAAGTAACATCGCTGGAATATCCACTCCCCATCCGTGTGGCACCAGGAAAATCACATTTTCTTCACGTTGCTTAAGCCCGTCGATGATCTCTTTGCCGTGCCAGTCAACGCGCTGCATGACCTTTTTCGGATCTTTAAGCGCCAACTCCGCCATCATCACCATCGCCTGAGGGGCAGTGGCAAACATTTCGTCGATAACCGCTTCACGAGCGGCTTCCGGCATCTCAGGGAAACAATACAGCAAGTTAATTTGCGCGCGGCGGCGGGCACTTTTACCAAAGCGCCCCGCAATACATCCAACTTTGCCCAGCAGGGGATCGCGCAGAGACGGCGGTAACATTGCCAGTCCTGCGAAAGCGCCAACGCCTAGCCAGGCGCCCCAAAATTTCGGGTGCAAGAAGGCCTTTTGAAATTCAGGAATGAACTCACTGTGACTTTTTTTTGCTTTTTCCATGCATATTCTCAGTACAGCATCAAATCATTGATGACATGAATTTGTAAGTATCTTAGCGGGGTAATGCCTTTCAGACAAAGAAAAAGCCGGTCACTGGGTACCGGCTTCGTTCACAGCGTTGGATTAATTCAAACTGAGCTGTGGTGTGACTTCACGAACCTGAGCCAGATATTCGTTACGATCCGAGCCTGTCAGCCCTTCGGTACGTGGCAGTTTCGCCGTCAATGGATTCACCGCTTGCTGGTTGACCCACACTTCATAATGCAAATGTGGACCGGTAGAACGGCCAGTATTCCCTGACAGTGCGATACGGTCACCGCGCTTCACTTTCTGCCCCGGTGTCACTAACAGTTTCTTCAGGTGCATGTAACGGGTGGTATACGAACGCCCGTGGCGGATAGCAACAAAGTAACCTGCCGCACCACTACGTTTTGCCATCACCACTTCACCATCACCGACGGCCAACACAGGAGTACCTTGCGGCATCGCAAAATCGACACCTTTATGCGGTGCAACGCGCCCGGTTACCGGGTTAAGGCGACGAGGATTAAAGTTTGACGAAATACGGAACTGTTTGGCCGTAGGGAAACGCATAAAGCCTTTCGCCAGTCCCGAACCGCTTCTGTCATAGAACTTGCCGTCTTCTGCGCGAATTGCATAGTAATCTTTACCGCTACTGCGCAGACGCACACCTACCAAATGGCTTTGTTCACGTTTACCATCAAGTATCTCACGTGACATCAGCACCGCGAACTGATCGCCTTTCTTCAGTTTACGGAAGTCCATTTGCCACTGCATGGCCTTGATAACACCGCTGATTTCAGCGCTGGTTAATCCTGCTTCTTTCGCGCTACTCACGAAACTATTGCCCACTGTGCCTTTCAACACATTGTTAACCCATTCGCCTTGCTGCATTTCGCTGCTGAGCTTAAAGGTACTGCCTGAACGGTCGTAAGTGCGTGTTTCACGGCGAGACATTTCCCACGTCAGGCGCTGTAGCTCGCCATCGTCATTTAACGTCCAGGAAAGTTGCTGACCGATTTTCAGGTTACGCAGGTCTTTATCCACAGCAGCAAGCTGGCTGATATCACCCATATCAATGCCGTACTGGTTTAGGATACTGCTAAGCGTATCCCCGGTAGAGACGTCATACTCATGAACCCCCTTTTCACCGGCGGTTTTATCGTCCAGTTCATCTTGTGGAATGGTATCGTCTTCAGCGTCCGGAGACTGGTCTAACGGCTCACTGGCTTCAGGAAGTAACGAACGAATATCGTTTTTCTCAAGCTCAATGGTTTTGATAACAGGGCTGGCTTCAGGATTATAGACGTACGGTCGCCAAACAGCGACCGCAAGTGTAAGAACTGTAAGAGACCCCAGCATAACGCGATGGGGCCGGGACAAATTGTCGAATGCCAGGGCGACAGAGCGGGCTATCTGTTGCACGTATTCACTTCCTCATTAATCTCCTTTCAGGCAGCTCGCATATTGGTTCGCAAGCCCGTTCAAAAACTGCATATAGCTGTCTTTGCCGAGCTTAACCTCAATGCCCAGTGGGTCCAGCGTTCCGGAACGGACGTTAGTACCACGGGCAACGGCATTGATCACTGCTGGCCTGAATTGTGGTTCAGCAAAAACGCACACGGCTTTTTGCTCAACCAACTGTGTTCTGATGTCATGTAAACGCTGCGCACCGGGTTGGATTTCAGGGTTCACGGTAAAATGGCCAAGCGGCGTCAGACCGTAATGTTTTTCAAAGTAGCCATAAGCGTCGTGAAAAACGAAATACCCTTTTCCTTTGAGCGGCGCGAGCACGCTACCAACTTGCTTATCGATGTTGGCTAATCCTAACTCGAAAGATTGCAAGTTGGCGTCAAGTTTGGCCTTATTTTGGGGCATAAGTTCCACTAATTTATCGTGGATTGCAACCGCTGACAGCCGCGCTACCTCTGGCGAGAGCCAAATATGCATGTTGTATTCACCATGATGGTGATTTGCGTCACTATTTTCGTCTGAATGGTCATGTCCTTCATGCCCATGGTCATCATCATCATCGCCTTTCATGAGCAACGGTTGCACACCCGGCAGAGCCGCCAGTTGCACTTGTTTTTGTTCAGCTAATTGATTTACCGACTTCTGCATGAAGGCTTCCATTTCTGGGCCCACCCATACGACTAAGTCCGCGCTTTGTAAGCGTTTTACATCAGATGGACGAAGTGCATAATCATGCTCTGAGGCACCATCCGGGAGTAAAATTTCCGTTGGCGTGACGCCGTCTGCGATCGCGGCGGCAATAAAACCTAATGGCTTGATAGAGGCAACAACTGCCGCCTGCGCGGGTACGGCTGCAGCTGCCGTCAAAGCAGTTGTTAAAGCTGCGCAAAGAAATGCGTTTTTATGTAACATAATGCGACTTATCATCGTTATGAATATTGGATGTGTGATATTATAACATCCGCTAACTTCTGCAACCCCTGAAATCGTCATGACAAATCTGGTATCACTGGAAAATATCTCTGTTTCTTTCGGACAACGACGTGTGCTGTCTGATATTTCACTCGACCTCAAGCCCGGCCGAATTCTGACGCTGCTGGGTCCAAACGGTGCAGGAAAATCAACGCTGGTTCGCGTGGTGCTTGGTCTGGTAGCGCCTGATGAAGGTGTTATCAAGCGAGACCGCGATTTGCGTATCGGTTATGTGCCACAAAAGTTGCATCTGGATGCCACCCTGCCCCTTACGGTAAGCCGCTTTATGCGTCTGCGCCCTGGCGTGAAAAAAGCGGATATTTTACCCGCGCTAAAACGCGTTCAGGCCGCTCACTTGATTGAAGCCCCCATGCAAAAACTGTCCGGCGGCGAGAATCAACGCGTTCTGCTGGCGCGGGCGTTACTTAATCAACCGCAATTATTGGTACTTGATGAACCGACGCAAGGCGTTGATGTTAATGGACAACTGGCGCTGTATAACCTGATTGATCAGTTGCGTCATGAACTTAACTGCGCGGTCATGATGGTTTCCCACGACCTGCACTTAGTGATGGCAAAAACCGATGATGTGTTGTGTCTCAACCATCATATTTGCTGCTCGGGTACGCCAGAAGTGGTGTCCATGCATCCGGAATTCATTTCAATGTTCGGCCAGCGCGGTGCTGAGCAATTAGGTATTTATCGCCACCACCATAACCACCGTCACGATCTTACTGGACGAATTGTACTGCGCAGAGGGAATGGCCAGCCATGATTGAATTGTTGTTACCCGGCTGGCTTGCCGGGATATTGCTTGCATGCGCTGCAGGCCCGCTTGGCTCGTTTGTCGTCTGGCGTCGAATGTCCTACTTTGGCGATACCCTCGCCCACGCTTCTTTATTAGGCGTTGCGTTTGGGTTATTGCTAAACATCAATCCCTTTTATGCCGTCATTGCGGTAACGCTGTTGCTGGCGTTAGGCCTGGTTTGGCTCGAGAAGCGTCCGCATCTGGCGCTAGATACCTTGTTAGGCATTATGGCGCACAGTGCGTTATCACTGGGACTGGTGGTCGTGAGTTTGATGTCTAACGTGCGTGTCGATTTGATGGCGTATCTGTTTGGCGATCTTCTTTCAGTAACAATGCCGGATATTATCTCTATCGGCCTTGGCGTTGCTGTGGTCGTTGGCGTGCTGCTTTGGCAATGGCGCAACCTGTTGTCGATGACCATTAGCCCGGATCTTGCCCATGTTGATGGCGTTAACCTTCAACGGGTGAAGATGTTGCTGATGCTGGTGACAGCATTGACTATCGGCGTGGCGATGAAATTCGTTGGAGCTTTGATTATCACTTCACTGTTGATTATCCCTGCCGCGACTGCGCGTCGTTTTGCGCGTACACCTGAGCAGATGGCTGGTTTTGCGGTGCTTATCGGTATGCTTTCCGTGACCGGCGGGCTGACGTTCTCGGCGTTTTATGACACGCCTGCGGGGCCTTCAGTGGTACTGAGTTCGGCGGTTTTGTTTGTTTTGAGTATGGCAAAGAAGCAAGCGGCTTAAAACCATCCTCACCCTAACCCTCTCCTTGAAGGAGAGGGGAATTTCACCACCCTCACCGCAATCCTTTCCTTGATGTGGAGGGGAAAACATTCATTAAAATTACGGCTGTGCAGGCGGCACAATTCCAAAGTGAGTCCAGGCTCTGGGTGTCGCAATACGGCCCCGCGGGGTACGTTGCAAGAAACCCTGCTGAATCAGGAAAGGTTCCAGAACGTCTTCAATGGTTTCGCGTTCTTCACCAATAGCGGCTGCGAGGTTGTCCAGCCCGACGGGGCCACCAAGGAATTTATCTATCACCGCCAGCAGCAACTTACGGTCCATATAGTCAAACCCTTCGGTATCGACATTCAGCATATCCAGAGCCTGGGAAGCAATTTCCTGACTAATGGTGCCGTCATGACGCACTTCCGCAAAATCACGCACACGACGCAATAAACGGTTAGCGATACGCGGTGTACCACGTGCACGGCGTGCGACTTCCAGCGCACCCTCATCGCTCATCTCAAGCCCCAATACGCTGGCACTGCGGCCCACGATATGCTGCAAATCGGCTACCTGATAAAACTCGAGCCGTTGAACAATACCGAAACGGTCACGCAATGGTGATGTCAGAGAGCCCGCACGCGTTGTCGCGCCAATCAGAGTGAAAGGAGGCAAGTCGATTTTAATTGAGCGCGCAGCCGGACCTTCACCAATCATGATATCGAGTTGATAATCTTCCATAGCCGGGTACAGCACTTCTTCAACGACTGGCGACAGACGATGGATTTCATCAATAAACAAAACGTCGTGAGGTTCGAGATTGGTCAACATCGCGGCCAGGTCACCTGCTTTTTCCAGCACAGGACCGGAAGTGGTGCGCAGGTTCACGCCCATTTCATTCGCAACGATATTGGCAAGTGTGGTTTTACCCAAGCCTGGAGGGCCGAAAATTAACAGATGATCGAGCGCATCCCCACGCAGTTTTGCCGCCTGGATAAATATCTCCATTTGCGAGCGCACCTGCGGCTGGCCGACGTAATCTGCCAGAAATCGCGGGCGGATTGCGCGGTCAATTAATTCGTCAGGGGTGATGGTGTCTGGCGATACCAGACGGTCTGCTTCAATCATCCGTTACTCTACCTTTAAGGACTTCAAAGTGCTGCGCGGAGTGCTTCGCGGATCAGCGTTTCACAATCAGCACCGGCACGCCCTACTTTGCTGATCATCCGGCTCGCTTCCTGTGGTTTATAGCCCAGTGAGACCAGTGCAGCAACCGCTTCCGCTTCTGCGTCGTCGGCTACTCCGCTATCCGGGGCCGTCAGAACCAGGTCAGTTGCAGGCGTAAACAGATCGCCATGCATTCCTTTAAAGCGGTCTTTCATTTCGACAATCAAACGCTCAGCGGTCTTTTTACCCACGCCCGGCAGCTTGACCAACGAACCAATTTCTTCGCGTTCGACAGCATTCACAAACTGTTGTGCAGACATACCGGAGAGAATCGCTAATGCCAGTTTCGGCCCCACACCATTCACTTTGATAAGCTCGCGGAACAGCGTGCGTTCTTGTTTATTGTTGAAACCGTAGAGCAATTGCGCGTCTTCACGCACCACAAACTGAGTAAAGACAATCGCCTCTTTACCGATTTCTGGTAATTCGTAGAAACAGGTCATTGGCATATGGACTTCATACCCTACGCCACCCACTTCCATGAGTACCAGCGGCGGCTGTTTTTCCAGGATGATGCCTCTCAAACGTCCAATCACAATACTACTCCCACGGTTGCGCTAAAAATTTTGACTATCATATAAAAAAGGCTGGATGAATATCCAGCCCTATTTATTTTAATCGTCCCCGTGACAAATTTAATCGCGTGTCACTCATCTGCATCGAGTTTTGCGTAACATGACAATGCGTGATGGCAATAGCCAACGCATCCGCCGCATCCGCTTGCGGGTTGGCAGAGAGTTTCAGCAAGGTGCGCACCATGTGTTGCACCTGGCTTTTCTCCGCGCTCCCGATACCGACCACCGTCTGTTTTACCTGGCGGGCTGCGTATTCAAAAACAGGAAGATCATGGTTTACCGCTGCAACAATTGCCGCGCCACGAGCCTGTCCGAGTTTAAGTGCAGAATCGGCATTCTTAGCCATAAATACGGATTCGATAGCGAAGTATTCAGGCTGGAATTGGGTGATGATTTCGCTCACCCCCGCGTAGATAAGCTTCAAACGCGAGGGTAAGTCGGTAACCTGAGTACGAATACAGCCACTACCCAAATAAGTTAGCTGCCGACCGGTCTGGCGAATCACGCCGTAACCGGTAACGCGTGACCCCGGATCAATGCCGAGAATAATTGCCATCACGCGTCACCCATAAACAGGTTTACGGTTTCAGACAACCTCATTATAAAGTTGCCGCAACCTCGTCAGAGATCTCACCGTTGTGATAAACCTCTTGCACGTCATCGCAGTCTTCCAACATGTCGATTAGGCGCATCAGCTTCGGTGCAGTTTCCGCGTCCATATCCGCTTTGGTGGATGGGATCATGGAGATTTCTGCTTCGTCGGCTTTCAGACCTGCGGCTTCCAGTGCGTCACGGACAGCACCCATTTCTTCCCAGGCAGTAAACACGTCAATTGCACCATCGTCGTAAGAAACAACGTCTTCGGCACCGGCTTCAAGAGCGGCTTCCATCACGGTGTCTTCATCTTTGCCCGGTGCATAGGAGATAACGCCTTTTTTGGTGAACAGATAGGCTACAGAGCCGTCAGTTCCCAGGTTACCGCCACATTTGTTGAACGCATGGCGCACTTCAGCCACGGTACGGTTGCGGTTGTCGCTCAGGCACTCAACCATGACCGCAGAACCACCAGGACCGTAACCTTCATAAATGATGGTTTCCATGTTGGTATCTTCATCGCCACCCACACCACGCGCAATCGCACGGTTTAAGGTGTCACGCGTCATGTTGTTGGATAACGCTTTATCAATCGCAGCACGCAGACGCGGGTTAGAACCCGGATCGCCGCCACCCAGACGGGCTGCTGTGACCAGCTCGCGAATGATTTTGGTAAAGATTTTGCCGCGTTTAGAATCTTGTGCTGCTTTGCGGTGTTTCGTGTTGGCCCACTTACTATGACCTGCCATAACAATCTCCAAAAGCGCCCTTTTCAGGCGACATCAATTACAAACTCTTCTATCGCTTGCCGGTTGCTCCACGATTTGGTCATAGCCGCCGCAGCTTGTGCGTCCGCCCATTCCCAGGCCAGATGTTCCGAAATGGTTATCTGGCGTTCGTGAGGCAGCGCAAGACAGAACCAATATTCCGTGTTGCGCGTGATCCCCGGTGCATAGCGATGACGCAAATGTGTAAAAATCTCAAACTCCACACAACGTTGGCAGTCATTCAAGGTCAGATGCTCTGACTCAATGTCGATATCGACCTCTTCCTTTACTTCACGCTGCGCGGCATACAGCGCGGTTTCACCCTCTTCTATACTGCCGGTAACCGACTGCCAGAATTCAGGATCGTCGCGCCGCTGTAACATGAGCACCCGTCCGGTGTCCTTAGCGAAAATCACTACCAATACCGAAACGGGACGCTTAAAGGCCATTTATTCTTTCTCAGCCTTTTTAATCACTGCCACACCCAGCTCAGCCAGAGCCTGCGGGTTAGCAAAGCTTGGTGCTTCAGTCATCAGACACGCTGCAGCGGTAGTTTTCGGGAATGCGATAACATCACGGATGTTGTCGGTACCGGTCAGCAGCATGGTCAGACGGTCCAGACCAAACGCCAGGCCCGCATGCGGTGGTGTGCCGTACTTCAGGGCATCAAGCAGGAAGCCGAACTTCTCACGTTGATCTTCTTCAGTAATCCCCAGGATACCAAACACGGTCTGCTGCATCTGGCCGTTGTGAATACGGACAGAACCGCCACCCACTTCGTAGCCGTTGATGACCATATCGTATGCGTTAGCAACCGCAGCTTCCGGATCTGCCGCCAGTTGCTCTGGAGACATATCTTTTGGCGCAGTGAACGGGTGGTGCATTGCGGTCAGACCGCCTTCGCCATTGTCTTCAAACATTGGGAAGTCGATAACCCACAATGGTGCCCACGCATTTTCATTGGTGATGCTCAGGTCTTTACCGATTTTCAGACGCAGTGCGCCAAGTGCATCGGCAACAACTTTTTTGTTGTCTGCGCCGAAGAAAATCATGTCGCCATCTTGCGCACTGGTACGGGCCAGAATCGCTTCTACGATGTCTGCATTCAGGAACTTCGCCACTGGGCTGGTAATGCCTTCAATGCCTTTCGCACGTTCGTTCACTTTGATGTATGCCAGCCCTTTCGCGCCGTAAATCTCAATGAACTTGCCGTAGTCGTCAATCTGTTTGCGGCTAATCTGTGCGCCACCCGGCACACGCAGTGCAGCAACACGGCCTTTAGCATCGTTTGCTGGGCCAGAGAAGACTTTGAATTCGATATCTTTGAGCAGGTCAGCGACATCCACCAGCTCCATCGGGTTACGCAGATCTGGTTTGTCTGAGCCGTAACGGCGCTCTGCTTCTGCGAAAGTCATGATTGGGAAATCGCCCAAATCAACGTTTTTCACATCCAGCCACAATTCGCGAACCAGTTTTTCCATCACTTCACGTACTTGCGGTGCAGTCATGAAAGAGGTTTCGACGTCGATCTGAGTAAATTCAGGCTGACGGTCTGCACGCAAATCTTCGTCGCGGAAGCATTTAACAATCTGATAGTAGCGATCAAAGCCCGACATCATCAGCAACTGTTTGAACAGCTGTGGGGACTGCGGCAGTGCGTAGAATTTGCCTTTGTGAACACGGCTAGGCACCAGATAGTCACGCGCACCTTCTGGCGTGGCTTTGGTCAGCATTGGCGTTTCGATATCCAGGAAACCCTGGTCATCCATAAAGCGACGCACGAAGCTGGTGATTTTCGCACGGGTTTTCAGACGGTTTGCCATTTCCGGACGACGCAGGTCCAGATAACGGAATTTCAGACGCGCTTCTTCAGTGTTGACGTGGTTAGAATCCAGCGGCAGCGCTTCAGAGCGGTTGATGATGGTCAGATCGGTTGCGAAAACTTCCACAGCACCCGTTGCCATATCTTTATTGATGTTTTTCTCATCACGCGGGCGAACGGTGCCGGTGATTTGAATGCAGAACTCATTACGCAGTTCGGAAGCAAGCTGGAACGCGTCCTGACGGTCCGGGTCGAAAAACACCTGCACGATGCCTTCGCGATCGCGCATATCAATAAAGATAAGGCTACCGAGGTCACGACGACGATTGACCCAACCACATAGTGTTACTTGTTGTCCCACATGGGATTGATTGAGCTGCCCGCAATATACTGTACGCATGAGATATCCCTTAAATTAGCCGCACACTGCAACGGTGGCCACTATTTTCTATGTCAGATATAGTTGAAAAAAGGGGGCTATTATACTGGAAATAATGCCCGGCGATAAGCCCGATACGCCTGCATGAAGCGTTTCAAAGTGCCTTGTTTGCGCAAAACTCACAAAAATTAACAAAATTTGTAAACTGTGGTGCTCTCGTTCCGTCGTAAGGTATTACGCGATAACCTCATTTTGACCCGGAGTCACCCAATGTTAGATCTGAATACTTCCCGAACCGCACTCGTCATCATTGATTTACAAGAAGGCATTTTGCCATTTGCGGGCGGTCCGTATAGTGCACAGGATGTGGTGGCTCGTTCGGCCAAACTGGCTGAAAAATTCCGCGCTCACAATGCGCCGGTCATTATGGTGCGTGTTGGCTGGTCAAAAGATTTTGCTGAAGCCCTAAAACAGCCGGTTGATGCGCAAGCTGGCGCACATGCTTTACCGGAAAATTGGTGGGTTTACCCGGAAGCCCTGGGTAAAAAAGAGAGCGACATTGAAGTCACTAAACGCCAGTGGGGCGCATTTTACGGCACCGATTTAGAACTCCAGTTACGCCGCCGTGGGATCGACACCATTGTGCTGTGCGGTATTTCCACCAATATCGGCGTGGAATCCACCGCCCGTAACGCATGGGAACTGGGCTTTAATCTGGTCATTGCGGAAGATGCTTGTAGCGCTGCCAGCAGTGAACAACATCAGGGCAGCATGACGAATATCTTCCCGCGTATTGGACGCGTTCGTAGCACTGAAGAAATTCTCTCCTCGCTCTAAATAAACCACTGCCTACCCTATATCATTCAGGTTGTAGGTAGGCGGCAAGGGAGATTATCCCGATGAGCTTACTAAAGTAAGTGACTCGGGTAATCGAGCGTAGCCAACACCCCTACAACTTGAAGGATGACGGGTAGGATGATTTATATAGGCCTTCCCCAGTGGTCGCACCCTCACTGGGTGCGGCTCGGCATAACCTCTCTTGAAGATTACGCTCGACACTTCAATTGTGTGGAAGGCAACACCACGCTTTATGCGTTACCCAAAGCAGAAATCGTATTGCGCTGGCGTGAACAAACCAGTGACGATTTTCGTTTCTGTTTTAAATTCCCCTCGACGATCTCTCACACTGCAGCCTTGCGCCAGTGCGGTGACCTGACTGCCGAATTTCTCGACAGAATGTCTCCGCTGGCAAACCGCATCGGGCAATACTGGCTACAACTACCAGCCACGTTTGGGCCTTCAGATTTACCCGCGCTGTGGAATTTTCTCGATACATTGCCCAAAGACTTCACCTACGGCGTTGAAGTTCGCCACCCTTCTTTCTTCGATAAAAGTGCCGATGAACAATCACTCAATCGCGGCCTGCATCAACGTGGCGTCAACCGCGTAATTCTCGATAGCCGGCCTGTCCATAGCGCGAAACCGCACAATGAAGCCATCCGCGACGCACAACGTAAAAAACCCAAAGTACCGGTTCATGCGTTGGTGACAGCCAATAATCCGCTGGTGCGGTTTATCGGCAGCGACGACATGCAACAAAACCTCGCGCTCTTCGATGTTTGGCTTAAAACCCTGCCTAAATGGGAACATAATTCCGTCCCTTATCTGTTTTTACACACACCTGATATTGGGCAAGTACAAGATTTAGTGCATACCCTGTGGCCAGGTTTGCAACAGGCATTTCCTGAAATAGGCAACGAACCGGCAATTCCCAAACAAAACTCCCTATTTTAGGGGTAGCGACAGCCGATAGGTTGCACTGCTATCATAGGCAGTGCTGGAACTATCTCTAAAGGATGTGAGTATGGTAAGCGCGCTCTACGCCGTTTTGGGTGCATTGTTGCTGATTAAGTTTTCGTTTGATGTTGTTCGTATGCGTTTGCAATACCGCGTCTCTTATGGCGATGGCGGTTTTAGCGAACTTCAGAGCGCAATTCGAATTCACGGTAATGCAGTAGAATATATTCCCATCGCGTTACTGCTTTTATTACTGATGGAAATGAACGGTGCCGAAACATGGATGGTGCATGTTTGTGGGCTGCTGCTGATTGCAGGACGCCTGATGCATTCTTATGGTTTCCATCATCGTTTAGTCAGTTGGCGTCGTTCTGGCATGAGTGCCACCTGGGCTTCTTTAATCCTGATGGTGCTGGCTAACCTATGGTATATGCCATGGGAGTTGGTTTTCTCTTTGCATTAACGCAAAATATCACCCTTTCGAAATTCCGGATTTAACGTAATGTCTGACCGCGATACATTGTTTTCCGCCCCGATCGCCAAATTAGGTGACTGGACCTTTGATGAACGCGTGGCTGAAGTGTTCCCCGATATGATTCAACGATCGGTGCCAGGCTACTCCAATATTATTTCGATGATTGGCATGCTGGCAGAGCGCTTTGTGGCACCCGGTAGCCAGGTTTACGATCTCGGCTGCTCGCTGGGTGCGGCAACATTATCTGTGCGTCGTAATATTCATCACGAGAACTGCAAAATTATCGCGGTAGATAACTCCCCCGCGATGGTCGAACGCTGCCGCCGCCATTTAGATGCATTTAAAGCGCAAACGCCGGTCGACGTTATTGAAGGCGATATTCGCAATATCGTTATCGAAAATGCCTCGATGGTGGTGCTGAACTTCACTCTACAATTCCTGGAGCCCGAAGACCGCCAGTTGCTGCTTGAGAAAATCTATTGCGGCCTGAATCCTGGCGGTGCGTTAGTGCTGTCGGAAAAATTCAGCTTTGAAGATGGTGAAGTGGGTGAATTGCTGTTCAACATGCACCACGATTTTAAACGTGCAAACGGTTATAGCGAGCTGGAAATCAGCCAAAAGCGCAGCATGCTGGAAAACGTCATGCTCACCGACTCTGTCGAAACACATAAAAAACGCCTCAAACAAGCCGGATTTGACCACGCAGAATTATGGTTCCAGTGCTTTAACTTTGGCTCTTTAGTCGCACTGAAATCAGGAACATCTGCATGATCGACTTTGGTAATTTTTATCAGCTTATTGCGAAAAGCCCTTTAGCCCCATGGCTGGAAACACTGCCTGCACAAATTGCGACCTGGCAGCGAGAAAACCTCCACGGCCAATTCAAACACTGGTACAACACGGTTGAGTATTTGCCGGAACTCACGCCACATCACCTGGATTTATTGCACAGCGTGACGGCGCAATCGCAAGAGCCATTGAGTGAAGGCCAAAAGCTGGGTATCGAAAAACTGTTGCGCAACCTGATGCCATGGCGCAAAGGGCCATACTCCCTTTATGGCGTAGACATCGATACTGAGTGGCGTTCTGATCTGAAGTGGGACCGCGTATTGCCGCACATCTCCCCTCTCGCCGGACGTACTATTCTGGATGTCGGCTGTGGGAGCGGTTATCACTTATGGCGCATGATTGGCGCGGGCGCGCATCTGGCGGTAGGCATCGACCCAATGCAGCTGTTCGTTTGCCAGTTTGAAGCGGTGCGTAAACTGCTGGGTAACGATCAACGTGCGCATGTGCTGCCGTTAGGTATTGAGCAACTCCCGGAACTGAATATCTTCGATACCGTGTTTTCGATGGGCGTGTTGTACCACCGCCGTTCTCCGCTCGATCACCTTTATCAGTTGAAAAACCAACTGGTGAAAGAGGGTGAGCTGGTTCTGGAAACGTTGGTCGTAGAAGGCAATGAAAATACCGTGCTGGTTCCGGGTGAGCGTTACGCGCAAATGCGCAACGTCTATTACATCCCGTCAGCATTGGCGTTGAAAAACTGGCTGGAGAAATGTGGTTTTGTCGATGTTCGCATTGTTGACCATTGTTACACAACCAGCGACGAACAACGCAAAACCAGTTGGCTGACCACCGAATCACTGGCCGATTTCCTCGACCCGAACGACCCGACCAAAACCATCGAAGGCTACCCTGCTCCGCTACGCGCCGTTTTAGTGGCCCGTAAGCCGTAAATTCTTAGCAAGGCCACCTTTCGTGGCCTGCTTTATTTCGCTGCAAAGCCCAGAGCACGAATCACTTCTTCCATTGCCGCACTTGTCAGTTCTGAACGCTGAATTTTACTGTTAGCTGACATCGTTCTGATCACGCCCGCTATCACAACATGTTTCGGCTCCTGACCCAGGTCGCGCATCTCAAGTACAACCTTCCCGACAACACGGCACATCTCATCGTAAAGCTCTTTGTCAGTGATATTCATTTTGCCCTCCGTTATTTAGAGGGAGCCTAACACGTTTAATTTATTAAATAAAAAACCCCGGTAAATTACCGGGGCCAAAACTTAAAAAATCTAATTTTTAGACGTTTTCTTCAAGCCATGCCGTTAACATTGCTGGTGTTTTCAGAATATTTGCAATGTCAGTCGGTGGAATAGCACAGCCAAATTCCGCCTGCACCTCCAGAACGATATCGACTGCAGTAATTGAATCGAGAATATCTGATTCAATTAGCTCATCGTTCATCGCTACTTTACGTGACAACACATTTTCAAATATCGCTAAAACTTTCTGTTCCATATTTATGCCCTTAGATTATCAGCAGGTACGAGCCTGAACATCGAGTAATTTACGGTCAATTTTCCCGTTGGTGTTAAGAGGTAAGGTATCCATGATGACAATCTGCGAGGGCACCATGTAAGAGGGTAAAGTTTGCGTAAGATTGGCTTTAATCTCTTTTTCAGAGAGTTTTGATGTGCAAAAAGCTGCCAGACGTAAAACGGCACCGTCTTTCTTCGTAAGCGGTAAAACAACCGCTTCACTGACTCCTGAAAGCGCCAGCAAACGGTTTTCAATTTCATGAATTTCGATACGATAGCCATTGAGTTTAATCTGGCTGTCGTTTCGGCCCTGGCAATATAAGACATCATTTGTGGCACGGCCTAAATCGCCGGTTTTATAGCCACGCCATTGTTTATCTTCATTCCACAGCAGTTTTTCAGCATTTTCTTTAGCCAGGCCAAGATAGCCACGCATAACGTTTTTTCCCCAGATAATTAATTCGTTATCGGGGGTAATTTCCATTTCTGAATGTGGCATCATTTGGCCGATAGGCAAAAGATCGCCCTCTTCCTGCAAAATCTCGTCGCTTATTTCAATCACCGTGGTGGCAATTGTTGCCTCAGTTGGGCCATATGAGTTGAGTATTTTTGCATCAGGGAACAAGCGGCGCAGATGTTTTACCAGCGTTTTACTCAGAACTTCACCGATAAAAATAAATACCTTTAAATCAGGCAAACATTCTGCACGGAATTCAGCGAGGAGCAGTTTCTGATAGGCGAAAGAAGGGGTAGAAACCCACACGGAAATTTTTTGCTGCTTCAGATGGTCAAGCCAGCTATCCGCAGTAATATCCTCTTTGGCATTAAGAACGATATGTCCGCCAGTGGCCAGATTTCCCAGTAGCGGAATCAACGATAAATCAAAACTGAATACCGCATGATTCATGAATACCGGAGCAACAGGTAAACAAAAATCACTGCGAACCCACTGCATAAAATTCCAGACGCTTTCACGGCCAATCTGGACACCTTTAGGTTTACCGGTACTTCCCGAAGTAAACATAATGTAGGCCAAATCTGGCTCTTGCAGTGACTGCCCCACTACGCCTGTGGATATAAAACGATGCTGTTGAACATCATAATAGTAAGGGGCGCTGGCTAATTCGCAGATTTCCTTCAGGCGTTCTGCCGGATAAATATTATCCACGGGGATATAAGGGACATTGTGCAACAGGCAGCTATAAATGGCGCAAGCGAATTCAGCCTGTTGATGGCCATAAAGCACCACAGGAATGTTCTGTGATAAATTTAGGGCGGCAAAACGCTCAGCCCAGTCAACCACGGCAGAACTAAGCTCACCCCAGGTCAGGCTATTATCACTGCCACTTATCGCCAATTGCTGAGTGTTTTTCGGGTCAAGTAACACGGTGCGTAGATAATCGCTTAACTGCTGTAATTCATCATTATTCTTCATACAGGAGACATTCCGCTAAAAATATATAAAGAGGCTGCTGCACTTGCCAGTGTCAAAACCCGCCCCAGGAATACAATTAAAGGTTTTTTTAACCATGCGTTCATTTTTTGACTGCGCTTTGCAAACCAAAGAATCATGTTATGAATAACCGAAATCCCGCCAAACAGCGCGCCACTGACGACGTAATTAAGCTCCAGCCCATTCCATGCCCCCATGCAAAATAGCGTGCAAAAAATACCGATATTTTGCGCCGTCGCTTTATGATTTCTGAAGAACTCTACCTTCATCAAATTCATATAAATTGGCATGAAGACAACATCACGCAACCACTCTGACAGGCTAATATGAAATCTGCGCCAGAAATCCTGGGGATTTTTTGCAAATATAGGCAAGTTAAAATTGGCTGGTAGATTCAGACCAAATAAACGCCCTGCGCCTATTGCCATGTTACTGTAGCCTGCAAAATCAAAATAAAGATAAAAGCTGTAGGCCAGTGACATCACGATGCCAACCGTCAGCGTAAAGGGGCGATGACTCCAGTGGCTAATAACGAAGTTATCAATCAGCATGGCAAACAGAAACTTCTGCACAATCCCATAGAAAATTTGTTCCATGGATTGCAGGAACACGTCAGTTGTTAAGCGGAAGTTGGGTTGGGTAATATCCTGAACCCAACTCCTCCAGCGATACATCGGGCCTGCCAGGATAATAAAGGGCAAAAAGAGATAGCTAAAATACTGGAAGAAATCCCGGGAATCTTTCTTATTGCGATAGAGCAAAACGTCCACCGCTCTGAAAGTCATAAAGGAGAGGCCTAACATTCCCCAATGGTTATTCAGATGTAATTTAACCAAAATCAGTGGCAACAAACTGAGGATGACCGACTGCCAGGTTTTAAGCCACAATTTGTCTTTTAGCGTGGCGATACCATATAAATAGACAAACATCAGCAGCGGAATGGTTATCTGGCTTTTAAAAATGTATCCCCAGACTGCAAACATCGCAAAAGCAGAAAACAGTGAGGCATAGCTTAACCGGTTACCCAGCACACGATTTGCCCCAGAAAACAGCAGTGAACTGGCAAATAACACAGCGAAAAAAGGCGCGCTTGTATACATTTTCTTATTCCTTAAAACTGCTGATATTCAAAGTGCAGCTTTAAATTCATGCTGTTATCAATTGATGACCAGGCGACTACCGTAGCCAGCAAAAAGAGATAAAGGAAAAAGAGACGGATGGCTTTTTTCATTTATTAAACGCCTCTGCGATATAACGGTCCATTGCTACCCAGGCTAACTCAGTAGGGTGAAGGCGATCCCAGTTCCATCCCTCTTGATAGCTGTGGTTGTACATATCAAAATAGGGAGTGTTAAATTTTTTCAATGTCGCCTGAATGTAACGATCAGTCGTTTTAAATTTTTCGGTGTGCTTTAACGCCCACGGATTAAGTGGATCGATGATAACCACCACGTTGACATGGCGCTCATGCAGTAGTTTTATCATGGCTGTAAATGCCTGCATTTCTTGCTGTGATGGCGGTGTGGGATACCACTCATCCGCCGTTTTCACATCATCAAAGACTTCTTTATCCATCCACAATGTTGCCGCACTTTCATGCCGAGTACGGTTAAGTTGCTGTGCCTGTTGAAGCTGCGCATTCCAGTCAATGTTTTGCCAGCTATTATTTAATACCGGCCATGGTTGTGGCTCAGAGTGACGAATATGAACCAATGACAAATAATAATCTCTGACCAATTCACAGAATGAAGAAAACTGATATTTTATTTCACGCCAGACAATATGGAAATGCCAGCCAAATATGTGCATCTGACTAAAGGTTAAATGGTCAACATCCTTCGGAGCGATATGCATTAAATAATTAGACAGTATCGGCCGTATGGTTTTATCAGACATCAATGGTTTGAATATGGTGTCTGGAAAATGGTCAGCAAAAATAGTCGGCGGGATCCCCTCAAAATAGAAGCTATCCGGTGCAATCAGCAGCACCAGTTTCGTTTTTGGCGAAAGGTCTTGTTTAAAGCGCGTCAATAAAGCGAGCTGCGTCATATTGTCAACATAGCTATCACCGTAGGCAACCGTCGGGTGATGCAGCATTGTATTAAAAAAATTATAAACTGCAAAATGCTCATTTTCAGACGTTGCGACTTCAGACGCCCCGAGGAAAAAGATCGCATTGCCCTTCAATGCATGCGAAATAGTGGCTATTTTCTCAGCCTGAACTTTGCGTGTCCCTTCCATTGTTTTAATTAACGGCTGAAAATTTAACGGCGTATATAAACTATTGATAAAAGGTGGCAGGGTTAATAATAAAGTGGCAAGGATCGCCATAGAAATATGCAACAAAATAGCTTTATTTATTTTCATCATTAACACAACTTTGTCGGCATTAAATAAAAATAGAAAGTATTACTCTATCAGCCTATTTTTAAAGGATTTTGATCATAAAGAAATGGACCGCAGGGGTCATTGAGTGATTGGTATCGGTATGTAACGCTATGTACAGAATAATAATTACATAACAAAGATATAACAATTTAACCACAAGGGAATTGCCAGAGAGAAGGAATACTCTGCCACGCAATTTTGAAGAAATTATGGCGAAAGGGAGATATTTGATACGTCAGCGCGTAACCATTTGCGACGACGAGATTCTTGTATGTGCCGTGGGTTCAACTCCCACAGATCATCGTTTATCTCAAAACATTGCTGCGGCATTAGATACGACGCAGCAGCAGAGCGTCTATGAGTAATGTACCAATCTGAATCTTCAGGATAGGCTCCTGCTTAAAACTGATGTGCGATGAAGCGAGATGGAAGTAACCATGTAGTAATGCATTAGCTGTATTAGTTCAGATTTGAGCTGACACAGGTACATCAAGACACAAGGCTAATTTGACAGGCAGTTCTGTGCCAGGAGCGGACGTTATTAACATCATCAGATTATCTTATAATTTATCTTCTGCCTCTTGGATCAACTTCAAAAGTAGTTTCATATCTAAACCAACATTTCCGTATGTAAAGCTTGCCTCGACGACATTTTTTGTAGATTTACGCAGATCAAAATGCACATGATCCGGGCCGTAAGGCACTTTGTGATGATTGGCAGAATCGACTCTAGACAACTGTTTTCCATCAGGGACCAGAATTATATAGGCATAATTCGACGGAGATTGGTGTCTGATTACTACGAAAATCCCGGACAGTCTTCGGGCGGTTACAGTTTCCCTTTCAGCTTTCACGATAGTGCATTTGAAATTTACTTTAAGTATTTCACAGGTCTGCTCAAGCATTTCTTCAGTAGTCTGTGGGCGCATATTTGAAAACATAACTATTCCCCCCAAATGCTTTGAGAGATAGTTAAGAAGAAGTGATTGCTTCTGAGATTCGGTCTCGTGTGCCAAACACAACTGCATACCAATCATCATCCCGGACTTTCCCCAAACCGTACTGGTTGCCATGCGATCGGTTTTTTCACCACATACAAGGCAACGTCCACCAGAAGACAGCCAGATGCCCTGATCTATGGTAGTATTTTGAAGTCGCCCTACGAGTAAACCATCAAATAAGCTAGAGTCGGCTTTCCTTTTCTCGTGCCACGACTTATAACGTTGTGCATACCCTGCATCATCAATGAGCTTCGAGAAGTTGTCGTCATTCACTGGCGCGAGCTTGATCCCGTGTTGCTCTATATAAGCACCAATGTGGCCAACCCAAAAAAGATCTTCTGATTTCACGAAATAAATTCGTGCTGCAGGAAAACGATCAGTCGGTTCATACAATGCATTTATATGAAAAGCATTTGAGTTGATATAAATATGAGCATTTGTTGCTCCTTTCATCATCCAAATCAAGTTTTCTTTGCTCGAAACCTCAATTGCTAAAACTGGTTTGTCTTTACTCAGTATATTGCCACCGTAGCATTGAATAAAAGTATCCGTTGCAGTTCCACTTAATTTAAGATTGATACAGTCTGTGATTACATCATTAAGTCTCAAAGTCTAACCCTTTATTACTTCAACTTAGGTGTGCAGTGATTACACCTAAGTTTACCGACAATTGATACACTAATGCCACCTTGTTACCAGATAGTTTTTCATACAACAATGGGGGATGTCCGCTCATCGCTCAAAGCTGACTGTAAGATTGGATTTTATGTTGCACGAGAAAGCGGTCAGCTCAAACTTAATACACATTAGCGCAAGGCGAATTGGCGCTCAGTGGTTTTAAATTGTTTTGCGTTAATTTTTTATCCCTTACTTGCCCCGTCCATTAATCCGCCCCCTCGCCTACTGTCCTACGTCCTATACTTCCATAGTTAACGGAGGTGACTATTTTGTTCCAGTCTTTACCGAGACAGGCTTCTAGATAACTATCTGAAATCAAGATACAAAAAAAGCATCCGAGTCAATGACAGACCATCGTCACCTTTCCAGAATTTAGGGGGAATATAATTTTCGCAGGCACAATGCCCTCAGGAACTTCAGATCAAGCCAGACAGTGATTGCAGGTAAAACGCAGAACAGGCGCGTTTTACCTGTTTTTTACAAGAGAATCAGTTTAAGTAATCTGAATCCGAGTGTTACGACTGGCCTATTAGCATTTACTTGCAAAATGCTTTTAGGTGAATACATTCCCTTCTGCCATATCAATTAAATATTAAATTAAAAAACGTAAAAGAAGGAACATCGTATGAAATTATTGAGTCTGGTTTGCCTCGTCTTTCTTCTGGCGTCCTGCTCCAGTGGAGTTGGTGTTGGTGCTACAGGCGGTAACAGCGGTATGGCTATTGGGGTTGGTTCAGGCATTAGCTTCTGAAGACATCTGGTTTACTGAGATTGTCATGTCGCTGGTTATGCAATCAGCGATACCGTTTGTTATCAGATAAATTTTAGGATATTGGCCGTATCAACATGACTCTATAAACACTATGGTCTTACCTCAGGCAAAACTAGAAATAGCAGATCTTTCGAGAGAGTCCTTTATCCCCGACCTGTTCGGGGATTTTTTTGCCTGTTATTCTAGTTGCGCTTTTCCTCGGTTTAATATTTTTCACGATAGTGTTGAACACCCTAATGTAAAGAAGTCACCAGCGCAGCAGGGGTATAATTGAGATTCTCTACCACTGCATTGAATCCACCTGGTTCATGATGCCATGAGGCAGCCATAGGCTCGGATATCAAATTCGATTTATTAGAATTAACTTAACAACACATCATTAGCGTGCGTTGCGTATACTGGACTCGTCGGTTAATTCGCTGACTTTAGCGTATTAAATTTGCAATAATTAGGCTTCTACTTTGAGCCAGATATCCTCCCCCGGTATCTGGCTTTTTTATTTACCTTTCCTCTTTACCTGTTATTCGATTGATTCAGACTTACTCTGCCGTACATCAACCAACCTGGCATTGATAATCTGCCGCAGCATATCGGCTGATTTTCACATGGCTGCTTGCTTGGGTAGAACTGAACGCGCTGGCGGGTGCGGCATACCCTCTCTTTTTTGGACGCTTGATGCTTTATTCGAGTCGGCACCCCAATAGCACCCCACAACAAACATAACTTATTGATATAAATAAAAAAAGCCCCGGCAAAACACCGGGGCCTGGTACGAGCGAGCATCACATGGGCGACATGATGCACGGTCAAAAACTTTTAGCCTTCATACTTCACGTTGCAGATTCACTTGCAACCAACATAGCTTTCATTGCGGCTACCACGTCGCCATCAACGCAGTAGCGGTTAAACTCATCGGCTTCTGCATCAGCACTCATTGAGACACCGGCTTTGCGATAACGCATCGGTGACGCCACGGTCTGACCGGCTGAACTGTGCATTTCGTCAATACCGTGTTCGACAAACTTTTTCAAATTGCTCAGCCTGACGCCTGCACCCGCCATAATGATTGGAGCACGGGAATGTTGTTTTAGTTCCCTAAGCAATGAAAGTCCGAGTTCAGCATTCTGTTGCTGGCCTGACGTCAGGATCCGCGCCACACCCAAATCGGTTAATTGCTCCAGCGCTTGAAGAGGGTTATGGCACATATCGAACGCGCGATGGAACGTCACGGCCATCCCCTGCGCGTGTTCCATGACCTGCTTCATGCGAGCCACATCAACATGCCCTTCGCCGTCGAGCATGCCGATGACCAGACCTGGGTATCCCAATTCACGCACGAACGCGATATCTTCGAGCATGGTTTCAAACTCGGCATCGGTGTAACAAAAATCGCCGCCACGCGGGCGAATAATCGGATGCACGGGGATCGACACTCGCTGCTTAACCTGGCGCAGCACTCCCGCTGACGGGGTCAAGCCGCCCTCTTTTGGAGCTGCACACAATTCAATTCTGTCCGCTCCGGCTTGTTGCGCTGTGACTGCACAGTCAATTCCATAACAACATATCTCAAGCAAAGGCATTGATTACTCCTTAAAATCTTTAGCCTGGCGGTTGTGCCACGGGTTCAGAATGATAATCTGAAATCAGGATCACAAAAAGGTAAGTAATCATGACATTCAATTTTGATGAAGGCATCGACCGCCGTCACAGCGACAGCTCGAAGTGGAATAAATACAGTGATGATGTTTTACCTATGTGGGTTGCGGACATGGATTTTCGTTCACCACCCTGCATTATTGATGCGCTTCACCAGCGGGTTGAACACGGTGTTTTTGGCTATGGAGCCCGGCCAAAAGAGTTGATCGATGTAATTGTTCAACGCATGGCCAATCTCTACCAGTGGCAGATTAAGCCTGAATGGATAGTCATTTTACCGGGCGTGGTTGCAGGGATGAATGTCTGTGTTCGGGCCTTCACTTCCCCGGATGAATCAACGATTGCGCCAGCGCCAATTTATCCTCCCTTCAAAAAATCGTCAGCATTTGCCCAGCGTCCACAGCTCAATGCGCCACTGCGTCTTGAAAATGGGCGCTGGATTATGGATTTACCGTCCCTCGAAGCCCAGCTTACCGGCAAAGAAAAATTGCTGATGTTGTGCAATCCGCAAAACCCTGGTGGCACGGTTTATAGCAGCCAAGAGTTGCAGCAACAGCTCGCCTTCGCGCAACGTCACGATTTAATTGTCTGTTCTGATGAAATTCATTGTGATTTGTTGCTCGACGAGGGTTTGCAACATATTCCTTTTGCCACGCTAAGCGCTGATGCAGAGCGTCGTTCCATCACCCTTTTCTCGCCATCCAAAACCTTTAATATTGCCGGTCTTGGCGCATCCATTGCGATTATTCCTGACCCGCTTTTACGCCAGCAATTCAATACGACGCGCGATGGAATAGTGCCAACTGTTGATGTGCTGGCGCTTACCGCCGCCACCGCAGCCTGGCGCGATGGTGACACCTGGCTGCAGGCGTTATTGCCCTATTTACGCCGCAATCGCGACCGACTGGTGTGCGCCATCAACAATATGCCAGGTTTGAAAATGGCGTCTCCACAGGCGACTTATCTGGGATGGGTCGATGCCACGGCTTTACCGGTCGACAACCCTACGCTGTTCTTCCAGAAAGCCGGATTAGGCTTCTCGCCTGGCGCCGATTTTGGCGAGGCAAAATTCGTGCGTATTAACTTTGGTTGCACATCGGCAAACCTTGAAGAAGCCATTAAACGAATGGAGGCTGCTGTTCAATCAATCTGTTAAGACAGCCTGAATATCGTGGACTCAGTGCTTAAACTGAGGGCGCGAGTTCGCTGGCGACAATCTCCTCAATACTCCAGGGATGGAATTTGAGGGTGACTTTGCCGTCAGTGACCGCAAGCGTTGGGTTTGGCAGACGTTCCCGCTCACCTTTTGGCGAACTGGTTTTCACCGAAATCCCCGTCTGGCGCAGACCCGCATCAGACAGTAAATCCAGCGCCCGCGCATTCAATGTTTCAGGGTCGCCTGGCAGCACAATTTCAACATGTTCCCAGCCTTCGTGCGGATAGCGCTTTTCTCCCGGCCACGGCAGTTCCACCACGGTAAATTTCCAGTGCGCGACGCAAACCGGCTCGTCGAGTTTAAACAGGCAAATCGGACGATCATTAATGATATTTTCTGAGAGCAGCGTGCCGCACTTTTCCAGACCCTCACGCCACCGTTGGGCGGTTGTATTCTGATGGCAACGCAATGAGATATGGTCAGCGTCGAGCGGTGCAATCTCCAGATCAAGCCGAGCGGCAAGGCTTGCTAACGCTTCAGTAAAACGCGGGAGATCCGCTGAGATATCATTAAGTTCTGCAATTGTCTGCCAGTTGGCCATCGCCCTATCCTCTCATGTCACGAATGGGGGCTAATCTACCTTTTTCATCCAGCTTCACCAACCCCCATCGAGGGTTGCGTGCTGCGAATGGTTAATCCCTATACCGTTAATAGTAGTATAAGGCGCGCGGGGCAAGGCTTTTGCTGACTACAGAGGTTAAATACAGTTATACTTACGCCCTTATTTTATCCCCAACGATACGGCTGCTGTAAAGTCACGGCAGCCCTTAGCAAAATGTAAGGTATCCCGGTGAATATTCAGGCACTTCTCTCAGATAAAGTCAGTCAGGCACTGATTGCCGCAGGTGCGCCTGCGGATTGCGAACCACAAGTTCGTCAGTCAGCAAAAGTTCAGTTCGGCGACTATCAGGCCAATGGCGTGATGTCAGTTGCGAAATCACTGGGCAAGCCACCACGACAAGTCGCAGAGAGCGTGATTGCGAATCTGGATTTGACCGGCATTGCCAGCAAAGTTGAAATCGCCGGCCCCGGTTTTATCAACATTTTCCTCGACCCCGAGTTCCTTGCGAAACATGTCGATGCGGCGGTAGCTTCCGAGCGCGTTGGTGTGAATACTGTTGCGCCACAAACCATTGTGGTCGATTACTCCGCGCCTAATGTGGCGAAAGAGATGCACGTAGGGCACATCCGCTCAACCATTATTGGCGATGCGGCAGTACGTACCCTGGAATTCCTCGGCCATAAAGTGATTCGCGCCAACCACGTTGGTGACTGGGGTACTCAATTCGGGATGCTGATTGCTTATCTCGAAAAGCAGCAACAAGAAAACGCCGGTGAAATGGCACTGGCTGACCTCGAAGAGTTTTATCGCGCAGCGAAAAAGCATTACGACGAAGACGAAGCTTTTGCTGAGCGCGCGCGCGCATATGTGGTGAAACTGCAAGGCGGCGACGAATATTGCCGCGAGATGTGGCGCAAACTGGTCGATGTGACCATGACGCAGAACCAGAAAACTTATGATCGTCTTAACGTCACATTGACCCGCGACGACGTAATGGGTGAAAGCCTCTATAACTCAATGCTACCGGGCATTGTGAGCGACCTGAAGGCCAAGGGTCTGGCGGTCGAAAGCGAAGGCGCAACCGTTGTATTCCTCGATGAATACAAGAACAAAGATGGCGAACCGATGGGCGTTATCATCCAGAAAAAGGATGGCGGCTACCTGTACACCACCACCGACATCGCCTGTGCAAAATACCGTTACGAAACCCTGCACGCCGACCGTGTGCTGTATTTCATCGACTCACGCCAGCACCAGCATCTGATGCAGGCATGGACTATCGTGCGTAAAGCCGGTTACGTCCCAGAGTCCGTAACGCTTGAACACCAGATGTTCGGCATGATGCTGGGCAAAGACGGTAAGCCGTTCAAGACCCGTTCTGGTGGCACAGTAAAACTGACCGATCTGCTGGATGAAGCCATGGAGCGCGCACGTGCTCTGGTGAGCGAGAAGAATCCCGATATGTCTGCTGACGAGCTGGAAGCGCTGGCAAAAGTGGTCGGTATCGGCGCGGTGAAATACGCCGATTTGTCCAAAAGCCGTACCACTGACTATATCTTCGACTGGGACAACATGCTGGCCTTTGAAGGCAATACCGCGCCATATATGCAGTATGCCTACACGCGTGTGCTTTCCGTGTTCCGTAAAGCCGATATCGACGAAGCAGAACTACTGAAAGCACCTGTCGTGATTCGTGAAGATCGCGAAGCACAGCTGGCGGCTCGTCTGCTGCAATTTGAAGAAACGCTTAACGTTGTGGCTCGCGATGGCACACCGCACGTGATGTGTTCTTATTTATATGACCTTGCTGGTCTGTTCTCTGGCTTCTACGAGCACTGCCCAATTCTGGCTGCTGATACCGATGAAGCGCGTAACAGCCGTCTGAAACTGGCGCTGCTGACTGCGAAAACCCTGAAACTGGGTCTGGATACGCTGGGTATCGAAACCGTAGAACGCATGTAACAATCGATCGTTATTAGACCATCGTTTAGTACAAGACTCGCCGCTTTACGCGGCGAGTCTTTTTTTAGGCACGTTAACGAATAATTCCACGCGTTGACTGCGCAAAAAATCGTTCAAAAACAGCAGCAAGAGCAAAATCCCTTAGCGAGGCTTTTACCGCTATCTTCACCTCATCAATCGGTAAAGACTGCTGATACAGCATGCTGTAAAGCGAATGCACAAAATCCTGCTGCCGGGTATCTAATGCCAGAAAAGCGCGCGCATTAATATCGATGCCGGTTGGTCTTGCATGGTTACCGTCTGCCATCACAAACGGCGGAATGTCTTGCACCACGCCGCCCTGATCGGCAACCCTCGAATGCGCACCCAGCACGCAAAACTGGTGAATGGCGCACATAACTCCAACCTGTGCCCCGTCATCAAGAACCACATGCCCGGCCAACCCACTGTTATCGCCCATCAACGTTGCGTTACCCACCACGCAGTCATGGCCGATGTGCACACCATTCAGAAAGCGATTGTCATCACCAATCCGGGTTGTGGAATGCCCCTGGATTGTTCCGCGATGAATCGTGGATTTATTGCCAATCTGATTACGATCGCCGATCACCAGCGTCGTGGGTTCATTCGCATATTTAAGATCCTGATTGACTTCACCTATTGAGGCAAACTGACCAATAGTGTTATCGCGCCCAATCGTTGTGAGGCCATTGATGACCGAATGCGAACCGACAATTGTTCCCTCACCAATAACAACGCCTGTGGAAATAACACAAAATGGGCCAATGTTCACATGAGCGCCAAGCACGACGCCTGGCTCAACCACACTGTTACTGGCAACCCGAGCTAACGGGGAAATTGACATCAAATTTATCCTGATAGAGGCACAACACAATAACGCCATCATCGGTTAATTATTAATCCAGAGCGTGGATCAACAAGCAAGAGGGGAAGAAAGGGAAGCACGGCTTCGCCATTCGAATATCGTTAAGGAGGGTAAAGCGAGTGGAAGGCTTATCGACTGCGGGAATGATAATCAAATGCACGGCACATTACGCCATTTATTTATTATTTAATTGGCGGAACTTTGCATTACTTAAGAGCCAGTTTGATTTAATGACAGTTTGCAGACCTGGTTCCCCAGGTCTGCATGGAACGCTTACAGATAAATACGCAGATATTCGCCCAGGCACAGAATCGCCATTGCCTGGCCGTATGGCATAGAAGTCAGCGGGATCTGGCGATAAAACTCCAGATTGCTGCCCATGCCAGTACCGAATGAAACTTGCAACAACTCCCCTTCTGGCGAGATGTTCTTCACGATGCCCTTCATCGCTTTTTCCGCAACGCAAGCATACTGTTTGCCAATATAGCGTTTACGGATACCTTTCAGAATGCCATAGGCAAAGCCTGCCGTTGCCGAAGCTTCGAGGTAGGAATCAGGGTCATCAAGCAGTGTGTGCCACAAGCCGCTGTTGTCCTGGCATTTCGCCAACGCAGCAACCTGGCTTTCCAAAACTTGTACCAGATAACGGCGCACCGCATTATTTTCCGGTAAATCCACCAGCTCCAGGAAGTCAGGGATCACGATGGTCAACCAGCTGTTACCCCGCGCCCAACGCGCCTTAGCAAAGTTATGGTTGCCTTCGTAATTCCAGCCGTGGAACCACAGCCCCGTTTCCCTATCCATCAAATTCTGCACATGCAGCAGGAACTGATAAATCGCTTCTTCGACGTATTCCGGACGATTGAGCAGTTTGCCAATTTTCGCCAGCGGCAACACGGTCATCATGAGCGTGTCGTCCCACATTTGCTGATGGTTCTCTTCCGCCAGCGTAATGTGCTGCATGCCACCGTGCTCGGTACGCGGCATTTCATACATCGCCCACTCAGCCCAGCTTTCCAGCCACGGTAGATAAGCAGGGTCACGCGTTTCTTCGTAACGGTAGGCCAGAGTCAAAAATGGTGCCATCGTATTGACGTTTTTAGTGGTCGCTCCTTCGGCAAAACGGTCTGCGAACCAGCTATCAATAATTTCACACATCTTCTTATCGCCAGTCTGACGATAATATTGATAAATGCCGTACAAACCGACGCCGTGAGTCCACTCCCAGCCAGCCCAACCTTTAGTATCAATGACTCGTCCGTCATCCAGTCGCAGCAAGAATTGCCCCGTTTCATCCTTAATATTAACCAGATTGTCCGTCACCTTGTGGATCAGGGTATTAAGCTCATCCCGGGCAATAAAATGCTCCGGCTGGCACAATAATGGGCTGTGTTTGACGGGATAAATGATCATTAACTTAACCTCTGTGATGTATTCGAATTCAGTGTTGCAGCCTGTTTTAACGATGGAGCAGCAGGCTTATTACGATTGAGATAACCAATGTTGTTGTTGCCCCAAAGCGAGTCGTAAGGCATACCTGCCAGCAGTTCGACAGTTGCACGCGCTTCAGGAGTAATAGCTTCTGGCACCGCGCGGCCAGCCGCACGCATCTTCGCCGTTTCTTCACGTAACACGCTGTGAGTGTGCAGGTTCAATTTAAAGCGAAGGGAAATCAGGAAACCGCAGGCCAGTACCGCGACGGTACCGAAACTGAGAATCATCAAAATAGTATGGCTCACCGCCGGTGGCTGCGTAGTCTGCCCGGATACAAAGCCGGAAAGCTGCATCACGATACCCACCAACATAATCGCACCAGCCTGAGAAGCTTTACGCGTCAGAGTCATAATTCCGGCGAAGATACCTTCACGGCGTTGGCCGGTAATCACTTCATCCACGTCAGCGATGTAGGTGTAAATATTCCACGGTACATAGTTGATGCCGCCACGACCCAAACCAGCCAGGCCTGAAACCAGTAACAGTAAGGAGAAGACGTCGCTCAATCCGGCGTAATACAGCACGGCGTAGGACATTGAGCTCAGACCAAACAGCACAACCACTAAGCGGTAAGACGGTGCTGGGCCGTATTTAATGCACAGCGGGATCATGCCAATAACCGCGATAAATTGCAGAATAGCCATGGTGCCCATCAGGCTCGATGCCACGGAGGCACTTTGCATCAGCACAAACACGACGTAGTAGGTAAACACGGCGTTGAACACGTCCTGCGCGATGTAACCGCCCAGGTACATACCAAGGTGCTGGCGGAAAATCTTCACGCGCAGCGTTGAAGTGAGTTCGACGTTCAGACGTTTCATGCTCTGAGCAAATGTCAGGTTTTTCTTCTCTTCTTCTGCACGCAGTGCAGCTTCCGTCCATTCGCTACGAGGACGTTCCCAGGTAAAGAACCAGACCAGAGTCAATACAATCGCGCAAAGCGTGGCGAAGACCAGGCTTGAATAGAAGAAGGAGATCGCGTTGTCTTTACCGAAGTGGTTTAACAGAATACCTGGCAGGAATGCCGCAAGAATGGCCGAGAGCTGCGCCATGGAAATACGTGCGCCAGAGAATTTCGTCTTCTGTTTGAAGTCATCCGTCATTTCCGGTACCAGAGTTTCGTAAGGCACCAGAATCATGGTGTAAACCACGTCAAAAATCAGATAGGTCACCAGGTAGTACCAGTAACTCATCTCGCCAACCCACATGAAGCTGTAGCTAAATACCAGTGGGATACCCAGCAAAATAAAGAACTTACGACGACCGAAACGCTTACCAAGCCAGGTCGAGCCGAAGTTATCTGTCAGGAAGCCCATTAACGGACTCACGACCGCATCAAGTACTCTGGCCATGGCGAAAATGAATGTCGCCTCAATCGGCGTTAAACCACAAAAGGTGGTATAAAAATAGAGCAACCATGCGGCGGTCAGCGCCGTTGTCCCGGCACCCAGAAAGTCCCCAGACCCGTAGGCAAGATAATTTGCCAATCCAATCTTACGTGTTTTCATTGCCGTCAAACCCCGATTCTATTGTTATAGGAGATTGCACGTCCTGGCGTCTTTCGGCGCCTGCGAGAATCTTACAAGGCTAAGGTAAAATGACAGGGCAACTGATACCTTTCCATTTTTGCCACGGCTTGGCCGATGCTGGCAAAATCACAAAGAGTTCCACCATCAGCGTCACTGATTTATAAAACAATGGTTTATTTTTATCAAAGGCAGGAATTAAAAATGAGATGCAGAAAGGAAAAAGCCGCACAGAATGCTAATGCAGATCGGCTAAGGATCCGTTGATCGATCCTTAAACGGCGACACTTTGACGCCCTCGTATGAGACGATGATATCACCTCTATTCAGGTGGCCAGTTTTTGTTGACCACTTCAGGCTTTGGTGCCAACATTTGCGCCGAAAGGCGTTATCTAAGAAATGACTGGCGTTCACCAGGCAGGGAAAGCAATGAGTGAAGATAGCGTTAAGACATACCAGCCCCGCAATATCATCAACTCCACTGATGTCATGGCAACCATTACCTCGCGCAGTGAACAGCGCGGCGACAGCGAAGACATTCGCCGCTGGTTAGCCAACCACTTTTATCGCTGGGCTATCGGCAGTTTTCCCCTTGTTTCCCCAATTCGAAACGCGCTTGATTATGCCACCTGGTTCGGCGCACAGACTGACATGCCCGAATGGTTGCCGCCAAAGCTCACCGGCGGCGCAACGTTCTACTATCTCGACCCACAGCACCCGGAGCTACACGCTACAGAGCGTAATTTGGTGGAGTTTCTCAGCCGTCAAAATGACACCCGACTGGCGGGAAAACTGCAGCGTATCAACTGCTTTACCGCACTGGCGATGCGCGAAGCGGAACATAAAAAAATGCAACGCCGCCGTCAACAAGGCTGGCATCCCGCCACCCAGGAGGTACTAAAAAGAGTGCTCAGCGTGACCTGCGGGACGCTGGTTGAATTTGACGCCACGCATCCGGCGCTACGCTGCGAAATGGCCTATGAGTCCTGGCACATGCAGCACTGCGTGGGGCAGTTTCAGGATAACAACTCGCTTGCAGGCGGCTACGGTGACTACTACGCCAAACAAATTGAACATGGGGCAATGCGCCTGTTCAGCCTGCGCGACGAAAATAATATTCCTCACGTCACCATTAGCATGCGGATAAAGCCTGAAGGGCTGGAAATCGAGCAGATAAAAGGCAAACAAAACCGCTATCCGGTGAAAAAATACGCCGCCGATGTTTTGCATTTACTGCGCCATATCGCGGCACAACCGGTACGTCATGCCGACTGCGAAGGTATGGGTATTGTTTATGAAAAGACGCCGGACTACGAGGGCTGGAAATTCATTACCGATATCCACGATGAAAGTTTTCTGCTGAGCGTGCTGCACAACAATTTCCATCTGCTGCGGCACGTTACAGACCCGCCCGTCGCGTTACAATGGTTGCTGCTACACAGCTCGCCGGGCGAACTGCACCAGCTACAGACGATCGACCCCACGGTCGCAACGGCGGCCGAAATGTTGTACCCACAACAACTATGGCATCCCACCATTGCCGGAAAAAACACCGACTGCGAACCGTTCGAAATTGAAAGTGTCACGCTGCAAACCACGCGCTATTTAACCGCTGATGAGAGGAAATGACGTTGCATCTACTCCTTTCACTACTGGTCGCCATCATACTTATTGCCTGGAAATGCAAAAGAAAAGCGGCGCGAAGCAAAATGCCAACGGCGCAGGAGCAAGAACAAGAGCGACTGGCAGAACGACGCCGCGACACCCGTCGCCGCAAATGGGCACTGGCGCTGGCGGATATTCTCATTTTACGCAACGGTCTGAAAACGAAAGACGTCACGCTGGCGTTACAGATTGATGAGAGTAAACGTCAACATCTGGCGCAACAGGTGAAAAAAGAGCTGGGGCTCTCAGACGATCCTCGCGACGGCACACTCCACCAGCAGGTCGCTGATATTATGCAGCGCTGGCCTGCTGGCGTCGGTAAGACGCCACAGGGGTTTTATGAGCAGTTAGCCGCCCAGGGACAGGTTCGTGACGCGCTAGCTTTCGACTGCGCGCGCACCGCCTTTTTAACGCGCTGCATCGCCGGATTAGGCTGGTATCGCGACGAGCAGACATGGCTGGTTTTACTCCTCAACGCCCAGCGTGCCCAGGACTGCTTTCACAGTTGGGAAGATTACGCTACCGCTTACGTTCGCGCACGGCAGGTATGGCTGGAGCTACACCAAACCCCGACGACAGTGGCGGGGCGCGATCACCAGGAAGTCATGCAATATCTGGAAGACCCGCTCAGCCACTGGCGAGAATTGCCGTGGAATGACTTTAAAATTTTTGAACTCAATTGAGAGACGAACATATGGAATTGAACGATCGCTTAATCAATGCTACCGCGGCAATGTGCAACAGCAAAATGGCGCAAAACAGCGGCCAACGGGAGTGGTTCATCGCCGATATCGCCAGTTTCCTGCGCCAGGCGCGCTATGACGAGCTGGATGACGTGTTTAACCATGCCCTGACGGAAAGTTTCACCTGCCGCGAAGCGGAAAAACGCTATTTCCTCGCCTGGACGCAGATGTGTAACCCCCGCTATGATCTGCACCCGCTCGTTGAAGCCGGACCAGAAGGCCTGGCGCTTATTAAAGCCTGGCAAAACGCGCGTCCGCGTTCAACACACGCCTGGCTTGCGGAAACGCAATACTGGAACCATCGCGCATGGTTGTACCGTAGCTACGGCTGGGCGCGCGATACCTCGCACGCCATGTGGATTTGCGCCAGCGCCTGCAATGAGCAGATGATGATCGCCGCCATCAACGCCACCGACTGCGATCCGCGCCAGTGGATGGCCGCTTCACTCGCTAACACCAACGCGCAGGTATTTGGCTTTCCCGACTGGATGGCGGATTTTCTTAAAGGCAACGAGACCGCCGGCACCCCGGGCGTTCCGAAACTTGCCGCTTACCATCAGCGTTCGCCGCAGGAAATCGATGCACTGATAGCCCATTCTGGTTTGTCGCTGGACAACGCCATTTGCCCTTCCCTGCCGCGACCGTCTGTGCTGCTGACCACCGCTGATGACTTCAGCCCCAATTACTGGCTCACAGTATGTCTGAAGATTTTCCCAACGGCATACTGTGCATTGGGCGAGTATCTTCCTTTTCGCATGCCGCGCTGGAACGGCAGCCATCAAGAGATTAATGCGTTTCTGGCGTCCGAGACCTGTGCTCATCTCTCTGATAGCGAACGCGAACACCTGGAGCTACTGATCTGGTGGGATGAGTATCGTGATCTGAGCGTCAAAGAGATTGACGAACCTGAGATCAGAACCAAAATCATCGCGAAAGCGCAAGCCGTTGCCAACCATGCCCGGAATCAGGAAGATCGCCACAATGCACTGGGGTGGCTGCTGGCCTGTTATGACGATTTAGACGATGAAGACGCACTCTGGGACTGCATTCAACGGGCGGTCATGGAGAAAAAGAATTTAGACAATTACTTCACCTATAAGGCACTGCAGTTTGCGCTACGCGATTTCCCCGACAGCCACTGGATTTATAATTTTATTTGTCAGAATTCACAGAGCGCTGAAGGCTGGGCTGCGGTGATTTATCGCGGTTATTTCCAGTATGCGGGACTGTTTGGCTTTGAGAGAAATACAGAATTGGGCGCTGCATGGCTGGACCGCGTTTCATCCATACAACACAGCGCGACCTGGAAATGGACCATTCGCTCCTTCGGCTGGCTCAACCGTCCTGAGTATTGCGTGCCGCTGGCGGAGGTTGGTGCACAGCGTAATATTCCCGGCGCACTACACTGGCTGGCGGATGAATATAACAATCGGGACAATGGCACTCTTGTGCCTTATCAAACCTCCACCGCGCTGAACTATTATCAGCACGCCGCACAGATTCTGCGTGACCACATCGCCCAGCGCGACAACACGCCCTGGCGTCTGATCGCCAATGGCGGCTATAGCGATTACGAAGCGGATTTACGCGATATTTATTTCAGTCTTGCTATCTGCAACCAGCGACTGTGCGGGGAAGAAGGCGATCCCGCAAACTGGGCAGGCTACGAAAAAAATATCCTCGATTGTCTCTGGCAGGCGCATCAATTGGGTCACGAACAGGCCAAGGGTCTATTCTTACTCAATATTTATGAAGTTACCGATCTGACGCTGGCGCATTCTCATTTAGCGCGGGTCCAGGAAGAGGCTCAAAAAGGCACACTTCAGGCGATGGTGACGCTCGCGCGATTACACGGCAACAAAAATGACAAGCTATTGTTTAATATAAAACAAAGCGCCAAATGGACTCACTTTGCCGATACGCTTTACCCCGATAACGAGCTAGTCAGAGATTGTCTTTACAGAGTGCATTTCGATACGCGCTGGAAACGCATGCGTTATACCTGGCACACCGTGCGTATCCCGGCCTCGGAATTGCCAGGTCAGGTCAACCCGATGGTGTAGACGTTTACTCACAGATGAAGTGCAATGCCGCTCCACTAAAGTGAACGGCATTGCACACAAAATGCGGCTTTTTTATTATTGGTAGTTAACGATAACCTGATTACTACGTACTTTTAACGGGGGGAAAAGGGAACCGCCACCAGGGACTTCCCAGACAAAACGCAACGGCTCGTTGGCTGCAACATGGGTTAACCCGCGCGTCGTACCACTCTGCCCTTCTATCTCAACGCAACGCGTAACCGAGCATAATCTTACCAACAATCCCGCGGGTGTCGGCCCAATCAACTCATAGCGCCAGGCGACCAGAGTCATTCCCCCTTCAACCGGTTGTGAGGGGGACAAAGCGCGTGAAGATGCGGCAACACCACGGTGGCTGAGCGTTGCACCCACGCCCGTTGCCTGCCATGCCCCTTCTCCAGCGGCATGAACAACAAAAGGGAAAAAAATCAGCACTAACAAGCGGATCATTATTTCGCTCCGATAGTCGCGGTCATTCGGATATTGCGATTCTCCGACAGCTCAAGGCTTGAAAGCACCATTAATTGCGGCAAACTGCGGCGTAAGAAACGAGCCAAAAGCGGGCGCAGCGCGTGGTTCACCAGCAATACCGGAGGCGCACCGAGCATCTCCTGGCGTTTCAGGGCATCCTGAGCCTGCTCAAGCAAACGATCTGCCAGTCCCGGTTCAAGTCCGCCGCCCCCCTGCAAGGCCTGCAATAACAAACGTTCCAGTGCGGCATCAAGACCAATGACCTGCACCTCACCATTACCTGGGAACCACTGCTGGGTAATCGCACGACCCAGTGCTACACGCACCACCGCCGTTAATTCATGCGGGTCATTTTGCACAGGCGCATGTTCGGCCAGGGTTTCCAGAATAGTACGCATATCGCGAATCGGAACCTTTTCAGCCAGCAGGTTTTGCAACACTTTATGCAGCGTGGTGAGCGTTACCACCCCAGGGACCAGATCTTCGGTCAGTTTTGGCATCTCCTGCGAGACACGGTCGAGCAGTTGCTGCGCTTCCTGGCGGCCAAATAACTCTGGCGCAAACTGACCAATCAGATGGTTAAGGTGTGTTGCAACGACGGTACTGGCTTCCACCACCGTAAAGCCCTGAATCTGCGCCTGCTCTTTTAACGCGCTTTCAATCCAGGTGGCGGCGAGCCCAAAGGCTGGATCAGTGGTCGTTTCACCGGGCAGCGTGCCTGCGGCAGTGCCAGGGTTAATGGCAAGCCAACGACCTGGGTAGGCATCACCGCTACCAATCTCGACGCCTTTCATCAGAATGCGATAACGCGCGGGCGGCAAATCCATGTTGTCACGGATATGCACCACCGGAGGCAGGAACCCCATATCTTGCGCAAATTTCTTACGAATACTGCGGATTCGGCCTAACAGCTCGCCGTCTTGCTGGAAATCGACCATTGGGATCAAGCGGTAACCCACTTCCATGCCGAGCGAGTCTTCCAGTTGAACATCGTTCCACGTCGCTTCGACCGCCTGCGGATTTTCCTGTGGTTTCACCGGTGCTGCCGGTTTGACCGGAGCCTCCATTTGTCGGCCCCGCATCCACCAGGCAAGGGCCAGCAATGCAGCGGTGAACAGCAGGAAGACAAAGTTTGGCATCCCCGGCACCATGCCGAGCAAACCTAACACGGCCGCACTGAGCATCATCACTCGCGGGTTGTTGAACAGCTGAGTCACCATCTGTTCGCCGACGTCCTGATCGGTTGCCACGCGGGTTACAATCACGCCCGCCGCCGTTGAAATCACCAGTGCCGGAATCTGTGCAACCAGGCCATCACCGATGGTCAACAGCGTATAGCTTTCAGCCGCAGCCCCCACGGCCATATCATGTTGCAGAACACCAACTAACAAGCCGCCGACCACGTTAATCACCATGATCATCAGACCGGCTACGGCATCGCCACGCACGAACTTACTGGCACCGTCCATTGAGCCGTAGAAATCCGCCTCCTGGGTGACTTCAGAACGGCGTTTTTTTGCCTCTTCTTCACCGATCAACCCGGCATTCAGATCGGCATCAATGGCCATCTGTTTACCCGGCATCCCATCCAGGACAAAACGCGCCCCAACTTCGGCAATACGCCCGGCACCTTTGGTGATAACCATAAAGTTGATGATGACGAGGATGATGAACACCACAATACCAATGGCAAAGTTGCCACCGACCAGGAAGTGGCCGAAAGCTTCAACCACTTTACCGGCTGCTGCACCACCGGTATGCCCGTCCATCAAAATGATACGTGTTGAGGCCACGTTCAGCGCCAGGCGCAGCAATGTGGTAAACAGCAAAATGGTGGGGAACGCGGCAAATTCCAGGGTTTTCTGGGTGAACATCGCCACCAGCAGCACCATAATCGACAGCGCGATGTTAAACGTGAACAGCAAATCCAGTACAAACGCTGGCAGCGGCAGTACCATCATCGACAAGATCAGCAGGATAAGTATCGGCCCGGCAAGGATTTGCCATTGCCCAGATTTCATACTGGCAGGCAGACGCAACGTAGCGAGCAGATTAGCCATCAGAGTCCTTCTCGTTTGCAAAGTCCAGCGCCTCAGGCACCGGAAGATTTTCAGGTTTTTTCGGGATTAAACCGCCAGCGACACGCCAGCGACGCAGTTGCCATACCCACGCCAGCACTTCTGCCACCGCGGAATACAACTGCCCAGGAATTTGTTGGCCAATTTCTGCATGGCGATATAACGCACGAGCCAGCGGAGGCGCTTCCAGCATCGGAATGCGATGCTCGTTACCGATTTCACGGATACGCAGCGCGACCAAACCCGCGCCTTTCGCCAGGACTTTAGGGGCACTCATTTTGTTTTCGTCATACTGCAACGCCACCGAATAGTGCGTCGGGTTGGTGACAATCACATCGGCCTGTGGGACATCCGCCATCATGCGGCGGCGCGCCATGGCCCGTTGTTGCTGACGAATACGACCTTTAACGTGCGGGTCACCTTCTTGCTGCTTAAATTCGTCACGAATATCCTGGCGGCTCATGCGTAGCTTTTTCAGATTGCTGAAAATCTGGAAAAACACATCAAAGCCGACCATCGGCGTCAGCCCCAGTACAATCAACAAGCCACACACCGCCACCATATTGAGTGCATGGCCTAATGCCGCCAACGGCGGTTCACTCATCAGACGCATCATCTCTGGCCATTTGTGCAACAGATACCAGGTCGTGACGCTGCCCACCAAAATAGCTTTCAAAAACGCTTTAAGTAATTCGGACCCAGCCTGCGCCGAAAACATGCGCCCTAATCCCGCAATGGGGTTCATTTTGCTGAACTTAAACGCGATAGATTTGCCACTAAATAACAGCCCGCCGAGCATCATCGGTGCTGCAATCGCCACAATCACCAGGCCAAAAATCAATGGCAGCAGCGCCCAAACGGCTTGTTTACCCAGTTGGCTGATTTGGCTGATGATAAGACGTGGGTCGTTAATAATACTGTGGTCAAAGTGCAAACCCGCCGACAACATCGCCGCCAGTTGCCGTGCCAGCGGTTCGCCGCCCATCCAGATAATGCTTAACCCCGCCAGCAACATCAGCAGCGAGGTTAATTCACGGGAACGTGGGATTTGCCCGTCTTCACGCGCCTTTTCAAGTCGGTGGGGTGTGGGGGCTTCTGTTTTATCGTCGTCGCTTTCTTCTGACACCGCAACAATCTCATGGCCGCAATTACCAGCACAGCATGCCAGAGGGGGATAAAGCTAATGGGGGGAAAACGGGGGAGTTTTTGCGTTTGTTTGCGGGTTCAGCTTGTAAACTGAACCCGGTGAAAATCGGCTTTATGCGGTCAGGCAAAGCTCGAGTGGGTGTTTTGTTCCAACAGACGCATAAGATGTCCTTTCTGAATTAATTCAATATTACTGGCTACACCCATTTTTTTCATGGCACTCCTGCGATGAGCACTGATTGTCTTGATACTTTTATTTAAGAGTAGTGCGATATTAGAAAGCGGTAATCCTTGTATATAAAGGTCGGTAATTCGATGTTCGCTAGCACTCAGTTTTTTAATGGAGAACATTTTATCCTTCTCACCGTACGTAATTTTTCTGACTGGTTGTATGAATGACAAAATCACTTTTCTGATGATATTAATGGCAGTGTCATAACGTTCAAAAACAATATTCACCCCAGGTAATAATGTGGCGAAAAACTGAAGTATTGAGGGCTTCGCTAAAATCAATATCCGTTCTGCCTTACACTCCAATAACAACATCATCGCCTGCTGGCTAATATTGTTATTGCCAAAACTAAAAATAGCGACATCTTTCAGGGAGCCAGGGATAGAACCGATATCAGCAAGCAGCGCCACAATGGCTTTCCGTGCAAAGATATCATCACTGTAAACAAAGATATTATCCATATTATCTACGCAAGTAATGGGGAGGTTGCCCTCCCCTAATGTGAAAGGAAATTTATTTAAAATTATATTTAACGCCAATCATGGCCGCATTGTCGTTATAACCCTTATCGCCAATCTGGGAGGTCACATTGCCCCAAACGTTCAGGTTTTTATTGAGCTGTCCTTCAACGCCAACTTTCAGTTCCGCAATATTTTTAGCCCCGTCCATAGAAGATGAAACATCGTTCATCGTCGCACCAAAGCTATTGGTGTTATGGATCCAGTTAGCCTCTACAAATGGCTGGAACTCGCGATCTTTGCCATCGTCCATTTTGTTATGGCCTTTCAGGTAAGTTCTGACACCCAGGCGGGTCATCAGGTTACCGTCACCTTGAGAGGAAACATGAGTGCCATTGCTCTCGGTATGACCGTCAGCCTTAACTCCCATCCATATAGCCTGTGCTTGTGGTTGAACATACCAGGCGTTGGTCGACCCCTTACTGCCGCTATATTCGCCCGCTTTGAAGGTGTAACCCGTTTCCGCGGAAGCGGTGAAACCTTTAGATTTATAAGACTCGCTGTCTAATTCATCCCCTTTCACACTGTTGTTAAACCAGTTGTATTGCGCCCATGTATCAACATATGCGCCGGTATGTTCCGCTTCGTTAGCAAGCCAGGTGCCATAAACACCGACGCTATAACCATTCACCGAGCCGTCTGCACTGTAATGCGTGACGGAAGAACGCGTATTGCTATGGTTGTTGCCGTAACCTGCCATCACACCCAGATGGGTACGGTTATCATTTTCGCTGCCCCACTGCGCAATATCACCGCCCATCTGCAAGACATAACGGTTACTTTGGGTTTTAAGCTGACCGCTGTTATCGCGGAAGGCTGTGTGCCCGCCGATATTGCGCATCCACATACTGGTGACTTTTGTTTCGCCAGTCAGCATATCCACATAATTTGTCTCACCCAGCCTGTCGTGCAACGTGGTGACAAACATGGTATTCGCTGCCGCAATGTTTGCGGTGTAGGCACCGGCTTCCGGACGCACAATCGGGTCTGTCGGGCTAACCGGATTTACCGGATTAACAATGTTAGCCGGGACGGGATCTGGCGTTGGTGCCGGAGCCGGAGTCTGCGACTGCAAATACCAGTTGCCCGTATTCCCTTTATTCAGGAAGTAGTCATAAGCCCCTGCCACAGCGCGGCCTTGCAGAGCAAAATCCCCCGCCGACGCGCCATCCACATGAACCACTTCAATCCCGTTGATAGTCTGCGCACCCGCGCCGCCAAGGTTGTTCACCTGGACACGCGTATTGCCCGAAGTATCGCCCTTCACCACCAGTTTATCGGTTGCCGAGTTGTCATCGCCCAGCGCCGTATTCAGGTTCAACAACCCATTGTTACCAACATAATTTCCGTTCACCGTCAGCGTGTTACCCACAGAAGACCCGGCAAGATTCACCGTTCCACTGTTGTTCAGGCTACCGACTTTAAAATCACCCGCAGCACGGTCTTCATAACCGCTCATGGCGTTCAGCGCCGCAATCACCCCTTGGTTATTCACGCCTCCGGTGACTTCGCCGTTCCCCCCCAGCGTGGCACCTTCGGCGATATTCACCAGCCCGTTGCCCGAAATCTTACCGCTGGCTGCCGTGTCATCACCCAGGATAAGGCTACCCGCTCGCAGATTGGTTTCGCCGGTATAGGCCAAATCACGGTTCACGATTAACGCCGCACTTCCCAGCTTTTCAAGCTCGCCAGAACCCGTCACCGCATTAGCCAGCTCCCAGTCGTTATCGGCAGTAAGATGCAAGCTACCGTTGTTACTGATGCTCGCATCCCCCAGGTTTTCGGTACCAGATGCACGAAGATGCGTACCGGAATCCAGAGCGAATTCGCCCGCAAAAGCGCGGTTATCCGCAACAAGGTTGATATCTGCGTTGTCTTTCAGCTCAACGGTACCAACACCTGCCAGTTGTTTAGCCAGATTACCCACCGTTGCGGCATCCGTCGCCAGTTGCTTCGCAAACGTTAAGCGATCGTCTGCACCCGCCAGCGTGACCCGCCCGGAATCCCCGAGGCCAGAAACATGGTTCAGCAATACCTGTGAACCGCCTTGCAGCGCAACATCGCCGGTAAAGCCGGTATTTGCGCCATTCACCGTCACCACGCTTGGGTCGATAACTAACTTACCGGCACCCGCCAGCGTATCCGCATTGATCACGCCGCCGTTAACATCACCCGCGCTGCGTTGGGCATCGGTGATGGTCAACACGCTGCCTTCGGCCAAATCCAAATGGCTGTCTGCTGCGGTGTTCAGTGCGCCGATACTTTGGCTGAAACCGTGGGTGTCAACAAAAGCCAGATCTTCAATCGTCAGACGACGGGTTTTGCCCAGTACGTTGTCATTGGCAAAGTCCAACGTGCCGCTGCTAACGAGCGTTTCACCCAGATAATCGTTATCAAGGTTAGACAGGGAAACGTTGCCGGTTCCGGTATCAATATGTAAGTCGCCGTTACCTGTCACTTTTGCACTCAGGTCACTGGCCGCACCGGTTGCGCCGTTACTGTCGAGCACCAGCGCACTGGCGCCTTCGCCCAACAATTCGACTTGCTTCAGGCCATAGTTGATATACAAGCCGTCGGCGTTTTCGCCGCTGGTCATGCGGTAATCCCACGTTCCTTTGGCGACGGTTTCACCTGCCTGGGTGATATCGAGGGTGGCAGCATCGGTGATTTCGTTGCCGTCCTGATCGACAAGCTTGAGGTTGCCGCCGCTGCCGGTCACTGTGCCGCTGCTATCAGCCATTTTTACCAGTGTTTGCGCGTCGTCCTGCGCCATCAGCGGTAGATGATTATCCGGTAACGGGTTGTCGTTAATCACATTCGTCAGCGCGACTTTAATGACGCCCTGCCCACTGATATCAAGGTTGTTCCCCGTATGAATCAAGTTGTCAGCGATTGTCATCCCTGGGTTTAGCGCACCAAAGTCAGCCGTACCACCATTAAAGGCCAGTCCACCGATGTTTTGCTGCCCTTGACCTACGGTCGCAATACTGCCAGAACTTAATTTTAAACGTGCCGCGCTCAGAGCCTGAGTATTCGCATCTGCCAGTGCAAAAGTGCTGTTTGCCAGATCCAGCGTACCGTTAAATCCATCGGCTTTATTATTATTGGTAAAGGTAAAGGCTTTATTTGATAAATCGGCTTTTACCGTCCCGCTGCCTGCCAGGTGGTTTTTAAATTCCACATCACTGGTATTGTTGAGCACCAGGCTACTGCTCTCATCAATGTTAAATGTCGTGTCGGTACGGTCGGCTTTATCATCCCCTAATGCTAACAACACATTCGCTTCTGTTAAGCGGGAACCATTTTTAAGATTAACGGTTTCCATTCCGGTAATTGCATTCGCATCCTTGAGAATATATTGCGAATTGTCCAGATTCAGGGTGTCTTTCCCCTCTCCACCGTTGAGCGAAGTGAAGAGTGAAGTTTCCTGCTCGCCAATATTCACCAGATTGAAAATATCAACACCGTTGCCCGTAAAGAAGTCAGTGCCTTTACTGCCGCTTTGCAGATTAACGGTATTATCACCCGTCAGCAGATTCACTTTACCGATAATTTCAGCGCCGCTATTGTTGTTGAAGGTCATTCCGTTGCCTGAATTGCTTAATACGGCAATCTGGCTGGCATCTTTAGCTTTGATAGCACCGCTGTTAGTAAAGCTATTGACTTTACCGTTATCCAGATTGACGACTTCTGTGGTCAGTGAAGTCGAATTTAACTGGCCTGCCTGCAATACATTGGTGGTTGTCCCCCCCACCGCAAGCGCAGCACCGCCGTTATCAGCCTGAACGTTAACCTTCGTCCCGTTTTTCACTGAACCGCTGGTGTTAGTGACAATGCCTGAACCATTTGCCCCAGTGACATTGATCGTCAAACCATCGGAATCCAGCAGATTTAAATCCGCCGTGGTTGCGGAACCATCAGCATGCATTAATGCAATACCTTTACCCGAACCGTTAACCGTGATCGCGCCGCTGTTGGACAGACCCAATTCGGCTCCAGTTCGAATAGCTGCGCCCTGTTCCACGTTCAGCTTCGCATTAACGATACGAATACCAGCAACTTCAGCGGCGTTTTCAATAGCGTTGCCCGTTTCGGTCACAGAAATGGTCGCATCGGTCACGGTCAATTCAGGATCTGGCGATGCACGTAAAAGCGAAGGGTTTGTTGGAACATCCAACAAAACACCGTGTGCGCCGTTTTTGGCAATTGTCGTTCCCTGCCCGCTTAACGCCAGCGAAGCCCCGTCTTTCAGACGATAAGCCGCCGTTCCGCCTGTCGCCGTCACGGTTCCGGTGTTTAACACTTTCGATGCGCCACCCACGATATCAACGGCAATCCCATTTACCGAGATATCACTGCTGTTTTCCAGCTTGCCACCGTCAACCAAAACGCCAGTGCTGTCAGCTGCCGTAAATGACAACGATCCCTTGTGAATCAATGTGCCATTGTTACGCGCGATATACCCCATCGCCCCCGTGGCTGCGTTGGTGTTATCAATTTTCGCGTAAGACGTAAGCTGTGAAGCACCCGTGGCACCCGCCGCTCCCATGATGGATGTTGAATTACCATCCACAATCCCAGCCGTCGCATTTTCAGCCGTCAGAGCCAGTATGACACCCTGATCCAAAACGCCCTGCGCGCCACCTTCAACTTTAACTGCGGTGGCACCTTTAGCATTAACGTTGAGCACCATCCTCCCGGTGTTCAATTTACTGATGGTTTTACCGTCATCACTTTTCCCGGTAACCAACAGAATCGTGCTGTTCTCACCGCTGGCTTTCATCACAGAGGTGCTGCTATCACTACCCGCAAACGTCGAACCGCCATCAATGCGATAAAGTGTTGAACCTTTGGTTGAGACATTCTGCTCGCCCGCGCTGTTATCTACGATGGCCGAACCCGCACCGTAGACAAAGTAGCCAAGCTGGTTTTCACCGGAGTCGAAGGCAACCTGGCCCGCCCCCTCGAGTTTTACAACGCCTTTATTTTTTGCATAAATCCCAATTGCGCGATCTCCTTTAAGCGCAACCGTGCCTGATTGTGTCGCAACCGCACCTGCACCTTCAGCCTGAATACCGTAGTTGGCAGTTTTGCTGACCGGATCAACGCCCTGATTAACATTAATCGTACCGCTATTCGTTGCCGTACTCCCGGTATTGACCATCAGCCCTTTGGCGTTAATACCGTTGAGATTAATGGTTCCGCTGTTTGTCACCTGTTTAGCGCTGCCAGAAGAACTTATCCCGGTATTAAGACCGCTGGAATCCCCGTTCTGGGCAACACGACCATTAATATCAATCGTGCCTTTTTGATTAACCACTGAAGCTGCGTCAGAGACGGAAATAGCCGTTGCGCCTTGAGTTTGTGAACCCAAAGTAATATTGGCAGTGGCATTGTTATTAAATACACCGCCTTTAATTACGTTGACTCCAACAGTCCCGAACTGATTAACCAATACATCGCTGGTCATATCGGATAACGATCGCTGCGCCTGACGCCCAATATAGAGTTGACCGTTATTGTCGAATTTAGCCTGGTTTTGCACAATAACACCGGTTGCAACATACCCACCATTAACCGAGGCAGGAGGCGGAAGTGCAGCAACATTTATAGCGCCGTTGTTGACAAGCGTCGCGGCATCATTGAGTGAAACACCCGTGCTCAAAGCATAATCCTGAACAGGTGCCACGTTAATAATGCCGTCGTTTAATACCGTACTGTTGCCATTGGCATTAATACCCACCTGCATACCGATGCCGGTATTGGTCCCTTTGCTTTTGGCCGGGGTGTACGCCTGCATTTCAGGATTGGTACCTGCATCAATAACACCCTGGTTATTAACCACACTATTATTTGCATAGACAACATAGGCTCCACGCAAAGAGTTATACGCTGTACCCAGAACACCCAGGTTATTTAGCACCGCACCATTTAACAGCCTGACCAGCGAAGCATCAGAGTTATATAATTGTATATTGGCATCTTTGCTAATATTAACCCTTGCATCGGCACCGTCGGCCTTAATAAAGGACACACGGTCGCGATCAACATTCATATTGGTTGCGTCATTGGCAGGAATATTCGCACTGACATAAACCTGTTTCAGCGTTGTATCATAAGCTTTAGCAATTTCGGCATCGTAATCCGCAGCGGCTAGCGCACCGGTTTTAATCGCATTTTGCAGTGCAGTATTGTAAGCCTGGAAACCTGCCAGATCGTTAACAACAAAGTTACCAATTTTGCTGTTTACCGCATTGCTGAAACCACCGACAAAAGAGGCGACCGACTTAGCACCAGAGTTATTATTATTGGTGTTACCCAACGTGGCGACAGTTTTAGAATTGTAATCAAGCGTGCCTGTTCCACCGACATCAAATATGCTGGCAGTAGGAATATCCTTTTGGCTTCCCTTCATTATTACTGAAAGGTTATTTGCGGCATTGTTCACCCAGTTTGTCACCGTAGAACCGACACTAACCGTCAGGTCTCCCCCTGATTTGACAGAGAAAAGGTTTGTGTCAACATACTGACCATGCTCGCCCACAGCATAAGAGTTAGGGAACATAAATGAAGCCGCAGAGCTAACGGCCATGTTTGCATTATCGTAAACGGAAACGGTTACCTGATTCTGAGTTTGCTTATCCGTATATGAAATAGTCTGGCTTTTTTTACCAATTTTAAATATATCACCGGAAATATATTCAGATCCTGAAGTCACTATACCTGCATCAAGTGCTTGTTGCAGCGTGAAGTTTTTATAACCGGGGTCACCTTTGCTAATATTAGCAAAACCATTACTGCCGCCAGTAATCAGATTAACCTGTCCGGTAATAATTGAATACGCGCTATCCTGTGGCGTAAAGAAGCCCACTTCACTGTCCGTCGCGAAGGTTTTTTCTGTCGCCAGTGCCGATAAAATGCAGGTCAGCAGCATTTTCCTGGAGAAAATAACATCGGCTAATATCGCGCCAGCGCAAGATGATTTGCTTTTCTTCCGGCCCTGAGAAAGTTCGGAGGCGACAACATATCTGCCAAGCGTGGCATTCCAAATCACTTTGTAAAACTTGTTCATATGACACCCGATCATGCTTAAATATAATTAACTTTGCGAGGTTAAATGAGTTATTTATTTAACCCGTTAGACAAAATCAGTGAATTTAATGTATAGTCAGGCCTCCACTATTTAGTGGATAAACAATTAATACATATGACTGATTTTGTTGTTAAAACAATAATGCGAACTACTTTAATGTAGTGTATCTCTACTCCTTCAGATTCCCATATATAGCGCCTGCACTTTCATAGCATTAATGCTGTATTTTGATCCTTTATCGCTAACAATAAAATCCTCACCTAACCCCACTCGTGAAAGATTAGATTTAAGGTCTTTTAAAGTTGCCCACAATATCTGACTGGAGGATTTCAGATCTCTGTTATCCCAGACGTTTTTTAAGATATCGTCTCGCTTAACCGGATGGCTAATCCCATTAGCCAGTAAATATGCCAGCAACATCATTTGCAGATCCTTAATGGAAATGACGCTGACATTAAGAACATAGGGTTTGCGATCTTCTTCTATGTCGAGCTTTATAATTCTCCGGTTATGTATATCAATTTGAATATTGTCGTTGATCAAGAATCCAAAAGTCGTCCTGAACATAATTTTGCCCTGATTTGATTGAGCTTCGTTTTAAAGCAATCGTGCAATTACTCGTATTTTATATAAACACCATGAATCAGTAATCCAATGAACCCGCGAGATGGATGATGTTTAAATAGTGTTAAATATAGATGTTAGTATCTATGATATGCACATCGACAGACGTTAACTCTGCCAAATTAAAAATATCAGGATTTTTTATCAGAGACGCCTAAGCCACAGACTCAACGGATAATCTTGTTTTTTGTATACTGGCAGTGACAAATGCTGATTAGTACGAAACCATCATGATTTATCTATAAAAAAAGAGAGTCCAAAAACGGATAGTTTATACGTACATTCTGAAATGTTATTGACGACTTATTTAAATTAGCGACCTGGTGCCCTGAAAGTTAAAATCATGTTAATGGAAACAACAGGACCTCTTCAACATTTCGGAACAAGGTCATTGAACCACAATTTTATTCATCGCAAAAATGAATGAACAGAATTGCACTCATGTAAAAATTCGCTGAACTATACTCTGGCTTAAGTCTCCACAATAAAAGCCACCCTTGACACGCGATGGACACGAAAAAATTTGATTATAATTTAATACGTTATCTGGTCATTATCGTTGAAACTCGCAGTATGGCTAACGCGGCAGAGCGATTGGATGTCGCACCGTCAGCAATAAGCTATGCGGTAAAAAAAATGCGTGACCACTATCAAGATCCACTGTTCACTCGCACTCTCAATGGTGTGATTCCCACTGCATTGGCGATGAATCTTTACAACAAATTCAAGGCCATTGATGCAGATATCACCAGCGCCCTTAACCTAACATCAGTGTCTCAGAACAGTAAGCGATGCATCTATATCCGCTGCGACCCCATTACAGAACTATGGCTAACCGAGAAGCTTCTTAAAGAGCATATAATTCCCGACGAGTGCAGGGTCGAATTCCGATATATCTCGATGGAGGGCGAACAGCGCGCCGCTAAACTGCGCACTAAAGAAATTGATATTGATATTGGCCTACCGATTCAGGGTGACATGCGCATCGTGGCACGCCCTCTGTTCGATCTGGACTTCACGCTAATATGCCGAAACGACCACAAAACAGTCGGTGACAGCATCACCAGGGAGCAATTTGCAAAGGAGAAATATATTGCGTTTGGTTCTCCTTTCTATAGTACTCATTTGCGAACGGATACGGCTGACGCCATTGCATTAAGAGAAACCGCCCCTGTAATCGTGAGCGATTCACATTTCAATATCGTTTTGGCGACTCTTCTCGGGGATTTATTACTCATATTCCCTTCCCGCTATGTGCAAATTTTGAAAAAAACCATCGCAATTCGAGAAGTGAAATGTGATTTTCTGAATCACGGAAATGTGAAGTACCTGGCGCATATCCAAAAACAAAATGTTGGGGATCAACTGATTGAAAAAATCATTAGGTTATGTCAGTAAGGAGACTAATTTTGCCATATTGGCAAGAATCAAAACGAAGAAAACGCTGTGTCCAAACCAGAACACAGCGCCCACAACTAAAACCCTAAACTATCCAGCAAATCATCAACCTGATCCTGGCTTGCCACCACACCCGCAGCGCTGGCGTTCATTTGTGGGCCATTGAGCAGACTGTCAGCAGGACGTTTTGCCCGAGCATCCAGTTCAGGCATGTTCTCCATCAACACCATCAATAACTGGCGTTCAATTTCCTGGATAACATCCATCATTCGCTTGATAACCTGCCCGGTTAAATCCTGGAAATCTTGCGCCATCATGATTTCCAGAAGCTGGGCATTGGTGAAACTGGTATGCGACGGCACGGCAGAAAGATAATTACGCGTATCGGTCACCAGTTCACGTGCATCACCCAACTCAATAGGGTTTTCAAACCAGGCGTCCCAGCGGCCATTTAACGCTTTGGCATCACTTTCCAGTTTGTTCTGGTGAGGCTGAGCCAGCTCCACACAGTTCAGTGCGCGTTCGGCAGCTTGCGCGGTCATTTGCACCACGTAGTCCAGACGGTCGCGGGCATCAGGAATGGCTTCTGCCGCTTCAGCAATCGCCTGATCAAGGCCCAACTCGCGCAAGCTGTCACGCAGCATACGCGTCAGGCTACCAATCCGAACGATAATATCGCCGGTTGAGTTTAACTCTGACGCGGGATTTGTAGATGAGTGCATGTGCCTCTCCTTACATACCGAGCTTTTCGAAGATTTTGTTCAACTTCTCTTCCAGAGTGGCTGCGGTGAAGGGTTTCACCACGTAGCCACTCGCCCCGGCTTGCGCTGCAGCAATAATGTTCTCTTTCTTTGCCTCAGCCGTCACCATCAGCACCGGCATTGCCGCCATTGCGCCATCGGCACGAATGGTTTTCAGCAATTCCAGGCCATCCATGTTCGGCATGTTCCAGTCAGAAATCACGAAGCCAAAGCCGCCGCCATTCAGTTTATTCAACGCATCGACACCGTCTTCTGCTTCTTCTACGTTATTGAAACCCAGCTCTTTTAGCAGGTTACGTACGATACGACGCATGGTAGAAAAATCGTCCACCACCAGAAATTTAAGTTCTTTATCTGCCATTTATTGGGTTCCTTCAGTTAAATACGTATTGCCTGTCCGGCACTAATCTTCACCAGCATCTGCTGGCTAATCTGGCTTAAATCGACCACTTCGCTGACGCCACCACTGTTAATAGCTTCACGCGGCATGCCGAACACCACACAACTTGCTTCGTTTTGGGCGATTGTCCATGCCCCGGCTTTATGCATTGCCAGCATCCCAGCGGCACCGTCATTCCCCATTCCGGTGAGGATCACGCCCACGGCATTTCGCCCGGCGAATTTCGCAACAGAATGGAACAGCACATCCACGGCCGGACGATGCCGGTTCACAGGCGGGCCATCATGAATCTTGATTTGGTAGTTCGCCCCACTGCGAGCAAGCTCCATATGTTTATCGCCCGGGGCAATGTACGCATGCCCAGGCAAAACGCGTTCGCCGTCTTCAGCTTCTTTCACGGCGATTTGGCACAGCTTATTGAGCCTGTCGGCAAACGAGCGCGTAAAACCAGGCGGCATGTGCTGGGTAATTAACACCGCAGGGCTGGTCAGCGGCAGCGGCTGGAGCACATGGCGAATCGCCTCGGTGCCACCGGTTGACGCACCAATAGCTATCAGCTTTTCTGAGCTCAACAACGGCCCGGCTTTCAGTGCGGTGGGGGCGGCAACCGGGGCGCGAGCCGCCAGTTTAGCTTTTGCCGCAGTCCGTACTTTCTCAGCAATGGTTTCGCTGTACGCCAACATCCCTTCACGGATACCCAACTGCGGCTTGGTGACAAAATCAATCGCCCCCAACTCCAGCGCCCGTAACGTGACTTCCGAGCCTTTGCCGGTCAGCGATGACACCATCACCACCGGCATTGGACGTAAGCGCATCAGTTTTTCGAGGAAGTCCAACCCGTCCATGCGCGGCATTTCGACATCTAACGTCAACACGTCGGGATTAAATTTCTTAATCAAATCCCGCGCTACCAGCGGGTCTGGCGCGGTCGCCACCATTTCCATGTCATCGTGGCTGTTCACTATTTCTGTCATGATTTGGCGCATCAGGGCAGAATCATCGACACAAAGCACGGTTATTTTTGTCATGCTCTTTCCTTACTCAGTCCGTATACCGTTTGCCCTCGCAGCAAAAATTCACGGCTGAGATTACTGAAATTCTCCGAATGCCCGGCAAACAGCAATCCGCCCGGTTTAAGCAGCGGTACAAAGCGCTGCAAAATTTGCTGCTGTGTCGTTTTGTCAAAATAAATCATCACATTACGACAAAAAATGGCGTCAAACGGCCCTGGAATTGGCGCTTGCTTATCCAGAAGATTTATCGGCGCAAATTCCATGTGACTGACCAGGTCGCTGCGTACGCGCACCAGTCCTTCATGTGGCCCGGTGCCGCGCATGAAATAGCGCTGCATCTGGAGCGGTGCCAGCGTTTTCAGCTCATCCTGGCGATAAACCCCACTTTGGGCTTTCTCCAGTACCTGAGTGTCAATATCACTGGCAAAAACTTTCCAGCGACCCGGTGCCATGCCGACAACATCAGCGAGGGTAATCGCGATGGAATACGGTTCTTCGCCCGTGGACGCCGCCGCACTCCAAACCCGGTATTCGCCGCTCCGTTTACGCGCATGTTCTGCGAGGATCGGGAAGTGGTGACCCTCGCGAAAAAACGCGGTCAGGTTGGTGGTCAGGGAATTAATGAACGCCTGCCATTCGGCATTACTGCCGTTGGCTTCCAGCATGCTCAAATAGTGCCCGAAATCCTCCAACCCCAACGTGCGCAAACGGCGCACAAGGCGGTTGTAAACCATGTCGCGTTTATGATCGGCCAGCACGATACCTGCACGCTGGTAAATCAACTGGCATATCCGACGAAAGTGCGTGTCGGACAGCGGTAGACGCTGTGTCATCTGTAACAGTAATGACGATTGTCCGGTGGACAGTGGTGATGTCATAGCGCCTTCTTACTCACAATCAGGAGGTGGCAAGCACCCCAGTGGCCTGTAAATCTCTGTTGATGCTCTCTGTAGCAACATCATCCAGATTAAACACCGAAACGACACCGCTCAGGTGTTCGGCCTGGTTTGCCAGCGCATCGGTAGCTGCTGCCGCTTCTTCTACCAGTGCGGCGTTTTGTTGTGTGACCTGATCCATCTGGCTGACTGCCTGCGCCACCTGTTCGATACCGCGACGTTGTTCGTCAGAGGCAGAGGCAATTTCGCCCATAATATCGTTCACCTGCGTGACTGAACGGACGATCTCCGCCATTGTTGAGGCGGCGGTATCCACCAGTTGCGAGCCCTGCTGTACGCGGTTAACCGACTCTTCGATCAATACTTTGATCTCTTTTGCCGCCTGCGCACTGCGGCTTGCCAGGTTGCGCACTTCGCCTGCGACGACGGCAAATCCGCGCCCCTGCTCACCCGCTCGTGCCGCTTCAACGGCGGCGTTCAGCGCGAGGATGTTGGTCTGGAAAGCAATGCCATCAATCACGCTGGTGATATCGCCAATTTTCTTCGAGCTGCCTGCGATGTCGTGCATAGTGCGAGCGACATTTGCTGCCTGCTGGCCGCCTTGCTGGGCAGTGTCCGCCGCCGTGCGGGAAAGTTGTGCCGCCTGGCGTGCATTGTCAGCGTTCTGGCTGACTGTCGCGGTCAGTTGCTCCATGCTGGCGGCGGTTTCTGCCAGCGATGCGGCCTGCTGTTCGGTACGTGAAGACAGGTCATTGTTGCCTGCGGCAATTTCTGCGATACCGGTATGCATCGCGCTGCTGCCCTGACGCACTTGCAAGACGGTCTCTTTCAACGCGAGCTGCATGTTTTTCAGGCTGAGGAAAATCTCGGAGATTTCGTTTCGCCCAAATACATGTATAGGGCGCGCCAAATCCCCTGCTGCAATATGCTCAAAATGGTTGCGCACAATGTTCAACGGTTGCACCAGCATTTTGCGTGACCAGACGATGGAGCCAATCAGCATCAGAATCGCAATCACCGTCACAACGGCAAAAATAATTGCCGAGGTCTGATAGTTCAGTTTGCTGTCCGCACTCGATGCCGCCACGGTGTCATTAATGCTTTGCTGCCAGGCGTTAAAGTAGGCGTCAAAAATATCCTGTGACTTCTGGGTCGGCGCGCTGAGGAAATCAGACAGCTGATTGCTTTCAAGCCAGGTGGCCTGATGCTGCAAGTCATCCCGCCAGGCGGCGTAACTTTGTTTCGTCGACGCCACCATATCTTCACCCTCTTTATTTAAAGGTGGGATCTCCAAAAACTGGTTAAACAGCATGTCAGCCTGTTTCAGGCTGCTACGGGTATTCGCCATCAGGCGTTTAATATCTTCCTGCGGGTAACTCAATGCTGTCAGCGTACCGGCACGGCTTAAAGCGGTACTGGCTTGCAACAATGCTGCACGGCTTTGCGTTAAGGTGTCGCGCTGCTGGTTTCCGACTTCAACCATTTTTAAATTCTGAAAGTCATCCCTGAATGCCCAAAAGGAGAGTCCATTACTCCCAATCTGCAATACGCCGCAGACGATCAAGATTAACAACAGCGTGGTCGAAATTCGGATACGGTTGAACATCAATTCCCCTCAGTTAGCACGTCTGACAGCCATTAATGATGCTTAGAAAGTTTCCCAATTATCGTCATGCCCACTGACTGCCGGCTTGCTGGTCTTGCGTACCGGAGCCGTTGACGTCGAGGCAATAACAGGAGGTGTAGCCGCAGGTTCAGCCTGTAAATGGAAGGCAGCAACCAGTTGGTTGAGCATGCTGGCTTGTTCTTCAAGGGCGGCGGCCGCAGACGCGGACTCCTCCACTAAAGAGGCGTTTTGTTGTGTCACGCGGTCCATTTCAGAAACCGCCAACGCAACTTGATCGATACCGCGACTTTGTTCATCAGAGGCGGATGCTATTTCGCCCATGATGTCTGTCACACGCGTGACCGCATTGACGATGTCGCTCATGGTTTCCCCGGCGCTTTCCACCAATACCGAGCCGGTATCTACGCGGGAGACAGAGTCTTCAATCAGTAATTTGATCTCTTTGGCCGCCTGCGCGCTGCGTTGTGCAAGATTGCGTACTTCGCCTGCGACTACCGCGAATCCGCGTCCCTGCTCACCCGCCCTTGCTGCTTCAACGGCGGCGTTCAGCGCCAGGATGTTGGTCTGGAAGGCGATACCGTCAATCACGCCGGTAATGTCAGCAATTTTTTTCGAAGAGCCCGCAATGTCGTGCATGGTTTTCACCACACCATCCACCACTTTTCCGCCGCGCTGAGCGGTTTCGGAGGCGCTTAATGCAAGTTGCGAAGCCTGACGGGCGTTTTCAGCATTTTGTTTCACCGTCGCGGTAAGTTGTTCCATGCTGGCTGCGGTTTCTTCAAGAGAGGCAGCCTGCTGCTCGGTACGGGAAGAGAGGTCGTTATTTCCAGCAGCGATTTCAGTGGCACCGCTATAAATCGCGTCAGATCCATCACGCACGCTGCCGACAGTAATAATCAACTCTTGCTGCATATGGCGAACGCTTGCGGTCAGTTCGCTGATTTCATTACGCCCGGTGGAAATGATGTTTTCGGTCAGGTTGCCATTGGCAATTTCACGAATATGGCCGATAACCACCGATAGTGGCTGCAGCAGGATGCGGCGCATGCCAAGCCAGACCAGCACAATGACCGTGAACAGTGCTAACGCCAGTGCGGCAATTTGCCATTTGGCAAAGTTATAATCATGGGTGCTGGCGATAAACGACTGCTCGTACATGCGGTCATTCATGGCAATGTAGTTGCCATATTCGGTCTGGAGGGTGTTTTGCAGGCTTTGTGTGGACTGCGCAAAATAGGCATCCATGTTGCCGCTTTCCAGATAACCCACCAGTTCGCTCAATGCCTGGTTGTAGTTCTGGTAGTCGTCATCAATGCCTTTCACCAGGGATTCAAGTTCTGGATTAATTGCAGGGATTTTTTTGAAGGCTTCGTAATGGGTATGTGCTTGCGCCAGGGTTTTCTTGGCGTTATTTAATAGCTCGGTTTTTGCCGCACTTTGACCATTGCTGGCATCCATCATCATACGGGCAGCGGAGCGGCTCAGGTTAATGCGCGTTTGCAGCATCAATTCCCAGGCATTCGCCAGTTCGGATTGCTGAACGCGTAACTCTCTGGAGACTTTAAAACTGTCGTTATTTTGTTTGAGTGAGTTAAAAAACATTCCGCCAGAGATGAGTTGGAGGAGCGCGAACACCACCAGCACCATCATTAGCATGGTGACAACGCGAATACGGTTCAACATATAACACCCTTTTAATGATTTCTTATCGGTGTTATCGGCGTGAGGAAAAGGAACTTTAACGGAAATTGCAGGCGCAACGGGTGGATGGCGCTTCGTTTACTCCCCTCACCCTAACCCTCTCCCTCAGGGAGAGGGGACTAGATCGAGTTCTTCCTCTCCCTCAAGAAGACAGGACAGGATCGGATCCTCCCTCTCCCTCAGGGAGAGGGCCGGGGTGAGAGCGGTTAAACCTAAAAGGCTACATCCACCACCAGCGTATCGGTATAACTCCCGGCGGGGGGTGTCGTTTGCGTCGTCAGCACCTTTGCCACGTAGTTGTAGTTACGCAGTAAACCATCGCTACTCAAGCCAGATGATACAGAACTGGCCCAGCGTTCTGCGCCGAGACTGCCCCAGCGGTCAGTCCCATTGGATTTATAAATTTCATAACTCATATAGTTATTGCCACTTTTCATCCGGCGTACATTGCCAGAGACATTTGCGCCATTGCTCACACCCACGGTGTAAGTGCTGCCTTTGGTACAAGTAACAGCAATGCTTTGCGAGACGCTTTTAAAGTTTTGCACCAGCGGTGCGCTATCGAAGTTGACCGCCGGGGCGGTTATCGTGCTGCAATCGTTGGAGACCGTCAGTGATACGGTGGTGCCAGGCGAGCCGCTGCCGGTCTGGTAAGCCAGACAAACCGCGACGCCGAGATTGCACACATTCCAGTCAATACGGAAATTTAGCGCCACGCTGTAGGGCCCCGCGCTGACGTTTTGTCCGGCCACGGTGCGCAAGTAAATCGGCAAGGTATAGCGCTGGCTGGTCAGTAAACTCAGCAGTGTACTGCCACTCCAGGTGTAACTTCCCCCGACCTGAACTTCACTGCTCCCCGCACATCCAGACTGGACGCATACCACCACCGGGACGTTATCGGGATTACTGGTATCGTCGGTGCGCCTGAGCAAACCGCGCGCTCCCGTTACCGCAGGCGTTGCCCCAAGATAAGTGAGTTTTATCGAGTCGGCGGTGAGCAAACTCAGCACTTTGTCGCAATCGACGGAAATTGATGCGGTGGTGTTTTGCACAGTAGAACCCACCACAAACGAGCTTTGGCTGCCAAACGAACCATTTACACCACTCTAGCGGCAGTCAGCCTGGGCAGGCATCATGATTTGCAGCAGCACGATAGCCAGCCCCCCCCCTAAACCGCGCCCGATAATCATGCGCCGTCCCGACAAATCAGCGGGCCGTAGGTTTTCAGCTTACGATCGGGATTTTTATCCAGGGTTAATTGGGTGCTGCAACGCTTACCATCCGGCAGCGTCACGGTCAGTGGATTCACATCACTGAGGTTTTCGAGGTAAACAATTCCGTCATAACCCACCGGTGAAGGGGGTTGCAAAGCGCGATACACCTGGCTTGATACAGGTAAATCGTTGCCGTTGCTGTCTTGTAAAATGACGCTGGCGGCGCGCTGCTGCTCCATCGGGAAATTGAGAAAATACCCGCTGTGACGGCGTAAGGCCACACGGCGTTCAGTCTCTTTAATCCGCGTATCCGCGGGCAGATTCAGTGTATTGATACTGTAGTTAGCCGGATAATAAGACGAAACACCGCTTATCAGCAGATAGCCGTCATCGTCAGTAGTACCGGCTGGCTGGTTTTCAAAATTCACCGTCACATCGCGATAACCGTCGGTGCTGACCACCATAAATGCATCGTTAATCCGGTTGGCCGCCAGCAGAGTGTTATCCATCATCACCAACGAGCCGGACATTTCGCCCCACTGGGTAAGATTATCGCGTTGCCCGTAAACACCGCCCTGCAACTCCACTTTGTTGTTGCGCCAGCCAAGCGTGGCCTGCTGGTAATCGTCAGCGTCGCTCTGATGTGCGTATGCCAGATTCCAGCTAAAACCGCCGTTGCTTGGCATCGCATGGTTGTAATTGATCCGCTGCGTACTGCCCGCATCAGGGGTGCTTTCGACACTGAATGCGGCACTGTTTTCCGTGCCAAACGGCACTTGTAATGACAGTGCCAGACTCCAGCCGTTTTGTGCGGGATCGTGACTGGCCGCGAGATAAAAGCTGCTGTTTCCCCACAGATTTTTGCTCCATGACAGATTCAGCAGTTGGGTTTTTTCATTATCGAAACTGCGGATGTCAATCCACGCCGCCCCGAGGTTGCCATAGCTTCCGAGATTAAAAGAGAGTGAGTATTGGTCGGTGCTGCGGCTAAGGCTGGCTATCGGTTGGTTGTTTTCGTCATACATGTCCGGTGAGTCATAGAGCGCGAGGTTGCCAAACCCCCGATCGCGGTGGCTGTGTTGAGTACCGATGTTGAACCATTCGGTGTTGTATTGATAACCCCAGTTCATCTGCTGCCCGCTCTGTCCGCGCATTTCACTGCGCGAATACGCCCCGTTCACCACCCCAAAACGACCCAGTTTCACCAGCGTTCCGATGCCACCCAACACTAGCGATTGTGCGCCTTCTGCGTGGCTTTCCAGTGTCCAGTTATCGTTCACCCCGTAACGATAAGAACCGCTGACTGCCGCAGGGCCATAGGAAAAGTTGTTGATACCATAGTCACGCCGTAAGCTGCCGAGCGTGAACGCTCCGTCGCTTAAGCCCGGTTTTAGCAGTTGGCTTGCAACATAAAACGGCAGCGTGGTGGAAACCTGGCGACCCAACGCATCGGTGGTGACCAGCACGGCATCGCCAGAACCATTGATGTAAGGCAGATTGGTCAGGGTAAAAGGGCCAGGTTGCAGTTGCGTACTGCCGCTGCGATAGCCATTGATAAACACATCAACGGTGGAAGGCACCGCCGCTTCACCGGAAAATGCCGGTAGCGGATAGGTAATTAAGTCCGGGCGCAACGAGAAATCACGGCCAATTGAAATCCCGCCCATACGCACGCTGTTACTCCAGCTTAATGCGTCACTCACCACATCCCCTGCTGACCAGCTAATGATCTCATCTTCATCGGTCCCGGTTAAGGTGGTGTCATAACGCAGATAGCCTTCGGTGCCTCCGGCATCGTAGCCGGAGAAATCCTGACGCCAGGTTCCGGTTGAAGAAAGACTGAGATTGCCGCTAAATACCCGCAACTCATGCCAAACCGAGGCCTGAGCGCCGCTGTTTTGAGTATGGTTGGCATAGACGTCGTAATTGAGCAGCGCCCCGCTACCGCTTAACGGCTTGAAGCTGGCTTCCTGTTTGCCAAGAGTGATGGCCTGGCTGGGCAGCCAATCGTTGGGAACCTCCATTAGCAGACGCTGCCCGGCGCTGTCGTACTGCGTTTTCACGCCGTTGAGTGCTGAGACATTCACCTCGTCATGGCTAAATTTATCCCCCGGCAATCCGGCGCGCTGCAAATCCGCGCGGCTGACAAAAAATTGCCCGCTGCGTTGAGTGACCGGCACCACCACCCCGCTATCCCACTGGTTGAACACCAGAGATAAATGGAACGGTGCCGATGGGTTCAGCGATTCCGCATCCGGCGGCGGGGGCAATACGTCATCTTGCTGCGCGGCATGGCTGCACAGCGGCAAAGAGAAGATCAGCATAGCCACGGGTAATCGACTCAATTGACCGGAGAGGATTGCCATTGCCCAGAACGAGTATTGATCGTGGCTGACAGGTGGTCAGGCTGGGTGAATGACGCTGGCAGTGGCCATTCACGTTGGCTACCCGATAACACATAGCCCATCAGCCCGTCGGTCAATGCACGCTTTTGGCTCCCCTGGCGTAATGTCACCTGACTCAGGCGCGCATGAACATTGCCGCGATTAGTGACCTGCAAAGCAGGCTGGCCATTTTCATTCACCACACGCCACGACAGTTTCTCCGATTCGGCATTCGCGTGGTTGCTGGCGGTTTTATGGATTTCCATACCCGCGCCATACGAAAACAGGGGAATGGAGTAGCGCATCTGCAACTTGAGCCCCATTTGCGGATTGCCGCTTTCCACAGGCGGGGGAATTTCATCCACCACAATGCGGTATGCCAGTTCTTGTCCCGCTGGCACCACATTTTGTTTGATCAGGCGGATAAGTTGTTTGCCACCCCCTTCAATGCGCACAATCGGCGGGCTGGCGACCACATCCTGCTGCGATTGATACTTTTCATGTCCTTGTTGTTGCTGCCAGCCGACTACCCGCACCTGCATGGTGGTGGCAGTGTCGCTTTGGTTTTGGATCCACAATTCTGCGGCTTTGGCATCGGCATCAAGATAGGGGTCTATCGGCCAAATCAGAATGTTTCCTGCCGCCAGCACCTGCGCGCTGACCGACAAACCTGCGGCGAGTAACAGTGTACGCGAGCGCCATTGCATCATTGTTTGCTCCCTTTTTTACCATGACAACGTCACAGTGAGTTGGTCGGTATAAGCCCCTGCCGGACTGAATCCGGTTAATTGCGCCGCGCCAAAAATGGGCAACGAAATACTGTTACTGTTGCTGTAGGTAATCGCCACCGCTTGATTAACCAGAATTTCGGTATTGGCGGTGAGCGCGCCGCTGGTATAAAGGCGGTACGGCACTTTTTCACTGCTTCCGGTGCGGAGCATATTGCGTACTGAGGTGTAATTTTTGCCGCCATCGATGGACATACTCAACGCCACACCTGGCGTACAAGCCAGTGCCAGCGAGGTGTTGGGTATGAATGCGTTACTGGTGATGCCGCTTTCCACACCGCTGTGCGTACCAAAATTCAGGCTACCAAAATTGCTCCCGCTGCCGCTGGCGACCGAACATCCCGGCGTGATGGTCGCGCCGACCTGAAAGGACTGCTGAGTGACCGCGCCCACCGGGAGTGCACCCATCAATCCCCACAAGCAGAGCTGAATTTTATGCAAAGCGCGGCCCTCAGCAGGTGTGCTACCTGCCGTAAAATCAGACAAGAGTCAGTTTGTTAGTAGGTTACGCTGACATTAATAATGTCCGTGTACGTCCCAGGTTTCACCGTCACGCTATCTCCCCCGCCCTGAATACGCCCGTAAACAATGTAATTGTCGACGCCATCAGTGGTGGAAGCTTTCGGGATCGCGGTGTTGTTGGTGATGACATTATTGAATGCGCTGTCGCTATAGATGCTGTACGCCACACCTTGTGTCGCGTCAGAGGTATTGACCAGATAGCGGGCGGGCGTTCCGGGGGTGCCGACGGTCGTTCCCGGCGCGCCGTTGGTGCTGCCCGTCACCTGCACTGTGTAAGTAGAACCGGTGGTACATTGAATGCCGAAGCTGTTACCGCCAGCGGCACCCGCTAACTCCGTAGTCAGCGTTGAGAAGGTTGCCGGATGCTCACCAAAATCCAGGGTACCAAAGTTGATGCCATTCTGAGCAGGTGAGCCGTTGATCAGGCAGCCATTGGTCAGCGTCAGTGTCGCATTAATGGTCCCGTTACTGGACACCGCCTGCGCTTCGGTTATGCCGCAAAGCAAACCACTTCCACAAAGCAATAAGAGTGCATGTGCTTTCATAGTTAAGCCTCATGTTGTTTGCACATCCGATCCCCTTCAACGGCCAGGGTGCTGAATCCACTAACTTATTGAAATTTAGATTAGGTATTCAGAAATGACCAGAAACCTCACAACGAATCAGCCTAATGGACTATTGCAAAATATTTAACTTCATAATCAATGTATTAACAGAAAATCCGTAGGAACACCCTCCTGTTTTTGCGGAAATATTAATATTATTTTCGTGATTGTAGTCACGTTGTTACATAAGACCTGCTGAATTAACAAATGCGACAAAAAGTAAAAAAAAGTTGTATCCGAACTCAGTTTGCTTCAATTTATGAGCCGAATAGAAATTGGACAAACATAATAATTATATATAGTTCAATAAGTTAAATAATTGTTAATTAATATACCCGAAATAATTCGAGTTGCAGGAAGGCGGCAAACTCAGGAATCCCCAGGAGCTTACTTGAGTAAGTGACTGGGGTGAGTGAGTGCAGCCAACGCACATGCAGCTTGAAGTATGAAGGGTATCGATGGGGATACTACGTAATTGTCTAGCTCAAACAAACTCACGTTATTTATTCTTCTCTTCATGTTCGCCGGTATTCTCTCTGGCGCAGCCATTCACGAATACGCTGCAGCAGACAACATCAAAAGTTATGCCGAGAACATCACGCTGTTTACCGATATTTTTTTACGACTGATCAAAATGGTCATCGCACCGTTGGTGTTCAGCACTTTGACCGTTGGCATAATGAAGATGGGTGAAACCTCAACCATTGGCCGCGTAGGTGGCAAAGCGATGGTGTGGTTTGTCTCCTCTTCAGTGCTCTCGATTCTGGTGGGCTTGTTCATCGTCACCCTCCAGCAGCCGGGTGCAGGCATGAATCTCCAGGTTCCAGCTGGTGATGTGCAAACCGGTCTTGCGGTAAGCGGTATGAACCTGAAAGCCTTTATCTCGCATACCATTCCAACCAGCATTGCGGGCGCAATGTCGAATAACGAAATCCTGCAAATTGTAGTGTTCTCGCTGTTCTTCGGTATTGCCGGCGCGTCACTGGGTGAGAAATTCAACACGCCATTAGTCGCGGCACTGGATGTGGTTTCCCATATCATGCTCAAAGTGACGGGCTACGTCATGTATGTGGCACCACTGGCTATTTTCGCTGCGATTTCTTCTGTCGTAGCCACCGAAGGGTTGGGCATTTTACTCAACTATGCATCGTTCATCGGCGGTTACTATCTGGCAATTATCCTGACGTGCATGGTGCTGATTGGCGTCGGTTATATGGTGCTCAAGCGTGACGTATTCCGCCTGATTGCCATGCTGAAAGATCCGGTTCTGGTGGCATTTACCACCAGCAGCTCCGAAGCGGCTTACCCTAAAACGCTCGATCAACTGACCCGTTTTGGATGCTCCCGTAACATCGCGTCGTTCGTATTGCCGATTGGTTATTCGTTCAACCTGGTCGGTTCGATGGTGTACTGCTCTTTTGCCTCCATGTTTATCGCGCAGGCCTACAACATCCATCTGACGTTTTCTGAGATTGTGGTGCTGATGCTGACATTGATGCTGGCGTCTAAAGGTATTGCGGGCGTGCCACGTTCTGCGCTTGTCGTGCTGGCTGCTACCATTCCGAGCTTTAATATTCCGGTCGCGGGTATCTTGCTGCTGATGGGGATAGACCATTTCCTCGACATGGGCCGTTCAGCGATTAACGTGCTGGGTAACGGTGTGGCGACGGCAATGCTGTCGAAAAATGAAGGTGAGATGGAAGAAGAAGTGGAAGCTGGCGAGCGCGTAGAAGCGTAATTGGCCTGTGATATTGGCGGATAGCGCTTTGCGCCCATCCGCCCTTAAAAACCACCATTCATTGCCCTGGTCGGGTTAGCGTGAGCGACACCCGACTTCATCAAACTAGGCTACGCGGCTTACATCATCAATCAGCGCCATTTCTTCGCTATTGAGCAACTTCTCGATATTAACCAAAATCAGCATACGGTCGCCCAGTGCGCCGAGTCCGGTCAGGTATTCAGTCGACAACGTCACGGCAAATTCAGGTGCCGGGCGGATTTGTTCGGCAGTCAGAGACAACACGTCAGACACGCCATCCACCACAATACCCACCACACGTTGGCCGAAGTTCAGCACGATAACTACCGTGTTATCGTTATATTCGACACCATCTTGCGCAAACTTAATCCGCAGGTCGAGAATTGGCACAATCACACCGCGCAGGTTCGTCACCCCTTTGATAAACGCAGGCGTGTTGGCAATACGCGTGACTTGATCGTACCCGCGGATTTCCTGCACTTTTAAAATGTCGATGCCGTACTCTTCGTCACCCAGGGTGAAAACGAGGAACTCTTGCCCTACCGTTTCCCCGGTCATTTTTGTCACATTGGTTAATCCAGTCATTTACTTATCCTTTCTCAAATCCGGAGGACTAGGCGGCGTGGCCGGCCATACGTTGTTCACGATTCAAACCTTGCAGCGCTGAAACATCGACAATCAGCGCCACACTGCCATCACCGAGGATGGTTGCGGCCGAAATACCCGGCACTTTGCGATAGTTGCTCTCGAGGTTTTTCACCACCACCTGATGCTGACCGATCAGCTGATCAACCAGCAGCGCGTAGCGTCGCCCGGCACTCTGCAAAATCACCACGATGCCTTGCGTCGCTTCCGTTTTAGCCCCAGCTACATCAAATACTTTCCACAGTTCAACCAGCGGCAAGTATTCGCCACGCACTTCCAGCACACGCTCGCCCCCCGCAAGAGGATGTAAATCATCTTCCTTCGGCTGCAACGACTCCATCACCGCGTTGAGCGGCAGGATAAAGACTTCGTCGCTGACTTTAACCGACATCCCATCAAGAATGGCGAGTGTTAGCGGCAGCATAATGCGGATCGTGGTACCGACATTGGCCTGAGATTTGATTTCGACATGGCCACCCATTTCCTGGATGTTACGTTTCACCACGTCCATGCCCACACCGCGTCCGGACACGTCAGTGACCTGCTCGGCGGTCGAGAATCCAGGGGCGAAAATCAACATTCCCACTTCGTCGTCTGACATGTTTTCGTGAACGGCCATGCCTTGCGACAGGGCTTTAGCAAGAATACGTTCACGGTTCAGGCCTGCGCCATCGTCGGACACTTCAATGCAGATGTTCCCGCCCTGATGCTCTGCCGAAAGAATCAAATTACCCACTGCCGATTTACCCGCAGCGAGGCGTTTTTCCGGAGATTCGATGCCATGATCGAGGCTGTTACGCACCAGGTGAGTCAGCGGATCGATAATGCGTTCGATTAAACTTTTATCCAGCTCAGTAGAGCTACCCTGCAACGTCAGTTCAACCTGTTTACCCAGTTTTCCAGCCAGATCACGCACCAGACGCGGGAAGCGGCTGAAGACATATTCCATTGGCATCATACGGATAGACATTACCGACTCTTGCAAATCGCGGGCGTTACGTTGTAACTGACCCATGCTGGTAATCAGTTCACCGTGTTCAACCGGGTCAAGTTCGTTGGAACGTTGGGCTAACATCGACTGCGTGATGACCAGTTCGCCCACCAGGTTAATGAGCTGATCGACCTTTTCAACTGCGACACGAATGCTGCTCGACTCGCTGACGCGAGGCGCTTTGTTTTCTCTTTCGCTACGCGGTGAAACAGGTGCAGCAGGCGCGGCTTCTTTTACCCCTTCAGCCACGGCTTGCGGTGCATTCACAGCTACGGCAACCGGCTCTTCAATGGCCGCAATATCTGCAACCGCACTGCGCGCTATTAATGGCAGAAACTCGATTTGTTCAGGTTCGATAACAAAACAGAGCACCGCGCTGATGTCATCGGCGCTGACGGTGGTTTCTAACGTGGCGGTGACGGAACCTTCACCCTGTTCGACATCGCTTACCGTGCCGAGGTTGGATAGCTCCTCCAGCAACAAATTGCGTTCGCTGGCTTTCAGGCCGGTAATGGCAATGCGTAAATGACCGTCACTGGCAGGCAACGCGTCAACGGTTTCTTTCTCAACAACCGTTAATTTTGTGGCCGGCGCAGGTGCTTCGCCTTTGGCTTCCAGCGCCAGTTGGCGTAACGCTTTGCAGATATAATCGAAACTCTCAGCATCCGGTTCCTGGGAGTTTTTATAAGCGTCCAGCTGTTCCTGCATAATATCTTTGGTTTCCAAAAACAGGTTGATGATATCGGTGTTGAGTTGCATCTCACCGCGCCGCGCCTCGTCAAGCAGGTTTTCCATGAGGTGCGTGGTTTCCTGCAAAATGGAGAAGCCGAACGTACCCGCCCCTCCCTTGATCGAGTGTGCAGCACGAAATATGGCATTAAGCTGTTCTGAATCTGGCGCTTCAGGGACCAGGTTCAGCAGATGTTGTTCCATATCAGCCAGTAACTCGTCGGCCTCGTCAAAAAATGTCTGGTAAAAATCGCTGATATCCATACTCACGCTATCACCTCGTACCGGATTGTGGCGGTAATGTGTTCTGCGCCGGTTCCACGGCCGCAGGTTGTTGGAGAATGCTTAGTGGCTGATTATCGCTTTCTGCGTTTTCGTGCACGATGGCCTCTTCAGCTTGTTTATTCAGTACCAGCAAACTAATGCGTCGGTTGATCGCATCGTCAGGCCCGCGGTTAGTCAGGCGCATAGTGGATGCCATGCCCACGACGCGTAAGACTTTGCCGTCAATAAGTCCGCCTGACATCAGTTCGCGCCGCGAAGCGTTTGCCCGGTCAGCAGATAATTCCCAGTTGCTATAACCACGCTCGCCCATTGCATAGGGCAAATCATCCGTGTGACCCGACAAACTTATTCTGTTAGGAAACTCATTCAGTAATGGCGCGATACTGCGCAAAATATCACGCATGTAAGGCTCAACTTCAGCGCTGCCGTTCTTAAACATCGGACGGTTTTGGCTGTCGATAATTTGTATCCGCAATCCCTCTTGAACCAGATCAATCTGCAGATGCGGGCGCAGTGCGCGCAACTTAGGGTCGGCGTCAATCAGTTGATCCAGTTTGTCTCCCAGTCGCTTGAGGCGGCTGGTTTCCATCCGTTTTCTGAGTTCTTCAATATTGGGCTGTCTTTTCACTTCGCCCTGTTGTTGAGTTACGTCATCCCCGCCGCCAGGAATCGGGCTTTGGCTATCAGAAATACGTTGCCCACCGGTAATAGCCGCCGAAAGTGGCGTACGGAAATAGTCGGCAATTTGTGCCAGTTCTTTAGGGCTGGAGATTGAAATCAGCCACATCACCAGAAAAAAGGCCATCATCGCCGTCATGAAGTCTGCGTAGGCAATCTTCCATGAACCGTGCGCGCCGCCGCCGTGGCCTTTGTGCTTGCGTCGTTTTACGACAACAATGGGGCGCGCGTTGTGTTTCATACTTCTTCTTCCGTGGCACGGGCTTGCGCATTCGGCGAACGAACGGCACGCACATGTTCTTCAAGTTCAATGAACGAAGGACGTTCACTGGAATAGAGTGTTTTACGACCAAATTCGACGGCAATAGGCGGTGCGTAGCCGTTAAGACTTGAGAGTAATGTGACTTTCACGCACTGCATCATTTTGGTGGTTTCGGCGCTTTTTTGACGTAACACGGTCGCCAGCGGCGAAATAAAACCGTATGCCAGCAAAATACCCAAAAAGGTTCCCACCATCGCGTGTGCAATCAACGAACCCAGTTCACCCGCAGGACGGTCCGCAGAAGCCAGGGCGTGAACCACCCCCATAACTGCCGCCACAATACCGAATGCCGGGAGTGAGTCCCCCATTATTGCCAGACTATTCGCGGGTATTTCCGCCTCACTTTCGTGGGTTTCAATTTCTTCATCCATCAGCGCTTCAATTTCAAATGAATTCATATTCCCGCTGATGATCAGACGCAGGTAATCAATAATAAAATCCAGCATCAGTGCGTCAGCTAAAATTCGCGGGTAGCTGGCAAATATTTCACTCTCTTTCGGGTTTTCAATATCGCGTTCCAGCGAGAACATTCCCTGTTGGCGTGATTTCGCCATCAGGCGATAAAGCAGCGCCATGAGATCCATATACATGCTTTTGGTGTATTTCGAGCGGCGGAAAAGTAATGGCAACGCTTTTAACGTCGCTTTGATCGCTTTACCGTTATTCCCCACGATAAAGGCACCCACCCCTGCTCCACCAATGATGATAAATTCAGCTGGTTGATAGAGAGCGCCAAGATGACCCCCGGTCATCATATAGCCGCCGAATACTGTCGCAATAACGACCAGATAACCTATTACAATCAGCACGAGTACATCCTTCTGCTGTTAAATGTGACGAGGAATCACAAATCAGAGGTGATAACAGCCGGGTGCAGGGCAAAAAAAAGCAGCGATAATTGCTTATCGCTGCTGGAGTGTTTATCCACACCGAACTGTTAAACGGCCTGTTTGACCTGTTCATCCAGCAGTTGTGGAATAATATCGGCAGTATTCGTAGAAAGTTTACGTCTTTTTACTGCTCTGGATGGAGGCTGGCACAAACTGCAAGCAAAGCTACCTGCGGGTTGGTGTGCATGGGTAATAAAATTACCCCCGCAGCAGTTGCAGCTGCTCAATTCAAGCATGTGGCTTTCAACAAAACGCACCAGTGTCCAGGCGCGAGTCAGTGCTAATAGCGGGCCACCTTCTTGTGCCGGGCACTGTTCAAGATACAGGCGGTAAGCTTTAATGACCGCGTCAACGCCGGAACATAATCCGGTGCGTAACAAAAACTGCCAGGTGTTACAAAACATGGAAGCATGGATATTTTGCTCCCAGGTCATAAACCAGTCGGTAGAAAAAGGCAGCATACCTTTCGGCGGAGGACTGCCACGGAGCTCTTTATAAAGTTTGATTAGTCTGCCACGGCTTAATTGTGTTTCGCTCTCAAGCATCTGCAATCGAGCGCCTAGCGTGATTAATTCCATCGCCAGTTGTATGTCGCGGGCTTCCTGAACAATACTTTTCTCGCTCATTTTGTTACGCCCTTTTTTTGCGAGATGCCTCGTCTATCGGGGACACCTCATTTAATAAGCGGGTGGATAACAAAATGCCGGTGTGAATTTGCTGTAAATCATCCACACGTGAGTCTTGTGTTAAACGAGTGATGGTTTGGTTATCACTAAAACGGAACTGACAAATCAGTTGATTGGTTTCCGCTAATTTCACCATTTGTGGCAAGGTTAATTCGCTAAGGGTATTTGCCATTTCTTCTGTTACGCCCAAACGAAACATTGCGGAGGGTTTGTCGCCGTTAATAAGGCGCTGAGCAAGAAGTAAATACGACAAATTAATATCGTAGATATGTTTTAACAACTCGGATGTATGCATTTTGTCATCCTGAAAAACTTACTTTTATACATGCGGCTTTACCGCACCCCGTGAGTCGCCGGGAAATCCCGGTTAAAATTAAACCTACCAAAAAAGCTCATTATTTAACCGATAACATGCACTGAAACCACCGATACAAAATGCGGTGGAGACGTCCTTGTAAGTGCGTTTTATCTGAGCGTAAATTTTTTGTAAGAAATTAAGATTTTTCCTAATTCCGCGCAAACTCTACTCGTAGCCTTTTAGACATACAATGCGGGTGCCGACGAATTTTCAAGTTTATGTGACGCAGATCACATATATTTACTTTATGCATCCTCCTCAAACATCAGAAAGACTTTTCAATTGAGCGTTTTACGAGCAGATTGGGAATATCCGTTACCATAATCTGGTATTTGGTTTTCTTCTGGCTAACAATCTAATGACTTACTCTTCATAACGGGTCCTGACCCTGGCTTAGCCATGTGATTTATATCGCATTTTTCCATTCACCAACAAAAATCCTGACAATCACGCCATCTTCAGTACACAACACCTTGTAATGTTATGTTTTGACGATGAAATCGAATAAATCCTCAGTGAAAGCGAGTCGGTCGTAAATGCACGAAAAATGATACGAATGTTTGATGGATAAATGAACAATCTATGCATTACATTTCCATTACAACTATTTTACATTAGCGTTATTAATCATTTTTCATGAGCAGGCTCACGTTTTACATGGTTACTGTCCTTGCGTAAAAATGGTGTTTGATGTAGGAAAATGTTAACCGTCTGATTATCAGGCAACAGGAGGTTGTAATGAGCTACAAACATATACTGGTTGCTGTCGCCATCAGCCCGGAAAGTCATTTATTGGTGGCTCGTGCGGTCTCCATTGCTCAGCCCGTTAATGGGAAAATCACACTGATTACGCTCGCTTCAGAACCCGAACTCTATAATCAATTCGCCGCGCCAATGCTGGAAAACCTTCGGGAATTAATGCTTGAAGAGACACAAATTTTTATTGATGAATTGATCGAGAAAGCCCATTACCCCATTGCACAAACCGTTATTGCTACGGGCGAATTAAGTGAGCACATAATGGCAATTTGTAATAAGGGTTCGGTGGATTTAGTGATTTGCGGCAACCACAATCAAACCTTTTTCAGCAAGATAATTTGCTCCGCGAAGGCTGTGGTGGAGTCAAGCAAGGTGGATGTACTGTTGGTTCCGCTGAGATAAGGCCGATTTAAGATAAGTCATGCTCTTTTAGCGCAATATATAAGAAAAAATTAGACACACATTACTATTTCACATTGTGCGGATATTTCGAACCCCGGAACAAAGACCTCTGCACGCGATAAACAAATGTATCAAGGGAGCTTAAATTAGCTTCCCTGATACATTCTCCAGAACTCGGCTTACGCGAGTAAAAACGGCTCACGCCAGCTTAGGAAACGTCGCCACCTTTTTGTCCAATTGAGACTTATCACTGCGTGGCGCCGCCTGCTTTAAATCCCCAATAAACCTCTTTTGCCAGTGATGAATATCGTTCTTCTCAATCACCGCCATCATTTCGCTATGACGTGCAATACGTTCGGCGAGCGGCATCGTCAATGCCCTGTCCAGTGCAGCCGCGACTTCATCACGGTCGTAGGGGTTAACGATAAGTGCCGACGACAACTCATGCGCCGCACCGGCAAATTTTGACAACACCAGTACACCTGGATTTGCCGGATCTTGTGCGGCTACATACTCTTTCGCCACCAGATTCATCCCATCGCGCAGCGGTGTGACTAAACCGACATCAGCGTGACGGAACACTTTCATCACCAGTTTGCGGTCAAAGTGCTGATTTAAATAGTACAGCGGTGTCCAGCCCAACTGGCCGTATTTACCGTTGATGCGCCCCGCTTCGGTTTCCAGTTGGTGACGAATGTCCTGATACGCTTGCACATCGCCACGCGAGGTCGGTGCGATTTGCGTATAACGAATTTTACCGTGATGCTGCGGGAAGTTTTCCAGCAATGCTTCAAATGCGAGAAAGCGCTCTGGCAACCCTTTGGAATAATCCAGCCGCTCCACCGAGAAGATATTTTTGATACTGCCCAGTTCGGCTTTGAGTTGCGCAAGCTTCGGAGGTAACGGCCCTTGTGCGTTCTTTTTGATCTCCTGCGGCTCAATACCTATTGGGTAAACCTCGGCACAAAACGTGTTGCCGAACGCCTGATATTGGTTTTTACCCTGATGGTCGAGGCGCGTTTGAGAGGCGACACAATCGAGGAAAGCCTGCCTGTCGTTTTCCGTCTGGAAGCCCAGCAAATCGTATTCACACAGCGCCTCGATAAGCTCTTCATGTGGCGGCAGCGCGTTGAAAATTTCAGGAGTGGGGAACGGGATATGTAAGAAGAAACCGATACGGTGATCGAGCCCCTGTTTACGGCATTCAGCAGCAAAAGGCAGCAAGTGGTAGTCATGCACCCACAGGATGTCATCTTCTTCCAGTAGCGGTTTTAATTTGCTTACCAACAACGTATTGACCCGACGATAGCCTTCCCAGGCTTCGCGCTGAAAATCGACCAGATCCAAACGGTAGTGAAACGCGGGCCAAAGTACGGCGTTAGAGAATTGCAGATAATAGCTTTCGTAATCTTCCTGGCTGAGATTGAAGGATGCCCAGGTAATGTTGCCGCGCTTGGTCTTTTTTAAAGCAGCATCAGGATCCCCTACCTCGCCGCTCCAGCCAAACCATAATCCACCCGCCGTTTTTAATGCGCCTAAAATGCCCACCGCCAGGCCACCGGCACTGGTTTTTTTATCATCCGGTGGTGCAATGCGATTAGAGACTACCACTAAGCGACTCATAATCTTCTCCCCGTGAAATGGCTGACTTTTGTTGTTCTATGTGATGAGTTAATTTTCCAAGCCAGTGATAAACCATGCGAACATTGGCCAGTCGATAATGGGCAATGGTCTCACCACTACCGACTTTAATGGTCAACCCGCCCAGCGCATTGACCTGTTTAAATCCCGCCTCATCCGTGAGGTCGTCTCCTATGAAGACAGGGGTTCTACCCGCAAAGGGTGCTTCCTGCATAAAGGCGCGAATCGCAGCACCTTTATCGATTCCCAACGGTTTTAACTCCACTACACATTTCCCCGGTTGCAACGCCAGTTCGGGGTAGCGCAGCGTCATCGACTGTGCCAATTGTAAGATCGCGTCTGCCGCCTCGGGTGCATGGCGGTAATGGAGCGCAAAGGCCATGCCCTTGGCTTCTAAATCCGTACCCGGGAACTGCAATAGCGCTTCAGTTAATTGTTGCTGGAGTGCAGATACAACAGGCTCAGGTAGGGTCACAACGTGGGTTTTATCATTGATATCACGGCGCTCAGCGCCATGCACTCCCGCAAGCGGGAAGTGAAATGGCGTCGCGAGTTTATCGAGCTCAGCCATTGAGCGCCCTGAAATCAATGCCAGTGCCCCATCGCTCATAATGGAGATTTTTTGCAGCAACGTACGCACTGCGGCCGGAATGGTGACTTGATCCGGGTGCGGTTTGATTTCTGCAAGCGTGCCATCGAGGTCAAAGAAAAAGGCAAGGTTTCCTGAAAGTAGAGGTGGTACAGAAGATACATCAGCCACCAGCGGCTCCTCCTTACACAGTTAATCACGCCACCATAACGGTAACGAGTGATGATGATTAGCCATGTAAGTATAGACAGGGTGACGGGTGTCGCAATTTTCCAGGAATAATCGGGGGGGATGCAATCATCTCTTCGAGACGAGGTTTAGTTGTTTATGTTGGAAGCGGTGATGGTTCCGGTGCCGGTGGCACTTTGTCAGTATCGGAAGGTTATGTTCACCCGCGCGTTGGATTATCCCTGCAACCGTTGTGAACGGTGAACGTGCCAGGAGGGTTACGCCACCCTCCTGGCGACCTCGGCGCCCGGTTTTAAATTGCCGCTTCGCGGTAAACCCCAGCTTATCCCCAACGTTCAGGGTCGTTCGCGACTCGCTCCCGGCGATCGCTCACTGGCGTGGTTCCCGACCACGCCACCCTGACTTATGGGGAACACTGGGGCAATTTATACCGGGGACAAGGTCAAAACCGGTTTGGCTTTTGACCTTAGGTTTTGACGTTGACGTTGGTTCCGGCTTCAATCGCGCCGTTTTTTACCCTTCAGTCGTGGTTGAGCCGCCGGGAGCGGCGAAAGAGAGCGATCGTCGGGAACGAATCGCGAACGACCGCGAATGTTGGGTGAAAAACGGTGTTTACCGCGTAGCGGCGATTGACTTGCCGGGCGCCGGGGTTGCCAGGGGGCTGGCGTGAGCCACCTGGCACGTTCACCGTTAACAACGGTTACAGAGATAATCAGCCGCACGGGTGAACGGAAACACCTCGGCATTACAGATCTCACGATGCACAAACAATGAGCGAACTCGCTTAAACAGCCCGTTTCGCTTTCTGCTTGTAACGGTCAAAAATAACCGCCGCCAGCAGAATCAACCCACGCACCACATATTGCGAGAAAGGTGAAATATTCAGCAAATTCATGGCATTTTCTACAGTGCCAAGAATCAAAATACCGGCAATCACGTAGGAAATCTTACCGATCCCCCCTTTCAGCGATACGCCCCCCAACACACAGGCTGAAATCACAATCAACTCGTAGCCGATCGAGGTCATCGGCTGGCCGCTGGTCATCCGCGAAGCAAGGATTATCCCCGCTGCGGCTGAGACTAACCCGGAGAGAATAAAGATGATGATTTTGGTACGCACCACCGGCACACCCGCCAGACGAGCCGCTTCCTCATTGCCGCCAATCGCCAGCGTATTGCGGCCAAAGGTGGTTTTATTGAGCAAGAAACCAAAGATAATCAGACAGCCTACCGTCAACCAGATTGGCGCAGGCAGACCCAACCAGTTGGCATAGCCCAGCGTAAAGAAACGCTCATCTTCGATACCGACCGCTTTACCGTCCGAAATAATGTATGCCAGGCCGCGTACAATCTGCATGGTGGCGAGTGTGGTAATCAGCGCGTTGATTTTAAGCCTGGCGATAACAAAACCGTTGACCAGGCCACTTAACACACCCAGCAACAATCCTGCCGCCACGCCAATCCACAGGCTTTCAGTCATATTGATAACCACCGCCGTGGTGACCCCAGAACAGGCAATCACGGAGGCGACTGACAAGTCGAAATCACCTGATGCCAGGCAGAACAACATGCCACAGGCCACCATGCCCGACATCGAAATAGCCAGCCCCAAGCCCTTCATATTCACGAAAGAAGAGAAGTTGGGTACGAAAATGGCGCAGGCGATAAACAGCACCGCAAACACCACCAGCATGCCGTAGTTGTCCCAAATGCGACCGAGACTCAGAGACGACTTTTTCTTGTTGTCGCCAGATGATGTATTTGTTGATGATGGCGTTAATGCAGACATTTTTCTCTCCTTACTCATGCAGCAGATGCGCTGGTTTTGGGCATCGCGAGACTCAGTGCTTGCTGTTCATTGGCCTCGCCATGGTGCAATTCACCGGCTATTTCCCCTTCGCGCATCACAATGATGCGATCGGCAAGTCCTAACACTTCAGGCAAATCGCTTGACGCAAACAGCACTGCTACACCTTGTTCAGCCAGGGCATAAATGACGTTATAGATTTCGTGTTTAGCACCAACGTCGATGCCGCGTGTAGGCTCATCGAGCAAAATCACTTTCATCTCCTCTGACAGCCAGCGTCCTAAAATCGCTTTTTGCTGGTTACCGCCGGAGAGATTCATGATCAGTTGTTCCGCTGAAGGGGTTTTGATATTCAGGGAACGAATGTGTGACGCCGCGTTGTCCGCTTCCCAACGGTTATTAATCAGACAACCTGCGCTGATATGCTTTCGCCGCGCACTGATATTGATATTGTCGCGCACCGAGTGCACCGGAATGATGCCATCAGCTTTACGGTCTTCCGGGCACAGCATCATGCCAGCACGAATCGCGTCGGCGGGTTTGTTGATGTTTATCACCTCGCCATCAATCTGCACGCTGCCGTCGGTGATGCGCGTGCCGCCAAACATCCCCTTCATTAATTCACTTCGCCCAGCGCCCACCAGACCAAACAACCCAACGATTTCACCACGGCGGACCGTAAGCGAAATGGGAGTGCGTACCCCCGGGGCTTTTACGTTCACAAGTCGCAAGCGCTCAGCGCCATGCTCACGCGGTTTCCAGCCGTAAATATCACCCAGATCGCGCCCGACCATCGCCTGCACCAGCGAGTCATGATTGACCTGCTCCATATCATCAAACGTGCGTACGTAACGCCCATCTTTGAACACGGTAATCGCGTCGCTGAGGGCGAAAATTTCTTCCATACGATGCGAAACGTAGAGGATGACACGGCCTTCGGCACGCAATTCACGAATCACGCGGAACAAGTTGTCGATTTCACGGCGCGACAGAGAACTGGTCGGCTCATCGAAGGCGATCACTTTTGCATTGCGCGCCAGTGCCTTGGCGATTTCCACCATCTGCCACTGACCGATGGACAAATATTTGAGCGGTGTGGTCGGATCAATATCCAGCCCAAGATGCTCAAGCTGCAATTTCGCTTCGTAATTCAATAGCGAACGGTTCACAAAACCTGCTTTATGCGGCAGTTGCCCGAGGTAAATATTTTCGGCTACCGACATTTCCGGTATCAGGTGGAGTTCCTGATAAATAATCGCCACGCCAGCATTGAGTGCGGCGGGCGTATCGGCAAAAGTGACCTCTTCACCACGCAGGACGATGCTGCCTTCACTCGGCGCGTAGTTCCCGCTGAGGATCTTTAGAAGCGTTGATTTTCCTGCGCCATTCTCCCCCATCAGAGCGTGAACTTGCCCGGCATAGCAGTCGAAACTGATGTCCTGTAAAGCTTTCACGCCGGGGAAGGTTTTGCCTATACCACGAAAAGAGAGATACGGAGTGTGCTGTTGCATGATTGACCCTTTGCTTTACCCAGGGTTGAACGACTGACCACCGGTGGGTGGATGGCACTAACATTTATCCACTCTACGGTTCGGGCTTGTAGAGTGGATAAACACAGTGTCATCCACCGGATTTTCGGAGATTACTTACCGCCGAGGCCTTTTTTCGCCAGCTCTTCTTTAAAGTTGTCACGCGTGATCAGTACCACGTCGGTCACTTCGGTGAATTTCGGTGGTTCAGCGCCTTTCGTCACCCAGTTGTAGAGCATTTCGCTGCTCTTATAACCGTGAACGTCCGGGCTTGGCAGCAGCGAGCCGTAGAAACCGGTCGCCTGAGCTTTCGACAGTTCGCTTACCGCATCAACACCGTTGATACCGACGCCAATCACATCCGGCGCTTTAAAGCCCTGCCCTTCTGTGGCGCGCACGCCGCCCAGTACGGTGTTGTCATTCATGCCGACAATCAGCCAGTGTTTCACTTCTGGATGTTGTACCAGCATTGAGTTTGCCGCATCGAATGCCCCAGGGATGTCGTTAGATTTGGTCGGCACTTTATAGATTTGTTTTTCCGGGAAACCGGCGGCTTTCAGGGCGTCCATCGAGCCAGAAGTGCGGCGACGTGCCGTGTCGAGTTCATCCGCTGTAATCGCCATGACCGCTGACTCTTTCACGTCCCAGCCACGTTTTTGCATCTCTTTGTAGAGTTCTTGCCCCTGACGTTCACCGATTTTGGTTGCTGCCATCATCACTAACGGCACGGTTTCCATCGGCGCACCTTTGGCGGTCACGAATTGGTCATCCACGGCAATCACTTTCATGTCGTAACTTTTTGCTTTAGCAACAATCGCGGAGCCGAGTTTGGGATCTGGGGTGCAAATCACAAAGCCTTTCGCGCCACTGGCGGCCAGGCTGTCGATGGCGTTCAGCGTTTTCTCACCATCTGGAACCGCAATCTTAATCACTTCAAAACCGAGATCTTTCCCCGCTTTATCAGCAAACTTCCACTCGGTCTGGAACCACGGTTCTTCTGGCTGTTTAACCAGAAAACCGAGCTTCATGGTTTCTGCAATAGCGGATTGTGACATAACCGCAGCGATGCCAAGGGCCGCCAGCGCTTTAGTAAATTTGTGCATGTGTACTCCAGCTCGATTTTATTATCTGTAGGGTAAGGTTTAGTTAAAACAAGCCATTAGCCGTGTGGGCTTTTACTTTCTGGGCTGAAGTAGTTGTAGCGGGAAATTAATAATCCATAGGAGAGCCGAATCACACAGCAGAAATACAGTAAAACCGTGCATGTATTCAGCTATTAAAGACATAAAAACACGGTGAAATGTCGGACAAATAAAACCGCGATTAGCAAGTTTGTCCATAAAATTAGCGAGGAAGTGGATAATGCGATCTATAACTAAAAGGCGGGTAAAGCCTTGCGCTTTCCCGCCAACGTTCTGGGTCTGTCACCACGGATAATAAATATGATCCGCGTGGTCACGTGCTGGGGCTTCATCCCCTTCCAGTCGAGCTGCCACGGTCAGGGCAAAATCAAACACTTTACCCAGTCCTCTGCCGCTAATCAGGTTACCGTCTTCAACCACGTCGGCGTCGACATATTCCCCGTCGGTGACCTGCTGCCATAAATCACCGGAACAGACATAACGACGGCCTTTCAGCAAACCATTACCGCCCAGTACGCGCGCCGCTGCGGAACAAATTGGGCAGATGAATTTGCCCAGTTCGTCATGACGGCGCACAAAGGCAATCACACTCTCACTGCCCGCCAAAAAGACGCTGCCTGCCGGGCCGCCTGGCAATACCACCGCATCAAAGGTTTCATCAAAACATTCACTTAAGGTGGCATCCGCAACCATCGGAATATCATGGTAACTAACCACTGCACGGGTATCCACGCATGACAGTGTGCGCACTTCAATTTTCAGGCGACGTAAAATATCAATAGTGACAATGGCTTCCCCTTCTTCAAAACCAGGGGCCAACAGGACTGCAACGGTTTTCATCTCGACTCTCCATGTTGCCCCCGCATGACCGCGGGGGCGAAATATTTACCAGTAAAGATTCCATACCTGGCGCACGCGTGTCAGTGCTTCAAGGTAGAAATAGTCTCCCCAGCTACAGCATTCATCAACGCCTTTGCCGCTTGCCATGTGATAAACAGAGTGTTTCAGCAACCCCTCACACGCTTCGTCGTCACGCGCCAGATAGTTATCGGTCAGTGACTCGATGATACGCAGCGCCATCTCTTCGTAATGGGCGCGATGCTCGTCTTGCACTGGCAACGCTTTAATCAGTTCAAGCAAACCACACGCCGTAATCGCAGCAGCAGAGCTATCGCGAACCGCGTCGGTCCCCAGCAACGCCAGATCCCAGTGACAAACATCATCTTCTGGCAAACGGTTGATGAAGTAGTGCGCAAGCTTACGGCTCAACTCCACCATGCTCTTGTCGCCGGTATACAGGTAGCTCAGCATGAAGCCATAAATGCCCCACGCTTGCCCACGCGACCAGCATGAGCTGTCACTGAAACCCTGGTGTGTATTGCCAAAGCGTGGTTCGCCGGTATTCACATCCATATAGAAGGTGTGGAAGGTGGACGCATCCGGACGGACGATATACTTCGCAGCCTGCTGTGAGTGCGCCGTTGCCGCTTCTGCATAACGCGCATCACCGGTTTGCTGGCTTGCCCAATAAAGCAGCGGGAGGTTCATATTACAGTCAATAATCATCCGGCCCTGTTGTTCTGGATCATTCAAATCACCCCACGCCTGAATGATTTTGGCCACCGGATTGTAACGATCCATTAATACGTCAGCCGCATGCAGCGCCGTTTGACGAGCTTCTTCATTGCCGGTTAAACGCCAGGCATTGACGCAAGACAACGTATACAGGAAGCCAAGGTCATGGGTCGCGGTATCGATACGGTTTTCGATACGTTCAGCATACGAAGGCAGATAACGTTCGGCAGCCTGACGGTATTTATCATCCCCGGTCATCTCCCAGGCAAGCCACAGCTGGCCAGTCCAAAAACTGGTGGTCCACTCAACGTTATCAGAAGGCTGCCATTTGCCGCCTTCACAGTTTTCATTCGGGAATTTGTCACCGAACGCGGCGATGTTTTTATCCAGTTTTTTGGTGACGCTCTGTAAAGCAGCATCCAGTTTGCGATTCAGTGCCAGACGGTCAACCTGGTGCAATTCAATCGGGCGCAGTGCCTCGGTCACGACTTTTTCAGTGACTGTAATATGGGTCATAACTTCTCCTGACATTTTATTTAGCGGGTTCTACCGGAGCAGAATTTAAAGCGGGTTTAAGAAAGCTGGATTCATCGCGTTTTGACTGACAACGAGACAGTGTGAAAGCAGAGATGAACGTGAATACCAGGGCACAGCTTCCCATTATTAAGTAGGTGTTCCCGAAGCCAATTTTGTCGTAAAGGTAACCTGCTGGCGGCGCCACAACCACAGAGCCGACGTAGAGCATTGCCTGGTAACCCAGCAAATACATGGTGGCGTTGATTTTCTTATCGAAATGCTCCGCAATGTATTTGAATACCGAGATAAGCAGCAGTGAGATCTCAATACCGTATAACGGTTTGATAATCGAAATAACCAGTGGGTCCGTTGCCAGGCCAGAAGCAATCAGGCGTGCGCCGACCACAATGCCGCAGAACAACAGGCCTTTTTTGGCGCCGTAATGGTTTACCAGCAACGGGATGAACATCATCATCACAAATTCCGTGCCGGACTGTACGGTGCTCAGGTAGCCGTACCAGGCATTACCCTGCTCTTTGGTTTCAAAGAATGAAACGAAATAGCGTGGGAATTGCTGTTCGGCGATAAACATCATCCATGCCACACCCGCGACATACAGGCTGAACATCCAGAACTTGCTGTTCTTCATCAGCATCAGCACATCGGTAAACACAATTTTGTTCGATGAAATGATGTTGTTATTACGCAGTTGCTCATCACCAATCTTGAGGCTAACCAAAACCAACAGCATCAGGACTGAAGTCGTACTACTGACGAGGAAGTTTGCCAGCGGCGTGTAGTTGAACAGTAAACCGGAAACCGAAGCAGCCATTGCCCAGCCAAGCGAGCCCCACATACGAATGCGGCCAAACTCAAGACCATACAGACGGCTAAAGCGGTCAGCATAGGATTCGGACGCGGCAACACCGGCATACCACCCCAGGCTCAGGTAGATTGCACCAATGAAGATCCCCACCATGGTGTGAGAGAGTAATAACGGCTGATAGACGAAGGTAAAGAACGGAGCCATCAGTGCCGATACGGCGCAAACACCGTACAACAGCCACTTGCTCATGCCAATTTTGTCCATGATGTAGCCGTAGACTGGCTTCATCATGACGGCAAAGACGCCGTTGATGGCAAAAACGCTACCGATGGTAATGCTGTCCAAACCGACTTTTTGGCTCAGCCACAGGGCATACAGCCCGAAGCTTGAAGACCAGGTAAAGAAGTAGAGAAAAATAAAGCTGCTCATTTTTACTTGAGCGGTACGCGTGAGTGACGACTTGTTCATTGATGTTTCTCCTGAATCATCACGGCAATTTATGTAACGTAATGTGCTTTTCATGACTGCCCATCACCACGCTGACCACACCCTCGCGGATCTCAGCTTGTGGGCATGAATGTGGGTCAAACGCGCTCGCATCACCCGCCCAAACGGCGCTGACCAGCATGTGTGTCCCGACAGTCAACTCACCGCGTAGCAATGGAATAGCGGCCCGTTCAGCAAACAACAGGTTGCTGTTTGGTGGTGTCACAACCTGCTCGCCGCGACGAGGTTGCGGGCTTAAGCAATAAACGGCGCTAATATCGTCATGCGTTGTCACCTGACATACCGCCTGTGCTGCCTGGACCTGTGGCAGTGGACGGTTAGGCACACTAAACCCGCCTTCAACGGCATCCAGTTCACGCGCAGTTTTGAGGTGGTGGACGCGCACTTGCCAGTCGCCCAATGGCAACAACCAGGTGTCGATAGTCACATCACTCCACGGCTGCCAACGGCTGTAAATCATGCCATCAGCGGTGGTGACGCTCTCGCAATCGCGACGTCCACGCCAGTAATCGTCTTTCTCCGATAGCAGTAGCATCGAATCTGGCGCGGCATGATTAAGCCCGTAACGGCCACGTTCAATGGTGAAACCGTAGCGCGTGGAGTAGGCAAATTTGCAGTATTTGGCTTCGGTATTAACGAAGTTGTTCAGCTCAAGCTGCCCGGAAGTCAGCATCCATAAATGGTTAGGCTGATGAACCAGAATTTGCGCAGCATGAGGGATGCTATGGTGCGCATCACGCGGTGGCAGCGGCAATTCTTGCGCCTGCCAGAACGCATCTTCTTCGCCTAACGCCATGACCAGCATGATTTTAAGCCCCCAGTACGGAGAGCCGGGCGCGTTGTAATCTTCAGCCATGATCAGATTTGGATAGCTGTAACCGACACTCAGCACCCCATCTCTGTCGAACATCGGTTGTTGCAACCACCAGCGCAAATGGCGCATCACAATGCCCTTCACCACGCCCGGCTCAAAGACTTCAAGCCCAGCAAACGCGGCTGCACTCCAGAATGCTGCCTGCGCGAAGCGATAGGTCATGCTGCGGCCAAAGGGAATGGCGGAACCATCGTCGGCAAAGAAATGGATAAAATCGGTGGCAAACAGAGCCGCACGTTCACGAAGTTTTTTGCAGCGCTCAGGGTCCACATCTGCCATTAATTTGGCGTAGATCAGCCCATAGAAATGGAAGCCCATCGAGATATAGTAATCGCGCGGACGCCCAGGACCGTCTGAATACCAGCCATCGCCAAGGTAATAGCGCTCCATCGCGGCAAAATGCGTTTCCAGCGCATCGGCATTGGTCGGCATTTCGCAATGATGAAAACCGACCTGCACCAGAATCGGGAAGAAATGCCAGTTGTTATCTGGAATCGCCTGGTTTTCACTTTGCTTTAACCACTGCCAAAGATGCAGCTTTTCTTGTTCATTGAAGTGCGCCAGCAGCGGTTTATGAGCGACCGCCAGCAACAATCCGTAAGCGGCCATTTCCACAATGCGCTGGTCGCAAGGGTCAACTTCGCCCCAGTAATCCGCGTGTTCCGGGTTAGTTCCGTTTTTAATCGCCTGAATATAGAAAGAGAAATGCTCAGGCTCATGCCCACCCGCCAGTAATGGAGTGACACCCCACAGCAAACGCGAGAAGGTTTCCATATTGGCAATCTGCTGGCCGTAATGTGCTGTGAAATTAGCAAGGTCAACCCGACTGGCGTCTTTTTTAAAGAATGGCGAAACGGCATTCAATAACTCATTGACCAGTTTTTGGAGATCGCCCCTGCTTTCCAGGCGATTGTTTAGTGTGATGTTTTTAGGTTGCAAGATACCCTCCCGTCAAACACGAGAATTTTGTAAGTTATTGTTATCCATATTTTCTAAGCGCTAATACTTCGCGTTGATGCACAGAGTAGTCGCTTTTAATCCCGACTCAGAGTGAGCCACATCACAAAAATAAACCGCCATTTCAATTTTGCTGGCATTTTCTTTTTAGCGGGTGAATAAATTACAAATGATGGCGTAAAAACTTAAATCTATTGTCCTGGAGGGGAAATGAGTGAAGCACAATTGATGGAGCGAATTACGCTCGATAGCCAGGTTATCTCATTTCATCGTTTGCAAGCATCCAGCGCACAGTATTACCACTGGCATCAGTGTGTTGAATTTCTCTATATTTCAAGTGGATATGGAATTGTTGTGGTGGATAATCAGCATTACACCGCGCGACCGGGTCGACTGTTCATCTTCCCGCCGTTCCGCTTACACAAGGTGCATGTCGAGGCCAGTGACAAAAATCAGTATCACCGTACCGCCATGCACATTGAGCATTCATCGGTGATCGGCATTCTGCAAGCTTTCCCGCGCCAGCAGGCGCAGTTTTCAGCCCTCGCCGCCAGTCATGTTCCCGCTCAGATTTATGATTTGAGCGAGCAGGCAGAATTTATGGAGGTGATCCTCAGTAAGTTCGACAAACTGGACCAGACAGCCCACTCCACGGCCAGTGAGGTTGCATTAATGGTGATGCAGATAATGGCCTTCCTGCCCGCACAGCCGCAGGAATTTATCCCGCAACAACAGACGGTTTCATCACGCATCATGCAATGGGTGGAGAATAATTACAGCGGCAAATTTTCACTGGATGAACTGGCGCAGTCTGTCGGCCTATCGCGTAGCTACACTTCACGTATTTTCCGCCAGCAGACCGGGGGCAGCATTCATGAATATTTGTTAACCCGGCGCCTCAAGAAAAGTTGCGACCTGTTGCGCACTTCCCCGTTAAGCATTGACGCCATCGCACAGGAAGTGGGGTTTATTGAGGTCACGTATTTCATAACCTGCTTCAAGAAGATGATGAACCAGACCCCGTTGCAGTACAGAAAGCAGTCGCGAGCGAAATTATCCGATGAGTTGAAAATATGATCTAACACAATAAAGTATCTATTTGATATTTTGCTATTACGAGACGAATCACAATTCTCGTCATTATATTTAATTGTCCATATTTATAATTCCGGCATGAAAGTTATTTTTTGTTTTGTTTTTTATTATTTCATAGTGAATCAGTTTGAAAATTAGAGTTAAAACAGCAAAATTAATAATTCCATAGATAACCCAAAAGAGGTATTATTTTTATTAATGCATTCATGACGCTGCCCGATGAAAATACAATGAATGCGATGCTGTTGTTTTATCTGATAATTATAGAAAACCCTTTCCTTCACCGTTATTGGAATTCTGGCACGGCTTTTATTCCAGGCTTAACTGATGTGTCACGTCAAAAAGGAAAATATTATGACCAATTCCGGAATGGTCCAAAGACTTAACTTACAGATAAACCGTGATTTTTGTTCCTCTAACCTTTATTTGCGACTCAGCGCCTGGTGCTCAGAAAAGAGTTTAACCGGCACCGCAAATTTCTTAAGGGGCCAGGCACAAAGTAATGTGACGCAAATGATGCGCGTATTTAATTTCATGAAGCAAGCAGGTGGCACCCCCATTGTTGGCGCAATCGATACTCAACACTGTGAATGCAACTCTTTAGAAATGCTGTTTGAACAAACACTGGAGGATCATCGCCAGCGTTGCGTGACCTTATCGAAACTCACCGCTGAAGCGACCGACCTGAAAGATTACCCTACACTCACCTTCCTTAAAACAGTCGATCGGGAGCAGCAAGAAGAAGGCGTGTTGCTGACGACTATTCTCGACGAAGTACGTAGCGCCCATAAAGCCGGCCTGTGTATGACCCAGACCGATGAGCATTTAACGAATCTCGTCAATCATCAGCAACATTAAGCCCCTTAGGGTCGGGCGTGCCCGACCTCTATTTAAGCGTTGTGTCACGCACACCACATCAGTTGTTCACGCAGACTCAAGGTATTTTCCGGGAAACTGGTCAGCACCGTTTTATAGCGTGTCGCCTCTTTTGGAAGCCCTCGTATCGATTGCAACAAAATACGCAAAGCGCTATCCCAGACAATGCCTTGTAAATCGCTATATGGCCATAAATCTGGGTCGGCGATAAACGGCATCAGATAATCGATACCGAGTTTCACACTTCGGCCATCCTGCACCGCATTCCAGCGATCGAACTCGACATGTTCTGCGTAGCGATTTAACAACAAATGCGCTTCGAGGTTAAACAAGGAATAGTGGAACGGCACCGGGCGTTCCAGTTCCATGGTCTGTTTACCTTCCTGGTCGATTTGCGCCGCCATGCGTTGCGTTATCCCCTGCTGGATGATGCGCGCTACCAGCCCTTTATCACCATAAAACAGGGCATTAGCCGCACGCTGCGCGTCATACCAGGTGCCGTGGTTGTTATGCCAGACATATTCAGAGTGACCGACATCGCTGTAATACATCCAGTGGTTAAAGTCCCTGAACCACTGGTGCAAACCGATAATGTCGTCGGTGTCCAGTACGCCTGCCGCGCTAATCAAACCCACCGTATCAATCACCATCCATAACAGACGTGTATCAATTAGCCCCGTACCACGGCCAGAAACAATGCCAGGAATGGCCTGACCGTAGTTCAGGTGCGGATTCATGCGCGTCTGTTCATCAAGGAACCAGCACTTGATTTGTTCCGCCGCAGCCTGAGCATATTTACGCTCACCGGTAAAATACCAGGCAAGGCCTAATGTCAGGCTACGTTCACACATGCGAATAATACGCGTGGTGTCGGTATCGTTATTTTGACATTGCGGGTTGGTATGCCCGTCGCGGCGAATATAGGGCAGGCCGTTTGGCCTGCGCGGGTTAGGCCACCAGTATGTTCCCAGACTGTAGTAATCATGCGGATCACCACTCACCGGGCGCAATTTTTTATGCACCACGCTTTCTGTGGGCTGGCCACGGAGTTTATCCGCCTCGCTGACCAGTTGCCCCAGCGCCAGTTGTAAAGGAGAAAAAGGCTGCTGTAAGCCACGGCGGGCATTTTCAAGACACGCCACATCGAGAGTATACAACTTCATTTATTGCTCCTTACTGGCACGCGATACGTTGCCCGCTTTTAGCATCAAAAATGTGAATACCGGTCACCCTGGGTTGCAGCCATACCGTTTCGCCTTCCTTAACATTTAAGCGCTGTTTAAACACCGAGGTGAATGAACCGCCTCCTGTGTTACAGAACAACTGCATATCAGAACCGGTATTTTCGATGGCGGTGATAGTCGCTTTTAGCGCCCCACTCTGTTCCGTTTCACTTACTACATTGACCTGCTCTGGGCGAATCGCATAAACCACGTTTTGCTGCGGCTTCACCTGTATGCCCGGTGGCAAGCTTAATAACGAGCCGTCGGCGAGGCGTAACATCATCTCGCCGTTATGTAGCGTCACTTCACCTTTGAGCTGATTGATTTCCGGTGAGCCGATAAACCCGGCCACGAACAAATTGGCGGGACGGTCATACAACTCCAGCGGGCTGCCCACCTGTTCAATGCGCCCTTCCCGTAGCACAACAATCATCTGCCCCATGGTCATCGCTTCGATTTGGTCGTGCGTGACGTAGACAGATGTGGTTTTCAGGCGACGATGCAGTTCACGGATTTCCCCACGCACCTGAGTACGCAATTTTGCATCAAGGTTAGAGAGCGGTTCATCGAACAAGAATACTTGCGGATTACGCACGATGGCGCGCCCCATCGCCACACGCTGGCGCTGGCCGCCGGAAAGATCTTTCGGTAAGCGATCCAGAAGCACACCTAATCCCAGCAGTTCTGCGGCACCCTCCACTTTTTGGCTGATCTCCGCCTTCGGCAGTTTCGCCATTTTGAGTGCAAAGCCCATGTTTTCGCGCACGGTCATCTGCGGATAGAGCGCATAACTCTGGAATACCATCGCGATATCGCGCAGCTTTGGCTCGACGTCAGTCACGTCCTTCTCATTGATAGCAACCTGCCCACCCGTTATCTCTTCAAGTCCGGCAATCATGCGCAGCAGTGTTGATTTACCGCAGCCACTTGGGCCAACCAACACACAGAACTCCCCGTCTGGGATCGTCAACGAGACATCTTTGATGACATGCGCATCGCCATATGATTTACAGACATTTTTCAATACTACGGAACCCATTTGTCGCTCCTTATCCTTTGACCGCGCCGGACATAATCCCGCGATTGAAATGTTTTTGCAGACCGAGATAAACAATGATGCTTGGCAACATCGCCAGTAAGGTGATGGCAATAAAAATGTTCGGCGTAATACTTTCGTCAGTACGCAGGCGGCCAAGAATGACCGGGATGGTATTCAGGCTGTCATGGTTCACCACAATCAGCGGCAACAGGTACTGGTCCCAAATCATGATGAAGCCAAACGTCACGACGGTTCCCAGGGCCGGTTTGACCAGCGGTAAAATGACGTGGAAGAAAATCTGCCATTCATTCGCACCATCAATTCGTGCCGCTTCTTCCAGCTCCTTAGGGATCGCGGCCATAAATTCGCTTAATACGAAAATGGAGAACGCCCAGCCAACCACCGGCATAATCATGCCCAGATAGGTGTTGTAGAGTGACGAATCAATCAGCGGCAGTTGCCAGTTGATGATCATGTACAACGGAATGGCGATCACTTCCTCCGGCAGCATCATGGTCGAAAGAATGACCAGGCTGACCAACGACACCCCGATGAATTTTTTGCGCGCCAGCGCGTAGGCGGCAAGAGCACTGACGGCAACCTGCAAAATGGTGCCAAAGAACACCACCACCATCGAGTTCAGCAAATATTGCCAAACGCCGATGTCCTGCCAGGCAAAAATAAAGTTCTCCATTGAAAACTCATTCGGCCATGCCAGGAGCTCGCCTGGTTTAACCGGTGCACCGCTGAATGCCGTGGCGACAATGCCCCAGAACGGTCCAACAAATACAATTAACAGCAAGCCATAAATCATCCAGCGGCCTACCGTATCCCAACGTTTACCTAACATGGGCTGCTCCTTAATAGCGGGCAATGCGCTTTTTCAACGTGAGGTGACAGATTGTCAGCACCACCGTGAAGGCGAATAACAGGAACGACACCGCCGAAGCATAGCCGTAGTCAAATTGTTCAAAACCGAGTTTGTAGATATGGGTCATGATCATTTCAGTGGCACCGGATGGCCCACCACCTGTCGTGGCATACACTTCAGCAAATACGCGGAAACCGCGAATGAACGAAAGCATCAACACCACAGAAATGGCCGGGATCATGCCAGGCAACGTGACGTAACGCAGGCGGTTCCACCAGTTCGCGCCATCCACATTTGAGGCGTCGTACAAATCACGGCTAATCCCCGCCAGACCGGCAATAAAGATAACCATGTTGTACGGCACCGCTTTCCAGATATGCAGCAACATGATCACCCAAAGTGACTGATCGGCACTGGCGAGGAACCCCTGGTCTGCAACACCGAACCAGCTCAGGATATGGTTCACTACACCATTAGGCGTAGGGTTAAACAGGATGCGCCACATTTCGGCGACGATGGCCGCACTGGTCACAGCCGGTAAGAAAATCGCGGTACGGATGAAACGCAAATGGCGGGCGGGTCCTTCAAGCAACATAGCCAGGAAGAATGCCAGAATGGCCCCAACCACCATGGTCACCACCACATAAAGAAAGGTGTTGAAAACGGCCGAATGCAGTTCAACATCTGCAAACGCGCGGGCAAAGTTGGCAAACCCAACCCATTCGTCAGGTTGATTGAAGTTCACTTTGTAAAAACTCATCACCAGCCCTTGCAGCATCGGGATGAATTTAAACCAGGTGAAAATGACTAGCGCCGGAGCAAGAAATATCCACGGCACCAGGTTTCGTTTCTGGCGGGAGGTTAACATCGTTGTTTTCGCTCTTGTTTATACCCGTCATACTTCAAGCTGCATGTGCGTTGGCTGCGCTCAATCGCCCGAATCACTTACTCAAGTAAGCTCATCGGGACTCTTTCTCTTGCCGCCTTCCTGCAACTCGAATTATTTTGGGTATGCATTCTTTACCCTTCTCAAGGGAGAAAGGGACGGATCGGGATTACTTCGCCAGCACCTGCTGTTTAGCCAACTCAGCGTTGACCTTTTCGTTGGTGGTTTTGAGTTCGGCGGCAATATCGCTGTTGCAGTCAGCCAGAATGCTATTGAAACCATCGGCGGTTATCTGGCGAATTGGTGTCCAGTTTGGAACTTGCGGCACATAGCGGCCCTGTTCGGCGTAAAGTTTGCTGAAAGTTGCCCAGCGTTCATCGTTATAGACCGCTTGCGTATCAACCATTTTGTTTACAGGTAAGCGCACAACAGGCATATGTTTGCTGCCTTTGCCCATACCAATTTCTTGCCCTTCCTGGGAAATCATAAATTCAATGAATTTGCGAGCCGCCTCTTTGTTTTTGCTGCTTTTCATCATGAACGCCGTAGTCCCTTCAGCAAGCGTCGCGCTGCCTTTCGGCCCCGTTAGCGTCACCACTTCGAACTTGTCTTTGCCAGGATCTTTATCAAATAGCGCGATGTGATAAGGGCCGGTGAAAAACATTCCCGTTTGCCCGGAACGGAAGGACGGAATGATGTCGGCGGTGGTGGCGTTAATGGCACCCGGCTGGACGACTTTTTCGCACAACATGCCGCGCATAAATTTCAACGCTTCGCGAGCGGCAGGTTCGTCGAGTGACGCTTTAAACGTCCCTTTCGCCCCTTCGCGGATAAAATCACCGCCGGCCTGCCACAGGAATGCACTCATAAACCAGCTGGCGTAACCGCGTGTGGTGGCACCCGGCAGTAAAAAGCCGTAAGTGTCGTTTTTGCCATTGCCATCAGGGTCTTGAGTCGTAAAGGCTTTGGCTAACGTTTCGACGTCGCTCCAGGTTTTTGGCGCAGGTAAGCCTAATTTTTCGCGCCAGTCTTTACGCACGAACAGTGCAAAGGTTTGAGCTGACGTCGGAACCCCATAGAATTTACCGTCGGTGTAACGGGTACTTTCCCACGCGGTTGGATAAAGGTTTTCACCTCCGGCAATGGCTTTCGGGTCAATTTCTTCCGCGATACCTAGTTGGATAAATTGCCCAATCGCGACTGCATCGTTAAAGATGAGGTCAGGCAGTGCGTTGCCTGCCGCAGCCCTGGCGAGGCGCTGTTCGAAGTCGGTAGTGGCATTAAAGTACTCAATTTTAATCCCGGTTTTTTTCTCAAACGTTTCAGCCTCTTGTTTGTAAATATTTTTGGAGTCGTTACTGGCACGGATCCAGACATTCAGGGTTTCAGCCGCAAATGTTTGCGTGGCACCTAAACCAAGAGTTGAAATCAGCAATAGAGATTTTAATTTTGTAGGAAACATTTATTTTTCACTTCCTTATTTAAGAGGTTCAATTAAGAGATTCAATTAATAGCTTAATGGAGTGAAGCACGTTATTTCTGAAATGAAAAAAAACGTCCAGCAATTAAACAGAACACCTAACTCAAAAACAACAGCAAAAAAAAGAAATGGTATTTCATAATCAAAAAGTATGCTGCAAATCACGCTCATAAGTAATGTAGAAAAAATGCATTTTTAAATTTTTAACAAAATCAATGTGTTATAAACTTAAACAATAATCACACATAATCAATAAAAGTTTAAAAACGCTATTTTATGTGACATGGAATACATTTTTAGAGGTATTTTCACATTGGCGGCATTAATTTGATATGAATCACATAAATTTTAAATCCGTCTCTTACACTGCGCACTCAACATTCGAAACATTATTTCAAATCTCATATTTAACGAAAAATTAATAATATCAGTGAGCGTTTAAATATATCGCAGCGACCCCATGCGATGGATGCTTTTCGCTCCGGGATAATTTTTTCAACCTACTGATGGACGTAGAGAATATGCGCCAGAAAAAGACTCATTTATTGTCTTGCCTGTCATTGCTTTCGCTGGCTGTGGTGGGTGCACTAACCGCCTCGCCGCTATACGCCGCCGATGCACATCCATTGCAAATTAAGCTCGAAGATTTGCGCTATAGCCAACAGCAAGTGAACGCACAAAACCCACAGTTTGTTGGCGCGTATCACAAACTCATTGCTGTCGCGGATAAAGCACTGAATAAACCGCTGTATTCGGTGATGGATAAAACGCTGATCGCCGCCAGTGGCGATAAGCATGATTACTACAGCTTCCCGCCCTACTGGTGGCCTGACCCGACGAAAAAAGATGGGCTGCCATATCTGCGTAAAGACGGAGAAACCAATCCCGATGCCAACAGTGATGCCACAGACAAAAAACGCTTAGTCAGCATGAGTAATGATGTGTGGACACTGGCGTTGGCATGGCAATTTACGCAAAAACCCGCCTACGCTGAAAAAGCACGCGATCAGTTATTGAACTGGTTTGTGAAGCCAGAAACGCGCATGAATCCTAATTTGCAGTATGCGCAGGCGATTCCTGGTATCAACGATGGGCGGGGAATCGGTCTGATTGACAGTCGAGCCCTGGTAGAAGTGATTGATGCGGTTGAATTATTACGCCCGGCGAATGTGATAAGCGATGAAGATTATCAGAAGATAAAACAGTGGTATGGCGATTTTTACCATTGGATGACCACCAGCCAAAACGGATTTGAAGAAGATAACTGGCACAACAATCACGGCACTTATTTTGATTTACAAGCAGCGTCCTTTGCCCTGTTTAGCGGCGATACGGCAGCGGCAAAAAAGCGACTGCAAATAACCCAACTGCGACGTATTCCTTCCCACTTTGATAAGGAAGGCCGCCAGATGGCGGAAATTGAGCGCACGCGACCGTGGCATTACAGCAATTTCCATCTTGAGGCTTACAACAAACTGGGGCGTTTGGGGGAAGTTGCTGGGGTTGATGTGTGGAATTTCTCCCTTGATGACCATAGTTTGCGCAAGGGTTATCACTACATTGCACACTACATCAATGGCAATGAATCATGGCCCTGGAAGGATATTGATAAAATGGACGATAAAAAAGCCCTGATCAACATGGTCAGTGCCGTACGGGCCTGGCCTGACGACAAAGTGTTTTCTGAAAAAGCCGCGTGGCTAATGGCGAAATATCCCGATGATATTTCACATCTGATTACCCCGTTAAAACCACATAGCCAGGGATGAAGGATCGAGCGATGAAGCAGTTCACCACGCAACAACTTATTCTTCTTCAGCAACGCGTTAGCGCTCAACCCGAGATCATTGAACAGTTGATTGCCGATAACAGTGTGGTTCTCAACAACCCCGTACTCGTGCCGGAAACTGCGCGGGCAACCTGGAATCTCTATTATTTTTGCCCTGAGCACGGCGTCAGGCTGGTGTGGGATCGCAACTCCCCGACCGCCCATTGTTGCCCGGTCGATGGGCAACAGTTTAGCGGCGAGCCCTTTGATGGCGCGTGGTGGCGTGAGCTCAACGGCCTGAATGCCAAAGCCTGCCACCAGCTGGGTTTATTGTGGCAACTTACCGGTGAGCAGGTCTATCTGGATAAAGTCCGTGAACTGCTGCTGCGCTATGCCGAATTCTATCCGGATTACGAAATTCACGGCGGTATTCCGTACAATGGGCCGGGGAAAATGAATGCCCAGACGCTGTGCGAAGCGAACTGCATGCTGGATTTCGCCCTCGGCTATGATTGCATCGCTGAGGCGCTTACCGTCGAGCAGCGCAACACGATTACGACGCGATTATTGCGCGAAGGTGCGCAGTTTTTGATGGCCCATCGCACAGCCCAATTACATAACCATGAAGTGAAAATCGGCAGCTCGGTGGGGGTTTTGGGTCTGGTGCTGGAGGACGATGCGTTAGTCGAATTCGCGGTCAATCAACCTTACGGGCTGCGCTATCAGCTTGAGCAGGGTTTATTCGACGAAGGGCTGTGGTTCGAGGGGTCTATTCATTATCATTTCTACGCGCTACAAGGCTTTCTCGCCTTCGAAAAGCTGGCCATCGGTACACGCTGGAGTTTGCTGGACAAACCTTACTATAAAAAAATGCTCAGTTTCCCACTGACTCTTTTGATGCCTGACGGTACCTTTCCACGTATCAATGATTGTATCTACGGCCAGGAAAAATTAGACCACAGCCATCTTTATCAATTTGCATGGCATTACTATCGTGATGAGCAGTATGCCGCCGCGCTCAAGGTTATCAATGCGCAGCACCCACAACCGAATCTCGATGCTTTTCTTTACACGACTCCACTGCCAGAGACGGTTCCTGAGCTCATTCCAGTCTGCCATCTTCATGCCCCTGATTGTGGCCTGACCCTGTGGCGTAACGCAGAAAAGCAACGTGCGTTATTGATTAAACACACGCCTTTCGGCGGTGAGCATGACCATTATGACCGCCTGAATATTCTACTGTTTAATGATGGACAAGAGATCCTGCCGGATCTTGGCACCACCGGTTACGGTGCGCCAATGCATTATGCGTATTACAAAAACAGCGCCACCCATAACACCATTACAGTCAATCAAACCAACCAGCCCCCTGCGCTACCCGTGGTGCATCAGTATCACGCAAGCGAGGCGTTCTGCTGGCTGGATACAGAAGTCGACTGGCGACAAACGCCGCCTGAACTCGACAGCCACACTCGCGTACAGTGGGACAGCGAAGCGTGGCGTGACGTGCGTTTTCGCCGCCGTTTGTTATGGCTGGATAACGCATTAATTGATATCAGCAGTGTGCAAAATCCGCATTGCCAACAAGTTGACTGGACGCTTCATCTTCAGGGGAAAGCGCTGGATGTTGAGGGGGAGCCAGGTCAGTTTAGTGCCCACGGCCCACTGACGATGATGAATGACGCGCATTGTGCATCGTTAACGAGCAGTCAGCCTCGCCACTTTGCCACCCACCCTAACGGGCAAGCATTATGGCTTTATGGTCAGGCCGAGTTGTGGCAGGGAAACGCGCCGGATAACCCTGCCATTGGGGAGTTAAGTTATCTGGTGTTACGCAGCCATGACCTTCAACCGGAGTTCGTCAGCGTTTGGGATTTTGATAACCAGCAACCTATCACCGATATGCAGGTTACGCCGGACAACGGGGGTATGCGTATTTTGCTAAAACGTGGTGAAGAGGTGTTAGTCGTCGATGTGACAAATGACTTCACGGCCCTTCCTCGTCTTCAGCATTCCCATCTGCCGTTATGAGAGAACACTCCGCCGGTTATAGGCGGAGTGTTAATATATTGTTACTAACCAACTGTTTTTATTGAATTTAAACAAACAAGATCTGCGTCTCAATGGTTATCCCTACATTCTGTAATGCTAATGGCATGTGTAATTTTAGGGGACGACCATGATAACTATTGAATTCATTGTTATTATTTTATGCCTGTTAGTCGGCACACGCTTTGGCGGGATGGGGCTTGGCCTGATCAGTGGGATTGGGCTGTTTATTCTCACCTTTATCTTTGGTCTTGAGCCAGGAAAACCGCCCGTTGATGTGATGCTGACCATTCTTGCGGTGATTGGTTGTGCCGCCACCTTGCAAACTGCAGGTGGCCTGAATGTCATGATGCAGTTTGCCGAGCGTCTGCTGCGCAAACACCCTCAGCACATCACTCTGCTTGCCCCCTTCACCACCTGGATGCTGACTTTCCTGTGCGGCACAGGCCATGTGGTGTACACCATGTTCCCAATCATTGCCGATATCGCACTGAAGAAAGGTATTCGTCCGGAACGCCCGATGGCGGTGGCATCAATTGCCTCGCAAATGGCGATTACCGCTTCTCCCGTCTCAGTGGCGGTGGTTTCGCTGATTTCGATTCTGGCGGCAAACCACGGTATTGGCCACGCGTGGGGCATCCTAGATATTCTCTGCGTTTCCGTGCCCGCCTCCTTGTTTGGAGTGCTGATTGCGGCGCTGTGGAGTTTGCGTCGTGGCAAGGATTTGCAAGATGACGTGGAGTTTCAGGAAAGACTCAAAGATCCAAAACAGCGTGAATTTATCTACGGCGGCAGCGAAACCCTGATGAACCAGGTTTTCCCCAAGCAAGCCTACTGGTCAACGTGGATCTTCTTTGCCGGCATTCTGGTCGTGGTGTTGTTAGGGGCGATTCCGGCGCTGCGCCCGGCTTTCGATATCAAAGGTTCGTTAAAACCGTTATCAATGAATCTGGTTATCCAGATGATGATGTTGATTGCGGGTGCCGTGATGCTCATCGTGTGTAAAGTGAATGCTTCGGCCATCTCCAACGGTGCGGTGTTTAAAGCCGGAATGGTGGCGATTTTCTCGGTATTTGGTGTCGCGTGGATGAGCGATACCTTTTTCCAGGCCCATCTTGAAGAACTAAAAATGGCGCTGGAAGGCGTGGTGAAAAGCCATCCATGGACTTATGCCATTGTGCTGTTTTTGGTTTCGAAATTGGTGAACAGCCAGGCTTCGGCGTTAACGGCCGTCGCTCCGATGGGCTTGATGCTGGGCGTTGAGCCGAAAATGCTGATTGCCTTCTTCCCGGCATCCTACGGTTACTTCGTTTTGCCGACTTATCCAAGTGATTTGGCGTGCATCGGTTTCGACCGTTCCGGCACCACAAAAATAGGCAAATTCATCATTAACCACAGTTTTATTTTGCCAGGTTTGATCGGTGTGAGTTGTGCGTGTGCGGCGAGTTATTTGTTGGTAATGACCTTCTTTTGACGGTGAATCGCCCTTTTAACAAAGGGCGATTCACGTACAGAAGTTAATGCGCTTCGCCCTGCGGCGTAAACTTCAGCTCAATCAACGAAATCGCTTTTTGAATCGCGCGGCGGGTCACAGGATCTGCCGCTGCCGGATGCGTGGCGAAATCAATGGTCTTCAACTGATTCGCCATTTTTTCACGCACTTCAACGGGTGCAATCACATCAATGACATCCAGAATTTGCTTTATCACTAACTGGCACGCCACCACATCGGATACTAATTCCTGGTCGGCAGATAATTGTTCAGACATTATTTCTCTCCTGTTTCGCAATGGGCGTCATAGTACATATCTGTACGCTGAAACGGTATAAATAATAGAATGCTGTCAGGAAAAATAAGGGCACAACAATGACTGAACATGAAAAATTACTGGCGGGTCTGAACTACAACACTCGCGACCCTGAGCTACTCGGGATGTACCACAACGCACGCGCAATCACTAAAAAACTGGCGCAACTCGATTCCCACGACGCGGAGAGCAAACTGGCGCTTTTACGCGAAATGCTGGGCGGTTTTGGCGATGAAAGTTGGATTGAGCTACCGTTTTGGTGTGATTACGGCAAACACGTCACGATTGGTCGCAACTGCTTTATCAACACCAATGTGGTGTTCCTCGACTGCAATACCATAACCATTGGCGATAACACCCTGGTGGGGCCAAATGTACAGTTCTACACGCCGGTTCATCCGTTATCAGCAAAAGAGCGACTGACTGGAAATCCCGATTATCCATTTTTGACCTGCGCCAAACCGATTGTGGTCGGCAGCAATGTCTGGATTGGTGGCAACGTGGTTATTTTGCCAGGGGTGACTATTGGTGATAACACCACCATCGCGGCGGGCAGTATTGTCAGCAAAGATATCCCGGCGGGCGTGTTGGCGATGGGGCAGCCTTGTAAAGTGGTGCGGGAGCTTGAATAAGCCCCCGCTGTGTTTACGATTCGTTGAATAGCCAACAAGCTACACGATGGCCTGGCGCAATCTCCCGCATCATCGGTGATTGGCTCTGGCATTTGTCCATCGCTCTTGGGCAGCGGTTGCAGAATTTACACCCCTGCCAGTCGCTGATAGCCCCGGGTAACTCCCCTTTAATGCCCCCCTGATCCAGCATTTGCACATGCGGGTCAGCCACCGGTATAGATGCCAGTAGCGCACGCGTGTAGGGATGTGCCGGTTCGGTATACAACGTTTCAGCCGGCGCTTCTTCGACGAGTGCGCCCAGATACATCACGCCAATCCGGTCAGAAATATGGCGAACCATAGAGAGGTCATGGGCGATAAACAGGTACGTCAGCCCTAACGCCTGCTGTAAATCCTGCAAAATATTCACCACCTGCGCCTGCACGGAAACGTCCAGCGCCGACAGCGGTTCATCGCACAAAACAAACTCCGGGTTGACCGACAAGGCGCGAGCAATGCTGATTCGCTGGCGCTGGCCGCCGCTGAACTCATGGGGAAAACGATTCAAATGCTCAGCTTTTAACCCCACTTTCTCCAGCAGTTCCAGCGTGCGCGCCGTGCGTTGCTCTTTGCCATATCCATGGATTTTCATCGGCTCGGCAATGAGTTGCGCGACCGTCATACCAGGGTTAAGTGACGAGTACGGATCCTGGAAAATGGCCTGCATGCGGCGGCGCAACGGCTTGAGTTGCTTATCGCTCATGTTGGCAATGTTCTGGCCGGCAAACTCAATTTCACCGTCAGTAATATCAAACAAACGAAGCACGCTGCGCCCTAATGTCGATTTACCGCACCCTGATTCACCCACCAGCCCGTAAGTCTCACCGGGATAGATATCAAAACTCACACCGTCCACCGCTTTTACCGGTGGCGTTTTGTTAAACCAACCCTGCTGACTCTGGTAATACTTGCGTAGCCCGTTGACCCGAACTAATGGCTTAACGTCCTGCATTGTTCACCTCCGCGTTCACCTCAGGGTCCCATAACCAGCACATAGCCTGGTGTTCCTCTCCCGTTTCATACATTGGCGGCAGCGTACTGCAACGCGCCATGCGCTGCGGACAACGCTCAGCAAACGGGCAACCCGGCGGTGGATTCAGTAAGCCGGGTGGCGAACCTTCGATAGGCGATAAACGCGCCCCGGTTTCGCCCGGACGAGGCAGGGACGCCAGCAAGCCACGGGTATAAGGGTGAGCGGGTCTGTAGAAAATATCTTCCACACTGCCCTGCTCCATCACCAGCCCACCGTACATCACGACCACTCGTGAACAGACCTGTGCCACTACGCCCAGGTCATGAGTGATCAACATAATGGCGGTATCGGTTTGCTGTTGCAGTTGTTTTAACAGACGTAAAATTTGCGCCTGAATGGTGACATCCAGCGCGGTGGTTGGCTCATCGGCAATCAACAACGCGGGATGGCATGAGAGCGCAATCGCAATCATCACGCGCTGGCGCATACCGCCGCTGAATTCATGCGGGTACTGGTTATAACGGATTTCCGCGTTGCCAATACCCACCTGTTGCAGCATGGCAATGGCCTTTTCTTTCGCCGCTTTTTTGCTGAGATTCTGATTACGAATCAGAATCTCACTCATCTGTTTGCCAATTGTCAGCACCGGATTGAGCGCAGTCATCGGATCCTGGAAGATCATCGCAATATCATTGCCACGAATATGACGCATCTGTTCCAGTGTTTTACGGGCTAAATCTTCACCCTTAAAATGGACATGTCCCCCCACCACTTTGCCATTGCTGCCCAGAAGTTTGAGCACCGACTTACAGGTGACACTTTTACCACAGCCAGATTCACCGACGATCCCCACCACTTCACCGCGTTTTACCGCAAAGCTCACGCCACGCACCGCCTTCACTTCCCCTTCACGGGTGAAGAAGGACGTTTGCAGGTTGTCGAGTTCCAGTAAGTTATTCATCACGGTTAGCCCCCGGCTCAAAGGCGGTACGCAACACATCGCCCAGAACGTTAAAACTCAGTACCGTCAGCAAAATCAGAACCCCAGGGAACATGGCAAGCCAGGTGGCTTCGCCAATGAAAGATTGTGCGTTGTTCAGCATACTGCCCCACGACGCATTCGGCTGTTGTACGCCAAGTCCGAGGAAGCTGAGTGTCGATTCCATCAGGATCGCCGAGGCTATATTCAGCGTCGCGGCCACCATAATGGTCGGCAAGATATTCGGGATAATATGGCGTGCAATGATGATGAACGGGTGTTCACCGCAAGCGCGCGCGTACACCACATATTCACGCTCTTTGACCGACAAGGTTTCCGCCCGTACCAGACGAGACATGTTCATCCACGTCAATGCGCTGATAATCAAGATGATATTGGCAATTCCTGGCTTCAGGTAGGCGTTGAGTACCAGCAATAAGAAGAACGCCGGAATCGACAGCAAAATATCGACGACACGCATCATGATGTTGTCGACGCGGCCACCAAAATAGCCGCTAACCGTACCCACCAGGGTGCCAATCAGCGTTGAAAATAACATGGAAAGGAAACCGACCATCAAAGAGATCTGGCCACCGTATAAGGCACGGGTGAAATAGTCGCGCCCGTAGTCATCGGTGCCAAACCAGTGCGTCACACCCGGAGGCAGTAATCTTGCGGTCAGCGACATCTGGTTAGGATCAAAAGGACTCAGTGCTGCCAGTAATGCCGCAATGCTGAAAACGATCAGGACCAGTAATGAGAATTGAGCTGGACGATTACGTTTCAGGCCATGTTTAACTTGTTGCCAACGTCTACTCATCGTCTTACCTCAATGCCTTAATACGCGGATCTGCCACGCGATACAGCATGTCTGCCAATAAATTACCGATGATAAGCATCAGTGAAGAAAGCATGATCATCGCCATGATCAACGGGTAATCCAGTGAGGTTATCGACTGGATCCCAAGCAGGCCCATTCCCGGCCAGGAAAAGACACTTTCGGTGACATACGCGCCGACCACCAGTTCGCCAAACGACAGACCAAACAGCGTAATAACCGGCAGCAGCACGTTTTTGAGAACATGGCGGAATAAGATGGAGCGGCGAGTGGCGCCGTATGCCAACTGCGTTTGCACATAATCCGCTGACAATTGCGTAATGGTGTTGGAGCGGATGTAACGCACATAACTTGAGAGGTTGTAAAAAGTCAGCGCGATACACGGCAAAATCCCATGGCGAATCACATCCAGCCAGGAATCCTCCACGCCAATGGAGCGCATCCCCATACTCGGCAGCCAGTTGAGCTGCACAGAAAACACCGTGATAAGCAGGATACCAAACCAGAAAATCGGCACTGAAATACCGATGTAGGCAAACATGTTCAGGAAGTTATCCAGCCAACGATGTTTGAAAGCCCCGGCCAGCAAACCCAGTGGTAGGGCTAACACTATTGCCAGAACCAGCGATGCCCCCATTAGCCCAAGCGTTGCCGGAATACGTTCAGCAATCATGGTTAATACCGGGCGGTGATAGATCAGTGAATATCCCAAATCCCCTTGCAGCACGTTTTTCAGCCACAACAGGTATTGCATAAACATGGGTTTATCAAGTCCAAGACTGTGACGGATACGTTCAATATCCTCAGGGCTCATACGGGGTGTGATATAGGCCTGCACCGGATCGCCGGGTGCCAGTTTGACCAGCAAAAACGACACCAGAGAGATGAAGAACAGCATCGGCACAAGTTGCGCCAGGCGTCGTACTAACACATTGTTCATACTGCTTTCCAGGTTTTCCCCAAAATAAAACCCCCAGCTTAGTGCTGGGGGTAAGTGCTTGTTACTGTTGTTGATAGATTTTTGACAGATCCTGGAACATATAAACCGGCTTAGGTTCGGCTTCTTGCGTCCCGGCAAAATGTTTATCTACAGCAACCACGGCGTTGGTGTAAGCAATCGGATACCATGCCATGTCGTTTGCCACCGTCTGCTGAATTTGCTTATAAATATCAGCACGTTTGGTTTTATCTGTTTCGGTCGCGCCTTGATTCCACAACGCATCGAACGCTGGGTTTTTGTAGTGCGCGTAGTTATAAGCTTCGTTGCTCATATACAACGACTTATAACCGTCAGGCTCCATACCCATGATGTAACCGCCAAGGCTCAGTTCATAAGCGATGTTTTTCATATCCAGGCTACGCTGTGACATCGCGTTAGCATCCAGAGGCATCAATTCAACCGCAATTCCCACGTTTTTCAGCTGTTGCTGAATATACAGCCCCATGCTTTCCTGGGTTTTGTTGCTGTTGATATAGGCAAGACGTAACTTCAGATTGGCTGGAGCACCAGACTCTTTAAGCAACGCTTTCGCTTTTTCCACATCGAATTTATAGGTTTCAACCTCGTTGGTTTGATATAGCGTATCTGGCGTCAAAATAGACGCGGCAGGTTGCGCGTAATCCAGCGAAGAGAATGCCGCCTGAACCAGCTCATCTTTATTGATGGCATAGGCAATAGCCTGGCGCAGCGTTTTGTTCTTCATGCTATCGATGTTCTGGTTGAACGTCATATACGCCAGACGGCCTTCCGGATAAATAACGAAGTCGAATTTACCGCTCGATTTCAGGCGCGTGACATCTTGCGGATCAACCATCTTCATGTTGATTTCGCCGTTTTGTAGCGCAAGGTTTGCGGAGTTGCTGTCTTTCGCAAAACGGTAGGTGACGGCATCCAGCTTCGGTTTACCGTTCCAGTAGTCATCAAAACGTGTCAGCGCGTAATACTGCCCGGCACGATATTCTTTAAATTTGAACGGACCCGAACCGACTGGCGCATCGTTTTTGGTGCTCTTTTCCATGTCACCATTTTCATCAGCAAACACATGCTGTGGGATCGGGTAAATCTGTACCAGCGTCCCGACAAACGCAGCGCTCACCTGTGGCAACGTGAATTTCACCGTTTGGTCATCAATTTTGCTGACCTGAATCGGCTTGCCGCCATACACGAACATACTGCGGAAGAAGCTGTGCTGTTTCTCATCGAGCAATTTGTTGAAGGTAAACACCACGTCGTCAGCGGTGATGGCTTTGCCATCCTGCCATTTCAGATTTGGTTTAAGTTTAAGAAGGTATGAGAGGTTGTCATCAGACGGTGTCAGGCTTTCTGCCAGGCCCCATTCGATTTTGTCGCCATTGAAGCTATACAGCGGAGCATACAGCGCTTGCATAATCGTCAGCGTAGTACGGTCACTGGCATACAGCGGGTTCATCGCTAACGGATCACCACTGGTAATACCAACAATCAAATTGCCGCCATCCTGGGAAGCTTGTTTTGCCGGGGCAGGACTTGCCGCAGTTTCAGTTTTCGCATCATCACAGCCTGAAAGAGCCAGGGCCAAAGAAGCAAACAGCGCAGATAACAACAGGGGTTTACGCATTTAATCACGGACTCCATCTCAAATAGAGCCCGCATAGTGCACCACCCTTACCCACAATGTAAATAAGTGTAAAACGCATAACGATATGCGAAAAAGTGCTAAAGCATAAATTGTCGATATATAAGGGAATATAGAGGGTAAAAATTCAAATTTCAGGCATAAAAAAACCTGCCGTAGCAGGTTTTTCTTCAGTCAGGCAGATCAGAACATGCCAGCTGGCGGTACATCTTTAAAGGTTTTGCAGTACTGCTCAAACATGCTTTTCAGGATTTTGCGCATTTTCATTGTGTGCTCCAGTTTTTTCTTTTTACAGGTGTTGCTCTTTATGGGGCTCATAATATGACATTCGTCACATAAATCAATAGATATGTGACGCGCATCACACATTTTTCGTGTGGACTTTACAAGTTCGTCACATGAAATGGCTTGCAAATCCAATACTTAACTGGTTAATTGGCTAAATTAATTTTTAAAACATTATTTTAATTCTGAGTTTCATTCATGGAAAACTCCCCTTCTCAGACACCAAAACGTGGCATTTCTGGCATGGCGTTGTTGGTTGCTGGCGCATTTTTTATGGAATTTCTCGATGGGACGGTTATTGCTACCGCTCTGCCGGAAATGGCAAAAACGTTTGGTGTCGATGCCGTTGATCTGAATATTGGTATGAGTGCTTATTTGCTGACTCTGGCCGTGTTGATCCCGGCAAGCGGTTGGATTGCCGACCGTTTTGGCGCACGCAAAGTCTTTACCCTCGCTCTCGGGATCTTTACCTTTGCCTCCGTGCTGTGCGGGATTGCCAATACGCTGGAACAGTTTGTCGCAATGCGCATCTTGCAAGGGGTTGGCGGTGCGCTGATGGTGCCCGTCGGGCGACTGGCTGTGTTACGAACCACGCCTAAACATTTACTGATCACCGCTATCGCCACGCTGACCTGGCCTGCACTGGTTGCGCCGATAATTGGCCCTCCGCTGGGTGGTTTCATCACCAGTTATGCGTCGTGGCGTTGGATTTTTTATATCAACCTGCCGCTTGGACTGATTGCAATGGCGCTGGCGTGGCGTTTGATTCCTGATATTCATGATGACGAACGCCGTCCGTTTGATGGTATCGGATTTACCGGTACCGCCGTGGCGATGATTAGCCTGGTCTACGGTCTGGAAATGCTTGGGCAATCGCAGGTTAATCTCCTGCCAACATTGGGGCTGCTGCTATTAGGCGCCGCATCGTTATGGTTTTCACTCTGGCATTTTAAACATGCCCAACATCCGATGATTCGACTTGAGGCTTTAAAGGTACAAACCTTTGGCGTGACAATGTACGGGGGATCGCTTTTCCGCACCTCTATCAGCGCGGTACCCTTTTTATTGCCACTGCTGTTCCAGGTCGGTTTCGGTATGGATGCTTTTCATTCGGGCATGCTGGTTTTAGCGGTATTTGCCGGAAACCTTGCCATGAAGCCCGCCACCACGTCGCTGATTCGAGCGTTAGGCTTCAAAAAACTGCTGATTTTAAACGGTCTGCTCAATGTCGCGGCTCTGTTGGCCTGCGCATTTCTCACTCCGCATACTGCTGTCTGGTTGACGATAGCCATCCTGTTTTTTGGCGGGATGTTCCGCTCAATGCAATTTACCGGCATCAGCACCCTCGCCTTTTCAGATGTGCCATCCTCACAAATGAGCTACGCCAATACGCTCTTTAGCACCGCGACACAGCTGTCTGTTGGGTTGGGAATTACGCTGGGCGCGATTGGGATTCGCCTTGGAGAGAAAATAAGCCAGTGGTTCGATGTCGCGTCGATTCCAGGGATGTCGATCAAAATATCGTTTGTGATGATTACATTGATTTGCCTGCTCGGGCTGATTGATTTACTGCGACTGCCGCATAACGCCGGGAGCAGTGTGTCCAAAAAGCAATAATGCGGTCTGCCAACAGGTTTCTTCAGGTCTCAATTATACTTAACGCGAGTGATCGGGTGTCGTTGAGGTCGTGATGAAACATATGACGTTTAGAGTAATGCTGGTTCTGGCGCTAATCAGTTTTCAGGCAAAAGCCGCTGAACCCGCCGAACATTCACCCTCGTTAAACTTCCCTACGCTACATAAACCGAGCCTGCACGGTGGCATTCAACAGCGATGGCCGGAAGCGCCGCAGGCGGATATCAACCATCAACACTGGGATGCGCAGCATCTTGACGCTGCACGTCAGACGCAGCACGCCGTGGATTAAGCGATTTGACGCAAATAAAGATGGTCAGCAAAGGCTGACCATCTTTATTTGCGATTAAATACTATCAGGCAAGAATTTCGCGAACGAACGCTTCAATTTCTTTGTTCTGGCAGTTTTCGAAGAAGCACTTCTGGAAACGCTCACCCGTCACAGCCGTTTTCACCAGCTCAGGATCGATAGAACGCAGGGTGTCCAGATAGTTTTCTTTTACCACCGCAGCTTTAACCTGATTCAGAATACCCGCGTTACGAACCTGTGGCTCTTTACGCTCGATTGGGTAGCCTTCGCCTTTACGGCCAGTGAATGCTTTTTCAAACATGTAACGTACGTTCAGCTCTGCACCCCAGCCGAAGCCTTTAGCGAATGCCAGTGACAGCGCGTTTCCGTTGTTGATTTGGGAGAACAGGAAAGCATCAGCTGGATCCAGGCAGTATCCGCAAACCACACCCGGGTGGATGTTCAGGGACATCATTGCACCCTGGCCTGTGCCACAACCGGTCACAACGAAATCAACGGCTTTAGAATTCAACAGAATGCTCGCCATAATACCGAGGTGGATGTAGGTCAGGTGGTGATCCTGCTCATCGCTCATACCGACGTTGTAAACCGGGTACTCTTTCTCAGCAGCAACCGCTTGCAACTCATTAAGAATGATTGCGTTTTTGCCAGCCTGACTGTTTTCCATCATCAGTGCTATTTTCATTTCCGTCTCCTGATTGGGTCACGGGATTTCCCGCGGTGAAAAGCTTAGGTCTGCAGTAACGATACTATCTAGCAAACATACTTTCAAATTTAATGAAATTTAGTTTTAAAAAATAAAGATGGGCTCACACTTCTGCGTTTTACCCGATGAAGAGCCGTCTGTTGATGCCGATTTGGCATTACGAAACAGCGCCACACTATCGTTAAGCTGATGCGCCTGCTTTTCCTGTTCAAAACTTTCAATCACAATGGAATCGGCACGCATATGATTTCGGCAGTAAATTATCACCCGATTATTATCTTAAATTTAGCTTAGAAGGCGCTCTATTCATTAACGTAAAGGAAATTATGCAGCTTTGTGCTGTTGGTAATATTCTGTTTTGCTGCATGCTAAAATCATAAGAAATATCATTTGAGCCTCAGCATATGAAATCTGTTTATTTGCTTTTAGTGGCTGCGTTATTAAGCGGTTGCACCATGAATAAAACCCCACAGCCCGTCAAAGGAAGCGAAGTTGCAGGGGTTGTGCGTCTGGGTTTTGATATTGCCCCATTACAAAGAGCGAAAATTGATACCTACGTTGCACAGTCAGCAGCCAGCCACCAGTGCCAACAATGGGGTTATACCGCTGCATTCCCCTATGGGGAGCCAATCAGAACCTGCTCCCTGACCAGCGGCGCGTTGTGCCTGAACCAAACCGTTACGCTTGAGTATCAGTGCCGGGGCATCGGAATGGAGAAATACCTTAGGGATGAAATAGCCGTCCAGTGAAGGGAGAGAATGTATTCATGGGGTGGACAATATATTATGCTTCACCCTATTAATTAAATAATAATCATTCCTATTGGCCTGTAATAATTGTTTTAAAAAAGAATAATATTAGCAACCATTCTCATTACAATAATATAATTAACAATTCCTTTGCATTATAGAAATAATAAAATTAAAGTAGCGCCATTGTTAAAGTCCTAATTCTCATGGAGCGCCTCATGCTTAAAGCTGAAATGATCGAAAAACTTAACGAACAAATGAATCTTGAGCTTTACTCTTCCCTGCTTTATCAACAAATGAGTGCCTGGTGCAGCTACCATAGCTTTGAAGGGGCTGCCGCTTTCCTGCGTCGCCATGCTCAGGAAGAGATGGAGCACATGCAGCGCCTGTTTGCTTATTTAACGGATACCGGAAGCTTGCCTCGTATCAATGCTATTCCAGCACCAGACCATGATTATACTTCTCTGGATAGCTTGTTTAGCGCAACATACGAGCACGAACAGTTAATTACTCGCAAGATTAATGAACTGGCTCATGCGGCGATGACCTCTCAGGATTATCCGACCTTTAACTTCCTGCAATGGTATGTTTCTGAGCAGCACGAAGAAGAAAAACTGTTTAAATCTGTACTGGATAAATTAAGTCTGGTGGGTAAAAGCGGTGAAGGTTTGTATTTCGTAGATAAAGAACTTTCTACCCTGGATACACAAGCTTAATAAATTCTAACCGGTAAGCATGCTTTATGCTTACCGGTTCTCGTTTTCATAAGTGTTCCTTGCCCTACCCTGCAAAACACCTCTTTTCCTTAGATCCCATGCATCTTTTTTACCGCAACACTTGCATATAACTACCTGTTGGTTAAGACATTTTCGTCAACATATTCTGAAGATGATGTTTGTGAATATTTTCTGCTGCACAAAATCCCCCATATTCTTCTATTCAGAAAGGCGAATATTGCCTGAACGTCTATACTCCAAAGCAGTAGCTTTCTCGTGTTTGCTATCGGCGATAGCTAAGCTCAACTCAGTGGGTTATGGCAAACCAGAGAGCGATATTAAATCTCATTAGAGACTATTTCGAAAAGAAATTATAACGTTAGGTTTTACTTAAGAGTAAAAATAATAAGCAACATTTTCTTCCTGTATCTGGTGATGACTAACATGGATAAGATGAAAAAATGTTAAACAAAAACAATAAATTAATTAAAAAGTTATTTTTCCATGAGTCCTGGGACATCATGGTCATTAAAAATAGCATGCATTCATTTCCTGATAATACACTGGATATTCTCAGTCATTCAAAAGCACAGCTGCTTAATAAAAAATACACATTTCAGGCCGACCCTTTTATTATCGAAAAAGAAGATAAGCTTTTTATCTTCTATGAAGCATTTAGTTTCCTTAACTCAAAGGGAGTACTGAAGTGCCGTGTTCTGAATAGTAATATGGAAGAGATTGAAGATATCAAACTGCAAGGCTTTGACGATTTGCGATGCCACCTGTCGTTTCCTTTTGTTTTTTTCCATGATGATAAACTGTTTATGATTCCGGAATCATCAGAAAGAAAGGAAGTCATTCTCTTTCAATCCACTGAGTTCCCGGCGCGTTGGGAAAAAGTAAAAGTGTTACTTTCCAATGTCGAATATACCGATAATGTCTACTTTACTTTGGATGGCGTCAGCTATCTTATTTCCACTACGCTGGATAATGAAATGGTTATTCACACTGCAAGTGACTTGTTCGGTAACTGGGAAAAAATTGAGCCTTCGTTAACATTGTGTAATTACCACCATCGCGGTGCCGGAATGCCTTATTCAACCAATAACAAAAATTATATTCTCACTCAGGAATGCCTGCCGGGGCTGTATGGAAAATCAATCTATATCAAAGAGTTAATTAACTTAAACTCATCAGCATTCGAAGAGCGACTGGTGGCTAATATTGTTCCAGCAATTAATAAAAGCGCCGGTATTCATACTTTTAATTTTTCTAAAAGTTATATTGTCTACGACACCAAAAACTTGATATTCAGCTTCTTCTCGCCATTTAAAAAGATAATCTTTAAATGTTTTGTCAAATACAGGAAACAGTATTTCGCCTGAAACAGCAGATGAATGGCCGGGTGTTTGCTGATACTATTGATCAACTAGACTGAGAATGAGGTCGACACAGACTCGATACACTCATTTTTCAATATTATTCTGGAGATACTATGGCAATTCTTGTAACTGGTGGTGCTGGCTATATTGGCTCACATACCGTACTGGCATTACTGGAGAGAGGTGATGATGTCGTCGTCATCGACAATCTTTCTAACTCGTCTAAAGCCTCTTTGGACAGGGTTGCAGAATTAACCGGAAAAGTACCGACATTATATGTTGCCGATATTTTAGACAAACATGCGCTAAAAGAGATCTTCTCAAATCACGAGATATCCGATGTTATCCACTTCGCTGGCTTAAAATCTGTCGGCGAGTCGGTTAGAAAGCCTCTGGAATATTATGAAAACAATGTCGTTGGGACGCTGGTTTTGCTCAATGAAATGTTGCTTGCAGGCGTAGATAGCTTGATCTTCAGCTCATCTGCGACGGTATATGGCAATCCAGAAAAAGTCCCGCTAAGCGAAGAGTGCCAGACAGGGGGAACCACTAACCCGTACGGGACGTCGAAATTAATGGTTGAGCAAATTTTGCGTGATTTTTCGCACGCACAACCTGAATTCCGCATTACCTGCTTACGCTATTTCAACCCGGTGGGCGCACATCCATCAGGCCGTATTGGTGAAGATCCTAACGGTATTCCTAATAACCTGGTCCCTTATATTTCTCAGGTGGCAATTGGCAAACTCGAATGCCTGTCGGTTTACGGCAACGATTATCCAACACCCGATGGAACCGGAGTGCGTGACTATATTCATGTGCTGGATCTGGCAAGCGGGCATCTGGCGGCATTGGATCATAAAGCTGAGGGTTCAGCCTTCAAAGCCATCAACCTGGGGACCGGTGTCGGTTATTCCGTGATTGACCTGATAAAGGCTTTTGAAAAAGCCGCACAAACCCAAATTAACTACAAAATAGTCGACAGAAGACCGGGTGATGTTGCGGAATGCTGGTCAGATTCATCCTTAGCCAAACAAAAACTGGGATGGCAAGCGACCCGTTCTCTTGACGAAATGATGCGCGACACCTGGAACTGGCAGAAAAATAATCCGAACGGTTTCAGTTCTTAATTCTGTTTCTAAGACTCTGATATACCCTACATAATTCGAGTTGCTTGAAGTATGAAGGGTATTATTCAATTACTGAGCGCGAACCTTCGACACTCGATACCAACCGTCACTTTGTTTGCCTTCATTAGCCAGATTAATTCTCGCTTTTCCTTGCTTGTCCAGCATCGCCACTTCAACAAAATATTGCCCATTCGCTAATGTCGCAGGCAGTGCCAGACGATAACTCGCCGTGCGCTCGCCAGGTAGCCAGCTGCGAATATCATCGGAGGTTCTCCCTTGGGCGATAACCTTGTTCGCATCATTTACCAGGCGATACGACAGATCGTATTTCAGGTAAATCGGCGCGACACCCTCATTTTTCCACTGGCTATTTAGCGTCAGAGTACCGCCTTTTGAAACGACAGAATCATGGCTTAACGAGGCTAAACGAAAACGATAGCCCAGTTTTGTCAGCGCCTTATCGACGATGCCGCGATACATCGCTGGCACCTCCGTGGACTTCAAATTAATCGTGCTGGCATGCTGCGCTTCGGCCCAGTCAAAGGTCCTTTGTACTTCTTCGAGGGAATAATGCTGGATGGTTTTCCACTCGGCCATATGGCCGCAGATCTCAAAACTAATCGGCGCGCGTTTCCACGCATCTTTAAAACCTGACCAGGCCGCCTGTGCCGCCTCTATGCGTTGCGGGTAGTCATCTTCCATCAGATTCCAGGTTGTCGAAAAGTTTCGCCAGTCGCCCAGGCAGTCTGCACGCCAGCCAGCACCGCGTCTCGTGGCGCTCACGAGATTATCGCCACCGGCAATCAGCATGATTTTTGGCGTTTTAGGAAACGCAGTAAAGTGCATGGTGACGTACTTTTCTAGTTGAGCAGGCGTGTAGCGTTTTTCAAGCGGAGTCATTGAAGGGAAATTGCTGTTATGCCATTCGCCCCAGGAACCCACCATGCCAATATCGATGTAGGCGAGGTTTTCATTACCATCGTACCGCTTCCCAAACGCGTTCAGCAGACGCTGGCTATATTCAAGGAAAATAGGGTCATCTAAGTCCGGCGCGAAAGTTTTATTGTCCGATGTCCAGACGCCTTTCACCCCTTTTTTAATCAGCCAGTCAGGGATTTTGCTCCCGCTTTCTGGCCCATCCATCACCATAAATCGCAGTCCGACATTCATCGCCGGTTGATGCTTCGCTGCAAACTTAAAAGCCTCATCCACGAGAGCAAAGTTGTACTGCCCCTCAACTGGCTCAACTTCTGACCAGTAAAAACGCTCGTATTCAATTCCGGTATCGGGATATTGCGCCTGCGTCAGTTGATCTCCATATCCCTGATGAAAGCTGGCGATCCCCGTTCCCGGATTCGTTATTGGGCCAGAAAGTGCTTTTGGCGTTACAACTGTCATCGGTACGGCCATGACCGCCCCCGGAAAAACCATGCACATCAATGAAACTAACGTTTTTATATTCATAGTATTTCCGATTTGTGTTGGGGCGTTAACTCGCCCAAGACTAGTTGTTACGCAAGCTGAGCCACCAGTCCCAAATCCCCACATGGAAATTACGAATCAGATCGATTCCCACTGCGGATTTGATCATATACAGCGTCAATAGCAGGCATAATACGGCGAAGATAGAACCGCAAAGAATCAGTAACGTCACAACAATTCGCACCAGAGTCGATTCTTTACGCAGCCGTTTACGTAAGTCTCGTCCCAACAAAAAGACCATATAGTAGCGCGTCCCAAAAAAGGGAAAGCTCTTACGAATATCGATCCGGTGGTGTGATGAAAGAGTGATAGAAACGAGCGCGCCCTCTATCTCCTGCTTTTGTTCGGGAGTCAGCTGTGCCTGAGTTTGTTCATCAAGCACTTCGTAGAATCTGTCGATGACGATTGGGCGTCGGGTTGAATTCGTCAATTTTAACCTATTGATTTATCTATTGAATGGTAGACACCTACAGTTTTCCTGGCAATTTCACTCCAGTCATAGGTTTGCAGAAATTTGCTGTAATCCGCGCCAGTTAACACGCGTCTTTCCTTCATTTTTTCTGCTAAATCAATCACATTACTTACCTTAAAATAGGCGTCCGCTGGCAGCCCGACTTCAAGATTTGCCGGAATATCACTCACCACCACGGGCAGCGAATATGACATGGCCTCCAGCAGCGCGATTGGCAATCCCTCGTGATAAGAAGGCATGATAAATAGCTTTGCCTGAGAAAATACCACTTTCAGTGCGTCACCTTTTAAAAAACCGGTCAAAATAACATTCGGCGTTTTTATGGCTAATTCCTTCAGACGTATGCTGTAGTCGGAAGGATGGTCCGCATCACCGACCAAAACCAACGGCTCGGATACTCCGGATTGTTGGTAGGCCGTAATTAAATCATGAAACCCCTTCTCTTCCACAAAACGCCCCACCGCAACAAGATAACTCTTAGGCTTCAGGGCATAACGGTCAAGTGTTTTATGAATGATTTCAGGGGTAAACGTTGGCGGTATATTCACACCGTTAGGGATAAGATGGGCATCCATGCGGCCATGTTTCTTCTGAATCAGCTGATTAATCACTTCAGAAATAACGATGACTTCATTGGCATAATTTACAGCGAATTTTTCGCCCAGCAGTAAAGCCTTCTTTGCAATACCGCCCCACTTCTGGCGTTCATAATCAGGTCCATGGTGCGTAAACACCACTTTCTTGCCGAGTAAGCGCAGCAGTGGCACGACCAGACCCGGCCCGATAGCATGTACATGAACAATACTGGATTGGTCAAAACAGGTCTTAAACGCCGCTAAAACAGAATGAACAATCGCTTCCAGCGACCGTTTTTTGGGCGCCCACAGCGCCACGGTTTCAATATTTTTGTACTGCGATTTACTGTAACCAACATAAGGTGCACGAGCGATGACGCAAATATCCACATCGAACTGTTGTTTGATGGCGGGATAAAGATTTTGGCAATGGGTTTCCACCCCCCCTAACACATCGGGTATGCCACGCGTGCCGATAACAGTAATTTTTTTGGCCATATTAAGGTTTGCTCAACAATTCTTGATACAAATTGATCAACGCTTCCATATGATTACGCATGGCGTATTTATCGCAGAGTCGCTGGTGAGCATTTAATCCCATGTGGTGCGCTTTCTCCGGATTTTCAGCCAGATCGTCGAGTATATTGGCCAGCTCCTGAGCATTTCCCGGCTCAAATAAAGCGCCATCAACGCCGTCACGTATTTGTTCAGGGATCCCACCAATACGCGAACCCACAATGGGACGCGCAAATGACATGGCTTCTAACACTGACATCGAGCAATTTTCATTACATTCAGAAGGCACAACAATTACTCTTGCGTGCTTAATTAATGCATCTAATCCCTCGCCTTGTTGGACATAGCCGAGGAATTCTGCCTGCGGAAATTGCGTCACCAGGTCATTATAAATTGGACCATTACCCACGATTTTCAGCGGTATTTTATTGCGCATAAGCTGATGTGCTTGCGCTAATGTTTGTATCCCTTTTTCAGGACTGATACGTCCGACAAAGAGTATATAGCCCTGGTCTTCAATATCCTGGAACGGCTGGCTGTCATCAATACCATTCACAATCACGTCAATACGTGAATTGGGCAACGTATGTCTTATGATTCCGCGCAAAAATTCACTGGGCGAAATAATGACATCCAGAGCCTGATAATTCTTCGCGATAAATTGCCAGGTGGCTTCTAAAGAGAGCAGAAGACTTTTGGATGCTGACCCTTCGTAGCAGCGATATTTAAACGCATTGTAGACTGACCCCGTGATACAGGCATCGCAGACTTTGCCATCACGCAACATCGCGTAGGAAGGACAGGAAATCTTATAATCGTGGGCGGTTAACACCGTTTTGCAGCCAAAATCCCGGGCAATCTTTATTATCGAAGGGGTTAGCTGATGGTAGATGTTATGAAAGTGAACAATATCTGGGCGTTCTTTCTCAAGCAGTGCCTTCATTTTTTTGCAGGCTTCAGCGTTGTGAATAAAGTTTACCGCCGTCTTAATCCCACCAAGCAGGTTACTTCCTTTATGATAATCGACATTACTGACAAAATAGTCCGCATAGTCAGAGGGGAAGTTTTTTTCGTGTTGCATTGAGAAATCAATAACGTCGACGCCAGCCTGTTTCAGCATTTCGCGTTCCTGGAAGTAAACCGTTTCTGCACCACCTTTGATGTAGAAAAACTTATTCACCAGTAAAATTTTCATCATAGAAACCTATTCTTGAATGACTTTGCTGTCGGGTGGAGTCATTGGATCTCGCATCGAGTGAGTCAGTCCCTTGAGTAATCCGACGGAAAGCACGGCTAAATTAAGTACACTTTGCAAGCCATTAAGTAATGATCGATTTTTAATCGTTTTTAGGATAATAAATGCCATCAGCGGCAGCAAAGCCAGCGCAATAATGTCGATATTGAAGGTCAAAATAGCAATCAGTAATAACAACAAATAAATTGCAAAAATCACCTCATTTTTAACCATTTTTATCGCATTTCGCAGATAGGGTTTCCCCCAGGCGCTGCGCAACAATTCGCCGGGCGCCTGGTTATATCCACTGTTCCAACGGTAGATAAGCAATTTAAGTGTTGGCATGTCGTGTGAAGTGTGGCTGAAATAAGGCACATTCAGGCGGTGTAATTTATAACCGGCATCGACCAGGCGCATCCCAAGTTCAGCCTCTTCATACGCATGAAGGTTGAGATTGGTCAGATAGCCAATTTTTTCAATTGCCGAGCGGCGATATAACCCCCCGCCGCCTAAATGATCGCAATCCCCAACGGGATAAATTTCATGTAGTCGCTGTTTACGCGATTTAAATTCATAGTTGGTGGCTTCATCCATTTCCACTGTACCCGCCACGCCCGCGTATTCAGGATGACTTTCCAGAAAAGCAATAGCGCTATCGATAAACCCTTTTTCCAACTCCATATCGCCATCCATTAACAGCAGATATTCCCCTTCGCTGTACAGATAGCCAAGTTGGTGCCCGACGCCACAACAGCGGTCCGCAGGTTGCGTTAACGACACCACGGTGACACCTTTATTACTGGCCAGTTGCTGAGTGCTATCGGTGGATAAACTATCGGCAACAATAATTTTATGAGGATATTCAGCAATCTGTTGCTGGATACTATCAATCGTTTTTTCAATACATTCGGCTTCGTTAAGTGTTTTAATACTTACGGAGATAAAGGGTTTATTGCTCATATTACTGCTCCGCAAAACGATAAACGGATCGACGAATAATCAGACTGGAGCCCAGTGACAGATAGAACAAAAATTGTAACATTGGCGTGATCGTGAGTATCTGACTGTAGGGCAAACTCAATAAGCAACTGATAGCAAAAACACTAAATGCAGGTGCAAAACTGAGTAATTGCAGGTCTTGTGTGTCTAATTGCTCGCGCGCTAACAGAGCTTTAGGCTGCACAATTTTCAGGATGTAGAGAATTAAACCGATAAATAACAGCGTTCCCACCACGCCCACTTCCCAGAGGAACATACTTAAAGAAGTTGAATCGAGAATCAGATTATAAGTGAGATTCAAGAAGCCTGGCGAAACGATACTTCCGCTGTTTGTCGCATTCAGTCCGTAACCAAACAACGTTCCGGAAAGTCCCCACAGGTCGTTATTCTTCAGCCAGAAGATCAGTGTGGTAAAGCGCCCCACTTCACCTGAAGGGAGAATATAATTCGGGTCAAAAATATAACTGAGTGAATCAATAAAAACAGCCAGTGAGCTTTGCGTAGGGTCGCTTCCAAAGGCCGTGGAATAACCAGAGGCTAAAATAACGATAGCCAGCGCAATTAGTAATGCCATTCCCGAGAATATAAAAAGCAGTGCTTTGATATTCACTTTGTTCACCCCTTTGACGAAGCTGGGCATGACCCAAAGCAACGCCAGCAGTATGGGTGACAACAGAATGACAAATTTCACTTCACCAACAATACACAAGCCAAAACCCAGAATGACGTGTAGGGCCATCGATTTGAAACTGGTTAAACCGTGCTTAAATTCGGAGACTTTTAACAGCATAATCAACAGGCAAAACATCCCCATCGCTGCGGTATTCCCGCCTCCCAGTGGGTCGCCACCAAAGGTTCCTACTACGGAGTCCCATTTATCTTCTTCACCACGCACCTCAACACGCTGGGGTACAACAAACAGCAACTGATAAAGAACGACCGGGAATTGAGCGTAAAACACCCAATATAAAGAACGGATTACGCGATAAATCTGCGACTCACGGCAGAATCCTAATAACAGGCAGACCATCACCAGCGAAAGTGCTATCTCATTTTTAAAGCCAACAATCGCATCGGTTACCCCTTCTTGCAATAGGGTGGACACTCCCGCCAATACCAGGAAAATGAGATACAGTGTCAGCACCACAATTTCTTGCTTATCCAGCTGTAATTTTTCGTAGCGGGTTTGCATCACCAGCAGCATGAACATCAGCAACGTCAGGAAGAATGGGATCCACAACACCGCCAACACACCGGTGAAATATTGAACCAACCCGCAAATCATCAGGGTAAGGAAGGAGTATGTCTGTAAATAATTCCCAGTATTGAGATTCATAATACGACCGGCCTGTCTTTCAAAAGATTGGCGCGTTTATTTACTTTGAGATAAATAAAGGCATAACGAACGAAAGTGAGTACAGAGAACAGAATAATCGATGTGGCATAGTCGTTATAAAAATAAGGCACAATGACAAATGCAATCAGTACAATCGCTAATTGTTCAAACTGGATCCGCAGGAAATAACGGTGAGATCCAAAGATCAGCTCAATCACGGTCAACGGACAAACCGCCAGCGCCGGGAATAAATAAGGCAACATATAGCGTGACGTTGGGATCGAGTTTATCCAATCTTCACTAAAACCAAGATGCATGACGATAGGATAGAAAATAAACACCCCAAATGTACACACAACGCCTAACACCAGAAGCAGCAAACGGACCTTTTTATACTCTTCAAAGTTAAACGTATTATGTCGGAAATCTATCGACCATTTTGAGAATATGGTGTTACGCACCGCGTTCCCGACGATAACAACCGGTGCCAGGCAAAAGCGGCTCACAATTGAAAAATAACCCGCGGTAAGCGCTGAGAACCAAAAATTAATCAGCATGATCGGCAAGTTACTGTTCGCCATTGCCAATACTTCCGCACTGCCCACCTTGGTAAGGTGATGAACGTGCTTATTAAAGAATGCCAGGTTATTTTTGGGACTCAAATGTTCCAGTTGCACAGTGCGAATATCAAAGGCTCGAAGAATGCAGCCAATGGTGAGTACCATCATCAAACCTGCCCACGCCCAGTAAAATGCCTGAACATGCGTGGTAAGCAGCACGGAGAGCACCACGACCACGGAAACAGAAATACGCTGGAAGACCAAAAAACCAAAATTAGCCGTACGTAATGACAAGTTCTCCGATATCAAAATCCACGTATTGGACAGCGTGAGCAGATAAAGGAAGAAGATATTTTGGTTAAACAGCCACGCGGTAAGGAGTGCATAAGGCAGCGCGATAATCAGACTTTGTAATAAGCAAAACACCACGTTTTGCGCCAGTTCATCATCGTGCTGCTTAGGAATTAACAACTGTGAAGCAAAGGTACAAACTTGAGCGCCAATCAACGCAATACTGTAGTTAAGCGCGTAAAGCCCCACTTCTGCCAGGTCATATTTGTGTGAAATTAACCAAATAGACAGCGCACCAATCAGTTGTGAAATGACTGATGACCCCGCAATGGTGGACGCGCTTCTCAGTAAACTCATAGACGGCCTGTACCGTTCATCAATTCATTGGTTTGAAGGTTGAGTGAGCGTAATCCCTCTTTCGTTTCAAGATTTTTATCAACGACTTGGTTAATCACGGCACCAATAACAACCGAATGATTAGATTCGAGTTTATCCAACGCCTGGGTGATATGTTCCGCAGGCGCACCGGCTTTGAGCATGAAAATCTGACCGTCAATGACACGGCTAATCAGTTGGCTGTCCTGGCTCTGATTCACCGCAGCAACGTCAATGATTATGCGTTGATATTGGCTACGCAACTCACGCATCAGATGTTCCAGATTTTCAGACGACAGCATCAATAGTGATGAGATCGAGGTATTGCCTCGGGCGAGGAAATCCAGATTTTCATTCACTTTGACGCACAGATTCTCAAGCGTCGCTTCACCACGCAGCAACTCAGCAACCCCATGCGCCGACGGATTGGCCAATTCGCTTGATAAGCCGTCTTTATTGGAGAAGTCGAGATCGATAAGCAGTGTTTTCTGGTCAAAACTGAATGAGTTTGCCAACAGATTCGCCAGCAACGTCCGGCCTTCGCCATGATCCGCCGAGGTCACTGACACCGCCTGTAGATGGCGATTATCAAGCATGATACGGGTTCGAATGCTGTGAATAATGTCGGCGTTCATCGGATTATTGGCGATTACATCGCGAATTTGCGCACGACTCCCCAGCCCATTAAAGCGACGAATCTCACCTAATGCCTCGAGGTTCAGGCGCTTCTTCATTTGGCTCAGATTATTGATGGAACTGTCCATCGCGGATTTGACGATGAAGTACATAATACTGAAGGCCAGAACCAACAGCACCACCATAACCAGCAACAAAGGCTTGTTCGGTTTAGCTGGGCGTTCAGCAGGCACTGCCGGGTCATACAGTACGGCATCTGAATCGCTATCACTTCCTGAGAGCGACTGTTCCTGAGTACGCTGATACAGCGTTTTGTACGAATCTTCCGTTTTATCCAGCGCCAGTTTTAAGTCGTTATAGCCGTCACGTTTGGATGCCAGGTTCTGGAAGAGATTTTTTTGTTCATCCAGCTGTTTCTGGTAGTTATTTTCGTCAGCCGACGCTGCCTCATATTGTTGACGCAGACCGGTTTCCAGCTCACGCAGCACACTATTGGTCTGATCCTGAATCGCCTGAACTTGCGCCTGGGCTTCCTGAATCTTGATGTGCTTTGGACCATAGGATTTGCGCAGTTCGTACAAATTACTTCTAGCCTGTATCAGTGCAAGACGTAAATGCTGGATCTGAGCATGATCCGAAATCACCGGCAGCGAGATGACATTGTCGAGCGAACGCCCTGGGCGTTGACGGACTTCGTTGTACAGGGATTGCGCCGCCACTCTGCGCTGAGTCGCATCGGCCAGGCGATTAGTGACGATGCTTAACTGCTCTGTCTCAAAGCCATCCACTCCGCGGAAAGTCAACAAGCCCTGATTCTTCAGATAGTCATCAATGGCCAGTTTCTGCTCGGCGATTTGCTTTTGAAGCTCGTCCATTCGCTTCTGGTTGATTTCACGAGCTTTGAGCGTATTGCCTCGTTTCTGCGCCGCGCTGTAATCAATAAATGCCTGCGCGACACCATTGGCTATCTGAGCCGCAAGTTCCGGAGAAGATGACTCGTAGGAAATCGAGGCCAGATGCGTGGTGCGAACACTGGTGATGGTGAGATTTTTCAGCAGCTTTTTCAGCGCATTATCAATACGCACCTGTTGAGTCTCGGGGGTGTTCGTAATTTTGCTGTCGGATTTGGCGCCATTGAAATCAGGATTTTCATCCAGTTTCAAATTCCGCACCGCTTGCTCCAGCACAATACGTGACTGCATCAGCGCATACTGAGTCTCGTAATACCCGTTGCGTGTCGAGTCGTAACCGTCTACTTGTGGGAAGGGAGAAACGTTATCCGGCTGTGCTTTGATCAGCACGGTTGCCGTCGAGACATACTTAGATGTCATCATGCTGATTAATGGCCAGGCAACCGCCCCCGCAATCACACCGGCGAGGAGGATTTTCCAACTGTTCTTTTTAATTTCTTTGGCAAACCGGGAGAAATCGATAGAGCTTTCTCGCTTCATGCCATTTTCTACTATTGATAGTTTCATAGTTAGAAGAAGCCCATGCCAATTATAACGATATCACCGGGGTGAACGGAGTGTCTTACGTCCACGTTCTCAAGCAATTGGTTGGTACCCGCGAGGCGGATACTAATATCTTCGCGATCCGCTCTGTCGGTGAAACCTCCTGCCATTGCAATAGATTTTTCTACCGTTAGCTCAGGTTCCCACGCAAAACCATTAGGGATCTTCACTTCGCCTGAAACAAAGAACTTACGGAATTCAGCGATATTTACGGTCACCATTGGGTTTTGCAGATAATCCCCGTTCAGGCGATTCGTTATCTCGGCACTGACCTGATCGGGTGTTTTTCCTTTCAGGACGACTTTCCCAATATAAGGGAAAGTAATCGATCCACTTTTATCGATAATAAATTTCATCGCCATATCAGGTTCTCCGTACACATTAATACTGACGGTATCACCTGAATCGAGAAGATATCCCGTTGATTCAGCATCAGGATTATCCATGAGTGGTGGCTGAGATGCTGTACATCCGGCCAAAAGCACAGTGAATAATAAAAATGCCCAGAGTTTCATTATTTTCATTTTAAATCTGCACCTTAGCTGTAAACATAATCAGCGAATTGTCATAGCCCAGCGTTCTCAGAACTTCCCGGTCGTCGTCAGCACCGATAAAGAACGAATCGGTTTCTTTGGTAGAGCGCAATGTATCTATTTGATATTTCAGTTCAAAATTAACAGAAGGTCTGAAGTCGTAGCTCATGGAGAAAGTGAATACACCATCTTTATCCGTTCTATCCTTATCTTGTTTCTTATAACCCTCCGTGGTGTAGGAGTAATCTAACAAGGTAGAGAAACGATCATTTATCCAAAACTGTTGATACGAAATACCGTATTGCGAAACCAGAATATATCCCCCCACTTCTGAAGGGTCTTTAATACGCTGCGAGGTATGTGCTGTAAAAATAGACTGATTGAGTGGTTTCCACTCGCCCTGAATATCCCAGTTTAGTCCATTAAAATCCTGCGAGTTAGGGTTGTTTTGAAACGTTTTATACAACCAGGCCACATTCATATCGATATTGGTCTTACCCGTAACCTGGGACTTGATTCCATACATCAAATAATATTCGTTACTGTCTTTTGCAGTGGCATGGTCATAATGCTGCTGGTTAGTAATAAAGCTATAACGGAAACGTGTATTCGGGGAGTATTGGTCGAATATTTCGGCAACCAGGCCATTTTCATACCATTCCTGCTCCTGAATGTACGTGTAAAAGTCATCGTCCGTTTTCTGCACTTCCTGGGTATTCCCAAAACGAAGTCTTTTATAATGCACAGCGAGTGCAGCTTTGCCGCGTCCTTCAAGAGCCCCGTAAGTGTAACGCAGCTCACTGTTCAAAAGGTTGGTGCTAAGGGGGGAATTAATACCAAACTCTTGAAATTGCTCAGGTACGAAGCCTTCTGTTACACCACGGCCACGATCCTCATGCCCGATCGAATCTTCAATGTTAAACGCAAGCCCATGCTTTAACCCAAAACGCCACTCCCCATTAAAACGGAAGAAATGATCATTGTAGTTATCAGCTGAGTCATTAGTGTAATTGCGATAATCACCTGAATACATTATCAGGTATTTGTCCTCACCGCGTTTCCCCTCCATGCTCAAGACTGGCGCGGCACTCAGAAAGTTTGAGCCAATAGCATCACTATCATGTGGCTGATAAGTCACATTATCTTCGTAACCGTAATTCGCACCCACTTTGCCTTGAAAATCAATACCTGCAAAGCCGATATGAGATTTCGGTGTTAAGTCCGCCAGGGCCGGTTGTGATAAAACGATTCCGGCTACGAAAATATATTTAATATGCATTTTTCCCAACAAATCCTTTGAAAATAGTTTTTATAATAATTTTTATATCTAGCCACAACGACCAGCTTTGGATGTATTCAATATCGTACTGAACGCGCTTTTCCATTTTATAAAGTGCATCAATTTCTCCACGATAGCCGTTAATTTGCGCTAATCCTGTGATCCCAGGCTTAACTTTGTGGCGAATCATGTAGTTTTCCACTTGTTTACGATATTGCTCGTTGTGGGTGACGGCATGTGGCCTTGGGCCAACAATCGACATACTGCCTTGTAACACATTAAAAAATTGCGGTAGCTCATCAAGCGACGTGCGACGTAAAAAAGCGCCAAAGCGCGTGACACGTGGATCGCCTTTCGTCGCTTGCACGACGGTATCTGAGTTTTCCATAACGCTCATCGTACGGAATTTCCAGACCTTAATTCGTTGTCCACTCAAACCATAACGGTCTTGCTTGAAAAAGACTGGCCCACGAGAGGTCAGTTTTATCCCGATACCAATCACCAACAACAGTGATGAAATCAGCACCATGATAATGCTGCCCAGAACCAAATCTTCGGCGCGCTTGATAAAGGAGCCAAAACCTTCGAAGGGGGAGCTTAGAATACTGATAGTTTGTAAGTTATGGACCGAACGCAGCTCCGACATATGAGAACTGTAGGAGTTAAAATCTGGCACGATGTAAGTATCAACCGTGGTGTCGGACATCACAGCAAGGAAATGACGAATCCTTTCCAGCGCAACTAACGGTAAAGCGATATAGATTTCATCGACTCTACCTGCTTGCGCTTCTTCAACCAGACCGCTAACTGAACCTTTAAATGGGCTGTTGATTCGGTCAATCAATTCGCTAAATCTCGAAGCATCACGTTCATCGTAGAACGCCAAATCTAGCTTCACATTGGAATATTCTTTGAGTAGCGCCGCTTCTGCCGCCAGACCGTTAGATGTCACCCCAACAATAGCGACGCGAATGTTCTTTTTCGTTGAGTATTTGAGGAAAATTAAATGGACTAAATAGAGCAAAAAAAGAGGTATTGCGTACCAGAATAAGGTAACGGGGATAAACTTATTTTCCAGCGTGTTTAGATACCCAACTGACTGCCACCCACCCGCTAAAAGTCTGACAATCTCAACAAAAACCACCGTGAGAAATGAGCATAAGATCAATCGCAACTGACCTCGTACACTCCAGTTTTTGGGTCGATGGAGATAAAGCTCAGTATATTCGCCAAACAGCAAGAATGCGGTAGAGAAGAGAAAACTGAACATTAATACAGTGCTAGTCGATTCCATTGATAATAGCAATGCACTCAATATTAAAATCGAGTTAATAAGAATGAAATCCGCTAACTTAATAAATACTGGGTACCCTCCATGGGTAAACTTCAGTGAATTTCTCAGCATTGTTAGACTCGTTATTAATCGAATTATAATGATGATGCAGTCCTTTCCCATCATCATTATATCATAAGTGTAAAGAATACGATGTAAGATTGTTATGAATTGTAAAATACCTCTTAAGTATGTCTTGAGGGTTTTGCTTTTGTCTGATGTTGTGCTTCACGAACAGGTAGCTATTTGTTTTGCTTAAAGAAGTTAGAGCGGTGTTTTTGCCTGGGATTTAACTTAGGCGCATCCAGAGGAATGGTTTAGCAGGAGATGATGTCAATGAGGCATTCAACGAACGAATGCCTGGTTATTGAGATAAATACTTTTCAAAGTGTGATTAATGAACCGTTTTTGTCTCAGATTGAGGTTGTTCTTTCCAGTAACGATGTAATTCCAGTGCAGCTGGACCAATTGCTGCCTGGCTCGTTTCATATTCCTCTTCGGTCATCTGTTCAAGCTTCGCGATATTGGCTTCCTCACCATGTAAGGCAATCGCCTCCAGCACGGTGCGCAACGTTTCTGGCAAAGCGGTCCAGTCGCTTAACGCAACACCGCGCATGTAACCAAAGCACCACTCTTCGACGATCGTGTAGTCATTACCATCAACTTCGCGATAACCAAACAGCGGTTCGAACTGGTCAGGCGCATGGCACAGACGTTCTGCAATATCATTCATATGCTGAGAGCAGAGATCGTAAAAGCGTTGTTGTTCTTGCGCACTTTCCCAGTGAGGAAGTTGTTTTTCACCGCCCCACACTGCGGCCTGCCAGTCAGCAAGTGTAATCATGGTCGGTGCGGAGAGAATCGCCGTCAGCATCCCGTCTAATTCAGAAACATCCAACACAGAATCATCATTACCGTACTGAGTCAGCGTGTCATCCAGCCATTCCAGTTCTTCTTCGTTTAGCGGCCCTTGATTCATGCTGTGTTCTCCAAAATATGTTCAATTTTTACGCCGAATTTTACAGGAAGACTTTTTATAATCTGTTCGGCCTGCGATATGCAGTGACTTTACCCTAAAAATGAGTGTTTTTGATAAAGGATGCCAGGATAAATGGCGGAAAAAACAAAACCACCCGAAGGTGGTTTATATGAAACTGCTTATCATTGATTCTGGTATTCCGGGTAAACGGAGGTCTACCCGGCTTGTTTCACATTACACGACCATTCCCAGCAGTAGACACCCTACCAGGCCACAGACCGAGATAATCGTTTCCAGCATCGACCAGGATTTAATCGTCTCGCCGATAGTCAGGTTAAAGTACTCTTTGAATAACCAGAAACCAGGGTCGTTAACGTGAGAGAAAATCACGCTACCGGAACCTACCGCGATAACCATCAGTTCAGGGCTAACACCCGTGGTAGCGATAAGTGGAGCAACGATACCGCCTGCGGTGATTGCTGCCACAGTTGCGGAACCCAGCGCGATACGGAGTACGGCAGCAATAGACCAGGCCATCAAAATTGGCGATACGTTACTGCCATTCATCATCGACGCAATGTATTTATCCACGCCGCTGTCTACCAGAACCTGCTTAAATGCACCGCCGCCGCCGATGATTAACAGCATCATGGCGATGATTTTAATGGAAGAGCCCAGCGTTTCGTTGATCTGATCCATATTACGACCACGGTTCAGACCGAAGGTGAACAGTGCAATCAGAACCGCAATCAGCGTCGCCATTACCGGGTCGCCGAGGAACTCTGCTACGGACAGGATCACGTGGCCTTTCGGCAGCACCATTTCTGCCACAGCGCGCATCGCCATCAGCACCACTGGCACAAGTGAGGTCCAGACGCTGACACCAAAGCTTGGCATCTCTTCTTCGGTGAAGGTTTTCGCGCTGTACAGACCTTCCGGGATTGGCTTGTCGATACCTTTCAGGCAGCGAGCGAAGACTGGACCCGCCAGGATAACAGTTGGAATCGCCAGAATCGTACCGAACAGCAGGGTTTTACCCATATCCGCGTGGAAGATGGTCGCGATAGCAGTTGGGCCCGGGTGTGGCGGCAAGAAGCCATGGGTCACGGACAGCGCAGCGGCCATCGGCACACCCACGAACAGCAGCGGGATGTTTGCCGCCGCCGCGATGGTGAAGACCAGCGGCAGCATCAGCACGAAGCCGACTTCATAGAACAGCGCGAAACCGACGGTAAAACCGGTTAAAACCACCGCCCACTGAATGTGTTGTTTACCAAATTTGGCAATCAGCGTGGTCGCGATACGCTGTGCGCCGCCGCAGTCTGCCAGCATTTTGCCGAGCATGGCACCGAAGCCCATGATCAGCGCCAGGCTGCCAAGCGTTCCGCCCACACCCGCTTTGATGGAAGCGATAACTTTAATTAACGGCATGCCTTGCATTAAACCGACTGCAAGCGCCACCAGCACCAATGCGATAAATCCGTTCAATTTGAAGCGGATCATCAAGAGCAGCAACAAGATAACACCGATAGCAACAATGACTAATGGCATGAATAACCTGACCTGTATTTGTTATGGGTAACGTCATTTTTGAATGACAATTTAATTTTTCCCTGGTGGGAACATGTCGTATTAGCAGCACCAATACCGGTCACCTTCGAAACTTATCAGTTTTGTCGGTAGTTATTATTGTGATTAAGTGCCCACACATATGATACGGGTAACATTGCACGATTGAGAATCACCCTGGCATGGGAAATGTGAATTATGAGATGTAACTCACATTCTAAAAGTGGGCGGGATGTCGGGTAAGCGTCATGCTATTGAACAAGAACAGACGAAAGCGGGACGTGTAAAAATACACCTCCCGCGCTCTACCATTTCAAATGACATGTCTTTTTGTATGGGTTAATGTGCGACATATGAATAGTTTCATAACGAAAGCAATTCATAAGATCTATTGTGTGATTTGGGGTGTTACCAACCCGTGTTGAACGTTCAAACTGTGATGTAGAGGGAATTTCATGCCGTTTGGTATGTTAAAAAAGCGTCAATTCAAACACCGGCTGGTGCGCGCCATTCTTGTTGGCTCGCTTTGCATTCTGCTAGGGGCTATCAGTACTATCGGGCAGACAACATCGAACCTGAAGCGGACAACCCTGATGCGCATGGCCCATGCCCAACGTCTGGCGGAAGGAGCCCTGGACGGCGCCAATCAAGCGGCCACGGCGGTCATAGAAGACCTGGGTAAAGAGTGTCTCTCCTCTGTGCTGTTGCAACTCAGAATGCAAGTGGCGTATTTCCAGACTGTCCGCAGCGTCAATCTGGTTAAGGGTAATCAAATCTATTGTTCATCCCTCTATGGCCATTATGCAGAGGAAATTAACTTCGATAGCTATACCGATGGCACGCTTTATCTCGTGAACGACAACAGGGTAAAGAAGGACCAGAAGCTCATTATCTACCGGAAGGTTGTCGGTAAAGACAGTATTGTGGTGAGGTTATACGGTGATCATATCCTCTCTGAACTCAGTGTGTTGAGTATTGATTTACCCCTGGGCCTGATCGTAGGCCAACAGCAATGGCAGCACCAACAGACGCCTTCCACCCAGCTCATCTCCCCCGACATGCCGGGCTATATGGAACTGCCATCGACCCACTACCCCTTCAAGATTGTCGCTGCCATTTCTCCGGCCAATTATCTGAGCTATATCTGGTATTTCTCCAGATTCAGTTTAATCGCCTGGGTACTGCTGAGCGTCATCGTGGGTTTTGCCGTATTTCGTTGGTCAGGACGCACCATCTCGCCCGAGTATGAGTTACGTCAGGCACTGGAAAATCAGGAGTTCATTCCCTATATCCAGCCGGTGGTATCCGGACATCTGATGCGCGAGACAGGATGCGAAGTGTTGATGCGCTGGGCGCACCCCACTATGGGCATCATTCCCCCGGATAATTTCATCCCGATGGCTGAAAACTGTAACCTCATCATCCCAATGACCCAGGCGTTGATGACTCAAGTCCGCAAGCAATTTTCCCCCATGGCGCAGCTGTTACCGAAGGACTATCACTTCGCCTTCAACATCACCGCCAGCCATTTCAGGGACTTCAATCTGGTGGAGGATTGCCGGGCCTTTATCAACGCATTCGGTGATAACCCTATTAAGCTGGTTTTGGAATTAACAGAACGAGAACTGCTGGTTATCGATGAAGTGACTGAACGGTTGGTTAACGAACTGCATAAACTGGGGGTTATGATTGCCATCGACGATTTTGGGACCGGTAATTCCAGCCTGAAGTATCTGCAACATATCAAAGTTGATGCCCTCAAAATCGACAAGAGCTTTATCAGCAAGATCGGTATTGATACGCACTCCGTCCATATTGTCGATAACATCATCGATCTGGCCGCCCGCTTGCATCTGCAGACAGTGGCGGAAGGAGTGGAAAATGAAGAACAGGCATCCTATCTGAAAGCGCGTAACGTCACCTTTCTGCAAGGATATTTATACGGCAAGCCTGTACCCATGGAAGATTTTGCCCTTCAATTTTACGACTGAATCTACATCATCTTTTCTTTAAAAGGGGCGTTGCCGCCCCTTTGTACCAACTCTTACCAGGTGTAACGAACACCGACCAACGCCGTGCCCGCACGGTAATCCTCAGAACCGGCTTCTAAGCCCACCGTCCCCCATACGCTGACCGATTTGTTAATCTGGCCTTGTACGCCGAACTTCGCTTCGAAACGATCATCCGGCAGGGAGTCTTGTACCGTGACACCATCGAATGTCATGCTTTGCGAACCAGGGCCATGCCACCAGTTTGCTTCACTGTACAATTTCAGCTGCATATTACTTTCCGTCAGATCATGACTCAGACGTACCCCCAGTCGGGTCGTCGTTGTTTTATCCGACATATCCGATACCACGGTACCGGTATGTTCGGTGTAAGTATCTGACTGATAATTAGAGTGAATAATCTGCGCTTGCGGCTCAAGGAACGTCTGCTCGCCAACCTGGAATGCGTAGCCAGCTTCCAGTGAAAGCGACAGGTCTTCCGAGTCGTAATTTTCACTGTCCAGACCTTGCCCTTTCACTTCGTTATCGAACTGACCATACATCAGCCAGGTGTCGACATATGGCCCGGTCCGGCCATCAGCCTGCCCATACCAGGTACCATACAGACCCACGCTGTAGCCACTGACTTCGCCGTCTGCCGTGATGCCTTCCTGGTTTTTCGAGTCGTTACGAGACGAAGCATACTGCCCCATCGCCCCCGCACGGAAGATGCCATCACCTCCATCGCTGATACTCAGGAAATCACCGCCGCCGTGAATAAGAGAATACGACTCAGACAGCTCCTGGCCGCCCGCCCCGGTACGCTCAGTGCCACCTCCGGCAATACGCACCCATATGCCTTCTGATTCAGGGGCGTCTACTGCAATGCCTGGGGTTTGACGGTCGTGCAGCGTGTGGGTCTGCAGTTTCGACACAATATGTTTGTTATTCAGGTACGCGCCCACTTCCGGGCGATAATGGGTCATATCGCCTGAATCAGAACCTGATGAGGTAAGATACCAGTCATCCGCTTCGCCGCCATTACCCCCTTGAACCAGTTGATAATCATAGGCTCCTGCGGCAATCGAATCGTAACCTGAACGATAACCGTCAGATTCCGAGGACAGATAGAACGCGTCGTCCGTCGTCGCCCCATTAATGGCATCAACAACCAGGATCCCCTGGTCCGTCTGCGCACCTTCACCGCCGCCGTGACGAATAACCAGCCCGGTATCTCCGGTAGCCGTACCGCCATCAATCACGATCTTGTCTGTCACCGAATCATCGCCACCAAATACGGTGTAAAGCTCAACCGAGCCCCCCTCGCCGACCCAGTTGTTGACCGTTATTGTGCGCCCTTCCGTCAAGGTGCTCTCAGTCATCACCGCAGGCGTCGTGGGTGCCCCGAAGGAGATATCACCGGCAAGCGTCAAGGTGTCTGCCGTTAAGTCAGCACCGTTCAACTGCACCTGGCCGTCCTGCGCGACTGACATGTCATTCACCTGCTGGTCATAGCCATTCAGGTCAAGCACACCGCCCGTCACTGATACTTCGCTACTGCTGGAGAACGCGTTCTCCACATCAGTACGCAATACCCCGTCGGTGACCGTCGTCGTACCGGTGTAAGTATTCTGGGCCGAGAGCACCAAAATCCCATCCCCCGATTTGGTCAAGCTTTTGCCATCCCAGCTCTCGGAAGTTTCGCCGGACTGATCGGCAAGAACCGTATCGACTTCAAACCCGGTGCCTTCCTCAACGGTGAACGAGCCACTGCTGCCGGAGTCCCAGGCCAGGTCAAAGCTGACGCTGTAATCTTTGTTATCCGATGATAAAGCGGTGGTTCCTGTTAAATAATCCGGAACACCCGAAATTTCAGCACCGCTGGTGATCTCCCCATCAGCATGGATTATTCCGTATGACGTCCCGGTCAGCTCGCTGGAACTGACCATTGACCCATCCTGCTCCACGGCAAAACCTGAGATAGCGATTTCACCATCAAGCGTTGCGGTCCCCGTGACATTCACGACAGGGGCACCGTCATTCAACGTAACGGCCAGGGTCGAACCCTCCTCCTGAACAAGATCGCCACCCACATTCAGGGTCGAACCGCCTTGTCCGACATCCGTAGTGGCTCCACTTTGGGTGGTGTAATTGCCAGTCGTGCTGAATATGGCGTTCTGCGAGGCATCCGCGCTTTCATTTTGCACGAACACCAGCGTTCCCTGTTGCACGTCCACGCTATCCACAGATGAACCGGCTCCGGCGAGAGTCACTGTGCCGTCGGTGGTTTTGGTTACATCACCGCCCTGTATCTGCCCGTTCACGGTCCCAGACTGGAAATCGTAAGTGCTGGCATATACCGTGGCATCTGTCGCCAGCGTGCCGCCGGTAAGTTGATAGGTGCCGACTTCCATCGTGCCACTCTGCACCGTGCCGCCGGACTGATTCAGCGTAGCCTGAGTTTGGGTCGTTCCTCCCAGGTCCAGCGTACCGTTGGTGACAGTCGTGGTGTTATTGATATCCCCCAACGTCCCCTCGCCGCTCAATTGCAGCGTGCCACCATTAAGCGTCGTGCCGCCGGTATAAGTATTGGCCGCTGACAGAACCAGTAATCCATCACCTTCTTTGGTCAGACTTTTACCATCCCAGCCGCTTGCATAATTGACAGAGGGATCCTGATCCGCCAGCACCACATCCACATCAAAAGCAGTACCTTCAGCCAGCGTAAAGGTGCCTGTACCCTGCTGCGCACCGCCGTCAGTCCAGGCCAGCTTAAAGCCAAGGTTGTAATCGGTTCCGTCTTCGGAGAGATAGCCTTTGGACACCAGGTAATCAATGCCATCATCCGTCGGTGTTGATTGGTTATCGAAATCACCGTTAATGGTGTTATCAGTGTCGATCAGCACAAATTCATGCGTTGTCGCCGAAGAGGACGTCATGATGGTTTCACCTGCGGCAAAACCTTCAAACACCAGATTGCCATCAAGCGTTGCTGAATCTGCCGTGATAAGCGGCCCGCTGGCGTTGGCGTCAAGCATGACGTTGAGCGTCGCCCCCTCATTCATGGTGAAGGAGTTATTCACATCCAGCGTGGAATCAGAGTCGATGATCAGCGTGCCATTGGTACCTACGGTGGCGTACCCGGTAGTGACCGTTCCGCCATTGGTGATAACCAGGGAGCCCTGACTTGCGCCATAGCCAACAAATAAATTATCGCTGTTTTGCCAGGTGGAATTGTCACCACTGACGGTGACCGTACCCGTAGAATCGAGAGTCCCAATGAAGCCATTGGTTGTGTGCAGAGAGCCGCCCTCTGAGATGTTGACCGTCCCTGTACCATCTGAATAATACCCAGCATAGAGGTCGCCGCCCGTGGTCACCGTCCCGCCATCTGAAATATTGAGTGTTCCTTCCCCATGGCTGCCGACCGTAATGTGTTCCGTGTTATTCCAGCTTGAACCTGCACCGCTGACTGTGACGGTGCCAGTGGAACCGTGTTCGAGACCCAACTGCGCGTTGGCCGTCTCAAACTGGCTGCCACCCGTAACGGTAATCACCCCCGTGGCTGTAGACCATTCCCCGACATAGAGATTAGCTGCCGACACCTTGCCACCATTTGTGATATTGAGCTCACCGTAGCCTGCTTGCCCAACAAGGAGATCTCCGTTGTTCGTCCAGGTCGAATCGTCAACATTGACCGTACCGGACCCGGCAGTTTGTGAGTCATAGCTGTCATACCAACCCAGTGAACTCGGTCCGCCCGTGATGAGCTGGCTGTTATCCGTAAGGTTAACGACGCCTGTCCCCCCATTCCCAACATAGAGATTTGCCGCGGTGACCGTGCTGCCACCTGAGATATTGAGCACACCTTCCGCAGCGCCAAGTCCCTGGGTGTCGTCCTGGCCCGTAAAGCCAAGAATGAGATCGCCTGTGTTATTCCAGGTCGAACCATCACTGACGTTGACGGTACCGGTGGAACCGGATTGATGCCCAATCACACCATCGCCATTGGTAAGGGTACTGCCTCCCGAAATATTAACAGTACCGGTGCCTTCGTACCCAACATAGGTCCCGCCAGCGGTAACGATTGCGCCCTCGGTAATATTGAGAACCCCTTCTCCTCCTTCACCGTTATTGCTGGCACCACCGCGTCTTCCCAGATAAATATTGTCGTGGACCTTAAGTTCCGAGCCGCTGCCACTCACGTTTACCGTGCCTGTAGAACCGGTGTAGTTGCCGATGGAGAGATACCCGCTTTCGACATAACCACCATTTGATACATTCAACTGCCCGGAACCGTAGCTCCCGACAGTGATGAAATCTTCATTGTGTATCCAGGTTGAGCCTTCGCCGCTGACGTTTACCGTGCCAGACGTTCCCGCTGCATCGCCGATAATGGCGTTGTATGTTTTGGCACCATCCACAACCCCACTGACCAAATCGCTACCCTCGGTGATGTTGAGATTTCCATCGACCGTCACTTCACCGTAGGTTTGCGTGCTGCCATCGTTCATGTCCTTCGTGACACCCTGCGCCACCACCAGGTTGTTATCCTCTGCCTGGTCAATCGCCAGCGGAAGCAATGACACTGAGGTGCTCGCCCAGGAAGTCAAAGGAACCAGCAACCCAACAGCAATAGCCTGGGCAATGAGCGTTTTTTTCAGGGAACGCGAGGATGTTTTACCGGGAACATTTTTCGGCGCAACGGCTTCAGTAGTCATTCGGTCTGATCGACATGAACAGGAGGATGCATACTCAGGTACGGCCATCAGCATCCCGCGAGCTTTATTAAAAATCAGTCGATAAAGAAACTTATTCATAATGGAACCTTTTTTGTAGTTCATTATTTTTTTGCATGAACGGGTTGTTATTCATTTAACAAAAAAGATTAAATGACTTAATGACAACCCAAAGAGTGATGTGGTTGATGCCATAATATTTATGGTTGTAGATATGCGGCACTGCAGGGGGTTTCCAGCCATCGACTCACATCGACAACCAGAATGGTCGTGAGAAAACAACGCGCAAATATCTTTAAATATAATGAGCTTACATCACCAGCATATGCATCGTAACGGCATGAGTTGTGCATAGATTTATGATAAATCGTTGGAAAAACATTACGAAGACGTCATTTATTTATTTATGACTCACAAATTTATTCACAACCCCCAAAATACACATTCAATTATTGACATTAATTTTTTAACATCAATCGTTCATGATATTATTGGTTAATAATTTCCATAAATAATTTAATAATTCTTAAAGGCGTATTTCACCCGAGCAGCGAGAAAGTCGGAAGTTTAAGAGGCAGTGGTAAGGCCTGGATAATTCACTGATGGAAAGCGTATTTAGCACGACAGTACCGCCCTGCCCATTCCCGTTGGTGGCGGTCAGTGTGCGCCCGGCCGTCATTGGCTGCGTGGAAGGTGCCACAACGTTGAGAGTACCAGCGAGACGTCATCGACCAGGGAATCCGCCGTCATGTTCCAGGTACTGGAGTTGTCTATAGAAACGTCAGTCGGGTCAATCCAGCCCGTTAATGTTTCGCCAGTGAACACAGGACATGTGATGGGTATAAAACTGAGCACATTCCATAGTTTTTTCACTCTCCTCTCTTAGCATCTACACTTTAAAATGCTAATTGATTCTGAGCTCTCAGCAGCTTGAGGCTTACGAGGAAGTCATGATGAAAAGACTAATGTGTTTTTCTGTAATAGCGGCTCTTATGGCACTTCCTATAGTGACCATGGCTGCAGCCACAATTACGCCAGCCAAAGAGTTAGCACCTGGAGCCACTCATCAGCAACAGATAGGTACTATCTCTGTCTGGGGAGATTCCTCTGAAGATGTAGAGGCTTTCATTGGTAAAGAAGCCACTCATAAAGGCGCGACAGGTTATAAAATAATTTCTGAGAGTAACTTTGGAGACCAGACATACGGAACTGCAGTCCTCTACAAATAGTAGTCATCCATAATGTAGAACTAAACCTTATAAGTTAACGGCTTCCTCTGAGGGTGCCGTTAACGAGTGATGAGAATAACGTCCCTCCCTACGATAAAGTCGGTTCCGGGCAAATCAACCACGCCAGTAAGCACCTGTCCAATACGCTATAAACATACCAATGATCTTCAGCGACCACCTAAATAGCGGGCAGACCTGGATGTCTCATCCTGGCTATTGATACAACACGTTGATATTTCGGCTCTCTTTCTGAGAGTGAAATAATATCGTTCAGTGTTTTTTTGAACCATACTTACTACAGCTTCATATTCATTTTCTGGTTTGCCCAACACAGGCCAATACAGGAGAAATGCATGCAGCTAGTAAATAATAAGTCTATTGTATCTTCCAAAGATTTAGATTTTATTGCATTAAGTTTTGCCCGGATGCGCTCTCAGGGTCGATACCTTTGTCCGGATGCAATCACAGGAAATATGGATGAAGGTTGCAAAACGTGGTTTCTTAAACATTATGCAACCTGCTATGAACTGTTACAGGAAAAAGCCGCAGCGATGTAATCATTAATCGGGTAGTGAGAGCTACCCGGTTCTGGCACTTACAACAGCACCTTATGCGTTTCATCCCCTGACGCGAATGTAAAAGGGCTGGGCACGTTTGAACGTTATCAAATCAACCCAGCCTACCGTGTTAAAAATGAGCGATAAAGAGGAAGGGTGAGCCGCCAGTTATGATTTACCCCGGTGTTGATGAAGGTGCTTTTGTAGCCAGGGGAGAAGCTGTTTTTTTCGGCTTAACATGCCGTTCACCACACAGGGTTGTGGCTCCTTAATCAGTGCAGCCCCGGAAAAATAGAGTTCTGATCGTCTGGCGTTTATATCCGTCAGCATCAGAACAACCAGTTCCACACCTGTTTCTATGACATGCTGCTCCATTTCCCGGCGAAGCGCATCAAGGACCTGTTCTGTCTGGCTCAGAGAGTAGAGTTCAAGTTGGGCAACGCGCACCCGGATACCATCAATCTCAAATGTTTTAATATCTTTATTGAGTAACTGTCTGGCGGTCATGCCCTCAATACTAGTTTTGGCCGTCAAGAGGCTGGCAACAAATGAGCTCCGGTCAAGTCCTGCCAGTGCGGTGAGTTCATCTACTGCCGTACGGTCGTCTTCGGTTGTTGTCGGCGAGCGCAGGTCCACAGTGTCGCTCATGACCGCACCCAACATAAGAATCGCTTCTGCAGGTGTAATATTGTCTCTGACAGATGGTGACATCAGTTGCCATAACACTGTTGCACTGCTGCCGACAGGTTTTATCCAAACCTCCGGGGGAAGTCGGGTTATCAGCCCTCCCAGGCGGTGATGGTCAATAATCCCGACGATGTTACTGTCAACCAGTGATTCGGGGCCTTGGGCCGGCTCGGTAAAGTCAACCAGCCAGACCGCGCGATCAGCCAAAGAGAAAAGCAGAGATTCCGGGAGCGGCAGATCCGCATGCTCAAAAATAAACTGCGTTTCACGATTTATTTCGCCAGTGCGCCATGCCTGTGCTTCTTGCCCACGAAGCGTCAGCCAGCGGGCGGTCATAAATGCAGTACAAACCGAATCACTGTCCGGATGAAGATGGCCAATAACATGTATCATCGCTCATATCCTGTGTAGGGAAGTCTATGCTGCCTGAAGTGAATCGTGGTCCACGCCGACTCACTTTTCAAGTTACCGGTTAGCAATAGCATGGCTATCAGCCCTCCAGCCGCTTTATTCGGATACCATCCGCATCCAGCAAAGCACCTGTATAGCCAGGACGATTACCGGTTTCACGGTCGTGCTCGTCATCATCATCGCTAAGCGAGTTATTCTCAACAACAACGCGCTCCAACACGCATTGCTGTACTTAACCTAGCTTTTCCGTGGGTTACAACCGTTTTTGATCTGGTTGAATTAACAGGACACAGACAGGAAGAATCGGGATAACCTGACCATGAGAATGTTAGAGAAAAAGAAGGGAATTTCGCATTGAATGGCTCAAGTTAGCACTTCATTGCACCCCGTGAGCACAGGATATGCACAGGACGTGAATTTCAGGCATAAAAAAACCACCCGTAGGTGGTTTCACGACACTGCTTATTGCTTTGATTATTCTGATGTTTCCCATGGTGCCCGGGGCGGGACTTGAACCCGCACAGCGCGTACGCCGAGGGATTTTAAATCCCTTGTGTCTACCGATTTCACCACCCGGGCTCGGGAAGAAAGTGGAGGCGCGTTCCGGAGTCGAACCGGACTAGACGGATTTGCAATCCGCTACATAACCGCTTTGCTAACGCGCCAAAACCTTTCACCTTTGCAGGCTGTAACAGAAACTCTGCTACATAAATTTGGAGCGGGAAACGAGACTCGAACTCGCGACCCCGACCTTGGCAAGGTCGTGCTCTACCAACTGAGCTATTCCCGCAAAATCATTTTAATGAAGCTTAAAGCTAATCATTTGATTTTACTATCTTCTGGCAAGCTGTGCTGCCGTTCGATGCGTTGCATTCTACTTACCTGACGCGGTGAGTCAATGAAATTTTCGGTCACCGCGCTTCGTTTGCTGAATTTTGCACCGTACCGATCACGCTTCACGCAATTAGCGCCCCAAAACGGCTAAAAATTAGCTCACCAAAAGGATAAAAGCATCAAATTTGATAATCCAGTACGGTTTCTTCTGGCTCAAGTGCTAATCGCTTAATATCCGCAACAGAGAGCTCCGGGTTACATAATTCGATAAAGCGCCAAACGTAATTACGCTGGAGCTGCCCGCGTTTGAGTCCAAGCCAAACCGTGTTGGCGTCAAATAAATGACGCGTATCCAGCCGAACCAACTCCCCTCCTTCATCGCCGCTGGCCTGAAACGCAACCAGGCCAATACCCAGCCCTAATTCAACGTAGGTTTTCACCACATCAGAATCTTGAGCGCTCAGGACAATATCAGGCGTTAGCCCGCGGCGTAAAAATGCTTCATCAATACGCGCCCGCCCTGTTATCCCCTGCCGATAAGTAATAATCGGCCAGCGGCTGATATCGTCGAGCGTAAGGGGATTGGCATGAATCAATGGATGGCCGTGCGGCACCAGCAAGGTGTGGAACCAACGAAACCAGGGATAGGCAACCACTAACGGATCGGTGCTCAATCGTTCACTGGCGATACCAATATCCGCCGTACCGTTGTGCAACAAGGTTTCTATTTCTTGAGGCGTGCCCTGAATTAATTCAAGACGGACTTCAGGAAACAACGCACGGAAGGATTTAATGACGGATGGCAAACTGTAGCGCGCCTGAGTATGCGTCGTCGCAATCGTCAGCACGCCGCTGGCGTCATTGGTAAATACATCGGCCAGGCGCCGTACGTTACTGGCTTCATTAAGGATACGTTCGGCAATGACCAGCAAGGCTTTGCCAGGTTCCGTCATACCTAATAATCGCTTTCCACGGCGAATGAAGATCTCGATACCAAGCTCTTCTTCCAGTTCACGGATATGACGGCTGACGCCAGATTGAGAGGTAAAAAGCATGTTGGCGACTTCGGTCAGGTTGTAGTCCCGCCGAGCCGCCTCACGAATAATTTTTAGTTGCTGGAAGTTCACATTGCCCCCAGGGCATGACCGTTCTTTACACTATTGTTAAAGTGGCGGCCCCGAGATACCAAATAATAAAAACCAGCAACTTATTCGATTTAGCAATAAGCGCTATTTACCCACAGGCTTAGCCGACTAACAGCAGCTCGCGATTTTCTTGCACAGGACGAACCACTAAAGACATTAAAATGTCTTTTACCGCCTGCGCCTGGGGCGTCAACGCGGTGCGCGCCGACAAATTCACCGAGAGCGGTAAATTCAGTGATGGGCTCGTAATGCGAGCCATCCAACCATTTGCGGAACTCACCAGCGATCGCGCCGCTGATTCTGGCAACACGGTTACGCCCATGCCGCTGGCAATTGCGGCCGTCAGGGTAGAGATAGAATCAATCTCGCCGGTGATTTTTGCCGTCAGGCGACGCAACGAGAACGCTTCATCCACTCGTTTACGAACCGCACTATAATCACGCGGCAGGAATAGGTTCATTTCGGCCACCGCACAGAGATCGACTGTCTGACCTGGACAGTCGCGGGTGCCGACCAGAAACAACTCCTCTTTAAGTAACGGTTGGCTAATGATGCCTGCCGTTGGAGAACGGTCATACAAGACCGCCATGTCAAGCTGGCCGCTTAACAGCTTGTCATTCAGGACAGAACTACTGTTCTCATGCAGATAGACCAGTACGTCGGGTAACTCCGCACGTACTGCCTGCAATAAAGGCATGGTAATAGATGAAGCCGCTGTACCTGGCGCCAGGCCAATTGAAACCTGCCCGCCGATTGTTTGACCCACATTGCAAACCGCCAACTGTGCCTGTTCGCACTGGCGAAGAATCGTTCGCGCATGGGTATAAAGGATTTTTCCTGCTTCTGTAGGCGTTACGCCGCGTTTAGTGCGAATTAACAGCTGCTGGTCCATTTCACCTTCAAGGGTAGCAACTTGTTGGCTCAGCGCTGGCTGCGCGATATGCAGCACTTCTGCGGCCTGAGTCAGGCTACCAATATCGACGATTTTTACGAAGTACTTCAGTCGTCTTAAATTCATTTTGCCTCCTACACGGAATGCCAACGCCAGTTTCGGCAGTGATGTCACTCTAAGAATTGCAATATACTTGCCACTTTTGAGAAACATCCGACCAGATGAGCTAACAAGCTGGATAATAAGCGAAAGTGATTGAAACCACGGGAATGAAGATTGAAACAAGGGTTCTCTTATGCCCCATAAGAGGTATGTGCGCACCATTACAGTGCGCACATTCAGATAAACGTGGAACTCTCCTTTATACGCCAGCCCACCACAGGCGGATCTTCATCCCCCAATAGCTAGTCCAGCCAGTCGTCGAAGAAACCACCTCTCCTTTGTAAAGCACCACCAGCGTAGGCGTAACGCCAATCTGCCAGTTGCGGGATAACTCGCCCGAAGGGTCATTGATCACCGGAATCATTATCTTCTTCTGCGCAAGCCAACGCGCCACCTCCTGCGGTTCGCCCGATCTCAAAGCGATAGACATCACATTGGACTGTTCTTCCACCAGGCGCGCAATGGATGGCGTGGTGTAGCGACACACGCCACACCAACTCGCCCAGAAATAGAGTAGCAGCGGGCGTTCTTCACTCAGTGCATTCAGGGTAATGGTTTGACCATCCAGCGTATGCAGCGGTGTGCTGTCGAAGGAACCTGGCATTTTTGGCGCACGCCACCAATCCATCAGGACCACCATCGTGACAACGATCAGCGCGATGACCAGCACCTTACGCCCCCAACGTCGCAGCTTACTTGTCATTAGCCTGCTCCCGTTTCACTTGTACCAGTTCGTCGAGAGATTCCCACGGCACTGCACCCGCCAAAAACGTATCGCCAACCAGCGTAGCCGGTGTTCCTTGCACACCGACAATCCGCGCCAGTTGCAGATTGAGGCTCAGCGTTTCCCTGCTCAGTTCATCCGGCTCGACGCGCGTTGAGCCACTTTTTGTGGCCGCAGCATCAATGGTGGCCGCGGTATGATTGCCCTTTTTCGACATCAGGCTTTGATGCAGCGCCAGAAACTCCTGCGGATGTTCCCGCCAGGTGGTGAGAGCCACTCGAGAGGCAAGCGACGAAGATTCACCGCGAAAAGGCAGCAGCTTGAACACCACCGCCACATCTGGATATTTCTGCACCACTTTTTCAAGCATCGGGTCGAACTGTTTGCAGTACGGACAGTTGTAATCAGTAAAAGAGATAATGGTCAGTTTTGCATTCGTAGCACCCATCCGAGGGCTGGCCGGATCGTGGTACAAAGCCTGGTAAATCATTTCCTGTAACTGATCTTCGTCGGATGGGGTCGCGGCGTTTGCGCCAAAAGTCGTCGCCACAAACAGCAAAAGCGTCATAAGCATTTTCATTATTGATTTCCTTTTGCTTCAGTGAGCGAATTCAGGACAACATCACGCGTTAAAAGTGTCTGGAGCGGCTTCCCTACGGGAGAGTTTGGCCCATAGACTTGATTGAACGGCACACCGGCCTGGCCACGTTGCTTGAGAAAATCCGTGATTTCCTTCGAAGGAAGCGTCCAGTCGCCACGCAATGCAACCACATCAGGCTCCTGCAATGCGGCCTGCACATCATCTCGAGCAATGACATTTAACTTGTTTATTTTGCAGGTGATACACCAGTCGGCAGTGACATCAATAAACACACGTTTATTTTGAGCAAGTGCATCCTGGATGGCCTGCTCGCTTAACGGCTGCCAGGCGATCTTCTCTTCCGCTGGGCCGTTGGCTGTTGCGCTAAAATGCACCGGTAACAAACTGGCCAACCACAACGCCGATCCCAGCATCATCACCGCCAGTATTCGGCGCAGCCAAAGCATCCAACGCCCAGGTTTCGGAAGGCGTAGTGCCAGTGATGGGCGCATGGCGATTAACAGCCACGGCAAGCTCATCCCCACGCCTAAGGCGAAGAAAATTCCCCATAACGTTGGCAATGAGGCACCCAATGCAATGGCGACCGCAGTTCCAAGAAACGGTGCGCTACAGGGAGTCGCCAAAAGCGTCGCCAGCGCACCCTGCCAAAAATGCCCGCTCAAGCCACTTCCACCCTGCGTGGCGAGTTTCGTCGTCACTTTCGATGACAAATGAATCTCAAACAATCCGAACAGGTTGGCGCTGAATATCATCATCACCAACACCATAAAGCCGATAAACCAGACGTTCTGGAACTGAATACCCCAACCCACCGCCTGATGGGTTAAGCGCAGTACGGTCATCAACAATGCCAGCGCCATAAACGAAGTCAGAATCCCGGCAAACGAGGCGAGGAACTGCTGACGTATCTGCCGCTGGTCTTGCTTGTCCACCAGCAGCACCGAGCCTAATTTCATGCCAAGCACGGGCAAAACACACGGCATCAGGTTGAGGATAAATCCGCCCAACAGGGCAAGCAGCAACACCTGCCAAAGTGCTAAATCATCGCCCGCATCAGGCACCATTGGCGCGGCATCTATCGTAACGCTGCTTTGCTGAGCGACACCGTTATCGGCGATAACCAGTGATAAATGACGCCCGCGCAGATCGGGACCGACACCGTCCCAGCCATCGCTTACCGGTATCGTTGCCCACAGGGTTTCACCGTCTACACGGATTTTTGGTTTGCCGAAACTGGCATCATCCGGCGTATCCAGATACAGCTCGGGCTTCTGCCAGCCTGCGCTGCGAGTGGCTTGCACGACTAACTCTGCATTGTGATACCCGGCTTTCAGAACATCCATCAGCCCATTTGGGAGCGGCACCTTGCCCATTGCTTGCGCATAGTCATGGGCAAAGGTCGCATCACCCTGCATCGGTGTGATTTCAAAGGGGAAATCGGTCAACAGGCAGACATCTTTGCAAGTCGAAAGCGTCAGCACACCGGCTATTTTTGTCGGTAGCTTGTCTGCCAGTTTTATCGGGATACTGACCTGGTGTTGGTAACCCTGAGTGGTGATCCCCGCTACATCAAACCGTTGCGGTACTGGCCAAAACCATTGGGCTGCTTTTACTGGTTCATTCCAGGTAATGGTGGGCGCAACGCCACCATCGCCAGGTGAACGCCAGTATGTTTTCCAGCCATCCTCAAGTTTTACATCCAGTAAAACCTGAGTTTCGCCTTGCACGGAAGTGTCAGCGCGCAGGCGCACGCTCGCATGATTATTATCGGCGGAATGAAGCCAAGCGGATTGTGCAGCCCAACTGACTGGCACCCATAGCAGCAATAGACAGATCAATGTCTGCCTGAAAAGACTCAACATATTTTTTCTCCATAAATGAATTATCGAACTGTGTTAAACAGCCGGTTTCATTCACGGAATACGCAAAATCTCAGATGGACTCTGAGCGTGGGGGAGGAAAATTCTCGAACGGGGACAAGGGAGGAAGATCTCGACAACAATGGTGCAAGCAGCGTCACGATCAGGCTGAAGATAAACAGCGCAGCTTCAAACAGCACCGGCGGCGAGGCAAGGAGCGATTTAGCGCTCAATTCACAAGGTGTCACCGCTGACGCTTCATCAGCATCGGAAACACTGTTTTGAGTCAGCATCACGCTCTGAGCAGCTTTCATTTGCAAAGCATGCATCCCGGCCATGCGCTGCGCGGTGCACACTAACACCGCCAGACAAGCCAGGAACAAAAACCACTTTGCGATTTGCTGCTGTTTTAACATGAATTCTTCACTCCATTTGAACCGCATATCTTAGCCCGTCACCTCCGTTTGGCAACTAATGCGCTGTAAAGATATGTCTGTAGCGTCAAATGAAGCAGTTTGCTTGTTTTATCAGCAAACGAACCAACAGCGTGATGAGAGGCTTTGACAAGCCTGAAACGCCTCGCTAATATGCGCCCCGTTAACCGATTCCTCTGTAGTTCAGTCGGTAGAACGGCGGACTGTTAATCCGTATGTCACTGGTTCGAGTCCAGTCAGAGGAGCCAAATTCGAAAGCCCGCTTAAGGAAACTTAAGCGGGCTTTTTTGTTTGCGTGCATCCTGGGGCACCCCAGTAATGATGCGGCGACAGCCTCTGGTGAAAGATATCGCTGAAGTGCCAACAGGTGAGGTGCAAATGGCCTCGAAAAAAAGCAGGCGGCAACGTGAGTTTTGGGGGATGCCGCCTGCCCTCGAACTTATGTCAAATCAACGTCTTTGTAGCCAAAGAACCACGTAATGATGAAGCCACTAGCGTAGGAGATAAGCACTCCCGCTGCGTAAACCCCCATACCGGCATAGATACCCTGGGCGGATGTCATCAACGGCAGAGAAACCAGACCGGACGGGCCAAATACGGTGTTCAGGCCAATCGGCAGACCAAGCCATGCCACCAGGCCGATGAAGAAACCGCCGCACGCGCCGCCGAGACAGGCCGTGACGAATGGCTTAACGCGTGGCAAAGTTACGGCGTAGATGAGCGGTTCGCCAACGCCCAGCAGGCCAGGAATAATCGCCCCTTTCACCTGATTACGTGTCATGGAATGCTTAGCTGAGCGATAGTAAAGCGCAAGTGCTGCACCGACCTGCCCACCGCCAGCCATCGCCAGAATCGGGAACAGCGAGTTAAAGCCCTGCACGTCCATCAGCGCAAAGTAGACCGGGATAAAGCCCTGATGAACACCAAACACCACCGCAATCAGGAACAGCCCAGCAAGAATTGCACAGCCAAACGGGTTACCGTTCAAGTGCAGGAACAGCCAGGACATCCCTTTAAACAGCTCGCCACCAAAAGGCATAATCAGCGTAAAGGTCAACGCCCCGGTGATCAGCAGCGTCAGCAGTGAAGTGACAATCATATCCAGGTTATCAGGGACAACTTTACGGATCTGACGCTCGATCCACGCGCCCAGAATAGACGCGATCAGTACACCAATAATGTTGCCGCGCGGATCAATGCCCATGCCGAAAAAGTTATCAATGCCGGAGAAATATCCCACCGTCGCTTCTGGGTTGTAACCCAGCAGGAATAAAGAAGCGATAATCGCCCCATTTACGCCCGAGCCACCAAAAGCTTTCTGTGCGTTATAACCAATCAGAATAGGCAGGAAGGTAAACAAACCCTTGCCGAAGATCTTCATGTAACCCACGATATGCACGATGGTTGCATTCTTCACGGCGGCGTCCGCAAGAAGGCTTTGTTCGATCAGCGTCGCAAAACCCAGCAGCATACCCGCGGCGATAAAGCCCGGGATCAGTGGCGTAAAGATGGTGGCAAACTTAGCGAGGAACTGATGCACTACGCTGTTTTGTTTTGCCTTCATCTTCTGTTTGGTGTCACTGGCAACGGAACCCACGCTCGGCTGCTCAAAGGCTGCGTCCGCTCCGTTAGCCAGCATCGTGTTCATCATTTCAGCAGCGGTTTGCGCTTTGCCGGGCCCAAGGATGATTTGCAACTGATCGTCACCGTTAACCACTCCCAGCACCCCAGCCAGCGCCTTGAGTTTGTCATGCTCAATCAACTGGTCGTTATTGAGTGTCAAACGCAGGCGAGTCATGCAATGCCCACAGGTCTGAATATTATTTTTATTGCCAACCAACTGCAGGATCGTGGCAATTAATTGTTCCGTAATCTTCGCCATTGCTAGATCTCCGTATTGGCTAACGCCTTGCGAATAAAGCCATTGTTATCATTTAACAGTTGTTTAGCTTGCGCGGCGGTCAACTTACCCAGCACCATAACGATGGCGGTTTTGCAGTGGCCATCACAGGCAGCCAGCGCATCCGAGGCCGTCTGCTGGTCGCAATCCGTAGCCTGCATAACGATGTTGATTTGACGCTGAACGAGCTTCAGATTGGTTGCTTCCACGTCCACCATCAGATTGCCGTAGACCTTGCCGCTGCGGATCATCGCTCCGGTGGTCAGCATGTTCAGTACCAGCTTTTGTGCGGTACCGGCTTTCATACGTGAAGACCCGGTAACCACTTCCGCGCCCACCACAGGCATGATGGCAATCTTTGCTATTTGAGTGATTTCACTGCCCGCATTGCAGGTCAGCGCAACGGTGGTTGCGCCCAGGCTGTTGGCATAGTTGAGTGCTGCGACGACGTAAGGTGTACGACCGCTTGCGGCAATCCCTACCAGTACATCTTTTTGACTAAATTGCAGGTTTTTTAGATCTTCCACGCCCATCGTCAGGCTATCTTCTGCATTTTCAACGGCCTGAAGAATGGCCTGGTGGCCACCAGCAATCAGCGCCACAACCTGCTCGCGCGGCGTGCCGTAGGTTGGAGGGCATTCGCTGGCATCCAGAATTCCAAGGCGACCTGAAGTGCCCGCACCGCAGTAAATTAAGCGCCCCCCTTCCTGGAAAGCTGCAACGATAACATCGACTGCCTGAGTGATAGCCGGAATCACCTTTTCAACGGCCAGCGCCACTTTTTGGTCTTCCTGGTTGATTACCCGCAGCATCTCTTCGGTTGACAGCATGTCGATGTTTTCACTGTGAGTATTGCGACCTTCGGTAGTCAGGGTTGTTAAATCGATTTTCATCATTGTCTCGCTATTTGTTCATGCCAAATGGCAACGTTAAAGTTCCAGTGCCCAGCCTTTAAATGGAATAATTAATGATTCAACAATCAATTAAAAGGAATATTTAATTCCTTGCAGTTAAATGTGACATGGTTCATACATTTTATAGGGCGAACACTATTCAGAAATTCCTTCAAATCCGTCTTAATGAAGGTTGCCTTTCAATCGCGAGAAGGTAATGATCGAGCGATCTTTTGTGGAGAAACGCCGTGCTGTACCGTCAAAAATTGATCGAAAATATGGAACGTTTCACCCCAGGTGAGCGCAAGATCGCAAGTTTCATCATTGATAGTCCCGATGCCTTAAAAGAGCTTTCTTCGCAACAACTGGCCCAAACGCTCGGCGTTAGCCAGTCGGCCATTGTCAAATTTGCCCAAAAGCTCGGGCTTCAGGGCTTCACAAAGTTAAAAGTGGCGCTGGCGGAAGAATGGGGGAAACAGGTAACCGAACGTAAGCAGCACTCATCCCATTTGCACAACGATATCAGCAGCCAGGATCCCCTTCTCGACGTGGCAAATAAGCTTCTCAATGAAAAGCTTAACGCCATCCAAAAAACAACGGACAGCCTTGATATCAATCAGCTTGAAAAGGTTATTGGGCTGCTACAGGCTGCGAAACGCATTCACATCGTTGCCATCGGGGGCTCTTCTCTTGTGGGAAAAGACCTCGCCTGGAAGCTGATGAAAATTGGCTTTAATGTCCTGATTGAAACCGATAGCCACGTACAACTCACCATTGCACAAGCCCTGACTCATCAGGATGTGATGCTGGCGATATCTTTCTCCGGCCAACGTAGGGAAGTGCTGCTTGCGGCTGAGGTTGCCCAATCGAAAGGTGCCGCTGTGGTGGCGATAACGTCCCTGCAGGAGAGTGAACTGAGAAAACTAGCCGATTACTGTATCGACACGGTTGCAGACGAACAGCGCTGGCGCAGTTCGTCCATTTCATCTCGCAGCGCACAACTATGCGTGACCGATTTACTGTTCATGGCTCTGCTTCAGCGTAACGAAAGTGAAGGGATGAAGATGATCGAGCAGAGTCGTAATCTGGTCGATAAATTAACCTGAGTGGACTGAATTTGAACCTGAAAAACCTCAGGGCTTCCGCCAACCCAGACGAGTCTCAATATTTTCCGCACTCAGTTGCACCAGTTGGCGAAGATCAGGAGTGGTCTGCTCCAGCTTGCTAAAGGGCACCACAATGGAAACGGTAATCTGGCAGGCTCCATTCGTATCACATACCGTTGCGGCAATGCAGGCTACAGAAAAGTCGGACTCTCCAGCCTGCACCGATAATCGTTGAATGGTCGTGACCCTCCGCCATGGCCAGTACCACCATGGCATCGTTATCGCGTCCACACAGTTGGACCACTTCCCCACACTGCGCATTCAACAGTTCCATTTCCTGAGTAGCAACGATTTACTGACCATATCTTCGACCACCGAAATAGATGGTCGAAAAAAGGGGCATCAATCGCTTTGGCTATCTCATATTACTCCCATACCCGTTCCGCTTTCGCCCCGTCGAACTGCGGTGGCGGCTTGCGAAAACGACCCGTGAGCCAGCCCAGGTACACAAGTCCGACCGCCGCCCAAACCAATCCCAGCGTCAATGACGTCTGTTCAAGGTTGATCCACAGCACCGCCACCGTCGCCGCGCCAATCAGCGGCATAATCAGATAGTTGAGTTTATCTTTCCAGGTCTTATTGCGGCCTTCCCGACGCCAGAAGTGGTTGAATACTGAAAGGTTCACAAACGTAAACGCCACCAGCGCACCAAAGTTAATTAATGCTGTAGCAGTCACCAGGTCGAAGAACAGCGCCGACAGAGACACGATGCCAACCATCACCACATTTAGCGCTGGCGTGCGCCATTTCGGGTGTACGTAACCGAAGTATTTTTCCGGGAAGACGTTGTCACGCCCCATCACATACAACAGACGTGAAACACTGGCGTGTGACGCCAGCCCAGAAGCCAGTGTATTGACGAAGGTCGTACACAGGAAGATCGACTGGAACAGCTTGCCACCCACGTACAATGCAATTTCCGGTAGCGCCGCATCTGGATTTTTAAAGCGGCTGATATCCGGGAAGAACAACTGCATAAAGAACGAAGCTGCAATAAAGATAATCCCGCCATAGACGGCAGTCAGGAAGATAGCTTTTGGAATGGTGCGTGCCGCATCCGGAGTCTCTTCCGAAAGTGTCGTGACCGCATCAAAACCCAGGAACGAGAAGCAGACTATCGTGGCCCCGGTGATTATCGGAATCAAATGCGCGTTCTGGCTGATAAAAGGTTGTAACGTCCAGACGGTTCCAACGCCCTCCCCTTTATGAAGCCCTTGCACCACCAGGATGATAAACACCACCATGATACAAACCTGAACCAGTACAAACAGCGTGTTAAAGTTTGCCACCAAATTCACGCTTTTCAGGTTTGCTACCGTGAGAATGACCACAAAACCGATGACCCAAATCCACGGTGGAACCTCAGGGAAAAGTGCGGACAGGTAAATTTTTGCCAGCAGCACGTTGATCATCGGCAGGAAAAGATAATCCAGTAGCGACGACCAGCCCACCATAAAACCAACATGTGGGCTAATGGATTTTTGCGCGTAGGTATAGGCGGAGCCTGCTTGCGGAAACTGGCGAACCAGTTTGCCGTAGCTCACAGCGGTAAACAACACGCCTGCCAGGGCAAGGATATAAGAGGCCGGCACATGCCCATTGCTGATACCCGAGACAATGCCGAAGGTGTCAAACACTGACATCGGCGTGAGATAGGCCAGGCCCATCACCACCACTTGCCACAGTTTTAAAGATTTACGCAGTTGCGGTTTACCCGCTTGTGATGGAAGTTCGACAGGTGAGTTAGTCGCCATGATGAAGTCCCCCCATGCGTGTACAGGTTTGCGATAGTAACGATGTGACTGCAAACCTGCTTAGCCTGGGGGTAGGAAATGAATCGCGGGGTAATAACGTCGGGCAATGACCGGTAACCGGTCCGTCATAATCAATACGGCAGCGGCATTCGCCTTCGCCATGCGGGTATTTGAACATCTGCATCATCTCATTTCCTCGTCATACACACTGTCGTTTAACTGAAGACCCGTTACCGCCTGTTATCCATTACGCGGCTACGGGGAATGGCAGGTTGCCCTGCAAATGTCCAGTCAGGCTCCGCTCAGACTGTATACCCGTCATACTTCAAGCTGCTTAGGCTTCCGGAGAAACGGGGTATCAAGCGTTTTTCAGCATCCACTCAATTTCAGTTTCTGTGATCAAACGCTCAAACTGAATCAACTCATCGTTCTTGCAGGCGTGGAACACATGGCTGAAGCGCTCGCCCATCAGTTCGCGCAGGCTATCGTTTTGCATGAACTCCCACAGTGCATCACTCTGGCGAATCGGGAACGGCAGCCCTTCCTGCTCAAGCCCATTGCCTTCCACTTCTTCATGCAGCGGCAAATCGTTATTAAGACCATGCAGAATGCCCGCGAGGATGGATGCCATCACCAGATAAGGGTTGGCATCTGCACCAGCAACGCGGTACTCGACACGGTGATTGTCACGATCGCCACAAGGGATGCGCAGTGCAACAGTACGGTTGTTATGCCCCCATGAAGCCTGAGTTGGCACATACATACCGGGCTGGAAACGACGGTAGGAGTTTACGTTTGGCGCTAACAACGCCATAGATGCAGGCATCAGGTCTATCATCCCGGCAAGAATTTTCTTGAGAAGGACTGAATCTTCGCCATCGGCATCGGCCAGCACGTTCTCACCTTTCGCATTCAGGATACTGATATGAATGTGCATCCCGCTGCCGGCGTGCTCTTCATACGGTTTCGCCATAAATGTGGCGTGCATTTTGTGTTTTTCCGCCACCGTGCGCACCAGGCGTTTTAACGCCAGCGCATCGTCGCAGGCATCAAGCACGTTATCGGTGTGATGCAGGTTAATTTCGAACTGACCTGGAGATGCTTCGGCTACCGCACCATCGGCCGGAATCAATTGCAGGCACGCCAGATCGTCGATATCGGTCAATACATCGGCGAAATGGTTAAGGTTATCAACGGAGTAAACCTGGCTCTGAGTGTTACGGTCATTGGTGCCCGGCGCGCACGGCGGCTGCAAATACCCTTCGGTGTCACGTTGACGGTCAAGTAAATAGAACTCCAGCTCTACCGCTACCACGGGGAACAGACCGCGCTGGCGCAATTGCTGCCAGAGTCGGTTAAGCACGTTCCGCGGCTCAACGTCAAAGGGAGCGCCATCTTCATCAAGCATCGTCAGCTGCACCTGACCGATAAATTCCGGGTCCGCCGCTGACGGGGTTAAGGTACCCAGCACCGGTACACAGTTGTGATCCGGTTCACCTAATTCCTGACCCAGCCCTGCTTCTTCAACCACGTTGCCAAGAATATCCATCGCAAAAACAGAGGCAGGGAAGTAGCAGCCCTTCTCTATTTTACGCAGGCTGGAAACCGGAATGCGCTTTCCGCGGAAGCAACCGTTCAGGTCAGTGAGCAAAACATCAACATATTGGGTATTTGGATAGCGTTCGAGGTACGTCTTTACTTCACGGGCAAACGCGCTACTTCGTCTCTCTTCGGAATGCTGAACAAAACTCTCAACTTCTACGATATTGGTTTCCATGATTCACCGCCGTTGCTTTGGATGCCAGTCGCTGATTTCGACCGTTAAATATAATGTCCACTTTTCGACAATGGCTCCATTTTAAATGTTTGTCAAATGTTAACGTGAGTTTGCAAATAGGTTATCACACTGCTAGATTGAAAATATATTGAACGATATTGAGCAAAAAAGAGTAATACGGGTTAGTTTGGCAATAATTTAGTCCAGAATGTGAGGTCGATCATGGGCAATATATTTGACAAGCCGGTTATCGGTGTAGTGATGTGCAGGAACAGGCTTAAGGGTCACCAGACCCAGACGTTGCAAGAAAAGTACCTTAATGCCGTATTGAATGCCGGCGGTTTGCCGATTGCTCTGCCACATGCGCTGGCGGAGCCGGAACTCCTGAATGCTTTGCTGCCCAAACTCGATGGCATCTTCCTGCCAGGCAGCCCCAGTAACGTGCAGCCGCACCTGTATGGTGAAAACGGCGATGAGCCTGACGCCGATCCCGGGCGTGACGAACTGAGCCTGGCGTTAATCAACGCGGGTCTGGAAAGGCGCATCCCCATTTTCGCCATCTGTCGTGGATTGCAGGAACTTGTTGTTGCAACGGGAGGGACTCTGTATCGTCGCCTGTGCGATCAACCAGAGTTTTTGGAACACCGTGAAGATCCAGAGCTTTCGGTGGAGCAACAGTACGCTCCATCTCATGAAGTCCAGGTTCAGCAAGGAGGATTGCTTTCAAAGCTAATACCGGGTTGCAACACGTTTTGGGTGAACTCGTTACATGGACAAGGCGCAAAAACACTGGGCCCATTGCTGCGCGTGGAAGCACGCTCACAGGATGGTCTGGTTGAAGCGGCCAGTATTCACGATCACCCGTTCGCTCTGGGTGTGCAATGGCATCCTGAATGGAACAGTAGCGAATACGCGCTGTCGCGTATGTTGCTTGAAGGTTTTATCACCGCTTGTCAGAACCACCTCGCTGAAAAGCAGCGGCTCTGACCACTACTGTTAAGGAAAAGCAACTATGAGCGATGACGGCCTGGCGCCGGGTAAACGTTTGTCAGAGATCCGCCAACAATTGGGGCTTTCACAACGTCGTGCCGCCGAACTGTCTGGATTAACGCATAGCGCCATCAGCACCATAGAACAGGACAAAGTGAGTCCTGCTATCAGTTCGCTGCAAAAGCTGCTGAAAGTTTATGGGCTGTCGCTCTCCGAGTTCTTCGCAGAACCGGAAAAACCTGATGAGCCGCAGGTGATTATTAATCAGGATGACCTGATTGAGATCGGCAGTCAGGGTGTGTCAATGAAGCTAGTACATAACGGAAACCCGAACCGTACACTGGCCATGATCTTCGAGACTTACCAACCGGGAACAACAACCGGTGAGAGGATCAAACACCAGGGTGAGGAAATAGGCACGATACTGGAAGGTGAAGTGATACTGACCGTTAACGGGCAGACATATCACCTCGTTGCAGGGCAAAGTTATGCCATCAATACCGGCATACCTCACAGCTTCAGCAACACCTCGGCAGGCATCTGCCGCATTATCAGTGCCCATACCCCCACCACGTTCTGATTTCTATACGCTGATTTAATCGGCCTGAGTTGCTCAGGCCACCTTAATACGATGCTTTTTACAGGATTTATTTCCTGGGGCATCTTGCAGCCAGATTATGACGACTGCAACCAAGGAAAATCGATTATCTTATTGAGTTATAAGGAGTTGGCATGGACTTTCAGAATCTGAACTACTGGCAGGAAAAAGCGAAAAATATCGCGATAGAAACCCGTTTGTTTATTAACGGTGAATATTGTCCGACTCAGGATAATAGTACCTTCGACATTTTCGACCCGGCAGCACAACGCACCCAGGCACAGGTTGCGCGGGGTAAAAAAGCCGATGTTGATATTGCCGTTCGCGCGGCACGTGATGTTTTCGAGCGCGGCGACTGGTCGCAGGCCTCGCCCGCCAAACGTAAAGCCGTATTAAATAAGCTGGCAGATTTAATGGAACAGCATCACGAGGAACTGGCGCTGCTGGAGACACTGGATACCGGCAAGCCTATTCGCCATAGCCTGCGTGATGATATTCCCGGTAGTGCCCGCGCCATCCGCTGGTATGCCGAAGCGATTGATAAAGTTTACGGTGAAGTCGCCACCACGGGGGTTAATGATTTAGCGCTGATCGTCCGTGAACCTGTGGGTGTTATTGCCGCCGTCGTGCCGTGGAACTTCCCATTACTGCTGGCCTGCTGGAAACTCGGCCCGGCGCTGGCTGCGGGTAACAGCGTGATTCTCAAACCTTCCGAAAAATCCCCTTTGACCGCCATTCGCCTGGCGCAACTGGCGAAAGAAGCCGGTTTGCCCGACGGCGTGTTTAACGTCATCCCAGGATTTGGCCACGAAGCAGGCCAGGCGTTGTCCCTGCATCCGGATGTGGACGTTATCACCTTTACAGGTTCTACCCGCACCGGTAAGCAACTGCTGAAAGACGCAGGCGATAGCAACATGAAACGTGTCTGGCTGGAAGCCGGTGGTAAAAGCGCCAATATCGTGTTTGCCGACTGCCCGGATTTAACAAAAGCCGCCGCCACGGCTGCTGCGGGGATTTTCTACAACCAGGGCCAGGTGTGTATCGCCGGGACGCGCCTGTTGTTGGAAGAAAGCATTGCCGATGAGTTTATCGAACTCCTGAAAGAGCAGGCAAAAAACTGGCAGCCAGGCAACCCACTCGACCCGAATACCACCATGGGTACGCTGATCGATAACGCCCACGCTGATACCGTACACAGTTTTATTCGTAACGGCGAAACCGAGGGAAAACTGGCGCTGGATGGCCGGAGCGGTCAACACCCTGCCGCGATTGGACCGACGATTTTCCTCGATACCAGCCCCACCGCCAGCGTGAGCCGTGATGAAATCTTCGGGCCGGTTCTGGTCATCACCCGCTTCACATCCGAGGCACAAGCACTGGAAATCGCCAACGACAGCGATTATGGCCTCGGAGCCGCCGTATGGACTCGCGATCTGTCGCGGGCGCACCGCATGAGCCGTCGCCTGAAAGCAGGCTCCGTTTTCGTCAATAACTATAACGATGGCGATATGACGGTGCCGTTTGGCGGTTACAAACAAAGCGGTAACGGGCGCGATAAGTCTTTGCACGCATTAGAAAAATTTAGCGAATTGAAAACCATCTGGATTTCACTGGAGCCTTAATCATGACTGAACATACCAGCAGTTATTACGCGGCAAGCGCCAATCAGTACGAGCCTTTTCCTCAGCTTTCCGAATCCGTCACTTGTGACGTGTGTGTGGTCGGCGGTGGTTACACAGGGCTGTCTTCGGCGCTGCAGCTGTCTGAAATGGGTTACGACGTGGTGCTGCTCGAAGCCGCGCGCATCGGCTTCGGTGCCAGCGGACGCAACGGCGGTCAGTTAGTTAACTCTTATAGCCGCGACATCGATGTCATTGAGCGCACCTATGGTGCTGACGCGGCAAAAATGCTCGGCAGCATGATGTTCGAAGGTGGCGAAATTATTCGTGAACGCATCAAACGCTACCAGATTGATTGCGACTATCGCCCGGGCGGCCTGTTTGTGGCGATGAATCATAAGCAGTTAGAAAAGCTGGAAGAGCAAAAAGCCAACTGGGAGCGCTACGGCAACACCCATCTTGAGCTGCTGGATGCTAACGAGTTGAAACGTGAAGTGAACAGCGACAGATACGTCGGCGCACTGCTCGATCACAGCGGCGGCCATATTCATCCGCTGAATCTGGCGATTGGCGAAGCGAACGCCATCCGCCTGAACGGTGGCCGGGTGTTTGAGCAATCACCGGTGACTAACATTCAGCACACCAGCCCGGCGGTGGTGAATACGGCTAAAGGCAAAGTGACGGCGAAATATGTGATTGTGGCGGGGAACGCCTATCTGGGCGATAAAGTGGAGCCGGAACTGGCGAAACGCAGTATGCCATGTGGTACGCAAGTATTGACCACTGAACCGCTGAGCGAGGAAGTTGCGCGTTCGCTTATCCCAAATAATTACTGCGTGGAGGACTGCAACTATCTGCTGGATTACTACCGTCTGACCGCAGATAACCGTCTGCTATACGGTGGCGGTGTGGTGTACGGCGCTCGCGATCCGGCAGACATTGAGCGTCTGGTGATGCCAAATCTGCTGAAGACCTTCCCGCAGCTGAAAGGGGTGAAAATTGACTACAGTTGGACCGGCAACTTCCTGCTGACGCTGTCGCGCCTGCCACAGGTTGGCCGTCTGGATAACAATATTTATTACAGTCAGGGTTGCAGCGGCCATGGTGTCACCTATACCCATCTGGCGGGCCGTCTGATAGCCGAATTGCTGCGCGGTGATGCAGAACGCTTCAATGCCTTTGCGAATCTGCCGCACTACCCGTTCCCGGGTGGCCGCACTTTCCGCATTCCATTTACCGCAATGGGGGCGGCTTACTACAGCCTGCGCGACCGTCTTGGGGTATAAAATAAACAGGGGTTACTGGCGAAAGTGAGTGCCCCAACAACCGATACCTATCACGCAAAGGCCACTGGCAAAGGCGATTCCAGTCAGAGGAGCCAAATTCGAAAGCCCGTTTAAGGAAACTTAAGCGGGCTTTTTTGTTTGTGCAGATTTAACTGTTTTATCCCCCTTCAACTCAGCAACAGAAATGACTCCCGTACCTGTTGAAGTCGATTCACCAGTTCAGCCAGGCTGCCCGCCTGCATTTTTTCCATCACTCTGGCGCGGTGTACCTCCACCGTTCGTACCGCAATGTTCATTGCGTTGGCAATCTCACGGTTGATTAACCCGTTTGCCACCAGCCCCGCTAATTCTCGCTCTTTTGGTGTGAGTTGCTGATAACAAGCGACAATCTTTTGCCTATCGAACGTCTGCGCAGAAGCGAGCAGCGCACGTTCCAGCGCAACCTGAAGCGGTTTTGCAGAAACGGGCTTTTGCAGAAAATCTATCGCGCCGCGTTTCATCTGCTCCACAGCCATTGGGACATCACCATGACCGGTGAGGAATACCACCGCCAGCGTACTGCCGCGTTGCAACATTTCCTCATGCACAACCTGACCATCCATACCCGGCATACGCATATCCAACAACAAGACCCCCGTCTGATACAGATCAGCCTGAGACAGAAACTTCGCCCCTTCATTCCAGCAGAAAACGTCATACCCCAGGCTTTCAAGCAAAAATGCGCAGGCCTGGGTTACCGCCACATCGTCATCCAGTAAATGAATTCTCGCCATCGCGTTTTTGCTCCTCCCTGCGCGGAAAATCTAACATTACAGCCACACCCATTTGACCATCTGCGGCCCTTTGATTCTTGATAGTGATTTCTCCCATGCCATAACGAACCAAACGCTGACAAATCACCAACCCTAGCCCCATCCCCTCATCGCGGGTCGTCATAAAGGGTTGGAAAACCTGACGTAATAACTCGTCATCCATTCCTCCGGCATTATCCTGTAAGGTGATTCGCGCACCCTCGTCTTTATGCTCCACCACAATCCACACCTTTTTTGCACCTGCCTGTGCCGCATTCAGGATAAGGTTCGCCAACACCTGTTCAAGCAGAACTGGCGGCAAATACAGGGTCTGCCTTGCATTCACGTCCAACTCCAGCGTTACCGCCGGAAAGTGCTGCGCCATGCGCAATAATTGCCAGACGTGCAAAATAGCGTCACGAATGTTGACGCATCGCCACTCTTCCGTCATGACCGGGTTACCTTGCGCCTGGCTAACCCAATGGCGCAGATTTCGCAGTGTGTCGCCCCCTCGCTGGGCCTGACTAGCAATTTCTTTCAGTGCCGTCTGTAGCGGGTGGTGTTCATTTTGAGATTCAAGGCGGATCAGGCATCCCTCGGCATAATGGCGAATAGCAGAAAGCGGTTGATTCAGTTCGTGGGCAAAACCGGAGGTCATCTCCCCCAACACGCTCATTTGCCTTGCCGTTTCCAACGCCTGCTCCTGTTGGCGAAGCTGAACATTATTACGCTCTATCTGCTGACCGCGCCGCCGTACCAGTAGCATGACCCAGATATAATTTAGCGTGAGCATGAGCAGAACCAGCGCCACTGTGCCCATCACCCATTGATGTTGTATCAGCCAGCTTTTGATATCCAGCCACAGATGCCGCTGCTGTGGGTGCTGACGCACGTCGTGTAACAACGTTTCGACCTGGCTTGTAGAAGCCGGGGCCCCCCAATGAAAAGGCGAGTCCTGCGGTGTATTAAATAAAACTTTCGTGACGCGATCCGCCAGTTCATCACTGACACTCGGCAGTGCCGCAAATGACCAGTTGGGATAAAGCGGCGTACTGGTTAAGCAGGGAATTGAGGATGGATGGTTTAACACCGCGACAAAATCTTCTTTATGGACCAGTCCCTCTTCATCCATATTTTCTAGCAGGCATACCGGTACAATCACCGCCTGAACGGCTTTTTCGCGTAACAAATAGAGCAGCGCATCGGCCGGGAAACCTGTGAAACGCAAATTCAAGTCCCGCTCCGGGCGAATGCCGTTATCACTGAGCGCCTTATACCCCAGCAAATAGCCGCCAAAAGCCTGCGCATCAATCGCGCCTACGGTTTTGCCGATCAGATCGTGTACGTTTTCGATCCCACTGTCGCGCCGGGTCAGGATAACACTGCCGATAACATTGCTCGCAGCCTGACCACCGCGACCAGAACGCAAAGAAGCCAGCCAACGCAGCGGTGAATGGCTGTTCAGTTGCACAAACTGCGCCGGATTGGTCACCACGAACTGTACCGTTTTGCGGTTAACCGCTTCCTGCATTTGATGCAAATCCAGCGCCTGGATATGAAACTGCTCGCCGGGTATTTGTTGATTGAGCAGTCTCTCTAACGGTTGCCAGTGGCTTCGCGTCAACACCTCTCCACGCATCGCCAGAATGCCAATACTCCACGTCTGCGCCCATGCCACACCGCTCATCATGACAGCTGACATCAATAATGCCAGGCATCTCATCTGTATGCCGTTCACCGAAATATCCTTGTTGATTATGTTTTAGATCAACAACAAGCCGGGTATGTGGTTAACCACAATAGAGCCGCCCCTCCATGATTTTTACACTGTAAATCATAGACATTTTTTATACATCACTAGTCAGTCAATGACGTGACCAATGTTTTGTTGTTGCATCACGACGGGGGAAAATATGGACAGTAGTAAACGGCAGTTTCTCCAGCAATTGGGCATTCTGAGTGCGGGTGCCTCATTGGTGCCGCTGGCTCATGCGAAATTCCCCTTCTCTCCTGAACGACATGAAGGGTCCGCACACCATCGTTATGCCATGCTCATCGATTTGCGCCGCTGTATTGGTTGTCAGGCCTGCACGGTCAGTTGTGCTATTGAAAACCAGACACCACAGCGCGAATTTCGCACCCATGTAAATCAATATCAGGTGCGACTTGAAGGCGAACAGAGCGTCACCAACGTGCTGCTGCCCCGCCTGTGCAACCATTGTGATAATCCGCCCTGCGTGCCCGTTTGCCCCGTTCAGGCGACGTTTCAGCGGGAAGACGGCATTGTGGTCGTTGACAACACACGTTGTGTCGGCTGCGCTTATTGCGTGCAAGCCTGTCCCTATGACGCACGCTTTATCAATCACGAAACCCAAACCGCCGATAAATGCACCTTCTGCGTCCACCGTCTGGAAGCCGGATTGCTCCCCGCCTGTGTGGAGTCTTGCGTCGGCGGCGCTCGTATTATCGGCGACCTGAAGGATCCCAACAGTCGTATCTCGCAAATGCTTCACGCAAACCACGACGCCATCAAGGTGTTGAAGCCCGAAAGCGGCACCCAGCCCCATGTTTTCTATTTAGGTCTGGATGAAGCCTTCGTCACCCCATTGATGGGACGCGCGCAATCCGCACTCTGGCAGGAGGTTTAAATGAACCCTTCTCTGATTATCGAGGAAGTGCTGACACGTCCGCAGGAGATAAGCTGGCTTCCCTGGGCGGTGCAGTATTTCTTTTTCATCGGCATTGCCACCTGTGCCGCCCTGTTTGCCTGCGTTCTTCACTGGCGTAAAAAAGAGTCGGCAACACTTGAAAACCTGACACTGCTGATTGCCTTAACGTGTTCCATCACCGCACCTCTGGCGCTCACGGCGGATCTGCATCAAACCGCCCGCTTCTGGCATTTCTACGCTTATCCAACGCCCTGGTCGTGGATGCCGTGGGGCGCACTGTTTCTGCCGCTCTTTACCGGGGTTCTGGGCTTGTGGTTTCTTGCACAACAACTCAAGCGTTTTACTCAAAAAAGCTACCGCGTGACGAAATGGTTGGCGCTGGCAAGCGCTTTACTCGCAGTAGGATTGCTGACGTATACCGGTCGTGAAGTCTCGGTTGTGCATGCCCGTCCCATCTGGTTTAGCTACGCGTTTCCGTTCGTTATGTTCCTCAGTGCTTTCCAGACCTTTTTTGCCCTGCTCGTCGTTTCACTTGGTGATGAACGGGCGTTACAGCGAAAACTGGCTCTGGCGCAGATCTGGACGTTGGGGCTACTTGCTATCGTTGTCACTATTTGGGTTACCGGCGATACGTTGTCCGGGGTGGCTATCCGCGACTGGCTTACCGTGTCGTCCTCAGCCAGATACTACGCAGCCGGGTGGGCCGTACTTGGGTTGATATCGCTGGGAATTGGCTGCGTGGCTTTGTACCAGCCGTTATCGATGCCATTACGTATTTTGCAGGCGTTGAGTGCAATGGCGTTGTGCTGGCTGATGCGCTGGACCTTACTGATTCAGGTACAGACCGTACCAAAATTTAACGCGCAATTTAATCCATATTCACTGCCCGCAGGCACCGACGGTTGGCTCGCCATCCTCGGCACTTTTGGTTTGTGGATAGTGCTACTCATTATTGTTCGTGAAACCGTGAACGGACTCGCAAGGAGAATGCAACATGGCTAATTTAACCCGTCGTCAGTGGCTTAAAGTCGGCCTTGCTCTGGGCGGAATGGTGACCTTTGGACTGAGCTATCGGGATGTTGCAAAGCGTGCCATTGACGGTTTGCGAAACGGAACCTCCGGCAAGATAACCCGCGACCGCATCTTTGCTAATGCGCTGATTCCCGAGGCTCACGCACAACCCCAATGGCAGCAAAATCCGCAACAAGTGATCTCCATGACGCAATGCTTTGGCTGCTGGACGCAGTGCGGCGTGCGGGTCAGGGTCGATTGCGAAAAAGGAAAAGTACTGCGAATTGCAGGCAATCCTTATCACCCGTTATCCCATGAACATCACATTAATGCCTCCGTCCCGTTTGCCGAAGCGATGGAAAAGCTGGCGGGAGAAAGCGGCCTCGACGCCCGCTCCACCGCCTGCGCACGCGGTGCGACTTTGATGGAAGGCCTGTACAGCCCGCTGCGTATTCTGGAACCGATGAAACGCGTCGGAAAACGTGGGGAAGGTAAATGGCAGCGCATCAGTTTTGAGCAGCTGATTGAGGAGGTCGTGGAAGGTGGCGATCTGTTTGGCGAGGGGCATGTAGAGGGTTTGCGGGATCTGTATGCTCCAACGACGCCTATAGACCCAAAACACCCTGGGTTTGGCCCGAAAACGAACCAATTGCTGGTCACCAATACCAGTGATGACGGACGCGATACGTTCCTTCGCCGTTTTGCTCTTAATAGCTTCGGCAGCAAAAACTTCGGGGCGCACGGTGCCTATTGCGGCCTGGCCTATCGGGCCGGTTCCGGTGCCTTGATGGGCGATCTGGATAAAAACCCGCACGTCAAACCTGACTGGGATCATGTCGAATTTGCGCTATTTATGGGCACCTCTCCGGCACAGTCCGGGAACCCTTTTAAACGCCAGGCCCGACAACTGTCCAGCGCACGTTTGCGTGATAATTTTCAGTATGTTGTCGTCGCCCCAGCTCTACCGCTAACCACGGTATTGGCTGACGATCGCGGTCACTGGCTGCCCGTTATCCCCGGCAGTGACTCAGCGCTGGCTATGGGGTTGATCCGCTGGATCATCGAAAAACAACGTTATAACGCAGATTACCTTGCGATTCCTGATGCAACAGCCATGCAGCAGGCAGGCGAAAAAAGTTGGACCAACGCCACGCATCTGGTGATCACCGATGAACTCCCGCAACTTGCCGGGCAACATTTGACTCTGGCTCACCTGTCGGCTGATGGTGCAAACGAACCTGTAGTGTTGAACGAAGACAACGAGATTGTTGCCGCCAGCGGTTGCCCGCGCGCGCAGTTGTTTGTTGCTCAACAGGTCACGCTGACTGACGGCAAAATCGTCACCGTAAAAAGTGGATTTCAGTTGCTTAAAGAGGCGGCCAATAAACTCACACTGGCGCAATACAGCCAACAATGCGGCGTGTCAGAGGTGAAAATTGCGGCGCTGGCAGATACCTTTACCCGCCACGGACGTAAAGCAGCCGTTATTACCCATGGCGGCATGATGGCTGGCAACGGGTTTTACAACGCCTGGGCCGTCATGATGCTCAACGCGCTGATTGGTAATCTCAGTCTGGAAGGCGGCGTCTTTGTCGGGGGCGGTAAATTTAACGGTGCGACCGATGGCCCGCGCTATAACATGGACAGCTTCCCCGGCAAGGTAAAACCGAAGGGGCTGAGTATCGCGCGCAGCAAAACGGCCTATGAATCCTCCGAAGAGTATCAGGATAAGCTGGCTGCTGGGGTTTCCCCGTTCCCGGCCAAAGCACCGTGGTACCCCTTCGTTGCAGGGCAGTTGACCGAACTCCTCACCTCCGCGCTGGAGGGCTACCCTTACCCGCTAAAAGCGTGGATCTCCAATATGACCAACCCGTTCTATGGCATTCCTGGGTTACGGGCCGTGGCGGAAGAGAAGCTGAAAGATCCCAAACGTCTGCCGCTGTTTATCGCCATTGACGCATTCATGAATGAAACCACGGCTCTGGCGGATTATATCGTTCCGGACACGCACAATTTTGAAAGCTGGGGATTTAGCGCTCCGTGGGCGGGTGTCGCCAGTAAAGCCACCACCGCCCGTTGGCCTATCGTTGCTAGCGCGACAAGCCAAACCGCCGATGGGCAACCAGTATCAATGGAAGCCTTCTGCATCGCCGTGGCAAAGCGCCTGAAACTGCCTGGTTTCGGTGACAATGCGATTACCGATGCGCAGGGCAACGGTTACCCGCTCAATCGTGCGGAAGATTACTATCTGCGCATTGCCGCAAACATCGCGTATATGGGCAAAACGCCCGTCGCACAAGCCAGGCAAGAGGATGTGACGCTGACGGGTGTGCAGCGTATTCTGCCGGTGATTGAGCAGACGCTAAAACCGGATGAAGTCAGTCGCGTCGCCTTTATCTATTCCCGAGGCGGGCGTTTTGCGCCGGACAGCAGCGGGCGCGTGGACAACAGTGTCGGCAATATTTGGCAAAAACCGCTGCAAATCTGGAATGCGGACGTCGCCGCTCATCGTCACGCGATAACCGGTGAACGTTATAGTGGATGTCCTGCCTGGTATCCTTCACGGCTTTCTGATGGGCGCGCTATGGAGGAGATTTTCCCGGTGCAGCAGTGGCCACTGAAGCTGATTTCTTTTAAATCCAATACCATGGCCAGCGCTTCTACCGTGATCCCACGGTTACATCATCTCAAACCCACTAACCTGGTGGCGCTGAATCCTGAAGATGGCAAGCGCTACGGTCTGGCCCATGGCGACACTGTTCGCATCACCACACCGGGTGGGCAGGTTGAAGCGCAGATCAGTTTGCTTAACGGCGTGATGCCTGGTGTCATTGCCATTGAGCACGGATATGGGCACCGGGAGATGGGTGCTGCTCAACACTATCTGGACGGTGAACCCATGCCGTTTGATGCACAGATAAAAGCAGGGATTAACCTTAACGATCTGGGGTTTGCCGACCCTACGCGTAAGGTAGCCAACACCTGGCTGGATTGGGTCTCTGGGGCAGCGGTAAGGCAGGGGCTTCCGGCAAAAGTTGAACGGATATAATTCATATCCCGGAAAACACTGACAGTTGCATCCCGCATGCTGTCAGTGGCCCTATTTCAGAAGCCTGCCTGGTTTAGCAGGCTTCTTGCTTTTCTCTTCCCGCCCCTTCCGTTCTCTCCCGTCGATGACATACTATCGAAACAGCCCTGCGTATAATCAGCAGGATAAGGAGATAAGATGACGCATCAGACAGCCGACACTGCCCTTACCCCGAATCAGGCCCTCGATAAATTAGAGGAGCTGTACGATGCTTCGGTCAACGCATTGCGCGAGGCCATTGCCCAGTACGTTGAAAACGGCACCTTACCCGAAATACAAAAACGTGCCGCAGGATTATTTGTCTACCCGGAATTACGCGTCAGCTGGGATGGCACTATTCACCATCCCAACAAAACACGCGCTTATGCCCGCTTCACCCATTCCGGCAGCTACACAACCACCGTCACCCGCCCTGCACTGTTTCGCCATTATCTCGCCGAACAATTAACCCTACTGTATGAAGATTATGGTGCGCAGATTGAAGTAGGTTTATCGCTGCACGAAATTCCGTATCCGTATGTGATTGATGGCTCAAGCTTGTCGTTAGACCGTTCGATGAGCGCCGGTTTGCCTCGTCATTTTCCGACAACCGAACTGTCGCAAATTGGTGATGAAACGGCGGATGGTCTGTTCCATCCGACTGAGTACTATCCGCTTTCGCATTTTGATGCACGCCGAGTCGATTTCTCGCTGGCCCGTTTGCGTCACTACACCGGCACACCGGTTGAGCACTTCCAGTCATTCGTGTTGTTCACCAACTACACCCGCTATGTTGATGAATTTGTACGCTGGGGTTGCCAGCAAATTCTTGATCCGGAAAGCCCATATGTCGCGCTTTCATGCGCCGGTGGCGTGTGGTTAACGGCCGACAGCCAGGCACCTGAAGAGGCCATTTCTGATCTCGCCTGGAAAAAACACCAAATGCCAGCATGGCATTTGATTGATGCCAACGGTACAGGTATCACGCTGATTAACATTGGTGTTGGGCCATCGAATGCCAAAAATATTTGCGACCATCTTGCGGTATTGCGCCCAGCGGCCTGGCTGATGATTGGCCACTGCGGCGGCCTGCGTGAAAGCCAGTCAATTGGCGATTATGTGCTGGCTCACGCCTATCTGCGTGACGATCATGTTCTCGATGCCGTGCTGCCACCCGACATTCCGATTCCAAGCATCGCTGAAGTACAACGCGCACTGTATGACGCCACCAAACTGGTGAGTGGAATGCCGGGTGAAGAAGTTAAACAGCGCTTACGTACAGGAACAGTCGTCACCACTGACGATCGTAACTGGGAGCTACGCTATTCAGCTTCAGCCTTGCGTTTCAACTTGAGCCGTGCGGTTGCTATTGATATGGAGAGTGCCACCATCGCCGCGCAAGGTTATCGCTTCCGCGTCCCTTATGGCACATTGCTGTGCGTTTCAGATAAGCCGCTGCACGGCGAAATTAAACTGCCGGGTCAGGCCAATCGATTCTATGAAGGGGCGATTTCGGAGCATTTGCAAATCGGTATATGCGCCATTGACCTCCTGCGAGCTGAAGGCGAACGCCTGCACTCGCGCAAACTACGTACCTTTAACGAGCCACCTTTCCGATAAGAGAATAAAAATGCAACACACATCACCTCTGGCTGCGTTACGCAGCCTGCTTAAAGAGCGCGAACTTGATGGCATGCTTATCCCTCGTGCCGATGCGCATCAAAGTGAATACTGTGCCCCCTTTGACGCAAAGCTTGAATTTATCAGTGGTTTTGATGGCTCAGCGGGGCTGGCTCTGATTTTGGCCGACCGCGCACTGCTGTTTGTTGATGGTCGCTACCAGGTTCAGGCGCACCAGCAAGTTAACCTCAGCGAGTTTGAAATTCATCACCTGCACGATGAACCCATCCACCTCTGGATGCGCGAAAACTTACCTTCTGGTCAACGTATTGCATTTGAACCGATGCTTATCGTTAACAACCAGTATGAACAACTGCGCACCAGCGGCTGTGACCTGGTGGCCGTCAACGATGATCCTATTAATAAAATCTGGACCGAGCGCCCGGCAGCACCGCGCGGCGTGATTCATCCTATGCCCGTTGAGATTAGCGGTGAATCAACCGCGTCCAAAAGTGCACGTGTCGCGGAAGCCCTGACGCGTGAAGGTGTGGACTACCTTGCCCTCACCTTGCCTGACAACATTGCCTGGCTGTTGAATGTTCGCGGTTCAGATATCGCCATGAGCCCAGTGCCACTCTCTTTCGCCCTGATTAAAAACGACGGTGCCGTAGAGTGGTTTGTCGATGAAGCCAAGCTGCAACAGCTTGATAGCGGATTGTTGGACTCGCTTAAGACACACAGTGCAGATGCGTTTCTGCCGCGTTGTAAGCAGCTTGCGGCGGGAAAACGCTTCTTACTTGATGGTGATAATACTCCGGTTGCGGTACGCTTTGCCGTTGAACAAGGAGGGGGTGAAATCGAATGGTTGGCCGATCCTGTTACGCTGATGAAAGCGAATAAAAACAGCGTCGAGCTGGAAGGGTATCGTTCAAGCCACGTGGAAGATGGCGCGGCATGGGTGAATTTCCTCGCCTGGTTGAGTCATGAAGTCCCCTTGCGTGAAGCCGCAGGCAACCCGATTACAGAACTCGAAGCCCAGGAAAAGCAGCTGACTTTCCGCCAGCAGTGTGAAAACTTCTGGGAACAAAGTTTTGGTACGATTTCCGCGGCTGCGAGTAATGCAGCAATGTGCCACTACCACAGCGCACCAGAAACCAATTTTGCGATCACCAGTAAAGAGTTTTACCTGAATGATTCAGGTGGCCAGTATTACAACGGCACCACCGATGCCACGCGGACATTGAACTTCGGGCAACTTGACGGTCAACGTCGCCTGCATTACACCGCCGTGTTAAAAGGGTTCTTGTCGCTGATTTCACTGCAATTCCCTCAAGGCACGCAAGGGCATCAACTCGATGCGTTTGCTCGTCGTCCATTATGGGAACTGGGTCTGGATTATGACCATGGCACGGGTCACGGTGTCGGCCACTGCTTGCTCATTCATGAAAACCCACATCGTATGGCGAAGAAAGTGAATCCATGGCCGATGTTACCCGGCAATGTTCTGACTATCGAACCTGGATATTACCTCGCCGGAAGCCACGGTATTCGCATTGAAAACCAGGTTGAAGTTGTCGCCTCACGACCAGGCTTCTGTAAATTTGCCTCGCTGACGCTGATCCCGATCGATTTAAGCGCGGTCGATTTATCCCTGCTGAGCGAACAAGACATTGCCTGGCTTGATGATTATCACCAGCAAGTACGCGAAACATTATCGCCGCTTGTCTCAAGTGACGCTCGCCCGTGGTTGATTGAAGCGACTGCACCGGTCAGGGCACAACGGGCATAAAACCCTTTATGAGCCGCGCATTTGCGGCTCTTTTCTTCTTTTTGTTGATTAAATCAGCAATCAAACACGTTTCATCTAAACAGCCTTTGACAACCCAGTGGGCGCTCGTTACTATGCGCCCCGTTAACCGATTCCTCTGTAGTTCAGTCGGTAGAACGGCGGACTGTTAATCCGTATGTCACTGGTTCGAGTCCAGTCAGAGGAGCCAAATTCGAGAGCCCGCTTAAGGAAACTTAAGCGGGCTTTTTTGTTTGCGTGCAGCATTCACCAGGACTCAGGTGCCTGACTTTACATTCTTGCAGCAGATGCTGGCGAATGGCGTCAGGAACAGCACCAGCGCCCCCAGTAATAATAATTCATCCTTGATAAGGAACTGCCCGGTACGGCCAATAAACGGGAAGCCGTAACCCGACTGCCAGCCGGGTAAGCTGAACAGGAAGGTGTTGGTCAGCAGATAGGTACAGATCGCCGCCAGGAAACCCAGACGCGCAATATTCGGACGCCATGGCCAGAAGAGCATCAGTGCCGCTGTGCCCAGTTCAGTCAGCCCGATAACAATGGAGGCTTGTTGAATGGTGCAGAAGTTATACAGCCAGGAGAAGAACGGGCTCGTTTTCATCAGATGGCTGACACCTGTCGCTTCCACGGCAGTAAATTTCATGCCCCCTATCCACAACAACACCAGCAGTTGCCCCAGCCACAGGCCCAGTACCGCCGCGCGATATAAACGAGCATGACGCTGAAAAGCAAAAATCCCCAGCCCTAACGCCGCGATACCCAGATGTTTGAGCAGCGTCTGCCCGCCACCAATCACCGGGAAACCGGAATACACATCAGTGTGCTGATACATCGGCTTGCCAATCAACAAGAACAGTGCGGAGAACCAGAACAGCGCCGCCGCCAGCCCGGCATAGCGCCGAACCGTCTCATGAGGGACCAGCAACATCAGGCCAATCGCGACCTCAATCGCACCGACGCCGATGCTCACGGAATGGGCCATGGAGGCCGCGGGCAACCAGTCATACTGCGCCAGCAAGGCGGCCATGGTGTCGGTCATAAAGGGCCAGAAGCGCATCGCGCCAAACCACATCATCACCACCCCCAGCAAAACAGAGATGAGTCGCCAGACGGATTGGCCCGCGACCGGTAATTCACGTTCGTTCATAAAATTTCCTTTTAACTCAAAATGGAAGTACGGACTATTTGCTGACTAATGACATTCGTTGGCGGCAATATTCGCTGCGGGCATCAGCCCAGACCCGGTTGGTTTCGTCTACCGCCAGTGAGGACGCGGTCGTCCACAGTCCATATGCCTGCCGGTAATTGCGCAGCCGCTCTTCAGCACGCGCTTCCTCAGCGACCAGGTGATACGCGCTTCGCTTATTTTTGGGTTTCATAATGCATTTTCCTTTGCACCCGGGATGTCAATATCCCGGCAATAATGATGACAATGTCCATAGAGCCGTTACAGCGTGAAGTGGAGTTTATACAGATGCTCTGTGGTGCCTGAGGCAGGAGGGTTATGGTGTTTCGACTTGCTGTTTAATCAGGGTATAACGGTTAAGTAGCTGTTCCAGATGCTGTTCCGTCTGCGAAACCAACGCCGGGGGCAACGTGGTACCCTGCGGCGTCTGGCTCAGTAAGTATAATTGCTCCTCCGCAGGAACTGACCTCCCAAAGTTCTGAGTTATCGCAAACACCATTGATTTCAGCTCCGAGCCAGTCAGGTATTTTCCCTTGCGTTCATCCAGCTCATTGAGACGGCGGGTCATCTCATTTAAGCCTTCCATCCCCTGATGCCAGCCGGAGAGCACCTCGGGAGGCAAAGCATTTCCGGCGATACGCTGCTGCCACTGCGCTTTTAGTCTGTCGCGCTCTTCAGGTGCTGCCTTTGCGGCCAGCGCAAAGCCGTAGTCCTGTAGCCAGACGGGTGACTGTTGCCCCAGCCCGGTCAGCGCAGCGTCGTTGGAAGTCACAGGCAGAGTATTATCAGCCGGATGCAGCGTGTACCAGCCCCACAGCGCCAGCGCGCCGAACACCAGCGCCGAGACGACCCCGGCGGCAAAAACCGGCCAGCGCTTCGGCGACGGAAGCGTTTCGCGCACCACTTCCACCTTCACTTCCGGCTCCGGGCGTAACACATACACCTGACGGCTGATGTGCGGCGCAGTATCCAGCGCGGACGGCGAAACCCACGCATGCGGCGGCAACGCGATGGCCGCCGTTGCCTCTTCCGGTGACGCGCTGTTTTCCAGCCGGACCCGCGCATTGTGTACCTGTTGCATCAGCGGCACAGTCTGGCAGGCATGCTTCAGCGCCTGACGGGTCAGCACATCGTCGAGTGTCGCCAGCAGATTTTCCGCCTGCATCAGCGAAGGGACATCGCTGTGGCTCAGTGAAAAGGTACGGAACGTTGTCTGCAGGCGCTGAAACAGGCCATTGAGGATTTCAGCCCGCGCGTGCACCGGCTGCGGCCAGAGCTGCGCCCACTGATAGTTCAGCAGCGCGTTGAGTATCGCCAGCCCCTCGTTCATCCCACTGACGCGGGCCAGATGGCAACGCGCCAGGGTGTACCAGGCGCCGGTCTGCAACTCCACGCCATTACGTTCGAACAGCGAGAGCGACAGTGCTTCCGCCTGTTTCCAGTCCACATCCGGGCGTGCCGGATGCGAGAGTTTCGCCATCTCTTCGCGCAGGGCGATAAAATCCGCGAGCGTGCGCGGGTCACTGCCGGTTTTTACCGGGCGGGGTTGTACGTCGTGCATAATGGGACTCATCGTCAGAATAGAAAAACTGGCCGTGTGTTACCTGAAAAAGGGCAAACGAGGATGAACAGGGTGAGTTACCAGCGGCCTGATGCACCACCGCCTCCGCTACTCCCTCCTCCCCCGCTGAATCCTCCACCGCTGCCGCCTCTTCTGCTAAATCCACTTCCTGAACGACCCGAACCACTGCTGCCACCGCCCCTGCCTCCGCCTGAACGACCGCCCCGCGTCATACCGATATACAGCACCAGGCAAACCAGAAAGGCGATACCCGCCATGACAACATCGCGGCTAATCACCAGCACGGCAGCGGCCACCATCAGGCTACTGAAGAGCGATCGCTTAAAAGGACTAAACTTGCGGAAAAACAGCGCTGGCACTATTGGCATCAGCATAAACCCGCCGAATAACCATGCGCCTATAGAATCAACGCCACTCTCCGTTGAGTCCGACGTTTCCCCGACATCAGCATAGGATGCGGCAAATGCCGGATCCGTCGACATCTGAATGAGCGAGTCCACGCCCGACTCGATCCCCCCGGCATAATCGTCCCGTTTAAAATACGGCACGATATCGCGGTTGATCACCTGACTTGCCTGCAAATCCGTCACGGTACCTTCCAGTCCGTAGCCCACTTCAATACGTAGCGTGTGGTCAGCTTTTGCCACAATCAGCAGCAAACCGTCATCACGCTTTTTATCGCCCAGCTTCCAGCTTTCGAACACACGGGTCGCATACTGCTCAATGGTCTCTTCCCCCGTCGACTCCACCATCAGTACGGCAAGCTGATGCCCTGTACTCTGCTCATACTGTGCGAGTGACTGCGTCAGCGCAGCGCTGGCCTCGGCAGATAACGTACCCGTGGTGTCCGTCACCCGCTGACGCAGGTCAGGAACAGCAACCTGGCCTGAAGGTGATAGTTCAGGGACAGAGACATCTTCTGCCTGGGATATCTCAGGCGCCGCGACCTCTTCTTGTTCCGGTGACATCTCAGGAACAGCCCCCTGTTCTGTCTGTGTCATTTGGGGAACTGCCACCTGTGCTGGCAGGGCAATATCAGAAGCCACCGTCCGTTCTGCCTGAGTCATCAGAGGCCACAAAAGAGCCAGTGCAACCCACATCAGGCGCTTCATTGCTGCACCGGACGCGGAGTTGAAAAATCAACCGTCGGGGCAGTCGTCACTTTTGCCATATCATTCGGCTGGAAATTTTGTTTCCTTTCATAGCCCATGATCCGGGCGAGGATCACCCCTGGAAACTGGCGTATTTGCAGGTTATATTCCTGCACCGCCAGTACATAGCGATGACGCGCGACCGCGATACGGTTTTCGGTGCCTTCGAGCTGAACCATCAGGTTGGTGAACATCGTATCGGCTTTCAGCTCCGGGTAGCGTTCACTGATGACCAACAGGCGGGAGAGAGCTGAACTTAGCTCCTGCTGCGAGCGTTGGTAGGCCTGCATATTCTGAGCGTTTTTTGGCGCATGTTGCCCCTGACTGACGCTGCCAATTCTTGCCCGGGCATCCGCAATATCTTTAAAAACAGACTCTTCATGGCTGGCGTAGCCTTTCACCGTGGCCACCAGGCTCGGGATAAGATCAGCCCGACGCTGATACTGGTTGAGAACTTCCGACCACTGCGCATCGACCGCTTCATCGCTGGCCTGGATATCGTTATAGCCACAGCCGGACAAGAACAGCACACTGGCACACACCGTCAGCCACTGGAAAAATCGAATCATCAAAGCAACATCCTTTTATTAAAAACAGGGAGGTAGGGGGGTAAAGACAGCGGTTCAACACAGGTTTCAGGTGAAATGAAACCGGACCAGATGGAAAAACACCGGCGCGGCAAAACAAAGCGAATCAATCCTGTCCATCATGCCGCCGTGGCCTTCAATCATGGCGCCAAAATCTTTTACGCCACGGTCGCGTTTAATGGCAGACATGCACAGCCCGCCCGCGAATCCCAGCAGAGTTATCACCAGAGAAATCAGTGCCGCCTGCCACGGAGCAAAAGGCGTTACCCACCAGAGCAGCGTGCCGACAAGCGTTGCCGAGGCAATGCCACCGACAAATCCTTCAATGGTTTTATTGGGACTCAGACGAGGTGCGATGGGCCGTTTCCCCATCAGTTTGCCGAAGACATACTGCAAAACATCCGATATCTGTACGACAATCATCAGGAACAACAGTAGCTTAATATTCTGATGTTCATACCCCGGGATCGGCAGCATCAGTAAGGCGGGCGCATAGCTGATGCAATACACCGCAATCATCATGCTCCACTGTATTTTGGCGCTTCGCTCGAGGAAGTTATGCGAATCTCCGGCCAGAGCCATTCGGGTCGGAATAAATAAGAACGCATACACCGGAATAAAAATGGCGAAGACACCGTACCACTGCATGCCGACCAGTAAATATTGCACCGGCAGGATAATGAAGAAACACCAGAAGAGTGCTTCATGGTCTCCACGTCGGGTGGGGGTCAGCGTGACGCACTCCCTTAAAGCCAACAGTGACATTATCGCGAACAACAATGTTGACCCAATGGGTCCAAACCACATCGCCGCCACCGACAGCAGACACATCATCCACCAGGCACGAATGCGGGCATTGAGGTTCACAATAACCGGCGTTCGGCCTTTGGCTTTTTCAATAATGAACCCAGTGATGCTGGCAAAGACCAGCAACCCAAATAATCCCGCCAGCAGATAGACCAGCGCCTTGTCCTGAAAATTCATGATTTAAGTTCCTCGAGTGCTTCCCTGGCGCGTTGCAAAAATGCCGCTTTTTCTTCCCCTTCCTGCGGCGAACAGATGGGTTCACCAAAAGTGGCGGAACACAATACCGGCACCACCAGACGGGAACCTTTTGGCAGCACGCGATTCAGATTTTCAAGGTAGACAGGCACCAGTTGTGCATCGGGATTCATCCGAGCCAGATGCAAGAGACCACTTTTGAACGTTGAAATTTCGTCGCCATTTCCCCGCGTCCCCTCCGGGAAAATAATCAGCGACTGCGCGTTATTGAGCGCTTCACTCATCAGCGCCAGTGCGTTATTGGGCTGACTCCCCTGCTCTGCGGAAGGGAGACGCTTAATCAGGACGGCATTAAAAATACGCCGGGCGATATAGCGACGTAGTTTCGTTGCCAGCCAGTAATCCGCCGCGGCAACCGGACGAACAGCAGATCGCAACTGAGCAGGCATACTGGCCCAAATCACAATGCCATCAAGATGGCTGGTGTGATTGGCATAATAAATTCTGACCAGGCTCTTATCCGGTACAGGAGCAAGCCAACGGGCACGCACGCCCGTGAGCAAACGGCAGACACGAATCAGACATCCTGCCACCAGTCGACTATCCAGGCTGGACTTCGCAACATTACTCATCTGTTTTCTCCTGTGTCACCGCGTTCTGATGCAACTCATCCAGAATGCGTTTCCCACGCCTCCAGCAGGTGAAAAGCGAACCAAGACTAATAACCGCCAGACACAGGAAAAGCAGTTTTTGCCCGTAGTGAGTCGGGAGAAAAAGCGCCAGCAGAGTGCAACCGTACAGTAATGCCATCCGGTGCTGCTTCGCCATCGGCCCTAAAAAGTGCTGGCGAAGACCACAGGTTCCTCCGAGCAGGCGCAGATATGCGGTCATCAGCGCCAGCAATGCCGCAATCCAGCCCAGTGTTCCGGCGAACGGGAGTTCATTCAGGCCATACCCAACGCCAACGAAAATCAGCGTATCGGACAGCCTGTCCGGAAGTTCGTTGTAGACCGGCCCGGCGGGTGTCGCCAGCCCTCCTTCTACGGCCACCATGCCATCCAGCAGATTGCAAATAAGTCGCCCCTGAATCAAAGCCGCCGCCAGCAGCAACAGGCCGTCTCTGATGAACCAGGATGAAAAATTAAAGGCCAGTAAAAAGCACAGGCCGGAAAGCAGCGCGCATCCGGAACTGGCCAGTGAAATCTGGTTTGGCGTGATGCCCTTGTTTTTTAGCCACAGTGCACTTTTTTTTGCCCACGGTTTATCGCGAGTCGCGATGGGGCGGCGATCGTTAATATTTACTGCCATAAGTTCTGTACTCGTTGCGGGTAGGATTGGTACTGGTACCTTACAGCCAGTCTTCCATCGATTCCTGGCTGACACAGCCCATTACATCCGGGTATTAATGTAGCTCTGCTGTTTAAGGTGTCGCATCAGCACCCTTCCCTCTGGCATAAACGCTGTGCCGTAGCGCACCAGACCAACACCTTTTAATTCCGCATCAATCGCGTATTCGAGATGTCCCGGTTCGCTTTGTGGCAACAAAATGACGTTCAGACTTTTCAGGCGTGGTTCGTATTTCAGCAGCGTGCCCGAAAGCATGGTCAGCAGCGAATGCGCGGTGCCGGGCATTCCCTGCAGGATTTTGCTCATATCCGGCAGACCGTAATCCGGAAGATGGCTGAGGCTGCCCGCCCGGCAGTTGAGAATACGCTGCATGTTATCGAGCACCGACATAATGACCTGATTCTCTTCGCTGATGTCGCGCAGCTCGAGGCCTCCGGCGAAATTACCGGTCAGCATTTCGTAGACAGAAGGTTGTGCCATCTCATTTATCCTTCAGGGGCAGCAAGGTCATCCCCTGATTATTGAGCTCAATCTGGCGGGCCTTATCCGGGTCGAGATCGTCACGGCTCAGCACCAGTCGCCAGGTGTTATTGGTGACATCAGGTGCCAGAAACAGCCCTGCCACTGCCACATACTGGGCTGTCTCATCCAGAGGTACATCGAAGCTGACGGCACCGCCCGGACGAATACGAATATCTTTCTCCGCCACCAGGTCAGCTTTAATCGCCTGGCTGTCATCAGCAAACAGCGACGGATAATCCGTACCGTCAAACACCTTGCGGTCTCTGAGTTGGTAGATGCGCACCACCGTCGCCAGCGGTGCACCGTTCGCATTGTTGTTCACCGCATCGCGCGCCCGAATATCCAGATGCAGCGTTTTTACCTGCTTGTAGAAAATGGATTTCGTCACCGCGACGGTGCTGTCGGTCACTTTCTGGGTCAGCCCGCAACCGCTCAGGGTTGCCGTGATGGCCAGCGCCAACAGGATGTAACAAGTTTTACCAGCGATAGTCGCCATGTTCATCGGTCTCCCTCCGGTGAAGATTTTCCTGAACGCGCTGCCAGCGGCCCAGGTTAATCGTAATAAGTTCATCGTTATTTTTTGTAGTGGCAACCGCGCGCTGCGTGCGCATTACCGCGGTACGCCCCAATAGCACGCCGCTGTCTTGCGGCTGACAGGAAAGCTGTGCATCCGGTAACAGGCTGCGTAAAACAGAGAGTTGCAGGCGCACATGCAGGCGCGAGCCGAGGTAAACATGCAGTAAGGCCAGCAAATCGGTATGCAGTTGCCCACCGGGCAGCCATTCACGGGCTTCATCTGCATTGTTCGTTTTCAGACTCAGTAATATCTGGCTGTTCACATCCACCGCGTGGGTCCCCATCACCGGGCTGCTGCGCATGCTGACGGGCTGGCGCGCGCTCATGGCCAGTTGGTTACGCAACGGGATGCGCAACCGGTCGTGCGCAATGACGGTAGCCTGCGTATCCGGCGCAAGTAGCTGAACCAGTGCCACCACACCTTCGCTGGTGCGGGTCGGCAGGCGCATCATGCTGGTCAGCGCCAGGAAACGGGAAACCGGCGTGGCAATATGCTTCGCGCTCCCCTCAATCCCCAACCCGCACAGACTCAGCAGATATTTCGAGGTTCTGTCCGTACCGCCTGGTGCAAAGGTGGCGGGATACGAATACTTGCGCCAGATGCGGTAGTACTGGGTGATCATCCGGTGATTAAAAATATCCAGAAAATCACTAACCGCTTCGTACCCTTCCCGGCGCTGGGTGATGTCGTCGATATAGGCCGTCGGCAGCGGTGATTCCACGCCGTACAGGCCCATAAAGGTGGTGCGAATGGTCGGCGGCAGGTGCGGCTGGTCCGGGAATTCCACCCGTTTAAACTCGCTGGCCGGAAACCCCATCCCGGGATGCGGACGAAAACGCACCGGATCATGTTTGACCTGCCAGTGGCTGCCCAGTGCGGGCGCGTCCGGCTGGCTCTGCTCGAGCAACTGACAGAAGCGATAAAACTGCGTGTACGGCAGCTTATCGCGCATCTGCTCAATTAGCCGGGCAGACGCTGATTGTGGTTCTCTTTCCATCGGATACATTTGCCTTTGGGCTGAACGATTAGGGTGAGTTGGTTAAACAGGTGAATATCGGCATAGAGCGCCAGGAAACGGTTGAGCATTTCGCCGAACAGGTGAATATCTCCTTCGCCGGTAAAGCCATTGCCGTCAATCGTCACTTCCATATCAATACCGCGCAGCAAAAAGCCCTTCTCGAAACGCTGCACCTGGTGATGGCGCACTTCAAGGATGGCGTCCAGACGGCGGTTATTCAGCTCATCACCCTGCCAGTTGTACAGCTCCAGCGTGCCGCGCAGGACTTCCGCGCTACTCATCAGATTGAGGTAGCTGGAACCGAGGTGGCTTAGCACCCGCCACTGAAAACGGTCTTCCGCAGGGGGATAGGCGGGCAGCGTCGGTTTACACAGGTTGCGCACTTTGAGTGGCGTCTGCAGCACCGCTTCGCAGTAGTCGAGCAGCGTGCTTTGCAGCGCCTTGCGCGGCAACTGGCCGTTGGTCCCGGTGATTTTCAGCGACACCGCCTCGCGCACAAACTCACGATCGGCTTCCCAATGCACGCCTCCGAGGATAAGCCAGGTATCATGCAGTCCGGTCACTCCTCGCTTGACGCGGGTATGGAAGTAACGCTCCGGCGCATGACGGCGCTGCATCCCGCCTCGATGTCGGAAACTGGTAAAGGGTACGTAGGAGGCTTCCGACGTGCGGCTCGAACCGGTCACCGAATCCACCGAATAAATCTCGGTATGCCCGTCCTGCAAACGACGCGGACGCAACAGGTATTCGCTTTCCAGCCCGTTAATAATCAGCGGGTCGGCTTCCATGGAGAACAGGTTGATGACGGGGACACAGTGCAGATGCAGCACATCGTCAGTCACCGGTAAATCACCAGGCCACTGGCTGTTCAGCACCACTTCAATATCGAACCACTCAATGCCCGCAGGCAGGGTGATGTTCTCCAGCCCGTTGAGGTTCACAAACATAAACTTCTCGCGGAAGGTGAAATACTCCAGCAGCAACTGGTAACCGCTGAACGCACTCTCCCCTTTCGGCCACAGCAAATCTTCATCGGCAAAACCGCCCGGTGAGAACCAGCCATCGAGCCGAATGCGGTCAGTCTGCCCCGGCAGACGCAGATACAGTGCCGCCTGGCGACGGGTCAGTGCTAAATGCAACGCGCTGCTGACCGGCGCATCACCCGCCAGATAAAAGCTCAGGCGCTTCAAATCCACCTGCGACCAGTCCGCCTGTGTACTGCACGCCAGGCGCACGCGCAGCACCGAACGCCCGTCCGGCTCGGTCGCCATCACCACTTTGGCGACTTCAAGCGGGTTGAGTACCATATCGCGGGTGGTGCGGTACTGGCAGACGGTATTTTTCGGCCCGACAGGACGGGAAAACACTTCCATCTCCGCAGGGACCACTTCGGCGATTTTCATCGCCGGAACATCCGGGGAGAGCGCCACAATCGACAACGACGGAATGGTGCGCAGATAGTGCGGCCACAGCATGCTCACCAGCCCTTCGGTGAACTCCGGCAGGTCGTCATCAATCTTTTCGCGCAACCGCCCCATTGAGAAGGCAAAACCTTCAAAGATGCGCTCTACATAAGGGTCCGGTGTGCCGGGTTTATCGAGGTCTAACATCGCCGCCCGATCGGGATGCGTCTGAGCAAACTCTTTTCCCGCCTCGCGCAGATAGCGCAATTCGGTGTCGTAATAACGCAGGGTTAAGTCTTTCATATTTTCCATTCGATGCAACGAAGTTCGATCGTTTGAATACAACCGTAAAAGAATCGGCCTTGTGTTTTTAGAATACTATTAGCGTTTAATAAAAACTGAATGATTAACATACCGAGGGAATATATGGGTTCGTCACCCATATATTTTTTGCAGCACACTGATGTTTAGTTTATTTTCCACTTACTCTGGCAATCGCGTTATCATAAACAGGATTCTGTTTTTCACTTTTCGCGGCTCTATAATAAATCAGGGCATCTGCATATTGATTTGCGGCTTCGTAAATTTTACCGATATTGTAATTAGCGCCTGCACGAATGGTATTAGCTCCATTACCCGAAGCCAATGCAATAGCCTTACGGTTTGCCCAGATAGCTTCCGCCGTACGTCCTGCTTTCTGATAGACCAGCCCCAGATTGCCGTAAGCCTTACCGTTTTCCGGATAGTTGTTGACTGCATCCGTAAACAAGCTAATGGCTGCATCATATTGTTTATTATTATAAGCGGCCTCCCCCTGAAGATTCAGCGCTTTTGAAATATTAATACTCTCATTATTCCAGATTTGCGCATCAATAGCTGCACTGTTACTCAGCAAGGGTTGTAATTCGCCAGCCATATCATCGGCATCTAACGTGGTGCCTTTCACGTTATTAATATCTTCAATATCACCATTTTTATTCACCCGGAACACCGTCCACAGATTTCCGGCTTTCCCGGTCGGGATATAATAGGTTCGAACTAATGATTCACCAACATACACAAACACTTTTGCCTGGCTGTCAGAAAGGTTCATTGTGCCTGGCTGTTCACGGTCACTAAAATCATGGACCGCATAAATATAAGATTGCCCGTTTTCGCGCTTAGTGAGCGTAATGGTTTCAGGCCCATAGCTGTCAATATCGTCAACATCCAGGTTACCGTTACGCCCTTCTTTATGACTAAAGAACAAGTGGTTTCCCGGATAAACCATGTGTGAGTCAAGATCGGAAGGCGTGCGCCCCCAACTTAAAACAACACGCATACTATCCAGCCCTTTCATGGCAGGACTTAATGCATAACTCATCCCATTACATGGACACTTTGCTACCAGAGTGGAATAACCTTCCTTTTTAATCAGCACCAAATTATCGCTGGTATCAGAATAAGGCGTATCAATACTCGCTTTTCCTGCTGTATCGCTCGTAGCCGTGAGTGATTGTTCGCCATTACGTTGAATAACAACCTGGGCCTGGGAGATTTTCTGGTCTTTTATTGTGGCACTCAATACTTCAATGCTGGTCTGATTTGCGTAGGTGATGAAAGACGTTGCCAGAGAAACTGACAACAAACTAAAATTTAATACCTTTTTCATTTATCCCCTCAGTTAATAACGTATTTCTAGTTTTCATTAATAATTGAAGCTGGCAGCGGTCTGCCGGTTTCCGGGTTGAGCTGTTTGTTTTTAGCCAGTTGTTCAATCAGAGCTTCGCTGGGTTTGGTGGGTGGAACGTTAGCTTCACGGGCCTCAACCCATTTCAGTTTGCCGTCCCAGGCGGGCAAAGGAGCTGGCGGCAGCGGAACGATCTCATTGATTTCCGGGACGGTGGGATGGGCATAGGAATAATTTGCCAATATTTTCCAGATAGCTTTGTAACGACGGGCGCGTTCAGAGTCCTTTTTTTGCCCCATGTAATACAATGAATTAGCGGGCTCAGGACCAATAAATGCCTCGCTCATCATACCTGCAGAAGTATCATCGCCAGAAGCAACGCCTAATTGAAAGGCTTCAACGGCTTTTTGAAATTTCTTTTCAATCATAAATACATTTGCCAACGATTTCGCCGCACTACCCTCGCCCTGCTCAGCAGCACAGTGCAACATTTGTTGGCCAATAACTGGTGCCATTTTCGATGGGATGAGCTTATCGCCCACATAAGCCTGAGCCTGCGGGTTTCCTTCATCCGCCGCTTTACGGTAGTAACGTAACGCCATCTCAGAATCCTGCTGCAGTCCGGCTACACCATGCTCGAGATAAATGGCGATAAAATAGTAACCAGTAGCAATATTTGCCTCTATCAGTTGCTGACTCATACGCAGGCGCTCCGTGCGGCTAAGTGAAAACTGCCCGCGCAATGCCCCATTCTGCAAGTTGATGCTGGCTTTATAGTGACCGTTGGCCGCAGCTATTCGATACAGGCGCTCGGTTTGCACATCCACGGTTTTATCTTCCTTAAGCTGGTTATTCACCTGCAACCAGCGGGCGTACTTGAACAACACATCAGCATCTGCTGAAGCTTCCGGGATGGTTTCGTGTTTGCAGGTAAAGGCCAGACGGGCATTGATAGTGGAAAGCGGGTCCATCGCCGCACTTTTATTGACTGGCGTCGGGGCTTTTCCCTGATCGCAACCTGCCAGCAGCAGGCATGACAGCAGCAGTAACCGGTACATCCCTCGAGCTTTGTTAAACAGGTTCATCTTCTGCATTCCTTGCTTTATGTCCGTTGAGAGTGACTGTTGCTGGCTTGCCGTGAAGTGGAATTACACCTCGCCTAAAAATCGCCAGTCGACATGCTGTTCCTGCTGATAATGTTTGTCGCTGAACGGCCACGGACGCGGGCGATAAAAATCCACGACGTCGGTGGGCATTATGTCGCCCTCTTTGAGCGTCAAAATCGCGTTCTGGCTGATGCCGTTATGAGGCAGCCAGGCAATCTGCCAGTAGCCACTTTTCGGGCAGGGTTCACCGGTTTTACACAGCAAATGAACTGCGGCAGTTTTATTAAAATCCGGTGAGGTTGGCAGCGGCCTGCCGGTTTCCGGGTTGAGCTGTTTGTCTTTCGCCAGTTGCTCAATCAGGGCTTCGCTGGGTTTTGGTGGCGCTATATTGGCATCATCGGCTTCGACCCATTTCAGCTTGCCGTCCCAGGCGGGCAGCTGAGCGGGGGGCAGAGGGACAATATCGTTGATTTCAGGAACTTTAGGGCTTGCATAAGAGGCTCTGCTCAGCACATCGCCGATTTGTTCATAACGACGGGCGCGCTCAGGATCTTTCTGCTGACCTAGATAGTAAATACTTTCGGATTCCGGCCCACCAAATCCTTTTTCTAGAGCATAGGCCGATGTTTCATCACCAGCAGCAATTCCAAGTTGAAATGCCTCGATCGCCTCCTTATATACTCCATCAATTTGAAGATCAATCCCAAGAGCTTGTGCGGCTTCTCCATTCCCCTGTTCAGCTGCACAACGACGCATCTGACGGGCAATTTCCGGTGACATTTTAGCTGGAGCTAGCCTATGGCCAACATAAGCCTGTGCCTGAGGATTTCCTTCATCCGCTGCTTTGCGGTAGTAACGCAATGCCATGTCCGGATTTTGCTGTAGCCCAGCCGCGCCACGTTCGAGATAGATAGCGATAAAGTAGTAACCGGTCGCCACTTTCGCATCTATCAGTTGTTGGCTCATTCGCAGACGTTCGTCTGAACTGAGATTGAACTGGCCACGTATCGCACCATTTTGCAGGTTGATACTGGCTTTAACATGCCCGTTTGTCGCTGCAATGCGGTATAAGCGCTCGGTTTGCGCATCTACTGTTTTGTCCTGCTTAAGCAGGTTATTTTTCTGTAACCAGCGGGCGTATTTAAACAACGCATCCGAATCGGCAGAAGGCTCCGGAAAGGTTTCGTGTTTGCAGGTAAAGACCAGACTGGCATTTATATCTCTAAGTGAATCCATGGGAACATCCTTTTTTACAGCATTCATAGTGCTGCTTTGATCACAAGCCACCAGCAGCAGGCAGGATAACAATAATATTTTGCGCATCAGTCCAGATCCGTCAGCGTTACTGGGTTGTAGAGAAACTTAATTAATGACGCCTCAGGCGTGTATTTCCCTTTAGCCTGGAGCGCTTCATTCTTACCTAGAAGATACTCCCAGGCTTTGAACGCCTTATCGGGTTCATCCTGTACACCTATCCCATTGGTATGCAAATTCCAAAGTCGCTGGCGCAATGCTTTTGTTACATCGGCCCATTCGTGGGCAATATTCATTTCGCTGTCGACCTGCATGCTGCGTGTGTTGATATTGGCGGAGCCATGAGTGGTGAATACGTCGTTAATAATCATCAATTTTGAGTGAATATAGACTGGCATCCAGTTATTCTCAGGAGAGTCAGGCGCGACAAGAGAGCAAATATGGACTTTCAGGCCTGTAATATTTACCTCTGCAATTTTACTGTCCTCTATATCGTTTATTTCTTTGATAATTTCTGCTTCTCGTGACCTGTTGTTAGGGTTCATAGGGTCGTAATATACGGTCGGTAACTGCTTTAAAACCTCTGCAATTTTGAGTTGTTTTGTCACATTAGGGATGGTATCTGCACGCCCGAGACTTTCGAGCATGCGCTGTGTGTTCACGGTGCCAGCCCCGATGCCTTCATCCGTTACATTGGTCACAACAAACAGATGAACATAGCCATGTTTTTTAGGGTCACGCCCGTTTTCAAATAGAGTTGAAACGTGTTTCTTAATCGCTTCAGCCAGTGGTGGCCAGCGGAAATACTGATTTTCGATATAAATAAATTGCGTAACATTATTCACTGTTTTCAGATAGAGCTTTTCGATATCACGTTTTCCCTCCTGCACCTGAGTTCGTAGAAGCTGGGCCATTATTGGTGTGCCGAGGTCAGCCCGCGGTTTGAGCTGTTTAGCGACTTCTTTGGCGTTGCGCATTGTGAGCAAATCTTGTCCGGTTGCCCTCCGCCATGCAGTCGCGAAATTCTCATGCAAGTGTTCGAGAATCGGCCCTGTCACCCGGCTGGACATATCCTGCCGTGGAAGCTTGCCGCGTGGCCCTAAATTGGGTGCCCATCGGTCATCACTGGTGCCTGGCCGCTTCTGTGACGAGTGTCCATCAGTATCCCAATATTCGTCGAGCATGTTATGCCCCATCACGAAACCAACTGCATCTTCTGGTAATTCATAGTCAACCAGTACAGTTTTTTGGTGGTGAGTGACGGTACCTGCCATCGTCGAAATAGCGGAAACACTGAGATTCGGATCCGCACTTTGATAGGACGTTTGATAGGCTATCTCTGTCCGATTTTTTGCATTAAATCCCCGACCAGCAAATACTGGCGTTTCGGTTAGAATTTTATTAATCGCTTTTTCATCGCGAGTCTCCTTACCTCCGAGGATATTCATTCCCGCACTACTCACGCCTTGCAGTTTACTTTCGTAGGAGTGTTCTCTATACCATTCCCGGTCGAAAGCATATTGCTCATCTGTGGAAGTTTGCCCAGCCTTATCTTTAATACTGATGGGCCCCTTCCCAGGCAAATTAGCCTCACCAGCAACACCAGATGAGTTCAGGGGCATTTCCCACCCCAAAATACGGACCTCTACTTTTTTTTCTTTTGCTATATTTTTCAGCAACTCACCAATACAGGGCTCTTTACCATCACGAATAAAGTACATCGAAGGCTGGAACCCCCAGCAGATGATATCGACGCTTTTCTTTGCATTGGCGATAGCTTCATGTACAGCTTTGAAAGCTTCTTCGCCATTAACCAGCGGCATATAAGTCGCCTGCGTGGGGTGATATTCAGTGTCCTGAACAAACCACGGAGGAGTGATTGTGCACTGGTCTGTATCGACAGTTGCGACGGGGGAAACAACTTCATGTTGGCTCATTAGCTCTCTTCCTTATCGCTGAAGCCTTTCAGGAGTTCATCATAGAGATTTCGGTGCTCGGTATGTGAGGCGGGTTGATTCACATCAGGACTGGTGTCAGAGGTATGATTCTGCAGCCCACGGTTAGCCATCTCTCCTTGCTCTGCATTGCGGTAAGCGCTGACGACAGGGATCTGATAGTTGATACCATTCGCCATTTCCATACGATAATGTTTGGTCGTTGTCTGATGCTCAATGTCCAGATGGCCGGTTTTGTCCAGCACACCTTTCTGGAACAGTGCTCCATCGGCATACAACGTATAAGGCATCCCCGCCCAGCTTGAACCAGGGGCGTTAGGCGCTTGTGGAACACTGATACGTAATGGCTGCGGGGCAACGTCTGGATCGGCGATAAACATCTCACCGTTCGGCATTGGGGGCGTAGTTGGGTTTAAACTCGCAGGCCCCATCTTCTGCCAGTTAGCTGACTTGAACAGGATGTTTTGCGGGTCGGCGATTTCAATGTTGCCGCCGCTGAGTTTGATGTAGCCGCCGCCGCAATTTATTACCAACTCTGTCGCGGCTGTGATTTCCACCCTGCCTTCCACACTGGTGACAGTGATGTCTTTTTTAGCAATCGCGTCCAGACCATCATCCTGCGCCTGGATTTCTACTTTCCCTTTTGCTGCAAACAACTTCATGCCCGTCTTACGCGCCAGCATGCTGATGGCTTCACCGGCGGCTACGGTAAAACGCTTCATCGCGCTGATGTCAGTGTTTTGCTGCGACATGATGCCTACGCTGGCACTGCCAGATGCCAGACGAACGGCCTGTGGGCTACTGATACTCACGCCCTGAGGAGCATTCAGCACTATTCCTGCCTTCACCAGTTCTTTTAGCGCCTCGTTCAGCATCTGTTGGCTTTGGGTATCGGATGGTAATGCCAGAGCACCTTCAGCCGCTGCAGATAAGCTTTTCGCAATACTCAGCGCACTTTCCAGTTGAGTAATCGCTTCCTTCATCCCCAGCATCATTCCACTGGCTGATGACTGCGTATCCGCTGTAATGAACACGCCAGCACCACCACGGATGGACACCCATTTATCCGTTCTGAGCTCAGCGCCCTCACCCCGCATAGCCCTTTCGGCATCCACATTGTGCCCAAGATTAAGCTGGGTTTTGCCGCCGTACTCGGTGCTGAGCTTGATGTGCTCTTCGCCACGCTTATCTTCCAGGCGAATTTTGTTCAGCGCAGGTGTGCGTATCACGTTGCGGGTGTTGTTCTTTTCCGTCACAGGGTCAACGTGACGTGAGTCGTGCAGCGCATGGGCGATATACGGGCGGTCCGGGTCGCCGTCATGGAAGGCAATCGCCACTTCCGTGCCCTGAATCAATGGGAAGTGAATACCGTAAACGTCGCCGCCGTAAGGTTTGGCGAGGCGCACCGGCATACTTTCCTGGCCCTGCGCTTTGTCGTCCAGGTCGGCATCAAATTTCACCCGATACAAACCGGAGGCATCCTGCCAGGCGTAGATGTCATTGGCTTTCGCGCTGGTGACGCGTGCCATCATCGTGCCGCTGACTTTCGGACGAGGTTTGAGTGCCGGACGCCAGCACAGGGTTTCGCTGAAGGGGATGGCAGACCACTGTGCTACTAATGCCGTTTTCCTGCTGGCGCTGAAATGCATTCCGGTAATGACAATCCCGTTATCCAGGACTGTGGGCAGTGTTGGCACAATCGCCGTTTCAACGATCGTTAATACCTGACCGGGACTGAGATTCGCATCATTAGCAACGCCTGTGACCTGTATCTGCTTTGATAAAAAGCGCTCGTGATCCAGACGGGCCAGGAAGTTCGCGGTTTCCGCAGTCGGCTCGCTTTTACTGCCAGTATCCAGATGGCGAGGTTTGTAGTGATAGACCTCGCCATAGGTGATGCCATCACCGTCGCCGCGAGTTATATCGACTTTGGCAGACTGCAGGATCTTCTGGGCTTCGCGGTAGTTGTAGTCTTTAGCGGTTACGCTCGCTTCAACCACATTTTGATGGACATTGATCCCCCAGACCGACTCGACACCAGAATCACTCATGCCTGACGGGCTGTTCAGCGGCAGGTTTTTGCCAAATTCATACGCGCTTTGTTTGTCACCAAAATGCACCACTTCAGTCTGGGTGTCCGGCTGCAGGGTAAAGAAGTAAAATATCCCGACTTCAGAAAGCAGGCGCTCAATAAAGGCCAGATCACTTTCCTGGTACTGGTTTATCTGCTCGCGTTTTGGGTAAGTTTGCTTGAGCGCAAATTCATATTCCCAGCCCTTGAAACCATGTTCATCAAGGATCTGCGCCACCACATCCGGCACCGATTTATTCACAAAGAAGCGGTGGGTGCGAAACTGTTTGCTCAGCAAGGCGAAGAAAGGCTCCAGCGTGATCTGGTATTTGGCCTCGTCGGCTGAACCTGAGATCCGGCGAAAACCGGTAATCACACCATGCACAACTTTCTGATCGACGAGACTTTGTAGCGTCCCCGTGCCCATCGTCAGGCTGGCGTTTTTACGCAGCAACTGGGTCGCGTCAATATCTTTATCGGCGCTGGTGAAAATCACAGAATAGCGATACGTAGCGCTTAACCCCTCATTACCACTGAACTCCTCAACATCTAAAGCTGAAGTGCAGGAAGGAATATCAAGACGGTAGCGATTGAGGGTATTCGTCAGCAGGGAAGCAGCAACATCTTTCAGATTGTCAATCATGTGAACATGTCCTTATTTATTATTACCCACACAGCACCACCGCCCTGACCGGGTCGAGGCTGATTAATCCCGCCAGCAAGTTATCCATTTCGCCCTGAATACGCGGTTTATCGGACTCGGCGCGCGTCACTTTCATTCGCAGCAGCTTCAGGCGGCGGGCTTTCACTTCAAACAGCAGTTCCGGCTCCCACTGCGTGAGGGTGATTTGGGCCGCGTTGCCATCCAGTTCATTCAGCAGATGCAGCGCCATGTCGTTTTTGCCGTACTGCTCGGCGACGCGCGCCATCAGCAGACGCAGCAGCCACTGGTGACGCGGGGTACGGGTGCCGGGGCGGTTCTGCAGCCAGTTGAGTGCGGCTTCAATCCCTTCGCTGTCGGCCTGGGCCAGCGCTTCCGGCTCCAGTTGCAGGATATCGTCGTCGCCTGCAGTGCTGGCAGGCGCGGCAGAGTTGTCGCTCCAGCCTGCGGACATCGTGACCTGCTGGTGTATCCAGTTCATCGTCACTTCATCGGCAAACGGCGTACCATCGCTGAATGCCAGCCCTTCAAGGCCCGGCAGGCGCGCCAACAGACCATTCAGATCCTGCTTAATAATGTCTGCCCAGCCTTCGTATGGCGCACCGGCTTTGGTCAACGCCTGATGAACATACCACTGCAAATCCAGCCACAGGTGGTTGACGCCCTGAGCAAACAGGCTGTCGGTCTGTTCCAGCAATTCCAGCCAGCTTTGTTGCAGATACAGGCGTTTAAGCAAGGCGCGGTTTTCCGGTTTTGGTGGCGCCAGGCGCGTACGCCCGACTGCATCCAACGCAGGCAGCTCATGCAGAGTGTCAAGACGAATACTTTTCATCAGGTGATGCCCGGAAAGCCAGCCGTTTGGCTGGTCGTGCAGGTACTTCGCAAGCAACCTGGCCTGGTCAAGTAAATCTCGTCCCGAAGTGACTGCTTTCAACGATGGCGCATCGGCTGCCGACGTGTTGCTGACAGTAGGGGTGCCGCTGTTCTGTGGGATAACCGCATCCGGGCCGCCGGACTGCGCGAGGCGGTTTTCCAGCGCGGCGTACAGGCCACTGAACTGCGGGCGAGCCGCGTCATCCCAACCAGTCACGCACTCTTCAATCAGTGCCAGTGCACCGGTGATACGCTCAAAATCCGCTTTCACCACTTCCGGGTAGAGCGACAGGCTGTCCAGCACACGGCTGCCCGCCAGCCATTCCAGCGCCAGTTTGCGGCTGTTGGCACGCTGCGGATGCAAAGCATCCCCGAAGCGCTGCAGCAGCCCGGCAAGCAAAGTCAACCCTTCTGCCAGGCCGCTTTCGCCGTCGGTATGCAGCCGCGCCCAGATGTAATAGGTGGCAACGCGCACATCCTTGCAGGTGGTGGTGAGCAGTGTTTCGGCCAGCTCGCAGACCCGTGCCGTATCAGCACCGGAGAGCTTGTTGACCTCCTCGCGCATCTGCTGGAAATGGTCGTCATAGCCAGGATCTTCCCCGACCGGGAGAGTTTCGGAAAAGGGCGTCAGCCATTTCTCCCACAACGGAATGTGCAACTGCGCCTGTTGTGCCAGTGTCGTCTGCTCGGCATGGCAGGCATTGAGTAACGTGTTCAGCGTGGCCATCAGTTGTCACCCCCGAATTCAGTGTCTGCAGTCTGTACGGCAGTTGCGGAGGCTCGTGCATCAACACTGAATATCTGTGCCGGCAACGTGAAGTTACGCAATTTCAGCAGCGCCAGCGGGCCTTCCCCGGCTTCGGTACGCAGGGTGTAGTTGAGGGGCCGTCCGTCCTGCGCTTTCCAGGTGAGACTGAAGCTGCTGTTCACTCCCGGATTTGGGGTCACAGACGCTTTATCCAGCAGACGAATTAAGCCCCACGCTCCCGGCAGATCCGCATACTGGCGGGTACCCGCCTGGGTGCTTATCCAGCTCAGGCTCGCTCCTGGCGCTTCGGTATCGTGCGGCCAGGTGAAACGGTTCCAGGCAGGAAGCTGGTTGTAGTAGCTAAGTTTCTGGCTGTCGATCACCAGGTCCGTCTGCATCACGTCTTTGGCTGTGCCCGGGCGAAGCTCAAAGCGCATCCCCGCTTCACCGTCGGTGAATACCACATCGGACAGGTAACTCAGGGTATCGACCGCTTTGAGGAATGCCGGGCTGAAGGTCAGCCCCTGGGCATTGATGCTGTCCGGCACCCAGTGGCTGCCCTCTTTATGCAACACGCCGTTGAGACGCGTCTGTAGGAAACGAGTGATTCGCCCGCTGTCGCTGTTGAGATAACGCGCCAGCAACGGCAGAGAGACTTCACTGCTGGTATCTTTTAACGGATAACGTCCGCCAAAGGTGCTGTTCCAGTCATCCACAATGGCCGCCTGCCACTGGGCATTCAGGCTTTCGGCGGCAGGGGTTAACACCTGCTGCCAGGCCTGCTCCATCGGCTGGACAAAGACCGTCTGCCCGAAGCCACTCCACTCCTGGCCGAGGCTTGCAGCGACCAGGCTGCCGTAATCACGGGTTTCGGTTAAATCCACCGCTTTGCCCTGGAACACCGTCTGCGCCAGCGTCTGGGTCATCGCCTGCGGGTCGGCAGCATTCACCACCTGTTGCAGTTTGAGACGCACCTGGGTGACGCGTGTCAGGAACGTCTGCAGGCTGAGGTTGGTCTGCCCGCCGCCTTTGTTGTCCATCAGTGCCAGCACCGGGCCGAAGGTCGCATCCAGCGGGCCTTGCGCCCCGGCCTGCTGGTCAATCGCCGGTTGCTCGTCGCGGTTTAACATGTTTTTGGCGGACTTGACCAGCGAGTCGGACAGCGCCTCGCCGGTTTGCCCGGTTTTCCCCTGAATACTCAGGGTGTTCATCAGGGCAACCAGCGGCGACTGGCGCACGTCGGCCATCAGCGTGAGCTGATCGATAGCGTCAGATAACGTCTGTGCCTGTTGCCAGTGCAGACTGTTAAGGAACTCCAGCCAACTGCCGGAGAAATCAGCAAAGTAACGCTCTTTGAGACGCGCCTGCAGTGCTTCCGGCGAATCCTGTTGCACCACGGTGCTTTTGATATCGCTGAGTACCCAGTCCATCTCTTCACGCCGCTCGCTGACCACCTTTTCAATGGCCGGTTTGACCGCTTCTTCCCAGGCTTTGCGGGTGAACATCCCCGGCACCACCGCATCGGTGGTGAAGATACGGTCGGCATCGGTATCACCGGTCATATCGGACAGGCGCATATCGGCATACTGGTTTGCCACCTGGCGCAGCATCTTCTGGTAGAGCGACGATTCACTGTTACGCGCCCCCATTTGGCGCACCAGCAGGGTGCGGGCCTGATTCACCAGATTTTCATCCGGCAGCAGACGCCACTCCGGGTGACGGGCCAGGTTACGGGCATAAAAATCGAGCAGCGCCGGGCCACTCCCCTGCCACACACCATCCGGCACGCCCTCACGCTGCGGCCAGTCGGTAATCAGGGTTTTGCTAAACCACGCAAAATCCATTTTCTCCGGACGCGCCAGCATCAGGTATAGCTTGAGCTGGTCGTAAGCCGGCTTAATCAGTTTGTTGCGATTAGGGTCGTCCGGTGGCAACTGCACCAGGGTTTCCAGTTGTTCTTCAAGGTGTCTGGAGGCGGCATCACGCAGCAGCGGCAACGCGCTGGCCCCGTAATGCGGCCAGAGTGCGGTTAACAGCGCATCGTTCTGACTCAGGCCAAATCGGCTGTACCACGGCGCGCCATCCTGCTGGCGATATTGCAGGCGGTCGAGCGTGTGCTGTAAATCAAGTTGTGCTTTCAGACGTGCCGGGAGCGGTTGCTTCACGTTCGCGGCAAGCTTCACCTGTGTTTCGGAAGTATTTATTGCGTCGCGGTTAACCAGAAAGGCCATCACCATGCCTGCCCCCCACAGCACCATCGCCCCTGCGACGCACATCGCTAACAGTCTGCGCCAGGCAAAACCAAGCTTTTTCGGGGCTAAACCTGCGGGCAGTGACGGCAGAGAATCCAGCAGCACATCCCAGCGGTTGTCTTTGCCCCAGTGATTTTTGACGGTGCGTTTTGCATCCACGGAAGCCGGGCTGAACATCACCCCCGCCAGCGGCGAAGGACGGTATGGATTCAACAGCGTACCCAGCGGTCCGGCCACCGAATCCGGCGTGCGCGAGAGTTGGTCGGCAAGTTGCAGTAAAAACTGGTGTGCAGTGCTGGTGCTTACCTGCTGTGTGCCCTGCTCTATCAGGCCAGGCACCAGACCAGAAAGCTGCGTGCTCAGCTCGTCCGCTTTGCAATTCGCGGGCAACAGGCAACCGACAGACTGCGTGACACGCTCCGTCTGCGCGCCTTCCGCATTATGCAGCGACCAGACATACAGCGGCAGCCGCCAGCCGAGTAACGCGAAACGGGCAGCAAACGCCTGCCCGACGCTGTCCATCATGTCGGTGGTGAGCGTGGCTTTTGTGTTTATCTGACCGAGTGAGGCCTGCTTCGCCAGCGCAGAGCTCACCCACACCACACCATCCAGCGGGCAGCGGCGCAGTTTACGCAGCGCGCCAAACCAGGCGCTGTCTGCCTGTGCACCTAAATCACCGCCCCAGAGTAAAACAGTACCGGCATCTTCCTGCCAGAATTGTGTGGTCAGGTTTGGGGCGAGTTGCTCCACATCGGCCGCACTACCGCTGAGCAGCAGGATGCGGACTTTACGGGGCCAGAAGCGACCGTAGGTGCTGCGCAGGGCCTGCTGAAGTTCAGTGACCGTGACATGGCGCGGGGCCGTCTGTGCCAGGCGATTTTCGTCTTCTGGCAGGACGTTTTGCTGTTTTTCCGTTTCACGGTGACGCCATTGCTTCACCAGTCCGCCCAGCACTGAGCCGTAACGTAACCCCACGGCAATCGCACAAACCAGCATGAAACCGAGCACTTTCTTGCTGTTCGTATCCAGCCAGATAAGCTCCCCGTGATGCCAGATAAACCAGCCCAGCGCGCCCAGTAACAGCAGCAGCAAAAATGTCAGCCCGCCGATACGCCCTATTTTACTTAGCAGGTTCATCCCCACTCCCTGATGTGATGGTACAGATAAAATGTTCTGAGTCTGATGTGGACAGCGCAAGCCAGGACTGCCGCCCGATGCGAACAAAATCAGCCGCCAATGCGGCAGTCAACCAGGGCGAGAATGGCCCCTGAATACCGCAAAATGTTTCAATAGTGCGGATATCATCCGGCCCCCAGGAGGTACCCTGCGCATTGCCGGTGGAGAGCAGTTCAGAGGATGACTCTGTCCATTTTTGAGCATCACCAAGAATGCCCACCGTTCGTAGGGCCTCGGTCTGCGTGGTCAGAAACAGCTCCAGCTCCTGAGCTACGTGGGCCACATCCCACTGCATCGGTCGCAGCAGACGAGTCGGATGAAAAAGCGAATATTTGTGGGCAACGTCATCACTGGTAAACAGCAACGCGGCCAGACCATCGGAATAACTTTCCTGCCCCTGCATTTGCAACACCAGAACCAGTTGAACCGTTTCTTCTGGTTGCTTAATGCGCTCATCGATCGTGTGGAAAGAAAGCTTATCGACAATGGTCAGCGATGATGGACCAGGACGCGCCGGAAACATTGCCTGCCAGCCATCCGCAAACTGCGCATGCAAATTTTGCCGGGATGTTTTCGGCACATCGGCAAGTACCGTGACCTGGAGAGGCAATTCGGCTGGCAGAGCCAGCACAGCTGCTTCAACACCAGCAAGCAGGCTGGTCATCGCTGTGGAAAATACAGGTTTATCCGGTGGCAGATAATCAATACGCCGGACCAGATCCCGGTACTGAGTCAGTCCCTTTGCATTCTGCTGTAACAACGCGGCGGATATATGGTCCGGCAGCATCACACAACTCGCCATCACGGCAAGGTAACGCTCGGCCCACGCAGTCCACTGCTGCTGCGCGTGCTGTGCTTCATGTTGCAGAAACTGATAGCGATCCAGGTCACGCCCGTAAAAGTAGCCGCGAAGACTGAAAATAATCAGCCACAGCAGCACCGGAGTCAGCGAAAACAGCCAGATATTCACGACGTTGAGCAGACTCAACCTGCCGGAAGCATGCAGAATAAACAGCAGAACAGCGGTGATCACCGCCAGCACACCACTTAGTAACCAGGCACCAGACGATGGCGGCACCGGTGGTTCAACAGTAAAAGGTTTTTGACGTTCCCAGCCCATTTTTTATCCTATGACACAATCCGGTGCGCTGGAGATAACCTGACAGCCGCATTGACATTTACACCCATCCACAACAATCGCTTTACCGTCTGACATCCATTCCGGAGAGCCTTCAATAATTTGATTGGTTCCATGTCCCGGAATTGGGCAACTGACTTTATCGCCAACTAAAGCGACTTTTTTGCCATTAACAATCATCGAGGAAGAAGCAGAAATAACGGCACCACCGTGCGTGGTTTTATCGCCGAGTAATACGAAGCCTTTTGGCATGGAAATACCTTTTTATTTTGTAAGTATCAGCGGTAATTTTGGACTACCTATATTTTGGTGATATTATTTATTTTCACACAGCGGAAGTTATATATAGGAACAATTCCGGTTTCTTTATCTGTTGGATCCGGTTTAACAAACTGGCGATACACGGTCTGGTTGGTAAAGGGACCTCCGCCGCCCAGATATCCTCTGATAACTTTATACTGGCCTGAATCAGGGCATGGCGGGTTCATTTCAGGAGATTTGGAATAATAACCTTCCGCATACCAGTCATTCATCCAGTCAACCCCGTTTCCTGCCATATCATATAAACCTAGCGGTGTAGGAGGAAACTTTCCAATTGTATAGTTGAAGGCGTAATTACCTGACAACTCAACTTTTTGGTCACTATTTGCCAAGTTTTTTCCTGATTGATAATCACCATTATCAGTTGCGAATATAACATATTCACCTCTATTCCTAGCCGCATACTCCCATTGAGCTTCTGTTGGTAAATCAATATTTTTCTCTGACATTTCCCCCAACCACTGGCAATAGTCTTTTGCTTGTTGCCAGGATACGACTGCAGGCATATAAGGGGCTCGTATTTTCGGGTAACGCGTGACCCACCGTGTAAGTGGTGTTATTTTCTCAAAACCATTAATTTCCGTGTATTCATCATATTCTTTATACGTAACTTTATATTTCCCCATCGCAAAATCACTGAGTGTGACCTTATGAAGATCTTTATCATCATCATTGCCGGTGAGAGGTAATTTCTCCCCCACTAAAGGCCCAAAATCACCCATCATAAAATTGCCGCCATGAATGTCGACCATATTGTTCAGAGAGTGTTGCACCAGAGTATCTACTGCTTTTTGGTCAATGGATTTTTCTGAAGGCTTTTGATCGCAGCCGCTAATGATAGAAACAAGAATAAGTAACCGGAAAAAATTATTCATTTGCACTCCATTGCACATCGTTATTTGTTAACTACACAGCGGAAATTGTATATAGGCGCAATTCCAGTTTCTTTATCTGTTGGATCCGGTTTAACAAACTGGCGATATACGGTCTGGTTGGTAAAAGGTCCTCCACCACCAAGATACCCGCGTATAACTTTGTAATTCCCTTTATCTGGTCCTTGAGGGTTTAACTCTGGTGATTTGGAATAATAATTTTCAGCGTACCAGTCATTCATCCAGTCGACTCCATTACCTGCCATGTCATATAGACCCAGAACAGTTGGTGGAAATTTACCTATCGTATAACTAAAGGTATATATGCCAGTAAGAGCTTCGATTTGCTCCCCGTTTGCGATATTTCTCCCAGACTCATACTTACCGTTATCAGTTGCATATACAATATACTGGCCCCTATTACGTGCGGCATATTCCCATTGTGCCTCTGTTGGCAGGTCTATTTTTTTCCAGATTGTTTTCCTAACCATTGGCAATAGTCTTTGGCTTGCTGCCATGTGGTCACGGCGGGCATATCTGGGCTACGAAGTTTAGGGTAATCTTTGATCCAAAATTCTAATGGAGTTATTTTATTTGAATGAGTTATTGCAGAGTATTCATCATACTCTTTATAAGTAACTTTATATTTCCCCAACGCAAAATCACTGAGCACGACTTTATGAAGATCTTTATCATCGTCATTGCCCGTGAAAGGCAATTTCTCCCCGACTAAAGGCCCAAAATCACCCATTAAAAACTCACCACCACTGACCTGGATCATGTTGTCTAATGAACGCTTAACCAACTCTTGTGCTTGTTTTTTATTTTCCGTTGACTGGCTATTATCGCAACCCTGTAGAAAAGTTGATACAACTGACAACAATAAAACAAACTTATATTTCATAAGGTCATTCCTGATTGACTCATTATACTCAGTTATTACTCAGCCATAAAACTCAATTAGAGATCAGTTATTCACTACACAGCGAAAGACATAACCCGGAGGTATACCATTTTTTTCATAAGTTCTACCCTTTGAAACGGGAACAGGCAATGCTGACTGCCTGAACATAGTTAAAGCATATTGCATATCACCACCAATATTGCCACGTCGAACTTTCTTTTCACCCGTATCAGGGCCCTGGGGGTTTTTCACTGGTGAGTGGGCGTAATAGTCTTTTGCATACCAGTCATTAGTCCATTCTGCACCACTTAATCCCATGTCATACAACCCTAATGGATTTGGTGGGTATTTTCCGATCGGATAAATAGGTAAAGATAATCCATCGCTCTCAATATCTATTTCTTCATATGTAGGGATGTTCTCCCCCCTAATAATAGTTCCGTCGTTAGTTGCATAAGGAAGATATTTCCCCCGAGAGCGGGCTGCAAATTCCCACTGTGCCTCTGTCGGTAAATCTATCTTTTCGCCTGACACTTTAGCCAGCCATAAGCAATAATCCTTGGCCATCTTCCATGGTATATTAACAGAGATATTCCCATCCAATAATTTAGAATGCTGCCGATACAGAGCACTCGTAGTTAATTTTTCACCTCCAGCTAATTTAACATAGTTATTATAATCTTCATTAGTGACTTTATATTTACTCATCATAAAATCATCTAGTATAACTTTATGCAATGTCTTATCATCGCTGTTAATACTAAATGGGATTTTCTCTCCAACCAGAGGACCAAAGTCCCCCATCAAAAACTCACCACCTTTTACCAGAACCATATTATCCAGTGAACGTTTAACGACCTTCTGTGACTGTTGCGTATTTTCAGTCGACTGGCTGTTATCACAACCTGCAAGCAAGAGAGGGGAAATCAAAAAGAGGATTATATATTTATTATTCATGAACCACTCTCAGACTAATTATTCACTACACAACGGAAAACATAGCTTGGGGTAATACCATCTTCTTCATACTTGCTTCCATCTAGCACCGGGACAGGAAGTGAGGACTGACGAAACATAGTCAATGCGGATTGATAATCACCACCTGCATAACCTCGAAGTACTTTTTTCTTCCCAGATTGAGGACCAGTAGGATTTTTTTGCGGGGAGTAGGTATAATAATCTGCAGCATACCAATCATATATCCATTCTTTTCCGCTCAATCCCATGTCATATAACCCTAAAGGATTGGGTGGGTATTTCCCAATAGGATAATAAGGTAACCCCAGCCCCCCCGTCATTTGTTCTTTCTCTTCATAAGTAGGGATGTTCACACCTTTTTCCAACTTACCATTGTTGGTAGCGAAAGGGAAATACTCTCCTCTGGATCGTGCTGCATATTCCCATTGAGCTTCTGTAGGTAAGTTCACATTTTTACCAGACATCACACCCAACCATAAACAGTAACTATGAGCCATTTCCCAAGGAATACTAACTGACACATTATCGGCTAATACATCTTTTCCCCACGCCGATGGCGGTAATTTTTCCTTGTTGGTTATTTTTATATAGCTATTAAAATCTTTATTAGTGACTTTGTATTTGCTGATTTTAAAATCATCCAGAACCACTCTATGTAATTTTTTATCATCACTATTAATGCTGAATGGTATTTTGTCTCCGACAAGAGGACCAAAATCCCCCATCAAAAACTCACCGCCTTTAACTAGAACCATATTGTCCAGTGAGTGCTTAACAAGTTCCTGTGCCTGTTTCTTGTTTTCAGTCGATTGGTCATTATCACAACCAACTAAAGCAATCGATGTAATTGATAATAAAAAAATAAATTTGTATTTCATAGTGTCTACCATAATTATGCCATTATCGTTTTGTCATCGTCCATTACATCATTGGAATGCTGACTATCGATCATCGCCAAATATTCATCCATTAGTTGTTCAGAGATAGGCACGAAAGGCGCGTCAGGGTCGACCTGATTGGGTAAACTTTCGTATAACCATGCTAGTTTTTCGCCGTAGTTGGTTGATGTTAAATACTTCACCTCTCCGTAGGATAAGAAATCTATTAGAATTTTTTCATTAATAGTTTTATCTCCTTTTCTTTCCCCTGGAGTTTTACTTAAATGCTGCATAACATTATCATAATCAGCCTTGCTTTGTACCCACTTCAGTGCCTTAAATATAGCCTGCTTACGTAATTTTATTGGGCCACGCTTCCAGTAGTTAAAGGTGAATGGGTTAAGATTTTGATTGCGTGGATCAATTGAATCAACCCAGCTAATATCCATTAGCTGGGCAATAATTGCACCTTTTGTCTCAGGTGGAGAATATTTTAACTGGTTGGGGTTGTCCCGGATGCTATTCATTAAAGCAACTCGTTTATTCTCATTTTTCAAATCCAGTTTTAATCTTCCGATGATATCATCAACCTCTCCAATCATTACAGCGGCAGCCTCTATCCCTTGCGCTGCCATTATCAAAGGAATCGTGCATAACGTTTTAAATGAATCACCTTCCATCATCTGTTCTAATTTTTGATAATCAACATTCCTAAGCATATACATAAAGCTTTTCATGAACGCTGCGAAAGTTCCGCCGTCCACTTCAAAACCTACGCTGCCTTTTGCGCCAACCCCCCAACAAAATGCGGCTTTGCAATAGATACGAAAACGCCCCTGAATATAGGTTACATAAAAGACTCCACTTCCCCCGGCACCAGCCTGGACAGTGACACCCATTTCCAGTTTTGCTATTTCAGCGAATTTTTTCTCTTTAGGGACAATGGCACTCTTGTCGTCATGCTTTATGTTTTTCGCTTCTATAGAACTGGTGTCATCAGGGTGAGGGTCAAACCATTCTATAGCACCACTGATGTTTCCCCCGGCTTGTATACCAACGAATGCCCCAATCTCTCCCCCAGCCTGCGCTTCCGGAATTTTGGGATTCACCAGATTAACCCGTCGTTGCCCCGGCGGTGGAGGTGGTGGCAATGTAGTTGAACGCCCACGAATACCATACCCTTTCCCCATTTCACCACTCCAGTCCATTTCCACGCCAAGTTCAATACCAAGGCTTGCCCCCACACTTCCGGACAGGACTGTTTTAATTGCAAACCGCAAAGCACCCATATTACAGATACCGTCCGGAGTTTCTGGTGTCACTTTGCCGGGGAACAATAAACTGATGCCAAGACGATCGGGTAGGTACAACGAGGCCTCTGCCTTTGCCTCGCCTAGCGCAAAGCTGGCATGCCCCTCGATTTTTCCTTTAACTTTACCCTTTAGCGGATTAAATTCGCCTTCCAGACCCGCTCCCTGGCTATAACGCATTAGCTGAGCCTGCGCACCGATATCAACATATTGATCGTAGACCGACTCATCCCCTTTCCCACCGTCTTTCGGCCAGGAGAGAGATTTATTCATCTCTGTTGCCCAGTTCGTCAAAATGACGTTACTGTCTTCAATTAACTCAAGCTTTACTTTTTTTTCTGTTTCTTTTAACTGTTCTTTCAGTACTTGAGTATCTATTTTGGCTTTGCGAACTGTTCGCGTGACATTATTACCCTCTGCATCCTGCGTGGTAATACTTTTGTTTTCATATTTAATAAAACTGGCTTCACCACTTTTTTTATCCACTTCGCTTAGCTGATATCTCCGCCAGTGGCTACTTATTTTGTCTGAACGAACATAAGTACTTTTAAACCCGGTAACTGAGTTTTTTTTAAGAGGTATGAGCTCCATTATTCCAATGGCTGTGTCTTTCATTTTATCATCCAGAAGCTCACCCTCTGGTGGATTTTTAGTTAAAGACATTAATTCATTACGTAGTGCTTTATTCGCTTTATTCAGGTCATCATACGCTTTTTGAATTTTATCTTGCCCTTTTCTTTCTGGTTGACGCCCAGCCTGGCTTAGAGCTTCGAAATTTACATCATCTAAGGTTTTTTGGGCTTGCTTTAATTTCTCCAGTAAACTGGCCATTAAGTCATGCTCTTGTTCCAGTACTTTGCTACCAGAGGCATCGACACAAAGCAATGTGGCGCTTCCAGGATGGAAATAAACTTCTGGCGCATGTTTACCCTTTACTTCAGTACTTTTAATTTCCTGAGCTGTCTTACTTTCCTGTTCGCCGCTGGCCATATTTTTCTCCTATTTTACAGGTCAGTCAAAGTAACTCTATTTTCAGTGCATCGGGTAGCGAAGTAAAAATATCGATTGTTTTTCCTTCCGAATCAGTTCTGCCTTCATAAATTTTTCCTTCGCCTGTTGTTATCCGATAACAAGCGTTGGGCATAATTTCGCCATCATCTTCACTACGAGCAATAAAGTTCTCAGCGTATCCCTTTGGCAATTCAGGCATTTCAACATCATAATCCGCTGGCCCCATTTTTTGCACATTTGTAGACTTAAGCAAAATATTACCCGGGCAGCCTAACTCTATATTTCCACCGCTGAGTTTTATATATGCCCCTGCGCAATTCACCACCAGCTCTGTTGCAGCTGTAATTTCCACCTTGCCTTCCACACTGGTAACGGTGATGTCCTTTTTTGCCAGCGCTTCAATGTTGTCGTCCTGTGCCTGGATTTCTACTTTCCCTTTTGCTGCAAACAACTTCATGCCCGTCTTACGCGCCAGCATGCTGATGGCTTCTCCGGCGGCAACGGTAAAACGCTTCATCGCGCTGATGTCGGTGTTTTGCTGCGACATGATCCCTACGCTGGCACTGCCCGATGCCAGACGAACGGCTTGTGGGCTGCTGATGCTCACGCCCTGAGGGGCATTCAGAACCATTCCCGGTTGGACCAGCTCTTTGAGGGCCGTGGTCAGCGCCTGCTGGCTTTGGGTATCGGATGGTAATGCCAGAGCACCTTCAGCCGCTGCAGATAAGCTTTTCGCAATACTCAGCGCACTTTCCAGTTGAGTAATCGCTTCCTTCATCCCCAGCATCATTCCACTGGCTGATGACTGCGCATCAGCAGTAATAAACACGCCCGCTCCCCCACGAACCGCAACCCATTTATCTGTCCTCAGCTCCGCCCCTTCCCCACGCAACGCCCTTTCGGCATCCACATTGTGCCCAAGATTAAGCTGGGTTTTGCCGCCGTACTCGGTGCTGAGCTTGATGTGCTCTTCGCCACGCTTATCTTCCAGGCGAATTTTGTTCAGCGCAGGTGTGCGTATCACGTTGCGGGTGTTGTTCTTTTCCGTCACATGATCGACATGACGTGAGTCGTGCAGCGCATGGGCGATATACGGGCGGTCCGGGTCACCGTCGTGGAAGGCAATCGCCACTTCCGTGCCCTGAATCAATGGGAAGTGGATACCGTAAACGTCACCCCCGTAAGGTTTGGCGAGGCGCACCGGCATGCTTTCCTGGCCCTGCGTTTTATCATCCTGGTCGGCATCAAATTTCACGCGATACAGGCCGGAGGCATCCTGCCAGGCGTAGATGTCATTGGCTTTCGCGCTGGTGACGCGTGCCATCATGGTGCCGCTGACTTTTGGACGTGGTTTCAGTGCCGGACGCCAGCACAGGGTTTCGCTGAAGGGGATAGCCATCCAGTCCACCACTAATGCATTCTTGCGGCTGGCACTGAAAAAAGTTCCAGTGATGATCACACCATTATTCAGAGCGGCAGGTAATGTCGGCACGATGACCGTTTCCGTGATCGTTAATACCTGACCAGGACTGAGGGTTGCATCATTCGCAGAACCGACGATAAGTGTCTGATTCGATAAAAAGCGCTCATGATCCAGACGGACCACAAAGTTACCGGTCTCGGCCGCCGGGTCGATTTTAGCGCCAGTGTCCAGGTGGCGGGGTTTGTAGTGATAAACTTCACCATAGTTCACGCTATCGCCGTCACCACTGGTCACATCGGCTTTGGCGGACTGCAGGACTTTCTGGGCTTCACGATAGTTGTAGTCTTTGGCGGTCACGGCGGCCTCAACGACATTGTGCTGCACATTCAGCCCCCATGCTGATTCAGCGCCGCTGTCGCTCATGCCCGATGGGCTGTTCAGTGGAAGCGTTTTGCCGAATTGATACGCACTTTGTTTATCGCCAAAATGCACCACTTCAGTCTGGGTGTCCGGTTGCAGGGTGAAGAAATAGAAGATCCCCACCTCGGAAAGCAGGCGCTGAATAAACGCCAGATCACTTTCCTGATACTGGTTTATCTGCTCGCGTCTCGGATAGGTCTGCTTAAGGGTAAACTCATATTCCCAGCCCTTAAGGCCATGCTCATCAAGGATCTGCTTCACGACATCTGGCACAGATTTATTCACGAAGAAGCGGTGAGTACGGAACTGGTTATTCAGTAATGCCAGGAAAGGTGACAGCGTTATCTGATACAGAGACTGATCTTTTGAGCTACTAATCCGCTCAAAATTTGTCACCACTCCGTGAACCACTTTTTGTTCTTTCAGACTCTGCAACAAACCCGTACCCATTGTCAGGCTGGCCGATTTACGCAACAACTGGCTGGCATCAATGTCCTTATCCGGGCTGGTAAAATGAATGGTGTAACAATACAGTTCACTCATTGTTTCCGTACCCGCAAAATCCTCGACATCAAGAAGGGACGAGCAAGAAGGAATATCCAGACGGTAGCGATTAAGGGTGTTTCCCGTAATGGCTGACAATGTATTTTGCAACGTATCAGGAAGACTCATGAATGTTACTCCGTGGTAATAACCGGCTCTCCATGGTTGTGCACACACCATAGCCAGCTAATGACAGTCAGGTTTATTGAGAAGGGAATGAATGTTCTCGATTTAGCTATATAACCAGTGCCCGGCCTTTGCCGACGCAATAAACATTTCAATGGTTAATGGTATTTTATGTTGATTGACAGCTTTGCGTGAAAAGATGGATTTAACCTTCCAGGGATAATAACTGCTGAGAGAGAATCCAGCCGAATTAACCTTAAAAAAGGTAAAAAACTTTTCGGCCATTTCTGCAACATCATCGGCCTCATATAGATCCTGTAAAGGCGCGTTATCGTCGATATCAATTTTTTTCATCAGCAGGCTGGTTACCAGCGGTAGCTCATTTTTGATAAAAATCCTGACGTTATCTTCGATCGTTGCATGCATCAGAATTTATCCTCCGGCCGGGCAATAGTGTTGTATCTGCTGACAGTATTGAAACTTATCATGCTGACGTCATAGGCCAGTATAACCCAGCCTAAAACAGGAACCGCCCGGCCGGCAAACGCCCCCAAATTATTAACCCAGAACACTTTAACGCCGCGTAATGAAAAAGACTTTTTTGTCAGCGTTGGCAGAATACGTTTCTTAAATTTATAACTGAGATGTTTGCGGAAAAAAAGTGATGCATGCGATGTGCCAGGTGTTGCCGTCAGGGGCTTGCCCGGAATATGAATACTATTATTACCAAGGATCAATGAAGCGACACCAATAATATCCTTGATGCCCAATTGCTTTTCTGTTTCATCCACCAGAATCCAAAACAGCAACTCATATGCGGTCAGATTATTTAAGCCATTAAAAAAATAGGTGCCGTTAAGCTCTTCAACTGTATCCATCGATGTCACTTTCCAGGTTCTGATTCAATGAACGGATATAGCAGGCTGCATTTGAAGTCATACGCAGCCGCTGGCGTTAAACCACTACATCTCGGCGTCAAACTCCAACACAATCCCGTCCTCTTCATCCCAGCCCAGCGCCAGTGAGGTCGTCTTTTGCTGCCCGGCTTTACGTTGCAACAACTGCTGGCTCAGCACTGGCAAAATCTGCTGGTTAAGCAGGCTGTCGATGTTGCGCGCGCCGGTGTCCGGCAGCAGGCAGGCGGCAACCAGCGTGTCGTAGAGACTCTCTTCGATAGTGGTCTGCAGACCGTAATGGCGGTTCAGGCGCTTCGCCACCTGGGTGAGTTTCATCTCAACGATGGTGCGCAGCGCGGTGGCGTTCAGCGGGCGGTAAATCAGCGTCTGGAAGCGGGCCAGCAGCGCGGGCTGGAAGTGGTCACGCAAAATCGGGCGCAGCAGTTCCTGTAAATCCCCGTCGGTCGCTTCCGGTTGCTCATCCAGCATCTGCATAATGTGGTCGGAGCCGAGGTTAGCGGTCATCAGAATGACGGTGTTACGGAAGTCGATTTCACGCCCTTCACCGTCACGCATAAAACCACGGTCGAACACCTGGTAGAACAGATTAATCACGTCGCGGTGGGCTTTTTCCACTTCATCAAGCAGCACAACGCTGTACGGGCGTTTACGTACCGCTTCGGTCAGAATGCCGCCCTGGCCGTAACCGACGTAGCCCGGAGGGGAACCCTTGAGCTGGGAAACGGTATGCGCTTCCTGGTATTCGGACAGGTTAATGGTGATGAGGGATTTTTCTCCACCGAACAGGCTGTCGGCCAGTGCCAGCGCGGTTTCAGTTTTACCCACGCCGCTCGGACCAACCAGCAGGAACACACCCAGCGGGCCGTTCTCTGACGTGAGGCCCGTTTTGGCAGCGCGCAGACGCTGGGCCATGTCGACAAGCGCGTGGTCCTGGCCCACGACGCGGGTGGCAAGATGGTTTTCCAGCATCAATAAATCGGTTTGTTCGTCTTTCAGCAGGCTGGTCAGCGGCACGCCGGTCCAGTCTGCAATCACGTTGGCGACGGTGCGCACGTCCACATCGAGCGAGAGCAGCGGGTTGCTGTGTTGCAGGTCGCTGAGTTGCTGTTGCAGGCTGTTGATTTCTTCCTGGCGACTGATGTCCTGACGCACGTCCAACAGTTGTTGCGTCAGCGCTTTTTCGGCGTGGTACTGAGTTTCCAGGGCGGCGAGCTGTTCTTCCAGTGTGGCGCACTGTTGTTCAATCTGCTCAATACGTTCGCCGTGGGTTTTGCTCCCGAGTGCGATATCTTCCAGCAACGCCTGTTCTTCCATTTCCAGCGCACTGATTTGTGCTTTCAGCTGTGTTAGCGCTTCCGGCAGGGTGTCGAGGCTCATGCGCACGCGAGCAGAGGCAGTGTCGAGCAGATCGACCGCTTTGTCCGGCAACTGGCGGCCGGTGATGTAGCGGCGTGACAGGCTGACCGCCGCTTTCACCGCTTCATCGGTGATGTGTACGCCGTGGTGCTGGGCGTAGCGGGATTTCAGGCCGCGCAGCATCAGACAGGCCATTTCGTCGTCCGGTTCGTCGACTTTCACAATCTGGAAGCGGCGTTCAAGCGCGGCATCGCGCTCGAAGTACTGTTTGTATTCGCTCCACGTGGTGGCCGCGATGGTGCGCAGTTCGCCACGGGCCAGCGCGGGTTTGAGCAGGTTAGCGGCATCCGCACCGCCCGCCTGGTTGCCTGCACCGATGATGGTGTGTGCTTCGTCGATAAACAGTAAAACCGGCGTCGGGGAGTTCTGCACCGCATCAATGACGTTTTTCAGGCGCTGTTCAAACTCGCCCTTCACGCCCGCACCCGCCTGCAACAGGCCCAGGTCGAGAGTGCGCAGGCTGACGGTTTTCAGACTATCCGGCACGTTACCTTCGGCAATACGCAGTGCCAGACCTTCGACCAGCGCGGTTTTGCCGACGCCCGGCTCGCCGACCAGAATGGGGTTGTTTTTGCGCCGACGGGAGAGAATATCCACCATCTGGCGGATTTCATTGTCGCGACCGAATACCGGGTCAATGCTGCCCGCTTTCGCTTTGGCGGTGACGTCGAGGGTGAATTTGTCGAGTGCGGCCTGTAGCGCTTCGCTTAAGGTATTGCCGGAAACACTGGCCTCGCGTGGCGATTCACTCAGCGTGGAAGGCGACTGGCTCAGGCTTTCCTGCTGTTGCAGCTCCGGACGTTCATCGGACTGTGCATCCAGCAGCGGTTTCAGGCGGTTAATCTGCGTTTCGCTTAAGGAGAACAGTGGCCATAACCCTTCGCAGCGCAGCAGTTTCGGTTTGGCAATCAGCGCTTCGAGCAGGTGCACGCTACGGATGGTCTGGTTGTCATCCTGCAAAGACGCCGCCAGCCACGCGCCTTTCATCAGCGCTTCAAGGTCTGTCGCCAGTTGCGGACGAGTCGACACGGAACGTGGGAGCGCATCGAGGTGCTCCAGCAGGCTTTGCCACAAACTGTCCATGTCCCATTCGTAGCGACGCGCCAGTACGGTGATGTCGCCCTCACCCAGTTCAAGGAGTTTTAACAGCCAGTGCTCGATGGTGATTTCAGCGTGGGCACGGGTCTGACACAGCGTGGCAGCGGCTTCCAGCGCTTTTGCGCAGTACGGGTTAAGACGACGAAGTAGTACAGCGGACTGGTGTTCCATAGACGTTGTTCCTTTTTAACGCTCGTCATACTTCGGCCTGCAGGTGCGTTGGCTGCATTTGCTCACCCCAGTCACTTACTAAAGTAAGCTCCTGGGGATTTACAAACTTGCCGCCTTCCTGCAGACCGAATTATTTAGAGCCCTCGTATTCAGAGTTTCAGACACGCTACCGCCCATCGCTGTATACCAAAGCGCATAAGGTCGGAAGGCTGTAAGGGATTTTGTTTGCTCAGCCGTCTGATTTTTTAAACGACTCAGAAAACAAAAACTGCGGACAGACAGTCCTGTCCGCATCAAACCTTTACCCTAAATAGCCCGTGCTGCAGCCAACGCCGCTACAGCGCGGAATATGACGAGTAACTTAGGCAGTGGTACGTTCGTTCCATGAATCGGAATGAATGATGTTGCCGTCTTTGTAAGTCCAGGTGATTTTTTCGTAGCGCAGTTCAATGCGCTCAAGGTGGTTGTGTTTCTCTTTCGCCGGATCTTTGATGTCGTACATTTCTGGTGCCACTTTCACCAGCTTCACGTTTTCCAGTTTGGTGTTGAAATATTCAACCTCCTGGCCCGCGTCGTTGATTTTGTACCACTTGAATTCAGCGGATTTCAGGGTCTGGCCGGTGGTCACCGCTTTGTACAGATACGGGCTGGAGGAGTCGATTTCCTTGGTAAACAGGAACGGCGTATGAATACGGGTGCCTGTCAGCTTGCCGGTGTTGTTGTCAGTCGGGATATAAAGGTTGTGCTCCTGCGCCACCACTTCGATGCTGCCTTCGCGGTCTTTAACGTCTACAGAACCTTTAATGTCCGCACCGCCGTCGTCTTTCAGCCACAGATAAACAGGAATTGCCATGGTTAGTTCTCCATTTCTTCAGTTGGGGCATCACCATCTTCCGTTGGATCCGGTGAGGCCATTTTTGCGCCTGGTAGCAGACAAGCATTTGCCTGCGGTACCAGACTGATTTCGACACGACGGTTGGCCGCGCGGCCCACTTCCGTGTCATTGGATTTCAATGGGCGGCTTTCGCCATAGCCCTGTACGGCAAAGCAGCTTTCCGGCACATCACCCGTATCGCGCATCCAGTCCCGCACCGATTCCGCACGTTTGAGCGACAGAATCTGATTGGATTTATCGTCACCCGTATCGTCGGTATGCCCTGCCACCACAATCAACCAGCCGGGTTTGGCCTTAATGCCGACCAGCGCATTAATCAACACCTTGGTGGAGCCGTTTTTCAGCAGATATTTGCCCGTATCGAACAGCGACAGGCTGTCCAGACGGATGGTTTTCGGTCCCTGGATAATTTTTTTGATGACCGGGGGTGGCGGAGGGGGTGGCGACCAGCTGTTGATGGCACTTTGCAGCGGTGCAATCAGACGCATCCCCTGATACAAGCCGAGCGACAGGCGCATCGGCGCGCCGCTACGTAGCCAGCCGTCCAGTAAATCTGCATCACTGCGCAGTTGTTGTTGCGCCTGGACTTTAGGCGCCGGAGGTGTGCCCGTCAGACGGTTATAGAGTGCGAGGTGGTCACCCACGCTTTGAATCAGGCGTTGGTTATTGATGAACGACGCCAGCATGGCAAACAGCAAGAACAGACCACATATCAGTCCTGCCAGTTGCCAGGTTTGCATCAGACGCGATACACCACGACGACGGGGCAGATACGGCAGCAACACATCCGGTAACGGCAGACATTCCTGGGTACGAATAAGGGTTGGTTGCAGCGTAGTGATACCCGCGACATGGGCCTGCCAAAGGTTATCGCGACTGCCCGTGACGGGAGTAAAACAACTCCCCCAGACGCACGGCGTCAGAGCCGGTAAATCGCCCTGCCGCTTGCTGATGACCTCGCGAATGTGGGTATCACACCAGGTCAGCAGGCTCTCCATCCAGAACACACTGCTCAGCCGCTCGAGATCGGTGCCGGCATTCAGTTCGCGACCCCATTCCGTCAGCGGCATCACGCCCGCGCCGGTTTCACGCACCTGGATGCCCGTAAGGCCTGGCGTGACCGTATACCAGCGCTCAACCTGCGCATCGGATTGCCGCGGCGGTGAAAGCCAGGTGCTTATCCAGACCGGAGGAATACCCGACAGCCCGCTTTTGCACTGCACGATGGCGCGATGCCAGGCGCGCAGTTTCTGGGTGAAATCGTCCTTGTCCTGATGCTGTTCCGGGATGACCGCCAGCAGCACGGAAATCTGTGCCACCAGTGCCGGGCGTTCAGCGGCCAGATGCTGTGCCAGCAGTGGAAGCTGCTCCGGCAACGCAACGGGCAGATACCAGCCCTGACGGGTTTCACGGAACGGCGTGCCACCGGAAAACAATGGTGCACTGTCGCCACAGACCAGCACCACAGCACCCTGAAAGTCCTCCGGCGGCAGGTTCGCATCCGCAATGTGCGCATGGGCGATTTTGTTGCGACTGTCACGACGCCAGTGAAAATACCCCACCGCTCCGCAAACCAGCAGCACCATGATGCTGAGCGTCACACGGCTGGCTGTGCCCAACGGCCAGAAGCCGATAATCAGCCACAGCGCCAGGAAAGCCCCAAGGAGCAGCAGTATTAACTGTGTAATTCCGCGCATCCGTCAGTGCGTCCCTGTCAGGTGTGACACCATATTTGCAAGCATGGTCGATAGCAAAAACCACAGCGCAACCAGGATGGCAGCACCCAGCACCCAGGAAAACCAGTACGTTTTACGCCCGGCGCGCAGCCGTGAAGAACGCGAAACCACCGGTGTCTCCAGGGTCTGGGTGAACGGAGGAACCAGTTGATTAAGCTTGCGAACCACATCTTCGCGACGCTCATCCCCCTGTTCGCGATAACGACCGACAAAGCCCAGCGTCAGCGCCCGGTAAAAACAGGTCAGCACCGCAGTATCCGGTGCAGGCTCCTGCAACACGGTACGAATACGCTCCCACAACTCCTCGCCAGCGTTTAGCGTGTTGAAGTAACGCGCCTGCAGTGGGTCTTTGAGCCATTTACTGTAGCCGCTATCAGGCTTCTGGCGGTTCATCACGCTTTCATCCAGCAGCGCACACTGGGTGTAAAGCATGTGATCGCAGCTCGCCTCACTGAATCCGGCCCGCGTTAATGCTTCACGCGCGCGGTCCATCCAGCCACAGGCCTGGCGATACAGCGCCTCCCCGTCGGTAATTTCCTGACCATTACGCAACTGGCTGACCATCAGCCAGCAGGGATAAAAGATTTCATCAATCAGTGAAGGATTTATTTTGCTCATGAGCGCAGCACCGCAAACAGTTCGAGTTTCACCTCACCCAACGTGCCCGGCGTATAGAAGGCACAGTTACCCGCCTCCAGCATTGCCTTCGCATCCGGACTGTTCAGATCGAGGGCGAAGTACTGGTTCTCAAGGCGTAGTGGTATAGCCGCTGGCACGTGAGACAGCGGTTTCATCGCAACACCACTGAGCGCGACGTTCACCACATCGGAAACCGCCTCGAAGCTGCCCGCCTTGCACAGCAGCGGGAACTGGGTCTGCAGTAAGTGATTCGGCAATGACGAACGAACCGAGAGATAGAAGTCCGCCCCTTCACGCAGGCGAGCATCGTGCAGCGAGCCGGTCCAGAACTGACCATCCTGTTTGAGGTCAATCGCCACCATGCGTGACGGCAGGCTCGCTTCGAGCAGTTTATCCAGCAAGGTAAACAGCGGCGGGAAGACCCGTTCCGGTGCGTCATGCTGATACAGCGGGATATCCTCCGCTTTATGCTCAAGTGAGAAGGTCAGCAGGCTGCCCGCCAGACGGACCAGCTCGCGGTAGAAAAGCTCCGGATGGCGCGATGGGGCCTGAATCAGCTCTGTCAGTACCGGCTCAATGCTGTTTAACGCATTGAGTAGCCAGAACAGCGACACATCGGCGACGGCAAAATCCGCCATGCGCTCGTTGCTTTCCCGGCGCATAGCCATCAGGCGACGACGGCGGGCCTGCAGACGGTGCAGCAGATCGCCGAGTTCACTCAGTACCAACGGGCTGGCGGCAAGTGAAAGCATTGGCGGAATGAAGTTCGCATCCTGCATCCACTGGCCCTGGGCGCTGCGTATCAGACGCACCACCGGACAGGTCAGATATGCCGCGTTTTCCTGATGGGCAAACCGCAGGGTGATGGCGTGGTGCATCACTGCCAGTTCTGTACGCTCATGCCCGGCCAGCTCCTGCACCGTGTGCCATTGCTGCTGCCAGCGGCGCGGGCGCTCACTGTCCTGACCATCGTCGAGATTGCCGCCGTTGGCGGATAACAGTGGCAGTGCCAGCACGATATCCACGCTTTCACGGTCAGTGACTGTGGACAGGTCACAGGCGGGCGGCAGGTTATCAGCCAGTTCAGTATCAATCTGCGTACCGTCCTGAAAACGGACAATCAGACGCAGGGCATTGAGACGCGAAAGCGCCAACGACCCGTTGTCAAAGGCGGCATCAATGACGCCCCACGGATTCGCCAGCGCCATATGGGCCACGCCGTCTGCCATATAGGCATCCCAGCGGGCCTGTTGCTGAAACTGTTGCGGGGCCAGAAAGGCCCCGTCAGTCCATAACGGACGATAGATTTTCATTCCGTCTCCCGGTTACGCCTTCGCCTTCGGCATCTGCGAAACCAGCGACAGGTTGACGTCCATGCCTTCCACCTGGAAGTGCGGAACGGCATACAGTTTCACGCGGAAGAAGCCCGGGTTGTCTTCGATGTCTTCCACCAGAACCTTCGCATCGCGCAGCGGGTGAGATGCCTGCAGGTCGTCGCCCGGATCGGTCATTTCGGTGACCAGCGTGCGTACCCAGGTGTTCAGTTCCAGCTCAAGCAGACGGCGATCTTTGGTGGTACCGATGTTTTCACGCTGAATGAGTTTCAGGTAATGGGCGATGCGCGACAGCAGGAAAATGTACGGCAGACGTGCGTTGATACGGCTGTTGGCGGTGGCATCAGCGGTGTCGTACAGCGCGGGTTTCTGCGCGGAGTTGGCAGAGAAGAAGCAGGAGTAGTCGCGGTTTTTGTAGTACGACAACGGAATGAAACCGAGATTGGCGAATTCAAACTCGCGGGTTTCCGGGATCATCACCTCTGATGGGATTTTCACCTGGTTGCCGGTGCCGAGGTCATACAGATGGATAGGCAGGTCCTGCACTGCACCACCGGCCTGTGGGCCACGGATTTGCACGCACCAGCCGTTGTTGATGAAGCTGCGTACCATGTTGGCGGCAAAGGCGAATGATGCGTTGGTCCACAGGTATTTTTCGTGGTCCGGGCCTTTCACTTCTTCCACATAGTTGAAGCTGCGCACCGGTACGGTGTCCGGGCCATACGGCAGGCGACCCAGTACGCGTGGCATGGTCAGGCCGATATAGCGGGAGTCATCGGTATCGCGGAAGGATTTCCACTTGATGTACTCGGCGCGGTCAAAGTAGTTACCGATATCTTTAATGGCGGCGACTTCTTCCATCGAGTCTTTCAGGAAGAATTTCGGGCCGACTGAACCGATAAACGGCATGTGTGCCGCCGCAGACACTTTGGAGATGTTACGCAGCAGCGCCACGTCCTGAGCGGAAGCATCGAACTCGTAGTTGGAAATAACCGAACCAATCGGCTCACCACCCGGCGTGTCATATTCGGCAATATAGGTGTGCGCATACAGGCCGCTCTGGATGATTTCAGGGGAGTCTTCGAAGTCCTGACGCAGATCGTCTTTAGAGACATCCAGCACTTCGATTTTCACGTTCTGGCGGAAATCAGTGCGGTCCACCAGGTGCTTCAGGCCACGCCACGCGGATTCCACTTTCTGGAAGGCTTCGTGATGCATAACAGCGTCAAGCTGGCGGGAAATCTGATGATCAAGCTGGGCGATGTGGTGATCCAGCAGAGTTTTGTCCAGACGTTCAACGGTTTGCCCGGACTCTTTCAGGCGAGCCATAAAGACCTGGATTGCCGCGCTCACGCGCTGATCGGCAGTGACATCGGCCAGGGCCGCAGTATCCTGATAATCGTTCAGATCGTTAAGGGCAGACACTGGGGTCAGGTTGATTTTACTGAACAGAGAAGCATACACGCCGCCCGGTTGTGCATGCTCAAGCACGGTGGTCTGGCCGGTGGCAGAAGAGGCGTTTTCGTTATTGACTGACATAAGCATTATCTCGCATTAATCCGTTAAAAGAGGAGTTACGCCTTCGGCGCCAGGGCATTCAGTTCGTCACGCAACTCATCGCTGAGAGACGGGTCTTTCAGGATACTTTCGAGCTCTTTGCGGAAAGTGACGTTATCAAGCAGGTTGGATTTGAGGTCGCGCAACAGGTTGCGCATCGCGAGCATGGCGCGCAGTTGTGGAATTTGGCGGGCCACTTGTTCAGGTTCGAAATCTTTCATTTCACTGAAAGCAAGTTTGATGTTCTCTTCAGAACCGTCACCGGCGAGGGTATTTTCTACAGTGAGATTGACGGAAGGCGAGAATTCGGTCAGTACGCTGTTAAAGTTATTTTTGTTGATATTAATTTTTTCACGTTCAGACAGGGGGCGATTTTCTTTACCGTTACTGTAATCCCCCATCACCACCAGCTTCAGGGGTAATTCCACTTTCTTTTGTGCGCCACCGGTATGCACATCGAGTTTAATATTTACACGCGCTTTTGGAATTTCATTCTGAAAGGAATTTGACACGTCATTAGATCCTTATGAAGGGCGATAGAATACGGTGAGCGTCATTCGCTCACTTCAGGAATGTAAAGCACTAAAACGGACGGGAAGTTTCAGAGAAAGTATCATTGAAAAATGGAAAATGTAATAGTTTCATTTTAAAAATGAGTATTTTAAGAATTCTCGCCTACCCATAAAAACATAACTAAAAGTGATAACCAGAAAAACAAATCAAACATAACCAATTGAAATTAAATGTTTTTTTACTTTGTACGACATGAGAAATTAATTGTAATCATCCGCCATCATCAATATCACAAAAAATATTAAACGTAGTTATGCAAATAATTACATTCACTACAAAAATATCTTTGCATGGATTCATTTCCACCATCAATTTTTGCTATGCAAGGTCTTCATCAAATGATGATGGTCATTTCTGTAGTTTGCTCAATGTTGTTTTTCGCTTGCTCATTATTAATAGCGCCATGCACAGCGTGAGATGTATCGATTCGACTCGATATTTAACCCCCCTCCCCTTCAGATATGAATTTTGATTATTGAAAACACCTATTTAAATGCCACTCCCAGACTAACCTTTTACAATTTATAAGTTTTTTTAAATTATTTTTCATAGGATTTGAAATGAATAAAGTGTTTAAGGTTGTATATAATCACATAACTAAAATAAAATCAGCAGCTTCTGAACTCGCTAAAGGCGGTGTCCAGGTCGGAGTTGTTTGCGCGACACTACTGCCTGTAGCAGGAACGGCGTTTGCGGCTGAACTGGAAGTTGGGGAAATGAATGTTGAAAACTATTACGGTGGTGTTTGGGCAGGAAATCAATATACATCGAACTCATCTGAATGGCATCCAGTATATAATGACATCACAGCAAATATTGATTTAACTCAGCACCGTGTTATTGCAGCCGACCTTATTATCCCAGGTGAAAACCCTGTCAATATTGTAACAGAAGGCGCGAGCATTACTTTAAAAAATAATAACATAGAACATGGTGAGATCGCGGGTTTTATATACGATAAAAATGCGGCCATTCCGACCTTCGGCCTCAATGACAGCATCACTTCAGGAGGGTACAATATCACTCTTGATAATATAACCGGTTCCGCCACAGTATATGGTAATGTTATACGTGGTGCGGCAGGCGACATCACTACTGCAACAAATAATATTCATATTTGCAATTCAACGCTTGGAAGTTTGAGAGGAAGCTATGTTGCATATTCTGGTTCCGACGGCGGACAAATCAATATGGGTGGCAACAATATTGAAATACACGGCTCGCAGGATGAATACTCCAGGCCCAACGTTTATGGTGTCGACATACAATTAACCTCTACATCATCAAATGGTTATGTAAGTGCTATACATACCGGCAATAATAATATCAAAATTATGGATGGAGCCCAAATTAATAATGTAAGTTTCAGCAATATCTCCGCAGATGGAAGAGATGCTGACTATAATCCAACGATGAAGGTTGGTGTGATTGACCTGGGAAGTTCCTCATTATTAGTATCAAACTCAACAGTCTTCTGGATATTCGATGATCACATATCTAACCTCGTTGATGGCACTATTATTATTGGTGGCAATGATAATATTGTAGTTAAAAATTCCGATATCGGTGCAGGTATTAGTGCGGGATATGGTGATGATGTTATTGATGTCAGTGACTCCAGAATTGATTATCATATTGATAGTGGACCTGGCGATGATAATATAACGTTTAAAAACTCATCCACTCAGGTTATTTTTGGTGAAGGTGGCGATGATCAAATCACTATTGAAGGGTCGTCTTCAGTATCGGGAACGATCAGTGGAAATAGATATAAAGATGACGGTAACACTCCCGGAGAGATTAACTCCCTTGTATTTAAAAATACAACTTTTTCTTCTCAAAAATACACCGATATATATTACTTTGCCAAGGTTGATTTAATTGAAGGTACGCAGTTTACGTTAAATAAAGATCTGGATCTGGGAAAATATACTGGGTTTAATTTTGATACCGGGAGTAAACAAGAAGTCCAGCTTACTCCGGTGATGAGTATCGATGATACCAGTAATCTGATTGTTACGCAGGGAAGTCACACGCTGACGGCGGATTTAAATAACAACGGTTTGGTAACCATTGGAACGGACGCTGATGATCTCGGCACAACGTTCACTGTTGCAGGTAATCTGGAGGGAAATGGTAAGTTCGCGATGCGCACCGATATCGCGGCCCTGAAAGGCGATCTGCTGAATATCACAGGTAATGTCTCTGGCAACCACAGTTTGCTGATTGCTGATAGCGGTAATGAGCCTAAAACCTCAGAGGGTGAATTAACCCTGGTCACCACTGGCGGAGGAAAAGGAATATTTACCCTGGCCGGGGGATATGTTGATGCCGGTGCATTCCGTTACGGCCTGGTCAAATCCGCAAATAACTGGAATCTGGCATTGGATTCTCTCATTGAGCCCCTCCCTGTCTCCCCTGAAACACCGGATGTTGTCCCCGAAATTCCGGGTGTTGAACCTGCAACGCCAGTCAATCCTGAAGTCCCGTCAGGCCCAATTGCGCCACCTGTCATTAAACCTGACAACCTGAGTAAAGGGGCTAACGCAGCGGTGGGTAACCAGGCGGCACTGGCTGTCCTGGCTGATGCAGAAATGGGCACCCTCGTTCAGCGTATGGGTGAACTCCGTCTGGAAGAGGGTGTGAATGCAGGTGTCTGGGCGCGCGGCGTGACCAGAAACTACAACATCGCCACGCGTACGAGCCGTGACTTTGACCAGAATATCAGCGGTCTGGAACTTGGTGCGGATAAAGCCATTGCTCTGTCAAACGGTACACTCTATCTGGGCGGACTGGTGGGGCAAACCAGCTCCAGCCAGAACTTTAATGAAGGGGTATCCAGTGATATTGACAGCACCACGCTGGGTGCCTATGCCACGTATTTCCATGAAAGTGGCTTCTACGTCGATACTATTCTGAAATATAACCGCTTTGGTACCGATACACAGTTTAACAGTAATGTCGGTGAACGAATCAAAAGCAGTGGCAGCACCAACGGGTATGGGATAAGCGTTGAAGCGGGTAAGCGTTTTGCAATGAGTCGCCATACGTTCATTGAACCGCAGACCCAAATTTATGTGACACACGTTGAAGGTACCAGTTATACCCAAAATGACGGTCTGTCTGTTCAGGGTGACAACATGGATATTGTTCAGGGTCGTGTCGGTGCCCGCATTGGCAGCAACGTTGAGCTGATGAATATGCCGCTCGAGCCTTATGTAACAGCGTCTTATATTGCCGCCAGTAACAACAACAGTTCTGTCCGGGTTAACGGTTATCGCCTTGACAGTGAGTTACCGGGCAATCGGACAGAAGTGGGTGCAGGGATTTCCGCTCAACTGACCCCCAATGCCAAAGTCTATGCAGAAGCACAGTATGTAGACGGGAATAATATTAAATCTCCCATTGGCGGGAATGTAGGATTCAGAATTAACTTCTGAGTTTTCATTCTTAATGGGCTGTCGCATTAACGACAGCGAACCGGAAGAAATTGCGCTGCCTGTTTTTCAGGCAGCCAATCGACAAAATCGTCCGCTGCCGATAAACGCGCTATAGCCGAATGCTGATATTGTCCTTTGCGAATCAGAGCAAGTAGTAACCCTGCCAGGCTCACTAAAAATGACATTTTGGTTGCCATTTTAAATCCAGAGCTAGCCTCCAAGTAAATTCTGGAAAATACTAAATCTTGTAAAAGTCCAGGAATTAATGACTCCCGGTGTTCTATAATTAATAACTCTGAATTATTGCCGTTATTTATTATATTTTTATTCAACACAAAGGAATAATGAAATGGGTCTGTTTAGTTTTGTAACTGAAGCTGGCGTCAAATTATGGGATTCTGTAGCAGGAAAAAATAGCGACGAACTCGGCACGAATCTGCAAGACCATATCAAAGGTTTAGGGATCCCTGGTGCAGAAAACGTGGCAGTCCAGGTTGCCGAAGATGGCACAGCCACAGTTGATGGTGAGGGTTTGTCACAGGAAGCTAAAGAAAAAATTCTGGTCGCCATCGGTAACGTTGCTGGTATTAGTCAAGTTATCGATAATATTTCAGCAGCGTCGTCGGGGACTGAAAGCCGCTATTACACCGTAAAATCAGGTGATACGTTAAGTTCTATTTCAAAAACTGAATATGGAACACCCAATGAATATCAACGTATATTTGAAGCCAATAAGCCGATGCTGAAAGATCCAAACAAAATTTATGTGGGTCAGACTCTAATCATCCCATAAAAATACACTTCACCTCCTCATTGCTTTCATCAAAAATGAGGATTTTCTATAGTGAAATAAATTAATACAAACAAGGAGTAATGTCGTGAGTTTATTTGATCAAATGGCAGGTATGTCTGGCAACCTGGGTGAAAATATGGGCGCATATCAGGAGATATTTTCATGGTGTCAGCAAGAGGGTGGGATTTCTGGATTGCTGGAAAAATTCCGCCAGTCTGGGCTCAGTGGCATCGTTGATTCTTGGGTCAGCAGTGGCAACAACCTGCCTATTTCTTCCGAACAAATTGCTTCGATATTGGGCTCCCCAGTTATTGCTGGGCTGGCAACAAAGTTAGGGATTGATGCGCAGAGTGCATCAGGATTAATCGCAGAGTATTTGCCAAAAATTGTTGATGGCCTCTCTCCGAATGGTCATCTGGATGAAAATAATGACTTAGTCTCAACCGGATTAAGTATGTTAAAGGGTAAATTGTTCGGCTAGTCGTGATTGACTTCCTCCGGACAAACATTTTAGAAAGTGATTTGTCTGGGGGTTAAAGGGTCTACGGAGATAACCTATAAAATACCGTGCAGTTACCTGAAACAGGTTGACTAGCAATCCTTTCCCTGGTCTTCCCATTACACCGTTATGATGGGAAACAATATCTTGATTTTCAAAACAATCATTAGCAAAAGCAATATGCCCGTTGCTACCACAGTGAAGGACACAATGTAATGCCGACGCTGAACCAAACCGCAAAACATCGCTAAAGAACCGCTTAATAACAACATCCCACCCATCATGTAAAAGATGTCTCCAGAATGCGTCCAGCCACGCAGACATAGCAACCCTGGCAACAACATCGACCATCCCGTTCTGTGCCAGGACAATCGGGTCCGTTCAGGTTGTAATCCGGGGTCTCTGCTCATTATGCCTGTCCCTGCCAGAGTAATACCGCAAGCAATACCGCGATGATAAACATAAATCCGGCCAGCACCACCAGTGTTCGGGTGTAGGGCAGATCACGCTCCAGCCGCATAGCATATTCATTTTTACGCCAGCGCCGCCAGGCAATAAATCCCATACAGGAAGCGGCACCCAGGAGTAATAAAGAGAGCGTCATTCGGAGTGCATCAGACGAAAGTTGAGGTGAAAATTGCTCAATCCCCACCGCTCCCGCCATCAGCGCCAGCGCAGTACGTATCCAGGCCAGAAACGTTCTTTCATTGGCCAGAGTGAATCGGTAATCCGGCATTTTTCCCGCAAGCCACCATTTACCCCGAGGCTGAGAGGATGGAAAACTATCCTGTCGATTCATGCTTAATCCTTTCTTTTATCAGTAATTCTTTAATCGATAGCCCAGTTGATACACTGTCGCGCAGGTTATGTCTGGTCACTTCAGTGCACAAAAACTCGATGATGAACAGTTGCGAAATACGTGTGGCAATAGAGTCCCCCTGGTAAGGTCCTGCACTCCCACAGGTCAGCAACCAGCTATCCGCAAGCTCCGTCAGTGGCGACTGCGGACTGTGGGTAATAGCAAGACATTCCGCGCCTGCCTTTTTAGCCAGCCTGAATGCATTCACCACTTCTGGTGTTTCACCGGAATGGGAAAAGGCCACGACGAGGTCAGTGGGTTTCAGGTTGGCCAGTTTCAACGTCATGGTGAAACGGTCGGTATATGCTTCAGAGTCGATGCCCTGGCGGTTCATTTTGTCGCGCGCTTCCATCGCAGACAGTCCCGATGCGCCAAATCCCACAAACAGCACCCGATTTGCCCGCAAAAAACGCTCCACAACCGGTTTGACCACTTTCATGTCGAGCAGCCCGATAGTCTCCTTCATGGTGGTATCCACCGTCAGGGCAATTTTCTGTGCGACATCATTACGCGTGTCATCTAAAAAAATATCCGGCGATGAAGGTAAAAGCAGGTCGCTTTCCTCCAGCAACTCGCGTTTCAGTGCAGCTTTCAGCTCCAGCAAACCTGTGTAGCCAATCTTTTTGCAAAAACGGACGATGGTCGCTTCACTAAGTTGCACTGTTTCCGCCAATTTTCGCACTGGCATCTGGGCGACTTTAGCTGGCTGTTGCAGAATAAACTCTGCAATGTGCCTGTCTGTTTCACCCAGTCCCCCCAGAATATTGCTGATGTACACCCGTACGTTTTCCCGGTTAACACTCATAACTGTGCTCTGCTCCCCTGCGATAATGGCAGGTTGTATTCTGGCGCTCCTCCGCTCACGCGTCCATCGCAAACCGCAATCTGACGTCAAACGTCTGCTTGTTGCCTGGCATCAGTTGCTGAAACCCCCGCTTATGCTGGATTTGTCCATCAAAATCAGGGGCGTCGGTTGTTCCGGCCAACGGTTCGATACACAGAAGATCTTCCCCCGGCACTCCCCACAGCGCCAGCCAGTCATGAGCCCCGGTTTCCATCGTCAGTACGGTCACGCCATCAGGCCTACGAATATGAATTTGCCGCTGCTGACTGACGCCAAAATAGACCGCGCCGTCCTGAAAAGCCTCGCTCGTCAGGGGAAACTGCGTGGTTAGCGGCGTAGCATTCTTGATTTCCAGCGTCCGCTCGCGGGTCGGAAAGGGTCCATTAACCCCCTCTTCCCCAAAATCGACCCACCATCCCGTTTCAGGTGCCACCGGCAGCGCAAAACCGGGATGCCAGCCAACGGAATACCTAAAGGGACGGGTATCATCATTGAAAATGTGTTGGCTGAACGTTAGCCCCTCGTCATGCAACGTAATGTGCACCTGCACCCGCCATTTCCACGGCCAGACAGCCCACGTTTCTGGTGTGGATCTGGCTTCAAGTACAAGCTGGTCGCTGTTGTTGTTAATGCGGTGAAACGGCTGGCGACGGAGAAAACCATGGGCGGGTAACGGCAGAAATTGCCCCTCGCTCCACACCCCCTCGTGGATTAACCGCCCCACAACCGGGAACAGTTGCGTGGCCGAGTTATTCCAGACATCTGCGCGAGGTTGCCACATCCACTCCCGACTCTCTCTCTTGTCTCGAATATGAGAAATCTCGCCACCCGTTTCGCTTATTTCAACCTGAAACCGCTCATTTTCCAGACGCCAGACCGTCATAGTTACTCCGTTCTCAGCAACAGGCGAGACTGGTAGACCAGCGCTTTATGTTTGTCGCCGCTGAAGCAAGCATCTATCAGCGTGAAGATATCGGTTTTCGTCAGCGTATGGCCTGGCGGTAAATGCCCGAGTACTGCTTCCTGAGAAAGCCCCTGTTCCCGTGCCGCACTCAGCACAAAACGCAGCGCCTCCTCCACGCCATGGTGCACGCAGCGATACATTTCTTCTGTCCACGTGTTATGTCGGGCCCAGCGTTCGGCAAACGCCTGTTCGCCTTCTCGCGTCAGCGAATCCAGTTCAAAACGGGTATAGAGTTCTGGCGGAGCGTCGTGGATCTGCATCAGTCCTTTCATCGCCAGGGCGTAGTGAAATGCGCGTTCACTGTCATGCAAAGGTTGCATCTGGCCAGGATCGGATTTCAGATCAAACAGTTTATCGCCGAAGCGCCATGGGTTCAGATAACCAAACGAGGCAGGGATCTGCATCACCTGTGCGCCCTGGGTAAAATCAAACCCCGGATGAATGCGGATATCTTTCAAATCCCTGACGCTGAACATGCTGTCTATTCGGGTAGGCATCAGGGTGTATTCGAACAGATTCCCCTTGCCTTCTTCACGCGGGCAACGCATGTAGACATATTCACCGTCGGTGATATTAATATGCCCGCCGTAATAGCCGAACAACGCGTGATCCCTGATGGGGGTGTCGTTTTCCACCGCCGGGCGTAGAGGTTTACCGGTCATGGAAGACGGGAGCGGGACGTCAAAATAGTCCAACAACGTTGCCGGGATATCGACAGTTTGCGCCAGAGCACTGCGTCGAACCCCTTGTGTTTTACTGCGCGGATCACGGATGAAAAACGGTGTATTGGCGATTTCGTTATACACCGGCATGATGTTTTTGCCCCACCACTGGTGTTCGCCAAGCAAAAAGCCGTGGTCGGTGCAGACGATAAACAGCGTGTCTTCCCACAAATCCAGCGCTTTGAGCTTGTCCATCACCTGCCCAAGATAGTCGTCACACATGGTGACCAGGGCCTGGTAAAACTTCCTGACTTTTTCGTCATCCTTACCGCCCGGCGCACCACAGTAATAGGGCACCCAACCGTCAAACTCTTCAGCCGTGCAGCCATACTGGGCCAGGTATTTTTCCGGCACAAAAAACGGTTCATGTGGATCAAAGCATTCGATTTGCAGGAACCAGTTGTCCTGATGCTGGTTGGTTTCCAGAAACTCCAGCCCGGCACTGACTGTGCGATGCGTAAAGTGCTCTTCCTGAGTCGGCATGGCGGCACGGTTGATCAGATCCTGAGTCATTCGCCCGCTACGTCGGCGCAGCGTCTCTTCGTCCTCCATCCCTTGCCAGTTGATGGCGGGCTTTTCAACCTGCCCTTTCCAGCAATCTCCTTCCTGGCCACGGATAAATTCAAACGTGGAGTAACGGGTATGGTAAGTTGCGCCACCATCCCGCCAGTAGTGCTTGTGATCCGTCACCATATGCGTGTGGACACCAGCCTGATGCAGCGCCTGGAAGGTCGAAAAATCAAACGGCTCAATCGGGCCCCAGCTACGGTGCAAAAAGTTATAGCGACCGGTGTGTAATTCCCGGCGAGCTGGCATACAAGGCATGCTGCCAACATAGAAATTATCAAACTGAGCCGATTCCCGTGCCAGACGGGTAAAGTTCGGCGTAATCGCATCCCCGCCGTAAGGGGCAAGGTGATTACGGGTCAGCGTATCAAACATCAGCATTACAGCTTTCATTAGATTTCTCTTCTTCTATGAACCGATAAATTCTTCAACTTCGTTCTTAATCAGTGTGACATGTGGGCCATAGACCACTTGCACCCCTTCACCCCGCACGAAAGCTCCGCGACTGCCCAGTTGTTTAAAGGCATCTACCGTGACGTGTTGTGGGTTTTTGACGGTAATGCGCAGTCGGGTTGCACAGCAGTCCACATCGACAATATTGTCCCGCCCACCCAGTGCCTGCACGATCCCTGCCGCACGCGCATTTCCGCTGACGGGCGCTTCCGCCTCCTCTTCTTCGCTCTCATTATCACGACCCGGTGTTTTTAGCTGACGCCAGTTGATAAGGAAGCGGAAGGAGAAGTAGTAGAGGCAGAACATCACCGCACCCAGCGGTAACATCAGCAACCAGTTGGTTTTGGCATTGCCCTGCAACACCCCGAAAAGCAGGAAGTCGATCAGGCCACCTGAGAAGGTTTGCCCAACGGTGATTTGCAGAATATGGGTCAGCATGAAGGCCACGCCGGTCAGCACTATGTGTACGCCGTACAGCAATGGCGCACAGAACATAAAGGCAAACTCCAGTGGTTCAGTAATCCCGGTGACAAAAGCGGTCAGTGCCGCAGAGAGCATCAGGCTGGCGACCTTTTTCTTGTTTTCCGGGCGAGCCGAATGGTAAATCGCCAGTGCCGCCCCCGGCAGGCCAAACATGAAATCAGCAAAGCGACCCGCCATAAAGCGCGACACCCCGATGTAGTAGTGCGTCACAGAAGGGTCGGCTAACTGCGCAAAGAAGATTTTCTGCGTTCCCTGCACCAGATGACCGTTCACCACAGCCTCTCCTCCGACGCTGGTCAACCAGAATGGGAGATAGAACAAGTGATGAAGCCCGAGAGGAATCAGACATTTAAGGATCATGCCGTAGATCATCGTCCCGATATAACCGGTTTTTTCAACCAGCCATCCGAGATGAGTGATCCCTGACTGGATATGCGGCCATACCCAGAACAGCGCGACACCGAGGAAAATGGCGAAAAACGAACTCATAATCGGCACGAGACGGGAGCCACTGAAAAAGGCCAGCAGGTTGGGAAGTTCTGTTTTACCAAAACGCTTCTGCACCCAGAAAGCCAGCAGGCCACTCATGATGCCGCCCATGACACCGGTTTGCAGCGTGGTAATGCCCATTACGCTCGCCTGCCCGGCTGCAGCCAAATTTTCAGTTGCCAGCGTCCCTGAGAGCAATAAAGAGGCATTAATGGCTTTATTCATCACGATAAAACACAGCACTGCAGCCAGACCCGCGGTTCCTTTGTCACTACGCGCCATCCCAACAGCAATACCCACCGCAAACAGCAACGACAGGTTATCGAAGACCACGCTGCCGCACAGTTTCATCACGGTGAATATTGCCTGAATGAATTCACTGTTCAGGACCGGATAGGTTGATATCGTCACTGGATTGGTGAAAACACCGCCAAATCCCAGAAGGAGGCCCGCAGCGGGCAGAACGGCAATCGGTAACATAAACGATTTGCCCAGGTTCTGTGCTCCGGCAAACAGTTTGCTCATAAAGACCCCTGATGTTGATGTTATGAAATTTAAATTTCATGTATTATGATTAATTGTGAAATCTATATTTCGATCCTTTTCACTTAAAGTCAAAAGGTATTGATAAATAAGTGAGCAGAATCACTAAATTCTCTGTGTGTATTTTTTCAGGAGCGCTCATGAGCCGACCCTTTCATCTGATGGCCAAACCGGTCAGTTACCAGTGCAATATCGCCTGTGATTACTGCTTTTACCTTGAGAAGGAACAGGGCACGCTGAAGCCCAAAAAAGCGGCGCGGCACATGGATGACGCGACGCTTGAAGCCTATGTTCGTCAGTATATTGACGCCAATCCTGGCCAGGACATTGAATTTACCTGGCAAGGTGGCGAACCCACCCTTGCGGGTATTGCGTTCTATGAAAAGGCACTTCAGCTTCAGAAAAAATATGCGGGTGGTAAACGCATCAGCAACAGCATGCAGACCAATGGCGTACTGATTGATGAACAGTGGGCTGAGTTTTTGGCCAGACATCGCTTCCTGGTCGGATTATCCATTGACGGCCCGGCATGGTTACATGACCGCTACCGGAAAACACGCAGTCAACAATCCGTCTTTGACAAAGTGACCCGCGCCATGGCCCTGCTCAGACAATACAACGTGGATGTTAACGTGTTGACGGTGGTGAACAATGTCACCGCAGAACATCCACAGGAGATTTATCGGTACCTAAGTCAGGAACTGAAAGCGGAGTTCATCCAGTTTATCCCGGCGGTAGAACAACGCCCCGTCAATGAAAAATTCGGCGAACTCCTCTACCCGCAAACCCTGGAAGGACGCTCAGTGACCGAATGGTCTGTCTCAGGGGAACAATGGGGAAAATTCATCAATGGCGTTTTTGACCTTTGGGTCAGGCAGGACGTTGGTCGCGTGTATATACAGATGTTTGACAGTGCGTTAGCCGCATGGCTGGGTGAAAAACCGTCGTTATGCGTGATGCAGTCGTCGTGCGGCTTTGGCCTGGTGGTCGAACAAAACGGGGATGTTTACAGTTGCGACCATTACGTTTACCCGGAACATCGATTAGGGAATGTTCGTCGCGACAGTCTGGCAAAAATGGCAGGGAGCAAACAGCAGCGAAAATTTGGGCTGGCAAAAACGGAAGTCAGCGCGCAATGCATGCAGTGCGAGTGGCGTTTTGCCTGTCACGGCGGATGCCCAAAACACCGTATCCATAAAAGCGGCGAGCGCTGGCATAACCATCTGTGCGCAGGGTACAAGGCTATATTCAGTCATATCAATCCCTACATGCGCTACATGGCTGAACAAATTCAGCAGCAGCGCCCTCCTGCCAGCATTATGTATGTTGGGTTCAATGCGGACATTACGCAGAGTTCGAGTATCTGACCAGGATAGTCGCAGTTGACGACCAGAAAAAAATTCTAATTAACGGCTCGGTAACGATGGCAGTCGCTGGAAAACCGTAATACAAAACCGCCATGTCAGGCTTGCCGCTAAACAGACCTGGCACTTTGTCACCTGATGATTGCACTTTAGAAAGCAAAGGACCTTCACTGTAAAAAGGTGGTCAATTTGGTGGTCACGACAAATTAAAATTTTTCTTTAAATTATTATTCAGTCAGTTACTGACAAAGACGAGTCCAGTCAGAGCCAAATTTAAGAAGCCTGCTTAGGAAACTAAGCAGGCTTTTTGCTTTTTGGGAAACGCTAAGGAGAAGGTCGAGAGTTACCGTCAGGATAGATAACTCTCGTGTAGTAAAAAAGTGGGGCAGATTTCTGGGAAAGATTAAACGCCGGAGTTGTCGAGCAGGTCTTTACTGGCCGCTTTCAGGTACTGGAACATTGACCAGAACGTTAACACTGCCGCGATAAAGAACAAACCAATCCCCGCATATTCAACCCACATATTGGGACGCCACAGCATACCGATCAATGCCAGCATCTGGGCCATGGTTTTGGATTTACCAATCCAGGAGACAGCAACACTGCTGCGTTTGCCGATCTCAGCCATCCACTCGCGCAATGCAGAAATAATAATTTCACGAGCAATCATGGTGGCCGCAGGTAACGTCACCCACCATGCGTGATAGTGTTCAACCACCAGCACAAGTGCGACGACGACCATAACTTTATCCGCTACAGGATCAAGGAAGGCGCCAAAACGCGTGCTTTGGTTCCAGCGACGCGCCAGATAACCATCAAACCAGTCAGTGATAGCGGCAAACCAGAAGATAAACGCGCATAGGAATGGCGCCCAACTAAACGGCAGATAAAAAGCCAGCACAAAGAATGGGATAAGGATGATACGAAACAGAGTAAGCAATGTTGGGATATTAAATTGCATAGTGCTGGTTAACTGTCTGTCGTAAGTGGAAATTGTCTCTATGTTGCTACAGAGCCCTTAATGTTTCAACGAGTAGAAGATCTTTTCTGCCAACGCTTGCGAGATACCCGGCACTTTTGCGATTTCTTCCACGGATGCATTCTTTAATGGTTGCAATCCACCCATATATTTCAACAACATCTGACGACGTTTTGGCCCAACGCCTTCGATGGTCTCCAGCGCACTGGTATTTTTTACTTTTGCACGTTTTTTGCGATGACCAGAAATCGCATGGTCGTGGGATTCATCACGGATATGCTGAATAACATGTAGCGCAGGGGAATCTGGCGGCAGTGAGAACCCCTCACCTTCCGGTTCGAAGAACAATGTCTCCAGCCCGGCTTTACGGTCAGCCCCTTTTGCCACGCCCAGCAACAGAGGATGATGTTTGTCCCAGGGAACATCAAGCTCCGCAAATACTGCTTTCGCCTGGCCGAGTTGCCCTTTCCCGCCGTCAATGAGAATCACATCGGGCACTTTGCTCTCATCTATCGCCTTACCATAGCGACGACGCAGCACCTGATTCATCGCGGCATAATCATCGCCCGGCGTAATGCCTTCAATGTTGTAGCGTCGATATTCGGCACGCAGCGGGCCATTGGCATCAAAAACGACACAGGAGGCAACGGTTTGCTCGCCCATGGTGTGGCTGATGTCAAAGCACTCCATCCGTTTGATTTCGGGCAATTCAAGCACGCTGGCCAGGGCGGTCAATCGCTGATGGATGGTTGATTGCTGCGCAAGACGCGTCACCAGCGCCGTTGCCGCATTGGTTCGGGCCAGTTTGAGGTAACGCGCACGGTCGCCGCGAGGCTTGGTCTGCACGTTGATTCGCCGCCCAGCCAGCTCAGTCAAAGAGTCTGACAGCAAGGTTTTATCCGGCAGATTGAAATCGAGCAGGATTTCAGAAGGCAAGGTGCGCATCTGACTGCCTTGCAAATAGAACTGACCGACAAATGTTTCAACCACTTCTGAGAGTTCGGTGCCGTTTGGCACTTTGGGGAAATAACTTCGGCTGCCTAATACTTTGCCCTGGCGAATAAAAAGCACATGCACGCATGCCATACCCGCATCGAACGACACGCCAATCACGTCCAAATCATCGCCCGTATTGGAAACAAACTGTTTCTCAGTTACACGACGCACCGCCTGAATTTGATCGCGAATTCTCGCGGCTTCTTCAAACGCCAGATTTTTGCTCGCCTCTTCCATCCTGGCAATCAGTTGATTCAGCACCTGATCGTCTTTACCGGACAGGAACAAACGGACATATTCCACTTGCTGAGCATAGTCATCTTCACTGACTAAACCTGCCACGCATGGCCCCAGACAACGCCCAATTTGATATTGCAAACAAGGGCGTGAGCGATTGCGATAGACATTATTTTCGCACTGGCGAATCGGGAAAATTTTCTGCAATAACGCCAGAGTTTCGCGCACTGCGTAGCCATTCGGGAATGGCCCGAAATATTCCCCTTTCGCGTGTTTCGCCCCACGATGCATTGCAAGTCGCGGGTGAGTGTCGCTACTGAGGAAAATAAAGGGATAGGATTTGTCATCACGCAGCAGCACGTTGTAACGCGGCTGATACAGTTTGATGTAGTTGTGTTCCAGCAACAACGCTTCGGTTTCGGTGTGAGTGACCGTCACGTCAATATGCTGGATTAAGGCAACCAGAGCTTCTGTTTTACGGCTTGCAAGATTACTCCTGAAGTAGCTCGACAAACGCTTCTTCAGGTCTTTTGCTTTACCAACGTAAATGACCGTTTCGCTGGCGTCATACATACGATAGACGCCAGGTTTACTGGTTACGGTTTTAAGAAAAGCTCGCGGGTCAAAGATTTCACTCACTACTGATTAACGTCTCCGCACTAAATAAACCATGACGAATGGCCAAGTGTGTCAGCTCAACATCGCCACTGATATTCAGTTTACTAAACATGCGGTAACGGTAACTGTTGACCGTTTTCGGGCTGAGATTAAGCTGCTCTGAGATCTCATTGACCTTCTGGCCTTTGGTGATCATCAGCATAATCTGTAATTCACGCTCAGACAAACTCGCAAACGGCGTGTCTGTTTTTTCAGGTTCAATCTGGCTTAATGCCATTTGTTGGGCAATATCTGACGCTATGTAGCGCTGCCCCGCATTGACCGAACGAATCGCATTTACCACATCTTGTGGCGCGGCACCTTTACTTAAATAACCAGAGGCACCCGCTTGCATAACTTTCGCAGGTAACGGATTCTCGGTGTGAATCGTCAGCATAATCACTTTGATATCGGTTGAATATCGTGCGATTTTGCGTGTTGCTTCAAGGCCACCAATACCCGGCATGTTCATGTCCATCAGGACAACATCAACCGGATGACTACGGCACCACTTTACGGCATCCTCACCGCAATTTGCTTCACCTGATATCTTGATCCCTTTGATATCTTCAAGAATGCGTCGTATCCCTGCGCGCACCAGTTCGTGGTCATCAACAAGAAGTACGTTGATCAAGGGGACCTCTCCAGAATAGGGATAACGCTGCTGAAAATTACTAAACCATATTAACGGGTTTTCAGGCAACTTTAAAATATAAAAACAGATTTTCAGAACTTACACCTGTTTGGAAATTTAATTGTACACAGGAGGCAGAGACAGAAAACAGATTGATTCATCGATATAAATAGTAAAAATGCTTTTCATATTAAAAAAAACCAAAATTCACTTATAATAGAAATATTAAATAATGATCGCGCCGTTACGTTTTTTTAACTATAAATAAACAAATTCAAAACAATCACTCGCATTGTACAGTGACCACGCTGGCACCTTCACGTAACCACTAATAAAATGGTTTACGACTGTGCTATACTCCGCCGCCTTACGAAACCGTTACACGAAACAACGGTGTACCAACCGAGACCGAGGAACACGAATGAGCACTCCTGATTTTTCCACCGCAGACAACAGTAGTGAATTGGCTATTGAAGTCACCTGTCTGAAGGCAATGCTAACTCAGATGCTGAAAGCCATGGGCCAAGCCGATGCAGGCAAGGTTATTATCAAAATGGAAAAGCAAATCGCTCAAATGGAAGACTCGGCCCACGCAGACGTTTTTGGTAATACTGTTAAGCAAATTAAACAGGCATACCGTCAGTAATCGAATCGCGACGGCTGGATGAGCTCAGGTTCTCCAGCCGTTTCGTTGCACAAGCCCCACAAGACCTTCTTTATATGCCCAAGAATTTCTAGATGCAGGTAATCGGGAATATTAAATAATCCCTATCGCTGCTGCATAACAGGCAATTTGTGTTTTATTAGGTGCATTAAATTTCTTTTGCATATTTTTCTGGTGAAAATTCACTGTATTTTCTGATATCGACAAAATAATTGCGATCTCAGCTGATGTTTTCCCCTCGCCAGTCCATTGCAATATTTCTCGCTCACGTTTGCTAAGTTTTAATGCCATCGCTGCCATTGATGGGTCATTAAGACGCATTAACGTCATTAAGCTCAGTTCCGCCAAATATTGCAGACGCATATGCAGTTCATCCTCAGGCAAAACTTTGCCTTTTCCCACCGTGCGTGAGACCGAATAAAAGCCCAGCGCACGATTAGGCGCCATCACGCACTGGGTTATGCCGCGTCGCAGACCGTGATCTCTTGCCGCATCCCAGAAATCCTGCGTGTCACTAAAAAGCTCATCATTCCACTGCAGATTCCCGCGCATGAAATTTTCAGGGCGTAAAACCGGATCAATAGCGAAATAATTTTCTGCATGATAATGGTCGAGCCAACGCTGGGGATATGTCGACTTTAACGACGTCTTCGGGCGCGTAAAGGGCACCGGGTGACGAATGCACAAGGAGTAATAGTCAAATTCCAGCAATGCCGTTTGCTGATGAAGTATTTTCGTTATTTCGTCAGCCTGAGTCACAGACTGGAAGATATTCAGCGCATCCTGCCGCCAGATAAAAAAGTTGCGATCGTCCATTATGTCTGGCGATTCTCCTGACACGGAAATCATTTACAAATGTAATGCCTAACGCTATCACATTTATCAATATTATTTATATGATAAAACGGCCATTGGCGCAGAATATTGAAAAATCGCGCTAAATGGCCATTACCTCATTAATTTAGCTTATGATTTATCCATCACACGCAACGGTTAATGGCCCCGAATGGGGCCATACCGATCATTGGGTGAGGAATTTTTCCAGGAACTGTTGCGTGCGTGGTTGTTTAGGATTGGCAAACAATTCACGTGCAGGCCCCTGCTCAACAATGCGGCCTTGATCCATAAAAATGGCACGGTCAGCAACATCACGCGCAAAGCTCATTTCATGCGTCACGATGACCATCGTGCGTTTTTCTTCTGCGAGTTGGCGGATAGTGCTCAACACTTCGCCCACCAGCTCAGGATCGAGCGCTGACGTTGGCTCATCAAACAAAATCACTTCTGGTCGCATCGCCAACGCGCGTGCAATCGCCACACGTTGTTGCTGTCCACCGGAAAGACGACGCGGATAGCTGGTTTCTTTACCGCTCAGGCCGACTTTTGCCAGCAATTCACGTGCCCGCGCAATAGCTTCGTCCTTCGGTTCACCTTTCACGATAACCGGCCCTTCGATGATGTTCTCAATCACCGTTCGATGGGGGAAAAGGTTGAAGCTTTGAAACACGAATCCCACGTGCTGGCGCAATTCCCGCACGCGATTTTTCTGTTTACTGAGTGACTGCGCCGCATCAATGGAAATTTCACCGACCTTGATGGTCCCAGATTCGGGCTCTTCCAGTAAATTAATGCAACGCAGCAAGGTGGTTTTACCGGAACCACTTGGCCCGATGATCGCCACCACTTCGCCCGCTTTCACTTCCAGATCGATACCATGCAGCACGGTCTGCCCGTGGAATTTTTTGACCAGTTGTTTTACGTCGATTGCGCTCATTTTGGATCCCTGTCCTGGCGGTTTAGCTGATTTTCAAAGTAGTTTTGCAACGACGAGAGCACCGTTGCCATTACCCAGTAAATCAAGGACGCCGCGAGATACATGGTAAATACCTCAAGAGTACGGGAGGTAATAAGCTGTGCCTGGCGAAACAGTTCCGGAACCTGAATGGTTGCCGCAAGGGACGTGTCTTTCACCAGACTGATAAAACTGTTGCTCAGCGGCGGTAACGCGACACGCGCTGCCTGCGGCAAAATCGCCCGACGTAACGTTTGCCACGGCGTCATCCCGATACTGGCTGCGGCTTCCCACTGCCCTTTCTCGATAGACGAAATCGCTGCACGTAAGGTTTCGGATGCATAGGCGGCGGTATTGAGCGACAAACCGATCATCGCCGCCGGAATAGGATCCAGTTCAATGCCAAACTGCGGTAAGCCGTAATAGATCATGAAGAGCTGAGCGATTAACGGTGTCCCGCGAAAAATCGACACGTAAAAACGCGATAACCAGCGAAACGGCAAAAACGATGACAAACGCATCAACGCCAACAAAAAGCCGAGTATCAACCCAAAGAACATACCGCCGATGCTGAGTTGCAGCGTAAAGACGGCACCTTTGAGCAGAAACGGTGCCGAGTCCAGCACCAGTTGAATACTTTCTTGCATACTTAGATGTACCCTGTTTTTTATTATTAGCTATACCCTAAATAATTGGAGTTGCATCCAGGCGGCAAACTCGGGAGTCCCCAGGAGCTTACTTGAGTAAGTGACTGGGGTGAGTGAGTGCAGCCAACGCAGAGGCAACTTCAAGTATGACGGGTAATTATACGTGCGGATGATACGCAAACAGCGCAGGCGCTCCGCCCGTATGAATAAAGATAATTGGGCCGTCGTCTTTAAAACGCTTCTGCGCCACACCATCAATTAATCCCGCCATCGCTTTGCCGGTATAAACCGGATCGAGCAAGATCCCTTCCAGACGCGCTAACAATTTAATGGCTTCAAGCCCTTCTTCGTTAGGCTGACCATACCCCGGTGCGAAATAATCATCCCATAAATGGATCGGGTTTGACGCGCTGACACTCAGCGATTGTGCGACCGCCTGCTGCAACGCTTCTACTTTTGGCAACTGCTGCGCGATAGTGCGCGAAACCGTCACGCCAATTAAATCGACATCCGGCATCACTTGCTCAAGGCCTACCGCCAGCCCAGCATGCGTTCCTGCGCTTCCCGAAGCCACGACTACCGATGAAACACTGACCGCACCTTCACACTGTTGCGCGATTTCCAGCGCACTCTCAACATAACCCAACGCGCCCAGTGCATTCGAGCCACCAACAGGGATCACGTACGGGCGAAAACCTTGCACTTCGAGGCGAACGGCAATCTCTTCGAGTTGTTGGTCCGGCGAATGCAGCGCGTCACACATTTCGATTTCAGTATCGAACAGGTCGAGCATCAAACGGTTGCCGTTGGTGAGATAGTTTTCAGCCTGCGTACCAATGGGATTTTCCAGTAGAGCTACGCACTTTAGGCCGAGTTTTGCGGCAACCGCCGCGGTCTGGCGCACGTGGTTTGACTGAATCGCCCCCGCCGTCACCAGCGTATCAGCCCCTTCACGCAACGCATCGGCGGCCAGAAACTCAAGTTTACGAAGCTTATTTCCCCCCATCGCCATTGGCGTGGTGTCATCACGTTTGATGTAGATTTCGCGGCCGAGATAATCGGAAAAACGCGGCAGATATTCGAGAGGCGTCGGGGCGCCGATGAATTCCAGACGCGGGAAACGCGTCAGATTATGCAGTGACATGAGCGACTCCGTTACACTTATAAAAATTCCAGATTTATTTATTATGCACCAGCCTGGCGGTTTGCCCGCAGATACAAATAAAAAAGGTGCTGGAATCAGCACCTTTTTCAGATTATCGGATATTACTTGGTTACGTCAGCACCAAACCACTTCTCAGAAAGCTTAGCCAGAGAGCCATCTTTCTGCATGTCAGCGATGCCTTTGTTAATCGCCTCGACCAGGTCTTCGTTGCCTTTACGTACGGCTACACCGGCTTCCTGACGTGAGAACGCATCACCCGCTACCGCCAGGGTATCTTTGGTTTTCTTCACCAGATCCAATGCCGCCAGACGGTCGACCAGAATCGCATCAATACGACCTACGCGCAGATCCTGATACTTCGTTGGGTCATCGTCATAAGTACGGATATCAACGCCCTGCACATTGGCACGTAACCACTCTTCGTAGTTAGTCCCAAGACCGACGCCGACTTTTTTACCTTTCAGGGAGTCCGGCCCAGTAATGCTGCCTTCGTTGCCTTTCTTCACCAACGCCTGGATACCAGAAACGGTATAAGGAGTGGAGAAATCGTATTTCTTCTTACGCTCATCAGAAATGGTCACCTGGTTAATCACCACGTCGATGCGTTTAGAGTCCAGCGACGCCAGCATACCGTCCCATTTGGTGGGTTTGAGGTCTGCTTTTACGCCCAGATGCTGCGCCAGCTGTTCTGCAAATTCCACTTCAAAACCGGTCAGTTTGCCGTCATCACCCTGGAAGCTGAACGGAGGATAAGTCCCTTCCAGCCCAACCAGCAATGTGCCGCGCTCTTTCACTTTCGCCAGTAAGTTTTCGGCGGCGAACGTTTTAACACTCGCACCCGCTACCAATGCCACAGCCAGTACGCCCATCAGCGCCTGACGCCCCACCATTGCTAATTTCATAGTTACCCCGAATGTTTATATTTTGGTTGTATTGTAACGACTTAATATAATCAATCAAAACCACTGTGCTACAACTTATGCCATTTTAATATATATCAGAAGTTGATTTATTTTCCTGGAAATGAGCATCCATATTTTGATTCAGGGTTTGAAATTGCCCGTACTTGCGCAGAGCAATACGGTAATTATTGGTACTGGTTGGCGGCAACCACGCGTCAAATGAATCGTCGAGGTAGGCGACAGGGGAAGAAGGAAGAGGAATATTCTGTGAAGACAAATGGTTACCGAGTCGCCGCAAGCGCACCACATACTCACGGATGGTGCCATGGCTCATCTCAGTTTGTTCGAACAGGTACTCTTTAAAGCCGATGATATCGAAATAGTGCTGCTGCTCTTTGGAATACAAATCGCCGCAGAAACGGCACAGCGCCGCCCAGGACTGGCGCTCGGTCTGCCAACTGTTTTCATCAATAAGCGAATCAAGCTGTGCAATGGCAGTTTTGCTGACAATTTCACCACAACGCGTCAGCGTGATCCTGTCGAGTATTTTTGCGCAATGGGCACAATGAGTCTGTGTGTGTTTAAAGTCTTTTAAATAGCGGCTCAATGGACGCTTTTTGGATTGCTGTACCGTCATGATGTTATCCCGGTCGTCTTATAATGTGCGGCACTCCCTACAACTTACCGAGCTTTGTGCGTAAGCGTTTAATCGCCTGGCTGTGCAACTGACTGACGCGCGACTCCCCCACTTCCAGTACCGCGCCAATCTCTTTGAGATTTAGCTCTTCCTGGTAATAGAGAGTCAGCACCATCTTTTCACGGTCCGGTAACGCATCTATCGCATCCATCACGCGTTGGCGAAGATTCCCCTCCAACAATTGTTGTAATGGGTTCGCCTGCTGATGCTCTTCAGTAATCAGTTCGATACTGTCGCCATGCTCTTCACGCCACTCGTCATATGAGAAGAGTTGGCTGTTGTTCGTGTCGAGCAACATCTGGCGGTATTCGTTGAGCGGGATATCCAACCGATCTGCCACTTCTGTCTCGGTAGCATTACGGCCCAGCTCTTGCTCCAGTTGACCAATTGCCTGCGCAACACCACGGGCGTTACGCCTGACGCTGCGTGGCACCCAGTCACGGCTGCGCAACTCATCAAGCATCGCCCCACGGATGCGCTGCACCGCGTAGGTAGTAAATGCCGTTCCTTGCAGGGCATCATAACGGTCCACTGCGTTCAACAACCCGATGCCGCCCGCCTGTAGCAGGTCGTCAAGCTCCACACTCGCGGGCAGGCGTACCTGCAGGCGCAATGCTTCGTGACGCACCAATGGTACATAACGCTGCCACAGCGAGTGTTTATCCATTACACCTTCAGCGGTATACAGTGAATTCACGATAAACAGCCCTGCGTTAGTTGAGTTATCGGCATGATTATCCGTTTCTGGAGGGTTTTTAATCGCAAGAATAGTGGGCGAAATGAGGGGTTATTTCGAGTTATGGGTCACTATCAGAAAGAAAAAACCCCGCGAGCGCGGGGTTTGGTCAGGTTTTTGCGTTTTTTATGAAACTTAACGCAGCAGAGACAGAACGCCCTGTGGAACCTGGTTAGCCTGTGCCAGAACAGAAGTACCAGCCTGCTGCAGGATCTGCGCTTTGGACATGTTGGAAACTTCAGTCGCGTAGTCAGCATCTTCGATACGACTACGAGCAGAGGTCAGGTTGCCCAGGGTGTTACCCAGGTTGGTGATGGTAGAATCGAAACGGTTCTGTACCGCACCGAGGTCAGAACGCAGTGCGTCGACTTGTGCCAGGGCATCATCGAGTTGTTTAAGTGGATCTGAGGTTGCAGTGCCAGTACTAGTGTTTTTAGTGGTTAATTTACCGTCAGCTGAAACATAAGCTTTTGCACCTACATCAGCTGCATATTTGCCGGTACCACTTCCGCCAGTAACGCTAACTGATCCAGTATCTTTATCTACAGAGTAAGCAGTAGTGTAAGACGCAACTGTAGTCATTTCATTGTCGCCATCAACGCTAGTGTTAGTCGATGTACCTGAAGTGAATGTCGCGGTTGCAGTCTTAATACCATCATTAAACTTGATGCTAACATCGTTCGCTGTAGTGTTAGCTTTAACATTTGCCAGCAAGGTATCCGAGGATACGGTGTCTGTATAAGTGAAACCAGCAGCACTACCAGCAAATTTATAAGTTTTATCATCAAACTTAATTGTTGCAGCGTTAGTCGTCAGATCACCGGCTTTGAACAAATCACCCATGTCTGCTTGGGTCGCACCACCGGTATTGTTTGTGGTCAATGCGCCACCAACAATATACGCAGCCTGACCACCAATAGTCACTTTACCATTGGCATCAGTTTCAAAGTTCACTGAACCAGTGCTGGATGTGTAGGTACCAGATTTAGTCGTACCTGCAGCGGCTTTTAAGGTGTCACCATAAGTTTCAGATGCTGCACCCGTTGCAACAGTCTTTTGAGTGGTGAAGTTTTTGTTGCCCGCATCGTAAGTATAGGTACCAGCATTAGCACCCGTTGCTACTGTTACACTATCGCCATTGTTTAACTTGGAGAATGCGTTTTCCGCTGTCAGTTTGTCGAAAGTCGTTGTTGCCGTATAGGTATTACCTGCAAGGGTTGCACCCGCCGCAGTCAAATCACTAACAGTTGCTGCTTTATTAGCAATAGTCCCTTTGCCATTTACATTAAAGCCGTTTAAACCCAGCGTATCAGAAGTGATTTTTTTCAGGTCGATAGTGATGGTTTCGCCGTCGTTTGCGCCAACCTGAATTTTCATAGAGCTGTCAGCAGACAGAACTTTCACGCCGTTGAACTGAGTCTGACCAGAAACGCGGTCGATCTCGCCCAAACGTTGGGTGATTTCATTCTGGATTGAATCCAGGTCAGACTGGGAGTTAGTCCCGTTGGTTGCCTGAACAGACAGTTCACGTACACGCTGCAAGTTGTTGTTGATTTCAGACAGCGCTCCTTCAGTAGTCTGAGCGATGGAGATACCGTCGTTGGCGTTACGAGAAGCCTGAGTCAGACCTTTGATGTTCGCGGTGAAACGGTTAGCAATTGCCTGGCCCGCTGCATCGTCTTTAGCGCTGTTAATACGCAGACCGGAAGACAGACGCTCAATAGCAGTGCCCAGAGAAGACTGAGATTTGTTCAGATTGTTTTGGGTCAACAGCGACAGGCTGTTAGTGTTGATAACTTGTGCCATGATTTTATTCCTTATCAATTCACATTTTGTGGTTGGGCTGTTGCCCACGGGTTTCTCACCGTCTACCCATGTATCGGCACACTATTTTCGAACTTTAGAATAATTTCACTTTTTCTCTAGCCGCCGAAATAACCCGCAACCCTTTCATTATTCCTGCCATTAATCTGCTGCAAATATCATTAAACTTTGCGTTCCTGTTGCCGATACCACTGTGAATAATTGTTAGTAATGAAAAGGGAATAATAATGGCTAGCGTTTCTTCATTAGGGGTCGGCTCCAACCTGCCGTTGGATACTTTATTGGCAAACCTCAGCACTGCGGAAAAAGGTCGACTCACACCGATTACTGCCCAGCAGTCCAGCTACAGCTCAAAATTAACGGCTTATGGCACGCTTAAAAGCGCAATTGAAAAATTCCAGACGGCGAATACCGCACTCAATGACGCTACCCTTTTCAAAAGCAGCACCGCCGTTAGTAGTTCAACTGATTTGGGTGTTAGCACCGGTGCGGGAGCCGCAGCAGGCAAATACACCATTAGCGTGACTCAACTTGCACAGGCGCAATCACTGGCTACAGGCGGGATCGCCAGCGCCACCGATAAGCAAAGCACTGTTTCATCGACCGACCGCACACTGGTGATTAACCAGCCGGGTCGTAAAGAACCACTGGAAATTAAACTCACCGACGACCAGACCTCACTTAATGGTATTCGTGATGCTATCAACGCCGCCGATGGTGGTGTTTCTGCAAGCGTCATTAAGAATAAAAGTGGTGAATTCCAGTTAGTTATTTCATCGGCTGAAACCGGTGTAGATAAAGCGATGACGATTAGCGTCAATGGCGACAGCGAACTCAATGACCTGTTGAATTATGATTCGACAGCCAAATCGGGCAAGTTAACCCAAACGATACCTCCGCAAAATGCCCTGTTAACTATCAATAATATTGAAGTAGAGAGCGGCAGTAATACCGTTAAAGACACGCCAGAAGGCGTCACTTTGACTCTGAACAAAGAAGTCACCAACGCCACCGTTACTGTTACCAAAAGCAATGATAAAGCGACCGCAGCAATCAAAACTTGGGTTGATGCCTATAACTCGATGCTGGACACCTTCAGCTCTCTGACAAAATACAGCGCGGTAGAAGCCGGTGCCGACCAAAGCTCAGGTAATGGTGTATTGCTGGGCGACAGCGTAGTGCGCACAATTCAGACAGGCATTCGCGGCCAATTTACAACCGGCGACACAGATTCAAAATTCAGCACCCTCTCACAAATCGGCATTGCTCAGGACCCCACTACTGGCAAGTTGAAAATTGATGACGACAAATTAAAAGCGGCCCTCACAACTAACTCAGTTGATACTCAAAAATTACTGGTCGGTGACGGTAAAACCACCGGCATCACTACGACCACGGCTAAACTGGTAAAAAGCTATCTGGCTGATGACGGCATTATCGACAGCGCTACAGACAGCATTAACTCCACACTAAAAAGCCTGACCAAACAGTATCTTGCTGTCAGCTCCAGCATTGACGACACCATAGCCCGATATAAAGCTCAGTTTACGCAGCTCGACACCATGATGAGCAAGCTCAACAACACCAGCAATTATCTGACTCAACAATTCTCATCCAGCAGTTCCTGATAACAAGAGGTAATTATGTACAGCTCGCGGGGTACACAAGCATATGCACAAATCGGTGTGGAAAGCGCCGTCATGAGCGCGAGTCCTCATCAACTGATTGTTTTGCTTTTTGATGGAGCATTAAGCGCCCTGGTCAGAGCTCGTTTGTTTATGCAGCAAGGCGAATTGGCTGCAAAGGGTGAGGCACTGAGCAAAGCGATCAACATTATCGATAATGGCCTAAAGGCCGGTTTAGATAATGAAAAAGGTGGCGAAATCGCAGAGAATTTATCGAATCTGTATGACTATATGATTCGCCGTCTGATGCTGGCCAATCTGCGCAATGATGTTGAAGCCATAGAAGAAGTTGAAGGGCTATTAACCAACATTGCTGATGCGTGGAAACAGATATCACCGCAGAACACTATACGGGAGCCAGCCTAATGTCGCCGTATGTAGAATTGATCAGCCGCTGGCAGAACGCTGTTCTGCTTAGTCAGTCGTTGCTGGAACTGGCACAACGTGGCGAATGGGATTTATTGCTGGAACAAGAAGTTGCCTACCTGCAAAGTATTGAAATACTCAATACGAACCCAATTCCACCAGGGACCGCGAAAAGCGTGCAGGATATGTTGCAGCAAAATCTCGTACAGATTCTGGATAACGAGCAGGCGCTGAAAAATCTTTTACAACAGCGCCTGGATGAACTCAGTTCGTTAATCGGGCAATCCTCTCGTCAGCAGACGCTCAATAATACCTATGGTCGGTTATCTGGCATGCTACTTGTGCCAGATGCGCCACAGTAATCTTGACTCGCGTAACGCAACAATCAGCAAGTTACCCCTTCGTTAGTTCAAAAATCTTCCATACTCCAGAGGTCAGCTAAATGACTCCTGGAGCGTGGACTCGATGAAAAACCCAACCTTGTTGCAATTTTTCCATTGGTATTACCCCGGTGGGGGCAAGTTATGGGCGGAAGTTGCTGAACGTGCAACAACGCTCAATGATATTGGCGTCAATATGGTGTGGTTGCCGCCTGCGTATAAAGGCAGCTCCGGTGGCTACTCGGTAGGTTATGACAGCTACGATCTTTTTGACCTTGGCGAATTTGACCAAAAAGGATCGGTGGCGACCAAATACGGCGATAAAAACCAATTACTGGCGGCGATAAAAGCCCTACAAGAAAATGACATCGCCGTGCTGCTCGATGTGGTGGTTAACCACAAAATGGGGGCAGACGAAAAAGAGCGCATTCGCGTGAATCGCGTCAACGAAGAAAATCGTAATGAGATAGACGACGAAGTACTCGAATGTGAAGCCTGGACACGCTACACCTTCCCGGCCCGCGCGGGTAAATATTCTGAGTTTATCTGGGATTACAAATGCTTTAGCGGTGTCGACCACATCGAAAATCCGACAGAAGACGGCATTTTTAAAATCATCAACGACTACACTGGCGACGGCTGGAACGATCAGGTTAATGATGAGCTCGGTAATTTCGACTATCTAATGGGCGAAAATATCGATTTTCGCAATCATGCGGTGACAGAAGAGTTGAAATACTGGGCGCGCTGGGTGATGGATGAAACCGGCTGTAGTGGTTTCCGGCTAGACGCGGTCAAACATATTCCGGCGTGGTTCTACAAAGAGTGGATTGAGCACGTTCAGGAAGTGGCTGAACAACCGCTGTTTATCGTCGCAGAATACTGGTCGCACGAAGTGGATACACTTCAGGAATATATTGCCCAGGTTGATGGCAAAACAATGCTGTTTGACGCACCACTGCAAATGAAATTCCACCAGGCCTCAAAGCAAGGTCGTGAATACGACATGAGCCAGATTTTCACCGGCACACTGGTCGAAGCTGACCCGTTCCATGCCGTGACGCTCGTTGCCAATCACGACACGCAACCGTTGCAATCTCTTGAAGCCCCCGTTGAACCGTGGTTCAAACCTCTGGCGTATGCGCTGATTTTACTGCGCGAGAACGGTGTGCCGAGCGTGTTTTACCCGGATTTATTCGGCGCCAGTTACGATGATGAAGGTGGCGATGGCGAGATTTATCACATCGACATGCCCGTCATTGAACAGTTGGATGACTTGATTCATGCCCGCGAGCGCTTTGCCCACGGCGTGCAGACCCTCTATTTCGATCATCCTAATTGCATCGCGTTTAGCCGCAGCGGTACGGATGAAAACCCCGGCTGTGTGGTGGTGCTATCCAACGGTGATGACGGCGAAAAAACCATTACCCTTGGCGATAATTACGGCGGTAAGAACTGGCGGGATTATCTTGGAAATCGCGATGAAATCGTCACGACGGATGCCAATGGTAACGCAACCTTCGCCTGTAATGGTGGGAGTGTCAGCGTGTGGGTGATTGAGGAAGTGTTATAGGTTTAGCCCTAAACCCTAGGCTGTCTCTTCTACAGACATCTGACAGCCTGTCAGGGTGAGATCTGTAAGCTTCGCAGGTTTTCCGTTCACCCGTACGTTGGGTTATCTCTGTATCCGTTGTGAACGGTGAACGTGCCAGGAGGGTTACGCCACCCTCCTGGCAACCTCGGCGCCCGGTTTTAAATTGCCGCTTTGCGGTAAACCCCAGCTTATCCCCAACGTTCAGGGTCGTTCGCGACTCGCTCCCGGCGATCGCTCACTGGCGTGGTTCCCGACCACGCCACCCTGACTTATGGGGAACACTGGGGCAATTTATACCGGGGACAAGGTCAAAACCGGTTTGGCATTTGACCTTTGTTTTTGAAGTTGACTTTGGTTCCGGCTTAAATCGCACTGTTTTTTACTCTTCAGTCGTGGTTGAGCCGCCGGGAGCGGCGAAAGAGAGCGATCGTCGGGAACGAATCGCGAACGACCGCGAATGTTGGGTAAAAAACGGTGTTTACCGCGCAGCGGCGATTTATTTGCCGGGAGTCCGGGTTCTTAGGGTGGCGACGGTGGCCACCCTAAGTCGTTCACCGGTTCGGTGGCTACATATGAAGGAATACTTTTAGTGAACGGAACTTTCACTATTTCCAACATAAACATCTAAACCTAATTTCAAAGTTGCGACTAAGGGACTGAGACGCCCCCCTTACGGTAACTTAGTTTCCAGAGGGTTCTTCTTCAAGAAATCGGCGCATTCTTGCGTTGGCTGCTCAACACGTTTCAGCGTCATCCCCGCATATTCCAGCGTATCCCCGATGCGCTCAACGCTATAAACATCGCGCTTGTTGGTGACGTTGTACCAGTCGTCTGAGCGCAAAGTCAGTTTACCAGGCAGAGCAATCACACGCTGCCACTGGCGACAATCCAGCGTATCCCCAGCAGGTGTGACCACCAGCGTCGCTATGGCTTCAGGGCTCACCATTTCACTTTGCGGCCCTTGCGATTGCCAGTACCCAGCGAGTCCCGCAGGTGCCGGGGTTTTCACCACTTCGCGGTAATCATCAACCTGCACACAGCCGCTCAATGCCAGCAACACTGTCAATAATGCAATCTTCTTCATCATTTATCCTGACTGCGGAGAAAAAATAATTTTCGCATTAAAGCACTTAGCTCGCCAGTGTTTCTCTGCGCCGGGGAAGATAGCGGCGCATTTGCGCAGCACATGAGAGATTCACAAGATGAATTGTTTGATGGTAATCATCAAAACCAGGGGATGTGTGCGAAACGCTAAAGCAAAGATGTTTAAATACAGCCCTCTAAAAATGCTGTAAACCTTCTGAGTTCAGAGGCGAAAAAATGTACTGGCAACAATTCAAATTAAATTACCTTGTTAAATTCTGGGCCCCCATGCCTGCGGTTATCGCAGCAGGCATCCTTTCAACTTACTATTTCGGCCTGACAGGAACGTTCTGGGCGGTCACCGGTGAATTTACTCGCTGGGGTGGACAACTCCTGCAATTAATGGGCGTCCACACAGAAGAATGGGGATATTTCAAACTCATTCATCTGGATGGCAACCCCCTGACCCGCATTGACGGCATGATGATCATCGGTATGTTCGGTGGATGTTTTGCGGCCGCCCTGTGGGCGAATAACGTAAAACTGCGTTTGCCCCAACATCGCATACGTATTATTCAGGCGGTTCTGGGTGGAATCATTGCAGGCTTTGGTGCGCGTCTGGCTATGGGTTGTAATCTGGCCGCGTTCTTTACGGGGATCCCTCAGTTTTCTTTGCATGCCTGGTTCTTCGCATTAGCGACCGCCATGGGATCGTGGTTCGGTGCAAAATTCACCCTTCTCCCGATGTTCCGCATTCCCATCAAGCTGCAAAAAGTTTCTGCCGCCTCACCACTCACCCAGAAACCCGAGCAGGCAAAACGCCGCTTCCGCATCGGTATGCTGATATTCGTGGGCATGGTGGGCTGGGGAGCGTTGACCGCGATGAATCAACCGAAACTCGGCATCGCCATGCTGTTTGGCATTGGATTTGGCTTGTTGATTGAGCGTGCACAAATCTGTTTCACCTCGGCATTCCGGGATATGTGGATAACCGGGCGCACCCATATGGCGAAAGCGATCATTCTGGGTATGGCGGTCAGTGCTATTGGTATCTTCAGCTATGTTCAGTTAGGCGTTGCCCCAAAAATTATGTGGGCTGGCCCTAACGCGGTCATCGGCGGTCTGTTGTTTGGTTTTGGGATTGTGCTGGCTGGCGGCTGTGAAACCGGTTGGATGTATCGCGCCGTCGAAGGGCAGGTTCATTACTGGTGGGTTGGTTTAGGCAACGTTATCGGGTCCACTCTTCTGGCGTACTACTGGGACGATATTTCCCCTGCACTTGCCACGCACTGGGACAAAGTCAATTTGCTCAACACCTTTGGTCCATTGGGCGGATTGCTGGTCACCTATTTGCTGTTGTTGGCCGCATTTTTACTCATTGTCGGATGGGAAAAGCACTTCTTTCGCCGTAAAAATTTGTACATCAGCCAGCCTGTTAAGGAAAACGTATGAGCCACAATTATGTACCGGACTTCCGATTAGATATGGTCGGTGAACCCTGCCCTTACCCGGCAGTTGCTACGCTGGAAGCCATGCCGCAATTAGCGAAGGGGCAAATTCTCGAAGTGGTGAGTGACTGCCCGCAGTCAATAAACAACATTCCATTAGATGCCCAAAACCACGGGTACACCGTGCTGGATATTCAGCAAGACGGCCCCACAATTCGCTATTTAATTCAACGCTAAACCTTCAGCGCGAGAGATAAAACACTCGCGCTCAGCTATTTTATTTGAATATCGCCCGGTTTACCGGGCTTTCTACTAATTACACGCTATTGCCACTCCCGACAGTCCAGCTGAATGTGGTCTGCTTATCAACCTGAGAAAAGTTTCCTCAACTCAATGGCGAGTTACAAATTATGAATTAAGATTATTCTCATAAATCCAAAAAGGAACATCGCCATGCGTGATTTCTTGTCCACATTAAAATATGACTTAAAAATCAATACCGCCAAATCCAAGCTCATTATTTTAATTTTCAGAATGGCAACGATTCACGCCAAAACAAAGGCGCTTTATCCGATCTCTCTGACATTTGTGATACTCAACCGGCTTATTAATGAAGGGCTATTTGGCGTTGAGCTTAACTATCATTTAAAAATTGGAAAAGGTTTTAAGATTTGGCATGGCAACTCGATGATTATCAACAGAAATTGTGTGATTGGTGAAAATTTTACCGTCAGGCAGTTTTGTACCCTGGGTAGCAATAAGAATGGCGTCGATATCAAATTTAAAGTGGGAAATAACGTCAATATGGGCGCCCATTCATGCATCATTGGCGACGATATAGAGATAGGTGACAACGTGACAATTGGTGTTGGAACGCTGGTTTTAAAAAGCGTCCCGTCAAATAGCACCGTAATTTCAAGTAATAAAATGGTTATTCTTGAAAAACAAGAAACCGTAACTATTTGAATTAGACATCGAACAATTTCCCAAGTAATACCCTAAATAATTGAAGTTGCATCAAGGCGGCAAGTGAAAGAAAACCAATGAGCTTACTAAAGTAAGCGATTTGGGAGATTGAACGCAGCCAACGCCGATGCAGCTTCAAGTATGACGGGTATTTAGACTTGCATGTTCATGACGTCCTGATACGCCGCCACCATCTTATTCCGTACCTGGATACCCATCTGTAACGAAACCGACGATTTTTGCAGATCGACCATCACATCATTGAGCGCAACCCCAGGTGTACCGAGGGCAAATTTTTCAGCCTGCGTACGGGCAGAGGATTGTGTTTCGCTGATACGGCCAAGCGCTGCCTGTAATTCACCCGCAAAACTCACTTTTGGTTCGTAATTCTGAACCGGATTCCCCGCTGACAGCGCGGTTGCGTGCAACTGCTGAAGTACACCTTCAATACCCTGAATTGCCATTTCCTCTGCCCTGGTGATTTTTAACGCGGCAAGATTAGCACCTTGTCAATAGGATAAAGGCGCTAAATAGCATCAATAAATAGAGCTAATTCAGCCATCGAAAATTTTGAGAAAGAAAATAATAACGGTGCCATCTTTGTGGAACTTTTGTTGTGGGAGCTCGTTTTGTTCACTCTGTCTATTAAATATGTTGTCTACGTTCAGCTGCGAGGTGCTCAATGACCGCAGCGAGCCAGGCACAAACGCCTCAAAACAAAACCCAGGAGTGGCTGTCCCGTATTCGCGCAAATCCTAAAATCCCGCTGATGGTCGCTGGTGCTGCGGCTATCGCTATTATTTTCGCCCTGGTGCTGTGGGCCAAAACGCCTGATTACAAAGTGCTTTATAGCAATCTGGCGGAGCAGGACGGCGGTGCCATCGTGACTCAGCTCACCCAGATGAATGTGCCGTATCGTTTCTCAGATAATGGCAGCGCCATTTTGGTCCCGGCAGAAAAAGTCTACGACCTACGTTTGCGCATGGCGCAACAAGGGTTGCCGAAAGGCGGCGCGGTCGGTTTTGAATTACTGGATCAAGAAAAGTTTGGTATCAGCCAGTTTAGTGAGCAGGTGAACTACCAGCGAGCACTGGAAGGTGAACTCGCCCGAACCATCGAAACGCTTGGCCCGGTAAAAACAGCACGTGTGCATCTGGCGATGCCAAAACCTTCGTTGTTTGTCCGCGAACAAAAATCCCCTTCTGCTTCTGTCACGCTCAGCCTTGAGCCGGGGCGTGCGTTAGATGAAGGACAAGTCAGTGCCGTCGTGCATATGGTGTCGAGTGCAGTTGCCGGGCTACCACCCGGTAATGTGACGTTGGTCGATCAGGGTGGACACCTGCTGACTCAATCTAATACCGCAGGCCGCGACCTGAACGATGCGCAGCTTAAATATGCGATGGATGTCGAAAACCGCTACCAGCGCCGCATCGAAGCCATTCTTGGCCCTATTGTAGGCAGTAATAATGTTCACGCGCAGGTCACCGCGCAAATCGACTTCTCGAATAAAGAACAAACTCAAGAGCAATATCGCCCGAACAGCGATCCCTCGCAGGCCGCCGTGCGTTCTCGCCAGCTCAACCAAAGCGAGCAAGTGAATGGCCGTAACCCAGGCGGTGTGCCGGGTGCGCTGTCAAACCAACCCGCTCCGCCAAATAACGCGCCAATTTCAACGCCTCCGCAAGCCACTCCTGCTAATGGCCAGCCACAGCAATCACAGGCAACGTCAACATCAGCCCAGACTGGCTCGAGTAACACCCAGCGTGACGAAACCACCAACTACGAGGTTGACCGCACCATTCTTCATACCAAGTTGAACGTCGGTGATGTTCAGCGTCTGTCGGTCGCGGTGGTCGTTAACTATCGCCAACTGACCGATGGCAAACCGTTGCCGTTGACCGCCGAGCAGATGAAGCAAATTGAGAATCTGACGCGTGAAGCGATGGGTTACTCCGATAAACGCGGCGATACGCTCAATGTTGTTAACTCACCGTTTAGCGCCACCGAAGAATCCAGTGCGGAGCTGCCATTCTGGAAACAACAAGCCTTCTTCGAAATGTTGATGTCTGCGGGACGTTGGTTGCTGGTGTTGATTGTGGCCTGGCTGCTGTGGCGCAAAGTGGTTCGTCCACAACTGCAACGCAAAGAAGTGGCACAACAAGCTCAGGTTGAAGCGCAACGCCTGCGAGTGGAAGAGGAAGAAGCGGTTTCTGTACGCCTGACAAAAGACGAGCAACAGCAACAACGCAAAGTGAACCAACGTCTCAGTGCTGAAGTGATGAGTCAACGTATTCGCGAGATGTCTGATAACGATCCGCGCGTGGTCGCGCTGGTTATACGCCAATGGATGAGTAACGAACTATGAGTATGAGCGGAACAGAGAAGAGCGCCATTCTGTTGATGACCATTGGTGAAGATCGTGCGGCGGAGGTGTTCAAACATCTCAGCCCACGCGAAGTGCAGCATCTCAGCGCCGCGATGGCCAGTGTTCGCCAGATATCAAATAAACAACTGACCGACGTGTTGGCCGAGTTCGAACAAGAAGCCGAGCAGTATGCGGCTCTGTCGGTCAACGCCAACGACTATCTGCGTTCCGTATTGGTGAAAGCGCTGGGCGAAGAACGCGCCTCCAGCCTGCTGGAAGATATTCTGGAAACCCGCGAAACCACCTCGGGCATGGAAACGCTCAACTTCATGGAACCGCAGAGTGCTGCGGACCTCATTCGCGACGAGCATCCGCAAATTATCGCCACCATCCTGGTACACCTCAAACGTGGCCAGGCGGCAGATATTCTGGCGTTGTTCGACGAACGTTTACGCCATGACGTGATGTTGCGTATTGCTACGTTCGGCGGCGTCCAGCCAGCCGCACTGGCCGAGCTGACCGAAGTGCTCAACAACCTGCTCGATGGCCAAAACCTCAAGCGCAGCAAAATGGGCGGCGTGAGGACGGCAGCCGAAATTATCAACCTGATGAAAACGCAGCAGGAAGAAGCCGTTATCTCTGCCGTGCGCGACTTCGATGGCGAACTGGCACAAAAAATTATCGACGAAATGTTCCTGTTCGAAAACCTGGTGGAAGTCGACGACCGCAGCATCCAACGCCTGTTGCAGGAAGTGGAGTCCGAATCGTTGCTTATCGCACTCAAAGGGGCCGAGCAGCCGCTGCGCGAGAAATTCCTGCGCAACATGTCGCAACGTGCCGCCGATATTCTGCGCGACGACCTCTCCAACCGCGGCCCGGTGCGCTTGTCGCAGGTGGAAAACGAACAGAAAGCGATTCTGCTGATTGTTCGTCGTCTGGCGGAAACCGGCGAGATGGTAATTGGCACCAGCGAGGATACTTATGTCTAACGGGCTTTCGTGGAAAATCTGGACGCCAGACGATCTGGCGCCTCCCTCGCAGTCATTCGAACCATTGTTCTCGTCCGATGCTGACGCAGCCGAGGACGAAAGTCCGCCGCAGGAGAGTGAGCCAGATTTGCAACAACAACTGGCCCAAATGCAGATGCAGGCGCACGAGCAAGGCCACCAATTGGGTTACGCCGCTGGACACACCGCTGGCGCGGAGGAAGGTCGCAAAGCCGGATTTCAGCAGGGTCTTGAACAGGGTCTGGCGGAAGCTAAACAGCAGCAAGCCCCGGTTCACGCGCGGATGCAGCAGTTGGTCAGCGAATTTCAGTACACGCTCGACGCCCTTGATAGCGTCATCGCTTCGCGTCTGATGCAAATGGCTCTGGAAGCGGCACGCCAGGTTATCGGCGAGTCAAAAGGCATTGATAACAGCGCGCTGATTAAACAGATTCAGACGCTTCTCCAGCAGGAACCGCTGTTCAGTGGCAAACCGCAACTGCGCGTGCATCCTGATGATTTACAACGCGTTGAAGAGATGCTTGGCGCAACGCTCAGTCTGCATGGCTGGCGATTACGCGGTGACCCGAGTCTGCACCAGGGCGGCTGTAAAGTTACCGCTGACGAAGGTGACCTGGACGCAAGCGTAGCAACACGCTGGCAGGAACTCTGCCGCCTTGCCGCACCAGGAGTGTTGTGATGACCGCCCGTTTAACGCGCTGGCTCAACACGCTCGACAGTTTCGAAGCGCGAATGACACAGTTACCCTCCGTTCGCCGTTACGGCCGACTGACACGTGCCACCGGTCTGGTGCTGGAAGCCACCGGCCTGCAATTGCCCCTGGGTGCGACGTGCATTATCGAACAGCACTCCAGAGACATCGAGTGTGAAGTCGTCGGTTTTAACGGCAAAAAACTGTTCCTGATGCCGCTTGAAGAGGTCGAAGGTATTTTGCCTGGCGCGCGCGTTTACGCCCGTGCCACCAGCGACGGTGGCCTGCACAGCGGGAAGCAATTACCCCTCGGCCCGGCACTGTTGGGACGTGTGCTTGACGGCAGCGGCCGCCCGCTCGACAGCCTTCCCGCCCCCGAAACCACCACAATGGGTGCGCTGGGTGCTGCTCCATTCAACCCATTGCAACGTACCCCCATCGAACACGTACTGGATGTCGGCGTACGCCCGATTAACGCGCTGTTGACGGTCGGACGTGGGCAACGTATGGGGCTGTTCGCCGGTTCCGGCGTCGGCAAGAGCGTGCTGCTAGGCATGATGGCGCGTTATACCCAGGCAGATGTGATAGTCGTGGGTTTAATCGGTGAGCGCGGGCGCGAAGTCAAAGACTTTATCGAGAATATCCTTGGCCCTGAAGGCCGCGCCCGCTCAGTGGTGATTGCCGCCCCTGCGGATGTCTCACCGTTATTGCGTATGCAGGGTGCGGCCTATGCGACGCGGATCGCCGAAGATTTCCGTGACCGTGGTCAGCATGTTTTGCTGATTATGGACTCCCTCACCCGCTATGCGATGGCGCAGCGTGAAATCGCACTCGCCATCGGCGAACCTCCGGCAACCAAAGGTTACCCACCGTCGGTCTTTGCCAAACTCCCGGCACTGGTTGAACGTGCGGGTAACGGCATTCATGGCGGCGGGTCAATCACCGCATTTTATACCGTGTTGACCGAAGGTGATGACCAACAAGACCCGATTGCCGACTCGGCACGCGCCATTCTTGATGGCCATATCGTCTTGTCGCGCCGTCTTGCGGAAGCGGGCCACTATCCGGCTATCGACATTGAAGCGTCCATTAGCCGCGCCATGACGTCATTAATTACCGATAAGCACTACGCGCAAGTTCGTCATTTCAAGCAACTGTTATCCAGCTTCCAGCGTAACCGCGATCTAGTCAGTGTCGGGGCCTATGCCAAAGGCAGCGATCCGCAGCTCGACAAAGCGATTGTGTTGTGGCCCCAGTTGGAAGCCTTTTTACAACAAGGGATTTTTGAACGCAGCGGCTGGGAAGAGGCTTGTCAGTCACTGGAGATTATTTTCCCGAGTATTTGATCATGGTAGATGGAAGTATTCACTCCGCTGCTCTCACCACCATCTGTCTGTTAGTCACCTCTTTGAGATTAGGAAGGGTTGTTTATGTCGGAAACGAAGAAGGTTCCGTTCACCCTAAGTCTTGCGTTATATGTAGCCACCGAACCGGTGAACGTCATAGGGGAGCCGTCGCTCCCCTATGGACCCCGACTCCCGGCAATAAATCGCCGCAAGCGGTAAACCTCCATTTTTCCTCATTTTTAGGGTCGGTTGCGATTCGTTCCCGACGATCACAACCTCTCGCCGTTCCCGACGGCGAGACCCTAAAAATGAGGAAAAATGGAGGCGATTTAAGCCGGACCAGAATCCCTCGCTTCCATTTCGCATGACTACGTGTGCACGGTATCGCTTTAGATTTTTCAGCAACACAAGAGATGCATTGTTTTCCACTGCTTACAGCGACGCCCTTGTTCCCGGCTTAAATCGCTCCAGTTTTTCCCCTTCAGTCAGGGTCACGTGGTCGGGAACCACGTGAGAGAGCGATCGTCTGGAACGAATCGCGAACGACCCTGAATGTTGGGGGAAAACTGGGGTTTACCGCTTTAGCGGCGATTTATTGGCCGGGCGCCGAGGTCGCCAGGAGGATGGCGTAATCCTCCTGGCACGTTCACCGTTTACCCCAGTTGCAGTGATAACCCAACGCACGGGTGAACGGAAAACCTGCGAGCTTACAGATCTCATCCTGGCAGATTACCTGAGAGAGAGCTGGTTACGAGACCGCCCCACCCCAGTCTCATCACCACAAATAGCCCCATTAAACAGACCTATTTCACCCATCAAAAACCTGACCTCCCTTCACAATAGAGGAGCTCGCGTTTACGCGTCAGGAGACATCATGAACCAAAGCACCGCACTGGATACCCTGCGCGATCTCGCAGAGAAAGAGGTCGACGACGCTGCAGTACGCTTAGGGGAAATGCGCCGTGGCTGCATGCAGGCAGAAGAACAACTCAACATGCTGATTAACTATCAGTTTGAATACAGCACCAGCCTGAATGACAGTATGAGTCAGGGCATTGCCAGTAACCGTTGGCAGAACTATCAGCAGTTTATTCAGACTCTTGAGAAAGCCATTGACCAACATCGCCAACAATTAATGCAGTGGAACAGTAAGGTCAGCCAGGCACTCAATTTCTGGCAAGAGAAGCAAAAAAGATTACAAGCCTGGCAAACGTTACAAGACCGCAAAGCGGCACAGGTGTTATTGGCTGAAAACAAACTCGATCAAAAAATGATGGATGAATATGCCCAGCGGGCAACACTGAGGAAAGCAGAATGATGACACAGCCCCTGATGATAACGTCTACAGATGGTGTAAGCAGCTCGACTTCAGGTAGCAAAACCGCTGCGGATAAAGGTTTCAGTGAAGATTTTCTGAGCCTACTCGGTAAGGCATTACCTGGCCAGGTGACGTTGGCAGATGGCAAAACGGTGTCGCTTGAAGCCGCACTGAATAAAGCTGCCGGTAAAGGCACCAGCACAGGCGATGAAAAAGCGTCCCTCGCCTCGCTGTTAGACAATCTGGATACACCGGAAGCGCTATCTGCTCTGCTCTCCGATATGAAGAAAGCCAGCAGCGACGATAAAGTCTCACTAATTGAAGCGCAAAACGATCAAACCCATCCGCATAGTCTTGCGGATATGCAGGCATTGAGCGCGCTTTTTGCCATGTTGCCGCAGCAAACGCCAACCGCCAGCACTCTGAATCTCCAGGCAAAAACAGATGGCGATAGCGCAAATACGCTAAATGCTTTGCTCACGGGCTGCGGGATCAAGAACACCCTTTCTCCTGATGCACGTGACACGTCCAGCGTGTTGGACAAATCCGCAGGGCTGGATAAGTCTCTTGCGGCGAAAAATGCACAATCCACCAGCAACGAATCCCTGGCGGAGACTAAAACTTTCGCCTCTTTAAACAATGCAGACAATGGCAGCCGTGATGGTGCGGCAAACAATACGGCTCCCGCATCGACGGTGACAACGCCTGTCTTCAGTTCGGCGACCGTAGCGACACCGGCCTCGACACAAATTGCTGTGCCTGTCGCCCCCCAGATTAGCGCTCAGTTGGGAAGCCAGGAGTGGCAGCAGGCGGTGAGCCAGCACATCACCATGTTTACACGCCAGGGCCAGCAAACTGCCGAATTACGTCTGCATCCTGAAGATCTCGGCCAAATTCAAATCAGCATGAAACTCGATGATAACCAGGCGCAATTGCAGATGGTTTCAGCCCATAGCCATGTGCGTGCAGCGCTTGAAGCCACATTGTCTAACCTGCGGATTGCGCTTGCTGAAAGCGGTATTGAGCTGGGGCAAAGCAGTATCAGCAGCGAAAGTTTTGCCCAGCAGCAACAACAATCTGGCCAACAGCAACAACAAACACAGCGTTCATCAGGCAGCTTCCCATCGTTGGGTGAGTCTGAATCACTGGCCGTTCCCGCCAGTATTCAACGTTTAGCCTCGGGTAATAACGCGGTGGATATCTTTGCCTGAGCCGTTTTCCCTAAGCTAAACGAGAAAGGTAACAACAAAAATCACCTGTTTTCGGGCCTTTGAACGCCCGCAGACACGTGATAATCAACCAATATGCAGTACCGATACAGGAAAGATGCGTTTTATGACTGACACCGCTTTGCCAAAAAGCCGCAAGAGCTCCATCTGGATGATGTTACTGGTCCTGATTACTCTTGCTGCGTGTGCTACCGCAGGTTACAGCTACTGGCGTATGAAGCAGCAACCCGCTTCCGCTCAGACTAAGGCGCCTGAGCCACCGCCAGCACCCGTGTTTTATGCACTGGATACTTTCACCGTTAACCTCGGTGATGCTGACCGCGTTTTGTACATCGGTGTCACATTACGCCTGAAGGATGAAGGCACGCGCCAACGTCTGAGCGAATTTTTGCCGGAAGTGCGCAGCCGCTTACTGCTGCTGTTTTCTCGTCAGGACGGCGCGGCTCTGGCGACCGATGAAGGCAAACAAAAGCTGGTTGAAGCCATAAAGAATACGCTGGCACCGCCGCTTGTCGCCGGGCAACCACAACAGGCAGTCAGCGACGTGCTGTATACCGCCTTTATTTTGCGGTAATCCCATGGGCGATAGCATTCTTTCACAGGCCGAAATTGATGCACTGTTAAATGGCGACAGTGACAGTAGCGATGAACCGACTGCGGGTGCATCGACGGAAACGGACATTCGTCCGTATGATCCCAATACCCAGCGTCGCGTGGTGCGTGAACGTCTACAGGCACTGGAGATCATTAACGAGCGTTTTGCCCGTCAGTTCCGTATGGGGCTGTTTAACCTGTTACGTCGTAGCCCGGACATTACCGTCGGGGCGATTCGCATTCAGCCTTATCACGAATTTGCCCGCAACCTGCCGGTACCCACCAACCTCAACCTGATGCACCTAAAACCGCTGCGCGGTACAGGTTTGTTCGTGTTTTCACCCAGCCTGGTTTTCATCGCCGTTGATAACCTGTTTGGTGGCGATGGGCGTTTTCCTACCAAAGTGGAAGGCCGGGAGTTTACCCATACCGAACAGCGTGTGATTAACCGCATGCTGAAGCTGGCACTGGAATCATACAGCGACGCGTGGAAAGCCATTTATCCGCTTGATGTGGAATATGTGCGTTCCGAAATGCAGGTGAAATTTACCAATATCACGACGTCGCCAAACGACATCGTGGTGAATACCCCGTTCCATGTAGAGATAGGCAACCTGACCGGCGAATTTAATATCTGCCTGCCGTTCAGCATGATTGAACCGTTGCGCGAGCTATTGGTGAATCCGCCGCTGGAAAACTCCCGCCAGGAAGACCAAAGCTGGCGCGATACGTTGGTGCGTCAAGTACAGCATTCCGAGCTGGAGCTGATTGCCAACTTCGCTGACATTCCGCTACGTTTGTCGCAAATCTTAAAATTGAAACCTGGTGACGTGCTGCCGATTGATAAACCGGACAGAATTCTGGCACACGTTGACGGTGTTCCGGTGCTGACCAGTCAGTACGGTACGCTTAACGGTCAGTACGCTTTGCGCGTCGAACATTTGATCAACCCGATACTGAATTCGCTGAACGAGGAACAGCCCAAATGAGTGATATTAATCAACCGTCCGACGACAATGCCGGCTCCGTGGACGATCTGTGGGCTGATGCGTTAAACGAACAAAAAGTCTCCACCAGCAAAAGTACCGCAGATAGCGTGTTCCGTGCGCTGGAAGGCAATGACATTGCCGGTGCGATGCAGGACATCGACCTGATTATGGACATTCCGGTCAAGCTGACCGTGGAGCTGGGCCGTACGCGTATGACCATTAAAGAACTGCTGCGTTTATCGCAAGGTTCGGTCGTGGCACTCGATGGCCTTGCAGGCGAGCCGCTGGATATCCTGATCAACGGATATTTGATTGCGCAAGGTGAAGTGGTGGTGGTGGCCGACAAGTACGGCGTGCGCATCACTGACATCATTACGCCATCTGAACGTATGCGTCGTCTGAGTCGTTAATTCAATGAGCTGTTAATGCAATGAAAAACCAGGCAACTGTTCAGCAGCAACCCGCCACCAACACTGGCTCTCCTTTGGTACAAGTCAGTGGCGCGTTAACGGCGATTATCATTTTTATCTTGCTGGCTGCCTGGGTGGCAAAACGTTTTGGTTTCACTCCCAAAACGGGTTCCAGCAAAGAGATGAAAGTCAGCGCCAGTTGCAGCGTTGGCCCGCGCGAACGCGTGGTGATTGTGGATGTAGCAGATGCGCGTCTGGTGCTCGGCGTCACCGCCGGGCAAATCACCCATTTGCATACCCTGCCAGCCGCACCCGTGGTTGAAGCTGTGTCTCCTGCGGCCCCTGCTGATTTCCGTGAATTGATGAAACACAGTCTGATGAAAAACCTGCTTAAACGTAACGGGAAAGATTGATGAAACGTTGGATCCCCTTCTCGTTGCTCGGCCTGCTGTTTGTGATGCCAGCCGCTTTTGCTCAACTGCCGGGTCTTATCAGCCAGCCGATGTCCAACGGAGGTCAAAGCTGGACGCTGCCGGTTCAGACGCTGGTCTTTATTACCTCGCTGACTTTTTTACCGGCCATCCTGCTGATGATGACCAGCTTCACGCGCATCATTATTGTTTTTGGTCTGCTGCGCAGTGCGTTAGGCACCCCGTCAGCACCGCCAAACCAGGTGCTGCTTGGGCTGGCGCTGTTTTTGACCTTTTTCATTATGGCTCCGGTATTCGATAAAATTTATACCGATGCTTATCAGCCGTTTAGCGAGAACAAAATCCAGATGGATGAAGCGCTGGAAAAAGGTTCTCAGCCCCTGCGCGAGTTCATGCTGCGCCAAACCCGTGAAGCCGATCTGGCGCTGTTTGCCCGTCTGGCGAATACGCCACCGCTCGAAGGTCCGGAAGTGGTGCCAATGCGCATATTGCTTCCGGCTTATGTCACCAGTGAGCTGAAAACGGCCTTCCAGATTGGCTTTACGGTATTCATTCCGTTTTTGATTATCGACCTGGTGATCGCCAGCGTGCTGATGGCGCTGGGGATGATGATGGTGCCACCGGCAACCATTGCCCTGCCCTTTAAATTAATGCTGTTTGTGTTGGTGGATGGCTGGCAACTGCTGGTCGGCTCGCTGGCTCAGAGTTTCTACAGTTAGAGGGGAAAAAGATGACTCCTGAGTCAGTCATGATGATGGGCACCGAAGCGATGAAAGTGGCTTTGGCGCTCGCGGCACCGTTGTTGATGGTGGCATTGGTCACAGGTCTTATCATCAGCATGCTACAAGCCGCCACGCAGATTAACGAAATGACCCTTTCGTTCATCCCTAAAATTCTGGCCGTTTTTGTCACGATTATCGTGGCTGGGCCATGGATGCTCAATCTGCTGCTGGATTACATGCGCACGCTGCTCACAAACATCCCGATGAACATTGGATGATTCATGTTGATAGCGGGCAGTGGCTCACATTACTGAGCATGGGATTCTGGCCATTTCTGCGCATTATGGCCCTGATCTCTACCGCCCCGATTCTGAGCGAACGATCAATTTCCAAGAAGGTGAAAATTGGCCTTGGGATAATGATCACCTGGATAATTGCCCCAACGATACCCGCAGCGAATGTGACCATTTTCTCGGTTGCTGGTTTCTGGCTTGGGGCACAGCAAATTTTGATTGGCATTGCGCTGGGCTTCACCATGCAGTTTGCCTTTGCCGCCATTCGTACCGCCGGGGAAATCATCGGTCTACAGATGGGCTTGTCTTTTGCCACCTTCTTTGATCCTGGCAGCCGCCTGAACATGCCGGTACTGGCCCGTTTTATGGACATGCTGGCAATGTTGTTATTTCTGGTGTTTAACGGCCATTTATGGCTGATTTCGATGCTGGTCGACACTTTTCACACCCTGCCCATCGGCGGAAATCCGATTAACAGTAATGCCTTTATGGCGCTGACGCGCGCAGGCGGTTTAATCTTCATTAACGGCTTAATGTTGGCGCTTCCACTGATTACATTACTGCTGACATTGAACATCGCCCTCGGTTTACTTAACCGTATGTCCCCTCAACTTTCTGTGTTCGTCATTGGTTTTCCACTCACCCTTGCCGTTGGTATGTTAGTCATGACGGCCTTAATTCCATTGATGGCTCCATTCACTGAACATTTATTTAGCGAAGTATTTAATTTGCTCGCAGATATTGTGAGTGAAATACCTGCAAATTAATTCCACATTCTTTGTAGAGTCTTACTGAGGATATTCCTAAAAGATTTCTTAAATAACATCCACCAGGATATATCCGGCGCGGCTTATATGCTTTTAGCTATCTCACAAAATGTAATATTCACTTTACTTTGAGAACTTTCTTAGCAAATTATACATGGCTTTACTGGATAGTTATTACGCCTAAAAATACTTAATTACGGGTAGGGGGGGTTATGTCAACAATCATTATGGATTTATGCAGTTATACCCGGCTAGGATTAACAGGATATTTGACCAGTCGTGGCATACGAAAACGACAGATGACCAACGTGGAGACTATCGAGGAACTGACGCAAGCCTGCGAGTCTCAGACGCCCAACGTGGTGTTTATTAATGAAGACTGTTTCATCCATGATGCTCAAAGCAGCGAGAAAATTAAGCAGATCATTAATCAGCATCCCAATACTTTATTCCTGGTCTTTATGGCGATAGCGAACGTTCATTTTGATGAATATCTTTTGGTTCGGAGTAATCTGTTAATCAGTTCCAAATCAATAAAGCCAGAGTCCTTAGATGAAATTCTTTCTGAATATTTGGCAAAAAATGCGCATTGCATCGGTCATATTAATTTACCCACGTTATCATTAAGTCGAACTGAGTCGAATATGCTCAAAATGTGGATGTCCGGGCAAGGCACAATTCAAATATCAGACCAGATGAATATAAAAGCTAAAACGGTGTCATCGCATAAGGGAAATATAAAGCGGAAGATAAAAACACATAATAAGCAAGTGATATACCATGTGGTCCGACTGACGGATAATGTGACCAATGGTATTTTTGTTAATTTGCGCTAAATGTCATACCCAAAATAATTCAAGTTTCAGGCAGGCGACAAGATTGTGAGTCCTCAGGAGCTTACTCAAGTAAGTGACTGAGGTGAGCAAACGCAGTCAACGCACATGCAACTTGAAGTATGACGGGTATGAGTGGCGGATAGCACAAGCTAATCCGCCCCAGGAGGCTACTCTGAATGCTCCACAAAAATACCGTCCGGGTGCCCTAACTCGTTAAAGAACCAGATTCCTAACGGATACTCCTCAAGCGACACCAGATACATTGTACCTTCGCTAAACTGTTCTACCGCTAACACCACGCCTGGCCGACGAGGGCCACCATCGGTTTTTACTGTGACGCGATCGTTGATATTCATAACAAAATCCCTCCAGTTGCTTTGTGCCAGTTTAGATCAAAAACGACTCATTCGCATCGGGTGATGCCCAACCTTAAGGGTTTATTTAAGCGTCTATACTTAATCTCGGGTACACCCCTGGAGGACGACGGCATGAAGAGCGCGAAAGACCTCAATGACACGGCACGTATCGATGTCGATGCGTTGCTGGCAGCCATCAATGAGATAAGCGAAAGTGAAGTTACGCGTGCGAGCGATAGCGATGATCCCCATCGGGTGAGTATCGATGGCCGCACATGGCATACCTACTCCGAACTCGCGGAAGCCTTTGAACTGGATATACACGACTTTAGCGTTAATGAAGTGAACCGCTAGATACCTAACGGGTATAAAAGAATCCCGGCGAGAAAGCCGGGACTAAACTTGCGTTAGCAAGAAGCACTTGAAAATTCGTTACACCAGGAAATCTGATGTGCGTTCACCATACCTCAGTTTTATTTCAAAACAATGAATTATTCACCATATGTATATTTAGATTTCGACTATGGCCAGGTTAAAAAGCGCAGGCATTTCTTGCCTGACGCGGCTTCCGGTAAAAATTTGCGTACCTATATGTGATTAGTGTTATTGATCCAATTGAGAAAAATCTTAACCATCAGGATCTTCATTTTTGAATTTCAGGAGACGCTCCATGCCATATTTGCACGATCCGTTATTAATCATTTCAGATCTGGATGGCACGCTGCTGGAGCATCACTCCTATCGGTGGGAAGCCGCTAGTCAGTGGATCAGCGTGTTGCGGCAACACGACATCCCCTTGATTTTATGCAGCGCAAAAAGTGCCGCTGAGATTATGGAATGGCAAAATGAATTGTCATTAACGGGGCAGGCATTTATCGCGGAAAACGGCGCGGTTATCCAGCTTGATACGCGATGGAGTGGCAGTGACGACTACCCTCGCCTGTTTACCGGAATCCGCCATGAAGAGCTGTTTTCTCTGCTTGATAAGCTGCGGCAGAAATTTGGCTTTAAATTCACCTGTTTTGCCGATGTCGACGAGAATACCCTTTGCAAACTGACGGGGCTAACACGAAAGCAGGCAAGCCTTGCTAAGCTCAGCGAAGCATCGGAAACATTAATCTGGCGCGATAGCGACGACATGATGACAGCATTTTGCGAGCAGCTCGCATCACTTGGTTTAATGATGTTACAAGGCGGACGATTCTGGCATGTGCTCGATATGCAGGCGGGTAAAGATCACGCGGTACATTGGCTGCAACAGCAATATCAGCAACGTGAAGGGAAAAGGCACATAACGATTGGGCTCGGCGACAGCCCAAGTGATGCTTTATTGCTGGATAGCGTCGATTATGCGGTTGTCGTGAAAGGCTACAGCCGCCAACCCATCACGCTGAAAAATGACAATCCGCAGCGCGTGTATCGCAGCCAGAACTATGGCCCTGAAGGATGGAGAGAGGGTCTTGACCACTTTATTACGATAAAATCGCGCTGACTTAATCGTGGCTACAGACCCGATTGCGCCCGTCCTGTTTCGCTTTGTACAAGCGATGATCTGCGTGGGATTGCAGCCGTTCAAAATCGTAATCGTTGAATTCCTGAGCGCTGCTGACGCCGAAGGATGCGCTGATCCTCGTGATATTGCCCTGCTTTAACAGCAGATCTTTAGTATTGATACGCACTCTGATGCGTTCAGCCACTTTTACCGCTTCTTCAAGCGTCGTGTCAGGCAGTACGATACAAAACTCTTCTCCGCCAACGCGCCCGGCAACATCCCCCTGACGAAACGCATCACTGAGCATCGCTGCTGCATGGGCCAGGACTTTATCGCCACTGTTGTGTCCAAAACGGTCATTGATGCTTTTGAAGAGATCAAGGTCCATCTGAATAACCGAGAATGGTTGGGCTTGCTGCTTGCATTCCTGCGACAATTTTTGCGCAATCTCGAAGAAAGCCCCGCGATTGTATAAGCGCGTTAATGTGTCGTAATTCGCACGCCAGGTCAGCGTTTTTTGCAGGCTGAACATGTTATTCACCAGGCGGCGGATCACAATCCAGGAAACAACCAACATAAGCGTAAACAGCATCCACAGTATGCTGAGCACAATACTGATGCGGCCAAACTCACCCTGCACTCCCTCTTCCAGGGTATGAACTTTTACCAGCAAGCCGTCAAAGTTGTTGAGCTTCGCCCACGTGATAAAACGGCTGTCCATGCGTAATTCGCCCTGCTCCCCAGGTTTTGCTGCCGTCACGACACTGGCAATTTGTGCCAGCTGAGGCGCAGTAAATAATTCATGTTTCGGCAGCTGTTTAGCCGACGTCGCGATAGGGTTGAGTTCGTTGTCATAGAGCAACACCGTGCCTTCATGATCGTCATATTTGGCTTGTTGTAAAAAATCATGCAGTGAGTCAATCGGATAATCGAATGCCAGAATACCGTACCAGCGGCCATTGAAGTCCAGGGGAATCGCCGCCGTAATGATCTGCCCGGTGGTGCTGTTCGCATCAAATGTGTGTGTCCAGCGCAATGCCCGTGAGGGATTATTTTGTGGCGATTGCGAGGAAAAATAGGGTTGCGAGATTAAACGTTGATACAAAGAAATGATCTTCGGGTCGTTGGCTGAGGGGGTGTTGGTCAGGAAAAAGCCGCTTCGCGAAGCATAGAATATCCGTTGCGGTAACGTTCGTGACCGGTCTGATAAGCGCATGATATAGCTTAATTCGAGTGCTGAACTGAGTTCCGTGTGAACCGTCTGATCATTGCGGTCGAGCAACGGATTGCTGTTAACAAACTCGTCCGAAACGCCATTTACCGGCAAGCTGCGATTTAAATCGAGGCGCAGTTGCCAGAACGCTTCGGTGCGTAAAAGATCAAACTCGGCGAGGGATTTTCGGGTTCGGTCCGTTGAGATCGGGGATTGCAGCGCGTAGAACATGGTATTGCGATAAAACAGCAAATTATCGATGTTGTGCTGAAGTTGTCTGTCCAGCAAAGTTGCGACGTTATCGAGGCTGTTGCGTTGGTTGGCGACGTATGCCCCTTCAAGCACCACAGCTTCACGCCACGTCAGTACCGTGGAAAAGATAAAAACCACTATAAAACAAAGGTTAACTATATTTCGTGGGTTTTTGAAACGGCTGAAATCGCGCTGAATTGCCTCGCCAAACACTCACACTCTCCCTGATACCGCAATCATCTTATCGCCAGTCACAGCTGCCGTAGTCTTTTTCTCGCAAGACATGGGGCGGTTCTTAGTAATAGTGTCGTAGATTATCACCCTGAGTGATTTTCAAGGGTAAATATATTCGGGAAAAGTATACCACTCACCAGGCGGGCGGGTGCCAGGAAAAAAAATCGCCCGGTAATGACCGGGCGATTCAACGTTATCCTTGTGACACGCTCCCTGTTGTCAGTGGGGCCAAATCATCCTCTCGGAAGGCCTCACGTTTTACGCCATAACCATCATACCAACGACACTCCACCATACCGCTGGAAAACCCGGTAACAATCATCCTTGGGCCACCATTCTTAGGTTGGACTTCATCGCTGACCACAAAGACCATAACTGCCTCCTGTATCAGGGGTGAAAACTTCTACAGTTATAGACAATGACCTGCCGTTTTGCCTGGGTTTAAATGAAAATAATGACAAAAAATTAGTGAACTGTGTTGTTACGCAGGCGATTTACCCCATTTACCACTGCCAACACGATGGCCCCGATGATAAATCCGATAATCAGATTAGCAACCGTTGGCCCCAGCAAATGCACGATACCGCCCAACTGCTGTGCCCAATTTTCAATGGCGTGATGAAGAACCGGAATGCCATGAACCAGAATACCGCCGCCGACCAAAAACATCGCCAGTGTCCCAACGACCGATAAGAATTTCATCAGCCACGGCGCCAGTATTAACAGCCCTTTACCGATGCCGCGTGCGACCATCGAGCCTTTTTCTACCAGCCAAAAACCGAGGTCATCAAGTTTCACGATGATGCCTACCAGACCATAAACCCCGACGGTTACCACTATTGCAATCCCTGACAGCACCAGCACCTGGTTAAGCAAAGGAGCGCTTGCCACAATCCCTAATGTAATCGCGACAATTTCGGCCGAGAGAATAAAGTCGGTGCGAATGGCCCCTTTGACTTTATCTTTTTCATAAATGAGCGGGTCCTGGGCGGCAATATCGTCCAGTCGCTGTTGTCGGGCTTCCGGTGTTTCTTTGTGTTTACGCGCATGCAGGGAGTGAACAACCTTCTCCACACCTTCATAACAAAGAAATGCCCCACCAATCATCAATAAAGGTGTAATGGCCCAGGGTGCAAAAGCACTGATGATTAACGCCAGCGGAACGAGGATCACCTTATTGATGGCGGAACCCTTCGCCACCTGCCAGACCACCGGTAGTTCGCGGTTAGCCCGCACGCCAGAAACTTGTTGCGCATTGAGCGACAGATCATCGCCCAGCACCCCGGCCGTTTTCTTCGCAGCCAGTTTCCCCATCATCGAAATATCGTCCAGTAAGGTGGCGATATCATCCAGCAGTGTTAGTAAGCTACTTCCAGCCAAAATAAGTATCCTTCTTTGTTAGTTTGTACTCAGTATGGAACAAAAGGTCGCTCACGAAAATCAAAGTCCGCTGTCAATAAAAATTAACAATCTTACAACAAGTAAAATCCTCGCCAGAACGACTGTTTTGACGTTAACTATTAGCCTTATTACTAAAAAGCCGTGAGGAAGTATGCGCGTTCGTTCGGGTCAATTGCTGCCGCTTGTTGCTGCATTGTTTGCGTTGTATATCATCTGGGGTTCCACTTACTTTGCCATCGCCATAGGGGTGAAGAGCTGGCCTCCATTTATGATGGCCGGTGTGCGATTCATGGTCGCAGGTATCCTTCTCATGGCGGTTTTGTTGCTGCGGGGCCATAAATTACCCGCCCTGCGCCCCATGCTTAACGCTGCGTTAATTGGCGTATTATTGCTGGCGGTGGGCAACGGTTTTGTTACGGTTGCTGAGCATCAACATGTTCCTTCTGGCATTGCTGCCGTGATGGTAGCCACGGTTCCCCTCTTTACGCTGTGTTTTAGCCGCTTATTTGGTATTCAGACCCGTAAGCTGGAATGGCTTGGTATCGCCATTGGCCTGGGCGGTATCGTGTTGCTTAACAGCGGAGGAAACCTGAGCGGGAATCCTTGGGGTGCAATTTTGATTTTGATTGGCTCATTAAGCTGGGCCTTCGGTTCAGTCTACGGGTCACGCATTGAATTGCCGACTGGCTTAATGGCGGGAGCCGTTGAAATGCTGGCCGCAGGGATTGTTTTGCTGACGGCCTCGGCGTTAACCGGCGAGCGTCTGACCTCTATGCCAACGCCAGCGGGTTTCGCGGCAGTGGCTTATCTCTCTCTGTTTGGTTCGATTATTGCCATCAGCGCATACATGTATCTGATTCGTAATGTCGCGCCCGCGGTTGCCACCAGTTACGCCTACGTCAATCCGGTCGTTGCGGTGTTATTGGGAACGGGTTTTGCCGGGGAAAGTTTATCCCCTGTGGAATGGCTGGCTCTTGGCGTGATTATCTTTGCCGTTGTGTTGGTCACACTGGGGAAATATCTTCTGCCCCCAAAGCCGATGGTGACACCCTGTGAGATAGAAAAGTAATCAGCTCTCGGGTGGTGGCTGCCACCCGTCGTCTTTAAGCTCGTGTATTCCAAGGGTGTCGATTTGTGCATGATGCCCGCCGCTACAAATCCACTCCTCAAGACGTTCGCAAAGCGCGACATCATTCAGTTTCTCACGGCCACGCAGTGCACATTCCCATACCAGAAGCACTCGCCACCCTTCACTTAATAAACGCTGAACATCGCGCTTATCCCGTTCGACATTTTTACCTATTTTATCCAGCCAAAACTCGGTACGTGTAGCGGGCACCTTGAACAAGTAGCAATGATGGTGATGCCAGAAACAGCCGTGCGCAAAAATAACGCAACGCTGCTCATCAATAACCATGTCGGGTTTTCCGGCAAGCGTTGCATCCTGTACGCGAAAGGAAAATCCGCACTCGCACAATAACGCGGCGAGCCGTTTTTCAATTGCCGTATCGCGTGTAGCAATAGCACGCATATTCTTGCTACGAATCGCTTTGCTGTGTACATCAACCATCGGTTTTCCTTATATGTACACGCAAAGAACGCGCGCTATTGTTGAGTTACTTGGTCAGGCGCTTTTTGACCGCCTGCTTGATTTTCGGCTCAAGTAGCTTTGCCACCGAAGCAAAAGCAGGTACCACCACCGAATTACCAAACTGCCGGTAAGCCTGAGTATCAGATACCGGTATACGGAATGCACTCCCCTGCACCGTTTCAAAACCCATCAGACGTGCACATTCACGCGGCGTTAAACGGCGTGGGCGGCGTAGTTGATTATCTGCATTATCAAAATCGGCCTCTCCCTGCGATTTGTCCCAACCACGATCCACAAGGATTTCTGCGCCGTCTTTGTAGTAACGCGCGGATAAAGTCCTTGCCACGCTCGTTGGATTCGTTGGGTCAACCAAGCCGTAACCAAAACCATTCCCCTTAGCCTGGTGCTTTTTCGCGTAATTGTAGAGGTACTTCCAGAGCGTCGGCGTCAGGATATATTTCGCGTCCACCGCGGGTTCAAGTAATTCACCAAATGTTGGACGACGTTTGGGGTAACACTCGCTTAGTTTACGCAGCGTGAAATCGTTATGCAGATTGAGATCCCGGCGGAAACCGACCAGCACAATTCGTTCGCGATGCTGCGGCAGGAAATTTTTACCGTCGATGATTTTAGGATCGCCAGCGCCCATTATTGCCGCATCAGAAACTTCATAACCCAGGTTATCCAGGGTTTCCATGATGATGCGGAAGGTGTTGCCTTTATCGTGGCTTTTTAAATTCTTAACGTTTTCCAGCACAAAGATGGCGGGTCGTTTTGCGTCAATGATGCGAGCAACATCGAAGAACAGCGTACCCTGCGTTTCACAAGCAAACCCGTGAGCACGGCCCAGAGCATTTTTCTTCGACACACCAGCAAGAGAAAACGGCTGGCAAGGGAAACCGGCCAGCAGCACATCGTGATCGGGCATCGTTGCCTGAATATGCGCAGTGGCTTGCTCATCGCTGACATCATCCCGGTGGCTAAGGGTGACATCACGGATATCCTGATTGAACTGATGACTTTCAGGACAGCAGTACCAGTTGGCTTTATAAGTGCGCACCGCGTATTTATTCCACTCGCTGGTAAACACGCATTGCCCGCCAATCGCTTCGAATCCGCTACGAATACCGCCAATGCCCGCAAATAAATCGACGAATTTAAACGCGTACTTTCCGTGGTGCGCAGGTAGCGGAGGCAACATATTTTTCAGCATTGCACGTTCTGCGGAAGTCAGAATGCGAGGCGAGGACTTGCGGTTAACCCAACGGTTTAGCGATTCACGCGTCCAGTCACCGCTGACCTGGCGCAAATGATGAGCCACGGTTTTCTGGTCATAGATTTCCAGAATACGGCTCACTAACGCGTAGTCTTCTTCCAGTTGCTGTTGTTGCTGGTGGTGCGATTGTTGTGAGAGTTGCTCGGCAATAGCGTCGAAGTCGTTCATCATGAACCAATTCAGGGAAAATAGAGTGCAACTCTATCACTGATTTGACCCAGAGAAAAACAGAACGGCCCGCAAGCAATGCGGGCATCCTTTTATTTTTAGAACGAAATTTTTAGAACGAAATTTTTATGAAGAGCGTTTGTTGGAGGTAAATTGTTCGACGACCTTACTTTCAATGCCGTAGTAATCGCCTTTGAGTTCAGCGCACAGCTTAGCCATGTAATGCACTAAAAAATCAGCATTGTAATGGGCCAGTTTTCGTCCCGCTTCGGTTTGCATGGTTTCAGGAAGTTTCAATAGTTTTTTCTGGAAATGGTCGAGTGCGTAGGTGGCATCGTCCAGTTCACGGCCATATGCGAGTGGATCTTCGCTATCAAACAAGGGGCGACCTAACGCACCTGAAGTGTAAAACACGCGAGCAAGCCCTATTGCGCCTAATGACTCCAGACGGTCAGCATCTTGCACCACCTTCGCTTCAAGGGTTTGCGGGGTAATGGCAGCGCTGAAACTGTGCGCACGCACCGCATGAGCAACCGCATCGTATAGCGGATGAGGAAAATCGGGAAAATGCGCATCAAGAATACGCAGCGTTTCTTGTGCTGCCTGTGTGGAAGCAAGGTGTCGCTCAGGATGATTTTTCGGCAAATTGACGATGTCATGGAAGTAACACGCGGTGAGTACCACCAGCCGGTCGGCTTCTGTCGTTTCCATAATTTGTTGCGCGGTTTTCCATACTCGCCGGAAATGGGCCACATCGTGGGCTTTATCGTCCTGCAACCAGTTGTGGTGCAAATACTCTTCAAAACGCGCTTGCCAGAGGGCTATCGGCATACGTACTCCTTACTTCGTAGCTGGACCCGGTACTTAATATGAGTACAAGATCACAGAATTAGCAAGTTCTGCCCTGACAATAGCTCACCCTGGCACGATTTATACCTTTTGTATTTCGAGTACTTCGAAAGACAACGGGGATTTTCATCTGGCACGCGTGTACCAGGCAAGGCAACCTAATAATGCCGCAACCGATCCCAGAACCAATAAACCCATTAATGCTCCGAGAAGTTTCCCCCCCAGCGAGCCCATATCCCCGCCGGTGACATCGCTCACCACCCAGAAGTAACGCAGTACAGCCCAAACCGTGTACAGGCAAAATCCATAAAACAACCACAGTGCCAATTTCCCACCCGGTGTGCGGGTCGGTTTCGCGTCCATAACGTCTGACATAAGTCTCTCAATTGCTTAGCTTGTTTATGTGATGGGTGTCCCATCTCCCTTACGTGATTTTTATCACATTTTTGCTGTTTTTTGACAGGCTAAAGTGCTCGTTTTAATTAGGATGAGTCTTAAAATTGTAAGATATAATGTTGTTTTTCATGACATTAACAATAAAGATACATTTGAGCATTTATTAACCCATGTATATTCACGAAAAATAAAGTGCGCTTCATATTATATAATAATGTTTATAAAATAAAAGTTATCACAATTAAAATCCATATTTAAGATTCGCGAAAATTTATATTAAATAAAACTTAATCAATCAGAAATAATACAACAAGCAAGGAATTACAATTTCATATAAAACTTTATAAATGCATATTAATGCTAAATTAGAATAGTCTTAATTTATATTAATACCCTTAAAAATCAACATTTTACAAACAAAAATCCAGACACATTTTGTATTATTTGAACCAATACAGTTACATGATTGCAGATAAATATATTGAACTACCTGTAATAAGATTAATGCGTTTTTTGAGGAAGCCATACGATTAATTATTGATAATGATTATGATTTAAAGGAATATATAAATGAAAAGAACAGCACTGGCATTGGTGATCCCTGCATTATTGGCAATGGGTACTGCACACGCGGCGGAAGTTTATAATAAAGATGGTAATAAGCTTGATTTATACGGCAAGGTTGATGCGCGCCATCAATTCTCTGACAACGCTGGCGATGATGGCGATCAGACTTATGTCCGTCTTGGTTTTAAAGGTGAAACTCAGATCAACTCCGAACTGACCGGTTACGGTCAGTGGGAATACAACATTCAAGCTAATGATACTGAAGGCAGCAGCAATCAGAGTGCAACTCGTCTGGGCTTCGCAGGTCTGAAATTTGGTGACTACGGCTCATTCGATTACGGTCGTAACTACGGCGTGGTCTACGACGTTGAAGCATGGACCGATATGTTGCCTGTGTTTGGTGGTGACTCCTATACCTATACCGACAACTTTATGACCGGCCGTACAAATGGCGTGGCGACTTATCGTAATAATAACTTCTTTGGTCAGGTTGACGGTCTGAACTTCGCTATCCAGTACCAGGGGGCTAACGAAGGCAAAAATGGTCTGTTTGACCAGGAAGGTACCGGTAATCGCAGTGGGGATGACAGTTCCATGCGTAAAGATAACGGCGATGGCTGGGGTATTTCTACTACCTATGATTTCGGTATGGGCTTCAACGCCGGTGCTGCATATGCTTCCTCAGATCGTACCAACGAACAGCAAAGTGGCAGCCTTGCTGGTGGCGAAAAAGCCGATGTCTGGACTGTTGGTATGAAATATGACGCCAACAATATCTATCTGGCAGCGATGTACGCCGAAACGCGTAACATGACCCCGTTTGGTGATGGTGATACCTACATTGCCAATAAAACTCAGAACTTTGAAGTCACTGCTCAATACCAGTTCGACTTTGGTCTGCGTCCAGAAATCTCTTACCTGCAATCAAAAGGTAAAGATTTAATGAGTAACGACAATAGCGACTGGAATGACAAAGACCTGGTTAAATATGTCTCTGTTGGCGCGAACTATTACCTAAACAAAAACTTCTCTACCTACGTTGATTACAAAATCAACCTGCTAGACAACGATGATGACTTCTACAAAGCAGCGGGTATTTCCACTGATGACGTCGTTGGCATTGGTATGATTTACCAGTTCTAATCTCAAACAAATTGGTTGCTTGTTAATCCAAAGCCCGCACTGCGGGCTTTTTGCTTTACCGCTTCGATAATCCTTCGTGCACAGATTTCATTCCTAATCGTTCTTAAAACCATTCAGAAAAGAAATAAATTAAGCCCATCCACTCAACTGTGACTCGTGTCGTTGAAAGGTTTTTTGGTAAGTGTTTGAATAATGGCACAGAGAACACGTTCTAATCGTTTTCTCGGGCGGTCCTGTTCAGGTCGCTGCCATGTGCCCCACTAGTGCGGCATTTTCACAGTCACGGTATAGTAGTTTTCCGTTCAAGAGATGACTTTGCGAGCGAGTAACATGATTAAGTGGCCCTGGAAAGCAAGTGATTCATCTGCTGTCACAGCACTGCCGTGGGAGCAGGCTTTGTCCATTCCTGTTCTGGCAACGCTCACGCCTGCCGAGCAAGATAAACTGATCCGTCTTGCGGACCGTTTTTTACAGCAAAAACGCCTGGTGCCTTTGCAAGGCTTTGAGCTTGATGATCTAAAAAGTGCGCGTATCGCGCTACTGTTCTGCTTGCCGGTGCTGGAGCTAGGTATTGAGTGGCTTGATGGTTTTCATGAGGTCCTCATCTACCCCGCTCCTTTTGTGGTGGATGACGAATGGCAAGATGACATTGGCCTTGTTCATAATCAGCGCGTCGTTCAGTCCGGCCAAAGCTGGCAGCAAGGCCCTATTGTGCTTAACTGGCTTGACGTGCAGGACTCCTTTGACGCCTCCGGATTTAATCTGGTCGTCCATGAAGTGGCTCATAAACTGGATATGCGCAACGGCGATCGTGCCAGTGGGATTCCGTTAATTGCCCTGCGTGAGGTCGCCGGCTGGGAGCATGACCTCCAAGCAGCAATGAGCAACATTCAGGACGAAATCGACCTGGTGGGCGAAAACGCCGCCAGCATTGATGCCTATGCAGCGTCGGAACCTGCAGAATGTTTTGCAGTGCTCTCAGAGTATTTTTTCAGCGCACCTGAGCTTTTCGCCCCGCGTTTTCCTTCACTTTATCAGCGATTTTGCCAGTTTTACGGCCAAAACCCGTTGTTACGGTTACGCGAGAGTGAAAACAGGCCAGCATCTAACGGAAATACGGTGCATTAATTCAACAAGTTGAGCTTAATTTAATCATCTGAATCAACATGTTATTTTTGTTATTGACTCTTTTTGAACGTGACGTTACTATTTGCCTCGTTCAAACGATTCCTCTGTAGTTCAGTCGGTAGAACGGCGGACTGTTAATCCGTATGTCACTGGTTCGAGTCCAGTCAGAGGAGCCAAATTTAAGAAGCCTGCTTAGGAAACTAAGCGGGCTTTTTGCTTTTTGCTTTTTGCTTTTTGCTTTTTGGAAACAACACTCCTGTCCGTGAAATCTCCGTTGTATCAATCTGTGTGATCCAGCAAACCCTTCCAGTTAAAGTTATGTAAATGCGGACGTTCTGTGCACTTCTGCGATTGTAAACAATAGTGATTATCATTTATCTTGCGCCAGCCTGCAGGGATGCCTCTCTGCTCTGAATCCGATAAGTTCAAATCACTCAGGGATATATAACGATGAATGAGTTTGCTCAGCCTCGCACTGGACTGCGACGTATCACGCTTGCATCCGCACTGGTTTTCTCCGTTAGTCTGCCCGTTTTCGCACAAGGCGATCTGACGCTTTATACCACCCGCGAACCCGGCCTCATTCAGCCATTGCTGGATAGCTGGACACAATCCAGCGGCGTGAAAGTCAATACGGTTTACATCAAAGACGGCATGCTTGAGCGCGTCAAAGCGGAAGGGAAAAACTCCCCTGCCGACCTGTTGATGACCGTCGATGCGGGTAATCTCATTGATTTAGTTGAAGCAGGTGTCACGCAGCCAGTGGACTCTGCCATGCTCAAAACCGCCATCCCGGCAAACCTTCGTGGCGAAGATAACCAGTGGTTCGCGCTTTCAATGCGTGCCCGTGTGCTCTATGCAGATAAATCCCTGCCCATTGATAACTGGCATTACGAGCAACTTTCAAACCCTGAATACAAAGGCAAAGTTTGTATTCGTTCCGGACAACATCCGTATAACACAGCTCTTATTGCCGCGATGATTGCTCACCATGGTGAAGCAAAAACAGAAGAGTGGCTGCGCGGTGTGAAAGCAAATCTGGCACGTAAAGCCACGGGTGGCGATCGTGATGTTGCGCGCGACATTCTCGGGGGTATTTGCGATATCGGCCTGGCTAACTCCTACTATATTGGCCACATGAAAAACGCCAAAGAAGGCAGCGATGCACGCAAGTGGGGCGATGCGATTAAAGTGGTGAAACCCACCTTCGAACAAGGTGGCACACACGTCAATATCAGTGGGGCTGCTGTGGCCCGCTATGCACCGAATAAAGCCGAAGCAGTGAAACTGATGGAATACCTGGTTTCTGCTCCTGCCCAACAGATTTATGCCAAAGCGAACTTTGAGTATCCGGTTCTGAAAGGGGTGAATCTTGACCCGGTCATTAGCGCAACTATCGGTGAAATTGACGTCGATAAAATCCCGTTAACCGAGATCGTGAAACATCGTAAACAAGCGAGCCTGTTGGTAGATAAAGTTGGATTCGATCAATAAAACACTTCGTCTTCCGACGTTACGCGGCCTGTTTTCCGGGCCGCAGTCACTCTTAACGCCTCTGCACCTTGCCGCATTATGTATCGCGTTAGGTGTGCTGATGCCTATTGTTGCGCTTATCTGGCAGGCAACACAGGCTGATTTTTCGCACTGGGAAAATCTGGTCAATTTTGTCCTTCCCTCGGTGCTAAAAAATACCGTGCTGTTGCTGGCAGGTGTCGCCGTCATCGTGGGTGTGATTGGTGTGGGAAGCGCATGGGCCGTGACTGCCTGGGATTTCCCGGGGCGCAAAATCCTCAATTGGGCGCTGTTATTGCCGCTGGCCATGCCGACCTATATCGTGGCCTTCGCCTGGCTCGATTTGCTCCATCCCATCGGCCCACTGCAAACATTCCTCCGCTTTTTACTTGGATATGACAGCCCGCGACAGTTCCGCCTTCCTGACTTACGTTCACTTCCGGGTGCGATTATTCTGTTGGGGCTGGTGCTGTATCCGTACGTCTATCTGACCACTCGCGCCATGTTTATCAGCCAACCTGCGCATCTGTTGGAGGCGGCTCGCACGTTAGGATGCAGCGCGGCAGGCACCTTCTTTCGTGTGGCACTGCCGATGGCCCGCCCGGCTCTGGCAGTCGGAATCAGTCTGTCGCTTCTGGAAACGCTCAATGATATTGGTGCATCTGAATTTCTTGGCGTTCAAACCTTAACCGTCACGGTTTATACCACCTGGATTTCGCGTTCAGATTTGGCTTCGGCGGCGCAAATCGCCTGCATGATGCTGATGTTTATTTTCTGCATCCTGACGCTTGAGTTTTATGGCCGTAAAAAGCAAGGGTTTAGCAGCCGAAACCTACGTGAGATTCAACCGACACCGATACGCGGTTGGCGGGGTTGGTTGCTTGGCGCTGTTATCGCCCTGCCCGTCATTCTGGGCTTTGTTGCGCCGGTGATTTTTCTGGCGTGGGAGAGTATTAAACGTTTGGGTGAACAAAACCCGCTCTCACCTTCATTGCTTTCTGCGTTACAAAATACCTTGTCGCTGGCTGCGGGAACCACGCTGGTAGTGGTTTGTGTCAGTTTACTGGTGGCATGGAGCGCGCGCCACAGTGCAGCAGACAACACGATGTCAGGCTTTCGCCGTGGTGTCATGCGTCTTGCGTCATTGGGTTACGCGGTTCCAGGCACCATACTGGCCATTGGTTTTCTCACTCCAGCGATGGCCGTGGATCGATGGCTGGCGGACTTGCTCGAGATTCGCGGTTTACCGCTCATGTCTGCCGGTATCTTATTGGTCATCTGTTGTGCGATGCGTTTTCAGGCCATTGCCATTGGCGCACTGGATTCCGGGCTTAGCCGCATTCCCCCTTCTCTGGAACAGGCATCAAGATTGCTCGGGGAAAATGGCGCGGGAACCTTTGCCAGAATTCATTTCCCGTTGCTGCGCCCAGCGCTGGTCAGCAGTGCATTATTGGTGTTCGCCGATGCCATGAAAGAACTGCCGACTACCTTACTTTTGCGCCCGGTAAACTTTGAGACATTAGCGACACTGTTATACGCAGAAGCGGCGCGGGGAACCTACGAAGAAGGGGCTATCGCCGCCTTGATGATCGTTCTCACGGGCACGTTACCGGTTATTTTACTGGTGCGTCACCAGATGACGCGTCAGGGCTAGAGGAACGATTTATGTCAGAAATTGCGTTACGTCTTCAGGATGTGCACGTTGCCTACGGCAACAGCCAACATTCTGTTCTGAAAGGGTTTTCGATGTCGGTGCGCAAGGGTGAACTGGCCTGCCTGCTGGGTGCATCCGGCTGTGGGAAAACGACCGTTCTGCGGGCTGTTGCCGGTTTTGAACGGCTGCAACACGGTGAAATTTATGTTTCGCAACGACGCGTCGCGGCGCCTGGAATTCATCTTCCCCCTGAGAAACGCCATGTTGGCATGGTATTTCAGGAATACGCGTTATTCCCGCATCTGACTGCGCAGCAAAACGTGGCATTTGGCCTGCGTCGCCTGCCACGCGATGAGCAACATGCACGTGTCACTGAACTGCTCAGAATGGTGGATTTACACAGCCATGCCAGCCACTACCCACACGAATTATCCGGCGGGCAACAACAGCGTATTGCATTAGCGCGAGCACTGGCACCGAATCCCGAGATCCTGCTGCTCGATGAACCGTTTTCCAGTCTTGATAAACAAACGCGCGAACGCCTTGGCCGCGAGGTGCGGGATATTTTGCGCAATGCGGGGCAAACAGCGCTGTTGGTCACTCACAGTGAACATGAAGCCCATCTGATGGCTGACCATATCGGTTATGTGCGACAGGGTCAGTTTCGTGCGGGTGAAAAAACGCTGAAAGTGGTGAGTACTGAAGTGAATTCCACCTTGTAAAAAACGCTGCGCTAACCCGACGTTGTACAAACAATTAGCGCAGCGATCCGGTATTAACTAAATTTGCGGCTCAATGGCATTCAAACGCACTAACTGCAAAGGCTCTGCCAGTAACGCATCCATCTGCTGCACAAACGCCTGAAAATGCGGCAGTGCGATGTGGGCATCCAGGGCTTCCTGCCCTTTCCAGGATTCGCGCATATAAAACACATCAGGTGTTTCCTGAAGCTGGAATAATGCGTAATCCAGGCATCCCTCTTCCTGCCGCGTCGGTACAATCAACGCCTGCAAGGCTGATTTAAGCGACTCGCGACACCCCGCTTTTGCTTTCAGCACCGCAATAATCGACAGCGTGTTATCGGCCATGCTTAGCACTCCGTTAAGATTTCGCTGAACTCAAGGCGTGATTTTGGCAGTGCGGCGTTAAAGTCTTCCACGCTGCGATAACCGATAGGCACGATGACCAGGCTGGTGAAGCCTTTTTCACGCAATCCAAACTCTTCATCCAGAGTACGGGCGTCAAAACCTTCAATCGGCACGGCGTCGATGTTCAGCGTGGATACACCCAACAGGAAATTCCCGACATTGAGATAAACTTGTTTTTCCATCCAATGCTGCGCATCTTTCAAATCAAAACGGTGCATATTGACGAAATAAGAACGGCCTTTGTGTTGCCCTTCCATTGCCTGCTGGCTGGCAAAACGGCCATCCGCATTTTCTTTATCCAGCAGCGTGGAGAGATGCTGCTCATCAATGCTGGTTTTGGCACAGAACACCACAACATGCGAAGCATCAAGTACTTTGCGTTCGTTGAAGACGTAAAAACCCGCTGTCGCCTTAGCAATGCGCGCTTTAGCTTCTGGCGTGCTGGCCAAAATAAAATGCCACGGCTGTGAGTTAGTACTGGACGGACTCAGGCGCAGTAACTCCTTCACTTTTTCAATGTTTTCGTCACTGATTTTTTTGCTTGGGTCAAATGCTTTTGTTGAATAGCGTGATGCTGCTGATTGAATGATATCCATCATATTACCTGTATATTTTTCGTTATGATTATTATGAAGTTAGAAACCTTCGAGCACGATTTTACCGACCGCGCGATGGGTTTCAATTAATTCATGGGCCCGACGCAGATTTGCGGCATTAATGGTGCCGAAATGTTCGCCAAGGGTCGTTTGCAGCACGCGCTGGTCAATCAATTCAGCCACGCGAGTCAACAGGTGGTGCTGCTCAACCATGTCGTGAGTTTCGAACATTGAACGGGTAAACATAAATTCCCAGTGCAATGAAATACTTTTCACCTTCAGCGGACGCGCATCCAGCGTGTCAGGGTCGTCAATCAACGCCAGTTTCCCTTGTGGTGCCAGCACCTCAATCAACTGCGTGTAATGCTGCTCAGTCTGATTCAGGCTCGCAACATGGGTAACCTGTTTCACCCCAATACGTGCCAGTTCTTCCGTCAGCGGTTTGCTGTGGTCGATAACATGATGCGCGCCTAAATCAGTGACCCATTTTTGGCTTTGCGGACGTGACGCCGTGCCAATCACGGTGATGTTGGTGAGCTGACGCGCCAGCTGCGTCAAAATTGAACCCACGCCACCTGCCGCGCCAACAATCAGCAGCACATCGTTTTCACTACCGCCTTCTTTTACCCCCAGACGGTCAAACAACATTTCCCATGCCGTGATCGCCGTTAAAGGCAGTGCGGCGGCAGACGCGTTATCAATGGATTTAGGTTTCAGTGCCACGATGCGTTCATCCACCAGCTGGAATTCGCTATTGCTTCCAGGGCGAGTCAACGAACCGGCGTACCACACTTCATCACCCGGCTTAAACAGGGTGACGGCTTCACCCGTTGAGACCACCACACCGACCGCATCCCAGCCCAACACTCGTGGCTGATCAGCTTTAAAACCCGCGCGAACTTTGGTATCCACCGGATTCACCGAAATGGCTTTCACTTCGACCAGTAAATCATGGCCTGAGGCGACAGGTGTCGGTAAAGTGACCTCGCTGAGAAAATCTACATTGCTGCCCGCCTGCGCGGCCTGAGTAATAGCGATAGCTTTCATTGGGTGCTCCAGAGACTAAATGAATAAACTCATGGTACAAGGTGTGTTGCGGGCGAAAAATAGTCCCTGGAAAACAACACTTATACTCGGAGAGTTAAAATGCTCAGGTTGGAAGACCTCACTTTGTTTGTCAGGGCCGCCGCCTTAAACAGTTTTAGCGACACCGCGCGCGAAGCAGGATTGCAGCCTGCGCAGGTCAGCACCGCCATCAAACGCCTTGAGCAATCGCTGAATATCCGTCTCTTCGCCCGTTCAACGCGCAGCCTGAGACTGACGCCAGAAGGTGAAATCTGGCTGCCGTACGCCATCAGCACCCTGCAAACTCTGGAAGCGGGATTTGAGCAAATCCAACCTGCACGTGACGAAGTGCGTGGCGTGCTGCAAATTGCCGTTCCTTCCGACCTCGGGCGCAATCTGTTGCTGGCGGTATTTCAAGCCTTTCGCCGCGAACATCCGGCGCTGCAACTGAAAATATTGTTCTCCGACCAAGTGACAGACGTGTTTAAAGATCCGGTGGATGTGGCTTTCCGTTATGGCAATAACGACGACGCCTCTTATGTGGCATTACCGCTTGCCCCGCATAACCACCGGGTTATCGTGGCAGCGCCATCGTATCTCGAACGTTGCGGCGAGCCTAAAACCCTCAGCGATCTGGTGTCGCATGACGCGCTGACCTATGCGATCCGTGGGCGGGTTTATGATAAATGGACGCTCAGCCTGAATGGCGACGCACACCATGTCGCGGTGAAAAGCGCGATGATGAGTGATGATGCGGAAGTGATTCGCCGGTTAGCCGTCGCAGGTGAAGGGATTGCCTATAAATCCTGGCTGGATGTCAGTGAAGACGTTATCGAAGGTCGTCTGAAGATTATTTTGCCTCAGTATCAAGGCGATAGCGTTCCGCTTACGATGATTTGCCCACACCGTAAACAGCTTTCGGCCACGGTTAGGCTGTTACATGAAGCGGTAAAGCAGCGCTGCGATATTCTGCAAAACTTGCGACCCGCTTAAAAGAAAACCGGCCACAATCGTGGCCGGTGAGATTCACGCAATTACTGAATCGGATAGGTATACGGCGCGTTTACGCCCAACGGCAAGCCAAGAGCCCACCACACCAACAAGAAGATGCTCCAGCAGGTAAAGAAGATCACCGAGTACGGCATCATCATCGAAACCAGCGTACCCACACCGGTGGACTTCACATAGCGTTGGCAATACACCACCACCAGCGGGAAGAACACCATCAGCGGAGTAATAATGTTGGTGGTCGAGTCACCCACACGGAACGCGGCCTGCGTCAGTTCCGGGGAGATCCCAACCGCCATCAGCATTGGCACCATTATTGGTGACAACAGCGCCCATTTCGCCGATGCCGAACCAATCAGGATGTTCACCATCGCCGTCAGGAGGATCATGCCAATAATGGTGGCTTCACCCGGCAATGCCATGGTCTTCAGCACATCCGCGCCCGCCAGCGCAATCAACGTACCAATATTGGAATCACCAAACGCTTTGATGAACATGGCGCAGAAGAATGCCATTACCATGTACGAACCCATTTTGCTCATGGACTCATTCATCGCATTGATAACATCTTTACCACTGCTGAATGTCCCGGCGACAAAACCGTAAACAATGCCAGGGATAATAAAGATCAAGAAAATCAATGGCACGATGGATTTCATGATCGGCGCGCCGTAGCTGGTCAGTGAACCATCGCTTGCACGCAGCAGTGACGTTTCAGGCCATGCAAGAGCCGCAAGCCCCGCCAGACCCAGAATCATCACCAGGCCTGCCACTTTAAAACCACGGCTTTCCTGTACGCTGTAAGAACTCATATCTTCGTTATGCTGATAATCCCCGTCAATTTCCAGCTTTGACACGCGCGGCTCAACAATACGTTCCGTAACCCACCAGCCGACCAGGGTAATCATCACCGTAGAACCGATGCCGAAGAACAGGTTACACAGCGTGTTGACGGTATAAGTGTTATCCAGTAATTGTGCCGCCGTCTGGGTAAAACCTTGCAGCAACGCATCGTTACCGGTTGGCACCATGTTCGCAGCAAAACCACCCGATACCCCGGCAAATGCCGCCGCAATCCCCGCTAACGGGTGGCGTCCGACAGACATAAAAATAATCGCGCCCAATGGAATAACCAGCACGTAACCCGCATCCGCAGCCACATGGCTAAACATTGCGACGAAGATAATCATTGGGGTTAGCAGTTTCTTCGGCGTCACACGCAGCATTTTTTTCAGGCCGGTATTAATAAAACCTGAGCTTTCCGCCACGCCCACACCCAGCATCGCAACTAGTACGATACCCAGCGGTGCAAAACTGGTAAACGTGGTGACCATCGAAGAAAGGGTGACCGTTAATGCCTGCGGTGAAAGCAGGTTATTAATCTTAACGGCTTCGTGGGTGACAGGATTGATGACATCAAAATCGACGGTAGAAAGCACCGCAGACATCGCCATCACCACCAGTAAAAAATAGAAGAAGATCAAAGCGGGTTCGGGTAATTTATTCCCTGCTTTCTCAACAGCGTTGAGAAATCCTGTCATTAGACGACCTTCCGTGTTCCTTGTCGTTGTACTCATTCCTACCTCTTCTCGCTGTTACATTCATAAAAGTGATTGCTCATCGCAATTAATAACATTTTAGAATAATTTACAGCGACTAACTTTACGTTAATAGTCAAAACGAGATATCGACAGGTGATAGATATCAACTTTTTAAAAAATGACCAGATATTGAGTTGGAAAACAACGAAAAACACAGAATAAAAATCGGATGCTGCTGCGCTAATCATCCGATCGAAAAAAGCGGTAACAGGAGAGTTTGCGCAGCAACATCCCCTTTACGTTTTAGGAAGAGGTTCTTTTTTAAGACGCGGATATTTTTTTAGCCAGCGGCCACTTACCATGCGCCAGTAGAACAACACGCCACGCACCGTCCAGTCGAAGAACATCCCCATCCAGACACCCACCACGCCCATTCCCAACACAATGCCTAATGTGTAACCTGCCACGACCCGGCAACCCCACATACTCGCCATGGAAACCCACATGGCAAAGCGGGCATCACGCGCCCCTTTCAGCCCGGCAGGTAAGACCCAGGAGGCCGCCCAAATAGGCATAAATGCGGCATTCAACCAAATCAGAATTTTGACGACTTCTTTGACATCATCTTCGTGGGTGTAGAACGACGCCATCAGTCCCGCAAACGGCGCAGTTCCCCAGGCAATAATCGTCAGGCCAAGCGTAGAAAGCCAAAATACATGACGCAGTTGCCGTTCTGCCTGGCCAATTTGCCCTTTGCCAAGACGTTTGCCGACAATAATGGTGGATGCCGAGCCAAGGGCGTTCCCCGGCAAGTTAATCAACGCGGCAATCGAGAAAGCGATAAAGTTACCGGCAATGACGTTGGTCCCCATTCCGGCAACAAACATTTGCGTCAGCAATTTACCGGCGTTAAACAACACCGATTCGATACTGGCGGGAATACCAATCCCCAGCACTTCCCACAAAATGCCGATTTTGAGCGGTCGGAAATAACTTTTCAGCGAGATACGCAACGATGGGGCAATCCCCACCACCAGCACGTAAATAAAGCCCAGCGCACCGATATAGCGCGAAATGGTCAGCCCTAATCCCGCGCCAAAAAAGCCCAGTCCGTTCCAGCCGAGCGCGCCGTAAATCAATACGCTACTGATAATAATGTTGAGAATATTCATCCCGCCGTTAATCAGTAACGGGATTTTGGTATTTCCTGCCCCACGCAACGCACCGCTGCTGATAAGCGCAATGGCCGCCGCCGGATAACTCCACACCGTCGTCTGGAGATAAGAGAGCGCAAGCGCCTTCACTTCTGGGGTGGCTGCACCGGCAATAATATTGACCACATGTTCACCCGCAAGGTGAATCCCTACCGCCAGCCCGATAGCAATAATCGTCATCAGGATCAGCGACTGACGTGCTGCGTCACGCGCACGTTTTGGGTCACGCTTACCAAGACTGAACGCCACCACCACTGTGGTACCGAGATCGACTGCGGCAAAGAATGCCATGATGACCATGTTGAAGCTGTCAGCCAGGCCTACGCCCGCCATCGCCTCTTTACCCAACCAACTCACGAGGAAAGTACTCAACACCCCCATCAGTAAAACGCAGGTGTTTTCCATGAAAATAGGTACGGCGAGCGGGGTAATTTCGCGCCAGAACAGGACTCGATAGCTTTTTCGTTTGGTATACCAACGCGTGTTAGCCACGCGCTGGCGTAGTGCTGCTTGTAAGTTCAAGATTGACCTTGGGGAGGAAAGTGAAACCACATTTCAAATAATGATTTAGTCTTCATGATCCTGCAAAGTATTTTTGTATATATCCTTCATTCTTCTATACCCCACCTAAATAGGCTTTGCGCACCTCCTGATTCCCTAACAACTCCTCGCCGCTGCCACTCAGGCGAATCTGCCCATTTGCCATCACATAACCACGGTCGGACAGTTTCAACGCATGGTGCGCGTTTTGTTCGACGAGGAAAATCGTCATGCCATTTTGCGCAAGTTCGCGCAGCGTCTGAAAAATTTGCTTCACCACAATAGGTGCTAACCCAAGACTGGGCTCATCGAGCAGCAACAGTTTCGGGCGACTCATCAGCGCACGGGCTATCGCCAGCATTTGCTGTTCACCACCGGACATCGTCATCGCTCGCTGTTTGCGGCGCTCTTTTAAACGAGGGAAAAGGTCGAACATCGTTTGCAGATCCTGGGCGGCAAATTGGTTACCAATAGGAATAGTGCCCATCAGCAGATTTTCCTCGACCGTCATATCGGGGAAAATTCGCCGCCCTTCAGGGGCCTGAGCAATACCGCCCGAGGCGACAAAATGCGTAGACTTGTGGCTGATGTCATCACCGCGAAACAGTATCTGCCCGTGACGAATGCGCGGCTGGCCAAAAATTGACATCAACAGCGTCGATTTCCCTGCCCCATTCGCCCCTATCAGCGCCACGGTTTCGCCTTCATTAACCTGCAATGAGACCTGTTTTAGCGCCTGAATTGCGCCATAAAAAACATCTACACCACGAAACTCCAGCATCGCCTCACTCATACAGTGACCTCGTCTTCGTCGGTGCCCAGATAGGCGGCAATGACTTTCTCATTATGTTGTATTTCTTCAGGTTTCCCCTGCGCAATCACATCCCCGTGGTCGAGCACAATAATGTGGTCGGAAATCTCCATCACCATGCCCATATCATGTTCAATGAGTAACACCGTGATGTCGTGATGGTCGCGCAAAAAACGAATGATTTTACTGAGCGTACGCGTTTCAACCGGATTCAGACCCGCCGCCGGTTCATCAAGGCAGATCATTTCCGGTGCGGTACACATCGCGCGGGCAATCTCGAGCCGTCGCTGCTGTCCATAAGACATTTCCCCCGCTAATCGGTTGGCACAATCCACCAGTTCCACCACTTCCAGCCAGTAAAACGCGCGATCCAGCGCACGGCTTTCAGCCCGCCGATACGCAGGAGTATTTAGCACACCGGCCAGCAAATTGCGGTTCACCTGCATGTGTTGCGCCACCAGCAGGTTTTCGACCACCGACATTTCCCGGAACAAACGGATATTCTGAAAGGTTCGTGCAAGCCCTGCACGGTTCACAAGATGCGTGCCACCAAACATTTTATAAAACAGACGCTGCCCGAGCTGTGCCGGATTAATCCAGTCGCCGGGCTGGAATTTCTGTCCCAGCACCTGTATCACATTGGTGGTTTTGTCATGCGTGTTAAACAAAATATTGCCGCCAGAGGCTTTGTAAAAACCGGTCAGGCAGTTAAAGACCGTGGTTTTTCCTGCACCATTGGGGCCAATAAGCGCAGTAATCGAGCCGCGACGCACTTCAAGGTTCACGTCGTTCAGTGCTTTAATACCACCAAAGTGCATCATCAAATGCTCGACGCTTAAAATCATTTCGCTGACTGAGGCGTTGATCATGGCGACACTCCTTTGCGCACCGTAAAACCGCTACGGTTAATGCGAATCAGGCCGCGTGGCCGCCAAATCATCATCACCACCATCAACATGCCGAACAGCAACACGCGATACTCGGCGAAGCTGCGCAGCAGTTCCGGTGTCACCGTCAGCACAAACGCGGCCAGTACCACGCCAATCGTTGAGCCCATCCCGCCCAGTACGACAATGGCGAGAATCAATGCAGACTCAAAGAAGGTGAACGATGTCGGGTTAACAAAACCCTGATAAGTCGCAAAAAACACCCCTGCGATCCCCGCAGTGGACGCCCCCAGCGTAAAGGCCGACAGCTTAACCAGAACATGATTAAGACCCATCGAGCGGCAGGCAATTTCGTCTTCGCGTAATGCCTCCCAGGCACGGCCAATCGGCATGCGCGTCAATCGGTGTTTGATATACAGCACCACCAACACCACCAGCACCAAAATGGTGTAGATAAAAATAAACTTCAGGTTGGGGTTATAGGTGAGGTTAAAGAACTCATGGAAAGGGATGCCGCCCTCCTCTTTCGCACGCCGCCCAAATTCCAAGCCAAAAAGCGTGGGTGAAGGCGCCGAAATCCCGTTCGGGCCGCCGGTAAACGTCAGCCAGTTGTTCAACACCAGACGGATGATTTCCCCAAACCCCAGCGTCACAATCGCCAGATAATCGCCATGCATACGTAACACCGGGAAGCCGAGTAACGCCCCAGCCGCTGCCGCCATCAACGCCGACAGTGGCAACATTGTCCAGAAGCCCAGCCCAAGATACTGATACCCCAACGCCAGGCCATACGCACCAATGGCATAAAAGGCGACGTAACCTAAATCCAGCAAACCGGCGAGGCCGACCACGATATTCAAACCCAGGCCGAGCAATACATAAATCAGCCCGAGGATCGCCACCGTCAACACGTATTTAGTCGCGACAAACGGAAAGCAAATCGCCAGTCCAATCACTAACGGAATGATCCAGCGCATGCGGCTTTTGTACTCCGGCGGTCGCACATAGACACCCGAGTTATCCGTTTCAAAACGGCTGAGAAAACGCTCCCCCGTCGCCGTTGTCAAAAACGCACTCAACAAAAAACGTCCGACCATCACCACCGCAATGATGGCGAGCAGACGCCGCCCATTAAAGTTAAAGCTGTAACCATCAAGCACCACGCCGACAATCGGACCAAAGACTATCAACGCGACCATGCCCGCAAAAACCGCATCCAGCAGGCAGCGTTTAAGAGGGAAACTCTCGCGTAATTCCGTTTCAGATACCATGCTTTGCTCCCTCATACTTTGGCTACCATAGGCCGGCCAAGCAGCCCTTGAGGACGGAAAATGAGGATCACCACCAGTAACCCGAACGAGAACACATCTTTATAATCTGAATTCACCATCCCGGAGAATTGCGCCTCAGCAATCCCGAGGATTAAGCCCCCCAGCATCGCGCCTGGCAACGAACCGATGCCCCCCAACACGGCCGCGGTGAACGCTTTAATACCGATAATAAAACCGGCGTAAAAATCAAAAGTGCCGTAGTTCATGGTGATAAGCACCCCTGCTAGCCCCGCCATCGACGCGCCGATAACAAACACGGTTGAGATAATACGGTCAGCATTAATCCCCAAAATCGAGGCCATTTTCCGGTCCTGCTGCACCGCGCGGCACATGCGTCCGAGGCGCGTATTGCCAATAACCCAGGTGAGCAGCAACATCCCCGTAAACGAGGCAATCAAAATAAAGACTTTGGTGTAGGTGATTTGCACGAAACCCTCACCAATATGAAAACGGAAAACGCCATCGAGCATGGTAGGGATCCCTTGCTGGCGCGGGCCCTGGCTGATTTGTGCGTAGTTTTGCAAGATGAGCGACATGCCGATTGCGGAGATCAGCGGCGCCAAACGTGTGGAGTTGCGTAGTGGTTTATAGGCGATGCGTTCAATCGTCCAGCCGTACACCCCCGTCACGACAATGGTGAACACCAGAGTGCCGAGGATCAGTAACGGAAACGAGTGCAACCCGAAGAATGACAGCAGCGCTAGCCCAATGGCGCACAGGTATGCGGAGATCATATACACTTCGCCGTGCGCGAAGTTGATCATGCCAATAATGCCGTAAACCATGGTGTAGCCGATGGCTATCAGCCCGTAGACAGAGCCCAGCGTTACGCCATTTACCAACTGTTGCAGGAAGAATGCGTCCATAATCAGGCGTCTCTTTTAGTGGCTGCGTATACCCTTCATACTTCAAGTTGCAGGGTATAAGGCGTAGTTGTTGCAGTCAGTTTGGACCCGGCCAGCGCGCAAGAACCGCAGCGTACATAAAGTACGTGAGGATTCTGAGCACTGCCCGGGTTCAAAATGGCAAATAAAACAAGCCTTATTGGACTTCGGTGTACTTGCCCTTATCATCCCACTGATAAACCACATAATCCGAGACTTTCAGGTCGCCTTTGTTATCCCAGGCTTTTTTGCCCATGACGGTATCAACCGGATTGGCTTTCAGCCAGGCACTGGCTTTCGCTGAATCGGTGCCGCCGGTGGCTTTGAATGCCGCAGCAATGGCCTGGACTGACGCGTAGGAATAAAGGGTGTAGCCTTCTGGCTCGAATTTACTGGCGCGGAATTTGTCGATAACGGCTTTGCCTTCCGGGAGTAAACGCGGGTCTTTGCCGAAGGTCATATAAATGCCGTTAGTGTATTGCGGGCCACCGGCAGCCGTGACCATCTCTTCGTTGACAATACAGTCGCCGGAGAAGAATTTAGCCTGGACGCCTTGCTCACGCATCTGACGAACCAGCGGCCCTGCTTCCGGATGACATCCCCCGAAGAACACCACATCAGGTTTTTGCGCACTGATTTTGGTCACCAGCGCGTTAAAGTCTTTTTCACCGCGAGACAAACCTTCGTACATCACGTCATTCACACCGCGTTTTGCCAGTGCCGCTTTGGTAGCATCCGCCAGCCCCTGCCCGTAGGTATCTTTGTCATGAATAATGACGACGCGTTTGGCTTTGAGCTTATCAATGATGAAATCGCTGGCGACCTGCCCTTGCTGGTCATCGCGCCCACACATGCGGAACATGTCATTCATCTTGCGTTCGGTAATGAGCGGGTTAGTTGACCCTGGCGTGATGGCGATGATCCCCGCATCGTTATACACCTCAGAGGCCGGCATGGTGGATGATGAACAGAAGTGGCCTACCACCGCTTTGACTTTATCCTGGTCAACCAGGCGGTTAGCCACGGAGACAGCCTGTTTAGGTTCGCAAGCATCATCCCCCTGAACCAGTTTGATTTTTTCGCCGTTGATCCCGCCTGCGGCGTTAATGTCTTCAGCGGCTTGCGTCGCACCATGCCAGTATTGATCGCCATAGGTCGCATTTGGCCCAGTGAACGGCCCCGCGACACCAATAACAATATCGGCCTGGGCGGAGAACGCCGTCACCAGGCAACCTGCCAACACAAGAGAAAGAGGACTTCTGATTAATTTCAGCGACATTTGAATGTTCCTTAGCAAAAAAGCAAAGAGGTTTATGCACAACGGTTTAAGAGCCATTTCAAAAGCAAAAACGCGAACAAAATGCACTAAATGGATGACATCCTGACAAATTCCTGTGGCGGGGTTTCCCTACATTTTCACAGCCCATACATTAAGCAAAATAGTTGCCAACGTTACTGACTGCATGCCAATGTTTCGACATATGTCAGTATAGAGCGCCGTTGTAAGCGGCCAGGGATAACGCAATGAAATTACAGCGGCGATCACATCTGCTTAACAATAAAGCAAATAAGTTGAGATATTGGACGCTTTGCACCAATAAAGAACACATATAAAGAAGGGCTAATATTTGCTAACGCAATGGGTTTGCGTGAAATAAGTGCTTAATGATTCTTAGCATAATAATTCGTCTTAAAACTCAACAAGTTGACTATAAATAGAGCAAACAAAAATCTTTTTCGTGAACCCTTTGACATCCCCCCCGCGAATCGCTAATATGCGCCCCGTTAACCGATTCCTCTGTAGTTCAGTCGGTAGAACGGCGGACTGTTAATCCGTATGTCACTGGTTCGAGTCCAGTCAGAGGAGCCAAATTCGAGAGCCCGCTTAGGAAACTAAGCGGGCTTTTTTGTGTTTGCTGTTTTTGACGCCCGCCAAAGAGAGAAAATCAGACGTTAACCTCTATTCAGGTAATCGCTCTCCTGAAGAAGAAAGCTAAACAGTACCGTGCTACTCATCATTGCATTGGTGTATATTTTTCATTCATCCAGCGAAGCAACAAATAACAGCAGAAGAAATAAGGCTTTATTTCAAAGGCTCAGATAATGAGCTCCCGCCAATACAGCCCCCCCAGGCGAGGTGAACAAGTGCTATACTTGCCGTTATTTCGTGGTGGTCAAACAGGGAGTGAACCATCTTGTCCAGGCAAAAATATATTAGTGCGATTGTATTAATCTTGGCTTGCACCACTTCACTTTTCGCCGCGCTGGTGTTCCATGAAGCTCGCAATTTGCAGAACTATATGGAATATGTTGCCGAGAATGGCAAATCAGCCCTTTTCCATGAAGAGTCCATCAACCAGAATATCGCCAACCGGCTTTCACGGGCATTCTTTTCCGGGCAATACTCAGGTAATCCTGGCGAGAATGAACGGCCAGAAGTCTGTCAGCATGTTGAAACCGTAGGGGATATTTCCGGATTTAACCTTGTGGCAAAAACCATGAAAAATCTGGAAGGAACGCTTCAGACACGAAACCCTTCATGTGAGGAATGGGGCAAAGACACGGGTGCTTTATCCATTATTCATGAAGCTGAAAACGGCGCATTACCAAAATACAGTTTTTCAAACTATACGGGTTACGCCTTCAGGAATATCAGATACTACATCGATCTTTCACATAACTATATTTACATCAACCAGCTGGTCAATACGCGCGACTATACCTTCAGTAACTGGTTAGAGAATAATGGCAGCGGAATCAATATCGTCCGTAGCGGACACACTATAACCATTGATGACAATGCACTGAATGATCTCTTCCAGGGAGCAACCATTGTTTCTCATATTTACCAGGATGGTTACACAAAGAATAATATCATCAGCATGCTTACTCCGGTATTTCTGAATGATAAAGTGAAAGGCATCCTGATTACTGACGTCAACATTAATGATCTTGCTGTTTCGTTTAAAACGGTAGATCGGCCACTGCTGTGGAAATTTCTTTCTTTATATGTGACTGACAATGCCACCGGGTCAAATATCATTTTCCATGAGCCGATTATAAAATCTTTTGATTTAATTAATTATGAAGGCACCATCACCCAGTATTACACCCTGCATATTAAGCTGGATGCTATTTATGTCATTATTGCTAATCTCTGGCTGGTCTTACTTTACGTTATGACGACATGGATTTTATGTCGATATGCCCGTAAGCAACTCATGAGGCAAGAAGCGCTATCCAGGGATAACGTTACGGACGCGATGACCGGGATGTACAACAGAAAAGTCATCACGCCTGAGTTTGAGCAAAAAATTCGGACTCTTGTTGACAGGAATATTCCCGTTACGGTTATTGCCATTGATAGCGATGGGCTGAAAAAAATAAATGATACCCTCGGCCACCACATGGGTGATAAAGCAATACAATATCTGGGTTTAGCGCTGCGTAATGCTATTCGCAAAAGCGATTACGGCATACGACTTGGGGGTGATGAATTCTGTTTGGTCCTTATTGATTATTCTTTGAAAAAATCCCGTGATGTTATTGCTCGTGTGCAAAAGCATTTACTCGCCATTGATAAAGATAAACTGGTGGCATTCTCCTGGGGTTCGTATCAGCTAAATCAGGACGATACGCTGGATGCGGCCATGCTGAGAGCAGACGATTTACTCTATCAGCATAAACGCAGCAAATTTAATGAACGCCAATAAAGGTTTATTGGCGCCCAATCTGTAAAGAATTGCATATCCTTTTGACCCTCCCCTTACGGTAAGGTTTAGAGTCTGCGCAAGCCAATTTTATCTTTCAGAAAGGGATCATTGATGAAACGAAATATGCTTTTCGCTTTGCTGGCACTGGGCATCAGTGGCAGTGCATTCGCGGCGCAGTCGGATACGGATTTTCTCGCAGCACACGGTTTAGCGGGCAAAACCACTGAGCAAATGGTAGAAGCCATCGACGGTTCGCCACAGGCGCGTCCTTTGCCGTACAACGCAGGCATCACCAGCACAGAGCTGAAATTGTCTGACGGTAAGCAGCAGTTTAGCTATCCGTTGGGCGATAAGTTCTATTTGTCGTTCGCCCCTTATCTGACGCAAACCCATCCATGTTTTAATCACAGCCTGTCTGGTTGCCGTGGCGAGTTAGCCAATACACCTTTTGATGTAAAAATCACCGACAAAAATGGCAAAGTCATCGTGCAGAAAAGCATGACCAGCCACGCGAATGGTTTTGTCGGCGTGTGGTTACCGCGCGATATAGAAGGCAAGATTGAAGTGAGCTATCAGGGCAAAACAGCCAGCGCACCGATTGCGACCTATCAAAGCAGCCAGACCTGTTTGACCACCCTGCCTTTGCAAAGCTAAGCGTTCTTTTTAAGCCGGATGACGCTTACGCTATTCCGGCGGTCCGTTGTGAAACTTTTGTCACACTCCTTAGATTATGAAAATCGTATAACCTGCTAAAAAGCAGGTTATTACGCTTGAATAGCGTTGGTGTTCTTTATTCTCGTGAGCTTCGGGTATACCGTGTTGGGCATTAGAAACATCTCAACCGAAACGCTCGGTTCAAAGAATGAGGATTTACTATGAAAGCAGTCGTACTTGAACAAGTTGAAGGCCAGACTCAGGCAGAGATAAAGCAAATCGCTGCGCCGGCCGAAGACCTGGGAAATGTGCTGGTCGATGTTGAGTGGTCAAGCCTGAACTATAAAGACGCGCTGGCGATTACCGGGACTGGGAAAATCATCCGTAATTTCCCGATGGTGCCTGGGATTGATTTCGCTGGACGTGTAAACACAAGCCACGATGCTGCATTTGTCGCAGGTCAGGAAGTGGTGTTAACCGGCTGGGGCGTGGGTGAAAACCATTGGGGTGGCCTTGCCGAGCAGGCACGAGTGAAATCCGAATGGCTGGTTCCATTGCCCGCGGGTTTAACGGCACGCAAAGCGATGATCGTCGGCACCGCAGGCTTTACCGCCATGTTGTGTGTGATGGCGCTGGAAGAAGCGGGTGTTACGCCTGCCAGTGGTGAAGTAGTGGTGACCGGTGCCAGCGGTGGCGTAGGCAGCACGGCAATCGCCCTGCTCCACGCTCTGGGCTATCAGGTTGTTGCCGTTTCTGGCCGAGAGTCCACTCACGACTATTTACGCCAGTTAGGTGCCAGCCGTATTTTGCCGCGCAGCGAATTTGCCGAAACACGCCCACTGGAAAAACAGGTTTGGGCCGGTGCGGTGGATACCGTGGGCGGCAATGTGTTGGCCAAACTGCTGGCGCAGATGAATTATTCCGGTTGTGTCGCCGCATGCGGTCTGGCGGGCGGATTCGCTCTGCCAACGACGGTAATGCCATTTATTCTGCGTAATGTACGCCTGCAAGGTGTGGACTCCGTCAGCGCCCCGCAAGAGCGTCGCATTAGCGCATGGAAACGCCTGGCCGAGTTGCTGCCAGAGAGTTTCTACGAGAGAGCGACAACGGAAATCAGCCTGGAGCAGGCTCCTGCTGTGGCTAAGAGCTTTATGAGTAATGAGATTCAGGGACGTACGCTGGTGAAGGTTCGTTGATCTGATTATGCAGTCGATAATGGGGGAGCTTTTGCTAGCTGGGAAGGGTTCCGTTTGCTAGCTGGAAGTAGTTCCGTTCACCTTTGCGTTCAGCTATTCATTAAGCACTTGCTAATGGTGAACGTGTCAGGGGGATTACGACATCCCCCTGACAACCCCGTCGCCCGGTGTTTAAATTGCCGCTTCGCGGTAAACCCCCGCTTTTCCCCAACGTTCAGGGTCGTTCGCGATTCGCTCCCGGCGATCGCTCTCTGGCGCCGTTCCCGACGGCGCCACCCCGACTTATGGGGAACGCGGGGGCAATTTATACCGGGAACAAAGTCAAAACCGATCTGGCTTTTGACCTTTAGTCCGGCATAAATCGCCTTCATTTTTACTTTAACGGACGGGTCACGTCGTCGGGAACGACGTGAGGTTGTGATCGCCGGGAGCGAATCACAACCGACCCAGGACGGTGAAGGAAAAATGGAGGTCTCCGCGCAGCGGCGATTTAGAGCCGGGAGCCGGGATTATCAAGGGTGCTGCGGTAGCACCCTTGATACGTTCACCGTTTCGGTAAGTTCAGGGAACACTGAACGCTCAGTGAACGTAACAAACTCAAGCCCACAGAGTCTGCCATCCCAAAAAACCTACCTCTGAATCACCCCGGCAACACAATATTACTCTCCGCCAACGACCCCATTTCATTGTGCATTGCACATGCTGCATCCACCAGGTGCATCGCCAGCGCCGCGCCGCTCCCTTCACCCAGACGCATACCCATCTGTAAATACGGCTCAAGCCCGAGCTTATTCATCGCAATCACCGCGCCTTTTTCAGCAGACAAATGCGACGGGATTAAATAATCACGTACGCCTGGCGCAATCTGGCAGGCCGCGAGTGCCGAGGCGTAAGACAGGAAGCCATCAAGCACCACCGGAAGACCTGCTGCGGCGGCACCCAACATCACGCCGGTCATGCCGACCAGGTCAAAACCACCGACTTTTGCTAAGACATCGATACCGTCTGTGGCATCCGGCTGGTTGGTCGCAATCGCTTCACGCACCACGGCGATTTTGTGGTTCATCTGCTCGGCTGGGAAGTTTGCGCCCATCCCAACCACATCATCTGGTGAACTGTCGGTCAACACGCTGACCATCGCCGCCGCAGGCGTCGTATTCGCCATCCCTAATTCGCCAACGCCAAACAGCGTCACGCCTTCAGCCGCTTTTTCCATGGTGAGTTTCATGGTCGCCAGCAGTAAATTTTCTGCCTGCTCACGGCTCATCGCTGGGCCCTGGGCGATGTTGCCACTGCCTCGTGCCACTTTCATATCCAGCACGCCCGGCAATGCGTCGCTGTCGATACCGACATCAACCACATGAATATCGGCACCGACTGTCGCACCCAATACGCAGACACCGGTGTTATGACGCGTCATGTTCATCGCCTGAATGGCCGTAACAATTTGCGGGGAAATCGCCACGCCTTCGGCATAAACACCGTGGTCAGCGCACATCACGAGGATCGCTTTACGCTGAGTCGTCAGGCCGTTTTTCATGCCCGGCATACCCGCCAATTGCACCGCTAACGACTCCAGACGCCCAAGGCTGCCAAATGGTTTTAGCAGCCCATCAATATGCTTCTGCGCACGTGCCATTGCTTCGCTATCAAGCGGGGAAATCATTGCCAGTAAAGAATTCAGTGTTTGCATTTTTTTCTCTGATACACAGGTATGAAAATGAGGGGTTATCGCAGTAACGCCAGCAGGAAAACCACTTCGCCCAGTTCGATGGCGGCACCGAGCGTGTCGCCCGTTTGCCCGCCGAGGGTGCGGCGCAACATCCAGCCCAGGCCAAAAACAGCCAGCAGGGTTAACACCAACGCGATAAGGCCAGTGGTTGGCAGCAAAATAGTACATAACACCGCCCCGCCGAGCAGCGTCAGGAAGGTTTGTGTTCCCGTCACTTTGCCGATAAACAGATTCCCCAGCCCTTTCTCACGGGCGTATTGATGGTGATACATCAGCAGTACACTGGCGGTGCGCCCGGCTACGGATGCCGCGGCTAATACCGCCAGCATGCTACCCCCGCGCAGTGCCAACTCGCTGACCACCAGCACTTTCATCACAATCACAAAGATAAGCGCCAGGCCGCCGTGCGTCCCGAGACGGCTGTCGCGCATGATTTCCAGCATCCGGTCGCGAGTGCGAGCCGAGAAAATACCGTCGCAGGTATCAGCCAGACCATCAAGATGGAAACCACCGGTCAGCAGTGCGAGGGCGAGCACGTAACCGAGTGCTGCCAGGGGTAATCCTGCCCAAGGCTGCAACAGCGTGAACACCACGCCCGCTAATGCGCCCAGCACCAGACCGACAAACGGGAAGGTGACAATACCGCGCACATATTGATGGGTTTCAATCCCTTCGGCCCAACGCACCGGTACCGGAATGCGACTCATAAACTGCAACGTGGCGAAGAACAAACGGAAGATCATTTAATTTTTACTCCTATCCCTGAGACCACCAGCCAGACTTCATCTGCATTTTGCGCCAGACGCTGATTGATACGTCCGGCAATATCGCGGAAATGCCGCGCCAGGCGGTTTTCCGGCACAATGCCCATTCCCACTTCGTTCGTCACTAAAATCACTTCCGCCGGACTTGCCGCGCAGGCGTCCAGCAAAATATCGATCTGCTGATTCACCACCTGTTCCATCACGGCAAAATCCCAGTCGTCCTCTGGCTTTTCCCCGGCAGCATCGTACATCACGTTGGTAATCAATGTGGTAATACACTCCAGCAGCACGGCTTCATGTGCCTCGTTATCTGGCGTAATCACGGTATTTAAATCGCGATACTGTTCGACGGTACGCCAGTGTGCAGGACGGCTGTCGCGATGATGCTGAATACGCTGCGCCATTTCACTGTCGAAAATTTTCGAGGTGGCGATATACAGTACGCGCTCGAAATTTGCCGCCAGCTGTTCTGCATGGCGGCTTTTCCCGCTACGGGCACCGCCCGTGACTAACTTCATACCGATTGCTCCTGATGCTCCCGCATAATCTGGTAAATCCGTGCAATATCGATGTGTTTGCGCATCGCGTCAGCCAGAATATTAAACTGCTGCTCTTTATGCTGTTGATAGTCGAAGCGCTCGCCTTCCCACGGGTTCAGCCCTTTGCGCAGGCGTAAACTGTCCAGCAGGCTGCGGGTAAACTCACCGCTATCAAACAAGCCATGAAGATACGTCCCCAGCACGCGCCCATCCTCGCTGACCGCGCCATCAAGGTTATGATAAGGCTGAGTATTACACTCAGTAAACGTTGCAAAAGGAGAAGTTTTTGCTCCGCGCTGAGTCTCCCCCATGTGGATTTCATAACCCGCAAGCGCACGGCCTGAGCTTGCGGAAAACACACCAGGCAGCGACGTTTGAACGTGTCCGGACACGCGGGTGGTGGTTTTTTCATTGGCAAAACGGGTGATGACATCCAGCAGCCCCATGCCCGGCATTTCGCCAAGCCCCGACTCCACTTCATCGTAAATATGCTGCCCGAGCATCTGATAGCCGCCGCAAATCCCGAGCACTGCACCGCCGCGCCAATGGTGCGCAAGTAACGCCTGCTCAAGACCGTTTTCTCGCACCCAGCGCAAATCGCCGAGCGTATTTTTACTCCCCGGCACAATCACCAGGTCACTGTTTACCAGCTCATCAGGTTTGACGACATAACGCAGGCGCACGTCCGGTTGCGCCGCCAGCGCATTAAAATCGGTGAAGTTCGACATGTACGGCAGTTGCAGCACCGCAATATCCAGATCTTTTGCGCTAACCGAATCATATTTCCCACGATCCAGTACCACGCTGTCTTCATCTTCGAGATCGACATTCAGCCACGGCATTACCCCTAAAACCGGCACACCGGTTAACGCTTCGATTTGCTCGATGCCGGAATAAAGCAGCGCCACATCGCCGCGAAACTTATTGATGATGACCCCTTTTACGCGCCATTTTTCATGCTCAAGCAGCAACGCAATGGTGCCGTAGATCGCGGCGAAAACACCGCCGCGATCGATGTCTGCCACCAGCACCACCGGGCATTCAGCCAGTTCCGCCATGCCCATATTGACGATATCGCGGTCGCGCAGATTGATCTCCGCCGGGCTTCCAGCCCCTTCCAGTACCATCACGTCGTGCTCTGACGCAAGGCTTTGGTAAACCTCGCGGATTTGCGCTTTCAGCTGCGGTTTGTAGTTGTGATAAGTGACCGCATCCATATTTGTCGCGACTTTGCCCATCAGCACCACCTGCGCTTTGCAGTCACTGGTCGGTTTGAGCAACACCGGATTCATGCGCACATCAGGGGCAATACCTGCCGCTTCAGCCTGGAAAATCTGCGCCCTGCCCATCTCTTTGCCATCGGGCGTAATGCCAGAATTAAGCGCCATATTCTGGGATTTAAACGGCGCGGTGCGCTGGCCGTCCTGGGCAAAAATCCGACACAATCCGGCCACCAGCATGCTTTTCCCGACATCTGAAGCGGTGCCCTGAATCATTATCGCAAGGCTCATAATGCTTCCTTTGAAACGCGTAAGGCGTTGAACAATTGAGTTTCGGTTTTACACAGCGGGAACCCGAGTTCACTGTGCAACTTCACTAACCACGGCTGCACCAACCCGGCATCGCGTAGCATGTCGGCCTGGCTGAAAACGTCACCGGGCGCACCCGCGGCCATAATTTTCCCGTCTTTCAGGACGTACACACCGTCGCAAACTTCGTAAATCAAATCAATATCATGGCTTGAGATAACCACATGCTTACCCTGTGAAGCAATGCGCGCAATGATTTCGATCATTTGCTGCCGCCCGCTTGGATCAAGCCCTGCCGTCGGTTCATCCAGCAACAGGTAGTCGGCTTCCATCACCAGCGCACCGGCAATCGCCACGCGCTTCTTTTGCCCGTGGCTTAAATACTGAATCGGCTGATGGCGAAAAGCCTGCGCATCCACCAGTTGAATCGCCTGCTCCACACGGCGGGCAATCTCGGCTTCGTTGACGCCAAGGTTACGCAAGCTAAACGCAATATCGCTATCAATATCGGTATAAAAGATTTGCTGTTCGGGATCCTGGAATACGGTCGTGACGCGCTGGCGGTGCTCAATCAACCCACTTTTGCTGGTGTTTATGGGTTTGCCCTGCCATAACACCGCGCCTTTTTGCGGGCGTAAAACGCCGTTGAGATTCATGAACAGCGTGGATTTTCCGCAGCCATTTTTGCCGACGATGCCCGTCACCGGATATGCGCCAAAATCGAAGGTTAAGTCATGCAGAACAACATCGTCCTGGTAGCAAAAAGAGACATTCTGGGTAGTCAGCATCGGTGCGGTTCTCACAGGTGGAAATCCCCCTGGTAAAGTTTGATATCCAGCGTGGTGACCATTTGTTGGTAACGCAGCAGCACACGGGAAAACAGCATGCTCACCAACATAGCAAACGAGCGGTAGCCGCCGGGCAAGGTACGATAACCGAAACGTAATGTCTGAGCACGGTGAATGGCCTGCGCTTCGTCCAACAGGATAAAAATAAAACGCCAGGTGAGCAGGATTTGCTCGATTAATAATCGTGGCACTCTTAAGCGCTGCAACAGGATGATTAATTGCCCAAACGGCAGGTTCAGCACCAGCCAGTAAGTTGCGGCCAGTGCGGCAAGGCTGCGCCAGAAAGTCTGATTCGCCATCACCAGCCCTTGCGCATCAATGCCGAGATAAAATGAGCCGATCGGTACGCTCCACAACAATGATTGCGGGTGATGCGCAACGCTCAGGATAATCGTCCCCACGCCCATCACTAAAAAACCCAGCGGCACCGCCAGCCAGCGTAAATATCGCCGTGGGCCGACGCGCAGCAGCCAGCAGGTAAAAACCGCAATCACCAGCAATAAAGCGGCCTGCCCGATGGGCTGCAGCGCAAACGCCAGCACCAACATCACCAGATACAGTGCGAATTTGCGCAGCGGGGAGACCCGGCACCAGCGGCTCTGGTAGCTGAGTTTATCAATCCCCAGCATGGTCTTCGCGTCTGCCTCGATAGAAGCCCAAAATGTAGAAAATCACCGCCGTACCGATTGAACCTTGCAAGGTGAACAACAGACTTTCAATTTCGCTGCTGGCCGGCTCATAAAGCGGCTGGAACCACGGTTTGTAGTGTGGGTCGACGACCAAAATCTGGCTTTCCGCCTGGTCATCTGAGCCACCGTATTCGCCGCCGTGAGGAATAAAAAACGGCACAATCATTAATCCCACCACCAGGGCGAGCAAAATCAGCGTTTTTTTCATGTTATTGGCTCCGGGCTGGTAGCAGTTGTCGCTTCGTGAGTTGGTCGTAAATCATGACCGTCAGCAGGCCTTCAGCAATCGCAATCGGGATTTGCGTCAGGCAGAAGATGCTCATGAATTTCAACGACGAACCGGTGATGCCAAAGTGCGGGTCAGGAAACGCCACGCCGAGCTGAATTGAAGTGACGAAATAGGTCATCAGGTCAGCGACCATTGCGCACAGGAAGACGCTGACGTCACGGCGAAAGCCCGCTTTACAGGCCAGTTTCCAGACCAGATACCCCACCACCGGCCCAATCACCGCCATCGACATCCCATTGGCACCCAGCGTTGTCAGGCCGCCGTGTGCCAGTAACAATGCCTGGAACAGCAGCACGATGGCGCCCAGCACTGCCACGACACCTGGGCCAAACAAAATAACCGCCAGACCCACGCCAGTCGGGTGCGAACAGCTTCCGGTGACCGAGGGAATTTTTAGCGCCGAGAGCACAAAAATAAAGGCACCGCATAACGCCAGCAGCACTTTCTGGTTGCTGTCGTGCGCAACGATTTGGCGCAAACGAACCAGCCCGACATACAGGCATGGCAGGAATAAAATCCACCACGCCAGCGCCCACATTGGCGGTAAGAATCCTTCCATGATGTGCATGGCGAACGCTTCTTGTGGCACGATCAGTAGCAACATCCCCATGCCAAGGCCACTTAGCGAGAGTTTTTTAAGTAATTTTTCCATGGTTTTCCCTTGCTTAACGGCGAGGACTCCACTGTTTATTCACCAGAATGGTCGAGAAATACGGCAGCGTTTGGTCGTCCGGCACCTCTTCCAGATTTCGGAAACATTGCTCACCTGGTAATGTTGCTTCTGCCATTAACAGCGCATGGTCGATAAGCCCGAGGTGTTGCAGCAACGCTTTGATTTGCGCGAACCGCCCGTAGACTTTCATCAGCACCACGCAGTCATGCGAGCGCAACGCCTCCGTCAACGCCTGATGCGAAGCAGTGCAAGACATCACCGCCAGCGATTGTTGCTCCATCGCCAGCGGCAGCTGTGCGCGTGAGGCAATGGCGGCAAAAGAGGTGACGCCAGGGACAATTTCCAGCCATTCCGGGTTACCCATTCGCGCCAGCAAAAACACCCAGGTGCTGAATAACATCGAGTCCCCGAGCGTGATAAACCCGACCTGTTTTCCCTGTTCAACTTCATGTTGTAGGGCGGCAGCGGTTTCATCCCACACCAGCGCTTTTTCGTCGTTATCGGCGCTCATCGGAAAGTGGCAGGTGCGCACTTCGGTGGTGTCGCTGAGGTATTCGCGCACAATCGAAAGAGCCAGGCTGTCACCGCCTTTGCGGCCAGCCGGGGCGTACAAAACATCCAGTTTTCCGATGATGCGCGCCGCGCGTACGGTGATCAGGTCGCTGGCACCCGGGCCGGTGCCGAGGGCATATAAACGGCCGCTCATGCTGCCACCTCGTTTGCTGATTTCTCCAGTGCACGCTGCAAATGGTTCACGAACATCGCGCGAATTTGCGGGTTTTCTCCCAGTCCTTGTAACCACGGTTGGGCTTCTATTCCTGCTTCCTGCAACTGCGTTTTCCAGGAGTCATCTTCGTCAGACGCCATGTCATTAATCGCATGATCACCGGCCACCAGCATTAATGGCATCAGGTGGACTTTACGGACATTGTCTTGCTGCAAACCGCGTACGATAAGGTCGATTTCTGGATAGCTTTCTACTGCGCCAACCCGAGCAGGAATACGGCGCGCCACCATGAGATGATCGAGACAGGCATAGGCTGAAAACGCGTGATGGCTGGCACCGTGGCCCATAAACACCACGCGTTCGTCGGCATCAAGCGGTGGCATCTGGCTTTGCAACGCGCTAAGTAACCATTCGTAGTCGTTGAAATCACTCAATAATGCGTTACCTAATGCCAGGCGCTGGAACAGGTGACGATGGGCTTGCACCTCACGGGCAATTTTTTCGTACTCGTCGCCATTAATGACGTGCAGCGACTGAACGGCAACATCCTGATATCCCAACTCGGCCAGGCGGCGTAACGCCTGCGCAGGTGAATCGATATCCAGATTATCGCGGCTTTTTAATTTGCGAATAATCATGCCGGAGGTGAATGCGCGGAACAGGTCGCGGTCAGCAAAAGTGCTGGCGAGTTGTTCTTCACAAGCGACAATATTTTTGCCACAGGTGTCGTGGTAGCTGGTGCCAAAACTGATAACCAATAGAGCTTTCTTCATTCTTTCCTCTCTTGCAGCCAGCGTGTGACACGGCGGCTCACATCATCACGACTTGCTAATAATTCAGCGCCACTGACCCGAGGCTGCGGGCGCGTCACAACGATACAGGGGATGCCCCGCGCCAACGCCGGAGTGACTTTATCGAGATACCCCCCTTCTGCGCCGGACTCTTTAGTGATCACCACATCCGGCGAGCAAAAGGCATAGATAGCGTCGTTAAACTCGGCGCTAAACGGGCCGCGCAGCGCAAAAATGTTATCCACGCCAAGACCCAGCGCTTCGCATTCAGCGATGACTTCGCTAGTTGGCAGCACCCGCGCCAGCAGCATTTTTCCAGGCAAACCTTGCTGCCAGGCCGCAAGCTCTTTGCTGCCGGTGGTCAGCAGTACGCGCGGGCCATATTGCAAAGCCACGGAACACGCGGCTTGCAGGTTCGCCACTTTGTGCAACTGCGGGTGTTCCAGGTCGTTGAGTTCGCTGCGGCGTTGATAACGGCTTAGGGGCACACCCACGGTTTCGCAGGCCTGATGAATATTGCGCCCAAGCAACTCTGCATACGGATGCGAGGCATCAATCACCCAGCGCACGGCGCTGCTCATCAACAAGTCGGCAATTTCGTCGGCGTCGATACGCCCGACGCGGATCTTGCCGCTGATATTACCCGCCAGCTCTTTGCCGACCGCCGTCGCTACCGACAACGTGTAGGTAATGCGCTGTTCATCGAGGATCTGGCAAATAAACCGGGCATCACTGGTTCCACCAAACACCAGCACCTGCGACTCACTCACAGTTCATAACCTCGCGGGGTGATCATCAGGCCATCACGAACATAGGTCGTTTTGTTGCCAACAATGACCAGGCTGGTCATATCAACAGGTTCGAAGTCCATCTCGCCAAATGTCGTTAGCCATTTTTGCTCTTTTTTGCGCCCGGCGGCTTTCACCACGCCAACGGGCGTTTGTGGTTGGGTAAATTCGCGCATTAATTCGAATGCACGCGCCAGATGTCCTTCGCGGCCACGGCTGCGCGGGTTGTAGAAACAGATAACAAAGTCGGCAGAAGCGGCGGCGATAATGCGTTTTTCGATAACCGGCCACGGCGTCAGTAAGTCGCTGAGGCTGATATGGCAAAAGTCATGCATCAGCGGCGCACCGAGCAATGACGCGGCGGCAATGCTGGCGGTTATCCCGGCAACCAGGCGCACTTCGATATCCAGTTGCTGCGATGTCACCAGTTCCAGCACCAGACCCGCCATGCCGTAAATTCCGGCATCGCCGCTGCTGATTAACGCCACGTTGTGCCCGGCCTGCGCCAGTTCGATGGCGGTCTGGCAGCGTTCAATCTCTTTGCACATGCCCGTTTTGATAACCTGCTTGTCACCCGTCAGGGGCTTCACCAGGTGGGTGTAGGTTTTATAACCCACCACAATTTCAGCTTCCTGCAATGCAGCTATCGCTTCCTGAGTCATCATGGCTTCACTGCCGGGGCCAATCCCGATTACCGTTAACATCTGTCTGAAACTCCTAAAGTGATAGTGACGCCCTGTTCGCGCAGGGTATTGCCAACCAGATTTCCGTTACTCATCAGCCACGCAGCCGGTTGTGACACGCTGCCCACGCCCACGGTCTGACGCACAAATTCGGATGCCGGAAAGCGCTTTTCATGTTCCGCAAGTTGGTCAACGCTAAAAATATTGAATGGGATTTGGCAACGTTGTGCCAATTCAAGTAACGCCGGTTCGTCCTGTTTGAGGGACACACTGCCAATGGCGCGCAAGGCCAGCGGGTCAAAGTGGTTCTCAGCCAGTTGCTGATTTAATAGCTTCGCCACGGTTTGCGGCGGTGTATCCCGGCGGCAGCCTATTCCCGCCACGACGCGCTTTGGCACCAGCTTATAAAGCGGAATAGCTTGTGTCGGCAGAACATCACGCAGCGTGACGCACACCAGGGCATCAAGCGCTGGCAGCGCGTCGAGATTGTCGACGGGGATAAAACCTCGGGTGTCGTAACGTTCGGCGTTCTGGGTAAAATCCCTGTCCCACCACAGCCCTACGCGCTTCTGGCTCACCAGCATCTGGTTAATGGTTTTCACCGTCTGACGAAAATCCAACAGAGTGGCGTCAAGTTTCGCCGCCAACGTATCCAGCGCCGCCAGTTGGTTAACGTCGGTCGCGGTGGTGATCACCGGATCGGCGTTTAACAGTTGGGCAATTTGACGGGTTAATTCGTTGGCACCGCCCAGGTGCCCGGAAAGCAGGCTGATAACGTGTTCCGCGCGTTCATCCATTACAACAACCGCAGGATCGTGCAGCTTGTCGTTCAACAATGGAGCAATTACGCGCACCACAATGCCCGTGGCGGCGATAAACACCAGCGCAGAATATTCGCTAAATGCCTGTTCTACGGTCCGTGCAAAACTGCCACCGAACGGAATAAAGCCCGGTTGCAACAGCTTTTCACTGGTAAAACAGGTGAGCGGTACCAGGTCGCGCAGACGTTGCGCTAATGCCACGCCACCGGGTGTCAGGCAAAACAGTGCTATCGAATCAGGCCTTGCGGTATTCATGACTGAATCCTGCATCGTAGAGTTTGGAATAGTGATATTCCTCGCCAAGAAATGCGCCCACCATGATGAGCGCCGTTTTGCGAATGCCCGCTTCCCGCACTTGTTCTGCGATGTCTGCAAGCGTGCCGCGCACAGTCTGGCAATCCGGCCAGGTAGCTTTGTAAACCACGGCGACTGGCGTATCCGCGGGATAACCGCCTTCAATCAGGCGTTCAGCCACGCGGTGAATACGCTGCACCGAGAGGAAAATCGCCATAGAGGTCTGATGCCGGGCAAAAGATTCAAGCTGTTCAAGCGGTGGCATCGGCGTGCGGCCTTCGATGCGCGTGATGATCAGGCTTTGTGAGACTTCCGGTACGGTGTATTCCACGCCAAGCTGCGCGGCGGCACCTAAAAATGCGCTGACGCCCGGCACCGATTCATAGCCAATACCGCGCTCGGTGAGCACTTCACCCTGCTCGCGAATCGAGCCGTACAGTGAAAGGTCGCCGGTTTGTAAGCGCACCACCAGCTTGCCTGCCTTCACGCCGTTTTCCATCAGCTCGATAATTTGCTCAAGGTTTAACGCAGCGCTGTCGTGGCACTCCGCCCCTTCCGGGCAGTAATCCAGCAGTTCAGGGTTGATGAGCGAACCGGCATAAATCACCACTTCCGCCTGCTGCAAGATGCGATAGCCTTTGAGGGTGATCAGTTCTTTGTCGCCAGGGCCGGCACCGACGAACCAGACCTTACGGGTATCATAAATTTGAGTCATGGCTTCCCTCCTTGAGGCAAGAAATCAAAAATGTGGGGTTGTTCGGTTTGAAGTAGTGGCCGCTGCCAAGCGTGGAGAGGCTTGCAACCTGAAGTTGCAGGCAATCAAAATCGTGAATGGCGCACTGCTCGAGGTGGGTTAACGCGCAGGTTAAATTTTCCAGCAGGATAAAGGTCATCACCAGACGCCCGCCGGGGTGCAAATGTGCCAGCGACCAGTCGATAAGCTCGGTTAACTGCCCACTGCTGCCACCGATAAAGATCGCATCGGCTATCGCATCGAGCTCAATGGGGGCATAGCCGTTGATAATCTCAATATTTGGACAAGCAAAACGCTCGCGGTTTTCTGCCATTAACGCCAGCGCGTCGGGATTGCGTTCAATCGCCGTGACGCGTAATTGCGGGTAACGCATGGCCGCTTCAAGCGACACGCTGCCAGTGCCCGCACCGATGTCGATAAACCGTTGCGCATTCTGCAATTGCAAGCGCTCCAGTGCCTGAACTCGCACCACCTCTTTGGTCATCGGAACGCGCGCACCCCGTAAGAAAAGCTCATCTTTCATTCAGGATCACCACCACATTCATCGCGTAGCGTTGCGCGACATCGCAGGCCGCCAGGCGATGGATTCGTTCATCTGCCGACGTGAGATTCTCGCCAATAATTAGCGTGGGATTCAGGCCGCGTGCCAGCAGAGCCTGAGCAATGGCATAAGGCCCGATGATGTTGTCAGTCACCATTGCCACCTTTTGGTGCGCGGCAATCGCCTGAAAATCTGGCTCGCGGCCATGGCTGCTGGTTATCCATATGTCGTTCATATCGACCGCCGCTTTGGCGCACAGATATTGAATCGAGCTGATGCCCGGAATAATGCGCAGGTGTTCCGGGGGGAAGTTCGCCGCCAGACGTTTGCCGATGCCGTAGATCAGCGGGTCGCCCGAAGCCAGCACAACAATTTGCTGGTTGAGGCGTTCCCGAATCCAGGCCATAAGCTCGTCAAGATCGCCCGTCAGCAAACGCGTTTCACCACGAAAATCATTAAACAGCGCAAGTTGTCTGGCACCGCCCACCAGGATCTCCGCGTCATCAATCTCAGCCCGCGCCTGGACGGTCAGGAGTTCAGTAGCGCCTGGGCCTATGCCCACCACGGTTAGCATCGCAACGCCTGCGCAATATCAGCCACGGGGCGGCTGCTGCCTAAAACCTGGTTATCAAATGAAAATAAAATGGCATCGCATTTTGGTGGCGATTGAGTAAAGCGCAGCATCTCTTCAACGCGTTCACAGATGCGTGATGCCAGGCGTTCAAACACCCCTTGCCAGCCCTGTTCTGTGATGATTTCGAGTGCCGCTTCAGTGGTGTCGCAAAGGCTGACGGCTTCGAGCAGTGCAAACGGTGCGCCCATTAAGGCCAGATGGGCGACCAGCGTTTCCATGCGCCCGTCGGCAATGTGGCTGTGGGTGTGGAATATTCCGGCGGCCACTTTCACCAGTTTGCCCGGGTGGCCAATCAGAACAATGTGGCGATACTCCAGGCGTACGGCCTCCTGAATCATGTAGCCAACGAAATTGCTCATCGTCACCACACATTCACTGTCCAACTGAAGTTGTTCGCGCACAAAGCGCTCGCCGTGATTGCCTGGCACCAGAATCACTTTATCGAGGCCTGCGGCGCGTTTCATTTCAAGTTCCAGCGCTAGCGAGCGTTTCCAGCTCTCTTCGGACATCGGCATCACAATGCCAGTGGTGCCGATAATGGAAATGCCACCCAGAATACCGAGACGGTGGTTATAGGTTTTTTTAGCCCGCTCGATGCCTTCCGGGGCGAAAATTTCAATCTCTGCACCGCGCTCCGCGCCGATGACTTCACGCACCCCGGCAACAATGGTCTGGCGCGGTGTACGGTTAATGGCAGACTCACCTGGCGGCAAACCAATTCCTTTGCGCGTGACCACGCCAATCCCCGTGCCGCCGCGCAATGTGATAATCCCGCTGTCGTTGAGCTGCACGCGGGCGAAAATCAGCATGCCGTGGGTAGCGTCAACGTCGTCACCGCCGTCTTTACGGATGGCCGCCGTCGCTTGCTGGCCTTCAATCATCGGCATTTCGACATTGAGATGCAGCGTGACGCCAGAAGGCGTGACAATAGAAACCTGGTCGATGACGTGCTGGCGCAACACCATCAGCGCCGCGACGCGGGCCGCCGCGGTGGCGCAGGATCCAGTGGTGTATCCTTTGCGGTAAGCTTTGCCTTTATGCCAGATGCAGTCGGCTTGCTGTTCGCTCACTGAGCCTCCCGTAAGCGATAAAGCAGCGCGTTGACAATGGCCGCCGCGACGTTGCTGCCGCCTTTGCGCCCGCGAGCGGCAATTGCCGGTAAACCGCTTTCTATCAGCGCTTCTTTAGACTCTTCGGCACCGACAAAACCGACCGGTACGCCGATAACAGCAGACGGTTTCGCGTCTTTTTCCAGCAGCCGGAACAGGGCTGTCGGCGCGTTACCAAAGACGAAGATCTTCTCGCCTTCTTCCTGCAATGCGAGATCTACCGCCGCCATCGAACGGGTAATGCTCTGCTCTTTGGCATGGGCCACCACGCGCGGGTCGCTGATAAAGCAACGGCAGCTGCATCCGAATTGCGCCAGCAAGGTTTTGTTAATTCCCGATAACGCCATGGTGGTGTCAGTGTACAAGGTGCAGCCACGCTGCAAACTGCGGCTAAGTTGTTCGATGACATCCGGCGAGAACCATAAAATATCCAGCCACTCAAAATCGGCGGTGGTATGGATAACGCGCTTGATCATCGCTTCCTGAATCGCATCGTGAAAACGGTATTCGTGATACTGTTGTGCGATGATTTCGCTGATGATTTCAAAACTATGTTGCTCAATAAGCTGGGGTTGCTGCAGGTAATTCATCGGGAGTCCTTAAGAGCCTATGCCAAGCGTCAGCCAGCGCATTGCGGCAAACAGCAGCAAGGCCAACAGGGACGCCAACATCATGAGTTGAATGGCGCGGGTTATGTCGTCAATGGCAACGCCACGCTGCTCATCCCCCATCCACGGTTTTTCTACTCGTTCGCCAAAATAGGTGTTCGGCCCGCCGAGCCTGATCCCAAGCGCACCTGCGACCGTCGCTTCAGGCCAGGCGCAGTTTGGGCTGCTGTGTTGGTAGCGATCACGCCAGCCAATGCGTAAGGCCTGACGCGGGTTGGCGCGTAAGCAAAAAGCGGCGAGGGTCAGCAGCAGCCAACTCAGGCGAGCAGGAATATAGTTGGCGAGATCATCAAGACGGGCGCTGACATAACCTATCGCGCGGTACTTTTCGGTTTTGTACCCCACCATCGAGTCCAGCGTATTGACCGCTTTATAGGCCATCGCCAGCGGTGCGCCGCCTAGCATCAGGAAAAACAGCGGTGCAATCACGCCATCGACACTGTTTTCCGCCACGGTTTCCACAACCGCACGGGTAATTTGCGGGCGTTCCAGTTGCGATGTATCGCGCCCAACTATCCACGACAGTTTTTCCCGGCTTTCGGCAAGCGTTCCCTCTTTCAAGGCGCGATACACTTCGAGTGCGGCATCGCTCAGGCAACGGGCGGCAAGCACGGTGTAAATCATCCACACTTCCACCAACCAGCCAAGCCACGGATGCACCAGATTGGCGAGGTGTAATACCCCCCAACTCACGCCCCAGGTCATGCCCACGACGACCAGCCAAAGCACGCCACCACCGATTTTGAGCGCACGATCGCTTTTACAAAGCTGTCGTATCTTGCGCTGCATGAAATTAATCAAGTTGCCAATCCAGCGAACCGGATGCGGCCAGTGCGGTGGATCGCCGAGCCAGTAATCCAATAACCAGGCCGCCCCCCAGGCAAGCAATGTCATAGAGAGTTCCTCGCAAAAGATAACCACTGGTTGAGCAAACCAGGACGTTGGGCAAAATGCACATGGAGATAACTGGCAAATGTTGCCTGATGCTGGACGCCACCCTGCCAGCGGGAAACAGCGACGCCGTCACGACATTTGCAGCAATCGAATGCGGCGGGTAGTGGGCCATTGAAATCGGAGTAATGAAACTCGTGGCCACGCAAGGTTTCACCTTTTTTGGCCAGCAACGTGTTTTGAATCGCGGTGGCTTCGCAGTAGCCAAAACGGGTCAGGCGTTTGCCCATTTGGCTGTGGCCTGGTAGCACTCCGCACATGGCGTGAACTTCCCCTTCGCCATCGGCAAGAGATTCCCCGAGATACATTAAGCCGCCGCATTCGGCGTAAAGCGGGATACGACGTTGATGGGCGTCTTTCAGGGATTCACGCATGCGGATATTCGCGGCGAGTTTTGTGGCATGGACTTCGGGATAACCGCCACCGAGCCAAATCATCTGGCAGTCAGGCACTTTTGTGTCATGCAGCGGGCTGAAGCGCTGGATTTTCACTCCGGCTTGCTCAAGCATTTCGAGGTTATCGGGATAGTAAAAGTTGAAGGCTTCGTCTTCCGCGAGAGCGAGTGTTAGACCTTCAGCCAGCGCGGGATCAGGGATCGCGGGCGCTTCACCCTGTGGCAGAGAATTCAGATGAGATAGCGCGAGTAAGCGGTCAATATCCACGGTTTGTTCAAGCTGTTGTGCCAGATTCTGCCAGCGTTCATCATGCTGGACATTTTCTTGCGCAGGAACTAACCCGAGATGGCGTGACGGCAAAGCCACATCCGCCATTGTTGGCACACGCCCTAAGACGGGCAGCCCACAATAACGCGTGATGGCTTCGGCAAGCAGTTGATAATGGCTGTCGCTGTTGACACGATTGAGGATCACGCCCGCGATGTTAAGCCGCGGGTCAAAGCGCTGGAACCCCATCACCGTCGCGGCAATAGAAGTGGATACCGCTTTACCATCCACCAGCAAAATCACCGGACAACCCAGCTGTTTTGCCATTGCCGCGCTGCTGCAATAGTTCGGGTCGGTTCCGTAGCCGTCGTACAAACCCATCACACCTTCGATGACGGCAACATCCGCCTGTTGCATCTGTTTTGAAAACAGGCCGTTTAGCGTGGCCGTCGGCAGCATGAAAGCATCGAGATTACGCGAGGCAATGCCGGTCACGGCGCTGTGCCAACCGCTGTCGAGATAATCGGGGCCAATTTTGAAAGGTTGAACGCGAAGGCTGCGTTGCATGAGGGCGCGGAGCAATCCGAGCGTAACGGTGGTTTTGCCACAGCCGCTGCTGGTGCCTGCAATGACGAATGCGTGTTTCGCTACCGCTGCCATAGTTGCCTTATTACATTTCGGCAAAGCGCGGATGTCAGCTCGTACGCGCAGCCTGAGGCTGCACGTATCTGATGACAACTGACTTCCCACCGAAGGAGTTGTTTAGTGTCATACCCAAAAATTCGAGGTGCGGTTAACACACCTGCAAATTGAAGGATGACGGGTAAATCTGACTAGTCGGTCTTCTGGCTAAGCGTCATTCTCACCCGCCCTTCCCAATCAACAGATCAGTGGTTACGCGGGTTCGTCGGCATTACAGCAGCGGGGGCTGCGGGGGATTTTCACCCCCTTCCCAGCCACGGATTATTTGGGTAAATCGCGTGGCATAAACGAGTCAGTTGTCGATACAATTTTGTGCCGGATATATTTACCGGCCTGGCACATGATGACTAAAAAATCATGTGCATGAATACATAAACGCGGACACAGTGTAAAAGCTATAAGAAATCCTATGTTGCGCTATAACAATTTTTACTGATTTTTTAACCCTGTCTGAAGAAGATAAAAGGAATTTCACGATGAAAGTCAGTGACCAACATGATAGCTGTCACACGCAGCCGGGCATCTCGTGGTGAGTTGATTCAGGGAAGGATTGAGGGCAGCGCACGCTTTCTCGCGATAAAAAAAACCGCCAAAGCGGCGGTTTTTACAATAAATCATTTATACCCTAAATCATTCGAACTGCATCGTGGCAGCGGAACGATGACGGATATCAGTCGGCTTTGATTTCGCCCATGACTTTAAGTTTTTTGGAAATTTCACGACGTTCTTTGGAGAGCTCTGCGTTTTTGATGATGTAGTCATCAACACGGTCTTCATAGTCAGTCTTCATGCTGGCGATGATGCCCTGAATCGCTTCGATGCTCATACCTGGTTTGATGTAGTCGCTCAGGTTATCAAGCAGCAGAACACGTTTTGAGTTATCACGGATCTTTTTCTGAACGTCCTGGATTTCACGCTGCAGTTTGTTTTTGCGACGGAACAGACGCACGAACTCAAGCACGTCCTGGAAAGATGGTTTGGTTGGTTCCATTTTTATACCCCTGCTAATTTCATACTCGGATTCGTTAAGACAGCCGCCATCAGATTACTTTAATGGTAGCGGCGGCCGCTGACAATTCTTTTACCCCATCATACTTGGGGATGCTCCGTACGACTTCAAGCTGCGTGATACAAGGCGACAACCCGAACAGTACAGGCGATTGGTCTATTTCGCTATCTTAACCTCAAAAGCTGCTGAATCGAAACCAGCAATTCACCTCAGGTTAAGCAATTATTTACGTAACGCGCGGCAGATCAACTGCGAAAGCAATTCTAGTTGACGAGCAAGCTCCAGACTCAACCAGACGTAGCCATGAATCGGTGTTTCCTGAAGTTTCCCATTTTGGCCATTTTGCATCAGCTCGTGCAGCTCACTGACGATTTCACTCAGTTTTTCATTGTTTGCCGATATTGGCGACGGGTTGCCATCGTGTAACGCCCGAGCGATAGCGGCAAGCGTGCCCTGGGTCATTTGTTGCGTTTCGCGCAAAGTATGAGCATTGATCATCAGAAAATGGCTTTCCCTGGATGCCCAATAAGCGTTGACCTGCAGTTCGAGTGTGCACACCATATTGCGACTAACCGTTTGAATCGCCTCTAAAATCGACTTTTGAATATGCGTCTCTTTACTGCTCGGGCCAATCAGCGCCCGCATTCTCACCACATCGCCAAGCACCTTCTGTAAGTGTTTTTCAAGGCGCGGGCGCTCTAATAAGTTAGGTGAAAATCCGGCGTTGTAAACCCGGCCAAAGGCGGTGACGAAGTTCGCCATTTGTATGCGCCAGTGGATAAAGGCACGCTGGGGATAAATGCTGGTAAAGAGCATGGCCAGTAGTGAGCCAAAGATAACGTCGCCGCTACGCCAAAGGGCAATCTCCATGTCCCCCGCTGGAGCCCCCACCACGACGGCAAGGGTGATTCCAATTAGCAGCGCCTGGTACGGACGCTTCCCCAAAGCCAGATAGCCGCAGATAAACATGGCGATTGCACACCAGACCAACATGAGCGGGAGCGAAAACAGTTCAAGTTTCAGCGCCACAAGCCCCATGGCAGCACCGCAAATCGTTCCCCCAATACGCTCAAAGGCGCGGGGCACGACGTTACCCCAGAAAGAGATCGGCCCCATCACAACCACGAGTGTGATTAGCGGCCACGTCCCTTCGGGCACTTTCAGAAGATGAACAATCAAAAATGTGAGAACAAATGCCAGCGCGATGCGGATACCATGCACTGTACGATAGTTGCGGTAAATGCGGATCTCAAATGGGCTTAGTGATTTATCTGGACGCACACTCAGCTCCCCTGGAAATAAAAACGGGATTGTACCTGTTTTTTTTGAGCGGACATCACAAAGTTAGGGGGCATATGCCCCCTTTAGCATCAGACTTGATCTGCCACCGGAATATACATGTCTATTTCCCACACGCCACTTTCTGAGCCGTCGTTCAGATAGTGTTCAAAGCAGGGTTTACCGGTTATCTGGTAGCTATTGCTGGCAAGAACGCTGTCAAAAAAGAGATTCCACGGTTTCGCAAAATCGCCGTCATCAACGCGGGCACGGGCCACCGCATACTGCCCCCCCTGGATACCGGTGACGATGACGCCTTCGCTGTTATCCGGCACGGTAAAGTTTTCGCTCACCGAGACAACGGTGTCGCAACGCAATTTCTCTGCAGGCACCAAATCGGGATTGTCGTAATAAACCGCCAGCCACTCCTCACCGACGATTTTGTGGGTTTTTACCCACAGGGCAAGTTGTTCAAAACCTTGATGAACCGTTTGCTCCCACGGCCCAACCATATGAAAACCAGCAACTTTACGCTCGTGGACTTGTTGTACGTTAAATTCCATATGACCTCCTGACCTGATTAAAAAACACTGTATATTTATACACCACTCTAGTGCAGGGAAACAATCCTTTGTCAGGGTGATGTGGTTACTTTGCGAGCATGATCGCTTTTCGCAAAACTTCCGACCGTTTAGTCATCGTTGGTTGAGCGCCGTCGTAAAGCATCGTTGTAGAGCATAGTACAGCCAATAAAAACGGGCCGACATTCCTGCCGGCCCGTTGTGTACGCGTGTGATGAATTACAGTTTGTGGCTGATGTAGTCACCCAGGCGCGACCAGGTACTGCCCTTTTTGACGTCAGTTAGCGTCACCAACGGCCAGTGCGCAATGAGTTTGTCGCGATCAAAGAGCTCGATTTCCCCCACATGTTGGTTGGCAGCAATTGGCGCTTCAATCTCCTGATTATCGAGAATATATTTGGCTTTAATGTTCGGGACTTCAGATTTTGGCAGAGCTAAATAAACATCCTGATTGGTCCCGACTTCGATCTGCTTTTTATCGCCATACCAGATAGCTTCAGTACCAATTTTTTTGCCTTTATGCAGAACCTGCACGGTATCGAAGTTATCCTGGCCCCAATGCAGCAGTTTACGCGCCTGATCTTCGCGCCCTTTTGGACTTTCCGCCCCCATCACCACGGCAATCAAACGGCGCTCGCCGACGACGCTCGAGGCGATAAGGTTAAAACCAGCACTCGCGGTGTGGCCGGTTTTCAGTCCATCCACATTCAGCCCTTTGTCCCACAACAAGCCATTACGGTTTTGTTGCGTGATGCCGTTCCAGGTGAGGCTGCGCTCGCTGTACATGTGATAAAAATCGGGTTCGCCATGGATTATCGCTCGTGAAAGTACAGCAAGATCATAAGCGGTGCTGTGCTGGCCTGGGGCATCCAGGCCATGAACCGTTTCGAAATGGGTGTCGCGCAGGTGGAGTTGTTGCACGTATTTATTCATCATTGCCACAAATTGCGGCTGCCCACCGGCCACATAATCGGCAAGCGCAACACAGGCATCATTCCCGGAGTCAATAATCAGCCCGCGACTTAAGTCATGCACGGTCAGGCGGTCGCCCGCTTTCAGGAACATCAGCGACGAGCCATCAAATACCGGATTGCCTTTTGCCCAGGCATCCTTACCGACGGTCACCATATCGTTTGCCGAGATCCGGCCGCTATCAATCGCACGATCGACCACGTAGCCGGTCATCAGTTTGGTCAGACTCGCTGGATTGCGTCGCACATGCTCATTTTCCGCAGCCAGAATTTGCCCGGTGGTGTAATCCATCAATACCCACGAGCCCGCCTGAATTTGTGGTGGAGGTGGTGCATTAACAAAGGTGTCGTCGGCAAAAGCGGAGTGAACAGAAAATGACAGCAAGGTACAAACAGCAAACAGACGGATCTTCAACGATATATCCTCGGTAACAATTAATTCAGCCGCCTCTTTTACTGCAGTTTGTGACTTTTTTCGCAATTAAATTGCAAAAAGATATGAATGCGATCACTCACATACCGTTGACGAATACGTTATTCAGTCATTGCGGAGACTTCTTGCAAGGCTGTTAATGGTTTACCATTGGCTTATGCAACACCCGACATCAATGATTGACACATGGAGAGGGTTTTAGTGGGATTTCAGTTTAATAACAGCACGTTAAACAACACTCAAGGGCGGAAGTAAACCGTGGACAATACAACGCAACAACCGACCTTCCTTTTTCATGACTACGAAACTTTCGGTAAAAGCCCGTCACTCGACCGCCCTGCGCAATTCGCGGCCATCCGCACTGACTCTGAATTTAACGTTATTGGCGAACCGGAAGTCTTTTACTGCAAACCGGCGGATGACTATCTGCCTCAGCCTGAAGCGGTAATGATTACCGGTATAACGCCGCAACTAGCCCTGGCGCGTGGCGTAAATGAAGCGGATTTTGCAAAGCGCATCCACTCTATTTTTACCCTGCCGAAGACGTGTGTTGTCGGCTACAACAATGTGCGTTTCGATGACGAAGTTACGCGCAATATTTTCTATCGTAACTTTTATGATCCGTATGGCTGGAGCTGGCAGAACGATAACTCGCGCTGGGATTTGCTCGATGTCATGCGCGCCTGCTATGCGCTTCGACCGGAAGGCATTGTCTGGCCGGAGAACGATGAAGGGTTGCCGAGTTTCCGCCTCGAACATTTGACCAAGGCCAACGGTATTGAACATGCTAACGCACATGATGCAATGTCGGACGTGTACGCCACCATCGCAATGGCGCAACTGGTCAAAACTCGCCAACCGCGCCTGTTTGATTATCTCTACAGCCACCGCTCAAAGCACAAACTCACCACATTGATTGATATTGTGCAGATGAAACCGCTGGTACATGTTTCGGGCATGTTTGGCGCGTGGCGCGGTAACACCAGCTGGATTGCCCCACTTGCCTGGCATCCTGATAATCGAAATGCAGTAATAATGGTCGATTTGGCGGGTGATATTTCACCGCTGCTGGAACTGGATGCTGATGCATTGCGCGAGCGGTTGTATACGCCGAAATCCGCACTGGGCGATACGGCGGCCGTACCTATCAAACTGGTGCATCTTAATAAATGTCCGGTGCTGGCAGTGGCCAACACCCTCCGCCCAGAAGATGCAGAACGTTTAGGTATCGATCGCCAACATTGCCTGGAAAACCTGAAATTGTTGCGTGAGCACCCTTCAGTGCGCGAAAAAGCCGTGGCTATTTTTGCTGAGGCAGAGCCTTTTGTGCCTTCAGATAATGTCGATGCGCAGCTGTACAATGGCTTTTTCAGCGACGCCGACCGCGCAGCCATGCGCATTGTGCTGCAGACCGATCCGCAGAATTTGCCTGCGCTGGATATTACGTTTGCCGATAAGCGTATTGAAAAATTGCTGTTCAATTATCGTGCGCGTAACTTCCCTGGCACTCTGGATGAGGCCGAACAGCAGCGCTGGTTGCAGCACCGTCGTGATGTGTTGTCTCAGGAAGCGTTGCAAGCCTACGCACAAGAACTGGAAGCGCTCTATAACCTGCATGAAGATGATAAAGAAAAGACCGCGTTACTTAAGGCATTGTTTGAGTACGCGCAGTTTCTGGTAGGTTAACAACCTGGCGGGAAGACAGATACAAAAAAGGCTCTCGAATCGAGAGCCTTTTTTTCGACATAAGCTTTACGCTAAGTCTTCGTTGAATTGTGGAACCGGGTTGCGGAAGCGACGAGTCACGAATGCCAGATAGGTCAGGCCAATAGCCGCCCAAATCAGGCCCAGAATCATCGAGCTTTCTTCCAGGTTAATCCACAACGCACCTACTGTCAGTGCGCCACATGTTGGCAGCACCAGATAGTTGATGTGATCTTTGATAGTTTTGTTACGGCCTTCGCGGATCCAGAACTGGGAAATCACCGACAGGTTAACGAAGGTGAACGCCACCAGCGCACCAAAGTTAATCAGTGCCGTTGCGGTTACCAGGTCAAACTTCACGGCGAACAGCGCAATGATACCCACCAGAACCACGTTTAGCGCAGGAGTACGCCATTTCGGATGAATGTAACCGAAGAAACGCTCCGGGAACACGCCATCACGGCCCATAACATACATCAAGCGAGATACACCCGCATGTGCCGCCATACCTGAAGCCAGAACGGTAACACAGGAGAAAATCAGGATACCGAACTGGAAGGCTTTGCCTGCCACGAACAGCATAATTTCTGGCTGTGACGCATCCGGATCCTGGAAGCGAGAAATATCCGGGAAGTACAGTTGCAGGAAGTAAGACACCACAACGAAGATCACGCCGCCAATCAGGGCAGTCAGGAAAATCGCTTTCGGGATGACACGGCCTGCATCTTTGGTTTCTTCAGACAGCGAGCTAATACCGTCAAATCCGAGGAACGAGAAGCATAATATGGTCGCGCCGGTGATCATCGGCACCACGTTTGCGTTCTCAGACCAGAATGGACGTGTACTGGCTAACGTGCCGGCACCTTCGCCATTGGCAACGCCGTAAATCACCAGACCGGTAATCACAACCATCACAACCATCTGCAATACAACAATAAGGCTGTTGAAGTTTGCCACGGTTTTAATGCCGCGCAGGTTGGAGATAGTCATGAAGCCAACCAGAAGCACCACGAAAATCCACGACGGGATAGACGGTACTAAGGCTTCAAAATAGATTTTAGCCAGCAGAATGTTGATCATCGGCATAAACAGATAATCAAGCAACGCCGACCAGCCCACCATAAAGCCAACCACCGGGTGGATTGCTTTTTGAGCGTAGGTATAAGCGGAACCCGCAGACGGGAAGCGGCGTACTAGCTTTCCATAACTTAACGCGGTGAACAAAATTGCCACAAGGGCAAACGCGTAAGCCGTAGCGACATGTCCGTCGGTAAGGCCAGATACTATCCCAAATGTATCGAACAAGGTCATCGGCTGCATATAAGCCAGACCCATCATAACTACCGGAATGAGCGTAAGGCTCTTACGGAGTTCAACACGAGATTTTGCACCTGCGGTGACGTTAAGCGACATGGTCATTCCCCCAAACGGCGAATACATGCGCAAAAGCAAAAAGCTGCCCCATCTAAATTTCCTCGGCGACACGACTGTCGTTTTTTAAAAGCTAGTATCTATCCGGTACGAAGCCCGGCCTCTTGGTTTTTTTGGCGGATGCCTGTTTGACTGCTTGAACTTAATGCAAAAAAATAACCGACGCGTTTAACGTCGGTTTTTTGTTCTCATTTAGTGAGGCGCGTATTTTGCACTAATTCGAGGCAAGAAGACAAGATGTTGAGGCCCTCATTAACAATTTCTTTTTCAGCTGTTAATGGGACAAGAAAACGAATCACATTCGCACGCACGCCACAGGACAATAAAACCAGCCCCTGCTTGCCTGCTTCTTTGACAAGTGCCTGAGTTAATTCTTTATTCGGACGATGGCTGTCACGCTCTTCGACCAGCTCCATCGCAATCATCGCGCCGTATCCACGCACATCGCCGATGCAGTCAAATTGCTCTGCCATTTCCTGTAAACGATGGGTGATTTGCTCACCAATGACCTGCGCGCGTTGATTGAGATTTTCTTTCTCTATTATGTCAGTGACTGCCAGCGCCGCCGCAATCGCCACAGGCGACCCGGCATAAGTACCGCCCAGACCGCCCGGCATCGCTTTATCAAACAGCGATTTCTTGCCGACTAGCGCAGACAGCGGGAAGCCTCCGGCCAGGCTTTTCGCCATGGTGACGAGATCCGGTTCCACGCCGCTGTGTTCTATGGCAAAGGTTTTACCGGTCCGGCAGAAACCACTTTGAATTTCGTCGGCAATCAATACGATCCCATGCTTGTCGCATAGGGTGCGCAGTTGTTTCATAAAGGACGTTGAGGCTGCATAAAAGCCCCCTTCCCCCTGCACCGGTTCAATAATGATGGCGGCAACTTCGTCAGGAGAGACATCCGCGGCAAAAATACCCGCCAGTGACGCCAGTGCCTGAGTGTCACTCACACCGAGATAAGCCGCAGGATAAGGAGCGTGATAAATTCCGGCCGGGAATGGGCCGTAGCCTTTTTTATAGGGCTGAACTTTACCGGTTAATGCCATGCCCAGCAGAGTGCGGCCGTGGAACGCGCCACGAAACGCAATTATAGCCGAGCGCCCGGTCGCAATACGTGCCACTTTGATGGCATTTTCGACCGCCTCCGCCCCCGTTGTCAGGAACAAAGTCTGGCAAGGCTCGCTAATCGGCACCAGTTGATTAAGCCGTTCGGCAAGCTCGATATAATTGCCATAAGGCGTGACCTGGAAACAAGGATGGGTAAATTGTTCTAGCTGTTGACGCACAGCATCAATCACTGCGGGATGGTTATGCCCGGTATTCAGCACCGCAATACCAGAAGCGAAATCAATATAGCGTTTGCCTTCAACGTCCCAAATTTCCGCATTTTTCGCTTTTTCAATATAGACCGGCAACGCATTGCCGACTCCATGCGGAACTGCTTGCTCACGCCGTGACTGCCATTGCTGATTGGTTTGCTTCATAGAGACTCCTTGCGCACAAAAAACCTCTGCAAAACAAAGCAGAGGAGAGAATTTAAACGCGAAGACATTTTAAGAAGAGATACAGACCCAGTATTAACCATAGATGTGACGGGAAAACCGCGCCACTCACCCATTCGTATTATTTTTCGAGGTTCCGTATACCACGGCGACTTCAGGATTATTGACGATTTGCTCCCGCCACCACTCGCTGGCAAGGCCTGCAGTTTGCTCGTTCCAGCCAATCCACACTGGGACAAACGGCACATGGGAAATGACTTGTTTTTCGACCAGCACTCCACTTTCAATAAAACGCTGCGCCATGTAACGGGGAACGTAGCCGCATCCGATGCCGCTTATCTGCAATTCGAGCTTGGTTTTGAAGTCAAAGACCGTGATAGCATCTTGATCTTCGAGTAAATGCATCGAACGTGACGGTTCAAGGCGGGAAGTATCCCCCACGATGACTGCGCGACTGCGTTTTATCACGCGACGATTCAACGGCTCTTCGGCGTCAGCCAGCGGATGGTGCGGGGCGACGACAAACACGCTTTCGAGCTGGCCGAGCAAGGTAAACCCGAAGCCACTGATGGATGGAGGGTCGCTCATTGCACCCACAATAATATCTGCTCGCCCTTCGGTGAGGGCTTCCCATGAACCACCCAATACGCCGTTGATGAATTTCAGCCGTGTCACGCTGTAACTTTTATAGAACGCTTCGATGAGAGGTGTCAGCAGTGAAAAGGGAAATGAATCGTCCACCCCGATTACCAGTTCGTTCTCCCATCCCTGATGAAGCTTGATGGCTTGTTGTTCAAGTTCGCGTACGGTATGCAGCACTTCCCGACCTTTTTCCAGAAGAAGCTGACCCGTTCGCGTAAATCGCGCACGATGACCAGAGCGATCGAGGATCTGGATATTGAGATCGTTTTCGAGTTTTTGCACGGTGTAACTGAGCGCGGAAGGGGTTTTAAAGAGCTTTGTTGCCGCCGCAGCAAAGCTCCCTTCTTTATCGAGGGTATCGAGAATTATCAACACATCCAGCAGTGGTTTCATACTCGTTCCTGACAGTCACGAGTAATGCCCCACAGCGGTTACTGCATGGGCATTACCAGCGGGTTTGGATACTGATATTCAAACCCAAGTTCGTTGCAGATACGGTTGCCATCCACCAGCTTACCGCGGCCATTTTGCGCTTCAGTTCGGAAGTTTGGTGCATCGAGATTCATCTGGCGCGCCATCAAAGAATAGAATTCGGCACGCGATGGGTGATCGGGCGCACATAAATTATAGATGTGACCGCCCTTTGGAGCCTGTAACAACAGTGTAATTGCTGAAATGACATCTTCCAGATGCACCAGATTGACGCCATGCGCCCCATTCGCCACATCCGTTTTTCCTGCTAAAAAGCGTCCTGGATGGCGTTCCGGCCCGACCAAACCCGCCAGACGCAGAATATCGACCGACGTTCCCGGTAAATCATGCAGCCAGGTTTCGAGCTCTTTAAGTACGCGGCCACTGGCGGTAACCGGCTCAAGCGGAGACGTTTCTTTCACCACCCCTTCTCTTTCGCCATACACCGAGGTGGAGCTAGTAAAAATGATGCGCGGAATATCGTGCGCTAACGCGCTATCGACAATTTCCTGCACCGCCTGCAGATAGAAATCGTCGCCTTCACCCGTACGGCGAGCGGGCAGAGTAATCACCAGCGCATCAACATCGAGCAGCGCATCGAGATCGTCACTGTCGCAGATCAGTTCAGGCGTCAGCTGCAATTGATAGCTGTCGATTCCACTCATCCGTGCAGCCTCTACTCCGTCGAGTGTGGTTTTACTGCCTGTCACTTGCCAGCCGCGCGCTGATAAAGACATCGCAAGCGGCATCCCAAGCCACCCTAACCCGACAATCGCAACCTTTTTCATGCCTTCTCTCCTGGATTGCAGCATATCTCTCTGCTGTACTTTTGAACCCTGTAATAAGGCTACGCCACGTTACGACAACTAACAATCAGTGGCGCTAAACAGAATATTAATTGAGAGGATAAAAAGCCCTTGCACTGAAAGGCGAATCTGGTTTAGGTTATTTGCACAGACAATGAATACTCATTTATACGAGAATTTTATGACACGCGTTCAATTTACTATCCACCATCATCACCATCACCCTGACTAGTCTTTCAGGCGATGTGTGCTGGAAGATGAAAAAATCTTCCACTGGTGCATGAACGAGTCAAAAAGCCCCCGGAAGATTTCTTCCGGGGGCTTTTTTTTGGGCGTCAGAAAAGAATTTATAAGAGGAATCTACCCATGTTAGACAACAACCGTTTACGCATAGCTATTCAGAAATCTGGCCGTTTGAGCGATGACTCACGCGAATTACTGGCTCGCTGCGGCATAAAAATTAACTTGCACACGCAGCGCCTGATTGCCATGGCAGAAAACATGCCTATTGATATTCTGCGTGTGCGTGATGACGACATCCCAGGGCTTGTGATGGACGGTGTTGTAGACCTCGGCATCATTGGTGAAAACGTACTGGAAGAAGAGCTACTGAACCGCCGCGCTCAGGGCGATGACCCGCGTTACTTCACCCTGCGTCGTCTTGATTTCGGTGGCTGTCGTTTTTCACTGGCGATTTCCGTTGATGACCCTTGGGATGGTCCAGCAAGCCTTAACAATAAGCGCATTGCGACTTCTTACCCTCACATCCTCAAGCGCTATCTTGATAGTAAAGGCGTGCAATTTAAATCCTGCTTATTAAACGGTTCTGTTGAAGTGGCTCCACGTGCCGGTCTTGCTGACGCTATTTGCGACCTGGTTTCTACGGGTGCAACGCTTGAAGCCAACGGCCTGCGTGAAGTTGAAGTGATTTACCGCTCCAAAGCGTGCCTGATTCAGCGTGATGGAGAAATGGACTCGGCGAAACAACAGCTTATCGACAAGTTAATGACCCGTATTCAGGGCGTGATTCAGGCGCGTGAATCGAAATACATCATGCTCCATGCACCAAGCGAGCGTCTGGACGAAATCGTTGCTCTGCTCCCAGGTGCTGAACGTCCAACAATTCTGCCGCTCGCAGGCGACCAGCAGCGCGTCGCGATGCACATGGTCAGTAGCGAAACCCTGTTCTGGGAAACCATGGAAAAACTGAAAGCGCTGGGTGCCAGTTCCATTCTGGTGTTACCAATTGAGAAGATGATGGAGTAACACCATGGCAAACTTCAATACGTTGATTAACTGGAATGAATGTGATGAGGCGGCGCAACAAGCATTGCTGACTCGCCCGGCGATTTCGGCGTCGGAAAGCATTACCCGCACGGTCGCAGATATTCTTAATAATGTGAAAGCTCGCGGCGATTCGGCATTGCGCGAATACAGCGCGAAATTTGATAAAACGATCGTTGATCAACTCAAAGTCAGCGAGAGCGAAATTGACGCCGCTGTGGCACGCCTGGGTTCTGATATTAAAGACGCGATGGCCGTTGCGGTGGCGAATATCGAAAAATTCCACGTCGCTCAGCAGTTGGCAACGGTGGATATCGAAACCATGCCTGGCGTACGCTGCCAGCAGGTGACTCGCCCGGTTGCGTCTGTCGGCCTTTATATTCCTGGCGGTTCAGCGCCGCTGTTTTCAACTGTATTGATGCTTGCCACACCGGCACGTATTGCAGGCTGCAAAAAAGTGGTGCTGTGCTCACCACCACCGATTGCTGATGAGATTTTGTATGCCGCACAGCTTTGTGGCGTGCAGGAAGTGTTTCAGGTTGGCGGCGCGCAGGCGATTGCCGCACTGGCTCTGGGCACTGAAAGCATTCCGAAAGTGGATAAAATCTTTGGACCTGGTAACGCTTTTGTGACTGAAGCAAAACGCCAGGTTAGCCAGCGTCTTGATGGAGCGGCTATCGACATGCCCGCCGGCCCTTCGGAGGTTTTGGTGATTGCCGATAGCGGCGCAACACCTGATTTTGTAGCCTCCGACCTGCTTTCCCAGGCTGAGCACGGCCCAGATTCACAAGTGATTCTACTGACGCCGGACAGTGCGATGGCGCAGTCCGTCGCCGAAGTCGTTGAACGCCAGTTGGCCGCATTACCACGTGCCGAAACGGCGCGTAAAGCACTGGAAAGTAGCCGTTTGATTGTTGCTCGCGATCTTGAGCAGTGTATTGAAATTTCTAACCAGTACGGTCCCGAGCATCTGATTATTCAGACCCGCAATGCCCGTGATTTAGTTGATAGCATTACCAGCGCCGGTTCGGTGTTCCTCGGTGACTGGTCACCGGAATCCGCAGGCGACTACGCTTCGGGTACTAACCATGTGCTGCCGACTTATGGCTACACTTCGACCTGTTCAAGCCTAGGATTGGCTGATTTCCAGAAACGCATGACGGTTCAGGAACTCTCGCCACAAGGTTTCGCAAGTCTTGCTAAAACCATTGAAACGCTGGCCGCTGCCGAGCTGCTGGATGCCCACAAAAACGCCGTTACCCTGCGCCTTGCTGCGCTCAAGGAGATGCAATGAGCATTATAGAGTTAGCCCGCGAAAATGTCCGCGCCCTGACCCCTTATCAGTCGGCCCGCCGTCTGGGTGGTAATGGCGATGTGTGGTTGAACGCCAACGAATATCCAACTGCTGTTGAGTATGAGCTGAAGCAACAGACACTGAATCGTTATCCTGAATGCCAGCCAAAGCTTGTGATTGAGCGCTACGCTGAATATGCAGGCGTAAAACCAGAACAGGTGTTAGTCAGTCGTGGTGCGGATGAAGGTATCGAACTGTTAATCCGCGTTTTCTGTGAACCCGGCAAAGATGCGGTGCTCTACTGCCCGCCGACGTATGGTATGTACACCGTGAGCGCTGAAGCCAGCGGCGTGGAATGCCGCACCGTGCCAACACTTAAAGACTGGCAGCTCGATTTACCGGCCATTGCAGAAAATCTTGATGGCGTGAAAGTGATTTACGTTTGCAGTCCAAACAACCCAACCGGACAGTTGATTAACCCGCAAGATCTTCGTGTATTGCTGGAGATGGCGCGTGGAAAAGCACTGGTGGTTGCCGACGAGGCCTATATTGAGTTTTGCCCACAGGCGACACTGGCTGGCTGGTTAAATGAGTATCCGCACCTGGTTATCCTGCGCACGCTTTCCAAAGCCTTTGCGCTGGCGGGTCTGCGCTGCGGCTTCACCCTGGCAAATGAAGAAGTGATTAATTTGCTGATGAAAGTCATCGCGCCTTATCCACTTTCCACGCCGGTTGCCGATATCGCCGCTCAGGCATTAAGCCCGCAGGGTATTAATGCCATGCGCGAACGCGTGGCGGAGATCCTTGTCAATCGTCAGTATCTGATCACTTCGTTGCAGAACGTTGACTGCGTTGAGCAGGTTTTCGATTCTGAAACTAATTACGTTCTGGCGCGTTTCACGGCATCAAGTGCTGTATTTAAATCTCTGTGGGATCAGGGCATTATCTTACGAGACCAGAATAAACAACCATCGTTAAGCGGCTGCCTGCGTATTAGCGTCGGCACTCGTACTGAATGCGAGCGCACCATTGCTGCGTTGCGTGAACAACCCGGCCTGACGGCCACGGAGGGCGTGTGAGCCAGAAAATTCTTTTTATCGACCGTGACGGTACTTTAATTTCCGAGCCACCTTCAGATTTTCAGGTGGATCGTATGGATAAACTGGCCTTTGAGCCTGCGGTGATCCCCGCCCTGCTTCAATTACAAAAAGCGGGCTACAAGCTGGTGATGATCACCAATCAAGATGGTTTGGGGACCGACAGTTTCCCGCAAGCAGATTTCGACGGTCCGCACAACTTGATGATGCAGGTGTTTACTTCTCAGGGCGTGAGTTTTGATGACGTACTGATTTGCCCGCATTTACCAACAGATAACTGCGAATGCCGCAAGCCAAAACTGGCGATGGTGAAAGGCTACCTGGAAGAAGGCGTTCTGGATAAGCCAAACAGCTATGTGATCGGCGACCGTGCGACCGACATCGAACTGGCCGCAAACATGGGGATTCAGGGTTTACGCTACCACGGTGAAACACTGAACTGGCCGATGATCAGCGACCAGTTAACCAAACGCGACCGCTACGCGCACGTTGAACGCGCCACCAAAGAGACGCAAATTGACGTGCAAGTGTGGCTCGACCGCGAAGGTGGCAGCAAAATTAACACCGGCGTGGGTTTCTTCGACCACATGCTGGACCAGATTGCCACCCACGGCGGCTTCCGCATGAACATTAGCGTAAAAGGCGACCTTTACATTGATGATCACCACACTGTAGAAGACACCGGCCTGGCACTCGGCGAAGCACTGAAAATCGCGCTGGGTGATAAACGCGGTATTACACGCTTTGGCTTTACCTTGCCGATGGACGAATGTCTGGCCCGCTGTGCGCTGGATATTTCTGGCCGTCCGCATCTTGAATATAAAGCGGAGTACAACTTCCAGCGCGTGGGCGATTTGAGCACCGAAATGGTAGAACACTTCTTCCGTTCGCTCTCTTACACCATGGGGGTGACTCTCCACCTGAAAACCAAAGGCAAAAACGACCATCACCGTGTCGAAAGCCTGTTTAAAGTCTTTGGTCGCACATTACGCCAGGCGATTCGGGTTGAAGGCGACACGCTGCCCTCCTCGAAAGGAGTGTTGTAATGGACGTCGTGATCCTTGATACCGGCTGCGCCAACCTGCACTCGGTAAAGTCGGCTATTCAACGTCACGGCTATGAACCCGTGGTGAGCCGTGATCCGGAAGTGGTACTGCGTGCCGATAAACTCTTTTTGCCCGGTGTGGGCACAGCTCAGGCGGCAATGAACCAAATCCGCGAGCGCGATCTGGTCGAGCTGATTAAGGCATGTACCCAACCGGTGCTGGGGATTTGTCTTGGTATGCAGCTTTTAGGCTCGCGCAGCGACGAAAGCAACGGCGTGGAAATGCTCGGCATCATTGAAGAACCGGTGCTGAAAATGGTCGACCACGGTTTGCCTTTGCCACACATGGGCTGGAACCGCGTTTATCCAAAAGCAGGCGACCGCTTGTTCCGGGGTATCGACGATGGCGACTATTTTTACTTTGTGCACAGCTACGCCATGCCAGTGTGTGCGAATACTATCGCCCAGGCCAGCTACGGCGAACCGTTCACCGCAGCCATTCAAAGAGATAACTTCTTTGGCGTGCAATTCCACCCGGAGCGTTCGGGTGCAGCAGGCGCAAAATTACTGAAAAACTTCCTGGAGATGTAAGCACCATGATTATTCCTGCTCTCGATTTAATAGACGGCACAGTGGTGCGCCTCCATCAGGGGGATTACGGCCAGCAGCGCGATTACGGCAATAACCCACTACCGCGTTTGCAAGATTATGAAGCGCAAGGTGCGCAGGTATTACATCTTGTGGATTTAACCGGGGCAAAAGACCCGGCAAAACGCCAAATCCCACTGATCAAATCACTGGTTGCAGGCATCAGCGTACCGGTGCAAGTCGGCGGTGGTGTGCGTACTGAAGAAGATGTTGCCGCATTGCTTGAAGCAGGTGTTGCGCGTGTCGTCGTGGGTTCAACAGCCGTAAAATCGCCGGAAGTCGTAAAAGGTTGGTTTGCACGTTTTGGCGCAGATGCTCTGGTATTAGCGCTGGATGTGCGCATTGACGAGCAAGGCAATAAACAGGTCGCCGTCAGCGGCTGGCAAGAGAACTCCGGCGTAACACTCGAAGAACTGGTAGAAACCTATCTACCGGTCGGACTCAAACACGTGCTGTGTACCGATATTTCGCGCGACGGCACGCTGGCAGGTTCGAATGTGTCGCTGTATGAAGAAATTTGCGCACGTTTCCCGCAAGTGGCGTTCCAGTCATCCGGCGGTATTGGCGACATCAACGATATCGCCGCGTTACGCGGTACTGGCGTACAAGGCGTGATTGTCGGGCGTGCATTACTGGAAGGGAAATTCAACGTAACGGAGGCGATCTCATGCTGGCAAAACGGATAATTCCTTGCCTGGATGTACGCGATGGGCAAGTCGTGAAAGGTGTGCAGTTCCGCAACCATGAAATCATTGGCGATATCGTCCCCCTTGCACAACGTTATGCGGCAGAAGGCGCAGACGAACTGGTATTTTACGATATCACCGCCTCAAGCGATGGACGCGTGGTGGATAAAAGCTGGGTATCGCGCGTAGCTGAAGTTATCGATATTCCTTTCTGCGTGGCGGGCGGTATTAAGTCGATTGAAGATGCGGCGCAAATCCTCTCTTTTGGCGCGGATAAAATCTCTATCAACTCCCCTGCTCTGGCCGACCCTGAACTCATTACTCGCCTGGCCGATCGTTTTGGCGTGCAGTGTATTGTGGTGGGTATTGATACCTGGTTTGATAGCGAAACCGGGAAATATCACGTCAATCAATATACTGGCGATGAAAGCCGTACGCGTGTAACAACGTGGGAAACGGTAGATTGGGTGCAGGAAGTGCAAAAGCGAGGGGCCGGAGAAATCGTACTTAATATGATGAACCAGGACGGTGTTCGCAATGGCTATGATCTGGCGCAGTTAAAGAAAGTGCGTGAAGTTTGCCATGTCCCGTTGATTGCCTCAGGTGGTGCGGGAACCATGGAACACTTCCTCGAAGCATTTCGTGATGCGGATGTCGACGGCGCGCTGGCAGCATCGGTATTTCATAAGCAAATTATTAATATTGGTGAGTTGAAGCAGTATTTGGCTCAACAAGGCGTGGAGATAAGAGTGTGCTAACACAAGAGCAACGAGACCAACTGGACTGGGAAAAAACCGATGGCCTGATGCCGGTCATCGTCCAGCATGCTGTTTCAGGTGAAGTGTTGATGCTGGGGTACATGAATCCTGAAGCACTGGCACAGACTGAACAAAGCGGGAAAGTGACATTTTTCTCGCGCACCAAACAGCGTTTGTGGACCAAGGGCGAAAGCTCCGGTAATTTCCTCAACGTGGTAAAAATCGCCCCTGATTGCGATAACGACACGCTACTGGTTCTGGCAAACCCGATTGGCCCAACCTGCCATCTCGGCACATCAAGCTGTTTCGGTGAAACCCATCACGACTGGCACTTCTTGTATCAGCTTGAGCAACTGCTGGCCTCGCGAAAAAGTGCCGACCCAGCGAGTTCATATACTGCGAAGTTGTATGCAAGTGGAACCAAGCGCATTGCTCAGAAAGTGGGTGAAGAAGGTGTGGAAACCGCACTGGCTGCGACGGTTAATGACCGCCATGAACTGAAAAACGAAGCGTCGGATTTGGTTTATCACTTGCTAGTGTTGTTGCAGGATCAGGAGTTGGATTTAAGCGCGGTGATTGAGAATTTAAGGGAAAGGCATAAGTAGGGTTGTGCGGACGTTTTGATGTGAGAAAGGCCGCTGATGCGGCCTTTTTTGTAGACTCAATTACAGTCAAAAAATATTTCGCATACAGTAATTAAATCAAAGGATTTCATATCAACAAAGGCATCCAATGGAACTCCCGGCTTTCCAATGACAAATTTATTTTTATCCTTCGAGTAAACACCAATGATTTGCTGGCGAAATCCAAGTTGGTCAACTTCATTGATACCCAGAGCGGAAGATAATGATGACAATGCTGGTTTATCACCGCAAAATGCAGAATCATTTGAAGCGAATATTAAAGGCTTTTTAGATTTAGTTGCAATATTCTGAATAACCTGCGGATTTGCATGCTCACTCAAGCAAGTGTCTATAGAGAGTGCTTTAGAGGGTTCAAATCCATCCTCACCTTTCAGAAGGGATACCCCCCTCTTCAATGGCGTATTATCACTTATAGATGAAATACCTGAATCAAGTGTATAAGCACCAGTGGAAATACCAAGTAAGTTTTGGCTATAAAGAGAAGATTTCTTGTACACATCTTTAATATGATGTATCCCTTTGCCATCGATTGTAAACTGCTCAACCTTACCATTAGATATTTTATATGCACATACATTTTCACGGTTAATATCTATATCTTTACATACATTAGCATAGAATACACCATCACTCTTCATAGATAATAATGGCATATTTTTAGCAAACGCTTCGAAATATACTTCCTTTATATTATCATTATTATCAATAACCGCATAGAATGGCAAATTGTATTGTTGGGTATTAATATTCAGTTTACCCGGAGTATACCATATTTTATTTCTTAACGATGGCAACTCCCATAACCTAGATGCATAATCTAGATAGTCGTTAATATTCCCATTTGCTTTAAATTCTTTTATTAATGCGCTCGAATGTTTATTTAGCAAACTTACACCAAAACCAAATGACGAATTCTTAGTATTAGCCATATCTAATACTGTTGGCCACACATCAATTAAAGATCCCTCAGTATCTATTTTTTTAGGCGTAACACCTTTCTTAATAATAACAAAACGATTACTACGGGAATCATCGCTTGAATCTAGGATATCACTTGCATCACTAGACATCATATAGTGATCTGAAACTAGCACAATAATAGTGTTTTCAAACCCTTTACTATGAGTAATTTTATTTATAAAGTTCGATAACAAATAATCAGAACACGCAACAGAACGCAACATATCGTTTTTTATGGTATCAGGTATATGCCGGTCACAAGTACTGAGAAATGTTCCAGATGGCGGATGCGTATTTACAGTTAGAAATGACAGGACAAATGGTTGCTCAGAGTTAACAAGACGTTCATACTCATTATAAGCATGCTCTAATAATGCATCATCATGTACACCCCAACCACTAATTTGATCTGGCTTAGCAAGATTATTCGAGATGAAATATTCTTTATCATGCTGGACTTCCCATCCATGTTGTGAAAAAAATTTATCTCCACCAGCAAATTCTTTATCGCTGCCTCTGATGAACTCTGTTGTATAATTATTTTTTGCAAACCAAGATCCTACGCACCCTGCACCACTAAGGAAATGTGATATATTATTCCCCGCATTTCCTTGTGCTAAGACTAATGGGATTGCACATTGTGTATTCACAATTCCAGCCATAGTCCACCCCATACCTGGCGTTTGCTGGATATCTGTAAACTCAATATTTTTATCAGCAATTTCTTTTAAATATGGGGTGTAATTATTTCCATCTAAGTTTTGAAAAGTTCTCTCGAGGCTTTCAGCATAAATAAAAATATAATTATACTTCTTACTTCCTACTGCATTCAGTGGGTTGTAGTTATCTGCAACCACATCTCCATTCCCGCGAGATAGATTTTTTATTGATTGTACTACATTAGGGATAAAGTTAGTGAAATTCGATGAAAGCAAAACAATAAAAAACAATATAGTAGCAGCACTATTAGCTGGGGTTTTCTTATGCTTTTTCAACCAAAACGAAAGACAAAGAAACACAACTATAAACAAAATAAAAATAACACTGGAAATAACTTTCCATTTAATATCATCTAATGAAACTCCTCTTGAGGAGTTCACTATATGATAATAAACAGCATCAGTGATGCCTTGTCCTGTAAACTGATTGCAAACATACCAGAATGCAAAAACAAATAAACACATGGATGTAATAATTGATTTTATTACAATAAATTTTCGCGATAGTAATGTAGTTAATATTAATAATAAAACGAATAAATAATCCATTTACAGACTTACGCTCTCTTATTTAAAGTCAAAAACTTATATAGTTGAACTTTCCATGTGGCAATCAATACCTTTACCAATAATTTATTATACTTCACTATGCAATCTAAACTATAGAGTAGAAATTATTAACATAAAAATTATAATGTTTGTGATGATTATTTATTTTGGATTCCCGGACAACTCGGAGAATCCAAAATATTTAATTCTGATATAAATGAATAACTATTATTGTTTTAAATGTACTTTTATAGCATTACGCCCTAAAACAAAAGCAGAACCGATAATACCACCAAGTAGTATTGCAACTAAGAGGACTAAAGCTAATTTAGGGCTATCCTTACGGATTGGTAGCGTTGGTTTCATAACATAACGAAAGGAGTAAGTCATATCTGGTTTTGATTTCAACGCTGAAATTGATAGCAACGATTGCCGTGCATTAAAGTAGGTATCATCTAATGGTAGCGGCCGCGTTGATTCATTCTTGATAATTGAAGAAAGAGCATCACTACCTAGTACAAACAGAGTATCTTCAGACAGCGTTTCTGCCTGTTGAACTAGTGTATTCTTTATGTTGGACTGCTGCGCAACAATCAGTGCCTGATTCAAAATTTCCAGACGTTTATCCTTCTTTTCCTGCGCAATTTTCTCTTTAATAGCCAAGTCGACTTTGAGATCGTCGACTTTTGAATTGATGCTTGTATTTAAGTCATCACTAAGCTCTGCAACTACATGTTTGTTAATTTTCTGAATATAAGCCGTTAATGTTTTCTGTGCTTTATCTGCACTTGTAGAAACATAGCTCACTTTCAAAGGTACGGGCTGATCCTTTATAGATTGTTCAATTATTAAACTCTCACGTTTATCTTGATTTTCCAACTGTTCAGATAATGCTGCTAATGCTGAGTTAAATCGCCCAAAAAAACTCTCTTGTACATCTACCACACTGGGTGCACTTGCTGGATTCTGGCTATATAGAACCCCCATTGCATTATTATAGTTTGCTATCTGTCCTGAATCAGGAAGCGTAACAATAGCTTCCGATGTCCATTTTTCTTTTGCAACAAATAAATATATGATAGCAATACATATACCTAAACCTACGAAACCAAGAATTGTTAATTTATCTCTCCATATTTGCATTAAAATATCTATCAAATCAACACTATCTGATGTTAATGTAGCATTGCTTTTATTTGAACTATTATTTCGTTCCATTTTCACCCTTGGAAAATATATTTATTATGATTCCAAAAATACAGTAATTAATTATTATAGCATAGCTGTAAACAGGTTATGGTATTGTGCTTCTCACTCTATATAGAAGAATAATAAAAAACTGAGTTTAATATCACTATTAGTAAATAGAGAAACATAAGCCAAACTAGCTATTTTTAACCAATTGCTGAAGATATTGACCATAAAGAGTTTTTGCCATTATTTTGGCCTCATTTAAAACCTGTTCTTCAGATAACCATCCTTTGCGAAAGGCAATCTCCTCCAGACATGCAACCTTGAATCCTTGCCGCTTTTCAATGGTATGTACGAATTGAGAAGCGTCGATCAAGCTATCGTGCGTGCCTGTATCGAGCCAGGCAAATCCACGTCCTAACAATTCAACATTCAACGTACCCATTTCTAAATACATTTGGTTTAGAGTAGTAATCTCCAATTCACCACGATGGGAAGGCTTAACCATCTTGGCAAGTTCGACTACCTGTTTATCGTAGAAATATAATCCTGTTACCGCCCAGTTCGATTTCGGTTGAGCAGGTTTTTCTTCAATCGATAAGGCACGAAATTCATTGTCAAACTCTACTACTCCAAACCTTTCCGGGTCCATCACTTGATACCCAAATATCGTTGCTCCGGTCTTTCTACAAGCGACCGATTCGAGTTTTCGTCCAAAACTTTGTCCGAAGAAAATATTATCGCCAAGTACGAGGGCGCAATCATCACCATTGATGAACTCTTCACCAATGATAAATGCTTGCGCAAGACCGTCCGGGCTCGGTTGAATTTCATAGTGAAGGTTAATACCAAAACGACTACCATCGCCTAATAAACGCTGAAAAGATGGCATATCTTCTGGTGTTGTAATTAATAATATATCACGTATTCCGGCCAACATTAAAACCGAAATAGGGTAGTAAACCATCGGTTTGTCATAAATTGGTAAAAGCTGCTTTGATACCCCGCGTGTAATAGGATAAAGGCGAGTTCCAGAACCACCAGCAAGTACAATCCCTTTCATTGTATACCCTCTTATTATAAAGCTCTTAAACCTAAACGCTCATCAATGTAGGATCCATCTTTTACCCGGCGCCACCATACTTCATTTGATAGATACCATTCCACCGTCTTTTTAATTCCAGTTTCAAATGTTTCCAATGGCTTCCATCCTAGCTCCTTATCAATTTTCGAAGCATCAATCGCATACCTCAAATCATGGCCAGGACGGTCAGTTACATAAGTAATTAATTCTTCATAATGTAAAATACCATTAGGTTTTTGGGGAGCCATTTGATCTAACAAGCGACAAATAGTGGTCACCACATCAATATTCTTTCGTTCATTATGACCGCCAATGTTATATGTCTCACCAACCTTACCTTCTGAAACGACTTTATAAAGTGCTCGCGCATGATCCTCAACATATAACCAGTCGCGTATCTGACTTCCATCACCATATATGGGTAGTGGTTTGCCTTCTATTGCATTGAGAATAACCAAAGGTATCAGTTTTTCCGGAAAGTGGTATGGTCCATAGTTATTGGAACAATTAGTTACTATGGTAGGTAAACCATAGGTACGAAACCATGAACGCACAAGATGGTCACTAGAAGCTTTAGATGCTGAGTATGGGCTGCTTGGCGCGTACGGCGTATTCTCAGTAAACAACGAAGTCATGTCATGCAAATCGCCGTAAACTTCATCAGTAGAAATATGATGAAAGCGAAAATCCTGTTTCGACTTTGTGTCTAGGTGACTCCAGTAATGACGTGCAGCTTCGAGCAACACATAAGTACCAACAATATTGGTCTCAATAAATGCAGCAGGACCATCAATTGAACGATCAACATGACTCTCAGCAGCCAAATGCATTATTGCATTTGGTTGAAAATCCATAATTAAAGAATCTAAAGCCACACGATCGCAAATATCAACCTGCCGAAATGAAAAGCGTGGATTGTTGAATATTGATTCAAGCGATTCAAGATTTCCAGCATAGGTTAGTTTATCGACTATTAAAACTTCATCATTTGTTTCATTGATTATCTGGCGGGCCACGGCAGAACCGATGAAACCAGCACCACCCGTTACGATAATTTTCATAACACCTCAGACTCTATAAAATTTCCTAGTATGCCCCTATCGCAATCGATAAAGTGGCAATACAAAAAATGTTAGCAACATTAATAAAAAACCAGTGATAGTAACCCACCACTGGTAAAGCGTAATGATATGAGAACTGTACTATTCCATCCACTCGGTATGGAATATACCGTCTTTATCAATGCGCTTATAAGTATGCGCACCGAAATAGTCGCGTTGTGCCTGAATCAGGTTCGCAGGCAACACTGCTGCACGGTAGCTATCGTAGTAAGAGATAGCAGCGGAGAAGGTCGGCGTTGGGATGCCATTTTGCACTGCGTAAGAAACCACATCACGAAGCGCTTGCTGATACTCATCGGCAATCTTCTTGAAGTACGGCGCTAACAACAGGTTTGCAATTGCCGCATTCTCTGCGTAAGCATCAGTAATTTTTTGCAGGAACTGAGCACGAATGATACAGCCAGCACGGAAGATCTTAGCAATCTCACCATAGTTGAGATCCCAGTTATTCTCTTCAGATGCGGCACGAAGCTGCGAGAACCCCTGCGCATAAGAAACGATTTTACCCAGATATAAAGCACGGCGAACTTTCTCAGCGAACTCAGTTTTATCGCCAGCAAACGGCTTAGCCTGTGGTCCACTCAACACTTTAGATGCTGCCACACGTTGTTCTTTCAAAGAGGAGATATAACGCGCGAAAACAGACTCAGTGATCAGGGACAGCGGTTCACCAAGGTCAAGAGAGCTCTGGCTGGTCCATTTCCCCGTACCTTTGTTAGCAGCTTCATCCAGAATCACATCAACCAAATATTTACCGTCTTCATCTTTCTTAGTGAAGATATCTTTGGTGATGTCGATCAGATAGCTGCTTAGCTCACCTTCATTCCATTCTGTGAAAGTAGTAGCAAGCTCTTCGTTGGAAAGATTCAAGCCATGCTTGAGTAGTGAATAGGCTTCAGCAATTAACTGCATATCGCCATATTCGATACCGTTGTGAACCATCTTCACATAGTGACCAGCGCCATCCGCACCGATATATGTCACACAGGGTTCGCCATCTTCTGCAACAGCAGCAATCTGCTTGAGGATAGGAGCAACAAGTTCGTATGCTTCTTTCTGACCACCAGGCATGATGGATGGGCCTTTGAGTGCACCTTCTTCACCACCCGATACGCCAGTACCGATGAAGTTGAACCCTTCAGCAGATAGCTCACGGTTACGACGAATAGTATCGTGGAAGAAGGTGTTACCACCATCAATCAAGATATCGCCTTTCTCAAGATACGGTTTCAGGGAGTCGATGGTTTTGTCCGTAGCTTCACCCGCCTTAACCATCAATAAGATACGACGTGGAGTTTTCAGAGATTCGACAAACTCTTGCACGGTATAGTAAGGAACCAGCTTCTTGCCCGGGTTCTCGGAGATAACTTCTTCAGTTTTATCGCCTGAACGGTTGAACACGGAAACGGTATAGCCACGGCTTTCAATGTTTAACGCAAGATTGCGCCCCATTACTGCCATACCGACGACGCCGATTTGCTGTTTGGACATTACGTACTCCTGTCTTTGGATGGTTACTACGACTTAAGCGCAGTATTTTGTAGCTTGGATGTTAACTCATGATGAAAAGTATGGATAGCATATCCCTTAATTTGTGATTATGAGTTAACAAGAACAGTCGATTACTTGTAACTGATTGAAATAATGGTTAATAATACTAATTCAATTTGAGCCGTTTTGCCGGCATACCCCCGACTAACTCATTAGCCTCAACATCCTTTATAACTACGGCATTAGCTGCAACTTTAGATCCATTTTTTAAAATAATGGCTCCAATTACAACGGCACCAGTAGAAATCACTACATTATCTTCTATAACTGGCCGATTTTTTCTATCGTAGTGCATATCTAAATTTTTTGCGCCAATTGTAACATTTTGGTAGACAGTAAAGTTTTCACCTATACGTGCAGCGCCAATTACAATTCCAAATGTATGCGGCATGAATAGTCCACCTTTAATTTCGCATTCCGTTGCTATTTCAACATTAAAAACAACAACATTAATGAATGAAAATATTTTTGAAAATCTACGCAATCCTTTTTTATTAAAGTAATATGCACTCCGATATAAAACATTTGGAATAAGTCGAGGGTTAAATATTTTAAAATAATTTTTAAATTTAAATTCAGAATTATCGCCAATTAATGACTTATATCTTTGGATATCTTTTTTAATATTTTTCATTTTTGCCACCAAAATACCCAGCTAAAAATGCCAAGTACAACCAAAAAATTGGAAACAGGAATGTCAATTTTAAGCATGGTAACAAACACAATATCATCATCCTTAAAGAAATTTTTTGAAAACGAATAAAATAGGTTACCCATATGATACTTAAAACCCCACCCAACCAAAAACCAAAAACTAAAATATTACTGCCAAAGAGAGTCATGTCAAAAAGTGACTGTAAATAATCAGGGGCGTTTTCATAATACCCCACCATTCCATGACCAATATTAAATACAGTTGCATCTTCATATAATGTTTTTAATAAATTTAATTTATACGATGTACTACCATCATTTCCCGAGGCTACATACGACATTCGCCATAATATATTTTCATAAACAATAGGCGAAAGTACAAAGAATGTAGCAACTCCACCCACCACCCATTTTATTGTGAATTTTATCGTCAATATAAAAAATAAAGCAACACAAATAACTGAGAATGTTGAACCAGATATAGCCATGCATGCGAGAGCAATATATACCATTATTGAATTTTTATTTTCAAGAATGTATTTCATTACCAAAAGAGTCAGCATATGAATAGAAAAAATGCTCGGCTCAGCAAAAACACCGGTTGCTCTATAATCAAAACCGTCATAACTACTACGATGAGGTGGACCTAGTAGCAACTTTCCATAATCTATATCAATGTTAAATAACTTAAATGCAAAAAACTGTAGTAAGAATGTAATAATGTGAAATTTTATGCAAAAATTAACAAACCCGCGCCATCCATCTTTCCCTATCGCTTTTTTACAATTGGCATAAATTGATGGAACGGTTAATGCGTAAAAACAACAAACGATGGTGAAAATATAAATTTTATCAACCACACCATTAATTTCATGAAGCAGAAGAGATATTATTGCAATCGTGATAAATATCAACCCATACTTAGTAGCTCTATAACCGCCGGAAATAAATGCTAATAAAAAAACAATGAATTGCACAGCAAAAAAAACAGGACTAAAAATAAATAATGTTCCAAAAAGAAAATATACGCTAGCCATTTTTCTTCCTGCGAAGGTAACCATCGATATAATATTGAGCAAGTAAGATTTTATAAAGAAAAGATGCCACTCTAACTCCTTTCTTATTATCCAGCTTATTCAAGATAAATTTAATTATTTGGTGTATTTTTAAGTATACTAGTATTGATAACCCTAATTTAACAACAATAGCCTTAACAGTCTGTTTTTCCGCTAATGGGAAAAGTATACTATCTATAATCTGAGGATGTTTTTCCAGAAGCAATGGAACAGAATATTGTGCATATGGAACCATTCGCTCACATGCACGATTTAACGTCGGACTATCGTTATCGAAAAGAAGAGCATCATGGCAGAAAAGAAATCGAATGTTAAATAATTTAAGTCTTACTCCAAATTCTTCATCTTCGCATCCATAATGTCGGAAGGATTCATCAAAGCCATTCAAGATATTAAATTGAGTTCTGCTGATAATAAATGCATCGCTTGCAAAATACCTATAATCTATAGTAACACTATCTTTATATCGGTTACCAAGATATCTTGAATCAAAGTAATGTAAGTAATTACTCTTTTTTGTTAATGCTGGCCAACAACGGACATTGGCTCTGGCAACAAATGGCTCGTTGTTTTTATCAATCATCGAAATCAGATTTGATAAGCACCCTGGCTGGATCAAATTATCAATGTCTACAAAAAACAACCATTCATTGCTTGCTTGTTTTGCAGCCTTATTTCTGGAGTAAGCCCTACCTTGATTTACTTCATTCCTCAAAAATTTCACACTCCAGTTTCTCTCAAGAAATGCAGCATAAAAAAACTCAACTGTACTTTTCAAGGATAGTTCAGAACCATCATCAATTACAATTAGTTCAATATCATTTAATTTAACAGGTTCGAGAGATGATATTTCTAGTAAGGAACTTATAAAACTAATGACCTTGTCTTTTGTGCCTAAAATAGGTGTAATAATGCTAATCATCTTTATGATCCATTATATGTTTTTTTGTGATGGCCAAATACCAATAAATAGATATAGCAATTGAGAAAATCAATGACACATACATTGAAATATACACATTTAGTACAGGGCTATTTGTTAGGAAATATTGCAATGACGTAAAAACACCAAAGCACAGTAAGAATACTGCACACCATTTTACACTATAGTAATAAAAACTTTTAGATGCTAAATTTGCAGCATTAACCAAATTATCAACTGCGTAAAGTGGCAATAAAAAAATCAAAACATTATAATAATTTGCTGCAAATACATATTTCTCACCAAAAATGAATGCAAATATTTTTGGTGAGAAGGGAATAAGTAAAAGTGAGAAAAGCATGAAAACAATAAACATTACAATAGCCAGAATTGACAAATTTCTATTAAACACCGACCATGTTTTATGCTTATATAGTAGTATTGGTGCAAGCACTTGAATTAATATCATTGTTACTGACGCAGTATTTTCGTTAATCTGAGATGCGGCACTATAAATACCATAGTCGCTTGATGACAAACTACTCTTCAACAAAACCCTATCAAGTTTTATAAAAAAAGAATATGCAACAACACCTCCCCATATGAAGATACTTCTTTTGAGAAGTAAAAGTAAATCATCTCGTTTTACAATATGCAAAACAGGAATTTTCTTTATTGAAAAAGAGTATATCATAACACCGACAAATATACTTTCTAGAACCCATGGCAGTGAGAGCAATTTCTTATCAAAACCTAAGGTTGAAGATAATAAGTAAAGAGTCAGAATCCTTATAATACAACCAGTAATTTGAATTACGCCTGAGTAATATAACTTACCTTCTGCTTGCCATTTTGCAAAACCAACCATAAGTGGTTCTCGAACAAAAATAGCCAGCGAAGAACCTAATAAATAATATTTAATGATTTGTTCATCCGAAACAATAGCAAATATGATGCAAATACATGCAGCAAGAGATGATATTGAAATTCGAGCAAAGAAAATAGTGTTACAATATGCTACTTTTTCCTTCAGCGTAAGACGCGTTAGTTGTGGCACGACTGCTTCTGAACCGCACATCCAACTTAAAGACATTATTATATTTGAACATGTAAATGCATATTGCCATACACCAAACTGTTCTATTGAAAGCGCTTTAGAAATCAAATGATTGGCATAAATAGCTGATATTATCTGCACACCTCTTTCAAGGAACAACACAGATAATCCTGTTATTATATTTTTATTCACGATCACCTGCCGGTGGAATGATTGTGTTCACCCAATGACTCAATGAATATTTTTCACGATTATGGTAGCCTAAATTACTCCCTATAATGAAACTTTCTGGAATCTCTATATCTTCTCTTGAAACAACACAAATCATGTCTGGATTATAAAAATCATAGCTGACAATGTCTTTATTAGTAGTTATTATTTTTTTATTTAAGCCAACACACTCAATCGTTCTCATCGTTAGACCATTCTGCTTTGGATGATGTATATCTATTATAATTTCCGATGATTGAATTAACTCAAATACTTCAGCTTGTGTTAAAGGCTTAAAATTCACTTTTACACTAACGACTTTCCCACGTAAATAATTTTTTAAACGAAAAATCATTTCACTTTGAAAATAAAAAAAAGTATACACAGTGATTTTTTTTATTTTCTCAATTTTGTTGATAACATCATTTACGATAGAAATACGATCTGAATGCGCAGTTCCAATAAAGCAAAGATCATATTTTTTAGTTGGTTGCTGTGGTTTATTATATCTTGCTGAATAGAATAATGGTAGGAACCCCACGCCCCAAGCATCTGCATCACTACGCTCAAATGTGAATACGGAATCAAACTCCTGTATTATTTTACGGACACCAGGTTTGTTATTTATTGAGTCCCATAAATACATTACAAATTTACAGAAAGGATTGTTTTTTGTTGTTACACGCTTCAATTCATTTAAAATAACTGAATCTATAGCTTCAGGGTTGACAATAAAAACAACATCAATACATTTTTCTTTCAGAGCAACCAGCAGTGAATCATAATATTTTTTATTATATTTATTTATTAATATTCTTATATTCAACCTAAGAAATATTTTATAAATAGTACTGTTACTTGGGCGCTCATCCCAACAGATTACGTCGTTACTTTTCTCAAGTTCATTACGTATTTCTTTTTCATAACCAAAAAATGAAGGTGAGATAAATAGAATTGTTCTTTTAGATTTACCTTCCATTTTGTTGCCCTTGATAAATCTTAAATTCTTCAATCATATCCTGTAAATCGTCTAACATATTTTTATAATTATGAGGAATTATTGCATTTGTTTTTTCCATATTTGTTACTGGAAATATTTCTTTTGTGTTGTTAGCATGCCATTTAATATTACAACCAGTTGTTGACGCTAACACTTCAGCGATATTTTCTGCCGAAATATTGTAACCAGAAGCGATATTAAAAACCTCGCCACAAATATCATTTCGCAATGATAATTGGTACATAATATACACAACATCATCTACTGATACATAATCCTTCTCATAATCCGGATTAATGAACATATCAACATGATGATTTGTAATTGCATTTTTAATTATTTGAGGTAAAAACAGTGGGCTGTTAATAGCAAGACCATATACATTTGATGGCCTTACAATTATAACTTTTTTAGAGCTTAACCTGCACAACTCTTCAGCCACTAATTTTGAAAGATTAAATAACTTCCTTTCATCATTAAAACTGATGATTAGATCAGAATTTTCAGATGATGTATCAGCGTTTATGTACACTCTTGTTGAAGAAACATAAATTAATTTACTAAAATTACCTGCAGTAAGAATTTCTTTTAGTTTATTGACATTGGCATCCACAACATTATTTACATCATTTTTACAATCACCATAACCTGCACAATAAAAAACCACCCCCAAATCTTCATTTTGGTTATAATCATAATTTTTCTCAGGGCAAAAAATTTCTACATTCATAGATTTCATAAAAGACAACATATGAGAACCAATAAACCCAGTAGCACCTACAATTGTATACTTCATACTAATATAACCTTATATGTTTGCAGACATGACTGACTGAACTGTGAAAATAAAACCTTCCCTTAAAAAATATAATTCGGGAAAAAATACTAGGTTCCTTTTTTCAACTAACAATAAACATTTCCTCTCCTAAAATATTATTCTTTAATTATAAGTCATTTCGAAAGAGTTAAGTTGGCGAACAATATTTAATGCTTAATATTTAAGCAAAATGTGCATTCAATTGCATTATTCTAACAAACGTGGCTTGCTATGAGGTTCTAACGGAAGGGAGAAATTAATAATCCATATTGGGTTGATTTCATTTTAGCCATGCTACCGCCCTTGGCTCAACAGCTACCAGTGTACTGATACTTTTCACATGCCACCGAGTAGGCTGGCACATGGCTAAATTTTTGCAACACATTCGAATGAACTCAACTGTTAGAAACTGATTATTTAACCAGTGTTTTTATGTCTTTCATTGGAATGTGATACTGCTGCCCGTAAAATTTTTGTCTCAAAATCATCTCAAAAAAAACGGCAGTCTGCAGCAGCACAATTACAAATATGTAACCGTACTGCTACTTTTGACTGCCGTTCTTTTCATCAGACTTTGGTCATCATTGATTGAACAAATCAACGAGCCAGTAATTTCTGAATGCTGTCCCTGAACTTCTGGCCTTCTTTATGGTTACGCAAACCATAATTAACAAACGCCTTCATGTAACCCATTTTCTTACCGCAGTCATAGCTTTCGCCAGTCATCAAAGCCGCTTCAACCGCTTGCTTTTGATTCAATGCAGCAATGGCGTCTGTCAGTTGGATTCGTCCCCATGCACCTGGCTCTGTCTTCTCAAGCTCAGGCCAGATATCAGCAGACAGAACATAACGGCCCACAGCCGCCAGGTCAGAATCTAAAGTCTGTGGCTGATCGGGTTTCTCCACGAAATCAACAATGCGACCAATCTGCCCATCATTGTTTAACGGTTCTTCAGTGGTGATAACCGAATACTCGGACAAGTCTTCGTTCGGCATACGTTTTGCCAGCACCTGGCTGCGCCCAGTTTCTTTGAAACGCTCAACAATTGCCGCCAAATTATAGCGCAATGGGTCAGCGCTGGCGCCATCAAGTATAACGTCAGGTAATACAACAACAAATGGATTGTCGCCAATAATCGGATGGGCGCACAAAATAGAATGACCCAAGCCTAAGGGCTGAGCCTGACGCACATTCATGATGGTCACGCCCGGAGGGCAAATGGACTGGACTTCAGCAAGCAACTGGCGCTTCACGCGTTGCTCAAGCAGAGCTTCCAGTTCATAGGAGGTGTCGAAATGGTTCTCAACCGCATTCTTTGAAGAGTGCGTCACCAATACGATTTCTTTGATTCCTGCAGCTACGATCTCGTCGACGATGTATTGAATCATCGGCTTATCAACGATCGGTAGCATTTCCTTTGGAATAGCCTTTGTTGCGGGCAACATATGCATACCCAAACCTGCTACCGGAATAACTGCTTTCAAATTAATCATATTCAAACCCACCTCGAAATGGTTGGAGGATTATAGTCTTTTCGTGCTTTGATGCCAGCATGAATTGAGCCAAAGTAGTACGTCATTTTAACTTCCTCAACAAAGCCTACAAAACTAAAAACCTTTTTTTAATACACCTGGACCCTCAGATAAATCGCAAAGTGACTTGACCATTTATTTATTAACCATTGGTAGAGCAAAATTCAACCCATGGGTATTCACATGCTGCTGATCCACCCTGTCGATGTCTACCGAGCTGTGCCCTTTTTCGTTCACAGCCCGCACATTGGCAAGCGAAAGCAACGTGTCGTCTTTGGCCATAAAACGGCCACGCACATCTTTGCGCAGGTCAAAGTTTAGCTTCAACGCGGGTCCCACATCAGAATACTGCATCACGTCGACGTTTCTCAGAAACAAGTGTTGCGGTTTGTTATGCAGCTCAAGCGTTGCTCTTTTCATCGCCACATTGGTGATTGCCACAAAGGAGGTCGCATTGCCTGACGAAATCTGGATACCCCGACTCTTAAAAGGCATTTGGGTGTTATCCAGCGCAATGTCGTTTAGCTTAAAATTTTGTGGAATAGACAGATACTTACCTTTGATAACACCATAACCGATCAGAAATCCCGCACTGTCGACCATATCAACATTATCAATGACGAAGTTATCACACCCATAAATTGCGACTGTCGCGTTATCGATCCCCGCGTTCTTACTAAACGTGTGATTGATATTCCGCGCCTTTATATTGCGAATGATAAAGTGTTTGCCGTTTTCGACATGGACCAACTGGCGGCAGTTGCTGCCGGTAATATTGGCAACAACAAAATTTTTAACAGCCTGATCTTCGGGATAGTCATTGTTATAGGTACTTCCCGCAAGCCCAATACCGATCCCCCAGTTGACCTTTCCATTGGTGCAATCAATGTTTTCAATCACATGGTCGGAGATAAGCAAGTCGTGATCGTTTATCGCCACATTCCATTCAATAGCATCACCCTGCAAACGGCTAAAGTGACCATTGGTTATCCTGACGTTCTCCATGCGATTGTGGAACCCTTGCCGCAAAATGGCATAGTTCGCATCGTGCACCCTAATGTTATCAATCACCAGGTTACGCATAGTGCGCTTATCTTTTCCGCCGATGTAGATTTGACTCACCGGCACAAAACCGCTCATATCAATACCTTTGATAGTGCAGTCTGAGCCCCGCACATCAAGGATGACATTGTGAAACCGCCCTCCCTTTTCCCCCAAAATCTGGCAGCCGTCCTGCATCACAAAACGCCCTTTACCATTTCCTTTTAAGCCACCAGCAACCTGTAAGGTTTTACCTTGTGGCATAAAAATGGCGGTATTGATGTTGTCACAGACTAAATCGGCAGGAACAGACACGACATCAGCGGCTGAGAAAGCTTGTTTGAAGGCGGCAATCCAGTCACCGCTATAGAATTTCTGGACACTAACCTCGCTTTTGCCTGCCCCAGCTAACACACTACGGGGCAAGATGAAGGGAACCGCAGCCAGAACAGAGCTGGCTTTGAGTAACTTGCGACGGGTGGAGGAAAATGAAGGGTTGGTCAATTCAAATTTTTTGCGCATACATCCCCGTGAAGCTTCACTAAATGGGTTTACAGCGTCTGTAGCTGACGTGCTAACTGCTGATAGATAACGTGCTGATTGAACTCGGTTTCAACTTTTTCACGCGCCAGTTGCAACATGGGTTTGAGTTCACTTTCATCGATATGGCCGAAGTCCTGTAAGCTATCGGCGAGCGCTCCCGCATCGTTTTCGGGCACCAACCAGCCAGAACGTCCCGAATCGATTAACTCGGGGATACCGCTATGCACGGTAGACAGAACCGGAATACCGACCGCCATCGCTTCCATCAGGGCCACAGGGATCCCTTCCATATCGCCGTCAACGCCCGTGACCGATGGCAGTAGGAACAAATCAGCCTCATCAAGCATCGCTTTTACCTCGTGATTCGGCTTAAAGCCCGGCATAAACACCACATCATCAAGTTGATTTTGTTCGATAAGCGTGCGCAGCCGCGTTTCCCATGGACCAATACCAAGGATGTTGTAACGAAAACTCACGCCTCGCTCTTTTAACAACGCGCAGGCATCAATCGCCACATGCAATCCTTTCTTCTCGGTCAACCGAGCCACCGAGATAATCTCCAGCGTTTTCGCCGGCTTTTTAACGGCGCGTTGCGAAAACCGCTCCATATCCACGCCCATGCGCGAGACGGTAATTTTGTTGGCCGGACAGCCCATCTTTTGTAAGCGTCCTGCCCACAATTCGCTTATCGGCAGCATCAAATCACCACGGGCAAAGAGCTTTTGATATTCAGGGGTGTAGTGCGCCAGCGCATCACGTCCTGAAATATCAATCCCATGGAATACCGTGGCAATTTTGCCTGTCAGCAAGCCAAGCTCGCGTAATTTTGCCGCCGTCACTCCGGCAGGGCCGAAATGAGCAATAAAGACATCAGCCTGCACAGGCTGAGGGTTGCGGCCACAAATGGAGGAGAGAATTAAATTGCGAGCTTCCTCGCCATAGCGTTTCGCATTCAACGCCTTCCAGGTTCGTGGACGCAGCGCACCACGCAGCGTGTTCAGCGCTCGGGATTGCAGTTTTGCCGCCTTGCCTGCGGGTTCATCCATCAGCCAGGTGGTTTTTTCCGCAAGCTTGTACTCTTTGAATGCCGAGTGGGTATGGGTCAAATCCCCCTTCTGGATAGCGACGATTTCCACCTCATAACCCATATCAATAAATGCAACGATCTGGTTGAGCACGAAGGTTTCGGATGCCACAGGGAATTTAAGCAAGAAGAAGCCGACTTTCATTTAGCCCCCTTCACCCGCGCCAGAACTGACTCCACCATGCGCCGACCATCGGCACGTTCAGCACGTACCGCGTAAGCGAGGCGTTCATTGATTGCCGGTAGTTGCCCTAAGACGTCGGCCACCACGCTCTGAAGTGAACCATTCAGAAGCTGGCGGATTTCAATTGCCATTTCCGGCATGCCAAGCTGCTGCATGATGCCCGCGGATTTGTGTTCATAATTGATAGCAATGGCAGGCGTACCAAAGTTCATGGAAATAATGGCTGAATGCAGGCGCGTGCCGACTGTCAGCTCGCACTCCCCGAGAATTTTGCCCATTTCAAGGTCATTAAGCTCATCCATCACCACGTGGTATTCCTCGGGGTTATTGATGTACTGGCGAAGATTCAGCGCCACCATTCGGTCATCTTTGTTGTAGCTGTCGATGCCCGTACAGGTCGAAAGTGCCAGCACCTGATAACCCTGTTCAATAATGCGGTTCACCACGGAGGCAAATGCCTGCTCATAGGCTTGCTGAGTGGTGCCCAGGCGCTTATCAAAAGGCGCCAGCTCACGCAACGTAATCGCCACCGTTTTCTTGCGTTTGATGGTATTGAACCAATGCTGCACGGCGTAGCTCGGCACGAAGCTGTCGTTGTGATGTTCTACAAGCCAGGCCGTATCCACACCCTGCTCCACTTTGCTGCAATCAATATTGCTTCTTTTCATCAAATCGAGGCTGACGGATTCACGCAAAATCAGCGACTCCGTATTGCCGAATACATAGCTTGCCAGGTGATTAAACTGCGGATCCTGGAACGGCCCTACGCTGTGGCCAATCATGTAAACCGGCTTTTTCGCCATAAAGCTGCACAGCGCATGTTCAAACTGCGAAACACCGTATAAATCGACAAAAAACGAACCGCCGACCTGAATAATCGCGTCATAAGTTTGCAGCGACTTGACGAAATCGATAAATCCTTGTGGGATGGAAATATTACGCAGCCGCCCGTTATCAGTGGCTTTCGCCAGCAAAACCTGGTGCTGATACTTGCGGCGCAGAACTTTTTTAACCCGCCCCATCAACCCAACCGCATTGTTATGTTGCTTCATCTGCTTATACAGGGTGTCACCCAGAACCGGGCGACCCAACAGCCACGCGGAACTCACCGGATAGCGGCTCATCACATCAACCTGCACGGTGTCATCAATGGTAGTAATCGCATCAATCAGTCCGCGCAAAATGGCGCTATCACCACGGTTGCCGCACGTGTGGTTGCCAAGAATCAATAATTTCATACAGACCTCGTTCTTTAATGTATGCCCTCACCCCTGCCCTCTCCCCCAGGAGAGGGAGAAAACCGATTAATGCCCTCCCTCAGGAGAAGGAAAAAACCGATCAGTCCCCTCTCCCTCAGGAGAAGGAGAAAACCGTTCAGTCCCCTCTCTCTCAGGCGAGGGAGAAAACGGTCAGTCCCCTCTCCCTTGAGGGAGAGGGTTAGGGTGAGGGGGCGTTCGAATAAACTGGCGTTTCATCTCTACCACTAGCGCATTGCGCGAAAGCGCCAGCATCCCGATAAAGGCCAATGCTCCAGCCGCAATTTGTACGCCCAACAACAAGCCGAGCGAGAGCTGCCCTTTCAGGGCAAAGCCCAGCGAGCCACTGATCACAATGGTTGGAATAGAAAGGTAAAACGGCAGCCAGATACTTTGAATGTACTGGCGGAAGCTTGCGCCGAGCACCGGCCTAATCATCACGAAATAGCTCAGTACGGTGTTCACTACCTGCACCAACAAGAAACCCTGCGTGACGCCCAGCGCACCCGCCATATGGCCGCCGATAATAATCGCCGGGATAAACAAGCAGGTTTTGAATACATTGAATTTAAAGCTGATATCGACACGTGCTTTTGCCATCAACAGCGATCCAATCGGGTTACCAATGGAGCGCAACAGGCCAACCACACACAGCAATTGCAGGATCGGCGTAATAAACTGCCATTTCTCACCAAACACCAGCGGCACAAAATTATTCGAAACCACCAGCAGGCCGAGCAGCGCCGGGAAGTTAATAATCCCGACAATCGACAGAAATTTGTAGAAGTTGATACGTAACTTGTCGGTATCGTCCTGAATCTTGGCAAAAGCAGGAAACAGCACGCGGGTGATAATCGGATTCAGCTTCATCGGTGGTACCACCGCCACGTTATAGGCGAGGTTGTAGCCCCCAGCGATGCTGGCACCAAGAATTCGCGCCAGCACTAACGTTGAGAGATTGGTATTCACATAATTGATCATGCTGTCAGCCGTTAGCCATGCACCAAACTTCAGATTCGAGCTGACAGATTTCAGTGAAAAGTGCAGGCCAGGGCGATAAATCTTGCGGCCAAAGAAACCAAACAGCGAGGTGCGAACCACGGTGTTAACCAGATAACCGATGATCGCCGTCATGGCGAACGGGTATACCATCGCCGCCCCAACCGTCACGGTAAAGCCCGCCAACACTGATACCGTTTCAATCGAGCCAATCGTTGAAAACTCCATTTCCTTTTGCATTAGCGCGCGGAACTGCTGCCCGTGTGGGATAACGATAAAAGCGAACGACAGTGTTTTAATCAGCGGTGCAAGTGCTGCGGTATTCAGTACCGAAGCGATAACATCGCTGAGTAAAAACACCACCGCGAAAACCGCAAGCCCAAGACCGACATTCAGCCAATACAACGTGGTTAGCTCGAGGTGGCTTATCTCTTTGCGCTGGATAATCGAGTTGGCAATGCCAAAATCTGACAACGTATCGGCCAGCGCGATGATCACAAGCGAAACCGTCAGCAGGCCAAACTCGTGATTGTCGACAATCCGTGCCAGCACAGTCATCTGCACCAGGCCAAGGCTAATAATAATCACCGTGGCGATGGCAGACCATTTGGCACCGCTGATGGTTTTTTCTCTCAGACTCATTGTGGATTCACTCAATAGGCGGCTTTGTTAACAAAGCCTTTGAAAATGGTCAGAAAGACAATTTTGATGTCAAACCACAGGCTCCATTCGCGGATGTATTCCAGATCAAACTCAACACGCTTTTCCATTTTCTCCAGCGTGTCAGTTTCACCGCGCCAGCCGTTGATTTGCGCCCAGCCCGTGATGCCCGGTTTCACTTTATGGCGCAGCATGTAGCCTTCAATCAGCGATCGATATTGCTCGTTATGCGCCACTGCATGCGGGCGCGGCCCGACAATCGACATCTCGCCCATCAGCACATTGATAAATTGCGGCAATTCATCCAGAGAGGTACGACGCAAGAAGTTACCGACTGGCGTAATGCGCTTATCACCTTTGGTGGCCTGAGTGACGACCGCGTCATTTTCCATCACTTTCATAGAGCGGAATTTCCACACTTTGATCGGCTTCCCGTCCATGCCGTAGCGCGTCTGGCGGAAGATAACGGGGCCAGGAGAGGTCAGTTTCACCGCCGCGCTGATACACAACAGCACCGGCGAAATAAACAGCAGGATCAGCGAAGCAAGCACAATATCTTCGAGACGTTTCAGAACACGGTTAATGCCGTTTAACGGGGTTTCAAAAAGAGGCACAACCGGGACACCGTTCACTTCTTCGGTGCGGGCGTTAAGAATATTGAAGGTGAAAACATCCGGGATCAGCAGCACTGAGCAGGTGGTATCGGTCAGTTCACGCACCAGTGATTTAATCCGCGCTTCTTCGCTCATGGTCATCGCGATATAGATATTATCGATGCGGCCTGCCCGCGCTTGTTCCACCAAATCTGCGAAACAGCCCGCATAATCGCCATGGGGTGATTCCGGCTGTTGGTCGTCATACACACCGGTGACATCAAATCCCAACCACGGCTCGTTGCGGAAACTCTCGGCAAGCGCATAGCCCACGGGCATCGAACCTGCGATTGCAATGCGGCGCGTGTTGTACCCCATATTGCGCAACCAACCGGCGCCCAGGCGGATAAACGAGCGACAGAACATCATGCCGAAACTGGTTAACACATACCAGGCGAGATAGACCCAGAAAGACCCGTCAAAATCAGGATTAAAGGCCAGTAAACCGGCACTAAAAATCAGGCTCAATGTCCAGTTTTGCAGCAACAACATCAGTTCGCTGGAAATCTTCACCCCGCGCCATGAACGGTAAAAATCGGTCATGCCGCCAATCATCTGGAAAACCACAAGGGCCAGTAAGGCCATCAGTAAATGCATGTACAAAAACGGTAACGCGTTGACCTGACACACAATCCATAACCCAACAAACATAATGGTGATGTCAGAAAAACGTTGCACCATAGAGATTAACGATGCGTTCGTTTTTGGTAGCTCGCGCTTTTTTAGGTTTGTCATCGTTTTACCTTTATTCACTATTTGCCCCTCACCCCGGCCCTCTCCCTCGAGGGAGAGGGAGAAAACCGTCAATCCCCTCTCCTGGGGGAGAGGGTTAGGGTGAGGGCGACCTGTGACAATCAAATCACTGATTCAACAGTTCCATAATTTCTTGTGTTCGCGCCTGCATCAGTTGTTCATTGCGCTTAGATTCCACGTTCAGGCGCACCACCGGCTCGGTGTTGGAGCTACGCAGGTTAAAGCGCCAGTCCGCAAACGCCATGCTCACGCCGTCGGTGTGGTCCACCTCTGTAGCATGCGGCGCAAAATGCTGCTGCACCCGAGCGATGGCTACTTTCGGGTCCGCCAGCTTGCTGTTGATTTCCCCACTCGCCGGCCACGCCGCCATACGGTTGTGCACCAGCTCACCCAGGGTTTTCCCTTTCAGGCACAACAGCTCCGTCACCAGCAGCCACGGGATCATCCCGCTGTCGCAGTAAGCAAAATCACGGAAATAGTGATGGGCACTCATTTCGCCGCCGTAAATCGCATCTTCCTGGCGCATACGCTCTTTGATAAAAGCGTGACCGGTTTTTGACATCACTGGCGTACCGCCTGCGCGCTCCACGATATCCACCGTGTTCCACGACAGACGCGGATCATGAATAATCTTCGCCCCCGGCTGTTTTTCGAGGAACGCCGCTGCCAGCAGGCCAACGATGTAGTAACCCTCGATAAACTGCCCGTGCTCATCGAACAGGAAGCAGCGGTCAAAATCGCCGTCAAAGGCAATCCCCATGTCCGCGCCGTGTTCAATCACCGCGTTGCGAGTGTCGGCGCGGCATTCCGGCAGCAGTGGATTCGGGATACCGTTCGGGAAATGTCCGTCCGGGGTGTTATGGACTTTGATAAACGTCAGCGGCACGTTGAGTGCCTTAAAGCGTGCTTCGATGGCATCAATAATCGGGCCCGCCGCGCCGTTACCGGAGTTAATCACCAGCTTCAGCGGCTTGATATTGTTGACATTGATGTACGAGAACAGGTGGTCAATGTAAGCCTCAACCACGGAAATCTTCTGGTAGCGACCACGTTTAGTTACATCAACGGGCTGGAAGTCATTGGCTTCCGCCAGACGCTGCACATCGCGCAGGCCGGTGTCACCACTGATGGGGCGCGCCCCTTCGCGCACCAGTTTCATACCGTTGTAGTCCATCGGGTTATGGCTGGCAGTCACTTCAATGCCACCGTCCACGCCCAGATGCCAGGTAGCGAAATAGATCTCTTCGGTGCCGGACAGGCCGATATCCAGCACGTCCACACCCGCATCCTGCAATCCTTTTGCCAGCGCCAGCTTCAGCGTTTCACTGGTCAGGCGTACATCACCGCCCAGCACAATGGTCTTTGGTTTCAGGTACTCGCCATAGGCGCGGCCAATACGTTCGGCTATCTCTTCGTTCAGCTCTTCGCCCAGGCGACCACGGATGTCATAGGCTTTAAAACAGGTTAATTTCTGTGTCATATCCACTCCTTCGGGCAACAGTTACCCAACCCGCAGGCTCGCGGGCTGCGGGAATGATTAAATTGTGATGGGGTTAGATACGCCCGTAACGGTCTTCGAAACGAACGATATCGTCTTCTGCGAGGTAAGTGCCGGAACGCACTTCAATCAGATCGAGCGGGATTTTTCCGGGGTTTTCCAGGCAATGCGTCACGCCCAGAGGAATGTAGATGGACTCGTTCTCGCCCAGCAATTTTGTCTCTTCACCCAGCGTGACTTTTGCGGTGCCCGCCACCACAATCCAGTGCTCAGCACGGTGGTGATGCATCTGCAAAGACAACCCTTCGCCTGGCTTGACGGTAATGCGTTTCACCTGGTAGCGCTCGCCTTCATCGATGGAGTCGTATTTTCCCCACGGGCGATACACTTCGCGATGGTTGTGGTGTTCGTGACGACCATCAAACTTGATTTGCTCAACCACTTTTTTCACGCTTTGCACGTGGTCGCGGTCGGCAATCAGTACCGCATCTTTAGTCTGCACGACGACGAGATCTTTCACGCCAACGGTGGTGACAAGCCCCGACTCCGCATAGATATAGCTGTTTTCAGTATCGTGGCTGATCACATCGCCGTGATGCACATTGCCCTGTGGGTTTTTGGTGCTGATTTCCCACAGCGATGACCACGAACCCACGTCGCTCCAGCCTGCATCCATCGGCACGACGACGGCATCAGCGGTTTTCTCCATCACGGCATAGTCGATAGACTCATCCGGGCAACTCAGGAAGGCCGCTTCGTCCACGCGGACAAAATCCAGGTCCGGGTCTACGTTTGCCATCGCTTTTTCACAGGCACTGAGAATATCCGGGCGGAATTTTTTCAGTTCTTCAAGGTAGCGCCCGGCGCGGAACAGGAACATGCCGCTGTTCCAGTAATACTCACCGCTGGCGACGTACGCCTGTGCGGTTGATAAATCTGGTTTTTCCACGAACTGCGCGACACTAAACGCAACGGCATCGACATCAGGCGTATTGGGATTGGCGACTTCCCCACGGCGAATATAGCCATAACCGGTTTCCGGCAGGTCAGGAACGATACCAAACGTCACCAGTTTCCCCGCTTCGGCAAACGGCAGCGCGCTGCGAACCGCTTCGCGAAATGCCTCTTCGTTTTGAATCACATGATCGGCCGCGAGGATCAGCATCAGCGGATCGTGTTCCGGCTGATTGCGTAATGCCGCGAGGGCTGCCAGCGCAATAGCGGGGGCCGTGTTACGGCCTGCTGGTTCCAGAACGATATTTTCCGTCAGCTTGTTTAGCTCACGTAGCTGTTCAGCCACGATAAAACGATGTTCTTCGTTGCAAATCACCACCGGGCTTTCGCACGCCACACCGTTCAAACGGCTAATGGTGGTTTGCAGCATGGTCAGTTCCCCTTTCAGACACAGGAACTGTTTCGGGTAAAGCACGCGGGACAACGGCCATAAACGGCTACCGTTCCCGCCAGCCATGATCACCGGATAAAGTTGGCTCATTTTTAACCCCGAATGTCAGTAATAAATTGATTCAGTACGCTGTCTTTTTCCAGCGTGCGCTCGGCATATTCACATGCCACTGTATTGAGTACCGGCAATTGCAGGCAGCGCTCGATGCCATCCGCTAGCGCATCAACCGATTCAGGTTCGACGCACACGGCAATGCCGGAATATGCCTCGCAAAGTTGGCCGAGCTCGGTTTCCGGTTCTGCGGTAATCACCGCATTGCCGCCCACGGCAAGAATATTAGTCAGCTTGGAAGGCAACACTGCATCTGCCGCACCCCGACGCTGAATAACCAAGTGGCAATCCGCGAGATGCAGTAACGCTGGCAGTGCGTCGTAAGGCTGCAACGGATGGAACACCACGTTTTGCAAACCCTTCTCCTGCGCCTGTTTTTGCAAGCGCGCTTTGCCACCGCCCTGGCCGACAATCACAAATAACCATGGCTGATGAGCGAAACGTGCAGCCACCTCAATGACGGTTTCCAGCCCCTGCTTCTCCCCGATATTGCCGGAATAGAGAATGATTTTTTTATCAACAGGCAGTTGTAAACGGGTGCGCACCGCAAGAACATCCTCGTGGGAAATACCGCGAAAACGTTCAACTTCCGACCAGTTAGGGAAGAAGATCACTTTTTGCTGATCCACGCCCTTCTCCACCGCTTTGTTCATCATCGAACGCGAAATGGTCGAAACGTTATCGACGTTATGCAGACCACTTTGCTCAAAACGTTGAGCCAGTCGGGCTACTTTCCCCTGCTTTTTACCTGCCATTCCCAGGCCGAGCATGGCGTCCACTTCGTAATCCTGGATATGCAGCAACGTACGTGCGCCGCTGAGTTTCGCGAGCAGGCGCATACCTGGTACACAAAACAGCGTAGGCACTACGCCAATAATGCGATCCGGCTTCCAGCGACGTTGTGCCAGCAGCGGGAAGAATGAACTCAGTGCAAAGCTGCCGAGATGGATCAGGCGCTTTAGCGTTGACGGCTGTTTTGGCACATATAATGGGCAGCGCCAGACGGTGGCCGCGCCGACTTCTTTTTTATACTTCCAGGCGCAATATTCGGGATGCACTTCCCAGACCGGATAGTAAGGTGGTGCGGTGATCACCCGCACCTCATGGCCCTGGCGCGTCATCCACTCAACCATTTCGCCGGTGTATTTACCGATGCCGGTTAGTTCCGGTGAATAGTTAATGCCGTAGACCAGAATCTTCATAACCCGATGACCTTTTCTGTCTTGTCGGAGAGAAAGTAAGCGCGACTGTTGTCGTGGACATCGTCACGCGCTAACAACGACTCTGACGTTAACCAGCGATATGCACTGTGCTGCGCGGTTGGCAATTGCAGCGCTCTCGCATCAACACGCAGGCGGAATCCCAGCACCACGTAGTGCGTTGAGAAATCCGTCCCGGAGAAGTTGTCGTCATAGAAGTGCTGCCAAACGCCGTAAAACTCGCCGTCGGCCATCACGAAACGCTTACCCAGTTCAGCTTCGGTTAAGCGAGCAAAAGCCTGCTCCAGCGTTTCATCTTTTTGTACCCGGCCACCCGGCACGAACCAAAAGTTCTGCGCCGGGCGCTGAGTGCGTTGCCCCAACAAGAACTCGCCGTCCTGATTTTCAACAATCAGGTCGATGGAGATAAGCGGTGTGGAACTCACGACCGTTGCGAAGTCTTCAGCACTCAGGAACATGCTTACCCCCGGAACCGTTGCTGGTTTTCGAGGAACCACTGGTAAGTGCTGGCAAGACCCGGCTCGAGTGTGATCTCCGGATACCAACCCAGACGGCGCAGTCGCGTCACATCCAGCAGTTTGCGCGGCGTGCCGTCCGGTTTGGTGGCATCGAACACCACGCGCCCACGGTAGCCCGTCACTTTCGCGAGGGTTTGCGCCAGCTCGCGGATGGTGCAATCGACCCCGGTACCGACGTTAATATGTGAAAGCATGGGCTGGGTATTTTCGGCCCACACTTCACTCGCCAGCTCCATAATGTGGATGCTGGCTGCCGCCATATCATCAACGTGCAGGAATTCACGCATTGGCGTACCGCTCCCCCACACCACGACGTCAGGAGAGTTCTGCTCAGTCGCTTCATGGAAACGACGCAGCAAAGCGGGGATCACATGTGAATTGCTCGGGTGGAAGTTATCGTGCGGGCCATACAAATTGGTTGGCATCACCGAACGATAATCGCGACCAAACTGGCGGTTGTATGACTCGCACAGTTTGATGCCAGCAATTTTGGCAATTGCATACGGTTCGTTAGTGGCTTCAAGTGTGCCTTGCAGCAGCTCGCTTTCCGCCATCGGCTGGTTGGCCATCTTTGGATAAATGCACGATGAACCAAGGAACAGCAACTTATTCACGTTGTGCGTATGGGCACTGTGAATAATATTCGCCTCGATCATCATGTTTTCGTAGATGAAGTCAGCAGGATACGTATTGTTCGCAACAATACCGCCCACTTTCGCCGCCGCCAGATAAACCTGATCGATTCGCTGTTCGGCAAAGAAAGCGTTTACCGCGGCACCATCCAACAGATTCAGTTCATCACGGCCACGCAGCACCAGCTCAACGTCAGCACGTTGTTCAAGCTGACGGACAATGGCAGAGCCGACCATCCCACGATGGCCAGCAACAAAGATACGGTGTTTATTCATGCTCAAGACTCCAGCGCGATGGCAACCTCGTAACCGTGTGATTTGAGCAACGAGTGTTTTTTCGCCGCTTCCAGGTCTTTAGCGACCATTTCGCCGACCATTTCTCTGAGGGTGATTTCTGGTTTCCAGCCCAGTTTTTCATGTGCTTTGGTTGGGTCACCCAGCAAGGTTTCCACTTCAGCAGGACGGAAGTAACGCGGGTCGACAGAAACAATCACATCGCCTGGTTTAACGCCCGGTGCATCATGGCCGGTCACGGAAACAACAATGCCTTTCTCATCAACGCCGGTGCCTTCAAAGCGCAGTTTGATACCGAGTTGCGCGGCGGACATTTCCACGAACTGGCGCACGGAGTACTGCACACCGGTAGCAATCACGAAGTCTTCTGGCGTGTCTTGTTGCAACATCATCCACTGCATTTTCACGTAATCTTTGGCATGGCCCCAGTCACGCAGGGAGTCCATGTTGCCGAGGTACAGACATTTTTCCAGGCCCTGAGAGATGTTGGCGATAGCGCGGGTGATTTTACGGGTCACGAAGGTTTCACCACGGCGTGGGGATTCGTGGTTAAACAGAATGCCGTTACAGGCGTACATGCCGTAGGATTCGCGGTAGTTTACGGTGATCCAGTAGGCGTAAAGTTTCGCAACCGCATATGGGGAGCGCGGATAGAAAGGCGTGGTCTCTTTCTGCGGAGTTTCCTGCACCAGACCGTAAAGCTCGGACGTGGATGCCTGATAGAAACGGGTTTTCTTCTCTAATCCTAAGAACCGAATCGCTTCCAGCAGACGCAACGTTCCCATTGCATCAACATCTGCGGTGTATTCCGGGGATTCAAAAGAAACCGCGACGTGGCTCATGGCGCCCAGGTTATACACTTCATCCGGCTGCACTTCGGAAAGAATACGGGTCAGGTTTGAGCTGTCCGTCAGATCACCGTAGTGCAGATGGAATTTTGGATTGCTGGCATGCGGATCCTGATAAATATGATCAACACGTTCAGTATTGAATGAAGAAGCACGACGTTTGATGCCATGAACTTCGTAACCTTTTTCCAGCAGCAGTTCCGCAAGATATGAACCGTCTTGTCCGGTAACACCCGTGATGAGAGCTACTTTAGTCATAATGTTTTTCCTCTGTTAACATTTTTGTACCACCCTCACCCCGGCCCTCTCCCTGAGGGAGAGGGGGAAAACCATACGATCCCCTTCCCCTGAGGGAGAAGGGAGAAAACCATATGATCCCCTCTCCTGAGTGAGAACACCGTACGATCCCCTCTCCTGGGGGAGAGGGCTAGGGTGAGGGCGAGGGCGAAAGTTCTATGCGCGCTCCCGAATCACTACCGCCGGATTTCCCCGACAAACGGCATTCGCCGGTAATGATTTATAAATACTGCTGCGGGCACCGACGACGGTGCCATTACCTATCGTCACACCAGGTGAAACAAATACATCTGTTGCCAGCCAGCATTTTTCGCCAATAACAATCGGTGAAGCGGTAATATCAAAATGCTTGCTCATATAATCGTGACTGCCGGTACATAAATAACACTTTTGTGACACCACAGAATTGGCACCAATGGTAATATCACCCAGCGTATATAACACCGCGTCATCCCCTACCCAGGCATAATCACCCAACGTTAACTTCCATGGGTATGTAATTTTGACCGAGGGGCGAATCACAACACCTTTACCAATTTGTGCGCCAAATAAACGTAATAAGAATGCGCGCCAGCGATAGAATATTTGCGGTGACCAGGCAAATAATGTTGCCTGCACTGCCCACCACAGTTGTACTTTAATAGGGTTCCCACCCCGGAAACCTTTCGGTACCGAGAAGCCATTTAATTCCTGCATATTATCCTCTTGAGGATTTTATCGGATATCGCTTGTGCGAATTCGATCTACGGACTCAGCCGAAAATTTATGTCTTGTTATAAAGTGCTTTTGCTTTTCCGGTGGTACGTAAACGAAATTTGAATGATAATTCCGCGACAAAACCAGGCACGCCTAATATCTTACGTTGCACATTTTTTGCATCATGACACAATTCAACATTATTCGATGTTGACACGCCGCCCATGGAAAACTCAGAGACCAGGCCTTTAATACGTTTAAAGGCGTAACCACTTTTGTACATTTTCGCAGCCAAAGCATAATCAGATGAAACTTTATATTGCAGATCGTAAGGATGTTTACGCAAACCAGAAACCGGGAAAAATATTGCCTGATGGCTGGCCGGTAAGCTGTGGTAAATATACCAACCGGGCTTTGCACGGCGCGCTATTTTTGTCCCGTCACCGAAATCTAATAAAGCATCACCAATCACCATCGCATTATCAGTCAAGGACATTACAGCGAGCTGATGTGCGACGTTTGCTATCTCCGGGTGGAAAATATCACCTGAATTGAGGAACAAGGCATAACGGCCCTGCGCCATTTCAATCCCTTTGTTCATGGCATCATAGATGCCGTTATCTCGTTCACTGACATAGCGTAAGTTGTACTTCCCATTGATATTTTTCAGGAATTCTGCCGTACCGTCTTGCGAACCCCCATCAACCACAATCCACTCAAATGTGATGCCTGGTGCCTTCGCTAAATGAGCCAGCGACTGCCAGGTTTTTTCAATTCCGGCGAGATTTTTATAAGCAACAGTGATGACACTTAAGAGCATTGTATAAACCTCAGTTGCGGGTAATATTGAGTGCCTTACGCAGAATAAATGGACACACAATTAAGAACGCATATTCAGGGCTAAAAATTGAGCCGGTAAAAAACAGTGACAGCGGTGTAAAAAGCCATAATTGCACACGGAAATTTTCATTATTGCCAAATGCCGTGCGCATCATTTTAATGACTTTCCACATGTACCATATTGTCAGTAATACAGCGAACCAAGAAAAATAAATAATCAGAAGATACAAACCATTGTCTACTGTTTTACCGACATCCGCACCGTTAAAGATTCCGAATGATGCAACATATTCATATAAAGATCCGAAACGTACTACCCCATCGATATTGCTCAATGAATATCCGACCATTGCTAACGGGCCAATAATACGATAATACGATGACGAACCTTCGGTTCCTAAATCACCCAAGCGTGTAGCAATATAAGGAAACGCGAATACTAACCCCACTAAAAATACGGACAGAGAAATAATTGCCAGAGGCAACTTCTTCTTGATGGCATTTTTATTAAGGTACTGAAATGCCCATTCAAGAAGATAAAACAGAATAAATGTCATTACTCCTGAAAACGATCCTGAAAGAACTATCCCTGACAGAATCATAACATCAATTTTTGGTGTTTTGATACCGAACTGTTTGATGCTGAGCCAAATTGAGATTAATGCCAGAGCAAAAAATGCGGGTTCAAAATAGAGCGCAGTCGTTCGCTTACCACCAAAGCTAATAAAGTTCAGAACATAGCTATTACTGTATATAAGAAACTTCGAAATCTTCTCAATCAGGCTACTACCGCCCGTAAGAATAATCTGTGCCATTTCGGCTGCGGCCAGCATCACGATAATGCCCACCACACAATAAAATACCCTTAAAATTTTACGGTGATTATGCTGTGAAATAGTTTTGAAGCGGCAGCTCCAGGTCATCGCCAGAATCAGCACGATATAAACAAACAATAATGTAGAGGTAACGTATTTGCTGGCATTCAGGGATTGGCCAAAGATGTAGTTAAATGCCGTCAGCCCCCCACCAATGCCTAACGCAATCATCAATTTTTTGACACTGATACGTTCGATGTACAAAAAGAGGATTGCGGGCAAGAAGGTGACTATCGTAACGGGGAAGCTTTCTCCGAGTGAGGCCAACTTGACGTTGACCACCAGATAGATGAACGGTAACAGCAGATAACTACAGATTTTGATAGAACGAGACATACTCCTCCAGCATCTGTTGTCCACTGAAAGCCTGGCGATTGGCGTTTTTGAACGCCTGCAACGCTTTGCCAAACATCTGCTGCGCCAACTGCTCTTTTGGCATTTTCACCAACTCAAGCACCCGCGCATTGCTAAAGGTTTTACCGCCCACTTTTTGTAGCACTTCATCTGCGGCGTCACTTTGAGTGGCAATCACCGGCACGCCAATCGACAGCGCTTCGCACAAAATCAGCGGGTAATTATCCACCTGTGAGCTAAACACCAGCGAGTCCATCTGGTTGAGTTGGCTCATCAACGCTTTTTTATCCGTCATGTAGCCGTGGTTCACGACGTTCGGGCCGTTAAATGGCGAGAATTTACCGAAGGTATGCAATTCGATTTCATCGCCCAGTGCCATTATTGCCTGCACAAGTTGTTGATTCGTTTTGCCGTCATAGCGCAGGTCGTGGGCAACGATCGCCACTTTTGGCTTTTCGCCCGCCGCTTGCGTGAGAGGCAGTTCCGCGAGGATCGTCTCGGTTGCGACATCAATTCCGTTATTAATAATTTTGCAGCGCCCTGCCCCATAAATTCGGTTAAAGGCGTCGGCCACGTGCTGGCTTGGGGAGATAAACTGGCAACCCAGCGCCAGCATTTCACGGAACAGCTGGCGCTTTGCATCCACCAGCAGATGAGCGCGATCTCGTTTCACCGGTGGGTAGTTATTCAAAGAAGGGCATTTCTGGCAGCCTGTTTTCCAGCCATCACACCCATCGAGAAACGCACAGCGTCCGGTGATACTCCAGTGATCGTGCAGCGTCCAGACAAAAGTGACATCCGCTTTATGCGCTTTCACGCGCTGGCAAAACGTCACCATTTCTTCAAGATTCAACCAATAGCTGTGAACGACATGGAAATGCAGCACTACCGGGCCTGTGGCGCGCGTCACTTTGCGATACAGATTATTCAGGTTGCCGAACGGGTCGCGGTTAAAAAAGCGAAATAACACAATGTTGGCAATCGACGTCAAACGCGGCGTGTGTTTTTCAACACCAGAGAATTTATCGTGACTGGCGCTTTTCTTTCCCCATTTACCGTACCCGTAGATAAAACGTGAATTAAAACCTGCCGCTTGTGCGCGTTGGTGAAGATCGAGCGCCACACCCGCAGCACCGCCTTCGGCAAGGCGAACGTTAAATTGCATAATATTCATTTCAGAACCTTTATCTGCGCTTTCTGCCCCACCACCAGAGCATCATCGGGAACGTTATCCAGCACCACGCTGCCAGCTCCGACGATGACGTTATTGCCGAGCGTGATGTCGCCAATAATCACCACGTTGGCACCCAGTTCGACGCCATTGCCGATAACCGGACAGGCGAGGCTTTTGCCGCGATTGCCGATGGTGACACCATGACGGATGGTGAAATCATCCCCGGCGACCACAAATTTATTAATCACCACGGCATAACCGTGGTGAATAGTGAAACGCCGTCCAATCGTTGCTCCTGCCTGGATTTCATAACCAAACAGGCACTCGGTGAAAAAGCGATACAGCAGAATGATCGGAGCCGCCCAAAGATTGTTGATGACGCTTTTTTTTCGCCACACCGAGCAAAAATGTGCGATGCGATAAGCCAGCACCATGCAGCAAGGTCGTAAGCTCCAGGAGTTTGCGCGAAGATCTTCAAGCACCGTTATTTCCCCCGTAATCCATCGGCCAGGCGTTTGGTGTTTCGCACACTTAACAACGCTAATAAGGTGCGCAAAGACATGCGCTTATTGCGGATTTGATAAAGCGTAAATAGTTGGTATTTCTTGCTGGCCCGGTCGAATTTGTCCTTGTGCTTTTGATAAAAATGGAAGTACCCCGCGAATTTCTTGGGCGATTTAGTTATCTGCATTTCGCCGTGATTGATATGCAGAATTTGCGTCGCCTCTTCCACTTTCCACGGTTGGCCATACTCCACCACCATACGCAAGAAAATATCGTAATCCTGAGCGGCTGCCAGCGTAGTATCAAACAGGCAGGCTTTGAAACGGCTTGCGTAGGTAAACACCTGATTACCAATAATATTGCGCTTATAAAACAGCTTTAATGAAAATGGAGATTTTGGGTACAACGGCAAACTGGCGGGCTGCGAGTAAACCTGCCCTTCGCAAACGTAATCGTTGGCATACAAAAAGGCGTGGGTAACCAACTGGTGTTGATGCGCCAGAAATACCGACAGGCGGTTGGGCGTCCATTCATCATCATCATCAATACCTGTAATCAACTCACCTGTTGCCTGGCTGATAGCCTGATTCCGCACCGAACATGCGCCGGAGTTGAAATCGTTGCGGACGTATCGAACTCGCACATCGCCCAGTTCTTCAACAAAACGCTGCAACTGCTCATATGAGGAAGAGCAGTCATCAACGATTAACATTTCCCAGTGCTCATAATCCTGGCGAAGCACCGATTTGATGGCGCGGATCGCCAGCTGCTGACGGTTCCATGTCGGCATATAAATAGAGATAAGTGGGTTATTCATGGCGTTCCCCAAAGAAGTCTCGTTGATGGCAAGTTAACCCACCCTCATCCCGGCCTTCTCCCTGAGGGAGAAGGAGAAAACCGATCCCTTTCCCTGAGGGAGAAGGAGAAAACAAATCCCTTTCCCTGAGGGAGAAGCCGTTTTAATCCCCTCTCCCTGGGGGAGAGGGTTAGGGTGAGGGCGAAGGCTATTTAGCATCAGATTTATATTCGTACTCGTAGTAACCGTAATCCTCATATCCCGCGGCACGGCGGAAGATAGAGTTGAGAATTACGCCACGTACCTTGATGCCATTTTGCTCAAAGCGGCTTAGGCTGGTTTCGACTTCCTTCAGCGTATTGACCGCGTAACGCGCCACCATCAGCGTGGTGCCTGCATGACGACCCACGACAGCGGCGTCGGTGACAGCAAGAATTGGCGGGGTATCAATCAATACCAGGTCGTAGCTCTTGCTTGCCCATGCCACCAGTTCAGCAAAACGATCGCTCATCAACAGTTCCGAAGGATTGGATGGCACGACTCCGCGCGGTACGAGGTCAAAGTTAGGCACGGAGGTTTTTTGTGCGCAGCGGCTGATTTCAGCGTGGCCGGATAACACATCCGCCAGACCATTGGTGTTGGTGGTGCCAAGAAGTTCGTGGGTATAGCCTTTGCGCATATCGCAGTCGATAAGCAGCACCCGTTTGTTGGTCTGGCTAATCACCGCGGCGAGGTTGGCGCAAACAAACGTCTTACCGATGGATGGGCTCACACCCGTTAACATCAGGACATTGTTTGGCGCCTGCATCATGGCGAAGTGCAGACTGGTACGCAGACTACGAATCGCTTCGATGGCCAGATCCGTCGGGTTGCCGACGGCCAGCAGTTGGCTTTGCTTGTTACGCCTGGCCCCTTTGACATTACGCACCGTGCCGTTGTCGCGGGATTTCTGCCATTCGGACAGTGGGATGCAGGCATAGACGCCGATTCCCGCCTCTTCCAGTACCGCCGGGCTTTCGATGCCACGATTAAACAGTGAACGTAACAGCACGCCCATAATCGACAACATCAGACCGAGGATTATGCTGCCGAGGATAATCAGCGCACGCTGTGGTTTGACCATACCCGGCTGAGCAATCGCCGCATCGACAATACGCACATCACCGACGGTGCTGGCCTCAGTGATTTTCAGCTCCTGCTGTTTATTCAACAGCTGCATATAAACCTGCTGGCCAGATTCCACATCACGCGTTAGACGCACGATTTCCTGCTGGGTTTTCGGCATCGCCGTCACACGCCCATTCAGGCGGGCTTTCTCTTCTTCCAGGGTTTGGCGTTTTTCCAAAAGCGTGCGATACGCCGGGTGAACTTTGGTGTACAGCTTGGAGATTTCAGCTTCTTTGAAGGTCAGCTCATTGAGTTGCGCATCGATGTTCACCATGGTGTCGAGGACAGATTTAGCCTCAAGCGACAGGTCAACTGAGTCTTGTTGCTGGCGATAAGCGTTGAGTTTGTTTTCAGCTGCATCAAGGCGGGAGCGCACTTCCGGCAACTGTTCGGCGAGGAATTTCAGGCTTTTCGCCGCCTCTTCTGACTTACGCTGGATATTCTGCTCAAGATAATTACGGGTGATGCTATCGAGAATGTTGCGGATTTTGTCGCGATCTTCACCGGTATAAGACAGGCTCAGCACCCCGGTGTCTTTGCCATTTTCAGCCACTGTCAGGTTGCCCTGAAGCTGGTTAATCATGCCGAGCGTTGAGTATTTGGTGACTGTAAAAGTATCGCCCACTTGCGCTTTGATAGCGCTTACGGTCATCGCGATGCCATCTTTATTCAGCGATTGTCCAACCTGCCCTTTGGCGCTAAAACCGTTATTGCTGGTCAGTAAATACTGCGTTGGGCTAAGCACTTCCACGGTAAAGACGTTTTTGCCCTGGCCTGCCGGAAGATTAAAGGTATCGACCACAACAGTGTCGTTCTGACGGCCTTGCAGCATGTCCCAGACCGCACCCAACAGCCAGAAGCTGTTTTTATCGACCGAGATATCAAGGTTGAGAGAGTCGACAGTTTTACCTAACACCAGGCGCGACTGAATCAGCTGCATTTCGGCAGCAGAAGCAGGCGGTTTGTTAGAGAGCGCAGAGCTAATGTTATTGACCAGCGAGTTACCGGCGTTTTGTTCGATTTGTACCAGCGCATCGGCTTTATAAATTGGCGTGGCGCACATGGCATAGACCACGGCCAATAAAGCAAAAATGGCCGTAATCCCCAAAACCCACCAACGGGCTTCGAGCACCGTACCAAACAATCGGCCAATATCAATTTCATCATTGCCCTCAGTGAGGGCGCTCGAACGGCTTGATTTTTCTGTCATTGTTATCCCTGATGAGCGTTGAGTGCGTGAGCCCATTTTTGGGCACTGAGATCCAGAAGACCGTAAACCGCTTCAAAAGCGTCATGACTTTTGCGATACGGATCGGGAATTTCCCGTTCCGCATCCCAGTGACCAAACAGCATCACTTTGCCGCGCATCTCTGGAACCATTTCGCAAATTGCGGAGATGTGGCGTTTTTCCATGGCGAGGATCAGGTCGTATTCGCGGCACATTTTGCCGGAGACCTGTTTTGCACAATGGCCCTCAAGAGAGAGGTTATGCTGCTGCGCCACACGAATGGCACCGACATCAGCCCCTTTCCCCACGAGCGCCCCGAGCCCCGCAGACGTCACGGTAAGTTCCGGGTGATAGCTTTTCAGTAACCGCTCAGCGGTTGGGGAACGGCAGATGTTCCCCACACAGACAACCAAAATTTTGTTGAACATAGCGCCCTACCAGGTATGGATATCTTTGGCTGCATCCGTCATATAACGAACGCCACTGATGGTTGGCAGCAGTTGGTTAATCAGACGATTCCAACGTGTGATCGGTGCGGTAGTCACATAAACCACATCGTATGGCTGCAACTGGAATTCGGTACCCATGACCAGCGATGTCGCATCCGACATATCAAGCTGGTAAATGTTGGCAATCTTGCCGCTCTGCTTATCTTTGAGTGGGCGAATCACAAATATCCCGCTGGCGTTCGATGCGGTCATATCCAGACCTTCAGCCTGACCCAACGCTTCGGTCAGCGTCATACCGCTGAAGTCCATTTTCAGGGTGGTCTGTTTCTTCACTTCGCCCATCACAAACACTTTCAGGTCGTCATTACGCGGAACAAACAGGATGTCACCGGGATAAAGCAGATGGTTCTGGCTCAGGTCACCGTTTTGCATCAGCGCTTGCAGGGAAATCCGTTTTTCCTTGCCGTTGTGTGTCAGAACGACGTTGCGCCAGTCGGCTGCATCAGTCAGGCCACCCGCGGCGTTAATGGCGTCCAGTACTGTGAGTGGCACGTTGGTGATGGGCTGTTGGCCGGATTTGTTGACCTGGCCTGAGACATAGGCTTTTTGGGAACGGAACCCAGCGATATTAACGTCCACCTGCGGGTCAGCAATGTACGTCGCAAGGCGGCTGGTAATATCACTGCGGATTTCAGAAAGTGTTTTGCCGGTGACTTTCACTTTACCAACGTAGGGATAGAACATGGTGCCGTCCGACTGTACCCAGTTACCAGCATCGCTTGAGCTACGGTACTGGCCTGCAGGCGTCGTCAGTTCAGGGTGATCCCAGACCGTGACGTTCAAAACGTCGCCCGGACCAACACGATATTGGTAAGCAGCGATCTCCTGGTCGAGAGACATATTTGGCTGCGCGACCGCGGGGCGAACACGTAATTGTTCAACCAGGCGTGGTGTTAATGGATACACGTTAACCATGCGATCCAGATTGAAATCTGAATCCTGCTGTTTGATCACATCTTTCCCCATCGTCGACATATTGCTACCGGGGAGGACTGTGCAACCACTCATAAGGGCTACCGATACCAATAAAGGCATCAATTTAAGTTTGTATTTTATCATTGAGTATTTATCACTATGGCAGAGTAATTATCCTGAACGAATAAAATAAGTGACTCGTTAGGTTTTTGAATGAGGCATGAATTGAAACCTACTTGCCGTTTGAAATAACTGGCATCAATCCTAAAAAAACGCTTATTTCCCGACATCCTATTGACAGAATAATTGAGGCTTATTCTCTGGCCTTTGAGCATGCTACCGCCCCTGGCTTACAGTCACCAACCTACTGAAAAGAGACAATTTATAAGGAGTAGCAATGGCAGGGGTTAAATCCAAAGAATTATCTGAGGAACAAAAAACCCCACCACCAGGTTAAATATCATGGCTTCAGCGAATATAAAAAATACATCTAATATCAGACACCGATACGGATTGTTGCAGTTAACCCTATATCAGGCAAGGCACCCTCCAACAATACCGAGACTTTTAAGAATAGTATTAACAACACAATTAGACAGCTTTAGGAATTTCTTTATATTGACAGAAAATTAATTACTGATACGTCCGGAAATAATATACAGAACTATCTCATGTGAATTTCATTACTGGAAAATTAAATGACATGACAATTCGGAAAATGATTAATTATTTACCTTGGTTATTAAGCGGGATTGAGCAAGTTTAAACACCAACATTAATCCATGCAGGATTTATCCCGCGCGAATATTGCAATTTCCCACTCGATTATCCATCATTTCATTGTGACATTTGTCATCTTATAAAAGGTTATGAACGATTTATGGAATGGATTGCCGACCCATCGATCTGGGCAGGCCTCATAACCCTGGTGGTTATTGAGCTAGTCCTTGGTATTGATAACCTGGTGTTTATCGCCATCCTTGCCGAAAAATTGCCTCCGGCGCAACGCGACCGCGCCCGCGTCACTGGGCTGGTCCTCGCCATGTTGATGCGCTTATTGCTTCTGGCCTCAATCTCCTGGCTTGTCACACTGACTCGCCCACTCTTTCATGCCGGTGAACTCGCCTTTAGCGCAAGGGACCTGATCATGCTTTTCGGCGGTTTGTTCCTGTTATTCAAAGCCACCGTTGAGCTCAATGAGCGACTTGAGGGCAAAGACAGCGAAACGCACTCCCAGCGGCGCGGCGCACGATTTTGGCCCGTTGTGGCACAAATAGTGATTCTGGATGCGGTGTTTTCTCTGGATTCAGTGATTACCGCAGTGGGGATGGTTGACCATCTGGCCGTCATGATGGCCGCGGTGATTATTGCCATTTGCCTGATGTTGCTGGCGAGCAAAGCGCTGACACGCTTTGTGAATAACCATCCGACTATTGTGATTTTGTGTCTGAGCTTCCTGCTGATGATTGGTTTTAGCCTGGTGGCGGATGGCTTTGGCTATCATATCCCGAAAGGCTATTTGTACGCGGCCATCGGCTTCTCAGTGATGATTGAAAGCCTCAATCAACTTGCCATTTTCAATCGCCGCCGCTTCTTATCAGCCGATCAATCGTTACGCCAGCGCACTGCCGAAGCGGTGCTGCGTTTGTTGAACGGTAAAAAGGAAGAAGCGGAGCTGGATCCGCAAACCGCATCGTTGATTGCCGATCATACGCCACAAGATGAAATCTTTGACCCGCAAGAGCGGCTGATGATTGAACGTGTGCTGAACCTGAACCAGCGAACGGTGAGCAGCATCATGACCTCGCGTCATGACGTCGAGTACATCAACTTGAGCTCCCCAGAAGCTGAAATCCGTGTGCTGCTGGATAAAAACCAACATACCCGCGTCGTGGTAACCGGCAGCGGCGATGAAATTTTGGGTGTGGTGCACGTCATTGATCTGCTACAGCAAACGTTAAAAGGTGAGCCGTTCGATCTTGAAGTGCTGATACGCCAGCCGTTGATTTTCCCGGAGACACTGCCTTTGCTGGCTGCACTGGAGCAATTCCGTAATGCCAGAACACACTTTGCCTTTGTCGTGGATGAGTTTGGTTCAGTCGAAGGGGTGGTGACGTTAAGTGACGTGATGGAAACCATCGCCGGTAATTTGCCAAATGAAGTGGAAGAGATAGACGCGCGCCATGACATCCAGAAAAATCCGGATGGAAGCTGGACGGCAAACGGCCACATGCCGCTTGATGATTTAGTCCAGTACGTGCCGTTGCCGCTGGAAGACAAACGCAACTATCACACTATTGCCGGGTTATTGATGGAGTCGCTACAGCATATTCCGGTGACAGGCGAAACGGTTGAGGTGGGGAATTTCCTGTTACGCACCCTGCAGGTGGAAAGCCACCGAGTGCAGAAAGTGCAGATTGTGCCGTTGGAGACCGATGATAAGGCGGATTACGAGGTATGAGTACAGAAGATAGGGTCGGACGTCGCTACCGCTAATCCGACCTGGGCAATGGAGTTGTTGGGTGGATCCGCAACCGCGGCATCCACCCAATCACTCAACGCTTCTTAGCATTACAGGTTATTGAGCAGCTCCTTCACATCTTTCGATTTGCTGCTGTCTTTATGCTTCTCTAACCACTCATTCAGGCGACGTTTCGCTTCACTCTGCAACTGCTTACGCAAGACCTGGTCAACTTGTAATGAGTAGTTAAGCTTCTGCCACGGGCCGTAAACGCGCAATGGAATAGGCGTGGTTTTCAGCACGTCAATCAGCTTACTGTCCCCTTCCCAACCGCCCAGCACGGTGACATTAAATTGGGTATCACAAAGCTGTTTGACCAAATCTAACGAACCTTGCCCGGTCAGCGCCAGCACGGAAGACTTACCCTCCATTTTCTTCAGCGCCAGGTCACCGTTGTCGAGGGTTGCCTGTGCCGAGAAGCTATCCAGGGTCGTGACATTGTCGTAATTTTCTTTTGCCTTCACGTCATCATTGCTGCGAGTTACCGCTTGTTGAATCAGCTGCTGGAAGTTCATCCCCGTCATCGTGGAATGCGACATCGTTATGCTCGCATTCCCTTGCCAGCTGCGGCGGAAAGCTTCGGCATTGAGTTTGTCGCCGCTAAATTCCCCTTCCATCGACAGCAAACCCGACAACGCAATGGGATAGTCGAAGGCGGTGAGAATCGGCCCAATTTCAATGTTATCCACTTTAGGATTAAAGGTTAATTGCGGCTGATTCTTACGCGCATCAAGTTGACCGGGGAACGACATACTGCCTTGACCCAAATTCCCTGTCAGTTCAGATACCGTCAGCAGGCCGAACTGGTTGGTCATCGCCGATTGCACATCGGTGAAATCCAGCCCGCGCCAGCGCACACTGGAAGCGGCAATGCTCACCTGCGCGCTGTAGCCGCGCAAATTCTGGTAAGCGGTATCTTCGCCACCTGACGCAATTATCGGGCGTGGCAACGTCGGTTGCTGCTGCGCCTTCTGTACCGCCTGAGTGCTGGTCACGGCATTCGCAGCGACCAGAGCATCAAGATTCAGCTTACTGGAACGCAGATCGAGTACCCACTGGGGTTTCTCTTTCAGCACTACACTCGCATTACCTTGTAAATCGCTGTCGTTTGCCGTCATTTGCAACTGGCTGAGTTCGACTCGACGTTCGGGTTCAAACCAGCGAGCCGTCAGCGTGCTGGTGCCGGAAATCCCATTCGCGGGAAGATCGGCCCCCTGAATCTGATAATTGAGCTGAGAGATATTGGCAACAAGCTGCTGCGGATAATCAGCGGCATTCAAATCAGCCACCACTGAGAGATTCAAATCACGCTGGTCGCGATTGATACGGCTGCTGAGTTCAATATGCGCCTGTTTTTTATCATCCTGCTCCATGCCCAGATTGATATCGCGTACGGTAATTTGCTCGTCGCCGTCATGCTGGAACACCAGAACACTATCGACCACTTTTAATTTGGCAATATCGAAGGACCAACCGCGCTCTTCGCCAGGTTCAGGGATACTGCTTGATGGCCCCACAGGGGCATCTTTCGGTCGACGCTCTTCCGTTTGCGGCGTGAGTTGAATCACCGCCCCTTTGAGCATCACCTGATGAACGTGTAATTGGTGGGATATTAGCGGGATTAACGCCACATCAAGACGCATATTTTCAGCGCTGAGCAAAGGCTGGCTAGCCCCAGGTGCTGTGAGAGACATACGGTCGGACAAAATACTGAGTTGCGGCCAGACGTGCCAACGCAGCGAACCCTCTATCTTCAACTGGTAGCCGCTGCGGGATTCAACCTGGCGCACCATATATTCACGAAAATCATTGGGGTTAACCAATAGCACCAACGCAGAAAGGCCGGCTATTAGTACCACCAGCAAGATCATCAGCGTGGTTAAAAATCGTTTCATACAGCCCTCATACAGATGGGAACTCAGTCCTTATCAATACGGCTTGCAACCGCACCTTGCTGATCGCGATATTTCGCATCCTGGCGGCTGTTGTAAGGACGTGCAGCCGGGCCTGAGAGTGGCTCGAAGCTCAGAGCGCCAATCATCATGCCCGGGCGTAACGCTAAAGGCAGCTTACCGGAATTATAGAACTCAAGAACGATGCAGCCATGCCAGCCTGGGTCGATACGGTGTGCGGTGACGTGCACCATCAGGCCCAAACGAGCCAAAGATGAACGGCCATCTAACCAACCGACTAAATCAGCAGGGATCTTAACGGACTCAAGCGTTACTGCCAGAGCCAGCTCGCCCGGATGCAGGTAGAAGGCATCGCCTTCATTGAGAACGATTTCATCGCTCATCACGCGATCCAGCGCAGCGCTGACTTCATCTTTAGGGCCGCTTAAATCAATAAACGGCGCGGTATGGCCACTGAAAGTACGGAATTTGTTACCCAAACGGACATCAACGGTAGCACCGCTAATGCGTTCAACTGGCGGACGAGGGGTAATCGTTAAGCGCCCGTCATCAAGCCAGGCTTCTATATCGCGGTCACACAAACGCATCAGTGATGCTCCTTATCTCATGCTCAGTTTTATTTACCCTGCCACAGCGGGGCTAATATAGCCACGCTAAGACAGGTAAACTCTGGGGTTACATTATTTTTTGCGAGCGGGCCAGAAGAACGCGCTCGTCCAGAGGCGGTTATGCCTGATGGTTATTCAAAGAACTGACTAATTTTCGCCTTCAGAATATCGATGGCGATACGGTTTTTGCCCCCGCGCGGCACGATAATATCGGCATACTGCTTGGAAGGTTCGATGAATTGTAAAAACATAGGGCGAACGGTTTTCTGATACTGGGCCATAACGGAATCCATCGAACGGCCACGTTCGTTAACATCACGTTTCATACGGCGCATCAGACAAATATCCAGCGGCGTATCAACAAAAATGGAGAAATTCATCTCTTCGCGCAGACGGGCATCCGTCAGCAACAAAATCCCTTCCAGAATGATGACTTTCTTCGGCATTAAGTGAACGGTGTTACCGGTACGGGTATGTTCCACATAACTATAAACGGGCAGTTCAATCGGATTACCGGCTTTCAGAGATTGCAGATGTTGGAACAGTAAATTGTGGTCCATCGCGTTGGGATGGTCGTAATTCGTCTTAACTCGTTCTTCCATCGAAAGATGGCTTTGGTCTTTGTAGTAACTATCTTCTGGAATGACACCAATGTGTTCATCACCAACCTGATCACGCAGTTCGCGATACAGTGTGCTGGCTATAAGACTTTTTCCTGAAGCCGACGCACCGGCTATCCCGATGATGACGCATTGATGGGACTTGTCAGTCATGTTGTAACGAGCCTTGTTGACTTAAATGTTGAGGAAGGGCGACGCGAAAGACGTCAAACGCGGCAATTATAGGGAGATCCGCCCTCTGATACCAGAGTAATGCGCTCTGGCGGGTGATTTTAGCTGAAGGGCTGTTGGGCTGAAGGCGTGGCGCGAATGTCCCCCCTGAACACGTGCCGAGTAACAGGTGAGGAAAATAAGTCTGCCAAATATCACTTTTTGTGACTTCTTGATGTTAATTTATGACCGAACTGCATAGGAAATGTAAATTGTTTGTACTAGCATAAACCGAAATTATCTTTTTATTTGCATCCGGGCATGTCACCTGGCGGCACGCCTTAACGGATTTGCGGTAATGATCAAACAAAGCACAAAAGAGTTAATCGCAATACCTTCCTTCGTACTGCCGGTGGGGTTGGGGATTTTAAGCTTTATATTCACCTTTTACTCCCTGGAATTATCTCTGGTAGGAACTGTTTTAGCACCGCTATGGTTCCCAACTGCTCTGATGATGGTAGCGCTGTTCCGTAACCCTTTGCGCCAATGGCCGATGGTCATCGTTGTTTGTTCTGCGGGGAGTTTGTGTGCTTCGGCAGTATTACTGCCCGTCGGTGAGATAGACCTCATTTTTACGGCTATCAATATTACTGAAGCTTTACTGGGTGCATCGTTAATGCGGCGTTTTATCACGCAGCATAACCCATTACAAAACCTAAATAATTGGGCTAAGTTGGTCGTTTGTAGTGCGCTGATTCCGCCGTTGATTGGCGGTTTACTGGCGATAGTTCTTACCGGTTCGGCCAGTGAAAGCATTGCAAAAACATTTTTCGTCTGGGTTTTGTCTGAAACTATTGGCACCCTGGCACTGGTTCCCATCGCATTATTGTTCAAACCTAGCTATTTATTGCGGCATAAAAACCCAAAACTATTCATAGAAACAATACTCACTTTTGTTATTACTCTATTACTTAGCTATCTGGCCCTGCGTTATATGCCGTGGCCATTTACCTTTATTATCGTTTTTCTGATGTGGAGCGCGATCCGCCTGCCGCGCCTGGAAGCCTTCATTATTTTCCTCTCCACGCTGATGGTTGTTTCGTTGATGGTAGCAACCAACAGTTCGTCTATTGTACAGCCTCATACCACCGTGATGAACAATGCTCCGTGGCTGCCATTCCTGCTGATTTTACTGCCTGCTAACGTGATGACGATGGTGATGTATTCGTTCCGCGAAGAGCGTAAACACATTACGGAAAGCGAAGCGCGTTTTCGTAATGCGATGGAATATTCCGCCATTGGGATGGCCCTGGTTTCGATAGACGGCCAGTGGCTGCAAGTCAATAAATCGTTAAGTAAATTCCTGGGCTATACGGCAGAACAGCTTCGTTCTTTGACCTTCCAACAAATCACTCATCCGGAAGATTTACACGGTGATTTGCAGCAACTCAATATGCTGATAAGCGGCAGTATTAATAGTTACTCGATGGAAAAACGCTATTACACCAGTAAAGGCGATGTGGTGTGGGCGTTACTCGCCGTATCTATCGTGCGTGATATCGACGCTTCCCCACTCTATTTGATTGCACAAATAGAAGATATTAATGACCTCAAACATACCGAGTGGGTGAATAAGCGCCTGATGGAGCGCATCACGCTTGCCAATGAAGCAGGCGGCATTGGCATTTGGGAATGGGACCTGGGGAGCGATGTCATCAGTTGGGATAAACGTATGTTTGATCTCTACGAAATCCCGGCACATGTGAAACCGACCTACGCTTTGTGGCTTGATTGTCTTGTTGCCGATGACGCACCGGCCGCGGAGAAAACCGTTCACGATGCCCTACGCGCCCGTATTCCCTTCAAAATGGAATACCGCATTCACGTTAAAGATGGCATTCGTCATATTCGATCCCTCGCCAACCGCGTATTGAATAAAAATGGGGATGTTGAGCGCCTGCTCGGTATCAACATGGATATGACAGAAGTCAAACTGCTGAACGAAGCGCTGTATCAGGAAAAAGAACGCCTGCACATCACGCTGGATTCCATCGGTGAAGCGGTTATTTGTACCGATGTTGATATGAACATCACCTTTATGAACCCCATTGCCGAGAAGCTCAGCGGCTGGCCGCAACAGCAGGCAATCGGCCAACATATTCTGACGATTCTCCACATCACTTTCGGCGACACTGGCCCGATAATGGAGAATATTCATAGCGGTGATTATTCCCGCACCACCATCGAACATGATGTAGTCCTGCATTGTCGCAACGGCGGTAGCCACGATATCCATTACAGCATAACGCCACTGACCACGCTTGATGGGCAAAGTATTGGCTCAGTGCTGGTTATTCAGGATGTGACCGAATCGCGTAAAATGCTCAAACAGTTGAGCTATAGCGCTTCACACGATGGGCTAACCCACCTGGCAAACCGCGTCAGTTTCGAAAATCATCTCAAACGTTTGCTGCAAAGTGCCGGTGAAAACCATCAGCGCCACGCCCTGGTGTTCATCGACCTTGACCGTTTTAAAGCGGTGAATGACACCGCTGGCCACGCTGCGGGTGACGCGTTACTGCGTGAACTCTCCTCTTTGATGCTCAGCATGTTACGCACCGGCGATTTCCTCGCTCGATTGGGCGGCGATGAATTTGGTCTGTTGCTTCCGGATTGCTCGTCGGATAATGCGCGACATATTGCTGAGCGTATTATCCAAAGTATTAACGACTACCACTTTACGTGGAACGGGCGTTTACATCGCATTGGCGCAAGCGCGGGTATCACACAAATTGATGCCGATAACCGCATCGCACCTGAAGTCCTGTCTCAGGCTGACATCGCCTGCTACGCCTCGAAAAACGGTGGGCGTGGTCGGGTGACTGTGTTTGAATCATCTCAGCATGCCATTCGCAAAGAAAACCAGAATCTGCCGCCAGACGAGCAAAAACGCATCATCAACGAGAATCCTATCCTGATGATCGCAAAAGCCGTTGCCCCGCCACGCATTCCGGAATCAACCAGTTTCTATCTGCTGTCATTACGTTTCAAAGAGAATGACGACGTGGTACTGGATGAATCGATGTTCCGCACCACAGTGAAAGACAAAGAGCTGCAATGCGCGCTCGACCTGCGAATTTTCAATGAATTCTTCAGTAAATTTGCGCTTCAGGTGGCCAACAAAGGTTTTGGCGTGGCGCTTCCCCTCTCCTTCCATGGCCTCGCTAATGACAAGGTTATCGATGAAATACTGGCTCGTTTAGCGCGCAGTTCGCTGCCTGCACGATTATTACATTTGAATATCCATAGCGAAGCGCTGCTCATCGAAGATGAGAAGATCGACAACAATCTGCAACGCCTGCGCGACAGCGGCTGCCATTTAATTCTCAGCCACGTAGGCCGTGATCTCGACATCTTTAAACGAATTTCACGCCAAAAGTTCAGCTACATCATTGTTGATGATGAACTGATTCAAAACGTGCATAACAACCTGATGGACGAAATGATGGTGACCATCATCCATGGACACGCGCATCGTCAATCCTTGCAAGCCATTGCAGGACCTGCCGATATGCCGTTGGTGATGGATACGCTTTCCGGTATCGGATTCGACCTGATTTATGGTGAAGCCGTCTCCCAACCGATTCCACTGGAGACATTATTGAATACCGGTTATTTCGCCATTAACTAACTCTGAAGTCTCTGACGTCGACGGCACCCAGCCGTCGCTATACCAGATATGTAATAACGCATAGGAGCGCCAGGGTTTCCAGCGCTCCGCATAACGGCGGATTTGCGCGGGCGTCATGCCTGGAAATCGTTGCTTAATCAGGTAATCATCGGGCAAGAACACATCACTTGCCTGCCATCCACGTAAGGCGATGTAGTTTGCCGTCCACCGGCCAATGCCTGGATAAGTGGTCAACACCTTTACCCCGTGTTCAACATCCGTTGGACGGTTGTGCGCAAACTTCCCCTCCACCATTAAACGCGCCATATGAATGATCGCTTCACCGCGCTTAAGCGGCATTCCCAACGCTTTTAGCTGTTCCGGGCGTAATAATGCCAGGCGTTCAGGCGTAGGAAAAAGCCGCCAGTCAGGGTCTTGTGCCAACGGCTCACCAAAAGCTTGTGCCAGTTTACTGGTTAGTTTTGCCGCCATTGCCACACTCACCAGTTGGCCCAAAATGGCACGTATCGACTGCTCAAACGTATCCATGCAGCCCGGCAAACGCAGGCCTGGGCGTGCTGCCGATAAATCTCCCAGGCTTTCAAGAATGGTCTGGGGCTGGCAGTCGAGATCAAGCAGCTGTTTGATTCGCTGCAAAACCTCACTGGCGACCGGTTGCAAACCCGCGCTCAAAGTCACGTTCAACTGACAAGCGGCTTCGTCAGGCACAAGCGCCAGTAATCCCTGATGGTTATCGAATGCAAAACTCCGGCAGTAATGTGTTTCGCTGACCGTCTCAATCCCACTGACTGCGCGGCCTGCGAGAAAACCAAACATCCACTTCCAGTCATAGGGTGGCTTGTAGTCCAACTGATACATTTTTTCGTCCTGTCGTTGAGTCTCGCCATGAATACCGCTTGAATTATGCAGGGTAATTCTATTGCCCGAAGCGAAACATTCCGCTAAAGTCGCCCCCCTTCTTCACCGGCATGGGGACGTTATGCAATTTATAGGCTTTGATTATGGTACTGCAAACTGCTCTGTAGCAGTGATGCGCGATGGTGTTCCAGTGGCGCTGGAGATGGAAAACGGTTCAACGTTGCTTCCGTCGATGTTGTGTGCGCCAACGCGTGAATCGGTCAGTGAGTGGTTATATCGCCATCACGACGTTCCGGCAACAGGGACTGAAACTCAGGCCTTGCTGCGCCGTGCGGTCTCTTTTAACCGCGAAGAAGATATCGACGTGTTGCCAGGCAGCGTGCAGTTCGGGCTGAGTTCGTTGCGCCAGTATATGGAAGATCCGGAAGAGGTTTACTTTGTTAAATCACCGAAATCCTTTCTCGGCGCGACAGGCTTAAAGCCACAGCAAGTCGCAGTGTTTGAAGATTTGGTTTGCGCCATGATGCTGCACATTCGTAATCAGGCACAAAGCCAGGTTGACGACCCCATCACTCAGGCCGTCATTGGCCGTCCGATAAACTTCCAGGGTTTAGGCGGAGACGAGGCTAATCAGCAGGCGCAAGGGATCCTCGATCGCGCAGCACATCGTGCAGGCTTTAAAGACGTGGTCTTTCAGTTTGAGCCGGTTGCCGCAGGCCTGGATTTTGAGGCCACGTTAACCGAAGAAAAACAGGTACTGGTAGTCGATATCGGTGGCGGTACAACGGACTGCTCAGTTTTACTGATGGGGCCACAATGGCGCGCTCGTCGTGACCGCGAACAGAGTCTGCTCGGCCACAGTGGTTGCCGAGTGGGGGGTAATGACCTCGATATTATGCTGGCATTCAAACAGCTTTCCCCGTTATTGGGGATGGGTGGTCAAACCGAAAAAGGCATCGCATTGCCGGTATTGCCATGGTGGAATGCTGTGGCGATAAACGATGTCCCTGCGCAAAACGATTTTTACAGTAGCGCCAATGGCCGCATGCTCAATGAACTGGTACGCGATTCTCGTGACCCGGAAAAAGTCGCACACTTGCAAAAAGTCTGGCGTCAGCGCCTGAGCTATCGCCTGGTGCGTGCCGCTGAAGAGAGCAAAATTGCCCTTTCAGACAGTAAGCAGGTCGCCACGCTGTTACCGTTTATCAGTAAAGAGTTGGGCTGCGATATCAGCCAACCCGAGCTGGAAAGTGCAATTAGCCAGCCGTTGCAGCGGATTATGGAGCAAGTCACCCTGGCACTGGAAAACAGCGCCGTGAAACCTGACGTGATTTATCTCACCGGCGGCAGCGCTCGCTCGCCGTTGCTAAAACAGGCTCTGGCTCAACAATTGCCGGGGATTCCACTGGCCGGTGGCGATGATTTCGGATCGGTGACCGCAGGCCTTGCGCGCTGGGCTGATGTCGTCTTTAAAGACTAAAATGCAACGCCGTGGGGAAACTCACGGCTTTGCTTAAATTCGGAACACTTTATTCCCTTCCGGTAGCTGAACTAACAAAGAAAGTTTCCCTCCCATTGCCTCAATTCTGCATGCCTTATCAGATCGCCGTAAAAGCGTTATAAACCACAGTTTATTTTCGAAGAGTCTGGCTGGCTACTCTGTCATCACATTCCTACGAGGAGCCACGCAGAAAAGCCCCCATTAAGACTTATCCATACAGTACTTCATATTTCCTCCATTTTTCCGCCGCCCTCACTCACTACACTAGAGTACCCAAAATAATTCGAGTTGCATTGCGGCGGCAAGGGAACGAATCCCGATGAGCTTACATAAGTAAGTGATTCGGGTGAGCGAACGCAGCCAACAAAGATGCAGCTTGAAGTATGACGGGTATATCATTAAGCCTACTCGTTTCAGGAAGAGAAGACGGACACATATGAAAGGCACTTTCACCGCACGTTGGATAGGGATTGCAGCCGCAGTCATTGTCGTTATCGCCGCCGTTTTTTACTGGCGCAGCACGAGTTCAAGTAACGACACCTCGGGTACGCAATCTGCACAACAACGCACTGCTGGCGGTAGCCGCGGGATGCGCGGCGGTGCGTTGGCTCCGGTTCAGGCGGCAACGGCGACCAGTGAATCGGTGCCGCGCTACCTGACAGGGCTTGGAACGATTACCGCCGCGAACACCGTGACGGTTCGCAGCCGTGTCGACGGGCAACTGCTGGCGATTCATTTCCAGGAAGGACAACAAGTTAAAGCCGGTGATTTGCTGGCAGAAATTGACCCTAGCCAATTCAAAATTGCGCTGGCTCAGGCGCAAGGGCAACTCGCAAAAGATCAGGCTACTCTGGCAAATGCTCGCCGCGACCTCGCGCGTTTTCAGCAACTGGTCAAAACCAACCTGGTATCACGCCAGGAACTGGACGCGCAACAAGCGTTAGTCAATGAATCTGTCGGAACGATCAAGGCCGATGAAGCCGCCGTGGCCAGCGCGCAATTACAACTCGACTGGAGCCGCATCACCGCGCCGATTGATGGCCGTGTCGGTCTGAAACAAGTTGATATTGGTAACCAGATTTCCAGTAGCGACACCACGGGCATTGTTGTGTTGACCCAAACACATCCTATCGATCTGATTTTTACCCTGCCAGAAAATGATATTGCCACCGTGGTAAAAGCGCAGAAAGCAGGATTGACGCTGAGCGTTGAAGCCTGGGATCGCACCAACACACAGAAACTTAGCAGCGGATCTTTGCTGAGCCTCGATAACCAAATTGATGCCACAACCGGCACCATCAAACTCAAAGCGCGTTTCAATAACGAAGATGACGCCTTGTTCCCCAATCAGTTCGTTAATGCGCGCATGTTGGTTGATACCCAGCAAAACGCGGTCGTCATCCCCACGGCTGCCGTGCAAATGGGCAACGAAGGTCACTTCGTTTGGGTTCTCGACAGCGAAGATAAGGTCAGTAAACATCGGGTAACGGTCGGTATTCAGGATAGCCAGAAAGTCGTGATTACCGCCGGGATTTCGACCGGTGACCGTGTGGTCACAGACGGTATTGACCGCCTGACAGAAGGAGCGAAAGTGGAAGTGGTCGAGGCGCACTCAACAGCCTCCGAGCTTCCCGAAACTCGCCCTGAAACACAGCCAAAACACAAACGTAACGGAGCGACGTCCTGATGCAGGTGCTACCACCAAGCGCCACAGGAGGCCCATCACGCCTGTTTATCCTGCGGCCTGTTGCCACCACGCTTTTGATGGTGGCTATCTTGATTGCCGGGATTATCGGTTATCGCTTCCTGCCGGTTTCAGCACTGCCCGAGGTCGATTACCCGACGATTCAAGTCGTTACGCTCTATCCGGGCGCCAGCCCGGATGTCGTGACATCGGCGATTACCGCGCCCCTTGAACGTCAGTTTGGGCAGATGTCCGGACTCAAACAAATGTCCTCACAAAGTGCCGGTGGTGCCTCGGTTGTGACGCTGCAATTCCAGCTCACGCTGCCGCTCGACGTGGCCGAACAAGAAGTTCAGGCAGCCATTAACGCCGCCACTAACCTGCTGCCAACCGATCTGCCAAATCCTCCGGTATACAGCAAAGTTAACCCTGCCGATCCGCCGATTATGACACTCGCCGTGACCTCAACCGCGATGCCGATGACGCAAGTCGAAGATATGGTGGAAACGCGTGTCGCGCAGAAAATTTCACAGGTTTCCGGCGTCGGTCTGGTGACGCTTTCTGGCGGCCAGCGCCCTGCCGTACGCGTGAAACTGAACGCGCCCGCGATTGCCGCCCTTGGCTTAACCAGTGAAACCGTGCGTACCGCCATTACCAGCGCCAACGTGAACTCGGCAAAAGGTAGCCTGGATGGCCCGGAGCGTGCCGTGACGCTTTCGGCAAACGACCAAATGCAATCGGCCGAAGAATATCGCAATCTGATTATTGCTTACCAAAACGGTGCGCCAATTCGCCTTGGCGATGTGGCAACCGTTGAACAAGGTGCCGAAAACACCTGGCTCGGAGCCTGGGCCAACAAGCAGCCCGCCATTGTGATGAACGTGCAACGTCAACCTGGCGCGAACATCATCGACACCGCCGACAGTATTCGTGCGATGTTGCCCGCATTAACCAAAAGTCTGCCGAAATCGGTTGAGGTCAAATTACTCAGCGATCGCACCACCAATATTCGTGCCTCTGTTACCGACACGCAGCATGAGTTAATGCTCGCCATCGCACTGGTGGTGATGATTATTTATCTGTTCCTGCGCAATGTCCCGGCGACCATTATTCCCGCGGTGGCGGTTCCGTTGTCGCTGATTGGGACGTTCGCCGTCATGGTGTTTCTCGACTTCTCAATAAACAACCTCACGCTGATGGCATTAACGATAGCCACCGGCTTTGTGGTTGATGATGCGATTGTGGTTATCGAGAACATTTCGCGTTACATCGAAAAAGGTGAAAAACCGCTGGCCGCCTCGCTAAAAGGGGCTGGCGAGATTGGCTTTACGATTATCTCTCTGACCTTTTCGCTGATCGCAGTGCTGATTCCCTTGTTATTTATGGGCGATATTGTGGGGCGCTTATTCCGTGAATTTGCTGTCACGCTGGCTATCGCCATTTTGATCTCAGCGGTGGTGTCGCTGACGCTGACGCCGATGATGTGCGCCCGCATGTTAAGCCACGAATCGCTACGCAAACAGAACCGTTTTTCTCGCGCCAGCGAGCGTTTCTTTGACCGTGTCATTGCCGGATATGGTCGCCTTTTAGCCCGCGTATTACACCATCCGTGGCTGACGTTGGGCGTAGCTTTTGGCACCCTGGCATTAACCATCGTGCTGTGGATTTTCATTCCGAAAGGCTTCTTCCCGATTCAGGATAACGGCATTATTCAGGGAACGTTACAAGCGCCACAATCGGTTTCATTTGCCAGTATGGCGCAGCGCCAGCAGCAAGTTGCCGATGTGGTGATGAAAGATCCGGCGGTAGAAAGCCTGACGTCGTTTATAGGCGTAGACGGCACGAATCCGTCGCTAAACAGCGCGCGTTTGCAAATTAACCTCAAGCCGCTCAGTGACCGTGACGATCGTATTCCGGTCGTTATCGAAAGACTGCAAAATGCCGTAGCCCGAGTGCCGGGCGTTGAGCTTTATTTACAGCCGGTGCAAGACCTGACCATTGATACCACCGTCAGCCGCACGCAATATCAGTTCACCTTGCAGGCCACATCCCTTGACGAACTCAGCACATGGGTGCCGAAGCTAACCGAAAAACTGCGGGCTTTGCCAGAATTGGCGGATGTCAGCAGCGACTGGCAGGATCAAGGTCTGGTGGCGTATGTGAATGTTGACCGGGCCAGCGCCAGCCGTCTGGGTATTTCGATGTCAGATGTGGACAACGCGCTGTACAACGCTTTTGGTCAGCGCCTGATTTCCACTATTTATACGCAAGCCAATCAGTATCGCGTTGTTCTTGAACACGATACCCGAGCAACACCAGGTCTGAGTGGGCTGGATAACATCCGTCTTGCCAGCACTGATGGCGGCAGCGTCCCGCTCAGCGCGATTGCCAAAATCGAGCAGCGTTTTGCGCCGTTGACAATCAACCATCTCGACCAATTCCCGTCGACCACGTTCTCCTTCAACGTAACCAGTGACCATTCGCTGGGAGAAGCGGTGGAGGCGATTTCGGCTGCGGAAAAAGATCTCGCGATGCCGACAGATATGTCCACCCAATTCCAGGGCAGCACCCTCGCCTTCCAGGCCGCATTAGGCAACACGATTTGGCTCATCATCGCATCCGTTGTGGCGATGTATATCGTACTCGGCGTGTTATACGAGAGCTTTATTCACCCGATAACCATTTTGTCCACGCTGCCGACAGCTGGGGTCGGCGCCTTGCTGGCACTGATGCTGGCGGGTGCCGAACTGGATGTGATTGCCATCATCGGTATTATTTTGCTCATCGGTATCGTCAAGAAAAACGCCATCATGATGATCGACTTTGCGTTGGCGGCCGAGCGTGAACAAGGGATGAAACCCTACGATGCGATTTATCAGGCTTGTTTGCTGCGTTTTCGCCCGATTCTGATGACTACACTTGCCGCTCTGCTGGGGGCGTTACCGCTGATGCTGTCAACGGGTGCCGGTGCTGAACTGCGCCGCCCGCTGGGGATTGGCATGGTCGGTGGGTTGCTGGTCAGCCAGGTGCTGACGCTCTTCACCACGCCGGTTATCTATTTACTGTTTGATAATCTGTCGCACGCTGTGCGCCGCCGTTTTGGTCGTCGTGAAGATCATCGTGAAGAGGAAGTGTAAGTGAAATTCTTCGCACTGTTCATCTATCGACCGGTCGCCACCATTTTGCTGACGGTCGCCATCACCTTGTGTGGCGTGTTGGGCTTCCGTCTGCTGCCGGTTGCTCCACTGCCGCAGGTAGATTTCCCGGTGATCATGGTCAGTGCTTCACTGCCGGGCGCTTCGCCGGAAACCATGGCCTCGTCAGTCGCCACACCGCTTGAACGTGCGCTCGGGCGCATTGCGGGGGTTAACGAGATGACCTCATCAAGTTCACTCGGCAGCACCCGCATTATTCTCGAATTTACGTTTGATCGTGATATCAACGGTGCTGCTCGTGACGTGCAGGCCGCCATCAACGCCGCGCAAAGTCTGTTACCCAGCGGGATGCCAAGCCGTCCGACCTATCGCAAAGCCAACCCGTCAGATGCGCCCATTATGATCCTGACGCTGACCTCCGACACCTTTTCTCAGGGGCAATTATATGATTTCGCCTCCACGCAACTGGCGCAAACCGTCGCACAGATTGATGGCGTGGGCGATGTGGACATCGGTGGCAGTTCGCTACCAGCGGTGCGCGTGGCGCTTAATCCGCAAGCGCTGTTTAACCAGGGCGTTTCACTGGATGCGGTGCGCAAAACCATTAGTGATGCCAACGTGCGTCGCCCACAGGGTGCGCTGGAAGATAGCTCACAGCGCTGGCAGTTACAGACAAACGATGAACTGAAAACGGCGGCGGAGTATCAGCCGTTAATCATCCATTACAACAACGGCGGTGCAGTGCATTTGAGCGATGTCGCCACCGTTACCGACTCCGTTCAGGATGTGCGCAACGCCGGGATGGCCAATGCGAAACCGGCTATTTTGCTGATGATTCGTAAATCTCAGGAAGCGAATATCATCGAAACGGTGGACAGGATCCGGGCGAAACTTCCTGAACTGCGTGAAACCATTCCGGCTTCAATAGATTTGCAAATTGCGCAGGATCGCTCGCCGACCATTCGTGCGTCGCTGGCTGAAGTCGAGCAATCGCTGGTTATCTCAGTCGCGCTGGTGATTCTGGTGGTCTTCCTGTTTCTGCGCTCAGGTCGGGCGACACTTATCCCTGCGGTGGCCGTTCCGGTATCGCTTATCGGGACCTTTATCGCCATGTATCTGTGCGGTTTCAGCCTGAATAACCTGTCGTTGATGGCGTTAACCATCGCCACCGGTTTTGTGGTGGATGACGCCATCGTGGTGCTGGAAAATATTTCGCGCCATCTCGAAGCGGGTGTGAAACCGTTACAGGCCGCACTGCAAGGGGTACGCGAAGTCGGATTTACCGTGCTGTCGATGAGCCTGTCGCTGGTGGCGGTGTTCTTGCCGCTACTGTTGATGGGCGGGTTGCCAGGGCGATTATTTAAAGAGTTTGCCGTCACGTTGTCGGTAGCCATTGGGATTTCGCTGGTGGTGTCGATTACCCTTACGCCAATGATGTGCGGCTGGCTGTTAAAGAACAAACCGAAGCATACACCTGCCCGTAACCGTGGTTTTGGACGCCTGTTAGTGGCGATGCAGCAGGGCTACGGACGCTCACTTAAATGGGTGCTCAATCACACTAAACTGGTGGGTGTGGTGCTGTTAGCGACCATTGCACTTAACATCTGGTTGTATATCGCCATCCCAAAAACCTTCTTCCCGGAACAAGATACCGGACGATTGATGGGCAATATTCAGGCCGACCAGAGCATTTCCTTCCAGGCGATGCGCGGTAAATTGCAGGATTTCATGAAAATTGTTCGCGATGATCCTGCCGTAGAGAATGTGACCGGTTTCACCGGCGGTTCGCGGGTCAACAGCGGCATGATGTTTATCTCGCTCAAGCCGCTTTCTGAGCGTAAAGAGACGGCGCAGCAGGTCATTGACCGCCTGCGTAAATCGCTGGCGAAAGAGCCAGGTGCCAGTCTGTTTTTGATGGCGGTACAGGATATTCGCGTTGGCGGCAGGCAGGCCAACGCCAGTTATCAGTACACCCTGCTTTCTGATAATTTAGCCGACCTGCGAACCTGGGAGCCTAAAATTCGCCAGGCGCTGGCAAAACTGCCGCAGCTTGCTGACGTCAACTCAGACAGCCAGAACAACGGTGCGGAAATGGATCTGATTTATGATCGCGAATCCATGGCACGTCTGGGCATTAGCGTCGAAGACGCCAATGCCTTGCTCAATAACGCCTTTGGGCAGCGTCAGATTTCAACAATCTATCAACCGCTTAACCAGTACAAAGTGGTGATGGAAGTTGACTCGCGCTACACCCAGGACATCAGTGCGTTAGATCAAATGTTCGTCATTAACAAAGACGGCAAGGCGATTCCGTTATCGTGGTTTGCGAAATGGCAGCCTGCTAATGCTCCGCTGTCGGTCAATCACCAGGGGTTATCTGCGGCCTCAACGGTCTCCTTCAACCTGCCAACTGGCGTGTCTCTATCGGAAGCAAGCGAAGCGATTGACCGCACCATGACCGCACTCGGCGTGCCTTCAACAGTGCGCGGCATGTACGCCGGAACCGCGCAAGTTTTCCAGGACACAATGAAATCCCAGGTGATGCTGATTATCGCCGCCATTGCCACGGTTTACATCGTATTGGGGGTTTTGTATGAGAGTTACGTTCACCCGCTGACTATTCTGTCTACTCTGCCTTCAGCAGGGGTCGGAGCACTGCTGGCGCTGGAATTATTTGGAGCCCCGTTTAGCCTGATTGCGCTCATCGGTATCATGCTGTTAATCGGCATCGTGAAGAAAAATGCCATCATGATGGTGGACTTTGCCATCGACGCGCAGCGCAACGGCAACTTGTCGCCGGAAGATGCGATTTTCCAGGCCTGTTTATTACGTTTTAGACCCATCATGATGACGACATTAGCGGCGCTGTTTGGTGCATTGCCATTAGTGCTGACCAGCGGTGACGGCGCGGAACTTCGCCAACCGCTTGGGATTACGATTGTTGGCGGTCTGGTCGTCAGTCAGTTGCTGACGCTGTACACCACGCCGGTGGTTTATCTTTTCTTTGATCGTTTGCGGATACGGTTTGTGCGAAAAGCTCGTAAAGATGAGGTATTGAACCCATGACCGAATTGCCTGCCGCCGTCCGCTGGCAACTGTGGATTGTCGCCTTCGGCTTCTTCATGCAGTCGCTCGACACCACCATCGTCAACACCGCCCTCCCTTCTATGGCGGCAAGCCTTGGGGAGAGCCCGTTACACATGCACTCGGTGATTGTTGCCTATGTGCTGACAGTGGCGGTGATGCTGCCTGCCAGCGGTTGGCTGGCTGACCGGGTTGGCGTGCGCAATATTTTTTTCACCGCCATCGTGCTGTTCACTATTGGCTCATTGTTTTGTGCTCATGCATCGACACTTAACGAACTGGTCATGGCGCGAGTGGTGCAAGGGATTGGCGGGGCGATGATGGTCCCTGTAGGGCGTTTGACGGTGATGAAAATTGTCCCACGCGAACAGTATATGGCGGCAATGACATTCGTTACGTTGCCCGGGCAAATCGGCCCATTGCTCGGCCCGGCGTTAGGCGGCGTGCTGGTGGAGTATGCATCCTGGCACTGGATTTTCCTGATCAATCTACCGGTTGGCATTATCGGTGCGATCGCGACGTTGTGGCTGATGCCGAATTACACCATGCAGACACGTAAATTCGACATGATGGGTTTTGTATTTCTTGCGTTTGGCATGGCGGCACTGACCATCGCACTGGATGGTGCCAAAGGTTTAGGCATCCCACAATCTACGCTCTGGCTGTTAGTTGGCGGTGGTGCCGCAGCGCTAGCGCTCTACTTATGGCATGCCAAAGCCAATGACAGCGCCTTGTTCAACCTCAATTTATTTAAGACTCAAACCTTCTCACTCGGTCTGCTGGGGAGTTTTTGCGGGCGCATCGGCAGCGGCATGATCCCCTTTATGACGCCGGTATTCCTGCAAATCGGTCTTGGATTCTCGCCATTCCATGCGGGCTTGATGATGGTGCCAATGGTACTCGGCAGTATGGGCATGAAACGTATTGTGGTGCAGGTCGTTAACCGCTTTGGCTATCGCAATGTGTTAGTCACCACCACACTGGGCTTAGCGTTGGTGATTCTGATGTTCATGGGCACCGCTCTGATGGGTTGGTATTACCTGCTGCCGGTGGTGCTGTTCTTGCTCGGCATGGTGAACTCCACCCGTTTTTCGTCGATGAACACCCTGACGCTAAAAGATTTGCCTGATGACCTCGCAAGCGGCGGCAACAGTATGCTGTCGATGGTGATGCAACTGTCTATGAGTATCGGCGTCACCATCGCCGGGATGCTGCTTGGGATGTACGGTCATCATCAACTGACAGCGGATAGCACGGTGGTCCATAGCGTCTTTATGTATACCTATCTGAGCATGGCGCTGGTTATCGCCCTCCCCGCTTTGATTTTTGCTCGCGTCCCGAAAGACACCACAAAAAATGTCGTGATTGCACGGCGTAAAAGGAGGAGCTCATGAAGCTCTGGCGTCCAGGCATTACCGGCAAGCTATTTTTGGCCATTTTCTCCACCTGTTTACTGGTATTGGCCATTATGCATTGGGGCGTGCGGCTCAGCTTCGAACATGGGTTTATTGATTACATCAAACGCGGCAATGAACAGCGCCTGGAAATGTTAAGTGACGCACTTGGCGAACAATATGCCCAGCACGGTAACTGGCAGTTTCTGCGCAATAACGACCGTTTTATGTTCAAACTGTTGCGCTCTTTTGAGCATGGCGATGAAGAAAACCGTAACTTGCCACCGCATGGCTGGCGTACGCAGTTTTGGGTGGTCGATCAGGATTACAAAGTGCTGGTAGGCCCGCGTGGCCCCGTGCCGACAGACGGCATGCGCCGTTCAATTAACGTCAATGGCCGTGATGCCGGATGGGTGGTCGCCTCACCCGTTGAGCGATTAACGCGCAATACCGATATTAATTTCGACAGGCAGCAACGCCGCACCAGTTGGATTATCGTCGCCCTTTCCTCGCTGCTGGCGGCAGCAGCCACCTTCTTGCTGGCTCGTGGTTTACTTGCACCGGTAAAACGCCTGGTTGAAGGTACGCATAAACTGGCGGCGGGCGATTTCTCAACCCGCGTCGACTCCACCAGCCAGGATGAGCTGGGCAAACTGGCGCAAGACTTTAACCAACTCGCCAGCACGCTTGAGAAAAATCACAATATGCGGCGCGCATATATGGCTGATATTTCACATGAATTGCGTACTCCGCTGGCAATTTTACGCGGCGAACTGGAGGCGATTCAGGATGGGGTACGCAAATTCACGCCCGAATCTGTGGCGTCGTTACAAATGGAAGTCGCCACGCTAACCAAACTTGTCGACGATCTGCACCAGTTGTCGATGTCCGACGAAGGGGCGTTGGCTTATCAGAAGCAGTCGCTGGATATCATTAACCTGTTGGAAATTGCGGCGGGTGCGTTTCGTGAGCGTTTCAATTCACGCGGGTTAACCATTAGCCTTGCCCTACCGGACAGCGTGACCATTTTTGGGGATAGCGACCGTTTAATGCAGTTATTCAATAATCTGCTGGAAAACAGCCTGCGCTACACCGATACGGGTGGCCAATTGGTTATCTCCGGTGAAGTTGTCCAGCAGCGTTTCGTGATGCATTTCGCCGACAGCGCACCGGGCGTGAGTGACGAACAGCTAGCCATGTTGTTTGAACGTTTCTACCGCACCGAAGGCTCGCGCAACCGTGCCAGTGGAGGCTCAGGGCTTGGGCTGTCCATCTGCCAGAACATTGTCGAGGCCCATAACGGCAAGCTATACGCTACGCATTCGCCTTTCGGTGGGGTTAGCATTACAGTAGAGATACCTCTACAGTCAGAATCTTTGAGACCTGTATGATCGAGTTACCAATTGACGAAAACACACCGCGCATCTTAATTGTTGAAGACGAGCCAAAGCTTGGGCAGTTGCTTATTGATTACTTACGCGCTGCCGGTTACGCGCCGGAACTCATTACCCACGGCGATAAAGTGCTGGCGTTTGTGCGTCAGACTCCGCCAGACCTGATCCTGCTCGATTTGATGCTGCCCGGCACCGACGGGCTGACGCTGTGCCGCGAAATCCGACGCTTCTCTGAAGTGCCGATTGTGATGGTCACAGCGAAAATCGAAGAAATTGACCGCCTGTTAGGGCTGGAAATTGGTGCCGATGATTACATCTGCAAGCCTTACAGCCCGCGTGAAGTGGTGGCGCGTGTCAAAACGATTTTGCGCCGCTGCAAACGCCAGCGAGATCCGATTCTTGCTGACGAAATCAGCCCGCTGATTATCGACGAGGGCCGTTTTCAGGCAAGCTGGCGCGACAAACTGTTAGATTTAACACCAGCAGAGTTCCGCCTGCTCAAAACCCTTTCTCACGAACCGGGCAAAGTGTTTTCGCGCGAACAATTGTTAAATCAGCTTTATGACGATTATCGCGTGGTCACCGACCGCACGATTGACAGCCATATTAAAAACCTGCGCCGCAAGCTCGAAGCGTTAGATGAAGAACAATCGTTTATTCGCGCGGTTTATGGTGTGGGATACCGTTGGGAAGCGGACGCCTGCCGTATTGCATGAAACTGCGGGGTAATTTACCCCGCATATTTATTACTCAATACAAGCAACGCCTTCTGGTGTTTCAGCCCCATTCGACGAGCGATGACCATCTGAAAGATACATGTACGCATAAGCATCTTCAGCGGCAACCATTTCATCAGAAGACCAGTACACGGAACCCGCGTGCGGGACGTCATTCAGACTATTTCCCCATTCCTGCCACAGTGAATCACTTGGTACTTCACGTGTATTTGTCGCTGTTGTCAGCTCATCAATAGCTGGCAAGCGATACCCCTGGTTTTCACACCACTTCTTCGCGTCATACCAGTTCATTTTGGTATTTTCGCTAAAAATAAAGAATTTCTGCGGATTGAAGATAATTGATCCTTTCGACTCATTATGCCGGGCTGTAATTCTGAATGCTCCTTTTGCCTTGATAGTCACAAGCCCAGTATCGCTCACTGTAGCAATCGCTGGATTACTCGTCGTCCATTCATCAATTTGCTCGGCCACATTATCCGTTTCTAATTGGAATTGGGCACCAGAAAACGCAGTGTTGAGTTTGTTTTCAGCAGGTACATGATATGCTGCACTTTGATTTGAAGGCGCGATGGTATAGCTAATTATATTTAACAAGTGGGGGTTAACAGGACCATTGGGAATATTATCATTAACGTCGTAAGTCGATATATCCTTGATAGAGAGCGCGATATTTTCCCGTGGGAGGCCAGTGATTGTTGTGGGAATTATGTTGACCCCAACGGTACAACCTTTATCACCAGGATGAATGACATATTGATTAATACCCGTAGCCAGCACGCGCTTATTATTACTTGTATCGGTACAAATCCATTCTACTGTTGGGAGTGAAGCTTCCTCATCGCCTTCAGCATCAGCAACTGTCCACGATAATTTAATGATATCGGTGATATCCAACTCGTCGTCAACACTCATCGTTTGATTGACACGATGAAAACTCACTTTCCCGGTTTCATTGTTATCATTATAAATAACAGGAGGCGTACCATTAACCACCCCTGCACTGCCGGTTAAATCAGTCGCATAGGCTTTGCTAATTACCCCACAAGATATAAACAAAATAAATGCCACTGCCTGGCAGTTGAGATACTTTATTTTCATAACTTCACCATGCAATGGCTCAATGAATAAGTGGCATCCTTGCAGTGGGAATTGAGCACCAAAGAGCTCAATTCCCACTCTTCACACCGATTAATTACGTTTGGTCGATTTCAGTACCGCTTTAACCTTCGCGGTGTAATCAACTTTCAGACCGTAACCCTGAACACCATCTGCCCCCGCAGAAGCAAACACATTTTTCGCTTCAGCGTTCGTTGCCGGGATAGTCAGGTCTTTGTTATCCGTAGTGCTTACAGCATAACCACCCGCAGTGTTGGTTGTTGCACTGTTGCCATCGAAGACCCATTTGTAGGTATAGTTAGCCGATGCGTCGAGTTCGCCAGCATCTTTCTTACCGTTGCTGTTAACGTCATACCAAACCTGGAACTGATAGGTATGGCCAACATGCAGCACGCTGTTCGATTTACCAATCAGGTTAACCGTTGGTTCTGCGGTATCGACAATTGCGGTGCCGATTGTGCCGCCGACAATTGGACCATCAGGAATATTATCCGAACTCTCGTTTTTACTGACGTCATTAATAACGATGGTTTGTCCGGTCGTTGGCACCCCTGTTGAGGTTTGTTCAGTAATTTCCGCTCCTAAATAGAGCCCGGCATCAGTATTCTGAATGGTATAAAAACCTTTACCATCGCTTCCCGACAACATCGTTTTATTCGCCCCCACGCCATCCGTCGTGGTAAACCATTTAATAGAAGCAGCACTGTTATTAGTATCCCCTTCAGCATCGTGCTCCAGATAACCCATCGAGATTTTGTCACCCGGAACCATCCCGTCAGTAGAACCACCGGCATGATCATTGGTGAAAGAAACACTATGTTCTGGGCCGCCAGGGCCTGATGTAATAACAGGAACGGTACCGTTAAGCGTACCCGCCGAGTCTGTTACTGTCGCCATCGACAGAGGACTGCAACTGACGAAGACCATGGTTGCAAGCAGTGTTTTATTAAATATTTTCATATCGATATTGACTCATAAAGTTAATATTAACTATTACCTGAATATTCTGAGCCTATTTTTCTGCGCGCAGATTATTCATAATTTGTTGCCCTGATGGTGTTAACTGATAGTCAACTTTCAGTTCATATCCCTGCACACCATCAGCGCCTGCATTAGCAAATACCTGGCTTGCTTGCGCGTTAGTTTCAGGAATGAAAATCATATTATTATTCGTCGAATTCACTGCGTAACCGCCTTTGGTTCCGTCAGATGAATGACCATCAAATAACCATTTATAATCGACCAACGAAATTAATGGCGTCGGGTTACTATCCGAAACGGTTTCACGGTCTGTCGCATCCCACTGCCCATTATTATTGCTGTCATAGGCAATTTTGAACTGGTATTTATGGCCCAACTTAAGCACATTGCCTTTTGTCGCCGTTAAATTAACGGTTGGATTTTCACTATCAACGATAGCGGTATAAATCATGGTGCTTGCCGGACTAAAATCGACTAATACCGCGTTCGTTTTCTTGGTATTATCATCATCCTTCGACGCTATTACCGAAAAGACACCGCTCATCGTACTGCCTAATACGGCTTGAGCACTCGATGGGGGTTCTTTATAAAAAAGACACTCCGTACCTGATGAACATTCACTTTTTGAAGCGTGAATCGTGACTTCCTGAGAATGCGATTTATCTTCCATTTTATAAGCATGGAAGGTTAACCCCAGGTTCTGGGCATCTACTGGCGTCGTTTCACCAGCAAGACCTGAAACTTTGGCACCACTGGCGACAAGATTTGCAAAACTATTACCATTGGCAAGTAGCCTGGTGGCCTTTTTCGCTTCACCACTATCATCAATCACTAACTGATAATTAATCGGCGCCTCTGTCACGATGATATTCACGGCATTAGATTGTTTCGTATGCCCTTTATCATCCACCAGTGTCAGCGCGAGTCTGTATTTATTCGCATTAGGATCGGTTGAATCCCCCCATGCCGGGAACGTCAACTTCCAATGGTTGTCCTGCCCGTTACTGATATTTCCTGGTGCTAAAGCGGGTAATCCCAGTGTGTTTTCTGGGCTGAAGCTACTCATCGGTACCCACTGCGCGCTCTTAAGTTTAAGATGCGAGGTCACGGTAGCATTGACTGTCCAGTGGCAGCCTTCATAAGCCTCAGCGCTATCGGGGTCATCAGCCAGAATACAGGCAGCCGCTGTCCCGGTAGGTTTGAGATAAAGCCCTACATCAAGATCGTTTTTCTCACGGTATCCCAGCACGATGTCATTGTTACGATCGACAAAATCCATACGGCTACCGGCGAGAGTACGCATTTGCGCGACTTCATCGCCATCAAGTTGTTTTGATAAAGGGACACCGATGCGATAATCCAGGCTCAAATTTGCCGTTGCTTCGTTTGTCTCCGCATCCCCTTTTTTGTAGCCGGCTTGCAGGGTAATCAACGGAACCGGCGTGTAATCAATGCCTACCGTCACCGCAGACGGGTCTTCCTGCAAATTATCGGTTCCAAATAACGCGACCTGATCGCCGTAGTATTTTTCATACACTAACGATGAACCCAACTGCGGATAAGCAGGCAAATAAGCCTGCATACGCAAATCCCAGCCACGGGCAGGACGTTCCTCGTAATCGTCTAGATCCGGTGAGTCTTTCCATGAAGAAAGTGGGAGATAATAGTTTCCACTCAATTTCAAATAATTTGTCCAGGCTTCGCCACCGAAGCCCGCGCGGTGGTGCCCGCGAGTGATATCGTGGTCATAAAAAACGTTGGAACCCAGCATCCACTCTTTAGAAATATTGTGGCGAACGCCCGCCCCCATATTTGCAATAGTACGCCCGTCTTTTTTGTGGACTGAAAATTGGCTGAACCAAAGGTCGCTTTCTCCTTCATACCATGGAATTAAATAATCCAGCGAGGAACCATCAAGATTCCCTTTATCATTAATATTTAAACTTGTTGCAATATGACCATAAGGTGAAAGTAGCGACTCAATTTTTGATTGTGCCGCGTCTGTGGCAAGGTTTTTACCATACTGCAATGCTTCAGATTTCATTCCTTCTCGTGTCAAATTATAGAAATTACTCTGAGCTTCATTGACCAAAATTTCAGAAGTCTTTTTCTCAACGAGATTACTTTTATCGCTTGAAGGTGAAACTGTGGATAAATTATGCTCACTCATAGAGGAATCACTACTTCCCAGGTCAGGCAAAGCGATGTTATTAGCAGAATGACTAACCCCTGGAAATAACATACTTAACGATGGCATCATCAGGAAATAAAATACAATCTTTTTCATATGCACCGAAAAGCATTAGCGGCAAAGAGTCATCTTTATAGAGTTAATAAATAAGAATCTCTTCCCAAGCTACGAATGAGATAAATTATGAACGTGTTTATTGACCATTGAAATATCCAAAACTGGATAGAATTTTCACTTTATAAACGTTAACAAGCGATAACTCAACCTACAAAAAATATAAAACCCTGAAAATACAACAGACTAAATAATTAATCATTTATATGATTTAACTTTTCATATAGATAAAGCATATGAAACAAGTTAATTCCTGGACGATGAACCGATCACGAATTGAAGTGTTAGAAGGTGGACTGTTTGTATTAATACAATCAGTCCGGGAGAGTTTGAGCTAATGAAAAACAAGAAATTTTTCAATAACTTTTGGGGAAGTTATTGAGGATTTTAATCAGTTTCCCGTGGTGAATTTCGATATAACCACCAAAACGCAGATCTGCCAGCACTTTCATTACCCCGCTCCTCGCAAGGTTTGAACGCTGCAATATGTAATCAGCGACACTTAGCTTTGCTCGTTCGTCATCCGCATATTGAGCTAACTCTTTAAGAAATAAACAAACCGTTTCATAAGTGGAGCTGTTTATCAGCATTGATTCATGATGCAGTTGTCGATCATTGAGATAGCCCTGGTAGTAAAACACGTCACGCCACAACGACTGCTGCTCGATTACTTCTAGTGCCGTTTGCAATGGGAGCGTACTGACTTCGCAGCCTGCCGGGAACTGTAAGTGATAATATTGGGATCGATACGCAGAGCCTTGCAACCCGAGTATTGTCGGTGCAAAAGCGGTTTCGACCAGGCGATTATCCACCTCACGCCATATATCCACTCGCCCTTTCGTCACAATGAAAATCTCAAAGCCCGCTTTTTTATCTTTTAAGCGTGCTTCCGTGTGCTTGCCATCAAGAGGGAAAGGTTTAGCAATATTGATAAAAGCAGCAATCAGGCGATTCAGGCTTTCCAGAGGCTTTTCTATAACACTTCGGTTATTCAAATCATTCATAAAATAGCCAAATTCATTGTAATTTCCTTAAGTATACCCTAAATAATTCAAGGTATAAGAGCATGCACCGGCAACGATGGTTTACTCCCCTTTCCCATAACGTTACAATTCCCACCCTAAAATTGTGGCAATCCCACTTTTCCAAGCCGCTTCATCAGGTGAGGCGGTTCTGACCTGATATCAGAACGAGAACATCATGTTTAAACCAGAACTTCTTTCCCCAGCCGGAACGCTGAAAAATATGCGTTACGCTTTCGCCTATGGCGCCGATGCGGTTTACGCGGGCCAGCCGCGCTACTCCTTACGCGTGCGCAATAACGAGTTCAATCACGAAAATCTCCAGTTGGGTATTAACGAAGCCCACGAACTGGGTAAAAAATTCTACGTGGTTGTCAACATTGCCCCGCACAACGCCAAACTGAAAACCTTTATCCGTGACCTGAAACCGGTTATCGATATGGGTCCAGACGCTCTGATAATGTCCGATCCAGGCCTTATCATGATGGTGCGCGAAGCGTTCCCGGAAATGGATGTTCACCTGTCCGTGCAGGCCAACGCCGTAAACTGGGCGACCGTGAAGTTCTGGAAACAAATGGGGCTGACTCGCGTCATTCTTTCTCGCGAACTCTCCCTTGAAGAAATTGCTGAAGTCCGTGAGCAAGTACCGGACATGGAGCTGGAAATCTTCGTTCACGGCGCATTGTGCATGGCCTACTCTGGCCGTTGCCTGCTTTCTGGTTACATCAACAAGCGCGATCCAAACCAGGGAACCTGCACCAACGCTTGCCGTTGGGAATACAAAGTTGAAGAAGGCAAAGAAGATGATGTGGGCAATATCGTGCATCTTCACGAGCCGATTCCGGTGCAAAACATCGAACCTACGCTTGGCGCAGGTGCACCGACCGATAAAGTATTCATGATGGAAGAAGCCAAGCGTCCAGGTGAGTACATGACCGCGTTCGAAGACGAACACGGCACCTACATCATGAACTCGAAAGATCTGCGGGCGATTGAACACGTTGAACGCCTGACTAAAATGGGCGTGCATTCGCTGAAAATTGAAGGCCGTACCAAATCCTATTACTACTGCGCGCGCACCGCTCAGGTCTATCGCCGTGCGATTGATGATGCAGCAGCAGGCAAACCGTTTGACCCAACACTTCTGACCACACTCGAAGGTTTGGCTCATCGTGGCTATACCGAAGGTTTCTTGCGTCGCCATAATCATGATTCCTATCAGAACTATGACTACGGCCACTCGGTTTCTGAAACTCAGCAGTTTGTGGGTGAGTTCACCGGGGAACGTCGTGGCGAACTGGCAGCGGTAAAAGTGAAGAATAAATTCCTGCTGGGCGACAGCCTGGAGTTAATGACGCCGCAAGGTAACGTCACTTTCACTCTCGAAGTGCTGGAAAACACCAAAGCGCAGCCGATTGATGTCGCGCCTGGGGATGGTCATACCGTATGGATGCCTGTGCCGGAAGATGTATCGCTGGATTATGCTCTGCTAATGCGTAACCTGGCAGGTCAGACCTCACGAGATCCGCACGCTAAATAGTTAATTTGCGTTATTTTTTCGCGCTGAGAAAATTCTTAGAAACCGATCACACACCGCTTCGTTAGATGCGGTTATTATCTCAGCGCTGAAAAACATAACCCATAAATGCTAGCTATACCAGGAACCACCTCATTGGCCTGTGAAATCTCCCTTTCACAGGCCTTCTTTTTTGCTCAAGCCCTCAGACTCATCTCGTTCTTAACCGTAAACACCACGCATAAGATACACTCTCAATTCAACGATAATTCCTGAGGTATGCCATGGAGCAGTTACCAGTAACGCTTGTTATCCTGAACGGTAAAGGTGCAGAAAACGACACCTTACGCAGCGCGGTGAAAGTCATGCGTGAAGAGGGATACACAGTGCATATCCGTGTAACCTGGGAAAAAGGGGATGCGATACGTTATGTCGAAGAGGCCTGGCGTATGGGAGTGGCGACTGTCGTCGCAGGTGGTGGCGATGGCACCATCAACGAAGTGGCGACCGCACTTGCACAGCTTGCCCCGGAACACCGTCCGGTGTTGGGGATTTTACCGCTGGGCACCGCGAACGATTTTGCCACCAGCGTCGGCATTCCTCAGGAACTGGATAAAGCGCTACAACTGGCGATTGTCGGCAAAGGCGTGGCAATAGACCTGGTTCAGGTTAACGAATCCTCCTTCTTTATTAATATGGCTACCGGTGGATTTGGCACACGCATTACGACCGAAACACCAGAAAAACTGAAAGCCGCACTCGGTGGTATCGCCTATTTTATTCACGGCCTGATTCGCATGGATACACTCAAACCAGACCGTTGCGAAATTCGCGGGGAAGATTTCGAGTGGCAAGGTGACGCGCTGGTTATTGGTATTGGCAATGGTCGCCAGGCTGGTGGTGGGCAACAACTTTGCCCGCAAGCGTTGATTAATGACGGGCTGTTGGAGCTGCGTATTTTTACTGGCGAAGAACTACTGCCAGCCATTTTTAACACGCTTACGCGCCCGGATGACAGCCCGAATATTATTGATGGGCGTTCATCCTGGTTTGAGATAACAGCCCCGCATGATATTACGTTTAACCTGGATGGCGAGCCGCTGACCGGACAGAAATTCCGTATTGATATCCACCCCAATGCGCTCAGTTGCCGGCTGCCACCAAATTGCCCGCTGTTGGGCTAGCGGTTATTTACTGCAAATAAAGAAGGTGGCGGGGGGAGGTTTTGGTTACGTGTTCTGGTGCAGGAATGCCCTCACCCCGACCCTCTCCCTCGGGGATAGGGAGAAAAATCATGGTTCCCTCCCCTACGGGAGAAACACAACGATCTCTTCTCCCACGGGAGAAACAAAGCTATCCCCTCTCCTGTGGGAGAGGGTTAGGGTGAGGGCGATTGATCAGGCGATACTGACTTTTCCATCCAGATAAACATCCTGGACCGCGTTGATTAACCTCACGCCTTCAGACATGGATTTCTTAAAGGCTTTGCGCCCCAGAATTAACCCCATACCGCCCGCACGTTTGTTAATTACCGCAGTACGAACTGCGTCCGTGAGGTCGGTTTCACCTCCTGCAGCGCCACCAGAGTTAATCAAACCGGCGCGTCCCATGTAGCAGTTTGCCAGTTGATAACGCACCAAATCGATAGGGTTATCGCTGGTCAGTTTGGTGTAAACGCGGTCATCGGTATAACCAAAGTTTACCGCTTTGTAGCCCCCGTTATTTTCCGCCATTTTCTGCTTCACGATATCCGCACCGATCGTGGCCGCCAGATGGTTCGCCTGGCCTGTGAGGTCGGCACTGACGTGATAATCCACTCCCTCTTTTTTGAAATCTGGATTACGCAGATACGCCCACAGCACCGTCACTAGCCCCAGCTCATGTGCACGTTCAAATGCCACAGAAATTTCTTCAATCTGACGACGTGATTCCGGTGAGCCAAAGTAAATGGTCGCGCCTACTGCCACGGCTCCCATATTGAACGCCTGCTCAACGCTTGCGTACAAAGTCTGGTCGAAGGTATTGGGGTAACTCAACGTTTCGTTGTGGTTCAGTTTGACGAGGAAAGGAATGCGATGCGCGTAGCGACGCGATACCGAAGCCAGCACGCCATAGGTTGAAGCCACACAGTTACAACCCGCTTCAATCGCCAGTTCAACAATGTTCTTAGGGTCAAAATAGAGCGGGTTTGCCGCAAATGATGCTCCGGCGGAGTGCTCAACGCCCTGGTCTACGGGTAAAATAGAGAGGTAACCGGTGCCAGCCAGACGACCGGTGTTATATAGCGTCTGCATATTACGTAACACCGCAGGCGGACGGTTGTTATCCACCATTACGCGGTCTACATAATCTGAGCCAGGCAGATACAACTGGTCTGCCGGAATAGTCATACAACGATGCTGTAACAAGCTGTCGGCATCTTTGCCAAGCAACTGCGCAATATCAGTCATAATACGCTCCCGTTATTTCAGCGAGCCCCCTGCCCACTGAGAATGGATATTCCTGACCTGCTTGAAAGTAGATGCAAACAGGCAGTCCTAATCCTGGTCGTGACTGGTCTGCTTCGCCACTCGGTGAGCACTTTTGGTTGCTTTTACGGTGTAACATTTTGCCGCTATAAGAGGTATTTTTGTTACGGCGCTCAAAGAATCAACGTAAAGGTATTTAAAAGGTATTATTGATTGGTATGGTTAAGGTGTACCCAACACAATCATGAAAGGTTCTAAGTATGAAACGTACAACTATTAGTCTTTCATTCATGATGTTTATTGAATGGTTTATCTGGGGCGCCTGGTTCGTTCCTCTGTGGCTATTCCTGAGTAAAAGTGGTTTTAGTCCAACCGAAATCGGCTGGTCTTACGCCTGTACTGCGATCGCAGCTATTTTGTCGCCAATTCTCGTCGGTTCGCTGACTGACCGTTTCTTTGCCGCGCAAAAGGTGCTGGCACTGTTGATGTTTGTCGGCGCAGTGCTGATGTACCTGGCCGCTCAGCAAACGGAGTTCGTTTACTTTTTCCCGCTATTGCTGGCCTATTCCCTGACTTATATGCCGACAATTGCGCTAACCAACAGCATCGCATTCTCCAATGTTGAGGACGTTGAGCGCGACTTCCCGCGCATTCGGGTCATGGGGACTATCGGTTGGATTGCTTCCGGCCTGGTGTGCGGTTTCCTGCCGCAAATGTTGGGTTTTAGCGATATTTCACCGACCAACGTTCCATTGCTTATCACCGCCGCTAGCTCAGCACTGCTGGGTGTCTTTGCCCTGACGCTGCCAAATACGCCGCCGAAAAGTACCGGTAAAATGAGCCTGAAAGTGATGCTCGGTCTCGACGCTATCGTGTTGCTAAGAGATAAAAACTTCCTGGTCTTTTTCTTCTGCTCATTCCTGTTTGCTATGCCGCTGGCGTTCTATTACATCTTTGCCAACGGTTATCTGACCGAAGTGGGTATGCATAACGCCACTGGATGGATGACGCTCGGACAGTTCTCCGAAATCTTCTTTATGCTGGCGCTTCCTTTCTTTATTAAGCGCTTTGGCATTAAAAAGGTATTACTGCTTGGTCTTATCACCGCGGCAATTCGTTACGGTTTCTTCGTCTACGGTGGGGCCGATCATATCTTTACTTACGGTCTGCTGTTCCTTGGCATTCTGCTGCACGGCGTGAGTTACGACTTTTACTATGTCACCGCCTATATCTACGTGGATAAAAAAACGCCCGTCCATATGCGCACCGCGGCACAAGGGCTTATCACGCTATGTTGCCAGGGCTTCGGGAGTTTGCTCGGTTATCGCATCGGCGCACAGCTAATGGAAAAAATGTTCGCCCTCCCTGCTCCGGTCAACGGCCAGACGTTCAACTGGGCCGGAATGTGGGGCTTCGGTGCCATTATGATCGCGGTGATTACCGTACTGTTCCTGGTGTTTTTCCGTGAGTCGGATAAAGAGATCACCCCTATTGACGTTGCAGGCAATCAATCTGAAAAAGATTTAAAGGAAGCATAATGATGGAAAATCGAATTCTTGGAGCCTTTTACGGCCAGGCGTTAGGTGATGCGATGGGAATGCCGTCGGAGTTGTGGCCACGTTCGCGGGTGAAGTCGCACTTCGGCTGGATTGACCGTTTCCTGCCTGGGCCTGCGGAAAACAACGCCGCCTGTTATTTCAACCGCGCAGAGTTTACCGACGATACCTCGATGGCGCTGGCGCTGGCGGATGCGATTATTGAGCACGATGGCGCGATTAACGCAGACACCATTGGTCGCCACATTTTGACCTGGGCTGAAGGGTTTGATGCGTTCAATAAGAACGTGCTCGGCCCAACATCCAAAATTGCCCTGAAGGCGATAAAACAAGGTACACCGGTTAGCGAGCTAGAAAACAACGGCGTGACCAACGGAGCGGCAATGCGCGCTTCACCGCTGGGTTGCCTACTGCCGACGCACAATCTCGATGCTTTTATTGATGAAGTGGCGCTTGCATCCAGCCCTACGCACAAATCCGATCTCGCCCTGGCCGGTGCCGTAGTTATCGCCTGGTCTATTTCAAAAGCTATTGAAGGTGCTAGCTGGGAAACCATCTGCGACGAATTGCCTTCGATCGCCCGCCATGCTCAGGAAAAACGGGTCACAACATTTAATGCGTCCCTCGGTGCCCGTATCGAACTGGCGCTGAACGTTGTCAGAAACGCGCGCGGAACGGAGTCCGCCATGGAGCAGGTTTATCAACTGGTCGGTACAGGCACCAGCACCATTGAGTCTGTTGCTGCGGCGATTGCGATGGTGGAACTGGCGCAAACCAATCCAAATCGCTGCGCGATTTTATGCGCAAACCTCGGTGGCGATACCGATACCATCGGTGCGATGGCGACGGCGATTTGTGGTGCACTCCACGGCGTAGAAAGCATTGATGTCGAGCTAAAACAGCAGCTTGATGATGTTAACCAGCTCGACTTTACGCGTTACAGCCGCCTGTTTATGGCGTATCGCCAGCAGCGGGAGGCAAATTATGACAGCCAGTGAATTACATTCTCGCTTGCCAACATTGGTGGCGCAGCGCCCGGTATGCGTGCTGGGCTCGGCGGTGATTGATGTTATCGCCGACGCTTATTCCCTGCCGTGGCGCGGGTGCGATATCGAACTGCAACAGCAAAGCGTGAATATCGGTGGCTGCGCGTTGAATATCGCGCTGACACTTTCACGTCTGGGTGTTGCCTCGAAAAATGCGCTGCCGATTGGCCAGGGAACCTGGGCGGATATCATTCGTGCAAGCCTTAATAAACAAGGCATCACGAGTGAAATCCACACGAACAGCGGCGATAACGGTTGGTGTCTGGCGCTGGTTGAGCCAGACGGCGAACGAACGTTTATGTCATTTCGTGGCGTTGAGCATCAGTGGAATCAGCAATGGCTGGATAAACTTCAGCTCGCGCCAGGCACTCTGCTTTCGCTTTCAGGGTATCAACTGGCTGGCCCGTGCGCAGACTTATTAGTGAACTGGCTTGAATCGCTCGATGCGGTCACAGCATTTATCGACTTCGGGCCACGCATTGCCGATATTCCAGCAGCTCTGCTGGCGCGGATTATGGCCTGTAAACCGATCGTCTCGCTTAATCGCCAGGAGGCCGCCGTTGCCGCCGAAGGGTTGAAGGTGGCTGGCGACGACATTGAAGGCATTTGCCGCGCCTGGCTTGAACGTTATGATTCGCCACTCATTGTGCGGCTCGATAAACAAGGCGCGTGGTACGGCTCACATACGGCAATTGGGCGCGTGGCTCCGTTCCCGGCAATCGTCCTCGATACCATAGGCGCGGGCGATAGCCATGCGGGTGGCACCCTGGCAGGTCTTGCCGCGGGATGGAGTCTGGCAGATGCGGTAAGTCTTGGTAATGCGGTCGCGTCTTACGTGGTCAGTCATCGTGGCGGAGACTGCGCGCCGCACCTTGAACAACTCAATGAAGCGCTACTCCTCGCAGACGAAAACGTATAAATCGCTGCGGCAGTAGCTGATGCTGTATTCGATAGGCCTGTTTTGGGGATCAAAGGCGACTTGTTTGATCACCAGAACCGGCACAGGTGTTTCCAGTTTGATATGCGACTGGAATTCGCTGTCCGGCATTCTGGCACTCACACGACTGCGGGTGCGCTGCGGAATAATATTCTGGCTGCGGAAATAGTCATACAACGAGACGCCGATATCATCGGCATCTGCAATCAATTGCGCAGGCACATACGATTCCTCGACTGATACCGCATCTTCATCAACGTAACGAATGCGTTTGAGTAAGAACACGTCGCTGTCCGCCGCCACATCCAGTTGTTCAGCAACTTCCGGCGAGCATTTCACCACCCGTTTATTGACCCACAGTGTGTTCGGTTTTTTACCGCGCAAAACCACCTGTTGAGAAAATCCACGCGCCTCTTTGAGCGAATACTCAAAAGTGGTGTTAATTTGCGTACCGTAACCTCTCGAACGTGTTACCACCCCATCATCTTCCAGCGTCTGCATTGCTTTGCGCACCGTGATGCGCGAAACACCGGTCAACTGGCTGAGATCGCGCTCACCCGGCAGAATATTGCCCTGCGGCAAAATACCGCTACGCACAGCCGCCTTCACCGTTTCGGCGAATTTCAAATACAACGGTGTGTTATCGGCCTGCGAAAACCGCTGGATAAGCTGTTCAATGAGCTGAGTGTGAACCTGTTCCATGTCGCGCAAGTATCCGGAAGATGAAGAGAAAGAGCCCAAGTATATACCGGATTACCACCATTCATGAAAGTGATGTACAGGCCCAATTCCGCCTCCGACCTCCAGTGAATCCGCCTGCTCCAACGCCTGAGATAGCCATTTTTTCGCAGCATCGATGGTTTGCGGCCAGTTGTTATAGCGCGGATAAAGTGCAGCGAGTGCCGCAGATAATGTGCAACCTGTTCCGTGAGTATGACGGGTTTGCACACGCGGTGCGGTAAAGCGCTGCGCGCCGTCACGGGTAAATAACCAATCCGGGCTTTCAGCATCATCAAGATGACCGCCTTTCATCAGCACGGCCTGGCAGCCCAACCCTAACAAAGCATCACCCTGCTGTTTCATTTCCCGCTCATTGCGTGCATGGGGCGCATCCAGCAGTGCTGCGGCTTCCGGCAGGTTCGGCGTAATCAATGCCACTTGCGGTAATAGCCTGCGACGTAAGCTGTCAACCGCCGAAGGTGCAAGCAAGGGATCGCCGCTTTTCGCCAGCATCACCGTGTCGAGCACCACATTTTGCGCGTGATAAAACGCCAGCCGCTCCGCTACCGCTTCAACAATATCGGTTTCAGCTAACATGCCGATTTTTATGGTATCGATGCGCACGTCACTCAACACTGAATCCAGCTGGGCGGCAACAAACGCGGGCTCAATGCGATAGACCGACTGCACGCCACTCGTGTTCTGCGCCACGAGCGCGGTAACCACACTGGTGCCATACGCGCCCAACGCCGAGAAAGTTTTCAGGTCGGCCTGAATGCCCGCGCCACCGCTTGGATCGGTTCCGGCAATGGTCAGCGCATTGATTCGTTTTAATCCTTTCATGCCAGAGCCTCCACATGAAGCCCGTAAAGCGCGTCGAGAAAGGCTGGAATAAAACTGCCTGGGCCACGGCTCTCTGAGATGGCCTGTTGACCCGCAATCTTCATAAACTGGCAGGCGGCGGCGACGTTATCAAGCCGCGAGCCAGGCAATGAACAACAGGCAGCCACCACAGCAGATAACGCACAACCAGTGCCGACCACACGCGTCATCAAAACGCCTCCACCCGCAACACTCCAGCTATTTTCACCGTCTGTGATGTAGTCTCGCTCACCGGTTACCACAACAATCGTCCCCACCCGTTGTGCCAGAGCCTGTGCGGCGGGAAGTGCAGAAAGTGCATCGTCGATGCTATCCACACCGCGCCCACCGGAATGGCCACTCGCCAGCGCCAGGATCTCCGACGCATTCCCGCGAATAACGGCCGGTTTTAGGGCGAGCGCCTCATGGGCAAACTGCGTACGAAACGTCAGGCCGCCAACAGCAACCGGATCAAGCACCCAGGGTGTGGAGGATTCATTTGCAGCATGAATGGCTGCAAGCATGGCGTGACGACGTTCAGCGGTCAGAGTGCCAATATTGATCAGCAGCGCATGGGCAACAGGGCTAAATTGAGCGGCTTCTTGCGCTTCAATCACCATGGCCGGAGCGGCACCGATGGCAAGCAAAACATTAGCCGTAAAACTCTGCACCACATCGTTAGTCATGCAGTGAACAAGAGGGGAAGTTGTGCGAAGTTGCAGTAAAATCGACGCGGCGATATGGCCGGGTAGCAGGTCAGGTTGCATCATAAAGCTCCTGTCCGGCGCGAAGAAGGGATGCCGGACAGGCATCTGACTTCCCTACGCTGGCATTATCCAGATCAGGTGGTACGGGTATTTCTCAGCCTTCACAAAGAAGGGCACCCCGAGTCATTTAGATTACATCTCTTTACTTTTTACTAGGTTAGGGGAAGTTTCTTACTGATGCAAGCCCGCCCTTCCGGTTATTGCTTCTTCACGCTGTACCTCACTTTGTACCATAGTGGCTCAAGAAATCGAACAGTCTGTGACCCTTTTAGAACTGGATCTGATTCTTTGACATGAAACAGTCCCCTCAGCTACACACACATAACAACTAGTCATGCATACCGTACATGCGGGAGGCTGAGGACCTTTAGTAATCACGTAGTCTATTGCAGCAGAACGCACTGCAACCATGACCAAAGTTCACCGCTGAGTAGTAATCGGGATATCGCAGGCACGTAGAAGCGCTGCGTGAGAACGACAACAAAATTTTACACAGATGGATCAATTTGTTATGGCGAGACGGGAATATACCTTAGGCAAAGTGGGGCAGAGGAATTATATCGCCCCCACGAAGTGGCATGACAAAATTATTGGTCATCATCTGGCGATTCACCACTATCAATAAGAGATATCATCACTACAAATTTCTCCTCAACCCTGCTGCCTCCTCATTTTCTGGTTGTGATTGGGCTCTGAGACGAACAGCTGGATCACCAAGGACAACATAATTACGGCAGTCGTCACGCATCGTTCGCAACGCTAACAGATCGGCATCTTTGATCGCCTCTCCGTCATTCGCCCTACGCAATAAATCCACAAGCTCAGCACTCCATACACCCCACTGGCTGTTGAACTCGTCAGTTGCCAACCCAACCCGTTGCCCAAAAAGGACACGTGAAACTACATCACCAAGTCCTTGAGGTTGCGCAGTTCCCCTTCGAGTCTGAAAACTAGATGCCCATGCCCGGTCAACATGCCCGAGCACCGCCAGGACACCACCGTTAGGTATCGTCATTAATTTTTGCGGCAGACGAGAGGTCACCGGAATAGAAGCTATTTGTCGATTTTTTTCAGAAAACTGAAAGTCGTCATACTGCGGCGTGCCCGCGCTATAACAGGCAAAAAGTAGAAGTAATGCCCCATGCAAATTGGCATTATCCGGTACATCTTCCGAACTAAACCAGTGCTGGTCATTAATCACACCATAACCTGGCCAGTCGTCACAGACGATAGCCCCCTGCAGTTTGGTCTGCCGTGGATCGTCATAATCAAACGCTATACCATGTGTTCCGGTTATGAGTAGCGATGGTGCCTGCACTGGATGGCAAAGAACTTGCCTGAATTTAGCTTTAGTAGCTTGGCCGTTCAGCGCCGTACACATGTGAAAACCATATTTACTGCCCAACGGCGGATGTTTATCGTCGCCATAAGCAAATGGCACAGCTACTTTATGCGTAAAAAGCTGAGTAGCTCGGTCAAAGTCGTGACAGGTAGCAAAAAGTTCAATTTCCCGCCTAGTAGTACGCGTATTATCCCGTTCAAATGCAACAACACTAGTAGCGTAGCACCGATAGTCATCCAGCGCAGGGAAATCCAATCGTCCAACTCCTGCGACAATATCTAACGAATACTGAAAACAAAACGGGATCTCTGTGGGAGGCCCCACCAAAGTCAAGTAAAATGGAACACCGCAGGCCGGATCAATCAGCATTAATGCGGCACCATGGCGATTCAGCCACTGATTAGCCGTCTCACCGTATTTGTAGCCCTGTTCGCCTGAAAATATACGAAACCGTTCGCAAGCCTGTGACTGGCGCAGTGCCAGTAAGGGGTCTAGAGCCTCCAGCCATGGTTTTGGATCGACTTTAGCTGGAAAAATAATGCCCCATCCTGCATCTCGAAGATCATCCGGATTAACATCAAATACAACCCCTGCTCGTGGTCGCCCATGAGTAAGAGCCGTTCCGAGATGACGACAAAAAATGTCCTCCTGCTGCAGTAAAATAGGCGGACAGTCCTGCAACGGAATCATCTCCAGCGGCTTGCCCGTACTGGCATTTATACCGAAGACCAGAGGCTGATCATCTAGGTTCATGGTTTATCTCCCTTTAATGCGGCCTGCCATAGCAAATGACCCACTTCAGGTTTGGCGATATCATTATGCGATCCCGAGATCCCCTTTATTTCTTTAATCCAACCACTGGCTTCAATGTTGTAAACACCGCCCGGTTGCCATGCGTAATCCTCATTAAGCGGTAACATGGATGAGGTCAGGATATGAGAAATGCCCCATGCGCCAATTGCACCATATTTAGGAGGATCGTCGCGGGTAAAGGAGGTTTGCCCGGCAATACCAGCAGCCAGAGGATAAAGACAGCCGACCGCCATATCTGACATCGACAAGGTACACACCAGCGGCCCCTCTATTTTATTGTCCTGAATTACACTATGGAAATAGCCCCCCAAACTGTTCGTGTCTGGGATGGTGGTCACAAACGACCAAGCCGACATCGCTCCCTGAACCAAGACAGCACTGTTTATCGGACGGATTAACGGGCTGTTACCTCTCGGCCCGGCAATTCCAGCCATCACCACAATACAACCAAAACTGTGTCCCATCAGATGGATATACAACTCCGGTATAGCCTGCTGTAACGCCCTCAATAAAGGGTACAGCCCTTGTTCACCGACCGTTTTCGCCCGTTTTTTCATGTTCCAGAATGAGAGTTGCCGCAGTGGCGATAGCAACGCATCCTGCAAGGTATTAGAGTCAAAGCTACTGAAACTGAGACCATTTTCAAAGGCGACCTCTGGATCAAATGGCTCCCGATCTGACGCACCGTCGCCTGCCTGCCCTTCTTCGCCTAGCAATAACGCCTCGTTGAGGGCAAGATAAGCCTCTATAGCGCGTGGCGACAGTTCATCAGCGCCTGCGTTATCCCGCCATTCCTCAAAGATCGTGTTCAGCAGGCTTCGCACCACGGGAGTATCTGTAAGCTGGCTGGAGAAGTAATCAATAAACGTTGCTGCGGTATAATGTGCAGCTTCTCTCACTGTAAAACTCACCCCGTTCTTGGGAGACTCATCTCCCCACGGCAGGCTTGGCCAGTGAAACCCCACATACAACGGTTGGAAATTCTCACGATGTTTTTTCATCGTTTGGTGGTCACGCTCACAGGCGGCAAATGCGCAAAACCACTGGTCAAACTGTTGGTATGCCTCATCCATTGCAGCCTTCCAGCCATGTACCTGAATAAACAGATCTGTTACGTTATCACTCTGCAACTTACTGATGATTCTCTGACTGAGCACACCATGAACACCATCCGAATCCAGGGAGGATTCAGTCCCCTTTTCATTAACCGTTACCATGTAATAGGCGATGTCATCACTGATGCGACGGTATGGCATAAGCATACTCCTCACTTGATGTAGCCATTGATTTCCGATTGGTGGGACAGGAAGTCGGTTGTTGATGCATATCCGGAAAGAAGTAAGCAACATCTTTTTGGGTGAATCCCAAACCCGGAGCAAGTGCGCACGCGCGCTCAATCCACGTACTGATGCGTAGGTCCCAGAGCGCCATCCCCTCCGCAGATTGCGTGGCTAGCCAGTGACCATCCTGGGAAATGGCGATTTCAGTAATGGCAGAATGATGATATTGCTGCCTGAGCTCAACAGGTAAGCTATTATTTTTAAAAAATAACCAGATATGTCCATTCACGTCACCCATTGCAACAGTATTATTGCCACTCACCGCTATCACACTCCCCACGGCTTTAGCATAATCGTTAATGACAGTAGCATCATCCACACCGCCGAGCGCCAATTTGTAAAGCATTCCCATGGCGTTACTGAGATAGATATTCTGGCCGTCTGGGCTAAAACTAACTGCCCCAATATATCCCCGTGGCATATGCATATCCGGAAAAGGAATCTGTCGGCCGTTATTGTTTTTATCGCCGCCAACAAATTTTATTTCCTTCACGTAAACCGGGCAACCCGATGGCGTAAATGAGACAGCATGCCAGAGTATCGCTTGTGGAATAACTCGGTTAATCAGCAATAAATCCTTACTTTGCGGACGAAATACCGCCAGCGATGAAGAACCATTGAATTCTTCCGGAAGTGTGCATTCCGTAAGCATTTGGTAGTCTGGTGACAGAGACGCCAAACGAAACGTAGACGGGCTGACCGTTGTTTGTACCAGCAGCAGCGAACCATCGTACGAATGACTTATCGATTGAATAGTGTCGCTGGGTAGCAGGAAGTCGGGTAATGGGCGATCGGATACAGCTCCCTGTCGGGTCGTATAAAACACGTTTTTTTGTGGACCTACGACCACACTACGCGGAAAAAGCGCATTTCGCAGAAACGTGACTAAGAGAGTTGATGATTCGGGAACTTGCCCATTTGGTGACGCAATTTTTGGCCGAAATAACCACTGGCTATCAGCCTCAAAAACCGATACCTGCTGTTTGACAAGGGAACTCACACTCACCGCCACAGGTTTTTCTGGCACCATCTCTCCAATAAGATTGTTTTCCCTTGTCAGATAGAGATTCAGTACGTCGCCCTTTTCTGTAGTAACAACCGCCATTTTCTGCTGCGAATCAGGCGCAAAACTTATTATTTGATGAGGAAGCTCCAGCAGGGTTCGTCCTTGCAGAGATCGAACCTCGCCGTTGCCTATTATCTGAGGCATCCAAGCAATTAGCTGTCCGTCCCAGCCAGCAGAAATCAGCGTGCCATCGCGTAGCCAACTTAACTGTGAAACAGCTTGAGTATGTGCACGCTGTGTAAAACGCCATACCGGTTTTCCCTTCGATGGCATTTGCCAGACATGGATTTTACCGTTAAAGGTACCAGCGGCTATATAGCGATTATCTGGACTTACAGCAACGCTATAAAATGATTCCGCCCCCCACCCTTTCGACGTCTCTTGCGCTGATTTATCCACTGGCAACCTAGTGAGCTTGCCACCACCGATTAGCTTGACGGACTCATCTCCGGAAATATCTACCGCCGCGACCCAAGGAACATCAGGATTTTTCGCCAGCGCTGATACCCGGTTGCCTTTGCTTACCACAGTGATCATCAACGGTTTTACCTGCATGCCTACTTTCAACTCACCCAGATCCCAAGCAACCAGATAGCCTGTGTCATAGCCGACATACAGTTTGCCATCACTATAGAGCATTGATTTTATAGGCCCAGACAGCCCAGCTTGGGCCTTGTCCAGTTGCAATTCCATGCATTGTGAATCACATTTTTCGTGGTTACTCAGTGTCAGTGCATTCGACAGTCCTTGTCGGTTTATATCAAATTGGAGAGGAACACTTTTCCTCGTCCGCAATTCCCAGACTCCAATCCGCCCTCCACTGTCTCCAATTGCCAAGAATGCATCCTTAAAAATGAGCACTGACCTCATATCAGTCAGTTGCACATCCACACCAGGATGCTTATCCCACCCCCACAGCACACGCTGGTTTGCATTGTCCCTGACTTTGGCAGACCAGCGACCGCGCCCAATTTGCGCCAAGACAGTATATGTGGGGCTAGTCGTAACTATCGTCGTGGGGGTAGTCGTATTTATCGTGAATTTATTTGTTTTCTCCGGTATTACTGAATCGATTTGCCGTGCGTCGAATAACAAATTACTCAAATATCCTATATAACCCGAACGCACCACTTGAGGATTCTTTAGCTGGAGTTCGACCCCCCCCACTGCGGCAATAGCGCGATTTTCAAGACTCGTTTTCCCGTTCAGAATATTCAGCAAACCAGTCTGGTAAATATCATTATCCCCACGTGTAATTTCTTCTTGTAGCCTCGTAATACGTTCATACTGTCCCCATGCGATAGAGAAACACAGGCCAACCACTGCAAAAACTCCCACTAAAAAAATTTTCCACCAGGATCGCGTATAGCCTTTATACGCCTCGACAAACAACCTTTCCGTGTCGGTATATCCTTTATCAGTGAACGGGTTTATTGCGTTAAATTTTCGAGGTCCCGGGAAATGGCGTAAACTCACAGGCAGACGAGAGAAGAATTCTTTATGGTTCTGGCTTAATCGCCATTTTCTCGCCTGTAACTGCCACGGCTCAAGATTCGCTTCCCGCCATTGATGTATGCTTTGACGTACTGGCTCGACTAGTCGTTCATGCGCCAGTTCATACCAAACACCATCATCTCGATTGATTTGGCGTATCAGGTGAGTTGATAGCAACGTATCTATCTGTTCATCGGTAGGATGGTCATTGTCATCGGATTTGGCAATTGCCAGCAGGCGATATCCGCTCTCTGTGAACATTTTGCTGTCTATCCATTCACGAAGTGAGCGTCCCCCTGCCAAGTTTGGGGTCGCACGCTGCAGAGCTTCATTACAGTAACTGAGCAGAATATCATCCATCTTCAGCTCTTTTACGTCATCTAGCGTAATCTGTTTAATCAGGCAAGTTCCATTCGTACTTAATTTTTCCCACAGTCTGGAACACACAACCTGTAGTAAAACCGGTTCAATTGCCGAATTTGTGCGACCTTCTGCTTTTACCTTCGTGTGGGCACGATACTGGCATAACTCATCGACAATGTACTCAGCCGCATCGGGACTATCCTGTGATGGAAATGTAATGTCCAGAGCCTGAATAGGCTTTTTGATCGCATCTAGTGCTTGTGTTTTTGATAACAATGGCAAGCGGAAGGTGTTATTAAGACCGGTAGGAATAAATTCTCGCCACATATCCAGCGACGAGAAGTACTCTTCGCGCATGCTCAAGATCAGCCAGACCGGGGATTTTTCCTCTTCTAGCAATTCGCCGAGTTGTTCAAAGAAAGTATCCCGTTGTGCATGGGTGTAGCGCTCATTAAAGATCTCTTCAAACTGGTCTATTACCAGTAAAAACGGTTTGTCCTTTTCTGCAGGGCACATTGAGTGGAAATGACCAACCAAGTCATCAGTACCGGCATTTAATTGAGAGAGGATCACCGCCACCGGGCTTTGTGACGCGGCACCGTTGATACGCAAAACAGGGAGCACGTTAAAACGCGTCCTGATTCTAGCCAACAAACCATTCTTCGCCATCAATAGCGAGGTTTTACCTGCACCGGATGGAGAATAAAGCACAATAATTCGATCGCCAAAAAGTTGACACTGCAAATCATACAACTCCTTATCACGACCAAAGATTAGATACGAATCTCCTAAGGGGCTAGGCCCAATAAAGGGGGAATTCATATGCGCCTCCGATACTGTGTATCCAGTTCTCTGATGAAGGTTGCAGCATCCCCCCAATACAGGCGCAATTTCGCCTGTTCCAAATATTTCTCAATGTAATAACGGGCTCTTACAACATCGATCAGACTGTTGGGATCGATTTGTACGGAGCAATGTTCATAGGGGACGCGTAATTCTTTACCTTCTAGTGCCAGTAAACTGCGAAACAAAACGCGAAATTCCCAAGAATCCTGCTGAAATCCGACAAATAGCAAGCCACTATCATTCAGGCAACTGCGTACTTCACGCGGTAGGCTGACGCTAGAGGTAGAGGCCTTGGCGAGATATTCGAAATAGTGATCTTCAGTCATTACCAGAGTTGATTTATCTCTTAAATCGCCAAAAAGCTTGACGATAACTGGAAAATCCTTACTAGCTTTTTCTGCCAAAGGTACCAATGAAGACTTCATGTATTGTCGATCAAGCTTCGCGGAAAATATGTTCCAACGAAATAAACGCACTCGTGGTTTTCGTCCCTGCTCAATCAACGCATCCACTAACAAATCACTAGGGTCTGTGGTGATGTAGATAGGAAATCCCAGTTTTGCCAGTAGTAAATGTGGGTCACGGTTATCGCGTTGGCGAACTTTTCTACCGATATCTGAAATCACGGTATTCAATTGTGGGATAATCTCTGCCTCGCTCAATTTCCTGGACGCATATGGGATATCGTCATAGTGCTGTTCACAAAGAAACTGGTAGGTTGCTTTATAAAACTCTTCCTGTGGAAAGACCTCTTGTTCCATGACAGACAGAAACTGCGCTACTTGCGGAAGGTCATCCATATCGTGATCATCCAGCGGGTAGTTATATAGCTCCCCCCAGCGTCGGGCTAACCCTCGCCTCGATCCCAAGCTAGATTCATTAAGCATCGAACCGATGATAGGTGTGCATTTGTCATTAGTTATATTGCGAATAATCTTACCCCAGACGCTAACTTCGGTTTCCTCCGCGTTCGCCGAATAGAAGCCAGGCTGATACCAGATACGCGCATTATCCAAACGAGTAAAAATAACTGGCATCCACCAATCAGGCTCCTGTCTCACCTCCCGCCGGGCATACGCCACGGCGCGATCAACTTCGCCATGTTTTCTTAACTGAGAGAAAAAAGCGGCCAAAAATTTTTCTGCCGTACTCAACATTATATTACCTTGCATCGCTAGCACGGCTGGAATGCCCTGCCGTGCCAGTACAGGTCCCACGGCTGCCAGCGTATTTCGTGATGCCATTCCATTCCCTGCACTCTGGCAGGAACAGAGTACAACCAGAGTTGGTGGATGCTCCAAACCGCTCAGCGCACTGGCAAAAACCTCGCCGCTTACCCGAGCAGCGTTACCCTGCTCATCCTCCAGCCATAACACACCTTCCCCATTGCTGAGCACTCCATGACAAACGAGATAGAGAATATCAACTCCATCACTCATGGCCTCGACGATGGCCTTCAGCGACACAGCCTTATCACCCAGCCCCCCTGTTTGCAGGGGGTGTAACGCATTACAAGCAAGATTTTGCATCGCCACAATGTCGATCGAAGAAAACTCGGATTTGAGTCCCCTCGGATTGGCAATGGCTACCAAAGCGCGGATAGCCTTCTGATTACGTAACCGCGAACGATTAGCCACAGTTGAATAGAGATATCGGGAAAAAAGGCATTCGCGGTTATGCAGCAGCGGCACTTCCTCTCCGTTAACCGAGTGTTGGGGATCGTTAATCGTCTCCCACGCAATGCCGTGTAATCTGTCGTCTGATGCGTCCAGACATAAACGAATACGCAGCGGTTGTCGTTTATCGTTGGATAATGTCCTTACCCGAACAAATTCATTCTTAATATTGTCAGACCTAAAAAATGCGTCGCGCAAAATTACACCGGCCTGTTGCGGATCGCGTAACTGCGGGTCTTCAGGATCGAGCATGAACGCGCTCATTGGCGTCTGAATATAATTTTCGTTTAGCCGGTATCGGATCTGTGCCTGCAAGACACCGTGGCTATCCTGCTGAATAAGCAGCTCGAGTTCGGAATAATTGCCCATCTGGTCTCCTCTGCAACTCATAACAGATTCGTGATGGTGACTACTACCTATGTAAATAGGTAAACGCCGTCGTCAGAGTAATCAACTATGTATACAACTTAACAGAAATACCATGTGAGCTGCGGAAATAAAATTAATTATTGGCTAATATAAAGACGCAGAAATTTATCTGTGACAGATTAAAATAAATGAGATATTTTATTTTTAGCTGCTGAAATTAAAGATGTCAATTTTACAAATTAATTATTCCCACTTTTCATCAAAAGAAAATAGCAATAATACGAAATCATTATTCGGTCAAATGGTCAAGTATTCAAAACTTTGATAGCCATGTAAAATGCCGTTTATTACAGAGTGAAGTATTGGTAAAGTTAAACAAGGCGTTGTTGAATAAATGAACTTTTAGGCAATCCGAGGATCTGATCGCGACAATTTCTTCCACATCAAACTCCCATGGCAATGCAAAAGTTTGAAATCACCAACTTACCCACCTACAACAGAGCACTTAGACAACGTGGTTCACTAACTGTATGGCTTGATGAGTCTGCCATTACTGCGTGGACTGACAATGCCAGCCTGAACGCCGTAGATGACCACACCACAACACGGATATGGCTATCACGACAGTTCTGATGATGAAGCGAGTATTTAACCTCTCTCTTAGAGGTTTACAGAGTTTTGTTGACTCCATTTTACACCTCACTAACCTTCCTCTACGATGCCCAGATTACTCTGTCATGAGCAACGAGCTAAGACGGTAAAAATCAGTATTAAAACGCAAACGAGTGGTGAGATTGCCCCATCTGTTCATTGATGCTACTGGACTAAAAGTCTTTGTTGAAGGGGAATGGAAAGTTCGGCAGCATGACGCTGGAAAACGCAGAGTTTGGCGTAAGCTCCTCTTGGCTGCGGAGAGCGTGACACATGAGATTATCTGTGCGTATTTGTCGTTCATTGGCACGACAGATGCTCATGCTTTGCCTGGGCTACTCAATCAGACTCACAGTAAAATCAGGTAAGTATTGACTGATGGCGTGTATGACGTAAGGTACTGCCATGACGCTTTGCTCAGAAAGAAACTCAGACCCAATCCCCAAACGAAAAGGTACTCAATACTGGCCTGATAAATACAAAAAACGTAATTATGCTGTAGCTAACCAACATCTGAGTAGCGGTAACGATGCCCTGAAAAATAGAGTGGGCTATCACCGTCCTTCACTGGCTGAACAGCGATGTTCCGTATTAAGACAATTTTTGGTGATCACCTAAGCTTGCACAGTTATGATGCGCAAGTCGGTGAAACGATGGCTATGGTCAAAACCATTAACCGAATGCCGCTTCTGTGAACCGCCCCGGTTTTCCTGGAAGTATTTTGCTTGAGTACTCAGGCTGCCACATCCCAGTTGTTCAGTGAAGCGTAATACGCTTTTTCTGCCTCCACTGGCGGAGAATATCCAGTGCGCTCCATTAACCAGTGATGGTTGTACCAGTCCACCCATTTCAGCGTAGCCAGCTCCACATTCTGCCGGGTTTTCCAGCTTTGCCTGAGGATCACATCCACTTTGTACAGCCGTTGATACTTTCTGCCATCGCATTATCATACAAGTCGCCCTTGCTGCCTGTTGAGGCCAGCAACTGTGCGTCAGTCAGCCGCTGCTTATACTCCAGCGACACATATTGTGAACCTTTGTCACTGTGATGGATGGTCCCGCTCGGGCGTCTGGCTCACAACGCCTGCTCCAGTGCATTCGGGACAAACGACGTTTCCATCGTGGATAAGACTCGCCAGTCCACGATGACACCGGCGAACACATCAATAATGAACGCCACATACGCGAACACCTGTCAGGTGCTGACGTAGGTAAAATCGGCCACCCAAAGGAGATCGGGGCGTTTAACCACGAACTGACAGCTTACCCGATCCTGCGGTGTTTCGGTTCTACTGCCGCGGGTGGCTCTGACTCCTTTACCACGTGTAACTACATGTATTTTCATAGCTTTCATAATGCGCTCAATGGTACACCAGTCAACAGTAACGTCTTCACGCTTTAGCTGCCGCCAGACCTTACGCACACCATAAACGCTGTAGTTTTCTTCGTATACGCGCTGTATCTCAGGTATCAGTGTGGCATCACGCTTATTCCGACAACGTTATCGTCCAGGAGGCTTCCACCGTTGCTGATGCCACTAGTACGTTGACGGGGCAATATCCGGCTGACTGGCCCGACCCCGTACTCACCACTCAGACTTTCCAGAAGCGGCATTATTTATTCCAGTGGCGGTCGATCTCCGCCTGGGCAAAATACACTTAAGCCTAACGCAGAAAATAATCTATTTGGGTACACAAAATGGTACATAATCGCTACAAAACACATGAATACTGGAACAAGCATTATCCAGATCAGGTGGTACGGGTATTTCTCAGCCTTCGCAAAGAAGGACACCCCGAGTCATAGTTACATAAGGTTCAATAATATTAGTAGAATAGAGGAAGCCGTTTGCTAAAGCAACGTCGGTCCGATGACCCTTCTTCACGGTCTGGTACATTATCAATGAACGAAGATGATATTAATCCCAGCACCACCCGTTAGCCATTATATTATCAAAGCGATATTCCTCATCGGGTCGTGATAATGACATCATACTTTGGCGATTCCATTCGGTTCTGCGATAATTCCGTTGATAATAGCTCTCACTAACTGACGAGTGACGGCAAGAAAAAACTAACTTAATTAGACTCTCCTCACATTTTCACTCCAGATAGATAAAAACTTAAAACATTGGCCTAATCATGACTTTTGCCAGCACTAAAAGTGCTGAACTGCACACAGGCAGTTTTCTATATCTATTAGATAAATCAATACTGGAGAGATAACATTATTATGAGAAGTTATAACGAAGTATTAGCAAGAAATACAAAAAACGCCCACCAAGCCACGGGCAAATATTCACAAACCGTAGCCTTTCTCACTATAATAATTTATCAGCACAATTACCTATCTATCCAAAAACAGGAGAATTGATCGTTGGCGGTGTAAAGGAACAGGCTCAACAGTGTTTAGACAATATCAAGGCGATTGTAGAACATATCGACCACGTTCTGGGCGATGTTGTTAAGGTTAATATCTATCTTAAGAACCTCTCAGATATTAAAGCGGTAGAAGAGGTTTATTCAAAATACTTCCCTGGCGGTATTCCTGCGCAAAGAACCATTGGAATATCCGCTTTACTTAAAGATGCACTCATTCAAATCGACGTTATTGTTTCTAACTCCGAGGGAACGCCTCCATTAAATCCTGTTCATCTCTCAACAGAAAGTAATTTGCGTTGCTTAAAGGCAGCAAATCCATAAATCCCCGGAAGTTTACCCAAGTAAGTGACTGGGGTGTGCAGGTGCGACTAACGCATAAACTACATGGAGAATAACGGGTATATAGCTGAATACTCAATTTCTGTGAGGTTTTCAGACCAGATTCTCTTACTTTGTTGAACCCGATAAACTGGGATATCAACCATTCCTCATCTCAACACTCGGTTCTCTCCGCGCCCGGTAGCAAGATCCATCGCGCTCCCGGACTACCTGCTTGCACATAAACAACAGAAACAGACTAACCCTGGTTGGAATCCGGAGAATTACAGGTATCCTAGCCGATTGTCCTTTATTTCATTTTTTTCGAAATCCCGGAATTATTTTTCTATGCGTACGATGCGTAAACCATTAAGAGTGCCGCTGTTGTTGCTGGCATTGTTGTCTTGTTTGTTGATGACCCCCCTCCTTTCTCAGGCGGAGGAGGCTACTGGGCAATCTGCCACTGAAGAACCGGTTAAGGTTAACGCCAGCACAGCACTGCCTGCACTGCAAAAGCGCCTGGATTCGCTTAAGCAGCGAGTCTCAGCGGCAAAAGCTGACAAACAGTTCACCCTCCTTAATGACGACGCGCAAAAACTGGTCGCTGAAGCGGATAAACTTTCCGTATCTTTAGCCCCACAGTTAGCGCAGGTTCAGGCGCAACTGGATGTCCTGGGCCCTGCTCCGGCACCGGGTACATTGACGGAAACACCGCAGGTCATCAGTCAGCGCAAACAATTGAACAGCAGCAAAGCGTTGCTCACAATGCAGATAGAGCAAGCGAAAGCCATTGTCGTGGGTGCGCAAAACCTTTCATCACAAATTGCCGGGCTGCGTCGTGACGCGTTAAAGACGCAAATCGCACTGAACACCGGCAGTATTCTGGGCGAGAGCTTCTGGTCGCCGGTATTTGACCCAAGCGATAAAGATGCGGCGCGATTCGACGAATTTGGAACACAGGTCAGCGATGCCTGGCATCAGGCCTGGAGCGAAGACTGGCGCGTGGGAAGCACGATTTATCTGCTGCTGGCGTTAGGTATTGGATTATTTGGCCGCCGCGCAATGGACAGGCCATTGAATTGGGTGTTGCCTCGCTGGCTGCCGCAAGGGCGTTTTCGTCGCAGTTTCCTCGCCTGCTTTACCACGTTAAGCACCACGTTGACGCTGGGTATCTGCATGCAGTTGTTGTGTTATACCTTTACCCGCCTGCCCGACACCTCGCAATGGGTGATGGAGTTTGCCGACCAACTGGTCGAGCTCACCTATTTCTCAGCGGTGATTGCCGGTTTGGGTATCGCGTTACTGTCAAATAGCCATCCGTCCTGGCGTCTGCCAGGCATTGCAGACCCGCTTGCGAAAACGCTGTCCTCATTCCCGATTTTGCTGGCAACCTTCATCTTTATCTTTGGCATCATCGAACAGCTTAATGCGTTGGTCGGTGCGAGTATTGCCGCCACGCTTTTTGGCAACGGTCTGGCAGCTTTACTGGTGGCGCTCAATTGCCTGATTGCCCCGATTCGGGTCAACAGGATTCGCCGGAAAATGAGTGCCGAGGGCGAGCAAACCGAGGCTCGATCCACGGTTGCCGGTCTGATCCATCTGGTCATCAGCCTGACCGCATTCGTTATCTTGCTGGCATTGCTGATTGGCTACATTCCGCTGGCGCGCTTCGTCACGTTCGAATTGCTGTGGATTGGCCTGGTTGTTTGCAGCCTGTATCTGCTGATTCATTTCGTGGTGGATCTCTGTGAAACGGTCTTTTCACCTGCCACCCATACCGGGAAAATCCTCAAAAGCACGCTGAGCCTGAATGATCGCCATCTTTCCCTTGCAGCGACGTTGTTCTCCGCGTTGGGGAAAACCAGTCTGTTGTTAATGGCCGCCGTTGCGCTACTTAATGGCACCTTCGGCACCACAACGCCGATGGAATTGCTCATCAAAATTGCGGAGATGTGGGGCGGAAAAGGCCTCGAAGGGATGAATATTATCCCTGCTCACGCAGTCAATTCGGTGTTGTGCCTGGTTATCGGCTGGTATGTATTACGTTCCACACGCCGCTGGTTGGATAACGATTTCCTGCCAAAAACCAATATGGATCGCGGCCTGCGTGCCTCGCTGGTGACGCTGTTTACCAACGTCGGCTACGTGCTGATTATCATGCTGACGCTGTCGATGCTCGGCATTGAATGGAACAAACTGGCCTGGATAGTCAGCGCCTTGTCGGTTGGTATCGGTTTTGGTTTACAGGAGATTGTGAAGAACTTTATCTCCGGGCTGATTCTGTTAACCGAGCGCCCTGTGAAAGTTGGTGATTTGGTGAGTATCAGCGGCGTTGAAGGCGATATCCGCCGCATCAACGTGCGCGCAACTGAGATCCAGTTAGGTGATAAATCCACGGTGATTGTGCCCAATTCACAGCTCATTTCGCAGAACGTGCGTAACGCCACGATGGGTAATGCGCAAGGCGTGGCGACCATCGCCCTGACTTTCCCACTCGATATCGATCCTGAGCAAGTGCGCAATTTGCTGCTTGAAGCCTATAAGTTGCATGAATCAATTCTGGAGAACCCACCGCCGTCAGTCAGCTTTAAAGAGCTGGGGCCAAGCGGGATTGTGCTGAGTGTCACCGGCTATGTGAATAGCCCGCGTATGGTCAGCTCGACGCGTAGCGATCTGCTTTATGAGATCCTTAAAATGCTGCGCGCTGCGGAGATCAGCCTGAGCCAGACACAAACGATGGTCCTGGAACAACCCGTAAGTAAACTCACTACTCAAGAGTAAGAGACTCGCCGCAATCCTCGAAACGGGTTGCGGCTTCTCAACCTGAACGGTTGAAAGCAGCACAATCCATTTGTACCCATCCCACTATTTAAGACTTTTTACCCATTCAACTCATTCACGGATTTGATATAAGTCAATATCAGTCCAGGCACACGGCAGCATTATCTCGCCCCTGTAATAGCCCACTTCTCATCGTCACTACGGTGAGGTTTGGGAAAGATAACGATAAGAGAGTTAATGATGAACAAACTGAAAACAATCGCGCTGGTTCTGGGTTTTGTCGCCTTTTCCGCCAGTGCTGCACTACCGCTGTTTAACGGCAAAGGTCACCCAGGCGATGTGCATATCGATCAGAACGGCCCGGTGTATCTGAACGGTAAAGAGATGAAGCTCAAGAAAATCAATGACAACTTCTATGAAGCCACAGGCCAGGGTGTGGTGTTGTCTATCGCTATCATGCCAGACGGCACCCCATCAGTAAGCTGGACTGGTAAAAACCGTGCTCACGGTGAGATCACGCCAGCCAACCAGGCCGCAGCCACCAAAGGCCCATCGGGTCGTGACCTGGATTGCAGTCGCCCAGATTTGACCAACGCAGAAATGAAAGCCTGCCAATAAAAAAAACCGGTCACGGAGGACCGGCTTTTAGCACATCTCAAATTACGACAACAATTCAATCGGCTCGTCGTTACCGCGAGCACGCCACAACACAAACCAGCGTTGAATCGACGCAACCATAATCACCAGCCCAAGCGCGACCATCACAATCGAAATCGTACCGTTGAAGATGTTGAAACCTTTAGCGGCGCTATTGAAGTAGACGTTTTTAACCATCCAGTACGCGGCATAGTTTACCGTCACGTACAGATACGCCAGCGGAACCAGGCAGGTCAGTGCATACCAGCGTTTTTCCGACATGCGCAGAATAATGGTTGTCCCGATCATCAGGCCGATGGAGGCCATCAGTTGGTTAGATACCCCAAACAGCGCCCACACGGAGTTGATATCGCCGGAGTTCAACAGGTAACCCCACAGCACACAGGCCACGATGCTGCAACCAATTGCGCCAGGCATCCAGTTGGTGCGTTTCAGTGGAGCCCAGATATCGCCGAGGAAATCTTGCAGCAAATAGCGCGCAACGCGGGTACCGGAATCCACTGCGGTCAGGATAAACACTGCTTCGAACATGATGACGAACTGGAAGAAGTAAGAGGCTAAATGGCTAAACCATGGGATACGCGTGAAGATATCTGCCATCCCCACCGCCAGGGTTACCGCCCCACCGGTACGTCCGTATAAATCCAGGCCGATAGATTCGCTAAGTTGTGGCAGATTGACCACGTCCATGCCAAGGCCCGCAAAGACTTCAGGCGTCGCGTTAATGGCGAAGTAATCCGCTGGATGCAGTGCTGTCGCCGCGATTAATGCCATCACACCCACGACGCATTCAGCAAGCATCGCACCGAAAGCAACCGGCAGAATATCGTTCCATTTATCAATTTGCTTCGGCGTAGTGCCGGAACCGATAAACGCATGGAAACCAGAGATTGCACCACAAGCAATGGTGATAGAGATAAATGGCCAAACCGGACCAGCCAGCACGGGGCCGTTACCATGGATAAACTGGGTCACTGCCGGGAACTGGATTTCCGGGTTAATGAACACCACGCCAATCACCAGCGCACCGAAGACGCCAATTTTCATAAAGCTGGAGAGGTATCCACGCGGCGTAAGCAGCATCCACACCGGCAGCGCGGTGGCAAAGAACGCATAGAACGGCAGCACCAGGCTAACCGTAGAAGCACGGAAGCTCAGCCATTCACCGAATGCAGACTCCTGAATATAAGGCCCTGCAATCACGCAGCCGAAAATGACGATAATGCCCACCCAGGTGGCACCACGCATGCTGCCAGTGAAGCGCTCCCACAGACCGACGCAAATCGCCACAGGGATGGTCATAAACACCGCGAATGTACCCCACGGGTTACGTTCCAGCGCGTGAACCACCACCATCGACAAACCCGCCATGGTAATGGTGATGATGAACAACATCGCAAGGCCAGTACACCAGCCAGCCACTGGCCCAAGCTCCGCTTTTGCCACTTCTGAGAGTGACTTACCACGGTGTTTCATGGAGGCGAAAAGTACCACGGTATCGTGTACCGCACCGCCCACTACGCAGCCAATTAATAGCCATAAGAAGCTTGGCAGATAACCGTATTGTGCTGCCAGAACCGGGCCAACCAACGGGCCTGCGGCTGCAATGGCGGCAAAGTGGCTGCCGAAGTTAACCCATTTTTTTGTCGGGACGTAATCTTTGCCGTCCTCAAGAATATGTGACGGTGTGATTTCTGAGTCATCAGCATTCAAGACTTTACGGACGAAAAACACCCCGTAAAGGCGATAGCAGATAGCCAGAATACACAGGGTCGCGATAACAAAAGTTAGTGCGTGTTGCATAACCCACTCCAGTGCCATAGATAAAAAGATCATGGATATGCTGGCATAGGTTTGAGACGCAATAGACGGGCGTTTGAGTGAGCGGTCAAATCACGAGTTAAGCGGTTGGATTTGGGGAATGAGTGGTTTTGGGGAGGATAATTCCTGACTGTTCCCTCTCCTGAGGGAGAGGGTTAGGGTGAGGGCTATCTTTAGCATCGGATCGCCCTCATCCCAACCTTCTCCCCCAGGAGAAGGAGAAGACCGGAACACCCTTCCTTTCAATGCGTTTTACTTCTCCGAACGCAGTGCCTTCACCTGTTCAGCCGTCACATCGCCAGGCAATCCACCCCAGGTCACGCGCAGGTAGTTCACCAGTTCGGCAACTTGCTCATCGTTCAGGCGGGAGCCGAAGCCAGGCATACTTTGCATGCTTTCCCCGTTCGGGAAATTCTGCGCAGGGAGGCCGTCAAGCACCGAGACAATCAGGTTTTTGGCATCAGGCTGGCGCAGCGTCGCATTGTTAAGCATCGAAACCGCGACGTGCGGCTTGCCCTCGCCTTCACGCGCGTGGCAACCGGCGCACTGGTCGAGATAAGTCATGCGCCCTGCTTCGTTTCCTTTGCCCAGAGGCGCCGGAACCGCAGCCGGAGGCGCTTCCCCCATCAGATACGTCGCCATCGCTTTTTGATCGGCAGGCGTCAGGTGCTGCGTGCTGAGGTCAACCACCATGTGCATTTCGCTAAATGCGCTGCCTTGTGGCGCAAAACCGGTGCTGAGGAATTGCTGCACATCCTGCGGCGTCCAGCCACGTTGGGCTAACGCTTTTGGCGTAATATCAGGTGCCATAAAGCGCCCTAACTCACCGCCCTGCATCGCTTTATCCAGCTTCATTTGGCCCAGCAATCCGCGCTCGGTATGGCATTCGCCACAGTGCCCAAGCACATCGGCCAGATAACGGCCACGATGCCAGTCTGCTGAATTACCTGCTGAAATCGCCGGTAGTGGATCCTTGCTATGGAACAAGATATTCCAGCCAATCAGCGCGATACGCTGGTTGAACGGGAAGCTCATTTCATTATCTGGCGTCGCCACATCAACGGCTGGGCGCGTCATCATGTAAGCATAAATATCGTCGGAATCCTGACGCGAGATGTTTTTATATGAGGTGTAAGGCATCGCCGGGAATAGGTGACGCCCGGTTGGGGTCACGCCTTCGGTCAGCGCTTTATAGAAATCATCTTTCGTCCAGCGGCCAATACCGTAATCCGCTGAAGGCGTCAGGTTGCTGCCGTAAATGGTGCCGTAAGGGGATTCCAGAGGAAAGCCACCCGCCAGCGGCGCGCCGCCAGAAGCGGTGTGACAAGCCGCGCAGTCAGCGGCTTTCGCAAGGTAACTACCCCGCTCGATTTGCGCAGAGCTTGCCGTCACTTTCTGTACCGGACCATCGTACGTGCGGTATTCCCGCCAATAAAGAATCGCTACGATAATGACGATAATCGCCAGAACAATGAGCGCGAGACGCTTTTTCATTTCACCGCCTCCTTCACCAGTCCCGGCGTTTTCAGCACCACGTCGCGCACGGCTTCGTAGTAACGCACGTATCCGGTACAGCGGCAGATGTGGTTTTCCAGCGCGGTTGAAATCGCCTCTTCCAGTTGGTCACGTTCGATAGGTTCGCGCTTGAGTTTTTCGACGAAAATCGTCGCGGCATTCACAAAACCCGGTGTGCAGTAGCCGCACTGGAAGCTGTAATGGTCGAGGAACGATTGTTGAATCGGCGAAAGTTCAACGACTTCGCCCTGCTCATCGACTTTGGCGTGGCCTTCAACGGTGCGGACTTTTTTGCCGTCAAAGAAATGGGCACCCGTAATGCAGGTACGCACTTCTTCGCTGGTGCCGCTTGGGTTATCAACAATCGCCACACACGCGTGGCAAATGCCCTGCCCGCAACCCAGACGTGAGCCGGTCAAATAGACATATTCGTGCAGGAAATCGATCATCATCAACCCTTCCGGCACATCAATCGGGCCGTATGGTTTGTTGTTGATGGTCAGGGTCATTGGTTTAGTTTTGATGCTCATGGTAATACCTCACGAATATTTTCAGCACGGACGGGCAAATCACGGAAACGGTGGCCGGTTGCGTCAGCAATCGCGTTAACCAACGCGGCGACGACCGGGATCATGACGACTTCAGCCATACCTTTTGGCGGGTCGGTTTCCGAAAGCGCAGGCAGCACATCGCCAGTCTGTTTCCAGACAGCAACGTCACTGGCACGCGGCATGTGATAACGGTTGAAGTTCCATGTGCCGTTACCTGGTCCGTCTTCATACAGAGGTAAATATTCGTGTAGCGCGTGGCCGATACCCATCGCCAGCCCGCCCTGCAACTGCCCGGAAACCAGTTCCGGTACGATTAAGTTGCCGCACTCCATAATGGAGTGGTGATTCAACAGTTCGACTTCGCCAGTCGCCAGGCTCACTGCCACTTCTGCCAGCGTGCCGACGGCGCTGTAATAGGTTACCGATGCGTTATTACGCTGCGTTGGTGGGTAATACACGTTGGTGCGCGCAAGCGGGGTAAATTCGCCGCTGCCGTTACGCACCGCCAGGGCATCAATCGGCAGGCGTTTGTTTTGTTGGTTGAGCATGAAATCAGCTTCAGCCCACTGCCAGCGGTTAAATACGTGCACGACAGCACCCGTCATCAGGCCCATTTCATGCGCTTTTTTCGCCAACAGCTCAAGGCTTAAAATTTCCATTCCGGCAGCGGTTAACCCGCCTTCAACCCAACGGGCGTCTTCGATGCGCACAACCAATGGTGCAGCCTGACCGCCGCCAATACCGGTGGTCCAGATAGACATCGCCGCAGGCCACAAGCCGTGTTCAAACACCAAACGTGCTGCTTCGCGCGTGCTATGAGAGAAGTAATAGGCGGAGTTACTGGCGCTGGAAGGCGAGCAATAAGACGGAGACCAGGAAGGATTAGCCGCCAGTTTGTCTTGTTCTTCCTGCGACATAATGTACGGATCACCGCTGGTGACTACCGGGAGTGATGTCCAGTCGGTCACTGAAAAATGCGATTCGTCAGCTGGTTTACCCAACCACTGCGCACACAATACCGATTGCGACGTTGACATCCCGGTGCCCATTTCTGCGCCGCTGTGGTGTAAACTAATACGGCCTTCAGCGCTGACTTCCACCCGCGCAAACGAGGTTTCTGCCCCTGTACCAAAGTCTTTTTGCACGCAACCGAAGCCCACACCAAAGCGTTTGCCCGGGTTTTTCATTTCAAACTCGGCTTTACGTTCAGCACGCTTCAGCCACATGTCATGTTTTGCGGCTTTTGCCAGCACTTCATCTACACGAATCGCCCCCGCAGGGATCGCACCCTGAGTGTTTTTCATGCCAGATTTCAGCGCGTTGCGCATGCGGAATTCAATCGGGTCGATATTCAGTTCAGCAGCAAGTTCATCGACCATCATTTCGGTGGCCGCCATACTTTGCAACGTGCCGTAGCCACGAGCGGAACCGGCATCAATGGCGCGAGAGGCCACACCCACCGCCGACAAATCACTTTTCGGGAAGTAATAAATGGATTGCGCAGCCGTTGCGCCGACCATCGCTACAGACGGCGTAAAGTTGCTGCGCCCGCCCCCGTTGGCCGTCATGTCACCCAGGAACGACTGCATGATGCCGGTCTTTTTGTTCACCGCGATGGTGTAATTCATGTCAAAGGCGTGACGTTTGAGTGAGCTCTGGAACTGCTCGTAACGGTCGTTGGCCAGGCGCACCGGATGCCCGTCGCCATACATCGCCGCCACTGCGCCGTAATACGGGAAGTTGTAATGGTCTTTGGAACCATAACCGACGGTGTAACACGGATGCAGTATCAGCTGTTTGACCGGCTGAGTGCGTTTTGCCAACATCGGCGGCATGTTTTCAGCAACTTCCTGCGGGGACTGCGTTGGCGCCACCAGATGCAGAGTTTGCGTGGATTCATCAAACCAGCCGTTGGCGTTATCTGGCTCAAGGGCCGCGGTATCAATAGATTGAGTGGTGTAACGACGTGACATCACCAGCCAGTCTTCCGGCGGGCTCTTCAGCTCGTCGGCGATCATGCCCGCGTAATACATGCCTTCTTCATCCAGCTTGCCGCCTTCACGCCCTTCCGGCCAGACCGGCAAATGCTTTCTCATTGATGTAGGGAAAATCGGCATATCTTTCAGGCTGGAGAATTTGTCGTCGTCCTGGGAAGTTGCGCCGCCGACACGCACGAAGCGGAAGGTTCCCCACGGATCGCGCTCAAGCGGCCCGGTTTCAGCGCCATACTGGATAACTTCGTCTTTGAATTTCAGTTTGTCTTTGGCAAAACGGAAGCGTGCAAAATCATGGTAAATCAGAATAGCGACAGCCTGGCCGAGATACGCCGGGGTTTTGCCTGTTGGCAGCAGCATGTCTTCACCGTAAAACGCCGGGAATGCCAGGCCATCACGCGCCAAATCTTCAGCTGTCACCAGACGGTCAGGTTTCAGGTCATCCCCGAGTAAGGAGAGATCAATACCGCTGAACAACCTGTCCGCTTTGGTGGTGCGCAAAATAAAGGCGTGCGCTTGTTTTTGCGGCCAGTGCGGCATATCGACAGCACGGATATCACGCGCAAAGACTTTCTGCCCCATGACTTTCGAGCGGCCATCAATACGGAAGCGGACGCGTTTGTTTTTAGCATCCCACTCTGGAGACTGGAGGATTTTTTGTTCGAATAGCGCGGCATAGGCACGGCTATAAAGAGGAGCAAGATAGACTGCGACCCCTGCGACCACAGCGCGCTTAATAAAGAGGCGCCGTGATGGATTGAAATTGCTCATAAAACATCCCGTTAAAAATTATTATTGTCTTTTTTTTGAACTACCTGGAGTGTTTTTAATACATCTCCGTAGTGATTATAAGTATATGCATTTAAGGTAAATCATGTGAGAATTAACATCTCATTTTCATAAAAAAAACATTGTTGCGCAAATAATAACTCCCTCAGCGCAACAAAAAAGTATCGAGGAATCAGTCTTGAGCATGAAGCCGGGCATTATCATCGCCGCCGCTGGGCGTGCAGAACGCTATCGAAAAGCGGGTGGAAAAGGCAACAAACTCGATGCGTTGCTCAACGATGACAGCGTGTTTGCGCAAACATTGCGCCATGCGCGGGCCTCAGATCTTGCGGTTCACGTGGTGACTCGGCCGGAAAACATTCAAATTCAAGCGTTGTGCAGCGCACAACAGGTTCCCGTTACGCTTATCGAGAGCAGCGGCTTAGGTGAGTCAATTGCCGCAGGTGTTGGCGCAACGCCTCACTGGGATGGCTGGTTGATTCATCTGGCGGATATGCCGTTTGTCACACCTACGGTCTTTGTCGAGGTGGCGCAGGCTCTGGCGTTTCACCCGTTGGTACGTCCTTGCGCAAACGCGCAGCCGGGCCATCCGGTGGGTTTTTCCCACGTCTGGTTTAGTAAGCTTTGTCAGTTAACCGGCGATAATGGCGCGCGTGAGTTACTACGCGGTGAAAACATGCATTTCATCAATGTTAGCGATGTCGAATCACAGCGTGACATCGACCTTCCTTCACAGCTGACTCAACAGAATGAGAAAAATCATGCAGCATCTTGATATCAGTGTGATTCGCAAGGCTTGCGCCTGGCTTGCCGAACAACCGGTCTGGCTTTGTACGGTCTTAAATACCTACGGTTCATCGCCCCGTTCACCTGGCGCATTGATGGTTGCAACCGCCGATGGGCGTTTTTGCGGCTCGCTTTCCGGTGGCTGCGTGGAAGAGGATTTTTTGCAGCGTATTGCGCAGGGTGAGTATCAGCAAGCCAGCCAGATTGTGCGTTATGGCGAAGGCGGGCTGGAACCGGGTATCGCGCTGCCGTGCGGTGGCGTTCTGGATATTCTGGTTGAATATCTGCCAGCCACAGTCGGTAATGTGCAGTATCTCGAAAAAATGGCTGACGCACTGACGGGCCATTTTGCATTGCAAAAATGCCTCACCCTTCCCGACCCTTGCCGCCATCTTGAAGTCACCGAATTTGCCGATATCACTCAGGTAGAACGCCACGGGCAACAGGTTACAGTGCACGTTGCCGCCGCCCCGCGCCTGCTGATTGCCGGGCTGTCGAGCGTGGCGTTGTACTGCGCTGAGTTTGCCAGTTCGTTGGGTTTCGAAGTGTTGGTTTGCGAGAATCGCCCGGAGGCACTCGAGAATTTCGCCGCCTCTCTAAAATCTGACATTACGCTGCTCAAACAATTTCCGGCGAACTATCTCGAACAGCACGCTTGCCACGCCAACACGGCGATTGTCGCGCTCACGCACGATCCACGTATGGATGATCTGACGATGATGGAAGCGGTGAATACGCCCGCGTTTTACATTGGCGCGATGGGGTCGCAGAAGAACAGTGCGCGCAGGTTGGAACGTTTGCAGAACATTGCGGAATTGAACCCGACTCAGCTTCAACGCATTCACGCGCCGATCGGTTTGCCATTAGGCAGTAAGACACCGGCAGAAATTGCCCTGGCGGTGATGGCGGATATCGTGAAGAGGAAAAACGAAGCGCGGGGATGATTTATGGCGGGCTGCGCATTGCGCTTACCCGCCCAACGATCACTTTGGTTTTTTCTCAACGTGAACACGAGCCGTTAACCCACGCAGGAAATAGCGCAGGAACTGGTCGCCACATTCGCGGAAGTTTTTGTTCTCAGGTGCACGCATCATCGCGGTGATTTCTGGCATTGAAATGCGGAATTCTTGAGTCGTCAGAATTTCAAGTACGTCATCAGTTTTCAAATCAAACGCAATACGCAGCTTTTTCAGGATGATGTTATTGGTCATCTTGCGTTCAATTTTTGGTGCTGGCTTGCTTTCATCCTTACCGCGTTTGAAGTAAATCAAACCGTTAAGGAAGTTTGCCATCAGAATATCCGGGCAAAGTTTGAAGTTCTCTTCGTCTTCTTTTTTCGTCCAGGTGACGATCTGCTCAGCAGTCACGGCAGTGTCGGTCAGGGCGAAGATCTTCACCATATCGTCATTGCCCAAATTCAGCATGTAGCGCACGCTGCGTAATACGTCGTTATTCATCATAGTGGTGATTCTCTCGTTCTAAATCTTGAAAGCGGGGAGTATATAGCGTTCTGAAGCCGTGCGCAGATTTAGTAATGAAGACGGCATTGAAAAATAGTGAGGTATTCGTCACTGACGCTATAGACCAGACGATCCGCGTCATTTATGCGCCTGGACCACAGACCACTCAGGTTTTCACGTAAAGGTTCCGGTTTCCCCAGGCCTTCAAATGGAGAGCGCCTGGCATCTTCAATAAGTTTATTAATACGTTTTAACGTTTTTTTATCCTGCATTTGCCACCAGAGATAATCATCCCAGGCGTGATCTGTCCATGTGAGTAACCTATTCGTCGTCTTCATCAATAATCTCTCTCCGTGAGATTTTTCCTGCCTGGACCTGGGCCATTGATTCCATCAGGCGCGTTGCATTCGCCGGCGAGCTAAGCAAATGAACGGTTTCCATCAAGGAGTTGTAGTAATCCAGTGACATCACCACGGCGTCTTCTGCATCCCGGCGCGTGATAACCGTAATGTCGGCATTATCCACGACTTCATCAAGAACGGTTTTGAGTCGATTGCGTGCTTCTGAAAATGTAATAACCTGCATAACCACTCCACTTGTGCTATTTACGGTACAAGTATAGGGCAACTACTGGATAAAAACTACACCGCTTTCAGCCCCAGCGCCTCTTTCAAACTCTTTAAATAACGACGGCTGACCGGAACGAACTGTCCGTCGCGTAGCATCAATTCTGCCTGGCCACCCTCTTCAAAGCGGATCTCTTTGAGATGCGCCATATTCACCAGATATTGCCGATGACAGCGCACCAGCGGCGTGCGGCTTTCCAGCGTGCGCAACGTCAGTTCAGTAAACCCTTCAGCACCCTGCGCGTTGGTAACATACACGCCGCTCATCCGGCTACTGGCAAACATCACGTCGTCCATTTGCAGCAGGTAAATTCGGCTCTGCCCGGTACAAGGGATAAATTTGAGATCTTCCTGGTTCGGCGTCAGCAACGTCATGTCCTGATCGACGCGTTCATGGCGTAAGCGATGCAACGTTTTCTCCAGACGTTTGCTATCAATGGGTTTGAGCAAATAATCAAACGCGTGTTCTTCAAATGCCCGCACCGCGTACTCGTCGAAAGCCGTAAGAAACACAATGTAGGGCCGCTGCTCAGGATCAAGCATGCTCGCCATTTCAAGTCCGCTGATGCGTGGCATCTGAATATCCGCAAACACCACGTCAGGGTGCAAACGATGCACCGCGCCAATCGCCTCGACCGCGTTACCACACTCCCCCACAATTTCAATGTCAGGCTCGTTTTGCAGCATGATGCGCAGGTTTTCACGCGCCAGCGGCTCGTCATCGACAATCAGCACTTTTAACATGGGGTTTCCTCCAGAGGTAAACGTAGGGTAATGCGGGTAAATCGGTCGGTCTCAAAATCCACTTTAATACCGCAATCATCGCCGTAGCGGGCACGCAGGCGCTTATCCACCAGGCTCATGCCCAACCCGCTGGCTTGGGTGTTTGGTTGGTATAAACCGGCATTGTCTTCAATAGAAAGATGCAAATATTCACCCGCCTGGCAGGCGTTAATCGTGATTTCGCCGACGCCCAGCAATTGTGACGTGCCGTGTTTAATCGCATTTTCGACAATGGGCTGCAAAGTGAAAGCCGGTAATCGTATCTGTGCCAGCGACGGTGGCACATTAAGTTGCACTTTTAAGCGGGTCTGAAAACGCGCCTGTTCGATTTGCAGATAGGCGTTCACATGCTCGACTTCATCGGCAAGCGTCACTATCTCGCTTGGGCGTTTTAAGTTTTTACGGAAGAAGGTCGAGAGATATTGCACCAACTGACACGCCTGTTCGTTATCCCGGCGGATAACGGCCACCAGCGTATTCAGGGCGTTAAATAAGAAATGCGGATTGACCTGCGCGTGCAGCAGTTTGATTTCTGACTGCGTCAGCATCTGTTTTTGCCGCTCATACTGCCCCGCTAAAATCTGCGCGGATAACAGTTGCGCGATGCCTTCGCCGAGGGTGCGATTTATCGAACTGAACAGGCGGTTTTTCGCCTCATACAGTTTAATGGTGCCAATCACACGGCTGTTTTCGCCGTACAGCGGGATAACCAGGGTCGAACCAAGTTTGCAGTGGGGATGCAGCGAGCAGCGGTATGGCACTTCATTACCATCGGCATAAACCACTTCGCCGCGCTCGATGGCCTGCCAGGTGTAATCAGAAGAAATGGGACGGCCGGGTAAATGGTGATCGGCACCGATACCGGTAAACGCCAGCAGCTTTTCATTATCGGTGATAGCGACCGCACCGATATCCAGTTCATGATGCAGCACCTGAGCCACTTTCATGCTGTTTTCCTGGTTAAAGCCCTGGCGCAAAATCCCTTCGGTGGACGCGGCGACTTTCAGTGCCGTAGCCGAAAATGCCGACGTGTACTTTTCAAGCATCGCGCGTTTGTCGAGCAAAATACGCATGAATAGCGCGGCCCCCACCGTGTTGGTGACGACCATTGGCGCAGCAATGCTTTTCACTAAATGCAGGGCGTCAGCAAATGGGCGCGCAATCAGCAGAATAATGCCCATCTGGAAGATCTCTGCCACCAGCGTAATGCCACCTGCTGTCAGCGGATTAAACAATAGATCGCTTCGCCCACGGCGAATGAGTAAGCGGTGTAACAACCCGCCGAGCAGCCCTTCAACAATGGTTGAAAACATGCAGCTCAATGCGGTCATGCCGCCCATTGAATAACGGTGCAGCCCGCCCGTAAGCCCGACCAGACCGCCAACCAGCGGCCCACCGAGCAACCCGCCCATAACCGCCCCAATGGCGCGCGTGTTGGCGATGGAGTCGTCAATGTGCAGGCCAAAATAGGTGCCCATGATGCAGAAGATGGAGAATGTGACGTAGCACAATAGCTTGTGAGGTAACCGGACTGTGACCTGCATCAGCGGGATAAACAGCCGTGTTTTACTCATCAACCAGGCGATAACCAGATAGACGCACATCTGCTGAAGCAGCAGTAACACCAGATTAAATTCGTACATTGCGTCTGCCGTTGAATAATAATGGGCGCGTAACATACAACGATGCGTGATAACTTTCTTTGAAGGGTTTCAATAATTTTTGATTTGGATTTCACAATCAGATATTTCATCGCATTTTTGACCATGGAGACAGGCAATTTGTTGATTCGATCTTTTGAAGAACACGATCGTCTGCCGTTGCGCGACCTCTATTTACAAACACGTCTACACGCCTGGACATGGCTGGATAGCAGCGCATGGCGGCCAGAGGATTTCGATAGCGTCACGAAGGATGAGCAAATCTGGGTGGCAGAAGAGGATGGTGAACTATTGGGATTTGCCTCGGTGTGGGTGGTTGATGATTTCCTGCATAGCTTGTATGTGGCCCCCGCTCACCAGGGAAAAAGAGTCGGCAAAGCGTTGCTGGAGAAGGTTCAAGCAGAGTTTGTCTCCCACGGAACATTGAAATGTCTGGTGAAAAACGTGTCTGCGTTTGAATTTTATCAACGCCACGGCTGGTTGGTTGAATCGCGTGGGGATAGCGAGGATGGGGAGTATTATTTGATGGGGTTTGGGGGGTAAATCGCCCTCACCCTGGCCCTCTCCCGCAGGAGAGGGAATAGTTCAGCTATCTTCTGTACTGAGAGAGGGAACAGTTCTGTTATCTCCTCTACTGAGAGAAGGAACAGTTCTGTTATCTCCTTCTCCCTCAGGGAGAAGGCCGGGATGAGGGGCAATCCAAATCAAACAGCCCTAAACGCAATATCCGCCGGAATCACTTCACCTTGCCAGTAAAGCGTGGACGCAACGCTTCCTGCCAGCTGGCGATAAACCGCAGTGAATTCGCTTTCCGGGCGGCTGACCACGGTCGGCTTACCGGCATCAAGATCTTCACGCAGCGTAATGTGCAGCGGCATCTGCCCAAGCAGTTTGGTGTGGTACTGGTCCGCCAGTTTCTGCGCGCCACCGGTGCCAAAAATCGCTTCATGATGACCGCAATTGCTACAAACGTGCATGCTCATGTTCTCAACGATGCCCAGTACCGGCACATCGACTTTTTCAAACATCACAATGCCTTTGCGTGCATCAATTAGCGCAATATCCTGCGGGGTGGTGACTACCACAGCGCCGGTTACCGGGATGTTTTGTGCAAGCGTCAACTGAATGTCGCCTGTACCCGGTGGCATATCCAGTACCAGGTAATCGAGATCCGGCCACATCGTTTCCTGCAACATTTGCATCAGCGCTTTGCTGGCCATCGGCCCGCGCCACACCATGGCATTTTCATCAGTGACCAAATAACCAATGGAATTCGTTGCCAGGCCGTGCGCCATGATAGGCGTCATGTGCGTGCCGTCTGGTGAGGTTGGACGTTCGTGTTCAGCACCCAGCATAGTAGGAATGGATGGACCATAAATATCCGCATCCAGAATCCCGACTTTTGCCCCTTCGGCGATCAGCGCCAGCGCCAGATTCACCGCAGTACTCGACTTCCCGACTCCGCCCTTGCCAGAACTGACGGCGATAATATTCTTCACGCCGTTAATGCCAGGATGGTTTTTCACACGCTTTAACGTGGCGATATTGTGGCTCAGCTTCCAGTCCACCGCTTTCGCACCGGTAATACGCAATAAATCTGAGCTGCATTGCTCTTGCAAAGCCTCAAAACCACTGCGCCAGGCAAACGGCATCAACAACTCGACGTGCAGAGTGTCATCGAGCATCGCAACGTGATGCAGGGCCTTTAAGGCGGTCAGATTATGTTTGAGGGTTGGGTGCTGAAAATTAGCCAGTGTCCCTGCGACCATAGCACGTAGCTGCTCGGGGGATTTGCTTGCCTGGGATTGAGAGTTCATCCCGACTCCTTATTTTTTTGTCGGACATTGCAGTGTGTTAAGCATACCAGAAGATACCCGTCATACTTCAAGTTGCATGTGCGTTGGCTGCGTTTGCTCACCCAGGTCACTGACTTTAGTCAGCTCCCAGGGACTCACAAACTTGCCGCCTGCACGCAACTCGAATTATTTAGGGTATAAAATTTCGCTGATAGCCTTGTGTGGTTTACCACGAGGCGGCCTTTCGGTTAACATCAAAGCCCTTTTCTCTTTAGAAGATGCAATTTCTACTATGGCTCATACCGCGAAAAAATTATTGGTAACGTGCGCTCTGCCGTACGCTAACGGCTCAATCCACCTCGGTCATATGCTGGAGCACATTCAGGCTGATGTCTGGGTCCGTTACCAACGAATGCGCGGAAACACGGTTAACTTCATCTGCGCAGACGATGCACACGGTACACCTATCATGCTGAAAGCACAGCAGTTAGGCATTACTCCAGAGCAGATGATTGCCGAAATGAGTCAGGAGCATCAGACTGATTTTGCTGGTTTTAACATTAGCTATGATAACTACCACTCCACGCATAGCGATGAAAACCGCGATCTGGCGTCGCTGATTTATGGCCGTTTGAAAGAGAATGGTTTTATTAAAAACCGTACTATTTCTCAGCTTTACGATCCGGAAAAAGGCATGTTCCTGCCAGACCGTTTCGTTAAAGGCACCTGCCCGAAATGTAAAGCACCAGACCAATACGGCGATAACTGCGAAGTCTGTGGCGCAACTTACAGCCCAACCGAGCTTATCGAACCGAAGTCAGTCGTCTCTGGCGCAACGCCTGAAATGCGTGATTCCGAACACTTCTTCTTTGATTTGCCGTCATTTAGCGAAATGCTGCAAGCCTGGACGCGTTCTGGCGCACTGCAAGAGCAAGTGGCGAACAAAATGCAGGAGTGGTTCGAGTCTGGCCTGCAACAGTGGGATATCTCCCGTGATGCGCCGTACTTCGGCTTTGAAATCCCTGATGCGCCGGGTAAATATTTCTACGTCTGGCTGGATGCGCCAATCGGTTATATGGGTTCGTTCAAAAACCTGTGCGACAAACGCGGCGATACCGAGAGCTTTGACGAATACTGGAAGAAAGATTCCACGACTGAGCTGTATCACTTCATCGGTAAAGACATCGTTTACTTCCACAGCCTGTTCTGGCCAGCCATGCTGGAAGGCAGCGGTTTCCGCAAGCCAACCAACCTGTTTGTCCACGGTTATGTGATGGTGAACGGCGCGAAAATGTCTAAATCGCGCGGTACGTTCATTAAAGCCAGCACCTGGTTGAACCATTTTGACGCCGACAGCCTGCGTTACTACTACACCGCAAAACTGTCTTCACGCATCGACGATATCGACCTGAATCTGGAAGATTTCGTGCAGCGCGTGAACAGCGATATCGTCAACAAAGTGGTTAACCTGGCATCGCGCAACGCGGGCTTTATCGCCAAGCGTTTTGACGGCCAACTTTCTGCAGAAATTGCCGATCCTGCCTTGTACAAAACCTTTACCGACGCCGCGCAAACCATTGGCGAAGCCTGGGAAAGCCGTGAGTTCGGTCGCGCAATCCGTGAAATCATGGCGCTTGCCGATGTTGCAAACCGTTATGTGGATGAGCAAGCACCGTGGGTTGTGGCAAAACAAGAAGGCCGTGATGCCGACCTGCAAGCCATCTGCACCATGGGCATTAACCTGTTCCGCGTGCTGATGACCTGGCTGAAACCGGTTCTGCCGACGCTGACTGAACGTGCTGAAGCCTTCCTGAACTGTGAACTGACCTGGGACAGCATCAACACCCCGCTGCTGAACCATAAAGTGAACACTTTCAAAGCGCTGTATAACCGCATTGACATGAAACAGGTTGAAGCTCTGGTTGAAGCGTCGAAAGAAGAAGTGAAAGCTACAAGCGCGCCTGTTACGGGCCCACTGGCTGATGACCCGATTGCTGAAACCATCGCCTTTGATGATTTCGCCAAAGTGGATCTGCGAGTTGCACTGATTGAAAACGCAGAATTTGTTGAAGGTTCTGACAAGTTGCTGCGCCTGACGCTGGATCTTGGCGGCGAGAAACGTAACGTGTTTTCTGGTATCCGTTCGGCCTATCCAGATCCTGCGGCGCTGGTTGGCCGTTTGACCATTATGGTGGCAAACCTGGCACCGCGTAAAATGCGCTTCGGCATCTCTGAAGGGATGGTGATGGCGGCAGGCCCTGGCGGGAAAGATATCTTCCTGTTAAGCCCGGATAGCGGTGCACAAGCAGGTATGGCGGTTAAGTAACAACAGCAAAGCCCTCCCCCAGTATCCCGCGTTAATGAGCGGAGAGTATCGCAAGATATTCTCCGCTAAAATTCTTCCCTTAAAATCTTTATATCCTCCTGTTTTTCCATATCTTGCGATCCGCTTTTAGCAAAATCTTACAGCTGTCTAAATATGGATAGTCTATGTTCTTGCTTGATAATCGTTTTGTTTTAATAATGGTTCGCGTTATTCATAAAATACTTACCGGACTATTATATTTATAAGAATGGATGCTAGCAGAATGACAATACCAGCCCTGGTGCCAATGGAAAAACCGCTGTTAATACTGGAAGAACTTATTTCTCTCCTCCTTCCTTATGCAAAACCCATTCAGGAGAAAAATGCCGACAGCTTACATTTATATAACAATGACCAACTGTTAGTGGCGCTGGTGACTGAGGGAGAAGTTAACATCTATCACCGTTCGAATATGATGCTGCTGACCAATGCTAAAGCCCCTTTTATTTTTGGTTTACAAGGGTCACTTTTCCAGTACACCCTCTTTAAACTTCAGCCATTGAAAAACGCAAAAATCAGCGTACTCCCTCGGGAAAAAGCACTGAAAATCATTATTAAACACCATGCCTTCCCACAAACACTGGCGTACCAAACCTACCTTAATGAATATCAGGCAAGCCGCAATAACCTGTTGATTCACAGAACATCTTTTCATATTGTTTGTGGCTTAATTGAAGAACTGGCCAGATTAAAGCCTGAAGAAAGAGTTAAAATTAGCATTTCAAAATACGTGCTGGACCGCAGTAATCTGGCGCGCAGTGGAGTCATGAAAATTATCGCCACCCTGCGCGAAGAAGGGTTTATCAAAGTTGAAAATGGCAAATTAATTCAATTAATTAAAAACCTTCCTATGCAAACCAATGCCAGTGAACAGGGAATTATTACGAATAAAGCCTGATGGTAGGTTGAGTATTACAACAATAATTGTTTGCGATATGTTATTTAATTGTTTCTATACAACACAATCAAACAATAAACCCGTTGTTTGAAAATATTCTAATTCCGTCCAAAACTGGACACTTATTCAAATAAAAAAAAGGGTATTCTAGGCGCATAGAATCTTAGGACGCGCCAGCTAATTTCAGGCATTTTTATTGTTTATACCCAAAATAATTCGAGTTGCTTAAAGGCGGCAAATCTGAGAATCCCCAGGAGCTTACTTAAGTAAGTGACTGGGGTGAGCGGATGCAGCCAACGCATAAGCAGCTTGAAGTATGACGGGTATATTCCCTATAAGGAATGACAATAAACCCTGTCTGACTCTGTATTTATCTCCTGTAAATAAAAACTTAGCGCGCATGAGATTAATTAGCTGTCGAATAGCAAATATAGAAGGATTTAAATCATGAAAAAAAGAACACCCAACCCACGTCACACCAAAAAACTGATGCTCGCCTCTTTAATATCCGTGGCGGCAACCAATCATGTGCATGCGCAAGATTACAGCTATAATAATCAGACTGTTAATAATTCTGTTTATTTAAACGGTATAGGCGTGCAAAATGTCACAGTAGATAAATCAACTTTTAATAATTCATTGAGTGTTACCAGCAGTTGGACGAGTCGAGATCTGAATAATGGAATATCTAATGTAAAAATCACCGACAGTGATTTCAAAAAAACGTCTACAATAGGATCAGTATTATACGTTTATGCCAATGGTGCAACAAATGTCGATATTTCCAATACCACTGTAGGCACAGGGGCATATTATTCCTTAGATATCAAGCAAGACGTTGTTAACGTTGACGCACAGATCGCAACCACGAATATCACCGGTTCAAGCTTTGCCGGTGCATCACGATTTGGCGTATCACACCAGTTATTGACCGTCAGCGATAGCCAGTTTGGTAGTATTACAAGCACGAGTAAAAGGGAAACGACGGCTGATATTAAAGATACCACCTTCACAGGTGCGCTGAATTTTGTAAGTGGTACTGCTACCTCATTATCACTTAGCAATACCAGCGTTGAACAACCAAAAGGTTCTGCTCAGTCTGTCATTGTTTCCTCTGGCACAGACAGCGCTATCGATATCGATAATTATCAAATTATGGCCCCTCTCAAGGTGGACAGTGTTGGTGATACACGTATTAATCTGTCAAATGGCAGTTTGGTTAACAGTGATATCAGCGCAAAGGGCGCGACGACAGAGATAAATATTGATAAATCTGCTATCGCTGGAAATATTTCTGTAGGTAATACTAAAGACACGGCAACGGATACAGCAAATACGACGGTGAATATCGCCAACGCCACATATCGCGGGAATATTACCTCAACTAACGATGTTGCTGATGATTCTTTAACGCTGAATGTCAACAATGGCGGCATTATCGGCGGTGAAACGGTAGACACTTCCCAAAAAATTACCGGTTTTAACCGTGTGAGTACCAATATTAATTATGTTGACCCGACGCTGCTGAACACCGGTAAAGCGTCTTACTTCTTCTTCAACGACGGCGAAGAAGTCGCGATTACCAACAAAGTGGGAACCAATTCCATTCTGGATACGGTGCGCAGCGGCTCTTATATTAATGACCTGATTAATTATCAGGTCACTGATGAAAGTGCTAAACAGGGGCTGGCGGATAAAGGCTATTACAGCATTGTGTTTAGCGCCGACCCCATCCCAGACCCGGTTGATCCAGTGGACCCGGTGACGCCTGTTGATCCCGTAGACCCGGTGACACCTGTCACTCCGGTGGACCCTGTTACTCCGCCAGCACCAGCACCAAAACCGGAGCCAAGAATTGCCGCGGATTTGCAGGCTGCGCAGGCCGGGCTGTTAGCCAGTGACGATATGATCCACCGCATTGCCAACAGCGTGACCCAGCATCTGGACGCCCGTCATATGGGTGAAAACGGCCCACAAACCTCCAACAGCAATGTCTGGATGGACGGCATTTATTCCGGCGGCGACCGTACTGCGGGCAGCGTGGAATACAGCAACGAAATCACCGGCTTCCAGTTGGGTGCGGATACTTCATGGGCGCTGTCTAACGGTGATTTGTTAACGCTGGGCGCGGGCCTGGGTTATCTGCATAACAACCTGGATGTCACCAGCAGCGACGGCAGCAACGACATCGACGGTAATTACTACAGCCTGTATGCCGGCTGGACACAGCATCAGGCCGAAGGCCAGAACTGGCACCTGTTCGCTGATACCACTGCAACCTACGGCGACATGTCCTATTCCGCGTCGGGCAAAGACGGCACGCTGAAAGCGGGCGGCGATTACGACGGTAATTCATGGTTGTGGCAGGCGCGTGTCGGTGCACAGGTGAATCTGGCCGACAACTGGTGGGTCCAGCCGTACGGCGTTCTCGGTTACAGCGAAACGAAAACCGATGCTTACAGCGACGGGTACAGCCATGTTTCTGAAGGCAAATACAGCACAGGCTTTGCAGGTGCTGGCGTGAAAGCCGGTAAAAACATCACCCTGAAAGGCGGCCAGACATTAAGCCCGTACATCGAAACGGCTTACGTCGGGCGCTTCTCCGATGATACGCAGTTCAATACGTCAGACTATAACTTCGGCGGCCAGAACCTTAACGGCGGCAGCATTGGCGCAGGCCTGAACGCCACCCTGAGCAAAAACTGGAGCGCGACTGCGAAGGTGAATACGATCGTTGCCAGTGACGTGAATAATGAAGTGCATGCGTATCTGGGTGCAGAGCTTAAGTTTTAATAACATCGAAAACAGTAAGGCCGCGAAAGCGGCCTTTTTTGTGTCTGCTTCTTGAGTATGGCTATAGAAAATTTATTTTTTAACGCCTCACATAAAACCGAATTGTTCTGCTCGCGGACCCCATAAAAACATAAGCCACATCAATACAATGCTAATTTTCAATAACCCACGCATATTTGTTCGCGTTCATTGCCATCCAATAGTGGACGGGAAATGAAAAGAGAAAGTGGCTATTCTGACGCCATGAAATCCCTCAGCGAATGTGGGATTTCATTTTAGCGCCAATACCGCTTTAACCTGCTAAAGAAAGCGAAAACGTGCGCAATTCAATTTCTGTCATTAATCGAACTTAATCCATCGGTGAACAACGAATGGATAATGCATTCGTGAAGGAATAATTAACGCAATGAAAAACTTAACACGTTATTCGTGCCAGTCTAAAAGGTTAATCCTGGCTTCTTTAATATCTCTGGCTATCGCAAATGGTGCTCATGCTCAAACACAACCTTTGAATTATGGTAATGAAACTGTCAACGATTCTGTTATTTACTCTGGCCCCGACAATCTGCAATTAAATGCAGACGGCACCACATTTAATAATACTATTAATGCCACCTCAACCGACGGTAACACCGACGTTGATCTGACAAATACCCACGTTACCGATAATACAAAATCAGCGTCATCTTCCATTGTTGTTCAGGCCAATAAAGATAGCGGAACAGCAACATTTAATGCCGATAATCTGCAATTCCAGGGAAGGAGCGTTTCGGTTAATGGCGATACAACAAACGTCAATATCACCGACAGCGATTTTGAAACAGAAAGCGGTTTTAACTCTTTAGATGTGGTGCAACAAGGTGATGCTCCCGGGCAAGCGAGCCTCGTCGGGTCGCACTTCAGCAATAAAGTGTCGATCAACGCCAATGCGAACCTGTCGCTTTACGCCGACAACAGTCATTTTGACGGTGGTTTATTTGATGTCCAAAATGGTGACTTTAATACCGAGATTAAAAACAGCACCTTTAATGACCAGCTTAATGTTCAGTCACTTCATGGCTCTGCATCTGTCTCACTCGACAATATCGATTCCGCCACGCCTGATAAGTCATCATCCGTGCAAGTATCCACAGCAACAGACAGCACGCTGAATATCACTCACTCACGGCTCTCAAATGCCGCTCAGATGTACATTGCGAATACGGGTGCCGGTGCAACTGCAACAATAAATATTGCCGATAGCCAGATAGGTATTGCTGGCGCAGATGACCAGAAATATATGGTTTTAGCGACTACCGCTTCCAATCAAAGTGGCGCCACAGGTTCAGCGCAGCTGAATATCGCCAACAGCCAGATTAACGGGGCTGTCGGTGCGATGGATATGAATAAAGGTGACGCCGCTATTAATCTGACGAACGGTTCTGTCATTAATGGCAACGCCGATCTGATGGGTTCCAATATGTTGCTGAATATTGATGATGCCCAACTGAACGGCAATATCAATGTCGACAGCGCCGCAGACAGTGCCGGTGATGTGACAAACACCACGGTGAATATCGCCAACACCACTTTTCGCGGGAATATCACCTCTCACGATAACGCGGCTGACGATTCGTTAACGCTCAATGTGAACGGCGGCGGCGTTATCGGCGGGGAAGATATCGACAGCTCCCAGCGCATTACCGGTTTTAACCAGGTCAATGCCTATATTAATTATGTCGACCCGTCACTGGTGAATACTGGCAAATCGTCCTACTTCTTCTTCAACGACGGCGAAGACGTCACTATCGCCAACAAAGTCGGCGCGAATTCTGTTCTGGATTCTGTGCGCAGCGGCTCTTACATTCTGGACCACATTAATTATCAGGTCACCGATGAAAGCAGCAAACAAGGACTGACGGATAAAGGTTATTACAGCATCGCGTTCAGCACTGACCCGATCCCGGATCCTGTTCCTGACCCAACGCCTAATCCCAATCCTGAGCCTGAGCCAAATCCAGCTCCAACGCCAGACCCAGCGCCCGCTCCAGCCCCGGCACCAACACCTGAACCGAAAGTTGCTGCGGATTTGCAGGCTGCACAGGCTGGTCTGTTAGCCAGTGACGATATGATCCACCGCATCGCCAACAGCGTGACCCAGCATCTGGACGCCCGTCATATGGGTGAAAACGGCCCACAGGCGTCAGGCAACAATGTCTGGATGGACGGCATTTATTCCGGCGGCGACCGTAAAGCGGGCACCACACAGTACAGCAACGAAATTTCCGGCTTCCAGTTAGGCGCTGATACTTCATGGGCGCTGTCTAACGGTGATGCAGTCACCGTCGGTGCGGGTCTGGGTTATCTGCATAACAACCTGGATGTCACCAGCAGCAACGGCAGCAATGACATCGACGGTAATTACTACAGCCTGTATGCCGGCTGGACGCAACATCAGGCGGAAGGCAAAAACTGGCACCTGTTTGCTGATACCACCGCGACTTACGGCGACATGACCTATTCCGCTTCCGGTAAAGACGGCAATGTTAGTGCCAGTGGCGATTACAACGGTAAATCGTGGTTATGGCAGGCACGCGTCGGTGCGCAGATTAATCTGGCGAATGACTGGTGGGTTCAGCCGTACGGCATTTTAGGTTACAGCCAGACGAAAACCGATGCATACAGCGACGGGTACAGCCATGTGTCCGAAGGCAAATACAGCACAGGTTTTGCCGGTGCGGGCGTGAAAGCGGGTAAAACGATCACATTGAAAAGCGGCCAGATATTACGCCCATACATCGAAACGGCTTACGTCGGGCGCTTCTCCGATGATACGCATTTCAATACGTCAGACTATAACTTCAACGGCCAGAACCTGAACGGTGGCAGCATCGGCATAGGGGTGAACGCCACCCTGAGCAAAAACTGGAGCGCCACCGCCAAAGTCGATACGTTAGTGGCCAGTGACGTGAGCAACGAAGTCCACGCGTATCTGGGTGCCGAATTTACGTTCTAGCCTATAGCGTCGAAAACCTAAGGCTTTCCCAACACCTTTTGCCGGAATACCCCAACTACAAGCTGGGGTATTTTTTTCTCGAAACTATCTTAAGAATCGTTTCTGTTACCGACACTTTTATCTTTCAAAAAAGCAAACATCAACCCGAGCCAGATAACGCCACCCAGCAAATTCAGCAGGCTGAACAAACCGTTGCCACCAAACAGATAAGCATGCTTACTCACCTCGATGCCGACGGTGAAAATAAGCATCTGCAACATGCCCATCGCGGCGGATACCGTGCCTTTGCTCATGTCGCTGGCGAACAGCGTCAGGCGTACCAGACCTGCGTTGGCAAGGCCGATGCCAAAGGCATAAATACTCAGCCCGGCGGTCATCCACAGATACGCATGAGAGGACGCAACGGTTGCGACAGCCGCCACCACCAGACCCGGCACAATCCACCAGCCGCCCATAATAATCAGCGAACGCACGCTACGGCGTGAGGTTAAACGCGCCAACACCAGGTTCCCGAGGATCAACGCGCCAAAGATCGGCACCTGCAGTAAACCGTATTCATAGGTCGACAGTTTTTCACCGCTGATGATGATAATCGGCGATTGCGCAATCCACGCCAACAGCGGCAGGCTGACAAAACCAATCGCCAGTGCCCCTGCGACAAAACGCCCGTTGCTCAGCACCAGTTTGTAATCATGGCCTAAATCACGCAGCGACAGCTTCTCGCCCAGACGCGTCGCGGTTTCCGGCATAGCACGGTGCAATCCGTAAAACGAAAACGCCGCCAACGCCGCAAACAGCACAAACATGGTTTCCCACGGTGCGTAGTGGATCCATGCGGCCCCCACCAGCGGGCCAAGCAGAGGCGCAATCAATGCCACGTTCGCCATCAGCGCCGTGATTTTAATACACACCGCTTCTTCAAAGGATTCCTGGATTGCGGCATACCCCACCGCGCCAATAAAGCACAGGCTGACCCCCTGCAAGAACCGCAGGAAGGTGAATTGTTCAATGTTCTGTGCCAGCAACGTGGCAAGACACGTGACGATAAACCACACCACGCCGGTCAACATCACCGGACGACGGCCAATACGGTCTGATAGCGGCCCAAGCAGCCACTGTAAAAACATGCCGCCCGCCAGATAGGCCGTCATGGATGTCGGCACCCATTCGATTCCCGCGTTGTACTGCTCGACCACCGCCAGCATGCCTGGCTGGATCATGTCATTACCGATATACGTAGAAAATTCATAGAGTACCAGGCACAGCGGGAACAGCAGTGCCTGGCGACCCAGTCGCTTATTATTTTGCATTAGAAACTCAAGAGAAAAGAAAACGTTCGAAGTGTAATAAATTGTCTTCGGGGTAGATAGTGAATTGTTATTTACCCAGGGCAATCGTTGAGTTGTTTAAGGTTTTATTAAGAAGCCCAAAGTAGGCTGTCGTCCTATGGTCACGATGCAGGGTGTACGGCATCATCTTCATTTGACGGGTTAAGGAACTCATAACGTTATGATCGAACAACTCAATCAGACACTTTTCTTGCTGATTAACGCCACGCCGCAATCCCCTGAGTGGCTCATAAAACTTGCGATTTTTATCGCCAAAGATTTGATAAGCATCGTACCGCTGCTGATTGCCATTCTGTGGCTGTGGGGCGAACGCAAACAAATGACCGCCCAACGAATGATGATCATCAAGACCGCGATGGCCCTACTTATTTGCGTGTCGCTATCCTGGGTTATTGGCCATATCTTTCCGCATGACAGGCCGTTTGTTAGCGGGTTTGGCTACAACTTTCTCCATCATGCCCCGGACGACTCTTTCCCAAGCGACCATGGCACGGTGATTTTCACCTTCGCACTGGCATTTTTGCTCTGGCACCGAGTGTGGTCAGGGTTGGTGTTGTTTGTCCTCGCCTGCGCCATTGCCTGGTCACGTGTTTACCTCGGCGTACACTGGCCGCTGGATATGCTCGGGGGTTTACTGGTGGGCCTGTGTTCTTGTCTGCTGGCTCAAATAACATGGAACCTGTTCGGTAAGCAGATATACGCGCGCCTGCATCAGGCATATCGTTTCTGTTTTGCCCCGTTCATCCGCAAGGGTTGGGTGCGTGACTAAGTGTTTTTGCAAAGGTAATATGCGTTTAATAACGCCCTCACCCTAGCCCTCTCCCCCAGGAGAGGGAACAAAAAGGTTTAGTTGCACATTATGGAAACCCGGCGCGACGAACGCATCAACCGCCTGATTCAGGCGCTTAAACGCAGCGACAAAATTCACCTGAAAGAAGCGTCTGCTTTGCTGGGTGTCTCTGAAATGACGATTCGCCGTGACCTGAGCAATGACGCTGGGCCGGTTGTCCTGTTAGGCGGTTATGTGGTTCTCGAACCCCGTAGCGTCACCGCCAATCACTACCTGTTAAGCGATCAGAAAACCCGCCGCATCGAGGAAAAGCGCCATGCTGCGCGTCTGGCAGCGGCTTTGGTGCGCCCGCATCAAACGGTATTTTTTGACTGTGGCACCACGACGCCGTACATCATTGAAGCCATAGATGACGATCTGCAATTCACCGGGGTTTGCTATTCGTTAAACACTTTTCTGGCGTTGCAGGACAAACCGGGCTGCCGGGTTATTTTGAGCGGCGGTGAATTTCACGCCAGCAATGCGATTTTCAAACCGATTAATTTCCAGGAATGCCTGAATAACTTTTGCCCGGATATCGCTTTTTTCTCCGCAGCAGGGATCCACATTCGCCATGGGGCGACCTGTTTTAATCTGGATGAATTGCCGGTAAAACACTGGGCGTTAGCGATGGCACAGCAGCGAGTGTTGGTGGTGGACAGCAGCAAATTTGGCAAAGTCCGCGCCGCATGCATGGGGCCCGTCTCTGCTTTTGACTTGATTATCAGCAACGAAAAACCTGACGCGGCGTTTGTTGACTACGCCGCGTCAGAGAATATTGAACTCAACTGGTAAATATTAAGCAAACCAGGAACCGAACCAGCTGTGTAACTTCATCATCACAAAGTCCCACATACGGCTAAAGAAACCACCCTCTTCCACGGCCTGCATCACCATCAGAGGGCGCTGCTCGATTGATTTGCCGTTAAGCTGGAAGTCGATAGTGCCCACAACCTGGCCTTTTTTCAGCGGAGCGGTAAGTTGCGGCTCATTGAGGGTGAAACTGGCCTTCAGGTTCTTCAGTTGGCCGCGCGGAATCGTGACCGAACCACCTTCACCTGCCCCCAAATTCACTTCGCTTTTGTCACCGAACCATACGCGTTGCGTAACAAAAGTGGCATCCGGTTTAATCGGCGTGACCGTTTCAAAGAAGCGGAAGCCCCACGTCAGCAATTTTTCACTTTCATTGAAACGAATACGGTCGGTTTTGGTTCCCAGTACCACGGAAATTAAGCGCATGTCGCCAGAGGTTGCGGATGCCACCAGGTTATAGCCTGCGCCCGTAGTGGTGCCGGTTTTCATACCGTCAACGTTAAGGTTCGAGCTCCACAGCAAGCGGTTACGGTTCGGCTGCTTGATGTTGTTAAAGGTGAACTCTTTCTCTTTGTGGATGGCGTACTCTTCTGGCACGTCGTGAATCAATGCCTGACCCAGCAACGCCATATCACGCGCGGTACTGAACTGCCCTGGCGCATCCAGGCCGTGTACGGTTTTAAAGGTGGTGTTCTTGAGATTCAGCTTCTGCGCATAGTTGTTCATCAGGCTGACGAACGAATCCTGGCTGCCCGCGACATAATCTGCAATCGCAATACTGGCATCGTTGCCGGACTGGATGATCACGCCTTTATTCAAATCTTCAACCGAGACTTTATCGCCCGGCTTGAGGAACATCAGCGAAGAACCGCGCAGCGCCGGGTTACCGGTAGCCCAGGCATCTCTTCCGACGGTGACCATGTCGGTCAGTTTGATTTTATCCGCTTTGATGGCCTGGCCAACCACATAGCTGGTCATCAGCTTAGTCAGACTCGCCGGATCCAATTGGAGGTCGGCATTTCCTTCCGCCAACACTTTGCCACTGGCGTAATCCATTAAGATCCAGGCTTTAGCATCAACTTGCGGTGCGTCAGCAGTCTGTTCTGCACTCACCGCAGGCGCGGCTATCAACAGCAGGGTCGTACCTGCGAGTAATGATCGTAGCGAAGCAGGGATTTGCAAAGTTTTCATAACACCACCCAGTATCCATTCTAAAAAAGTCACGACGCGCGTCGTTACCCGAAAATTCAAGTTGCCAGTAAACTAGCCTGTGGAATCGCTTAAAGAAACATAACGTTGGTAAAGTTTTTTAAGTTTATTCGATAACTGCGCGACTTGCCGCCACGTTGATAAGATTTTTACCCGCTGTTGAGCTTACGTGCTGTTTTCTTCGCCAGCGCACGGCATACTGAGGTGCAAACTAACAATGAGGAAACAAAATGATCACAGTTTGGGGCAGAGACAATTCAACGAATGTGAAGAAAGTATTGTGGTGCCTGGAAGAGCTGGGCGTGGAATATCGCTCGATTCCGGCTGGCGGTAAGTTTGGCAAAACTCATGATGCGGAATATCTGGCGATGAACCCAAATGCGCTGGTGCCGTGTATTCACGACGACGCCACTGACCTGACATTGTGGGAGTCCAATACCATCGTGCGTTATCTGGCGGCGCAGTATGGCAAAGAGTCGCTATGGATTGCAGAACCTGCGGCACGTGCGCGCGGTGAAAAATGGATGGACTGGGCGGGAACCTCGCTTGCTGGCCCGCATCGTGGCGTCTTTATCAGCCTGGTACGCGTCGCACCTGAGCAACGCGATGAAAAGCTGATTGCCGATAGCATCGTTCAGTGTAATTCACTGTTTGCCATCGTAGATGCTGAGCTCGCAAAGCAGCCGTGGCTGGGTGGCGATGAATTCAGTGCTGCCGACATTGCGCTGGCGCCGAGTGTCTACAACCTGCTTAATCTCGATATCAAGTGGAATGATTTCCCTAACCTGAGACACTGGTATCAGCAACTGACCCAGCGCCCGGCGTTCAAGAAAATAGTCATGATTCCATTGAGTTAAAAACTAACTCGCAGGGCTGAGTTTCAGTAATTGCCCGTCAGATTCGTCGGTCAGGACATACAGATAACCGTCCGGGCCGACGCGCACATCACGAATTCGCTCCCCTCTGTCATCAAGTAACCGTTTTTGGGCCTGAACCTTGTCACCAGAGAGCGTCAGCTCAATCAGGTTTTTCTCTTTGAGCGCCCCCACAAACAGCTTCCCTTTCCACTGCGGGAATCTGTCGGCGTGATAAAACGCCATACCGCTCACAGCGGGAGAGACTTTCCAGTAATAAAGCGGTTGTTCGGTGCCCGCCACAATTTCACCTTTTGCTTCAGGGATCGGCAATCCGCTGTAATTAATGCCCCACGTAGCAATTGGCCAACCGTAGTTCTTGCCCGGCATCGCCACGTTGATTTCATCTCCGCCGCGCGGGCCATGTTCATTGAGCCACAACTCCCCATTAGCGGGATTAAACGCCATGCCCTGTGGATTACGGTGCCCATACGACCAGATCTCACTTCTGGCACCCTGTTTACCGGCAAAGGGGTTATCGGGTGGCACATCACCGTTTTGCGTCAGACGCACCAGTTTGCCCTGTAGCTTATCCAAATCCTGCGCCGTCGAGCGTTGATTGTTTTCACCCAACGCGATGAACAAATAACCTTTGCCATCAAACGCCATCCGTCCGCCAAAATGGTTACCGGTAGAAAGTTTTGGCATCTGGCGGAAGACGACGTTGAAGTTTTCCAGACGCTGCATATTGTTGCTCAGCGTGCCGTAGCCAACGGCCGTTCCGGCCTTGTCATCACTGTTGGCCTCAGCAAAACTCAGCCAGACGCGGCGACTTTTTTCAAAGTCTGGCGCCAAAACCACATCCAGCAAGCCCCCTTGCCCATGCGCCCAAACTTTTGGCACACCGACAATCGGATCACTTAACCCTTCACCGGGCTGCCAGCGACGTAATTGCCCATCGCGCAGCGTAATCAACATCCCCTGATTATTGGGCAGAAAAGCTAACGACCAGGGATGGTCGAGCTTACTTTGCAGCACCTGCACCTTAACGTCAGCGGCCAGCGTAACGCTTGCGCAGAGCAGTAAAGACGCGGTAATGAATGAGCGGAACGGCAGCCGTGGCATAGCTTTCTCCTTTTCGGTTCTACCCGATAAGGTTAGCTTTCAAGACATTCAGAAATGGGAGTTTTACAAAAACTTTACCAGAGGGGAGTTGCCTCCCCTCGAAATTTCAACTTTCGACTGCCAGCTGGTGACCCATAATATCTTTCAAGCTGGCGGAAAGTTGCTGCAGGCAGTTTTCCAGTTTATCGGCATCAATGGCGATATATTGCGGGCAATCGTGACACCCGGTCATCAGGCAAACGGCGGCTGACGATACCGCATTTATTCCCTGATGGATGCTCGCCATTTCTTGTTCGCTAAGATGGGATTTGAGGCGTAAAGACTTTTCACGGTACTCAGTAGACAAGTCGAACAAGTTATCCCGCAGATGCTCGGTTTCATTCACAGACATATAGCCTTTCGCTTTTCTCAATGAGAGATAAGCAGCTACGTCTATTTTGGCGATAATCATCTTTTTCAAGAGATCGCGCTTGAGTGACTCCCCAGTCATACATTTATCCCCCGTGTGATGAGAACTGATAACACACACTTATAGTATGGATAAATAATAGGCTAGACGGGCTTTTTCACCGTGTTTTTTGATCTTCCGCAACAAGTTTTACAATCACTAAAATTCACAAAAATAACAAAGCGTTAGATTGAAACTGGCGCGCGGCACATCGCGGTTTGATGCTGTTCCTCGAACATTTGACGTAACACACTGTGTCCAAGGTTGTTTTGCCAGGTGAAACTATTTTGCAAAACAACGACGGCGAAATGATTCTTCCGATCAATACCAATGTAACTGGAGTAGCCGCCAATGTAGCCGACCTGGAAAGTGATGGTTTGCTCGCCATACGTATCCGTCACCCAGGCAATATTGGCGGCCTCTTTGTCACGCGGGTAATAGATTTGCATCGTTTCGTGGATAGCGTTATCCAGCGTGGCATTGCCGGTGTCTTCAAGATGCGCGGCGGCAAAAGTGAGCAAATCGGCCGTGTCGGTATACAAACCACCCGCCCCGAGCATGTTGCCGGAGAACTGCCAGTCAGGCACCACTTGCCCACGCGGAATAAACTTTGGCTGGCTGCCCGCATGGCCAATGGCACGCAACGGGTAACTTTTGAGTTTTTGCGGCGTAAAACTGCTGTTGTGCATGTTTAACGGATCGAAGATAAGCGTTTGCACCAGTTGGTCGGCACGCTGCCCGGTTTGATAACGCAAAACATAATCCAGCACCGCATAACCCAGGTTCGAATAATGGGGTTCGGTGCTGCCTGGCTTTGAAAAATCAGCCAGATCGGCCACCACTTCGTCACTGTCGAGATGCGAGTAAAAATTCTCGCCATTCCCCAGATAACGAATAAAAGCGGTCAACATGGGTAAATCCATATTCTGCCGGGGCAAACCGGAGGTATGGGTGACCAGTTGCAGAAGCGTGATTTTCTTTGCATCGGCACTTAACGGCACCGACGGCGGCATTAAAGTTTCAAGCGTATCAGACCAATGCAACCGCCCCTGCGCCACTAATACCGCTGTCGCTTCGGCGGTCATACCTTTACTCAGTGAACCGACAGCAAATAGCGTCTGTTCATTGACGGGATGTTTGTGCGTCGTATCGGTGACACCAAATTGCCAGTAATGGCGTTGGTTATTTGCGTCAATGACCCCAACAACCATTCCGGGCGATTGCTGTTCAACCAACGTGGGCAACCAATGGTTAATGTCGTGGCTCGCAGGAAAACCACACACACGCTGTGCTTTTTGCGGCACCTCAGCAACAGGTGCCACGTTAGACAACGTGCCGCACCCCGCCAGCATAAAACCGAGCAGTGGCGCACTCAGGCGACGGGGCGTATTCATCAACTATTTCACCGCAACACAAGGCCTGGCATCCAGACCCATCATCAACGTGCGATTTTCACCGACTTTCTTCAGGCCGAAGTTGCTGCTGTGATAGCGGTAAAATGCCTGACCACCGGTCATATTTTGGTAGGAGTAGCGATTGCCGTTGAGCCAGGCATAATCGCCCTCTAACGCCAGTTTATCGCTGCTGCCGCAAACAAACTTTAATGCAGAGGCCGGTGGCGTGTTGAGCGGTGTAGGGATGACATTACAGGCTGATACCAACAAGGCACCCGTCAGCATCCCGGAAAGGGCTAAAATCTTGCGCATAATGCGGTTCTCTCTTTGAGCGGGACGTTACGATGATGTGAAGCGCAAAGATAATAGAGCCTGCTTCCCTGGTAAGCAAAAGCTAAGGCACTTCAATGATTCCGAAAATTCAACTTGTGCTCCGGGAAAAACAACCAGTAGAGCCTCACGCCAAACACGTGTAGAATCGCCCGGTTTTTATTTTCTGTTTACTTTGTGAGCGTGACCTGTATGCAACAACCCCGTATTGGCTTTGTCTCCCTCGGCTGCCCAAAAAACCTCGTTGATTCTGAACGGATCCTGACTGAGCTGCGCACCGAAGGTTACGATGTAGTGCCTAGCTATGATGATGCCGATATGGTTATCGTTAACACCTGTGGCTTTATCGACAGCGCCGTACAAGAGTCGCTCGAAGCGATCGGCGAAGCGCTGAACGAAAATGGCAAAGTGATTGTGACCGGCTGTTTAGGGGCCAAAGAAGATCAAATCCGCGAAGTACACCCTAAAGTTCTGGAAATCACTGGCCCACATAGCTACGAGCAAGTTTTGCAGCACGTTCACCACTATGTGCCAAAACCAAAACACAACCCGTTCCTGAGCCTCGTGCCAGAACAAGGCGTGAAGCTGACCCCGCGTCACTATGCGTATCTGAAAATTTCTGAAGGCTGCAACCACCGTTGTACGTTCTGCATCATTCCTTCAATGCGTGGCGATCTCGATAGCCGCCCGATTGGTGATGTGCTGTCTGAAGCAAAACGCCTGGTTGATGCGGGTGTTAAAGAGCTGCTGGTTATCTCTCAGGATACCTCGGCATACGGCGTGGATGTTAAGCATCGCACCGGTTTCTACAACGGTGAGCCGGTTAAAACCAGCATGGTGAGCCTGTGTGAACAACTGGCAAAACTCGGCGTCTGGACTCGTCTGCACTACGTTTACCCGTACCCGCACGTTGATGATGTGATCCCATTGATGGCCGAAGGTAAGATCCTGCCTTATCTGGATATTCCTTTGCAGCACGCCAGCCCGCGTATTCTGAAGCTGATGAAGCGCCCTGGCAGTGTTGACCGTCAGTTGCAACGCATTAAGCAATGGCGTGAAATTTGCCCGGATCTGACGCTGCGTTCAACCTTCATTGTCGGTTTCCCTGGCGAAACTGAAGAAGATTTCCAGATGCTGCTCGATTTCCTCAAAGAAGCGCGCCTGGATCGCGTTGGCTGCTTTAAGTTCAGCCCGGTTGAAGGTGCGACCGCCAACGAACTGGCAGATCCTGTACCGGAAGAGGTGAAAGAAGAACGCTGGAACCGTTTCATGCAGCTGCAACAGCAAATTTCTGCTGAACGTCTGCAAGAGAAAGTGGGCCGCGAAATTCTGGTGATCGTTGATGAAGTTGATGAAGAAGGCGCGATTGGCCGCAGCATGGCTGATGCTCCAGAAATCGACGGCGCGGTTTACCTGAATGGCGAAACCAAGCTGAAACCGGGTGATGTGGTGCGTGTGAAAGTTGAGAACGCAGACGAATATGATTTGTGGGGAACGGTGGTTTAAGTTTTCACTTTTCATCCACACTCTCCTACTGTCTCTTAGAGAGACCTCGCTTTGTCAATCTGCCAAGGCGAGATCTGTCATTCCGCTATTTTCCGTTCCCCCGTGCAACTGGTTATCCCTGTAACCGTTGCTAACGGTGAACGTGCCAGGAGGGTTACGCCACCCTCCTGGCAACCTCGGCGCCCGGTTTTAAATTGCCGCTTCGCGGTAAACCCCAGCTTATCCCCAACGTTCAGGGTCGTTCGCGATTCGCTCCCGGCGATCGCTCACTGGCGTGGTTCCCGACCACGCCACCCTGACTTATGGGGAACACTGGGGCAATTTATACCGGGGACAAGGTCAAAAGCGGTTTGGCATTTGACCTTAGGTTTTGACGTTGACGTTGGTTCCGGCTTAAATCGCGCCGTTTTTTGCCCTTCAGTCGTGGTTGAGCCGCCGGGAGCGGCGAAAGAGAGCGATCGCCGGGAGCGAATCGCGAACGACCGCGAATGTTGGGTAAAAAACGGTGTTTACCGCGCAGCGGCGATTTATTTGCCGGGAGTCGGGGTCCATAGGGGAGCGACGGCGGCTCCCCTATGACGTTCACCGGTTCGGTGGCTGCATAAATCACATAACGCCTGGTGAACGGAACCTTTCCGGCACTGACAAAGTACCATCAGCACCTGAACTTAAAGATATGACCAGAATCAGCCCCTGGAGAAGAAGAACTCCAATTACCCCTTTATCTTCGGATCCAACGCATCCCGCAGCCCATCCCCCAGTAAATTAAACGCCAGCACCGTCAGGAAAATCGCCAGACTTGGGAAAATGGCCACATGGGGTGCAATTACCATGTCCGCTCGGGCTTCGTTGAGCATCGCGCCCCACTCCGGCGTTGGCGGTTGTGCGCCTAGCCCCAAAAACGACAGGCTGGCGGCCGAAATAATCGACGTGCCGATGCGCATGGTGAAATAGACCACTATCGATGAAACCGTCCCCGGCAGAATATGACGGAAGATAATTGTCGCATCTGATGCACCAATACTGCGGGCCGATTCGATAAAGGTTTGGTGTTTTAGCACCAGCGTGTTACCGCGCACCAGCCGGGCAAACGCGGGAATACTAAAAATGGCGACCGCGATAATCACGTTCGACATCCCACTGCCCATCACCGCAACTACGGCAATCGCCAGCAAAATTCCCGGAAAGGCGAACAACACATCGCAAATACGCATAATTATGCGGTCCCACCAGCCTTCAAAGTATCCGGCCAGCAAACCGAAAAAGGTGCCAATTAACGCGCCAATAAGTACCGAGAACACCCCTGCCGCCAGCGAAATTTTCGCGCCCACTAACACGCGGCTGAAAATATCACGCCCTAACGAATCCACACCAAACCAGTGCAGCATCGACGGACCATCATTGAGCCGGTCGTAATCAAAATAGTTTTCCGCATCAAATGGCGAAATCCACGGTGCAATCAGTGCGATGGCAATCAGGAAAAGCACAAATGTCCCTGCGAACATCGCCACCGGCTGTTTGCGTAAGCGACGCAAAAATTCGTGCCATGGGGTGCGCACCTGATTTGGCCGAACCATCGGCATCGCATTCAGTACTGCCTGGCGTCGCCAGTTAAAGAGTCGCATCCTTACTTGTACCTGATAGCCGGGTTAATGGCAGCGTAGAGCAAATCCACCACTAAGTTGATAACAATAAATTCGAGCGAGAACAGTAACACTTCCGCCTGAATCACCGGGTAGTCACGCATCTCGACCGAATCCACCAGCAGGCGCCCAAGCCCTGGCCAGTTGAAGACCTTTTCAACAATGATGGAGCCACCGAGTAAAAATCCGAACTGCAAGCCCATCATGGTGATCACCGGGATCATCGCGTTACGCAACCCGTGTTTGATCACTATCAGTGTTTCGCTCACCCCTTTTGCACGTGCGGTACGCATGTAATCTTCTTGCAGCACATCGACAAACGAGGCGCGAGTAAAACGCGCCATCACTGCCGCGACCGCCGCGCCCAGTGTGACTGATGGCAGAATGTAATGCTGCCAGCTATCCGCCCCCACCGTCGGCAGCCAGCCCAATTCCACGGAAAACACCTGCATCAGCAACATGCCCAGCGCGAACGCCGGGAAAGAAATGCCGGAAACCGCAATGGTCATGCTCACTCTGTCCGGCCAACGGTTGCGCCAGACTGCGGAAATAATGCCGGTGAACAGGCCAAAAACCATCGCCCAGCTCATGCTGGTCAGCGTCAGCCAAAATGTGGGCATGAAGCGGCTGGCTATCTCTTCAGATACCGGACGACGCGACACCATCGAGGTACCAAAATCACCCTGCACAATGTTGCAGATGTAGTGCAAAAACTGCTGCCACAGCGGCAAGTCAAGCCCCAGCTGTTTTCGCACCATATCAATGACCGTGGCGTCTGCGTCCGGCCCGGCAATCAAACGCGCCGGGTCGCCCGGTAGCATATGGACGAACAGGAATACCAGCACGGCGACGATCAGCAGTGTGGGAATCAGGCCTAACAGGCGTTTGAGGAAGTAGTTAAACATGGCAGGCCCTCATCCCGGCCTTCTCCCCCAGGAGAAGGAGAAAACCGCCCTCTGCCGTGAAGGTGAAAACCGGACAGTCCCCTCTCATGGGGGAGAGGGTTAGGGTGAGGGCTGGGGTGAGGGCAAAAACCGCCACCTTACTTCAAATCCGCATCATCAAAACTAAATCCGGCATCAGGCATCACATAAAAACCGCTGAGGCTTTTGCTGTGCGCGGATACCAGTTTTTCAACCACCAACGGCACCCAAGGGGATTCTTTCCAGATGGTGTCCTGCGCGTCTTTGTACAGTTTCGCTTTTTCATCACGGTTAGTGGTTTTCAGCGCTTCAACCAGATCTTTATCAACCTGAGGATTGCTGTAGAAAGCGGTGTTAAACAGCGTTGGTGGCCAGTTAGCTGAAGCAAACAGCGGCGATAAAGCCCAATCCGCTTCACCCGTCGACGCCGACCAGCCGGTGTAGAACATTCTCACGCCACTCTCTTTTTGCCCTTTACCTTCTACTTCAGCGGCGCGTTGCCCGGCATCCATCGCCGTCACTTTCACTTTGATGCCTACCTGCGCCAGTTGCTGCTGGGTAAACTGCAAGACTTTCTGCGCGGTACTGTGGTTATGCGATGACCACAACGTGGTTTCGAATCCATTCGGATAGCCCGCTTCTTTTAACAGCTCACGCGCTTTTGCCGGGTCATAGGGCCATGGTTTGTACTTTTGCGCGAAGTCGATAGACGGTGGCACAACCCCTTCTGCTGGCGTCGCGTAACCGGCGAATGCGACTTTCACCAACGCCTGGCGGTTGATGGCGTAATTGATAGCCTCGCGGACTTTCGGATTATCAAACGGCTTTTGCGTGACGTTCATGCTGAGGTAGCGCTGCATGATGGAAGGCGATGCCACCAGCTCCAGCTTGTCGTTTTTCTCCAGCACGCTGGCCTGCTCGTAAGGGATGGGGAACGCAAACTGCGCTTCACCGGTTTGTAGCATTGCCGCACGGGTGTTGTTATCCACTACCGGACGCCAGGTGATGGTATCCAGCTTAGGCAGCCCCTGTTTCCAGTAACCGTCGAATTTCTTCACCTTCACAAAGTCGGTTTGATTCCAGGTGTCTAGCTGATATGGGCCAGTGCCGACCGGGTGGAAGCCAATCTCTTTACCGTATTTTTTCAGCGCCGCTGGCGAAATCATCGCCGTTGCTGGATGGGCAAGAATATTGATAAACGCAGAGAATGGCTGCTTGAGAGTAATTTTCACCGTGTTGGCATCAACGGCCTCGGTCTTCGCTATCGCTTTATACAGGTTGTAGCGTTTGAGGTGGTTTTCTGGATTGCTGGCGCGGTCTAAGTTGACTTTTACTGCCTCGGCGTTGAAATCAGTGCCATCCTGGAATTTCACACCCGGGTGCAGTTTGATGGTGTAGACCAAGCCATCGTCAGAAACGGTGTAACTTTCTGCCAGCACGTTTTGCAGTTTCATCTCTTTATCGAGGCCAAACAGCCCCTGATAAAACGACTTTGCCACCGCTTGCGAAAGCGTGTCGTTGGCATCATACGGGTCAAGAGTCGTGAAATTGGATGCTACAGCGACGACGACATCTTTAGCGGCAAATGCCGGTGAGGCAATGACGCTGGTGGCAAGACCCGCCGCCAACAGCCACTTTTTACTTTTTATTGCTGTCATGATGTTCTCCTGATTATCCTTGGCCAAAATATGATTATCTTTGTGCCCGGGCCACAAAGTGCCCGGGTCCGACATTCACAAGCGTTGTAACGTGTGGTTCATACCCCAATTTATGCGTGGTACTGGGGATGTCATCAGAAAGCAAAACGGGTTTTGGCCGACGATGCTCAGGATCAGCAACCGGCACAGCCGCCATTAATTTCCGGGTATACGGGTGTTGCGGGTTTTCAAACACTGCGCGACGGGGGCCGATTTCAACAATTTGCCCGAGGTACATCACCGCCACGCGGTGACAAATACGCTCAACGACCGCCATATCATGAGAAATAAACAAAAAGGCGATGCCAAATTCGCGCTGGAGATCGAGCAGTAAGTTGATGATTTGCGCGCGGATCGAGACATCCAATGCGGAAACAGATTCATCGGCAATCACCACTTTTGGATTGAGCGCCAGCGCACGAGCAATACAAATTCGCTGCCGCTGCCCACCAGAAAACTCATGTGGATAACGCCACGCATGTTCAGGCAGCAGACCGACTCGCTCCAGTAACCAGCCCACCCGTTGTTGCGCCTGTTCTTTGGACATCACGTTATGCACCAGCAGCGGCTCCATAATCGAAAAACCGACGGTCAAACGCGGGTCGAGCGAGGCATACGGGTCCTGGAAAATAAACTGGATGTCCTTGCGGACGTGCTGCATATCGGCATTTGACAGCGTGTCGATACGCTGGCCGTTGAAATGAATGCTGCCACCCTGCGTTTCAACCAACCGCAACAGCGCACGCCCGGTGGTGGATTTGCCACTTCCTGACTCCCCCACCAGCCCCAGCGTTTCACCGGGCCATAAATCAAAACTCACGTTTTCAACCGCGTGTACCCGACGGGTGACCCGGTTAAAAATACCGCTGCGAATATCAAAGCGCGTCACCAGGTCACGCACTTGCAGCACCGGCACCGCACCTGGAGCAACCGTATCTTGTTCGGTTTCGGCTTCAGGTTGGTCAGGATGCTTTGGGTCCACCAGGGGAAATTTGCGCGGTAAGTCACGGCCATTCATCGACCCAAGGCGCGGTACCGCAGCCAATAACGTTTTGGTGTAAGGATGAACAGGTGCGTTAAATATCTGTTCAACGCGACCGGTTTCGACCGCCTCGCCGCGATACATCACCAGCACCCGGTCGGCAATATCTGCCACCACGCCCATATCATGGGTGATAAAAATCACGCCCATTTGCATTTCATCTTGCAACACGCGGATAAGCTGGAGGATTTGCGCCTGAATCGTCACGTCCAGCGCGGTGGTAGGTTCATCGGCAATCAACACTGCCGGGCGACACGAGAGCGCCATAGCAATCATCACACGTTGGCGCATGCCACCAGAAAGCTGGTGCGGATAACGTCCCAAAATGGCCTTCGCTTCTGGAATACGCACGCGATCAAGCATGCGACGCGCTTCCTCCATCGCCGCCTGTTTATCCAGCCCTTGATGTAATCGAATAGATTCGGCAATTTGTTCGCCCACCGGAAACACCGGATTGAGCGACGTCATCGGCTCCTGGAAAATCATGGCGATATCCGCACCACGCACATGGCGCATTTGCGATGAGCTCAGCGTGGCGGGTTCAATGACCTGGCCGTTGCGGCGGCGCAGCAAAATTTTCTCACAGTCAACAACGCTCGCGTTCTTATCCAACAAGCGCATTAAAGCCAGCGCAGTGACCGATTTCCCGGACCCCGACTCCCCGACAATCGCCAGTGTCTCGCCGCGTTTTAGCGAAAAAGACAGGTCGGACACCGCGCGGGTATCAACTTTTTCCTGGCGAAAGAGAACATTGAGAGCGCTAACAGACAGCACCTCGTCGCCGGGCAGTTCATGACTGTGGGGCATTAATGCTCCTGGCTGTTATAAATTCCGACGTTTGGGGCATCCCCGACATAACCGTAGCCGCGGTACATCCCTTCGCTGTTAAAAGGCAAGGCCACATTGCCTTCGCAATCGATAGCAATGACCCCTCCGCTGCCTTGCAGCACCGGAAGTTTTTCCATGACCACGCGTTCCGTGGCCTGTTGCAGACTCAGCCCGCCATACTCCATCAACGCCGCAATATCATATGCCGCGAGCGTTCTCATAAACACTTCACCCGTACCGGTGCAAGAAACCGCTACGTTTGCGTTATTGGCGTAACAACCGGCGCCAATAATAGGGGAATCACCGACCCGTCCTGCCATTTTATTGGTCATGCCGCCCGTGGACGTTGCCGCCGCCAGATTGCCATATTGATCGAGCGCGACGGCACCGACAGTGCCAAATTTGGTATCCGGATTGATGGGGTCATCGCCATCGTGATCAAGCACGGTTTGGTCATTTGCCAGGGCTCGCTGTAATTGATCCCAGCGCGCCTGAGTGAAGAAAATATCGGGTGAGACCGGTTCAAGCCCTTGTTGCTGGGCAAAATTCTCTGCTCCACGGCCGATTAACAGCACATGTGGACTGCGTTCCAGAACGAGTCTGGCGGCAAGAATAGGATTACGAATATGGCTAACGCCCGCCACTGCACCCGCTTCCAGGGTGTTACCGTCCATCACGCAAGCATCCAGTTCGTGGGTGCCATCATGGGTAAACACTGCGCCGATCCCGGCATTAAACAAGGGGCATTCTTCGAGCATGCGCACCGCTTCGGTCACCGCATCCAGTGCGCTACCACCGGTTTCAAGCAACGCCTGGCCTGCCTCGACGATTTCCGATAGGGCGTTAATATAAAGCCGTTCTTTTTCGGGGCTGAGCTGCGCACGAGTGATAGCGCCCGCACCACCGTGAATAGCGATTACTGCTTTATGCATGTCGACGTAGCCCTGTCAGAGAGTTAGGGAATTCCGGTTTTCACTTTCTCTATAAATATCAGAATAGTTAAACCCAGTTGATACGATTTTCGAATATAGAAAGATGTAAATGTGATGTAAAGGAAATTGGTGCAGTTGAATACCCCTATTGAAGCGTTCTGTGATGCACTTTTCTCTGACATAATGTCCGACATATTTTTTCCCCGCGCCGCTGGAGCTTTTCATGGAATTTACCGCCGGACTTATCCCGCTTGAAACCGCAATGGAACAGATGCTGTCGCGTATTGTTCCTGTCACCGAATCTGAATCTATCCCTTTGCTGAAGGCTGCTGGGCGCATTACGTCGCACCCTGTCACGTCGCCGATCGATGTCCCGGGTTTTGATAATTCAGCAATGGATGGTTACGCGGTTCGCCTGAAAGATTTAGCACTGGGCGTGGCTCTGTCAGTGGCGGGAAAAGCGTTTGCCGGACAACCCTTCGCAGGGGTTTGGCCCGAAGGCACCTGTATTCGCATCATGACAGGCGCGCCTGTACCCGCAGGCACTGATGCCGTGGTTATGCAGGAAGAAACCACCGTCACCGAAAGCGGCGTACGCTTTAACGAAGCAGTAAAAAACGGGCAAAACGTTCGTCTGCGTGGGGAAGATATTCGTCAGGGTGCCAGCGTGTTACCTGCCGGGAAAAAACTCACCGCCGCTGAGTTGCCGCTGATTGCCTCACTGGGCATCGCCGACGTCGCCGTGTTACGCAAAGTCCGCGCTGCGGTATTTTCGACGGGTGATGAATTGCAACTGCCGGGCACCCCACTTGGCGAAGGGCAAATTTACGATACCAACCGTCTGGCGGTGCATATCATGCTCGAGCAGTTGGGCTGTGAGGTCATCGACTTAGGTATTATTCGTGATGATCCTGAAACCCTACGTGCTGCGTTTGTTGAGGCAGACAGTCAGGCCGATGTGGTGATCAGCAGCGGCGGCGTTTCCGTTGGCGAGGCTGATTACACCAAACAATTGCTGGAAGAACTCGGAGAAGTCGGTTTCTGGAAACTGGCAATCAAACCGGGTAAACCCTTTGCTTTTGGACGTCTGAACAATAGCTGGTTCTGCGGCCTGCCGGGCAATCCGGTTTCTGCGGCACTGACTTTCTATCAACTGGTTCAGCCGTTATTAGCGAAATTAAGCGGCCAGCAAGATAATGCCCTGCCGCCACGCCAGCGTGCGCGTACGGTTGGCAGACTGAAAAAATCCCCGGGCCGCCTCGACTTCCAGCGTGGGATTATGCGTACTGGCGCTGATGGGCAATTAGAAGTGTTGAGCACCGGTCATCAGGGTTCACATATTTTCAGCTCATTTAGCCAGGCCAACTGTTTTATCGTCCTGGAGCGCGAACGCGGTAACGTTGATGCGGGCGACTGGGTCGACGTTGAGCCATTCAATCATCTGTTTGGGGGCTAACCATGCACGCTGAACTTAGCGATCAGGAAATGCTGCGCTACAACCGGCAGATTATTTTGCGCGGTTTTGATTTTGACGGCCAGGAAGCGTTGAAGGCAGCGCGTGTTTTGATTGTTGGGCTCGGCGGTCTCGGTTGTGGAGCCGCGCCGTATCTGGCTGCGGCGGGTGTCGGGCATCTTACGTTGTTAGATTTTGATACCGTGGCGCTGTCCAATTTGCAGCGCCAGACACTTCACCATGACGCCACTGTTGGGCAGCCGAAAGTGGATTCAGCTAAAGCTGCGTTGGCGGCGATCAATCCGCATATTCAGATTGAAACGATCAATGCGCTACTTGATGAGGCGCAACTGCTGGAGCTTATCTCCAGCCACGATCTGGTGATGGATTGCACCGATAACGTGGCGATCCGCAACCAGCTCAATCAGTGCTGCTTTACGATGAAAAAACCGCTGGTTTCGGGTGCGGCAATTCGTATGGAAGGGCAAATCAGCGTCTTCACTTATCAGGATGGTGAACCCTGTTATCGTTGCCTGAGCCGTCTGTTCGGTGAAAACGCGCTGACCTGCGTGGAGGCTGGCGTCATGGCACCGCTCGTGGGTGTAATCGGTTCATTGCAGGCGATGGAAGCCATCAAACTGCTGGCACATTACGGCACACCTGCCGCGGGCAAAATCGTGATGTACGATGCGATGACCTGCCAGTTCCGCGAGATGAAACTGCCACGCAATCCGCAATGTGAAGTATGCGGGTCTCACTCGTCATAAAGCCCCACGCTACTGACCGCCGTATGGCTTTTGTTTGGGCGAATGCGGCGCACTGAATCACGCACCATCAGCGTACCGTTTAGCAGTAAATTCCCAACGGGTGCATCCGGGCGGATTAAGCGTTGCTGGAGAATATGCACCGCTTCTTCGCCCAACTGGTCACGTGGAACATGCACCGATGTCAGCGGCACATCGTGGATCGCCGCCAGGTTAAAGCCGTCGATACTCATGACTGAAATATCATGCGGCACACGCAATCCTGCATTTTGCAGCGCACTTACCGCCCCAGCCGCCATAAAATCCCCTCCCACCAGCAACGCTGTTGGCAACAAATGACGGGGAGTTGCAGCCAGAAAATCGCTGATTAATTTTTCACTCTCTTTGGCGCTAAAACTTTGAGCGGTAATCAGATGGCGCGAATCATCAAATTGCAGATTATTGGCGTCCCAGGCATCGCGTATCCCTGCAAGACGCAACTCCATGGTGTAACGCCGCAAGCACAGCAAGGTAACAACCTCTTTATGTCCCTGCTCAAACAGATAACTCGCGGCAAAGTCGCCAATTAACTGATGATCCGGTGCAACACCTGGCAGGCGCATTTTGCGATCCCGACAGTTAATCAACACGCAAGGTTTACCGAGATCCACCGCCAGATCGTGAATATGGGGATCGTCAATTCCCAGCAAGATCGCGGCTTCCGTTTCCACCTCATTCATTTTGTTCAGGAACATATTTGCGTCACTGTCGTTCTCTTCGAGTGCACAGTAACGCAGCCGAACTTCATGGGGTAAGAGCGCCTTGGTCAGCCCCTGAATCACACGATAATAAAAGACATCAGACCGCTCATCAAAAGCGCGTTGAGGAGCAAAAACGACCAAACTATTAAGCAGCATGCGCCCGGCAGCCATGCCCTCAAGCACCCCTTTTTGCCCGGCGCAATTCAGAACCTGCTGCCGGGCGTGTTCGCTGGTGTTCGATTTTCCCGCCAGCACACGTGAAACCGTGCTGATTGAAAGCCCTGTTTCGGCAGCAATTTCGGCGATTTTTAGCTTTTTACTCATTTTGTGATCTGCGCCCATTTCGGCCATGAAAAAATTTTCATACCAAAGTGTATGGCTTAATGGCTGAGCTTTTCGTTATCGAACGCACGATTTTCGCTTACATATGAAAATTTTTTCACCAAAGTCGCTACCTGGCATTTTCTGACTGTTTTACGCTCTTTCCATCGCCGTATCTGAACCTGCACATCTACGGCAGTACGTTATAAAAATAATTATTAATCAATTAGATAAATACATTCCAGCTACAAGGTAGTAGCAACTATTCCGAAAGATAGCGAATCCAGGTGGAGAACAAAATGAGTCAAAGCATAAATCCAGGTGCAACTGCCGTTAAGGCCAAACGCACCGTCCGTAACCTGCGTTGGTGGGTTCTGGTGCTGTTCTTACTAGGCGTTACTGTTAACTACATTACCCGCAACTCGTTAGGTATTTTGGCCCCGGAGCTTAAATCCAGTCTGGGTATTACCACTGAACAATATTCATGGATTGTCGCCTCATTCCAGCTTGCCTATACCCTCTTCCAACCAATTTGCGGCTGGCTGATTGATGTGATTGGCCTCAAGCTGGGCTTCCTGATTTGCGCAGGGATTTGGGCGGTGGTGTGTATCATGCACGCTGGAGCCGGTAGCTGGCTGCATTTGGCTATTTTGCGCTTCTTTATGGGTGGCGCGGAAGCCGCAGCAACCCCCGCTAACGCCAAAACGATTGGCGAATGGTTCCCGAAAAAAGAACGCCCTATTGCCGCAGGCTGGGCTGGCGTTGGCTTCTCGATTGGTGCCATGCTCGCACCGCCAATCGTCTATTTCGCCCATGCCTCCTTCGGCTGGCAGGGCGCGTTCATGTTTACCGGTGTGCTGGCCATGTTATGGGTCATTTTGTGGTGGGTGTTCTATCACAACCCGGAACAACACCCGAACCTCAGCAAAGAAGAATTGGAATTCATCAAACAGGATAACGAGCCTGCTGCGGTGAAACTGCCTTTCCTGACTGCACTGAAAACCGTCGGTAAAAACAAGCGTTTCTACGGTATCGCTATTCCGGCTTTTATGGCCGAACCGGCCTGGGCGGTGCTGAGCTTCTGGGTTCCGCTGTACCTGGCAAATGAACGCGGTATGGATCTCAAACAAATTGCCATGTTCGCCTGGCTGCCGTTCCTCGCCGCTGATCTCGGCAGCGTAGCTAGTGGCTATCTGACTAAGGTTTATACCCGCTGGTTTGGCTGCTCACGTACCAACTCCATCGTGGCAAGTTCAGTGACGGGGGCTTTCCTGATGATTTCCCTGGCACTGGTTGCCATCACCAAAGACCCGTATGTCACCATTGCGCTGATTTCTGTTGGTGGCTTCGGGCACCAGATTATCTCCTGCATGTTGAGCGCCCTGGTTGTGGACTCCTTCGACAAAGGCCAGATGGCGACGGTTAACGGTATGCGTGGTTCCGCAGCCTGGATAGCCAGCTTCTTGTTCTCACTGTTGATTGGTGTAACCGCCGACAAAATTGGCTACAACCCCCTGTTTATCGCCATGGGCTTCTTTGACCTGATTGGCGCTGTATTCCTGGTTTCTTTTATTGCTGAACGCCGCACTAAGCGCGCCTGATAGATGGATTGTGAACGATGAAAACCCTGAAAAATTGGACACTGTTAAAATCTGATGCCAACCACGTTGAGTTAAGCGTGGATGGGAAGCATCGCCTGAATGTGTTCGTGCTGGAGCAAGGCATGTTCCGCGTGCTGATTAAACGCGAAAACAAACTGGCGTTAAACCGCACCTGGAGTATCGCACCAGAAAATGATGTGCCATGGGAAGGCCGCGACCGTGAAAGTCTGCAAGGTTTCGCCCTGCCAGGTTTCACGGTAGAAGAGCTTGATGAAACCCTGCGCATCAGCACCGATAAGCTGCGCGTAACTGTCCACCAGCCGCTGTGGCTGGAGTGGGAATATCTCAATGAGGCTTCTGAGTGGCAATTGCTGGCAAGTGACCGCCCAACCAGCGCTTATCTGTTGAATGCCCATGGCGACGGCGTCGCGCATTATCAGCGTCGATATAAAGATGAACGCTATTACGGCCTGGGCGAGAAAGCTGGCCCACTTCAGCGTACCGGTAAGCGCTATGAAATGCGTAACCTGGATGCGATGGGCTACAACGCGCAGTCCACTGACCCGCTGTACAAGCATATTCCATTCACCATTACGCGCCGTCCGGACGTGAGTTTCGGGATGTTTTACGACAACCTGAGCAACTGCTGGCTGGATTTAGGCAACGAAATTGACAACTATCACCAGCCCTATCGCCGCTGGCAGGCAGAATCTGGCGACGTCGATTACTACTTATTCCTCGGCCCTCAGGTTTTAGACGTCACCAAAGCGTTTGTGCGTTTGACCGGTAAAACGCTGTTTGGCCCAAAATGGAGCCTCGGTTACAGCGGTTCAACCATGCATTACACCGATGCACCGGACGCGCAAAACCAGCTGATGAGTTTTATTCGTCTGTGCAACGAACATGCAATTCCTTGCGATTCGTTCCAGCTGTCATCGGGTTACACGTCGATTAACAACAAGCGTTACGTGTTTAACTGGAACTACGACAAAGTGCCGCAGCCGAAGGTGATGAGCCAGGCGTTCCTTGATGCTGGGATCAAACTTGCGGCAAATATCAAGCCGTGCCTGTTGCAGGATCATCCGCGCTATTCAGAAGTGGCAGAAAACGGGCTGTTTATTAAGGATTCCGAGCAAGACAGTCCAGAGCGTTCAAGCTTCTGGGATGATGAAGGATCGCATCTTGATTTCACCAATCCTGAAACGGTGAAATGGTGGAAAAATGGCGTCACCACGCAGCTGCTGGAGATGGGCATCGGCTCAACGTGGAATGACAATAACGAGTTTGAAGTGTGGGATGGTGAAGCGCGCTGCCACGGTTTTGGCGAAGAGATTGCCATTAAAAATATCCGCCCGGTGATGCCGCTGCTGATGATGCGTGCCTCGCTCGAAGCCCAGCAGACCTTTGCGCCAGAAAAACGGCCGTATCTGATTTCTCGTTCCGGTTGCGCCGGGATGCAGCGTTATGTGCAGACCTGGAGCGGCGATAACCGTACCAACTGGAATACTCTGCGCTACAACACTCGCATGGGCGTGGGCATGAGCTTATCTGGTTTGTATAACGTGGGGCACGATGTCGGCGGTTTCTCTGGCGATAAACCGGATGCCGAACTGTTTGTGCGCTGGGTACAAAACGGCGTGATGCATCCGCGTTTCACTATCCATTCATGGAACGACGATCAGACGGTGAATGAACCGTGGATGTACGCAAGTGTGACTCCCGCCATTCGCAGCGCGATTGAAACGCGCTATCGCCTGCTGCCGTATTTCTACACTCTGTTGTGGCAGGCGCATGCGGATGATGAACCGATGCTGCGCTCCACTTTCCTCGACCATGAGCACGACGAAAAAACGTTCGAGGAGTGCGACGACTTCATGCTGGGCCGCGATTTGCTGGTCGCAAGTGTGGTCGAAGAGGGTCAACGTCAGCGTGAAGTGTGGCTGCCTGAAAACGGCGCGGGTTGGTACGACTACTACACCGGCCAATGGTATAGCGGCGGCCAGACGATTGTGGTTGATGCGCCACTGGAGCGCTTGCCGCTACTGGTACGCGCAGGTGCAGCCCTGCCGCACAGTGCTCGCATTACGCATGTGGATGCAAAAGCGGATAGTGTGCGCGAGCTGAAGGTGTATCCGCTGCAAGGAACTGGCGTTTCACACGGTAGCCTGTTTGAAGATGACGGCGAATCATGGGGATACCAGCAAGGCAATGCGCTGTGGCTAAACTGGGAAATTCGCTGCACGGCGGATGAGATTCAGGTGGTGTTTAGCCGTAAAGGTGATTATCTACCGGCCTGGAAAGAGATGAAGTTGACGCTGCCTGCAGGGGAGAAACGCCGTTTGGTCGTTGATGGGAAAGAGCAGGATTGCTTCGTGCTGTAGTCAATGTTTTGCCCTCACCCTCTCCCCCAGGAGAGGGGATCGACGGTTTTCTCCCTCTCCCTTGAGGGAGAGGGCCGGGGTGAGGGGCTTTCTAAAACTTAACCGTCAATGCCTTTACTACGCAGGTAATCTTCATACCCACCGGTAAAGTCAATCACGCGCTCAGGCGTAATCTCAATCACACGCGTAGCCAGCGAGCTCACAAATTCACGGTCATGAGAAACGAAGATCAACGTACCAGGGTACATTTCCAGCGCCATGTTCAGCGACTCGATAGATTCCATATCCAGGTGGTTTGTTGGTTCATCCATGACCAGAACGTTTGGACGCTCCATCATTAACTTACCAAACAACATACGGCCCTTTTCACCACCGGACAGCACCTTCGCAGGCTTTTTAATATCGTCCTGGCTGAACAGCAAACGACCCAGGATGCTGCGCACCGCTTGCTCGTCGTCACCTTCTTGCATCCACTGGCTCATCCAGTCGAACACGGTCAGATTGTTTTCAAACTCGTACTCGTGATCCTGCGCGTAGTAACCGATCTGTACGTTCTCAGACCATTTCACCGTACCAGCATCTGGAGTATGTTCGCCCACCAACGTTTTAAGCAGGGTAGATTTACCCACGCCGTTCGTCCCGAGGATAGCGAGTTTTTCACCCACTTCCAGCAGCATGTTGACGCCTTTGAACAGCGGGCCGTCATCAAAACCTTTCGCCAGCCCTTCAACTTCCAGAGCATTACGGAACAGTTTCTTGTCTTGCTCGAAGCGAATGAACGGGTTCTGACGGCTTGAAGCTTTCACTTCATCAAGCTTGATTTTATCAATCTGACGAGCACGAGAAGTTGCCTGGCGAGATTTCGATGCGTTGGCGCTAAAGCGGCTAACGAAGGATTGCAGGTCAGCAATCTGCGCTTTTTTCTTCGCGTTGTCAGACAACAGACGCTCACGAGCCTGAGTCGCAGCCGTCATGTATTCATCGTAGTTACCCGGATACACGCGCAGTTCACCGTAGTCCAGATCCGCCATGTGCGTACAAACCATGTTCAGGAAGTGACGGTCGTGCGAGATGATGATCATGGTGCTGTTGCGCTCGTTGAGCACAGTTTCCAGCCAACGGATGGTGTCGATGTCCAGGTTGTTCGTCGGTTCATCGAGCAGCAGAATATCAGGGTTTGAGAACAGCGCCTGCGCCAGCAATACGCGGAGTTTCCAGCCTGGAGCAACTTCGCTCATCGGGCCGTAATGCTGTTCTACAGGAATGCCGACGCCTAAGAGCAGTTCGCCCGCACGTGCTTCAGCGGTATAACCATCCATTTCGCCGTACAGAACTTCCAGATCAGCAACTTTGTAGCCATCTTCTTCGCTCATCTCTGGCAGCGCATAAATACGGTCGCGCTCTTCTTTCACTTCCCAGAGTTCTGCGTGGCCCATGATCACCGTGTCGAGTACGGTGAATTTTTCAAAGGCGAACTGATCCTGGCGCAGTTTACCGATGCGCTCGTTCGGATCGAGCGATACGTTGCCAAGCGTTGGCTCTAAATCGCCACCGAGGATCTTCATAAAGGTAGACTTGCCGCTACCGTTGGCGCCGATCAAGCCGTAACGGTTGCCGCCGCCAAATTTGACAGAAATATTTTCAAACAGCGGCTTACTGCCGAACTGCATTGTGACGTTACTGGAAACTAGCACAGAGATGTCCTGGTAAAAGAATTATTTAAGATGTGAGATCGGGCACATTATGCCATAACTCAACGTGCAGATCGCTCTGCTTATGCATTGGTCACAAAATAATCAACGCGGAAAAAAATGTGATTTAATCCACATCTGATTTCCCAGGTCGAGCGAATGCACATATAATGCGCGGCTAAACCGCTCCGTTTCTTCACTAACTAGCCTGCATGGCCATAAATACTTCGCATACCATGAATATGAAACTACGCACTATTTTACTGGCATTTGTGGCTGTCGTGTCTTTTAGCAAAACAGCTTCTGCCGTGACCTATCCTCTGCCTACTGATGGCAGCCGCTTGATTGGTCAAAACCAGGTTGTCACCATTCCTGAAGGTAGCACCGCACCGCTGGAAGAATTCGCCGCACGTTACCAGATGGGCCTTTCCAACATGTTGGAAGCCAACCCTGGGGTTGACCCGTACTTGCCAAAAGCGGGCACTATCCTGAACATTCCTCAGCAGTTGATTCTGCCGGACACCGTTCATGAAGGTATTGTCATCAACAGTGCTGAGATGCGTCTCTACTATTACCCTGCTGGCACCAACACGGTTATCGTGCTGCCAATCGGTATCGGCCAGTTGGGTAAAGACACCCCAATGAACTGGACGACAAAAGTAGAACGTAAGAAAGCAGGCCCAACCTGGACGCCAACGGCGAAAATGCATGCGGAATATGTTGCTGCCGGTACGCCACTGCCAGCCGTTGTTCCAGCAGGCCCAGACAACCCTATGGGTCTGTATGCGCTGTATATTGGTCGTCTGTACGCGATTCACGGCACCAATGCGAACTTTGGTATCGGCCTGCGCGTGAGCCACGGTTGTGTGCGTCTGCGTAACGAAGACATTAAGTTCCTGTTCGAAAAAGTGCCGGTCGGTACTCGTGTTCAGTTCATCAACGAACCGGTTAAAGCCACCGTTGAGCCAGATGGTACGCGCTACATCGAAGTGCATAACCCACTGTCTACGACCGAAGCGCAGTTTAACTCTCGTGAAATTGTTCCGATCACGCTGAAAAACAACGTGACAGCAATCACTGCTCAGCCAGACGTTGACAGCACCGTATTGGATCAAGCTATTCAGAGCCGTTCCGGTATGCCGGTACGCCTGAACTAAGCGAAGATTATCCTTTTGAAAAGCGGCCCTCGGGCCGCTTTTTTTATACCTGTAAAATGCAGTGCTGTGATATTGCCCAAAGCTTTCTGGAACGTTCCAATCTGGAATGTTTGGTATGCTAATAATTCATGATGTGACCGGTAGCACATTTTTGAGTTTAATTGTATGATGAATGCGTTTCCTAAAAGGTAATCACTATGCGTAACTCATTTACCGCAATATGGCAGTACCTGCGGGCATTTATCTTAATTTACATATGCTTATATGCAGGCATTGCTATTTCATCACTGCTTCCTATTACTATTCCCGGCAGTATTATTGGCATGCTAATTCTGTTTATTTTGCTATCACTGCAAATCGTCCCTGCCAAATGGGTTAAGCCCGGTTGTCAGTTATTGATTCGTAATATGGCGCTGTTGTTTGTGCCGATTGGCGTAGGCGTAATGCAATATGTCGATGTGATAAAGCAGCAATTTGGCCCTGTGGTCGTGTCATGTTTAATCAGTACGTTGGTGGTGTTAGTGGTCGTGAGTTGGTGTTCCCATTTAATTCATGGCGAACGTAAAGTAGTGGGTGAATGCGAGAGTGATAAAAAATGATGCATCATATTTGGTGGTCTTTACCCTTAACACTGGTGACTTTTTTCCTCGCCCGCCAGGTCGCTGTACATTATAAATCGCCGATCCTGAATCCGCTTCTGATATCCATGATTGTGATAATTCCAATCCTGGTATTCACCCGTACGCCTTACGAACATTATTTCGAAGGCAGTAAAATATTGAATGACTTGCTGCAACCCGCGGTTGTTGCTCTCGCCTTCCCGCTTTACGAACAGCTTCATCAGATCCGCGCACGTTGGAAATCAATTATCACTATCTGCTTTATTGGCAGCATAGTGGCGATGATTACCGGTACTTCTGTGGCACTGCTGATGGGCGCAACCCCACAAATTGCCGCATCAATCCTGCCTAAATCAGTCACAACACCAATTGCCATGGCCGTCGGCGGCAGCATTGGCGGTATTCCGGCAATTAGCGCGGTTTGCGTGATCTTCGTCGGTATTCTGGGTGCCGTGTTTGGTCATACGTTGTTAAATCTGATGCGTATTACAACTAAATCGTCGCGAGGATTAGCGATGGGGGCTGCTTCCCACGCCCTGGGCACCGCTCGTTGCGCGGAAGTGGATTTCCAGGAAGGTGCGTTTAGCTCATTGGCACTTGTGATTTGCGGCATCATCACGTCACTGATTGCCCCGTTCCTGTTCCCTGTTATTTTGTCGGTTGTAGGTTAAAACTTGCGAGAGATCGCGCATTTTCATTCTTTATTTCATATGTTGCATTTGTAATTAGATAAAGATCACATATAAAGCCTATACAGACCCGTAAACTGTCGATCAATAAAGACAGCTCAATTACTTGTTATGAGGCTCGATCAATGCGCTCACGTTTTCAGGCAGCTCTCGCACAACTCCCGGCTTCACTGCAAGCCGCACTGCAACCTTTGCTTACTGATGCTCATTTCCCGGCAATGTTTAGTGCTTCAGAAGTCGAATCACTGAAAGCTCAGACCGGGCTGGATGACGATGCATTGGCTTTTGCATTATTGCCACTCGCCGCTTCATGTGCCCGTGCTGATTTATCAAAGTTCTACGTGGGCGCCGTTGCTCGCGGTGTAAGCGGTAATCTTTATTTTGGTGGCAATATGGAGTTTCCGGGCACCACCATGCAGCAGACCGTTCATGCCGAGCAGAGCGCAATTACTCACGCGTGGATGCGCGGTGAAAAAGCACTTTCCGCCATTACCGTTAACTACACGCCGTGTGGCCACTGCCGCCAGTTTATGAATGAACTGAATAGCGGCGTGACACTGCGCATTAATTTGCCAGGCCGTAATCCTGCCACCCTCGGCGATTATCTGCCTGATGCATTTGGCCCACGTGATTTAGAAATCAAAACCCTGTTACTTGATGAAATGGATCATGGCTTTGCATCGCAAGGCGATGAATTGAGCCAGGCAGCCATTGCGGCAGCAAACCGTAGCCATGCGCCGTACAGCAATGCACCATCAGGTGTTGCGCTGGAAATGCGTGACGGAACGATTTTCAAAGGCAGCTATGCAGAAAATGCGGCATTCAACCCCTCCCTGCCGCCACTACAAGCAGCGCTTAATCTGTTAAGTCTGTCGGGTTACGACTATAACGATATTCAGCGTGCCATCCTTGCTGAAAAAGCTGAAGCACCACTGACACAGTGGGATGCCACCGCTGCCACGCTCAAAGCGCTGGGCTGCATGAATTTCGATCGTACACTGCTAAATTAATAAGTGCGTTGCGGGCGCGAAACCGCCCGCAACGCTGGTATACCCAATGGATTTCGAGTTGCAGGAAGGCGGCAAGTGAAAGAGTCCCAATGAGCTTACTTGAGTAAGTGATTTGGGCGATTGAACGCAGCCAACGCACATGCAGCTTGAAAGACGACGGGTATACTCTTGCTCTTCACCACCAGGTAAAGTAGCCTTGGAATAAATTCCCTCCCTTTATTGAGCCGCAAGTCCATGTTGAAGCGCGTGTTTTATAGCCTGTTGGTCATAATCGGATTGGCTGTGGTAGCTGCGCTTTGTCTTGACCGCTGGATAAGCTGGAAAACCGCACCTTATGTCTACGACGATTTACAAGATTTACCGTATCGCCAGGTCGGTGTAGTGCTCGGAACCGCCAAGTATTACCGGACGGGTGTGATTAACCAGTACTATCAATATCGTATCCAGGGTGCGTTAAATGCTTATAACAGCGGTAAAGTGAACTACCTGCTGTTAAGTGGCGATAATGCGCTACAGAGTTACAACGAACCCATGACCATGCGTAAAGATTTGATTGCCGGTGGTGTTGACCCGGCCGATATCGTGCTGGATTACGCCGGATTTCGAACTCTGGACTCCATCGTTCGTACCCGCAAGGTCTTTGATACCAACGATTTCATCATTATCACTCAGCGTTTCCATTGCGAACGTGCGCTGTTTATCGCCCTGCATATGGGGATCCAGGCGCAGTGTTATGCCGTTCCTTCACCGAAAAATATGATGACTGTGCGTGTTCGCGAGTTTGGCGCTCGTTTAGGGGCACTGGCGGATTTGTACATATTCAAGCGTGAACCGCGTTTTCTTGGGCCTCTGGTGCCGATCCCTGCAATGCATGAAGTACCGGAAGATGCGCAAGCTTATCCGGCAGTGACGCCCGAGCAATTGCTCGAATTGCAGAAAGAAGAGAAGAAATAAAAAAGCCTTCCAGATCGGAAGGCTATCAATCTATACCCAAAATAATTCGAGTTGCAGGCAGGCGGCAAACTCAGGAATCCCCAGGAGCTTACTTGAGTAAGTGACTGGGGTGAGTGAGTGCAGCCAACGCACATGCAACTTGAAGTATGAAGGGTATTACTTCTTACGCGCGTATTTCAGTGAATCCAGTGCCACCGCGAAGATAATAATCGCACCCTTAATAATGTACTGCCAGTAAGGGTTCACGCCGATATACGTCAGGCCGTAGTTGATTACGGTGAAGATGATAACACCGGTCACCACACCCACTACCGTACCCACACCGCCGCTGAATGACACGCCGCCAACTACGCACGCTGCAATCGCATCCAGTTCGTACATGAAGCCAAGGTTGTTGGTTGCAGAACCGATACGTCCTGCTTCCAACATCCCGCCGAAGGCGTAGAACACACCAGACAGCGCATAAATCATGATCAAGTTCAGTGCGACGTTAACACCAGAAACTTTAGCCGCTTCAGGGTTACCACCGATGGCAAAGATGTTCTTACCAAAGCGCGTTTTGTTCCACAGGACCCAAACAAAGCCAATCGCAATCAACGCGTAGAACGTAATGTACGAAAGCTTAAAGTTACCCATCTTGATAAAGCCCTGGGTAAAGGTCGAGAACCCGCTATCGAACCCCGCAATTGGCGATGCGCCAACAAAGTCGTAGTACAGGGAGTTGATACCGTAAACGATGATCATCGTACCCAATGTGGTGATAAACGGCGTCACGTTCAGGTATGCGATGATAATGCCGTTAACCAGACCAATGATTGCGCCGATAGCACACACGATCAGGATAACCAACGGAATTGGCATGGTTTGCATGTCAGGGAAAACTTTGTTCACGTTTTCCATCGACTGCAAGAAGGTCGCAGAAACAACCGCGGCCAGGCCAACCTGACGACCTGCTGAAAGGTCAGTACCCTGAGTCACAATCAGCCCTGCCACACCCAGTGCAATAATGATACGCACCGAAGATTGAGTCAGGATGTTACTTAAGTTCATTAAGCTTAAAAACGTTGGATCCTGGAAAATAATAATCGCCAGTAGCACCAGCAATACGACATAAATGCCGCCTTCTTTCAGATAAGTTAGAAAACTTTTCTTATTTAACGCACTCATTTTAATAGCCCCTAAATTATCAAAGGTGCACAGACGCAAGACGTAATATTTCGTTCTGCGTGGTTGTTTTAGTGTCTACAATTCCGGCAACGAGACCATTACTCATTACCAGGATACGATCTGTAATCCCTAACAACTCTGGCATTTCGGACGAAATAATAATGATTCCTTTCCCTTTTTTGGCCAGTTCAGCAATGAGCTGATAAATTTCAAATTTAGCCCCAACATCAATCCCACGAGTTGGCTCATCTAACATTAAAATTTCTGGCTGGGTTAATAACCAACGGCCGATAATCACTTTCTGTTGGTTACCACCTGACAGTGAACCAATTGCAGTGCGGTGACCGGGTGTTTTGACACGCATTGAGTCGATTACCCATTGGGTATCGCTTTTCATGCGCGAATTATCCAGCAAGCCAACTTTGTTTTTATAATTGCGAATATTAGAAATCAGCGAGTTAAAGCCAATATCGAGGTACGCGTAAATACCGGTGGAACGACGTTCTTCAGTAACTAACGCAAAACCGTGGTTAATAGCTTCATTCGCGGTATGGTTATTAATTTTTTTGCCGTGCAGCGTAATAGTACCGTCTGACTTTTCGCGGATACCAAAAAGTGTTTCAACAATATCAGTACGTTTTGCACCGACCAGACCGGCAATTCCGAGAATTTCCCCTTTATGCAAATCAAAGGAAACATCGCGAATCGATGGCTGACGCAAAGAGGTGAGATTACGAACTTCCATAATCACTTCACCCGGCACGTTTTCTTTTGTCGGGAAGCGCTGGTTCAACGAGCGGCCAACCATCATGGAGATGATCTTATCCATATCCAGCCCTTCTAATGGCTGGGTGGCAATCCACTGTCCGTCACGTAAAATAGTAATTTCATCACACAGTTGGAAGATTTCTTCCATTTTGTGAGAGATATAAACGATACCGCAGCCACGTTCTTTTAATTTACGAATGATTTTGAAAAGGTGGTTAACTTCCTTTTCTGTCAGCGAGGATGTTGGTTCATCCATGATGACAATTTTGGCATTGTAAGAAAACGCTTTAGCAATCTCGATCATCTGCATTTGCGAAACTGACAGCGTGCCAACGCGGGCGCGCGGATCAATATCAATATCCAGTTCATCGAAAATATGTTTGGTATCGCGGTACATTTTGTCCTGGTCGACAAAGACACCTTTGGTAGGGTAACGACCCAACCACATGTTATCCATTACGGTACGTTGTAAAACCAGGTTTAATTCCTGGTGCACCATAGAAATACCGTTTTCCAGCGCTTCTTTGGTGCTGGAGAAGTTAACTTCATTTCCCTGAAAAAGGATGCTGCCGGAATCTTTGCTGTAGATCCCAAATAGACATTTTAATAATGTTGATTTACCTGCACCGTTCTCTCCCATTAATGCGTGAATGGAGTGAGGACGGACTTTTAAATTAACATTATCCAGTGCCTTAACGCCGGGGAATGATTTATTAATGTTGGTCATTTCCAACAAATATTCCGACGACGAATTTATAGTATTGTCGACCATAGTTATACCTATGTCACTGAGTATCAGGCCCAAATCCGGGCGCATAACGCGCCCGGTGTAAACCAACTACATTACTTATTTACCAGTAAATTCAGCCAGGTTGCTCTGATCAACACCGACATAAGGGATGCGAACGATTTTGTTATCGATCTTCCACTTAGTGCCTTCAGCGGCAGGCTTACCATCGGCCAGGTTTTTAGCCAGATCGAAGGTTGCTTTAGCCTGGTTGTTAGCATCGTTCAGAACGGTACCGGCCATTGCGCCAGATTTAACCAGCGCCAGAGCTTCTGGCAGGGCATCTACGCCAAATACTGGGATAGAAGATTTGTTGTGCGCTTTCAGCGCTTCAACTGCACCCATTGCCATCGCATCGTTGTTGGCGATGACCACTTCGATTTTGTTCGCGTTCGGGCCAGACAGCCATGCGTCCATCTTATCTTTTGCCTGAGCGGTGTCCCACATTGCGGTGTCTAACTGCAGCTGTTGGGTTTTCAGGCCTTTGGTATTCAGCTCTTTAATAACATAGGTCGTACGTGCTTCAGCATCCGGGTGGCCTGGTTCGCCTTTCAGCAGAACGAATTGAATCTGACCATCTTTGTTCAGATCCCATGCTGGGTTAGCCGCCCAATGTTTAGCAATCAGGTCACCCTGAATGATGCCTGATTCTTTAGAATCAGTACCTACGTAGTAAGCTTTGTCGTAGCTATCCAGCGCTTTACGAGAAGGTTCTTTGTTGTAGAACACGATTGGAATGTTCTGGCCGCGTGCTTTTTCGATAACCGTACCCGCTGCAGCTGGGTCAACCAGGTTGATTGCCAGCGCTTTAACGCCTTTTGCCAACAGCACGTCAATCTGATCGTTCTGCTTGGACTGGTCGTTCTGGGAGTCGTTCATCAGCAGTTCTACGTTCGGTGAAGCTTTTGCGTCTTTCTCAATCGCTTTGCGAACTACTGACATGAAGTTATCGTCGTATTTGTAAATGGTCACACCAATACGGGTATCAGCTGCATGAGCGGCTGCACCAAACAACATGCAAGACATAACGGCGGACAGGGTCAAAACCTTCTTATTCATGGTATCTCCGGTTTTTTGCAGGGTAGTTCAAGGGGTATTCAGGCAGGCAGCGCTGTTATAAAAACGTTACTGAATGCCGAAAATTTTCTATATTAAAAAAACTCTTCCGTGTTCGGTAACGATCCATAACTGCTTTTATTGATAGTTTTTGCTGAACACCTATAGATAAACCGATTAATCACCGTTACATATAGTTTCAGCTGATAAAACGCTGACATCATAGTCATCGTAATGTTAATTAACTGTGAATTTACTCACAAATTGAAACCGGTTACATCAAAGACTTTGTTCAGAGAGTGATCGGTGCCGCAATTTGCCGTGGAGCCACTGAATGGCGACGGACTAAAGTCGGCATAAAACAGTGTGTTGCACCATTATCGAGCGTTCCTGCTGCGCCCTGTAACGCCAGTTCGGTCGCCAGTCGAGCCATTGAAACAATGGGGTAACGCACCGTGGTGAGTTGCGGATCGGTGTAACGCGCGATAGGAATGTCATCAAAACCAATCACTGAAACATGATGCGGCACGATAATTCCGTTGTCTTTCAAGGCGGTCAATGCGCCAGCAGCCATGCTGTCGTTGTAAGCAAACACCGCACTGAGTTGCAGGTTACGGCCCAGTAATTCCACCATTGCCGCTTCACCACCCTGCATATCCGGCGAGCCCACGCCCACCCAGCTTTCTGGCGGCGTAATCCCCTGCTCCGTCATGCCGCGCATCCACCCTTCCCGGCGCTGTGCGTTATCTTCAATCGCGTGGCTGGACGCCAGATAACCAATGCGTTGATGACCTTGATTAAACAGCATTCGTGTTGCCATCAACGCACCGCTGACATTATCGAGCCCCACGCATCTGTGCTCGTAGCCCGGAACAATGCGGTTAACCAATACCATGCCTGGAATGTGATCGAGGAACTCACCTAACTCTTGATCGCTAAGTGCTTTAGCATGAACAATCAATGCGTTACAGCGTTGACGAATCAACACCTCAATGGCATGACGCTCTTTTTCTTCCTGGTGATAACTGTTGCCGATGAGCACATATTTGTTGTGTTGCTGCGCCACAACATCCACCGCTTTAACCAGTGCGCCAAAGAACGGGTCAGACACATCCATAACCACGACGCCGATGGTGTCGCTGACCTGCGTTGCTAACGCCTGGGCGTTGGCGTTTGGCCGATATCCCAGTTGCGACACCGCCTGCATGACATTTTCACGGGTGTCTGCACTGACGAGCGCGCTGTTATTAAGTACACGGGAAACGGTCGCCACTGAGACACCGGCGATGCGGGCAACGTCACGAATGGTGATCATTTTTTTCACCAGTCGAAAGAGGAGTTAGTCTCATGAATACACCCTGTATTTGGCTAGGTGAGTATTCTGGCAGCGACTCAGGAATGACTACGTGAGGATGATCACATCAATGAAAACGGTTACATACAATTCGTTAACGTTTGTGATGTATATCATTATCTTGCTGGATGCTTCAGGGAGACCCCGGCAGCGCGGGCGGTTAGCTGTCGCCACAGCCACTCAACCGGCCCCTGACGGAAGTAACGCAACCACAGAAGAGAGAACAGAATATTCATCGCCCAGACGAACGGTACAAACGCCAACAGGGAGAGGCGGTCAAACTTCATGTACCCATTCATATGGAAGAAGAAAGTGGTGCATATCAGTGTTTGCAGCAGGTAATTCGACAGTGCCATGCGCCCAACATGTGCCACCGCGTTGACGACGCGCAAGCGCGAAAGCTGCGGCCAATAACCAAATGCCAGCGCGGCATAACCGATTGTTTGAAACGGCGCACTCAATTCACGCGGTGCCTGCAACAAGAAAGCGCACCAGCGATACGTCCAGCCGAGGTGCCACTGGGCGTAAATAGCCGGAATGTTGATTAACATACCGACGATGATGAGCCACAAACCAGTGCGGCGGTAATGATGCAAACTGAACGTCCCGCGCAACCAGCCGCTACGCATTAATGACGCACCCAGCAGCATCATCCCGGCCAGTTGCCAGCCATATTGTGCGCCTAGCGCCACCAAATTCGAGGAGAGCAAGTCAATGCGATTACTGATGGCTTCGCTGCCACCATTGAGTTTCCACCATTGCTCATACTGCAAGTTAGCCGCATCAGGAACCCACGAACGGTTTGGCGCGTCCCCGGAGATAAAGCCCAGCAACAGCAGCACACCAATGCCGGTGAGATACAACAAAACGCCAGTGTTAAACAGCGAACGAATGCCCGGTGCGTCACGAATCAAGCGCCAACACACCAGTCCTACCAGCCCGTAGGCCAGCAATATATCGCCTTCCCACAAGAAGATAGCGTGTATGAAACCGAGCAGGACTAATAGCGTCAGACGTGACTGGATCCAGCGTTTGCCACGATATAACAACATCTGTAGGCCGGCGCCAAATAATAGAGCGAATAAGGTGAGGAATTTAACCTGAGCGAAGAGATCCAGAATGGCCCATGTCCAGGCGTCGCTGTCGGTAATCGTACCGGACCATGCGGGATTAAGATACGCCGCCTTCGGTAAACCGAAGGCCACGATATTAAGCAGCAGAATGCCGAGAATAGCGACGCCACGGACAAAATCCAGCGTAACGTTTCTCTCCATACACCCTGCCTAATTAATGTTAGTTATGACGCACAGCGCGCAGAAATTCCTGACGTGTATTCTGGCTGGATTTGAACAATCCGCCTAACGATGTGGTGGTTGTCGCACTGGTTGCATCCTGCACGCCACGGGCTTTCACACAATAATGGACCGCATCAATAGATACCGCCACATTGTTGGTGCCAAGCAATGTTTGCAGAGCAATCAGGATTTGCTGAGTTAAGCGCTCCTGAACCTGCGGACGCTGTGCAAAGAATTGCACAATGCGGTTAATTTTCGACAGACCAATCACGGTGTCTTTCGGAAGGTAAGAAACCGTCGCCTTACCGTCGATAGTCACGAAATGGTGTTCGCAGGTACTGGTGAGCGTAATGTTACGCACAGTGACCATTTCATCGACCTTCATCTTATTTTCGATGACGGTGATTTTCGGGAAATTGGCATAATCGAGGCCAGAGAAAATCTCATCGACATACATTTTGGCAATGCGATGCGGTGTTTCCATCAAGCTGTCGTCGCTTAAATCAAGATTCAGCAACTGCATGATTTCCGTCATATGCTCGGCAATCTGACGTTTGCGGGTTTCGTTATCCAGTTCACGCAATTGCGGACGCAGCGGGGTTTCCAGGCCGCGTGCAACTAATGCTTCGTGAACCAATGCGGCTTCTGGACTTAATGATGGCATACTATTTTCTCCTGCAGGTGTGGCTGACCTCGGCCCTACGTGGGGCAAAGTGTACGCTCATTGTGCGTGAGCGCGGTCGCATAATCCAGTAGTGCGAACGATAATTATTGAAATCGTCGAAAGCTTAATTATTTACGCCAAACCAAACCGCCGCCGATCAATAATGCAAATCCGGCGATGTATAATGCGGGCTCGAGTTGACCGGTTAGCGACGTGGATATCGCCGATAACATCGGCCCGACTAATTGCCCCATCGCGTATCCGGTGGTCAATAATCCCGCCATGTAACGAGTATGCTGCGGAGCCAGTTCACGGCCATATTGTAACGACAGTTGCACTGCACATAAGAACCCGCCCCCAACCAGCAACGACCCCAGAACCAGCCCTGTCATACCCGGGATCATTTCTGAGGCAAACACGCCGAGCGCCTGTAACCAGAGCACCAACGCCAGCCGCTGATTGCTTTGCAGCCAGCGACGTGCGGCAATTCCAAGTAAAATGCCACACACCGCCGCCCCACCAAATATTGGCCAGACGAATTGTGCAAATGCGCTACCGGGAAAACGGACGCTGGCCATCTGCGATAAAAACGTTGCGGGCAGAATATACCCAAATCCGGCCAGGCTGTAGCTCCAGACCAGGCGTTTGAGCGGCACCGTTAAGACTAACGGCTCAGGTGCCGTTTCTGGTCGATGCAACTCCCCTTTTCGCGGCAAGTTGCGGGCAATCAACACAATGAAAAACAGCGCCAGAAAACCGTAGACCAGCCAGGCAAGGCTTGCGGATAAACCGTAACTGTGAATCGCAACCGCCAACAAACCACTGATAAATATTCCGGCACCCGGGCCTGCAAAGACCGCAGCGCTTAATCCGGGTTTGCCTAAATGAGCCAGTTGCTCGTTGCTCCAGGCGGCAATTAATACCATCGCCCAGCCGCTTGCTGCGCCAATCAGAAAACGAATCAGTGCGTGCCACAATGCCGCATCCACGGTGGCAGACAGTAGCGTCAATATCACCGCGCCCCAAACACCGAGCATTAAACGTAACTCGACACGCCGATGCGCACGCATGGCATCCCACGCCCCCACCAGATAACCGAGGTAGTTAATTGCCGCGACCAAACCCGCACTGGTTAGGGTCAGTTGCCCCTCCGCAATCATCAGCGGGACTTGTGGCGTAAACGCAAAACGGCCAATGCCCATTGCGACGACCAACACCAGAAATCCCGTCAATGCGATACGTGCCGCCACGCAACCCCCAATTGTTACGATTTCGTTGCCAGCATGATGCCGCATGGCTAGACTGAGGAGAAGTGAAACTTGTTCATTGATATTGAGTATTTACCCAAAATAATTCGAGTTGCGGGAAGGCGGCAAGTGAACGAATCCCCGGGAGCTTACTAAAGTAAGTGACTGGGGTGACTGAACGCAGCCAACGCGCATGCAGCTTGAAGTATGAAGGGTATAAATAAGGAACCTCTGGATGGAACTTCTAGAAGAACACCGCTGTTTCGAAGGCTGGCAGCAGCGCTGGCGCCATGATTCCACAGTGCTGAAATGCCCGATGACGTTCAGTATTTTTCTGCCAACGCCACGCACCACTCCTCCACCGGTTCTGTACTGGCTCTCCGGTTTAACCTGTAACGATGAAAACTTCACCACCAAAGCGGGCGCACAGCGTGTTGCTTCAGAACTGGGTATTGTGCTGGTCATGCCGGATACCAGTCCACGCGGTAAGAACGTGCCAAATAATGAAAGTTACGATCTCGGCCAGGGTGCAGGTTTTTACCTGAATGCGACCGAGCAGCCCTGGGCTGACCATTTCCGCATGTACGACTATGTTAACGATGAACTGCCTGCGTTGATTGCCGATAATTTTAGCATCAGCAAGAAAGCCTCTATTTTCGGCCATTCGATGGGGGGGCATGGCGCATTGAGCATCGCGTTAAAAAACCCAGGACGTTATTGTTCCGTGTCTGCCTTTGCACCTATTGTGAATCCAACCCGCGTGCCGTGGGGGCAAAAGGCTTTTGCCGCTTATTTAGGTGAGAACGAAGAGAAATGGCGCGAGTGGGATAGCTGCTGTTTACTGATGCAGGCCGATAGCGCACAGGCGATTCCCGTGCTGATTGATCAAGGCGATGCCGATCAATTCCTCGCGGATCAACTGCAACCTGCGCAATTTGCTGAAGTTGCGCGCCAGAAAAACTGGCCGTTAACGTTGCGCGTGCAGCCTGGTTACGATCACAGTTATTACTTCATATCTTCATTTGTTGAAGATCATTTGCGATTCCATGCGGAGCATTTGGCTTAGCTGATTTTGCCCTCACCCTAGCCCTCTCCCAAGGGGAGAGGGGATAGCCCGGTGTTCTCCCTCTCCCCTTGGGAGAGGGTCGGGGTGAGGGGAAAAACTAGAACGAGTAATCCACCGCCATAAAGTAACGACGGCCATCTTCGTTATAACTGTAATCATCACGACTCAAATCTTTGTCGCCCAGATTCAGCACACCAGCACGTAATTTGACACTTTTCGTCGCCTTCCACGCAGCACCGGTATTCCACACCACATAACCGCCAGGCGTTGCTGCACCGTCGGTTGTTGCACGCTGCTCGCCGGTATAGTTCGCGGAAACATAGAATGACCAGTCATCCAGTGGAGCCCAATCCACTGTACCGTTTGCAGTATGGAATGGCAGCGAAGCCAGAGGCTTATTGCCACCGCCACTCAAATCACGACCATCGTTATAGGTGTAGTTCAGCGTCAATTTCCATTGATCGTTGAACGGAACTTTCACCTCGGTTTCGACACCGCGTACGCGTGCTTTGTTGACGTTGTAGTATTTGAAGATCGGGCGTCCTGCGCTATCAAAACCAACGAAGTTAGGATAAGACGGTGCCTGAGTACGACTTGATGTCCGGTTAATATCGATCATATCGTCGAGATTATTCTGGAAGGTCGTGATACTGCCTGACACCCCATCCAGCAAGCCTTCATCACCTGCGTAATACAAACCCAGCTCGAAGCTTTCACTGGTTTCCGGTTTTAGATCGGGGCTACCGACAATCTTACAAGAGCCACGGCAAGAGTTGCTGGTCCAGTCCGGGCTAAGTTGCAGCAACGATGGCGCTTTAAATGCCGTTGCCCAACCGCCTTTCATGGTGATGGTATCGGTCGCGCTGTACACCAGATAGGCACGTGGGCTCCAGTGATCGCCATAAGTCTCGTGGTCATCCATACGCACGCCGGTGGTCAACGCGAGCGGTTCGAAAATCCGCCATTCATCTTCCAGGAACAGGGCGTACTGGCTGGCCGATGTTTCGGTGCTATTGCTGCCGGTGAGGTTAACTGGGTCAGTTAACTTATCGTGACGCCATTCACCGCCAAAGGTCAGCAACTGGTTAATGTCGCCTAAAGGCAGAACCAGTTTGCCGTCGAGGCTGTTGTTGCGCGAGGTGATCGGTGAACTGTTTCCTGGATTAAGGTTATCAATCTTGTCGCCATAGAAACGCAGTTCGGTATTGCCGTAACCCCAACGCCCATTATGGGAAATCGAGTAATCCTGGCGCTCCATGCGGTTTTTGTTCAGGGAATCTGAATCCCTGTCCTGGCGGTCAAATCCATAACCAAAGCTCATGTCCTGGTTTTCAGTCGGCGTCAGGGCAAATTCAGCACTGCCGCTGCGCGTAGTGAAACCTTCAATACGCGGCGTCTCGCCCGTAGCACTGGTGCTGGACGGCTCTTGCTTATCTTTCTCGCGCTTACCAAGGTTGCCGTAAACTTTGACCCCAAGGAGATCATCAATGATTGGGCCGCTGGCAAAGAAGTTGCTGTTATAAGAATCACCGCGATCGCGGTCTTCCTGAATAGTGGTATCCGCCGTCACGGTGCCGTGCCAGGCCTTACCGACTTTGCGCGTAATGATGTTTACCACGCCGCCTAATGCATCTGAACCGTATAACGATGACATCGGCCCACGCACCACTTCGATACGTTCAATCGCATCAACCGGGATCCAGTTAAGGTCAAAATCATTGTGACGGAATACGGCGTTACGCGAGTTCACACGCTTGCCATCAACCAAAATCAGCGTGTAGCTACTGTCCAGACCACGAATACTGACGCCCTGACGGTTATCCCCTTCATTGGTCAGTTGCACACCCGGGACTTCCTGCAAGACATCTTTCAGGTTCTGGATAGGCTTTTTCTTCAGATCTTCTTGAGTAATCACGCTAATACTGGCTGGGGCATCTTTGAGGTTTTGCTCGGTAGCAGACGCAGTAACCACCATAGTGTCTTCACGTTCTTCGGCAATGACCGGAAACGCAACTGTGATTATTGACGCGCAAAGTCCTCCCCGGACGATGGGATTCAACCTTAACATTCCTTTCTCCATGAGGTGAATAGCAAACTTTAACAATGGACTACGCTCACATTCCTTGATGCGTCTCAGGCTACTTTGGCCACAGACGGCAGGCTTAACTCATCGACATCCAGCCGAGGAAAAGCGTGGCGACACCATAAATTAAACGAGAATGGTTATCAATCAAATTGTTAAATTTTGTAATGTATCGCGTGGAGTTGTAACCGGGGAATTTTGCTGAGGTTTGATGTTGCAAGAATCAGCCCTCATCCATTTTTCACCTGGTTTGGATGAGGGCTTGTGATTGTTACTGACCGTAATAGGCGCTTTTACCGTGTTTGCGTAAATAGTGTTTATCGAGCAATTGCGGCTGCATATCACCCAATTGTGGGGTTAATTGCGTGGAAAACAGCCCCATGTAGGCGCACTCTTCCAGAACCACCGCGTTATGCACCGCATCTGCAGCGTCTTTCCCCCAGGCAAACGGGCCGTGGGCATTGACCAGCACCGCTGGAACTTGCAACGGGTCGATATCCCGCTCAATAAACGTCTGAATAATCACTTCGCCTGTCTGATGCTCATATTCTCCGGCAATTTCTTCCTGCGTCATCAAGCGCGTACAGGGGATCGTGCCATAGAAATAGTCCGCATGTGTGGTGCCCCAGGCCGGTAAATCACGCCCGGCCTGAGCCCAAATAGTGGCATGACGTGAATGGGTGTGAACAATGCCGCCGATGCCCGGGAAACGGCGGTATAGCGCGAGATGCGTTGCGGTATCCGATGACGGTTTTTTGCAGCCTTCCACCACCGCACCGCTTTGCAAATCCACCACGACCATATCCTCGGCGCGCATTCCGTCGTATTCCACGCCCGATGGCTTAATCACCACCAAACCCTGTTCGCGGTCGATAGCGCTGACATTCCCCCAGGTAAACGTCACCAAATGATGGGCAGGCAGGGCAAGATTAGCCTCCAACACCTGCTGCTTTAATTGCTCTAACATACGAATCCCCCTTCCTGCATGCGCTCTTCAATCCAGCGCCGCGCCTGAATGATCTCCAGCACGGGCTCTTTCGCTTTCTCCGTCCACATTTCCACCAGAAATGCCCCACGATAATTGAGCTGCTTTAATGTGCGGAACACGCCAACGAAATCGACGCAACCCTCGCCAAAGGGCACATCGCGAAATTGCCCTGCGCTGGTTGCTGTGACTAACTGAGTATCTTTGAGATGAATGGCCGCGATACGGTCAATGCCAAGAGTAAGCTCTGCCGACACGTCATTGCCCCAGGCGCTGAGATTGCCGACATCGGGATAAACGCTGAACCAAGGCGACGAAAGCAGGTTGTCCCACTTTTTCCATTTGGTTATCGAATTCATAAATTCGGTATCCATAATTTCGACCGCCAGCATCACTTGCGCACCTGCCGCCTGTTCTACCGCCCACGCCAGCCCTTCAGCAAAACGTTGCTGTGTACCCTCGTCACGCTCTTCGTAATAGACGTCGTAACCTGCGAGCTGAATGGTGCGGATCCCTAAATCACGGGCCAGCTTAATTGCTTTGCTCATCACCTCGCGGGCTCGCTCGCGCACAGTTTCATCGTGGCTGCCAAACGGGAAGCGACGGTGTGCTGAAAGGCACATCGACGGAATAGTGACGCCACTTTCCAGCATCGCTTCCACTAACGAAGCGCGTTGGGTGGTGCTCCACTCCAGACGTGCAAGGCGTTCGTCAGTTTCGTCGAGCGACATTTCGACAAAATCAAAACCACAGCTTTTTGCCAGCGCCAGACGTTCCGGCCAGGAGAGGTGTTTCGGCAGAGCTTTTTCGTAGATACCTAATGGATGGACTCTCATCGTTATGCCCCCCAGATGTCACGAATTTGCGTCTGGAAATCTTGTGCCACATGCTGCGGATTTGCAGCACCTGACAGTGCGCGTCCAGCGATAAACGCTTTCACTTTGATATCGCGGAACAGCGGTAGATCCTGCGGTGTGATGCCGCCGGTAATCGAGAGTTCAAGCCCAATATCCGACAGAGTTTTCATGCGCGCTAAATCGGCTTCACCCCAGGTTTGCCCACTGGCTTGTGCATCACGCCCTCGGTGGTAAATTGCCTGGCGGATCCCGGCTTTATGCCAGGCGCGGGCGTCGTCAAAAGTCCAGTTGCCAAACAACTCAATCTGGATCTCCCCTCCCCGATCCATTGCTACCTGATGTGCTTTTTCAACCGTAGCCAGCGGCGCGGCACAGATGACCGTCATCCAGTTGGCACCCGCATCAAACGCTTGTTTGGCCAGCGTTTCTCCCGCATCAGCCACTTTCCAGTCGGCGACGATAATTTTATGTGGGCAGAGTTTTCGTAGCTGGCGCACCGCTTCCAGGCCTTCGGTCAAACACAAGAGCGTTCCCGCTTCGATAATATCGACGCTATCGCGCAACAACAGGGCGTCGCTCAATGCGGGTGGGAGCTCGGTGTAGTCAAGAGCAAGCTGTAACAAAGGACGGCTCATAATGTGGATTCCTTGAGGGGTTTAAGCGATGCGCAGCGAGCGTGGTAGCTCTGCAACGATTCAACAAGTAATTGGTATTTTTGGTATTTTTCCTGGTAAGCCAGCCAGGCTGCAGGATCGGGTTGGATAACGCGCGTAGCGTGAGTGAGTTGCTGCTGCGCCTGCGCAAAACTGGCGAACTCCCCCGTACCGACCAACGCGGCCAGTGCCGCCCCCAGACAACCGGTTTCTTCAACCTGCGGCAGCTCTACGGGCAGGCCGCTGACATCCGCCAGCATTTGCATCCAGACGTCAGAATGTGCCGGGCCGCCGGTCACGCGCAGCGTTTTGGCAGTCTGAAAACGTTCACGCATCCGGTTGAGGTGCGTCATATGGCTGAACACCACGCCTTCATACACCGCCTGAAGCAAATGCCCGCGATGGTGCGCGGACTGCAAACCATAAAAACCGCTGGTCATCTCGAGCCCTGCGTTGCTGCCATACAAAAAGGGAAGAAACATCACGGCGCTACCCGCTTTGGGGAGAGCTGCAACCGCACTGTTGATTTCGTCAAAACTCAGACTTCCACACTGCGCGGTCAGCCATTCGAGGTTGGCTGACGATGTTGGGCTGGCTTCGTGAACAATAAACTGGCCGGGGGAGACAAAACGCCCATAAACATGAGGATGGGATTCTTGCTGGCTTATGCCATTGGCAATACCGCTGGTGACCGCCCAGGTTCCCATTACTGCGTTAAGTGCGGTTTCATCATGCAGACCGGCACAAAGTGCGGTAGAAACCACATCGAACAAGCCGCCAACAACGGGAGTCCCCGCCGCCAGACCGGTTAAGGCGGCAACATCCGATGTGATTTCCCCGCAAAGTTGACTCGACCCCACCACTGGCGGTAGCGCCGGAAAAACTTCATCAATATCCAACCATGACAGGAGCTGCGGGTCATATTCTCCCGTGTTCATGTTGTAGAAATTGGACTCGGAAATATTGCTCTCTTCACATCCCTTCACGCCCGTCAGGCACCAGCGCAGATAGTCATGGGCCATCATCACGGTGCCAATTTGTTGATAACGCTCCGGTTGATGCTGTTTTATCCAGCGCAGCAACGAAACGGGATGCCCTGTCCACAGCGTCTGACGTGTGTGTGGGTAAAGCTGTTCAGGAATACGATCCCGCTGCCAGTCGCTGACGATATTCAGCGCCCGACGATCGGAGGAAAGCATCGCATACCCTAACGGACGATCATTTTTATCAAGCAAAAACAGCCCCTTACCCTGAGCCGAAATGCCAATACCTTTGATCTGTTCGCCACCGATCCCACAGCGCTTGAGCAATGTGGCAATCGTGTCGGCACAACATTGCCACAGCGCGTGCATATCGCGTTCTGCCCAGCCGGGTTGCTCGCAGAGAGTCGCTAAAGCCTGACGATGGATGGCATATTCCCGGCCCTGCTGGTCGTACAACCCTGCTTTGAGATAGGTTCCTCCGCAGTCGATGCCCAGCCAGAATAGTTGTTTCATTGTTTTTCTCTTTTCAGTACAAACCTGCTGGTGGATGACGCTAACGCTTATTCCCTGACAAGAACGACCCCATTCCCGGTCAGATAAGCGAAGCGTCATCAGATAAAAACTCAGTGTGCGGTGCGGGTTAGCGGTGCATCAGGTTCAGCCAGGTTAATGCTGTTCGGAGCATCACATTTCGCAGGCAACAACAGCGCCAGCAGCGAAGCTATCGCCAGTGAAATCGCCAGGCAGTAAACACCCGCATCTTTGCTGTAGAAGGTAATCAATACACCAACGGCATAAGGCCCACAGAACCCACCGAGATTACCCAGCGCGTTGATTACGCCTCGCGCACCACCGGCCATTTCTGCGCTAAACAGACGAGCCGGGATCGTCCAGAACACCCCAGCAGCAGACTGTAAGAACACACCGCAGCCGACCAGCGCCGCATAGGAGAGCCAAATGTGTTCTTTGAGCACAACAGACATGAACATGCACAGTGCGAAGCCCATCAGCGGCAGCGCGACAAACAGTTTGCGTTTACCGGTACGGTCAGAAAGTGAGGAGAACAGGAACATGCCGCCCATCGCTCCGACATACGGCAGAATGGCTAACATCCCCACCTGCCCCATGGTGCTATGGGTTAACTCTTTGAGAATGGTCGGCAACCACAGGGTGTAGCCGTAAATCCCGGTCTGATAGAAGAAATTGAGTGCGATGAGTTGCCACATGGTTCTGTCTGAAAGCACGGTACGTAACGAAGCATTTTTGACGGCGGTCGTGGCGAGTTGTTTTTGCTCAGCACTGAGCGTGGCAATCAGCCATTTTTTCTCTCTTTCATCTATCCAGCGTGCCTCTTGTGGGCGGTCACAGACCGTCAACGACCACAGCACTAATACGACAGCTGAAAGCAAACCTTCGATAATGAACAGCCAGCGCCAGTCCATTGCCGAGATAATCCAGCCGGAAAGCGGTGCAGTGATAATCCCGGCGATCGGCACAAACATGATAACAATGGCATTAGCACGCCCACGTTCAGCGTCCGGGAACCAGTTGCTGATCATTGTCAGCACCACAGGCAACATCCCCCCTTCAGCAACACCTAACGCGAAGCGTAAAAACAACAACTGGTACTGGTTTGTAATTAATCCTGTAAGAATCGAAATAATGACCCAGGCCACCAGCGACCAGCCAATAAATTTTTTGCCGCTACCGTGAACGGCAATTTTCCCGCCGGGCACCTGCAAAAATAAATAACCGATGAAAAAGATACCGCCAGCAAGCCCCGCCATAGTGGCAGAAATACCTAAATCACTGTCCATTCCTCCCGGCATAGCAAAGGCAATATTCACCCTGTCCATGTAAGAAATAATACAAGTGATTAAGATTGGCGGAATAATCCTTAGCCAACGCTGGCGCGGGATGTCATTTTTTTGGGTAACAGAGTGAGTATTCATAATTTATTCTCGATTAAAATAAACAGAACCTGGCACGCCTTTCCATATAGGAAAAGAATGTTTTTTACATCTGCGAATAATGACTTTTATTATTATGTTAACGTGCTATTTAATGCAGAACGCAATGCCGCGACACCATCTTTTAAAATAGCTACACGGTGTTCCACAGAAGCAATTGGATTTATTTCCAGTAGTTTAATGCCGATAAAACTCAACGATGCAGGCGAAATATCTTTCAGCATTTCTCTGGCACGTTCCACTGTTAATAGACTTTCAATGCAACCCGCTTCGCTGCCATTAAATGGGGCGAAAGGGGCATGCGAATCCTGCCATTCACCGTACTCACCACGAGGTGCAGTGCCTGAAAACATCAGTGCGGAAAGCTTCCCGGCTTGCTGGCACTGTTTTGCGTGTGCCAGTGGAAGTGTTGTGTTGCGGCCTTCAATGGCGGAGCGGGCCCAGTTGATGCACATTCCCACATTTCGGTCAGTGATTGCTTTGAGCTCTTCTTCCAGCGGGAGAAAACCCTTGCGTGCTGCTGGTTGTGTCATGGCATCGCAATGTTCAACAACCAATTCGCACGACCAGTCCCAACTTTGTAGTTCAGCAAGCGATCGAGCGAAACACTCAGCCATAGACGAAACATCGGTTTCCCCCGCCAGCGGCGCGGCCTGCAATTCCAGTGCGATCACCTTTTGTTTACCGAAGCGATCGTTAGTACGGTTAATTTTTTCCCATATATGGCGATAGTAATCCACACAACTTTTACGCTGTGCTTCATCGCTCGATGCCAGGCCAAATCCGCCATTTGCACCGCGTCGCCGCATCGTTTCCATAATGGCGGTAACGACGATTTGCCAGTCATCCGGCGTATGTTTAAACAGATATTCATCGCCATAAGGGTGTAAATTCTCAAGGCAAGGTTGCTCAAGACCGCGAATCCCTGGGACATCCGCTAATCTGCGCCAGAATAGCGTTTCTTGTTCTTCTCCTTGTTGATGAAACGAAGGTGCGCAAGGATACGCGCCAATAATAAAACCGGCGTTGTTCTCTTTCATTGTGTGTCCTTTATCCTTTTGATATACAGAGCAACTTCTATATGCAGCCAGGTGGCAATCAGATGAATGAGAGCAGCCAATACCCCTGCATATAGAAGAGCGATGTGTATATTTAATTCAGTTCCGTTAACGCCACCTTAACAACAACTTTTCTTATTGGCGTTTCTTTATTTTTATTACAGGCTGGGCGGTGGACATCCTTCGGGAAAAATACGGCATAACTTCCCGGCACCATGGTTAAAAAAGACTCATTTTCCATTTGCTGGTAAAAAGTAATATCGCGCTGTTCTTGATAGGGTATTGAAATAACATTCTGGACATTGTCTGCCGCTACACCAATTATCTCTTCACCCCATGCCAGAAACTGAATATCAATATAACGGCGATGCACTTCTGGAGAATTTTCGTGAGCCGGACGGGTTGTTAAATCCAACACCTGTGCGTAAATATCACGACCTTTTATTTCAATCACTCCCGGCTGAACGGTCCTAAAATCAGTCGTGCGCAAAAAGTCCAGTGCCTGCGTAATAGCCGCCGGGAAAACACATGGATTTTGATCCGCGATATGTCCAAAAATCATGGTATTTCTCCGCTATAGCGCCTGAATTCTTGCCCATACGCTGTCGTCAATGGTGATACCATTTTTGCGGTTTTCAGCCAGCAACCGGGTAAACTCATGGCCTGGCAGGCGCACCGCTTCGTCGGGATTTGCACGTTCAGCGCTAACGACATAATCAACAATGCGCTGCAATTTGGCGTCTCGTGTTGGACCGTCGATGAGCTTATCAACTTCAATGGCAATAAAGACCTGCGAGATGCCGTACTCATCGCTATTATCTTCCGTGACTTCAGCCACGGATGCGCCGTTAGAAAGCAGCGTCGCAATCATATCCAACACAATCGACAACCCTGATCCTTTCCAGTATCCCATTGGCAAGATACGTCGGTTTTTCTCAACAATACCCGGCTCACGCGTGAGATTGCCTTCATCATCAAAGCCGCCATCGACCGGAAGCTGACGCCCCGCCAGACGGTTCACTTCAAGCATTCCGTAGGAGAACATCGACATCGACATATCAACCATAGTGATAGGTTTGCCTGGAATGGCCACAATCAACGGGTTCGTCCCGATGCGACACTCTTTGGCACCCCACGGTGGCATCACCGCAATCGAGTTAGTCCAGCAAATACCGATGTAGCCCTGCTCTGCCGCCTGCCAACCGTAGCTTCCGCCACGCATCCAGTGGTTCGCATTACGCAGCGCCACAAGGCCAATGCCATGATCCGAAGCCAGCGAAATCGCGCGATCCATCATCTTTTTCGCGGTCAGGTTGCCGATTGAACGATGAGCATCCCACTGCTCAATTGCGCCCAGGCGAGTGACGCACGTTGGTTGGGCATCCGGAATAATGTCGCCCGCTTCCAGTTGCTGGATGAATCGAGGGAAACGGTTTACGCCATGTGAATACACGCCAGATTCGGTTGTTTGGGCAAACATCTGTGCGCAGTCACTCGCCGTTTCTGCGGCTACGCCACGTGCAAGCAATACTCTTTCGAACTCTTTCTTCAACTGCTCAAAGGTCACTTTCATGCCTGACTCCTGGTTTACTCACGGGTGACGTGAGTGAATTTAGAACCTTAAATTTCACTATGCGAAATCTGATTTCAAAAATATACAGTTCAATTTTTAACAAGTCAAAGCATGAGCATTTTTTAAAAATCATTTAAATCAATGTGTTAATATTTGTCTGTTGAGATCGTGAACTAAGCCACACTTTGCGCTACCATCAGAGCGCGGTGACATTTAGGGAAATGAGAGATGAGCGATAAAGAAAGTGATGTGACCAAAGAAAAGGACAGACCGGCTGGCAGCCAGAGTTTATTCCGAGGGCTGCAGCTCATTGAGATCCTCAGTAATTACCCCAACGGTTGCCCGCTGGCGCATTTATCTGAGTTGGCAGAATTGAATAAAAGTACCGTGCACCGCCTGTTACAGGGGTTACAGTCCTGCGGATACGTGACACCAGCGCCCGCAGCGGGGAGCTATCGCCTGACGACCAAGTTTATCTCGGTTGGGCAAAAAGCACTTTCGTCGTTAAATATCATTCACGTCGCAGCTCCGCATCTGGAAACGCTGAATATCGTCACCGGCGAGACGGTAAACTTTTCCAGTCGCGAAGACGATCATGCCATTCTGATCTATAAGCTCGAGCCCACCACGGGAATGCTGCGTACCAGAGCCTATATCGGCCAGCATATGCCGCTGTACTGCTCGGCAATGGGGAAAATTTATATGGCCTTTGGCCACCCAGAGTATGTCGAGCAATACTGGGAGAGCCATCAGCAGGAGATCCAGCCTTTAACCCGCAATACCATCACCAACGTTGAGCAGATGTATCAGGAGTTAGAGCAGATCCGCGAGCAGAAAATGGCGATGGATCGGGAAGAGAACGAGTTGGGCGTTTCATGTATTGCGGTGCCGGTGTTTGATATTCACCATCGCGTGAGTTATTCGATTTCGATTTCGCTTTCAACGGCCAAGTTGCGCCAGGTGGGAGAGAAGAAGTTGTTGAAGCCGTTACAGGAAACCGCTGCCGCTATTTCGCGGGAATTGGGATTGAACGGTTAATGTGCGGTCATCAGGACGAGGCATAACAATAAAAAAAGGGCGCGATAATCGCGCCCTTTTCAATCTTACTTTTTAAACGTTTTTGGGAACGTCATTTCGCTGTATTTCACGAAACGAGAACCTTTAGTTATCTTGTAGCCGAACCAAATCGCCAGGAACAATGGAATACCGATGTAGGTTGCGGTTACGCCAGCCCAGTCAATTCTATCGGCCAGGAAGGCTTCGTAGTTCTGACCCAGTGTGATAATCAGGCACAGAATGAAGGCAAAGATTGGGCCCACAGGGAAGAAGCCTGAAACGTACGGCAAATCGTTGAGATCAAGCCCTTGTTTCACATAGCCACGACGGAAGCGGTAGTGGCTAATCGCAATACCTAACCACGCGATGAAGCCCGTCATACCGGAGGTGTTCAGCAGCCACAGGTAAACGGTCTGGTTGCCATACATCGATGTAAGGAAGCACAAACCCGCAACGACTGTTGTCGCGATCAGCGCATAACGCGGCACGCCGCCCACAGACAGCTTAGAGAAAATGCGTGGCGCTTTGCCATCACAGGCCAGGGTGTAAAGCATACGCGTTGATGCGTACATCCCGGAGTTACCCGCAGACAGTACCGCAGTCAGGATTACGGCGTTCATGACAGCCGCTGCAGACAGTAAACCTGCGTGCTCAAATACCAGGGTGAACGGGCTTACGCCGATGTCTTTCACATCATTACGCAGCAAGCTCGGATCGGTATACGGAATGATCAGGCTGATAATCAGAATCGCGAACACATAGAACAGCAGGATACGCCAGAACACCTGACGCACAGCACGTGGAATGTTCTTACCTGGATCTTCCGATTCACCCGCAGCGACACCGATAAGCTCAGTCCCCTGGAAGGAGAAGCCGACTATCATCGCCACGCCTATCATGGCGGAGAATCCACCAGCGAAGGGTGCATCACCAATCGTCCAGTTGCTCCAGCCCGCAGGTTGCGCACCTTTGAAGATACCCATAATCATCATCACGCCGACAATGATAAAGATGATAACCGTCGTCACTTTAATCAGTGAGAACCAGTATTCTGCTTCACCAAAGCCTTTAACGGAGATGTAGTTCAGCAGGAACATGATGCCGAGGAACAACGCACTCCAGATCCAGCCTGGGGTATCAGGGAACCAGTAGTTCATCACCAACTGTGCGGCGACCAGGTCAACTGCGATAGTGACCGCCCAGTTGTACCAGTAGTTCCAGCCCAGCGCGAAGCCAAAGCCTTCTTCAACGTATTGTTGCCCGTAGGTGGCAAAAGAACCAGAAACCGGCATGTATGCCGCAAGCTCACCCAGGCTTGTCATCAGGAAGTACACCATCAGACCAATCAGCATATAGGAGAGTAGCGCACCGCCAGGGCCCGCCTGAGAAATGGTTGCACCAGAGGCAACAAATAGCCCGGTTCCGATGGATCCGCCAATGGCGATCATCGTTAGGTGGCGCGCTTTTAGCTCACGTCGTAAGCCAGGCGCTTGTGTTGTTTTATCTTGAGAAACCATAGAAAATTGCGGTCCTTCCAAAAAATGAGGCGAGATTGTAGCAAAACAGTCTTATACATATAGTAGAAATACGAAAATATAAGAGAGCTTCATGATCGGGGAAGAATTATAAGTAAGGCACTTATGATAGGGGGAGCTGGCGGGAGTGGGTAAATCTGCCGTGATGTGCGGGAATCCTTTCCCCACGCGGTCTGGTAGGATCTGCTACTTAAAATCCACCTTCATTAATTCAGGGATACTGAAATCGCGGGTCGTCTCTACACAGCGACTAATGTAGTCAACAAAACGCGGCGGCGGCGACATGCCTAAATCCAGCAGTTTTTTATTGGAAAAACGCACATTTAGCATGGAGAATTCACCGTACAAACGCATCGCTCTTAGCATCAGGCGCTCGTTGCACGGGCCATAAATCTCTTTGAAATTTCTACGATTTCTTACCAACTCGCTGTAATCAACCTGCTGATAAGTTGCATAAATAGGGTTTTGATTCAATGCAGATGCCATCGCTCGGTCTATTTCAACAAACTGGGTACTCCCGGCGTCTCCAGCGGAAATGTGGTAGACCTTTTCGGTCAGTTCAGAACGCCTGGCGAGTAGCAGAAGAGCTTCAGCGCAATAATCGACCGGAATAACATCAATCTTATCTTCCATCGAGCACATGAATTTCCCGAGCATTAACGCCATTCGGAAGACCCAAAAAATACTGCTCGACGGGCGACACCCTTCTTCGCTGTGTCCGACGACAATCGATGGGCGTGCAATCACCAATGGCAGCTGCGGGCAGTGTTCCATCATTAATTGCTCAATGGTGGATTTAGACCAGGTGTATTGAACTAAATGTTCTTCTTCCGGTTTGCGCGCCATGCTCTCAGTGACTAAGGTTCCAGCTTCTGGCACGCACGACATGGCGGTTCCCACATGCACAAAACGCACTAAACCAGAAACATCAGCCATACGTTTTACAAACTTCAGTGTCCCTTCAACATTCACTTTCCAGATTAACGCATTATCACCAAATGACGCGACGGCGGCGGAGTTAATCACATGCGTCACAGAGGAAAGTCTTTCGTCATTCAAAAAGTTTTCTGAATAAGCCAGATCTCCCAGTAATATATTATTTTCATTAATTTTAGAGAGTAATGCTTCACTACAACCAAAGTTAGCCAGATTATTTTTGATTCGAGCGACACCTTCATTAGCGCTGTCTGCTCTTACTAACAGCAGAATTGATTCAATAGAGGTATCAGAAAGCGCCCGCGCTAACACAGCACCGCCCAGAAAGCCTGTTGCACCGGTAATCAGTAGTTTGCTCATTAGAAATACTCTGAATTTAAAAATGCCATATTAAGGGGCGATTTTTAAACACCGCGTCAATAAACCGGACAGAAAAAAGAAATGATGATTATTATTTGAAGTTAATTACATTTCGCAAAAATAATAGAAAAATAAATTAACATCCGTTTAGAGACGGTGTATTGAGTTTATTTATCATTAATACTATGCGTAACCCAATGGGCAACATTAAATTAACGAATTAAATATAATGTCTTCCCGATTATTAAATTCGTTGTTCGACAGCCAGGCGTTGATACGGCCTGAAGGGAGTCAATCACGTCTGGAAACCCAGCACCACTGCTGCGTGTTGGGCTTCCTGCAAACATGGGCCTTACTCGTCGCAATATTTTAAAAAGCGCTGTAATGCGTTCGAAATATGCTTCTGGCGATGATGAATGCGGTACAGAGTCCTCACCAGTCGCGGCAATGGCACAGGCACTTCCACCAGCGACCCCGCTTCTAACTGTTCTTCAATCACGCGACGTGACAAGCAGCTAATGCCCAGACCATGACGCACTGCGTGTTTAATCGCTTCCGAATTACCTAACTCCATGCAGAGCTGGAACTGCGGCAAATGCGAAAGCAGCAAGTAATCAACAATTTCACGGGTACCAGAGCCTTTTTCACGCAGGATCCACGGTTGTTCTGCCAGGATTTCCAGGGTAATCGGCTGTTGCAAGAAAGGTGCGCTGGGCGGTGCAAAGACAACCAGCTCGTCTTCAAGCCAGGGTTCTGTGACCAATTCGGTCATATGGCTTGGCCCTTCAATCAAGCCGATATCGACACGGAAATCCGCCACCGCGTTTATCACATCCTGACTATTGCCGACGCTCATTTCCAGGGGGAGTGTCGGGAAATCGCGGCGATAATGGGCAATCATTTCCGGCAGAATATAGTTACCAATGGTGCTACTGGCGAAAACACGAATGGCGCCGTTATCTTCTTTAAAAAGCTGTTCGACTTCCGCAGCCTGTTCCAGCAAACCCACGACGCGTGGATATAACAAGCGGCCATGTTCGTTGACCACCAGTCGCTTACCGACGCGGTCGAACAACTGCACCCCCAATTGCCCTTCGAGATCGGACAGTGCGGCACTCACCGCTGATTGCGACAGCGACAGCATTTGGGATGCCTGGGTAGTGGAGCCGCTTTTGAGGACTTCGGCAAAAACTTCAAGCTGCCGCAGTGTGATATGCATGGTGGTTACGCCTTAACACTTATTCAGATTGGTTATAAATATATAATCAATTTTATTTTTAAACCAGCAGACCCTACACTTTCGCCAACACAAAGGAGAAGGTTATGGCTACGTTATCAATTCCCACTCATCGACATTCATTGTGGCATTTTCTGCCTGGCCTTGCGCTGGCAGGGAGCATTACTGCACTGGCTCTGTGGTTGGGTAACATTCCTTCCGTTGCCGGCCTTGGACTGGGAGCATTGACGCTCGCCATTCTGTGCGGGATGGTCATCGGCAATACGCTGTACCCGAAAATCTGGCAGCACTGTGATGGCGGCGTGCTGTTTGCCAAGCAACACTTATTGCGTCTTGGCATTATTCTTTATGGCTTTCGACTGACGTTTTCGCAAATTGCAGATGTCGGTGTCAGCGGCGTCATTATCGACATTCTGACATTAAGCAGCACCTTTGCCCTCGCCTGCTGGCTGGGTCAAAAAGTATTTGGTCTGGATAAACAGACCAGTTGGTTAATTGGTGCGGGTAGCAGTATTTGTGGTGCCGCGGCGATTCTGGCGACGGAACCGGTTGTCAAAGCTGAAGCCAGCAAAGTGACCGTGGCCGTCGCAACGGTAGTGATTTTCGGTACGCTGGCTATCTTCATTTATCCGATGATGTATCCGTATGTCGCGCAGTGGTTCACGCCGGAAACGTTTGGGATTTATACCGGTTCGACCATGCATGAAGTGGCGCAAGTCGTGGCTGCTGGGCATGCCATTAGCCCTGAGACTGAAAATGCTGCGGTGATTGCGAAAATGCTGCGCGTCATGATGCTGGCACCGTTCCTGATTTTCCTGGCAGCGCGCGTTAAACAGATGGCTCCTGCAGGTCAGGCACAGAAAAGTAAAATTACGATTCCATGGTTTGCAGTGCTGTTCATTGTTGTGGCGATGTTTAACTCATTGCACCTGCTGCCAACCTGGGCGGTTAATGGCCTGATAACCCTGGATACTTTCATGCTAGCCATGGCGATGGCGGCGCTGGGTTTAACGACTCACATCAGCGCGCTGAAAAAAGCCGGTGTGCGTCCACTGTTGATGGCTCTGGTGCTGTTTATCTGGCTTATCGTCGGTGGTGGCGCGATTAACCTCGGCATACATCATTTAATGGCCTGATATTTACTGTCTAACCCGCTATCATTGACGGTTTCCCGGTAGCGGGTTACGACAGGAGAAGAATGATGAAGTTTATTGGCGCACACGTCAGTGCCGCTGGTGGTCTGGAAAATGCTGCGATTCGCGCGCATGAGCTTGAAGCCACTGCTTTTGCCCTGTTCACCAAAAACCAACGCCAGTGGCGCGCCGCGCCGCTGAGTGAAGAAGTTATCAGTCAATTCAAACGTGCCTGTGAAAAGTACAATTACGGTCCAGGCCAAATCCTTCCACACGATAGCTACCTGATTAACCTCGGCCATCCCGTCGAAGAAGCGCTGGAAAAATCCCGCGAAGCCTTTATTGATGAGCTGGAACGCTGCATGAAGCTGGGTCTGTCCCTGCTGAACTTCCATCCTGGCAGCCACCTGATGCAAATCCCTGAAGAAGAGTGCCTGGCGCGTATCGCGCAGTCGATAAACATTGCACTGGATAAGACTGAAGGCGTGACGGCGGTGATTGAAAACACTGCGGGCCAGGGCAGTAATCTCGGTTTCCGCTTTGAGCATTTGGCAGCGATCATTGAGGGCGTAGAAGATAAATCTCGCGTCGGCGTTTGTATCGATACCTGCCACGCCTTTGCAGCGGGATACGATCTACGTACTGAAGCCGATTGCGAAAAAACCTTTGCTGAATTCGACCGTATTGTTGGATTTAAATATTTGCGCGGTATGCACCTGAATGACGCGAAAAGTGCCTTTGGGAGTCGTGTCGACCGCCATAACAGCCTGGGTGAAGGCAATATCGGCCATACGCCGTTTGCCTGGATCATGCGCGATAGTCGCTTTGACGGGATCCCAATGATTCTGGAAACGACTAACCCGGATATTTGGGCCGAAGAGATTGCCTGGCTAAAAGCTCAGCAACATGAAGAAGCCACGGCTTAAACAAAAAAAAGCTCCCTGCAATGCAGGGAGCTTAGCGAATGACCGATAAATTATGCAGTTTTAACCGCTAACTCTGTCTCCGGACGCTTCAGGAAGGCATAAGACAGACCCGCCAGCAACGTACCCGCCACAATCGCAATCAGGTAACCCACAACCGGGGTAATCGCACCTGGGATCAGCAGAACAAACAGACCGCCATGCGGAGCCATCAGTTTTGCGCCTACCGCCATCGAGATTGCGCCAGTTACCGCTCCGCCTACGATACAGCACGGCAGTACACGCATCGGGTCACGGGCAGCGAACGGGATTGCCCCTTCGGTGATAAAGCACAGACCCAGAACCATCGCCGCTTTACCGCCCTCTTGCTGCGCCTTGTCGAATTTACGACGCGCGACAAATGTTGCCAGGCCCATGGCTAACGGTGGAACCATCCCTGCGGCCATAATCGCGGCCATAGGTGCGTAGGTTTGGGTACTCAGCAGACCGACACCAAATGCGTAAGCTGCTTTGTTCACTGGGCCACCCATGTCGGTACACATCATGCCGCCAAGAATTGCACCCAGCAGTACCGCATTCGCGGTGCCCATAGTTTGCAGCCAGTGAGTCAAACCTTCGAGGATTTTCGCAACCGGCGTACCAATCAGGTAAATCATCGCCAGGCCAACAATCAGGCTTGAGAACAGCGGGATGATCAGAATTGGCTTCAACGCTTCCATACTGGCTGGCAGTTTCAGCTTAGTGCTAATCAGCTTCGCGATGTAACCTGCGAGGAAGCCCGCAATAATACCGCCGATAAAACCAGATCCGGTGCTAACGGCTAACATGCCGCCGATAAGACCAGGAGTTAAGCCAGGACGGTCTGCTATGGAAAACGCAATGTAACCCGCAAGAACTGGCACCATCAACGCAAAGGCCGAACCGCCACCGATTTGCATCAGTGCTGCTGCCAGCGTGCCGGGTTCTTTAAACGCTTCAATACCGAAAGCAAATGACAGTGCGATACACAAGCCGCCCGCAACAACCATCGGCAGCATGTATGAAACACCGGTTAACAGGTGACGATAAGCACCCGCCGCCTCTTTCTTGCCTTCTTTAGCGTTCGAAGCACTCTGGGCGTTCGCAACGAAAGGCGTTGCTTCAACGACCGCTTTATCCAGCTCTTGTGCGGTTTTCTTCAGCGCCAAACCTGTTGAAGTGCGGTACATCGGCTTACCAGCAAATTTAGCCAGATCCACTTCGATATCCGCAGCGACAATCACTAAATCAGCTTCAGCCACTTCTTCTGGTGTAATCGCATTACCCGCACCAACTGAACCACGTGTTTCGACTTTTACCCACCAGCCACGTTTTTTAGCTTCGGTTTCAATCGCTTCAGCCGCCATAAAGGTATGCGCGACACCTGTCGGACACGCTGTCACCGCAACGACGCGTTTTGGACCTTTAGCTGCAGCCACTGGCGCTATATTTACCGGTGCCTTGTAAGGTTTGGCTTTGCTTTTTGCTTCACTTAAAAACAGTTCTGGATGTTGTACCGCACGGTCGATATCACCGAGGAATACATTTTTGCCATTCAGCGAGTTATCAGCAGGAATCGCGGTACCCACCACAATCGCCATGTCAGCTTCGTTCGGATTGTCGATAATCTGCAAGTGCGCTTTCTGCGCCGCGGAGCCGAGCAACGTTTTCGCAAGGTATGCGCGAGCTTGCCCCAGACCAGGTTCGATAATCAGCAGCGTTTTCATTGTTCCTCTCCTGCTGTCAGTTAAAAGGTTTCAGATCAACACGAGCCATCATGGCCGCCAGTTGAGTACGATCGGTGATACCGACGTTGCTCTGACTTACCGCCAGCGCCGCAACTGCCGTCGCCAGACGTAAAGTATGTTCACTGGATTCACGCATTAACAGGCCGTAGATAAGCCCACCCACCATGGAATCCCCGGCACCGACGGTGCTGACGACTTCACACGTTGGCGGCTTCGCTATCCATTCACCGGAGGCGTTAACCCAAAGTGCGCCTTCGGCACCCAGAGAGATAACTACATGAGCAATACCCTGTTCACGCAGCGCATGGGCGGCATCAATCACATCTTTCATATCCGGAAGCTTACGGCCAGCCCAAATTTCCAGCTCGCGGCGATTCGGTTTCACCAACCACGGCGCCGCTTTCAGACCCGCAACTAACGCTTCACGGCTGCTGTCGAAGATGATGCACGGGCACAGGCTACGTAGACGGGTCATCCAGTCGGTAAACGCTTCCGGGGAGACACCTGCCGGTAAGCTGCCACTGACGCAGACCATGTCAAACTGACCAAGCCAACTAAGTGAATCTGCAACAAAACGATCCCAGTCCGACTGAGTCACTTCAAAACCGGAGAAATTCAGGTCGGTGACTTCACCGTCTTTTTCTGTCAGTTTTACGTTGATACGAGTACGGCCCTGTACAACCTGGAAGCGGTTGGCAATTCCCAACTCGCTGAACAGTTGCTGGAAGCCATCCTGGTTGTCTTTCCCAAGGAAGCCGCCAACAGTGACATCGATACCGAGATCTTTCAGAACCTTAGCAACGTTAATGCCTTTACCAGCAGCGTGTAAGCCGGTGGTACGCACCAGATTAACTTCACCACGTTCAATTTCCGGTGTGTAACCGACCAGGTCGTACGCCGGGTTTAGCGTAATGGTTGCGACGCGACGACTCATGCTGCCCCCTCGCCCAGACCGGCTGCAACAGCTTCACCAATCGCTTTCAGCGCAAGTTCAGCATCGTCGCCCTGTGCAGTAAAGCGCAGGTGGTGGCCTTTCTTCACGCCAAGTGCCACCACTTTCATCAAACTGCGTCCATTGGCAGGTTTGCCTGTGCCATCAAGGTTGGTCACGGTAATCTCACTATTAAATTGTTTGATGGTGTTCACCAGCACGGTGCCAGGACGAGCATGTAAACCGTGTTCATTACGAATCTGGAAATCTGCGCTCAGGCTGTTCTGCTCTGGTGCAACGTCGCTGGTCAGCATCGTCAGCAACGCGGGCGCATCCGCATTCAGCAAGCGGTCAGCTGTATTGTTGATCAGCATGTCGCTCAGACGGTTAAGCACCTGTAATGGTTGATCGTCGGCCACTGCAACCGTCATCAAAAGCGATACCGGTTGGCCTTCAGTTTCAAACGCGCTAACAGGACGGCTGATTGCCACAGCACTGGCAAGGTTGCCTTCAGTGCTGTCGTTTAGCCAAATACCCTGTCCTAAGTAAAGTGGTTTGTTGGAAATGACATTGCTTACAAACGCCGTGTTTGCCGCACCTGCCTGTTTGATGCGCCCGGCATTTAATGCCTGAAGCGTCATCAGGTCGGTGGCAGTCACATCAAGTGCCAGTAATGAGTTGTCAAAAAGCAACGATGCAGACTGTTTTTCGCCCATCAGCAACGCACGGAGCTCTTCTGCTGAAGTTGCGTTTTTGAGTTGTTCAGCAACGTCGTCATCACTAAGCACATGCGTCAGCTGACGCAGTAAACCAAGGTGCTCGTCAGAGCTCGCGGCGATGCCAATAGCAACATAGGCGGTTTGGCCTTCGCCCCACTCAATTCCCTGCGGAAACTGAAATACCTGAACACCCGTTTTCAGCACCAGATCGCGGGTATCGGTGGTGCCGTGTGGAATGGCAATACCATTACCCAGGTAAGTGGAAGTTTGCAGCTCGCGAGCCAGCATACCTTCCACGTAGCCAATGCTGACGTTGCCCGCTTGCGCGAGTGCTGCGGCAACCTGACGTATGGCTTCTTCTTTATTTCCGGCGCTCGCCCCCGGATGAATGTCCTGCACAGATAACTGGAACATGGGTCTCCTCTCCTGCTGAATTGAAACGATTCAGCTGTAATGAGAAAAAATGCGCCATCCCACTCCTGAAACCAAATAAGACGACGCTGAAACGTTTCAATTAGTGTGCATATTCATCATGATTCAGGCAAGACATGTTGATGTTTCGTTACTGAAATTTAGAGCTTCCGCACATTTCACTCAAACCAGGATGTAAAAGCTGAACGAGTTAAAGCGGATTCGTCTATTGAACCGTTTTCTCTTTTACTAAGTATGGCGGCAGTTTCATAAAAAGCTAAACGGCAGTTCCCCACTGTGATGGTGATCCGAAGGGGCTTTTCGTGCCGCCTTTGATTTGATCAACTGTTTATTTACTAACAAGGCGCGTAAACTCCGCGCGTTCATTGATTAGCGACGCCGAGAGCATGCAAAACTCCCCCATAGCAGCAACCCGTAAGCCCCTTGATTTAACGTCTTCCGCCTTTTTGATTGTCGCTTTTCTAACCGGGATTGCAGGTGCATTACAAACTCCAACGCTGAGCCTGTTTCTGACCGAAGAAGTTCATGTTCGTCCAGCAATGGTGGGTTTCTTTTTCACCGGCAGCGCAATTATTGGCATTGCTGTCAGCCAGTTTCTTGCGGGCCGCTCTGACCGGAAAGGCGATCGGAAAGCACTCATTTTTGTCTGCTGCTTATTAGGCGCGCTCGCTTGCGTGCTATTTGCCTGGAACCGTAACTATTTTGTGTTGCTGTTCGTCGGGGTTTTTCTCAGCAGTTTTGGCTCAACCGCTAACCCGCAAATGTTTGCCCTGGCGCGTGAACACGCCGACCGTACCGGTCGCGAGGCCGTCATGTTCAGCTCGATTCTGCGTGCGCAGGTATCGCTTGCCTGGGTGATTGGCCCACCTATCGCTTACGCCCTTGCGTTAGGTTTTGGATTTACCACGATGTATCTTAGCGCCGCGCTGGCGTTTGTGGTTTGCAGTGTGATGGTACGGATGTTGTTACCATCGATGCGAAAAGAGGTGGTGACGAAAACAACCACCCTTGAGGCTCCCCGCCGTAATCGCCGTGACGCTCTGCTGTTGTTTGTCGCCTGCACCATGATGTGGGGCTGTAATAGTCTCTATATCATTAATATGCCGCTCTACATCATTCATGAATTACATCTGCCGGAGAAACTGGCGGGCGTGATGATGGGGACGGCTGCCGGCCTTGAGATCCCCACCATGCTGATCGCCGGTTATTACGCCAAACGCTTCGGTAAGCGTTTCCTGATGCGTATTGCCGCAGTTGCGGGTCTGATGTTCTACATTGGGATGCTGACGCTGCACAACGAAATCATGCTGCTGGGGTTACAACTGCTGAACGCGATTTTCATCGGTATTTTGGCGGGTATCGGCATGCTCTATTTTCAGGATTTAATGCCAGGCCAGGCGGGAGCGGCAACCACGCTATATACCAATACCACGCGTGTCGGCTGGATTATCGCGGGGTCGATGGCCGGTGTCGTGGCTGAAATCTGGAATTACCACACCGTGTTTTATATCGCGTTAGGAATGATAGCCATCACCGCTTTTTGCATGGTGAAAATCAAAGACATCTAAGGGGCGGTCGCCGCTTCGAGATAAATCAGGTAATCCATGGCTTGTTGGCGCGTCGTGCCACACATTTCACGCGAGGCTTGCAGGCTTGCACAGACCTTGGGTCTTAGCGGTGAAAGGAAGATTTTACAACGCATGTCGGTACCAAGCTGAACGCATGACGTATTAGCCGGTTTGCCATTTGGCATGCCGGGGATTGGGCTGGATACGGAAGGCGCGGTGCAACATGCGCCGCAATCGGGACGACAGTCCATCTGCAATGCTCCGGTGGGCTGACAAGGATCTGGACTGTAGCAGTAGCAACGCGGCTTTACTACGTTAACTACATTACTCCAGCCCAAAATAATTCAGGTTGCATCGCGGCGGCAAGTGAACGCATCCCGATGAGCTTACTAAAGTAAGTGATTCGGGTAAGTGAACGCAGCCAACAAAGAGGCAGCTTGAAGTATGAAGGGTAGCGAAATCTGCTTGCCTGAACAGCGCCCCGCGAGTAATTTGACGCAATATTTTCGCTCCTCAATTTTTTACAGGAAACATCGATGGCAAGAGCTAACGAAGTCAAAAAAGGTATGGTACTGAATTACAACGGCAAGCTGCTGATTGTTAAAGATATTGATATTCAGGCACCCAGCGCACGTGGCGCAGCAACGCTTTACAAAATGCGTTTTTCTGATGTCCGTACTGGTCAGAAAGTTGAAGAGCGCTTCAAAGGCGACGATATCGTCGACACCATTACTCTGACCCGCCGTTACGTTGATTTCTCTTACATCGATGGCAACGAATACGTGTTCATGGATAAAGAAGATTACACCCCGTATATCTTCACCAAAGATCAGATTGAAGAAGAGCTGCAATTCATTCCTGAAGGTGGCATGCCTGACATGCAGGTCCTGACCTGGGATGGCCAATTGCTGGCGCTGGAATTGCCACAGACTGTGGATTTAGAAATCATTGAAACCGCACCTGGCATCAAAGGCGCGTCAGCAAGCTCCCGCACCAAACCTGCAACCATGTCTACTGGGCTTGTGATTCAGGTTCCAGAATATATGGTTACGGGTGAGAAGATCCGTATTCATATCGCTGAAAAGCGTTCTATGGGTCGTGCAGACTAATCTGCCACTAAGAATGTAAAAACGCGCCGGAAGGCGCGTTTTTTTATGGTGTTTTACTGTTTAAGCAAACACACCGATCTGCGGTTAAGACGGGCTGCACAACGCTCGCCCATCCAGCAATAACTTAACGTTACTTCAGCAAATCCGGGAATAACGTCTGCTTCAGAGCCAGTTCCACACCGCGAACTTCAGCCAGACCTTTCAGGCGACCAATCGCTGAATAACCTGGGTTGGTTTTCTTGTGCAGATCGTCAAGCATCTGGTGTCCGTGGTCCGGGCGCATTGGAATCGGACGCACATCCCCTCTGTTTTTACGACGCTGTTCTTCAGTCAGAATCGCTTTTACCACCGCAACCATGTTCACATCACCTTGCAGGTGCGCGCCTTCATGGAAGGTTTTCGGGTTTTCTTCGCGGCATGTTGCACGCAGATGGGTGAAGTGAATACGATCGCCAAAGGTTTCAATCATACGTACCAGGTCGTTGTCCGCGCGAACGCCATAAGAACCGGTACACATAGTGAAGCCGTTATAAATGCTATCGACGGTTTCTTTCAGCCATTGCATATCTTCAATAGTCGATACGATGCGTGGCAGACCGAGGATAGGACGCGGTGGATCGTCCGGGTGAACCGCCAGACGCACACCGACTTCTTCCGCTACCGCAACAATCGCACGTAAGAAGTACGCCATGTTCTCGCGCAGTTGCTCTTTATTAATGCCGTCGTATTCAGCAAGGCGCGCACGGAACTGGTCCAGGGTGTAACCCTCTTCCGCGCCCGGCAAACCCGCGATGATATTGCGCGTCAGTTTTTCTTTTTGGGCATCTGACATGCTGTTGAAGTAGTCCAGCGCCTGACGCTGCTCTTCTTCGCTGTAATCTGCCTCAGCGCCTTTGCGCTTAAGGATGTGCAACTCAAATGCTGCAAAAGCAATCTGGTCAAAGCGCAACGCTTTTGAACCATCTGGCAATTCATACTCAAGATCGGTACGCGTCCAGTCCAGAATTGGCATGAAGTTGTAGCACACGGTGTCGATGCCGCATTCTGCCAGGTTACGAATGCTTTGCTGGTAGTTTGCGATATGCTTATCGTATTCACCGGTGTGAGTTTTAATTTCTTCATGCACCGGAATACTTTCAACTACTGACCAGGTCAGTCCTTTCGCTGCCAACACGGCTTGACGCTCTTTAATGTCAGCAACTGGCCACACTTCACCATTTGGGATGTGATGCAAAGCAGTAACGACACCGGTCGCGCCCGCCTGACGCACATCATCCAGAGATACCGGGTCTTTTGGGCCGTACCAACGCCATGTTTGTTCCATCGACAGTTCCTCAGTTAAGTTGTCATACCAATTCTTTTTACCACATTGACTACTACCATACTGAATTCTTCTTTTCGGTCAAATTTTGCGGTTACATTGGTTGATCCAGCTCACATTAAATGGATAAAGACGGCACACCAATTTAATTTGCTGTCATATAACTTTAGACTGCGCAATGTTACTAATTCGTTAATCAGGATTTACATTTATGAATACAATTGCTTCGGTCACGCTCCCTGCCGATGTTCAGCAACCACGCTATGATCGCCAGGCGTTAAAAACCCGCATCGTCCATTTTGGCTTTGGGGCGTTTCACCGCGCGCACCAGGCATTGTTGACCGATCGGGTGCTCAATAAATTGGGGGGTGATTGGGGCATTTGTGAGATAAGCCTGTTTAGCGGCGACAAGTTGATGAGCGCGTTGCGAGACCAGGACCACCTTTATACCGTGCTGGAAAAAGGTCGCGAGGGTAATCAGGCGATTGTTGTCGGTGCAGTTAACGAATGCCTGAATGCAAAACTCGATGGCCTTGATGCAATTATTGAGAAATTCTGCGAGCCGCAGGTGGCGATTGTTTCCCTGACCGTGACCGAAAAGGGTTATTGCATCGACCCCGCGACCGGAAAACTCGACAGCAATAACGAACGGATTATTCACGATCTACAGCATCCCACCGAGCCACATTCAGCGCCCGGTATTTTGGTGGAAGCCCTCAATCGCCGCCGCGAACGAGGATTACGCCACTTTACCGTGCTTTCGTGCGACAACATTCCTGACAACGGCCATGTGGTACGCAATGCGGTAATTGGCATGGCAGAAACCCGCAGCCAGGAATTAGCCGACTGGATCCGAGAGCACGTGACCTTCCCAAGCACTATGGTTGACAGAATTGTCCCTGCTGCAACGCCAGAATCTTTACGCGAAATCACTGAAACGCTAGGCGTTGAGGATCCGTGTGCGATTTCAGGTGAACCGTTTATCCAATGGGTTATTGAAGATAACTTTGTTGCTGGCCGTCCGGCATGGGAAGAAGTGGGCGTTGAAATGGTCGACGACGTGATGCCGTGGGAACAGATGAAGCTGCGCATGCTTAACGGTAGTCACTCCTTCCTCGCGTATCTCGGCTACCTCGCGGGCTATCAGCACGTCAATGATTGCATGGCTGATGAAAATTTCCGCCAGGCCGCGCATCGTTTAATGATGCACGAACAAGCGCCAACACTCCGCGTTGCGGGCGTTGATTTGCAGCGATATGCGCATAACTTACTTGAGCGTTTCGAAAACCCGGCGCTAAAACACCGTACCTGGCAAATCGCGATGGATGGTAGCCAGAAGCTGCCGCAGCGCATGTTGGAAAGTGTACGCTGGCACTTGCAACAAGGTGATGAATGGCCATGCCTGGCATTGGGTATTGCCGGATGGATGCGCTATGTCAGCGGCACCGATGACGCTGGCAACGAGATTGATATTCGCGATCCGTTGGCCGGGAAGATAAAAGCGTTGGTTGAAGGCAGCGCTCCTGAAGAACGTGTTCACGCTTTGCTCAGCCTGCAAGAAATATTCGGTAGTGACCTTCCTGCTGATGAACAATTTGTCGAAAACATCTGTGCCGCATGGAACGAATTATGTAGCAATGGCGCACGCGCAGCCGTCGCTAAACGGGTCGGTTAATTTAACAATCAATGCCTTTAAGCGTGCTTCACAAGGATGTGATGCCCACTCAGGCTTCCTTTTCTCGCAAATGTTGTTCAGGATTGTGATAATCAATCACGTAAGGTTCACTTAACCTGTCCGGAGCGCCTGTGACTAAAACCAACCTCATTACCGGTTTTCTCGGTAGCGGAAAAACCACCACCATTTTACATTTGCTGGCCAATAAACCCGAGCATGAAAAATGGGCTGTGCTGGTCAATGAATTTGGTGAAGTCGGTATCGACGGCGCGTTATTAGCTGACAGTGGTGCATTATTGAAAGAAATCCCCGGTGGCTGTATGTGTTGTGTGAATGGGCTGCCGATGCAAGTTGGCCTGAACACGCTTCTGCGCCAGGGTAAACCCGACCGCTTGCTCATCGAACCTACCGGTCTGGGTCATCCTAAACAAATTCTCGACATGCTGACCGCCGAGGTTTACCAACCGTGGATAGAACTCAACGCCACGATTTGTTTGCTCGACCCGCGCCAGTTGCTTGATGAACGGGCTGTGAATAATGATAATTTCCGCGATCAGCTCGCCGCTGCCGATATTATCATTGCGAACAAAGAAGACCGTGCCAGCGATGAAAGCCGCCGTGCATTGGCCGAATGGCAACAGCGCGAAGCCGCGGGCCGTGAAATTATTCCCGCTCATAACGGCAACATCGACAGCAGTCTCCTCGATAAACCGCGTCAAAATCTACGCGAACTACCTTCCAGCCCCGATCATAATCATAGCCACGCCGTATCTAAGGGGCTTGCTGCATTAAGTCTGCCCGAGCATCAACGCTGGAGACGCAGCATTAATAGTGGCCAGGGTTATGTCGGTTGCGGCTGGATTTTTGATGCAGACACTGTCTTTGACACCGTTGGGATTCTGGAATGGGCCAGGCTTGCCCCAGTCGACCGCGTTAAAGGTGTCCTGCGTATTGCGGAAGGCTTAGTACGAGTTAATCGTCAGGGTCTTGATTTCCATATCGAAACACAAAACGTTGCGCCTCCAGATAGCCGTATTGAGTTGATCCATAGCGGTGAAGTTGACTGGAATACGTTGCAATCATCGTTGTTGAAGTTACGTTTAAGTTTGTAAGCCTACCCTTTCGCCCTTTGTTAAAAAATCTCGTGACATTGTATGAATATTATTCGACTTCCTCTTATCCTGGTGCTGAACGCACTGGGATTTGCACTCTTTTTTAGCTGGTATCTGCCTTCAGGGCACGGCTATTGGTTCGTTATTGATTCCAACATCTTCAATTTCTTTAACCGTGAACTGGTTAAGAGCCATGCCTTCCTGGTACTTGTCGCTGTGACCAATAATCGGGTGTTTGATGGCATTTCGTTATTAGCGATGGGTTCGCTGTTTTTCTTCTACTGGCACAAAGAGCAAGCAACCGGTCGCCGCCGCATGGTTATCATGGGCATCGTGATGTTATTTTGCGCAATTATTATTAATCAACTCGGCCATCTGATTCCGGAATCTCACGTCAGCCCTACGCTGTATTTCACCGATATTTATCGGGTCAGCGACCTGTTGCATTTTCCGACAAAGGATGCTTCTAAAGACAGCTTCCCTGGCGACCATGGATTAATGCTACTGATTTACACCGGCTTCATGCTGCGATATTTCGGCAAAAAAGCGTTCGCCATTGCCGTTATTATTTTCCTGATTTTCATGATGCCGCGCATGATGATAGGCGCACATTGGTTTACTGATATTTTTGTCGGTTCACTATCTATTGCGCTTGTTTGCTTGCCATGGGTGCTTTTAACCCCAATAAGTGACGGGTTAATTAACCTCCTGGACCGCTATTTACCTCAACTGCACAAAGCAAATGATTAACATCTGATAAACACGATTAAATTTTAATCATCAGAGAACGGAATGATCTCTGGTGATTTTTCATTTCCTCGCCAAAACCGCCTAATATTTAACCTTTCCGCTTCTCCAGACAAAAGAAGCATTTGCACATTTAAGCAGCAATTTCGATTAACAAATACGCAATATTTCTTATCATTCCTTAACATCACAATTTATTATAAAAAATCAGATAAAAGCTCTCGCCACGCCAGTGCTGATAGGGTACCCTCGAATACGTTTTGTGCTTAAAGCCAAATCATTCGCAGTGTGAATAAATTTGTGCGTCATACCACAGTTTTGTGCATAAGCAATTGTTTCATGACGCTCAGGTAATTAGTCTCGTCACGTTGGCATTTTGTATAACGATATTTATCGTTAAGGACATCAAGGGATAACAAACATAATGGTCACATCTCAGCCTATTTTGAGATATATCTTGCGGGTAATTCCCGCCGTTGCTGTGGCAGTGATGCTGTCAGCATGTAGTTCGACAAACACCGCAAATATGCATTCTGAGACGCATGCAGTCGGCAATAAAGATGGTTTTTTACTGCAAGCTTCTCAGGATGAATTCGAAGAGATGGTCCGTAATGTAGATGTGAAATCACGTCTCATGGATCAATATGCAAGCTGGAAAGGCGTTCGTTATCGTCTTGGTGGCAGCAATAAAAGCGGTATTGATTGTTCTGCATTCGTGCAGCGTACATTCCGTGAACAATTTGGTTTAGAGTTGCCTCGTTCAACTTCTGAACAACAGGATTCAGGTAAATCGATTTCACGCAATAAATTACGTACTGGCGATTTAGTTCTGTTCCGCGCAGGTTCAACCGGTCGACATGTTGGTATTTATATCGGCAATAATCAGTTTGTACATGCTTCCACCAGCAGTGGTGTGACGATTTCAAGCATGGACGAGCCGTACTGGAAGAAGCGCTATAACGAAGCACGACGCGTACTGAGCCGCAGTTAATGCGGTTCTTGCAAACAGTTACTCCCTTGGCTGTTTGCAAGACAACACTTCGACGAGACAAGAAACGCTGTTTATACAGCGTTTTTTTATTGCCTGAATTTCATTGAGTGCAATAAATAAACGATTCCACAATGATTATAACTTTCGTTCGAAACTTTATGACTCAATGGTAGTTTTTGCGTTATAGTCCAAAAAAATACAAATAAACAATAAGTCTCTTGCGCCTGCAGGAACCCGTTATCCATGTTTTCTAAAAATATATTTTCACGTTACTTTACCTCAGTCCGGCAAATAACCACCTTCAGTATTTTGGCGGGCATCCTTGCCGCGCTACTGATTAGTGGTATGACCAGCCTGACATTGCACAGTAAGCGTGAGACGGGTTATGACACACTCACTGATGACGTACGCAATTATCTCAATGCCTTTTTCGATGAACTTGAGTCCACCGCCACCAGCATTCAACCGTTAACTCTCTCTGATTGCCATCAAGTCTCAAGTGAACTGACTTCGCGCGCTGCCTTTAATGCCAATATCCGCGCCTTTGTATTAGTCCGTAACGATGAAGCCTACTGTTCATCGGCGACCGGAAGCATGTTGATGGGCATGGACCAGTTGGTGCCTGATATCAACATCAATGAAAATATCGACCTGACTATTATGCAAGGCACGCCGATGGTGCCAGGCAAGCCGACTATTGCCGCGTGGTTTAAAAATCCCGTAATGGAAGGCCGGGGTGTTTTCGCCACCCTGAATGTCAATCTCACCCCCTATTTATTATTCACCACACGCCAGAATGATCGGGTGTCGATGGCCATTATCGCGGGCGATAAAGCGCTAACAACGATATCCAACAGCGTGATGAATGTGTCAGAGCTCCCCACTCACCCTACTCGCGTCATCTCTATTCCGGGTTATCCCATTAAGATAGAGCTGTACGGTGAAACCTGGCCTGTGGAAGACATTCAAATTTCCATTCTTACAGGTTTAGTTTTCGGCATTCTCTGCGGGGCATTGTGCGCCTATTTTTTGACGGTACGCTTACGCTCAGGCAAAGAGATCCTGACCGGTATTAAACGCGGGCAGTTCTATGTGGTGTATCAACCGGTAGTGAATGCCAAAGAGCTAAAAATGTCTGGTGTCGAAGTGTTGATGCGTTGGAATCATCCTATTGCAGGCCCTATTCCTCCGGATGCGTTTATCGCCTTTGCAGAAGCCCAGCAATTGATTGTTCCCCTCACCCGCCACTTGTTTGAACTGATTGCGCGTGATGCCAAAAAGCTCCAGCATGTTTTACCGCCAGGTGCACGACTTGGTGTTAACCTGGCGCCCAGCCATTTGCACTCCCCAACTTTCAAAGAAGATATTCAAGCTTTTGCCACCTCGTTGTCGCCCCATCATTTCCAACTCATTTTTGAAATTACCGAACGCGATATGATTAAGGAAAACGAAGCCAGCTGCCTGTTTTCCTGGATGCACGAGCAAGGGTATGAAATTGCTGTCGATGATTTTGGTACCGGGCACAGTGCGCTTATCTATCTCGAACGCTTTAAGCTGGACTATCTCAAGATTGATCGTGGCTTTGTTAACTCGATTGGCTTTGAGACAGTCACCTCTCCGGTGCTCGATGCCGTGCTTACGCTGGCACGCAAACTCAGCATGACCACCGTTGCGGAAGGCGTTGAAACCCGCGAGCAAGCCAAATGGTTGATTGACCAGGGCGTGAATTATTTACAGGGTTACTATTTCGCCCGCCCTCTTACTCTTGTGCAATTGCAGGAATGGGAAAACCAGCAAAAAGATTACGATGAGTTGGTTATCCGCCGTTAATTTCTCTGTCTGACAACCAATATCCACTGCCTGCAAAGATGCAGCTTGAAGTATCACGTGCTTAACTTATGATTTACCATCATGACGTTATAATGCGGTGGTACATTACCTGGATATTGATATTGTTTCGGGATGAAACAATAAGGTAATCTCCTCCCTGACAAGGAATGACCTATACGATGTTTTCCCGCACCCTCGCCCTACTGAGCCTTTGCCTGATTGCTGCGTCAAGTCAGGCTGAAAACATCAAGGAAAGTTATTCCTTTGCCGTTTTAGGTGAACCTAAATACGCCGTCAACTTCACGCAGTTTGATTACGTCAACCCTGCAGCACCAAAGGGTGGGAACATCACCCTGTCGGCGATTGGCACCTTTGATAACTTCAACCGTTATGCGCTACGTGGCAATCCCGGTGTACGTACCGAAGCATTGTATGACACGCTTTTTACCACCTCAGATGATGAGCCTGGCAGCTATTACCCACTGATCGGCGAAATGGCGCGCTATCCTGCCAATTTTGCCTGGGCTGAAATCGAAATTAATCCGCGTGCCCGTTTTCATGATGGGGCGCCCATCAAAGCCAGTGATGTCGCTTTCACTTTTAATAAATTCATGACTGAAGGTGTGCCGCAGTTTCGCCTGGTTTATAAAGGTGCAAAGGTGCGAAGCATCTCGCCTTTAACGGTACGTATCGAACTGGCGGAACCCAGTAAAGAACGGATGTTAGGGTTATTCTCGCTTCCGGTATTTCCTGAAAAATTCTGGAAAGATCATAAGCTCAGCGACCCACTGTCTGCACCTCCTCCAGCCAGCGGCCCGTATAAAATAACGGCATGGCGCATGGGGCAATATATTACTTACACCCGTGTCAGTGAATATTGGGCCGCCAATTTACCGGTAAACCGTGGCCGCTGGAATTTTGATTCTATCCGTTACGATTACTATCTCGATGACAATGTCGCTTTTGAAGCCTTTAAGGCTGGTGCCTACGATTATCGTCTCGAAGTCAGCGCAAAGAACTGGGCGACGCGTTATACCGGAAAGAACTTTTCGAATCGTTTTATTGTAAAAGAAGAGCAGCCCAACGATGCCGCTCAGGACACACGCTGGCTGGCGTTTAACATCCAGCGTCCCATCTTTGAAGACCGAAAAGTACGTGAAGCAATTGGCCTGGCGTTCGATTTTGAATGGATGAACAAAGCGCTGTTTTATGGCGCATACAATCGGGCGAACAGTTATTTCCAGAACACGGAATATGCCGCGCGGGATTATCCAAATGCTGATGAGCTGACAATCCTTGCCCCCATGAAGAAAGATTTACCGCCAGAGGTATTTACCACTATCTACAACCCACCAAAATCGCGCGGGGATGGGTTTGACCGCAACAATCTGCTCAAAGCCCTGAACTTGTTGAAAGATGCGGGGTGGGAACTAAAAGACCAAAAACTCGTCAATGTTAAAACAGGTAAACCGTTGAGTTTCGAGTTGTTGATTGGCTCCACCGGCAACACACAGTGGGTTTTACCGTTCCAGCATAATTTGCAACGACTGGGTATCACGATGGAGGTTCGTCAGGTGGATAACTCGCAGCTTACCAACCGCCTGCGTTCCCGCGACTATGACATGATGCCAACACTGTACAGCGCCATGCCTTATCCCAGTGCGGATGTGCAAATTTCGTGGGCTTCGGAATACGTCGACTCGACTTACAATGCACCGGGAGTGAAAAGCCCGGTGGTCGATAAACTGATTTCTCAGATTGTGGCTCATCAGGGTGACAAACAAAAACTGCTACCACTGGGGCGCGCGCTAGACCGGGTACTGACATGGAATAATTACATGATTCCGATGTGGTACATGGCAGCAGACCGCTTCGCCTGGTGGAGTAAATTCTCTAAACCGGCCATTCATCCGTTATACACCACAGGCTTTGACACCTGGTGGTATGACGTTAACAAAGCCGCTCAATTACCGGCAAACCGGCGTTAAGGGTATCTATGGGAAGCTATCTGTTACGTCGTTTGCTGCTGATAATCCCGACACTGTGGGCAATTATCACCATCAATTTTTTCATCGTACAGATTGCACCTGGTGGCCCTGTAGATCAGGCGATCGCGGCGATTCAATTTGGCCACGGCGCAGGAGTCCCCGGTTTAACGACGGATTCTATGGGAAGCGGTCATGCCCGAGTCGGTGTCGGAAATGTTGGCGACAGCCAGTACCGCGGCGCTCGTGGCCTTGACCCGGAAGTCATTGCCGAAATTACTCACCGCTACGGTTTCGATAAACCGATTCATGAACGCTATTTCAAAATGCTCGGGGATTATCTACGTTTTGATTTTGGCAACAGCCTGTTCCGCAGCGCTTCCGTTCTGCATCTGATTAAAGACAGCTTGCCGGTGTCTATCTCAATTGGTTTGTGGAGCACCTTAATTATCTACATGGTGTCGATCCCGCTCGGAATCCGAAAAGCCGTCAGCAATGGCAGTGCTTTTGATGTCTGGAGCAGCACGTTTATTATCATCGGCTACGCGATCCCTGCATTCTTGTTCGCTATCTTGCTGATTGTGTTGTTTGCTGGCGGCAGTTATCTGGACTGGTTCCCGCTGCGTGGCCTGGTATCAACGAATTTCGATACCCTGCCGTGGTACGGCAAAATCATGGATTATCTCTGGCACATTACATTACCGGTGCTGGCGACCGTGGTCGGGGGCTTTGCGACCTTGACGATGTTGACCAAAAACTCGTTTCTGGATGAAATTCGCAAGCAATACGTGGTCACTGCGCGAGCCAAAGGGTTGGATGAAAGTAAAATTCTCTATCGCCATGTATTCCGCAACGCAATGCTGTTAGTGATTGCCGGTTTTCCTGCCACGTTCATCAGTATGTTTTTTACCGGCTCGTTGCTTATCGAAGTGATGTTTTCGCTAAACGGACTGGGCTTGCTGGGATATGACTCGACCCTTTCTCGCGACTATCCGGTGATGTTTGGGACCTTGTACATTTTCACCCTGATTGGCTTGCTGCTGAATATTCTGAGCGACATTACTTATACGCTGGTTGATCCACGTATTGATTTCGAGGGCCGTGGATGAGCCATTTAAGTCCTGTTAATCAAGCCCGCTGGGCACGGTTTCGGCATAATAAGCGCGGCTATTGGTCGTTGTGGGTTTTCGCCATTCTTTTTTTACTCACTCTGGGTTCAGAACTGATTGCGAATGATCGCCCGTTGGTCGTGCATTATCAGGAACGTCTCTATTTTCCGTTTATTGCCAATTACAGCGAAAGTGATTTTGGTGGCCCTCTGGCGACACCTGCGGATTATCAGGATCCCTGGCTTGCAGAACGCCTGAACCAAAAAGGATGGGTGGTGTGGGCACCGATCCGCTTTGGCTACAATGCGATTAACTTTGCCACCACTGTCCCCTTCCCTTCCCCCCCGAGCAGTCAAAACTGGCTTGGGACTGATGCCAACGGCGGCGATGTGCTGGCGCGGATTTTGTATGGCACGCGTATTTCCATTCTGTTCGGCCTGATGTTGACGATTTTATCCAGCGTCATTGGAATACTGGCTGGCGCAGTACAAGGTTATTACGGCGGACGAGTGGATTTGTGGGGCCAGCGATTTATTGAAGTGTGGTCGGGGATGCCGACACTCTTCCTCATCATTCTGCTTTCAAGCGTCATCCAGCCGAATTTCTGGTGGCTACTCGGTATTACGGTTCTGTTTGGCTGGATGGGTCTGGTCGGTGTGGTGCGCGCTGAGTTTTTGCGTACCCGCAACTTCGATTACATTCGGGCAGCCCAGGCGATGGGCGTGAGTGACGGATCGATAATTATCCGCCATATGCTACCCAACGCCATGGTCGCTACGCTGACATTTTTGCCATTTATCCTTTGCGGTTCGATTACCACCCTCACCTCGCTGGATTTCCTCGGTTTCGGCTTACCGCTCGGCTCACCGTCACTGGGTGAACTGCTGTTGCAAGGCAAAAATAATCTTCAGGCTCCGTGGCTTGGCATCACCGCGTTCCTCTCGCTGGCCATCTTACTGACACTCCTCATTTTTATTGGTGAAGCCGTGCGCGACGCCTTCGACCCAAGCAAGGTGTACTGAGATGACAACTCCATTGCTGTCCATCAATCATCTGTCTGTCGCCTTCCGTAGCGGTAATATCGTCCGGCAAGTGGTGGACGATTTATCCCTTGAAGTGAATGCCGGTGAAACGCTGGCATTAGTCGGGGAATCGGGTTCCGGGAAAAGCGTTACTGCGCTATCAGTGCTGCGTTTGTTGCCTGCTCCGCCGGTGATTTATCCGTCAGGGGAGATTTTTTTTAAAGGCCAGGAGCTGTTGCATGCGCCTGAGCGCACCCTGCGCAGCGTGCGTGGTAATAAAATTGCCATGATTTTTCAGGAACCGATGGTTTCGCTTAATCCACTGCACAATATCGAAAAGCAGCTTTACGAAGTGTTATCGCTCCATCGGGGGATGCGCCGGGAAGCCGCTCGCGCTGAAATGCTGACCTGTCTTGATCGAGTCGGTGTTCGCAACGCGGCAAGCCGTTTAACTGACTTTCCGCATCAGCTTTCTGGGGGGGAACGCCAACGCGTGATGATTGCTATGGCGTTGCTGACGCGCCCGGAATTACTGATTGCCGACGAGCCCACAACGGCACTGGATGTCACGGTTCAGGCGCAGATCCTGCAATTGCTGAAAGAACTCAAGCAAGAGCTGAATATGGGCCTGCTCTTTATCACTCATAACCTGAATATCGTCAAAAAGTTGGCTGATAACGTTGCCGTGATGCGTAACGGAAAGTGTGTTGAACAAAACTCGACGACCATATTGTTAGCGGCACCGCAGCACCCTTATACCCAACAATTGTTGGCAGCAGAACCAGTGGGGACTCCGCGCCCGGTCGATGAAACCAACACGCCGCTATTAACGGTTCATGATTTACAGGTCGCTTTCCCGATTCGCCGCGGGCTGCTCAGGAAAACAGTCGGCTTTAACTATGGGATAAAAAATCTGAGTTTTGCGCTGCGTGCGGGTGAAAGCATCGGGTTGGTTGGAGAGTCAGGCTCCGGGAAAAGCACGACGGGACTTGCACTGTTACGCCTTATTCACTCCAGCGGAGAGATTTGGTTTGACGGTAAACCGTTGCACGACCTTAATCGCAAAAAACTGCTGCCGCTGCGCAACCGTATACAAGTGGTCTTCCAGGATCCCAATTCGTCGCTCAATCCGCGGCTTGATGTTTTGCAGATCATTGAAGAGGGTTTGCGCGTCCATCAGCCTGCGTTAAGTGCGGCTGAACGTGAGCAGAAAGTGATCGTCGCTATGCAAGAAGTGGGGTTAGATCCGCAAACAATGCACCGCTATCCGGCTGAATTTTCAGGCGGGCAAAGACAGCGCATCGCCATAGCCCGCGCACTCATTTTGCAACCGGAATTGATTATTCTGGATGAGCCGACGTCATCTCTTGACCGTTCCGTGCAAGCGCAAATTCTGGCATTGCTGAAATCGTTACAAGAAAAGCATCAGCTGGCCTACATTTTTATCAGCCATGATCTGCGCGTGGTGAAGTCGTTGTGCCATCAGATTGTGGTACTGCGGCAGGGAGAAGTGGTCGAGCAAGGGGCATGTCAGCAGATTTTCGCTGCACCTCAGGCGGAATACACACGCCAGTTACTTGCGCTTGCCTGACACGCAGGTTTTACAGTTAAAAAGGATTCGCGCTGGAGAAAGACTCCGCGATGGCGACGCCAAAATTTTTCAGTCGGCACGTTGCGGCAAGTTCATCCTGGCGATTTACAAACAAGCACGGCTCGCCTTCACATTCCACAACAGAACAATCCACTTCAATATCTCGCAAGGCCAGGCTTAGCTTGTGCATCGTCGGCCATGCGGCATCGCTGGTGTCGCTCAGCAATTTTAGACCAATCAGGCAATTTTCAGCATTCGGCCCATTTTGCGGAATCGGTTCAACTCTGGACCCTGCAAAACCCGCCAGCCAACGATACCTGTGCGGTAAACGATGAACGATGGAAAGTTGTAACGTATTCACTATGGTATTCCCCTGGAAAAACTCAAAATATTTTCACAAACGATTTACATAAAGGTTAACACAATGTTGATTACTTGTGTGTAAACACAGTTGAAAACCGCTTACATCCGTTGTAATTATTTGTCTACCATTTCATTTTTAACGTTTTACTTTTGTGGTGCTGCACACGTTTCGGCGCTATATGTAACGCTTTCTTCGATCTAACTCAACCTTTTTAACTACAAGAATATGACTTTTTGTTGTTGATGCGTTTACATTTGAGAAACAAATTGTAGGCATTCGAAGGGAATTTTCGTTGATTTAGATTAAAGAACGGGTATCTGGCGATACCCGTTTTTACACTTTAGGACTAATTAGTGGCGAGTCGGGGACGGCTGGCGTAGAGATAGAAAACGATCGAGCATGTTGCGCACACCGCAATCGACCAAATCATTGGCCACGCGGAGTTAAAGGTTGCGATAGATAAAAGCGCGCCGGTTAATGCACCGATACCAAAGCGGAACGTGCCCGCCAGCGAAGACGCCGTCCCTGCCATATGGGGAAATTCATCAAGAATGACCGCCATCGCATTTGACGACACCATCGACACACAGCCAACAAATACGGCCACTCCCAGCACCATTGACCAAAAACCTAACCCCAGTCCTGTGCTCACAACCAGCCAGATTGCCATAGCAAATTGCACAAACAACCCAAAGCGGAACATCGCCAGTGGACCAAAGCGGCGCACGAAGCGGCTATTGATCAGTGTCATCACGATCAAAAACACGATGTTAAGCGCAAAGTAGTAACCAAAATGCTGCGGCGCGACGTGATTGAGCTCGATGTAAACAAATGGCCCGGCGCTCAAAAATGAGAACATCGCCGCAAAGCTAAAGCCACTCGCCAACATATAGCTCAGCACACGTTTGTGGCGGAACAGTGTTGCGAAGTTGCCTATCGTCGTGCGCAAATGAAACTTCTGCCGCCGTTCTACCGGTAGCGTTTCATGGATCAGGAAGAAAATCATCGCTGAGGCAAGCAGTGCTGCCAACGCCAGAATCCAAAAGATGGCATGCCAGCTAAACCACACCAGCACCGCCCCACCGACCATGGGTGCCACCAGTGGCGCAATCGTCGTAATCAGCATGACAAACGACATCATGCGTGAAAACTCTTCTTTTGGATAAATATCGCGCATCAAAGCGTTTATAACGACACTTGCGGCAGCCGCAGCAAGACCATGCAGGAAGCGCATCGCGATCAAATGATCAATCGTTTGTGAGAGTGCACAAGCAATCGCCGCCGCCGCAAAGACTAACGTACCTCCCAGCACAACCGGTTTACGGCCAATGCTGTCTGCCATCGGGCCATAAAAGAGCTGACCAATAGCAAAGCCAAGAATATATGTACTTAGCGTCATTTGTGCGCTGCCTGCTGGCACGCCAAATTCCGAGGCGATGACCGGTAACGCTGGCAGGTACATATCTATTGATAACGGCATCAACATGGCCAGCAGGCCAAGTATCACCACAATACCGATTGACGAGTTTTGCTTACTGCTCAACACATCCTCCTGGAATCAACGCGGCGGTAAGCCTACGCTGGCAATTTCTTCTTCAGTTAATGGACGGTATTCACCCGGCGCGAGATCCGCATCCATGGCAATGGCGCCAATACGCTCACGATGTAAACCCACCACATGGTTGCCCACTGCCGCGAACATGCGTTTTACCTGGTGATAACGCCCTTCGCTGATGGTCAGACGGACTTCCTGCGGGGTAATGACTTCAAGTACCGCAGGCAGCGTCAGATCTTTTTCATTATGCAGTTGAACTCCAGCAGCGAATTGTTCTGCCGTGTCATCGGAGATCGGATTCTCAAGCGACACTAAATAGGTTTTTTCGCAATGATGGCGCGGAGAAGTAATACGGTGTGACCATTGGCCATCATCGGTCATCAGCACAAGGCCTGTAGTGTCGATATCCAGACGCCCGGCAGCGTGCAATTTATGCGCCATCGGCTCATCCAGGAAATACAGCACGGTTGGATGATCCGGGTCTTCGGTGGAGCAAACATACCCCTGCGGCTTATTAAGCATAAAGTAGCGAGGGCCATTTTGCTGAGTCAACGAACGGCCATCAAACTCAACCTGATGTTCAGGGTTCAGTTTGAAAGAAGCGTCACGCACAACTTCACCATCAATGGTGACACGGCTCGCACGGATTTCACGGCCAGAAATAGCACGGCTCACGCCAAGCTGCTGAGAGATAAATTTATCGAGTCGCATTAAAATATTGCCTGTTTCAAAGAGGTGCCAGCACGAAATAGCCGACAGGGCGTAAGCCCGTTTTCAAGTGGTAAAAATCGTTCGCCTGTTAATTAGTTTGCCAGTATAGCGGCAACAAAAACTCTCTCAAGGTAAAACGCTTACCATGGCATAATTGAACGCGTTATTTTTCTTCAGATTGAGTGACAATGTCTTTTACCTTACGCCCCTACCAACAAGAAGCTGTGGACGCCACCCTGCACTATTTCCGCAAACACACTACGCCTGCGGTCATTGTGTTGCCGACGGGTGCCGGAAAAAGCCTGGTGATTGCCGAACTCGCCCGAGTGGCTCGTGGGCGCGTACTGGTCCTGGCGCATGTCAAAGAGTTGGTCGCACAAAACCACGCTAAATATTGTGCGCTTGGACTGGAAGCCGACATTTTTGCAGCGGGTCTGCAACGCAAAGAGAGCCACGGCAAAGTGGTTTTTGGCAGTGTACAGTCGGTGGCGCGTAATCTGGAGCAGTTCCACGGTGAGTTTTCCTTACTGATTGTTGACGAATGCCACCGCATCGGCGACTCCGACGACAGCCAGTATCAGCAAATCCTTGCCCATTTACGCACGGCAAATCCTAAGCTGCGTCTGCTAGGGCTAACCGCCACGCCTTATCGCCTTGGGAAAGGCTGGATTTACCATTTTCACTATCACGGCATGGTCCGGGGTAACGAAAATGCCCTGTTCCGTGACTGCATATATGAGCTCCCGCTGCGCTACATGATTAAGCACGGCTATTTAACGCCGCCCGAAAGGCTCGATATGCCCGTCGTGCAGTACGATTTCAGCCGTTTGCAGGCGCAATCTAACGGCTTGTTCAGCGAAGCGGATCTTAATCGCGAGTTAAAACAGCAAAAGCGCATAACGCCGCACATCATCAGTCAGATTGTTGAATTTGCGACCGACAGACGCGGCGTAATGATTTTTGCCTCGACGGTTGAACATGCCAAAGAAGTCACCGCTCTGCTGCCCGCAACCGATGCAGCACTGATTACCGCCGATACCCCAGGCCCTGCGCGCGATACATTAATAGAAGCATTTAAGAACCAGCAATTCCGTTTTCTGGTCAACGTTTCGGTGCTCACCACCGGTTTTGACGCTCCTCATGTCGATTTGATTGCTATTTTACGACCGACCGAGTCCGTGAGTCTGTATCAGCAAATTGTGGGTCGTGGGTTGCGTCTGGCACCGGGGAAAAAAGATTGTTTGATTCTGGATTACGCGGGTAATCCTCATGATTTATTCACCCCTGAAGTCGGGGCAGCGAAAGGCAAAAGCGACAATGTGCCAGTGCAGGTATTCTGTCCATCCTGTGGTTTTGCCAACACGTTCTGGGGCAAAACCACCAGCGATGGCACATTGATTGAACATTTTGGCCGCCGCTGCCAGGGGTGGTTTGAAGATGACGAAGGTACGCGTGAACAATGCGATTTCCGCTTCCGCTTTAAAAATTGCCCACAATGTAATGCTGAAAATGATATTGCTGCGCGCCGCTGCCACCAGTGCGACCAGGTTCTGGTCGATCCTGATGATATGTTGAAAGCCGCATTGAAATTAAAAGATGCACTGGTGCTGCGCTGTGGTGGCATGACGCTGCAACATGGCGGTGATGACAAAGGCGAGTGGCTAAAGATTACCTACTTTGATGAAGATGGCGCGGATGTCAGCGAGCGATTCCGCCTGCAAACGCCCGCCCAGCGAATGGCGTTTGAACAGATCTTTATTCGGCCACACAGCCGTACCCCCGGCGTACCGCTACGCTGGATAAACGCCGCTGATGTCGTGGCACAACAGTCCGCTCTCCGTCATCCAGATTTTGTCGTTGCGCGTAAGAACGGCAACTTCTGGAACGTGCGGGAAAAGGTATTTGATTACGAAGGCCGCTTCCGCCGTGCGAATGAATTGCGCGGCTAAAGGTACTTTTCATTGAAGCCTGGGGCAGATATGGCTATAATCCCGCCCGCTTTTGCATCCGCAAGGCAGATCACTTACCTGTTGCTGGGTCGCCTGTAACAGGATTATTTAAGAGAGAAACAGTTAATGTTTACTATCAATGCAGTAGAACGCAAAGAGCAGGGCAAGGGTGCGAGCCGCCGCCTGCGTGCAGCTAACAAATTCCCGGCAATCATCTATGGTGGTTCCGAAGCTGCGATCTCTATCGAACTGGATCACGACAACGTAATGAACCTGCAAACTAAACCAGGTTTCTACGAAGAAGTTCTGACTCTGGTTGTAGACGGTAAAGAAGTTAAGGTTAAAGTTCAGGCTGTTCAGCGTCACCCGTTCAAGCCAAAACTGAGCCACATCGACTTCGTTCGCGCTTAATCGCGAATTTAGCTCGAAAAAAAACCCGCCTCGGCGGGTTTTTTTATGGTTACTTACCAGAGCTCCGGCGCTGCAACTGATCGCGCAGATTCGGCGGTGTGCCTTTAATGGTCAGCGTATCGGTCGCGGGATCCCAGAAAATGCGTTCGCCTAATAACATCGAATCAAAGTTAATCGTCAACCCACCGCCGCTACCGGCAAATTTGGTTAACTGACGCAACGTGCTACGGTCAGCCGGGAAACTCTCTTCCAGCTCATAGCCTTTATCAGCAGTGAACTGCTGGAAGTTTTTATCATCGACTGCCCACGGCAACTCATCCGCAAGTGAAGAAAGCTCGATCTCTTCTCCCGCCTGGAGCTGCTCATTGCAATACGCATAAACCTGCTGACGTGCAGCCTGACGCTCGTTTTTATCCAGTTGCGCTTCGTTAGTGAAATCATCTAACGCCTGCAACAGGCCCTTGTTTTGCGCTTTGGCGTTCAAACCTTCGCTGGCACCCAGGAAATCCATAAAGAAATCGGCAACTTTGCGCCCTACTCGCCCTTTCAGGAAAGTCAGGTAACGAGTGGACTCAGGATTGGTTTCCCATTCGGTCAAATCAATACGCGCCACGATATCTGCGTGGTTGATGTCCAGATAATGGGTGGAACTGATATCCAGCTCTTCGTTGACACGCATGCTGCTTAAATTATTCAGCACCGCCACCAGCAAATATTCCACGGCCAAATAACGGTATTGGCAAAACAGCACGATGCCGCCGTCAGCAAAAGGATACTTCGCCAGCTCATCACGTAAGCGACCCGTCGCAGCACGACTGAACGCCAGGAAATCCTCATCGCCTTTACGCTGCGAGCGCAACGCTTCTGCTAATTCACTCTCTTCGCTGAACAGACCATATGCTTTATTTTTTGCACTGTAGACGCGGTGCAATTCGGCCATCATTTCTTCTACGGCGCCGTTCGTTGCCAACAGAGAATCGCGCAGCACAACTTCAAGTGTCTGTTCGCCGCGTTTGATCAACTGGTGTAAGGCAATCTGGTTGATATCCAGACTCATGATAAACTCTCCTTTTAGACTCGGCGGTATTCAACCATTGCCAGAAGCCTTCTGCAACATCTCCATCCCCTAAATAATTTGAGGCTCAGGAAGGCGGCAATTGAGTAAATCCCGATGAGCTTACCTTAGTAAGTGATTCGGGTGACAAATCTGTCAGGAACAGATTTGAACGCTGCTTGCAGCGGCCCCGAAGGGGTGAGGCCCACGATGGGCCGAATAAGAGAGCAGCCAACGCACCTGTGACTCAAAGTATGACGGGGAGATAAAAAAGCAGAAAAATCGCGCCTGCTACGGTAAGATAACGCCCTTTCCCGATTCTAATTGATTGTTAATTTATGCCACAAATATCCCGTTATAGTGACGAACGCGTCGAAGAACTGTTGAGTGAACTGGCAAGCGTGCTGGAAAAGCACCAAACGCCAACCGATCTTTCCCTGATGGTACTGGGAAATATGGTCACCAACCTGATTAATACCAGCGTAGCTTCTGCTCAGCGCCGCTCGCTGGCTCGCTCTTTCGCTGAGGCGTTACAAGCCTCCGTGAGCGAAGACAAAGCTCATTAAGGGATCGTAGTTACACGTTATGGTGACTAACCGTCAGCGCTACCGCGAAAAAGTTTCCCAGATGGTCAGTTGGGGACATTGGTTCGCCCTGTTCAATATCCTGCTGGCAACGCTGCTGGGTAGCCGCTATCTGTTTGTCGCCGACTGGCCGACAACGCTCACGGGTCGTATTTATTCCTGGCTGACGGTTATCGGCCATTTCAGCTTTGTGGTTTTCGCCACGTATTTGCTGATCCTCTTCCCGCTGACGTTTGTTGTGATGTCACAACGTTTGATGCGTTTTGTCTCTGCAGCGCTTGCCACCGCAGGTATGACGCTGCTGCTTATCGACAGTGAAGTCTTTACTCGTTTCCATCTCCATCTTAATCCGATTGTCTGGGAACTGGTGATTAACCCAGACCAGAGTGAGATGGCGCGAGACTGGCAGCTGATGTTTATCAGCGTGCCGGTGATTTTACTGATTGAAATGCTGTTTGCGACCTGGAGTTGGCAGAAACTGCGCAGCCTCGGGCGTCGCAAGCACTATGCAAAACCGGTCGTCGTGCTGTTCTTTGTCGCCTTCTTCAGCAGCCACATTATGTATATCTGGGCAGATGCGAATTTCTATCGCCCGATTACCATGCAGCGCGCGAACCTCCCACTTTCCTACCCGATGACGGCCCGCCGCTTCCTCGAAAAACATGGCCTGCTGGATGCGAAAGAGTACCAGCGCCGCCTCGTGGAACAGGGTAATCCTGAAGCCGTTTCGGTGCAGTATCCACTGAGTGACCTGCAATTCCGCGATATGGGAACGGGCAGTAATGTATTGCTGATTACTGTCGATGGTCTGAATGCCGAACATGCACAGAAAGATCTGCCGAACCTGAGCCAATTCGCGAGCAACAACATTAACTTCACGCAGCATATGAGCGCGGGTAATGGTACTGATAACGGCATCTTTGGCCTGTTCTATGGTATTTCGCCGGCCTACATGGACGGTGTTTTATCCTCCCGCACCCCTGCGGCATTGATTACGGCATTGAACCAGCAAGGCTATCAATTGGGGCTTTTTGCTTCCGATGGCTTCGATTCTTCAATGTATCGCCAGGCTTTGTTATCTGACTTCTCTTTGCCTTCCGCGCAAAGCCAGTCTGACGCACAAACGGCCTCACAATGGATTAACTGGCTGACGCAATACGCATCTGACGATAACCGCTGGTTCTCCTGGGTTGCCTTTAATGGCACCAACATCACAGCAGACAGCAATCAGCAAGCCTTCACCCGTCGCTATACCCGTGCGGCAGGCAACGTTGATGAGCAAATTAAACGCGTGCTGGATGCGTTGGAAGCTTCCGGGAAGCTCCAGAATACGGTGGTGATTATTACCGCTGGTCACGGTGTACCGCTGGGTAAAGAGCAGGATTCTTTCGCCTGGTCGCGCTCGCGTATTCAGGTGCCGCTGGTTATTCATTGGCCTGGCACTCCAGCGCAAAATATCGCAAAACTCACCGATCATCAGGATGTGATGACCACGTTGATGCAACGTCTGCTGCACGTCAAAAACCCAGCGAATGAGTATTCACAGGGTGAAGACCTGTTTGCTGCAACTCGACGTAATAACTGGGTAGTGGGTGCAGACAATAACAGCCTTGCGATTACTTTGCCGACCATGACGTTGGTGCTCGATAACAACGGCAACTATCGGATGTACGATTTGAAAGGCGAAACCATCAAAGAAACCAAGCCACAGCTGGGTTTATTGCTGCAAGTCCTGACCGACGAGAAACGCTTCATCGCCAATTGATTGTTTATTTATGAACCAGTTAGCAACGCATTATCTTGCAAACAATGGCAAAATAGGTACTATTATTTTTCAGTCGGCACGTAGCGCAGCCTGGTAGCGCATCGTCATGGGGTGGCGAGGGTCGAGAGTTCAAATCTCTCCGTGCCGACCAAAAATACTTTAGAAAGCAGCCTGTTATGGCTGCTTTTTTTATATCGCTAATTTTTCGAATGATGAAATTCTCCAGGCATATTCGCCAGCGACCCCACCATCAACAAATCTGAAAAACGGGTGGTATATCGTGGTGACAACATTTCCCTTTTCATCTGCCACGGTTGTTGGATGCCTTGCCCTGCAAAGTAAAGCGTCCCTTTTCCCCTTTTCTTATTAATGCCGTCCATCGCCTGCATTAGCGCCTCACTATTCAGTCGTGGCGAGTTCTCATCAAAGAGATTGAGTTGAGCCACACCCTGGCTAAAAAAGTCGCCGAGCATCACTCCGGCTTTTTGATAGTGGTGCCCATCTCTCCAGATAGCACACAGGCAACGCATTGCAGCGCTGATAATGTCTCGGGAGTCCTGCGTAGGTGTCAGGAGTTTCACCATTGCCTGGTTGCCATAGTAAGGCTCATTCACACAGAAAGGTGATGTTTTGACGAATACGGAAATATGGCGGCAATACTGATGCTCAGCTCTAAGCTTTTCTGCGGCACGCACCGCGTAGCTGCAAACAGCCTGCCGCATGTTTTCATACTCTGTAAGACGCTCCCCAAATGAGCGAGAACAGATGATTTCCTGTTTCGTCGGCACAAACTCTTCAAATCCCAGACAAGATTCACCGCGCAGCTCACGCACCGTGCGTTCGAGCACCACGCTGAAGTGCTTACGTATAAAACGCGTATCAGTATCTGCAAGTTGCAGCGTGGTTTTGATCCCCATCGCATCAAGCTTTTTACTGATACGCCGACCAATACCCCACACTTCACTCACCGGGAAATAAGCCATCAGCTTGCGTTGTTTTTCGATGTTCGAAAGGTCAACCACACCGCCTGTTTGCTGCGGCCATTTTTTAGCGGCGTGATTAGCGAGCTTCGCTAACGTTTTGGTTTGTGCTACCCCGACTCCCACCGTTAAATGTGTTCGCAGCAAAAGAGTTGCGCAAATTTCCCGTCCTAAATCCTCCAGATTGCGGCAATGACGCACACCAGAAAAATCACAGAATGCTTCGTCAATAGAGTACTTCTCAACGCGAGGGCATATTTCTTCCAGTGTTGTCATCACGCGGTGCGACATATCGGCGTACAGCTCGTAATTACTGCTGAAAGCGATAACGCCATGATGGCGGAAGAGATCTTTCTGCTTGAAGTAAGGGCCGCCCATTTTGACCCCACATCTCTTAGCCTCAGCATTGCAGGCGACCACGCATCCATCGTTGTTACTTAAAACGACCACCGGCCTACCTTTCAGGTCTGGCCTGAAAATGGTTTCGCAGCTGGCGTAAAATGAATTTACATCTACCAGGGCGAACATAACTGGCTCGTCGATTTCACGATGTAAGTGACCACACCAAATACCTCTAGCGCCTCATCAAGAGCAAGGGATATAGGTTTATAAGCACAATTGAGTGGCTTTAATTGAATGGTGGGTCTGGTTTGCAATTGCCTGACGATGAATTCACCGTTAACTGGCGCAATCACAATATCGCCATGCGCTGCTGTTCTGGCACTGTCGACGACCAGTAAATCGCCATGACCAATTCCCCCTTCAATCATCGAATCATCAGACGCGCGGACGAAATAGGTCGCGGTGGGATGCTTAACCAACAGTTGATGAAGATCGATGCTTTGCTCTGCATAGTCCTGAGCCGGTGATGGAAATGCTCCCATATTCATGATCCCTGGTTCAATTAATAACTGTACATATATACAGTATCGTTAAATAAACATCCCGATCAAGCCGCTTACAGGAAGATTCTTATAACGATTTGAAGTGGCGGAAAATTTAGTTGGCAGGAATACACATGTTAATGAGTGGAGCTAATCGCGGGTCAAATTTGTTCTACCGATTCAGCCTTCACCGTTCTATGCTTATCTGATGGAGAAAATAGCTGAACTAAAACGTACCAAGCGCCTTGCGCTTTCCTTACTGTTGATTGCTGCTGTAACGTTTGTGACCACCCTCTTTTTGCCACCTAACTTCTGGGTTAGCGGCTTAAAAGCGATTGCTGAAGCCGCGATGGTGGGGGCTCTCGCGGACTGGTTTGCCATTGTGGCGCTGTTTCGTCGCGTACCCATTCCCTTTATTTCTCGCCATACGGCGATTATTCCGCGAAATAAAGACAGGATCGGCGAAAATCTTGGCATTTTTGTGCAAGAGAAGTTTCTCGATACTCAATCCCTGATTGCCCTGATTCGTCGCCACGAGCCGGCACACATGATTGGCCAATGGTTCAGCAAACCCGACAATGCTCAGCGGGTTGGCCAGCATCTACTGCAGGTGATGAGCGCTTTTTTGGATATGACCGACGATGCGCGGATCCAGCGCTTGATCCGCCAGGCCGTGCATAAGGCCATTGATAAAGTCGATTTGACGCATTCAAGCGCCCTACTGCTGGAAAGTCTGACGAAAAATAACCGCCATCAGGAACTGCTCGATTCAGTTATCGCCCAAATGATCACGCTGATTAAACGTGAAAACACGCGTGCTTTTATAGCCCGCCAGATTGTGCGTTGGCTGGAAACAGAGCATCCGCGCAAAGCCAAAATGCTGCCAACAGAGTGGCTGGGGGAACACAGTGCGGAATGGGTTTCCAGTGCGGTAAATTCATTTTTAGATGACGTCAGCCACGACCAGGGGCATCAGATCCGGCAGGCGTTTGATCGGGCGACGTTAAAACTCATCGAGAATCTTAAACACTCACCGCAAATGGCTGAAAAAGCTGACAGCATTAAAAATTATTTAAAAGAAGATGAGGCATTCAATCGCTATCTGGGTGAACTGTGGGGGGATTTACGGCAATGGCTGAAAACAGACGTTAACTCTGAAGACTCACGCTTGAAACAGCGTATTGCAGAAGCAGGACTTTGGTTGGGGGAAACGTTGGTTGCTGACAGCGCGTTGCGCGCTTCACTGAATGAGCATCTGGAGCAAGCTGTGCAAAAAATGGCACCAGAATTCGCCACATTCCTCACTCACCACATTAGCGATACGGTCAAAAGTTGGGATGCACAAGATATGTCGCGGCAAATTGAACTGAATATTGGTAAGGATTTACAGTTTATCCGCATTAACGGCACGCTGGTTGGGGGCTCCATCGGGCTGGTGTTGTACCTGCTATCACAGATACCTGCGGCGCTACCGTTACTGAATCTATGAAGATGAGATGAAACTGGCGGGAATATTCTTGAGAGAAGAATAAAGCAACGCCCGCATAAGCGGGCGTCAGGAAATCAATGGTGTTGTTTCGGTTGGTCGTTATGACCGACTTTTGAGAAGACGTTAAAGACTTCACCCAATCCATAGATAAGACCGAGGATCACCGCCATTACGATTGGCACCATGACCACGGCAAACACCAAGCTTTTCAATAACTCTAACATGGATGCCTCCAACAAAAGTGAGAACGAGTATTCTAACGACCTGACAGAAAAACGCACTCTCCTTTTGTGCGATTTGCCCAACCCCTCGCAATAGGTGAAAATGACTTTTTTACTATTGCGGAGAGGTTATGCAAGCTGAAATTTTACTGACGCTGAAACTCCAGCAGCGGCTGTTCGCCGATCCACGTCGTATCGCGCTACTTAAACAAATACAACATACCGGCTCAATTAGCCAGGGCGCAAAACTCGCAGGTATTAGCTACAAAAGTGCCTGGGATGCCATCAATGAGATGAATCAGCTAAGCGACGAGACCCTGGTTGAGCGAGCGACGGGCGGCAAAGGCGGCGGCGGTGCGGTGATTACGCGCTATGGCGAACGCCTGATTCAGCTGTATGAATTGCTCGCGCAAATCCAACAAAAAGCTTTCGATGTGCTGCGTGATGACGCACTGCCACTTGATAGCCTGCTCGCCGCTATCTCCCGTTTTTCACTGCAAACGAGCGCCCGTAACCAGCTTTTCGGCACGGTTCTGCATCGCGATAGCGAACAAGTACAACAGCACGTTGATATTCTACTGGCTGATGGCACCACACGTCTGCGGGCAGCGATTACACGCCAAAGTGCCGAACGTCTGGGGCTAAGCGAAGGCAAAGAAGTACTGGTGTTAATTAAAGCGCCATGGGTGGAAATTACCACTGACGCCCAACGCGCCAGCGGCGCAGACAACCAGCTCACCGGCACTATCACCAATATTCAACAAGATGCCGAACAAAGTGAAGTTCTGGTGCAACTGCCTGACGGACAAACGCTGTGTGCAACGGTTCCTAATCACGTGGTAGAAACCCAGAAACTGGTAGAAGGTTCTGAAGCCATAGCATTTTTTAATGCCGATCGTGTGATTATCGCCACTCTGTGCTAAATCCGTCCGGTGAATTGACAACGAAGTGTGCAATCCGTAAATCTGAAACTTATCACTGCAAAACATGGGATAAAACATGTCTGTGTTGCACATCTCGCAAGGTATATTTCACCTAAGCGACATCCGAACTCTAAACCTCAATGATTTAACCATTAACGCCGGTGAAAGCTGGGCGTTTGTGGGTGTGAACGGCAGCGGAAAATCCGCGCTTGCCCGCGCACTCGCAGGATCTCTACCTCTGCAAAAAGGTGAGCGCCAATGCACGTTTACACGCGTTGCCCACCTTTCATTTGAGCAACTGCAAAAGTTGGTCAGTGATGAATGGCAGCGTAATAACACCGATTTATTGAGCCCTGACGAAGACGATACCGGCCGTACCACAGCGGAAATCATTCAGGAAGAAGTCAAAGATACAGCCCGCTGTCAGCAATTAGCTGAGCTTTTTGGTATCACACCCTTATTAACCCGCCGCTTTAAATACCTTTCAACAGGTGAAACTCGCAAAGCGCTGCTCTGTCAGGCGCTTATGCCACAGCCTGATTTGCTCATTTTTGATGAGCCGTTTGACGGGTTGGATGTGAAATCTCGTGAGCAACTCGCCAGGTTATTGGGCGAGCTGAGCATGCAGGGTTACACCGTGATATTGGTGCTTAACCGCTTCGATGAAATTCCGGACTTTGTACAACACGCAGGCGTGCTGGCCGATTGCGCGCTGATTGAAGTTGGTGAGAAACAAACATTGCTCGATCAGGCGCTGATTGCACAACTGGCTCACAGCGAAAAACTGGCGGGCGTGGCGCTGCCTGAAGCAGACGACCCAAGTGCGCGCTATACACTTCCAGAAAACCAGCCGCGTATCATTCTGCGTGATGGTGTCGTGGAATATAACGACCGCCCTATTCTGCATAAGCTCTCCTGGACGGTAAATCCCGGCGAGCACTGGCAAATCGTGGGTCCAAACGGCGCAGGTAAATCGACATTACTCAGTCTGGTTACTGGCGATCATCCGCAAGGCTATAGCAACGATCTGACGCTATTTGGCCGTCGTCGTGGCAGCGGCGAAACCATTTGGGATATCAAAAAGCATATCGGTTACGTGAGCAGTAATTTGCATCTGGATTACCGCGTCAGCACCACGGTACGAAATGTGGTTCTTTCCGGCTATTTTGACTCGATTGGGATTTATCAGGCCGTATCTGACCGCCAGCAAAAACTGGCTCGCCAATGGCTGAACATGCTCGGTATGGACAACGCCATCGCCGATGCGCCGTTCCATAGCCTTTCATGGGGCCAACAACGTCTCGCGCTTATTGCACGTGCATTGGTTAAACACCCAACCCTGCTGATTCTGGATGAACCGCTGCAAGGTCTGGATCCGTTGAATCGCCAGCTAGTACGCCGCTTCATTGATATTTTGATTGGTGAAGGAGAAACCCAGTTACTGTTTGTCTCTCACCATGCTGAAGATGCGCCGGAGTGCATCACTAAACGACTGACCTTCGTCGCCGATGGCGAGATGTACCGCTATCAGATTGAAGACGTGTCGCCTGCACGATAACACCCCTTCCTTACAAGGCGGAGAGCGGTTTCGCTTATCCGCCCTAATTTCAGACAACCCGCAGCATCATGGTAGTGACTCTTTGTTTTATAATCATTTTCTCCGAAGGGGATTGTGTTTAAAACATTAGTGTAAGCGATTCCACTAATTTAGCACATGTCACACTTTTGACATCTCTGTTATGCTATGTTTATTACATACCATACGCGTAATGGAGCGAAAAATGAGAGTATTGGTAACAGGTGGTAGCGGTTACATTGGCAGTCATACCTGCGTGCAACTGCTACAAAATGGCCACGATGTCGTCATTCTGGATAATTTGTGCAACAGCAAGCGTAGCGTTCTGCCAGTGATTGAACGTCTGGGTGGTAAGCATCCTCTGTTCATCGATGGCGATATTCGCGATGAAGCGCTGCTGGCTGAAATTTTCCACGATCACCAGATTGATGCCGTTATTCATTTTGCCGGGCTGAAAGCCGTTGGCGAATCGGTTAGCAAACCGCTGGAATACTACGACAACAACGTGACCGGCACATTGCGTCTGATTTCTGCCATGCGCGCAGCCAATGTCACCAACTTCATCTTCAGCTCTTCCGCCACGGTTTATGGCGATCAACCACAAATCCCTTACGTTGAAAGCTTCCCAACCGGCACACCTGCAAGCCCTTATGGCCGCAGTAAGTTAATGGTTGAACAGATTCTGGCTGACCTGCAAAAAGCCCAGCCGAACTGGAGCGTGGCCCTGCTGCGTTACTTCAACCCGGTGGGTGCGCATCCATCAGGGGATATGGGGGAAGATCCGCAAGGCATTCCAAACAACCTGATGCCTTACATCGCGCAGGTTGCCGTTGGGCGTCGTGATTCACTGGCCGTCTTTGGTAACGATTATCCAACCGAAGACGGTACCGGCGTGCGCGACTATATTCACGTGATGGATCTCGCCGATGGCCACGTTGCAGCAATGCAAACGCTGCAAGGTAAACCAGGCGTGCATATTTACAACCTCGGCGCCGGTATCGGCAGCAGCGTGCTGGACGTGATCAACGCCTTCAGCACCGCTTGCGGTAAACCGGTGAATTATCACTTCGCGCCGCGTCGTGATGGTGACCTTCCCGCTTATTGGGCTGATGCCACCAAAGCCGATCAAGAACTTAACTGGCGTGTCAGCCGGACTCTGCAAGAAATGGCAGATGATACCTGGCGCTGGCAGTCTCGCCATCCTCAAGGTTATCCAGACTAAGGAAATGTGATGGAGCAGTTTAACCCGGTGGATCATCCACATCGCCGCTATAACCCACTGACCGGACAATGGATTCTGGTGTCCCCGCATCGCGCTAAGCGCCCATGGCAAGGGGCGCAGGAAACGCCATCAAATGAAACATTACCCGATCACGATCCGGATTGTTTCTTGTGTCCTGGCAATACGCGTGTCACCGGCGATAAAAATCCGCAATATACCGGCACATTTGTTTTTACTAATGATTTTGCTGCATTGATGACGGATACCCCCGATGCACCAGAAAGCAGCGATCCGCTATTACGTTGTGAAAGCGCACGCGGCACCAGCCGGGTTATCTGTTTCTCACCAGATCACAGTAAAACATTGCCACAGCTTTCAGTGACTGCGCTGGAAGAAGTGGTAAAAACCTGGCAAGAACAGACAGCGGATTTAGGAAAAACCTATCCGTGGGTACAGGTTTTTGAGAATAAGGGTGCGGCTATGGGCTGCTCCAACCCGCATCCCCACGGCCAGGTTTGGGCAAACAGCTTCCTGCCAAATGAAGTGGCGCGTGAAGATGTGTTGCAACGCGAATACTTTGCCAAAAATGGCTCGCCGATGCTGGTCGATTACGCGCAGCGCGAGTTGAAAGACGGTAGCCGTACGGTGGTCGAAACGGAACACTGGATTGCCGTGGTGCCTTATTGGGCCGCCTGGCCGTTCGAAACCTTGCTGTTACCAAAAACGCATATCCTGCGCATCACCGACTTAAGTGCCGAACAAAGCAGTGATTTAGCGCTCGCGCTGAAAAAACTGACCAGCCGTTACGACAACCTTTTCCAGTGCTCATTCCCCTATTCCATGGGCTGGCACGGCGCTCCGTTTAACGACGAGGAAAATGGCCACTGGCAGTTGCATGCTCACTTCTATCCACCGCTGCTGCGTAGCGCAACAGTGCGTAAATTTATGGTCGGCTACGAAATGCTGGCTGAAACCCAACGTGATTTAACCGCAGAGCAAGCCGCAGAACGCTTGCGTGCCGTTTCCGATATCCACTTTCGCCAATCCGGAGAATAAAAAATGAGTCTGAAAGATAATACCCAACACATCTTCGCCGAAAAATTTGGTTATCCGGCGACCCATGCGATTCAGGCTCCGGGCCGCGTTAACCTGATTGGCGAACACACCGATTATAACGACGGTTTTGTGCTGCCTTGTGCGATCGACTACCAAACCGTTATCAGTTGTGCAAAACGTGACGACCGCATGGTGCGCGTGATCGCAGCCGATTACGACAACCAAACCGATGAGTTTTCTCTCGATAAACCGATTCTGAGCCATGACACGCAACAGTGGTCCAACTATGTTCGCGGTGTGGTTAAACATCTACAAAAGCGTGATAAAAACTTTGGCGGCGCTGATTTGGTGATCAGCGGTAACGTGCCACAAGGTGCGGGACTTAGCTCATCGGCATCTCTTGAAGTGGCTGTGGGTACGGTGTTCCAGAAGCTTTATCACCTGTCACTTGATGGTTCACAAATTGCGTTAAATGGCCAGGAAGCAGAGAACCAGTTTGTTGGCTGTAACTGTGGGATCATGGATCAGCTGATCTCCGCGTTAGGCAAAAAAGATCACGCGCTGCTGATCGATTGCCGCACGCTTGGCACCAAAGCGGTTTCAATGCCAAAAGGCGTGGCCGTTGTCATCATCAACAGTAACTTCAAACGCACGCTGGTGGGCAGCGAATACAACACCCGCCGTCAGCAATGCGAAACCGGCGCGCGCTTCTTTACTCAGAAAGCGTTGCGTGATGTGGAATTGTCCAAATTCAACGCTGTAGCCCATGAACTTGACCCTATCGTCGCTAAGCGTGTGCGCCACGTACTGACCGAAAATATCCGCACCGTTGAAGCCGCTGATGCACTGGCAAAAGGCGATCTTCACCGTATGGGCGAGCTAATGGCTGAATCTCACGCTTCTATGCGCGACGATTTCGAAATTACCGTACCGCAAATCGACACGTTAGTTGAAATCGTCAAAGCCACTATAGGCGATAAAGGCGGTGTACGTATGACCGGCGGCGGTTTCGGTGGCTGTATTGTTGCGCTGATCCCGGAAGATTTGGTTCCAGCGGTGCAACAAGCCGTCGCAAAACAGTACGAAGCGAAAACGGGTATCAAAGAAACCTTTTATGTCTGCAAAGCTTCGGAGGGCGCGGGTCAATGCTAAAAGAAACGCCACAGCTCGCTCCTGACGGGCAGCCATTCCGCATCTCCACCCTGCGCAATAGTGCGGGATTAGTGGTCTCGGTCATGGACTGGGGCGCGACTTTGCTGTCATGTCGTGTGCCGATGAAAGACGGTTCCGTGCGCGAAACGTTGCTCGGTTGTGAAACACCGGAAGATTATTTAAAGCAGTCGGCTTATCTGGGAGCAACGGTTGGGCGCTATGCCAACAGGATTGCAAACAGCACGTTTAGCCGCGATGGCGTAACCGTTAGCGTGACGGCTAACCAGGGCGCACATCAGCTACATGGTGGGCCTGACGGCTTCGACAAACGTCGCTGGCGTATTGTGCGTCAGAACGAACACGAAGTGCTGTACACCCTGGATTCCCAGGATGGCGACCAGGGTTATCCCGGCGAGCTACGTGCAACGGCACGCTATGCGCTCACCGAAGATAACTGCATCACCGTTGAGTTTCGCGCCAAAACCAGCAAAGCGTGCCCGGTGAATCTGACCAACCATGCCTACTTCAACCTTGATGGTCAGCAAAACGATATTCGTCAGCATCGTCTGCAACTTCTGGCTGATAGCTATTTACCCGTCGACAGCAACGGCATTCCGCAGGCTGGGCTTAAGAACGTGGAAGGCACCAGTTTTGATTTCCGCACGGTGAAAACCATCGCTGATGATTTCCTGAGTGATAACGATCAGGTGCTGGTGAAAGGTTACGATCATGCGTTCTTGTTGCAGGCACAGGGCGATGCCAGCCAACCGGCAGCACACCTCTGGTCGAGCGATAATAAACTGCAAATGACGGTCTACACGACTGCACCTGCATTACAGTTTTACAGCGGTAATTATCTGGATGGGACGCCTGCTCGGGAGCAAGGGACTTACCGCGCATATCAAGGCCTGGCGCTGGAAAGCGAGTTCCTGCCTGACAGCCCAAATCATCCTGAATGGCCACAACCCGATTGTTGGTTACAGCCTAATGAAGAATATCTGAGTATTACGGAATACGAATTCATTCCGCTATAAGTTCCCCACCCTCCCCCAGGGAGGGTGATTCTTCTTCGAATCGCTGGATTTCCCGCCATTTAGCGACAAAAATATAACAACCGTTCACATCCAACTTACACTCCGCACTCTTTTTCGCTATGTTAAACGATTAGCATTGCCGCTCGCCCCTTTGCGGCAATATAATGATAATCGTTATCATTAATCGCAGGCTTATTAAGGAGTAAACTATGGCTGTTACTAAGCTGGTTCTGGTTCGTCACGGTGAAAGCCAGTGGAACAACGAAAACCGTTTCACCGGTTGGTATGACGTTGATCTGTCTGAGAAAGGTGAATCTGAAGCGAAAGCGGCAGGTAAATTACTGAAAGACGAAGGCTACTCCTTCGACTTTGCTTACACTTCTGTGCTGAAACGTGCCATCCATACACTGTGGAACATCCTCGATGAACTGGACCAGGCCTGGCTGCCGGTTGAAAAATCCTGGAAGCTCAATGAGCGTCACTACGGTGCATTACAGGGTCTGAACAAAGCAGAAACCGCAGAAAAATACGGTGATGAGCAAGTTAAACAATGGCGTCGTGGCTTTGCGATCACGCCTCCAGAGCTGACTCGTGATGACGAACGTTTCCCAGGCCATGACCCACGTTATGCAAGCCTGACCGATAAAGAGTTGCCGGTAACTGAAAGCCTGGCACTGACTATCGATCGCGTTATCCCTTACTGGAACGAATCCATTCTGCCACGCATGAAAAGCGGCGAGCGCGTCATTGTTGCGGCTCACGGTAACTCCCTGCGTGCGCTGGTGAAATTCCTTGATAACCTGAGCGAAGAAGAAATTCTTGAGCTGAATATCCCAACTGGCGTGCCATTGGTGTATGAGTTCGACGAGAACTTCAAACCGTTGAAGCGCTACTATCTGGGTAATGCTGATGAAATCGCAGCAAAAGCCGCTGCGGTAGCAAACCAGGGTAAAGCGAAGTAATTCGTAAGATGTGAAAAAGGCGTGGTAAAAAACCACGCCTTTTTTTATGGCACCACGCGCAGATTATCCGCGACGGGCTTTAACGGCATCCGCCAGCTGGCGCAACACAGTTTCAGTGTCTTCCCAACCGATACATGCATCGGTAACACTCTTGCCGTAAACCAACGGCTCGCCGCTTTCCAGGCTCTGATTGCCTTCAACCAGGTGACTTTCAATCATCACGCCGGTAATGGCTTTATCGCCACCCGAGATTTGCTGGCAAACATCGGCACAGACTTCAATTTGCTTTTTGAACTGCTTGCTGCTGTTGGCATGACTGAAGTCGATCATGACCTGTGCAGGCAGCCCCGCTTTTTGCAGATCAGTTTTAACTTGAGCAACGTGTGCTGCACTGTAGTTTGGCTCTTTACCGCCACGCAGAATGATATGGCAGTCGCCATTACCGCTGGTGTTAACGATGGCCGAGTGTCCCCATTTGGTCACAGACAGGAAGCAGTGTGGCGCACCAGCAGCGTTGATTGCGTCAATCGCCACTTTCATTGTGCCATCTGTGCCATTTTTGAAACCAACCGGACATGACAAACCTGATGCCAGTTCACGGTGAACCTGAGATTCTGTAGTACGTGCACCAATGGCACCCCAGCTCATCAAGTCCGCCAGATACTGCGGGGTAATCATATCTAAGAACTCGCCCGCAGCCGGAAGGCCGGAGTCGTTGATATCTAACAACAACTTACGTGCAATGCGCAGGCCATCGTTGATTTGGAAGCTGTTATCCATTTGAGGATCGTTGATAAGGCCTTTCCAGCCCACTGTCGTGCGTGGTTTTTCAAAGTAAACACGCATAACGATTTCCAGCTCGTCTTGCAGTTCTTCACGCAGTGTCAGCAAGCGTGCACCATACTCTTTCGCCGCTTTGACGTCGTGAATTGAGCAAGGGCCGATGACAACCAGCAGACGATCATCATTTCCTTTCAGAATTTTATGAATCGCTTTGCGAGCGCCAGCTACCGTTGCGGCTGCATTTTCAGTGGCAGGGAATTTTTCGAGCAGCGCTACTGGAGGCAGAAGTTCGTTGATTTCTTTGATGCGTAAGTCGTCGTTCTGATAATTCATGATATTTCCGGGAATGGCCTTTAGATTTAGCTTAGTTGCAATCCCTTCAATCTATCGCTTCAAGCCTGAAGTGTAAACGGGCTTTTACACTTCAGGCGGAATATTCCTGGAAATGACCTAAAAGCGGTCAATAAATGGTAAAAACTCGGTTTTCCACTACAATTTTTAATTGTAAACACTAGAAATTTGCAATTTAGCAAAATTGTATTCTGATTAGATACTCAATGTCGGCAAGTATCGCCGATAGAAATAATTTAATCAGAATAAAACCCATGCACTGTTGGAAGAAGTTATCCAGCAATAACGACCATAACAGGAGCATCATGATGAACAAATTAACGACTTTATTCCTGACAGCAACACTCACCCTTGCCAGCGGTGCAGCTTTGTCTGCCGAAACAAGCGGCATGAATAACGGCCAGGCGAATGCAAGCGCTGAAGCAGGCCAGGTCGCTCCTGATGCGAATCAGAACATCGCGCCCAAAGGTGTTGATAACAGCAATATCAACGACGGCGGTACTATGCTCCATCCAAATGGCTCAACCAGCAATAGTGGTATGACCCACGATGGCATGACCAAAGATGAAATTCATAAAAATTCGATGTGTAAAGACGGTAAGTGCCCGGACACCAACCAAAAAGTTGAAACCGGTAGCGGTGATGACGTGAATACCAAAGTGGATGGAACGTCACAGTAAAATCATCCCGGTAAAAAAACAGGGGGAGCTTAGGCTCTCCTTTTTTATGAGTTTTATTCAATAAGTTAAACAGCTTTAGTGGTTATAATTAGCACATTGTTGCTTATCAAAAACAGAGAAACCATGGCGCATTCACATCAACATTCCTCAGAGAATTCCAACTCCAAACGCCTGTTCTGGGCGTTTATTGTCACGGCGCTATTTATGGTGGCAGAAGTCATCGGAGGGGTGATTTCAGGGTCGCTTGCCTTACTTGCTGATGCCGGACATATGTTGACTGATGCAGCAGCCTTGTTGGTCGCGTTAATGGCGGTGCAGTTTGCTCGTCGACCACCTAATGCCCGCCATACTTTCGGCTGGCTCCGGTTGACCACACTTGCAGCCTTCGTGAATGCCATTGCTCTGGTAGTGATTACGGTTTTGATTGTCTGGGAAGCGATCGTGCGTTTTTATCACCCGCAGCCTATCGCTGGTTGGACGATGCTGATCATTGCGTTTGCAGGGTTACTGGCAAATCTGTTTTCGTTCTGGATATTGCATCGCGGAAATGAAGAAAAAAATATCAACGTGCGTGCTGCGGCTCTGCACGTGCTAGGGGATTTGCTAGGTTCAGTGGGTGCCATCGCCGCGGCGCTCATTATTTTGTGGACAGGCTGGACACCTATTGACCCTATTCTTTCAATTCTGGTTTCATGTCTGGTGTTACGCAGCGCGTGGAATTTACTCAAAGAGAGCGTGAATGAACTTCTCGAAGGCGCGCCTAACGCCATTGATATTGCCGTTTTGCAACGCAAGCTGATTAGAACGATTCCTGAAGTCCGCAACGTTCATCACGTGCATATCTGGCTCGTAGGCGAGAAACCGCTAATGACACTGCATGTCCAGGTAGTGCCACCGCACGATCACGACGCTCTGCTAGAACGCATCCACCATTTTCTAAAAGATGAATATCAGATTGAACATGCCACAGTGCAAATGGAATATCAGCTTTGCCACGGCCAGGATTGTGATTTAAATGAGCATGACCACCACGATCATGCTCATCATCATCACTGATTAAGACAAGGCGCGTGAGCCACGCTCACGCGCACTGTTGATCCACATGCGACTACCGTTGAGCGCAATAAACGTGAGGAGCAAATATTCGAGTGACATTGCGTAGACTCCCTGTAAGGCAAAAATCACCACGCTGATAACGTTAACGACAACCCACAGCAACCAGTTTTCGACGTATTTGCGAGTCATCAATATCATCGCCACAATCGACAACACCATCATGCAGGAGTCCCAGAACGGGAACGCATCGGGCTGAAGCTCCGGCATCGTCACATTCAGGCCCAGTGCCTGCATCACGGAAACAGCTGCCCGGGTCAGAAATGCAAAGACGGGATCGATAAACACTGTCATCAACCCAATCGCACCCACACAGATTGCAATCCAGGCAAATGCTTTGGGCAAAGGTAACCAACGAATATGGAGTGCGGCCTGATTGTCGCTCGTCTGCCTTGACCATGCATACCAACCGTAAATATTGGCCACAAAGAAAAACAGCTGAAGCAAAAGGCTCGCATAGAGCTGGATTTGGAAGAAAATAATCGCAAATAACGTGACGTTGATTAAACCAAACGCGTAATTACTGATTTTTTCTAAACTCGCCAACCAGATACACAGTAAACCCGCCAGGGTACCAATCGCTTCAATCCACGATAAATCATATCCACCAGTCCCGATGGGTATGTGTACCAAAATGTTCTGTGTGCTTAAAAAATCCATATTCGCTCCTGAACGTATACCCAACATAACGGGGATAAAATACTTACGCGTTACCCTTAATATTGCGTCGCAACTCGGCTGCAAAATCGAGCATTCGATTTAAAGGCACCAGCGCGCCCTCACGCAGTGCAGCATCAACATGAATCTCATGCTCCTCTCCGCCCTGCTCCAGTCCCTCAGCGATAGCTTTAAGGCCGTTCATCGCCATCCACGGACAATGAGCACAGGTGCGGCAAGTGGCACCTTCGCCCGCCGTCGGTGCTTCAAACAATTCTTTATCCGGACACGCCTGCTGCATCTTGTAGAAAATGCCGCGATCGGTCGCCACAATCAGTTGTTTATTCGGCAACGTTTGCGCCGCCGCAATCAGCTGGCTGGTTGAGCCGACAGCATCTGCCAAATCTACTACGGCTTGCGGCGATTCAGGGTGTACCAGAACTGCGGCATCCGGATAGAGCGCTTTCATGCGCGTTAACGCCTGAGTTTTAAATTCGTCATGCACAATACATGCGCCCTGCCAGCACAATACATCTGCGCCTGTTTGCTTTTGTACATAACTGCCAAGGTGCTTATCAGGCGCCCAAATGATTTTCTCGCCAAGACTGTCGAGATGTTCAATTAATTCAACCGCAATACTGGAAGTCACAACCCAATCAGCGCGCGCTTTTACCGCTGCAGAAGTATTAGCATAGACGACCACCGTGCGGTCGGGGTGTTGATCGCAGAAGGCGTTAAATTCTTCAATTGGGCAACCGAGATCCAAAGAACATTCTGCGTGCAGAGTGGGCATCAGAATGGTTTTTTCCGGGCTCAGGATTTTCGCCGTTTCCCCCATGAAGCGAACCCCTGCCACCAACAGCGTGGTTGCAGGATGATTTGCCCCAAAGCGTGCCATCTCGAGGGAATCAGAGATACAGCCACCCGTCTCTTCTGCCAGAGCCTGGATTTCAGGGTCGGTATAGTAGTGAGCCACCATCACAGCATTCCGCTCTTTCAGTAGACGCTTGATTTTCTCGCGATAAAATTGCTTTTCGTCCGAGCTCAAAGGCTGTGGTTTAGGTGGGAATGGATAAATCGCTGTTTCTGGATCGAACATTACGCTCATAGTGCTTTCTCGTTTGACTGACTTAACCAAATTAGCACTTTTCTGATGAAGACCGACCAGAAACGGCTAAGGTTGTTTTGTATGCTAAACAAGATAGCGAATTATGACTGGATTGTCGTGAGGAATTTAATTTCAATACTGAATGACAGATAGCAAAAAGGCGCCTTTAGGGCGCCTTTCTACATTGGTGGGTCGTGCAGGATGATTCGGCCTTTGGCCTCACCCTTCGGGTCGTTGCTTTGCAACGCTGTGTCGCTTACGCTTCACTCGAACCTGCTGTAGGTTCAAACCCTTCACGATTAACTTACTGCATTCCACTTTTAAAGTGGTGGGTCGTGCAGGATTCGAACCTGCGACCAATTGATTAAAAGTCAACTGCTCTACCAACTGAGCTAACGACCCAAATGGTGGGTGATGACGGGCTCGAACCGCCGACCCCCTCCGTGTAAAGGAGGTGCTCTACCAACTGAGCTAATCACCCAAACTTCGGTACTACTTTAAAAATTGGTGGGTCGTGCAGGATGATTCGGCCTTTGGCCTCACCCTTCGGGTCGTTGCTTTGCAACGCTGTGTCACTTACGCTCCACTCGAACCTGCTGCAGGTTCAAACCCTTCACGATTCACTTACTGCGTTCCACTTTAAAAGTGGTGGGTCGTGCAGGATTCGAACCTGCGACCAATTGATTAAAAGTCAACTGCTCTACCAACTGAGCTAACGACCCGCTGTGCGGTTTACTGCTTCTTCAAACACTGACTGCATTGAAATTGGTGGGGCGTGCAGGATTCGAACCTGCGACCAATTGATTAAAAGTCAACTGCTCTACCAACTGAGCTAACGCCCCGCAATGCGGTTTACTGCTTCTTCAAATACTGACAGCTTCGAAATTGGTGGGTCGTGCAGGATTCGAACCTGCGACCAATTGATTAAAAGTCAACTGCTCTACCAACTGAGCTAACGACCCAATTTCGAGTCACTTCGGGTTTGTTTGATATCCCTTGGCAACGGCGGCATATATTACTGATTTAAGATTTTGACGCAACAAGAATTTCGATCAAGATCACCTAATGGCTCGAGTTTCGTCCGGCTTGACCAGAAAAGCAGCGATATCTGGTCAGGCCGCACACACTACATCGCATTCAGACGTTTTTGTGCCTGCTTTGCGCCATCGGTATTTGGGAACTGTTTGATCACTTGTTGATAGACAGCTTTCGCTTTGGCGGTATCGCCTTTGTCTTGCATGATCACACCGACTTTAAACATTGCATCTGGAGCTTTAGGTGATTTTGGGTAATTTTTCACCACGGAGGCAAAATAAAACGCCGCATCATCCTTTTTACCTTTGTTGTAATTCAACTGACCGAGCCAGTAATTGGCATTTGGCTGATAGGTTGAATCCGGGTACTGCTTAATGAAACTTTGAAATGCTGCAATGGCTTCGTCCTGACGGGACTTATCCTGCACCATGGCAATAGCCGCATTGTAGTCACTGTTAGCGTCACCACCCTGCGCAGGGGCAGCTGCTGCCGGTGCGCTAGCCGCCGCACCAGCATCCGGTGCAGCGGTAGTTGCTGCACCTTGATCAGCGGCACCCGCTGTTTGCCCTGCCGCAGCACCACTGCCGAGACTGTCAATCTGCAATAAAATTTGCTTCTGACGCTCAACAACTTGATTCAATTGGTATTGGCTTTCCTGAATTTGGCCACGCAGGGAATCAATATCATTTTGGTTATCAGAGAGTTGCTGCTGGAGTTGGGTTAAAAGCTGACTGTGAGCGTTAGAAATACGCTCGAGTTGAGTGACACGGTCTTCGACCGAGCCTGAGCCGACACTACTGATTGGCGCCTGAGCAGTAGCGGCCCAAGGGGCCGCTATGCCAACCAGTAACGACAGACTCAACAAGTGATGTCTGAGGTTACTGTTCATGCTGTTCTCTTAGTAAACCAGTACGGCACGACGGTTTTTAGCGTAAGCCGCTTCGTCATGACCCAGAACTGCTGGTTTTTCTTTACCGTAAGAAACGATGGAGATCTGGTCTGCAGAAACGCCTTTACCTTGCAGGTACATCTTAACAGCGCTAGCACGACGCTCACCCAGGGAGATGTTGTATTCCGGGGTACCACGTTCGTCCGCATGACCTTCTACGGTCACTTTGTAAGATGGGTTGCTACGCAGGAAGTTTGCGTGTGCATCCAGCATTGCAGCAAATTCAGAGCTCACATCATATTTGTCCAGACCGAAGTATACGATGTTGTTCTGTTGCAGTTGTTGCATCTGCAGGCGAGCCTGTTCTTCAGATGACATGTTGCCATTGCTACCGTTAGCGTCCATACCAGTGCCGGCGCCCAGCATACCTTCGCCGCTCTCGTTGTTGGCGCTCTTGTTAGAACTACACGCAGCGATTGCCATTACAGGCAGTGCCAGCATCAGCCCTTTCAGCACTTTGTTCAGTTGCATTTCTTTGATCCTTTAATATTTTATTATCACAGATACGGCGACCAGGCAGGGAATTTAACCTGACCATCGGTTGCCGGAAGACGCGCTTTGAAACGCCCATCTGTTGAGACCAGATTCAGCACAGATCCCATCCCCTGAGAAGAGCTGTAGATTACCATCGTGCCGTTAGGTGCCAGACTTGGCGTTTCATCCAGGAACGTTGACGACAATGTTTGTACGCCACCCGCTACCAGATCCTGTTTGGCGATATGTTGTTGCCCACCATTGGAGCTCACCATCACCATAAACTTGCCGTCGGAACTCACATCGGAATCCTGGTTCTGAGAACCTTCCCAAGAAATACGTTGTGGAGCACCGCCATTAACATTCACTTTATAAATCTGTGGTCGACCAGCCTGATCGGAGGTGTAAGCCAGGTTCTGGCTATCCGGGAACCAGGTTGGTTCGGTGTTGTTGCTACGTCCATCAGTCACCTGACGAATTTGGCCTGAACCAATATCCATCACATACAGGTTCAAACTGCCGGTTTTCGACAATGCGAACGCCAGTTTGCTGCCGTCTGGAGAGAAGGCTGGCGCACCGTTATGACGTGGGAAAGAAGCTACCTGACGCACTGCGCCATTCGCCAGAGTCTGGATAACCAGCGCTGAGCGACCACTTTCAAACGTGACGTAAGCCAATTTGCTACCATCAGGAGACCAGGCTGGTGACATCAACGGCTGCGGAGAACGATGAACAACAAACTGGTTGTAGCCATCGTAATCAGAAACACGCAGTTCATACGGGAACTGGCCGCCGTTAGTCTGCACTACGTAAGCAATACGCGTACGGAATGCGCCTTTGATACCAGACAGCTTCTCAAACACTTCATCGCTTGCGGTATGACCGGCATAACGAAGCCATTGTTTGTTCACTTTGTAGGAGTTCTGTGCCAGTACAGTACCTGGCGCTCCAGAGGTATCAACCAACTGGTACGCAACGGTATAGCTGCCATCACCGTTTGGTGTGACCTGACCGACGACAACGGCATCAATACCCAGAGCTGTCCACGCGGCCGGTTGCACTTCCTGAGCAGAGCCAGGTTGCTGCGGTAAACGTGAACGATCCAATGGATTGAATTTACCACTGTTACGTAAGTCAGCAGCAACGATGCCGCCGATATCTTCTGGTGCTGCACCTGGGCCTGCCCATTTGAATGGCGCCACACCAATTGGACGTGCTGAATCCACCCCTTGGGTGATTTCAATACGAACTTCTGCGTGCAGTACTGCTGCCCACAGCATTAAGAAACTTAAAGCTACTCGAAATGCCTGCTTCATCATATCTCCCTTATCTGGACCCAAAGCCCACGATAATTTAGCAGAATGTTAACAAACTCAAATACACAAAACTACCAAAACCCTGTGACACAGCCTGGTTAGTTTTCCTCACTTTCGCGAGGAAAATTTTACTGTGGCTTAAAGTCGATAGGCGCGTTTTTGAAAACTTCATAAACGTCCTGGCTAGGCGGCTTCGGAATCTTCGCCAGACGCGCTGCCGCGATGGCAGCCTGACAAAGAGCCGGGTCACCGCCTTCTGATTTGATATCAAGTAACAGGCCATCAGGAGCTAGTTTTATGCGCAATGAGCAGGTCTTGCCGCTAAAGGCAGGGTCCTGGTAAAACTTGCTCTCAATTGCTGCTTTTATCTGCCCTGCGTAACCATTGATTTCAGCACCAGAAGCGCCACTATTTTTATTATTCCCTTTCCCTGCGGCAGCTGCGCTATTACCTTTCGCCCCTGCCCCAGATTTCGGCGCATTCTTACCTGAGCTTAAATCGCCGAATAGATCGTCAACACCTGCAGCTGCTGCCTTATCGGCCGCGGCTTTATCAGCAGCAGCTTTTTTCTTAGCATCTGCAGCCGCTTTTTTATCAGCGGCAGCTTTTGCAGCGGCAGCCTTATCAGCTGCGGCTTTATCAGAAGCTGCTTTTTCTGCCGCAGCCTCTTTCGCAGCAGCAGCCTTTTCTGCGGCAGCTGCTTTTTTAGCAGCTTCAGCAGTCGCTTTCTTCTCAGCATCTTGTTGAGCTTTCTTAGCGGCTTCTTCCGCAGCTTTCTTCTCAGCTTCTTGTTGCGCTTTTTTAGCCGCAGCAAGAGCGACGGCTGCGGCTTTCTTCTCTGCATCAGCGGCCTGTTTAGCCGCCTCTTCAGTTGCTTTCTTCTGCGCATCCGCAGCAGCTTTCTTCGCGGCTTCTTCCGCAGCCTTCGCCTGGGCATCAGCTTGAGCTTTTGCGTCTGCTTTGGCTTTCGCCGCTGCGGCTTCTGCTTGTTTCTGTTGCTCTTGCGCTTCTTTAGCTGCTTCTTGCGCTTGTTTCTGCTGCTCCGCTTGTTGCTTCGCTTGTTCCTGCGCTTCGAGGCGTTCTTTCTCCAGCTGCTTCAGACGCTGTTGTTCAGCAGCCTGTTTTTCCTGAAGCTCTTCAGCCTGTTGTTGCGCTTGTTTCTCGCGCTGCTCTGCCGCACGTTTGCTACTCGCCTGCTGTTGTTGCTCGCGATTGTACTGCTGAACAACAGCACCTGGGTCGACCATGACCGCGTCAATAGCCGAACCTCCACCGCCGCCAGCACTGGCGTCGATGTGCTCGTCAAACGAACTCCAAATCAGGACTGCAATCAAGAGGATATGCAGGATCACTGAGACGATTATCGCGCGCTTGAGCTTATCGTTTTCTATGGTTGCCTTTGACACTATCGGTTCCCAAATATAGCGAGATGGATCAGATTGGCTGCGTCATCAGACCGACGGATTTCACCCCTGCACTATGCAGTAGGTTAAGTGCCTTAATAATTTCCTCATAAGGAACATCTTTAGCACCACCGATCAAAAAGACCGTTTTTGGATTTGCCTGCAAACGACGCTGTGCTTCCGCAACAACCTGCTCAGACGGCAACTGGTCCATACGGTCTTTCTCAACCACCACGCTGTACTGCCCTACCCCGGACACTTCAATAATGACCGGCGGTTCATCGTTACTGCTCACCGTTTGCGAATCTGTCGCATCCGGTAAATCAACCTCAACGCTTTGCGTAATAATAGGAGCCGTTGCCATGAAAATTAGCAACAGCACCAACAGTACGTCTAGCAGAGGAACGATGTTAATTTCGGACTTTAATTCCCGACGACCACGCCCACGTCCACGTCTGGCCATGAATTACCCCTTACTGCTTATCGCTGCTGGTAAAAGCCTGACGGTGCAGGATAGCCGTGAACTCTTCCATGAAGTTGTCGTAATTCAATTCCAGTTTGTTCACACGTTGGTTCAGGCGGTTATACGCCATAACCGCAGGGATTGCAGCGAACAAACCAATTGCGGTTGCAATCAGTGCTTCTGCGATACCTGGCGCAACCATCTGTAGGGTTGCTTGTTTTACCGCACCCAGTGCGATAAAGGCATGCATGATCCCCCAAACCGTACCAAACAGACCGATATACGGGCTGATGGAACCGACCGTTCCGAGGAATGGAATATGTGTTTCCAGCGTTTCCAGCTCACGGCTCATGGAAATACGCATGGCACGAGATGCCCCTTCGACGACTGCTTCAGGTGCATGTGTATTAGCACGGTGCAGTCGGGCAAACTCTTTAAAGCCTGAATAGAAGATTTGTTCAGAGCCAGCAAGATTGTCACGGCGGCCCTGGCTTTCTTGATAGAGACGGGACAATTCAATGCCCGACCAGAACTTATCTTCAAACGCTTCTGCTTCACGAGTAGCAGCATTGAGGATTCGCGTTCGCTGAATAATGATTGCCCATGATGCAATGGAAAAACCAATCAAAATCAACATGATAAATTTGACCAGAAGGCTAGCCTTCAGGAACAAATCAAGGATATTCATGTCAGTCACTGCTTGAACTCCGCGACAATAGACTTGGGAAGCGCACGAGGCTTCATTAGATGTGGATCAACACAGACGATCAGAACCTCAGCTTCGTTGAGTGCCTGATTATCGGCATTGACGATTCGCTGTGTAAATACCATAGAGGTACCACGCATCGATGTAATTTCACTTTGGATTTCGAGTAAATCGTCAAGTCGGGCAGGCGCAAGGTAGTCGACTGTCATCCTGCGAACGACAAAAGCGACGCGATCCGCCAACAAATCTTGTTGATTAAAGTTGTGATGGCGCAGCATCTCAGTGCGTGCTCTTTCATAAAAAGCAACATAACTGGCGTGGTAAACCACACCACCGGCGTCGGTATCTTCGTAGTAGACACGAACCGGCCATCGAAACAGCGTTGTACTCACTTTACATCCCGGTAATGCAATTAAACGTTGCTACTATACGCAAGAGGATGGGGGTTGGGAATGGGTAGCACTAAACGTTAGGTAAATATTTTATGGGCTTGTTAAAGCCCATAAAATATGTGTAAAAACTTTGAGGTTAAAGAATCATCAGAAGAAAAAAATTGCCAGTCCAGCTAAGAGGACTAATTGCGCGGGCAACGGACTAAAAACGCCCTGCCACAGCACCTTACGAGGGCGGAAACCCACCCCATGTATCACACCGGCGCACACCGCCCACATCAGCAAAAAACCGTGCCAGATTGCCAGGTCACTGGTTTTCGCTGCAAAGCGAGACGGGTCCCAAAACATACACCCGGCCAGAATTAATGCCATGATCAAGGAAAGAGCCCTTAAAGGGCTCTTATCCATTACCGCATACAGCTTTGCGATAATTCCTTCCATCAAATTTCTTCTTTACCGGCTTTAGCAGCTTCTACGTGCTCAAGTGCCAGGGCGGTGATGATGCCGAAAGCACAGGCAAGAAGCGTCCCCAGAATCCATGCAAAGTACCACATAATCAGCTCCTTACTTAGTACAGAGAGTGGGTGTTGCTTTCGATATGTTCTTTGGTGATTCGACCGAACATTTTCCAGTAACACCAGATGGTGTAAGCAAGAACGATCGGCACGAAGACCGCAGCAACAAAGGTCATCACGTTCAGCGTCAGCTGACTGGATGTCGCATCCCACATTGTCAGGCTAGCGTTCAACATGGTGCTTGAAGGCATCACGAACGGGAACATAGCCACACCAGCAGTCAGGATGACACACGCCAGAGTCAGTGAAGAGAACACAAATGCCATCGCACCTTTTTCCATGCGGGACATCAGCACAGTCAACAGTGGCAGAACCACACCCAGAGCCGGGATAAGCCACAGAATCGGCATATTGTTGAAGTTCACCATCCAGGCACCCGCCTGACGTGCAACTTCTTTAGTCAGCGGATTCGATGCAGCGTGGTGATTCAACTCTGAAGTCACAACGTAACCATCAATGCCGTACATCACCCAAACACCGGCCAGTGCGAAGCACACCATCATTACCAGCGCTGATATTTGTGTCGCAGCTTTGGCGCGCAGGTGCAATTCACCCACAGTACGCATTTGCAGGTAAGTCGCCCCCTGAGCCAGGATCATCGAGACACTCACGATACCTGCCAACAGGCCAAACGGATTCAGCAACTGGAAGAAGTTACCGGTGTAGTACAGACGCAGATATTCATCAACGTTGAACGGGACACCCTGCAACAGGTTACCGAAAGCAACACCAATGACTAACGGTGGAACGAAGCTACCGATGAAAATGCCCCAGTCCCACATGTTACGCCAGCGCATGTCTTCAATCTTCGAACGGTAGTCAAAGCCTACCGGACGGAAGAACAATGAAGCCAGTACCAGAATCATCGCCACATAGAAGCCGGAGAACGCAGCCGCGTAAACCATCGGCCAGGCGGCGAATAATGCGCCACCTGCGGTGATAAGCCAGACCTGGTTACCATCCCAGTGAGGGGCGATGGAGTTAACCATAATGCGGCGTTCAACGTCTGTACGGCCAATGATGCGGGACAGCATACCTACGCCCATATCAAAGCCATCAGTGACTGCAAAACCAATCAGCAGAACGCCAATCAGCAGCCACCATATAAAACGTAATACTTCATAATCGATCATTTGACGACTCCTGTCTTAGCGTGCCGGCTGAGAAGCCACATTGGACTGCTCAAAGTGATAGCGACCTGTTTTCAGACTGCTCGGCCCAAGGCGAGCAAATTTGAACATCAGGAACAGTTCCGCCACCATAAACAGCGTGTAAAGGCCGCAAATCAATACCATGGAGAAGATCAGATCGCCCACGGTCAGAGAGGAGTTAGCAACCGCAGTCGGCAATACCTCACCAACTGCCCATGGTTGACGACCGTATTCGGCAACAAACCAGCCGGATTCAATCGCAATCCACGGCAACGGGATGCCATAGAGCGCCGCACGCAGCAGCCATGTTTTCGTACCGATAGCGTTACGTGTCACAGTCCAGAACGAGGCAGCAATGATGAATAACATCAGGAAGCCACAACCCACCATGATACGGAATGCAAAGTACAGCGGAGCAACGCGAGGGATAGAGTCTTTCGTTGCTTTCTGAATCTGCTCTTCCGTCGCGTCGGAGACGTTCGGGGTATAGCGTTTCAGCAGCAGACCGTAACCCAGGTCTTTCTTGATAGCATTAAAGTCATCGCGTACGGCCTGGTCATTAGAACCTGCGCGTAACTGTTCCAGCAGGCTATAAGCCTTCATCCCGTTACGAATACGTTCTTCGTGTTGCACCATCAGGTCTTTCAGACCGATAACTGGCGTATCCACTGAACGGGTGGCAATGATGCCCAACGCGTAAGGAATTTGAATTGCGAAGTGGTTTTCTTGCTTGTCCTGATCAGGAATACCAAACAGCGTAAAGGCTGCCGGAGCGGGTTGAGTTTCCCACTCGGCTTCAATTGCGGCCAGCTTGGTTTTCTGCACGTCACCCATCTCGTAACCGGATTCATCACCCAGCACGATGACAGACAGGATTGCTGCCATACCGAAGCTTGCAGCGATTGCGAAAGAACGCTTAGCGAATGCAACGTCGCGGCCTTTTAGCAAGTAGTAAGAGCTGACGCCAAGGATGAACATCGCACCGCACACATAGCCAGAAGCCACGGTGTGAACGAATTTAACCTGAGCAACCGGGTTCAATACCAGTTCGGAGAAGCTCACCATCTCCATACGCATGGTTTCGAAGTTGAAATCGGAAGCAATTGGGTTTTGCATCCAACCGTTCGCGACCAGAATCCACAGAGCAGAGAGGTTGGAGCCAAGCGCTACCAGCCAGGTCACCGCCATGTGTTGAACTTTACCGAGGCGATCCCAACCAAAGAAGAATAAACCAACAAAAGTGGATTCAAGGAAGAACGCCATCAGGCCTTCGATGGCCAGAGGGGCACCAAAAATGTCACCCACGTAGTGTGAATAATAAGACCAGTTTGTACCAAACTGGAACTCCATGGTTAAACCTGTGGCCACACCCAGAGCAAAGTTGATACCAAACAACTTGCCCCAGAACTTGGTCATATCTTTATAAATTTGTTTACCTGATAAGACGTAAACCGTTTCCATAATGGCCAGCAAGAACGCCATACCGAGCGTTAGTGGCACAAACAGGAAGTGGTACATCGCGGTCAAGGCAAACTGTAAGCGCGACAGTTCGACAATATCCAACATCTTGACTCCTTGCTCTTCGCATGAAGACTTCGACCATGGCTCACCCGGAGGGTGCGCCACAACGCATGCCCTAATACAAAAACATTAGCTTCCAGACTTCATCCCTTCGTTGACTTTATTTACATGTAACAAAGAAAGATGAAAGGTTACAAACACGTTAATAAAAACAAAAAATAATCCGCAAATATATTACCCTGCAATTTCCCTACAATAAACAGGTAATTGCTTAGAGTTATTTACGTTTCTCGACAGTGATCAATTTATAGCGAAAATGTCGTCATCCCGCCATCTTGATCTGCAACAATTTACGCGGTTTCGCATACCATTTGCTAGTTTTAGATATTGATCTAGCGCAATTTATTCTTAGTTTGTTAATTTAGTTTCCCATCACAATGAGTAGTGAATTTGTTGTTAAAGATATGTTTTACAAAAAGCGTAATCGTTAATACAAGGATGATAACTATAAACAAAAGCTATTTATTTGAAGCGAGATTCAAAAATTAAATTCCTTCGACTTTGTCGCTGCTGGTATTAATCACTTTGCGGTATTTATCGGGTTTATTTCTTTTCTTGCTCGTAATTAACAATTAATTTACTTTTTATTCCACACTATTCAACAATTCATTATTTTTGATAAGGTTAACAATGTTGGGTCTGGTGTGAAAAAACAGAAAGGCTACGTGAATGAACCGCTTTAAGAAAAAATTAAAACTATCTTGAGAGCCCTGCCGCAAGACGCATCTGGGGTGCAGATGCGGATTTGCAACACATCACAATCCTCAGCTTTTTAAGGGTACTGCGTACGCATCCTGCTGAAAGCATCGTAAGCGGTCTGGTTGCCACGGCGTATCACAAGCATCCGGTTTAGATTCTTACCGCCAAATGGAATTGCAGGAACAAAAAAAGGCCGCTCAAGAGCGGCCAACCATGTCGAACAATATTATTAGTACTATTTATTGAGGCAAAATCGCCTTCAGCGCTTCACCGATATCAGCCAGGCTGCGAACGGTTTTCACACCAGCGGCTTCCAGTGCTGCGAATTTCTCATCCGCTGTACCTTTACCACCTGCAATGATTGCGCCCGCGTGACCCATACGCTTGCCTTTCGGCGCAGTCACACCTGCGATGTAACCCACAACTGGCTTGGTCACATGCTCTTTGATGTAGGCTGCAGCTTCTTCTTCTGCGCTGCCGCCGATCTCACCGATCATCACGATAGCTTCAGTTTTCGGATCTTCCTGGAACATTTTCAGAATGTCGATGAAGTTAGAGCCAGGGATCGGATCACCACCGATGCCCACACAGGTGGACTGGCCCAGACCGATATCGGTAGTCTGTTTAACCGCTTCATACGTCAGCGTACCAGAGCGGGAAACGATACCCACTTTACCTGGCAAGTGAATATGACCTGGCATGATGCCGATTTTGCACTCGCCTGGGGTGATAACGCCTGGGCAGTTTGGCCCAATCATGCGCACGCCAGCTTCGTCCAGTTTCACTTTCACTGTCAGCATATCCAGCGTCGGGATACCTTCGGTAATAGTGATAATCAGCTTAATGCCTGCATCGATAGCTTCCAGAATGGAGTCTTTGCAGAACGGTGCTGGAACGTAGATAACAGTCGCTGTTGCGCCCGTTGCTTCTACAGCTTCACGCACGGTGTTGAACACTGGCAGACCCAAATGTTCGGTGCCGCCTTTGCCTGGCGTAACACCGCCAACCATTTGCGTACCGTATGCAATCGCCTGCTCGGAGTGGAAAGTCCCCTGGCTGCCGGTGAAACCCTGGCAAATCACCTTGGTGTTTTTATCGATCAAAATGGACATTATTTCCCCTCCACGGCAGCAACAACCTGCTGTGCTGCATCCGTCAGACTTTTCGCTGCAATAATATTCAGGCCACTATCTGCCAGTTTCTTCGCACCCAGTTCCGCGTTGTTACCTTCCAGACGGACAACCACTGGAACGTTAACACCCACTTCTGCCACAGCGCCGATAATACCGTCTGCAATCAGGTCGCAGCGCACGATACCACCGAAGATGTTAACCAGAACGGCTTTCACTTTGTCGTCAGACAGAATGATTTTGAAGGCTTCGGTTACGCGTTCTTTGGTTGCGCCACCGCCCACATCCAGGAAGTTAGCAGGTTCGCCGCCGTGCAGTTTAACGATGTCCATGGTGCCCATTGCCAGGCCCGCACCGTTAACCATGCAACCGATGTTGCCATCAAGTGCAACGTAGTTCAGTTCCCATTGTGCAGCCTGAGATTCACGTGCATCTTCCTGGCTTGGGTCACGCATTTCGCGCAGCTCTGGCTGGCGGAACAGTGCGTTGCCATCAGCACCCAGTTTGCCATCAAGGCACACCAGATCACCCTGCTTAGTGATGACCAGCGGGTTGATTTCGATAAGAGCAAGGTCGCGCTCAAGGAAGATGTTCGCCAGACCCATAAAGATCTTAGTGAACTGCTGAACTTGTTTACCTTCCAGACCCAGTTTGAACGCCAGTTCACGGCCCTGGTAAGGCATTGGGCCTGCCAGCGGATCCAGTGCAACTTTGTGGATCAGGTGCGGGGTTTCTTCCGCTACTTTTTCAATTTCTACGCCACCTTCGGTGGACGCCATGAACACAACGCGACGGGAGCTACGATCAACCACCGCGCCAAGATACAGTTCTTTATCAATGTCAGTCGCAGCTTCAACCAGAATCTGGTGAACCGGCTGGCCATTGGCGTCAGTTTGGTAGGTCACCAGGCGTTTACCCAGCCAGTGTTCAGCAAAAGCACGGATGTCTTCTTTGCTGTTTACCACTTTCACGCCGCCCGCTTTACCGCGGCCACCAGCATGAACCTGACATTTTACCACCCACGGACCTGCGCCAATTTTGGACGCGGCTTCTTCCGCTTCACGCGGCGTGTTACAGGCATAACCGACGGGAGCCGGCAAGCCATATCGAGCAAACAACTGTTTCGCCTGATACTCGTGTAAGTTCATGAGTTCTATCCATCCTTCATAAAAACATGTAGGTCAGTTGTCGCAACTGTCGCCGCAAAGCCAACCTACAAGGCAGGTGATAATTGTAGGCCCGATAGCTTTAGCCACCGGGCGTAGGGTACTACACGTCCAGCAGCAGACGAGTTGGGTCTTCCAGCAGCTCTTTAATTGCCACCAGGTAGCCCACAGACTCGCGGCCATCGATCAAACGGTGATCGTAAGACAGTGCCAGATACATCATTGGCAAGATCTCAACTTTACCGTCGACCGCCATTGGTCGGTCTTTAATAGCGTGCATGCCGAGGATCGCGCTCTGCGGCGGGTTAATGATCGGCGTAGACATCAGTGAACCAAACACACCACCGTTGGTGATGGTGAAGTTACCGCCGGTCAAGTCTTCCACGGTCAGCTTGCCGTCACGGCCTTTCACAGCCAGTTCTTTAATACGTTTTTCGATGTCAGCCATACCGAGGGTATCAACATCACGCAGTACTGGCGTTACCAGACCACGCGGAGTAGAAACCGCGATGCTAACGTCGAAGTAGTTGTGATAAACCACATCTTCGCCATCGATAGAAGCGTTCACTTCTGGATAGCGTTTCAGCGCTTCAACAACCGCTTTGATGTAGAAGGACATGAAGCCCAGACGCACACCGTGACGTTTCTCGAAGGATTCACCGTACTGCTTACGCAGTTCCATAATCGGCTTCATGTTCACTTCGTTAAACGTGGTGAGCATGGCGGTGGAGTTTTTCGCTTCCAGCAGACGCTCGGCAACACGCTTACGCAGACGTGTCATCGGTACGCGTTTTTCACTGCGACCAGCCAGTGGAGCAACCGGTGCTTTAGTCTCTGCCGCAGCTTTCGCTGTCGCAGGCTGAGCCGCTTTCGCCTGAGTCAGATGTTTATCAACATCTTCACGGGTGATACGACCACCCACACCGCTGCCTTTAATGGCATTAGCGTCCAGAGAATGCTCGGCAATCAGGCGGCGGATCGCCGGGCTGAGTGCATCATTGCTCTGCTCTTCCAAAGAAGCCTGCTGGCGCTGTGCCGGAGTAGACTCTTTGCTTTCCGCTTTCGCAGAAGTCTCTTTGCCAGAGCTATTGCCTTCACGCAGGCGGCCGAGGATTTGGCGAGATGTCACCGTTGTACCTTCATCTTCCAGTACAGCATCCAGAACACCATCTGCAGACGCCGGTACTTCCAGTACCACTTTGTCAGTTTCGATTTCCACCAGCACTTCGTCACGGGTAACGGTATCACCCGGTTTTTTATGCCAGGTAGCAACTGTCGCATCGGCAACGGACTCAGGCAGGTCAGGAACTAGAATATCTACGCTACTCATTTTTTATCCTTTAATTAATCGACGTTCAGCGCGTCATTAACCAGATCTTGCTGCTGTTTCTGGTGAACGGACAAGTACCCTACCGCAGGTGATGCGGAGGCTGGACGGCCTGCATAACTCAGGCCTGATCCAAATGGAACCACTTCACGGAAGTGGTGCTGGCTGCAGTACCAAGCGCCCTGGTTAAGCGGCTCTTCCTGACACCACACAAAATCGTGTACGTGAGCAAATGGTTTCAATGCTTCCTGCACCGCCTGGTGCGGGAATGGATACAACTGTTCGATGCGCACAATCGCCACATCTTTTTGATCGTTCTTACGACGCTGTTCCAGCAAATCGTAATAAACCTTACCAGAACACATTACCACGCGTTTCACGCCTGCCGGATCTAACTCGTCAACTTCGCCAATCGCTGGCAGGAAGCTGCCGTTAGCCAGTTCATCAAGTGAAGAAACCGCCAGCGGATGACGCAGCAGGGATTTCGGTGACATGACGACCAGTGGGCGACGCATACCGCGCAGCGCCTGACGACGCAGCATGTGGTAAACCTGCGCTGGAGTAGAAGGTACGCAAACCTGCATGTTCTGCTCAGCACACAGCTGGAGATAACGTTCCAGACGTGCGGATGAGTGCTCTGGGCCCTGGCCTTCGTAACCGTGCGGCAGCAACATCACCAGGCCACACATACGGCCCCATTTCTGCTCGCCGGAGCTGATGAACTGGTCGATAACAACCTGAGCACCGTTGGCGAAGTCGCCGAACTGAGCTTCCCAGATAGTCAGCGTACGAGGTTCCGCAGTGGCATAACCGTATTCAAACGCCAGAACCGCTTCTTCAGACAGTACGGAGTCCCAAACTTTGAACTCGCCCTGACTGTTATGAACGTGTTGCAGCGGGGTGTAAGTGGAACCGTTGGTTTGGTTGTGAATCACAGCGTGACGGTGGAAGAACGTACCACGGCCCACGTCTTCACCAGACAGACGCACAGAAACACCTTCATCAACCAGGGTTGCATACGCCAGGTTTTCTGCCGCGCCCCAGTCGAATTTCTTCGCGCCGTTCGCCATTTCCATGCGGTCGCTGTAGATTTTTGCTACGCGTGACTGCATTTCAACGGTTTCAGGTGCGCTGCTGATGCGTTTAGCCAGTTCCTGCAAACGCTTCATTTCTACCTTGTTCGGGTAACTCTCATCCCACTCGTGATTGAGGTACGGCGACCAGGTAAAGGAATGCATGTTCATTGGGCGGTATTCTTTCACCACGCATTCACCGGCATCCAGCGCATCACGGTAGAGGTTTACCATTTCAGTGGCATCTTCTAGCGTGGCCAGCTTTTGCTGCTCCAGACGGTCGGCGTAGATCTTACGCGGCGTCGGGTGTTTCTTAATTTTCTGGTACATCACTGGCTGAGTTGCACTTGGCTCATCAGCTTCGTTATGACCATGGCGACGGTAGCAAACCAGGTCGATAAACACGTCACGCTTAAAGGTGTTACGGAAGTCCAGCGCCAGGCGGGTCACAAACGCCACCGCTTCCGGGTCATCCGCATTAACGTGGAAAATCGGTGCCATCACCATCTTACCGATATCGGTACAGTACGGTGTAGAACGCGCATCCAGCGGGTTAGAAGTGGTGAAACCAATCTGGTTGTTGATAACGATGCGAACGGTTCCGCCCACTTCGTAGCCACGTGCTTTGGACATGTTCAGGGTTTCCTGAACCACACCCTGACCAGCAACCGCTGCGTCACCGTGAATGGTGATTGGCAGAACTTGATTACTGCCTGGTTTATCCAGACGGTCTAAACGAGCACGCACAGAACCGATAACCACTGGGCTTACGATTTCAAGGTGCGACGGGTTAAACGCCAGCGCCAGGTGTACCAGGCCGCCTTCAGTTTCAACGTCAGATGAGAAGCCCATGTGGTACTTCACATCACCCGTGCCGAGGTGCTCTTTATGCTTGCCGGCAAATTCGTCGAACAATTCCTGCGGTTTTTTACCCAGTACGTTGATCAGTACGTTCAGGCGGCCACGGTGTGCCATTCCCAGAACCACTTCACGTGTGCCGCTCTTGCCCGCATGGCGGATCATCTCTTTGAGCATTGGCACCAGTGCGTCACCGCCTTCCAGCGAGAAGCGTTTAGCGCCCGGGAATTTTGCCCCCAGATAACGCTCAAGCCCTTCAGCTGCGGTCAGTTCGCTCAGGAAGCGTTTTTTCTCTCCAACCGTAAATGTTGAGTGACCCACCACCGATTCAATGCGCTGCTGAATCCAGCGTTTTTCTTCGGTGCTGGTGATGTGCATATATTCCGCACCAATCGAACCGCCGTAAGTCTGTTTGAGCGCTTCAATCAGGTCAGCAAGCTTCATGGTTTCTTTGCCGCTGGCAAACGAACCCACGTTGAAAGTTTCCTGAAGATCGGCATCAGTCAGATTGTGGAAAGCAGGGTCCAGATCGGGAACCGCGTCCTGTTTCCACAGGCCAAGCGGGTCAAGATTTGCAGCTTGATGACCACGGAAACGCCAGGCGTTGATCAGCTGCAGGACTTTGACTTGCTTAACGTCAGTGTCAGGGTCGGTAATTGCGGTGGAATAACGTGAGGCATCCTTCGCCAGACGACGGAAATAATCACGTGTTTTGGAATGGAATTGATCCGGTTTGGCCCCGGTTCCAGGTAATTGCTGGAACATTGAGCGCCAGTGCGCATCAACAGAGTCAGGATCGGTTAAGAAGTCTTCATAGAGCTGCTCTATCCAGGACTGGTTTGCACCTGCCAGGTAAGAGGAATCCAGCCAGGCTTTCATTTCGCCGTTCTGCATCGTGATCCCTTAAGCATTTATATGCTTATTTCGCCGTGAATAACTATTGCGTACACATGTGGTACACATTACCGGGGTTCACAACTACGGGTACCTTTTCAGGTGGCCCGCGAAGGAACCTTTAAAAACTGTCGCTGTATCAAATTACGTAGGGCAGTTTTTAAAGATTTCCTGCAATTTTACCCCCTCTCCCTCAGGGAGAGGGTCGGGGTGAGGGTTGTGTCACTTCGGACGCCCTCACCCTAACCCTCTCCCCCAGGAGAGGGAATTAGAAGCTAGGCACTCTTTTGCAGCAACATCGACTTAATATGACCGATGGCTTTCGTCGGGTTTAGCCCCTTAGGACAAACACTGACGCAATTCATGATGCCATGGCAGCGGAATACACTGAAAGCATCACTGATACCGTCAAGACGACTGGCCGTTTCAGTATCGCGGCTGTCGATTAAGAAACGGTACGCAGCCAGTAAACCCGCAGGCCCGATGAACTTATCTGGATTCCACCAGAAGGACGGACAAGATGTCGAGCAGCAAGCGCAAAGAATACACTCATACAGGCCATCCAGTTTTTCACGCTGCTCAGGTGACTGTAAATGCTCACGAGCTGGCGGATTCTGTCCATTATTCAACAGGTAAGGCTTAATCTTCTCATATTGAGCATAGAATTGCCCCATGTCTACCACCAGATCCCGCACAACCGGTAATCCAGGTAGGGGACGGATCACAATCTTCTGTTTTCCATTGCCCAACGCAGAGATTGGCGTGATGCAAGCCAGACCATTTTTACCGTTCATGTTCACGCCATCGGAGCCACAAACCCCTTCACGGCACGAACGACGAAACGACAGCGTCGGATCTTTTTCTTTCAGTTGCATTAGCGCGTCAAGCAACATCATGTCGCGCCCTTCTTCCCCTTCCAGGGTGTACTCCTGCATACGCGGAGCATCGTCAACATCCGGGTTGTAGCGATAAATAGAGAATTCGAGTTTCATCACTTTGCTCCGCTATTAATAAGTACGCACTTTCGGCGGGAATGCCGGACGCAGTTTCGGCTGCATGTTCACCTCACGGCGAGTCATGCTTTCCGACTCAGGCAAATACAGGCTGTGGCACAGCCAGTTTGCATCGTCACGTTCCGGATAGTCGAAGCGGCTATGCGCGCCACGGCTTTCGGTGCGGAAGTTAGCGGATACCGCGGTCGCGTAGGCGGTTTCCATCAGGTTATCCAGTTCCAGGCACTCAACGCGCTGGGTGTTGAATTCGCTTGAAGTGTCATCCAGACGGGCATTTTTCAGGCGCTCACGGATTTGTTTCAGCTGCTCAAGGCCTTTCGCCATGGCGTCACCTTCACGGAAGACCGAGAAGTTATGCTGCATACATTCCTGAAGGGCTTTGCGGATTTGTACTGGATCTTCACCATTACGGTTGCCATTCCAGCGATTCAAACGCTCAAGTGCGGCATTGATTTCATCTTCAGTTGCATCGCGTAGTTCGCCTTGCTCAGCGATTGATTCCAGCAGATGCAGACCCGCAGCGCGGCCAAAGACCACCAGGTCAAGCAGTGAGTTACCACCCAGACGGTTAGCACCGTGAACCGATACACAGGCAATTTCGCCTACCGCAAACAGACCTGGAATCAGAACATCTTCACCCTGCTCATTCACCGTTAAAGCCTGACCGGTCACTTTGGTCGGAATGCCGCCCATCATGTAGTGGCAAGTTGGGATAACAGGAATTGGCTCTTTAACCGGGTCAACGTGCGCAAAAGTGCGAGACAGTTCGAGAATGCCCGGCAGGCGGGATTCCAGAACGTCTTTGCCCAAATGGTCAAGTTTCAGCTTCGCGTGTGGGCCCCATGGGCCATCGCAGCCGCGACCTTCGCGGATTTCGATCATGATGGAACGAGCCACAACGTCACGACCTGCCAGGTCTTTGGCGTTTGGCGCGTAACGCTCCATGAAGCGCTCGCCGTGTTTGTTCAGCAGATAGCCACCTTCACCACGGCAGCCTTCGGTGACGAGTACACCCGCACCCGCGATACCCGTTGGGTGAAACTGCCACATTTCCATATCTTGAACCGGAACACCGGCACGCAGCGCCATGCCAACACCGTCGCCGGTATTAATGTGCGCATTGGTCGTTGACTGGTAAATACGGCCAGCACCGCCCGTTGCCAGTACAGTCGCTTTCGCTTTGAAGTAAACCACTTCACCGGTTTCGATACACAGAGCGGTCGTACCGACCACTGCGCCATCAGCGTTTTTCACCAGATCCAGCGCGTACCATTCAGAGAAAATGGTGGTTTTGTTTTTCAGGTTTTGCTGATAAAGGGTGTGCAGCAATGCGTGACCAGTACGGTCGGCCGCAGCCGCAGTACGTGCCGCTTGTTCACCGCCAAAGTTCTTCGACTGGCCGCCAAACGGACGTTGATAAATGGAACCGTCTTCAAGACGGGAGAACGGCAGACCCATGTGTTCCAGTTCCAGAATCGCTTCCGGGCCGGTTTTACACATATATTCAATGGCGTCCTGGTCACCGATATAGTCGGAACCTTTTACCGTGTCATACATATGCCATTCCCAGTTGTCTTCGTGGGTGTTACCCAGTGCGACGGTAATCCCCCCCTGCGCAGACACGGTGTGGGAACGGGTTGGGAAAACTTTAGACAGCAAGGCACAAGTCTGGCCTGACTGGGAAATTTGTAGCGCAGCGCGCATACCTGCACCACCCGCACCGATGACGACTGCATCAAACTCTCTGACTGGTAAGCTCATTACACACCCCACACCACAACGAATCCATAAATGACGTAAACCAACAGGGCAACAACAATCACGAGTTGCAGACCAAGACGAATCGCCACTGGTTTAACGTAGTCGGTCAACACCTGCCACATGCCAATCCAGGCATGGATCAAAATTGAGAACAATGTCAGCAGGGTGAACACTTTGGTGAAGGCGGAGGCAAAGAACCCACTCCAGACCTCGTAGGTTAAATCGCCAGTAACAGCGAAGAACCCGATCATATAGATGATGTACAGGGTGATTACGATGGCGGAGGCACGGACTAAAATATAGTCATGCACACCATTGCGACCTAATGCGGAGGCATTGCTTACCATACGAGGACTCCTGCGAGAAGTGAAAGCACGACAGTGATAACAAAAGAGATCATCGCGGATCGTTTGCCCGCTATTAGGGTTTCTTCCAACAAACCGGTGTCCATCATGATGTGGCGAATACCCACAACAACGTGATAAGCCAGCGCGGTGAGGATGCCCCACATAATGAATTTAACAAAGAAGCTGCCCATTATTGCTGATGCAACAAGGAAGCCTTCTGGGGATGAGAGTGACTGACCCAATAACCAAAGTAGGATGCCGACAGCCACAAAGGTGATCACGCCGGATACACGATGGAGGATGGAAGCGATTGCAGTGACGGGGAACCTCATCGTTGTGAGATCGAGGTTTACAGGTCTTTGTTTTTTCGCATTTTTTATCATGAATAGCGCCCACATGCTGTTCTTATAGTTTCCTTCCTCCGGATCTGTAGGCGGGGTCAGACAGCGTGAACTTTCTATAACTGTGCGTCATGCAAAAACAGCTACATCCAGATGCCAAAAAACTGGCTACAACGCTGGGTGGCGCCCGGTGGCAGGGTATTCCGGAGACCTGGCGGCAGTATAGGCGCTTCACAAATTCATTACAATTAACCTACATATAGTTTGAAGGGTTTTAGTCGGAACAGTGAGCAGGATCACGATAACAACATTATTTTAAATTTTAATCATCTGATTTGACAAAAGTTAAACATTCTTGTTACAACCTGAGCCAGAAAAGCCGTATAATTCGCAAAAGTTATAGGGTCAGCCTTTCACCTGAGAATAAGTTATGTAACAGTGTGTCGGTATTGACCCGGTCGATTAGGACAGTTATTAGTGGTAAACAGGTTTGAATGATATGGACTGCTAACACCTTGATTTGCTGATTTTTTCGCCTGCGTGGAATATGTTACCTGCAAGCGCCCATCGCTCTGTACCCTGGCTGTACACAATCAAAACAGAGCCACGAGCAAATAAAAAACGGGTAACGAACACGGTTGTGTTTGAATGCAAATCAGGTATCCCGCAGTCTTATGAAATGAGGCGCTAAGGAGACCGTAAATGGCTGATAAAAAAGCAACTCTCACCTATAACGGTGATGATGCTCTGGAACTGGATGTGCTTAAAGGCACGCTCGGTCAGGATGTAATTGATATCCGTAGTCTTGGTTCTAAAGGTGTGTTTACTTTTGACCCAGGTTTCACATCTACTGCATCATGTGAATCAAAAATTACCTTTATCGATGGTGATGAAGGCATCTTGTTGCACCGTGGTTTCCCAATCGATCAACTGGCAACCCACTCCAGCTATCTTGAAGTCTGCTATATCCTGCTGAACGGCGAAAAACCGACTCAGGAACAATACGAAGAGTTTAAAACCATCGTCACCCGTCACACCATGATCCACGAACAAATTACCCGTTTGTTCCATGGTTTCCGTCGTGACTCACACCCAATGGCAGTCATGTGTGGTGTGACTGGCGCACTGGCGGCGTTTTACCACGACGCAATGGACGTCAATAATCCGCGCCACCGCGAGATTGCAGCATTCCGCCTGCTGTCAAAAATGCCGACCGTGGCAGCAATGAGCTACAAATATTCCATTGGTCAGCCGTTCGTTTACCCGCGCAACGACCTGTCCTACGCCGGTAACTTCCTGAACATGATGTTCTCCACACCGTGTGAGAAATACGAAGTTAACCCGATTCTTGAACGCGCAATGGACCGAATTCTGATCCTGCACGCTGACCACGAGCAAAACGCCTCTACCTCTACCGTTCGTACCGCAGGCTCTTCCGGCGCTAACCCGTTCGCCTGTATCGCTGCCGGTATCGCATCCCTGTGGGGACCCGCACACGGTGGCGCTAACGAAGCCGCTCTGAAGATGCTCGAAGAAATCAGCAGCGTTGAACACATTCCGGAATTCATCCGTCGTGCGAAAGACAAGAATGACTCTTTCCGCCTGATGGGCTTTGGCCACCGCGTGTACAAAAACTACGACCCGCGTGCCACTGTGATGCGTGAAACTTGCCATGAAGTTCTGAAAGAGCTGAATCTGAAAGATAACAGCCTGCTGGAAGTGGCGATGGAACTTGAGCATATCGCGCTTAACGACCCGTACTTCATCGAGAAGAAACTCTACCCGAACGTGGACTTCTATTCCGGTATCATCCTGAAAGCGATGGGGATTCCTTCTTCCATGTTTACCGTTATCTTCGCGATGGCGCGTACGGTTGGTTGGATTGCTCACTGGAACGAAATGCACGACGACGGCATTAAAATTGCCCGTCCACGCCAGTTGTATACCGGCTATGCACAGCGTGATTTCAAATCAGATTTGAAGAAGTAATTTTTAAGATTGTAATTGTGTCGGATGGCGCTTCGCTTATCCGACCTACGAAAAGACACAAACCCCGCCTTCACAATGCGGGGTTTTGTCATTTTAGGCCTGCGGGTCATCCGTCAGATTCGTGATGCTCACGCCTTGCGGTGCTGCTGTTTGCGCTTCAGTTGGCGTCAGCTCTGTCACTTTTGGCGTCTGCGTTTCCGGCGTTGCGATTGGCGCGTCAGGCGCTATAGTTTGCGTTTGCTGAGTGGCTGCTGGCACATCAGGTGTTGCAGGCTGCGTCTGTTCGACCGTAGCGGGCTCTTCAATTTGGTTCGGCATGACTGGAACGGGTTCTGCCGGAATCGATTCTGCTTTCGGTTTCGGAACCGGAGTTGACGCACGGACGATAAATGTCGGTTTGCCCTTCGCAACAGAATAGGTCACATGGCTAATAACATCGCGCGATGTTGTCACTTCGACAGGCGATATGGTCACACGGCCAATGAGCGAGCGGGCATAGCCGCCGACTTTATGTTTGCCCTCTGGCAGTTGCACCTCAATATTCTCACCCGTTCCCAGCGCGCCGGCATCTTTGTCATCAACGGTCACATAGATTTGGGTGCCATCGTCGGTTTTGGTCGGGATATGCGTTACGGTCACCCGCGAGGAGCCGAAATCGAAAGCCGGTGCCTGGTCGGCGTTTTTTGATTTTGCGCATCCGGTCAGGGCTAAAGCAGCTGCTACGGCAGCCAGGGTGAAACGATAACTCATAATGCGAGGTCTTCCTTTAAGGGATTTTTGTGATCTGTGGCGCAATATACTCGATCTCCTGTGAGAGATGAATGCACTGTCAGCGGACTCAGAGGAGTCTGTTATCCACTTTTATCCATTTTTCGATAACCCCCCCCTGATTGATCCCCACCCAATGAGACAAACGTTATCCTCAAGATTATTTAAAGCTGACAACCCGGACACCAGTAAAATGGCCTTGATGAGAGCATCGTCTTCTCAATCACACCACCGCAACGCTCGCACTTTTCACCTGCCCGATGAAACACCTTGAAGCTAAAAATCGCCCCATGATGTTTATTTTCATCCACATTGCCACGCGTGTTATACGAAAACCGTGGAATATCCAGCAGTGCGTGTGACAGTTTATCGAGCTGTGTCGCCGTTAAATCCTGCGCTTTATGATGACCAAGTAATTCAACCGCCCAGAGGATCTCAACGCGCAGATAGTTACCCAACCCAGCGAGAAATGCCTGATCCAGCAACAAGCCACTGAACTGACGCTTGCGAAATCTGGCTGACAATAAACGTTCTTTAACCTGTTGCGCCGTCAACGTCATATCCAGCACATCCGGCCCCACTCGCTTTAGAAATGGATGCTCCGCCAGTTTCTTCGAATCGAGCATCTCAATATCTGACGCGCTATAGAGCAGAATCGCTTTGTCAGCCGTTTGCAGTTTTACACGCAGTATCCGTGTTGTTTGCGGGATTTCGCCGCTATTAACCACCCGCCACACACCGTAAAGTTGGTTGTGGCTATACAGGATTTTCCCGTTGGAGAAATGCGTCAGCAAGGCTTTGCCACGAGTTTCTATACGCACGACTTTTTGCCCGATCAACGTGGGTTCAAACGGTTTCAACTCAGTAAAAGCAAACCAGACATCGGTTAACGGTTTGTCTAAAACGGCGGCTTCAAGCTTATCCGCCGCTCGCCTAATTTCAGGGCCTTCAGGCATCACATCATCCCTAAAAAATCAGTCTTCGTTATTCAATTGCCAGGCCAACTGCTCAAGATAGATTTGCTGATCGCGTCGCGCTTTAAGCGCCTCTTCCAGAGTGCAGTGTACGAAATGGATCGGTTCACCTAACCGTAGCTGCGCCAGATGAAACATATCCGCTTCGATAACGCAGGCAATCCGGGGATACCCGCCCGTGGTCTGCGCATCATTCATCAGCACAATAGGCTGACCGTTGTGTGGCACCTGCACAACACCCGGCAGCAATCCATGCGAGAGTAACTCGCGGTCAGTTGTGCGCTCCAGGCGTTGCCCCTGCAAGCGATAACCCATCCGGTTACTTTGCGGACTTAACTGCCACGGCAAACGCCAGAACGCATCCTGAGCGTGTTGAGTAAACTCGTGATACTCCGGCCCCTCCAACGCACGAATGCGATTTCCCCATAAAAGTTGCTTCACACCACGCGCTTCGCGGAAATGTCGCGTAGCAGGCAGTTGAGCGATTTCATCGCCATCTTTGAGCAACCGCCCTTCGATACCACCGACTTGCGCTTTCACATCGGTGCTGTAAGACCCCAGGACTTCAGGAACATCCAACCCGCCTGCAACAGCAAGATAGCTGCGCATCCCGCGCTCAGGCACTTTCAGGCGTAATTGCTGACCCGCTTTAACCGGCAATCGCCAGCCTGTCCATACGGCATGGCCATCCAGTTCCGCATGACAGCCCGCTCCCGTTAACGCAAACCACCCATCCTGCGTAAACTCGACGACACAATTTCCCAATGTGATTTCTAGCGCAGCACTTTCTGGCGCATTACCTACCAGCAAATTCGCCATTTGCAGTGCAGGAGCATCAAGCGCACCGCAACGGCTCACGCCTAACTGCCGGTATCCATAACGCCCGGTGTCCTGCACCGACATGTGCATTCCTGCACGAATAATTTTCAGCACACGCCCTCCTTTTGAGGTACGAAACGGACGGTATCACCCGGAGTCAATAATGTTGGCATTTCATCAGCCGGATTGAATAACCGTACGGAAGTCTGGCCGATAATTTGCCAGCCTCCAGGGGTCGAAAGCGGATAAATCCCCGTTTGGCTGCCACCAATCCCTACAGAACCGGCAGGCACGATTAAACGCGGTTCAGCCCGTCGTGGCGTCTCGAGAGACGGTGCCAGCCCGCCGAGATAGGCGAAACCAGGCTGGAAACCGAGGAAATAGACGATGTACTCAACTGATGAGTGCTGCTCCACCACCTGCGCGGGTGATAGCCCGCAATGTTTGGCGACGTCCTGGAGATCAGGGCCGCAACTTCCGCCATAAATAACCGGAATTTCAATGTGTCGGGATTCAGGCACTATCGCCTCACTCTCTTCCCACCAGCGTTGAATACGTTCAATGCCATCCAACGCCAGGCTTTGCGGCTCGCGTAGTACCACGGTGATGTTATTCATCCCAGGAATCACGTCCAAAACACCAGGCGCTTCCATCAGTCGCTGCGTTAGTCCCCAGATGCGTTGCTGACTTTCTAGCGATACAGGCGGTTCCAGCTCAAGAACCACTGCACTTTCGCCTAACAGATAACACCGTGCTCTTTGCACTTTTGCTCCTTGGTTTTGCGCTATGCCGGGTTAGGAATATCTATAAACGTCACGTCCAAATCAGTTTCGCTGTTCAGCCAGTCACTCAGTGCCTGGATGCCGCCGCGTTCAGTGGCATGATGCCCAGCCGCATAAAAATGCAGCCCCTGTTCACGCGCAGAATGAATGGTTTGCTCTGAAACCTCGCCAGTAATGAACGCATCGACACCAAAACGTGCCGCGCTATCTATAAAGCTTTGCCCACCACCAGTACACCAGGCGACGCGGCGAATTTGCTCAGGGCCAGTATCGCCACACCACAGCGGCGTGCGGCCGAGGCGCATCTCAATCCATGACGCTAACTCCACGCCAGAAAGCGGAGTTGAAAACTCGCCCCAAGGCACCAGCGGCTCGATTTCACCTTTGGTTTCAATCCCCAGTAGCGCCCCGAGTTGCGCGTTATTGCCCAACTGAGGATGCGCATCAAGCGGTAAATGCCAGCCGTAGAGATTGATGTCGTTACTGAGCAAGGCTTTCAGGCGATTGCGTTTCATGCCACGAATGACCGGTGACTCACCTTTCCAGAAGTAACCATGGTGAACAATAACGGCATCGGCTTGCTGGCGAATGGCTTCGTCAATAAGTGCCTGGCTTGCCGTCACGCCCGTGACGATTTTGCGGACTTCTTCGCGCCCCTCGACCTGCAAACCATTTGGCGCGTAATCGCTGATGGCGGCGCTGTTGAGTTTCTCGTTAATCAGGCGTTCCAGTTCGCTATTTTTCATGTTCTTTCTCTTCAGGTTTACGGGCCACTTCATAAGCGGCGAGTGTCGCTATACGTGCCTGTTTATGTTCAACAATGGGATGCGGATAGTCCAGCGTCAGTTGCTGTTTTTCGGCCCAAACCCACGGGGTATGAATATATTTATCAGGCACAATACCCAGTTCTGGCAACCACTGGCGTATAAATTCACCTTTCTTATCAAATCGCTCGCCTTGGGTGGTCGGGTTAAAGATACGAAAATAAGGTGCGGCATCAGTCCCTGTCGAGGCTGCCCACTGCCAGCCACCGTTGTTTGCAGCCAGATCACCATCAATCAGTTGTGACATAAAGTAGCGTTCACCCTGCCGCCAGTCGATCAATAAATCCTTGACCAGAAAACTCGCTACCACCATTCGTAAGCGGTTGTGCATCCAGCCCGTTGTGTTTAGCTGACGCATTGCCGCATCCACTATCGGATAACCCGTCCGCCCTTCCTGCCAGGCAATGAACTGCTGTTCATCTTGCTGCCAGCTGACGTTATCCGTCCATGGGATAAACGGCTGATGACGGCAGAGTTTGGGGTATGCCACCAGCAAGTGGCGATAGAACTCACGCCAGATGAGCTCATTTAGCCAGACCGCCCCTGCGTCACCGTTCAGCACCTGCGGGTGCTCTTTCAGTAAACGGTGTAAGCACTGGCGCGGCGACAGTACGCCAATGGCAAGATAGGCCGATAAACGGCTGGTTCCGTCAACAGATGGGAAATCGCGCTGCTCGCCATAATCTGCCACCGGCTGGCGGCAGAATTGGCGTAACTGGTTAATCGCTTGCTGCTCACCAATGGGGAATAGATTTGCGTCTACGGGCTGACGAGGGTAATCAAACGGGTTGAGTGTTTCGGTATCAGGCAAGGCGGCGCTACGTGCCTTTGGTGGCGCGACGCATTCAGGTAAACTTTCATGCAGTCGTTTGATAAATGCCCGACTAAACGGCGTGAACACTTTATACATTTCGTGATTACCGGTAGTCACACTACCGGGCGGTAATAAAACGCTGTCATCAAAACCCTGGCACACCACATCAACATCCAGCGTTTTTTCAACGTCGGCATCCCGCTTTCGTTCATTCAGTTCGTATTGGTAGTTATAAAATAGTGCATCCACTTTCTGCGTTTCGCAGAAGCTTTTCAGGTATTCAACACAATCCGCAAAGTCATTAAGCTGATGGATGTGCAGTTCAATACCGCGCGCAGCAAGGGCGGCATGCAGGCATTGCAAATGCTGCCATATGAACTCCGCCTGGCGGGGCGACATATCGTGTTGCCGCCATTGTTCAGGCGTGGCGAGAAAAATCCCCACCACGCGAGCATGAGGATCGCGGCACGCCGCAGCCAGCGCCAGGTTGTCATTCACTCGTAAATCATTGCGAAACCAGACCAGATGGGTGGCCATACATCTCCATATTTAATTTCCGTAGCGTAAACGTAACGCTTCGGGATAAGGCTCAAAATAGCGCTGCTGCGCCAGATAAGCGTCAGGATATTCTGCCATATAGTGTTTTAACAAGGTGATGGGAGCCAGTAAAGGTTGGGTCCCCTGGCGATAGCGGTCGATAAGCCCTGAGAGCTCCTGTCGCTGGCGAGAATTTAACTGGCGGCGGAAGTATCCTTGTACATGCATTAGCACGTTAGTGTGGTTGCGTCGCGTCGCCTGGTGCTCGAGCAAAGCCATAAGACGCGTACGGTACTCAACGAAAAAGTCATCCAGCGAATCCCAGCTTTCGATATCCGCCACAAACCGCCCCAGTTCCCGATACTGCGGCTGCGAATGCGCCAGCAGCAATAATTTATAACGGCTGTGAAAACCGATAAGCCCACCGCGCGTCAGGCCAGATTTACGCAATTTATTAAGCTCATAAAGCGTATAAATGCGCTCGACAAAGTTCTCGCGAATAGCCGGGTCATATAAACGCCCGTCCTCTTCGACCGGCAACCACGGTAGCTGTCGTTTCAACTCGGCAGTAAAAATCCCGGTGCCGCTTTTACGATTATTATTCCCTTCAGTTTCGTAAACCCTCACCCGCTCCAGGCCACAGCTTGGGGATTTCGCACAAACGATATATCCGCAAAGATGATCCAGCCCGGCAACCCGGCGCGAGGAAAATTGCTGCATCGCCTGCGTTAAATCCCCTTCACTGTGGTTGCTAAAGCGCAACGCGATTTCGCCATCATCCTGTTTTACCAGACGTAAAGCAGGCCGGGGCGTGGGTAAACCAATCGCCATTTCAGGGCAAACAGGCTCAAAATGCACCCATGGAGCCAGTTCATTGACGGCAAATGCCAGCCGTTTATGCCCGCCGTCAAACCGGACATTTTCCCCGAGTAAGCAAGCGCTGATGCCAATATTAATTTTGTCGCTCATGACTTACTCCTTTAACCGTGTTCACATCTAAGTGTAGCAAGCGTGTAAAACAAAAAAGGCTACCCGATTGGGTAGCCTTCGTTTGCGGCAGAAATCATTTACATCATCGGTGTTGCCAAACGCACCAGGCTGATAAGCGGTTGCGGGTAAACCCCCAGCAGCAGTACCAGCACAGCGGAGATCAGAACCACAACACCGCCTGCGGTGAATGCCCAGTTTCCTGGGGTATCACGGGTAAGCTGTTGCGGCGCATTCAGATACAAACTCACCGTCACACGCAGGTAGTAGTACAAACCGATCGCACTACCCAACACCACAGCACCGGTCAACCACCACAGGTGAGACTGGACACCGACGGCAATGATGTAGAACTTACCGATGAAGCCTAATGTCATTGGGATACCGGCCAGTGACAGCATCATCACGGTCATCACCGCAGACAGAATCGGTTTATGCCAGAACAGACCACGGTAGGAGTACAGAGAATCTGCATCCGGGCCACGGTATGGGCTGGACATCAGGCTGACCACACCGAACGCGCCGAGGCTGCTGAACAGGTAACCGGCCAGATAAACACCCACCGATTCCATCGACATATCGCCACTTTGCAGGGCAATCAGTGCCACCATCAAATAACCGAGGTGGGAGATGGACGAGTAACCCAGCAGACGTTTGATGTTGGTCTGGCTCAACGCCATCACGTTACCGAACAGGATGGAGATGAAAGCAATAATCCCGAGCACCACGCGAACCGCTTCGCTATCACCGACTGGCGCATAGAGGAACAGACGCATCACCACACCAAAGATGGCGATTTTGCTGGCAGTTGCCAGGAAAGTTGATACTGGAGCCGGAGCGCCCTGGTAAACATCTGGCGTCCACAGGTGGAACGGAACCAGAGACAGTTTAAAGCCAAGGCCAACAATCATCAGGCCCAGACCAGCAAGCAGCAAAGGTTCGTGCAGCATGCTGTCTGCCAGACTCTTACCGAGAGCCACAAACGACAGGTCACCCGATTCTGCGTACACCAGCGCCATACCAAACAGCAGGAATGAAGACGCTGCAGCAGACAGAATGGTGTACTTGATGCTGGCTTCAAGCGAGCGTTTCTGTCGGAAGGCGTAACCAATCAGACCGAACAGCGGCAGTGAGATCAATTCAATGCCAAGGAACAACGCCGCCAGGTGGTTGGCGTTTGCCAGAAGAATACCGCCCAGTGCCGCAATCAGCACCAGCAGGTAAAACTCTTCGCGGTTGTCGGTGTAACCCTGCAACCACGGGTAAGCAAACGTACAGGTTGCCAGACTTGCCAGCAAAACCAGCCCGGTGTAGAGCATCGCATAGCCATCAACACGCATCAGCGGTGTGACGTCCATTGCTCCAGCCTGCCCTACAAACCACAGCGAAACTAACGCAGCGTTAAGGCCGATAACAGCGAGTGTTGCATTGACAAAATGGTCGCGTCGCCACGCTATGGAGAGCATCACAACCACCACCGTCAATCCGACGACGAGCAGCGGTAGCAGCGCGATCAATTGTTGAGGAGTTATAGTCATGGCGAATTACGGCCTTGTAGTTGGAATTGAACTGGTAAACCACTGCTGAATATTGCTCATCGCAGCATGCGAAGTATCCAGAATTGGCTGCGGGTAGAAGCCCAACAGGACTAACAACACCACCAGCAACAGAATGATAAAGAACTCGCGCAGCGACATGCCTGGCAGTTGTTTATCACTGATTTCGCTTTTTGCTTTACCGAAGTAAGCACGATGCAGCATCGCCAGAGAATAAACCGATGCAAACACCAGACCGAAGGTCGAGACAACCGTAATCACTGGCACAACATGGAAGCTGCCGAACAGAATCATGAATTCGCCAACGAAGTTACCCGTACCCGGCATCCCGAGGGTTGCCACTGCGAAGAACATCGACAAACCTGGCAGCCATTTGATTTTGTTCCACAGGCCGCCCATCAGGCGCATATCGCGAGTGTGCAAACGCTCGTAAAGCTGACCACAGATGATGAACATACCCGCCGCAGACAAACCATGCGCAATCATCATGATAATCGCCCCCTGGTAGGCCAACTGGCTGCCGGTATAAATAGCAATCAACACGAAACCCATGTGGGAAACGGAGGTGTAAGCGATAAGACGTTTGATATCTGTTTGTGCGAAGGCCATCCACGCGCCGTAGAAGATGCCGATAACACCCAGCCACATGGCGATTGGTGCAAATTCAGCAGACGCTTCAGGGAACAGGGGAAGTGCGAAACGCAGCAGGCCGTAGGCCGCAGTTTTCAGCAAGATACCTGCGAGGTCAACAGAACCCGCTGTTGGTGCCTGGGAGTGCGCGTCTGGCAACCAACCGTGCAATGGAACGACAGGCATTTTCACCGCAAATGCAATGAAGAAGCCCAGCATCAACAGCCACTGTACGCTGTGGGACATTTCGGTATGCAGCAGTTGTTCGTAGTTAAAGGTCCAAACACCGGTCGCGTTGTAGTGCACAAACACCAGCCCAAGGATCGCAATCAACATCACCAGACCGCTTGCCTGGGTGTAGATGAAGAACTTGGTTGCAGCGGTGATACGTGTCTTCCCGTCAGAGGCTTTGTGGCCCCACAGTGCAATCAGGAAGTACATCGGTACCAGCATCATTTCCCAGAAGAAGAAGAACAGGAACATATCGATGGCAAGGAACACGCCGATAACGCCACCGAGGATCCACATCAGGTTGAGGTGGAAGAAGCCCTGATATTTTTCGATTTCATTCCAGGAACAAAGTACAGCCAGCACACCGAGCAGGCCGGTAAGCACGACCATCAGCAATGACAAGCCATCAATTGCTAAATGGATCTCAATCCCAAAACGCGGGATCCACGGCAGGATAAATTCAGACTGCCACTGCGGCAAACCTGCGGATTGCGTCAGCGAGTAACCGCCGGATAGCCACAGTTGCAGTGAAAGAGCCAGTGTCAGTCCCATCGTTACCAGCGCAATCCAACGCGGTACTTTTACGCCGAAGCGTTCAGTCTGCCAGCAGAAGAAGCCGCCAATAAAGGGGATGAGTATCAGCCAGGGTAATAGCATGGCATTTGTGTCCCTAAGTCAAAATAAACCAAAACATCACTCACTTTCCCTTAGCCGGGAGAAGGAATTACCCCTCACCCCAGCCCTCTCCCGGAAGGAGAGGGGGAAATGTACGGAGTTAGCGCAAGACCAGCAGCAAGCCCAGAATCACGACCGCACCGATACTCATTGAGGCCACATACCAGCGTAAATAACCATTCTCGCTCACCAACAGGCCGCGACCTGCCAGGCGTGAAAGAACTGCCGGAATGTTCATCATTGAATTCAGCGGATCGCTCTTAAGCAACCAGGCGATGCCCATGAATGGCTTAACAAAGATTTTGTCGTACAGCCAATCGAAGCCCCAGGCATGGAACCACCAGGTGCCGAAGAAGCGGCCCGGCGCACTGTTTGCAATGGCGGTGACCAAAGTGCGTTTGCCTAACCACAGCCACGCAGCAATTAAGATACCGGCAATAGCCACAACGCCTGAGGTAATCTCAAGGGTCAGCACGCTACCGTGTGGCAGCTCAGTGGTGGCAGGCAGAACACCGTGCAATGGCGGAACAATCATTGCGCCAACGAACGTGGACAGCACCAGCAACACAATCAGCGGCAAGTGGTGAGTAATGCCTTTAACCGCGTGAGCGTGAATCTGCTCTTTACCGTGGAAGACGATGAAGATCATACGGAAGGTATACAGCGAGGTCATAAACGCACCGACCAGACCTGCAACCATCAGGTTGATATGACCATTCGCCATCGCACCGGCCAGAATCTCATCTTTACTGAAGAAGCCTGCGGTAATGAGAGGTAATGCAGACAACGCCGCACCACCAACCAGGAAGCAGACATACACCAGCGGAATGGACTTACGCAGGCCACCCATTTTGAAGATGTTTTGTTCGTGGTGGCAGGCAAGGATCACCGAACCCGATGACAGGAACAACAACGCTTTGAAGAAAGCGTGCGTCATCAGGTGGAAAATCGCCGCATCCCACGCTTGTACACCCAGCGCCAGGAACATGTAGCCAATCTGGCTCATGGTCGAGTACGCCAGCACACGTTTGATATCGGTTTGCACCAGGGCAGCAAAACCTGCCATCACCAGCGTAACGGCACCCACGATGCCAACCAAATGCAGTACTTCAGGCGTCAGCAAGAACAAGCCATGAGTACGCGCAATCAGGTAGACACCCGCGGTGACCATGGTGGCCGCGTGGATCAGCGCTGAAACTGGCGTTGGGCCTGCCATCGCATCCGCAAGCCATGTTTGCAGCGGAAGCTGTGCAGATTTACCAACCGCACCGCCCAACAGCATCAGCGTTGCCCAGGTCAGCATTTGGTTACCTTGCGCAAAGTGCTGCGGCGCCAGTTCAACCATTTCGCGGAAGTTTAGCGTGCCCAGTTCGTTGTAAAGAATGAACAACGCGAACGCGAGGAATACGTCACCGACACGGGTCACAACGAATGCTTTCATGGCGGCAGCGCCGTTCTTCGGATCGGTATAGTAGAAACCAATCAGCAGATACGAGCACAGACCTACGCCTTCCCAACCGAGGTACATCAGCAGCAGGTTGTCACCAAGAACCAGAACCACCATGCTGGCGATAAACAGGTTGGTGTAGGCAAAGAAGCGAGAATACCCTTCTTCTCCGCGCATATACCAGGATGCGTACATGTGGATCAGGAAGCCGACACCAGTCACCACTGACAACATAGTCAGTGACAAACCGTCGAGGATCAGATTGAAGCCGATGTTGAAATCACCGACTGACATCCAGGTCCACAACGGCTGGGTGAAGGCTTGCTGCCCGTTGTTAAAGAAGTCAAACCCGACAATCGCAGTGACTAACGCCGCAAGACCAATCGAGCCGACCCCAACCGTGGCAGAAAGATTTTCTGACCAACGACCACGAGAGAACGCCAACAATAAAAAACCAATAAATGGCAAAAGAATGGTTAACCAGAGAAGGTTCATCCACGCATCTCACTTACTGAATCGATATTCAGGTTCTGGCGACGACGATGGAGCTGCAATAACAGTGCGAGGCCAATACTGGCTTCGGCGGCAGCTAAGCTAATCGCGAGTATATACATCACCTGGCCGTCAGCCTGGCCCCAATAACTCCCGGCGACCACAAACGCGAGTGCTGCCGCGTTAATCATCACTTCCAGGCTAATCAGCATGAAAAGCAAGTTGCGACGAATCACAAGCCCAGTCAGCCCAAGTACGAACAAGATAGCCGCGAGGATTAGTCCATGTTGCAGCGGAATCATACGTGCTCCTCCGTTTTTCTTTTCGCCGCCGCGTCAGCCTGGCGATTACTCAGCACTTCACCCGGACGGTCTTCGCGACCGAGGTGGAATGCAACAACCAGACCCGCCAGCAGCAGCATTGAGGCTAATTCCACTGCCAGAACGTACGGTCCAAATAGCGCGATACCGACCTCTTTAGCACTGACAGATGTCCCGTCGATTCCCTGGTCATTCAGACTGAGGATCGCGTACACCAACACCGACAGCAGGATGGCTGACAAAACGCCAGGGCCAATCCACAACTGCGGCTTGAGCCAGTTACGCTCTTGTTCAACAACGGCACCGCCGAGGTTTAGCATCATTACCACAAAGACGAACAACACCATAATGGCGCCGGCGTAGACGATAATTTCAAGCGCTGCGGCAAAGTAGGCCCCCAGGGAGAAGAACACCCCGGAGATAGCCAGCAATGAGATGATCAGATACAGCAAGGCATGCACCGGGTTGGTGTGCGTGATAACACGCAAGGTGGTTCCAACCGCGATGATTGCGCAAATATAAAAAGCGAATTCCATTGCCTTGCTCCTTTAAGGTAATAGGCCTTTGACGTCGATAGGCTTAGCTTCGTTTTCCGCTTCGCCTTTATCTTTGCCGTCGATTGCCATACCTGCCATCCGGTAGAAGTTATATTCCGGGTATTTACCCGGACCGGAAATCAGCAGGTCCTCTTTTTCGTACACCAAATCCTGACGCTTAAACTCGCCCAGCTCGAAGTCTGGAGTAAGCTGAATTGCCGTTGTTGGGCACGCTTCTTCGCACAAGCCGCAGAAAATGCAGCGCGAGAAGTTGATGCGGAAAAACTCTGGATACCAGCGGCCATCTTTGGTTTCTGCTTTCTGCAAAGAGATACAGGCGACCGGGCAAGCTACCGCACACAGGTTACAGGCAACACAACGCTCTTCGCCGTCCGGATCACGCGTCAGCACGATGCGGCCACGGTAGCGTGGTGGTAAATACACTGGCTCTTCCGGATACATCTGCGTTTCGCGTTTGGCAAACGCGTGCAGACCGATCATCCAGATACTGCGTACCTGGGTGCCGAAACCAACCACTAACTCTTTCAATGTCATGGTTTTTTCACCCCTTATGGTGCCTGATAGAGAATGACCGCAGCGGTCACCAGCAAATTGACCAGTGTCAACGGCAGGCAGATTTTCCAGCCAAAGGACATCACCTGGTCATAACGCGGACGAGGTAATGATGCACGGATCAAAATGAACATCATCATGAAGAACGCGGTTTTCAGCGCGAACCAGATGAACGGTGGTAACCACGGGCCATGCCAGCCACCAAAGAACAGGGTCACGATCAAGGCTGAAACAGTCACGATGCCGATGTATTCACCCACGAAGAACAGGCCAAACTTCATGCCGGAATATTCGATGTGGTAACCATCTGCCAGTTCTTGCTCTGCTTCGGGTTGGTCAAATGGGTGACGGTGACAAACTGCCACGCCTGCGATAGCGAAGGTGACGAAGCCAAAGAACTGCGGAATCACGTTCCACAAATTGGCCTGGTTATCCACGATATCGCCCATATTGAACGAACCGGCCTGAGCAACAACCCCCATCAGGGACAGACCCAGGAACACTTCGTAGCTCAGCGTTTGTGCAGAAGCACGCATCGCGCCTAACAGCGAGTATTTGTTGTTGCTCGACCAGCCAGCGAACAGGACGGCGTAAACCGCAAGACCTGCCAGCATCAGGAAGAACAAAATACCAATGTTCAGGTCAGCAACGACCCAGCTTGGGCTGACAGGCACAATAGCAAAGGCCAGCAACAGCGAGGTGAAGGCAATCATTGGTGCCAGGGTAAAGATGACGCGGTCCGCAAAGCGCGGAGTCCAGTCTTCTTTAAAGAACATTTTGATCATGTCCGCGACGAGCTGGAGCGAGCCGCCCCAGCCAACACGGTTAGGTCCGTAACGGTTCTGGAACAGACCCAGCAAGCGGCGTTCACCAAAACTCATGAACGCACCGCATGTCACCACGACCAACAGGATAACGACCGCTTTGAGAATGCTCAGCAGAATGTCGATAACATCCGGTGTTAACCAACTCATTGGCCAGCCTCCTGGAGATTTTCAAGACGCGCACCCGCCAGTACCGGAGCAATGCCAGGCATACCCATCGGTAAACCAACCTGCCCTGCTGCCAGCCCTTCGGAAAGTTGCAGCGGCAGACTCAGTGTTTGACCTTCATAGCTAAACGAAATCAGGCTTCCTGCATTCACGCCCAGTTTTGCAGCATCTGCCGGATTGAGCTTGATATAAGGCTCAGCCATTCGGCTCTGGAAAATCGGAGAACGCTGGGACATTTCGTCGCTGCCAAACAGATGGTAGTAAGGCGCAATACGCCATTTACCTTCTTCTGCCTGGAAGATTTCCGGCACGGAGTCAAAGTAATCAATGCCCGTTTCAGACGCTTCAATCAGTCGCACGCCCGGATCGCCATGACGCAGTTTGCCACCCACTTCGGCCTGGAACTTGTTCCATGCTTGCGGTGAGTTCCAGCCTGGTGCCCATGCAAATGGGATCTGCTGACGATTGGCCGACGGACTGTTGTTCCCTTCCATAGAGAAGGAGAACATGGTGTCTTTATCCTGTGGCTGACGCGGCTCATGCACACTGATATTGGCGCGCATTGCAGTACGTCCACTGGAACGGATTGGTGAACGTGACAGTTTCTGGCCACGGATACGGAAGCTGGCATCAGGTGCCGCATCTTTAATCCCAGCCAGTTGTGGCAACGCTTTCACGCAGGCATCAATAACATCATCAAGCTGCGTCCAGTCCACTTCACGGCTTTCAACGGTGCTGTGCAGGGAGTGCAGCCAACGCCAGCTTTCGAGCATGACAATCGAATGATCATAGTAAGACGGGTCATAAACCTGGAAGAAACGCTGTGCGCGGCCTTCGTTGTTAATCACCGTTCCGTCGCTTTCAGCAAAGCTTGCGGTAGAAAGCACCAGATGGGCTTTGTCCATAATCGCTGTACGCTGATGGTCAATAACCATCACCAGCGGAGCTTTGCTCAGTGCCGCGTCAACGCGAGCCGCAGAAGCATGGCGATGCAGATCGTTTTCCAGCACCACAACCGCATCGGCTGCACCGCTTTCCAGCTCACTCAGCGCTTCTTCAAGCGAACCGCCGCCAATCAGACCAAGGCCCACGCTGTTCACCGCACGAGCGACCATGGTGATACCGACATCGGCTCCACGGCCTTTCAGCGCTTTAGCAACGTTTGCTGCTGCTTGCATAACCGCTTCGCTGCCGGCGTTAGTCCCGGAAACGATCAGAGGTTTTTTGGCCCCCGCCAGTGCCTGAACAATGACGTCGACTTTGTTTTTGAGGTCACGATCCAGTTCAACGGCTGGGGAGTTGCTGTCCAGCGCATGGGCAATGGCAAAACCTAAACGCGCCTGATCTTCAACCGGCGCACGATAAGTCCACGCGGCGATGTCATCCAGACGAGTGCTGTCGATATTAGTGACGAACAGCGGATGTTTAGCGTGCTGGCCAATGTTCAGGATGGCCGCAATCTGCCAGTCAGCCACTTTCTGTGCTGCTGCCATTTCGCGCGCTTTACCTTTCACAGCCTGACGCACAGCCAGCGCAACACGCGCACCGGTTTGTGTAATGTCTTCGCCAAGTACCAGAACGGCATCGTAGGATTCGATTTCACGCAGCGCCGGAGTATGAACGCCACTTTCTTGCAGCACTTTGAGCATCAATTGCAGGCGCGCTTGCTCACCGGTTGCGATACCGGTGTAGAAGTTGGCTGCACCCACCAGTTCACGCAGAGCAAAGTTGCTTTCTACGCTGGCACGCGGGGAACCGATACCGATCACTTTCTTCGACTGACGCAGAATATCTGCCGCACCTTGCATCGCCTGTTCAGCGTTCAGGGTGATGAGATCGTCACCACGACGTTGGATCGGCTGACGCGGCCTGTCTTTCAGGTTCACGTAGCCATAACCAAAGCGGCCACGGTCGCACAGGAAGTAGTGGTTCACGGTGCCGTTGTAACGGTTTTCGATACGACGCAATTCACCGTAGCGCTCACCAGGGCTGGTGTTACAGCCGATGCTGCACTGCTGGCAGATGCTTGGTGCAAACTGCATGTCCCATTTACGGTTGTAACGCTCGGAGTGCGTTTTGTCCGTGAACACGCCGGTCGGGCAGATTTCTACCAGGTTACCGGAGAATTCGCTCTCAAGCGTACCGTCTTCAGGACGACCGAAGTAGACGTTGTCATGTGCGCCATAAACGCCCAAGTCTTTGCCATCGGCATAATCTTTGTAGTAACGCACACAGCGGTAGCAGGCGATACAGCGGTTCATTTCGTGAGAGATGAACGGGCCGAGATCCTGGTTACGGTGAGTACGTTTAGTGAAGCGGTAGCGGCGGAAGCTATGGCCGGTCATAACCGTCATATCTTGCAGGTGGCAGTTGCCGCCCTCTTCACAAACCGGGCAATCGTGCGGGTGGTTAGTCATCAACCATTCCACAACGCTTTCACGGAATTCTTTCGCTTCGCTATCGTCAATGGAGATAAACGTCCCGTCAGAGGCAGGTGTCATACAAGACATCACCAGACGACCACGATTATCTTCTGCGTTTTGATATTGCTTCACCGCGCACTGGCGGCAAGCACCGACGCTTCCGAGCGCCGGGTGCCAGCAAAAATAAGGAATATCGAGACCGAGCGACAGACAAGCTTGCAGCAAGTTGTCAGACCCGTTTACCTCATATTCTTTGCCGTCTACATGAATCGTAGCCATAGTCAGCATGCTTCCAGTTGGCCTGAATAAGCTCAGGCGTTAATCAAAAATTCTTGTGCGAATAACTATCGCCCTCACCCCGGCCCTCTCCCCCAGGAGAGGGGGAAAACCGGACAATCCTGCCCCCCAAGAGAGGGGGAAACCGGACAATCCCGCCCCCAATAGAGGGGGAAACCGGACAATCCCGCCCCCTAAGAGAAGGGGAACTGGATAATTCCCTCTCCCTCAGGGAGAGGGCTAGGGTGAGGGTGAAAAGTTGTCTATCACCAGCGCGTTTTTAACAAGTTCGGTTGAATACCCTGAATGGCACGAGTGTTACCGAAATCTTGTTTGGCAATGCCTGCTTCGAATTCTTCGCGGAAATATTTAATCGCACTCTGCAACGGTTCAACCGCACCTGGCGCATGCGCACAGAAGGTTTTACCCGGCCCAAGGAAACGACACAGTTGCTCAAGTGTCTCGATATCCCCAGGTTGGCCTTCGCCACGCTCCAGTGCACGCAGAATTTTTACGCTCCACGGTAAACCGTCACGGCAAGGTGTACACCAGCCACAAGATTCACGGGCAAAAAACTCTTCCAGATTGCGAACCAGCGGCACCATACCAATTTCATGGTCAACGGCCATCGCCAGCGCCGTACCCAGACGGCTACCCGCTTTGCCAATGCTTTCAAATTCCATCGGCAGATCAAGATGCGATTCGGTCAGGAAGTCAGTCCCTGCCCCGCCCGGCTGCCAGGCTTTGAATTTCAGGCCATCGCGCATACCACCCGCGTAATCTTCAAGAATTTCGCGTGCGGTGGTGCCAAACGGTAATTCCCAAACGCCAGGATTCTTAACGCGACCCGAGAAGCCCATCAGCTTGGTACCAGCATCTTTACTGGTAGAAATACCCTGGTACCACTCCACGCCATCAGCCAGAATCGCCGGTACGTTACACAGCGTTTCGACGTTGTTTACGCAGGTCGGTTTACCCCATACGCCGCTTGATGCCGGGAATGGTGGTTTAGAACGTGGGTTCGCGCGGCGGCCTTCCAGGGAGTTAATCAGTGCAGTTTCTTCACCGCAGATATAACGCCCGGCACCAGTGTGCACGATCAGTTCGAAATCAAAACCCGAACCGAGGATGTTTTTGCCAAGCAGACCCGCTTCGGTGGCTTCAGCAATCGCACGGCGCAGATGCACAGCCGCTTCGATATACTCGCCACGCAGGAAGATGTAACCACGGTACGCTTTCAGTGCGAACGCAGAAATCAGCATGCCTTCCACCAGCAGGTGCGGCAGTTGCTCCATCAATAAGCGGTCTTTATAAGTGCCCGGCTCCATTTCATCGGCGTTACACAGCAGGTAACGAATGTTCATGGATTCGTCTTTCGGCATCAGGCTCCACTTCAAACCGGTGGAGAAGCCCGCACCGCCGCGCCCTTTCAGGCCGGCGTCTTTAACCCGATTAACGACTTCATCTGGCGCGAGACCCGTCAACGCAAGACGTGCACCTTCGTAGCCGTTTTTGCTGCGATATTCATCCAGCCACACAGGCTGTTTGTCATCGCGCAACCGCCAGGTCAGCGGATGGGTTTCGGCAGTACGAATAATGGTTTTCATTTGTACTGCTCCAGCAAATCAGGGATCGCTTCCGGCGTCAGATGGCTGTGAGTATCCTCATCAATCATCATGGTCGGCCCTTTGTCGCAGTTGCCCAGACAGCAAGTTGGCAGCAGGGTGAAGCGACCATCAAACGTGGTTTGACCCGGTTTGATGTTCAGTTTTGCTTCGATAGCCGACTGAATGCCCTGGTAGCCGGTAATATGGCAAACCACGCTATCGCAATAGCGAATAACGTGGCGACCGACCGGTTGGCGGAAAATCTGGCTGTAGAATGTGGCAACACCTTCTACGTCGCTGGCAGGGATGTCCAGAACCTCGGCAATGGCGTAAATAGCGCCGTCAGGCACCCAGCCACGCTGTTTCTGGACAATCTTCAGCGCTTCGATAGATGCCGCGCGAGCATCTTCGTAATGATGTTTTTCGTGCTCAATCGCATCACGCTCTGCCGCACTCAGCTCAAAAGCTTCAGCCTGGGGTTGTTGTTTATCGTGCATAGTTAGCGATCCACATCAGACATTACAAAATCGATACTACCCAGATAGACAATCAGGTCAGAAACCAGGCTGCCGCGAATCGCCGCCGGGATTTGCTGCAAGTGCGCAAAGCTCGGGGTACGGATACGGGTACGGTAGCTCATTGTGCTGCCGTCGCTGGTCAGGTAGTAACTGTTAATCCCTTTCGTCGCTTCAATCATCTGGAAGGATTCGTTAGCCGGCATGACCGGGCCCCACGAAACTTGCAGGAAGTGAGTGATCAGGGTTTCGATATGTTGCAGCGTACGCTCTTTCGGTGGCGGCGTTGTCAGCGGATGATCGGCTTTGAACGGGCCAGCAGGCATATTTTTCAGGCACTGCTCAAGAATGCGCAAGCTCTGGCGAAGTTCTTCAACTTTCAACATCACGCGGGTGTAGCAGTCACTGACGCCACCGCCAACCGGGATTTCGAAGTCAAAGTTTTCATAACCAGAATATGGGCGCGCTTTACGGATATCGAAGTCGACACCAGTTGCACGCAGGCCAGCACCGGTGGTACCCCACTCCAGCGCTTCTTTCTTACCGTACGCGGCAACGCCCTGGGAACGACCTTTCAGGATGGTGTTGCGCAGCGCTGCTTTCTCGTAGGAATCCAGACGTTTTGGCATCCAGTCGAGGAACTCTTTCAGCAAGCGCTCCCAACCGTTTGGCAAGTCGTGAGCGACACCGCCGATACGGAACCAGGCTGGGTGCATACGGAAACCGGTAATCGCTTCGACCAGGTCATAAATTTTCTGACGGTCGGTAAAGGCGAAGAACACCGGGGTCATTGCACCCACGTCCTGAATAAACGTGGAGATATACAGCAGGTGGCTGTTAATACGGAACAGTTCAGACAGCATGACGCGGATAACGTCAACACGCTCAGGAACCTTGATGCCCGCCAGTTTTTCAACCGCCAGCACATATGGCATTTCGTTTACGCAGCCGCCGAGATATTCGATACGGTCGGTGTACGGAATGTAGCTGTGCCACGACTGACGCTCACCCATCTTCTCAGCACCACGGTGGTGGTAACCGATATCCGGCACACAGTCGACAATCTCTTCACCGTCGAGTTGCAGGACAATACGGAATGCACCGTGCGCGGATGGGTGGTTTGGACCCAGGTTCAGGAACATGAAATCTTCATGCTCGCTGCTGCGCTTCATGCCCCACTCTTCAGGCTTGAAGGTCAGCGCTTCCATCTCGAGGTCTTCTTTCTGTTTGGTTAATTCAAACGGATCGAACTCGGTGGCACGCGCCGGATAATCTTTACGCAGCGGGTGGCCTTCCCACGTTGGTGGCATCATGATGCGCGTCAGGTGCGGGTGGCCAACAATGTTGATGCCAAACATTTCCCAGGTTTCACGCTCATACCAGTTCGCGTTCGGGAACAGTTTGGTGAAAGTAGGCACGTTCAGATCGTTTTCGGACAGCGCCACCTTGAGCATGATGTCGCGGTTGCGATCGATAGAAATCAGGTGGTAGAAAACGGAAAAATCCGCAGCCGGTAAACCGTTGCGGTGAGTACGGAGACGTTCGTCCATGCCGTGTAAGTCGAACAGCATGGAGTAGGGTTTCGGGAGTTTCTTTAAGAAATCGCCCACTTCCAGCAGTTGTTCACGCTTAACCCAGACGACTGGAACACCAGTGCGGGTTGGCTGAACAGTGAAGGCATCCGGCCCAAAACGGTTACGCAGTTCGCCAATTACCGGATCATCTAAATGGTCTCGGGTTTGCCAGGCTTGCTGGTTGGCATCATGCGCAGTTAAATCGGTCATAATTCTCACCATTGCAAATGGTACTGTGGTGACTGTCAGCAGTGGCTTCGCGCTAGTATTATTGATATGCGAAGTAAACTCACACTGCCCACAGGCGCATATTAAATCTCGTCTGGTGTCCGCAAGTTGGTGACAGCAATACGCTCGCCACGTTTACGTTCACGCTCTGATTGCATGTTGGCGCGATAAACACCTTGATCGCCAACCACCCAGGACAGTGGACGACGCTCTTTGCCAATGGACTCTTGCAGCAGCATCAGTGCTTGCATGTAAGCTTCCGGGCGCGGTGGGCAACCTGGGATGTAAACATCCACTGGCAGGAATTTATCCACACCTTGCACCACAGAGTAGATGTCGTACATGCCACCTGAGTTGGCGCAAGCACCCATCGAGATCACCCATTTTGGCTCGAGCATTTGATCGTAAAGGCGCTGAATGACGGGAGCCATTTTGGTAAAGCAGGTTCCTGCGATAACCATCAGGTCGGCCTGACGCGGAGATGCACGCAGTACTTCGGCACCGAAACGTGCCACGTCATGTACGGCGGTAAACGAAGTCACCATCTCAACGTAGCAGCAAGAAAGGCCAAAGTTATAAGGCCAAATTGAGTTTTTACGACCCCAGTTCACCATATCGTGCATGGCATGCTCGAGCTTGCCCATGTACACACTACGGTTGATTTCTTGATCAAGAGGATCGCTTACGATCTCCTGTTTTTGCAGGGGGTAACGGTCATTCTCACCGTTGGGGTCTATGCGGGTGAGCGTATAGTCCATCTTATTGCCTCGCTTTATACTCGTCTTTCTTCAGGTTGTAGCTGTGTTGCCTGCGTTCTTAAATCCCAATCACTTACTCAAGTAAGCGCGTGGAAACTTACTCACTGATCGCCTTGCTACTTGCTGAAGGATTCAGAGCATCTTGGGTATGACGGTTAGTGAGACTGTCAGTTTCTGGGTTGATGTGGGTACGGCGCGAACGCGCAGGAGTCCAATCAAGAGCACCAATGCGCACCAAATACACCAGGCCTGCCAGTAGCACAAAAATGAAAATTGCGGCCTCGACGAAACCTATCCATCCGCTTTCACGAATAGAAACCGACCACGCATAGAGATACAAGGCTTCCACGTCGAAGATAACGAAGAACATGGCAACCAAGTAGAACTTAGCGGATAGACGTAAGCGCGCTGTACCAACTGAGTCGATACCTGACTCGAAGGGAGTGTTTTTGTGCCGACCCTTAGCTCTCCCGCCAAGGAACCAGGCCCCGAGAAGCATTACGCAACACAGGCCTACGGCAACAATAAGAAAGACTGCGAACGCCCAGTGATGAGCGATAACTTCAGTGGATGTTGACATACTCATTGCTTACTCATCAAAAGTGGCGCCAAAGTCTCTGCTCTTGCTGGCAGATGAACACCACATCGATTCATGGGGAGGAACAATTAACCTTACAATTAGTGCCAGAATCAGAACTTTACCAGCAAATTGATGGGGTTTTTTACTCCTTTCTATAACCTTTTGTCAACTTTAACAAAAGTATCCACACATTAATTTACATGACAGCAACTTCATTAACATTTAATGCGTTAAAAGCTGGTAACGTCACGTTACTAACTCGTTTTCAATGAAGGTGAATCGTGTCCGTTATGGAGGAAAAAAATAACTACTGCTCTATTTTGGCAGGAAATCTCAACTATTCATCCCCCCTATAGGGAGTATTTTCTTGATCTGAGACACGCTTCTGTTAATTCATATCAAAAACCAACAACATTGCAGCCTTTATTTTAACATTTGAAGCGATTTTGATTCCCAGGATGTAGGGAGAAAGCAGGTAGGATGAGAGATGGAAAACAGATTGTTTTAAAAGACATTTTTACAAAAAAGCAATAAACCCACGGTACGCTGATTAAAAAACAAGCCATTGAGGCAAAAATAGCACCCAATGACCTGTTTTTGAATTTCATAATTTGTTACTAACAAATCCGCTTTACGGCTATAGCGTTACTCGAAATCGCCTTCCAGTAACACCGTGTCACCATCTTCATCAGAAGAAGCCATGTAACGATATGGATTCGGGTTGATTTCCAGTGCGCTAAAAATAGCCTGCGCTAAATCATTGGTGGTTTGCAGATTACGGCACAGCATGTATTGCGTATCAGGCATGGCCGGCAAACCATCGGCACTTCCCAGCACGCGTAGCTCTGGACTCATCATTTCTACCGGACGGGAGGTAATCCCAAGCCCTGCTTTAACCGCAGCGCGAACGGCAGAAAGCGTAGAAGCAACATAGGCAATACGCCACGGAATGCGGGCCGCATTCAATTGCTCAATCATCATATCCCGATATGGGCTCGGATTATCGAGCACCACTAAAGGCACCGTTTCACCTTTCAGGAAGATGTAATCAGCAGCGCAGTACCATAATGTTGGCGAAGTGCGTAAAACAATGGATTCAAAATGCGCAGGTTTCGACGTGGTGACAACTAAATCAACTTCCTGCTGATCGAGCATTTCAACCATAAACGGATTACGTTTAACACGCACATCCAACGCCAATTTTGGGTAAACCGAGCTTATCCGATTGAGCAGAAACGGCAGAATGGTATCCGCTGTTTCATCAGATGCCCCAATCGTTAATACGCCTTGCAAATTGCTGAACATTAGCGAAGTACAAGCTTCATCATTAAAACGCAAAATCTTTCGCGCATAACCAAGGAGCTGAATACCGTGCTCGGTCAGCAATTTATTACGTCCATGACGGGCAAAAAGCTCTTTTCCTACCAATTGTTCAAGACGTTGCATCTGCTGGCTTACAGCCGATTGAGTACGGCATACCGCAACAGCAGCAGCGGCAAAAGTATTCAGATCCGCTACGGCAACAAAAGTCCTGAGCAGATCGAGGTCGAGATTAAGTATCGGACGATTTGCGTTAATCATAATTTTTTCACTAGTAGGTTGCTCTTACGAGTCTGCCTTAGTTTTATTGCTGTGATTTATCAAAAAGATAAAGCAATTCCCTTTTACAGAACGCCTCCCGATGGGGAGCACCGTCATCCTGACAGTCGTTCTGACTTATTTATTTTCATGCCCTCAGGCGAATGCGAATCAATAATGCGACACATTTATACCTGGGGATATTATACTGACGTTTACAACATACAAACTTTCGTCTTAACGCACTAGCTACTGAAATTAAAACTGCGTAATTATTGTAAATCAACTTCAGCGCTGAGTTTTATTTATTCAACTCACAGCAGACACCCGTGTAAACACCATGAAAATTTCCTTTAAGGCACTTCGTTTCACTGGCAATTGACACAGAACAAAGACGATAAACCAACCTACAATAAAACATGAGGTTGCGTTATTTCCAGCAAAAATTACCTACCAATTTCAGCACTGCATCTTACCGCAAAACGAAGTAACTCATAACTTTTGTTGCGAATTATCTGATCTCATTCTCTTTTTTAATTCACTCTCCAATGCATTATTCACAGAAGTGTCCAAAATTCTACAAGCTAAATGAGAAGCAATATAACTCTATTCTTTGTTTATATTAATCACATACATGTTTATTTTTATACACATATTATTAACTCACACTCACCACTCCATTTAAGTTGAGCATGAATATTCAATTTTTCTTAACTATTACTCAGTTAAATTCATATTACAGTCAGCAGCACCTACTACACCCACCACACCAAGGCAGTTAATATTGTTGAATTTTTATTAATATTCTATATTTTTTATCGATATCAATATATTTAACAACACATAATACTGCTGAATAATTTCCAAACCGATTTTACTTCCCCCTCTAAAAATTGAAGATTTATTACTATTTGGCGCTTCGACAACCTTCAAATCTGGGCGTTGCAGGAGTACATTGTTGCCTGGTCGCTTCCACGGCAGGAAGTGGCGCTAACATTTAAGGTCAGGTTCATGTCCCCAATCGAAAAATCCAGCAAACTTGATAACGTCTGTTATGACATCCGTGGCCCAGTACTCAAAGAGGCGAAACGTCTTGAGGAAGAAGGGAATAAAGTCCTCAAGCTGAATATTGGCAACCCAGCGCCATTTGGCTTTGATGCCCCGGATGAGATCCTTGTCGATGTGATTCGTAACCTGCCTACGGCGCAAGGCTATTGCGACTCGAAAGGGCTCTACTCCGCACGTAAAGCCATCATGCAGCATTATCAAGCACGAGAAATGCGGGATGTGACGGTTGAAGACATCTACATCGGTAACGGTGTTTCTGAGCTGATTGTTCAATCTATGCAAGCATTGCTGAACAGCGGTGATGAGATGTTGGTTCCTGCTCCAGATTATCCGTTATGGACCGCAGCCGTCTCGCTTTCCAGTGGCAAAGCCGTTCATTACTTATGTGATGAGTCTGCCGACTGGTTCCCTGACCTTGATGACATTCGCGCTAAAATCACGCCGCGTACCCGCGGTATCGTGATTATCAACCCCAATAACCCAACCGGTGCGGTCTACTCGAAAGAGCTGCTGCTGGAAATTGTTGAAATCGCGCGTCAGCATAATTTGATTATTTTTGCTGATGAAATTTATGACAAGATTCTGTACGACGAGGCGCAGCACCATTCGATTGCTGCACTTGCCCCGGATCTGCTGACGGTAACCTTTAACGGTTTGTCCAAAACCTACCGTGTTGCGGGCTTCCGTCAAGGCTGGATGGTACTGAGCGGGCCTAAGAAACATGCAAAAGGTTACATCGAAGGTCTGGAAATGCTGGCGTCTATGCGCCTGTGTGCCAACGTTCCTGCTCAGCACGCAATCCAGACAGCTTTAGGCGGCTATCAAAGTATCAGTGAGTTTATCGCGCCTGGCGGCCGCTTATACGAGCAGCGCAATCGCGCGTGGGAACTGATTAACGAGATTCCAGGTGTGTCATGCGTGAAACCACGTGGAGCGTTGTATATGTTCCCTAAAATTGACGCGAAACGTTTTAACATCCATGATGACCAAAAAATGGTGCTAGACTTCTTACTACAGGAAAAAGTGCTGTTGGTTCAAGGGACTGCGTTTAACTGGCCGTGGCCTGATCATGTCCGTATTGTCACCTTACCTCGCGTTGATGAACTGGATATGGCTATCCATAAATTTGGTCGTTTCCTCGGTCATTACCACCAGTAATTTTTAGCCTCAAAGGGTGGATAAGCGTAAGCTTGGTCCACCACATTCTCGGCGGGTGACGCTCTGCTTACCCGCCCTATAGACCCCGAGTGTATCTATGAGCCAGAGCCATTTTTTTGCCCATCTTTCACGTCTGAAATTAATCAACCGTTGGCCATTAATGCGCAATGTGCGCACTGAAAATGTTTCGGAGCATAGCCTACAAGTTGCTATGGTCGCTCATGCCTTAGCCGTGATAAAGAACCGCAAATTTAACGGACAGATTAATGCTGAACACGTGGCACTACTGGCGATGTATCACGATGCCAGTGAAGTGTTAACGGGCGATTTGCCCACACCAGTGAAATATTTCAACTCGCAGATAGCCCACGAATACAAAGCTATCGAGAAAATCGCGCAGCAGAAATTGATCGATATGGTGCCGGAAGAGTTACGTGATATCTGGGCACCACTGATAGACGAACATCAAAGTAGTGATGAAGAAAGAGCCATCGTTAAACAAGCTGATGCGTTATGCGCTTATCTAAAATGCCTGGAAGAGCTCTCTGCCGGTAACAATGAGTTCTTACTGGCCAAAAGCCGACTTGAGAAAACGCTGGCGGACCGTCACAGTGAAGAGATGGACTATTTCATGAATGTGTTTGTACCGAGTTTCCAGCTTTCGCTTGATGAGATTAGCCAGGATTCGCCGCTTTAATTCCGGCCCCTCACCCTGGCCCTCTCCCTGAGGGAGAGGGAATTGTCCTGTGCCCTCATTTGCCTTCTCCTGTTTTCCCCTTCTCCCTGAGGGAGAAGGTTGGGATGAGGGCTGTTTACAAAGGTTAGAATGGAAATAGCATCGGCACCATCACCACACTCACCACCATCACGATGATAGTAAATGGCACGCCCATCTTCACAAAGTCGCTGAACTTATAATCCCCCGGCCCAAGCACTAGCGTATTCACCGGGGAAGAGACTGGCGTCATAAACGCGGCAGAGGCGGCAAGAGCGACAATCATAGCGAACGGATAAGGCGAGACCCCCATAGATTTTGCCGCAGCCAAGGCAATCGGTGCCATCAAAACAGCCGTCGCCGTGTTAGAGATGAACAGACCAATCGCGGCACACATGACGAACAGGCAAATCAGCATCAGGTGCGGGCCGTAACCACCTCCCATCTTCATTAACCCATTCACGATCAAATCTACGCCACCGGTTTTTTGCAACGCAAGTGCAAAAGGCATCATCCCAACAATCAAGATAATGCTTGGCCAATGCACCGCTTTATAAGCACTCTCCATATCAATGCAGCGGAATTTCCCCATCAGCAGACAGGCAATAATCGCAGCAATCGTATTAGGAATTTCATCGGTCAGCATCAGCGCAACCATCAGCGCCAGGCAGAAAATAGCATGTGGTGCCTGACTATGAGCAGGTGATGCCTCGCCCTCTTCCACCGGTAAGTTGAGTACCAGGAAATCGCGGCCTTTCTGCTGCAATTGGCTGATCAGTTTCCAGTCGCCCACCACCAGCAAAATATCGCCTAGCTGCAAGGACTCATCCACCAGCAACCCGTCCATCACTTCGCCATTTCGGCGCAGCCCCACCACATTCAGGCCATAGCGTGTACGAAAACCGATTTCACGAATTGTTTGGCCAAACAATTCTGAATCAGGGATTAATGAAACTTCAGCCATACCAACGTCCAGCGCCTGATCTGAGAAATACTCGCCGCGCAGGACCATTGGCTCAAGCATCTGCTCCCGACAGAACTCACGCAGATCGACTTCGGACGCAGACATATCAATTAACAGGACATCACGTGCGCGAAATTCGGTTGTCCCGGTAACATTGACGATAACCCGGCGGAATTTACGCCAACGCTCAAGACCGATAACGTACGCGCCATAACGCTCACGCAATTTTAAGTCATCCAGACGGCGACCAACCATGGGTGAACCGGGGCGGATCGCCAGGCGACGTGCGCGCCCGGTTAAACGGTACTCTTTAATCAGATCGCGAAAAGTACGACGTCGCCAGTTTTGTTTACCCTCATCCTTTTTCTGCCCGTTTAAAGCAAAACGTGCGATGAGCATGTAACCGATACCCAGCAACAAAATCACCAGCCCAATCGGCGTGACGCTAAAGAAATGGAAGCCCTGCAAACCTTCACGTAGCAGTTCGCTGTTCACCACCAGGTTTGGCGGCGTAGCAACCAGCGTCATCATGCCGCTTATCAAGCCTGCAAAACTCAGCGGCATCATTAAGCGCGACGGAGACGTTTTCATGCGCATTGAAACGCTGAGGACCACGGGGATAAAGATGGCAACCACGCCTGTCGAGCTCATAAACGCGCCCAGGCCAGCAACGGTGAGCATCAACAAAATAAGCATTTTTGTTTCGCTGCTGCCCGCCACGTCCACCAGCCAGGAGCCCATTTTGGAAGCCACGCCGGTGCGCACCAGACCATCGCCAATGATAAATAGCGCCGCGATCAAAATAACGTTGGGGTCGCTAAAGCCCGAGAAGGCTTCGCTAAGTGTGAGGGTGTCGCTGAGGACAAAGGCAATAATGACAAGCAGCGCGACGGCATCCATACGGACTTTACCCGTGGCGAACAATACCACTGCAATTGCCAGCAATGATAAAACCCAAATCAGTTCTGAGTTCAAAACAATTCCTTTTGTGATTGCTCAGGATGCGGAAATTTTGCCATAAAAAAGCCCCGCTATCGCGGGGCTACGTCATATGTTCAGTGTTTTCTAAACACTTCGACAGTGCTATCTGGCATTTTTTGAACCAGAAGCTCAGTCAGTGACTGCAATACATAATCGACATGCTCAAGGCGCGGCGTATCCGCGGGGGCATTGACTGCAATGACATGGCAGCCCGCCGCCAAACCCGACAACACGCCTGCAGGGGCATCTTCAACCACCACGCACTCTTCCGGCTCGAGACCGAGCAGTTGCGCACCAAGCAAGTAGGCATCGGGTTCAGGTTTACCGCGAGCAACACGTTCAGCGGTGACCAGGACTTCAGGCTTGGGCAAACCACCCGCCGCACGACGAGCAGACGCGACCGGTAATGAACCCGAGGTCACGATAGCCCACGGAATACCCGCTTCATTCAAATGCGTCAGCAGTTCAACAGCACCTGGCAACGCCACAATCCCGTCGGTATCTTCAGACTCGATTTTCTCGAGACGAAGAAACTCCTGCTGAATCTCCTCTTCAGACGCGCCCGCCATAAAGTGACGTAGCGAAGTGATCGCCTGTTTGCCGTGAATGAAGCCTAAAACTTCCTGTGGCGAAATATCGAAGCGCTTAGCCCAGTTAATCCAGGCTCGCTCGACGGCTGGCAGAGAATCAACCAGCGTCCCATCCAAATCAAACAAGAAACCTTTGCACTTCACTACGCGTCTCCCCTCAGGCATTAATAATTTGCGCGATTTCGTTCACACTTAAATGGTACTGACGTGGGCAAGACTGCCAGACTTTCAACATGCGCTGATATTTTTCCCACATTGGAGTCTGGGCGTTGAAGCCATGAGTGCCCGCATCGAAATGAGTATAACGACCTTCAATGTTCACCATAAAGCGAACATATCCCAGGAAACGAGCTTCGGTAGCCGCATCAAAACCAAGGAAAGTCACACGACGTTCATCGATTTCCTGGTTGTCTTTCAGGTTGGTCCAGGAGACATGCAGAGCGTGATACATCTCCATAATGTCGATAACCGTGCGGCAGGTTTCTTCCGTCAGCTCACCAAATTCACGATCCAGCTCGCGCATTTGCAGACCGTAGCCGCGCTCGATAACGGTTTGAAGGCGACGATAACGCTCGGCGTTGTCCGGGTCGAGCATGGTCATCATTTTGTACTGATTAGATAAAATCAGACGCTGGGCGTTAGTCATTTCCATTTCTTAGCTCCTGTTGCGCAGGAATGAACCTGCGAAAAAAATATCCTTCTTTATATGCGTAACGGCAGGGATTTTACAAATCATCCAGAAAAGTTTTATCCAACTGCTTGAACGCACGTTTCAAAACATCTGCCAGCGCCTGGTAGTCTGGCTTGCCTTCAATAGGCGCTAACGCCTGCCCTGCTTCCTGCAGTTTGCCGCGTACTTCGTAGAACCAACTGAGAATGGATGGCGGGAGTGGCGTCACAGAGCGTTTACCTAACCACCATAATCCCTGCATCGGCAGACTACAGGCGAATAAAGCCGTCGCAACGGCGGGGCCAAGTTGGCCGCCAAGTGCAATTTGCCAGGTCAGCGTAAACACAGCGAGTGGAGGCATAAAGCGGATGGCAAAACGCGTGGCGCGGATCACTCGATTTTCTACAAAGATAGGCGCGAGGCGTTTATCAACAGGCCAGGTCTTTGAATAGTGTTGCCCACGGCTGAACATACTGAACCAGCTTGCGTGGCTATTTTTGGGGATAGACATGGCTTTACCTCAACTTCACATATAAAAAATAAAATTTTTGTGCAAAACAACAACTCTAAATTACATGGTTCAAAATATTTTGTCTTTAACTACCGCAATCAGGTATCCTGTGCCGGCCTTGATGGCCGTAGATGGGAAACCGCAGGTTGTCAATTTTTTGCTCAGTTTGTTATTGCCGAAAAATCACGCAATATACCGAAAACTTTAGAGTATTTATTCGCTATGCCAAAAAAACACTTCTGGCATGACGTTAATCATAAATGTCAGGCTCATCATGCGCTACGCTGAGAGACTAAATGACGTTTTTTTAGCCACATATTAATAGTAGGTACTTCCATGTCGAATAAGTTAGTACTGGTTCTGAACTGCGGTAGCTCATCACTGAAATTCGCAATTATCGATGCTGTAAACGGTGACGAGTACCTCTCTGGTTTAGCCGAGTGTTTCCATCTTCCTGAAGCGCGTATCAAGTGGAAAATGGATGGCAGTAAACAAGAAGCAGCTTTAGGTGCAGGCGCCGCTCACAGCGAAGCTCTTAACTTTATGGTTAATACCATTCTGGCACAAAAACCTGAATTGTCCGAGCAACTGACTGCTATCGGCCACCGTGTTGTGCACGGCGGCGAGAAGTACACCGGCTCTGTCGTTATCGACGAGACTGTGATTCAGGGTATCAAAGATTCCGCATCTTTTGCACCGCTGCATAACCCAGCGCACCTGATCGGTATCGCGGAAGCACTGAAATCTTTCCCTAAACTGGCTGATAAAAACGTTGCTGTGTTTGACACTGCATTCCATCAGACCATGCCAGAAGAATCCTATCTCTATGCTCTGCCGTACAAACTGTACAAAGAGCACGGCGTTCGTCGCTACGGCGCACACGGCACCAGCCACTACTATGTGACTCAAGAAGCCGCGAAAATGCTGAACAAGCCAGTAGAAGAACTGAACGTGATCACTTGCCACCTGGGCAACGGCGGTTCCGTTTCTGCTATTCGTAACGGCAAGTGTGTTGACACCTCTATGGGTCTGACTCCACTGGAAGGTCTGGTCATGGGCACCCGTTCCGGTGACATCGACCCAGCAATTATCTTCCACCTGCACGACTCTCTGGGCATGAGCGTTGATGACATCAACAAAATGCTGACCAAAGAATCTGGCCTGTTGGGTCTGACTGAAGTCACCAGCGACTGCCGTTATGTTGAAGACAACTACACCACCAAAGAAGACGCTAAGCGTGCGATGGATGTGTTCTGTCACCGCCTGGCGAAATACATCGGTTCTTACACTGCACTGATGGACGGTCGTCTGGACGCAGTGGTGTTCACTGGTGGTATCGGCGAAAACGCAGCAATGGTACGTGAACTGTCTCTGGGCAAACTGGGTGTTCTGGGCTTTGAAGTTGACCACGAACGCAACCTGGCTGCGCGCTTTGGTAAATCAGGCTTCATCAACAAAGAGGGTACCCGTCTTGCGGTGGTCATTCCGACCAACGAAGAACTGGTTATCGCTCAGGATGCATCTCGCCTGACCGCTTGATTCTCCTTACCGCCAGCGTTCGCTGGCGGTGTTGTTTTCTAAGTCCTAACAGACTTATACCCTAAATAATTTGAGTTGCAGGTAGGCGGCAAGGGAGCAAATCCCCAAGAGCTTACTTAAGTAAGTGACTGGGGTTTGTGAGTGCAGCCAACACCCCTGCAGCTCGAAGAATGACGGGTATATACGAAAGAGGTTATACCGTGTCCCGTACTATTATGTTGATCCCTACCGGAACCAGCGTCGGCCTGACCAGCGTCAGCCTGGGTGTTATCCGTGCTATGGAACAAAAAGGCGTTCGCCTTAGCGTTTTCAAACCTATCGCCCAACCGCGTTCCGGTGACGATACTCCAGATCAAACCACCAGCATCGTTCGTGCAAACTCCAGCATCCCTACCGCTGAACCGCTGCACATGAACCACGTTGAGTCGCTGCTGTCCAGCAACCAACAAGACGTGCTGATGGAAGAGATCATCGCCAACTTCCACGCCAGCAGCAAAGACGCTGAAGTGGTTCTGGTTGAAGGCCTGGTGCCTACTCGCAAGCATCAGTTTGCGCAGTCTCTGAACTATGAAATTGCTAAAACGCTGAACGCTGAAATCGTCTTCGTCATGTCTCTGGGTAACAACTCTCCAGAGCAGATGAAAGAGCGTATCGAACTGGCTCGTAGCAGCTTCGGTGGCAGCAAAAACACCAACATCACTGGCGTAATCATTAACAAACTGAATGCCCCAGTGGATGATCAAGGTCGTACTCGCCCTGATCTGTCCGAGATTTTCGATGACTCCACCAAAGCGAGCATCGCAAACATCGATCCTAAAGAACTGTTTGCTGACAGCCCGCTGCCAGTTCTGGGTTGTGTGCCGTGGAGTTTCGATCTGATCGCAACTCGCGCAATTGATATGGCGCGTCACCTGAACGCAACCATCATCAACGAAGGCGACATCAAAACTCGCCGCGTGAAGTCTGTTACTTTCTGTGCGCGCAGCATTCCGCACATGCTGGAACACTTCCGCCCAGGTTCTCTGCTGGTTACTTCCGCAGACCGTCCAGACGTGCTGGTTGCAGCGTGCCTGGCCGCAATGAACGGTGTCGACATCGGTGCAGTTCTGCTGACCGGTGGTTACGAAATGGACCCACGCGTGAGCAAACTGTGTGAGCGTGCATTCGCCACCGGCCTGCCGCTGTTCATGGTTGATACCAATACCTGGCAGACTTCTCTGAGCCTGCAAAGCTTCAACCTGGAAGTCCCAACTGACGACCATCAGCGTATCGAAAAAGTGCAGGAATATGTGGCAAGCCACATTGATGCAGAGTGGATTGAATCCCTGACTGCAACTTCCGAGCGCAGCCGTCGTCTGTCTCCTCCAGCATTCCGTTACCAGCTGACCGAGCTTGCTCGTAAAGCCGGTAAGCGTGTTGTTCTGCCAGAAGGCGAAGAGCCGCGTACCGTGAAAGCAGCATCTATCTGTGCTGAACGTGGTATCGCGACTTGCGTATTGTTGGGTAACCCGGATGAAATCACCCGTGTTGCTGCTGCACAAGGTGTTGAACTGAGTGCAGGCATCGAAATCGTCGACCCAGAAGTGGTTCGCGAAAGCTACGTTGCACGTCTGGTTGAGCTGCGTAAGAGCAAAGGCATGACCGAAGCCGTTGCGCGTGAGCAACTGGAAGACAACGTTGTGCTGGGTACTTTGATGCTTGAGCAAGACGAAGTTGACGGCCTGGTTTCCGGTGCGGTTCACACCACCGCGAACACCATTCGTCCTCCGTTGCAGCTTATCAAAACTGCACCAGGTAGCTCTTTGGTCTCTTCTGTGTTCTTCATGCTGCTGCCTGAACAAGTTTATGTTTACGGCGACTGCGCGATCAACCCAGATCCAACGGCTGAGCAACTGGCGGAAATCGCCATTCAGTCTGCGGATTCCGCTGCTGCATTCGGTATCGACCCACGCGTTGCGATGCTGTCCTACTCCACCGGTACTTCTGGTGCAGGTAGTGACGTTGAGAAAGTGCGTGAAGCGACTCGTATCGCTCAGGAAAAACGTCCTGACCTGGTTATCGATGGTCCGTTGCAGTATGACGCCGCAGTTATGGCAGACGTTGCTAAGTCCAAAGCGCCAAACTCACCTGTTGCGGGCCGCGCGACCGTGTTCATCTTCCCAGACCTGAACACCGGTAACACCACTTATAAAGCGGTACAGCGTTCAGCTGACCTGATCTCTATCGGGCCAATGCTGCAAGGTATGCGTAAACCAGTTAACGACCTGTCTCGTGGCGCACTGGTAGACGATATCGTTTACACCATCGCTCTGACTGCGATTCAGTCTTCTCAACAAGACTAAGGTCTTCTGAGAAACAAAAAGGCCGCATTGATATGCGGCCTTTTTTATGAATTTCTTTCATCCACAAACTTGCGTACATTCTCAGTATTTCCCCTCCCCGCAGATTTACAAAAAATTACATCTTTTCGGTTTTTAACCACTCTTATTATATGGATATTGTAATGGCACTTTTTGCACAATGAGTGATGATTGGATCTTTTCCAGGACAAGAACTCTTATCGTCTGACATAAATAATTTGGTCATCATTTTATTAATAACTAAAACAAAAGAACATTATGACTAAGAAAAAAATACTCCTGACCAACTATTCAATTGCATACCTTACCTATTTTATTACGTCTTTTACATTTTCAGGTTGGTACTTTTTCAAACCTGGCGTGGAGAATCCAAGGCTCACATTTATCGCTTTATTTTTTATAATAGGTATTTTTCTAACACTTAAAAATCTCTATAACTTTATTGTCTGGATGTTTAGCGATTAAAAACGCCAGGAAGAGGTCAACATGAAGAACAGCAGCAATATCACGAGAATTTGTGTCGTCTGTTCACCCAGTTTTTCGAGGTGCTTTAACCCTTTCATGATACAAAGTAACGCCCTCTCTCATGTTATCGTTGATGAGAACGAGTACATCTCTTCATTACGAAAACAAGTAGAAATCCTTGTTCTGCAGTGGTTAGTTGAGAGAGACAATACCTATGCAGATGCAACAGAAATCAAGGATCAGGGGTTCGATATCATCATCGTCATTCCTGGTTTGAAATTACTATTTGCGCGAAGAGAATTTGATAAGAGAAAAATAATTCATCTGGATTACTTTAGTTACGCCACACAAAATGTAAATGTAGCAATCAGCAAAATAAAAGAAGCTATTGACGAGAGCGAAACATCGTAGCGTTATTTTAAATATTGGCAAATAAACCAAGCAAAAAAATATTTTGACGATTAACGGATTGTATATTTTTCCACATTTCCCTCACCCCGGCATTTATATCCGGGCTGGGGGAAATATCACAAATGAATTACTCCGCAGCTACGTGCTGAGATTCATTTTTGGCGTTGCGGGTCATCCACAACGCCAGCGCTTTTAAAGAGTCTGGAGTGAAGTCATCACAACGAGCGGTAATCTCTTCTGGGGACATCCAGCAGACTTCGCTTACCTCTGCCTCTTGCAAAGCAAATGGGCCATGAGAAACGCAACTAAACAGGCTTCCCCACACCCGGCAATTGGCATCTTCAAAATAGAACTGACCATGCTCGGCAAAAGGTACCCCAGCGATACCCAGCTCTTCTTCAGCTTCGCGACGTGCAGAGTCGAGTAATTGCTCATCGGCCTGAACAACTCCGCCAGCGGTGGCATCCAACATACCCGGCATAAAATCTTTCGTTTCAGTGCGGCGCTGCACCAAAATTTTACCCATTCCGTCATGCACAACAATATAAGTCGCACGATGTCGCAAACGCTGCGCGCGCATTTGTTCACGGCTTGCTTGCGCGATTACTTCATTGTCTTCATTGACAATGTCTATCCATTCCGTGCCAACAAAATGACTCTGTTCCACCATCGGGGAAACCTTATTCAGGGCGCTCTAATGGCGCGTTATGTTCAACAAGCGGTAAGTTACGGGGTAATCTCGACCTGTGCAATAACCCCATCGTTATTCAGTGCGTGAACGCTCAGAACACCATCGTTTAACATGCCGTAGCTCGGTTCGAATCCGCCTTTGGGTATACTCACCGAGCCTGGATTGAACAGATAAACCGTATCTTGTTTTTCAGCTAATGGTAGATGAGTGTGGCCAAAAACCAGCACGTCATTTTCTGCCAGCGGAGGCAGTTTGTCAGGATTATACAAATGACCATGCGTAACAAATAAACGCTGTTCAGCCATTAAAATCTGTTGCCAGGGAGCGGTAATCGGAAAATGTAGCAGCATCTGATCAACTTCGCTGTCACAGTTCCCGCGTACTGCAATAATTTTATCCGCAATGCTGTTAAACCGCTCCGCAACCGCTCCAGGATTATAGCCTGCCGGTAATGCATTACGCGGTCCGTGATTCAACACGTCCCCCAATAATATCAGCCATTTAGCGCCGCTACGTTCAAAGTGCGACAGCACCTGCTCCGTAGCGGGTAGAGAACCATGAATATCCGAGGCAAACATCAGCTTCATAAAACCGCATTCCTGTTAATGGTAAGCGAAATGATCATACCGAATTATGCTGTTAGTCAGCCAGAATGCTTTGCGGAAAGTGCCAGAAAACGTTGAACTGAAGCACGCTGCCATTGAAAAGTTGCGTATTCTTGCAAACGCTCAGGCACCTCATCACCATTCAGGATCAAACGGTTGAGCATTAAGGCCAGGTCCGTATCTGCAATAGACCATTCACCAAATAAATTTTGCTGGCCGACAGGCAATAAACCATCAACAGTGGCCAAAAGCTTTTGTGCTGTAGCCTGCGCTTTGTCACTCAGCGGCGGCTTCTTTACACCTGCGAAAACCACGTCGGTTGAACGCTCTTCACGAATAGGCATTAAATCACTACGGATCCACGCCTGAATTTGTCTGGCACGCGCCCTTTTTTCTAAGTCATGTGGGTAGATTCGTTCCCATGTCGGCGGGGCAAAACGTTCTTCGAGATATTCAGTAATGGCGGAGGATTCGCTTAACAAAAAGTCGTCGACAGCGATCACAGGGACACGGCGTGTAAGGTCATACCCTTTCCAGCCAGGTTTCAGATTTTGTCCCGTATTCAGATCTATTGTTTGCAACGTAAAGTTAAGGCCCTTCTCTTTCAGGGCGACATATACAGACATCACGTAAGGGCTAAAGTAGTTGCTATCGGACCAAAGCGTTATCGTCGGCTGGCTCATATTATCCCCATGATTCAAGCATCCAGGTTATTGAACATATAGCGGAAAATGGCCGTTGTCACTTGAGCAAAACTCATCTAACTAGCAAATTTATCAAAAAGTCTATACTCCATAGGTTTATGCAAAAAACTGATATCAGGATGGTAATGAGATGATCGACCTTTACTATGCACCCACACCAAACGGCCACAAAATCACGCTGTTTTTGGAAGAGGTGGGTCTGGATTACAGTATTCACCGTATTGATATTGGCAAAGGAGATCAGTTTCAGCCTGCCTTTTTGGCGATTTCCCCCAACAATAAAATACCCGCGATTATCGACCACAACCCAGCCGATGGCGGCGGCCCGTTGAGCTTATTTGAATCAGGTGAAATCTTGCTTTATCTGGCTGAGAAGACCAACGAGCTATTAAGTAAAGATCTGCGTGAACGCGCCCACACCCTGCAATGGCTGTTCTGGCAAGTCGGTGGTTTTGGTCCGATGCTGGGGCAGAATCATCACTTTAACCACTTCGCGCCGCAGCCGGTGCCGTATGCGATAGAACGCTATCAAGTGGAAACTCAGCGTTTGTATGGCGTGTTAAACAAACAATTAGAGAAAACCCCGTGGTTGGGCGGCAATGAGTACAGCATTGCTGATATTGCGACTTACCCGTGGACGGTATCGCATGAACGCCAGCGCATTAATCTGGCGAATTTCCCGGCCGTCGAGAACTGGTTTGAACGTATCCGCTCGCGCCCGGCGACAGAACGCGCATATCAGCAAGCGCAAAAAAGTTAAAGCCAATGCGCCCGCTATGGGCGCAATGTTTTTCCTCATGTATTCTGTGGCTGAAAACTAATACAAGGAAGAAACCTGCAATGTCATCCGCAATTATTCGAATCAAAAACTTACGCCTGCGCACCTTCATTGGCATCAAAGAAGAAGAAATTGCCAATCGCCAGGATATCGTCGTTAACGTTGCGATTCATTATCCGGCGGACAAAGCTCGCGCCAGTGAAGACATCAACGATGCGTTGAACTATCGCACGATAACTAAACAAATCATCCAGTTGGTTGAGAATAATCGTTTCTCATTGCTGGAAAAATTAACTCAGGATGTGCTCGATATCGCATGCGACCATCCGTGGGTGTCTTATGCTGAAGTAGAAATAGATAAACTTCACGCGCTGCGTTATGCCGATTCCGTTTCCATGACGATGAGTTGGCGTCGCCAGGCGTAAAAAGCGGGAGACGGCCATGCAGATACTGATTACCGGCGGAACAGGATTGATTGGTAGCCATCTGGTGCCACGATTGCTGGAGTTAGGGCACGATGTCACCGTCGTCACCCGAAGCCCCGAGAAAGCCCGGGCGAAACTCAGCCCAAAAGTCACACTATGGAAAGGGTTGAGCGATCATCCCAATCTTGATGGATTTGATGCTGTCATCAATCTGGCAGGTGAGCCAATTGCCGATAAACGCTGGACCGAGGCGCAAAAGCAACGGCTGTGCACCAGCCGCTGGCAAATCACCGAACGTCTGGTCGAGATGTTTAAAGCAAGCCAAACACCGCCCTCCGTGCTTATCTCTGGCTCCGCTGCGGGCTATTACGGCGACCTCGGAGAAGTGGTCGTCAACGAAGATGAGCCACCCCACAATGAATTTACCCATAAACTGTGCGCCCGCTGGGAGCAAATCGCCTGTGGCGCGCAGAGCGAGCAGACGCGCGTCTGCCTGCTGCGTACCGGCGTGGTCCTGGCGCCGAAAGGCGGAATTCTGGCAAAGTTATTGCCGATATTTCGCTTAGGCCTGGGTGGCCCTATGGGCGATGGTCGGCAGTATCTGGCTTGGATTCATATCGACGATATGGTTAACGGTATTCTGTGGCTGCTCAATAACGATCTGAGTGGACCTTTCAATATGGTTTCGCCTTACCCGGTACGAAACGAACAGTTCTCTCACGCGCTGGGCCACGCGTTAAATCGCCCGGCCTTTATGCGCGCTCCTGCAACGGCGGTGAGAATGATGATGGGGGAATCTTCGGTATTGGTATTAGGCGGGCAACGAGCGCTACCAAAACGACTTGAAGAATCGGGATTTGGTTTCCGTTGGTATGACCTTGAGGAAGCACTGGGAGATGTGGTGCGGTAATTTGCGCCCTCATCCCAACCTTCTCCGCTGCAAAAAAGAAAACCGAACCATCCCCTCTCCTGCGGGAGAGGGTTAGGGTGAGGGGGGGATTACTTCAGCGATCCAGAAAGGAACTGCTGTAAACGTGCACTTTTCGGGTTACCAAATAATTCAGCTGGCGTCCCCTCTTCTTCAATCAAGCCCTGGTGCAGGAAAATTACGTGATTTGAAACGTGGCGCGCAAAGTCCATTTCATGCGTGACCACCACCATGGTTTTCCCTTCTTCGGCGAGTTTTTGCATGATACGCAACACTTCACCCACCAGCTCAGGATCTAACGCGGAAGTCGGTTCATCAAACAGCAATACTTCTGGCTCCATTGCCAGTGCACGCGCGATAGAAACACGCTGCTGTTGGCCACCAGAAAGATGCACCGGATATTTCGCCTGCTGGCGCTCATCAATGCCGACTTTCGCCAGATATTTTATGGCACGCTCTTTCGCATCTTGCTTACTCAACCCCAACACCTGAATCGGCGCTTCCATGACGTTTTCCAACACCGTCATGTGGCTCCACAAGTTAAAATGCTGGAACACCATAGTCAGACGTGTGCGCAGTAAGCGGAGCTGGTTTTTGTCAGCAACTTTGAGCTGCCCGTCAGTGTCACGCACCAGGTTGATATTCTGGTTGCTTACCACAATTGACCCTTCGCTCGGTTTTTCGAGGAAGTTAATGCAGCGCAGGAAGGTACTTTTCCCCGAGCCGGACGAGCCGATAATGCTAATCACATCTCCCGCGTCTGCGCGCAGAGAAACCCCTTTAAGCACTTCATGTTTGCCGTAGCGTTTGTGCAAATCAGTAACGTTTAGTTTATTTTCAGCCATGGGAATTACTCAGTGCGAAGAACTGGGTTTAACGTGCTGCATAAAACGCTGCTCGGCTCTGCGGAACAGGCTTATCAGTACGTAAGAAATAATCAGATATAACACCGCCGCAATACCAAACGCCGTAAACGGCTGGTAAGTCGCAGAGTTGATATCTCGGGCGATTTTCAGTAAATCCGGCACCGTAGCGGTAAACGCCAGCGCCGTGGAGTGCAGCATTAAAATGACTTCGTTGCTGTACGCAGGCAGCGCAATACGTAACGCCGAAGGCAAAATAATGCAGCGGTACAATTTGAAAGGCGAGAAACCATAAGCACGAGCGGCTTCAATTTCACCATGCGGCACCGATCGAATCGCCCCGGCAAAAATTTCTGTGGTATAGGCACAGGTATTTAACGTCAGCGCCAATACCGTACAGTTCAGGCCGCTACGGAAAAACTCATTGAGTAATACGGTGCCTTTCACCACTTCCAGCGTGTACATTCCGGAGTAGAACACCAGAAGTTGCACATACAACGGCGTGCCACGGAAGATGTAGGTGAATAACCAGATTGGGAATGCAATAAACTTGTTGCTCGATACCCGTCCAATAGCCAGGAACAGAGCCAGAATACCGCCCATTACCACCGAAGAAATCAGCAACCACAGCGTAATGGCAACCCCAGTAAAGCGGTAACCGTCAGTCCACAGCAGCGCTTTCCAGTATTCCTGAATAATTTCGATCATAGCTCAGCCCTCTTCACACCAACCGAGTAGCGGCGTTCAAGCCAGAGCAATACACCGTTAGATATCGTAGTGAATATCAGGTAAATGATCCCGGCAACAATCGCAAAGTAGAATGGCTGCCAGGTACTTTTCCCCGCGAGTTGCGTGGCTTTCACCACATCTTCCAGTCCTAGCAAAGAGACCAGTGCAGTGGCTTTCAAAATGACCTGCCAGTTGTTACCAATCCCTGGAAGTGCGAAGCGCATCATGGCCGGGAACAAAATACGGCGGAATGTTTGAGAACCGGTAAAACCAAAAGCGGTTGCGGCTTCGATATGCCCGCGTGGAACAGCGAGGAAAGCACCGCGGAAAGTTTCAGTAAAATAGGCACCGTAGATAAAGCCGAGTGTAATGATACCGGCCACCATAGGGTCAATATCAAACTGAGCGGCTCCCAGTGAGTCGGTTAACACATTGAGTGCCATTTGCAGGCCATAGAAAATCAGCAGCATCAACACCAGATCAGGCACACCGCGAATCAGCGTCGTGTAACCTTCAAACAGCAAGGCTAACGGACGGTTTTTGGATAACTTAGCGCCAGCTCCAGCCAGACCTATAATAACGGCGAGGATAACGGAGCTTAGCGCCAGTTCCAGCGTGACGATGGCCCCTTTAAAGATTACTTCAGAAAAACCGTACAACATGGTGCGTATCCTGTCGTCAGTGTCTGCACAAACCTAACCTGCCCTTTCAGGGCAGGTTGAACCACTGGTGACTGTTAACCACCGTAAACATCGAAGTCGAAGTATTTCTTCGCCAACTTCTCGTAAGTTCCATCTTTACGCATCTCAGCAAATGCTTTGTTCAGCGCCTGGCGCAACTCAGTATCGTCTTTACGCAGACCCATACCGGTGCCTACACCAAACAATTTGTCGTCTTTAATGGACGGCCCACCAAACTGGTAATCCTTACCAACAGGTTGTTTCAGGAAGCCTTCGCTCGCAGCGACTTCATCCTGGAATGCAGCGTCAATACGGCCTGCGGTCAGGTCAGCGTAAATGGAATCCTGGCCCTGGTAAGAGACAATTTCGATGCCTTTAGGCGCCCAATGCTCATTACCGTAGGTTTCTTGTGTCGTACCTTGCAGAACACCAATGCGCTTGCCCTTCAGAGCCTCAAGCGTTGGCTGAACTGGGGATCCTTTTGCGACGACTAAACGCGAATCTGCTGCGTAAAGTTTGTCGGTGAAGGCAATTTCTTGTTGGCGTTTTTCAGTGATAGAAAGGGACGACATAATCGCGTCGATTTTTTTCGCTTTCAACGAGGGGATCAGCGCATCCAGTGGGTTTTCCACGAAGGTGCAGTTCGTTTCGATGCGTTTACAGAGTTCTTTAGCCAGATCGATATCAAAACCCACCAATTCCCCTTGGGCATTTTTCGATTCAAATGGGGCGTAAGTAGGGTCTGTACCAATGCGTAAATTCTTAGGAATAGCGGCGAAAGCGGTGGAAACACTGGAAAATGCCAGTACCAACGAAAGAGCGATGATCTGCTTGTTCATAATTATCCTCGAATAGACTGTTTTTATACGCGATTGCTTTTTAACCGGATAAAATTGCACGTTCCATGCCAATTTATGCATCTTAATATAGTGTTTTTTTGTTAGTCTGGCGCGCCAGAACGAGACGTCACAACAACTCGAAAAACCCACTGCACCAACAAGATGCAAGCGATACACCATTTTGGTGCGCCACTAAATATTTGCACCTTAAGAGTGCAATCGGCTTTGGTTATTTGCAATTCTATTCAGCCCGGCTGCATCAAAGCATAACCGGGCTACAGACTACGGGATAAACTTATTCACCGTAAACATTAAAATCGAAGTACTTCTTAGCAAATTTGTCGTAAGTACCGTCTTTACGCATATCTGCCAGCGCTTTGTTAAAGGCTTCTTTCAGCTCAACATCGTCTTTACGCAAGCCAATACCGGTACCATCACCAAAGTACTGTTTGTTTTTCACAGACGGGCCAGCAAACGCATAGTCTTTACCCGCAGGCAGTTTCAGGAAGCCTTCGCTAGCCGCAGTTTCATCCTGGAATGCGGCATCCAGTCGGCCAGCCGCCAGATCTGAATAAATCAGGTCCTGGTTGGCGTAAGCGACGACATCAATACCTTTTGCACGCCATTCAGCATTGGCAAACGCTTCCTGGGTTGAACCCTGCAACACACCGACGTGCTTGCCATTAAGTGACTCAAGCGTAGGTTTAACCGGAGAGCCTTTTACAGCGATTAAGCGGGAATCAGCGGCATAGAGTTTGTCTGAGAAGGCAATCTCTTGCTGGCGCTTTTCGGTGATAGACAGTGAGGAAATGATACCGTCGATTTTCTTCGCTTTAAGCGATGGAATCAGCGCATCAAAGTCGCTTGCGACCCACGTACATTTGGTATTGATGCGCTTACAGAGCTCATTGCCGAGATCAATATCGAAACCAACAAAATCCCCTTTTGCATCTTTAGAAGAAAACGGTGCGTATGTCGTGTCCGTACCAAGACGAAGGCTCTGTGGAATGGCTGCAAAGACGCTTGCGGTGGTGCTCAAGCCAAGCAGTAAGGACAGAGCGAGAACTTGCTTTTTCATACGTAACCCTCAATTTTGACTGATCTTATTATGTGTAATGTCGTGTTGTGTTTGTTCTATGCTGCTGATTCAGAGTTGCAGTTCTCATGCCACTTTTTTTTGCGTGAAAGAAAGTGTGCAGTTTCATGTTAAAAAATAGTTACAACTCTGTCATAGAAATGAAAGATAGCAGGTCTGGTCTGATGGAAAAGCATTAACGGTGGAAAATAGCGGATAAATGTTCTGGAAGTGATCGGGGTTACAAAAACGCCCCATTATGAGGCATTGGGTTTTGTGATGCACCACACTGGCACTGTGCTTATGCGCCAGTCCAGCGGGTGAACAGGTCTTGCGGTAGCTCAATATCAAACTGGTCGAGTACCCGATTAACCGTCTGATCGACAATATCCTGCACGCTCTGCGGGCGATGATAGAACGCAGGCATCGGCGGCATAATCACGGCTCCCAGTTCAGCTGCCTGCGTCATTAAGCGCAGATGACCCAGGTGCAACGGGGTTTCGCGCACGCAAAGAACCAAAGGGCGACGCTCTTTTAGCACCACGTCCGCCGCCCGCGTGAGCAGGCCATCTGTATAGCTGTGAACAATGCCAGAAAGGGTTTTGATTGAACAGGGCAATATGACCATGCCATGGGTCTTAAAAGAGCCTGAAGAAAGGCTGGCGGCGATATCACGGGCATCATGCACCACATCAGCCAACGCCTGGACTTCACGCAGGGACATATCGGTTTCCAGCGCAAGGGTTTGGCGAGCGGCATTGCTCATAATGAGGTGTGTTTCCACATCCGGTAATTGTTGCAGCACCTGAAGTAGTCGCACACCGTATGTTGCGCCACTGGCACCTGAAATCCCAACAATTAACCGTTTCATAATTTGCATTCGCCCGAGAAGTTTATCTGGGCTGACTTTGCCGTAAGATGGGCGGGGATGCAAGAAGTGCTGCCCTCCCCCCCAGGAGAGGGAGAAAACCGTTCTATCCTTCAGAAGAGGAAGAACACCGGGCTATTCCCTGTCTCAAAGAGAGGAAGAACACCGGACTATCCCCTCTCCTTCAAGGAGAGGGTTAGGGTGAGGATGGTTTTACCCTTCGTTATGCATCTCTAAATTTTCCACTTCATTTTGACGCTGAATGGCTTTCGAATCGTCATTACGCAGTGACTCAAGATACTCAAGATACTCGTGATCAACATCTTTGGTAACGTAGATGCCGTTGAACACGGAGCACTCAAACTGAGTGATGTCCGGGTTTTCAACGCGAACCGCTTCAATCAGATCGTCCAGATCCTGGAAAATCAAACCGTCGGCACCGATGAGCTGACGAATTTCATCCACTTCGCGGCCATGAGCAATCAGTTCGTTAGCGCTTGGCATATCAATGCCATACACGTTCGGGAAGCGAATTTCTGGCGCCGCTGACGCGAGGTATACTTTTTTCGCACCCGCTTCGCGAGCCATCTCGATAATCTGCTCAGAAGTCGTACCGCGAACGATAGAGTCATCCACCAGCAGCACATTCTTATCGCGGAACTCAGCACGGTTAGCATTGAGTTTACGACGCACAGATTTACGACGCAGCTGCTGGCCCGGCATGATAAAGGTACGGCCAACGTAGCGGTTTTTCACAAACCCCTGGCGATACGGCTTATCGAGAATGCGGGCGATTTCAAGCGCGATATCACAGGAAGTTTCTGGAATCGGGATAACCACATCGATATCCAAATCTTCCCACTCGCGAGCAATTTTCTCACCGAGTTTTTTACCCATCTCAACACGTGCGCTATACACGGAAATCTTGTCGATGAACGAGTCCGGACGGGCAAAGTAGACGTACTCGAACAAGCAAGGATTGCTGGTCGGGTTGTCGGCACACTGGCGTGTGAACAACTGCCCTTTCTCGGTGATATACACCGCTTCGCCAGGGGCGATATCACGCAGGAATTCGAAGCCCAGCGTATCAAGCGCCACGCTTTCGGAAGCCACCATATATTCGGTACGCCCATCGCCCAAATCGCGTTTACCCATCACCAGTGGACGGATGCCATTTGGATCGCGGAACGCCACCATCCCATGGCCAATGATCATTGCAACACAGGCATAAGCGCCGCGGATCTGGCGGTTAGTCGCAGCGATGGCGGCAAAAATGTTGTCGGCTTCCAACGGATAGTTGCGGAAGTTATCCAGCTCGCTGGCGAAAATATTGAGCAGAATTTCGGAATCAGAAGTGGTGTTAATGTGACGACGCTTTTCTTCGAACAGCTTTTGGCGCAGTTCGTGCGCGTTCGTCAGGTTACCGTTGTGTGCAAGGGTAATACCGTAAGGGGAGTTCACATAGAAAGGCTGGGCTTCAGAGGCACTTGAGCTACCCGCTGTAGGGTAACGCACATGGCCGATACCCATGTTTCCCTGCAAGCGTTGCATGTGAATGGCACCAAATACATCGCTCACCAGACCATTAGCTTTACGCAGACGAAAACAGTTTAAGGCATCAATGGTGACGATGCCTGCGGCATCCTGCCCACGGTGCTGAAGCACCGTTAACGCGTCATAAATCGACTGGTTGACCGGCATAAAACCGGCGATACCGACAATACCGCACATGTTGTCTTTTCCTCATTAAGCCACAACCCCCCGATACGATTACCGGGGTAAGAAACTTGACGAGCTTTGCAGATAGTCAAAGAACCATCTGATGATGAAACTGAATTGCGGGATAAGCTGCGACTTTTGCCAGTCGTCACTCTTCGAAAAACCAGTAAACGTATCAAGAAAGAACAGAATGGCGGCGACGATCAGCGCTCCACGTAAAGCACCGAAACAGATCCCCAACACCCTGTCTGTACCCGACAGGCCGGTTTTCTCAACCAGCGCGCTAATCACATAATTGACTATCGCACCGACGATGAGTGTCGCGATAAACAGTATCGCAATAGCTATTCCGTTTCGTACCAGTTCGTCTTCAAAGCCAGTGAACCAGACTGACAGGTAAGTGTAGTAATGACTGGCGACAAAGAAAGCACAACCCCAGGTTACAAGCGATAACGCTTCACGCACAAACCCACGAATAACGCTAATCAGAGCCGAAAAGCCGATAACTGCAATAATGGCGTAATCTATCCAGACCATGAACAAATCTCACGACAAATCGCCCTGACGTCCAGTTCGGGGCGCATTCTAACAGAAAAAGAAAACGTTTGCGTAGGGATTTCCTTCCCTCGCGTAAATAAATAATGGCGTTGAAAAAATGCTCAACGCCATTAAAAAAGTGCATATTTTGGCGGGCTTTGGGGCTAAAACAACCCTCACCCTAACCCTCTCCCTGAGGGAGAGGGAACTGTACGGTTTTCGCTCACCCCGCCCCTCTCCTGGGGGAGAGGGGCGGGGTGAGGGCAAAGAATGCCGCACTACCGCGCCGTGTAATTCATCACTACACCGTTTAGACCGGAAAGCGAATTCAGCTCACCTAATGAAGACTTGAGTTTGTCTTTCGAGACTTCCGGCCCGACCAGAATACGCGTGATTTTACCCTGTACTGGTGTTGACGGTGACGTGTAAACACGGAACCCTGCGCCGCGCAGTTTACCAACAATTTCATTAACTTTTTCGGCATTTTTCAATGCGCCGAGCTGTACGACATAGGCTTGCCCAGTCGGTGCCTTCTCAGCAGTTTCTTGCTTCGCTGGTTTTTCCGCGACTGGCGGTTCTTCGTTCATCATCGCCAGACGTTCTGCCGTTTGATCCGCAGCGGCTTTGCTCTGTGGTTTTTCTACCGGTTTTGGCTTCTCAACCACTGGCTTGGGTTTAGGCTGTTCACGGGTGACGGGAACTTCATCAATACCTGCACCACTGTCTCCAGGTAGTGAGGCGATATCCAGCCCTGGAGCGGTCGCTGTACCCGCACGCACCTCTTCAGCCGCACCTTCCGGTGGTTGTGAAGGGAGTGCCTGAGTCGCAGCAGGCAGCATATCAGGCTCATCGGTATCACCCGGTTTTGGAACCAGAGGAATAGCGGCAAACTCATCCTGATAATGCTTTTTCTGACCATCAAGCAGCCCTGGCAGGATAATGACCCCCAGTGCGACCAGAATAATGGTTCCGACTAATCGATTTTGAAACTTACTCGCCACCTGCTTTCTCCGCGTCCAGCGCTTCCATTACGTGGGCTACTGTATGAAATGAACCACACACCAGCACGGTATCATTTTCCGTTGCTGCCTTCATTGCAGCATACCAGGCCTGAGCCACAGTGTCGTAGACTTCACCCTGACCGAGATGTTCAATCAGCTGTTCAGCACTTGCACCGCGCGGCCCTTCTAACGGAGCACAATACCAGCTATCGACTTGAGGGGACAAATTTGCCAGCGTACCGGCGATATCTTTATCGTGTAACATACCGATGACAGCCAGCACGCGGCCACGTTTTGGCAATTCTGCCAGCCGCCCGGCAAGATAAGCAGCCGCATGAGGATTGTGCGCCACATCCAGAATAACCAATGGCGCTTGCGAAATAATCTGGAATCGCCCAGGTAAAGTCGCCTCTTTAATCCCTTGAATGATAGCGCCAATACTCACATTCAGCTCGCTTGCACGCAGTGCTGCCAATGCGGTTGCGGCATTCGGTTGAGGCACCAGTGGCAATGGTAATCCACTCAGTTCACCCAGCTTGTCTTTGAAGCTCCAGCTGTTCTCTTCAACGCGGTAAGACCAGTCCACACCACGACGCAGCAAATGCGCGCCTTTTTCAATCGCCACATCAGCGATTGTCAACGGCATATCCGGCTCTCCGACCACTGCAGGTTTTCCACCACGGAAGACACCGGCTTTCTCACGCCCGATACTTTCACGGTCTGGACCCAGCCAGTCGGTGTGATCAAGGGCGATGCTGGTGACGACGGCCACATCAGCATCGACAATATTGGTCGCATCCAGACGTCCGCCCAGACCCACTTCAAGAATGACCACATCAACCGCCATCTGCTTAAACAACAGCAACGCCGACAAGGTACTGTACTCGAAGTAGGTCAGCGAAGTTTCACCGCGCGCGGCTTCAATCTGAGCAAATGCCGCCGTATGGAAGGCCTCGTCCAACTCTTCGCTTTGGATGCGCACACGTTCGGTATAGCGCACAAGATGAGGTGAACTATAAACGCCGACGCTATAACCCGCCGCCATCAAGACTTTTTCCAGCGTACGACAGGTTGTCCCTTTCCCGTTGGTCCCCGCAACAGTAAACACCGTCGGCGCAGGTTTCAGTACATCGAGCGTCGCTGCAACTTTTTTGACACGGTCGAGGCCGAGCTCGATGGTTTTAGAATGGAGGTTTTCCAGATAACAAAGCCACGTGGCCAGGGGCGACGTGGCTTGAGGTGTTTGAGTTTTTTCCATGATGCCCGCTCTACGCTACGGTTCAAGAAAAAGGGCAGAACCTGTTCGGCCTGCCCTTATTAACAATCAGGCCTCGTGACCTTCTTCCGGTGCTTCCGGAACCACTATCGGTTCACGCGGCGTTTCCGGATTTGGCGCTGGCTGATTTGTCAGTTTTGCCAGAACGCTTGCCAGTTTCAGGCGCATTTCTGGACGACGAACGATCATGTCGATCGCCCCTTTTTCAATCAGGAACTCACTGCGCTGGAAACCTGGCGGCAGTTTTTCACGAACGGTTTGTTCGATAACACGCGGGCCTGCAAAGCCGATCAGGGCTTTTGGCTCAGCAATGTTGAGATCGCCAAGCATCGCAAAGCTTGCAGATACGCCACCCATCGTTGGGTCAGTCAGAACCGAAATATACGGCAGACCGCGTTCCTGCATTTTTGCCAGTGCTGCACTGGTTTTTGCCATCTGCATCAGCGACATCAGCGCTTCTTGCATACGTGCGCCACCAGAAGCGGAGAAACAGATCAGCGGGCAGTTGTCTTCCAGAGCCTGTTCAACGGCACGAACAAAGCGCGCGCCCACAACAGAACCCATAGAACCACCCATAAAGGCAAACTCAAATGCCACAGCAACAACAGGCATGTTATAGAGCGTACCTTTCATGACCACCAGCGCATCTTTCTCGCCAGTTTCTTTCTGGGCTGATGCCAGACGGTCTTTGTATTTTTTGGAGTCTTTAAACTTGAGAATATCTTTTGGCTCAAGTTCACTACCCAACTCAAACAGCGAACCTTCATCTAACAGGCTGTGCAAGCGATCGCGCGCAGACATGCGCATGTGATGATCACATTTTGGGCAGACTTCAAGATTGCGTTCCAGTTCTGCACGGTACAGAACCTGGCCACAGCTGTCGCATTTAGTCCACACCCCTTCAGGGATACTCGCCTTACGGGTAGGGGTAATATTGCTCTTATTGAGAATTCGTTCAATCCAGCTCATTGATGACCTTTCTGCTTGAACCTGGTCGATGCCAGTTTTTCTGTGGCAGTGTGACCTGCCCCAGACCATAAATGGTGCTCATTAAAACATAACGGCTCGCGACTTTGGATAAAAAAGTGGTCGAACCGCGCGATGGGGTTACTTTTGCAGGCGTTTGGCTGCACGTTTGTGGCGAATAATTTCAATTACGCCAGGCAAAATCGACAGCACGATAATCGCTACAATCAGTAATTTCAGGTTTTCCTGCACAATAGGCAAATCGCCAAACAGGTAACCTGCGTAGGTAAACAACAATACCCACAGCAACGCACCCGCTACGTTATACATCGCAAAATGACGATAGGACATATGCCCCATCCCTGCGACAAACGGTGCGAAGGTTCGCACAATCGGTACGAAGCGCGCGAGGATAATCGTTTTTCCGCCATGACGCTCGTAAAAAGCGTGGGTTTTATCAAGATAACTGCGGCGGAAGATTTTTGAATCCGGGTTGCTGAAGAGTTTTTCACCAAACAGCCGTCCGATAGTGTAGTTTACGGCGTCGCCCACAATAGCGGCAATCACCATTAAAATCACCATGGTATGCACGTTCAGATCGTTTGTTGGCAATGCAGCCAGCGCACCCGCCACAAACAGCAAGGAATCGCCTGGCAAAAACGGCGTGACGACCAGACCCGTTTCGCAAAACAGAATCAAAAACAGAATGGCATAAACCCAGACACCATACTGCGCAACCAACTCCGCCAAATGCACATCAATATGCAAAATAAAATCAATAATGAAGCGGATAAATTCCATCGTTATTTACCTGTCTCGGCTGGCGTCAGTCTGCCAAAAATAGTGGCCCCATCGGGGGTTTAGGCAATGCAAAATGTTCAGGGTAATCAACAGAAACTAAGTACAAGCCTTCTGCTTTTCCGGTCGCGGCAGCCAATTTACGATCTTTCGCCGCCAGCAACTCTGCCATCCAGTTTTCGTCTTTATTACCACAACCGATTTCCATCAAGCTGCCAACAATGTTGCGCACCATATGATGCACGAACGCGTTCGCTTTGATGTCTACCACGACGTACGAGCCATAACGGGTCACGGTAATGTGCATCAGGTAGCGCCAGGGCGTACGCGACTGACACTGCACAGCACGGAACGAAGTAAAATCATTCTCGCCCAACAAACACTGTGCTGCACGGTGCATACGGTCGGCGTCCAGAGGGTGATAGAAATGTGTCACCCCCTGCCCCATGACTGCAGGTCGTAGCCGCTCGTTATAGATGACATAACGGTAACGACGCGCCGTGGCGCTGAACCGGGCATGAAAATCGTCCGGTACAGCTTTCACCCAACGCACCGCGATGTCTCCAGGTAAATTCGCATTTGCCCCGAGCGTCCACGCTGCATCTTTACGCTGAACACGTGTTTCAAAGTGCACAACCTGGCCGGTCGCATGTACACCTGCGTCGGTACGACCGGCGCAGAACACACTAATCGGCTCATCCGCCACTTTAGAGAGCGCTTTTTCAAGCTTCTCCTGCACGCTGCGCACTTCGTTCTGGCGCTGCCAGCCGTAATATTTGCTGCCGTCGTACTCAATGCCGAGTGCAATCTTATGAAGCGGGGTCTCGATCAACTCGTCGGACATTAGTACATATACTCCTGCACTAATTTTTCAGCCGTTTTCACCGCCATCAGTGCGCCACCGAAACGGACGTTATCAGCCACAGACCAGAATTGGATCTGCTCCGGCATTCCGTAGTCATTGTGGATACAGCCAATGGAAAGATGCGCGCTACCCGAAGCATCAGAAACCTGAGTTGGATACAGCCCTTCTTCAGACACTTCAATGTCTTCAAACTGACCAAACGCATCACGCGCTTCTTCAGCAGCCAGCGGGCGCATCGCTTCGAAGTTCACCATTTGCGCGTGGCCGTAGAACACTGGAGCCTGAACCATGCTCGCAGAAATCATCACGCCTTCATCCTGCAGCACTTTACGCACTTCGTTCACCAGGCGACGTTCAGCACGAACGCTGCCTTCAGCGTCTGGAACTAATGGCAGCATGTTGAAGGCCAACTGGCGACCAAACAAATCTTCTTCTTCGATTGGCAAACCGTTTAGCAAGCGAGCACTCTGCCCAGCTAACGCATCGACCGCACTTTTCCCACGACCAGAAGCCGCCAGTAAATTAGTCACCTGAATACGTGACAAACCACCTTGTTCAATCAGCGGCTTCAGCGCGGTCAGCAACTGGCTGGTCAGGCTGTCGGCAACGGCAACCAGGTTACGATTGCGATATTCACCCAATACGAATGGGTTCACATCAGGCACCACCAACGGCACATCATGCTCCATGGCAAACAGGCCGCTTGAGTCAATCACCAGGCAACCGGCGTTGGTGGCTTCTTCGGCGAAACGCGCCGAAGCTTCAACACCGGCGACGAAGAACGCGAGCTGAACCTGAGTCCAGTCAAATGATTCAGCATCCTGAACCATCACGGTTTTGCCTTCATAACGAATGTTTTCACCTGCGCTTTCACTGCGCGCCAGGGCATACAATTCACCAACCGGGAACTGGCGTTCGGCAAGCAGTTCAATCACAGCTGCGCCTACGGCACCCGTGGCACCTAAAACGGCAATATTCCAGCCTTCAGACATGTTGGTTTACTCCAGACTTAATAAAACAGTATCCCACCGGATTTCAGTCCGGTGGGACAAAAGAATAGGGTTAGCGAGGAGTATGAACCGCGCTAAAACCGAGTTTTTGCAGTGTTTGTGCCGCAGTTTCATCATCACACTGAATATGTAGTGACGACCATTCACGGCGTTCCAGGTAGTTTTTGCGTAGCTTGTCAAACTCACCAGGAATCCCTGCGACTTTACGCAACGGGGCATCATCGCGGCGCACATCATACACCAGATGAACCAGTCTTTTGAGTGTCGGCTGATCGAGCGGACCATGCAGAGTAATAGCGCCAAATTCGGGAGCAGGCAGCAAAGTGTCTAAAGCCACTTTTTGTTTCTGACCAATAAACTCACTGAATGCTTCAAAGACCTGAGTGGTGCCACGCGCTTTGCCTTCCAGCGTGTAACCTGCGATGTGCGCAGTACCAATGTCAACGTTATCGAGTAACGCCACATTGAGCTCAGGCTCTGGCTCCCAGACATCCAACACCACACTCAGATCCTGCCCTTTCTCAAGGCATTTCAGCAACGCGGCGTTATCGACCACCGGGCCACGGCAGGCGTTAATCAGAATAGTGCCAGGCTTGAGGCTGGAGATCAGTTTTTCGTCGGCAAGATGCAGCGACTTGTACGGGCCGTCTTTGAACAATGGCGTATGGAACGTCAGCACATCCGCTTCGCGCACCAGGGTTTCCAGCGACTGGAAATCACCTTCATCGCCGCGATCCGCACGAGGAGGATCGCACAGCAGTGTCCGAACGCCGAAAGCTTCCAGACGAGCCTGCAAACGTGAACCGACGTTGCCGACGCCGACAATACCCACCGTGCGGTCTGTCAGGTGGAAACCATCACGTTCAGCTAACATTAGCAGTGAAGAAAAGACATACTCGACAACAGCGATAGCGTTACACCCTGGAGCTGCTGAAAAAGCAATGCCCGCGTGGGCAAGGTAGTTTTCGTCAACGTGGTCAGTACCCGCCGTTGCCGTACCTACAAACTTAATCCCCTTACCTTCGAGTAAATCAGCATTCACTTTGGTGACCGAACGCACCATTAACGCATCGGCATCCGCCAGTTCGGAGACTGGAATCGGGCGGCCTGGCACTGCAGTTACATCGCCCAGGCGACTAAACAATTCACGTGCATAGGGCATATTTTCGTCAACGAGGATTTTCACGTTACGCTACCTGTCTGTTAATCGTCGAGAATAAGCCTGATAGTGTGCCATAATCTGGCGTCCTGGCATACTTGAGCCGGGGATCGATAAAGGATTTTAGACTATGCAACCCATTCAGGGGGTGACAGCGCACCCTCCGGGGGAACCCCCCTCCACACCTTCAGCGGCCGGCGAACTTCCGCTTTCCACTCAGCAACGTACCGTACTGGAACGTCTGGTCACGCGCCTTGTTGCACTCAGTCAGCAACAAAGTGCCGAAGTGTGGGCGGGACTCAAGCATGATCTCGGGCTAAAAAGTGAAACGCCTTTATTATCGCGTCACTTTCCAGCGGCTGAACAAAATCTCAATCAGCGTCTGGGCAATGCCCAAACCACTCACGCCAACCGCCAGGTCGTTCAGCAACTTAGCGAGCTTCTGCCTCAGGGCAATAATCGCCAGGCCGTTAGCGACTATATTCGCCAGCAATTTGGCCAGAGCGCACTGAGCCAACTCACGCCAGAGCAATTAAAAAGCGTCCTGACGTTATTACAAAATAACCAGTTGGCGATTCCGCAACCGCAACAGCGCCAGGCGACCGATCGCCCGCTGCTTCCGGCTGAACATAACGCGTTAAATAAACAAGTTGCTAAACTGGCTGCCGCGACGGGCGAGTCTGGAAAGCTAATCTGGCAGTCGATGCTTGAGCTGTCTGGGGTTAAAACGGGCGATCTGATCCCAGCCAAACACTTCACTTTGCTGACCACATGGCTCCAGGCGCGTCAAACATTGAGCCAGCAGCATACGCCGACACTGCATACTCTCCAGGCCGCGCTTAAACAGCCACTGGAACCTGCTGAATGGAAAGAAATTACCGATTATTCCCTGCAGCGTTTTCAAGCGACACCTCAGACATTACTGACCACCGCGCAGGTGCAGGATATCTTGAATCAGGTGTTTTTGAAGCGGGCGGAACGCCTGCCAGCTGCGCTTGAGGTTCATCATGTTCACCCCATCGCCAGCCCAATATTGTCGCCGTTTATCGAGCCGATGAAGTTGATCAGTGCTCACCCAGGGATGGCCTTTGTCGCATTGATTGTGGTGATGATTTTACTGTGGATAGTGATATAGCAGATTGCCACCCCGCAAAGGGTGGCAAAGATCACTTGCGAAAAGCGATCAGCGTAACAATGATGCCCACTACCGCGGATATCGCCCCTGCTAAAAACACCGAAGGATAACCCATTGATGTCGCTAATAATCCCGTCAACGGGCCAGCGACGCCGTAAGAGATATCCTGAAACGCAGCATAGCCGCCCAGTGCTGTACCACGCACTTGTGCCGGAACGCGTTTTACCACTTCAACCCCGAGCGCCGGGAATATCAGTGAACAACCGCAACCCGTGAGTGCCGCCCCCATTAACGCAATGCCCGCCCCTGGTGCTTGCCATAACAACACTAACCCAACAGCTTCTATTACCAGTGAAACCAGTGCCACACGCACGCCGCCAAATCGGTCAGGCATCCAGCCAAAAAACACACGCATCAGGACAAAAGCACCACCAAATGCGGTGAGTGTGAAACCGGCCCAGGCCCAGCCATTGGCTGCAAAGTAGAGCGAAACAAACGTGCCAATAACGGCAAAACCCACGCCCTGCAACGCCAGACCCAATCCTGGTTTCCAGATAAGCCCAATGACCGCAAACAGCGACGGACGATCACCTTTATGCGCTGGAACGGCGCGAACACGGCCATTGAATGCCCAGGCTACCAATGGCAACGCAATAGTCGATACACCCAGCGCAACAAACCCCCAGTGGCTATTCAACAGTAACCCCAGAGGCGCGCCGGCCGCTAATGCGCCATAAATCGCCATCCCATTCCAGGACATCACTTTACCTGAACGCGCCGGGCCAACGAGCCCCATACCCCAGGTGAGATTGCCGGTAAGCAGTTGGCTTTCACCAAAACCAAGAATCAAACGACCGACAATCAGCAAACCGAATTTCGCCATCGCATCAACAGGCAACAACGCCGCCAGCAGATAAGCGACGCCCGCGAATGCGCAGGCGCACATTCCCTGCAAAGTCGAACGCTTCGCACCTTGCTGATCGGCCAATCGCCCTGCGTAACCACGCGTTAAAACCGTTGCGAGGAATTGAATCCCAACAGCGATCCCCACCATGGTGTTGCCATAGCCGAGTTGGTTGTGAACAAAAAGTGGGATAACTGGCAGCGGCAAGCCAACAGTCATATAAGTGAGAAACACCGCAAAGGTGATGTTAAATAAAGACTTATTTTCTGATCGGCTATTTTTTAGCTGAGAATCAATCAATGCAGACATACTGCTTACTCCATTTATTGCAGAGTAAGGCGAGGAAACCACCACGCCCTTTCCCTCTGAACGTTCAGATTAAAGGTGCGTTGGTTGACGTTGAACGCTTACGCATTATCAAAATGATAATGTTGAGGCGTGAATAGTGCCTTCGGTGATTGATACTGTCAATAATTGTAAACAGCAAAAAAAACGGGGCGCCATTGGCACCCCGTTAGGATCTATCACTTTCTGCGATAAATTAAGCAGTAACTTTACGCATCACCAGAGTGGCGTTAGTTCCACCGAAACCGAAGCTGTTAGACATCACAGTGTTCAGTTTGCGCTCGGTCGTTTCAGTCACGATGTTCAGACCAGCAGCCTGCTCATCCAACACTTCAATGTTAATGCTTGGCGCGATGAAACCGTGCTCCAGCATCAGCAGAGAGTAGATAGCCTCCTGAACGCCTGCGGCACCCAGAGAGTGACCCGTCATCGCTTTGGTCGCGGACATTGCTGGTGAGTTATTACCGAAGACTTCCTTGATTGCGCCCAGTTCTTTCACATCGCCAACCGGCGTAGAAGTCCCGTGGGTATTCAGGTAGTCAATCGGTGTATCAACACCGTGCATTGCCATCTTCATGCAACGCACCGCGCCTTCACCTGATGGAGCAACCATGTCTGCGCCATCGGACGTTGCGCCGTAGCCAACGATTTCAGCGTAGATGTGCGCGCCACGAGCCAGAGCGTGCTCCAGTTCTTCAACCACAACCATACCGCCGCCGCCTGCGATAACGAAACCGTCACGGTTTGCATCGTAAGTACGGGAAGCTTTAGTCGGGTCTTCGTTGTATTTAGTAGACAGTGCGCCCATTGCATCGAACTCACAGGCCATTTCCCAGCACAGCTCTTCGCCGCCGCCAGCAAATACGATGTCCTGCTTGCCCAATTGAATCTGCTCAACAGCGTTACCGATACAGTGCGCAGAAGTCGCACAGGCGGAGCTGATGGAGTAGTTCACACCGTGAATTTTGAACGGAGTCGCGAGGCATGCGGAAACCGCAGAACCCATCGCTTTGGTCACAACGTAAGGACCCACCGCTTTCAGGCCGCGCGGGCTACGCATTGCGTCTGCACCGAACACCTGAGATTTAGAAGAACCACCTGAACCTGCAATCAGGCCAACACGCGGGTTGCTTTGATAAACTTCTTCTTTCAAACCAGCATCTTCAATAGCTTGCTGCATTGAAAGGTAAGCATAGACAGAGGCATCGTTCATGAAACGGACCACTTTACGGTCAATCAGGCCGGTGGTGTCCAGTTTAACGTTACCCCACACGTGGCTGCGCATTCCAGAATCTTTGAATTCTTGAGAGAAAGTGATCCCCGGGCGACCTTCACGCAGAGATGCCAGGACTTCCTGCTGGTTGTTACCGATGCTGGAAACAATGCCCAGACCAGTAATCACTGCACGTTTCATTCAATACCTCTTCTACTGCACGGTTTAGGATTTCGACAGGCACAATAGCGTACACTTGTACGCCGAACAAGTCCGATCAGACAAATCGGCCTGAAATTTGCGCCGCTTCGCACACATCGTTACTATCCTTTCACTGCCTGCCAGACGAGTAACTTACGTGAAACACGCCCCAATACAACCAGCCAATCTGGGCTTTAACGAAGAAGGTACACCTGTATCCCGAGAGTTCGACGATGTGTACTTCTCTAATGATAATGGACTGGAGGAAACTCGTTATGTCTTTCTGGGTGGAAACCGCCTGTTAGAACGATTTTCCACTCACGATCGCTCGCTGTTTATCGTTGGTGAAAGCGGTTTTGGTACGGGACTTAACTTCCTGACGTTATGGGAAGCTTTTGCTGATTTCGTCCAAAAAGAGCCAGATGCCACCCTCCAGCGCCTGCACTTTATTAGTTTTGAAAAATTCCCGCTTACGGCGGATGATTTACGCGCCGCCCATGCCCATTGGCCTGAACTGGCACCATTTGCTGAGCAATTACAGCAACAATGGCCATTGCCGATAGCCGGTTGTCATCGTCTTTTGCTGGATGAAGGGCGCATTACATTAGACCTGTGGTTTGGGGATATTAACGAACTCATCCCCCAATTAGATGACACATTAAATCATCAGGTTGATGCCTGGTTCCTCGATGGCTTCGCCCCCTCGAAAAACCCAGATATGTGGACGCCGCAGCTATTTAACGCAATGGCAAGACTGGCTCGTAATGGCGGCACGCTGGCCACATTTACCTCCGCTGGATTTGTCCGTCGGGGCCTTATTGACGCCGGTTTCACGATGACTAAAAGCAAAGGCTTTGGTCGCAAGCGGGAAATGCTCACAGGTATTTTAGAAAATGCACTGGAAACCGCTGCACGCGCGCCGTGGTACGCCCGCCCTGCCGCGCAAGGTAAAGAGGTCGCCATCATTGGCGGTGGCGTTGCCAGCGCCCTGCTCTCTCTGGCGTTACTACGCCGTGGATGGCAAGTCACCTTGTATTGCGAGGATGAAGCCCCGGCACTGGGTGCCTCCGGTAATCGTCAGGGCGCACTTTATCCATTGCTGAATACGCACGACGCCGCGCTGGCAACCTTTTTCAGTGCCGCTTTTACCTTTGCCCGTCGCTTGTATGACTCACTGCCCCTCGAATTTGACCATGACTGGTGCGGCGTCACGCAATTAGGTTGGGATGAAAAAAGTCAGCATAAAATTGAGCAAATGCTGAGTCTCGAATTACCGGATGCGCTCGCACACGCGGTCGATGCACAAAGCGTGGCTCAACAATGTGGTGTGGAAATCGGTTATGGCGGCGTAACTTACCCGCTCGGTGGCTGGTTATGTCCGGCTCAACTCACCGCAGGCGTGCTGTCACTCGCAGAAAAGATGGGGCTAAAAACGCATTACCAGCATCGGGTGGAAAACCTGACACTGACTCCGGATACATGGCAGTTGTCGTTTACAGAACACGCACCGCAGCAACATGCAGCAGTGGTGTTAGCCAACGGTTACAAAATCAATAAGTTCTCGCAAACCGAGAAAATGCCGATTTCCGCTGTGGGCGGCCAGGTCAGCCATATTCCGACGACGCCAACGCTCTCGGCATTACGCCAGGTATTGTGTTACGACGGTTATCTGACGCCACAAAACCCGAAGAATCAGCAACATTGCATCGGTGCAAGCTATCATCGTGGCGTGGAAGAGATGCGCTATAACGATGAAGATCAGCAACATAACCGTCAGCGTTTAATTAACTGCCTGCCGGAAGTGCAATGGCCGCAAGAAGTGGATGTTTCCTCCGGAGAAGCACGTTGCGGTGTACGCTGTGCATCACGCGATCATATGCCAATGATTGGCTCCGTTCCTGACTACAACGCCACACTTGAAGCGTATGCAACGCTTGTTGAAAACCGTGAAAATGCCATAACTGCACCGGTTTATCCGAATTTGTTTATGCTGGTGGCACTCGGTTCGAGGGGGCTTTGCAGCGCGCCACTGGCAGCAGAGATTCTGGCAGCACAAATGAGCGATGAGCCTGTCCCAATGGATAGCGAAACACTAGCGGCGTTAAATCCTAATCGATTTTGGGTGCGGAAGTTACTGAAGGGAAGAGAAGTGAAATAAGGGGTGTCGGATGTCGCTTACGCTAATCCGACCTACGATAAAACAGTTGTCGGGTGGATTAGCGTAAGCGACATCCACCACGGGCAACTAAAACTGCGCTTTCTGGTACAAATTATCCCACATCCCCAGCACTAAAGACTGGTCGCGCGGAGAAAGCTCACCCGCTTGAATAGCTTTCTCCAGGCTATTTGACACCGCTGTGTGAAGCGCATCCGGGCTGTGGTCTTCACCGTGTTCCAGGTCCGCTACCGCCAGAGTCAGGTGGCCACGCAGATAACCGCTGGCAAACAGTTCGTCATCACTGGCTGTCTCAACCATCTCATCAATTAGCGCCAGAATGCGTGTCTCAAATTCCGCGATCATCGTACTTCCTCTTTTTTCTGCAGGTAATTAGTTCAAATCTTCCGGCCACGGAAACTGCTCCGCTGCCAGCGGCGGCGTTTTATAAAACGCTCGCAACGCTTCAATCAATTTTGCCGTACGCGCCGGGATGCCCTCTTGCAGGTAAATCATTACCTGCGCATGAACCCGGCGTTGGAATGCAATCCTGTCCGGGTCAACATCCCCGCTCAGGTTGTCGCAACTCACATTGAACGGGAAATTTGCCGCCATGCACAGTAACCATTCCTGCGCCTGCGGTTTAACTTCCACATCTTCGAACTGACTCTGTGTTGCGGCATCACGCCCGTCCGGGCAATACCAATAACCAAAATCCACCTGTTCACGGCGAGCTTTACCCGCGATGAGCCAGTGAGAAATCTCATGCATTCCGCTGGCGTAATAGCCATGAGCGAACACTACGCGGTGATAAGGTATTTCCTCATCTGCTGGAAGATAGATCGGTTCGTCGTCGCCTTTAATCAGACGTGTATTAAATTCGTCTTTAAAGCAGTTATCGAAAATGTCGATAAGTTCCTGATAATGGTGTTCTGTCATCGTTGCTGTTGTCATCTTAAGCTACCCCCAACCACTGGAGGATCTCCGTTCCATGGCTATCAAATAAGAGTTTGGCACTCATCACCGCCGAGACAATAACAATCATCGGACGGATCAGCTTTTGCCCTTTACTCAGTACCAGACGCGATCCCATACGCGCCCCTAAAAACTGCCCAATCATCATCACAAAGCCGGTTCCCCAAATCACTTTCCCACCGATGATAAACAACAGCAGACCACCCAAATTGGATGTCGCGTTTAACACTTTGGCGTGAGCGGTAGATTTGGCAAGATTAAAACCGCAGAGGGTGACAAATGCCAGCGCATAGAACGAACCCGCACCAGGGCCGAAGAAACCGTCGTAGAACCCGACGCAACCACCCGCGACCAACGCAAATGGCAGGCCATATAAACGGCGCTGTCTGTCCTCTTCGCCGAGTTTTGGCATCAGCAAAAAATAGAGGCCGATACCGATAACCAACACGGGCAGGATTTGCCGTAGCACGTCGGACTGCACATGCTGAACCAGTAATGCCCCACTGGTTGAACCGATGAAGGTCATCAGAATATTGAGTTTCTGATCCTTCAAATTCACCACTTTTTGACGAACAAAGTAGATAGACGCTGAAACCGAACCACCGCACGCCTGGAGCTTATTGGTTGCCAACGCCTGAGCGGGTGACATCCCTGTTGCCAATAACGCTGGGATAGTTAACAAACCACCACCACCCGCCAGTGCATCAATGAACCCCGCCAGTAGTGCTACAAAAAACAGCACCACCAGCATCAGGGGGGAAACCATAAACCATTCCATTAGCTCATCCGTTAGAGAACATGCTCATCAAGTAAAGCCTGACAAGAGGCCGGTATTGGGGGAGGTGTTTTTTTCTTCGATGGCGTGCTGCCCGGTGCTGGTGGCGCAAACCAACTTTGTAGTTCTGCACCACAACCGTCGCCAGGCGGCGGTAGCGGTTGATCTTCACACTCAAGGCTATCTGCCGGGCAACGCAGGCGGACATGCATATGTGCACGATGCGCAAACCACGGGCGGACTTTACGCAGCCAGTCACGATCGGCCCCGGCATCCAGACACAGTTGTTGTTTAATCGCCGGGTTGACGAAGATGCGCGTCACATCATTATCTTTCGCAGCAAGTTTAATCAGACTGCTGATTTCAGGCTGCCACAAACTCGGCACCACATGCTGATTATCGCTGCCGACTAAATCCAGTGCTTGTGGTTTAAGGAGCTGGGCTGAGGTCCAACGCGTTTTAGGAAGTTGCAAGAAGATGTCCACGTCCAGCCCGCTTTGGTGGCTGGCATGACCGCTGTTAAAACGCCCACCCGCCGCCATGCCCATATCACCAATCAGCACGGTACCCAAGCCAAGTTGTGTCGACTGATTGCTGAGGCGCTGGATAAACGACACTAAATCAGGATGCCCGAAATAGCGACGTTGGTCCTGTCTCATCACCTGGTAACGGGGATCATTGAGCGGTAACTCGTGGGCTCCAACGATACAACCGTTAGAAAAAGCACCGATAGATTGCGGGCTACCCGCAATCGGATGACTAATTTTCTGCCACGGTGTCGCAGCAAAAGTAGCGGCGCTAGCCAGTAATGCCAGCAGCCCCACGAGCGTTTTTTTCATCGCATTACCAGCGCGGTAAAGGGAAAGTAACATCAGCATTTTGAGCACGCTGACGCAGCATATGGTCCATCAAAACAATCGCCAGCATCGCTTCGGCAATCGGCACGGCACGAATACCCACACAAGGATCGTGGCGGCCACGCGTTACCATCTCCACTTCTTCGCCTTCGCGATTGATGGTGCGGCCCGGAACCATGATGCTGGACGTTGGCTTCAGCGCCATATTTGCAACAATTTGCTGGCCACTGCTGATGCCACCCAGAATGCCGCCAGCGTGATTGCTCTGGAAGCCTTCTTTGGTAATTTCATCGCGGTTCTGGCTGCCACGCAGGTTAACTACGCCAAAACCATCGCCGATTTCCACGCCTTTCACCGCGTTGATACTCATCAACGCATGGGCAATATCGGCATCCAGGCGGTCGAACACTGGCTCGCCAAGACCTGGCGGCACATTATCTGCTACCACAGTGACTTTTGCACCGATAGAATCGCCGTCTTTTTTGAGCGCGCGCATCAGTTCGTCAAGAATTTCGATTTTATCGGGATCGGGACAGAAGAATGGGTTCTGCTCAACGTGTTCCCAGTCTTTAATTTCCAGCGGCACATCACCCATCTGCGTCAGACAGCCACGAATAATAATGCCGTATTTATGCGCCAGATATTTTTTAGCGATAGCCCCAGCGGCCACACGCATTGCGGTTTCACGCGCGGAAGAACGGCCACCGCCACGGTAATCGCGCAGGCCATATTTTTGTTCGTAGGTGTAATCAGCGTGTCCAGGACGGAACACATCTTTAATCGCACTGTAGTCTTGTGAGCGCTGATCGGTGTTTTCAATTAGCAAACCGATGCTCGTACCCGTGGTCACCCCTTCGAATACACCGGAAAGGATCTTCACCTGATCAGGTTCACGACGTTGCGTGGTGTAACGGGAAGTGCCTGGACGGCGGCGGTCGAGATCGTGTTGTAAATCGGCTTCGGTCAGCGGAATGCCTGGCGGCACACCATCCACGATACAACCCAACGCCACACCGTGAGACTCACCAAATGTCGTTACGCGAAATACTTGTCCAATAGAGTTTCCAGCCATCTTCTTTCCGTTATCGTTTTTCGTTGTGTTGTGAGCAAAAGAAGACGGGCCTGAAGGCCCGCCTGTACTGATCAATCTTTATAGATGCTGAAGTGTTCACGCGCATCGATCAATTGCGCTTTGGTCAGCATAAATACGCCGTCGCCGCCGTTGTCAAACTCAAGCCAGGTGAACGGCACATCCGGGTACTGATCCATCAGATGTACCATGCTGTTCCCGACTTCACAAATCAGGACGCCACCATCAGCGAGGTAGTCTGGAGCACATGCCAGAATACGACGCGCCAGTTTCAGACCATCGCTACCCGCAGCCAGACCCAGCTCAGGTTCGAAGCGGAATTCGCCCGGCAGATCAGACATATCTTCTGCATCCACATACGGGGGATTAGTCACGATAATGTCGTACTGAACTTTTGGCAGGTCGCGGAACAGGTCGGAACGAATTGGGGTTACTTGATTTTCCAGACCGTGCTCAGCAATGTTTTGCTCGGCAACAGCCAATGCATCAAGAGAAATATCGACCGCATCGACTTCTGCATTCTGGAATTCGTAAGCGCAAGCGATGGCAATACAGCCGCTGCCGGTACACATATCAAGAATATGCAGCGGTTCCTGGTCGAACAGACCCGCAAAGCGGTTAGTGATAAGCTCACCAATCGGGGAACGCGGCACCAGCACACGTTCATCGACATAAAATTCGTGACCGCAGAACCAGGCTTTGTTGGTGAGATAAGCTACCGGGATACGCTCATTTACACGGCGAATAACGCGTTCAACGATACGATGGCGTTCGCTTGGCGTCAGGCGCGCCGTACGCATATCTTCAGGAATATCCAGCGGCAGATAGAGGCTTGGCAGCACTAACTGAACGGCTTCGTCCCACGGATTATCGGTGCCGTGTCCATACCAGATGTTGGCGGCGCTAAAACGACTTACTGCCCAGCGCAGCATATCCTGAATGGTGTGCAGTTCATTCACTGCCTCATCGGCGAAAATTTTATCCACGTTGCCCTCCGCAGGCCGTTCACGCTAATTCAATAATCGATTAGTTTGCCATGAAGACCGCGACAAATCAGCATTTCAATTACTGTCACTGCGGGGAAAGTTCCGTTTTATTTAGTGATGGACGGCAAACCAGGTAAACTGGCGACAAAACGAATGCGAGACAAGAAAAAGATGAAAAAGAAAACTCCGCTCAGCGTTGATGATCAGAACCTTTTCCGTGATTTGATGAGCGGCACGAAAAAATTGACTCAGGACACCATTGTTCATCGCCCGATGCGCAAGAAAGTCCAGGAAGTCCCGGTGAAACGGCTGTTACAAGAGCAAGCCGATGCCAGCCATTATTTTTCCGATGAATTCCAGCCACGGTTGGCAACGGAAGGTCCGACGCGATATGTGCGCGAGGACGTCAGCCATTTTGAGCTTAAAAAAATTCGTCGAGGTGATTATTCGCCAGAACTTTTCCTCGATTTGCATGGCCTGACGCAGCTGCAAGCGAAACAGGAATTAGGGGCGTTGATCGCGGCCTGTCGTCGTGAACATGTATTTTGTGCAAGCGTCATGCATGGGCATGGAAAACACATTCTGAAGCAGCAAACGCCGCTGTGGTTGGCGCAACATCCACATGTCATGGCATTTCACCAGGCGCCGAAAGAGTACGGCGGTGATTCTGCATTGTTGGTGTTGATTGAAATAGAAGAGTGGCTGCCGCCGGAATTACCGTAGCACTGAGCTGCCTGATGCCCTCACCCCGCCCCTCTCCCACAGGGAGAGGGAGAAAACGCCAGATACCTTCACCCGCGGGTAGAGGGAGAAAACGCCAGATACCTCGACCGTCGCCACAAACAGAAAGAGCCGCTTATCGCGGCTCTTTTTACTTCATGCTTACGGCTTTCAGATAGCTTTAGCTATCTTCAAATTGCACGGACTCATCTGCCAGTTGAACACACCTTTCCCGGTTTCGGGATCAAGTGTGACATTGGCAATAGCTGAGGTACTGAACATCGGAGGTGTCTCTTGTGGACAGAGCTCAGACACCAGGTAACCGACCAACGGCAAGTGGGAAATCACCAATGCCGATTCAACGCCTTCATTTGCCAGGGCTTGCAGGTAATCACCCACCAGTCCCACATCGCCGCACGGCGTCAATTCCGGCAGAATGTCTTCTTTACCTGGAAGAATCAGTGCTTCCCGCACAACATCCAGGGTTTGTTCGGCTCGCAGGTAAGGGCTCACCAGAACACGTTCGATATCCGCTACTTGACCTTTCAACCAAGTCGCCATTACTCGGGATTCATCACAACCACACTGGGTGAGTGGACGTACCGAGTCGCTGGCGGCATCGAGTGCTGCGTCGCCGTGACGCATGATAAAAACTTGCATATTGCACCGCTTTTGTTAACCAGGAATGCTTGAATTCCCCTGAAACTTGAGAGGAGAAATTCAGCAGCCGGGCATTGTGCCTTATCCGTACATCGAATGAAACGCTGTTTTTTACCTCAATGGTGCAAGTATAGTCAATCACTGGTTACCAAATGACCGACCAGCATCCATTCACCGAGCTCACTCCTCGCCCTAAGAGCGAGTTAAAACTCATGATTCTTTGACTACAGTTTCATCTTTGGGGTTCAGTTTCCCCAAAAATTTCGTTGTTCTTCCACCATTTGTAAAAGCCTGTCACAAGGAGCAAAACGCTCCCCATAACGACTTGCCAGGCGTTGCAATTGTGCGACGACTTCACCCGCCCCCTGTGAATCCATATAGCGGAACGGGCCACCGAGGAACGGTGGGAAACCAATACCGAATACGCCGCCGATGTCACCATCGCGAGCGCTGCGAACAACGCCCTCATCCAGACAGCGAGCTGCCTCATTGAGCATCATCATCACACAGCGTTGAGCTATCTCTTTTTCAGTAAGCTGCCCTTTCGGCGAAACGCCCAGCAGCGTATAGATTGCAGGATCAACCTGCTTTTTGCTTCTACTCCCTTTCCCAGGATAAAGATAGAAACCCCGCCCATTTTTTCTACCTTTGCGATCGTCGTTCAATATTGCTGCAATACTTTGCGGTGCGGCAAAACGATCGCCGTAAGCACGCTGAAGTATAGGACTAATTTTAGTCCCCACATCGATTCCCACCTCATCCAAAAGTTGGATTGGGCCGACCGGAAAACCAAACGCCACCAGCGCATTATCAATTTTATCGACAGGTTCCCCTTCTACCAGGCAACGCATCGCTTCGTTAACGTAAGGCGCCAGAATTCGGTTGACGTAAAAACCCGCGCTGTCGCCCACCACAATCGGTGTTTTACCCTGTTTTTTAGCCAGAGCGACCGTCGTGGAAATGGTTTCCGCACTGGTTCCGGCATGCGGGATAACCTCAACTAACGGCATTTTATCGACCGGGCTGAAGTAATGCAGACCGATAACCTGCTCAGGTCTTGCGGCGTTTGCCGCAATATCGGCAATAGGCAACGAAGACGTGTTCGACGCAAAAATGGTATGGGGTGCCGCATGTTGTTCAATTTCCGCGACCATCTTTTGCTTGAGTGCGAGATCTTCAAAAACCGCTTCCACGACGATGTCACGATGATGGAAACCACGGTAATCCGTACCACCGGAGATAAGCGCCATTTCACGCTGGCGTTCGCCCGCTTTCATATGGCGGCGGCGCACTTTTTTATCCAGCAAGTCCCAGCTGTATTTCAACGCATGGTTAATGCCGTCGTTGTTAATATCTTTGATTCGCACGGGTAATTTGCCTTTGGTCGCCGTGACAAACGCAATACCTCCGCCCATCAACCCGCCACCCAGCACACCCACTGCGTTTATTGGACGCGGTTGTGCATCCGCACCATGTTCTTTTTTAAGCTCAGTACTGGCAAAGAATAACCCCCGCAAAGCGGCGGATTGTGGAGTCATCGCCAGTTCACCAAAGGCTTTCGCCTCTGATTCGTAACCGCTAAAACTCCCCTGACCCAGACCCACTTTCATCACTTCGATAATGCGCTGCGTGGCAGGATAATTACCGCGCGTTTTTTGCTCGGTTTTCTTACTTACAATGCTAAACAGTAAAGAACGTCCTAGTGGCCCCGCCAGGATGCGTTCCCGAACCGGCAATATTCGGGATGGCTGGCGGCCTTTTGCCACCAGCTCAATGGCTGCTGCCAATAAAATCGAATGCGGCACCACTTCATCTACCAGCCCAAGTTTTAATGCCTGGCGCGGACGTAATTGTTTGCCCGTCAGGATCATATCCAGCGCATTGCTGACCCCAATCAAACGCGGCAAACGTTGTGTCCCACCCGATCCCGGCAGCAAACCCAGTTGCACTTCAGGCAAGCCGAGTTTGGTTTTTTCATCATCGGTACAAACACGCGCATGGCATGCCAGCGCCAATTCCAACCCACCACCAAGACATGCTCCGTGAATTGCCGCCACCACCGGAATGGGTAAAGCTGCAATTTCTGCCATGATTTGCTGGCCCTGGTGCGCGAGAGTTTGCGCCTCAAGTGTCGTCTGGCAGTTAGCAATCATGTTGATATCGGCACCCGCAATGAAGTTGTCCGGTTTGCCAGAGATAAAGATCACCCCTTGCAGCGCGGAGTTATCGCGAATTTGCTTGATGATACCGTGCACTTCCGGGCCGAAAGAGGCTTTCAGCGTATTCATCTTTTCGCCCGGAACATCAATAGTCACTACCGCGATATTGTCGAGGCGGATATGTAAGTTGAAAGCAGAAGTCTGTTCCATTATTCGGCCTCCAGAACCATGGCAGCACCCAATCCACCCGCCGCGCAGGCGGTGACTAAACCCAATCCACCACCGCGACGACGCAGTTCATGCAGCGTTTGCGTGATCATTCGCGCACCGGTCGCAGCAAACGGGTGGCCGTAAGCAATCGAGCCGCCTAATACGTTGAATTTCGAATCATCCACTTCACCCGTAGCATGGGCGCGGCCTAACACATCGCGAGCAAAACGTTCACTGGCGAGCATTTTCAGGTTAGCCAGCGTTTGCGCAGCAAATGCTTCATGCATATCGAATAAGGTCAGGTCATTCAATGTGATGCCTGCTCTTTCTAACGCCAGAGGTGTCGCCCAGGCCGGGCCAAGAAGCATATCTTGCCAAACATCAACGGCGGTGAAAGCGTAACTGCGCAAGTATCCCAGTGGCTTCAAACCCAATTCTTTCGCACGGGATTCTGTCATTAAAATAACCGCAGCGGCCCCATCGGTTAACGGGGTGCTGTTGGCGGCAGTGACGGTGCCGTGTTTGCGGTCAAACGCAGGGCGCAGCTTCGCATAGTCGGCAATCGACGAGTTCTGGCGAACGTTATTATCTTCGCTGAAAGGTTGGCGGTAAGGAGGAATAAAGGCAGTCATCACTTCCTCAGCCAGTTTGCCTTCTTGCCAGGCAATCGCCGCTTTAGTGTGAGAGCGATGCGCCAACGCATCTTGCTGTTCACGCGTGATACCGTGGGTTTTCGCCATTTGTTCCGCCGTATCGCCCATCCGCAAACCGGTGGAGTATTCCGCTACGGCTGGCGGCACGGGCAATAAATCGCGCGGACGAAGTTGTGAAAAGAGCTTTAACTTTTGCCCAAGCGTACGGGCTTTATTCGCATCGACAAGTACGCGCCCCAGCTTTTTACTTACGCCAATGGGCAAAACGGATGAGGAGTCTGCCCCTCCCGCTATCCCTGCGCGGATTGTCCCCGCCATTAAGCTTTCGGCTACGTTCGCCACCGCCTGGAAGCTGGTCGCACATGCACGGCTGACACTATAGGCGTCGGTGTGCACACTCATCCCAGTGCCAAGTACAATTTCACGGGCAATATTGGGCGCTTCCGGCATCTGGACAACCTGTCCGAAAACCAATTGCTCAATGATTTCTGGGGGAATTTCGCTACGGGCCAATAATTCGCTGACCACCATGTTGCCAAGATCGACGGCAGGTATACCGTGAAATGCCGTAGCCTGACGGGCAAACGGTGTGCGTAAACCACTGATGATGGCGATGCGGTCACCCTGACGGGTGACCAGCGGAAGTGCCTGACTCATAACGCTCCCCTGTTCTTCTCAGAATACTTCAAGTTGTGGGGGGGTTGGCTGCACTCACAAACTCCAGTCACTTACTTTAGTAAGCTCCTGAAGATTTGCTCCTTTGCCGCCTACCCACAACTCGAATTATTTTGGGAATAAAATTGTAAACGACCAGTAGTGGTCTGACCTGATCACAGTTTTAACTAAAAAGTTACAATCAGCCAACCAGGGGACGAAAGAATTGGGAGGGGGGACACGCTTTGAGTGAAGTAAATGGGAATAGATGCCCTCACCCCAACCCTCTCCCCCTGGAGAGGGAGAAGGCCAGGAGAAGGGATAAAAATTAACGCAGGCCCAGCTGGAAGATCATGGTTTCAGCCTGGCAGCTGAAGATGAAATCAATATCCAGACGAACACCTTCAGCTTCTTCAGTAAACGTCGGAACGATTTGGCAAGGTTCATTTTCTACTTCACGAGCTTTTGCGCTCAACGCTGCCAGAGTTTCTTCAGCTTCTGCTTTGGTAGCGAATACGCGGCTGTAGGTCGCTGTGCAGTCAGTATTATCAATGATAGAACCGACATCAATACAGCAGCAAACCGGGGTTTCATCAGCAGTGTTTTTACTCATTTATGATTTCCTCTGTATTTCAATCCGAAGGGCCTTCCTCTAAATAATTCAAGTTGCAGGAAGGCGGCCAGAGAACTCATCCCGATGAGCTTACATAAGTAAGTGATTCGGGGGAGTGAACGCAGCCAACGCACATGCAGCTCGAAGTATGACGAGGAATAAAAAATTCTTGGTTATTTTACGCTCTCCGTTGAACCGACTCCAGTCGTTAATCTTGCCAAAATCTGCAAGTGACCCAAATCACACTTAAAAATGATCTAAAACAAGATTCACCCATTTTGCTTAGTGACGCTTTCCTCGATTTTGCCAGGCAGATCTCGTTTCGACGATCAAATTTGAAAATTTTCAGATACAAACTTGCAACATACCATCTGGTCAGACCTATACTCTCGCAACTGGTCTGCTTTCTCTGTAACAGATCAGCCCCTACTATTCGCGCTCCTGTTACGGTGTGTAACAATGTTTGTATAAAAATAAATCTATTATGAGGTTTTGGTCATGAGCCAGAAAAACCTGTTTACAAAGTCAGCCCTCGCGGTTGCAGTGGCAATAGTCTCATCGCAGGCGTACTCGGCCGGCTTTCAATTAAACGAGTTCTCTTCCTCAGGCCTAGGCCGAGCTTATTCCGGGGAAGGCGCAATCGCAGACGATGCGGGTAACGTCAGCCGTAACCCGGCGTTAATCACCATGTTTGACCGCCCAACCTTCTCTGGCGGTGCGGTGTTTATTGACCCGGATGTGAATATTGCTGGCACATCCCCAACGGGCCGTAGCACTGATGCTAATAACATCGCGCCGACCGCCTGGGTTCCAAACTTCCACTTTGTTGCACCCATTAATGAACAATTTGGTTGGGGAGCATCTGTTACATCTAACTACGGTTTAGCAACAGAATTTACTGACGATTACACCGCAGGCTCAATGGGCGGCAAAACCGACCTGACGACGATGAACCTGAACCTGAGCGGTGCATATCGTTTAAACAGCAACTGGAGCTTTGGTCTTGGCTTTGATGCTGTTTACGCTAAAGCGAAAATCGAGCGTTACGCAGGTGATCTTGGTCAAATTGTCGCAGGCTCTGGTGCATTGCCTCCTTCCCTGGCAGGCCCTGTTTCCCGCATTCCTTCCGACACTCAAATCGCGCACCTGAAAGGTGATGAGTGGGGTTACGGTTGGAACGCCGGTATCCTTTATGAAATCAATAAAGATAACCGCTACAGCTTAACCTACCGTTCCGAAATCAAAATCGACTTCGACGGCGACTATAAGAGCAATTTACCTTCCGCTTACAACCCGTTGTTGTCTAAATTTGGCTTACCTGCAGGTACCAATGGGCAAACCGTTCCAGGTTCTCTGACCCTGAACTTGCCAGAAATGTGGGAACTGTCCGGTTATAACAAAGTTGATCCACAGTGGGCGATTCACTACAGCATTGCTTACACCAGCTGGAGTCAGTTCCAGGAGCTGAAAGCAACTGGCAGCAACGGCCAGACCCTGTTCTATAAAGATGAAAGCTTTAAAGATGCGTACCGTATTGCTTTAGGTACCACCTACTATATGGATAAGAACTGGACCTTCCGTACTGGTATCGCATTTGACGATAGCCCGGTTCCTGGGGATCACCGTTCCATTTCTATCCCGGATCAGGACCGCTTCTGGCTGAGTGCAGGTACCACTTACGCCTTTAACGAAGATGCGTCTGTCGATGTGGGTGTCTCCTACATGCACGGCCAGCACGTTGAGTTCAAAGAAGGTCCCTATACCTTCCAGTCTGATGGTAAAGCGTGGCTGTACGGCATGAACTTTAACTATGCATTCTGATAGTTAAAGGCTCACAAAAAAGGCGAAACCATGGTTTCGCCTTTTTTAATGCCCGTAACACAAATATATACTCTAAATAATTCGAGTTGCAGGAAGGCGGCAAACAAATGAATCCCCAGGAGCTTACTGTAGTAAGTGACTGGGGTGAATGAGAGCAGCCAACGCACATGCAACTTGAAGTATGACGAATAATGCCAGTTAACGCATCGAAACGGTCGTAACCTCATTAGAAAGCAACGTTTCCAGGGTGTACTGCGCCATTTGCCCGCTTTGTAAAAACACTTTATGACGAATAGAAAGGCAAATCCGCCCTTCTTGCGTGCGCAGCAGCCAGGCTTCTTCCTGATTCAGTGCTTTTCCGGAAAGTGTTTTAACATCGTGGCTGATAGCTAACCCGCACGTCCGTTCAATATATTGCAGCACTGAATGGCTACAATCTTCGCGGGTAAATTCAGGGAAAAGTGAACTCGGCATCCAGGTTTCTTCGATAATCGCGGGTTGCTCATTAATGATGCGCATTCGACGGTAATGAATCAGCAAACTGCCTGGCGGCTGGGGAAAGTAGTCTGCCAACTCCCCTTCAGCCTGCTGAGTATCAAAAAGTAGCACCACGTTATCCAGTTTCTGGTCGCTTTGAATGCGTTCAGAAATCGATATCACGCTGTTGTCCTGGTAAAACTCAGGGGGATTCACAAAAATACCGGCCCCCTGCCGGGTATGCACAAAAGATTCACGCTTGAGTCTGGCAATCGCTTTTTGAATTGTCGGACGGCTAACCTGATAAAACTGTGCCAGAGCGTGTTCACCTTCCAGCGGCGCATAAGGAAGATAGTTGCCTTTAATTATCTTCTCTTTTAACAAATGATAAATATCGATGTATTTCATGCGCATTCCGGGGAATAAAGCTCGTAACGGAGCCTGAGAATAAGGCTCCGCCGTCGCCAGATTGACTTTCAGGCGACATCCATAACCGCGTGTTGACGGTTGCGCATCATTTTAAAACGTTTCAGGGCAATAGCAATCGTCGCGGTAGAAACCACACCGGCAGCCATTGCAACCAGCGCCAACAACGGCTTGTCGAATCCGCCCAGCAGGACAATGATTGGCCCGCCATGTGCCACGTTACAATGCAGACTAAAGATGAAGCCCAGACAGCAAGCTACCGCAGAGCCAATCATGTTTGCAGGGATCACAGCAAAGGGATCACGCGCGGCAAAAGGAATCGCGCCTTCAGAAATCCCTACCAACCCCATCGCGGCAGCGGCTTTGCCATTCTCATATTCTTCATCATCAAACAGCCCAAAGCGTCTGCCCATAAATGCAGCCAGCGCCATGCCTAAAGGTGCAACAGGAATCGCCACAGCCTGAGCCCCCATAAACTGCGTTTGCCCTTGGGCAATCAACCCCACGCTGAACATAAACACGACTTTACCGAATGGTCCGCCCATATCGAACCCCTGCATCAACCCCATCACAATACCGATAACGATAACGTTGCCTGTAGAGAGATTCGCCAGCATGTGGTTAAGCGCCGTCATCAAATCAGCAATGGGAGCGCCAATGACAAACATAAAGATTGCAGCGATAAACAGCGTACCGGCGATGGGTGCAATCATAATGGGCACCAACGGCTGGACCATTTTTGAGTAGTTAAAATGCGTCAACCATTTCACGAAGTAGCCGACGAGCAGCCCCGCAACAATGGCACCAATAAATCCGGTGCCTGCACTGGCATCGTAGAAAGAACCATTGTTCGCAATCCAGCCGCCAATCAATCCAGGAGCCAACCCCGGCCGGTCAGCAATAGCATAGGCAATGTAACCAGATAGAATCGGGATCATCAGCGTAAAGCCAACCACGCCAACGCTCAGTACTTTGTTCCACAAGCTATCAACAGGAATACTTAGCCCCTGCTCGGTCGGTACCCCACCCAATGCCAGGGATAACGCAATTAACAAACCGCCGACCACCACAAAGGGGATCATGTATGACACCCCGTTCATCAGTGACTTATACAGCATTGAACCTGACGAAGTCGTCGAAGCCGGTTTTGCCTTACTGCTGCTTGCCACCTGGTAGAGCGGTGCCGAAAGCGCTTGTTCAATTAAGCCTGTAGCGCCTTTAATCGCCGATTTCACACCGCAGATAACCACTTTCTTTCCGGCAAAACGGTCGAGATCGACTTGCTTATCACAAGCCACCACCACCGCATCTGCCCGGGCAATTTCTTCAGCTGTGGGTGAATCCTTAACGCCAATAGAGCCGTTGGTCTCCACTTTCACTTCATAACCCATCTCTCTGGCGGCTTTAACGATAGCTTCCGCAGCCAGGTAAGTGTGCGCCACGCCAACCGGACAGCCGGTGACGCCAAGAATCAACCCCTTATCCTGCCTGACTTCTCGGTTGTCATCTTCGGGCGAGGCTTGCGCCGTGAACAACGCTAACACTTCCTCCTGTGAGGTTGCCTGTAATAGCGTTTCCATAAAGCCGTCTTCGATAAGACGTGAGGAGAGCTGGGCAAGGATCTCGATATGCAAATTGGACGCGTTATGCGGAGAAGCGATCATCAAGAAAACGTGCGAGGGCTTTCCATCTTCAGCACCATATTCAATCCCTTGTGGGCTGATCCCCACGACGACTGCGGCCTGTTTCACCACCGGGCTTTTAGCATGCGGGATAGCCACACCGCCTTCAAATCCGGTATTTCCCGTATCTTCACGATCCCAAACATCCGCGACAAATTGTGAAATATCAGTGATATGGCCCGCCTGCCACAGTAATTCAGCCATCTCGTGGAAGACCTGATGTTTTTCGCGGGCGTTCAGATTCAAGCAGATAAGCTCTTTGCTTAATAAGCCATTCATTTCTTTTCCCTCACAAATATGTAATTACAAGTTTGGAGAAAAATAGAAACAATCACGATCGCGGGTATTGATAAAAATCATATAAACCGTGTGATGACGCCCCCTTCACCAAGAGGTGTGAAGGCAATCACAAAGGGATCCATGTGTAAATTATCGGGCATGTGATGAAAGTAAGATCCCGATCTCAGTTTTAAATTTGTAATTACAACTTAATAATAGAAACCCAGAAATCAGTAAGGAAAAATTATGAGCGCTCCCGTTATCGCCGAGCAGGTTGACGTCAACAAGAAGATCCCCTGCGAGAAAACGCCTGTCGAACAACTTGCTGTTATGGAGGCCTACACTCTGGCGCATCGCAGCGAAAGCTCGCCGTTAATACGTGAAGTAAAATGCCTGCAAGCCTTGTATCCAACCCTCTTTCGCAGTATTCAACCGGAAGACAAAATCATTGGTCGCCTGGATGTACTGCCGATTGGATTTGGTTGCGTCACGTCCGTTGGCGGTGTGGGGCATTACTGTAACTTCAGCAAACTGGCAGAATTTAAATCCTCGCTCCCTGAAGGTCTTCATCACCGAATTGATGCCCTGCTTGATTACTGGCACACCCATGACACGCGATCGATCTACTTCCGCCAAACGCTCAAAGACGACACGCTGGGCAAATTTGTCGATGTTAATTATCCGGCGATTGCCACAGCCCGCCTTAGCGGCATGTACCTTGACTACAATTTGCTGATTGATCTTGGGCTGACAGGCTTAAGAGAGAAAATCCAGCACAAGCTTGATGCGGCCATTGCGCGTGAGGATGAGCAGACAATCACGCTTCATCAAGCGTTCCTCGGTATGTTGAGCATTGTCGTCACCGTGATTGACCGCCATATCCAACTCGCGGCAAACGAACTGGAAACCACGCCAGACCTGGCACGCAAACAACATCTTTCCACTTTAATTGATGCACTCATGCACATCCGCACGCAGAAACCAGAAACCTTCCTGCAAGGTATTCAACTGAGCTGGCTGTATAGCCTGTGTGCCGGTGTGGTGAACTACGGGCGCATGGATGACTATCTGGGTGCACTATTGGTCCATGATTTAAACGCCGGGTTGCTTACTGAAAGGGAAGCGATTGATTATATTCGTTCCCATTACCGACTCATTGAAGCACGTAAAACCACGGTCAATGGTCGTGTCATTGTTGGCGGTCGCGGGCGTCGTCAACCGGAACATGCCGATGTTTACTGCCGCCTCGCCATTCAGGCTGTGCAGGAAAACCAGGATACAGAACCCCAGTTCACCTTGCGTATTTACCAGGGAATGAACCCAGCCATTTATCAGCAAGCATTGGACGTGATTGGCACCGGTATCACCTACCCGATTTTGTATAACGACGATGTCAATATTCCGGCAGTCATGCACTCCATGCAGGTTAGCGAGGAAGATGCAGAGCAGTACGTGCCCTTTGGCTGTGGTGAGTTTGTGCTGTCGGGGCGCAGCGTGGGTACGCCAAATACCTGCATGAACGTGCTGAAAATTCTCAATATTGCGTTGACCGGCGGCATCGACTTTTGGGATGGGAAAAACAAAAGTGGCGGTGTGGTGCTGAAAACACCACAACAAATCAGCAGCTTTGACGATGTGATGAGCAACTATAAAAACCTGCTCAACTACTACATCGCCATCACCGCAAAAGCCCAGGCCTCTTCGTATAGAGTAATGAATCAACAGGTCGGTTTTCTGCTGACCAGTTTGCTCACCAGTGATTGCATTGAGCGGGAAAAAACATTGCTTAACGGTGGCGCTTATCGTCTTGGCGGCACCAACGAAACTTACGGGAATACCAACGCCTCAGACTCCCTTGCTGCCATTAAAAAAGTCATCTTTGAGCAGCAAAAGTACGATTACGCCACGCTGATTGAAGCGCTAAAAGTGGATTTTGTTGACCATGAAAAAATGCGCAACGACCTGATTAACGCGCCAAAATTCGGTAACGATGACGGCTACGCTGACGAAATTGCCGTAGAGATGCACGAGTATATTTGCAATGGCGTACGTGATGCCGCGCAGCAGGTTGGGCTCGACAGCTACCTTGTGGTGATTATCAATAATCAGGTTAATACCGAGTGGGGCCGAGCCACCAGCGCGTCAGCAGACGGTCGTCAATGTGGCGTTTACATGAGTAATGCCAACAACCCGCAAAGTGGTGCCGATAAAAATGGCCCAACAGCCATGCTGAATTCATTGGTGAAACTGGACGCTAAGTATCACGCCGGTTCAGTGCAAAACATCAAGTTCAGCAAAACTTTGTTTAATACCCGTCGCCCGCTGGTCAATGCGTTAATGGAAGGCTACTTCGAGCAAGGTGGGCCGCAACTCATGGTGAGCGTGGTGGGCAAAGGCGAGCTGGAAGCGGCTTATCAGCATCCGGAAAACTATCCCAACCTGATAGTTCGGGTCGGTGGGTTTAGTGCCCGCTTTGTGAACTTAGACCGTGATGTACAACTGGAGATCCTTAACCGTACGCTGAACGATTAATGCCAAATACCAGGGAAATCATCATGAAAACAACAGGCATCGTCTTTGATATTCAGAAGTTTTGCATCAATGACGGCCCCGGCGTGCGAACCACCGTGTTTCTCAAAGGCTGCCAAATGCGCTGCCTTTGGTGCCACAACCCGGAATCGATGAGCCAGCGCAAGCAACTGTCGTTCAATGCAGATAAATGCCTGAACTGCCAGGCGTGCGCCCAGGTCTGTGCTCACCATCGCTTTGTCGATGGGATACACCAAATCGATTTCGCTGCTTGTGATGGCTGTGGAAAGTGCGTTGAGGTATGCCCGGCACAGGCGCTGAAAATCTACGGTGAAGAGGTCACTGCTGAGCAGATTGTTCAGGAAGTGCTGAAAGATAAAATCTATTTTGCTAAAACCGGTGGAGGGATAACCCTCTCCGGTGGCGAAGCGCTTCATCAGTTTACTTTCGCACTGGAACTTGCCCGCCTTAGCAAGCAGGCAGGTTTGCATGTATGCCTGGAAACCAATGGCGCATCAAAAAGCGAGCATTATCAGCAAATCGCCCCTTTTGTGGATTGCTTCCTGGTGGATTACAAAGCCACAGGCGACAAACTGCACAAAACCCTGACCGGTTTAAGCCGTCGGCTGGTAGACCAAAATATGGCGCTGTTACATCAGCTCGGTTGTCCTGTGATTCTGCGATGCCCGTTAATCCCAGGCTATAACCTGAGTCTTGAACATTTTCAGGCAATAGGCGAAATGGTAGAGCGTTTTGACAACATCTTGCATGTCGAGATCCTGCCCTATCATAATTTTGGTGCCCGAAAAGCGCGTGAAATTGGCGAGATTTATACGGTAGATAGTGAAATGCCAGATGAGGCGACGATTCAACTTTGGATTACGGCGCTGAGTCGCAACGGTAAAATCAAAGTGGTTCATGCCTGATTCGCTAAAAACAAAATGCCGCTCATTGAGGCTTCAATGAACGGCATTAAACTTTATACCCTAAATAATTCGAGTTGCTTGAAGGCGGCAAAGCCGTAAATCCCCAGGAGCTTACTCCAGTAAGTGACTGGGGTGAGCGGGTGCAGCCAACGCATAAGCAACTTGAAGAATGACGGGTATCGCTTACTGAGAGTCGATATCTTTCAAATCATCCTGAATAGACTCGGCATTCGGGTTCTCTTGTGGAGTGAGTTTCCCGCCGTTTGCCTGGAAATCATGGCGTTGGAAGTAAGCTTCACGCACCAAAATATACGGGTCTGAAGATTGTTTCAGCAAGCCTTCAGAATCCAGCAATTGCGCACGCGTTTCGATACCTTCCAGCGTCCATTTGCCCAGTGACATCCACCAGGTTAGCCAGGAAAGTGGGGCATACAAATCGTCTACTAACTCACCACCATCTTCACGAAGCGTGAAGCTACCGTAGGCAGGTAAATGCACATATGGACCATAGCCCACGCCATAATGCCCAAGTGTGGTACCAAAACGGTTTGGCTCAAGACGTTGTAATTTCTGATTTGCCATCCCTGCCACATCAATGAAACCACCCATACCCAATAAGCTATTCAGGAAGAAACGGGTGAAATGCACCATCCCCTGATACGGGTCGCCCTGGATAAAGTTGTTCACCATAGAAGCAGGTTCTTCTAGGTTACTGGTGAAGTTGCTCAGCCCATTACGTGCCGGTTGCGGTACGTAATCACGCCACACCACAGCAACCGGGCGCACAACATACGGATCCAACACATTGAAGTTGAAATCGTACATAGCGCGGTTGAACCCTTCCAGCGGGTCCGAACGCCCTTGCGGTTGTGTATCGGCCGAACTCGCACAGCCCACTAAAACAGTAGCGGCCAGTACTAACCCGGTCAGGCGGAAATTCATATATCTCTCCCTGTTATTTTTGCTCTACGCTCTCAGGTTTGGTGTTATTCATCCCAGCTTGCGCTGCCTTTGCCTGTTCGATGCTTCTTTGCACCACGGCCCGACGCTGATCGTTTGCTGGTAGAACTTGCAACATGATTTGCCATGCACCAATCGCTTCGCGGTACTGTTGTTGTTCAAATGCATTAAATGCCAACAGGCTTAATACACGAACATTCGTATGGTCCGTTTTGAGGAGCTCTCTTAACAGATTACCACCCAGTTGGTTATCTTGCGGATCTCCACTGCGGGTCAATACTTCAGCATAGCCCAGCTTTACATTACTGTCGGAGGGCGACAGTTTAAACGCATGTGCAAAGGCTTGAGTAGCAATTGTTGCATTATTCAGAACCATACCTATTCGCCCGAGCATCATCCAGCCCTCAATATTGTCAGGTTCATATTGCAACTGTGTCCGTAAACCAAGGCCAAGATTGGCCATTTCCGGCATATCCAATGGTTTTGCTTGCGGATCTAATGCGCGTTTTAACAATTGAGGAGTCTGATTTGAGACTTTTTGCCAGGCCTGCACTTGCTTGATGTCCGAGGTTTTCAGATATACGCCCACGCTCACCACAATCAACACCACCGCCCCTGGGGCGAAAAACCAGAAGTGTGCCTTTTTGGTAATAACTGGAGATGCTTCACTTTCCGGCTCGTCAGTAAAATGTACGCGCCGTTTGCGGCTACGCATCACAATCACTCCCGCACCACCAAGAATAAACAGCACGGGGAGCACCCACAAAATAAGGGTGGCAGGAGTCATCGGCGGTTCATAAGTCACGAAATTACCGTAGCGGTCGACCATATAGTCGATAATTTGCTGTTTGGTTTTCCCCTGCTGTTGCAGCTCATAGACTTTCAGACGCATGTCAGAGGCAATCATCGCATTGGAATCTGCAATGCTGTTGTTCTGGCATTTCGGGCAGCGCAGTTGTTCAGTCAACTGACGAAATTGCTGCTCCTGCGCTTCGTCTTTGAACTGAAAGGTATCTATTGCCGCCAGAACATTAAACGAGAACAGGAATGCGACGATCAGTAGCCATCCGCGTTTCATGCGCCAGCCTCCTTGTTGTACTTATCCCACAGCGGTTTGATTTCTTGCTGCCAGACGCGATCGTTAAGATCGCCCGCATGGCGGTAGCGAATGATCCCTTTACCGTCGATCAGGAAGGTTTCCGGTGCGCCGTACACGCCCAGATCCAAGCCCAACATACCGTTGCCATCAAACAGGCTCAGCGCGTAAGGATTACCTAGCTCATTGAGCCAGTTAATCGCTTTCTGACGATCATCTTTATAGTTCATGCCGACCACGCGAACGCCCTGGGCTTTCAGCCCGTTAAGATACTGATGCTCGGCCCTGCAGGTTGGGCACCAGGTCGCCCAGACGTTGAGCAACAACGGTTTGCCGTCGTTAAGCACAGCCTGGTCATAAATCTTGCCGGGGTTTTCCAGCGACTCGAGACGAAACACCGGAACCGGCTTCCCAACTAATGCCGATTCAAGATTGGTCGGGTCATCGCCCTGCGCATTACGCGCCAGTTGCCACAGCAGCATCGCCGCCAGCAATAAAAACAGAACTAGCGGGATAAATAAGACTTTGCGATTCATGCGGCCTCCGGCATGTGTTTACGCTGGCGGTAACGCGGGTCAAACAAACAGAACAGCCCACCGATGGTCATCAGGATGCCCCCCACCCAAATCCAGCGAACAAAAGGTTTGTAATAGAGGCGCACCGCCCAACTTCCGTCATCTAATTCCTCACCCAGTGCCGCATAGAGGTCGCGCGTTACGCCACCATCAATGGCTGCTTCGGTCATCATCGCGCGGTTACTGTTGTAGAAACGCTTCTCAGCATGCAGCGTGGCTTCGTGTTTGCCGTTGCGCGTGACGTCGATAATCCCCACGCCACCACGGTAGTTAGGGCCATTCAGGTCGTGAACATCGCGGAACACAAAGTGATACTGGTGGATGTCGATGCTATCGCCCGCTTTCATCCGCACGTCACGCTCAATGCTGTAATTCTGGCTAAAGGCGATGCCGACAACCGTCACGGCCAGTCCCAAATGCCCGAACACCATGCCCCAATGGCTGCGCGGCAATGTCCATAATCCTTTGAGAAGGCCGTGGCGATGGGTTGCACGTTCGTAGACTTCCATAACTGCCAACACAAACACCCACACCGCCATCAGCAAACCGACCACCGTCATCGCTTCGATGCGGTCTTGCATTAACCATGGCAACAACAGTGAAAGCACGACGGTGATCGCCAGCGCGATCGCCAGGCGTTTCACTAATTTTCGCGACTCATCGCGGCGCCAGCGCACCAATGGGCCAATCCCCATCAGTAAGGCAAAAGGTGCCATCAATGCGGTAAACATGGTGTTGAAGAACGGTTCGCCGATAGAAATACTGCCCAACCCAAGTTGCTTGTGGACCAGCGGAAGTAACGTCCCCAGTAACACCACCAGCATCGCGGCAATCAACAGCACGTTATTACCGAGCAAAAATGATTCCCGGGACCACAAACTATTCCCGACGCGTGAGCGGACTTTGCTTCCTTTCACCGCATAAAGCAGCAGCGAACCGCCAATCACAATCACCAGGAAGGCGAGGATAAACATCCCGCGTGCCGGGTCAGACGCAAATGAATGCACCGAAACCAACACGCCCGAGCGCACCAGGAAAGTCCCCAACAAGCACAGCGAGAATGCGGTGATTGCCAGCAACACCGTCCAGGCTTTAAAGCTGCCGCGCTTTTCTGTCACTGAAAGCGAGTGGATCAGCGCCGTTCCCGCAAGCCACGGCATAAACGACGCGTTTTCTACCGGGTCCCAGAACCACCAGCCGCCCCAACCTAACTCGTAATAAGCCCAGGCCGATCCCAAAACGATACCGATAGTTAAAAATGACCAGGCGGCTAACGTCCACGGACGCGTCCAACGCGCCCAGGCAGAATCGAGTTTCCCGGCCATGAGTGCTGCGATAGAAAAAGCAAAGGCCACGGAAAAACCGACATACCCCATATACAGCAACGGCGGGTGGAAAATCAGCCCGATGTCTTGCAACAGAGGATTCAGATCGCGCCCTTCAATAGGGAAGTCAGGCAGCGTGCGGGTAAAAGGGTTGGAGGTGAAAATGATAAACAGCAGAAAGCCGAAATTAATCATCCCCATGACGGCCAGAACTCGCGCCACCGCATCTTGCGGCATACTACGGCTGAACAACGCTACCGCAAAAGTCCATGCGCTCAACAACAAAACCCACAGTAGCAAGGAGCCTTCGTGAGCCCCCCAGGTCGCCGCAACGCGATACCAGACTGGCAGCTCGGAGTTTGAGTTATTCGCCACATACAGCACGGTAAAATCGTTAACGACAAACGCATTCACCAACACTAAGAAACTTGCACACAGCGTGATAAATAGCGCCCATGCCAGCGGACGGGCAGAGGCCATTAATCGCGAGTCATTGCGTTTCACGCCCCACAACGGATAGACACTGAGTAACAATGACCAGCCAAGCGCCAGACACAGCAAAAAACTGCCAATTTCAGGCATCATGAGGCGTTATCCTTATAAGCCTGCGGGGCGCGTTGGTGATTTTTATCCATCGCTTCTTTGACTTCCGGCGGCGTGTAATTTTCATCATGCTTCGCCAGTACTTCTTTCGCTTCAACTCGGTTTCCCGAAGCGAAGACACCTTGTGCTACGACACCCTGCCCTTCACGGAAAAGGTCCGGCAAAATGCCGACGTAACTGACATCAACCACGCCGCTGGCATCATAGATTTTGAACGTGACTTTCAACGTTTGGTTATCACGCTTCACGCTGCCCGGCTGAACCATACCGCCCACCCGCAAACGTTGCCCCACTTCGGGTACCTGGTGGCTCTCACCTTTGCCATACAGGATTTCGCTCGGCGTATAGAACAGGTCGATATTGCTACGCAGCGCGTACAGTACCAACGTGATTGTCAGCCCCAACCCAACCAGCACCGCAAGTGCCAGGTAGAGCCGATTTTTACGGCGAATGTTCATTCAGTTCCCTCTGCTCGTTGTGCTGCCTGGATACGCTTTTCCCGTGCTTGTTGGCGACTGACAGAATTTAAAATGGTGTGGCGCTGCATGCGGGTATGAACCACTAACAGCAGCAATGGAATGAACGTCAGCGCGACGGCAAGCCAGACGTAAAACGCATAGCCGCCCATAGCAAAAAAATCACCCCAGTTTAAAAATGCGCTTGTCATGCGTTTCTCCCTTTATTCACCAACGCCAAAACCCACGGACGGCGCTGTTCCTGAAGCAGGATGAGGTTACGCAAACGCATCAACGTCAAGGTCACAAACAACATCAGGAAACCGAAAATGGTCAGACGCAACGGCGTGCGCATGGAAGGGTCGATGCTTTGCTGCATATTTGTCGAGCCTTGATGCAGGGTGTTCCACCATTCAACCGAGAAGTGGATAATCGGTAAGTTCACCACACCGACCAGCACCAGAATCCCGGCGGCGCGCCCAGCCAGACGACGGTCGTCAAAAGCGTTATAAAGCGCAATCACGCCGATGTAGAGAAACAGCAGCACCAGTTCGGATGTCAGGCGTGCATCCCACACCCACCAGGTTCCCCACATTGGTTTGCCCCATGCAGAACCGGTCACCAGCGCGATAAAGGTAAACACCGCGCCCACCGGAGCCATCGCCGCCACTGCGAGGTCTGACATTTTCATCTGCCACACCAGGCCAATAAACGCGGCGACGGCCATTGAGCCATAGATCCCCATCGACCAGATCGCCGCCGGGACATGAAGATACATAATGCGATAGCTCTGGCCTTGTTGATAATCTGCGGGCGCAAATCCAAAACCCCAGACACAACCGGCAACCAATAACACGGCACTGATGAGTGCGCACCACGGCACAAAATAACCGCATAGCTGATAAAGCCGCTCGGGTTTAGCGAGCTGATGTAACCATTTCCACATAATTTTTGCTCACAAAATCACGGACGTTTTTCAGTCCCGGGTCGGATATGCAAAACACCACCCGACAATTTTTACTTTTATTGAATACTTACGCGCAGTGCCGCCGCCGTAGCAAACGGGCTTAATGTGGCGCTTGCCGCAAGCATCGCCCCAAGAATTGCCATATAACCGTCAACCGGAAGATGCATGGAAGCGGCATCCATGGCGGCGGTGGCAAAAATTAACAACGGGATAGTCAGCGGCAACACCAGCAGACTCAACAACACGCCGCTGCGCCGCAACCCTACCGTCAGCCCAACGCCTGGTGCGCCCAGGAAACTGAGCGTCGGAGTCCCCAGCAGCAGCGTCATTGCCATCACTTGCCAGCTGTAAAAATCCAACCCTAACAACAGTGCAGCCAGAGGCGAGAGGATCAACAATGGTAATCCCGTGACCACCCAGTGAGCGGTCACTTTCGCTAACACCACCATAGGTAAAGGGATGGGTAGTAACATAAGTTGCTCAAGCGAACCGTCCTGAAAATCATCGCGGAACAATCTGTCCATCGCCAGCAGCGACGCCAGTAAAGCCGCCACCCAAATCACGCCCGGCGCAATGCGTGCCAGCAGCTGTGGCTCTGGGCCAATTCCTAACGGAAACAGCGTGATAACGATAAGAAAGAACCACAACGGATTGGCGATCTCTGCACCTTTGCGCAATACCACGCGTAATTCATGCAGGAAAATTCGGCGCATCATGTCCGTTTCTCCTGTAAATGAATTTGACGCACATTGTCGACTGCCAGTGGCTGATGCGTGGTGAGAACAACCATTCCGCCATTTTCGGTATGGTGCCTGAGTTGACGCGTGAGCTTTTCCACACCGGCTACGTCGATGGCAGTGAAAGGCTCATCCAGAATCCAGAGTTTATGTGTGCTTAACCACAAACGGGCCAGCGCCACACGCCGTTGCTGCCCGGCAGAAAGTTGGTTAACCGGAACATCTTCAAACCCCAGCAATCCCACTTCAGTAAGTGCTTGCCAACGTAGAGATTCCGCACCATGAGCATGATAAAAGCTGAGATTCTCAAAGGCCGTCAGCACCGTTTTGATACCCGGTTGATGCCCCAGCCACAGCAGGTCCTGGTGATACTGATAGCGTGCGCGAGATAACCCTTCCCCTTGCCACTTCACTTCGCCTTCCTCTGCCTGTGCAAGACCCGCCAAAATCCGCAACAGCGACGTTTTCCCGGCTCCATTTTTCCCGGCTATCTGCACCATTTCACCAGGACGGACGTTAAACGACAACTCGCTAAATAACACGCGGTCATCACGTACGCAGGTCAAGTTAATCGCATCAAGCATTTGGGGGAGTCACTCCTTGTCTCGGGATGCAAAATCATAACACATCATAGGCTTTGCTCCAGATTGGCTACTGCAGTTGCGGTACTCCAAAAGAGGTAATCCGCGCACCCAAGATCAATATTAAGTCGAATTAACACACGCCTCGGGGCTCATAGCTAAAAACCGCTACGCTTAAGGGAATAGCAGACACACGAGTAACCCGAAAAATGGATGAATTAAAAGAAGACAAAATCGATAAATCCACCGACGGAATCGAAGTTGAAAGTGATGAGAAAGACCACGGGGAAAAGATAGAGGTCGACGAGGAACGCCTGCCATCGCGGGCAATGGCTATTCACGAACACATCCGTCAGGACGGCGAAAAAGAGCTGGAACGTGATGCGATGGCGTTGTTATGGTCGGCGATTGCGGCGGGTTTATCGATGGGGGCATCGCTACTGGCAAAAGGGGTATTTCACGTCAATCTGGAAGGTGTGCCCGGCAGCTTTTTGCTGGAAAACCTCGGCTATACCTTCGGGTTTATTATCGTCATCATGGCGCGCCAACAGCTTTTCACCGAGAACACCGTGACAGCCGTTCTGCCCATCATGCATAAACCGACCGGGATAAACTTCCTGTTACTACTGCGTTTATGGGGTGTGGTTCTACTGGGTAACGTTATTGGCACCGGCCTCGCAGCCTATGCGTTTGAATACATGCCCATTTTCGATGAGCAAACCCGTGACGCATTTGTCAAAATTGGCATGGATGTGATGAAAAACACCCCGGGTGAGATGTTCGCCAACGCGATTATCTCTGGCTGGATCATCGCCACCATGGTGTGGATGTTCCCCGCTGCGGGTGCGGCAAAAATCGTGGTGATTATCATCATGACGTGGCTGGTCGCGCTGGGGGATTTAACCCATATCGTGGTCGGCTCCGTTGAAATCCTCTACCTGGTCTTTAACGGTACACTCCACTGGAGCGATTTCTTCTGGCCGTTCGCCCTGCCCACGCTTGCAGGCAACATTTGCGGCGGGACGTTTATCTTCGCGTTAATCAGCCACGCGCAAATCCGTAACGATATGAGCAACAAGAAAAAAGCCGAAGCCAAAGCTAAGGCGAAAAAACAAAAGGAAAACGAGGGCGCTAAAAAACAATAACTGGTTACGTTTCAGGCAAACAGCCCGCTTGCCCCTTAACGAAAAGCCAAAAGCGGGTATACTAGCGCCCGCAATACCTAAAGTATTTCGAGTTGCATTGCGGCAGCGACGCAGTGACAAATTCGTCGGGAACGAATTTGACCAGCCAAAGGCTGGCCTTCGGTGAGAGACAGGAGTCTCTCATTAATCCCCTGGAGCTTACACAAGTAAGTGACTGGGTGAGCGAGGAAGGCAACTTGAAAGACGAAAGGTATTGGGTCCTCTTAGTTAAATGGATATAACAAGCCCCTCCTAAGGGCTAGTTGCAGGTTCGATTCCTGCAGGGGACACCATTTACTCTTCCAACGCAGTTCACTCCAGTCTATAAAATCAATAATTTCATATAGATAATCATAAATACCAATCTCATGCAGTCCAATACTTTCCAGTGGAATCTATACACTGTTATGTATAACATTGCGTATAACTTGGTTCGATCTTTTTTCTATACACATGCTGCTATCAGACCTTCAAATCAAACGCGCTAAACCACAAGATAGACCCTACACGCTTAATGATGGCGCGGGCTTATCGCTACTCATTGATACAATTGGCGGGAAAGGATGGCGTTTCCGTTATCGCTTCGCAGGCAAGCCTAAGATGATCTCGTTTGGTATCTATGGAGAAGTGTCGTTAGCAGAAGCCAGAAAAAAGCGTGATGATGCGCGTTCGATGCTAGCCAAAGGGATCAACCCGAGCGAAGCGCGGAAAGCTGACAAAATCGCGTTACGCTTCGCCCATGACAACAACTTTGAAGCGGTGGCCAGAGAATGGCATTCATCTAAAACAACCACCTGGTCAGTTGGCTACGCTAAAGAAGTGCTTAACTGCTTAGAGAAGGATATCTTCCCATATGTTGGTCAACGTCCCATTGAGCAAATTGAACCGCTAGAACTGCTAACAGTGCTTCAGAAGATTGAGAAACGCGGAGCATTAGAACAAACCAGCAAAGTTCGCCGCCGCTGTGGAGAAGTGCTTCGTTACGCCGTTGCCACTGGGCGAGCCAAATACAATTTTGCACCGGATCTGGCCATAGCTTTAAATAAACCCACAACAAATCATTTCCCATTCCTGAGAGAAAGCGAACTCCCTGCTTTCGTTCAAGCTCTGGAAAATTACCAAGGTAGTTTAGTGACAAAGTACGCTACGCAGCTGCTAATGCTTACAGGTGTAAGAACCATCGAATTGCGCGCTGCCGAATGGGCTGAATTTGATATGGAAAATGCCCTTTGGGAGATACCGAAAGAGCGCATGAAAAAACGTCGTTCTCATTTGGTTCCACTATCTACGAAGGTAATCGAGATACTTAAAAAGCTAAAAGTGATCACTGGAACATACACACTCGTTTTCCCTGGGAGAAATGACGTAAGAAAACCAATGAGTGAGGCCAGTATTAATAAAGTTATTAAGATGCTGGGTTATCATGGAAGGCTAACAGGCCATGGTTTCAGGCATACAATGAGCACCATACTGCATGAGCATGGATTTGAGAGCGCATGGATTGAGATGCAACTTGCGCATGTCGATAAGAACTCCATAAGGGGTACTTATAATCATGCACAATATTTAGAATGTAGAAAGGAAATGATGCAATGGTACTCTAACAATTTAACTAATTAGAGTACCATTCAAAGTAGTCTGAAAATTTAATTTTTAACAGATTGATTACAATAAGGATGGGTTAACTGGCAGTTTTCACCGGTACCTACCCCCCCATCTCTGACTCTAGTAATGTGGTCATAAGAAATCGATTTTGCAGAGTCTAAATAGCCATCACAGATTGAACATCTGATTGATGAATAAAGAGCCGCATTAATAAAAACCTTGCTCTTTTGATCATCTGAAAATTTCTTCCCGCTGGAATTTACGTTGCCAGCAACTAATTTACCTTGCAAACCAGCTAAATTTATTAGATCACTCTCACTAACTTCATTACCTAATAGAAGTACTTTAATCAAATCATCTAAAAACTCTTTATACTTAATATCTCTCGTGCGATTGCTATTCTTTTGGATAATCATGGAAATCAATTCTTTATCTTTTACCAAGATATTTTCCAATTGAGATCTAATTGAGGTGAATTTTTTAAAAAATTCTTTATCATTATTTTTCATCTTCTGTGCTATCAGGAATGCTGTTCCCAAAAACATTGGGCCAGTATGCCTTCCAGTTGGCCCATAGAAATAGACTGCTGGATGCAAACCTAAGCTACCATTACCATTACCTGTAATTCTATCCGCCAGATCAATTGCATTCTTTAACGATTCAACAGTCTTTGAACCAAGTTCGTCATCATCTTGGCCATCAAGTGTCTTAGGTTGCCCTTGATTATCTCTATTTGCTATTAGGATAAAATCAATCAATAATTGTATAGCAACTCGAACACCTCTAGCTCCACCTAAAGGTAAATCTAAAGTTTTTACTGGAGTATTTAGATCAGGGTCAAAAAGTATAGAGTGTAATTTGTAAGCCTCTTGCTCTATTTTATCTGAATATTCTTTACTAAATGCCGACCAATAACGATGCCCTTTTCCTGCCCTAATAACTGCTCGCGCGGAAATAGACGTCGGCTTGTGCCTATTTTTAAGCAAGAGCTCTTCAACCTCATCCAGAGGAGTCCCTTGCATATTTATATTAAAAAATGAACTTTCAGCCTTATCTGCATTTCCTTTTACCCACTGAATAGTCAAACCTCTTGTTAGAATATTAGTAATCTTATTCCTTTCTGCTGATGAAATATCCTCATCTGATAACCTTTGCTTGAAGTGAGCCCAACTACCAATACGCTCATTAATCAAGCGACGAGTTTTCTCTGCAATATTTCTTTGTTCCTTTGAAATCTCCGAACCGAAATATTTAATAGAAAGAGGACCATCACCATAATCGTCTTCAATCCAAGCTTTTAGTACGCTTAATCTATGACCACCATCAATCACGAAAATATAGGAACTTTTCCATAGAATAACAGCTGGAATTAAATCACCTGTAACATAGCTTTCAAGCATGGAAACAACTTGATTTGGAGACCAGTGATTGGTTTCTCTCTGGAAATCAGGTTTTCTTAAAATAGCCGTAAAATCATTCAAATCCCTGACAGAAATGCTGTTGATCGTATCAAAAGTGGTTTCATCTTCTACCTCAGTTGCAAAATCAGCACGTTTTATCATTGCATCTAAATTTACTAAAACTGCTTTGCTAGCCATACCATCTCCGTACGTGTACGCCTTTAGTTCGGCATTTTTAAAGAGTAACAAAGGTATGTACTCTTACATCGATAAAGCGAAAATGACTTTAAAATGTATTGCCTTAAACTTCGATAACTTAAGCAAAGACAAAAAGCTCTTTACTTTAATTTTACTTAATAAAATGGAGTGTGACATGCACCCACCATTTTACCTATTGATGCCATTAATCGATTAGAAAATTCCACAACTTTCTTAATGAATGAAAATTTTGATTTCCACCATCCATGTATTCTTTACATAGAACTTCAAGATCATCATCATCAATAGAAAGTATAAATCCTCTTCCATCGTTTGCAGTATCTAGGCATCGTTGCCTAAATAATTCTTTGTCACGAATTTTTCTACAAACTAATATCCCTACATTCCCCCTATTTCGAGAAAATCTGCCAGCGATTTGATCTAGTTCTGGGTTAGCCACATCAGATGTGTAATTTTTACATTCTACATAAATTTTAGGACAAGTATAATGTTGTAAAAGCCAATGAAAGAACCCATATTTAGCTTCATTAACATAAGTAATATCTATTCTTTTTCGACCTTGATGAATTTCATGTTGCTTCGTTGGGAAGCACAATGATGGGTAGAAAATTAATGAAAATAATTCCTCAATCAGATTCTCATACTCACCAGCTTGTTTAGCTCCTGTTTTAATCGACTTTAACTTGCTTAAAAGCGGTGTAGCATCTACCTTTTCATTAATTGCTTCTAACTCATTGAATATTTCATGAGATAATGGCGCTGAAGGATTTATTTCCTTATGCTTTTTATAATCTTCGAACACATCAGGTCGTTTCAAGGTTTGATTTATGACAGAAGGCTTATCTTTCCCATATTTATCTTTCAAACTTTTTTTAGTGACGCGCCTCGTACCGTCTTTTAAGACTTCAATTAGTGATGAATTGTTTCTTAAATGCTCATCTTGCATTTCTGGCAGTAAATAATGTGTGTAGAACTCATCATATTGTAGACACAATCTATGTCTTACTAAAACCTTAGGAACTAATATTATTTTACCAAATGTGGTCATTGGCAAAGAAACAAATTTATTATACCACTCTCCCTTGTGCGGATCCCATATGGGTCCTGAGTCAATATCAGGAGTTAAGGGTACACCATAATATTCACACATCTTTTGAGTGTATTCAATTAATGGCCCTCTTAATATATTACTTACAGCATCAGAAATCATGTCAGTTCCAATTCCTGGTATCAATAATGCCGTATCCTCTAGATCTTTTAATAGCCCACTTGATACTGCTTTACTCTGAGTTAAAGCATTCCAAACTGAATGTGCAGAACCAGCGCCAAAACCGTGCCCACGGGATCTCCCTGACGAATAGCCTAAATGGAATTCATTTCTTTCATTTAGTGATGCCAAAAGGCGTTGTGCTTCATTGTTTTTTCCAGTCTTAATTAACTTTAAGACTTTCTCAAAAAAACTCTGCAAATGTGCAATTAACTCATGCCCCCATATTGAATCAAGAGACTTTATGGCTCCAGGATCAAGGAAAACGGGTAAGTCAGTGTCAAGCGGTATATCAACGAAATCGAGATGTGCCTGTGTGCGATTGAGATTAAAATATTCTGAAAAGCGCATAAAGACTCCTAAAAAAATCCCTCAACATAGTGTTCAACATTAACACTATCATTTTTTTTCAAGAAAAAATTGCATATAACTCAATTTTTTGAGACTCATTTTTTTCAAAGCATTGCATGTTGCAAATATTAAATTCTTGAGCGTCCCTGAAATCTTATCTTGGGAGTGCATACCTTTGTCTCTGATTGTCCGTATTCAAGCACAGCAGCTAGGCTCAATATCATAGCCAAAAAATAAAAAGATAATTGACAAAATTGGCACTACACCGCACCCGCCTACGGGTTTCAGATCATAAAAAGTTTTCAGTTTTATTTTTCTACAAACGCTCACGCCATCCAGCGCCACTACTGGGGTTCTCGGTGTAGTGTGAAACTGAAAACATTGAAATTACTTTCAGTATTTTTCAGTTTTGAGGCGCAGACATCATTCTGAGGAAAAATGTAACACCATGATTAATCTATTATTTATGTATTTTATGTGGCTTCGAGTTATGGGATGGGAGGAAAGGGATATTTAGCGATTGTTCGGAAACACTTTATTGAACAATCGCTTAAAGAAAAAAATCACAAACAGTTACTGAAAAATCCCCACAACAAAACTACGTCGAACTTTTTACCTTCACCCGCCCCGCAGGTTTTGAGCTGAACAAGCCTTAACTGCCAATTTATCGTTTTGCTGTAACTTTTTGTCGTCACTCTGCGCCCTGCTGAGCATATCAATCATATCCTGACGCCGTTCCGGTGGTATGGACTCAATCACCCCCTTAAGCATATGCCCGTGTGTAATAGCACTCGGACTTAGCGTATGTGAAAACGTCACGTTCATTACAAAGGTGTGTCCACATTCAACATTGCTGCATGCACAATAAACATCAGAGATTTGGGCATGTTTGCGATTGGTTTTCTTAATCATGGCAACTTCACTGCACTCCGGGCAATAAATACGCATTACTCGCATAATGCCGACTCCTTAAAATTGTTCAAAAACGCCCGCCAAGAATAAAGCATCAACGGGAAGTTATTTTTAATTACCATTGCTTCATTTGACGAGGTAACAGCGGTAACACTGGAAACACATATGATTTATAAAGATAAATTCTGTTACCACTTCGCTTTTCACTGTGGCAACAACTGGTAACAGCGTGGTTTTTGTTACCTCTGTTACCACTCGTGTTTTCTGACTGGTAACAGCTGTATCCCGCATGACTTACTGTTGTTACCTCTGTTACCAGTGTTACCTTAGAAAAATAAGGCTCACGCGTAGTTATTCCACTTCAGAGCTACCCAGTACGCAGGTATTGAACTGATACACACGTTTAAGGCCTATTTCTGGTAGGCGAAGGCTTGTCTGGGTTCGCCCATCCTTACCCGGCTCCAGCCATCCCGCGCTAACGCATAATCTGGCCACCTTACGCGCATCGAATCCTTTACAGATTTCCTTCCAGCCTGAAGGCAAGACATAGAAAGTTGTGACTGCTTCGGTGTCTTTATTTCCCAGCTCGACCTTACGAAAGCCCATCATGGCCACTGGTCGATGGTCGTTGTTGTGCCAGTCTGCAAACCGACTGAACTGGTTGCGGGTCATAAAATCACATACCTGCTCCAGTGCAGCTCGATCTTCCTGATTGGCTGAATGGCCACGATCTGCCATCCATGCAGCCAAGCATCTCTGCGCAGCCTGAAAGGCTTCCCCTTCCTTCCAACCAGTAATACCGGCACGGGTGGCTAGCTCACCGGCCATTGCAACAAGGGCAAAACGAGTCACCGCGCGGCCAACCTGGTTTCCTGCATCTGCGGGTGTCATGCGTCGTGTAAAATCCTTCAGCATGGCTTTGGCTTCACCGGTAATACCTGTTAAGTCCTGGGTAAGATGATGCAACCAGTCCCTAAACGGTGCACCGTGCTGCTGGGTTACAGCTTGCTCCAGATGCTCCGACAATGCTTTACCACCGCTAAACCCATGCAGCTCTTCAAACACACCGTATTTCCCTGAATCACTGGGTATCTGGATCATCCTGACTTCAACACCGGCGTACGTTCGTTCCCCAGCATTCGCTGCATGCTCAACAAGTGACAACTCACCGGTAGAGAGGAACAGCAGGTTCCAGCGGTTAGTTTCGCGTACTGAACCATCAGTACGTGCCCTAGCTTTTCCTTGGCCATTTGCGAGCATATAAGCAATATTCCCCGCTTCGCGCCCATCGACTTCTCTTATTTCATCCAGCATTAACGTGGCGTCGTTTCGACGGCTGGCCGTTCCCTCCAGCGCGTTGCCGGTTGCCCGCCATGTATGCCAGAAATCGGTTCCACCACAGACTGAAGCCGAAACTTTCATTGTGGTGGTCTTGCCGTCTGTGGATTCACCTTTCAGGTGATAGCCACCACCGCCGACACCCACCATGCGCAGTAATGGTGCAGCAAAAGCAAGGCTGACGGCGAACGCCACACGGGCATTCCCGACACAATAGCGGCTTATCTGCTGCCGCCATTCTTCCGTTGTCCCCATAACGCGAAAATCCCGCCCCTGGACACTGGAAGTTTGAAGGATCACCGACTCAGCACCTTTACCAATCACCTCATCTTGTAGAACGTATACACCACCGTGCCAACCCGTTTTATTTACACAGGTAACTTTACGTTCGGGCTTGCAAAGGGATATGTATTCCATCAGATGCGCTCGTGCCATGCCGTTGATGTTGATATAAGACAGGCCATTTACCAGTAACACGCGGCGCAGCTCCTCGCCGCTTCCACCCAGCATTTCCATCGGCATCGCCCATTTACGGCTGTTACCGTAGGTATCTTCCCATTCCAACAAGCGACCATAATTACTACCATCGGCATCGCAGGTAATCGCCGTAACTCGTAACGGGCTGCAAATTTTGATATTGCGGATTTCAGTATCGCCATCCGACTTATTCACCAGTTTGTCGTACCAGAGATATTCTTGGGTCAACCTGAACCCCTGCGGCAGTCGTGTCCTACCTTTTCCGTGAAGTGTCATTTCCTCGCGGAAGGCTTCACGGGTACGCTCCTGACCATGCTCCTGCCGGTAATCATCCCAATCGGCTTTATGCCGTGTAGGCGGCAGGGTTACCCATCCATCAATTGCTTTGGCTGCTTTCTCAGCCCATACACGCCCGGTGTTCTCTTTCCCATCAGTCAGATCGTTATCGCCAGCGATAATGATCCGTGCGTCTGGCCATCGCTGACGCATTTGCTGTGCCACCTTTACAAGATTAGTGGCGGCAACTGCGGCTACAACAAGGCATTCGTTTACGGCTGCTACAGTTAGGCCAGTGGCGTAACCCTCAGTAATCACAACCTGATCCGCAGCTTGTTGTTCCGTACCCGCTACATGAATATATGCACCTGAAAGCTGACTCCCCGGCAGAAGGCTTTTATCTCCCAACGGGCTGATAAGCTGACCGCCAGTAATATTCCCGGCAATATCATTCAAGGGGAGCAAAACCGCGCCCGGAGGGAAAGACGTTCCGGCCACCTCAAGGGATTGTGTTAACAGCGGAAGAATATGGCCGTGAAGCCCCCGCTGCGTCAGATAATCACATTCACCGCCGACACATTTTTCCCTCAGCCTTGAATAACGTTGTGCACCTTTATCTGCGGTGAGAGCTTCTTTCCTGGCTGGCTTAATTGAAGCAGATGCCACTGCCGGTAGAGAGAGAACATCCGCTACCAGAGAAGAAACCTGTTTTATGTCTTTACCAGAAACCAAACGCACCAAATCAAGACCATCTCCGTTACCACACTGGTTACAGAACCATGTTCCGCGCCCTTCTTTATCATCGAGACGAAAACGATCTTTGCCACCACAAGATGGGCATGGCCCGTGATTTTTTCCAGTTGGTACTTTGATACCCAGCGCAGGAAGAATTTGCGGCCAGCGGCCTCGTGCTGCTTCACAAACAGCGGAAACGGTTTTCAGTGTCATATGGATTTCTCCCCATACACAACAGGTATGAGAAACCGCAATATTTTAACGATGTAGCTCTTGAATAAGGCTTTACAGAACAAAATGGTATGAAGGTATTTAGTGCTGTTCATCATGCACCTCTTCTGCCATTCGGTTGCTTTGCTTCACCACACATTCCATCTGCTCAGCAAGGCAGCTGAAAAGTGCCGCTACCCCTTCACCGGAAACAGTCCTGTTTCCGTCGTAACAAGATCCGTAAAGTAAATCAGCGACAAAAGCAGTGGCTATGGACACTCGCAGCATGCGCTCTTCGCCTTCTTCACTCAGCGTCATAGGAATGTCAGTACGATGAACATTAGTCATGCCGTTACCTCCCTGTTTGCGTGAACGGGCAAACGTCCCGCAAAGGAAAGTACATATTCCGGAGCCAGCATAATACGAGCAGAGTGTTCATCAGATGCAGTAATACGAACGCGACAAGGCTTCGCTTGATAATCAGCGCGCCGAATAGCCAGAAACAGGAAAGAATACTGAGGGTGTTGAAATACAGGGGTAGCGGCCATTATGGCAACCTCCGTTAGATAGCGGGTAACGCTACCACCGGGGTTCCTACGCCCAAAACTGGTGGTAGCCCAAACGGGGGTAGGAATACCGGCTCTAACGGATACCGGCCAGCCCGAGAGCTGCCCCGCCTGGACTACCATAATTTTGATGATGTGGCGCAAAAAGCATATAGCCAACACTGAGCACCACACCATGAAATACAGGTGCGTCAAAGCTGCGACATAAAAAAACACGCCTGGCGCGTGTTGTGTCGCCGTTAGATAACTCGGGTTCCTACGCCCGGCAACCGATTTTGCGGCTGCGGGAAAACTATAGCCCGTGAGATCCTGGTGACGCAAGAAATTTATAACCGAAATAATAATATTGAGTATCTGTTTAGTCCCTGGCATGCTGAATGCTCCTTAACGTAAGAATTGCGTTAATGGTTTCCTGTGGTAGTACTCAAAGCCCGCCATCATTTCAGCGGGCTTTTTTACACATGAAGTTAGCCAGCCAAGGTAATGGCACTCTCATCTACAGCGGCATAAAGTTCTGCATCCCCCAACGCATAGCCTTCATTACGCAGATAGGAATGAGTGTATTCACAATTATCCTCATCAAATTCTGCGCGGAAAAAGCGAGTATTAGCTTGGGTATATATATGCAGGTTATTCAGAGTTGTAACGGCAAGACGTTTACCCGGCATAAATGGCGGTATAAATGCAAAGCGTCCAGCTACAGAACTGGTAGCCATCTGCGCTGCATTAATGTCAGCCGGACGATCTGCTGCATTGAAAATTTTCAGACGTTGCTGCGCAGCCAGTTCGGCACCAACCAGTACAACGAGGCGCGGATCTTCCCTGAAAGGTTCGGCAATGACATTTGTGATTAAATGATTTGCAAGCAGGTCGATATTTTTCCACTCACCAGACTCACCCAATGAAACCGGATCAGTAATAATCTGTTTTCCGTCCTGAAAATCCTTTGCCAATGCGTGCCAGCCAATGTTCACATCCTCACCCTTCTTATTAGCTTCAGGGTTGGTGGTATCAGCAATCGACGATCCATTAAAGCCAATGCGTAGCATATCCAGTGCGTAAGCCTGATTAAAAAAGGCATTCATTTCTTCATCAAAACTACCTGCTTTGCCGAGATTATAAATCTCAGCCATTTCGGCATAGCTGATCCTAGCGCTGGTATCCGTCTCCGAAAGCCAGAATTCAGTACCGTTAATCGCAACCTTTTTACGGAAACGGCCACCTTCAACCCTGCCGGTATGTAATTCACTGGCTCCAATATTAATTGCGTGACCAGAACAAGCATTAATATCACGGAGAGTGATATTCCCCATCATCCAACCGGACTCTAACAAAGCAGCTCTTAGGGTATTTTCTTTCGTTGCTGTTAGAGAAAATGAACGACTTCCACCATTATTATCGCTAACACCATTGGTAAATTTTTTATGATAGCGTTCAGCTGCATCTGGTTTTGATTTTTGAAAAGCATACATGTATATATTTCGCCTGTTATTTTAATGAGTGAATAACTTGTTCTTTCTTTTAGAAAACGTCTTTTGATTATATATGTACTCTACATAATCCTTGTCACAAACAATGGCTCGCAGGAGCAAGTTATCAGATTGATAATATTCCCTATAAGCTAAAGTACGACTTACACCGCCATTATCAAGATCATATTTATCTATCGGAAATGTGCATAGCTGTATGATTTTATTCACTGCCATTGCAAGTTTATCTAGCGCTCCAGTAATAAACTGCACTGCATTTATTATTTCTGGCACACGGCAAGTATTCATAAATCCCGTAGGAATTACTGGCATTCGAGTGAATGTATTTAATATTTTCCAGTTGATACCTTCACCGATATGCCTCACACCCTCTGCGAGTAGGCCTGGTAAAGCTTTAAAATGATTTAACCTTGTTTGTTGTTCGATCTGTCGTGTCAAAGCCGACTGATAACGGCGCTCAACATCATCACGATCCACACGGCTTTGCCGACTCCCTTTAGCCACAGAAATGCTAGTGGGACTACTGGTGAGCCGTTTCAACATTCCCTCTGTATCGCTCACTTCCCGCTGACGAAAGGCATACTCCTCTTCCTCACGGCGGCATAAAATGGCACAGCGTGACAGCAAAATATTTATTTCTTCTACCGTTGCTTCACAAGCAGGGATTGTATGCCCTGTAAGAGCAAAAAGTTTTTCACCTTCTGGGCGAAGTTTATTAAGAAGATGAATCTCAATAATACGAGCTACACATGCTGCGTCGCTGCTTAAATTGCCAAATGGGGTAATTGTGTATCGTTGAATAATTTCAACGTTATTATTTTTCAATGGTGGAAGAGTGCAGGAAACCACTCCCGCAATAGCGTGATTACTCATGGTAAATTCCTTTATGTATTTATTTTATTAGGTCAGCGAATAAAAATTAAATTTAGCTATTTTCATCCCTTCTCTTCACATTTCCTTTTATCCATTGCTGCACTTCATTTTCTACCCATGCAACAGAGTTAGATCCAATTTGTACCTGAGTTGGAAACTCATTGGATTTAACCTTCATGTATATAGTGGATTTTTTTAAACCAGTTATATTCATTACATCTGCAATGCGTATAAGTCGCATATTTTCTGGATGTGCGTTCCCCGTAGGCAATAAGCTCATGGCTATTTCCTTTTATTCTCGATTAGTTTATTAGGATTCACTTGGTCTTGTTTGGACGGGTATATATTTGCACAGGAATAGAATTAGGTAAAGTTTACAAGATTTCATCTAATTCAAATTTTTTGAACTACGAGGAGTGGTGAATATTAGTGAATATTGGTGAATATTAGTTAATATGCCTAATCGCAAACCTCATAAAGAGGCTGTTGGTCTTGAATTTTGATGAATGAAAATGTAACAAAATATAAATCACAGAGATTCACTACATTAGAATTACTTGTATAGGAGCGTGTATAAAAGATCTCTCACAAAAATACAAAAACTAATAAATTCAAATTAATAGTCATCATTATCGATTCCTGCAGGGGACACCATTTCTCACTTTTCCTCAGCTCGTATCAGTCCTTAAACCCCCAGTAACTCCGTACCCTTACTAAAATCTCCGTTAGCAATAGTTCATCGACAGCCGCACTCTTTAGCGGTTAAAAAACGAGTAAATAAATTTACCTACCGGATTTTTATCCATGCGTAGCACAATCAGCGCTGACGCTTTTTGTTGCCGACAAAGGCCCGCATTGATACTGACATGTAACGCCCGTGCAGAATCACGAATACCTGTATTATTCATGCCAAGGTCGACGCTTTGGATGCATGACCCAGGCATCCACTACGAGTTGTTTAGTCCGGGTGCTGGTTTTCCCGGATTCGCAGTACTGAAGGTGGCTGCCCGCAATGTTTTTTGAAGCTTTTGCTAAAGTGAAATTCGTCGCTGTAGCCACAGACGGTTGCTATCTCCTTCAGGTTTAGTTGTGTGTATAAAAGTAACTTCTTAGCGTGCTCATAGCGGATCTCACTCAAGTAGCTTTTGGGACTCTTGTGCAAATACTGCTGAAAAATACTTCGTAAATATGAGGAAGAAATTCCGTAACGTACCGCTAATTCACTTATCAATAGCGGTTTACTGTAGCGACGTTCAAGATCATCCTTAATCTGTAAAAATAGCGTATAACCTTGTCTACCCTCGGGGTGGATACTGGCCTGAGCCTGAAGCAATTCATATATGAGCTCATAGATAAGAGATTGGGTCATCAACTGGCTTCCGGTACTTCCAGGCACCCAATCAGCAACAATGCGCTGAAATAAATATCCAAGCCGTTTGCCCACTTCTCCTTCTGGTTTCATTATGAACTGGAGGGGTAAAGCCTCCAGCGGGTGTACCGTTCCCTGGTTAATGGCTGAGGGTGATAAGGTATAGAGAGACAGTAGGATCATCTTTATTCGCAAAGGATCCTCACTGCCGCAACGCATTTCCATCGACAGACCTGGCCGCAGATAGAACATCATTCCCGGCGATACTGGATGGTCTTCGTCAGTACGGAATATCCCTCGACCTTCCTGAATCCAGTAAAAACTATGTACATTGATATTCTGGCGGACATCCTTCCACTGAGGGAACGTGATCTTATCGTGGATCCAATGAATATCTATGGTCAGATTCTGCACAATACTATCCATCGGTTTCCTCCCGCGTAGCTCTGATTTACCTAAAGCGTTTTTGACAAACCAAACGTGTTTATTATGCCATACCTCAGTGATTACGACATTGCTACACTCAGCTCATCAAGAACGGGGATTTTTAAGGAAAACAGTGATGACTGAACCAACATCCACCTCACGTAAGGCGCTAGATTATATGCCCTGGATTGGCCCCACCAGCCAGGAGCAGAAGGCGCAAGCATTACATCAACAGCAGCTTTCCGCCGATTACGACTGTACTTTCGGTGAGCTTTGTTATGTCTCACCTTTGGCGATTGTTTTACCGGATAAGCTGCAAATGGGGGATCGGAGTTACATTGCAGGAGGGGCAATTGTACGCAGCGCACGGCTCATCATGGGCAGTGACTGCTCTCTCAACAGCTACAGTGTTCTGTCAGGCGATATTACCATGGGAAATGGAGTAAGGATTGCATCACATGCGAGCATCTATGGGTTCAATCACGGATATGAATCCATCGATATACCGATCTTCCAACAGCCTTTGACGACCAAAGGGATCACTATTGGAGACGATGTATGGATTGGGGCCAATGCCGTTATTCTGGACGGTGTAAAAATCGGTTCCCACAGCATTGTTGCTGCCGGAGCAATCGTTACCAAAGATATCCCTGCTTACAGTATTGTCGGCGGTAATCCGGCCAGGATCATTCGTAGCCGTATATGACCGGTATAGTCGAAGATTTCGTCAAAATGGCACCCTCAGGCATTTATGCACAAGTTAAATTTTCAACAATGAGAGAGATAGAAGATATGCAACCATGTGGGTTGTTGTCACAGAAACTGTCTGACTTCGGCAAGCAGGTGAAGGAGCAATTTATCAATCTGCTGGCGTTTTACGCTGAGACAACAGAGCAACAGAAGCTGTTTCGTGACCGGCCTGGACATAAGCAGACTATCAGAGCGTACTGTGATGCGGTGGAGATTGCAGCGATGTTCAATAGTTTGCCACCAGGTTGGACACAAGCGGAATTGATTAATAAATTACAAAGATTCCAGGATGACCAAACCGGATTGTTGCCCGACCCGCATTCGCCTCCAGCCCTGGATGACCAGCCTGAGCTGTTATCTGATCCCCTCTCCCGTTACCATCTTCTTGCTGTAGGGTACGCGCTTGAAACTCTCGGCTCCGCGTTGCTCCATCCGGTAGCTGTTGTTGAGAACATGGATTCAGTAACCTTGTATAAGCAGTTGAATAATCTGCCATGGGAAAACAATGCCTGGGGTGGGGGGGACTGGATCGACTGCTACGCCACAGGTCTTTACCTTAACATAAAGATGTTTGGCTCAGGAAAACGTCCCGATGATCTGTTTGGCTGGTTGTCGAGCCATTGTGATATAGACTCCGGCCTCTGGGGGTTACCCACCACTGAAGAAGGTTGGTTGCAGCCGGTAAATGGTTTTTATCGGCTAACCCGAGGGAGCTTTGCTCAGTTCAATATTCCCTTACCTTACCCGGAGCAAAGCATTGATACCGTGCTGGCTCACAGCAGGGATCTCCGGTTCTTTAGTGCGGAGAATCTCAATGCATGCAACGTATTGGATGTCGCTCATCCTTTATGGCTCTGTCTTAAACAAACTGACTATCGGCGTATAGAGATCTGCTATTGGGCAAAGAATATGCTCAACGAAGTCCTGAGATTCTGGGTTCCTGAACGAGGCTTCGCCTTCCAGTTATCACAGCAGCAAGACACGGGTTTACAAGGCACAGAGATGTGGCTCAGCATTGTCTACATATTAGCCGATTTATGTGACTTAAGTTCATCCCTGGGTTACACCCCAAAAGGAGTGCATCGCATGGAACCTGCCTTATCCTTAGCCATGAAATAACCCACGGAACCGCCACTTACTTGAGAGTTTGCTCATTGAGTCGCCTCTCCACTATTGGTGAAGAAGATCACCTTTCTGGAACCAGAACTCAATCATTCCATTGAACCCGTATAGAAAAAGAATAATCATAGTGATGGGAATGCATTTATATATTGGAAAGGAAAATGCCAAAAAACAGCTCAACACGCCGCTCATCTATTTTTTTCATCGTGTCATGCTGCATGATATTTTTATCAATTCAGAACTCATTTGCCTCTGACTCATTGCCAAAAGGAAAAGATTACCCTGCTGCTCATATTTACATGGGTAAACCCTCTGAGCATATTGATACTACCGATGAGTTCACGAACTCATTTCGTACTCGTTTCAAGCAAGCTATCCAGGGCGATGTCGTTTTTGCCGGAGAATATGCCCAGGCAGAATGGGGATGTGGAGGTTCTGGTTGCCATGTTATCGCATTTATCAACAAACGAACTGGCCTGGCTCTCTCTAGCTCATTTATGGCTTATGACGCCGGTGATAGCGAAACGCCGAAACCTATAGGCGAAGAAATCCTTTATATAAACAAAGGAAGTGATCTTCTTGTCACATATGAAACAAGCGACTCTTCTGATAAGAAATTTTATAACTATTATGTGTTAGATAAGAAAAAAAACGATCTAACGTTAATCAAAAAAGTACAAGATACATCTCATTGATCTAACGGGGGTGATTAATCTAACCGCCTCCATCACTTGTTGCGTGTCCACTATTCGCGGGTAGGATCAGCGCCTCCAAAACTATCTTTGTCATCTGTTGTTCAAAATATTCTGCATGCAGATATCTCTTTTCTTTATATTTTTTATCTGTATCCAGGTAGGGTTGATGTAAAGTACATTCCGGAGGAGTGGCAGAGATAATGGTATTAATAATATCTATTGGCATCGGGTATTCAAAAAATAGCTGCCCATGGCGATAATTATGTTTAATTTGCCATTCCGACAGGTCATTAAAGAAACAATCTGACTCTGGTTTTGGAATAGCGCTGGCTTTTTCGCTGCCCCAAACAGCAACAGCAAGGTTGTATAACCCATGCGCATGTGGCCAGAACATTTTATTGAGCTTAGTAACCCCGTACTCCCTCACCCGCGGTACATTTTTACAATATAAATCGAGTTGAATCCCTGCTTCTGCAACATTGCCATCAAGGAGTGCGATGAGATAACGGATGATCAAGAGATCGCCAGGGGCTTGTTTAGTCACAAGTAGCGCTTCCGCTTTTTTCCTGGCATCAACTTCAAAGTCACTGCGTTTGTACCATAACGCCATGACTAAATTAGTTATCGTTATTATGACAGGATGGCCATTGTCACTCATGCCAAGCTTTTCAGGCAAAAGAAGTGGAACACGGGTAAACATACCTGCAGCAAGAATATCCAGAGTTACCCATATATTAATGCAGTGATCGCATCCTGAATCCACACCCAGCGTCACATGCTTAATCATGGCAGACTGAAGCAAAACTGAATGGAGTACTTCCATATTGTTTGACAATATAGCTGTCTTGTATCCCAGGATATCCGGTACACGCTTCATTCTAAGCATAAAAAGCCATGAGTTCACTTGCTCCTGAAGTGAACACTCATTGTGGTGATGTTCATGAATATCCAGGCATTCAGCTAAATAGTCCTTCGTACTCATCCATATCAAGGCATTTTTCTCAGCTTCTTTTTCGTATTCTCGTTGATACGCACGTTGAAATTTTTCTGAAATATAACCCATGAAATCACCTGTAAATTAATATATACCCGTCATACTTCAAGCTGCTTATGCGTTGGCTGTACCCGCTCACCCCATCTTATTTATTCTGATGTTTCAGCTTTCTTTTCCGTTGTTTTCCATTGGCCATTGACCAATTTGCGCGTTGTGATCATCATCGTATTTTGATTATTACCGCTTCCTGCGGCTTCAGTGATTTCCTCAATGAGTACAGGCTGATCATTGTTAATTTTCCATACTTTAGATTGATGCCAGCAACACCCGCTTTTGGTTGATGTTGTCAGGGTTCGAGACTGAGGATCAATATCAAACAGCCCCAGATTTTCGCTACCGAGCTGAGTTAGCGCATCATTCTTAACAAAATTTTTGGACTTCGGTTTGTAAAGTAACACTTCATACGAAGGGCCACCGTAAGCCCCTTCATTGCCCGTTCGCAGGGCGATGTCATCGAAGCCATCAAAGTTAATGTCATCAACAACCAGGCCACTGTTATTGTCGCCATACATCTCAACCAAATTTGCCGTGGCTTTCCCTTTGCTATCGAGCTCAATAAAGATATTTTGAGGCTGCAAATGCTGCACAAGCTTTCCGGTATCTTTGGTAAAAATATCTAACATTCCAGGCCCTTCGCAGGTTGGATATGAATTGTCCTGATCACAGCCGGAAACTGAAAGTACAAAATCCCATTGCTTCGATGCGGTATGGATCACTGAAATATTATCCACTGATGCCAATTTGCTGATCCGCGATATATAGCTATTGCCGAGACAGGAAAGATCATCACTACACAGCTGGCGCTCTTTTAACCAGCTTAGCTGCTGATTTTTTAATAGTTCTTTATCTGAGTGCTTTCGAGCTAAGGCATAGCTTTTATTCAAAACAGCATCAAGCTGCATCAAATACGGGCTGGCACATATTGCGGTGTCATCTTTCAATGTCGCTTTTGAACAATCAATTGCCATCACCGACACAGGTAATGTCAATAACGTCACGAATGTAAATACTCGATTAAAGCTAAGCATACTTATATTCCCTTATTGGTAGTAACGCCAAAAACACTTTCTGTGTCGTTGAAAGAGCTTAAATTTCAAATACCCTGCTCACCAGACCCATTTTGCCCTGGGGATGACCAAAGTAAAATGATTCTGCCTGCCCTGTACGCGGGGGAAAATGACTGCATGACGATAAAATGGGATTCTTTTTGCGGTTAATCATCACGTTATCGGCTCATTGTTCTTCAGGATGAAATTGATAATTTGTATAATTAAATATTAGGCATTCACAGAGACAGCACTGTTGAAGCGTTCTGTTGTAAAGGAAGGTGAGTGCCGCAGTATCAGTTAAGGATAATCATGATGTTGCCATCTTTCGTCGGCCATCGGTCACGCCGTTCGCCTTTCCTGCTTCGTTTGTCCCATCCCGTTCTCACCGCATGGCTCGGCATCACCCTGGCCATGAACTGCACGCCAGCGTGGAGCGCAGAATCGCCCGCCCCCGCGCTTCCTACAAGCCAGGAGATTAACTGGCCAGCGGGCACACAACTGAGTGTCGAGCTGGAAAAAGGCCGCCTGAGCGTGATTGGACGTGACGACGATAAACCGACCGTCACCCTGACGATCAACGCACTGGAGCTGACGCGCCCGGAAAATGATCAAGCGCGCCAACTGGCTGAGCTGCCAGCACCGATCCGCGAGGTGCGAGTACAAGCCGATGGCAAACACCAGCGCGTAATTTTACCGGCACCACCGTCGCTGGATCTGATGCAGGTCAGCGGCGTACAAGCCACTCTGGCCGTGCCCAGGCATTATCAGGACGTGCTGAATATCCGGGGTAAACAAGTGGATCTGGACCTCCAGCACTTCTCCGGCACCCTGTCAGCCAGTACCTTGACAGGCAAGATGACCGCCAATGATTTGCAGGGCATTATCCATCTCTACAATCAGCTAGGCAGCTTGCATACCAGCAATCTCAGCGGCACCTTGCGCCTGCAACAGGCCGTCGGGGTACTAAATGATACCGCCAGTCAGGGCACTGTGTTTTATCAGGTTATCCGCGGCCAGTTGGCCGCCAATAGCCAGGCCAAAGACATCAGCATCGAGCAGATTGACGGCACGCAAAAAATCCAGGCCACCCAAGCCACGCGCTTTAGCGACAATCTGCAATCGGGCCAGGCGACGATCCTGCTCCCGGCCAGCGTACAGCAAGGTGAAATTCAGACCGTCAGTGCCGCGCTGTCCGTGCAAGTCGCACCGGACTTTGCCGGTAGCGTACAGGTGAATGGGGGCGCAGGTGGCAACATCGTCAACCAGCTGACTTCCGAGCAAGCCAAGCCTGGCCATCTGCCTTTACCCGACAAAGCTCTGACTCTGCAACGCGGCAGTTCTGATGCAAAGATTGCTATCAGCACTATCAACAGCACCATTACGCTGTTACCGCCGCAGGCTCAGTAATATGCCGTCCAATCAACGTACTTCGCGCAGACGTTTTTTCAAAGCAGGGAAAAGTATGACTGGTAACCGATTATCCCGCCGCTTCCGGCGTGGTTCGATATTGCTATTAGGTGGGCTGTTAAGCAACGTACTGCCCTGGTCAGCACTGGCAACGCAAGAAACTAGTTCGATTGAGGCTGTGGCAGATGGCGCTTCATCCGCACCCGCAGCCCCCTCTGGCGAAGCTTTGCTGCAAAGCAAAGCGGTACATGGTCCGTTGCCGCTGCCAGATAGCGAAGAGCGTTCTGTGCTGGGCTTTTATCAACAGGGCGACACGACCTACGCCCTGTTCAGCCGCCCCGATTACCAGGATGACAGCCAGACCTACCATGACGTTATCGATAGTTTTACTGATGCCCGCGTCATCGCGGTCTTTTTCCAGGATCTCGATGGCGGCGATCGCAATGAAGTGGTGGTGATGTATGAAGATAAACACGGCCAGCATTTGCGTGCTTATGCCGCCTCGGAATCGAGTTATTACCCGCTCGCCGCCATGCAGGCAAAGCTGGATACCATTGCGCCCACACTCAAGCCTTTTACCGTGGCATCCAGTCGCAAAGCTTTACGCGTCTTGCAACCGCAAGACTATCGCATCTCTTACGACTTACCTGCCGATAGCCCACCAGAAATCCAGGCGCTGCTGCGCGGTCAACTGGCCAGCCCAGCACAGCCGGTTGGTTATGCCGATGAACAAGGCTACCCCGCCAAGAGTGCGGCTTCAGCTTCATTTGCGATCACTCGCTATCCAGCACTGACGCGATCGGTGACCACTGCCGATGGCCAGGTCCTGACCTATGTCCTGACCCAAATCCTGGCCCGCATCGGCCTGTGCCAAACTGAAGAATTGACTTTTGGTACATGGAAAGTGGGCTATATGCGCGCCGATAAAACGCCGGTCATTTTTGAAAGCAACCTGGAAGCGTCATTAGCCAGCCACCAGGCGTCCCCCAAACCCGACTATGACGGCCCTTTCCTGCAATTCAATGTCAATAACTGCCATGCCAGCCCACAAATCCGCAGCAACTATGTCCAGGGGAAAAAACAAGGACATTGGGAATTTATCGATACCGAAAATGGTATTGCACTAAAAAGCGGCGAGTATGTTGACGACCAACGTCAAGGTGCCTGGAGCGAATGGGACAACGCCAGCGACAGTTACTGGCGTGGGCAATATAAAGATAATCACAAAGAAGGTTTATGGCTGCTGTCCACAGACAGCCAACCCCCGGTCGTGCTGGCGCGGGAAAACTACCGCAATGGTCAGCTCAATGGCCCGACCGAGCGCTATGAGCAGACAGCCAGCACCACAACCCAGCCCAACCCGCTGAGTTTGCTCTACAAAGGCGAATACCGTGACGATAAGAAAGCGGGCCACTGGGTAGAGACTCATGGTGACAAACGCGAGGAATCGGAATATCTGGATGGTGTGCTGCACGGCGTACAAAAAAGTTATAACGCTGACAATGTCCTGATCCGCCAAAGCACTTACCAGCAAGGCCTGCTGGAAGGCGAAGAGCGGCGTTTCTACCCGTCCGGGCAATTAGCCGAAATAACGCGCTACGTGCAGGACCAGCCAAACGGCGAGCAGTTTTTCTTCTATGACGGCAAAGTCAAAACCGGCCCGTTGTCGCAGTTGAAAAACTGGAAGCAGATCGCGCCGAAAAATCCGAAAGCTGATTGTGATCCACAAGATCGTGAACGCTGTACTCCCGCTGGAAAGCCGCGAGCATTCAGTCTCTTATCCGGGGAACAGCGTGAATACGCCGAAAATGGTCGCCTCACCCGCCTGTATTTCCAAACCGGCGAAACCAAAGTCGGCAACGCCTACGGTTTCACTAAAAGCGGCCAATTGAACAGCGTCACGCCGTATGTCAACGGCAAAGAGCAAGGGGTAAGAACTCTGTATTCAACCGGCACCCAACAGGACGACAACCGCTTAATTCAAGTGTTGCCCCAATGGGACAACCGGGTCACCGGCGTGAGTTACGGTTTTGATAGTAGCACCGACAGCCTGCGCGCCATCGAGCAAGCCTGTCAGAAACCTGATGAAACCTATGCGGGTAGGCCCTATCTGTGGAGCAATGCTGGTGCCAGTTGTGGTTCACAATTTTATTTTCATCCCAACGGACGTCTGAAGCGCATCACGTGGAAAGACAGTAATTGGGACATCAATGAGATCGGCTATGGCGAAGACGGCGCGCTCGCATCAGAGCAGCGTTATGCGGGAAGTAACGTCTTTTACAACTATCGCTATATGTGGAGTTATCGCACCGTCTCGATAACCAAACAGGAAAGCCCGGATACCCGTACCGAAAAAGGACGCACCTTTGCCGTACTGATCCGCTCGCCCAGCCAGACCGGGGGCTATGAAAAATCCTACTCCAATGGCCGTCTTCTCGACGAAAGTATCTTCACCGGTGCCGATAAATACTGCTGGCGGCGCTACGCTAAAGACGGCAGCGTAGAGAGAAGCAAAGGTCCGTGTGATGGGCTCCCGCTTGCCACGCAGACTCCAGTTGCAACGCCAGCAACACCCAGCAAGTAGCGATCGGCATGCACAAAAAAAGCGGCCTTCAAAACTGAATGGCCGCTTTTTTATCTCTTACATCACGTTAATCGCCGTTACTCAGCCTGCATAGCATACGAGGCCAGATTTTTCCGGATAAGGGATGGCAACCCCGTCATGTGGTCATAGCTTTTTAGCGAAAAAATAGTTCGCAGAAACGGATATAACTAAACTTATGGGCGCCATGATATATCCAATGACTTTAATGATCTCATGGAACACTTCATCACCCGTGTAGAATGATCCCAGTATATTTTGGGCATATAAAAAATAAAGTGGTTTAGCCAATAAAGAAAGTAATAAGAGCAACGAGATAAATAAACCAATGGTCGAAAATGTCAAAACAACAACCTTAATCATGATATCTCCCGGAACAAGATTCTGTCGCGCTGATAACCTGTTGGTTTTACAGTGGCCTGTCACTGCATCCTAACGGATATAACGCACTCCGTGGATATAGACAGGCCAGATAAATTACCACCTGAGCGTGTAAGGTTTCTCTCCTGCTCCCCATACACCGTCATCACTTTGTTCAAGCATCATACCTATCCTGGCCCAGTTTTCCTTTTTGCTATTATGCTTTGGATAATCTTCAGGGTAATACGGGAGTGCATCCATAAGCACTTTATCGGCAAGCCACGGGGTTTTGCTCAAATCGGGTTTCCATAAAAAATTCACCCACGAAACTTTATGAGGATTGTTATCAAATGGATTTTTCGTGGGTTTTGTGAATTTTTCCATGCCGCCGTATAAAACATATGCGCAGAAACTATTTGTCAGGAAAACAATTTTGTTGCCTGATTTAGAGATAATCGGTTTACTCTTATCATGGCGGAGAAATTTTTCACCCTCTGGCGTTAGCTCAATATAACTCAGTGGGAATTCTTCTCCTTTTATATAATCAGGATCTTCAGGATACAACGAACCTTTTTTCGCATTAATTTTGACGGTCATTAATTTATTTTTTATCAGAGAGTCAATATCTTTTCTCATCTCTCCTCCGGCGGTTTGAAGAACAGATGTTTTGACATATGCCGGTAGTTTATGGCCAAAACCAGGAAGAGTAATACAGGCATTACTCGGAACATTATTTAAATCAACTAAAAACCCCTGGATAATATTGTTGATTTTTGTCTCATCGAGTTGTTCTTCATTTGATGCAGCGAATGAAATGTCAGAAATCATTGTGGATATTAATCCCAATGCAATCAAATTTCGTTTTTTTAACACCATGACTTATCCCTTTATAGTCGATTACCGTGAAGCCGTATTTTTCAGCTTCTGAAAAAAGTGCTCTCTTTGAGTATCATGCTGGCCGATTCCCCGCCGAAGCTTATGCTCAATAAAACATCATATCAACGCCATTAGCCAGACGACCCATAGCGCAGCAGTGACCCACATTGTGCGTCGACACTGTTTCAATGCGCCCTGCTGGCGCTCGGCAAGGGAGAACGTTTTCAACTTTTCGCGCTGCCAGATAAAGCTCAACGCCTCTCCCGCTTGAAGGTTATTTTCTTCGTTTAACACGCGAAAATATCGCGTATCCAGCCAAAGACGCCAGCAACCAAACCAGACTATGCCGCACAACAACACGATAACGACGCGAGTCAGGTCCGATGGTGCTTTAAAGAAAGCCCATACCATTGGTGGAACGGAAAACAACAGAAAGAAACGCCAGCTATCCAGCGTTTGTTGCACCAGGAGCGACTGTAGCGCGCCTGTATTTACGGCATCGTTATTGTTGTCTTCCATTTTTCCAGCAACTCCAACTGTTCTGAGGTGAAAACGACCTGCGGACGCGCTTTACGCACTTGCTTAACGGCATCTGCGCAAGCCAGTTTCGGATAACGCTGTAACAACCAGGCGGCTGCAACCAGCGCACTGCGTGAAAGCCCCAACGCACAATGAATAAGTACACTCCCCTGCGTCGTGCGTAAGCGCTCCAGTTTCTCTACCGCCTGTGCCAGTGCCGCTTCGTCAGGTTTCACCAGGTCCAGCATTGGCACGCATTGATAAGTTACGCCCTGAAGCACGCGGGAGCGGGGAAACTCACTGGTCAGATCCAACACTGCACGCTGTTCGGGTGGCGTGCGCGGGTACACACCTAAAAACACGCCATCAATCACGGGGCTCATCGCCGGGAGATGACGAGTATAAAGCCGCATAGAGAGCATCATCCCGATACGCCAGGGGAGCAGTAACCACCACACCGCTGGCGTCAGTCGCCCTTTTCCATCTTTTTGAAGGGCTTGCGCACCAAGAATACCGTAGGCAAGTGCCACAATCGTCAGTGCCAGTGTTGGCCACCACAGCCAGGTGGTCAGAAAGGTTCCAGCCAGGCAGACTAACGCACCGCACAGATAGCGAACCGCCAACGTTTTGCGTTTCCCATCAGCCACTCGCCAGCCCCATTTTCCCTGTTCCGGGATCAACCAGTCGATCACCATACCGACGCCCAGACCGGTTATCACATCAATAAAGTGATGCTGCCAGGTCGTCAGAACAGAAGCGGCAATCAGCAAGAACCAGCCGCTATTTAGCTTCTGCCAGGCTCCCTTCAGATGGCGATTGAAATGCCGCCACAGCAGCCAACACAGAATAATATGTAACGAAGGCGACTGGTTGTACGGCAGGTCAAATTGTTCAAGCTGCCCAAATAACCAGCCAGCCAGGCCGGTTACCTCTGGTCTGGTAAAGGTAAACTGCATGGGAAATAGCAAAAAACCGGCGCAGGCGACGATTGACGCCAGGATAAGCCGGCAGACCAGCCGCCGCTGTTCGTTTAGCGATGTGCAGATAAACAGCGACAGACCGTACAGCAAATCCAGGCTCCAGTACGGGAGGATAGTCAGCGGCACAAACGGAATGTACCGCTCCCAACTAAACACCAGGCTGCCAATGTTTTCGCGTCCGGCTGTAAAGTGATTAACCTGCCCATAGGTTAAAAAGAAAAAGGGAGCGAGCAGGATTAACCAACCCAAACCCTGCAAATAAAGGGAACGTCGGTTCGTCATGATTTGCGGCGCACCGCCATGGAAACGGTGAAAATGCCCCATTCATCAATCAACTGGTTGCATTTATCAAACCCCGCCTCCCGCACCAGCGCATCCATTTCTCCCTGAGTACGAACGCGCATCACCCACCCTTTGCCATCTTTATGACTAGTGAGTGACCAGGCGATAGTTTTTAACTGCGGGTGCCAGGGTTGCCCGGTGTAGATCAGAATACCGCCAGGCTCTATCGCGTCAGCCAGCCCGGCAAGCGAGTTACGCACCAGCGTATTTTCCGGGAACAGTTCGTACAGACCAGAAACAATCCCCAGCGTTGGACGAGGCTCGAGTGATGCCAGTTCTTCACGGTTGAAAGCGTCACCGCGTTCAAAACGTGCATACTCTGCCATTCCGCGAGAGGCAATCATCTCTTGTCCTTTCGCTACGTTTAACTCGCTGTAGTCGCGCAGCAAAATATGGCTCACCGCCTCTTTACCTTCCAGTGCGTCGAGCACGTAGCGCCCGTGCCCGGCGGCGACATCAACAACGCGCACCTCTTTGCCCTGCTCTATCAGCTGCGAAACCGCCTGCTGAATCAGCATTTGCAGATGGATTTTTCGCTGGCGGATCCCCTTCCACCCCACGCTATTGAGGTAGTTTTTGTCAATCAAACGCCCCAGCTTGCTGCTGCCCTGAGGCTGATTAAGATAGACATAATCCAGCGTACTACCGGAATCAAACCCAGTATCAAATCCCAGACGTACCCCCGTCGACTGCGCGCCCAACGTCTTCATACCAAAACGCAAACCACGATACGCAATATCCTCAAACGAGTAAGGTTCAGGCCCCCCGCTTAACATTCGCCAGGTATCAGCACCAGGGCTCCAACGGTCTTCATGACTGTAGTCAAAACGCTGTGGCGGCATGGCATAAAGCGTGTCAATAAACCCGCGGATCTTGTCGAATGCCAGATGTCTCTCTTTTTCCCCCAACGTATCGTGATAGAAGCCCGGCAACACGTGCAGCTCTTTCAGTGGATTGCGCAACCGCTGGTAAAAATCAATCTGTGGCTGACGGTGCACAACGTAATCTTCACCGGAGACCAGCAACTGCGTGGGCAAGGTAATTGCGCTGGCGTCACTGACAATCCGCTCCGCTGTTTTGTAGAGATCGAGCAGTATATTCACCGCAATAGGCCGGGTGATGAGTGAGTCCTGATTGAAGCTCGCGACGCGTTCCGCATCGTGCGTCAGGTACTTTCCTTTGACATAGGAGTTAACGAAAAAGAGACCGCGCAGACGGTGCATCAGTGCCAGCCCCGAACGGGCAAACGGCACATACAATTTGACCTTAAACGCGGGAGATGCCAGCACCAGCCCGCGAATCGGTGGCGCGTAATCATGTGCCCAGGTCGCTGCCATAACTGCGCCGACGCTTTGCGCAATCACGACCACATCTTCCATTGACGCCTGGCTATCCGCTGCCGCGAAGCGGACGAACTCTTCAACATCCAGCACCGAACGGGCCAGCGACGGGCTGTAGCCGCGCTGACCGGGTGAGCGGCCATGACCACGAGCATCCCAGGCATAAAACGCGGTATCCGGCATCGACAGCTCATCGACTATGTGTTGCAGACGCCCGGAATGTTCATGCCCGCGATGAAACAGGACAATCACCTTCGGTGTTGCACCTGGCGATACGGCAGGCCAGTGGCGATAAAATAACTCAGCGCGATCGCTGGTCAAAAACTGCCGCTCGTCCGGCGTCCGGATATTACTCATGAGGGTGATTTCCTGTTGTTTGTTGCTGAAGAGTCAACAAGCGCTGCTTCAGTTCGTCCATAAACACTTTTTTCTCGGGATGAAAACTCAACGCGTCACCAATACTGACATCAATAAATAATGGCAGAGGAATACGGTTACCTTTCGCCATCACCTGCTCTGTCCCGCGCAACCAAACCGGAATAATCGGGACTTCCGGCAGGCTTTGACTCAAATGCCACAGCCCGGATTTCAACGGTGACAGTTCTCCCGGCTCGCCACGCGTTCCTTCAGGAAAGAGGATCAACGTCTTGCCATCACGTAACGCCTGTTCACACTGCGCCAACGGGTTGGTATCTCCGCCCTCACGCGAGATGGGAATAATGTTGAGAATGTTGAGCGCAAACCACGCCATGCGTTTATCACGCAGAAAATAGTCGGCAGCAGCGACCGGATGAATCTTCGCCTGCTGGCGTAAGGGAAAGAGCGAGAGAAGTGCAAAAACATCCATATGACTGTTGTGATTCGCCACCACAATCGCCGGGCCGCTTTTCGGCAGCCGCTCACGATGCCTGACGCGCAGACCCAGCCAGAGCCAGATCACCGGCCAGACGATGCACAACGTAAAGAGCGTGCGAAGAATTCGTATCATCATAAGTTAATAGCAGAAGTAGCGAATGAAGTGGAAAAAGACGGGAGCGGTAAAGATAAGCGAATCCAGCCTGTCGAGAATGCCGCCGTGACCTGGCAACAGCGTGCCGCTGTCTTTGACGCCGATATCCCGTTTGATGGCGGACATCACGACATCACCGCAAAATCCGGTGATCCCGATAATCAACCCCGCCAACAGCGCCATCGGCCAACTGAGTGGCGTGAGCACTGGCCCCAGCAACGTGGCCAGCAGAGCCGTTGTCGCAACCCCGCCCACCAGCCCGGCAAGGGTTTTGTTAGGGCTGACCTTCGGCGTCACTTTGATGCGCCCCAGCGATTTCCCCCACAGGTATTGCGCGATATCGTTGAACTCCGTCAGGCCGACCAAAAACAGAACCAGCAAAGCGCCAGTCTGTTGGCCATCCGCGGGCAGCACGAGCAAAAAGGCGACATGGCTGAAGGCAAACACCGTCGTCATCAGGCTCCAGTGGAGCTGGGACGCGGTGCGTAAGAACCCCTGAGTATCGCCAGTTATCACCATCCGCGCCGGTAAAAATAAAAAGACATAAACCGGGATAAACACCACAAACATGCCGTACCAACCGATACCAATCAGCCAGTAGTTAAGCGGAATGGCAATAAACATCCACAACAGAGGCATACGGGCGGAATGGCGGGAAGGCACCAGCGTAAGAAACTCTTTTAGCGCCATAAAGCTGACCAGCGCGAAGAAGGTCAGCGCCAGCCAGTTCGGGCTTAACATCGCCAGGGAAAACAGCACAATGATGACCCACCATGTGCGGATGCGCAGCGTCAGCTCGCGCCAGTCTTTACCGGGGCGTAGCCATACCAGCAGACCATTCACCACCGATGCCACCAGCAGAAGTGCAAAAATGACCGCCAGGGATTTTTCCAACAACATCATTTCGCCGCCTCTTCACGCAGTGCACTCAGACAACGGTTCACCAACGTCCACAATAGCAACACGGTGGCAATGCCCCACACGATGTTATTCCATTGCACCCACTGCGGCCAGATAGCCAGCACCAGCCCCCACGCGCCAAACACCAACGCCCTGTCACTTTTCCCCAGCGGCCCGGCATAACTGCGCAGACCGTTAATCGTTTGTGCCAGTACGCCACAAAATTCTGTCATCACCGCACAGAACAACATGACCAGCACCAGCAACATGTTGCTTTCGGGGAGCAGCATAAAAGGCAGATAAAGCGCAATGTCGGAGAGCACATCGCCCAACTCATTGAGGATAGCTCCCAGGCGAGATTGTTGGTGACATTCGCGTGCCAACATGCCGTCCAGGGCATTGAGGGCCATCCGAATAAACAAGACGACAGGCAGGAGAACGAATAACTTCGGATAAGGGAAAATAATCAGCACCGCGCCGGTGATAAAGGAGAGCACCATAGCGGCCAGGGTAACGTGATTAGCGGTGACACCGTGTTTGTGTAGCCAAAACATCAGTGGGCGTAAAATTGCCTGAAAAGCAGGTTTTATCTGATATAGCGTCATCATGTTCCCTGATAATGAGCGAGCTAGGTTTGATCATAAAACTACCACTATTGTGCAATGGGCTCGACCCTTCCGTTCCATCAGTGCGATGAATATCGAATCATTCGCGGCTCGTAGCTGATAATTCAGAATTTTCATGGCTTAACGACCAGCTAAACCGACGCATGGGTAATATCGTCGTGGGGACTGCGCATCGTTATCAATGTCGTCTACCCTTATCAGATGAACAAGGCATAACGGATGATAAATCCATGACTGATTTGCCCTTCCCGGATACGTTCCCCATGCCGGAAATCCCAGGCGTTACAGTGCCTCATGCTGGCCTGCACTACCTGCGACCTGAACTGTTGCTGGATTTTGTCAGTGTGTCAGCTCAGCCATTAATCTCCGTCACGCCGGTTGCGGTGCTCTACACCACCGTTGGCGTCCTGCAACGCATTGATCTGCGGAAAATACCGATCGCCATCAAAGGCCGGATTATTTACCCCATCAGCTCTTTATCTATGCCAGCTCTGCGCGCCAGGCTCATCATTAACGGGCCGTTTAAGAAACTGAAATTCCAGGGGATGCTTATTGCAGCGTCCGGGGAGCCTTCGGTACAAAATATGACGCTCATTGGCCTGGCGCTGGAATTCACAGCACGCCAACCAGCAAAATCCGTTTGACCGATGATGGCCTGACACCCGGTCGCATCAACCCTTGTCATCCACTCTTAATTCACCTTTTGCGAACACTCTCGCAGTTCAAAAATGCAACGCTGAAAGCGCTGTAATTCAACTTGTCACCTGCAAACCCGCGAGCGTATTCTTACTGCGCACCAGCAAAATCTGGTGCCGGGAGTGGAAACCCGGAGATAACAACGGCGACGATAGACTTTTCTATTGTCGCAACACCATCACACCTTTATCCTTATCAATGGTGTCGCTGGTGAGGCAACTTTCGAGTTGGCCGGTTTCCGTTGTGTCCGGTATTTCCACCCTCATTAGCGTCACCGCCCCAGCAGCGTGGAAACTCTGGTGGTGGTGTGATTAATCACACATCGGAGATCACTAACATGATGTCAGCTCAAACGATTTCACAGCCTCAATATAGCAGCGCCCTGCTTTCCCCGATTACCGCCAGTATGGACTTATTCCAGCTCCTCGACGTCTGCGAATCCCTTGCCGACGAACTCATCGAATGCCAGACAGAAACCGAACAACAGGTGTTTTGTGGACGAATCGCACACTGCCTGGAAGTGATGAAAACGACTTTTGAACAACCGCTGCCCGCGTATCTGGTAGAACGCCTGACCGTAGAAAAAGAAGTGAAAATACAGGTGAATCGCGATTCAGAAATACAACGCCAGTACTGCCACGCGCTGACTCAAACGCTGTTAAGCCGCGCCCATACCCCAGATGTGAACCGTGCATTAATCGGAATGTTGTTTGAGTTAGTGAATGAACTGGTCGAGGATTTGCAGGCACCACGCTTTTTGCGCAGTTAGGTAAGGTTTTGCTGGCGGGATTTAAGCGTAGTAAATGATTGAAATAACCAAACCCCAGCCAGGAGATGACTGGGGGAAAAACCGAGTTTAATAATCAGGGAAGCAATTTACCCCTGGCTGATGCTCCGTAACAGGCAAGCTGTAACACTCGGTATTGAGCTCCAGTACGCCCGGTCCGCTGACCTGCGCGTGCTGAAACTGATACTGAGTGGTGCTGGTATTGTTAAGGATATCCTCTTTACTCTCGGCCTTCACAGGTTGTGAATAACAAGGTGCGGCAATAGCAGATAACAACAAAGCAGCAAAATAGTATTTCATTTCTGACCACCTTATCTGGTTGTGTCACGATGTGTTCACAAGGAACACGGCATCGTAAATGTGATGTGAATCACATAAAATCATGCATTCGGGTGATTTTTACTCGTGAAATTATTTAGTACTGCAAAAACAGTGTCATCAGGATGCTGCGTGCCCCAAACCTACAACGTGGCACAGCCTCGAAAATTAAAGGTATAATCCCACATACTATTTCATTGGTTTTTAGACACGAACATGACAAAACTAACGTTACAAGAGCAGATGCTCAAAGCTGGATTAGTCAGCAGCAAAAAAATCGCGAAAGTCCAAAGAACCGCAAAAAAATCGCGAGTACAGGCTCGTGAGGCAAGAGAAGCGGTTGAAGAAAATAAAAAAGCGCAAATCGAACGTGATAAGCAACTCAGCGAGCAGCAAAAGCAAGCCGCCTTATCGAAAGAATATAAAGCACAGGTTAAGCAGCTTATTGAAATGAACAGGATTGTTATTTCTAAAGGCGATATTGGTTATAACTTCACAGACAATAATTTAATTAAAAAGATCTATGTCGATAAAGCGACTCAAACACAGCTGATCAATGGTCGTCTCGCCATTGCGCGCCTGGTTTCTGATAAAAACCCGGATGGCGAATATGCGATTATTCCCGCAAGCGTAGCCAATAAAATTGCCCAGCGTGATGCGAGCAGTATTGTATTAAGTGCCGAACTGAGTAAAGAAGCGCTGGACGAAGAAGATCCGTACGCCGATTTCATCGTGCCTGATGATTTGATGTGGTAAGCAAATTTACCCTATGTCTACCGAGGTATAGCTTGCTTATTTCGGCTATACCCCGATAAATATCGGGTTCTTTTTTTATTATTTTTACAGTAAAAAAATCGAGGCAACGCGATAACGTTACCCCGATAGAGTAGATTGACGGTTAATGAGTATGCTTACTCCATTACACGCAGTCGTTTAATTTTTGTCTCTTCATTATTATCGCTCGCCGCCACCAGCGTGAAATTAAACTTCACTTCGGTATGAGGCTGATGAATATTGCGTTGTTCCGCAATATGCGCATCGGTTATTTTAACCGGATCGGCAATCAGCTCTTCTCGGGTGGCAAAGGCAAAGTCATCCCATAAATAAGCATCACCATTAAGGTTAATTTGCGTGGTGAGATGCTTATAACCCGGTGCTGAAACAAAGAAGTGGACATGTGCCGGGCGATTACCATGACGGCCTAACTCCGTCAGCAGCTTTTGAGTAGGGCCATCTGGCGGGCAGCCATAACCACAAGGCACAATACTGCGCACCGCGTAGCGGCCATCTGCATCAGTCTGGATGCGGCGGCGTAAGTTATATTGGCTTTGTGATTGGTCAAAGAACGAATACCCCCCCAGCGTGTTCGCATGCCAGATATCAACAATCGCACCAGCGACGGGCTTGCCGTTGGAATCCGCCACCTGGCCGTGTAACCACATGATTTCAGCTTGCTCAGTGCCGTCATCCATACGCGCATAATTCTGGCTTAATGGCGCATTCGCCACGTACAACGGGCCTTCGATAGTGCGAGGCGTACCGACTTCGTTACCCGCGGCGGCCTCTTTTTCATCGGCACGCATGTCGAGATAATGCTCCAGGCCTAAACCCGCCGCTAATAGTGCAGCCTCTTTACGCTCGCCTAATTCATTCAGATAATTGACCGCCTGCCAGAACTCTTCATCGGTAATATCGAATTTCTTAATGGTCTGGCAAAGATCGTCCAGCAGTTGGTGCATAATCGCTTTAAAACGTTCATTCCCTTGAGCAGATACCAGACCACTGCTCACCGCAAGCAACTTTTCTAATTCAGATGTTTTTACCGGATTAACTGTCATTATTTATTCCTCACTGTAGGGGTCGTTTTTGTCTTTTTAGTCAAGCAACTCGAATTATTTTTGGTATAAAGTTATAGGCTTCCAGCTATTTATTTTCGGGCATAAAAACACAATTTATCTTCGTCAATTTCAATTCCCAGCCCTGGCCCTTGCGGTAATGTGACTTGCCCGTGGCTGAATTCCAGCGGGTTCACCACAATGTCGTCCTTGAGCAGTAGAGGGCCGAACATTTCGGTTCCCCACTGCATGTTGACTGTCGACCAGGCGTGTAATGAGGCGACGCTACCCAGCGTTCCTTCCAGCATCGTGCCGCCATACAATCCAATTCCTGCCGCCTGCGCCACATGCGCCAGTTTCAGCGCCTGAGCCGGCCCTCCTGCTTTCGCAATTTTCAGCGCAAAAGCACCGGTAAATCCGCCACTCGCAAGGGCATAACCGTCGTGGCAAGTTCCTACGGCTTCATCTGCGAGGATCGGTACGGAAAAACGCTGGCTCAGGGTGATTAATGATTGCCTGTCCCACATCGGCGTCGGCTGCTCGACCAGGTCGATACCGCCTTCCTGTAACTGCGTCATGCCTTTGATAGCCGTGGTCAAATCCCATGCCTGATTGACATCAACACGGATACTGACATCACTGCCCAACGCGGATTTAATCGCTAGCGCATGGCGAATATCGACTTCAAGCGCACGCGCACCGATTTTGAGTTTGAAGGTATTGTGTCGCCCTTGCTCAAGCAGCCGTTTTCCCTCTTCTATATCTTTATCGGTATCGCCACTCGCCAGTGTCCAGAGTACCGGGAGACGGTCGTTTAGCGCGCCGCCCAGCAAAGCACTTACTGGTAATCCCAGCACCTTCCCCTGCGCGTCAAGAAATGCCGTTTCCAGAGCCGATTTTGCAAAGGTGTTTCCCTTCACGCTGGCGTTCATGGTTTCCGCCAGTGCGGCAACACCGTTAAAGGTTTTTCCGCACAATAGAGGGGCCAGATAGCATTCAATGGCTGATTTAATCGCCTCCGGGCTTTCCGAACCGTAGCTCAAACCGCCAATAGTGGTCGCCTCCCCCCATCCGATAACGCCCTGCGCACAGGTCATGCGGATGATGGTCAGTGTCTGGCACCCCATCGTGGTCATTGACAGTTTGTGCGGGCGAATAGTGGGAATATCCACCAGCCAACAAGAGATGGATTCAATTGCGAGATTCATTAACGGCTCCGTTGGCTATATCTGGCATCACTGCCGGGCTTAAAGAGGACTTTTGTGACGGCAAGCTCCACAGCGCAATCAACGCCAGCAGCGCGTAGCCCATCAGCAGTAATGAAACCGGCCAGTAAGCATCAAATTCAATCAGCAACGCCACCGCCAGCATCGGGCCTAATCCACCTGAAAATATCGAGCCCACTTCATGTCCCAGCGCCAGGCCTGAATAACGGACTCGCACCGGGAAAAGATCGCTCATGATGCATGGCTGCGTGCCGATCATCGCCCCATGGCACACCGGTAATCCCAGGATCATCGCAACCATGATCCAGCCGTAATCACCGGTCGAGAGCAGCCAGAAGAACGGGAAAGCCATGACCAACAGGCCAATGACACCGATGTAGTACACGGGTTTCAGGCCAATGCGATCGGACAACGCGCCCCAGAACAGGATCGAGAAAAGCTCCACCACCATGGCGAGGGTCACCGCACTGATGATGACGCCGGTGCTGATACCAATGTGTTTGGCATACACCACCGAAAAGGTGAAAAAGATATAAGACGCGCCATTCTCGGGCAAACGCAGTGCGATGGCCTGTAGCAGCGCTTTCGGATGCTCTTTGATAATCACCAGCAGAGGCAGTTTTTCGTGTTTGTCTTGCGGTTTTGCCTGCTGGAAAACCTGGCTTTCGCGGATATTTTTACGGATATACACCCCGACCAGAAAAATCAGCAGACTCAGCAGGAACGGCACACGCCAGCCCCAACTCATAAATGAAGATTCCGGTAATTTCTGCACCAGATAAAACGCAAAGGCAGATAACACAAACCCACCGGAAACCCCCATCTGGCTCCAGGCGGTGTAGAAGCCACGGCGTGAGGCAGGGGCATTTTCACTTAACATCAAAACGCCGCCACCCCACTCACCGCCCGATGCCACGCCCTGTAAAAAACGCAGGGTGATTAACGATATCGGTGCCCAAATCCCAATCTGCGCGTAAACCGGTAGCAGGCCAATCACAAAGGTCGTCGCGCCCATTAATGACAGCGTCATGACCAGCGTCATCTTGCGGCTGTAACGATCGCCCAGATGCCCAAACACAATCCCGCCCAGCGGGCGAGCAAGAAAACCGACCGCAAAGCCTGAAAACGCTAACAACGTTCCCTGTAGCGGATCGCCTCCGACCGGGAAAAATAACGGGCCAAACACCAGTGCGGCGGCCGTCCCATAGAGGAAAAAGTCGTACCATTCCAGCGCATTACCGAGCACCGATGCGATAACCAACTTACGCATTTGCTGAGCATCGTGCGGTGCCGTACTTTCTTTCGCGATATCACTCATGAAGCGTGTCCTCCTGGATAAAAGATGCGCTAAACCGTGGGCGGCTACACTTCAACATCGTCGCCAATCCGGTGGTAACGACGGTTAAAATAGACCAGACCGCGAGGCTGCTCGCTCACGCGGACGGCCTGCACCTGGCAATAAAACACCGTATGGCTGCCGACTTCGTGGCAGGTATCAATAACGCAATCGAAGCTGGCAACCGATGAGCTCAGAACCGGCGCTCCGCTGGACATCACCTGCCAGTTGTCATGTAGAAAACGTTGCTCGGAACGCAAGTTGGCATTGGCGAAAACACCCGACAAATCCTGATGCTCGCTGGAAAGGACGTTGACGCATAAGGTGCCGTTTTGCTTGAAATGGTCATTGGCGAAAGAGTTGCGATTCATACAGACCAACAACGTCGGTGGCTGATCCGTCACGCTGCACACGGCGGAAGCCGTAAAGCCGAACTTTCCCGCAGGACCATCGGTGGTGATAACAGAGACCGCGCTTCCCAGTTGCGCCATCGCATTTCGAAATTCAGATTGCAGTGTCATGGGATACTCCTTACAAATCGATAATCAAACGGGCGCCTTTCGCGCGGGAACAGCACAACAGGATTTGATCGCCATCGGCTTTCTCTTCATCGGTCAGATAGCTGTCACGATGATCCGGCTCCCCCTCCAGTACATCGGTCAGGCAACTGCCGCAAATCCCTTGTTTACAGGAGACGCACACCTTCAGTCCTGCCAGTGCCAGCGCCTCGACGATGCTTTGATTTTCAGCGACCTGGACGGTAATTCCGCTGGCGGCTGCCACCACTTCAAACGCGTTGCCCTGGATCTGCACGTCGGCGCTAAAACATTCCTGATGAATTTGATCCGGCGGGTAATCCAGGTTTTTCGCGAGGCTGGATACCGCTTCCATCAGGCGGGTCGGACCGCAGACGTAGACATGGGTATTCGGTGGAACGTCACTGAGCACCGAGGCGAGGTTTAACCGTTGTTCATCGCTAAAATGCAACTGGACGCGTTCGGCGTACGGCGCATTTTCCAGTTGCGTGACAAACGCCGCTCCCGAGCGTGAACGGCAAGCGTAATGCAGGGAAAATGAGCGCCCGGCTGCGTGCAGTTCTGCGGCCATCGCCAGCATCGGCGTAATGCCAATCCCACCGCCAATCAACAAGCTGTGGTTGCCGCGAGTGTCCAGAGCAAATAAGTTGCGCGGCGCACTGACTTGCACTTCGTCACCTTCGCGTAACGCATGCGCCGCCAGCGAGCCGCCCTGAGAACGGCTGTCTTTCAGAATGCCCAACTGGTAGTGATGCCTGTCCTGCGGGTCGCCACACAGCGAATACGGGCGCACCAGTTCTGCCGACAGATGAAGGTCAACATGCGCGCCCGCGCTAAACGCAGGAAGCTCAATGCCGTCAGCATGGGCAAGCGTCAGTAGCGTCACGTCGCCCTGCAACTCGCGGCGGATAATGTGTAAAGTCAGCATGTTGCCCCCTTAACGCATAAACAGACCACCGTTGATGTCCCAGGTTGCCCCGGTGACAAACGATGCCTGCTCTGATGCCAACAATGCTACGGCCTGGGCGACAAACTCAGCCTCGCCTAGCTTGCCAACGGGGATCATCTTCAATAACCCCGCCATTTTTTCTTCCGGTACCAGCGCGTGAACCGAAGGCAGATCCATCGGGCCTGGGGCAATCGCGTTGACGGTAACGCCGGATTGACTCAACTCACGGGCAAAGATTTTTGTCAGGGTCAAAATGCCGCCTTTCGATGCCGCGTAGTGCGCACCTGAAGCCGTCCCGCCATTCTGCCCGGCTAACGAGGCGAGGTTGATGATGCGACCGTAGCCCCGTTTGGCGAAATAGCGCCCCAGCGTCTGGCAACCGACAAACGTGCCGCGCAAATTGGTGGAAATCACCCGATCAAACTCCTCGACGGTGATGTCCATAACCGGTGTGGCCAGCGTCAACGCGGCGTTATTGACCAACACTTCCAGGCTGCCAAAGCGCTCAATCGTTGCTGCCAGCGCGTGTTCAAAATCCTGCGGCTGGCGAATATCGAGCCCCACCGCCAGCACATTGCCCTGGCCGTTATCCAGTCGTTCTGCCGCTTGCTGCGCACGTTCGTGGCTCACATCCGACAGCACTACCTGGAAACCTTGCTCCAGCAGGCTGGCGGCGATGACATTTCCCAGTCCTGCCGCAGCCCCTGTGACTAATACGGTTTGTGTCATAACTGGCTCCTCAGAGGATGTAACCGATGCTGTGCAGGACATCATCGCTGTTGATCAGGCGGATCACTTTTTGTTTGATAAGCCAGGAGTCACCCTGCCGTTGCAGGTGCCAGGTGATGTCTGCGGCATAGTGGCGGCTGTGGCCTTTGCGGTGTTCCCACAGTGATTGCGCCCCGCGCACCACAATCAAAGAATCCTGAGATTCCAGCAGACGAAAACGCGAGAGCGTACGCAGCGTTCTGGCGCGTGGCGTGGTCGAAATCGACTCGCCGCTATACAGGCGTTTCACGCGACGGGCACGCATTTCATGATCGTCACAGGCGTAATTCAGGGTGTTTTTAAAATCTGTCTCCTGAGGGTCAATCGGCACCACATACAGTCCATCGCGCTGCCATAATTCCAGCCAGGCATTAAATTCACCCTGGTCGAGCAAATCCCCTTCGAGGTTAATCAGAGAGATAGCTTTAAACAGTACAGATTCTGGCGTTGTCATTTATTCCGCCTCCGTCATCAGTTTTTTCCACATCTGGTAAGCCGCACGCATGCCGGTTTCGGCACTGACATCGCTGCGTAAACCATCATCGGTGCGGTGTTCCCCCGCCAGTCCGCGATTGAGCATAATCCACAGTTCATTGCCCGATGTTGCACCCCGCTGCACACGCTCCCAGGCTTCGGAGTCGTCCGGCGTGCCAAAGCCCATCGGCCCCTGGAAGTGTTCATGCAGACGCAATCTTGCCTGGTTGGCAATTTCCGGGCCGCCGTCCATCATGATGACGGCGTGATGAATTTCGGTTTCATCAACAGAAATCGGCTGAAGGACACGGAAGAAGGCCATCGAACAGGCGATGTTCGGGAAGATATTGAGGTTGAAACCGGAGCCTCCGACTGCACGCACAATGCGGCGAACCTGCTGTTCGTCGTGATCCTGACGCAGGGCTTCGGCTAACTCGGTAAAACGCTCGGGGATCGGTGCATCAAGATTGGCATCAAGATCCACAAGCTCTGGGATCATCACCATCACGCTGTGACCATTACCCAAATCTTCGACATAGCCGCTGCCATCGACGAAATTGAGCATCTCTTCAGTCTGCTTATCGACAGAGCTCAGGAACGAGCGATGCACCACCGGGAAGTGATAGCCATCTGTGGTGTTTTCCAGCTGGATTTTCCAGTTGCCAGGGAAGCGGAAACGGTGTGCAGGCCCGGTTTTAATCGGGAATCCCGCGCCCTGTTTCATAAACAAATCCATCCATTTTTTAGCTGGGCCAAGGAAATCTTCCAGTGGTTCAATCTGGTCATTGAAGGTGGCAAAAATCATTCCGGCATACTGTTCTGTACGCAGCGACACCAGCCCTAACTCACCCTTTTCCAGTTGGTCGGCATAGCTTTCTGGATGCGGCACGCCGCGTAAGCTGCCGTCCAGCGCATATCCCCAACCGTGGTACGGGCAAACGAAGCTGTTGGTTTTACCGCTGCGATGTTCGCAAACGGTGGCGGCGCGATGACGGCAACGGTTGAGTAATGTATGAACCGTACCTTTACGATCGCGCACCACAATGACCGGCTGGGTGCCTATTTCTGTGGTTTTAAAGCTCCCGGTTTCAGGAATTTCGCTGGCGTGCGCCACCCAAACCCAGGTTTTAGTGAAAATACGATCCAGTTCGAGCTGGAATAGCGCGTCGGAGTTATACAACGAGGTGTGCACCCGATCGTGCTGAACCAGGGCTGCAACTTCAGCGCGGTCAGGCACCGTCGGCGCATCGGTATTAATGTTTTTTATCTTAATGATGTTGTCACATTGCATGTCCAATCTCCTGCACGTTATCGGCTGTCTATTTTTTATCCGGCACCGGGAGCTCATCCGCTGCATGCCAATGGTTTACTGGCCGGCTGAACAGGTTGCGGGTGGTAAAATGGTGGATACGCATACCGCTTGCTTCGCGGCGAAATTCCACGTTAATTTCCGCGGCGTTGAGATGCGCCCCTCCGGCAGTAAACTCGGAGGTTTGCAGCATCAGCCAACGGCCAAAGAGTGGGCCATCGACCTGCTGGCTAAGGGCTTCAGAGCAAAGAAAATGGGCGTTCATGGCAAAATGCGCAGGGGTTCGCACATAGCCTGCCATCATGGCCACAATCGCCTCACGTCCCAGATGTCTCCCCAGTCGCGCGGCATAAGGTTCGCCCACGCCCTCCCAGCACGCATCCGCGGTAAACAGGTCGCCTATGGCCTGAACCGTCTCGGCACTATCGAGCCTGTCGCACAGCCACATGTAGTTGCTGATGCAAACGCGTGCTGCCTGCTGGTCTTCGAGTTGCTGCAAACGCAGCGCGTCCTGTGAGTTCATCATTGGCTCCATTCCCCTGAAAAAAAGCTCTGAAAAAATTAGCCCTGAATAATCAGTTCGCGCCCAACACGCGCTTCGATTTTGCAGTACTTCCACAATTTGCTGCCGCTATCACCCACCGGTGTGGTGCGGAACAAGTTGCAAACGGCCGCGACGTTTTCCAGAGCGTCTGCATCGGCCAGGATGTAAGTAGTCCATGGCGCGGTGGTCGACGAGCCGACCATCAGTTGGTCGTCATCCATATTGCCGATAACCCGAATCCCAGGCGTTTCTTCAACCCCTTTCATCATCACGCCAAAAGCGCCCCACACTTGCTTGGCTTCAACTGGGCTTGCATCGAAAAAGTTCTGATTAATACCGATGCAAAACAGCACACGTAATTTGTTTGTCTGGCTCATCTGTTGCTCCTTTTAAGAAAAATCACAGGTAACCCGGTAACGGTTTGCCACCAAAAAAGACCGTACCGGCGTTGAGATAAGAGAGGTCGCCCATAAAGGCGTGTTGGGTAATCACCATGGTGTCGCGGACATAACGCTGTAATGGGCTGGTCATCGTGACGCCTCCCATGCCATTGAGCGCCAGCGCCTGGCGCGCCACTTCTGCCGCCACGCGAGTCACGTGCGTGGAAGAGAGCCGTAAGGCGTTAATTTGTTCCTGATTTGCCGCATCGCCCGCCAACAAGCTCTGCCAGACCTCGTCAATCGCCTCGTAGAACCAGGCGCGAGCAGAGCGCAGATCGGCTTCACAGCGGGCAATTTGCATCTGCGCCTGTGGCCTTTCGGCGAGCTTAGGTGCCCCTGTAACCGACTGCTGGCGATGCGCGATTTGATAGATTTCATTGAGCGCCGCCCGTGCCACACCCAGCGCAACCACTGACAACACTTGAGTCGCGAGGGAAAGCACCGGATAGCGATACAGCGCGCCTTCCAGATTCAGCGCACCACCGCGAATAAAGGTCCACTCCTGCGGAACATACGCATCGTTGACCAGCAGATCGTGACTGCCGGTTCCGGCCAGCCCAACGGTGTTCCACACGGGATCGATCTGCACGTATTCCCGTGGCAGCACCGCCATCCGCGGCAGAGATTTTTCCTCATCAGGCTGAATACCCACGCCAAAGACCGATGCCCCCATGCTGCCGCTGGCAAAACTCCAGCGCCCGCTGACGCGATAGCCTCCATCGGCCAGCATCGCTTTGTGCGTCGGGTAAATACCGCCGGCAAACACCACATCAGGCCCGTTGCGGTACAGCTCTTTCAATGTGTCCGGAGGCAACGCGCCGAGGTAGAACGGGCTCATGCCAAAACTTGCCACCCACCCCGCCGAGCCGTCTGCCGTGGCAATCTGCTCAATGAGTTCGCAAAACTGCGCCGGAGAACATTCATCCCCGCCGTAAATTTTCGGGACCAGCGCGCGATACACGCCGACCTGTTTAAAGCGGGCAATAATGTCTTCAGAAATATGGCGTTGATGCTCAAAATCGGCGCTACGAGTGGTGACTTCGCTCAGTAGCGGAACAAGCTCTTCACGAACGTTGATGACAGACATGGCTCACTCCCGAATAATGTTTTCACTGGCAAAAGGGTGCACGAAGCCGCAATGAGCCACGCTCATTGAGTCGTTAGTTAAAGGTAAAAACGAACGAAAAGGCTGTGTTTAGTGGCGTCGTCGCTGCTGTTCAAACCACTGCGCGGCCTGAATTAACAAGCCTTCGCCCCCTTTGGCCGCAACCAGTTGCAACGCAACCGGACGGCCACGAATCTCACCTATTGGCAGCGTCAACGCCGGGTGCCCGCTGAGATTGAAAGGCCGGACCAGGCGCGTCAGGTTCACAACGCTGAGAGGATCGTCTGCTTCTTCAAGCGTTGGCGGGAGTTCTGGCAACGTCGCCAGCGCCAGTAATGGGGACTGCTCAAGTAGCGCATCAACCTGAGCGGTGAACTCGCTGCGTACGCGTTCGGCGTCAGCAAGTGCAGCAGGCTCCACATCTTTGCCCGCCCGAATTCGGCTTGCCACATCTGGCGAAACCTCGTCACTGCTCAGCAATGGGTGAAACGCCTGCCAGTTTTCGTGGCTGATAATCGTAAGCCCAGCGCGGTGCGCATCAGCAAGCATCGAAAGTGTGGAATGGCGTGGGCGAAGGCCCCGCTGCTCAAGGTGCTTCAGGATTAGCGCATCAATTTCTGGTATTGCCGCCGCAACAAACGCCACTTCAGGCAACGCGGTTAACGGCAGGCTTTCGGGAATGGAAAGATGATGGGCAACCTGGCGCAAAACCTCCGCGTCGCGGGCAAAAATGCCAACGCAATCCAGCGAGCTGTGTTCTGGCAAAACCCCTTTGCGGCTGAGAACGCCATAACCGGGTTTAAATCCGAGAACCCCGCAGCAGGCTGCGGGCATACGGACCGAGCCGCCCGTATCGGTGCCCAGCGAAAAATCGACTTCACCCGAGGCGACCACGGCGGCGGAACCGCTTGATGAGCCGCCAGGGATAAGCTGTGGGAAGTGCGGATTCACCGGCGTTCCACTCCAGGCGTTAATGCCCGTGACACCGAATGCCAATTCGTGCAGCGTGGTTTTACCGGTCAGTACGCAGCGCTTGTCGAGTAATGTCTCAACGACGCTGGCATGATGCCTGGCAATCGGGGCTGCCGCGAGCGCCGGACACCCGGCTCGAGTGCGGTAACCGGCAATATCCAGCGTATCTTTTACTGCAAAGCGGAGTTCCCCCTCACCGAGGACAAACTGCTCAACGTAACCATTGCTCTCACAAATAGACTTCATCATTAACACCTTAATCAGAGAATGTGTATCATATTACGCAAGCAGTCATTGCCGCTTTTTTGTTCTGAGTGAAGATTAGTCAATCATGGAATATTTAGATGAAAATTCAAGTAATATTTCACGTTATTTTTACAAGTAAATAACATTAATATAACTGTAAATATACAATGGCTATTGGGTTATGTTGATGAATTAATAAGAGAAAAATGGCGGGCAGACAAAAAAGTCGTCATGAGGATTCAGGACGACGAGTGGATAAAAAATCTTATTTTACAGCAGGTTGAATTGAATTTTTAAGGCGGTCACAATTTTGTCATTCTGTGGTTTTTACATCAGAGCTCGTTGAGGTTAGCCAGAACTTTTCCCAGCGACAGGTTCATTTTTTCGACCTGAGAGGCGCTCATACCCTTAAACCCTTTCTCAAAAACTTTGCCAGCCAGACGATAAGCTTCTTCCACTTTTTCTTTTCCAACGGCGGTCAGCATCACTTCGGTTACCCGCGCGTCTTGTTCGCTGCTGGCGGTGGTCACTAATCCCTCTTCGCGCAGACGGCCCACAATTTTGGTTACGGTTGGCATTTTGACCATGGCGTGTTCAGAGATTTGCGAAATGCTGGCCTTGCCGTATTGCTGGGTGACCATCAAGACCCGGAACCCAGAAACGTCCAGCTGCACCTTTTTCAGCGTCACTTCCATGATTTGGGTATAGCGGGCGTAGACGTTGACTATCCAGTAAAACGGGAACTCTTCACGGTGAAAAACGGTGTCCGCAGGTTGATCATCCGGTGTTTTATTTAGATTACTCATGAAGTTCCTTACCGAGAAAGTCTTAGAGTTGGCGATTATACCTGCTAAACCCCAGCTGAACACAGCGCACCGGGCAAAGCAGCAGTACAAACCAGAGTGACGGGCGATTACCGCACACTTTATGATTCACAAATGCAACGTCGTTAACATTTTCGTATCATTTATCAAACACCGCATTGACATCCAATCCCTCTCTTTCCTATACGTTAGCGCACGTGTTTGCGTTGACTGGGATGGGAAGCGCTCAATCCTTGAAAACACGGAGCTGACAATACTTATAAACACAATGTGGAGCTCTACATGAACGAAAGTCCTTCTCTGGAACAGGCTCGCTCTGAAGTACTGGCCCCAACATCGCCAACCGAAATACCGCTGGATCCCCGGCAACAAGCGGTGATTAAAAAGCTATTTCGTCGGTTGATCATCTTCTTGTTTGTGCTGTTTGTTTTTTCGTATCTGGACCGTATTAATATTGGCTTTGCCGGTTTGACCATGGGCAAAGACCTGGGCCTGACCAGCACGATGTTTGGCCTGGCGACCACGTTGTTTTATGTGATGTATGTTATCTGCGGCGTGCCGAGTAACATCATGCTGAGTATTGTCGGTGCGCGCCGCTGGATTGCCGTGTTGATGGTGGTCTGGGGGATTGCGTCTACCGCGACCATGTTTGCCACCGGCCCCGGAAGTCTTTATGTCTTGCGAATGCTGGTCGGGATTGCTGAAGCTGGGTTCTTACCGGGTTTATTACTTTATTTAACCTTCTGGTTCCCTGCTCAATATCGTGCCCGTGCCAATGCCCTGTTTATGATTGCGATGCCGGTCACGATGGCGCTGGGTTCGCTCGCTTCCGGTTATATTCTGAATATGGATGGTTTACTCAACCTGAAAGGCTGGCAATGGTTGTTCCTGCTGGAAGGGTTCCCGTCGGTAATATTGGGCCTGGTGGTGTGGTTCTGGCTGGATGATTCACCGTCTAAAGCCAAATGGCTCACCGATGACGATAAAGCCTGTTTGAACGAAATGCTGGAAGCCGATCGGCTGAATATTATCAAGACTCAGCAGAGCGCTAATGTCGGTTTAACGCCACAACGAAGCATGCTGCGGGAATTATTTACCCCGGTAATCATGCTTTATACGCTGGCTTATTTCTGCCTGACGAATACCTTAAGCGCATTGAGTGTCTGGACGCCGCTTATTCTGCGCAGTTTTAATCAGGAAAGTAATAACATCACCATCGGTTTGCTCAGCGCGATTCCGCAAATTTGTACTATTGTCGGGATGATTTGGTGGAGTAAGCGTTCTGATCGATTTAATGAGCGCAAAATTCATACTCTGTTACCGTACCTGTTTGCCGCCGCAGGCTGGATATTAACCGCCTCAAGCACCAACCCGATGCTCCAGTTTACCGGTATTGTGATGGCCTCAGCGGGTGCGTTTGCCGCTATGGTGATTTTCTGGACTACGCCAGACCAGTCCATTTCACTGCAAGCTCGCGCGCTTGGGATTGCGGTTATTAACGCAACCGGTATGACCGGAGCCGCACTTGGGCCGCTTTTAATGGGCTGGATGAAAGATGTGACGGGTAATTTCAATGCTGGCATCTATATGGTTGCCGGGTTCCTTGTTTTAGGCGCTATCGTAATTTCATTGATTCCAATGAAAAAAGCGGCGCAATCCAGAAGCGTGTAAATACGCCGACTGAGTCAGGTTTTAATAAACCTGGCTCAGTCGTGATTTAAATTCTATTTATACCAAAAAAGACATTCTGAAAAAACAATATGCACGACATGTAAAAATAAACTATACTCATAAATTACATTATTTATCATTTTAACGAATAGTCGTGAATGGTTTCACTTCGCTTATTTTTCACTCAGGGAATATTTAAATCATGACTAATGAAAAGAATTTATCAAACCTCGAACGCTTCCACTCTTTCGATTTTAATTTATTATTAATATTTGAAGCTGTATTCATTCATTGTAGTGTAAAGAAAGCGGCGGAAACATTAAATTTAAGCGGCTCTGCAATAAGCCAATCATTGAACAAATTACGCCTGCACTTTTCCGATCCATTATTTGTACGAACAGGGCAAAAAATAGAACCCACAACCGTTGCAATTAAACTCCACTCTCAGATAAGCGTGAATTTTGGCAACCTGCTCGACTCTATTATTAATTTCTCAGCGAATACAACGACACATAAAGTGATGATTTATGCGTCTCCCTATCTTGCATTACGCATGTTGCCCGATCTTTGTGCAGATATTCAGAAAAGCGGTATTCCTTGTGAATTAGTCCACCTCTCTGCCGACTCGTTGCTCAATAACGGTGAAGATATACTGGCCTATCGTAAAGCGGATGTCGTGCTGGATACTCACCCTTATTATAGTTCTTCCGTCATTTCCAGGCTTTGCATGCAGGAAAATGTGGTGCCCGTGTGTCGGAAGGATCATCCCAATATCGAGACATTATTATCTCGTGAAAGCATCAAAAATGAATCAGCAACCTTTCTGAATGTAAACACTGTAGGGTTAAAAAGAGTACAGCGAGATATTGACGAGCATTTCCAGTCGCGCAATTTCACATTCAGCAGCAGTTCAGTATTTGTAAACTCCGCTGTTTCAGCGAAAACAGACAGTGTCAGTTTTGTGCCTAAGTGGTTTGCTGAAAACTTTGCTGATGCAATGGGGCTGAAAATACTTCAGAGCGATTTCAATGTTGCACCTGTTGATTTTTATATTAATTACAACAAAAGTTCGATGGGTAATGAGAACTTCGTAAAAATCATCACCAAAATAGAAGAGCACTTTACTTTAAAGATGAGAGAAGAAAATACTCATTAATAGCAATAAGGCCATAAACACAATATAAGGTGGTGATATTGCTTTCACCACTTCATCACTCAACCGTGCATTAATGAGTAAGCCATAAAGTTTGCATATCTCTTGCCGCTGGCTGTGGGTATTCCAGAATCATATCCCAATTCAGGCTGTACATTTTATCCGGCTGCGGTTGCAGCGTATCAAGACGAAACCCTTCCATAAAATCGCCTCCAGGCACGATTCGGTTACGTTTTCCCGCCGGGATGATAAGCAGCCGCACGCCAAAACCCACGCGCCTGAGCTGAAATTCAAAATTCAGCCAGAACGGTTTTTCAACCACGGGTGACGATTGATTGGCGAGGGTTCACTCATTAATCCTGGCTGGATTATTTACGCAGCGGTATGTCTTTCATTAATAGCGACAGCAGGAATGCGAACACCGCCACCCCTGCGGAAATGAGATACACCGAATGTAATGCCGAGCCAAAGGCTTGCAGATAATCATTTTGCAGCGCGACGGGAAGCTCATGAACCGCTTTTGCCCCCAGTTGGCGAGGCAACTGAGTGCCAGGCGGGATCAGTTCGATCAGTTTGTTTTGCAACACGTTAGTAAAGATTGCACCGAAAGCCGCCACACCAATAGAGCCACCGATCTGGCGGAACAGTGTGGTGCTGGAGGTCGCAACGCCAATCATTTTTTGCTCAACGCTGTTTTGTACCGCCAGTACCAACACTTGCATCACCATTCCTAAGCCAAAGCCCAACAGCGCGATGTACAAATACAAAGTGTGAATAGGTGAGTCGATTTTAAGCGTACCGAGCAGCAACATAGCGATAAAGGTCAGCAACGTGCCGATTATCGGGAAAATACGATAGCGCCCTATTTTGCTGATGATGCGGCCACTGATAATCGAAGTCAGCATCAGTCCGCCCATCAGCGGCAACAGTTGAATCCCCGCTTGCGTCGGCGTAGATGATTTCACTACCTGCAAGTAAAGCGGCAAAAACGTCATCGAACCAAACAGCGACATACCGATAATAAAGCCAATCAGGCAACTCAATAAGAACGTACGGTCACGAAACAAACCCAGGGGAATGATCGGCTCGAAGGCGCGACGCTCTTCATAAATAAAGCCCCCGAGTGTCACCACAAAGAAGGCAAAAATGCACCACAGCTGAGGGTCAGACCACGCCATCACGGTTCCGCCCTGGCTGGTAAACAGAATTAAGCAGGTTAGTGACGCGGCGAGATAACCCGCACCGAGAAAATCGATTTGATGGCGAATGCGCGCCGTTTGCGGTTTTAACACCGCGCCAATGACCAGCAACGCATAAATACCGAGCGGTAAGTTAATGTAGAAAATCCAACGCCATGAAAAATGCTCAACCAGGAAACCGCCGATCAGCGGCCCAATCACGGTGGCAAGTCCAAACACACCGCCAAACAATCCCTGATATTTGCCGCGGTCCGCAGGCGGGATAACATCCCCCACCGCTGCCATCGTGACCACCATCAAGCCGCCGCCGCCCAACCCTTGCAAGGCACGCATCAGTATCAACTGGGTCATATTTTGCGCCACACCGCATAACACCGAGCCAAGCAGAAACACCACGATCGCCGTTTGCAGAACGATTTTCCGCCCCAGTAAATCGCCAAATTTTCCGTACAGCGGCACCACGATGGTGGAAGAAAGCAAATATGCGGTGACCACCCAGGAGAGTTTTTCCAGCCCGCCCAGCTCACTGACAATGGTTGGCAAGGCGGTGGAGACGATCGTCTGGTCGAGTGCGGCAAGTAGCATGACCAACATCAGCGCACAGAACAGCAAACGAACCGAGGTCGCCTGCTGCTGCGTTTCTGTCTGGGGCGTTTCTGCGGCTGTCATCATATCGGTTTGCTTGTAATTAATTAACTGGATAATTAATATATGTGCAATGGATTCACCTGGTCAATGGAGCTCGCACAAAATGTCACCTGAAAATGGCAGTGAACATTCCGAAAAACTCGCCGCTGGCGGCCAAAAACGTCGCCCTGGGCGTCCTGCCGGAACCCGCAAGAGTGCCGATAAGCGCGACCTCCTGCTCGATACCGCATTAAACCTGTTTTCAACTTTTGGGATTGCTCAGACGCCACTTAGCGCAATTGCTGCTGAAGCTGGTGTCACGCCTGCAATGCTGCATTACTATTTTAAAACCCGCGAACAACTGCTGGATGTGCTGATTGATGAGCGTTACATGCCAGTGCGTAAATCAATGGGCGGCGCGTTCGGGGAGTACCCTGATGACCCTGTCTGCGCCCTCACCGCCCTGACGCAAAAATTTATTGATGTTTCGATGCTGCATCGGTGGTTTGCACCACTGTGGATTCGGGAAGTGCTGAGCGAAACCGGGCTGTTAAAACAACGCATTGATGCCCGTTTTGGCTCACAAGAGCGGGATTCCGCGCAGATGTGGATCCGCAAATGGCAAGAGGAAGGACGTTTAAACCCCGAACTCGAACCGGAATTATTGTTTATTTCGCTGTTTGGCTTAACGCTTTTACCCGTTGCCCGTTTGCAGCAGGATATCCGTAATGGTGAAACCCGCCTGAACACGGAGCGACTTTCGCGTCATATTGCAGCACTGTTGAAATCTGGCGTTGGCCATACCCCAGGCGTTTAGAAACATTTTGTCGGAAATTAAACACATTGATCGCATCAATGATTAAGCATTTTCCTAATTTACCCATATTGAAGATGGTAGATTATGCCAGCGTCAGAAACGGCGTTTCGTTTCGGCGTTTTCTTCAACATTTTGGGTTAAACAGCAATGAAAAAAATAATGTTAATGATGGTAGTGAGTATGGTTGGAACATTGGTAGGTTGCAGCACTTCGGCACAACGCCAGGCAGATTGCCAGGCACAGGGAATCAGCAAAGATACCTGTTACCTTGCTGAGCAGAATCGTCAGAACTCAATCAATAACGCAGCAATGAAGCAGGCGATGGAAAACGCCACCAACGCAACCAAATAATCTCCACATTAACAGGCTCTTTTGGGCCTGTTTTTTCGCAAAGAATTCGCCTCGCAACAACGTTTTTTCATCTCCGCCACAGTCTTTTCACTTGATAAAAAACCCTTTTAATTCAAAAGATTTATTATTTTATCGCCGCGTGAATTGTAAAGTTTAAAAAATGATTGCCACTGCCGTTTTCCGCCCCTTGTATTCCGCCTTCCAGGGAGAGTACATTAGCGCCGTCGAACCCGGGGTTCGGCAACAGAACACGATGTGGAACGGCCACCTGTTTCTATACTGAATTCTTTAGCAAAATTGCGCGGACGAACGCGCGGAGCAATGTAACGTGAAATATTTCATGATGGGGTTGTCATTCATTTTGTTGGTTTGGGTGGGTACGTTTGTGATGATGGTTGAATAACCTTACCGGTCATACTTCGAGTTGCAATGTCTGCAACTCGAATGATTTAGCTCACGAACAACACGTTGTTTTTATTGACTTAATTCCATCAAATAACACCATCGGCACGAAACATCGCTTTAATACCGCGCACGGCCTGCCGGATGCGATCGCGGTTTTCAATTAATGCGAAGCGCACATGGGTGTCACCGTAGTCACCAAAACCCACACCTGGCGAGACACACACCTTCGCCTCCTGAAGCAGTTTTTTAGCAAACTCCAGCGACCCCATCGCCGCATATTTTTCTGGAATTTTCGCCCACACATACATCGACGCTTTCGGGCATTCCACCATCCAACCCGCTTCGTGCAAGCCTTTTACTAATACATCACGGCGACGTTTGTACTGTTCAGCAATATCACGCACACATTGCTGGTCACCTTCGAGTGCCGCAATCGCCGCGACTTGCAGCGGCGTAAAGGTGCCGTAGTCGTGGTAGCTTTTGATTCGTGCCAGCGCATTCACCAGCTCTTTGTTGCCTACCATAAAACCAATGCGCCAGCCTGCCATGTTGTAGCTTTTCGACAGGGTGAAGAATTCAACGGCGACATCGCGTGCGCCGGGCACTTCCATAATTGACGGGGCTTTCCAGCCATCATAAACGATGTCGGCATATGCCAAATCATGCACCACCAGCACGTCGTACTGTTTTGCCAGCGCCACTACCCTTTCGAAAAACTCCAGCTCCACGCACTGCGCGGTTGGGTTCGACGGGAAGCCGAGGATCATCATTTTCGGTTTCGGATAGCTTTCACGAATCGCACGTTCAAGCTCGGCAAAGAAATCAACGCCTTCCACCAGCGGCACTGAGCGCACTTGCGCCCCGGCAATAACCGCACCGTAAATATGAATTGGGTAACTTGGGTTTGGCACCAGCACGGTGTCGCCGTGGTCGAGGGTTGCCAGCATCAAGTGTGCCAGGCCTTCTTTCGAACCAATGGTGACAATCGCTTCGCTCTCGGGATCGATTTCAACGTCGTAGCGATCTTTGTACCAGCGAGAAATTGCGCGACGTAAGCGCGGAATGCCTCGGGAGGTGGAGTAACCGTGCGTGTCTTCGCGCTGCGCAACCGTGCAGAGTTTTTCAACGATATGCGGTGGAGTCGGGCCATCAGGATTGCCCATACTGAAATCGATAATATCTTCGCCACGACGACGAGCCGCCATTTTCAGTTCAGCGGTGATATTAAACACATACGGCGGGAGACGATCGATACGCGAAAAACGACGTTTTGGACTGGAGTCAGCCATAAATTCCTCAGATAACGTTAGCGCCCGGACCGTCCGAGCGACGCTGCCACGTGATGTGGCTTGCTTAGAAAATAGCCTGAATAAAAATCATCTGTCGAGAGGGAAAGAGAAATATTTTTAACTCCCCATAAAAGAGGAAGCTTCATTTGAAGCTTATCCCTATTTTGTTTGATTAAACTAAATTACATTAACCATGTCGCAACAAACCAATAACTTCAGTTTCCGATGACGTGGAGCACTACCATGACCCTACACATTGATGACGTACCGCGTGCTATCCGTGAGATAAAACAAAAACTTCGCCACGAGCTGCCTGGCTACAAAGCCGCTTTTGAACAACTCGAAGGCGACATGAAACGCCAGATTGCAGAAATTCGCGCTGAAATGGATCGCGGTGAAAATCCTGTGCCGCAGATTAACGCCGACGACATTGTGAATCATCGCGTCAGCGAGCAACAAAAGGCGCTGATTCGCCAGCGCGGCTGCTGCACCGTCAAAGGCGTTTTCCCACATGCTCAGGCTCAAGCCTGGAATGAGGAAGTCGGGAATTATCTGGAGCGAAATAACTTCGTCGAGAAATTGAAAAATGCGGCAGAAGACAACTATTTCGGCACACTTGCTGCAAGTAAACCGCAAATCTATGGCATTTATTGGTCGAAGCCACAGGTCGAAGCACGCCAACATGCACGCATGAAAGCGGTGCAGGTTTTCCTGAACAATTTATGGGAAACCGAGAGCAACGGTAAGCAGCATTTCGACCCGGATCGCGTGGTGAGCTATGCCGACCGAACTCGCCGTCGTCCGCCTCGTTCTAACTCTTTGGGCCTGTCTCCGCATGTGGATGGCGGTTCTGTTGAACGCTGGCTGGATGAGAATTTCCGTCATGTTTACCGTCATGTGTTCTCCGGCGAGTGGCAGAAGTACAACCCGTTCGCCGCAGAAGGTCGTACAGAAGTACGAGAATTCCCGTCCCCGGCAGTCTGTTCTATGTTCCGTACTTTTCAGGGCTGGACGGCTCTTAGCCCACAGCGTAAGCATGGCGGCACGTTGACGTTGCTGCCGGTAGCGAACGCGATGGCTTACATTTTGCTGCGAGCATTACAAGACGATGTGCCGGAAGAGTCGTTGTGTGAAGCAAAACCTGGGCGTGCACTTTCTATTAACGAACAGTGGCATCCCCTTTTACTTACTGGGATTTCCTCAATTCCGAATATGGAAGCGGGCGATACCGTTTTCTGGCACTGCGATGTGATTCATGCCGTTGAAAATGAGCATCAGGGTGAGTTCGATAGCAACGTGATGTATATCGCCGCCGCGCCGTGGTGTGAGAAAAATGCCGCGTATCTCGAACGCCAGTGGTCATCATTTGTTGAAGGGAAATCACCGCCTGATTTTGCTGCCGATGATTTTGAAGTGGATTTTGACGGACGCGCGACACCTGGTGATTTAACCCCTGCGGGTCGTGAACAATTGGGCGGGAAGTAGTTTTCCCCTCACCCTAACCCTCTCCCCAGGGAGAGGGAATTGTCAGTTTCAGTCTCCCCTTCACCCCAGGGAGAGGGGATTGTCAGTTTCAGTCTCCCCTTCACCCCAGGGAGAGGGGATTGTCAGTTTCAGTATCCCCTTCTCCCCAGGAGAGGGGATTGTCAGTTTCAGTTTCCCCTTCACCCCAGGGAGAGGGGATTGTCAGTTTCAGTTTCCCCTTCACCCCAGGGAGAGGGGATTGTCAGTTTCAGTTTCCCCTTCTCCCCAGGGAGAGGGGATTGTCAGTTTCAGTTTCCCCTTCTCCCAGGGAGAGGGAATTGTTAGTTTCTCCTTCTCCTGGGGGAGAAGGCTGGGATGAGGGCGTTTCATGCAAAAGTGTCCATTTCTGGTAACCGCTGAGTAATTTCCTTATCATTGCCCTTCCATTCTTTGTCACTCGAGTCACCCGTGCACGAAATTTTTGACATGCTGCTGGCGGTATTTGACCGGGCGGCGCTGATGCTTATTTGCCTGTTCTTTTTAATTCGCATCCGTCTGTTCCGCGAACTACTGCATAAAAATGCCCACACGCCCAAAGAGTTATTAGCGGTCACCGCTATTTTCTCTATGTTTGCTTTGTTCAGCACCTGGTCTGGCGTGCATGTTGAAGGCTCGCTGGTCAATGTGCGAATTATCGCCGTGATGGCGGGCGGGATCTTATTTGGCCCCTGGGTGGGTATCATTACCGGGATTATTGCCGGGCTTCACCGTTATCTTATTGATATAGGCGGTATTACCGCTATTCCCTGCCTAATTACCAGTATTATCGCCGGGTGTATTGCCGGTTGGATTAATCGCAAAATCCCGAAAGAGCAGCATTGGCGCGTGGGAATTATTGCTGGGATGTTGTGCGAAACGATGACCATGATTCTGGTGGTGCTGTGGGCTCCGTCAGTATCTTTAGGAATCGACATCGTTTCAAAGATTGGTATTCCTATGATTATCGGCACCGTCTCCATCGGCTTTATTGTGCTACTGGTGCAAAGTGTCGAAGGTGAAAAAGAGGCCAGCGCTGCGCGCCAGGCCAAGCTAGCGCTGGATATCGCCAACAAAACGCTGCCGCTATTCCGTAACGTGAACAGCGAATCACTGCGCCAGGTTTGCGATATTATTCGCAATGATATTAACGCCGATGCCGTGGCGATTACCGATATCGACAAAGTGCTGGCTTATGTGGGTGTTGGGGAAAATAACTATAAGCAGAATGATGTGGGTATTAGCCCCAGAACCCAGCTTTCGCTACGTGAAGGAAAGATAATCATCAGGAATAATGATGAAGCCTACCGGACCCCGGAAATTCACTCGCTCATTATTATTCCGCTGTGGGAAAAAGGGGTCGTCACCGGCACGCTGAAAATCTATTACCGCCACGCGCACCAGATCACCTCAACGTTGCAAGAAATGGCGGTCGGACTTTCGCAAATTATCTCAACGCAGTTGGAAGTTTCTCGTGCAGAACAGCTGCGCGAGATGGCCAATAAAGCCGAGTTACGCGCGCTACAAAGCAAGATTAACCCCCATTTTCTGTTCAATGCGCTGAATGCTATTTCTTCCTCTATTCGTATGAATCCCGATACCGCGCGCCAGCTGATTTATAACTTGTCGCGTTATCTGCGCTATAACATTGAATTAAAAGACGATGAGCAGATCGATATCAGGAAAGAGCTGTATCAGATTAAGGATTACATCACCATTGAGCAGGCGCGTTTTGGCGACAAGCTGACCGTGATTTATAACATTGATGAAGAGGTGAATTGCCTGATCCCCAGCCTGCTCATTCAGCCACTGGTGGAGAATGCGATTGTCCACGGAATACAGCCGTGTAAAGGCAAAGGTGTGGTCACCATCAGCGTTGAAGAGAGCGGCAATCGCGTGCGTATTGCGGTGAGGGACACCGGTAATGGTATTGATCCGCAGGTTATTGAACGCGTGGAAGCCAACGAAATGCCCGGCAATAAAATTGGCCTGCTGAATGTGCACCACCGCGTAAAATTACTTTATGGCGAAGGGTTGCTTATCCGCCGCCTTGAGCCGGGTACTGAGATTGCGTTTTACGTGCCTCACGCCGCCGCTGCCGTTCCCCCGTTATTGTCGCAACAAGGAGGTCATGCATGAAAGTTCTCATCGTAGAAGATGAAGTGCTGGCGCAGCAGGAACTGAACTGGCTGATTAAAGAATATAGCCAGATGGATGTTGTCGGTATATTTGATGACGGCATGGATGTACTGAAATATCTTCAGCATCATGAAGTTGACGCCATATTTTTGGACATCAACATTCCATCATTAGACGGTGTTTTGCTAGCGCAAAATATCAGTAAGTTTGCCCATAAGCCGTTTATTGTGTTTATCACGGCCTGGAAAGAACACGCAGTAGAAGCCTTTGAGCTGGAAGCGTTCGACTACATTCTGAAGCCTTATCAAGAGTCACGCATTATTGGGATGCTGCAAAAACTGGAAGCCGCTTACCAGCAACAAAACGCGCCAGCATCTGGAAACACCTCAAGCCGTGAAGCGCTGACGATTAATCTGGTGAAAGATGAGCGTATTATCGTTACGGATATTAACGATATTTACTACGCTGAAGCCCACGAGAAAATGACGTTTGTCTATACCCGGCGTGAAGCGTACGTGATGTCGATGAATATCACTGAGTTTTGCAACCGCCTGCCTGAAAGCCATTTCTTCCGCTGCCATCGCTCCTATTGCGTGAACCTCAGCAAAATCCGCGAGATTGAGCCGTGGTTTAACAATACCTATATTTTGCGTCTACGGGATTTGGATTTTCAGGTGCCAGTGAGTCGCAGCAAAGTGAAAGAGTTTCGTCAGTTAATGCGGTTGTAAAACGGGCGCAAGAATTTGCGCCCGTCTGGATTACAGAACTTGCCCCAGCGTTTGGCGCAAATGCGCACCCGCCCCCAGCAAGCCGGGTTGGTCGTGAACAATCAGGTACACCGGAATATTGTGTACATACTCTTTAAAGCGCCCTTTATCTTCAAAACCACCGCGGAAACCGGAAGCTTTAAAGAACTCGAGGAAGCGTGGCACGATACCGCCCGCGATGTACACGCCGCCAAACGTCCCGAGGGTCAACGCGAGGTTGCCACCAAAACGCCCAAGGATGACGCAGAACAGTGACAACGCACGACGGCAGTCGGTGCAACTGTCTTCCACTGCCTTTTCGGTGATGTCTTTCGGCTTATAGTTTTCTGGCTCACGCCCGTCTGATTTAACAATCGCGCGATATAAATTCACTAAACCTGGGCCTGAGAGCACGCGTTCTGCGGAAACGTGGCCGATTTCAGTGCGCAGCTCTTCGAGGATAATCCCCTCTTCTTCGCTGTTTGGCGCAAAATCGACGTGGCCACCTTCGCCCGGGAGACTCACCCAGCGTTTATCAACATGAACAAGGTGCGCGACCCCAAGTCCGGTGCCTGCACCGTAAACCGCAACCGGTTTGCCTTCTACTGGCTCACCGCCGCCGAACTTAATCAGTTGCTCTTCTTTGAGGGACGGAATCGCCATCGAAACGGCGGTAAAGTCGTTGATAATTTCCAGATGCTCGAAGCCAAGGTTCTTTTTCATCTCAGCAGTAGAGAAGGCCCAGGTATGGTTGGTCATCGCTACCCAATCACCGGTAATTGGGCAGGCAATGGCAATACAACCATCAGTCACGGCGACATTGTGCTCTTTGAGATAATGCACCACGACAGCTTCCAGGCTTGGGAAATCAAGGCCCGAATAGGTTTTCGCCTGGGTGATGTCACCATTTTCAACGTTGCACAGTGCCAGACGCGCATTGGTGCCGCCCACATCTCCCACCAAAGCATATTTTGTCATTCTTTCACTGCTCCGCTAAAGTCAAAATAAGATCTGGCATCACTGTAAAATTAGCTAGCCTAAACAACAACGACCAGATGAGAAGTGCCTTGGGATTATAGATCTTCGTCACAGATTAGCTTGAGCGTTTCAGCCCTTATTGCACCAACGCTTAAAACTCATCAGGCATACTGTTTGCCGCGGCGATTTGCGCTTAAAAAATTAGAGTAAGGAAAATTTATGCTCCATCCGCGAGCCAGAACCATGTTGGTTCTTTCTATCCCTGCGTTAGTCATTGGGGTTTGTTCCAGTCTGGTATTGATTGTGGTGATGAAAGTCGCCGCAGTTTTGCAGAAATATTTATGGGTCACCCTTCCCGCACATTTCGATCTCAATATGAATTCCCCGATGTGGATTCTTTTGATGCTGACTTTCACCGGTATCGCGGTTGGGTTGGTGATTCGCTATATGCCAGGCCATGCCGGCCCCGATCCGTCGACAGAACCCTTGATTGGTTCACCCATCCCAGTGATGGTGCTGCCAGGATTGATTATTGCGCTGGTGCTCGGTCTTGCCGGTGGGGTAAGCCTCGGCCCGGAACATCCTATTATGTCGGTGAATATTGCACTGGCGGTGGCGATTGGCGCGCGCTTATTACCTAAAGTTGCCGCACTCGACTGGACGATTCTCGCCGCAGCAGGAACCATCGGTGCGTTATTTGGTACGCCGGTTGCGGCTGCATTGGTATTTTCGCAAATGCTGAATGGCAGCAACGAGGTCCCTTTGTGGGATCGGCTTTTCACGCCACTGATGGCAGCAGCAGCCGGAGCGATGACTACCGATTTATTCTTCCAGCCTGATTTCTCTCTATCTGCGCTGGAATATTCGGAATTCCGCCTGGTGGATGTCTTTAGTGGGGCCGTGGTCGCCACTATCGCTATTGCATTGGGCATGGTCGCCGTCTGGTGCCTGCCGCGCGCGCATCGCATGTTCCACCAGCTCAAACACCCGGTATTGGTGCTTGGAACGGGTGGTTTTCTGTTGGGCGTACTCGGGCTGATTGGCGGTGAAGTCACCTTGTTCAAAGGGCTGGATGAAATGCGCCAGTTAGGCAGCGCTCAGAATTATTCCGTGGCGACGTTGCTGATGTTTGCGGTGGTAAAACTGACTGCCCTGGTGATTGCATCAGCCTGTGGCTTCCGCGGTGGACGGATATTCCCTGTGGTGTTCGTCGGTGTCGCGCTGGGCATGATGCTCCATCAGCATGTCGAAGCGGTTCCAGCCGCGATTACATTGTCTTGTGCCATCCTTGGCCTGGTATTGGTTGTTACGCGTGATGGCTGGCTCAGCCTGTTTATGGCCATGGCCGTGGTGCCAGATATCAAACTGCTTCCGCTGCTGTGTATCGTTATGCTCCCGGCCTGGTTAATGCTGGCCGGTAAACCGGTGATGATGGCCGATAAGCCGAAAGTTTAGTCCTTCGCGGCATTGCGTTTCGCCAGCGATGTCGTGATAGCCTGCAACAATTCGGGGATATCCTGTTTGGGCAGAACGACTTCCACCAGTGACAGTCGTTCTGCTTTTGCCACCTTCTGCATCACCTCTTCCAGTTGCACCGTTTCTGTCACCCGCCAGCATTGTGCCTGATTGTTAACGTTCATCGCCTGTGGTACTTGCGTCCAGTTCCACGGCGCAATGTCGTTATATCTTTGCTCCGCGCCATGAATCGCCCGCTCCACGGTGTAACCATCGTTATTGAGCAAGAAAATAATGGGCCGCTGTTGGTCACGCATCATTGAACCCATTTCCTGAATGGTGAGTTGCGCCGAACCATCTCCCACCAGCAACACCAGTCGCCGGTTTGGGCAGGCCGTTTGCGCACCAAATGCGGCGGGGAGTGTAAAACCAATCGAGCCCCAGAGCGGCTGAGCGATAAACGTCACGCCTGCGGGTAAGGTCAGCGTTGCGGCACCAAATGCGGCGGTTCCCTGGTCGGCAAGTACGATGTCCCCGGCTTGCAGGAAGTTTTGCATACACTGCCAGAAAGCGTGCTGGTCGAGTATTCCGTTAGTCGCAGCAGGCAGAGCCGGTGGCTTTTGTTGAGGTACAGACCAACCGGAAACCTGGAGCTTACACAACTGATGCAGCACCTCAACCGCTTGCGCCATTGCAATCCCGCTAAACCAACGATCGCCAATACGCGTGGCATATGGCTGGATGTCGATAGTCTGTTGTACGGTGAAATGTTGTGTGAATCCGGCGGTGAGCGTGTCAGTGAATTTGACGCCGACGCAGATGACAAGCTCGGCCTTTTCAATGGACTGAATCACCTTTTCATCACTGGCGGAGGCGCTATAGGTCCCGACAAACCCCAACTGCCCTTCATCGAATAAGCCTTTCCCCATCAATAATGTGGCATGAGGCATCGGGGTGTCATCCATCCATTGTTGCAGCGTTTTTTGTTGCCCAAAACGCAGCGCCAGAAAATCAGCCAATAACGCAACGCTGCGGCTCTCCGCCAGACGCTCCTGAACACATGCGCGGAATTCGGCCATTAATGCGGGATCGCAGCCTGATGGTGTAGCGAAAAGAGGCTGAGTCGGGCGAGTCGCAGGAACCTGAGAGACATCACTGGGGAGGAGTAGATAGCCTGGGCGGCTCTGAGTCAGCGCCTGCTGTAAAACACGGTCGATTTCATAACATGCATTTTCTGCAGTGAGCGAAGCCTGAGCGACCGTCACCTCCTTCGCCATTCTTGCAAAATGACCAAAATCCCCATCGCCGAGAGTGTGGTGGAGCAATTCACCACGCCGCTGCGCCCCAAGGCAGGGAGCTCCTACGATGTGGATGACCGGGAGATATTCGGCATAGCTTCCGGCTATCCCATTGATCGCGCTTAACTCGCCAACGCCAAATGTCGTGAGCAGTGCTGCCGCACCGTTGCAACGCGCATAGCCGTCGGCGGCGTAAGCCGCGTTCAGTTCGTTGGCACACCCAACCCAGGCGAGCGTCGGGTTTTCAATCACACTATCCAGAAACTGTAAGTTGTAGTCACCCGGGACACCAAATAAATGGTTGATCCCAGCTTCAGTGAATCGGTCCAGAATATAGTCCGCTACACGGTAAGTCATGACGCATTCCTTCTCAGAGGGATTACAGTGAGTATTGGACATATGTGATCGCTGTCGAGTAACCACGACAATAAGGCAGTGGAAAGAGGGATTTACACTTAACTGGGGTGTAGTCTGATAGCCTGAAACGTTGTGAAACCGTATACACTAATTCTGTATTGTGTAAGTTGCAGGTAAGCCATTTACCCTGCGACTGAGAGTATGACGGGTTATTTTACTGACAAGGGAACCAACATGGTCTATCAGGCAAGTTCTGCGCGTTATGAATCAATGGAATACCGCCGATGTGGGCGTAGTGGACTCAAACTCCCCGCTATTTCGCTGGGCTTATGGCACAACTTTGGTGATACCACGTTGCTGGATAACAGCCGCCAGCTGTTACACCGTGCTTTTGATTCGGGGATTACCCATTTTGACCTCGCAAATAACTACGGCCCGCCTCCTGGTTCTGCAGAAGAAAACTTTGGTCGCATCCTGCGTGAGGATTTCCTGCCATACCGTGATGAGCTGATTATTTCATCGAAAGCGGGATACACCATGTGGGATGGCCCTTATGGCGATTGGGGCTCACGTAAGTATCTGATTTCAAGCCTTAACCAGAGCCTGAAGCGTATGGGGCTTGAGTATGTCGACATCTTCTATCATCACCGTCCTGATCCTGAAACGCCGCTGGAAGAGACCATGCGAGCGCTGGATACCGTCGTGCGCCAGGGTAAAGCACTGTATGTCGGCATTTCAAACTATCCCGCAGAACTTGCTGCTCAAGCCATTGATATTTTAAACTATCTTGGCACGCCGTGTCTTATCCACCAGCCTCGTTATTCGATGTTCGAACGTTGGGTGGAAGCCAGTTTGCTGGATGTTCTGCAAGAGAAAGGGGTCGGCAGCATTGCGTTTTCGCCGCTGGCGGGTGGACAGTTGACCGATCGCTATCTGGATGGGATCCCGGCAGACTCGAGGGCCGCCAGCGGTAGCAAGTTCCTTAATGCTGACCAACTCACTGCTGATAAGCTAGAAAAAGTGCGCAAATTGAATGCGATAGCGCTACGTCGTGGGCAGAAGCTTTCCCAGATGGCACTGGCGTGGGTACTGCGTGGGGATAAGGTGACGTCAGTATTGATTGGGGCAAGCAAGATTGGCCAAATTGATGATGCCGTCGGTATGTTAGCGAATCGTCATTTCACCGCAGCAGAACTTGCAGAGATCGAAGAGATACTCATGTAACCGCTAACACCAATGTGTTAAAACTTGTCCATTTTTAGCAAAAAGTGCTCTCTTAAGCGATTTAGGAGTTGTGGCGATGAAACACTTAGTTACCACAACTTACTATTGCATTAACAAGCCGCCTGGCGGTTATCGTGTATTAGGAGAGAGTATGTTCAGGTCACTGATTCTTGCAGTTGCATTACTGGCCTCCGTGCCGCTAGTGGCGAATGCGGGCGAAATCACCCTGCTGCCGTCTGTTAAGCTTCAAATAGGTGATCAGGATTATCGCGGTAATTACTGGGATGGTGGCGGTTGGCGTGACCGCGATTACTGGCGTAATCACTATGAATGGCGCGAAAACCGCTGGCACCGTCATGACAACGGCTATCATCGTGGTTGGTATAAAGACCGTGGCCGTAGCAGCTTTGAGAAGGGCTACCGCGCGGGCTGGAACGATCGGGATGATCATCGTGGGCGTGGCGATCATGGTCGCGGACATGGACATGGCGGTGGCCATCGTCATTAATGACCAAACTGAAGAGTCTCTTCCTGGAGCTGAAGCTCTGAGGCTAATCAGTTAAGCTTTGCAGGGAGCTGTAACGCATTGCGTTGCAGCTTCCAAACATCCCCAGATAGCAAAGTCATTTCCCAAAAGGTAAGTTATCCAATGAAAAAACTCCTTCTCCTGGCCCCCCTGGCAATCGCACTGACTGCAGGTTCCCTGTCCGCTCATGCGAATCAACGGAGTTCAATCAAGAACCCGGCAACAGGGGTTTTATGCGACAAGTATGTCTGTGCCGATGACAAAGGTATCTCTCAAACACTCACGGGTAAGTATCTGGGTAAGACTGCGGCAAATAATAAATTATTTACCACCAAAGACGTTGTGCTGACCGAGTTTACTTTTTCAAACGGGATCTTCTGCGATGTGAAGGAACGGTTATGTCGTGAAGACAGGTACTACGGCGCGGATGGGAAGCGTTCTGGGAAGATTTCCAGTAAATATACCCAGTTATTGTTTGGTGAGACACCTTCAATAAAATCAAGCGAAGCTGGCAAGTCTTAGCCCCCTTTTTAGGTTTTGTAAGGTGAATGGACGATGTGCCATTCACCTTACGATGTTCCAACTGGCTACAGCCCTAAAACCGTGCCAATCAACAACCACAAATTCAGCGCAACGACGATTGCCACAATCACCCAGCCAGTCATCTTAATCACACGCGTATTCACCAGGTCGCCCATCAGTTTGTCATTGCTGGTGAAAATCAGTAGCGGAACCAGGGCAAGGGCAATCCCGAAGCTCAGCAATACCTGGCTCATCACCAGAATCCGTGTCGGATCAAGCCCCATCAGAATCACAATGAATGAAGGTGCCATGGTCACGGAGCGACGAACCCACAACGGGATATAGAAGCGGACGAAACCCTGCATCACCACCTGCCCGGCTAACGTCCCCACGACGGTGGATGACAAACCCGCAGCGACAAGGCTTAAACCAAAGATTGTGGCCGCTGAATGGCTCAGCAACGGTTGCAGCGTGAGGTAAGCTTCATCGAGGTCGGCGACACCAGTGTGGCCTGAGAAATGAAACGCAGCGGCGGCGGTTGCCATCATCGCCAGGTTAACAAACCCTGCAATGGTCATCGCAATCGCAACATCCCATTTGGTTGCAGAATACCGTTCGGCCCGATTTCCCTCATGCATATGCTGGGTCAGCGACGAGTGCAGATAGATTACGTGCGGCATGATGGTTGCACCGAGCACGCCCGCAGCAAGAAATACAGCTTCGCTGGTTGGCAAGGAAGGAATCAGCATCCCTTTCCCTAATTCCACCAATTTAGGCTGCGAGAAAATAAGCTCGACGATATAGGCCGCTGCCACAAACAACAGTAATCCGCCAATCACTTTCTCAAGGGGCTTCTGACCACGCCGTTGCAGCATCAGTATCAGGAATGTGGCAATACCGGTTAGCACTGCACCTTGTAATAAAGAGACGCCGAGGATCAGTTTGAAACCAATCGCCGCACCGATGAATTCAGCGAGATCCGTCGCCATGGCAATGATTTCGGCTTGTATCCAGTAAAGCCAGACGACGGGACGCGGATAATGATCGCGAATCTGTTCGGCAAGGTTTTTACCCGTTGCGATACCGAGTTTTGCAGACAGGATTTGGATGAGCATCGCCATCAGGTTCGCCCAGACCACCACCCACAGCAATTTATAGCCAAAGCTGGCACCCGCCTGGATGTTAGTCGCAAAGTTGCCGGGATCGATATAACCGATGGCAGCGATAAAGGCTGGTCCCATTAACGCCAGGCGTAATCTTCGCGCTGTGCGAGTACCACTATTTTCAACGCGACTGTTATTCATCATCTGCCTCTGAGATATAGCCTTTGCTATGTTTCAAGCTAGCAAAAGTGAGAATGATTATCAAATTCATTTAAAAGAGATAAACTGATTTCTTCGATAGCTTGAAACGATGAGGGATTTTTAAGACGCCGATTGCCGATTAACAACGCACAATTAAGACAGCAACTATGATAAAGATATGTGCGTTGACGCAACTTTTACCTTCTTTACTTAACATAGCAGAAATGTATGGTTGATCACTAATTTTGAGTTTGGTCACATGTCATCACTATAGTGTGCGATTGCTCTCGTTTTCTTATTGCTTGTTTCATAGAATGTGCAACGAAATTAAACCTGCCTCATAATATTTGGAGCAAATATGTCCCGCGTTCTGCATTTTGTTTTAGCGCTTGCCGTGGTTGCGTTACTCGCTTTGTTGCTGAGTAGCAATCGTAAGCAGATCCGTATTCGCTTTATCGTTCAATTGTTAGTGATTGAACTTCTTCTCGCCTGGTTCTTCCTGAACTCAGAAGTGGGTCTGGGCTTTGTAAGAGGTTTCTCAGAAATGTTTGAGAAACTCCTGTCGTTCGCTAATGAAGGGACAAACTTTGTATTCGGTAAGATGAATGACGAAGGACTCGCCTTCTTCTTCCTGAAAGTACTCTGCCCAATCGTCTTTATCTCTGCGCTGATTGGTATTTTGCAGCACATTCGCGTACTGCCGATCGTCATCCGCTTTATCGGTACCCTTCTGTCTAAAGTGAATGGTATGGGTAAACTGGAATCCTTTAACGCCGTAAGTTCACTGATTTTGGGACAGTCAGAAAACTTTATCGCCTATAAGGATATTCTCGGCAAGATGTCCCGCAACCGCATGTACACCATGTCCGCTACGGCCATGTCTACCGTGTCCATGTCGATTGTCGGCGCATACATGACAATGCTCGAACCAAAATATGTGGTTGCAGCGCTGGTATTGAACATGTTCAGTACCTTCATCGTGTTATCTCTGATCAACCCGTACCGTGTTGAGGACAGCGAAGAAAACCTGCAGATGTCTAACCTGCACGAAGGTCAAAGCTTCTTCGAGATGCTCGGCGAATATATTCTGGCAGGTTTTAAAGTTGCGATTATCGTTGCGGCAATGCTGATTGGCTTTATTGCCTTGATCGCCGCGCTGAACGCACTGTTTGCAGCCATCTTCGGTATCTCCTTCCAGGGCATTCTGGGTTACATCTTCTACCCGGTAGCCTGGATCATGGGTGTTCCATCTCATGAAGCCTTGCAGGTTGGCAGTATCATGGCAACCAAACTGGTATCAAACGAATTCGTTGCGATGCTGGATCTGCAAAAACTGGCCGGTACGCTTTCCCCACGCGCGGAAGGTATCCTGTCTGTGTTCCTGGTTTCGTTTGCTAACTTCTCTTCTATCGGGATTATCGCTGGTGCGATTAAAGGCCTGAACGAAGAGCAAGGTAACGTGGTTTCTCGCTTTGGCCTGAAACTGGTTTACGGCGCAACGCTTGTGAGCATTTTGTCTGCATCTATTGCAGGTCTGTTCTTGTAATTCTCACGCTTCAAACAAAAACCGAGGCTTTTGCCTCGGTTTTTTTATGCCTCTAAATCTGCGTCATCCTGCCAACATACCTGATTTCGCCCGCGAGTTTTCGCCCGGTACATGCGCATATCAGCAAGGGTTTGGATTTGGTCAAGCGAACTCTCTGGATACTCGCTGTGAGAGGCCACTCCCAGCGATGCGGTAATCAGTAGCTTCAAGCCATTTTCGAGGATCAAGGCGGAAGATTCGAGCTCCCACTTAATTCTTGTCGCCACCCTAATTCCGGTCTTGAGATCGGAATTAGGCAGATAAACACAGAACTCCTCGCCACCAATGCGCCCCAGGACATCCTGGCTGCGTATGGCTTGCTGAATGCGACGTGTAGCGTGAATCAGCACATTATCGCCAACCAAATGCCCATACACATCGTTCACCTTTTTAAAGTAGTCGAGGTCCAATTGTACGAGTGTATAATCCACGTAGTTCGGGCTAAGTTGAGACGTTTTTGCGAAAAAGCCACGGCGATTGAGTGCCCCGGTTAAATCATCGTGAAGCGCATGGTGTTGCATTTCACGTTGTAAATTGCCCATATTCCGCACCAGACGGCAAATAATGCTGTGCGCCCCCAGCAGGAAAAACAGAAAAATCAAAAACATTGTGACAAGAAGCAGGCTGAATCGCCCAAACTCTTCATGCAGCCCCTGTCCCAGGGTTTGGGTGTTAACCAATATCGAATGCGTTCCTTTTAGCTTACCAAAAGTGATAAAGGTCAATCCCGAACGGAGAGTGCCACGCTTTTTTTCAGCCAGCATATTGAGAATGGTTTTTTTCTGTTCCGCGCTTAACTGAAGGTTATTTTCCGCGCCCACCGCTTTTGTCAGCGGTTTTAATTGTTCATCATACAATCGGTAGGCACTACGGCTCCCATCAGGTAATGAGGAGGCAAGAAACTGCTCGACCGATTGTCTATCAAATGCAATGCCTAATAATCCTATCCATTCACCACCAAAATCGACAGGAATGGCTGCGTTGATCAGCGCTTCATCGCTGTTAACAATATTTTGCCGCGTCCAGAAAGGTGCTCGCTTGGGATTCAAAAGCGGAGATGCCAATACGAAACTCCCCTGTTTTTCGAATGGGTTATAGCTATTAATCAGCAGTGAGTTAACTTTCTTCGATAAAGAGGCGATAAATTCACCTTCGCGCGAGATGTAATACAGATCAGCCAACAGTTCATTATCTCCCGTTGCTAGCGGGAAAAGCCCTCGGATTTTACGCAACCCATTGAGTTGTTGCCGCACCTCCAGAGACTTCTTGTCCTGAAACGCTTCCTCTTCGGTAACAGAATTGGGTAAAGGCAATTCACCTATCCACAACGGCTTTTGAATCGTATTTTCATTGAGTTCCCATGGTGTCACTGGGCTCCCCGGAAAGATCGGGTCATCCATCGCTTCAATAAAAATTCTTTTTAAATAGCGAAGGTTATCAACCTTGTATTGCGCTCTGCTTTCGAGACGTGCAATCACGCTTTCAAGATGGCCCAGCTGACTGGAGCGATAGCCCTGGTTAAAGAGTTGCCCTTGCTGCCAGAACAAAAAAGTGATCAGCACAAAAACAAAAATGAAAACCAGATGAATAACACGCAAGGTTTTTGCCATTGGCAGACGAAATCTATTCGCTAATGAAGTACTCACAATAAAGTCCTGTGATCATATGCTCGCAACATATTGCTACCTTAAAAAGTATGGACTGTATTAAGAGGCACGGGTTTGCCGATCAGGTAACCTTGCAAAAACTGTACACCCAGTTTATGCAATAGTGCCCGCTGTTCTTCGGTTTCAACAAACTCAGCAACGACACTCAGTTGCTTCGCATGGGCCATATCACATATAGATTTAACGATCAGGGGGTCAAGCGAGTCAGACGTGATGTCTTTGATGAAGCAACCATCAATCTTAATAATGTCCGCCTGAAGCCGTTTAAGCCTTTCGTAATTCGCATAGCCGGTGCCAAAGTCATCAATGGCAATTTTAAAGCCACTCTCACGCAGCAGCATGATGTTCTGCATGGAGATTTCTGACTCTGAAAATGCCTGTTCCTCAGTCACTTCAATAATCACACTGCGGGTTGGCACTTTAAATTCATTAAACAAGGAAACAATTTTCTGAGCGACATCTTTTTGCATCAACGTTAATGGCATGAGATTAACGGAGAAACGTGGCTGTTGGATAGTCTCTGGATGCTGCTGCAGGAAACGCACCAGTTTCTGCATGATTAGCATATCGAAGCGTGTGCTGAGGTTAAATTCAGTGATAATGGGAATAAAGTTATCAGGAGTAATAATTTTGCCATCTAATGATAAGCGAGTTAATATTTCGTAATACCCCTTCCCCTGCTCATCTAAAATAGGTTGCGCATAGAGGACAAAGGATTGTTCATCATTCAGTGCTCGTTTAATTTTTTGCAAAATTAACACGCGTTCAGTTGTCTGATCTGAAACATCTTCAATTCGGGTATCCAGACTGAGTACACGCTTCGTCGCACATGCCTGCTCAGAGAGATAGCTTAATTGCCCTAATGTACGGTGTAATTCAATAAGATCATTATCGATAACGCTATAAGATGCACTGTACTCAATTTCCAGCATAGTATTATGCCATTTTACTTGCTTGCTATTGAGTGTGTCGACTATATGGCCCAATCGATCAGCGGTATCCTGGCCATGTAAAAATATTAATAATTCACTTCCCGGCAATTGAAATACCTGTTCGCCTTGCTGCAAGAAAGGTTTTAATTGCCAGGTGATAATACGTTTGCATTCAATGCGCATCATGATGCCGTAGTGTCGGCTTAAAAACTCCAGATTAGACATGCGCAAGCAACACAAAGTCCCTTTGGGATAGCATTGCACATGGTGTTCCAGCGCACGTATATTTGGTAGTTGAGTTAAGGGGTCGGTAAGCGCTTGCGAACGATAAATACGTTTCATCCACTCGTTTTTCTTGAAAACCGTCGTCATATACACCATACAGACGTTAAACGTAATAAATACCGAGAGGATAAATGACAGGGCAAATTCGTTATTTACCCCATAAAGAAAACCGTCGTTATAGGTCAGTAGTAACCATGCAGAAGTAGCCCACATTAGCCCCATTAAACGCGGGCCAAAATGCCGAATGCCAAGCGTAAAGAGTACGAAGATGATGGGTACCAGATAACCTGAAACCTGTAGTATTCCCCAAGAGGAGCACAGTATCCATAGCATTGTTATCAGACAAAAGACCCAGGTATAAGTGTAATAACGACGCGGCCCAACAAAGTCACGCATTACACATCGGAGCCAGAATGCTCGGGCATAATTAGGATTAAGGAGCATCCTTAATGGGTAATAGAATAACGGGGTGAAAATGAGCGAGGCGGCAACTAAGCTTTGAAAATCGACTACCATAAAGATCAGAGAATTATCACCAAAGTAAGCCGCAATCCGAGCGGGGAAGTGGATATAATACCCGGAGATATACATCATCAACTTAATAATAAAAGGTGTAGCAAAACCTAGCCAAAATATCCTGACACCAATACCTTTATCTGCCAACCCATGTCGCCAGCGTGCACCAAGATTATAACGCGCCATCATACTGCATAGTGATATTGTCAATATCAGGCAAAAGACAAAGACCAACAGTGCAAACCAGGATATCTTTAAACAAAAAGAATATGCAGCGATTGAAGCTATTAATAGTGGAATAATAGCGACCCGGCCATAGATAAACACCATGGCGATCATGAAACTTATCGGAAGGTAAGCGAGATAAATCTGTTTACCTTCAATAACTGTCGAGGGGGAAATGTAACGAGAAAGAGGTACAAACAGAAGGCTTAAAACCAGTGCTGTGACGGATTTTTTTATCATTTTTTTGAAAGTCATAAGCCCTGACGTGATTATTCTGCTCTTGATTAGCAGTGTTATTCGGCGATGAATAATACGTTTATTTATTGCTCAAATCAAGTTTGCACAATATTTAACCCCTTTAATTTTCTTGATTTTTTATACATTCAAACAAAGAGAAACAGTTTGATATATCCCTGTTGAGAATAAATCGTATTCAATTTGCAGTGCACGAATACCGCTATATCGTGATTAATTTGGGAATTTTGGGGAGTTGGGTTGTTAAAACGAAAAAACCCCCGCCATCAGGCGAGGGTCTTATGTTTTGGTGGAGCTAAGCGGGATCGAACCGCTGACCTCTTGCATGCCATGCAAGCGCTCTCCCAGCTGAGCTATAGCCCCACGAATGGGTATGGTTTAAACGATTCAAATCTTGCTGGTAAAGATTTGGTGGAGCTAAGCGGGATCGAACCGCTGACCTCTTGCATGCCATGCAAGCGCTCTCCCAGCTGAGCTATAGCCCCGTACCGTGAAACCGTGTCGTATCGACGGGCGGCATCATATGAAACCCATTCGAGAGTGTCAACGGCAAATTCTTCTTCTGCGATCAATCGTCTAAAAAGCAAACAGCATGAGCAAAAGCAAATTGCATATCATCCCGTGGTAGTTAATCCTGTCACAGTTTCCAGTAAAATGATCCCATAAAATGAATCACTAATAACCCCTTTGGATTTAAGGAAAAATTTGTGCTCAAGGAACGTATGACCCCGGAAGAGCTGGCGATTATTACTGGTTATAGTCGCCAAACAATCAACAAATGGGTACGTAAAGAGAGTTGGCTCACTACGCAAAAACCGGGTGTTCAGGGAGGTAAAGCTCGCCTGATACATGTAGATGAACGAGTTCGCGATTTTATTAATAGTGCAAAGCGCGTTTCTGAGAAACACAGTAGCTACCATGTAAACGATACATCTCTGGAAGGCCTTCTGCTTAATTCGATGAAGCAGATGTCGTTAACGGAGCAAGAAAAGTTGTCAGCACTGCTTCTGCGTGAAGGAATTGCGGGGATTTTAAAACGTTTAGGTATTCGCGATGAGTAAGACAAGTATAAAAAAGCCGGCATAAGCCGGCTTTTTTGCACGTACTCTTTATAACGTATCCGTTACTGTTGCGCTTCGCGCTGGGCAATAAATTCCAGCGCCTGGTTGATACGCGCAATAGAACGTTGTTTACCAATCGCGTGAACCGTCACATCCAGACCAGGTGACTGCCCTGCCCCCGTTACCGCCACGCGCAATGGCATACCGACTTTTCCCATGCCCACTTCAAGTTCATCCGCTGTTGCCTGAATAGCGTTATGCACGTTTTCCGCAGTCCAGTCAGTTAACGCTGCCAGTTTGTCGCGTACGACTTCGAGTGGCTGACGTGCAACCGGACGCAGATGTTTCTTCGCAGCATCAGCATCAAACTCGCTGAAATCTTCATAGAAGTAGCGGCACGTTTCCGCCATCTCTTTCAGCGTTTTGCAGCGATCGCCAAGCAGTTTAACCAGTTCAGCCAGTTGCGGGCCATTACGGGTATCAATGTTTTGCTGCTCAATATGCCATTGCAGATGGGTCGCAACATATTCAGGAGCAAGATGATTAATGTAGTGGTGGTTCAGCCACTGCAATTTTTCGGTGTTAAATGCGCTGGCTGATTTGCTTACTGAATCTAACGTGAACAGTTTGATCATCTCTTCACGAGTAAAGATCTCCTGGTCGCCATGTGACCAGCCCAGGCGCACCAGATAGTTCAGTAAGGCTTCTGGCAGATAACCATCATCACGATATTGCATCACGCTGACTGCGCCGTGGCGTTTAGACAGTTTTTTACCGTCATCGCCATTAATCATAGAAACGTGTGCATAAACGGGAACCGGTGCATTCAACGCTTTCAGGATGTTTATCTGACGCGGCGTGTTGTTGATATGGTCTTCGCCACGAACGACATGCGTGATTTCCATATCCCAGTCATCGACAACGACACAGAAGTTATAGGTTGGAGAACCATCGGTACGGCGAATGATCAGATCGTCGAGTTCCTGGTTGCTAAATTCGATTGGCCCACGGATCTGGTCGTCGAAAATAACAGAACCTTCTTGTGGGTTGGCAAAACGCACAACACAAGGTTCATCTGCCGCGTGGTGTTCGTGGCCATGACGGCAGCGACCGTCATAGCGCGGCTTATCACCGTTCGCCATTTGTTCTTCACGCAGTGCTTCAAGGCGTTCTTTAGAGCAGTAGCATTTATACGCGGTTCCCGCTTCCAGCATGTCATCGATAACCGCGTTGTAGCGATCAAAGCGTTTAGTCTGGTAGTACGGACCTTCGTCCCATTCAAGGCTCAACCAATTCATGCCATCCATAATGGCTTCGATAGCTTCTGGAGTTGAGCGCTCAAGGTCAGTGTCTTCTATACGCAGCACAAACTCGCCGCCGTGGTTACGAGCAAAGAGCCATGAGTAAAGAGCAGTACGAGCACCACCAACGTGCAAATAGCCAGTTGGGCTTGGCGCAAAGCGAGTTTTGATTTTCATTGAACGGCCTTAATTACGCAAAAGTACCGGGAAACCGGCAAATGCCAGGGAATAAAGAGTGGGCAACATTCTACCACTGTGTGCTGATTCCTCAATGTCGATACCTTTAGTTGTCAGCAATCCACATATTCTGGTGACAAATCAATCACCAATGGATAATCCCTGATCGCATTGTTTATTTTTACGACGAACAAACAAAATCTTTAGAAAAGGCGTTGACTCATTTTCAACTCTCCCTATAATGCGACTCCACACAGCGGGGGTGATTAGCTCAGTTGGTAGAGCACCTCCTTTACACGGAGGGGGTCGGCGGTTCGAGCCCGTCATCACCCACCATTCATTAGTGAGTGATACCGCAGTGTAGTAAGAGATAAGATTTGGGTGATTAGCTCAGTTGGTAGAGCACCTCCTTTACACGGAGGGGGTCGGCGGTTCGAGCCCGTCATCACCCACCATTATCTACTCTTGCAATAGCAGTACCGAAGTTTGGGTGATTAGCTCAGTTGGTAGAGCACCTCCTTTACACGGAGGGGGTCGGCGGTTCGAGCCCGTCATCACCCACCATTCGGGTCGTTAGCTCAGTTGGTAGAGCAGTTGACTTTTAATCAATTGGTCGCAGGTTCGAATCCTGCACGACCCACCAATGTAGAAAGGCGCCCTAAAGGCGCCTTTTTGCTATGCGCGATTCGGGCGGGATTTGAACCTGCTGCAGGTTCGAGTTAAGCGCAGCGAAACAGCGTTGCCGCTTGCGGCGGCGACCCGAAGGGCGAGTCTCAGAATGAGACGAGTCATCCTGCACGACCCACCAATGTAAAAAGGTGCCTTTTGCTATGCGCGATTTCTCAATACCTCCGGAAACGGCAGGTTGCCTGCTTTAACCCTCAAGATTTATCTCTGTCAGGCCGATATCTGTATCAGGCATTCTTACAAGGTTTCAACATGAGCAGCACAATTACTACCTCAACCCCCTCTCTGCAGACCAGTACAGCGTCATCAGCAAGCCCAGCGGGCAATGATCTGGCTTCGCAAATTACTCGCATCACGCAGCAGATCATCAAACTCACGCAACAAGCTAAAGAGATTGCTGACGGCAGCGGTACCGCCGAAGAAAAGCAAAAGCAGCAAGAGTTAATTCAGTCGCAAATTAATATGCTGCAGGCACAACTAGCACAGTTGCAACAACAGCAAGCGGAACAAGCCCAGCAAAAACAGGAGCAGTCGCAATCGAGAGTGGAAGGTGTGAATAAACCGTCAGAATCCAACCAGATTGATATCTACATCTGATCATGATTAAAAAGTGGGTCGCCCAGGCGAGCAGCAGTTAACTGCTGCGCCTGTTGGCCTACAACCTGCCAGATAGCCTCTGCCGCACGTGAAAGCGAACGATTCTTGCGGCGCACCAACATTAATTGTCGATCCACGACGGGGACAAGTGGCCGGACAACAAGCGGGCGACCCTGAGGCAATGGCAATGCTAGCGCGGGGAGAACGCTAATACCGATTCCCGCTTCAACCATCGGAAAAAGCGTGGCTGGGTGGCCAATCTGCTGCACGATATTTGCCTCAATCCCCTGACGCATTAGCGCACCATCAATCAATGGGCGGCTTCCTGATGCATAATCCTGTAACACCAAATTTGCCCCCTGCAATGCTTGCCAGGAAACCTGCGCCTGAGTCGCAAAGGGATGGTCATTACGGCAAAGCAATAAAAAAGGCTCCGACAGCACCGCTTCGCAATCCAAATCACTTGCCTGAATGGGGTCAATAACCATGCCAAAATCGACCTCGCCCTGGCGGATACTTTGCAACACCCACTGTTGAGGACGGTCATGAAGAACAAAACGGATAGCGGGATATTCCAGTGCTGCGGCCGCGATAGATTGCGGCATTAAATGAGCGGAAATAGTCTGGCTTGCAGCAACACGCACCGTACCGCTTAGCTGATGACCGACACTGCGTGTATCCAACAATGTACTGGTCAGTTCTTCAAGCAACCGTTCTAGCCGCGCCGCCAGTTGCTGGCCCGCTTCCGTCAGCACAACTTCACGCGTGGTGCGATCCAACAGTTTTACGCCGATTTCACTTTCCAGCTCTTTCACGCTGTGGCTGACTGCTGATTGGCTGAGACCAATTTGCTCCCCTGCCCGGCTAAAACTTCCGGCATGAGCCACAGCGACAAACACCTTTAACTGACGCAGAGAATAATTCATCTATTTAATTCATCAATTCATTCAATAAATCAATTTTATTTCTAAAACCAATAAAAGCACAATAGCCCCTCAACAGCTTGAGGAATGAAAATGAAAATCTTTCGCGTGCTCGACCCTTTCACGCTGACGCTAATTTTTACCGTATTGTTGGCGTCTTTCTTTCCCGCTCAGGGCAGTTTTGTTGGCTTCTTTGAAGGACTCACAACGGCAGCGATTGCACTGCTCTTCTTTATGCATGGCGCCAAGCTTTCCCGTGAAGCGATCATTGCTGGTAGCAGCCACTGGCGGCTGCACTTATGGGTAATGTGCAGCACCTTTGTTCTCTTCCCTGTATTGGGTGTTTTATTTGCCTGGTGGGCACCGATCAATGTCAGCCCTGAAATTTACACCGGCTTTTTGTACCTTTGCATCCTGCCTGCCACCGTGCAATCAGCCATTGCATTCACCTCTCTTGCCGGTGGAAATGTCGCCGCCGCCGTGTGCGCAGCATCTGCTTCAAGCCTGCTCGGTATTTTCCTCTCGCCACTGCTAGTTGGCATGGTGATGCATGTCCATGGTGCAAGCGGAAGCCTACAGCAAGTCGGCAGCATCATGTTGCAGCTACTGGTCCCATTTGTTGCCGGGCATCTTTCTCGCCCATGGATTGGCGAGTGGGTTGCACGCCATAAAAAATGGATTGGTAAAACAGACCAGACGTCAATTCTATTGGTCATCTACACGGCGTTTAGCGAGGCGGTCAGACATGGGATTTGGCACAAAGTCGGTTTAGGTTCACTGCTGTTTATCGTGGTGGTCAGTCTTGTCATGCTGGTGATCATCATTAGCATCAATATGTTCGTCGCCAGACGCCTGGGCTTTAGTAAAGCGGATGAAATTACTATCGTGTTCTGCGGTTCGAAAAAGAGCCTGGCGAACGGTATTCCGATGGCGAACATTCTGTTCCCTGTGGCTACCGTGGGGATGATGGTGCTACCACTGATGATCTTCCATCAGTTACAGTTGATGATTTGCGCAGTGCTCGCTCGTCGTTATCAGCAAGAAACAAAAGTGGCAGCCAAAGCTGCCACTGAAAATACACAATAAAATATACCCAAAATAATTCGAGTTGCATGAAGGCGGCGACGCAGTAAATCCCCTGGAGCTTACTCCAGTAAGTGACTGGGGTGAGCGAGGAAAGCCAACGCACATGCAGCTTGAAGTATGACGGGTAAATTAATGCCGCTTGAGGGGCTTCACCAGCCCCTCCAGTCCTTCTGTTTTAATCAGCAATGTAAGCCTCATCAACTCACCCAGATGGCCCTGTGGAAACTCATCTTTGCGAGCAAACCACAGCAGATACTCTTCCGGCACATCGATCAGCACGCGGCCTTTGTACTTGCCGAATGGCATTACGGTATTGGCTATCTCAATAAGCTGTTCTTTATCCATCTCATTCACCCAATAAGCGAATCATTTCAGCTTCATCAATGACATCAATGCCCAGCTCCTGAGCTTTAGCAAGCTTAGAACCCGCCGCTTCGCCCGCAATCAACAGATCCGTTTTCTTCGACACACTACCCGCAACTTTCGCGCCTAACGCCACCAAACGGGCTTTCGCATCGTCTCGAGACATAATGCTGAGCGAACCTGTCAGCACTACCGTTTTACCGGCAAATGGGCTGTCGATTTCCTCGGCTTTAATTATTACGGGAGCCGGCCAGTGAACGCCCGCCTCTTCTGTCAATTGACGGATGACTTCACGGTTGCTCTCTTCGGCAAAGAAGTTAAATGTGTGTGTGGCAACCACAATGCCGACATCAGGGACTTTTTGCAGTTCTTCAATACTTGCGGCAGAAAGAGCATCCAACGAACCAAAATGCGCCGCTAAACTCGCAGCTGTCGCTTCGCCTACCTCACGGATACCGAGCGCATACAAGAAACGAGCAAAGGTGGTTTCTTTCGCTTTTTCCAGCGCATCAACGACGTTTTGCGCGGATTTTGGCCCCATGCGATCAAGCCCTGTGAGTTTACCGGGAGTAAGCGTAAACAGGTCGGCTGGGGTGTGGACGTACTCTTTCTCAACCAGTTGGTCGATTATCTTATCGCCCATTCCGTCAACGTCCAGCGCACGGCGAGACACAAAGTGTTTGAGGGCTTCTTTGCGTTGAGCGCCGCAAATCAGGCCGCCAGTACAACGCGCAACCGCTTCACCTTCTACACGCTCAACGTCAGAGCCACACACCGGACAATGCGTTGGGAAAACAATCTCGGTGGTGTTGTCAGGACGCTCAGATTCCACCACGCCGACAACCTGTGGGATAACGTCACCCGCGCGACGAATCACCACGCGGTCGCCAATCCTTAAGCCCAAACGCTCAATTTCATCGGCATTATGCAGCGTCGCATTACTGACCAGCACACCTGCGACCTGAACAGGTTCAAGGCGCGCCACTGGGGTAATAGCGCCCGTGCGTCCAACCTGAAACTCGACATCACGAACAAACGTCATCTGTTCCTGGGCCGGGAATTTAAACGCCACTGCCCATCGAGGTGCTCGTGCAACAAAGCCGAGCGTTTCTTGTAGCGCAAGCGAATCCACTTTGATAACCACACCGTCGATATCAAAACCTAATGATGGGCGATCGTTTTCAACCTGATGATAAAACGCCAACACTTCTTCTGCTGTATTGCAAAGACGAATGCGGTCGCTGACCGGCAATCCCCACTCTTTAAATTGCTGCAAACGTGCATGGTGGCTGGCAGGCAACTCACCGCCTTCAAGCAGGCCAACACCATAACAGAAGAAAGTTAACGGGCGTTTGGCTGTGATACGTGGATCGAGCTGGCGTAACGAACCCGCCGCAGCGTTGCGAGGGTTGGCAAAAATTTTCCCGCCAGTGCGACGTGCTTCATCATTAATTTTTTCAAAACCTGCCTGCGGCAGGAACACTTCTCCGCGCACCTCCAGGCGGCGGGGAATATTTTCACCACGTAATTTAAGCGGGATAGCGCGGATAGTACGCACGTTGGCCGTGATATTTTCGCCCGTTGTACCGTCGCCGCGAGTGGCGGCACGAATCAGCACACCATCTTCATAGAGCAGGCTCACGGCCAGGCCATCCAGCTTCAGCTCGCAACAAAACGTGACAGCCTCAGTACTTTTCAGACGGTCCTGAACACGTTTGTTAAATGCAAGATAGCTCGCTTCATCAAAGACGTTATCCAGCGAAAGCATCGGGACTTCGTGGCGAACCTGAGTAAATTCACTGAGTGGAGCGGCACCGACGCGCTGAGTAGGAGAATCAGAAGTGATTAACTCAGGGTGCGCCTCTTCTAAACTGCGCAATTCCCCCATCATGCGGTCATATTCCGCATCCGGAATTTCTGGGTTATCCAGTACATGATAGAGGTATTCATGATGGCGAAGCGTGGTTCGCAGTTGAGTAATGTGTTGTTCGATTGTGTCCATATCGCACCATCAATATAAAAAACCCCCGACATGCGGGGGTTTAGGGGAAACATGTTCAGGATGGATATCAAGCGTTGGCGTTTGCTTCTACCACTTCGCGGATGCGGTCCTGATATTCACGCATTTTCTGCGGCGTCATCATGCGGCGCTGGTCGTCCAGCACAACGCCTCCAACTTCATCAGCAATATGCTGAGCAGACTGTAGCATCAGCTTAAAGTTCTGCGCTGGGTCGCCATAAGATGGCACCTGCATGAAGATTGTCACGCCAGGCGTGGCAAAATTAGTCATGCTTTCAGGGTCAAACGAACCGGGTTTAACCATATTAGCGAGGCTAAACAGAACCGGGCCGCTACCATCAGGACTGAGGTGGCGGTGGAAAATGTTCATTTCGCCAAAGATAAAGCCAGCTTGCTGAATGCTGTTTAACAGCACATCACCGTTGATCATACTGCCAGCATGTGCCGAGACATTAAGCACAATCACCGTTTCTTTACGACGCGCCGCTGGTTCTGCTACCGGAGCCGGCTGAGCATCAGGCGCACGTTCTACATGCTGAGCAGGTTGAGCTGTCGGCTGTTGAATCGACTCTTGCGGTGCCACTGGCTGCGCAACAGGTTCTTGAACAACCGGTTGATGAACCACTGGCTGCACAGGCTGTTGAGGTGCTGGCTGGTGATATGTCGGCGCAACTGGCGTTTCCTGACGCGGCACGACCGGTTCAGGTTGACGCTGACGTGGCTCGGCAGAAGCATAAGGTGGCTCGTATTGATGTTGAGGCGCTTGCGGCTGACGAGGCATTTCTGGCTCGCGAGTCACTGTTTCCTGCGCAGGGGTCACCCGACGCACACGCACCTCACCAACTCCATCATCTTGTTCATCGTCAGCCTCGTCGTCATCCGACTCGTATTCGTCACGCTTAGACTTCATGCGTTTCAGTGGACGATCACGAAAAATGGATGAACGCTCCTTACGACTCGTCCACAGACCGTGAACCAGTAAGGCTATTATGGCGATCGCGCCAACAATGATTAATATCAGACGCAAATCCTGCATCATTATATTCTCTGTTGTTCTAACACCTTGCCACCGCGGCAAACATTTACTTACTAAGAGTATTTGCCCATCTGCTCAAGTGCAAGTCCGCACACGGTTTTCTCAGCATAAAGATGGACTGAAATCGACTTTTTGCTGTTTTTTCGACCATTTCCTAATAAGTTTTTCTCCTGGCAGTCAGTTATGATGGTTGTACATGTTAAAGCAAAGCCCAAAAAGGAGTTCGTTTAGATTATGGTTTCAGCATCAGGAGCCAAGCCACGCAGTGGCGTTTATTATTTTTCGCAGGGCTGGAAGCTGGTCCGTGAGCCAGGAATCAAACGTTTCGTGCTCATGCCACTGCTGGTCAATATTATTTTAATGGGTGGCGCATTCTGGTGGCTGTTTACCCGTCTGGATGTTTGGGTGCCCACCCTGCTGTCCTACGTGCCAGACTGGTTGCAGTGGTTAAGCTATTTAATCTGGCCGCTGGCGGTGATCTCTATTTTGTTGGTGTTTGGCTATTTATTTTCGACCATTGCCAACTGGATTGCAGCCCCATTTAATGGATTGCTGGCAGAACAGCTTGAAGCACGTCTGACTGGGGCGACGCCTCCTGATACCGGCATGTTAGGCATAATGAAGGATGTTCCGCGCATCATGAAACGCGAATGGCAAAAACTATCATGGTATTTGCCACGCGCGCTGGTGCTACTGGTGCTCTATTTCATTCCGGGCATCGGCCAAACGGTTGCACCCGTTTTATGGTTCTTATTTAGCGCCTGGATGCTGGCTATACAGTATTGCGACTATCCCTTTGATAACCATAAAGTCCCATTCAAAGATATGCGTATTTCGTTGCGCGAGAAGAAAGTCATTAACATGCAGTTTGGTTCCCTGGTCAGTCTGTTTACCCTGATCCCCTTCCTGAATCTGGTCATTATGCCGGTTGCCGTTTGTGGTGCGACCGCGATGTGGGTGGATTGCTACCGCCCAAAACACGCCATGTGGAAATAGACCACAGGAGCGGCTTATGCCGCTCCTTATTCCTTACTGCTCCTGCTTATTTCCCTTCTACATATAGATATGCGATTTCTTTACTTCCGCATAACTTCTAAGCAGGTATGCTGAAGAGGTTTCCCAAATTTCATACAGTTAAGGACGGGCTATGAGCAAGATCTATGAAGACAACTCTCTGACAATCGGTCATACGCCGTTGGTTCGTCTGAACCGCATCGGTAATGGACGCATCCTGGCGAAGGTAGAGTCCCGCAACCCGAGCTTTAGCGTCAAATGCCGTATCGGAGCCAATATGATTTGGGATGCCGAGAAACGCGGTGTGCTCAAGCCGGGTGTTGAGCTAGTTGAACCAACCAGCGGTAATACCGGTATCGCACTGGCTTATGTTGCCGCAGCGCGTGGCTACAAACTGACGCTGACCATGCCTGAAACCATGAGTATCGAACGCCGTAAACTCCTGAAAGCACTGGGTGCTAACCTGGTGTTGACTGAAGGCGCGAAAGGCATGAAAGGTGCGATTCAGAAAGCTGAAGAAATCGTTGCCAGCAACCCAGAAAAATTCCTTCTGTTACAGCAGTTCAGTAACCCAGCAAACCCAGAAATTCACGAAAAAACCACAGGCCCAGAGATCTGGGAAGATACCGACGGAGAAGTGGACGTATTCATTGCTGGTGTTGGCACAGGCGGTACGCTGACCGGTGTAAGCCGTTATATCAAAAATACTAAAGGCAAAACCGATCTTATCAGCGTCGCGGTGGAACCAACCGATTCTCCAGTTATTGCCCAGGCGATTGCAGGCGAAGAACTCAAACCAGGGCCGCACAAAATTCAGGGCATCGGCGCAGGTTTCATTCCTGGCAACCTCGATTTAAAACTGATCGACAGGGTTATCGCTATCACTAACGAGGAAGCTATCTCTACTGCACGTCGTCTGATGGAAGAAGAAGGCATTCTTGCGGGAATTTCATCCGGTGCTGCGGTGGCTGCTGCGTTAAAACTTCAGGAAGATGAAGCATTTACCAATAAAAATATTGTGGTTATACTGCCATCTTCCGGTGAGCGTTACCTGAGTACAGCGCTCTTTGCCGATCTTTTCACTGAAAAAGAACTGCAACAGTGATGCCAGGGTGGTAAATCTGTGTAAAAAAGCACCCAAATGGGTGCTTTTTTGTGGCATCCGTCAAACTTTTGGCTAACCTGGCATTGCGTCACTCAGCCAGGTCTGGTATCTATCCAGCAAATTATTTTGATGCGCGAAATTAATCGGAATGTGAGATACCTCTGCTGAATCGATTTATCGATTTGGTGCAAAATCAGATTTCACGGCATAATGGTTAATGACGAGCGAGCCGCGAAGCGCATGGCAGATGCCAAAGCACATTTCGTGGTTCCCGAAAGCATCTTGTGTCGCGTAGAGTTACTATTAACGCGCCGCTAACTATACAGGCTAAAGTTTTGCCACCAGGCTAGACTTTAGTTCCACAACACTAAACCTATAAGTTGGGGAAATACAATGTTCCAGCAAGAAGTTACCATCACCGCTCCAAACGGTCTGCATACCCGCCCTGCTGCTCAGTTTGTTAAAGAAGCTAAAGGCTTCACTTCTGAGATCACTGTGACCTCCAACGGCAAAAGCGCTAGCGCAAAAAGCCTGTTCAAACTGCAAACTCTGGGCCTGACTCAAGGTACCGTTGTGACCATCTCTGCTGAAGGCGAAGATGATCAAAAAGCAGTTGAGCATCTGGTAAAACTGATGGCTGAACTCGAATAAGTTCTCCGGGTTCTTGGTAAATATCAGTCACAAGTAAGGTAGGGTTATGATTTCAGGCATTGCAGCATCCCCGGGTATCGCTTTCGGCAAGGCACTTTTGCTGAAGGAAGATGAAATTGTCATCGACCGGAAGAAAATTTCTGCCGACAAAGTTGCGCAGGAAGTTGAACGTTTCTTAAGCGGGCGCGCTAAAGCGTCAGCACAGTTAGAAGCGATCAAAATTAAAGCTGGCGAGACCTTCGGTGAAGAAAAGGAAGCTATCTTCGAAGGCCACATCATGTTGCTGGAAGACGAAGAGCTTGAGCAGGAAATCATAGCCCTCATCACTGATAAATTAGTGACTGCTGACGCAGCAGCTCACGAAATTATCGAAGGCCAAGCTATCGCGCTAGAAGAGTTAGACGATGAATATCTGAAAGAACGTGCGGCTGACGTACGTGACATCGGTAAGCGTCTGCTGCGTAATATTCTTGGTCTGGCAATTATCGACCTTAGCGCTATTCAGGACGAAGTTATCCTGGTCGCTAAAGATTTGACGCCGTCAGAAACCGCACAGCTTAACCTGCAAAAGGTTCTGGGTTTCATCACCGATATCGGTGGCCGTACTTCCCATACCTCCATCATGGCGCGTTCTCTTGAATTGCCAGCGATCGTCGGTACCGGTAGCGTGACCACTCAGGTGAACACTGGCGATTATCTGATCCTCGATGCGGTTAACAATAAAGTTTACGTTAACCCAACCAACGATGAGATCGAAGCCCTGCGCGCTGTACAGCAACAGGTTGCTTCTGAGAAAGCTGAACTGGCAAAACTGAAAGATCTGCCAGCAATCACTCTCGATGGTCATCAGGTAGAAGTTTGCGCAAACATCGGTACTGTTCGTGATATCGACGGTGCAGAGCGCAATGGTGCAGAAGGTGTCGGTCTGTACCGTACAGAATTCCTGTTCATGGATCGTGATTCACTGCCAACTGAAGATGAGCAGTTCGCGGCGTACAAAGCGGTTGCTGAAGCCTGTGGCTCGCAAGCCGTTATCGTACGTACCATGGATATCGGTGGCGACAAAGAGCTGCCGTACATGAACTTCCCGAAAGAAGAGAACCCGTTCCTGGGCTGGCGTGCAGTTCGTATCGCCATGGATCGTAAAGAGATCTTGCACGCTCAGGTACGCGCTATTCTGCGTGCATCCGCTTTCGGTAAATTACGTATCATGTTCCCAATGATTATCTCTGTTGAAGAAGTGCGTGCACTGAAAGCTGAGATCGAAATCATGAAGGCGCAGTTGCGTGAAGAAGGTAAAGCGTTTGACGAAACTATCGAAGTTGGCGTGATGGTTGAGACTCCGGCTGCGGCCACGATTGCTCGCCACCTGGCTAAAGAAGTCGACTTCTTCAGTATCGGTACCAATGATCTGACGCAGTACACCCTGGCAGTTGACCGTGGTAATGATATGATTTCACATCTTTACCAGCCAATGTCACCGTCCGTACTGACTCTGATTAAGCAAGTTATTGATGCTTCTCATGCAGAAGGTAAATGGACCGGTATGTGTGGTGAGCTTGCAGGCGACGAACGTGCTACACTTCTGTTGCTGGGTATGGGTCTGGACGAATTTAGTATGAGTGCCATTTCTATCCCGCGCATTAAGAAGATTATTCGTAACACGAACTTCGAAGATGCGAAGGTGTTAGCAGAGCAAGCTCTTGCTCAACCGACAACGGACGAGTTAATGACGCTGGTTAACAAGTTCATTGAAGAAAAAACAATCTGCTAATCCACCGGATGCGGCCCAATTTACTGCTTAGGAGAAGATCATGGGTTTGTTTGATAAACTGAAATCTCTGGTTTCTGATGATAAAAAAGACACCGGAACCATTGAGATTGTTGCCCCACTTTCTGGCGAAATCGTCAATATTGAAGATGTTCCAGATGTGGTGTTCGCCGAGAAGATCGTTGGTGATGGCATTGCAATTAAACCGACTGGCAACAAAATGGTTGCTCCGGTTGACGGCACCATTGGTAAAATCTTCGAAACTAACCATGCTTTCTCTATCGAATCTGATAGCGGCATTGAGCTGTTCGTTCACTTCGGTATCGACACTGTTGAACTGAAAGGCGAAGGCTTCAAACGCATCGCTGAAGAAGGCCAACGTGTTAAGAAAGGCGACGTCGTTATCGAGTTCGATTTGGCCCTGCTGGAAGAGAAAGCGAAGTCTACCCTGACTCCGGTTGTTATCTCCAACATGGACGAAATCAAAGAGCTGATCAAACTGACTGGTAGCGTGACTGTGGGCGAAACCCCGGTAATCCGCATCAAGAAGTAAGATATCCGCATAATAGAAAACGGCACCCTTGTGGTGCCGTTTTTGTTTGTTCCTGAAGCCTTAAATACCTGAGCCTTGCGAATAGCTTTCCTCGCCAAAGACACCGGTCGATAAATAGCGATCGCCACGATCACAGATGATGGCAACCACTACCGAACCCGGATTTGCTTGCGCGACGCGTAATGCACCAGCCACTGCACCACCTGAACTCACGCCGCAGAAAATACCCTCTTCACGCGCCAGACGACGCATGGCTCTCTCGGCTTCGACTTGTGACATATCCATCACTTCATCAACCAGATTCGGATTGAAAATCTTCGGCAACCACTCTTCAGGCCAGCGACGAATACCTGGAATACTAATGCCGTCTTCGGGCTGTAGCCCAACAATTGTGACTTGTTTTTCTTGTTCACGCATAAACTGGCTTACACCTGTTACCGTTCCGGTGGTTCCCATGCTTGAAACAAAGTGCGTGATTCGCCCCTGCGTCTGCTGCCAGATTTCAGGGCCGGTGGTGCTGTAGTGTGCGTACGGATTATCAGGATTATTAAACTGGTCGAGAACTTTGCCCTCACCGCGTTCGTCCATCAAACGCGCCATTTCACGCGCGCCTTCCATACCCTGCTCTTTGGTCACCAGAATCAATTCAGCGCCATAAGCTTGCATCGCGGCTTTGCGTTCCATGCTCATGTTGTCCGGCATCAACAGCTTCATGCGGTAGCCTTTCAGCGCCGCAATCATCGCCAGCGCAATTCCAGTATTCCCGCTCGTCGCTTCGATAAGCGTATCTCCGGGTGAAATTTCGCCGCGCGCTTCTGCCCGCACAATCATAGAAAGTGCCGCGCGATCTTTTACCGAGCCTGCAGGATTATTCCCTTCAAGCTTTACCCAAATCTCACTGCCATTTTTGAGTCCAGTGCGCTGCAATTTAACCAGAGGCGTATTGCCAATCGTGCATTCTAAGGTGTTCACTTAGCTTTCCAGATATAAGAAAAGCGGCCACGTGGGCCGCCTTTGCGTGTCGTGTTGTTGGGTAAAGTTATCAGGCAGTCTGCGCGAGGTCTACACCTTGAATACGGTTATTACCGTCATACAAGCGTGCATGTTGGAGGCCAACAAACAGACGTTCACCGCGCACAGGCACATGATCTTCACGCAGAACAACGGTTAACGGTTCGTCGTACCAGCCAAGCGGCTGAACAACCAATTGCATGTAATGACCACGCGGGCTGATTTCCAGCACCTGCACAGGCAGCGGGGAATCCAGATTGGTACGGCGGCTGACATCCACTTCCCACGGGCGCAGGAATAAATCTACCGCGCCCTGATAAGCAGGCGTGAAGCCAAGCGGCCAGCGGTGCGCCCCAACATGGAACTGGCTACCGCGTATCGTCCCTTTCATACGGTTAACTTCGCCGAGGAATTCCAGCACGAAACGCGTCGCAGGTTCACGCCAAACGGCTTCAGGCGTATCAACCTGTTCGATATTCCCCTGGCTCATGACCACCACGCGATCTGCGACTTCCATCGCTTCTTCCTGATCGTGAGTCACAAACACGCTGGTGAATTTCAACTCTTCGTGTAACTGACGCAGCCAGCGACGCAGTTCTTTACGGACTTGTGCATCCAGAGCACCGAACGGCTCATCAAGCAACAGGATTTGAGGTTCAACCGCCAATGCACGCGCCAGCGCCACACGCTGCTTTTGCCCGCCTGACAACTGCGCCGGGAAACGGTCAGCCAGATGCGCTAACTGCACCATCTCCAGCAGACGGGTGACTTTCTGTTTGATAACCGCGGCAGAAGGACGTTCGCGGCGTGGCAAAACGGTCAGCCCAAAGGCGATGTTGTCGAATACCGTCATGTGGCGGAACAGCGCGTAGTGCTGGAAGACAAAACCTACTTTGCGGTCACGGGCGTGAATCCGGCTTACGTCGGTGCCGTGGAAGCTAATACGCCCACTGTTCTGATGTTCAAGACCCGCAATAATGCGCAGCAACGTGGTTTTGCCTGAGCCGGATGGCCCCAACAACGCCACCATTTGACCAGAAGGGATATCCAGAGAGATATCGTTCAGCACCTGGGTGCGACCAAAAGATTTCTTAATATTGGTAATATCAATGCTCATGATTTCCCTCCTGTTGCAGACGTTTTTCCTGACTATTCAGGCGCCACTGCAACGCACTCTTTAAGAACAACGTAACGATTGCCATCAGGGTCAATAACGCGGCAGCAGTAAAGGAGCCGACGGTGTTGTAATCCTGCTGAAGCAATTCAATCTGTAGCGGCAGTGAGAAAGTCTCACCACGAATAGACCCGGACACCACGGACACCGCACCAAACTCGCCGATAGCACGGGCATTGGTTAAAACCACGCCGTAAAGCAGCGCCCAGCGAATATTCGGTAACGTGACACGTCTGAACATCTGCCAGCCCGAAGCCCCCAGCAGAATCGCGGCTTCGTCTTCCTGGCTACCCTGACTTAACATCACCGGTACCAGCTCACGAACCACAAATGGGCAGGTAACAAAAATCGTGACCAGTACCATGCCCGGCCAGGCGAACATAATCTGGATATTATGCGCATCCATAAAGCTTGCGAACGGACCATTTGAACCGTAGAACAGCAGGTAAACCAGGCCCGCAACGACCGGTGAAACCGCAAACGGAATATCCAGAAGCGTCAACAGCAGTTGGCGGCCTGGAAAATCAAAGCGAGTGACAAGCCAGGCGAGCAAAATACCGAATACCAGGTTCACCGGTACGGTAATCAGCGCAATCATCACCGTCAGCCAGATGGCGTGCAGCATATCCGGGTCGACAATATTCTGTAGCGCAGGCATCAACCCTTTTGAGAAGGCCTGGACAAAGATAGAGGCAACCGGCACTACCAGCAGCAAAAACGAAATCAACACGCCGAGGCTAATGAGGATCCATTTACCCCAGTTAAAACCGGTGCGCCGATAGCTTTTCAATTCAGTTACGTCTGTCATCAGTGACCTACCACGCGCCGACCAAAGCGACTTTGCAACGTGTTAATGGTGAACAGCAGCAGCAGTGAAGCCGCGAGAATAACCGAGGCAATTGCGCTGGCTGCCGGATAATCGAACTCCTGCAAACGCACGAAAATCATCAGCGACGTCACTTCGGTTTTCCAGGCGATGTTACCGGCGATAAAAATTACCGCACCGAATTCACCCAGGCTACGCGTAAACGACAGCGCCACACCTGCCATCAGCGCAGGAGAAAGCTCCGGTAAAATCACGCGACGGAAGCTTTGCCAGCGCGTCGCACCCAACGTTTCAGCGGCTTCTTCATATTCCGGCCCTAACTCTTCCAGCACAGGCTGAATGGTTCGCACCACAAACGGGATGCTGGTGAATGCCATCGCAACGGCGATCCCCAACCAGGTGTAAGTCACCTTGATACCAAACTGCGCAAGCCACTCGCCGTACCAACCGTTTACTGAAAAAAGCCCTGCGAGCGTTAAACCAGCCACCGCAGTGGGTAACGCAAACGGCAAATCCATTAATGCATCAAGCAGGCTGCGACCCGGGAACTGGTAACGGGTCAGGATCCATGCCATCAACATGCCAAAGAAACCGTTGAAGACAGATGCCACCCCCGCAGACAACAGCGTCACTTTATACGCTGCGACAACCTGCGGATTGGTGATCACTTCCCAATACTGAGCCAGCGTCATTTCGGAAAGTTGCATCACTAACGCGCTCAGGGGCAGAAGCAAAATCAGGCAAACAAACAGCAAACTGGTGCCAAGGCTTAACGTGAAGCCTGGCAACACCCGTTTGGAGGAAACCGCTAACATTTACTTATGCCCCGCCGCAACCAGCTTGTCGAACTCACCACCGCTCGCAAAATGAGTCTTCATCACTTCAGGCCAGCCACCAAACTCATCTTCCACGCGGAACAATTCGGTCTGCGGGAATTTATCTTTCAGCTTTTCCATCACTTGCGGGTTGTTCACGCGGTAGTAATAGTCAGTGATGATGGTCTGTGCCGCTGGGCTATACAGGAAATTGAGATACTCTTTTGCCGCTTTCTCTGTGCCGTTGGCTTTGACGTTCTTATCCACCCACGCCACCGGGAACTCAGCCAGCACATTGACCTTCGGAACAATCACTTCGTAGCCGTCTTTTTCGTATTGCTTACGAATGTTGTTCACTTCAGATTCAAAACTAATCAGTACGTCGCCCAAATTGCGTTCTACAAATGTCGTGGTTGCACCACGGCCACCGGTATCGAAGACTTCAACGTTTTTCAGGAACTGCGTCATAAACTGTTCGGTTTTAGCTTTATCGCCACCGTCAGCTTTGTTTGCTGCACCCCATGCGCCCAAATATGTGTAACGTGCGTTACCTGAAGTTTTTGGATTTGGGAAAATGAGCTTCACATCCGGGCGAACTAAGTCACTCCAGTCGTGAATATTTTTCGGGTTACCTTTGCGCACCAGGAAAGCCATGGTGGAATAGAAAGGTGAACTATTATTTGGCAAACGTGCCTGCCAGTCGCCTGGAATCAGGTTGCCTTTGTCATGCAGGATCTGCACATCTGAAACCTGGTTATAAGTTACAACGTCTGCTTTTAAACCCTGCAAAATAGCCAACGCTTGTTTTGATGACCCGGCATGAGATTGTTTAATCTCCAGCTTGTCACCGCTATTTTCCTGATCCCATTGCTTTTGAAAAGCAGGGTTCAATGCGGCAAACAGCTCACGAGACACATCATAAGAGCTGTTCAGCAGTTCTGTAGCATGAGCCGAACCTGCCAATAACGCAGAAACAACAAGCGCACTCCATACTTTTTTCACTGACGTATTGGCCATTGGGCACCCTTATAAATGTGATCTGTAGGGCACCAGTGTATTTATAACAGGCAGTAAAGTTGTAACGGTTTTATATATCGTTTGGTGATTTGCAATAAGAAAGAAGTATAAGTATTTGCAGGGAGGGCGTTAGCGGCGAAGCCAGTCTGGTGACGGCCAGCGCGCAAAAACCGGAACGTACAAAAGTACGTGAGGATTTTGAGCACTGCCCGGTGCCAGAAAGGCGAGTAAGGTAGCCCTTACAAGGCCAACAATTTATCTAAGGAAGGTGCAAAATAGTAGCCGCCTGTAACCGGCTTAGTAAAACGCAACATGCCATCACGCTTACCGTCGGTTTCGCCAAACATACTCAGCAACTGCTGTTCGATGTTGTACAAACGGGAGCAGTAGGCAATGAAATAGAGGCCGTGCGTACCACTTGCGGTGCCATACGGCAGGCTCTGACGCACAATCTTCAAGCCTTTACCGTTCTCTTTGAGATCAACACGGCTCAGGTGCGACGTTTCCGGACGTTCGTCGCCATCAATTTCTTCATTGGCTTCTTTGGTGCGGCCAATGATCATTTCCTGATCGCTCACGCTCATGCGGTTAAGCTGCTTCAGATTGTGCTCCCAACGCTGCACTAAAACGTAGCTGCCACCGGCATCGACGCCTTCGTTGATCACGGCAACTTCACGACGCGTTGCTTCGCCCTGCGGGTTTTCAGTGCCATCAACAAAACCGCTCAGATCGCGTTCTTCAACCCAACGGAAACCGTGGATTTCTTCTTCAATTTTCAGGGTATCGCCGAATGCGGCGAGTGCAGCTTGCGCCACAGAGAAATTTACATCATGACGCAGGGACAGAATGTGGATCATCACATCATGCTGAGTGGCAGGTGCCAGACCTTTGCCTAATGGGGTGAAGTTTTTCAGCTCAGTAGCACCAACACCACCGCTTAAATCCCGCCACAGGTCATGGCCAAACGCCACGACTGCGCCTAAATGCGCGTCAGGGAATTTTTCCTGAAACGTTGTGAGTGACTGATTAAAGGTTTTGCAGCCCTGGCGAAGTGCATCAAAATCGCCCTGAAAACTCGCTTCCAGCCAAACGGCGGCGCGGCAATGTTCCGGCAGAATGCCAGATTGAACATTAGACATGAATCCTCCTAAAAAAACACGCCACTCTACGTGGCGTTTATTCCCTTATGATAACCAAATACGGTTGCACCTTCTTGAGAAGACGCAAACCTGGAACGAATTTTTATCGACGCCAGATAATTTTGCTGATCTTCCAATTCTTGAGTGTGTCGTCAGACGGCATCAACTCCTGCGCACCATGCCATTCACCGCTAAACAGGTAACTAATATGCTGGCTGTTTGGTGCCTTGCACTCTACACCGTCGCTGTCGTCACCGGTGGCTTTAACGCATGAACCAAACGCTTTGTCATACAGGGAGCTAAACGTCGTGCCAATTTTAACGCCGCTATCGGTTTCAATATCGCTGTCCATGACATCGACACGGCTAACCGTACCTTTTTCACCGTTCACCACAACCTTCACCGTGTTGTCCGTCATGGCCTCAAAGAAGCGTACAATTTCGCCGTTATCGGTTTTCATACCGCTGCGCAGACGGTAGTTATCATTTAAAGCGCTGCTGACGGCTTTTTCATCCATTGGCGTGCTGGCTGTTATCTCACCTACACCCTGCTCGCTCACTTCAAGCGACGAACCGAACCAGTTCAATGGATTTGCCGCAGACCAGTTGATCGAAGACAGCGTCGAACAACCGCTTAAAACCAGTGGCAACCCTAATAACATCAGGCGCAGTGTTTTCATCAAAAATTCCTTTATTAAGCATGGGTACGCGCTTTGGAGTGCAAACTTTCCCAAAAGTGCCAGGTTATTCGTGGCTAAGCGTGAAGTAATCGCGTAAACGGCGGCTGCGACACAACCACCACAAGGCAAAAATATCGGCTATCAACAGCGATAATGTTACGCCGGTTAACGCTTCGCCCTGCCATAACAGCAGCAACTGCCAGGCCAAAACGACGCCTTGCGCGGCAACGAGTACCCAGCGCCACATTGCCCATAAACGAGGGTGTAAATGACGACGGCCACTCATCATAAATGCCAGTGCTGCGGGAATACCAGGCAGTAATCCAAACCAAAAAGTATCGCGGTCAGGATAGAAGGCACCGAGAATAGCATCCCCTTGCTGGCGAGACGCCGCCGCCAGCACTAACACAAACCAGGTTCGCGCCTGCAACAGAAGGATGCACCAGAACAAAAGAGGTGTTTTCAGATTACCGTGAGTATCGTAATCCGATGGTGGATACAAATAAGGCATTAATATTCTTGGTCTTCAATCAAGCGCTTGCCGAGCAGCACGACATCTTGCTGTTCATATTCAAGGCGTTCATACATGCCAATCACCAGGTCGTTTTCTTCACGCACCATGATATGAATTTTGGGGCAGCCGCGCGCGATAAGCTTTTTCTCCAGTCGGCTTAACAGTGCGTTGGCGATGCCTCGACCGCGGTATTCCGGGTGAACGCCAAGGTAATAAGCTGAACCACGGTGCCCGTCATAGCCGCCCATGAGTGAGCCCACCACTTCGCCGCCTACTTCAGCAACTAAGAACAGATCCGCGTCATGATTGAGTTTACGTTCAATATCCATTTCAGGATCGTTCCATGGACGCAGTAAGTCGCAACGCTCCCAAAGCGTAATGACTTCTTCAAAATCATCCTGGCGAAAAACACGTATTTCCATGGTATTAGCCACCTGAAAGTGTAAAAACAGTAATTATGAGGGTAAGTGACCATTTCGCCAATAACCAGCGAAAAAATGGCATACTACCCACTCATTCATTTTCTGAAATGAAAAGAGTGTCATTTCAGAAAAATGCTTGTCGTTTACCCTTTGCCGATACGCTATAAATGCCTATCTGCAATTCTAAAGATAAAAATATTAGCCGCATGAGCAAAATTAAATCACTGACGCATTTAACGACCCGCCGCCAGTTACTGCTTACTGGATTGGCTGCCTTAACGTTAACGGGTGTAAACAAGGCTTTGGCCAGCTCGGAGACTAAACCACTCAAAACGACCACTAATCACAGCAAACCGACCAAAAAATCGGGTGCTCGTCGGGTGGTGATGATCGACCCAGGTCATGGCGGTATTGATACCGGTGCAATTGGGCACAATGGCTCGAAAGAGAAACACGTTGTGCTGGCTATCGCCAAAAACGTACGCAACATATTAAAAAGCAAAGGAATAGAGGCCAAACTCACACGCACCAGTGACGAGTTTATCCCCCTGTACGATCGCGTAGAAATCGCCCATAAACATGGCGCCGATCTGTTTATGTCGATTCATGCCGATGGCTTTACCAGCCCTACGGCTGCCGGTGCGTCGGTGTTTGCCCTTTCCAATCGCGGCGCCAGTAGTGCAATGGCGAAGTATCTTTCTGATAAAGAAAACGCCGCCGATGACGTTGCTGGCAGCAAGGTCAAACATAAAGATCAGTACCTACAACAGGTTCTGTTCGATTTGGTGCAAACCGATACCATCAAAAACAGCCTGACGCTGGGCTCGCATATCCTCAAGCAGATCAAACCGGTGCATAAGCTCCACACCCGCAATACAGAACAGGCGGCATTTGTGGTGCTGAAATCACCGTCCATTCCTTCGGTGTTGGTCGAGACGTCGTTTATTACCAACCCTGGTGAAGAGAAGTTGCTGGGGACTACCGCGTTTCGCCAGAAAATCGCTAGTGCTATTGCCTCTGGTGTTATTAGCTACTTCAATTGGTTTGATAACCAAAAAGCTCACAGTAAGAAACGTTGAACCCTATGAACACGCCTGATATCCATGCCGTAAAACAGTTCCTCTTGCATTTACAAGACACGATCTGCCAGCAACTGAGTGCCGTTGACGGTGCCACGTTTGAAGAAGACAGCTGGCAGCGCGAAGGTGGCGGTGGTGGCCGCAGCCGGGTGTTACGTGGGGGAGCTATCTTTGAACAAGCAGGCGTGAATTTCTCTCATGTGCATGGCGATGCAATGCCCGCCTCAGCGACAGCACATCGTCCGGAACTTGCCGGTCGTAGCTTTGAAGCAATGGGCGTGTCATTAGTAGTGCATCCTCTCAATCCTTACGTGCCCACCAGCCACGCCAACGTGCGCTTTTTTATTGCTGAAAAACCGGGTTGTGAACCGGTGTGGTGGTTTGGCGGTGGTTTTGACCTGACGCCATTTTACGGTTTCGAAGAGGATGCTATTCACTGGCATAAAACGGCGCGCGATCTGTGCCAGCCATTTGGTGAAGATGTTTTCCCACGTTACAAAAAGTGGTGCGACGATTACTTCTTTATTAAGCATCGCAATGAGCAGCGCGGCATCGGTGGCTTGTTCTTCGACGACCTGAATACTCCAGATTTCGACCATTGCTTTAGCTTTATGCAGGCGGTGGGTAATGGTTATCTTGAAGCCTATTTGCCGATTGTCGAACGCCGTAAGGCTTTGCCTTGGGGTGAGCGTGAGCGCGATTTCCAGCTCTATCGTCGTGGTCGTTATGTCGAATTTAATCTGGTGTGGGATCGTGGCACGTTGTTCGGTTTGCAGACGGGCGGACGCACAGAGTCTATTTTAATGTCGATGCCGCCGTTGGTACGTTGGGAATATAGTTACCAGCCAGAAGAAGGCAGCCCTGAGGCTGCCTTGTATCGTGATTTTTTACCGGTGAAGGATTGGGTTTAAACTTTTTTCCCTCACCCTAACCCTCTCCCAAAGGGAGAGGGAATAGTTCAGTTCTTTCCCCCCTATCCCTAGTTCAGCTCTTTTCCCCCTCTCCCTGGGGAGAGGGCTGGGGTGAGGGGGAAGAGCTAAAGGAAAAAGAGTTAAAGCGGAATCGTCTGCGCTTCTACAACCGCCAACGCCACCATATTCACAATACGACGAACAGACGCAATCGGTGTTAACACATGTACCGGTTTCGCCACACCCATCAATACCGGCCCAACGGTAACCCCTTCCGAGCTGGAAACACGCAGTAAGTTGTAACTAATGCGCGCCGCTTCCACGTTCGGCATGATCAGGATATTTGCAGAACCTTTCAGTGGACTGTCTGGCATACGTTCGTTGCGAATACTTTCCACCAGCGCCGCATCACCATGCATTTCACCGTCGATTTCCAGATCAGGCGCACGTTCGCGAACCATCTCCAGGGTTTTACGCATTTTGCAGGCGGCTTTGGAATCGGAAGAACCGTAGTTGGAATGCGACAACAGCGCGACTTTTGGCTCGATACCAAAACGACGCACCGTTTCGGCGGCCAGCAGAGTGATTTCTGTCAGCTCTTCTGGTGACGGATCGTCATTCACGTAGGTATCAGCAATAAAGGTATTACCACTTGGCAGTAACAGCGCATTCATCGCCCCTGCGGCTTTCACCCCTTCGCGATAACCAAACAGTTTTTCCAACACGCTAAAGTGTTCGTGATACTCACCGATGGTGCCGCAAATCATGGCATCCGCTTCACCACGATGCACCATGATAGCGCCGATAATCGTGGTATTGCTGATCACCGCACGCTGCGCTTGTTCCTGCGTGATACCGCGGCGTTTCATGATGTTGTAGTACTCATTCCAGTACTCTTTGAAACGCGGATCGGATTCGTTATTGACGATTTCGAAGTCTACGCCGGCACGCATTTGCAGGCCCAGTTTCTTCAGGCGCATCTCGATAACGGCAGGACGACCAATCAGAATAGGCTTCGCGAGGCCCAGGGTGATCAGCTCCTGAGTCGCATGCAGCACACGCGCCTCTTCACCTTCGGTCAGAACCACACGTTTAGGATCTTTACGCGCCTGGGAGAAAATAGGCTTCATAAACAAGTTAGTTTTGTATACGAACTCGGTCAGCTTCTCGCGATAGGCGTCGAAGTCCTTAATTGGGCGTGTTGCAACACCGGTATCCATGGCCGCTTTCGCAACGGCAGGGGCGATTTGCACAATCAAACGTGGGTCGAAAGGTTTAGGAATCAGGTAATCAGGGCCGAAGGTCAGTTCTTCTTCGCCATAGGCAGAAGCCACCACATCGCTTTGCTCGGCATGAGCCAGTTCAGCAATAGCGTGAACCGCCGCCAGTTTCATCTCTTCGTTGATGGCCGTTGCGCCCACATCCAACGCGCCACGGAAGATGAACGGGAAGCACAGCACGTTGTTAACCTGGTTTGGAAAATCAGAACGTCCGGTACAGATAATGGCATCCGGGCGCACTTCTTTCGCCAACGGAGGTAGGATTTCAGGTTCTGGGTTCGCCAGCGCCAGAATCAGCGGCGAACGCGCCATTTTCTTGACCATCTCCTGGCTCATGGCTTTCGGGCCAGAACAACCGAGGAAGATGTCCGCACCTTCAATCACTTCATCAAGCGTGCGCTTACCGTTATCTTCCACCGCGTACGCCGCTTTGGTTTCCGCCATGTTTTCTTCACGGCCTTTGTAGATAACGCCTTTTGAGTCGCAGACCACGATGTTGTGTTTCTGGATACCCAGCTGTACCAGCAGGTTCATACAGGCGATTGCAGAAGCTCCCGCACCTGAAACCACCAGACGGACATCAGAAATATTTTTCTCAACCACGCGCAGGCCATTTAGCACCGCCGCAGTACAGATGATGGCAGTCCCGTGCTGATCGTCATGGAACACAGGAATATTCATGCGTTCGCGCAGTTTTTTCTCGATGTAGAAACACTCTGGAGCTTTGATATCTTCTAAGTTGATGCCGCCAAAGGTCGGTTCGAGTGCAGCAATAACGTCAATCAGCTTGTCCGGGTCCATTTCGTCGACTTCGATATCGAACACGTCAATACCGGCAAATTTCTTGAACAGAACGCCTTTACCTTCCATCACTGGCTTGCCTGCCAGCGCGCCGATATTACCCAGCCCAAGCACTGCGGTGCCGTTAGAAATCACACCAACAAGGTTGCCACGCGCGGTGTATTTGTAGGCTGCAAGAGGATCTTTTTCTATCTCAAGACAAGGTGCCGCAACACCCGGAGAGTAGGCCAATGCCAGGTCACGTTGAGTGGCGAGAGGCTTGGTTGGGGATACCTGAATTTTTCCGGGAATGGGGAATTCATGGAAATCGAGGGCACTTTGCTTCAGTTGTTCATCCATTTCTTCGTTCCTTTCTTATTACTCTCAAGGGTCAACAGGGTCTTGGTAAGGCCACGTAGTATCACGCTTGCGCGCGTTCTAAACTTTGAACATCGCCATACTATCAGCAACGTCTGGCAAAAATGTTAGGGAATCAGAGAGACTATGTTACCCGTCATTAACAACATTACCATGCCTATCTGCTATGCTTTTTAGTTATGCCAACGATGAATTTTCATCGCGAGCAACATGGAGCACTCAAGTAACCATTTGTATTTATACCCAAATAATTCAAGTTGCAGCCAACGCAACTGCAACTTGATGTATGACGGGTATATCAAGGAGATAGTCATGAGTCAGTTAGACGGTATCAAGAAATTCACTACAGTTGTCGCCGACAGCGGCGATATCGAATCTATTCGTCACTACCAACCCATCGATGCAACAACCAACCCCTCGTTATTACTGAAAGCGGCAGGTTTAGCGCATTACCAAACACTCATCGATGATGCCATTGCTTATGGCAAACAACGCGGCGGTAACCAGGAAGAGCAAGTTGCCCAAGCCTGCGACAAACTGGCCGTTAACTTTGGTGCTGAAATTCTGAAAAGCATTCCTGGACGCGTCTCGACGGAAGTAGACGCCCGCCTCTCTTTTGACAAAGAGAAAAGCATCGCGAAAGCCCGCCATTTGATTGCGCTGTATGAAGAACTTGGCATTGATAAGTCGAGAGTGCTTATCAAACTGGCCTCCACCTGGGAAGGTATTCGTGCCGCTGAACAGCTGCAAAAAGAAGGTATCGACTGCAACCTGACGCTCCTGTTCTCCTTTGCCCAGGCGCGCGCTTGTGCCGAAGCCGGTGTGTTCCTGATTTCACCGTTCGTTGGCCGTATCTACGACTGGTATCAGGCACGCAAACCGATGGACCCGTATGTCGTTGAAGAAGATCCGGGCGTCAAATCGGTGCGCAATATCTATGATTACTTTAAGCAGCATAATTACAGCACCATCGTGATGGGCGCGAGTTTCCGCCGCACTGAACAAATACTGGCGTTGGTGGGCTGCGACCGCCTGACAATTGCACCAAACCTGTTGCAGCAGCTTCAGGAAAGCGAAGAACCGGTAATACGTAAACTCATCCCAGGTTCGCAGGGGTTCCGCCGCCCTGAACCGATTAGCGAAGCAGAATTCCGCTGGGAACATAATCAGGACCCTATGGCGGTAGAAAAACTGGCTGAGGGCATTCGCCTGTTCGCCATTGATCAACGAAAACTGGAAGATTTACTCGCCGCCAAACTTTGAACGACAACCACGGAGTGAAACATGTCATCTCGTAAAGAGCTTGCTAATGCCATTCGTGCCCTGAGTATGGACGCGGTACAAAAAGCGAATTCAGGCCACCCTGGCGCACCGATGGGAATGGCAGATATTGCCGAAGTGTTATGGAACGACTTCCTGCACCATAACCCTACGAACCCCACATGGGCTGATCGGGACAGATTTGTTCTTTCCAACGGTCACGCCTCGATGCTGCTCTACAGCCTGTTGCATCTGAGCGGGTATGACTTACCGATGTCGGAGTTAAAAAACTTCCGCCAGCTTCACTCCAAAACCCCTGGTCATCCCGAAATGGGTTATACCCCTGGCGTGGAAACCACCACGGGGCCACTCGGCCAGGGGCTTGCCAATGCTGTCGGCATGGCCATTGCTGAACGCACACTTGGGGCGCAATTTAACCGCCCCAATCATGAAATTGTCGATCACTTTACCTATGTATTTATGGGTGACGGCTGCCTGATGGAAGGTATATCCCACGAGGCTTGTTCTCTTGCCGGCACGCTCGGTCTTGGCAAACTCATCGGCTTCTATGACCACAATGGCATCTCAATTGATGGTGAAACCGATGGCTGGTTTACCGACGATACCGCCAAACGCTTTGAGGCTTATCACTGGCATGTGGTGCATGAAATTGACGGCCACGACCCCGAAGCATTGAAAAAAGCGATTCAGGAAGCGCAAAGCGTCAAAGATAAACCGTCGCTAATTATTTGCCGCACCGTCATCGGTTTTGGCTCGCCAAATAAAGCCGGTAAAGAAGAGGCACACGGTGCTCCTCTTGGTGAGCAGGAAGTCGCACTCGCCCGCAAACAACTCGGCTGGAACTATCCGGCGTTTGAAATCCCGAAAGAGATTTATCACGCCTGGGATGCCAAAGAGAAAGGCGAGCAAGCCGAAGCGGTCTGGAATGATAAATTTGCCGCCTATGCGAAAGAGAATCCCGAACTTGCTGCTGAATTTACCCGCCGGATGCACGGTGAATTGCCCGAAGACTGGCAGGAAACCACGCAAAAATTCATTGAGAAATTGCAGGCTAATCCGGAAAAAATTGCGACTCGTAAAGCCTCGCAAAACGCGCTCAATGCCTATGGCCCAAGTTTGCCCGAATTGTTAGGCGGTTCTGCCGATTTGGCTCCGAGCAATCTGACCATCTGGAAAGAATCCAAATCCATTAAAGAGGACATCGCCGGGAATTACATTCACTACGGCGTGCGCGAATTCGGTATGACGGCTATTGCCAACGGGATTGCCCATCATGGCGGATTTGTTCCGTATACCGCCACATTCCTGATGTTTGTGGAATACGCGCGTAATGCGGCGCGTATGGCGGCATTAATGAAGGCCAGGCAAATCATGGTGTATACCCACGATTCGATTGGTCTTGGCGAAGATGGCCCTACGCATCAGGCGGTTGAACAACTGGCCAGCCTGCGCATGACCCCTAACTTCAGTACCTGGCGGCCTTGCGACCAGGTCGAAGCCGCAGTGGCATGGAAAACAGCAATCGAGCGCCATAACGGCCCTACGGCGCTGATTCTTTCACGCCAGAACCTCGCACAAATGGAACGCACTCCAGAACAAGTCAGTGCCATTAGTCGCGGGGGCTATATTCTCAAAGACAGTGACGGCACGCCGGATGTCATTCTGATCGCAACCGGGTCTGAGATGGAAATCACGGTACTGGCGGCGGATAAGCTCACAGCCGAAGGCCACAAAGTGCGCGTGGTTTCGCTGCCTTCCACTGATATTTTTGATGCGCAGGACGAAGCGTATCGGGAGTCTGTTTTGCCTTCAGATATTACCGCGCGCGTGGCAGTCGAAGCGAGTATTGCGGATTACTGGTACAAATATGTCGGCCTGAAAGGGGCGATTGTCGGCATGACGACTTACGGTGAATCAGCGCCCGCCGATAAGCTGTTCCCGTTCTTTGGCTTTACCACCGAGAATGTGGTAGCGAAAGCGAAGAAGGTTTTAGGGGTTTAGAAGATAAAACGAACGTCATAGCTGGCCTGGCGTTATCGTTGCAGCCAGTTTGGTCACGGACAGCGCGCAAGAACCGGAGCGTACACAAAGTACGTGAGGATTCTGAGCACTGCCCGGGGCCAGAATGGCAAATAAGATAGCCAGGATTACTTAGTCACCCATAACGTTGGCCACGACGCACTAGAATTCCACTCATCACAAGTCGGCTCTTCAGCATATCGCACCAGGCGAAAACGTTGCCCATCAAAACGCCAGCGTGTCGCGACGCCGCAATCCCCGATTCCGCGCCCTTTCGCAAGCGTGGTCAGTTCTTTATTGGTTTCATCGTATCCGGCGTTCATCAGTTCAAGTTCGGTGTTACCGCTTCCTGGCGTAAACGGCAGTTTCAGACGGATTTGCCGCGCCGCGAACGGCTTCTGGCGGGATACCACCCACGCGAGATCGACAATATTGTAAGCTCCTGCCTCACAGCCAATCATCAGCAGGGCTTTGTCGTCACTGAGGGCAAATACGCGGACTTCCCGGCGAGCGGGATCTAACGAACACTGGCTGCTGCTCATGCGCCAGGTGCCGTAATCCATCAAGTCGTTTAGTTCCTCTTGCGTCAGCGGCGTCGGTGTTGGGTTAGTCAGCTTAACGGCTTTCAGTGGGGGGGCTGGCGGTACACTAAGAGGGGGTTCATCGCCTTTTTTGACCCACGCAGTTTCACTGCCCACTCGCTGTTGCTGACTGTCAATAAACAGCAACGACGCTTTCAGTCCGCTGAGCGAGATATTTCCTTTCCCTTCTTTGAGGGTAATGGCACCCGCGTTGACGACTTTATCGAGAAAACCATTAATCGCATCGGCATCGCCGGTTTTGAGGTGATGGGGAGTGACCTGCCATTTTGTCAGATCCAACATCAGCGGTTCGCCATCGACCAACAGATGTGGAGCAATCGGCGGCGCTTTCATGTCAGTGGCGGTCATGTTGCCTAAATCAATTCTCAATGACGCATCGGTATGCGCACCGGCGCTACGAGTCAGCGTCATGACAAGGCCTTGATGCAGCCCAGTGTTACGGGCCGAACAAAAATTTTGGTTATTGCAGGTAACTTGCCAGTCAGAAAACGATTTTTGTGCCGCTGCCGCGAAAGCGGAGTTCGCTATAAAGAATAAAAAGAGAAACAGCGATTCTTTGCGCAGAAGCATTGGCGACACATATCCTGAGAAGACGAAGAGAAAAAATGTACGAAATGTGGCGATATCTTCGTCTGGTTAAGGTTTGCACTCAATCGGAATTGTCGGATACCCTTCATACTTCAAGTTGTGGGGGCGTTGGCTGCACTCACTCACCCCAGTCACTTACTCAAGTAAGCTCCTGGGGACTCCTGAGCTTGCCGCCTACCCACAACTCGAATTATCTTGGGTATAATAAACATAACCAATTGAATATAAATGACTCTATGACATAAACCCGCGTAGCTGTAGTTGCTGTAACAGAATGACCGTTTTTCCATCACGAATTTCCCCCTTTGCTACCATTTCCATCACCTGCCTGAAAGGTAACTCGAGCACATCGATATCTTCATCATCAATCCCGCCACCCGCGTTATCGCGTTGAGCGTCACTGTATTCCGCCATATAGAAATGAATGAGCTCGGTGACACCGCCCGGCGACATATACAGCTCGAATAATTTTTCGACGTCCCCAACTTCGTAACCTGTTTCTTCAATCGCTTCTTTACGCGCGCAAATTTCTGGCTCATCCGCATCCAACAGTCCGGCACAGGCTTCAATCAACATACCGTCGGCATTACCGTTGACCCACGTCGCAACCCGGAACTGGCGCGTCAGCACTACGGTTTGTTTCTCACGGTTATAGAGCAGGATCGTGGCACCGTTACCCCGGTCATACACTTCTCGTTTATGACGGATAGCTTCGGCTTCGTTACGGTATAAATCGTAGGTGATATTACGCAGGATGAAGTAGTTATCTGAGAGGATTTTATCTTTGATGACTTCAATTTTGACCGACATACCGTCTCCACAGTGAGTTAGGGGAGTCGGTAATCATAGGCGTGCAGGTTGTTTTTGTCGCGAATTTTTGCGACTGATGCCCTTTGCCCTCACCCCGGCCCTCTCCCACAGGGAGAGGGGGAAAGGCAGGGAGAAAACAGTCTCTTCACCCTCAGCAGGCTCCGACCAGCTCCCTTCTCCCTCAGGAAGAGGGGGAAAGGCAGGGAGAAAACAGTCTCTTCACCCTCAACAGGCTCCGGTCTGATCCCTTCTCCCTCAGGGAGAAGGTTAGGATGAGGGTGGTTTAACGGTCAGAAACCGTTCTTCACTTCGCTCATATCCGGCAACTTATGCGCAATCCCCTTATGGCAATCCACACAGGTTTGCCCGTCTTTGACCGCTTTATCATGCATTTTTGCCGCGACGGTTTTCTGGGCGGTAAAATCCATGTAATCAAAGTTATGGCAATTCCGACACTCTTGCGAGTTGTTGTTTTTCATCCTGCGCCACTCGTTTTGCGCCATCTCAAGTCGATGGTCATTAAACTTTTGTGGCGTATCGATGATGCCAAACGCTTTGGCATACAACTCTTTACTGGCCTGAATTTTACGTACCATTTTCGGTACCCATTCATGCGGAACGTGGCAATCCGGGCAGGTGGCACGCACGCCGCTACGGTTGTTGTAATGCACGGTCTGCATATACTCCTCGTAGACATTGGCGCGCATTTCATGACAGCCGATACAAAATTCCTCGCGGTTAGTCATCTCCATGCCGGTGTTAAAACCGCCCCAGAAAATAATCCCACCAGCGAAGCCAATCAGCAGTAACGTGCCCAGCGCCAGACGGCTTGGGCGACGCCACCACTGCCATATACGTCGGATGATGCCTGGTTTACGGGTTGATTTATCCATAATGGCCTCTAGTTTCCAAAGCCTTTAGACGGCGTGAATGTGTTCTCGACAATCGGAGCCGCATCGGTTTGAGGAACATGGCATTGCAGGCAGAAATAGCGGCGCGGTGCGACGTTGGAAAGCACTTTGCCATCACTATCCATAAAGTGCGTCGGGCTTACGCGCGGCGCGCCTGTTGTGCGGTAATGTTCAACGCCGTGGCATTGCAGACAACGGTTGGTATTTTTGCTCACCTGGTAACCGTCGACACTGTGCGGGACAAGTGGCGGCTGGTTAACATAGTTCAGCGCCATACGCCCCTGCTGTTTCGGCATATGTACCGAGCCTTCCGGCGTGCCAGACACTTCAGGAGACTGCGTCAGATCAGCACCGCTCGTGGCCCACAACGCCCCACTCACCAGCAGCGTAAACGCCGCTATCCATTGAAAGAATGTCTTGGTCAGGATGGTTTTTTTCATGATGTTATCCCCTTACACCTTCGCCAGTTTCACGGCGCATTTCTTATAATCCGTCTCTTTCGAAAGCGGATCGGTCGCATCCAGCGTCAAGTTATTCACCAGTTGAGCGGCGTCGAAGAATGGCATGTACACCAAACCCTGCGGCGGTTTGTTACGACCACGTGTTTCGACAATCGAAATCACTTCACCACGGCGTGAAATCACTTTCACTTTGTCGCCACGACGCAAATCACGCGCCTTCGCATCAAGCGGATGAATAAACAAAACGGCTTCAGGGAAGGCACGGTGAAGTTCTGGTACGCGACGCGTCATGCTGCCGGTATGCCAGTGTTCCAGTACACGTCCAGTGGATAACCACAGGTCGTATTCCTGGTCCGGGGATTCTGCCGCTGGCTCAAATGGCAAGGCAAAAACCACCGCTTTACCGTCTGGTTTGCCATAGAACTTGAAGCCTTCGCCCGCTTTCACGTAAGGGTCGTGGCCTTCGCTGTAGCGCCAGAGTGTTTCTTTACCGTCAACCACCGGCCAGCGTAAACCGCGCGCTTTGTGGTAGTCATCAAACGGCGCGAGATCGTGCCCGTGGCCACGCCCGAATGCGGCGTACTCTTCGAACAACCCTTTTTGCAGATAGAAGCCCAGTTCGCGTGATTCGTCATTGAGCTGATCTTCCGCCAGTTCAGTGACCGGGAATTTGCTGACGTTTGCGTTGGCAAACAGCACGTCAAACAGCGTTTTGCCACGGTATTCCGGCTTCTGATCCAGTAATTCAGCCGGCCACACTTCTTCAACTTTGAAGCGCTTAGCGAATTGCACGAGCTGCCAGAGATCTGATTTTGCCTCGCCCGGCGCTTTAACCTGCTGACGCCAGAACTGAGTACGACGTTCGGCGTTGCCGTAAGCGCCCTCTTTTTCTACCCACATAGCCGTTGGCAGGATCAGATCCGCGCTCAATGCACTGATCGTTGGGTAAGGATCGGAAACAATCACAAAGTTACGCGGATCGCGCCAGCCCGGCATACGTTCTTCGGTAATGTTTGGCCCGGCCTGCATGTTGTTGTTACACATCACCCAGTAGACGTTGAGCTTGCCATCTTTCAGCGCGCGGTCTTGAGCCACGGCATGCAAACCGACTTTCGCCGGAATGGTTCCCGCTGGAAGCTGCCACATATTTTCCGTGATTTGGCGATGCTTCTCGTTGGTCACCACCATGTCGGCTGGCAGACGATGGGAGAAGGTGCCGACTTCACGCGCCGTACCACATGCTGAAGGCTGGCCGGTTAAAGAGAACGGCCCGCAACCCGGCTGGGAGATTTTCCCCGTCAACAAGTGGATGTTGTAAACCAGATTGTTAGCCCAGACGCCGCGTGAATGCTGGTTGAAGCCCATCGTCCAGTAAGAAATCACTTTTTTGTTCGGGTCTGCATACAACTGAGCAAGCGCTTCGAGCTGGTCTGTCGGCACGCCGCTCATCTGAGCGGTTTTTTCCAGTGTGTATTCGGCAACGAACGCTTTGTAATCTTCAAAGCTCATCGGCTCAGAGGCATCAGAACCTGGGTTTTTGGCAGCTTTTTCCAGCGGATGCGTAGGGCGCAAGCCGTAACCGATATCAGTGACCCCTTTGCGCAGGTTCACATGCTGCTTAAAGAACGATTCGTTGATCGCATTGTTCTGAATGATGTAATTCGCGATGTAGTTAAGAATCGCCAGATCGCTTTGCGGTGTGAACACCATGCCGTTGTCGGCAAGCTCAAAACTACGATGCTCAAAAGTAGAAAGGACCGCGACATTAACATTTTCATTCGACAGACGGCGGTTGGTGATACGCGACCACAAAACCGGATGCATCTCGGCCATGTTCGAGCCCCACAGCACGAATGCGTCGGCCTGCTCGATGTCGTCGTAGCAGCCCATAGGTTCATCCATCCCGAAGGTACGCATGAAACCCACCACCGCAGAAGCCATGCAATGGCGCGCGTTCGGGTCCAGGTTGTTCGAACGGAAACCAGCTTTGAATAATTTCGAAGCGGCGTAACCTTCCCAAACCGTCCACTGACCAGAACCAAACATCCCAACGGCTTCCGGCCCTTTTTCTTTCAGGCTGGTTTTAAATTTTTGTTCCATGATGTCGAAGGCCTGCTCCCAGCTAATGGGGGCGAACTCGCCTTCTTTATCAAACTGACCGTCTTTCATGCGCAACAACGGCTGGGTAAGCCTGTCTTTTCCGTACATGATTTTTGGCAGGAAGTAGCCTTTGATGCAGTTCAGGCCACGGTTTACAGGTGCATCTGGATCACCCTGGCTTGCAACCACGCGTCCATCTTGCGTGCCGACTAAGACGCCACAACCCGTGCCACAAAAGCGGCACGGGGCTTTATCCCATTTGATGGCATCTTGTTTACCGACAACAGCACGGGCAACGCCTGGTACGCTAAGACCAGCGGCGGCCGCCGCAGCTGCAATGGCGTTCGCTTTCATAAAGCTACGACGACTGAGTTTCATGGTGTTTCCTCACCTTGCTCATCCTGCTGGTGATAAACCAGCGACACCGCCAGCACACCCGCAATATTGCGTGCTGACTCAATTTGATTCAGCAGCACATCACTGCGCGCTGCTTCCATAACCACCACCAATTTGCCGTGCCCGGCATCGGTTAACGCAACTTCACTTCCCGGGAGCTCGCTCAATGCGTGGCTTACCGCGACAATATTGTGTGGATGGGCCTGAACCACCAGGCCACAGACGTGCCAGTTAGCTTGCATTTGCGTGCCTCATGGTGATGGCTGAAACCGGGCAACCCGCGATACAGGCGCCGCAAGCGCTGCAATCAGCATGATTGAGTAGAGGTTGTGCGATGCCCTGAAGCGAAGGGCGAAAGGCAATCGCCTGAGTTTCGCAACTGTCCTGACAGCTGCGGCATTCGATGTTGTTTTTAGCCAGGCAGTTATCGCCAATCGACAAGGTATGCTCCCAGGGGGAAACCTCGCGCTTAAGAAAGATTTTTTCTGGGCAGGCTTGCGCGCAGGCGTAGCAGAATGTGCATTCACCGTGGGTAAAGTTAACTTCGGGGTAGCCGCCCTGACCGCGTTTTAAAATATGGGTTTCGCAGGCCGACAGGCATGCATCGCAGCGCGTGCAGTCCACAAGAAAATGGTTTTCGTCTCCGCTCCAGGGAGGGCGGAAAGCAGAACCGGAGCGTCGAAAGCTACCGGTTAATAATCCACGACGGGAAAAATCAGCCATATGGCACATCCTTGCATCACAAATACACGATTTCGCTGTAATGAAACCGGCAAACACTTCTGTGTTTTTTTCATCATTTTTATTGAGCATTACGTTATGTGACAAAGGGGGAGTAGAGGCATCACCCTTTAGGGGTAAATACAGGGATGGGATCAATAAGGAATTCGGTTTGTAAAACAAACACTCACCCCGACGCCATGCCGGGGTGAATTTAGCCATTAATTCAGGCGCTGAGGAGGGACAGCCAGATACTCCATGATCCCCGCAGCAGCGTGGCGACCTTCCGCCATCGCGGTCACGACCAGGTCTGCGCCACGCACAGCATCGCCACCAGCGAAGATTTTTGGGTTGGTGGTCTGATAGCGCAATTTATCTTCAACGCTCGCAACAATGCGCCCCCAGCTATCGAGTTTCACGTTTTGTTCTTCCAGCCACGGCATGCCATGCGGATGGAAGCCAAACGCCATAATCACCGCATCGGCTGGCATGACAAATTCGGAGCCTTCAATCGGTTCCGGGCGACGGCGGCCCTGCTCGTCTGGCTCACCCATTTGCGTGCGCAGCATACGGATCCCGACCACTCGGCCATTGTCATCCAGCTCAATGTTCAGCGGCTGCACGTTGAACTCAAACAATGCCCCTTCTTCTCTGGCATTTTTGACCTCTTTTTTGGAGCCTGGCATGTTGGTTTCGTCCCGACGATAGGCGCAAGTCACCTGCTGCGCCCCATGGCGTAAAGAGGTGCGGACACAATCCATTGCCGTATCGCCACCGCCGAGCACCACCACCTTCTTACCTGCCATATTGATATACGGTTCTTCAGGCAATTCAGGTAAACCCATCACCTGTTTGGTGTTCGCAATCAGGAACGGCAGCGCGTCGTAAACCCCTGGCGCGTCTTCGTTGGGCAGCCCAGCTTTCATTGAGCGATACGTGCCAACGCCAACAAATACCGCATCAAATTCTGCCAGCACCTGTTGCAGGGAGAGATCACGGCCCACTTCGGTGTTGAGTTTAAATTCAATCCCCATCGCGCTGAAAATCTCACGACGACGGCTCAATAACGATTTATCCAGTTTGAACGCCGGGATCCCAAACGTCAGCAGCCCACCAATTTCAGGATGGCGGTCAAACACCGTTGCCTGAACGCCGTTTCGCGCCAGAATATCCGCACAGGCAAGCCCGGCAGGCCCTGCCCCAATCACGGCTACACGGCGGTTTGTCGGTTTAACGTATGAGAGGTCAGGCGTCCAACCGCGGGCAAAAGCGTTGTCGGAAATATAGCGTTCAATATTCCCGATGGTGACAGCGCCATATTCATCTTTCAGGGTGCAGGCACTTTCGCATAGACGATCTTGCGGGCAGACGCGCCCGGTCACTTCCGGCAAGCAGTTTGTCTGATGTGACAGTTCAACCGCCTCGAGAATGCGCCCTTCTTTGACCAGTTCAATCCACTGTGGAATGTGGTTGTGCAGCGGGCAAGTCCATTCACAAATACTGTGCTCGCCGCATTTCAGGCAGCGGTCAGCCTGGCTTTCCACCTGGGTTTTATCAAACGTACGATAGATTTCGTCAAAACCTGTTTTACGCAAATCCAGCTCAATTTTGTCCGGCTCCTGCCGTGCTGGAGTCGCCCGCATTTTGTTCACTTTCGTTAATTCGCTACCCGCTGACAGCTGTTGCACACTTTGCTGCGCAGTGCTGTGCCACGGCTGAGATTCCATTGCCGCTGAGCGCAAACGTCGGTTCTTTGCCAATGTGGCAAGTGTCTCACTGCTGATTAATTTCAGTGCTTTGCTGGGACAATTTTCCACACATGCGGGGCCATTTTCGCGATGCTGACACAAATCGCATTTATGGGCATTGGCCTTAACTGAACGCCCGTCATTGAGCGGAACAGTAATGACCTGCATGGCACCAAACGGACAAGCCACGACACAGGATTTACAGCCAATACATTTCTGCTGGTTGACTTGCACACTGTCTCGGACACGTGAAATAGCGTCATTTGGGCAACTGCTGGCGCAGGGGGCATCTTCACAATGTCGGCAAGTGACGGCGTTACGTCGGCCATCATGCTTAATCACGGCGATGCGTGGCTGGAATTTTTGACGGGTCAGAACATGCTTTTCGTCATTGTGGGACATCACACAAGCCACTTCGCAGGCATGGCATCCAATACAAAGCTGTGCATTGGCAAGAACAAAACGATTCATCACTACCCCTTTGTCCGTTATTACAAACCGGAGGCTTATTTTTTATGGGGGTATGTTATTACCTGGCGATGTTTAAACTGGCAATGGTCATTTGCCCAATTTGTCCTGAAATCTGCTAATAACCTGGTACGGATCAATTTCCTTTCATGTTTAATGAAACATCGTTTTTCCCCGTTTTGTTATGCAGCAGTTATGCTTGTGATGTTACCGAGTTAATTCCTAACCATTGTTTTGGAAGATATGCCGAAATATAAGCAACAAGGATTTGTGACGTCGTCAGTTTCTGGTACGTTTCGCTCTCAATTATTTCGACGGGTAAATATGCAGTGATCGTAAAACGCTCGGTTTCCACGAGCCTGGCCCGCGCCTTTTTTTATATCGTTTTGTTATCGCTGCTTTCCACAGGCATTGCGATGCTCACCCTTGCGAGTAGTTTACGTGATGCCGAAGCGGTAAATGTCGCGGGCTCATTGCGTATGCAGAGTTATCGCCTGGGGTATGATTTACAGGGCGATCGCACCCATATTGACAAACATCTGGAGCAATATGACCAGACCCTGCGCTCACCAGCCCTGCTTAAAATCGAGAAATTCTGGGTGCCTGCAGAGGTCCGGGCTCGCTTTGCCGTGATTAATAGCGCTTGGGCCGAGATGGAACAGCATATCCGCCAGGGCGATCTGCAATGGTATCGTGCCAACATCGCGGGTTATGTCGCGCAAATCGACCTGTTTGTACTGGCGCTTCAGCACTATGCCGAACGTAAAATGATGCAGGTTGTGATGGCCTCGGTAGTGGGTTTTATTGCCATTTTCACGCTGGTGTTTTTCACGCTACGCCGTATCCGCCATCAGGTGGTGGCTCCTCTCAATAAATTGATGGTAGCCAGTGCCTCCATTGAGCGTGGCGAATTCGATTACCCACCATTGAATACGCAACTGCCAAACGAACTGGGGCTGTTGTCGCAAACCTTCAACCGCATGTCTGGCGAGTTGCAAAAGCTCTATCGCTCACTTGAAGAGAGCGTGCAGGCAAAAACGCTGGATTTGCAGGAGGCAAACCGCACGCTGGAAGTCCTGTACGCCTGCTCACAGGCGCTGACTGTCAGCACCATTGATCAACACTGTTTCGAACGTGTGTTGCAGCAAGTTCGCCAGAAAACGCCGGTCAATTACCTCGAAATGAAAACCGGTGAAAACTGGAAGATACATGACGGTGTTCAACAGAATAACCAGACGTGGCAAACCTTGCCGATTGTGCTTGAGGATAAAGAGTTAGGTTTACTTCGCTGGCAGGCGCCACAAGGGGTTCCGCCGCTGCCGTTAATGCAAAGTCTGGCGAATATGCTGGGGCGCGGGCTGTATTTTAATCAGGCGCAAAAACACTATCAGCAGCTATTGTTGATGGAAGAACGTGCGACCATTGCCCGCGAGTTACATGATTCGCTGGCGCAAGTGCTCTCTTTCTTACGCATACAACTCACGTTACTAAAACGTGCAGTCCCGGCGGAGAACCAGCCCGCACAAGGCATTATTAATGACTTCTCCCAGGCGCTGAACGATGCTTACCGTCAATTGCGCGAGTTGTTGACCACTTTCCGCCTGACGCTCCAGCAAGCAGATTTACCTTCTGCATTGCAAGAGATGATCACCCCGCTGCGTAAGCAAACACAGGCCACTCTCACGCTGGATTGTCAGATTCCAACTCAGGCCTTAGATGCTTCGCAGCAGGTGCACTTACTCCAGATTATTCGCGAAGGTGTGTTAAACGCGATTAAACATGCACACGCCAATAAAATATCCGTAAGCTGTAGCACGTCCCAGTCAGGGGTTCATACTGTGAGTATTCTTGATGATGGCAGAGGGATTGCCAGCCTGACGGAACCCGAAGGGCATTACGGATTAAATATCATGCAAGAGCGCGCCGCCCGATTAGGTGGTGAGCTGACTATTTCCCGCCCGCAACCTGGTGGGACTTTAATTACGTTGAATTTTCGTTCGCCACCTTCAGAACAAGCGGCAAACGTAACTCCCGTAAATTTATAACGATAATAATGTGAAATGTATTGGGGTATGTGATGAGTGAGAAAACTGTCTGTCAGGTATTGATCGTCGATGATCATCCGTTAATGCGCCGTGGCATTCGCCAACTGCTGGAAATGGATGAAAGTTTTAGCGTGGTAGGTGAAGCCAGTAGCGGCGCAGAAGCCATAAGTCTGGCAAATCGCCTGGCACCTGACCTTATTTTGCTCGACCTGAATATGAAAGGTTTGAGTGGGCTTGATACGCTGAACGCCATGCGTCGTGATGGTGTGAGCGGGCGTATCGTGGTGCTGACGGTGTCTGATTCGCGTAGTGATATTTTCACTCTGATTGATGCAGGCGCCGACGGATATTTGCTTAAAGATAGCGATCCTGACGTACTGCTCGAAGATATTCGTCGAGGAGCAACACAGGGCGAAGCCTATAGCGAGCAAGTCGCGGAATATTTACGCACCCGCAGTACCGACAAACACAGCGACGACCCGTTCGCCGTGTTAACCGAGCGCGAATTAGACGTGCTGCAAGAGGTCGCCCGTGGGTTATCGAATAAACAAATTGCCTCTGGCCTGCATATTTCTGAAGAGACCGTGAAAGTGCATATTCGCAATTTACTGCGTAAACTTCAGGTTCGTTCCCGTGTCGCTGCAACCGTGTTATATCTTGAAAGTCGGGGCTTTTAAATTCATCAGCATCTGACCGTTCCCACTACAGAGCGCGAAGATTTTTTACAATATCTCCTCAATTTCTCCACGTTTGGACCTGCGGTAAAGGCTACAGTGACGACTGATACTCATAATCACAATCTGAAGTACTAACGAGGTCCTGACTGAATGGCGAATTTCTTTATCAATCGCCCCATTTTTGCCTGGGTGTTGGCCATTATTTTGTGCCTCACTGGTTTGCTCGCCATTTTTTCACTTCCCGTCGAGCAGTATCCCGATCTCGCACCGCCAAACGTGCGTATCACGGCGAACTATCCTGGTGCATCGGCACAAACTCTGGAAAACACGGTTACGCAGGTCATTGAGCAGAATATGACCGGGCTGGACAACATGATGTATATGTCCTCCCAGAGTAGCAGTGCAGGCCAGGCCACCATCACGCTCAGTTTTAAAGCGGGCACTGACCCCGATTCAGCTGTTCAGCAGGTGCAAAACCAGTTGCAGTCTGCTTTGCGTAAATTGCCGCAGGCTGTGCAAACCCAGGGTGTAACCGTCAGGAAAACCGGCGATACCAATATCTTGATGGTCGCCTTCGTGTCCACCGATGGCAGCATGGATAAACAAGATATCGCGGATTATGTCGCCAGTAATATTCAGGACCCAATCAGTCGTCTTAACGGCGTCGGTGACGTGGATGCATATGGCTCGCAATATTCAATGCGTATCTGGCTAAACCCGACCAAACTCACCAGTTACCAGATGACCACGGAAGATGTGGTCGATGCGATTAAATCGCAAAATGCGCAAATTGCCGTGGGGCAGCTTGGCGGCACACCTTCGGTTGACATGCAGGCGCTCAACGCGACGATTAACTCCCAGTCGTTACTGCAAACTCCGCAACAATTTAAAGATATTACGCTTCGCGTTAATCAGGATGGCTCGCTTGTGTCACTCGGCGATGTTGCTGACGTCGAACTCGGTGCGGAGAAATATGATTTCCTGAGCCGCTTTAACGGCCAACCTGCGTCCGGGCTGGGGATTAAGCTTGCGTCCGGCGCAAACGAGATGGAAACCGACAAACTCGCCCGCGCCAAAATTGAAGAACTGTCGGAATTTTTCCCCCACGGTCTGGAAGCGAAAATCGCGTATGAAACCACGCCATTTGTGAAAGCCTCGATTAAAGATGTGGTGCAAACGCTGCTGGAAGCCATTCTGTTGGTGTTCCTCGTGATGTATCTGTTCTTACAGAATTTCAGAGCGACATTAATTCCAACTATCGCCGTGCCGGTGGTGTTGTTAGGCACCTTCTCTGTGCTCTATGCGTTTGGCTACAGCATCAACACGCTAACGATGTTTGCCATGGTTTTGGCCATCGGCCTGTTGGTGGATGATGCCATCGTGGTGGTGGAAAACGTCGAGCGCATCATGAGCGAGGAAGGGCTATCGCCCAAAGAAGCGACGCGAAAATCGATGGGGCAAATTCAGGGGGCACTGGTTGGGATTGCGATGGTGCTCTCTGCGGTCTTCGTGCCTATGGCATTCTTTGGCGGTACAACCGGCGCCATTTACCGCCAGTTCTCGATAACTATCGTTTCCGCCATGGTGCTGTCGGTTTTGGTGGCGATGATCCTGACCCCCGCCTTATGCGCCACACTACTCAAGCCTTTGCATAAAGGTGAACACCACGGTCAGAAAGGTTTCTTCGGTTGGTTCAACCGCATGTTTAATCGCAATGCGGAACGCTATGAAACTCGAGTTGGAAAAATTCTGGCGCACAGTCTGCGTTGGATTCTGATTTACGTTCTGCTGATTGGCGGCATGGTTTTCCTGTTCCTGCGCTTACCCACCTCCTTCCTGCCGTTAGAAGATCAGGGTGTATTTACCACGTCCATACAGTTACCGAGTGGTTCTACGCAGCAACAAACCACCAAAGTGGTTGAGAAGATCGAGCAATATTATCTGACGAAAGAGAAAGATAACGTGCTCTCGGTGTTCTCAACTATTGGTGCCGGGCCTGGCGGAAACGGGCAAAACGTCGCTCGTATGTTCGTGCGTCTGAAAGACTGGGATTTGCGTGACCCGAAAACGGCCAGTTCATTTGCGATTATCGAACGGGCGACTAAAGCCTTCCGTGACATCAAAGAAGCCCGCATTATCGCCAGCAGCCCACCTGCCATCAGCGGTTTAGGTAACGCTGCAGGCTTTGATATGGAATTACAAGATCACGCAGGTGCTGGTCACAATGCGCTCATGCAGGCGCGCGATCAGCTGCTCGAAATGGCAGGCAACGATAAATTGTTGACCCGCGTTCGACATAACGGTCTGGATGACAGCCCACAAATGCAGATCGATATCGATCAGCGTAAAGCCCAGGCGCTGGGCGTAACCATTGATGATATCAATAACACGTTGCAAACGGCCTGGGGCTCAAGTTACGTGAACGACTTTATGGATCGCGGACGCGTCAAAAAGGTGTATGTGCAGGCGGGAGCGGAATATCGCATGCTGCCGGAAGACATTAACCAGTGGTATGTGCGCAATAAAGACGGCGGTATGGTGCCCTTCTCGGCATTTGCCAGTTCACATTGGGAAACCGGCTCGCCACGTCTTGAACGCTATAACGGTTATTCGTCACTGGAGATTGTGGGTGAAGCAGCACCGGGCGTCAGTACTGGCACCGCTATGCAAATCATGGAAACGCTGGTGGAGAAGCTCCCGTCCGGTTTTGGCCTTGAGTGGACGGGAATGTCTTATCAGGAGCGGATTTCTGGGACCCAAGCGCCGGCACTCTACGCTATCTCGTTATTAGTCGTGTTCTTGTGTCTGGCGGCCCTGTATGAAAGCTGGTCTGTACCGTTCTCGGTGATGTTAGTGGTGCCGCTCGGGGTGATTGGAGCGCTGTTAGCCACGTGGATGCGAGGCCTTGAAAACGACGTTTATTTCCAGGTGGGGCTGTTGACGGTTATTGGGCTTTCGGCCAAAAACGCCATTCTGATTGTTGAGTTTGCCAACGATATGAATGCCCAGGGCCGCGAACTGGTTGCTGCAACGCTTGATGCCTGCCGCCAGCGATTACGCCCGATACTCATGACGTCACTGGCATTTATCTTTGGCGTGTTACCGATGGCCACCAGCAGCGGCGCAGGCTCCGGTAGCCAGCATGCGGTGGGAACAGGGGTAATGGGCGGAATGATTTCAGCCACGGTGCTGGCAATATTCTTCGTGCCATTGTTCTTCGTGCTGGTGCGACGACGTTTCCCGCTTAAAGAACATTCTGAAAACTAAATAACAAAAAAGCGACCTAACTGGGTCGCTTTTTGTATGGCTCAAAGAGTATTGAGAATAAGAACATCATGTTCTTGCTGTTTATTTCATTTACGAAGCATATCTTCGATGAAATCTTTCCAGTTTCCTACTTCGTGTTCGATCATAACCGCCTCTCTTATAATTGCTTTATTATACGTAATCCCTTCCCTGGAGTGAAGCGACCAAATTTTATCGATTCACTGGCTTTCAACTAATATTGAGAGTCGACTGCGTATTGCATGAATTATCAGCTCAGCAGGTAATTTAAAATGTGACGACGCACGTGAAACAATATGAATCGCCTGTTTTCGGATTTTACCCTGTAGGCCACGAAAAATCTGACTTGTCGCAGCAATCAAGAGTTCAGAAATGGTGTAACTTCTCTTGGCTATACCCAAAATAATTCGAGTTGCTAAAAGGCGGCAAACTTGAAAATCCCCAGGAGCTTACTCAAGTAAGTGACTGGAGTGAGCAAGAGCAGCCAACGCATAAGCAGCTTGAAGTATGACGGGTATAAAGCAATCACCCTGGAAAAAAGAAATACTATTACCTCACTTTCAGACTAGCAATTAGGCTATATTTTTCCTTGCGACTTTTTTATCATTTTATTTATTCTAAATATCTGCATAAGTAATCACATTTAAAGAAAAGGATTGACTCCGTGATAATTCTCTACGGTATTAAAAACTGCGACACCATCAAGAAAGCACGCCGTTGGCTAGAGGCTCAAGGTGTAGATTATCAATTTCATGATTATCGCGTCGACGGGCTGGATGCCGAATTATTGAATAGTTTTATTGCAGCGTTAGGTTGGGAAGCACTGCTTAATACCCGTGGAACAACATGGCGTAAACTCGACGAGGCCCATCGTGCGACCATTACTGACGCGCAGACTGCGGCGGAACTGATGCTTTCAATGCCTGCAATCATCAAACGCCCATTGCTCTACGCGCCCGGTCAGCCTATGCTGCTGGGTTTCAATGAATCGAACTATCAGCAGTTTATCAACGAGGTATAGTCCTATGTCTTGCCCGGTTATTGAGCTGACGCAACAGCTTATCCGCCGCCCTTCCCTGAGCCCAGACGACGCGGGTTGCCAGGCGCTAATGATTGAGCGACTGCGTGCCATTGGTTTTACTATTGAGCACATGGATTTTGGCGACACACAAAATTTCTGGGCATGGAGAGGAAAAGGCGAAACGCTGGCGTTTGCTGGCCATACCGACGTCGTGCCTTCAGGCGATGCCGACCGCTGGATTAACCCACCGTTTGAACCCACTATCCGCGATGGCATGCTGTTTGGCCGTGGTGCCGCTGATATGAAAGGTTCTCTGGCAGCCATGGTGGTTGCGGCAGAACGTTTTGTTGCACAGAACCCGCGTCACAAAGGCCGTCTCGCGTTTCTCATCACTTCTGATGAAGAAGCCAGTGCCAAAAATGGCACGGTGAAAGTGGTCGAAACGTTGATGGCGCGTAATGAACGCCTTGATTATTGCCTGGTCGGCGAGCCTTCCAGTACTGAAGTGGTTGGCGATGTGGTGAAAAATGGTCGCCGTGGTTCGTTGACCTGCAATCTCACCGTGCATGGTGTGCAGGGCCACGTTGCCTATCCGCATCTGGCCGATAACCCAGTGCACCGCGCAGCTCCGATGCTGAACGAGCTGGTCACTATTGAGTGGGACAAAGGGAACGAGTTTTTCCCTGCGACCAGTATGCAAATTGCAAACGTTCAGGCAGGAACGGGCAGCAACAATGTCATTCCTGGCGATTTGTATGTGCAATTTAACTTCCGTTTCAGCACCGAACTGACTGACGACGATATTAAACAGCGCGTGATAGCTCTGCTCGATAAGCATCAACTGCGCTATACCCTCGACTGGTGGCTGTCAGGCCAACCGTTCCTGACCTCACGCGGAAAGCTGGTCGATGCGGTGGTGAATGCCGTTGAGCACTATAATGAAATTAGACCGCAACTGTTGACCACGGGTGGCACGTCCGATGGGCGCTTTATCGCTCGCATGGGGGCGCAAGTCGTGGAATTGGGGCCAGTGAACGCGACCATTCATAAAATTAATGAGTGTGTTAACGCCGCAGACCTGCAACTTCTTGCACGTATGTATCAACGCATTATGGAGCAGCTTGTCGCCTGACAGCTGCGAGAACTAAGAGGTTAAGCATATGGAATGGCTATCACACTACTGGTGGATTATTGTACTGGTACTGCTGCTTGGTATTTTCCTGAATGTTATTAAGGATTTGAAGCGCATCGATCCGAAAAAATATATGGCGAACAAACCCGATCTTCCCCCGCATCGTGATTTCAACCATAAGTGGGATGACGAAGACGATTTCCCGAAGAAAAAGCCATAATTATGCAAAAAGCCACTCCCAAGAGTGGCTTTTTTAATGCGACATTTTATGTCTCACATAAATTCGACGATACCCTTGTCGTTGGGTTTACCGCCGCTTAGTGCTTCATCGAAATAGTGCTTTGGCACGGTGTAGCGCAGATGATCCAACGCAATCTTGATGCTGCGGTCATCGATGGCATGGCCTAAATCGTCAATCACATCCAGCGTCACATCCCCACCGAGTTGCGTTAACGTTTCGGACGCATCAAAGGCGTGCTTCACATCAATCACCCCGTCAACATCGCCATGAATCAAATGGATGGTCGTTGAGGTTGATGCGCTTTCTGGAAGCTTTGCGTAGCGACCATTAAAGGCAATCACGCGCGAGGCTAACTGCGGCTCAGCTTTCACACCTTCAAGCGCCATAATCGCCCCTTGCGAGAAGCCAATCAGTGCAGTGGCATTAGCCGCGACACCGCTGTGTTTCTGCCAGTAACGCACCACGTCGATAAACGTTGGCATGATGGCATCGACTCGCTGCTGGCGATTGTCTTCCGTCACGCCAGCAACCGAAAACCACTCCCGACCTTGATACGGACCGCTGGGCGCCGGGCCACCGATGCTGACCACCAGCGCATCAGGAAAATGTGGCGCAAACCAGCTACCAATTTCACCCATTGCTACGGGGTTATCGCCAACACCATGAAAGAACAACAAGAGTTGTTTTGCCGGTGTTGCGGGACTCTGAACAACAAAGTGGTCGTGTTTCATGGTTTTCTCCTTACGTTTCTGGCGTTAACTATACGCTGACACCCCATGATGACCATGCCATTTGACTGAACGACTTAGTGGAAAAATTGCAATTGCATAATCGCGTTTTTCAGCGCATTGCACTGCTGCTCATCGCATTTTTCCAGTGCCTTCTGGGCTTCCTGGCGCATGACGTTCAGAAGCGCTTTGCGCCCGGAAATGTGCCACTGTTGGCAAACTGTTTCTACGCTCAGGTGTTGTTGCACGCGCCCGCGCAGCGCATTCAGCGGTAGATCGCTGGTGAGTAGTAAGCGATTCAGGGAACCTAAACAGGCTTCCAGCGGGCGATGCCCAAATGCAAAACCTGCCAGCTCCAGCCAGTCATCACTGTTTAGCTTAGCGTCTTCACCGCCTAAAACAGGCAATGGTTGGTCAATCCATGGTTGCAGCCAGACAATATCGCGCTGTAATCGAGATTGTTCATGAAGAGAGAGCGCTTCCCCAAGCGGCGTGAGCGGCAGTAACGCCATTGCGGTATAGCACCCGCTGCTGGCCTCACGATGGCTGCCTACACGTACCAGCACAAAGCCACAACTTTCCCAAAAACGCCAAAGTTCGTCGGTAAAACCAAAACTTACTGAAAGGTAATCAGCCGTCTGCTGTGCATAAGTTTTCACTCTGGCAATGATTTGCTGGCCGATTTGCTGACGCTGGCGCAACGGATGCACCGCAATGCGGCTGACGCGTAAACCTTTAAGCGTTGCGGCTAAGGGACTGCCACCATGTGCCGCCAGCGATTGTGCCACTAAATTACCGCGCGGACGGCGGAATCCTGCCCACACTGCGCGGCTCAGATTTTCACAAAGCCCGCCCTCTTCCACCAACCAGCTGGCACCAATCGTTTCTGCCCCGCAGGTAGCGGCAATGAAATGCTGACCTGGGGCATCCAGCATCCGACGCCAGTCCAACGGCGAAGTACGGTAGTGCGCACCTGACAACAAGCGATACATTTGCTGTAGTTGAGACGAGGGTTGCGCTTCGCGAATGCGTTCAATGACCTGAAGGGTAATCGCGCCTTGCGCTACGGCTGTGATGTCTGGTTCATCAAACAGCAAAACAGTGTCGATTAACTTTTCCAGTGGATCATTGATCGCCCAACGGATTGGCGTAGACAGGGTATAGCGCGTCAATGTGTTGAGACTTGCACAAAACTTGAGGATAAACCCCCTTCCGGTTCCTTCGTAGCCCTGAACCGTGGTGGTCAGCAACACACGAGGAAAATGGGAGATTAATCTGCGCAACTGAGGCGCCGGAATGGCTGCCGCTTCATCAATGATTAGCCAGTCAGCCCGATATGCCTCAGGGTTGGTAAGCAGCGCATCGGGAGCGACGAAATTGAAATAATCTCCGGCATGATCTGCGAGCACATCCGTTGCCGCTTTGGCGGGTGCAGTCACCAGTCCCGTACCCGCGATCCGGCACAGTAGCATACCCGCCAGGGCAGATTTCCCTCGCCCTCTTGGCGCAGTGACTGCCGCAACCCCTTCTGGCATTGAGAGAAGGGCATCAAGAATAGCAGCCTGTTCATCGAAAGGTGCACCGCTAGCCATATGCCACTGCATGCGCTGGCGAAAATCAGGGAGTTGCAGCGGCTGATGCTGTTGCCAGAGCACACATTCGCTATCAGCGCGGATACAGTGTTGCAGGTGAGCGATAAAGTGAGGTGTGGGAATAGCTTCAGACTGCTCGCTCCAGCGACCCGAGTCGGAATCGGGCTGTTGTGGCCAGGTGTCCCATGCAGGCGCAAGCAGCACTAGCCAGCTTCCGGCTTTGAGTGTACCGGCCAGTGCCGCCAGCGCTTCGGCATCCAGCCCGTTTCTTGCGTCAAATACGGCATGCTGAAATTCACGCCCCAGCAAAGTACGCATCGCTGAAGTTGCGCAGTGAAGCGGCAATTCGGGTGCTGCGCCGACCCAAAGCCAGTCGCCGGGCAATAGCCGGGCGAGAGACTGAACCTGCTGGCTGCACCAGGCGCTCTCACCGGCCAGTATCATCATGCGGCGAATACCCGCATCAGCCATACTGGCAGTGGCTTGCCTAAGCTGTTCCATGGCGTTAATCCTTGTCACATCTCGTTATTTGACAGAGTTACCAAAGGTATTGCACTGAGCAGGATCACCGCTATCAAAACCACGTTTGAACCAGGTGTAACGCTGTTCGGAAGTCCCGTGGGTAAAGCTGTCAGGAACCACACGTCCTTGCCCTTGTTGTTGCAGACGATCGTCACCAATCGCTTCAGCAGCATTCAGCGCTTCTTGTAAATCTCCGACATCCAGCACCTCTTGTTTCTGCATGCTGTTGCCCCAGACGCCCGCAAAGCAGTCTGCCTGTAATTCCATTTTTACCGATAGACGATTTCCTTCAGCCTGGCTTGCACCTTGCTGGAGTTGACGGACTTTCGGTTCGATCCCCAATAACTTCTGCACGTGATGTCCCACTTCATGAGCGATAACATAGCCCTGAGCGAAATCACCTTCTGCGCCCAGTTTGCTTTTCATTTCATCGTAGAAGGAGAGATCGATATATACCGTGCTGTCAGCCGAGCAGTAGAACGGCCCCATTACTGACTGACCGGTACCACACCCTGTTCGTGTCGCCCCACGATACATCACCAGTTTTGGCTGCTGATATGTCCGGCCCATCTTCTGGAAAATCTGCCCCCAGGTATCTTCTGTCGTTGCCAGAATCACCGAGGTAAATTTAGCGGCTTCATCATCATTCGGGCTAATGGATCGCTGAGTGGATTGCTGGTGAACGGGTGGCTCGCCAGTGAGCATTGAAGTCAGATCGACGCCGTAATAACCCGCTACGACGACGACAATTAGAATGATGATCCCGCCTTTACCGCCAGGTAAACGGAATCCACCACCGCCTCCACCTAAGCCAGGACCTGAAGAGTTACTTCTTCTGTCTTCTACATTGTCGCTTTCGCGACGACCTTGCCAGCGCATAATCAACCTCAAAATTCACAACTTGTAATAGGTAGATCGTAGGTGGTTAATTGCAGGATTACCATAAGAAACAAGACGTGAAAAAGCCGAATGTGTAAACACATCCGGCTTTAAAAAGAATTGCGCGGGAATTTAGTCTAATTTAACGCCAAGACGATGGGCAACTTCTTCATAGGCTTCAATGAGTCCTCCCAGGCTTTGGCGGAAACGGTCTTTGTCCATCTTGTTGAGCGTTGCTTTGTCCCACAGGCGGCTACCGTCAGGGGAAAACTCATCACCCAGCACGACTTCGCCCTTGAACAAACCGAACTCCAGCTTGAAATCGACAAGGATCAGGCCCGCGTCATCAAACAGCTTGCTCAGCACATCGTTAGCTTTGTAGCTCAGCTCACGCATACGAGCCAGATTCTCTTTGCTCACCCAGCCAAAAGTTTCACAATAAGATTCATTGACCATCGGGTCATGCATCTCATCATTTTTCAGGAACAAATCAAACAGCGGTGGATTCAGTTCAATGCCTTCTTCGATGCCAAGGCGTTTAACCAACGAACCCGCCGCGCGGTTGCGGATAACACACTCAACCGGCACCATATCGAGTTTCTTCACCAGCACTTCGTTGTCGGAGAGCAGCGCTTCCATTTGCGTAGGAATGCCAGCTTCTTCCAGTTTGGCCATAATGAAATGGTTAAACTTATTGTTCACCATGCCTTTGCGGTCGAACTGTTCGATGCGTGCACCGTCCCCTGCTGACGTATCATTGCGGAATTCGAGCACCAACAGATCCGGGTTTTCCGTGCTGTATACGGTCTTCGCTTTGCCACGATACAACTCAGCTTGCTTTTGCATCTTTCTTACTCCAGGTGTGATTTAACTAAAAATTCCGCTATTTGTGGCTACGCACACGTTTGCGTAGCCTATCAGAAAAAAGGCCAGATTGCTCTGGCCTCTAAAACTTACTTGCTGAAAGCCGACTGGAATGCAGCTACCAGGGCGTCGTTCTGGGACTGCGTCAGCGTGTGACCTTTTGGATCGATGAACTGCAGACTGCTGCGGTTATCGAGGTCGCCCACTTGCAGTTTGTAGTCGCCACTGGACAGACCCGGGTCTTTCGCCCCTAAAGCTTGCCATTCGCTATCAGACAATGGTTTGTAGGTCACAGCCATGCTACCGGTTGAACGCGTGGAGTCAGTGACTTTCATACCGACTTTCTCAAGCGTTGCAGGTAAACGGCCCCAGACAACGTTGTACGGACCACGCACCACCAGCATTGGTAAGCCAGTGTCGTCAGCGGCACTTTGAACATCAAGTTGTGTCGCTGCGCGGTTGTCTTTCGCGTTCTGCTGGTCGGTCTGAGTTTTATCCAGACCTGCACTGATGCTGTTCAGCATTTCTGCGCTATAACGCTGTAAGGAGGCAGCGTCAGAAACCGGCTTACCAGCCTGTTCCAGATTCAGCAGTTTAACCACCACGGCTTGTTGATAGCCCTGCGGTTTCACACTGACTTGATAGCGCCCACGGTACTGTTGATCTTCATCAGCACGGTTCCATTCTACCCACTCAGTGGACAGAGTCTGGCTCGCGTCATCACGTTTATCAATGCCGTAGTTTTTTGCCTGAAGAACACTGACAACTTGTGGCCACAGCGTTGAACTACGCGAATTTTCGACCATCAGTGTGGCGGTATCCCCAGTAAACTGAGTACGCGCACCACTGACCAATGCCAGAGGTTGAGCAGGCGGACGGATATCCAGCTCTTTGCCTACTGCGCCGCTGCCGTTGGTGACCGGAACATTATATTGACCATTCTGCACCGGCAGGATCATCCCCGCTGGTGAGTGGATTTCCGCGAGGGGTGCTGCATCCAGATAGGATTCGTCACCGCTAACCTGGCGCTTGTAACGCTGGTCAGTGCTGCATGCTGCCAACAGCATGGCGAGCGTCACCACTGCAACTTTCGCCACCATCGACTTCTGTACTGAGTAAGCCATCAAATCTCCCTAAACTTTACAGCAAACCGGCATGCTTGAGCGCGCTAATAATCACCGGACGACTGGCTTCAGTCAGCGGTGTCATTGGCAGGCGTAAGGTATCGGTTGCCACAAGTCCCAACTCCCTGCATGCCCATTTGACTGGGATAGGGTTGGGTTCAACAAATAATTTATTGTGCAGCGGCATCAAACGTTCGTTAATAACGCGCGCTTGCGCAAATTGCCCATTGGCGGCCAGTTTACACACTTCTGCCATTTCACGCGCGGCTACGTTTGCCGTCACAGAAATCACACCGTGGCCACCCAATTGCATGAAATCAAGCGCACTCGCATCGTCACCGCTAACCAGGATGAAGTCATCTTCAACCAGCTCTTTGATCTGGTTTACTCGGGTTAAGTTCCCGGTGGCTTCTTTGATACCAATAATATTTTTAATTTTCGCCAGGCGGCCTACGGTTTCAGGCAGCATGTCACAACCGGTACGCGAAGGTACATTGTACAGCATCTGCGGCAGGTCGGTGCTTCCCGCGATAGCGGTAAAGTGCTGGAACAGCCCTTCCTGAGTGGGACGGTTGTAGTAAGGTGTTACCGTCAGGCAGCCTACGACACCGCTATTTTCAAAACGCTTAGTCAGGGAAATAGCTTCAGAGGTGGCATTTGCGCCAGTCCCTGCGATAACCGGAATACGGCCATCGGCCAGTTCCAGCGTCATCAGAACCACATCACCGTGCTCGTCATGGCTCAACGTAGCAGACTCACCGGTAGTCCCTACCGAAACAATCGCCGAAGTCCCGCTGGCAACATGGTAATCAATCAGTTTTTTCAGGCTTGACCGGCAGACATTACCTTTCTCATCCATCGGCGTCACAAGCGCGACAATACTTCCAGTGAACATTGGCCATCCTCTGTGCTTACAAGTGTCTCAATGGTACGTTTGGTGCAGGATCAAAAGCAAGTCACCAGGTGACGCTACACGGTTGTACGCAAGTTTTTTTTATGCTTTCCTTATGATATCTCACCGATTCACAGGAAGAATACGTTTGACTCCCTCACCACACCACTATTTGGTCATTACGGCCCTTGGGGCGGATAGACCTGGTATTGTTAATACCATCACCCGTCATGTGAGCAGTTGCGGCTGTAATATTGAAGACAGTCGCCTTGCTATGCTCGGTGAAGAGTTCACGTTTATTATGCTGCTGTCGGGCAGTTGGAATGCGATTACCCTGATTGAATCGACCCTGCCACTAAAAGGGGCCGAGCTGGATTTGCTCATTGTCATGAAGCGAACGGCCGCACAAGAGCGCCCGGCGATGCCCGCGACAGTCTGGGTGCAAGTCGAAGTGACCGATTCTCCTCACTTAATCGAACGCTTCACTAACCTGTTTGATGTTCACCATATGAATATTGCCGAACTGAGTTCTCGCACTCAACCCGCTCAGGATGGCCAGCCTCCACAGCTGTATATTCAAATTACGGCGCACAGTCCTGCCTCTGAAGATGCGAGCAGGATCGAAGATGCGTTCAAGGCCCTCTGTACAGAACTCAAAGCACAGGGCAGTATTAACGTTGTGAATTATCCACAGCAAGATGATTAAGACGGAGAGTTGTAATGAGCCCACTGAAAGCCGGTGACATCGCACCGAAATTTAGCTTGCCCGATCAAGACGGCGAGCAAATAAATTTAACCGACTTCCAGGGACAGCGCGTTCTGGTTTATTTCTATCCTAAAGCGATGACACCAGGCTGTACCGTACAAGCGTGCGGTTTGCGTGACAACATGGATGAGTTGAAAAAGAAAGGTGTGGAAGTGCTGGGTATTAGCACCGACAAACCGGAGAAACTTTCACGTTTTGCCGAAAAAGAGTTACTTAACTTCACCCTGCTTTCTGATGAAGACCATCAGGTCTGTGAACAATTCGGGGTGTGGGGCGAGAAATCGTTTATGGGTAAAACTTACGATGGCATCCATCGCATTAGCTTCCTGCTAGATGGCGAAGGGAAAGTCGAGAAAGTGTTTGATGATTTCAAAACCAGCAACCATCACGACATCGTGGTTAACTGGCTGAAAGAAAACGCTTAATTAAGCATTAACAATATTAAAAAAGCCGACGTGATGTCGGCTTTTTGCTGTCTCTAGTTTGGCTTGTCGTCTATTAGCAGAGTATCTGGCCAGGCATGCACTACCGCTTTAATCAGCGTGGCAAGCGGGATGGCAAAGAACACCCCCCAGAATCCCCACAGCCCGCCAAAAATCACCACCGACAGGATAATGACTAACGGATGCAGGTTAACCGCCTCGGAAAATAGCACCGGTACCAGCAGGTTGCCATCCAGCGCCTGAATAATTAAGTAGACGGCAAACAGCGTCCAAAATTCAGGACTGATGCCAAACTGGAATAACGCAACGCACACCACCGGAATGGTGACCACAAACGCGCCAATGTACGGAATAAGCACCGAGAATCCGACCAACACCGCCAACAGCAACGAGTAGTTCAGGCCAAAAATCGCAAAGCCGATATACGTCGCCACACCCACGACCAGCATTTCCAACACTTTGCCACGGATGTAATTAGTAATTTGCTGGTTCATCTCCAGCCACACTTGCCCCGCAAGCCCACGATTTCGGGGTAAAACGCGGCGCACAGCATTCAACATCTGTTCTTTATCTTTGACCAGGAAGAACACCATTAGCGGGACTAAAATCAGGTAAATGGCCAACGTTAAAAGGCCCACTAACGAGGCGAGCGAGTACTTCACCACCTGATCGCCCATGCCCATCATCCGCCCACGCATATTCTCAGCGATGGCATCAATAATGCCAGCATCAACCAGTGCCGGATAACGTCTTGGCAGCGTTGCGGCATAATCAGAGAGTTTATTAAGCATCCCCGGCATGTCACGAATCAGGTAAATCCCCTGCTGCCAGGCGACTGGAGCCACCACTAATACCATCAACAACAAAATGCCGACAAACATCACCAGCACCATCGTCGACGCCCAGGTACGCGAACACCCCAAACGCTGAAGCCGCGCCGTTGGCCACTCCAGCAAATAAGCCAGCACAATCGCCACTAACAAAGGCGCTAACAGCCCGTGGAAGAAGAACAGAATGACAAATCCTGCAACCAGAATAACCAGCAGCGCGATAGCTTCCGGGTCGCTAAACCGTCGTCGATACCACTGCAACAACATCTCGAGCATACATCCCTTCCCTGACAGCTTTATGCGAGGAGAGATTGTATCTAAATGTCACAATAAAGACTTCGCTTTTTAATGCCGTTCAATGGCGGTTTAAAATTGGCGCAGATAAGATAGTTCTTAGCCGTACGCCAGGTTACAGTTCATCGTGGTATGCGAACAAAATCAGGTAATACTTGTCGAAGATTAACTTTGATTAAACAGGACAGGATGTATGTTCAGGCAGTTGAAAAAATCACTGGTTGCAACTTTGATGGCAGCTTTGCTTGCGGGTCCGGCTACACCAGCGTTTGCTGATGTGACCGATCAACTGCCAGATATGGGAACTTCCGCAGCAAGCACGCTGTCAATCGGCCAGGAATTGCAGATGGGCGATTATTATGTTCGTCAACTGCGAGGCAGCGCCCCATTAATCAATGATCCTTTGCTGGTGCAATACATTAACAAACTTGGCATGCGTCTGGTTAACCATGCTGACTCCGTTAAGACACCCTTTCACTTCTTTCTGATTAACAACGACGAAATTAACGCCTTTGCCTTCTTTGGCGGTAATGTCGTGTTGCACTCAGCGCTGTTCCGTTATGCTGATAACGAAAGTCAGCTCGCATCGGTTATGGCGCACGAAATTTCTCACGTCACGCAGCGTCACCTTGCGCGTGCGATGGAAGATCAGAAAAAGAACGCCCCTCTGACTTGGGTTGGTGCGTTAGGCTCTATTTTACTGGCGATGGCCAGCCCACAAGCGGGTATGGCAGCACTCAGCGGTACGCTTGCTGGGACGCAGCAAGGCATGATCAGCTTTACACAGCAGAACGAGCAGGAAGCTGACCGCATCGGTATTCAAGTGTTGCAGCGCTCGGGCTTTGATCCGCAAGCGATGCCGACCTTCCTTGAGAAACTACTCGACCAGTCTCGTTATTCTTCGCGCCCACCGGAAATTCTCCTTACCCACCCATTACCCGAAAGCCGTTTGTCGGATGCGCGTAACCGTGCCAACCAAATGCGGTCGGTGGTGGTGCAATCTTCTGAAGATTTTTACATGGCAAAAGCCCGTACGCTGGGGATGTACAACTCAGGTCGTAATCAGCTGACCAATGATTTATTGGATAGCTGGTCAAAGGGCAACATCCGTGAACAGCATGCCGCAACTTATGGCCGTGCGCTTCAGGCGATGGGAACAGATAAATGGGATGAAGCACGCAAGCTGTTACAGCCACTGCTCGCAGCGCAGCCTGGTAACGAGTGGTATCTCGATTTAGCGACCGATATTGACCTTGGGCAAAAGAAAACCGCGGATGCGATTAATCGCCTGAAGAACGCACCTGATTTGAAACAAAACCCGGTGTTGCAGCTGAACCTTGCCAATGCTTATGTGCAGGCCGGGCAGCCCAAGCAAGCAGCAGAGATCCTTAATCGCTACACTTTTGCCCATCCCGATGACAGCAACGCCTGGGACTTGTTAGCACAGGCCGAAGCCGCGTTGGGCCATCGCGATCAAGAGCTCGCTGCTCGTGCTGAGGTTATGGCGCTTGTGGGAAGACTTGATCAAGCGATTACCCTGCTCAGCGGCGCAAGCTCTCAGGTTAAGTTGGGTAGTTTGCAACAAGCTCGTTATGACGCGAGAATCGATCAGTTCCGCGAATTACAAAGACGCTACCTACAGTATTCTAAGATGTAACAGGAGTTACGATGTCGACTGCCGTTTCTATTTATCATAATCCGCGCTGCTCAAAGAGCCGTGAAACGTTAAGCCTGCTGAAAGCAAATGGCGTAGAGCCCGAAGTGGTTTTGTATCTGGATACTCCGCCAGATGCTAACACGCTGAAATCTTTGCTGGAAAAGTTAGGTTTTGCCAGCGCACGCGAACTGATGCGTCAGAAAGAGGATTTGTACAAGGAGTTAAATCTGGCGGATGCCATGCTTAGCGAAGAGCAATTGATTCAGGCAATGGTCGATAATCCAAATCTGATTGAACGCCCGATTGTCCTGGCGAATGGGCAAGCACGAATTGGTCGCCCGCCGGAGTCAGTGCTGGAAATTTTGTAACTTTGCTATTTAGCGCCCTCACCCTAACCCTCTCCCCCAGGAGAGGGTACTGTTCGGTTTTAGCCTTCACGCTCAGCAGAGGGGGACAGTCCAGGTTTCTCCTTCTCCCTCAGGGAGAAGGCTGGGATGAGGGGGGGGGGGTTAAAGCCCGAGAATCTCTTTCACAAACGGGATCGTCAGCTTACGCTGCGCGGTAATAGAGGCCAGATCAAGCTGATCGAGCGTCATAAACAGCGTGCGCATTTCTCTATCCAAACGTTTGAGCAGAAAACGCCCCACGTCTTCTGGCAACTCAAACCCCCGCAGTCGTGAGCGCAGTTGTAAAGCCTGAAGTTTATCGTCATCGGAGAGCGGCTGCAGTTTGTAGATTTGCCCCCAATCAAGGCGCGATGCAAGATCGGGTAATTGCAGATTAAGCTGGCGCGGCGGCCTGTCACCCGTAATTAACAGGCGCGTTTTTCCTGATTCCAGAATGCGGTTATAGAGATTAAAAATCGCCATCTCCCACAATTCGTCACCCGCTACGCACTCGATATTGTCGATACACACCAGCGAAAGCTGCTCCATACCGTCAAGCACTTCCGGAACAAACCAGGTACGTTTATCAAGAGGCACGTAGCCGACAGCTTCGCCTCGTTGCGACAGTTCCGCACAGGCGGCATGCAGCAAGTGGCTACGCCCTCCTCCTTCTCGCGACCAAAAATAGATATAGCCGCTGTGATCCTGACGGAGCACAGACTGGAGTGCAGCAAGTAAAGAAGGGTTATCACCCGGCCAGAAACTTGCAAAAGTTTCATCGTCAGGCAAATAGAGTGGCAGTGATAGCTGTGCCGGCGTATTCAGAATTACCTCAACCATAACAGGCAGAAAAACGCAGAGAGTTTATCACAGAATTGAAGATCAGGAGAACCGGGCGAACATACCGCCCGGTTTGAGGCAAAACTACGGTTTTACGTCGCTTTCTTCAGCATCCAGCACCACTTCTTCCGGGCGCAGAATACTGATCAATTTGAAGATTAAGCTCAGGCCAACACCGACGATAGTCGCCAGCGCCATCCCTTTCAGTTCAGCTGCGCCAATGTGCACTTTCGCTCCACTCACGCCGATAATCAGGATTACGGATGTCAGGATCAGGTTTTGCGTTTTGTTGTAATCGACTTTTGATTCAATCAGCACGCGAATACCCGATGCACCAATTACGCCGTATAGCAGCAGCGAAACACCGCCGATGACCGGAACCGGGATAATTTGAATCGCCGCAGCCAGTTTGCCGACACAAGAAAGCAGAATTGCCAGAATCGCAGCACCACCAATCACCCAGGTAGAATAAACGCGGGTAATCGCCATTACGCCGATGTTCTCGCCGTAAGTAGTGTTCGGTGTAGAGCCAAAGAAACCAGAGAAAATAGTCGAAATGCCGTTGGCGAACATCGAACGATGCAGACCGGGGTCGCGAATCAAATCTTTCTTCACAATATTTGCTGTCACCACCAGGTGACCGACGTGTTCAGCAATGACCACCAGTGCCGCAGGCAGAATGGTAAAGATGGCGAACCACTCAAAACGCGGAGTGTAGAAGGTTGGCAGCGCAAACCAATGTGCTTCAACAATAGGCGTCACATCAACCACGCCCATGGCAAACGACAGCGCATAGCCCGCCAGCACACCGATAAGAATCGGGATAATGGCCAGGAAGCCACGGAACAACACTGAACCGAAAATCGTTACCGCAAGGGTAACCAGCGAAATGATGATGGTCTTTGAATCGGGTGATGTGCCGTCAGCTGGCAGTAAACCCGCCATATTCGCCGCCACGCCCGCGAGCTCCAGACCGATTACCGCCACAATCGCACCCATTGCCGCTGGAGGGAACATCACATCCAGCCAACCGGTACCGGCTTTTTTCACAATCAGCGCGACGATACAGAACAACACGCCACACATGATAAAACCGCCCAACGCCACTTCATAACCCAGTGGTAAAAGCAGCAACACGGGTGAAATAAATGCAAAGCTTGAACCCAGATAAGCCGGGATTTTACCTTTACAGATAAAGAGATACAGCAGCGTCCCGATTCCGTTAAATAGCAGCACCGTCGCCGGGTTAATGTGGAACAAGATTGGCACCAGAACGGTGGCACCAAACATGGCGAACAGATGTTGCAAACTAAGCGGGATGGTCTGCAAAAGCGGCGGTCTTTCACTTACCCCGATAGCACGGCGTGTCATAGTCGTTTCCTTTGTCTGTCTGTTGTTGTTGTGTTGTAGTCAAAAAAAAGCCGACTCTCAAAGTCGGCTATTTTTTAGTGAATCACTTATTTCGTACCAAAAATCTTATCGCCAGCATCGCCGAGACCCGGAATAATGTATCCGTGTTCGTTTAAGCCCTGATCGATAGAAGCAGTGAACAGTTCTACATCCGGGTGCGCTTTTTCCAGCGCTGCGATACCTTCTGGTGCAGCCACCAGAACCAGCACTTTGATGCTAGTACAGCCTGCATTCTTCAGCAGGTCGATAGTTGCAATCATTGAACCGCCGGTTGCCAGCATTGGGTCAACCACCAGCGCCATACGTTCTTCAATGTTAGAAACCAGTTTCTGGAAATAAGGAACTGGCTCCAGAGTTTCTTCGTTACGGTAAACACCCACAACGCTGATACGTGCGCTTGGAACGTTTTCCAGCACGCCTTCCATCATCCCCAGACCGGCACGCAAAATTGGCACAACGGTAATCTTCTTACCTTTGATCTGGTCAACTTCTACCGGGCCGTTCCAGCCTTCGATAGTGACTCTTTCAGTTTCCAGATCCGCCGTAGCTTCGTAAGTTAGCAAGCTGCCAACTTCTGAGGCGAGTTCACGAAAGCGTTTGGTGCTAATGTCGTTCTCACGCATCAGGCCTAGCTTGTGTTTGACGAGTGGGTGTTTGACTTCCACGATCTTCATACTCTTTCTCCCCGAGATAGTTGGCCACCATAAAAAAAATCGCCGGATTATACCGCTTTTTCGTGGCAGTGCTACAGGTATTGGGGTTGATCAGGATCAACGAGACTGGAATCAGTATATATCAACAATTATTACATCCCGCTGAATAAGAGGCTCGCAAACGTTTGCCTGCACTGTTAGAATTGCGGCGTTTTTTATTTCTAACCCATCCGCGGGGACTTAGCAGTGACCGACAAAACTTCTCTCAGCTATAAAGATGCCGGTGTTGATATTGATGCTGGTAACGCTCTGGTCGATAAAATCAAAGGCGTAGTGAAAAAAACCCGCCGCCCGGAAGTCATGGGTGGATTAGGCGGTTTCGGTGCGCTGTGTGCGTTACCTCAGAAGTATCGTGAGCCTGTGCTGGTTTCCGGCACTGACGGTGTGGGTACTAAGTTGCGTCTGGCTATGGACTTAAAACGTCACGACACAATCGGCATCGACCTGGTCGCTATGTGTGTAAACGACCTGGTTGTTCAGGGCGCTGAGCCACTGTTTTTCCTCGATTACTATGCAACGGGTAAACTTGACGTTGACACCGCGGCAAGCGTTATCACCGGCATCGCCGAAGGTTGCCTGCAATCTGGCTGCTCATTAGTCGGTGGTGAAACCGCTGAAATGCCAGGTATGTACCACGGCGAAGATTACGACGTGGCAGGCTTCTGCGTAGGCGTAGTCGAGAAATCCGAAATTATTGACGGTTCTAAAGTGACCGACGGCGACGTGCTGATTGCGCTGGCATCCAGTGGCCCGCACTCCAACGGTTACTCTCTGGTGCGTAAAGTACTGGAAGTCAGCGGTGCTGACCCGCTGACCACCGAACTGGAAGGCAAACCGCTGGCCGATCACCTGCTGGAACCGACGCGCATTTACGTAAAACCATTGCTTGAGTTGATTGCCGAAGTTGACGTGCATGCTATCTGCCACCTGACCGGCGGCGGTTTCTGGGAAAACATCCCGCGCGTTCTGCCTGATAACACTCAAGCCGTCATTACCGAATCGTCATGGCAGTGGCCAGCGGTATTTAACTGGCTGCAACAAGCCGGGAATATCAGCCGTCACGAAATGTACCGCACTTTTAACTGCGGGGTCGGTATGCTGATTGCGTTACCTGCAGCCGAAGCTGATAAAGCGATTGAGTTTTTGAATGCAAAAGGTGAAAACGCCTGGAAAATCGGTAGTATCAAAGCTTCTGATTCCTCTGAGCGCGTGGTTATTGAGTAATGAAACGCATTGTGGTGTTAGTTTCTGGCAACGGAAGCAATCTCCAGGCAATCATTGATGCCTGTAAGCTCAAAAAGATTAACGGCACCATCGCGGCGGTATTCAGTAATAAAACCGATGCTTTCGGCCTGGAACGTGCGCGTGAGGCAGGGATCCCTGCCCACGCGTTAACCGCCAACCAATTCGCTGACCGTGCAGCGTTTGATCGTGAGCTAATGCTTGAGATCGACGCTTACGCACCGGATCTGGTGGTGCTCGCCGGTTACATGCGGATTCTTAGCCCCGAATTTGTCACGCATTACGCTGGCCGTCTGATCAACATCCACCCTTCTTTATTGCCTAAATATCCTGGCCTGAATACCCATCGTCAGGTGCTGGAGAACGGTGATGAAGTCCACGGGACATCGGTGCATTTTGTTACCGAAGAACTCGATGGTGGGCCGGTGATTCTTCAGGCCAAAGTCCCGGTTTTTGACGGTGACGATGAAGACGACATCACTGCTCGTGTGCAGCACCAGGAGCATGCAATTTATCCGCTGGTGGTGTCCTGGTTTATCGAAGGGCGTCTGGAAATGCGTGAAAATAGCGCCTGGCTTGATGGCAAAGCGTTACCTGTTCAAGGTTATGCCGCAGAAGAGTAGAACAATACAGTGGCGGTTCCCCGCCACCGTTTATCGCGCTCGTTCGTTCACCACTTTCATCAGCAGCACTGTCGCCGCCAGCACAAGCGTAATACCATTTGCTATCATCAGGGGAACATCCCCGTTACTCATTCCATATAGCAACCAACAGAGCACGCCGAAAACAAACACCAGATACATGCTCAGGGATATCGCTTTAGTATCGCGATTCTTCAGGATATGCAGCACCTGTAGCGCAAATGACCCCGTAGTGCAGCACGCGGCAACAGGCCCAAGCCAGGCTAAATCAATCATCTTGTTTGACTCCATCGCAATTGATTAACACGCACTCCCGCTCATTCCAGCCTGCTGGCAACGGTTGTGGGCGATAAATTTCTACATTCCGCAGTGCCAAATCTTTAACGCCGTTGGCATACAGACCAGGCAAGCCGCCAGGATACGCTTCCACACCGAAAGCTCGTTGCGTTTGCGGATTCAGGCACCAGGCGTTGTCCAGCCCCATTCCGGTTGGTGATAACGGATTACAAGGTGGGCGAATGTCATACAAACCTTGTTCAGGTGAGGAGCTGACCCTTTGCGTGAGTTGCAGGCCCTCAAGAACGATATGTCTTACTTGTCCGGGTAACTCGCTGTGCATATTAATGGCCCCATCACTCACTCCTGAAAGGCCACGAAACTGAATAAATTCGATTTCGCCTGGATGGATTTCCGGGTCACGGGCGCGCACTGAAAGATAAACAGGATCGGCTTTACCCCAATGACAGGCGTGAGCCATCTCGCAGCTAAAAGTAATGTTGCTGAAAATCATGCGACGCAAACGTCCGCCATCCCGGGAGACCAGCCCTATCGCCCGGTTTGACTCATAGATGACGCAGTTGGTTACGCAAATATCTTCGATGTCTTCCCATGTTTCTGTACCAATTTTCAACGCGCAGCTTTTAGAGCGAAGCGTGCAATTACTCACGACAACCTGCCGTGTTGCACGTTGCAACGGCGCGGGTTTACGACTGGTCTTGAGGCAAATGGTGTCATCGGCTGCACTGAAGTGGCTGTTGCTGATATGCACCTGCTGACAGCTGTCGATGTCCAGCGCATCCGTATTCGCCATCGACAGGTCATTATCCACGGTAATGCCAATCACTTTTACCTGCTGGCACGCGACGAGGTGAATGGTCCACATCGGGGCATTCTCAATGGTAAAATCTTGTAGTTGGACCTTAGTGCAATCTTCGAAAACAATCATACGTGGACGGTGTTTGGCAGGCTGCCGATACCCCATTTCATCAGCATGAGGTGCAAACCACCCCTCCGCATTGCCGTTAATTTTTCCGGCGCCACACACCGTAATATTGTGCACGCCCATTGCGTACAGAAAAGCCCAGTTGGAACACTCTGCTGTACTTTGCGTCGTGGCCTGCTGGAAATGACGATAATCATCGCTAACCACCAATTCCGCACCTGCCTGCAAATAAAGTGTGGTATTCGAATGCAGTGTTAACCCGCCCAGTTTGTAGCAGCCACTCTCAACTTCCAGCGTTCCCCCACCCTGCTGTGCCAGTGTATCCAGCGCCTTCTGGAAGCGGAGCGTATCTTGATTTTTATCGTCATTACTCGCCCATTGTGGGGTCAGAGTCAGTTTCATGGTTCTCTCATCACTCAATGTAAAAGATCCTGACATCTCACCACGCCCCATTTCTGCGCTCTATGGGTTAAACCTGCCTGGCGGGCAGAAATGCAGTCTGACTCGCAAAATACGTTTTGCGCAGGATAAAAAGGTGATCTGCTTCACAGTGGGTTTGAGAGTCACTTTTTCATTAGTGACGAAGGTCACAATTTATTGCCCCTCTACGCCTCTATGTCACCCCAACGGCGTGGAACAGTGAACATTTGTTCGGTATTTCCTCGCATCCTTCGCATTACCAGACAAAACCCCTCCAGGGCTCGTGGAGAATGTTTCCCACACTTCGTAACGTAAATACCGAACTCTTTTTTATCGGAATGGGATAAGAACAATGGACCCTGTTTCGATAAAAAGTACCGCTTCAGCAGGAAGGGAAGTCAAAAACGACTCCAGCCTCAACTTCTGTTTAAGGAACAGACCATGACAAATACACCGCTATCACCAACCCGTGAACACACTACCGAGCTCATTGATAGCCTGATTGGTGGACTGGTCGACATCAAAGACGCTGATGGGCGTTTTTTACAACGCCTCAGTGATGGCCGGATTGTTGATACCAAAGGGTGGGCTGGCTGGGAATGGACTCACGGAATCGGTCTGTTTGGTTTATATCGCTACTATCAGGTAAGTGGCTCTGAGCGCGCCAAAGAGATTATCGACCTCTGGTTTAGCGATCGTTTTGCCGAAGGCACCCCGGTTAAGAACGTCAATACCGCCTGCCCGTTCCTGACACTGGCATTATGCTATGAAGATCAGCCAAATCCACAATGGCTCCCCTACCTGGAAACCTGGGGACGCTGGCTCCAGCATCAGTTGCCGCGTACCGATGAAGGCTGTTTCCAACATGTCACTTATGAGAATGACCATTACCAGCAAATCTGGGACGACACGCTGATGATGGCGGTGCTTCCACTTGCTCGCATAGGTAAATTACTCAACAAACCAGAGTGGATTGAAGAAGCGAAATATCAGTTTACTCAGCATATTCAGTACCTGGCTGAACCTAAAACAGGGCTGTGGTATCACGGCTGGAACTTTGATGGACGTCACCATTTTGCCGGGGCGCTATGGGCACGTGGGAATAGCTGGATAACACTCGCCATTCCTGAGTTTTTGGAGCTGTTAGATTTACCGCCGCAGGACGCGCTTTATCGCCAACTGTGCAATGTGTTACGCAATCAGGTTGCAGCACTTGCCGAATGCCAGGCGGAAAATGGTTTGTGGCCAACCCTGCTTAACGATCCAGAAAGCTATGTTGAAGCCTCTGCCAGTGCCGGGTTCGCGGCTGGCATCTTCAAGGCCGTTCGTCTGGGCTACCTTGAGAGCCATTGGCTGCCAGTGGCACAACGTGCAACCGAGGGGGTAATCAACCACATCACGCCACAAGGGGAACTGACGCAAGTTTCGTTTGGTACGGCGATGGGGCACGACCTGGACCACTATCGAAACATTCCTCTGACCTCAATGCCTTATGGTCAAGCGATGGCGATCCTCTGTCTGGTTGAGTCACTACGTTTACACATCTAGCCATTAATTGTTTAGTTATCAGGTGGATAAAGCTTTTGCTGTATCCACCTTTTTTATCCGCTTTTTTCCCACTAGCCTGTCAGCTTCGCTAACTCTTTGCTTAAACTCCCGGCAAGCGCTCTGGCTCGTCCGGCATCAAACATGACATGCATGGCGGGAGGGATATCACTCCATTTGCCGCAAAAATCCTCCATTTCATGAGCCGTTCCATAGAGTGCCTGAATATTGGCCTGGCACACTTCACGCAGGCTCCAGTTATTCTCAACTTCGCGAGCATAGTGCAGCGTAAAAAAGGCTTTTTGGGCATGAATAAACGCCCGGCAATATAAAAACAGCCCTTGCCATTCGGTCTGCCAGCGTTGAGCTAATGCCGGAGGGAAGTCGGCATTTTGCGCAAATTCGAATGCCTGACGCTGTACATTTTCCGCCCCTTGCCACGCTATATCTTTCTCTGCCGCGATCAGGGATAGTTTCCGGGAGGCCCCTGCGGCATCCTGATTGTCAAAGACGATGTCATCTGCTGAGCCGGGCAACCAGTGGTTGCGGTTAAGCTGGCCATACAAACTCCAGACCACCTGACCGTAGCTTTCAGGTAACAGACTGTGACGATGAAAAACATGGTGACGAGCGTAAATGGCGCTGTAAATCACCTGATGCGCCTGTTCAAACAACACCTTCAGAATCTGAAGCTGCTGTTCATCCGCTTGCCATTGCCAGCACTCCATTAGCCAACGTTTCAGCAGTTGCGATGTACTTTCTGACAGGGCGTCTGACTCGAGAAACCTTGCACAACAAAAGAGGTTAAACTCACTCAAGGTTCCAATCACACTGTGATTATCAATACCTTCCCAGCTTGCTTTGCACAACACTCCTTTGATAGCCGTGTTGCTGGCCTGGCACCACAGTAATCGCCCCTGAATTTCATCCGCACGGATAAACGGCAGGTTTCCCCAACACACTTCTTCCCCAGCAGCATCCACTTCCACCCAGACTTCTCGGTCTGATACTGCCAGCAATGCCGGGTTATTAGGGAATTCGGGCCAGAAGCGTTCCGGTGTGAGTTTTATCGACACCGCCACATCTGCGGGCAAACCAGCGATAGCGTCGAGAACCGGCTCAACTCCGTCGATACTGGCGGGGAAAAGACGCAATACCAGTTGTTTGTGGTGGCGTTTCATGACCTGAGCGGCGGCATTAAAACAGCAACGGTAAAGTGCCGTACTGGCCGATTTTTTTTGCTGTGCCACGTTCGTTTTCCAGTCTGGCGCCGCGATTGGCACCAGGCTGTCAGTATTTGAAATCGCCAGGAGCAGGCCATCTATCGCGGGAATCTGCTTACAGACCAGCGCCAGTTTATCTGCCAGATACTGGCTCCAGAAATCAGCATCAAAACGCAGGCCGCCCTGGCCATCGAACAACTGGGGTTGTTGCAGGAGTAAATCAGCCGGAAATCCAATTTCTTTAGCCTGAAGATAGAAGCGCAAGCCACGTGCCTTGCAGTACTGCGCTAAGCGATTCAGGTAAACGCAGCAGCCACGCTGATGCACGGATATACGGTCATTGTGTTGCGCAGGAGTGTAGCCCGCCGGTGTAACAAGCTTGCCCAGTAAATCGGTTTGCCCAATCACCACAGTATTAAAGTTATGCGCACAGGCATAATCAACAAACTGGCAGGCTTGATGCCAGTTCCATAGCTCCTGATTGTTCAGTTCAAGCGCCCGTGTTTCCCACATCCCCTGCCCCTACCACTTTATAAAACGCCATTTTAATTAAAAAATGGTGGCGCGACTGTCTTGCGTCTCACAGTGCTGAAAGCGAGAAAGAAGTTGGTTTACGGCCATTGTTGGACATTCAACGTTAAAGCTCGCCATAATGTCAGACGTGACGGCATTTTTACGTCCACGAAAACGCAAGTGAGGGCTAATGGGTCAGGATAAGCTGTATATCGAAAAAGAACTGAGCTGGTTGTCTTTTAACGAACGTGTGCTCCAGGAAGCTGCGGACAAAATTAATCCGCTGATCGAGAGAATGCGTTTTCTCGGCATCTATTCGAATAACCTTGATGAATTTTACAAGGTCCGATTCGCTGAACTTAAACGGCGGATCCTGATCAGTGAAGAACAAGGTACGGCTCCCAATTCGCGCCATTTACTCAATAAAATTCAGGCGCGTGTTCTGAAAGCTGATCAAGAATTTGATGGGTTGTATAACGATCTGTTGTTGGAAATGGCGCGTAATCAGATCTTCTTGATCAACGAACGCCAGCTTTCTCCCAATCAGCAAAACTGGCTACGCCACTATTTCAAACATTATCTGCGCCAGCACATCACACCTATTTTGATTAACCACGACACCGATTTGGTGCAGTTCCTCAAAGATGATTACACCTATCTGGCGGTAGAAATTATTCAGGGCAGCGATATTCGTTACGCGTTGCTGGAAATCCCGTCCGATAAAGTGCCGCGTTTTGTGAATTTGCCGCCCGAAGCGCCGCGTCGCCGCAAGCCAATGATCCTGCTGGATAACATTTTGCGCTATTGCCTGGATGACATTTTCAAAGGCTTCTTCGATTACGACGCACTGAACGCCTATTCGATGAAAATGACGCGCGACGCAGAGTACGACCTGGTGACCGAAATGGAATCCAGTCTGCTGGAATTGATGTCTTCGAGCCTCAAACAGCGTTTAACCGCGGAGCCGGTGCGTTTTGTTTATCAACGAGATATGCCCGATGCGATGGTCGAAATGCTGCGTAATAAGCTGACGATCACGAATTACGATTCCATCGTGCCTGGCGGCCGTTACCATAACTTCAAAGATTTCATTAGCTTCCCAAATGTTGGCAAAGCCAATCTAGTTAATAAACCGTTGCCGCGCCTGCGCCATATTTGGTTCGATAAATTCCGCAACGGCTTTGATGCAATCCGTAACCGTGACGTGCTGCTTTACTATCCGTACCACACCTTTGAGCACGTGCTGGAATTGCTGCGCCAGGCGTCATTCGACCCAAGTGTGCTGGCGATTAAAATCAATATTTATCGCGTGGCGAAAGACTCGCGCATTATCGAATCAATGATTCATGCCGCGCATAACGGAAAGAAAGTCACCGTTGTGGTTGAGTTACAGGCACGTTTTGATGAAGAAGCGAATATTCACTGGGCGAAGCGCCTGACTGAAGCGGGCGTACACGTTATTTTCTCCGCACCAGGCCTTAAAATTCACGCCAAACTCTTCCTGGTTTCCCGTAAAGAAGGTGACGAAGTGGTGCGTTACGCTCACATTGGCACCGGCAACTTTAACGAGAAAACCGCGCGTCTTTATACCGACTATTCGCTGCTCACCGCGGATGCGCGCATCACCAATGAAGTGCGTCGGGTATTTAACTTTATCGAAAACCCGTATCGCCCGGTCACGTTTGAACATCTGATGGTTTCGCCACAAAACTCGCGTCGTCTGCTTTATGATTTGGTCGACAAAGAGATTGCGAATGCGCAAAACGGCGAACCGTCTGGCATTACTCTGAAACTGAATAACCTGGTCGATAAAGGGCTGGTAGATCGCCTGTATGCGGCTTCAAGCTCAGGGGTGAAAGTTAATTTACTGGTACGCGGCATGTGTTCGCTTATCCCTAATCTGGATGGCATCAGCGATAACATCCGTGTGATCAGCATCGTTGACCGCTATCTGGAACACGATCGCGTGTATATCTTTGAAAACGGTGGCGATAAGAAAGTCTATCTCTCCTCCGCTGACTGGATGACACGTAACATTGATTACCGCATCGAAGTGGCTGTCGCTGTTCTCGATCCGCGCCTGAAACAGCGGGTGCTGGATATTATTGAGATACTGTTCAGCGATACCGTGAAAGCGCGCTATATCGACAAAGAACTCAGTAATCGCTATGTTCCACGCGGTAACCGCCGCAAGGTACGCTCCCAACTGGCGATTTACGATTACATTAAATCTCTGGAACAACCTGAATAACCTATGCCGATAAAAAAACATGCTCCCCGCCCGCAGGAGTTCGCTGCGGTCGATCTCGGCTCAAACAGCTTCCATATGGTGATTGCCCGTGTGGTTGACGGCGCGATGCAAATCATCGGACGCCTGAAACAACGCGTCCATCTGGCTGATGGTCTGAATGCTGATAACGAGTTAAGCGAAGAAGCGATGGAACGTGGGCTGTCATGCCTGGCGTTATTTGCTGAGCGCCTTCAGGGGTTTTCTGCGGACAATGTTTGTATCGTCGGGACGCACAGTTTGCGCCAGGCGGTAAACGCCGAAGAGTTCCTTAAACGTGCCGAGCGCGTTATCCCCTATCCGATCGAAATCATTTCCGGCAACGAAGAAGCGCGCCTGATTTTCATGGGGGTGGAACATACTCAACCTGAAAAAGGCCGCAAGCTGGTTATTGATATTGGTGGCGGATCAACCGAGCTCGTGATTGGCGAAGATTTCGAACCGATGCTGGTTGAAAGCCGCCGCATGGGCTGTGTGAGCTTCGCGCAAAACTTTTTCCCTCAAGGGATTATCACGCCAGAAAATTTCAAACGCGCGCGCCTTGCTGCCGTGCAAAAGCTGGAGAATCTTTCCTGGCAGTATCGTTTGCAAGGCTGGAATGTGGCGATGGGCGCGTCTGGAACCATCAAAGCCGCGCATGAAGTGCTGGTCAATATGGGCGATAAAGATGGAATTATTACCCCTGAGCGCCTGGAAAAACTGCGCGATGAAGTTCTGAAATTTAAAAATTTCAATTCAATGAGCCTGCCGGGTTTATCCGAAGAGCGTAAAGCCGTATTTGTGCCTGGCCTCGCCATTCTCTGCGGTGTGTTTGACTCTCTGGCGATTCGCGAACTGCGCCTGTCAGATGGAGCATTACGCGAAGGCGTGCTGTATGAAATGGAAGGTCGTTTCCGCCATCAGGATATTCGTATTCGCACCGCGCAAAGTCTCGCTGACCAGTACCATATCGATAGCGATCAGGCTAAACGTGTATTGACCACCACTGAGCATATTTATCAGCAATGGGAGGTTCAAAACCCGAAACAGGCCAATCCACAGATGGCCGCGCTGCTGAAATGGTCGGCGATGCTGCACGAAGTGGGGCTGAATATTAATCACAGTGGGCTACATCGCCATTCGGCTTATATTCTGCAACACAGCAACCTGCCGGGCTTTAATCAGGAACAGCAGATGTTGATTGCATCTCTGGTACGCTATCACCGCAAAGCGATAAAGATTGACGATCTGCCACGTTTTACCCTGTTTAAGAAAAAGCAGTTCTTGCCCTTAATTCAGATCCTGCGTCTGGGCGTCTTGCTGAATAACCAGCGCCAGGCAACCACCACGCCGCCGACGCTGGTGCTGGAAATAGATGAAAACCACTGGACGCTACGTTTCCCATACGACTGGTTTAGTCAGAACACGCTGGTGCTGCTGGATTTGGAACGTGAACAGCAATACTGGGAAAATACCTCAGGATGGCGGCTATCTATTGAAGAGGAAGCCAGCCCGAACGTGGCGGCCTGACAGTAAAAACAACAAACGCCCTGCGGGGCGTTTGTCTTTTCTATGTCTCAACTTTCTGCGTAAGAAGTGACTCAAGCGGTCGCGGATGCCCAATCAAATACCCCTGAATATAATCGATGCCCAGGCTTTGCACGGCGGCTTTGATCTGTTCACTTTCAACATACTCCGCCACCAGCTGCATCTTTTTTATCCGTGCCAACTGGCAGATAGAATCCACAATCTGATAATCCAGGCTACTAGTCAGCATATTGCGAATAAAGCTGCCGTCGATTTTGAGGATGTCCGCGCTGATATCTTTCAGGCGTGCATAACTGGCATAGCCCGTGCCAAAATCGTCAATCGCAACCCGGCATCCCATATTTTGCAATGCGGTCAACGTCGCATTAACTTGCTCAATATTGGTTAATGCGTTGCTTTCAGTAATTTCGAAAATAAGTTGCCAGGGTTCTATGTTGTAGCATTTCAACAAGCGTTTCACTTCGCCTGCAAACTGTAAACGCCCCACTGACGCCGGTGTTAAGTTAATCGAAAAGCGGCTACCGGGAAGCTGTTCCCGATGGTTATCCATGAATGTTAATGTGGCTTCTAATACCCATTTGTCGATTTTAGAAGATAAGCCAAATTCGTGTGCGACTGACAAAAATGCGTCAGGCATAAACAGATTATCTCCTTCGTTATCGCCCTTCATACGCAGCAAAATTTCATGATACGTATCACCGCGAACCCCTTCGATTCGCTGCACCATCAAGACGAAATTCCCGGTATCAATCGCTGCCTGCAAGCGGTTCATCATCGCCACTTTATTTCTCACCGCGTTCTGCACGTGGTTTGATCCCTGCTGCTGCAAGCTTTCTGGTTTTGAGGTTGAAAGCGACAAATCAGCCATGGTGCTGAGTTCGCCTAGCAGGTAGTAAATGTGTGTCACAGGCTGGCGAACGTGGCAATAACTGATGCCCACTTGTGGCTGCATCGCCATCCCGTCCCACATAAAGCGGAACTGTTTCACATGCTGGTCAAGAGACTCAATGCGCTCATGATACGAGTCATAATTCACGCGCACGGCCAATTCATGGCCTGACAGGTGATAAACATCTTCGTTATCGGTCAAAAAGGGTTGCAGATAATCATTGAGCTGCTGCTTATATTGGATACGAAGTTGCACCCCGTAGTTACGCCCTAAAAGCTCAAGTTCAGGCACCCGCAAAAAAGCTAACGCTGACCATGGATGACGGGATAAATCACGGTTAAGCGCCCGCAGATTCGCCATTTGTACGATGGGGTCAATAAATGCCACTCGGCGCGCTTTTCTGTGCAAAAAGCGCTGGCGAGTCGTGACAACCGCCATGAGATAAATGGTCATAGAGAACACGGCGTAGCAAGATGAAGCGATCGCCAGATGGAGTTGGAAGCCCATGTAAGCCGGCAAATAGTTATAAAAGCCGCTGCACAGGATGGTTAAAATAATGGTCCAACTTGTCGTGATAAACAGGAACCCAAAACGCATCGCACCCCACAACATCAGCGGCAGGATCAACGTAAGTGTGTAATCAGTGGTGAAAATGGTGCTGGCACCATTATTGGGTACCAGCAGCAGGCTAATCAACAGGACGACCAGTGCGGCCCAAAGTGCCATCTCAGTTTTCGTCACGCCGGTCTGCATTTGAGCTTTCATCCGCGAAACAAACGAGAAAGCAAAACGCGGGTTACGGCACATTCGAATGACGGTATAGAAGAATGGCATCCCTGTTAAACAACCAATCAGGACCGCCTGGAAATTGATTAACGTCCGTGCATGTAGCAGGCTTTCCACGCTACTACTGCCCGCATCAGCGTACCAACCAAAGAAAACCCCCAGTTGATAGATAGCCACAAATATCAAAGAGTTGACTAATACCAACCAAACCATGCGTTGTGCCGTAAGGGTAATGGCACCAAACATGATAGAGCTACGCCTGGGAACAAAAATATGATAGCCGCCCCAGCTTATCGTGATGGGAATTAAGAAATGAATCACTGCCATTAACGGGGCGAACTCACCACGCAACGGGATAAAGTAGATGAGTAGTGCAAGAATAATTCCCGGCAGGGCTGACCATGCGAAAACCAACATCAAAGCGGTCATCAAACCCAGTGGCATATAGACCAGGAACACTCGCCCGCCATCCATAACGGTTTGGGCGTTACACCACATGGCTATGGGAAGTAAAATACTCGGGAGCACCAAAGGAAGCGCCCACCATTTGTCCTTAGATTTCTTATACCAGCTTGCCAGATACATTCGTTATCGCCAAAAACCCTGTCATCCAGCGTGGGTAAAATTCGAACAGGAATCCAGCCTGGCCGATAAAACCATATTGCTATGGGGTAGAGTGCCGATTTTAGTTAGGGAGGAGCTTACTAAGATGATCTACATCAATTTTTGCCGGAGTTTTAATTTCTTTAGTAAAGAAATTAAAATAAATACTGGGTATATATTAATCAACTAAAATTAAGAAATGTTTATATAACAAGGGTGAATGTTTCCGCGAGCAACTCTGAGATGTCCTGGAATTGACCTTCGGGCACCACTGTGTATAAATACCACCGTCGCCCGCGGTTGACGGGTAAACATCAAGGATCATTTGCGTGACACAGGTTACGAGTATGCGAAGACGACATAAGTTTAACAATCGTATGACCCGCATTATTCTGCTCATCAGTTTTCTCTTCCTTTTTGGCCGTTTTGTCTACTCTGCCATCGGTGCCTGGTACCATCATCAGGACAAAGTAGAAGCACAGCAAAGCAGTCTGTCAGTGGATAACACCAACCGGTAAATCCTTCTTTTAATTAAAATTAATAACACTGCCTTCCAGACGGTGAGATTTTTTACGCCTGAATTTCAGATACCCATTACTCATTTTCCAACCAACCGATGAAAAACTCGCTGAACATGGAAACCTGTAGCGGCTGAAAACGGCGCTGCGGATAAACAAACTGTAACCCCACCTGTTTTTTGTCATGGCGACTAAAACCAATAAAACTGTCTGCCAGCAGCACTTTTAGCCGCCCCTGTTCCACATCACGTTTGACGTCCCACCAGGATTTGCTGGCTATTCCCGCACCGGACAAAACCCATTGCCGCAACAACGCGCCATCATCACATACCATTGCTGGCGTCACGCGCACGCTTCGCTTTTCCCCATCACTCTCAAAGCGCCACTCATTCATCAACGTTCCCCTTCGTTCCATTATCAGGCAACGATGCGAAGCCAGATCATCCACGGAGTGTGGCTCGCCATGGGCAGCAAGGTAAGCAGGTGACGCCACCAAAACCCGATAGTTTTGCCTGATGACTTTCGTCACCAGATTGCTGTCCGGCAAATTGCCAAAGCGGATGCTCATATCCAGTCGTAAGGAAATCAAATCCACCACATCTTCGCTAAGGTATAGCGAGCTTTTTACTTCCGGATGCTGGCGGGAAAAATCGAGTAACGCCGGTGAGAGATACTGTCGCCCAAAATCAGAAGGGGCAGCAATGCGAAGAGTGCCGCTTAACACGCCCTCTTTTTGCATCAGCGTTGATTCCGCCTGCTCCATTTCCTCTAACACGCGAAGCGCGGCGTAGTAAAACCCCTCCCCGGCACGGGTTAACGCAATCGCTCGGGTGGAACGATTAAAAAAGCGCGTTTGATAACGTTCTTCCAATGCCTTCAGCCGCGCAGTCATGGTCGCGGGCGATAAGTTCATCCGTCGGCCTGCGGCCGCTAATCCCCCCGCTTCTGCCACCGCCACCAGCAATGCCATATCTTCCAGCTTACCCATTATTCTAATTTCCTGAATAGAGAATCAGATTTCAATGCCATTATCAAAACGACAAAGGCCCCGTAAAGTCAATGCATCGTTAACTATGTCGGAGTCGAAAAATGAAATCACGCCACCTGTTTGAGGCCACTCGCGTTGGGTCAATTGAAACCCGTAGCCGTATTGTCATGGCCCCCATGACACGCTCACGCTCCGCACAGCCGGGCAATATCCCGACCGCGATGATGGCGATGTATTATCAGCAACGTGCAAGTGCTGGGCTTATCATCACCGAAGCGACACAAATTTCTCCGCAGGGTCAGGGCTATTCCTGGACGCCAGGTATCCACTCGCCAGAGCAGATTCGCGGCTGGCGTCAGGTAACCGACGCGGTTCATCAGGTAAACGGAAAAATAATCTCGCAACTGTGGCACGTCGGGCGCATGTCCCATGAAAGTTTTCACGCTGACGGAAAGCCAGTTGCACCTTCAGCACTTTCACCGGATGCGCAAGTTTGGGTGGTGGGCAGTGATGGCGTTGGCCGAATGGTTAACAGCCCTGTTCCTCGCGAATTGACACATGACGATATTCGTCAGGTGGTTGCCGATTACCGCCAGGCGGCACTCAACGCTATTGATGCCGGTTTTGACGGCGTAGAAGTCCACGGCGGAAACGGCTATTTGATCGATCAGTTCCTGCGCCGCACCTCCAACCAGCGCACCGACGAATATGGTGGCAGCCTGACCAATCGCGTGCGCTTCGCACAAGAAGTGCTGGCAGCCATTAGTGATGCTATTGGTGCAGACAGAACGGGTATCCGCCTTGCCCCGTTTATTACTCAGCGTGGCATGGACGATCCGCAGGCCATTGAAGCGATTCTGAGCCTTGCTGCCTGGTGTGAACAAAAAGGTATTGCCTTCGTCCATCTGGCAGAAGCTGACTGGGATGATGCACCTCAGGTGCCGTATGAGTTTCGTGAAACGCTTCGCGCGACCTTCAGCGGGGCCATTATCGTCGCGGGGAATTATACCCAGGAGAAAGCGGAAGAGCTGCTGAGCGCAGGGGTTGTGGATTTGATTGCTTTCGGCCGTCCATTTATTGCCAACCCGGATTTCCCACGCCGTCTTGCGGAAAACCTACCGCTGGCACCTATCAGCAATCCAGCCGCCTTATTTGGTGGCAAAGAAGCTGGCTATACCGACTATCCCGCCTGGTCTTCAAGCGAGGTATAAATGACATAAAAAAACCCTCTGTAAAAACAGAGGGTTGATATTCAGTACAACGCGTTACTCGTTAATGGGAAATTATTCCCACTCGATAGTCGCTGGCGGTTTGCCAGAAATATCGTAAACCACGCGGGAAATGCCATTCACTTCGTTGATGATGCGGTTGGATACACGGCCAAGGAAATCGTAAGGCAGGTGTGCCCAATGTGCAGTCATAAAGTCGATGGTTTCCACAGCACGCAGTGAAACAACCCAATCGTATTTACGGCCATCACCCATCACGCCAACAGAACGCACCGGCAGGAACACAGTGAACGCTTGGCTGACTTTGTTGTAGAGATCTGCTTTATGCAGCTCTTCAATAAAGATGGCATCGGCACGGCGCAGCAGGTCGCAATACTCTTTCTTCACTTCGCCCAACACGCGCACACCAAGACCTGGCCCTGGGAACGGGTGACGGTACAGCATGTCGTATGGCAAGCCCAGTTCCAGACCGATTTTGCGCACTTCGTCTTTGAACAGCTCACGCAGTGGCTCAACCAGACCCATCTTCATCTCTTTCGGCAGGCCGCCCACGTTGTGGTGAGATTTGATGACGTGTGCTTTACCGGTAGCAGAGGCCGCAGATTCAATAACGTCAGGGTAAATAGTGCCCTGCGCCAGCCACTTCACGTCTTCAAGTTTCAGTGCTTCTTCATCGAAGACTTCAACAAACACGCGGCCGATGATTTTACGTTTCGCTTCTGGATCGTTCTCTCCCGCCAACGCGGACAGGAAACGCTCTTCGCCTTCAACGTGAACAATGTTCAGACCGAAGTGGTCACCAAACATATCCATAACTTGCTGAGCTTCGTTCAAACGCAACAGACCGTTATCCACGAAGACGCAGGTCAGACGATCGCCAATTGCACGGTGCAGCAGCATTGCGGTCACGGAAGAATCCACGCCACCGGACAGGCCAAGAATGACTTTGTCGTTGCCCACTTGTTCACGCAGACGAACAATCGCGTCTTCAATGATTTTTGCTGGTGTCCACAGCGCTTCGCAGCCGCAGATATCCAGTACAAAACGCTCCAGCAAACGCTGGCCCTGACGGGTATGGGTCACTTCCGGGTGGAACTGCACGCCATAAAAACGTTTTTCTTCGTTTGCCATAATAGCGAACGGACAGGTTTCGGTGCTGGCAACAGTAACGAAGTCAGAAGGGATCGCGGTGACTTTATCGCCGTGACTCATCCAGACATCCAACAGCGGTTTGCCATCGGCACTCAGTGAATCCTCAATGCCGCGAACCAGGGCGCTGTCGGTTTTGACTTCAACCTGCGCATAGCCAAACTCGCGCTCGGTAGAAGATTCTACGTGGCCGCCAAGCTGCATTGCCATGGTCTGCATGCCGTAGCACACACCAAATACTGGCACGCCTGCGGTAAAGACATATTCAGGTGCACGTGGGCTATTGTGCTCAGTCGTACTTTCCGGTCCACCAGAAAGAATGATACCGCTTGGATTAAATTCACGAATTTGTGCTTCAGTGACATCCCATGCCCACAGTTCACAGTAAACGCCTAGCTCACGTACGCGGCGCGCAACAAGTTGAGTGTACTGAGAACCGAAATCGAGGATAAGTATGCGATGTTTATGGATGTTTTCCGTCATTGACGCTTATTCCGAGGCAAGTGAAACAGGTAAAGAGAATCGCCCAACACAAAGTTGGGCGAGGAGAATCAGGAGCCCATACGGTAGTTCGGGGACTCTTTAGTAATCGTCACATCGTGGACGTGACTTTCCTGAATGCCCGCACCGCTGATGCGTACAAATTCCGCTTTAGTACGCAGTTCATTGATGGTACCACAGCCGGTCAGACCCATACAGGAACGCAGGCCGCCCATTTGCTGGTGAACGATCTCTTTCAGACGACCTTTGTAAGCCACACGGCCTTCGATACCTTCCGGTACCAGTTTGTCAGCGGCGTTGTCAGTCTGGAAGTAACGGTCTGAAGAACCTTTGGACATCGCGCCCAGAGAGCCCATACCGCGGTAGGATTTGAAAGAACGACCCTGGTAAAGTTCGATTTCCCCAGGAGATTCTTCAGTCCCTGCCAGCATACCGCCAACCATGACCGCAGATGCACCCGCAGCGATGGCTTTTGCGATATCACCTGAGAAGCGGATTCCGCCATCAGCGATAACAGTGATACCCGTACCTTCCAGCGCTTCAACAGCATCAGCAACGGCCGTAATTTGTGGAACGCCCACACCCGTTACGATACGAGTGGTACAGATAGAACCAGGACCGATACCAACTTTCACAGCGCTTACGCCAGCTTCAGCCAGCGCACGGGCGCCAGCGGCTGTTGCCACGTTACCGCCAATGATTTGCAGGTCAGGATATTTCGCGCGGGTATCGCGAATACGTTGCAGAACACCTTCGGAATGCCCATGAGAGGAGTCAATCAGTAAAACGTCGACACCAGCAGCGACCAGAGCGTCAATACGCTCTTCGTTGCCCGCACCTGCGCCTACTGCCGCCCCAACACGCAAACGTCCCTGCTCGTCTTTACAGGCGTTAGGTTTACGTTCAGCTTTCTGGAAGTCTTTTACGGTGATCATACCGCGCAGATGGAAGTTAGCGTCTACAACCAGCGCTTTCTCAACACGTTTTTCGTGCATTTTGGACAGCACAACATCACGCGCTTCGCCTTCTTTCACGGTAACCAGACGCTCTTTCGGAGTCATGTACACGCTAACAGGCTGGTTCAGGTCGGTCACAAAACGCACGTCACGACCGGTGATGATACCTACCAGTTCGTTTTCTTCGGTAACAACCGGGTAACCGGCGAAACCGTTACGGGCGGTAAGTTCTTTAACTTCGTGCAAAGTGGTCGTCGGCAATACGGTCTGTGGGTCAGTCACAACGCCACTTTCGTGTTTTTTCACGCGTTTGACTTCATCAGCCTGGCGCTCAATCGACATGTTTTTGTGAATGAAACCAAGTCCACCTTCCTGAGCCAATGCGATGGCCAGACGGGCTTCCGTTACGGTATCCATTGCTGCGGAGAGCATAGGGATATTCAAACGAATAGTTTTGGTCAGTTGGGTGCTGAGATCAGCCGTGTTAGGCAGAACTGTAGAGTGAGCTGGAACGAGGAGAACGTCATCAAACGTTAGTGCTTCTTTAGCGATTCGTAGCATGGCAATATCTCAACCTGGGGTGAATGAGAACAGATAAAATATTGCCGCGGCATTATACAGAGCGTAAGCGATTGCATCCACACTTTTTTCACAAAACACCTTGCCAAGTGCGATATGAAAGGTACTATCGACCGAATAACTTGCTGATTTAAAATTTGATCCAGGTCACATGCCAACGATAAATACCCCTTCAATTTTTACCGTCAGCCGTCTCAATCAGACGGTCCGCATGCTGCTGGAACAAGAAATGGGGCAAGTCTGGATCAGCGGTGAAATTTCCAACTTTACCCAACCTGCTTCCGGTCATTGGTACTTCACGCTCAAAGACGATACCGCACAAATTCGCGGCGCCATGTTTCGCAACAGCAATCGACGCGTCACCTTCCGCCCGCAACACGGGCAACAGGTTTTGGTGCGCGCCACTCTTACGCTGTATGAGCCGCGTGGTGATTACCAGATAATCGTTGAAAGTATGCAGCCTGCAGGTGAAGGGTTATTACAGCAGCAATACGAAGAACTGAAGCAGCGTCTCACCGAAGAAGGGTTGTTTGAGCAGATTCATAAACAACCGCTGCCGACGCCTGCGCACCAGGTCGGGGTGATTACCTCAAAAACCGGTGCCGCACTGCATGACATTCTGCATGTACTAAAACGTCGCGATCCTTCCCTGCCAGTCATCATATACCCAACTGCCGTGCAAGGTACTGATGCGCCGCTGCAAATCGTTCGCGCGATTGAACTGGCAAACCTGCGCAAAGAGTGTGATGTGCTGATTGTGGGGCGTGGCGGTGGTTCGCTGGAAGATTTATGGAGCTTTAACGATGAACGCGTTGCTCGCGCTATTTTCACGAGCCAAATTCCGGTAGTTAGCGCCGTAGGGCATGAAACTGACGTCACGATCGCCGATTTTGTGGCAGATGTTCGTGCACCGACCCCTTCGGCTGCCGCAGAGATTGTCAGCCGTAATCAGCTCGAATTACTGCGCCAGCTTCAGTCCCAGCAACAACGTATGGAAATGGCGATGGATTACTACCTCGCCCAGCGTTCGCAGCGCTTCACACGCCTGCATCATCGTTTACAGCAACAGCACCCGCAGTTGCGTTTAGCACGCCAACAAACCACGCTAGAGCGCTTACAGCAGCGTCTGAATATCGCAATGGATGCGAAACTGCGACGTACCTCGCAACAACAGCAACGTTTGATGCAGCGCTTAAATCAGCAACAACCGCAGCCACGTATTCACCGCGCCCAAACTCGTTTGCAACAGCTTGAATATCGTTTATCGCAGGTTGTGACTGCGCGGCTGAACAATACTCGTCAGCGATTTGGCACTGCTATCGCACAGCTTGAAGCAGTCAGCCCGCTGGCAACGCTTGCGCGTGGTTATAGCGTGACAACTGCAACCGACGGCAAAGTGCTGAAGAAGACAAAACAGGTACATTCCGGGGATACGCTAACGACGCGTCTGGAAGATGGTTGGGTGGAAAGCCAGGTCACCGGCATTACACCGGTGAAACCTAAACGCACGCGCAAAACAGCGGCGAAAAGCTAAAACTTAGTCAGCAACAGGCACGAATTCGACGCGTTTTTTCGAAATCAATCCGTGGCCGTTCTGGCAGAAATAGTCAACGGCACCGCACGCTTTTAAAACTTCCAGCGGCTTGTGGCAATCCGGGCAGCGGGCTTCAATATTGAAGTCCTTTTTGCAGCTTTCGCAATGTGCACCGTTGTCAGTTGCTACCAGCGGTTTAGCGCAAATTGGGCAATTGAGTTCCATAATCTCTCCTCAAAACAAAATAAAACGGGAGCATTTCGCTCCCGTATCAATTATTTGCTTTTCTTGATGTGCTTGATCAAACGCTTACGTTTACGCATCTGGTTCGGCGTCAGGGTGTTACGTTTGTTGGCAAACGGGTTCTCCCCTTCTTTGAACTGAATACGGATTGGCGTACCCATCACATCCAGCGATTTGCGGAAGTAGTTCATCAAGTAACGCTTGTAGGAGTCCGGCAGGTCTTTAACCTGGTTGCCGTGAATCACTACGATTGGCGGGTTATAACCACCGGCGTGAGCATATTTCAGCTTAACACGACGACCACGAACCAACGGTGGCTGGTGATCTTCCGCAGCCATGGTCATGATACGAGTCAGCAACGCAGTGCTTACGCGGCGCGTGGAGCTATCATAAGCTTCACGAACAGATTCGAACAAGTTACCCACGCCACTGCCGTGCAACGCAGAAATAAAGTGCACGCGAGCAAAGTCGATAAAGCCAAGACGGTAGTCCAGGGTCTCTTTAACTTGCTCTCTGACTTCGTTGCTCAGGCCATCCCACTTGTTGACCACAATCACCAGTGAGCGCCCACTATTCAGGATAAAGCCAAGCAGAGACAGATCCTGATCGGAGATACCTTCGCGAGCATCAATAACCAGCATGACAACGTTAGCATCTTCGATCGCTTGCAGGGTTTTGATTACCGAGAATTTTTCAACGGTTTCAGTGATTTTGCCGCGCTTACGCACACCAGCGGTGTCGATGAGAATGTATTCACGCTCATCACGTTCCATTGGGATATAGATGCTGTCACGCGTCGTTCCTGGCATGTCGTAAACCACAACACGGTCTTCGCCAAGAATACGGTTGGTGAGCGTTGACTTACCTACGTTCGGGCGACCGACAATGGCCAATTTGATTGGCAAATCCTGAGGATTAAATGCTTCCTCTTCCTCTTCTTCTTCCGCTTCTTCTTCGTCTGACACAATGCCATTCTTAGCATTGAATGCCGCCCAATAGGCTGCATCTTCGTCGATTTCTTCTTCCGGCTCGCGCGGATTTGTTTCGTCGATGAATGGGATCAGCACGTGCTCCAACAGGGTTGTTACACCGCGGCCGTGAGAGGCTGCGATCGGGTGAATTTCACCTAATCCCAAAGAGTAGAAATCGATAACCGCCTGGTCTGGATCCATACCGTCAGTTTTGTTCGCCACCAGGAAGGTAGGCTTCTGACGAGAACGCAGATGTTTGGCAATGGCTTCATCGGCAGGCATCAAGCCCGCACGTGCATCCACCATAAACAGCACCACATCAGCTTCTTCAATCGCTAACAGCGATTGTGCAGCCATATGCGTTTCAACGCCGTCTTCGGTGCCATCAATACCGCCGGTATCGATGGCAATAAATTCGCGACCTTCCACTTCAGCACGACCATACTTGCGGTCGCGAGTCAGCCCCGGGAAATCCGCGACCAGCGCATCTCGGGTACGCGTCAAGCGGTTAAACAACGTGGATTTTCCGACATTAGGGCGCCCGACAAGCGCAACCACAGGTACCATGATAAAAGCCTCATTACTCAAAATTCATCATAAAACGACGTCAAATCACATCGTTTCTAAAAACAGGAAACGGCTCCCGGACTACGGGAACCGTTTCGCTCATGCTATTACGTCAGGTAAGTTTAACGCTTGATAGCGTACAACGTACCATCTTTCGCCTGAATCAACAGCTTGTCACTTGCAACAACTGGCTCAGTCTGGAACCCAGAGCTGTCCACTTTCTGTTGGGCAACAAAGCGACCGTCATCAGCATTAATCCAATGCATGTAACCTTCAGCGTCACCAACAACCAGATAGCCGTTGTACAATACAGGTGAAGTCAGATTACGGTGCAGCAGATCACTTTGGGTCCACAGTGTAACGCCGCCATCCGCATTCAGGGCAATCACGCGGTCATTTTGGTCGACGAGGAAAATACGGTTCGCATCAACAATGAAGTCGTTTACTGAACCCAATTCACGTTTCCACATCACCTGACCTGAACGTAAGTCCAGTGCGGTCAGGTTGCCATTATATGCCAGCGCATAGACCACACCGTTAACAATAACAGGGGTCGTATCAACATCGCTCAGACGGTCAATTTCAGTCGCACCGGTTGCCTGAGAGATACGCTGTTGCCAAATCAGCTGACCTTGCTTCATCAAAACTGCGCTTACGCGTCCGTTATCACCGCCAACAATTGCGGCACCAAACGCGACTGCAGGTGCTGATTCACCGCGCAGAGAAAGTGCTGGCATATCAAGGTTTACAGTCCATTTAACAGCACCGTCTGCCTCATCAAATGCCTGAAGCTGACCATTGCTGGTGTGAACCAGAACTAAACCTTCGCTGACCACTGGGCGAGAAAGTACTTCGCCTGCAGCCTTGCTTTGCCATGCAATACTACCATCAGAGGTGTTAAGCGCATAAACCTGAGCTTTTTCACTACCAACGTAAAGATGTGCACCTTCAACCGTTACGCCGCCAGAAAGCAGTGCGGGCAGGTTGCTGGAATAAAAATTCGTCTTTTCAGAAAGGTCGATAGACCAGACTTCTTTACCGTCGTCCGCGTTAACGGCTTTTACGGTACCACGGCGATCGGCGGCATAAATGTTGCCGTCTTGCCATGCTGGATGCAAATTGGAATAGAAATCACCAATTCCGCTACCAACAGAAGTACTCCATGATTTTTCAGGTTCAAATTGGTTTTCAACTGTCGGCAGTGGAGACATCTTAACCACATCTTCTTCACCGCTAAACAGTGAACAACCGCTGAGCAGCGTCAGAGAAATCAGCCCTGGTACAAGTAGTTTACGCAATTGCATCCGGTCCCTCTTAGCTCGACAAATTATTAATTTTCATCTGCATCATTTCGCGCAGGGCTGGAGAAGCGTCGGTCTGTGAGCCTTTGCTCCACGCATCGCGTGCACCTTGCTTATCCCCTTTGCTGAGCAGCGCTTCACCGCGCAAATCAGCGATAATCGCTACCCAACCTTCACCTTTAACACTGTCGAGCGTTTTCAGCGCAGCATCAATTTGCTTTTGTTGGATTTGAACTCGTGCCAGACGTACATTGATCAGCGCCTGCAAATTTTCGTCGCTGGTGCTGCTCAGACCCTGCTGCAATTGAGCAGCTGCTTTCGCGAGGTCGTTGTTATCTGCGTACTTCTGCGCAATTTCCAGTGATGCCAGTGCGCCGTAAGTATTTTTAGTACTAGCTGCGAATTTTTCTGCTGCACTCAACGTGGCAGGTTGATCAGCACGCACCGCTTGAGTGACGGTTTGATACTCAAGAGAAGAAGCCATTGAGCTTTCAGCCTGATGGCTGTTCCAGTAACGCCAGCCAACCAGTGCGCCAATACCCAGAACAACACCCACTACCAGCGCTTTGCCGTTTTCGGCAAAGAAGCGTTTTACCGCATCAACCTGTTCGTTATCGTTTTCGTAAATTTCCACGCAGTCCTTCTCCTTAACGATTAAACACTGGGGAAATTAACCCAGTAGCGCCTGCAAATGAGCGACCGCGTTTGCTTGTTCAACGGTAGTTTGCTCACCTGTGCGCAGATCCTTAACGACGACCTGACCATTAGCCACTTCAGTTTCGCCCAGCACCAGTGCAGCACGCGCACCCCACTTATCTGCACGGACGAACTGTTTCTTGAAGTTACCACCGCCATAGTTAGTCATCAGCTTGATAGCTGGGACCTGATCACGTAATTGCTCGGCCAACAGCATTGCCGCAGCCTGCGTTCCCTGACCTGACGATATCAGGTAAATATCGACAACAGATTCTGCTTTAAATTCCGGATTAATAGCCTGAACCAGTAAAACAAGACGTTCCAGACCCATCGCAAAACCAACTGCTGGCGCTGCACGGCCACCAAGTTGCTCGACTAAACCATCGTAACGGCCGCCGGCACAAACGGTTCCTTGAGAGCCCAGACTGCTTGTAACCCACTCGAAAACGGTGCGGTTGTAGTAATCCAGACCTCGCACCAGGCGCTGATTCACGGTATACGCGATACCGGCAGCGTCAAGGTACTGGCACAGACCCGCGAAATGTTCACGAGACTCTTCATCCAGATAATCACCAAGTGTTGGTGCGTCATCCAGCAATGCCTGGACGTCTGGATTTTTTGAGTCCAGTACGCGTAACGGGTTGCTGTACATGCGACGCTGGCAATCTTCGTCAAGTTTCTCTTTATGCTGTTCAAGGAACGCAACGAGCGCATCACGATAGTTAGCACGCGCTTCAAGAGAGCCTATCGAGTTCAGTTCCAGACTGACGTGCTGGTCGATACCCAAGGCACGCCACCAGCGAGCAGTCAGCATAATCAGTTCAGCGTCAATGTCTGGCCCTTGCAGACCAAAGACTTCAACACCCAACTGATTGAACTGGCGATAGCGCCCTTTTTGCGGACGCTCATGGCGGAACATCGGCCCGATGTACCACAAGCGCTGTTCCTGATTGTACAGAAGACCATGTTCGATACCGGCACGCACGCAGCCCGCGGTGCCTTCAGGACGCAAAGTCAGGCTATCGCCGTTGCGGTCCTCAAAGGTATACATCTCTTTTTCAACCACGTCGGTCACTTCACCGATGGCGCGTTTGAATAACGGGGTCTGCTCTACAATCGGCAAACGGATTTCGCTGTAACCGTAGCTGCCGAGCACCTGTTTCAGAATGCCTTCAATGCGCTGCCAAATGGCGGTTTCGCCAGGCAGGTAATCGTTCATGCCGCGGATGGCTTGAATGTTTTTTGCCACGTTTATTCTCTACCGAATTTATACAAAAAATGAACCCGAAATCAGACTGTTTGCTATCGCAAAACGTCTGGCGGGTTCAATCATACACGGGAAGCCGAATGCTTCCCATGTTTCGCACTATTTTTCCAACTGCTGGATACTAATCCGCTGTGATTCATCAAGCATGGAGGCCTTGGCACGAATACGCGCTTCAAGCTGCGCAATCATATTTTCGTTATCCATTCGCTCGCGTTGACGCACACCATCTTCATAGAAACCGCTTTTCTTGTTGCCACCTGTGACACCCAAGGTGGAAACCAGTGCTTCACCCGGCCCGTTCACCACACAGCCGATGATCGAAACATCCATTGGCGTGATGATATCTTCAAGGCGCTCTTCAAGTGCGTTCACTGTCCCGATAACATCGAATTCCTGGCGCGAACATGTTGGGCAGGCGATGAAGTTAATACCGCGAGCACGGATGCGCAAAGATTTCAGGATGTCGAAACCAACCTTGATCTCTTCTACTGGATCGGCCGCCAGTGATACGCGCAGCGTGTCACCAATGCCTTCGGAAAGCAGTAAACCCAGGCCAATTGCTGATTTCACCGAACCACTACGCATGCCACCCGCTTCGGTGATCCCAAGATGCAGAGGTTGATCAATCTGCTTGGCCAGTAGACGGTAGGATTCAACAGCCAGGAAAACATCCGACGCTTTAACGCTGACTTTGAATTGATCAAAGTTAAGACGATCAAGATGATCCACATGTCGCATTGCCGACTCTAACAGCGCCTGAGGCGTTGGCTCGCCATACTTCTCCTGGAGATCTTTTTCCAGCGATCCGGCATTAACGCCAATACGAATGGGGATATTTTTGTCGCGGGCGCAATCGACAACGGTACGGATGCGCTCTTCGTTACCGATGTTGCCTGGGTTGATGCGCAGACAATCGACGCCATACTCAGCCACTTTTAGGGCGATACGGTAGTCAAAATGGATATCAGCGACCAACGGGACATTGACCTGCTGTTTAATAAGCTTGAACGCTTCTGCCGCATCCATAGTCGGCACAGATATACGAACGATATCTGCACCCACTCTTTCTAATGCTCTGATCTGATTAACAGTAGCTTCAACATCCGTAGTACGGGTGTTGGTCATTGACTGGACGGCGATCGGTGCCCCGTCGCCGATTGGCACATTCCCGACGTAGATCCGTTTGGATTTTCTACGTTGAATTGGGGCTTCATTATGCATTACAAATCTCCACAATTACGCGTCATGCTGGCTGCAATTATTCAGCACTTACCGTCAGACGTGCAACCTGGCTAGTTCTGATAAAACGACTCAGGTCGACAGGTTTACCCTGGAACTGAATCTGTACTGCCGCCGGAGCACCAATTTTCAACTTATACGGTGCCTGACCGGCTAAATTCAAATTGCCATCTTTACGTTGCATGCCGCTGAACAGTTTTTTACCCGTCGCATCGGTCACTTCAAGCCAGCAATCGGCATTAAAGTTCATCACTAATGCATTCGGATCAGCCGTCGCCGTTGCAGGTGTAGTCACAGCGGCTTGATCGGTAGGTAAAGTAGCATTCGGCGCAGGCGGTGTTGTGGCCTGCACATTTTCTGCAGGTGCCTGGCTTGGTGACACTACAGCGGAAGAATCCGCTGGAGTGGTTTGCTGAGCCGTTGCTGCCGGGGCCAGATTTTGTGTTGAATCAGTCGTAGGTGCAGATTGCGTCGCAGGCGCCTGCACAGGCTGCTGGGCTGAAGTATCAGCTGCGGATGAATCACTGGTATTCAATGGAACTGATTGAGAATTGCTATTACTCGCTGAAAGCTCAGCTGAGGATTGATCTGCCATCGTCGAAATTTCTTCCTGCTGCGCCTTGTGGTTCTGCCACCACCATGCGCCCGTCAGACCGACAACAACAAACAGAACAAGCCATGTAAAGGTCATTAACCAACCGTCACGTTTCTTACGACGTTTCCCCAGGGAAAAACTTTGCATTGGGGCAACTTTGGCAGCCTTAATCGGTGCCTGTTTTGCCATCATTGGCAACAGTTCTTCTTCAGGGATACGCACCAGTCGTGCATAAGAGCGGATATAACCACGCAGGAACGTTGACGCTAAGTCGGCAGGCGCCTTGTCATCTTCAATATCCCGGACGGTAGAAACCTTCAAGCACAGGCGTTCTGCCACAGCTTGTTGGCTAAGACCGAGTTCTTCACGCGCTGTACGTAGACGTTCGCCCGTGGTTTTTGCTGCATTTGATTCGTGAGTGGCTTCAGTATTCATTAGCTACAACTGCTGGTGCTGTTCGATTGAGGAATTAGGCAGGAGCCTTGTCGCACAGCCTTTCCGCTACGCCACACTCTCCCGCTCCGCGAAACTAATTTTTCTTCTGAAGGGCACCCCTCCAGACAACATAATATTCAGCTCAAACTACATATTCACATAAAACAACCGCTTTACATGAACGCTTCATCACCGATGAGTTAACCATAGACATCATTTTGAATGTTGTCAGTGGATTGCGACCCACAATGGTTAAATAGCTGCGCCTAAACTATTGTTGTACCGCTACATACTGCCTTAAAGCGCAGTGAAACGCACCGTAATTATTAATCTTAAAGACACTTGCTAAACTTGCATAACTGCAAGATATAACTACGTGTTTTTTGCGCCATACAGCCACATGACTGCATGGCGCTAGTCTGATAAAAATGAATGCTTATCAGACTGCTTTAACATCAATAGGTTCACCTTGCATACGTTTACGTAACGTACGTTTGGTTCGGTCGATAACTTCACCTGCCAACTGTCCGCACGCCGCATCAATATCATCGCCACGTGTTTTACGCACAATGGTAGTGAAGCCGTAGCTCATCAGTACTTTTGAGAAACGGTCAATTCGGCTATTGGAACTACGACCATATGGCGCACCCGGGAACGGGTTCCATGGGATCAGGTTAATTTTACATGGCGTATCTTTAAGGCATTCAGCCAGTTGATGCGCATGTTCAGTACCATCGTTGACATGATCAAGCAGAACGTATTCCACAGTGACACGGCCCTGGTTTGCGTTGGATTTCTCCAGATAGCGGCGCACCGCGGCCAGGAAAGTCTCGATGTTGTACTTTTTGTTGATCGGCATGATTTCGTCACGAATATCATCGGTCGGAGCATGCAAAGAGATGGCAAGTGCCACATCAATCATGTCGCCCAATTTATCCAGCGCGGGAACCACACCCGATGTGGAAAGCGTTACGCGACGTTTAGAAAGCCCAAAACCGAAATCATCAAGCATGATTTCCATTGCTGGAACCACGTTGTTGAGGTTCAGTAGCGGCTCCCCCATACCCATCATCACCACGTTGGTGATAGGACGTACGCCGGTTTTCTTTTGCGCACCGATAATTTTAGCCGCACGCCACACCTGGCCAATAATTTCAGAAACACGCAGGTTACGGTTAAAACCTTGCTGAGCTGTTGAGCAGAACTTACATTCCAGAGCACAACCAACCTGAGAGGAGACACACAATGTGGCGCGGTCTTCTTCAGGGATATATACCGTTTCGACCAGCTGATCGGCGATTCTGATTGCCCATTTGATGGTGCCATCGGCAGAGCGTTGCTCTTCAGCAACTTCAGGTGCGCGAATTTCAGCGACTTCTTTGAGTTTGTTGCGCAGAACTTTGTTGATGTCGGTCATTTCATCGAAGTCATCACTGCAATAGTGATACATCCATTTCATGACTTGATCAGCACGGAAAGGTTTTTCGCCCATATCAGCGAAGAACTCTCGCAGTTGCTGGCGGTTAAGATCCAACAGGTTAATTTTTTCTGACTTGTTGGTAACGACTGAAACAGGTGTCTCAGGAGTGACAATTTGCTCTGACATAATTTCTTCCGGCCTCGTTGTTACACGTTACGGCCCCAGGAGGGTTAAAAAGATACGCCCCGGAGAGCAAGCTCATCCGGGGCGTAGCATTGTACAAACTCTATGGCACAGATGCCATGTCTGATAGCGATGTACATACAAATAAAATGTAACGGCCGCTTAACAGATAGTGCTAATGCCCACATCTATTTGGTTTGAAGGTATTTCTGCCCGCCAACCAACCAGAAAGGATCATTAGCGAGTGCGTGGGCAAACTTCACCTTCAGCGAAGAAATAGGCGATTTCGCGAGCAGCTGATTCTAAAGAATCAGAGCCGTGGGTGCCGTTTTCGGTGAAGCTATCCGCGTAGTCTGCACGCAGAGTACCCGCCAGAGCGTTAGCTGGGTTAGTTGCGCCCAGAATGTCACGGTGACGCTGAACAGCATTTTCACCTTCCAGAACGCTCACAACGATTGGACCGGAAGTCATAAACTCAACCAGGCCGTCGAAGAATGGTTTGCCTTCGTGCTCAGCATAGAAACCCTGTGCCTGTGCAGAAGTCAGGTGCAACATTTTTGCGCCAACAATCTTAAACCCTGCGGATTCAAAACGAGCATAAATATTACCAATAACGTTTTTTGCCACCGCGTTTGGTTTGATGATGGAAAAAGTACGTTCAATAGCCATGATTACCTCTGTGTCTGTTCTGTTTGCCCGGTCCCATCATTACTCATGCAACTGGAGCGTTAGCTGCCTGCTGCGGGAAGTATTTAAGGGATACCCGGTTATGATTTGGCGCCGATTATAATGAGCAAGTCTCGAGTTGCCTATGGATGCAGGTAACATTTTTTTAAAATAAAGCGAACATCGGCAACACTTTTCACCTAAACGCCTAAAAATCACACTACGGCACTACTGCAAAGTGAAATGAGCAGCAGCAATCTGCCCGGCTTCATCAAGCACCAATACTTGATACTTTCCCGGTTTATCCAGATTTAGCGCGATCCCGTTTTGCTTTTCACTCATCGGCTCACCGTTCAAAAACCACCAGCGATCACCTTGCCCACCCTGCGTGCTAAGACGAAGCGCTAAGCTTAATTCGCCAGGCAGACGCTTCAAAATAGCGCCCTCACGTACCCCTAACAATAATAAAGGCGTAACTTCATCTTTCTGCTGCGGTGGACATTGTTCCGAAACCGCTGGCAATCGAGCGGCTCTTCTCTCACTGACGGGCAACCAGGGCTCAAGTGGCAGCGGCCACAAAGAAATAATATGTTGTGTCGCATTTGGGCAATCCGCCGCCACACGCTTCCCTTGCTCGTCCAGCCAGACCACCTTTCTTGATCCCTGAACGCCTTCTTGTCCCTGCGCATCAAGCGTTGGCGGTTGGCTATCATCCAGTAACCAGCCCGATAACCTGCGTCGGCAATTACTGTCTCCCAGGGCAAGAGTTTGCCCTCCTGGCCAGCAAATCTCGCCCGCAGAAACCGTTGCCGGGCGCGGGTCAACAGGCAGGCGAGCCTGCTGAACGGCGGAAGTGGCTTGCAGCATATTATTGACCTGGTTTAACAGCGGCACGGCGCTACCTAAACCAAACTGCCCAGCAACCGGCGTGCTATCAGGGCGTCCAGTCCAGATACCAATGAGATAGCGGGGATTTATCCCGATAGCCCACGCATCGCGATAGCCATAGCTGGTACCCGTTTTCCATGCCAAAGGGACTACAGCGGGTAACGTCGCATCCGGTTGCGGCTGTGCCTCACCCGCCAGTACCCGACGAATAATCCAGGCAGCTCCCGCAGACATCAATGGCCGCTCCAGCAATGGTTGCTCTGGCTGTAAACGCAAATGAGCCGCCCGCCCATGGCGAGCGAATGCGCTATAAGCGGCAACTAACTGATCCAGGCGCGCCCCGCCGCCTCCAAGAATGAGCGAAAGATTAGGCTCGCTGTTTGCAGGAAAACGCAGATCCAAACCCACGTTACGCAGTTGTGCAGCAAAGCGTTTTGGCCCATACGCTTCAAGCACTTGCACCGCAGGGAGATTGAGCGAACGAACCAGTGCTTCACTCATACTGACCGGGCCATGAAAACCCGTGTCGAAATTTCCCGGACGGTAATCACCGAAGCGGCGTGGCACATCCTGTAATAACGAGGTGGGATGAATCAACCCATCATCCAGCGCCAGGCCATAGACAAAAGGTTTAAGCACCGAGCCTGGTGACCGAATTGCCGTGACCATATCAACATGGCCGAAACGACTTTGATCATTAATATCGGCCGAACCGACCCAACCGCGCACTTCCATGGTGGTGTGATCGACGACCAACATCGCCAATGATGAACGTGCCGGAAGTTGAGCTTTCCAGTTCAACGCCAGTTCTTCCAGTTGGCGCTGTAACGGTGCATCGATAGTGGTAGTTATTTTCTGAGCGCCGCTGCGATTTACCAGATAACGTGAAAGCAACGGAGCTAATTGCGGCATCTGGCGTGTAGTTAGCCAAACGGGTTCTTCGAGAGATTCTTTAACCTGTTGCGGTTCCCAGACAGCTTGCTCGGCCATGCGAAGCAGCACTTTGTCACGCGCAGCTTGTGCCCGCTCAGGCCAGCGGTCTGGACGCAGGCGGCTAGGCGCCTGCGGGAGTACAGCCAATAAAGCCGCTTCCGCATAACTAAGATGCTCAGGAGATTTTCCCAGGTAGACCCAACTGGCCGCGCCCACTCCCTGTAACGTGCCGCCAAAGGGTGCGCGATTCAAATAAAGGGTGAGAATTTGCTCTTTCGAAAGATGCCACTCAAGTTGCAGAGCCCGCCACACCTGGCGGATTTTTCCGCCAAATGTTCGGGGGTGGGGATCCAACAAGCGAGCCACTTGCATCGTCAATGTACTGCCACCTGAAACCACTTTTCCACTCAGAAGATCCTGGCCGGCTGCACGTAATATCGAAAGAGGGTTAATACCTGGGTGTTCCCAAAACCAGCGATCTTCATAGTTGATCAGGGCTTCGAGATAACGGGGTGAAACATCATTAAGCGTGACCGGATAGCGCCAGATGCCGTTCTCGTCAGCAAAACGCCACAGGGGGGTGCCATCTGCTGCAACCACGACACGTGCAGGATTCGCCTGAGATAGTGGCAGCGGCCAAAGCCGGTCTGCCAGCAAAATCCCCAGACAAAAAATGAGAGGCGCCACGATGAAAAAGTAGCGCCGCCAGCGTAGAGGCTGTCGCACTTGACGATGCCTGTTACGGATGAATAGTCAGCATGCCGGTGCTGGCTCCTGTTGCCCGCCACTGCGGAACATACATCGATTCCACTTGAGAAACCGGCACCTGATACGTCCCTGGAGTCACCGCTCGCGCCAGGTAAACCAGTGTCGCATGCTGGCTTTCATTGAGTGGCAATGCCGCAACAAAGCGATCATCACGGAATTCCATGTGCTGAATATCCGCCTGTTGCATCTGACTCAGTAACCCCTGAACCTGATTATCGCTTTCGCTCAGGCTGGCGCTGCTCTCTGACAGGTTCTGATTTTCCAGTTCAAGCCCGGCAGGCAGTAGATCGACCACCAGCGCATCAGGCACATTTTTATCCGCCCAAACATCTAACCAGACCATCACTAGCTCACCGCTTTTCAGCTCTGACAGCGATTTGCTGTTACCTTTTGCATCCAGGAAATGGCGCTCAATGTGCAACACATTGCTATATGGTGCTGGAGACTGTTGCGGATAACCCGCGCTGTCCAGGCGGAGATAAAGATTGCCCGGGCCAGTGTTAGTCACTTGCAGGCTATTGAGCTGTTCGGCTGTCAAATTACGTGTCATTGATTGCCCACTCGCCAGTGGTTCGTCAGTAAAGGAGACCTGCGCTTGCCAATCTCCTTTCACCGTTTGCCAGTTACGGCCAGCCAGGAAGAGTGCGTTACTTTCCTGTGTCGAAAGCCAGCGTTGGCTAAAGGCGAGGTTAGAGAGATCAGACAGCAAGTTACTTTGCTGGTCTGGTAGCAATTTGTTCTCCTCCAGAAGACTGAGAACCATTGCTTTATCACGCAATTCGCTACCGTAATCAGCCATCCAGATTCGCTCGTCGCTACGGCGGGTTTGCAAACCTAACTTGATAGCTTCTTCGCCACGCGGTGCATCTCCCATTAACTTCAACGCCACGCCAAGTTGCACCAGCGGCAAGCCGGCACGGGCAGTGCTATGACGCTGCCAAAGATCACGCAACGCCCCAAGAGGTGCTTTTTGCTGACGCGCTAAAACCTGGCCTGCATAGGCTTGAATCGCAAATTTACTGGCAGCGGCATCATCGCTATAACGCAGTGCAATTAGCCCTGAATCCTGAAGGTAGCGCAGCAGACGCTGATTGGCTTTATTGAGCGAATCAACATTAACGCTGTAACCTTGCTCGCTAGCACGGACCAGGAAATCAGTCACATAAGCCGTTAGCCAGTACTCTTCCGGCCCTTCTTTGTCCCATAAACCAAAGCTGCCGTTATCGCGCTGCATATCGAGCAGACGAGAGATTCCCAGATCGATTGCTGCACGACGCTGCTCATCAGTGGTTCCTTTTATCCCCAGAGCGGCAAGCTGTGCCTGATTGGTATAAAGCGAAGGGAACAGGCCACTGGTCGTTTGTTCAAGGCAACCATACGGATACGCTTTAAGCTCACGGATATAACGCGCCAGGTTTAGCGGCGGGCGACCACTGAGTAATACCTGTCCTTCAAGTGTTGCAGGAGCTAAACCGGAAATATGACGTGGCGGAATATCCCACACTTCACCGGGAGCAAGTACAGCACCACTGTTGATACTTTGAGCCGGGAACGGAGGACGCACAGATAAGGTCCACTGTTTTTGCAGGGCTGCAAATGTTTCGCCAGGTAAGTTGACGCCATTGATTTGCGCGTTGAGTTGCCCATCGCCAAAACCATCCAACGCGCGGACTGAGATAAACAATGTTTTACGCGCGCCCGGCATCAATTTCACGGTTTGTGATGCCGCTGAGTCCAGCGAAAGCAAGCCGCTGGTGTTCAGGTTTACATTCAGCTGTTGCGGTTGGTCGGTGAGGTTAGTGAGATCCATCGCTAAACGACTGCTATCACCGCTCGCCATAAAGCGCGGCGCAGCCAGTTCCGTCACAAGTGGCGCAGCAACCACCACTTTATTCTCGCTATTACCAAAACGGTCATCGGTCCAGGCTTGCGCCATGACACGCAACTCGCCGTTGAAATCGCCTACAGGGAGCGCAACCGTGCCTTCACCTTTTTCGTCCAGCTGTACTCGCTGAGCTTGTTGGGCAATGATCGTGACATGATTAACCGGTTTTTTACCGCCCCGGCTTAATGCATCCCCTTCATCACCATCACCACCAAAGCGTAATGCTGCTAAACGCCCTTCCCCTTCAATCACCTGACCGTAGATATCGTATAAATCCGCGCCGTAACGTTTACGGCCAAAGAAGGCCTCCCACGGGTCTGGCGTTTTGTAGTCAGTAATATTCAGTACCCCGCTATCCACGGCGGAAACCAGAACATTAATTTGCTTCGGCATTTCCCCGTTAATAGGCTGGGTTTTTACTTTCACTGTCAGGTTCTGATTCGGGCGCATTTTAGCGGGGGCTTCTAACGTAAGCCCAAGTCGGCGGCTTTCATCAGCCAGTGGAAGATGCAAAATACCGACTGCGCGTTTTGGTGTTGCCGAACGACTCTTATCACCAGGCCGTATCACCAACGTGCTCAAATACAGGTCGTGCCGTTGCCAACTTTTATCCACTGGAATTGCGATATCCAGGCCTTTTTCTGGCACATTAATTTCTTTCCACCACAGTGGACCATCGCTGGATTCCACCATCGCGTAGCCTTTTCCCGCCGCAGGGGCAGAAATATGCAGATTAATCGTATCGCCAGGCTTATAAGTTGGTTTATCTATTTTCAGCGTCACGCGGTCTGGTCGTACAGCGCCTTCACCGTCACTGTTGTCTTGCCAACTGTAACCCGCCCAGAAACGCATGCTGCTGAGATTGTTTGTCTCCGGATCACGTACTTCAAGACGGTAGGACCCCCATTCAACAGGGAAAGCCACTTTGCCGGTTTCACCCGCTGCAAGCGTGAGTTTTTGCTCTGCTTCGATGAGATCTTTCTGGTCATATTGAGACTGCCAGCCTTCACCCTCTTCCCAGCTCCAGAAGTAATCCCGGCGCTCGCGGATGAGCCGCACATCAAGCCCAGAAACCGCCAATTTTTCCCCTTTTGCATTGGCATAAACAATGTCAAAACCGGCATTAGTATCTTCATCAGCGATAGGTTGAGTACGGGTGCTGTCAGTTCGGTAATCGTAGATCTCTTTGCTGGCAAATTGCGGGCGAATGCCGGGCAGCGCGTCGTCTGGCCAGATAGCTTGTTCAGCACGACGCGTCACTGGACGGCCACCCGATTCCAGCAAACTGGCTTGTAGCACCAATCGTAATGGCGAATGGACATCAGCCCATTGGCTATCGGTACTGACTGTTGTTTTACCTTGCTCATCAAGCTGGAGCTGGACTTCATCGAGATTACGAGAGAGGTTTTCTTCGTTTATATCGCCAAACTGGAACCCTGGTAGAGCAGACACCGCTTCACGAAGCGGGCGTAAGAACAGCTGTCCTTGCAGATTGTTACCGGACGCTGGTGCACCGTACAGATAACGACCTGTAATCTGGAAGCTCACAGATTCATCAGGGCTGACGGGATCCTTATTACCCTTGATATTCAGTGCCATACGCTCTGGCATGAAGTCTTCAACTTTAAATGACCAAATACGTGGCTGGTTATCGCCGGTATTCACGCGCACCTGCCAGTTGCCGGTTTGCACATTCGGATTCAATGGGTAGCTGAATTGATAAAAACCCTTTTCTGGTTGCCAGACTTGCGTTCTGGCGACCTGGCCGTCCGGCTTCACCACTTCCAGTTTTACCGGTTGAGCAGGCAGTGCTTTCCCATCGCTATCGCGCAGTAAAGCATTAAGCAGAACGGTTTCACCCGGACGATAAAGATCCCTTGGGCCAAACATAAAGAATTGCTTAGTGAACCCAGCATCTCCGGCAATATCGAATTCAGCCAGATCCAGTGCCGGGCGGCTCAAATCCAGAAGCGTTGTTTGTTCGGCAGTACGCGCGAGTAATAACGTCCCTTTGCCTGGTTTTTCAAGCGTAGCGTGGCCATCACCATCGCTCTTCGCTTGTGCCAGGGTTTGTCCTTTTTCATCAAGCAGGGAGATTTCCACACTGGACTGTGCCGCACCATTTTCCAGGCTTTGGGTGAAGACATCTAACCGGTCATGGTAGCGGTGTACGGACACCCCGATGTCGCTTAACGTAAACAATGTTGCGGCATTGCTATAACTGTAATGACCGGCCTGATTCATAATCGCGATATAGACGCCAGGTTGTTGCAGCGGTTTGATTTCACCTAGCGGTAGCAGCAGTTTTTCACGGGTATTGCGCGCAGGATTGAGGTCAAACCTGCCGCTGTAAACCAAATCTGCAAGCTTGAGTAAATTGTCTGATTCCCAGTTAGAGACTGAGTTTCGGTATTGCCACTGACTGATGAATGAGCTTAACGATTCGCTTTTAATCCGGTAAAAATTGACGTCAATTTTATCGACGTTGAGTGCCATCACCGGCAAACCTGCAATCACTTTGGTTGGCAGCAAAGAACCCCGGCTGGCAAACCCAACGCTTGGCTGAATATCACGTGTCGAAATTTGTTTCTCGAAGGGGCTGTCAAAAGTCGTTTTATTGAGAGCAAGCAAACCGCTATCAACTGTCAGTATCAGTTCACGTTTAGGCTCAAGATGGCGCAAACGTAATTCTTTTAGGTCAGCTGAAAGTTCCCACGCGCCGTCCACTTTACCGCTGGTCTTATCCACCAAATGAGCCACGCGGGAGAAGTCTTGATTGGGATCGAGTGGAATGGAGAAGGTGACAACCAGCGTGGCTGCGCCATCAAGCTGAACCTCGGAGGCATCCAGCAATTTCAACGATTTGCCAGCCGAATCCTTCGCTAACTTTTCGAGTTGTGAGGCGTCCGGCTTTACCGCTGGAGCCGCACTTTGCTGGGACGCGCTATCGTTTTTCGCCACCGGCTGAGGTTTGTCGTTATTGTCGCACCCTGAAAGGGCCAAAGCCGCCACTAGCGTCACCGCCAGCGCACCCAGACGCATTGCTCTCATGTTTTATCCCTGGCCGATACGGCCCATTAGCCCACAACGTTGTACATGTATTATGCGGGTACATTAAAAAAACGAAAGTATGAAAACTCTGCATTGCGCGTTTTCTCGCAAAGGAAACATTGAATTGTGCAACTGTTACAACTGAATTTCTGTTGCAAAGTGGAAGCGCGATCACATCCTGAAAGGTTACATGTTACCTTCTAAGTCATTTGTTTTTAAAACAATAAGATAGATGGAAAGCCAGTCATGATTCTTGCTACATTTTGTGCTGAGTCGCTGCCTCGACGCGGTGTTTAGCTAAAGTGATAATAAGAGACTGCTAAATGAAAAGTGCCGTTAACGCCCTACAAAATTTCGGAAAATCGCTCTATGGCCCAGTGCTTATTTTGCCGATCGTCGGTTTATTTATCGCGTTCGGTAATGTATTGGGCAATGGCAATCTGGCTGAATATTTACCGTTCCTCAGCCACCCTTCTCTTCAGCACACCGGTGTTCTCATCTCCAAATCAGCGGTATCGGTGCTGGCCAACCTGGCACTGGTATTTGGCGTAGGCATTCCCATTGGTCTTGCGGCAAAAGACAAAGGGTATGCCGCATTGATTGGCCTGGTCACTTTTATCGTATTTATTAATGCGATGAACGTAACGCTACAACTTCAGGGAGAACTGGCTCCTGCCGACCAGATGCGCACCGCAGGGCAAAGTATGGTGTTGGGCGTACAGGTGCTTGAGATGGGCGTATTTGCCGGGATCCTCACCGGCGCGCTGTCGGGATATCTGTACAACCGTTACTCCAGCGTACAATTTTCAGGTGCGATGGCCATTTACTCTGGGCACTGCTTCGTCGCCATTATCATGCTGCCGGTTTCGATGTTACTCGGCGTTGTGATGAGTGAACTCTGGCCATTTGCTCAACATGGAATCAGCGCGCTGGCATTAGCGATTAAAGGGGCGGGAGCATTTGGCGTAGCTATCTATGGCTTCCTCGAGCGCATTCTGGTGCCAACCGGTCTCCATCACCTGGTCTATACGCCTTTCCTGTACACCGAATTAGGTGGTACGGCCGATGTTTGCGGCAATATTTACCAGGGCGCACGCAATATTTATTTCGCTGAAATGGCCTGTCCGAGCGTTCATCAACTCAGCAGCACTGTGGTGTGGGATGCTCGCGGCATCAGCAAAATGTTCGGTCTTCCTGCTGCAGCATTCGCCATGTATATGACCGCTAAACCTGAGCGCAAAGCGGCGGCGAAAGCGATTCTCATCCCAGCTGCGCTGACGTCTTTGCTGGTTGGTGTGACGGAGCCGCTTGAGTTTTCATTCCTGTTTGTCGCCCCTATGTTGTTTGGCGTGCATGCCGTTCTGACCGGCATCGGCATGATGCTGTTCTACCTGTTAGGTGTTCACGCTATCGGGGCTAACGGGATTATCGATTTCATTCTTTATAACCTGCCGCTTGGCACCGAGAAGTCCAACTGGCCGATGTACATCGTCGTCGGGCTAACGATGTCGGTTATCTACTTCCTGGTGTTCCGCTTCCTTATTCGCCGCTTCGATATGAAAACGCCGGGGCGTGAGGACGACGAGCAAGAAACAAAACTGTTTACCAAACAAGAGTATCAAGCCAAAGGCAGCAACGATGGATTGGGTGAAGCCATTATTGAGGGTCTTGGTGGACGAGCCAATATCGAAGTGGTCGACAACTGTTACACCCGCCTGCGAGTGACGGTACGCGATGTTTCAGTTATCGATGAGCCCCGCCTGAAATCGACTGGCGCGAAAGGGGTGATTAAACAAGGTAATAACGTTCAGGTGGTCTACGGGCTGCATGTCAAAAAAATGCGAGAAGCAGTAGAGACGTATCTCTAAAGGAGCCAATGATGTTTAAACCCCCATTTATTTTGTCCATTGCCGGTGGTGGTAGCACTTACACACCGGGCATTGTTAAGAGCCTGATGGTGCGCCTGGCCGATTTCCCATTAGCTGAAATTCGCCTCTACGATATTGATGGAGAGCGCCAGTCGATCATTGCTCCAGTGGTTGAGAAAGTCATTCGTGACCATAGCCAAAATATTAAATTCACCGTCACTACTGACCCTGAAGTCGCCTTCAGCGGCGCCCATTTTGTTTTCGCTCAGATGCGCGTTGGTCAATATAAAATGCGTGAGCAGGATGAAAAGATCCCATTACGTCATGGCGTTGTTGGGCAAGAAACCTGTGGCCCCGGTGGCCTGGCGTATGGTCTGCGTACCATTTTACCGATGGTTGAATTATGCGATTTTGTTGAGCGTTATGCGCATCAAAAAGCGTGGATTGTGAACTATTCAAACCCGGCAGCTATTGTTGCTGAAGGCGTGCGCCGTCTGCGCCCGAAGGCTCGCGTGCTGAACATTTGTGATATGCCCGTCGCCGCCATGCGTAACATGGGCGCTATCCTCGGCGTCGATCGCCATAAACTGGAAGTTGATTACTTCGGTCTGAACCATTTTGGTTGGTTTACCCGTGTGCTGGTTGATGGGGAAGACCGCCTGCCGGAATTGCGCCGTCATATCGCTAAGTTTGGTCTTCTGACCGAAGACGCCGCGCAAACTGACCCGCAACATTCCGATCCGTCGTGGGTGAAAACCTGGCGTAATATCAAACCAATTATGGATAATTTCCCGGAATACCTGCCAAACCCTTATTTGCAGTATTACCTGATGCCAAACGAAATCGTAGAGCATCAAAACCCTGACTACACTCGCGCTAATGAAGTCATGGATGGGCGTGAGAAGAAACTGTTTGCCGCCGCCGAGGAATATAAAAACACGGGGATTTTGCCGGATGCATTCCACGTCGGTGTACACGGTGCGTTTATCGTTGATGTCGCCTGTTCCCTGGCCTTTGATTTGCGCCAACGCCATCTGGTGATTGTGGAAAACAAAGGCGCGATTGCAAATCTGCCGTATGACGCAATGGTAGAAGTCCCTGCGTACATCACATCCGAAGGGCCGGAGCCGGTGCGCATGGGTGCAGTCCCTCTCTTCCACCAGACGTTGTTGATGCAGCAGTTAGCCTCAGAGCAATTGCTGGTTGAAGCGACGATTGAAGGCAGCTACGAAAAGGCACTACAGGCGTTTACGCTTAACCGCACCGTGCCAACCATGCAGCATGCGAAAGCGATTCTTGACGATATGATTGAAGCTAACCGTGATTACTGGCCGCAGCTTCAACAGGCGTGGAAAGATGGCGAAGCGGTGAAATAGGCTTCTTTTTTCAAGAAATTCGAGACACCTCGCGCACCTGGATATAGTTGCTTGTCGGTTTAGCTAAAAACACCGACAATCCGGTAATAAGCAATAAATCGGAGGCAACGGCAACTATGTCCACTACTTTCTTCGTTGCGGGCGACTGGCTCGCAGAACATGTTAATGATGCGAGTATCCAGATTATTGATGCTCGCATGGCTCCTCCTGACCAGGAACATCGTGATGTACCTGGTGAATACCGCGCAGGCCATCTGCCCGGCGCTGTATTTTTTGATATTGAAGCTCTTTCCGATCACACCAGCCCCCTGCCGCATATGATGCCGCGCGCAGAAGCCTTCGCCGTCGCAATGCGCGAGTTAGGTATCAGCCAGGACAAACATCTGATTGTTTACGATGAAGGAAATCTGTTCTCTGCCCCGCGTGCATGGTGGATGTTGCGTACTTTTGGCGCAGAGAAAGTCTCGATTCTGGCCGGGGGTTTAGCCGACTGGCAGCGCGAAGAATTACCTCTCGAAAAAGGTGATGTTGAATTAGCGGAAGGTGAGTTCGATGTGAATTTCGATCCCCTCGTCATTAAACGTCTGACCGATGTCCTGCTGGTCAGCCATGAAGGCACCGCGCAAATCGTGGATGCTCGCCCTGCCCCACGCTTTAATGCACAAGTTGACGAACCACGTCCTGGTTTAAGACGCGGGCATATTCCGGGCGCACTAAACGTGCCGTGGAACTCACTGGTAGAAAATGGCCAGTTGAAAACCACCGATGAGTTGAATGAAATTTTTACCCGCCAGGGTGTGAGTTTTGATAAACCCGTTATCGCCAGTTGTGGTTCGGGCGTCACTGCGGCGGTGGTCGTACTCGCATTGGCTACGCTTGGCGTCAACGGTGTTTCGTTGTATGACGGTTCCTGGAGTGAATGGGGTGCACGCCCTGATTTACCTGTCGAACCAGCACAATCTCAGTAATGGATAACCGCCTGGTCGGCCTGCTTGAGCGCGGGGAGTCTTTAACCCGCGCTGAGTATCGCGTTCTCTCGCACTTAACTAACCACCCTTTGCTGGTCGGCAACATCACGGTTCGCGAACTTGCACAAGAGACGTTTGTCTCCAGCGCGACCATTATGCGGCTGTGTCATAAGCTTGGTTTTAGTGGTTTCAGTGAACTTATCTGGCACTGCAAACAACTGCTTTCCAACGCGCCGCATATTTCTCAGCAACCCATGCAGCCCGCGACCACACTCCCGGTTTTGTTCGATGAGTTTGTTGCTAATTACCAGCAAACCTTCCGTTGGGTGACTCCCGGGTTGATGGAACAATTCGCGACATTGCTGCGCGAAAAAGAGAGCTTCTTTTTATACGGCGCGGGTTTTTCCTATCTGTTTGCTGAATATCTCACCAAGAAACTTCAGGTGCTGGGCAAAACTGCGTTTATCTCCGGGCCGGGCGATAGTCGGGGGATTTTCCTGAGCAATGCGTCCAAGTACCAGGTATTTATCGCCATTTCTCGGAGTGGCGAAACTGAACAGGTATTGGATAAAGCGCGGATTGCACAGAATGTTGGAATGACGATTGTGGCATTTACTCGCGCATCGTCGAACAGTTTGTCCGAACTTGCGGATGTGCATTTTCAACTTTACGACGAGGCAATCCACTATGCAGCAGAAGCCGCAGGGATCACCTCGTTTGAGTCTAATCTGGTGATGCTGATAGATTTATTGCTGTTGCAGGCTACGAGCTAATAACGCGGCTGTTTCTTAGAGATTCAGCCCCTACAGCTCGTGCTTGCTACAACCGCAAATCAGATGATTCGATTGGTTTTGAAATCGCGCAAGAAGCTACCCCAGCGGCGTTCATAGAAGGGCGTAATATGCGCCATCATGAAATGGCTGATGCCCTTCTCACCTTCTACCACCTGGCAAATATCGACCGGCTCATCACCTGGTAAAGTGTCCGTTGCCACACTTCCCGCCTGGCGAATGATCGCTTCAATATCACCTTCCGCTTCAATACCAATCAGCAGATTTGGCTGTTCATCTGCACGTTCTTTGATCGAGCAAATAAAAGCACGTTTCACCGTTTTCAGGTTTTTAAACAGCGTAGTTAACGAATCGACCATTTGCGCTGGCGGCTCAGCCACTTCAGAAAGCAGCAACGATGTCCCACCATCCAGCACTTCTTGCTGGGTTAATGGATCACTTTCGTCGCTGATTAAATGAGTGATTTCACGCGGGGTAAACTCTTTACCCGACGGCAATTTAGCATTCAAAAACAGTGTTGCACCCTGCGTCATTTCAAACAGCGTGCGTACCGGCATCACGACAAACGCCTGCTCGTGGCTGATGGCCTGTTGCAGTGCTTCAACAGAGGTGAAGAATGGAATGACAGAAGTGCCATCATCTTTTTCCCAGTGCTGCAATTCGACTGCACTATCGGCATCAATGGCTTCGCCTTCTGCGGCTGTGCCTGGCACCCAAACCGTAGACTCCAACAGTACGCGGAAAAATGCAGGGCGATGCGCAGGTTCAGTCGCTGCCTGCTCAAGCAGGGTTTCGAGTTCGTTTTTTGATTCTGACATGGTCGTTCCAGATTATTCATATTTGATCCCCTCTCCCATTGGGAGAGGGTTAGGGTGAGGGGATAAGCATAGATGGCAACCATCAAGCCTGGTCACCCTCATCCCGACCTTCTCCCCCAGGAGAAGGGGAAAAACAGTTATTTACCCACCAGCAGGTTAGCAATAGCACGAACACCAATGCCTGTTGCGCCAGCAGACCACTGTTCAACAGCACCTTTGCGGTAGGTTGCGGAACAGTCAATGTGCAGCCAGCCCTGGTGATAATTTTCCACGAAGTGGGACAAGAAGCCCGCTGCCGTACTCGCACCCGCCGGGAAGGAGGCGTTAGACGTGTTGTTCAACTCAGCAAAGTTAGAAGGCAACTGGTTGCGATGGAATTCGGCTAACGGCAGACGCCAGAATGGCTCGTTCTCAGCAGCCGCACTCGCCATCAGGCGGTTTACCAGCTCATCATCAAAACTAAACAGAGCGTGGTAATCGTTACCCAATGCTGTTTTCGCCGCACCGGTTAACGTCGCGCAGTCGATGATCAGTTCAGGTTTTTGCGCACACGCATCAATCAGGCCATCAGCCAGAACCAAACGACCTTCCGCATCGGTATTCATGATTTCAACGGTTTTGCCGTTGCGATACTTAATGATGTCGCCCAGTTTGAAGGCATTACCGCTAATCAGGTTGTCCGCACAACACAGGTACAATTTGACGCGTTTGTTCAGGCCACGAGTAATCGCGAAGGCCAGAGCACCAGTGATGGTCGCCGCGCCGCCCATGTCAGATTTCATCGAGTCCATGAACGCGCTTTGTTTGATGCTGTAGCCGCCGGAATCGAAAGTGATCCCTTTACCCACCAGGCACGCATAAACCGGTGCTTCTGGGTTACCGGTTGGGTTGTAGTCCAGTGCCAGCAATACTGGCGGACGTTCGGAACCACGGCCAACGGTATGGATACCCATGTAGTTCTGCTCACGCAGATCTTCGCCTTTAGTGATGCGCCATGAAACGTTGTTGCATGCAACATCGCACAGCAGGTCAACAGCTCGTGAAGCGAGTTGTTCTGGGCCAAGTTCTTCTGCTGGGGTATTGATGGTATGACGAACCCAGTCGATGATTTTCAGACGGTTGTTAAGCTCTTTTTGCTCTTCTTCACTTAGCACAGCCCAGTCAACTTTACGCGTGCCTTTTGGTGCACGATAGCCCTGCCAGAATGCCCAGCTCTTTTCTACATCCCACCCTTCACCCGCCAGTTCTACATGTTTCAGGCCCTGGCCGTCGATTTTACGCGCCGCACGTTGGATTAACCCCAGGTCATCTTTGCCTGTCAGGTGCAGGGTAATCCCTTCTTCGTTGATACTGTAAGCGGCATTCTCACCCCAACGCGCGTCAGCAGGCGTAGTAGAAAGGGTGATTTTCATGGCTTCTGTCATTTTATTTTCCTTATACTTTTCAGCTCATGCTTCATATAGAAAAGGCTGCCATAGGCAGCCCTTGTTCTAATACCCTAAATCATTCTGCTTCATCTAACCAGACTAACAGAATAGCTTCCAGAATTTTTTCATTGGATGCGTTTGGATCGTCATCAAAATCTTCCAGATCGCAGACCCATTGATGAAGATCGGTAAAGCGCACCGTCTTCGGGTCAAGATCCGGGCGACTATCGTACAGCGCCTCGCCAATTTCGCGGCTATCGGTCCATTTCAGTCCCATTTGCGGCTCCTGTTAGTGCTCACGCGCATGGTTGATGGTGTAGCGCGGCATCTCAACGACCAGGTCTTCGTCAGTGACGCGTGCCTGGCAGCTTAAACGGCTTTCTGGCTCAAGACCCCAGGCTTTGTCCAGCATGTCGTCTTCGTCTTCCGTACTTTCAGCAAGGGAGTCGAAACCTTCACGCACGACACAGTGGCAGGTAGTGCAAGCACAGGACTTTTCACAGGCGTGTTCAATCTCGATACCGTTGCGCAGTGCAACATCAAGAATGGTTTCACCGACATTTGCTTCCAAAACTGCGCCATCTGGACACAAATCCTGATGAGGCAAAAATACAATCTTTGGCATGTTAAACCTCGTCCACGGAGTGGCCTTTCAGCGCCTTACGGATTGATTCATCCATACGACGAGCGGCGAAATCCTGGGTTTGTTTGTCTACGTTTTTAATGGCTTGTTCAATCGCATCGATGTCGTCACCCGCAGCGGCAGCATGGAGTGCCACCATCGCAGCGTCGATATCAGCACGTTCAGCGGCACTTAACAGCGCGCCATCTGAGGTCAACGCACCTTGCAAGCTTTCCAGCACGCGGGCCGCGTCAACTTTTTGCTCTGCGAGCATACGTGCTTTCACGTCATGCTCGGCAAAGCTCATGGAATCCTGAATCATCGAGGCAATTTCACCGTCACTCAGGCCATAAGAAGGCTTCACCTGAATAGACGCTTCCACTCCCGTGGATTTCTCCATCGCGGTCACGCTCAGCAAGCCGTCAGCATCAACCTGGAAGGTCACGCGGATATGCGCGCCGCCAGCTGGCATCGCCGGAATGCCACGCAGCGTAAAGCGTGCGAGAGAACGGCAGTCCTGCACCAGCTCACGTTCGCCCTGCATGACATGAATCGCCATTGCAGTTTGACCATCTTTGAAAGTGGTGAAATCCTGCGCACGTGCCACTGGAATGGTGGTGTTACGCGGAATCACTTTTTCCACCAGACCGCCCATGGTTTCAAGACCGAGCGACAACGGGATAACATCCAGCAGCAGCATTTCGCTGTCTGGCTTGTTGCCCACCAGAATATCGGCCTGAATCGCCGCGCCAATAGCGACAACTTTATCCGGGTCTATAGATGTCAGTGGGGTGCGGCCAAAGAACTCGCCCACACGTTCACGCACTAATGGCACGCGCGTTGAACCACCGACCATCACCACTTCCAGCACCTCGTTAGCCTCGACACCGGCGTCTTTCAACGCACGGCGACAGGCCAGCAAAGTACGCTTAACCAGGGCTGCAATCAGTTCGTTGAACTGATCGCGAGTAACGGTGCCTGTCCAGCCCGCCACTTCAACAGTGGTGCTTTGTGCATCGCTTAACGCAATTTTCGCAGCGATTGCGGCATCCAGTAACTGGCGTTGGACGCGATCGTCGCTACGGTCAGCAACGCCCGCTTGTTCACGCAGCCAGTCGGCCAGCAGGTGGTCGAAGTCGTCGCCGCCCAGCGCAGAATCACCGCCGGTCGCCAGCACTTCAAACACGCCACGGCTTAAACGCAGGATAGAGATATCAAAAGTGCCGCCGCCCAAATCGTAAACGGCGATCACACCTTCTTTACCGGAATCCAGACCGTAAGCGATAGCCGCTGCGGTCGGCTCATTCAGCAAACGCAGGACATGCAGCCCAGCCAGACGCGCCGCGTCTTTGGTGCCCTGACGCTGTGCATCATCGAAATAAGCAGGAACGGTAATGACCACACCATCAAGTTGGCCTTCGAGCGCTTCGGTCGCGCGTGCACAAAGAGCCTTGAGGATGTCGGATGAAATACGAATAGGGTTCAGCAGCCCGGCCGGGGTGTTGATCATCGGCAGGCCATTTTCACTCGGCTGGAGTGAATAAGGCAGATGCGGATAGCGTGCCTGAATGTCAGCAAGCGAACGGCCCATCAGACGTTTTATCGAACTGATCGTGTTTGCTGGATCTGTTGCGGCTTGCGCACGCGCATCCCAGCCCACGTTCAAACCTTGTTGCTGATAGTGCACCACAGAAGGTAACAGGTGACGCCCTTCATGGTCAGGCAGCGTTTCGGCTTGCCCACTACGAACTGTTGCAACCAGTGAATTGGTGGTGCCTAAATCGATGCCCACCGCCAGCTTGCGCTGATGGGGGGCCGCACTCAGACCCGGCTCACTAATTTGTAATAACGCCATATTGAGCTTCCAGTTAAAAATCGAGCAGCTTTTCTTCGAGTTGTTCTATTTGGCTGCGCAGTTTATCGAGAAAACGCAGTTTACGCACAGTATCCGCCGCCTGCGTCCAATCCTGATTATCCAGCTGTTGCACCATTAACGCCATGCGGGTTTTCACCATCGCATTTACGTTGGCACTAAAGGATTCCAGGCGGTCGCTATCTTTGGCGTGCTCGATGTTATCAAGCTCTTCGCGCAATTCGAGTTGTTCCATCAAAAACGCGGTGTCGCGCACGGTATGCTGTTCATTCGCCAGATCAAAACCGTTGAGGGAGAGAATATACTCGGCACGCAGCAACGGATGACGCAGCGTTTGCCAGGCCTGGTTGATGGTCGCAGATTGTTGGACCGCCAGCAGTTGTTCCGCCTGAGGGCGGCTGGCGTATTTATCCGGATGGAACTGGCGTTGCAGCTCCTGGTAACGGGTCGCCAGCAGCTCAGTGTTGACAGTGAAGCCTACCGGTAACCCAAAGAGGGTAAAGTAATCCATAACAGACTCAGGGTTAACGTGGTAAAGCGCCATTCCCCGCAAGCCTTAGCTCGCGGGGAATGAGCTGAAATCAGACGTGGAAGCTTTCGCCGCAGCCGCACTCATCTTTCACGTTCGGGTTAGTAAATTTAAACCCTTCGTTCAGACCTTCTTTGACGAAGTCGAGCTCAGTGCCGTCCAAAAATTGCAGGCTTTTACCATCGACGACCACTTTCACGCCTTTGTCTTCGAACACGGTGTCTTCATCCATCGGTTCATCAACAAATTCCAGAACATAAGCCATGCCAGAGCAGCCAGAGGTGCGAACGCCTAAGCGCAAACCAAAACCTTTACCACGGTTGGCAAGAAAGGCATTCACGCGTGCAGCAGCACTGTCGCTAAGGGTAATCGACATACAACGACCTCAACTCAAAGTATTCTAAAAAAGACTCACGCTTACTTATTTAGCTTCACGCTTACTTTTGTAATCCGCAATTGCCGCTTTGATAGCGTCTTCTGCAAGGATTGAGCAGTGAATCTTCACCGGTGGCAGTTCAAGTTCTTCTGCAATGTCGGTGTTTTTGATGGCTTGCGCTTCATCCAAAGATTTACCTTTAACCCATTCGGTTACCAGCGAGCTGGAAGCAATGGCAGAGCCACAGCCGTAGGTTTTGAAGCGAGCGTCTTCAATAATACCTTCATTGTTGACTTTAATCTGCAACTTCATCACGTCACCACAAGCAGGCGCACCCACCATACCGGAACCGACGCTGTCATCGCTGTTATCAAAAGAGCCAACGTTGCGTGGATTTTCGTAGTGATCTATTACTTTTTCGCTATAAGCCATTTTTAATTCTCCTGAATTCGATACCGATTAATGATGAGCCCATTCGATGGAATTAAGATCCACGCCCTGCTTGAACATTTCCCACAGTGGAGAAAGGTCGCGCAAACGGCCAATGGACTTACGTACCAATTCGATGGTGTAGTCGATCTCTTCTTCAGTAGTAAAACGACCTAAAGAGAAACGGATGGAGCTGTGTGCCAGTTCATCAGTCATACCCAGCGCACGCAGCACGTAGGATGGCTCAAGACTTGCTGAAGTACAGGCAGAACCAGAAGAAACCGCGAGGTCTTTGAGCGCCATGATCAGGGACTCACCTTCAACGTAGTTAAAGCTTACGTTCAGGATCGTTGGAACCCCATTTTCCAGGTCGCCGTTCAGATACACTTCTTCCATATCTTTCACGCCGTTCCACAGACGGTTACGCAGCGCGCGCAGACGGGACATTTCTGTTTCCATCTCTTCTTTCGCGATACGGTAAGCTTCGCCCATGCCGACAATCTGGTGAACAGGCAGAGTACCAGAACGCATGCCGCGTTCATGACCGCCACCGTGTACCTGTGCTTCGATACGAATACGTGGTTTACGGCGAACATACAGCGCGCCGATCCCTTTCGGGCCATAGATTTTGTGACCAGAGAAGGACATCAGGTCAACTTTCAGCGTGCTCAGGTCGATAGGCAGTTTGCCTACACTTTGAGTCGCATCAACGTGATAGATAATGCCACGCGCACGGCACATTTCGCCGATTGCCGCGATATCTTGCACCACGCCGATTTCGTTATTCACGTGCATGATAGAAACCAGAATGGTGTCGTCACGCATCGCAGCTTTCAGCACATTCAGGTCAACGATACCGTTGCTCTGTGGTGCCAGGTAAGTCACTTCAAAACCTTCACGCTCAAGCTGACGACAAGTATCCAGCACCGCTTTGTGTTCGGTTTTTACCGTGATGATGTGCTTGCCTTTCTTCTGATAGAAGTTAGCGGCACCTTTAATTGCGAGGTTATCAGATTCAGTAGCGCCGGAGGTAAAGACGATTTCACGCGGGTCTGCACCAACCAGTTCAGCGATTTGGTTACGGGCGATATCAACAGCTTCTTCCGCCTGCCAACCGAAACGGTGAGAACGAGAAGCCGGGTTACCGAAGGTTCCGTCCATAGTCAAACACTGCATCATTTTCTGCGCAACGCGTGGATCAACCGGCGTAGTCGCAGAGTAATCGAGATAAATCGGTAATTTCATTGCTCTTTAAGCTCCGTACATCACTACTTCAATGCAAAAAACCAAACCTGTTTAACTGGGAGCGACGGGCTCCCGGGTCTGATTCTAAAATTCGTTTTTGTTGTGCTTATGCGCGCAGTTTAACGTCGATAGCGTCTTGAGAGCGCGTACTGCGATGGTTTTCATTATGCTGGCGACCGGAGACATCCAACACTTCCTGGTTATTCACCAGTTCACCCAAGGTGATGTTATTTAAAAAACCGGTCAAACGATCGCTCAGATCGCGCCATAGTGCGTGAGTCAGGCACTTATCGCCGCCCTGACAACCACCTTTACCCTGGCAACGCGTCGCATCAACAGATTCATCTACGGCGCTGATAACTTCGCCTACCGCGATGCTGTTTGCTTCTTTACCTAACAGATAACCACCGCCAGGACCGCGTACGCTGGCAACCAGGCCATTTTTACGCAGGCGGGAGAATAACTGCTCCAGGTAGGAGAGAGAGATTCCCTGACGTTCTGAAATATCAGCCAACGGCACTGGACCTGATTCGGAGTTCAACGCAACGTCAAGCATTGCGGTCACGGCATAACGTCCTTTCGATGTCAGTCTCATGTCTTACTTAACCTCAAATCGCCCCTCGAACCGGGGGTTTTTTATAAATGTGATTGTCACATAGCAGGTCGCAAGTCTGACATTCCTGAGTAAATTGGTCAACTATTTAACCCACCAATTTACTCAAGTATTATTTGCCTGATTTTTTCTCGTTATCAATAGAAGAAAGCATGCCGCGTAGAATGTTAAGCTCTTGAGTTTCCGGGCGTGCACGGTTGTACAAGCGGCGCAATTTGCTCATTATCTGGCCCGGATGGCTGGTACGAATAAAGCCAGTTTTCAGCAATACTTGTTCCAGGTGAACGTAAAAACGCTCGAGATCGTCAGCCGATGGATACTGAGTCTGGTCTTCCACAACGACGGTTTCTTTGCCTTCTTCTTGCGTGGCAAGCCAGGCAATTCGCACTTCATAGGCAAGGATTTGCACCGCCATCGCCAGGTTCAGCGAGCTGTATTCTGGGTTTGCCTGAATCGCAACGTGGTAGTGGCATTTCTGCAATTCGTCATTCGTTAAGCCTACACGCTCGCGGCCAAAAACAATGGCGACTGGCGCATGTTGCGCTTCGGAAATGCTCTTTAAACCACATTCGCGTGGGTCAAGCATCGGCCATGGCAGCGTACGAGAACGTGCGCTGGTGCCAACCACCAGGCTGCATCCCGCCAACGCTTCATCCAACGTGTCTACAATTTTAGCTTCACCAATAACATCACTGGCACCCGCAGCAAGGGCGATTGCCTGAGAGTCAGGTTTAACCAGCGGATTTACCAGCCAAAGATTGGTCAGCCCCATGGTTTTCATCGCACGAGCTACAGAGCCCATGTTGCCAGTATGAGAGGTTTCAACCAGCACTATACGTACGTTTTGCAGCATTCTTGACTCATAGCCTGAAAAGATTATCGCGATATCCTATCATAACCCTGGGACATATTCCGAACGCTCTGCTATACTCCGCCGCGTTTTCCGTTCTTTAACATCCAGAGAGAGACCGATGCATCCGATGCTCAACATCGCCGTGCGCGCTGCGCGCAAGGCGGGCAATTTAATTGCCAAGAACTACGAAACCCCAGACGCTGTAGAAGCGAGCCAAAAGGGCAGCAACGATTTTGTGACTAACGTAGATAAAGACGCTGAGCGTCTGATTATCGAAATTATCCGCAAATCCTACCCGCAACACACCATTATCGCTGAAGAATCAGGCGAACTGGCGGGTACCGAGCAGGATGTGCAATGGGTTATCGATCCTCTGGATGGCACTTCTAACTTCATCAAACGTTTGCCGCACTTCGCGGTATCAATCGCTGTTCGTGTTAAAGGCCGCACCGAAGTTGCTGTGGTTTATGACCCAATGCGTAACGAGTTGTTCAGTGCTGTTCGTGGCCAAGGCGCACAGCTGAACGGTTACCGTCTGCGCGGCAGCAATGCACGTGACCTCGACGGCACTATTCTGGCAACCGGCTTCCCATTCAAACTGAAGCAACACGCCACTCCTTATATCAACATCGTCGCTAAACTGTTCACCCAGTGTGCAGACTTCCGTCGTACCGGTTCAGCTGCGCTGGATCTGGCATACGTTGCGGCTGGCCGTGTTGATGGTTTCTTCGAGATTGGTCTGAAGCCTTGGGATTTTGCAGCAGGCGAACTGATTGCTCGCGAATCCGGTAGCCTGGTGTGTGATTTCACCGGCGGCCATAACCACCTTTTGACCGGCAACATCGTTGCAGGTAACCCGCGCGTCGTTAAAGCCATGCTGGCAACGATGCGTGATGAGCTGAGCGAAGCGCTGAAGCGTTAATCTCTGATCGTTGTACGCCCTCCCCCTAGCCCTCTCCGCCAGGAGAGGGGATGTTCTTTTCTCCCTTAGCTGGGGTGAAGAAATATTCGTTTCCCCCTCTCCCTCAGGGAGAGGGCCGGGGTGAGGGTTGTTTTAAAAGCAAAAAATTAACGCTAAAAAGGCCGAATCCCGCGAACGACCGGTTGAGCACTCAGCCACATCACCACCGCCGCTAATACCAAAATCCCCCCGCCCGCTAACGCCAATGTTGCCCAGGCGACCTGTCGCCATAACACCGGTGCTTTGTTACCGCTCATGCGCACAGCTAAAGTACGGAATCCGTGTACCAAAAATGCCAACCCGGAAATAGTCATGGACGTTCCTGCCGCCATCGTCAACGCAGACAACATTCCCCAGCTATAGACGCCAATCACTTTGCTAAACAACAGCACCATAATGGCGCCAGAACACGGGCGCATGCCCATAGACAAAACGATCATGGCCCGGGCGCGCCAGTCCTCCCCTGCATCAAGCTGTTTTTCTGTCGGCAAATGCTGATGTCCACAACCGCATTTTTCATCATGCACATGAAGTGGCGTGAACGAGGTAAAATGCTGAGGCTTTCTCAGAACGTGTAGTAATTTGCGTAAGGCGCGGCCACACAGCATCAGGCCCAAAATGCCCACCAGCAAATAACTGCCTTTTTCCAGCCAGAAACTGCTCATATGCAATTGCCGCGACGGCAACGCCAATATTCCCAACACGACCGTCACCAGCCCAATCGCCACCAGCCCTTGTAATAAGGACGCGGCAAAAGTCAGTTTAAGGCTGCTTTTCAAACGTGAAGTATGGGTTGCAAGCCAGGTGGTAATGACGACCTTGCCATGTCCCGGCCCCAACGCGTGAAGTACGCCATAGACAAAACTAAATGACAGCAGCGACCAACCCGCTCGCGCTGGGTTTTCGGCAACCTCACGCAATAGCGCGCTCATTTGCTGGTTAATGGATTTCTGCCACATCGCACTATTAAGGATGATTTGCGGCCAGTAGTGCCACAGGCTGTAGAGCCCAATCGCACAGATAATCAGGAAAAACGCCAGCGGCCACAGCTGTAACCATCGGCGTGAATGGGGTGTGGAGGAAGGAATTACTGACATTGCAGCGTCACCTGTTGAGCAAATTGTTTACCCAGTTCCATATCTTCAGGTGGTGCATCGGCTTTATCTAATGACAAGGCAAACGCCTGCATATCCTCAGTGGGTTGCGGTGTTTTAACTGAGATTTTGCATTGCGACGCTAATGTTTTCGGCACACTGGCATCAGCGGGATGGTCGTAACTCATATCGACAAAATAGGTCGGGTCGAAGGTCGCTAACTGATAGGTTTGCCCTTTTAACGGTTGAGGATGCGCCAGCGGCAAAATAAAGGTTAACACTGCCTGATGCCCTACCCGTGCGAGCCCATACTCGGGAGGCAAATTGTTAAACGTCACTTTCTGGCCGTTATGCCACAGTTCAGTGAAGTAATGTTGCCCTAAAACATTCGCCATAACTTCGGCAGCAAGCTTCTTCCAGACCGGTGAATCCGGCTTCGCGTCACCGGCGTCATACAGTAGATCCGCTGAAGTAATTTCATCCATCGTCCACTGCATTTTCAGACCGGTTAGCTGGTCGTTTTCGGCCATGACCGTGGTCACGAGCGTGATAAAGCTGTGCGGATGAGCCAAAGCCATCGGGCTAAAGAGTGCCGTACATAGGGCAAAAAACGCAATTTTGTTACACATTTTCCCGCTCATTATTCTCTCGAACTTAAAATTCTGTGAGCCAGTCAGAATTCCGTAATTAAAAAGCTCAAATGTGACTCTCTACGACAAAAGGTTTAGCTACTCTTAGCATTAATCACCTTTGACTTGGTTATGCGGATGATGACACTGCTTTCCCCACCACCATCTGTACTCTCCAGTCCGCAGCGCCGCTGTCACCTGCTTTTGTTGCTTTATTTACCGGGCCAGACGGTCACCCCAGAGATCCTCGCGAGGCTCAACGGGGTTGATGACACCAAAGCCCTGCAAGATATAGCCGACACGGGCGATGAAATCCAGCGCTATCACCGGCTGAGGCTTATCACCCAGCAGGATGGAAGCTATCGGATTGAGGGCACGCCTCTGAATCGCCGCCTGTGTTTATTGCACTGGTTGCGTCGTGCATTGCGCTTATGCCCGCACTTTGTGCAGCAGCATTTTACTCCGACGCTAAAAACCCAGCTTAAACAGCAAGGGATCTTGACCGCGTTGTACGATGAAAAGAATCTCCATGCGTTGATTAGCCTGTGTGCAAGACGTTTGCAGCGGCAGTTTGACAGTCGTGATATGCAGTTTTTAACGCTGTTTTTGCAGTACTGCTTGCATCAGCATCATGCGGGGATTACGCCTGAATTTACCGAGGAGCAACGGGCATGGACTCAGACGCGCCCGGAGTTTTTAGCCGCGCTTGAGATTGCCCGCCACTGGAAACGTCGTGTTTTACAATCGGCCAATGAAAACGAGCAATTGTTCCTGGCACTGTTATTCCTTTTATTACGCATGCCCGACCCGATTCACGATAACCATCAACAAGACTTCCGGCTGCGTACTGCGATTTCAGGAATGATTGCGCGCTTTCGTGAACAAGCGGGCATGTCGTTTAGCGACGAACAAGGTTTGAGCGACCAGTTATATATTCATCTTGCTCAGGCGCTGGATCGCTGCCAGTTCTGTATCGGCATTGATAACAGTTTGCCGGAAGAAATTACCCGACTGTATCCGCGTCTGATGCGCACCACGCGTGAAGTCTTCAGTGATTTTGAATCTCACTATGAAATGCGTTTTTCTGACGAAGAAGTGGGTCTGGTGGCGGTCATTTTTGGCGCGTGGTTAATGCAGGAAAATGACCTGCATGAGAAGCAGGTATTGTTGCTGACGGGTAACAATCTTGAACTTGAGCAAAATATTGAACAGCAGCTACGCGAGCTCACCTTGCTGCCGCTCAATATTAAACATCTGACGATACACAGCTATCAAAAAGAGGGAGCGCCAAAAGAGGTGGTGCTGGTGATCACGCCCTACTCCACCACGCTGCCACTCTACTCTCCGCCGCTGATTCACGTCACGCTGCCGCTGGGTGACCACCAGCAGCAGCAGATCCGCAAGATTATCGAGTGTTAACGCAAGTTACCCTAAATAATTGAAGTTGCACCAAGGCGGCAAACTTATGATCCCCAGGAGCTTACTCAAGTAAGTGACTGGGGTGACAAATCTGTAGGGAACAGATTTGAACGCTGTTTACAGCGGCCCCGGAGGGGTGAGGCCCACGATGGGCCGAATAACAGTGAAGCCAACGCAGATGCAGCTTCAAATATGACGGGTATATGAGATGGGGCGCGGGCGAATGAATAATGCTGGAACGGCGACTAACGCCATAATCCAGAACACCCCGCCTTGCATATGCTGGTAAAGGTAGCCGGAGAACATGGTCATAATGGCAATACCACCGCCCATCGCCACTGCGGAATAAACGGCCTGCAACCGGATAACTTCGTTGCCTTCACGCGCGGAGATATAACGCATCGCCGCCAGGTGGCAAACGGTGAAGCTACCACAATGCAGGATTTGCGCGGCAATCAGCCACGGTAAATCGGTCGTATACGCCATCAGGCTCCAGCGCAGAATACCGGTTACGCCAGAAAGCAGCAGTAAATCGCGGGCGCTCCATTTACGGAACAGCTTGTTACTGAGTGCAAAAATCACAATTTCAGCGACCACGCCAAGCGACCACAAGTAGCCCACCACCGAAGCGGAATATCCCGCACCTTGCCAGTAAATCGCACTGAATCCGTAGTAAGCCGCATGCGCACCTTGTAGCAAAGTGACACAGGCCAGAAAACGCCACGAGCCGAGGACCAGTTTCTTCCAGGCAGGCCAACCCGCGCCTTCGCTATGACGGGCTTCACCCTGCGGCATCACAGATGGGCGCAGCATCATGCCGATAAGCATCGATGCAACACCAATACTCAGCAGTACCAGAATCGCCTGATAGCTGAACAGACTGACCAGTTTGCCGGTCATGGCAGAACCGATAACAAACGCCAGCGATCCCCATAGCCGCACGCGGCCGTAATCCATGGTGATTTGGCGCTGCCAGGTTCCGGCCAACGCATCAGTAAGCGGCACCAGCGGTGAGAAGAACAGGTTAAAGCCGACCATCACAATCAGCAGCCAGGTTGCGGTTTGCCCGAACCAGAAAGCGACAGCAAAAATGAAGGTAAGTAAGGCAAGTAACCGCAAGGCAAAAACAAGTCGGGAAGGATCGGTAACACGAGGAGCCAGGAGCAAACTGCCGAGGAAACGGGCGATTAACCCTGCGCCTAACAGCAACCCAATGGTTTCGGGTGCCAGGCCGACTCCAGCTAACCAAACACTCCAGAATGGTAGAAAAATCCCGTAGCTAAAGAAGTAGGTAAAATAACTGAGCGCAAGCCAGCGCGTTGAATGCAAAACCATGATCCCTCCCGTTTTGGAGGCGTTAGTGTCGCCGAGCGGTGGCGAGCACGCAAGCAATCATTAACAGACCAATAACACAGACAAACAAGCGTGTTTTTTCCTTCCAACATTTTATCTAACTATTTATTTTTAAATTAAATAGTTAGATAAAACCCAAATTCATTTCTATTAAAATCCCCCACCGTTAAATCGAATGAAAAGTTTATAGTTGTCATGTCTAATACCAGTCTCTTCAGGGGCTTAACCCTGATTTTGTCGATGCTCACGTTACCGGCTGCTGCCGCTGAGACATCCACTACTGAAGCAAAAAACGACATGATTGAAGAAAGTCATGAAGGAAGCGAGTCAGACAAAAACAAAAAGGCTGCGCCCTCTCCCTGGTTGTTTGTTCCGCTATTCAGTTCCAGCCCAAAACTCGATACCGCAGCAGGCATGATGGTGGGCTACATGCACCGCTTCGATGAGAAGTCACGTCCTTCTCTGTTCGGGATTTCGGCCAAATACACCACATCCGAATCACTTATTGCCAATGCTTTTGCCAAAACCTCTTTTGGTGAAGATCACCACCGTATTCTGGGTGGCATGATGGTCGGTGATATAAACAACGACTATGAAAACTATTTGGGATCCGGCAAGCCATTAAGCACCAACGACAACTACAGTTTCGCCTTTTTACGTTATCTCTATCGTGTTGAGGGTGACTGGTTCATCGGGGGTCAAGGCGCTTATTCCAACTATGAATTGCAAGGGCAAGATCCCACCTCTAACGAAATCCTCGATGAAATGGGCCTGGTCGGTTACAAGTCCGGTGGGCTGGGTGCGGTCGTAATGCATGACTCCCGCGACAACGACTTTAAAGCCACCAAAGGCTGGTATCTCAACGTCAATAACATGGCCTATCGGGAAGCGTTGGGTGGAGAACAAGACTTCGATATCTGGCGCGTCGATTATCGGGGATATTGGCAACATGGCGATGGCAACGTTTTTGCCGTGCGTAGCCGCCACCAGTTCTCCAACAACGCGCCCGCGGGGGCTTATTCTCCGGTTTATCTGCGTGGCTATACACCGGGTGAATATCTCGCTCAGCATATGTCTTCAATTGAAATTGAGGAGCGTTACAAACTGGCCGATCGCTGGACCGCAACGGTGTTTGCCGGTGCCGCCTGTCTTTACGGCGACTCGACCAGCGGGGAGCAACTCAACTGCGGGGACAGTGAAAACCTCTACCCTGCGTGGGGTGCTGGCATCCAGTATTTGCTCAAACCCGAAGCCGGTATTGTGGTCAATCTCGAGTACGCGATGGGGAAAGATGACAATCAGGGGATCTATTTAAAGATGGGATACAGTTTCTGATCCCCGTGATTAAAGGTCCTTGCGTAAGACTGCTTACACAATCGCAATTTCCATTTTCATAACCGTTGATTGCTGACGTTCCAGTAGCACCAACCCCGGCTGCCCAGCCATATTATGGGCGTTCACTGGGTGGCTTTGCGGCTCCAGACAAATAAACGGTTCATCAGGCACCCGGAACACCATCAAATACGGCGTGGGGCATGTTAACTGGATACGCATGTCGTCGCGCTCAATCAGCGCGCTTCCGCTCCAGCCGGAATAACCCACGTTCAGCCACTGGTTATCCGGGATTTTGGGCTTGATGAAATTCGTTTGCGCTGTGAGCTCTCCATGCCATTCTTTCGGTAAATGGTTTTCACCTTCAGGCCAGAATCCGGTGGCCGAAAACTGCACATGGGTCGCTGGCGTGAGATGGAAAAAAGGGTGGAAACCCAGGCCGTAAACCATGGGTTTGTTAGCCAGGTGAGTCAACTCCAGCTCAGCCATAAAGTGCGGCCCTTTCAAGCGGTAAGTAAGCCTGGCCTGATAATCAAAACCGCAGGAGTGGCGGCTTTCAAGCGAGAGCGTGATTTGTGAAGCATCATGCGTTTCTTCCTGCCAGCTTTTCAGCCAGCCGTCCCCGTGGAGGAAGAATTGCGCATCAGCCTCGCTGTCAGGCAGTTCTATGTTTTCGCCATGAAGCATAAAAGCATTCCCTGCAACGCGATTTGCCAGCGGCAACATCGGGAACAACGCTTTTTCACCCGCATGCAGAATCGGCTGCTGATGTTTCTTCGAATCCAGACTGTGAATTGCCGCCCCTTGCGGGGCGACGGTTAAACGCAGATATTCATTTTCGAGTAACAAGGTTTCCATATCTTAATGCGCCGTGCGTTGTGCACGGGCTTTCGCCTCAGCACCGAATTGATCCGCCATACGTTTTTCCAGCGCTTCGAGGCTGACACCTTTGGTTTCAGGCACATAACGACGCACATAAACAAAGCCCGCCGCACAAATCACACCGTACAACAGGAAGCTGCCAGCAGCGCCCAGGCCCGCGTTCAACAACGGGAAGGTGTAAGTCAGCAGGAAGCACGCCACCCACAACGCCAGCGTCCCTAATGACATCGCAAGTCCTCGCACACGGTTCGGGAAAATCTCTGAAAGCAGAACCCAGGTCACCGGTGCCAGCGTCAGTGCATAAATCGCAATCGCCGCCAGAACGAGGATCAATACCGGGAGCCCCAAAATACCCAGGCCATATGCCGCACCGATTAGCGCATAGATAATGGTTAATCCCGCCGCGCCAAACAGCATCAGCTTACGACGACCAATTTTGTCGACTAATGGCAATGCGGCGAGGGTGAAGATAAGGTTAATCAACCCGGTAGCCACAATGGATTTCAGGGTGCTGTTAATATCAAATCCGGCGGAGGCAAAAATTTCCTGCGCATAGTTGAAGATAACGTTAATCCCGCACCACTGCTGGAACACGGCCAATACCATACCGATGATAATGATCGGTTTGACCTGCGGCTGCCACAACGCACTCCAGGAGACTTTTTGCGTGTCTTTGTCCAGTGTTTGCAGGATGTCATTAAGTGTCTCATCGGCATATTGCTGGTTACCGATGCGTTTAAGCATTTGGTGAGCACGTTCATTTTTACCGGCACGAGCCAGCCAGCGCGGTGATTCCGGCACAAAGAACATCAGCACTAAAAACACCAGTGCCGGCACCAGTTCTGCACCAAACATCCAGCGCCAACCGACCTGCCCATTCCAGCTTTCAGTGATTTGCTGCATCGTTGCCGCAGAGCTAACCGGTTCGGCAATCATCAGGTTAATCAGCTGCGCAGCCAGCACGCCCACAACAATAGTTAACTGGTTGATGGCAACAAACTTACCGCGTTTTTCTGCCGGGCTGACCTCCGCGATATACATCGGGCTTAGTGCCGAAGCCAGGCCGATACCCACTCCGCCAACGATACGGAACACCACAAACATGTCGAAGTTGCTGGCTATCGCCGTCCCCCAGGCCGATGCGCTAAATAAAATAGCCGACATAATCAGTGGGACTTTGCGTCCAAATTTGTCCGCACTCCAGCCAGAAATCAGTGCGCCAAAAACACATCCCGCCAGCGCGGAACTCATGGCCCAGCCGGACTGTGCAGGATCGGTAATTGAAAAATAGGCTTCGTAGAACGGTTTCGCGCCACCAATCACAACCCAGTCATAACCAAACAGCAAACCTCCACAGGCGGCGACCAGACAGATAGTCCAGACATAGCCCATGCGTAATTGTGTCTGCACAGTATTCATTGTGAATCCTCATTTGTACTTGTAGAGATACAGAGGGACGGGTGTGCCGTTTTTGAAATGCCACCCGCCATTTTTTATTTATTCAGTTATTGGATAAACACACCGCGCTGCATGGCAAGCCTCAAGAGATGGGCTTTGTCATGAGCAGGGTTTTGCGACAACAAGGCTTTCAGTGCTAATTCAAACTCGGGATATTCCTCCAGTCCCAGATGCCCAAGCGCAGCAACAAACAGGCAATGCTGCTGATGAGCGGATTGACGGTCAGCGTCCAGCGCGACTAAATCAGGTAGCGAGACCGCGAAGAAGTCAGGTTCTGAGCGATCGTTAAAATGCTCATCTGCCCAGGTAATAAAGCTGCGGAATTTCTGCTGAGCTTGGGTCTTGTCGCCGATGCGTGCCAACGCCATCGCTTGATAGAACAGGTAGTCGACAGGCTGATCGTTGTAGTAACGCCCCGCTTCCAGCGTGGACCCGCCTTCCAGCGCGCGTTCGAAATAGTGCTGCGCACGTTCTGGCTGTTGCAGTTGCTGCGCACACCAGCCGAGCAGATACCAGATATCGTTATCGCTCTGACCCACTAAGCGCCCTTCGCCGAGGTTTTCGGGGTAGCTCAGCGCCTGCTGAAGTAACGCTTCCGCTTTGCCAAAGTGCTTATCGGCAATCGCCTCCAGTGCCCGACGTTGCAGGTTAATCAGATACTGCCCGGTAACTTTGCCCTCCCCGCCTTCCCATGGGTGGAATTTACGTTGAGCCAACACCCGAGCTGCAGCATCAGTTTCACCATGAGTGTTCCATAAGCTAAGTAACTCAGCGGTCAGATCGTCGCGTTTGAGTACTACATCGCGGTGCGCAGCGAGGTTCGCCAGACGCTGCTCGGTTGAGCGCCCGGTGAGTTTTTGCAGGTAATCGAGTTCAAACAGGAAGCGGGCATTTTCCGGTTCACGCTCAACCGCCCGTTGCAGATACTGTTCCGCCATTTGCGCATCGTGTTGCTTATTCCAGGCATGGATCCCCAAAACACGCTGCACCGCACCAAACTCAGGCAACTGCTGCGCTGCAAATTCCCAACAAGCGACCGCTTCGGAATAACGACGTTTGCTGTACCAGAAACAGCCCAACAGATATTGCGCGAAGCCATCGTGCGGCAGACATTGCAACATCTGTACTTCATCGAGCGTGTTAGGGAAACGCACTTTGCGAGCAAAGCAGTCCTGCGCTTGTTTCACGAAAGCAAGTTGCTGTGCGTGGTCGCGTTCTAAAGCCGCTCGCCACAGCATTGGCATCGCTTCTTGTGAATCGAGAACGCTCAACATCTTTTTGGCGGCAGTGTCCAACCCCAGGCTCACCAGCCATCCCGCCAGAACACTGGCATTGACGCCACGCCGCCCGGTGACTCGCACCAGTTCAGCTTTGTCAGTTTCGTTTTGCGTGATGGCCCAGCGGGCGTAATGCAGAACGTAGCTCAGCGGATACTCTTCAAGCTGCTGTGTAATCCACCGCTGTGCCTGCTGTGAAGCCCCTGTCTGGTTCAACACCAGAGCTTTCAGCCCCATTGCCAGATTATTACCGCCATTAAACTTCAGGCTTTGATTCACAAACACCAGCGCCTGGGCCGCATCGCCTTTTCGCAAAGCCAGACGTGCCAGCGCGTAAAATGCAGCATCGCGGCAGTTACCACTCCAGCTTGCTTTGAAGTAATCATCAAACGCCCCGTCGCAGTCCCCCTGTTTCTCTTTTGCTGCACCGCGCAGCATGCTGGCGTCACCATTTTGTGGGTTCTTGTTCAGGCGATGGGCACGTTTCAACGCCGCATCCGCCAGCTGTTCAGCAAGCGCCCAGTTAGCACGGTTAAATTCAAGCTGTCCGAGTGCTACGTTGCAGCGGTAATCTTCGGGATCGAGCGCCAGCGCACGCTGGTAGTAATCGAATGCCGAGCGGCTGGCGTGCAGGTACTGCTCCAGGTGCTGACCGATAAAATACAGCTCGTCGCAGTTTGTGATTTCATGCGGTTTAGCGGGAACGCAGGCCGGTTGTGGCAGAGGTAAATCTTCTGGAATGTGCTCGCAGTAACTGAGAATGAGGTTGCCGTGTGCGTCACGAAGATTCAGCGTTAAACGCTGCGGCCAGTTGTCTTCAAGGGTATCTTGCCACGCCTGTGCCGGTTGCAGCGTCAGCGACGTTTTCCAGAGCAGGCTTCCAGCCGATTCAATTTCAAGCGAGGCGTCAGTCAGCGGCGCGATTGCATAGACACCAAGGTGCAGGTCACCACCGTGGCGCTCCAGTTTTATTGCCGCCTGGGTGTTGGCATTCTGCAATGTGCCAAGCTGGCTATATGGCAGGAAATTCTGTACGAAGATTTTCTCTTCATAGGGTGCAATCCAGGTGAAATCCGGCTGATTGTCGGTGAACACGCCGGTCATCAGTTCGATATATGGGCCGTTCTCATCGGTCAAATTGCGGTCCCAGGCCTGGCCGAAATCGCAGTTACCCCATGTCCACTGCTTTTTGCCAGGTGAAACATGGTGATCGGCGATGTGCAACAGTCCGCCCTGCTCGCCGTGATGGTATGCGCCGACAAAATCGTAATCTGATTTATCCGCCATGTACGACGTCGGAACGGGGATGTTTTTGTAGCGTGAGATGTCGACACCCGCGGAATAGTCGACTTTGTAGTACGTCCCCTGGGCAATCGGAAAGGCAGAAACATCGCGTTTGCCGTGATCAAATACCGCCGTGACATCCGGTGGGAACACGCTTTGGTGCTCATCGCCGCCTTTAACTGCGGGGTTCGCCCACCACAAGAAATGACGTGGTGTCGCGTTGCCGTTGAACACTTTGCCGGTAATTTCGATCAGCGCTTTTTCAGGATACAGCGTAAAACCAGTCATCACCTGCAAGCCGCGCATGGGTTCCACTTCACCCAGCCAGACGGTCTGCGCACCGTTTTCATGTTTCTGGAACGTCACGTCGACCGGCATGAAGGTGGTTGGGCGGTGGTGCTGTGGCCAGTTAAATTCAATGCCGCCGGAAATCCATGGCCCCACTAACCCCACCAGTGCCGGTTTCACCACTTCGTTGTAGTAAACGAAGTCGCGCTCCATCACTTTGTCATATGCGCGGTGAATACGACCGCCTAACTCAGGCAGCAACATGACGCGGATAAAATCGTTTTCAATCCACACGGCTTTGTAATCACGCATCTCACGCTGGCCGGTGAGAGTGTCAATGACACCGTAAGGATAAACGGCACCTGAAGATCCCTGATACACACGGTTTTCCAAAAACATCGGATTCGGGTCTTCCGCACCGGCAGTCCAGGTGGGTAAAGCAATGGTCTCTTGCCAGACGTTAACGGCTCCGTACATTTCGCCTCTCCAGTAAAAAATTAACAGTTAACCAGGATATGTTTGCAGTGTATTTGACTCGTCACGGCTTAAAATGCTTAATGCTCACGCAATATAGTTAACGGAGTTAAGTGAAATGCAGACTTCAGGGTTGAATAACCAACGGGTGCGACAGATAAATCGCCAGACCATGATGAAGCTGGTGTGGCAACATAAGCGGCTCAGTAAGTCACAGTTTTCCCAGTACACCGGTCTTTCGATCCCGGCGGTGAGTAAGATCCTTGAAGAGCTGGTCGCGGATGGAAAACTCAGCCATTCCCATGAAAATCTCAGCAATCGGGGGATCAACAGCGGCAGCTACCAAATCCCGCCCGACGGTGATTTCATTCTTTGCATGAATGTGACCCCGACCAGCATTGAGAGCCAACTATGCAACGCCCAGCTTTCGCCGCTCGGGGAATTTGAAACGATTCATACCCACGCCTCGACACCGCAAGCATTGCTGGCTGCCATAGAGAGTGTCTGGCGCAACCAGGGTAAAATCTGGCCGAAAAAGACTCTAAATTTGGCGTTGGGTATTCACGGGCAGGTCGACCCGATAACCGGCGTATCACAAACGATGCCGCAAGCGCCGTGGCGCGAACCGATAGAAATTAAATATCTGCTAGAAGAAAAGCTTGGGATCTCAGTGCGGGTAGATAACGACTGTGTGATGTTGGCGTTGGCAGAGAAATGGCAAAACCCCAGGAGCCGCCAGGATTTTTGTGTCATCAACGTGGATTACGGTATCGGTTCTTCGTTTGTGATAAACGGGCAGATTTATCGCGGTAGCCTCTATGGCAGCGGCCAAATTGGCCACACGATTGTGGACCCCGACGGCATGGCGTGTGACTGTGGAAGATACGGATGCCTTGAGACTGTAGCCTCACTCACTGCGCTAAAAAAGCAGGCGCGCATCTGGCTAAAATCACAACCCATCTCGCCAAAACTCGACCCTGAAACATTAACTTCAACGCAGTTAATTACCGCCTGGCACGAAGGTAACGAGCAGGTACGTCGCTGGGTTGAGAGTGCCGCCAACGCAATTGGACTGAGTTTGTATAACTTCCTTAACATCCTCAATATCAACCAGATTTGGTTTTATGGAAGAAGTTGTGGGTTTGGGGATGAGTGGCTTGCGACCGTCGCTCGGCAGATTGGCTTTAATCCATTTGATCACGGCGATGCGCTAAAAGTGAATGCCACCCAGATTAGCTTTGGGCAACTAACACGACCGCAGCAAGTGATGGGAATTGGCTATTTGTATGTAGAAGCCGCGCTAAGTGAGGAATAAGACATGTACCAGGCAGCATTGATTTTTTGTGGGCTTTTATTGGCAGGATGTGCAGCTCAAACCGTTAACACGCCTCCCCCTTTATCGCCGATGGATGAATGTATCCAGGCGACCAAAAACAATGATACGGCCGGGGCGGCGAAGAACTGTAGTTTGGTGACGCGCGATCGGCGGTAGGACATAAAACAACAAAGCCCACATAACGTGGGCTTTTGAAGATATTACAAGCTAAGGATTACGCGTAAACCGGCAAGCGGGCGCAGATATCCAGAACTTTCTTCTTAGTGCGTTCGATGACCGCTTCGTCGTTGATGTTATCTAACACATCACACATCCAGCCAGCCAGCTCGCGAACGTCAGCTTCGGTGAAGCCACGACGCGTTACCGCAGGTGTACCGATACGGATACCTGAAGTCACAAATGGGCTCTTCGGATCGTTTGGTACGCTGTTTTTGTTCACGGTGATGTTTGCGCGACCCAGAGCAGCATCGGCTTCTTTACCCGTCAGATTTTTATCAACCAAATCCAGCAAGAACAGGTGGTTGTCAGTACCGCCAGACACCACTTTGTAGCCACGATCCAGGAAGACGGCAACCATCGCTTTCGCGTTTTTGGCAACCTGCTGCTGGTAAGTTTTGAACTCTGGTTCCATCGCTTCTTTCAGTGCAACAGCTTTACCCGCGATGACGTGCATCAATGGGCCGCCCTGTGCGCCTGGGAATACTGCGGAGTTCAGTTTTTTGTACAGTTCTTCGCTGCCGCCTTTAGCGAGGATTAAACCACCGCGAGGGCCAGCCAGCGTTTTGTGCGTTGTGGTCGTCACAACGTGTGCGTGCGGAACTGGGTTCGGGTAAACGTCAGCGGCAATCAGACCGGCAACGTGCGCCATGTCCACGAACAGGTATGCGCCAACCATGTCTGCGATTTCACGCATTTTTGCCCAATCAACTACGCCTGAATAAGCAGAGAAACCACCGATAATCATCTTCGGTTTGTGTGCTTTGGCCTGTGCTTCCAGGTCTGCGTAATCGATATGACCAGTCTCATCAATACCGTAAGGAACGATGTTGTACAGCTTACCGGAGAAGTTTACCGGGGAGCCGTGAGTCAGGTGGCCACCGTGTGCCAGGTTCATACCCAGAACGGTATCGCCTGGTTCCAGCAGAGTGGTGTATACCGCGAAGTTAGCCTGTGAACCGGAGTGCGGTTGCACGTTAGCGTAATCAGCGCCGAACAGCTCTTTTGCACGGTCGATAGCCAGTTGTTCAACCACATCAACATATTCGCAACCGCCGTAGTAGCGTTTGCCTGGGTAACCTTCAGCGTATTTGTTGGTTAACTGAGAACCCTGAGCCTGCATTACGCGCGGGCTGGTGTAGTTTTCGGAGGCGATCAGTTCAATGTGCTCTTCCTGACGTACTTTTTCTTGCTCCATAGCCTGCCACAATTGGGCATCATAATCGGCAATGTTCATTTCACGCTTTAACATCCGCATCTCCTGACTCAGCTAACAGTAAATATTTAACAGCTTTAATGCTGCCATAAATACAACGGGCAACAGTGTAAACCGAAATACCGCTGGGTAATAGGCCTTGGCAGAGGTTTTTACGCAAACGATTGGCTCAGCATGAAATAAGGGGTTGATGGCAAAAGCCCTACAGAAGCTTTCAGGAGTTTTCTTCATCGATGATGAAGAAAATTCATGTTCTGTGAGCTACATCGACACGCCATGTACCCATTTACAAAGTAGTGCTTTTATTTAACATCGCACTCTTATAAGATGCATTTAAAATACAACATTAACTTTCAATGTTAAATCAAGGAGCCACCATGCTTGACGCCCAAACCATCGCTGTCGTGAAATCCACCATTCCCCTACTCGCCGCCACGGGCCCAAAACTTACCGCACACTTTTACGATCGCATGTTCAGCCATAATCCTGAGCTAAAAGAGATCTTCAATATGAGCAACCAGCGCAATGGCGATCAGCGTGAAGCGCTGTTCAACGCAATTTGTGCCTACGCCACCAATATTGAGAATCTTGCAGTACTGCTGCCTGCGGTAGAAAAAATCGCCCAAAAACATACCAGCTTCCAAATAAAACCTGAGCAGTACGACATTGTCGGCGGTCATCTGTTAGCAACACTGGATGAAATATTCAGTCCGGGCCAGGAAGTGTTGGATGCATGGGGTAAAGCGTACGGCGTGTTGGCGGGTGTATTTATCAATCGTGAAGCAGAAATTTACCAGGATAACGCAGCGAAAAATGGCGGCTGGGAAGGCACTCGTGCATTCCGCATTGTGGCAAAAGAGCCGCAAAGTTCGCTGATCACCAGTTTTGAATTTGCCCCGATTGATGGCGAAGCCGTTGCTGATTATCAGCCTGGTCAATATCTTGGCGTGTGGCTAAAACCTGAAGGCTTCCCGCATCAGGAAATTCGCCAGTATTCACTTACCCGTCGTCCAGATGGCAAAACCTATCGTATTGCGGTGAAACGTGAAGATTTAGGTCAGGTTTCAAGCTGGCTGCACAACCACGCACAAGTGGGTGACGAAGTGCATCTTGCCGCACCGGCCGGTGATTTCTTTATGGACGTCGAAGCCCACACTCCGGTGACGCTGATTTCTGCTGGCGTCGGTCAAACACCGATGCTGGCGATGCTGGATACGCTGGCGAAAAAGGCCCATAGCGCGCAGGTAAACTGGTTCCATGCCGCTGAACACGGCGATGTGCATGCGTTTGCCGACGAAGTGAATCAACTTGGTGAGCTGTTAACGCGTTTTGAGCGTCATGTGTGGTATCGCACGCCGAGTGAAAACTGCCGTGCACAGTCAAAATTCGACAGTGAAGGTTTGATGGATTTACTCGCACTGGAAAGCAAAATCAGCGCGCCAGATATGCAGTTTTACCTCTGCGGCCCGGTCGTCTTTATGCGATTTGCGGCGGAGCAGTTAGTGAAGTTGGGTGTTGCGCAGGACAAGATTCATTACGAGTGCTTTGGACCACATAAAGTGATGTGATTTTGTAGCATATGGGATGGGGAGAACAACCCTCATCCCGGCCTTCTCCCTGAGGGAGAAGGAGAATTTCCCTCTCCCTCAGGGAGAGGGTTAGGGTGAGGGCAAGAGCAAACAATGCGAATTAAATCGCGGCGTCGTCTTCTTCACCCGTACGGATACGCACTACGCGCGCCACATCGAAGACAAAGATTTTACCGTCACCGATTTTACCGGTTTGCGCGGTACGAATAATAGTGTCCACGCAGGTATCGACGATATCGTCAGTGACCACGATTTCAATTTTCACTTTTGGCAGGAAATCCACCATGTACTCAGCACCACGGTACAGTTCGGTGTGCCCTTTCTGACGACCAAAACCTTTTACTTCTGTTACCGTCATGCCGGTGATGCCAACTTCTGCCAGCGCTTCGCGAACGTCATCCAGTTTGAACGGCTTAATAATCGCATCAATTTTTTTCATGGTCTTCCCGGTTCCCGCACAACTTAAGTGTGCTGCTTGGATACAGTAATTGTGGCTTCAAATTACCACAGACTACTCTTTAAAGTCATTGGCATCGAGTTCATGCCGCGAGAGTAATTTGTAGAATTCTGTGCGGTTACGCCCCGCTACACGTGCCGCTTGCGTGACATTTCCTTTCGTCATTTGCAGCAATTTGCGTAGATAGTTCAGCTCAAACTGATTGCGAGCTTCGACAAAAGTCGGCAGCGCAGTATTTTCCCCTTCCAGCGCCTGTTGAACCAGCGCTTCGCTGATAACAGGAGCGGAAGTGAGTGCCACACATTGTTCAATCACATTGACCAATTGGCGCACGTTACCCGGCCAACTCGCCGCCATCAGGCGTTTCATGGCATCGGTCGAAAAACTGCGCACAAAGGGTTTATGGCGGTCAGCAGATTGCCGTAACAGATGATTGGCCAACAACGGCACATCTTCAGCACGCTCATGCAAAGCCGGGATCTTGAGGCTCACCACATTCAGGCGGTAGAACAAGTCTTCACGAAACTCGCCCCGCTCCATCGCTTTGGGCAAATCCCGGTGTGTTGCAGACAGAATACGCACGTCGATATCGAGGTCGCGATTGCTGCCCAATGGACGCACTTTACGCTCCTGCAACACGCGCAACAATTTGACCTGCAAAGGAATCGGCATATCGCCAATTTCATCCAGGAATAACGTTCCACCTTCCGCGGCCTGGAACAAACCTTCTCTGCTGCTGACCGCGCCGGTAAATGCACCACGCGAATGTCCAAACAGTTCGGACTCCAACAGTTGTTCCGGTAATGCACCGCAGTTGATGGCGATAAAGGCTTTTTTGTTACGCGGGCTGGCGTTATGAATCGCCTGAGCGAGGATCTCTTTGCCAGTGCCGCTTTGCCCGTTAATCAGCACGCTGACATCAGACTGCGACACCATACGGGCTTGTTCCAGCAAACGCTGCATGATGGGGCTGCGCGTGACGATAGTATCTCGCCACATGTCATCCCCGGCGATTTGCGAATGTGACAGCGCTTCGTCAATGGCTTTGTAGAGCGCGTCTTTATCAACGGGTTTGGTCAGGAAGCTAAAAACACCCTGTTGCGTCGCGGCAACCGCGTCAGGTATGGAACCGTGAGCAGTCAGAATGATGACCGGCATACCTGGCTGCACTTTCTGGATTTCGGCAAATAATGCCATGCCATCCATTTCATCCATCCGCAGATCGCTGATCACCAGGTCAATTTTTTCACGCCCCAGCAGACGCAACCCTTCTGCACCACTTTCCGCCGTTGAGACCGTGTAACCCTCGCTCGTCAGGCGCATACCAAGGAGTTTTAACAGGCCCGGATCATCATCAACCAGCAACAATCTGGCGGGTTTACGCTGCGTCATGGTTTCGCCTCCTGCGCGGGTTTGGTGTTGTCCGGTAATTCAGCAGTGGCTGGTTTACGGTTGGAAAGCTGGCGTTCAATATCCGTGAGGTTTTCCAGCTTTCGGGTGGTCAAACTTAACTGGCTTCTGAGGCGCTGCTGCTGCTCGCGCAGCGTATCGAGCTCATTATCAGAGCTTTGCTGTAATTTGCTGTAGCGTGTGCGTTCGTCAGAAAGCGCCAGCAATGAAGCCTGTCCATCGCGCCAGACCTGGAACAACGAACGCACTTGCGCCGGGACGTCAGCGGTCATGGCATCCAGCTTAGTCATGTAACGACGACGCTCGGTGGGCGTAATTTTGGCGTTAGAGAGCAAAATGCCGCGCTTGAAAGTGTCGCGCCAGTTATCGGATGGCCAGCGGCGGGCTTCCGCTCGCGCCTGAGCAGGTGCTAAACGTTCGGAGCAATCCATCGCACGTAGCCAGTACAGCGGGTTGGTGGTGGAGTCATGATTCTGGTTTTGCCAGATATCTTCACAATCCGTCGACAAGTAATCAGCCAGTTGATGCTCCGGCTCTTCGACGATTTGTGGATGTTTTACGTCTTTCTGTGCCGTGTTTTGCACACAGCTCGCCAGTAATAACGGTACTAACAACGCTGAGATTGGGCGAATCGAAACAGAGCTGCCAGGGCGAGATAACCAGCCGTTACGCAGCACGCTAAAAATTGTCACTTTCATTTTTTATTTTTTCTCGGGAAATACAGGCAACTCGATACGGAAGCAAACATCTGCCGTTTCATCGTCAATCAGGTGCAATTCGCCATGCATACGACGAATACAATCCAGGGCAATACTCAGACCCAGACCGCTACCTTTTACAGCACCTTTTCGCTGGTGGCTTCCCTGATAAAAAGGTTCAAAGATCATCTCTCGCTCAGCACGTGGAATGGGGTCGCCAGTATTTGCGACATCAATCTGGAGCATGTTACCCCTCTGCGAGCTTCGTAGATAAATGGTACCGGATTCAGACCCATAGTGCACCGCATTGGAGTAGAGATTATCCAGCACGCTCGCTAACAACATGGGTTCTGCCAGGCAAGCCATCGGGCTTAAATTGCACTCGGTACGCATCATTTTAGCCCGTGCTGGCAAACTGTGAGCGGCAATAATCGCATCCATGAGTGGCCCGAGCTCAACTTTCTCCAGTTCGACCGGTACGTCTGCCAGCTTGCGGTTGTAATCCAATAATTGTTCGATCAATTTTTGTAAGTGACGGCTACTGCTATCCAGAATTTCTACGACTTCTTTTTGATCGTTCGTCAATGGGCCGACGACCTGATCGGCAAGCAGTTCGGTGCCTTCACGCATGCTGGCAAGTGGGGTTTTTAGTTCATGGGAAATATGGCGTAAAAACTCATGACGCTGGGATTCAAGCCACGAGAGGCGCTCGCTTAGCCAGACAATCCGCTGCCCCACCGAACGCAATTCGCGTGGCCCACCTTTGAATAACACCGTGTTGCCCAGTGAGTGCCCTTCCCCAAGCAAGTTAATCATCCGTTCAATGCCTTTTACCGGGCCGATGATCATGCGCGTAAAGATAATGACCAGCGCGAAACTCAACAGGAATAACACCAGCGCCTGCCAGCCAAAGTATTGTCCGCGCTCGGCAATTTCTTGCTGAAGTTGCTGCCCACGGGAAAAGACGACCGCCCGAGTGGCTTGCACCATCTCAGCATTTTTATTGGCAAAGGTTTCAAGATTTGCAGCGGCGGCGGTATCGGGCCCGCTATTTTTGCATTTTATGTCGGCAAGGTCGTTTAGCGACTTGCGCAGAACGTCATAAAGTTGATTGTCAGGCAAGACACCCGCATGGGCTTCAAGCATCTGCGCGTAACGCTTACGCTGGCCCTGGTAAAGCGTGGCGAGCGTGGCGTCATCCAGCACACAGTACTGCCGGTAGCTACGCTCCATTTCCAGTGCCACGTTCGTCATGGCCTGACTGCGACGTGCATCGACAAGCGTTGTGCGGTTGGTGAGCGCCGCTTGATCGCTTAACGCATTAAGGCTTTGCCATGCTTGCCAGGCCAGAACCAACAGCGGAACCAGCACCAACAAAAAAGCCATTATCACAAGCTGGCGTAAAGAGCGCGGGAAAAAGTGCCACTGGTTCAAAAGCTTCATCTCATTGGGATTGTGAGTTATTCGATGCTAGCGGGGATTGGAGGGAGTTTAAAGTTCAGAAACGACAAAGGCAGAGAATAATCTCTGCCTTTGTTCTGGAATTAGGCGGCGCCTTACTCAACGTTTCGCCCGGAGCATGATAAAGCAGTACGAGACTGGCGATAATCAAAAGTCGGACGGCAGGCACCTTGTGTGCGTCATTCTAAGGTTTATGTAGCACAACCCTTGCGGGGGCTGACATAAGAGGGTGAATGAGCCACTGCGCAGTATTATGCAGCATGCGTGCCATGTTTGCTATTAAGTTTATATATGAATGTTTTTATTATGTTTATTTACTGTATGGCTCATTTGTTGGATTGACTATTTTTCACCCACAGCGTCGCCATTTAGCAACGGTTTAAACGCCTATTTTTTATATATCACAAAATCAATTAGTTAAGTGTCACCTATTTGAGACAGTTATATTTACCATATGTCGGGAATCGGTGACAAAAAAATCCCCTCGGCTCAGCGAAGGGATTGGGTTGTTAATGCCGGTCGCCTTCCCCCTCTCCCGCAGGAGAGGGGGAAAATAGGCAGAGTCAGGTGTGGAGGATTATTTAACCGAGTTGCTTACGCGCATTGCGGAAAATGCGCATCCACGGGCTATCCTCGCCCCAATCAAATGGGTGCCAGGAGTTGCTGACTGTACGGAACACACGCTCTGGATGCGGCATCATAATGGTGACGCGCCCGCTTTCGTTGGTAACCGCCGTTATGCCGTTTGGTGAACCGTTCGGGTTAGCCGGGTAGTCCTGCGTGACTTTGCCGAAGTTGTCGATAAAGCGCAGCGCCACCAGCCCCTTGCTTTCCAGAGCAGCCAGATGCGCCGCATCGCGTACTTCAACGTGACCTTCACCGTGAGAAACCGCGATTGGCATATGTGAACCGACCATGCCCTGCAACAGTAAGGACGGGCTGGAGGTCACTTCTACCAGGCTGAAGCGTGCTTCAAAACGGTCGGAATGGTTACGCACAAAGCGTGGCCACAGGTCGCTGCCAGGAATAAGCTCACGTAAGTTCGACATCATCTGGCAACCGTTGCACACACCCAATGCCAGGGTTTGTGGACGATGGAAGAAGGTTTCAAATTCGTCACGCACGCGTGAGTTAAACAGAATCGACTTAGCCCAGCCTTCGCCCGCGCCCAAAACGTCACCGTAAGAGAAACCGCCACACGCCACCAGCGCCTGGAAATCTTCCAGACCGCGACGACCTTCCAGCAAATCACTCATGTGAACATCGATGGCATCGAAGCCCGCACGATGGAAGGCCGCAGCCATTTCAACGTGAGAGTTAACGCCCTGCTCACGCAGCACGGCAACTTTAGGGCGAGCACCTTTAGCGATGAACGGCGCCGCAATATCTTCTTTGATATCGAAGCTCAGTTTAACGTTCAGGCCAGGATCGTTGTCATTGGCTTTTGCTTCATGTTCTTGATCAGCACAGGCCGGGTTGTCACGTAGACGCTGCATCTGCCAGGTGGTTTCTGCCCACCACATGCGAAGCTGAGTGCGGCTTTCGCTAAACACGGCATGACCATCGGCTGTCAGCGTGAAACGGTCACCGGCAACGGCTTTACCGAGGAAGTGAACACACTCCGCCAGACCGTGGTCTGCCAGGGTTTTCTCAACTGCTGCGCGATCCGCCGCTTTCACCTGAATCACCGCACCCAACTCTTCGTTGAACAGTGCTGCCAGATGATCGTTACCCAGCGTGGCGATATTCGCCTCCACGCCACAGTGACCGGCAAACGCCATTTCTGCCAGCGTCACCAACAGACCACCGTCGGAACGGTCGTGGTAAGCCAGTAATTTCTGTTCCGCCACCAGCGCCTGAATCGCATTAAAGAAGCCTTTAAGCTGTTCTGCGCTGCGAACATCAGCAGGCTTGTCGCCTAACTGACGGTAAACCTGAGACAGCGCCGTTGCGCCCAATGCGTTATGGCCAGCCCCCAAATCAATCAGCAACAGGGCGTTATCTTCGGTGTGCAGTTGTGGTGTCACGGTGCGACGTACATCTTCGACACGGGCAAACGCCGTGATAACCAGTGACAGTGGAGAGGTCATCTCGCGCTGCTCGTTACCTTCCTGCCAGCGGGTTTTCATCGACATTGAGTCTTTGCCCACTGGAATCGTCAGGCCAAGCGTCGGGCAAAGTTCTTCACCGACGGCTTTCACGGCTTCGTACAGACCTGCGTCTTCACCCGGATGGCCGGCTGCTGACATCCAGTTTGCTGAAAGCTTGATGCGATTGAGTGCGCCAATTTGCGTAGCAGCAATGTTGGTCAGCGCTTCACCGACCGCCAGACGGCCTGATGCTGCAAAGTCCAGCAACGCAACCGGTGCACGTTCGCCAAGAGACATCGCTTCGCCATAGTAGCTATCCAGGCTTGCGGTGGTGACCGCACAGTTAGCCACCGGAATCTGCCACGGTCCAACCATCTGATCGCGAGCAACCATACCGGTTACTGAGCGGTCACCGATGGTCACCAGGAAGGTTTTTTCAGCCACTGTAGGCAAATGCAGCACACGATTTACCGCATCAGCAATAGTAATATTGCGGCAATCCAGAGCATCGCCCTTCGCTTTCAGGGTTTCAACGTTACGTTCCATTTTCGGGGTTTTACCGAGCAGAACGTCCAGCGGCATATCAATCGGCTGGTTGTCGAAGTGGCTGTCGCTGAGCGTCAGATGTTTTTCTTCGGTGGCTTCACCGATAACGGCGTACGGCGCACGCTCGCGGCGGCAGAGTTCATCAAACAGTGGCAACTGGTCAGGTGCAACAGCCAGAACATAACGCTCCTGGGATTCGTTACACCACACTTCCAGCGGGCTCATGCCAGGTTCGTCGTTGAGAATTTTACGCAGATCGAAGCGCCCGCCTCGGCCACCGTCATTCACCAGTTCAGGCATCGCGTTAGAAAGGCCGCCCGCCCCCACATCATGAATAAACAGGATTGGGTTGGCATCACCTAACTGCCAGCAACGATCGATAACTTCCTGGCAACGACGCTCCATTTCTGGGTTGTCGCGCTGTACAGAAGCAAAATCCAGATCGGCATCTGACTGGCCGGACGCCATAGAAGAAGCCGCTCCGCCACCCAAACCAATGTTCATGGACGGGCCGCCGAGGACAATCAGTTTTGCGCCAACGGTGATGTCGCCTTTCTGAACATGGTCAGCACGAATGTTACCGATACCGCCTGCCAGCATGATGGGCTTATGGTAGCCACGCAGTTCTACGCCGTTATGGCTGTTGACTTGTTCTTCGTAAGTACGGAAGTAGCCCGTCAGCGCCGGACGACCAAATTCGTTGTTAAATGCTGCACCACCCAATGGGCCGTCAGTCATGATATCCAGCGCCGTCACGATGCGGTCAGGCTTACCGAAATCTTCTTCCCACGGCTGTTCAAAGCCAGGAATACGTAAGTTGGAAACAGAGAATCCGACCAGACCCGCTTTGGGTTTAGCACCACGGCCTGTCGCACCTTCATCACGGATTTCACCACCGGAACCGGTCGCGGCACCCGGCCATGGAGAGATAGCCGTTGGATGGTTATGCGTTTCGACCTTCATCAGGATATGCGCATCTTCCTGGTGGAAGTCATAACGGTCTGCTTCGTGATCGGCAAAGAAACGCCCTACCACCGAACCTTCCATGACTGCGGCGTTATCTTTGTAAGCCGATAACACGTAGTCCGGGGTTTTCTCAAAGGTGTTTTTAATCATTTTGAACAGCGATTTAGGCTGCTCAACGCCATCAATAATCCAGTCGGCGTTGAAGATTTTGTGACGGCAATGCTCGGAGTTTGCCTGCGCGAACATATACAGCTCGATGTCGTTCGGGTTGCGTCCCAGTTTGGTGAACGCATCCTGCAAATAATCGATTTCGTCTTCTGCCAGGGCAAGCCCCAGACGAATGTTAGCTTCAACCAGTGCTTCACGACCTTGAGATAACAGGTCAACGCTTTGCACAGGTGCAGGCTGATGATGTGAGAACAGTTGCTGCGCATCATTAAGCGAGTCAAACACGCTTTCCATCATGCGGTCATGCAAAAGTGCGGCAACGTCCTGGCGCTGCGCCTGTGTCAGCGTGCTGCCAGTTACGTAGTACGCCACACCGCGTTCCAGTCGCTTAACATTGGCAAGCGCACAGTTGTGGGCAATATCAGTCGCTTTAGAGGACCAGGGTGAGATGGTACCAGGACGCGGCGTGACCAGAATTAAGTGGCCGGTCGGGGCGTGGTCGGCAAGGGTTGGACCATATTTCAACAACCGTTGCAGACGGGCGTGCTCTTCAGCCGTTAGCGGCGCATCGAGATCGGCAAAGTGAACATACTCGGCATAAATGTCGCTGACCGGAAGGTTGGCGTCATTAAAACGGGCCAGTAATTTGTTAATACGAAATGCCGATAAAGCGGGCGAACCACGCAGAATTTCCATCATCAAAGATCTCTCGTCTTCGAAACGCCAGGGGGACGCTTCAGTGGGCGCAAGGGGAAAACGGGCGCCATTATAGATAATCCGCCGCCATGACGAAACCGTTTGCGTAGAAATATATGGATTAGTTTTCGTTGATGAAACATTAACCAGAAATGTTGAATAAGTTGCACAGTGGCGTTTTGTTAAGCAAAATGCGCCACACCTTATTGTATAACCTCCATTTTTGAAGCCTGTTGTTAGCTAAGACTCGACGCCTCATCGCAGATTAACTATTTGAAAAGATTTAAAATTAATTATCTGCTTATCGGTGCCGTAACCGTGTTGCTGGCAGTGGCGCTTTGGCCCTCCATTCCCTGGTTCGGACAAGCCGAAAACCGCATCGCCGCCATTCAAGAGCGGGGGATTTTGCGCGTCAGTACAATTGAGTCGCCTCTGACTTATACCCTTTATCAGGGCAAACAAATTGGCCTCGATTATGAGTTAGCAGAACAGTTTGCCCATTACCTTGGCGTAAAGCTGGAAGTGACTGTTCGCCCAAATATTCAAGAGCTGTTTGACGACATTGATAATGGCAAGGCCGATATTATCGCCGCGGGCCTGGTGTACGACACGCAGCGCAGTCAACATTACCGGGCAGGTCCGGTCTATTATTCCGTTTCGCAGCAGATGGTTTATCGCATAGGCAGCCCGCGCCCGAAGACGTTGGCTGGCATCAAAGAAAACCAATTGGTGCTTTCGCCTGGTGTCACATCGCTTAGCGCGTTGAACAAACTTAAACAACAAAAATACCCTGATTTGAGCTGGCGTATTAATGAGCAACTCAGCAGTACAGAGCTGATGCAGCAAGTGGTGGAAGGGAAGATTGCTTTTACCATTGCCGATTCTGTCGCAATCAGCACTTTCCAGCGCGTTCATCCGCAGCTTGCTGTTGCCCTGGATATCACCGACGAACAGCCAGTAACCTGGTTCAGCGCATTAGACAGCGATGATAGCCTGTCCGCCGCCCTGCTCGACTTCTATAACCGCCTCAACAGTGACGACACTTTTGCGCGTCTGGAAGAAAAGTATCTCGGCCATGTTGGGGATTTTGATTACGTCGATACCCGCACGTTCCTCAAAGCGGTAGATGCCGTTCTGCCAGAATTACAACCATTATTCGAAAAGTATGCCACCGAACTGGACTGGCGCTTGCTGGCAGCCATCTCTTATCAGGAATCACACTGGGATAACCAGGCTACCTCTCCAACCGGTGTGCGCGGGCTGATGATGCTCACCAAAAATACCGCACAAAGTCTCGGTGTCACTGACCGGCTAGATCCGGAGCAAAGCATTCAAGGGGGAAGCCGTTATTTGAAGGATATGGTGGCAAAAGTCCCTGACAGTGTGCCAAAGGATGAACAGATATGGTTCGCGCTGACGGCTTATAACATGGGGTATGCCCATATGCTTGATGCCCGCCAACTGACGGCGAAACAAAAAGGCAATCCGGATAGTTGGGCAGATGTAAAAACACGACTGCCATTACTTAGCCAAAAACAGTATTACTCGAAAACAACTTATGGATACGCCCGTGGCCATGAGGCGTATGCGTATGTGGAGAATATCCGGAAATATTACATCAGCCTGGTAGGGTACTTACTCGAGAAAGAGAAACAGGAAGCGCAAGAGCTTAAATATGCCGAGGCGTATCCAGTCGTTGCGCCAGTCGAGTTGGCTATTCCGAGCTTCGGGCCTTTTCCTTTAGGGCCTTTTTCTCAAGACGGCGGGCTCGAAAAAAATCACTCAGCATGGCCGAACACTCTTCTGCCAAAACGCCCTCAGTCACCGTAACCTGGTGATTCATACCAGGATGACCCAGCACATCCATTAGCGATCCGATTGCGCCGGTTTTGGCATCACGCGCGCCAAACACCAAATTACCGATGCGGCCATGAACCATCGCCCCTGCACACATTACGCAAGGCTCAAGGGTGACATACAGCGTGGTTTCCAGCAGACGATAGTTTTGCAAAACCAAACCGCCCTGTCGCAGCGCCATAATTTCCGCATGCGCTGTCGGATCATGTCGGCCAATAGGTCGGTTCCAGCCCTCACCTATCACCTGGTTTTTATGCACCAACACCGCGCCAACCGGCACTTCACCTTCTTCCCATGCACGACGAGCGAGGGTCAATGCATGACGCATCCAGTGTTCGTGGGTAAATTCGCGTTCTGACAAGGGAGTCTCCGGGCTAGATTCGGGCGGCGCATTATATACCCTTCATTCTTCAAACTGCATCTTTGTTGGCTGCATTCACTCACCCGAATCACTTAGTTAACTAAGCTCATCGGGATTCGTAAACTTGCCGCCGCGATGCAGCTCGAATTATTTTGGGTATAGAGAGATCTTATGTGAGGCGAAATAGCATCATTCCAATTGCTGCAACTGCCCTTGCGGCGTGACGCGCCAGCGGTGTTGGCAGAAATAGAGCAAGGGGTTGTCCTGATTGCTGTCGCTATACCCGCTGTAGAGTTGCAATGGTGTACCAATTTGCTGTTCGAGCTGTGATACTTTTTCATGCCCCAGGCAACGCAATGTGAGTACCCACCCACCGTGGGAGCGCTTGATTTGGCTGGCGATAAGCTTAACTTTTGGCAGCCACGGCGTATCAAAATAAACCTGCTGCACCAGCGGTTGCGGAGAACCGGTAATCAACCACACATCAGCATCTGAACTGGTGAGGTAATCGGTCAGGCGCTGCTGTACCACGGGAAAAGCGGTAACGCGGTTGCGAAACCATGTCACAAAATTTGTTTCCAACTGCTTGAGGCGCGTTTCGCTGTGACCAAAGGTTGCGCCCCACAATAACAGGCTCATCGGCCAGCGAGCGGCGCGTCCTTTTATCAGCAACGCGCCACCTATCACCGGCAGGAGCGGCGCGACAAGTAACAGATTGAGGGGTTGATGGCGCAGCAGGTAGCGCAAGAAGCTGCCGAACATATCCTGCTGATGCAAGGTGCCATCTAAATCGAAAAAAACCACCCGACGCTCACTCTGAATTGCCAAACGTTACTCCTCTGGATCATTAAAACCCATAAACCATGTAAATAAGAACCCGGCGATTACCGCTATCAGAAAGCCTAACAGATAGAACATCACTTTTCCGGCAACATTAACCTGAAATGCTAAAGGTCATCACCATCGCCACTTTCCAGTAACTGATTCGCACCGCCCAAGCATGCACCGATATCATGGCAAGCAAAATTTACGTTACTATGGCGTCGCTCACATAATTGCCCCGACTGACTGGAGAGGAAATGAACTGCTTACTGCGTATTCGAAGCCGCTACCCAACCCTGGCACAAAGCGACCGTAGACTGGCTGACTTTTTGCTGGAGAAGCCCGACTACGCGCGTCATTTAAGTTCACAGCAACTCGCCGCCGAGGCAGGTGTGAGCCAGTCCAGCGTGGTGAAGTTTTCCCAAAAGCTGGGTTTCAAAGGCTTTCCAGCCCTCAAACTGGCAATCAGTGAAGCGCTCGCCAGCAATCCGGAACGACAATCCGTCCCTGTTCATAATTTGATTTTGGGTGATGACCCGCTGCGTTTAGTGGGTGAAAAGCTCATTAAGGATAATTTGGCGGCGATGCACGCCACGCTTGATGTCAACAGCGAAGAAAAGCTGCTGGCGAGCGTGGACATGTTGCGAAATGCACGACGCGTGCTGCTGGTAGGAATTGGCGCGTCCGGCCTGGTCGCTAAGAATTTTGCCTGGAAGCTGATGAAAATTGGCATTAATGCCGTGGCGGAGCAAGACATGCACGCATTACTGGCAACGGCACAATCCTCAAACAGTGACGATGTGCTGTTGGCGATTTCCTATTCTGGTGAACGGCGTGAGATAAATCTCGCCGCAGATGAAACCTTACGCACCGGGGCAAAAATCCTCGCCATTACCGGCTTTACCCCCAACGCATTACAACAACGTGCAACGCTGTGCTTGTATACCATCGCCGAAGAACAAGCGACGCGTAGTGCGGCAATTTCATCGACCAGTGCGCAGATGATGCTGACCGATTTGCTATTTATGGCGCTGGTACAACGGGATCTGGAGCACGCACCGAAGCGTATTCGCCACAGTGAAGCCCTGGTAAAAAAACTGGTTTGATCAGAGATTGGGCGTATAATGCCCGCCCTGTTTCTGTTGTTTCTGAGATCTTCCCATGGCGCTGCTCATCACCAAAAAATGTATTAACTGCGATATGTGCGAGCCGGAGTGCCCGAACGAAGCCATTTCCATGGGGGACAACATTTATGAGATCAACGCCGATCGTTGCACCGAGTGCGTCGGACACTACGAAACACCCACCTGCCAGAAAGTTTGCCCGATCCCTAACACCATCATCAGCGATCCAGCGCGCATCGAAAACGAAGAGCAACTGTGGGATAAGTTTGTCCAGTTGCACCACGCCGACAAGCTTTAATTCTCGATAATAACCGTCGCACAGGCATAGTGCCGTTCGTCGGCAAGTGTCACATGCACCGAACGGACACCCATTCTTTGCGCGACTCGCTCGGCCTCTTCCCAAAAGCGTAGCTGCGGTTTACCCAACGGGTCGTTAAACACTTCGAACTGATTAAACGCAAGACCGTTACGTATCCCGGTGCCAAAGGCTTTGGCCGCCGCTTCTTTTACAGCAAAACGTTTAGCAAGAAAGCGCACCGGTTGCTGGTGCGCCTGGTATTGCAGCCATTCGTTGGCACTGAGCACACGCTTCGCCAGTCGATCACCCGAACGTGAGATAACGCTTTCAATACGCGCTATCTCAACGATATCAGTGCCAAGGCCGAGAATAGCCATTAGCTACGCGCTTCCTGCATCAGACGTTTCATTTCTGCCACAGCTTCCTTCAAACCGCTCATGACCGCACGGCCAATAATCGCATGGCCGATATTCAGCTCATGCATTTCAGGCAGGCGAGCAATGGCTTTAACATTGTGATAAGTCAGACCGTGTCCGGCATTCACTTTCAGGCCTTTACCTGCAGCATAGGTTGCGGCTTCAGCGATTCGAGCCAGTTCTTTCGCCTGAGTCTCTTCGTCTTTTGCATCGGCGTAGCAACCCGTATGAATTTCGATATACGGTGCGCCAACGGCTACAGCGGCATCAATTTGTGCGTGGTCAGCATCAATAAACAGGGAAACCAAAATATTGGCATCCGCCAGACGTTTGCAGGCATCACGCATTTTATCGAGCTGACCGGCGACATCCAGTCCACCTTCAGTCGTCACTTCCTGACGCTTTTCAGGCACCAGGCAACAAAAATGTGGTTTGGTTTCACAAGCAATGCCAATCATCTCTTCAGTGACGGCCATTTCCAGATTCATACGCGTATCGAGGGTCTGGCGCAGAATGCGGACATCGCGGTCGGTGATGTGGCGGCGATCTTCTCGCAGGTGAACCGTAATACCGTCAGCGCCTGCTTGCTCGCAGATAAATGCCGCCTGCACCGGGTCTGGATATGCCGTGCCGCGTGCATTACGCAAAGTTGCGATGTGATCAATGTTTACGCCTAACAGTAATTCAGCCATGACAATCCTCGAGTTCAGAATAGGTTTGAGTTCCGGCAGTTTACACCCGGTAAGGAAAGCATGGCTACGACCAGGCGTTATTGCGGGTCTTGAGGTGATTTAAGTGGTGGTTTTTTGGGCACAAACTGACGGAATAACTCGCGACTTTTGAGGGGTTTGCCACCCAGATAGGGTTTCAAAGCCATACGAGTAAAGCGTTTCGCAGCCCGTAAGGTTGCGATATCAGGAAATTCACGGTTCGCCAGAGCTTTTAATTCATGCCCGGTGAAACTGCGGTTATCCACCACCAGGCTTGCGATAAACCCTTTTTCTTCACGATAGCGGTAAGTCATGGTGTCGCTGACTTCTTCCCCGCTACCTGCGCAGTGTAAGAAATCCACGCCATAACCCAGGTGCCCCAGCAACGCCAATTCAAAACGGCGCAAAGCCGGTTCCGGTGAACCGCTGGTTCCCGCTAATGCCTGGATACAGTGGAGGTAGTCGAAGAATAATTCGGAAAAGCGCGTTTCATCTTCCAGCACGCGTGAAACCAGTTCATTCACGTACAGGCCGCTGTAGAGCGTGATACCACTAAGTGGGAGTGCCAGTGAGACAGCTTCGGCGCTTCGCAGTGTTTTAACTTCACCACGACCGCCCCAGCGAACCAGCAAGGGGGTAAAGGGTTGTAACGTCCCTTTGAGGTTAGAGCGGCGAGAACGAGCGCCTTTCGCGATGAGGCGAACACGCCCGGACTCTTCAGAAAAGAGGTCAAGTAGAAGGCTGGTTTCGCTCCAGGGGCGACTATGCAGGACAAAAGCCCTTTGCCAGCCTTCCATTTTCTTATTTCAAATCGTCGGTGTAACCCAGGCTACGCAGCGCGCGCTCGTCATCTGCCCATCCGGATTTCACCTTAACCCACAGTTCAAGGTGGATTTTGGCTTCGAACATCTCTTCCATGTCTTTACGTGCTTCGATACCGATGGTTTTGATCTTGGCGCCTTTGTTGCCAATCACCATCTTCTTCTGGCCTTCGCGTTCAACCAGAATCAGGCCGTTAATGTCATAACCGCCACGGGCGTTAGACACGAACTGTTCGATTTCAACAGTCACAGAATACGGCAGTTCAGCACCGAGGAAACGCATCAGTTTTTCACGGATGATTTCAGATGCCATAAAGCGCTGTGAACGGTCGGTGATGTAATCTTCCGGGAAGTGATGGGTCGCTTCTGGCAGACGCTTACGAACGATGCTGGCAATAGTGTCCACGTTCATACCGTTTTCAGCAGAGATCGGTACGATATCGAGGAAGTTCATCTGGCTGCCAAGGAACTGGAGATGTGGCAGCAAAACGCCTTTATCCTGGACGTTATCAACTTTGTTGACCGCCAGAATAACCGGCGCACGAGCGTCACGCAGCTTGTTGAGCACCATCTCATCATCTGCGGTCCACTTAGTCCCTTCAACCACAAAGATAACCAGCTCAACGTCACCGATAGAACTGCTGGCCGCTTTGTTCATCAAACGGTTGATAGCACGCTTTTCTTCCATATGCAGCCCTGGGGTATCAACGTAAATCGCCTGATACGGGCCTTCGGTATGGATACCCATAATGCGGTGACGAGTGGTCTGCGCTTTACGAGAAGTGATAGAGATTTTTTGCCCAAGCAACTGGTTTAGCAGCGTGGATTTGCCGACATTTGGGCGACCAACGATGGCCACGAATCCGCAAAAGGTTTGTTCTTCGCTCATTATTCCAGCTCCAGCTTGATAAGCGCCTGCTCAGCTGCAGCCTGTTCCGCTTTACGGCGGCTTGAACCGGTACCAATCACCGGCTCAGGCAGGCCACTCACCTGACAGTGAATGGTAAATTCCTGATCGTGCGCTTCACCACGAACCTGCACAACCAAATAAGATGGCAGCGGTAAGTGGCGACCCTGCAAATACTCTTGCAGACGCGTCTTAGGGTCTTTTTGCTTATCGCCTGGGCTAATTTCATCCAGACGAGATTGATACCAGGAAAGAATTAAACGCTCAACATTCTGGATATCGCTGTCGAGGAACACACCACCAATTAAGGCTTCGACGGTATCGGCCAGAATAGATTCGCGACGGAAACCGCCGCTTTTCAATTCGCCCGGCCCAAGGCGCAGACATTCGCCTAATTCAAATTCGCGGGCAATTTCTGCCAACGTATTTCCGCGTACCAGCGTCGCACGCATACGGCTCATATCGCCTTCATCTACTCGAGGAAAACGATGATATAGCGCGTTTGCAATAACGTAGCTAAGAATGGAGTCGCCTAAAAACTCAAGACGCTCATTATGTTTGCTGCTGGCACTGCGATGCGTTAATGCCTGTTGCAACAGATCCTGATGTACAAAAGTGTAGCCCAGCTTACGCTGCAGCCTATTAATTACGATGGGGTTCATGCGATACCAATTAATGAATGCGTCAATTATTCAGCACACGGAACAGACCTGAAAAAAAGAACCAACGCTGTTTCGTTTGCCGTGGCTCCCTTTCGGGAGCCAACCTAATACGGGGGGATATTCTATACGCAACGACAAGGTATGTCGTCACTTGAATGGATTTAATTGATCAATGAATTCCGCCAATACGGCTTAAACGAACACCCGTTGGCCATTCACCCTCTTGTTTATCAAAACTCATCCAGATTGCAGTCGCTTTACCCACCAGATTCGCCTCAGGAACAAAGCCCCAGTAACGGCTATCAGCGCTGTTATCGCGGTTATCACCCATCATGAAGTAATGACCCGGCGGTACAATCCACGTCGCCAGTTGTTGACCAGGTTGCTGGTAATACATCCCCAGTTGGTCCTGTGCAATTGGCACGGTCAGAATGCGGTGAGACACATCTCCCAGTGTTTCTTTGCGCTCAGACAGGCGGATACCGTCTTCTTTGGTCTGGTTCAACGGCAACTGGAAGAAACCAGAGTTTGCTTCACCACCGTTACGACGCGCAAAAGTCTGCACAAAATCACTTGGCTCTACATGGCTATAAGTGATTGGCAGTGCGTTATCACACGCCTGACCAGAACTACAATTTGGCTGAACAGTCACTTCTTTAGCGACAGGATCGTAGCTGACACGATCACCCGGCAAACCGACTGCACGCTTGATGTAATCAAGACGTGGATCTTGTGGATATTTGAACACCACAATATCGCCACGTTTAGGATGACCCGTTTCAATTAGCGTTTTCTGGTAAATCGGATCTTTAATACCGTATGCAAATTTTTCCACCAGAATAAAATCACCAATTAATAACGTTGGCATCATTGATCCTGATGGAATCTGGAACGGTTCGTAAATAAACGAACGCACGATCAAGACAATAGCGAGCACCGGGAATACGGATGCCCCCGTTTCTAACCAACCTGGTTTCGGTGCGACTTTTTTTAGCGTTTTGCTATCAAGTGCATCGCCAGTGGCAGCTTGCGCTGCCGCCTGTTTTTCCCGACGCTTTGGCGCAAAGATAAATTTATCAATACACCATAGAAGACCTGTTACCAGCGTCGCTATCACGAGGATTAGCGCAAACATATTCGCCATGCCAACTCCTTAATTTATTTGCTGTCTTTGCCAACATGCAGAATGGCGAGGAAGGCTTCCTGAGGCAGTTCGACGTTGCCGACTTGCTTCATACGCTTCTTACCGTCTTTCTGTTTCTGCAACAGCTTTTTCTTACGGCTTACGTCACCGCCGTAGCATTTTGCCAATACGTTTTTACGTAACTGTTTAACAGTAGAACGCGCAATGATATGTGCGCCGATCGCCGCCTGAATTGCAATGTCGAACTGTTGGCGAGGGATCAATTCTTGCATCTTCTCGACCAGCTGACGTCCACGGAACTGCGAATTTCCACGGTGAGTAATTAACGCCAGGGCATCAACGCGATCGCCGTTAATCAGTACATCAACACGCACCATGTCTGACGTCTGGAAACGCTTGAAGTTGTAGTCCAGAGAAGCATAGCCGCGGGACGTTGATTTCAGACGGTCGAAGAAGTCGAGTACCACTTCAGCCATTGGGATTTCATAGGTCAGCGCAACCTGGTTACCGTGGTAAACCATATTGGTCTGCACGCCACGCTTCTCGATACACAGCGTGATAACGCTACCCAGATATTCCTGAGGCATCAGCATATGACACTCAGCAATCGGCTCACGCAGCTCAGCAATGTTATTCAATGCTGGCAGCTTGGATGGGCTATCTACATAAATCGTCTCACCACTGGTGGTTTCGACTTCGTAAACTACGGTAGGTGCTGTGGTAATCAGATCAAGATCGTATTCACGTTCCAGACGTTCCTGAATGATTTCCATGTGCAGCAGACCCAGGAAGCCGCAGCGGAAGCCAAAGCCTAACGCGGTAGAGCTTTCTGGTTCAAAGAATAAAGACGCATCATTCAGGCTGAGTTTGCCCAACGCATCACGGAAGTTTTCGTAATCGTCAGAGCTTACCGGGAACAGACCCGCATATACCTGCGGTTTCACCTTTTTAAAACCTGGCAGCGCTTTTTCTGCCGGATTACGTGAAAGGGTCAAGGTATCGCCCACTGGTGCACCGAGGATGTCTTTGATTGCACAGACCAACCAGCCTACTTCGCCGCAACCCAGCACATCACGATCAACACGTTTTGGCGTGAAGATACCCAGACGGTCAGCGTTATAAACCTGGCCGGTACTCATCACCTTGATCTTATCGCCTTTCTTCATGGTGCCGTTTTTAATACGCACCAAAGAGACAACACCAAGATAGTTATCGAACCAGGAGTCAATGATCAGTGCCTGCAGGGGCGCGTCCGGATCACCTTCAGGTCCAGGGATATCACGGACCAGACGTTCGAGAACATCCGTCACACCGAAGCCAGTTTTTGCCGAGCAACGCACAGCATCTGTTGCATCAATGCCAACGATATCTTCGATTTCCTGCGCAGCACGTTCAGGATCGGCTGCTGGTAGGTCAATTTTGTTCAGGACTGGAACCACTTCCAGATCCATTTCCATGGCGGTATAGCAGTTTGCCAGAGTCTGAGCTTCAACACCCTGACCAGCATCTACGACCAGCAAAGCACCTTCACAAGCAGCCAAAGAACGGGAAACTTCATAAGAGAAGTCAACGTGGCCTGGGGTGTCGATGAAATTCAGATGATAAGTTTCACCATCGCTTGCTTTGTAATCCAGCGTTACGCTTTGCGCTTTAATGGTAATACCACGTTCACGCTCCAGATCCATGGAGTCAAGAACCTGGGCTTCCATTTCACGATCGGACAAGCCACCGCAAATTTGGATAATACGGTCAGACAGCGTCGATTTGCCGTGGTCGATGTGGGCAATAATAGAAAAGTTACGTATATTCTTCATAGTTAGAGGTTTTTATGCCTTACAAATCCGGGAAAGCTCGGCGCAATGCGCTGTACAGAGCGTGATGTCAATGGCTGTCTTTTGCCTGAAACGCCGCATTCTACACTACAACGAGAAAGCGAGGAAACAGGTCATCTTGCAAGCGTAGTTGAGAGATGAAAGACCTACGGAAAGTGTGTCTAAAAGATTGCGAGCAGCGTAGACGTCACTGGCTGTCCGCAGAAGTCGTCGTTTCGACTCTTAGAGCATTTGGCGGTAGCGCAACGCTGAGAATAACGGGTTGCCAGGTTTCACGGCGACTGAATTTCAATGAGAATTCACGCGCGATAAGAAAACCGCCCACTCCGCCTATCAATGCCCCACAAATCGCCGCAAGGTTGGTACCAAACAGCGCCTGGAACAGGGCTGAGACCACAAATAAACCAACCAGCGGGGACATGTAAACCAGTAACGCAGAACCTATCAGGCTACCTTCAGCAATACCCAACTCGACTTTTTGACCCGCCACCAGCGGTGTATCACAAGCAACCGATAAGGTGTGATTCGTTTGCGGACCGAGTTTGTTGAGAATACGGCTGCCACAGCCTGCGCGTGAAGCACAGCTACTGCATGACGCTTTTACGTCACAACTCAACAATGCTTCACCCTTTTGCCAGGAGATGACTGTTGCCCACTCCTTAATCATTGCGCAGTCCTGAATTTGATGCTGTCAGCAATACGTTTTGCCGTTTGTGGCGGCAGCTCACCAACAATAGTGATTTCAGTTTTATCCCGAATTTCAGAACTCACTGTGCGACGCCCAGTGCGCAGTATCTGATCGGTGCTATTGCTGGCAGCCCGACTAATGTTGACCGAGAAGCTAAACAAACCGTCAGAGTAAAGGCGTGATTCAATTGGAACATCAACGGTCGGCAATGGACGGCGGCTGCTGGAGACTTCACTAAAACCTTGCGGCAACCAAGTAGGTGCCCAGGTAAAATTGATTTTCTCTGCACCAGGCACTGACAGCAAAGGTGGTAAATTTGCCTTCGCCAGACTTTGCATCATGCCATTAGCTTCTTTGCTGACGTTAAAAGAGATAACGCGGAATTGCTCCAGCGTCTCACCATCACGGTCCAGCAAATCAACACGCAGCGGTAATTTCGTTTCCGAGTCCATCCACACCATATAGCTGTATCGGGTGCCATCTCGTGCCACGACTCGAATGACTTCGCACAGACGATCGGCAATACGCGTCCGTCCGACAGAAATGAAGTCGTAATAAGGCGTCAAGCGTTTGAAGTCGGTGTAGACGATTGATGGAAGCGAATCAACGATGTAGTCCCCCGTGAGCGTAAATGGCTCAAGTCCAGGTTCAAAATAGCTGATTTCACTGCCACGCTGGACAACTTCTCGGCGTGGGCCATCCATCTGAAGCAATTGCGCAAGTGGACGATTATCAAGCCTTGCATGGCGATAGCGTAAGGACTCTATCCCTTGCTTATTAATGCTGATAAATGCCAACTCATAATTGAGTGACTGACTCGCCTGGTTCATCTGCTGCAACAATGCCCCGGACGAAACAGTGTCCGCCGAGGCATTTGAGCTGAACAACAGGCTGCTTGTCATAAGAGACAGTGCATACCAAAGTTGCTTCATTACTGCGATTGAGTTCCTAACGTTTGGTTACCTGGCACTTGTACCGCAGCTTGCTGGGTTTGTGCCTGTTCAAACTGGAGTTGCTCGGCGTGTAAACGACGCTGCAATTCATAATCTTGCAGCATTGCATTGATACGTCGACGTTGTTCCTGTACCTGCTGCTGACCAGTGCTTGCAGTACTGTCAGAAGGAACACCCAAGCTGACCGGGCTCGCTTTACCCATCATAGGTAAAGTATTGAACACAGGTGCTTCAGGCTGTGCAGGATTGTCAGATTGGCCATTATAGTGCTGCACGCCAACAATTACCGCAAGCGATACGCATGCAGCAACACCCACTTGGGTTAATTGGCTGGCCCAAGGACGTACCTTTTTCCAGAACGACATTTTTTGCCATTGTTGAGGTTCAGGCTGTTGTTCTGTAATAAGTGGCGTGACATGACGCACTGGTTCATTTTCGATCGCCGCCATGACATTGGCTGCAATATCAAAATGAAGCAATTCACTGGTATCGCCGCGCATAGTGTCGCGGATTAGGTGGTAGCTCTCCCAGCGTTGCTGCAATGATTTGTCTTGTGATAAGACGCTTAGCAGCTCGCTATCCAGAGTTTCCCCATCCATTAAAGCGGAAAGCTGTTCTTTCTGCATGCCTAATTACCCTTCCAGTAACCCGCTATCGTCAACGCCTGATAAGCGGTTGAACTTTATTATCAATAGCTTCCCGTGCACGGAAAATACGAGAACGGACAGTCCCTACCGGGCAATCCATGATGGCGGCTATTTCTTCATAGCTCAAACCATCCAACTCCCGCAGCGTAATTGCCATGCGTAAATCTTCCGGGAGTGACTCAATAGTACGGAAAACTATTTGTCTCAGTTCTTCAGACAACATTAAGTTCTCAGGGTTCGAAATTTCTTTCAATGCACTGCCACTTTCGTAGTTTTCCGCATCAATTGCATCCACATCGCTTGATGGAGGACGACGACCCTGAGCAACCAGATAATTTTTTGCCGTGTTGACCGCTATGCGGTACAACCATGTATAAAACGCACTATCGCCACGGAATGAATCCAATGCGCGATAAGCTTTGATGAATGACTCCTGCACCACGTCAGGAACATCTCCTGATGGTACATAGCGGGAAACCAGGCTCGCCACTTTATGCTGATAGCGAACCACCAGTAAATTAAATGACTTCTGATCTCCCTTCTGGACCCGTTCGACGAGGACCTGATCCGTTAACTGCTCGCTCATCCGAGGTAATATCTCCCCAAACCTATTTCCACGCGTAATTGAAAAGCCATCCGAACTCTGCATAAATGAGCAAGTTCACGGTTGGAGCGCTCGATTTGAGCAAAGTTCCATTACGCCATTGTTTTCCTGATCTGTTCCACGAATTATCTCTTCTTGATTATAAGTTTCATGGCACAAACGGTGACACCTTTTTTGTCCTAAAAGGCGATCGCTATATTCATGCAGAGTATCGCATGAATCATGATTTTTCATTAGAAAATCTGCCACTAACGGTGAGCTGGCACGAAAAAGTGCTTATTAACGCTATTATTCGGATGAAACTGAATAAAACCCTCCTCATGTTTAGTTGATATAACACTGGTTTAAAAAAAGCGTGTTACAGCCCACATCGGGTGATATGCTGGCCCAACCTTTGTTTAGTAAATTAAACACGATGAACGCAAATTCCGAACTCGCTTGTGATGTATTAATCGTCGGTAGCGGAGCTGCTGGCCTCTCTCTGGCTTTACGGCTTGCCGAAAACTGCAAAGTTATTGTTCTGAGTAAAGGGCCAATAAATGAAGGCTCGACTTTCTATGCTCAGGGTGGCATTGCCGCAGTGTTTGATGAAACGGATAGCATCGATTCACATGTCGAAGATACGCTGATTGCAGGCGCCGGAATTTGCGATCGAGAAGCGGTAGAGTTTGTCGCCAGTAATGCACGCCATTGTGTGCAGTGGTTAATCGATCAGGGTGTGTTGTTTGATACTGAGATCCAGGAAAATGGCGCCGAAAGCTACCATTTAACTCGTGAAGGTGGACATAGCCATCGCCGCATTCTCCATGCTGCAGACGCCACGGGTAAAGAGGTTGAGACTACGCTGGTCGGCAAAGCGTTGAGTCATCCAAACATTCGTGTCATCGAGCGTAGTAACGCAGTCGACCTTATTGTTTCAGATAAAATCGGTCTACCCGGCACGCGACGTGTCGTGGGGGCCTGGATCTGGAACCGTAACCGAGAGAAAGTGGAAACTTGCCGTGCGAAAGCCGTGGTTTTAGCCACTGGTGGTGCGTCGAAGGTTTATCAATATACGACCAACCCAGATATTTCCTCCGGTGACGGTATTGCCATGGCATGGCGTGCTGGTTGCCGTGTTGCCAATCTGGAGTTTAATCAGTTCCATCCCACAGCCCTCTTCCATCCACAGGCACGTAATTTCCTGTTAACCGAAGCATTGCGCGGTGAGGGTGCTTACCTCAAGCGCCCGGATGGCAGCCGCTTTATGCCTGATTTTGATGAGCGCGGCGAACTGGCTCCGCGGGACATCGTTGCGCGTGCAATTGATCATGAGATGAAACGTCTGGGTGCCGATTGCATGTATCTGGATATCAGCCACAAGCCAGAAGAGTTTGTGCGCCACCATTTCCCAACCATTTACGAAAAACTTATGGGGCTGGGTATCGATCTCACAAAAGAACCCGTACCCGTGGTGCCCGCTGCCCACTATACCTGCGGCGGTGTGATGGTCGATGAAAATGGTCGTACTGACGTTGATGGCTTGTACGCTATTGGAGAGGTCACTTATACCGGTCTGCATGGCGCAAACCGTATGGCATCGAATTCGTTATTAGAATGTCTGGTTTATGGCTGGTCCGCTGCGGAAGATATAATGAAGCGCATGCCATACGCTCGCATTTCCAGGTCGTTGCCTGACTGGGATGACAGTCGGGTCGATAACCCAGATGAGCAGGTGGTTATCCAGCATAACTGGCATGAGCTTCGTCTGTTTATGTGGGATTACGTCGGGATTGTACGTTCCACGCGCCGCCTGGAAAGAGCATTGCGCAGAATTACCATGTTGCAGCAGGAAATCGACGAGTACTATTCCCACTTCCGTGTGTCGAACAATTTACTGGAACTGCGCAACCTGGTGCAGGTTGCAGAGCTAATTGTGCGCTGTGCCATGATGCGAAAAGAAAGCCGGGGTTTACACTACACGCTGGACTACCCGGACTTGGACGAAAACTCCGGGCCAAGCATTCTTTCGCCGCTTTACATAAACAAATAGAAGTCCTGGGTCAGGCCACAGTAACCTTCGGAATATTGCTGGTCTGGCCCACGAATAATCAAACGATCGGTAAAATACTCCCCGTCAGTCGGCGAAAGCGCCAACATCACACGATGGGGCAACCGCGTTTCATTATCTGCAATATCAGTACGATAACGAACAAACCATCCTTGTGTTTTTGCCAGCTCAGTAAAAGCCGTTCCCGACGTTTCAGGCATAATCACACAGAAAAAACCGTCTTCAGTAATCAATTGCGTGGCACTGCTCAACAACGCTTGATGGTCAAGTGTCGTGGTATATCGAGCCTGCGCACGTTCAGGGGATGCACAATCACTGCCCTGTGAAAAAAAGGGTGGATTGCTTACAATCAACGAATAGCGTTGTGTAGCTTGTTGCGCCCACTCACGAATATCAGCGCAATGAACATTGATACGTGAAGCCCATTTGCATCCTGCGGCATTTTCTGCGGCTTGCTCAGCGGCAAGAGGATCAAGTTCTACGGCATCAACAGTGACATTCTCAGGCGTACGTTGCGCCAGCATCAACGCCAGCAACCCACTACCCGTGCCAATATCCAGTACATTTTTAACTTTAGCGACGGGGACCCACGCGCCCAACAACGTGCCATCGGTACCGACTTTCATTGCGCATCGATCGTGCGCGACAAAGAACTGTTTAAAGGTGAATCCATCACGACGCAAAACTACTTTTTGACTGCACATCTTAGCTACCCTGTAGAGAAACTGGAGTAGCATAGGGGAAACTTGCTGCCAGGAAAAGCGTCAGTTACCCACACAAACAGATGAAGATCGCAGCCATAACGTCTATAATCGGCGCCCTACATAGAGGAAGACCATGACTGTAACCACTTTTTCCGAACTGGAACTTGACGAGAGCTTGTTGCTCGCGCTCCAGGACAAGGGCTTTACCCGCCCGACAGCTATTCAGGCTGCCGCCATTCCACCTGCACTTGAAGGGCGTGATGTCCTCGGTTCCGCTCCAACCGGTACCGGTAAAACAGCCGCTTATTTGCTGCCTGTGTTACAGCATTTGGTCGATTTCCCGCGTAAGAAATCTGGCCCACCACGTATTTTGATCGTCACGCCAACGCGTGAACTGGCAATGCAAGTGGCCGATCACGCTCGTGAACTGGCAAAACATACTCATCTTGATATCGCAACAATCACAGGTGGCGTGGCTTATATGAACCACGCTGAAGTGTTTAGCGAAAACCAAGATATCGTTGTTGCAACGACGGGTCGCCTGCTGCAATACATCAAAGAAGAAAACTTTGATTGCCGTGCGGTAGAGACACTAATTCTTGATGAAGCCGATCGCATGTTGGATCTGGGCTTTGCGCAGGATATCGAAACCATTGCTGCAGAAACTCGCTGGCGCAAACAAACCATGCTGTTCTCCGCGACGCTTGAAGGCGATGCGATTAAGAATTTCGCAGAGCGTTTGTTAGAAGACCCTGTTGAAGTTTCTGCAACATCTTCAACGCGTGAGCGTAAGAAAATTCACCAGTGGTACTACCGTGCGGACAACGTTGAGCATAAAACTGCACTACTGGTGCATTTGCTACAACAGCCGGATACCACGCGTTCAATCGTGTTTGTACGTAAACGCGATCGTGTGCATGAGTTAGTGGCATGGCTGCGTGAAGCGGGTATCAACACCTGTTATCTCGAAGGCGAAATGGTGCAGATGAAGCGTACCGAAGCTATCAAGCGTTTGACTGATGGCCGCGTTAACGTGTTGATTGCTACCGATGTTGCCGCGCGTGGTATTGATATTCCAGAAGTGAGCCACGTGTTTAACTTCGACATGCCGCGTACCGCTGATACCTATCTGCATCGTATCGGGCGTACGGGTCGTGCTGGCCTTAAAGGTACCGCTATTTCTCTGGTTGAAGCGCATGACCATTTGCTGCTTGGCAAAGTCACTCGCTACATGAAAGAACCGATGAAATCGCGTGTCATTGATGAGCTGCGCCCTACAACGCGTGCGCCGAGTGAGAAACTCACTGGTAAGCCGTCGAAGAAAGTACTCGCGAAGCGCGAAGAGAAGAAAAAAGACGACAAAGAAAAGCCGCGTGTGAAAGTCCGTCTGCGCGATAAAAAGAACGTCGGTAAGCGCCGCAAACCAAGCAGTGCAAAAAACGAATCAGCTGAATAATTCGTCAGCGAATATAAAAACCGTCTCAATTGAGGCGGTTTTTTTACGATCAGAGTCAGTGTTTTAACTGTTTCATAATAGTTACTGAATCAAACCCATAAAAAAAGCCGGTGCATCTGCCACCGGCTTTTTTCTATATTTTGAAAACTACAGTTTAAAAATTACAGGCTAGCAGTGAAAGTACGAGCAATCACGTCACGCTGTTGTTCTGGAGTCAATGAGTTGAAACGTACCGCATAGCCAGACACACGGATGGTCAGCTGTGGGTATTTTTCTGGATGTTTAACAGCATCTTCCAAAGTTTCACGACGCAGAACGTTCACGTTCAGATGCTGACCACCTTCTACACGAACTTCAGGTTTTGCTTCAACTGGGATTTCACGATACTCAAACTCACCCAATTTGCTCACTGCTACAACTTCGTCTTCTGCAAAATCGGCTTTAGCACATACACAACGCGCTTCGCCTTTCTCGCTGTCCAGCAACCAGATAGAGTTCAGGAGTGAATCATTTGCAGCTTTAGTAATTTGGATACCAGTAATCATTATATTTCTCCCTATGGATAATTTTGTGATTCTATTTCGGGCCATAAACTGGCTCATTGGTAAAACCATTGTTGCGTTACTGATCTTTATACTAGCCAAACACACGCCAAACTTTGATTTAAATCAATTAATCCCATACCACTGATGTGGCTATCATATCATTTATTTGTTTTACATCAACTTAGCTCATTTCACAGAAGTTAAAAATTATGTAAATTTTCAACTTTTTTTAGGTTTACCTTTTATCAGTAGCTCATTCATTTGCTTAGAAGAAAGAAGCCGTTAAGCTAGTCGCATTTCGAATCGCAGGAGAGCGAGATGACGACCCACCTCACCTGGCACGATGTGCTGGCACAAGAAAAGCAACAACCCTATTTCACAAATGCGCTGGCAACCGTTGCTGAGCGTCGTGCTGCCGGGGTCACTGTATACCCACCTCAGAAAGACGTCTTCAATGCGTTCAGATTTACTGAGCTTGGTGATGTGAAAGTCGTCATCCTTGGACAAGACCCCTATCACGGCCCAGGACAAGCACACGGTCTGGCATTCTCTGTTCTGCCTGGGGTTGCTGTGCCACCCTCTTTAAAGAATATGTACAAAGAGTTGCAAAGCGACATTGCTGATTTTGTGCAGCCCAATCATGGTTATCTCGAAAGCTGGGCGCGTCAGGGCGTGCTTTTACTCAACACAGTATTAACTGTCGAGGCGGGTAATGCGCATTCGCATGCGAAATTAGGCTGGGAAACATTCACTGATAAGGTGATTGCGCTGATTAACGAGCACTGTGAAGGCATCGTCTTTTTACTGTGGGGATCGCATGCGCAGAAGAAAGGCAGTTTTATTGACAGGAGCCGCCATCACGTTTTACAAGCTCCTCATCCCTCGCCTTTATCGGCACATCGTGGTTTTCTGGGGTGTGGGCACTTCTCTAAAACCAATCAGTATCTGACTGAACGCAACCAACCCACGATTGACTGGACGCCCGTTCTGCTAGAATAAAAAGACAAAAAAGCCAGCTTGCGCTGGCTTTTTATATCGGTCGGTTATTCTCAAAGCTTACGCTTTGTTTTGACGCCACCATTCTGCCAACAACACACCTGTCGCGACAGATACGTTCAGGCTTTCGACATTACCGGTACCATCAATGGCAACGCTCATGTCGGCATTTTCAAAGGTCGCATCGGAAACGCCTTCGCGCTCCTGACCTAACACCAGAACCATTTTCTTCGGCAGCTCAGCTTTGAAAAGCGGAGTCCCTTTATGGCTTGATGTGGTGACAATCGCATAACCTGCTTTGCGGAATTGCTCCAGACCTTCTTCGAAAGTCTCGCCGCTAATGGCTTCAACGTGCTCCGCACCGCCTTCGGCAGTACGAACCGCAGCGCCAGACTCCAGCATTGCTGCATCTTCCACCAGCAAACCTTTCACACCGAAGTGCGCGCAGCTACGCATAATGCCGCCGAGGTTGTGCGGGTTAGCGACGTTTTCCAGCGCCAGCACGCAATCGTCTTCAGCAGCTTTTGATAGCCAGCTTTGAACGGTAATACCGCGACGTTTTTTGATGATGAAACAAACGCCACCGTGGTGTTCTGTACCAGATGCTTTAACTAATTCAGCATCGTCGACCACGTGGTAGGCTTTGCGGTTTGCTGCCATCCAACGCAATGCTTCTTTGAAACGCGGCGTCACGCTCTGGACAAACCAGGCACGTACGATGCAGTCAGGACGGCTCAGGAAAAGAGCCTGACAAGCATTTTCACCATAAACACGCGTTTCTTCCGCACGTTGGCGGCGAATCACTTCAGGGTCAACAATAGGTCTGCCGTTGGCACCCATTTGCTCGCCTGCTTCAACTACTTCTTCTCTTGGTGGCCGTGAAACCGTTCTCCACGGGTTATCACCGCGATCGTCACGATCGTCACTACGATTCCGCTCGCGCCCTGCGCCAGGTTTATCATCGCGACGTGGACCACGACGGCCCTCACCCCGTGACGGTGCTGCAGGACGCCCACCGCCTTTACCTGTACGCGGGTTTTGGCTGCGTTTTTCGCTGTCATCGTCACCGCGGACATACATCACTTTGACCTTGCCGCTTTTACCTTTAAATTCGTCGTTCATGCTTTTCTCCACCTGGCTGAGCGCGTGGCGCGCAGATTACCCGATGTGGCACTGGTTAGCCATTAACTTTGGTCAAAAGCCAATAACTATTATATTCATCGAATAAATCACTTTGCTGGCACTCGACTAATCGCTGATAATATTTAACATATAAGAAACATCATCTGTGAATTTCACCATTTTTGGACAACAGATCTTTTAGAGGTTAGCTATGAATACCGTTTGTGCCGCCTGCCAGGCGATTAATCGCATTCCTGATGAGCGTATTGACGACGGTGCCAAATGTGGCCGTTGTGGTCATGATCTTTTTGATGGTGAAGTGATTAATGCCACCAGCGAAACCCTGGATAAACTGCTGCAAGACGACCTGCCTGTCGTAGTGGATTTCTGGGCGCCATGGTGCGGCCCTTGCGTCAACTTTGCGCCAATTTTCGAAGATGTTGCTGAAGAACGCAGTGGCAAAGTACGCTTCGTTAAAGTGAATACTGAAGTAGAAACCGCGCTTAGCGCACGTTTTCGCATCCGCAGTATTCCCACCATTATGGTGTTCAAAAAAGGTGAGATGGTCGACATGCTTAACGGGGCAATGCCGAAAGCACCGTTTGATAGCTGGCTGAACGAAAATCTCTAAGTTCACGGGTACGTTTCTTTGTACCCGTACGCTTCATCTACGTTAGAATGGCGTTTTTAAGCTTGTTTATCTGATGACTGAAAACGCCGTCTTACGTCTTCGTGCCGAACGCCTGGCGCGCGCAACTCGCCCTTTCCTTGCTCGTGGTAATCGCATTCGCCGTTGCCAGCGTTGCTTACTGCCGCTAAAACAGTGCATATGTGAAACCCTGCAACCACAGAATGCTCGCAGCCGTTTCTGTTTAGTCATGTTCGACACTGAACCGATGAAGCCAAGTAATACCGGCAGACTGATTGCAGATATTCTTCCCGATACCGAAGCATTCCAATGGTCACGTACCGAACCACCGAAAGCCCTGCTCGATTTAGTCAGCTCTCCTGATTATCAAGCGATGGTTGTATTCCCTGCTTCATATGCAAGCGCTGGGCGTGAAGTGCTGACGATGCCACCAAAAAGTGGCAAACCACCGCTGTTTATTATGTTAGATGGCACCTGGACTGAAGCACGTAAGATGTTCCGCAAAAGCCCTTATCTTGATCAACTGCCCGTCATTTCGGTGGATTTGAGCATTGTCTCTGCTTATCGGTTGCGGGAAGCCCACGCGGATGGGCAATACTGCACAGCCGAAGTGGCCGCCGCGTTGCTCGCACTTGCCGATGATGAAAATGCTGCGATAGGTCTAACAGAGCATTTCACGTTGTTCCGTGAACGATATCTGGCTGGTAAACCTCATCATCAATCCAGTATCACAGCAGCGGAGCCAGAAAGCGTTTAAACTCACTGGGTTAATTCTCAGGGGAGAGAGCAATGAGTCAACGTGGGCTGGAGGCGCTGCTGCGTCCCAAATCAATCGCTGTTGTCGGAGCTTCTGCGAAAACAGATCGCGCCGGTTATTTAATGATGCGCAATCTATTGGCAGGAGGCTTTAATGGCCCGGTAATGCCAGTGACACCGAGCCATAAAGCGGTATGCGGAGTCCTTGCCTGGCCTGATATCGCAAGCCTTCCTTTCCCACCCGATCTCGCAATAATTTGTACCAACTCAAAACGAAACCTCGAATTATTGCAATCACTTGGTGAGAAAGGTTGTAAAGCTTGCATCATTCTCTCTGCTCCCCCAGAACAACTCCCTGAATTACTGGCTACAGCCACCCAATGGCAAATACGTCTACTTGGGCCAAACAGCCTCGGTTTGCTTGCACCGTGGCAAGGCCTTAATGCGAGTTTCTCACCCGTACCAATTCAGAAAGGGAAACTGGCATTTATTTCGCAATCAGCAGCAGTATCCAACACGATTCTCGACTGGGCACAGCAACGAGAAATGGGCTTCTCGTGGTTTATTGCTCTGGGCGACAGCCTCGATATTGATGTTGATGAACTGCTGGATTATCTGGCTCGAGATACAAAAACTAGCGCCATCTTGCTTTACCTCGAGCACCTGAGCGACGCACGACGTTTTGTCTCGGCTGCCCGAAGTGCTTCACGTAACAAACCCATTCTGGTGATTAAAAGCGGACGCAGTGCCAAAGCCCAGCAGCTGCTTAAAACACATCTTGGGCTTGATGCCGCATGGGACGCAGCCATTCAACGTGCCGGTTTGTTACGCGTCCAGGACACTCACGAGCTTTTTTCGGCTGTAGAAACGCTAAGTCACATGCGTCCACTGCGTGGCGAGCGTTTGATGATTATTAGTAATGGCGCGGCGCCCGCTGCCCTGGCACTAGACGAGTTGTGGTTGCGAAACGGTAAGCTCGCGACTCTGAGTGATGAAACCCTTAATAAGCTAAAGAGTGCTTTGCCAATCAGTGTTGAAAGTGGCAATCCGTTAGATTTACGCGACGATGCGACGCCAGAGCGTTATCTACGTGCAGTGGAAATTCTGCTTGATTGCCAGGATTTTGACGCATTAATGATTATTCATGCTCCTAGTGCCGCGGCACCTGGCACCGAAAGTGCCACCGCATTAATTGAACTATTACGTCGGCACCCGCGCAGCAAATACATCACGTTAATCACCAACTGGTGCGGCGAATTCTCTTCCCAGGAATCGAGGCGGTTTTTCAGTGAAGCGGGTATTCCCACTTACCGAACGCCTGAAGGTGCAGTAACTGCCTTTATGCATATGGTGGAGTATCGCCGAAACCAGAAACAACTGCGTGAAACACCGGCATTACCCACCAATTTGAAAGCCAATGCCAGCGAGGCTCACCTTCTTCTCCAGCAGGCATTAAGCGATGGGGCAACGTCGCTCGATACTCATGAAGTACGCCCTATTTTGCAGGCGTATGGGCTGAATACACTTCCAACCTGGATTGCGGGCGATAGTGCGGAAGCCGTGCATATTGCTGAACAAATCGGCTATCCCGTCGCGCTGAAATTACGCTCCCCGGACATTCCACATAAGTCTGAGGTTCAGGGGGTTATGCTGTATTTGAGAACCGCCACGGAGGTTCAGCAAGCCGCTGATGCAATTATAGATCGCGTGAAAATGGCGTGGCCACAAGCTCGGATTCATGGATTGTTGGTACAAAGCATGGCTAACCGTGCAGGTGCTCAGGAGCTCCGAATCGTAGTTGAACATGATCCGGTATTTGGCCCACTGATTATGTTAGGCGAAGGTGGTGTTGAATGGCGACCAGACCAGCAGGCTGTCGTGGCTTTGCCGCCGCTCAATATGAATCTCGCCCGCTACCTGGTTATTCAGGCAATCAAAAGCGGTAAGATTCGTGGGCGCAGCGCATTACGTCCGTTGGATATTCCCGGTATTAGTCAGATCCTGGTGCAGGTTTCAAACTTAATTGTAGATTGTCCAGAAATTCACCGCCTCGATATTCATCCCCTTCTGGCTTCGGGTAATGAGTTCACGCTGCTGGACGTCACTTTACAGCTCAATAAGTTTGATGGTGATCCGGAAAGCCGCCTTGCAATACGCCCTTATCCCTATCAACTGGAAGAAAATATCATTCTCCGGAATGGTGAGCGATGCTTGTTCCGCCCTATCCTCCCGGAAGATGAACCGTTGTTGCAGCAGTTTATTTCACTGGTAACCAAAGAGGATCTTTACTATCGATATTTCAGTGAGATCAACGAATTTACCCACGAAGATTTAGCCAATATGACCCAGATCGACTACGATCGAGAAATGGCTTTTGTGGCTGTCCGTGAACAAAACGGATCACAGGAGATAATCGGTGTCACACGCGCAATCTCAGATCCCGATAATATTGATGCCGAGTTTGCCGTGTTGGTTCGTTCCGATTTGAAAGGGCTCGGGCTTGGGCGGCGTTTGTTGGAAAAGCTGATTAGTTACACCGGCGATCATGGCCTGCAAAGGTTGAATGGTATTACTATGCCAAATAACCGCGGTATGGTGTCTTTAGCTCGAAAGCTTGGATTTGATGTCGATATACAATTAGAAGATGGCATCGTAAGCCTGACTCTTCCATTGATAAAAAGCATAGATTCGTGAGTAAGGTACTGGAAAACTTACTCACTTTACGGGTCAGTAGTGGTATTATCAGCAAGTTCTGACGTCTGGATTTTGCAGAAGGCCATCCAATGAATAGAGAAGATACGCACTGTGATGTTGTCTAAATTTAAACGTAATAAACATCAACAACACCTTGCCCAATTGCCGAAGCTTTCTCAGTCAGTTGATGATGTAAAGACCCTTTTCTCCCCAGCGGATTTCCGTGAAGCTCTGCTGCAAAAAATTGCCAGTGCAACTCGCCGCATCTGTATCGTCGCACTGTATCTTGAGCAGGATGACGCCGGTAAAGCCGTGCTTCATGCTCTATATCAGGCAAAACAACAGCGTCCGGAGATTGAAGTAACCATTCTGGTTGACTGGCATCGTGCTCAACGAGGCCGTATTGGTGCAGCTGCTACTAACACCAATGCCGACTGGTATCATCGTATGACCGAGGAGTATTCCGGCATAGATATCCCGGTCTATGGCGTACCAGTAAATACGCGTGAAGCATTGGGCGTGCTGCATTTCAAAGGTTTCATAGTTGATGATTGCGTGATTTATAGCGGCGCGAGTATTAATGATGTTTACCTGCATCAGCAGGATAAATATCGTTACGACCGCTATCAGGTTATTTGCAACCCTCAGCTTTCCGACATCATGTATAACTGGATGCAAGACAATCTGGTTCGTGGTCGTGCGGTACATCGATTAGACAGACAACACAGGCCAAAAAGCCCAGAAATCAAAAACGACATTCGCCTATTCCGTCAGGAGTTACGCGATGCCAGTTTCCATTTCCAGGGCAATGCTGATAACGAGCAACTAGCCGTTACGCCGCTAGTAGGCCTGGGCAAAAGCAGTCTGTTAAATAAAACTATCTATCATTTAATGCCGTGTACCGAGCGTAAACTGGTTATCTGCACGCCTTATTTCAACCTGCCAGCGGTGCTGGTGCGCAGTATTATCCAACTGTTACGCGAAGGGAAAGAAGTTGAGATTATTGTCGGTGATAAAACAGCGAATGACTTTTATATTCCAGAAGATCAACCGTTTAAAATAATTGGTGCGTTACCTTATCTCTATGAAATTAATCTTCGCCGATTCCTGAGCCGCTTACAATATTACGTTGACAGCGGTCAGTTGGTTGTACGTCTTTGGAAAGATGACGATAACAGCTACCACCTCAAAGGGATGTGGATTGATGATGAGTGGATGTTGCTGACAGGCAATAACCTTAATCCGAGAGCATGGCGACTGGATCTGGAGAATGCACTTCTTATTCATGACCCTAAACAAGAACTGGCAGTTCAGCGTAACCACGAATTAGATCTGATCCGCACTCACACAACGGTAGTTCAACACTATCATGATTTACAGAGCATTGCGGATTACCCTGATAAAGTGCGTAAGCTTATTCGCCGACTGCGTCGTATCCGTATCGATCGTTTGATAAGTCGTATTCTGTAGTTCATCGCTATACTGAAAAGCCCTGCTTGCAGGGCTTTTTTGTAGCCAGAGGATCATTGAATGCTGCGTCTTTTACTTCCCTCAATATTAATTCTCAGCGGTTGCAGCCATATGGCTCAAGACCAATGGCATGGTCAAGATAAAGCGCAACACTTCATAGCATCAGCAATTTTATCTGCTGCAGGTAATGAGTATGGCCAACATCAAGGATGGAGCGATACTCGCAGTGCAAATTTTGGTTTCTTATTTTCTGTCAGTCTTGGCGCGACGAAAGAGCTCTGGGATAGCCGAACAGCTGGAAGTGGATGGAGCTGGAAAGATTTCACCTGGGATGTAGCCGGTGCCGCCACCGGCTACGCTATCTGGCAACTCGCCAAATATTAGAGTTTGATTCCCTTCCCTTTGCGGTGCAGCAACAGTAAAACCAGGAATGCCAGAACTACCATTCCTGAGACATACCAGAAAAATGCAGTTTCCATTCCTATCGATTTCACTGAAAGCGCGACGTATTCTTTACCTTATATGCCACGGGTTGACTTGCGTGAGAGCGGATATGCAGGGGCGGTTCGGGTAAATTGCAGACAGCAAAAAGCCCTGTACGTCAGTACAGGGCTTTCCACTTATTTGGAGCCTGGCAGTTCCCTACTCTCGCATGGGGAGACCCCACACTACCATCGGCGCTACGGCGTTTCACTTCTGAGTTCGGCATGGGGTCAGGTGGGACCACCGCGCTACTGCCGCCAGGCATATTCTGTTTCATTAACCGTCATGTTATTCACATAACCATTAACGTAAAATCTGAGAATCAAGCTGAAAATCAAATGTCTTCGTCTCTCAACCAAAACACCTTCGGTGTTGTAAGGTTAAGCCTCACGGATCATTAGTACTGGTTAGCTCAACGTATCGCTACGCTTACACACCCAGCCTATCAACGTCGTAGTCTTCAACGTTCCTTCAGGGGAATCAAGTTCCCAAGGAGAATTCATCTCGGGGCAAGTTTCGCGCTTAGATGCTTTCAGCGCTTATCTTTTCCGCATTTAGCTACCGGGCAATGCCATTGGCATGACAACCCGAACACCAGTGATGCGTCCACTCCGGT
>NZ_BJFN01000002.1 GCF_014189855.1 Buttiauxella sp. A111
ATCTGAGATATCAATCCTGCGAGTGCCCACACAGATTGTCTGATAAATTGTTAAAGAGCAGTGAGTTACGCGCTTTCGCTTGCTAACTCGAGGTGGCGTATATTACGCTTTCCTCTTTCAGAGTCAAGCGTTTATTTTCGCTTTTCATCTGACTGACGGGCCGGTTTGTAAGCCGTTGTGCCGTGTCAGTGGAGGCGCAGTATAGGGATTTTCTGGAAGCTGGCAAGTACCAAAATGCAAAAAAATCACCGTTCGCTCACTTTCCAGGCAAACCACTATCACAAAGCATAATATCGCCTAGTTTTTAAACAAAAACGAGCCCCGAAGGGCTCGTTTTATCTTTTTTGTGACTTACTGCACTGCCACGATATGGCCATCTTTTACTTCTAAATGCACTTGTTTCCCAGGAATCAGCTCTCCGGAAAGGATTTGCTGAGCAAGTGGGTTCTCAATTTGCTGCTGAATAGCGCGTTTCAACGGTCTTGCACCATAAACCGGGTCATAACCATTCGCGCTAAGCAGTTTCAACGCCTCTTCAGAGATAGTGACTTCATAGCCACGGTCTTCAAGACGTTTATACAAACGCTGCAACTGAATCTGCGCAATAGAAGCAATGTGTTTTTCACCCAAAGGATGGAACACGACGACTTCATCTATACGGTTAACAAACTCTGGACGGAAGTTCTGGCTAACAACGCCGAGAACAATGTCCTTCATATGACCATAATCCAACTTGCCGAAACGTTCCTGAATCAAATCAGAACCGAGGTTAGATGTCATGATCACAACCGTATTACGAAAATCGACTGTTCTCCCCTGCCCATCAGTCAGGCGCCCATCATCCAACACTTGCAATAAAAGGTTAAATACGTCTGGGTGAGCCTTCTCAACTTCATCCAAAAGAATGACTGAATAAGGACGACGGCGAACGGCTTCTGTCAGGTAACCACCTTCTTCGTAACCCACATATCCAGGAGGCGCACCGACCAGACGCGAGACCGAGTGTTTTTCCATAAACTCAGACATATCGATACGCACCATCGCGTCATCGCTATCAAACATAAAGTTTGCCAGCGCTTTACACAGTTCAGTTTTACCCACACCCGTTGGCCCAAGGAACAAGAAGGAACCAATTGGGCGATTCGGATCGGCCAATCCTGCTCGGCTACGACGGATAGCATTCGATACGGCCTCTACTGCTTCATTCTGCCCGATTACGCGGGTATGAAGTTGTTGTTCCATACGTAGAAGTTTATCGCGCTCACCTTCGAGCATGCGAGCCACAGGTATCCCAGTCCAGCGTGCCAGGACTTCCGCAATCTCGGCGTCAGTGACTTTGTTACGCAGCAGACGCATAGTTTTACCTTCATTCTGCGTTGCAGCCGCCAGTTGTTTCTCAAGCTCTGGGATTTTCCCATATTGCAGCTCGGACATTCTGGCAAGGTCACCCACACGGCGAGCCTGCTCAATGGCAATTTTCGCCTGCTCAAGCTCCGCTTTAATCGTCTGCTCGCCGGAAAGTGAAGCTTTCTCAGCTTTCCACTCTTCTTCCAGCACTGAATATTCACGTTCTTTCTGCCCTAATTCTTCCTCAAGCATACTCAAACGTTTTTGGCTCGCTTCGTCAGACTCTTTCTTTAATGCCTGCTGCTCCAGTTTGAGCTGGATAATACGGCGATCAAGACGGTCTAACTCTTCTGGCTTCGAGTCAATCTGCATACGAATACTGGAAGCCGCCTCGTCAATCAAGTCGATGGCTTTATCCGGCAATTGGCGGTCAGCAATATAACGATGCGATAAAGTCGCAGCCGCAACAATTGCCGGGTCAGTGATTTGCACATGGTGGTGCAATTCGTAGCGCTCTTTCAGCCCGCGTAAAATAGCAATGGTATCTTCAACAGAAGGCTCTGCAACGAACACTTTCTGGAAGCGACGCTCAAGTGCTGCGTCCTTCTCTATATATTGACGATATTCATCCAGCGTGGTCGCACCTACGCAATGCAACTCACCTCGCGCCAAAGCAGGTTTGAGCATGTTGCCCGCATCCATAGCACCATCAGCTTTACCCGCTCCAACCATGGTGTGCAATTCATCTATAAATAGAATGACATTCCCTTCCTGCTTAGAAAGGTCATTGAGCACACCTTTAAGACGCTCTTCAAACTCACCACGATATTTTGCACCCGCTACCAGTGAACCCATATCCAGCGATAATACTCGGCGCCCTTTCAAACCTTCAGGGACTTCGCCATTAATAATGCGCTGGGCCAGGCCTTCAACAATGGCGGTTTTACCCACCCCTGGTTCACCAATGAGCACCGGGTTATTTTTAGTACGGCGCTGCAAAACCTGGATAGTGCGACGAATTTCTTCATCACGACCGATAACGGGATCGAGCTTGCCCTGCTCCGCACGTTCGGTCAGATCAACTGTATATTTTTTCAATGCCTGACGTTGGTCTTCGGCACCCTGGTCATTCACGTTTTCGCCTCCACGCATTTGCTCAATTGCTGCTGTCACATTTGCCGTGGTAGCACCCGCTGATTTCAGTACATCAGTTAATGTTCCGCGTGATTCAAGTGCTGCCAGAACAAATAACTCAGACGAAATGAAGTTGTCATTTCGTTTTTGTGCCAGTTTGTCACACAGATTCAGTACCCGGACTAAATCCTGCGAAGGCTGGACGTCACCGCCAGTGCCTTCAACTTGTGGTAAACGGCTTAAAGCTTGCTCAATATCGGTACGCAACTTGCCAGCATTTACGCCAGCTGAAGTCAGTAAAGGACGCACAGATCCGCCTTCCTGATTGAGCAGTGCGCTCATCAAGTGAAGGGGTTCGATAAATTGGTTGTCGTGCCCGAGAGCTAAGGATTGGGCATCGGCGAGAGCAAGCTGGAATTTATTAGTAAGACGATCCAGACGCATAACTCCTCCCATATACAGGTCAAATTTGCTACTGGAGATTAAATGAGGTCATCCCTCAATTATTCAAGGTTAATGACCTGAAATATTTGAAGCTTTAGTTACCCGCACTGGATCGTCTTGATTCAATAGGTTATATCAGCCAAATGAAACTTGCCATACGGCCTGTGGTTCTGTCGCGTCGATATGAGAAAAAATCACCCGCTTCGCTGTAAGTACAACGGTCGCCACCATAGACATGGTTGATCCCAACGGCAGACAAACGCTGGCGAGCCAGTGTAAAGATGTCAGCAATGTATTTTTCCCCCGAAGGGCGAAAAGCGCTTTCAGCTTGTATATCTTTAGCCATGAATGCTTCGCGCACTTCAGGGCCAACTTCAAATGCTTCAGGACCGATAGCCGGGCCAAGCCACGCCATAATGTTTTCTGGCGCGTCTTTAAAACAGGCTACGGTTTCTTCAATCACGCCTTCGCACAAGCCACGCCATCCCGCATGAGCAGCCGCAACTTCGGTTCCTGCCTTATTACAGAATAGCACTGGCAGACAATCTGCTGTCATTACCGCACAAACGGTACCTGGCGTTGAACTATATGAAGCATCTGCACGTTTAGACAGATAAGGTTCGCCGGTAAGTTTTAGCACACCTGTACCATGCACTTGCTCTAACCAAACCGGTTTTGTAGGCAATTTGGCAGCAGCATAGAACAAGCGGCGGTTTTCTTCGACATCATCCAGATTATCACCGCAGTGAGCCCCAAGATTCAGCGAGTCGTAAGGCGGCTGACTAACGCCGCCAATACGTGTCGAACTGCAAGCGGCAACTCCTTTAGGAAGTGGCCAATGCGGGACGATCAATTTGCTCATAACCAGTCCAGTTGATCCTTATGGAGTTCTGTATCAACACGCAGCGCTTCAATCAACTCAACCATATCCTGAGGAATTGGCGCATGCCATTCCATCAACATACCGCTGATTGGATGATGAAGGCGAAGCATCGTTGCATGTAGTGCCTGACGGTCAAACTTGCGCAGTACATTTACAAACTCTTCTGACGCACCTTTAGGTGGACGCGGACGGCCACCGTACAGCTGATCGCCAACTAATGGATGAGTAATATGCGCCATGTGAACACGAATCTGGTGCGTACGACCCGTTTCCAGACGCAAACGCAAACGCGTGTGCACACGGAAGTGCTCCATGATTCGATAATGCGTGACCGCAGGTTTACCCATCGGATGTACAGCCATATGAGTACGCTTAGTTGAATGCCGACTGATTGGCTCATCTACTGTGCCACCGGCGGTCATATGACCGATCGCAACCGCTTCGTATTCACGCGTAATTTCACGTAATTGCAATGCCTCAACAAGGTGAGTTTGCGCAGGAACGGTTTTCGCCACGACCATCAAGCCTGTCGTGTCTTTATCCAGACGATGCACGATGCCAGCACGTGGTACATCGGCAATCGGCGGATAATAATGCAGTAGCGCATTCAGTACGGTCCCATCAGGGTTACCCGCACCAGGATGCACAACGAAATCACGCGGTTTGTTAATCACCAGAATATCGTCATCTTCATAGACAATATTGAGCGGGATATCTTGTGGTTCCCAGCGCACATCCTCTTCGATTTCAGCATTGATAGTGACGCTTTCTCCACCCAATACTTTTTCTTTCGGTTTGTCGCTGATTTTGCCATTGACCAGCACGCGCTGATCAAGAATCCATTCTTTTATACGCGAACGTGAATAATCCGGGAACAATTCGGCCAAAGCTTGATCTAAGCGTTGACCGAGTTGAGATTCGGATACTGTTGCGTTGAGTTGTACTAGTTGTGCCATAGACAGCTTCTTCGTTAACGTTGGGTTTTACGGCAATGCCGTTTAATATAGTGTGCTATTGTAGCTGGTCTTTATCGGGAGCTGGTACTGTGAGCCTCCCGGATAACATTCTGAGGAAAGTCAAAACGTCATGACGCGTATGAAATATCTGGTGGCAGCAGCCACGTTGAGCCTGGCTTTGGCTGGTTGCTCCAGTTCCAAGGATGAGGTTCCTGATAGTCCACCTTCTGAGATCTATGCGACTGCCCAACAAAAGTTGCAGGACGGTAACTTTAAAGCGGCGATAACGCAACTGGAAGCGCTGGATAACCGTTATCCGTTCGGGCCTTACTCGCAACAAGTGCAGTTAGATCTCATTTACGCTTACTACAAGAATGCTGACTTGCCACTGGCTCAGGCAGCTATTGACCGCTTTATGCGTCTAAATCCGACCCATCCAAACATCGACTACGTACTTTACATGCGTGGTCTGACGGACATGGCACTGGATGATAGCGCATTACAAGGTTTCTTTGGCGTAGATCGTTCTGACCGCGATCCTGCTCATGCGCGTGACGCATTCAACGATTTCTCTAAGCTGGTTCGAGGTTACCCGAAAAGCCAGTATGTCACCGATGCCACAAAGCGTCTGGTATTCCTGAAAGATCGTTTAGCGAAATATGAGCTTTCCGTGGCGCAATACTACACTAAACGCGGCGCATGGGTTGCAGTAGTTAACCGTGTCGAAGGAATGTTGCGTGATTTCCCTGATACTCAGGCCACCCGTGATGGTCTGAAGCTGATGGAAAATGCCTATCGTGAACTGCAAATGCCGGCTCAAGCCGAAAAAGTTGCAAAAATTATCGCGGCCAACGGCAGCAATACTTGATAGACCGATTTTAAAAACAAAATGGCAGCCCATGGCTGCCATTTTTATTGCCTGAAACACCAACCTGAAACGGTTTAGCGTCAGGTCATCCAATCAAATATGGACGCTATTTCTCCGTTCCACAAGCGCTAAAAACAGAGATCCTGTCCTGCCTCACAAAAAGGGTTTGTTGACAAAAAGCGACAAAACAATGTGATTTACATCACACATTTTGACATTCAGAAAGGTATGCTGGAGTTACCAAGACGGGAAAGACAAGAGGTAACTTTATGACAATGAACATTACCAGCAAACAAATGGAAATCACCCCAGCTATTCGTCAGCACGTCGCAGACCGTCTCTCTAAACTGGACAAGTGGCAAACTCATCTAATTAACCCACATATTGTTTTGTCCAAAGAACCGAAAGGTTTCGTGGCTGATGCCACCATTAATACGCCAAACGGCCAGCTCGTAGCGAGCGCCAAACACGATGATATGTATACGGCTATCAACGATTTGATCAACAAACTGGAGCGGCAGTTGAATAAAGTGCAACACAAGGGTGAAGCGCGTCGCACAGCAGGTTCAGTGAAAGACGTTGCTATCGCGGAAGTTGAAGAAGAGTAATGAATTAGCTTTGTTACACTCAACGCGCCTCCGGGCGCGTTTTTTATTGACAGAGCGAAAACAGAGCGAGTACCTTACTTGTCTGACTTATCAGGAACCAACCATGAAATTAATTCCGTTTTTCTTCGCATTCTTTTTTACCTTCCCCTGAATGGGAGGCAATTCGTCGTGTGATAAAGAATGCGAAGACGAACAAACAGGCCTCCCCAAGCGGGAGGCCTTTTTTATGGACTTCGAAAAGGTAGCGTTATGAGTGAGACAAACCCATTGCTGGCACTGCGCGATAAAATCAGCGCCCTGGATGTAAAATTGCTGGCATTGCTGGCAGAGCGTCGCTTATTGGCTGTAGAAGTCGGAAAAGCCAAGCTCGCAACTCACCGCCCGGTACGTGATATCGACCGCGAGCGTGACTTGCTGGAGCGCCTTATCAACCTCGGTAAAGCGCATAATCTGGACGCTCATTATATTACGCGTTTGTTCCAACTTATCATTGAAGATTCAGTTCTGACGCAGCAAGCGCTATTACAGCAACACCTTAATAAAACCAATCCGCAATCAGCACGGATTGCTTTCCTTGGGCCAAAAGGTTCTTACTCGCACCTGGCCGCACGTCAGTATGCTGCTCGTCACTTCGAGCAATTCATTGAAAGTGGCTGTGCCAAATTCCATGACATCTTTAACCAGGTTGAAACTGGTCAGGCGGATTACGCCGTTGTGCCGCTAGAAAACACCAGCTCCGGTGCGATAAACGATGTCTACGATTTGTTGCAGCATACGAGCTTGTCCATCGTTGCCGAAATGACCGTGCCAATCGATCACTGCGTGCTTGTCAACGGCACGACAGATTTAGACACAATCCATACGGTATACAGCCATCCGCAGCCTTTCCAGCAATGCAGCCAATTCATTAACCGCTATCCGAACTGGAAAATCGAATACTGCGAAAGCACCTCTGCGGCGATGGAAAAAGTGGCTCAGGCCAACTCTCCACATGTCGCAGCGCTTGGCAGTGAAGCCGGTGGGGCGTTGTATGGTTTGCAAGTTCTGGAACGTAATCTGGCTAACCAGACGCAGAACATTACCCGTTTCATCGTACTGGCACGCAAATCGATTGAAGTGACCGACCAGGTCCCAGCCAAAACGACATTGCTCATGGCGACAGGTCAGCAAGCTGGCGCATTGGTAGAAGCCCTTCTGGTGTTACGAAATCACAATCTGATTATGACAAAACTGGAATCGCGCCCGATAAACGGCAACCCGTGGGAAGAGATGTTTTATCTGGATGTTCAGGCAAACCTGAATGATGAAGCAATGCGCAAAGCACTACGCGAGCTTGGTGAAATCACTCGTTCGATGAAAGTGCTTGGCTGTTACCCAAGTGAAAACGTTGTACCTGTCGACCCGGCTTGATACTGGCAGTAAGCCAGCGTCAAGCTGGCTTACTGGCTCACTTTGAATTTCAGTTTCGGCATCCCTGCAACCGCGACTTGAAGTGTAAAAATCGCACCAGAAAGCGGCCTTTCAGTAACTTCACTATCACCCATATTTTCTCGCGTCGTCGTAATGAACAACGTTTTCATGTCATCGCCACCGAAACACACCATCGTTGGGCAGCGTACCGGCAACTGATGTTCTTCCAGAACATCGCCATCAGGTGATAAACGCGCAATACGGTAGCCATCAAACAGCGCCGTCCAGTAGCAACCTTCTTCGTCTATCGCCGCGCCATCGGGTATCCCCTGCCCTGGCTCAAAGCGCTTAAACACTTCACGCTTCCCCGGTTCACCATTTTCTTCCAGAGGGGTTCGATAAATCACGCGGTTAGGCGTATCGGATGTGTACATCCATTTTTTATCTTCACTGAATGCCAAACCGTTAGCGCCATGAATATCATGTTGGACAACATGCGCAGTCAGATCGTTATCTACGCGACATAACAATGCGCCATTGTAGTCACCTGGTCCCCAAAATGTTCCGGCATAAAAACGCCCATCTCTGTCAGTGCCGCCATCATTGAAACGAGCCAAAGCGGGGTTACTCGGATTGTCACAGACTTTGCAAGTGATAAGGCCAGTACGGTTAGTGAGGTAAATTCCACTTCGCAACGCGACAATAAAGCCCCCTGTTTCACACAAAGCAAAACAGCCGACTTCCTCGGAAAACTTAATCACATCGTGTTTACTGTTTATCGTGCTGTAACGATGAATTTCATTTTCAAGAATGTCCGTCCAGTAAAGGCAATTTTCTTCTGCACTCCACGTAGGGCATTCGGGTAAATGACCTGTGTAATCGAACAGAACTTGCGGCTGCGCCATTTCTTTATCCTTATAGCCATTAAAAAAGCCACCAGGTTTCCCTGATGGCTTTTGAGTATAAAACCTTTATTGAAATTACGGTCGGCTATCATTTGCCTGACGTAACAAAGTTCGACTTTCGCTCTGGAAGCGCTGTGCGTAATCGCCAAACCAATGTTCGACTTTACGGAAGCTGTCGATGAAAGCTTGCTTATCACCGTGTTCAAGTAAGCTAATTGCCTCACCGAATCGCTTGTAGTAACGCTTGATAAGTTCCAGATTGCTTTCGGAAGACATAATAATATCGGCGTAAAGCTGTGGGTTCTGGGCGAACAATCGACCTACCATCGCCAGTTCCAGGCGATAAATGGGTGATGAAAGCGCAAGTAACTGTTCGAGCTGAACATTCTCTTCAGCCAGGTGAAGACCATATGCAAAGGTTGCAAAGTGGCGCAACGCCTGAATAAATGCCATGTTCTGATCGTGTTCAACAGCGGTGGAACGGTGCAAACGAGCACCCCAGACTTGAATTTGTTCAAGGAACCACTGGTAAGCTTCTGGTTGACGGCCATCGCAATAGACCACGACCTGCTTCGCAAGACTTCCGCTATCTGGGCCGAACATTGGGTGTAACCCAAGAACGGGACCTTGATGCGCGGCCAGCATGGCTTGTAGCGGGCCATTTTTCACCGACGCCAGATCAACCAGAATACAGTCATCAGGCAAACGTGGAAGTTGGGAGATAACTTGCTCGGTAATATGAATCGGCACACTGACAATCACCATGCCCGCATCAACCATCAACTCCGCAGCCTGCGCCCAGTCTTCTTTTTCCAGAATGCGCACCTGATAGCCAGAAAGGGTGAGCATCTTTTCAAACAGACGCCCCATCTGCCCGCCGCCACCGACAATAACCACCGGACGCAGCGCAGGAAACAGTGTTTTAAACCCTTTGTCATTCTCGCTCGAGTAAGACTCGCGCATGACTCGGCGCAGCACATCTTCAATTAAGTCAGGAGGAACGCCCAGCATTTCTGCCTCCTTGCGGCGTGAAGCTAGCATTGCAGCTTCACGTTCCGGGACATAAATCGGTAAACCATACTGGCTTTTGACTTCGCCAACTTCCGCTACCAATTCCAGGCGGCGTGCCAGCAACCCCAGCAACGCCTTATCCACTTCATCAATTTGATCGCGCAGCGCGGTCAATTCAGCCACCATAGTAAAACCTCTTATGCCTTACGCGCCGCAAGCGTGCCGTTCAGATCCTGATGAATCTCGCGCAGTAAGGTCTCAGTCGTTTCCCAATCGATGCAAGCATCTGTTACAGAAACACCGTACTTCATTTCACTGCGTGGTTGCTCTGATGATTGATTACCTTCGTGGATATTACTTTCTATCATCAGGCCAATAATCGAACGGTTACCATCTTTAATTTGAGCGACAGCTGATTCAGCCACGCCCGGCTGGCGGCGGTAGTCTTTGTTTGAGTTGCCATGGCTGCAATCTATCATCAAGGCTGGGCGGAGTCCCGCCTGCACCATCTCTTTTTCACACTGTGCGACATCTGCCGGGCTGTAGTTTGGTGCTTTGCCTCCGCGCAAAATCACATGGCCATCAGGGTTCCCCTGAGTTTGCAGCAAGCAAACCTGGCCTGCCTGGTTGATGCCAACGAAACGGTGCGGCATAGATGCAGCACGCATCGCATTTATCGCAGTCCCAAGGCTACCGTCAGTCCCATTTTTAAATCCAACAGGCATTGAAAGGCCCGAAGCCATTTCACGGTGGGTCTGGGATTCAGTGGTACGTGCACCAATCGCGGACCAGCTGAACAAATCGCCCAGGTATTGCGGGCTGTTCGGATCAAGTGCTTCTGTCGCCAGCGGCAGACCCATGCTGACCAATTCTACGAGTAAGTGACGAGCAATTTTCAAACCAGCTTCAACATCAAACGAGCCATCCATGTGTGGGTCGTTGATCAGCCCTTTCCAGCCGACGGTAGTACGTGGCTTTTCAAAATAGACGCGCATCACGAGGTACAGACTATCGCTAACTTCTTCAGACAACGTTTTAAAACGACGAGCATATTCAATCGCAGTTTCAGGGTCGTGGATCGAGCAAGGTCCACACACCACCAACAGACGAGGATCGCGGCCAGCGATAATATCGGAAATCGTCTGGCGGGAGTGCTCGATCTGCACTTCTTGAGCAGCAGTCAGTGGGAATTCCGCTTTCAGTTGATCCGGAGTGATTAATACCTGTTCGTCAGAAATATGAACGTTGTTCAGCGCGTCTTTTTGCATGATGGCAGTCCTGTTAGCTCGTTTGCGATAGTCGTTTCCTCAGTGAGGATGGCACTACCTTACCATCTTTAGTAAAGAATGCAATCCATATTGCGTAAACAATAAATTACACATAGGAAATAAATGCCGCTTAAAGCCCATTAAATCACAATTAATGTAAACATAAATATACACAACTGCATAATCACGCTTGTTTTATGCTCAACCATGCACTCTGTAAAAATAGCGTAATGCAAAGTCATAAGCGCTCTATGCTCAGATAATACGCTTTGAAATGGATATCCCCACTATGCGCTACCTGGCTCTGATTCCGATCCTGTTACTGTCTGCTTGTTATGTTGATCCCTACACGCATGCGCCAACCCCGGCTCCTACCGACTGGTATCAGGCAGGTTGGGATGATGCGATGTCTGGACAGCCAATAAGAAGTAATCCCGTCATTGCACATTTGCATAACGATGAAAATGTGGATCGTGAAGAATGGTTAAAAGGATATGCGGATGGCCAGCAGCGGATTTGTGATCCAAAGTTTTTAGCCATTCAGGGACAAAGTGGGAAATCATTCCCTTCCAGTTGTGAAACGCTGCCAGATGTAGCTGAGCGCCGCGCAATATGGGAAAAAGCCAGCCGTGAGGGATTACAGGAATCCCTCATGCATTAAACAAAAAAGGGCTGCCAAATGGCAGCCCTTTATATGGATGTCGCGTTAGCGAAATCTTACTTAGTAAGACGCTCTTTGATACGAGCAGATTTACCAGTACGCTCACGCAGGTAGTACAGTTTAGCTTTACGAACGGCACCACGACGTTTAACAGTAATGCTGTCGATTACTGGGGAGTGAGTCTGGAATACACGCTCAACACCTTCGCCGTTGGAAATTTTACGAACAGTGAATGCAGAGTGCAGACCGCGGTTACGGATAGCAATAACCACGCCCTCAAATGCCTGCAGACGTTTTTTAGAACCTTCAACGACCCATACTTTCACTTCCACGGAATCACCCGGACGGAATGAAGGTACATCCTGTTTCATCTGTTCTTGTTCAATTTGCTTAATAATGTTGCTCATAATTTAATCTCTTATCCTGGGTAAACTGATGTATTGGGTGGTATGAACCATGCCCATCATGTTTATGTTGCTGTATTTGCGTGTTCCCGTTGGAACTCCGCCAGCAACCTTGCTTGCTCTTCAGTCAGAGCCAGGTTTTCCAGAAGTTCAGGTCTTCTAAGCCAGGTACGGCCCAGCGACTGCTTCAGGCGCCAACGTCGAATCTCTGCATGGTTCCCCGACAGTAATACTGGCGGAACCTCCATGCCTTCTAACACTTCAGGACGAGTATAGTGTGGGCAGTCAAGCAATCCATCAGCAAACGAATCTTCGATTGCTGATGACTGATGTCCCAGAACTCCCGGAATAAACCGTGAAACCGAGTCAATCAGCACCATTGCTGGTAATTCACCACCACTGAGTACGTAATCGCCGATTGACCATTCTTCATCAATTTCGGTTTGGATTACGCGCTCATCTATCCCTTCGTACCGGCCACAAACCAGAATTAGCTTCTCATTTGTTGCCAGTTCGCTGACGCCTGCTTGATCAAGCTTGCGCCCCTGAGGTGAAAGATAGATAACCTTAGCACCTTCCCCTGCCGCTGCTTTCGCTGCGTGGATGGCTTCCCGTAAAGGGTTTACCATCATAAGCATACCCGGTCCGCCGCCGTAAGGACGATCGTCCACGGTACGGTGCCGGTCATAAGTGAAGTCACGTGGACTCCAACTTTGGATGCTCAGCAGGCCATTTTTTACTGCCCGGCCAGTTACCCCGAAGTCGGTAATTGCGCGGAACATCTCTGGAAACAGGCTAACTACACCAATAAACACAAGCCAATCCCCATTACGCCGTCTTTTACCGTTAATCCGGAGGTTTTAAAAACCAGGATCCCAATCTACTTCAATGGTTTGAGTAGCGAGATCGACTTTCTTGATAACCTGCCCATCGAGGAACGGAACCAGCCGCTCCTTGATACCGAACGCATCCTTCAGGTTTGCCTTAATGACGAGAACGTCATTTGAGCCGGTTTCCATCATGTCGATGACTTTACCAAGCTGATATCCCTGAGTCGTCACTACCTGGCAACCCATAAGGTCTTTCCAGTAATAGTCACCCTCTTCGAGATTAGGCAGTTGCGTTGAATCAATCACAATTTCGCAATTAGTGAGCAGATTCGCAGCATCCCGGTCATCAACGCCTTTCAGCTTGATAACCAGATCCTGATTGTGGTGCTTCCAGCTTTCCAGCTGTACTTGCTGCCACTGACCCGCCTTCTGGATAAACCAGGGCTGATAGTCAAAAATGCTATCGGCGTCTTCGGTAGAGGAAAACACTCTGAGCCAACCACGAATACCATAACAGGAGCCCATCTTGCCCAATACGATTGGGTTAACAGGTGCCTTTGGAGCGAGTTGATTGCTCATCATGACCACCGTGACAGATTAAGCTGCTTTTTTTGCTGCTTTGATCAGCGCAGATACGCGATCAGACAGGGTTGCGCCTTGGCCAACCCAATGCTCGATGCGATCCAGATCCAGGCGAGTAGCCTCGTCTTTTTCGCTAGCGATAGGGTTGAAGAAACCAACGCGCTCAATGAAGCGACCGTTACGTGCATTACGGCTGTCAGTAACAACAACCTGATAGAACGGACGCTTTTTTGCGCCGTGACGTGCTAAACGAATAGTTACCATAACATCCTCTTTAGTGAATAAAACACCGGGCCCCGTCGAGGGACGGAGCCCGGTGTCATATTAAAAGCCCGAAAATTGTACTCATTCCTGAGCGGAAATCAATTTTTGTTTTGCTGGCAAAACAAAAATTGCAGAAATTAACGACCTGGGAAACCTGGCGGCATCATACCTTTCATGCCGCGCATCATTTTCGCCATTCCGCCCTTCTTCATCTTCTTCATCATGCGCTGCATGTCATCGAACTGCTTAAGCAGACGGTTGACATCCTGCACCTGCATACCCGCACCCATCGCGATACGACGTTTGCGTGAACCTTTGATAATCTCTGGCTGCGCACGCTCTTTGAGCGTCATGGAATTAATAATGGCTTCCATACGCACCAGGACTTTGTCATCCATTTGCGACTTAACGTTATCCGGCAATTGCCCCATGCCTGGCAATTTGCTCATCATACTCGCCATGCCGCCCATGTTTTTCATTTGTTTCAGCTGATCGAGGAAATCGTTGAGATCAAACCCATCGCCTTTCTTCAGCTTGCTTGCCAGCTTTTCAGCCTGAGCACGGTCAACTTTGCTCTCAATATCTTCGATAAGCGATAAAACATCGCCCATCCCCAGAATACGAGAAGCAATACGATCAGGGTGGAAAGGTTCCAGTGCTTCGGTTTTTTCGCCTACACCCAGGAACTTAATTGGCTTACCGGTGATGTGACGAATAGAAAGTGCCGCACCGCCGCGCGCATCACCGTCGACTTTCGTCAGCACGACGCCCGTCAGTGGCAACGCTTCGTTGAAAGCTTTTGCGGTATTTGCCGCATCTTGCCCCGTCATGGCGTCTACAACAAACAGTGTTTCAACTGGATTAATCGCAGCATGAACCTGTTTGATTTCATCCATCATCGCTTCATCAACGTGCAAACGACCAGCGGTATCCACCAGCAGCACGTCAAAGAACTTCAGCTTCGCTTCTTTCAGCGCAGCATTAACGATATCGACAGGTTTTTGCCCGACATCTGAAGGGAAGAAATCGACACCAACTTGTTCAGCCAGCGTTTCCAGCTGTTTTATCGCCGCCGGACGATAAACGTCGGCAGAAACGACCAGCACTTTCTTTTTGTGCTTTTCACGCAGGAACTTACCTAATTTACCTACGCTAGTCGTTTTACCCGCACCTTGCAGACCCGCCATTAACACTACGGCTGGCGGTTGTGCCGCAAGATTCAGGCTCGCGTTCTCTTCGCCCATCGCCGCGACCAATTCGGCACGAACGATTTTGACGAACTCCTGACCTGGGGTCAGGCTTTTGTTAACTTCGTGACCAACCGCTTTTTCTTTCACGCGGCTGATAAAGTCTCGCACCACCGGCAGCGCAACATCCGCTTCCAGAAGTGCCATGCGCACTTCGCGCAGAGTTTCTTTTACATTCTCTTCAGTCAGCCGCCCGCGGCCGCTGATATTGCGCAGTGTGCGCGACAGACGGTCAGTTAAATTATCAAACATTGTCTTTTGCCTAACGTGGTAACTTAGGGCCGCAGCTTGCGACACAAAACAGAATTTGGCGGATTATACCCTAAATAGTTCAAGTTGTGGGTAGGCGGCAAGGGAGCTTATCCCCACGAGCTTACTAAAGTAAGTGATTGGGGTAAGTGAGTGCAGCCAACACCCCCATAACTTGTAGTATGACGGGTATATAACATGAAGCCGCCTTTGGTGTGATGCAACGGTTAGAGTTGGAGCAGGCGGCAGGTAACGTTATACTGCTTTTTTTCATCTCTGGCTAATTGACCGACACTTTATATGCCTGTTTTCGCAATCCTTGCGCTTGTAGCCTATTCCAGCAGCCTCGCGCTGATTATCCCCAGTCTGCTGACAAAGAACAGCGGGTGGCGTCGTTTCGCTATTATATCGGCCGTTATCGCGCTTGTAAGCCACGGTCTGGCGCTCGAAGCGCGTATTTTTGCCGCCGACGGTGGTCAAAACCTCAGCCTGCTTAACGTCGGCTCGTTAGTCAGTTTGATGATATGTACCGTGATGACCATCGTGGCTTCACGAAATCGCGGCTGGCTGCTGTTACCGATTGTTTACGCTTTCGCCTTAATCAATCTGGCGCTGGCGACCTTCATGCCCAACGAATTCATCACCCACCTTGAAGCCACGCCGGGTATGATGGTGCACATTGGTTTGTCGCTGTTTGCCTACGCGACGCTGATTATTGCTGCACTTTATGCGCTGCAACTGGCATGGATTGATTATCAGCTCAAGAATAAGAAACTTGCCTTCCGCGCTGAAATGCCGCCATTGATGAGCATTGAGCGCAAAATGTTTCACATCACCCAGGTCGGCGTTGTACTGCTGACGTTAACCCTTTGCACCGGCCTGTTTTATCTGAAAAATCTTTTCAGCCTGGAAAACGTTGATAAAGCGGTATTGTCGATTCTCGCATGGTTTGTCTACATCGTTTTACTGTGGGGACACTATCATGAAGGTTGGCGTGGGCGCCGTGTCGTGTGGTTTAACGTTGCGGGTGCCGCTATTCTGACGCTCGCCTACTTCGGCAGCCGAGTTCTACAACAATTCGTCAGCTAATTTTGCATTTTTAAAGGACACACCTTTTGGAACACATCTCAACCACCACGCTGATCGTTACCTTGATCATCATGGTGGTGGTATCGGCGTACTTCTCCGGTTCAGAAACCGGCATGATGACGCTTAACCGCTATAAACTCCGCCACCTTGCCAAACAGGGCAATCGCTCGGCAAAACGGGTTGAAAAACTGCTTCGCAAACCAGACCGCCTGATTAGCCTGGTGCTCATCGGCAATAACCTGGTCAACATTCTGGCCTCGGCCATTGGCACCATCGTCGGCATGCGTTTGTACGGCGACGCAGGTGTCGCCATCGCCACCGGTATCCTCACCTTCGTGGTACTGGTGTTCGCTGAAGTCCTGCCAAAAACAATTGCCGCGCTGTATCCGGAAAAAGTCGCCTTCCCAAGTAGCTTCCTGCTCGGGCCGTTGCAAATACTGATGATGCCGCTGGTGTGGCTGCTCAACATCATCACACGTATGTTGATGCGTCTTATGGGTATCAAAAACGTCAGTACCGTAAATAGCGCGTTAAACAAAGACGAATTGCGTACCCTTGTGCATGAGTCACACACAAAAATCTCCCGTCGCAACCAGGATATGCTGCTCTCGGTGCTGGATCTCGAAAAAATGAGCGTCGACGACATCATGGTGCCGCGCAACGAAATTGTGGGCATAGACATCAACGATGACTGGAAATCTATCGTACGCCAGCTGACACACTCCCCACATGGCCGCATTGTGCTGTATCGCGATACATTGGACGATGCCATCAGCATGCTGCGTGTCCGTGAAGCCTACCGTTTAATGACGGAAAAACAGGAGTTCACCAAAGAAACTCTGCTGCGTGCCTCTGATGAAATTTACTTTGTGCCTGAAGGGACGCCGCTCAGTGTTCAGTTGGTAAAATTCCAGCGCAACAAAAAGAAAGTCGGTCTGGTCGTTGACGAATACGGTGACATTCAAGGGCTGGTAACGGTTGAAGATATTCTTGAAGAGATTGTTGGCGATTTCACTACATCGATGTCTCCAACGCTTGCCGAGGAAGTTACGCCACAGAACGACGGCTCCGTCATTATTGAAGGTAGCGCCAATGTGCGTGAAATCAACAAGGCTTTTAACTGGACGCTGCCAGAAGACGAAGCGCGTACCGTAAACGGTATGTTGCTTGAAGAACTGCAAGAGATCCCAGCCATCGACACGCGAGTGCGATTGAGCCATTACGATATCGATATTCTCGACGTACAAGACAACATGATTAAGCAAGTGCGCGTGACGCCTGTGACACCACTTCGCCAAAGTGTTGAAGAATAATCAGCGTTGAGAATGACAGAGACAAAAAAGCCAGCCTTCGAGGCTGGCTTTTTATTTCAAGCGTTTAAATCAAATTACGCTTTTGCTTTCGCCACAGAAACCATGGCTGCACGCAGTGTGCGACCATTCAGGGTGTAACCCTTCTGCATCACCATCAGTACGTGGTTTGGAGCAACATCTTCAGACTCAACCATGGCAATCGCCTGGTGTACATCCGGGTTGAACGGCACATTGGTATCGCCAACCACTTCCACACCAAACTTACGTACCACATCAAGCATCGATTTCTGAGTTAATTCGATGCCTTCAATCATGGCGGCTAAGTCGGTGTTGGACTTGTCTACCACTTCCAAAGCGCGATCCAGGCTATCAATCACCGGAAGCAGCTCGTTGACAAATTTGTCCAGAGCGAACTTGTGCGCTTTCTCGATATCGAGCTCAGTACGGCGACGGAGGTTTTCCATTTCCGCTTTGTTGCGTAACACACTGTCACGCTCGCGCTGCTGAATTTCTTCCAGTTGCGCTGTTAAATCGGCAATTTTTTCATCGCGCGGATCAACCACTTCGGCACCCTCTACGGCCTCGACTTCTTCGTGGCTTTCCATTGCAATTTCGTCCGAGACTTGCTCGTCTGGTGTTTTCTGATCTTTACTACTCATGAATTTCTCCGCGTTTTTAGCATTCATCTCGCTGGTTCGCTTATTATGGGGATCAGTTTCCGGGATTCAAGGGAACGTGACATATTGTCATAAACGACTGCATCACTGCGCATAAGGACCATCAGCATAATGAACAAACATTTCAACTGCATTGGTATTGTCGGGCACCCACGTCACCCTACAGCCCTAACCACGCATGAAATGCTGTATCGCTGGCTCTGCACCAAAGGCTACGACGTCATTGTCGAGCAGCAAATTGCCCAGGAACTTAATCTCAATAACGTGAAAACCGGCACGCTGGCGGAAATAGGCCAACAGGCTGATCTCGCGGTTGTTGTAGGTGGTGATGGCAATATGCTTGGCGCAGCCCGCGTTCTTGCTCGTTATGATATCAAAGTCATTGGCATCAACCGCGGCAATCTCGGCTTTCTTACCGACCTTGACCCAGACAACGCACAACAGCAACTCGCAGATGTGCTTGAAGGACACTACATTGCCGAGCGCCGCTTCTTGCTGGAAGCCCAGGTGTGCCAACAGGATACCCCGACGCGCCTGAGTACCGCGATTAACGAAGTCGTGCTACACCCAGGCAAAGTGGCGCACATGATTGAATTCGAAGTCTATATCGATGAGATTTTCGCTTTTTCGCAACGCTCTGATGGGTTGATCATTTCGACACCGACCGGCTCTACCGCCTATTCGCTCTCCGCTGGCGGGCCAATTCTTACTCCGTCACTTGATGCCATTACCCTGGTGCCGATGTTCCCGCACACACTGTCTGCACGCCCACTGGTCATCAACAGCAGCAGCACCATTCGCCTGCGCTTTTCGCATATGCGTAACGACCTGGAAATCAGTTGTGACAGCCAGATTGCGCTACCGATTCAGGAAGGTGAAGACGTATTGATCCGTCGCTGCGACTACCACCTCAATCTTATTCATCCAAAAGATTACAGCTATTTCAATACATTGAGCTCAAAACTCGGCTGGTCAAAAAAATTGTTCTAAAAAGTAGCCCAGCCTCTTTACTGTATATAAAACCAGTTTATACTGTATGAAAACACAGTCATGTCTTTTCATACAGGAAAGCAATTATGCTGGCACAACTCACCATCAGTAACTTCGCCATCGTTCGTGAACTGGAAATTGATTTTCACCACGGCATGACCGCCATTACCGGTGAAACAGGTGCCGGTAAATCCATTGCTATTGATGCCTTAGGGTTGTGCCTGGGTGGCCGTGCGGAAGCCGATATGGTTCGCCAGGGCGCTACTCGTGCCGATCTCTGCGCCCGCTTTTCCTTAAAAGATACTCCCGCAGCCCTGCGTTGGCTCGAAGAAAACCAGCTCGATGATGGGCGTGAATGTCTGCTACGCCGCGTCATTAGCAGCGATGGACGTTCACGCGGCTTCATCAACGGAACCGCGGTTCCCCTTTCCCAGTTGCGCGACCTCGGTCAAATGCTGATTCAAATTCATGGTCAGCACGCACATCAGCTTTTGCTGAAACCAGAACATCAAAAAAACCTGCTGGATGGTTATGCGGGTGAATCTGCTCTGCTTGCAAAAATGGCAGAAAGATACCGCGAATGGCATCAAAGCTGCCGCTCTCTGGCGCAACATCAACAACTGGCTCAGGAACGTGCAGCCCGCTCTGAACTGCTTCAGTATCAACTGAAAGAACTCAATGAATTTTCCCCGATTGCAGGTGAATTTGAGCAGATTGATGAAGAGTACAAACGTCTGGCGAACAGTGGGCAATTGATATCTGTCAGCCAGCAAGCGTTAGCAATCCTCGCTGATGGCGAAGACAACAACCTGCAAAGCCAGCTGTATACCGCGCGTCATTTAATGGAAGAACTGGTTGGGATGGATAGCAAACTTTCAGGTGTTTTAACAATGCTTGAAGAGGCCACTATTCAGATTACGGAAGCCAGCGATGAACTGCGTCATTATTGTGACCGTCTGGATCTGGACCCTAATCGTCTTTATGAACTGGAACAACGCATCTCCAGGCAAATCTCATTGGCCCGTAAACACCATATTTCGCCGGAAGAACTGCCATTGTTCCATCAACAGCTCCTCGAAGAGCTACAGCAGCTTGATGATCAAGCCAGTTCTCAAGATGAATTAATGCAGGCGGTAACACTCCATCACCAACAAGCACTGAGCATTGCGCAGGAGCTGCATCAGCGCCGCGCGCATTATGCAGCAGAGCTTTGCCAATTGATTACCGCAAGCATGCATTCGTTGTCGATGCCACACGGTAAGCTAGCCATTGATGTTGAATTTAATGAAAACCATCTGACCGCTGAAGGGGCAGACCGCATCGACTTCCGTGTCAGTACTAACCCTGGCCAACCATTACAGCCGCTGGCAAAAGTGGCCTCCGGCGGCGAGCTTTCACGTATCGCCCTCGCCATTCAGGTCATCACCGCGCGCAAAATGGAAACACCTGCACTCATCTTCGATGAAGTGGATGTCGGGATCAGCGGCCCAACGGCAGCCGTTGTCGGTAAATTATTACGTCAGTTAGGTGAATCCACTCAGGTCATGTGCGTAACGCACCTGCCGCAGGTTGCAGGGTGCGGGCATCATCACTTCTTTGTCAGTAAAGAAACCGATGGCGAAATGACTGAAACTCACATGCAGCCGCTGGACAAACGCTCACGCCTGCAAGAATTGGCTCGTTTGCTCGGTGGCAGCGAAGTCACTCGTAACACGCTTGCCAACGCAAAAGAGTTGTTGGCGGCTTAAAGGCGATTGTTAAATATACATCCCGACAACGCTCTGCTAATCGTTCAAAAAACAATCGCTCAGTCAGCATATTGTTAATTGAGCATGTTTTAAGCCAACTTTTTTGCCGTACCAGGGTCAGAGTTAAGCGCCTTAATGTTTTAAACTGCGTAAAGGTTTATTATCATCGGCATATTATGAATGAGCCATGTGCTGCTCGGGCCCGAAAAGGAATCAAATCACTATGCGCTGTAAAACGCTGACTGCTGCCGCAGCGGTTCTTCTTATGCTGACCGCAGGCTGTTCCACTCTGGAGCGAGTGGTTTACCGCCCCGACATTAACCAGGGGAACTACCTGACACAGAACGATGTGTCAAAGATCCGTACTGGCATGACTCAACAGCAAGTTGCGTATGCTCTGGGTACGCCAATGATGACTGATCCATTCGGTACAAGCACCTGGTTCTATGTCTTCCGCCAGCAACCAGGCCATGAAAAAGTGACTCAGCAAACGCTGACGCTGACTTTCAACAGCAGTGGTGTGTTGACCAACATCGACAACAAGCCGAAGCTGGAAAACGAATAACCAACAAAAAAGGTGCCGATGGCACCTTTTTTTTGGCTACTTCTTAGCGGATTTTTCTGCTCGTTGGCGTCTGAGCTCTTTAGGATCGGCAATCAGTGGACGATAAATTTCCACCCGATCCCCCTCATTAACCGTGTCGGTCAATTTTACCGGACGGCTAAAAATGCCAACTTTATTCTTCGACAGATCGATATCCGTGCGCAGTTCAAGAATGCCTGACCTGGTAATTACCTGCTCAACCGTTGTGCCCTCTGCAACTCTAACCTTGAGCAAATACTGCTTTTCAGGCAGCGCATAAACGACTTCAACCGTGATATCAGGCGACACTGTAGACCTCTTTGGCACGAACGGTAAACGCCTGAACCATGTTTCCCGCTAACTCTTTGAAGATACGACCAAAAGCCAACTCGATAAGTTTATTCGTAAACTCAAAATCGAGCTGGAACTCGATACGGCATGCTTCCGCGCTCAGCGGTGTAAATTTCCAGCCTCCCATCAATGACTTAAATGGCCCATCGACAAGATGCATCAGAATACTGTGATTGCTGGTAAGCGAGTTACGCGTGGTGAAAGTTTTGCTGATCCCCGCTTTGGAAACATCTACCGCCGCCGTCATCTGATCATGCGACGCGTCAATGATCCGGCTGCCAGTGCAACCCGGTAAAAAGTCAGGGTAGGATTTCACATCGTTAACTAATTGATACATCTGCTCCGCGCTATAAGGCACCAGCGCAGTACGGGTAATCTGAGGCATAGCATTTCCTGAGAGTCACAAAACACGCAAATAATACCATTTATCATCATGCAAAGAAAAACTCTTAGCCCAGAGCCGTGCTAAGATATGCCTTCATCCTCGCAGCGAAGCGGGGTGTATTTGAACTCCTGGATTACTTATACTGAGCAGCACTATGACAAAGAAAAAAGCATACAAACCAGGTTCAGCCACCATTGCGCAAAACAAACGCGCCCGCCATGAATACTTTATCGAAGATGAGTTTGAAGCGGGACTCGTGCTACAAGGCTGGGAAGTAAAATCTCTGCGTGCCGGGAAGGCCAACATCGGTGATAGCTACGTCATTTTGGTAGACGGCGAAGCATTCCTGTTTGGTGCCAACTTTACCCCGTTAAATGTGGCTTCAAGTCATGTAGTCTGCGACCCAACGCGTACCCGTAAACTCCTGCTTAACCAACGTGAGCTTGATAACCTTTACGGGCGTATTAACCGTGAAGGTTACACCGTTGTCGCCCTGTCGATGTACTGGAAAAATGCCTGGTGCAAAGTGAAAATCGGCGTGGCAAAAGGTAAGAAACAGCACGACAAGCGTAATGATGTGAAAGACAAAGAATGGGCGGTTGATAAAGCCCGCATTATGAAACACGCAGGTCGTTAAGCTTATACCCGTCATACTTCAAGCTGCTTATGCGTTGGCTACTCCCGCTCACCCCAGTCACTTACTTGTGTAAGCTTCTGGGGATTGATGAGCCTCATCCGTGAGGCTCACCCTACGGGCCAGCGCAAGCGCTGTTCAAATCTGTTCCAGACAGATTTGTCACGGCCTTGCCGCCTTTAAGCAACTCGAATTATTTTGGGTATAAATATTTGATGGATGGCAACGCGCCATCCACTAAAGCCCTCAAACTATTTCCTCAAACTACCGCTCACGCAGTGATTCTTTCACCTTGTTCAACGGCTTCACCAGATAATCCATTACCGTTTTTTGCCCGGTTTTGATTTCTACACTCGCCACCATGCCCGGTAAAATGGGGAAGCGCTTGCCGTTACGGTTATGCAACTCCGCGTTTTGGGTGCGAACATAAACCCGGTAATAATACTGGTCACGCTTCACCTCATCCTGCAATGTATCCGGCGAAACCACCTCTACCGTACCCTGCAAATTTCCATAGATTGATGAATCATAAGCGGTGATTTTCACCGTCGCCGCAAGTCCTGGCCTGATGTAGGCAATATCTCGTGGGTTGATACGCGTTTCGATCAATAACTGATCCTCAAGCGGCACAATCTCCATCAGTTTGCCGCCCGGAGGCAAAACGCCGCCGACGGTCGTCACCTGCACATCTTTCACGACCCCACGCACGGGCGAAAAGAGTGACGCGCGGTCCAGCTGATCCGCTTTACCCGCCATCACTTGCAACTGCGCATCCAGCTCGGCGTTATTCTTCACCTGCTCTTCACGGGCTCGAACTGCAAACTGATTACGCGCATCGTCGATTTTGCCTTTCAGTTCGGTCGCCTGACGCTGCAAGCGGATAACCTCAACGGCCCCCGCCGCCCCTTTCGCCACCAGCGGTTGCGTCATTCTCAGTTCTTCCATCACCAGCTTGTAAGAGCTTTGCAAATTGGCGACCGTTTCATCCAGATTACGACGGCGTGAATCGTAGAGTTGCTTTTCACGCGCCACTAAATCAGGCGCGCGCAATGACTCTGCGCTAAAACGCAACGGCTCACCGGTTAACTCAGAACGCAAACGTTCAGAAGATGCCCGCAGAGCCAACGCCCTGGCGGCGGCTTCACCATAGTTAGACTGAAAACGGGTAGGATCAAGTCGCGCCAGCATTTGCCCTTTATTGACGATATCGCCTTCGTGAACCAACAACGCGCTGACAATCCCGCCGTCCAGGCTTTCAATCAGCTGCGCATGGCTCGATGGCGTCACTTTCCCGGTTCCCACCGTCACTTCATCGAGAGTGGCAAACCACGCCCATCCCGCGAAACCCAACAACCCAAATAACGTTAACCAGACCACCGATGAATAAAAGCGTCCCTGGCGAGCGAGGTCATCCTGAAGGCTTAATTGACTCATGGGAAACTCCTCAGGCGATAGAAGCCACATTGCTGTTGCGTTGAGCCTGATTAAGAATGGTGTCGCGCGGCCCATCAGCCACTACTTTGCCGTTCTCCATCACCACAATTCGGTCGACCAATTTAAGCAACGCCGGGCGATGCGTCACCAGCACCAGAGTGCGCCCCGTAAGCCAGTTGTGCAGTTGCCGAATCACATAAGCCTCGAGTTGCTCATCCATAGAAGCCGTCGGTTCATCTAACAAAACGATTTGTGGATTGCGCACAATCAGGCGGCTCAGCAGAACCATTTGCCGCTGTCCGCCGGATAATCCCCGCCCGCCTTCGTTGATGATGCGGTCGAGACTTGCCGCGTCTTGTTGCACCATCGACAGCGCGCCACTAATGCGCAGCGCCTGGAGTAACTCACTTTCGCTGGCATGCGGGTGCCCGAGCATCAGATTCTGGCGCAAAGTGCCGAAGAACAGACGCGAATCCTGAGAAAGAAAACCAATCTGGCGGCGCACATCCACCGGGTCGATATGGGCAATATCCACGCCATCAATAATCAGCTTGCCTTTGCTGGTGTTAGCCTGGCCGGAGAGCAATTTCAGTAACGTCGATTTCCCCGCGCCCACTTTGCCCAGTATTGCCACGCGCTCGCCGGGTTTGATCTCAAGGGAAGAAATCGCCAGCGCCTGCTCGCCCTTTTCAACATCGTAACTGTATTGCGCATCCTGAAACTGGTAATGACCCGCCAGCACTGGGCAATGGGCCATCTTGCGCTGAGGATCTTTATCGAGTGGTTTCTTCAGCAATTCATTCAGGCCAGTCATCGCCGTTTTGGCGTGCTGCCAGCGGGAAAAGACCATTGTCAGTTGCATCAATGGCGCGATAGTGCGGGAAGATAACAGGCTACAGGCGACCATCGTCCCGGTGGTAATCTCCCCTGCCAGCACCAGATAACTGCCGAACACCAACATTCCGGCATAAGTAATTTGCTGCACCGTAGACGCCCAACCGCTCAGCCGTGCGCCCCAGATTCGCTGCTTCATACCGATATTTGCGCCAACCGAATGAGAGTGTTCCCACTGGCGTTGAAAATACGGTTCCGCCTGCAAGGCTTTGATGTCTTCCACCCCTTCAATGGATTCCACCAGAACCGCGTTACGCACCGCACTTTCGCGCATCCCTTCTTTGGCCAGTTTTGCCATCGGCCACTGCACCAGAATGCCAGGAATAACGATCAGCGGGATCGCCAGTAATGGGATCAGTACCAGCTCACCACCCACCAGCGCCATGATCCCGAGGAACAGCAGTACGAATGGCATATCCATTGCTGCCCCCACGGTGGTGGAGGTCAGCAATTCCCGCACTTGATCAATTTCGCGCAACTGGGAAATAAACGATCCGGTCGATTTCGGGCGGGCATCGTTCTTAATCGCCATTGCCCGGGCGAAGAACAGGGAGGAAACGTGTAAATCGATGTGTTTGCCCATAATGTCGGATATATGGGTACGGGAAAGGCGGATGAAAAATTCCAGAAAAGCGGCAAATAACACGCCGAAAAACAGTACCCATAAAGTCGGGATCGATTGCGCCGGGATCACGCGGTCATAGACCTGCATCGAAAACAGAATCCCCGCCAGTGCCAGCACGTTACCCACTACGGACGCGAGGGAAATCTCAACCAGCTTGCGACCGGCATGACGGAAATGCTGCCAGAACCAGTGTGGCTCCCAGGGCTTAGTGAAATCGTCTATGCGGGCGTCACTGCTACGCGCTGCAATACCCAATAACACTACGTCCGCTTCCACCCGAGCCAGCAAGGTTTCCAGCGACTCTTCTCGCACCAGGTCGCCCCCATCGCTCAGCCAGTAACTGACCGTCCCTTCCGCGCTTAATGCTTCCAACAGAATCAGTGCGCCGCTATCGAGTTGCACAATGACGGGCAGCGTTTGCGTATGCCAGCGCACTTTTTCTTTCGGCATGATGCGCATTTGCAGTCCCATCAACCCGCTTAACCGTTCCAGGCGATGAGGCAGCGGAAGATTTTCAAACCAGCGCATTTGTTGACGCACCGCCGGTGCATCCGCAGGTAAACCAAAGCGCCCTGCGGCACGGACCATCGCGGCAATCCAGCATTCAGTATCAGGCAGTTGAGACATGCAATACTCCTTTTATTAAAGTGCTGGTAACGTATCCCCAGTGAGTTGTTGCCGCTCAATCCCGAGCATATTCAATAAATTATCCACAGCCCCGGCGTAACGCACCGCCGCATCCCAGGCGTCATACCGAGCGGTGATCGACGAACTATCCGCCTGGAAAACATCTTGTTCGACGCTCAACAAATCATTCAGGCTGCGTTTGCTTAACCGGTACTCATCGCCATAAACCTCACGCGCTTTACCCGCCGCCGCAAACTGCATTTCCCCCGCCTGCTGGCGCTGTTGTGCGCCGGTCAAATCTGCCCACGCCGTGGCTGCCTTTTGATTCACATCCAGCTTGCTGGCTTCCACTTCGGCCTGTGCATTTCTGCGTTCCCCCTCAGCCGCATCCACTCGGGCGCTCACGGCACCGCCCTGGTAAACCGGCGCATCAACAACTAACTGCACCTGGTCGTCCCAGTAATCTCCATGGTCATTCTCATAACGTGTGCGCCCGGCCTGCACAGAGAATGTCGGGTAATGCTGCGCCTGGGCCTGGCGGATTTTTTGTTCCGCTGCCAGTTGCTTCGCCTGTGCGCTGCGCACTGCGCTGTTTTGTTCATACGGAAGGGATTGCAGAGAAATCTTCTGTCGCAAAAGATCTTCTGGTAAATCAGGAAGGTTGTCGGACACCACGCCGGTTAGCACGCTGAGTGCCGCCTGAGCCGAACGCGTTTGCGCGCGATATTGCTCAAGCGAGGCGTTCATGCCGGCAATCCGGCTTTGCGCTTGCAGAACATCCGACTGCGAGCTTAACCCCGCGTTCGCTCGCAGGTTCGCCATCTCGAGCACATTATTGAGTGACCGAACATTGCGTTCAGCGGCGGTTGACAACGCCTGATAACGTTTGACTTGCAGGTAGGTTTGTAGCGTTTGTTGCCCCACGCTGTTTAGCGTGTCGTAAAGCTGAAAGCGGTAAGCGTCCGACAAATTCTCTTGTTCGTCGACGCTGCCGCCCGTTCTGCCAAAGTCCCACAACAACTGTTTAAGATTAACCCCTGCCGAGGCATTGCTGTTTAATGACCCGGCAGAATCCGTGGTATGTGAGCGGCCAAGGCCGCCCTGTAATGCAATTTGCGGAAACCAGGCGCTTTGCGCTTCATCGAGATTCGCTTTGCCGACGCTGATTTGCGCCGCCGCCTGCGCGATTTTTGGATTGCGGGCAAACGCCCGCAAAATCGCCTCTTTAATGGTTAATTGGGCCTGTAATTGCTCGCTCGGTGCGGCCTGCCAGTTATATTGCTCGGCGGCCATGAGCGGCACACTTGCCAGACAACTGGCGATAATCGCCAGTGCTGGCCCCATCTGCCTTTTAGCGTTTCGCCCCATAATCTTGCCCCATTAAACCAGATTCACATGCAACCCCTGCTGAATCAGCACATCACCCAGCGTGTTGCTGCTGAGCTGTGAGCTGTTGTGATAAACGTCGTATTCCACACCGTTGATTTCCCGCTGCCCGGCGACTTCCCATACATCGCCAGTGCCGTTAACCAAATTCACCTGGTCACCTTTCGCCCCTTTAATCAGCAGGTCGTCTTCCGGTTTATCGGTGATATTTAGCGCTTCGTTGAGGTTAAGGGTTATCGAGTTGGTGCCGGAAAGCCCCAAATCGAAGATTTCGATATGCTGGATTTTGCTGCCTTCCGCCACCAGGTCGAGGGTCATGTTGACGCCATCCAGCACCAGCGTATCGGTGCCTGCACCGCCATCAATCTGCACAAACCCAAGCGTTGAGAGATGAACGGTGTCATTACCGGTGCTGCCGTGTAGCGTGTCGCCGCTAACGGTGGTGCCGTCGGCGAGATCAATGGTCAAACCGCCGATGGTGTAAGCCGCCGCATCGCCGCTTGTGTCAGCGGGATGTTCCGTGGTTTCCGTCGTGTTATTGCTGGTTGTAGAAGTGGAATGAGTGGTACTGGTTTCATCACCGGTGGTGTTGGTTTCCGACATTGAAGCCATCATCATCATTGGTGCCGCAGGTGGTGTGGTGGAGATAATGTCACCACCCAGCCCAACGTTGAGATAACCGGTGTTCCCAGCCAGATCCGAGGCATAAAGATTCACGGCGCTGCTGAGCGACAACAACTGGAGCAGGTTCAACGTCAGCCCAAGAGTGGCCGTCCAGTTCCCATTGCTATCCGTGATGGCGGTAGTATTCACGGTGTTATTTAGCAGGCTGATATGCACCGTCGCCCCCGCACCAAGATTGCTTGAGCCACCGCTCAGCGTCAGCCCTTTACTCAGTAACGTGATGAGATTAAGGCTCGCCAGCGCATTAAAACTCAGCCCCGGCGTCGACAGTTTCACAATGGTGTTCGCGCCGTCAGTATTGGTGTTCCCAACCTTGTCGGTTACCGTCACACCAATGTGCAGAGCGCCATTCTGCAAGCCTTTAAGCACGGTATTAGGTACTGGCAGCGACCAGGTTCCATTCGCCGCGACCGTGGCGTCGTATTGAGTTCCACCGATGGTCACCACCACTTTCGCGCCATCCGTAATCCCGGCGGTTATCTTTCCGGTTAACGTCTGGCCTGAACCTGCTTCGCTGACATTCAGATAACCATCGCCGCCAAACACCGAATCAATAATCACTTTTGGCAGATTGGCGACCGCCACCGTAACAGCAGGCAGGTTAACCGACGAGGTATTACCGTCGACGGTGGTTATCGTGACGCGCGGGATTAAATTGCCGTCGCTCAACCCGAGCAAATCGCTCGGCGAGAGGTTAATTTTAAAGCTGCCGTCACTGGCCACGGTGCCATCGAAGGTTTTCCCTCCCAGCGCCACTGTGACAACAGAGCCTGATGGCGCATGGCCTACGGAACCGGTAATGGTTTGCGCCAGGGTGGCATCAACGGCACTTAATAAACCATCGCCAAACAGCGTGACGGAGTTAAGCACTGGCGCGATAAGATCGAGTTTCAAGCCCACGGTTGCAGAAGCCGCCGGGTTACCGACCAGGTCTGTAGCGCTTGCCGATACCGAGACATTTCCGGTGCCAAGCCCCTGCAAAATGCCAATAACATCCGGTGTCAGTGCCGCACTCCATTTCCCGTTGGCGTCGACGGTCGCAGTTAATTGCTGTGCGCCGTTAATGCTCAGAGAGATCGTTCGTCCATTCAGCCCTGTTGCGGTGCCGCTGATGACGCCATTAACCAGTTCAGCAATGCTCAGCACCCCATCACCAAATAGCGGGTTAAGCGTAATGGTCGGCAGGTTGTGGGAAAGCACGGTGAGATTAACGTTGCTTTCGACGAGGTTGCCGAATTTGTCGGTCACGCTGACTTTTAACGCTGCTGTACCGTCCGGCAGTGCTGCCAGCAAAGCAGGCGGAAGAGAAGCAATCCAGTGCCCGGTGGCGTCAACCGTGGTGGAAATGACGTTACCACCGATTTTCAGCAACACTTCTGTCCCTGCCGCAACGCCCTGAACGACGCCCGTGACGGTTTGAGCGACCTGGGTATCCGCTTTGTTAATAATGTTGTCCAGCGAGGCGATAACGTTACTCACCACTGGCAAGTTCGTCAGCGCGAGGTCAATATCCACCAGTGTGTTTGTCGTATTCCCATTGATATCTTTAATGGAAACATCGAGTCCGGCGGTATCTTGCGTGAGACCAATCCAGGTACTCGGTGGGACAGACACACTCCATGAACCATCCGCAGAAACAGGCACTGTAACCGTAAAGCCAAGCAGTGTGACCGTCACTGTGGCATCGCGGTAATCCCCTGTTGCCTTGCCGGTAATGACTTGTGTCACCAGTGATTCAGCAACATTGAGTATCCCGTCAGTGGCAAACAAATCTGGCATTAACACGCCAAGGTCTTTGTTAATCGCGACGTTTAGCACCACATTAGCGGTCGTCACGTTGCCATTTTGATCCGATACGCTGAGGCCAATAACCTGCGCGCCATCAGTTAATTTTCCGAGATCGACTTCCGGAAGCTGAACTTTCCAGTGACCTGTTTCATCGACCAACGCAGTTAAAGAAATCGGCCCAAGAGTAATATGAACCGTGTCGCCAGGGTCACCCCGCCCACCTAACGGCAGGCCCCCAATAATCTCGACGGCGGTCAACAAATTACCCACGCCCAGCGCATCCACTTCGAGCAATGGCGCAATGGTTGCCACGGTTATCGGGTGCGTAACCGTCGTTGAATTACCCGCCGCATCGATTAGCTTCAGGGTGATGTTTTGTTGATCCTGTGGCAAATTCGCCACATCCGCCTGCGGAATGGACACCGACCAGGTCCCATCCGCCAGCACCGTGGCGAAGTAGGTTTTGCCGTTCAGTTGGATGGTGATATCACGGCCAGTATCGGCGAGGCTCGCCGTGCCGCTTAATAGCTGGCTGCTTTTGGATTCCGTGACATCAACAATATCGTTGTCTGCAAAGGGAGCGACGGTAATCGTCGGCGCACTTCTGTCAACGTTGACGGTGATTGAATCTTGCGCCCCTTGTCCGGTGGCGGTAATGGCGTTTTCCCCTTCAGCCAACAAGGCTTTATTTTCTGGACTCAGCGTCAGGCTCCAGATGCCGCCAGCCACCGTCGCCACTCCCAGTTCAGTGCCGCCCAGTTTTACCGTGACCGTAGTGGTGCTTCCGCTAGCTTTCCCGCTAATCGTCACCGTTCCTGCTAATTCATTAATATTCAGGTAGCCATCACCGCCAATGGTATTAATGGTGACGCTTTCCAGTGGGGCCGTATGGTTAATGGTCACCGGGACGCCTGGCGTGGACGCGTGATTACCTGCACTGTCCGTCGCAGTAACCGCCAGCGTTTGGCCACCTTCAGCAAGCGTTGCAAGTTGCCCCGACGTCAGCATTAACGACCATGAGCCGTTGGCCTGAATTGTCGTTGTGAAGTTCTTCCCGGCGAGCGAGATGCTAATCTGCTGCCCGGCCATGAGGTTAGTTGAAGAACCCGTCAGCGTGACGCCGTGCTGGCTTTCTTCGTAACTGAGATCGTTATTACCTGCAAAGGCATCAACCGTCAGCGTTGGCGCAAGCGTCAAAATCGTCAGCGGTGCGCTGGTCGAACCGGTGTTGTGCGCGGCATCGCTAATGGTGACCACCACATTTTGCACGCCCTGCGCGACGCCAACCCAGTCGCTCGCCCCCGTGAGATCTAACTTCCAGGTATTCCCCGTCACGGTGGCAGTGAAATCTTTGCCGCCGATAATCACGTGCACCACCGGAGTGCCTGTTGTTGCCGTAGTTAGCGTTCCGCTCAGGATTTGCGCCCCGCCTGCTTCTGCGGTGCCGACGATGTTGTCAGTAAATAACGGAGTAGTAAGCGTAACGGTCGGCGCGGTAAATGCCGTGGTAAAACCATCGTTTATCGTCGCGCTGTTGCCATAAGCATCCATTGCGGTCACAGAAATACCATGCGACGTTCCGGTTAATCCCTGCAACGCGCCAGCAGGTAAATCCAGCGTCCAGACACCGCCGGTCGTCACATCGGCATTATAAATAACGCCATTCAGATCGATGGTGACTTTGACCGCCTGTCCGGCCCCCGTCAGACCCGTGGTGCCAGAAAGGGTAAGCGGCCCTGCCGCCTCGCTGATATTGAGGATCTCATCGCCAAACAGCGTGTCGATGGTCGGCTCAGGTTTCTTCACGTGCACCACTGCACTCGCACTTTCGGTATCGGTGTTGCCAACCGAATCCGTGACGGTCACGCTGATCGGATAATTTTCTCCGTTAACCAAATCCGTGAGCTTCGAGCCAGGAATCGTAGCGCTCCAGTCACCATTGGCCTGAACCACGGCATCGACGGTTAAGCCGCCGAGCGTAACTTTAACAATTTGCCCAACACCCGAGATCCCTGTGCTGCCGGTAATCACCTGCCCGCCTGCGGCGTGGGCTTCATCGTAGTTCAGCACCCCATCGGCAAATGGCGTATTGATCGTCAGCACCGGCACGTTATGGGTCTGAGCGGTGAAACTGCCGTTCGCCACACCGACGTTTCCGGCGATATCCGTCACGGTGACTTTTACCGGCACATTACCATCGGGATAAGCTTTCAATTCAGCGGAGGTTAACGTTAATTCCCAGCTACCATCGGCTTTCACCGTAGCCGCGCGAGCCGCTCCATTATCGACGCTGACCATGACGGTCTGCCCGGCCTTGCTGGCAAACCCGGTTTTACCGGCAATCGTTTCGTCCGTGCTCGCTTCAATGGCGTTCAGTACGCCGTCGCCGAAGGGTTTATCAAGCCCTGGATTCGGTAACACATGAGTGCGAACTTCGAAGCCGACATCACCGCTGTAAGCAGTATTTGACGCCCGATCTGTGAGGATTACTTCGATGGTGCTGGTGCCATCAGCCAGTGCCAGCAGCACATTCGGCGGGAGATGGACGGTCCAGTTTCCGTTGCTATCCACATCCCCTTTGATTGTGGTCTTACCGTTTATCAGCACAGAGACGAATTGCCCGCCGCCCGTTATCCCTGAGTTTCCGGTCAGAGCCTGGCCTGCCTGCGCTTCGGCAAGATTTAAATAACCATCAAGAAACAGTGGCGGAGTCAGCACCGCGTGCGGCAACTGATGAATCAATACCTCCATCGATCCACTTGCAGTACCGACGTTGCCGTAAGCATCTGAAGCCGTGACGGTCACGTTGCACTGCCCGTCAGGCAGGTCCTTCATGTCATTTGGCGGCACCGTGGCGCTCCAGTGCCCGGTGCCATCCACCGTGCCGGATACGGTAACTTGCTTAGGCGGGGAACCAATCAACACCGTGACTTCCGTCCCCGACGGCAGGTTGAGTGCGGTTCCCGTTATCTTCCCGCCATCAAGAGCCTCGAATTTGTTAACCGCGCCATCGCCAAAGAGAGTGTCGAGCGTCAGAGTCGGCAGCCCGGTGGTTTTGACATCAATCGAAACGGAGCCGTCAGACTTGTTTCCCGCCACATCCGTGGCCGTTAACTCAAGCGTGTTCGCCCCTTGCTTCAGGGTTTTTAAGTCGCCAGATGACAGCGTCAACGACCAGTGACCGCTGCCATCGGCGAGCGTCTGAAGCGTTTTGCCATTAATCACCAGCGACACCTTCGCCCCTGCTTCGGTCTGGCCACTCAATATCTGGTCAGCTTGTGATTCACTAAAATTGAGTTTGCCGTCCTGCAAGAAGCCGTTATCGATAGTTAGCAATGGCGGCGTGGTGTCCAGCGTTAATAAATGGTCGGCAGTACCCGTATTTCCCGCCGCATCATTAACCGAAGCCTTGATAGTGACATCGCCATCCTGCACGCCGTTGAGCACATTCGCATCGGCCTGGACACTCCAGGTTCCGTCGCTATTGACGTTACCAGTGAAAGTTTTACCGTTAATGGTCACCGTGACCTGATGTGCAAAATTCACATCAAGTGGCGTGACCTTACCGGTGATGGTCAGTGCCGCACCGGCTTCAGTTGCGTTAACGATATTGTCAGGCGTGACCGCATCAATAGTGACAACCGGCGCGGTGGTATCGACCACAAACGTGTGAGACACGTTAGCTGTTTGACCGCCAAGCGTTGCCTGAGCCTGCACATCAAACGGGCCATCTTTCAGGCCTGCTAAATCTTCCGCAGGGATTTGCGCACTCCATCTCCCCGCTCCATCTGCAACTACCGCGTAAGTTTTATTATTGAATGTGATGGTAATGGCTGCGCCCAAAAGCGTGGTGACGCCGCTGATGGTAATCGGCTGCTGGATTTCAGTGGCGTTCAGAACATCGTCGGTGGAGATAATTTCAATCGCAATAGCGGGTTGCGTGGTATTTACCGTGAAACTTTCGCTTACGGAGGTATTAACATAGCCGGGAACGGTGACGGAAATGGTATATGAGCCATCCGTTAAGGCTAATTGCGTAGGTGTAAGCTCTAAACGCCAGATGCCACCCGTTTCCACCAGAGCGTTATAGGTTGTTCCCGCAAAATTGATAACCACGGTCGTCCCAACCGGAATGTTTTCAGTTGTGCCGCTGAGTATCTGGTTGATTTGCATTTCTGCGCCATCCAGCACGTTGTCGCCAGCAAAATTATTGAGGGTGATAACGGCGGTTGTAAGCGAGAAATCTTTACTGGCTGCGGCGGTATTTCCTGCGGTATCGGTAATCACCGCGTTGACGGTGTTGTTCCCTTCTTTGCCGGCTAAATCTGCCGCCGGAATATTGACCTGCCAATTCCCATTCTGGTCAACAGTGGTGTCATACGTTTTACCGTTGAAGGTCACCGTGACCTTATCGCCCGCTTCTTTCGCATCTGATGTGCCGCGAACAATCTGATCCTGACCGCTATTCATCATCAATCCATCAATGACGCCGTTATTGCCAATGTCAGTGATCGCCAGCACAGGAGCGACGGAGTCCACCGTAACATCGACACTTTGTTCGGCTACATTTCCATTGGCATCCACTACGGTGACGGTCATCTGGGCAACACCATCCGGCACCGCCTGCAGCGCACTTGCGGGTATTGTGACCTGCCAATTCCCGTTTGCATCCACCGTCGCGGTGTAAGACTGGCCATTAAACTCCAGCACAACGCCCTGGCCCGGCCCAGTGATCCCGGTTTTACCGGTAATAATTTGGTCCTGCCCTTGCTCGGCCAGGTTCAAAAAACCGTCGCCAAATGGGGTATCAATGGTCGGGGCGGGAACGGTGAGATCCACTGTGAAATCTTGACTCTGCGTCAGGGTGACACCGTTTACATCAACCAACGTGACGGTCATGGTATGCGTACCCGCAGCAAGCTGCTGCAAGGTACTGGTTGGAATACTAATATTCCATGAGCCGTCGCTGTTAACAGTACCGGTCCAGGTCTGGCCATCTATCGTGATACTGATTGTGCGACCGGCGTTAAATGCCTGCGTGTTGCCGCTAACAATCTGGCTCTCAAGAGTTTCTACCGCACTGACAACGTTGTCGCCCGCAAATGGATTAATCGTTAACGTGGAAACCTGCGGTTGCGCGGCGGGATCATTTCCGCCATTGCTGTTACCGTTATTATTATTACCACCTCCGCCACCTCCACCGCCGCCTCCACCACCACCTGCGGCAAGGGCGATGCCGCCCGCAGCTAACAGCCCAGCGCCAATCCACAGCAAGGCATTATTGCCCTCTTCACTTGCTGCGGCGACGACAGCGCTGTCGGCATAAGTTGGCACAACAGTTTGAGCCGTTGCTGGGCCAGCCTCATTGGCAAATGGGAATAATGCGTGATGGCTTCCGGTTTGATCATCAAAATACAATTCACTGTGATGCCCGTTGGCATCCAGAGTAAAAAAGTGCTGGTAACGAACGGTACTGCCATCTTTCATATGGACAATCAGGTCATCGCCCTGACGCTCATAATAATTGACGCTTTCAGGAGAGGCTTGCACCCGCACAATACTGGGCTTAGTGAGGTTCACGACACGGTCGCTACCACCAGAGAATTGACTGATCAGCTCACCATTATCGAATCCAGTAATACGGATGGAGCCGGGAAGATTATTTTGCGTCGCCATTGCTCTTTTCCTCGCACAGAATCGCGGTTTTAGTTCGTTATGCGTTTAATAAAAGTGTGAAGTATCTCAATTCATTCCGGGTAATAAATCACCCAGAAAAACTGCTGTGTATAAAAACGTGAACCAGAACAACAAAACAAAGTAATGCATTGTTTTTATTTGAATTTCATAAAATAAATGCATTAGAGAAAACTTTCTTAATAAAAAATATATAAACAACATTTTGCCTTTCAGCAATGTAGAACAAAAAATAAGAATAATTTGACAAGGTAGGCGTTGGTTTTACACGAGGCAGGCATAATATATGGCGTAGGCGAACATTTAGTATTGCGCAACTTACATCGTCAAAATATAAAAGATAACAAGAAAAATTATAATTTGATGGATCGTTTCAATCTCCCTAAATTAAATTTTTCATTTATAGGCACGCACGCGGAAACCTTTATTTAACCAGGGTTATTAAAGGCATCAAAAATACCCCTTAATTAAATGCGGGTTATGTACGTGGCAACAGACTGTTTTATGTACAGTCATTCAGCTGCTCACTCCTTCGTGCCGCCCGGCTTTGAGCACTCATACAAAAGCATAAGAGATATGGACTGGCGCGTCAGCATCAGGTTCTGTTATACTTCATTCAACACTTGTGGGGCTGATTCTGGATTCGACGGGATTCGCGAAACCCAAGGTGCATGCCGAGGGGCGGTTTGCCTCGTAAAAAGCCGCAAAAAAATAGTCGCAAACGACGAAAACTACGCACTAGCAGCTTAATACCCTGCTTAGAGCCTTCTCTCCCTAGCTTCCGCTCTTAAGACGGGGATCAAGAGAAGTCAAACCCAAAAGAGATCGTGTGTAAACCTTGCCTGGGGTTGAAGCACTAAAACTAATCAGGATAGTTTGTTAGTGGCGTGTCTATCCGCAGCTAACCGGCGAATGTAAAGATACGACTAAGCATGTAGTACCGACGGCGTAGTAATTTCGGACGGGGGTTCAACTCCCCCCAGCTCCACCAAAATTCTCCGTCAGTGGTTACCAGAGCCACATGATGAAGTCGAAAGCCCGCATAACGAAAGTTATGCGGGCTTTTTTGTGTCTGTGATTTGTCTGTAACTATCTGAGAAGATCCGGCTGAATCCAGTGAGAATTGGATTATGCGAAAGATATTTCGCGCTCGCTGGATAAAGACGTGTTCCCGGTCATCAGTGAAATCCCCGTTCAGGAAATCAAAGCGAGAACGCTAGTTGAAGCACTTGAACCCACCAAAGCACGTGGAGCACTTGAAACAATTCGCCGCCTGGTACAACGCATAAACGAAATCATGATTTATGCAGTTAACACCGGTTTGATTGATGCAAACCCTGCGGCCAGAAGAACTGCCAAAGCTAATGCGCTCGCTTGTAATGTCTAATCTTTCAGTTTCGACTCGCTGCCTAATCGAATGGCAGCTCCTGACACTTGTGCGCCCTTCTGAGGCTTCAGGCACTCGATGGGAGGAAATCGACTTCAATGCAAAACTTTGGACAATTCCAGCTGAACGGATGAAGGGCAAACGCGAACACGTTGTTCCTTTATCTCCTCAGGCGCTAGAGATTCTGAAGGTAATGAAGCCTATCAGCGTCCACCGAGAGCATGTTTTTCCAAGCAGAAATGATCCAAAGCAAGCGATGAATAGCCAGACGGCTAATGCTGCTTTAAAACGTATTGGGTATGGTGGTAAGTTAGTTGCACACGGTTTACGCTCTATAGCCAGTACAGCTATGAATGAGACGGGTCTAAATGCTGATATAATTGAATCAGCCTTAACTCATATGGATAAAAATGAAGTTAGACGAACATATAACCACGCTTCATATCTTGAACCCAGAAAAAATTCATGAATTGGTGGGGTATAGAGGTTTACTCACAATTTTTAACCAACATAAAAAGGAAGATACAATGAGTCTAGAAGATGAAGTCCTACAGTCCAAGAAGCAAATAATTTCTGATGGCTATGATATGTCTGTGGGTGAAATAATGAACCTATATAGAGACAAGGAACTGACAATTTCCCCTGATTATCAACGTTTATTTAGATGGGAATTATCGCAAAAAACTCGTTTTATCGAATCATTATTATTAGGCATACCCATCCCACCAATATTTGTTCATCAAGATGAGGATGGCATATGGGAGTTAATTGATGGACTACAACGTGTTTCTACTATTTTAGAATTCACTGGGCTTTTAGAGAACAAGGATACTGGTGGCCTTTCACCTGCATCAACTTTAAGCGGAACGCAGTTTCTTCCTAGCTTAGCCAACAAAAAATGGAGTGATTCCGCTACACCTGACAATGAAATAGGTAAAACACTACAACTTGAAATTAAAAGAGCTAGGCTAAGAGTTGAAATACTTAGGAAAGGTAGTGACCCTTATGCCAAATATGAGCTTTTTCAACGTCTAAATACAGGTGGTGCGAACCTTTCTGAACAAGAAGTACGAAACTGCACTGCCGTAATGCTTAACCCAGAATTGTTCCAGTGGCTTAAACAATGCTCCGAACAATCCGCATTTGTAATCACAACGAATCAAACAGACGATGCGATTGAAAAACAAGCAAATATGGAACTTGTGTTAAAGTTTTTTGCTTACCGTCATTTCCCTTATACTCCAGGAATGGATGTCCATGAACATTTAGATTATGCAAATGTCGAACTTTGTAAATCAGCTATTGATAAACAAGTTGAAGAGAAAATTTTCTTAGACATTTTCAACTTATTAAACGATGCTTTAGGTAACAAGGCATTCAAAAAGTGGGATGGTCAAGATTTTAAAGGTAAGTTTCTTATTTCTTTATATGAAGTAATAACAAACGGAATTCAATCAAATTATGATTCTATTTTTGGAATTCAAGATGCTACAGCTAGGGTTAATTTCATTGTAGAAAAAATAAAATTGCTTTGGGATACAGGTGATTTCACAAAAAACTCAGGAGCTGGAGTCAGGGGTACCACTCGTTTAGCTAATTTAATGCCGCTATCAGTTGAACACTTTAAGGTTTAATGGAAAAACCCTATGGCTAAAATACGAACACTCGATTCCTTTCAGGATTATGTAGATTCTGAAATGGCATGGAGAATAAAAGAGGTAGCTCACTTAACAAGTACAATTAAAAGTTCACGCTCATTGGCCCAAAAGACTATGATCCGCGCATCAATCCCCCTTTTATATGCTCATTGGGAGGGATTTATAAAAAATAGCGCTGGAAAATACATTGAATACCTATCTAATTTGAGATTGAAATACTCCGAACTAGAAGAGTGTTTGATTGTATTAGGAATGCGCAAGCAACTTAATGCCATAGTAACAACAAATAAACACGATCTCATATCAGAATCCCTCCGTTTCATTTTATCCGGGCAATCAGAAAGAGCAACACTTAATTTTGATTCCGCGATACAAACCGAGTCAAACTTAAAGTCACATGTTTTCGACAACATAGCAAAAAGCATTGGAATTCCAGTTGAAAGCTTTACTACAAAATATAACTTCATAGATGAAAGCCTTCTTAAACGTAGAAACTGCATTGCTCACGGCGAATATTTAGATGTCAATGCTCAAGAATGGGAAAACATCTCAAAAGAAACTTTAACATTAATGAGGAATTTTAAAAACGAGCTATTAAATAATGCTTCAACAAAGCGTTATCTAAAAAACCGAGGTGTTACAGCATCTGTCTAAGACAGTATAAAAAAGGGGCATCGAAGCCAGATATTACTCTTTGATGCCTCCCCTAAACACTTTCACCAATAGAATATATTTATTTAAATATTATTACCACACCCGATACATTCATGTTTTTATATAAAAACCCAGATAACACTTGGCATCGAGAACTAATAAAAACCGTCTAATCCACCGTTCAAGTAGCATCTTTGAGGTTTTGTTTATTAATGCTCTCTGAATCACTACACTCTCCGTAAGTCACATCTACGCCGATTACGTCCGAAACACTCAAATAATTCGATAATAAACTCTGGAAAAAATTTTAATAAATAACCTTCAGCGCACAATGCCCTCCCCGCCACGCCCGCCTGTTTCATGGGTGGATTTTAATGCAGGTGCATGAACACCCCGGAGCCGCTCCAGGTCTGGAGTGATGAGGGGGGGAAATACGGGGTTTTGCTTGTTCAGTTCAGCCAACTGGTGCGCATAAACACGGTTCTGTGCCGGTGTATATTTCTGCTGATTATCAGCCCGCGAAGCCTTATCAGGCCTGAATCCGATGGCTGTCAAAATGTCGCTGTTTTCCGCTGTGTAATTAACTTCCGGACCGGTCGCCAGATAATCCCGTGAAAGTTAAATTAATAAAAAATAAAAATAACGGTTTAAACGAATTATTCAGACTCTACCAGCCCAACATCCCCCGTCAGCAGTTAGCTAAACCGCCTGATAAAGCCAAAAGCACGAGCAATCCACCCGCTCGATTGCAACGCCTGCAAATCAAAAAATATCTTTGTAAAACAACTCGCATTCCGTTCATTAGCGGGTTGGTTAACATCTTCGATTTACGATATAGTCAGCCCCGCTGCGGCAAAATCCGCAGCCGGGATTTGCACCCCGGATATCACAACGTCGATTTATAAATCCAGTTTATATGTCGAGGCTTGCGCACACCTTTTGCCTGTTACAATTCCACGTAATAACGCAATATATCAATGGTGACTCAGGCGGGGCAGTCTTCGGACTGGCCGGCATCCGTTGTGACCGGTAGTGCAAACTCCGTCTGAGCTACCACCAATGAGATTTGCACCTCTTGTGGTAGCCATTCATCGCCTTGCAACGGAGAATGCGAAAATGACACTATCACACAGCCCTACCTTCCTGCCCTTTCAACAAGACTGGCACACTGCCGATATCATCGCGGCGCTGCATAAGAAAGGCACTTCGCTGGCAGCAGAATCACGTGCTGCGGGTTTGAGTTCTTCGACACTTGCCAATGCGCTGACACGCCCATGGGCAAAAGGGGAAATGCTGATAAGTCTTGCGATTGGCGTACCCGCCGAAACCATCTGGCCGAGTCGCTATTTTGATGAAAAGACACGTAAACCCATCGTGCGCCTGATGCGCTTACCTCGTCAGAAACGAGATTCAAGCTCGTAAATCAAATTTGCCGCAGCGCCATCCAGCCATTATCCAGTGCGGTTGGCGCTTACTCCGTCAGCTATTACTGTAAAAATCCCGTGATTTCCTGAGCGTTACAAACCTGTTTGCCATCCCCATGGAATGAATAAACCGGTGCTCTGGCCATCAGCGTTTTGATGCTGCACTCTTGCCACAGCATCCCCTGAAGCGCAAACCATGACATATCGTCAAGCCACCGGCGGTGCTCCAGTGTCTCAACGCCTTCAACGATCACCAGATAATGGTTTGCATTAAAATAGCTCAGCAGGGATGACATCAGTTCCTGGCCATTATTCTTCTCAAACAGACTCCACAGCAGGCACTTGTCGGTTTTGATATAGCGGAACGGCTGAACCGACAACGCGCTAAACCCCGCATAACCGGAGCCAAAATCATCCAGCCAGAGCGAGTATTTCTCGCTTAATGCCAGAGATGTCGGGTTATGGCAGGTGAGAGTCCGGGAGAACTCGTTGATCTCAAAGTGCAGGCAACCCGTTGCATTGACACATTCCGAGATCAACTCGTCATCAAGCGCCATCAGCGTCTGTTCGTCGATGTTTAACGTCACCATGACGTTGTTGTCGCGAAACCAGGACTGGTATTGCGCCACCAGCGCGATTTGCTCCAGCAGAATATCCGTGCGTAACGTCAGCGGTGCCTTACTGAAGAACTGTTCCACGTTAGCAGAATGGCCATGCTTCAGCGGATCGAGCCGTGACAAGCACTCCACCGCAATGAGTTTCCCCTCGCGATCGAACATCGGCTGAAAGACATAGCGCATCCCGGTTGGTTTAGTTGTTATCAGTGACATATTGCGACATTACCGCGCTGGTCTATTTAAAGGTGACATCAATATTCGCAGAGGCTTTAAACGTGCCCTCTTTCGGCGTGGTACTTAGCCATTTCAGGCTCGCCAGGAAATTAGTGCTGATAACGCTGCCGTTGATATAACCCAGAGTCTGCGGGGTATTCATCGGGATCCACGTAAGCGGGGCATCCGCTTTAGAAATCACAATCCCGAAACCGCTGTCACTGGTCGGTAAAATGGTGGTGGTATCCTGCGTCGGATAGGTGGAGCTAAAACTTGCCATCAGCGTTTTCCCCTGGCAATCCTGGCCGGCACCGGTCAGGTTGGCCTCAACGGAGAATGGCATCTGTTTTTCGATTTTCCCCACCACTGCATTACGCGCCGGGATCTTGCCGAAGTTCACGGTGCTCCCGTTGTTAGCCACGACAGTTATCTGTGGGTTACAGGAGATAAAACGGATGTTGCCAAGTCCAGTAATATAAGAGCGGAAGTTACTGTCCGGGCGCGAGTTCAGACCGCCTACGCCATCAACCTGGAACAACGCATACTCATTGTTATCGGTTATCTGGCCGCTTTGCGGCGGCGCGTTACCTGTTGCTTTGATATAAACCGAATATTCAACCTTCACCGTCTGGGATTGTGCCGGGCTTTTGCAGCCGCCACGTCCGTTAGGGCGGCACGTCGTACCCGGCCCGACCAGGGTGTTTTGTTGCGCGACCGGATTGTAGTCAACGCTTTTAAAGGTGACGCCCACTTGCAGCGAATTGTGGATGCTCTGTACCAATTTGGTCGGGTCCCACCACAGATAGGCGTTTTCCCCTTTTGGGAAACCATCCGTATCCTCGCACTTAAAGGTGGAGGAGAAAGTCTGGGAACGCCAAAGCAACTGGCCTGGCTGCAAATTAGCCGTCGACACGTTGATAGGCTGATCCAAAGAGATAATCTGTTTCGCACTGCCGGTAAAAGCATCCTTACACGACAGCGCAAAACTGTTTGTTGAAAACAAGGCCGCCAGCAGGGAAAAAAGGATCAATCCGGCCCGGGGCAGTTTATTGAAAAAGCACATTGTCAGGTTCCTTTATTTTGTGCTGCAGGTCAGAGTCACTTCCTGATAACCACCCGGTTTATCAGTATCAATCGGCGGCAACTGCGGCACGGTCATCATGCAAGCATCGTCTGCGCTGTCGCCCCATTTCATTTTCAGTTTTTCGCCACTTTCAACGCCTGAAACGTAGGCTTTACCCTGTGTCCCGACCACGCCAATGCTGGTGCCCTGGCTGTTGAAAATGTTGGCGCCAATCATTGGCATCTCACCGGTATTCAACTTGCTGTGAATCAGCAGGCTCTGGCCGAGATGTGTTTCAAACACCACTTTGCCAATCGCGCGGTTAGTTGGGACGATATCTTTGGCCGCCAGCGGAATATCCAGGCCATTGCCGATGTCGGATGTGCGCAGCGACACACGGTTATGGCGATACGGCATGGCGGAGGTTTGCACCGCATAGCCAAAGGTGTCGATGGCCGCGCCAGGTTGGTTTTCAAGGCGAACGCCCTGTGCACCTTTGGCTTCAACCAGCACAAACGTATTTTGCAACGGCTGTGACAGAGTAATGCCGCCGGAGTGCGCCACGATGCCACCGGAAACGTTAAGCGAGGTCTGTTGATAGTTGCTGTTATAGCTGTGGCCTACCTCGATGTTGCCGTAACTCCCCTGATAACCGAGGTTCGCAAGGCTGGTACTTCCGCCATTCTCGGTATGACCGGTTTGCAGGAAGTAGTTCATGCGGTTGTCATCGAGCAACGTCCCGCTCAAGCCGGTGCTGAAACCGTCGCCACTCTGTTTGCTGTGGGTCGCGCTAAAGCTTGCGGTCATATCACGGTTAGCATCGAAGACGCTGAACGGAATCGACAGGTTGAAGTTGATGCTGTTGTCGGTGTAGCCGTAGTTGCTGCGACTGTTCTGGTAGAACATGCCGTAGTTGATGCGCTTCCACGAGGAGCTGATCCCAGTCTGGACGGTGCGGTCGTAGGCCGAAGTGCCCCAGTAGTTCTGGCGTGACAAGACCGCGTAAAGCGATGCGCCAGCGATATGTTGGTTAACGGACAACTGTACGCGTTGACGTTTGTTGTTATAACGCAGCGTGTCGTAGTATTTGCGCTCGTTCGTTGCCCAGTCCGGCACGCCGTTCTGGTTGTTGTCCTGATCGTAATACTGTGTGTGGTATAACCCGTTATCCCAGCTGGCCCGCTCATTGATAGCGTCTGAGAAGTCATAATAGCCAGAGGTAGAATAACGATACCCGGCAAGCTGGAACTCGGTTCCCAGGCTATTGAGGGATTTGGAATACAGGAATCGGAAACTGGCGCCGCGTTTGTTGTCGCCGGAAGCCAGATCGGTGTCGGACCAGGCCGCATCAACGGACGCAGCCCCCCATTCACCAAAGTTGGTGCCGACCCCAACAACCCCGGAGCGATAATTTTCAGCCATCAGCAGGCCGCCGTATGGCGTCAGATCGTATTTCGTACCGTGAGAGACCGTCGCCTGGACGAATTTTGGTTGATAACTGCTTGAGCCATCATGATATTTACCGGCGGTGACCTGATACTCCCACATCCCTTCGCGCAGCATATTCGGTACGGAAGAGTATGGAATGCTGAAGCTATGGCGCGAGCCGTCAGCTTCGATAACCGTCACATCAAGGTCACCGCTGAGGTTACTCGGATAGATATCGTTAAGGGCAAACGGCCCCGGCGACACCATCGTACTGTAGACGGTATAACCATTCTGGCGAACTTCCACACGGGCGTTGGTGTTAGCCACGCCGCGCACCACTGGTGCATAACCGCGCAGGCTGTCTGGCAGCATCTCAGGAATGCTGGAGATCTGCATCCCGCGGAACTGGAAACTGTCGAAAACGTTGTTGTTGGTGTTGCTCTGCCCCATCTGGACTCGGCTGCGCCATGGAATAATATCGGTTTCTACCCAGGAAGAGACGGGCGTCCATTCCTCTTTTTCACCCGGTTGTTTCGACAGAGTAGAGTTATTACGAAAACGCAGCGGGCCGAGGTTAACGCCGTTGTTCAGCGACAAGAAATAGTAATCACCCTGACGGGTGTTGTTGTTGTCTGAAAAACGGTTGTGATCGCCGCTGAACGAATAGTTCACGTAGGCCGCGTTGATGCCGTTCTCGTACACACGGGGTGAAATCATGCCCTGCGGGAGCGGTTCCATGTGGGTCTGCGGCACGGAAATATCCAGTTCCTGAAGTGCGGCATTCCAGCTCATCGAGCTGCCCGGAATGGCTTTTACGATGTCATAACAGGAACTGCTGCCCGCAGTATCAGCCACTATAATTCCGTATTCGCGGTATTCATCAGCGGACAGGCAAAACGTCCCTTGGGTATTGGGCTGTAATTTCTTAAATTCAATTTCACGGTGATCGACACGCTTTTTATTCACGTAAATATCGAACGGATAACGCCCGGGTAAAATATCATCGCCATTAGCAAGATCCTTAACCAGCGTGACGTTATCCTCACCATGAATAAACGAAGTGTTAAATTGCTCATCAGCATAAGATAACGGCGCGACTAACAATGGCATTGCTGATACACATAAAGCGCATCGAATGTGATAAGCCAGACGCCGTGGTAACAGGTCCATTTGTTTATTGCGAGCCATGCTGTTCATTCCTAAGCTGGATTATTGAATGCGTGTATCTTTTATTTCTGTGTGACCGCCATAATCATTGATGAATGTAAATGACAGATTATTGGCCGCAGACGCGCCGGCAGGTAACGCAATACGCAGAGAAGCCATCGGTTTCACCATATCGGCTTCGGTTTTCCAGGTTTTTCCGCCGCTGCCTTTGAGGGTTAGCACCCCAAAAGTGACGTGCAATGGTCCGTTGTTGGTGACCACAAGGTCATTGCCCTGTTTGCGCCAGGTGAGCGCTTCAGCTTCTTTCAGAAGCGTTGTTTTCACCGTGGTTGGGCGATAAAAGAGTTTCACGCGAGTACGAACCGCAATTTGCAGTACGTTTTCTTGTTTGGCCGAAGGGGGTATTTCCTGAACGTTAATCCAGTAAACGGATTCGCGGTCGCCAGGCAGGCCGTTGCCGGAGTAAATAAAGCGCAGAATAGCGTCTTTATTTCCTGCCAGTTTCAAAATGGGCGGAATAACCTGCATGGGTAAATTAGCTGGCGTTTTGCTGGCATCGCCATTATCAAGCCAGGTCTGCACCATCCAGGTTTCATCGGTGTCATTGTGAATAGATAAGGCGGCAGACTTTTGGTTGCCGTTATAAATAACCCGAGTCTCTCCGACCTGAATACCCGCAGAGGCCTGTAAAGATATAAGAAGTAATAATGATGCCAGTCGCTTTTTCATTTACTCAATCCAATTAATCACGCAGACCATCCGTGGTCCAGATTCCACATTCCGTGGCTTATTTGTATTCGATGGTAAAAGTGGCATTTGCGTTTGCAGGACCAGCTTGTACGGTATCGAAAGATTTGTAGCGCGCTTTCAGGTTGAAAGTGGCAGTACCATCAGCCGCGATAGTGACCCACGGGCTGTTAGCATCAGCGGACTGGTTAACAGGGATGATTTGCTCGTTGTTATCAAGAACTTCGATACCAACACCATCAGCCAGACTGGTATCTTTAGCTGGGTTAACAGTCAGCAGGTTTGAGTGACCGGCAACAGTCTGGCCATCAAAACGCAGGGAGTAATCGCCAGCTTCACATTTTTCAAGCTGAATGGTGAATGCTTTAGAAGCCGTTACGTCACCGACGTTGGTAAATGCAGTTGTTGGGTATTTACCAATGAAAACTTGTTTATCCTGGTCGCCAGAAACGACGTTACAGGTGGATTTCACGATCTCACCGGTGAATTCAACCTTGCCATTTACTGCATAGGCATTCATTGCTGTTGCTGACAGGATTAGTGCAGCGGCAGGCAGTAAAATCTTCTTCATTGTGACTCCATGTACTGATTAGAAAATAACTATTAGGAGGCAAATAAAAGCCTCTGGTTATTAATGGGATTGCTCTATCGACAACGTCCGGTTGGACTGATTGGGCGAGGGAAATTTACACCAGGAATTTACATAGATTGATTGTTTTCACGACTTAATAAACAGAAATTAATAGATTGTTACATTTGCTGGAGAGGTGAATTTGTGATCAGCCAGGGGCTATATTTTGGTGCGCAATGAGAAGCAAAATGGTTACTTGTTGTTTTAATTAAGTAATTTTTTGGTTTTACAGTCTTACATTCTGTATTTTTCGCTGGCAGCAACACGATCAATCAATCATGACAGACAACTGAGACACTTAATCTTAGGATTTGTTTTATTTTGGATTTTTATGCTACATTTAATGCCAACAGAGTTATAAGCTTACCATGATATTATTAACGCAAGGCTACTATTACACTGAGGTAATAGTTGATTATATTTCCAGTGGGAAATTAATGACTTTGCAGATACAACCATTGTTATTAAATAGCGCTGAGTTACGTCACTCCGCCATGTTCAGATAACAATTTTATTCCCCCCCATTAGCAAACTGTTAGCACTTTGATATTCGTATCAGAAGGATAATTACAAAATGGAAGACGCCTACGTCAAACAGGATATGTTTGAAATCATTGCGATTATGCGTGAGGCAGTAAAAAAGGGAAGCCGTGTCGATGTCCATGATAAAACAGGGGTCATTGCCAGCCGTATTCAGAAAATAGATTCCGCAGGGTTCTTTATCCCGTGGGATGAAGAATTGGCGAAAAAGCGCAATGCTTTGAATTTTGTTATCCAGGATGACAACGGCAAATACGATTTTAAAACGGCAAAAGCAAAAGCCGTTATCGTTAATAACGTCAATTGTTTATACGTCTGTTTTCCCGTAAGCGTCAAAGTGACGCAACGACGAATGCATTCGCGTTTAACCCTGGCAAACAAACATAACTTTCAGTGCTACGGCAAGTTTAATGATGGGCGTAAATACCACTACAGAATTAAGGATATTTCCCACGGTGGTTGTGCACTGATTGTTGAAAATGATGAGCATATTAATTCACTTTGCGGCACTACATTACGCAATGTTGAATTTGATTTTAATGATATAGGCACACTGGTTTCTAATCTTCACGTGATCAACGTAGAGCCAATAATAGAAACCGACGAGGATGAGAGCTATCGTGACGTCGTTCATCTCTCCTGCCAGTTCAAGCGAATGACGGAAAGTACGCTGCGAAAACTGGACAATATCATTGTTAAATTACTCCTTGAAGAGAAACGACTGCACCGATTATAAGGCGGCCGCTGGCTTTTCGTTTTTAAAGAGAAATAACACCGATGAAAAGTATTATCGTCTGGAGCGCCATGGATTTCATGGGGGCGGGCCTTCATTCAGCCATTACCGAATCAGGACTGGAGCCTGTCTTTGTAAGCACGACGGCAGAGCTGGAATTTGTGCTGGAGGCAGATCCCACCGTACCGTTGCTGATTAGCCTGCTGGACAGCAGTTATTCCCCCACAGAAAAAATCCTCTGGCTTAATCACCATGTGGAAGATGTGAAGGGAAAACAGATTGCGTTGCTGTTGAAACACCAGCACAAATCACTGATACCGGAACTGTTGCTGCAGCATGTTCAGATGGTTGCCGACAATGCCAGGCTGGCGCAGCTGCATTTAACGCTGCTACAAATGGTGATGAACCCAGGCATTGTTAGCTCCCGATCAACGGAGCGCGGTAAGCTGACGCAGATGGAAAAGAGCATTCTGCGGTTGCTGCTTGAGGGTTCAGATATTCGCCACGTGTCGCAGCAGCTGGCCATCAACTACAAAACTGCGCAGTGCCATAAGATGAACGCTGTACGCAAACTAGGGTTTCGCAACAGCGCTCAGCTTTATCAAAACCTCAGCGGATTCCGTTCGTTTATATTCTAAGGCTGCGGGCGCAAGGGCGTTTCACAGGGTTCCTTCCCTGCCCTTTTGCTTGCGGCTTCCAGCGCAATTATCAACGATTATGTCGGTGAACCCGGCAGGCTAAAACCGCTGTTCGCTTGCAATCCCATATGGCAATACATGGCGCATGCGGCACTTAATATCGACATCGCAATAGCCGCGCCACTCCCTTCTCCGAGGCGTAAATCCAGATAGAGATACGGCTTTAAGTTAAGGTGTTCTAATGCGCGTTGCGCGCCTTTTTCTGCCGAAAAATGTGAAGGGATACAATAGCTTTTGACTTCAGGTGCAATCTGGCAAGCCGCGATGGCCGCCGCGTAGGAGAGAAAACCGTCCAACACCACCGGAAGACCACACGCCCCCGCGCCAAGAATGACGCCCGTCATCCCCACCAAATCATATCCGCCGACTTTCGCCAACACATCCACCGCATCATTGCCGTCAGGTCGATTAACGTGGATCGCCTTTCTCACAATAGACTCTTTGTGCTGTAACTGATCGAGTGGGAGGTTTGCCCCGATTCCCACCACATCGTGAGGATCACAATCGCTAAAGACGCTGATCATCGCCGAGGCGGGTGTGGTATTCGCAATACCCAGTTCACCGACACCAAAGATAGACACGCCTTCACCCGCACGCTTTTTCACCAACTGCGCGCAGGCCAGCAGCAGTTGTTCAGCGTCCTGGCGCGACATGGCTGGCCCCTGCGCAATATTGCCGCAACCGCGTGCCAGTTTAAGGCTCACCATATCCGCGATGGGTTCACAATCAATGCCGATATCTACCGGCAAAACAGACGTCTGGCTGTTTTTAGCCAGCACGCACACGCCGGTCAGCCCTTTCTGCATATTCAGCGCCTGAATATAGGTGACCTCTTTTGGTGTGACGGCCACACCTTCATCAAACACACCGTGATCGGCGCACATCACGATGATCTCTTTTTGCAGATTATCCAGATGGCTCAGACCCCGCATACCCGCCAGTTGAGTGGCCATCACTTCCAGGCGTCCAAGACTTTTTGCCGGCTTTGCTAAACTTTCAATATAGTCAGCCGCTTGCGCCATTTTTTGTTTATCAAGCGGCCTGATGCTTGCCACTAAATCCGTTAATGTTTGCACCGTTATTATCCTCAATTGTTTAACGCGTCATTCAAACCCACAGCAATGCCAGCAGAAAAACCAGTTCACCCACTTCTTCCGAGGCACCCAATGTGTCACCGGTTTGCCCCCCTAACTGACGGCGGAAAAATGACGCGACGCCATAAACCACACAATAAGTCACCAGAATGGCGATAAGCCCCCGCGATCCGGCGAGTAACACCACCAGCAGCGCCCCAATAATCAAGGTTGTTGCTGCCTGAAAGCCGCTAATCTGGCCGATGTAAATATTGCCCATTCCTTCACCGGCGCGGGCATAGCGTTGTCTGTACATCGCCAGCACCATGGCAGACCTGGCGGCCACCGGCGCGCAAATCAACAGAGCGAAAAGTTCTTTAACGGGATAATGCGAAAGAGAAACAACGGCGAACGTTTTGATGAGGATACAGAAGACCAACGCCAGGCCACCGTGCGTTCCCAGGCGGCTGTCGCGCATAATTTCCAGCATGCGCTCGCGGCTACGGGCAGAAAAAAGACCGTCGCAGGTGTCTGCCAGCCCATCCAGGTGAAACCCGCCGGTCAGAAAAGCGAGTGCCAAAACATAGGTCAGCGCGCCAATATAAATGCCGCCCCCGCTCTGGCTGACAAGCAGCGAAACGAACGCGGCAATCCCGCCGACAATACAGCCCACAATGGGAAAATAAGGCACGCCCTTGCCATACTGGCTGAACTCAACGCCGTCAGCCCACTTTTCTGGCACCGGAATGCGGGTAATAAATCGCATCGTCGCGACCAGCATGTTTAGCGACATTTGATTTTTACCCCTATCCCCGACACCACCCACCACACCTCTTCTGCCGCCTGCGCCAGCTTTTGATTTACCCTGCCGGAGATATCCACAAAATGGCGCGCGAGGCGATTGGACGGCGTGATGCTCATGCCCAGTTCGTTAGTCACAATGAAGATCGGGGCTGAAGACTGTTGGCATGCCGCGATGAGGTCGTCAATCTGACGGTACAAGAATGCTTCCAGAGCAGGAAAATCCAGAGTTTCAGGGTCAGCGCCTCCGCTTTCTTCATAAAGCAGATTTGAAAGCATTGTGGTGATGCACTCCAGCATCACGCCTTCTCCAGGCTGCAAATGGTGGCGAATCACGTCGCCCACATCGCGGAACCCTTCCCAGGTACGCCAGTGTTCTGGCCGTTGCGCTTGATGTTTCGCCACGCGCAATGCCATCTCGTCATCCGTAACCAGAGAGGTGGCAATGTATAAAACATGGTCACAACTCTGAGCGGCCAGCCGTTCTGTATGGGCGCTTTTTCCGCTGCGTGCGCCCCCCGTGACCAGAATCATTCCGTTGCCTCCTGGTGTTCACGCATGACGTTATAAATTTTTTCTATATCAATGTTTTGCCGCATGGCGGCTGCCAGAAGATCAAACTGTTGGGCTTTGTAACTCGCGTAATCCACTGTGTTTGTCAGCGCGGCTAATCCCTTCCTCGCCCGAAGACCATCCACCACCGCCCGCGTAAAGGCGTTGCTGTCGAATAATCCATGCAGATAAGTACCAAAAACCAGCCCATCATCGCTGACCGCGCCGTCAGCCACCGTCCCGCCGTTTTTTTCCAGCGACAACGCCGGACGACAACCCGACGTTAAACGCGTTTCCCCCATGTGGATTTCATAGCCGCGTACCGTAATCCCCGACGCCTGCGCCAGCCAACCGGGCAATGAAGCTGCGATTTCAGCCGTCACCTGGGTGGTGGTTTTGCTGCTGGCAAATTGGGTCACAGTATTGAGCAACCCCAGCCCCGGTAATGTGCCAAGCCCGGATTCCACTTCGTCGATGATGGTATCGCCCAGCATCTGGTAACCTCCGCAAATCCCGATCATCGGCACGCCGCATCGATGTAACTCCAGCACTTTCTGGGCCAGCCCGTGCTCCTGCATCCAGGTCAAATCGCCAAGGGTGTTTTTGCTGCCCGGCAAAATAACCAGGTCCACACCGTCCAGATCTTCAGGATGGCGAACATATCGCACCCGCACATCCGGTTGCGCCGCCAGCGCATTGAAATCCGTAAAGTTGGATATGTGCGGCAATTGCACCACGGCAATGTCGATATCGCGCTTTTCGGTGCGCAGATATTTACCCCGCTGGAGCGCCACGCCGTCTTCATCTTCCAGATCGACATCCAGCCACGGCATCACCCCCAACACCGGGACCCCCGTTAACGACTCAATCTGTTCAATCCCAGGGTTAAGCAACGCCACGTCACCCCGGAATTTATTAATGATGACGCCTTTTACGCGCCAGCGTTCGTGCTCCTGCAACAGCGCCAGCGTGCCGTAAATAGAGGCGAAAACGCCGCCACGATCGATATCCGCCACCAGGATAACCGGGCATCCTGCCATTTCCGCCATCCCCATATTGACGATATCGCGGTCGCGCAAATTGATCTCCGCCGGGCTACCCGCCCCCTCCAGCACCAGCACGTCATACTCCTGCGCAAGGCTGTTATAAGCCGCCGTCACCTGTTCGCGCAGGCGCGGTTTGTACTCGTGGTAACTGACAGCATCCATGTTGCAGGCCACCTGCCCCATCAGCACCACCTGCGCCTTGCTATCGCTGGTAGGCTTCAGCAACACCGGATTCATTCGCACATCCGGCACAACTCCCGCCGCTTCGGCCTGGAATATTTGCGCCCGCCCCATCTCTTTACCTTCCGGCGTGATGCCGGAATTCAGCGCCATGTTCTGCGATTTAAACGGTGCGGTTCGCCATCCATCCTGATGGAAAATACGGCAAAGCCCCGCGGCCAGAACACTTTTCCCGACATCAGATGCCGTTCCCTGTAGCATGATTGCCCGCTTCATGACGCCTCCTGAATATATGTCGCCCGCATCCGGGCAAAAAAATCCGCCTCATTTTTACAAAGCGGCAATCCCAGCTCGAGGTGCAACTTGACCAACCATGGCTGCGTTAACCCCGCTTGCTGAATACAGGTATGACGAGAAAAGACCGCCTCCGGCGTCCCTTCAGCCAAAACCTCACCGTGGTTGAGCACATACACCGCGTCGCTCACCTCGTAAATCAAATCGATGTCGTGGCTGGAGATCACCACATGGTTGCCCTGAGCGACGATGCGCCGAATGATTTCAATCATTTGCATGCGCCCTGACGGGTCCAGCCCCGCCGTCGGCTCGTCCAGTAACAGATATTTCGCCTGGAGTACCAATGCGCCCGCAATGGCGACACGTTTCTTCTGCCCATGGCTCAGGCACTGAATCGGCTGATGACGGAAGGCGTGCGCGTCGACCAGCGTCAACGCTTCCTCTACCCGCCGCGCAATTTCTGCTTCATCTATCCCGAGATTGCGCAGCGCGAACGCAATGTCGCTGTCGATATCGGTGTAGAAAATCTGCTGTTCCGGGTCCTGGAAAACGGTGGTGACTTGCTGTCGTAGCGCCAGTAAACCGCGTTTGCTGTAATCCAGCGGTTTTCCCTGCCACAGCACCGCCCCTTTTTGCGGCTTCAGAATGCCGCTCAGGTTCATAAATAATGTCGATTTTCCGCAACCGTTCGCCCCCACTAACCCGGTGACCGAATGGCGTGAGAAATCCAGCGAAACACCTTTGAGTACCGGCTCATCCTGGTAGCGGAACCAGAGAGATTCAGTGGCTAGCATGATGCTCCTTACAGGTGAAAATCACCCTGATACAATTTGATATCCAGCACCGTCACCATTTGCTGATAACGCATCAACACGCGGGTGAGAAGCAGTCCGACCAGCATCGCAAACGATCGGTATCCCTGCGGCAGACGGCGATAACCAAAGCGCAACGTCTGAGCGCGATGGATAGCCAGCGCCTCCTCCAGCAAAATAAAAATAAAGCGCCATGTCAGTAGAATTTGTTCGGTCATTAAACGTGGCACCCGCGCCCGTTGCAGCAACACAATCAATTGCGGAAAAGGCAGATTCAGTACCAGCCAGAAGGTTGACGCCAGCGCCGCGAGGCTGCGCCAGAAGGTGGCATTCGCCACCAGCAAGCCGTCATGACTGATACCAACCCAGACGCTGCCCACCGGCACGCTCCATAGCAGCGCCCCAGGTTGGTGGCTGATACTGAAAAGGATGGTGACAACCCCCACCAGCAAAAAACCAAAAGGCAGCGCCATCCAACGGCACCAACGCCTGAGCGAAATGCGCAGTAACCAGCAGGTTAGCGCCGCCACCAGCGCCAGCAGACAAGCCTGGCCGGACGGCGGCAGGACAAACGCCAGCACCATCATCGCCAGCCACAGCCAGAACTTGCGGACAGGTGAAACGTGATACCAGCGGCTCTGATAGCTGATTCGGTCAAGCCCGGTCAGTTGCACGTTGTCTCCCTTTCCAGTAACCGAAAATGTAGAAAATCACCGCCGTGCCCAAAGCGCCCTGCAAGGTAAACAGTAAACTTTCTATTTCGCCGCTTGCGGGTTCATACAGCGGCTGGAACCACGGTGTGTAATTCGGGGCGATGATTTGAATCTGGCTTTCTGCTTCACCATCGGAACCGCCATACTCGCCATTGTGGTCAACGAAGAAGGGCAGTATCACCAGCGCAATGACCATCCCGAGCAAAATAATTGTCTTTTTCATCGTTAGTGCCCCTCTACCGTTATCAACCGACGTTTCGTTATTTGGTCGTAGATCAATACGGTCAGTAGCCCTTCAGCTATCGCGATCGGGATCTGCGTCAAACAGAAAATACTCATAAACTTGAGAGTCGATCCCATCATGCCCGCCTCCGAGTCCGGGAACGCGACCCCCAGCTGTACCGACGTCACAAAATAGGTGGTCAAGTCCGCCAGCATGGCGCATAAGAAGACGCCGACATCACGACGCAACCCTGCACGGCAAGCCAGTTTCCACACCAGATAACCCACAACCGGCCCCATCACCGCCATCGATATTCCGTTAGCGCCAAGCGTCGTCAAACCGCCGTGAGCTAATAGCAGAGCCTGGAACAACAGCACCACCGCGCCGAGGATAGCCACCACACCCGGCCCGAATAAAATTACCGCCAACCCAACGCCCGTGGGATGCGAGCAACTCCCGGTTACCGACGGAATTTTCAGCGCCGACAAGACGAAAACAAATGCGCCGCACAGCGCCAGCAGAACTTTCTGATGGCTGTCCTCGGCCACAATCTGACGTAAACGCACCAGGCCGTACCACAGACAAGGTAAAAAGAGCAGCCACCAGGCCAGCGCCCACATCGGCGGTAAAAAACCTTCCATAATGTGCATCGCAAACGCCTGCTCTGGCACAACCATCAGCAATAGCGCCGCTGCCAGGCCGCTGAACGAGAGCTGTTTAAGCTGTTTTTCGAGTATCATTTTCTTTCTCTGCCCCACTGTTTATTAATCAGAATGGTTGAGAAGTACGGCAGTGGGTTCTCGTCATCTATGGCGCTCAGTTCCCGCCAGCACTGCTCCCCCGGTAGCGTGGCTTCCGCCATCATCAAGGCGCAATCCAGCAAATTCGCTTCTTGCAGAAGACATTTAATGCGCGCAAAGCGACCATACACTTTCATTAATACCAGGCTGTCATGCTGCTCCAGCGCCCGGCGAATCTCCGCTTCTGGCGCAGTACAGGAAATCACGGCCAGCGATTGCGTCTCCATCGCCAGCGGCGTTGCAGAACGTGAAGCAATCGCGGAAAAAGAGGTCACGCCGGGGATGATTTCCAGCCAGTCAGGATTCTGTAACCGCTTGAGCAAAAAGACCCAGGTGCTGAACAACATGGCATCGCCGAGGGTTATAAAGCCGACCCGTTTTCCTGCCTCGACATCGCTTTGCAGTTCGGCGGCAACCGCATCCCACACTTCCTCTTTTTCAGCACTGTCAGCGCTCATTGGGAAATGACGGCAACAGACTTGCGTGTGCTCACCCAGATATTCACGGACGATGGAAAGGGCCAGGCTATCGCCGCCTTTACGCCCGGCTGGGGCATACACCACATCCAGCGTGGCCAGTACGCGTGATGCCCGCACGGTGATTAAGTCGCTTGCCCCAGGTCCGGTGCTGATTGCATAGAGTTTTCCCGTCATGCTGCCTCCTTCATTGCGCTTTTAATTGCCTGCTGCAAATGTGCGACAAACATCGCACGCACCGCCGGGTTCTCACCCAACCCCTGCAACCACGGTGTAGCCGGGATCCCTGCGGCGCAGAATTGAGATTTCCACGAATCGGCTTCGTCAGAAGCCATGTCGTTGATGGCGTGATCGCCAGCCACCAGCATTAACGGCATCAGGTGTACTGCCCGAACGCCTTCGGCAAGCATGTTGTCAATCAGTTGGCTCACTTCCGGGTAACTTTCTACCGCGCCCACTCTCGCGAGGATCTGTTGCGCTTTCATCATGTGATCAAGACAGGCGTAAGCGGCGAACGCGTGATGGCTGGCGCCATGGCCCATAAACACCACTTCTTCCCGTTCACCCAGCGCGGGCATTTGCTGGCGCAGTGCCGCCATGAGCGTCGAATAGTCATCGAAACTGCTGAGCAAAGGCGCGCCAATCACCAGCTTTGAAAACAAGGGCCGCATGATCTGCACTTCATGGACGATTTTTTCATACTCATCGCCGTTGATGATGTGCAACGACTGGATCGCCACGTCCTGATACCCAAGATCGGCAAGCTTTCGAAGCGCCTGCATCGGCGTATCAATAGAGATACCATCACGCTGTTTTAACTTTCGGATGATCATCCCTGAGGTGTAAGCACGGAACAGATCGCGATCGGGAACACTGGCAGCCAGATCGCGTTCACACGCCACAATATTTTTTTCACCGGTGTCGTGGTAGCTGGTGCCAAAACTCACGACAAGAAGCGCTTTTTTCATCGTTTAATCCTTTTGTTTCAGCCAGCGTGACAAACGTTGTGAAAATGCCGTCTGGCTTTCCAGTAATTCAGAACCCTGCACCAGGGGTGCCGGGCGCATAATGACAATGCAGGGGATCCCTGCTTCCAGGCAGGGTTGAACTTTCTCCAGGAATCCGCCTTCCGCGCCTGATGCTTTCGTGATTACCAGGTCTGCCCGACACTGTTGGTAAAAGGCGGCATTGAATTCGGCACTGAAAGGGCCGCACAGCGCGAAGATTTGATTCACGCCAAATCCCAGGTCAGCGCACTGTTGCAGCACCTCCGCGACCGGTAGCACACGGGCCATCAGCGTTTTTCCCGCCAGCCCTGCGCGCCAGGCGGCAAGGTCTTTGCTCCCGGTCGTCAGCAAAATGCGCTCACCCAAGGTCGCGGCAACCTGGCAGGCCTCATCGATGCTCTTAACGCAATAAAGCAGTGGATGTTCCACTTCAGCACGTTGCTCTGGCCGCTGGTATCGGCTTAACAGCACACCGGTTTCCCGGCAGGCGCGCACCAGGTTTTCGCTGACAACTTCCGCGTATGGGTGTGAGGCATCAATCACCCAGCTCGTGCCCTGTTTACGCAACCAGGCGGTCATTTGTTGATAATCCATGCGCCCACCGCGCACCGCTCCGGCGATGTCTCCCGCGAGGTGTTCGCCCGTCGGTGTCGCGACCGACAGGGTGTACGCAACCCCTGCGTCATCCAGTTGTCGGCATAGCGCTCGGGCATCGCTCGTGCCCCCGACGACTAACACATCGCCGAATTTCACAACGTGTAACCTCGTGGGGTAATCATCAGCCCTTGCTCGACATAGGTCGCCTGATTGCCCACGATGACCAGGCTGGTCATATCCACGGATTCAAAATCCATCTCGCCCAGTGTGGTGACCCATTTCTCTTGTTTTTTGCGCCCGGCAGCCTTCACTACGCCAACAGGGGTTTGCGAGCGTTTGCTGCTGGATAACAGTTCAAAGGCACGGGCCAGATGCCCTTCACGGCCACGACTGCGTGGGTTGTAGAAACAGATGACGAAATCGGCTTCGCCCGCAGCGATGATGCGTTTTTCGATAACCGGCCAGGGGGTCAGCAGATCGCTCAGGCTGATGTGACAAAAATCGTGCATTAACGGTGCGCCGAGCAAAGAAGCGGCGGCGATGCTGGCCGTCATTCCCGGAATCAGCCGCACTTCCACATCCAGCTTCTGTTTGGTGACCAGCTCAAGCACCAACCCTGCCATACCATAGATACCCGCATCGCCACTGCTGATTAGCGCCACGTTGTGTCCGTTTTGCGCCAGCTCAATCGCGGCCTGACAGCGTTCAATTTCCTTGCACATCCCTGTTTTGATCACCTGCTTATCGCCGGTGAAAGCCTTCACCAGATGGGTATAAGTTTTATAACCCACCACGATCTCGGCAGACTGCAACGCTTCCACGGCTTCGACGGTCATCATTGCCTGCGAGCCAGGGCCAATCCCAATTACGCTTAACATCAGTGTGAAACTCCCAGTGTGATTAACTCAGGCTTTACGGTATTCATGGCTGAAATCCGCTGCATAAAGCCGCGAATAATGGAACTCTTCGCCGAGGAACGCGCCGACCAGAATCAGCGCGGTTTTGCGAATGCCCGCGTCACGGACTTTGTCGCCAATATCCGCCAGGGTGCCGCGCACGGTCATGCTTTCCGGCCAGGTCGCCTTATAGACAACCGCGACTGGCGTCGAAGCGGGATATCCGCCCTCAATCAGCCTTTCGGCAACGCGGTGGATGCGTTGAACGGAGAGGTAAATCGCCATGGATGTCTGGTGGCTGGCAAACAATTCAATCTGCTCAAGCGGCGGCACTGGCGTGCGCCCTTCCAGACGCGTGATGATCAGGCTTTGCGACACTTCAGGCACCGTGTACTCCACGCCCAGCTCCGCCGCCGCGCCCAGGAAAGCACTGACGCCCGGCACCACTTGCCACGGGATCCCACGGCTCGCCAGCACTTCGCCTTGTTCGCGAACTGACCCGTAGAGCGACACATCGCCGGTTTGCAGGCGGACGACCGTTTTACCGGCTTTAATCCCTTCTTCCATCAGGTCGATAATTTGTGTCAGGTGCAGCTCTGCGCTGTCGTGGCACTCTGTTTCTTTCGAGCAATATTCCAGTAGCTCAGTGTTGATGAGCGACCCGGCGTAAATCACCACCTGCGCTTCTTGCAGCAAGCGGTAGCCTTTGAGCGTAATCAGTTCACGGTCACCGGGCCCCGCGCCAACAAACCAGACGCAATGGGGATCAAAAGTCTTAGCCATGATTTTTTTCCTTCTGGCAGGAAATCATAAAAGTGGGGTTATTGGGTTTGAAGTAATGCCCGTTCCCCAGTGTGGTTAACTCGGAAATCTGCAACTGAAGGCAATCAAAATCGTGAATGCCGCGGGATGAGAGATGATGAAGTGCGGCGGTAAGGTTCTCCTGAAGGATAAACGTCAGCACCAGACGCCCCTCCGGGCAGAGCTGGTTCAACGCCCAGTCAATTAACTGCGTCAGATTGCCGCCGCTGCCGCCGATAAAAATAGCGTCGGCTTTTTCCCCCAGCGCCAGCGGGGCTTCACCGGCGATAATCTCAATATTTCGGCAATCAAAATGGCGGCGATTTTCCGCCAGCAGTGTCAGCGCCGCGGGGTTTCGTTCAATTGCCGTCACCCGAAGTTCTGGGTGGCTGAGCGCGGCTTCAATCGAGACACTGCCCGTGCCTGCGCCAACATCGATAAAATGGCTGGCCCGATGGAGATCCAGCCTGGCGAGTGCCAACGTCCGCACCACTTCCTTCGTCATCGGGACTTTTGCCCCGCGTAAAAACAGCTCATCTTTCATTGAGGATCACCAGGACATTCATGTCGTACTCAGCTCGGACATCACAGGCGCGGAGCCGGTGGATGCGTTCATTTTCCATCGCCAGGTTTTCACCGATCACCAGCCAGCGTTGCCCGGCCCCTCTGGCGTTAAGCTCAGCGGCAATTTCTCGTGGGCCACACAATTTATCTGTCACCATCGCCACTTTGTGCTGACGAATCAGCGCATCGAAATCGACAGTTCTGCCGTGGCTGCTGGTCAACCAAATGTCATTCATATCAATGCCGGTTTTGGCGCACAGATATTGCACCGCGCTGATCCCGGGGATCACCTGCACGCGCTCAATACCGAAATGCGCGACCAACCGGGTGCCAATGCCATAAAACAGCGGATCGCCGGAAGCCAACACCACCACACGGTGCGATAAATGGCGGTCAAGCCAGTCGAGTAAACCGGGGATATCGGCGTCAAGTTCACGCGTTTCGCCGCAGAAATCAGGGAACTGCGCCAGATGGCGCTTCCCACCAACCAGAAACTCAGCCTCAGCGACAGCCTGCCGGGCAACAGGCGTCATCAGATGCAGGCCCGCAGGCCCCATCCCCACAACCGTCAGCATTGCAATTCCTCCGCGATGTCCTGCAACGGGCGATTACTGCCCAGCAGTTGATTATCAAAAGAGAACATCACGGCATCACAAACTGGCGGATGGTTGGTAAAGCGCAGCGTCTGGGCAACACGCAGACAAATGCGTTCGGCAAGGTAGTTATAGATGTGCTGAAAACCCCAGGCGTCGATGTGCTCTTGCGCCGCCTCGGTGGTGTCGCATTGGCTGACGGCGGTCAGCAATTCGTAAGGCGCGTGAAGCAGGGCCAAGTGCGCGACCAGTGTTTCCATGCGGGCGTCGGCAATATGGCTATGGGTATGAAATATCCCGGCTGCGACCTTGATAAGTTTCCCCGGATGCCCGACCAGCACGATGTGGCGGAATCCCAGGCGCACCGCTTCCGAAATCATGTAACCCACAAAGTTGCTCATGGTGACGATGGACTGGCTATCCACCCCAAGCTGTTCGCGTACAAAACGTTCGCCATGATTACCAGGCACCATCACGATGCGATCCAGCCCAGCAGCGCGCTTCAGCTCCAGTTCCAGCGCCAGTGAACGCTTCCAGCTCTCTTCTGACATCGGGGTCACTATGCCCGTGGTGCCGATAATGGAGATCCCGCCGATCACACCCAGGCGCGCGTTATAGGTTTTTTGCGCCCGGATCTCCCCTTCGGGGGCGAAGATCTCCACACTCGCGCCACGCGATGGCCCAATCACTTCACGTACGGCTGACTCGATCGTCTGGCGAGGTGTCCGGTTGATAGCAGCGCTTCCGACCGGCAAGCCGATGCCTTTGCGCGTGACTTTTCCTACACCTTCGCCACCGCAAAGGGTTATCTCACCAGAATCATTCAGCGCGACTCGGGCGAAAATCAGCATGCCGTGCGTGGCGTCAATATCATCACCACCGTCTTTACGGATGGCGGCATGGGCTTGCTGTCCTTCGATTTGCGGCGATTCAACATTCAGACACAGCGCCACGCCGGAAGGCGTAGTAATAGAAACCTGATGAATCAGGTGCTGGCGCAGGACCATCAACGCCGCGACTTTTGCTGCCGCCGTCGCGCAGGAGCCGGTGGTATACCCTTTGCGTAACGCTTTGCCGTTATGCCACACCGGCGCATCGAAGGAGTCGCTCATCACGCCTCCCGCATGTGGTACAGCATGGCGTTGACGATGGCGGCCGCGACGTTGCTTCCCCCCTTGCGCCCGCGCGCCGCAATGGCTGGCAGATGGCTGGTCGTGAGCGCCTCTTTTGACTCCTCCGCACCGACGAACCCCACCGGAACACCAACCACGCCGCGAACCGGGGTATCCTTTTCCAGCAAGCGAAACAATGCGGTTGGGGCGTTACCAAAAACAAAGACCTTCTCGCCTTCCTCTTCCAGCGCCAGATCCACCGCGGCCATGGAACGCGTTATCCCATGCTCTTTCGCCTGGCGCACAACGTGGGGATCGCTGATATAGCAACGGCACTCGCCACCGAAACTGGCCAACAGCGATTTATTGATCCCGGAGAGCGCCATGGTGGTGTCCGTATAAACCGTACAGCCACTGCGCAGCGCGGCGCAAAGACTGTCGAGCGCATGCTCGGAAAACCATAAGATATCCAGCCAGTCGAAATCTGCCGTGGTATGGATGACCCTTTTAATCACCGCTTCATGCAGCTCACTGGCAAAACGGTATTCCGGCCGGGTTTCCCGCACGATCTCGCCGATAATCTCGAAACTTTTGGTTTCAATCGCTTGTGGTTGTTGTATGTAATTCATCATATTTCCCTCAGAAAGCCCCAGACCAGATAATCCGCACCAGCGCAAACAGCATCAGCGCCAACGTGGAAGCCACCCACATCAATTGAATCGTTCCTGAAATATCGTCAACGGCTATCTCGCGGGAAGCGTCCCCGAGCCAGGGTTTGTCAATCCGTTGCCCAAAGTATTCATTCGGCCCGCCCAGACGAATACCTAACGCCCCCGCCACCGTGGCCTCAGACCAGCCGCAGTTGGGGCTGCTGTGGTTATAGCGATCGCGCCAACCAATACGCAGCGCGTTCACGGCATTTTTCCGGCACAGCCACGCGGCAAGGCTCAGTAACAACCAGCTGATACGCGCCGGAATGAAGTTGGCAAGGTCGTCCATTCGCGCACTGACTTTGCCAATCGCACGGTATTTTTCGTGTTTGTAGCCCACCATCGAATCCAGCGTATTGACGGCTTTATAGGCCATCGCCAGTGGCGCTCCGCCCAGCAGCAGAAAAAACAGCGGCGCAATCACGCCATCCACGGTGTTCTCCGCGACGGTTTCCACCACGGCACGATTGATTTGCGGCATGTGCAGTTGAGAAGTGTCCCGCCCGACTATCCAGGCGAGTTTTTTGCGGCTTTCTTCAAGGTTGCCCGCACGTAACGGCTGCTCAACGTCACGCGCGGCGTCATCCAGACTGCGGGCGGCAAGCACCGTGAAAATCATCCAGACTTCGACAATCCATCCGAAAGCTGGGTGAATGGCATTGGCAATATGCAGCAGCCCCCACGCCACGCCCCACGTGATCCCTACGACGCTTAGCCACATCAAACCGCCGCCGATGGATAAGGCGGTTTCGCTGCGACAGCAGCGTCTGACGAGTCGTTGTACAAAGGTAATCAGCGCGCCAATCCAGCGCACCGGATGCGGCCAGTGGTGAGGATCGCCCAGCAGATAATCCAGAATCCACGCCACCGCCCAGGCCAGTAGAGTCATCTCGCCCTCCTGGCCGCGCAGATCCAGCGATTAAGCAGAGTGGGACGCTGGGCAAAATGAATATGCAGGTAGCTGGCGAAGGTATTTCCCACCTGCCAGCCACCCGACCACGTCTGAAGAACCGCGCCGTCGCGGGTTTTGCTGCTCGCCATGACCGCCGGGGTTTCCGGCGTAAAATCTGAATAATGAAACTCGTGGCCCCGCAGCGTTTCACCGGCGTCGGCCAGCAACGTTGGCACCAGCGCGCGGCTTTCGCAGTAGCCAAAGCGGGTTAGCTTTTTGCCCATCGCGCTATGGCCGGGGATGGCGCCGACCATCGGATAAGTCACGCCGTGGCTGTCTTGCAGTGAGCTTCCGAGGTACATCAGCCCGCCGCATTCGCCATAAATCGCCACGCCCTGTTGATGGGCGGCAAGGATTTGCGCGCGCATGGCATGATTTGCGGACAATTTTTGCGCGTAGAGTTCCGGGTAGCCGCCACCGAACCAGATCATCTGGCATTCCGGCAACTGGCTGTCATGCAGGGGGCTGAAGCGCACGATGCGTACGCCTGCGCGTTCAAGAAGGGCAATATTGTCGGCGTAGTAGAAGTTAAACGCCTCGTCATCCGCCAGTGCCAGCGTTAGTCCTTTGCCGCTATCTACTGACGGTAATTCAGGCCACGCTCCTGAAGGGAGCGCATCGCAGACGCTTAGTGCCAGAAGTTGGTCAATATCCAGCGTGTTTTCCAGCACGTTGGCAAAGTCTGTCCATGGCTGCGAATTGACTACGGACTCGCGTGCGGTCACCAGCCCCAGATGCCTTTCTGGTAGCGAAACCCCTTCCACGCGGGGAACGTAGCCCAACACAGGCACGTTGCAGTAGCGTTCAATCGCGCTTTTCAGTAGCTGATAATGGCTTTCGCTATTGACGCGGTTGACTATCACACCCGCCAGCGGCAACGCAGGATCAAAACGCTGAAACCCCATGACGGTCGCGGCAATCGAAGTCGAGACGGCTTTACCGTCGACCAGCAGAATGACCGGGCAGTTAAGCTGCTTTGCCATCCCCGCCGTGCTGCAATAATCAGGATCGGTGCCATAGCCATCGAACAGCCCCATCACGCCTTCAATCACCGCAATATCCGCATGCTGCATACGCTCAGCAAACAGGGCATTTAGCGTGAAGACGGGCAACATGAAGCGGTCAAGATTCAGGGAACATGTGCCGGTCACGGCGCTATGCCAGCCGGTATCAAGGTAGTCAGGCCCAACTTTGCAAGGCTGAACGCGCAATCCGCGCTGTTTGAGGAGGCTAAGCAAACCCAGCGTGACCGTGGTTTTTCCACATCCGCTGGAAGTGCCTGCAAGAATGAATGTCCGTTTCCTGACTGCCATACCCCAATCCTGTTCAGGGTGGTCGGGCTGTCAGGAAGTGCGGTTACCCGGTCTTTCGACCAGACGCATCTGAGCAACCCACTTCCCACCGAAGTTGTTGTTTTTGGCTAACAGACTGGTCTTCTGGCTTAGCGTCACTCTCACCCGCCCTTCCCAATCTTGCGATCAGTGACATTACGGGTTCGTCAGCATCACAGCAGCGGGGGCTGCGGGGGATTTAAACCCCCTTCCCAACCACACAATGTGGTATATCAGTTAGCATTACAGTTAGTCGCGCATGGAATTAATTCACGCGTCTTCATACATGGAGACATAATTTAAAAACGCTTCAGAACATCACCAAATAAAAACTCGACACATGTTATAGCCACTAAAGAATTAAATTCTTGCGCTACGACAATTTATCAGACCAATTAAATTTACTTACTTTGACACACTCCACAATTAATACCCTTCTTGTTCATGCAATAACAAAACCCTCTTTTCTCTCATTTTTAAACGTCAAAATAGTTGCAGTAAATACGCCAATAACTTCATGAAAATAAATCACAATAATATGAAAATAAATCAAATAACAAACACGCCCTGTCGGTAACACATATTCCGCATTCAGTGTGATATTTATTTTTATTGCTAAACCAGTGGATAAAACTATATTGTGACAAATCAATAAAAGCCATTTAGTGCCGTGTCACTATCGCGCAAATTCTAATTAACTATCCCCAAAATAATTCGAGTTGCAGCAAGGCGGCAACTTGAAGTATGAAGGGGATAAACGAGGTGGTGAACGTGGCAATAGCCCAATGCCCCGCATCCTGCGGCGAACTTATCCAGGGGTGGATCCTCGGCAGCGAAAAGCTGGTGTCTTGTCCTGTGGACTGGTACAGCACCGTTGAAGTCACCACAGGTGCCCCGCTGGCGAATGAACTTCCTCTCTCACGCGCCATGGTGAAACAGCTTCTTTCTCACTGGCAATATCCGGCAGATCTGAGCCGTGAAATTCGTATTGAGCGTCACTCTACTATTCCGGTAGCCAAAGGGATGGCCAGTAGCACCGCGGATATTGCCGCCACGGCGCTCGCCACCGCCCATTATTTAGGTCATGAACTCGGTGAAGAGGCGCTGGCGGCGTTGTGTGTTTCGCTCGAACCCACCGACAGCACTATTTTTCGCAGCCTGTCGCTGTTCGATCATAACAAAGGGACGACGCGTATTGCCTGTAATCCGCAACCGGAGCTGGATCTGCTGGTGCTCGAAAGCCCATTAACGTTGCGTACGGCAGATTATCACCGCATGGAGAGAAATACCTTGCTGCAAAGGCATGTCACCGTACTGGAGACCGCCTGGGAAAAAATTCAGCAAGCCTGTGAGCAGAACAATCCGCGACTGATGGGCGAAGGCGCAACGCTTAGCGCGCAGGCGAGCCAGAATATTCTGCCCAAACCCGAGTTTAAGGCCTTGTTATCACTGGTAGAAAAGTGTGATCTCTACGGTATCAATGTCGCTCACAGTGGAAGCGTGGTGGGGTTACTGCTGGACCGCAACAAGCATGACGTTGATCTTGTGAAAGGGTTATTGACGGAATCACGCTTAAACCAGCACTGGCCGGTGCATCACTTGCTGAAGATGGTCGAGGGCGGCGCGACCTTACAGTAACGACAGCTAAAAAAGAGCGTTCTGGAAAAGGCTCTCCACCTGTTGGTGAATTTCATCAGTATTGTTCTCTGACACGGCTTGCCGCAGAGGTGCATGATGAAAAAACATCGTCCAGAATGCCCGTTTTCTCTCGCGGATATCACAAGATTGATTAACCCGCTCCCGCAACACGCCCGCCAGTAACACCATCTCACGCATACCAGCAGGAAGCTGCTCAGACAGATGTTGTTTGAGGATTTTGCTGTAAACCGGCGCATGCCCACCACAACTCACGGCAATGATCACCGGAGAGCAATCGATAATGGCAGGGGTAATAAATGATGCGCACGAAGGGTCATCAACACAATTACAGAACTTCTGTTCAGCCGTTGCCCATTGACTGACCTGGCGATTAGCCGCAGCGTCATTGGTTGCCGCGATCGCCAGCCAACACCCGGTAAGATGCTGTTTTAACAATGGAACTGGGAGCCACTCGATATCGTGTTCTGCACAAAGCTGCTCGAGCTCAGAAGTGATCGACGGTGCGACCAGGCGCAACGTCGCCCCCGCCTGCAACAGGCCACGGGCTTTATGCGTGGCAACCTGACCGCCGCCAACAATCAAACAGCGCTTGCCTTTCAAATCACAAAATAGTGGAAAGTAGTCCATCGTGGCGTGGGTGTGAGTTGGGGGTAAGTGTGCCCGGCTGATAGTGTCAGTCACGCGTTAATATCTGGGTTAACGCCTGAATCAACGTCCTGTTTTCATCTTCCGTACGCACTGCCACCCGAAAGTAACTGCTATCAAGGCCGGGATAGTTTTCACAGTGGCGAATCAGAATACGATGCGCTAACAGCGCAGCTTTCAAATCAATATCTTTTTTAATACATCTGAAAAACAGGTAGTTAGCTGTCGGCTTCCAGACCAGCAACGACGCAAACTGGCTCAGGGCCTGCCATAAATAATCCCGCTGTCGGGCAATATACTTATGGCTGACGTTAATATAATCGTCATCATTGAGCAGGTACTGGCCGACGAGTGACGAGAGCGCATTGACCGACCAGGGCTCGCGGTTATTTTTCAGCTGACGGATTCTCGCCCTGTTACCACTGAGCAAATAGCCCAGACGAAGACCTGGGATGGCAAAAAATTTGGTTAGCGAACGCAGCAGGTAGAGATAACGCGAGTGCGTCAAACGTAAGGCCAGGCTTGACCCTTGGGGAAGAAAATCAATAAAAGCTTCATCAACTATCAGCGCTATCTGGAGCGTTTCACACAATTCCGCCAGTTCGATTAACAGCTGAGGTTCAGGCATCAATCCTGTTGGGTTATTCGGCGTGGCAATAAACAGGCAGTCAGGCCTTCGTTGACGAACGGCTTCGAGGAGTTGTCTATCCGGCTGGAAGCCCTGCTCCTCATTTAACCGATATTCAATCACCTCGCAGCCATGCTGCACCAGTGCCCGGCGATATTCAGCAAAACCGGGCACCAGAAGCATTGCGCGACGTGGAGATAACGCCCGCACCAGGCCATAAATCAGCTCCGTGGCGCCGTTTCCGGCAATCACCTGCTCAACATCACACTGATTGGCCATTGCCAGCGTCTGATGAAGATGGCGATATTCAATATCCGGATAGCGCTCAATAACATCCAGATGAGAGGTAATCAGCGATTTGACGCGCTCTGATAAACCAAGAGGATTGATATTTGCGCTGAAATCCAGCAGGGATTCTGGGGCAATACCGAGTTGTTGTGCGACTTCGACACTGTTCCCGCCATGTTCACTCATGGGTCTGCCTCACAGAAAACCAGCGCATTAGCAGACAAACTCCTGGTCAATTTCTAGCTGCGTAGCCGAAAATGCCAGTACATCATGCAGATTCACAACGTCACCAATAACGATCAGTGCGGGGGCATGAAGTTGTTGGCGCTCGACTTCGAGGTGAATCGTGGCAAGCGTTCCACGCGCAACCTGCTGGCGCGTCTGGCTGGCATACATCACCACGGCGGCTGGCGTATCCGCAGACTTTCCACCGGCCATTAATTGCTGGCATATTTCTACCAGCCTAGTCATTCCCATCAGGATAACCAGCGTCCCGTCAAGCTGCGCAAAAGCATGCCAGTTTTGCGGGTCATTACCCTGACACATGTGTCCGGTAATAACATGGAAGCTGGAGGCGTAATCGCGGTGCGTCACTGGGATCCCTGCGTAAACCAGGCCACCAATAGCGGAACTGATACCCGGTACAACCTCGAATGCCAGCCCCTCTTTTGCCAATTGTTCCACTTCTTCAGCACCACGACCAAAAACATAAGGGTCACCGCCTTTTAGACGGACAACCTGTTTGTTCTGCCGGGCATGTTCCACCAGGATGGCATTAATTTCGTCCTGGGGAATCGGGTGGTGATTAGGGTTCTTCCCAACATTAATCATGAGACAGTCTTCCGGAGCCTGTCTTAATAGTTCAGGGTTAACCAAACGGTCGTAAACAATCACTTCTGCATGACGAATCGCATATAACCCTTTTACGGTAATTAAAGAAACATCACCGGGGCCAGCACCAACAAGCCAGACTTTCCCTTCATTCATAGAATCTTCCTAAATGATAAGTTTAAAAAAAAACTCCAACATCATAATTTGGCGCTTAAATTCCAACACATTATTCAGGAGTCACCGTGAAAAATACTTGATGTGCTTCTCATTATTTATTGACTTTACAGAAAGAGGTTATACATAAATATCAGAAAATGAAAAATAGTGATGGGCATTAATATTAGTTATTAATTTGATGTATTTGGTATTCATTGCAATAAAACACCTCATTAATATTAACATTCTATTAACTGAATAAGTTAATTTAATCTACCACCTAATTTTCCGTACATTCAGGTATACCCTTAACACTTAAAAATCCGTTAAGGAATTCACACTTTCACTTAAAGAACCTTCTTAATTCGTTATTAATTATAACAACATTTGAATTAAATGCAAAATAGGATTCAGATCACAAACATGAAAACAAACTCACTCGCAATTATAATTTAAATATTAAAAACCCTATAAAAAACAATTTTAAAACACTGATTTTAAAGACAATTTAAATAACTGACCACAAAACAATCATTTTACGAAAGATATTCTGAAAATAGATCAATTGCATGAATCTCGCCAGGAAAAGAAACTCCAGCCCAGTTAAAAGGCGCAATCAACCTGCGCAACAAATAATAGCAATAGTTCTTACTTTCTGATTATCAGCCCTACAGAGGATTATTAATGAAAAAATCAACACTTGTTATTGGCGTCATTGGTGCTGACTGCCATGCGGTAGGCAATAAAGTTTTGGATCGCGTTTTTACTGCCCATGATTTTCGCGTAATCAATCTGGGGGTAATGGTAAGCCAGGACGAGTACATCGATGCCGCTATCGAAACGGGTGCCGATGCCATTGTGGTGTCATCAATTTATGGTCACGGTGACATCGACTGCCTGGGTCTGCGCGAACGTTGTATTGAACGCGGGATTGGCGACATTCTGCTCTATGTGGGCGGCAACCTCGTCGTCGGCAAACATGACTTTGCAGACATTGAAGCCAAGTTCAAAGATATGGGCTTCAACCGCGTCTTCGCCCCGAGCCGCGACCTCGAAGATGTTTGTAGCCTGATTGCGAATGACATTGACGAACGTTGTCTTGAAGAGGCCTTCTGATGCAAATCGTCTCTGTCGACATCGGCTCGACGTGGACCAAGGCAGCCCTCTTTGCTCGGGAGGGGGATGCGTTAACGTTGGTGAACCACGTCCTGACCCCAACCACCACGCACCATTTGGCTGACGGATTCTTTAACAGCCTGAATAAGGTGCTAAATGTTAGCGATGCTCGCCCACTGTTGAACAGCGGTGAAGTGACCCTGAAATACTCCTCATCAGCGAAAGGCGGTCTTGCCGTTGCCGCTATGGGGCTGGTGCCGTCAATCACCCTGGAATCAGCGAAAGTGACCGCCCACTCAGCGGGAGCGAAAATCGCGCAGTACTACTCGTACAAGCTCAATCGCCACGATATCAAGGCGCTGGAAACCTCACCTCCTGACATTCTGCTGTTTACCGGTGGAACCGACGGCGGTGAAGAAAGTTACGGTCTGGCCAACGCCCATGCGCTGGCGGAATCGAACCTGGATTGCGCCATTATCTACGCAGGAAACCGCGACATTCAGGACGATATACAGTCGATTCTGGGGCATAAAGATCTGACCACGGTGGACAACATTCTGCCCGATCTCGATCACCCCAATCCTTATGCCGCCCGGCAGGCGATTTGCGATCTGTTTTTGTCCCGTATCGTCAAAGGAAAAGGTCTGGACGTCATCGTGGGGGAAACGGGCGAGGAGCCGATGCCGACGCCGTGGACCGTCTACGAGTTGGCGAAAGCGATCAGCGATTCCGACAGCGCGTGGAAGGAGTTCATGCTGATTGATATGGGCGGCGCGACGACCGATGTCTACTCCACCAGCGCAAATAACCTTTCTCCTGACACCGTGCTGCACGGCGTGCCTGAACCGTTCGTCAAACGCACCGTAGAGGGCGATTTGGGGATGCGCGTCTCTGCCATGGTTGTCGGCGACAGCACTCAGGAACTGGTGAATGTGGTCTTCGCGCATCAACCACAACGCCAGGAAGCTTTTTATCGCTATCTGCAACATCTGGCGGCTCAACCGGATTACCTGCCGTGTAACGAGGAAGAGCGGTATTTCGACACCGTACTGGCCGGACTGTGTGTCGGCTACGCCAGCGAACGCCATGCAGGCACCAAAAAACAGGTGTGCACCTGCGTGGGAAGCGTCGATTTGCAGATGGGACGCGACCTGACCACCGTTCGTCGAGTGATTGGCTCAGGCGGATGGCTCTCCCGCGCCAGCCAGTTCGACATCCACAACTGGATGAAATACCGCGAACTTGACGACGACGGCAGACGCATTCTGTTACCCACCCAATTTGAATATTACCGCGATTCAAAAGGCTTGCTTCCGCTGCTGGCAAACGTCGCCAGGCTTTATCCGCAGCTTGCCGCTCGCACCAGCATTCAATGTTTAACCCTATAGATAAGGCTGCAACGAATGGAACTCCGTAATAAAAAGTTAACCCATGATGAATTCATGACCGAACGGCATCAGGTCCTCCAGACCTGGCATACCGGTAAAGACGTTGAGAACTTTGAAGATGGCGTGAAGTACCAGCAAACCATTCCGGAGAATAAACGCTTTTCTCATGCCCTGCTGAAGGCCGATCAGGAAGGTAAAACCCTGAGCCAGCCGCGTGCGGGCGTGGCCTTAATGGATGAGCACATCGAACTGCTCAAAACGTTGCAGGAAGAGTGTGACCTTCTGCCTTCCACCATTGATGCCTATACCCGTCTTAACCGCTACGAAGAAGCGGCGGTCGGGATTCAGAAATCCATTGAAGCCGGGACATCCAAGTTAAACGGCCTGCCCGTTGTCAACCACGGTGTGGCTGCCTGCCGTCGTTTGACCGAAACGCTGGAAAAACCCATACAGATTCGTCACGGAACGCCGGATGCGCGCCTGCTGGCTGAAATCTCGATGGCCAGTGGATTTACCAGCTACGAAGGTGGCGGCATCTCTTACAACATCCCTTACGCCAAGCGCGTCACACTGGAAAAATCCATTCGTGACTGGCAGTACTGCGACCGTTTGATGGGCCTGTATGAAGAAAATGGCATTCGCATTAACCGCGAACCGTTCGGCCCGCTGACCGGTACGCTGATCCCGCCTTTCATGTCGCATTCCGTGGCGATCATCGAAGGTTTGCTGGCGCTGGAACAGGGCGTGAAATCCATTACCGTTGGCTACGGCCAGGTGGGCTGCCTGACCCAGGATATCGCCGCAATTAAGTCGCTGCGCGAACTGTCCCATGAGTATTTCTATAACTACGGCTTCGATGATTACGAGCTGAGCACTGTATTCCACCAGTGGATGGGCGGCTTCCCGGAAGATGAATCCAAAGCCTTCGGCATTATCTCCTGGGGTGCAGCGGTGGCGGGTATGGCCGGTGCCACTAAGGTGATCACCAAGAGTCCACACGAAGCCTTCGGTATCCCAACGGCTGCGGCTAACGCCCAGGGTCTGAAAGCCTCACGCCAGATGCTCAACATGGTCAGCGACCAGAAATTCCCAGCGTGCCCAGCCGTCGATCAGGAAGTGTCCCTGATTAAGAGCGAAGTGCGTGCCGTGCTGAAGAAGGTCTTCGAGCTGGGTAATGGCGATATCGCACGCGGAACGGTACTGGCGTTTGAAGCTGGCGTGCTGGATGTGCCTTTCGCCCCAGCCTCCTGTAATGCAGGCAAAATTTTACCGGTGCGCGATAACGCGGGCGCCATTCGTATTCTTGATGCTGGAGCGGTTCCGCTGCCGGATGACATTCTGGCCCTGCACCGTGACTACGTCGCGGAGCGTGCGCAATTCGAAGGCCGTAAACCTTCATTCCAGATGGTTATTGATGACATCAACGCTGTATCCCACAGTAAATTAATAGGAAGACCATGATGAAAATTAAACAAGCGCTTTTCACCGCAGGCTACTCCTCATTTTATTTTGACGATCAACAGGCCATTAAAGATGGTGCCGGTCACGACGGCTTCATTTATACCGGCAAACCCGTCACACCGGGTTTCACAGCCGTGCGTCAGGCGGGGGAATGCGTTTCGGTACAGCTGATTCTGGAAAATGGGGCGGTTGCTGTCGGTGACTGTGCGGCGGTGCAATATTCAGGGGCTGGCGGCCGCGATCCGTTGTTCCTTGCGGAAAACTTTATTCCGTTCCTCAACGACCATATCAAACCGTTGCTGGAAGGGCGTGATGTCGACGCGTTCCTGCCGAATGCGCGCTTTTTCGACACATTGATGATCGACGGGCATCTGCTCCATACCGCCGTTCGTTATGGTCTTTCTCAGGCGCTGCTCGATGCCACTGCGCTGGCTACAGGCTGTATCAAAGCGGAAGTGGTCTGTAACGAATGGCAGTTGCCATGCGTCCCGGAAGCGATTCCATTATTCGGCCAGAGCGGTGATGACCGCTATATCGCTGTCGATAAAATGATCCTGAAAGGTGTGGATGTCTTGCCGCATGCGCTGATCAACAACGTGGAGGAGAAGCTGGGCTTCCATGGTGAAAAACTGCGCGAGTATGTGCGCTGGTTGTCTGACCGCATTCTGAAGCTGCGCACCAGCAAGAGCTATCAACCGACACTCCATATCGACGTGTACGGCACCATCGGTCTGATTTTCGATATGGACCCGGTGCGTTGCGCCGAGTACATCGCCAGCCTTGAGAAAGAAGCACAGGGTCTGCCGCTGTACATTGAAGGCCCTGTTGATGCCGGTAACAAACCGGATCAGATCCTCATGCTGACCGCCATTACCCATGAGCTGACCCGTCTGGGTTCCGGTGTGAAGATCGTCGCCGACGAATGGTGTAATACCTACCAGGATATCGTCGATTTCACCGACGCGGGCAGTTGCCACATGGTGCAGATCAAAACGCCAGATCTCGGGGGAATTCATAACATCGTTGACGCCGTGCTTTATTGCAATAAACACGGAATGGAAGCCTATCAAGGCGGTACCTGTAACGAAACCGAGATCAGTGCTCGCACCTGTGTTCACGTGGCTCTGGCCGCGCGTCCAATGCGCATGTTGATAAAGCCAGGTATGGGCTTTGATGAAGGTCTCAATATTGTGTTCAACGAAATGAACCGCACTATTGCGCTCCTGCAGACAAAGGATTGAGAAATGGCACGCACATTTAAGATCTTGTCACCGACGGCTATCCTGGGTTATGGCTTCCCGGAAGAGAGTTTTCGTAAAGCCATGGAAGAGTCACCGGATCTGATTGCTGTTGACGCGGGTTCCTCCGATCCTGGTCCCCACTACCTCGGTGCAGGTAAACCCTTTACCGATCGGGCGGGCGTCAAACGCGATCTGCGCTATATGATCACCGCGGGTGTTAAAAACAACATTCCGGTCGTCATTGGTACAGCCGGAGGTTCAGGCGCTGCACCGCACCTGGAATGGTGCCGCCAGATAATCCTCGAGATTGCGCAGGAAGAGAATTTAAGTTTCTCCATGGCGTTGATCCCGTCAGATGTCGACAAAGCTACGGTTCATCAGGCACTGGATAACGGCGCGATCACCGCACTGGATTTTGTCCCTGAACTGACCCACGAAGCGATTGAAGAGAGTACTTACATCGTCGCGCAAATGGGCATCGAACCTTTCCAACGTGCGCTGGAAGCTGGTGCGCAGGTGGTGTTAGGCGGACGTGCTTACGATCCAGCCTGTTTCGCCGCGCTGCCGATCATGAAAGGCTTTGATGAAGGGCTGGCGCTGCACTGCGGGAAGATCCTCGAATGTGCGGCCATTGCCGCGACGCCAGGTTCTGGTTCGGACTGCGCCATGGGCATCATTGATGAACACGGCTTTACGCTGAAGACATTCAATCCTAAGCGTAAATTCACCGAAACATCCGCTGCGGCACACACGCTGTATGAGAAATCCGATCCGTACTTCCTGCCAGGGCCGGGCGGCGTGCTGAATCTGAAAGGCTGTAGCTTCAAGGCCGTTAACGACGGAGAGGTTTACGTCAGCGGTTCACGCCATGAAGAAACGCCTTATGCGCTGAAACTGGAAGGGGCGCGTCAGGTTGGTTTCCGTTGCCTGACCATTGCCGGGACACGCGATCCGATCATGATCGCCGGCATTGATACCATTCTTGAAGAGGTCAAAGCCAGCGTAGCGAGCAACCTCTCGCTCAATGACGACAGTATCCGCATCACGTTCCATCTGTATGGCAAAAACGGCGTCATGGGTATCCATGAACCGATGCAAACAGCCGGACATGAACTGGGGATCTTGTTGGACGTGGTCGCTCCGACGCAGGATATCGCCAACAGCGTCTGTTCGCTGGTGCGCTCAACCCTGCTGCACTACGGCTATGAAAACCGAATTGCGACCGCCGGTAACCTCGCGTTCCCGTTCTCGCCATCCGACATTCAGGCAGGGCCAGTGTATGAGTTCTCTATCTATCACCTGATAGATGCAAACGACGACCTACGTTTTGATTTCTCCATTGAACAGGTGACGCCAGAAGGAGTTCAGGCATGAAACAGTCCATTTGCTCATTGGCGCAGGTCATTCGTTCCAAAAACGCCGGACCGTACGAACTGGTATTAGATATTTTATTTAAAACCCGGGAAGACTATCAGCGAGTAAAAGCATCTGAGCAATTAACACCACAGCTTATTGCCGATTTATATCACGTCGAGCCTGAAACTATTCACCGCATTGTCTGGTTTGATCCAGCTAACGCGGTAAAGATTGTCATGCCGCGCGATATTATTTCAGGAAGCGTAGGTGACAATGATGTTTATGGTGCTCAGCAACATGCACCTTTATTAAGTATTCAGTTCGACCTGTAGTAACAATAATACAACAACATCAATGGGTGTGCGGGATATTGCTGTATCCAAGCACACCAAATTATTCATGCGGTTGGTCATAAACAGGTGTGTGCCTTGAGTGAAGCGGGGTACACGCCGCCCTACACCTTAATACCCAACCATTATCCGATGGAGTAAACATGAAGAAAATTAGTTTAACAAAAATGATCATACTAGGCCTGATATTAGGCATGATTACGGGTGTGGTCATTAATAATATGGCATCGGCAGATACAGCAAAATCGTATGCAGGAGATATTTCCATTTTCACCACCATATTCTTACGAATGGTGAAAATGATTATCGCGCCATTGGTAATATCTACCCTGGTTGTTGGTATTGCCAAAATGGGCGATGCTAAAACTCTGGGTCGTATATTCTCGAAAACGTTCTTCCTCTTTATTTGCGCCTCTCTGCTGTCCATTGCACTGGGTCTGGTGATTGTTAATATCTTCCAACCAGGTGCGGGCATTAACTTTGTGCCTCACGATGTCGGTGCGTTGTCAGCCGTTAAATCTGAACCGTTCACGCTGAAAGTCTTTATTTCACACGCCGTGCCAACCAGTATTGTCGATGCGATGGCGCGCAATGAAATTCTGCAAATTGTGGTGTTCTCTATTTTCCTCGGCTGCAGCCTGGCGGCAATTGGGGAAAAAGCCGAACCTATCGTGAAAGTGCTCGATTCTCTGGTACACGTGATGCTGAAGCTGACGGGCTATGTGATGCTGTTTGCACCACTGACCGTTTTCGCTGCTATCTCTGGTCTTATCGCCGAACGTGGTTTAGGTGTGATGGTCAGCGCAGGGATCTTCATGGGTGAGTTCTACCTGACTCTGGGGATGCTCTGGGCAATTCTGATTGGCCTCTCCACCATGCTCGTCGGGCCGTGTATTGGTCGTCTGACCAAAATGATCCTCGAACCTGCCCTTCTGGCTTTCACCACCTCCAGCTCCGAAGCGGCTTTCCCTGGCACGCTGAATAAACTGGAGACGTTTGGCGTTTCCTCAAAGATTGCCAGTTTCGTGCTGCCAATCGGCTACTCCTTTAACCTCGTCGGCTCAATGGCTTACTGCTCTTTCGCCACGGTATTCATTGCGCAGGCTTGCAACATTGAACTGAGCATGGGCGAGCAGATCACCATGCTGTTGATCCTGATGTTGACCTCTAAAGGCATGGCCGGTGTACCACGTGCGTCAATGGTGGTTATCGCCGCCACGCTCAACCAGTTCAATATTCCAGAAGCAGGATTGATTCTGTTGATGGGTGTCGATCCGTTCCTCGACATGGGCCGTTCAGCAACCAACGTGATGAGTAACGCGATGGGTGCAGCCATTGTTGGCCGTTGGGAAGGTGAGCACTTCGGTGAAGGTTGCCGTGGTGCCGCTCCGACCAAAACCCCTGGCATCGAACGCCCGGCGGTATCTGAAGCGACCGTTTAATGATATTTGAGGCCGACGTCTGTCGGCCTTTTTTACCACAACAACACAGGGCTACAACGTGAAAATAAAACTATTAGCAGCAAGTGTGTTATCGATCAGTTTCTTATTCAGCGCCACCACACTTGCGCAATCCGCGCCAGACTACACCGCACTCATCACGCAGGCGCATCAAAAATATAAAAACAATAACGACGGAAAAGTCGCTGACTATATCCCAGCGCTTGCCACCTACAGTCCGCAAAATTTTGCCATCACCATCGCCACGGTGGACGGCAAAATTTACCAGGTCGGTGATGTTAAAAAAGCCTTCCCCATGGAGTCCCTGAGCAAGGTATTTACGATGGCGCTCGCCATGGAACAACACGGGCCACAAGAGGTTCTGGATAAACTCGGTGCCAATGCCACCGGGCTGCCGTTCAACTCAGGTTTAGCCGTGGAGCTGACAAAAGGCGCGCCGGAGAACCCGCTGGTGAATGCGGGTGCGATGAGCACCGTGAGCCTGATTGAAGCAAAAGATAAAACCGACCGCTGGAACAAAATTCTCAACAACCTGAACGCATGGGCGGATGCTTCGTTGACCGTCAACGAACCGGTATTCAAATCAGAAATGGAGACCAACCAGCACAACCAGGCGCTGGCGCAATTAATGGACTCCTATAACAGTTTCTATGGCGATACGCGTGAAGCCGTTGAAATTTATACCCGCCAGTGTTCCGTCGATGTCACCGTCGAACAGCTCGCCAAAATGGGAGCCGTCCTCGCCAATAAAGGCAAATCGCCTTACAACGGAAAGCAGCTGTTAAACGAAAAATATGTTCCGCAAGTGTTGGCGGAAATGGCTATTGCCGGGCTGTATGACGGCAGCGGCAAATGGCTTTACACCGTCGGTATTCCGGCGAAAAGCGGTGTGGGTGGCGGCATGGTCGCCGTGGTTCCTGGGGAATATGCCATCGCCGTGTACTCTCCGCCGCTGGATTCCGCAGGTAACAGCGTGCGCGCCCAGCAAACCATTGAATATGTTGCGCAAGCGACACGGTCTAATCTCTTTTTAGCAAAATAAGTCCCAGGAAAAGGGCATCCAAACAGATGCCCTTTCATCAATGAATGATAAGTGAGAAGTCGACATGTCTAAACCATTTGCCTGGCAGGATCCGTTTTTTCAAAGCAAAGATAGTACGGAATACGCATTGCTCAGCGACCAACACATTACAGTGACAGAACTGGACGGTGAAGAGGTCATCAAAGTTGCCCCAGAGGCCTTAACGTTACTGGCTCAGCATGCTTTTTATGAAGCGTCGTTTTTCCTGCGTGCTACGCATCTCAAACAAGTTGCCAGCATCCTGCACGACCCACAGGCCAGTGATAATGACAAATACGTTGCGCTACAACTGTTACGCAACGCGGAAGTGTCGGCAAAAGGCGTGCTGCCCAATTGCCAGGATACCGGGACGGCAACCATTGTGGCGTCTAAAGGTCAGCACATCTGGACGGGAGGCGATGATGCCGAAGCCTTAAGTAAAGGCATCTACACCACTTTCCAGGAAAATAATCTCCGTTACTCGCAGAATGCGCCGTTGGACATGTACACCGAGGTGAACACGCAGACCAACCTGCCGGCACAAATTGATATCAGCGCGACGCCGGGCAACGAATATCGCTTCCTGTTCGTCAACAAAGGGGGCGGCTCCGCCAACAAAGCGGCCTTGTTCCAGGAAACCAAATCGCTTCTTCAGCCTGAAAAGCTGACCGCTTACCTGATTGAAAAAATGAAATCGCTGGGTACTGCTGCCTGCCCTCCTTACCATATCGCGTTTGTGGTGGGTGGACTGTCGGCCGATCAGGCGCTGAAAGTCGCTAAACTGGCGTCGACAAAATATTATGACAACCTGCCAACCGAAGGGAACGAACTGGGCCAGGCATTCCGCGATACGGCACTTGAAACCGCGTTGCTTAATGCCAGCCGTGAATTTGGTATCGGCGCACAATTTGGTGGCAAATACTTCGCCCATGATATCCGAGTGATCCGTCTGCCACGCCATGGCGGCTCCTGCCCGATAGCGATGGCCCTCTCCTGCTCTGCTGACCGCAACATTAAAGGCAAGATTAATAAGCAGGGTATCTGGCTGGAAAAACTCGAACACAATCCGGGTAAATTTATCCCCGATTCTCAGCGTACAGAGAATAGCGCTCAGACGGTTCATCTCGACCTTAATCGCCCACTGAAGACGATCCTGGACGACCTGTCAGCGCTGCCTATCGGCACGCGCGTGTCGTTAAATGGCCCTATCGTGGTCGCCCGCGACATTGCCCATGCAGAGATCAAAGCCCGCCTGGATAAGGGTGAGCCGATGCCTGACTACATGAAAAACCATATCGTCTATTACGCAGGCCCGGCCAAAACTCCTGACAACCTGGCGTGCGGTTCACTCGGGCCAACCACTGGCGGACGCATGGACGGTTATGTTGACCAGTTCCAGGCAGCAGGTGGCAGCTTGATCATGCTCTCAAAAGGAAATCGGAGTCAGCAAGTGACCGATGCCTGCCACAAACACGGTGGGTTTAATCTTGGGAGTATCGGCGGCGCCGCGGCATTACTGGCACAGCAATATGTGAAAAGCTTGCGCTGCCTTGAGTACCCTGAACTGGGCATGGAAGCGGTCTGGATGATGGAAGTGAAAAACTTGCCGGCTTTTGTTCTGGTTGACGATAAAGGCAATAACTTCTTCCAACAGTTTGAGAATAAGCAAAGCTGCGCATCTTGCCCTGCGAAGCATTAAGGAGCGTTTATGGAAACGCGTACCAATACTGAGCGTCATCGTCAGCGGCAGCAAAAGATAAAAGAGCGGGTCGACAGTCGCGTGGCGGCGGCAACCGAAAGGAAAGGTATCGTGATCGTCTTTACCGGGAACGGTAAAGGCAAATCGACCGCAGCCTTTGGGACCGTGACTCGTGCTATCGGCCATGGCAAAACCGTCGGGGTCGCACAATTCATTAAAGGCCAGTGGGATAATGGCGAATACAACACGCTGCACCAGCACAATGTTGAATTCCACATTATGGGCACCGGTTTTACCTGGGAGACGCAAAACAGAGAAGAGGATATACAGGCCGCTCATGCGGTCTGGCAGGAAAGTAAGCGCATGCTCGCGGATGCGCGCTACGACCTGGTTGTTCTCGACGAACTCACTTATATGCTGGCGTATCACTATCTGGATATTCAGGAGGTGATTGCATCAATAGTGAATCGTCCCTCTCATCAAAGTGTGGTAGTGACCGGGCGCGGTTGTCACAGTCAGTTGCTTGATGTTGCAGACACCGTCAGTGAAATCCGGCCGGTAAAACATGCGTTTGATAGCGGGATTCAGGCTCAATCTGGTATTGACTGGTAAGACACGTCGCCTGGTTAACGCCAGGCGACATCGCAATCAGGTGAGCTGGGAGATCAGCGATTTTTCCATTAACCAGGTGCGAAGAGTTTGTAAATGCACGGGAACGGCTTTTTCTGCCTGCCAGGTCAAAATAAAGCGGTTTCCGGTGCGAATAGGAACGTCACAAGGAATAACCATCGCACCACTGTCCAAATCGCGCTGAATGGCAAAACGAGGTAATAATGCGGTTCCCAGATTGGATCGTACCGCAGCAATTAGCATAGAGAGTAAGTCAAAACGTGGGCCTTTATTTACCAATGGGCTGCTCACATCTGAGAGCGCAAACCATTCTTGCCAACCGGTGGTACGCGTACTTTGGTGCAACAAAGGAAATTCATTAAGCAATTCATCCACGGATAACTTTTGACCAGGCCTGGATAGCAGGCTTCGACTACAGACCGGCAGAATTTCCTCTTCAAATAAATATTCCATACCCGACCATGGCGTACAAAAATCCTCTCGCATAATAGCGGCGTCATAATCATTGTTTAGAAAATCACCGATATTGGCCAGGGAATGGATATTGACGGTAATATCGGGATTTAATTCATTGAACTCGCGTAAATTGGGAATCAACCAATGAGTACTTAATGTGGGGTTTACTGCTAACTCAATGGCCCGTACAGCAGGCTGCCAGGCCATTATCGAATGGGTATCACGCTCAAGTTTATTTAGCGTTTCTTTAACAATGCTCAGATAGTGCTTACCAGCAGCATTTAAATAAATACGTTTTTTTGCATGGTCAAATAATTCAGTATGCAGAAAATCCTCCAACGCGTTGACTTGTCTGAACACAGCACTCTGTGTTAAAGCCAACTCTTCTGCTGCTCGAGTATAGCTTTCGTGACGCGCCACCACTTCAAACGTCACCAGCAATTCGGTCTTCGGTATTTTTCCTCTCATAGTGCCTTCCATTTGCAGTGAACAAAAAAAGTTACAGTATCAACCAGAGCAAGGTGACAAACCTCAGCCCCGTGAGGACTGACGCCAGCCAGGTTTCATCCCTTTGCTGCTTTATTGATCTTTTGCTTCAGTCCAGGCTTATATACTTTACTATGTTAATCGCTATACCTTACAAATCATTCTGCTGTCTGGTCGGAAGAGCGACTCGATATTTTAACAGCCCAGTATCTCTGATGCCGTGTTCTTTCTTTTATTTTTGAACGAAAATAAAAGAATCAGCCCAGGGCTTTTTTGAGGATTTCCATTCAGAGGAAAAAGCAAGAAAACTCTCCGGTATATTACAAGGCCGAGATCTCATTTTTAATAAAATATTTTGCTACAGAATGGAAATGAGAATTATTGAGCGGCACGTTCTATGAGAATATACATTTCAAATATGCAAGATGTGGAATATTGTATATCGCCCGCCCTGATTTATGGCTGATTATCGTTCAATTTCGTTAGCAGATTATTCTGATGACTTATTAAACCAAATGGGTTACTTAACTCAAATTTAAAAACGCAGGGTAGCTGTCGTGCAAAGAAATAATCCAAACGTGATAACAACTCGGCAGTATCGAATATATTAGATACACGGGACTCGCGTGAGCCTCATCCCCACTTTGGCAAAGGGCGCATCGCTATCCGCGTTTTTGGTACGAAAAACGGCAGAAATAAGGTATAAAGAGCCGCATGAAAATCCCAAACAGACTCCAACCGCTGGTCGATGACGGCCTGGTTGACGATGTGCTCCAGCGACTGAAGAGCGGCAAAGAAGCCGACGTTTACACCGTTTTATGCGGTGACAAAATCCAGTGCGCCAAAGTGTACAAAGAAGCGATGCAACGCAGCTTTAAGCAGGCGGTGCAGTATCAGGAAGGGCGTAAAGTCCGTAATACCCGTAATAACCGCGCCATGCAGAAAGGCTCAAAATTCGGACGCAAGCAGCAGGAAGAAACCTGGCAAATGGCCGAGGTCGATGCGTTGTTCCGTCTTGCTAACGCCGGAGTCCGCGTCCCGCAGCCTTATATGTGCATTGACGGCGTGTTATTGATGGAACTGGTCACGGACGCTGAAGGTGCAGTTGCGCCACGTCTTAGCGATGTCACCCTGGACGAAGAAAGCGCTATTGCTGATTTCGATACGATGATCCGTAATATCGTGCGCATGTTGTGTGCAGGTCTTGTGCATGGGGATTTATCGGAGTTTAACGTGCTGCTCGATGCGCAAGGGCCGGTCATTATCGACTTGCCGCAAGCGGTAGACGCCGCGGCAAACAACCATGCGGAATCCATGTTCAAACGTGATGTGAATAACATCACGGCCTACTATGGCCAGTTTGCTCCGCAGTTGCTGGGCACACGTTACGCGAAAGAAATCTGGGCGTTATATGAAGATGGAAAATTAACCCCAGAAACACCGCTAACCGGTCTGTTCGTCGAAGAGATTCATGACGTGGATATGGATTCACTGATGGATGAAATCATTACCGCGGAAGATGATTTTTACGAGCGTCAGCGGGCGCTCAAAGAGCGCGAACAAGAATAAGAGTCATGAAAAAGAAAGCCCGCATAACGAAAGTTACGCGGGCTTTTTTGTGTCTGGAACCGTCAGCTAAGCGGGCTAATCACCCCAAGCACGCTCCCGGCATCCATCGTATTACCGGTCGCAGCCTGTTGTTTCAACGTGCCGCTGCGATGTGCCACAACCTGGACTTCCATTTTCATGGCTTCCATGACGGCAATCACTTCGCCTTGCTGCACCGCTTTGCCCTCTTCAGCCAACCAACTGTGAAGCACGCCAGAAATAGGCGCTTCAATGGCGTCTTCATTGACCGGTTCAGCCGCAGGCGTCAGCACATTGCCAGGTTCTGAGATAACCGCGCCACTAAACATGTTCGCGGGTAGGCCGAGCTGAACCCGGCGACCGTCAAGTTCAATCCAGGTACGAGTTAAAACTTCATCCGGTTTTGGTACCTGGCGCGGGGCAAATTCAATGCGCCCGGCAAAGTCAGTTTCAATCCAGCGGGTATGAACGGCGAAACCGTCGGTAAAATCGGCATCGTCCATCACTGCACGATGGAACGGCAGTACGGATGCAACGCCGTCGATTTCAAACTCACACAGGGCACGACGTGCGCGGGCAATGGCCTGTTCGCGCGTACTACCGGTGACGATAAGTTTCGCCATCAGTGAGTCATAACAGCCTGGTACGCTTGATGTTTCGTCAACGCCGCTGTCCAGACGAATCCCCGGCCCGCAGGGAGCACGGAATACCGTTATCTTGCCTGGCGTAGGTAAGTAGCCTTTTCCCGCATCTTCGGCGTTAATGCGGAACTCAAACGAGTGGCCACGCGGTGCAGGCGTTGCCTGAATACTCAACGGCAAGCCTTCAGCGATCCGCAACTGTTCCACCACAATATCCAGCCCGGTTGTCTCTTCGGTGACCGGATGTTCTACCTGGAGGCGGGTATTCACTTCGAGGAACGACAACGTCCCGTCGCGGCTCAGCAAAAACTCCACGGTGCCTGCGCCAATGTAACCCGCATGGGCACAAATATCGTGGGCAGCCTGGTGGATTTGCTCGCGAAGGGTTTCAGTAATAAACGGTGCGGGCGCTTCTTCCACCAGTTTCTGATTGCGGCGTTGCAAAGAACAGTCACGCGTACCGAGCACCACTACATTGCCGTGTTTATCGGCTATCACCTGCGCTTCTATATGGCGTGGGCGGTCGAGATACTGCTCGACATAACATTCAGCTCGCCCAAATGCGGTCAGTGCCTCGCGAGTCGCAGAGTGATAAAGCTCCTCCACTTCCTCAAGTTTCCAGGCCACTTTCAGACCGCGCCCACCGCCGCCAAAGGCGGCTTTTATCGCAACAGGCAAACCATAAGTGGCGGCAAAATCCAGCACTTCTCTCCCACTGTTCACCGGATCAGGCGTGCCTTTTACCAGGGGCGCGCCCACTTCCATAGCAATTTTACGCGCCTGCACTTTGTCGCCGAGCTTTTCGATAGTCTCCGGTTGCGGGCCAATCCAGATGAGCCCCGCCGCCTGCACCGCACGAGCAAATTCAGCACGTTCAGAGAGGAACCCGTAGCCAGGATGCACCATCGTTGCACCGCTACGTCTGGCAATATCCACCAGCGCCTCAATGTTTAAATAGGTGTCTGCGGAGCTTGTGCCAGGCAGCGCCCAGGCTTCATCGGCCATTTGCACGTGCATCGCGTTGGCATCCGGGTCAGCGTACACCGCCACCGCCTGCGCACCGTAATCCCGGCAGGCACGAATAATACGAACAGCAATCTCGCCACGGTTGGCGATCAGAACTTTATGCAGCGCGGTGGTCACGGGTATAACTCCCTGTTATTTCAGTAAACGGTTGGATAATGTTGAACCGGATGGCAGCACCTGGCGGTATTTGTCCAGCCAAATCAAGGTGATATTCAGCGACGGCGGCGATAACCGGATAACCGCCCGTTAAGGGGTGATCATGCAAAAACAGCACCGGTTGGCCGCTGGCTGGCACCTGGATAGATCCGCTGCACGTCCCCTCACTCGGCAGTTCCTGATGCAGGCGTCGCTCCAGTTTTTGCGTCCCATCCAGCCGCAATCCGATACGGTCAGACTGTGGGGTCACATTCCAGTCCTGCGCCGTTAAATGCTCTAACGCTTGAGCGGTAAACCAGTCAGTGCGCGGACCAAGCACAATATCCAGAGTGACGGTTTCCCCGGCGGCAGGCAGATTTGGCACCGGGAGTTCATCCAGCAAAACAGCGTTGCAATGTGGATGTGCGCCGGTGTGTAAAATGTCGCCGACACAAATCGGGTTCGGGCCGACTTGCGCCAGGCTGTCGCGCGCGCCGCTCCCGAGAATTTGCTGCACAACAAACCCGCTACGCACCGCAAGATAGCTGCGTAAACCGCGAGCGGGCGTACCCAGGTGGATTTCATCCCCCGCGGCTAAATTCAGCGGACGATAGCTTTCAACGCAATAGCGCACGCCTTCAGCGGTTTTCAGGGTGAGCGGGCAAGGTGCCCCCGTAATGCTCACGACCACATCGCCGTTTGCCCGGGCGCGAAAACCGCCTTGCGTTATCTCCAGACACGGTAAGTGCGTCGGGTTACCTACAATGCGATTTGCGGTGTGCTGCGCATTTTTGTCCATCGATCCTGATTCCGATAATCCCAGCGCGGCTTTCCCGCCGCGCCCGTCATCCTGCCACAAGGTTTGCAGACCTGTGGCAAGCACGGTTATCGTCGCGTTTTCCGTTATCGGTGGTGTTTGTGCCTCGACATGAGCGGGCAAAGAGATGATTCTGGAGCCAACGCTTCCATCAACAAACTGAACCTGGCTGCCAGGCAACAGCAAAGCCGGCTGCTTGCGCGCAAGGTCCCACATTTTTAGTTCTGTCTGGCCGATAAGCTGCCAACCGCCAGGGCTTGCTTGCGGATAAACACCGCTGAACTCTCCGGCCAGAGCGACTGAACCTGCGGGAATGCGGGTGCGCGGCGTACTGCGGCGCGGTGTTTTCCATCCGCCCGTGTCTGAAACCAGATAGGCAAAACCGGGCGCAAAGCCGGTAAACGCCACGTTCCAGGTACATTCCTGATGACGGCGGACAACGTCCTGAAGCGTGATCCCCATTAACTCAGCGACGGCGGGGAGATCTTCGCCGTTGTAGTGCACGGGGATGGTTACCTGCTGCCCACTGCGCGCACTGCGCTGATTCAAAGGACGCCGGGCGATCTTTTCTGCGAGCTGCGCCATGCTGGTTTGCAGCGGTTGATAACGGATCAACAACGTCCGTGCGGCAGGGATAATCTCTTCGATACCCTTTTCTGGCGTGGCGCTAAGCGCCTCGAAAAGTGCCAGCGTGTCGTCAAGCGATGCCAGTTCGACCAGGAAACTGCTTAAGTTTACGGCTAAAAATCTCACTTCACGCTCCCTGCCAGGCGGCATCAGGAACATCGGTAATAAACATGTGGCCCGGTGCGTGGCTAAGAGCAAAAGGGACGCCCGATTTCATCACTGCCGCTTGCGGAGTCACACCGCAGGCCCAGAACACCGGGATTTCACCTGGTTCAATGCGCACCGGGTCACCAAAGTCAGGACGTGAAAGATCGCTGATGCCCAGCAGATGGGGTTCGCCAATGTGCACCGGCGCACCATGCACGGCCGGGAAACGTCCACTGATCATCACGGCGTCTGCCACGCGTTCTGCCGGGATTGGGCGCATCGAAACGACCAGTTCTCCCTGCAAACGGCCTGCCGGGCGGCAAAGGCGGTTGGTTTTGTACATCGGCACGTTACAACCGTCAGTAATATGACGCACGTCGATGCCCGCTTCGCGCAGCGGTGTTTCAAAGGTGAAGCTACAGCCGATTAAAAAACTGACCAAATCAGGATGTTGTTCCCAGACCGCACGCGCATCGGTGATTTCATCCACCAGTTTGCCCTGCTCCCAGACGCGATAACGGGGAATATCGGTGCGTAAATCGGCACCTTCTGCCAGCACCGTTTGATAACCCCCCGCTTCAATTACATCCAGCACGGGGCAGCTTTGCGGGTTGCGCTGGGCATACAGCAGGAAATCAAACGCCCAGTCTCGCGGCAGGCAAATCATATTCGCCTGGGTCATGCCTGGGGCTATGCCAGCTGTCGGTTTATCAAAGCCGTGACGAATCACAAGGCGAGCCTCGCGGGCAGCGGCAATTGCCTGCTGACTGGCTTTCATGAGTGCATTCATTGCCGCGTCTCCTTACGCCTGAGAAATAAACGAACGGATGGCGATGCCCTGTGCTTCAAGCAAGGTGCGGATCTGGTGTGCCATGGCTATCGCTCCTGGGCTATCGCCATGTACGCAGATAGACTCCGCCTGAATCGGGGTAAATTTTCCTTCGATTGATGACACGCCACCTTCGGTAATCAGTTGCAGCATGCGTTCTGCAACCTGCTGCGCATCGTGCAGAACCGACCCTGCTTCCCGACGGGAAACCAGCGTACCGTCGGCATGGTAGGCGCGGTCTGCGAACGCTTCCGAAATCGTTTTCAACCCTTTTTGCTGCGCCCATTGCAGCACTGGGGAACCCGCCAGCCCCACCAGCGGCAAATTCGGGTCAACAGCCAGAATCCCGTCGATGACTGCCAATGCCTGGCGCTCGTTATAAGCAATGGTGTTATAAAGCGCGCCGTGCGGTTTAACGTAGCGCACTTCTGTCCCCGCCGCGCGTGCCAACCCTTGCAACGCGCCAATCTGGTAAATCACGTCGGCGGTAAGCTCATCGCTTGCGATGTCCATATTACGACGGCCAAATCCCACAAGATCTGGATAGGCGACATGCGCCCCAACCGTGACGCCCTGAGCTTTGGCGGCTTTCAGAGTTTCAAGAATGCCTGCGGGCGACCCGGCGTGAAAACCGCACGCTACGTTGGCACTGCTCACCAGTTTAAGGATTGCGGCGTCGTCGCCCATGCTCCATTGCCCGAAGCTCTCTCCCAAATCGCTATTGAGATCAATCGTTTTTAACATCTGCTTTTCCTCAAACAACTTTCAGGAAGTCAAAAATAGCGCCAACGGAAATCGCGCCCATGTACCAGGTCAGTGCACAGGTCACAACGCCCGTCCACAGCAGCCAGCGTGGGTAAACATAACCCGACATCAAATCAGCGCGTTTCCAGCCAACGTAGACAAAAATGGTCAGGCCGATTGGCAGGATCAGGCCGTTGAATCCACCCGCAAAGACCAGTAATGCGGCCGGTGCCGTTCCCAGCAACAGGTAAACCACCAGCGATACGGCTATAAATAGGATGGTCGCGATATTACGCTGGCGTTCAGTCATCTTCTTATTAAATACCGTCATGAAACTGACCGAGGTATAGGCTGCGCCAATGACACTGGTGAGAGCCGCAGCCCAGAAGATAAAGCCAAAGATCCGCACACCAAAACTGCCAACTGCGTGTTGGAAGGCTTGCGAGGCCGGGTTCGCAACCTGGCTGGAAATGTCTAACGTCACGCCGCTTGCCACAACCCCCAGCACCGCCAGGAACAGCACGTAACGCATCAATCCCACCACTAATATGCCTTTGGTGGCTGCCGACGAAACCGCATCGATGTTCTCAACGCCAGTCATGCCTTTATCCAACAGGCGATGCGCACCGGCATAGGAGATATAACCCCCGACCGTGCCCCCTACGATGGTGGTGATCATGGCAAAGTTCATAGTGTCCGGGAACACGCTCTGACGCAGCGCTTCGCCCACCGGTGGGGATGAAACTATCGCCACATATAACGTCAGACCGATCATCACCAAACCCAGGATAATAATCAGGCGGTCGATGGCCGTACTGGCGCGACGCGATGAGAAGATGTAAATCGCAAGCATCGCGCTGAGTAATCCACCCCATTTTGGCGAAATCCCTAACATGGCATTTAAGCCAAGACCGGCCCCGGCAATGTTTCCGACGTTAAATACCAGCCCACCGAAAATCACCAGAACCGCCAACAGATAACCACTGCCTGGCAGCGCTTCGTTAGCAACATCTGAGGCGCGCATCCGCGTCACAGTCACCACGCGCCAGATATTCTGTTGCACGACAAAGTCGATGATTATCGAGGCCAGAATACCAAAGGCGAATGCCGCTCCCATGGTGGCGGTGAAGGTTGCCGTCTGGGTGATGAAGCCCGGTCCAATAGCCGAGGTCGCCATCAGGAAAATCGCCGCAAGCAGCGACGAACGTCGCTTCTGGACAAAGGATTTGTTTTCGATTTCTTGCGCTGCCATCTGACTCACTCCGTTATTAGAATTATGACGTTGTCTGTTAAGCAATAAGCGGACCATCGTTGAAATAAAACTGGTGATTGTTAATCAAACATTAAATTATTGTTGAACAATAACCTAGTGAGTGTTGATTAATTAGACAAACAGAATCGAAAACTCGATGATAAAAAGCCAACACAGATCACTTTTTGCCGCTCGCTATCTTTCCGGAAATGAAGATTTGCACCACTAAGGTGCATAAAAATGCATTCATGCGCATTTATAGTGCATGAAATTGAAATAATCCCACCATCTCAATGCCTTGCCGCTACCAGGCTAATATGTGAAGATTGCCGCTCACGAGGCCACCGCGCAGAACCCCATGAAGAAAGATGTGTCCGCTCAAATGCTGGGCGAGAAAATCGCTGAAACCATCCGCCAGAAAATTATCGTAGGCGAGCTCGCCCCTGGCGCACGCCTGTCTGAAACGGCGCTCAGCGAACAGCTGGATATTTCGCGCAATACGCTACGTGAAGTGTTTCGCATGCTGACCCAGGAAGGGTTGCTGCGCTATGAACCGAACCGTGGGGTTTACGTGGCAGTGCCAGATATGGCAGCCATTTTAGATATTTACCGCATTCGCCGTCTGATTGAGTGTGATGCGCTGACGCATGCCTATCCGTTACATCCGGCGGTAGCAAAAATGGCCGCAGCCGTTGAAGAGGCGCGTGAATATCGCAAGCTCAGCAACTGGCGTAATGTCGGCACCGCGAATATGAAGTTTCATACCGCAATTGTTGAACTGGCTGACAGTGAACGCCTGACACGCCTGTACCGCAATATTTCCGCAGAACTGCGGCTGGTATTCGGCCATCTCAACGATCCAGAAATTCTCTACGCCCCGTATATTGAGAAAAACGCCCACATCCTGGCGCTGCTGATTGATGACCAAAATGAAAAAGCCGCCCACACCATGATGGAGTATCTTGAGCTATCCGAACGTACGGTACTGGCGGCCTGGTCCAGACACCAACAATCGTCCTGATGAATAGCTAACAATCACGTGCATTTTTTCAACCTTTAGTTTAGCATTTGCTTAATTAAGATAATGCTAAACTAAATCTATGAATCCCGAACTGCTAAAACTCCAGGCCAGTGCGACCGATGCCGCAAAGCTACTCAAAGCAATGAGTAACGCCAATCGGCTACTGATCCTCTGCATGTTGCTCGATTCTCCCGGCACCGGTGCGGGCGAGCTGGCTGCGGCAACCGGCCTGAGCCCTTCTGCCACTTCTCAACATCTTGCCCGCATGCGCAATGAAGGCCTGCTCGACAGTACCCGCGAGGCGCAGCGCATTCTTTACTTCATTAAAAGTGATGCCATTCGGGAAATTATCGGCACGCTTAAAGCCATTTATTGTCCGTGAGGAACAGCATGACTATTCAGACTATTTCCCCAGCCGAAGCCAAAGTCCTGCTCGCCAAAGGCGCTGCGTTGATTGATATCCGCGAGCGCGACGAATATGCGCGCGAGAATATTGCCGAGGCACATTTACTGTCGCTTTCTGCCATCGAAAATGGCGACAGACTTGGCCCGTTTGATCCCTTTGATACGGTCATTTTTTATTGCCAGTCCGGCATGCGCACCGCTCAAAATGCGCAGAAGCTGGCGGATGCGGTGGCTCCAGCCAAAGTTTTGCTGATTGAAGGCGGATTAACGGCGTGGAAGAAAGATGGCCAGGAAATGCTCGCAGATAAATCGCAGCCTTTGCCGTTAATGCGCCAGGTGCAGATAGCCGCAGGGACATTGATTCTCGCAGGGGTGATTCTCGGTTTTGCTATCCACCCTGGCTTCTTTTTACTGTCGGGATTTGTGGGGGCAGGTTTGTTGTTTGCAGGTATCAGCGGTTTTTGCGGCATGGCTCGCTTGCTGGCCATTATGCCGTGGAATAAGCGCTAACTCGCAAGTATAAAACCAGCCGCTTTGGACTATGGTTAACGGTATACATTGTGTCGATTAAACGAGGTTAATTATGTTCAAAGCTGGCGATTTGGTGCAACCCAAGCAAGGTGGCCCGAAATATGAAGTGCTGGATGTTCAGGGAGATACACTTTTCTGTACCCCCCGGAATATTTTGAGCGGTGAAAAAGTCACGCTAAAAGCGGAAGACGTGACTTTGTATAAAGAAGACGACGATTTTGGTGTTTGCTAATGATGTGATTTTCAGGCGGGCAACCTTTTCCCCGCCTGAAACTGACACGTTCAATCAGTACCCTCTTTCATATCCGGCAAAAAAACATTTCACTGCGGTGTCAGCATTCACCTCTTTGAAAAAATCGGCGACCAACTCTTTATCGAGGTTGTAGCGACGCGTCAAAACGCCTGCTTCCCATGCAGCACGTTGGCGGTCACCGGTTTGCTCCGAAATGCGATGGCTAAACCCCAGAACAAAACCACGTTTATAGTCCGAACAGAAGCGAGTCACCCTGGTGACACTGTCAGCTTCACGGGCTTTTAGCCCTGCCATCAATCCCTTACCAAAATGGTTATCCACTTGAATGCTCCTGTCCGCCCCTTCGTTATATAAATAATTATATAACGAAAATTCATGTGCTGGATAGCCCAAAAAACAGCAGCAACCGGTGAAAATATAACCATATGATTTACAACTGAAAATTAATAGCTAAACGACAAAATCAGGAAACTCTGCCTGTTCTGTCCCATTTAACGGATTTTATTGACAAAATGTCAGTAAATAAAAATTTATCACTAATTGTCCAATTCCAAGCAGCGATATAATCTAGTCGAACAAAATTAAACCATTTATTAGCACTGCCATTAGCGCTTGCGGGTAGTGCATCTCTCTAATTTTCATATGGAGTCGGAATAATGTTTTCTCCTGAGTCACGCTTGCGCCATGCAGTTGCGGATACTTTTGCAATGGTGGTGTATTGCTCGGTTGTAAACATGATGATAGAGATTTTCCTCTCCGGCATGAGCTTTGAGCAGTCACTCTCTTCGCGTCTGGTTGCCATTCCAGTCAATATATTGATTGCCTGGCCCTACGGTTTCTATCGCGACGCGTTCATGCGTTTCACTAAACGCTACAGCCAGTCTAACTGGGCAAAAAATCTTGCAGACGTGCTGGCTTACGTGACTTTCCAGTCACCGGTTTACGTTGTCATTTTGTGGTCGGTCGGCGCTGACTGGAACCAGATAGCGGCTGCGGTTAGCTCGAACATTATTGTGTCGATGCTTATGGGTGCAGCGTATGGCTATTTTCTGGATTATTGCCGCCGTCTGTTCCGTATCAGCGGTTACCGGAATGCAAAAGCTGGGGTTTGAGCACGCTCAAGGGTGTTAGCGTTGCGCCATGACGTGCAACAACGCCGGTTTCGATTAATGCTCGCCAAACAAACCAGACAAATAACGCTCCAGCGCAATGCGTGAACTAAAGCCGTGCGGAATACCGTAATGCTGATGAATTTCGCCAGCCAGGTAGAGTGGAAACTGTTGGTAATGATCGCAAGTTTTAACGTCCGTCGCTGGTTCTGCCAGGGTTTGGCTTCGTTCTTTTAGCGTCGGGTGAATGATAAGCGCAGTTCGTCCCATACGCGCTTCACGATTGACATACACGTAATTTTCGCCACGGCGATATCCGTACGTTTTGGGTGTGACAACATCCATGGTAAAACCGGCTTTTTCAAGGACGCGGGCCACCTCATCGGGTCGTAAATACATATTTTTTCCTCATCATCTTTTATTGCAGCGCAACCTTACAATATCCAGCATTAGCAACGCTTTCAGATTAGTCCATAAAGACCACGAAAGAGAGTGTACGCCCTCATGACTAAATATTATGGTCTACACTTAGTGGTACATCGCAAAAAGGGAGAAACTAATGTTTAACCGCGTAAATCGAAATGATGTAGACGAAGGTGTTGATGATATTAACCGTGACGTGAACCAACTGGCTGACACCCTGGAAGAGGTTCTCAAATCGTTCGGTAGCGATGTTAAAGAAGAAGGGGAAGCCGCCCGCAAAAAAGCGGAATCTCTATTGAAAGAGACGCGTGCTCGCCTTCAGGGTCGCACCCGAGTAAAACAAGCCGCTTGTGATGCGATCGGTTGCGCTGATACCTATGTGCGCGACAAACCCTGGCAGAGCGTAGGTATTAGCGCCGCCGTGGGTATCTTCATCGGGGCTTTACTCGCGTCCCGACGTTAGTCATAAAAGCGTAGTGATAATAAATATGCGTCTAACCCCGGAAACCTTTCCGGGGTTTTTATTTTCCGTCCTCAGCTGATCGCCTCACGCAATTGCTTTGCGGCCTGTCGCGCAAGTGACGGCGAAGTCAGATTAGTAAAGCTCATCAAAATCCCCCCTTCCCCTTTTGACACCATTCGCCAGTCACTTAATGCCTGCACCGCCAGCCCCGCTTCGCGAGCCTTAGCCACCCATTCGCGCTCATCGCCACGGACACGCATCACCAGTTGAATGCCTCCGGCTTGCGGTACGACATCGAACCCTTGCTCTCGCAGTGCCTGTTCCAGCCATACGCGTCGCTCGCTGTAGCACAAACGCATCTTTTTCAAATGTCGCCAAAAGTGGCCCTCGCGAAGAAAATCGGCAATGGTTTGCTGAATCAGTAACGGGGCGGTGCAGGGTAAGAAATGCGTATGCCGTGAGAATGCCTCGACCTGCTGTTGCGGCACCACCAACCAGGCGACGCGCAGTGCCGGAAACAGTGATTTGCTGAATGTTCCGGCGTAGATCACTCGCTGCGGACCATCGAGGCTTTTTATCGGGGGTAAGGGTTTCCCGTGGTAGCGAAACTCGCTGTCGTAATCGTCTTCAATCACCCAGCTTTGGTTGACCGCCGCCCAGTCGAGTAGTTGATGGCGGCGTGCCAGCGACAACGCCACGCCAAGCGGGCTTTGATGAGCGGGCGTAAGTAGCGCAAAACGAGCGTCAGGAAAATGGTCTATCCCGTATTCAATTTGCATCCCTTCGCCATCGACGGGCACAGGATGCAACGCCATCCCTGCTTCGTCGAAAACCGGGCGCACATAGCGGTAGCCGGGATCTTCCAGCCATATTCCATCCCCTGATTTTGCCAGCGTATGCACCACCAGCCGCATCGCAGCCTGAAAACCGGCGGTGATAAATATCTGCTCCGGCTGGCAGTCAATACTGCGCGAAAAACGTAAATAGTCGGCAATGGCCTGGCGCAGTGTCGATTCACCGTTAGATTCGGGCATGACCAGGTCATAGCGGGTTTGCAGACGGAGACGCCGCCCCATAACCCGCGCCCACAACCCTCGCGGAAAAGCGTCAAGGGCGGGCAACCCCATTTGAAACGGACGCGGCGCACCTTGTGGTTGGCTCAGTGCATTCGCAACGTTATTTGCCCCCGATGTGACGGAAGGACTGACAAACGTTCCAGCCTGGCCGCGTCTTTCCAGCCAGCCTTGTGCCACCAGTTCTCCATAGGCGTTTTCCACTGTCGCCCGTGCCACACCGAGTTCCAGCGCCATGGTGCGACTTGATGGCAAACGGCTCCCAGCCACCAGCTCACCGTCACTGATTGCCTGTTTGAGTTGCCTGGCGATTTGTTGATAACGCGGGATAGCGTGGTGGGCACTGACCACGAGTTCATTCGTCTTTGCCATTATGGCCTGCTTTTTAAGTTAATTTATGGCTCTCTTTAGTAGTCCATCATAGTGCTAAATTGTCCGCACACCAACATGAGGAACAACACCATGATCGAATTACGCCAGCCCTACTTTGACCTTTCCCCAGCAGTATTTAAGCCAATGCTTCAGGCGCTGAAAGGGCTGGAATCCAGCTCACTGGGTTCAACCATGATTGAACTGGTTTTCCTGCGTGTCTCGCAAATTAACGGCTGCGCCTATTGCCTGGAAATGCACTCAAAAGCCCTACGCAAAGATGGCGTTGACCAGACCAAACTGGATGCACTCGCGGGCTGGAAAGTGAGTCATCACTTCAGCGACAAAGAGCGCGCAGCACTCGCCTGGGCTGAAGCCGTCACACTCATTACCGAAGGTGGCGCCGAAGATGCGGTGTACCAACCGTTGCTGCAATTCTTTACCGCCCAGGAAATTAGCGATTTGACGTTTACCGCCAGCCTGATGAACGCGTTTAATCGTCTGGCGATCAGTATGCGTATGTAGTTTGGTTTCCCTTATCCATAAGGGCTGTCTCTTAGTCACATCGTTGAGACCAGGATGGGGTGTTTATGCCGGAAACGGTGAAGGTTCCGTTCACCCAAAGTTCTCAGTTATATGGAGTCACCGAACCGGTGAACGACTTAGGGTGGCCACCGTCGCCACCCTAAGAACCCGGACTCCCGGCAAATAAATCGCCGCTGCGCGGTAAACACCGTTTTTTACCCAACATTCGCGGTCGTTCGCGATTCGTTCCCGACGATCGCTCTCTTTCGCCGCTCCCGGCGGCTCAACCACGACTGAAGGGCAAAAAACGGCGCGATTTAAGCCGGAACCAACGTCAACGTCAAAACCTAAGGTCAAAAGCCGAAGCGGTTTTGACCTTGTTCCCGGTATAAATTGCCCCAGTGTTCCCCATAAGTCAGGGTGGCGTGGTCGGGAACCACGCCAGTGAGCGATCGCCGGGAGCGAATCGCGAACGACCCTGAACGTTGGGGATAAGCTGGGGTTTACCGCGCAGCGGCAATTTAAAGACCGGGCGCCGGGGTTGCCAGGGGGCTGGCGCTAGCCACCTGGCACGTTCACCGTTAACAACGGTTGAAGAGATGACCAACCGTACAGGTGAACGGAAAACCTGCGAAGTTTACAGATCTCCCCCTCAGGGAGAGGGTTAGGGTGAGGGTTGTTTCGCTACAATTAGCCCTCATCCCAACCTTCTCCCCCAGGAGAAGGAGCAAAATACCCCTCACCAAAAATACCATATCTTGTATGGTTGATAATTTTCATTCCCACATCTAGTATTCATATTCTCAACCATAGAGAGAATAAGAATCATGCGCATTACCATATACACTCGAAATGACTGTGTCCAATGCCACGCCACCAAACGCGCAATCGAAAGCCGTGGATTCACTTTTGAGCTGGTTAATCTCGATTTAACCCCAGAAGCAGCGGACGATTTGCGCGCTCAAGGTTATCGCCAGTTGCCGGTCGTCATTACCGATCAGGAAAGCTGGAGCGGGTTTCGCCCGGACATGATCAACCGCCTGCGCGCCCGAGTCAGCTCATGAGTCATCTCGTCTACTTCTCGAGCACCTCGGAAAATACCCTTCGCTTTGTTGAGCGCCTGGGACTGCCCGCGCTGCGTATCCCGCTGGAGCTAAAACAGCGGCTGATCGTTACGGAACCCTACATTTTGATCGTGCCGAGCTACGGCGGTGGCGGAATTGCAGGTTCAGTGCCCGCCCAGGTGATTCGATTTTTAAATAATGCGACCAACCGTGCATTACTGCGGGGCGTTATCGCCAGTGGAAATCGTAACTTTGGCGAAGGTTTTTGCCGGGCTGGCGACGTGATAGCCCAAAAATGCCAGGTGCCGTATCTCTATCGTTTTGAGCTGCTCGGCACTGAACAGGACATCGAAAACGTGCGTAAGGGAGTCAAAGAATTTTGGCAACGACAGAAGCTATCAGCGTAATGGCGACGGAAAGCGCGGATTTTCACGCGCTCAACGCCATGTTGAATCTCTATGATTCCGAAGGGCGGATCCAGTTTGAGAAAGACAAACTGGCAATAGAACACTTCCATAAACAGCATGTGTTGCCCCGTTCACGCCACTTTCCCCATCAGCAGGCTCGCCTCGAGTGGCTGGTGGCAGAAGGTTATTACGACAACACCGTGCTGCAACGTTACGAAAGCCGTTTTGTCACAGCGCTATTTGAAAAAGCCAGTAACAGCGGGTTCAAATTCCAGACGTTCCTTGGCGCATGGAAGTATTACACCAGCTATACGCTCAAATCCCGGGATGGCAAAGAGGTTCTGGAACACTTCCCGGACAGAGTTTGCATGGTGGCGCTTACCCTTGCGCAAGGTGACGAGAATCTGGCAAATCGCCTGATGGATGAGATGCTCAGTGGCCGTTTCCAGCCCGCAACGCCGACTTTTTTGAACTGCGGAAAGATGCAGCGCGGCGAATTCGTTTCCTGCTTCTTGCTGCGAATAGAAGACAATATGGAATCGATTGGCCGCGCGGTGAACTCGGCACTTCAGCTCTCGAAACGCGGTGGCGGCGTGGCTTTCTTGCTCTCGAATTTGCGAGAAGTCGGTGCACCGATTAAACGAATCGAAAACCAGTCATCCGGTGTGATCCCGGTGATGAAAATGCTGGAAGATGCGTTTTCTTACGCCAACCAACTCGGTGCGCGTCAGGGCGCGGGGGCCGTGTATCTGCACGCGCACCATCCCGATATTTTACGTTTTCTCGATACCAAGCGTGAAAATGCTGATGAGAAAATCCGCATTAAGTCGCTCTCGCTGGGCGTGGTGATCCCGGATATCACCTTCCAGCTGGCAAAAGATAATCATCCGATGGCGCTCTTCTCACCTTACGATGTCGAGCGTATTTACGGGAAGCCGTTTGGCGATATTGCAGTCAGCGATTTGTATCAGGAAATGCTGGCAGACGAACGCATCCGTAAGACCTTTATTAACGCGCGCGATTTCTTCCAGACACTGGCGGAAATCCAGTTTGAGTCCGGTTATCCGTACATCATGTTTGAAGATACGGTCAATCGCGCAAACCCGATTGCCGGGCGCATTAATATGAGCAATTTGTGCTCAGAAATTTTGCAGGTGAATAGCGCTTCGACGTATGACGAAAACCTCGATTATGCGCAGGTTGGCAAAGATATCTCCTGTAATCTCGGCTCGCTAAATATCGCCCATACCATGGATTCGCCTGATTTTGGCCAGACCATAGAGACGGCGATCCGTGGGCTGACGGCGGTTTCCGATATGAGCCATATTCGCTCAGTGCCCTCTATTGAGGCCGGAAATTCCGCTTCGCACGCTATTGGCCTCGGGCAGATGAATCTACACGGTTATCTGGCACGCGAAGGTATTGCTTATGGCTCTGCTGAAGGGCTGGATTTCACTAATTTCTATTTTTACACCGTCACCTGGCACGCCATACGTGCATCAAATTTGCTGGCGCGGGAACGCAAACAGCGCTTTGCCGGTTTTGAACAATCACGTTACGCGAACGGGGAGTACTTCCGCCAATATCTGCAAGAAAGCTGGCAGCCGAAAACGCAAAAAGTGCGCGAGTTGTTCGCCAGTGCGGGTATCGATATTCCAACACGCGAACAGTGGCAGCAGTTGCGCGACGATGTCATGGAGTTCGGTCTGTATAACCAAAATTTGCAGGCCATTCCGCCGACCGGATCGATTTCTTATATCAATCACGCGACGTCGAGTATTCATCCGATTGTCTCGCGCATTGAGATCCGCAAAGAGGGAAAAACCGGGCGCGTTTATTATCCAGCTCCGTTTATGACCAACGACAATCTGGAGTTTTATCAGGACGCCTACGACATTGGCCCGGAAAAAATCATCGACACTTACGCGCAAGCCACACGTCATGTCGATCAAGGGCTGTCGCTGACACTCTTTTTCCGCGATACCGCAACGACTCGCGATATTAACAAAGCGCAGATTTACGCCTGGAAGAAAGGCATCAAAACGCTCTATTACATTCGCTTGCGCCAGATGGCGCTGGAAGGCACCGAAGTTCAGGGCTGCGTTTCCTGCGCTTTATAAGGAGAGAACATGACTGAGTTAAGCCGCGTAAGTGCCATCAACTGGAATAAAATCGAGGATGAGAAAGACCTCGAAGTGTGGAACCGCCTGACCAGTAACTTCTGGCTTCCAGAGAAAGTGCCACTGTCCAACGACATTCCGGCGTGGCAGTCGCTGACGCACGACGAACAGCAACTCACCATTCGCGTGTTTACCGGGCTGACGTTGCTGGACACCATCCAGAATACCGTAGGGGCACCCGTGTTGATGGCGGATGCGATAACACCTCATGAGGAAGCGGTGCTGTCGAATGTGAGCTTTATGGAGGCGGTACATGCCCGCTCCTACAGTTCGATTTTCTCAACACTTTGCCAAACCAAAGATGTTGATGCCGCCTACGACTGGAGTGAGGAAAATGCGCCGTTGCAACGCAAGGCGCAAATCATCCTTGCGCATTATCATGCTGATGACCCGCTGAAGAAGAAAATTGCCAGCGTATTTTTGGAGTCCTTTTTATTCTATTCAGGCTTTTATTTACCGATGTATTGGTCAAGTCGCGGCAAATTGACTAATACGGCAGATCTTATCCGCCTGATTATTCGTGACGAGGCGGTGCACGGTTATTACATCGGATATAAGTTCCAGAAATCACTGGCCCAGCAAAGTCTGGAACGCCAGGCCGAGTTGCAGAATTTCGCCTTCGAGTTGCTGATGGATCTTTACGATAACGAAGTGGAATATACCGATGCGCTGTACGGTGGCGTTGGCAGGCCCGAAGAGGTGAAAGCGTTTCTTTGTTACAACGCGAATAAGGCGTTGATGAACCTGGGCTACAACGCGCTGTTCCCGCCTGAAATGAGTGAGGTGAACCCTGCGATACTCGCGGCACTTTCGCCAAACGCTGACGAAAACCATGACTTTTTCTCAGGTTCTGGTTCGTCTTATGTGATGGGGAAAGCGGTGGAAACTCAGGACGAAGATTGGGATTTTTAATCGAGAATATGCCAGAGATATTTTGTATATTTTTGACTGAGATATTTCCTACCAACAATACAAAATAAAACCTTACATTTTAGCCTGAATATCGCCCTGGTCAGGCTAATTACCCTCCTCGTTACAAAAAATATCATCTTTCTCTGAATTGCTCTCAGCCCTTTACTCATGGGAAATGTCGGCCACATCGCTGTCACGGATATTGGATATATCGGAAATGGAGGGTTGTCTCAGATTCTGAGTATGTTAGGGTATATGCAGTGAATATTTCCATCAGGAATTGTGTATAAATATATAAATACAGGAATAACTTTATTGCATGGCAATTAAACTTGAAGTGAAGAATTTATATAAGGTATTTGGTGAGCATCCACAGCGCGCATTCAAATATATCGAAAAGGGCATTTCAAAAGCTGAATTACTGGAGAAAACAGGGCTGTCGCTTGGCGTGAAAGACGCCAGTCTGGCAATTGAAGAAGGCGAGATTTTTGTCATCATGGGGTTATCAGGTTCTGGTAAATCCACCATGGTTCGCCTTCTCAATCGCCTGATTGAACCAACCCGTGGACAGGTACTGATTGATGGCGTCGACATCGCCAAAATATCAGACGCGGAACTCCGTGAAGTACGCAAAAATAAGATCTCCATGGTATTCCAGTCCTTTGCTCTGATGCCACATATGACGGTGTTAAATAATACCGCTTTTGGTATGGAATTAGCCGGTATTCCGTTAAAAGAACGTCAGGAAAAAGCGCTTGATGCATTGCGTCAGGTTGGGCTTGAAAATTATGCCCACGCTTATCCCGATGAGCTTTCCGGCGGTATGCGTCAGCGTGTTGGTTTGGCCCGTGCTTTGGCAATTAATCCAGATATATTATTGATGGATGAAGCCTTCTCTGCCCTCGATCCATTAATTCGTACTGAGATGCAGGATGAGTTAATTAAATTGCAGGCGAAACATCAACGTACCATTGTGTTTATTTCCCACGATTTGGATGAAGCAATGCGTATTGGCGACCGTATTGCCATTATGCAAGGTGGTGAAGTTGTGCAAGTCGGTACACCGGATGAAATTTTAAATAATCCGGCGAATGATTATGTGCGTACCTTCTTCCGCGGTGTGGATATTAGCCAGGTGTTTAGCGCGAAAGATATTGCCCGTCGTAACCCGGCTGGCCTACTGCGCAAAACCGCCGGTTTTGGCCCACGCTCGGCACTCAAACTGCTGCAAGATGAAGACCGTGAATTCGGTTATGTCATTGAACGTGGGCAGAAATTCCTCGGGATTGTCTCGACTGATTCGCTAAAAGCCGCACTGGCTACGGGTCAGGGTCTGGACAATGCTTACCTCGAATCTCCAGCGGCCGTTTCCGCTGATACGTCACTGAGCGATCTTCTCACCCATGTAGGCCAGGCACCGTGTGCAGTTCCGGTTGTTGGGGAAGAGAGTCAGTACGTGGGCATTATCTCGAAAGGGGTTCTGCTGCAGGCGTTAGATCGTGAGGGGGTAAGTCAATGAGTGCATCAAATCCGTGGGATACCGGCAGTGCGACTGCCGACGCAACAACAAATCAAGCCGCAGCAACCGCCGATGCGTGGGGTAGCCAGGCTGCGTCCACACCGGCTGCAAGCAGTAGTGCAGATTGGCTGAATACAGCCCCGGCACCTGCTCCAGAGCATTTCAATATTCTGGATCCGTTTCATAAGACACTGATCCCACTCGATAGCTGGGTGACACACGGTATCGACTGGGTGGTGACGCACTTCCGCCCCGTGTTCCAGGGGATTCGTGTGCCTGTGGACTACATCCTCAGTGGCTTCCAGCACTTTTTGCTGGGGATGCCTGCGCCTGTGGCGATCATCCTGTTTGCGTTAATTGCATGGCAGATGTCCAGTCTGGGAATGGGGATTGCGACGTTAGTTTCGTTGATTGCCATTGGCGCGATTGGCGCGTGGTCGCAAGCGATGGTGACGCTGGCGTTAGTTCTGACCGCCCTGCTGTTCTGCATGATTATTGGTTTGCCGCTCGGCATATGGCTTGCCAGAAGTGAACGTGCCGCGAAGATCATCCGTCCGCTGTTAGATGCAATGCAGACCACTCCGGCGTTTGTTTATCTGGTGCCGATCGTGATGCTGTTCGGTATCGGTAACGTACCGGGTGTTGTCGTGACGATTATTTTTGCTCTGCCACCGATTGTGCGTCTGACGATTCTGGGGATTAAGCAGGTCCCGGAAGATTTGATTGAAGCGTCACGTTCGTTTGGCGCAAGCCCGCGCCAGATGCTGTTTAAAGTTCAGTTGCCGCTGGCGATGCCAACCATTATGGCGGGCGTAAACCAGACGTTGATGCTGGCACTTTCAATGGTCGTTATCGCGTCTATGATTGCCGTCGGCGGTCTTGGACAGATGGTACTGCGTGGTATTGGCCGCCTCGATATGGGTCTTGCGACCGTCGGCGGCGTCGGGATCGTTATCCTGGCGATTATTCTCGACCGTTTAACTCAGTCCATTGGCCGCGATTCGCGCAGCCGTGGCAATCGCCGCTGGTACAACACCGGCCCAATTGGTCTTTTGACCCGTCCCTTCATCAAATAAGCATGCTGGCGGCATTCGTGCCGCCGCACGCCCCATCACCATTAAAAAGGAATAACGATGCGACACACGACGATTATCGCTACAGCCCTTGCCACCCTCGTAACCACCAGCGCTTTTGCCGCCGATTTGCCGGGTAAAGGTATTACGGTTCAGCCTGCACAAAGCACCATCTCAGAAGAATCATTCCAGACTTTACTGGTAAGCCGTGGCCTGGAGAAACTGGGTTATACCGTTAACAAACCTAGTGAAGTGGATTACAACGTGGCGTACACATCCATGGCCGCAGGCGATACCACGTTTATCGCTACCAACTGGAAACCGCTGCATGACGATATGTTTGAAGCCGCAGGCGGTGATAAGAAATTCTACCGTGAAGGGACCTACGTTCAGGGTGCCGCACAGGGTTATCTGATTGATAAAAAAACGGCAGAACAATACAAAATTACCAACATCGCGCAGCTAAAAGATCCGAAGATCGCCAAGCTGTTTGATACCAACGGCGACGGTAAAGCGGATTTAACCGGGTGTACGCCTGGCTGGGGTTGCGAAGCGGTTATCAATCACCAGATTGGTGCTTACGGCCTGACCAATACCGTGGAACATAATCAGGGCAACTACTCGGCAATGATTGCCGACACCATTACGCGCCACAAAGAAGGCAAACCGATTCTGTACTACACCTGGACCCCTTATTGGGTGAGTGATGTGATGGTTCCGGGTAAAGATGTGGTGTGGCTGCAAGTGCCGTTCTCTTCTATGCCGGGCAAACAAAAAGAGGTGGATACCAAGCTGCCAAATGGTGCCAATTATGGCTTCCCTGTGAACACCATGCATATCGTTGCGAACAAAGCCTGGGCCGAGAAAAACCCGCAGGCGGCGAAACTGTTTAGCTTGATGAAACTGCCACTGGCGGATATCAACGCGGAGAATGCGATGATGCACAATGGTAAAGCGTCAGAAGCGGATATTCAGGGGCACGTTGATGGCTGGATTAAAGCGCACCAGGCTGAGTTTGATGGCTGGGTGAATGAAGCGTTAGCTACGAAGTCATTACGTTAAGAGCGCCCTCACCCTAACCCTCTCCCCCAGGAGAGGGGATAGTCGGTTTTCTCCTTCTCCCTTAGAGAGAGGGGATAATCAATTTTCTCCTTCTCCCCCAGGAGAGGGGATGGTCAGTTTTCTCCTTCTCCCCCAGGAGAGGGGATAGTCGGTTTTCTCCTTCACCCTTAGAGAGAGGAGATAGTCGGTTTTCTCCTTCTCCTGGGGGAGAAGGCCGGGATGAGGGCGCCCCCAACTAAAACAAACCGCACAATCCGACCCCTTGCCTCACTAATTTTCGCTATTATTCCGGTTCTAACATCACAAACCGAAGAAATAGAATGAAAAATTCCACTCAAGGACTGAGCCCCGCTCTGATCGTCCTGATGTCTCTCGCCACGGGTTTGGCCGTTGCCAGCAACTACTACGCACAACCCCTGCTCGACACCATTGCTCATGCCTTTTCCCTTTCGATTAACCAGGCCGGATTTATCGTTACCGCCGCGCAGTTAGGCTACGCCGTCGGTCTACTGTTCCTGGTACCGCTGGGTGATATGTTTGAACGCCGCGGACTCATTGTCTTTATGACGCTACTGGCTGCCGGAGGCATGGTGATTGTGGCTCTCAGCCAGACTCTGTGGATGATGATTCTGGGCACCGCACTCACCGGTTTGTTCTCGGTCGTGGCACAAATCCTCGTCCCGTTAGCCGCAACGCTTGCTGAGCCAGAAAAACGAGGCAAAGTCGTCGGCACCATTATGAGCGGGTTGCTGCTGGGAATTTTGCTGGCACGTACCGTGGCCGGGCTACTGGCAGGCCTGGGCGGATGGCGTACCGTTTATTGGGTCGCGAGTGTGTTAATGGTGGTGATGGCGCTGGCTTTGTGGCGTGGTTTGCCGAAAGTGAAGTCCGAGACTCATTTAAATTATCCGCAATTGCTCTCTTCAGTATTCAGCCTGTTTATCAAAAATCCGCTGCTGCGTACCCGCGCGCTGCTCGGCTGCCTGACTTTTGCCAACTTCAGCATTCTTTGGACGTCGATGGCATTTCTGCTGGCATCACCACCGTTTAACTTCTCGGAAGGGGTGATTGGTTTATTTGGCCTCGCTGGTGCAGCAGGAGCGTTGGGTGCACGTCCCGCAGGCGGGTTTGCCGATAAAGGTAAAGCCCATCTCACGACCACCATCGGATTGGTACTGTTGCTTCTCTCGTGGATTGCAACGGCGATGGGGCAGTATTCCGTTATCGCGCTCATCATTGGGATACTGGTACTCGATTTAACGGTTCAGGGTGTGCATATCACTAACCAAACGGTTATCTATCGCATGATGCCGGATGCGAGAAATCGTCTGACTGCCGGTTATATGACCAGCTATTTCATTGGGGGTGCTGCGGGCTCTGTTATTTCAGCCAGCGCATATCAGCACGCAGGATGGTTTGGTGTGTGCGCAGCAGGTGCCATTGTAGCCCTACTAAATTTAGTAGTGTGGTGGCGTGGTTATCACCGCCAACCGTGATGTGACTAATCCTATAAAGTCACTGAGAATAATTTGGGGTATTAAGGGTCGTACCAGTCTGTTAAGGTTATCCCTGTTGGTTCATTCGAGTGACATTACCGTCAGTTATATATAAATATTTAATATGGATAGTCCTGAAACAGTTCAATTAGAAAATAATCAAAACGATGCGACCCTGGCTGAAGGATTAAAAGACAGTATACCCATTGTCATCAGCTATATCCCGGTAGCCTTTGCGTTCGGACTTAATGCCACCAAGTTAGGATTTACCCCGCTCGAAAGTCTATTTTTCTCCTGCATTATTTATGCTGGTGCCAGCCAGTTTGTTATTACGGCCTTGCTGGCGGCAGGCAGCTCTTTATGGGTTGCCGCCTTAACGGTTATGGCAATGGATGTGCGCCACGTCTTATATGGCCCTTCCCTGCGTCAACGAATGACTCGCCAGTTGAGTAAACCCAAAACTGCGATTTGGGCATTCGGCCTGACCGATGAGGTTTTTGCCGCCGCCACTGCGAAGCTGGTCCGCGATAACCGCCGCTGGAGCGAAAACTGGATGATCGGTATCGCCTTCAGCTCGTGGTTCTCATGGGTTTTAGGCACCGCGCTGGGTTCATGGTCGGGTAATGGCTTGCTGGATAATCTGCCCGCCGTTGAAGCGGCGTTAGGGTTTATGTTGCCTGCTCTGTTCATGAGTTTTCTGCTGGCGTCGTTCCAGCGGAAACAATCCTGGACGGTTACCGCATCGCTTGCGGGGGCACTGTTGGGCGTTACGCTTGTGTCCATTCCTGTAGCTATTCTTGCGGGGATTGTCTGTGGATGCCTGGCAGCATTGGTGCAGGCGTTTTATCAAGGAGAACCCGGATGAGTACACAAGTGCTTTTACTGGGTCTGCTGGTCGGGCTTGCCAACTATCTGTTTCGATATTTGCCTCTGCGCATCAGGGCAAATACCACTCGTCCGGCCAAACGAGGGGCGACGGGCGTGCTGCTCGACAGTATCGGAATCGCATCAATCTGCGCGTTGCTGGTAGTTTCGAGCGTGCCGGAGATCATGCACGACGCGCAGCGTCTGGTCCCAACGCTGATGGGCTTTATCATTCTCGGGCTGAGCTTTTATAAGACTCGTAGCATCATTATCCCGACACTATTAAGTGCTCTGGGTTATGGATTAACCTGGAAACTCATGATGGTGATATCAATCTGACGAATAAAAAAACGTATAAACAATACATTTACTTTATTTGTCACCATCGTTACTATATCGACCGCAACTAATGAGGTTATGCCAAAATGGATAGTTCGTTTACGCCCATTGAACAAATGCTAAAATTTCGCGCCAAACGCTACGAGGATTTCCCATACCAGGAAATTCTGCTGACGCGCCTGTGCATGCATATGCAAGGCAAGCTTTTGGAAAACCGCAATAAAATGCTGAAAGCTCAGGGGATTAACGAGACGCTATTTATGGCGTTGATCACTCTTGAATCGCAGGAAAATCATAGTATCCAGCCTTCAGAGTTGAGTTGTGCGTTAGGTTCATCTCGTACCAATGCAACCCGAATTGCCGATGAGTTAGAAAAGCGTGGCTGGATTGAGCGTCGTGAAAGCGATAACGATCGCCGCTGCCTGCATCTGCATTTGACCGAAAAAGGTCATGAATTCTTGCGTCAGGTATTACCACCGCAGCACCACTGCTTGCACGAACTGTGGTCCTCGCTGAGTGGTTCGGAAAAAGAGCAACTGGAAGACATTACCCGCAAACTGCTCACCCGCCTTGATGAAATGGATGAAAACCAGACTGTACTTGAAGCCGTGCGCTAAGAGCTGTCAACGCGTTCTATCGTAGTGCCCCAAAGAAAAAATACTGACAGGCCAGCAACTCACCTTGCTGGCCTGTTAGGTCTAACAGGTCGGCTCAGCCGATCACTATAATAAAAAAGTGTGGAGATAAGCATGAGCGCACATGCGGAGACTCAAACCCCGCAACAACCGGGCAATAAAAAAGGCAAACGTAAAGGTGCCTTGCTTATATTGACCTTGTTGTTTGTAATTATTGCTGTGGCATATGGGATTTATTGGTTTCTAGTGTTACGTCACTACGAAAATACGGATGATGCGTATGTGGCCGGTAATCAGGTGCAGATAATGGCCCAGGTTTCCGGAAGCGTAACCAAGGTTTGGGCAGATAATACCGACTTCGTTAAACAGGGCGATGTTTTGGTGACTCTGGACCAGGCTGACGCTGAGCAAGCTTTTGAACAAGCACAAACTGTGCTGGCTTCAAGCGTACGCCAGACTCGTCAGTTAATGATTAACAGTAAGCAATATCAGGCAAATATTGAGCTGCAAAAGACCTCTCTTGCTCAGGCTCAAAGTGACCTTAATCGCCGCGTGCCGTTGGGTAATGCTAACCTGATTGGCCGCGAAGAATTGCAACACGCCCGAGATGCCGTCGCATCGGCTCAAGCGCAACTGGATGTTGCTATTCAACAATTTAATGCCAATCAGGCAATGATCCTCGGAACAAAACTCGAAGAGCAGCCAAGTGTTAAACAAGCGGCTGCCGAGTTGCGTAACGCCTGGATGGCACTGCAACGGACGAAGATTGTCAGCCCAATGACCGGTTATGTTTCACGCCGTGTGGTGCAAGTGGGTGCGCAGATTAGCCCAACGACACCACTGATGGCTATTGTGCCTGCAAATGGCTTGTGGGTTGATGCAAACTTCAAAGAGACGCAGCTTGCGCATATGCGTATTGGCCAACCGGCGACGGTCGTCAGTGATATCTACGGCGACAAAGTCGAATACACCGGTAAAGTTGTGGGCCTTGATATGGGCACAGGGAGTGCATTCTCACTGCTGCCTGCACAAAACGCGACGGGTAACTGGATCAAAGTTGTTCAGCGCTTGCCGGTACGTATTGAACTGGATGCTAAGCAGCTTGAACAACATCCGCTGCGTATTGGGCTGTCCACGTTAGTGACGGTAGATACCAGTAACCGTGATGGCAGTATGTTGGCAAATGAAACGCGTAGCTCTCCAGTGTATGAAAGCAACGCGCGCGAGCTGAATCTTGCGCCCGTCAACGCGCTTATCAATAACATCATCCAGGCCAATGCGGGTTAACAAAGCGGAGCTTGTATGAAACAGCAAAAACCGCTGACGCCGCTGGAAGGTGCGCCACTGGTCATCATGACCATCGCCTTGTCATTGGCGACCTTTATGCAGGTGCTGGACTCCACCATCGCCAACGTGGCAATACCGACGATCGCCGGGAACCTTGGCTCATCACTGAGCCAGGGGACATGGGTGATTACGTCGTTTGGGGTGGCAAATGCCATCTCAATTCCAATCACCGGGTGGCTGGCAAAGCGCCTTGGTGAAGTGAAGTTGTTCATGTGGTCGACGATTCTGTTCGTGCTGGCTTCATGGGCTTGCGGCGTCTCTAAAAGTCTGGAGATGCTGATTTTCTTCCGCGTAATCCAGGGGATCGTTGCCGGACCGCTGATTCCACTCTCGCAGAGTCTACTGCTCAATAACTATCCCCCTGCGAAGCGAAGTATTGCGCTGGCGCTGTGGTCTATGACGGTTATTGTGGCGCCAATCTGTGGGCCTATTCTCGGCGGCTATATCAGTGATAACTATCACTGGGGCTGGATCTTCTTTATCAACGTGCCAATCGGTGCCGTGGTGGTGTTGCTGACACTGCAAACGCTGCGTGGCCGTGAGACGAAGACCGAGAACCGCCGTATCGACGCCATCGGGCTTGCCTTGCTGGTTGTTGGGATTGGTAGCCTGCAGATCATGCTCGACCGAGGTAAAGAGCTGGATTGGTTTAACTCAACGGAAGTCATCGTTTTGACCATCGTCGCGGTGGTGGCGATTAGCTTCTTGATTGTGTGGGAGCTAACCGACGATAACCCCATCGTTGATCTGTCGTTGTTTAAGTCGCGAAACTTTACCATCGGCTGTCTGTGTATCAGTCTCGCCTACATGCTCTACTTCGGCGCAATTGTTTTGCTGCCGCAGCTATTGCAGGAGGTATATGGCTATACGGCAACCTGGGCGGGTCTGGCATCGGCACCGGTTGGGGTTATTCCTGTCTTGTTATCGCCAATAATCGGGCGCTTTGCTCATAAGCTCGATATGCGACGGTTAGTGACGTTCAGCTTTATTATGTATGCGGTGTGTTTCTACTGGCGTGCATATACCTTCGAACCGGGAATGGATTTTGGCGCATCGGCCTGGCCGCAGTTTATTCAGGGCTTCGCCGTGGCATGCTTCTTTATGCCACTGACGACCATTACGCTTTCCGGGCTTCCACCTGAACGTATGGCGGCCGCGTCGAGTTTGTCTAACTTCACGCGAACCCTTGCAGGTTCGATTGGGACGTCAATCACCACGACGCTTTGGACTAATCGCGAAGCAATGCACCATGCGCAGTTAACGGAGTCCGTTTCGCCATTTAACCCGAACGCACAACAGATGTATTCGCAACTGGAAAATCTGGGAATGTCGCCGCAACAAGCCTCTGGCTATATTGCGCAGCAGATTACTAATCAAGGGCTGATTATTTCAGCCAATGAGATTTTCTGGATTTCAGCGGGAATATTTATTCTGCTTCTGGGGCTGGTTTGGTTTGCCAAACCACCGTTTGGTGCCGGTGGCGGCGGCGGTGGAGCGCACTAAGTCAGTCATATAAAAGGGGCCGATTGGCCCCTTTTGCTTAGCTTTTCCCGCCAGCTATCCGCTCAAATAAAAAGGGCCAATCAATATTGGCCCTCCAAATCATTCACGGAATAGTCACAGCTAGATGTGCAGTTCCTGAAGCTTCTCTTTCGGCAGCGCCAATTCTTCATTACTGTTAACGCTAACACCATGCTCAAGGATGTGGCGCGCGATATCCTGCGCTTCTTGCAGCGAGTGCATGTGGTAAGTCCCACACTGGTAAACGTTCAACTCTGGGATCTGGTTTTGCTCTTTCACCTTCAACACATCTTCCATTGCCGCTTTCCATGCATCAGCAACACGAGACTCTTCTGGCACGCCAATCAGGCTCATGTAGAAACCTGTGCGACAACCCATCGGTGAAATATCGATTATCTCTACGCCATTCCCATTCAGGTGATCGCGCATAAAACCAGCAAACAGGTGTTCAAGGGTATGAATCCCTTTTTCTGGCATCACTTCCTTGTTCGGGATGCAAAAACGCAGATCAAATACTGTGATAGTATCGCCATGGGGCGTATGCATTGTTTTGGCCACACGCACTGCTGGCGCGCCCATGCGGGTATGGTCAACGGTAAAGCTATCCAACAACGGCATCTGATCACCTCCGATAAGTGATTTTTTTAAAAATAAAATGAACCATTCTTTCCTGGGCGACTCTGAGTATATGAAAGACGCGCATTTATTATCATCATCCCTGATTCAGAGATGTATATTTTGGCCACATTGATTGTGGCCTTTTTCTTTTGTGCTAAGAGTGGCTTGCGAGCCAAACGTCGAACGGCTCAGTGTCTTTAGCTTCGATTTCCCGCTGACGTTGCCACGAAGCATCATGCTCCTTCTGCAAGTCATCTTCGGTCAAAATCTCTAACGGCTCTTGTATCAGCATCTGACGATACTTCTCTGCTAACGCAAGCCCTGTACCGCCAATGCCATTATCAATCATAGACCGAAGAATTCGCGCTGAGTACGTTAATTCCGGATTGTCGAAACTGGCGACCAATTGGTCACACACATCCTGATAATCGGTATTCCCTGCAATGCCATCCAGCGTTTCAGCAACACGACGCAAATCAGTGAACAAATCTTTCCCCACTTTTGCCAGCGGGTACTGCGCCGTTTCACAACCCATACCCAGCGTCAGGCCAGGCTTACGCCCTTCCAGAATCACACGATTCCAGTTTTTGCGGGTGCAAAGCAATTCATCACTGCTCATTTCAGGAGCGTCAGCAAGCACACACCAAATCATGAACAGGTCGAGGAAACGGACTTGCTGCTCATCAACACCGACCGGTGAGAACGGATTGATATCGAGTGAACGCACTTCGATATATTCAATCCCTCCGCGCATCAGGGCATCAGAAGGTGACTCCCCTTCCGCTGTGACGCGTTTAGGACGAATCGGGGCATAGAGTTCATTTTCAATTTGCAGCACGTTGGTGTTGATTTGCAGACGCTTACCGTCTTTCTCAACACCCATCTTTGCATACTCTTCCGATGGCGTTTTAATGGCACGTTTTAATCCGGCGACATAAGTTTCCAGATCGTTAAACGTAATGCCAAGATTGCTCTGGGATTTGTTGGTGTAACCCAAGTCACTCAGACGCAATGAAGTTGCGTATGGCAGGTAATTCATACCGCATTCGGTTTTTTCGAACGGCAGCGAGCTTTCTTTCCCTTGCAGGAAAGATGAGCAGATAGCCGGTGATGCACCGAACAAATACGGGATAACCCAGCCAAAACGGTAATAGTTACGAATAAGACGGAAGTAACCCGCAGAAATCGCTTCTTTACCGCTCAGTGCATCTTCTACACCCAGACGCGCCTGCCAAAACTCCAGCGGCAGCGAAAAGTTGTAGTGCACGCCAGAAATGGTTTGCATCAACGCGCCGTAGCGATTTTTCAATCCTTCACGGTATAGCGTTTTAAAACGCCCGTTGTTAGATGTACCGTACTGCGCCAACTCAATATTCTGACCATCGTCGATATAACACGGCATGCTTAGAGGCCACATGCGCTCTTCACCCAAATTACGGGCAACATGGCGATGGATATCGCGCATGAATGTCAGCATGTGGTCAATGTCGCCATCAACCGGAGTGATAAACTCAAGCAACGCTTCAGCGAAATCAGTTGTTATCCATTTGTGTGCCAGCGCTGAACCAAGGCATTCCGGATGACCTGTTGTCGCCAACTGACCATCTGGCGTGACTCTTAGCGTTTCACGCTCAAGACCACGACGAATACCTTTTACTGCCTGAGGATGCTGTTCCAGCCAGGCTAGCGCCTGTGATACGTTCGGGATCAAATTGACCTCCCGCATGTCGAATTCATTTTTATTAAGCATAATTGTTTTAGGTAGAGGTGATGATTATCACTCTACTCAATTAGTGCCACCACGCCATGCCTTGTACCGTTGCAGCCGCGACAACGATATAGCGTAGCGCTTTACCAAGGCATAAAAAAAAGATTACCGGTCCCCAGCTCATGCGTAATAAGCCGGCTAACAGGCACAGCAGATCGCCAATTAAAGGCATCCAACTGAGTAATAATGTTGCCGGGCCGAAACGAACCAGCCAGGCAGTTGCTTTTCCTTGCCAACGCGAGTGTTCTCGCAGTGGAAAAAAACGTCCCAGAATAACGTTAGTTAAGCCACCAAGGCTATTACCCATTGTTGCTATTAAAATGAGTAACCAGGTTGGCCCAGAGCCTGCGACTAATAGCGCGACCAGCACTGCTTCTGAACTTCCTGGGAGCAATGTTGCGCTAAGAAAACTACTGGTAAACAGTGATAAAAATGATAGCGCTTCACTCACAGCAAACGCACATCCACACCACCCATTCCAGCTGCGCGAGCAGCTTCCAGGCCAAAATCTGCATCTTCAAACACCACACATTTATTCGCTGCCACGCCCATTAATTCGGCGCACAGCAAAAATGTGTCGGGAGCAGGTTTGTGGTTTTTAACATGATCAGCCGCGACAACGGCTGAAAAATACTGGCGCAAGCCCAGGTGGTTCAGCAGCGCTTCGGCGATATCGCTTTCACTGCCGGTACCTACAGCCATAGGACGACGCCCATGCCAGGACTTAACGACTTCAATGAGAGGAAGCGGACGCACAGTATCAAGAAGCATAGCCCTTACGGCCAGCGTCTTTTCCTTCGCCAGATGGTGAGGGTCCAGGTCTGCATGATTGAGTTCGATAATCGCCTGCGCAATCCGCCAGGTTGGGGAGCCATTCAACGCAACCATTGCATTTTCGTCGAACTGCATGCCATAACCCGCCAGCGTCTCACGCCACGCCTTACGATGTGTTGGTTCGGTATCGAGGATGGTTCCGTCCATATCGAAAATCAGACCGTCGTAACGTTCGTACATCTCATCCCTCACATCGCTCAATATTGAGGGGTTACTTTATCGTAAACCAATAATATTGTCGCTTATTGTAATCGAGATAGTTAAGAAGGTGATTTATTGGTATGTAGGGTGTTACAGGAGAGTTTAAGTGTTGCTTTAGGGAAGATACGTTGGGGATGAAGATGGTGCACCCAGGAAGATTCGAACTTCCGACCGCTCGGTTCGTAGCCGAGTACTCTATCCAGCTGAGCTATGGGTGCATCGGGATGTTGCTTTACTGCGGTTCTCGTGAATATCGTTAAGACAATCAGAGAAAATATGGTGCATCCGGGAGGATTCGAACCTCCGACCGCTCGGTTCGTAGCCGAGTACTCTATCCAGCTGAGCTACGGATGCATCGGGATATTGCTTTACTGCGGTTCTCGTGAATATCGTTAAGATAATCAGAGAAAATATGGTGCATCCGGGAGGATTCGAACCTCCGACCGCTCGGTTCGTAGCCGAGTACTCTATCCAGCTGAGCTACGGATGCATCGGGTGTACTGCTTTTACTACTGATTTAATGTCACTCAACTTGACCGCAACATTAAAGAAGATGGTGCATCCGGGAGGATTCGAACCTCCGACCGCTCGGTTCGTAGCCGAGTACTCTATCCAGCTGAGCTACGGATGCAAAATGGCGGTGAGGCGGGGATTCGAACCCCGGATGCAGCTTTTGACCGCATACTCCCTTAGCAGGGGAGCGCCTTCAGCCTCTCGGCCACCTCACCACACGCCTCTTTCGAGTGCTTCAAGTTACTCGTTAGAGCTTCTCGTCGCTGCGTGGCGCACATATTACTTTCTGGCACTTATAAGTCAAACAATTTTTCCCAACTAATTTTCAATTGCACACTTCACACACAATTCGGGCAAATTGACGACAAAAAGAGTGTTTTATCAACAGACAAGATAGGGCTCATACGGATAAGTAAGCATTACGGCTGAATAAGCAATTACGGTTTTGACAGAAGATAAGTGAGGTATTGCGAGGTAAAGCGAAGAAAATGGTGCGCTAAAGGAAGCGTCTCGCTAGTAGATAGCGAGACGCAGTAACTTTAGTAACTCGTTTGTTGCGATTTTTCAGCCTGGATACGTTGGTAGATCTCTTCACGGTGTACAGAAACTTCCTTCGGGGCGTTAACACCAATACGAACTTGGTTACCTTTTACCCCAAGTACTGTCACGGTCACCTCATCCCCAATCATGAGGGTCTCACCAACTCGACGAGTTAGAATCAGCATTCTTTGCTCCTTGAAAGATTAAAAGAGTCGGGTCTCTCTGTATCCCGGCGTTCTCCATCATATACGACAAAAAGTAAGTAGCTACAAACACATAAAGTGTCACTAACCACAACATTACATTCTGTTATGAATAAGTCTAGCCGATATACGCAACTTTAACCTGACTTTATCATTATTGAGTGTGTGCAAATTTAAGAAGACGCTATCCCCTGAATGAGAAATAGCGTCTATCTGCACTTTATTTTTTTACTTAGAGCTTAGCCGAGACCCAAGCTTCAATACCGGCCAGTGCGCCCGGCAATGCTGCAGCATCCGTACCACCCGCCTGGGCCATATCTGGACGACCGCCCCCTTTGCCACCGACTTGCTGAGCGATAACACCAATCAGTTCTCCCGCCTTCACGCGGTCGGTCACATCTTTAGAGACACCTGCAATCAGAGAAACCTTACCTTCTGATACAGTCGCCAGAACGATAATTGCCGAACCGAGCTGATTTTTCAGGTCATCGACCATAGTACGCAGCATCTTCGGTTCAACGTTGGCGAGTTCACTCACGAGGAGTTTAACGCCCTTCACATCGACAGCTTTGCTGGAAAGGTTTGCACTCTCCTGCACTGCCTGCTGTTCTTTCAACTGCTGCAACTCTTTTTCAAGCTGACGAGTACGTTCCAGAACCGAACGCACTTTCTCATTCAGATTCTGGCTATCGCCTTTGAGCAGTTGAGCAATATCCTGAAGCTGTTCACTCTGAGCATGCAGATTTGCCAGCGCACCTTCGCCAGTAACGGCTTCAATACGGCGCACACCCGCAGCTGTACCGGATTCTGCAACGATACGGAACAGGCCGATATCGCCAGTGCGGCTCGCGTGAATACCACCACACAATTCGGTAGAGAAATCACCCATGCTCAGAACACGCACGTGGTCATCATATTTCTCACCAAACAGAGCCATTGCACCTTTAGCTTTAGCCGATTCCAAATCCATTACATTGGTTTCGATAGGCAAGTTGCGACGAATCTGGGCGTTGACGATATCTTCAACTGCGCGAATTTCAGTCGGTTTCATACCTTCAAAATGCGAGAAGTCGAAACGCAGGCCTTTGTCGTTAACCAGAGAACCTTTCTGCGCAACATGCGTGCCCAGAACCTGGCGCAGTGCGGCGTGCAGCAAGTGAGTTGCGGAGTGGTTCAGACGAATGCGTGAACGACGCGCTTCATCAACTTCAGCTTTTACGCTGTCGCCTACTTTCACAACACCCGAGACGACTTTGCCCAGATGACCGATTGCCTGGCCATACTTCTGCGTATCACTTACGGCAAAGTCCACACAGTTGCCTTTGATTGCGCCTTTGTCACCAACCTGGCCACCAGATTCTGCATAGAATGGTGTTTCATTGAGCACCACAACAGCGTCCTGGCCTGCAGTCACTTGTTCAACGGCTTTACCATCAACAAACAGTGCGGTGACTTTAGCGTTCAAATCAGTGTGATCATAACCTTTGAAAGCGGTAGCTGAGTCTACGCGGATCATGCTGTTGTAGTCAGCGCCAAAACCGCTGGACTCACGTGCACGACGGCGTTGTTCTTCCATCGCAGCTTCAAAACCAGACTCGTCTACTTTCAGGTTACGCTCACGGCAAACATCAGCAGTCAGATCCACCGGGAAACCGTAAGTGTCGTACAGACGGAAAGCCGTTTCACCGTCCAGCGTATCGCCCTTCAGTTTCGCAAGTTCTTCATCCAACAGCGCTAAACCACGCTCAAGTGTACGAGCAAACTGTTCTTCTTCAGTTTTCAGAACCTGTTCAACCAGTGCTTGCTGACGTTGCAGCTCTTCACCCGCCGCACCCATGACGTCAACCAATGGGCCAACCAGTTTGTAGAAGAAGGTTTCTTTAGCACCCAGCATATTGCCGTGGCGAATTGCACGACGAATGATACGGCGCAGCACGTAGCCACGACCTTCATTGGACGGCGTCACACCATCAGCAACCAGGAATGCGCAAGAACGAATATGGTCAGCGATTACACGCAGCGATTTGCTGGTCAGATCGGTTGCGCCAGTGACTTTGGCAACAGACTTAATCAGTTGGCTGAACAGATCGATTTCGTAGTTGGAGTTAACGTGCTGCAGAACAGCTGCAATGCGCTCCAGACCCATACCAGTATCAACAGACGGCTTAGGCAATGGCAACATGGTGCCATCTTGCTGACGGTTGAACTGCATGAATACGATGTTCCAGATTTCGATATAACGGTCGCCATCTTCTTCAGCGCTACCCGGAGGTCCGCCCCAAATATGGTCGCCATGGTCGAAGAAGATTTCGGTGCATGGGCCGCATGGGCCAGTGTCACCCATCTGCCAGAAGTTATCAGATGCGTAAGCTGCACCTTTGTTATCACCGATGCGAATAATACGTTCGCGCGGGACACCAACTTCTTTTTCCCAGATTTCAAACGCTTCGTCGTCAGTCTCGTAAACCGTGACCCACAAACGATCTTTTGGCAGGTTAAACCACTGTTCGCCGGTCAATAATTCCCATGCGAAGTTGATGGCATCGTGTTTGAAATAGTCACCGAAGCTGAAGTTACCCAGCATTTCAAAGAAAGTGTGGTGACGTGCAGTGTAACCGACGTTCTCCAGATCGTTGTGCTTACCACCGGCGCGGACACAACGTTGAGACGTTGTTGCACGGGAATAGTTACGCTTGTCGAGACCAAGGAATACATCCTTGAATTGATTCATCCCGGCATTGGTAAACAGCAAAGTAGGATCGTTATTCGGAACCAGGGAGCTACTCGCTACAACCTGGTGACCTTTACTATGGAAAAAATCGAGAAACGCCTGACGGATCTCAGCGGTGCTCTTGCTCATAATTATCCTGAAATCAAGCTAACGAGGAGTTGCAAACCTGACATAGCCAATTTTAATGCTTTGGCCTTGACCTGTTTACCTGGAAAAAGTGGGAATAAGATAAGTTTTCTTATCAGGGAAGTAAAATTTCTCTTGTGCCTAATCGGTAAAATTTCAGGGGTTGCTCCGTATATACCCAAAATAATCGGAGTTGCATCACTAAAACGCCAAAGGTGTTTTAGAACAGCGCTTGCTCTGGCCCCAACGGGCGAAGCCGCAGGTCGAGTAACGGGGCAAACTCATTAATACCCAGGAGCTTAAGTGACTGGGGTAAGTGAGTGCAGCCAATGCAGATGCAGCTTCAAGTATGACGGGTATAAACGCTCTGGATATCTTCCATAAAGAACCCACGGTACAGCAGAAAACGCTGCACTTTAGCTCGTTCTTTCCATTCTGTAGGAAGTTGCTCACCAAATTTTCGCTCGGCGATTTCTCGAGCCATCTCTTGCCAGTCGATTTCACAATTGAACATTGCGGTTTCACTCGTATCGCGGGCAATGCCTTTGCTCTGTAATTCCTGGCGGATACGCTGCGGGCCATATCCTTTACGGGCACGGCTAGCAATGAAGCGTGACGCAAACTGCGCATCGTCCAGCCAATGGTGTTCATAACACCAGGCAATGACTTTTTCGATATCTTCTGGCGTGAAAGGATCTTCCTCAGATTTCGGCTTTCCAGGGAAAGTGGGTTGTGCGGACAGTTTACGGCGGAGTTCTTGTTCGCTGTGATCGCGCATCGCGAGGATACGAGTCGTTTTATCCAGCAAACGGGAGTAAGGGCTGCGACGAGGAGTAGAATCAGGCATAGCAGATAACCTGTTTGAGAGAAAAGTGGGGGAGCGCTGATATACGTATGAGCAATATTAACAAGGGCTGCCGTGGCAGCCCTTGTTGGGATTTAGAAGTCTTCGTTGGTTTCTGCGACGTCTTTGTCGTGATCGTCAACGACGAAATCTGGCGTACCGTCCTGATTGTTCAGCAGCATCTCGCGGAGTTTCTTCTCGATTTCCACGGACATCGGCTTGTTCTCTTTCAGGAAGTTACTGGCATTTGATTTACCCTGGCCAATCTTCTCACCGTTGTAACTGTACCAGGCGCCCGCTTTTTCAATCAGCTTGTGTTTCACGCCCAAATCAACCAGCTCACCGTAGAAGTTGATACCTTCGCCGTACATAATCTGGAATTCAGCTTGTTTAAACGGTGCAGCAATTTTGTTTTTGACCACTTTAACGCGGGTTTCACTACCCACCACGTTGTCGCCATCTTTAACCGCACCAATACGGCGGATATCAAGGCGGACAGAAGCGTAGAACTTCAGTGCGTTACCACCCGTAGTGGTTTCTGGGTTACCGAACATCACACCAATTTTCATACGAATCTGGTTAATGAAGATCAACAGCGTGTTCGACTGCTTGAGGTTACCCGCCAGTTTACGCATTGCCTGGCTCATCATACGTGCCGCAAGGCCCATATGAGAGTCACCGATTTCGCCTTCAATTTCAGCTTTCGGCGTCAGAGCGGCAACGGAGTCAACCACGATAACGTCAACGGCACCAGAACGTGCCAGCGCATCACAGATTTCCAGAGCTTGCTCGCCAGTATCAGGCTGGGAACACAGCAGGTTGTCGATATCGACGCCCAATTTTTTAGCGTAAATCGGATCCAGAGCATGCTCGGCATCGATAAACGCACATGTTTTACCTTCACGTTGAGCGGCGGCGATAACTTGCAAAGTCAACGTCGTTTTACCAGAAGATTCTGGTCCGTAGATTTCAACGATACGCCCCATTGGTAAGCCACCGGCTCCCAGAGCAATATCCAGTGAAAGTGAACCGGTAGAGATCGTTTCCACATCCATGGTACGGTCTTCACCCAGACGCATGATGGAGCCTTTACCGAATTGTTTTTCAATTTGGCCAAGTGCTGCCGCTAACGCCTTCTGTTTGTTTTCGTCGATAGCCATTTTTACTCCTGTCATGCAGGGTGATACACGAGTGCGCCACGCTGCTTACTATGCTGTTTTGTTGTGCCAATTATACTGTATGGTCATACAGTATCAAGCTTATTTTTGAGAAATTCTTCCCACAGGGTTTGCAGCGCATATTCAGTGGCCTGACGGCGAACGGCATCACGGTCACCGTCAAAAAGTTGATGGCGAGCGACAGTGCCATCAAGCTTTGAACTGAAACCAAACCACACAGTGCCAACAGGTTTTTCTTCGCTGCCACCATTTGGCCCCGCGATACCACTGACGGCAATCGCGTAATCTGCAGAAGCCGCATATAACGCCCCCTGCGCCATTTCACGCACCACAGCTTCGCTCACCGCGCCGTGGGTTTCTAGCGTGCCATTATCAACACCAATCATTTGGTGCTTAGCCTCATTACTGTAGGTAACAAAGCCGCGTTCAAACCAGGCGGAGCTACCTGAAACATCAGTAATCACCTTCGCAATCCAGCCGCCGGTGCAAGATTCCACCGTTGTGACGGTGGCTCCAAGTTGCCCAAGCGCCTCGCCCAACTGGTGGCTTAATTGACGCAATGTTTTCTCTGTCATACTGGCTCCGATTGTAGACATATCGCTGGGTGACACGATAGCACTTAACGACACTTTCAGAGGATTACATTAAATAACGCGAGGCGCTTCCAGAGAATAAAACGGCCAGCGAATGCTGGCCGACGACATCATTTCATGCTGTTGGCGATAGCTTCCACGTTATGCTTGAAAGCCATCTCGTAAGTGCTCGCGGGGCCGCTCGCGTCGGAAAGTGCCTCAGGGTACAACTCTCCACCCGGTTGTGCGCCACTTGCTGCTGCGATTTGTTTTACCAGACGAGGGTCCGTCTGGTTCTCAATAAAGTAAGTTTTGATGTGCTGACTTTTGAGCAGTTTAATGAGCCCTGCAACATCACTGGCATTCGCTTCAGCTTCGGTCGAGAAGCCCACGGGCGCCAGGAAAGTCACACCATATTGCTGGCCAAAATAACCGAATGCATCGTGGCTGGTAAGCACTTTACGGTGCGATTTGGGAATAGATTCAAAGCGTGTTTTTGCCCAGCTATCTAATAATTTCAGGCGCGTGACATACTCGGTGCCGCTGTCCTTTATTGCAGTGGCATCTTGAGGGTCCGCCGCTATCAGAGCCTTCATAATATTTTGTGCGTAGACTGCCCCATTTTCAGCACTGTTCCAGGCATGCGGGTCAGTAATTTGTTTACCATCATCGATCATACTGCGCGTGGAGATACCATCAGAGGCAACAATGATTTTGCCTTTATAACCTGAAGCACGCACCAGGCGGTCCATCCACCCTTCCATTCCCAACCCGCTTACGATTACCACATCAGCCTGGCTTAACGCCACGCTGTCTTGCGGCGATGGCTCAAAGCTATGTGGATCGCCGTTTGGCCCCACCAGGCTTTTTACCGTGACATGTTCACCGCCGACTTGTTTTGCCATATCGGCGAGCACCGTGAAACTTGTCACCACATTGAGGTTCTTCGCTAATGCCGCCTGGCTGGAACAAGCCAACACCAATGACATCATCATCCCAAAACGTTTCATTTAATCCCCTTGCTTGTTGTTATCCAGCCTCGACACAGGCTTCGAGCCAGCCCGCTGCGCGAACCGAAAATGATTGAGATAAAGAAGCCAACGCTCGCCGTCAGAACAATAGCAGGCCCTGCGGGTAGCGCGGCTGCAAAGGACCATGCCAGCCCAACCCATGCCGACAACAAACCACAGGCAACCGCAATGAATATCGCGCCGGGCAGAGTTTTCGCCCAGCAGCGCGCTGACACCGCCGGTAACATCATCAGTCCGACAGACATCAACGTGCCGAGAATTTGAAATCCAGCGACAAGGTTAAGCACCAGCAGCGCGAGAAACACGCCGTGAATAAGATGTGGAGCGAAGCGGTTATTGACCTGTAAAAAGCTGCGGTCGAAGGTTTCCATCACCAGTCCGCGATAAAAAGCCGCCAGAATGAGTAACGTCACGCTGGCAATCACGCCGACAAAGATCGTTGCCTGACCATCGACAGCCAGGATTGAGCCAAATAAAAGGTGCAACAGGTCAACACTGGAACCACGGAGCGAAATGAGCGTGACGCCTAACGCCAGCGAGCCAAGATAGAATCCCGCGAAACTGGCATCTTCTTTAAGTTGGGTCCGAGAGCTCACCAGTCCGGAAATTAATGCAACCAGCACGCCCGCGACAAAGCCGCCGATACCCATCGCAACCAGTGACATTCCCGCCAATAAATAGCCCACTGCCACGCCAGGTAGGATAGCGTGGGAAAGCGCATCGCCAACCAGACTCATACGTCTTAGCAGCAAAAAGATCCCCAGCGGAGCGGTACTCAGTGAGAGTGCCAGGCATGCGACAAGCGCACGGCGCATAAAACCGTAATTGATAAACGGCTCAAAGAAGAAGTGATAAATCATGCGGATAACACCAGATGAGTACCAAATTGCGAATAGCGAGGTAACACTTCAGCAGTCTTTCCCCAATGGAAATGATCTTGTGCGAGCAATAACACCTGTGGGAAATGCCTGCTGACGCGTTCGTTATCATGCAGCACTGCCAGGACCGTTTGGCCTGTCTGATGCATTTGGCAGATTAGCGACATCAGGAAATCGCTGGTTTGCGAGTCGACTCCGGTAAACGGCTCATCAAGTAGAACCAATGGCGCGTTTTGCACCAGTAAACGTGCGAACAGCATTCTCTGAAACTGGCCACCAGAAAGCATTTCAATAGGCTGTTTGCTGTAGGCGCTCAAACCCACTCGCTCGATGGCATCAGCTATCCGCAGGCGGTTTTGGCGATTCAAGGCTGAAAACAGATTGCGGGCCGGCCACGCCCCCATACACACCACATCGTAAACTGTGGCAGGAAACTGTCTTTCCATTTCAGCAAGTTGTGGCAACCAGGCAATACGCGGGACGATACCGTCGGTAAACCGCAGCTGCCCCGACACCGGTGCCTGTAATTTCAGCAGCGTTTTGAGTAACGTCGATTTCCCTGTGCCGTTCGCACCAATAATGGCGGTCATACTCCCTTTTGCAATCTGACCCGTTAGTGCCGGTGTCACCGCCCTTCCCTGATATCCCAGCACCAATTGATTTAGCGTGATCATGCCAGTGCAATCGCCCAATGAATGGCCAGCCATAAACCGGCGAGCAGGATTAAGACGGCGCAAAACCGAACTGGCGCAGCCACAGTTAAAAGTGTCCGTAAAGGGAGCATTGCGGGGTAAACCCTTCAATTTGATTTGTTATAACATAACATAAATTAAATTGAAGACGATGTAAATTCCTGATCGACGATCAGGAAAAACCTTCATGACAAGTACCGGGGAAAGTAGACCCCGCCTCAGAACAAGGCGGGGAAAAGATTACTGAACGCGGGCCAGCGCTACAGCCTGACCTAACTGCCAGACAGCCATTGCATAATGCGTGCTGTGGTTATAACGGGTGATGGTGTAAAAGTTCGGTAAACCGTACCAGTACTGATAACGATCACCCATATCCAGGCGCAGCAAACTGGCTTCCTGATGGTTCCCCAGAGAAGCGGTCGGGCTTAAGCCTGATTCCGCCAGCGCGGAAACGGAGTACTTAGTCTTAAAGCCGTTTGCTAATCCCGGCACCTGGCCGTTAGCAGGAACAGCAACCAAATCACCTTTCACCCAACCGTGGCCTTTGAAATAATTTGCCACGCTGCCAATCGCGTCTTCGGGATCCCACAAATTCACATGGCCGTCGCCGTTGAAATCAACCGCGTATTCCTTGAATGCCGTAGGCATAAACTGACCGTAACCCATCGCCCCAGCAAAAGATCCTTTCAGCGCCAGCGGATCGTCACCTTCTTTGCGCGCCATCAGCAGGAAGGTTTCCAGTTCGCCAGAGAAGTATTGAGCACGGCGCGGATATGCGAAGGATAATGTCGCCAGAGCATCGATGATGCGTGTTTTGCCCATTACGCGACCCCAGCGAGTTTCCACGCCGATAATCCCAACAATGATTTCAGGAGGAACGCCGTAAACCTGGAAAGCCCGTTTCAACGCATCATCATATTGATTCCAGAACGCGACACCATTTTGCACATTATCCGGCGTGATAAATTTGCCACGATAGCGTAACCATGCGCCATTCGGGCCCGGAGGCGGCGCAGTTGTCGGTGCCTGTTGGTCCATTAAACGCAGCACATAATCCAACCTTTTGGCTTGAGACAGCACCTCATGCAATTGTTGACGGTCAAAACCATGCTCACTCACCATTTTATTGATGAATTTCTCAGCTTCAGGATTATTGGCAAAATCCCCCGTCTGCATAAACACATCATGCTGTGGCTGCAACAAGAAACCACCCGAAGGCGTGCCTGTTTGCTGTTGCTGAGTTTCAGTTTTCGGTTTACTGCTACACGCGGCAAGGAAAACAACAAGTGGAAGTAACGCGGCGGAGTAACGCATGTGTTGGGATGTCCATATGACTGACGACGAATGAGTATTCCTTATGGTAAATCAAATTTGTGCTTCTGAAAAAGAAGTCTGTTCTGCGGGAGATTATCGGTGTACATGATGGCAAAGGCTGACAAGGCAGCCATAAACGCAAGCTATTAAATATATGAACAAAAAAGGATGACTTGCCGTCGATGGCGACGTTTCCTCATAACCTCTACACTCCTGTCTCACCCTCCAAAACAGCTCCTGCACTTTAATGCCTTCGGGCAGAGGAATGCTCTTTGCCATTTTTGGACGGAGATAATCGCTAACCATCGCCCTTCCAGCAGCGTTTTCGCGAAAGGCTTCTGTATACCGGCCACTAAAGGAGGCCGGTATTTTAGTTAGCCAAATATATTAAAATATGCACTGAAAATTGAAACGACAATAATGCCGATAAGGATCCGCGATATTCGCATATTCTTACCCAGCAAATAATACATAACACCAAAAGCAGCCATAGGTAGCAGGCAAGGCATAATATCATTAAGGATATTTTGCAAAGGAACGGCGTATTCCCCCTCACCGATAACAAACGGAACCTTCAATGAAACCATCGTGGCCGTCATTCCTCCAATGACCATCAGGCCTAAAATGGCTGCTCCATAAGTAATTTTCTGCATCATTCCGGTTTCTTCTACTTTTTTGAAGAAATCAGCCCCCAACCTATATCCTCCGATCAGGCAGAAATAGCGAATGAAATAATGAGGAACGTTAAACACCAGTAAAAAAAGTAAAGGCCCAAGAATATTACCTGATGAAGCCAACGAAATGCCTAATCCAGCAGCAATGATCCGCAGCGTTCCCCAGAAGAAAGAGTCACCAATGCCCGCCAGTGGCCCCATCAGCGAAGCTTTTACAGCATTGATGGAGCTAGCATCGAAATCATCGTCAAGCATCCGCCTTTCTTCCATCGCTGAAGATATCCCCAAGGGCAGCGTAGACAGATGCGGTGTGGTATTAAAGAATTCCAAATGTCTGACCAATGCATCAGAGATCTCTTTATCCGTTTTGCACGTTTTACGAATAATGGGCACCATGGCAAAGGTATATCCCATGTGCATCATACGCTCGTAATTCCAGGAGGATTCCATGGTCAATGAACGGAAATAGACTTTCCACAAATCTTTTTTAGTTATGTTGCCATTAGAATTCGTTGTCATCGACGATCTCCTGTTTTTTGGATGAACTATTAACGAGTACAATCGCGAGGAATAAACCGAACAGCGCAATACCCACCAGAGGTAGCTTTAAATATGCCGCCAACAAGAAACCAAAGAAAAAGAAAGGGAAAACTTTTTTATTGATGATCATTCTGGCCAGCATGGCAAAGCCCAGAGCAGGAAGAATACCGGTCGCAATGGTCATCCCCGTCAAAATGGTTTCTGGGATCGCGTCCAGTATTGCACTGACTACCGGCGTGCCGACATAAAAAGCAAATCCGACGAGAATCGCAAAAGGAACCGAACAGGCAAGTGTCGAATAAATATGCATCCTGACTACGCCACTAATATTGGCTTGCAATGCATGTTTGTCTGCCTGACGGCAAAATATAGGCAGCACAAAGATATAGACCGCATTTTGCAATACCAGTACCAGGGTGGCGATTGGCACCGCTAACGCCACGGCAGTGGCCACATTTTGCCCCGAGGCAATAGCAAATGCCGTACCCAAAATACCACCCGAGGTGACATCAGGCGGATTGGAAGCACCAATCTGGAAAGCACCCAGCAGCACCAGCTCAATTGCCGCACCAATCATGATCCCTTTAGTGACATCCCCCATAATCAGACCGACTAAAGGCCCCATGACTATTGGACGTCGGAGCATCGCCGTACCAAAGATCGAATCCAGGTAACCTACGCATGACAACCCTCCGAGCAAGAAAGACTGCATCAAAAGACTCATATACGTTATCTCATCCCAGTAAGGTAATTGCTTTTAACCTGGCATCATTCGGCACTTGCCGAATTTCCAGTTCGACATTCTTTTGATCCAGAGTTCTTAATTCAGCCACATCTGTTTCAGTCACAAATATCGCTTTCGATATCTGACGCGCTCCCGGTATAGATTTAATTCCGCCCAGATTAATACTGGTTATCTTGTCACTTGCCATCGCCAGGCGATACGCATCGTGAATGGAAGCGACGACAATAAACAGGTTATATTTCTCAGTAACCCCACTATTGAGTGCATCAATAGAGTCCTGGATATTTTTTATCACCAGTTTTACGTTATTAGGCCGAGCCAATTTCATCGCGGTCATTTTTAATTCATCGCTGATGATTTCGTCATTGGCAATTAAGATGCAATCGGCTTGCAGAGAGGCTGTCCAGGCAAATGCCACCTGACCATGTAATAAACGATGATCAACCCGTAATAATTTAATCATGCTTTTTTAACCCTCATCATAATTTGTTCTACATGTTCCGCACACACATCTCCGCTATCTTTAAAAGTATCTTTAAAGTAGCTACCCACCACAGCACCTGAACTTAATCTTAGTTTTTGCTGGCAATTTTCAGCAGTGACTCCTGCACCAATAATCAACGGGAAGTCGCCAATAATGTCGCGAAACGCCTGAATTTTACTTTCATCTGTTTCTTGACCAGTGGCATCACCGGTCACCACAATTGCATCACATCGTTGCATTCCCAGCAGCAAGTCTTCTTCAAGGCTACGACCAGATTTATAGGGCTGATATTTGAAACGCACACCACCAAAAATAGCGACATCAGAATTTTTGCGATTCTCAGCAATAAAATCGGCAAAAGCTAAATCATCTTCTGGTGTTAAATGCCCTGCGACTGAATCCAATTGAATAAAACTTGCATGGTATTTTTTTGCCAGTTCAAACCCTTGGCGATCATCGTCTAATAAATTAACACCATACATAATATTTACCGCGTGGCTGTCGAGATATTGTAATACACGTTCAACTTGTTCAGGTGAACCGAAATAATTCTCAACAATAACAGCACTTACACCATTTTCACGGTAGATTTCAATTTCGCGAAGGGCTCGTTCAAAAACTTCCTGATCGTTATCACCTTTCAAATGCAGCATTGCGAGGATAAATTTTTCATCACCAAACATGGTCTGTATTTTATTGTTCATAACACCCTCCTGTTCTAGAAATCATCTACTTTCTGGTTATTATTCAACATTGTATCGTTATAATATTGAATAGTTTCCTTCGCATCCTGAAGTGCAATTCTTATCAATTCAGCAGTATCATTAATGTCCGGACTTTCGAGAATTAATGAAATCAGCAGTGGCAAATTAAGTCCGGTAACTAAGTGCAAACGAGGATCATTTAAATAGGTGATGAATTCATTATTCACACTGCCTTTGGAAATGTCAGTGATAACAACAACTTCATCGTGACAACCCAAACTAGCGAAATATTGTTGCACCCCGAGCTTTAAATCCGGCACATCATCGGTGTAAGCACATAGAGTAGAAATATGTTCATTTTTCCCAACGACCATTTCTAACGAGTCTCTGATTCCATCAGCAAACCGGCCATGACTGGCAAATAAAAACTTACGCATCTACGCTCACTCTCCTTATTGTTAGTAGCTGTATCGCCGTCGTTTTAATGATTGGTCTGATTGATAGTTAGCAGGAATCATGCCACTTAGTGTCAAACTAGTGGCAAAACTGGAGGAGTCATCTGGAGGAATCGATATAAACTTGTTTTAATACAATAGGTTAAATAAATTACTCTGCTGTGACAATATCGTATATATACCCTATTTCACTTAGTGGTATTGTGACACTATAGATATCTTCTATGACACTAAAAGCATTTTGAATCATACACAGTATTTCTTTTTGACACTCTTCCAGCAGCCCTTGCTCGGGATAACTTTCGATAGGGACCTGGCGAATCAACCGCTCCAACATGCAACTGACATGCACGTACAGATTGATTTTCTTCTGATTCTCAAGACGCTTTTTCAGCAGGATCTCCAACGTACCAATACAGCTATCCAGATGCTCAAGGATTTTCCCTGTATCGAGAATAGTCAATTGAGCAATCACGCGTTTCAACGAGAAATTATGCACTAACCGATCGTTGATAGTCTGTATCATTGCAGCATCGGCTAACCCACGGAATACCGTATCCAGCCGGATATCTCCTCGGCCACTGATTAAATCTTCCAGCGAGATATAGGGAATAAAAGGAATGCAGGGATCTGCGGTTCCGACGATAGCAATAATATCGTAAAACTGAAACAGCGAATGGCGTGACGATTCTGAAAGTAACAGGGAGTAATCATAGGCAATAACATCTACCCCAACTTCTTTAGGAATACTTTCTTCGAGAAGAGTTTGCAAATGATGTGCAGTTCCCATTCCAGTGTAGCAACTGGTAATAATAGTTGGTCGCTTGACCTGTTCGGAATAGATAATTTTACTATCATTCTTTTGATAAACTGTTACCGCCTCAACAATCTCTTCTAAAGATGTATTGTTTAGCAACAACTCTCCGACATGTAATGCCATAGCAGTAGAAACATTATTAATGATAGCGACGGGGAAATGAATATTTTTATTAAACTCAGTATAAATATCCGTTAATGACCCCATATCCACTAAAATAACCAACCCTCTGGACATATCATTGTCACTGATATACTGAAGAATATTATTGGCAATATCTTTAATAGAGGTATCGATAGGCATATCGAAAGAAGAGAAAATATTCTCACCCAGCAATCGATTGACAACATTGGAGATGCTGCTTGCTGTAGCATAACCGTGTGCCAGAATAACAGCTTTGGTTCTCGGAGAACTCAGCACCATTTTCATGCTTTTTAGGTATAATGAGAAAAAGATCTCATCTTCCATGCTGATACTAACATCCAGCCGATGCTCGATCAAAACGGATAGTTTTCGCGCAATCAGATTTTCTTCCACCATATTATGAATAATATAATGGTGTAACTTCTCCAGCACATGCTTTTGCTCCGAAATGATCTCACTACCTTGCTGATTTTTAAAAAATAGATACCACGCTAAACCATGCTCGCAGTTACCATTAAATTGTACAGAGTATCTACTTTCAATCTGTTGAATAATATCTTTTATAATACTTAGATTAAAATGAACAATGGGGTGGTTATTTTTTGTTGTCTGGCTAAAAATGATCTTATCAAATAATAACTCAATTTCCCTGAATGCTTCTGGCAAAAATAAATCAGCATCTTGCATATGAAACACAGTCAGTATTTTATGCCAAAATTCATTAATCGCGCTTGCCAGGGGTAAAGGAGTTTGAACTAATTGCGCCAGGGTTGTTGCAGGAGTAATAGTAACCGACTTTTCCTGTGTGACATATTCAGATAAAACACCTTGCGCAAAGAAATTCTCTGGCAAATCTTTTAAATGCACCGATATTGAACGGTCAGAAAAAAGCTTTGAATATATTCCAGCTGTCAGGCAGGTGATAGTATTTTTTAACTCTCCAATATTACCAGAATAAGTATGACGGACCAGTACTTCCAGCACTTGTGAGGAAAGCGTAATTTCTCGCTGTAATAATTTTGCTTCATGCATAAAAAAAGCGAAGATAAAATTCCGCTTTTCAGCAATTCCTCGCTCGTCCAGTGACGGGATAGCAATACTCAACGGGATACGACGCATGAATGTATCCAGAAAATGCGCTTTTGGGGTGGCTGTGGTGGCAAAAACCAGACGAACCTGAGCACTTAATTCCCGGCCGCTTTCCCCCATCCGACAAAACCGGCCTGTATCCATGAAAGTGAACAATTTTTCCTGATTTTCTGCGGGAAGCCGATGAACTTCATCAAGAAATAACACACCACCATCTGCTTTTTGTAGCATACCGTCAGTGGTTTTATCCGCACCAGTGAATGCTCCTTTCACATAACCAAATAAATTACTGGATAATAATTCAGGGTTGTTAGCATATTGCGCACAGTTAAAAGTCACGAACGGAGCATTTGCAGGCAGGATGTTGCGGCTCACCGCCTGCTTCCAGGCCAATTGTGCAAACATGCTTTTACCACTGCCCGTTGGGCCATACAACATCACCGATAACCCGTGCGGCGGATAGCAAATCGCAGTATTCAGCCTCTCTATTACCGGCTTTAAGCTGGTTTGTGCACCAATCAACTCGGCAAAAATATCCTGTTGTGCATGCTGATGCCCCTGGAGCTCCTGCAGGCTAGAAAACACAACCTGGCTAACGGCAAAAAAACGCGCTTCAAACACGGATTTATGTAAGAAATAAACGGGGCGGGTGTTGATTTTAATTAGCTGATTTTCTTCCACTAATTGATTTAAGTAGTGGCTTATAGTGTTGCGTTTCACATTGAAGTGCTGCGACATTGATTGAGAAGTATGAAATTCATCCAACATACTAAAAGCAAAATTTCGGGTTTCTTCAGCCAAAAACGCACAGATATCATGTTTTAACACAACAAGGCCTTTAAGTTAGCTCGCACTCATTTCAGGATTCAGTTTGCATGATACATGGAGTCGTAAGCGAACCGCAAAGCATCAATTCAACATATTGATATGTAATTATTTTTATGTTTATCTCAAGCCAAATTTTTGATGACTGATTAACATGATGGTTGAAGCTTTTATCATGTGAGCGACCTCTGACTGTGGGTTTATTGAAACTGGAAACCAGACTGCACTTTTGAATCGTTTAAGCTATTGCAACGTCATACCTGTGATTGCAAACCAGGTTTGCGAGGAGTTTCCAGATTTTAGCTGTGACAGCAGATTGGGCACTGGGCTAATATAGCGCCAGAAAAGGTATTTTTACCTATAGCCTTACAAGTGATACTTAACGAGAAAAATAAAATCACAAATAACCTTTAATTCAATGGATTAGATAGAAAAAACATTATGAGCACTACGGATAACTTTGACGGCCACACCCCGATGATGCAGCAGTACCTGCGCTTGAAAGCACAGCATCCTGAAATCCTGCTGTTCTATCGTATGGGTGACTTTTACGAACTTTTTTATGACGATGCGAAACGCGCGTCGCAGCTGCTCGACATATCCCTGACTAAGCGTGGAGCATCCGCTGGGGAACCCATTCCAATGGCAGGTGTGCCACATCACGCCGTCGAAAACTATTTAGCTAAGCTTGTGAACCTGGGTGAGTCGGCTGCCATCTGCGAACAGATTGGCGATCCAGCCACCAGTAAGGGGCCGGTTGAGCGTAAAGTGGTGCGCATTGTCACCCCCGGCACCATCAGCGATGAGGCTCTGTTACAAGAGCGCCAGGACAATCTGCTCGCGGCTATTTGGCAGGACGGAAAGGGTTTTGGCTATGCCACACTCGACATTAGTTCAGGTCGTTTTCGTCTGTCTGAGCCGGAAGATGTCGAAACGATGGCGGCAGAACTTCAACGCACAAATCCTGCCGAACTGCTGTATGCGGAAGATTTTGCAGAAACGCGCTTAATTGAAGGCCGTCGCGGTTTGCGCCGTCGCCCATTGTGGGAATTTGAAATTTCAACCGCACGCCAGCAGTTGAATATGCAATTTGGCACACGAGACCTGACCGGTTTTGGTGTCGAAAACGCCCATCATGCATTGTGCGCAGCCGGTTGCTTGCTGCAATACGTTAAAGATACGCAGCGCACATCTTTGCCGCATATTCGCTCCGTTACCATGGACCGCCAGCAAGACAGCATTATCATGGATGCGGCAACGCGACGTAATCTGGAAATTACCCAGAACCTTTCTGGTGGCTTTGAAAATACGCTGGCTTCGGTGTTGGACTGCACGGTTACACCGATGGGCAGCCGCATGCTGAAACGCTGGCTGCATATGCCTATCCGAAATGTCGATGTCCTGCAAAAACGCCAGCAGACCATTGCCGCGCTACAAGACAGAACCGCTGAAATCCAACCGGTGTTGCGTCAGGTGGGCGATCTGGAGCGTATTCTGGCACGTCTGGCATTGCGCACTGCACGCCCACGTGATTTAGCCCGTATGCGCTACGCCTTCCAGCACTTACCTGAACTGCGCGAACTGTTAAGCGATGTACCAACCGAATATGTCCAGACGCTGCGTGAGAATATGGGCGAGTTCACCGAGTTACGTGAGCTACTCGAACGCGCCGTGGTCGAAGCGCCACCCGTGCTGGTACGTGATGGCGGTGTTATCGCACCAGGCTATAACGAAGAGCTAGACGAATGGCGAGCACTGGCTGATGGTGCAACGGATTATCTCGACAGGCTGGAAATACGTGAGCGTGAAAAACTCGGTCTGGATACGCTGAAGGTTGGTTTCAATGGCGTACATGGTTATTACATCCAGATTAGTCGCAGCCAAAGCCATCACGCGCCGATTCATTATGTTCGCCGCCAGACGTTAAAAAACGCCGAACGCTATATCATTCCTGAGCTGAAAGAGTACGAAGACAAAGTGCTGACCTCAAAAGGGAAAGCGCTGGCATTGGAAAAGCAGCTCTACGATCAGTTGTTCGATGCGTTGTTACCCCATCTTGAAGCATTGCAGCAAAGTGCCACCGCCCTCGCAGAACTTGATGTGCTGGTAAACCTGGCTGAACGCGCTTATAGCCTGAATTACACTTGTCCACAATTGACGGATAAACCGGGAATTAAGGTGGTTGGCGGTCGTCATCCGGTTGTTGAGCAGGTTCTTAGCGAACCCTTTATCGCCAACCCGTTAAGCCTTGCACCCCAACGACGAATGTTGATTATTACCGGGCCGAACATGGGCGGTAAAAGTACTTATATGCGCCAGTCTGCGCTGATAGTGCTGCTGGCTTATATTGGCAGTTTTGTTCCTGCGCAGCAGGCTGAAATTGGCCCGATCGACCGTATATTCACCCGCGTCGGTGCGGCAGATGATCTGGCTTCCGGGCGTTCAACCTTCATGGTGGAAATGACCGAAACGGCAAATATTCTGCATAACGCCACTGAACACAGCCTGGTGCTGATGGATGAAATTGGTCGTGGGACTTCCACCTACGATGGACTGTCGCTCGCCTGGGCGTGTGCCGAAAGCCTGGCAAACCGCATCAAAGCGCTAACGCTTTTCGCCACGCACTATTTTGAGTTGACGACGCTTCCAGAAAAAATGGAAGGTGTGGCGAACGTGCATTTGGACGCAATTGAACACGGTGACACCATCGCGTTTATGCACAGCGTGCAGGACGGTGCAGCGAGCAAAAGTTATGGACTGGCCGTAGCAGCGCTGGCAGGCGTGCCAAAAGAGGTCATAAAGCGTGCGCGTCAGAAACTGCGTGAGCTTGAGACCGTTTCGAATAATACAGCGGCCACTCAGGTCGATGGTACTCAGATGTCGTTGCTGTCTGTTGCGGAGGAAACTTCACCTGCGGTAGAAGCGCTGGAAGCATTAGATCCCGACTCTCTGTCACCACGTCAGGCGCTGGAATGGATTTACCGGCTGAAGAGTCTGGTGTAGATTTCAGCATCAGACGCACTCACCCCAGTCCTCTCCCCCAGGAGAGGTAAAAACTGCAGAAAAAAAAGCGGTGGCCTGAATCCAGGTCACCGCTTTTTTACTTGATGAGTCGATTACTCGCGGAACAGAGCTTCGATATTCAGCCCTTGAGTCTGCAAAATCTCACGCAGACGACGTAGACCTTCAACCTGAATCTGACGAACACGTTCACGAGTCAGGCCGATTTCACGACCCACATCTTCCAGTGTTGCAGCTTCATAGCCTAACAGACCAAAACGACGAGCCAGCACTTCACGCTGTTTAGCGTTCAGTTCAAACAACCACTTAACGATACTTTGCTTCATATCATCGTCTTGTGTGGTGTCTTCCGGGCCGTTGTCTTTTTCGTCAGCCAGAATATCCAGCAGCGCTTTTTCTGAATCGCCACCCAACGGGGTGTCGACCGAGGTAATGCGCTCGTTGAGACGCAGCATACGGCTAACATCATCAACCGGTTTATCCAGTTGTTCGGCAATCTCTTCCGCACTCGGCTCATGGTCGAGCTTATGGGAGAGTTCACGCGCCGTACGCAGATAAACGTTCAGCTCTTTCACGATATGAATCGGTAAACGAATCGTACGGGTTTGGTTCATGATTGCCCGTTCGATGGTTTGACGAATCCACCATGTAGCATACGTTGAAAAACGGAACCCACGTTCTGGGTCAAACTTCTCAACGGCACGAATCAGCCCAAGATTCCCCTCTTCAATCAAGTCCAGCAGAGCCAGACCACGATTGCTATAACGACGGGCAATCTTTACCACCAGACGCAAGTTACTTTCAATCATGCGGCGGCGGGAAGCGATATCACCACGCAGAGCGCGGCGGGCAAAATACACCTCTTCCTCGGCTGTTAATAGTGGAGAGTAACCAATCTCCCCAAGATAAAGCTGAGTTGCGTCAAGCACACGCTGCGTGGCCCCCTGCGACAACAACTCCTCTTCGGCTATGTCGTTATCACTGGGTTCCTCTTCTACGAGGGCTTTCTCGTCAAAGACCTCAACTCCATTCTCATCATATTCCGCGTCTTCATTTAACTCGTTAACTTTCAGCGTATTCTGACTCATAAGGTGGCTCCTACCCGTGATCCCTGGGCAAAGCACCTTGCACTTCGTCTTTTAAGCGGTCTCTGCGTTGGCTGCCTTCGCTCACCCAGGTCACTTACTTTTGTAAGCTCCCAGGGATTCGCTCAGTTGCCGCCTTGATACCACTTAAACGACTTTGTGCATGAAAGTACTTTGCCGGCTTATCGCTGCGGTAAGTAACGCAGCGGGTTGACGGATTTCCCCTTGTAACGAATTTCAAAATGCAAACGTGTTGAACTGGTTCCGGTGCTACCCATGGTAGCTATCTTCTGCCCCGCCTTGATTTCTTCTTGTTCCCGGACCAGCATTGTATCGTTATGGGCGTAGGCACTCAGGTAATCATCATTATGTTTGAGGATGATTAGATTACCGTAACCACGCAGCGCGTTACCGGCATACACCACTCGCCCGGAGGCGGTAGCAACAACAGCCTGGCCTTTGCTGCCTGCGATATCGATCCCTTTATTGCCACCTTCAGTAGCAGAGAAGTTCTCAATAACCTTGCCTTCAGTCGGCCAGCGCCAGGTCGAAATTGGCGCGCTATCGGACGTGCTGCTGGCAGTTGGTACAGTAGTCGTAGAGCTAACCACAGGTGCCGTAACCGGTGCTGTGACGGTTGTCGCAGTACCTTTATTATTCGGCAACATTTTGTTAGCACTCTGTTCACCTGAATCCTCAGAATACGTAATTACTGGTTTAGAAGCAACCACTACGGCGGTTTTTTGCGCAGCGGTAGGCGTGACGCCTTGAGCACTCGCATCGGCCGCTGTCACAGCGTTTCCACCCGTAATTGGTGCGCCAGATGCATTACCAATTTGCAGGGTTTGGCCCACGTTCAAGCCATACGGCTCGGGGATGTTGTTGCGTTGGGCTAAGTCACGGAAGTCATTTCCGGTGATCCACGCAATATAGAAAAGAGTATCGCCACGTTTAACGGTGTATGTGCTACCGCCGGTATAGCTACCTTTCGGAATAGCGCCATATTTGCGGTTATAGACAATGCGCCCATTTTCAGTCTGTACCGGTTCGGAAACGACCGGCTGCGTTTGCACTGGCTGAATTTGTGGAGTCTGGCTTTGGGTGGACATTTTCGGTGGTGGAGTCACCAACATGCCACCGGAAGAATTGCTGTTGGCATTGCCGTTACCGCCCACCGAACTGATAGGCGCCTGGGTGTTATTGCTGGTACATCCCGCTAACCACAGGCTCACCAGCGACAAAGCTGCTATACGGCGTAAAGTAAAAGTTGGGCTTCCCGCGCTCATTTATCCCCCAAAAAAACAATCATATGCTTATGAAAATACGGCAGAACTGGCGCTTACGGCCAGATGTCAAAATCTCGTTGCGCGTAACGTTACGCCAAAACTCTTAGAAAAAAACAAGATAGTTCCAGGTTATGCCAATTCACCCTTAACTAAGGGTACAAAACGAACGGCTTCTACCGTATCAATGACAAATTCCCCACTCAGTCGACGAACGCGCTTCAGATACTGCCGATCTTCGCCAACCGGGAGGACTAAAATTCCACCTTCGTCCAGCTGCGACAATAATGCGCTGGGGATCTCCGGTGGTGCTGCCGTAACAATAATAGCGTCAAATGGACTGCGAGCATGCCAGCCAAGCCAACCATCACCATGACGGGTTGATATATTGTGCAGATCGAGCTGTTTTAAACGTCGCCTTGCGTGCCATTGCAGGCCTTTGATGCGTTCAACTGAACAAACATGATGCACCAAATGCGCCAGGATGGCGGTTTGATAACCCGAGCCGGTGCCGATTTCCAACACGCGAGATTCGGGCGTCAACTCAAGCAACTCGGTCATTCTTGCAACCATATAAGGTTGCGAGATAGTTTGGCCGGAGCCAATGGGTAATGCTGTGTTTTCCCAGGCTTTGTGCTCAAACGCCTCATCGACAAATTTTTCCCGTGGCACCTGCGCAATCGCATCAAGAACCTTCTCGTCCTTGATGCCTTGAGCGCGCAGTTGTGTGATAAGGGCTTCTACGCGTTTGCTTACCATTGCTCATCCACTCCTGATTTGCTCAACCAGTGACTGACCACCTCACGCGCGCTGTGAGCAGTAAGGTCAACATGCAATGGTGTTACCGAAACATAGCCTTCATCGACGGCCGCAAAATCGGTATCAGGGCCTGCATCAAATTTGTCGCCTGGCGGTCCAATCCAGTACAGCGTATTCCCGCGTGGATCTTCTTGTGGAATAACTTTGTCTGACGGATGGCGGCTACCGCAGCGCGTAACACGAATGCCCTTGATTTGATCAAGCGGCAAATCCGGTACGTTAATATTTAAAATACGGCCGGTGCGCAGCGGTTCACGCAATAAAGCGCGCAAAATTGAACAGGTCACAGCGGCCGCTGTTTCGTAATGTTCATAGCCGTTTAACGAAACAGCCAGTGCCGGAATGCCTAAGTGCCGCCCTTCCATCGCGGCCGCAACGGTGCCGGAATAGATAACATCATCGCCCAAGTTCGGCCCGGCATTAATACCAGAAACCACAACATCCGGGGCTGGGCGCATCAGTGCGTTAACGCCAAGATAGACACAGTCCGTTGGCGTGCCCATTTGCACGGAAATATCACCGTTCGAAAGCGTGAAAGTGCGCAATGAAGATTCGAGCGTCAGTGAGTTTGATGCCCCACTGCGATTACGGTCAGGGGCAACCACCTGCACATCAGCAAATTCCCTTAGTCGGGCCGCCAGAACTTGAATGCCCGGCGCATTGACCCCGTCATCGTTACTCAAAAGTATTCTCATAATGGATTTACAAAGCTTCTTTTTATATGAAAAAGATAAAACCACATGTTGGTTCCCGGCATAACGACTTTACGCGTTCTTTTAACCTTCAAAAATCTTCCCAACCTGTTGTTTTATCCCATTCTGCTGATTTTAGTGCACCCGTAATGAAATTGTTGCCGTTTTTGTAACATTCACTACAAAGGCCTGTCCAGGTAACACTATACAATCCAAAGTTGACTAAATCACCCTTTGCGGCCTGAGGTTAACTCAGTTAACAAAGCGTTACAGGTAAACCCAAGACATGAACCTGATCCTAATTTAGAGCAAAAAAAAGCGGGTATGATGATTACCCGCTGTGGAATGATTTTGCCGTTACTCTGCAATATCGACGTAATTGCCCGGTGCGTTCATCAATTCGCGCACCACGCTCGTCGCAAAACTCCCAGCAGGCAGCCAGAAAGTCAGCTCGACAGTGATGTCATCCCACCAGTTCCAGGTGAGATCTTTAGGCATCAGCAACATGGCTCGACGCGCCGCTTCGACTCGCTCACGCACCAACAGTGACTGCAAATCGGTTTGCCCGGCAACGCATTGCTGTTCAAACTCCAGAGCCGCATTTTGCGTACCCCAAGGACCATCACCGGGGAGTGGCGCAGTAATCAATAACTCACCGTCATCTACACGTTTTTGCAGAACAGGCAGCTCTTCTTGCGTTGCAACAAACCAACTGCCCCGCCCGGCTAACTGTAATGCATCACCCTCGATAACCTGGTTAAACTCTGGCTTCTTCAGTCGCTCGCTCACGACCTGGTTAAACATCGCGCTACGAGCTGCTGAAAGATAAAAGCTACGCTTATTGCGGTCACGAATGGGTGCATTGCTTTGCGCCCAGCGCACTGCCTGATGCAGGTTATTGCCACCCAACCCGAAACGTTGGCTGCCAAAGTAATTCGGCACACCATGATGAAGAACGGCATTAAGCCGTTGTTCCATCTCAGCGCGGTCGCTGACATCGCGCAGCACCAGCGTGAAACTGTTTCCCTTCAGCGCACCTAAACGCAATTTACGTTTATGGCGCGCGTATTCCAGAACCTGGCAGCCTTCAAGTTGGAACGCACTCATATCCGGCATTTCTTTGCCCGGAAGACGCACGCAAAACCACTGTTCTGTCACCGCATGCTTGTCTTTCTGACCGGCAAAGCTGACTTCGCGGGCATGCACTTTCAAAAACTTAGCCAGTGCATCGGCTACAAAGCGGGTGTTGCAGCCATTTTTCAGGATGCGTAACAGTAGATGTTCACCTTCACCATCCGGCCCAAAACCCAGGTCTTCAATGACCACGAAGTCTTCTGGATTAGCTTTGATTAAACCTGTGCCCTGCGGCTTACCATGCAGCCAGGTCAGATTATGCATGTCCATTATTTACGTGCCTTATGTAACAGCGCGACCGCTTCGCAAGCGATACCTTCACCACGCCCCGTAAAGCCGAGCTTTTCTGTCGTGGTCGCTTTAACGTTCACATCATCCATATGGCAGCCCAGATCTTCGGCAATAAACACGCGCATCTGCGGGATGTGCGGTGCCATTTTCGGAGCCTGCGCAATGATAGTCACATCGACGTTACCCAGCGTATACCCTTTCGCCTGGATACGGCGCCAGGCTTCACGCAGCAATTCGCGGCTGTCTGCGCCTTTAAATGCGGGGTCGGTATCCGGGAATAATTTACCAATATCTCCTAGTGCGGCAGCACCCAGCAGAGCATCAGTTAATGCGTGCAAAGCGACATCGCCATCAGAGTGGGCGAGCAGGCCTTGTTCGAACGGTACGCGCACACCGCCAATGATAATTGGGCCAACGCCACCAAAAGCGTGTACATCAAAACCATGTCCAATACGCATTACTTTTTCTCCGTTTGGGTTAACCGCGTGAGGTAAAACTCCGCCAACGCCAGGTCTTCAGGGCGAGTCACTTTTATATTATCGGCGCGGGCGCTAATTAATTCGGGATGGAAGCCACAATATTCGAGTGCCGAGGCTTCATCAGTGATTGAGGCATGTTCATCGAGTGCGCGTTGCAAGCAGCTGCGCAATAATTCCAGAGGGAACAGCTGAGGAGTTAACGCATGCCAAAGGTCTTCTCTGTCGACCGTGTGGGCAATCAGGCTTATCCCCGGCTCGCCACGCTTCATGGTGTCACGCACGGGAGCGGCCAGAATAGCGCCTATTTTGCTGGTCTGAGTAATCGCCAACAAACGCGTCAAGTCATCCAGATGTAAACAGGGGCGTGCCGCGTCGTGCACTAAAACCCACTGCGCGTTATGCACCACATTTAATCCAGCGAGTACTGAGTCAGCGCGCTGCGCGCCCCCCTGGATAACCGTTACATTGGGGTTTGAAGCGAGAGGCAATGAGGCAAACCAGCTATCAGTAGGGCTAATAGCAATGACGACATGAGCCACGCGTGGATGAGCCATCAGGCTTGCCACCGCGTGTTCAAGAATAGTTTTATCGCCGATTTTTAGATATTGCTTAGGACATTCCGTTTGCATGCGGCTGCCGATACCTGCTGCCGGCACCACGGCAATTACGTCCGGGGAGGAGTCTGCCATGTAGATTCACTTACGCGTTATTGTCGATTGTTCTGCCCTGCATTATTGCCCAGGCGCTTAGAGCTATCGGGAACCAGGCGGTAGAAGGTTTCACCCGGTTTGGTCATGCTTAATTCATTACGTGCGCGCTCTTCAATAGCTTCCTGGCCGCCATTAAGATCGTCAATTTCGGCAAACAGCTGATCGTTACGCGCTTTGAGTTTGGCATTCGTCGCCTGCTGTGCAGCAACGTCGTCATTCACTCGCGTCCAGTCATGCACACCGTTTTTTCCAAACCACAGCGAATACTGCAGCCAGACCAACAAGGCCAGCAATAGTAGCGTTAGTTTACCCATCCTGCCCCCTGAAAAACGGCACAATCATCGCACAAAATTTTAGCGGGCTCCGCTTTCGGTACAAAGCGAGCCTTCATATTTGCGGCAGAATTTATCACAGATTGCGACGACATGCGCGTTTGCAGGTGAGTTAGCGGCCTTGCAGTCATAAATAGTCTGTTACGGTTTGGTGATTATTTAAAAGTTAGCCCATTAGCCACAAGAAAAGCATGCCAAACATCAGGCCCACCGCTAACACGGTCACAATGCAGCTGATAAGCAAACGTCCACGCAACAGAGAGTGTAGAGCAATCCCCACGATGACAGCGACAGGTAAGAGTGCCAGGAAGAATGGCCACGTATACAGGAAGAAAAAGAGAGTATTTGGGCCATAGATCAGGAAGGGAATACCCAACGCAAGCAGCCACGCCAAAAAGCCGATGAACGCCCCAGTTAAAGACCAGGTCGTCTCTTCGGTACTGGGGCCAGGTTCAGCCGATGTAATAACCAGGTTGGTGCCATTGCGCATAACGAATCCGTAAACCCTGCAAGCCAGGCACATGAGGCGCCCGGCAATGTTCTAGGTTTTGATAATAACGTCACGACGCAACAGGTCTAATAATTGGGCAATCAAATTTGTTACCAATTGTTCGCCGTCTAAGTGTATTTCCGGGCGTTCTGGCACCTCATAAACCGAGTCAATTCCGGTGAAATTTCGTAGCTCTCCGGCACGGGCTTTTTTGTACAAACCTTTTGGGTCACGCGCTTCGCAGATAGAAAGTGGTGTATCAACAAATACTTCGATAAACCGCCCTTCACCCACACGGTCACGAACCATCTGGCGTTCTGCACGATGAGGCGAGATAAACGCAGTCAGTACCACCAACCCGGCATCTACCATTAAGTTGGCAACTTCGCCGACGCGACGGATATTTTCTTTACGATCGGCGTCGCTAAAACCGAGGTCACTGCACAAACCGTGGCGAACATTGTCGCCATCGAGTAAGTAGGTGCTCACACCAAGCGAGTGTAACGCTTCTTCCAGCGCGCCCGCGACGGTGGATTTTCCCGAGCCCGAAAGTCCGGTAAACCACAGCACGACACCACGGTGTTGGTGCAGCTTTTCACGTTGCTCCACCGTAACCGGATGCGCATGCCAGACGACGTTGTCGTCGTGCTCAGCCATTATTTGCCTCCCAGCAAATCACGCGCGCCCCAGTGAGGGAAATGACGACGCACCAGGGCATTGAGTTCTAGCTCAAAGGCGCTGAAAGCTGAAGGCTCTTGATAAACCTCTTGTTGTGGCTCGCGCACCATACCGGCACCGACCGTCACATTGGTCAGGCGGTCGATGAAAATCAGCCCGCCGGTAACCGGATTGTCCTGGTATTTATCCAGTACCAGAGGCTCGTCGAAAGTGAGATCGACGAGGCCGATACCATTCAGCGGCAAACTCTCAACAACGCGCTGCGTCAGGCTATTAATTTCAACCTGATAATGGATGTTGTCGACGCGCGCACGGGTCTTCTTGCCTGCAACTTTAATGTCATAGCTTTGGCCCGGCACCAGTGCTTGTTCAGCCATCCACACCACGTCAACTTTCGCCGTTTGTACCGCAGGCTGCACATCGCTGGCATCGACCAGCAAATCACCCCGGCTGATGTCGATTTCATCTTTCAATACTAAAGTGATGGCTTCGCCCGCAGCGGCTTGTTGCAAATCTCCATCAAAAGTCACAATTCTCGCAATGGCTGATTCGACGCCCGACGGCAGAACTTTAACGCGTTGCCCGACGGTCACCACGCCGGATGCCAGCGTTCCCGCATAACCCCGGAAATCCAGATTCGGGCGATTCACATACTGTACAGGAAAACGCATCGGCTGCTGTTCAACCACACGCTTAACTTCAACCGTTTCCAGAAGCTCCAACAACGTTGGGCCGCTGTACCAGGGCATACTGCTGCTTTGGGTCGCCACGTTATCGCCTTCAAGCGCCGACAGCGGCACAAAGCGAATATCCAGATCAGCAGGCAATTGCTCAGCAAAGGTCAGATAGTCTTGTTTGATCTGCTCAAATCTCTCTTCGCTGTATCCCACCAGATCCATTTTGTTGACCGCCACAACCAAATGCTTGATCCCCAACAGCGTGGAGATAAAACTGTGGCGACGCGTTTGATCCAGCACACTTTTGCGCGCATCGATCAATAAGATCGCCAGATCGCAGGTTGATGCACCTGTGGCCATGTTTCGGGTGTACTGCTCATGTCCCGGAGTATCAGCAATAATGAATTTGCGTTTTTCGGTAGAGAAATAGCGGTAAGCCACATCAATTGTGATGCCCTGTTCGCGCTCGGCTTGCAAACCGTCCACCAGCAAGGCCAGATCCAGTTTTTCACCCTGAGTACCGTGACGTTTGCTGTCGGTATGCAGCGATGAAAGCTGATCTTCATAAATTTGGCGCGTGTCATGCAGCAGACGGCCAATCAGCGTGCTTTTGCCGTCATCGACGCTGCCGCAGGTCAAAAAGCGCAGCAGGCTCTTGTTTTGCTGAGCGTGCAGATAGGCTTCTACACCACCCTCATCAGCAATTTGTTGTGCAATAGTCGTGTTCATCTGGCGGCTCCTTAGAAATAACCCTGGCGTTTTTTAAGCTCCATGGAGCCAGCCTGGTCGCGGTCAATTGCCCGCCCTTGACGTTCACTGGTGGTCGAAACCAGCATCTCTTCTATGATCTCCGGCAGCGTTTGCGCTTCGGATTCCACGGCACCGGTCAGTGGCCAGCAGCCCAGGGTACGGAAACGCACCATTTTCTGCTCAATCACTTCACCCGGCTGCAAATCGATACGGTCATCATCCACCATCAATAACATGCCATCGCGCTCCAGCACCGGACGCGGCGCGGCCAGATATAACGGAACGATGTCGATATTTTCCAGGAAGATGTATTGCCAAATATCCAGCTCGGTCCAGTTTGAAAGCGGGAACACGCGAATGCTTTCACCTTTATTAATCTGGCCGTTGTAGTTGTGCCACAGTTCAGGGCGCTGGTTTTTTGGGTCCCAGCGATGGAAACGGTCACGGAACGAATAGATACGTTCTTTGGCACGTGATTTTTCTTCATCCCGACGTGCGCCACCAAAAGCGGCGTCAAAACCGTACTTGCTCAGCGCCTGTTTCAGCCCTTCGGTTTTCATGATGTCAGTATGTTTGGCGCTACCGTGCACAAATGGGTTAATCCCCATCGCCACGCCTTCCGGGTTCTTATGAACCAACAATTCAAAGCCGTAATTCTTCGCGGTACGGTCACGGAAATCGTACATTTCGCGGAATTTCCAGCCGGTATCAACATGCAGCAGAGGGAACGGAAGTGTGCCTGGATAGAAGGCTTTACGGGCCAAGTGCAACATCACCGATGAGTCTTTACCGATGGAATACATCATAACCGGATTGGAAAATTCGGCGGCAACCTCACGGATGATATGGATGCTTTCTGCCTCCAGCTGCCGTAAGTGTGTGAGTCGTTTTTGGTCCATAACCATCCCTTAACCGAGGTTAGTACGGAGGGTCATGGCCCGCCGTTTAAAAATTCATGGGGAGACTATACGGCGGTGGTTTATTTGTTATGAAATTACGAATTGGAATGAGTTGTTCCACAAAGGAATAACGTTGCGGGAAAGTAAATTACAAAATGTGCTTAACCAACGTGATAGCGTGGGTTTCAGAGGATTTGAAATTGTGTAACGTCCATCACAGTTTCATACTATACGGGCAAAAAAATTTCCCATTTAAAAAGGACCCACTATGTTTTCCGCATTGCGCCAAACGCTTACCAGCCTGGCGTTAGGGATTTGCTGTACCTCACCGGCATTTGCAAACACTTCTCCACCAGGTGAAATCGCCGGACAACAAACGCGCCATATCGCCACAATGTTTCCCGGGAGAATGACAGGTAGCCCTGCGGAAATGATGGCCGCGGATTACCTCAATCAGCAATTTAGCCAGCTTGGCTACCAAAGTGATATCCGCCGTTTTAACACCCGTTATCTGTACACCACTAAAGATGGTCATCAGAGCTGGCATAACGTCAGCGCAAGCTCAGTGATTGCTGCACGGGAAGGTATTAAACCGCAGCAAATTATTATCATGGCGCATCTCGATACGTATTCGCCGCTCAACGATAACGATGTGAATAACAACCTTGGTGGTTTGACGCTACAGGGCGTGGATGACAATGCTTCAGGCCTTGGCGTGATGCTGGAACTCGCCACCCGCCTGAAAGATATCCCGACACGTTATGGCATCCGTTTTATCGCTACCAGCGGTGAAGAAATTGGCACCTTGGGTGCGGAAGATGTCCTGAAACGCATGACGGCCAGCGAGAAGAAAAATACGCTGCTGGTGATTAATCTCGATAACCTGATTGTCGGCGACAAACTCTATTTCAATAGCGGTAAATCGACGCCGGCGGCCGTCAGCAAACTCACGCGTGACCGTGCATTAGCGCTGGCGCGCCAGCTGCATGTTCAGGCGACGACCAATCCAGGCGCGAATGCCAAATACCCAAAAGGCACGGGCTGCTGTAGTGATGCAGACGTGTTTGATAAAGCTGGGATCCCGGTGCTATCGGTGGAAGCGACCAACTGGTCACTTGGCAAAAAAGATGGCTATCAGCAACGGGCAAAAAGTAAAGCGTTCCCTGATGGAAGCAGTTGGCATAATGCCTTGATTGATAACCAACAATATCTGGATAAATGGTTACCGCATCGCATCGAGAAACGCAGCCATGATGTCGTGCGCGTGATGCTGCCATTAGTAAAAGAGTTGGCGAAAGCGGGGAAATAAAGGGGGCGATTCCCGCAGTCAGGGGAATCGCATTAAATTACTCGTGCAGCCCACACTCGCGCTTCAACCCAAAGAAGCGCGTTTCTTCTTCCGCCATGCCTTCTTCCCACTTACGTGTGGTGTGGGTGTCGCCAACGGAGAGATAACCCTGATCCCACAACGGGTGATATTTCAGGCCATTAGCGGTCAGATACTGGTAAACCGTGCGGTTTTCCCAGTCGATGATCGGCAGAATTTTAAACACGTCACGTTGAATCGCCAGCACGGGTAAATTCGCACGACTACCCGATTGTTCACGGCGTAAACCCGCAAACCAGGTTTGCCCGTTCAATTCACGCAGTGCCCGGTTCATCGGCTCAACTTTGTTGATGTCATTGTATTTTTCAATGCCTTCAACACCTTGTTCCCACAATTTACCGTAGCGAGCTTCCTGCCAGGCCGCACTTTCCTTCGCACTGAATACTTTCAGGTTCAGCTTCAGCTTGTCGGTCAGTTCATCAATAAACTGGTAGGTTTCCGGGAACAGATAACCGGTGTCGGTCAGGATAACCGGAATATCCGGAAACTGGCGGGTGACCAAATGCAGACTTACCGCCGCCTGAATGCCAAAGCTTGAGGACAGCACAAACTCGCCAGGCAAGTTTTCCAGCGCCCAACTTACGCGCTGTTCGGCGGTGAGTTTTTCAAGCTGAGTGTTGGCCTCGGCCAACGCCATCACGCGTTCGACTTTGGGCAATTCGTTCAGCGCTTTTAAATCGAGTACCGACATACGTGCCTCGCTTGTTAATATTGACCCTCACCCCGGCCCTCTCCCTGAGGGAGAGGGGGAAAATCAAAACCATACACTGTTTAGTCCCCTCTCCTGGGGGAGAGGGTTAGGGTTAGGGTGAGGGCGAAGGGGAAAATTAGTCCCACAAATCCCGAGCCGGATCGAGCACCGGACGAATAATCCCAGCGCGAATGGTGAAATCACCAAAGCCTTCATTCGCTTCACGCTCTTTCGACCAGCGCCCAACCAGTTCATCAATAGATGCCAGAATCTCGGGTTCAGTAATATTTTCGCGGTACATACGCGGAATACGTGTGCCGATACGGTTACCCCCGATATGCAGGTTGTAGCGCCCAGGCGCTTTACCCACCAGGCCGATTTCTGCCAGCATCGCGCGTCCACAGCCGTTCGGGCAGCCAGTTACACGCGTCACAATGTGTTCATCTGGCACGTGGTGTTTTTCCAGCACTTCTTCAACTTTAGTCACAAACTGCGGCAAGAAACGTTCAGCTTCAGCCATTGCCAGTGGGCACGTCGGGAAGGCGACGCAGGCCATCGAGTTTTCACGTTGTGGCTTCACCGCGTTCATCAAGCCGCTTTCTTTCGCAATTTTCTCAATCGCAGCTTTCTCAGAAGCAGGAACCCCTGCGACGATCAGGTTCTGGTTGGCGGTCAGGCGGAAGTCACCTTTGTGGATCTTCGCGATCTCCATCAGCCCTGTTTTCAGCGGACGATCCGGATAATCCAGAATGCGACCATTTTCGATAAACAGCGTCAGATGCCATTTATCATCAATTCCTTTCACCCAACCAATGCGATCGCCACGTCCGGTAAATTCATACGGCCGAGTCGGCTCAAAGGTGATGCCCGCACGACGCTCAACTTCAGCTTTGAACACGTCAACGCCGACGCGCTCAAGGGTGTATTTAGTTTTTGCATTCTTACGGTCGGTACGGTTGCCCCAGTCGCGTTGCGTGGTGACAACGGCTTCCGCTACCGCCAGCGTGTGTTCCAGCGGAATGTAACCAAACTCGCTCGCGGTGCGCGCATACGTCGCTTTGTTACCGTGTTCAATAGACAAACCGCCGCCCACCAGCAGGTTGAAGCCCACCAGTTTGCCGTCTTTGGCAATCGCGATGAAGTTCATGTCATTGGCATGAAGATCGACATCATTCTGCGGTGGCACGACGACCGTGGTTTTAAACTTACGCGGTAAATAGGTTTCACCCAGTATTGGCTCTTCATCGGTGGTAGCGACTTTCTCTTGATCCCACCAAATTTCAGCGTAAGCACGGGTGCGCGGCAGCAAGTGTTCGGATAGCTTTTTCGCCCATTCGTACGCTTCCTGATGTAGTTCAGACTCCACCGGGTTTGAAGTACACAACACGTTGCGGTTAACGTCATTGGCGGTTGCCAGCGCATCCAGCCCGACTTCGTGCAGCATTTCGTGAGCCGGTTTCACGTTCTTTTTCAGAATGCCGTGGAACTGGAAAGTCTGGCGGTTAGTCAGACGAATGCTGCCGTAAATGGTTTTGTCTTCGGCAAATTTATCAATCGCGCGCCATTGCTCAGTGGTGATGATCCCACCCGGCAGACGGCAGCGCAGCATCATGGCGTGGCGCGGTTCGAGTTTCTGTTCAGCACGTTCAGCACGAATATCACGATCATCTTGCTGGTACATACCGTGGAAACGGATCAGCAAAAAGTTATCGCCTCTGAAGCCGCCAGTCAGCCCGTCCTGCAAATCCTCTTTAATAGTGCCGCGCAGATAATGACTTTCGCGTTTCAGACGCTCGGCGTCAGACAGCTTGCCTTCGACCACTAATGGTCCTGGGTGTTTTTCGCTCATTAGTAGACATCTCGCTGATAACGGCGCTCAACGCGCAGCTCACTTAAAAATTCATCGGCCGTTTCAGCGTCCATACCACCGAACTCGGCTACCACTTCCAGTAATGCATGCTCAACGTCTTTTGCCATGCGATTCGCATCGCCGCAGACGTAAATGTGGGCACCTTCTTTAATCCAGTTCCACAGTTCCGCGCCTTTTTCGCGCAGTTTATCTTGTACGTATATTTTGTGTTGCTGGTCGCGGGACCAGGCAAGATCGATGTTGGTCAGCAGGCCATCTTTGACGTAGCGCTGCCATTCCACCTGATAGAGGAAGTCGTCGGTAAAGTGTGGGTTACCGAAGAACAGCCAGTTTTTACCCGTTGCACCGTCGTTTTCACGCTGCTGCATAAAGGCGCGGAACGGGGCAATACCCGTACCTGGGCCAATCATAATGACCGGTGTTTCCGGGTTAGCTGGCAGGCGGAAGTTATCATTGTGTTCGATGAACACACGCACTTCGCCGTCTTCTGCAAGACGATCCGCCAGGAAACCGGATGCGCCACCGGTACGGGCACGGCCTTCGATGTCATAACGCACCACGCCAACGGTAATGTGAACTTCGCTTTCGGCTTCAACCTGTGAAGACGCGATGGAGTACAGACGCGGCGTCAGCGGGCGCAGCAAATCAATAAGCTGTTCGGCCGTTAATTCTGCCGGAGCGTAACGCACCATATCGACAATCGGTGTGCTTTGAGCGAAGTGTTGCAGTTTTGTTTTATCGCCCACCAAATCCAGCAGCGCCGTGTTGCGGGTAACCTGAGCGTATTTCTCAACGATATTCGCGGTATTGATGGTCAGCTCAAAGTGCCACTCCAGCGCTTCACTCAGCGGCAGCGTTTTGCCATCGACCGTGACGCTCTCGTCGCCTTTTAGCCACAGCAATTCAACCAGTTCTTTTACCAGTGCAGGATCGTTTTGATACCAGACGCCCAGTGCGTCGCCAGGCTGGTAGCGCAGGCCGGAATCGCCGAGGTCGATTTCAAAGTGGCGCACGTCTTTTTCTGAATCACGGCCCGTTATTTTCTGATTCACCGCCAGTGACGCAATCAGCGGCGCTTCTTTGGTGTATGGACTGGTGAAAACTTCGTTCACCGCGCCTGTCGAGGTCAACGCGGCTTGTGCCGGAGTTTCTGCAGGTACTCGGGATTTCAGAACATCGACAATTTTTGCACGCCATTGCGCTGCTGCGGGCTGGAACTCAACATCAGTATCCACGCGATCCAACAAGCGCTCACCACCGAGTTCCGCAAGTTTGGAGTCAAAGTCTTTACCGGACTGGCAGAAGAATTCGTAAGAAGTATCACCGAGGCTAAATACAGCAAACGCTGTACCGTTAAGTTTCGGGGCTTTTTTCGAGAACAGGAACTTGTGCAACGCAACCGCTTCTTCTGGTGGCTCACCTTCGCCCTGCGTTGACGTCACGACAATCAGCAGCTTTTCCTGGGCTATTTGTTTGAATTTATAGTCGCCCGCGTTCACCAGATTGACGTTCAGTTTAGCTGCCAGCAGATCATCTCGCAGTTGTTCGCTGACGCGGCGTGCGTTCCCGGTTTGGGAAGCTGAGATCAGTGTGATAACCGGTACTTCAGCCGCAGTTGGCGGTGCCGCAGCAACAGTGCCCGGTTGTTGATTGATCATTCCCCAGAAATAGCCCGATATCCAGGCCAGTTGAGTCTGCGAGAAATCTGTTGTCGCCGCCTGGAGGCGTGCCAGTTGCTCCGGGGTTAGCGGCAGCAATGCGGTCGGTGGAGCCTGAGTTGTCATGCGTTGTGGGTTCCAGTAGCAAAAGATCCGTTTTTAAACATCAACGGTAAAAAGCATTCATAGGGTAAGGTTAACCATCGGGATAATAACAATTAAAGAAGGGATAGAAATAACAAATAACAAAAACGACTAACCACTTTTACGGGTAATCCATAACGGCAAAAGTAATTAACTAACGTGTTGAAAATTAAAAATAAAAATAACAATTCTCGAAAATCATAATTTGAATTCGTCCTTCACTGTTTTAGCTAATACAGTAAAAACATACCCTATATCAATCGAGTTGCAGGTAGGCGGCAAGGGAGCAAATCCCCAGGAGCTTACTAAAGTAAGTGACTGGGGTTTGTGAGTGCAGCCAACACCCCTGCGACTTGAATGATGACGGGTATAGTCGTTTCCGGTACTATGCCGCGTTATTTTGAAAGAGACTCCATCATGTCCACTACCCTGTTTAAAGATTTTACCTTCGAAGCCGCTCACCGCCTGCCACATGTCCCTGAAGGCCACAAATGCGGTCGCTTACATGGGCATTCATTTATGGTGCGCCTGGAAATCACTGGCGAGGTTGATCCGTATACCGGCTGGATTATGGATTTTTCTGAGCTGAAAGCCGCGTTTAAACCGACTTATAACCGACTGGATCATTACTATCTGAATGATATTCCAGGTCTTGAGAATCCGACCAGCGAAGTACTGGCGAAATGGATTTGGGACGAAATGAAACCGATTGTGCCGCTGCTCAGCGCAGTAATGGTGAAAGAAACCTGTACCGCCGGTTGCGTGTATAAAGGTTAAAAGAAAGGCACCGTAAAGGTGCCTTTCTCGTTTTAAGCGATGTTCAAATACTTGTGCGTCTGCATTGAAAGCCGCCAGTTACGGGCGATACAGGTTTCGATACACAGGCGCGTCGCGTCTTCTTTCTGGCTGATAGGCTGCAGGGCGATAACACGTTTTTTATCATCCACCAGAGTTGCCAGCAATTCGTCGAGCGCTTCAATATCACGCAGTCGACCCACGGGATGCTTAATCTCGTCGGCACGTTCCAAAGCTTGAGAAAGCACGTCGTAGCCACCACGCATATTCACTTTCGGGGATACCGTTACCCAGGTTCCCGCAGTACAACGCACTTCGTGCGTGCCGCTTGTTTCAATCTGGCAGCTATAACCGTGGTGCTCAAACAACGCGGTAAGCGGAGTGAGATCGTGAATACACGGTTCTCCTCCGGTAATGACCACGTGGCGTGCGGTGTAATCCTGACGCTGGAATATCGCCAGCAAATCTTCTGCGCTGGCATTACCCCATTTATCGCTCTCTTTGGTTTTGGCGAGAATACTGAACAGAGAGACTTCACGATCTGCGAGTTTATCCCAGGTGTGTTTAGTATCGCACCACGCGCAGCCCACCGGGCAACCTTGCAGGCGAATGAAGATGGCGGGCACACCAGTAAAATAGCCCTCCCCTTGCAGGGTCTGGAACATCTCGTTAATCGGGTACTGCATAGTCATCTCTGATAATTGTTCTAAAAAGTAATTATCGCAGATGTAGCGGTTGAGATCATGCGTAACGGTGTAACGGGCCCAATCAGGGGGAGACTGGACCCGTTACGGCTACCACTAACTAACGGTCGCGATAGCGTTTACGAAGCGGCGCGTAATTTGTTGGGGACGCGTTATCGCCCCACCCACCACGACCGCATGAGCACCCAAAGTCAGGCAATGTGCAGCCATTTCAGGTGTTTCAACATTGCCTTCAGCAATCACTGGCACATCAACGGCTGCCAGAACATCCCGCAGGAACTGGCAATTATTATGCGCAAGAATTTGCCCTTTTGTTTCTGATGTATAGCCGTGGAGCGTCGTGCCGACACAATCAAAGCCGAGTTCAGCCGCTGTCCGTGCTTCCTCAACAGTAGCAATATCAGCCATTAACAAAAGATCGGGATACTTCTGGCGAATAGCGACGACCAGGCTCTGCAAATCATGTGCACCTGGACGCTCATGTCCTGTGGCATCCATCGCAATCATCGCCGGTTTTGCGGCCATCAGCTCATCCACTTCTTTGAGCGTGGCTGTGATGTAAACATCACTGCCCGGATAGTCACGCTTGATGATGGCAATAACAGGTAAATCAACGGTATCCATAATTGTCTGTACATCAATAAGACTGTTCGCTCGAATTGCCGCAGCCCCACCTTGCGCTGCCGCCAGCGCCATTCTCGACATGATGAACGCGCTATGTAACGGCTCGTTTTCCAGTGCCTGGCAGGAGACAATCAGTTTTCCCTGAATTTGTAACATCATGGATGGTTTCATAAGGCTAGCAGTTCCTCTACTTCGTTTTTAATGATGGTGACGTGCGGACCGTAAATAACCTGCACTCCATTACCGCGTTTAATAACGGCTCGGGCTCCTGTTTCTTTCAACAGAGCTTCGTTGATGAGTTCGCCATCGTGCAAAGTGACGCGCAAGCGTGTGGCGCAGCAATCAAGCTCAACAATGTTCTCTTTGCCACCGAGTGCCACGATAACTTGTGCAGGGCGTTCGCCTTCAGCAACCTGAACGTTGCTTTCACTACCTGCATCCTCACGGCCTGGCGTTTTGAAGTTAAAACGAGTAATCACAAAGCGGAACGTGAAGTAGTAGAGGAAGAACCACGGAATCCCCACCAGCGGCACGTATAACCAGTGAGTTTTTGCCTCACCCTGCAACACGCCAAACAAGATGAAATCAATGAAGCCGCCAGAGAATGTCTGACCGATGGTAATGTGCAGAATATGCGCCAGCATGAAAGCCAGGCCATCGAATACAGCGTGAATCACATACAGTACAGGTGCGATAAACAGGAAAGAGAACTCGATTGGCTCGGTAATGCCTGTTAAGAACGAGGTCAACGCAGCAGACAGCAGCAAACCAGCAACACGTTTGCGGTTTTCCGGTTTCGCGGTGTGGTACATCGCCAAACACGCACCAATCAGGCCGAACATCATCGTGATGAAGCGTCCGGACATAAAGCGTGACGTTCCGACATAAAACTGCTGAGTATTCGGATCGGCCAGCTGTGCGAAGAAGATGCGTTGCGTTCCTTCAACCAGGTGACCGCCAACAATCTCGGAACCACCCAGCGCTGTCGTCCAGAATGGCAAATAGAAAATATGGTGCAGGCCGAACGGGCCAAGCATGCGCAGCACGAAACCATAAATAAAGGTGCCCAGATAACCTGTGGCATCCACAAGCCCACCCATTCCAAAAATGAGCTTCTGGAAATGAGGCCAGATAATTGTCATCGCGGCGCCGACCAAAATGGCCACCAGAGAACTGATTATTGGCACAAACCGGGAACCGCCAAAGAACCCCAGGAATTGTGGCAGAGCAATTTTGTTATAGCGATTGTGCAAAAGGGAAGTGACAATCCCGATGACCACACCGCCAAATACCCCCGTTTCAAGGGTCTGAATACCCAACGCCATCCCCTGCCCAACGGCACCGGGGTTGGTTGCAGCCAATTTGCCACCCAGGGTAAGTAACGCATTGATGGTGGCATTCATCACCAGATAAGCCAGTAACGCCGCAAGCCCCGCAGTACCTTTATCGCCCTTCGCCAGGCCAACGGAAACCCCAACGGCAAACAGCACGGCCAGGTTGGCAAAAACAATTGACCCTGCGCTGGCCATGATCGTGAAAATGCCCTGTAACCAGGCAACATCTAAATAGGGATAAGCCGCTACGGTGTTCGGATTTGATAACGCCCCGCCAATCCCCAGCAAAAGCCCAGCAGCAGGAAGTACGGCAATGGGTAACATAAAGGACTTTCCGAAACGTTGCGCTTTTTCAAACCAGCCCCCTGACGAGGCTCCACTAAAAACTGACATAAATTTTCTTCCTGCTGAGTTGTTGTGGTGAAAATTATTACCACAACAAACAACAATCACTGAAAATTATTACCACCAGTAAGATCCAGCTCACAATTAATCGAATCTGCTAGTACTCCAGGGGGGCTTTACTCCACACTATGGGCAGTTTGAATCAGGTTGTGAGATGAGTCCGATGACAGAGAATGGGAATTTATTACTGCACTTGCGCCAGGGTTTGCCAGGCTTTAGCCCAACATTGCAAAAGTTGGGGGATTACATCCTTTCACAACCCCAGAAGGTGCTGTATCTGACCATCACCGAGCTTGCCCGGGAAAGCGAAACCAGCGAAGCCAGCGTCACTCGCCTGTGTCGCCATTTAGGCTGTAAGGGATATACCGAGTTCAAGATGGCCTTAGCGCTGGATGTTCAGCAACAACAGCCACCCGCTCCCGCAAGCGAAGACAGCATTGGTGAACTGGTGGAGGGGTCGGTGCAAGCACTCAGAGATACCGGAAAGCTCTTGAACCGAGATGTTCTGCATCAGGCGGGAATCGCCCTTCACGAGGCGGCTTCAGTGCAAATTTATGGCGTCGCAGCCAGCGCGATCATCGGTGATTATTTACACTACAAATTACTGCGAATGGGCAAATATGCGCAGCTGTATAGCGATATGCATCGTGCTGCGATGAACGCAACTACGCTTAGCGAGAGAGATTTTGTGGTGGTCATTTCCAGCTCGGGTTCCACCAAAGATTTGCTTCATGTAGTGAAGCTTGCCAAAAACCGTCATGCCCGCGTTCTGCTACTGAGCAATACTTTGCGCAGCCCACTTGCCGATCTCGCCGATTTACTGCTGGTTGCGGCAAAACCTGAAGGACCATTGAGCGCTGGGGCATTAGATGCCAAAGTGGGGGCCATGTTACTGGTGGAAGTGTTAGTCAGTGAGCTGGCAAACCACGATAGCCGGTACGCAGCCACCAGTCAGCAAACGGCCAGTGCAACACTGCCACTGCTTATCTAATTGTAGAAAACCCAATCCTGACAAGCGCAATAACCTGTTATTTGTAAAGGCTATTGTGCTTACCATCACAACAATCACCCTTCCCTTGTCAGTAAGTCACTCGGCTTGATCATCGTCATGTTGCCAATCATTTCCCGCTTTTAGCATCGGAGAGCAGCACTCTCTCACTGACATAAGGAAATGATTTATGGAAGGTTCTGTTGATCCCAAAAATGCACGTGTTGGACCTGGTGCCTATGTCGCTTTGCTCTTCGCGATGGTGTTCTTTTCCGGCCTATTGGGCGGTAAAGAGTGGTGGGGTGTGTTTGACTTCACCACGCTAAACGGCGCATTTGGCAAGGTAGTGACCGACGTCACTCCGCAAGGCGATACCGTTGAAGTCGCGAAATCAGCATTTCGCGGAAAAGGCGGACACGGCGCAATGGATGGTTTTCTGTTCGCTTTTGGTCTTATCCCGGCCGTTATGTTCGCTCTGGGCATGATAAACGTACTGGAACATTACGGCGCGCTGAACGCGGCCCGCAAACTGCTCACTCCTCTGTTACGCCCACTGCTCGGCATCCCTGGCTCTACCGGTCTTGCGCTGATTGGCAGCCTGCAAAGTACCGACGTTGGCGCTTCTTTGACGCGCGTATTAGCTGACGAAGGCCAAATCACGGAAAAAGAGAAAACGGTGTTCACGATGTTCCAGTTTTCTGCCGGTGCGATGATCACTAACTTTTTCTCATCAGGTGCGGTGCTGTTCACCTTGCTGGCCGTTGACGGAACACATGCCGTTCCAGCCTCAATTGGCTTGTGCGTTGCGGTGATGTTCATTATGAAAATTGTTGGCGCCAATCTGATGCGCCTGATTTTAACGCTCTCTGAACGTAAGCAAAGTGCCGAGGTGCAACATGGCTGAAACCACTAAACCGATGATCACCGATGTCTTTGTTGCCGGTGCTCGTAAAGGCTGGACCATCGCAACAACCAGCACTCTGCCTAACGTTCTGATGGCATTCATTATTATTTATGCGCTGGAGCTTACCGGTGCGTTAGCAGGCATGGCCTGGCTATTTGGCCCGGTCATGAAAGTCTTTGGGCTGCCGGGTGAAGCAGCAGCCGTGCTCATTGGCGGTTGGATGTCGATGGGCGGTGGAATCGGTGTTGCTATCAGTCTGTTTGAGAAAGGTATTCTCACCGGCAGCCATCTGGCCATTCTCGCTCCCGCCATCTACCTGATGGGTTCACAGGTGCAATACGCAGGACGCATTCTCGGCGTAGTAGGCATCCCAGCCAAACGCATTCCTTTAATGATTGCCCTTTCGGTGCTGAATGCTTTCGGTGCCATGTTAATCATGCGAATTATGATTTAGGAGTTAACCATGGAATTAAAACAGTACCTTCAAGAGCTAAAGAAGGTCGTTAATATCGACTGTGGAACAGCAACGATTGATGGTGTGGCTCAAGTAAGCCAGATATTTCAGCAATGGTACGAGGCCGAAGGTTGGCAATGTGACAGCATTCCTCTGGGCGATAAAGTCGGTCCAGGCCTGTTTGCCACCAACAAGCCGGATGCCACTCAATACGATGTGCTGCTTGTCGGCCATATGGATACCGTGTTCCCAGAGGGAACCGTTGCAGAGCGTCCGTTCAGTATTGAGGGAAATCGAGCCTTTGGCCCCGGTGTGTCAGATATGAAAAGCGGGTTGCTCAATATTCTTTGGGCGCTACGTGGAATGGATAAAGCCACACTGCAACGGCTGTCCATTGGTGTCGCCATGAATCCTGATGAGGAAACCGGTTCGGTGCACTCTCATCACTGGATTGGCGAACTGGCAAAACGTAGCCGCTGTGTGCTGGTCTGTGAAGCTGCAAGGGCTGACGGGTCTTTGGTGAAAGCGCGTAAAGGGATTGCAGGCTATAAACTGACGTTTAAAGGCGTCGCGGCGCATGCCGGTAATGACCCTGAATCAGGCCGCTCCGCTATTAAAGCATTGGCGCGTGCCGTTCTGGAAATCAGTGATCTGGCGGATATCACCAAAGGAACCACCATTAATACGGGTGTCATTTCCGGAGGCGTAGTGCCAAATATCGTGCCTGACCATGCGGAGATGATTGTTGATGTCCGCTTCCAGGATAACGATGAATATGCGCGCGTACATGCGGCAATTGAGGCATTCGGCAAACGCGAATTCGAGCGAGAAGTGAAAACCTTCGTTCAATTGCAGTCTCAAAAACCAGCCATGACGCCCTCTGCCGAAACAGAACAACTCATGCAACTGGTTGAACAAGCAGGGGCCGCAGAAGGTATCGACGTGCGCTGGAAGTCCGTCGGTGGCGGTTCCGATGCGAACCATACCGCAGCGTTGGGGATCCCTTCGCTGGACGGTTTCGGGCCAATAGGGGCTGGTTTCCACAGTGCGTCTGAGTATCTGGAACTGGACAGCATTGAGCCAAGGATCCGCTTACTCAAGCGGGTGATTCAGTCGCTATAAACGCAAATGGCCGGGATATCCCGGCCATTTTTAGTTAATCGCTAAGCTTACTTCTTGGTTTTAAAATCAATCACCATGCGGCCTTTGATTTTACCGTCTTCCATTTCTTTGAAAATAGCATTGATATCTTCAAGTGGGCGCATTGTGACTTTAGGCACCACTTTCCCTTCAGCAGCAAACTGGAAGGCTTCAGCTAAATCATGACGCGTTCCAACTAATGAACCTACCACTTCGATACCATCGAGTACCAGACGCGGAATATTCAGGCTCATTGACTCTGATGGCAAACCCACAGCAACAATACGTGCACCGGCACGAACGGCGTCTACCGCTGAGTTAAACGCCGCTTTCGCCACAGCAGTCACGACCGCTGCATGTGCGCCACCCACTTTTTCCTGGATGACTTTGGCTGCATCTTCATTGCGTGAGTTGATGACTAAATCCGCACCACACTCTTTGGCGAATTCCAGCTGAGCATCATTCACGTCGATGGCAATCACTTTGGCATTAAAGACATTTTTCGCGTATTGCAACGCGAGGTTGCCAAGGCCGCCCAAGCCGTAAATCGCAATCCACTGGCCCGGTTTAATGTGCGAGACTTTTACCGCTTTGTACGTAGTCACGCCCGCACAAGTCACGCTACTGGCAGCAGCAGACTCGAGGCCATCAGGTACTTTTACCGCGTAATCAGCAACAACGATGCACTCCTCAGCCATACCACCATCGGCGGTATAACCCGCGTTAGTGACGCTGCGACACAGAGTCTCGTTGCCGGTGTTACAGTATTCACAGTTTCCGCATCCACGGAAGAACCAGGCAACGCTTGCGCGATCCCCCACTTTCAGGGACGTCACGCCAGGGCCAACCGTCTTCACTACGCCAATGCCTTCATGCCCCAGCGTAATGCCTGTAACGTCACCAAAATCTCCATTTTTTACATGCAAATCGGTATGGCATACGCCACAACATTCCATCGTCAGCAATGCTTCGCCGTGTTTAAGGGCGCGAACGGGTTTATCAATGATCCCTACAGAGTGGTCTTTATTCACAACTGCTGCTTTCATGTCGGTCTCCTGACCTGTGAGTGAAAAGTCCCCGTAAGCCTGGTCGACAGGGGAGGAATCTGCAAACTCTACCCTCTAGCGGATACGTAAATTGTTCAGGGGCCGACAAAAATAGAAATAAAAAAACCCGCCGAAGCGGGTTTTTTGTAAGAATTTAAAGCAGTAACGAATTACTGACCTTTAACTTCTTTCAGACCGTTGAACGGAGCTGGTGTGCCCTGTGCAGCCAGTGCTTCTTCGATACGAATCAGCTGGTTGTACTTAGCAACACGGTCAGAACGGCTCATAGAACCAGTTTTGATCTGGCCTGCAGCAGTACCAACAGCCAGGTCAGCGATGGTAGCATCTTCAGTTTCGCCTGAACGGTGAGAGATAACTGCAGTGTAGCCAGCATCTTTCGCCATTTTGATCGCAGCCAGAGTTTCGGTCAGAGAACCGATCTGGTTGAATTTGATCAGGATGGAGTTAGCGATACCGTTGTCGATACCACGTTTCAGGATTTTGGTGTTAGTTACGAACAGATCGTCACCAACCAACTGGATTTTGTCGCCCAGAACTTTAGTCTGGTGCGCGAAGCCATCCCAATCAGACTCATCCAGACCGTCTTCGATAGAAACGATTGGGTACTGTTTGGTCAGATCTTCCAGGAATGCAGTGAATTCTTCAGAGGTGAAAGCTTTGTTGCCTTCGCCAGCCAGAACGTATTTACCGTCTTTGTAGAATTCAGAAGCAGCACAGTCCATAGCCAGAGTAATGTCTTTACCCAGCTCGTAACCTGCAGCTTTAACCGCTTCAGCGATTACAGCCAGTGCTTCAGCGTTGGAACCCAGGTTTGGCGCATAGCCACCTTCGTCACCAACAGCAGTACCCATGCCTTTAGATTTCAGAACTTTAGCCAGGGTGTGGAAAACTTCAGAACCCATACGGATGGCTTCTTTCAGAGTTTTCGCACCAACTGGTTGAATCATGAACTCTTGGATATCAACGTTGTTATCAGCGTGCTCGCCACCGTTGATGATGTTCATCATAGGCAGTGGCATAGAGAATTTGCCTGGAGTGCCGTTCAGTTCAGCGATGTGTGCATACAGCGGCAGGCCTTTAGAGGCAGCAGCAGCTTTAGCAGCAGCAAGAGAAACAGCCAGGATTGCGTTAGCGCCGAAGTTAGATTTGTTTTCGGTACCGTCCAGGTCGATCATGATCTTATCGATGTTTGCCTGGTCTTTCGCATCTTTACCAGTTACAGCCGCAGCGATCGGGCCATTAACTGCAGCAACGGCTTTCAGAACGCCTTTGCCCAGGTAGCGAGATTTGTCGCCATCGCGCAGTTCCAGCGCTTCGCGGGAACCAGTTGAAGCACCTGATGGTGCAGCAGCCATACCTACGAAACCGCCTTCCAGATGAACTTCAGCTTCAACAGTCGGGTTACCACGGGAGTCGATGATTTCACGACCGATGACTTTAACGATTTTGGACATTAGATTTTCCTCAGTACAAGTTAAACTAAAACTCCAGACAAACAACGCGCGAAACATTCGCGCGTTGTCGTTCTAACTTTCTGCTTACTTCGCCTGACGCTTTTGGTACTCACCGGCCGCTTTAACAAAGCCTGCAAACAGTGGGTGACCATCACGCGGGGTCGACGTAAATTCCGGGTGGAACTGGCAAGCAACAAACCACGGATGATTTGGCACTTCGATGATTTCTACCAGTTGGTCATCACCGGAACGGCCCGCAACGCGCAGACCTGCTGTTTCAATTTGCTTCAACAACATGTTGTTGACTTCATAACGATGGCGATGACGCTCAACGATTGTCGGTTCACCGTACATCTGGCGCACCAGACTACCATCGGTCAACTGACACTGCTGGCCGCCAAGACGCATAGTTCCGCCTAAGTCGCTCTTTTCAGTACGAACTTCAACGTTACCTTCTTCATCTCGCCACTCGGTGATTAAGGCGACCACCGGGTATTTACAGTCTGGCACAAATTCAGTTGAGTTGGCGTTAGCCATGCCCGCAACGTTTCGTGCAAACTCGATCAGCGCAACCTGCATACCTAAGCAAATACCCAGGTAAGGAATGTTCTGCTCACGAGCATAGCGCGCGGTAGCGATTTTGCCTTCCACACCACGGTAACCGAAACCGCCAGGGATAAGGATAGCATCCAATCCCTTCAGCATTTCTTCAGTACCGCGAGTTTCAACATCCTGCGAGTCAATCAGCTTGATGTTAACGGTCAGACGATTTTTCAAACCACCGTGTTTCAGCGCTTCAATCACAGATTTGTAGGCATCTGGCAGTTCAATGTACTTGCCGACCATACCAATCGTAACTTCGCTTGTCGGATTCGCTTCTTCGTAAATAACTTGTTCCCATTCGGACAAGTTAGCTTCAGGAACGTTCAAGCTGAATCGTTTACAAATATAATCGTCCAGACCCTGTGATTTCAACAGACCTGGAATTTTATAGATGGAATCGACATCTTTTAGAGAAATAACCGCTTTCTCCGGGACGTTACAGAACAATGCAATTTTTGCACGTTCGTTTGCCGGAACCACGCGGTCAGAACGGCAGATCAGCACATCTGGCTGAATACCGATAGAAAGCAGTTCTTTTACGGAGTGTTGAGTCGGTTTAGTTTTCACCTCACCAGCAGCCGCCATGTATGGCACCAGAGTCAGGTGCATATACAGCGTGTGCTCACGACCCACTTCTACAGCCATCTGACGAATCGCTTCGAGGAACGGCAGAGATTCGATATCACCTACTGTACCGCCGATTTCTACCAGTACGACATCGTAGCCTTCGCCACCTTCAAGGATGCGTTCTTTGATAGCGTTCGTGATGTGTGGAATAACCTGGACAGTCGCACCCAGATAGTCGCCACGGCGTTCTTTACGCAGAACTTCTGAGTAGATACGGCCAGTAGTGAAGTTGTTACGACGCGTCATTTTGTTGCGAATGAAACGCTCGTAGTGACCTAAATCCAGGTCGGTTTCAGCGCCGTCTTCTGTAACGAACACTTCCCCATGTTGAATAGGGCTCATGGTACCCGGATCGACGTTGATGTACGGATCGAGTTTCATGATGGATACGTTGAGGCCACGGGCTTCGAGAATAGCTGCGAGGGAGGCTGCGGCAATGCCTTTACCCAGAGAGGAAACGACCCCGCCGGTCACAAAAATATAGTTCGTTGTCATGCTGAACCTGAAGAGTTAGGTTTAAAGACGATGGAAGTACCAGGACGGGAAAGTAGTATACCCGAACAGTATCGGCGTCACAAACTTTCATTCTGTCTGCAAAGCCCTGACCTCGCACTTTGTCAGGGCACTGAAAATAGCCCGTTTGGCATAAATGTTTTTGACGTAAATCAAGCGCTTGTTAAATTGAAATTGCCATAACGTGCACCTGATCCAAAAAACACGTTAGATATCAGAATCCTTGCGTTTAACTTGTTGCCAGGCATTTTCCATCTGATCGAGTGTGGCTTGCTCCATTTTCAACCCTTGCGCGGCAATAATTTGTTCCACTTCGCGGAAACGGCGCTCGAATTTCAAGTTAGCTTTTTGTAATGCTGTCTCAGCTTTCGTGCCTAAATGGCGTGCAAGATTAACGGTGGCGAACAATAAATCGCCGACTTCTTCTTCCAGTTTCGCCTCGTCAACAACGACCTGTTTAGCTTCAAACATCACTTCGTCGATCTCTTCGTAGACTTTGTCTAACACGGGACCCAGCGTCGTCCAGTCAAAACCAACCGCTGAACAACGTTTCTGGATTTTGTGCGCACGCATTAAAGCAGGCAAAGCATGAGGAATATCATCAATTGCGGAATGCTGAGCTTTTTCAGCACGTTCATCGCTCTTAATTTGTTCCCAACGAGCCAGTACTTCGGTGCTGTTTTCAGCAGTAGCATCGCCAAAGATATGCGGATGGCGACGTTCAAGTTTGTCGCTTATCGCTTCGCAGATATCGTCGAAATTAAAGCGATCTTCTTCCTGAGCCATCTGTGCGTAAAACACGACCTGGAACAGTAAATCTCCCAGTTCACCGCGCAAATCATCAAAATCTTCACGGTTGATGGCATCAAGCACTTCGTAAGTCTCTTCCAGGGTATAGGGAGCGATAGTCGCGAAGGTTTGCTCTTTATCCCATGGGCAACCTGTTTCGGGGTCACGCAGGCGCTTCATGATGCCCAGAAGGCGGGTAATTTGGTCCATATTCAATCCTTGTAGAATTTTTCCCCTCACCCTGGCCCTCTCCCACAGGGAGAGGGGATTAATCGAGTTCAAGGCGAATTTCGGTTTCACCCTCGCCCTTTCAGGGAGAGGGGATTGATCGAGTTCAAGATGAACTTCGGTTTTCCCCCTCGCCCTTTTAGGGAGAGGGTCGGGGTGAGGGGTAATCAACTAACCGTGTAATCGCTTCGCATCGATTATATCCGGCACCTGATTCAATTTGCCCAGCACGCGGCCCAGCACCTGAAGGTTGTAGATTTCGATATTCATATCAATCGTCGCCAACTGCTGCTTAGTATCACTACGACTCGCAACCCCCAGCACGTTGACTTTTTCGTTTGCCAGAATAGTGGTGATGTCACGCAATAAACCGCTACGGTCATTGGCTGTCACACGCACCACCAGCGAATAGCCACTGGAATAGCTTTCGCCCCACACGGCATCAACGATACGTTCAGGCGCATGTGATTGCAGTTCAGCAAGCTGATCGCAGTCAGCACGGTGAATAGAAATCCCACGCCCTTGAGTGATGAAACCGACAATCTCGTCGCCAGGAATTGGTTGGCAGCACCGCGCAATGTGGTGCATCAGATTGCCAACCCCTTCCACCACGACGCGACCATTGTCTTTGCTACGCGATTGCGGCGCGTGCGTTTTTTGCTTCAGTTGGCGAAGCGCTTGTTCATCCTGTTCTGCCGCAGTCGGCTTGTTAAACTGCGCTTGCAGGTAGTTACTCATCTGGTTAAGACGAATATCTCCGCCGCCAATTGCCGCCAGTAACTCTTCAACTTCATTGAAGTTATAACGTGGCAGCAGCGACTTCTCAGCCTCTTTCAGGCTGATACCCAGATGCTCAATTTCATCATCAAGAATTTGGCGTCCGGCCAGAATATTCTTGTCACGGTCCTGTTTACGGAACCAGTTGTGAATTTTGGCGCGCCCGCGGCTTGTGGTGATGTAGCCCAAGTTTGGGTTCAGCCAGTCACGGCTCGGGTTCGGCTGTTTCTGGGTGATAACTTCAATCTGATCGCCCATTTGCAGTTGATACGTGAACGGCACAATGCGCCCACCTATTTTCGCGCCGATGCAACGGTGCCCAACATCACTGTGAATGTGGTAAGCAAAGTCCAGCGGTGTAGAGCCTGCTGGCAAGTCCACCACATCGCCTTTTGGGGTAAAAACATACACGCGGTCGTCAAACACCTGGCTGCGGACTTCATCTAACAATTCGCCAGAATCAGCCATCTCTTCTTGCCAGGCGATCAACTTACGCAGCCACGCGATACGGTCTTCGTGGCCTGAACTGCCGCTCTTCGCATTGCCTTCTTTGTATTTCCAGTGGGCGGCGACCCCCAGCTCTGACTCTTCGTGCATCTGCTTAGTACGAATCTGAATTTCGATCGTTTTGCCGTTTGGCCCCAGCACCACGGTATGAATCGACTGATAACCGTTGGGTTTCGGGTTGGCAACGTAATCATCAAACTCGTCAGGCATATGGCGATAATGCGTGTGTACGATGCCTAGTGCCGCGTAGCAATCCTGCAAGCGTTCAGCCACAACGCGCACCGCACGCACATCAAACAGCTCATCAAAGGCTAGGGATTTTTTCTGCATCTTGCGCCAGATGCTATAGATGTGTTTCGGGCGGCCATACACTTCAGCCTTCACACCCTCTTCTTTCATCGATTTGCGCAGCGCACTGACAAACTCGTCGATGTAATGCTCACGGTCGATACGACGCTCGTGCAGCAATTTTGCGATGCGTTTGTATTCAGCAGGATGCAGGTAGCGGAAGCAGTAATCTTCCAGCTCCCATTTTAGCTGGCCAATGCCCAGACGGTTGGCGAGCGGCGCGTAGATATTGGTACACTCTTTTGCCGCCAGAACGCGTTCGTCTTCCGGCGCGTCTTTTACTTCTCGCAAATGAGCGATGCGCTCTGCAAGTTTGATCACCACGCAGCGGAAATCATCGACCATCGCCAACAACATGCGACGAACGTTATCGACCTGTTCAGCAGAGACAGAATCGGTATGCGCGGCTTTAAGCTGTCGGATTGCTGCCATGTCACGCACACCGTGAATCAGCGTGACGACCTGGCTATCAATGCTTTCGCGCATCACCTCTTCGGTGACCACGCCCGCATCGGCAAGAGGGAACAGTAATGCGGCTCGCAGGGTATCGTTGTCCATACTCAGCATCGACAGGATTTCCACCATTTCGACGCCGCGCCACAACAGCAGTTCCGCGTCTGGATGGCCTTTGGTCTGTTGCTCGCAATACCGCCAGGTTTCGGCTAAGCGTTCACATGACTGCTGGTTGGTGATCCCGAGGCTAGCAATCCATCTATCGGGCGCAAATTCGCCAGCTTTATTGAGATGTGCACTTCTTACCGCAACCATTGTTCTCTCCTGTATACCCTTCATCTTTCAAGACGCAGATGCGTTGGCTGCTCTCGTTTGCCGCCTTCCTGCCTCTTGAAATCTATTGGGTATTAATCAAATCACCCGGTCTGAGCTAACCACTTAAACGCGCTCAAAGAGCGCCATTGACTCAAGGTGCCCAGTGTGGGGAAACATATCGAGCATTGCTAGCCGCTGAATCTGGTAACCCGCAGCCAGCAATGCCTCGCTATCACGGGCAAGCGTTGTTGGGTTGCATGAAACATAGACCACTCGCTTTGGAGCAAGCGTAATCACATGTTGCATAACACCCGGCGCACCCGCTCGTGCGGGGTCGAGCAATATTTTGTCAAACCCTTGAGCAGCCCAGGGTTGGCGAGTCACATCTTCTTCCAGGTTTTCATGAAAGAATGTGACGTTTTTCAGCAAATTATACCCTGCATTATATTCACCTTTCGCCACCAGCGCAGCAACGCCTTCCACCCCAACGACACTTTCAGCGCGTGTCGCCAGTGGGAGCGTAAAGTTTCCCATTCCGCAGAACAGATCCAGCACGCGATCCGTTGGCTGGATATCCAGCCACTCAATGGCACGCGCGACCATTTGCTGATTCACGCCGTCATTCACCTGAATGAAATCGCGCGGACTGAACGTTAAGCGTAGCCCGTCTGAGTGATAGCAGGGCTCATCGTCGCCCACTGCCGTGAGTGTCTCACTGTCCGGGGCTAAATACAGCGCGACGCCTGTAGAATGCGAAAAGCGTTCCAGTTTTTGCCTATCGTCGTCATGAAGAGCATCTAAATGGCGCAACACCATCAGCGGGCCATTATCTGCCAGTACCAGTTCAACATGACCTAAACGACGAACGGCTTTTAATTCAGAAAGACATTGGCGCAAAGGTTCCAGTAATGCCTCAAGTTGAGGCGCCAGAACCGGGCAGTGGTGAATATTGACCAGTTCGCTGTCGTGAGATTTGCGAAAACCCATCTGTAAGGTCTGTGTCTTAGGGAGATAATTCAACCCTAAACGTGCCCGGCGACGATAACCCCATGGCGAACCAGAAATGATTTCGTCCACCACCGCAGGAGCCTCACGCGTGCCCATCATGCGAGCCAGCGCACGGGATTTTGCTTGCTGCTGCAATTCGATGCTGGCATGTTGCTGTTGGCAGCCCCCGCAAACGCCATAATGTGGACAACGCGGAGCCACACGCTGCGGGCTATCATTTAAACGTCGTTTCACTCGAGCCTGGGAAAAGTTGCGTTTGTCCTCGGTAATCGTGACGTCAACTTGTTCACCAGGCAGTGCATCCTGGATAAAAAGCGCTTTACCGTTATGGCGTGCGACGCCCTGACCAAACGGATCAAGGTCATTAACGTTCACGGTTATGATTTGACGAGTCGTAACCCGTCGCTTTGCAGAGTAGAATTGCGCCATGAGCCAGAGTGCTCTCTCAAAAAATATTAACTATTGCTTCAATTGTCCCATATCGGAACCCCATGACCAACTACAGCCTGCGTGCACGCATGATGATCCTGATTCTGGCACCGACATTAATGATCGGTTTATTGCTCAGTATCTTTTTTGTCGTTCATCGTTACAACGACCTGCAGCGTCAGCTCGAAGACTCGGGTACCAACATTATCGAACCGCTGGCTGTCGCCAGCGAATATGGCATGAGTTTTCACAGTCGTGAGTCCATACGCCAGTTGGTCAGCGTGTTACACCGCCGCCATTCCGATATTGTGCGGGCGATTTCGGTATTTGATGAGAACAACAAGCTGTTTGTCACCTCCAATTATCAGCTCAATGCTTCAGCCTTGAAGTTACCAAACAATGAAAAACCGCCGCACAGTTTAAGTATTACGCGGCACGGCGATTCGATAATTCTGCGTACCCCGATTATTTCCGAGAGCTATTCCCCGGACGAGTCAGAAGTGACCGATGCGAAACCAGCGGGCAATTCACTCGGCTACGTCGCGATTGAGCTCGACTTAAAATCGGTGCGTTTGCAGCAATACCGAGAAATTTTTATCTCAACGTTGATGATGCTGTTCTGTGTCGGCATTGCGATGCTGTTTGCCTATCGTCTGATGCGCGATGTCACTGGGCCAATCCGTAATATGGTGAATACGGTTGACCGGATACGTCGCGGCCAACTTGATAGCCGCGTAGAAGGTTTCATGCTCGGTGAATTAGATATGCTGAAAAACGGTATCAATTCGATGGCGATGTCGTTGACCGCCTATCACGAGGAGATGCAGCATAATATTGACCAGGCGACGTCCGACTTGCGCGAAACACTTGAACAGATGGAAATCCAGAACGTTGAGCTGGATCTCGCTAAGAAACGCGCTCAGGAAGCCGCACGTATTAAGTCTGAGTTCCTCGCCAATATGTCCCACGAGCTGCGCACACCGCTCAACGGGGTGATTGGATTTACCCGTCTGACGCTGAAAACAGATTTGAATCCCACGCAGCGCGATCATCTGTATACCATTGAACGTTCAGCCAATAACCTGCTAACCATTATCAATGACGTGCTGGACTTCTCTAAACTGGAAGCAGGCAAACTGATTCTGGAAAGCATTCCCTTCCCGCTGCGTAATACGCTCGATGAAGTGGTGACGTTGCTGGCGCATTCGGCCCATGACAAAGGGCTGGAGCTGACGTTAAACATTAAAAACGATGTTCCGGATAACGTGATTGGCGATCCACTCCGTTTGCAGCAAGTCGTAACCAATCTGGTGGGGAATGCGATTAAGTTTACCGAGAGCGGCAATATTGATTTGGTCGTCGAGAAGCGCTCGCAAGGCAACAACAAAGTCCAGGTTGAGATGCGGATTCATGATACCGGCATTGGCATTCCTGAGCAGGAACAGTCGCGTCTGTTCCAGGCATTTCGTCAGGCAGATGCCAGTATTTCACGGCGTCACGGTGGCACTGGGTTGGGGCTGGTGATCACCCAAAAATTGGTCAGCGAAATGGGTGGGGATATCTCGTTCCATAGCCAGCCAAATCAAGGTTCGACTTTCTGGTTCTACATCAATCTGGATCTGAATCCTAACGCGGTTCTTGACGGTTATTCGACTGAGAATCTGGCAGGCAAGCGCATTGCGTATATCGAGCAAAATGCTTCCGCTGCCCAAAGCACGCTCAATATTTTGGCCAATACGCCGCTTGAAGTGGTGTATAGCCCAACGTTCACGGCCCTCGCCGAAGCACACTACGATATTATGTTGCTCGGAATGCCGGTCACGTTCCGCGATACGCTCTCCATTACAAATCCAAAACTGGCAAAAGCCGTCACGATGACAGACTGCCTGATTCTGGCGCTGCCAAGCCATTGCCAGATCGATGCGGAATCACTTAAAAAAGAAGGTGTTGCCGCTTGTTTATTGAAACCTGTCACCGCACCACGTCTGCTGCCACTGCTGGCTGAACACATCTTCCACGCGCATCCAGCACTGGCCGATAACGTTGAAAACAAAAAGCTGCCGCTCACTGTAATGGCCGTTGATGACAACCCGGCCAACCTGAAACTGATTGGCGCATTGCTTGAAGATCATGTGCAAAACGTTGAGCTGTGCGGAAGCGGTTTACAAGCTATTGAGCGGGCGAAACAGATGCAAATAGACATCATCCTGATGGATATTCAGATGCCTGGAATGGATGGTATCCGCGCCTGTGAGGTCATTCGCCAGATGCCACACCACCAGCAAACTCCGGTTATCGCGGTGACGGCACACGCCATGGCGGGGCAAAAAGAGAAGCTGCTGAGTGCAGGTATGAATGACTATCTTGCCAAACCTATTGAAGAGAAAAAGCTGTATAGCCTGCTGCTACGGTATCAGCCGGGTGCCATCACCGCGCTCGCTCAACCATTAAACATAGAAATGACAACGCAAACCAGTCACCAAAACCAGACTCTGGATTGGTCGCTGGCACTCCAACAGGCGGCTAATAAGCCTGATCTGGCGCGTGATTTGCTGCAAATGCTGTTGGCGTTCTTACCTGAAGTTCGCAACACCGTTGAAGAACAACTGGTCGGGGAAAACCCGGAGAAGTTGGTTGATATCATTCATAAACTTCACGGCAGTTGTAGCTACAGCGGTGTGCCTCGGTTGAAAAACCTATGCCTGACACTGGAGCAACAACTGCGCAATGGCGTGAAGCCGGAAGATCTGGAACCCGAACTTTTTGAGCTGCTTGATGAGATGAATAATGTCTCAAAAGAAGCACAACGTATGTTTGGTTAACGCTGCAAAGTTATCTGTCGGGAAACTTATTTCTCCCGACAGAACAACCGATAGCAATTGTCGCCGCAATGTTGCGCGAAGCCATGCGCAGATTATCTCCGGCATTTTCCAGCGCTTCTTCCAGCGTACAGATACTGTACAGCACGCTGAAAACCGCATCCAGACCATGTTCATGCACCACACCCACATCTGGCGTTAAACTTCCGGCAATACCAATCACCGGAATGTTGTAACGTTTCGCCACTTTCGCCACACCAATCGGCACTTTGCCATGAATCGACTGGCTGTCGATGCGCCCTTCTCCGGTAATCACCAGATCTGCATCGCGCACCAGCTCATCAAGTTTTAACGCGCGGGTAATTATCTCAATACCGGGTCGCAGTTCTGCACCGCAGAAGGCATAAAGTGCAGCCCCCATGCCACCCGCAGCACCGCCACCGGAAAGCTCCAGCACGTTGATATTGAGATCGCGGGCAATAATTTTTGCGTAGTGCTCCAGAGCACGATCGAGTTCGTTGACCATCTCCGGCGTCGCACCTTTTTGTGGGCCAAAAACTGCCGATGCCCCTTCTTTACCGGTCAGCACGTTAGTGACATCACACGCGACTTCAATGCGGCACGCTTTCAGCCGTGTATCCAGCCCGGAAATATCAATCGACGCCAGTCTTGCGACTTCGCCGCCGCCCAGCCCCAGCGGCTCGCCATCGCTATCCAACAAACGCGCACCAAGCGCCTGCATCATGCCTATGCCGCCGTCGTTGGTCGCGCTGCCGCCAATGCCAATCAGGACGCTGTTTACACCGCTATCCAGCGCGTAACGAATCAGTTCACCCGTTCCCCACGACGTGGTTTTTAACGGGTTACGGAATTCAGGCGGGACTTGTTCCAGGCCACTCGCCGCCGCCATTTCAATAAAGGCCTGCTGCTTGTCGCCTGATATTCCGTAGAACGCCTGAACAGGCTCACCCAACGGCCCGGTGACCCCCACTTCGATGATGTCACCGTCCGTTGCCGCCACCATCGCGTCGACGGTTCCCTCGCCCCCATCAGCAACGGGCAGCTTCACATAGCAGGCATTCGGAAACACTTCCCGAAAACCGGCTTCGATTTGTGTCGCCACCTCGAGAGCGCTAAGGCTCTCTTTGTATGAATCTGGTGCGATGATAATTTTCATATGCCGTCCGTCGCGATGTGGGTCATCATAATATTTACCCTAAATAATTGAAGTTGCATCACTAAAACGCCAAGGGCGTTTTAGAACAGCGCTTGCGCTGGCCCCTTGGGGCGAGGCCGCAGGCCGAGTAACGCGGCAAGAGAACGCAGCCAACACAGATGCAGCTTCAAGTATGACGGGTAAATTAGCGCACCATGCATGGTCGCTTATTATTAAACGTCCAGTCTGGGATCAAATACTGCATCGCCATCGCATCATCGCGTGCGCCCAGTCCGTGCTGCTGATAAAGCTCATGTGCTTTCATCACTTGATCCATATCCAACTCAACGCCCAGCCCTGGTGTTTTCGGCACCTGCACCATGCCGCCTTTGATTTCGAACGGCTGTTTGGTCAGGCGTTGATTGCCTTCCTGCCAAATCCAGTGCGTGTCGATGGCGGTGACTTTCCCTGGTGCTGCGGCTGCAACGTGGGTAAACATCGCCAGAGAGATATCAAAGTGGTTGTTGGAATGCGATCCCCACGTCAGGCCAAACTCGTGGCACATTTGCGCGACGCGAACCGAACCTTGCATGGTCCAGAAATGCGGATCGGCGAGCGGGATATCGACCGATTGCAGCGAAAGCGTATGGCCCATCTGACGCCAGTCGGTAGCAATCATATTGGTCGCGGTTGGCAAGCCAGTCGCACGACGGAATTCCGCCATAATTTCACGGCCTGAATAACCCTGTTCCGCGCCACACGGATCTTCGGCATACGCCAGTACGCCACGTAATTGCTTACCAATGCTAATCGCTTCATCAAGCGACCAGGCTCCGTTCGGGTCAAGCGTAACGCGAGCCTGTGGGAAGCGTTTTGCCAGTGCCGTCACCGCTTCGGCTTCTTCGCTTCCAGCTAATACACCGCCTTTCAGTTTGAAGTCGTTAAAGCCATATTTCTCGTAAGCCGCTTCTGCCAGACGCACAACAGAATCTGGCGTCATCGCTTCGTCGTGGCGAATGCGATACCAGTCGCATTTCTCATCAGGCTGGCTCTGATAAGGCAGCGGAGTCTGTTTGCGATTACCGACGAAGAACAGATAGCCGAGCATTTCGACTTCACTGCGCTGTTGCCCATCACCCAGCAAAGAAGCGACGTTTACGCCCAGGTGCTGACCAAGTAAGTCCAACATGGCCGACTCAATACCGGTTACAACATGAATAGTGGTGCGCAAATCAAAGGTCTGCAAACCGCGCCCGCCGGAGTCACGGTCAGCAAATTCGGCACGTACCAGGTTCAGAATGTTTTTGTATTCGCCCAGCGTTTTGCCAATGACCAACGCTGCCGCTTCTTCAAGTGTCTGGCGGATCTTTTCACCACCGGGGATTTCCCCCACACCTGTGTGGCCAGAGTTATCCTTGATAATCACAATATTACGGGTGAAAAACGGCGAGTGTGCCCCACTCAAATTCATCAGCATACTGTCGTGGCCCGCAACGGGAATAACCTGCATCGCAGTGACTACTGGAGTAGAAGTAAATGTGCTCATCGTTAATTCCTTTTCAGCAAGAATGTTTTATCCACGGCCAAATGCCGGACGTTTACGATCGAATTGCCAGCCCGGCACCAGGTATTGCATGGCCGTGGCGTCATTGCGCGACCCACCCGGAAGGGATTTATACACTTCATGGGCTTTCTGCACCTGTTCCCAGTCAAGTTCCACGCCTAAGCCTGGCGCATCCGGCACCGCGATTTTGCCGTTAACGATTTGTAGCGGATTTTTCGTCAGTCGCTGGTCGCCTTCCTGCCAAATCCAGTGGGTGTCGATAGCCGTGGGTTTGCCCGGTGCCGCAGCCCCCACATGGGTGAACATCGCCAGGGAAATGTCGAAATGGTTATTGGAATGACAACCCCACGTCAGGCCCCATTCGTCGCACATTTGCGCGACACGAACCGCGCCGCTAAGCGTCCAGAAATGTGGGTCGGCTAACGGAATATCGACGGCGTTGAGCATGATGGCGTGGTTCATCTCGCGCCAGTTTGTAGCAATCATATTGGTCGCTACCGGTAAGCCCGTTGCACGGCGGAATTCAGCCATCACTTCGCGCCCTGAATAACCTTGTTCCGCGCCGCAAGGGTCTTCGGCATACGTCAGGACATCACCCATTCCCTTACACAACGCGATAGCTTCATCCAGCAGCCAGGCGCCGTTCGGATCGACGGTGATACGCGCATCCGGGAAGCTTTTTTTCAGTGCGCGAGCGGCATCCAGCTCTTGCTCACCGGGTAAAACTCCGCCTTTGAGTTTGAAATCTTTAAAGCCATAACGATCTTGCGCCGCTTCAGCTAGCCGCACGATCGAGTCGCTGCTTAGCGCTTCTTGATGGCGTAAATCGTACCAGGCGTGGCCGGTATTTTTACCCTCAAGGTAAGGCAAATCCGTTTTCTGGCGATCGCCGATATAAAACAGATAACCCAACACGGTGACATCATCGCGCTGTTTCCCCGGACCCAATAGCTCGCAGACAGGGACGTTTAGCGCCTTGCCGAGTAAATCAAGCAGTGCGGCTTCCAGTGCTGCGACCGCATTAACACGTAATTCAAAGGTCCATGCACCTTTACCGAAGGTATCAAAATCTGCTGACTGATTACCTTTATGGACGTTTTGCACCACGCGATTCATGCGCGCAATTTCCTGGCCGACAACCTGCGGGATTGAATCGACCAGCGTCTGATAAATCACGTCGCCACCCGGCGCTTCACCTACGCCGGTATGCCCGGCGCTATCGGTTAATACAACAATGTTGCGAGTGAAAAAAGCACCGTGGGCACCACCAATATTCAGCAGCATGCTGTCATTCCCCGCCACGGGAATCACTTTCATATCAGTAATAATCGGGCTTGCCTGAGTATTCATCATTAGCGTCCTGTGGCTGCGGGTTTGAGTTCAACACGTTTAATGTCGCCGACAATCACCAGATAGCTCAGTACCGCGATAACAGCATGCACCCCAACGTAAATCAGCGCGCCGTTGAACGAGCCTGATGTCCCAACGATGTAACCGATGGCAATTGGCGTCACGATACCGGAGACGTTACCGAACATATTGAACAAGCCACCGCTCAGGCCGCTTATCTCTTTCGGCGCGGTATCAGCCATCACCGCCCAGCCCAGCGCACCAATGCCTTTCCCGAAGAACGCCATCGCCATAAAGCCGATAACCATCATTTCTGATTCAACATAGTTACAGAACACCATGCTGACCGAGAGCAACATCCCCAATACGATTGGCGTTTTACGCGCGATGTTTAACGAACCGGTGCGGCGCATCAGCCAGTCAGAGATAACGCCGCCCAGCACGCCGCCGATGAAGCCACAGACTGCCGGAACCGAAGCCACAAAACCGGCTTTCAAAATCGACATGCCTTTTTCCTGAACCAGATAAACCGGGAACCAGGTAATAAAGAAATAGGTTAAGGCGTTAATGCAGTACTGGCCGATATAGATCCCGATCATCATGCGCGAACCAATCAGCTGTTTGATCTGGCCCCATTTCTGCGCGAAAGGTACCCGCTCTTTGGTTTGCTTCTGATCCATATTGATCAGCGCGCCGCCTTCTTCGATGTACTCCAGCTCTTTCTTATTCACACCCGGATGGTTATTCGGCTCATGAATCACTTTCAACCAGACAAAACTGATGATGATGCCTAAGCCCCCCATGAAGAAGAAGACGTGCGACCAGCCCACTTCGTGCGTCAGCCAACCCATGATTGGCGCGAAGATTACCGTCGCGAAATACTGTGCGGAGTTAAATATGGAGACCGCCGTGCCGCGTTCCTGTGCCGGGAACCACGCTGCGACTATTCGGCTGTTGCCGGGGAAGGAAGGCGCTTCAGCCAGTCCCACCAGGAAGCGCAGGGTAAACAGCGCGATGATGATGCCAAAGCCACTGAAGATATCGACGAAACCTTGCAGCAAGGTAAACAGCGACCAAATAAAAATCGACCAGAAGTAAACGCGTTTAGAGCCGAAACGGTCAAGCAGCCAGCCTCCGGGGATCTGCCCGATGACGTATGCCCAGGAAAATGCGGAGAACACATATCCCATACCAATCGGATCAAGGCCGATATCTTTCGCCATTTCTGAACCGGCAATAGATAACGTGGCGCGGTCGCCATAGTTAAACGAGGTGACGATGAAGAGCATTACTACTATCCAATAACGAGCGTTGGTTCTTTTCTCGGCAACGCTCGCCGTTTGGCTAATGGTGTTCATGTTGCACTCCTGAATCATACCCGTCGTCTTTCAAGTTGCCGCCTTCCCGCACCTCGAAATCCATGGGGTATATAGCTTTTAGCTACAATCCATTCTGCACTTGTAGGGTTATCAGAATGAGGTATCGGCCGGTCCGCAGTATTTTTGTGACTCTGACTCTGCGGTTTTATGTTTGGCCGAGGGAAAGTATATGAAGGGAGTGAAAACGCCTCATCGTGCAAAGACACAAGTTTGCCGCACGTTTTGTGAGCACTTTATGGCTTTTGTCCAACGTTCTGGGGGATGGTTCACGGATTTGGGAATTATTGTATAAAGCAGAGGAAGGTAACGGATTACGTGGTAATGATTTTAATGCGATGGAGCGTTTGGATAGAGTCGGAGCAGGTAGCCATCTTTGCTCGCCCACATGTCGTCTGGACCCGCACCAGGAATACCCGCGAAGGCTTTAAATGTACTGTCACCTTCCATTCTGTGCAGAGCACTTTTTCATTTTTCCCTCTGCAGTTTTGAACAATGTACAAACATGACCCTTACAATACTAATATATTTCAATGCAGGCCAACTGCGTGTTTGAAAAGTATTTTTAAATAATTAAAAATCATCTCTTTTTCATTTATTTATAATACTTTTTTTAGATATTAAATGAACAACCACAATTTCTTTTTGGCTTGTAAAAACTTCACTCAGTGTTATTTCTCCATTGCTATAGTTGAATATTATGACTCTACCAAGATTAAATGTCGCTATCGTTGACAGAGCTTTCCTAAGCGATCAATTTGTTTTATGGTTAAGTATCAATTGTTTCGTATAAGAGAGGGTTTTATGTTCAAACCAGGCGATATGGTACAGGCTAAAAAAGGCGGACCGAAAATGAAGGTTCTGGATGTACTTGGTGATGAAGTCATTTGTACCCCTTCAAATCACCTAAGCGATGAGAAGATAACGCTGAAAGCTTCCGACGTGGCTTTGTATAAAGAGGAAGGTGATTTCGGCGTCTGTTGATACCAAGTTCCTCACCATAAATTGCGGTGAAAAGCGCTTCCCTGATATACATCAAAATATTAACCAAGGGAATTAACCCACTCAAGAGGCGACACTATGAGCAATAAATATCATAAAGATACTCAGACAATAACAAATTTATCTGAACTACAGTTTAACGTAACGCAAAATAATGCCACGGAGCGTCCTTTCACTGGTGAATATGACAAACATTTCGAAGACGGACTGTATGTCGATATCGTTTCCGGTGAACCGTTATTTTCATCACTGGATAAGTTTGACTCAGGATGTGGTTGGCCTGCTTTCAGCAACCCGGTAGATGAGAATGTACGTAATATTAAAGATCTGAGCCACGGGATGATACGAACTGAAGTACGTTCCGTTCATGCTGATAGCCATCTTGGGCATGTATTCCCTGACGGCCCCCAGGAGAAAGGCGGACTACGTTACTGCATTAACTCAGCCGCGCTGCGTTTTATTCCTAAAGCAAATCTAAGCGCTGAAGGATATGGCGAATATCTGGCACTGTTTAATTCTGGAGATAAACATGAAAAATGAAGTCGCAATTCTTGCAGGAGGTTGTTTCTGGGGAGTGCAGGATTTACTTCGCAAAGTTGATGGGGTTATCAGCACCGAAGTTGGCTACACGGGTGGACAGAATGACAATCCGACCTATGCGTACCATCCAGGCCATGCAGAGGCGGTAAAAGTCGAGTTTAATCCTGAGCAGATTAGTTTCCGCGATTTGCTGAAATACTTCTTTCAGATCCACAATCCCACTACGCCATTTAGGCAGGGTAATGATGTTGGCTCCAGCTATCGTTCTGCTATCTTTTGGCTCACGGATGAACAGATGCACCAGGCCAACCAGTTGATCGAGGAAATAGACGCATCAGGTATTTGGCCGGGTGCAGTCGTCACTGAAGTGAAGGAAGCGACACCCTTCTGGTCAGCAGAGCCAGAGCACCAGGACTATCTCGTGCATAACCCAAATGGCTATACCTGCCATTTTGTCAGACCAGACTGGCAACTCCCTGAATAGTTGTGCGGCAATTGCATTGCTGGCATGTGATGACCCGCACCCAGCGCGCTGGGTGTAATATCATTGGCGGCGACGCCCAAGCATCCCCGCCATTGATTCTTGCCGTTACTTTAACAGCGTTTCCCACTGCTCGACCCACGGGTTCGAAACAGATTCCGGCTCAGGATGATCATTGGCATCAATCGCTAACACGGTGCCAATACGTTTTGCGCCTTGCTCTTGCAGCAAGGTATCGAATTGTTTACCACCGCCACAAAAATGTTCGTAGTTGCTGTCGCCCAGCGCAATCAAACCGTAACGCAATTCAGGCTGGTATCCGACTTTGTCTTTAATTGCCTGAAACAGAGGAACAATGCTGTCGGGTAAATCGCCCTGGCCGGTTGTTGAAGTGACAATCAGCACATATTGGTCGCGATATTTCTGCCAGTCTGCAAGCTCAGGATCTTCGAATACTGTGGCTTTATGACCTTTCTTTTTTAGAATCGCTTCGGCTTCTTCCGCCACCAACAGCGAGTTTCCATACATCGTTCCTACAAAAATCCCCACTTCGGCCATCAGTTAACTCCTTGCGTTACGGCTGTATTATTCATCCTGGCCGTTGCTTGCCACAAACTCAACCTTTTCGATATCACTCAGCAATCCACGCCAGCCAAACTGTGACATCATCTGCATCCAGGTATCATCGAGCGTTGCGCGCAAGCATAACGGCTCACCGGTAACAGGATGCGTTAACGAAAGCTGGCTTGCATGCAGCATCAGGCGTTGGCAGCCAAAATGTTCTGCCGCAGCACGGTTTTGGCGCAGGTCGCCATGCTTAGAATCGCCAATCATCGGATGGCGCAAATGGGACATATGGCGGCGTAGCTGGTGCTTGCGCCCGGTTTTAGGTTCCAGTTCCACAAGGCTGTAGCGCGCTGTTGGATAGCGACCAACCGGGACCGGCATTTCAACCGTTGCCAGACCGCGATAATGCGTGACCGCAGGCTGCGGCGTTTTGTCTTGCGTAGCGTGTTTATCCGCAATTTTATCCAACTCTTCAACGAGCGGATAATCCAGCAAGGCTTCATCTTCAAGCCAACCGCGAGTGACCGCGTGGTAACGTTTCTTAATCTGGTGATTTTCAAACTGCTGCGAGAGCAAATGCGCAACTTCGCTGGAGAGCCCCATCAACAAGACGCCAGAAGTTGGTCTGTCGAGGCGATGTACGGTAAAAACGTGCTTACCGATTTGGTCACGCACGGTTTGCATGACGAACACCGTTTCATGACGGTCCAGCCAGCTTCGGTGCACCAACCAACCCGAAGGTTTGTTCACGGCCACCAACCATTCATCCTGATAAATAATTTCCAGCATCAGTTTTTGTCACTCGCGAACAGAGCATCAAGCTCTTGCAACGCTTTTAAGAGAGGCTCACGCCCAGCATGTGTCGCATCGAGCGCCATTTCGTAGTATGGCGCGATGGCGAAATCGACTGGCAAAGGATGCCGCGCTTCTATCAGGGCGTGCATGCGTGGAATTAAAACCCATTGCAACCATTCTGTGGGTTGTAGAGTATCCAGACAAAACGGCTGGGTACTTTCAAAGGCTTCGGCGCCCGGCGCACTGCCCTGCCAATGTTGATGGTCACGTAAAACCTGCTCGATGATGTGTAGATGCTGGCGTACCAGCGCGTGACGTTCCATGAAAACCTCAGGCATCAGTGAAAAAGAAGCCAGCAAGCATACCACTTCTTACTTTCTTCATTTCTTACTGTGGGCGAAAAAAAAAGCATAAAAAAAGGGAGCACTGTATAAACAGTGCTCCCGGTTCGTTTCGCAGCTAATCCGGCTACTTTTGGTGCTCCCTGCTCGTCCGTGACAACTATGTCCTGTGGTCTCCTGACCTACATTCCGTCGTACTCGCGTCCTGCTACCGTCATCCTGCGGTGATCCGGCATCATCCTGATGCATTATCCTTTGGTCTTCCAGACCCACCGAACATTCCTGGCTCGGCTCTCATTCTCCATCCTGGAGGTGTCCCTTACTCTTCCTGAGTGATCCTTGCTTCAATCCTGAAGCCTTCCTTGTAACACCTTCCTGGTGTCTTCCCGTTCTTCAATGAAGTGACATCATCCTGACATCTCCTTCACTTCCCGACTTCCTGTCGACGGACATAGAATCTACTAATTCGTTCAATCTCGCAAGGCACTCACAACCTATGCTTACGATAACCTTCATTCAAAAGCGACAGAAATTATCACCAAACAATTGATAATTAATAGCTATTTCATTAATAGCCATAAAAATCTTAAATGAAAAGTTAGAGATCTCTTACAGCTTGTGTAAGAGATCTCTCACAAGCTCAGCAGCGATCAACGGTTAAATGACCTGCGGCTGAAGCTCCTGAAGGAATAAACTCAGTGAAGGTGCGAGAGTTGTCCGCTGTTTGGTGCCGATTTTCTCCAGCACCACTCCGCCTGTGAGATTGCAAAGTGACACCACTTCCATTTCGTCAGGCGTGGTGGCGAGGAACAGGGTCGGTGAAAGCTTTAAACGCTTTTGCGTGACCAGATGGCCAATCAGGTTTTCCTGGACGCGCTGAAAATCCTCTTCGCTCCAGGCTTGTAATAACGTTAAAGCCTGATGACCTGACTGCGCGGGCATGTCGCCAGCAAACTGCGTGGTATAAAACTGATGCGCACCAGGTTGCAGAGTAATATCCATCGCCCGTTCCACGGCGCTGAGATCACCAGCAGGAGTGAAAGGTTGCGGCTGCCAGCGCACATCATTACCGGTTGTCGTCACGATACACGGGGACGGTACACCAAATAATTCTTCACTCGCAGGCCACCCACCCACCTGTTCACGCCACGCGTGACAAAAGCGATTTGTAAAATCTTCCAGCGCCTGACGTACGTCGTTATCCACCAATTTCTCACTCTCTCAAGGTGCGGTACAATAAAGACCAATTGTACCTGCATTCTATCGGTGACACATGTCTTATGAAAAACACCAGGCGCTAAGCGGCCTGACGCTAGGTAAGCCAACCGCTTACCAGGATAAATACCAACCGTCGTTGTTACAGGCCGTTCCACGCAGTCTAAATCGTGACCCGCTTGGTTTACAGGCTGATAATCTGCCGTTTAGTGGGGGTGATATCTGGACGCTTTATGAACTGTCCTGGCTGAACAGCAACGGTTTACCGCAGGTCGCAGTGGGTCATGTGCAGCTTGATGCAAACAGCGTGAATCTGGTTGAATCGAAAAGTTTTAAGCTCTATTTGAACAGCTTTAACCAGACGAAATTTGCCGACAGGGAAACGGTTCAGGAAACGCTAAAGCGTGATTTGAGCGCCTGCGCACAAGGCGATGTCAGTGTTGTGTTATTCCGCCTGCATGAACTTGAAGGCCAGGAAATCGCAGCCTTCACGGGCGAGTGCATTGATGAGCAAAATATCACTATTGATAATTATGAGTTTAACGCCAATTACCTCAGCGAATCGGCAGGCGTTGAAATTGTGGAAGAAACGCTGGTAAGCCACCTGCTGAAATCCAACTGTCTGATCACCCACCAGCCGGATTGGGGCTCCGTTCAGATTCGCTATCGTGGCCCACGTATCGATCGTGAAAAGCTGCTGCGCTATCTGGTTTCTTTCCGCCAGCATAACGAATTCCACGAGCAATGCGTTGAGCGCATCTTTAACGACATTCAGCATTTTTGCCAACCTGAAACCCTGAGCGTCTACGCTCGATATACCCGTCGTGGTGGCCTGGACATTAATCCATGGCGCACAAACACCGATTTCCACCCGGCATTTGGTCGTCTGGTTCGTCAATAAGTGCGAAACACCTCGCAGGCTATAGAAGGATTCTTGTTTTCAGGTTGTTAAATTGAACAGGGCGAGGCTATTGTAATCATTGGGAGCGGCACTTTACGCTTCGTAAGGAGTTAACTTGATTACACATATTAGCCCACTAGGCTCAATGGATATGTTGTCGCAACTGGAAGTCGATATGCTTAAACGCACGGCCAGTAGCGACCTTTATCAACTGTTTCGCAATTGTTCACTTGCCGTACTTAACTCAGGAAGCCAGACCGATAGCAGTAAAGAGCTGTTGTCGCGTTACGAAAACTTCGATATCAACGTGTTGCGCCGCGAGCGCGGTGTCAAACTTGAACTGATTAATCCACCTGATGAGGCCTTCGTTGATGGCCGCATCATTCGATCTTTGCAAGCTAACCTGTTTGCCGTCTTACGCGACATTTTGTTCGTGAATGGTCAGTTATCCAACGCCGGTCGCTTCCAGAATCTCGATCTGGAAGATCCTGCAAATATCACCAATATGGTGTTCTCTATTTTACGTAACGCCCGTGCACTGCACGTCGGTGAAGCGCCAAGTCTCGTGGTTTGCTGGGGCGGCCACTCCATTAACGAAAACGAATATCTTTACGCACGTCGTGTCGGTACTCAATTGGGTCTTCGTGAACTCAACATTTGTACTGGCTGCGGCCCTGGTGCGATGGAAGCACCGATGAAAGGTGCTGCAGTGGGTCATGCTCAGCAACGTTACAAAGAAAGCCGCTTTATTGGCATGACGGAACCGTCAATTATTGCAGCAGAGCCACCAAACCCGCTGGTGAACGAGTTGATTATCATGCCGGATATCGAAAAACGTCTTGAAGCGTTTGTTCGTATCGCGCATGGCATCATCATCTTCCCAGGCGGCGTGGGGACCGCAGAAGAACTGCTTTACCTGCTCGGCATTCTGATGAACCCGCACAATCACGATCAGGTATTGCCATTAATTCTGACCGGGCCGAAAGAGAGCGCTGATTACTTCCGTGTACTGGATGAATTTATCGTCAATACCGTGGGCGAACAGGCGCGTCGTCATTATCAAATCATTATTGACGACCCGGCTGAAGTCGCGCGCCAGATGAAAAAAGCGATGCCTCAAGTAAAAGAGAATCGCCGTGAAACGGGTGATGCGTATAGCTTCAACTGGTCGATTCGCATTGCGCCAGATCTGCAAGTACCGTTTGAGCCAACCCATGAAAACATGGCAAATCTCAAGTTGTACCCGGATCAACCGGCGGAACAACTGGCTGCCTCTTTACGCAGAGCGTTTTCTGGCATTGTTGCGGGTAACGTTAAAGAAGGTGGGATCCGCGCGATTGAGCAGTACGGGCCGTATAAAATCCATGGCGACGCTCAAATGATGAGACGCATGGACGATCTGCTTCAGGGCTTTGTCGCCCAGCACCGCATGAAATTACCAGGCAGTGCTTACATCCCTTGCTACGAAATCTGTACCTAAACCCCGAAGGCGGAGAGACTCCGCCTTTTTTTTCTGATTTTTTCCCACGCTTACTGACAATCCTCCGTTATTTTCCCCAGTAATCATGTTACCGGTATCAGCACATTCATCTTCACGAAAAGGGGTGATTTAACGTACAAGCACGTTAAAAATTGTGTTTATACAGATAATTACGCTACCGCTATAAATTGAAACATCAGTTTATTATCTAATTACCGACATTTTTTAGGGTATAAATATCACTCAAACCATAAGACGCAGACATATAATCTGCTAAAAACCACACAAATAGTGGATTCTTACAATTGCGATCTCGATCACTGATGATTTGGCTTCATATCTGTATCTTTCCGCCCTCTGATTATCACTGGCAAAAATTACTCTAAAAGTGCCAGGAAACAGCAGTTAGTTTCAATTGCCAATGGCAGTACTTCGCGGTTGGCTCGGATTTCGAATCACATGTTCCTTTGGAGAAGTAATAGATGGAAACCACTCAAACAGGCAGTATTGCCTCAACCGAGAGCAAAAGCTCCTGGCGTAAGTCCGATACCATGTGGATGCTGGGCCTGTACGGCACGGCAATTGGTGCTGGTGTATTGTTCCTGCCGATTAACGCCGGTGTTGGCGGTTTGATCCCGCTGTTCATCATGGCAATTCTCGCATTCCCGATGACCTTCTTCGCACACCGTGGGCTGACTCGCTTTGTGCTTTCAGGCAAAAACCCTGGTGAAGACATTACTGAAGTTGTTGAAGAACACTTTGGTGTGGGTGCGGGTAAAGTCATTACTCTGCTGTACTTCTTTGCTATCTACCCAATTCTGTTGGTGTACAGCGTCGCTATCACCAATACCGTCGATAGCTTCATCACTCACCAGTTGGGTCTGGTTTCGCCACCACGTGCGCTTTTATCTCTGATCCTGATCGTGGGTCTGATGACTATCGTGCGTTTCGGTGAGCAGATGATCGTTAAAGCGATGAGCATTCTGGTGTTCCCGTTTGTTGCAGCACTGATGGTTCTGGCGTTGTACCTGATTCCTAACTGGAGCAGTGCCGCATTTGAGACTCTGTCTTTTAGCAGCACTCCGGCAACAGGCAGTGGCCTGTGGATGACTCTGTGGCTGGCAATCCCAGTAATGGTGTTCTCCTTCAACCACTCACCTATCATTTCTGCTTTTGCAGTAGCAAAACGTAATGAGTACGGCGAAGCCGCTGAGAAGAAATGTTCACGCATCCTGTCATACGCACACATCATGATGGTCATTACCGTGATGTTCTTCGTGTTCAGCTGCGTACTGAGCCTGTCTCCAGCAAACCTGGCCGAAGCGAAAGCACAGAACATCTCTATTCTGTCTTACCTGGCTAACCACTTTAACGCGCCGGTTATCGCCTGGATGGCACCGATTATCGCAATTGTAGCTATCACCAAATCCTTCCTTGGCCACTATTTAGGTGCGCGTGAAGGCTTCAACGGGATGGTTATCAAATCTCTGCGTGGTAAAGGTAAGAGCATTGAAGTAAGCAAGCTGAACCGCATTACCGCGATCTTCATGCTGGTAACAACATGGATTGTTGCCACTCTGAACCCAAGCATTCTGGGTATGATTGAAACCCTCGGCGGCCCAATCATCGCGATGATTCTGTTCCTGATGCCGATGTATGCGATTCAGAAAGTCCCTGCAATGCGCAAATACAGTGGTCATATCAGTAATGTATTTGTAGTAATTATGGGTCTGGTCGCAATTTCTGCCATCTCTTACTCTCTATACTCCCTGTTCATCTAACAGCTCTAAACCGCCTGCCCTCGCGGGCGGTTTTTTCGCTTCCAAAGTTACTCAGGCAACGGACGCAACATGATTAGCGTATTCGATATTTTCAAAATCGGTATTGGCCCATCCAGTTCCCATACCGTCGGCCCGATGAAAGCCGGTAAACAATTCGCTGACGATTTAATAGCGCAAGGGATTTTGCAGAAGGTCACGCGTGTCGTCGTCGATGTCTACGGTTCACTCTCCCTGACCGGTAAAGGTCACCATACCGATATCGCCATTATTATGGGCCTGGCGGGTAATCTGCCGGATACAGTCGACATCGACGCTATCCCTGATTTCATTCAAGACGTGAATACACACGGTCGCCTGCTGTTAGCCAGCGGCCAGCACGAAGTGGAATTCCCGGTCGATAGCTGCATGAACTTCCACGAAGCGAATCTTTCGCTGCATGAGAATGGTATGCGCATCACTGCGCTTGCTGGCAATGACGTGGTCTACAGCCAAACGTATTACTCAATCGGCGGTGGTTTTATCGTTGATGAAGCGCATTTTGGCGTGGAAGACACTCAACAAGTTGCCGTACCGTATCCTTATAAAAACGCGGCTGATTTACAGCTTCATTGCAAAGAAACTGGGCTTTCACTGTCTGGTTTGATGATGCATAACGAACGTGCGATGCGTCCACAGGCTGAAATTGACGCACACTTTGCCAACGTTTGGGGCGTAATGCGCAGCGGTATTGAGCGCGGCATTACTACCGAAGGCGTGCTGCCAGGGAAAATGCGTGTCCCTCGTCGTGCCGCAGCGTTACGCAGAATGTTGGTCAGCAGCGATAAAAACAACTCTGATCCAATGGCGGTTGTAGACTGGATTAACATGTTTGCGCTGGCGGTGAATGAAGAAAACGCCGCAGGTGGACGTGTGGTAACGGCACCGACTAACGGTGCATGCGGTATCGTTCCTGCGGTACTGGCCTATTACGACAAATTCATCCGTGAAGTGAATGCTAACTCCTGCGCACGATACTTCCTTGCTGCCGGTGCGATTGGATCGTTGTACAAAATGAACGCATCGATTTCAGGTGCCGAAGTCGGTTGCCAGGGTGAAGTGGGCGTTGCCTGCTCAATGGCGGCAGCGGGCCTTGCCGAGTTGCTGGGCGGTAGCCCAACTCAGGTTTGTATCGCAGCCGAAATTGGCATGGAACACAACCTCGGTCTGACTTGCGACCCTGTTGCAGGACAAGTTCAGGTACCGTGTATCGAACGTAATGCTATCGCCGCAGTGAAAGCCGTGAATGCTGCGCGTATGGCACTGCGCCGTACCAGTGAACCACGTGTTTGCCTCGATAAAGTCATTGAAACGATGTACGAAACTGGCAAGGACATGAACGCCAAATACCGCGAAACATCACGTGGTGGCCTGGCGATGAAAGTCTCCTGCGATTAAAACAAAAACCCGCTGAGAAGCGGGTTTTTTTATGCATTACCTATCCTAAATAATTCGAGTAGCAGGAAGGCGATGGCCGAGTGAAACCAACGCATCTGCAACTCGAAGTATGAACAGTATTAGCGCAGGTCACCCACTTTCACGTGGTCCATATCATCGAACACCTGATTCTCGCCCACCATACCCCAGATAAATGTGTAAGCACGCGTACCCACACCTGAGTGAATTGACCAGCTTGGAGAAATTACAGCTTGCTCGTTCTGCATCACAATGTGACGCGTTTCTTGTGGCTGACCCATCATGTGGAATACGCAGCTGTCCTGTTCCATACCGAAGTAGAAATAAACTTCCATACGGCGCTCATGCGTGTGGCAAGGCATGGTGTTCCACAGGTTGCCTGGTTCCAGCTCAGTCAAACCCATGCTCAACTGGCATGTTTCCAGCACATCAGGAACGAAGTATTTGTTAATTGTACGACGGTTGCTGGTGACACTGTCGCCCAGAGTAACCGGAGACACATCGGCAGGGGTCACACGCTTGGTTGGGTAGGCGGTATGCGCTGGTGCGCAGTTGTAATAGAAACGCGCAGGGTTCGCAGGATCAATGCTGGCAAACACAACTTCCTTCGCCCCTTTACCCACATATAAACCATCGCGGGTGCCGATTTCATAGCATGTCCCATCAACGGTAATCGTGCCCTGCCCACCGATATTAATAACCCCCAGCTCACGACGCTCCAGGAAGTAGCTCACACCCAACTGTTTGCCCACTTCCCCGCCAACACTCACAGTGCGAGTTACCGGCATGACGCCACCCACAATGATGCGGTCGATGTGGCTGTAGGTCATGGTGTACTGATCGGCAGTAAAAATGGTTTCGATCAGAAACTCTTTACGCAAACCTGCTGTATCCAGGGTTTTTGCATGATCACTATGAATACTTTGACGAATGTCCATTAATTTTCCTTACTGGGAAGAGCAGGCGGAAACCAAATAACGCCCGTTACTATTAATAATAATTTAGCAATTAAAATATAGTTGATCACAAAGAAACTACATTTAACTGCACCACCCAGACAGTTTATCACCTGAACAATTAAATAATGTGATCTAAATTGAAATATTGTTTCAATTTGATTGAATTGTAATTCCAATCGTTAGATAGTTTGAAGCAAGGAAGGCAACGGAACGCAGGAATCACGGCAGCCCAGCCCAACCAGGTCAACTCTATTTGCCATAAGAGCAAAAGAATACCTCTGACCCGAAAAGAACATAATCAAATGAAAAACAATGATTTTTCATAAAAACTGTTACGTAATTTTTTCATTCGCGACCTATAAGAAATGAAAAAATGAAGAGGATTTACCATGAAGATTAAAGCAACCATAGAACGTATTCCTGGTGGGATGATGTTGATTCCATTGCTGCTTGGCGCAATGCTAAATACCTTTGCACCGGACACTGGCGCATATTTTGGTTCCTTCACAAAAGGAATGATTAGTGGGACAGTCCCCATTCTGGCGGTCTGGTTCTTCTGTATCGGTGCTTCAATTGACTTACGTGCAACAGGAACCGTACTGCGTAAATCCGGTACGCTGGTTCTGACTAAAATTGGTGTGGCCTGGGTTGTGGCAATGATTGCCGCTTCGTTTATTCCTGAAGGTGGAATTCAGACCGGTATGTTTGCGGGCCTGTCCGTTCTTGCTCTCGTTTCTGCGATGGACATGACCAACGGTGGCCTGTATGCAAGCCTGATGAACCAATATGGTACTAAAGAAGAATCTGGCGCGTTCGTTCTGATGTCTTTAGAGTCCGGCCCACTAATGACAATGGTTATTTTGGGTTCCGCAGGCCTGGCATCCTTTGAACCACACCACTTTATCGGTGCCGTTCTACCGTTCCTGATTGGATTCACTCTTGGTAACCTGGATCACGATTTCCGTGCTTTCTTCAGCAAAGCGACTCCAGTACTGATTCCGTTCTTCGGCTTTGCTCTGGGTAACACCATCAACCTCAACGTCATTATGGACACGGGTTTGCTGGGCATCATGTTGGGTGTGGCGGTTATCGTTGTAACAGGTATTCCATTGATTATCGCCGATAAATACATTGGTGGTGGCAACGGAACCGCAGGGATTGCAGCCTCTTCCGCAGCAGGTGCAGCGGTTGCCAACCCGGTAATCATTGCGCAAATCAACCCGGCATTTGAGCCTGTTGCAGCTTCAGCTACAGCGTTGGTGGCGGCAAGCGTTATTGTGACCGCGATTCTGGTACCCATTATTACTGCACTGTATTCAAAACGTGTGGGTGGTACCGTCGCGAAAAAGAAAAACAACGATGACGTGGTCGAGTTATCTCATTAACTCCGCACTTTAAAACCATAAAAAATGGAGCCTTTCGGCTCCATTTTTTTATCTTATAGCGCGGATTTCAATCGCTGTACCGCTTCATAAAGCTGCTCTTCTGTGGCGGTTGCGTAAGAGAAACGTAGTGTTTTCTTGTCCGCGTGATCGCTAAAGAAGAACTCACCCGGCACATACACCACACCTTTTTCGAGAGTCTGTTGTAACCAGCGAGTTGCATCAAACTCATAACGGAATGACGCCCACAAGAACATCCCGCCCTGCGGCTGGTTAAAGGTAATGTGCTCATCCAGTTCCTGATGTAAAAACGTAGAAAGGCTCAGGCACTTCTTCTTATACACTTCGCGAATCAGTTCAATCTGCGGGTTCAGGCGATCAAGCGTCAAATACGCTGACACCAGCGATTGCGTAAATGAGTTGGCGTGCAAATCGGTGGCTTGTTTAATGATGGCCACTTTTTGCTTCATCCACTCTGGCAATACAATCCAGCCGACTCGCAGCCCTGGCGCCAGAATCTTAGAAAACGTCGAGGTATAAACCACATTTTCCTGGCTGCCGCGTTCTGTTGCCACTTGCAGCAAGGTCTTTTCGCGCGTTTCAGTGAAGCTTATTGCGCCATACGGATCATCTTCAACAATCACAAAGTGATACTGTTCTGCCAGTTTGACCAACTGCTCACGACGGCTGGCACTTAACGTTGTGCCACTAGGGTTGCCAAACGTCGGAACCAGGTAGACACCTTTGATTCGCGTCGTTTTGAGTAACGCTTCGAGCTCATCGACAATCATCCCGTGCTCATCACTGCCCACCGATTTCACATCGGCCTCATTCAGGCTGAGGATTTGCAGTGCTGCCAGATAAGTTGGACGCTCAACAACAAAAACATCGCCTGGGTTAACCAGCGCGCGCATCAGCAAATCTAGTGCCTGCTGTGACCCCGAGGTGATCAGAAGTTGCTCTGGGCTGGTGGTGATTCCACGCTCCTGGCACAACCCGACCAATTGTTGACGCAGTTCAACGGTGCCTTCAGTCAAACCATACTGGAACGCGTCGTTAAAGTTCTCAGCGACAACTTTTTGTGTCGCAATGCTCAGACCTTCTCTATCGAATAACTCACTGGAAGGAATGCCGCCGGCGAGGGAAATAACGCCTGGCATTTTGCTATGCTTTAACAATTCTCTGATTGCTGAAGGTTGTAGGGCCTGAATGCGTTGTGCGAGGTGTGAACTATGACTCATGTTGTTGTCTCTGACTTGAAATATACATAGTAATCAATAAGCACGACTTTTTTGCGAGCGGCTTTCCTGATTCATCTTCTCGGGTTCGCGGTCAACACACAGAAATGTTAGTGTGTGCAAAGCGAATATCGAAAGCGAAATACCCATGATGATTCATTTACTTATCGTTGATGCCCTGAACTTAATACGCCGTATTCATGCAGTCCAGGGCTCACCTTGTGTTGATACCTGCCTACATGCTCTTGATGCGCTAATCACACACAGCCAGCCGACGCACGCTGTCGCCGTATTTGATGACGAAGACCGGCGTGAAGGATGGCGACATCAGGTCTTGCCAGACTATAAAGCTGGCCGTGCGCCAATGCCAGAGTCCTTACATCAAGAAATGCCAATATTGCGAGCGGCCTTCGCCAAAAGAGGCGTGGCTTGTTGGCATTCTCAGGGAAATGAAGCAGATGATCTGGCGGCAACACTCGCTGTAAAAATAGCAGCAAGTGGGCATCGCGCCACTATTGTCTCGACCGATAAAGGGTTTTGCCAGTTACTCGCCCCGACAATTCAAATCCGTGACTATTTTCAAAAACGTTGGTTCGATGCGCCATTTATCGCGCAGGAATATGGCGTATTGCCGGAGCAGCTTGCTGATTTCTGGGGGCTTGCGGGGATCAGCAGCAGCAAGATCTCCGGCGTTCCGGGTATCGGCCCAAAAAGTGCCACGCAATTGATCAATCAGTTTTCAACGCTTGAAGCGCTGTATGAACGGTTGGATGAAGTACCAGAGAAGTGGCGCAAGAAGTTAGAGCAGCATCGGGAAAGTGCTTTTATCAGCCGCCAGGTGGCTCAACTGCAGACGGATTTACAGCTTGATGGGAATTTGCAGCAACTTAGATTACCGGGTTGAACGCCCTCACCCTAGCCCTCTCCCCCAGGAGAGGGAATAATTCAGCTTTTCTCCCTCTCCCTCAGGGAGAGGGTCGGGGTGAGGGTGGATTCCCCACCCTCAAACAAGATTAACGTTCGTCGCGACGGCCGCCTACAGCAGCCCACATGCGGCGCACGTGTACTGTCACTTCTTCACGGTCGTGATACAGCTGACGCGCCTGAATCTCCGCACTGATACCATTCTCTTCCAGCCTTTCACGTATCAGCGCCAGGTTCTGCGACACCTCTTCGTATCGTTTCTTCATTGGCAGCTTCAGGTTGAAAATGGTTTCGCGGCACCAGCCGTTAACCAGCCAGGTTGCCATCAGGCTCGCGACTTTCGCAGGTTTCTCAACCATGTCGCAAACCATCCAGGAGATATTGTTTCGTGTTGGCTTATATTTAAAACCATCTTCCTGCAGCCAGGTAACCTGTCCGGTATCCATCAAGCTTTGCGCCATTGGGCCGTTATCGACAGAAGAAACCCACATATTGCGTTTCACTAATTGATAGGTCCAACCGCCAGGGCAAGCCCCTAAATCAATCGCGTACATCCCGTTCGCTAAACGCTCATCCCACTCATCAGCAGGAATAAAAATGTGGAAGGCTTCTTCCAGTTTCAACGTTGAACGGCTTGGTGCGTCAGAAGGCAATTTCAGACGCTGGATGCCCATATAGAAAGGCGAGTTGTTAGTGGTATAAGAATAACCGGTGTAACAACATCCCGGTGCAATAAAGAACACATGCACCACTGGGCGTTTTGTTGTTTCGTAGTTGGTCAGGATACCGGCTTCACGCAGGCTGGCGCGCAGAGGCACGGTCAACTTACGGCAGAACTTCATCAACTCTTTACTTTCGTTGGTATCCGCGACTTCGACACGCAGATCGCCGCCTTTCTCTACCACGCCAGTCAGCATTCCGGTGATCGGCGTAATACGATCTTCTGACGGAAGATCTTTGAGCAGTTCACCCGCAACGATCATTTGACGAGCAAAGATCAGATCTTTGAACGGCAATTCACGCGCCAGTTTGTCAGCATCATCTTGCTGATAACATTCGTAAATGACGTAACCGCTGTTTTCTTTAACCCGTGCAAAACCGTAAACGCCATGCTGGCCGGCTTTATCGGTAATCTCTGCCGCACACTCTTTCTCAAAACCTTGTCGGCAGTACAAAATAACTTTATTCATGGCTTGCGCCCCTACGTTTCAGGCGCATTGCACCAATCAACATCAAGATCCAACCGGCAAGAAAACTCATTCCGCCGACGGGAGTAACAAACGCCCACAGGCGTAAGTGAGACAGCGCCAGGCAGTAAAGACTGCCGCTGAATAGAACAGTACCGAGCGCCATAAATACGCTGCTCCAGTAAAACCAAATGCTGATCCGGCGCTGCATCGCAACGGCCAGACCAAAAATCGCTAACGTATGAAATGCCTGGTATTCAAGACCGGTTTGAATCCACCCCATCTCAACAACACCAAGCGTTTTACTTAAAACGTGTGCCCCAAAGGCGCCAAGGGCGACAAAGATAAAACCGCTAATCGCGGTAAAAATCAGCATGAATCGGCTGGTCATGGTGTAACCCTAAAGTTAGGCGTAGCGGCATGCCTACGCGCTGGTTTGCTTACTGATCGTAGCGAAAACGGAATTTTTCTTGTTCGCTCGCTGTTTTCGCCAAAATCCACTGCCTGAAGGCCGCTATTTTACCCAGTTCTGCCTGGCTGTCATGACAAACAAGATAAAAGGCATTTTTGCTCACCAGAACATCATTGAACGGACAAACCAAACGACCCGCTTCAATCTCTGATTGCGCCATAACATTGTTTGCTAAAGCAATGCCTTGCCCGTGAATGGCGGCTTGAAGCACCATTGCACTGTGGCTGAAGATCGGGCCTTGCTGCACATTGATATGGCTTACACCCAATTGGCGGGTATATGTCTGCCAGTCACGACGAGACGCATCGTGCAGCAAAGTATGATGCGCTAAATCTTCTGGGGTTTTGATGGGCTTATCGCCGGTTAACAGCATCGGTGAACAGACTGGTAACAGATATTCCGCGTACAATTTTTCTACACGCAGACCCGGCCAGTTGCCGCGCCCGTAAAAAATCGCGACGTCGACATCATCCGAAAGTTTATCTTCCTGGCGGTCAACAGCCTGTATACGAACGTCGATTCCCGGATAAGCTGTATTAAAGCTTGTTAACCGCGGTACTAGCCAATGAATGGCAAAACTAGGCAACAAACTGACCGTTAAAGCCCCTTTGGCACTACGTGCCTGCAGCTTACGGGTTGCCTCGGTTAACTGCGAAAATATCTCTTTGATGTCCAGATAGTAACTCTGACCTTCTTCCGTCAGTAGCAGCGAGCGGTTGCGGCGGCGGAACAATTTTAGGCCAAGAAAATCCTCCAGAGACTTAATCTGGTGGCTGACGGCGGCCTGAGTCACGAATAATTCTTCGGCTGCTTTAGTAAAACTCAGGTGACGAGCTGCAGCGTCAAATACACGTAAGGCATTTAATGGTGGTAAACGCTTGGACATAGTTGATTGGCTTAAATGTTAAAGTCCGTTAACAAACAGATTAACTTAGTTAACCTATTAGTTTTTTTTATCTGAGCCATTATAAATTGTCCGTTGAGGATGCACCAGCAAATACCTATAGTGGCGTCACTTCCTGAGCCGGAACGAAAAGTTATCTGAAATGCGTGTTTCGGAGGGCTTTTGGCTTACGGTTGTGATGTTGTGTTGTTGTGTTTGCAATTGGTCTGGCATTCCAGACCCCGGTAGCTAAGCTACCCCTTTTTCACTTCCTGTACATTTACCCTGTCTGTCCATAGTGATTAATGTAGCACCGCAAATTGCGGTGCTTTTTTTTGCCTGAAATTTACTGATCCAGCTCAACCATCTCTTTTACATCAGTACGGTTAATCTGCTGTTTATTCCCATTAGCATCTTTGTACTGAATCATCCCTGTTTCATCATCGGTTTGAGGCTTGCCATCGGCGACAATGCTACGTCCGTCATTGGTGTGCATCACGTAGTTCGGACTTGAACAGGCTGAAAGAGCAAAAACCATTAGACCTGCTGATACTGCTGCGGCTGCCTTATTCATATTCTTCTCCTTAGTAGCGATTAATGCTGAATTACTCTTAAAAATAACCAAAGTAAAACATTCACCTAACAGTAATCAGCATAACCCTCTTTCACCAGGCTTGCCTGGCGAAGCAGAATATTCCGAAGGTTATTGATCCCTTGTGCGATTAAGACAAATGCGCCACGATCACTTCATAGTGATATGAGGAAAATCATGAAAACATTTAATCCCGCCAGTTTTCGCAGCCTGTTTCCGGCGTTGGCTGATGCTGGTGTCTATCTCGACAGTGCCGCAACCACACTTAAACCTCGCGCCGTTATTGAAGCGACTCAGCAATTTTATAGCCTGAGCGCAGGTAATGTTCATCGCAGCCAGTTTGCCGAGGCGCAGCGCCTTACAGAGCGTTATGAAGCGGCTCGCGATAGCGTGGCAGCTCTGCTCAATGCCCCTTCTGGAAAAGATATTGTCTGGACGCGTGGCACAACCGAAGCCATAAATCTGGTCGCTCAGTGTTACGCACGCCCGCGCCTGCAACCCGATGATGAAATTATTGTTAGCGAAGCAGAACACCACGCGAATTTCGTGCCGTGGCTAATGGTCGCTGAGCAGACCGGTGCGAAAATTATCAAATTGCCGCTGGGCAAAAATCTCCTTGCCGATCTCAGCAAGCTGCCTGAGTTACTTAACGCGCGGACCAAAATCCTGGCGCTGGGCCAAATGTCTAATGTCACAGGCGGCTGCCCGGATCTCGCCAAAGCCATTACGCTTGCCCACGAAGTTGGCGCGGTCGTTATGGTCGACGGCGCACAAGGTGTTGTGCATTGCCCGCCGGACGTACAGGCGCTGGATATCGATTTTTACGCTTTCTCAGCCCACAAATTGTATGGCCCAACCGGAATCGGGGCGCTCTACGGTAAAAGTGAGCTGCTGGAAGAGATGTCGCCCTGGCTAGGCGGCGGCAAAATGATTACGCATGTCTCATTCGAAGGATTTAAAACTCAACCCGTACCGTATCGCTTTGAAGCCGGTACGCCAAACGTTGCAGGCGTCATTGGCCTGAGCGCGGCACTTGAGTGGCTGGAGTCGGTTGATTTGACTGAGGCTGAGGCCTACAGCCGTGGGTTGGCGACACTCGCAGAAGCAGAGCTGGCAAAACGTCCTGGTTTTCGCAGTTTCCGCTGCCAGGACTCGAGCCTGTTGGCGTTTGATTTCGAAGGTGTTCACCATAACGACATGGTCACGCTGTTGGCTGAATCAGGCATTTCGCTGCGTGCAGGTCAGCATTGTGCGCAACCTTTGCTTTCAGCACTTGGCGTCACCGGCACATTGCGGGCTTCTTTTGCCCCGTACAATACGCAGAGTGATGTTGATGCGCTGGTCAAAGCTATCGACAACGCGCTGGAAATTCTGGTGGATTAAATGACAAGTGGATTTTTAGCCGGTCACCCATTCGGGACTGCTATCACCGCCGACAGCTTGCGCAGCAATTTTGCTCCGTTGCAGCAGTGGGAAGATAAATACCGTCAGTTGATCCTACTCGGGAAGCAACTTCCGGCCCTTCCTGCGGATCTCAAACGCGATAACATCGAAATTGCCGGTTGTGAAAACCGCGTCTGGCTAGGTCACAGCCTGCAAGCAAATGGGACGCTGCATTTCTACGGTGATAGTGAAGGACGCATTGTCCGCGGTTTGCTGGCGGTGTTACTTACCGCAATAGAAGGGAAAACGGCGGAACAGTTGCTGAATGAAGATCCGCTCGCCCTGTTTGATGATTTAGGGCTGCGCAATCAATTAAGTGCGTCGCGCAGCAGCGGGCTTGCGGCATTAGCACAAGCCGTTCGCGCGGCAGTTCAGGCCTGAGTACGCGCCGCTTTCGCCATCATTTTCTTTAATACATGGGACACCGCCACGAAACCAAAGCTGGCGGTGACCATGGTTGCCGCACCAAAACCGGATGCACAATCCATGCGTTTCGGGCCATCGGCGGTACTTTTCATCGCGCACACAGAGCCATCTGCCTGCGGGTAAACCAACGCTTCGGTGGAAAACACGCAGTCCACGCCGAGCTTACCTTTACTGTTCTTCACCACGCCAAAATCACTTTTTAATCTTTCGCGAAGCTTAGCTGCCAGTGGATCCTGAATCGTTTTCGCCAGATCAACCACTTGAATCTGCGTGGGATCGATTTGACCACCCGCGCCACCGGTTGTGACCAGTGGGATCTTGTTGCGTCGACAATAAGCGATAAGTGCCGCTTTAGGACGAACGCTATCAATGGCATCAATAACGTAACTAAAACCTTGATTAAGCAGCTGCGCCGTATTTTCCGCAGTAATAAAATCATCAACTACCGTGACGCGGCATTCCGGGTTGATTTCACGAATGCGGGCCGCCATCACTTCAGTCTTGGCCAGTCCTACGTTATCGCGCAACGCATGAATCTGACGGTTAGTGTTGGTCACGCAAACATCATCCATATCGATAAGCGTAATCGCGCCGATTCCGGTACGTGCCAGCGCTTCTGCAGCCCATGAGCCCACACCACCAATGCCAATCACGCATACATGCGCATCAGCAAACAGTTGCAGAGCATCACGACCATACAAACGAGCAGTGCCGCCAAAGCGTTGCAGCCAGGCATCGGACAAAACAACAGACATTACGTTTTCCTCGGAAAAATCTTTGCGGGTGTTGTGATAAATAAACAGTTGCGGATAAAGTTGACGGGCTGATTATACAGCCCGTCGGGGGGAAATATTAACCGGTAAATACGCTGTTAGTCGTGCCTGGGGCGTTTTTCAGTACCCAAACACGGCCATAGTGGTTGTACCAACCCGCACGGTGGCCGGCATCAGCCCCAATTCCCTGGTAAATGTCGAAGTGCTGGCCTTTAATCGCACCGCCAACATCTAACGCCACCATGACGCGTAATTCATACTGCCCACTGAATTTCCCATTGTTATCGAGTAACGGGACTTCAGCCAGAATCGTGGTGCCAGCAGGAATAATGGAGCGGTCAGAAGCCACAGACGCGCGGCCAATTAACGGCACGGCGCTCGCCCCTTTCACCGGTGCGAAGCTCGCAGGTTTAAAGAATACGAAGGATGGGTTCTGCTCAAGCAGCTCCTGCACTTCAGCCTGGCTGTGAGTTTCACCCCAATGGCGAATAGCCTGCATCGACATATCTTCTTTCTTTACTTCACCGCGATCGATAAGCACTTTGCCGATACTGCGATAAGCATGGCCGTTTTTGCCCGCGTAACCAAAGAAGGTTAATGGCTGACCATCACCAAAATCGATATAGCCGCTGCCCTGCACATCCATAATGAAGTTATCCATTAAGGAGTTGCTGTAAGCAATGATGTAGCTGTCGCTCAGTGCGCCATTGTAGATCTCGGCACGGGAAGGTAAACGCCCGCGTTTTGGCGGCATGCGGTAAATCGGATACTGGAATTCACCCTGACGGGTGTAACGCGCCTGCACCACCGGCGTGTAGTAGCCTGTGAATTGCACGTTACCGTAGTTGTCTGCGCCTTCCATCTGCCAGGCGTCAATGCCGTACTGGCTCAGCTTACTGGTATCGCCACCGGCCTGTAGCCACTGTTGAACGGCACCGTAAACATCACTCTTGCTATTATAGAGGCGAGGAGATGCGGAACGAATTTGGTTAACTTGCTCAGCAAAGTCACCGCCGTTGATCGGGGCCCCTACCGCATCAGGTCGGTTGACGAGGGAGAAAGGCTGGGTGAATTTCCCGTCCTTATATTGCTGACCTTTATCTGTCGGTTTCGAGGAACAGCCTGCCAGAATGGCAACCATCACTCCAGTTACAATGTACTTAGTCCAACGTCCTATCATCACTTCCTCGCCAGGTTTATGCCGCTATTCCCGACGGGAAGATAGCAAACGTGCCACAAGAATTAAACGTGTCGTGGCCCATAGATGCGGGATGTGCTCACTATTTATACTTAAATTAAATTATTATCAGTTACATGAGACAAATCGGGCATTTATTAAAAAAAAGGTTGCATCAAAAGCCGAGCAGAGTATAGTGCGCTTCCACGGACGCGGGGTGGAGCAGCCTGGTAGCTCGTCGGGCTCATAACCCGAAGGTCGTCAGTTCAAATCTGGCCCCCGCAACCAATTAAAAAGTCGCTGATAGTAGCGCGGTGATGAAAATCATTAGTAGTAAATAGTTATACGGACGCGGGGTGGAGCAGCCTGGTAGCTCGTCGGGCTCATAACCCGAAGGTCGTCAGTTCAAATCTGGCCCCCGCAACCAACTAAGTCGCTGATTATTCGCGCAATGATGAGAATCATTTGGGTACTAAAGAAGTTTACGGACGCGGGGTGGAGCAGCCTGGTAGCTCGTCGGGCTCATAACCCGAAGGTCGTCGGTTCAAATCCGGCCCCCGCAACCAACATTAAAGCACCTTAACAGGTGCTTTTTTTGTATCTAAAATTCATAGAAACACTCCGCAATACCCTAAATAATTTGAGTTGCAGCAAGGCGGCAAGGACGTGAGCCCAGGAGCTTACTTGAGTAAGTGACTGGGGTGAACGAACGCAGCCAACACGGCTGCAGCTCGAAGTATGAAGGGGATTATCCGCGTCGTGCCAGGCGCGAGCTATCTGCGAAGTACGCTCTGATCCCCGCCAAAATCGACTCCGCAACTTCCTGCTGGAAGGTGGCTGTACGCAGCTTTCGCTCTTCTTCAACGTTACTGAGAAATGCCGTTTCCACCAAAATGGAGGGAATATCTGGCGCTTTAAGCACTGCAAACCCCGCCTGATCGACGCTATTTTTATGCAGTTTATTGACGCGCCCCAATCGGGTCAGCACTTCTTTGCCGAATTTAAGGCTATCGTTGATAGTCAAAGACTGGACCATATCGAACATTGTATGGTCGAGATATCGGTCGCCACTCTTGCTCACCCCACCGATTAAGTCGGCGGCGTTCTGTGTTTGAGCGAGGAATTTTGCCGCGGTACTGGTCGCCCCTTTGGTTGAGAGCGCAAACACTGAAGAGCCTCGCGCCGCGCCAGAGGTAAATGCATCCGCATGAATAGAAACAAACAAATCAGCACGTTGCTTCTGCGCTTTTGCCACCCTGACTTTTAACGGGATAAACACATCCTCGTTGCGCGTCATATAGGCTTTCATATTCGCTTCTTTATCAATCAGCGCTTTCAGGCGACGAGCGATTTGCAGCACGATATCTTTTTCACGCGTCTTGTTCGGCCCAATCGCTCCGGGATCTTCACCACCGTGCCCAGGATCCAGCATGATAATGATCGGTCTGTCGCGACCCGCCTTGCCAGGCTTCGGCCCTTGTTCCGGTGATGGCAGTGAATCTTTATCCAACTTACCGTTGTTGTAATCTTCCAACAAAGCCAGCAGCGGATCTTGCTCGCTGTTCATATTGGCCGGATAGAGATCCATCACCAGGCGTTCTTTGAATTCAGCCACCGGAGCCAGTGCAAACAAGTGCGGTGTTACGTTTTGCTTGAGTTCGAAAACCATGCGCACGGTTTGAGGATCAAACTGACCCACACGCGCGGATTTAATGAAAGGATCGTCGCCACGAATCTGGGCACCGATGCCCTTCAATACTGAATTTAAATTCACACCTTCTATGTCGACAACCACCCGATCAGGATTGCTTAACGCAAATTGTCGGTATTTAAGCTCCCTGTTCGATTCCAGCGTGACTCGCGTGTAAGACGATGCGGGCCAGACACGAACCGCAATGACCAGGCTTGAGGCCGCAAAGCCAACCTGGCTAACACTCAGTAGCCACAAAGCGCCCGCGCCCTTTAGTAAGCGGCGACGACTAATTAATGAACGGGAATCTGACATAGCTCTCCTGAGCGGTGTGTTTCCGTGAACCGAATAACCAATTTTATTTTTTTGAGCCGAAAACTTTAGCGAATCGGGCTTAGGCTGTCACTCATAAAAGGGTAAACATTCGCAATCAAGTACCTGGCGGCAACGGCACAGAAATTTCTGCTTTGCGGTAATTGCTGCTTGCACCGAGAGCAATAAAAGAATAAAAATACAGAAATTACGAATAATCATGCAATGAGGGCTTGCCGTGGTGAAGGAACGTAGAACCGAACTGGTACAGGGATTTCGCCATTCTGTTCCCTATATAAATGCCCATCGGGGAAAAACGTTTGTCATTATGCTTGGCGGCGAAGCCATTGAACACGAGAACTTCTCCAGTATCGTCAATGATATTGGGCTGTTGCACAGCCTGGGGATTCGTCTGGTGGTGGTGTATGGTGCGCGCCCGCAAATTGATGCCAATCTGGCTTCGCATAATCATGAACCTGTCTATCACAAACATACGCGTGTTACTGATGCAAAAACCCTTGAGCTGGTTAAACAAGCCGCCGGTTTATTGCAGTTGGATATCACTGCGCGTTTGTCCATGAGCCTTGGCAACACACCGTTGCAAGGGGCGCATATCAATGTCGTCAGCGGTAACTTTATTATCGCGCAGCCGTTAGGCGTAGATGATGGTGTGGATTACTGCCACAGCGGTCGTGTTCGTCGTATCGACGAAGAAGCCATTCACCGCCAGCTTGATAACGGGGCGATTGTATTGATGGGCCCAGTTGCGGTTTCCGTTACAGGTGAAAGTTTTAATCTCACCTCCGAAGAAATTGCTACGCAATTGGCCGTAAAACTGAAAGCCGAAAAAATGATTGGTTTCTGCTCTTCACAGGGCGTGATCGACGATACCGGCAATATCGTTTCTGAACTCTTTCCTAACGATGCGCAAAAACGCATTGAAGAGCTGGAAGAAGCGGGTGATTACCATTCTGGCACCGTGCGTTTTCTGCGAGGCGCAGTCAAAGCCTGCCGTAGCGGCGTGCGTCGCAGCCATTTGATCAGCTATCAAGAAGACGGTGCGCTATTGCAGGAGTTGTTCTCCCGTGATGGTATCGGTACGCAAATCGTAATGGAGAGTGCGGAGCAAATTCGTCGAGCCACCATTAACGATATCGGCGGTATCCTGGAACTCATTCGCCCACTGGAACAGCAAGGGATTCTGGTGCGTCGCTCACGTGAACAACTGGAAATGGAGATCGACAAATTCACCATTATCCAGCGCGACAATCTGACCATCGCTTGTGCGGCGTTGTATCCGTTCCAGGAAGAAGGGATTGGTGAAATGGCCTGTGTTGCAGTTCATCCTGACTATCGCAGCTCATCACGTGGCGAAGTATTGCTACAACGCATTGCCACACAAGCCCGGCAAATGGGGCTGAGCAAGCTATTTGTCCTGACAACCCGTAGCATTCACTGGTTCCAGGAGCGTGGCTTTATGCCAGTTGATGTCGAGTTGCTGCCCGAAAGCAAAAAAGAAATGTACAACTATCAGCGCCGCTCAAAAGTGCTGATGGCAGATTTAGCCTGACAAACTCGCTAGCCCTGCTAAGGGCTAGCTAAAACTTTCCATCAATCCGCTGCGTCGTTCCGTCTTCGTCACAATCGCTTTTTCCAACACCCGATCATCGGCATACAAAGACAATCTGCTGCGCGCACGGGTGATAGCGGTATAGACCAGCTCACGCGTCACCACAGCGGTGTATTGATTTGGCAGAACCAGGGCGGCGTGCTCGAATTCCGACCCCTGTGATTTATGTACCGTCATGGCGTACGCTGTGTCATGCCCCGGCAAACGGCTTGGTTGCACAGATTTGATGGTGCCATCAGGCATCGGGAACCAGACGCGCAGCCCCTCACCTCTATCCAACGCAATACCGATATCCCCGTTGAACAACCCCAATGAACTGTCGTTACGGGAAATCATAATGGGTCTGCCGTTATACCAGCGCGAAACCGTCGGGTTTGGCCGCTCAATCCATCGTTTTTGAACCAGCGCCTGCTCAATGCGATTATTCAGGCCACTGACGCCAAACGGGCCATCCCGCAATGCGCATAACAGCTGATAGCGTCCGAAGGCATCAAGAATAGCGGCGGGTTCGGCATGATTGCGAACTAACTCCAGGTATGGCCGATAACCTTCCACCGCATCAGCAATCATCAACGCATAATCTTCAGTCTCACGCAGCGGCTGTTTCGAAATATCGCCAAAGCCTTTGGCAAAGACAATTCTGGCCTGCTTCACATCGCTGGCGTTGACAGCAAATGCCAATTGTCCGATGCCGGACTTGCTATCAAAACGGTAGCTTTTTTGCAGCAAACATAGCCCATCGCGCAGCACGCTCGCCTGACTTCCCTCCCCCGCAGGCAGTGAATAGCCCGTCAGTCGACTTAACTCCGCCGCTCTTTCGCGTGGATACCCATGCGTAACGTAGTGGCAGATATCCCCAAGCACCGCCCCTGCTTCCACAGATGCAAGTTGATCGCGATCGCCGAGGAAAATGACCCTCGCGTGCGGTGGCAACGCGTTAATTAACTTCGCCATCATCGGCAAGTCGACCATCGAGGCTTCATCTACCACCAGCACATCCAGATGCAACGGATTACCGGCGTGATAACGCAGACGTTGGCTATTGGGTTGTGCGCCCAATAAACGGTGCAACGTACAAGCGTCGTTCGGCAATGCGGCTTTCTGCGTGTCATCCAGCGGTAAACGTCGTAACGCTGAACCCAGTGATTCCGTTAATCGCGCTGCGGCTTTACCTGTCGGCGCCGCCAATTGGATGCGTAAGGGGGCTGTAGTGGTGAGCTGAACCAGGGCTGCGAGTAACTTCGCCACGGTGGTCGTTTTACCTGTTCCCGGCCCGCCAGAAATCACTGAAATACGTCGAGTCAGCGCTACAGCTGCTGCAACTTTTTGCCAGTCGATATCAGCCATCGGTTCAAAAAGCTGGCTCAGAACGCGAATGACCTGCTCATCATCGAGAGGTATCGCGCGGTTCTCCTCTCCAAAAAACCGCGCAACTAACTGTTCGTTTTGCCACATCCGGTTGAGATACAACCGTTCGCCAATCAGCTTTAATGGCGTGGCACCTTCATGCTCACTCACCGCATCTGATGCCAGCAACACTTCGCGCCAGCCGGACTTGACGGCGGCCCCGGCAAAAAGTTGTTCGGCCAGGTCTGGTTGCCGCCCGTTAAAACAGAATTCGGGTGTTAAACGTGAAAGAGGAAGGCACACATGGCCTTCACCGGCATCATGGCTGACTAACGCGGCCGCCAGCATGACGGCAGGTTGCTCATCACCGGCAATCATCATGGCGAACTGGGCATCCAGAGCACGCAGCGATTTCTGCTCAACCGCTTGCTGTAACAACTCAGACATTTTCATGGCGCAACCTCGTCCGTTTGTTCCGCAATATCCGTTTTCAATGCAAAGAGTGTGTCCATTTTCGCTATTAATTGTTCGTCAGGACGGGTGGTAAATATTCCTTGTGACGAACCGTTACTTTCAACGCCGCGCAAGAAGAGGTAGATGACGCCCCCGAAGTGAGTTTGGTAGTCATAATCAGCAATGCGGTGGCGTAAATAACGGTGCAGCGCCAACGTATACAGCTGATATTGCAGATCATAACGATGAGCCTGCATCGCCTGGGCCATGGCATCCTGAGTGTAGGCGCTGCTGTCTTCTCCTAACCAGTTCGATTTGTAATCCAGCAGGTAATACCGCCCTTGCCAGCGGAACACCAGGTCGATAAAGCCTTTCAGCATGCCGCGTACTTGTCTGAAGTTTAACGGTGAGCAACCTGATGATAACGGATCATATTCCCGAACCAGTTTATCCAATTGCGCGGCGTGTAAATCACTCGCAATCGGCAGATAAAACTCCAGCTCGACCTGTTTGTTCTGAGGCGTTAACTGGCTGAGGGAGACGCCCGTTTCATTTAACGGAGCCTGTAAAATGGTGTGCAGCCATTCCTTTAATCTCGGCTGCCACTCCTCGCTAAATCCCTGCTCAGTGAGTTGCTTCAGAATCCACGCATCGTCAAGCGGCTGTGTAAAATCAATACCTTCGAATAAGCTATGGAGGAAAGTGCCAGGACCTGCCCCGCGTGGGAAGGTGTGCGGAGTGAGTAATGGTTCACTTTGTACCGATGCCACTCCTGCGGCATCCACATCCAGCCGCGGCAATAAATCCTGTGCAAGACTGCTGCCATGCTGTTGCAAACCTGAATAACTGGTAACACGCCAGTTATCAGTAACCTGCCGTTCCATCGTGCGGGCACTCAACTGCGGGAGTTCGGCACTCACCGGTTGCCAGGGCGTGTAATCATCAGATTGGGCTTCTTCGATACTCACCGACTCACTCGCCAGTTGCGTTAAGCAAGACTGTAATCCCGCCGCATCTTTCGCTTCGCCCTTTTGCACAAGATAACCCAATGCCCCGAGATGCAGGTCGCTGGCCCCTTTTTTGGCGCGGTTGCCTTTAAACAACGGCGCCACACCAATACTGCAATGCCAAATGGAACGCGTCAGCGCGACATACAACAGACGCAAATCCTCCGCCAAACGTTCTTCTTCAGCGAGACTCAGGCTCTCTGCATCGTCGCTCAAATCCAGCAACGGCGAGAATGTCGAGCGGTCGTGATATAAGCCACTGTTTTGCGAACGATAGTTAGCGATGAACGGTAGCCAAACCAGCGGATATTCCAGCCCTTTTGATTTGTGAATAGTGACAACCTGCACCAAATGCCTGTCGCTTTCGAGACGCAATTGTTGGCTGAATGAATTGCTGTCAGGTTCGGCAACCTGCTGCGCCAACCAACGAACCAACGCATGCTCACTGTCAGTCTGCGAGGCTTCTTCTTGCAGCAATTCGCTGATGTGCAAAATATCGGTCAGACGTCGCTCACCACCTGGCGTTGCCAACAAGTTTTCGGCTATCTGGCGACGGGCAATTAGCGCACGCAACATCGGCATCACGCCCCGGCGCAGCCAGATGTGGCGATATTCTGAAAACTCCTCGACCAGTTGATCCCAGGCATTTTCATCTTCGTTAAGCGCTTCAATCATGCGGGCATCAAGACCTAACATGCTGGTCGCGACGGCACTGCGCAGCGCGGTTTCTATTTCAGGCGCCAAAACAGCCTGCAAAATCCACAATATTTCTCGCGCTTCTGGCGTTGCGAACACCGAGTCGCGGTTTGAAAGATACACGGACGGAATATTCAGACTCGTCAGTGCTTCACGCACAATGGACGCCTCGCCACGGCTGCGTACCAGAATGGTGATGTCAGACGACTGTACTGGACGCGATTCTTCGCCTTTCCACAACAAAGCTTCGCCGCGCTGTCCGGCACTCAACCAGTCCCGAATCTGCTGCGCGCACTGCATGGCCATGGTTTGTTGGTAATCACTCACTCCGCAGCCATCACCCGATTGGGCCCAGAATGTCATCGCCGCCTGATTTTTTCCTTTGAACGTAAAACGCAGGCCGCTGTTTTTCGCCGCAGCTTTCACCGCTAAGAAAGGAATTTGCTGGAATAAGAAGGGATTATCCAATTGCTGGAACAAGGTATTGACGCTGCTAATCATCCCAGGAGATGAGCGCCAGTTGGTATCCAGCGTGTAGTGGGCACTTACCTCATGACGCGCTTTCATATAGGTAAAAATGTCCGCGCCACGGAATGCGTAAATCGCCTGCTTGGGGTCACCGATAAGCAACAATGCCGTATCAGGCTGATTGATATATAAGCGTCTGAAAATACGATATTGCTGCGGGTCGGTATCCTGGAATTCATCAATCATTGCTGCCGGGAAACGTGCCCTGATGGCCGCGGCCAGCGCGTCGCCACCTGGTTTGTGCAGCGCTTCATCCAGGCGAGTCAGCATGTCGTCAAATCCTAACTCGCCACGGCGACGTTTTTCCTGCTGCACGGTGTAGCGGATTTCAGACATTGCGCGGGCGATGACCAAATCACGCAGCGTCAGCGGCTCACCCAACAGCGAATTAATTGCCCTGAAAACAGGATGCTGCGGCGGTTGGCCTTCTTTGGTTTTCTCATCCAGCATCGATTGAGAAAAGCGTTCCAACTGCTCAGGCAATTTGTAGGTTGTGGTTTCTGTTTGCGCCCAGGTTCCGACAATATTCAGCCAGTTAGGCAAATTTTTACTGCTGTAACTGCGGCGATCAATTTTTGCTTCACTGAGAATTTGAGCAATGTCGTCCGCGCAGTCACGCCACTGAGTTTTCACATCCTCAATCGCGGCAATGATCTTTTGATGTCGAGCGAGCAGGGTTTCATCATCCGCAGGCGGCTGCTTCAGGACCGGCTGCTCACCCTGAAGCCAGCTGTTTATATCCTTGAGCAACTCCTCAGGCCCTGCCCATTCCTCGGCCATAACTTTCGCTATCGGCTTCGGCAGTGGGTAGCAATGGCGACGCCAAAAGTCAGCACAAGCATGGCGACGTAACAGCGATTCATCTTCTATAAGCTGTTGCTCGAACAACATACCCGATTCAAACGCGTTAAGGCTGAGCATCCTTTGGCAAAAGCCATGAATGGTAAAAATGGCCGCATCATCCATTTGCTGTTCAGCAAGACGCAAAATTCGGGCCGCCTGGTGAAGATCGGGGATCTCTGCCAACAAGTTTTGGAACAGGGGATTATCAGTTCGGTTGCGAACGCAGGCGATGCGCAATTCATGAATGTTGGCACGAATGCGACCACGGAGTTCTTCGGTCGCCGCCTGAGTAAACGTTACGACCAATAATTCTTCAACGGAGAGTGGGCGGGGATGGGCATTTTCACCACCCAGGCCAAGCAGCAAGCGTAAATAAAGTGCTGCGATGGTGAATGTCTTTCCGGTACCGGCAGAGGCTTCAATCAACCTCTCCCCTGTCAAAGGTAAACTTAGGGGATCAAGAGGTTGCGTGGTTCCGGTCATTATTTACCCTTCATCTTTCAAGTTGCGGGTGTATTAGCTGCACATTATCACCCATTGACTGAATCAAATCAGCCAATGAGTTAATTCCTTTGCGGCCCGGCAGTATCTCAAACTATTTAGGATCGACGAGCGGCAATGATTGTTGCAGGCCGCTGACTCCCTTCCAGGTTTTCCACCCATCTGGCGCAGCGTATTCCGCCTTGCCATTGTTGTTGCCAGAAATTTGCGAAAGAACAGCCATTCCTTGCGGTTCAATCACAGCCTGATGGAAGAAATCAGCCAGTTTTTGTGGCGTCAGCTTTTTAATTTCAGCGACAACTTTATCACGCGAATCAAAGTCCAGGTTTCCGCGATCGAAATCTTTGCTCAATTGAGAAGCTTCCTGCGACAAGGTTTGCGGCGCCTGCATAATTTCACTGATCATCCCCTGCTGCATTTGTGCAAAATCCTCTGCACTCATGCTACGCAGCTTTTGCTCAGCGGTTGGGTAAAACGCTTTAAAGCGTTGGTACAAATAGGCCGGTTGTTTGTCGTTGCTTTGCAGCAAGAAACCAATCCCCCACTGACGCCCAATCGACATCGGGAAGGCAAATACCGCATAACCCAACTGCTCTTGTGTACGTAACTGGTTGTAGAACCACGGCTGAATAATTTGCCCTAACATTGAGCTGTAAGCGGTACTTACAGTTTCATCAAAACCTTTTGGCACGTAAACCGCTGCCAGAGCGGAATCCGTACTGCTGCCCGCTTTTTCGAACATGGCTAAATGTTGTTTATCTACCAGCACATCCTTATTACGGCACCATTCGTTTCCTTCGGTGGCAAGTTGGCTTTGTACGTTATGCGCCAGATCCTTTGCCTGCTGAGGAGACATGTTACCCAGTACCAAAAATTCAGGTTTAGCATGGGTTTTTAACGCATCACGGTAATCAAGCACATCTTGTAATGTCAGTCCTGGCAACAGCGAACGGCGCACTTCGCGTTGGAAATAAGGTACCTGCGACACCATTTGCACTGGCATAATCGCCTGATCGTAAGCTTTGCCCTTGTCCGCCGAATCCATCATTTGGGCATACCATGACTTCGCCTGATCCAGTTGTTCCTGGGTCGGGGTATAGGAGAAATAGCCCTTCAACAGCGCTTCAAATAATTGCGGCAAACGTTGGGTGTAGCCATTGGCATTCACCATCAAACCGCTGTTAGCATTGGTTGAGAAACCAATCCCCCCGACAGATGCCTGGTTGCTTAACTGATCCAGCGCAATACCTGCCAGATAGTCATTCAGAGCAAATAATACCTGGTTTTTCGCGCTGTCCATCGCCTGCGGATTGCGCAGCACCATCGTCACATCTGCCTTAGGTTCGCTGGCAAAATAGCGGCTTGGCATATACAGCACGCGTAAACCAGGCTCTTTTACCAACAACTCTGGATGAGCGTAGGTTTTTTCAGGTTTGACCAACGTAAAGTCATCAGGGATGTAAGGGTTCAACTTAGGCAGTTCCAGCTTAATTGCCGCTGATTTTTGCTGCCAGTCGTTGAACACTTGCGGCGTAATTTTATCGACCTGATAGGGAGCTTCAACAAAATAAGCCGTTTTGTTATGAGGCTCTTTCGGGCTGATATACCAGACGCGGGCATTTTGCGGCGTCATCATATCCAGCCGTGCTTTGATAGCTGCCGGGTCATATTGATCGGCAATATTCACGAAATCCAGTGTATGTTCAACCGGCACACGCAGCATGGTGTCGGCTAACCATTCAACGTAATCCATATTGCGGGTTATTGACGGGTAACGGAAGTCGAGATCCAGCACATGGGCGAGCTCATCGAAGTAGCTTTTATCGACACCTGTTTCACGTAATTTATTCAAATAGCTGAAAATAGCCGCCACGACTTCATCACGCTGGGCAAGACCTTTATCAGTCAATGACACTGAAATGGCGAACACGCCGCTATTGCCATTAACAATGGGATCGGAATCAGCACGAATGCTGTCTGCGAGGCCTTGCTTTTGTAACCAGTCGGAAAGGGTATCGTTGCTACGGTTGCCGATCAAATAGCCAATCAATTCATCCGTTTTGCTGCGGAATTTATCGCTATTATTGTCGATTCGGAACTCCACTCGCACCACTTTGCGCGGCAAGGCTGGCACGTAGTGAATCACTATGCCTTTTTGCGCGTCAGTCACAACGGGCACGTCAATGGTCGGCCTTTCGATATTTTTATTCGGCACACGCCCATAGGTATCCACCGCAATCTTTGCCAATTCAGGCAATGGCTTATTGCTGTAAATAACCGCTTTCATCAGGTTCGCGGAATAATATTTATCGCGGAAAGCCACCAGCGCATCCAGCAACTTGCTGCCCGGTTTATCGCGCAATGTTTCCAGATTACCGCCCGAAAAACGTGAGCCAGGGTGAGCTGGGTTGATCGTTTCTGCACTGACTTGCGCCATACGCATACCGTCACGGGCACGGGCTAAGGTCAGTTCAGCATTCACCGCATTGCGTTCACGTTCGGCATATTCAGGTGCGAGATTTGGTTCAGCGATAGCATCAGACAAACGGTCGACCGCTCCTTCCAGTGCATCGTTTTCCACCTCAAGGTAGAACGCGGTACGGTAAGTTGCGGTGCTGGCGTTATGGCTGCCACCATGCTTTTTGAGAAACTCCGACAGGCTATCCGGTTCAGGATATTTTTTAGAACCCATCAGCGTCATATGTTCAAGGTAGTGAGCCAGGCCAAGATGGTCGTCTGGATCTTCTAATGATCCAACCGGAACCACTAATGCAGACAATGACTTAACGGCTTGCGGATCAGAGACCAGCAGGACCGTCATACCATTATCAAGACGTACGGCCTGATATTGACGATTGTCTTTCTCACTTTTACGGATAGTTTCCTGGATAGGTTGCCAACCCGTGTCTGCCTGACTTAATGGTGCCCAAAGAGCGACTAACAAGAAAAGCGGTTTTAACCAGGTGCTACATTTAGGCATTAACGAACCTCATAATCACGAAACTTCCTATACCCTTAGGACTTCAAGTTGCAGGAGTCGCTGTAATTTGAAGTACTAAGGGTATAACTCACTCATCATTAACAACTTTCAAACAAACATGTTATTTTTAGTTGATGCTTTTTTCGCCAATCCTGAGCAAGTTGCGCATAATAGATGAACCTGCCGGATTGTGCAATTTTTATACAACTTTTTAAGCTTTGTTGAAACGAAACAAAGGCAGCAAGTAACGCTCAGCCTCGGTGATGATGGCATCGTAGTAATCCGGATCCAGCGTTCGATACAGGCGTTGTAGCCACATATCAGCCCCTTCACCTTCCACTCTCTGATTCCCTTCCCAGGCTGCCAATAACTTGCTTTTGGCTTTCTGCTGCATTTGCTCATCCCATAAAATGGCATCATTCGCCGGTTCGTAACAGGCTTTTATCCACGCCCCACCACTTATTGGGAGGAGGAGAAGGGGTTGTACTAATCCTTTGCGATAACCATCAATAAGTTGCTGGAGATAGTTTTTTGCCTGCTCGAGATCGAGGGAAGGGAATTTCCATTCGGTCGAATCCCGCCCGTACAGACGGCTTTCACCTCTTCCTCCCATCGCACACCAAACCACATGTTCAATCCACAATTGCAAACCATGTGCAGGATTGAGAATGGAAGGCCGCCAGCGCAGCAGACCATCTTCCTGTACATCCGACAGCCATCCTTCCAGACTTGTTCCATCGATTTGCAACGACACTTCCAGGCTATTGCCATTCTGTCGCTCGGCTCTCACTTTTTTCGCCAGCTCTTCCATCTCTGTGAGCTGGCTTTCCCATAAAATTTCCCCAAAAGCGCCGTACGGCAAGATCCCCGCCGCCCGATAACGGCGGAATAGCTGCTGCGTGTCACCTTCCTGAACCAGGGTATTCAGCAATTCCTGATTCATCTGGAAACGTTCAAGGCTATCTAATGTGAAAGGTTCCGCATCCGGGAGATCGGTTTCTTCAAGTCGGAAATTGATGCCCAAACGCATCTGGAAAAAGGCGCGAACAGGATGCCGCCAGAAACGTTGCAATTGATCCAACGTGATGACGTCATCAGCATCTTCCTGCAAGGGTTGAATAAACGGAACCTGCGGATTGCCTTGCTCGCTTGCGGCGGGCAACCATTCCCTGGCATAGCTTTGTGCCGTTACGCCGGGGATAAAATTCCCCGACTCAAACGGGGTACGGTAATGCTGCTGAACCAAATATTTTTTCACACGCTCGTTGCTAACATCACAGGTTTGTTCTGAGTCCTGCGGCAAACAATGGCTTTGTGCGATGTAGTCCAGGAGTTCGTCAACCAATACAGAAGGATAGCGCTGGCTGTTGTCCTGAATAGAACGCCCGATATAACTGATATAGAAGCGCATTTGTGCTGAGTTAAGCGCTTCAAGGAACAAGTATCGATCGTCATCGCGACGGCTACGATCACCTCGCTGAGGTTTCTGACTCATTAGATCAAACCCAAGCGGTGCCAATGCGCGTGGGTAAACGCCATCATTCATGCCAAGCAAACAGACCACTTTGAACGGAATTGAACGCATCGGCATCAGGGTGCAGAAGTTGATCGGCCCTGCCAAGAAACGCTGGCTAATGCGCTCTTGATCTAACCGCTGTGCCAGCTCCTCACGCAATAAAATTAAGGAGATGTTCTCTTGATAACGCGACTCAAGGCCATATTTGATGATGTCCTGCCACTGTTGTTCAATCAGCGCCAACGCGCCTTCCGTTTCCGTATCTGGAAGGAAGAAGCTCGCTAGCATTTCACGGCAAACAGTCGTCCATTCCGCCAATGGGCGCGCCACCGAGAGCTCGCGACGCCAATTGTTCAACTGCATTAACAGCTCGGCAAGTTGCCCTACGAGTTCAGCAATTAAGCCGCTCGATTCATCATAAGGAAGGATCGACTGCCACTCTCCTGCCTGGCTATCCATTGCATAGCCCAACAACATGCGAGTTAAACCAAAGCGCCAGGTGTGCTGCCCGGTAGCCGGAAGATCCCATTCACGTACGTTGTCGTCGTCAATCCCCCACCGGATCCCCGATTCATTCACCCACTGGCGTAGGTAGCGCAGCCCTTCTTCATTAATTGAGAAACGCGCAGCCAGTGCGGGAACTTCAAGTAAAGCAAGGACATCCTGCGCGGCAAAACGGCTATCAGGTAGTGAAAGTAAGGAGATAAATGCTTGTAACGCTGGGTGAGCTTGTCTCGCTCGCCGGTCAGAAATCGCAAACGGCAACCGCCGTTCACCTACAGCATTACCGAATACAGCCTGGATAAACGGGCTGTAACTGTCGATATCTGCCACCATCACGATGATGTCACGCGGCGTAAGTGTTGGGTCAGCATCCAACATAGCCAACAATTGATCATGCAGTACTTCTACTTCGCGTTGAGGGCTATGACACTCATGGAAGGTGACAGAATAATCTTCCGGTGAAAAGACGCGTTTATTATGGCTGTGCTCAAACTCTTCTAGGGTAAGCCCCGTGACCGCATTGTTTTGTAACTCAAGCAAATCGTACTGCAAATTGCGCAGTAAATTATTGGGCTCGATATCAACGAAAACATCAATTTCTTCGAATTGTTGCAGCTCGGCCAACAAGTACGTGTAATCACGCCCTAATTTCCCCCACGATGCCAACAAAGGGTTGCCAATATCTTGCTCACCGTCGTCGTTGAATAGTGAAGAAGCGGTATTGCTGTCTTTAAATAGCGGAAGCGTAATGTCTTCCTGAGTATGTTTGCGTCGGCGGCGACTGATTAACCGGGCAAGATAAGACGGATCTTTAATATCGCCCCAGTAGTAACGGCAAGGGTTCGTAAACAGTAAATGCACATCAATGTGTTTACCCAGAGCTTGCAGCGCCTGAAGGTAAACCGGTGGTAACGCTGAAATCCCACATATAAAGACGCGGGGCGGTAAACCTGGCGGACATTCAGAGGTAGATTCTAGGGCTTTAATGAAACGCTGATAGAGATTTGCGCGGTGCCATTCTGGCTGACCAAGTTCTTGCGTATGGCGAACCAGTGCCGCCCATAGCGGAGCCTGCCACAATTGAGCTTCGCCCACATTGTCGACAAGCTCTCCCTTTTCCCACTGACTTAGCCAATCTGGACGATAGACTAAATATTGGTCATAAAGGTCAGCAATTCTTGAGGCTAGTTGAGAAAGTTTTCGGCCATTTTCATCGTCTTCAAGATATTGCTTGAGCAGTGCAAACTCAGGCTGTTCAAACATGGTCGGGATGAGCGTCATTAACTTCCAGCTCATGCTTTGTTTATTGAACGCACTTTGCTCTGGGATATTCGGCAACACGCGGACAAACATATCCCATATAAAGCTCGCCGGAAGGGGGAAGCTGATGTTGGCCGCGATACCGAATTTTTGCGCCAGCGTCATTTGTAGCCATTGCGCCATGCCGGTACTTTGTACCAATATCACTTCGGGCTCAAAAGGGTCCGGCAATGGTTGCTGTTCTACAATAAATTCCATAATTGCTTCCAGCACATCCAGCTGGTTGGAATGGTAAACACGCAACATAGAATCGCTACTCCTGACTTTTCTCTTTCTGCAGGCAATGTAACCGTGACAGCTGCCCAGTTCGCCCTGCCGGGCTCTTAATCGTAACATCGATGCTGACACATCCAGCCGCCGATGTCTGCTGCCGACTGACTTTCCATTCATCAGCCGGTAAAGGGGATTCTGGCTCACTCATTTCCAGCGCCAGCCTCCAAAGTTGCCGGAATTGCCACTGAGACTGAAAACCTTGCTGTAAAACCCGGTGATAGCCAAGTAAAGCCAACATCACTACCGAGAACAAGGCCATGGCACAAAGCACTTCAACCAAGCTGAATCCACGCTGCAATGATTTTATTGGGGGAGTTGGCATCGTGTCGCCTCAGAAAAAGGGCAGAAATCCAACCAGCCATGTGGTGTTGATGACCATTGTGAGTTAACCAGTGTTCCCCATTCCCAAAGAATCAGCGGCATTTTTTGTCCTGATACCATACCGAACGCCGCCATAACAGCTTCATTTTTCTCCACCACTCGCACACAACTTTTCCAGCCTTTTCCAGTGTGCTGCTGGCACTGCCAGGATTGCTGTGATTGCCACGATAACTGGCCTCCCCAAGCTTGAGCTGAAACTGCACTGGCATATTGTTTAAGGAAATCGACTTCACTGGCGACCAGAAACCGTTGGTGGCTTAACTGCTGCTGTAATCCGCCGAGCATTAAGATCCCCAGAGCAAATAGCAGTAGTACAAATCCAAGGGTGATATTCCCCCGCTCTAATTGCCTGCTCACAGGTTATATCCCACTACTGTGTGGCGAAGTGACACTGGGTTTTGACCACTTTTCGAGGCCCCTGCAAGTTCGATAACCAACAAGGGCGACATGGCATGTCGAGCCAAGCGGGTGACTGTAAATCGCTGTATGACCAGCGTCGCAGGATCGGATAATTTATCCCAACCACCGCCTTCGCAATGGGTCGCCCCACGTAGTGTTTCCAGATCGGTACCGTTCAGTCGAAAGCCTGTCTGCTCTGCTTGTGCATGGCTGCCTGGTTCCCAGCGTCCGTTGCTATTGCTATCCCATTGCGACAACACGCATTCCCCTCCTTTGCTCAATACCAGTCCCTGCCCTGAGCAGTTTCCGTGGCAATAGCCTGCCCGCTGCAGCTGCTTTCCCAAACTGAATGCTAATTGCCATAGCGACTCTTGCACGGTTTCTTTCTGGTACTGCTGCAATACAGCGCGTTGAAGTACCGGAAATAATCGGCCAGCCCCAAGCAGAACAATGCTACTTAATGCCATCGCAATGAGCGTTTCAAGTAAAGTAAACCCCTGCTGATTTAGCTGCATTTGTTACTCCCGACAACCTCACAAACTCGAATGCGTCCTTGAGCCGACAGCACCACACGCCATTTTCCTGCCGCGCTTTGCAACGTGATGTGACCTGGCCAGGCGGTATTTCTCAGGCCATAAAATCCAAGCCCCGCCGTTACCTCGCTAATATCGACATCTGTAAAAGGTTGAATTAACCTCCAGCGCCCTTCAGATAAACATTGGGTAGCTTCAATTAGCTTGCTGGATAGGCACCAGCTTTTCCCTGGGCGATTCACCGTAAGCAAATGGTCGCGATTATTCCAATTGGCATCGCTGCGTAGCTGTTCGAGCAAATGACGAATATGCTGGGTGGTTATCCACATTCGCTGCTGTTGCTGCCATTGTTGCCATTGTTGCCAGCCGTACACCCCGCCTGTGCTAAGCGTTGCGACAATAACCATCACCACCATCATTTCTATTAAGCTAAATCCAGACTGTTTTGTTTTCATGGCAGCAGTGTGCCAGTCACTCAATTCTTCGCTACTGAAGATGATTGGATTCTGAGGATGTCTCGAAGGAAATTTTTGCTGTTGCTGTACGTTTCAGAAGTGCTGGAAGGAGGCTCGCAATACCATAATTGGGGCAAAAAAAACCGGCGCACAAGTGGCACCGGTTATGGCAGGCTGTCACCCGTTAGATAGCGACAGGAGCTTTGATCGCAGGATGAGGATCGTAGCCTTCAATTTCGAAATCGTCGAAACGATAGTCAAACAGAGACTCAGGTTTGCGTTTGATTACCAGTTTTGGCAGAGCGCGGGGTTCACGCGTTAACTGCAAACGCGTTTGCTCGAGGTGGTTGCTGTACAAATGGGTATCGCCACCTGTCCAGACAAAATCACCCACTTCCAAATCGCATTGCTGCGCCATCATATGTACCAGTAATGCGTAGCTGGCAATATTAAATGGCAGGCCAAGGAAGATGTCGCATGAACGCTGGTAAAGCTGGCAAGAAAGCTTGCCGTCAGCCACGTAGAACTGGAAAAACGCATGGCATGGAGCCAACGCCATTTTATCCAGCTCACCCACATTCCACGCCGAAACAATGATGCGGCGAGAATCTGGGTCGTTTTTTAACTGGTTAATGACAGTGGTTAACTGGTCAATGTAGCGGCCATCAGGGGTTGCCCAGGAGCGCCACTGTTTGCCATAAACGGGGCCAAGATCGCCATTTTCATCTGCCCATTCGTCCCAAATTGAGACGTTGTTTTCGTGCAGATATGCGACGTTGGTATCCCCTTTCAGGAACCACAGCAGTTCATGAATGATGGAGCGTAAATGGCAGCGTTTAGTGGTAACCAGAGGGAAACCATCTTGCAAATTAAAGCGCATTTGATGACCGAAAATCGACAGCGTACCTGTACCCGTACGGTCATCTTTTGGTGTACCGTTTTCCAGCACATGTTTCATCAAATCAAGATATTGTTGCATGTTTCCTCACGAAAGCTGTTGCTGTGGACGACGACGATACGCCCAAACCATCATAATCACACCGGCCACAATCATCGGAATCGAGAGGATTTGCCCCATGCTGATGTACTGTACCCACTCACCGGTAAACTGAGCATCTGGCTGGCGGAAGAATTCGACAATGATACGGAAAGCACCGTAGCCAATCAGGAACAGGCCGGAAACAGCCCCCATCGGACGTGGCTTACGAATATACAGGTTCAGGATAATGAACAGTACGATGCCTTCCAGAACCATTTCGTAAAGCTGAGAAGGATGGCGCGGCAAAACACCGTAGGTGTTAAACAAGGACTGCCATTCAGGATGCGTCGCCAGCAGGCCGATATCTTCGCTGCGCGAACCAGGGAACAGCATTGCCCAATGGAAGCCAGGATCAACGCGCCCCCACAACTCGCCATTGATAAAATTACCAAGACGACCAGCACCCAAGCCAAATGGAATCAGTGGCGCAATGAAATCCGATACCTGGAAGAAGGAGCGATGAGTTCGACGTGCGAACCAGATCATCACACAAATAACGCCGACCAACCCACCATGGAAGGACATACCGCCATCCCAAACTTTAAACAGGTACAGTGGATCGGCAAGGAAAGAAGGCAGGTTGTAGAAGAATACATAACCAAGACGCCCTCCAAGGAATACCCCCAGGAAGCCGGCGTACAGCAGGTTTTCGACTTCGTCTTTCGTCCAACCGCTGCCTGGTTTCTTGGCACGACGACCCGCAAGCCACATGGCAAACACGAAGCCGACCAGGTACATCACTCCGTACCAGTGCAAAGAGACTGGCCCAATGGAAAAAATCACCGGGTCAAATTCAGGGAAATGCAGATAGCCACTATTCATCTGTCACCACAAACCGTTGTTACCCCACCGAAAGTCGACGATGGGTTGCAAATACGCATCTGTGCAGATGCGCTCCGAAAGCAGCGGATCATAGCATAAAGGGCGTCGGGGTAGAGTCGGCGATGTTGTAAAAGATATGTAATATCCCCGTCATCCTTCAAGTCGCAGGGGTGTTTATAAACTGGAAAATATGAGGGAACAACGAGCGCCTTAGCGCCCGCCGCGAATCAAACCACCCATGCCACGACGCTCCATGAAGGATGCAACTTGATGGCGTACTTCTGTCGCAAGCTGAGCCTCAAGGCTGCGCTGTGCCAGTAATTGCACCTCTTCCAGACTAATGTGTCGCAGCAAATATTTAACACGCGCCACTGAACGACCATTCATCGACAAATGGCGATAGCCCATGCCAACCAGCAGAGCAACACACATCGGGTCGCCTGCCATTTCACCGCAAAGGCACAAATCGATGCCGTTACGTTCAGCTTCTTTAGCAATATGATTCAATGCACGCAGCATCGCCGGGTGCAGGCTGTCATAGAGGCTAGCTACGCGAGTGTTGTTACGATCGACAGCCAGTAAATACTGCGTTAGGTCGTTAGTGCCGACAGAGATGAAATCAACGCGGCTGGCAAGATGCCCAAGCATGAACACCATCGACGGGACTTCAACCATGATGCCAATACGTAGTTTGGGTAACTCGTAGCCCAGCACTTCTTCTACTTCGCGCCCGGCGCGGTCTATCAGTCTACGAGCTTCGTCAATCTCGTCGATGCTGGTTATCATCGGCAGCAGAATGCTCAGGTTGCCAGTGGCAGCATTGGCACGCAGCATGGCACGCACCTGCACCAGGAAAATCTCAGGTTGGTCAAGCGTGATACGGATCCCTCGCCAGCCAAGACACGGGTTTTCCTCGCTGATTGGCATGTAGGGCAGTTGTTTATCCGCGCCAACATCCAGTGTTCGCAGCGTAACGGGTTTGTCGTTAAACATCTGCAACATGCCCTGATACTGGGCGACCTGCTCTTCTTCCGACGGGAAACCACTTTGCAGCATGAATGGGATTTCGGTGCGATATAAACCAATGCCATCAATGCGGCTGCCAAGCAGTTGTTCATGCTCGGGACTCAGACCAGCATTCAGCATCACCTGCACACGCTCACCGCTTTTTAGCGCAGCGGGGCTATCAACGTCGTCCTCAACCAATCGGCTAAGTTCGTTCTCTTCGGTAATGAGCCGCTGGTATTCCTGCAACAGTACCGTTTCCGGGTCAACCAGCAATTCGCCGCGGTAACCATCCACAACTAAAGTTCGGCGATGCAGCACCGAAGGCTGGATATCCGCCCCCATGACCGTTGGGATGCCCAACGCACGCACCATGATCGCCGCGTGCGAGTTCGCCGCACCATCGCGCACGACTACGCCAACCAGGCGGTTTTGCGGTAACTCAGCAAGGGTCGTCGCGGATAACTCATCAGCCACCAACACAAAGCGTTCAGGCCAGGTGTTTGGGCTCTGGATGGTGTCATCGAGATGGAATAACAGACGTTGACCGAGGGTACGAAGATCGCCTGCGCGTTCTTTTAAGTAGCCGTCAGTCAGGCTTGCGAATTGCTCCGCAAACTTTTCGATAACTTTTTTAACCGCCCATTCTGCAACCGAGCCTTTATCAACTTCTTCGAATAATTCTCGACGAAGACGGGCATCGGTTAACAGGTGCGAATAGAGGTCAAAGATAGCCGCAGTTTCTTTCTGGGCCCCCGCCGCAAAACGTTTGCTGTAACGTCGAAATTCGTTAGACGCTTCTTCAAGTGCCGCGGTAAGACGCTCGCGCTCAAGCGTGGTATCCAGTGTCGACGCTTCAGACACTTGCTCCATTAATGGGAGCGTTGAGTCCATCCAGCCTTCAGCAATCGCAACGCCTGGCGATGCAGGCAATGCCCGGATACGCGTCTGGCGATATTGGCCAAATAAGGCGGCTAACTGTGATTGAGAGAGGATGGCTGCCATTTGTGTGGCGAGCGTAACGAGAAAGGACTCCTCGCTTTCATCATATTGCCGGTGCTCACGTTGTTGTACCACCAGCACCCCCAGCAATTGACGTCGCTGGATGATGGGTACGCCAAGGAAGGCTCGAAATCGTTCTTCTTTTACTGCGGGGACATATTTAAAGCTGGGATGTTTTTGCGCATCAGCAAGGTTTATCGGTTCTGCAAGACGGCCGACCAACCCGACAATGCCTTCATCAAATGCGAGTGTGATTGTGCGACCACGCGGCTTTTTAAGGCCGCGCGTCGCCATCAGGTAAAAGCAACGCCGGTCATGATCTGCGAGATAAACCGAGCATACCTCGGTGTCCATCGCAAGGCAGATATCTGTAACCAAAATATCCAGCGCCTCATTGAGGCGCGGAGCACTGGCAACCTTCTCGACTATTTCTCGCAAACGGGTGAGCATTTTTGCGTGACTTAACCTCTTTTACGTCGCCAAGCAGGCGCGTTATTACGTGGTGGCGTAACTTCCTGCAGCGGCATTACGACGCTTGCAAACTCTTTCATCACCCGACGATAGACATCGCGTTTAAAGGAGACAACCTGACGAACCGGATACCAATAGCTAACCCAGCGCCAGCCATCAAACTCTGGGGTACTGCTGGTTTGCATATTGATATCGTTATCGCTACTGATCAACTGCAAGAGAAACCATTTTTGTTTCTGGCCGATACAAACCGGCTTTGTGTCCCAACGCACCAAACGTTTAGGTAACTTGTAACGTAACCAGTTTCGGGTCGAGGCGAGTATTCGGACATCTTTTCGCTGTAAACCCACTTCCTCGAAAAGCTCCCGGTACATTGCCTGTTCCGGGGATTCGCCAGGATTGATGCCACCTTGCGGAAACTGCCAGGAATGTTGACCAAAACGCCTGGCCCACATCACTTGACCCTGCCGATTACAGATTACGATACCAACATTCGGGCGGTAGCCATCATCATCGATCACCGGACTACCTCAAAACAAACTTAGATTAGGGCGATTGTTTCATACAAGCGCTAGACGGTAAACCACTGTGTAACGGTTGCCAGAAAGGAATAACAATTGAATAACTCACAAAATATGACCGAGTTATAAACATTAGGCCGTTTTGAGCGGTGAGTTTATTCACTTTTTCTGTGGATATAACTGTGAAGAACTACCTAATACTCTCGGGACAACTTAGGATAACTTCAAAATCGCCTCGCGACTCATAAAAAAAATACACAATAATTTCAAAGCAATAGTGAGTTAAAAATTAGTTCACAGCTCAGTAGTGTGATGATCATCACATACTAGGATCTTTCACTGATGAAAGATCGACCAATGACGTTTTTATCCACAGATTGTGCCAACAAGTTAGTCACAAACTGGTGAAAAAATGGGTTTTACCCCCCCGTCAAGGCTGTAAATCGAACCAGTAGTGAGCTTTTTTACCAGTTATCCCATTTTTCTGTGGATAACCCGGTGTAAGATCCTGTTCATTGCCAGTGACCAGAATGGGAAAAGGTTTTTGCACAATTCAAAATTGATCATTTTTAGCGATAAAAATGATTCAAAATCAGTGCATTGCCATTCTTATCCCCGACACGCTAAACTATTTCCATGTTGTGGGTAAACCACGTTCATTTTTTAACCACTTAGCAGTCAGGCACAATGGAAGCACTTCGTCCTTTACTTACCCCTCCAGAAAATGAACAGATTTTACTGGCTCAAGCCCAGAAACTGGCAGGCTATACGCTGGGCGAATTGGCGGCGCTTGCCAGTTTACCCATCCCCAAAGATCTCAAACGCGACAAAGGTTGGATTGGTGTTTTACTCGAATTGTGGTTAGGAGCCAGTGCCGGAAGCAAACCCGAGCAAGATTTCGCAGCACTTGGTATCGAGTTAAAAACAATCCCTGTTGATAGAATGGGACGTCCACTGGAAACCACCTTTGTTTGTGTCGCCCCGCTCACTGGTAATACTGGTGTGGTTTGGGAAACCAGCCATGTGCGCCACAAGTTAAAACGCGTGCTGTGGATCCCTGTTGAAGGAGAGCGGCAAATTCCGTTGGCTGAAAGGCATATTGGCTCACCATTACTGTGGGCACCTTCTGCAGAAGAGGAACGGCAGTTGCGTTTGGACTGGGAAGAATTGATGGATTTAATTGTGCTTGGGCAGGTCGAACGTATCACTGCTCGTCATGGGGAAGTGTTGCAGTTGCGTCCAAAAGCCGCCAACAGCAAAGCGTTAACCGATGCGATTGGTGCCGATGGCGCGCCAATTCTGACGTTGCCGCGCGGTTTCTATCTGAAAAAGAATTTTACGGCTGCTCTGCTGGCTAATCATTTCTCGTTGTAGATTCATTTAACTTGCACCCAGATCAGGGCTGGCGTTTATAATTGGCGTTTTATAAATTTCAGGCAGGATTTTTTAATGTTGTTTGCATGGATTACCGATCCTAATGCGTGGATGGCGCTGGGCACCCTGACGATTCTGGAAATCGTTCTGGGTATCGACAATATCATTTTTCTCTCGTTAGTCGTGGCGAAACTGCCAAAAGCTCAACAGGCCAAAGCGCGCCGTCTGGGTCTGGGTGCCGCGATGATCATGCGTCTGGTGCTGCTGGCGTCTATCGCCTGGATGACGCATTTGATTCACCCACTGTTTAGCATAATGGGCCATGATTTCTCTGCGCGAGACCTCATTTTGTCATTGGGCGGTCTGTTCTTAATCTGGAAGGCCAGCAAAGAGATCCACGAATCCATCGAAGGGGAAGAAGAGAGCATAAAAACCAACGTTCACTCTTTCTTTGGCGCGATAGTGCAAATCATGCTGCTGGATATTATTTTCAGCCTCGATTCGGTGATTACCGCTGTCGGCCTGTCCGACCATCTTTTCATCATGATGGCAGCCGTGGTTATTGCCGTGCTGGTGATGATGTTCGCGGCAAAATCGATTGGTGATTTTGTTGAGCGTCACCCGTCGGTGAAAATGTTGGCGTTGTCATTCCTGTTACTGGTCGGCTTTACCTTGATTCTTGAAGGCTTCGATATTCACGTGCCGAAAGGTTACATCTACTTTGCGATGTTCTTCTCAATCGCCGTAGAAACACTGAACCTGATCCGTAACAAAAAGAACCCGCTGTAACCCACGCAGGGGAAGCATTCACGCTTCCCCTCTGTTTCTTTTAAGAATTTGCTGCTTATCATCATCATCAAATCTAGTTATTACTAGACTGTATATGTCACTCCATACCACTCGAGGCGAATAACGATGAAAAAATGGGCTGTTCTTATTTCCGCTGTCGGTCTGGCATTTGCGGTTTCCGGTTGTAGTAGCGATTACGTGATGGCAACCAAAGATGGTCGTATGATCCTGACTGACGGTAAACCCAAAGTCGATGACGACACCGGCTTAGTCAGCTACCGTGATCAGCAAGGCAACGAGATGCAGATCAATCGCGACGATGTTTCACAAATCATTGAGCGTTAAAATATAAAGGTCAGCGCCTGGCTGGCCTGTAATACTTTTCTTCACTTCCCCTCTTCCGCTTTTGTCTCCCCTCTGCCATGTTTATAGTCCATTTTTTGTTGGGCGCATGCCTGACCGTCAGACTGAATAATAAGGAAAGCGGCTATGCACTATCACCGTATCCCCCACAGCTCTCTTGAAATAAGTACGCTAGGGCTGGGAACCATGACGTTTGGTGAGCAAAACAGCGAAGCCGACGCACATGCACAGCTTGATTACGCAGTCCATCAGGGGGTTAACCTCATTGATGTCGCTGAAATGTATCCGGTCCCGCCACGCCCGGAGACACAAGGACTCACCGAAACTTATGTCGGCAACTGGCTAAAACAGCGCGCTAATCGCGAGAAGCTGATTATTGCCACCAAAGTCAGCGGTCCGAGCCGCAATAACGACGCAGGCATTCGACCGAATCAGATACTGGATCGCAGAAATATTCGTGATGCGCTGGATGCCAGTTTGAAGCGTCTGCAAACCGACTATATCGATCTCTATCAAGTACACTGGCCGCAACGCGCCACTAACTGTTTTGGCAAACTGGGTTATACGTGGACCGATAATGCAGTGCCGGTCACGCTGCTTGAAACACTTGAAGCACTCACAGAGTTTCAGCGCGCCGGGAAAATCCGTTACATCGGTGTTTCCAACGAGACTCCGTGGGGTGTGATGCGTTATCTGCAATTGGCAGAGAAGCATGATTTACCGCGTATCGTTACCATCCAGAACCCGTACAGTCTGGTAAACCGTAGCTTTGAAGTGGGTCTGGCAGAGATTACTCAGCGCGAAGGCGTGGAGCTATTGGCCTATTCTTGTCTGGGGTTCGGTACTCTGACGGGTAAATACCTCAACGGAGCCAAACCTGCTGGTGCGCGCAATACCCTATTCAGCCGTTTCACCCGTTACAGCGGTGAGCAAACGCAGCTAGCGGTTGCCGCTTATGTCGATGTTGCGAAGCGACACAATCTCGACCCGGCTCAAATGGCACTGGCGTTTGTCCGCCGCCAACCGTTTGTCGCCAGCACGCTGTTAGGTGCCACCACGCTTGAGCAATTGAAAACCAACCTTGAGAGCCTGCATCTGGACTTGAGTGAAGAGGTGATTGAGGAGTTGGAAGCGGTGAATCGGGTTTATACCTATCCAGCGCCATGATGTGGTAATCCACAACGCTGGGATCTGCCATTCCCCTGTTTTTCCGTTCACCCGTGCGTTTGGCTATCTCTGTAACCGTTGCTAACGGTGAACGTGCCAGGAGGATTACGCCATCCTCCTGGCGACCTCGGCGCCCGGTTTTAAATTGCCGGGAGTCCGGGTTCTTAGGGTGGCGACGGTGGCCACCCTAAGTCGTTCACCGGTTCGGTAACTGCATATAACGGAAGACTTCGGGTGAACGGAACCTTTTCGACACTGACAAAGTGCCCCTCTCCACCTAACCTCAAAAAGATGACTAAGAGACAGCCAGATGGCGATGCCCCCCTATTTCTGTCGAATCTGCCAAACCCACAACCCGCCGATAGCCAGCGCAAACACTGCCCCAAAGCCAATGCCAATACCGACAATCGGCGCACCGGTTTTTACCGCCAGTGAGTAAAGCCCCAACATCAGCAACATCGCGGTATTTTCACCGAGATTCTGCACTGCAATGGCATTCCCCGCGCCAACCGAATGTTTGCCTCGCTCCTGAAGAAGTGCGTTAAGCGGAACAACGAAGAACCCGCCCAAAATACCAATCAGCACGAGCAGCATGTAAGACGGCAGCAACGCGTTTTGCATGGCAAAGAACAAAACGCCAACGCCGATCAAAATCCCCGCCGGCATACACCGCGCTACAGTTTTCAGTGTCACCAGTTTTGCCGCAGCCCCTGCACCAACCACGATGCCCACTGCAACCATGGCATTCAGATACGTTGGCGTCGCGTTATCGGTAATTCCCAGCGCCACCGGCACCCATAAAACCAGTAAGAAACGCAACGTCACGCCCGCGCCCCAGAACAAGCTAGTGCCAACTAACGAGAAACGAGTTTCACCATTTTGCCAAAGTGTACGGCAGGCATTGAAGAAACTGCGGGTCATCGGGGTAAAACGCCAGGACTGCCCAGGACGGGCTGGCGCAAGTTTCGGAATAAAAATATTCGCCACGACCGCCCCGGCATACACCAGTACACATACGCCAAGTGCCGCAACAATATGCCAATCAGCCAGCACACCGCCCGCCATAGAACCCAGCAGAATGGCAGCAATGGTCGATGACTCCATCAGGCCATTTGCCTTAACCAGACGATCGCCAGTCGTTAACTCACCAAGGATTCCGTATTTAGCCGGTGAATACGTCGCAGCACCTATACCCACCAGCGTGTAACCGATAAAGGGATTGAGCCCAAAACAGATAACCGCCGCGCCGATTAGCTTAAGGCTGTTGGCAAACATCATCACTCGCCCTTTGGCAAAGCTATCAGCCACCTGTCCGACAAACGGGGCAAACAAAATGTAAGCGCCGACAAATACCATCTGCAAAACGGGCTGGCTCCAGTCGGGATAGAACTGCTGCTTCAATACCGCCAGAGTTGCAAACAGCAAAGCGTTATCACCAAACGCCGATAAAAATTGCGCGCAAGTGACTGCCATCATGCCCCTGGACCAAATGGAGGTATCGTTCACGGCGCTATCACGCATGCTTTGTCTCCGGTTGGTCTACCATTGCTTTCAGGCTGACAAAATCAGGTTTACCACTACCCAACACAGGTAACTGTTTCAGGAAGCGGATATCTCGTGGTACAGCCAACTCAGGCACACCATGGGCGCGAGCGTATTGCAGCAGTTTTTCTCGATTGAGTTCGTTATCCGTGGTGTACATCACCAATGCTTCACCTTTCGCCGCATCCGTTTTGATAACGGTTGCATGCATTTTCTCTGGTGAAACACCCAGCGCCAGTTGCTCGACCATTTCCAGCGAAACCATTTCACCCGCAATTTTGGCGAAGCGTTTAGCGCGCCCCTGAATCACACAAAAACCCTGCTCATCGAATCTGACAATATCACCCGTGTCATACCAACCCGCTTCCACTTCGCCCTGCGCATTTTCAGCACTCGGCGCTTCCAGCACGCCTGGGTTTTCGACTCGCAGGTAACCCTTCATGATGTTCGGCCCTTTCAGTTGCAACCGCCCACCGTTTTCAATACCGGGTACCGCCATCAGACGGGCATCCATCGCTGGCAAAATACGCCCCACCGTGCCTACTTTTGCCGCCATAGGGACATTAATTGAAACGACTGGCGCGCATTCCGTAACGCCATAACCTTCAAGAATACGCAGGCCAAATTTATCCTGCCAAAGCTGCTTAGTGCTTTCCTGAAGTTTTTCTGCTCCCGCAACCACGTAACGCAGACGGAAGAAGTCATAAGGATTGGCGAAGCGTGCATAGTTGCCAAGGAAGGTCGAGGTGCCAAACAATACGGTGCAGTTACGGTCATAAACCAGTTCCGGCACAATGCGGTAATGCAGAGGGCTTGGATAGAGGAATACTTCGGCCCCTGTAAGTAGCGGGGTAAATAGGCCGACTGTCAGACCAAACGAGTGGAACAGCGGCAGTGCCGACATAAAGCGATCGTTGGCGGTGAAATCCGCGATAGTACGAATTTGCTCAACGTTCGCCAGTAAGCTTTTGTGGCTGTGCACCACACCTTTGGGATTTCCTTCCGAGCCGGATGTAAATAACACCATCGCTGCATCTTCGGGTTGCTGTTTAACCTGTGCCAGGCGCGGCATAAATAAATGACTGAAAATCCAAATTTTATCGGCGAGCGTAACATCGGCTTTTAAATCTTCCAGAAACACCCAGCGCACCTGCGAAAGTTGCTCTGGCAAATGCCATAACTTGCCTTTGTCGAGAAACTGACGGGAGGTGAAAATGGTTTTGAGTTGCGCGGCCGTAATCGCGCTGGTCAGCCCTTTCACACCTGAGGTGTAGTTCATCATCGCCGGAATGCGTCCGCGCGAAGACGCACCAAAAATCACCGCCGCGCTGATTGCCGCATTCGGCAACATCAGGCCAATCGTTTCACCAGGAGCGGTGTATTTATTCAAAATACGCCCGACAAACAGCGTTTTGGTCAGCAAGCTGCGGTATGTGTCGGGTTTGAAATTAATATCTTCGATGCAGTTTTTGCGCTCACCATAACGATATTGCGCGGCGAGTAACGCTTCGTATAACGTCTCTCTTGGGCGCACAGCCATACGCGCTTCCATCATTATTTGATGCAGCATTTCTCCGGCCATTTTGCGGCGTTCACGCGCACGTGGCGCGTCCGGCATTGGAAGCGAGGTCGGTGGCAGGATATGCAGGCTGATACGTGGAAATAAGCGACGTTTGACTAACCCTTTCAGGCGGCTAAAGAACGTCAGTTCAGCTCCATCAATACGAATCGGGATGACCGTCGCATTCGATTTAGCAGCGACAAACCCGGCCCCTTCATAGATTTTCATCAAAGAACCGGTCACCGAGATACGTCCTTCCGGGAAAATAACCACCGGACGGCCCTGCTCAACCAGACGCACCAGATGTTTAATCGACATCGGTTTCGTTGGGTCAAGCGGCACAAAATCAATCAGTGATTTCAGCCAACGGATGTACCACTGCTGGCTAATGGAAGAATAGACGGCGAAAACCGGGCGCACCGGTAAAAATAGCGCTAATAAAATCCCGTCAATAAACGAAACGTGATTGGGGACGATCAGAGTGCGCGATTGGGAAAGAACGTGTTGATCGCCATAAAGTCGTACTCTGAACAAAATACGAAATAGCGTCCGGAAAAAACCAAATAGCATAGCAACTCCCTTTGTCGTGAATAAGCCGCAGACAGTTAAGTGTAATGCCTGCAGATTACATGAGTAACATTAAAGGAGCGATAGTGTGAGTGAATGTAAAGTCTGAAAAAAAGGCAAAAAAAACCTGCGCATCTGCGCAGGTTGGTGCAAAAGAATTGTACTTAACAACGTACCTAGAATTCTCACCAATCAATACCTCTGGGATTTGAATTGTGGCGTACTCTTAGCAGGCTCACCAGTAAGAAAAAGAAAGGGAATTAGCGGAAAGTGCAACCAGGTGTTTAAAACATCTTTTCCTGTTACAGGCTGGTGAATTTTGGGCAAAAAAAAACCTGCGCATCCGCGCAGGTTGGTGTAATTCATGTGATCAGCATTAGATGCTGACATCACCTATCAATACCTCTGGGACTTCAAATGTAGCAGTGGCTTGTGAGTTTTCGCCATGGCGAAATAGCAACAGCGCGATGCAAACTGTAAGCAAAGATTTGGCCTGAAATCTTTAAAAATCCAGAGCATGCCTTTTAATGCCGCTGCGCTTGAATTTCAGGGTCGCAAAAGTGTAACGATTACACTAAAAATGGCTGCATTTTGCTTTAGTTTGCGACGCGAACTACAGTTGCGCCCTTGAAGTAGCGCGCCTTTTCCGTAACACTTAAAATTGTGTAAACGCTTACCCACTCAGGAACACTTTCGATGGCGACAATAAAGGATGTAGCAAAACTGGCAGGCGTTTCTGTCGCCACGGTATCTCGTGTCATTAATGATTCACCGAAAGCCAGCGATGCGTCGCGTCAGGCAGTGACCAGCGCGATGGAAGAACTTAACTACCATCCCAACGCTAATGCGAGAGCACTTGCCCAGCAAACCACTGAAACAATTGGCCTGATTGTGGGAGATGTGTCCGACCCTTTCTTTGGCGCGATGGTCAAAGCCGTCGAGCAAGTGGCCTATCGTACTGGCAACTTTTTACTGATCGGCAACGGTTATCACAACGAACAAAAAGAACGTCAGGCCATAGAGCAGCTGATTCGCCATCGTTGTGCAGCCCTGGTGGTGCATGCAAAAAAAATCCCTGATAGCGAATTGATTTCATTAATGAAACAGATGCCAGGCATGGTTGTTATCAACCGCATTCTTCCCGGCTTCGAACAGCGATGTGTGGCTCTGGATGACCGCTACGGCGCATGGCTTGCGACGCGTCATTTGATTCAGCAAGGCCATACCAAAATTGGCTACCTTTGCTCTAACCACCAGATTTCGGATGCAGAAGACCGTTTGCAAGGTTATTACGACGCGCTAACTGAACACGGTTTACCGGTCAACGATCGGCTAGTGACTTATGGCGAGCCCGACGAAAGCGGTGGTGAGCAAGCAATGACGGAGTTACTCGGGCGCGGCAGGCATTTCAGCGCGGTGGCGTGTTACAACGACTCCATGGCCGCCGGGGCAATGGGTGTGCTCAACGATAACGGCATTGATGTTCCGAAAGAGATTTCATTGATTGGCTTCGATGATGTATTGATTTCACGTTATGTCCGCCCACGTCTGACCACTGTTCGTTATCCAATAATCACCATGGCCGCGCAAGCCGCAGAATTAGCGCTGGCACTGGCTGAAAAACGCGAATTGCCGGAAATAACCAATATGTTTAGCCCAACACTTGTGCGCCGACATTCGGTGATTTCACATTCTGATGAGTGATGTTTAAAGACTAAAACGATAAATGTGAACGGGCTTATTCGGGTAATCCAACCCGTCTCCGATGTACTGCCAGCCGAAACGCTCGTAGTACTCTTTACAGGCAGAGTAGAGATAAAGTTGTGGGTAGCCGAGTGTGCGGGCGTAATGGATAACGTATTCCTGAAGTTTTTCTCCGAGCCCGCGCCCACGCTGGTTTTCATCGATGTATAACGCAGCAAGCCACGGATAAAGATCCTGCCGGCTGATCAAATCACAGCGCCACAATCCTACCGTCCCGACCAATTTCTCACCCTCTACAGCAACAAATGTCAGCGGCATTTCCCCTTCTCGCTGGCTTGTTGCGACAATCGAGGCGAAAAAGTCACGGCTGTCTTCAGTGCCGAACGCCTGCCACTGCCAGTCAATAACTTGCTGTGCATGCTGAGGTACGGCGTAAAGCGGCAGGATTTTCACATTAACTTTCCCTGGAAAATAGGGACCGACTCGAAAAGATAACCGTCAAAATCTGGCGCATCAGAATCGGACTGCTCCAGCAGGCTGTTTTTGACATTTTCCAGGTGTTGCCACATCGCCTGCCACGACCCCATCACATCACGACGGCGCAGAGCTGCCAATATCGTTTGCAGGTCGCCAAGCCATTTCAGGCGATAACTGCGGGTATCAATATTTGAGCGTAATTTCTGCCACATCGGGCTGCTATCAAGATGACGCCAGATACTCTCCACCGTCGCCAGCAACATCTGGTTTTGCGAAGCGCCTGCCAAAACCAAATGAAACATCTTGCAGTTATCCTGGCTAAGATCGTTTATCGCAATGGCTCGCTGTTCCTGCTCAAGGATACGTTTAAGGTTATCGATGTCGGCTTTGGTCGCCATTTTTGCGGCAAATGCCGCAATGTTACTTTCCAGGAGTTGGCGTGCTTGTAGCATTTCAAACGGGCCAATATCGCTACTGAAAAAAGCCTCTTCTTCCGCTTCGTTTTCTGCCGGAACACGAGTGACATACACTCCCGAGCCCTGGCGAATATCCACCGTGCCTTGTAACTCAAGCATCAGCAAAGCTTCACGAACAATGGTGCGACTGACACCGTAAGTCTCAGCAATATTACGTTCAGGCGGCAAACGCGAGCCAACCGGATACAAACCCTGCATAATTTGTGCGCGCAGATCCTCACCAATTTCCTGGTATTGTTTTTTTTCTGGCGAAAGCACTACCTTGTCCACAATATCACCCGCATTGTTGATTCTCAGCGGCATAGTGTTCTGCCGCTGATTAATATCCGCTAGCTTATCAAACTATCCATCTGAAAAGATTATTTCCATTCATCATCAATATCGAGCTGTAAGACGCGAGACTCACTCAGCGCACGATACCAATGGGCCGATTTTTTCGCACGACGCTCGCGGTTATTTTGCAGATTGATTTCAATTAAACCATAGCGGTTTTTGAACGCATTCATGGGTGAAACGTTGTCTGTAAACGCCCACAGCATGTAACCCTGGCAGTTTGCACCGTCTTCGCGCGCACGCAGCGTTTGGTACAGATGTTCGCTGATAAACGCAATGCGATAGTTGTCTTCAATGACGCCGTCGGAATTGCGGAATTGCGCTTCATTTTCTGTCCCCATACCGCTTTCCGCGACAAACCATGGGATATTGCGATAGTCGGTTTTAATCCGCATCGCCATGTCGTAAATAATGCGCGGATAAATTTCCCAGCCCCGTGACGTATTCATGCGCCGCCCCGGTAATTCAAACGGTTCGTAGTAATAAGCGGGATGGAAAGGCGTTTCTGGATTCCACGCACGCGATGGTGCTTTAACACGGTGCGGGTAATAGAGATTGATACCCAATTCATCGACCGTGTTTTCACGAATGATCGCCAGCTCTTCTTCCGTGTAATCCCACTGCACATGGTGTTTTTCCAGCAGTTCAATCAGTTGTTGCGGGTATTCACCGTGTACCAAAGGGTCTAAAAAAACGCGGTTGTAGAACAGATCGTAAATCTGCGCGGCCTGCTGATCGTGTGCCGCACTGGATCGCGCATAGGTGACTTCCGGGTTGAGAATGCAGCCGACAGTCCCGCGATAACCTTTCTCGCGGAACAGTTTCACGACTTTCGCCGTGGCGAGGTTTTTATGGTGATTCCACTGCATCCATTTATGGGTGTTTTGCTCATACGGCCAGCGCAGCGCATCAAGGTAAACGCGCGTTTGCACCACAATCGGCTCGTTGAAGGTAAACCAGCGATTCACCTTGTGGGCGTAACGGGCAAAGACTTTTTCCGCATACAGCACATATAACTCAACGACTTTTTTCGATGCCCAACCGCCGTAGTTTTCGAATAGCGTGGCAGGCAATTCGTAGTGTTCAAGGCAGATCATCGGTTCAATACCGGTACTCAGCATTTCGTCGAAAAGATTATCGTAATACTGCGCGTAATCTTCATCGATGATGCCATTTTCGTAATCGGTGAAAAAACGTGACCAGTTTATCGAGGTGCGATAGTGCGTCAGTCCTGCCTGTTTCATCAGCCACACGTCTTCGCGGTATCGATTAATGAAATCCGTCGCGACTGCCGGGCCATAACCGTTGTGCCAGACGTGCCGGTCGTTTTTGTACCAGGCATCAAGCCAGGAATCCTGCCCTTCTTTTTTGCCGCTCCAGCCTTCAGTTTGCCAGGCCGAAGCCGCAGCACCGAGAATAAAATCTTTTGGAATGGTGACTTTTACGTTGCTCATGCCTTCCTCACGCGTTATTGGCAATTTGTTGCTGTTCAGCCTGCAACTGCGCCTGTTCAGCACGGCGTGAGGCGATTTTCACAAACGGTAGGTAAATCAGAACGGAAACCAGAATGCAGCCCAATTGCGTCACTACTGCGCCCATAGAACCCGCAGTGGAGAGCCAGGCGTTAATCAATGGCGGTGTCGTCCACGGCACCATGACGACCGCTTTCCCCGCAAAACCCATGACCGTTGCGAAATATCCAATAGTCCCGGTGACCAGCGGTGTGATGATGAAAGGAATAGCCAAAATTGGATTTAGCATAATCGGCATACCAAAAATCACCGGTTCGTTAATGTTGAAGATCCCCGGCCCAAAAGAGAGTTTTGCTATCTCTTTCATTTCTTTGCGTTTAGTCGCGATCATGACTGCAATCAACAGCCCGATGGTTAAACCCGAACCACCAATACTCATGTACACATCCCAGAAAGGCATGGTGATGATGTTGGGGATCTCTTTACCCTGCTCAAACGCACTCATGTTGACGGTTATCGCCCCGAGCAACAGCGGTTCGCGGATAGGTTTAATCATCTGGTTACCGTGAATACCGATGACCCAGAAAAGCTGCGCGACAAACATCAGCAACAGGATACCCGGCAGGCTTTGCACCACTTTTTCCAGCGGTTGCTGCACCACCTGATACACCGCGTCATACAGATACATCCCGGTGGTTTGGTGAAAGATAAAGCCAAAGGTAGCAATTGCCGTGACGGTAATAATTGAAGGGATTAGCGCTGAGAATGAAGCGGAAACATTCGGTGGAACGGTGTCGGGCATCTTTATCTTCAGCCCTTCGCGTTTTTCCAGCCAGCAGTAAACTTCAACCGACAAAATAGCAATAAACATGCCGAGGAACAGACTGCGCGTGTCAGAAAACTGACGGGCCAGAATGTCTTTCACCATATGCATTTGCCCATCGACCATCATTTCAATGGTTGTTGGGGTGACGCAAATAAAACAAATGACCGCCAGTAAACCGGGGAACAGGCTTTTAATGCCGTTAATTCGCCCCAGTTCTATGCCAATCAGAAAGACGGCACCAATGTTCAGGAAGTTAAGTGTGGCGTAGTTAATCGCCGCGGTAATCGGTTTGAGTTGCGCAAGAAATGACAATGCAGAAAAGCTGGCGAGGCCGTTTTTAGGGTCCAACACCATGTTTGAAATCAGTACCGAAAATGCCCCGACAATAATCACTGGCATCAGGGTGATGAACGAGGCTTTGATCGCCATGATGTAACGGTAGCTGTTGAATTTAGTAGCAAAACTCCCCAGCGAGTCAATTAACTTTTCCTGCAATGCCATAGGGTATACCTCAGTTATGTCGTTTTTTATTATTTAGGGCGATGGATAACTAACGATTTGGTATACCAAAAATAGAACCAACTCCTTAACATTTCCGTGATAAAAGTCCCAAGTTGCTATATTGGAATTCCAATGCCAACCAATTCCGTCATTTTGGTATACCAAATAAAGATAAACGGTGTGAATCATTTAAAAGCGTGATCCGGTACGACAAATGGCATAACGAAGCCGCAAGCCCGATGTTTCGCCATCGCAGCATGGTAAACTAGCGAAATTATGCGACCACGCCGCAAGCGTCTTAATCAGGAATGAATTGATGGTCACAATGCTAGATGTCGCGCTTCGCGCAGGCGTTTCCAAAGCAACGGTATCTCGCGTGCTCAATGGAATTGGACAAGTTAAAGAGAGCACCCGCGAGCAGGTCTTTAACGCCATGGAAGAGTTAGGTTATCGGCCTAATTTTCTGGCGCGATCGCTTGCGAATCGCAGCAGCAATAGCGTGGGTCTGGTGGTGTCGACTTTTGATGGGTTTTACTTTGGCCGCTTGCTACAGCAAGCCTCACGTCAGACTGAAGCGTGGGGAAAGCAGCTGATTGTCACCGACGGGCACGATACGCCGCAAAAAGAGCTCGAAGCCGTTCAAATGTTGGTAGATCGTCACTGCGATGCCATCGTGCTGTACACCCGTTTTATGAATGAACGGACGTTGCTTTCACTCATGAACAGCATCAATGTGCCGCTGGTCGTGATTAACCGGGATATCAGCCAGGCCCGGGATCGTTGCGTTTTCTTTGAGCAACAGGATGCCGCATTTAAAGCGACCGAGTATTTAATTCAGCAAGGGCATCGTGAGATAGCCTGCATTACGGTGCCAATTTCCACGCCGACCGGCCAGGCTCGATTAATGGGGTATCGGAAAGCACTGCAAAAACATGGTATTGCCTATAACGAAGAGCGCGTCAAATACGGCGATTCCACGATGACACTCGGTCACAAGCTGTGCCAGGAATTGCTCGAAAGCCGCGTGCCATTCAGCGCGCTGTTTGCCTGTAACGACGATATGGCGCTTGGAGCATCAAAAGCGCTGCATCAGGCAGGCGTACGGATACCGCAGGATATTTCGTTGTTTGGTTTTGATGATGCGCCGAGCGCGCAGTGGTTGGAGCCCGCATTATCCAGCGTTTATTTGCCTATCGATAGCATGATCACCACAGCCATTGATCAGGCGGTAAAACTGGCAAACGGTGAATCGCTCGAAGCGATTCCACCGTTTGTTGGCAAGCTGGTGTTGCGTGAGTCAGTAGCCCCTGGGCCGTATTACAACTCTAGTGCCAGCAGTTCCTGAATAGTCTGGCGACGGCGAATCAGCCGCGCCTGGCCATGATCAAACAGAACTTCCGGGAGCAATGGGCGGCTGTTGTAGTTGGACGACATGGACGCGCCATACGCGCCGGTATCATGAAGCACCAGATAGTCGCCGACCTGCACTGGCGGTAACTTGCGTGTTTCCACTTTGCCGCCTTCTTGCTGGGTAAACACATCACCCGATTCACACAACGGCCCCGCAACGACGGTTTCGACCCATTGCTGCGCCTCCAGATCACGCCCGTCGCCCGCCAAAGCAGAAATATGGTGGTAGCTGCCATACATTGAAGGACGCATCAAATCGTTAAAACCGGCGTCAATCAGTACAAAGTGGCGCGACCCCATATTTTTAACGGAACGAACCTGAGCCACCAGCACGCCCGATTCCGCCACCAGGAAACGGCCTGGTTCAATTTCGAGTTTTACCGGATGCCCCAGGCGGTGAGCTATTTTTTCACGCGCAGCGTTCCACAGGCCGTAATAGTGATCGGTATCGATTGTCTCTTCGCCTTCGCGATAAGGAATCGACAAACCACCGCCCGCTGAAATCGCCTCTAAATCCTGCCCGAAATCAATCACCTGTTGCACCATCGCGCCACAAACACGTTCCAGATGACCGTAATCAACACCAGAACCAATGTGCATATGAATGCCGACTAAATGCAGTTTGTAGCGTTGGATAACTTCCAGCGCCTGCGGTAGATCCGCATGCCAGATCCCGTGCTTGCTATTCTCGCCGCCGGTATTGGTTTTCTGGCTATGCCCATGACCAAAGCCTGGATTAACGCGCAGCCACACACGATGCCCCGGCGATACTTCGCCCAACTGCTGCAGCATATCCACGGAACCGGCGTTGACCGGAATTTGTTGCTCAGCCACCAGCTCAAGTGTCGCCTGGTCAATCATATCGGCGGTGAAAACGATGTCATCGGGGTTTTCCAGCGGCTGATATCCCGCCGCCAACGCACGTTCAATTTCGCCCTGCGATACCGAATCAACCTTCACACCCTGCTCACGCATCAAGCGCAAAATATGAATATTCGAACATGCCTTTTGAGCAAAACGAATGACATCAAACTGGCGCAGCTGGGCAATCTGCTGGCGAATAATATCCGCGTCGTAAACCCAGACCGGGCAACCAAATTCCGCAGGCAGTGTCAGTAAATTTTGCGCGTTCAAAGCAGTGTTGGTGTTATTCAGTGGGCGTGGCATGACGAGCTCCGGTAATCATTCATTTTCTTCATTACGCCATAGAGTGTGATGAAGAAAAAATATCGATTTCTCGCAAGTCTATTCATATATGATATGGATAAAGGAGATAATCATGCCCTCAATTACCTTACGCCATATCGAAATTTTCCACGCCGTCATGACCGCCGGAAATCTCACCGAGGCCGCAGGGCTGCTGCATACCTCGCAGCCTACCGTCAGCCGTGAACTGGCAAGGTTTGAGAAGCTGATTGGTCTGCAATTGTTCGAGCGCAGCCGTGGGCGGTTACATCCCACGGTCCAGGGTTTACGGCTATTTGAAGAAGTGCAGCGATCCTGGTACGGGCTGGATAGAATTTTGAGTGCCGCTGAAAGCCTGCGTGAGTTCCGCCAGGGCGAACTGTCTATTGCCTGCCTGCCCGTGTTTTCGCAATCTTTTTTGCCCGTTTTAGTCCAACCGTTTCTGGCGCGATACCCGGAGTTAAGCCTGAATATTGTGCCGCAAGAATCCCCGTTGTTAGAGGAATGGTTGTCTGCCCAGCGTCATGATCTTGGGTTGACCGAAAATACGGTCACGCCCGCCGGAACGGAACGCCAAACCTTGCTCACACTCAACGAAGTCTGCGTACTGCCAGCCGGGCACCGCCTTGCGGATAAAAAAGTGCTTACGCCACAAGATTTTGCAGGGGAAAACTATATCAGCCTGTCGCGCACTGACACCTATCGTCAGTTGCTGGATTCGCTGTTTCAGGAGCACGACGTTAAACGACGGATGGTGATGGAAACACACAGCGCGGCGTCCGTGTGTGCGATGGTGAGGGCGGGTGTCGGTGTATCCGTGGTCAATCCTTTGACCGCACTGGATTATGCTTCGAGTGGCGTTGTCGCGCGGCGCTTTAGCGTGGCGGTGCCGTTTACCGTGAGCCTGATCAGGCCGCTGCACCGGCCTGCTTCCGCGCTAGTTAACGCTTTTAGCGAACATCTCCAAAATAGTATGCAAATCTACCTCGAGCCGCTGAGTACGCTGCTTGACGCCTGAGTTACTGCTCGGTCGCAGGTTGTTGATGCCCGGTGCCATTGCTGAAGTTAATCAGGCAAATGATCAGCCCGATGGCTGCCAGCCCAGCCGCTGCAACCGGTACGGCGGTGAGGTCGAAACCGTGGGCAATGACGGAGCCCCCCACCCACGCACCTAACGCATTGCCCACATTAAAAGCGGCAATGTTGAGCGTGGAGACCAGATTGGGCGCATCTTTGCCGTGAAGCACGACGTTGATTTGCAGCGCGGGAACGGTAGCAAACGCCGCCATCGCCCAGAGAAACAGCGTGATTTCCGCAAGCCACATGCCATGGCTGGTCCAGTGGAACAGCAACGAGAAGAGAGCAATCAGGCTAAAGCTCAGGATCAAGCTAAAGGAAACGCGCCAGTCAGCCAGACGCCCACCAAGGATATTCCCGACGGTTAAACCCGCGCCAATCAGGAACAAAGTCCAGCTCACGCCCTGATGTGTCACTCCCGTGACCTGTAGCAGCATTGGCGCAATATAACTAAACAGGGCAAACATCGCGGCGGCAAAAAACACCGTCATAGAAAGAGAAAGCCAAAGTTTGCCATTCGCCAGCGCGCTGACTTCGCGTTTCAGGTCGGTAGGCGTTTCTTCCTTTTGCGCGGGTAAACTGACAATCAGTGCCACAAATGCCACAACGCCGATAATCGCCACACCCCAGAATGTCGAACGCCACCCGAACAACTGCCCGAACCAGGTGCCAATCGGCACGCCCAACACATTCGCTAATGTCAGGCCGGTGAACATCAACGCCACAGCCGAAGCTTTGCGATTTGGCGCGACCAGACTGGCAGCCACCACCGCGCCAATACCGAAGAAGGCGCCGTGGCACAACGCCGTAATAATGCGAGCCAGCATCAGGAACGAGTAATTCAGCGCCAGCGCACACAGAATGTTACCGACAATAAAAATCACCATCAGCAGAATCAGCGAAAGTTTGCGCGGCAATCGTGCCGTCAGTAATGCCATGATCGGTGCGCCGATTGCCACCCCGAGCGCGTAGCCGCTAATCAGCCAGCCCGCTGAGGGAATAGAAATCGCCAGATCCCCCGCAACATCGGGCAGCAGGCCCATAATAACGAACTCCGTCGTGCCGATGGCAAACGCGCTCATCGCCAGCGCGAGTAAGGAAACAGGCATGGAATAACTCCAGGTTGAATACCCCAGGTATGACGGGTATAGAAATAACAAAAGGCGGGAGAGCGAAGCTCAACCGCCAGATTACGGGGATGTCAGAGGTGCAGCTTGTATGAAAAACCGTGCGCTGCTTAACAAATTTATAACACACAAAACGCAGGAGGTGACCCGGCGAGCGCTAAGGATACTCTGCTTTATCCATTAACCCTCTGAACTTTAAAATAAAAAAAGACTATTCTGCCAACATGAAATTGACTGCATCAGCTGCGTGAATAGCCGCAGTATCGAATACGGGTAGCGTGCAATCTTGCTGAGTGAGCAGCAAACCGATTTCAGTGCAGCCAAAAATCACACCCTGCGCGCCCTGCCCCTGCAATTCCTCAATCACCTGCTGATAAAAGTGCTTAGACTCGGCAGTGATTTTTCCCAGGCACAGTTCTTCGAAGATTATCTGATTAATACGCAAACGCTGTTCTTCGTTTGGGATCAACGATTCAATACCGAACTCGGCATGCAGGCGGCCCCGGTAGAAATCTTGCTCCATGGTGTAACGTGTGCCTAGCAGCGCAACACGCTGTACATTTTGCGCGGTGATGGCGCGCCCTGTTGCATCGGCGATATGCAAGAACGGCAGCGTGCAACGTGACTCAATGTGGTGTGCCACTTTGTGCATGGTGTTGGTACAAAGTACGATGCCCTCGGCTCCGGCTTTTTGCAGGCCGAGCGCCGCTTGTGCCAGCATGTCGCCGGCTAAATCCCACTCTCCCTTGGCCTGACACGCTTCGATTTCATGGAAATCCACACTGTGCAGTACGATTTTGGCCGAGTGCAACCCACCTAAGCGCTGCTTAATCCCTTCATTTATCAAACGATAATAGGGGATTGTCGATTCCCAACTCATCCCGCCCAACAGACCAATTGTTTTCATCACGTGTCACCTGTTCATATTTATTTCATTGGTTATATCAGAGAGATGACGCAATGCGAAAGCGTGATCGGCACTACAAAACGCCGGAGCCAACTATCGCAAAGGAATTTTTCAGGATACGATTATTTAAATGAAACGTCGTTTCACATGATAAGGAATCGAGAAATGTTCACTTTTATTAAAGATACTCAATTGGAAGATTTAGGTGCGGGCGTCAGCCGCCGCATTCTCGCGCACGACGGTAAAATGATGGCGGTGCAGGTTAACTTTGAAAAAGGTGCCATCGGCCCGATGCATAATCACCCGCATGAGCAGTTAACTTATGTGCTGTCTGGCGAATTTGAATTCACTATCGGTGAAGAAACCCAGCGCGTTAGCGCAGGCGACACCCTGTATAAAGAACCTCACGTGATGCATGGTTGCGTTTGCCTTGCCGCAGGCACGCTGTTGGATACCTTCACTCCAATACGTGAAGACTTCCTGAAGAAATAATTGCTGAATGAACTGCTCTGAACTGGCGCAAAAGTCGGGAGCAGTTCATCACTAATATAAATATAAGACGCTCCAGCCTGCATTTAACAAAACCCCCTCTCCGTTAATATTTACACACGAAACAAATAAGAAACCTTCATTATTGATAAAATAATAACCATATGATTTATATGATTATTTAAACAATAAAATAGTTATCCTCTTCTGCAACTCTCTCCAATCGATAAGAAATTTATTCATCACTCCTTCGTCCCTATACCCTGACTTATTTCAGGTCATTTTTTAGCCGCAAAGGGAAAAACGCCACATGCATCAAACAATCGAAACAGCGTTTCGACTTTGATCACATTTCCATGATTAATCGAATGACTCACTTACAAATAGTAATAAGATTATTTAAAACAATGTTTCACAATTCAGGAACCACGGTTCGCATGTTTATGAAATCTGTAAATCCCCCACAGATATCAAAAACAGACACCGGTGATTTAATACTTATTTATCAATCAATTATCAGGGAATGAATATGATATGTACGCCCACCGCTTTCCGACCCAGCCGTATGGATTTACGGGTGAGGCAATGAGTTTCAAGAACAATTTTGTAAAAACAATTTTTAAACCATTGATTGCCAGGTAGGTATGTATGAATGAAAACAAAATGCTGGGATTGGCATGGATATCGCCCTACATAATCGGGTTGCTTATCTTTACTGCCTTCCCGTTTGTTTCATCTTTCTTCCTCAGTTTTACTGAGTACGATTTGATGAACCCGCCGGTGTTCACCGGTATTGAAAACTATCGCTACATGTTGACCGAAGATTCACTCTTCTGGAAATCCATGGGCGTGACGTTTGCGTACGTGTTTTTAACTATCCCGTTAAAACTCGCTTTCGCACTGGGTATCGCCTTTGTTCTGAACTTTAAACTGCGCGGCATCGGCTTCTTCCGTACTGCGTATTACATCCCATCCATTTTGGGTAGCTCGGTGGCTATCGCGGTTTTATGGCGTGCGCTGTTTGCTATCGATGGACTGCTCAACAGCTTTATCGGCGTGTTTGGTTTGGACCCGGTGAACTGGTTGGGCGAGCCTTCTCTGGCGCTGATGTCCGTTACGCTGCTGCGTGTCTGGCAGTTCGGTTCTGCAATGGTCATCTTCCTTGCCGCGTTGCAAAACGTTCCGCAATCACAATATGAAGCGGCAATGATCGACGGTGCGTCTAAATGGCAGATGTTCATGAAAGTGACGGTGCCTTTGATTACACCGGTTATTTTCTTCAACTTCATTATGCAGACCACGCAGGCGTTCCAGGAGTTTACCGCGCCATACATCATTACCGGCGGCGGCCCGACTCACTACACCTACTTGTTCTCACTCTACATCTACGACACCGCGTTCAAATACTTCGATATGGGTTATGGCGCAGCGCTGGCGTGGGTTCTGTTCCTGGTCGTGGCGGTCTTTGCCTCCATCGCCTTTAAGTCATCGAAATACTGGGTGTTCTACTCCGCAGATAAGGGAGGCAAAAATGGCTGATATTTCAAATAACCAGCTCGGGTCTACAAGCCAGACAGATTTGGCCGAGCAAGAAGTCGCACGTACGTTACGTCGCGAAAAGATCAGCCGTACCATCCGCTATGTGGTGCTGATATTTGTTGGTCTGTTAATGCTCTACCCGCTGGTGTGGATGTTCTCTGCGGCATTTAAACCGAACCACGAGATCTTCACCACTCTGGGTCTGTGGCCGTCAAACCCAACCAGCGACGGTTTCGTCAACGGCTGGAAAACCGGTACTGAGTACACCTTTGGTCACTACATGTGGAACACCATGCAGTATGTGATTCCAAAAGTGCTGCTGACCATTATCTCTTCAACGATTGTCGCTTACGGCTTCGCCCGTTTCGAAATCCCGTTCAAGAAGTTTTGGTTCGCCACGCTGATTACGACCATGCTGCTACCAAGCACCGTGCTGTTAATCCCGCAATACCTGATGTTCCGTGAAATGGGCATGTTGAATAGCTATCTGCCGCTGTGGCTGCCAATGGCGTTCGCAACCCAAGGGTTCTTTGTCTTCATGTTGATCCAGTTCCTGCGTGGTGTTCCACGCGATATGGAAGAAGCCGCGCAAATTGATGGCTGCAACTCCTTCCAGGTGCTGTGGTATGTGGTCGTGCCGATTCTGAAACCGGCCATTATCTCCGTCGCCCTGTTCCAGTTCATGTGGTCAATGAACGACTTCATCGGGCCGCTGATTTATGTGTACAGCGTAGACAAATACCCAATTGCACTGGCGCTCAAAATGTCTATCGACGTGACTGAAGGCGCTCCATGGAACGAAATTCTGGCAATGGCGAGCATCTCCATTCTGCCATCGATCATCATCTTCTTCCTGGCTCAACGCTACTTCGTTCAAGGCGTGACCAGCAGCGGAATTAAAGGTTAAGTGAGGGAATATCATGGCTGAAGTTATTTTCAACAAATTGCAAAAAGTGTACTCCAACGGCTTCCAGGCGGTTCATGGTATCGACCTGAAAATTGAAGACGGTGAGTTCATGGTTATCGTCGGCCCATCTGGCTGCGCGAAATCAACCACCCTGCGTATGCTGGCGGGCCTCGAAACCATCAGCGGCGGTGAAGTTCGCATCGGCGACCGTGTCGTCAACAACCTGGCTCCAAAATCTCGCGGAATTGCGATGGTGTTCCAGAACTACGCCCTGTATCCGCACATGACGGTGCGTGAGAACCTGGCGTTCGGCCTGAAACTGAGCAAATTGCCAAAAGATCAGATTGAAACTCAAGTTAATGACGCTGCAAAAATTCTTGAACTCGATGAGCTGATGGACCGCCTGCCGCGCCAGCTGTCAGGCGGGCAGGCACAACGTGTGGCCGTAGGCCGTGCGATTGTGAAAAAACCCGACGTGTTCTTGTTTGACGAACCGCTGTCTAACCTTGATGCCAAGCTGCGTGCGTCGATGCGTATTCGTATCTCTGACCTGCATAAGCAACTCAAGAAGAGCGGCAAACCGGCCACCACCGTTTACGTGACCCACGATCAGACCGAAGCGATGACCATGGGTGACCGCATCTGCGTGATGAAACTCGGTCACATCATGCAGGTGGACACGCCAGATAACCTCTATCACTACCCGAAAAATATGTTCGTGGCAGGCTTTATTGGCGCGCCAGAAATGAACATTCGCCCGAGTAAGCTGATTGAGAAAGAGGGTCGTCTGCAAATCAGCGTCGGTCATGACACGCTTGCCCTGAATGAGCGCCAGCAGAAGCGTTGTGCTGAATACAAAGATCAGGACATCTTCTTCGGCATCCGTCCTGAATTTATTTCTCTCTCAGATGAACCGTTCGCTGACAGCCACTCCAGCGGTGAAATGGTACGTGTGGAGAACATGGGCCATGAGTTCTTCATCTACCTGAAAGTAGCTGATTTCGAAATGACCTGCCGCATCCCTTCCGATGAAGCTAAGCCAATAATTGAAAAGGGTCTTCACCGCAAGGTGTATTTCAAATTTGACATGGAAAAATGTCATATTTTCGACGCAAAAACAGAACAGAACATCTCTCTCTGACAGGAGTCTATGATAATGAAAAAAGTGCTGTTAAGTACCCTGATTGCCTCCACACTCGGCATGGCTGCTGGCTCGGCGTTTGCGGCAGATGACGTTGATTTACGTATGTCCTGGTGGGGCGGTAATGGACGCCATCAGGTGACGTTAAAGGCAGTTGAAGAGTTCCAGAAACAACATCCAAACATTAAGGTGAAGTCTGAATACACCGGTTGGGACGGCCACTTGTCCCGTCTGACCACCCAGATTGCTGGCGGCACAGAACCGGACGTGATGCAGACAAACTGGAACTGGCTGCCTATTTTCTCTAAAACCGGCACCGGCTTCTACGATCTGAATACCGTGAAAGATGAGCTGAATTTAGCGCAGTTTGATCCTAAAGAATTGCAGTCGACGACCGTCGATGGAAAGCTGAACGGTATTCCGATTTCCGTCACCGCGCGCGTGTTCTATTTCAATGACGAAACCTGGAAAAAAGCGGGCATCGCTTACCCGAAAACATGGGATGAGCTGATGGCGGCGGGTAAAACCTTCGAATCCAAACTGGGCAAGCAGTACTTCCCGGTGGTGTTAGAGCATCAGGATACGCTGTCTTTGCTGCGCTCTTATATGGTGCAGAAATACAATATTCCAGAAATCGACACGACGAAAAAACAGTTCGGTTACAGCAAAGAACAGTGGGTTGAGTTCTTTGGAATGTATAAGAAACTCATCGACAGCCACGTGATGCCTGACACCAAATACTATGCCTCATTTGGTAAGAGCAACATGTATGAGATGAAGCCGTGGATTGAGGGCGAGTGGGCCGGTACTTACATGTGGAACTCCACCATTAAGAAGTATTCCGACAACCTTAAGCCACCAGCGAAACTGGAACTGGGCTCTTACCCAATGCTGCCAGGTGCCACTGACGCCGGTCTGTTCTTCAAACCTGCGCAAATGTTCTCTATCAGTAAAACGACTAAGCATCCGAAAGAAGCAGCGATGCTGATTAACTTCTTGCTGAACGAGAAAGCGGGTGTAGAAGCGCTGGGTCTGGAGCGTGGTGTTCCGTTAAGCAAAGCCGCTGTCACCCAATTGACTGCTGACGGCGTGATCAAAGATAACGATCCGGCGGTTGCAGGTCTGAAACTGGCGCAATCTCTGCCAAACAAACTACCAACGTCCCCGTACTTTGACGATCCGCAAATTGTGTCCCTGTTCGGTACCTCTTTGCAGTACATCGATTATGGTCAGAAAACGGTAGAAGAAACGGCTGCTGAGTTTGAGCGCCAGGGTAACCGGATTCTGAAGCGCGCAATGCGTTAATTATTCCTGGTTCCAGGTGTTATGTATGGCCCCGCTTGCGGGGCTTTTTTAGTTCTGAAGAACGTGATTTATATTGAAAATAGCGAAGGTTCCGTTCACCAGAAGAACTCCGGTATATGGAACCACCGAACCGGTGAACGTCATAGGGGAGCCGCCGTCGCTCCCCTATGGACCCCGACTCCCGGCAAATAAATCGCCGCTGCGCGGTAAACACCGTTTTTCACCCAACATTCGCGGTCGTTCGCGATTCGTTCCCGACGATCGCTCTCTTTCGCCGCTCCCGGCGGCTCAACCACGACTGAAGGGCAAAAAACGGTGCGATTTAAGCCGGAACCAAAGTCAACGTCAAAACCTAAGGTCAAATGCCAAACCGGTTTTGACCTTGTTCCCGGTATAAATTGCCCCAGCGTTCCCCATAAGTCAGGGTGGCGTGGTCGGGAACCACGCCAGTGAGCGATCGCCTGGAGCGAATCGCGAACGACCCTGAACGTTGGGGATAAGCTGGGGTTTACCGCGCAGCGGCAATTTAAAGACCGGGCGCCGGGGTTGCCAGGGGGCTGGCGTGAGCCACCTGGCACGTTCACCGTTAACAACAGTTACAGAGATAATCAAATGCGCGGGTGAACGGAAAAACAACGGAGTATGAAGAGATAACCCTGATAAATATCCAATGAAAAAAGCCCCCAGTCCAACCTGAACTGAGGGCCTTCAAACAATAAAACGTATGCAGAATTAACGCGCTAACCAGCCGCCATCAACAGCAACGGTGTAACCGTTGATATAATCAGAAGCAGTGGACGCCAGGAACACGATTGGCCCTTTCAGATCTTCTGGCAGACCCCAACGGCCAGCAGGGATACGCTCAAGAATGGCAGCGCTACGCTCTTCATCAGCACGCAATTGCTGGGTGTTGTTAGTTGCCATATAGCCCGGAGCGATAGCATTCACGTTGATACCGTGTTGTGCCCACTCGTTCGCCAGCAGACGGGTCACGCCCATCACTGCGCTTTTAGACGCGGTGTAAGAAGGAACGCGGATGCCACCCTGGTAAGAAAGCATGGAAGCGATGTTAATGATTTTGCCGCCTTTGCCTTGAGCAATGAACTGGCGAGCAACAGCCTGAGACATGAAGAATACGCTCTTGATGTTCAGGTTCATGACATCGTCCCAGTCTTTTTCGCTGAAGTTGATCGCATCTTCACGACGAATCAAACCGGCGTTGTTCACCAGGATATCGATTTGGCCGTATTCAGCAACAGCACGCTCCAGCAGCGCTGGAATACCATCGATCTGACGCAGGTCAGCGGTAAGGCTCAGGAAGCGGCGACCCAGAGCAGTAACACGCTCGATAGTTTCAGCCGGCTCAACGATGTTAATACCAACGATGTCACAACCCGCTTCAGCAAGACCGATAGCCATGCCCTGGCCCAGACCTGTATCACAGCCAGTAACAACAGCAACTTTACCTTCCAGGGAGAACGAATCCAAAATCATGTAGGTTTCCTTTTTTATACGGGCCTGCTGTTAGCGCAAGCATTTTGGGGAAAATTTTATTCGCGCTAACTGCGCGTTTCAGAAATCACTTACGGTAAAAATACTGTTCCGTAATCTTTGATGGGTTAATAGTAATCTTGTTGAAACTGCTTTTCAAATATAAATGAAACGTTGTTTCAACTTTTAGAGGATACTTATCAAATTTGATATTGGGATCACGGTTAGCCTCCGCTCCCCTCCTGCCGACCTCTTTGTATTCCTGATGAATTGTGAGATGAGTTGCGGTTTAGTGAATGCAATCACACACTTTGAAACAATGTTTTGATAAATTGATACCAATTGTTCAAACATGAATTTCAACAGATTACATGGAGGAAGTTATGGCTAAAGGTATGCGGGTTAAACTGGTTTACGAAGTGAGCCAGGACCCAGACACAGGCGTCGAAGTTACCCGCCTAACGCCACCAGAAGTGACGTGTCATCGTAATTACTTCTATCAAAAGTGCTTTACCAATGATGGCAGTAAGTTACTGTTTGCTGGAGAATTTGATGGCAACTGGAACTACTATCTGCTGGATATCGCTGCGGGCGAAGCGGTGCAATTAACTGAAGGCACCGGCGACAATACGTTTGGTGGTTTCCTCTCCCCGGATGACAAATCCCTCTATTACGTGAAAAACGAACGCACGTTACTTGAAGTCAATCTTGAGACTCAGGTTGAACGAGAAGTTTATCGCGTACCGGCGGATTGGGTCGGTTACGGCACCTGGGTTGCTAACAGCGATTGCACCAAGTTAGTCGGTATCGAAATTTCTAAAGACGATTGGGTTCCGTTGAACGACTGGAAAATCTTCCACGACTTCTTCCACAAAGGACCCCACTGCCGCCTGCTGCGAGTTGATCTGCAAACCGGCGAAAGTGCTGTGATCCACCAGGAGAAAAACTGGCTCGGCCATCCAATTTATCGCCCATTCGATGACAATACCGTCGCATTCTGCCATGAAGGTCCACATGATCTGGTTGATGCGCGTATGTGGATGGTCAACGAAGATGGCAGCAACGTGCGTAAAGTAAAAGAACATGCGGAAGGTGAAAGCTGCACGCATGAGTTCTGGGTGCCAAACGGTTCATCTTTGATATACGTTTCTTACCTGAAAGGTCAGCAAGGTCGTACCATTTATAGCTACAACCCAGAAACGGGTGTTAACGCAGAAGTGATGCAGATGCCAGCGTGTTCCCATCTGATGAGTAACTTTGATGGCACGTTGTTAGTCGGTGATGGTTCCGGTACGCCAGTGGATGTGAAAGACACCGGCGGTTACACCATCGACAACGACCCGTATTTGTATGCCTTCGATGTGGCGAAAAAAGCCTGGTTCCGCGTCGCACGCCACGATACATCCTGGGCCACGTTTGCAAATAGCCGCCAGGTCACGCATCCACATCCTTCATTTACGCCGGATGATAGCGCGATTCTTTTCAGCTCTGATAAAGACGGTAAGCCTGCACTGTATATTGCGAAAATGCCCGCTAACCCAGAATTAATCTCAGCCAAATAATGTATGTGCCCTGTAAGGCCTTTGCCCTCTCTTAATCGGGAGGGCTTTTTTATATGCCTCTCATACTTCCAACCAATAAAAAAGCCCCCGCGAATTGCAGAGGCCTTGAGAGAAATTAAAAATTAGAAAGAGTACGCCACACCTACACGATAACGCGTCTGGCGTTCATCAGTAGATTTACTCCCCGCAACGTTACCTAATTCTGCATACGGCGCCCAGTTCTTATCGATTTTATAAGCCACCTTCACGTTATATTCATCTGAGTCTTTGTCGTTATTAGAACGAATTTGATGCTCACTCTTCGCATAAACATAGTTCAACTCGGTACGCCAGTCACCGAGAGCAAAACCAGCCCAGAGATCGCCACGATTCACTTTATCGTCTTCATTTTTAGTATTGTCATTCGGATAACGGGTATATTCAAAACGATAACGTGCCGCAACATAAAAACCATTATCGAAGCTATATTGCGCATGTAAGTAAGGCTTCCAGGTGGTTTTGCTGTCGTTACTGTCAATATTTAAACCCGGTGTCAGAGCAATATTCTCTGTCGCTTTCCAACGCCAGTTAATGGATTCTTCATGGCCGCTGCCAACAATGTCACTAAATGGCTGGTCTTTATCCGTGCCGCCAGATTTCCATTTAGCTTCCACACCGAATCCAAGGCCGTTAGCGAAACGGTGAGATACCGCTACACGGTCGCCATTGGAGCCAGCATCAACATATTCGTGACGTAAATCAACAGTGACGGCTTGCGCAGCAATACTCACACCACAGAGAACAACCACGCCCAGAGCTTTCTTCAACATAATCGCATTCCCTTTATTGAAATATTGTTTCATTTTTATGAAACTGAATTTTATTTATAATTAAACAATATTTTAGTGATCGAGATCGTAAATACTTATGTCAAAATACACACCTGGTAATCTTCGTGACGACTATCAACAAAACAAAGATCAAAACCTATTGTTTAGCGATCAACATCACAATCAATCGCTCAAAAACACAAATAAAACATTATTTCAATAATGTTTTATTTGATTTACATAAGAATAATCCTGATTTGGCTTTAGTCAGAAAATGAGTGTGAAGCTATTAGGATTGAAATAATACCGCATGGAACACTGTCTATTTTATTATAAAAAAGACAGATAACCACAAAGCATGAGAGGGTAAATTAATGAGTCAGGATGGATATTAAGTGGGAATAATGTGATCTAATTAAATAAAACCACAGCAGAATGTGACGTATTTAAAATAAAAAGCACCTTTATCGTAAAGGTGCTTTTTGTTTAGGTAAGAATATTTAATGTAAGCACGCTACTTCAAGATGCAGGTAGGCGGCAATGGAGTGAATCCCGATGAGCTTACTAAAGTAAGTGATTCGGGTGAACGAGAGCAGCCAACACCCCTGCATCTTGAAGGAGCTTGATTAATCGCGCTCTATGGCCAAAGCCACACCCTGCCCACCACCAATACACAATGTTGCCAGCCCCTTTTTGGCATCGCGTTTGATCATCTCATGAACCAGCGAAACCAGGATACGGCAGCCTGACGCGCCAATAGGATGCCCAAGCGCCAGTGCACCACCGTTAACATTGACCTTACGCTCATCCCATTCCAGCATTTTGCCAACAGATAGCGCTTGTGCCGCAAACGCTTCATTTGCTTCGATAAGATCCAATTCATCGAGCGTCCAGCCTGCACGATCAAGGCAGCGCCGTGTTGCCGTCACGGGTGCAATCCCCATGTAGGCGGGGTCGACACCGACGCTGGCAAAAGCCCGGATGCGCGCCAAAACAGGCAAATTCAACTCTTCCGCTTTACTGGCGCTCATCATTAACACGGCGGCTGCGCCATCATTAATCGAAGAGGCATTTCCGGCAGTCACGCTGCCCAGGCTATCAAACGTTGGGCGCAACTGCGCCAGGGCTTCCGCGCTGGCATCGGTTTGCGGTTGTTCGTCGGTATCGACAATGACCGATTGACCGGCATTAAGCTCGACCGTCACCGGCACAATTTCATCTTTAAAACGCCCGGCATCAATTGCCGCCCGCGCTTTGTGCTGCGACGCCAACGCATAGGCATCCTGGCTTTCACGGCTAATACCGTACTCACGGGCAAGGTTTTCTGCGGTGACGCCCATATGGTAATCATTGAATGCATCCCACAGCCCGTCATGCACCAGACTGTCGATAAGCTGGCTATTTCCCAAACCAGCGCCATTGCGGCTGTCAGCCAGCACGTGCGGTGCCCGGCTCATATTCTCCTGGCCCCCGGCAATCACGACATCCGCTTCACCGCATTGAATAGCCTGGGTCGCCAGGTGCAACGCTTTTAGACCGGAACCACACACATCATTGATGGTGATAGCCGAAACTGACCACGGTAAACCGCTATTTAACGCGGTTTGTCGTGCGGGATTTTGGCCCGCGCCTGCGGTCAGCACCTGGCCAAGAATCACTTCGTCGACTTCTTGTTCGCTAACGCCACTGCGTTCAAGCAGCGCTTTCACTACCGCACTGCCCAGTTCTGAGGCACTGCGTGGGGCTAACGCCCCCTGAAAGCAGCCTATGGGCGTACGCGCGGCTCCCACGATGACGACATCTTTCATTGTATTCTCGCAAAACCCGTCATAATTCAAGCGGCCTCTTTGTTGGCTGCGCTCACGCGCCCAGGTCACTTACTCATGTAAGCTCCCAGGGACTTGTTCTCTTGCCGCCGCGATGCCACTCGAATTATTTTGGGTTGATAATGAGGTTAATAATCATGACCCCGGCGATGTGCCTTTTCGAGATACATCGCCGTATCGGCTTCACGCAAAGCCGTATCGTGGTCTGTCTCAGCCGGATTGACCGCGACGACGCCGATACTCGGGCCTGCATAATTAATCACACTGGAATGTAGCTGAAACTCGCCGGTCAGCAAGTTCGCGAGGCGAATGTTGAAGGCCTGCGCAGCATGTTGTACTTCGTCAGTATCTGACGGCCCAAATCCCGCCACGATAAACTCATCGCCACCGACGCGGCCAATGACCTCGTCAGGGCGAGTGCCCTTTTGCAAACGCTGGCCTATTTCACACAAGAAGTCATCGCCAGCTTCATGACCATGGATATCATTAATTTCTTTGAAATCATCGAGATCGGCAAAGGCCAGCAGCACATAACGCGCTTCCTTTCTGGCCCTGGAAAAGAGTTTTGGTAATTGCTCAAACACCGCCCGGCGATTGGGTAATCCCGTCAGCTCATCAGTATAACTGGCGGCTGTCAGCGCGATATTTGCCTGCTGTAACTGCTGCAACAGCCGCTCATTCTGAATCTGCTGAGCAATCAGCTGCGCAAAGAGTTGCAGCACTTGTTCACTGCGCTCGTTCAACACTCGGGTTTCTGAGCTGGCCGCGCAAAGCGTGCCATAAAGGGAGCCATCAGCAAGCGTCACAGGCGTACTGACATACGTCGTGATCCCCAACGCTTTCGCAGCCTGGGAATCGCCCCAAATATTGGCAACATCACTGGTATAGCGCCTTCCTTCATCCAGAGCACGTTTGCAAAGCGTATCGCCCCAGGGCACCGAAAGCCCTTCAGGGATCTGCATTTGTCGGGTGTTACGGGAAAACAGGATATGTTGGAAGCTGCCATCCGGTTCAATGCGAGTCAGGTAAGTTGACTCCATATTGGTGACCAGTTCGAGCATTTCAAGCAGCTGTCGGACAAGACCTTCGAGGGTATATTCAGATTCTAACGCCGTGGAAATGCGCTCGATAAGATTGTCGGACATAAAGCAGAATTACCTTTTTAAAATTATGCATAGACGAAAGCGGTGTTCAGGCTCGTTTCTAACATATTTTAAATACAACTTCCCCTACCGGATATGACATTTGAGATATGGCACGTGACGGTCGTCGGAGGGATAAGCAAGAGCGACATCCCCCTTCGAACGAATGGCCTACCAACTTAACAACGGGCTAAAACTCTTATCCTTCACTAATGCACGTAACGCCGGTAACGTGCTGCAAAGCTGTACCAGTTCAGGCAGAGGGAAAATATCACTCGCCTGTAGCGTCACATTTTCCAGCTCGCCCCAGAAATGCCATCCCTCGTCCACCTTGCTGGCAGGCACCCATAAATGAAGATGCAACCCCTGCTCGGGTTCATCAGGTAACCCTAGCCATTGGCTAAAACGTGGAATATCAGGGGTTTCATCATCCACCAGCGCACAACGCTGTACCTGGGCGGCAGGAATATAGAAGTACTGCGCCCCAAGCGTGATGCGCACTGCTGCAAGTTTAAGAGAGTGGGCCATAACCACTGGTTTCCAGATAACGCTCAAAAATTAAATTCAAATCCAGCAGGGCGTAATACTCAGACCCTATCGGAACAATCCCTACCACAACTTCCTGCATCGCGGCCGATAAAGGTTCAGCGGCAGGATGAATCAGACTTTCAGCGACATCCAGCACATCCACTAACTTATCGACCAGGATCCCGCTTTGCATTTTCTGCCCGCGCCCCATCAGGATCGAGCGCTTGCCCACGCTATCCGACGCAGGCGCTTCAACCAGTTGATTAATGTTAATCACTGACTCAACGCGCCCCCGGTGATTGATCACCCCTTCAAGCGTTGGCGGGCAACCGGGCACCCAGGACACCGGACGGTCAGCGAGGATCTCTTTGATTTGTGCGCCATAAAAAGCAAAATTTTTATCCGCGACTTTGAATAACACCAGGCTGCACTGCGGCTCGTCAACATTGGCAATTTCGCGGTTTTCGTCCTGATAGTGACTGAGGATTTGCTCTAATTGCTCGCTCATGCGACTTCCTTATCGTCAGCCAGGCAATAGCGGTTGCGGCCTTGCTGTTTGGCACAATACAACGCCTGATCGGCACGCTCGCGAATGGTTTCGATTTCGTCACCCGGCAGCCAGGACGCAATTCCGGCGCTGAACGTGTTGCTAAAGCGGGTCTGGTTCACCGAGAAGTGGATTTTTTCAAACCCCAGACGTAGCCGTTCCACAACCGCCGCCGCCTGCTCTTTCGTCGTCTTCGGCATAATTATCGCAAACTCTTCCCCGCCGTAACGCCCGACAATATCGGTGCTGCGCAGGCGATGTGAAAATAGTTGTGAAATCCCGAGGATCACCTGGTCACCAGCCACATGGCCGTAAGTATCATTGATGCTTTTGAAGTGATCCAAATCGACCATCACCAGGCTGAAAGGCACGCCGCTATAGTTGGATTCGGTAATCGCGCTTTCCAGATAATGGGTGGTGGTCGAGTGGTTATACAGCCCGGTCAAACTGTCCTGCGACATACGCGCACGCAGGGTACGCATTCTTTCTGCGCGAATAGAGACCGCGTTAATCAGCTCCTGCGGATCAGCCTGCTTGATGATGAAATCTTCCGCCCCGGTGCTCATCGCGCCAAACTGGGTCTTTTTATTGGTTTCGCTGGACAGATAGGCGATGGGTAAACCGATGTGTTGCGGGATCTGGCGGATCAGTTTTGTCAGCTCTTCGCCGCTGAATTCCGGCATATGGAAATCCATCAGCACAATGTCGATCGGATGCGTATTGAGTACATTCAGCAAAAGAGGCACTCGCGTCAAAACGTGGACCTCCATGCCCGCCATCCGCAGCATTTCTGCGTTGTACTGCGCGGCTTCCGGTTCATCATCAATCAACAAAACCTGATACGGCTTTTTCAGCGCAGGCTGCGTTAAACGATGTAGCTCTTGCACCAAATCGGTGGTGGCCGCGGGCTTCACGTAGTAACCATCGCACCCGGCTTTGATCGCATTGATACGGGCATGGAAATGGCTGTGGCAGGAAAGATAGAGCACCGGGAAAGGCGTCCCGACTTTATTTTTCAGATCGGACATCGCCAGCGGGCCGCCGTAAGCGTGTTCGGGGAAACTGACGTCCATAATCACCACCGACGGAGGCTGCGAGATAACCGCCCTGGTAAAATCAGCCGTGTTGGTGAAGACATAACAAATAAAGCCAAAACAGCGTAACTGCGTCGCCAGCAGTTCAGCCTGTTCGCTTTCATCATCACACAGGTAGACGGGCTTGATGGTACGGTTAATCGCGACTTCTTCCTCGCCTGAGGCGGCAATCGGGAATTTAACCAGCGCATCGCCTCCGCGACGTGCGCTTTCCGCCTGCTCTTGCGTCAATGCATACAACTGTTTAATGAGTTGCTCAAGCTTCTGGAATAGCACCTGCTCAAGGGCTTGATTCACTAACAAATGTTCACCTTCAGCCGCCAGGCTGGAGATTTTAGTAAAGCCAAACGAAGCGCTGGTTCCATGAATGCTGTGCAAGAGCAGATGCAGTTGCTTGCTGTCGGTTTCATTGGGTTGAGCAATTAATTTGCCCAACAACACTTCCGACTGATTCAGCATCGTGGGAATGCGTTCCAAAAAGCGCTGGCGTAAGCGGGCAATTTTATCCTGAGCAGTATTCATCGTTGTTTGCGTCAATTCTTGTTTCATCATGAGTGAGTCAGCTATTCAGCCGCGTTGGCAGGCAACAGTGTTTGATTCGCTAATAATTCATTCACTACAACCACCAATCTCTCAGCCATATTTTCGTCCTTCTGCACCCAACAATCGGGAATAACGGTAATGTCTGTCAACTCGCTGGCGCTGAGTAAAATAAACGGTTTAGACCAGCCGTTAGCCCGCAACATTTCTAATAGATCCAGCCCGGTAATGTCCGGCATATGGAAATCACTGATAACCAAATCGATATCGTTGTCAGAATCTATATTGGCTAATGCGGTCATCGCGCTTTCAGCAATAATCACTTCATAGCCACTCATTTCCAGAAATACTGAAGCCAGTTCTGCCGCGAACAAATCATCATCAACTAGTAATACACGCATCTCTTTTCTCACTTATTCCCGTCGCCCTTCAAGACGCAGGGTTGTTGGCTGCTCTCGTTTACCCGAATCACTTACTTCAGTAAGCTCATCGGGATTCACTCGATTGCCGCCTACCTGTGTCTTGAAGTCGCTTGGGTATTTTAAGCCGTTAGCACAAAAGCATTTTTAATGTTTCTATGAGGCTATCCTGCTCAAAATCACCCTTGGCGATATAAGCATCCGCACCGACCTGGATCCCGCGACGGCGATCTTCTTCTTTGGCTCGTGATGTCACGATAATAATAGGAATATGTTGGTAATTTTCTTCGGCTCGCAGCGCTTTGGTAAGCGAGAAACCGTCCATCACCGGCATTTCGACATCCGTCAGCACCGCGTCAAACTGCGTCAGACGCGCTTTTTGTAGGCCCGAGTAACCATCTTCGGCAAGCGTCACCTGGTAGCCGTGGGCTTCGAGCACATTCTTTTCTATTTCACGAGTGTTCATTGAATCGTCGACGATCAGCACATGCCACGCGTTCGGCCTGACTTCTGGTTTCGCCGCGCTGATCCGCGATTGCCCGCGTTTTTGCGCCATCTCCATCAGCACCGGAACTTGCAGAATACTCACCAGTTGGTTATCCGGCGAAAGCACCATGCCGGAGACTAACGCTTGCTGCTGCATATGTTTCGGCAGCGGCTTAATCATCATGTTGCGTTCGTCGAGCAGGTTATCCACCCGCATTGCCATCTTGCCAAACTGGTTCTGAATCACGATAAGCAACAAGCTGCTCGCAACGGCCGTCGTCTGGCTGCAAGGTCTGTCAGGGATCCGCAGCAACTCGGCGGCAGAAATCACCGGGATAAATTCGTTATGCAGAATAATGGCCGGGCAGCCGGCAATATCGCGAATGTCATCGCGGGAATATTTCACCACTTCAACGACATACTGCGCGGCAAGGCCAAACAGATGGTTCTGTTGTTCGAATTGCAAAATGCGCATCATCGCCAGCGAAATAGGCAAACGGATAATAAAGGTGGTACCCAATCCTGCGCGGCTGTGAACCTGCAAAGTCCCTTGCAGATCCGAGACAATGGTCTTGCGCACGATATCCAGCCCGACACCGCGACCGGATAATTCGGTCACAATCTTGCTGGTTGAAAAACCAGGATGGAAAATAAGCTCGTTGCACTCCTGCTCGGAGAGCTGATCGGCGACCGCAGCGTCCACCAATCCCCGCGCCACCGCTTTGGCACGAATGCCCGGATAATCCAGACCACGGCCATCATCTTCCACGCGCAGCAATATTCCGCGCCCATCTTGTTGGGTGGACAGCGTTATCGTCCCGCGCGCCGATTTCCCCGCCGCAAGCCGTTCCGCGACGTCGCCAATGCCATGATCGACTGCGTTACGCAGCAGATGAGTCAGGGGTTCTGACAGACGATCGATTAATTGCCTGTCGATTTCGATTTCCCCTCCCAAAATACGGCAATCCACCTGCTTATTGAGCGAGGCGGCCAGATCGCGAACCTGCATCGAAACGGGCTCGAACAGCATGGATACCGGCAGCATGCGGATGGTGGTCGCCACGTCATACAGCTCAAACATCTGCAAATGTTGAACCTGAAAATCGTCTTTTAATTTGCGACCCAACTGCACAATCTGCTGACGGAGCTGCCCGGAATCTATTTTTGCCAGGCGCGGCCCCAGGTTCGCCAGGCTTTGAACCTGCTGCTCCAGGCGGTCATGCGTGGCGACGACTTCACCCAAAATGTTAATCAGGTCATCGAGTTTTTCGAGTTTGACCCGCACCGAACTCGCCTGTTTTAACCCGATATCCACGCTGTCGAGGTTCAGCGCGCTCACGGGGATTTCCACCTGTGGCGGCGTGCCTTCCCCGGCGCTGCTGTCCATGTCGCCACGGCTGGCGCGGGCCAGTCGCTCGCACAAGGCTTCATCCGCTGGAGGCAGTTGGTTGTGACCGTCAGTCGCCAACAGCTGTGCCAGCTGGTCCGAAATATAATCACAAGCCTGGAGAATCAACGTGCCAAGGTTTTGGTCAGGTGCGAGCTTTTTATCGCGCAGCTCGCTTAATATCTCTTCAAGCTGATGGGTGACATCGGCGATGCTTTGCAGCTTCAGCATCCGCGCGCCCCCTTTCAGGGTGTGTGCTGCACGAAACATCTCGCCGATTTGTGTGTCCGTACTTTCACCGGACGAGAGCAAAAACGCCCCTTCTTTCACGGTCTGCAAATGGCCATTTGCTTCATCAATAAAGCGCAGCACAAATTTTTTAAGATCAATAGCCATACGTTTCTCTACAGCCCATCCTGATGGGTGAACTGCGCCAACTGATGTTCACAAAGAAAACGAAACGAATTACTCGGAAATGAGAGTGGCAGCCGCAGTGCGCTGGCGTTGCTGGTGCTGTTCATTTCTGCGTTGAGTAATTGCAGCGTGATGCGGTAGGTACGCAGTGCCGGGCGATATAGCTCGCTTTGGCGATACATTTCCGCCAGATAGTAATGCGCAGGCCAGTAGCCAGGCTGTTGATAAACAACCTGTTTAAACCAGGCGATCGCCTGCTGCGTGTGGTGCTGCCACATCATCGCCAACCCAAGGAGCATTTTCGCTTCCGCAGACCATTCATCCAGCTCCAGCACGTGTTGTGCGCTTTGCGCGGTTTGCTCGAACTCGCATTTCTCCAGCGCAATCACACCTTTGATAACCAGCGCTTCCTGATGATGAATATCGCAATCCAGAACTTTGGTTATCCACTCTTCAGCTTGCGCAAAGCGTTTTTCAGACACGCAGTCGAGCGCCTTGTTAATCCAGCTTCCGCACTGTTGCGTGGAGAGAATCGGAGCGGCGACACAAGGTTCCGCGCTGGATTGTAGACTGGCCGTGGCAACCGGAGCGCGTGACGTTTTCGGTTGGCAGAAGTAAAAAAGGCCATGTTCCTGCTTGAGTTTCAGGATGCCAAAGTTATTCGCCAGCGTTTCCGCATTGCCGAAGAACAACGCGCCATCGGGTTCCAGCATGTTCAACAAATTGAAGTGCAGCAGACGCCGTGTGTCGTCATCAAAGTAAATGGAGACATTGCGCAGCAAAATGATGTCGAACTTCGGTTGCAGGTGCTCTTTGACAATGTTTGAGCGGTGGAACGTCACTTTATTGCGGATCACGTCATGCAACTGAAACTGGTTGCCATTGCGCGTGAACCAGGTTTGCTGCAAAAGAGGATCAACACCGCGAAACGAATAGCTGGAATAGTTCGCGGTGCGCGCTTTATCGAGAATTTTTGTGTCGATATCGCAACCGTGAATCTCTACGCGAGCAGCAAACTGCTCGTGGTATCTCTGGTGGAGTTTGATGGCCAGGGAGTAAGCTTCTTCACCGGATGAACAGCCCGCGCTTAAAATGCGCACCGGGCCGTCGCGCCGTTCAAGCATCTTAGGCACCAACTTGTCACAGACAAAATCCAGCACTTCCGGCTCACGGAAAAAGTAGGTTTCGTTAATCGTCAGCAGGCTGAGGAGCTTGTCGAACTCGGTGGTCGAAACGCAGAGCACTTCATAGTATTTTTCGCTGCTCTCTTTCCCGCGCTCGCCCATTCGCTGCAATAAAGCCGTATTGAGCAACCCTTCCATGCCGTTAAAAAAATGCAGACCGACTCTGTCTTTGATCAGATTTTTGAAGTCCGCAATATTGGGGATCATGGCAATTTGCCCTCGAATTTCCCGTAATGAGCCATCGCCAGCAATGCGCCAGCCAGCTTGTCCAGCGGCAGAATTTTGTGGATGACGTTTTTATCGATGGCAAATTTATTCATGCCGAACACCACAGACGTGGCTTCATCCTGAGCGAACGTTCTGCCACCTTTTTGAAAGATGGCATCGATGCCACGGCACCCGTCGCTGCCCATACCGGTCATGATGAGTCCAACCGATTTTTCGCCATACACTTCCGCCACCGACTCCAGCAGCAAGTTACAGCTCGGGTGATAGACATCGCTTTCCTGGCGAGGAATGGCGGCTAACCGATGGTGTTTTTTCACGACCAGATGGTGCTCCGGCGGCAGGACATACACGCGCCCTGCCGTCAAAATGTCATTCTCCTGGGCAAGGCGCACGTCAAGTTCGGTGATGCGGTCCAGCCACTGCACCATGCTTTTCGCAAAGCCGTCTGCAATATGCTGGGCAATAAGAATCGGACAAGGGAAAACCGCAGGCAGCGCCTGCAGTAGTTTGCTCAGTGCCTGTGGCCCGCCCGTTGAACAGGCGATCGCCAAAACGTAGGGCCACTCACGATCGAGGGCTACGGCATTTTCTTGAACAGGAAAAATCCTTGGTGACGCGGTTAACGTGTTCCGCAACCCCTGGATATGGCGAATCACTTTAACACCGACCAAAATTTCAACCTGCCGATGTAAGTCCCTGACAGCATTTGCCGATGCACCCTGATTAGGAACCACCGCGAGTGCGCCATGTGCAATAAACTCCATATCCCACTGTGAATCGGGGAAATAGCGCATCACCAGAATGGGGATAGCACAGGTCGCCATAATCGTTTCAATGGTGTCAACGTGACGACGATCGGGTTCACCCAGAGCCAAAATCAGCAGATCCGGAGCCATCTTTTGGATCAAGCTCACCGCCAACTCGCGATGTAGCGCCAGCCCGACAACTTCAATATTTTTATTGTTCTCAAGCTGCAGGATCAATTCATCCAGCGACGAGTTGCCATGATTGACAATCAGCACACGAATTTTAGGCCTGTTCATCAGGATTATCCGTCAACTTGAATGACTGAGAAGCCTGGTTCAGCTCCTGGGAAAGCTGAGTCATATCCTGGCTGATAGACAGAATGTCATTAATGGATTGCGAGGTATAATTACTGGCAACTACGATTTCTCGAAGCGCCATAACAACTTGATTACTTGCGGTTTTCTGCTGCTGTGTCGACAGAGAGATTTGCATCGCAGCCGTAGAGGTTTGCCCTGCATGAGCCACAATATCGTGTAAACGATCGGCACTAATTTTACAGGCCGTCGTACCGGCTTTGATGCTGTTACTGCCTTTTTCCGCATTGAGAACCAGTCGATTAATGGCGTTCTGAATTTCGCTGATTTTATTCTCAATCTCATAAGTCGATTCAGTCACCGAATCGGCCAGACGGCGAATTTCGGCTGCAACCACGGAGAAGCGCTTACCTGATTCACCGGCGCTGGAAGCCTCAAGTGCGGCATTGAACGCGATGAGTTTAGTTTGATCCGCAACGCTATTGATAATGACCATTACACGGCTGATTTCTTTAGACTTATTACCGAGCTTCATGATCTCATGCATACTTTGCTGGTTGTCGCTGTCGATATCCGCCATGCGATTGAGCAACTCGGCCATCGACTCAGAACCGTTGTTACAGTCATCAAGCGTGACATTGGCGATATCTACCACCGCACGAGAATGTTCTGCAATCTGCGTTGAAGAGGCGGAAAGCTCTTCCATGGTCGACGTAATTTCAGCCACCGAGGATGACGTTTGCACACTGGTAGAGGCCTGGCCGTCGACCGCTTCGGTAATTTTTAAAGCCGCCTTATGCACATGTTTCGCGTGGGAAACCACATCTCCAACCAGCGAATGTAATGAATATCGCATCTTTTCATTGGCGAGAAGCAGGTCACCAATTTCATCATTATGGTCAACGTGAATATCCGCCGTGAGATCGCCCTGAGCAATAGATTGCGAAATTTTAAGCACGTTATTTAGACGGTCTGAAATCAGGAAACGGCTAGCGATCGCAATTAACAGCAGAATAATTGGCATCAATATCACACTGAAAACCAACAGCGCATTACGAACAAGAATGCTACTTCTGGCGACATCATCGACATAACACGTGGTACCAATTATCCAGTTGATGCCGTCAATGTGCTCAAATACCGTTAGTTTTTTACGCGGTGCCGCGCCATAGGTATTGACCGTATCGTAATAAATGGTTCCCGCTTTACGCGCCAGCATATCGCCAAAATATTTAAAGCCATGGGCATCGGTAGTATTTTGCACCTGCTGATTAGCCAATGTCGGGTGCGCAATCATCATCCCTGGCATGAATCCGGCATCTAATACAAATGCAAAGCCATCATCGCCAATATGAACAGCCAGCAGTTGTTTAATCACGGGTTGCAAAGCGAGTTTGACATCAAAACCGATCGCTACAGCGCCCACGACCTGACCATATTTATCTGCAATAGGTTCGTAGTGGCTTATAAATTGTTTGCCATACAACACCACGACACCCGAATAAGGTTTATTTTTTATCAGCTCGGCCATCGCGGGGTTGTCATGGCTCAAGACCGTTGATGTCGCCATTCTGCCTTCACTGCCCTGCAAGGACGTGTTGACGCGAACAAACTCCTCGCCCTGACGTACAAATGTTGAGGTGAAAATGGTGGTTAATTCGCTAAATTTAATATTGGTATGCCCATCACTTAATAACGCTTTTAATTCTTCTGCATCCATAGTGCGTAGCGGTTTGGAACTGACGTTCTGATAATTGTTAATATAAATATTGCTATAACGTTCAGCGTCGCCCATCAACCTTTTATATTCGGTGTTGATATCGTTGTGGAAGATGCGCGTATTGGCCGCAATGGATTCCAACGCATTGTTTTGCAACTGCGTGGATAAATAGGAGGAAAGTATAAAAGATGCGCCGATCAACAGTATTGAAATAAAAAATACCAGCACCAGCCCCAGCTTCATGGCGACACCAACATGAAACGTACGCAACCATGCTTTCAGACCACGATCCGCATTATTTGAATATTCAACTTCGCCATGGCGATTGAATTTAAAAAAGTTACTCATGGGTTTCCAATTTTATGTTGATGTAAATTTATTAACATACCCGAGCAGCTTCAAGGGCGATGGGTATCGAGTGACAATAGCGGTACAGGCTTACCAATGTGATAACCCTGAAGCCAATCCACGTTCATTCTTTCCAGGCAACGTTGAATATTTTCATTTTCAACATACTCAGCCACCACCTGCATATTTTTCATTTTTGCCACATGGCAAAAAGACTCCACAATGTAGTGGCTGACTTCACTCTCGGTAATTTCACGAATAAACGAACCGTCTATTTTCAAAATATCTGCACTGACATCGCGTAATCGGGCATGGCTGGAAAAACCGGTGCCAAAGTCATCAATCGCCACCCGACAGCCGAGGCTTTTGAGCGCGCGCACCGTGTTCTGCGACTGTTCGGTATCGGATAGCGCGTCAGCTTCGGTTATCTCAAAGATGATCCGATGCGGATCGACGCCAAACTGGGTTAGCAGTAACTGAACGTCGTGAACAAAACTGGCACGACACACCGTGACCGGAGCCAGGTTAATGGAGAAGCAGCGATCCGGGTGCTGCTGCATGGTTTTTAGCGTATTTCTGATCACCCAAAAATCGATGTCCGGTGCCAGTCCTGCTTCGGTCGCCACAGGCAAAAACCTGTCCGGCGGAATAAAGCGCCCTTCTTCATCCAGCATACGCAGCAGGATCTCGTGATAGCGTTCTTCCCCACGCGTGCTGACAATGGGTTGCGCCATTAACACGAATGCATCGTTATCCAGTGTCTTCTGAAGCACCGTGCGAATGTCCGTTCGCCCCACGATATAGCTTTCCAGAATGCGGCTGGACTGCGCTTCGAGGTTTTCAGGTTTGCCATTAACCAGCGACAGTCCCGACACAATTCCCAGCTTACCGGTCAGGCTGTAAACGTCATTACAGAACTGCGTTGCCCGGCAATAACCGAGCCCACTGCGAAAACCAAGCTGCTGATTGTTATGTGAATAACGAAACGTATTGGCTGATTTATACAGCAGGCTGAGTCTTCCCCAACTCGGTTCGTTGAGTTTAAGCAGCAGACCATAACCCGCGTGGTAATAAATTTTTTCTTCGCCCTTCAGTTGGTTACGCAGAAATTCAGCAAGCTTTTTTTGGTATCTCGCCCGAAAGTGCAAACCGTAACGGCGTGAGAACAGCTCCATTTCTGGCACCTGAATCAGGCAAACCGTGGAGTGTGGCGACGCTTTGATATCCGCCTTCAACGCGCGAAGGTTCGGCATGTTGGTCATCGGGTCGGTTAACCCCATATCCAACAGTTGCTCAAAACGTAACTTATTGAATCTGGACAATACCCCCATGATGACGATGGTCAGCGTAAAGACAAAAATAGCCGTAGATACCAGCACCTGGTGCAGCATGTAATCATCGTTCAGGGTGATATAGTTTTCGTTATTCTTGCCCAACACGATAAGCATCACCGTCCAGAACGGGACGGTGAAGATATAGCCGATACGAACCGCGCTCCAGAGCATCAACGGGAAGATAAGAATCAGGCTGTAGAAAGTAAAAAAGACGTTATTTTTTAATGGCATGTTGAGACAGACCATTAAAATAAGCAGCGATGCGGCCCAGGCAAGAAAACGGGTGTAACCTACGTTTTCAGAGAACTGCGCCGCGATAGACTTCAGGCACACCGCTGCATATTTCGGGCTGCAGATAACCCTTAACACGGTATAAAACAAGGGAATGCCCGTGACACAACCGTTCATCACGCCCTGGATTCTGACCAGCGTCTGCGCGTTAAAAACATGTTCAAACACCATCCCTGGATAAAGATGCGTCCGGGTAACCAGGAAAATCACCTCCCTGAAACCGGTATAGAGCAACGCATTACACAAGCACAGCCAGATGATTCTTTGGGTGGTCAGCGTGATGCAACCAAAGCTTGATGGGCTACGCCAACCGGTGCTTTTGGCATAGATTGCGTAGCTAATCAGCGCTGCGGCCAGATAGACGAGCAGTTCCCGGGTGTCAGTGAGTGGGCGGAATAACACAGAGCAAACAATGAGTAGAATCAGGCCGGGGATGGCCCGATAGCCGAACAGCACCAACACCGCGGAGATGGCGGCTAATTCCAGGTCATAGACCACCAGAACTCGCCCATCGGCAATAATATGGCTGCTGAGCAGCTGCGCTAGTGCGTAAAGCAGGCAAGGGAGAATTAACGGTAAACCCCACCGTTTATTGGTATGCGCTGTACTATCGCTCGCTATAGAGTCCAAGAATTTAACCCGTTTTGTATGCTTCAGTGTGCTATTTATGTGATGTGGAGAGTGTATTTCTTGTTGGATAAAATCTTGCAGATGACATAATTAAATAAAAAAAATACCGTAATAAATTAACATCCACGATAAAAACAAAGTGGACACTCATACTTTTACATTAGCCTGAGCACAAACAAATCATTAACAATCATCATTGGTTATTTTTAATATTTTATGGTGACCTGATAACGAGTAAAAACCACAGTCATTGTTTAATCATTTTTAATTGTATGCAGTTTCCGCTCAAAAAAGAACAGCCACTTATAGGTAAAAATGGACATTTTCACCGTGTGATTTTTATAATAAATCCACACAAAATTAAAATGCAACACACTGAAAAATAAAGAAATAATAAAGACAACCAATAACCAATAATTCTTTTATTTTGATTATTGAAGGACAAAGACACATCGTGCTTAAGATGTTTATTTAATGGCAACACTAAAGAGAATCAATCAACACTACAATTAGCGTTTAATATACATACTTTATGATTGACTTGCCCCCCTCCGTTATCTATAGTCCCGCCGCGTGTTTTTACCTTTATTTATTCACTCAGCAATTATGTAACATAACGGTTCATTATTGTTGACGCGACGTCTGACTCTCTTCATAAAAAAATCACATAAAAGCAACAGCCAGACAATAAATAGTATTGAGTTAATTGAGAACTTTAATTCATATACCCTAAATAATTCGAGTTGCAGGAAGGCGGCAAGAGAAAGAATCCCGATGAGCTTACTCCAGTAAGTGATTCGGGTGATTGAACGCAGCCAACGCACATGCAGCTTGAAGTATGACGGGTATGAGTCATTTTTTAGGAAACTGACAATCCGTGGCTAAAAGTTTTTTGTCGCTGAAAAGCGTAAAAGGTTGGCACCATTCTATTGCAGGGAAAATTACCCAATTTTTGCTGGTGGGTATCCTTATTGCGTTTGGTGCAGGCGCCTGTGCCGGTTGGGGGCTGATTGACAGCTTCTCTTACCAGCAATGGGTCCACCAGGCTGAAGCGAATGCTCAGATAATGACGTACATCGTGCGTAACGTTTATACCAATGTCGCAGTAGGAACCAGTTCAACCGGGCAAATTACGCGGATTGTTTCTGAACACAAATTGGGTGATGCGGATTCCGTCATTCAAACCGGTTATAACCCTGTCGATGTGCTGGCGCTGGCTTCGGTACAAACCCGTAACCCGACCTGGCTTTTCCTTTATACGCCTGAAGTCGGCTTTCTGGGCATTAGCAACAGCTCCGAATCCCAGGAAGCGAAGATCACCTTCAAAGGACACCGTGCCACCGATGTCCTGGCGAATGACTACATCGGTTTTGCTTCCATCGATGGCAAAGAGTGCTTTATCAGCGCCGTCCCAATTCTCACGCCTTCCGGCGAAATCCTGGGCAGTTTGGTCAGCAGTATTGGCAATAAAAGCCAGCTGTATGCGGCTTATGACGCAATGCTGAAGAAAACCCTGGTTATCCTGGCGCTGATTTTACTGGGGACGTTGGCACTGGTGACCTTGTTTATGCGTCGACTTTTCCGCCCCGTCCCGCTGCTGATTAACTCTTTGACGCGCATTGCTCATGAGCAGACCGATCACATTACCCCTTATTTAGATCAAGATGACGAAATCGGCAGATTAGCGGCAGCCATTGAAAAACTCCGTATTGCGATGGTGGAACGTGATTACCTGCAACGCATGCAGGATATGTCGCAAAAAATGGAATACATGGCGCACCATGACTCGCTGACGGGCTTCCCGAACCGTGCTTCCTTTAGTCAGGCGCTGGATAAATGTATCCGTGAAATGAGTCAGAACGGGCAGTTATTCAATCTGCTGCTGATTGACCTCGATAACTTTAAACCGGTGAATGACACCTTCGGCCACTCTGCCGGGGATGAAGTCCTTATCGGCGTTGCACAGCGCCTGTCCCTGCTGTTAGGCCCTATGGATTTTGCCGCGCGCTTAGGCGGTGATGAATTTGCCATTTTGCAGTACGTGAAGTCAGACAATTGCCAGGAAGCCGGGGCGCTGTCGCAGAAAATTGTACGGGCATTGAGTATTCCATTTACCTACGGCACAAATTCCTTTGCCATTAGTTGTAGCGTCGGAATTGTCACCGCTCCGTCTCAGGGGATGAGTGCGACGACGCTGATGATTAACGCCGACCTCGCCTTGTATGCCTCAAAACATAGCGGACGTGGCTGCTACCACTTCTTTGAAGACGGTATGATGATGAAGCACACCAACAGCGTGTTTGTGAATCAGGAAATCATCAACGGTATTGATAACAATGAGTTCGTGCTGCACTACCAGCCGATTATCGATCTGGAAAGTGAAACGGTTTGTGGTTATGAATCTCTGATCCGCTGGAACCATCCGACCAAGGGTCTTATTTATCCTGACTACTTTATTAATATTGCCGAAGAGTCAGGTCTGATTATCCGTCTGGGTGAGTGGATTATCCGCGAATCCTGTCGAGCCGCCGCTAAGTGGCCAGAATCAATTAAAGTTGCGGTTAACATTTCGGCTTATCAATTACATAGCCCAGGTTTGATTGATATTATTGTTGATGCTCTGAAGCAAAGCGGTCTGGCAGCAAATCGTCTGGAAATTGAAGTGACTGAATCGGAAAAACTCGAACAGTCAATTGCGCTACCAGTATTCAAGAAAATACATAAGATGGGTATTTCCATTGCCATGGATGACCTTGGCACCGGATATGCGGCGCTGGATTACCTGCTTATTTATCCGTTTACGCGCATTAAAATTGCCCGCACGCTGATTATGAAACTGGAGCAAGAGAGTGCCAGCCAATATCTGGTGGTGATGCTGATTCAATTTGCCAGGAAATATGGCATGAGCGTGACAGCTGAAGGGGTGGAGACCGAGCAACAACGTTCGATTTTACGCCGTATTTCTTGCCAGAATGTCCAGGGCTACTATTACAGCCGACCGTTGCCAGAAAAAGATCTCGAGCCGACGTTTGGTAATAAAGTTATCGACGGGGAGGTTTGCGATGCGCTGTAAATCAATCTGTTATCAATTAATCTCACTATTGATGCTGATAGGGTTTAGCACCACAGCGTGCTATGCACACGGCGCGCATAGCAAGAAAACCCTTGAGAGGATCGCTGAGACGAAGACCATTACCCTCGGTTATCAGGATGATGCCTTCCCGTTTTCCTATATCGAGTCTCAAAAACCGGCGGGCTATACCATCGATATTTGTAATAAAATCGTGGATGACATTAAAGCTAAACTGAAGATAAAAGATCTTAACGTTCGTTGGATCAAAAGCAGCACGGCCTCACAGTTTGTTTTAATTAAAAACCATGCCACAGACATGATGTGCATCCCTGCTTTTTACTCGGAATTACGTCATCAGCAAGCGGAGTTCACCCTTCCCTTCTTTTTCTCAAGCACTCGGTTTATTACACGTAAAAACAACAGTACTAACACCATTAAAGAGTTAGCAGGCCATAGTGTGTTAGTGAAAAGTGGCACCATTTATGTTGAACAATTGCATCAACTGAATAAAACAAACGATCTCAACCTCAATATAGAGCTCGATAATAGTAATAACGCCGCCTTCCACAGCATACAAACGGGGGAATTACCGGCCCTTATTTCCAGTTACGTGCTGCTTAAAGGAATGATCGCGCTCTCTCCAGACCCTGAAGACTTTGAAATATCGAATGAGGTTTTTAGCCAACCGATTCCTGCCGGGCTGCTTTTGCCATTGGATGATCCCGAGTTTAAACGCGTCGTCGACGATTCAATGAGTAAGATCCTCACCAGCAAAGACTTTGCCAAACTTTATCAAAAGTGGTTCATGTCACCGATACCGCCGAAAGCCATCAATCTCAATATACCTATGTCGACTGCACTAAAAGCATTGATCGCAACAACATCAAACCATGCGAACGAAAATGAAAAATTTATTGAATAACAAGCTTAAACATCTGTTCAGCGTGTTGACGTTGCTGCCCCTGGCCTTGCTTTCTCGCCAGCTTTCAGCAGAACAGACCTCTGCGACTTTTGAGCATATTAAATCAACCCATACTCTTAATATCGGCTACCGTCAGCTCGCGCCATTCTCTTTTCGGGATAAAAGCGGCAAGGTCAACGGTTACACTATTTCGCTATGTAATATGATTGCCGATGAACTGCGGCTGTCTCTGGGCTTTAAACAGCTCGAGGTTCATTACATTCCCGTTCTGTTTACTGAGCGAGTTGCCGCACTTAACAGCAGCAGAATAGATTTAGATTGCAGCGTGAATACCGATACCCCGGAAAGGAGAAATAGCGTCTCTTTTTCGACAGATTACTTTGCCTCCACTATGCGAATCATTTCGTTGCGCCAAAATAATATCCATACGCTTGAAGATTTAAGAGGGCGTACCGTGAGTGTTCCTCGCGGCTCTAAAGACTTATTGGAACTTAACCGCTTAAATCGTGAAAAACATCTGAGCCTTTCAATTATTACGTCAGATACATCGGAAGATGCTTTCGAAATGATGGCGCAAAAACGCACGGCTGCATTAATTCTGGATGATATATTGGCCTATCCCCTCATCAATCAGAGCGAGGATCCTGAAGCGTTCACCATTTTGCATGAAGATGTGGGTGAGAAAATGAAGTACGCCATTATGATGAGAAAACAGGATCCGTTATTTGTGGCGTTTGTTGATAAAACCCTGGAGCATATTTTCGAGTCCCCCCTCCATGCTCAGATGACCAACAAGTGGCTGTCACAGAAAGTCGTCATTAAAAACAAACAGAAAGATTAAACAGTTAGATGACAATGTTCTTTCCCAGGACAAGCAAGCACAGCGCCAGAAGACTATCAACGAACCTTATATTATCTGGGGGGCTGTTGTTATTATTCCTGGGGAACTCGTTACGTGCCGCCTGGGACTTTACCACTATTCAACAACGCGCCGACCAGCTATATGGCCCTGCCAGTCCTGATGCAAAAAAACGTATTGATGCCTGGCAGCAACTGCTTTTGCAGCAGCGAAATCAAAGTGAATCTGAACAATTAAACGCGGTTAATCTTTTTTTTAACCAACAGCTGCACTACCGCGAAGATAGCGAAATCTGGAATACCATTGATTATTGGGCAACACCGCTGGAATCACTCCGTAAAGGGGAAGCGGATTGTGAAGATTATGCGCTCGCTAAATATTTCACATTACGCCATTTAGGTATTTCAGGGGAAAAACTGCGAATTACCTACGTTAAAGCCATTCGGCTTAATCGCGCGCATATGGTTTTAACCTGGTATGAAACACCTGATGCGATTCCGGTGGTCCTGGACAGTTTGACAGACAAACTCTTACCCGCAACAAAACGCTCAGATTTATTACCGGTTTACTCTTTTAATGATAGTGGGCTGTGGTTACCAGGCAGTCAAAATAATAAACGTGTCGGGGATAGTAAGCACCTTTCTCGCTGGCAAGATGTATTAAAAAAAATGCGGGAAGAAGGATTCCCGATTGATGAATAGGATGAGCCTGTGTCACTTTTCAAACAGCTTCTGATAGCGATCTTTCTTTTTATGCTGATTATTTTCAGCGGCAGTTTTATGGTTAATCTCGACAGTTCGCGGGATCAGTACACGAATCAGCTGCTATCACATGCTCAGGATGCCGCAACCGCATTAGGTCTGTCGCTGACACCCCATGTTGACGATCCGGCGATGATTGAGCTGATGGTCAGCTCGATTTTTGATAGCGGCTATTACAATTCGATCCGCATTGTTGATCAAAGTAGCGGTAAATCCCTTTTTGAGCGCAGCGCCCCGACGTCAATCCCGGATGTTCCTCATTGGTTCATAAGTCTGGTCGATGTGAAGCCACAAGCCGGTGAAGCGACGATTATGCGCGGCTGGCAGCAAGCGGCGCGCGTCGAAGTGGTCAGCAACCCGGTGTTTGCAATAAAACGTTTATGGGACAGCACGCTGGCGAATTTGCTGTGGATGCTGGCGTGCAGCGCCGTGTGTATTCTGGCGGGTGCCATGTTGTTACGCCGCCAGTTACGCCCGCTCAACTATATGGTTAAGCAGTCGCAAGCGATTACCCGACGCGAATATCTGACGCAACTCGATTTGCCGAAAACCCCTGAGTTACGCCGCGTCGTCGAAGCCATGAACCTGATGGTCACCAAGCTCAAATCGCTGTTTGAGGATCAGGCAGAACACAGCGAACGTTTGCACAATGAAGCCTATCTTGATAGCCAAACCGGTATTGCTAACCGCCGCGCATTCGATATGCAAATGCAGTCCCGATTAAGCGATGAAGAGACCGCTCCCGGTTATTTGCTGTTGCTGCGTATTCAGGATCTCAGTGGCCTGAACCAACGTTTTGGCGGCCCGCATACCGATAATCTGCTCAAACATGTCGCTGACATGATGAGCGTGGTGAAAAGCCAACATGCCAAGGCAGACAGTATTCTGGCGCGTATCCGTGGGGGTGAATTCGCCCTGCTTTGCCCAGGCGTCACGCACGGTGAAATGGTTAATCTGCAACACTCGCTGACACAGCAGCTTTCCGCGTTTTATGCGACGGGCATGTCAGATATCGACCCTGTCGCCCATACCGGGATGGTGCCCTTTAATTCCGGTGATACACCGCAATCGCTGCTCGTCCAGGCGGATCGCGTGTTAGTGGAAAACGAAACACGTACCACTCATCAGACTAACGATTTACCCGTCCCCGACAGCGCGGCGACTGAAGATCAGCATTTATGGTTCACCCGTCTTGATAATGCCTTGAGCAACGTGCAGTTCCAGTTATTCTTCCAGCCCGTGGTGGATTGCAAAAATCCGAAAAACATTATTCATTACAAAGTGTTGTCACGCATGCTGGATGAAGAGGGCAATAGCATTACCGCGGGCCGTTTCCTGCCGTGGATCCATAGATTTGGCTGGGGCCACCGCCTGGATCAGGTGATGTTAGGTCTGACATTGAAGCAGTTGAAAAGCTATTCGGGGCACCTTGCGCTGAGTTTGTCGGGCAGTTCTCTGACCAATGAAACCACCATTAAGCAATTGCTCAGTCCGTTGAAGCACCATCCCCAGCTTGCCAGTCGTTTAATTCTGGAGCTGGATGAGAACCAGATGCCGAAGCCAGAACTGATGGAAGTGTTTGTGAAAATGCTCAATCAACACCGCTGTGGTTTAGGTCTGCAACACTTTGGTAGCCGCTTCGATATGATTGGCCACTTCTCGCAGTGGGGACTGGCGTACCTGAAAATAGATTCCAGCTACATCCGTCATATTGATATCGAGAATGATAAGCGGCTGTTTATTGATGTGCTGCACAGCGCGACCCACAACATTGATTTGCCATTGATTGCCGAACGCGTGGAAACCGCTGGTGAATTGCGTGTTCTGCAAGAAGTGGGGATTTATGGGGCGATGGGGCAGTTACTGGGGGAACCGGCACCGTTCTGAGGGGGTCAGGGGGGAACCTATAAATCCCGAGGTTTTCTGTTCAGCTTTTGTCCTCGAAATAGCATGACAAATGCAAATAGCCTAAATAGTTCGAGTTGCATCAAGGCGGCAAGTGAGTAAATCCCCGGGAGCTTACATCAGTAAGTGACCGGGGTTTGCGAGCGCAGCCAACGCAGAGGCAGCTCGAAATATGAAGGCTATTTAGAAAATGCCCTGATCGTCGCTGTTTAACAGATCTTCTAATCCGCCTAACCCCTGGCGAGCCTGCGCACGATTCATCAGCTTAACCTGCGCCATTTCTGGCAAGTCAGTAATCGTAATCACGCCTTTTTGGATTAACAGAAAAATCAGGTCGTCCAATACACGCACCATTTCCAGGTCACTTTTTTGCAGCAACTCCCGATGGTGCATGCTTTCGTCCACCACGCTTCCGGCATTTTTCCAGGCTGAAATTTCAGCTGTCTCCGCCAAAACTTCCCCCGTCATTCCACTAAACGGCGCGTTCTCAACCCGGATCAACTGGCCGTCATCATTTCGTTGTACGTAATACATGGTTGCACCCTTTGAATTGCATGCGAAACACACCGCCCGGTGAGGGCGGTGTGAGTCAATTAATGTGAGTAATGCTCGGGTTTAGCGAGCAAATGATCCAGTGTATAGCTCGATGAACCATGAGCATCATGAGTCACTAAAGGAGCGGGATCGCCGCCCGTGTGGATGGAATGCACTGCATCGCCCTTCCCGCCGTGAGCATCGCCGCCTTTGATAAGCTGCGTGATATCCGTCCCTTCATGCAGCTCATGCGCCAGATCGCTCAGATCAATTTTCCCGTGATGGTCGCTCGCTTTTCCGGTGAAGACTTGATGATCATCGCTGCTGTGATGGTCTTTTTCAGGGTGATGAAGCTCGAAAGTCAGCGATTCATGGCTGTCATCAAACAGGTTACTTAACCCGTTATCGTGAGCAGCGGCATGCGCCGCATGGTGTGGTTTGTCAGCAAGTTCATGTGATTCTTTGCCATGACGAGATGCCGCATCCAGCGTCACGTTCACCTCTTGCGAGGCACTGCCCGTGTTGCCATGTTCATCGTGCGCGGCGATTGAAACCGTCACCTTGTTGTCACCGGGGTGGAAATCAGCCGTATTCACTGGAATGTCGTAAGTTAAATGCCCGTCCGTTTCATGCAAAATAGCCTCGTAATGCTTGCCGCCAAAAGTGGCGGTGATGTGAGCGCCTTTTTGCACATCGCCTTCAACCTGCCCGGTAATATGCGTCAGCTCATGATGGGCTTCGTGGGCATTGATGTGGTTATCACCCGCAACCTTGTTCACGGTAAGGGTCGCGTCTGCCTGGGTATCGAGTTGAATAGTCTGATGCGAGTAAGCCGATCGGGTATTACCCGCATGATCTTCCGTCGTCACACGCACCTTCAGCTCGTTATCGCCTTCGCTTAACCACGATTTGTCCATTTGCGCTTCGTAGCCCAAATGGCCGTTAATCATTTTTACTTCCGTGGTGAAAGTATGATGATTCACTTGCAGCGTCACGTGCTCACCCAGTTTCACATCCTGGCCCACCTGACCTGAAACGGTAATATGCTCAGGATCTTTCGCATTGACGACGTTTTGGGTAGCCAGCGGATTGATGGTGATCGAGGCATCAATTAGGGTGTCGACAAAAACAGGATGGGTCTGCGTAGCCGTGAAATGGTTACCTGCCTTATCGGTCACATCCACGCTGGCGTTCACATCGTTGTGCCCCTCGTGCAACCAGGCCTTTTTAATCTCAACGTCGTAACCCAGATGATCGCCCAAGTCTTTAACCGTCGTCGTGACAGCATGACCGTTAATTTCCAGGGTCACCGCATCACCCTCTTTCGCATCACCGTTCACCGTACCGGTGACAGAAATATGAGCAGATTCATGCGCATTAATGGTGTTATCCGCGGTTATTGCGTTAACGGTGATAGACGCATCGGCGTGGGTGTCGAGAACCACATCCTGTTTATGGGTCGCGATGAGTTTATTTCCCGCGTTATCGCGTATCCGCACACTCACCTCGACATCGTTGTAACCTTCGTGCAGCCAGCCTTTTACCACTTTAACGTCATAGCCCAGGTGGTCACCCACTGGCACAACTTTGGTCTGGATAGTGTGGCCATTCACGTTCAACGTGACGATATCCCCCCTCTGCGCATCACCATCAACCGTGCCAGTGACAGAAACATGAGCAGATTCTTTGGTGTTAATGACGTTGTCGCCCGCAACGGGGTCAAGGGTTATCGACCCATCAATATTGGTATCGAGTGTAATGTTATGCGTATCGGTCGACGTTGCCGTGTTACCCGCCGCGTCTTTCCCGGTTACCGATACCTCCACACTGTTCGGGCCTTCTTTAAGTGCACTATTATCAACAGCAATATCGTAAGTCAGCTTGCCGTCATGGTCGGCAACGACGCCCGTGAACGTATTGCCATTAACGGTAAGCGTGACCGGGTCCCCGTCATGGGCATCGCCCGTTACCGTGCCCGTAACATGCGTTGTCGGTTGCCCGAACTCTTTAATATTCACTTTATCGTCACCCGCCACGGTATCGATATGAATGCTGTTTGATGCCGTCTGATCAACGGTAATGGTGTTTTTTTCAGAAACAATCACGGTGTTTCCCACCGCATCGGTTCCGGTCACCGTGTAAGTAATGATTTGATTCTGAAGCAGATCTGAGGTCGGCACCTTCACGCTAAAGGTCAGATTGCCACTCGCATCTTTTTCAATCGGGACAATCAGGTCGTTGCCATTAACGTGCACAATCACATTATTGCCAACATGCACGTCACCGCTGACCGTACCGCTAATCTCCGTAAGCGCCTGTTTGCTTTCATCGTTATTCAGCACGTTATCGTCAGTCACGTTATTGATGTTCAGAGCAACATCGGCATGATCGTCAATGGCGACAGGTCTGGATGCACTTTGGCTAAAGTCATTACCCGCATCATCTTTGCCTGAAACCGTCACGGTAATATGTGGCTGTTCATTTGGATGAGCCGTTAATTCAGCGTCTAATTCAGCTTTTAAATCAGCGGTATTGACCTGCATTGTGTAGCCAAGCTGCCCGTTCATATTAGGCAACTCACCCACCGTTACGACCGTTGTGTGGCCATTGAGCGTGATTGTGACTTCATCACCAATACGTGCATCTTTACCCACCACGCCGCTTATTTCCGTCGTTTTGGCGCTGAGATCGTTCGCACTGAGGATATTGTCGCCCGACACCGTGTTTATGGTGATGGAACCTTCAGCGACGGTATCAACAGAAAGCCCGTGAGTTTCCGTCACGGTGATGCTGTTTTGCGCCGCATCGTGTCCGGTGACCTCGGCGGTGATCGTTTTCCCCTGTGCCAGATCGCTGGTGAGGACACTCACTTTGTAATTGTTGCTGCCGTCCACCACAGCATCATATTTATGATTATTGACGGTGATCGTCACATGATCGCCCTGCTCCACATCACCTGAAACTGTACCGGTAATGTCGGTATTCACGCTGCGCGTTTCATTCAGGTTAAGGACGTTATCAGACGTGACGTTATCGATGGTGACATGCGCAGAAACATCGGTATCCACGGTAACGGTGACATCATTCGAAACGGTGATCACATTACCTTGCTTGTCATGCCCATCCACGCTGGCAGTGACCTGAGGATTCTGGCGCAGGTCGTCGATGCTGACATCTTTGCTGAATGTCATCACACCCGTTGCTGGATCTTTGTGTACTTGCGTTGTGATCTTGTGCCCGTTGACCATCAACGTGACATTGCTGCCATCATGCACGCCATCGCCCGTCACTGTTCCACTAATGGTGGTGGTGCCGTTCTTCGCTTCTGCGATGTTAATCGTGTTGTCGCCGGCAATCTTATCCAGTTGGATCGTAGCGCTAACATCGGTATCCACTTGCACTTTTGCCTGTGCATCAAATACGTGAGTAACAGTGCCGCCATTATGTGCCGTGACGCTTGCCGTGATGTTCGGGTTTGCCATGAGGTCTTTGGTGTCGACGTTGGCTTCGTACCCCAATTCACCCGGAAGATTTGGCAGCTCAGAAACGATGCAGTCATAATCTTTACCGCCAACATGCACCGTCACATGATCGCCTTCCTTAACATCACCCGATACCGTACCGCGAACCACCGTCGTCGGTGACTGAGACTCGGTTTGGTTAATGGTGTTGTCACCCGCAACCGTGTTGATGGTGATCGTGGCATGCGGATCGCTGTAATGTGGTGTTGTGGTGCCACCGTTATGGTCGGTGCCGTTGTTATTACTCCCACCCGTCACATGAGCCTGCACCTGAGCCGTTGCCGTCTCGGTATTACCGTACGGATCGGTGCTGGTTATCTGTACTTTAACATCCGCATTATTGTCCAAATCATATGGACCGATATAAACCTGGCGACCCGTCACAGGGTCAGTTAAGTGATCGCCCTTAAACCCAAGATGGCCGTCCGGGTAGCGTTGAACCGTCGTTTCATAGGTTTTGCCACCAGCGAAGATTTTAACGACGTCCCCTTCTTTTGCATCACCGCCGACGGTTCCTTCGATAACCCAAAAATCTCTGGAACTGTTAAGTGCTAATGAGCCGATTTTTATCTCCGCGTCCGCGCGCGTATCAATATTCACGACGCGATCGAACTCCGCCAGCAGGGTGTTGCCTGCCGCATCAGCCCCCATCACTGAGGCATGAATATCTGGTTTATCACCGCCGGAAATCAAATCGGCAGTGCTGACATCAATGGTGTAAGTGCCTTTATCGCTCACATACCCGTAGTAATGTTGCCCGTTGACCGTCAGATCAACCTGATCGCCAGTATGCACATCGCCCGTGACATTCCCGGTGATCGTGGTGTGGTCTTTATGGGCTTCAGCATTGTTAATCGTATTGTCGTCGGTGACGGGATCGATAGTAATGGTCGCGTCCGCATGGTCATCTCTTGAGACGTCGTGAGTCGCCCCCGCCGTGATGGTGTTTCCAGCGGCATCGGATGTACTGACGGTGGCGACAATATGCGGATCGTGTAGCAAATCTTTCGTCGGAACATCAATGGAATACCCCAAGCCAAATTTCTGCAACTCAACCTTTACAGAGTAAACCTTGCCATCAACCGTCACATCCACCACATCGCCAATCTTAACGTCACCACCCACCCGACCGTTGATAGTCGTGGTATCAGATTCTTGATCGTGTTGGTTGAGAATGTCGTCGCCAGAGACGATATTGATCGTCAGCGAGGCGTCTGCGTGATCGTCAATATTCACCTGATGATGATCAGTTGCCGTCACGCTGTTCCCCGCCGCATCCGTTACGCTGATGCTGGCGATGATAGTTGGATCGGTATGAATATCACGGGTCTCAACCAAAATTTCGTAGCCCAGTTTGCCATCAGGCAGAGTTTCCACTGTGCCATGGTATTCATGGCCGTTGATGTTCAACGTCAGTGGATCACCCGCCTGCATTTCACCCGACACTTTGCCCGTCACCAGGGAATAGCGATGATTCAGTTCTTCGCCATCCAGGGTGTTATCGTCAGTGACTGAATCCACGGAGATATGCGCAATCGCCTGAGTATCAACGATAATATCCTGCGTCGCGTGCGCCGTTGCCATGTTGTTGGCCTGGTCGGTCACCGTCACGCTTGCTGTAATGTGCGGATCCACCATCAGATCATGAGTGCTGACCGAAATGCTGTATTGGTGGCTTGCATCCACCCGGCCTGTGTAGTCGATACCGTTGATATGCAGTGTGACCAGGTCGCCTTCTTTGGCATCGCCGCCGACGCTGCCAGTCACGTCGGTGAATTCACTCTGCGACTCTTTGCCATTGATCATATTGTCATGATTAGCGGTCACCGGATCGATGGTGATAGTCGCCACCGCTTCCCGGTCCACCGTCATGGTAGTGGTCACTTCCGCCAGTTGTTGGTTACCGACGCTGTCATGGCCGACAACGTGTGCAGTGATATTTTGATCCGCCAGCACATCTTTGGTGAGGATATTCAGGCTATAGCCGAGCGCGCCATTAAGATGCGGCTGCGGCTCCACGGTTGTCTCATAGTTATGCCCATTCACCGTGACGATAATTTTATCGCCCGCGTGTACATCATCGCCGCTAACAGTGCCGGAAACTTTGGTCGTGTGTTGCTTCGCTTCCAGTTGGTTGATGGTGTTATCACCCGAGACGATGTCCATGGTGATACCCGCCTCGGCGTGGTTATCGATGTGCACCGTATGCTCGGTGGTCACGGTCACCACGTTGTTTAAGTGGTCAGTCGAGGTAACAGAGGCGATGAATTTAACATCTGTATCAATCTTGCCTTGATTATCACTGAACGCGGAGGAATCAACCGGGATCTGGTAACCCAACTGGCCGTGACCTAAATCGATCACGTTGCCGCTGAAATGGTGACCATTAATCTCCAGGTTGACCGAATCACCCAGCTTCGCATCACCGCCAACAACGCCACTGACCAGTCGCATTGGTGTCGCCAGCTCATCGTGGTTCAGGATGTTATCGTCGGTAATCGAATCAATCGAAATCGTGGCATCCGCGTGGGTATCAACCGAGACATTATGCGTGAGCACCGCATGTGCAACGTTGTGTGCCGCATCATTACTGGTCACCGTCACCGTCACCGCATTATCGCCTTCATGAAGGACTCCGCGCGGGATCGCCACTTCGTAATGCAGGTTACCGTAAGCATCAGCAACGACCTTGCCGTGGTAGTTGTGGCCCCAAACATTGACCACTACCGGGTCACCGTCTTTTGCATCAATGCCACTCACATCGCCACTGATAAACGTTGCGCTGTTGGATTCCGCAGCATTGACCCAGTTATCACCTGCCACGGTGTTGATCGTTATCGCGTTATTGGCATGGTTATCGATATGAACCGTGTGATCGGTGGTCACTGTGACTTCGTTGTGCGCCGCATCATGAGAGGTCACCGAGGCGGTAAACTTAACGTCCCGGTCTATTTCGCCTTCGCTATTTTGACCAAACGCCGAGGAATCAACATCGATGCGGTAACCCAGATGGCCTTTGCCATCCAGATCAACCACCGTATCTGAGTATGTGTGCCCGTTAATCTCGAGGGTGACGATATCACCCACTTTGGCATCGCCATCTACCGTACCGGTGATGGTCTGCTTAGGCTGGGCCAGCTCATCGTGATTGAGTATGTTGTCCTCGGTCACGCCATTAAGCGTAATCGTCGCGTCAGCGTGGGTGTCCAGCGTGACGTTCTTATGAGCCGTCGCAATGGCTTCGTTGCCCAACGCATCGTGACTGGTTAGCGTCACCACCACATCATTCTTGCCTTCGTGCAGCGCACTTGTTGGCACCGGGACTTCGTAGCGCAGGTGGCCGTGGTTATTCACTACTACGCCAGTGAACGTTTGGTTATTGACGGTCACAACAACCGGATCACCTTCTTTTGCATCACCGCTCACACCGCCGGTAATCAGCGTATCTTGCGCGGACTCTTTGGCGTTGACATAACCATCGCCTGATACGGTATTCATCGTCAGACCGGTAACCGCGAAGTTATCGACATGAACCGTGTGCTCAGTCGTCACGGTCACTTCATTGTTGACGGCATCATGGGAGGTGACGGACGCGGTGAATTTCACATCCCCGTCAATTTTGGTGTTGTTATCACCGAATGCCGAAGAGTCCACCGGGATTTTATAGCCCAGCGTGCCGTCGCCCATCTCGATAACGTGGCCGGTATATTTGTTCCCGTTAAAGTCCAGAATGACGACATCACCTTTATGCGCATCACCACCGACCGTTCCGGTGATCATATGCTTTTGCTCAGCCATTTCAGCGTGGCTCAGGGTGTTATCTTTGGTGACACGATCAACGGTGATAGAAGCATCCGCATGGGTATCCAGCGTGACGTTATGATGCTCGGTCGCAATCGCTTCGTTACCCACCTTATCGTGGCTGGTCACCGTCACGGTGACATTATTTGCACCTTCTTTAAGTGCGCCACTCGGCACGGCAACTTTATAGACAAGATGGCCGTTTTCATAAGACACCTTGCCGAAGAACGGCTGTACATGCCCATCCAGGCGCACTTCCACAACGTCACCCGCTTTCGCATCCGGCCCGGTGACATCGCCCGTGATGAGAGTGTCGTGCAGGGACTCTTTAAAGCTAACGATGTTATCGCCCGCAACGGTGTGAATCGTCACGCCGTTATTGGCGTGGTTATCAATGTGTACGGTGTGTTCGGTGGTCTGGGTAACCTCGTTGCCCGCTTTGTCGTGGGCGGTCACGCTGGCGGTGAATTTAACGTCGGTGTCGATTTCACCCTGGTTATTACTGAACGCTGAAGAGTCCACCGGGATTTGATAGCCCTGCGTGCCGTCGCTCAGCTCAATCACGTTGCCGGTGTATTTGTGCCCGTTAATATCGAGCTCAACAACGTCGCCTTTACGCGCATCGCCATCCACCACGCCGCTGATCATCTGGTGCGCTTTATCCAGCTCGGTGTGGTTCAGCACATTGTCGTCGGTGACGCTGTCAATCGTGATGGTCGCTTTAGCCTGGGTGTCGAGCGTGACGGTTTTGTGCTCCGTCGCAACCGCTTCGTTACCCACGCCGTCATGGCTGGTGACCGTGACCTGCACGTCGTTTTTCCCTTCGTGCAACAGGTCGCTGTGCACCGCCACATCGTAGTGCAGTCTGCCGCGCGCATCCGCGAACACTTCACCTTTAAAGTCGTGCCCGTCCACGCGCACCACCACAAGATCGCCCGCTTTCGCATCCGGCCCGTTGACGATACCGGTGATGTGCGTCGGCCCTTCGGACTCCGTTTTATTGACTACGTTATCGCCCGCAACGGTGTTGATGGTCATGCCGTTATTGGCGTGATTATCAATGTGTACCGTGTCTTCGGTGGTCTGAATAACCTCGTTGCCCGCTTTGTCGTGGGACGTCACGCGGGCGGTGAATTTAACGTCGGTGTCGATTTCACCCTGGTTATTACTGAACGCCGAGGAGTCCACCGGGATTTGATAGCCCAGCGTGCCGTCGCTCAGCTCAATCACGTTGCCGGTGTATTTGTGCCCGTTAATATCCAGCTCAACAACGTCGCCTTTACGCGCATCGCCATCCACCACGCCGCTGATCATCTGGTGCGCTTTGCCCAGCTCGGTATGATTCAGCACGTTGTCGTCGGTGACGCTGTCAATCGAGAGGGTCGCTTTGGCCTGGGTGTCGAGCGTGACGTTTTTGTGCTCCGTCGCGATGGCTTCGTTACCCACTCTGTCATGGCTGGTGACCGTGACCTGCACGTCGTTTTTCCCTTCGTGCAACAGGTCGCTGTGCACCGCCACATCGTAGTGCAGCCTGCCGCGCGCATCCGCGAACACTTCACCTTTAAAGTCGTGCCCGTCCACGCGCACCACCACATGATCACCCGCTTTCGCATCCGGCCCGTTAACGATACCGGTGATGTGTGTCGGCCCTTCGGACTCCGTTTTATTGACCACGTTATCGCCCGCAACGGTGTGAATCGTCACCCCGTTATTGGCATGATTATCAATGTGTACGGTGTGTTCGGTGGTCTGAATAACCTCGTTGCCGGCTTTGTCGTAGGCGGTCACGCTGGCGGTAAACGTCACATTCCCGTCGATTTCACCCTGGTTATTACTGAACGCTGAAGAGTCCACCGGGATTTGATAGCCCAGTTTTCCGTCGGCTAGTTCGATAACCTCGCCGGAATATTTATGACCGTTAATGTCGAGCTCAACAACGTCGCCTTTACGCGCATCGCCATCCACCACGCCGCTGATCAACTGGTGCGCTTTATCCAGTTCCGTGTGGTTTAGCACATTGTCTTTAGTGACATCATCAATCGCGATGGTCGCTTTAGCATGGGTGTCGAGCGTGACGGTTTTGTGCTCCGTCGTAACCGCTTCGTTACCCACGCCGTCATGGCTGGTGACAGTGACCTGCACATCATTGCGGCCTTCGTTGAACAGGTCGGTGTGTACCGCCACATCGTAGTGCAGCCTGCCGCGCGCATCCGCGAACACTTCACCTTTAAAGTCGTGCCCGTCCACGCGCACCACCACAAGATCGCCCGCTTTTGAATCCGGCCCGTTGACGATACCGGTGATGTGCGTCGGCCCTTCGGACTCCGTTTTATTGACCACGTTATCGCCCGCAACGGTGTTGATGGTCATGCCGTTATTGGCGTGGTTATCAATGTGTACCGTGTGTTCGGTGGTCTGAATAACCTCGTTGCCCGCTTTGTCGTGGGACGTCACGCGGGCGGTGAATTTAACGTCGGTGTCGATTTCACCCTGGTTATTACTGAACGCCGAGGAGTCCACCGGGATTTGATAGCCCAGCGTGCCGTCGCTCAGCTCAATCACGTTGCCGGTGTATTTGTGTCCGTTAATATCCAGCTCAACAACGTCGCCTTTACGCGCATCGCCATCCACCACGCCACTGATCAACTGGTGCGCTTTGCCCAGCTCGGTGTGGTTGAGCACGTTGTCGTCGGTAACGCTGTTGATCGAGATAGTCGCTTTGGCCTGGGTGTCGAGCGTGACGGTTTTGTGCTCAATAGCTATTGCGGTGTTACCGGCATCATCGACACCCGTCACCATCACCTGCACGTCGTTACTGCCTTCGTTCAGGGCGTTTGTTGGCACCGGCACTTCATAGCGCAGGTGGCCGCTTTCATCGACGGTCACCGCGCCGTAAAATTCTTTGCCATTGACGCTCACCACCACGTGATCGCCCACCTGCGCGTCACCGGTGACTTCACCGCTGATAAACGTCGGCATACGGGATTCGGTCATGTTAACGGTGTTGTCACCGGCCACGGTATCAATGGTCAGGGCGTTATGCGCCTGGGTATCGAGCACGATAGTTTTGTGCTCAACGGCGATGGCCGTGTTACCCGCATCATCGACGCCGGTGACCATCACCTGCACGTCGTTACTACCTTCGCTCAGCGCATCAGTCGGCACCGGCACTTCATAGCGCAGGTGACCGTTTTCATCGACGGTGACCGCGCCGTAAAACTCTTTGCCGTTGACGCTGACCACCACACGATCGCCCACCTGCGCGTCACCGGTAATCTCGCCGCTAATCAATGTCGGCATGCGGGATTCGGCGGTATTCACGGTGTTGTCACCGGCCACAGTGTCGATGGTCAGGGCGTTATGCGCCTGAGTGTCGAGCACCACGGTTTTGTGTTCCACCGCAATCGCGGTGTTACCCGCATCATCGACGCCGGTGACCATCACCTGCACGTCGTTGCTGCCTTCGTTCAGGGCGTTGGTCGGTACCGGCACTTCATAGCGCAGGTGACCGTTGTCATCGGCTGTGACTTCACCATAGAACTCTTTGCCGTTAACGCTCACCACCACGTGATCGCCCACCTGCGCGTCGCCCGTGACTTCGCCGCTAATCAATGTCGGCATACGGGATTCGGCAGCGTTCACGGTGTTGTCACCGGCCACGGTGTCGATGGTCAGGGCATTGTGCGCCTGGGTGTCGAGCACCACGGTTTTGTGCTCAACGGCGATGGCCGTGTTACCCGCATCATCAACGCCCGTCACCATCACCTGCACGTCGTTACTGCCTTCGCTCAGCGCATCAGTCGGCACCGGCACCTCATAGCGCAGGTGGCCGTTTTCATCGACGGTCACCGCGCCGTAAAACTCTTTACCGTTGACGCTGACCACCACATGATCGCCCACCTGCGCGTCGCCGGTGACCTCACCGCTGATAAGAGTCGGCATGCGGGATTCGGCAGCGTTGACCACGTTGTCAGTCGCCACGGTGTCGATGGTCAGGGCATTGTGCGCCTGAGTGTCGAGGACCACGGTTTTGTGTTCCACCGCAATCGCGGTATTACCGGCATCATCAACACCGGTGACCATCACCTGCACGTCGTTACTACCTTCACTCAGCGCATCGGTCGGCACCGGCACTTCGTAGCGCAGATGACCGTGTTCATCGACGGTGACCGCGCCGTAAAATTCTTTGCCGTTAACACTGACCACGACTTTATCGCCCACCTGCGCGTCGCCGGTCACCTCACCGCTGATCAGGGTTGGCATGCTGGATTCGGCGGTATTCACGGTGTTATCACCGGCCACCTTATCAATAGTCAGGGCGTTGTGCGCCTGAGTGTCGAGCACCACGGTTTTGTGTTCCACCGCAATCGCGGTATTACCGGCATCATCGACGCCGGTGACCATCACCTGCACGTCGTTACTGCCTTCGCTCAGCGCGTTTGTTGGCACCGGCACCTCATAGCGCAGGTGGCCGTTTTCATCGACGGTGACTTCCCCGTAGAACGATTGGCCGTTGACGCTGACCACCACGCGGTCACCCGCCTGCGCATCACCCGTGACTGCACCGCTGATCAAAGTTGGCATGCGTGATTCATGGGCGTTCACGGTGTTATCACCCGCCACGGTGTCGATGGTCAGGGCGTTATGCGCCTGGGTATCGAGCACGATGGTTTTGTGTTCCACCGCAATCGCGGTGTTACCGGCATCATCGACACCCGTCACCATCACCTGCACGTCGTTACTGCCTTCGAGCAGGGCGTCGGTCGGTACCGGCACCTCATAGCGCAGGTGCCCGTTTTCATCGACGGTCACCGCGCCGTAGAACGATTGGCCGTTAACGCTGACCACCACGTGATCGCCGACCTGCGCATCACCGGTGACCTCGCCGCTGATCAAAGTTGGCATACGGGATTCGGCAGCGTTGACCACGTTGTCAGTCGCCACGGTATCAATGGTCAGGGCATTGTGCGCCTGGGTGTCGAGCACCACGGTTTTATGTTCCACCGCAATTGCCGTATTACCGGCATCATCAACGCCGGTGACCATCACCTGCACGTCGTTACTGCCTTCGGTCAGCGCGTCGGTTGGCACCGGCACTTCATAGCGCAGATGGCCGTTTTCATCGACGGTCACCGCGCCGTAGAACGATTGGCCGTTAACGCTGACTACCACGTGATCGCCCACCTGCGCGTCACCCGTGATCTCGCCGCTAATCAAAGTTGGCATGCGGGATTCAGCAGCGTTGACCACGTTGTCAGTCGCCACGGTGTCGATGGTCAGGGCGTTGTGCGCCTGGGTATCGAGCGTGATGGTTTTGTGCTCAATGGCAATGGCTTCGTTACCCGCCGCATCGTGGCTGACGAGCTGGACTTGTACGTCATTAGCCCCTTCTTTGAGAAGGTGGGTTGGAACCGGCACTTCGTAGTGCAACTGGCCGTTATCGTTCACGACAACACCGTGGAAATCGCGGCCACCTACCGTCACGGTAACCGGGTCGCCTTCATGAGCATCGCCACCGACCACACCCGTTATCATGGTTGGCATGCGGGATTCGGCAGTGTTAACGATGTCATCGCCTGCCACGGTTTGGATTGAAAGGGTGTTATGAACGTCGAGATCGATTTCAACGTGATGGTCAGAAGAGACTTGAATGGTGTTACCTGCTTCATCCGTTGAGGTCACAGTGGCATGGATGTTCGGGTCGGCCAGCAGCCCCTGGGTGGAAACATCAATGCGATAACCCAACACACCATTTCCCAGGTCGATAACCAAGTCGGTGTATTCATGCCCATTCACGGTGAGGGTAATTTTATCGCCGATTCTGGCATCCCCGGAGACCGTGCCATGAACAGAAGTCTGCGCATGATGGGATTCGGCAATATTGATAACGTTATCTGCCGTAACGTTATCGATGGTGATGTTGTCATGGAGCGCGATGGTGTCGATTTGTGCTTCAGCCGTGCTGACTGCCGTGCGGCCTGAAACATCTGTGGCGGTTGCGATAACGGTAATCTCACCTTCAGCAAGACCACTTAAATCAGGTTGAGTTGTCCAGTGACCATTTTGAACATCCACTTCAATCGTCAATGTGTTTTTTTGGCTATCGGTAAACGTCAGCGTCACATGATTCTGGTTACTGGTGCCGTTGATAGTGGCGTGATTTATTTCATTTTTGTTAATGAAGCCATCGTTACCCGCAAAATCATCAATCTGAACTAACGGAGGGAGAACGGGAGGAGAACCCGCCGTCCTGGCACCTTCGGGCAACTCATGTGTCCATGTTGGCGCGCCCAGGCCCTGAGTCTTAAAACCGGCAGTCGGATCAATAATCTCCCCGGTTAATTCCAGTTGGACGTGGGTATGACCCCCGCCGCCGCCAACAATGGGCGCTGGCGTTTCGTTACCTGCGGCGGTGGCTTCTAAGGATTGGGTCGGGTCAGCGCCATCAGCAATGGCTTTTTGTAACGAAGCGACATCCTGGGCATCATGTTCCGTGCTATTTACCGCGGTTAGACCGTGTTCAGTCCAGTGGCTGTTACGGCCGAGATCCAGCGTTTTGCCATCGGGCAAAGAGACGCTGACCGCGCCGCTACTGCCTGTGACAATCTCCTCGCCACTGTAAATTCGGTCACCTTCTTTCAAGAGACGCTGCGAGCCATCTGCTTCGATTACATAAACCTGGCCAATTACTGCTCTGATGACACCGAGTAAATTGCTCACCGTACCCTCTCTTGAATATCTTCGTTATTTTTATTGACCCGTCACGCTTCAAGCTGCATGTGCATTAGCTGCAACTCGAATTATTTTGGGTACAAGTGCTGCGATAATTTAAATAATTAATAACATTGTTTTTTCATTCATCGAATACAACGAAATAATAAAAATGCCCATTAATGGACATTCCTTATTTATCGCTAATTAATAAATGTAGAAAAAAACACAGTTATTATAATTCTAAAATCGCGAGCTTGACTGGTTATTAAATATAATCAAAAATGACGCAAAGTGAAACATCACATTACAAAACATTAAATTCTATTTCGAATGAAAGTCCATTTAATGCAATCAGACAAACACTCTGCACTTGTTAATTAGTATGATGTTTCGTGTTAAAGCACAAAGGGATATAAGGCGTGGTATAGGGATATCAATAACGCGCATAATAAGGCTTCATTACATGCAGAAGTTTCTTTTGTTTATTTTTGGTGTTTTATCAATACAATCTGTTAACGCAGAAAGTTTACAAAATACCGTAGAACATGCCCTTTCCAGCCACCCTGAAGTTAATGCCTCAGTAAATAGTCGTTACTCGGCAGAACAAGATTTACGTGCCGCACGTGGAGGGTATCTTCCTTCTTTGAATTTAAATGCTGAAGCGGGGCAAAAGAACCTGAATGACGCGACGACGCGTGCTGGCGGCAATAATAACGGGATGAATCTTTCCCCGAACGATGCCACGGTGAGCCTCGATCAGAACGTCTTCGATGGCTTCGCAACGACCAGCGAAGTGGGTCGCCAGAAAGCAACCGTTGATTCCCGCGCATTTACCGTGTTGAACGTTAGCGAAACCACCGCATTAAACGTGGTTCAGGCCTATCTCGACGTGCTGCAACGCGAGGAATATGTGCGCCTGGCGCAGGATGATTTGGCAAACCATGAGCGCATCTACGACCAGATTCGTTTGCGTACCGATCAGGGTGTTGGGCGTTCTGGTGATTTGATGCAGGCGGAAGCCCGCCTGGCGCAGGCTCGCAATAACTTGCTGACCGAACAAACTAACCTTGAAGATGCCCATACCACGTTTGCCAGTGTGACGGGGGAAGCCCCTGAAAACCTGAGCCTGCCTGAAAAAATTGATGGCAGGCTGCCGAAATCGCTGGAAGACGCGAAGCGGATAATGGAATCCAATAACCCACTGCTGAAGTCTGCTAATTCCGATATTGAAGCGGCGCATCAACAATACGAAGCATCGAAATCCACGTTTTATCCGCGTGTTGATGTTTCGCTTTCTCACAGTATCAGTAACGACACGGATACGACGCGCGCACATGCAGAAGAGTGGCAAGCGATGGTGAAACTGCATTACAACCTGTATCAGGGCGGTAGCGATAAAGCCGCAATGGATTCCCGTGCTTATCTGGAAAAACAGGCGCAAGACGTGAGAAATAATACCCTGCGCCAAATGAACCAGGAAATTGGGCTGGCATGGTCTGCATTAAAAAGTGCAAAAGACCAATTACCCGCAGCAGCAGAATATGCCGATCGCACAGTAAAAGTCCGTACGGCTTATCAGGATCAATTCAGCCTGGGTGAACGTACTCTGTTGGATTTATTAGACAGCGAAAACGAAGTGTTCTCATCTAAACGTCGTCTGGTTGAATTACGTTATTTGGAAATATCTTCCGGCTATCGAATTTTTGCGCGTACGGGTGAATTACTAAATGTATTAAACATTAGCCCTACGCCTGCGGGCCAGCCAATAGACACCGCGAATAATAATGCATTACCCGAACTCAAATAGTATTTATAAGAGCCTATCCCAGTAGGCGTGATTGATGCAGTGAGTTTTGACTCGGACTGCGCGGAAAAACCGGAACGTACACGTAGTACGTGAGGATTTTGAGCACAGCCCAGGTCGAAAATCACAAATAAAATAGCCTAATGGGATAGGCTCTAAAACGCAGAATATAAAATGAATACACTAACTGAGGCTCCTCCGATTGAGGAGTCGCATTATCATGACCCGCGTAGCCGCAATGACGATCCGTTGCTCGATTGTTTGCTGGTCCTTTGCTCATTGCAGGGTAAATCGGCCAGCCGCTCAACATTAAGCAGTGGTTTGCCGCTGGAAAACGACCGCCTGACGCTGGCTATTTTACCGCGCGCGGCCGCCAGAGCGGGGTTAAAAGCCCGCGTCATTAAACGTGCGCTGGATAAAATTCCCGCGATGTCGCTCCCGGCCATTCTCCTGCTACGTGACGGCGGTGCGGCCGTGTTGTTGGGCTGGAATGCAGACGGTTCAGCACGCGTGATGCCCAGCGAAAGCGAAGGCGGCGAAATCTGCATTGACGCCAAAACACTTGAGCAAAGCTATGCGGGGCAGGTTATTTTCGCTCACCCGCGCCATGAGTTTGATCTGCAATCTGAATCGTTCCTGCCGCGCACAAAATCGTGGTTCAAAGACACGCTTATGCTGTCGCGCTATCTGTATATGGATGCAGTGCTGGCGAGCTTACTGATCAACCTGATCGCGCTGGGTACACCGCTGTTCACCATGAACGTGTATGACCGGGTTGTGCCCAATCATGCAACAGTCACGCTGTGGGTGTTGGCGGTGGGTATTTGCCTGGCGTTCATTTTTGATTTGATATTAAAAATGTTACGCGGTGTCTGTCTCGATATTGCCGGGAAAAAGAGTGACCTGATTATTTCCGCCACGCTTTTTGAGCGTATCACCGGCATGGAGATGAAAGCCCGCCCTGCGCGTGTGGGCAGCTTTGCACAGAATATTCACGAATTTCAGTCGTTGCGCGATTTCCTCTCATCCCTCACGCTGACCACGCTTATCGATTTACCGTTTACGCTGGTGCTGCTGTTGGTTATCGGCATTATCGGCGGCACGCTTGCCTGGATCCCCTTGCTCACCTTCCCAATCGCCCTGCTGATTAGCTGGGCATTGCAAAAACCGGTCAATGCCGCCGTCGCCAAAACAATGAGTCTGGCAAGCGAGCGCCAGGCGCTGCTGATTGAAACGCTCAGCGGCCTCGATGCCATTAAAGTGAACAATGCCCAGAGCGAACGTCAGTATCAGTGGGAACAGACGCTGGGCAGCCTGAGCCGCCTGGAATTACGCGTAAAAACGTTATCCAGTTTTGCCAGCAACCTGACCGGTTGGTTCCAGCAAATGTCTGGCGTCATCATGATTATCGCTGGCGTATACATGATTATTGGCGGCAAATTGAGTATGGGCGGCCTGATTGCTTGTTACATGCTCAATAGCCGTGCGCTGATGCCCATGGGGCAACTCACGGGGTTAATCGCCCGTTACCAACAAGCGCGACTGACCATCAACAGCACAGAGAAAATGATGTCGATGCCGCAGGAACGACGCGAGCATGAACACCCTCTGAAACGCGAAAACTTCCGGGGCAGCATCGAATTCAAAGATGTCGATTTCAGTTATCCCGAGCAGAAAAATCTTTCGCTGCAAAAGATAAATCTGACGATAAAACCCGGTGAACGGGTCGGGATCATCGGCCGCAGCGGGTCGGGAAAAAGCTCCATCAGCAAGCTCATTATCAATCTGTACCAGCCGAGCGCCGGTAACATTTTGATTGACGATGTCGATGCGCGTCAGCTGGACGTGAACGATCTGCGCCATAGCATTGGCTACGTGCCACAGGACATTCAGCTATTTAACGGGACGCTGCGCGATAACCTGATTTCGGGTGCGCGTTATGTTGATGACGAAACGATGTTGCGGGCCGCAGAACTCGCGGGAGTCAGCGAGTTCGCTCGTCTTCATCCTGACGGTTACAACCTGCAAGTCGGTGAACGTGGAATGCAACTGTCTGGCGGCCAACGCCAGGCCGTGGCACTGGCGCGCGCATTGTTGCTGGAGCCACCGGTTTTGTTACTTGATGAACCAACCAGTGCCATGGACAACACCAGTGAAGACAGAATCAAACAGGCGCTGGTGCCATTCGTCGCCGATAAAACCTTATTACTGGTGACTCACAAAGCATCGATGCTGTCTTTGGTTGATCGCCTGATTATTGTTGATAAAGGGCGCATTATCGCTGATGGCCCAAAAGCCATCGTTATGGATGCGCTGAAGAAGGGGCAAATCAATGCGTCTCGCTGATTTATTTACCCGTTTGCGCCAGCACCTCGGCCCCTACTTTAAAGGGCGCGATGAGAATCAGGCCGAAAACATTAATGAAGTCAGTCATGCACTTATTGATGATTCACCGCGTGTTATTCGCCTGACGCTATGGACGATTTTGGTTTTAGTCGTGCTGGCCTTTGTGTGGGCCGGATTTGCGCAGCTTGATGAGGTTACGCGCGGCGAAGGCAAGGCGATTCCTTCTTCACGCCTGCAAAAAATACAAAACCTTGAAGGCGGCATTGTCACGCAACTGTTTGTTCATGAAGGGCAAATAGTCAATGCTGGCGCACCGTTGCTGCACCTGGATGATACGCGTTTTGCCTCAAACGTCGGTGAGACTGAAGCGGACAAGCTCGGCTTACAGGCAAAAATTGACCGCCTGACAGCCGAAGCGGAAGGCAAAGATTTCATTATTTCTGACGACATCGTGAAACAGGCACCTGATGTAGCACGGGGTGAAACTGATTTGTTCAATAGCCGTCGCAGCCAATTCCAGAATGAAATCGATGGTCTGCAAGAGCAGTTAGTGCAGAAGAAACAGGAGCTGCTTGATTTTAAATCCAAGCAGGATCAATTCAGGCACAGCCTGAGTTTGTTGCAACAAGAAATCAAAATGTCAGAACCGCTGCTGGCATCTGGTGCAATTTCTAAAGTCGAGATCCTGCGTTTGCGCCGCACGGAAGTGGAAACCAAAGGTCAATTGGATTCCATCACCTTGTCCCTCCCGAAATCCGCGTCCGAAGCCAAAGAGATTGAGAATAAGATTGGGGAAAGCCGTAACCGCTTCCAGAGCGATGCGTTGTCACAGCTTAATGAAGCGCGCACCAATCTGAGCAAGGCCGAAGCGACGGGCAAAGCACTGGAAGATCGGGTGAACAGAACGATGGTGGTGTCACCGGTTCGCGGTATCGTCCAACAAGTGATGGTGAATACGATTGGCGGCGTTATCCAGCCCGGCAGCGATTTAGTTGAGATTGTTCCGCTTGATGACAAACTGCTGATTGAAGTGAAAATTCAGCCACGCGATATCGCATTCCTTCACCCTGGTCAGCATGCCGTGGTGAAATTTACCGCTTACGATTACACCACGTATGGCGGCCTGAATGGTGAGTTGGTGCAGATTAGCCCTGATACCGTGACGGATAAAGAAGGACATAGTTATTACATTGCCCGTCTGAGAACCGATAAAAACTATTTGGGCAGCGAAGAACACCCAATGCTGATTATTCCGGGGATGGTCGCATCGGTTGATATTTTAACGGGCAGGAAATCGATTCTGAGTTATCTGCTGAAGCCGATTATTCGAGCCAAAGCGGAAGCTCTGCGTGAAAGATAAAAAAAGCCGCAACGGATAACGTTGCGGCTGAATCTTTTTTCTTTCGGTAAGTCGTTAATGGTGGGTTGCGCTATCGCTTATCCATCCAACAAACTGGCAGCGATCTTACTGGCAATGAAAAGACGCTAACTTGCCACGTTTTAGCGTTAACTTTTCTTCATTAACTAATTCTTGCAGCACTTTATGGATAGCACTTCGCGAGATATGATTTCGGCTCAGGATAAAAGTATAAACCGACGTTTTATCGCGAACTTCTGGATCAAGAGACCATATATGCTTCACATGCTCCGTCACAATTTCGCGGATAGTTTTGTGAGAACGCATATTTTCGCGTTGGAAGTAGCGCTGAAGATGGCTGGTTAAAATATCAAACGCATGCATCCACAAGTTTTTCTTTGTTAGCAACTCATTGGCATTCGCGGTGCTCATCACCCACATTTCACAGTCCGAATCACATCGTAAGTAATGCGATGCCACTTCACTGCGCATTTGCACCAATCCTAATATTGCCGGAGCGGTGAGGCTTATCGTTACCAGGTCATTTTCGACTCTGTAGACGGAGACGGTTCCTTTCTCCAGGAAAAATAAATTCCCATCCTTTCTCAGCTCAATGCGTTGACGTTTTTTTCGCAACGAAAAATACGCATTTTCTGATTTTTTTATTTCATCGCCAATGAGCATTACAGATTCATCTACGTTCAGGCTGGACATCAATTTCTCTTACTTAGATTGTGGATATATGGAGAAACGTGTACTTAATAAGCCCACGTTACGGCATGTCATCTTTAACGTTTTCAGGACATCGCTTCAATAAAATAAAGGTATTAAAAACAGCTTGAAAAGTAAAACACATTAAATAAAATGGCCAGATAATTGATCACACAATATATTTATTGATTTCCTGAGTAAATAATTACTCTGGTAACTAAGGCGCGACCGTCTCGCTCACATCTTTACCACTGAGTATATTTATCTGCTGGACTAAGGTAATGTTTTTTATCTTTGCACCGGGATCTTTCTCTTTGTCATAAAAAAAGAAACTACAAAAATATGTATGACTTTGATTTTAGTTAATTTTTATTGTTTATAGTGTGTTTATCATTTGTTAGAAGTATTGTGAAAAGCTAAAATAAAGCGCAAGACGGGACAGGCTAGCGAAGACACACCGTCATTCCCTGCCCCAAATGCTTACCATGGCATGTGTCAAAAACCTGCCTGAGCTAACGAGAGTACTGGCAACATGTCCGAAGCAGACAAACTGTTTTATCTCATTGAAAATAAAATATTATTTATCCCTTCAAAGCAGTCTCTGGTGCATACGGATAGCCATGAACAGATAAAACTCAAGCCTACAGCTTCTTTATGCCTTTTATTGCTACTCAGAAACCATGGCGAAATTGTCACGCAGAATGAGCTGCTCGCTTTTGCATGGGGAGACAGCCATCGGCAGGTAAGTTTTAACGCGTTTTATCAAAGTATTCTTTCTTTACGAAAGTCCTTTGCACAAATGAATCTAGAGAAACAAATCATCACGACGGTTCCACGCAAGGGACTTATCATCCAGCAAGAAATAAGCGTTGAGGTGCAGCACGATCCTGTACCTGAGAGGCAGCCTGAAGCATTACCCATAGAAATAACGCGGGAATCGACGCCTTATAAAACCATAAATGAAAAGCGCTCTTTTTTAAACCTGACTGAATGGCTGATGATTATCGCCACCGTGTTAATAATGGGTGTCGTCCTCTATCCTCGTGTATATAGCGAGCAGTATTTTTCAGGTTATGTTTCCCCGAAAAAATATGATGGTCAATGTCACTACTTTTTCAATGGTGATACCAGTAACCATCTCCGCCATGAGGCGTTCATCAAAGAACATCCTGAATTGTGCAAGGACGATAACTATCTCTATATAACGGCGTACACTGAAACAAAAAATATTTCTGTCATTCTCTGTACCACCAGTATGGAGTTATCACAAGGTAACTCTTGTCAAACCGTCTATTATCCTCGGTACGATAGTCAATGAAGATATTCACAGCGATTGCCTCAATTCGAACCCAGACACGCGTCATTTTTTTAGTCTGCGTCGCTATTCTTTCCAGCCTGGCGCTGTATCTTCATCAGCCTTCCAATGACGCACGACACAATCTTGCCTGCCGTGCGAATTTACAAATAGTCAGAGACAAGGCGTCCTTTCGAGGGATCATTGATTTTAAATCTGGCGACGGCAAAGGTATTGCTCACATTAACGGCATCATTAATGTCAGTGCTCAGGAAGAGTACACCGTTCAGCGTACTATTCTCTTTACCCATGCTGATTACGGACTCAGCCCAGTTTGGGTATCTCGCCAGATTATCATCTCGAACCGCGAAACAACTCCATCAGGGATACTTCAGCAATTCCTGCCCGACTTTTATCTTAAAAGTGCTGGCGTAACGGACATCGATATTTTTGCACTGAACAAAGATGCAGATCTCATCACCCGAGAAGGGATCCCTTACTTGTACTGTCAGAAGTTTATGCTTCCTGACGACGAGTAAAATGTGCTCAACATGCACACTCAGCAGTATTAAACAGAAGCACCGCGAGAGTTATTGTCCATTAATAGACAACCACTGGTTTGGTTGTCTATTATTTTTCTAAATGAATAAAAACTCCTTGAAGATAATAAACACATCGTTATTATTCACTCGGCTATTTCTGATTAGAAAAACAAGCATGCCCCTCAAGCGTAAATTTAAAGTTAAATATGTTATTTAATTATGATGTTTCATTAGTCTTACTCGCCATAATTATCGCGTGCATGGCTTTTTATGTCTCTTTTTGGCTATGTAAGGCGGGTTCGCGTAAAAAACATTATTGTTGGCCTTTATTTAGCGGCCCGACGATGGGCTGTGGGATATGGCTTTTGCACTATATGGTGATACAGGCACATCATCATAGTCATGCTATTAATTATAATATTCAAAAAACTCTGGCCTCATTACTGATCGCTATTGTTGGTTGCTCTTTAGGTTTTGTTTGTTTTTTATTCAAAAAACTGCGCGGCCAACACTATCTCCTCCCGGCTTTACTCTTTTCTGCAAGCGCTGCGTCCATGCACTATTTGGGAATGGCAGCCATCGTCAATGCAGGCGACATGTGTGTCAGCACAACGGACATCATCCTGTCACTGGCCGTTATTTTCATCACATCGCTAATCATGTTGCGTTTCACCCATATGATGCTGGTCATGACGAGCAGGAACGATATTTATGCCAACTTCTATCGGCTTGGTGCCACTCTTACCCTGAGTTCGGGTGTCGCAATAATGCATTTTTTAGGATCATGTCAAATAAACATGGCCTCTATCCCCTCGTCTGCAATGCCTTCAAGCCAGGATGATTACATTGAAAGTGTCATCACCATGACATTAACCGGGCTTGTCGCATTGGTCTTTTTACTGGCGATCTTCATTTGGTTTGTTAATTTTAAAGAACACTTAAGTAATGAATTACTCAAGCGTGAGCTAATTAAAAAGAATTTACTGCTAAAGCAAATGACGCAGCACGATTCATTAACACAATTACCCAATCGGCTCTATCTGCAAAAACATCTGAATACCCTTTTCACTCACCAGACCGATCCATTATTTATCATGTTTATCGATCTTGATGGGTTTAAACGCGTGAACGACGTTTGGGGGCATGCCGTAGGGGACGAGCTTCTGGTGAAGATTTCTCACACCATCAAAGAAAGCGTCAGCAACGAAGGGTTTGTCGCCAGAATTGGCGGCGACGAATTTATCACTGTCATTTGCCAAAAAGATAAAGACGTTGTTATCCAACTCGCTCAAAAATTGCTCTCAAAGATTGCGGGTAATTATGAACTCTCTGCAACGACAGTAGACTTTATCTCTGCCAGCATCGGAATTTCCATTTACCCAGAACATGGCAAGGATGTCGCCACGTTGCTAAAAAAAGCGGATGTAGCCATGTATTACATTAAAAATCGGGGAAAAAAAAGCATCACATTTTATGATGAAATAGAGATGTCATTACCGAGCTAGTGGTTAATTTAATCCACAGACATTAAAAAGCGATAACAGCCGATCGGTAAAAACCTCATTCTTAAGCAATGGATGCTTGTGAATCACTCCAAACCTGGAACTAGTGAATAAAAGCAAACATTGATGATGCAACTTTCTACCGCGTATAACAGATTTAAAGATAGATGGTGGGCGCTTCCATTGGTTCTGCCGTTCCTGCTCTATCACATAACACAGTATTTGAGTGCCTACGTCACGATAGATGGTTTTGAAATCCCTTTCCTTTACCTGAACATGGCTCTGATCACCATCCTGACCATGATTTATGGTTTTAAGGCATTGCCCGGAATTCTTCTGTGCCTATTTTACCGTATTTACCCAGACCGTGGTCTGGAACCTGCATTAATGGCGATGTTGCACTATTTTACGTCAGTCGCCATTAGCTGCGCTGGATACTACTACTTCACAGGCATGAGAGGCCGCACAAGTTTTGGGCGATACAATCTCACGTGGCAACGCATTTTTTGGCTGGTGTTTATTAACGCCACCCTATTCCTTAATTATTTCCACGCCGAGCTCTATTTGGGATTGTTTGGCATTCATGAGACCATGATGTACATCAGCCCCTTAACAACCCGCACATTAATTAACTATCAGGGAATGTTAGTTGGGAATATGGTTGGGTTGCCGATGTTGTATCTGGTTATTCGTTCGATTAGAAACCCTTTCTACCTGATGAAATACTTTAAGAAGATTAGACATCAGGTGGCAGATGATTTGCGCTTGCCGGAACTCGTATGTTTGTTCGGTTCCCTTTCTTTACTCACGATACTGATGATTACCCCGCTCAACCATGCGTTGCCACTCATGAATTCGATTTACACGCTGACGTTATTACTGCCGTTAATGATTTGGGGCACATTGCGTCTTGGCCATGCCGCTATTTCGCTGGTGTGGTGGGTCGTGTTGATTGTGTTATGCGATCATATTCAGAGTTTCGTCCCACATGATGCTAATTATAAATTGCATCTTGCCGTTGCGACTTCTTCTTTCTCAGCATTTTCGATAACGATCATACTGATGGCCATCAATATTTCCCGTCAACGCGCACTCAATTTAAAAACTCAGCGATTGATGCATATTGACCCACTGGTGCACTTGCCAAATTTACTGGCGCTGGAAGCAGACTTAAAGAAAAACACAGTATCCGTGTTATGCCAACTGTATATGCCTGACCTGGAGCTATTGGGTCGAAATTATGGTTTGCTGATGCAAGTACAATATAAACAGCAGTTAGCACTGTATCTGGAACCCGTTCTGGATAGAGACGAGCTCATTTATATGAGTTCAGGTCACGATTTAATCGTACGAACCAGCCCTGTACATGCAGAAATTCGTATTGCGGAGATCTATAGCAAAGCCAAAGAATTTCGTTTTATCCGTGATGGGGTAAAACTGTATCCACAAATCGGCTGTAGCTATTGCATCATTAATTACCCCGTTGGCCACCTGTATTTATTGATTGGTGAGTTACGAACTCTGGCAGAAATTTCACTCACCACTCACCTGCCTGTAGACCTGAGAAAACCAAGCAGTCGAAAGGTGCAGAACCAGGTAAAAGCAAAAGTCGACATGATGAACCAGCTGCAGCGGGCGCTGGAGTTGGATCGTTTTGTTTTAATGGTGCAGCCGATTGAAAGCAAGGACGGAGAGCGCTATCACGAAGTCCTGTTGAGAATGCGGGGAAGTAACGATGAACTCATTCTCCCCGACACCTTCCTGCCACTGGCACATGAGTTTGGTATGTCCTCAAGCATTGATTTATGGGTATTGCATAAAACAATGGAATATATGGGTGAAGCTCGACATTCGCGGCCAAACCAGCGTTACGCTATTAACCTGGCACCGGCATCAATTTGTCGCACGGATATGGCAAACCATATTGAGAAGTTGATGATTAAGCACGGCATCTCACCTGCGCAACTGGTGCTGGAAGTCACAGAAACCGATGAATTAACGAACAATATTCAAGCAGAGAAGACCCTGAAAGCCTTACAGAACCTGGGCTGTAAAATCGCGATTGATGATTTTGGTACCGGATATGCCAGCTACGCACGATTAAAAACAATGCCTGCAGATATTCTCAAAATTGACGGGAGTTTTATTCATAGCATTAACTCCAGTGAAATAGACTGCAAAATTGTGCAATCAATTTGCGAGCTTGCCAGAATGAAGAGTATGACAGTGGTCGCTGAGTTTGTTGAAACCGAAGAGATTCGCCACACACTTTATCGCATGGGCATTGATTATGTTCAGGGCTATTTAATCGGCAAACCTGTGCCAATAGATTGTGCGTGATACAAGGAGTTATCAAGCATACCTAAAACCAGGTATGCTTTTATTAAAGTAACCAATAAGTATAATTATTAAATTATGACATTAGATTAATCTTAGATAATAAACAAAAAGTAACCCATCCTGCAATGACAATTAAATTACATATAAATAATAATTAACACTAAAGCTTAAGCAATACACGCCAAAAAAGAACAACATTACAACAACTTTTCTACACAAATCCGCACCAACAATTGTTTTCATTAAAAATCAATGTGTTAAAACAACATATAATTTCATATATATTCCTTGAACAATCATCACCTTTAAATAGAATGAGCTCATCAGACCACTGGAATGGTTATTTACAACACGGAAGTTGCGCGCATTTTCATACCTACTGAGTGTAAGGTAATTAAATGAAAAAAGTTAAGCCACCGCGTAAAGCTCTCGGCGTTGTCGCCCTCTGGATTTTCAGAGCTTATTGTTTGTTCTTTATTGTAGAGGTTTTTCGTGCATTTCAGGCCGTGAGAGAAATACACCCTGCACCAGGTAATGAACTGGCGACCGACGTCGGCCTTGTTGCCGGTGGAGCCATCGTATTTATACCACTGCTGCTTATTGGTGCGCTGCTGTTTTTATTCTCCTGGTTAACAAGGGGAAAACCTAAGAGCGATGCTGCAATGAGTGAAGGGCAATAAAAATAATTTAACTAACTTCTGCATTTGAACTATAAATTCCAGGATCTTTAAGAATGAAAAGAAAAAATATCACTCTGGCACTAACGTTATGCTTGAGCGGTTTGTATTTTCACAATGCCTTTGCCATCAGTGACGCTTACCGCGCACAACTTGAAAACTCTGGCTGTACACAAGTTAGTGAAGCAAACGGAACGTGTAACTCTGAGGATTCTAACCAATACGACACTTCGGACGACTCATCAGAAGCGCGCCATCATCACCATCATCATCGTGCAGACTCGGACGCCGCAGATGATGTAGCACGAGGTATCGACCGCCATATTGCCGGCAAATACCAGGGCCAGGCTGTCGATTACATGGAAGATCAAGGATGGGAATCCTTGAATGATGAGCGTACCCGCTGGAGAAAAGCAGGGTTTATTGCTGATTTTGATATTAACCAGAACAGCGGCCAGGTCATGGGTGTGAGCGTACATTAAAAGCATTCTGTATTAAGGAAATCACAATGAAGACTAAAATAATCTCTGCATTTACTTTGCTATTAGTTGCCAGTGCGACCAGCAACAGCGCCTGGGCAATTAACCACAAATATCGCGCTCAGCTTGAACGAAGTGGTTGCACTGAATTAAATGCCGGAGTGACGTGCGATATCCACAAAACCCGCGCACAAAATGCCGCCCATAAACCGACAGAGCAACAACAGCTACAAGCATTGATCAATCGGGTTGAAGGAATGCCTCTTGATATCGCATACAGCAGATTGCTTGCAGATGGCTGGAAACAAAGCGAGGACCCATCATTATTTATTAAACCTGGTGCTAGCGCATCATTACGTGTTACTCGTGAAGAGAATATAATCACAAAAGTAGCAATACAGCCGAATGATGGTGAGTAATTTAGACATTAAGAATAAATTTAAATTTTTTATTACGTATTTTCAAATCTAATAATATTATTTTTTGTACAGGGTAAAATATGAAAATCATTAAATGGTTTATGGCTGCTGCTGTTGTCGCTTCTTTATCTGGCTGTATTATCCCACCACCTGATAACCGCAATAATGATTACGATAATAGCGGAAACTCAGGCCACCACCATAAGCATGGTCATAAGCAATATGATAATGATGGCAATCGACAAGCGGCCGATTACGAAAGCTCCGACGGCGTGCGTATGATTACACGTGATGGTGTCACTCTGCCGGATTGTGAAGCGGTAGGTGGCAGCCAGGCAGATAACGGTTCGACCTGTTTCTATCGCTAACAGATAAATCTGTTTACTAATGACATCTGGCCTCTGTGAAATATTGCAGGGGCTTTTTTTTGTTTTACCTGGTGAGGATGGTAATGGTTTTCCCTGGCGCGATACGTGATGAATAGCTTGATGAAAATATATTTACTCCCCGACAAAAATCAAAAAATTTAATTTCAGTCCAGATATTCCTTAGCCAACCGATAACCCGGTGTCACTTTGCTGAGGTTAAATTAAATGTTACGTAATCTAAAGATATCCCAGGTACTGATTTTTATTGCTGCTGTATTTACTCTTTTCTTTCTTAGCGCCTGCATGCTAAATGTCTGGAATGCAAAACAGGCTCAGAATAATTATTCTAAGCTGTTTGATCAGGCGGGTTCCGCATTCTATCTACAGAACGCCGTTATCGACATCAATCGGGTACGAGGCCGCCTCGCGGATAATCAAATCCGTATGCGACAAGGGCAGGAAATTGGCGATGGCGAACTGGAATTTACGCGTAAAATTCTGGCCGAATCGTTGATCTCTTTTAATCTCTTTGCCGAACGCAAATTTAGCGATAGAGAAGAGGATCAAGCCCAGGAAGTCATCAAGCTGTATCGCGAAATCTATGCGTATTCTGCCCATCGTCTGGCCGATGCTAACGCACGAAAAATAATGGAATCGTTAGAGGAACGAGAAACGACTAACTCGTTACGCGATCGGTTAAGTAGCGATGTCGCTGATTATATTAGTTATATCAATCAAAGCACCGACCAAAATGCTGAATATAATCGCTACCATTACCAGTTGAATCTCAAATTTAACCTGCTGCTTTTATTGCTGATGGTTTCTTTCTTGATCCTTTCCTGGTTCTGGGTACAAGAAACCATCTTCCAGCGCCTGCAAATTGCGTCGAAAAATTTCCGCAAAATATCCTCCGGGAATCTTTCTGAACCCATCGTTTGTGATAAGCGAGATGAAATTGGTGAGATGTTTATCGAACTTGAAAACATGCGCGAGTCTTTAAAAAGAACCGTTACGCACGTGCTCGAAGGTACGCATCAGCTTAATGTTATCGCAGGCCAGGTTTCTGCAGGAAACGATGAGTTATCAAACCGAACCGAAAGACAGGCCACCGCGGTGCAGCAAACTGCCGCGAGCATGGAGCAAATTAAGGTGACGGTGAAACTGACCGCCGATAATGCGAATCTCGCCAGCGATCTGTCTGGCGGTTCATGCGTCATGGCCAAAAACGGCAGTGAAATGATGGCGCAGATCATCGTCTCGATGAAAAACATCGCCACAAACTCCCATAAAATTGGTGAGATAAACAGCGTTATCGACAGCATTGCCCATCAAACGAATATTCTCGCGCTAAATGCCGCGGTTGAAGCGGCGCGTGCCGGAGAACAAGGGCGTGGTTTTGCCGTGGTAGCAGCAGAAGTTCGCACTTTAGCCCGGCGCAGCGCGGAGGCGGCAAAGGAGATTCGTGAACTGATCACCACTTCTGTTGAAGGAGTTAAAGCCGGTGCTCTACAAGTAGAAATAGCGGGTAACAAGATGGAAGAAATTGTCGAGTTTGCGGAAAAAGTCAGTGAAATTATGGGCGAAATTAATATCGCCGCCAGAGAACAGAGCATCGGCATTGATCAAATTGCCCAAGCAGTCACCGAGATGGAAACGGTGACACAGCAAAACGCCGCTTTGGTGGTGGAGTCCCTGCAAGCGTCAAATCATATGCTGCGGGAATCTAACAGGCTGGATGAGGCTGTCGCTGTTTTTAAAGTCTAATCCTTGCGGCACCTGGGCTCTGCTCCCGGTGCCGCTTTTTTACTACCTCACATGAGTGTCCATGGCGTTATTTAACTGTTTAATAACGCGACCAAGTTCCGTCAGCTCCTCATCTATCAGCGCTTTGTTATTCACCTGTCGACAAGCATCCGACACCCGTTGGCATAGGTTTTCAACCTGACGCGCACCAATAATCTGGGCCGCGCCATAAATGCGATGCATGCATTTCATCACCCCTTCCCACTCTAAATTTTGCGCAAAATTCAATGCCCGAGCCAGATCGCTCTCGTTTTCCTCTTTGGTACGCGACAGGAGCTGTTTGAGCAATGCCTTATCGTTATCGACCAGCGCATTAATCATTTCTATATCCAGCACATTGGCAACGGGAAGGGGCTGAGCATCTGCGGCGCAGACGCTTTGCAGCAGCGATTTTAACTGCTCAAGACGCAGCGGTTTAAACAGGCAATCATTCATTCCAGCTTCAATTCCTCTCACTCTCTCTTCCGGCTGCGCGTTCGCGGTTAAGCCAAAAATGATGACGTCGTTGCCCGCGTCCCGCAAAAAACGGGTCAGGGTGATGCCGTCCATACCCGGCATATTGTTGTCAGTAATGATGACGTCAAAGGTTTCGAAGGTGAGCAAATCCAGAGCTTCAAGACCATTGCTTGCCTCTGTCACTCGATGATTCAGATGGCTAAGCTGATAACGCAGTAGCATTTGATTTGTCGGGTGATCGTCGACGATCAGAATGTTCAGCATTGGGGTAACGGTATTGGGCAGAGGAACGATTTTTGTCGTGGGCGGCGCGGGGCGAATATCCAGATTGAGCTGCAGATGAATCGTCGTGCCCACCCCCGGTTGGCTATGTATTTTCATATTGCCGTCCATTTTGTGTAAAAGCTCCCGGCTAATCGCTAGCCCCAACCCGGTTCCTGATTGCCGTTTTCCGGCCTCAAGCTGGATAAAAGGCCGGAAGATGACCTGCTGATCTTCTGCCGAGATACCAATTCCGGTGTCCTGAACGGTAACGTGTAGCGTTAAGTGGGCTGGAGTGTGGTTGGCAACCCAGGCGTTAACGGTTATTTCCCCCGTGTCGGTAAACTTAATGGCGTTACTCAGATAGTTTGAGAGTATTTGCTTAAAGCGCGGTTCATCGGTCCAGGCTTGTACAGCGGGCAATGGCTCCCCCTGCCAGACAAGCTGGAGGTTTTTTTTACGCGCTAAGCCTTCAAAAATACGCACCACAGGGGCGACAAGGTGGTTTAAGTTGACCCACCCAGGCGTTAACTCCAGGTTGCCAGACTCTATTTTCGCCAGATCGAGAATATCGCCTATCAGCCCCAGCAGCGACTGGGCCGACTCATAGGCCACGCGAATCGCATCGGCCTGCTCGTTTTGCTGTTGCTGAGGGAGATTCACCAGCTCCAGCAAGCCAATGATGGCGCTCACTGGCGTGCGTATTTCGTGGCTCATGGTGGCAAGAAACTCGCTTTTGGCCCGGTTCGCCCGCTCGGCGTTCTCTTTCTCGCGCGATAATGCGGTTTGTAATTGCTGCCTGATGCGTGCGTCACGCCGCAATTTTGAAATCCACCACAGCGCGGTAATCAGCAATAACCCCGCGAGAGAAAGCGTGAGATAAAGCGGTTTTCGGTTGTAGCTCTCTTTTATCGGCGCGGAGTCCGGTGGAAGAATCCATTTGTTGATGAGCCAGGCAATTTCTCGCGGCGGAATGGATGCCAGGGATTTATCCAGTAGACTGAACAGTTCAGGCGCACTGCGTTTAACCGCAAAGCCAATTCGGGCTTGGCTTTTCCCAAAACGCTCCAGCACCTTGAGCTGCCCGGAATAGTCGCGTTCAATAAGCTGGTTTGCGCCAATCAGGTTATACACCACCGCATCGACTTTCCCCTCCAGCACCATCTGCATCCCCAGATGAATGTCATTGACGATGGTCCACTTAATCGGAGGTAGCTGCCCGTTTTGCTCGATTGTGGCCTGATTCCCTTCCGGGATAGCGACCGAAATCGTGTTTTTATGGTGCAAGGAAAACAGATCGGTGTCGGATCGGGAGATGATCGCATAAGGCGCGGTAATAAAAGGACGAGTCAGCAATAACTTATCGCTAAAGGTGGTATCCAGGTTGACGGCAATGGCCATATCGCTTTCGCCTGCTTCAAGGCTTTCGATCATTCGTTTATCGTTATCCACTGGCTCAATTTTTACCGACAGCCCGGTGTGACGCTGGATAAGCTGCAAAATATCCGCGCTGACCCCGAGAAGTTTATTATTCGAATTCAACAAGGTGAACGGGGCAAAATTGGGATTGACCGAAACCGTGGTCTGTTTGTTGGCTTGCAACCACGCTTTCTCTGGCGCAGTTAGCGTTAAAGCCGGTAAATCAAATGCCAGAGACCATTGCCGAAGAATGGCACTATGCCTGGCATCGGGAATGGCAAGCAACACCTGATTGATGAGTGAGAGCAGCACGGTATTTTTTCGCTGGACCACAAAATGGTTGCCTTTCTCTTGTTCCGGTAAATTTTTCACCTTTTGCAACATATTCACAAAATGGCGATTCATCAAAAACGAGGCTGTGGTTGTTTCGTCAATAAAGGCACTACTTTGTCCGGAGAAGAGTGATGAGATCGCTTCAGATGCACTCTTAAAACGCTTAATTTTTATCTCAGGAAACCAAGTGTGTATCAGAGCATCGGAAAGATAACCTTCACTCAGAGCCACCGTTTCAGGCATCGTGCTGTTTTGCGAACTCGCGGTTTGATGCTCGGCTATCACCAGCACCGGAATGTTTTTCTGGAAACCCACGGATTCAGCCAGATAGATATTTTTCTCTTGCAACGCTCCAGTGAGGTCAACCATCAGATCGGCGGAACCTTCATGGATTGCGTTTATGGCGCTGTCCCGGTTGCTGTACCTTATGACTTGTATTTCCAGACCCAGGTTCACCGCCAGGAGTCTAAGATAATCAGCGGCGATGCCCTCGAACACGTTGCCCTCCGCCACAAAACTAACAGGCGGCTGGTTGGGTAGCCAAACGGCAACGTTTAAAACCTGTTTCTTATGCAACCAGGCACGCTGAGCTGCCGTAAACGTTAGCTTCATGGATTCAAAATTCTCCCGGCTTTTTAAATCCAGGTATTGCGCACTGTTTTTTTCCGCCCACGCAGGCGGGCCAAACAGGAGAAAAAGGCTGATAAGCAGGTGTATTGTCTTGCGCATAGAATGGCTCGAAATGTTGAGTGTTACTCGAAGTGATTGCGACGTGCGAAGTCAAAAAGTTCCAGTTGGTTTCGACAACCTAATTTTTCCAGTAAACGAGTTTTATACGTGCTGACCGTTTTATTACTGATGTTCATGCGTTTGCCGATTTTGACGTTCCCCAGGCCGCGAATCAGGTACTGAAACGTCTGAAACTCCTGAGGCGACAGACTTTCTATCTTTTCGCAGTCCGACAAACTGTCAAACTCATTCCCGGCTCCGTACCCGGTACGCAGAGGGAAATAGCCGTAGCCTTTTTGGGTTGTCTGGATGGCAGAGACCAATTCCGAAAGATGCTTATTTTTGCTGATAAACCCATTTGCACCCGCTCGCGCACTGCGTGGGCCGTAAAAATCGGCATTTTTTCCCGACAGCACAATAATGATGCCGGGGAAACTTTGCGCTCGTAGGTGTTCCACAATGGTTAACCCATCATAGGTATCGAGGTCGATATCGATAATGATCACTTCGGGGTAATGATGCTCAATCAGTGTTAATGCTTCTTCACCATTTCCTGTTTCTGCAACCACGTGATGGCCTTCATTTTTCAACAAAATATTAATAGCCATGCGCACGATGGGGTGATCGTCAATAATTACAACCGAAGACATAGATTATTTTCCTTTGGCCTATTACGCGTTTAATAAAGCGCCTTTTGAAACCTGCAAAAACATACCATATTAAATTAACTATTACCTGATACTTATTTGTAGGCAACGTCCTACAGCTCATCGAAGACCCCGCTGATAGTCGTATTAAACAACCTGAAATAATATTTACCTCGTCAACAAGCAAGCTGCTTGAGTGACATTAAAATGGATTGGCTCAAACATATTGGGCTAATTAAGGAAATAATCCTCCGTAATAGTGATTTATTTTACCTTAAAGGAAATTAAATTCATTACGACGGTAAACAGGAAAAATAAAATGCGTTTAAATAAACTGGTTATTGCACTGGGTTTGGTTATGGCTGCAGGCGCTGCGAATGCAGCAGACAGCGGTGGTCAGGTCACTTTTAAAGGTTCTATCATCAGCGCGGCATGTTCAATTGCCCCTGAATCCCTGGATCAGACCGTTCAGCTTGGTGCCGTTTCTGACGCTGACCTGAAAAAAGATGGTCAGTCAACGCCGCGTGCTTTCAGCATCAAGCTGGAAAACTGTGACACCACCGTGTCCCAAAAAGTTACCACCACCTTTACCGGTATTGCTTCTCAGGTTAACGAAGATAACCTGGCGATGGTCGGTACGGCTCGTGGTGCAAGCATTCAACTGACCGATGCGTTCGGGACTAAAATTGTTCTGGGTACACCAACTTCAGCTCAGAAACTGTTTGATGGTAATAACACTTTAGGCTTCTCTTCTTACCTGGTTTCTGATGGCGCATCTGCAACCTACGTTCCAGGTGAATTCACTACCGTCGCTAACTTCATTCTGTCTTACGCGTAATAACAGCAATAAGAAAATGGCATGCAGAATTTTGCATGCCATTTTTCCATAAATTTTATTTTTATTCAGGTATGAAATCGACGTGAAATTTCATTAAAGGTATTGCCTGATACTTTAATTACCTGCAAATCTGATCTTAAATAAAAACAAAACAAGGCACAATACTATGGAAAGTAAGGCCAAACAGAAATTCAGCGTGCGCGAATATGTTCAGCGATATCACTTTTTGGCATTTTCTATAGGGTTGTCGCTCGGTAGCATACCGTTAATCAATGAAGTTTACGCGGCAAAAACCATTGACTTTAATACCGACGTGTTGGACGTTAACGATCGTAATAATATCGACCTGAGTCAATTTTCACGCGCCGGTTATATTATGCCCGGTAATTATCTGTTTGTGGTCCGCGTTAATGACAACGACTTGCCTGAAACTTCCCTGCAATTTCTGCCAGTACCTGGGGATGAAAAAGACAGTTTTGCCTGCCTGACGCCTGAATTAGTTGGGCAGTTTGGCCTGAAACCTGATGTCTTAAAGAAAGTGAGCTGGGTTAACAACAATCAGTGCCTGGACATTGCCTCAGTGCCAGGAATGACGGTGCGTGGCGATGTCGGCACCGCGATGCTTTATGTCAGTATTCCACAGGCGTGGCTTGAATATACCGCAGCAAACTGGGACCCCCCTTCGCGCTGGGCCGACGGCATTGCGGGCCTGATGCTGGACTACAACCTTAACGGCACAACCAGCAAAGCAAGCCACAGCAGTCAGCGAGATAACCTCAGCGGCAACGGCCTGCTTGGGGCGAATTTAGGTGCCTGGCGTCTGCGGGCCGAATGGCAAATGCAGCACGACAGCACGCCAGGCCCTTCTGCTTCTATGGCTTCCTGGAGTCGCTTTTATGCTTATCGCGCATTGACCGGGCTGCAGGCAAAAATGGTGATGGGTGAAACTTATCTGGATTCATCCATCTTTGACAGCTTCGGTTTTACCGGAGCAAGCCTTGCCAGCGATGACAACCAGCTCGCGCCGAACCTACGGGAATACGCGCCGGAAGTCAGCGGAGTCGCGAAGACCAACGCTAAAATTGTTATCTCCCAACAGGGCCGGGTTATTTATGAAAGCCAGGTCGCGGCGGGGCCATTTCGCATTCAGGATCTGAGCAGTGCGGTGTCGGGGACGCTGAATGTCCGCGTGGAAGAACAGGACGGCAGCGTGCAGACTTTCCAGGTCGACACTGCAAACATTCCCTATCTGACTCGCCCTGGACGGGTGCGTTATAAATTTGCCATGGGACGTGCCAGCCGCGAACGCCATCAGGTAGAAGGCCCGCTCTTTGCCAGCGGTGAGTTTTCCTGGGGGGTAGCTAACGGCTGGTCGCTCTACAATGGCCTGCTGTCTAACAGTGAATATTCCGCCGTTTCCGCAGGCATTGGCCGGGATCTTATGATGTTAGGTGCTATTTCCATTGATGCCACCCAATCCCATGCCCGCATCGCAGAAGGGACAAAAACCGGCGGCTCGTATCGCATCAGCTATTCAAAGCGTTTCGAATCCATCGACAGCCAGGTCACTTTTGCGGGCTATCGCTTTTCACAGCGCAACTTTATGAATATGTCGCAGTACCTTGAGGCTCGCCGCCGCCGGGGGCGTGGCGAAAGTGGCAAAGAGCTTTATACCGTTACGGTCAACAAACATTTTTATGACTGGGGCCTTAGCGGCTATCTCAATTACAGCCACCAGACTTACTGGGATAAACCCGGCAACGATCGCTGGAGTGTATCGCTGGCCCGCTCTTTCTCTATGGGCAGTTTTAAGAATCTGAACGTCAACCTTTCCGCTTATCGCCAGTTATATAACGGCAAAAAAGATGATGGCGCCTGGTTAAGTTTATCCGTACCACTGGGTAGCAATTCGGTGAGTTACAGTTTGCAGAACAATGAAAACGGCACGACGCAAAATGCCTCCTGGTATAGCCGCCTGGACGAGCGCAATTCGATGAATGTCAGCGCTGGCCTGACCAACCAGGGACGCTCAACCGGCAGCGCCTACTACACCCACAATGGCAGCCTGGCCGATATCACCGCCAACGGCAGTTATACCGCCGGACAATACAGCGCCATTGGCCTTGGCGCGACGGGTGGCGTCACGCTCACCTCCGAAGGTATGGCTGCACACCGGATCAATAATTTCGGGGGCACACGTTTGTTGATTGATACCGATGGCGTCGCAGACGTACCGATACGCGGCTATGGCGTTCCGACCCGAAGCAATGCCTTCGGCAAAGCGGTGATTGGAGACGTTAACAGTTACTATCGAAATACGGCCAGCATCGATATCAACCAGATATCCGACACGCTTGAAGTCCCACAGCCCGTGGCGCAGATAACGATGACGGAAGGCGCGATTGGTTTCCGTAAATTTAGCGTCATTTCCGGAATGAAATTACTTGCCGTTATTCGCCTTGCAGATGGAACAACGCCTCCTTTTGGCGCAAGCGTGATGTTTAACGGGCGTGAAACAGGGATCGTCAATGACGAGGGCAACGTGTGGTTAAGCGGTGTGCAGCCTGGTGTCGTCATGAACGTTCGCTGGAGCGGTGAAAATAAATGTGCGGTGACTTTACCGATGAAATTACCTGAAACTCTGGCCGCAGATAACACTATTTTATTACCTTGTATTCTATTAACGGAGAATTCCGCTAAATCTGATGCGTCTGCGCTTTAATTCTACGCTGGGCCGATTTCCGGCACTGTGCTTAATATCGTTCTTGATTAAATGAGTCTAATTATGCCTGGTATAAAACGAAAAGCATTACTGATGATTATCGCCTCGTTAACCGTTCAGCACGCGTTTGCTGCCGTCGCTCTGGACCGTACGCGAATTATTTATGATGGTTCACAAAAAACCATCTCTTTAAACATTACCAATCAGAATAAAGATCTGCCTTTTCTCGCGCAGAGCTGGATTGAGAATGAACAGGGTGAAAAAATAAAAGGGCCGTTAATATCGCTACCGCCGGTCCAGCGTATTGAACCGGGGGCAAAGAGCATGGTGAAATTGCAAAGCATGCCGGATGTACGCACGCTTCCTCAGGATCGTGAGTCGCTTTATTATTTCAACCTCCGCGAAATCCCGCCGCGCAGCGATAAAGCCAATGTGCTGCAGATTGCGCTACAAACTCGCGTAAAGCTGTTTTATCGCCCTGACAGCATCAAACCCAAACAGAATATTGATGATACTTTCCAGAAAATTACTCTGACGCGTGACGGCAATTTCTGGCAGCTGAATAACGATACGCCCTATTATTTCACCATCGTTAATGTTGATAGCAAAAAAAGTGAGACGCCTAATCCGAAATTTACCTCGCAGATGGTCAATCCATTAACGCACTCGCGCATTAATATTGATGGTCCTTCATTAGGCACTCATCCGGTACTGACTTATATTAACGACTTTGGTGCACGCCCAATGCTCACGTTTAGCTGCGCCGGAAATGAATGTCATGTCATTGCGGATAATGAAAATAAATGATCCATCAGGCGTGAAGTTTTTCACGCCATTATTTTATTACGTGAAAAACTCTGTATGAAAATGCCTCTTTACTCAAAAATAACTTTTACCCTGGCGCTATGGTGCGTGTTTATTTTGCAATGCTACCTCCCTAATATGGGAGGAAGTGGCCTGCGACTTCCGCACAATTTAATAGCCTGGGGCACGATGGCGGTGATTGCTGGCGTTATTTTTTATCATCAGATAAGTCGTCGCGAATTATTGCGATATTCACCAGTTTTTTTACCAGCCCTGTCAGGGGTATTTTTGCTCGGCTTGCCGTTGCTGTGGAGCCCGGAAGCGCTGTGGCAATGGAACGCTCTAATGCGCGTACTGGGCATCACTGGGGCATTCCTCTTCTTTTACAGTCTGCTGCAATTGCCTTTGAACTACCGGCAAAAACGTTTGTGGGCGTGGTTGTTACTGGCCGCAAGCCTGGGACAAATTGGCCTGACAAGCATGCAGGTCTTCTACTCCAACGCCATCTATTTACTGGAGTTTAATCCGCTCCGCGCACGGCCCCACGGCATTTTCCAGCAGCCCAATGTACTGGCCAGCTTTCTGGCGACGGGGTTGCTTCTGGCCATCTGGCTGTTTACCACCACCCGCAATACCGCTGCATCTCTGATACTCATCATCAGTTTGCTGGCGCATAGCGCCTGGCTTGTGATGATTCAATCACGTATTGGCGGGCTGGGTGCATTAGCTGGCACGTTTGCTCTGGGCCTTCTGTGTTTCAGAAGAAAGCTTTTTTGGCTTGCCCTGGCGATTGCGTTTTCTGGCGCAGCCATCGCCTCGTTAGGTATGCCTGAAGCCATTGCCGGCATTGATAAATCCGGCAGCAATGTTGAGCGCCTGCTCACTCTCAAATACAGCCTGCAGATGATCGCTGAGCACCCGTGGTTGGGATGGGGATACGGCGGCTTTGAGCATGAGTTTGTTCGCTATGTCTTCAGCGAAGGAATGCTGCCGCCTTTGGGGTTGCGGAAAATGACACATCCCCACAATGAATTGCTGCTCGCCTGGGTTGAAGGTGGAATTATCGCTCTGGCAGGAATGTTGCTGCTTATCGTCGCCTGGTTCAGGCTTATTCCCGCACCAGGGAAAACCTGCAAACGCGTTTCAGCAACGGCATTCTGGATCATGACGCTGCCCATCGCGCTGCATACCATGACCGAATATCCGCTTTATCAGTCGGCTCCGCACATTTTTGTGCTGATGGTTTTGTGCCGCATGGCTGCACCGGAACAGGATATTCAATCTCGTGGAACGGAACAGAGCTATCGCATAGCGGCCAGTGTTCTGATGGTGGCGGCTTTCTCATTGGCGCTGTTTATGTTTAGCGGTTTACAAACTAACGCCGCACTCACTCAGACGGAACGGCATCAGCTGGTCGATTTCCCGCAACGCACGGCCAGGCTAATCAACCCGTGGGCGCAGTTTAAAAGGCTCGAATATGATCGCTACGTCAGTTACCTGCTGGATTATAACCAAACCGGCGATATAAAATTACTACAAGCCTATCGCCCCTGGGCTGAAAACTATTTACGCACACATAACGATGCCAATACTTATTGGTCATTAATTCGGGTTTATCAATTGAATGGCGACAGCCGTAATGCTGCGCTTTATCGCGCGGCAGCACAATTTCTCTTCCCTGGGGATAAACGTTTTCACTAATACCCTATGTCAGGAAACTCCTACAGCCTGAAACGATCTGGCTGATAGTTTTTCATACGGCGAGCCTTAATAATTTAGCGTATCAGGAAGATAAGAGCGTTTAAATGAAACTCAACATAACTTCGCTATTAGTCGGTTTTATTTTTATTCAGCAGGGAATGTTACTTGCACAAGCGACCACGGCACCAATCACTATCTACGGAACAATAACGGCACCGACCTGTACAATTAACAAGAATGGCCCCATTGACGTCGATTACGGAACGATGAGAACGGATGAAGTGGAAACATCCAAAGGAACAAAGACGACAAGATTCCCTTTGAATTGTAACGGTGTAAATTTAACGCTGTATTTGATGGGGATGGGAGCAGCGTTTAATAAAGATTACCTGAAGACCAACATGGAAAATCTTGCGATTAAATTCACTGATGATGTCGATGTGGCGGTTCCCATAAATGGAACAGTGCCGATAGAAACGCAGTACACTTTCCTGGATGTGAAAACCGTGCTGGTGAAAAAACCAGGCGCAACCCTTGGCGGTGGTACATTTTCTGCAACAACGACTTTTGTATTTGAATACAACTAAAGAGGTGTTATGAGTCTTTGTAAATCACACCTGCACGCTCTGTTTTATTTTTTTAGTTTTAGCGCCTGTGCCACCACTAAATATATTGATATGAATTTATATGGTGTACTGATCGCCCCTCCTGTTTGCACCATTCCTGGAAACTCAATTATTTATGTGGATTTGGGTGACAAAATATTAAACTCACGAATAAACGGACTTAATTATCTTACCGACTTCTCCATTCCTCTTTCGTGTACGGGTTCACCGGCAGGCGTGAATATGTCGATTAACGGAACCGAGGCATCATTTGGTAATAAAGTATTGAAAGCCTCTAAAGACGGGCTGGGGGTTCGCTTTATCCGCAATGGTGCTTCTCAGCCTATTAATAGCTGGTTTGCAGTGGATTATCGTCAATCGGTTGCGCTTCAGGTCGCACCGGTTAGAGAGGCCGGGTCCGTCATCTCCGGCGGGTATTTCAACGCAACGGCAACAGTCACGCTCCAGCTACCGTAATAAGAGGCCATGATGAGACGATTTGTATCGGTGTTTTTTTATTTATTAGTCTGTGCCACACCTTATTCAACCTTTGCGGTAACTTCTTTGGTCATCGAGGGAGCCATTATCGAAGCCGTGCCTTGCGATATTAATGACGGAAAAGCCATTGATATTAATTTTGGCGATGCGGTGGCGATTAGCAAAATTGATGGCAGTCACTACGCGATGCCCTTGACGTTAAATTTTACCTGTAGCAGTGAACCCACCAGAACCATGACGGTGAAGATTCAGGCAACCGTAAGCGGATTTGACAACAGCGCGGTGCAGACGGATATCGGTGATTTAGCCATTCGTCTGACCAAAAATGGCAACGGCATTGCGCTCAATACACCACTCGCCGTCAATTATCCCTCACCGCTGACCTTAATGAGTACGCCGGTAAAAAGAGCCGGAGCGAAACTGCTTCCAGGGGATTTTAATGCCTTCTCAACCGCAGTGGTTGACTACCTGTAAGGAGAGTCCGAATGCTAAAAATAGTGACCATTCTGCTGCTGATCATCGCCGGGTTAAGTGCCGTCTCCCGTGTCGGAGCGGTGAATATTACGATGCACGGCAAATTAGTGGCGGAGCCTTGTTCCATAGTGCCGGGAGATGAAAAAAAAGAAGTCTTCGTCGGCCATATTGGGCCTGCCTTTCTCTATGAGAACGTGCGCACGGCGGGCACTGATTTTGCTTTACGGCTTGAGCATTGCGATATCAGCGCCCTGGACTCGGTTTCGATCACTTTTTCCGGGCAAGAGGACACTGAATTACCGGGCCATCTGGCGCTGGATACGTTCTGCACGGCAAGAGGAGTTGCCATTGGTTTAGAAACTCCCACAGGCAAACCGTTACCTCTGTTTAGCGAAAGCGATATATACCCTTTAGCCAATGGAACCAGTGCCATTAATCTGCGAGCGTTTGTGCGGGCCTCCAGCAGAGCCATCGCGAACCGGGAAATTAAAGCGGGGAGCATTAATGCCACCGCTACATTCATATTAAATTATAGCTAATCACGATATTTAATTTATTTTCACTGGTGTTAAAAGCATTAGTTTGGATACTAGTGGTAATCAATAAAAGTGTCCTATAGATTCAGGATAAATGATGAAAAACATATTGATAAAGTTTACCTGTCTTTTCTTATTGGTATTCAGCAGTGCTGTTTTTGCAGAACTGCAAATAACGTTTGAGCCAAACCCAGACCCTTCAAGGATTAACGTTAGAGCTACGCATATCCCAACGCCAGGTGATGATGAGTGTATGTGGAAAAACTATCCTTGCTACGATGCCGGGACCAATACGGCAACGCCAGCACATTGGTTTACTAGCCCTTGCAATAATTGCTATGGCACTCCATGGGATCAGGTTCCGCCAATAAGAGGATTACCATCAGGATCGAGAATAGACCATTTTGCGATGTCTTATTTAGGTGGAATAGGACAGAGTCGGGTTATTTTTGAAGGCCTTAAGATTTCTAATGCCGGGCAGTGGTTTTGCGTAGGTGTGGCCTCAAAAGGTAATTTCTATAGTAAAGGTGTACATAGACAATGTGGTTTAATACCGAGTGTAGTGGTTCCCCCTAAACCTACCTGCACGGTAACTCCCGGCAGCATTCAATTGAATCATAACAGCCTTACCGCAGCAGAAGCCGTCAATCATGTGGCAAGTCAGACGGTTAGGGTCAGCTGCACAGCAACAGGTTATGTGAGTATTAAGGCAACCGATGTTGTTTACGGTAAATCAAGTTTCCAGCTCCGAGCATCAGACAAACTCTCTAATACATTAACGGTGGATGGTGTAGACGGTGCGACCGGAAAAACGTATTCCATTGGCACCTCCGGTGTGAATGTGGTTATCGCTTCAAAACTTTATTCAGGAGGCCCGGCAATCAGCGCAGGTTCGTTTTCAGGAAATGCAGTAATGGTATTTGAAGTGATATAACAAGATATAACCCTTCTCTGTTGTAGCTTTCGCCAGAGTCTCCGCTCTGGCATTTTTTTCTGACAATTAATTAAATATTATGATGACAAAAAACCTCAAAAACATGGGTGTAGTAGCCCTGACTATATTATTGACAACTGCCTGTGTTCCTCATAAAAAAAGCCCGATACCTGCCTCATCTGGGGAATTCTCTTCATGCGTTGCGGAAGCAACAACCTTGGTGAAAATAAATCGAGTAAAATACGAGAAAGATTACACCAACTTATCGACTATGATAAAAGCCACTAAAGACTACGCGGGTATAATTAACCATATTCAAAGCGATAACCAATCTATTATCACTCCGCTTTATCAATACAAAATTAACAATGTCTGTAATGAGATCTCACAAAAACTACTCGCCGAAATGAAAGTGAAGGCGCTGGAGATCCAGAGCCAATAATATGAATAAAAAAACGCTTATCCTTTTGCTGCAAATGTGTTTGCTGCCAGCCGCGTTAGCTAACGAGCAGCAGGATTTTTTATCTTCTGTTTCCGAACTCTCGTTGCCAACACTGGCTGGTGTTGCAGAACCGATGAAACCCATAACGGAAAAAGCCGCTAACACGCCCAAACTCCAGCGGCCAATTCAGCAGACTGTACCGCCCTCACCTCAGATCGTCAGGCTAAACAACAAGGTCGCTAATCTCAGACAAACCATCGCCAAACTCGAGTCAGATAAGAAAGAACTGACGCGGCAGTTAAAACTCAATATTGCGCCAACCCCTAAACCAATATCGCCCAATCCAGAACTGTCAGAACTGAAGCAACAATTACTGGCTGTTCAAAATGCCAATCAGACATTGAAGGAACAGATGAGCAAATCTCAAAAACAGGACAGTAGCGAGAATAAGCGTAGTCATGAATTCGCCGGGATGGTTAAAGATTTGGCTTCCGTCAGGGAGGAAAACCACAAGCTCATCGCCCAAATTCAGGAGGCTCAGGCTCATCTGGCCTCAATAGAGAAACAGAAAAGCGCCGAACTCAGCGCCCTAAAATCGTCGCTTGATAACACTCAAAAGCAAAACCATGAACTGAGCGAAAAACTGACTAAAAATGCGGCCATCTGGACAGCAGCCAGCCAGTCCGATAAGCAGTCCTGGGCATTAGGCATGTCGCTTGCCGGTAACGTGCGCAAGACCCTTGTTCAGCTTAAAGATCTGGCAATTCCCTATAGCGAAGAAGGGCTTAAGAGAGGCATGTTAGCTGGGATAGTGATGAGCGCTCCCCCGTCACTGGCGGTGCAGGAAGATCTGCGAGAGCTGCTCAAAAATTATGATTTAGAATTACAAAAACGCAGCAAAAAGACTATTGATCTGATCAGAAAGAGCCTGGTAAAACAGAAAATTGATAAGCAGAATTACAGTACCTTCTTTGTGCATGTCAAAAAGGGTAAGCAGGTTGAAGCGCTTGATAAGGTGCTGTTTACGCTGAAAACTGAAACGCTTGATGGACGCAAGCTTGATGATGTTAAAGACAAGCCGCTGAACCTCAACACGCCTTTACCGGACATCATTCTGGAAGCACTTGATGAGATTGGACAAGGTGGGGGAATGACGCTGTATTGTCTGGGGGCCGATCTGTATACCGACAGCACGCTTCCCGCCGGAGTTTTCCCTTATACCGGGCTAAAATTATCTCTTAGCACCCGTTAATAAATCCAACAAGCCAGGTGGAATAGCACTTCCTCCTGGCCTGGCATGATTACGGTAACGATAGAAAGCTGTGTGTGAAATGGTCATGGGAGCCAAGATAATCAAATAATCTGTCACTGAGGCTAAATATGAAGTGAAAAATGCTGGTGACGCAGGCGGCGGTTAAAACCATTTTATACTTGTGAAATAATGCACGGAGTTTGCACTTTTTGGCGGCCGCCAGCCCCAGCACCTGATGCTCTTCAGCCAGCCTGAGCGCCGGGATATCGTCATTTTCATCGGGCGCAAATTCCATCCTTCCAGCTGCGTTCTCTTGATGCACTTCCACCCGATACTCAGGGTTAAACTGATAGCCAAGCTTAGGCACCGTCACAATAATATCTTTACCAAACCCAACGTGCTGAAAACACTTCCTGATGTGGGAGATAACCTGGTTAACACTGTTATCTGTCACCACAAATCCGTAATCTTTCCATGATTTCTCAAGCAGCGTCATTTTGTTCAAGACATTGCCACGCGACACAATCAGGCTTTCCAGACAACGAGCGGCGGGTGCTGAAAGATTCGCTGTGTTTGATGTTTCACAGTCAACCGAAGTGAGTTTCGCAATGGTGCTGTCAAAAATAAGCGTGCTATTAATAATATACTTTGTCATCGATTTTCCTGAACCTATTTACATCGCGTACCAGAGGAAAGTAAATGTAATCTGTATCTTAACAGTCAATCAAATATGAGTTTTAGGCGTTATATCACTTGCGTGAATTCTAACATGACTCAAAATTTTGGCAATCTATCGGCCAGCATTTATTGTTTTACTGCCGATATTTTAGGTATGAAAAAGACCAATAAACCTTGCGTTGATATTTATTCAAAAAACAGTTTCACTCTGATTCCAAAAAGATAACAAGAGCGCTAAAAATAATATTATCACGCTTATAAATATTCTATTTTACAAACTCTTAAAGCACTCACAAGGTTGACTGGTCACATTAAATTATCTAAGTCGTTGAGCGCTTTGGGACACATCAGAGACAAGGCAACGCGATCCCCCACTTTGTGCTCTTTCTCAAATTACGTTGGCGCAATTCTTAACAGATCTCTTGAGTTCACAATCGGTAGAAACCTTCGAATGAAAGCAAATTTTCTTCATTTAACCTTATGAAAAGCTATGAAAGAAGGTTGTATTTTGCGCAAATAATTTTCATCCAATTGAAAACAAACAAATTTAAATCAACACAGCAAAGCTTGATTTGAATCAAGTAAATCACTATATTAGCCACCTGATAACGAACGTTGATTATTAACAAATTGAAGTTTTTTCACTACATTTTTGCCGGTTGGTTTTGTTGCACAACATTGACCGGGAACGTTACCTACTGGATTATCACAACAGCTAACGTTTATCTTCAGGGTTTGCTCCACGGAAAAGGTTGAACTATCAGGGAAAGAAAAGACGATTATTATCAGCTCTTTTCTACAGCAAGATGCTAACGGGAAAGCGTTTTAAGTTCTCAAAACCATTCCCCACATCATTATTTTTATAACATTAAGCTCATTCATTCCGCGCAATGAACGGGTAGTTCATACTATATTTTTTCCCTGGAAGCATGATGACTGCAAGTTTTAATCGTTTAAAGTTTCTCAATAGTTACAACCCTTCATTTTTAAATATGCTACTGGCCCTTGGAATACTTAATTTTCCGAATCAGGCTTATGCCATTTTCTATCTGGAGAATTCTCAACAAGGCGTTATTCTCGATTCGGATTCACAATATTTTGTTCAACACAATATTACGGTGACGTCGAATCAGGCAACGCAAAGCGCGGTGGTGATTCATGATGCACCGGTAAACTCACCCGTCGTTCTCCTCCCCCTACCCACCACCTTTTACAATGAGGGGACAATTAACGGACCTGATGGCGGGAACAGTCTTGCTGGTATAGATTTTGCCACCTCTGGTGAGCTGCAGAACGGATACAGCGGGTCTATTAGCGGCGGCGAGCATGGCGTAAAGCTGACAAAGGGCTCACACACCCTATTTAATGATGGCCGTATTACCGCGCGAACGGGTAACGGCATTAGTATTCTTGACAGCGTAGCCTACATAGAAAACTACCAGTTGATATCAGGCGGCAGAACGGGCATCGACGGCCATTCAGCTTCGCAGGTAGATCTTTACAACTATGGAACCATTACCGCTATTGAGCAGCAAGCTGTGGTAGTGAATAGCAGCAGCCAGATATATAACGCCGGTACGTTATCGAGCCTGAATGCAGCAGGTATTTTATTAGAGGGCGATAACAATAATCTGGTGCTGAGCGATAACTCGCAAATCGAAGGCAACAACGGTGTGGCGATGCTTAGCACAGGTTCTGGGAACAGCCTGTTATTGAAAGGTTCGGGCCAGGAAGATGGCAGTTTCTTATCCGACACTGCAGAGCACGGCCTGGCCAACATCGTCTCTCTGGAGGCGACGAACTGGACGCTTAGCGGTGATATCGAGGCCTATGGCACGGATAACAACGTGCTGGATGTTGAAGGCCAACTTACGCTCGCAGGAAATACCTCAATTGCAGGCGGTGGCGGTGCAACCGTCCAGAAAACGGGCGTATTAACGCTGACCCACGGCGGTTCACTGGCAGGTAACCTCGTCAATACCGGACTCGTAGAAGTCGGAGGCCAGGCGCTATCAGAAACGATGATGCCCGCTTTCACCGTCAAGGGTGACGTGAATAACGCCGGTGAGATTGCTTTCAATTCACCCCAGCTGGTTTACGGTAATACCCTGCGCATTGAAGGGAATTACCACGGCCAGGAAAATAGCGTTCTCTCTATGCGAGGCGCACTGAATGGCGACAGCTCTGCGGTTGATAAGCTTGAGATCACCGGGGATGTCTCCGGCTCGACTAATGTGGAAGTGACAAATATCGGCGGATCAGGTGCAAGTACCCTGGAAGGCATCAAGCTGATTTCGGTTCAGGGACAGTCTGCTGAAAACGCATTTATCCAAAAAGGACGTATTGTTGCGGGAAGTTATGACTACCGACTCCAGCGCGGAAGTGTGAGCTCCCCGCAGGAAAACAGTTGGTATCTGAGTTCAGCTTCCGGCGTGGCGCAACCACCGTTACCAAAACCCACTCCGGTAGCGATGCCATCGGCTGCACCGCCAGTGATACCCCCTGTCTTAGCGCCAGCAACACCAGCAGCTCTTCCGATTGGTGAGTCCGGGGATAATCAGAACGGCGAACAACCGATATCCATCCCCGAGCAAGCACCACAACAACAGCGGCAGGAAAATATTATGCGCCCGGAAGCGGGAGCCTATGCAGCGAATAACGCCATCGCGAATACGCTATTTGTGACGAGTTTGCAGGACCGCCTTCCCGCAGGCAAAGAAAACTCAGCGCTCTGGTTACGTCAGATTGGCACCCATCTGCAATCTGAGACAGGTGATCAACTGGCTAACAGCGGAAACCAGTATGTCGCGCAACTGGGGGCGGATCTTGTTCGTTTTCAGGCCGGTGAGCGTGGCGCTATTCACGTTGGCGTGATGGGCGGTTACGGGCGCAGCCACGGTAAATCGACATCGAAAATAACGGGTTATAACGCTGACCAATCATTGAACGGTTACAGCGGTGGCCTAAGTGCAACCTGGTTTGCCGACGAAACTGAGCGCTCCGGGGCTTATAGCGACAACTGGCTGCAATATAGTTCGTTCAAAAATAGCGTCAAAGGTGACGGTCTTTCGGCTGAATCTTATGATTCGCGAGGTTTTAGCGCATCGACAGAATGGGGTTATACCTTCAGATATTCCACTTCTGCTAACAGCGCAGTCACCTTGCAACCGCAGGCGCAGGTCGTCTGGATGGGCGTCAAAGCAGACGATCATCAGGAAGCGAATGGCACTACGGTAAAATCCACGGGGAAAAATAACGTGGCAACGCGACTTGGTCTGCGAACGGCTTATTCAGCAAGTACCCAGGCTATCCTGAAACCTTTTGTGGAACTCAATTGGCTGCATAACAGCAGACCGTTTGGGGTTTCAATGAACGACGTGATCACCCATATAGATGGCATGAAAGATACGGTGGAGATGAAAACAGGGATCAGCGCTAAACTGGCCAACCATCTGGAAGGAGCCATTGAAGCCAACCTACAAAAAGGGCGCAATGGATATCAAAGTGCGGGTGGGATGCTAACTCTACGCTACGATTTCTAAGTTTGACGCTTTGAAGGAGAATTGATATTGGAGCGGGTGAAGGGAATCGAACCCTCGTATGCAGCTTGGGAAGCTGCCGTTCTACCATTGAACTACACCCGCTTTGAAGTGCGTAGGCATTATAGACGTTCAGCCTGTGCTGGCAAGCGCATTTTGAATTTATGTGATGGATTATTAAGCGATTGTTTTTGCTTGATGCACCTGGCGCAGTAGCATTCAGCAAGTGCTTCGCCTACTTTCTGTTCATTACTGAATGCTCTTTCCGGAGCTATACGGGAATGGCGGAAATCTTTAACAGGAGATACGCCACAGCCGTCAGGAAGAACAAACACGAAATAATACCAAGAACTAATGAGTAGCTTTTCATATAAATCAACCTCATAGCGATAAGTGGCAATAAAATCATCCTCTTTATCTTTAAGTGATTTGAATATGATTAATAGCGCTAATTAGTTTAATTTTGACAAAGCGAGAGAGGTCTTATGAAAATATCTGAAAAATATCGTATTCATTCCTCTCTAATAAGCTATTTGTGATCCTTCGCCTCTATTATTCGAAGATACAACTCATGCTGCGTGATATAGATCACAAATAATTACGCTTAATAAAAGCCAGATACAGTCTGGCTTTTATTAATTAACAGGATGGCTTACTGCCTTGCGGTGGGAGATAACGCTGAGGATCAATCGCGGTCGCACGATAGCGAATCTGGAAGTGTAAATTCACAGAGTCGGAACCGCTGCTGCCCATGGTGGCAATTTTCTGCCCTGCGGTGACTTTTTGGCTGGTGTTGACCAACGTCGTTTCATTGTGAGCGTAGGCAGTGATGTAGTCTTCGTTGTGTTTGATCATCACTAAGTTGCCATAACCACGAAGCTGGTTGCCGACGTATACCACGGTTCCGGCGGCCGATGCGTAAATCGGTTGTCCACGTTTACCGGTAATATCGATGCCTTTATTGCCGCCATCGCTATCAGAGAACGGTACAACCACCTTGCCTGTCGTCGGCCAACGCCAGCATTTTGAGCCAACAGGAGGGGGGGCAACTTTTGCAATGCTGCTGGTCGAAGTGGAGCGTGGCTTAGAGGTTTCCGCAACGGCTGTTTTTTTCGAAGAGTTTGATGAGCCAGAGCTACTTTTGATCCGAAGTTTCTGCCCAACTTCCAGCGTATAAGGGGATGAGATGCCGTTCAGGCGCGCCAGTTCACTGACACTTGAGCCAGTCATACGCGAAATTCGATAGAGTGTGTCACCACGTTTTACGGTGTAAACAGGACCGCTGTTGTTTCCTGCGGATGCTTTTGTGGTGCTCGCTTTATTTGATGAGCAAGCGACGAGAAACAGGCTGATTAGCAGGACGATGGCATTCGGTGCCCACTTTCTGACTGTGCTTTCCTTGCGCAAACTAATCCTCTGAATACTTTAACTGAAAGGAAAATATTCCTCCCCGAAGGGAGGAATCACAACAACTTACTTGACCGGGCGCAACGCTGGGAACAGGATGACGTCACGGATGGTGTGGCTGTTGGTGAACAGCATAACCATACGGTCGATACCAATGCCCAGACCTGCTGTTGGCGGCAAGCCATGCTCAAGCGCGGTCACGTAGTCTTCATCGAAGAACATCGCTTCATCGTCGCCAGCATCTTTAGCAGAAACCTGGTCAGCAAAACGCTGAGCCTGATCTTCTGCATCGTTCAGCTCAGAGAAGCCGTTACCGATTTCACGGCCACCGATGAAGAACTCGAAGCGGTCAGTGATTTCAGGGTTTTCGTCGTTACGACGCGCCAGTGGAGAGACTTCTGCCGGGTATTCAGTGATGAAGGTCGGCTGAATCAGATGGCTTTCTGCCACTTCTTCAAAGATCTCTGTTACTACGCGACCCAGACCCCAGCTCTTCTCAACTTTGATGCCGATAGACGCTGCGATCTCCAGTGCTTTAGCCATATCGTCCAGATCCGCAATATCGGTTTCAGGACGGTATTTTTTGATAGCTTCACGCATAGTCAGTTTTGCGAACGGCTGGTCGAAGTCAAAGACCTCTTCGCCATACTTAACCTGCGCAGTCCCCAACACTTCATGTGCCAGAGTACGGAACAGAGATTCAGTCAGCTCGATCAAATCTTTGTAATCCGCGTACGCCATATAGAGTTCCATCATGGTGAACTCTGGGTTATGACGTGGGGAAATACCTTCGTTACGGAAGTTACGGTTGATTTCGAATACGCGATCGAAGCCACCCACAACCAGACGCTTCAGATACAGTTCCGGCGCAATACGCAGGTACATATCGATGTCCAGCGCATTGTGGTGAGTGATGAACGGACGAGCAGACGCACCGCCTGGGATAACCTGCATCATTGGTGTTTCAACTTCCATAAATCCACGGCCAACCATGAAGTTACGAATGCCAGACATGATCTGGGAACGCACTTTAAAGGTGTTGCGGGATTCGTCGTTGGAAATCAGATCCAAATAACGCTGACGGTAACGAGATTCTTGATCCTGCAGACCATGGAATTTGTCCGGCAGTGGGCGCAGAGCTTTAGTCAGCAGGCGCAGTTCAGTACAGTGAATAGAAAGCTCACCGGTTTTAGTTTTGAACAGCTTGCCACGAGCACCGAGGATATCGCCAAGGTCCCATTTTTTGAATTGATCGTTGTAGATGCCTTCTGGCAGATCATCACGCGCAACGTAAAGCTGGATACGACCACCAACGTCTTGCAAGGTAACGAATGACGCTTTACCCATAATGCGACGAGTCATCATACGGCCAGCAACAGCAACTTCGATGCCCAATTCTTCTAGCTCTTCGTTCTCTTTAGCACCGAAGTCTGCATGTAATTGGTCAGAGGTATGATCGCGACGGAAATCATTTGGGAAAGCGATACCCTGCTCACGCAGGCTAGCCAGCTTCTCGCGACGGGCTTTCAGTTCATTATTTAGATCGACCGCTTCGGTACCTTGTACTTGTTGTTCAGACATGTTGGTTCCTCATAACCCTGCTTTCAAACTTGCTTCGATAAATTTGTCCAGATCGCCATCCAGTACCGCCTGCGTGTTACGGGTTTCTACACCGGTACGCAAGTCTTTGATACGGGAGTCGTCCAGTACGTAAGAACGAATCTGGCTGCCCCAGCCGATATCCGATTTGTTGTCTTCCAGCGACTGCTTCTCAGCATTCTTCTTCTGCATTTCCAGCTCGTATAACTTCGCCTTCATCTGCTTCATCGCCTGATCTTTGTTCTTATGCTGCGAACGGTCGTTCTGGCACTGGGTCACGGTGTTGGTCGGAAGGTGGGTAATACGTACCGCAGATTCTGTACGGTTAACGTGCTGACCACCGGCACCAGATGCACGGTAAACGTCGATACGCAGATCGGCCGGGTTGATTTCGATATCAATATCGTCATCCACTTCTGGGTAAACAAAGGCCGAACTAAAGGAGGTGTGGCGACGGCCACCGGAATCGAACGGGCTCTTACGTACCAGGCGATGGACGCCAGTTTCAGTACGCAACCAGCCAAAGGCATATTCACCCTGAATTTTGATAGTTACGGACTTAATGCCCGCCACTTCGCCTTCAGACTCTTCAATTATTTCAGTTTTGAAGCCACGCGATTCCGCCCAACGCAGATACATTCGCATGAGCATGCTGGCCCAGTCTTGCGCTTCGGTGCCGCCAGACCCTGCCTGAATATCGATATAGCAATCAGCGCTGTCGTACTCGCCGGAGAACATACGACGGAATTCTAGCTGCGCCAGTTTGGCTTCCAGCAGATCTAACTCAACAACGGCTTCGTTGAAGGTTTCTTCGTCGTCGGCTTCGATGGCTAATTCCAGCAGACCGGATACATCTTCCAGGCCTTGAGTCATTTGATCGAGTGTTTCGACAATCGCTTCCAGTGCAGAACGCTCTTTACCCAACGCTTGCGCGCGTTCAGGTTCGTTCCACACATCAGGCTGTTCCAGCTCTGCGTTTACTTCTTCCAGGCGCTCTTTCTTGGCATCGTAGTCAAAGATACCCCCTAAGAACGTCACTGCGCTCAGTGAGGTCCTGGATACGGTTTTTTACCGGGTTAATTTCAAACATGGTCTGTATTATCTTATGTTGATGACAGAAGACGAAAATGCGGTCGTAAACCGGAAAGTTTACCGGAATTACGCCGCTTTTTATAGTTTCGTAGCCATTTTATAGCCAAGTAATTGGGCTATATCGGCCAGATATGATCGATTAAAAGCTGCACGCTGCGATTTCCGCGAAACTCGTTTACATCGAGCTTGAACGCCAGTTCAACTTCACGCACACCGTTATCCGGCCAGCATGCGGTATCAACGTTAAAGGCAATTCCGTCGATCAGTGGCCCACCACCGACAGGTTCAACCATCACTTTTAGATGACGCTCGCCCACCAGCCGTTGCTGTAACAAGCGGAATTTGCCGTCAAACAGCGGCTCCGGGAACATTTGCCCCCACGGCCCGGCATCACGCAACATCTCAGCCGTTTCCAGCGTCATTTCTTGCGCGGTAATAGGCCCGTCCGACCAAATCACGCCTTGTAGCAATGCCGGATCCAGCCAATCACCGACCAAATCGCCAAAGCGTTGACGGAATTCTTCGAACTTCGCTTCTTCGAGGGACAACCCCGCCGCCATCGCATGGCCACCAAACTTCAGCATCAAGCCTGGATATAAAGTATCAAGCCGTTCGAGGGCATCACGCATATGCAAGCCTTGCACCGAACGACCGGAGCCTTTCAGGGTGCCGTCGCCTGCGGGTGCAAATGCAATAACCGGGCGGTTAAACCGTTCCTTGATGCGAGAAGCAAGAATACCGACGACGCCCTGATGCCATTCTGGGTGGTACATCGCGAGGCCATACGGCAACTCATCATGACTATGCTCAAGCTGCTGGCACAGCGCCAGCGCTTCAACCTGCATGCCCTGCTCAATCTCTTTACGCGTCTGGTTTAACGCATCCAGTTCATTGGCCAGCATGCGAGCTTCACCAATGTTTTCACTGAGCAATAACGCCACGCCAACGGACATATCGTCCAGACGCCCCGCCGCATTCAGGCGCGGCCCCAAAGCAAATCCTAAGTCGCTTGCCGCCAGTTTTTGTGGGTCACGGTTGGCGACTTCAAGCAGCGCTTTAATGCCTGGACGACATTTGCCAGCACGAATGCGGCTCAGACCTTGCCAGGTCAGGATACGATTATTGGTATCGAGCGGAACAACGTCCGCCACGGTGCCCAACGCGACCAAGTCCAGCAGTTCGGCAAGATTTGGGATCGCCAGACCCTGTTGTTCAAACCAACCGCAATCGCGCAAATGCGCACGCATCGCCAGCATCAGATAAAAAGCGACGCCGACACCCGCGAGTGATTTAGACGGAAACTCGCAATCAGCCAGATTCGGATTGATGATGGCTTCTGCCGCAGGCAGTTCCGGCCCAGGCAAGTGGTGGTCCGTCACCACCACTGGAATGCCCAGTGCATGAGCACGCTCAACACCACTATGAGAAGAGATGCCGTTATCAACAGTCAGAATCAACTGCGCACCGCGCGCATGCGCTTGATCCACCACTTCTGGACTCAAGCCGTAACCATCTTCAAAACGGTTGGGAACGAGATAGCTGATGTTTTGGCAACCGAGGCTGCGCAACCCCAGCACGCTTAATGCGGTGCTGGTCGCGCCGTCAGCGTCAAAATCGCCCACCACGATAATGCGCAAACCTTCACGGAAAGCGTTGTGCAGTATCTCGACGGCTTTATCCATGCCGCTGAGTTGCTGCCACGGCAGCATCCCTACCACGCCACGTTCGATCTCTTGTGCGCTGCGCACGCCTCTACTGGCATAAAGGCGCTTTAAAAGAGGATGCAGTTGCTGGGGTAACACCACGGACTCATCAACCGTACGACGGCGAAGTTGTGTTTGCTGTTTCACCCGTCAACTACCCGCCAATATTCGTAAGCTGCTGGTGCGCATCCAACATTTGTTTCATCTCTTTCGGCCCCTGATAACCAGGAATCACTGTACCGTTGCTCAGTACGATCGCCGGAGTTCCCTGGATGCCAAACTGCACGCCAAGATTGTAATGGTTAGCGATATTGGTATCGCAAGTTGCCCCTGCAACGGCATCACCTTTCATGGCGGTATCGAAAGCTTTATTGCGGTCTTTCGCACACCAGATGGCCTTCATGTCGTTTTCAGTTTGGCTTTGCAGACCCTGGCGCGGGAAGGCCAGGTAACGCACGGTGATCCCAAGTGCGTTGTAGTCTTTGATCTCTTCGTGCAGCTTATGGCAATAGCCACAGGTGATATCGGTAAATACCGTAATCACATGTTTTTCTTGTGGAGCTTTATAGACAATCATCTCTTTTTCGAGCGCGTTCAGTTTACCCACCAGCAGTTTGTTGGTGACATTAACCGGCTGCGCGCCACTGACATCGTACAGTGGCCCCTGAATAACGTGTTTCCCATCTTCCGTAACGTACAAAACACCGCTATCGGTTAATACCGTTTTCATGCCCGCCACAGGTGCAGACTGAACATCAGCATTTTGTACGCCTAACTTAGCCAGAGACTGCTTGATTGCTGCGTCATCTGCATGAGCAAAACCGGACAGAGAAGCCGCTAAAAATGGCAGCAGCCAGAAACGCTTTTTCATGATGATTCCTTTATCTTCTACCACTCACGCTCGCGGGTGGTGTTGTTGATGCAGCTGACGCAAACGTTCCGTCGCTACATGCGTATAAATTTGGGTTGTGGACAAGTCACTATGTCCAAGCAACATTTGTACGACTCGCAAATCCGCGCCATGGTTCAGTAAATGCGTGGCAAATGCGTGTCGAAGAACGTGCGGGGAAAGCTTTTCGCTATCGATGCCTGCCTGCACTGCGTAATGTTTGATGCGGTGCCAGAATGTCTGACGCGTCATTTGTTGGGCGCGATTACTAGGGAAGACCACATCAATCGACACACCATTGAGCAACCATGGCCGCCCATGTTCGATGTAGTTTTCCAGCCAGTAAACAGCTTCTTCACCCATCGGCACCAGGCGTTCTTTATTGCCTTTACCGATGACCCGTACCACGCCCTGACGCAAGCTGACATCACTCATGGTCAGCCCCACTAACTCCGATACGCGCAGACCCGTAGCATACAATAATTCGAGCATCGCTTTATCACGCAACTCGATGGGTTGGTCGATACAAGGTGCTTGCAACAAACGATCGACCTGCGCTTCGCTGAGATCTTTTGGCAAACGCTGCGGCAATTTTGGTGATGAAAGCATTACGCTCGGGTCGTCATCACGCAATTTTTCGCGGTAGATATACTGAAATAATCGACGAATCGCGCTCAGCATTCGTGCCGAACTTGTCGCTTTATAGCCACCTTCAAGGCGTTCAGCAAACAGCGATTGTAAATCGCTGGTTTGCACATTCAGCAAGTTCAGATCATGGCGTTCTAGCCACTCCGCGACCATTTTAAGATCCCGGCGATAGGAGTCTAACGTGTTCTGTGCCAGATTCCGCTCAAGCCAGAGCGCATCAAGAAATTGTTCTATTCGGGCCAGATCTTGTTCCGCTTCTTGTTCCACTACAGCCTCACTTACCTGCCCAACTTTGGCGAATTGTGTCCATTATGCATGATGCACAACGGGATCTGGTACACTTGCGGCCTGCACGTTTTTAAAAGAGTTGTTAATACGATGAACATTGGCCTTTTTTATGGCTCCAGCACTTGTTACACCGAAATGGCTGCCGAAAAAATTCGTGACATCATTGGCCCCGAACTGGTGACACTGCACAATCTTAAAGATGATGCTCCAGCCATGATGGAACAGTACGATGTGTTGATTCTCGGCATCCCGACCTGGGATTTTGGCGAATTACAGGAAGACTGGGAAGCCGTCTGGGATCAACTGGATAATCTGAATCTCGAGGGCAAACCGGTAGCGCTTTATGGCATGGGCGACCAGCTCGGCTATGGCGAATGGTTCCTTGATGCGCTCGGCATGCTGCACGATAAACTCGCCCCACGAGGCGCTCAGTTTATTGGCTACTGGCCAACAGAAGGTTATGAATTTACTAGCCCGAAACCTGTCATCGCTGATGGGCAGTTGTTCGTTGGCCTGGCGCTTGATGAAACGAATCAGTACGACTTAAGCGAAGAGCGAATCCAAAACTGGTGTGAGCAAATTCTCGCGGAAATGGCCGAGAAATTTGCCTGATAGTCGCTTAAGCTTCCCCACTCCCGCTTGCCTGTTGTTGCTGCATCAGGCGGCGTAAATCACGCCATTCGCCAATATCCATACTGTCAGCAGACAGCCATAGATGTTGGCAGCGTTTACGTCCAAGACGGCGTAAACGCAGCATCATGCCACTGCGTAAGACCCAAGGCGCACCGACAATCTCCCACTCCTGGTTTTGCCACCGCAGGTGGTAATCAGTCAGAAGTTTCATTTCGCCCTGGCAAGCATGAATACGGCGCTGGCTACGGACGCTGTCAAAGACCACCAGCGAAAGCAGCAGCATCCAAATTAGCGTGTAGCTCATCGGCCACGGCATTAATAGCACAAACAGCGCGATCATCCCGTGGACCAAAAGAGATATCCATTGCGCACGCCAGGAGACGCGAAGATCAGATTGCCACAGGACCACGTTCTTTATTCCGTGTCTGAATCAGTGTCACCATCCGTTGCAGCTCTGTATCTGCCGGTTTGCCATGATTCATTAACCAATTAAACAGGTCAGGATCATCGCTTTCCAGCAAGCGGACAAACAACTGCTTATCCTCAGTGCTTAACGAGTCATATTCATATTCGAAGAATGGCATAATCGAAATATCAAGCTCACGCATTCCCCGGCGGCACGCCCAATGAATTCGGGCTTTATTATTGATATCCATGTGCTCTTTCCTGATTCTTTGACAAAGAAGATACAAATCTTAGTGTAACGTGTTTTCTTTGCACGCATTAAATGAATGTTACCGTTTGCGCGCTTTATCGTGAGAAATTTTTATGGTGCGTTGCAGTTGCATTAACCTTGCGAGAAATCCTGTAAGTGCACAATTCACCTGATATCCAAAATAATTCGAGTTGCAGTAAGGCGGCAAATGAGCAAATCTCCAGGAGCTTACTCAAGTAAGTGACTGGGGTTAGCGAATGCAGACAACGCAACTGCAACTTGAAGTATGACGGATATATCAAACTGCTTGCATTGCCAAATGACTCTTTTACCATTGAGCCAATTCATATGCTCAAAACCCAGGAACATCACTATGGCTTTCAATCCATTTCCTCCTCGTCAGCCAACGGCTGCAGCCCGTCTGCCGCTTACACTCATGACGCTTGATGATTGGGCACTGGCAAGCGTAACGGGCAAAGACGCAGAAACTTACCTGCAAGGTCAGGTCACGACTGATGTTGCACAACTGGCAGCAAACCAGCACACGCTCTGCGCGCATTGTGACGCGAAAGGGAAAATGTGGAGCAACCTGCGCCTGTTCCATCGCGGTGAAGGTTACGCGTTGATTGAACGCCGTAATCTGCGTGACGCACAGCTTATCGAACTCAAAAAGTATGCCGTATTTTCCAAAGTGACCATCACGCCAGATGATGAAAGTGTGCTTCTGGGTCTTGCAGGTTTCCAGGCTCGTGCGGCTCTCGCCAATGTTTTCGCGACATTGCCGGATGCGGAAAACCCAGTAGTTCAGGAAGGCGTAACTACACTGCTGTGGTTTAACCTGCCCGCAGAGCGCTTCATGCTGGTTACCGATGAAGCCACTGCGCAGGCACTGGCAGAAAAATTGCAGGGCGAAGCTCAACGTAATGACAGCCAACAATGGCTGGCTTTAGAGATTGAAGCGGGTATTCCAGTCATTGAACCGGTTAACAGTGCGCAGTTTATTCCGCAGGCAACAAACCTTCAGGCTCTGGGTGGCATCAGCTTCAAAAAAGGCTGTTATACCGGCCAGGAAATGGTGGCACGCGCGAAGTTTCGTGGCGCGAATAAGCGTGCTCTGTGGTTCCTTGCAGGAAAAGCCAGCCGCTTACCGGAAGCAGGTGAAGATCTGGAACTGAAAATGGGTGACAACTGGCGTCGTACCGGCACCGTGCTCGCCGCAAGCCAGCTCGATGATGGCCGCGTATTAGTACAAGTCGTGATGAACAACGATTTGGAAGCCGACAGCGTGTTACGCGTGCGCGATGATAACGGCAGTCATCTTGTTATTGAGCGGTTGCCTTATTCGTTAGAAGACGAGTAGATATCCGTTGCAAGATCGCTAACTGTACCCGGCCGCTCAGTCGCATAGATATCTATGCGACTGAGGACTGAATGTCTGCTTGCAGCTGGATTAATTAGGGTATGGCTTCGACTATCTCAGGTATTAACGGATATACAGATAGATCGCGAGGAAGTGACAAACACTGCCGCCCAGCACAAAGCCATGCCAGATAGCGTGGTTGTATGGAATACGTTTACAGACGTAAAAAATAACGCCTAAAGAATAAATCACACCACCTGCAGCCAATAACGTAACGCTGCCCGGAGCGAGTTTAATCACCATCTGGTAGATAACGACCAGTGATAACCAGCCCATCAGTAAATATGTCACTAAAGACAAGATCTTAAATCGATGCGCAATGGTAAGTTTGAAAAGAATCCCGGCGAGTGCCAGCCCCCAAATCACCACCATCAGCCCTCGCGCCAGCGGGGAGTCCAGCCCAACAAGTAAAAATGGTGTGTAAGTCCCGGCTATCAATAAATAAATGGCGCAGTGGTCAAATTTCTTTAGCCACCGCTTAGCACGTTGATGGGGAATGGCGTGATACAGCGTTGATGCGAGAAACAGCAGAATCATGCTGCCGCCGTACAAGCTATAACTGGTTATCGCGGTCACACTCGCATTGGATTCAACCGCTTGTACCAGTAGCAAAACTAGCCCGACAATCCCAAAAACCAGTCCGATACCGTGGCTAATACTGTTGGCGACTTCCTCCGCCAGTGAATATCCTTTAGTGATCAATGGTTTGTCAGCCATAGGGCTACTCCAGGTAAAACTTTAGATGGAAAATTCATCGCATCTAGCATAACTGAGAACGATTCCAGCGAACACATGTACGCTAAAATAAATATGTCCGTTGTTTGCTCTGGCCGAGTTCATGGATGGCTGAGTTGCCCCGAATTATGGCAACATGTCGCCAGCCCCTTTAAAGACTCAGGAAGAAGTAGATGTTTACTCATGCGGCAGTTGCTAATCTCAACGGACTAGAAATGATGGTCTACAACTTTGTCATTAAAAATCGTGACAAAGTAATGTATATGACTATCCGCGAGTTAGCCGATGCAGCGGGTGTGTCCACCACCACCGTACTGCGTTTCTGCCGCAAGTTGAATTGTGAAGGTTACTCTGAGTTTCGCGTGCGCTTTAAATTATATCTTGAGCAAAACGATGAACAACTGGTTAATTTTGGCCCCAGCGAAATTATTAGTTTTTTTAAAAGCACCAACAACGAAGAGTTTGATAATTTAATTGACCAGGCAGTTGATATTATTTGTTCTTCTGAACGTATTATATTTGTTGGTGCAGGAACATCAGGTGCGTTAGCAAAATATGGTGCACGTTTCTTTTCTAATGTGGGGAAATTTAGTAACCATATTGATGACCCTTATTTCCCGGTCACTAATGATATGGCGAAAAATGCACTGGCCATTGTCCTTTCAGTTTCTGGTGAAACCGAAGAGATCCTGCGCTTCGCCAGCCAGTTCAGCTTGCATAACTGCAAGGTGCTCTCCATCACCAGCCACGAAAACTCAGCACTGGCAAAGCTTGCCGATTTTAATATCTCCTGGCATATTCCCCTCACCCGCGTTGGGGGTGTTTATGACATCACCACGCAAATCCCCGTTATTTATATTTTAGAAACCATTGGTCGTAAACTGGCTAAGAAAATGGCATAAAAAAACAGGCTGTTTTTTACGTGTAACAAATCACATTAACGGTGATTTGTTATATCGTGACAATTAAATCTCATTTGTTAGACTCCAGTTCAGAGATTATTAACTTAACGCTAAAGTGTGATGTATCCCACATTATATTCGGCGCTAACCGTGAGATTAACAAATATGAAGAAACTGACCTTACCAAAAGACTTTTTATGGGGCGGCGCTGTTGCTGCACATCAGGTAGAAGGTGGCTGGAACAAAGAAGGTAAAGGCCCAAGTATTTGTGATGTGCTGACCGGTGGCGCACATGGTGTGCCGCGTGAAATCACTCAAGATGTCGTCCCTGGCAAATATTATCCGAACCATGAAGCCATCGATTTCCATGGTCATTACAAAGAAGACATCGCGCTGTTTGCCGAGATGGGCTTCAAATGCTTCCGTACCTCCATTGCCTGGACGCGTATTTTCCCAAAAGGCGATGAGCTTCAACCCAATGAAGAAGGGTTAAAGTTCTATGACGACATGTTCGATGAGCTGTTGAAATACAACATCGAGCCGGTAATCACTCTCTCCCATTTTGAAATGCCACATTATTTGGTGACCGAATACGGCGGTTGGACTAACCGTAAAGTGGTTGATTTCTTTGTACGATTTGCCGAAGTGGTGTTTGAACGCTACAAGAGCAAAGTGAAGTACTGGATGACCTTTAACGAGATCAACAACCAACGTAACTGGCGTGCGCCGCTGTTCGGTTATTGCTGCTCCGGCGTGGTCTACACCGAACACGACAATCCAGAAGAGGTGATGTATCAGGTTCTGCATCATCAATTCGTTGCCAGCGCCATGGCGGTGAAGATTGGTCATCGCATCAATCCAGAAATGAAAATTGGCTGCATGTTAGCGATGGTGCCGCTGTATCCGTACTCCTGCAAACCAGAAGATCAGATGTACGCGCAAGAATCTATGCGCGAGCGCTATGTGTTTACCGATGTGCAGTTGCGCGGATACTACCCATCTTACGTGTTAAACGAGTGGGAGCGCCGCGAGTTCAACATCCAGATGGAAGCCGGTGACGAGCAAATTCTGCGTGAAGGCGTGTGTGATTACCTCGGTTTCAGCTATTACATGACCAACGCCGTGAAAGCGGACGGTGGCAGCGGCGACGCATTATCTGGCTTCCAGGGCAGCGTGCCAAATCCGCACGTTAAAGCATCCGATTGGGGCTGGCAGATTGACCCGGTTGGCCTGCGTTATGCGCTGTGCGAGTTGTACGAACGCTACCAAAAACCGCTGTTTATCGTCGAAAACGGTTTTGGTGCCTACGACAAAGTAGAAGAAGACGGCTCAATCAATGACGACTACCGCATTGATTACCTGAAAGCGCACGTTGCCGAGATGATGAAAGCGGTGACTTACGATGGCGTAGATCTGATGGGTTACACCCCGTGGGGCTGTATCGACTGCGTATCGTTTACCACTGGCCAGTACAGCAAACGCTATGGCTTTATCTATGTGAACAAGCATGACGATGGCACCGGTGATATGTCTCGCTCGCGCAAGAAGAGCTTTAACTGGTACAAAGAAGTGATTGCCAGCAATGGCGAAAATATCTGATTTTCCCAGGGGCACTGCGGTGCCCTTCCTCCTTTTTACCCATCATACTTCAAGCTGCATGTGCGTTGGCTGCACTCACTCACCCGAATCACTTACTACAGTAAGCTCATCGGGATTCTTTCGCTTGCCGCCTTCCTGCAACTCGAATTATTTTGGGTATCTGATTGGCAAAAGCTATTTAAACGATAGCCCAAACCGGCCATTTTCATTGATAGCCCGCAAGAAGCGCCCCCCTCTATTTGGTCATGATGCAACCGCTGGACAGTATGGTTTCTATTCAAACGCAAGCCGTTGATACCTCTGACAAGGAAGCATTCATGAAAAAAATAACAAAACTGGCCGGACTGGCGGTTGGCGCTGGAGTGGTCTGTTATCTGGCCCTGGCGGGCTACGTCCGCTATCACGACGCTCACCGCCCCAACACCGCGCTGGCAAAAAGCGGCCTCTCTGCTGAAAATGCTAACGTGTTGAAAATATTGCAGGATAAGGGCTGCGACTACTGTCATACCCCTTCCGCGCAATTACCCTTTTATGCCTCTTTTCCCATCGCTAAACAGTTGATGGAATACGATATTGAGCTTGGTTATAAATCATTTAACCTGGTGGAAGTACGGGAAAGCCTGCTTGAGGGCAAAGCGGCGCCACAAAGCGACCTCACTAAAATCGAATGGGTGATGGAGCACAAAACCATGCCGCCAGGCCGGTATAACGCGTTGCACTGGGCAGGTATCATGGATGAATCTGAGCGCAACGTTTTGCTCGACTGGGTTGAACACCAGCGCCTGAATTACTACGCCACGCCTGATATGGCAGAAAATCGCCGTAACGAGCCGGTACAGCCGATTCCAGAATCCCTGCCGGTCGATGCGCAAAAAGTCGCGTTAGGGATGCGGCTTTATCACGACCCACGTCTTTCAGGTGATAATTCTATTTCCTGCGCGCATTGCCACCAGTTGGGTGCCGGTGGCGTGGACGGGCGTAAGACATCTCAGGGCGTAGGCGGGGCCATCGGGCCGATTAACGCCCCAACCGTTTACAACTCCGTGTTTAATGTCGAGCAGTTCTGGGATGGACGAGCCGCCGATCTTCAGGCGCAGGCAGGAGGGCCGCCGCTTAATCCAATCGAAATGGCCTCGACATCCTGGAAACAAATCACCGATAAGCTGGAAAAAGATCCTGTCCTGATGCGCGATTTCACCGCCGTCTATCCGCAAGGGCTGTCTGGCGCGTCGATAACCGATGCTATTGCTGAGTTCGAAAAAACACTGATTACGCCAGACTCGCCTTTCGATCAGTATTTACGAGGGAATGACGGCGCGATAACCGCGCAGCAAAAACACGGGTATCAGCTGTTTAAAGAAAATAAATGCGCCACCTGCCACACTGGGAAAACGTTAGGGAGTCGCTCGTTTGAGCCGCTGGGGCTGAAAGAAGATTTCGGTTTTGGTACCGTCACAAGCGCAGACATCGGGCGAATGAATGTCACCAAAGAGGTGCGCGACAGGTTGCGCCAGAAAGTACCAACACTGCGCAACGTGGCACTGACCGCACCTTACTTCCATCGTGGTGACGTGGCGACGCTGGATGATGCAGTGAAAGAGATGCTGAAATACCAGGTCGGCACGACGTTACCGCAAAAAGATGTCGATGATATCGTCGCGTTCTTGCAAACGTTGAATGGGGTCTATACCCCTTATCCGATCCATTAATCTGCCCATTCGCCGAGAAAACACCGTTTCCCGGCAAACGGTGTTTTCATGTCGGCAACGCGAAACGGAAACAGGCCCCGGTTTCTGGTCTTTCTACCAGCGAGATATCACTGCCGTGTAACTGCAACATCTGGCGCACAATCATTAGCCCTAAACCCCCGACTCTCACATGCGACTGGTTCACAATCGAAGGGCGCACAAACAATCCCTCTTTCAGCTCTTGTGGGATCCCCGGCCCGCTATCGCTTATCTGCACCATCACTTTTTCAGCCTCTTTCCACAACCGTACTGCAACAGTACCTTGCTCTGGCGTATGACGAATGGCGTTATCCAGCAGGTTGGTGAGTACGCGTTCAATCATCCCTAAATCGGCGTCAATCAATGGCAAGCCCGGCTGAATATCGGCCACTAATTGTAATTTCCGCGTTTGCGTCATCAGTTCGAATTTCTGAAAAACGTCCTGCAATAATTCTCCGAGGCAGAAATGTTCTTTCTGCGGTTTCACTACGCCATATTCAAGACGGGCTAATTCAAACAATGATTGTGCAAGTGTGCGGACTTTCTGGCTCTGCGCTAACGCGATTTCCAGATAGCGTTTTTTCTCCGCGTCAGAAAGCGTAGATGACATCACGGATAAGCTTTCCAGGTAGCCATGCAGCGAGGTTAACGGCGTGCGTAAATCATGGGAGATATTGGCAATAAACTCGCGGCGGAGTTGGTCTTGTTGCGAAAGCCGGTGCCACTGTTCCGAAATCCGTCGCGCCATCATGATCACGCCCTGGCGCAACAGGCTTATCTCATCGTGACTGTGCCCTTTTTCCAGCGGCAACTCGGCCATCGCTTTCATCTCCGTCATGCCGCCGGTTTCCAGCGCATTAACCTGATGTGAAAGCGCACGCAGCGGACGGGTAATCCAGCGAAATGCCAGCGCACCGACAACCAGCCCAAGCAATGCAACCAGGCTAATAGAGAGCAAAACGACTTTAAACAGCGTGTTAGATTGCGCATCACTGGCTAGCACATTGTAATTTTCACCCAGCAAAATGACATACAAGTAGCCTTTAACCTGCCCGTTTTGCCGCATCGGGGCCACGCTAAACACCTTTTTGCCATCCATACTGCGCGGATCGTCACCGTAGATCGGATACTGACGATCGTTTAGCGCAGATTGGATCGGTTCCAAATCAACGCGATGACGTTTGATATGGTCAGGCGGTGCGGCGTCACCAATGATATTGCCTTTATCATCAAGTAGATAAACCTCAACGCTTGGGTTTACCGTCATCAGATGATCAAACAGGTTTCGCACAGAGTCATTATTCAGACCGTCTTGCCCAAGCAGCGGGTAGCTCTGGTTAATATGCTCGGCAAGAGAGCCTGAAAGTTGTTGAATCACCGCCTGGCTGTACTGGGTGCTGGTGCGAATTTGCAGCCACCCCAGCAGAGAGCAAGAAGTAATAAGCAGCAACGCAAAAACCAGAGTCAGGCGCTGTGAAAGAGAGAGTTTTCGCATGGTTTACTCGTTTCGCGGTGCGATGAATTTATACCCTTTTCCCCACACCGTAAGAATGAATTCAGGCTCTGCGGGGTTGTCTTCAATCTTGATGCGTAACCGGTTGATGTGGGTATTAACCGTGTGTTCATAACCTTCGTGTTGATATCCCCAAACCTGATTAAGCAGGTTGAGCCGGGAAAACACCTTGCCCGGGTTTTTAGCAAAGAACCACAGCAGGTCAAACTCGCGTGGCGTCAGCTCAACGGGCTGTTGTCTGAGGCGCACATCGCGGGCCAGAGGGTCGATAGTCAACCTTTCAAACGTGAGAGTTCCCGCATCCTGCAACAGGTTCTGGCTCATCGCCTCCTGGCGGCGGAAAAGCGCTTTGACGCGAGCCACCAATTCCAGCATTGAGAAGGGTTTCGCCAGGTAATCATCGGCGCCCAGTTCCAGCCCCAAAACCCGATGAGTTTCACTGGAGCGGGCACTGATCATGACGATCGGCGTATAACGCGTCATGGTGCGCGCATGGCGACAGATTTCCAGGCCATCGACGCCTGGCAGCATCAGATCCAGTATCAGCGCATCCCAACCGCCCTGCTTGAGCAGTTCGAGTCCCAGAGAGCCATCTGCCGCATGAACAATTTCATAGCCTTCTTCTCGCAAATGCAGCTGCAAGAGTTCAGCAATATTTTCGTCATCCTCAACAATTAATAACTTTTTGGGCTTCATCACTTCGCCTTTTATCCACCAGTTACTGGAAGTCTATACAACATTCGTCGGTCGAGTTATCACATTTAATTTAACTTTTCGTGAGGCTTTGGAGAACAGATTTAGAGCACACTCATTTCAACGCAATAACGGATATAAAACGATGGATACGCCAACGTTTCAGATTAAACCCGCCACAATCCATCCATTGTGGCTGAGGATTTGCCACTGGTTGAACGCCTTCGCCATACTCATCATGGTGACCAGCGGGTGGCGGATTTATAACGCTTCACCGCTGTTTAATTTCAGTTTCCCAAATGAGTTAACGCTCGGTGGTTGGCTGGGCGGTGCGTTGCAGTGGCATTTTGCCGGGATGTGGCTGTTTGGTATTAACGGCGTGCTTTACCTGCTGATCAATATTTTTAGCGGCCGCCTGAAACGCAAATTTTGGCCTCTGTCGCCACGAGAGTTGATCAATGATTTTATCGCCGCGCTGCGGGGGAAACTGGCTCATAACGATCTCAGTCATTACAACACGGTACAGAAATTGGCGTATCTGTTTGTCATGATCGACGGGATCATTCTGGTTTGCTCCGGTCTTGTGGTATGGAAATCAGTACAGTTTCCGCTGTTACGGGAATTATTCGGCGGGTATGACATGGCGCGCTTCATTCATTTTTATGCCATGTCCGGGATGGTCGGATTTGTTGTCGTTCATCTCATTATGGTGGCGCTGGTTCCTCGAACTTTACTCGCTATGCTGCGTGGGCGATAAGGGAAAAACATGAACAATAAAAATAAGATTTTTTCTGATGCCGATAAAAACGCGATCATTCAGGATGCGACTCAGCAAATTAATAAACAGTTATCGTCTGAAGGACGTCGTCGTTTTTTAAAGCAAGGTTTAACACTCGGCGGATTAATAATGCTCACGGGCTGCGATATTAGCAGCAATGAATCGGTAGAAAATACCTTAAGTCGGATATCACGATTTAATGACCGAATTCAGGGCTGGTTATTTAATGCCAACGACCTGGCTCCAGTTTACCCCGAAAGCATGATGACGCGTCCGTTTCCTTTTAATGCTTTTTATAGTGAGGATGAAGCGCCCAATATAAAAGGTGACGATTATCGTCTGGAGGTTGCGGGACTGGTATCGGATAAACGCCCATGGACACTGGCGCAACTGCATCAAATGGCCCAGGTCAGCCAGGTGACACGCCATATCTGCGTGGAAGGCTGGAGTGCCATTGGCAAATGGGGCGGCGTGCCGTTTTCCCTTTTTCTAAAAGCGATCGGTGCCGATTTGAATGCCCGTTACGTTAGCTTCAAATGTGCTGATGATTACTACACCAGTATTGATATGGCAACCGCGCTGCATCCACAAACCATTATTGCGCTGACTTACGACGGCCAAATATTGCCTCGTAAATATGGTTTCCCGATGAAGTTAAGAATGCCAACCAAATTGGGTTATAAAAATCCAAAGCATATTTTAGTTATCGAAGTCACGAACCGCTATCCCGGAGGTTATTGGGAGGATCAGGGGTATAACTGGTTCGGCGGAAGTTAACCTATACCCGTCATACTTCAAGTTGCATCTTTGTTGGCTTTCCTCGCTCACCCCGGTCACTTACTTAAGTAAGCTCCAGGGGATTCACTGCGTCGCCGCCTCAATGCAACTCGAATTATTTTTGGTATCTACAATGTTATTAATAAAACGACGAGGAAATAAAAAATGAAAAAACTCTACACTGCTCTGATGTGCTCGGCTTTATTCTTTGGTGCCGCAGGAGCAAATGCTGCCGATAATATGGCGAAAGACAATATGGCTAAAGATAATATGGGGAAAATGTCCCATGACTGTTCTAAAGACAGTATGAAAAAAGACTGTATGACTAAAGATGAAATGAAGAAAGATTCAATGTCTAAGGATCATATGTCTAAAGACGGCATGGCGAAGGACCATATGTCCAAAGATAATATGTCCAAAGATGGTATGGCTAAAGACGAGATGGGTAAAAAATAACAGTCGCGCTGACACCAGGATAATGGCCGTTCGTCTGCACTTTCAGGCGAACGGCCATTTTTTATTTGCCGCCCGCCAAGTCGAGGAAACTGCCCGTCACATACGAGGCTTTATCGCTTAGCAGCCAGACGATGGCCTGCGCGACTTCCTCAGGCTGACCACCACGCTTCATAGGTAGCAAATCTTTTACGCGATCGACTCGCCCCGCTTCCCCGCCAGATGCATGCATGTCGGTGTAAATAAAGCCTGGACGCACGCCATTGACGCGAATGCCCTGCGCCGCCACTTCCACAGAAAGCCCGGTTGTCAGCGTATCCACCGCTCCTTTTGACGCGGCATAATCCACATATTCACCTGGTGAACCTAAGCGCGCAGCCGCCGATGAAACGTTAACAATCGCCCCGCCTTTCCCGCCGTGGCGAATCGCCATACGTTTTACCGCTTCACGGCAACAGAGAAAGTAACCCGTAACGTTAGTGGCCATAACACGATTAATACGTTCAGCCGTGAGTTCTTCGATGGTGGATTGTTGGAACAGGATCCCGGCGTTATTGACCAGAGCGGTAATCGGGCCGAAGGCGTTGTCGATTTCCACGAACATCGCCATCACTTGCAGTTCATCAGCAATATCCGCTTTGATGGCAATCGCCTCTCCACCGGCTCCCCGAATGGCATTCACCACTTCGTCGGCCGCAGGTTTATCGCGTTGATAGTTTACAACCACTTTGTAACCAGCCTGCGCCAGCAGTAACGAGGTTGCTTTACCAATCCCACGGCTTCCGCCGGTTACCAGAACCACGCCCATCTCAACCTCCTGATTAACAGATAAAAAAAGGGCACCGAAGTGCCCTTAGGAAGATATCACGCAAATCTCAATTACTGATATTCGCTCATCGGCACGCAAGAACAGAACAGATTACGGTCACCGAACACATCGTCAAGGCGCTTCACGGTCGGCCAGTATTTGTTGCCATGGCCTGTCGGGAACACTGCCAGTTCGCGAGTGTATGGATGTCCCCAATCAGCCACGATTTCGTCCTGTGTGTGCGGAGCATTAACCAGCGGGTTATCTTCCAGTGGCCATTCACCACGTGCAACACGGTCGATTTCTGTGCGGATAGTCAGCATCGCATCGATAAAACGATCCAGTTCCAGTTTGCTTTCGGATTCGGTTGGTTCAACCATCAACGTACCCGCAACCGGGAACGACATGGTTGGCGCATGGAAACCGAAGTCAATCAGTCGCTTAGCGATATCCAGTTCACTAATACCGGTTTCTTCTTTCAGTGGGCGAATGTCGAGAATACATTCGTGCGCCACATGTCCACTACGGCCGGTATAGAGGATCGGGAAAGCCGACTTCAGGCGCGTTGCAATATAGTTAGCATTCAGGATAGCCACCTGACTTGCCTTCTTCAGCCCCTGCGCGCCCATCATTCGGATATACATCCAGCTAATTGGCAGAATGGAAGCACTACCAAACGGTGCTGCAGAAACAGCGCCCTGTTGAGTCAACATCTCTTCAATCTGCACCACGCTGTGGCCTGGCACGAACGGAGCCAGGTGTGCTTTCACGCCGATAGGTCCCATACCTGGGCCGCCGCCGCCGTGTGGAATGCAGAAGGTTTTATGCAGGTTAAGGTGCGAAACATCCGCGCCGATGTAGCCTGGAGAGGTGATCCCCACCTGAGCGTTCATGTTCGCGCCATCCAGGTAAACCTGGCCGCCGAACTGATGAACGATCTGGCAGACTTCGCGGATCGTCTCTTCATACACACCGTGAGTTGACGGATAGGTCACCATGATGCAGGACAGTGCATCACCCGCTTGCTCAGCTTTTTCACGCAGATCGTGCAGATCAATGTTGCCTTGTTTATCACAAGCTACGACCACGACTTCCATGCCTGCCATTTGGGCGGACGCAGGGTTAGTACCGTGTGCGGAACTTGGGATCAGGCAAAGGTTACGGCTGCCTTCGTTACGGCTTTCGTGATAACGACGAATAGCCAGCAGGCCTGCGTATTCACCTTGCGCGCCAGAGTTTGGCTGCATGCAAAGCGCATCGTAACCCGTCAGTTTCACCAGCCAGTCAGAGAGTTGGGAGATCATCTGGTGATAACCTTCCGCCTGATTTGCCGGGCAGAACGGATGCAGCTCAGCGAATTCCGGCCAGGTGATAGGAATCATTTCAGCCGCAGCGTTTAACTTCATGGTGCAAGAACCCAGCGGGATCATCGCCTGGTTCAGCGCCAGATCTTTGCGCTCAAGTGAGTGCATGTAGCGCATCATTTCGGTTTCGCTGTGGTAGCGATTAAATACCGGATGCGTCAGGAATTCGTCTTCACGCAGCATCGCTTTTGGGATCGACAGGCTATCGCCCGCCACGTTTTGGTCGAGCTTATCAATGTCCAGACCGTGGTTGTCACCCAGCAGCACGCTAAACAGTGCCTGTACATCTTCACGCGTGGTCGCTTCATCCAGCGTGATACCAACCGCGTTCAGAATGTCGCTGCGCAAGTTGATTTCATTCGCTTCAGCACGTGCCAGCACGGCGGCTTTATCGGTTACTTCAACACACAGGGTGTCGAACCAATGTTTGTGACGCAGCACCAAACCTTTTTGTTGCAGGCCAGCGGCCAGAACATCGGTCAAACGATGAATGCGCCCTGCAATGCGTTTCAGGCCAGCCGGGCCGTGGAATACCGCATACAGGCTGGCAATGTTTGCCAGCAGAACCTGGGAAGTACAAATGTTGGAGTTCGCTTTTTCGCGGCGGATATGTTGCTCGCGAGTTTGCATCGCCATGCGCAGCGCAGTACGTCCCGCAGCATCGCGTGATACACCGATAATACGGCCAGGCATGGAGCGTTTGAATTCATCACGTGCGGCAAAGAATGCAGCATGTGGGCCACCGTAACCCATTGGCACGCCAAAACGCTGTGCGGAACCAAATACGATGTCAGCACCTTGTTTGCCAGGTGCAGTTAACAGAACCAACGTCATTAAGTCAGCGGCAACACTCACGATGACCTTGCGTTGTTTCAGTTCGGTAATCAGAGCGCTGTAGTCATGAACGTCGCCGGTGGTGCCAACTTGTTGGAGCAGCACACCAAACACATCCTGATGATCCAGCACTTTCGCGGCGTCATCGACAATCACATCAAAGCCGAAGGTTTCAGCACGCGTGCGGACAACATCCAGCGTTTGCGGATGTACGTCAGCTGCAACAAAGAAACGGTTAGCGTTTTTCAGTTTGCTGACACGCTTTGCCATTGCCATGGCTTCTGCGGCAGCGGTCGCTTCGTCCAGCAAAGAAGCCGATGCGATATCCAGCCCCGTCAAATCCAGCGTCACTTGTTGGAAGTTGAGCAGCGCTTCGAGACGGCCTTGTGATACTTCTGGCTGATACGGCGTGTATGCCGTGTACCAACCTGGATTTTCCAGCATATTACGCAGAATAACCGGCGGCGTTTGTACCGCGGTGTAACCCATGCCGATATACGTTTTAAAACGCTTATTACGGCTGGCAATGGTCTTTAATTCAGCCAGGGCCGCGAATTCGGTAGCAGCCTCACCCACCTGTGGTGGCTCAGCAAGCTGGATATCAGCAGGAACGATAGAGGCTATCAATTCATTCAACGAACGAGCGCCCACTGTTTCCAGCATTTCATGTTGCTGTTGTGCGTTCGGTCCAATGTGACGGTCGACAAACGCTTCGTGATTTTCAAGCTGACGTAAAGACTGGGTCATGAGCGATGATTCCTGAGGTGTTTTCCCCTTCTCCCTTGAAGGGAGAGAGTCGGGGTAAGGGGGGATTCGCTAATTTTTCCCTCACCCTAACCCTCTCCCAAGGGGAGAGGGGACTGATTTGGTGTCGGTTATTAATCTTCTAACAGCGCTTCATATGCCGCAGCATCCAGCAAACCGTCCAGTTCAGACTCGTCGCTTGCTTTGATTTTGAAGATCCAACCTGCGGTGTACGGCTCGCTGTTGATCAACTCTGGCGTATCGCTCAGTTCATTGTTTACAGCGATGATTTCGCCGCTGATCGGTGCATAAATGTCAGATGCCGCTTTTACAGATTCAGCCACGGCGCAATCATCGCCAGTGCTTACTGTTGCGCCAACGTCTGGCAGGTCAACAAACACCATGTCACCCAGCAACTCTTGTGCGTGCTCGGTAATACCTACGGTGTAAGAGCCATCAGCTTCTTTACGCAGCCATTCATGTTCTTTGCTGTATTTCAATTCGTTCGGCACATTGCTCATTGTTGTTCTCCTGATTTCGAAATTCACTGCGCGACAGCTTTACCGCCGCGAACAAAAATAGGTTTAGTGACTTTTACCGGCATTTCTCGGTTACGGATTTGCACAATGGCCGTTTCGCCAATGCCCGCAGGCACGCGAGCCAAAGCAATGCTGTAACCCAATGTCGGAGAGAAAGTCCCGCTGGTGATTACGCCTTCATGGATGTTGCCTGATGCATCGGTAAAACGAACAGGCAGCTCATTACGTAATACGCCTTTTTCCGTCATGATCAAACCAACGAGCTGGTCGGTTCCTTTCTCACGCTGGAGTTCCAGTGCTTCGCGACCAATGAAATCACGATCTTCTGGCTCCCAGGCAATGGTCCAACCCATATTCGCGGCCAGAGGAGAAATGCTCTCATCCATTTCCTGGCTATACAGGTTCATACCTGATTCCAGACGTAACGTGTCGCGCGCACCAAGACCGCAAGGTTGCACACCAATCTCGAAAAGATGCGCCCAAAACTCGGCAGCTTTTTCATTCGGCATGGCAATCTCGTAACCGGCTTCACCGGTGTAACCGGTTGTCGCAATAAACAGATCGCCCGCCTGAACACCAAAGAATGGCTTCATACCAGCAACGGCATTGCGTTGTTCTTCTGTGAAGAGCTGCGCGGCTTTTGCCTTAGCGTTTGGCCCTTGAACGGCAATCAGCGAAAGGTCATCACGCACGGTGACAGAAACAGAATACGGTTCGGCATGTTGGATAATCCAGGCCAGATCTTTCTCACGAGTGGCGGAGTTCACCACCAGGCGGAAATAGTCTTCAGTCTGGAAATAGATAATCAGGTCATCGATAACACCGCCGGAAGCGTTGAGCATTGCGGTGTAGAGGGCTTTACCCGGCAGGGTCAGTTTGGCAACGTCGTTTGCGACTAAATAACGGAGGAATTCGCGGGTACGGCTGCCTTTAAGATCAACAATGGTCATGTGTGAAACATCAAACATACCGGCATCGTTGCGCACAGCATGGTGTTCGTCAATCTGCGACCCATAGTGCAATGGCATCATCCAGCCATGGAAATCCACCATTCGCGCACCGCAGAGATTGTGCTGTTCAAACAAAGGGGTCTTTTGAGTCATTTTTTCCTCTTTAACCATCTGGTTGAAAAGCGCTATTCGCTTTTCCGTTCGTCAGACGAAACCCAACATCGCCACCGATCACGATAGCGACGCAAACGTTACCTTTTGTCTGAACTTACCATTGAATGGGGGACTTAACCATAAGGCACAAACGGTCATGGCATTAGGTTATGACCAAAATCAGGAGCGAATGATGCAGAGTATTCGACTACAAAAATGCGATTAACTACACATAAACAAGAAGTGTTTAAGCCAGAATTTAGCGTTAGCTAACATTTACGACCATTTCAGAAACAAATTCACTACATTAGAAAAAACGTGGGATGAGAAAAAGTAATCCGAGATAGTGGGTAAGATTAGAATTTTTCAAATGAGGAAAGAGTTTCCCTTTTCTGTATGCGAAAAGGGAAATGTGACGCGGTTATCAGATTAAATCAGCGCAACCAATTAGGCAGGTCATGCAAACCCATCGCCTGACGAACTAACTGCGGTTTTACACCAGGAAGGGTATCTGCCAGCTTCAGACCGATATCACGCAGCAGTTTTTTCGCGGGGTTGTTTCCGGCAAACAGGTCGCGGAACCCCTGCATGCTGGCGAGCATCATTGCCGCACTATGTTTACGGCTACGCTCGTAGCGGCGCAGGTACAAATGCTGCCCAATATCTTTACCCTGACGATGCAAACGACGGACTTCATCAATCAGTTCAGCGGCGTCCATAAAGCCCAGATTCACACCCTGCCCGGCCAACGGATGAATGGTGTGGGCGGCATCGCCAACCAGAGCCAGTCGATGTGCTGCAAAACTACGTGCATAGCGGCCTGTCAACGGGAACGTCTGGCGTTCACTTTCTACGCTGCACAAACCCAGACGCAGATCGAATGCGACAGACAACGCCTGATTAAATTCTTCAGCACTCACCTGTTGCATACGTTCGGCTTCCAGCGGGGGAAGCGACCAGACGATCGAGCATAAATGCGGGTCGCTTAGCGGTAAGAAAGCCAGGATACCGTCGCCATGGAAAACCTGACGGGCAACCGCCTGGTGTGGTTCAGCAGTACGAATGTTGGCCACCAGCGCATGGTGGCGATAATCCCAAAACGTCAGCGGGATATCAGCTTGATTGCGTAGCCACGAGTTCGCGCCATCAGCCCCGACAACTAAACGCGCAGTCAACATTGCGCCATCTTTGAGCGTAATGAACGCTTCGTTTTCACCCCAGGCGACTTGTTGCAATTCGACCGGTGCCATCAGCGTGACATCACTGCACTGCTCAGCGCGTTGCCACAACGCGTGATGAATCACCGCATTTTCGACAATGTGGCCAAGGTGGCTGAAACCAAAGGATTTATCATCAAATGCTATATGCCCGAAGCTGTCCTGATCCCACACTTCCATGCCGTGATAGCAACTCGCGCGGCTGGCGATGATTTTCGACCAGGCGCCCAGGTGGGTCAGCAATTTCTCGCTAGCGGCATTGATGGCCGAGACACGCAATGCTGGCGCAGATTCAGGTGCCAACGGTTGTGGCAGATGGTTCTCCAGTACCGCAACACGCAAACCACTCCCTTGCAGGCCACAGGCAACCGCCAGACCAACCATACCACCACCAACAATCGCCACATCAACGCTTTGCAAATTGACTCTCCTGTAAATCTTTCTGACGCATAATTTAACGCGCGACCCAACCCAGCGTGCGTTGTGCCAGCACATCACGTGCCGGAGTAAGATGTTCCATCGCCATCAGTCCCAGATTACGCCCCACCACCAGCGGAGCCCAACGGTTAGCGAACAACTGAACTAACCCATCTGTCACGCCGATGGTCGCGATTTTATCTTCACTACGGCGCTGCTGATAATCAGCCAAAACAGCATAGCTGCCAATGTCCTGAGATAATTCGTGCGCCGCCGCCAAATTTTCAGCCAGTGACATCACATCGCGTAAACCCAGGTTAAACCCCTGCCCGGCAATCGGGTGAAGGGTTTGCGCGGCATTGCCCACTAACGCAACACGGTGTGATACCGACTGCGAAGCCGTCGTCAGTGCTAATGGATAGTGCTTACGCACACCGGCAAATGTGATTCGCCCGAGCCGCCAGCCAAACGCACGCTGCAACTCATTGCAGAACTGCTCATCGTCCCACTGGGCGATATCAGCCTGTGCGTCTTGCGGATGGCACCACACTAACGAACAACGCCCATCAGACATTGGCAACATCGCCAGCGGGCCGTGTTCGGTAAAGCGCTCAAACGCCCGCCCATTGTGGGGTTGCGAAGTAGCAACGTTGGCGATAATCGCAATCTGCCGGTAATCCTGTTGCTGCCAGGTGATACCACACTGTGTGGCAAGTGACGAACGGGAACCATCTGCCGCTACCAGCAGTTTGCCTTCAAGAAGTTTACCGTTATCAAGCTGAACGCTGACTTTATCGGTTTCACGGGTAAAAGAAGCGACTCGCTGCGGGCAATGCAATGTCACGCCAGGTGTTTTGCGCAGCAGGGCAAATAAACGCAAACCCACATCGTGCAATTCCACTACCTGCCCCAATGCCGGGATCTGGTAATCACTGGCATCCAGCGTAACAAACCCGGCATGGCCGCGATCGCTGACATGAACGGAAGTAATCCCGGTCGCGCAATCTTTAATAGCAGGCCACACACCAATACGAGTTAATTGCTGGCAAGTGCCCTGGGCAATAGCGATAGCGCGGGCATCAAAACCAGGATGCGCCGCAGATTCAGGAGCTGACGCTTCAATTAAATGAACCGGCAACTTACCGTGGGTCAAATGGGAAATCGCCAGCGCAAGCGTTGCCCCAGCCATCCCTCCACCAACAATAATCACGCTCATGACTGATGCGCCGCCGCCATTAACGCTTCGATATCGTCTGCCGATTTCACGACGCTGGCGGTCAGGTTTTCGTTTCCGTTTGCGGTGATAAGAATATCGTCTTCAATACGAATCCCAATACCACGGTACTCGACAGGAACATCCGCATCAGGCGCGATGTACAAACCGGGTTCAACGGTAATCACCATGCCTGGCTCAAGTACGCGCGAACGATCCGGGCCGTAACCGCCGACGTCATGTACATCTAACCCCAACCAGTGGCTCAGACCGTGCATAAAGAACGGACGGTGAGCATTTTCCGCAATCAGCTTATCGACTTCGCCATGGAGAATGCCGAGCTTCACCAGGCCTGTAACCATAATGCGTACTACTTGCGCGGTGACTTCCTGCATCGACGTGCCAGGGCGATAAAGGTGCAACGCAGTTTCCAGGGATTCGAGCACAATGTTGTAAATCGCCCGCTGTGGCGCGCTAAATTTGCCGCTCACCGGGAAGGTGCGGGTGATATCACCGGCATAGCCTTTGTATTCGCAACCGGCGTCGATCAACACCAAATCACCGGCGCGCATTTGGCTCTCGTTTTCGGTGTAATGCAAAATACAGCCGTTTTCGCCGCTGCCTACGATGGTGTTGTAAGAGGGAAATCTCGCACCATGGCGGTTAAATTCATGAAGGATTTCACCTTCAATCTGATATTCAAACATCCCAGGACGGCATTTTTCCATCGCACGGGTATGTGCCAGTGCGCTGATCTCGCCTGCACGACGCAGCGCGATGATCTCTTCTTCCGATTTAAACAGGCGCTGTTCGTGAACCGTTGGTCGCCAGTCAGTCAGTGTTGCTGGCGCGCTAAGATTCTGGCGCGAACCACGGCGGAGTTTATCAAGAGCGGCAAAAACGAGGGTGTCGGCATAAGCGTATTCACCCTGCGCGTGATACACCACATCCAACCCGTTCAGTAATTGAGGCAGTTGTTCACCGATTTCAGAGAACGCCAGCGCGCGATCTACGCTCAGTTTTTCAGGTGCCGCTTCCTGACCAAGACGGCGGCCGAACCAGATTTCAGCGGTTTTATCGCGCAGACGGTTAAACAAAACGCTGTGATTGTGCGTTTCATCGCTTTTAATCAACACCAGTACCGCTTCTGGCTCGTTAAAACCCGTGAAGTACCAGAAATCGCTGCTCTGGCGATACGGGTATTCGCTGTCTGCACTGCGTGTTACCTCGGGAGCAGCGAAGATGAGCGCGGCGCTTGCCGGAGCCATTTTGGCCAACAACGCCTGGCGGCGCCGGAGAAATTCGTGCTGAGTCATCACACCTCCTGAAGTTTATGATTATTAGTGCAGTGTTGGTTTCTGCACTTCTGGCGCCGTCGGGACAGGGCGAGTAAAGGTGTCATGGCACAGCAGTGCTGCAACACGCACGTACTCGACGATCTCTTCGAGCGACATTTCCAGCTCTTCTTGATCTTCGTCTTCGTCGTAGCCCAACTGCGCGATGTTACGCAAATCGTCGATCGCTTCGCCGGTTTCGCCAGTGACTTTATCAAGCTTAGGTTGGGTCACGCCCAGGCCAAGCAAGAAGTGGTTAACCCAGCCCGCCAGCGCATCTGCACGGTCAAACACCGATACGTCGTCACCATCTGGCAGATAAAGCTGGAACAGAAAACCGTCATCTTCCAGCGCATCGCCAGTTGCGCCGTGCATCTGGCGCAGGGTATCCGCAAGGTTTTGACCAAAGGCCAAGCCTTCGTTTGTCAGGTCATGAAGCAGCGGTTGCCAGCTGGTGTCTTTGTTGCCACCGCACAGCATTCCACTGATTAAGCCGTGCATTTCTGAGGCCGTCAGACCTACACCTTGTTGGAGCAATAATTGGCCGACTAAGTCGTAGTCAGGCATTGTGTTCTGTATAGACATGCGTATTCGCCATCGTTGGCAGGGATAGTTCATGTTATGCTACCACCAGGGACCTCGAGGCACCAGAAAAGGGCTTGTATCTTCATTACGGGGTAGCTATAGTGACGCCCCTTTCGTTACCAGGCACGGTTAACGAAGGCAGGCGAGTTAACAGCAGGAAGGTGGCATGTCTGCACAACCAGTCGATATCCAAATTTTCGGTCGTTCATTGCGCGTGAATTGTCCGCCTGAACAACAGGATGCACTGAATCTTGCGGCCCAGGAGCTTGATCAGCGGTTGCAAGATTTAAAAGTTCGCACTAGAGTCACAAATACTGAGCAGCTAGTTTTCATCGCAGCACTGAACATTTGCTATGAGCTGGCTCAGGAAAAATCGAAAACCCGTGACTACGCAGCCAATATGGAAGAGCGTATTCGGATGTTACAGCAGACCATCGAACAAGCGTTGCTTGAGCAAGGTCGCATAACTGAAAGACAGGGTCCAAATTTTGAATAACACTTCACAGTTACCTATGGTAGAGTGACTTTGAAGACCAAATTTCTCTGAGATGTTTGCATGCGGGCCAGTCCCCTGAGCCGATATTTCATACCACAAGAATGTGGTGCTCCAGATTCTGTGAGCATGCTCGGTCCGTCCGAGAAGCCTGATGATTCTGACGCTGCATTCACCTTGAACCAAGGGTTCAAGGGTTACAGCCTGCGGCGGCATCTCGGAGATTCCCTCTTTCTACCAATCAGTCATCCTTATGACAAAAATTCAGTTAATTCCATCACTTCGCCAAGAAATTCGACACCATATTCGGCAACGTCGCCGGGCGCTCACCCCAACTGAACAACAACACTTTGCTCATCTTGCAGCCGAACGAATGCTGACTTATCAGCCCGTATCCGACGCAAGTACGGTCGCTCTGTTTTTGTCTTTTGATGGCGAACTGGACACCACTCCACTCATTCGTGCGTTGTGGCGAGCCGACAAAACCGTGTATCTACCCGTGCTTCACCCGTTCAGTAAAGGCAATTTGCTGTTTCTACGGTATGCGGAAAACAGCCATTTAGTGATGAATCGTCTAAAAATTCTTGAGCCGAAGCTTGATGTCCGTGACGTGTTGCCACTGGATCAACTGGATGTGCTTATCACGCCGTTAGTGGCGTTCGATGAGCAAGGGCAAAGGTTAGGAATGGGTGGCGGTTTCTACGACAGGACCTTGCAGAATTGGCAGAAGCATGGGATCTGGCCGGTTGGACTTGCACATGATTGCCAGCACGTTCCTGCATTACCCGCTGAAGAGTGGGATATCCCCTTGCCCGCGGTAGTCACACCGTCGCGGCTTTGGGAGTGGTAATCCCCTTCTCCCAAGCCAGGGAGAAGGTTCACATGTCGCACAATGAGTAAAATGTCAGCTCCGACGTAACTGATTTAACTGCTTCGTATGCCAGTATCCTAATAATAAAACGCTCGTCAAAGCCCCCAGCAGTGCGCAGAACATATCTGATTGCGTATCCCACGGGTCACCTTGAGTCCCCAGGAAATCATCCGCACCCTGCCCTAATCCCAGCGCCGTCCACCATTCAATCAGCTCATACATCGCGCTAATCGCCAGCGCGACGCAGCAGACCAGGAAAGCGACCATTTTGCGCCCCTGAACATAGCCCCCACGAATCAGTATTTCCCGCGCGGCGAGTGCCGGAACCAGCCCCTGGAAGTAATGCCCTAGCTTATCGTAAGGGTTGCGGCTCAGGCCAAAAAACTCCTGCACGTCAAAACCAATAGGCACTTTTGCATAGGTATACAAACCGCCAATCATCAAAATAATTGCGTGGAAGAAAATCAACGTATAAAGAAGCGGGGTCAGCGGGTAACGCGAATGGGTAGCTAAAAGCAGTGGGATAATAATGACCACCGGCAGCACTTCCATCAACCAGGTTACCCTGTCGTGGGTATGGCTTCCCGTATAGGCAAGAATCAACAAAAGAATACCTGCGCCGAGCAGAATTAATCGATTGGAAAATTGTATGGTCATGTCATTGGCCGTGTAGCTAAAAACGCTACTATCGGATGGATATGGAGGAAATTCAATGCAGGAAACACACTATCAGAGGACCCCGAATGGGGTCCTCATGCTACAAATTAGTAAAGCAGTCGAGCGCGGATAGTGCCAGGAATCGCCTTCATCGATTTCAGCGCAGCCTCAGCAACATCTTCTTCAGCATCTACATCAATGACCACATAACCCATTTTCGGCGTCGTTTGCAGATACTGTGCGGCGATGTTGATGCCTTGATCGGCAAAAATCTGGTTCAGCGCGGTCAAAATACCTGGGCGGTTTTCGTGAATATGCAATAAACGGCTGGTGCTTCCGCCGTGTAACGGCAGAGAAACCTCAGGGAAGTTCACCGCAGACAAGGTAGAACCGTTGTCGGAATATTTCGCCAGCTTGCCAGCCACTTCCAGGCCGATGTTTTCCTGCGCTTCCTGAGTTGAACCGCCAATGTGCGGAGTCAGGATCACGTTGTCGAACTCGCACAGTGGCGAAGTGAATGGATCGCTGTTGGTTGCAGGCTCGGTTGGGAAGACGTCGATAGCTGCACCTGCCAGATGTTTACGCGCCAGCGAATCACACAGAGCAGGAATATCTACAACCGTACCGCGTGCACAGTTAATCAGTAACGCACCCGGTTTCATCAATGCCAGTTCATTTGCACCAATCATGTTCTTGGTCGATGCGTTTTCAGGCACATGCAAACTCACCACATCGCTCATATTGAGCAAGTCAGAGAGGTGTTGAACCTGGGTTGCGTTGCCCAAAGTCAGTTTGTTCTCGATATCGTAGAAATATACGTGCATCCCCAGCGCTTCAGCCAGAATACCCAACTGAGTTCCGATATGGCCGTAGCCAATAATGCCGAGTTTTTTACCGCGCGCTTCGTAAGAGCCAACCGCCAGCTTATTCCAGACACCACGGTGTGCTTTGGCGTTTGCTTCTGGAACGCCACGCAGCAGTAACAGCAGTTGGCCGATAACCAATTCCGCTACAGAACGCGTGTTCGAGAACGGGGCATTAAACACCGGTACGCCTCGTGTCGCGGCAGCATCCAGATCGACCTGGTTAGTACCAATACAGAAACAGCCCACGGCCACCAGCTTTTCAGCCACTGCCAGAACATCTTCAGTTAAGTTAGTACGGGAACGCAGACCGATGAAATGCGCATCACGGATCGACTCTTTCAGGGCATCGCTGTCCAGCGCGCCTTTATGGTATTCGATGTTGGTATAGCCTGCCGCACGTAGGTTATCCACGGCTTTCTGGTGTACGCCTTCCACCAGCAGGAATTTAATCTTGTCTTTATCCAGTGATACTTTTGCCATTTCCCGACCCTATTTTTAGTACTGATGTTGTGCTGTGTGATAAGACACCCTTCTGCCAAAATATCAAAAATTACGGGCGGGGCAATATAAACGATTGCGCAGTCTGCTAAGCAAAAAGGGAATAAGTGTCGGTGGGCAGCACAAAATACTGAACAGGAGAGAGAACCAGGAACGAATAACAGGCAGTTGGTAATAATGTGACATATGTCACCAAATTTGCCGTTAGATTATTTTGTCTTTTTTTATGTGGTTATGGGGCGCATGAAACGCCCCACTCGATCATTTCACAATGGTTTTCACGCCATCGGCAGTACCAATCAACGCAACATCAGCGCCGCGGTTAGCAAACAGCCCAACGGTCACTACGCCCGGCAAGCCGTTAATCGCATTTTCCAGCGCGATTGGCTCAACGATGCTGAGGCCGTAAACATCGAGAATGATGTTACCGTTATCCGTTACCACACCCTGACGGTATTCAGGGCGACCGCCCAGTTTAACCAGTTCACGGGCGACGCAACTGCGTGCCATTGGGATCACTTCAACGGGTAATGGGAAATTGCCCAGGATACCCACCTGCTTGGACGCATCGGCGATACAAATAAACTTTTCCGCGACAGACGCAATGATCTTTTCGCGGGTGAGTGCTGCACCGCCGCCTTTGATCATTTGCATCTGGCCGTTGATCTCATCGGCACCATCGACATAGATCCCGAGAGTATCGACTTCGTTGAGGTCGAAAACCGTGATACCAAGGCTTTTCAGTTTGGCGGTGGAAGCGTCGGAGCTAGAAACGGCACCTTCAATCTGGTGTTTGATAGTTCCAAGAGCATCAATAAAGTGTGCGGCGGTTGAGCCAGTACCCACACCAACGATAGTGCCTGGTTGCACGTATTGTAATGCTGCCCAGCCGACTGCTTTTTTCAGTTCATCCTGCGTCATGGTTATTTGCCTGTGCTGTGAAAACTGACGCGCATTATAGAGCAAGCAGCCAAAAAATGTCCCACGAATGGCGCAGAACTCGGACGAACTTTGCTGATTTGGTCTGGATCAGCGGCAAATTTATGTCATAGTGCAGCCATAACAAAAATAGGAGTTAGCAAACAACAATGAAACGCCCGGACTATAGAACGCTACAGGCGTTGGATGCCGTGATTCGTGAACGAGGGTTTGAGCGCGCAGCGCAAAAACTCTGTATTACTCAATCCGCAGTCTCGCAACGAATCAAGCAACTGGAAAATATGTTCGGCCAGCCATTGTTAGTGCGCACTGTTCCCCCTCGTCCAACCGAGCAGGGGCAAAAGTTACTGGCATTATTGCGTCAGGTAGAACTGCTTGAAGAAGAGTGGTTAGGCGATGAACAAACCGGTTCTACACCGCTGTTGTTATCGCTTGCAGTCAACGCAGACAGTCTGGCAACCTGGTTGCTGCCAGCATTAGCACCCGTTCTGGCCGACTCTCCTATTCGTCTGAACCTTCAGGTTGAAGATGAAACCCGAACTCAGGAACGTCTACGTCGCGGTGAAGTGGTCGGCGCGGTGTCCATTCAGCCACAGCCATTACCAAGTTGCCTGGTCGATAGACTGGGTGCGTTGGATTATCTTTTTGTCGGTTCGAAAGATTTTGCGGCACGTTATTTCCCCAATGGCGTCACGCGTTCCGCATTGCTGAAAGCACCTGCCGTGGCGTTCGACCATCTCGACGACATGCACCAGGCGTTCTTGCAGCAGAATTTCGATTTGTCGCCGGGTAGCGTTCCGTGCCACATCGTTAACTCATCGGAAGCGTTTGTACAATTAGCGCGTCAGGGCACCACATGTTGCATGATCCCGCATCTGCAAATAGAAAGAGAGCTGAAAAGCGGCGAGTTGATTGACCTGACACCAGGCCTTATGCAGCGCCGTATGTTGTATTGGCACCGCTTTGCACCAGAAAGCCGTATGATGCGTAATGTCACAGACGCGTTGCTGGATTATGGGCACAAAGTGTTGCGACAGGATGCTGAATAAAAAAAGGCCGCTCATTTATAGCGACCTTTTTGTTATGTCGGGTGGATAAACTTTTGCGTTATCCACCCCAGATATCGATGATTTACTGTGCAGCCGGAGCCGCAGCACTTCCCAGTTCAAACACCACATCAACCTGGTCATCAAACTGAATCGTCTGCTGATCGTAGGTATCCTGAGCTGAAACCGGCGGCGCTGCATCGGCTTTCATCATCCGTACCATCGGCGCGGGTTGATAGTTAGATACGTGATAACGCACGCTATACACCGGACCCAACTTGCTGTTAAAGCCTTCGGCTAACAGTTTCGCCTGACGGCTGGCATCGTCGATAGCCGCTTTGCGCGCTTTATCTTTGTATTGCTCAGGGTTTGCTACGCCAAGCGATACAGAACGAATTTCGTTAAGACCCGCTTTAAGCGCGCCATCGAGTAACTCATTCATTTTGTCGAGTTTACGGAGTGTGACATCGACCTGACGCACAGCACGATAACCTTTCAGCTGTGTTTTACCGTCTTTCAGATATTCATATTCTGGTTGGGTGCGCAGGTTGGCAGCGTTGATGTCTTTCTTCTCGACACCACTTTGCTGCAAGAAGGTCAGATACTGTGCAACGCGGTCATCAGCCTGTTTTTTAGCCGATGCTGCATCTTTAGCAGACACATTGACTTCGATAGCGAGCGTGGCAATGTCAGGAACAGCATCCACGCTTGCGGTGCCGGATGTCACGATATGCGGACCATTTGGCAGCTCTCCGGCCCACGCCGAAAAAGAACCTAATCCCACCAAAGCGGCTAATGCCAGGGTTTTCAACTTCACTGTATTTCCTCCATGCTACATTCCACTGTCATTACGCCCGCAAAATACACGGACGTCAGGCAGCAAGCTTAGCGTGTAATGGTAACTTGTCTATCAGATTAAGGCGAATTAACCCATCAGAGAGGAAATATGGCGAACACCATCGTGAGCCAGTTGTAATGCGATAAACCACATCACCAACCCGACAACCCCATTAATAATGCGCTGCGCTTTAGCTGTGCGCAGACGTGGCGCAAGCCAGGCGGCGAGCAGTGCAAGGCCATAGAACCAAAGGATCGACGCACTCACTGTCCCCAATGCAAACCAGCGTTTGGGTTCATCAGCCAATTGCCCGCCAAGACTGCCCAACACCACAAAGGTATCCAGATAAACATGCGGATTGAGCCAGGTAACGGCCAGCACTGTGGCGACAATTTTCCAGCGCCCTTGCTTCAGAACTTCCGCTGACGCCAGTTCCACGCTACTACTCAAAGCGGTACGCAGTGCGCCCCAACCGTACCAAAGCAAAAATGCCACGCCGCCCCAGGTCACAATTGCCAGCAGCCAGGGCGACTGCATCAGCAACGCACTTCCACCAAAGATCCCACCGCAAATCAGCAGTAAGTCACTGATTGCACAAAGCGAGGCAATCATCAGATGGTATTGGCGGCGAATTCCCTGGTTCATGACAAAAGCGTTTTGCGGCCCGAGTGGCAAAATTAATGCCGCACCTAATGTAAGACCTTGAAAAAAATAAGATAACACGATGATTTACTCTTCAATATTTAGCGATTTGAGAAGAGTGTAGTGGGGAAAAATTATTAGAGGAAATGGATAATTTTAATGGTTTATAAGTATTGCTAATAAAACCAGGGCCAGCCGAAACTGGCCCTAAAAAATCACTCTTGCGCAGGCTGTTGTTTAACACGTTTGAAATTCACATCCATCTGCGGATGTGGGATCCCAATATCGTTGGCATCCAGCGCTTTTTTGATACGTTCCAGCACATCCCAATAGACATCCTGCAAATCAGCGCTGTTGCTCCAGGCGCGCACCACAAAGTTAATGGATGACGGCCCCAGTTCATTGAGTCGTACCGTAATTTCGCGGTCTTTCAGTACACGCTCATCGCTGGTGATGATGTCGGTTAAAATCTGCTTAACCTTGTCGATATCCGAATCGTATGCCACGCCGATGATAAATTCATTACGGCGCATCGGTTCGCGGGAGAAGTTAATAATATTACCTGCGATAATTTTACCGTTTGGCACGACAACAATTTTGCCATCCAGGGTACGTAACGTGGTGGAGAAGATCTGCACATTAAGTACCGATCCCGCAATTCCCCCGAGATCAACATATTCCCCGGCACGGAATGGACGGAAGGTGACAAGCAGTACGCCTGCCGCCAGGTTAGAGAGCGAACCTTGCAGCGCCAGGCCGATGGCCAAGCCTGCGGCACCCAGAACGGCAATGACTGACGCCGTTTGTACGCCCACGCGTCCCAATGCGGCAATTAATGTGAAGGCGATAATGCCGTAACGCACCAGAGCAGAAAGGAAATCAGCCACAGTGGCATCAATATTACGCGCTACCATCACACGGTTGATGGCGTTGGACACGATACGAGCCACGATCATCCCGACGATAATAATCGCAATCGCCGCCACAATGTTGACCGCATAGCTCAGCAGTAACGCCTGGTTGCGCACCAACCAGCCTCCGGCATTATTAATACTGTCTACTACGTTGAGATCTTCCATTCACTCTACCTTGTGATTACCAAAATTCCGCGCCAGAAAGGCACATCAGAGACTTTAAAGCGTAAACAAAACAACAGAATATGCCAACTTTGTCACAAAAATGATCATAAGAATGCAAAAACCCGCACAAGGCGGGCTTTACAGTGGAACACAAATTTCGTTAATTTCAGGACGAGAAATTAAATCGAATGCGTGAAGGTACGCGAAATAACATCCTGCTGCTGCTCGCGCGTCAAAGCATTAAAGCGCACCGCGTAACCGGAAACACGAATGGTTAACGTCGGATAATTTTCCGGATGTTCGATGGCATCCATCAGCATTTCACGGTTCATCACGTTCACGTTCAGATGCTGCCCACCCTCGGTTTTCACATCGTGATGGAAATAACCATCCAGCAGACCCACCAGGTTTAATTGGCGCACCGCATCATCTCGCCCCAGTGCCGCTGGCACAATTGAGAAGGTGTAAGAGATGCCATCCTTCGCATAGCTAAACGGAAGTTTAGCCACGGAGGTTAATGACGCAACGGCACCTTTACGATCCCTTCCGTGCATAGGGTTCGCGCCAGGAGCAAATGGCGTTCCGCCACGGCGACCATCTGGTGTATTTCCGGTTTTCTGTCCATACACAACGTTTGAAGTGATCGTCAGGATCGATTGCGTCGGCACCGCGTTGCGATACGTTGGCAGCGCCTGGATCTTCTTCATAAAGCGCTCAACCAGATCGCAGGCAATGGCATCAACACGATCGTCATTATTACCGTATTGCGGGTATTCACCTTCAATCACGAAATCAACCGCCAGGCCGCTATGATCACGCACCGGTTTCACCGTGGCGTACTTAATGGCGGAAAGCGAATCCACTGCGACTGACAAACCGGCAATGCCACACGCCATGGTGCGATAAACATCCCTGTCGTGCAGCGCCATCAGCGACGCTTCGTAGCTATATTTGTCATGCATGTAGTGGATGAGATTAAGCGCGGTCACGTATTGCGTGGCCAGCCAGTCCATAAAGTGATCCAGACTGATCATCACCTTGTCATAGTCCAGCACATCGTCCAGAAGAATCGGCATTTTCGGCCCAACCTGGATTTTTAGCTTTTCATCCATACCGCCGTTGATGCAATACAGCAGGGTTTTTGCCAGGTTGGCACGCGCCCCAAAGAACTGCATCTGTTTACCTATAACCATTGGGCTGACGCAGCAGGCAATGGCGTAGTCATCACTGTCAAAATCACAACGCATCAGGTCGTCGTTTTCGTACTGTAATGACGAGGTTTCAATAGAAACTTTGGCCGCATAGACTTTGAATGGCTTCGGTAACGCCTCGGACCACAAGATAGTCAGATTAGGTTCTGGCGCAGGCCCCATGGTGTAGAGAGTGTTCAAATAACGGTACGCATTTTTGGTGACCAGCGTACGTCCATCAAGCCCCATACCGCCAATAACTTCAGTCGCCCAAATCGGGTCGCCTGAGAACAGTGAGTCAAATTCCGGTGTACGCAGGAAACGCACCATACGGATCTTCATGATGAAATGATCGACTAACTCTTGCGCCTCAAGCTCTGTCAGCAAGCCCGCTTTGAGATCGCGTTCGATATAAATATCGATAAAGGTGGTCGTGCGTCCCAATGACATCGCCCCGCCATTTTGCGATTTCACTGCGGCCAGGTAGGCAAAATAGAGCCACTGTAATGCTTCCTGTGCATTGCTCGCCGGCCGCGAAATATCAAAGCCGTAATTTGCCGCCATCTCCTGAATTTGCAGCAAGGCACGGCGATGTTCCGATAACTCCTCACGCAGGCGGATGACATCCTCAAGCTTTTCACCCCGCTCGAGCTGATTCTGTAGGTCAGCAAACTGCAATTCACGCTCCCGCACTAAATACGCGATGCCATACAGCGCCACGCGGCGATAGTCACCAATAATGCGGCCACGTCCATAACCATCAGGCAAGCCGGTCAATACGCCTGATTTGCGGCAACGCAAAATATCCGGTGAGTAAACATCAAAGACGCCTTGATTATGAGTCTTGCGCAGCGAAGTAAACTGGTATTCGAAATCAGGATCCATTTCACGACCATAAGCTTCAAACGAGCTTTTGATCATGTTGATGCCGCCATACGGATGTAAGGCGCGTTTCAGCGGCTTGTCGGTTTGCAATCCTACGATTTTTTCATGTTCTTTAACGATATAACCGGGGGCATGTGCAGTAATCGTCGTGGCAATATTGGTATCGAAATCGACGGGTGCGTGGGTGGCATTTTCAATGCGAATGCCATCCATCACTTTTTCCCACAGCGCGGTGGTCGCCGGCGTAGCTCCCGCTAAGAATGATTCATCACCTTCATACGGGGTATAGTTCTGCTGAATAAAATCCCGAACATTAATGGTCTTTTTCCATTCGTCACCTGAAAATTGTTGCCAGGCATGGGAATAATTATCGTTGGTAATATCAATATCCACATTCATTACTTCATTCCTTTAAAGCACATTATTAATATATACCCGAAATAATTCGAGTTGCATTGAGGCGGCAAGTGAGTGAATCCCGCTGAGCTTACTCAAGTAAGTGATGCGGGTGAATGAACGCAGCCAACAAAGATGCAACTTGAAGTATGACGGGTATATCAGGCGTATTCAGCAATATGGCACTCTCTACCTAAATGCAGGGCATCAAGCGCTATCATTTTTTCTTCGTTAGTCGGAATTACCGCACAAACGATGGGTGAGAAGTCGCTGGAAATAACTCGCTGCCCTATTCGATTAGATTGGTTATTTCTCTCAATATCCAATTCAATACCAAAAACGCGTAAACGTTCTGCCACCAGGCGACGAATAAGTATTGAGTTCTCACCGATACCACCGGTAAAAATAACGCCATCAAAACGAGTTAACGAAGCGGCATGTGCACCTATGGTTCGGGCTATTCGATGGACAAATGTTCTAATGGCTAATTGCGCACGCACATCTCCGTTATGCCAGGCTTTTTCCAGAGTACGTAAATCTGACGATATTCCTGAAAGCCCCAATAGCCCGGATTCTTTATTGACGACCTGTTCCAGGTCATCCATTGATTGCTCAGTTTGACGGGCAAGCCAGGCCATTGCGCCAAAGTCCACATCACCACAACGCGTGCCCATGATCAGCCCTTCGAGCGGCGTCATCCCCATCGAGGTATCAACGCTTTCGCCATTTTGCACCGCGCAAACCGAAGCCCCATTTCCTAAGTGAGCAATCACCAACCCCGAGTTTTCTGATTCCAGGCCGGGTAACTCGCGCGCTTGCTGAGAAACATAGCGATGCGACGTGCCATGGAACCCATAACGGCGCACACCGTATTCTTCAAAGTAGCGATACGGTAAACCGTACAGATAAGCTTCAGGCTTCAGGGTCTGATGGAAACTGGTATCGAATACCGCGACCTGTGGAATACCCGGGAAGCGAAGCCGCGCTGATTCCACTCCATGTAAATTGGCATAATTGTGTAACGGAGCCAAAGGTGAAACCTGACGAATTTGTTCTATAACCTCGTCGGTAATTAAGACTGACTCACTAAATAAAGATCCGCCGTGGGCAATACGGTGACCAACAAAAGCGACGCTATCGATTAAATTCCGAATCTCCAGTTCAGCCGCTATTGCAGATAACGCTTCTTCATAATTCTGGTGAGCCAGAATAATGGGTTCTCCATCATTGACGGTTATAAATGCCTTCTCAGTATTAATACCTTCACAAATTCCAGATAAAAGTACATCGCAAGTTTCTGCATCTAACACTGAAAATTTAACCGAAGAAGAACCAAAGTTAATCGTCAACACTACTGGGTAATCATTCATTTTTAAATTCCACTCATCCTGAGTATATCCGTCATACTTCAAGCTGCATGTGCGTTGGCTACGTCCATGCAACTCGAATTATTTTTGATATGAATTGTAAATAACTAGAGCAGCTTGTAGACAATATTAAGAATGGTCAGCAAACCAATGACGGTGACGAAAATGTTTTCTGTTTTCCCTTTATATTTTGCCAGTGCAGGTGTTTTGCGAATGGCATACATCGGCAGCAAGCAAAGCAGTGATGCGATAATCGGTGCACCCATCGCTTCAATTAAATCGAGGATGTTCGGGTTCGCGTAAGCAACAACCCAGGTTGAACCCATGATGAAAATCATGCTGATAAGGTTGAGGCGACCACCAGAAACTTTCGTTTTATCACCTTTGTAACCGAACTTGAGGATCAGACCGTTCAGCCCTTCCAGCGTACCGAGGTAGTGGCCAAAGAAGGATTTGAAGATTGCGACTAACGCAATAATCGACGCGCCATACTCGAGCGTGGTTGCGAAGGTCGATTTTGTGCCCGTCATCGATGAGAAGTGGTTCGCGAGGTATGAAAGCACCGGAATATTTTGTGCCTTCGCTTCAGCCATATTCTGTGGTGACAGCGTGAACAGGCAGCTGAAGGCAAAGAACATAACAACGGCAACCATCAGCATACTGGCGCGGGAGATGATTTTGGAGCATTTGTCTTCGGTGTATTCGCGGCCAAACTCACTCTCATACTCTTCACGTTTTGAAACCACGAACGAGGAGACAATCGGTGAGAAGTTAAAGGAGAAGACCATGATGGAAATGCCCAGCCATACGGTCACCAGAATGCCATCGCTTCCGGTAAACGAAATATCGCTGAGGCTGGCTTGATCGATAACCGCAGAGTTCCAGTAAGGGATCAGGGATACGGAAATCAAGACCAGGCAGGCGATAAATGGGAACACCAGATAGCTCATGACCTTGACCATAAGATCTTTGCCAAAGTAGATAACAAAAGCCATCAACAGCAGCAGGAACAACGCCACTACACCACGGTTAAGCGGCATAAGCTGGAGCTGATTTTCCCAGAACGTCATGAACGTATTGGTTATCGTGACGCCGTAAATCCATAACAACGGGCAGATGGCGAAAAAGTACAGGAAGGTAATCACCACACCGCCAGTTTTACCAAAATGCTCCTCTACCGTTTCAGTGATATTTCCAGAGGGATTGCTGCCGGAAAGACACAGACGAGCAAGCGCACGGTGGCAGTAGAATGCTATCGGAAAGGCAAGGAACAACATGATGAGAATTGGAATTAAACCGCCATAACCTGCACGAATAGGGAAAAATAAAACCCCAGCACCGATAGCCGTTCCAAATAAACCTAATGTCCATGTGGTATCAGATTTTCGCCATTGCGATGTAACTTTTTGACCAATAACAGTGGTATCTACATTACTCATGATTAAATTCCTTAAGTAATTTTATATTCTAAATAATTCGAGTTGCAGGACGGCGGCAAAGAAGATGATCCCCAGAAACTGACTAAAGTGAGTTCCTGGGATGAGCGAGAGCAGCCAACGCACATGAAACTTGAAGCATGCGAATATATCAAATATCTGCTGAGCCTGTAATCTGCGAAACGCGAGAAAGGTCGATATTTCCACCAGAGATAAGGCTAACTGTTTTACGCCCTTTAATATAATGGTCTAATTTACCGCTTAATAATGCTGCAGTGGCTAATGCACCCGCACCTTCTGTGACGACTTTATTACGTTGAATTAAGGCAACCATGCTATTACGAATATCATCTTCACTGACTAAAATAATATCAGTGACCAATTTCTTGACAATTTCAAAGGTGATGCGACCAGGACGGGAGACATCACAACCATCAGCTAAAGTACCTGAAGTACGATGTGACGTTAATTCGCCTTTATAGAATGACGCCGCCATGCCATGGACGTTTTCTGCCTGAACACCAATGATATTGATTGTCGGGTTAATGGATTTAATCGCCAACGCAATGCCTGCAATTAATCCGCCACCGCCAATGGGCACAATCACGTTGTCGACGTCGTATAAATCTTCAAGGATTTCCAGGCCAATTGTCCCCTGGCCTGCAATCACTTTTTCATCATCATACGGTGGAATAAAAATGCGCCCTTCCATTTCAACTATTTCGCTCACTTTAGCGATGGTATCGTTGAAGTTATCGCCGTGCATCACAACCTGTGCAGAGTAGTCAGATGTGGCGGCCACTTTAGATTTAGGTGCGCCATTCGGCATTACCACTTTGCCATTAATTCCCAGGATGGCACAGGATAATGAAACACCCTGCGCGTGGTTACCTGCAGAACACGCCACAACACCTTTGCTTTTTTCTTCTTCAGTTAACGAGCTGAGTTTATTAAAAGCACCACGTATTTTAAATGAGCCCGTACGCTGCATGTTTTCAAACTTTAAAAATATTTCGCCTTTGCAGCATTCGCTAAGATAATTAGAACGTGGCATTCCTGTTTTATAGATATAACCAGTCAGTCTTTTTTTTGCTTCAAGTACATCAATAATAGTGACAGGAAGTTCATAGTCGATATGCATGTTGACCTCAACATTTAAAAACAAAAATAGGGGTGGTGACAATATTATTAAATTATCACCTGAAATTATTTATAGAATTCGTTATCAACTACTGAATTAAATTAAGCAACTTCAGTTAATTGATTAAATTGGAATCTGCTACGTAATGAATGTTTTTTTGCAAGCTCAACTAATGTTGCTGCTGATTGATTAATACTATAGTTTTTAGACCACACGGCAGCATAGCGAGCGATGGGTAATTTATCTTCAACGGGGACTTTAATAAATAAGTTGGACCCGAACGGTGAAATCATGTCTCGTGGAATAACAGTCAGAAAATCGGCATTCAATACGAGATTATAAATGGTGACGACTGAATCTGTTTTAACAATGTTTTCGCTTTTAATATTATTTTTTTGTAGCGTGGTGAGAAGCTCACTGTAATATCCCATTTCCGTTTGCGGTAACACCCATTGCTCTTGAGCCAGCTCACTGAGTGTTTTCGTCCCTTGAATCGCCCGTGTTCGGTTTGCCACCAGAATAAATTCCGACTCAAACAGCGGTTCGATATGCAAATCCTGTAGCAGCATTTCATCGCTCAATGTGCCAATGGCAAAATCCAGACGACCATCACGGATAGCAGGTAAGAAAGAGGATAATTGGGCTTCAAACATCGAAACCTGTGCCTGCGGGAAAACCTCTTTAAACTCTTTCATCATCCCTGGCAAAAAAGTAAAACCAATCAAAGAAGGGTAACCGAACGATACGTCGACCACGCTGTTACCTACCATTCGATTCATTTCGCTACACAGGTTTGTCAGTTCACGTGTGATGGATTCTGAGTAAGTCAGTAGCACTTTTCCCGCTTCAGTTAATATTACACCGGTGTTTTTTCTGATGATCAGTTCTAAGCCAAAATAGGCTTCCATATCACTGATAATTTTGCTGACCGCAGGCTGAGTCAGACTAAGTTGTTTTGCAGCAGAACCAAATGAACCACTCCTCACCACTTCCTGAAAGACAAGCAACTGTTGTGTTTTAGGTAATGTATTATTGTCCATGAAGTTCTGCACCTAATTAATGTTCCATGCAGCAGATCATAACGAATTGCACTGTAGATGTTATGTGGCTTGACTCACAAATACTCGACTCACAGTTGCACGCAAAGCAAACAATCAAAAAATACCATTTAAAAACATATAGTTATAAAATCACTATTTGCCTTTAACATGATGAATATCAACCTTGTGTGCCCTAATAAAATTAAGTTATGGAGATAATTTAAACATATAAGCTTAAGTAAAGCGCTGTTTATGCTGTTTTTTACAATAGCAAGAGAAGATTTATCTTAGGCTAATTTCAATATATTAAAATAATCTTGTTATTTTTAAAAATTAATTAATACAAAAATCATAACTGTTTATTTAAATAGTTATGTATAAGATTTGATCGATGAAATAATAAAAATTAACCCACTGAAATATTTCAATGATAATTGTTGAGATAAAAACGATTGCCCTCTCAACATTGCAAAAAAAAGCCCGCACGAGGCGGGCTTGATTCAAGCATTTACTGCTTCAAATTACAGAACGTCGACTGCGTTCAGTTCTTTGAAAGCCTGCTCCAGACGAGTAATCATAGAAGTCTGTGCAGAACGCAGCCATACGCGTGGATCGTAGTATTTCTTGTTCGGCTGGTCTTCACCTTTAGGGTTACCCAACTGGCCTTGCAGATAAGCTTCGTTAGCTTTGTAGTAGTTCAGAATACCTTCCCATGTAGCCCACTGGGTGTCGGTATCGATGTTCATTTTGATAACACCGTAGCTCACGGAATCTTTGATTTCTTGAGCAGTTGAACCGGAACCACCGTGGAACACGAAGTTCAGGGAGTTGTGCGGCAGGTTGTGTTTCTTAGAAACATAGTCCTGAGAATCACGCAGGATAGTTGGGGTCAGAACCACGTTACCTGGTTTGTAAACACCGTGTACGTTACCGAAAGAAGCAGCGATGGTGAAACGCGGGCTGATTGCATTCAGTTTGGTGTAAGCGTAATCAACGTCTTCTGGCTGAGTGTACAAAGCAGAAGCGTCCATATGGCTGTTGTCTACGCCATCTTCTTCGCCGCCGGTGCAACCCAGTTCGATTTCCAGGGTCATGCCGATTTTAGACATACGAGCCAGATATTTAGAGCTGATCTCGATGTTTTCTTCCAGAGACTCTTCAGACAGGTCAATCATGTGAGAAGAGAACAGTGGTTTGCCGGTAGCTGCGAAGTGTTTTTCACCCGCGTCTAACAGGCCATCGATCCACGGCAGCAGTTTCTTAGCGCAGTGGTCAGTGTGCAGGATGACTGGCACGTCGTAATGTTCAGCCATCTGATGAACATGGTGTGCGCCAGAGATAGCACCCAGGATTGCAGCACCCTGAGGAACGTCAGATTTAACGCCTTTACCCGCGATGAATGCAGCGCCACCGTTAGAGAACTGAACGATAACGGGTGCTTTAACTTTTGCAGCGGTTTCCAGCACGGCGTTGATAGAGTCGGTGCCTACACAGTTAACTGCTGGCAGAGCAAAGTTGTTCTCTTTTGCAATCTGGAAAACTTTCTGTACGTCATCACCAGTGATCACACCTGGTTTTACGAAATCAAAAATCTTAGACATGTTTGTTGTCCTGTATCATCGGCCGTTAGAAAAAACGTTTGTGCCACCTAAGACTTCATGGCGGCAAAAATTCAACGGGCAGGATAACCTGCCCGTAATCATTACTTCTTAGCGCGCTCTTCGAGCATTGCTACTGCTGGCAGAACTTTGCCTTCCACGAACTCGAGGAATGCACCACCACCAGTGGAGATGTAGGAAATTTTGTCTGCAATACCGAACAGATCGATAGCTGCCAGAGTGTCACCGCCGCCTGCGATAGAGAACGCTTCGCTGTCTGCGATGGCGTTAGCAACGATTTCAGTCCCTTTACGGAAGTTCGGGAATTCAAACACGCCAACCGGGCCGTTCCACAGAATGGTTTTTGCATTCTTCAGGATTTCAGCCAGTTGCTGTGCAGATGCATCACCGATATCCAGAATCTGCTCGTCCGCTTTCACGTCGTTTACAGATTTCAGGGTTGCCGCTGCGGACTCAGAGAACTCAGTCGCTACGCGAACATCCGCTGGAACTGGGATGTCACAAGTGGTCAGCAGGCGTTTAGCTTCATCAACCAGGTCTGCTTCGTACAGGGATTTACCGACGTTGTGGCCTTGAGCGGCAACGAAGGTGTTCGCGATGCCACCACCAACAATCAGCTGGTCAGCGATTTTAGACAGGGAATCCAGAACGGTCAGTTTGGTAGAAACTTTAGAACCGCCAACGATAGCAACCATTGGACGAGCAGGTTCTTTCAGTGCTTTACCCAGTGCGTCTAACTCTTCAGCCAACAGTGGGCCTGCACAAGCGACGTCTGCAAATTTGCCAATACCGTGAGTAGAAGCCTGAGCACGGTGAGCAGTACCGAAAGCATCCATGACGAACACGTCGCACAGTGCGGCGTATTTTTTAGACAGGGTTTCGTCGTCTTTCTTTTCGCCTTTGTTGAAGCGAACGTTTTCCAGAACAACCAGTTCACCTGCAGAAACTTCTACGCCGTCAAGATAGTCTTTAACCAGACGTACTGGAGCAGACAATTTGTCTTTCAGGTAGTTAACAACTGGCAGCAGAGAGAATTCTTCGTTGTACTCGCCTTCGGTCGGACGACCCAGGTGAGAAGTTACCATCACTTTTGCACCTTGTTTCAGTGCCAGCTCGATGGTTGGCAGGGAAGCACGAATACGCGCATCGCTGGTCACTTTACCATCTTTAACTGGTACGTTCAGATCGGCACGGATGAAAACGCGTTTACCAGCCAGATCCAGATCGGTCATCTTAATTACAGACATGGTGAATCCTCTCAATTGACTCTTAAAGTTTTGCAGACACTTGATGTGCCTTACCTGAAACCACTTGCAGCCATGACTAACGTCGTGTCGAGCATTCGGTTAGCAAAGCCCCATTCGTTATCACACCAGACTAAAGTTTTAATCAGATGTTGCCCACTGACCCGAGTTTGCGTGCCATCAACAATGGCGCTATGCGGATCGTGGTTAAAATCAGTCGAGACCAACGGTAATTCCGTATAGTCAACTATACCATGAAATGAATCACGTGCTGCTTTTTGCAGCAACCTGTTGACTTCATTGGCATTAACGGCATTTTTCACTGTCACGCTTAAATCGATTGCCGTGACATTAATGGTCGGAACACGTACCGCAATCGCCTCAAATCGGTCGTTAAATTGCGGGAATATACGTGTGATACCAGCAGCAAGACGCGTATCTACAGGAATAATGGACTGGCTGGCGGCACGGGTGCGGCGCAAGTCCGGATGATAGGCGTCGATAACCTGTTGATCATGCATGGCAGAATGGATGGTGGTCACCGTACCCCACTCAATGCCGTAAGCATCATCAAGCAATTTGATAATGGGAATAATGCAGTTTGTGGTGCAGGAGGCATTAGAAACGATGCAATGTTCAGCAACCACACTTTCATGATTCACACCGAAAACAACGGTGGCGTCGAGGTCGTTACCGCCTGGATGAGAGAAGAGGACTTTTTTGGCACCGGCAGCCAGATGCGCTTCACCGTCTGCACGGGAACCAAACACACCGGTACAATCCAACACCACGTCCACGTCCAGCTCACGCCACGGTAAATGAGCAATTTCCGGTTCGTGCAAGATACGGATGGTGTCATCACCAACCCATAACTGGTTGCGTTCCTGACGAACGTCCCAGGCGAAACGGCCATGACTGGTGTCATACTTCAACAGATGCGCCATACCCTCAGCATCAGCCAGTTCATTGATTGCTACGACGGTTATTTCCGCACGGCGACCGGATTCGTACAAAGCACGTACCACGTTGCGCCCAATGCGACCGAAGCCATTAATTGCTATGCGTACGGTCATATCTCTCCTGCCAGAATCCCTGTGACTAAGTGGCTGACAGAGTAATCCAGCAATCGTCTGAGGGGAATCCTCGCACTCTCGAAACTGCAATTGTTTGCTTAATTGTCGAACATTTATTCGACTGAAACGCTTCAGCCATGTTAAGCGATACAGGGAATAAATGGAACGTTACCCCATCACAGGCGACCAATCTTCTGACGTACGTCACAAATTTGATGGAATAAATGCAACGAATTAAAAGAGAAGGACGAATAGTAAACAGCAACCGTTTAGCTTAACTCCGTTGCACAGAGCTTAAGTAAAATGTGATGCCTCCTCGATTGAGGATAAAAAAGCGCCGCCCATGGCAAGCGCTTTCCCTTATAAATCTTCACTCAAAACTCGATGCGCGCCCCAAGATTGTAACGACGCCCTTCTACCAGACCATACTCACCCCATGGGCTGATACGTTGCGGATCGGCATCGAACAGGTTGTAGATCCCCGCCAGAAGCTGCGTGTTTTTGTTCAGGCGATAACGCGCGCCGAGATCGATCATCGTCCAGGTATCGTAATCAATATGATCGCCATTATCGCGGTTGCTGCCGCGGTAATTCGCTTTACTCCACAGATCCAGCGCTTCGGTTGCAGACCAGGTTAGCGACAGATTAGCCATATGACGCGGGAAGTCATTGAGTGCATAGCCTTTGTTAACACCGGTTTTCTGCTCGCTGTGGTTATAGGTATAGTTTGCGTTGGCTCTCACCGTTTCGGTAACTTGCCAGTCAGCATTCAGTTCCACACCGTACACATCGGCTTTACCGACGTTGAAATATTGGCTGATGGAGTCGGCTTTGTAGCCGTTCATCTCACACTGATGGCTATCCGTGGTTTCACAGATAGTTTCTTCGGAAATTTTATCTTTGAATTGGGTGTAGAAGACCGTGCCGTCTAAAGCCAGTTTCTCTCCAACCCAATACAGGCCCAGTTCGGAGTTAACACTTTTCTCAGGTTTGAGATCGTCGTTACCCACAGTCAAATAGGGGTACGGCGGTAACGAACCACGCGGCGTCACAAAGTCGGCAGATGTCTCACGCAACTCTGGTTTTTTATAACCCGCAGACACGCCCCCTTTCAGCGCCCAGGCATCCGTGATCGTCCAGTTGCCGTAAAGTTTTGGCGTAATATGCGTACCAAAGTAGTTATCGCGATCTAAACGAGCGGAAGTAGTGAGTGTAAAGTCCCCCATTTGCCAACCGTCTTCAGCAAACAACGCCCAGCCATCGCGGCTGATTTTGGTCACGGGCGTAACGCCTGGCGCTTCTTTGCTTGATACAGCAAACTGATCGTTGAGTTCTTCACGCGTAAAGTTCGCGCCAACGGTTAATTTGTGGTTGTCGAGCGTGAAGGTCGTCTGGCTATTAGCGACATAGTTTTCGGTTTCGATATATTGGGGGGAATTACCCTCCAGTTCGTATTTTGAACGCCCTTTCTCGTAATTGATGTAGTTGTTAGTGGTGATGGTGTCTTCAGCGTACCAGCCGCTGTGACTGAGCGTCACGGCATCCCGATCAAACGTCCACATCCACGGTGCTTCATCACGATTCTTCTTTTGCTTTCCCGTGACAACATTCAGGTCAAATACGTTAGTTTCATTTGCCGCCAGACCCACGGTCATATCTATCGATTTACGGTCGTTTTTACTGAAGTAGTTATCTCGTTCGTCATCACGGCGATTTAGCCAGTCAGCCGCGACACTTACACCCAACACATTTGGCACGATTGGCCCCATGGCAAACAAATTCATCTGGTTGGTATTTCCAAATGAGCTGTCTTCCTGAATGAAGGTATTTGCTGCCAGCGCTCCGGTCCAGTCGTTTACGCCGTAGGGCTTTTTGGTAATAACGTTAACCACACCGCCAATTGCGTCAGAGCCATAGAGCGAAGACATGGGCCCACGGATAACTTCAATACGCTCGATGGCTTCCATAGGCGGTAAAAAATTAACTTCTGCACCAATATCCTGGCCGTACGGGCGCGACTCTCCGGTATTCTGTTTAACGCTGTTGACCATATATGCGGTATAGCTGGAGTCCATGCCGCGCATCATTATATCGCCAGACGACATATCACTTGAACCCGTACCGACATTAACGCCAGGTAAATCCTGAATGGCCTCGGCGACATTACGATTTGGCTTCTCATCAAGCTGTTTACGATCAACTACGGAAATAGTGGCTGGAGCATCTTTCTTTTGCTGAGAAAAACCCGATGCCGTAACCACCATTTGATCTTCAGATTCACTAAGAGGTGCTGTATTTTCTTCAGCCAGCACAGGAAGCATCGTGCCTCCAGCTAGCGCGACTATCCCTGCCAATGCCAAACGCTTATTACTTCTCATTTTCTAATTTCCTGAGATATTTAAAAAAGCCTACCGACCCTGTGAATTTTCATCACAGGGCTTTATTTTTCTTTTAATTAAATTTTAATTAGATTTTGTCGAGTTCTACTTTAATAATGTAATCCGGCTTTTTGCCAATTTCTTTCTCGCCCTGCTTCACGCTGGCATAGAGAATGTGGCCATCTGGTGAAAGAGCCAGACTATTCGGCAATGCTGCTGTCGCAATACTGGCTTTCACTTTGTAGGTTTCACTGTCGACAATACTGATCAATTGGGCATTTCGATGTGTAATATATATTTCATTACGTGCATCGTTATACATCACTGCCAGGGAATTTATGACGTCGATGTGGTGAATGATACTCCCGTCTTTAAGCGAAACGACCAACACATTCGGTAAATCTGGGTCGGTAATAAATGCGCGACCGTGTTTTCTATCCAGCGCGATATTTAAGAAGAAGTGTTTTTTCTGTGGTTCTACTTTTATGCGTGAAACAATTTTATTAGTGTTGGCATCAAGAACGATTAACTCTCCATTACCATTTACGCTATAAAGTCGTCCTTTTCCTTCATCAACCGCTAACCCCGTTGGATATTCACCCACATTTTCAATGTTGCCAATATGCTGTTGCTTTTGCGTATCGATAACCCAAATAATCCCTTTCTCCGTCACACCCGATACATACAATCTCTGGCGTTTTTTATCGAGCACCATTTCACGGGTGTGAACAATTTCTTTGGGATTACGGGTGTCACTCAGTTGTACAGTCTTGATCTCTTTACCGCTGCGCGTATCAATTAGCGTTACTGATCCTTCAAGAGTATTACCGATATAAAGGATATGGTTTTCTTCATCCAACACAGTGGCAAATGCCCGTCGATGGGTGTTGATATTTCCCGTCGTTTTAAGTGTTTCAGGATTTAATTTGTAGACCAGGCCATCGGTTTTATCTTTATCAAAAGAAGGGGCAGACGCTGCGAATAGAACGTTCTGCGAAGCATCATAGGCCAGTTCGTAAACCCCGTGGCCAACAGGTGCGGCGAGTAAATCTTTTTCAGGAAGCGGTGCTGCGTTGGCGCTCAGAGAATTAATTAATAGTGCAGCGGCGAAAGCAATGAAGCCCGATTTCTTATAACCATAGAAAGTATGTCGATTCATTTACTTAGATTCACATTTATTTACGAATGTGAATGATAATGATTTTCAATTGCATTATCAACAATAGATAAAAAAAGGCCAGCAATCAGTGTTTGCTGGCCTTAGTGGTATTACCTTTTACAGAACGGCTTTAGCCTGTTTCACTACGTTTTCAACGGTGAAGCCAAACTCTTCGAACAGTTGTTCAGCAGGTGCTGACTCACCGAAGGTGGTCATGCCTACAACTGCGCCGTTCAGGCCAACGTATTTGTACCAGTAGTCAGCGATGCTGGCTTCGATAGCAACACGGGCAGCAACTGCTTTCGGCAGAACCGCTTCACGGTAAGCCGCATCCTGCTTGTCGAATGCATCAGTAGACGGCATGGAAACCACACGCGCTTTGATGCCTTCAGCAGTCAGTTGATCCCACGCGGCAACAGCCAGTTCAACTTCAGAACCGGTCGCAATCAGGAGAAGCTCTGGCTGACCTGCACAATCTTTCAGGATGTATGCGCCACGAGCGATATCCGCCAGTTGCTGCTCAGTACGATCCTGCTGTGCCAGGTTCTGACGCGAGAAGATCAGAGCGGTTGGGCCGTCATGACGTTCTACTGCGTATTTCCACGCAACCGCAGATTCAACCTGGTCACATGGGCGCCATGTGCTCATGTTTGGTGTAACGCGCAGGGCAGCAAGCTGTTCAACAGGCTGGTGAGTTGGGCCATCTTCGCCCAGACCAATAGAGTCGTGGGTGTAAACCATCACCTGGCGTTGCTTCATCAATGCTGCCATACGCACCGCGTTACGGGCATATTCAACAAACATCAGGAAGGTAGAGGTGTACGGCAGGAAACCACCGTGCAGCGCGATACCGTTAGCAATCGCCGTCATACCGAATTCACGTACACCGTAATGGATGTAGTTACCGGCCAGTTCTTCATTGATGGCTTTAGAACCAGACCAGATAGTCAGGTTAGAAGGCGCAAGGTCAGCGGAGCCGCCGAGGAATTCTGGCAGCAAATGGCCGAATGCTTCGATGGTGTTCTGAGACGCTTTACGGCTGGCGATTTTTGCCGGGTTAGCTTGCAGGTTCTTGATGAACTCTTGCGCTTTCGCAGCGAACTCAGCAGGCATATCGCCTTTCATACGACGGGTAAATTCTGCCGCTTCCTGTGGGAAGGCTTTTGCGTAAGCGGCGAACTTCTCGTTCCATGCCGCTTCTTTAGCCTGGCCTGCTTCACGCGCATCCCACTGAGCATAAATGTCCTGCGGGATTTCGAATGGCGCGTGTTTCCAGCCCAGCGCTTCACGAGTCAGAGCAATCTCTGCATCACCCAGCGGTGCGCCGTGGGAATCGTGTGTACCGGCTTTGTTTGGAGAACCGAAACCGATGATGGTTTTGCACATCAGTAGTGAAGGTTTGTCGGTAACCGCTTTGGCTTCTTCAACTGCGCGTTTGATTGCATCAGCATCGTGGCCGTCAACGCCGCGTACGACATGCCAGCCGTAAGCTTCGAAACGTTTAGCCGTATCGTCTGTGAACCAGCCTTCAACGTGGCCGTCGATAGAGATACCGTTGTCATCATAGAAAGCAACCAGTTTACCCAGACCCAGCGTACCCGCCAGAGAGCAAACTTCATGGGAAATGCCTTCCATCATGCAGCCATCACCCAGGAATGCCCAGGTGAAGTGGTCAACAATATCGTGGCCAGGACGGTTGAACTGTGCCGCCATGGTGCGTTCTGCAATTGCCATACCGACTGCGTTCGCAACACCCTGACCCAGTGGGCCAGTGGTGGTTTCTACACCTGCGGTGTAGCCCACTTCCGGGTGACCCGGAGTTTTGGAATGCAGCTGACGGAAGTTTTTCAGTTCTTCAATCGGCAGGTCATAACCTGTGAGGTGCAACAGGCTGTAAATCAGCATTGAACCATGGCCGTTAGAAAGAACGAAACGGTCGCGGTCAGCCCATGCAGGGTTCTGCGGGTTATGGTTCAGGAAATCGCGCCACAGGACTTCGGCAATGTCGGCCATACCCATAGGGGCACCCGGGTGACCGGATTTGGCTTTTTGTACTGCGTCCATGCTGAGTGCACGAATAGCATTGGCAAGCTCTTTACGAGAGGACATTTTGACTCCAGATCGGATGGTTGAAGGTCAGGCCTTGACTACTATGCGTTATGGGCTACGCCCAAAAAATTGCCATCAATGTACCGCAAGCCGTGTGCCATGTACATGGAGCATCCTTTTGTCCGGTTAAGAAATCTCTGGAACCTGCTCGCAAGTTGCGCAAGTTGCTGCGCGAGTCTGGCTAACTTCTTTATACTAAAGAGACTGGCCCGTTTTCTGTGGCTAAATCATTTCTGAGCAGTTGTCATTTATTAAGGATATTGGCATGAAGATGCGCCCAATTTTACTGAGCCTGAGCGTTGCTGCCCTACTGAGCGGTTGCCAGAATATGGATTCCAATGGCCTGCTGGCTTCCGGTGCGGAAGCATTTCAGGCGTACACACTAAGTGATGCTCAAGTCAAAGCGCTGAGCGATAAATCCTGTGCCGAGCTGGACAGCAAAGCTTCTATCGCCCCAGCCAGCAGCGAGTATGCGCAACGCCTGAACAAAATAGCCTCAGCACTGGGCGACAACATCAACGGCATGCCGGTGAACTACAAGGTTTACGTCACCAAAGATGTGAATGCCTTTGCGATGGCCAACGGCTGTATTCGTGTATACAGCGGCCTGATGGACATGATGAACGATAACGAAGTCGAAGCGGTTATCGGCCACGAAATGGGTCACGTCGCACTGGGTCACGTGAAGAAAGGGATGCAAGTGGCGCTAGGCACTAATGCGGCGCGTGTTGCAGCAGCTTCAGCGGGAGGTGTGGTGGGCAGTTTGTCACAGTCTCAGCTTGGCGATTTAGGTGAAAAACTGGTGAATGCACAGTTCTCCCAGCGCCAGGAGTCTGAAGCCGATGACTACTCGTATGATTTGTTGAAAAAACGTGGGATTAACCCAATTGGTCTGGCAACCAGCTTTGAGAAATTAGCCAAAGAGGAAGGGGGCCGCCAAAGCTCAATGCTCGACGACCACCCGGCTTCTGCTGAACGTGCGCAACATATTCGCGACCGTATGGCAGCAGATGGGCTGAAATAACCATACCCTCACCCCAACCCTCTCCCTCAGGGAGAGGGTGCAAAACAAGGATGCCGTAGCTCGATTACTCGCCTTTTTTAGCAGCCTGAATGTACAGCATTTCCAGCGCTAAAGTTGCACCTGCCAACGCCGTGATTTCAGACTGGTCATAAGCTGGAGCCACTTCCACGACATCCATACCCACGATGTTGAGATCTTTCAAACCACGAACCAGCTTCAGCGCACGGTCAGTTGTCAGGCCGCCAATTACCGGAGTCCCGGTACCTGGTGCGAAAGCAGGATCAATACAGTCGATGTCAAATGTCAGGTAAACCGGCATATCCCCAACAATCTGCTTCACCTGCGCCAGCACGTCGTCAACGGTACGGTCATTCACCTGACCCGCGTCCAGCACGGTAAAACCGTTGTCTTTGTCGAACTCGGTACGAATACCAATCTGCACAGAATGGTTCGGATCGATCAGACCTTCTTTTGGCGCGGTGTAGAACATTGTGCCGTGGTCAAACTCGCAGCCGTTCGCGTAGGTGTCAGTGTGCGCATCAAAATGTACCAGTGCCATTTTGCCAAAGTGCTTAGCGTGAGCACGCAGCAGCGGCAGAGTCACGAAGTGGTCGCCACCGAAGGAGAGCATACGTTTACCGGCAGCCAGCAGTTTTTCTGCATGGGCTTGCAGACGTTCGCTCATATCACGCGCGTCACCAAAAGCGTAAACCAGGTCGCCACAGTCAACAACGTTCAGGCGCTCACGCATGTCGAAGTTCCACGGGAAGCGGTTGCCTTCCCATGCCAGGTTGGTAGAAACCTGGCGAATAGCCGCAGGGCCGTGGCGCCCACCCGCACGACCAGACGTTGCCGCGTCAAAAGGCACGCCTGTAATAACCCAATCAGCATCACTGTCATAGGGCATGAAGTTCAGCGGAAAACGTAAAAAACCGAAGGCATTGGATACCAGAGAATTGTCGTACTGATGGCCTAATGTGCTCATTACCTGACCTCATGTGATGTAGGTGAATAGTTGAATTTATGTCAAAAAAAATCCCTTCCGCGTCGTTAAACCCGACGAGGAAGGGACTGTATTCATTCAGACTGCTTGTTGGCGCGAATTATCGCCGTAATTTCGCTCGGGTTCAATAGTGCGTAATTTATACATTCATTAGCGCCCTCACCTCGACCCTCTCCCCCAGGAGAGGGAGAAAACCATGCTGTCCCCTCTCCCTCGGAAAAGCAATAACGCCGATCAATCCCCTCTCCCTCAGGGAGAGGGCTAGGGTGAGGATGGTTATTCGTCTTCTAAATAAGTATAGCCGTACAAACCCGCTTCAAACTCTTCAAGGAACTGCTGCTGCAAACCTTCATCCAGATCGGTCTGTTTCACCTGATCGCGGAAATGAGTCAGCAGCGTGTTCGGGTCGAGCTGTACATACTGGAGCATATCCGCAACGGTATCGCCTTCATCAGAAAGCTCAACTTCTACGCTACCGTCAGGGAATACAAACACATCAACCGCTTCAGTATCGCCGAACAGGTTGTGCATGTTGCCCAGAATTTCCTGGTAAGCACCCACCATAAAGAAGCCCAGCAGAGGCGGGTTTTCCGCATCGTATTCTGGCATTGGCATGGTGGTCGCAATACCGTCACCGTCGATATAGTGATCGATAGCACCGTCGGAATCACAGGTGATATCCAGCAGCACAGCGCGGCGCTCAGGGATCTGGTTCAGCCCTTCTAACGGCAGTACCGGGAACAGCTGGTCGATACCCCATGCATCCGGCATTGACTGGAATAGCGAGAAGTTGACGTAAATTTTATCCGCCATACGTTCTTGCAGCTCGTCAATAATCGGACGGTGCGCACGGTTGCTTGGATCCAGCAGGCGCTGAATTTCATGGCACATGCTCAGATAAAGTTGCTCTGCCCAGGCACGTTCCTGCAAGGAGAAGTTCCCCGCCGAATAGCCGGTGTGGATATCATGCAGATCGTTCTGGCTATCGTGCAGCCATTCGCGCAGCGAGCGACGGTTATTCGGCTCGTGCATTTCACCCCAGGTTTCCCACATGCTTTGCAGCGCGCGCGATGCATCTTCAGCAGGAGCCGTTGGCGTGGTGTATTCGTTGCGCTCGACACCGATGATGTTAGAAACCAGCACGGTGTGGTGCGCAGTCACCGCACGGCCAGACTCAGTAATCACCGTTGGGTGCGGCAAACCATGCTCTTCACATGCGTCGCCAATCGCCCAGATGATGTTGTTGGCATATTCGTTCAGACCATAGTTGACCGAACAATCGGACTGAGAACGCGTGCCTTCGTAGTCAACACCCAGACCGCCGCCCACATCGAAGCACTCAATGTTGACGCCCATCTTGTGCAGTTCAACGTAGAAGCGCGCTGATTCACGTACGCCAGTGGCGATATCGCGAATATTCGCCATTTGCGAACCGAGGTGGAAGTGCAGTAATTGCAGGCTGTCGATACGACCCGCTTCACGCAACATTTCAACCAGTTGCAGAACCTGAACCGCCGCCAGACCAAATTTGGATTTCTCGCCGCCTGAAGACTGCCATTTACCGGAACCTTGCGACGCCAGACGCGCACGCACACCAAGACGCGGCACCACATTCAGACGCTCGGCTTCTTCCAGCACGATGCGAATTTCTGACATCTTCTCGATGACCAGATAAACCTTGTGGCCCATCTTCTCGCCGATCAACGCCAGGCGGATGTATTCACGGTCTTTATAGCCGTTACACACAATAACTGAACGCGTCATGCCCGCATGCGCTAACACAGCCATCAATTCAGCTTTAGAACCGGCTTCAAGACCTAGCGGTTCGCCAGAATGAATCAACGATTCAATGACGCGGCGGTGCTGGTTCACCTTGATTGGGTAAACGAGGAAGTAGTCACCGTTATAGCCGTAAGATTCACGAGCACGTTTGAACGCGGCATTAATCGAACGCAGGCGATGCTGTAAAATCTGCGGGAAACAGAACAGTGCAGGCAAACGCTGCCCCTGCGCTTCACGGGCTTTTACGAGTTCAGCGAGATCAACACGCGCTTCCGGTACATCTGGGTCCGGGCAAACGGTAATGTGACCGAGTTCGTTGACGTCGTAATAGTTATTGCCCCACCAGGCAATATTGTAAGTACGCAGCATTTTGCTGGCTTCCTGGGAGCTCATGGCAACCTCCTGCATGGAGCGGTGTACATCCTGCTCGCCCACTGACGAACCCGAAACAGAAGAGATTTTGTCAGACATGGCGAACCTCAAATTTATACGAATGTGCAAAACAGTTGACTACTATCGCAGGGGTATCCCGCAATAACAACCCATTAACAGCGCGTAGCGGCAGCATAAGACGCTGACAGACTAACTGTGCGACCGGTTTCTTTTTCATATCATTGTAAACACGTTACCGAACTCCGTTTAACGGGTCGGTGAAACCACGAGAATACTCCTGTCAAAGACAAGAGAGCCCTTGTTCAGTTATCACGGAGATCAATGACCGGCCCGAGAGTCCTGAGAAGCGCCGAGATGGGTATAACATCGGCAGGAATAGATGCACGGAATGCAGGTTGCGAGGAGTAAATGCGCACCAGAACGGTGAGCCAGATTCTGTGAATTACAGCGGTTTTTCAATCCTGACACCTCCACGCATACCAGAAGCATGCGACAAGCCAAAGCTAAGAAATTTGCTCAACCCGGCTGGAAGTGGGCAACACGAAGAAATGTGTGCTTGTTGAATGAGCCGCGCGCGCCGCTTTATACCGACAACGGCTAAAAAATGCAAAACAAAAATCCCCACTTTGCGGCGCTGTCAGTAAAAATTTCCATGCCAGATTATCGACAGAAACTTGCGAGCACAAAAATCACTGGTAATCTGATTAATGGATAACCTAGAATAGACGTCCAGATGTTAATCCATCTATACCGATTAACTGTTAGACTGCCTGAAATTAATCCTGTGGCTAAAACTCCAGATATCAGTACATCGCACTGATACGAGCGCCAGTTAGCAGCAGTCTGCACTAACCTAATTCTCTTAGGGTGAATAAAACATGGCCAAACACCTCTTTACGTCCGAGTCTGTATCAGAAGGACATCCCGATAAAATCGCTGACCAAATTTCTGACGCGGTTCTTGATGCTATCCTCGAGCAGGATCCAAAAGCACGCGTAGCATGCGAAACTTACGTCAAAACAGGCATGGTGCTGGTCGGTGGCGAAATCACCACCAGCGCATGGGTTGATATCGAAGAAATCACCCGCCAGACCGTCCGCGAAATCGGTTATGTGCATTCTGATATGGGCTTTGATGCCAACTCTTGTGCTGTTCTGAGTGCTATCGGCAAACAGTCACCGGACATTAACCAGGGCGTTGACCGTACCGATCCACTGGAACAAGGCGCTGGCGACCAGGGTCTGATGTTTGGTTATGCGACCAACGAAACTGACGTGCTGATGCCTGCACCAATCACTTACGCACACCTTCTGGTTCAACGCCAGGCTGAAGTTCGTAAGAATGGCTCACTGCCGTGGCTGCGCCCGGACGCTAAAAGCCAGATCACTTTCCAGTACGACGACGGTAAAATCGTCGGTATTGACGCAGTGGTTCTGTCTACCCAGCATTCCGAAGACGTTCAGCTTAAAACACTGCAAGAAGCAGTGATGGAAGAGATCATCAAACCGGTTCTGCCAGCAGAATGGTTGAACGCTTCCACCAAATTCCACATCAACCCGACTGGTCGTTTCGTTATCGGCGGCCCAATGGGTGACTGCGGCCTGACCGGTCGTAAAATTATCGTTGATACCTACGGCGGCATGGCTCGTCACGGTGGCGGTGCGTTCTCCGGTAAAGATCCTTCTAAAGTTGACCGTTCTGCAGCGTACGCGGCGCGTTATGTGGCGAAAAACATCGTTGCTGCGGGCCTTGCTGACCGTTGTGAAATCCAGGTTTCCTACGCAATTGGCGTGGCAGAGCCAACGTCAATCATGGTTGAAACCTTCGGTACTGAGAAAATCTCTACCGAACAACTGACCCTGTTGGTACGCGAGTTCTTCGACCTGCGTCCATATGGCCTGATTCAGATGCTGGATCTGCTGCACCCAATCTACAAAGAAACCGCGGCATACGGTCACTTTGGTCGTGAGCATTTCCCTTGGGAAAAAACCGACAAAGCAGAATTGCTGCGTGAAGCTGCCGGTCTGAAATAACCCGCCAACAGCTAAACTATCAAGGCCAGCCTAACGCTGGCCTTTTTTCTGTCGAAAACACTCTTCTCCCTTCTGAAAACATTCTGTCTCCATAATCAAACACCTCAATGAAAGCGGTTACACACCAGTTCACCAATCGTTAATTAAGATGATTCTTTATTGCAACATTGCATTGTCGTGCTAGTTACATAGCATTTCAGAATAGTCCTGAGTATAAATTTTTGGTTTAATTTTACACACATAACCCACTGTTTTATATCAAAAAATATCACATACACTTCTTGACACTTGTGTAACCGATTACACTAACGTGAGTTTAATCACACAAATTCATGCGGCGTTACCCTACCCTAGATACAGATACGAAGAATCACTCAACTGGAGAGCTGTATGCCTAATACAAAAAAACAAGGGCGCTCGAACAAAAGCATGACCTTTTTCGTCTGTTTCCTTGCAGCCCTGGCCGGTTTGTTATTTGGCCTGGATATCGGTGTTATCGCCGGTGCACTACCGTTTATTGCTAAAGATTTCCAGATTACTGCGCACCAGCAAGAATGGGTCGTCAGTTCGATGATGTTTGGTGCGGCTGTTGGCGCTGTTGGTAGCGGCTGGCTCTCTTTCCGCATCGGGCGCAAATACAGCCTGATGATTGGCGCAGTGCTTTTCGTTGCCGGTTCGCTTTGCTCTGCATTCGCGCCGAATACTGAAATCCTGATCCTCTCCCGCGTACTGCTGGGCCTGGCGGTCGGTGTTGCGTCATATACCGCACCGCTTTATCTGTCTGAAATTGCCCCAGAAAAAATTCGCGGCAGCATGATTTCGATGTACCAGTTGATGATTACCATCGGTATTCTCGGCGCTTACCTTTCTGACACCGCCTTCAGCTACAGCGGTTCATGGCGCTGGATGTTGGGGGTTATCACCATTCCTGCTCTGATTTTACTGGTAGGCGTGTTCTTCCTGCCGGACAGCCCGCGCTGGTTCGCTGCGAAACGCCGTTTCCACGATGCCGAGCGCGTACTGATGCGTCTGCGTGATACCAGTGCAGAAGCAAAACGCGAACTGGAAGAAATCCGCGAAAGCCTGAAGGTTAAACAAAGCGGCTGGTCACTGTTTAAAGACAACAGTAACTTCCGTCGTGCGGTGTTCCTCGGCATCCTGCTTCAGGTTATGCAGCAGTTCACCGGTATGAACGTGATTATGTATTACGCACCGAAGATCTTTGAAATCGCAGGCTTTACCAACACCACTCAGCAAATGTGGGGCACCGTCATCGTTGGGCTTATCAACGTACTGGCGACCTTTATTGCTATCGGTCTGGTAGACAGATGGGGTCGTAAACCTACGCTGGTGCTGGGCTTCATGGTGATGGCGGTGGGTATGGGCGTATTGGGCACTATGCTGCACATCGGGATTCATTCTCAGGGTGCGCAATACTTCGCCATCGCGATGCTGTTGATGTTCATCGTAGGTTTTGCAATGAGTGCTGGCCCGCTGATTTGGGTACTGTGTTCTGAAATTCAGCCGCTGAAAGGCCGTGATTTTGGTATCACTTGCTCGACCGCCACCAACTGGATTGCGAACATGATTGTCGGTGCAACATTCCTGACCATGCTTAACACTCTGGGCAATGCGAATACCTTCTGGGTCTATGCGGCGCTAAACCTGTTCTTTATTGTACTGACTCTGTGGTTAATTCCAGAAACCAAACACGTTTCCCTGGAACACATTGAACGTAACTTAATGAAAGGCCGTCGCTTACGCGAGATTGGCGCTCACGAGTAAATCACTCCCGCCCCTATCCACTGCGGATAGGGGCTTGCACCCTGCCCCACCTCGCACTATTCTTGCCCGCTATGAAATCCCCAAGACTCCCCATCGCAATCCAACAGGCCGTTATGCGCTGCCTGCGGGAAAAACTCCAACAGGCCAATCAACACCTGGGACGAAATTATCCCGAACCGAAACTGGTCTATCAGCAGCGTGGCACAGCTGCGGGCACCGCGTGGATGGATAGCTACGAAATTCGTCTAAACCCCGTGCTGCTGATGGAAAATCAGCAAACCTTCATTGATGAAGTTGTCCCGCACGAACTGGCTCATTTGTTGGTCTGGAAACACTTTGGTCGCGTTGCACCACACGGCAAAGAGTGGAAATGGATGATGGAAAGCGTGCTTGGCGTTCCTGCAAGGCGCACACACAAATTTGAAGTGCAATCGGTGCGTAAGAATACCTTCCCTTATCGCTGCCGCTGCCAATTACACCAACTTACGGTCAGGCGACATAACCGTGTTGTACGTGGTGAAGCGGAATACCGCTGTGTTCAATGCGGCGACCTGTTAAAGCCAGACGCTACAACTCCCTGTAATTAAAAATATTAATCTTAAAATTTCCTGATTTAGCTGATTGAATCCCAAAAATGCATCAGGTAGGGTTCAGGCACGTTTTAGTAAGGATTCTGGAAATGTCTCGCAAATATTCTTTGGCTGTTGCAGTTATTGCAGCCCTCTCCTCTTTTTCTGCACTCAGTGCTGGTATCAATAATTTTTCTCAAGCCAAAGCCGCTGGCGCCAAAGTGAATGCCGACGCGCCGGGCGACTTCTATTGTGGATGTAAAATCAGCTGGGAAGGGAAAAAGGGTATTCCCGATCTTGAGTCCTGCGGCTACAAAGTCCGGAAGAATGAAAATCGCGCGACGCGTATCGAGTGGGAGCACGTCGTACCGGCCTGGCAGTTCGGTCATCAGCGCCAGTGTTGGCAAGATGGCGGCCGTAAAAACTGTGCCAAAGACCCGGAATATCGCAAGATGGAAAGCGATATGCACAACCTGCAACCCGCTGTAGGCGAAGTGAATGCTGATCGTAACAACTTCATGTACAGCCAGTGGAACGGTGGTGAGGGGCAATACGGACAGTGTGAAATGAAAGTCGACTTTAAAGATAAGATTGCCGAGCCACCAGCGCGGGCTCGCGGCGCTATCGCCCGCACCTACTTCTACATGCGTGACCAGTATCAGCTCAACCTTTCTCGCCAACAGACCCAGCTATTTGAGGCCTGGAATAAACAATATCCGGTCACGGCCTGGGAGTGCGAACGCGATGAGCGCATCGCTAAAGTTCAGGGCAATCATAACCCTTATGTGCTGCGGGCTTGCCAGGCACAAAACAGCTAACCTACACTAGCGGTCATATTCATTACCGCGCGATGTTTTCTCCCTCTCCCAAAAGAGAGGGCTGGAGTGAGAGTTGTGATAGCTAATTCCCCCTCACCCTAACCCTCTCCCAAAGGAGAGGGGATTAAAACAGTTCGCCTTAGCAACTGGATCCTATAAATCATGCGTATTCCCCGCATTCATCATCCTGAACACCTCACCGTCGGCCAGGACGTCGCACTTTGCGAAGATGCTGCGAACCACGTCGGTCGCGTATTGCGCATGAGCGCAGGCCACGCACTGCAATTATTTGATGGAAGTAATCAGATCTTTGACGCAGAAATCGTTCAGGCAGATAAGAAAAGTGTGCGAGTGAAGGTACTTAGTGCCACCCTCGATAACCGCGAATCTCCACTGCACCTACATCTCGGTCAGGTCATGTCTCGCGGTGAGAAAATGGAGTTCACGATTCAGAAAGCCGTCGAACTCGGCGTGAATGTGATTACCCCTTTGTTTTCTGAACGCTGTGGCGTAAAACTGGATGCCGAGCGTCTGCATAAGAAGCTCACGCAATGGCAGAAAATTGCCGTTGCTGCCTGCGAACAATGCGGCCGCAATATCGTGCCAGAAATTCGCCCGGCAATGGACCTCGAAGCGTGGTGTGCAGAACTTGATAACAGCCTGAAGCTGAACCTCCATCCTCGCGCCAACGCAAGTATCAACACGTTGCCGCAACCTGTTGAACGTGTACGTCTGCTGATTGGCCCTGAAGGCGGTTTAACGGCTGATGAAATTGCGATGACCGCACGCCATCAGTTTACTGATATTCTGTTGGGACCTCGCGTTCTGCGTACTGAGACTACCGCGCTCACCGCCATTACCGCGCTGCAAGTGCGTTTTGGCGACCTGGGCTAAAAACTGGTACAAGGCTTACGCCTTATAGCCAGCTTTAAAGGAGAAAAACAATGATCAAGCTCGGCATCGTGATGGACCCCATCGCAAACATTAACATCAAGAAAGACTCCAGTTTTGCCATGTTGCTTGAAGCACAGCGCCGTGGATACGAACTCCACTATATGGAAATGGCAGATCTGTATTTGATCAACGGTGAAGCGCACGCACGCACACGTCTGGTCAGTGTCGAGCAGAACTACGATAAATGGGTCGAATTTGGTAGTGAGCAAGATATCCAGCTTGCCGATCTCGACGTTATTTTAATGCGTAAAGATCCGCCTTTTGATACCGAATTTATCTACGCGACCTACATTCTTGAGCGCGCAGAAGAACAAGGCACGCTGATCGTTAACAAACCGCAAAGCCTGCGCGACTGTAACGAAAAGCTGTTCACCGCCTGGTTTGCTGATTTGACCCCAGAAACGCTGGTAACCCGCAACAAAGCGCAGCTTAAAGCTTTCTGGCAAAAACACGGCGACATCATTCTCAAGCCGCTGGACGGCATGGGCGGCACATCAATCTTCCGCGTTAAAGAAGGCGATCCTAACATCGGCGTCATTGCTGAAACGCTGACTGAACTCGGTAATCGTTACTGCATGGCGCAAAACTACCTGCCTGCTATTGTCGATGGCGACAAACGTGTTCTGGTCGTCGACGGCGAACCCGTTCCGTATTGCCTGGCGCGTATTCCACAAGGTGGCGAAACCCGTGGCAATCTGGCCGCCGGTGGCCGTGGCGAACCGCGTCCATTGACTGACAGCGATTGGGAAATTGCCCGCCGCGTCGGCCCAACATTGAAAGCCAAAGGGCTCATCTTTGTTGGTCTGGATATTATCGGCGATCGCCTGACCGAGATTAACGTCACCAGCCCAACATGCATTCGCGAAATCGAAGCCGAATTCCCGGTATCGATCACAGGAATGTTGTTCGACGCTATCGAGAAACGTCTGGCTAAATAATTGTGCACGCTCCCTTTAGGGAAAAGACCCATACCTTTGGTATGGGTCAAGTGTCCGGAGTAGTTTAATAGTGATAAACTGACTATTCCTCGCGCGTTTAATGCCGCTTTTTCAACCGGAACCAGAACCTCTGACAATGAATTTACAGCATCACTTTCTAATTGCCATGCCGGCGCTCCAGGATCCTCTGTTTAAGCGAGCAGTCGTTTATATTTGTGAATATAGCGACGAAGGCGCTATGGGGATAATCATCAATAAACCCCTCGAAAACCTTCAGGTTGACGGTGTTCTTGAAAAATTAAAAATCGAACCAGAACCGCGCGACCCATCCATTCGTCTTGATAAACCTGTTTTTATCGGTGGCCCATTAGCGGAAGACCGGGGCTTTATTTTGCACTCGCCACCGAATTGTTTTGCTTCAAGCATCCGTATTTCTGATGAAACGGTGATCACCACTTCCCGTGATGTGCTCGAAACTATCGGCACAGCCAACCAACCTACGGATGTGATCGTGGCACTGGGTTACTCTTCCTGGGAAAAAGGGCAACTGGAACAAGAGATTTTGGACAATGCCTGGTTAACTGCGCCAGCAGATGCGTCGATTATTTTCCACACCCCAATTTCCGAACGCTGGCGTGAAGCCGCGAAATTAATCGGCATTGATATTCATAATATGCCAAGCGAAGCGGGGCACGCATAATGAGCAGTGGGACATTGTTAGCCTTTGATTTCGGTACTAAAAGTATTGGTGTCGCCATCGGGCAGCGTATTACCGGAACGGCGCGCCCTTTAACCGCGCTGAAAGCACAAGATGGCACGCCGGACTGGAATGCTATCGAAAAAATCCTTAAAGAGTGGCAACCCGATGAAGTCATCGTTGGCTTACCCCTGAATATGGATGGCACCGAACAGCCACTTACCGTCCGCGCGCGTAAGTTTGCCAACCGTCTGCATGGGCGTTTTGGCGTAAAAGTTTCTCTGCAAGATGAGCGCCTGAGCACCGTTGAAGCCCGTGCAGGCTTGTTTGAACACGGCGGTTTCCGGGCTTTAAACAAAGGTAGCATTGACTCAGCCTCCGCAGTCATCATTCTTGAAAGCTGGTTTGACTATAACCCTTGATTGTTACCTCTACGGCGGAAGGCGCACTCGCGACTCCGCCGTTGCAAACTGACCTTTCCTAAGAAACATCGCCTCGCTTTGCGCAAAACTCTGCATGCCATACTGCTGGCCGGTTTGAATTAGCCCGGGTAATTGATGCGTTTTCCCCTCGCGGATAAGACTCGCCACAGCAGGGGTATTTACCAATAATTCAAACAACGCCCCCCTTCCACCTTGAGCGTCAGGCTGTAATTTCTGCGCGAGCACAGCTTTTAAGCTACCGGCCAGCTGGCTACGCACCATGCTTTTTTCCTCTGCAGGAAAGACATCCACCAGCCGTTCCACCGCTTGTGCGGCACCGCGAGTATGCAATGTTGCCAGTACCAGATGGCCGGTTTCCGCAGCAGTGAGCGCCAGACGGATAGTTTCGCTATCGCGTAATTCCCCCAGCAAAATCACGTCCGGGTCTTCACGTAATGCGGCACGTAAAGCGGCGGCAAAAGAGCGGCAATGCGTGCCGGGCTCACGCTGCTGAATCAGACAGTGATGAGAGGAATGAACAAACTCAATCGGATCTTCCAGCGTCAGAATATGCCCATCAAGCCGATGGTTGAGATGATCAACCATTGCCGCAAGCGTGGTGGATTTACCGCTGCCCGTCGCACCTGTGACCAGAATCAGGCCATCTGGCGACTGTAGCAATTCGGGTATCAGTGGCGGGACATTTAACGCCTCAAGTTTGGGGCAGTTTGAAGACAATAACCGCAAGGCAAGAGAGTGCCCATGCAACTGGTGAAAAGCGTTAGCCCGCAATCGCACCCCTGATTGTAGGGTCACGGCAAAATCCACCTGCCCGGTTTCTTGCAGTTGCACCTTTTGTGCTTTCGACATCCAGTCTTCCAGCAAAACATCCGGCTCAGGAGCGCCTCCAGGCAGCAGTTCTAGCCGCCCTTGCCTGCGCCAGCGAGCAGGAAGGTGCGCGCACAGGTGTAGATCAGAGACATTATGCTTTACACTAAGGGCCACAATTTCTTCGATATCCATATCACTTTCCAACCTATGAATGAAATAACGCACAATCTGGCACAGGTTCAGCACAAAATCTTAGCGGCAACTAAACGCTGCGGCCGTGCTCCAGAGGAAGTTACTTTGCTTGCAGTAAGCAAAACGAAGCCTGCGAGCGCCCTCGCAGAAGCGATTGCTGCCGGGCAACGCGCTTTCGGTGAAAACTACGTGCAAGAAGGCGTGGATAAAATTCGTTACTTTGCCGAGAACAGCGAAGCCACACTGGAATGGCACTTTATCGGTCCTTTACAGTCGAACAAAAGCCGTCTGGTCGCAGAACATTTTGACTGGTGCCACACCGTCGACAGGCTTCGTATTGCCACCCGTTTAAGCGAACAGCGCCCGGCCGAGCTTCCACCGCTTAACGTGCTGATCCAAATAAACATTAGTGATGAACAAAGCAAATCTGGTATTGCGCTAAGTGAGCTTGATGCGCTGGCGGCTGACGTCGCTGCACTACCGGGTTTGGTGTTACGAGGTTTAATGGCGATCCCTGCCCCTGAACCTGATTACGAGCATCAGTTAGCGGTTTGCCAGAAAATGGCAGCCGCTTTCACATCGCTCAAAAACCGCTATGCAACGGTTGATACGTTGTCTCTGGGCATGACCGATGACATGGACGCCGCGATTGCCGCAGGCAGCACCATGGTGCGCATTGGAACCGCTATTTTCGGCGCGCGGGATTACTCCGCCAGCTAAACCGTAGCCCAATAGATTTCAGGTTGTAGGACGCAAAACTTAGCATCTACAGCCTGAATGATGCAGGGCTTATTATTGAGGAACACCATGCTAACGTTGACTTTCCTGGTCAAAACACTGATTGAACTGTATGTGATGGTGCTGTTAATTCGCATCTGGATGCAGTGGTCGCGTTGTGATTTTTACAATCCTTTTGCCCAATTTATCGTCAAGATTACCCAACCGATTGTCGGGCCATTGCGCCGGATAATCCCTTCGATTGGGCCAATTGATACCTCTTCGTTGCTGGTGGCGTTTATTCTCACCACGCTGAAGTATCCTGTTCTGCTACTGATTCAGGTAGGCGCGCTGTCGCTTGACCCAATGAATCTGCTGGTTGGCCTGTTATCGTTGCTCAAGTCCGCCGGTACGCTGGTGTTCTGGGTCATTATTATTCGTTCGCTGATGAGCTGGATTAGCCAGGGTCGCAGTCCAATTGAATACGTGCTGATGCAATTGACCGAACCGATGATGGCACCAATTCGCCGCGTTATTCCGGCAATGGGCGGCATTGATTTCTCCGCGATGGTCGTGATTTTGATTCTGTATGCACTGAATTACCTTGGCATGGATCTGTTCCCGGGGCTGTGGTATTTGCTGTGAGTGCAGTGAGTCAAACCGCAGACGGGCTGGTTTTACGGCTGTATATTCAGCCTAAAGCCAGCCGGGATAGCATTATTGGGTTGCATGGCGACGAACTAAAAGTCGCCATCACCGCGCCGCCAATTGACGGCAAAGCCAACGCCCATCTGGTAAAATATCTGGCTAAACAGTTCCGCGTCGCCAAAAGCCAGGTTGTGGTTGAGAAAGGCGAGTTGGGCCGTCATAAGCAAGTTAAGATTATCGACCCGCAACAAATCCCGACGGAAGTCGCGGCATTGCTCGAATAATTACCGAATTTCACAGGATTATCTCACTATGCAAAAAGTTGTCCTCGCGACCGGTAACGCCGGTAAAGTGCGTGAACTTGCCGATTTACTGGGCAATTTTGGTCTGGATGTTGTGGCACAAACTGAGTTAGGCGTGGAGTCTGCCGAAGAAACTGGCCTGACGTTTATCGAAAACGCCATTCTGAAAGCCCGTCACGCGGCGCAGATTACGGGTTTGCCTGCCATCGCTGATGATTCTGGTCTGGCTGTCGATGTTTTGGGCGGCGCACCGGGTATTTACTCGGCACGTTACGCAGGCATTGACGCAACGGATCAGCAGAATCTGGAAAAGCTACTGGCTACACTGAAAGATGTGCCGGACGAACAACGCAAAGCGCGGTTCCATTGTGTGCTGGTGTATATGCGTCATGCAGAAGATCCAACACCGCTGGTGTGTCACGGCAGTTGGGAAGGTCGGATTACCCGCGAGGCCGCAGGGGCTGGCGGCTTTGGCTACGACCCGATTTTCTTTGTCCCTACCGAGGGCAAAACTGCGGCTGAACTCACTCGTGATGAAAAACGCGCGATTTCCCACCGTGGGCAAGCACTAAAACTGTTACTGGAAGCAATGAAAAATGGCTAATTTGCCACCACTGAGTCTCTATATTCACATCCCGTGGTGCGTGCAGAAGTGCCCCTACTGTGACTTCAATTCTCATGCACTAAAAGGCGACGTCCCGCACGACGAGTATGTCGCCCACCTGTTGCGCGATCTGGATAACGACGCGCCAATGGCACAAGGACGTGAAATAAAGACCATCTTTATTGGTGGCGGTACGCCTAGCTTGCTTTCAAGCGAGGCGATGCAAACGTTGCTCGATGGCGTGCGTGCGCGTCTGCCGCTGGCAGCAGATGCAGAAATTACCATGGAAGCGAACCCTGGCACCGTTGAGGCCGACCGTTTCGTTGGCTATCAACGTGCTGGCGTGAACCGCATTTCTATCGGTGTGCAGAGTTTTAGCGAGACAAAACTCAAACGCCTGGGCCGTATCCATGATGCGGGTGAAGCGAAACGTGCGGCAAATCTGGCTAGTGGATTAGGGCTGCGTAGTTTCAATCTGGATTTGATGCACGGTTTGCCAGACCAGTCGCTAGAAGAAGCGCTGGATGATTTGCGCCAGGCTATTGAGCTTAATCCCCCGCATCTTTCCTGGTATCAGTTGACGATTGAACCGAACACGCTGTTTAGCTCTCGTCCGCCAAAACTGCCGGACGACGACGCGCTGTGGGATATTTTCGAACAGGGCGACAAACTGCTAACGGCTGCGGGATATCAGCAATATGAAACCTCGGCATACGCAAAACCGGGTTATCAGTGTCAGCACAACCTGAACTACTGGCGTTTTGGCGACTACCTGGGAATTGGCTGTGGCGCACACGGTAAAGTGACGTTCGAAGACGGGCGCATTATGCGTACCGCCAAAACACGCCACCCGCGCGGCTATATGGAAGGCAAATACCTCGATCGCCAGCACGATGTTGAGCAAGCCGATAAACCGTTCGAGTTCTTTATGAACCGTTTCCGCCTGCTGGAAGCCGCACCGCGCAATGAATTTAGTCTGTATACCGGGCTGGACGAAACCGTGATTCGTGCACAGTTAGATGAAGCCATTGCCAAAGATTACCTGATTGAAACTGAGGAATATTGGCAAATTACCGAGCACGGGAAGCTATTTTTGAATTCGCTGCTGGAACTGTTTTTAGCTGAATAAAAATCAACACTATCAAAAATACCCTAAATAATTCGAGTTGCAGAAAGGCGGCAAGAGAGTGAGTCCCCAGGAGCTTACACAAGTAAGTGACTGGGGTGAGGGAGCGCAGCCAACGCATCTGCAGCTTGAAGTATGACGGGTATTAGATATTTTTGACCCTACTGGTCAAAATCAACGCCAACACCGCCAATCCCGCAATCAGCCAATACACCGAATAGTGCCCAAAACTCTCCGCCAGCGCGCCTTGTAACACCCCGGCCAGAATTACGCCTGTCGAAATACTGTTGGTAAACAGCGTGGTCGCGGACCCCGGCCTACCCGGCATTAAATCCTGGAACCATAGCATTCCAATCCCGGCGACAATGCCAATAAACACCGCGTTAAACAGCTGGAGCAACAGCAGCGCCGTGCGACTGTGGAACAGAATCAGCCCGACGTAGAACAACACACCTGCGGCAACGGCAATCACCATCATGCGTCGCTTACCAAAACGCTTCACATAATAGCCCGCAAGGATCATCGCCGGGATTTCAAGCCCCGCCGCCGTCCCCATCAGTAGCCCCGCCAGCGACTCTGGAAGACCTAAATCACTGCTGACCCACAGCGGCATATCAATGATGTACATGGTGTTGCAGGTCCACATCAGCATCGATGCGATAAACAACATACGGACGTTCTTGTCTTTCCAGCCGCTGACCTGCGTCAGCGCAACATCGGCAGGTTGCTCAATCCGCTCAACCGACGGAAGTGCGAAGAAAATTATCCCCAGCGAAATAACAAAAATCCCCGCCGCGATAAGAAACATGGTGGTAAAGCCGTAGTTTAACGCCAGCATAAACGACAATGGCGGGCCAATGACCCAGGCAAGCGACAGTTGTGCACGCATTATCGAGCTGAACATCACGACTTCACGCGCGGAGCTATCAGCATACTCGCGAGCCAGGGCGAAGATTTGCGGCATCGCCGTGTTAGCAATGGAAGCGAACATGACGCCCACGGTGATTAACGTCAGGTAGTGACGGTTAAAAGCAAATAAAATGCAGTTTGCCACGGCCATCGCGCAGCAAATCATAATCAGTTTGCGCCTGTCCCCCCGGCTATCTGAACGCTTCGCCAGCATCAGGCTGACCAGAATCCCGGCTATCGCATTGACGGTATAAAATAACCCGACCCAGAACGGCCGCACTTGCACTTCACGCGTTAAAAACAGGCTCAGCGTGGGCGCCTGAAGTGCCCCTGCAATCCCCATCATAAATGCCACAACCATAAATGCCGTGTACACCGGATTGAGGCGTCGTCCTTTTGTCAGAAACCAGGCCATGCAGAGAGATCCTTTTACTCGAGCGGGTGATAAATGTGCAAGCCGTCCACTATACCGAATAAAAAAGCCAGCGGTAAAAAACCGCTGGCTGGGTGAACATCACCAATTCTCAGTCACACATGAATCAACGAGTTAGTACTTCACGGTTGCGGAAGTAGTGACTTCCCACTGCATTAAGTCCTCGAGCATCCTCAGACGTTGCGACGCTGTCTGGCGAGCCAGCCATCCAGCAGAAACACGTTGTGTTGCGGCAAAATACTGTTGATAAAACTTAACAACCGGTGACCGTTTCATATGTACCTCCTCGCTTTCATCGTTGATGATTATTGGCGTAATATGAGGAAAGTTAAATTGATGAGTTTCTGCCGGGAGTTCCTCTTTTATGTCTACAGGTCGTCTACAGCAACAATTCATTCGCCTCTGGCAAAGCTTCGAAGGCAAGCCGCAAGAAACGACGCTGAATGATTTGGCCGAACTGCTGAATTGCTCCCGCCGCCATATGCGAACGTTGCTCAGCGCGATGCAGGAAAATGGCTGGTTAAACTGGCAAGCCGAAGCCGGGCGCGGCAAGCGATCAAAGCTTGAGTTTCTGTACACTGGCCTTGCGCTTCAGCAACAGCGCGCAGAAGATCTTCTCGAGCAGGACCGAATTGATCAACTGGTGCAAATCGTTGGCGATAAAGCAGCCGTTCGCCAAATGCTGATTTCTCACCTCGGCAGAAGCTTTCGACAAGGACGGCATATTCTGCGCGTTCTCTACTATCGCCCACTGCTAAATCTGTTGCCTGGCTCAGCTTTACGTCGTTCCGAAACCCATATTGCCCGGCAAATTTTCAGCGGGCTTATCCGTATAAATGAGGAAAATGGGGAACTGGAGGCGGATATTGCCCACCACTGGCAACAAATTTCCCCATTACATTGGCGTTTTTATCTTCGCCCCGGCATTCATTTTCACCATGGCCGTGAGTTGGATATGCTGGATGTGACGACATCCTTGCAACGTATCAGCACTTTGCCGCTTTATTCGCATATTAAGGAAATTACCTCGCCTACGGCCTGGACGCTGGATATCACCCTCTCACAACCCGACAAATGGCTACCGTGGTTACTGGGCAGCGTCAATGCGATGATCCTGCCGCGTGAATGGCAGACCTTATCCAACTTTGCTCGTCAGCCCGTCGGTACCGGCCCGTATTCGGTGGTACGCAACAATACCAACCAGCTGAAAATTCAGGCCTACGATGATTACTTCGGTTATCGGGCATTGATTGACGAGGTGAATTTTTGGGTGCTGCCGGAAATTGGTGAAGAGGTCAGTTGTGCGGTGCAATTGTCAGGAATGCCCGACAGCGAGAAAGCCATCGAAAGTCGTCTTGAAGAAGGCTGCTACTATATTTTGTTCGATAGCCGCTCAACACTGGGTAGCAATACAGAAGTGCGCCGATGGTTGAGCCATGTTCTGGCACCGATCCATCTGCTTTTCAGCGCAGGTGCACAAAATCAGCAATATTGGTTCCCAGCTTACGGGCTGCTACCGCGCTGGCACCACACTCGCCCACAGCCAGTACTGGAAAAACCTGCCGGGCTGGAGTCCGTAACGCTGACTTTTTATCGCGATCACGTTGAACATCGGGTGATCAGTAAGGTTATGGAAGAACTGCTGGCCCGCATTGGCATTGAACTTGTGGTGCAAGAAGTCAGTTATGAAGAGTGGCATCAGGGCGATGCTGAAAGTGATATCTGGCTTAATAGCGCGAACTTCACTCTGCCGTTAGAGTTTTCACTCTATTCACATCTTTATGAAGTGCCGTTGATTCAAAAATGCCTCGCCATTGACTGGGAAACAGATACCAGTAAATGGCACAACGGTGAGCTTTCTCTGCCTGAGTGGTGCCAGAGTCGCGTGGAAAATAATGATATCTTGCCGTTAATCCACCACTGGTTGCGCATTGAAGGTCAACGCAGTATGCGTGGCGTGAGAATGAACACGTTGGGATGGTTTGACTTTAAGTCGGCATGGTTTGCACCGCCAGAACCAATACCCCTTTCGTAATATTTACATAATCACTACAATGCACGCGTTCTCAACGGGGTGCTAAGGCGAAAGTCTGGCTGAGATAATACCCGTCGAACCTGATCCGGATAACGCCGGCGAAGGGATTTGAGGCTCATTTCTCAAAGTCCTTTGCCACCCCTAATCCCAAGAGGTGCAAAGTGTTCAAAAAATTATTGCCGTTGCTTGCGCTCATCGCAGCACCTGTTTTTGCCAAACCCCTGCTGACTGTTTATACCTACGACTCTTTTGCTGCCGACTGGGGCCCAGGGCCTGCGGTGAAAAAGGCCTTTGAAGCTGACTGCAATTGCGAGCTGAAATTCGTCGCACTCGAAGACGGTGTGTCGCTGCTCAACCGCATCCGGATGGAAGGTAAAAACAGTAAAGCCGACGTCGTTCTGGGCTTAGATAACAACCTTCTGGAAGCGGCCACGCAGACCAAATTATTTGCACCGAGCAAAACGGACACCAGCGCGTTGAAAATCCCAGGCGGCTGGAGCAACGATACCTTCGTGCCGTTCGATTACGGTTACTTCGCCTTTGTGTACGATAAAAACAAACTGAAAAACCCGCCAAAAAGCCTCAAAGAACTGGTCGAAAGCGACCAAAAGTGGAAAGTGATTTATCAGGACCCACGCACCAGCACGCCAGGCCTGGGCCTGCTGTTATGGATGCAAAAAGTGTATGGTGACAAGTCGCCTGAAGCGTGGCAGAAGCTGGCGAAGAAAACGGTCACCGTGACTAAAGGCTGGAGCGAAGCCTACGGCCTGTTCCTGAAAGGCGAAGGCGATTTGGTGATGAGCTACACCACCTCTCCGGCTTATCACATAATCGAAGAGAAAAAAGATAACTACGCAGCGGCGAATTTTAGCGAAGGCCATTATTTGCAGGTGGAAGTTGCCGGACGTCTGGCTTCAAGCAAACAGCCTGAACTGGCTGAAAAGTTCATGACTTTTATCACATCACCCGGCTTCCAGAATACCGTTGCGACGGGAAACTGGATGTACCCAGTGACCGATGTGAAATTGCCTGAAGGCTTTAATGGCCTGGTCAAACCGCAGAACACCCTGGAATACAGCGCAGAAGACGTCTCTAAACAACGCGCCAACTGGATTAGCGAATGGCAACGCGCCGTCAGCCGCTAATTCCCGGCTGGCTGATTCCAGGGCTTTGTGCCGCCACACTTGTGGTGGTCGTAGCCCTGGCGGCTTTTATAGCGCTGTGGTTTAACGCGCCGCAAACGGATATCCGCGCCCTGGTGCAGGATAGCTATTTGTGGCACGTACTGCGTTTCTCGTTTTGGCAGGCGTTTCTCTCCGCCGCACTTTCCGTGTTCCCGGCTATTTTTCTGGCTCGTGCGCTCTATCGTCGCCGTTTTCCGGGCCGTTTAGCCCTATTACGTCTTTGTGCCATGACGCTGGTTTTACCGGTGTTGGTGGCGGTATTCGGTATTCTGACGGTGTACGGGCGTGAAGGTTGGCTGGCCTCGCTTTGCGCAAAGTTAGGGATAGAGTGGACGTTCTCGCCGTATGGTTTAAAAGGCATTTTACTCGCCCACGTCTTCTTTAACCTGCCGATGGCGACACGTCTGCTGCTTCAGGCGTTAGAAAATATCCCCAGCGAGCAGCGTCAGGTTGCTGCGCAACTCGGTATGCAGGGGTGGAATTTCTTCCGCTTTGTCGAATGGCCGTGGTTGCGACGCCAAATTCTTCCGGCTGCCGCACTCATTTTTATGCTCTGTTTCGCAAGCTTCGCCACTGTGCTTTCGCTGGGAGGTGGACCGCAAGCGACCACTATCGAACTGGCTATCTTCCAGGCGCTGAGCTACGACTACGACCCCGCTCGAGCAGCCTTGCTTGCGATGGTGCAGATGGTCTGCTGTTTGGCTCTGGTGCTATTAAGTCAGCGGCTTAGCAAAGCGATTCCGGTGGGGAATAGCCAGATGCATGGCTGGCGCGACCGCCAGGATAACATTCGACGTAAACTGTGCGACGGGGGACTTATCACCTTCGCGCTGTTGCTGTTATTACCCCCGTTATTGGCAGTGATTATTGATGGCTTTAATAGTGGCTTTAGCGCCGTGTTGTCACAGCCGGTGCTTTGGCAGGCTTTATTGACTTCGTTAAGGATCGCCGTGGGTGCCGGGCTGATTTGTGTGGTTATCACGGTAATGTTGCTGTGGAGCTCGCGAGAATTGCGCCTGCGTAACCGTGCCTTTGCCGGACAAGCGTTGGAACTTAGCGGCATGTTGATTCTGGCCATGCCAGGTATCGTGCTGGCAACCGGCTTTTTCCTGCTGCTCAATAACACCGTGGGTTTACCGCAAACGGCTGATGGCATTGTGATTTTCACCAATGCGTTGATGGCGATCCCCTACGCGCTAAAAGTGCTGGAAAACCCCATGCTGGACGTTGCTGAACGCTATACCAGGCTTTGTCAGTCGCTAAATATTAGTGGCGTAAACCGTCTGCGTTTTATCGAGTTACGCGCGCTCAAACGCCCACTGGCGCAGGCACTGGCGTTTGCTTGTGTGTTATCGATTGGCGATTTCGGTGTCGTGGCTTTGTTTGGCAATGAAGATTTCCGCACGCTGCCGTTTTATCTCTATCAACAAATTGGTTCATATCGTAGCCAGGACGGAGCCGTAACCGCGCTTATCCTGCTGATACTGTGCTTTGCTTTATTCACTTTGATTGAAAAACTTCCGGGACGCCATGCTGATTCTCAATGATATAACCTGGCTCTATCACCATTTGCCGATGCGTTTTTCGATGAAGATTAACTGTGGTGAACGCGTTGCGGTGCTGGGGCCAAGTGGTGCGGGGAAAAGTACGCTGCTCAGTTTGGTTGCGGGTTTTCTCACCCCCGCCAGTGGGCAGATTATACTACATGGCGAAGACCATACGCGTACCGCTCCGGCACAGCGTCCAGTGTCGATGCTGTTCCAGGAAAACAATCTTTTCATGCACCTGACGGTGCGCCAGAACATTGGCCTCGGGTTAAATCCAGGGCTTAAACTCAACGCGGCACAACAAAAGCGGCTCACGACGATTGCCAGCCAGATGGCGATTAGCGATTTACTCGATCGGCTTCCGTCACAACTCTCAGGCGGTCAGCGCCAGCGTGTCGCCCTCGCCCGTTGTCTGGTGCGTGAACAGCCTATTTTGTTGCTTGATGAACCGTTCTCGGCACTCGACCCGGCGCTGCGCCAGGAAATGCTCGCGTTGCTTGATGACCTGTGTCGCCAGCAACAATTGACGCTGTTGATGGTGTCACACAGTATTGAAGATGCGGCACGAATCGCCGAAAGAAGCCTGGTGGTGGTTGATGGCCGTATCGCCTGGGATGGCGACACGGCAACGTTATTGAGCGGAGAAGCCAGTGCATCCGCACTGTTGGGGATCAACCGTTAAGCGTGGCCCGTAAGCACTTTCCACAAAATATCACGATAAATCGGCATTAACGGGTGCATTTGAATGGCGACAAATCCACCTACCGCCAGCGCTGCCATGAGTGGCGCTAACCAGTGTAAACGCGCGCGTGGCAGGTATTTCGTCAGGCGATCGGATGTTGCTTTGCCACTACGCCACCAGCGCCAGCATAACCATGCCGCCAGCCAGATAAACAACGCCACCAGCAGTAAGAGCCACTTAAAGCTGCTGCTCTGCATATCCGCAGGAATATCTATCGCCGCACCCGCCAAAATCCCCGGTAAAAAATAGACCGGCGGCCAGAAAATGCAGCCAATAATGTTCGGAATAATAAATTTAGAAACGGGGAGATCCAGCATGCCCGCCACCATTGGCACCAGTGGTCGCGTCGGGCCCACAAAGCGGCCGACCAGGATAGTAAACATGCTGTGCTGATGTAGTGCATGTTCGGTTTTATCCAGCAACGCTTTGTTCTTTTTCATAAATGACCAGCGATGCAGTGGCCCTTTGAAGCGCCCACCTAGCCAGAATGAAATCCAGTCGCCAAGCAAGCAACCGACAATCCCCGCAGCCCAGGCGTGATAAAAATCGACCTGCCCTCCACCAATTAGCGCACCTAGCCCTGCCATCATCACGGTGCCGGGAAGGATAAGCCCAACCAGTGCCAGTGATTCGAGGAAGGCCACCAGCATCACCGCAAAAAGCGAATACATTACTGATTGAGTAATAAAGTGTTCCAGCAAAGCTTCCATAAAGCGTCCGTCGAGAAACGAGTTGGCGATTCTCCTGAGAGATGGGATAGCCGTCAAGCCATGATTTGTACCACCTAATTATAGTTACCCAAAGTAATTCGAGCTGTATCGCGGCGGCAAGAGAACGAGTCCCGATGAGCTTACTCAAGTAAGTGATTCGGGTGAGTAAACGCAGCCAACAAAGAGACAGCTTGAAGTACGAAGGGTAAAGCTATTCACAGCCTGCACGAAACTCGCTCGGACTGGCACCCGTGCATTTCTTAAAAACGCGCGAAAAATAGAGCTGATCTTCAAAACCGACATTGCGCCCGACGCTGGCAATCGGCATGCGGGTGGTGCTTAACAATAATTTGGCCTGCAGGATGCGCTGGTCTTCACGCCAACTCAAAACACTGACGCCAAGCTGCTGACGGAACAGATGTGACAAGCGTGACGGCGACAGACAGACGTGCTGAGCGACGCTGGCAATATCAAAACGGTGGTCGGCCAGATGGTCACTGATGAACTGACAGGCATCCCGTACACGGTTATCGAGCGGAGGATTGAGCGAAGCACTCAAGACTTCCATGCGTCGCAACAACAACTGTTCTAACAAATTGATTGCCAGTAATTCCGCATAGCGCCCTTCCGCCTGCCCGGCGTCAATAATCTGACCAAACAGCTGAGAAAAACTGTGCTGATGCGCGTCATCCGGGCGGAAAAAACCCGTTTGCGCAAAGATGGGATCCCAGTTTAACCACTCCTGCCAGTAAGCCCGCGGACGGAAGTACACCCACTGGTGATACCACTCTTTGCTGGAAGGCTCCCGACCATAGTGATGCACTTCTCCAGGCGGAAACAGCAGAATGTCACCGGGTCGGCAGACGTAGTTTTTCCCCTGGTTATTGATAACACCTTCACCCCGCACCGTTAAATTCAGGATGTAACCTTTCATTCCTAATGGCCTGTCGATGAAAAAATCCAACGGGCCTTCAGCTTCAATCGGCGTTAATCCTGCGACTAAATGGGCGTTAAAAGAGTACCCAGGCAACAACGGGTCATTTTGCATTTCAGGCATCATCAAGCTCGCTTTTCAAAGGGGATAACAGAAACAATTTGTCCATATCCCTGCAGTTTCACACCCGCACTATGCTGCCTAAACAACAAACAGCCCGATTTATATCATAAAGCCGCAATTTAACTGGTCGCATGCTTTTCATCAGTCGATGACAGGTTTTGCGAAGATAACCAAAGTGTTTATAAAAGTAGCAGAAATGTCCACATCGATTATTTGCGGGGCGTCACACTTCTCAACGGCACAGCACATTTCTCCATAACTACAGCGAATACGACCTGACGGTTTTTCTGCATAAAAACTAATGTCATTTTCATAGATAACCAGGTCAGGGAGTTTAAAAATGTCGATCGCGCTGGGCCTCGATTTTGGTAGTGATTCTGTTCGTGCGCTGGCTGTAGATTGCGAAAATGGAGCAGAACTTGCGACAAGCGTGGAGTGGTATCCCCGCTGGCAGGAAAATCGCTACTGCGACGCTGCTAATAATCAATTTCGCCACCATCCCCGAGACTACATAGAGTCCATGGAACGGGCAGTGAAAACCGTTCTTGCTGAACTGACCGCTGAGCAACGTGCCCGCGTGTGTGGTATTGGCGTTGACAGCACCGGCTCCACCCCTGCCCCCATTGATGCTGAAGGTAATGTGTTGGCTCTGAAGCCAGAATTTACCGACAACCCCAATGCCATGTTTGTACTGTGGAAAGATCATACCGCGGTTGAAGAAGCCGAAGCGATTACCCGCTTATGCCACCAGCCGGGCAACAATGATTACTCCCGCTACATTGGCGGTATTTATTCCAGCGAATGGTTCTGGGCGAAAATTCTTCACGTCACCCGCGCCGACCCAAAAGTGGCGCAAGCTGCGGTGTCGTGGGTTGAGCTGTGCGACTGGGTTCCAGCTCTGCTTTCCGGTACCACACGCCCGCAAGATATTCGCCGTGGCCGCTGTAGCGCCGGGCATAAATCACTGTGGCATGAAAGCTGGGGCGGCCTACCTCCGGCCAGCTTCTTTGATGAGTTAGATCCCGTCATTAACCAAAATCTGGCTTACCCGATGTTCACCGAAACCTGGACTGCGGATATTCCGGTAGGAACGCTTTCTGCCGAATGGTCTGAGCGCCTGGGCCTGCCGCAAAGCGTGGTGATTTCCGGTGGGGCGTTTGATTGCCACATGGGGGCGGTTGGGGCTGGCGCACAACCCAATACGCTGGTGAAAGTCATCGGCACTTCTACCTGCGACATCTTAATCGCTGATAAACCGACCGTTGGCGAGCGTGCGGTGAAAGGGATTTGCGGGCAAGTTGACGGCAGCGTGGTGCCTGATTTCATTGGCCTTGAAGCCGGGCAATCTGCTTTTGGTGATATTTACGCCTGGTTTGGACGCGTACTGGGATGGCCGCTGGAACAACTGGCGCAGCAACACCCTGAACTGCACGAACAGATTAATGCCAGTAAAAAACAACTGCTCCCGGCGCTGACAGAAGCCTGGGCAAAAAATCCAACGCTGGAACATCTGCCCGTCGTGCTCGATTGGTTTAACGGTCGCCGCACGCCGAATGCTAATCAGCGGCTGAAAGGCGTGATTACCGATTTGAATCTGGCAACCGATGCGCCTGCACTGTTCGGTGGCCTGATTGCCGCCACCGCCTTTGGTGCCCGCGCAATTATGGAGTGCTTTACCGAACAAGGTATTCCCGTCACCAACGTCATGGCACTGGGCGGAATTGCGCGTAAATCGCCAGTGATCATGCAGGTGTGCTGTGACGTGCTTAACCGCCCATTGCAAATCGTCGCCTCGGATCAGTGTTGCGCACTGGGTGCGGCCATTTTTGCCGCCGTAGCAGCCGGTGTTCACACCGATATTTCCCAGGCGCAGCTTGCGATGGCGAGCCAAATCGAAAACACCTTGCAACCGACTCCTCAACGCGCTGAGCGCTTTGAACAGCTTTATCAACGCTATCAGCAGTGGGCTGTCAGCGCGGAACAACACTATCTCCCTGTAGCGGCGAACAGCGCCCATTAAGGACATGACGATGAACATTTTTGAACAATATGAAGTGTGGTTTGTAATTGGCAGCCAGCATCTCTACGGTGCGGAAACGTTGCGTCAGGTTAATCAGCACGCCGAGCAGGTCGTCAATGCGCTGAACAAAGATGCCAAACTGCCGTGCAAACTGGTGCTGAAACCGCTGGGTACAACCCCTGACGAAATCACCGCTATTTGCCGTGATGCCAGTTACAGCGATAAATGCGCCGGTTTGGTCGTGTGGCTCCATACTTTCTCGCCTGCAAAAATGTGGATCAATGGCCTGAGCATTCTCACCAAGCCACTGCTGCAATTCCACACCCAGTTCAATGCGCAAATCCCGTGGGGTAGCATTGATATGGACTTTATGAACCTGAACCAGACCGCTCACGGCGGCCGTGAGTTCGGATTCATCGGCGCGCGTATGCGTCAGCAACACACCGTGGTGACAGGCCACTGGCAAGATCCGCAGGCGCATCAACGTATTGGGGCCTGGATGCGCCAGGCGGTATCAAAACAAGATACTCGCCAGCTTAAAGTGGTTCGGTTCGGCGACAACATGCGTGAAGTTGCAGTGACGGACGGCGATAAAGTCGCAGCGCAGATGAAGTTTGGGTTTGCCGTGAACACCTATGCTGTGGGCGACCTGGTTCAAGTGGTCAATGCCGTCAGCGACGGTGATGTGAACGCGCTGATCGACGAATATGAGAGCAGCTACCGCTTGACTGCCGCCGCACAAATTAACGGCGCGAAACGTCAGAATGTGATTGATGCCGCGCGCATTGAACTGGGGATGAAACAGTTCCTTGAACAAGGTGGGTTTAGCGCATTTACCACCACATTTGAGGACCTGCACGGCCTGAAACAACTTCCAGGTCTTGCCGTGCAACGCCTGATGCAGCAAGGCTACGGTTTTGCGGGCGAAGGCGACTGGAAAACTGCCGCACTGCTTCGCATCATGAAAGTGATGTCAACGGGCCTTGAGGGCGGCACCTCCTTTATGGAGGACTACACCTATCACTTCGAAAACGGCAACGATATGGTGCTCGGTTCCCATATGCTGGAAGTTTGCCCGTCGATCGCGACAGCTGAAAAACCAATTCTCGATGTGCAGCATTTGGGGATTGGCGGCAAAGACGATCCCGCACGCCTGATCTTCTCCACCCAAACCGGCCCTGCACTGAATGCCAGCCTTATCGATCTCGGCGATCGTTTCCGTTTGCTGGTGAACTGTGTTGATACCGTCGAAGCCCCACATCAGTTGCCAAAACTACCCGTCGCGAATGCGCTATGGAAAGCGCAGCCTGATCTGCCAACCGCGTCTGAGGCATGGATTCTGGCCGGCGGCGCACACCACACGGTGTTTAGCCAGGCTCTGACACTTGATGATATGCGCCTGTTCAGTGAGTTACACGGCGTTGAGCTGACCGTTATTGATAACGACACTCGCTTGCCTGCGTTTAAAGATTCACTGCGCTGGAACGAGGTTTATTACAGTTTTAAACGCTAGTTATATTTCCCCTCACCCCGGCCCTCTCCCAAAGGAGAGGGGGAAAGCAAAATCTCGCTCGGTCAATCCCCTCTCCCTCAGGGTAAGGAGAAAACCGAGCAATCCCCTCTCCTTCTGGGTAAGGGGAAAACCGGGCAATCCCCTCTCCCTCTGGGTAAGGGTTAGGGTGAGGGTGGACTTACAAGTTAAGGATCAAAAATGCTAGAAGATCTGAAACGTCAGGTGCTGGAAGCGAACCTCGCGCTGCCCAAACATAATCTGGTTACCCTGACCTGGGGCAACGTCAGCGCCGTTGATCGTGAACACGGCGTATTGATCATCAAACCCTCGGGAGTTGATTACAGCATTATGACTGCCGAAGATATGGTGGTTGTGAGTCTTGAAACAGGCGAAGTGGTTGAAGGGGATAAAAAACCGTCATCAGATACTCCCACTCACCGCTTGCTGTATCTTCAATTTCCGCATATTGGCGGCATTGTGCACACCCACTCACGCCATGCGACAATCTGGGCTCAGGCGGGGAAATCCATCCCGGCAACCGGAACCACTCACGCCGATTACTTCTACGGCCCCATTCCTTGCACCCGCAAAATGACCGATGAAGAGATCAATGGTGATTACGAATGGCAAACCGGTGAAGTTATCGTGAAAACCTTTGCTGAGCGTGGGATCGACGCCGCACAAATGCCTGGCGTACTGGTGCATTCACACGGCCCATTCGCCTGGGGAAAAGATCCGGTGGATGCCGTACACAATGCCATTGTGTTGGAAGAAGTCGCTTATATGGGCATATTCTGCCGCCAACTCGCACCTGAATTACCCGATATGCAACAAACGCTGCTGGATAAACATTATTTGCGAAAACATGGCTCAAAGGCTTATTACGGGCAGTGAACACTGTATATAAAAGCAGTAAAAAAGAACGAAGTGGTCTATAATCAGTCCACTTTTGTTTTATGAGAATACAGCGTGACACAAGCTCGTCAGGGGTTTCTTTTAACGCGTCACTGGCGAGATACCCCGCTCGGTACTGAAGTTGAGTTTTGGCTGGCAACGGACGATGGCCCAATGAAGGTGCGTCTGCCACGCCAGGAATCCGTCGCATTCATTCCGCAGTCGCAACAGTCCGAAGCGGCACGCTTGCTCGCGAACGAAAGCCATTATCGGCTTACCCCATTGCCTCTCAAAGATTTCCAGCGCCAACCAGTCTGCGGGCTTTACTGCCGCCAGCATCGCCAGCTTATACGTATTGAAAAGCTGCTGCGTGATGGCGGTGTCAGAGTTTACGAAGCCGATATTCGTCCGCCTGAACGTTTTTTGATGGAGCGCTTTATTACTGCTCCCGTCTGGTTTAGCGGTGAATCGCAAAACAACCTGATAGTTGAAACAAAGCTGAAACCCGCGCCGGATTACCGCCCACCGTTAAAATGGGTGTCGCTGGATATCGAAACCAATCGCCATGGCGAGCTATATTGCATCGGCCTTGAAGGCTGCGGGCAGCGCGTTGTCTACATGCTTGGCCCCGAAAATGGTGACGCCAGCGGACTGGATTTTACGCTGGAATATGTCGCCAGCCGCCCACTCCTTATCGAAAAACTCAATGAGTGGTTCACTCAACACGACCCTGATGTATTAATCGGTTGGAACGTGGTGCAGTTTGACTTACGCGTGCTGCAAAAAATGGCCGATCGTTATCAAGTCCCGCTGCGTCTGGGGCGCGAAAATAATCTGCTGGAGTGGCGTGAGCACGGCTTCAAACAAGGGGTGTTTTTCGCGCAGGCTGCGGGCCGCGTCATCATCGATGGCATCGAAGCTTTGCGATCTGCTTTCTGGAATTTCTCGTCATTTTCCCTGGAAACCGTTTCGCGGGAACTGCTCGGCGAAGGTAAAGCGATCGATAACCCGTGGCAACGGATGGACGAAATTGACCGGCGTTTCGCTGAAGATAAGCCCGCACTGGCGAAATACAATCTGAAAGATTGCGAACTGGTTACGCGGATTTTTCATAAAACTGAGCTAATGCCATTCCTGCTCGAGCGGGCAACAGTCAACGGTTTACCTCTCGACCGGCACGGCGGATCTGTTGCCGCGTTTGGCCACCTTTATATTCCACGCATGCACCGTGCCGGTTATGTAGCCCCCAATCTCGGGGAAGTGCCACCACAGGCCAGCCCCGGCGGTTACGTGATGGATTCACGTCCCGGCCTTTATGACTCGGTATTAGTGCTGGATTATAAAAGCCTTTATCCGTCGATTATCCGCACTTTTCTTATCGACCCCGTCGGCCTGGTAGAGGGTATGGCGCACCCGGAACCTGAACATTCAGTTGACGGTTTTCTTGGTGCACATTTTTCCAGAACCCTAAATTGCCTGCCGGAAATCGTCGGGCAAATCTGGTCTGGTCGTGACGAGGCCAAACGCCACGGTAATAAGCCGTTATCTCAGGCGCTGAAAATCATCATGAACGCCTTTTATGGTGTATTAGGCACCAGCGCATGCCGTTTCTTTGATCCGCGCCTGGCCTCATCAATAACCATGCGTGGGCATCAAATCATGTTGCAAACCAAAGCGCTAATTGAAGCTCAGGGTTATGACGTGATTTACGGTGATACCGATTCGACGTTTGTCTGGCTCAAAAAAGCGCATTCGGAAGAGGATGCTGCACGGATCGGGAAACAGTTAGTCGAGCACGTGAATGCGTGGTGGAAAGCGCATCTGCAAGAGACCCAAATGCTGGACAGCAAGCTTGAGCTCGAGTTTGAATCTCATTTCTGCCGCTTCCTGATGCCGACGATTCGCGGCACCGTTGAAGGCTCGAAAAAGCGCTACGCCGGAATGATTCAGGAAAATGGATCACAGCGCATGGTGTTTAAAGGGCTGGAAACCGTGCGTACGGACTGGACGCCGCTGGCGCAAGCCTTCCAACAAACACTTTATTTGCGCGTGTTTCGCAATGAGCCATACCAGGATTACATCCGTGAAACCATCGCCAGTTTGATGGCGGGTGAGCTGGATGAGCAATTGGTTTACCGTAAACGGCTGCGTCGTCCGTTAAGCGAGTATCAAAAAAATGTCCCACCGCATGTCCGCGCCGCGCGTCTTGCTGATGAGCATAATCAACGACTTGGCCGTTCACCACAGTATCAAAACCGCGGCACCATCAAATATGTGATAACCACCAATGGCCCTGAACCGGTGGATTATCAGGAATCGCCGCTGGACTACGATCATTATCTGACGCGTCAACTCCAGCCGGTGGCCGAAGGAATTTTACCTTTCCTTGAAGATGACTTTGCTACACTGATGACAGGGCAATTGGGGCTATTTTGACGGTGACGAATGCGTCGGCTTCCAGTACCATAGCGCCCTCCTGAAGTACCCTTAAATCTACTTTTTGACAACCGCCCCCCTTTTATGTGCGGTCGTTATGCTATTGCCTGCAAATCTTAGTAACTGATAATAGAGCCGAAATCTTATGCCTTTTACACTTGGTCAACGTTGGATCAGCGATACTGAAAGCGAACTGGGACTGGGAACTGTGGTCGCTTTAGACCCACGGATGGTTACCCTGCTCTACCCTGCCACCGGTGAAAATCGCCTGTATGCCAGAAATGACTCGCCTATCACCCGTGTGATGTTCAACCCAGGCGACACCATTACCAGCCATGAAGGCTGGCAGCTGAAAGTTGATGAAGTTAAAGAAGAAAACGGCTTACTTGCCTACATTGGAACGCGTCTGGACACAGAAGAAGCGGGTACGATGCTGCGCGAAGTTTTCCTCGACAGCAAACTGGTGTTCAGTAAGCCACAAGATCGTCTTTTCGCCGGGCAAATTGACAGGATGGACCGTTTCGCCTTGCGTTATCGTTCCCGCGTTTACCAAAGCGAACAGTATCGTCAGCCATGGAGCGGTCTGCGCGGCATGCGCACCAGCCTGATCCCACACCAGTTGAACATTGCCCACGATGTAGGTCGTCGCCATGCGCCACGCGTATTGTTGGCGGACGAAGTTGGTTTAGGTAAAACCATCGAAGCCGGGATGATCCTGCACCAGCAACTGCTGGCTGGCAGCGCTGAACGCGTGCTGATCGTGGTGCCGGAAACCCTGCAACACCAGTGGCTGGTTGAGATGCTTCGCCGCTTCAACCTGCGTTTTGCTCTGTTTGATGACGAACGTTACGCCGAAGCCCAACACGACAGCGATAATCCATTCGAAACAGAACAATTGGTTATCTGTTCTCTGGATTTTGTGCGCCGCAGCAAGCAACGTCTTGAGCACCTGTGCGAGGCCGAATGGGATTTGCTGGTTGTCGATGAAGCCCACCATTTAGTGTGGAGCGAAAAGGCCCCAAGCCGCGAATATCAGGCAATCGAGCAGCTCGCTGAACATATTCCAGGTATCTTGCTGTTAACCGCAACGCCGGAACAGTTGGGTATGGAAAGCCACTTCGCGCGTCTACGTTTGCTGGACCCAAGTCGCTTCCATGATTTCGAGCAATTTGTCGAAGAGCAGCAGCATTATCGCCCCGTAGCTGATGCCGTTGCATTACTGCTGGCTGGCAATCATCTGACTAACGATCAGCTCAACATGCTGAGTGAACTGATTGGCGAGCAGGATATCGAGCCGCTGCTGCAAACCGCGAACAGCAACCGTGAAGGGAGCGATGCAGCGCGTCAGGAACTGATTTCCATGCTGATGGACCGCCACGGTACCAGCCGTGTGTTGTTCCGTAATACGCGTAATGGCGTGAAAGGCTTCCCGAAACGCGAGCTGCATACCATTCGTTTGCCACTGCCGATGCAGTACCAAACTGCGATTAAAGTGTCGGGCATTATGGCGGCACGTAAATCCGTGGAAGAACGCGCACGCGATATGCTCTATCCAGAGCAGATTTATCAGGAATTTGAAGGCGATAGCGGCACGTGGTGGAACTTCGATCCGCGTGTGGAATGGCTGATGGGCTATCTGACCAGCCACCGCTCTCACAAGGTTCTGGTGATTTGTGCCAAAGCCGCCACCGCACTTCAGCTTGAGCAAGTGCTGCGTGAGCGTGAAGGTATTCGTGCCGCGGTGTTCCATGAAGGCATGTCCATTATTGAACGTGACCGTGCGGCAGCCTGGTTTGCCGAAGAAGACACCGGTGCTCAAGTACTGCTGTGCTCCGAGATTGGTTCCGAAGGCCGTAACTTCCAGTTCGCCAGTAACCTGGTGATGTTCGATCTGCCGTTTAACCCAGATTTGCTGGAACAGCGTATTGGCCGTCTTGACCGTATCGGTCAGGCGCACGATATTCAGATTCATGTGCCTTTCCTCGAGAAAACTGCACAGTCCGTGCTGGTGAAATGGTTCCACGAAGGTCTGGACGCATTCGAGCACACCTGCCCGACCGGTCGCGCGATTTACGACAACGTTTATCCGCAACTGATTGAATATCTGGCTGCACCTGAAAATACGGATGGCTTCGATGCGCTTATCAAGCAGTGCCGTGAACAACACGATGCGCTGAAGCTGCAACTGGAACAGGGTCGTGACCGCTTGCTGGAAATCCACTCCAATGGCGGTGAGAAATCTCAAGCGCTGGCTCAGGCTATTTCTGAGCAGGATAACGACACTAACCTGGTGAGCTTTGCCCTGAACTTGTTCGACATCGTCGGCATAAATCAGGACGATCGCGGTGACAATATGGTTGTGCTGACACCAGGCGATCATATGCTGGTGCCGGACTTCCCTGGTCTGCCGGAAGATGGTTGCACCATTACGTTTGAACGTGATGTGGCGCTGTCTCGCGAAGATGCACAGTTTGTGACCTGGGAACACCCGATCATCCGCAATGGTCTGGACCTGATTCTTTCAGGTGATACCGGTAGCTGTGCGTTGTCACTGTTGAAAAACAAAGCGCTGCCAGTGGGAACACTGTTGCTGGAACTGGTGTATGTCGTTGAGGCGAAAGCGCCGAAACAACTGCAACTTAACCGCTTCCTGCCACCTACGCCAGTTCGTATGTTGGTCGACAAAAACGGCACCAACCTCGCCGCACAGGTCGAGTTTGAAAGCTTCAACCGCCAGTTAAGCACGGTGAATCGCCATACTGGCAGCAAGCTAGTAAACGCGGTGCAGCAGGACGTTCACGCGATTTTGCAATTGGCAGAAGAGAAAGTGGAAGCGGCTGCGCAAGTACTGATTAAAGCGGCTCGCGAAGAAGCAGATGAAAAGTTGAGTGCAGAACTGTCTCGCCTGGAAGCGTTAAAAGCGGTCAACCCAAACATTCGTGATGATGAACTCGAAGCTATCGAGAGCAATCGTCAACAAGTGCTGGAAAGCCTCTCGCAAGCTAACTGGCGACTGGATGCATTGCGTCTGATCGTGGTGACACATCAGTAAAATCCATTCCGCTTTACTCAAATCATTCGAGTTGCAGCAAGGCGGCAAGAGAGAGAATCCCCAGGAGCTTACCAAAAGTAAGTGACTGGGGTGAACGAAAGCAGCCAACGCAGTTGCAGCTTGAAGGATGCAGAGTAAATGTTAATGGAACCCTATAATCCGCCGCTTGAACCCTGGTTGAATATTCTCTACCAGGATCAGCATATTATGGTCGTCAACAAGCCTTCGGGCTTGTTGTCGGTGCCCGGGCGTCTTGATGAGCACAAAGACAGCGTGATGACGCGTATTCAGCGCGATTTTCCGCAGGCTGAATCCGTACATCGTCTGGATATGGCGACCAGTGGCGTGATTGCTGTTGCGCTGACCAAAGCGGCAGAACGCGAGTTAAAGCGTCAATTCCGTGAACGTGAGCCGAAGAAGCAATATGTGGCGCGAGTGTGGGGTCATCCAAAACCGGAAACGGGCCTGGTGGATTTACCGCTGATTTGCGACTGGCCGAACAGGCCAAAGCAGATGGTTTGTCATGAAACCGGCAAAGCGGCACAGACGGAGTATGAAGTGCTGGAGTATGCCGCGGACAATACCGCGCGAGTGCTGCTAAAACCGATTACCGGGCGTTCGCATCAACTGCGCGTGCATATGCTGGCGTTGGGCCATCCGATTCTGGGGGACCGCTTCTATGCCACGCCTGAAGCGCTGGCAATGGCTCCGCGTTTGCAACTCCATGCGGAAATGCTGACCATTACTCACCCTGAGTATGGAACGCCGATGACGTTTCGCGCACCGGCTGACTTCTGATTTTCCCCTCACCCCGGCCCTCTCCCGGAGGGCGAGGGGGAAAATCGAGTGATTCCCTCTCCAGGGAGACGAGGGGGAAAACAGAGTAATTCCCTCTCCTGGGGGAGAGGGTTAGGGTGAGGGGCATTCGTGTTACTTAAATCCTTTGGCAGTCTTAATCAGATCGTACGCTTTCTGAATTTCCTGCGCCTTCTGTTTGGCCATCTCCATCATTTCTGGCGGTAAACCTTTGGCAACCAGTTTGTCAGGATGGTGTTCACTCATTAATTTGCGGTATGCGCGCTTAATGGTCGTTGCATCATCGCTGCTCTTAACACCCAGAACATTACACGCATCTTCAAGCGTTGGCCCACGCTGTTGCTGGAATCCACCTTGCGATTGGCTGTAACCACCGCCGAATTGCTGGCCGCCTTCCATCATGCGTAAGAACTGATCGAACTGCATACGCGAAATGCCGAGCTCTTCAGCAATAACGTACAGGACTTCTCGTTCGTTAGGATGCAGAGAACCGTCAGCAAATGCCGCCTGAATTTGAATTTCAAGAAACATCCGAATAAGGTCAAATCGCCCAAAACATACGCTGCGTAACTGACGCATTTTCTCACGCAGCGGGTAGCCATTTTCTTTACCCACCCGGAACGCATGCTGCGCGGCACTACGTGCATCACCATGTAATTGCATACGATCCATTAATAGTGATGCAATTTGGATATCCGCTTCTGTGACGCGCCCTTTTGACTTCGTCAGGTGACCCATCACTTCAAATGTGGTGCTAAAAAACAATGATTGACGCTGCTGTTGGTTAGAAAACCAGGACTGACGGCGGCTGCGCATCTTGTCGATGGCATGGCCAATCAGCAACCCTATCACTACACCCCAGAAGCCACCGCCCATAATAAGTGCTATTGCGACACCGAGTACTTTTCCCCAATACTGCATATACTCCCCAAATCGTCATGTCGTCGGCTAGAATTTGCTTTATCATACCCGTCATTGATAGCAGTGCCTAACGGCAGACTATTGAACGGGCAGGATTAACACTAGCGCTGTAGTGATGAGTAAGTTAGTCTCTGACCGTTTGCCGACGCTATACCCTATAGCATTCAATATGAAGCAAAGCGGCAAGTGACAAAATATCCCGTCATTTAGTTAACCCAATGACAGGAACCACAAATCTGTTCGGAACAGATTTGAACGCTGCTTAGAGCGGCCCCGAAAGGGTGAGGCTCACGATGAGTCAAATAACTCAGTGCCGCCAACGCCTCTACATCTCGAATGATGATGGGTATAAGCCATTGATGACGGAACAACGAATAACACGTATGAAAAAACGTATTCCCACCTTGCTGGCCACCTTGATTGGCGCAGCGCTGTATAGTCAACAAGGCATGGCGGCTGATCTCGCGTCGCAATGTATGCTTGGCGTCCCAAGTTACAACCGTCCGTTGGTTGAAGGGGACACCAACAACCTGCCTGTCACTATAAATGCCGATCACGCAAAAGGAAATTATCCTGACGATGCGGTGTTTAGTGGCAATGTGGATGTACAGCAAGGCAATAGCCGCCTGCAATCTGACGAAGTTCTGCTGCACCAGAAACAAGTTGAAGGTCAACCTGATCCTATTCGCACCGTCGATGCTGTTGGCAACGTACATTACGACGATAATCAGGTCATTCTTAAAGGGCCAAAAGCCTGGTCAAACCTGAACACCAAAGATACTAACGTCTGGGAAGGCGACTACCAGATGGTTGATCGTCAGGGCCGCGGTACTGCTGACCTGATGAAACAGCGTGGAAATAACCGCTATACCATTCTGGAAAATGGCACCTTTACTTCTTGCTTACCGGGTTCGAATACCTGGAGCGTCGTAGGTAGTGAAGTCATTCAGGACCGTGAAGAAGAAGTCGCGGAAATCTGGAACGCCCGCTTTAAGGTGGGTCCGGTTCCGGTGTTTTACAGCCCTTATTTACAGCTGCCGATCGGTGACAAACGCCGTTCCGGTTTCCTGATCCCAAATGCGAAATACAGTAGCAATAGCGGTCTTGAGTTCACGCTGCCGTATTACTGGAACATCGCACCAAACTTTGATGCCACGATTACTCCGCACTATATGGAAGAGCGTGGCATGCAGTGGCAGAACGAATTCCGTTATCTGACCAAAGCCGGTTCAGGCATCATCGAGTTCGATTACCTGCTTTCAGATAAAGAATATAAAGACGATACGGCCAAAAACCCGGAAGGGGATGAGCGCCGCTGGTTATTCTACTGGAACCACAGTGGGGTGATGGATCAGGTGTGGCGTTTCAACATTGACTACACCAAAGTCAGCGATCCTAATTACTTTAACGATTTTAGTTCGCAATACGGCTCCAGTACCGACGGCTACGCAACACAGAAATTTAGTGCCGGTTATGCTGACACAAACTTCGACGCCACGCTTTCGGCCAAACAGTTCCAGGTCTTTGATTCACAGAGAGGGAATAATTCCTACAGCGCATTGCCGCAGTTGGATATGAATTTCTATCAAAATGATGTAGGACCCTTTGATACGCGTATTTATGGCCAGGCCGTTCATTTTACTAACGTCAATGACAGCCAGCCCGAAGCGACCCGTCTTCATATTGAGCCCGTCATTAGCCTGCCATTATCAAACGGTTGGGCGAGTCTGAATACTGAAGCTAAACTGATGGCGACGCATTACCAGCAGAGCAATCTGGATGCATACAACAATGCGAATCCTAATAATCAGTTGGATGAAACGGTTAACCGTGTTCTGCCGCAGTTCAAAATGGATGGTAAGCTGATTTTTGACCGCGCGATGGACTCAGCCGCAGGTTGGGAACAAACGCTGGAACCGCGCGTACAATATCTGTATGTGCCGTATCGCGATCAGAGCAATATCAATAACTACGACTCCGCTTTGCTGCAATCAGATTACAGTGGCTTATTCCGCGACCGTTCTTATGGTGGTCTTGACCGTATCGCATCAGCCAATCAGTTGACGACTGGTGTGACAACTCGTATTTATGACGAGGCTGCCGTTGAACGTTTTAACGTTTCTGTGGGTCAAATCTACTACTTCACTGAATCGCGGACTGGCGATGACAATATTCAGTGGGAAAAAGATAAGAAAACCGGGTCAATGGTATGGGCTGGTGATACCTATTGGCGTATGACTGACCGTTGGGGTTTACGTGGTGGCGTACAGTACGATGCGCGTCTGAATAACGTTGCAACTGGCAGCGGTGCTGTCGAATATCGTCGTGATATCGACCGTTTGATGCAATTCAACTACCGTTACGCAAGCCCTGAATACATTCGCGCAACGGTACCAGGGATTGATACCAACGCTTCACAGTATAAAGACGGCATCTCGCAAGTTGGGATGACGGCAAGTTGGCCGATCGTTGACCGCTGGTCTGTCGTTGGGGCTTATTACTACGACACTAATGCGCAACAAACTGCTGATTCTATGCTGGCGGTGCAGTACAACTCTTGCTGTTATGCGATTCGTGTGGGTTACGAGCGTAAAATTAATGGCTGGGAAAACAACGAAAGCAAATACGACAACGCAATTAGCTTTAACATCGAGTTACGTGGCCTGAGCTCCAACTACGGCCTGGGCACACAGCAGATGCTGCGTTCGAACATTCTGCCGTATCAAAGCTCGATGTAATTCGCTTTGACTAGAAAACGTAATCCGCTTCGCGGCTAAGTAAAAATGGAAAAAGTATGAAGAATTGGAGAACGCTGCTTCTCGGTATCGTCCTGGTGACGAATACCTCTTTCGCGGCCCCACAAGTGGTCGACAAAGTTGCAGCCGTAGTGAATAACGGTGTAGTACTGGAAAGTGACGTTGATGGCATGATGCAATCAGTGAAGACGGGTGCCCAACAAGCCGGGCAGCAGCTTCCTGACGACAACACGCTGCGCCACCAAATTATTGAACGTCTGATCATGGATCAAATCATCCTGCAGATGGGTCAAAAAATGGGCGTCAAAGTGACCGATGAGCAGGTTGATAAAGCCATTGCTGATATCGCGGCACAAAACAAAATGAGCATGGACCAGATGCGTAGCCGTCTGGCCTATGATGGCGTCAATTACAACACTTACCGTGCCCAGATCCGCAAGGAGATGACGATTTCGGAAGTTCGTAATAACGAAGTACGTCGTCGCGTAACGATTCTGCCGCAAGAAGTCGACGCTCTCGCGCAGCAAGTGGGTAGCCAAAACGACAGCAGCACCGAGCTCAACTTAAGCCACATCCTGATTCCATTGCCAGAAAACCCAACATCGACTCAGGTAGATGATGCGGAAAAGCAAGCGCGTGATATTGCTTCACAAGCACAAAGCGGTGCTGATTTCGGCAAACTGGCTATCACCTACTCTGCTGACCAACAAGCCCTGAAAGGCGGTCAAATGGGTTGGGGACGCATTCAGGAATTACCGTCCATTTTCGCTCAGGCATTAAGCACGGCGAAAAAAGGTGATGTGATCGGGCCGATTCGTTCAGGTGTGGGTTTCCACATTCTGAAAGTGAACGACCTGCGTGGTCAAAGCCAGAGCATTTCTGTGACCGAAGTTCACGCTCGCCATATTTTGCTGAAATCCTCGCCAATTATGAGCGACGATCAAGCGCGTGCTAAGTTGAATGCGATTGCGGCTGATATTAAGAGCGGCAAAACAACCTTCGCTGAGGCGGCAAAATCGTTCTCTGAAGACCCTGGTTCTGCTAACCAGGGTGGCGATTTAGGTTGGGCATCTACCGACATTTATGATCCCGCTTTCCGTGATGCGCTGTCAAAAATGCAAAAAGGTCAGATTAGTGCACCTGTTCACTCTTCATTTGGTTGGCACCTGATTGAACTGATGGACACTCGCAAGGTTGATAAGACCGATGTCGCTCAGAAAGATCGTGCCTATCGTATGCTGTTCAACCGTAAGTTCTCTGAAGAAGCACAAACCTGGATGCAGGAACAGCGTGCATCTGCTTACGTGAAAATTTTAGGTAGCAATGGTTAATTTCCATCGTGTGGTCATCACTCCCGGCGAACCCGCCGGGATTGGCCCCGACCTGGTCATCGCACTGGCAAGCCGCGAATGGCCTGTTGAACTGGTCGTCGTGGCTTCGCCTGAACTTCTCAAGGAACGTGCTGCCCTCCTCGGCCTTCCTCTCAAGCTTCGAACTTACCAACCCGATACCCCTGCAAGCCCGCAACCTGCTGGCACACTTACGGTTGTTCCCATCGAATTACGCGCTCCAGTCGTTCCGGGGCAGTTGGATGTGAGAAACGGTGAGTATGTGGTTGAAACACTGGCTCGAGCTTGTGATGGGTGTATTAACGGTGAATTTGCCGCACTCATCACGGGGCCCGTTCACAAGGGCATAATCAACGATGCGGGTATTCCGTTTATTGGTCATACCGAGTTTTTCGAAGAACGCTCGCACAGTGAAAAAGTCGTGATGATGCTGGCAACCGAAGAGTTACGGGTTGCTTTAGCCACCACGCATCTGCCGCTAAAAGCCATTTCTGATGCGATAACGCCAGATTTATTACGCCAGATAATCACCATCCTGTATCATGACCTGCAAACCAAGTTTGGTATTGCGCAGCCGCATGTGCTGGTTTGTGGCCTCAACCCCCATGCCGGGGAAGGCGGCCACATGGGCACCGAAGAAATTGATACCATCATTCCAGTACTGAATGAAATGCGTGGTCTGGGAATGAAACTTTCTGGCCCGCTACCGGCAGATACGCTGTTTCAACCAAAGTATCTTGATAACGCCGATGCAGTACTGGCGATGTACCACGATCAAGGCTTACCGGTACTGAAATACCAGGGCTTTGGCCGGGCGGTAAATATCACGCTAGGCTTACCTTTTATCCGCACTTCAGTTGACCATGGAACCGCGCTAGAACTCGCCGGTCTGGGGAAAGCTGAGGTCGGCAGTTTTATTACGGCGCTTAATCTCGCCATCAAAATGATTACTAATACTCAATGAATACTCGTGTCCACCAGGGCCATTTAGCCCGTAAACGTTTTGGACAAAACTTCCTTAATGACCAGTTCGTTATCGACAGTATTGTCTCTGCAATTAATCCACAAAAAGGCCAGGCAATGGTTGAAATCGGCCCCGGCCTCGGCGCATTAACCGAGCCTGTGGGTGAACGCCTGGATGAAATGACCGTTATCGAGCTGGACCGCGATCTTGCAGCCCGTCTGCAAACGCATCCTTTCCTGGCACCCAAACTGACAATTTATCAGCAAGATGCCATGACCATGGATTTTGGAGAGCTGTCGCAAAAAATCGGTCAGCCGTTGCGCGTATTTGGCAATCTGCCGTATAACATCTCCACGCCATTGATGTTCCATCTCTTTAGCTATACTGATGCCATTGCTGATATGCACTTTATGCTGCAAAAAGAGGTGGTAAACCGTTTAGTTGCTGGCCCAAACAGTAAAGCGTATGGTCGTTTATCTGTCATGGCGCAGTATTATTGCAATGTCATCCCAGTGCTTGAAGTGCCACCAACGGCTTTCACACCGGCACCAAAAGTGGATTCTGCCGTTGTTCGTCTGGTTCCACATGCAACAATACCGCACCCCGTGAACGAACTGCGTGTTTTAAGCCGCATCACCACGGAAGCCTTTAATAAACGTCGCAAAACGATTCGTAATAGCCTTGGCCATCTCTTTAGCGTTGAAGTGATGACGGAGCTTGGAATCGACCCAACCCTGCGTGCTGAGAACATCTCAGTCGCACAGTATTGCCAACTGGCAAACTATTTGGCTGAGCATCCGCAGCAGCCGAAGGAGAGTTAACGATGTTAAATTCGCCCCGCGTATGCATTCAGGTACAAAGCGTCTATATCGAATCCCAGTCCTCTCCTGAGCACGAGCGTTTCGTCTTTGCTTATACCGTTACCATTCGTAACCTGGGGCGAACACCGGTGCAATTGCTTGGCCGTTATTGGCTTATCACCAATGGCAACGGCCATGAAACTGAAGTTCAGGGCGAAGGCGTGATTGGCGTCCAGCCGCATATTGAACCGGGCAACGAATACAGCTATACAAGCGGTGCTGTTCTTGAAACACCGCTTGGCACCATGCAAGGCCATTACGAAATGGTTGACTCTCAGGGCGACGCTTTCCGCGTTGCTATTCCCGTGTTCCGTCTGGCTATTCCAGCCTTCATTCACTAATACAATGTCTACATACCTGATTGGCGATGTTCACGGCTGTTACGATGAACTGGTCGCCCTACTACAACAGGTTGATTTTAAGCCTGGCGAAGATATTTTATGGCTTACGGGTGATCTCGTCGCTCGTGGGCCAGCTTCACTCGAAGTCCTGCGTTTTGTGCGCGGGCTTGGCGATAGCGTACGTCTCGTGCTCGGCAACCACGACCTGCATCTGCTCGCGGTTTATGCAGGCATCAGCCGCAATAAACCCAAAGATCGCGTATCCCAATTACTTGAAGCGCCCGATGCGGACGAACTGCTTAACTGGTTACGCCGCCAGCCTCTGCTTCAGGTTGATGAAGATAAAAAGATTGTGATGGCTCACGCCGGGGTAACCCCGCAGTGGGATCTCAATACCGCGATGGCCTGTGCGCGTGATGTCGAAGCGGTGTTATCCAGCGACAGCTACCCGTTATTCCTCGACGCGATGTACGGCGATATGCCGAATAACTGGTCGCCTGAACTTTCAGGGTTAGCACGCCTGCGGTTTATTACCAATTCATTGACCCGTATGCGTTATTGCTTCCCGAACGGGCAACTGGATATGTACTGCAAAGATTCGCCAGAAAGCGCTCCCGCTCCGTTGAAACCGTGGTTTGCGATCCCAGGGCCGGTAACCGATGAGTATTCAGTTATCTTCGGGCATTGGGCGTCACTGGAAGGCAAAGGTACACCTGAAGGGATTTACGGGTTAGATACAGGTTGCTGCTGGGGCGGAGACTTAACCTGTCTGCGCTGGGAAGATAAAATGGTTTTCGTTCAGCCATCGAATCGACAGCAAGATGTCGGCGGCGGTGAAACAGCCATTGCTTCATAAAAAAAGCCCGGTGATAAATCAAACCGGGCTTTTTGCTTTTACTTAACGACGTTCCAGCACTTCGAAACAGTAACTGTGTGAGTTACTTTCATCTGCGTCGTGGAATTCACTGAAAGTAGACTGCCACTCATCCGGTTCGTAATCCGGGAAGTGCGTGTCGCCTTCCACTTCTGCGTCGATATGCGTCAGATACAGACGCTGTGCTTTTGGCAGGAACTGTTCGTAAACACGTCCGCCACCAATCACCATAATCTCTTCTGCGTCGCCACAAGCCTTAATGGCATCCTCTACAGACGATACCCACTGAACGCGATCATCGGCACCAGGATTGCTGCTAATGACGATATTCTTGCGTCCAGGCAGCGGTCGGCCGATAGACTCCCAGGTCAAACGCCCCATAACCACAGGTTTATTCAGTGTATTACGTTTAAACCAGGCCAGATCGGCAGGCAAGTCCCAGGGCATGGCGTTTTCCATGCCAATTACACGATCTACCGCTAATGCAGCAATCAGACTGATCATTCTATTAACCCAAGGATGGTGAAAAATTTGCCGCCACTATACGGAAAGCATATTCTTTCGTCGACTGTCCGCACGCCTGTCTGTAAGAATTTTTTTGTTCTGCGACTGTAAACCCGTAACGTATTGCTTCCTGATAGAGCAGGAACAATGAGTTAGCGTAAAAGTGCCAGAAGTAACGTAAAAAATTCTTAACTACGCTTCGCCACCGACTATGAGTCAATGTAATAGCTGCGGTATAGTTCACCTTTATCCCTCTTTGCCGGACAATCCCATGCTGGAAACCACACTTTTTGTCGCCACCATTGCCACTCTGGGGATGCTTTCTCCTGGCCCCGATTTCTTTCTGGTAATTAAAAATGCAGCCCGCTACCCGCGCGCGGCGGCGATGATGACTTCCATTGGGGTCATTAGCGGAGTTGCGACCCATATGGCGTATTGTGTGGCAGGCCTGGCAGTTCTTATCACCACGACGCCCTGGTTATTCGGTTTGCTGAAATACGCCGGTGCCGCGTATCTGATCTGGATTGGCATCCACGCTTTGCTTGCTCGCGGCAGCAGTAAAATGGATGTCAGTAATGTTGAACGCCAGCAAACCACGCTCAAAAAAGCCTTCTTGCAGGGTTATTTATGCAACTTGCTGAATCCAAAGGCGACACTGTTCTTCCTTTCGGTATTCACCCAGGTGTTAAGCGTAAATTCCGGCACCATGGAAAAACTCTGGTACGCAGGAGTGATTCTGGCGTTGTCCGTCGTCTGGTGGCCGCTTTTGGTAGTGCTGATTCAGAGCGAACCGGTTCGCCGCGGCCTGACTAAAGCGCAGAAGATTGTCGATAAGTTGCTGGGTGGGATGCTGATAGCGCTAGGAATTAAAGTGGCTTTAAGCTGATTGTCACTCAATCAGGCAGAAATAAAAAAGCTCCCGATTTGGGAGCTTTTTTTGTTACTCAGGTTTCACAGGTGGCTCATCCGCCAATTTCCCTGAATGAACACCCTCTTCCGTTCCTTGCCAGCCATGGCGCTGAATCACATTGAGATGTGCACGATCTTCGTTAATCACATCAGTAAGCATGGCGCTAGTGCGCTTGAGAACATCAGCACGTGCTGACCAGTCTGGAGCTGGCACCATCTCTTCCACCATTTGCATATTGAACCGACGGAAATGGTCAGCTCGTTCTCGTGCCTCGTAGCTCCCCACGCCCAGCCCTTCGAGCGCTCTGCGCCCAACTTTCAACGCCCCTTCAAATGTCTCACGCTCAGGTTGGTCGATCCCCAACTGGCGCAGCCGAATAAAGTGGTCGAGATCGCGTGCGCGGGCAATCACTTTCAGATGTGGGAAATGCTCCTGCACCAATTCGGCTAACTGCATATTGGCATCAGGATCGTCGATGGCGTTGATCAGCACTTCGGCTTTTGCCGCACCCGCAGATTCCAGTAAATCCACGCGGGTCGCATCGCCATAAAACACCTTGGTACCAAATTTACGCAGCGTTTCGATATGGTCTGGATCGTGATCGAGAACCACCATTTTCACTCCGCTGGTCAGCAGCAAGCGCCCGGCAATTTGACCAAAACGCCCGAAGCCGGCAACAATCACGCGCGGTTGTTCTTCATCGATTTCATCGGCTTCACGCGCCTGTTCTTTGCCAGATTTTTCCAGACGATTGAGCAATACCAGCAGCAGTGGCGTTGCCGCCATAGAGAGTGCGACGGCAAGCGTAAGCGATTTTGCCCAACTGTCGTCCAACACCTCTGCCATTCTCGCTGTACCAAAAATGACGAAGGCAAACTCACTTCCCTGCCCCAGCAGAACGGCAAACCAGCGACGCTGTTTGCGCGGGACGTTAAGGGTTTTTGCCACGGTCCAAAGCGTAATAGTTTTAATCGCCAGGAAACCGAACAGCAGCACGATAATTCTCAGCGGATTATCCAGCAGCGTACCAAAATCTATCGACATCCCCACGCCGATGAAAAACAGCCCCAGCAGCAATCCTTTGAAGGGTTCGATATCGCTTTCCAGCGCATGGCGATACTCAGAACTTGCCAGTAAAACCCCCGCGAGAAACGCGCCCATCGCCATTGAAAGTCCCGCTTCCTCGAGCAATAAACCAAAGCCGAATACCATAAATAACGCCATGGCACTGAAAACTTCCCGCAGGCCAGAACGTGCCACAAACCGCAATAATGGACGCGTAACATAGCGGCCTAATAACACGACTATCGCCAGAGCCCCCACCACTTTAAGAGCAGAAATTGAAAATGCGGCAAAGGTCGTGGTTGTGCCACTGCTGGCGAGTAAGGGGATCATGGCGACCAGCGGAATGGCGGCAATATCCTGAAAGAGCAGTACTGCAAATGCACTGCGCCCCATTTGCGAAACAGTCAGATTGCGTTCGTTCATCGCCTGCATCGCGATGGCGGTGGAGGAAAGTGCCAGCGTCAGGCCGATTAAGACCGCCACTTGCCAGCGTAATCCTAAGAACATGCAGAACAAGCCGAGCAGTAATCCACACGCCACCATTTGCAGCATACCGCCGCCAAATACCGACACACGCAGGGTCCATAAACGTTGCGGGTCCAGCTCCAGACCGATGACGAATAGCATCAACACCACGCCTATCTCCGCAAAGTGCAGAATAGTTTCGGCGTCAGTCACCAGCCGCAAACCCCACGGCCCGATAATACAGCCTGCGATAAGGTAGCCGAGTACCGATCCCAACCCAAGACGCACCGCAATCGGCACAATGATTGCTGCGGAGCCGAGATAAATCAGCGCCTGAATCATGCTGTGGCTATCCATGATTCGCCTCCTTCCAGTCGAGCAAGCGTTGCTTATACATTTCGGCTTGAACCTCGAGGGTGTTTTCGTCGCAAACAAAGGTGTAATGGATGGTGAAATGCGGCAGCCAGTTCATACCGCAATACAACGCGGTGGCTTGTAATGGCTGGCCGAGTACATCAAAGCCAGGATGGTCGCCGAGTTCGAAGTGGTTATCACCGCCACCGGTCGTGACAGCCCACATCACGTTTTTACCGTGTAATGCCGTACCACCGTGACCATACGCCCAGCCGTGAGAAAGCACTTTATCGATCCACAGTTTCATCAATGGCGGCGTGCTGTACCACTGCATCGGATGTTGCCAGATAACCAGATCGGCGCGGCTTAATGCTTCCTGTTCAGCAGCAATATCAATATTGAAATCGGGATATAAAGCATAAAGAGAACGCACTTCCACATCTGGCAAAAGTGAGGCCTGCTCTATCATTTTTCGGTTTGCATGGGAGTGATGCGGGTAAGGGTGTGCATAAATAATCAAAATCATAGGGTAGGTTGTCCGTATGCGTAATCATCACAGTGTAGTCGCTTAACGATATCCAGCCTACATGTGTGATCTACATAACAAAAAAAGGCCCACCGAAGTGAGCCTTATTAAACTGAACAACCCGAAGATTACTTAGTGATCTGCGCGTGCATTTCCTGAACTGAAATGACTTTTTCAGTCGCATCAGAGTTCAGCGCCATCGCGGTGGCAAAGCCGCCGTTCAGCGTGGTGTCGTAATGCACTTTATATTGCAGCGCACTGCGGCGGATGAGTTTGGAATCCTCAATCGCCTGACGACCAGCCGTGGTGTTGATGATGTAGGTATATTCGCCATTCTTGATACGGTCCTGAATGTGCGGACGGCCTTCATGCACCTTGTTCACCAGACGTGGGTTAATACCCGCTTCACCCAGCACAACCGCAGTGCCGTGAGTCGCGTCCAGCTCAAAGCCCTGTTTCAGCAGTTTGGCAGCAAGATCCACAACGCGTTTTTTGTCGCCTTCACGAACCGAGAGCAGCGCGCGGCCTGGTTTACGCATGGTGGACTGGCTACCCAGCATCGCTTTCGAGAAAGCTTCAGCAAAGGTGCGGCCCACGCCCATCACTTCACCGGTAGAGCGCATTTCTGGCCCTAACAGCGGGTCAACGCCCGGGAATTTGTTGAACGGCAGTACCACTTCTTTCACGGAGTAGTAAGGCGGGATGATTTCTTTGGTCATGCCCTGCTGAACCAGCGTTTGCCCAACCATCACGCGCGCGGCCACTTTCGCCAGCGCCATGCCGGTTGCTTTGGAAACAAACGGTACGGTACGCGCAGCACGCGGGTTCACTTCAATCAGGTAGACTTCGTTATCTTTCACCGCAAACTGCACGTTCATCAAACCGCGAACTTGCAGCTCGAAAGCCAGTTTCTGCACCTGTTGGCGCATCACGTCCTGGATTTCCTGGCTCAGTGTATAAGCTGGCAGAGAACATGCAGAGTCACCGGAGTGAACGCCAGCCTGTTCGATATGCTCCATGATGCCGCCAATCAGCACGGTTTCGCCGTCGCAGATGGCATCAACATCCACTTCTACCGCGTCGTCGAGGAAGCGGTCCAGCAACACTGGCGCGTCGTTAGACACGCTAACCGCAGTCTGGAAGTAACGACGTAAATCGACTTCGTCGTAAACGATTTCCATCGCGCGTCCACCCAGTACGTAGGATGGGCGAACCACCAGCGGATAACCAATCTGCGCGGCTTTTTCGACGGCCATTTCGATGGTAGTTACCGTGGCGTTGGCAGGCTGTTTCAGTTTCAGACGGTCAACAGCGTGCTGGAAACGTTCACGGTCTTCAGCACGGTCGATAGCGTCAGGGCTGGTGCCGATAATCGGTACGCCTGCGGCTTCCAGTTCACGCGCCAGTTTCAGCGGGGTCTGGCCGCCGTACTGCACGATAACGCCTTTAGGTTTCTCAACACGCACGATTTCCAGCACATCTTCGAAGGTCACTGGCTCGAAGTACAGACGGTCGGACGTGTCATAGTCGGTAGAAACGGTTTCTGGGTTGCAGTTAACCATGATGGTTTCATAACCATCTTCGCGCAGCGCCAGAGAGGCGTGTACGCAGCAGTAGTCAAACTCGATACCCTGGCCGATACGGTTCGGGCCACCGCCCAGTACCATGATTTTGTCACGGTCGTTGTTCGGGTTCGCTTCGCACTCATCTTCATAAGTGGAGTACATATACGCGGTGTCGGTTGAGAATTCCGCCGCACAAGTATCAACGCGCTTATAAACCGGGTGCAGCTTATATTGCTCACGCAGTTTACGGATTTCTGATTCACGAACGCCCGCCAGTTTAGCCAGACGCGCATCCGCAAAGCCTTTACGCTTGAGCATACGCAGGAAGTCATGGTCCAGGCCGGTGATACCGACTTCTTGCACTTTCTCTTCCAGACGCACCAGCTCTTCAATCTGTACCAGGAACCAGCGGTCAATATTGGTCAGGTTGAATACGCCATCGACTGACAGACCTGCACGGAATGCGTCGGCCACGTACCAGATACGCTCGGCACCGGCATCTTTCAGCTCGCGGCGGATTTTGGTCAGGGCTTCCGGGTCATCCAGATTCACTTTCGGGTCAAAACCGGTCGCGCCCACTTCAAGACCACGCAGTGCTTTTTGCAGTGATTCCTGTTGTGTGCGGCCAATCGCCATCACTTCACCGACAGATTTCATCTGCGTCGTCAGGCGGTCATTGGCACCGACGAATTTTTCGAAGTTAAAGCGTGGAATTTTAGTCACAACGTAGTCAATGGACGGTTCGAACGAAGCTGGCGTTTTGCCGCCAGTGATGTCGTTCATCAGTTCATCAAGGGTGTAACCGACAGCCAGTTTGGCCGCCACTTTAGCAATCGGGAAGCCGGTAGCTTTGGATGCCAGCGCTGAAGAGCGCGACACGCGCGGGTTCATCTCGATAACAATCAGACGGCCCGTTTTCGGGTTAACCGAGAACTGCACGTTAGAGCCACCCGTTTCCACGCCGATTTCACGCAGTACCGCCATCGAGGCGTTACGCATGATTTGGTACTCTTTGTCGGTCAGTGTTTGAGCCGGTGCCACGGTGATGGAGTCACCCGTGTGAATACCCATCGGGTCAAGGTTTTCGATAGAGCAAACGATGATGCAGTTGTCGTTTTTATCACGCACCACTTCCATCTCGTACTCTTTCCAACCGATCAGCGATTCGTCAATCAGCAGCTCTTTGGTTGGGGAAAGATCCAGACCACGCTCGCAGATTTCTTCGAACTCTTCACGGTTGTAAGCGATACCGCCGCCGGTGCCACCCATGGTGAATGAAGGACGGATGATGCACGGATAACCGACATCCGCAGCGACAGCCAGCGCTTCTTCCATGTTGTGAGCGATGCCGGAGCGCGCAGTATCAAGGCCAATTTTTTTCATTGCCACGTCGAAACGACGACGGTCTTCGGCTTTATCAATGGCGTCAGCGGTGGCACCAATCATGGTGACGCCAAACTCAGCCAGCACGCCCTGACGTTCCAGCTCCAACGCACAGTTCAGTGCAGTCTGGCCGCCCATGGTTGGCAGCACAGCATCCGGGCGTTCTTTCTCAATGATTTTGCGTACGACTTCCCAGTGAATCGGCTCGATGTAGGTCGCATCCGCCATTTCTGGGTCGGTCATGATTGTCGCCGGGTTGGAGTTCACCAGAACAACACGGTAACCCTCTTCACGCAGCGCTTTACACGCCTGAGCACCGGAATAGTCGAACTCACACGCCTGGCCGATAACAATTGGGCCTGCGCCGAGGATCAGGATGCTTTTTATATCTGTACGTTTTGGCATTTTCTTAGCTCCTGATTATTTCGCGGACTGACGGTAGTGCTTAATTAATTCGATAAAGTGGTCAAACAGCGGCGCCGCATCGTGCGGACCAGGGCTTGCTTCTGGGTGCCCCTGGAAGCTGAATGCTGCTTTATCTGTGCGATGAATACCTTGCAGAGTGCCATCGAACAATGACTTGTGGGTCACGCGCAGATTCGCTGGCAGCGTGGCTTCGTCTACCGCAAAACCGTGGTTCTGAGCGGTAATCATCACGCAATCACGGTCGAGGTCTTTAACCGGGTGGTTGCCACCGTGATGACCGAACTTCATCTTCACCGTTTTCGCGCCGCTCGCCAGAGCCAGCAACTGGTGGCCCAGACAAATACCGAACACCGGTACGTCGGTTTCGAGGAAAGATTTAATTGCGCTGATGGCGTAATCGCATGGTGCCGGGTCACCAGGACCATTAGACAGGAAGATGCCGTCTGGATTTAACTTCAGCACATCTTCAGCGGATGTTTGTGCCGGAACCACCGTCAGACGGCAGCCGCGGTCAACCAACATACGCAGAATGTTGCGTTTCACGCCGTAATCGTAAGCGACAACATGGAACGGCAAATCTTCTTCTTTAGCCGCTTCAGGCAATTCACCTTCCAGCGTCCAGCTCCCCTGCTGCCAGGCGTAAGATTCCTTCGTGGTCACTTCTTTCGCCAGATCCATACCGTTGAGGCCTGGGAATGCTTTCGCTTTTTCCAGCGCCAGTGCCGCGTCTAAGTTATCTCCGGCGATGATGCAGCCGTTCTGTGCACCTTTCTCGCGCAGAATACGGGTCAACTTACGGGTATCGATATCGGCGATGGCCACAATGTTATGGCGCTTGAGGTAGGAAGAAAGGTCTTCGGTATTGCGGTAGTTGCTGGCAATCAGTGGTAGGTCACGGATAACGAGGCCTTGCGCATGTACCTGGGAGGATTCTTCGTCAGCAGAATTGGTGCCAACATTGCCGATATGAGGATAAGTAAGAGTGACGATTTGGCGGGAATAGGAAGGATCAGTGAGGATTTCTTGATAACCGGTCATAGAAGTGTTGAAAACGACTTCCCCCACTGCCGACCCCGATGCCCCAATGGCCCGACCGTGGAATTGGGTTCCGTCTTCCAGAACCAATATTGCTGACTTAATCAAAACGCCCTCCAGGGAATAAACAGTCAATTTATTTGCATATTAATTCAAAACCATTTCCTGAATCAATGCAAAACAGCCTGTCATTTGGATTTTTGACAAACGGCGGCATTCTAGTGAGAGGCCGGGGAAAAGTCTACCATAAGCGCAACTTTTTATGTGTTTTTTGCCACTCTGAGTGGAAAAAGTGGAATTGACCGATGAAATCAACAACTAACTTATAGCGCGTAAACGGTTGCGGACCTGGATGAATAGGAAACTAACGATTTCGGGAGTGAAAAGTGGACCAAATGGTCAAAATTAATCATGAGATAGCAAAAACAGACAGGATAAACAAACTTAATGAGGGTTAGGAGATGAAAAATATGAAATACACTTATAAAATCACAAAATAAAAAGGGCAATAAAATATTGCCCCATCAATCAACACCTTATGATTGAAATAACCACATCACGATGGGTAATAAGATTTACAAACTATTCAAATCTAGCACGTCACGCATATCATAAAGACCACTTTTCACTGATTTCAGCCATGAAGCAGATCTAACTGCACCATTTGCAAAAGTCATGCGACTTGAAGCTTTATGCGTGATTTCAATGCGCTCGCCGATGTCCGCAAACATCGCCGTATGTTCACCAATAATGTCGCCCGCACGCACTGTTGCAAAACCAATAGTGCCTGGAACGCGCTCGCCTGTGTACCCTTCACGGGAGTAAACCGCACACTCTTTCAAATCTTTGTCCATCGCATGTGCAATGGCTTCACCCATCGCCAACGCGGTGCCTGACGGCGCGTCCACTTTGTGGCGATGATGGGCTTCGATGATCTCGATGTCGGTATAATCCCCCATCACTTTGGCCGCTTTTTCTAACAGCTTGAGCATCACGTTCACACCCACGCTAAAGTTTGCAGCAAAGACAATTGGAACGTCAGCTGAGGCATCCGTAATCGCCTGCTTGCCCGCATCATCAAAACCAGTAGTGCCAATAACCATCCCTTTACCGTGTTGGCGGCAAAAAGCCAGATGATTCAGTGTGCCTTCAGGACGAGTGAAATCGATAAACACATCGAAATCCTCCACGACCGCATCCAGGCTATCGCTGACAATGACACCTGTTTTGGCAACGCCTGCTAATTCACCAGCGTCACTTCCTACTAAGGATGAACCCGGACGCTCAAGCGCAGCCCCCAGTTTGACGCCATCCATCAGTATTGCGGCCTGAATCAATTGTCGCCCCATGCGACCACCCGCACCCGCGATTGCTACACGGACTTGTGACTCATCCATATTCACTCTCTTTTCTTTAATAAACATTCGTGTACCCAAATAACCCGATTGCAGCCTATGCACCAGCGTCTCGAAGTCTGTCGGGTATACTCAGGTTAACTAGCCCAAAGCAGCCCCGCCACTCGAAAACACCGATAATAAGAAATTAATGACAAACTGCTAAAGTTATCAGTAAAACCTATGGTTCACCTGATAATCAAAGGGTTTTAAGTCAGTCATTTTGCAAACCCGCACGACTCCCTTACCACCAGCGTAGGCGGGAGGATTATCCGTTTTGGCGGTTCGTCGTTGCCCTGAATTCGGCTATACAATAACTCCCCCGCTTTGCGTCCAATTTCTTTGGCCGCGACTGAAACCGTCGTCAGCGCAGGCTGTACCAGGGATGCTTCGGTGATGTCGTCGAATCCTATCAGCGCAAAATCCACACCCGGCTGGCGGCCCATTTTCCGTAGCGTCTGCATCACGCCCAGCGCCACAATATCCTGATAACAGACTGCCGCTGTGATTTCCGGATAACGGCTAAACAGCTCTTCAGCCACCCGCGCGCCGTCACTTTGGCTGGCGAGCGATGAAACAACCCATTCGCTTTTCGGTTGGATACGATGCTCCAGCAATTTACTGCTGTAGCCCCCAATACGCTGGGCGCGGCTAATGGAGTTTTCACTGCCGCCGATAAATGCGATATGACGATGGCCCAGACGCAGCAAATGCTGTGTCGCCAGTTGCGTACCCAAAAAGTTGTCAGTGCCGACGAAATCGAAATCAACGTCGTCCATGGGGCGCACCACCATAATCGCCGGGATGTTCCGCCGCTTCAGAGTTTCGAAAAACAGCGGCGGCGTCTCCCTTGCCGCGCACAACACCATTCCACAGGCGTTGTTACGCATCAGAGAATCGACAAACTTTTGCTGGCGCTCACCCGACTCCTCGCTATTAGCGAGAAACAGCAGCAAGTCGTGGCGCTCCATTTCCTGACTCAACCCGGCAGTCATTTCGCCATAAAACGGGTTGGTGATGTCGTGCAGTAATAATCCGACCTGGTTGCTGGTGCGATTACGTAGATTCGCAGCCGTCTGGTTGTAAACATAACCCAGATCGTCCAGGGCTTTGAGTACGCGACTTCGGGTGGCGTCAGATATTCGGCCTCGATTACGCAACACCATCGAAACGGTAGCGGTTGAAACTGCCGCCTGTTTTGCAACCTGGGCAAGGGTAACGGTGCTCATCGACACTCCTCACAATTAAGCATTTCCCAATAGATTAATCGAATAACCAAAAAATTACTCTCTGCCATGTGAAAGCCATCACAGATAACTCGGTTTTTCGCAATCCATTGCTAAAAGTGGTGGGTTAATCGCGTTTACCACACTGTTCAAAATGGGTTAATCGATTAATCTTAATCTATCAGAAACAGGGAGAATATTATGCATTCGGCATCATACGATAAGTATCCCGAAGTCAGGGTTTCAGGGTTTGACCACCAGGCATCGCAGGGCTGGTCAGCTATCAAACACATGCTCGATGAGCAACTCACACGCACCGAAAAAACCGTACTGGTGATTGACTGCTACCCCGGTGTTCAACTTGACGAGCTGCATTCACAGCTCATTACGCAGTTGCATCCTGATCTGGTTATCAACGCAGAATCAGCGCGGTTGAGTGAGCAACATCTGCATGACTTGCTGGCGTATAACCTGACCGATGACCGCGTCTTCGGCGTGCTTTCCTGCCACGAATTAACAGAGTTTTTTTGCCCTGAGAAACTGGCTCACGCGCAGCAGCAAGTTGCTGAAGTCAACAACGGCCTGGTCGTGATTTACGGCCCCGGGGCTGCATTGATTCACCAGGGTGACATGCTGGTCTATGCAGACCTTGCGCGCTGGGAAATCCAGCAGCGTTTTCGTCGGGGTGAATTGGGCAACTGGGGTGTAGATAATTGTGATGAAGATATTCTGCGCCGCTATAAACGTGCCTTTTTCATTGAGTGGCGCGTGTTTGACCGCCATAAAACCCCGCTGCTAAAACGGGCAGATTTCCTGCTCGATACCAACAACCCTGAACAACCCGCCATGGTCAGTGGTGAAGCGCTACGCCACGGCCTGCAACAAACCACGCAACAACCTTTCCGCGTGGTGCCATTCTTCGACCCGGGTGTCTGGGGCGGCCAATGGATGAAAGACAAATTCAATCTCGATCCCTCAAAGCCAAATTACGCATGGTGTTTTGACTGTGTGCCCGAGGAGAACAGCCTGTTACTGCGTTTTGGTGATGTGCGGATCGAGATCCCCTCTCAGGATCTGGTGTTGCTCTACCCTCGCCCGTTGCTTGGTGAGCGCGTTCATGCCCGATTTGGTGCGGAATTCCCGATCCGTTTCGATTTCCTCGATACCATCGGCGGGCAGAATTTAAGTTTCCAGGTTCATCCGATAACGGAGTACATCCAGCAGCATTTCGGGATGCACTACACGCAGGATGAAAGCTACTACCTGCTGGAAGCGGAACCGGGTGCGGAAGTTTACCTCGGAACCAAAACGGGAATCGATCCGCAAGAAATGCTCGACTCACTCGCGGCCGCACAACGCGGAGAAAAGGCGTTTGATGATGAGAAGTTTGTAAACCGTTTCCCGGCCCGTAAACACGATCATTTCCTGATCCCTGCGGGCACCGTTCACTGCTCTGGATCTGGCGCGATGGTGCTGGAAATCAGCGCCACGCCGTACATTTTCACCTTTAAATTATGGGACTGGGGCCGGTTAGGTCTTGATGGTCTGCCGCGTCCAGTACATCTGGAACATGGCGCACAAGTCATTGACTGGCAACGTGATACCCAATGGGTGACCGAGCACCTGGTGAACCATTTCGAGCCGATTGCCGAAGGCGACGGCTGGCGCGAAGAACGTACCGGTCTGCATGAACGGGAGTTTATTGAAACACGTCGCCACTGGTTTACGCAGCCCGTAACGCACCATACCAACGGCGGGGTCAACGTGCTGAACCTGGTAGAAGGTGACGAAGCGCTGGTTGAAAGCCCAAGCGGCGCATTCGAACCGTTTGTCGTGCACTACGCCGAAACCTTCATCATTCCCGCAGCCGTTGGGGAATACCGCATTTCACCGTACGGTCACGGTGCTCATCAACAACTCGCCACCATGAAAGCCTGGGTAAGGGGATAAAAATGATTAATGTGATTCTGGCAACACACGGCTCACTGGCAGAGGCGCTTCTCACCAGTTCGCGCATGGTATACGGCGAATTACCGCATGTTTTCCCCGTCATGCTCACGGAAAACAAAGGCATCAATAGTTTTGCTGATGAGTTTGCCGCTGTTTTGAAAGAGGCAAGTAAAGGAGCCGATGGCGTGTTGGTGCTATGCGATTTGCAAAGCGGTACGCCGTGGAACATCGCCTGTCATCACGCGTTTGACCCACAAACACAGCCGCCAATCGCGGTTCTCGGTGGGGTGAATTTCCCCATGTTGCTGCTGAGTGATGAAATAAAAGATCTGCAAGATGTTGAGCACGCTGCCGCGCAACTGCTGGAGCAAACGCAAGAAACGCTGGTACAGGCTCGTCTGGCTGAAGCTGCGCAATCGGATGATTTCTAAGGAGGCACGATGAGTATTTCATTTGTACGTATCGATGATCGGGTGATCCACGGCCAGTTAGTGACTCGCTGGGCAAAAGAGCTGCCGTGCCAGGGGATCATCGCGATTGACGATGCCGTCGCCGCGGATCCTCTGCTTTCTTCGGTCATGAAAGGTGCGGTTCAGGACATCAAAGTTTGGCTGTTTGATACCGCAACGGCGATTGAAAAACTGCCCAAGATCATCGCCAGCGAAAAGCACTATTTCGTGATTGGCAAATCCCCGGTCACGCTAAAACGCATCGAAGAAGCGGGGATTAGCCTGCAAAACAGCAATAAAAAAATCAACGTTGGCCCGATGAGCGCACGTGCCACCACCACAACCATTGGCCCTAATCAGTCTGTAAACCCGGAAGAGATAGCCGCGTTCGACTACCTCTCAAGCCGCGGGCACCAGATTGAATTTCGTCTGGTTCCCGATGCCAGCTGCTACAGCTGGCAGGACGCTCGCCAAAAACTCAAATAAAGGAGTGCATTATGGCTTTTGAAGCGGCTTTGATCGGCATTCTCTGTTACCTCGGTGCGTTAAGTAGCCCATGGCTGCTGGGGCTTACTGGTGGCTGGTATTTGATTACTCGCCCATTGGTTTCAGGAATGTTGGTAGGATTTATTCTCGGCGATGTTCAAACCGGGATTATCATTGGTGTGGCGGTTCAGGCTGTGTACATCGCGATGGTAACCCCCGGTGGATCTATGCCTGCCGATCTGAACTTTGTGGCTTTCCCGGCAATCGCGCTGGGTATTCTTTCCAATAAAGGCCCGGAAGTCGCCGTGGCGTTAGCCGCCACCATCGGTATTGCAGGGACTGTGTTGTTCAACGCCATGATGGTACTGAACTCGTGGTGGAACCACCGCGCAGACGTTGCACTTGAGAAAGGCGACGAACGCGGTGTGTACCTCAACAGCGCCATCTGGCCACAAGCCACCAATTTTGTGATGCGCTTTGTGCCGACGTTTATTGCCGTCTATTTTGGCGCGCAGTATATCAATGCCTTTATGGACAGCCTGCCGCATATCGTCCTTTCCACGATGAACGTGCTGGGTGGCATTCTGCCAGCGGTCGGGATCGCGATTCTTCTCAAACAAATCATCAAAAATTACAGCATGTTGATTTACTTCCTGGTGGGGTTTATCTGCATCGTTTTCCTGAAATTAAACATGGTGGCGCTGGTGATTGTCGGGGCGCTGCTGGCGTTAATTCACTACAACTACAAACCCGAGCCGCAGGCTGAACGTGTAGCCTCAAGCGCCACTGATGATGAGGATGAATTCTGATGGAAGAACGTAAACTCACTCGCCAGGATTTACGCCGCTGCTGGCGTAGCTGGATGATGTACAACCTCTCGTCCATGAGCTTTGAGCGCCTTGAGTCATTCGGTTTTTGTTTGAGCATGCTGCCGGTGGCGAAAAAACTCTATCCCGATGAGGAACAACGTAAGGAGATGCTCAAGCGCCACGCGTCGTTTTATAACACCGAGCCACAGTTGGGTGCGATCGTGAACGGCATGGTGCTGGGACTGGAAGAAAAGCGCGCCAATGGTGAACCGATTGACGGCGAAACTATCAACACCCTGAAAGTGGGATTGATGGGACCGGTGGCAGGCATTGGTGATTCGATGATCCCCGGCATGTTGATCCCGATTCTACTCAGTATCGGTATGGCGCTTGCGGCAGGCGGGAATATCCTCGGACCGCTGTTTTATTGCGTTGCCTGGCTTGCGATTATTATTCCCGGATCGTGGTTCCTGTTCCTGAAAGGTTACCGCATGGGTTCAACGTCTGTTGAAATGCTGGTGAGCAGCAAATCAACGCGCCTGCGGGAAGCGCTATCGTTACTCGGCGTGTTCGTGATGGGCGGCGTGGCGGCAAGTTATGTGAAGCTGGGGACCGGGCTTGAGTTTGTCACCAAAGATGGCGTGAATATTCATGTGCAGCAGATGCTGGATGGAATTTTCCCGAATTTGTTACCGTTGCTGGTTGTGATTGGCACCTGGTATTTGATGGCTAAACGCGGTGTTTCGCCGGTGAAAGCGATGTTGTTATTGCTGGTGCTGGCCGCGGCGGGTGTGGCAGTTGGGTTGTTTAGTTGATTGTAGTGTTAATTTCCCCCTCACCCCGACCCTCTCCCCCAGGAGAGGGGGAAAACATACTCGATCAGTCCCCTCTCCCTCAGGAGAGGGGGAAAACATACTCGATCAGTCCCCTCTCCCTCAGGAGAGGGGGAAAAACATACTCGATCAGTCCCCTCTCCCTCAGGGAGAGGGTTAGGGTGAGGGTGGTTTTTAAGGATGAAAATTCACCCACTTCTGACTCACCATCCCCGGCTTAGAAATAAACTGAAACCGCGCCGGATCGTCTATAAACTGCTGATATAACGGCTCATCTGTAATACCAAACTCGGTATAACAACGCGGCGACGTCACCTGTAAGCGCCCCGGCATGTAATGGCGATTATGCTGCCAGGCAATATGTTCATCCTGCAACAACGGATACCACGCCAACCCTTTGTAAGCGCGAACCGCCTCGTATTCAAAACCGTATTCTCTGTCGCACCAGGCACCAAACGTCAGCGGTTCATCCGGCGAAGCTGAAATCGTGGCGTGCGCCCAACCCGGCGGCACCAGCACTTTCTCACCAGGGCCTGCGAGAACGGCAAAACAGCGCCCCGGATCGTCAGCAACATATTCCTGCATATAGATGATCGCTTTACCCTGCCAGATTTCATACAGCTCAGGCGGGGACCAACCGCTATGGCTGCTGATGCGGTGAATATGCCCCTGGCTGCGTATGGGCTCATCACCCAAACGCCCGGAGGCGTACGTCACCACGCCAAACAGCAACATTCTTTTTTTGAGTTCTTCCCGATCCTGTAAACGTGCCACATCCATAACAATGGCATAAACATCTTCCGGCCCATCACAGTGCGGATCGCGTAACGAAGCGCGGATGCTTTCAAGTTTGCGGATCTCCGGCAACGGACCAATCACTTCTTCCCCGTAGCTAAAGCCCATTGGCTGGTGATGCACTTGCATATCCAGCCCGAAGTGAAGGCGCGACTCAGCCATTTTGCACCTCTTTTGCCTGGATTTTTCCATCCTGCAAAACCACGCGCGCTGCAAAACCCTGCGCCAGCGAGCCGTAATCGTGGCCCGCAATGCTCGGCCAAACAGCCAGTGCTGAGAGCACTTCGCTGCCGGTATTGATCAGCCGATGCGCGGTATCCCCTGGAATAATATGCACCGAACCCGGTGAAACGTGCTCCAGCCACGCTTTGCGATGCTCGTTTTGCAGCAGCAGCAAGCCACTTCCCCGGATCCCGAAGTACACCTCCCCCTGCTCGCGGCGCTGATGGAAATGCCCGCGAGTCATATGGAATTCGTTGCCCACGCGGCCCGGATGCAGATGCGTCATGCCAACATACAACTCACCTTCCCCTTGCAGGGAATTGAGCATTTCGACTTCATAAATCGGAGTATCGGATGGAATAGCCTGCCAGGCGGCGATATCGTGAAACACGCCGCTCAAATCACCGCTGCGGGTGACTTTTTTAATCACATTTTCAGCCGTGAATTGGCCTGTAAGGAACGCCACGCTCGGTGGTTTATTGAAGGTAATACTCATCGTTTTTCTCCGGCCCAAGGAGAACTGCTGAATCAGCATAGCAAGGTTAATCGATTAACCGAATAGTTGGACCGGAGAAAGTCGATCTGCGTCGCGTTAAATATTACGGGGCCAGCGCCAGCACCTCTGCCACCCATGCCCGGAAACCTGCAACGTCTAAATCCATTGCTACCTGTGCATTGGGCTGTCGTTCTAACCGGCCTTCGAGATCGACAACCGTGGTTCCCGCCGTAAACTCGCCGTGGGTTTCCACCGCCACAAAACATGATTCCATGCGGAAAAGTTCAGGTTTTACCAACCAGGCGATAGCGCAGAGATCATGCATTCTCAGACCCGTAGACATACTTCCGCTGCGATAGTGGCTGAACAGCGCGTGCAGCATTTTCCCGGTTTGATTCAGTTCGGGAAGTGTTGCCAGATATTCTGGGCTAAGCATCGCCTGATTGGTCACATCGAGGCCGCACATCACGATCTCCAACCCGCTTTCAAACACGCGCGCACCCGCTTCAGGGTCGATAGCCATATTGAATTCAGCGTTCGGTGTGAAATTACCGCGGCCCGCCGATCCGCCCATAATCACCAGACGTTTGATCTTCGGTTTGCACTCTGGGTACTGAGTGAGCAACAAAGCGATGTTGGTCAACGGGCCAATCGCCACCAGCGTGACGGGCTCAGCGCTTGCACATAAGCACTCGAAAATGGCCTGAAAAGCAGGTTTATCCAGCACCTTCCGCTGATGTTCAACGAACGCATAACCTTCCATACCGGACTCGCCATGAACATTAGCGGCGTCACGCAGTTTACGCACCAGCGGGGTTGCGGCACCTTGTGCAACCGGAATATTCTTCTGCCAGAAGTGCATTAATTGCAGAGCATTGCGCGTTGTTTTCTCAACGCTGACGTTGCCTGCGACTGTCGTCAGAAGTTTTAAATCCAGCTGAGGGGAAAAAATCGCGGCGGCTATCGCGACGGCATCATCAATGCCAGGGTCGGTATCGAGAATGATTGAAGTTTTGTCCATAAATCGCGCTCTTCTCTTTTAAGCATATTAGGTACATAGGTGGCGATTAGCTTACTATGTAGCTCGCTTCTATTTTTTGGTCTGGTCGAGAAAAACGATGAAAACCCCACAGGCAAGCATTTCAGAATCCGTCACTCAACATCTTGCGCGACGAATTATGCACGGCGATCTCGCGCCGGGGCTTTCACTGCCTGGTGAGAACGAACTGGCCGTCGAATATGAAGTCTCACGCACTTCCGTGCGCAATGCGCTCCAGGTTCTTGCGGCAAAAGGACTTATCTCTATTCAGGCCAAAAAACGCAGCACAGTGAACAGTCGCGAGCAGTGGAGCCTGCTGGATATCGACGTACTGGGCTGGCTGGCTGAAGGCGAACTTGACCTGAAACTGGTTGAGCAACTGATCGTGACGCGTCTGATTTTCGAGCCAAACGTGGCAACGCTTGCGGCACTCAATGCCAACGGTCACGATCTGGCAGCAATGGAAGATGCACTCTTACTGATGCGTAAAGGCCAGCTTGAAGCACAAAAATCCTTGTTTGAAGAAGGCGATATGGCGTTTCACCATGCCTTATTACGCGCCACGCATAACCCCTTTCTTTTAGCACTCGGAAATGCACTTTCCGCAGCCATGGCGCTCTCCTTCCGGCAAACGCTTGAAAAAGACGTACGCCAGACGAAAGCTGCCGTCGATGAACACTACCTGCTGTTTGATGCCATACGCCTTAAACAAATCGATAATGCTCGCCTACAAATGCGCAATATTCTGCTCAATGCCGCCAAAAAACGGATCTGGCAAGATCGGCCGGAAATGTTCGACCACATAATTTGATCCTCAACTGATGTAATTTCGATCTCCCTCACACTTCGTGGCGTTTTTTTGTTCTAGCATTCTTGTATTACAAGATTGCATGGTTTGTATTACTTGAATGAACAACAACTGGATTGCCATCGATTGGGGAACCACTAACTTCCGTGCATTTTTAATGCAGGGTTCGCAGCAGGTATCCCGTATTAGTGAAGCCTGCGGACTACTGTCCGTAGAAAAAAATCAATTTGCCCCAACGCTTCACAACCTGCTGCAAACCTGGCTTGAGCAATATGGCAATTTGCCGATTGTGATGGCGGGTATGGTGGGTTCGCAGCAAGGCTGGCATGAGGTGCCTTATGCGCCACTACCATGCAGCGCGCGTGATTTGTCTTCACGCACACTGGCTTTCACCACTCCGTGGGGAAGCCCGGCATGGGTGATTCCCGGTGCTAACAGCACCAGTCAGTTTGGTCAGCCAGATGTAATGCGTGGTGAAGAAGTACAATTGTTAGGGCTGGCAGCACGCCATCCGGCAGACCAACTGAGCGCTTTGCTGCCCGGCACGCACAGCAAACACGCGCAAATGCACAACGGTGAAATAACGTCATTCTCCACCTTTATGACCGGCGAGATTTTCTCGTTACTTTCGCAGCACTCTATTCTTGGGCGCGGGTTACCGGAACAGCAAGAAGACGAAGAAGCGTTCCTGCTGGGCGTGAAAAACGCAAAACAGGGTGCGCCATTTACCCATTTAATTTTCTCCGCGCGCACGCGCCGCCTGGCTGGAGAAATCCCTGAATCCAGCGTCCACAGTTATCTCTCCGGCTTAACGATTGGCTACGAATTACTGGCGTTGCCTGTTGGGCAGCATACCTGGATCGTGGGCAGCCCGTCGTTAAGCGCTCGCTATCAGCTGGCAGCAAGCTTGCTGGATCTCAATCTATCTCCTGCCAACGGCGATGACTGCTTCATTCATGGCCTGTGGCACCTCTTTACCCTGCTTCAAGGAAACCCGTCATGATCCCGGAAAATTTCATTGCTCAATGGCAAAAAGAGCCATTACCACTGGTCGCCATTTTGCGCGGCATCACCCCTGCCGACGCTGCCGAAGCGGCAGGAATCTTGCTGGAATTCGGCTTCCGTTATCTTGAAGTACCGCTCAATAGCCCCTCGCCGCTGGAATCCATTTCCCTGATGCGCAAAGTCGTGGGTGAACGCGGTTACGTAGGCGCAGGCACGGTGCTGACGGTTGCGCAGGTTGATGCGGTTGCCGAGTGCGGTGGGCAACTGATTATTTCGCCAAACTGCTGCCCTGATGTTATCCGCCACACCAGTAAACTCGGGCTAATCAGCATGCCTGGCATCATGACACCCAGCGAAGCGTTCAGCGCCATTGCCGCCGGTGCCAGCGCTCTGAAACTCTTTCCAGCCGAACATGTCAGCCCTGTGATAACCAAAGCTTTTCGCGCGGTGGTCCCACGCGAAGTGGCGTTGTTACCGGTTGGCGGTATTCAGCCAGATGCCGCGCAAATGCGTAGTTACATGCAGGCAGGTGCCAACGGTTTCGGCCTTGGCGGCGGGCTTTATCAGGCAGGAATGAGCCTGGATTTGCTGCGTGAACGTGCGCAGGCTTATCAACACGCCTGGCGCGCGGTTGCGGAGTAAATCATGAATCAGGCATTCGGTGGGAATATCGAGGTGATTGGCGATTATCGCGCTCAGTTGGGTGAAACGCCGGTGTGGTGCAGCCGTAGCGACTCGCTGCTATGGGTCGATATTCTGCAAAACCGCCTGCTGCGTTACTGGCCAAATCAAGCCGGACGCGTGGATATTCACCCGATGCCTATTTTCACCAGTGCGGTACTGCTGACAACTCAGCCTGAGACATTTCTGGTGGTAAGCCAAAGCGGTATCGCGCTCTATCACTATCAAAACCAGCAATTTAGCAGCCTTTGCGCGTGGCCTGATGATGCCGCCGGAACGCGCCCTAACGAAGCCGCCATAGCACCCGATGGTTCACTGTGGTTTAGCACCATGGACCCGGCGGCGCAAAGCGCGATCGGAGGCTGGTATCGCGTCAGCATTCACGCACTCACGCCCCAACGTTTGCTGGGCGATTTACTCGTCCCCAATACCCTGCAATGGATCGATGGAAACGTCTGGTTTGCCGATTCGCTGCGCCACATGTTTTACCGCGCAACGCTGCAACCAGACGGCTTGCACATCGAACAAGAATACCCGGTATCCGGCATTCCCGACGGCTCAACGCTCACCGCCAAAGGTGAACTCATCAATGCTTGTTGGGGAAGTTCGTGCCTGATGCGCTACCAAATCAACGGCCACCAAATGATTGAGGCCGGGCAGCTGGAACTTCCGGTCAGCCAGCCCAGCAGTTGCACCTTCGGTGGCCCTAATTTGTCCGATCTCTACATCACTTCTGCACGAGATGGACTTGCTCTACCCGTCGCCCAGGATGGCGCGGTTTTAAAAATAACAACAACAGTTGCGGGCAGACCCGCCTGCGAATTCAGGCTCTAAGTCAAAAAATTTTGAGGTGTTACCATGAGCACAATTTCTAACCCTACACATACGAATCGCCAGACGATCCTCGTCTGTTTCCTCGCGGCCCTGGCCGGGCTGCTGTTTGGCCTGGACATGGGCGTCATCGCAGGGGCACTGCCCTTTATTGCGAATGAATTTGGTTTAAGCAGCCACCACCAGGAAATTGTTGTCAGCATCATGATGTTGGGTGCCGCACTCGGCGCCTTATGCAGCGGCCCCATGTCTTCCAGTCTTGGGCGTAAGAAAAGCCTGCTGCTGGGTGCGGTGCTGTTTGTCATTGGCTCCATCGGTTGTGCCGTGGCGCACAGCATGGAGATCCTCGCCGTATCACGTTTTATCCTCGGACTCGCCGTAGGCGTTGCGTCCTTCACCGCCCCGCTGTATCTGTCTGAAATCGCGCCGGAACGTATTCGCGGCAGCATGATTTCGCTTTATCAGTTGATGATTACCATCGGTATTCTTGCCGCATTCCTGTCTGATACCGCACTCAGCGAAGGTGGCCACTGGCGCTGGATGCTCGGCGTTATTACCTTCCCGGCAATCATCCTCTTTATTGGCGTACTGACCCTGCCGGAAAGCCCACGCTGGCTGGCGATGAAAGACAAGCACGAACTGGCCGGAAAGGTGCTGAAACTACTGCGTAACTCCGATAAAGAAGCGCAGGACGAACTCAATCAGATCCGCGAAAGCGTGAAGATGAAGCAGCGCGGTTTGCAGCTTTTCCGCCATAACCCTAACTTCCGCCGCTCCACTTACATGGGCGTGTTGCTCCAGTTTATGCAGCAGTTTACCGGTATGACGGTGATCATGTACTACGCGCCAAAGATCTTCGAGATCGCCGGATTCTCTACCACTAAAGAACAAATGTGGGGCACGGTTATCGCGGGTTTAACCAACGTGCTGGCGACGTTTATTGCCATTGCGTTGGTCGACCGCTGGGGGCGCAAACCTATCCTGAAACTGGGCTTCTCTGGAATGGCCATCTGCATGGGCATCCTGGGATATATGTTCCACAGCGGAATTTCTAACCCAACCGAGCAATACACCGCCGTTATCGTGCTGCTGATTTTCATCACTGGTTTTGCCATGAGCGCAGGCCCGCTTATCTGGGTGCTGTGTTCTGAGATCCAACCGTTGGCAGGTCGTGATTTTGGCGTCACCTGCTCCACGATGGCGAACTGGATTGCCAACATGATCATCGGCGCAACCTTCCTGACGCTTATCGACACCATCGGCAGCCCGAACACCTTCTGGCTGTATGGCGTGCTGAATGTCGTTTGTATTGTGCTGACTATTCTTTTCGTCCCTGAAACCAAAAACATTTCCCTGGAACACATCGAACGCAACTTAATGCGCGGCAAGCCGCTGCGTGACATCGGCCAGCCACAACAAGGCAAGGCCACACAAACAACTGCAACAGAATAAAACAACAACAGGCCTGAGGCATGAACTCAGGCCCCCTCTACCCTGGAGATGAACATGAGTGAATTAATAGAAAGAAAATCAGCGGACTCCACTGCTGAATCAAAGGTCTACAACAAGATTACCCGGCGGCTGATCCCGTTTTTAATCTTGTGTTATTTCTTCGCCTATCTGGACCGCGTTAACGTCGGGTTTGCCAAGCTGCATATGCAGGATGCGCTGAATTTCAGCGATACGGTGTACGGCCTCGGCGCAGGCATTTTCTTCATCGGCTACTTTCTGTTTGAGATGCCAAGCAACTTGCTGATGCAGAAATTTGGCCCACGCTTCTGGATTGCCCGCATCATGGTCACCTGGGCGGTGCTCTCCGCCGGCATGATGTTCGTCACCACGCCCACACAGTTTTACGTGGTGCGCTTTTTGCTCGGTGTAGCAGAAGCCGGGTTCTTCCCAGGGATCGTGTTTTATCTCACGCTGTGGTTCCCGTCATGGCGCTCGGCTCGCACGCTGGGGCTGTTTATCCTGGTGACCCCGCTGTCGACCATTATTGGCAGCCCGCTTTCCGGCCTGATCCTCAAAGTATTTGAAGGTGTCGGTCATCTGCATAACTGGCAATGGCTGTTTTTGGTCGAAGCGATCCCCTCTTTCTTGCTGGCCTTCGTGGTTCTGCGCTATCTCGATAACGACGTGAAATCAGCCAAATGGTTGAGCGATGCTGAGAAGCAGGTCGTCATTAATGATCTCGCCAAAGACGCAGCCAACCGGGCGCTCGCCAATAAAGGCAAAGTGGACAGTAGCCTGAAAGGGATGCTGAAAAATGGCTATGTCTGGCTGCTGGCGCTGGTATTTTTCAGCTTCAACATTGGTTACTACGGCATCAACTTCTGGCTGCCGTCGATTATCAAAACTTCCGGTGTGAGCGACGATTTCCATATCGGCTTGCTGGCTGCCCTACCGTACGTCTTCGGGGCTGCATTTATGGTGTGGAACAGCCGTCACTCTGACCTGAAGCAAGAGCGCCGCTGGCATATCGCGATTCCGGCTCTGATTGGTTGTGTCGGGCTGACGCTGAGCGCGTATTGCAGCGGCTCCACCTTCTGGATGATGGCATGGATTTGCGTGGCGATGTCCGGCACCCTGGCGCTAATCCCAACGTATATCAGCCTCCCCGGCGCGTTGCTATCAGGCACGGCCGCCGCTGCGGGCATCGCTTTTGTTAACTCCATCGGCAACCTTGCCGGATTCTTTGGCCCAACGGTGCTCGGCTGGCTGAAAGATACCACCGGGCGTACAGACATCGGTTTATACATCCTGGCGGGCTTCCTGCTGCTGTGTGTGCCGTTAATCCTGGCGCTGCCCGCACGTCTGGCGAACCCGAAAAAAGTTATCGCTTCACCTGAACAGAACGATGCGCAGTCTGAAACTGCACATCACATTAGTCGTTAACGTGAGAAAGAGATTAAGCATATGAGTGGATGTGGCGGATGTGCCAGTTGTGGCACGCATTTCAACCCAATCCTTGAAGGTGACGACGGCGCGCTAAAACGTGCGCTGTATAAATCCATGGGGCATACCGACGAGCAATTACGCAAACCGGTGATTGCCGTGGTTAACAGTTACACCAATGCAACCGCAGGTCATGCCAACCTGAATGAACTCACGGCAAAAGTGTTGGAAGGTATTGAAGAAGCCGGTGGTGTTGGCATGGTGTTTGGCACCATCGCGCCGTGCGACGGCATTGCAGAAGGGCATCTGGGGATGCGTTATATCCTCGCCGCCCGCGAGGTGATTACCGCGTCCATCGAAGTGATGATGCGCGCCCACCGTTTTGACGGCATGGTGCTGCTCGGTTCGTGCGATAAAATCGTACCCGCAATGCTCATGGCGGCCGCGCGGCTGGATATCCCGGCGATTATGGTCAACGGCGGCCCGATGTATCCAGCTGAATACAAAGGCAAACACTGGGACGGTAACATTGTAACCGAAGCCATTGGCTGGAAAAAACGCGGTGAAATCAGCGAGGAAGAATTCGCTCATATTGAAAACATCGCAGAACCTGGGCCGGGTTCATGCACCATGTACGGCACGGCGAACACCATGTGCTGTATTGGTGAAGTGCTGGGCATGAGCCTGCCGGGCAGCAGTACCTTGCCAGCTGTCTCGCAAGAACGCCGCGATTGCGCCGTAGAAACTGGCCGTCAGGCGGTGGAACTGGTGCTAAATGGCGTGAATGCTCGCCAGATTATTACGGCGGAATCTATTCATAACGCGATGGTTTATCTGCTGGCAACCGGTGGCTCAACCAACGCGATTCTGCATCTCCAGGCGATTTATTACGAAGCCGAACTGGGCCATCTGCCGCTTTCAGCCTTTGACAAACTGAGCCACAAGGTTCCGTTGGTTGCCTCACTTTACCCAGCTTCTGAGCACGACATGATCGACTTCTGGGAAGCAGGTGGCGTGCAGGCAGTGGAGCATGAAATCAGCACACTGATGCATCTGGACGCACTGACTGTCGCGGGTAAAACCAAACGCGAATTGCATGCCGAAGGAAAACGCAGCTGCCGCCCGGAAGTCATCCATACGCTCGCGATTCCAGTGCGTAACGAAGCGGGCGTCGCCGTGCTTCACGGCAATCTTTCTCCGCTGGGTTGTGTGGTGAAACCTGCGGCGGTACCGGAAAACCTGATGGTATTCCGTGGCCCGGCGGTGGTGTTCAACAGTGAGCAAGAATCCGTTGATGCGATTATGTCCGGGGAAATCAAACCGGGCAGCGTGCTGGTGTTGCGTTATGAAGGGCCAAAAGGCGGGCCTGGCATGCCGGAAATGTACAAGCCAATGAAATCCCTGGAAGGCATGGGGCTTTCCGATACCTGCGCGCTGATCACCGATGGGCGTTTTTCTGGATCCAACCGCGGGTTATTTGTCGGCCATATTTCGCCTGAAGCGGTGGATGGCGGTGAACTGGGTCTGGTGGAAGACGGTGACGAAATCTCGATTGATATTCCAACACGTATGCTGACGTTACACGTTTCCGAAGAAATCCTGGCCACACGTCGTGAAAACTGGAAGCCAGTGAACAAAGAAGTACCGCGTGGTTTCCTGCGTTTGTATCGCCGTTGGGCGTTGCCAGCCGCTCAAGGTGCGGTGCTGGCAGACAGGGAGGATGACTAATGGCTAAGCACTTTACCGCGCAGGAAATTGTTGGCGTTAACCCGATTACCGCCATGCCATTTACCACCAGCGGAGAGATTGACGAACACAGTTTTGTGCGTCTGCTGGAACATCTCTCCACCAGTGGCGCGCAAGGCACTACGCTGTTCGGCATCGCCAGTGAGTTTCCAAAGTTGCATGACATGGAACGTGACCGCCTGGCGCAAGTGTTTGTTTCAACGCTGGCGGGCAGCCCGCTTTACCGGGCGATGTCGGTCACCGACCACAGCACCGAGCTTGCCGTGAAACGCGCACGTGACTACGCAAAATTGGGCGTGGACGTGCTAATGCTTCTCCCACCCTTTTTCCTGAGCCCGAGTCCACAGGCAATTCAGGAACATATTTTTGCGGTGTTGGAAGCGGTAGATATTCCGGTCATGGTGCAGTACGCGCCGGGTGAAACCGGTTTGCCGATAACACCCGAGCAAATGGCAGAGATCGCCGCGCGTTACCCGCATGCGGTATTTAAAATCGAGTGTAATCCACCGGTGGATTACACTCGCGAGTTCTTAAGCAAAGCGCCGCAGGCCAGCGTACTCAACGGTTACGCCGGGCTGTATATGCTGCAAATGCTGGCGGCAGGCGGCAAAGGCGTGATGCCTGGCTGTTCATTTACCGAAGCCTACGTGCGTATTTATCGCCACTGGCAAAACGGCGAACAGCAGCAGGCCGAAGCATTGCATCAGGCGCTGCTGCCGTACATCCAGCGCTGGATGACCCATTGTGAATACATCATTCAGGTTGAGAAAACGATTCTCGCGCGGCGTGGGATTATTGCGACCGACTACTGCCGCCGCCCAGGCTGGCAGTTGACCGCCGAAGATAGCCAATTAATCGACCGCTTCCTTTCCGATTTCCTACTCTAAACTTAAGCTGCGGCGAGCCCGCAGCTTTTTGAGGTTTATTATGAGCAATCAAAAATCCGCACGCGTAGTGATTGTGACCGGGACCAGCCAGGGCATCGGCCAGGCTATCGCGCAAACCTTTTTAGATAACGGCGATATTGTTATTGGCTGCGCGTTTTCACCGCTGGAGAAAGCGCCTCGAGCCCAGAAAATGCTGGCTGAAAATCCCGAGCGCTATTTCTATTTTTCCGTCGACGTCACCAAAACCGAGTCGATCAAACAGTTCGTCAGCGACGCGGAAAAACTGTTTGGCCGTATTGATGTGGTGGTGTCCAACGCCGGGAAAAACGTCTTCAAAGGGATCGATTGTGAAGTGAGTGATTGGGCGCACAACTTTGATCTTAACCTGCGCTCCCACTGGTATCTGGCGAAATGCGCCCGCCCGGCGCTTGCCAAAAGCAAAGGCACGATCCTGGTGATCACTTCCAATCACGCGTTTTCCACCATGCCAGGCTGTGCGCCGTATAACATTAGCAAACGCGCCCTGCTTTCACTGGTACAAAGCCTGACTATCGAATGGGGGCCAGAGATTCGTACCGTGGGTATTGCGCCAGGTTTTATTGATACCGACGGTAACCAGGTATGGTTTGATTCTCATGCTGATGGAAAATCGGCGCGTGAAAAAACCATCAAAAAGCACCCGGTTGGGCGTATTGGACAGCCGGAAGAAGTGGGTGATTTGTGCCTGTTTTTAGCCAGCGATAAAGCCGGTTTTATTGCGGGAACCACGATTGTGATGGACGGCGGGCGCAGTGCGATCATGCAGGATGAAGACGACGAATAGCCAAAAAAATGGGGAGCCAAAGCTCCCCATTTGATGGTGTTATATACCCAAAATAATTCGAGTTGCTTGAAGTATGACGGGAATAAGTGCGGTATTACTGGACTTCTTTGATATCCAGTCGCAATTCGCGCGGCACTTCGAAAATAATATTTTCTTCGCGTCCGACGAGCTCACGGGCTTCGCTGCCGCCGAGTTCGCGCAAACGTGCCAGAACGTTTTGCACCAGAATATCTGGCGCGGACGCGCCCGCAGTAACACCCACACAGGTAGCACCTTTAACCCACTCTTCCTGGATATCCGTCGCATCATCAATCAGATACGCCGCTTTCCCCATACGCTGCGCAAGTTCGGCAAGACGGTTGGAGTTAGAAGAGTTTTTCGAGCCAACAACCAGCACGACATCGGCTTCATCTGCCAAAGCTCGCACTGCTTCCTGACGGTTAGTGGTGGCGTAGCAAATGTCGTCTTTACGCGGGCCGATGATTTTCGGGAAGCGTTTACGCAACGCGTCAATCACGTCAGAAGTGTCATCCACAGAGAGCGTGGTCTGGGTCATAAACGAAAGTTTGGCTTCGTTTTTCACATCCAGCTTGCTGACATCTTCCGGTGATTCGACCAGGTACATTCCCCCTTTCGGGTTGCTGTACTGACCCATGGTGCCTTCCACCTCTGGGTGGCCGGCATGGCCAATCAGAATGGACTCTTCACCACGACGGCTGGCGCGAGCCACTTCCATATGCACTTTGGTGACTAATGGGCAGGTCGCATCAAACACGGTTAAATCACGGCCTTTGGCTTCGCTACGCACAGCCTGGGAAACTCCGTGAGCCGAGAAAATCAGGATTGCGCCATCTGGCACTTCACTAATTTGTTCGATGAAAATAGCCCCGCGCTCACGCAGGCTGTCTACCACGTAACGGTTATGCACCACTTCGTGGCGGACATAAATTGGCGCGCCGTAAATGGCCAGCGCGTTTTCAACAATGCTGATAGCGCGGTCTACCCCGGCACAAAAACCCCGAGGGTTAGCCAACAGGATCTGCATTCAACGCCTCCAGTACCGGGTTAACTTCCAGTACTTCGATATCAAAATGAATGGTTTGCCCGGCCAGTGGGTGGTTAAAGTCAACGGTGATGGAATCCCCGTTAACTTCACGCACTACGCCAGGCATCTCGCTGCCATCCATTGCGGTGAACAACATAATTGCACCCGGCACCGGCTCGCCCGCGTCAATAAATTCACGACGCGAGAAATACTGGATCATGTCTGGGCTTGGAATACCAAACGCCGACTCCGGTGCCAAAGAGAATGCTTTCTTATCCCCTGCTTTCAAACCGACAAGCTGGTCTTCCATGCCTGGCGACAGCGTTTCGTCGCCCAGCGTGAAGAGTGCCGGCTTGCCATTATTGCGCGTTGACTCGGCAGTGGAACCATCTTCGAGTTTCAGCGTGAAATGCACCAAAACTCTGCTATTGGCCTGGATAGACTCAGCCATGGATTACCCTTTTTGCTTTGCGGGCTTGTCGGAGGAGACAAAGAACCCCTCCAAAACAATCAGCGCCGCACCGATACAGATTGCCGTATCGGCCAAATTAAACGTTGCGAAGTGCCAATCGCCGACATAAAAATCGATCATGTCGACCACAAAACCGTGCCACAAGCGATCAAACAGGTTGCCAAGTGCACCGCCAATAATTAAAGCATAGGCGATGTTATGCAGCTTCTGCGTTGCTTTGGAACGATACATCAGCACCGCCAGAATCACGCAAATACCAATGGCGATTCCTGCAAAGAACCAGCGCTGCCATCCGCCTTTATCCGCAAGGAAACTAAACGCAGCACCATAGTTACGGGCGTAATGCAGGTTCAGCGACGGGAACAGCGATACTGTGTCCCCCAGCATGAAATGCTGGAGGATCAGGTATTTGCTGCCCAGGTCGACGATAAGAACCACGACCACCAGCCACAGCCAACGCAAACCAGTCGAACAAATCGATTTACTCATCAGGCAAACTTACGCTTTTCGCCGTCACCGGCTACGTTGGTGACACAGCGGCCACAGATTTCTGCGTGTTCCGCTACCTGACCGACGTCAGTGGTGTAATGCCAGCAGCGCGGGCACTTCTCACCATCGGCTTTACGCAGAGCCACTTTCAAACCTTTGAGGATTTCGCTTGGCTGAGCGTCTTCAGTTGCCTGCGCATAATCGGCAACTTCAGCACCAGAGGTCAACAGGACAAATCGTAATTCATCGCCGAGACTGTTGAGCTTCGCGGCCAGGTCGTTGTCGGCATACAGGGTGACTGCTGCTTCCAGAGAACCGCCCACACGCTTGTCAGCACGCGCTTGTTCGATAACTTTGTTCACTTCGCCACGCACGGTTAACAGCGTGTCCCAGTAATCATTGTTCATCGTTTCGCTATCAGCCAAACCGAACAGACCCTCGTACCATTCGCCGGTGAAGACGTATTTCTCACGGTTACCAGGCAGGTAAGCCCAGATTTCGTCAGCGGTGAAGGACATGATCGGTGCCATCCAGCGAACCAGCGCCTCTGCAATGTGGAACAGAGCAGTCTGGCAGCTACGACGTGCAACACTGTCGGACTTCGCGGTGTACTGGCGATCTTTAATGATGTCGAGATAGAACGAGCCCATTTCGATGGAGCAGAAACGCATCAGGCGTTGCACCACTTCGTGGAAATCGTAGTTTTCGTAAGCCGCAAGGATATCGGCCTGCGCTTCTTGCGCACAACCCACTGCCCAGCGATCCAGTTTCACCATCTCTTCTGGTTTCACCATATCGGTTTCTGGATTGAAGCCGTTCAGGTTCGCCAGCAGGAAGCGTGCGGTGTTACGGATACGACGATAAGCGTCAGCAGCGCGTTTCAGGATTTCGTCAGAAACGGCCATTTCGCCGGTGTAATCCGTAGATGCCACCCACAGACGCAGAATATCCGCGCCCAGTTTGTTCATCACATCTTGCGGAGAAACGGTGTTACCGATGGATTTGGACATTTTGCGGCCCTGACCATCAACGGTGAAACCGTGAGTCAGTACCTGGCGGTAAGGCGCTTTGCCTTTCATCGCAGTCGAAATCATCAGTGAAGACATGAACCAGCCGCGGTGCTGATCTGAACCTTCCAGATACATGTCTGCCGCGTGGCCATTGAATTCAGGGCGCACATCAACAACAGAGGAGTGCGTAGAACCGGAGTCGAACCACACGTCCAGGGTGTCTGGCACTTTGGTGTAGTTGTCAGCATCGTCGCCCATGATGTCGCGTGGGTCGAGATCCCACCACGCCTGGATGCCGTCTTGCTCCACGCGTTTAGCGACTTCTTCCATCAGTTCCAACGTGCGCGGGTGCAGCTCTTCAGTGTCTTTGTGAACGAACAGAGACATTGGCACGCCCCAGGTACGCTGACGAGAGATACACCAGTCCGGACGGTTAGCGACCATCGATTCGATACGCGCCTGGCCCCAGTCAGGGATCCACTGCACGCCTTTGATCTCTTTCAGAGACTGCTCGCGCAGGCCTTTCTGATCCATGCTCACAAACCACTGAGGCGTTGCACGGAAGATAATCGGCGTTTTGTGACGCCAGCAATGCGGGTAGCTGTGCAGCAGTTTTTCAACGTGCAGCAGAACGCCTTTATCACGCAGGATGTTGACCACCAGGTCGTTCGCTTTGAAGACCTGAACACCGTCCAGTCCTTCATAAGTGCCTGGCAGATAGCAGCCATCCGGGCCAACCGGGTTAGCCACTTCCAGGCCGTATTTCTGGCCAATGACGTAGTCGTCCGGGCCGTGGCCAGGTGCTGTATGAACTGCACCCGTACCGGCTTCCAGCGTAACGTGCTCACCCAGAATCGCTGGAACGTCGAAATCTAAGAACGGGTGTTTGAAACGCATCAGGTCCAGTTCTGCACCTTTCACGGTGCCCAGAACTTGCCATTCGCCGATACCTGCGCTTTTCATTACGCTTTCGAGCAAATCTTTTGCCACGATCAGCGCCTGGCCATCAACCTGTACCAGCACGTATTCGAATTCTGCATTCAAAGAAACAGCGCGGTTAGCAGGCAGAGTCCACGGAGTGGTGGTCCAGATAACCAGAGATACCGGGCCATTAACTTGCGTTGCGCCAAACTTAGCTTTTACCGCGTCGGCATCAACAGCATGGAAGTTAACAAAGATGGACGGCGAAGTTTTGTCGTAGTACTCAACTTCCGCTTCAGCCAGCGCTGAACGGCAGTCGACGCACCAGTGAACAGGTTTAGCCCCTTTATGCAGGTGGCCATTACCCACGATTTTGCCGAGCGCACGGATGATGTTCGCTTCGGTTTTGAAATCCATCGTCAGGTACGGACGTGACCAGTCGCCCAACACACCCAGACGGATGAAGTCAGCACGTTGACCATCAACTTGTTCTGCCGCGTATTTACGACAGGCTGCACGGAATTCCGCCGCAGACACTTTCTCGCCTGGCTTACCAATAAGCTGCTCAACTTTCAGCTCGATAGGCAGACCGTGGCAGTCCCAACCTGGCACATACGGGGAATCAAAACCGCTCAGTCCTTTGGACTTCACGATAATGTCTTTCAGAATCTTGTTTACTGAGTGACCAATATGAATGTTGCCGTTCGCGTATGGAGGGCCATCATGCAAAATGAAGGATTTTTTGCCTTTCTTTGCATTACGGATGATGCCGTACAGGTCATCATCATTCCAGCGAGCCAGCATGCCCGGTTCACGTTTAGCGAGATCGCCACGCATCGGGAACCCTGTTTCCGGTAAATTCAGGGTAGATTTAAAGTCACTCATTAGATTCTCAGTTCCGTAGTTAGCTTGCTCAGGTATTAGACCCGAAAAATTCGCGGGCGGTTACCACATCTTTGGCGATTTGCGCTTTCAGTTCATCAAGCGAAGCAAACCGTTGTTCATTACGTATTTTTTTACGCAGCACCACATCAATATGGCGCCCATATAAGTCCATTGCAACGTCCAGCAAATGGACTTCTAACTGTTGACGCAAGCCCGCCACCGTTGGGCGTGTACCAATGTTGGCTACACCTGGCAGCAGTGTATCGCCAAGGCCTGCGACTTCTACCGCAAACACCCCTTTTACCGGGGATACCTGACGACGAAGCGGTAAATTCGCCGTTGGGAAACCAATGGTTCTTCCTAGCTCATCGCCGTGGACAACTCGCCCGGAGATGCTAAACGGGTGACCGAGCAAACTCTCGGCCAAAGCTAAGTCGTCTTCGGCCAGAGCCTGACGCACCGCTGTACTGCTAATGCGCACACCACCCTCGCAGAAAGTTTGCGTGCTGGTGACGTCAAAGCCATATTCCAAGCCAGCCTTCTGTAATAACAAGAAATCCCCCTGGCGACCAGCGCCAAAGCGGAAATCATCCCCCACCGCGAGAAATTTTACCCCGAGGCGGTTAACCAACAGATCGCTGACGAAGTTTTGTGCAGTGAACGCCGCAAAGCGACGATCGAACCGTACGCATAGCACGTAGTCCACACCACATTCGGCCAGATAACGAAGCTTTTCGCGCAGTCGTGTCAGGCGCGCCGGAGCTTTATCGCCCGCGAACAATTCAAGCGGTTGCGGTTCAAAGATCATGACCATCACCGGCAGATTGCGCGCACGCCCTTCCGCACACAGCCCTTTTAACAGGGACTTGTGGCCTCGATGAACGCCATCGAAATTACCAATGGTGAGGACACACCCGTGGTGGTTCTGGCGTAAATTATGTATGCCGCGTATCAGCTTCATGGCTGGCTCAAAACAGTGGAAATCGGCGGATTATATCAATTACCGCGGTGAAGGTTAACCGGCGATTGCCCCCTTTGATATAAAGCCGTAAGGATTTCATTATGCTGAGGGGGTGTTTCAGTGCGAAGACGCGCTTTTGAACGAATTTTGTTAGCTAAAGGCTGTATTCGCAAGCCCGATGCTGGTAGAATCCGCGCCATCACAACGTAAGAGGTGTCGTAAGTTTAGCGGCGCTTATTTGCACAAATCCATTGACAAAAGAAGGCTAAGAGGGCATATTCCTCGGCCTTTGAATTGTCTACATAGATCATATTTGGGAGTTGGACCTTGGCTAATATCAAATCAGCTAAGAAACGTGCTGTACAGTCTGAAAAGGCTCGTAAGCACAACGCAAGCCGTCGCTCTATGATGCGTACTTTCATCAAGAAAGTATACGCAGCGATTGAAACTGGCGACAAAGCTGCTGCACAGAAAGCATTTAACGAAATGCAACCAATCGTGGATCGTCAGGCTAGCAAAGGTCTGATCCACAAAAACAAAGCTGCGCGTCATAAGGCTAACCTTGTAGCGCAAATCAACAAACTGGCTTAATCGCCTTTCTGTTGTTAGCTTGAAAAAAACCGGCTTATGCCGGTTTTTTTATATCTAAAATTCAGGCTGCTATACCCTATGCATCAAGAATGACGGGTATCTTTGAACAGCGCAGAATAATCCCGGTTACATACGCGCTGTACTGCCGGATGCTGAATCATTCGCTCCGCAAAGATCGCGTGATACTCTTCCATTACATTCTCAATGCGCCCAATCTCAACAATGTTCTCATCATTGTAGATATCCTGTCCGTACAGCGTCGGTGCGACGAAAATTGCATTGTGTGCGGCACCAAAGGCTTTCATCAGTGCGGCATCATCAAACTCCCCGAGAATTTCAACGTTTAATCCCTGAGTGTTGATCCAGTTGAGGATCTTACGCCCTAGCATCGAGCGGCGGCCAGGGATCAATAAACGTCGGGTTTCAAGGCATGCAGGGAAAGGCAAATCAGGCACCGGATTCTGGCTCCAGAAGCTAATACCACACTCGCCGATTTTCACCGAGAACAGCCCTTCTTGCTGAGTTGAATCAATCGGGCAATCAGAGATGATCATATCCAGCTTGTGCTGGCTTAATTGCTCCAGCAGCATTTCATGGGTCGACTCAAAACAGCGCAGGTGAATTTGTTCATCTTCAACGACCGCCGCATCAAGCACGCCACTGACCAGGCGTTTTGACAACGCATCCGCAATCCCGACGTCAAACAATAGACTGGACTCTTTGCGATAGTTCACGATATCCAGCATTTCCTGGCTTAACGTAAACATGCGATCCGCATAACGGAAAACGAGTTGGCCCAGCTCAGAAGGCTCGAGGCCGCGCCCTTTGCGCTTAAATAGTTTACCTTGCAGACGCTCTTCTAATGCTTTGATCTGGCCGGTGATAGTTTGTGGCGTTAAATATAGCGCTTCAGCGGCACCGACCACGGAACCTTCTTTGCAGACATGCCAGAAGTAGTAGAGGTGATTGTAATTTATGTGTGACATATTCGCTCCCTGATAAATAATCCATTCACTAACGGCCCCAAAAGGAGCCGTTAGTGCGACAATTAATGATGCTGTAACTGCGAGCTGAAACGGCTTCTCAACATGCAGTAACCCACCACCGCCGAAAGCAGTGACCCCAATAAGATACCCAGTTTTGCCCAGGTAACCAGTGCTGGGTCCGCCCCATCAAAGGCCAGTGATGCGATGAAAATCGACATAGTAAAGCCAATCCCACACAGCACGCCCACCGCCATAATTTCTTTGCAGGTGGTGCCTTCCGGCAATGTCGCCAACTTCAGCTTCAGCGCTGCCCAACAGAACAAGCTAATGCCTAGCGGCTTGCCGATGAACAGACCCGCCATAATCCCCATCGGTAACAATGAGGTTAAGCCCGCAAACGTGACACCATCCAAAGAGACGCCCGCATTGGCGAAAGCGAACAAAGGCAGAATCAAGAACGCGACCCAAGGATGAAGCACGTGCTCCAACTCTTTCGCCGGTGAATGCCCCTTCTCTTCTTTAAGCGGGATCAGGAAACCGATGATGACCCCTGCAAGCGTTGCATGGACACCGGATTTCAGCACTGCGGTCCACAACACCACACCGACCAGGATATACAAACCGGTACGGCGAACGTTGCAGATATTCAGCAATGCCAGGACAGCAATGGCACCTGCGGCAACGGCCAACGAAAGCACGGAAAGATCGTTGGTGTAGAACAGAGCAATGATAACAATCGCGCCCAAGTCATCAATAATTGCCAACGCCATCAGGAACACTTTGAGTGCAACCGGTACACGATTTCCCAGTAGTGCCAGAATACCCAGCGCAAAAGCAATATCCGTTGCCGCCGGAATCGCCCATCCCTCACGAGTAACCGGGTCCTGGAAGTTGAACAGCAGATAAATTGCCGCAGGGATCACCATGCCACCCAACGCGGCAATCACCGGGAACGACGCCTGACGCATGCTGGCAAGCGAGCCGCTAACCATTTCGCGTTTTACTTCCAGACCAACCATCAGGAAGAAGATGGCCATCAGCGCATCGTTAACCCATAACAATAGGTTTTTACTGATATCCAGCGCGCCAATGCGTACCTCAACCGGCGTTTCTAAAAACGCGTGATAAAAAGCACTGGTCGCGTCAAGGTTGGCAAATATCATGGCCATTGAGGCAGCAATGATCAGCAAGATGCCGCTTGCGGCCTCGCTATGAAAAAATCGCTGTAATGTTTTGATCATCCCTTCATCTCCCAAACAAGCAGCAAAAACAGTTAAGCCGCTAATAGGTTGTTAGAGTAATGGTTATGACACATCGATAAAAGCAGATTATATTGCATGAATAGATCGGAATAAACGAAACATACTATTCGTCACGCTAATCAAAATCGGAAGCATAAAAAAGCCTGAACCAAAGATATTCGATTCAGGCTTTTAACTGCACAAAGGAGAATGGTGTTTAGCGGGTTAAATCATCAAAGAATTTCTTCACGCCATCAAAGAAGCTCTTTGAACGCGGACTATTCTTCTCACCACTTGGCCCACCAAAACTTTCAGCCAGATCGCGCAGTAACTGCTTCTGCTTTTCGTTCAGACTGACAGGTGTTTCCACCACAACGCGGCATAGCAGGTCACCCTGAGCCCCGCCACGTACGGATTTCACCCCTTTGCCACGCATTCTGAACAATTTGCCCGTTTGCGTTTCGCCTGGAACTTTAAGGTTTACACGACCATCCAGTGTTGGCACTTCAATCTCGCCACCCAGGGCAGCCATTGCAAAGTTAATTGGCACTTCGCAATACAGGTTATTGCCTTCACGCTCAAAGATTGGGTGTTGTTTAACCTGCACCTGAACGTACAAATCACCTGATGGTGCACCGTGTTCACCCGCTTCCCCTTCACCTGCAAGACGAATGCGGTCACCGGTATCAACGCCTGCCGGGATTTTCACCGACAGTGTTTTTGTTTTTTCTACGCGACCATGTCCATGACAAGTATTGCACGGATCTTTAATAATCGAACCGCGACCCTGACAGTGTGGACAGCTTTGCTGCACCGTGAAGAAGCCCTGGCGCATTTGCACCTGACCTTGCCCATGACACGTCGGGCAAGTCTGCGGCTTGGAGCCCGCTTTCGCGCCGCTACCATGGCAAACGCCACACTCTTCAAGCGTTGGGATGCGGATCTCTTTGGTGACGCCACGAACCGCTTCTTCCAGCGTTAAGTCCATGTTGTAGCGTAAATCGGCACCACGGGAAGCACGTTGACGACGGCCACCACCGAAGATGTCGCCGAATACGTCGCCAAAAATATCGCCAAAGTCCTGGCCGCCACCACCAAATCCACCGTGACCGCCACCGCCCATACCGCCTTGCTCAAACGCAGCATGACCATACTGGTCGTAGGCTGCACGTTTTTGCTCGTCGGTAAGGATTTCGTAGGCTTCTTTAATTTCTTTAAACTTCGCCTCAGACTCTTTGTCACCCTGATTACGATCCGGGTGGAACTTCATTGCCAGGCGTTTATAGGCTTTCTTGATTTCACGCTCTTCCGCGTTTTTCGGAACGCCTAAAACCTCGTAATAGTCTCTCTTCGCCATCTTTTTTGTCTGCCCCTAACATGCGTGCACGGGCGTAGAGGAAAACCTCGACGCCCGTGCCAGTTACAAACCGCTCAAAGGGCGATTATTTTTTGTCTTTAACTTCTTCGAACTCAGCATCAACAACATCGTCGTCTTTGCTAGCAGAGTTGCCAGCATCTGTCGCGTTGCCTGCTTGCTGTTCAGCGTGCTGTGCCTGAGCCAGTTCCATCAGTTTCTGAGAAACTTGCGCCAGTGCCTGCATTTTCGCTTCGATGTCAGCTTTGTCTTCGCCTTTCAGAGAAGTTTCCAGCGCGCTCAATGCAGACTCGATTGCAGTTTTGTCATCAGCTGGCAGTTTGTCACCGGCTTCTTCAACTTGCTTACGAGTGCTATGCAGCAAGTGGTCACCCTGGTTACGGGTCTGAACCAGTTCTTCAAACTTACGGTCAGCTTCTGCGTTAGCTTCTGCATCACGCACCATTTTTTGGATTTCTTCTTCGTTCAGACCAGAAGAAGCCTTGATGGTGATTTTCTGCTCTTTACCGCTGTTTTTGTCTTTCGCGGAAACGTGCAGAATGCCGTCAGCATCGATATCGAAGGTCACTTCGATTTGCGGCATGCCGCGTGGTGCTGGGCTGATGCCATCCAGGTTGAACTGACCCAAAGATTTGTTATCAGAAGCACGTTTACGTTCACCCTGAATCACATGGATGGTCACCGCAGACTGGTTATCTTCAGCTGTGGAGAACACCTGGCTGTGTTTAGTCGGGATAGTGGTGTTTTTGTTAATCAGTGAAGTCATCACACCGCCCATGGTTTCGATACCCAGAGACAGCGGGGTAACGTCCAGCAGCAGTACGTCAGTTACATCACCAGCAAGCACACCACCCTGAACAGCAGCACCGATTGCAACAGCTTCGTCCGGGTTCACGTCTTTACGTGGTTCTTTACCGAAGAACTCGGTCACTTTTTTCTGCACCATTGGCATACGAGTCTGACCACCAACCAGGATAACGTCCTGGATATCGGAAACAGACAGGCCAGCATCTTGCAGTGCAACTTTCAGCGGCTCGATAGAACGGTTTACCAGGTCTTCGACCAGGGATTCCAGTTTCGCGCGAGTCACTTTGATGTTCATGTGTTTTGGACCGGTCGCGTCTGCTGTGATGTACGGCAGGTTCACGTCGGTCTGTTGAGCAGAAGACAGCTCAATTTTCGCTTTTTCAGCAGCTTCTTTCAGACGCTGCATAGCCAGTGGATCGTTACGCAGATCGATACCTTGATCTTTCTTGAACTCTTCCACTAAGTAGTTGATCAGACGGCTATCGAAGTCTTCACCACCCAGGTGGGTATCACCATTGGTTGCCAGAACTTCGAAGGTTTTCTCGCCATCAACTTCATCAATTTCGATAATAGAGATATCGAAAGTACCACCACCCAAGTCGTAAACCGCGATAGTACGGTTGCCAACTTCTTTATCCAGACCGTAGGCCAGAGCCGCTGCGGTTGGTTCGTTGATGATACGTTTTACTTCCAGACCTGCGATACGGCCAGCATCTTTAGTTGCCTGACGCTGTGCATCGTTGAAGTATGCAGGAACGGTGATAACAGCTTCAGTTACTGGCTCACCCAGATAATCTTCAGCGGTTTTCTTCATTTTCTTCAGCACTTCAGCAGAGATCTGCGGAGGTGCCATTTTCTGGCCTTTTACATCAATCCATGCGTCGCCGTTATCAGCGCCGATGATTTTGTACGGCATGATAGCTTCATCGCGCTGGACTTCTTCGTCCTGGAAGCGGCGGCCAATCAGGCGTTTGATCGCGAACAGAGTGTTCTGCGGGTTAGTCACTGCCTGACGTTTAGCCGGCTGACCAACCAGAATCTCACCATCCTGGGTGTATGCAATGATAGAAGGAGTGGTGCGGTCACCCTCGGCGTTTTCCAGAACGCGAGCAGTAGTACCATCCATAATCGCTACACAAGAGTTGGTAGTACCCAGGTCGATGCCAATAATTTTACCCATCTAAACGTCTCCACTTAAAATTTGTCGTCATATGGTCGTGAACCTGTTATGCGGGCAAACAAGAGTCTTTCAACTGCCCAAACGTGCTTTTTTTCAGGTCCATCAACTGCGGTTGCATACAAGATGGGGTCACTAAACTCTCCATCAAGGGGCAAGGTAAAAAAAATTTTCATCTTCACACCTGTTTAGATCATGGACTCTGGACCTTCACCTGATTATGATGCCGCGCCCCGCAGCCCTTTCGCGGCTACGAGGCGCTTACATATATCCATTTTCAGACGAATTTTAGAGGAACTATGGGCAACACTAAGTTGGCTAATCCAGCTCCCCTGGGCTTGATGGGCTTCGGTATGACGACCATCCTGCTTAACTTGCATAACACCGGCATCTTCCCTTTTGATGTCAACATTCTTGCAATGGGTATTTTTTACGGTGGTATCGCACAAATTTTTGCTGGCCTGTTGGAATTTAAGAAAGGTAATACTTTCGGCCTGACAGCATTCACTTCTTATGGCTCTTTCTGGCTGACTCTGGTCGCCATTTTGATCATGCCTAAGATGGGCCTTGCAGACGCTGCAAACGCACATTTCATGGGTGCATACCTTGGTCTATGGGGCGTTTTCACCCTGTTCATGTTCTTTGGAACACTGGTTGCTTCCCGCATGCTGCAGTTCGTGTTTGCAAGCCTGACCGTTCTGTTCGCTCTGCTTTCTATCGGACACTTTGCTGATAGCGAAAGCATCATTCACATTGCTGGTTGGGTGGGTCTGGTTTGTGGCGCATCTGCCATTTACCTGGCGATGGGCGAAGTGCTCAACGAGCAGTTTGGCCGCACTGTATTGCCAATTGGTGAAAAACACTGATTCCCGCATAGCTGTGGTGTGAAAACAAAAACGCGGAGCCAGGCTCCGCGTTTTTTTATGAGTGCTGTAGCGGCCTTTGAACCACTTTATCTTCATGCGTTAAATCATTTCGCAGCCAAATCCCCAGCGCCAGGCCAACCATCGACAGTGCCAGCACATACCAGGCGGGAGCCATTGGTGATACTGCCGATAGCATGGTGACGAAGATAGGTGTCAGTCCACCGAAAATCGCATACGACATATTATAAGAGAACGAGATCCCGCTAAATCGCACTTCTGCCGGGAATGCTCTGACCATCACAAACGGCACAGCGCCTACCACTCCGACACTTAAACCGACCAGGCCATATAAAAAGAACAGATACTCAGGATGGCTGGCAGTCAGGTGATAGAACATCCAGCTGCATACCGCCAGTAACAAACTCCCGATAATAAAGGTTTTGCTGGCACCAATACGGTCGATAATCAGCCCCGCCATGATACAACCGATACACAGCATGACAATCGCAATACTGTTCGCCTGAAGCGTCAATGCTGGCGCGATACCCAATTGTTTTTGTAGCCAGGTTGGCGCCATTAATATGACGACCACAATCCCTGCGGACAGCAACCAGGTCAACAGCATCGAAACCACCACGGCTTTTTTATGGTTCACGATGACCGATTTCAACGGCAACTCTTCCGCCAGGGTTTTGCGTTGCTGCATCTCAATAAAGATTGGAGTCTCTTGCAACCAGCGGCGCAGATACATCGCCACCAGTCCAAAAATACCGCCAAGGAAGAAGGGAATACGCCAGCCGCCATCGTGAATGGCCTGCTGCGTCATCGAGGTATTAGTAATGGTCGCGACAACAGAACCCAGCAAGATCCCGGCCGTTAGCCCTGCCGTTAACGTACCGCAGGCGATCCCGATTCGTTTATAAGGGACATGCTCGGCAACAAATACCCAGGCACCCGGCACTTCACCCCCGATTGCCGCTCCCTGAAGCACACGCATCAGAAGCAGTAATACCGGCGCGGCGATACCGAGAGTTTCGTAGGTTGGCAACATCCCAATCGCCAAAGTTGGCAACGCCATCAGCAAAATGCTCAGGGTGAACATTTTTTTACGACCAACCAAATCACCAAAGTGGGCCATGATAATGCCGCCCAAAGGGCGCGCCAGATAACCGGCGGCAAAAATACCGAAGGTTTGTAGCTGGCGAAGCCATTCAGGAATATCCGCAGGGAAAAAGAGAGCCCCTACCACGGTGGCAAAGAAAACAAAGATGATGAAGTCGTAGAATTCGAGTGCGCCACCGAGGGCGGCAAGAGTCAGGGTTTTGTAATCCTGACGATTCAGAGGTCTTGTGCGTTGTGTTGAATGTAATTGTTGTGACATAAGAACCTGCGCATGAAAATGAGTGTGGTTTTTAGTTTCCATTTTGCTGTAAAGCAAAACTTACTATAACGATCCCCACTCGACATGCCAGAGCCACTACATCTTATGTCACAAACAACCTATTTTTAGAGCTTTATTTCACGGATTGCGCTTTTAGGACGAAAAGCTGCTACTACCTTGCTCTCAGTCTCGATATAAGGACCATCCAGAAGCTGTATACAATACGGTACACTTGCGAATATTCCCGGCACGACAACGTTGCCATCAGCATCTTTGACGCCCTCGAGCGTTTCTTGAATCGATTTCGGCTGGCCTGGTAAATTCAGGATCAACGCCTGCTTACGGATAACGCCAACTTGCCGCGAAAGAATCGCTGTCGGCACAAACTGCAGGCTGATCTGGCGCATCTGCTCGCCGAAACCAGGCATCACACGGTCAGCGATGGCAAGTGTCGCATCAGGTGTCACATCACGACGAGCGGGGCCAGTGCCACCCGTGGTTAACACCAAATGACACGCCATCTCATCCACCAACTCACACAGCGCTTGTTCAATAAGCGGCTGTTCATCAGGGATTAAGCGGGTTTCGATTTGAAAAGGAGTCGTTAAGGTTTTTTCCAGCCAGTCAACAAGGGCCGGAATGCCTTTATCTTGATAGACACCGCTTGAAGCGCGGTCAGAGATGGAAACTAAGCCAATGCGTAAGGTATTCATATCATTCCCGGAGAGTCAAAACTTTAACGGAATGATACACGGCGAAGTGCGTTGCAGACAGGGTGAAACACTAAAAAGCGTGGCCGGAATGCTCCGGCCACTCGAATGATTACAGCAGGTCGCCGATCATTTTTTCCAGTTTTTCCTGGTCGATAGCAAACTTACGGATGCCGTCAGCCAGTTTATCAACAGCCATCGGATCCTGGTTGTGGCTCCACAGGAACTCGGATTCTGTCATACGCTCTGGACGTGCTTTAACTTCGCCGGTGTAAGCCAGTTTACGCTCAACCGCACCTTCGCTTTCAGCCAGCTCTTTGAGCAGAGCAGGAGCGATGGTCAGGCGGTCACAACCAGCCAGTTCGATAATCTCACCCAGGTTACGGAAGCTTGCGCCCATAACAACGGTTTCGTAACCGTGTTCTTTGTAGTACTGGTAGATTTCAGAAACAGAAACTACACCTGGATCTTCTGCCGGTGCGTACTCTTTCTTATCAGTATTCGCTTTGTACCAGTCCAGAATACGGCCTACGAATGGAGAAATCAGGAACACGCCTGCTTCTGCACATGCACGAGCCTGAGCGAAGGAGAACAGCAGAGTCAGGTTGCAGTTAATACCTTCTTTTTCCAGCTGCTCAGCAGCACGGATGCCCTGCCAGGTAGAAGCCAGTTTGATCAGGATACGGTCATTGCTGATACCCGCATCGTTGTACATTTTGATCAGGCGTTTTGCTTTAGCGATGCTGGCATCGGTGTCATAGGACAGACGCGCATCAACTTCAGTAGAAATGCGACCCGGGATCAGTTTCAGGATTTCCAGACCAATATTCACCGCCAGCTTGTCAGTTGCATCCACAACTTGCTGTGCATGAGAGCTGCTCTGCTCACGCGCCCAGGCAACCGCATCATCAATCAGTTTGCGGTATTCAGGAATTTGCGCAGCATTCAGAATCAGAGATGGGTTGGTGGTAGCATCTTGCGGTTGATACAGCTTCATTGCCGCAATATCCCCGGTGTCCGCAACAACTGTGGTTAGCTGACGCAGGGAGGTCAATTTATCCGTCATGATAGTGTTTCTCGTTAGGTGGAACTTGTTAGGGGGATGTAACCGGTCTGGCTTGATGATATCACGACGTAATTCAGGTGCAACCGCAGCAACACATTGGCAGGAACAGAACGCTAAACGAGTAAATCCAGTGTATTATTCCCCAGCAATGTAAAGGACTATACGCGGCCACAATGCCTGTAACTCAAGCAAACGAGAGATGTTAATGGCAGATTTTTTTCTTTTTATCAATGAAATACTCTGGGGTTCAATCCTCATCTATTTGTTAGTCGGGACGGGCCTTTGGTTCACCTGGCGATGTGGTTTTGTACAATTTCGCTATCTGACGAAATTACGTAGCCTCATCATGTCGAAAAATGAAGCCGATCCTTCCGGAATTTCCTCATTTCAGGCGCTTTGCACAAGCCTTGCTGCTCGCGTGGGTAGTGGCAACCTTTCGGGTGTCGCGCTGGCCTTAACGCTTGGCGGCCCCGGCGCTATTTTCTGGATGTGGGTGGTTGCCATGCTCGGCATGGCGACATCCTTCGTGGAATGCTCCCTTGCCCAGCTTTATAAAACCCGCGACGATGAAGGCAATTACCGCGGTGGCCCTGCGTGGTATATGGAACGCGGACTGGGAATGCGCTGGATGGGCGTAATGTTTTCCATCTTCCTGATGATTGCCTTTGGGCTCATATTCAATGCGGTGCAAGCTAACTCAATCGCCAACGCGGTGAACGTTGCTTTTGGCATTCCAAAAACCTGGGTTGGCATCGGGCTCGTTGTCTTAACAGCAGGCGTTATTTGGGGAGGAATGCGTGGTACTGCGCGCATCTCACAATGGCTGGTTCCGTTTATGGCGCTTATCTGGGTACTAATGAGCCTGGTCGTCATGGCGATAAACATCGAGCGCTTGCCTGATGTCGTTTCTCTGGTGTTCAAAAGCGCGTTCGGCTGGAAAGAGGCAGCATCAGGCGCTCTGGGGTTCACCATCAGCCAGGCTATCACCACTGGTTTCCAGCGCGGAATGTTCTCTAACGAAGCTGGAATGGGCTCCTCACCTAACGCGGCAGCAGCCGCTTCGGCATGGCCTCCGCACCCCGCCTCACAAGGGTTGGTGCAGATGTTTGGCGTGTTTATCGATACGATAATCATCTGTTCTGCTACCGCGGGAATCATCCTTTTTTCAGGGATTCTGGATACGCCCAACCCGAACATGAATGGCATCGCACTGGTTCAACAAGCACTGAGCAGTGTGGTTGGCTCGTGGGGAGCCGGGTTCATTGCGTTTATCGTTATGCTGTTTGCGTTCACATCAATAATCGCTAACTATGCCTATGCAGAAAACAACTTGATGTTTCTGCAACAAAAAAGCCCATTCGCCACCGTGTTATTCCGCTGCCTTGCGCTGGTGATGGTCATGTTTGGCACCCTTTCGCCATTACCGTTAGTCTGGCAAATGGCTGACGTGGCAATGGCGTTTATGGCGGTCACCAATCTCACGGCGATTTTGCTGCTTTCTCCTGTCGCACGCGAGCTAAGTAATGATTACTTGCGTCAACTGCGGCTCGGCGTGACGCCAGTTTTTGACCCGAACCGTTTTCCGGAAATTAAAAGCCAGCTTGCGCCGGGAATTTGGGATACACCAAAGCCCCCTGAAACGAAGCGTTAATCGCAACCATTGGCGGATACTATCCGTAAATTTGCTACCATGTAGCCAAAATATGTCGAGTGACATCGCGGCGACAAGGAACAGATATGCTCATTCTAATTTCACCTGCAAAAACGTTGGATTATCAAAGCGATCTCCCTACAGATCGTTATACGCAACCCGAACTGCTGGATTATTCGCAGCAGTTGATTGCCGTGGCGCGCAAACTTAGCGCGCCGCAAATTTCGTCACTGATGCACATTAGTGACAAGCTGGCGTCACTGAACGAAACCCGTTTTCACGAATGGCACCCTGATTTCACGCCACAAAATGCGCGTCAGGCCATTCTGGCCTTCAAAGGCGATGTGTATACGGGATTACAAGCTGAAGATTTTAGCGATGCCGATTTCGAATTCGCCCAGCAGCATTTACGCATGCTCTCCGGTTTATATGGCGTATTGCGCCCACTGGATTTGATGCAGCCTTATCGTCTGGAAATGGGCATTAAGCTTGAAAACCCGAAGGGTAAAGATCTGTATCACTTCTGGGGTGACACCATCACCGAAAAACTGAATCAGGCGCTGGCAGCTCAGGGCGATAATATCGTGGTTAACCTGGCATCAGATGAATATTACAAATCGGTAAAACCGAAAAAGCTCAACGCAGAAATTATCAAGCCCGTATTCCTTGATGAGAAGAACGGCAAATTCAAAGTGATTAGCTTCTACGCCAAGAAAGCTCGCGGTTTGATGAGTCGCTATATCATCGAAAATCGACTCACGAAACCTGAACAACTGACCGGCTTTAACACGGACGGATACTTCTTTGATGAAGCCGCGTCGGGTAAAAATGAGTTCGTGTTTAAGCGTCACGAACAATAAAACAAAACGCCAGCGTTATGCTGGCGTTTGATTTAGTGATGTTTGTAGTGGCCATTGTGATTGCCGTTGTCATGATGATCTTTATCATGATGGCCCTTGTCATGGTGATCATTGTCATAGTGATGATCATGCGGGTGCCATCTGTTATCACGCCACTCATAGTGATCATCCCACCAGCCACGGTCTCGCCAGTGGCCACCGTCCCAGTAGTTTCCTCCACGGTCCTGATCGCCAATTTGCAGTTTCACTGCCGGGACAAGGGTAATTTCTGAAGCCTGCACAGCCAGCGGAGCCACCACCAGAATCGATAACGCCAACATCATTGATTTCAACATAAGTCACTCCTTACAACATTCACACCCGCTATGGGTTATTAAGGAGAGCATATGCCGAATAAGTCAGTGTTGTTATTCTCCGCAATCCTAATCTGTAAGCGCCCGCATTTAATGGGAATTCCTCCTTTTTCCCTCCTTTTTTATTGCACAATTTCTCCATGATTCAGGCCCACAGTGAAAAACCTGGCTGCCCTTTTCCCACATTGACTTATTTTGTCAAAAGCGTACTTTTTAGGACATGAAAACATTTTTAATTATTGTCCCGGACGGCGGAATGCTGTTCGAATCCGCTGGGATTGCCGATATCCTGATGCAGGCCAACCGCTTACAGACGGAAGGTCTGTCTGAACCTCGCTATCAGATAAGCCTGGCGACCACTCAGGTTCACCAGGTTATCCACGGTCAGTCCGGGCTAAATTTGTTGGCCGACCATCGCCTGCACGAACTGGATCCTTATGAACCCCGAGACACCATTATGATCACGGGACGAGGATTAAATGAGCAGGAAGGTACGGCGGTAGTCGACTGGCTAAAGCTAGCAGCACCTCACGCCCAGCGTATCGTTTCCATCTGCGGCGGAGCGTTGCTACTGGCGCAGGCAGCACTCCTTAACGGTCGCCGTGCAACAACCCACTGGCGATTGCTCGAAACCATGCAATCCACCTGGCCACTAGTCAAAGTTGAAAGTGGCCCGCTCTATCTTCAGGATGGGCCCATCTGGACTTCCGGCGGCGTAAGCTCAGGCTTTGATCTGACCCTTGCGCTTATCGAAGAAGATTATGGCTTTACGCTTGCTCGCGACGTAGCACAGGATCTGGTGATGTTCCTTCGTCGTCCAGGCGGACAATTGCAATTCAGTCGTTATCATCTCCAGCAAAGCGACGCCTCCACTCCGATAGGCCAATTGCAAAACTGGCTACTTGAGAATCTCTCCGCCGATTTGTCAGTTGAGAAACTGGCTGAGCGGGTAGCGATGAGCCCCCGAAACTTCACTCGTGTTTTCACCAAAGAAACGGGTGTTACCCCAGCGCGCTACGTTGAAGAAGCTCGCCTTGCCGCCGCCCGGCATCGCCTTGAGCAAACTAAAGAAACGCTCGATCAAATTGCGAGCAAAGCCGGATTTGGCAACACCATCACCCTGCGCCGCGCCTTTGAGCGCCAGCTCCATCTCACTCCGGGCGAATACCGCGAACGCTTTCACTGCCGCAAAATGGCGTGAATTGATCCTTTTTTGTCGTTTACGCCATTTTGCCAGAAGCCTACAGTGACTTCAGACATTTCACAGAAGGAGTCAATCATGGTTAAGCTCGGTATTAATGGTTTCGGCAGGATTGGTCGTAGCGTATTACGCGCCGCGCTCGGCAACGCTGACGTTCAGATTGTGGCAATCAACGATCTAACAGACAGTAAAACCCTCGCTCACCTGCTGAAATACGATTCATTGATGGGCACCTTGCCGGTTCCGGTTGAGGTGGCCGACGGGCAATTGCAGGTAGACAGCAAACTTATTCGGGTATTCAGCGAAAGAGATCCGGCAAAGATCCCGTGGCGTGATGCAGGTGTCGATATTGTTATCGAGGCGACTGGTTTCTTTACCAGCCGCGAACAGGCTGCCGTACACATCAATAACGGTGGAGCCAAACGCGTCATCATTTCCGCACCGGGTAAAGATGACGACCTGACGATAGTGATGGGCGTTAACCATCAGCAGTACGATCCCGAACGCCATTTCGTCGTGAGCAACGGGAGCTGTACCACCAACGGCCTTGCTCCTGCCGCACAGGTTTTGCATCAGCAGTTTGGTATTGAACACGGCCTAATGAATACCACTCACGCTTACACCAACAGCCAGGCGCTGCACGATCAGCCGGAAAAGGACCTGCGTGGTGCGCGAGCCGCCGCTCTTTCGATTGTTCCTTATTCTAGCGGCGCGGCGAAAGCGTTAGGTAAAGTCATCCCTGAACTGGACGGACGCCTGACGGGTTACTCATTACGCGTACCCGTACCGGTCGTTTCTATCGTGGATTTAACCGTGACCTTAAAACGTCCGGTCACCGTCGAAGAAGTGAACGCCGCATTCCTGGAAGCTGCAACAAGCGGCCCGCTAAAAGGAATTTTGGGCTACAGCGATGAACCGCTGGTATCGAGTGATTATCAGGGCGATCCGCGATCTTCTATCATCGACGGGCTTTCAACGCTGGTGATTGGGGGCAATCTGGTCAAGATTTTGGCCTGGTACGATAACGAATGGGGCTTCTCTAATCGCCTGGTCGACCTGGCGGAAATGATGGCGAAACGTGGGCTTTAACGCCCTCTTCAGGACCTAATCCCCATTCTTTAAAATCCACGCACCCGCGTGGATTTTTCTTTTGCACACTAAACAGCAACAACGAGACGAATTCGACGTTACCCCTTTGCTTCTGGAGTATATTTGGCGGACTCAAGATCCCGCTTTAGCACTCCAAAAATAAAGAGGCTGCAAATGACAATCTCTGCTCTTGAACGCCAAAAACTCATGCTACGTCGTGGAATACTCGTCGCGCTTAGCGCCACATTTTCATTAGGTTCAACGGCGTATGCCAACGAAACTCCCGCTTCAGGGTATCAGGTTGAAAAAGTGGTGATACTCAGCCGCCACGGCGTACGAGCGCCCACTAAAATGACGCAAACCATCCGTGACGTAACGCCTGATGCCTGGCCGGAATGGCCGGTAAAACTGGGTGACATCACGCCCCGCGGCGAACATCTGATTAGCCTGATGGGTGAATTTTATCGCGAGAAATTTCAACAGCAGGGGATTTTATCGCAGGACAATTGCCCTGCCCCAAACTCGGTTTATGTCTGGGCAGATGTCGATCAGCGCACGCTTAAAACGGGTGAAGCTTTCCTCGCAGGGCTTGCCCCGCAATGTGGTTTAACTATTCACCACCAGCAGGATCTCGACAAGGCCGATCCTTTGTTCCACCCGGTGAAAGCGGGTACTTGTTCAATGGAGAAAGCAAAAATCCAACAGGCCGTTGAAAAACAAGCCAAAACACCTATTGATAACCTGAACCAGCACTATCTTCCTTCCCTGGCCTTGATGAATACGGCTCTCAACTTTTCGAAATCGCCCTGGTGCCAGAAACATAGCGCGGATAAAAACTGCGATTTAGGGCAATCCATGCCGAGTAAACTGTCGATAAACGATAATGGCAACAAAGTTGCCCTCGACGGTGCCGTTGGCCTTTCATCTACGCTGGCTGAAATTTTCCTGCTGGAGTATGCACAAGGGATGCCGCAAGCGGCGTGGGGAAATATTCATTCTGAACAAGAGTGGACTTCGTTACTAAAACTGCATAACGCCCAGTTTAATTTAATGGCGCGCACGCCTTATATCGCCAGACATAACGGAACGCCTTTATTGCAGGCCATCAGCAATGCGCTGGAGCCGAACGCCACCGCAAGCAAACTGCCTGGCAGCTCACCGGATAATAAGATCCTGTTTATTGCCGGGCACGATACCAATATCGCCAATATTTCAGGCATGCTAAACATAAGCTGGACATTGCCAGGGCAGCCAGATAACACCCCACCAGGCGGTGCTCTGGTCTTTGAGCGTTTGGCTGATGAATCAGGGAAACAATATGTTAGCGTGAGTATGGTGTATCAGACGCTCGAGCAGTTGCGCGCTCAAACTCCACTTAGCCTCAAGGAACCTGCGGGAAGTGTGCAGCTAAAAATACCAGGCTGTAGCGACCAGACGGCTGAAGGATATTGCCCATTAACGACCTTCACGCGCGTGGTTAACCAAAGTGTGGAACCAGGGTGTCAGCTGTAATTTGCACAATAAAAATGCCGCCAGCTGTTAAGCAAGCGGCATGACTCTGCGGAATGATTTTATAAAACGTAGAAACCGTTACGCTTTGCTCATCATCAATTTGCGCAGCGCGGCAAAATCCGCTGGCAGATTATGGGAAAGCAGCGGTAAATCAGCACGCTCGGCGAGCTCAGCTGGCAGCGGCAGTGTTTCACCGAGGATCTCTTCCACGCTTTCTTTGAACTTCGCCGGATGCGCAGTCCCGAGGAACAAGCCGTATTCACCCGGTTGGAGCTGATCACGCAGCGCACGATAAGCAATCGCCGCGTGCGGTTCTGAAACGTAGCCCACGGCTTTCAGCTCTTTCATGGTGGCTTTAGTGGTTTCGTCGGTCACGGTCGCATAACCCAGATCGGACAAACGCCAAATCTTACGGCGGAACAGCTCTTCCACACGCGGCCAGTTATTTGGCTGGCTGACATCCATCGCGTTAGAGAGCGTCGCCACCGTGGTTTTAGGTGCCCATTCGCCGTTGGTTAAGAAACGTGGAACGGTATCGTTCGCGTTAGTCGCCGCGATAAAACGTTTGATTGGCAAACCGAGCGATTTCGCCAGCAGGCCAGCCGTTAAATCACCAAAGTTGCCGCTTGGTACGGAAACCACCAGTTGATTGCGCGCTTCTTGAGGGAGTTGTGAAACCGCTTCAAAGTAATAGCAAATTTGTGCCAGCAAACGGCTGATGTTAATGGAGTTAGCCGAGTTTAAACCCAACGCCACCTTCAGTTCTTCATCATCAAATGCTTGTTTCACCAGCGCCTGGCAGGCATCGAAATCACCATCGATAGCCACGGTTTCGATGTTTCCACCCAGCGTACAGAACAGTTTTTCCTGCAATGGACTGATTTTGCCACGCGGGTACAAAATCACCACGCGCACATTTTTCAGACCATAAAACGCATGAGCCACCGCCGCACCGGTGTCGCCAGAGGTCGCCGTCAGAATGGTGACCGGCTTGTCGCCGCTGATGTGCGTCAGCATTTGCGCCATAAAGCGCCCGCCAAAATCTTTGAATGCCAGAGTTGGGCCGTGGAACAGTTCAAGGCAGCCAACATCAGGTTCAACGCTTTTCACCGGAGCCGGGAAAGCAAAAGCAGCACGAACACGTTCTTCAAGAATGTCTTGCGGAATTTCATCACCAATAAAAGCAGACAGAATTTTACTGCTGCGGGTGACAAAATCCATTTTCAACATTTCGTCGATTGCGGTCAGTTCAAATTCCGGTAAATCGTGTGGAAAAAACAGCCCTTGCTGTTTACCCAATCCCTGCACGATTGCCTGGGAAAAATTGACCTGCTCGTTATGATCTTTAAGGTTATACAGTTTCATGCGTTATCCCAGAACTCGTGCGCCCGCCGTGTCCAGACGGCAAATATGTACAAAACCTTCCTGGTTCTGCAAATAATGTTGGCTGAGCCAGTCAGCCACACGTTGTGCGGTATCCGTGTTATCGCACAACGCAAACAGAGTTGGGCCGGAGCCCGAAATACCACTCGCCAGAGCACCAATATCCGCAGCGGCCTGTCGCGCTTCGTTAAAGCGCGGCAGCAGTTTTGCTCGGTACGGCTCGGCAATAACATCACGCATTAGTTTTGCCGCAAGCTGCGGCTGGCGGGTATGACAGGCGTGAATAAAGCCTGCCAGATGGCGGCCGTGGCTAATGCAATCCTGGCGGCGATACTGCGCAGGAAGAATGGCGCGCGCTTCAGCGGTAGAGACCTTAATCCCCGGATACGCCAGCACCCACAGCCATTCATCAAAACCCGGAACAGACTGGCTGATGATGCCATTTTCTTCAATCATCAATTGCATGCCGCCCAGGAAACATGGGGCAACGTTATCATAATGAACGCTGCCCGAAATGCGCCCTTCCAACTCGCCCATCAGGCTGAGCAATCGGGTGTCACTTAGCGGCTTGCCGCAGTATTCATTCATCGCCATTAAACCCGCGACCACAGAACATGCGCTCGACCCCAGACCTGAGCCAATCGGCATACTTTTTTCCAGCGTCATCTTTACCGGAATATTTTTGCCAATTTCCTGACAGAAACGCTCCCAGCACTGATACACAATGTTCTCGCGCGGTTCATCGGGTAATTTGCTGGCAAAGCGCCCTATGTTGTTCAAACTAAATGTGTCTGCCGCTTCAACAGTCACATAATCCCCAAGCAGCGAGCCATCAATAGGCGAAACTGCCGCACCCAGCACATCAAACCCGACACTCATATTGGCACTGGAAGCCGGGGCGTATACTTTAACCATCTTAAACTCCTAACTTCCATGACAAAGTGCGCAATAAGTCGGCGAAAACACCGGCTGCGGTCACATCATTTCCGGCTCCGTAGCCACGAAGAACTAGCGGTAACGGTTGATAGTAGTGGCTGTAGAATGCCAGGGCATTTTCACCGTTTTTAACTTTATACAGTGGGTCATTACCATCTACCGCATCAATTTTAACTTTGCAGCTCCCATCAGCTTCAATCACGCCAACATAGCGCAGCACTTTTCCTTCGTCGCGGGCTTGTGCCACACGAGCGGAGAACTCGTCATCCAGTTGCGGTATGCGTGCCATGAATGATTCAACATCGCCGCTGGAATCAAATGTCTGAGGTAAAACGGGCTCAATGACAATATCAGACAGCTCAAGATTGCTGCCTGTTTCACGAGCCAGAATCAGCAGCTTACGCGCCACATCCATACCGGACAGGTCATCACGCGGATCGGGTTCGGTATAACCCATTTCGCGAGCTACTTTGGTGGCTTCTGACAGGCTCATGCCTTCATCAAGTTTGCCGAAGATGAACGACAGCGAACCAGAAAGAATGCCGGAGAAACGTTGTAATTCATCACCCGCATTCAGCAAGTTCTGTAGGTTTTCGATAACCGGTAAACCTGCGCCAACGTTGGTGTCATAGAGGAATTTACGGCGCGATTTTTCCGCCGCGTTACGCATCTGATGGTAGTAATTCATGCTGGAAGTGTTCGCCTTCTTGTTCGGCGTCACGACGTGGAAACCTTCTCCCAGGAAATCAGCATATTGATCAGCAACCGCCTGGCTTGAGGTGCAGTCGACAATCACAGGGTTCAGCAGGTGATACTCTTTCACTAAACGGATCAGACGCCCAAGATTGAAAGGCTCTTTCGCCGCCGCAAGCTCTTCTTCCCAGTTCTCTAAATTCAGGCCGTGAATGTTTGTCAGCAGCGCTTTGGAGTTCGCCACACCGCACACACGCAAATCGATGTGCTTTTTCTTCAGCCATGCCTGCTGGCGTTTGACCTGCTCCAGCAATGCCGCACCCACGCCGCCTACCCCAATAAGGAACACTTCGATGACCTGGTCGGTATTAAACAGCATCTGGTGCGTAACACGAACGCCAGTCACAGCATCGTCGTTACTGACCACGACAGAGATAGAGCGCTCTGAAGAACCCTGAGCGATCGCCACGATATTAATGTTTGCGCGAGCCAGTGCGGCAAAGAACTTGGCGGAGATGCCACGCAAGGTACGCATGCCGTCACCCACCACGGAGATGATCGCCAGGTGCTCCATGATGGACATCGGCTCCAGAAGACCTTCTTTGAGTTCGAGATAGAACTCATCTTCCATCGCGCGACGAGCACGTGCGCAATCTGCTTGCGGCACGCAGAAGCTGATACTGTATTCAGAAGATGACTGAGTAATCAGCACGACGGAAATCCCAGCACGGGACATCGCGGCGAATACACGTGCCGCCATACCGACCATGCCTTTCATGCCTGGGCCTGAGACGTTAAACATCGCCATGTTATTCAGGTTGGTGATGCCTTTAACCGGCAGGCCATCCTCGTCGCTTTCTCCACCAATTAAGGTGCCTGGCGCTTGAGGGTTTCCGGTGTTTTTAATCAGGCATGGGATTTGGAACTGAGCGATGGGGGTAATAGTGCGTGGGTGAAGGACTTTAGCGCCGAAGTAAGAAAGCTCCATGGCTTCCTGATACGACATCGATTTCAGCAGCCTGGCGTCTGGAACCTGGCGTGGGTCACAGGTATATACGCCGTCAACATCAGTCCAGATCTCACAACAGTCTGCCCGTAAACAGGCGGCTAACACGGCAGCAGAATAATCAGAACCGTTACGTCCTAACACTACCAACTCGCCTTTATCATTTCCGGCAGTGAAACCTGCCATCAGAATCATATGGTCCGCTGGGATACGGCTGGCAGCGATGCGGCGAGTGGACTCAGTAATATCGACAGTAGACTCAAGGTAATGCCCAACGGCGAGAAGCTTCTCTACCGGATCAATCACCGTCACGTTGTGCCCGCGAGCTTTGAGCAATTCAGCCATGATGGCGATGGAGAGCTTTTCACCACGGCAAATGATCGCGGCGTTGATGCTGTCCGGACATTGGCCCAGTAAGCTGATGCCATGCAGAACATGCTTCAGCTGAGCAAACTCCTGGTCAACAGCAGCTTTGAGTTGTTCGAGTGGGAAACCAGACTGTGCATCAGCAAGCCCCTTCAGGAGTTCACCAAAAATACGTTCTGCGTCGCTGATATTCGGTACTGCATCCTGGCCGCCGATGGTTTTTTCAATCATGGCAACGAGGTGGTTGGTAATTTTCGCCGGGGCAGACAGCACGGTTGCGACCTGCCCCTGTTTGGCATTGCTTTCCAGGATATCGGCAACACGAAGAAAACGCTCCGCATTTGCCACTGAAGTACCACCGAATTTCAACACTCGCATTTATTATTACCTTTGAGTTTTTGGTCCAAAAAAAAGCCCGCACTGTTTAGGTGCGGGCTTTTTTCGTTTTTCCTGTATGCGTCAGCCCGCACCGTTACCTGTGGTAATAGTGGTTGTAATAATTGTTGTCATTGGGCTGATGCGAATCATGGATGTTGTGTGCTCGTAATCTGATTTACCTATATTGACTAAAGTATCCGGCAGGTTAAGTCAATTTATTTTTAATTTTAGCGATATGAACAAGGCTACCGCTGAACGCTGATAAAACATCAAAAAACGGGATCATTGCGCTGAAAAAAGCGGGGCAACACACCGCGATTTCACTAGTATCAACTCAGTTTCCAGCATTTTTCTCTGGTAGTTTTTTTTCAATATCATGAAGCAAACGATGCAACATTGCCGTATCGCGCTGTGCCAAAAGCCCAAGACGTTGCTGCAACCAGTCGACCATTTTTTGGTCGTCACTAGCTTCCACACGTTCGAGTAGTGAAGTGATTCTGGCACGCAGTGCACTCAGTTGTTGAGCGTCCACCACATCATGCTCTGGCGCAGCTTGCTGCATCAAAGCTGACAGTTGATAGCAGTAAACCATCACGGCCTGGCCGAGATTGAGCGACGGATAATCGGCCACCATCGGCACACCGGTTAACACATCGGCCAATTCAAGCTCTTCATTGGTTAATCCCGAATCTTCACGACCAAAGACCAATGCGGCCGTTCCCACCCAATTACGTTTTTCTTCGAGTAGCGGAACCAGTTGCTGCGGCGTGGCGTAGTAATGGAATTTGGCGCGGCTACGTGCCGTTGTCGCAATGGTAAAGTCAACGTCATGCAACGCTTGCGCCAGCGTATTGAAATGCTGCGCATTATCCAGCACATCGCCGGAGCCATGCGCGACCCAACGGGCTTCCGGTTGACGGTCAGCTTCACTGTCAACAACGCGCAATTCAGCAAACCCCATGGTCTTCATGGCGCGGGCTGCTGCTCCCACATTTTCAGCTCGGGCTGGAGCGACCAAAATAATTAAAAAACGCATTACAGCTCTCTTTAAAAAAGTATCCAAAAACGGACAATCACAAAATTCAAATGATAATACGCGGCAAAAATTTACATTAAAGTAACATTCATTTATAAAATATGTTCAATGCAAATCATAAACACATTGAATGCATCTTCGTGATTAGACCAGCATCGCGAGGTGATTTAAATCGCATTATCGCATTGTTTTATTTGATTAAAAATAGACAAAATAGCGCTGAACTTTCAGATTTGCGTTGTTTAATAATCAATTCACGTAACTATATTGATTATTAGAAAAATGTGACGCAAGCTCGCAAAACGCTACGATGATTTCATCAAACTGTTAACGTGCTACAATTGAATTTGATATATGTCAACGAAGCGTAGTTTTATCAGATGTCTAAAGCGGTCCTGCCTGTTATGTTGCTGTTAAAATGGTTAGGATAACAACCGTTTTTGACACCGTCGGGTCCAGAGGGAAAAGTACCCACGACCAAGCTAATGATGTTGTTGACGTTGATGGAAAGTGCATCAAGAACGCAATTACGTACTTTAGTCATGTTACGCCAGACATGTTAATTTATGGCATGTATTAGGCAGGTCAGGGACTTTTGTACTTCCTGTTTTGATTTAGTTGGCAATTTTAGGTAGCAAACATGCAGACCCCGCACATTCTTATCGTCGAAGACGAATTAGTAACACGCAATACGTTAAAGAGCATTTTTGAAGCTGAAGGTTACGATGTATTTGAAGCGACAGATGGCGCTGAAATGCATCAGATTCTTTCCGATAATGACATCAATCTGGTCATTATGGATATCAACTTGCCAGGTAAAAATGGCCTGCTGCTGGCACGCGAATTGCGTGAGCAAGCTAATGTGGCGTTGATGTTCTTGACTGGTCGTGACAACGAAGTGGATAAAATCCTTGGTCTTGAAATCGGCGCAGATGACTACATCACTAAGCCATTCAATCCACGGGAATTAACCATCCGTGCGCGTAACCTGTTGTCTCGTACTATGAACCTGGGTGCAATCAGCGAAGAACGTCGTTCCGTTGAAAGCTATAAGTTCAATGGTTGGGAACTGGATATCAACAGCCGTTCTTTGGTTAGCCCAAATGGTGAGCAGTACAAGTTGCCGCGTAGCGAATTCCGCGCCATGCTGCACTTCTGTGAAAACCCAGGGAAGATTCAGTCGCGTGCTGAGTTGCTGAAAAAGATGACAGGCCGTGAGTTGAAACCGCACGACCGTACCGTTGACGTCACGATTCGTCGTATTCGTAAGCACTTCGAGTCGACACCAGATACACCTGAAATCATCGCCACGATCCACGGCGAAGGTTATCGCTTCTGTGGCGATTTACAGGAATAAACCTGTAATCAAACATGATTTGAAAGGGCGGATAACATCCGCCCTTTTCTTTTTATATCTATAAAGCTGTCACTTCCACAACCTGAAACGCTCGGGATCTTCCTGCCTGTCATCGACGGCCTGAGTCTGCACTTTGCTCCCCATGCGATACCAATCAATATTCCGGGTTAGCAGCATAATGGCTGACAACGAAGCGAAAAGGACTCCCGTGCCAAGCAGTAAAGCGCTGTCTTCAGACTGGAGGAGTTGCCAGAGCACCGCATCAAGTATCAGCAGCCCCAGAGTAAACATCACGCTCGCTTTCCAGCTATTCAGAACCGCTTTAAGATAAAAACCGTTAATCCCCGCGCAGACCAAACTCGCCAGTAACCATGCACCGTTAAATCCTGTATGTTCCGAAACCGCGAGCAGTACCAGATAAAACATCACCAGCGACAGCCCGACCAGTAAATACTGCATTGGGTGAACGCGTAAACCGGTCAGAGTTTCCATCAGGAAGAAGCTCATAAACGTCAAACCAATCAGCAGAATAGCGTATTTCACCGCACGGTCCGTCAATTGGTACTGGTCAACGGGATTTGCCACGGTGACGCTGAAAGTCGGCAGTCGGCTAACATCAATCAAACGGGCATCATCAAAACTGGTATTGAGGTTATTGGCAAACCATGTGCTCTGCCAGTTTGCAGTAAAGCCGTTTTCAGAAACGGTACGCTGCTGTGGCAGGAAATCGCCAATAAAATTAGGGTGCGGCCAGTTACTGGTCAGGCTGAACTGGCTGTTGCGCCCAAGCGGCACCAGGGCAAGCTGTTTTGTCCCCATTAAATCCAGCGTGAAACGTAACGTGAGTTTGTCGCTCTGAAGCAGTTCCAGAGGGATTTTCGCATGCAGCCCCTGCTCAACGCCGGGTAAGTGACTTCCAGGTTCGATAGGGTAAGACTGGCCGTTAATATTCAGTTCACCCACCTTGCCAATACCACGTGAGTCTCCAATGGCCAGCACCACATAAGGAGTCCCTAAACGAGTCTCTACACCATCATCACCTTTCAGTTGTTGACGATTGAAACTGGCATTCAGCGTTAAATCTGTACGCCAAATCTGCCCTTCATAAATACCAATATGGCGCGGTTCAACGGCCTGCTTTCCCACAACGCTGAGGTTCTCCGGCAGATAGTAACGAATGAAGCTGCTCTCTTTTTTGATCTCTTTATTATCTTCTATGACCGTCGTCAGCTCCGTTACAGGAATTGCAATCAGTGGGCCAGTCACGGTTTGCGACCCGCTGGTACTCTGGGCCAGCGACTGCTCAACATCATCCCGATAATTGCTGCGTTCATTAATAAGCGAACTCAGCATGCTTAACGGAATCAACAACACAACCATACATCCCAACAGGGTCATCACTTTCCAGAACAACGCAGATTTCAACATAATCCCCTCCATTTTTGATGTGGCGAGGATAGCGAGCGAATGTGGGGGCTAAATGAAGTTGTGTGAAGGGACGGTGAAGAGGTGAAATTATTTTCCTGGTAAGACCAACCTGGCTTGCGCGCCTCCCTCGGGGCGATTTTCCAGAATGATGGTCCCGCGATGCAAACGTGCAACCTCCTGAACAAACGCTAACCCTAAACCACTACTTTTCTGCCCATTACTGCGCGGTAATGAGTAAAAGCGCTCGAATAAACGGCCTTGCGCGTAGTCCGGGATCCCACTTCCAGTATCTGAAACAAGAATAGTGGTCTGCCCAATGCGTTGCTCAACACTCAACACAATCTCACCGCCTGGAGGAGTAAAATCGAGTGCGTTATCCAGCAAATTCCCAATCGATTGTTCAAGTAAGGCCGCATCGCCTTCAACGGATACGCCGGTTGGGATATTTTCATCAATGCTTAACGCAATCTGTTTACCGCGAGCGACCACTTCACGGCTATCGCATAACGTGGAAAAGAGTGCGGGCAGATTGATTGTTTGAGTCGTGATTTCGATTCGGCTTTCTAACTTAGCCTGGCGTAATAAATTATCGACCAATTGCTGCATACGTAGATTTTGCTGAAGAATGTTTGCCGAAAACTTCTCTACCACTGCAGGCGGGGGACCTTCACGTAAAATCTCTGCTGCCCCCCGAATAGCGGCCATAGGGCTTTTCAGTTCGTGGGTCAAAGCATGAACGTACTGCTCGATGCCGTTCTTCCCTTCAAGTTTCACTCGCATACTTTCCAGGGCCATTGCCAGCCTACGTAATTCGCTACTGGCAGGTTTAGGCAGAGGTAAAGGGTGCTCCGTTGTTACAGAGTCGGCATAGCGAACCAGTTTGCCGATAGATCGGTTAATCCACAGCACAAACCCAAAACCAATCAACAAAGCGATACCAAGCAGCGCGACGCCTGCCCACAAAATACGCCGTTCGCTACGGCGTATTACCGGTTCCATTGCACTGTTGGGTTTACCCACGCTCAGCACACCGATAATGTTTTGCTCTTCGCGGACGGGTGCTGCCACATACATCACTGTGCTTTCAGGATTGTTGGCGTTAATTGGCGTACTGCGTGCGCCGTATTTCCCGTGAAGCGTGAGCCACACATCGTTCCAGCGTGAATAATCCTGACCTGTCGCGTTGCCGCTGGAATCAAACAAGACGATGCCTTTAGCATCCGTCAGATAGACATGGTATTCATTTTTAGACTTGGTAATGCCACTGATGTTGGCCCGGAAATTATGCTGATTGAGTCGTGAAAACGCCTGTGCGAGTTGGCCATTATGAGCATTTCCCGCCAACATGTCGGCTTTTGCAAATTCGGCGAGTAACGTAGCGGTATCAATTAACGTGCCTTCCGTTGCGCGCCGGACGCCGGGTTTCACCTCTTGCAAAAAGATCGATAGAACAAACCAGGCTGCAATGGCCACTATCAAAAAATAACCCAGCAACAGACGCATTCCAATGCGCATTAATTCGCTCCAAGGCTGTAACCTAAGCCACGGTGCGTATTGATCGGTGACAGATCGGGGTTGATCGCACGCAGTTTGGCACGCAACGTTTTGATGTGCGTATCAACCGTTCGATCAAAACTTTCCTCGGCTGAACTCCACACCAAATCCATCAGCTGTTGACGGGAAAACACGCGTCCAGGCCACTGCAAAAAAGTCTTCATTAACAAATACTCGTAACGCGTGAGCAGCAGTGGCTGTTGGCACCAGGATATTTGCGCCGCCATTTCATTGAATTCAAACAGCCCAATCCGTTGAACACTTCCCGCCAGGCCTTGCCGTTGTTTTTGCAAACGACGCAGCACGGTTCGTACCCTGGCACAGACTTCACGAGGTGAAAACGGCTTAGCAATGTAATCATCTGCGCCGATCTCCAGGCCAATCAATCTATCGACCTCTTCACTGCGCGCAGTGAGAAACAGCAACGGTAATTCTGGATAATCAGCGAGTAAACGGCGACAAAGCTCGAAGCCATTAATATCTGGCAAGCCAACATCCAGAATAGCCAGATCTGGACGTTCTTCACGTACGGCATCCAACACAGGCAAGCCGCGATCGAAAGCACGTACAGAGAATCCTTCCTGCTGCAACATATAGATCAACGTATCAGCAATACTGGTTTCATCTTCAACTAACCAGATAGTGGCCTGGCTCATCGCGCACTCCCTGCTATTTCCACGGCATAATCGGCACGGCGCTTACCGCATTTTTTGGCGAACCTTCGACTACTTTGTCAGAATAAGCCAGATAGGCCAGCGTGTTACGCTTCGCATCATAAAAGCGCACCACTTGTAGTTTCTTGAAAACCAGAGAAGTACGTTTCTGGAACACGACATCTCCCTGCGCTTTCCCTGATTTGATCTTCTCACTTAATTCCACCGGACCAACTTGCTGGCAGGAAATAGCAGCATCAGAAGTGTCCTCCGCAAGACCCAACCCGCCTTTAATGCCACCGGTTTTAGCACGACTGACATAGCACGTTACGTTCTGTACATCGGGATCATCAAACGCTTCGACAATAATTTTATGGTCTGGGCCAATCATCTTAAAAACGGTATCCACTGAACCGATTTGTTCGGCTCTCGCACCCAACGAGATAATCAGCAATGAACCCAGAACGGCTAAAACTTTATATTTCATATTGTTACCATTGGTTAAGATTACCTTTAGAGACTATTAACTCTTCGTATTAAAAAATCGTTTAATATCACGTTATTAATAAAATTACCGGAATGAGTTACTGATTTTGGCACGTCTTGTTAAAAAAAACTCTGAATGTCAAAACAACAAAAAGTGCTATCATCGCCGGCATTAACGGCACTCACCGTGTCAGGATGAGGATATTATATGGATCAGGCAGGGATCATTCGCGATCTATTAACCTGGCTAGAAGGTCATTTGGATCAGCCTCTGTCACTGGATAATGTGGCGGCGAAAGCAGGTTATTCCAAGTGGCATCTACAACGGATGTTTAAAGAGGTAACCGGTCACGCCATTGGCGCATACATCCGTGCTCGCCGGCTTTCAAAATCTGCTGTGGCGCTGCGCCTGACTGCACGACCTATTCTTGATATAGCTTTGCAGTATCGTTTTGACTCACAGCAAACCTTTACTCGAGCCTTCAAAAAGCAGTTTGCTCAAACGCCTGCATTGTATCGCCGCTCCCCGGACTGGAGCTCGTTTGGTATGCGTCCGCCGCTACGTTTAGACGCATATACGCTACCGCGAGCGCAATTTGTCACGCTGCCAGAAACTCATTTGGTGGGTGTCACACAAAGTTACAGCTGTACGCTTGAGCAAATCTCTGATTTCCGTAATGAAATGCGTATCCAATTCTGGACACAATTCCTCGGCAATGCGCCGACGTTGCCACGGGTGCTGTACGGTTTGCATGAACCACGCCCAAGCATTGAGAAAGATGACGAACAAGAAGTCTTCTATACCACTGCACTGACACCAGAAATGGCGAATGGATTCTTACCAGACTCTCATCCGGTCAGGTTGGAAGGCGGGGATTACGTTCAGTTCGACTACGAAGGGCCAGGCACGGGCTTGCAGGAGTTCATCCTGACAATTTACGGCACCTGCATGCCATCGCTTAATCTGACCCGTCGTAAAGGCCAGGATATTGAACGCTTCTTCCCGCAAGAAGAAGCGCGTGTTCAAGACCGACCAATGCAGATCCGTTGCGAGTATCTGATTCCAGTACGCCGTTAACGCTGTAATTCATCCATTGCAGGGGCGTCGAGATGCGAGATGTCCCCTGCCGTTTCAACCACCCAGCCAGAAGCTAACCACAGGCTTTGCTGGTGATCCACGCGGGAAATCGAACAGTTTCTTAAACGTAAACGACGTTCAGCCCAGGCCGGTAATCCCAGAATCGTACTCATCAGGCAGCCTAGCGCCATACCATGGCTAACCAGTAATGGGCGGCTTCCAAATGGTAAATCCAGGCAAGCATTCAGAGCCGCGTGCATACGCTCACTCATTTCAAGCATGCTTTCGCCTTCAGGGATACGCCCATCGGCAGTACCGTTCACCAGTTGACGACGCCAGCCCTCTTCTTCTTCGCTTAGTGTGTCGATATTGCGACGTTCTAACACGCCCATATCCAGCTCACGTAAACGTGCATCCAGCGTAACGTCTACGCCACATGCCTGAGCGATGATCTCAGCGGTGTGACGGGTGCGCCCCAAGTCACTGGAAATCACGTGCGTAATACCTAACGTTTTGGCTCGCTCGGCCACCTGCTCGGCCTGACGTTCCCCTTTTTCAGTCAGCGCACTGTCTGACTGGCCCTGAATGCGACGTTGCGCATTCCACTGCGTTTCGCCGTGGCGAACAAGGTATACCTGTAACATGCGTTTTTTCCGTTATACTGCGGCAACAATTTCTTGAGAGTTTCACTGATTATGTACTATGTCGTCTGCTCGACAACCAATCCAGCTAAAATTCAGGCAATTCGCCAGGCATTCGACGACATCTATGGTGAGGGATGCTGCCATATTGAACCTGTAGACGTCGATAGTGGTGTGCCAGAACAGCCCTTTGGAAACCATGAAACGCGAACTGGCGCACGATGCCGGGTGATGAATGCCCGTCAGGTTCGTCCTGAAGCTGATTTTTGGGTCGCAGTGGAAGCCGGAATTGATGATGACAGTACATTTAGCTGGGTAGTCATTGAAAACCAGAGCCAGCGCGGTGAAGCGCGATCAGCCACTCTCCCGCTCCCCGCTGTCATTCTTGAAAAAGTACGTGCTGGAGAAGCTTTAGGGCCAGTGATGTCGGCCTACACCGGTATTGATGAAATTGGTCGTAAAGAAGGTGCGATTGGGGTATTTACCGCCGGGAAGTTAACTCGCAGCAGCGTTTACCACCAGGCCGTAATTTTAGCCTTGAGCCCGTTCCATAACGACGTATACGCAAAATAATTCGAGTTGCTTAAAGGCGGCAAACCCGTAAGTTCCCTGGAGCTTACTCAAGTAAGTGACTGGGGTGCGCGGGTGCAGCCAACGCATAAGCAGCTTGAAGTATGACGGGTATTTATCGTTAGATTTTACCGCTCAACAACTCTTGCTCCAGCCATGCGCGTAACGCTGGCGGAGCCGATTTCAGGCTATTTGACCCACGCGTGATCGTCGCAATCCCCGCACCCAACTCATTTTTAAGTTCACGCTGGCTCATCTCTCCACGTAATAACTCTTCAATGATTCGGACCCGAGTCCCGAGGGCAGTACGTTCGTCTGGTGTCAGCAACAACATTAAAAGCGGCATATGCAGCTGTTTATCGAACGATTGCTGTAGCAACTCCACAAAGCGGAGCCACTCCTGATTGCTTTGCTCGGCATGCTCTGCCGAGTATTGAGAGTGCTGAGTCATGTCATGCCACCATACTATTTAACTAGTACAGCAGCATAACATAGACATTCCAAAATCAATACTTACGTTGCCACTCAGCATCCGTCAGCAATGGCGCTGGTTTACCCATGAAGTATTTATAATACGCATCATAAGCCAGTACATTTTTCACATATCCTCGTGTTTCCGAGAACGGAATACTCTCAACAAACGCAACCGCGTCTATGCGTCCAGCGCTATTACCAAGCCAGGTTCTGACTCGCCCAGGCCCTGCGTTATAGGCAGCGGATGAGAAAATTCGATTATTTTCAAATTGCTGAGAAACGTACTGCAAGTAGCTGGTGCCAATGTTGATATTGGTTTCCGGATCTAACAGTTGGTTGGTGCTGGTATAACCCGGAATATTAAACATCTTCACGGTATGCGTGGCGGTTCCCGGCATGATTTGCATTAACCCGCTGGCACCTACTGGCGATTTCACTTTCGGGTTCCAGGCGCTTTCCTGACGAGCAATCGCCATGGCATAACTTTGGGAGATATCTTTGCCGCTCACGTATCGGGAGAAAATATCTTTGTAAGCCAGCGGGAAGCGTTCTTCCAGATGATCCCAAAGTTTTCCGGCGATCGTCGCCTGCACGCTGAGATCCCACCAGTTTTGATCGAATGCGTAACGCGCTAACCCTTCCTGCTCTGGTTTGCTGCGACTCGTGATCAAATTCGCCCATTCGCTACGTGCCGTGTTATCAAGATTCCAGTACATCAGCTCGCGTACCCGTGCCATTTCTGGCCCCTGCACCAGTGCCGGATTTACAGCAACCGCTTTGTCGACACGCAACGGATACTCTTCCCCTAAACGCTGAGCGGCCACCATCGGATAGAATCCGCGTTGCTGCATCAGTGCCTGGAGGATCTCTTTTGCTTCGGTATCACGGCCGCGCTCAAGCAACAAATCCGCCTGCCAGTAACACCATTCGTCCTTTTCTTTGGCCTCCATGGGTAAACGTGCAAGCCAGGTATTCAGGCCGGTACGATCACCATTTCCCAATGCCATACGCACACGCCGTTCCACTAAACTTGTCGACTCCGAACGCATGATAGCGTCGTCGCGCCAGATAGCTTGGTCTGTCGTGACATCATTACCCATTAAACGCCAGGCAACGGTGTCTCTAAGCTCCTGCGCCTGAGCATCATTGAGTTGCTGCGCCTGAACGAGAGACGGGATCATCATGCGCGCATTTTCTACATCATCCCGTGCGACACGCGTAAACGCCACCGCCGCGGCCTGGCGCGTAAAGTCAGTTGCTTCAACGGTACGGGCAAACGAGAGCACGGTATTCGGGTCATTTTGCAGACTGATCAGCGCAGTAGAAATAGTCTGATAGCTCGCCGGCATTTGGCTTGCGAGATTCGTCACCAGTGAAGTGTTGCCTTCTTTCATCGCCAGACGAATACGTTCGAGATAAGCCAACGGATCTTGTGTTCCTGACGAGCGCCAGGCTGAGAACAGACGATCGCAGCTCGAAGGTTGGTTTTTCCCGGTTAACCACAGATCTTTGGCTCCAACCCATGCGGCATCCGCCTGGCCGGTATTCCATTTAGCGTAGTAATAGTTGCACTTGGCTTCGGTGGTACCCGGTTGTTCCGGGCTAAATGCCAGTAGCCCACGCCAGTCTTCACGGCGCGCCAGTTCATTCACAAAACGTGATTTCAGCGTGCGGGCTGGCGGCAGCGTTGGATTCGCTTCAATAAAGCGACTGACGACGAGCGTTGGCTCATTCATTAAGTCATCAGTGATTTGGCGATATTCGAGATAGGGATACAGCGGATAATCTTGCAAGGTGGGCATTATTCGCGCCACCACATCCATTTGCTTGTTATCCCACGCTTGTTTGATTTGTGCATATCGGCTGCGTTGCTCATCGAGCGAGTCCGCGCGAACTGCATGAGTTAATGCCGCAAGGCCTACAACTGCTACCAGCAATTGTCCCACGACTTGTTTGGCTTTCCCCACAAGTTCTCCTCACATGTTCACCGGCAGCATCATGCCGCCATTAATTACTTCATGCTAACCCTGGTATTGCACTTTCGCCACGCCAGAGGGCGTTATTTTGTCTATAAAAGCGTTAAGGCCGTTTCGGGTAACACATCCCACTTCCCCTGCTGGGATTACCTGCTGAAAACGGCTACACTTCGCCACTGATATGTACCATCCTACATCACGAAAAAGAGGCGAAGTCGCACTGTGGCTCAATTCGTTTATACCATGCATCGTGTCGGCAAAGTTGTTCCGCCGAAACGTCATATTCTGAAAAATATCTCGCTCAGTTTCTTCCCTGGCGCCAAGATTGGCGTACTGGGTCTGAACGGTGCCGGTAAATCCACGCTGCTGCGCATTATGGCCGGCATTGATACCGACATCGAAGGCGAAGCCCGCCCACAACCAGGCCTGAAAATCGGCTATCTGGAGCAGGAACCTAAGCTTAATCTTGAGCACACGGTTCGCGAATCGGTTGAAGAAGCGGTATCCGAAGTGGTCAACGCGCTTAAAGGTCTGGATGAAGTGTACGCGAAGTACGCTGAACCAGACGCTGACTTCGATAAGCTAGCCGCACAACAAGGCAAGTTTGAAGAAATCATTCAGGCGCATGACGGCCATAACCTTAACGTTCAGCTCGAACGTGCCGCTGACGCACTGCGTCTGCCAGATTGGGATGCGAAAATCGCTAACCTATCCGGTGGTGAGCGCCGCCGCGTGGCACTGTGCCGCCTGCTGCTCGAAAAACCAGACATGCTGCTGCTCGACGAACCAACGAACCACCTGGATGCGGAATCCGTGGCGTGGCTTGAGCGCTTCCTGCACGACTTCGAAGGGACCGTTGTGGCGATTACCCACGACCGTTACTTCCTTGATAACGTTGCAGGCTGGATTCTGGAACTTGACCGCGGCGAAGGTATTCCGTGGGAAGGTAACTACTCCTCCTGGCTTGAGCAAAAAGACGCACGTCTGGCTCAGGAAGCTTCAACGGAAGCGGCTCGCCGTAAATCCATTGAGAAAGAACTGGAGTGGGTACGTCAAGGTGCTAAAGGGCGTCAGTCTAAAGGCAAGGCGCGTCTGGCTCGATTTGAAGAACTGAACAACACCGAGTACCAGAAACGTAACGAAACCAACGAACTGTTTATTCCACCTGGCGCACGCTTGGGCGATAAAGTCGTTGAAGTGACCAATCTGCGTAAATCCTACGGCGATCGCCTGCTGATTGACGATTTGTCCTTCTCTGTACCGAAAGGCGCGATTGTTGGCATCATCGGTCCGAACGGCGCGGGTAAATCAACGCTGTTCCGTATGATGTCTGGTCAGGAACAGCCTGACAGCGGCAGCATTGAGCTGGGTGAAACCGTTAAACTGGCTTCCGTCGATCAGTTCCGTGATGCGATGGATGGCAGCAAAACCGTGTGGGAAGAAGTTTCCGGCGGCCAGGACATCATGCGTATCGGTAACACCGAAATGCCAAGCCGCGCTTACGTTGGTCGCTTTAACTTTAAAGGTGTTGACCAGGGTAAACGTGTAGGTGAGCTGTCTGGTGGTGAACGTGGCCGTCTGCATCTGGCGAAACTGCTGCAAGTTGGCGGCAACGTGCTGTTGCTCGATGAACCAACCAACGACCTGGATATCGAAACCCTGCGCGCGTTAGAAAACGCCCTGTTGGAATTCCCTGGCTGTGCAATGGTTATCTCGCACGACCGTTGGTTCCTTGACCGCATAGCGACGCACATTCTGGATTACCAGGATGAAGGTAAAATTGAATTCTTTGAAGGCAACTTTACCGAGTACGAAGAGTACAAGAAACGCACCCTGGGTGCGGATGCGCTGGAGCCTAAGCGTATTAAGTACAAACGCGTGACCAAGTAATTGTTGTAACGCCCTCACCCTAACCCTCTCCCCCAGGAGAGGGGACTAGCCGGTTTTTTCCCACTCCCCCGGAGAGGGAATTGCTCGGTTTTCTCCCTCTCCCTCAGGGAGAGGGCCGGGGTGAGGGTGATTTCACGCTCCCCGCTCGCCGATCATGTTCTTCACCAGCTCAACACAGCGTAAGAAACGAGAATCGTAATCAGACTCTTCCACATGCACATAGCTGATATTGTTTTCATTTAGCATCGACACCAACAGATTCTGGAAGGATTTTCGGTCAGTATCGCTGCCAAGACTGCGTAAACCATCAGCCACCCACGGCGTATTATTTTCCAGCAGAATCACCAAATCAAAACGGTATTCGTCAATCAGCGCCTGCACAAACGGGTGTTCACGCCCCTCATACTTTTTGCAAAACGCCTGTGTGGTAACAAAGTCAGTATCGATAAACGCGACTTTATTGGCGTATTTAACTGCAAAATCAACGTACTGAGCATGGCCAATGGCAATCTTGTCGTAGTCGGAATATTGCAGCGCCATCTCGTCACCGCCAAGGTGCGAGAAGACGTAATCACGACCATATTCCCAGGCACTGGTGGTATTAAAAATATTGGCGAGTTTATTCACCATCCACGACTTACCGCTCGATTCCCCTCCCAGAATAGCGACGGTTCTGACAAAGAACGGTTTTACTTCCGTGGGAATATATTCCCAGTAGCGGAAAGGGTTTTCACGAATCTGCCCACCGCTGATATTCATGAACGTCCGTTTCGGATCAATCAGCACCGTTTCAATGCCGAGCTGTTCGATAAATCGCGGTGCATCACTTTCTTCGGAGGTGTAGATACAGTCGGGGTTGATACCTTTGCTTTCCATGAAAGCTTTGATCCCGCGGCTCCAGACATCCCAGCCATGCGGATAAGGCTCCATCCCTTCTTCATTAAACGAATGAATGCGGATATTTTTTTGATACTTGAAGGTCTGTAGCAGCCAGCGCAAGCGGTCACCGGTTGTCGGTTGCTGGGACATCGCGCTGTCTTCAAACAACAAACGATCACGGGTTTCGTCGTAGCCCATGATGATATGGAGTTCGTCTACCTGGCTTGCTGCCCGCTGAATCAAATAGATATGGCCGGTATGCAGCGGATAAAACTTGCCGAACACGACGCCGACTTTTTTCTCACGCCGTGGAAATTCCAGCCCGAGGAAACGATGTAATGCTTCCAGTTTCTGCGCGCTTGGACTTTTAATTTTGGCGTTCAGTAACTGGCTAAGATAGCCCTTGGTCATGCCGCAGGATTCTGCCACCTGTTGCAGCGTAACGCTTTGCTGACGAATTGCGGTCTTCAGGTACTCGAAAGACGACATGCTGCCTCCTGCAAAAATACGGCGTTATGCCGGAAATCATTCAATTATAAGTCGTCAAACACTGATAACGCATCCGCGAGTTTTTTCACACCGAATACCTGCATCCCTTCCGGTAATTTTTTCGGCACATTTGCCTGTGGCACGATGGCACGTTTAAAGCCGTGTTTTGCCGCTTCAGAGATGCGTTCCTGGCCGCTTGGTACCGGGCGAATTTCCCCAGCCAACCCGACTTCACCAAACACCACTAAATCTTGTGGCAATGCACGGTTACGTAGACTGGAAACCATCGCCAGTAACAGGGCAAGGTCAGCACTGGTTTCGGTGACTTTCACACCGCCCACCACATTCACAAACACATCCTGGTCGGCCATTTGCAGACCACCGTGGCGGTGCAACACCGCCAGCAAAATAGCCAGGCGGTTTTGTTCAAGACCCACGGCGACACGACGCGGATTGGACATCATGGATTGATCCACCAGCGCCTGAATCTCTACCAACAATGGGCGCGTACCTTCCCACACGACCATCACTGAGCTACCGGGAGTCACTTCATCACCGCGGCTCAGGAAGATGGCGGAAGGATTGCTGACTTCGCGTAACCCTTGCTCCGTCATGGCAAACACACCCAACTCATTCACTGCACCGAAGCGGTTTTTATGGCTGCGAAGGGTGCGAAAACGGGAGTCGGCGTCACCATCGAGCATCACCGAACAGTCAATACAGTGTTCGAGTACTTTCGGTCCGGCAAGCGAACCATCTTTGGTCACGTGACCGACCATGATAATCGCCACACCACGTGTTTTGGCAAAGCGCGTCAGGTAGGCGGCAGACTCACGCACCTGTGCCACGCTGCCCGGCGACGACTGGACATCGGCCATGTGCATGACCTGGATGGAGTCGATAACCATCAGTTTTGGCGCTTCTTCTTCGGCAATCATGCAGATTTGCTCGATCCCGGTTTCCGAAAGCATATTCAGGTTATTGGTTGGCAGCCCCAGACGATGAGCACGCATCGCCACTTGTTGCAGCGACTCTTCACCAGTGACATACAATGTTTTCATCTGTTCGCTGAGTTTGCACAAGGTTTGCAGCAGTAGCGTAGATTTACCAGCACCAGGGTTACCACCAATCAAAATGGCGCTCCCTGGCACCACACCACCACCCAACACGCGGTCAAACTCTTTAAAACCGGTAGAAAAACGCGGCAATTCTTCGAGGCTTATCTCAGAAAGTTTTTGTACTTTACTGACGCCCGCACTGCCGGCATATCCTGACAAACGCTCGTTACGCGCAACCGTCGGAGAGGCAGCAATTCGCACCTCTGTGATGGTGTTCCATGCATGACAGGCACTGCATTGCCCCTGCCAGCGAGGATAATCTGCACCGCACTCATTGCAGACAAATGCACGTTTTGGGGCTTTCGCCATTAGCGTTCTTCCTGGATAAGGCTACCTGAGAGAATGCAGAATACGCCCATCAAATCAGCATGACGAATGGTGACTTCGGTTTTCTCATTCACTTTAGGTTTAGCGTGGAAAGCAATTCCCAGGCCAGCCGATTTGATCATCGGTAAGTCATTCGCCCCATCGCCAATAGCGACGGTTTGCGCGACAGGAATTTCATATTTATCCGCCAGACGCATGAGCGTTTCAGCTTTGAATTGCGCATCAACAATTTGCCCCGTGACTTCACCCGTCAGCTTGCCATCGCAAATTTCCAGTTCATTGGCGACGACCGCATCCAGATGCAGCTTGTCACGCAAATATTCGGCGAAGAAGGTAAAACCACCGGAAGCAATCGCGACTTTCCAGCCTAATGATTCGAGTTTCAACACCAGCGACGTCAGCCCAGGCATCAACGGCAACGCATCACGAACTTCGCGCAGAATAGTCGCATCCGCGCCTTTTAGCTTTCCTACGCGTTGTTTCAAACTCGCAGCAAAGTCCAACTCGCCACGCATCGCACGCTCAGTGACTTCAGCCACCATTTCGCCGGTGCCCGCAAGTTTTGCGATCTCATCAATACATTCGATTTGGATGGCGGTGGAATCCATGTCCATGACCAGCAGGCCAGGCGTGCGCAAATGTGGAATTTTGCCCAACGGGGCGACATCCAATCCGGCGTCATGCGCAAGTTTAGTTGCGCGCGGCGTTAATGAACCCGCCAGGCGAATAACCTGATAGTCTTCAACGCACCACGCAGTAACGATAACCATCGCAGCGCCCAGCTTACGTTGGTAGCGATTCAGGCACTCTTTATCCAGATTCCGACCATACAGCAGCCAGCCACTGCGGCCAGCACGGTAATCGAGCGGCATAACTTCATCGCCACTTAACGATAGCGGCAAACCAGGCCAGAGAGATACGTCGGTCGGTAAGTCGCACCAGGTCAGACTATTTGGCATCACAACTCCTGAAAAATTTTAATATACCATTCAGGATTCGCATTTCCGGCAGCCGGCAAGAGAGCATAGCCGCGACCCAGGTAATTCGAATGCTGAAGGGTATTGAGAACAAAACAACGCATGAGGCTACCTTGTCTGTGCGGCTTCTGGCAACATTAAACTGCGCAGTAAAACCGGCAATTTTTCTAAGGTGCATTATGGCTCGGGCAAAAATGAAATTTAGACTGCATCGTGCAGTGATTGTGCTTATCTGCCTCGCACTTTTAGTCGCGCTGATGCAGGGCGCATCGTGGTTTAGCCAGGGGCATCAGCAAGCCCGAAACGTACAGCTTGAAGAGCTGGCAAGAACACTGGCGCGCCAGGTGAGCTATAACCTTATTCCGCTGATGAAATCTGAAAACCCCGATGAGAAGAAGATCTCGACGGTGCTGAATTTGTTGACTCAGGACAGCCGCATTCTGGATGCAGGAGTTTACGACAATGGCGGCAGCCTAATTCTACGCGCAGGTGAAGGGATCGGCGTACGCGACCGACTCGCCCTGGACGGTAAAAAAGCGGGCAGTTATTTTAATCATCAAATTGTTCAGCCGATTGAAGATAAAGATGGGCCAGTGGGTTATCTGCGTATCACGCTCGACACCCACACGCTGCCGACTGAAGCTAAGCAAGTGGATAACACCACGAATATTCTGCGCCTGATGATGTTACTGGCGCTGGCAATTGGCATTGTGCTGGCGCGTACTCTTTTGCAGGGCAAACGCACGCGCTGGCAACAATCTCCCTTCCTTCTGACGGCGAATACCGAAGTTAAAGAAGATGAGGAAGAACAGAGCGCCAATAAACCCTAAGTAAGAGCCTAATGGGATAGGCTCTAAGAAAGGACTTCTACTATGTCGACTTTACGTCTGCTTATTTCGGACTCTTACGATCCCTGGTTCAACCTGGCTGTAGAAGAGTGCATTTTCCGCCAGATGCCCGCGACTCAACGCGTACTGTTTTTATGGCGCAATGCGGATACGGTGGTTATTGGCCGGGCGCAAAACCCGTGGAAAGAGTGTAATACCCGACGCATGGAAGAGGATAACGTGCGGCTGGCGCGACGCAGCAGCGGCGGTGGCGCGGTATTCCATGATTTGGGCAATACCTGTTTCACCTTTATGGCGGGAAAACCGGAATACGACAAAAGTGTATCGACCGAAATTGTGGTCAATGCGCTCAATCATCTCGGCATTCGCGCTACGGCTTCCGGGCGCAACGATCTGGAAGTCGCTACCGCTGAAGGGGTGCGCAAGGTCTCTGGCTCGGCCTATAAAGAAACGCTGGATCGGGGTTTCCATCATGGCACTTTGTTGCTTAACGCTGATTTAAGCCGCCTGGCAAACTACCTCAATCCAGATGAGAAAAAGCTTCAGGCCAAAGGCATAACATCGGTGCGTGGTCGAGTGGCAAACCTCAGCGATCTGCTGCCAGGCCTGACCCACGAACAAATTTGTGATGCCGTGCGCGATGCTTTCTTCGCTTATTACGGTGAGCGTGTAGAGGCAGAACACATCTCCCCTGATGCCCTGCCCGATCTCCCCGGCTTTGCTGAAACCTTTGCTCGCCAAAGCAGTTGGGAATGGAACTTCGGTCAGGCTCCGGCATTTAGTCATTTGCTTGATCAACGTTTTACCTGGGGAGGTGTTGAATTGCACTTCGACGTTGAGAAAGGGCATATCACGCGCACGCAAATATTCACAGACAGTCTGAATCCCGCCCCTCTTGAAGCGCTGGCGGTGCGTTTGCAGGGCTGCTTGTATCGCGCGGATAAGCTACAACAGGAGTGCGACGCGCTGTTGGTGGATTTCCCGGTGCAGGAAACGGAGTTGCGGGAATTGTCAGAGTGGATTGCGAAAGCAGTACGGTAATATCAGTGCGATCTGATGCCCTCACCCCTGCCCTCTCCCACTGGGAGAGGGGGAAAACTGCACCGTTTGTCCCCTTTCTCTTGAGAGAGAGGGAAAACCGCACCGTTCTGTCCCCTTTCTCTTGAGAGAGAGGGAAAACCGCACCGTTTTGTCCCCTCTCCCTTGAGGGAGAGGGTTAGGGTGAGGGGGTAAATTACTCTTTGTCGCCCAGTAACACAGATTCAAGAGCAATCTTGATCATGTCGTTAAAGGTTGTCTGGCGCTCTTCTGCAGTCGTCTGCTCGTGAGTACGAATATGGTCAGACACGGTGCAGATGGTCAGTGCTTTAGCACCAAATTCCGCTGCCACGCCGTAGATACCCGCCGCTTCCATTTCCACGCCCAGGATGCCGTACTTTTCCATCACGTCAAACATAGTCGGGTCTGGCGTATAGAACAGGTCAGCAGAGAAGATGTTACCTACGCGAGCGTCAACGCCCAGCGCTTTAGCAGCATCAACCGCGTTACGCACCATGTCGAAGTCAGCAATCGCTGCGAAGTCATGGTCTTTGAAACGCAGACGGTTCACTTTGGAATCGGTGCAAGCACCCATGCCGATAACCACGTCACGCAGTTTCACGTCGGTGCGTACCGCGCCGCAAGAACCCACACGGATGATTTTCTTCACGCCAAAATCAGTGATCAGCTCTTTGGTGTAGATGGAACAGGATGGGATACCCATACCGTGGCCCATTACAGAGATTTTACGGCCTTTGTAAGTCCCGGTGAAACCCAACATGCCACGCACGTTGTTAACTTCACGAACATCTTCGAGGAAAGTTTCTGCGATATGTTTAGCGCGCAGCGGGTCCCCTGGCATCAGTACGACGTCAGCGAAATCACCCATTTCTGCGTTAATATGTGGCGTTGCCATCTTTAATATCCTTGTTTTAAGAGGTTAACGTCTGGGCGGAATGACACGTGCCCAAATGAATAATCTATTGATACCCTAAATAATTCGAGTCGCAGGTAGGCGGCAAGAAAGTGAATCCCCAGGAGCTTACTAAAGTAAGTGACTGGGGTGAGCTTTTGCAGCCAACACCCCTGCGGCTCGAAGTATGACGGGTATCAGAGCATGTTCTTACCGTAATCCATGTCGGAAACACCAAAGTGTTTTGCAACTGTCTGGCCAATATCCGCGAAAGTTTCACGGTGGCCCAGGGAGCCGGCTTTCACTTTCGGGCCATAAACCAATACCGGAATGTGTTCGCGAGTATGGTCAGTCCCTTGCCAGGTTGGGTCACAACCGTGGTCAGCGGTGAGGATCAGAATATCGTCCTCTTTCAACAATTCCATCAGCTCAGGCAAACGGCGGTCAAACAGTTCCAGCGCTGCGGCATAACCTGCAACATCACGACGGTGGCCGTAAGAAGAGTCGAAATCAACGAAGTTGGTGAATACGATAGTGTCGTCGCCCGCTTCTTTCATTTCTGTGATGGTGGCATCGAACAACGCATCCAGACCCGTCGCTTTCACTTTTTTGGTGATACCGACTTCAGCGTAGATATCCGCAATTTTACCAACCGAAACAACATGGCCATTCTTCTCATCAACCAGTTTTTTCAACACGGTTGGTGCTGGTGGTTCAACGGCCAGATCATGACGGTTACCGGTACGCTGGAAGTTACCCGCTTTGTCGCCGATAAACGGACGAGCAATAACACGACCAATGTTGTAGCCGCCTTCGGTCAACTCTTCACGCGCGATTTCGCACAGCTCGTAGAGTTTATCCAGGCCGTAGGTTTCTTCGTGGCAAGCAATCTGGAACACGGAGTCAGCGGAGGTATAGAAAATCGGTTTCCCGGTTTTCATATGCTCTTCACCCAGTTCATCCAGAATCACAGTACCGGAAGAGTGGCAGTTACCGAGGTAGCCCGGCAGGTTTGCGCGCTCAACCAGTTTATTCAGCAGTTCTTGTGGGAAGCTGTTTTGTGTATCAGAGAAGTAACCCCAGTCGAACAGCACAGGAACACCCGCGATTTCCCAGTGCCCTGACGGGGTGTCTTTACCAGATGAAAGCTCATGCGCCCAGCCGTATGCACCGATAACGTCTGCGTTACCGTCCATACCTGCCGGAATTTTACCGGTAGAACCTTCAGCGGCTTTCACCAGCCCAAGGCGAGTCAGGTTTGGCAGATGTAATGGCCCTTTACGGCCCTTGTCTGCTTCGCCTTTTGCGCAAGCTTCTGCGATATGGCCGAAGGTATCAGAGCCTACGTCGCCAAAGCGGTCAGCATCTTCAGTTGCGCCGATACCGAAAGAATCCAGCACCATAATAAATGCACGTTTCATAATTTCTCCTGCGTATTCGGGCCTGAAACGCCCAAGGGCGTTTCAAAAAGTGATCAGATCAGTATGCCAGCATTTAGCTAATACGGCGATACACGACTGGCGTTTCGACGGGCTCTGTACCGTTAACTTTGATTGCCGCTTTTACAGCGCGAGCCGCTTCTTGCCACTGGGCTTCACTTGCTGCGTGAATAACGGCCAGCGGACGGGAAATTTCAACGCTATCGCCCAGGCGCACCATGTCAGTAAAACCGACGCTGTAGTCAAGAGAGTCGGAAGCCTGACGGCGGCCACCGCCCATCGCCACGACTGCCATCCCTAATGCACGGGTGTCCATTTCAGAGATGAAGCCGGGTTTATCAGCATAAACCGCTTTGCTCAGCACCGCGGTTGGCAGGTACTTCGCATAGTTTTCGACGAAATCTGTCGGGCCTTTTTGCGCCGCGACCATACGTCCGAATACTTCTGCCGCTTTACCGTTATCCAGTACCGCTTGCAGTTTGGCGCGCGCTTCGGCGTCATCTTTCGCCAGATTGCCGGAAAGTAACATTTCCACGCACAGCGCCATGGTGACTTCATGCAGACGAGGGTTACGGTATTCGCCGGTCAGGAACTGTACCGCTTCACGAACTTCAACCGCGTTACCTGCGCTGGATGCCAGCACCTGGTTCATGTCAGTCAGCAAGGCGGTGGTTTTCACACCCGCACCGTTCGCCACGCCAACAATGGCCTCGGCGAGTAATTCAGAAAGCTCATAAGTCGGCATAAAGGCGCCACTACCGACTTTCACGTCCATCACCAGCGCATCCAGGCCTTCCGCCAGTTTCTTCGCCAGAATAGAAGCGGTAATCAGCGGGATGGAGTCTACGGTCGCGGTAATGTCACGCGTGGCGTAGAAACGTTTATCCGCTGGTGCGAGCGAGTTTGTCTGGCCGATAATCGCCACGCCGACATTTTTGATGATGTCGCGAAAACGGTTATCGTCCGGGAAAATATCAAATCCAGGGATCGCTTCGAGTTTATCGAGCGTACCGCCAGTATGGCCTAAACCACGGCCAGAAATCATTGGCACATAACCGCCACATGCCGCCACCATTGGGCCAAGCATTAATGAGGTCACATCACCCACGCCGCCCGTTGAGTGTTTATCAACGATTGGGCCATTGAGATTGAGGCTCTTCCAGTCCAGTACGGTTCCAGAATCTCGCATCGCCATGGTCAGAGATACGCGTTCCGGCATAGTCATGTCGTGGAAGAAAATGGTCATTGCCAGCGCGGCAATCTGCCCTTCCGAGATTGTGTTATCCCGAATGCCATTGATAAAGAAACGAATTTCTTCATCACTTAGAGCATGACCATCACGTTTTTTACGAATAATTTCTTGAGCGAGAAACACGGTAACCCCCTGAGTACATCAGGTGAAATGCGGCGGGGGAACCGCCGCAAAGGAAGAGATTAATAGCTGCTGGCGCTTTTACCGTCGCCATGACCCAACGCTTTTAACAGGCTCGCAAGCAGGCTGGATGCACCAAAACGGTAGTGACGGGAATCAGCCCAGTCAGCGCCAAACAGTTCATCAGCAATAGACAGGAACAGCGCAGCATCTTCAGCAGAACGTACGCCACCCGCTGGTTTGAAACCAACAGATTTCTCAACGCCCATATCACGAATCACTTCCATCATGATGCGTGCGCTTTCAGGCGTTGCGTTTACAGGTACTTTACCGGTAGAAGTTTTGATGAAATCAGCACCCGCTTTGATAGAGATTTCAGACGCTTTACGAATAAGCGCTTCTTCTTTCAGCTCGCCAGTTTCAATGATCACTTTCAGCAAAACGTTCGCCGCAGCACACGCTTCTTTACAGGCTTTCACCAGTTCAAAACCAACCTGCTCGTTACCTGCGATCAGCGCGCGGTACGGGAATACCACGTCAACTTCGTCTGCACCGTAAGCGATAGCCGCACGGGTTTCTGCCAATGCAATTTCGATATCATCATTGCCGTGTGGGAAGTTAGTCACGGTAGCAATGCGGATATCAGGTGTGCCTTGGGCGTTCAGAGTTTTACGAGCAATAGGGATGAAACGAGGATAGATACAAATCGCCGCAGTATTACCCACCGCTGTTTTAGCTTGATGGCAAAGTGCTACCACTTTTTCATTCGTGTCATCGTCGTTCAGGGTAGTCAGGTCCATCAATTTCAGGGCACGCAGACTGCTTGCAGTTAAATCGGTCATAACACTCTCCAACAAAAGATATAGAAGTCTCTGGCTTCGAAACTCAACACGTTGGAGCGGACTTGGTTCCTTGAAGAGCAGAGGCAACACTGGTCACCATCACGTTGAGATCCGTCTCACCGCACATCACAGGTGGTAATGTTATAATTATAACATTCACCGCGTTGATAATTTTGTGTCTCGCTTCACAAAAGCCAAAGGAGAAATTACATGCTTTGTACAGTATATGTGATTTAACAACGTTAGATAGAGTAAAAATGCGATTCGGAAATAAAAAATGGCCGGCGAAAGTGCCGGCCATTGATTTCACAGGGATGTTAAAATTTTAACATCGCCTTTTTATAATGACAGGAACACCCCGGCAATAGTTGCACTCATCAGGTTAGATAACGTACCTGCTGCTACCGCCTTCAGACCCAGTTGGGCAATATCATGACGGCGGTTTGGTGCCATGCTTCCAAGGCCACCAATCAGGATAGCGATAGAAGAAAGGTTAGCAAACCCACACAGTGCGAAGGAAATAATTGCTTTGGTGTGATCTGACAGAACTTGCAGGCCCGCTGCTGCAACGGTGGCGTCGTCTTTCAGGTATTCCCCGAAGTTCAGGTAGGCCACAAATTCGTTGATGATCAGTTTCTGACCAATGAAGGAGCCCGCAATGTTAGCTTCATTCCACGGCACACCGATAACCCATGCCAGCGGTGAGAACACCCAGCCCAGAATCAGTTCCATCGAGAGTTGCGGATAGTTGAACCAGCCACCGATGCCAGAAAGCATGCCGTTAAGCAGTGCAATCAATGCCACAAATGCCAGCAACATTGCGCCAACGTTCAGGGCCAATTGCATACCAGAAGCCGCACCTGATGCCGCAGCATCCAGCACGTTCGCCGGGCGATCGGGATCGTTTTTCAGGGATTCCAATTCAGGGGCATCGTTCGGTGTTTCTGTTTCAGGCAGGATAATTTTAGCGAACAGTAAACCGCCGGGTGCTGCCATGAAGGATGCGGCAATCAGGTACTCAAGCGGCACGCCCATTTGTGCGTAACCCGCTAACACGGAGCCGGCAACAGAGGCTAAACCACCACACATGACGGCGAACAACTCTGAGCGGGTCATGGTCGCGATATAAGGACGAACAACCAGCGGAGCCTCAGTCTGGCCAACGAAGATATTTGCTGTAGCAGACAGGGATTCGGTGCGAGAGGTTTTCAGAATCTTACGCAGGCCGCCGCCAAGGATACGAATAACTAACTGCATGATGCCCAGGTAGTAAAGCACAGCAATCAGTGAGGAGAAGAAGACGATAATTGGCAGAACGCGCAGGGCGAAAACGAAGCCGCCGCCGCCAAAGACTTCGAACATTTTGTCCGAAACCAATCCACCGAACAGGAAGGAAATACCCGCATTACCGTAAGCGATAACGTTAGCAACCCCTTCAGACATGGCCAAAAGAACTTTACGACCGACTGGAACATACAGGATGAGAGCCCCGATACCGACCTGGATAAGCCAGGCACCCAGTACGGTGCGCAGATTAATCGCTTTGCGATGACTGGAAAGTAAAACCGCGATCAGCAGCAAAACGATCATGCCGATCAATCCCATGAGTAGTTGCATACAGAGTCCCTGTGTATTGTTTGAAAAATGATGACGAGCAAAAAACTTACAGCGGGCGGGATTATAGCGGTAGAGATGCCTGCACGTGCCATGGCAATCACATATTTCTACAAATTCAGGAAAGCGTTTATCTCAGATAGTGAGGCACGTCACATTCAGCTGCTAACTATTCCAAATTAAACAATTCATTGCAGTTATGAATGAAAGTGTTGGCGATAACATCCGCAGGTTCCGGGCGTAGCGAGCAAAGAGTCTGAAAAACCTCAACGATACGTTCCGGGCGATTTGCTTGCCCTTGCCAGCCATTGAGAGGCATGTCGGGGGCATCAGTTTCCAGCACCAGGGCGTCCAGCGGTAATTGCGCCATCACATCGCGCGTTTTGCTCGCTCGCGGATAGGTTATTGTTCCTCCAACGCCAATCTTGTAACCCAATGCCACAAAACGTTCAGCCTGTTGCAGGCTGCCCGAAAAACCATGCACCACGCCGGTTCGCGGTAAGTCGTAACGTTTTAAATGGGCGGCGAGTTTGTCATGCGTTCGGCGAGAATGGAGAATAACCGGCAGATCATAACGTTTAGCCAGTCTTAGCTGGGCAACCAGCATCGCTTCTTGCTTCTCAAAAAGCGGATTATCCATATAGAGATCAAGACCGATCTCGCCAATAGCCACGAGCTTTTGAGGGCGTTGTTGCAGGTGATGTTCCAGCAGCGCCAGCGACGCCTCCTGGTGTTTGTGAATCGCTATCGGATGCAAACCCAGCGCGGCGTACAGCGGCGGATAATTTTCAGCCAGCGTCAAAACCAAGCCAAAGCGGTCAGCTTCAACCGCTGGAACAATTATTTTTTCGACTCCAGACTGCGCGGCAAGCGACAGACTAATGGTTTCATTCCCGCTAAACGGCGGGAAGTCGAAGTGACAATGAGTATCATAAAAAATCGTTGTCACGCCGTACCTTCGTTATTAAAGGTGGAATCGTTCGCCTCTGGGGTTTCGATCACCGCCTGGGATAACGGCTCATGAGCAACCACTTCAGGCGCAACCACAACTGAACCTGGCACCAGAATGCGGGGAGGATGGCGTTTTATCGGCGGTTGCGTCGTCAGCAGTTTGCCCACGGTCGCGAGGAAATAGCGTCCGCATAAACGGCCTGTTTTATAGTCCGTATTCAGCGCAGGTATTCGGCTTCCTAACGCCATGCTCATCAGCGGTTTCGGTGGATAAATCTCGAAAATGCGCAGTTTGCCCGGCGGCTTTTCAATGAAATTCTGTATCTCTCGATAACTGGTTTCGTGATGATTGACCAGATTGAGCATAGGTTGCAGGCTGCTGTCACCAAGCCAGCGTTCCATACGTTTAAACCATTCAGGTGTGTAATACATTTGCGAGGGCACGGTGCGGATCACCACCAGCGTTTCAGCCCCCAGGCGCACAGCTTCTCGCACCGGAATTGCATCGCTTATTCCCCCGTCCTGGTAACCGATGCCGTCAATCTCTACTCCGCTGCGGTAAAAACCAGGGATGGCGCTTGAGGCTTTGAGGATGTTCAGCCAACTTGTGCTGTTTGGCGAAAAATATCCTGGCGTGTAATCATCGCTACGACAGGCGCACATATAAAACGCTTTGTCGGACTCAAACAATTTTTCAGCCGTCGACATTGAGAGCGGAATTTTTGACGATGTGGTTTCAACGAGCCAGTCGAGATCGATGAGATGTCCGCCGCGCACAAAGCGCAGTGGATCAAAAAATTCACGGGTAGTGGTAAAACGGGTGATCACTCTTCTGGCATAACCCGGCTGGTGACAAACGTAAGCGGAAAGGTTTTGCGCACCCGCAGAGGTGCCTAAGAAAAGGTCAAACGGATTAAAATTAGCGCGCATAAACTCGTCCAGCACACCGGCTGTAAAAATCCCACGCTGCCCGCCACCTTCACAAACAATGGCAAGTTTTCCGGGACGAAACGCTTTTAACGCAAGCGGCGCTATGTTGCCGAGCGTAACGGGTATTCGTTGCCCCACCCTGCTTTCCTTGGTTCTAAATTTTTTCTTTAGTTTAAATATGCGAGAGCCAGTCTAAATGAAAATAGACTGGCTCTCTGGTCTGTTCTCTAAAAGAGTATATACCCTAAATAATTCGAGTTGTGGGTAGGCGGCAAATGAGCTTATCCCCAGGAGCTTACTTGAGTAAGTGACTGGGGTAAGTGAGTGCAGCCAACACCCCCACAACTTGAAGTATGAAGGGTAGAGCTATGGGCGTTTACGACCCATAAACAGACTCACCAGGAACAGAATAATACCTACCACGAAGACAATTTTTGCTGCACCTGCCGCAGTACCCGCGAGAGTACCAAAACCCAGTGCTGCTGCAATCAACGCAATGACCAGAAAAATAATGCCCCAACGAAACATAAGCCTCTCCTTAACCATAGTGAACCCGAATCGCTTCTGGATGGGTGCGAAATACGCACTCATTGGCGATATTTGAGTAACGATGTTGCTGACCTACTCCACAGGCAGAGCCTGTGGAGAAAGTTTCTGTATGCTCGGTTACTTCACTTTCAGGTCGTTTTTGACGCTTTTAACGCCATCAACTGCTTTTGCGACGCTTTCAGCTCGCGCGGACTGTGCGTTAGATTCAACGGTACCCGACAGCTGGACGACACCCTCGGTGGTTTCAACTTTCACATGACGTGAAGGCACGATGTCGTCTGCTAAAAGCTTAGCTTTAATTTCGCTGGTGGTTGCGGTATCGCCTGCATAACCGCTGACGGATTTATCAGCCCCGTCACGTACATGCAGTTTGTCGCTGACGGAAGAAACCCCTTCCACGCCTTTAGCCACTTTTACGGCTTGCTCGGCCTGCGCCTGGCTTTCAACGAATCCACTTAACGTCACGATTTTTTTGTCAGTTTTCACTGAGATATCGGTACTTTTAATATCTTTGTGATCGACAAGGGCCGCTTTCACTTTTGCCGTGATAGCGCTGTCATCCATGAAATTACCGACGTCTTTTACAGAACTATCAATTTTTTCGCCTGCTGTATTGGCTGTAGATTCAGTTTTGTTCAGCATGGTGTCTTCTGCCAGCGCACTACCGCTTGCCAGCACAGAACCCAGAACAACAGCTAACAGAGTTTTAGAAATCTTAGTTGTAGTCATCGTCATCGATTAATTCCTATTGTTTTGCTCACAATTTGAGCGCAAGCCGTAACGTAACGGCTTTCCATTTAAATTAAGCGAATGCTGCCGCCTAAAAATTTTCCGTTCAGTTTTTAATAACGCCATTCGAAATCGGTGCGAACGAACTCGCCAAAAAACTTCACTTACCTGACAGATTCGTCCAACCAATTTGTCACTGGTTTGTTAAATATAGACAACAATCACAGAATTGCATGGTGAGGGTGGCGGAAAAACGGGCAATAGGGGGTGAAATACGGGAAATTAAGAACATTCCGTAAGGGATTAATAAGACGGGAAAAGTAGCAGGACGCGACGGCTGTCGCGCCCTGAGAGACGATTAGTGCTCGCGAGTTTTACGGAAGGTCACTTCCGGGTAACGATCTTGCGTCAGGTTCAGGTTGACCATGGTTGGGGCGATATAAGCGAGGTTGTCGCCGCCATCGAGAGCCAACTGCATTTCGTTTTTCCGTTTGAATTCTTCAAACTTCTTAACGTCGGTACTTTCAACCCAACGCGCCGTCGAAACGTTGACCGATTCGTAAATCGCTTCAACGTTATATTCGCTCTTCAGTCGCGCCACAACCACATCAAACTGCAGCACACCGACCGCACCTACAATCAAATCATTGTTGGCGATTGGACGGAACACCTGCACCGCGCCTTCTTCAGAAAGCTGGACCAAACCTTTGAGCAACTGCTTCTGCTTCAATGGGTCACGCAGACGAATACGACGGAACAGTTCTGGTGCGAAGTTCGGAATACCGGTGAACTTCATCATCTCGCCCTGGGTGAAGGTGTCACCAATCTGGATGGTCCCGTGGTTGTGCAAGCCGATGATGTCGCCTGGATAGGCTTCTTCAACGTGTGAACGGTCACCAGCCATAAAGGTCAGCGCATCAGAAATCACCACGTCTTTACCGGTACGAACCTGGCGCAGCTTCATGCCTTTTTCGTATTTGCCGGAAACTACACGCATAAATGCCACGCGGTCGCGGTGTTTCGGGTCCATGTTGGCCTGAATCTTAAACACAAAACCGGTGAACTTATCTTCCGCCGCTTCCACGACACGCGTATCGGTTTTACGCGGCATTGGTGCTGGTGCCCACTCAACCAGACCATCGAGCATATGGTCAACGCCGAAGTTACCCAATGCAGTACCGAAGAAGACCGGTGTCAGTTCGCCTTCCAGGAACAACTCACGATCAAACTCGTGGGAAGCACCCTGTACTAGTTCCAACTCATCACGCAATTGCGCAGCAAGATCTTCACCCACAGCCGCGTCAAGATCAGGGTTATTTAACCCTTTAACGATGCGTACTTCCTGAATGGTGTGACCTTTACCGGTCTGGTACAGATAAGTTTCGTCTTTATAAAGGTGATAAACACCTTTAAACAACTTGCCGCAGCCGATAGGCCAGGTGATAGGTGAACAAGCAATTTTCAGCTCACGTTCAACTTCATCCATCACTTCCATCGGGTCGCGAATGTCGCGGTCGAGTTTGTTCATAAAGGTGAGGATTGGCGTATCGCGCAGACGGGTAACTTCCATCAGCTTACGAGTACGATCTTCTACACCTTTCGCGGCGTCGATAACCATCAAACAGCAGTCGACAGCGGTCAGAGTACGGTAAGTATCTTCGGAGAAGTCTTCGTGCCCAGGAGTATCAAGCAGGTTTACCAGGCTGTCGCGATACGGGAATTGCATAACGGACGTAGTAATCGAGATACCACGCTGCTTTTCCATTTCCATCCAGTCAGATTTAGCATGCTGGCTGGAGCCACGGCCTTTTACCGTACCTGCGGTTTGAATCGCCTGTCCGAACAACAGCACTTTTTCAGTGATGGTCGTTTTACCGGCATCCGGGTGAGAAATGATCGCAAAAGTGCGGCGTTTCCCCACTTCTTGCAAAAAAGGAGACAAAGTCATAATGAAATCTTCTGTGGATTCCGCACAGGCGTAGCTGAGCGGCAAATGAACGTTACCTGGTGGCTATTTTACTCATCAGGTCAGGTTTAACAATCGGCGTCATCAATTACACAACAATCGCTCCAGTTCACTGAGTGAGGTCACTTCCCAGGTCGGCGTAATGCCTTCCGGCAAGTTTCTTCCGTGGGCGTTCAGCCAGCAGGTGGGAATTCCCGCGTTTATGCCGCCCAGAATATCTGATTCTGCGGTGTCACCCACCATCAAAACGCGCTCACGCGGCGGGTTGCCCATTTCCTCAAACGTAAAATCAAAGATTTTGCGATCGGGTTTTGCGACGCCAACTTGCTCTGAAATCACCAGCAGGTCGAAATAGTCACGCAGGCCGGTACGCTCAAGACGAATTTGCTGCAATGCAGTAAAGCCATTGGTAATAATACCGATTTTTACTTTATCTTTTAGGGCATTAAGCAAAGACACCGCACCCGGTAATGGCACACAAATTTCAGCCATCGCATTCAGAAATGCGGCGTTAAGATCGCCCGCAGGTACTGATAATCTTTCCGACCAACCCTGGAAGCGTTGGTGCTGTAACTGTAATGCGCTTATAACACCATTCTGGTAATCGACCCACAAAGGTTTGTTAATCGCCTGGTAATCCTGGAAATCTTCAGCGGTAAACGTCACGCTATAATCGAGAAACATCCGCTGTAAGCCGCCAAAAGCGTCAAAAGTAAATAACGTTTCGTCAGCATCAAATAAAATCCAGTCCCAGTTCATCAACACACCTTCTATAAAATTTTAAAGCGATAATGCCATGACGATAGCGTCTTCCCTGCCCTCTTTTGTGGGGTAGTAGTTGCGGCGAATGGTCGCTTCGTTAAAGCCCAGGCTCTCATAGAGTGCAATCGCCGCATGGTTCGAAGCGCGGACTTCTAGCCACAGCGTAAACACATCGCGTGCTTCCAGTTCGCTGATTAAATGCTCCAGCAACTGGCGGCCCAAACCTTGCCGTTGGTAGGCTGGGTCAACCGCGATATTAAATAACGTCGCCTCATCCAGCACGACTTGAGTAACCGCAAATGCCGCCATTTTGCCATCGACGTCGAGGCGCAAATTAAGATAGCGATCGCCCTCATTGCTGGCGAAAGTTTTTTCACTCCATGGGAAAGCATGGCTGCGAAGTTCGATGGCGTAAGCCGCCGCTAAGTCATTTGTGGTGAGGGAAGAAATCGTGTTCATATTCGCAAATTTGCTGCCACAGTGCCCTTCTTGCGGCACCATTATGATAAAGCTCGTTTAATTCGGGAGTCGCTAATTGCGCCCCTGGAATGGAGAGCGGTTCACTCACTCCTAGTCGCCAGCTATTACAGCGGATTTCACCAGGCAGCATCGCGGCGCGTTCAGGCGTTAGCTGCATGACCTGCTGTGCATCCAGATTCAGGCTGCGCAAAACATCGTTAACCAACGGATCGCTTAAATCTGGAAGGTCTTCAGCAATCATCAGCAGCTTAACGTTTTCATGCAGTGAGACGGCAATTTCGCCCTTTAATGCGGCCGGACGTCGCAGCTCCCACTGGGTAATGCCCAGCTGTTGTAACAACCAGTCGCGTCGCAAAGGTATTTGGGGCATAGCGAAACCAGGTAGAGAGTGCCAATTGGGGCGCAAATATAGCAAATTCATCGAATGTGCGCCATTAAAGCTCTATAATCCCGGTTCTGATTTCCCTGGAGTAATTTGATGACTGCGTTAACCCCGGCAAGTGAAGTGCTACTGCGCCATAGCGATGATTTTACCGAAAGCCGCGTGCTGTTTGCCGGTGACTTACAAGACGACCTGCCAGCCCGTTTCGAAACGGCTGTAAGTCGCGTCCATACCCAACAATTTCACCACTGGCAGGTATTAAGCGCTCAGATGGGCGAAGATGCACAATACGGCCTGGTGGCTGATGCCAGCACTGTTGGCGACTGCAACACGCTGATTTACTACTGGCCGAAAAACAAGCCAGAAGCTCAGTTCCAGTTGATGAATATTCTTTCGCTGATGCCAGTCGGTAGCGACATTTTTGTGGTGGGTGAAAACCGCAGTGGTGTGCGCAGCGCGGAGCAAATGCTCGCCGAATTCAGCCCGCTAAATAAAATTGATAGCGCACGTCGTTGCGGTTTCTATCATGGCCGCCTGGAAAAACAGCCACAGTTTGATGAACATTCCTGGTGGGATGAGTATCAACACGAAGGTCTGACCGTGAAAACACTGCCAGGCGTCTTTAGCCGTGACGGCCTGGATACCGGTAGTAAATTGCTGCTTTCTACGCTCACGCCGCATACCAAAGGCAAAGTGTTAGATGTCGGTTGCGGTGCTGGCGTGTTGGCGGTTTCACTGGCGAAACACTCTCCAAAAGTCCGCCTGACGTTGTGTGATGTTTCGGCACCCGCCGTCGAAGCCAGCCGTGCAACACTTGCGGCCAATGAGATTGAAGGCGACGTTATCGCCAGCAACGTCTATTCAGAAGTGAATGGTCGTTTTGACATGATTATTTCAAACCCTCCATTCCATGATGGCCTGCAAACCAGCCTTGATGCCGCTCACCAGTTGATTCGTGGTGCTGTTCGTCATCTCAATATGGGGGGTGAATTGCGTATCGTCGCGAACGCCTTCCTGGCCTATCCGGACGTGCTGGACGAAACCTTTGGCAACCACGAAGTGATTGCTCAAACTGGCCGATTCAAAGTTTATCGCTCAGTAGTTATGCGTGGCGCAAAGAAGCGCTAACACACGACTGTGCCGCTTTTTGCAGCGATTAGAAAAGCGGCACCAAATTAACTGTTGACGACGCGCAGAAAACATCTAGAATGCGCCTCCGTGGTTACAATACTTTGGTATTGTGGGTATGCGAAGGTGGCGGAATTGGTAGACGCGCTAGCTTCAGGTGTTAGTGTTCTTACGGACGTGAGGGTTCAAGTCCCTCTCTTCGCACCATTAACCACGCAAGATATCGTTCGCACTGCGCGAAGGTGGCGGAATTGGTAGACGCGCTAGCTTCAGGTGTTAGTGTTCTTACGGACGTGAGGGTTCAAGTCCCTCTCTTCGCACCAATGCGAAGGCGATATCAAAAATCTTTAAGTGCAAGCTTTAAAAACTGTGCGAAGGTGGCGGAATTGGTAGACGCGCTAGCTTCAGGTGTTAGTGTCCTTACGGACGTGAGGGTTCAAGTCCCTCTCTTCGCACCAATTTTTTAGGTACAAATTGCATCCCGGTTGTTTTCAGTTTCCCTCAGCTTTACCCCTTTATTTCATCATTCCCAGATTCATCATCACCAGCGCAAGCCCACTGGCAAACGCAACGCATGATGGCAACAACACAAAATGACGTAACCGTTTATGGTAGAGCATCGCTGTCGTCGCCAATAACCCCAGCACGATAAGCACCCGCCACTGGGTAAAAGAAAGATCCAGGTACAACAATGCGGCGACGATCCCCCCTGGTATCAGCACACCCCACGCGCTTTCTAACTGCCGTTGTAACATCATCGCCATCTCGCACATTGTAAATGATAACCAATATCATATGATATAATTTCTCGTTTGTCAGCGACAGCGTGCTCTTTGTATACATTAGAAATGTTAAGCATTCTTCATCATCGGATGACATAATTTCATTTAGGTGATAGATTGAGCGACGAAATAAAATCTCTGATTAACAACGACATAATTACTTTAAGTAATCACTTTCCCTGTCTTATTTTTATAACATTATTCAACAACATAACGTTGTGTTCGGGTCGAAAGAACTATTTGATATGACAGCAACAAATTGGCGCACATTACTCAAAGGGAAACACCAACTCTCTTTGCGTTTATTTTTATTACTGAACGCGGTTTCTGCGGGATTTAGTATTGTGGTGCCTTCTGCCAACACTCAGCATCTTACGGTGCCGATAATCATGGTGCTGGTGATAAGCCTCTCATGCCTGCTGTGGCAGTTTGTAAACAAAAAAAAGCTGATCAACATTAACGCTGTCTCGTTAATAATTGGGTTACTTTGGGCGTGGCATATCTATATAAAAGTAAGCGCTATGCCGATTAGAGATCTCAATTTTCTAATTATTGCTTTATTGGCGATATTATTTATTGGTTCAATCTCTTTTATTAATAATATACAAGCATTTATTGCTTCATGCCTGCCCGTGACAGCGATGATATTATGGCTCGATCAAGGGGATAACTGGCCACGTGTTTTGTATTCAATTGTTCTCCCAGGTATAGGCATCACCATTCAGAATATCATTCAGCAACGAAATGATAATTTTACACTTCGCTTAATGGACAAGCTGCTCGAAGAGAAAGAAACCCTTAACGATTTGAGTATGTTAGATCCTCTTACCGGTCTGTATAACCGCCGTGGGTTTCAAAACCGTCTTGAAACAGTGCTGGCACTTGGAAGTGGCACACATTTCGTATTATTGCTCGATATCGATCACTTTAAAGCTTACAACGACAATTATGGCCATAGCATGGGCGATCAGGCTTTGACGCATGTTTCCGCAGCCATTCGCGATGCCGTACGCTCGCGTGATATTGTCACCCGCTACGGTGGTGAAGAATTTATGGTATTGCTGACCGATGTGGATACTGAGCAGGCTTTGCAAACCGCCGAACGGATCCGCCAGCGGGTTTATGATTTAAAGATCCCACATTTGTTTAATGAAGATGTTGCCACTCACGTAACGATAAGTATCGGCCTTGCAGTGCTTGAGCAGCAGAACATTGAAGAAGCGTTACGTCAGGCTGATAGTGCTCTTTATCGGGCAAAGCGTCAGGGCCGTAATAGCATTTTTGTCAGCGAGTCGCTGCTCCCCTCCTGAGTCAAAAACGCGCTCCAGTAACACGCGCACAAAATAGCCTTGCTAATGGCTACACCTATAGATAGGATTGGCAATCATTATCATTTGTATTAGTGGTCTTGTTTGTCGATGTCTTTACAGTCTTCACTGTTTTTGAATGAATTTGCATGGCAGTCACCATTTACCAGCTCGCAGCCGACGCTGGCAGAAGAGTTGCGCGCGCATTTCATCACTCATCGACCTTACTTTAACGACTTCATCAAACTCGATGAACCCGCTCCAGCAGCAAGCCAGACGCTGTTTCAATGGGCGCAGCCCGCTGCCTTAACCTCGCTTCTCGCCTGTTACAGTGACCATATTTATCGCAACCAGCCGCAACTTGCCCGCGAGGGAAAACCGCTGAAGTCACTGTGGGCGCAATGGTATCTTGGTCTGTTGGTTCCTCCGCTGGTCATGGCGCTGATAACTCAACCCAGAGCGCTGGATATCGACCCACAACATATTCATGTCGAGTTTCACGAAACAGGTAGAGCCGCCACATTCTGGATAGACGTTCATGAAGATAGAGTGGCAACGACCCTGCCGTTACAACAACGCCTTGATAAACTACTGGTAGAAGGGCTCATGCCTGTCGTTGAGGCGTTGGAAAGCACCGGCGAGATCAATGGCAAGCTCATCTGGAGCAATACGGGATATTTGTTAAATTGGTTTTTTGGCGAGCTTAGAGAATTGCTTGATGAAGCGACAATCGCGCAGTTACGCCACGCCTGCTTCTTTGAAAAACAACTGCAAGATGGGCAGGATAATCCTCTTTACCGCACGGTGATCCCAAACGAAGGTTTATTGGTTCGCCGTACCTGCTGCCAGCGCTATAAGTTGCCAGATGTACAACGTTGCGGAGACTGTACCTGTAAGTAAAACGGCGGGTTTCCCCACCGTTTCATCTCACTCTTTCATCCATTCTCAGGCAGGCTGTTGGCTCTCTTCGCCAGAGGCTTTCTGAGCTTCTTCAGCTTCCTGCTCCAGCAACTGCTTCTCGTACACTTTGAAGAACGGGAAGTAGATAATGGCGGAAACCACTGCCAGCAGAATAACCAGAATTGCCGCACGGAAATCCCAGCCCAGTGCCCATGCCGCACCGATAGGCGCTGGCGCAGTCCACGGTACCACTGAAATCACACGACCAATCAAGTCCATCTTCATCGCGCCCCATGCCAGCACGGCGTTAACCATTGGTGCCAACAAGAAAGGAATGAAGAACACTGGGTTCATAACGATTGGTGTACCGAAAATGACCGGCTCGTTTATGTTAAAACAAGTTGGAACGATACTTAGACGACCAATAGAACGCAGGTGGGCCGATTTACTACGCAGATAGCAAATCACCAGGCCCATGGTTGCCCCCGAACCACCGACAACGATGAAGAAGGTCCAGAACGCTTCCATAAAGATGTGTGGCAGGGGCGCACCTTGTGCCAATGCGCTCTGGTTCATCCCCAGATTGGTCAGCCAGAACATTTGCAGCATACCGGAAACGATCGCCGCCCCGTGGATCCCTGCAAACCACAGCAAGTGGCCAATCAGCACTGCCAGCAGAATGGCAGGCAATGAGTCAGCAGCTGATACCAGAGGTTTAAACACCGACATAATCGCTTGCGGGATCAGCATGTCAAACTGCGACTGAATCAGCAGACTGAGTGGGTAAAGTGTCAGTACCACAACCAGCACCGGAATCAGAAGATCAAAGGAGTTTTTGATCATCGGTGGAACCTGGTCTGGCAGTTTGATCCCGATATTGTGCGCTTTCAGGAACCGCATCATTTCGACGCAGTAAACCGCCACCAGGATCGCAGTAAAGATCCCCGTACCGCCAAGGCTATCAACCGGCAAAGTCCCTTTCGTTTTAGGTGCAGCTACCAGCAAGAAAGCCATCAGCGAAAGCATCGCACACATGAACGGATCAAGACCATGTGACTTCACATAATGTTTGCCGAGGTTATAGGCAATAGCCGCACAAATGTAGATAGACATAATGCCCATCGTCATATCAAACGGCGTCAGAATTTGCCCTTCAAACTGTTTTGCCATATCCAGCCACGCACGAGCAAAACCCCAGGTGGTGGTTGGCGAGAAAGGCGGGTAAGCGAAGACCAGCAGGAACGAGCCGACAATCATGAATGGCATCGCAGAAATAAATCCATCACGAATCGCCATGACGTGGCGTTGTGAAGAAATCCTCCCAGCGACGGGACTCACGTAGTTTTCTACAAAGCGGAAAATCAAATTAAAGGCTGCATGATTCGATGACATAGCGGTGCTCCTGTCAGGCTTTCAATGCGAATGTTGCGGCGGGGAGTTTATTGCCGCGCAACAGTCCGTAATGCATAGAATTGAACCCCGTAGCCGGGACCTTATTAGATATAGCTTTAATGTCTAAAACACTGGCAGGGGCATCAGTGGCACAGCATAAAAAAATATGTTTCATAGGCTGCTCTTATTATTGGGTACAGGTGTGTGACCGTTTCAGTATTCATCGCCTTTTCTTACTCTGCAACCGGTTACTGAAACCGGTTGCAGTGATTGTGAAGAAGATCCAGAAATCACTGAAACTTTGAGTTGTTTAGGTAATTCACATCACAGCATTGTTATTGGCTTAACGTCATCAAGGCACATATAAATCAATGTTCTCTGGTTTACATATAGCACAGCCTTATGCCAAATTATTGCGGCCAAGAATGGGAGAAAAGCATGAGCCTGCAGTCAGTCCGGCAATTCTTTGCCGAAAACGCCCCGGATATCGACATCATCGAATTAAATCAAAGCACAGCAACCGTTGCTCTGGCAGCCGTAGCCCATAATGTTGAACCGGGTCAAATTGCTAAAACATTGTCGTTAAAAGTTAAAGATCAAGTCGTGCTGGTTGTCGCGAAAGGCGATGCTCGTCTGGATAATAAAAAACTCAAAGCCGCTTTGGGGGCAAAAGCCCGCATGCTAAGCAGCGATGAAGTGGTTATCTGGACGGGTCATCCGGTCGGTGGTGTTTGTCCGTTTGGCCTGGAAAATCCGTTAACGGTTTATTGTGATATTTCGCTTAAACAGTACGAAGAAGTGTTGCCCGCTGCGGGAGCCATTCATAGTGCAGTGCGTATTTCCCCTGATCGTCTGGCTGAACTGACCGCCGCACAGTGGGTTGATGTTTGCCAATAATCAGATGACTGAGGGCGAATGCATGGTCCTCAGTCATACCTTATTTTTTCTTCGTTTCCCCTGGTGTTTCTACGGTAAATTCAGCTCCTGCATTCCATGTTCATTGAGCATCCACGCATACATTTCGGCATCCGTTTTCAGCTCCAGTCGATGCAGAGCACTGCTTTTTTGCGCACTGATTGTTTTGTAACTTTTCTCGAGCAGCGTCGCAATTTGGGCCAGTTGCCACCCTTTGCTGAGGAGCCGTAAAACACGGCGTTCTGAAAAAGTTAAGCGTGTATTGGCCACCCTGGTACTGGACGCGTTAACCGCTTTTTCCTGCAAAAGATGCCTGCTGATTCTTTCGATTTGACCACCGCAGTTAAAGACATGCTCGATAATACTGTTCATGGGTTCATGTAAAGAGAGCAATGCGGTGTTAGATGTCAGCAATCGTTCAATGGCAATATTTACCAAATTCGCAGGGAGGGTGAAAACCCACTCCACTTGCCGATACTGATTTTGCAATTGATTGAAAAAATCGCAGGCCCCGAAGATTTCCTGCAAAGTGCTATCCAGCTCAATGACCGCCACGTCGACATGCAGCAAAATTTCTGGCCTGAGATCTAAATAGTTATCCAAAAGAATGAGTGACGATTTCTCGGCACGCTCCTTCATCAGAAACTGAAGGCCTTCTCTCATCAGTGGCCGTTTACTAATGACTAACGCACGGCAAAATGGGTTGCGCAAAAAAATCTTGGCTTTGCTTTCCTGCATATACCTATCCCTTTAAAACGATTACTTACCTAGCAACGTACAACCCAGTACGTGGAGATCTTTTTCGCACTGAAGTCCGAGCTTTTCCATCGCATGTCTTTTATGCGCACTCACGGTTCTGATATTGCGCCCTAATTTCTGCGCCACCTGGCTGACGTTGTAGCCCTGAAATAATTCCCCAATGACCTGAGCTTCACATACTGTCAGTTCGCATGAGATTCTCGCATCCAGAATGTTCTTGATCATCGGGCTGGAAAGCATCGACTTAGTGGAGAATGACTTTATTATTAAGTCAGAGAATGTTGCAGCTGGCTCATATTGAGAAATAATCGCCCGCACCCCCAAAGCAGAAATATAATTCAGTACGCTCAGTTTGTGGTTGCGCGTGTAAGCGACAATTGTCGTACCCGGTTTTACCATCAGGCACCAGTTGATAAATTTTACCTCTTCGGCGAGTAGATTTGAGGATTCGCTGATATTCAATATGACAAACGAGCCTGGCACCTTTAATACATCACCATAGGCCTCATCAATCTTTTTGATATTATTGACTAATTTGTTAATTTTAGGCATGGATTTTAATCGATGGACTATCCCTGCCGCCGTTAACACGCAGGGTACAACGACCATTATCTTGCCGGGTAAATTACTGGCAGTGATTATATTTTCCATATCATCCCTTTGATTAAAATATACCTATTATTGAAAATATGACTGCGCATTCATTCATTAATTAATTATATGAATGTTGCAATACTAAAATAATAGTTAAGTCAGATGAAAACTTAAATTACAAGGAGGGGTTAGTGATGCGCGAGTATTTCAAATAATGATGGTTATTACAAGACACCCACAAGTCAGGAAATAATAATTAGCATTGATAAATAATATTTTAAATATAATTAAACAATTACTCGCCTTCGATTAAGGCACTTTCAATTCACGCATCGGATGAAGACGAAAATCCTTCGGCGTCGTCCCCGTATAACGGCGGAAAAAGCGTGAAAAATAGGTTGCGTCACTAAAGCCAAGAAAATCCGAGATCTGGCTAATTGTCATGCTGGTATACAGCAAACTTCTTTTAGCTTCGAGCAACACGCGTTGATGCAGCACATTCAGGGCGCTACAGCCATAGAACTCATGGCATAGAGAGTTCAGATACACCGTTGACAAGCCCACTTCGCTGGCATAATACGTGACAAGGAGTTGTTGACGATAATGGCTTTCAACCAATTGATTGAATTGATGAATTACCGCACGTTTACGTTCAACACGTGAACTGCCGCCTGGAGTGGGAGTACTCTGACGATTAAGCCAGACTAACAATGCGCTAATCAAAGAATGCAGCATCATATCACGCGCCTCTCCTGCCCCCTCGTACTCACTCTGCAAGGTACTGAACAATGTATTGATTTGCCTGTTCGAGCCTTTTACCGGTACGCATGCCGCTTGTGTGAGCACCTGCAATGGGCGGCCAAACTGTTGTTCAAACTGGGCGATAAGCGGCGCAGAAAACGACAGAGAATACCCCTGAGCTCCCGGGGAGAATTTAAAGCCGTGCACGCACAATGCAGGCACCACCTGAATACAGGCATGTCCCACATGGTGCTTTACGCCTTCAATATCGATCTCCACCTGGCCTTTATGCAAATAGAGTAATTGCACCAAATCCGCATGCTGATGAACTCGAATATGCCATTCATAAAGGCTGCTGCGGCTGTGAATCGATTCACAATGCAGCAAATCTGCCGCAGGCCAATTCCGGTTTTCACCATATAGCTTAAATACCGGAATACTGGGGTTCAGATTCATCACATCCTCTTTCAGAGTACGAAATCCACAGGCTATTGCCAAATAAGTGTAGTTTATTCAACGGACTCGAACGGCAAGCCGACATAGTTTTCAGCAATAGTCGTTAATCCTGCGCGCGAAGTCAGATAGTACTCACGATCCGCTTGCTGCATTTTGCGGTCAAATGCATTCATACCTGCAAAATCATGCAGAAGATTGGTCATAAACCAGCTAAAACGCTCGCCTTTCCACACCCGACGCAATGCCATTGGCGAATAGGTTTCCAGCAAATCGGTTCGCCCTTCCTGGTACACCTTACATAAAATCCGATACAGATAATTCACATCAGAGGCGGCCAGATTTAGCCCCTTTGCACCCGTCGGTGGCACGATGTGCGCAGCATCGCCTACCAGGAAAAGGTTGCCGTACTGCATCGGTTCAACCACAAAACTGCGTAACGGTGCGATACTTTTCTCAAGTGAGTGACCAGTCACTAACTTATCGGCTAACTCTTTTGGTAGCCGCTGTTTAAGCTCGTCCCAGAATCGTTCATCCGACCAGGCTTCAACGCTGTCGCTCAGTGGAACCTGCAAATAGTAGCGGCTTCTGGTTAGTGAGCGCTGACTACACAAAACGAATCCGCGTGAGTGATGGGCATAGATCAATTCATGATTTACCGGTGGTGTGTCGGATAACAAGCCCAGCCAGCCGAACGGATAAACCCGTTCATACTCGCGTGTAATTTCCGACGGAATCGCCTTGCGAGAAACCCCATGGAAACCATCACATCCCGCAATATAGTCACAATCGATGCGGTAAGTTTCGCCCTGTTTTTCAAAGGTGACATACGGTGAATCACTCTTCACATCAAACAATTGCACATTGCTGACCCCGTACATCGTCTGCGCAGAGCTTTTACAGCGCGCGTCCATCAAATCACGCGTCACTTCAGTCTGGCCGTACACCATCACCGTTTTGCCCCCCGTTAACTCTTTGAGCGGAACGGGAATACGGATTCCGTCGACCAAAAACTCGACGCCTTCATGGACTAGCCCTTCGGCATCCATCCTTTCACTTACCTCTGCTTCGCGCAGTAAATCTACCGTACCATTTTCCAGGATCCCCGCACGAATCCGCCCCTGTACGTGCTCAGGCGTTTGTCTTTCTAGCACCACATTGCTAATACCCGCATTGTGCAGTAATTGCCCCAGCAACAAACCCGATGGGCCGGCCCCAATTATCACGACTTGAGTTTTCATAAGGTACGCTCTCTGATAAGACGTTATATAAATGTTATTTTTATGTTTATTAAATGCTCGACAATGCATTTTTATCGTCTGCACAGAGGAAAAGAAGGCCAATATCCGTCTAAAACGTGCACTTTTCGAAAGTCTCACCCAAAGTGTGGACGAGCTCATAATTCCCTGAAAAAGTGTGCGAAATGAGTTATTACGCTAAATGTTGATCTGGCGCGCCTGAGTACAGGGGGCGGCATATGTTAAAAATGGAGGATGTTAAAATTTGAGCGACAGACGTCGCTTTTCATCTTTCATAGGCCAGGCATGTCGACAGAGGTAAACCCGCAACGCGAAGTCACCCGCCTTTGCATTCAGTGTGGGCTTTTTTTGCTACAGCACGGTGCAGAAAGCGCCCTGGTAGAAGAGCTTTCCAGCCGTTTGGGAGTGGCATTGGGGATGGATAGCGTTGAAAGTTCAATTTCAGCGAATGCTATCGTACTGAGCACCATTAAAGATAATCAGTGCCTCACCACAACTCGCAAGAACATCGATCGGGGCATCAATATGCACGTCGTGACGGAGGTGCAACATATCGTGATCCTGGCAGAGCATAAGCTACTGGATCATAAGGGCGTTTTGAAACGCTTTGCGCACATAACTCCCCTGCGCTATCCACGTTGGTTAGTGGTGCTGATGGTGGGTCTTTCCTGCGGCTGTTTCTGTAAGCTCAACCATGGCGGCTGGGATGGCGCAATCGTCGCATTCCTTGCCAGTTCCGTTGCAATGTATGTGCGGCTGCTGCTCACGTCACGCCATTTACATCCACAAATTAACTTCTGCATTGCGGCATTTGTCGCGACCACGATTTCGGGACTGCTCATTGCCAAAGGCCCGTTCGCTTCGACTTCCAATATTGCAATGGCGGCAAGCGTTCTGCTGCTGGTCCCTGGTTTTCCGCTGATAAACGCCGTCGCCGATATGTTTAAAGGACACGTCAACACGGGCCTTGCCAGATGGGCAATGGCGAGTCTGCTGACGCTTGCCACCTGCATTGGCGTAGTGATGGCGATGTCATTGTGGGGATTAACAGGATGGGAATAATCAACTTTTTACTGGCGCTGCTACAAGATATGGCGCTTGCCGCTATTCCCGCCGCAGGTTTTGCCATGGTGTTTAATGTCCCGCAGCGTGCTTTGCCGTATTGTGCGCTGCTGGGTGCGATTGGCCATGGTTCCAGAATGGCGATGATGACTGCGGGTTTAAACATTGAATGGAGCACGTTTATCGCTTCACTCCTGGTGGGCAGCATCGGTATCCAGTGGTCGCGCTGGTATCTTGCGCATCCGAAAGTCTTTACCGTGGCCGCCGTGATTCCGATGTTCCCAGGGATATCTGCCTACACCGCAATGATTTCAGCCGTGAAACTGAGCCACTTCGGTTACACCGAAGATCTTATGATTCAGCTCCTCACCAATTTCCTGAAAGCGTCGTTTATCGTTGGGGCGCTGTCGATTGGCTTATCCATCCCCGGCCTGTGGCTGTACCGTAAACGCCCACGAGTGTGATGTGTTTCAGGGCTTCTGTAACTCGGCAGTGCTTTGCCTGCGCAAACTTGTTTTAATGTCATCAGGCCTGGGCGGTACCAGCGGCCTGATGACTTTAAGGAGCCTTGCGTGGAAACCCACGAAATTTATCTTCCTGAGCGTTTTGATGACGCCAGTTTGAAAGAAAAGATTTTCTTCAGTGCCATTAGTTTGTTCGCTGAATTTGGCCTTAATGGCGCACGCATGGAGCAAATTGCAGAGAAAGCCAACACCACCAAACGCATGGTGGTTTATCACTTTAAAAGCAAAGAGCTGCTTTACGTTCAGGTGCTGGAATATGTCTACACCCAGATTCGCAGCTGTGAGCGCCAACTTAATCTCTCTGATCAGCCGCCAGTCGAAGCGATGGTGGAATTGGTAGAATGGACATTTGATTTCCACGCCACGCATCCAGATTTCATTCGTATTATCTGCATGGAAAACATGCAGCGCGGGCGTTTTGTCAAAGAGTCCACTTACCTGCGCGAGATAAACCGCAGCGCGCTAGAATTACTGGAAGATGTGCTGACCCGCGGGCAGGAAAAACAGCTGTTCAACAAACTCGTCACGGCCAAAGATGTACACCGCCTGATCAGTAGCTTCAGCTTCTACCATGTGGCGAACAGCTACACCTTCTCAAACCTCTTTGAAGAGGGAACAGAGCCGGTTGATAGCACCTCCCATTACCGTGAAATGGCAGTAAAAGTGGTGCTGCGCTACATCGGCCCCTGATAAATCCTCTTTTCGGGAGGTTTTAAGAACTCTCCAGGCTCCGAAGAACCCAGATAAGGCGGTATACTCGACGAAATTCTCCTGCGATGCAGGTTATGTTTACCCAAAATAATTCGAGTTGCTTAAAGGCGGCAAAGCCGTAAATCCCCAGGAGCTTACTTGAGTAAATGACTGGGGTGACAAATCTGTTGGGAACAGATTTGAACGCTGTTTACAGCGGCCCCGGAGGGGTGAGGCCCACGATGGGCCGAATAACGGTGCAGCCAACGCATAAGCAGCTTGAAGTATGACGGGTATAAAAGAGTATAAACAGATGAAAGCAAACAATAAGGTTACATGTGCTCTGGCACTGGCAGCATCCGTTTTTGCCGCTCAGGCGATGGCGGCAAGCTGGCAGGATCAGCTCACCAGTGCAGCGAATGAACTGAGCAAAACCACCACCAGCACTTCTGGAACCACAGGTAACTCCGCGGCATCACTAACCAGCCTGCTCGCCAGTGGGACGAGCGCACTGAGCGCCAACACCATGACCAACGCCGCGGGCATTTTGCAGTACTGCATGAAGAACAAATTGGTATCAGCCACCAATCCAGAAAACGTCAAAAATCAGCTTCTGGATAAACTGGGCCTGGGAAGTGAGACGAAAGAAACTCAGCCACAAGATTACACTCAGGGTTTGATGGGTCTGCTGAATACCGGTAAAGGCCAGCAATTGAATCTGGAAACCATCGGCAACTCGCCGCTGGCAGAAAAAGTGAAAACTCAGGCGTGTGATTTTGTCCTGAAACAGGGCATGAATTACCTGGCTTAATAAATAATCCTGCTCCTGGTTTCAGGAGCAGGATTATAAAACGGGTTATTCGCTCACATTAATTTCCATCACCGCATAAACGCCATCACTGGGAAGTGTCACGGTAACATTTTGCAGATTTATCCCCGCCGCCAAAATAATTTCTCTTAACTCGAAAAGCGTTCGCGGGTAAATCGTCGTCCAGCCAACACAACGCAATGCGAATTCAATTTGTGGGCTGCTTTTCAACATATTCGAAATAATCAACACGCCACCAGGTTTTACCAAACGTAACGCGTGGCGAATAAAATGTACCGCCTCAGACTCTGAGAAGTATTCGAAAATCCCTAATCCATCGACTAATTCAGCGGACTGTTCACCCAGTTCCTGAACGAGCTTGTCACTGACAATCATCCGGTCGAATAAATTCCGCATCAGCAGCTGAAAATGCTGCCCTTCAACCAGCCCATATTGCGTCGCCAACCCACGAGCAAACATCAGCGATTGCCGATCATGATCAATCAGCAATAAGGTAAATTTCTGAGACTTCAATTTTGCACTGTGCAACGTATTGAGTACCGGCACGGCCGCGCCGCAAGCGAGGCTAATCCAGTTTACAGAAACGCGATCGTTGAGATGAAAATCAGCAATGGCGGCCATCACCTTTGCGCGGGAGCGAATGCCCCGTGCATCATTGGCGTGAATGAACCACGATCGACTATTGATATCCATTTCACCGCCGCTTATCAACCTCACCGCCAGTGGATGCTGCACAGCCCACAGTGCAAGCGCGGTGGGAACTAACTGGCTTCGCCATTCTTCCAGTGCGGGCCGGGAACGAAAAGCTTGTTCGGAGAGCCTGTTACGACAACGGATCCGCCGCTTCCCTTGATGATCTAAAAAGATTTCCGGGGCTTCTAAAGAGAGATCATTAGCAAGCTGTTGGTTGATATCATCGATCTGTTCTACTACCTCGTTCTTCAGCGGCCAGTGATCACTTATATCACTGCAAGTGATGTGCTTAATGGCAAGATCCGCAGGCACTGATCCCGGGATCACTGAGAGAAAAGGTTGCCAGGGCATGTAGAACCTCAACAGACATTTTCTTTCAGTGTAGAAAATCCACTGAAATTGACCGTCAGAAGAAAGTTGTAATTTGTCGGCTGAATTACCGCTTGAGAAGCGCCCGCACCGCCATTGCGCAGATAACGCAAACCCGTTTAAGGCTGGATATTATGATGTTGGAAGGGGGTTGCGTGAATTGAGTCCCGTGGAAAACAAAGAGGTTGCCGACGCAACCTCTGAAGAAAACAGACGACTTGATGCGAGTTAGGCGCGCACAACTCGATTAAAAATAGTCAGCATCTTTGAAGCTTTTAGCCTGACGATCTTTATCGGACAACAGGCGTGGCGCATCAATTTCTGGCCATGCGATGCCAATATCCTGGTCTTCCCAAAGAATGCTGCGATCGCTCTGTGGCGCGTAAAAGTTTGTCGTTTTATACAAAAACTCAGCTTCATCGCTGACAGTCATAAAGCCGTGGGCAAAACCTTCTGGGATCCATAACTGGCGTTTGTTCTCAGCACTTAATAGCACGCCCACCCACTGGCCAAACGTTGCAGAATGCTGGCGGATGTCCACGGCAACATCAAATACTTCTCCAACTGCACAGCGAACCAGTTTTGCCTGGGCATTCGGTGCCAATTGATAGTGCAAACCGCGAAGCACGCCCTTGCAAGATTTTGAATGATTATCCTGAACAAAATTAACCGAACGTCCTACGGCTTCTTCAAAAACTTTCTGATTAAAGCTTTCAAAGAAAAAACCGCGGTCATCACCGAAAACTTTTGGTTCAAAAATAAGGACTTCGGGAATTTTAGTTTGAATAATATTCATGACGATCTTTTTGTGAAAGGAGATTGGACACTCATATTAACGCATCTGAGCCGGGCAATCAGCCCCCAGAACGGCGACTCGGCGAGTAAACCGAGTCGCCACGCAGACAAACTAGTCTAAATCAGCACCATTGCTGGCGATCACTTTCTTATACCAGTAGAACGATTTTTTACGCGTACGTGCCAGCGTGCCGTTGCCCTGGTCGTCGCGATCAACGTAGATGAAACCGTAGCGCTTACTCATTTCGCCTGTTGATGCGGAAACCAAATCAATACAGCCCCATGAGGTGTAGCCGATTACCGGAATACCATCTTCGATGGCATCAGCCATGGCTTTGATGTGCTCACGCAGGTAGCTGATGCGATAGTCATCGTTGATTTCACCCTGCGCGTTAACTTCATCCTTCGCACCAAGGCCGTTTTCTACCAGGAAAAGTGGCTTCTGGTAACGGTCGTACATCATGTTCATGGTAATGCGCAGGCCGAGTGGGTCAATGCCCCATCCCCATTCACTCGCTTGAATATAGGGATTTTTCAGCGATTTAACGATGTTTGCCGCATTGCTATTGAGCTCGTTCATATCCCCTGAGGCACAGCGTGAGGCGTAATAGCTGAACGAGACAAAATCGACCGTGTTCTTGAGGATTTCTTCATCGCCTGGCAGCACTTCAAGCTCAAATCCCTTCTCGCGGAACAGACGTTTCGCGTACGACGGGTACGCACCACGCGCCTGCACATCGATAAAGAACAGGTTCTCACGATCTTTTTCTAGCGCAGCCCAAACATCTTCAGGTTTGCAGGAGTACGGATAGAAATTCCCTCCCGCCAGCATGCACCCGACCTGATTGTTTGGGTTCACTTCATGAGCAATTTTGGTCACTAAAGCACTGGCGATCAGCTCATGGTGTGCCGCCTGGTATTTCACTTGTTCTTTGTTATCACCTTCTTCGAATACCAGACCTGCACCAGAGAATGGTGCGTGAAGCAAAATATTGATTTCATTGAAGGTGAGCCAGTATTTCACCAGGCCATCAAAAGCTTCAAAACAGGTACGGGCATAGTGGGTGAAAAACTCCACCATTTTGCGGCTGCGCCACGAACCATATTCCTGCACCAAATGCATCGGGACATCAAAGTGGCACAGCGTCACCAGCGGTTCGATATTATGCTTTTTGCACTCGGCAAAGAGATCACGGTAAAAAGCGATACCTGCCGCGTTTGGCTCTTTCTCATCCCCTTTCGGGAAAATGCGGCTCCAGGCAATTGAAGTACGAAAAACGGTAAAACCCATCTCTGCCATCAGGGCAATATCATCTTTATAGCGATGGTAAAAATCGATGGCCTCGTGGCTTGGGTAAAATTCATCATCACGTAATGAAAAACGTTTTTCTAAACCTAATTTCACAGCGAGGCGATGCTCGCCGTGCGGGATGGTATCTACCGTTGAAAGCCCTTTCCCACCCTCGAGGTATGCGCCTTCAGCCTGGTTTGCAGCGATTGCACCGCCCCATAAAAAGTCATCAGGAAAAATTGATGCTGACATAAAGTCCCTCTTCTTAGTTAGTTAGCGTTTACAGCATGTTGCGGTGCAACAACGGAGTTTGGTTGAATTTGCTCTTTCTCGTCACTCTGCTCAACGGGAATGTCTTCAAAGCCCAGGATTAACGTCAGGAAGAAAGAGAGCACCACGGCCAGAATCATCACACCAAACACCCATGCGATGCTCATTGGATTAGCTGGATCAAAGAATTGCACACTGGTGAACAGGCCCGGAGATGCCATGGAATGGCTCGCCAACCCACCAATTCCTGCGACAGCGCCGCAGACAAAACCACTGATTAATGCCGCAATCAGTGGGCGTTTGAGACGCACAGCAACACCGTAAAGTGCAGGTTCGGAAATGCCCGCCACAATCGCAGATGCCGCTGCAGCGAGTGCCGTCTGGCGCAGTTCAGGATTTTTGGTTTTCCACGCCACGGCCAATGATGAACCACCCAAAGAGAGGTTGGCACCAATTTCAGATGGCATAACCATGCCTTCTTTGCCCGTTTCAGCAATGGTCTGAATAATAGACGGTGTAAATACGCGGTGCATACCGGTCATGACCAGCAGCGGCCACAGAGCGCCCATAATCGCTACTGACAACCAACCCAGATAGCTGTGAATGGTGTAAACCAGTGAAGAAATACCGCTACCAATCCAGATCCCCAGTGGGCCAATCAGCATGATGGCGATAGGGGCAGAGATAAGTACGATAAGCATCGGCTTCAGGAAGTTTTTTGTCACCGCAGGCGTGATGCGGTCAACCCATCTTTCGATGTAAGAGAGCAACCAGGTCATGCACAACGCCGGTATCACGGTATAGGTGTATTTCACCGCCGTGACCGATAATCCCATAAATTCAACCGGTTGGCCTTGTGCCGCTTTTGCCATCAGGTCTACAAAGTTTGGATGCACCAACACACCGGCGATAGCTATCGCCAGCGACATATTGGTTTTGAATTTTACCGCCGCCGACGCGGCAACCATTATCGGCAGGAAGAAGAATGCGCCATCGCCAATCACATTAAGAATGATGAGCGTGGATGAGCCCTTTCCAAATACGCCGGTCATATCAAGGATCATGGCCAGCAATTTCACCATTGAACCGCCGATAATCGCGGGAATCAGCGGCGACATGGTGCCAATCAGCGCATCCAGAATCCCTGCCCCGATTCGTTTCAGAGTGATTTTGTTTTTGCCGTTGGCAGGCGTCGCTGGTTGCATGCCTTCAGGCAGTCGTTTCAGCACTTCAGCATACGCCTGGGAAACCGTGTTACCGATGATCACCTGGCACTGATTTTCGCTACGAACTACGCCCATTACGCCGTTGATAGCTTTGAGCTTCGCGGCATCCACGCGGCTACCGTCATTTAACACAAACCGCAAACGCGTCATGCAATGTGTCACCGCACCCACGTTATCCGCGCCACCAATTGCATCGACTATCGACTGAGATACTGCCGCGTAATTCTTAGCCATGAGTTACCACTCTTCCGTACGTCACTCTATTTTTATGTTTAAATTCATTTAGTTATGAATATTCTTTCCGGTTTCACCGCATCGACGAGTAGGGTCATGAGAAGTAGGTAACCGGTTCCACATTAGATTGACTACGACAAACAAACAGATCAAATACTAATTCCACATATTGTTTGTTTTGTGATGAAGATCGACATAAATGGCTATTGCAGACCCCCTGCAATCCCTTTAAGGCAGTATTTTGTCGTCCGGGAATGTGTAAAATAGGGCCTTCAAAAAAGCCAGGAAGCTCCCATGTCGACAATGCTAGAAGTGGCACAGAAAGCCGGCGTCTCAAAAGCGACCGTTTCACGCGTTTTATCCGGCAAGGGATACGTCAGCGAAGCCACAAAAGACCAGGTCTATAAAGCGATTGAAGAGGCCGGATATCGGCCAAATTTGCTGGCGCGAAATCTGGCGACGAATAAGTCAGAATGCATTGGTTTAGTCGTAACCAACACCCTTTATAACGGCAGTTATTTCAGTGAAATACTTTCGCAGGCCGCGAAGAAATTAGAAGATAATGGCCGCCAGCTTATTCTGGTGGATGGTAAACACAGCGCACAAGAAGAACGCGAAGCTATTCAATTCTTGCTCGATTTGCGCTGCGATGCGGTGATTATTTACCCGCGTTTTTTGACCATTGATGAAATGGACGAAATTATTGACCAGCATAAACAACCGATTATGGTGGTGAACCGAAAATTAAGAAAACACCAAAGCCATTGTATCTGTTGTGACCATAAAGGCTCCAGTTTCCTCGCGACGAAATATCTCATTGAGCGTGGGCATAATGATATTGCATTTATTACCGGCGCACTGGATTCGCCTACGGCTATCGAGCGCCTGGCGGGTTATAAAGATGCATTAAATCAATATCGTATCGGCGTAAACGAAGCATTGATTGTGCAGGGTAAATGGACGCCAGACAGCGGCGTGTCGGCCGTAGAAGCATTGCTTGCTCGTCAACAGAAGGTCAGCGCGATTCTTGCCAGTAATGATGAAATGGCCGTGGGCGCGATGAAAAAATTGAGTGATATGGGGATTTCAGTTCCACATGAAATATCCCTGCTCGGCTTTGATAATATTCCGACAGCACCTTATTTAACCCCCGCGCTATCGAGCATCAAAGATCCGGTCAGCGATATGATTAGCGAAGTGATCAGCCGTTTAATATCTATGTTAGATGGCGGGTATTTATCGCGGGATAATATTTTCACATCAGAATTACTGGAGCGAAATTCGGTTAGCGATGGGCCTTTTAAAGGCTAAATAGAGCGGCGTAATTGCGCCGCTCTATAACAATCACTCCGCGACTTTCACAATCAACTTACCGAAGTTCTTACCGACCAACAAACCACGAAACGCTTCCACGCTGTTTTCCAGGCCATCGACAATGTCTTCGCGGAACTGAATTTTCCCTTCCGCCAGCCACTGACTCATCTGTTTAAAGAACTCAGGATAACGATCGGCGTAATCCTGCGAAATAATAAATCCTTGTACGCGCAGACGTTTTTTCAGGATTGTCCCCATTAATAGCGGCAAACGATCCTGCTCAAAAGCGCTATTCATGCCGTTGTACTGGCTGATAACACCGCATACTGGAATACGCGCTTTAGTATTCAAAAGGGGTAGAACCGCATCAAACACCGCGCCACCGACGTTTTCAAAATAGACATCAATGCCTTTGCTACAGGCCTTTTTCAACTGCTCGGCAAAATCCGGTGCTTTGTGATCAATGCAGGCATCAAATTTTAAAGTCTCGGTTACGTAACGGCACTTCTCCTCGCCACCCGCGATCCCCACGACTTTTGCACCGCGCAATTTTGCCACTTGCCCTACTACCGATCCCACCGCCCCACTGGCTGCTGCAACGACCACCGTTTCGCCCGCTTTCGGCTCACCAATATCGGTCAAACCCATATAACCCGTAAAACCAGGCATCCCGAGTAAACCGAGCGCGTACGAAGGGTGCTGCATATTTGCATCGAGCTTCTGCAAGCCTTCGCCGTTAGAAAGTGCGTAATCCTGCCAGCCGGTATATGCCAGAACCAAATCACCGCTTTTGTAATCTGCGTGTTCAGATTTCTCGACGCGACAAACGGTGCCTGCACCAATGACTTCACCAATAGCCAGTCCTGGCGTATAGGATTCGGCATCATCCATACGCCCGCGCATATAAGGGTCGAGAGATAAATAGAGGGTTCGTAGCAGCAACTGACCTGCGGCAGGCTGCGGGACAGGAGTTTCTTCCAGACGAATGTCTTGATCGGTCGGCATGCCTTGCGGGCGCTTCGCCAGCACAAAGCGGCGGTTAGTTTGGGACGATTGCGTCATAACGCTCTCCATAGATTAGGGTCGGGTAGAAACATTCAATCTGTCCCAGACTAGCTAAAAAAATCCGGCGTGGTTGTAAAAACGTGCGCTTCTGGTTTTTAAATTAGTGCAGCACCGTAACGGCATCTTCCAGTCGCGTCGCTCGGTACTTCACCATCGCAGAGACTTCCGCGCTTTCTTCCACTAACGCCGCATTTTTTTGCGTGATTGCGTCCAGTTCGGCAACCGCACGGGTTAAATCAGACAACCCTTCCGCCTGTTCAGAAGTGGCATGGCTAATTTGCCCGAGCAACTGCGTCACATTGCGCACCTGCTCGACAATATCGTTCATGGTGCGACCGGCCTCGTGAACCTGAATAGTCCCAGATTGCACTTTACTGGCGCTGGCATCGATAAGTTTGCGGATATCATTCGCCGCCGTCGCACTGCGCTGTGCCAGGTTGCGTACTTCACCCGCAACCACCGCAAACCCTTTCCCCTGCTCTCCAGCACGCGCGGCTTCAACTGCGGCATTAAGGGCCAGAATATTGGTCTGGAAGGCAATGTCGTTGATTAGGCTGGTGATGGAACCAATCCGTTGCGTACTGTCGGCAATGTCAGCCATTGTCGTCACCACAGTTTCCATCGCTTTGCCGCCATGGGTTGCGGCCTGGCTCGCAGAGCTGGAAAGCTTATCTGCCGCGGCAGCCGTTTCCGAGTTGTTCTGCACCGATACCGCCATCTGGCTCATGGTGGAGACCGTTTGCTGCACGTTGACGACGGACTGGCGCGTGCGCTCGTTGAGTTCGTCGTTGCCCTGCGCCAGCGTCTCACTGCCACTGCGCACATTTTCAACCTGATGGCTGACATCATGAATCAGCCAGCGGCACATCAGGCCAAGTTGCCCGATAGCGCGCAGCGTCATGCCGATTTCGTCCGTTCGGGCGAGATGCTGCACACGCTGCTGATTTCCTGTCGCCACTTCCAGTGCCTGACGTGCAATATTCTCCATCGGACGCGCAATTTGCCACTCCAGCAATACACAGCCCAATACGCTCGCCAGCGCCCCGATCATCACAGACAGCCCGCTTTGCCCCAGCGCAATAGATGCAGCCAACATGAGTATGAAAACGGTGCTGATTATCATGCGAATACGCCAACGTAGCGGTAACGTCGGCAATTTCCCTAACCCGCTCTTGCCCAATACCAGACCTTTATACAGACGATATTTGCAACGCCCCTCTTTGAGCGATTTGTAGAGCGGCTCTACGGCAGCAATTTCTTCCGGCTGCGCTTTGGTACGGATCGACATATATCCGGTGGTTTTGCCGTTGCGTACCACCGGCACGACATTGGCGCGAACCCAGTAATGATCGCCATTCTTACGCTGATTTTTGACAATACCCGTCCAGGGTTCTCCCTGCTTCAGGGTGTACCACATGTCAGCGAAAGCCGCTTTTGGCATATCGCCATGACGCACCAGATTGTGCGGGCAACCGGTGAGTTCCTGAAGCGAGTAACCGCTCACCTTCACAAACGCGTCGTTCGCATGGGTGATTGTGCTTTTCAAATCAGTCGTGGACATCAATGTCATGTCATCACTGAGCAGGTATTCATGCTGTGTAGCGGCCGTCCGCGCAGTCATAGCAACTTCCTTTTTAAGTTATCCGGTTGTTAATTTTTTTGATTTATTGTTATTTCGGCGCTGCAAAGATTTACTTTAGCGGGTAAACTTGATGACGATCACACTTTTATAATTAAGCCATATTTTTTATAATGGTTTTAAAATTGAAACACATTTTTCAATAATTTCATGAGGTTATTAATGGGATTGTCATAGTGGCGCTGAGTGCTGGAGTTTTAACCTTCAATTTGTCACTCGCTCACTACACTTAGTAAGGGAGACGGTTTCGCTCCCAAAAGGAAAAAGAGGATAATAATGTTAAAAAGGAAAAAGAAAGTCAGACCTATCAAGGTCAGTGACGTTACCATCATCGACGATAGCCGCCTTAAAAAGGCGATTACTGCAGCATCGCTTGGCAATGCGATGGAATGGTTTGATTTCGGTGTGTACGGCTTTGTTGCCTTTGCGCTCGGTAAGGTCTTCTTCCCGGATGCCAGCCCGAGTGTGCAGATGATTGCCGCATTGGGTACTTTCTCTGTCCCCTTCCTGATTCGCCCATTAGGCGGCCTGTTCTTTGGCATGCTGGGTGATAAGTATGGTCGCCAGAAAATCTTATCCATCACAATCATCATTATGTCATTGAGTACCTTCTGTATTGGCCTTATTCCATCGTACGCAAGTATCGGTATTTGGGCGCCAATCCTGTTGTTACTTGCGAAAATGGCGCAAGGATTCTCTGTGGGTGGTGAATACACCGGTGCATCCATCTTCGTGGCGGAATATTCCCCGGACCGCAAACGCGGCTTTATGGGAAGTTGGCTGGACTTCGGCTCCATCGCCGGTTTTGTATGTGGGGCTGGCGTGGTGGTGCTGATAACGGCTATCGTCGGCGAAGATAACTTCCTCGAATGGGGCTGGCGACTGCCCTTCTTCCTCGCTCTGCCATTAGGGATTATCGGTCTGTATCTGCGTCACGCGCTTGAAGAAACCCCCGCGTTTCAACAGCACATTGAACAGCTTGAGCAAGGCGATAAAGAAGGTCTGGCAGAGGGTCCGAAAATCTCCTTTAAAGAGATTGCCACCAAACACTGGCGCAGCCTGCTGACCTGTATCGGTATCGTTATTTCAACCAACGTGACCTACTACATGTTGTTGACGTACATGCCGAGTTATTTGTCGCATAACCTGCATTATTCCGAAGAACATGGCGTACTGATTATCATCGCCATCATGATTGGGATGCTGTTTGTTCAGCCGATGATTGGCTTATTGAGCGACCGTTTTGGCCGTCGTCCGTTTATCGTCTTCGGTAGTTTGGCGCTACTGGTTCTGGCCATCCCTGCTTTTATCCTGATCAACAGTAATGTTCTGGGGCTCATATTTGCCGGGCTGCTCATTCTGGCCGTGATTCTTAACTCTTTCACGGGCGTAATGGCATCGACGCTCCCCGCCATGTTCCCAACGCATATTCGATACAGTGCGCTGGCAAGCGCCTTTAATATCTCAGTGCTGATTGCGGGTGTTACGCCAACAGTCGCGGCCTGGTTAGTCGAAACAACCGATAACCTGATGATGCCAGCCTATTATCTGATGGTGGTTGCGGTGATTGGCCTGGTAACCGGTCTGACAATGAAAGAAACCGCGAATAAACCTCTAAAAGGGGCAACACCTGCGGCATCTGATATTGCTGAAGCGCGTGAAATTGTTCAGGAGCATCACGACAATATCGAGCAGAAAATAGAAGATCTTGATCGTGAGATTGAAGAATTACAGGCGAAACGTACCAACCTGGTACAACAACACCCACGTATTAATGAGTAGCTTCTTTAATCAATAAAAGCGCCGGGCAATGCCCGGCGTTTTCATTTTTAACGTTCTCACCGATGCAAAAATAATATCCAAATGCCAAATGTTTATAAGGAAAGTATTTTTTTGGCTTTATGATTCGGCCTAACTGGCCTAACGTATGCGGGTTCGAGAATAACAACAGAAAAATTATTCATTTTAAGCAGGGTGCCACATGCAAAGAAAAGTACTGCCATTACTGCTGCTGGCGGCTATCTCCGCAAGCAGCTTTGCCGCTACACCACCAAATACATTAATCGTTGCACAGGGCCTGGATGACATCGTCAGCCTTGATCCCGCCGAAGCGAACGAGCTTTCCAGTATTCAAACCGTGCCAAGTCTGTATCAGCGCCTGGTTCAGGCCGACCGTAACGATCCGGCAAAAGTGATTCCGGTGCTGGCTGAAAGCTGGCAGGGCGACGCGGCCAATAAAAAACTGACCATCAAATTGCGCCCGGATGCGAAATTCGCCTCCGGCAACCCGCTGCGCCCGGAAGATGTCATCTTCTCTTATACCCGCGCAGTCACGCTGAATAAGTCACCGGCGTTTATTCTTAACGTACTTGGCTGGCAGCCAGAAAACATCGCCAGCCAGTTGAAGAAAATCGATGACCACACGCTGGAATTACACTGGACTGCGGACGTCAGCCCGGCGGTTGCGCTGAATATTATCTCCACGCCAATCGCTTCTATCGTCGATGAAAAAGCGGTGACCCCGAATGCCAAAGCGGGTGATTTCGGCAATGAATGGCTGAAAATGCACTCTGCGGGCAGCGGTCCGTTCAAAATGCGTGTTTACCAGCCGCACCAGGCGATTGTGCTGGACGCCAACCCAACATCACCGGGTGACGCACCAAAAATTAAAAATATCATTATTAAAAACGTGCCGGATCCAGCAGCACGTCGTTTGCTGATTCAGCAAGGTGACGCAGATATTGCCCGTGGTCTGGGCGCGGATCAAACCAGTGCGCTGGAAGGCAAACCTAGCGTAAAAGTGTTGAGCATTCCTTCTGCCGAACAGAACTACATGGTGTTCAACGTCGGTAACAGCAGCAATCCACTGCTGAAAAACCCAGCCCTTTGGGAAGCGTCCCGTTACCTGGTCGATTACGAAGGCATCACCAAAGACCTGTTGAAAGGCCAGTATTTTATCCACCAGAGCTTCCTGCCTGTCGGTTTCGCTGGCGCGCTGACCAACAACCCATTCAAATTTGATCCGGCTAAAGCAAAAGAAATCCTCGCTAAAGCAGGCATTAAAGACGCGCAATTCACGCTGGACGTCGAGAACAAAGCGCCGTTTATCACCATCGCGCAGTCGATGCAGGCGAGTTTCGCTCAGGGCGGCGTGAAGATTGATCTGCTGCCAGCAGCCGGAAGCCAGGTTTACGCCCGCGTACGTGCGAAACAGCATCAGGCCGCGATCCGTATGTGGCTGCCGGACTATTTCGATGCCCACTCCAACGCCAGCTCTTTTGCGTTTAACGACGGCAAAGGCAGCACGGTTGCCGGTTTAAATAGCTGGGAAATCCCTGAGCTGAACAAACAAACTCTGGCGGCGGTTGCAGAAGCTGACCCGGCTAAACGCCTGGTTCTGTATAAGAAAATACAGGAAGAAGTGCAGCATAACTCGCCGTATGTGTTTGTTGATCAGGGTAAAACCCAAATCGTTGTACGTGAAAACGTGAAGGGTTATCAGCAAGGTTTGAATGCGGATATGGTGTATTACGACGCCGTGACTAAGTAAGGGACGCCCTCGCCCTCACCCTAGCCCTCTCCCCCAGGGAGAGGGGATAATTCGGTTTCCCCCTGGCCATCAGGGGCGGGTTTTCCCCCTTTCCCACGGGGAGCGGGGATCTTCTTTTCCCCCTCTCCCTCAGGGAGAGGGTCGGGGTGAGGGTTGCTTTCTCCAACACAACGCAAAGAGTCCACATGTCAGACATTTCCACCCTTTCAGCCTCGAATCGCCTGCGCCGCCCGTTGCTGACATTCGCGCAAGGGCTATTTACCCTGGCACTGACGCTGCTCGGCTTGTTGCTCATCACATTCGCCCTTTCGGCACTTTCGCCAGTCGACCGCGTGCTGCAAATCGTCGGCGATCACGCAAGCCAGGCCACCTACGATCAAGTTCGCCACCAGTTGGGTTTGGATAGACCCCTTCCCGTACAGTTCTGGCACTATCTGACGAATCTCGCGCAGGGTGATTTAGGCACAGCCAGCGCGACCGGTCAGCCAGTTTTACAGGATTTGCTTTCCGCTTTTCCGGCCACATTAGAACTCGCCACTCTCGCGCTGATTATTGGCAGCGTTCTTGGGGTCATCTTTGGTGTGCTTTGTGCCAGATTCGCAGGCTCGCCGTGGGACCTGGCGGTGCGCACGTTTACCCTGCTCGGCAACTCGGTTCCTATTTTCTGGCTGGGTTTGCTGATGCTGGCGCTGTTTTATGCCCGCCTGCAATGGAGCGCCGGGCCTGGGCGTCTGGACGATATTTATCAGTACAGCGTGGAAGCCAAAACCGGCTTTGTGCTGGTCGATACCTGGCTTTCTGGCGACCGCGATGCATTCCTGAACGCCATCAACCACCTCGCTTTACCCGTGTTGCTGCTGGCCTATTACTCGCTGGCAAGCATTACCCGCTTAACACGCACCGCGTGTTTGAGCGAAATGAACAAAGAATACATTACGCTTGCGCGCGCCAAAGGTGCCGGAGAGATGGCGATTCTGGTGCGCCATGTGCTGCCGAATATTCGCGGCACGTTATTCACCGTCATTGCATTGGCATACACCGGCATGCTGGAAGGTGCGGTGCTGACTGAAACGGTTTTCTCCTGGCCGGGCATCGGGCGCTATCTCACTACCGCGCTGTTCGCCGGAGATACCACCGCGATTATGGGCGGCACACTGCTGATTGGCGTGTCGTTTGTCATTATCAATAATCTGACTGACGTTCTGGTGCGTGTCACCGATCCGAGGGTGCGCTAATGCCGTCTTATCTGTTTTTGCGCCGTACTTTACGATCGCCTGCGGCACTCTGCGGCCTGGTGATTATTACGTTATTGGTGCTGGTTGCCATTTTTGCGCCATTGCTGGCCCCCTTCGACCCGAACTGGCAAGACGCCGCAGCACGTCTGCAAGCGCCGAATGCTCAACACTGGTTGGGCACGGATAGCTATGGCCGCGATATGCTTTCACGCCTGATTTACGGCTCACGCCCGGCTCTCGGCCTGGTGCTGCTGGTTACGCTCATTACGCTGCCTGTTGGGCTGCTTATCGGCATTCTTTCTGGTTATTACGGGGGCTGGCTGGAGCGCGTGCTTATGCGTTTTACCGATGTCGTGATGTCGATGCCACGCCTGATTCTGGCCTTTGCCTTTGTGGCGATGCTTGGCCCAGGCCTGGTTAACGGCGCGCTGGCGCTGGCACTAACCACGTGGCCTGCGTATGCACGCCAGGCACGCAGCGAAATTCAACGCCTGCGCCACAGCGACTATCTCGCTGCCGCCGAAATGATGGGGATTCGTGGGCTGCGCCTGTTGGCAGGCCACATTCTGCCGCTCTGTTTACCTTCAGCCATTGTGCGGTTGGCGCTTGATTTGGCAGGTATTATTCTTGCCGCCGCCGGGCTGGGTTTCCTGGGCCTTGGCGCAAGGCCACCCATGGCGGAATGGGGTTCAATGATCGCCGACGGCATGCAGGTTATTTTCGATCAATGGTGGATCGCCGCAATTCCTGGCACCGCTATTTTGATTAGCAGCCTGGCCTTTAACCTTTTGGGCGATGGATTACGCGACGTGCTGGAGCCGGGTCATGACTGAGAATCGTATTCACGTTCAGGGGTTAAACATTGATTACCCCGGCGCACGCGTAGTAGAAAACCTCTCGTTTACGCTTGGCGTTGAAAGGCTGGCACTGGTGGGCGAATCCGGTTCAGGCAAATCCATGACGGCTCGCTCGCTAATGGGTCTGGTGCGCAAACCAGGCAAGGTCAGTGCCACTCAGCTCAACGTGCTGAATCACGACTTGCTGACGATGCACGACCGCGACTGGCAGCGCCTGCGCGGCAATGACATTTCGATGGTTTTACAAGATCCGCGCTACGCGCTCAACCCGGTGAAAAACGTCGCCCAGCAGATTGATGAAGCGTTGCGGCTGCACCAAAAACTGTCCACGGCACAGCGCCGCGAGCGAATCCGCGAAGTGATTAATGCGGTGGGATTGCAGGAAAACGTGCTGCTGCGTTACCCGGCGGAACTTTCCGGCGGTATGGGGCAGCGCGTGATGATTGCCATCGCCCTGGTCAACAATCCCAAGGTATTGATAGCCGACGAACCCACTTCGGCACTGGATGCCCGTCTGCGCAACCAGATTCTGGAATTGCTGGTCGAACAATGCGAACAACGCCAGATGGCGATGTTACTGATTAGCCACGATCTGCCGCTGGTCGCTCAACACTGCCAGCGTGTGCTGGTGATGTATCAGGGGCAAAAAGTCGATGAAATGGAAGCCAGTCAACTGGCAACAGCCACACATCCTTATACCCGAACACTCTGGACATGCCGGCCAAATGCCGCGACTTACGGCACAATGCTACCGACACTTGACCGTAGCCAGAATCTGCAAGGAGAACACCATGGCGATCGTTGAAGTCAGTAATTTACGCGTGCAATTTACGGCTAAGGGCCAGGTCAAAACTGCGGTTAGTGATGCCAGTTTCTCCGTAAACTCAGGTGAAACATTCAGTTTGATTGGCGCATCAGGATGCGGAAAATCCACCATTCTGCGGGTGCTGGCAGGGTTGCAGCGCGAATGGCAAGGCGACGTCAAACTGCTGGATGATGCAATCAAACCCGGTTCACGTTTTCAGGGCTTCCTGCGACGTAATGTGCAGATGGTGTTTCAGGACCCCTACGCGTCTTTGCATCCCAACCATACCATTTACCGCACGCTGGCCGAGCCGCTGACGATTCACGGGGAAGCGCAAATTGCCGCCCGCGTGGAGGAGGCGCTGCTTCAGGTGGGACTGGCAGCTGACGCCATGAAGCGTTATCCCCACCAGCTTTCCGGCGGGCAGCGCCAGCGTGTCGCCATTGCCCGGGCACTGTTGCTGCGGCCTAAAATCCTGCTGCTTGATGAACCGACTTCGGCGTTGGATATGTCGGTGCAGGCAGAAATTCTCAATCTGTTGAACCGCCTTAAACAGCAGTTTGGCATGACCTATCTGCTGGTCAGCCACGACGCCGATGTGATTGCTCATATGTCAGACCGGGCGGCTTACATGGCCGGCGGGATCATCGAACATGAGTTCGACCGTGCCGCTCTGGTTCGCGGAGAACACCGCATGGATGCCGCATAATCACTCACCGAGCGTAATCAGATCTTCTGCAATCGTGGACATAATGCAGCGGTTACGCCCGGTGTTTTTACCGTAATACATCGCTTTATCGGCACGACCAATCGCCTCGTGCAGCGAATCCTGAGCTCTGACTTTCGTCAAACCCCCTGTCACAGTCACACTGATTTCAACGCCCGCAACCTTAATGGAGTGGGATTCCAGATGCTTGCGCATTCGCTCGGCAGCAAAACCGGCATCCTCATCGTTTTTCGCGATGAGTAACGTAATAAATTCTTCGCCCCCAAAACGATATATGCGTTCGTTATCCCGCGTTGCTGCTCTTAATGCCAGAGCGACCGATCGCAATACATCATCACCCGCATTGTGCCCCCAGGTATCGTTAATCGACTTAAACCTGTCGATATCCATAATCAGCACATACACGCGGCTGTCGCTCAAATTATATTTTGAGCGAATAAGGGGGAATTCACGATATAACAAATGGCGCAACGGCAGGCCGGTTAATGCATCATGTAAATTTCGGTAGGAGAAGAGATATTCTTTATAACGGTCAAGGCTTTCAATCAATATCTGTTGCGTGGAGTGGTAGTGCTGTACTAATTCTTCGGTCACCTTTTTGGACATAATAGACTGCATTAATTCCCGTGCAACATCATGCATTTCCGTATGCTGGCAGTCGATGAGCGCAATCATTTCCCTGTCCAGCGCCTCTCCTTCGAGACGCAGCTTCAGCCATTTGCTAAAACGGCAATGGCAATGGGAATCGGGGTGAACAATCTCTTCATCCGCCTCTCCCCCTAGCAGGTTCAGAGACAGTATTTTTGCGGCCCAATCGTAATGGTCTTTAATGGCGATGTTGAGCTCAGATAAAGAGTAATCAAGATCGTTGATATTTAATGGCACAAGCGCACTCTCAATATTTAAAATTAATTTCTACGACCCATTTTGTAAGCAGCAATAACTACAGACAGAAGTCTACCTTATAGGATAAATAAAACTGAACGGATTAATTTAGTCTTCTTTACATAAAAGCATTAATAGTTCGTTATTAATTTGTTGCGATTATGGTTTCAGCAAAGTCATAAGTGGCATTGATATATCAGCGTATATACCCAAAATAATTCATGTTTCAGGCAGGCGGCAAGTTTGTGAATCCTCAGGAGCTTACTCAAGTAAGTGACTGGGGTGAGCAAACGCAGCCAACGCACATGCAACTTGAAGTATGACGGGTATAAGATGATGTAATGCCCTGGTGCAACATGCACATTTATAGTGCAAACAGGGTGCAGAAAGAGTGCAAATCGCCCTGTTCAGAGCAGCCTGTCCTCAGCATATAAATCCACAAAATATGTTCAATTGTGAGTAAACATTGCTCAACTCGCGTTCCGCCTAAGCGTTTATCCTGATTTTGTTTAGGGGAAGCGAAGTGGCGTATTCCCTGCAATACTTATTTCGTGTATCGCGTGATACGTCATCCCCAGGAGCACATTTTGAACAGGTTACCTACCAGCGCTTCGGCTCTTGCCTGCACAGCGCACGCTCTCAACATCATCGAAAAGAAGTCACTGAGCCATGAGGAGATGAAAGCGTTAAACCGAGAGGTTATCGATAACTTCCAACAGCATGTTAATCCGGGTTTTCTTGAGTATCGCAAATCAGTGACCGCCGGCGGGGATTACGGAGCCGTAGAGTGGCAAGCGAGCAGTTTAAATACGCTTGTCGACACCCAGGGTAAGGAATATTTAGATTGTCTGGGTGGGTTCGGCATTTTTAACGTGGGGCACCGTAATCCAACAGTGGTATCCGCCGTACAGCATCAGCTCGAAAAACAACCCCTGCACAGTCAGGAGCTGCTCGACCCCTTACGATCGATGCTAGCCAAAACCCTTGCGACCCTCACTCCGGGTAAACTCAAGTACAGCTTCTTTAGCAACAGCGGTACAGAATCAGTTGAAGCGGCGATTAAACTCGCCAAAGCCTATCAATCTCCACGCGGGAAATTTACCTTTATCGCCACCAGTGGCGCGTTTCATGGCAAATCTCTCGGGGCATTGTCTGCAACCGCAAAATCGGCTTTCCGTAAACCGTTTATGCCGTTACTTCCGGGCTTTAGACATGTACCGTTTGGCAATATCGACGCGTTACGCACAATGCTAAGTGAGTGCCGTAAAACGGGTGATGATGTCGCAGCCGTGATCCTTGAACCTATCCAGGGCGAAGGCGGCGTAATTATCCCACCGGTCGGGTATTTAACGGCGGTTCGTCAGCTTTGCGATGAATTTGGCGCACTGCTTATTCTCGATGAAGTGCAAACCGGTATGGGACGTACGGGTAAAATGTTCGCCTGCGAACACGAAAACGTACAGCCTGATATTTTATGCCTCGCCAAAGCACTCGGTGGCGGCGTTATGCCGATTGGCGCAACCGTTGCGACAGAAGAAGTTTTCTCTGTGCTGTTTGATAATCCTTTCCTGCACACCACAACTTTTGGTGGCAACCCGTTAGCCTGTGCGGCAGCACTTGCCACAATCCATGTTCTGCTTGAGCAAAACCTTCCTGCTCAAGCGCAACAGAAAGGACAACTGTTGATGGATGGCTTCCAGGCCCTGAAACGTGAGTTCCCGGATCTGGTGGTTGATGCGCGTGGGCAAGGTTTGTTGATTGCCATCGAGTTCAGCGACAACGAAATTGGCTATAACTTTGCCAGTGAAATGTTCCGCCAGCAGGTGCTGGTCGCCGGGACGCTCAACAATGCGAAAACCATTCGTGTCGAGCCACCGCTGACTATCACGATTGAGCAGTGTGAACATGTGTTGGGCTGTGCGAGGAAGGCGCTTAAATCACTTCAGGTCAGCACAGCGAAAACTGAGCTAGCACTATGATCCAATAACTCCTCGGAATCATAATTCCGGGGAGTATTTAGCCCGCTAATGTTTTTACCCTTCTGAACGTTCTATACTTGCCGTCCTTTTCTATCCTTAAAATCTGGTTGCGCCTTCATGATCTACGACTGCTTCCTCTATTACGATGAAGATATGTTGCTCGACATACGCCTCAACGTACTTAATGACTATGTTGATAAATTTGTCATTGTCGAATCGACGCACTCCTTTACTGGCCAGCCAGTGGAGCTGCATTTCGATATCAACAAATTCGCAAAATTTAAGGACAAAATTATCTACGTCGTCTTTGACGAAAAGCCGGTTGCAGACAGTTGGACCAATGAAGCCAGAACGCGAAATGCCATTATGAACGGCCTGACGGCGGCAAAAGACGATGACATCATTATTGTCTCCGACGTCGATGAAATTATTCGCCCGGAAGCCATCGCCGGTTATAAACCTAATTACCTGTGCACCACGCTTTACCAGAATTTCTACAACTACCAGTTTAATTTGCAGGTCTTTAATACTGATGGTTCGCCGCGTCGTTGCACGCTGCCTAAAATGACCAGTTATAAAAATCTGCGCACTTTCTTTATGGGTGAACCAGAAACCTTACGCAACGTGAAACGTTCGGCCATTCGCAAAAGTTGGTTGAAATGGCGTTGGCTGAAATTAAGAACCCATGTTGTTCAGGATGCTGGTTGGCACTTTTCCTGGATAATGACAGCCGAGCGTATCTCAGAAAAAATGTCTACCATTTCGCATACTGAGTACGATACCCCAGAGCTTAATAATCAAGAGCATATTAAGAATGCGATTGAGAACGGGCTGGATATTTGGGCGCGTGAAAGAAACCTTCAGGTTATCGATCTCCAGAGCGGAGATTTCCCGGAGTATCTGAAACGCAACGCCGATAAATTTGCTGAGTTTATTCGCTAGAAAATATGGCGGGTTCACACCCGCCCTATAAATCACCCCGGCAGCAGCCCCACAAAACTTCTCTTCTTACGCGGCTCAGACATCATCCCATCCAGCCTTTCCACACAGGCCAGATAGTGGGGCGTTTGCTTATGCGCTAACACCGCCTCATCATTCTGATAAGCCTCGTAGATGAAAAATCGCGTGGCAACCTCAGGGTCCTGCAACACATCAAAACGCAGATTACCCGGCTCCTTAATTGAGCCTTCGTGATTGGCGCGGAACACATCCATAAATTCATCGACCCGTTCCGGCTTAATGTTAATTTCCACCAGCGTCACGTTCATGATTTACCTCCATGATGTTTCTCATCCAGCCAGAACTGATACGCCTCGCGGACGGAGACATTCTCATGCACGACCTTTTTCACCGCTTTGAGCATGGCGAGCGGCGCGTCAGACTGGAAGATATTGCGCCCCATATCCACGCCAGATGCCCCCTGGTCGATGGCTCTGAAACACATATCCAACGCCTCTTGCTCCGGTAATTTTTTACCGCCGGCGATAACAATCGGCACCGGACAACTGGCGGTAACTTTCTCGAAACCCTCTTCAACAAAGTAGGTCTTCACAAATTGCGCACCAATTTCGGCAGCGATACGGCTCGCCAGTGAGAAATATCGCGCATCACGCGCCATCTCTTTGCCCACACCCGTGACGGCAAGGGTTGGAATGCCATAGCGCGTGCCTTCGTCCACCAGCTTAATGATGTTATTGATCGACTGATGCTCATATTCGCTACCGATATAAATCTGCGCCGCGACCGCACAGGCATTCAGCCGTAGAGCATCTTCCATCGTCACCGCCACACTCTCACGCGACAGCTCGCTGAGGATGGAATTGCCGCCGGATGCGCGCAACACCACCGGTTTATTGGTGGCTGGCGGCACGACGCTGCGCAAAATTCCACGCGTACACATCAACACATCGGTTTCAGGAAATAGCGGCGCGATGGACAAATCAATGCGCTCAAGGCCGGTTGTCGGCCCCTGGAAATAGCCGTGATCAAACGCCAGCATCACGGTACGCCCGGTATCGGGATTAAAAATCCGCGCCAGCCGCGACTGCATGCCCCAATCCAGCGCCCCGCTCCCCTTCAGGTAAAACGCCTTATTCTCCTGCGGGCGGCCAATGCCGTAATCTTTACCGTCTCTGATATCGTCAAGATCTGCCATTTTTCCTCCCTCAGAAATCGTATTTACCGATGTTGTCTTTGGTGAACACTACGCGTTCCGGCAGCAGCACAATGCCATTGCCTTTCGCTTCATACTGATAGCCCTGCACGCTGTTGGGTTCGACTTTCAGGTTGCCGATTTTCGCCACATCGACGTTATCGCCCACGTTAAGATCGCCCTTTTTCAGCAAGGTATTTGCGACGTTGACCGCAATTTCACCCTGCTGCACGACGTCCCACAGACCAAAGGCTTTCACCGTGCCGCGTTCCACATACGGGCGCATTACGTTTGGCGTACTGAAGCCCACAATGGCGACATCAGTCCGTTTCAGGTTTTCAGCAGCTTGTGCTGCGGCAGGTAACGCATTGGCATCAGGGGCGATGATCGCATCCAGATCCGGATACGCTTTTAAGATCCCCTCAGCGGTTTGCAGTGATTTAGTGGCGTCGTTATAGCCGAACTGCGTCGTGACAATTTCCCACTCAGGATGATCCTTCGCAATTTTCGCCTTCGCCTCTTTTACCCACTGATTTTGATCCGTCACGGTTGGGCTTGAGTAGAAGAACGCGACCTTAGCGGCAGGTTTGGTCACCTGTTTCGCGGCCATATCCACCAGCATGCCGCCTAGCTGCTGTGGCGTTCCCTGGTTGATGTAAATACTGCGGCATTCGGGTTTGGTATCGGAATCCCAGGTCAGCACTTTCACCCCACGCTGCATCGCGCGTTTAAGTGCCGGGCACAGGCCGTCAGGGGAAACCGCCGAGACAATAATCGCGTTGTAACCCTGGTTCACGAAGTTGTTGATAAGCTGCACCTGACCGGAAACGCTCGGCTCGGTTGGCCCGTCGTAGGTCACCGGAATACCAAGGTCTTTGCCCGCCTGCATCGCGCCATTACCGCCACTGGTAAAGAAGCCCACGCCAACCAATTTTGGGATAAAGGCAATTCTGTCAGCGGCTTGCGCACTCACCACACCAAAGGCTAAAGCCAACGCACTGAGCTGTAATACGCGTTTTGTTGTCTGCTTCATAATCAATCAAACTCCCGATAGTTTTTTGTGTCCGCGCAAACGACGCCACGCCGTTTGTAGATATTCGCGGTGCAAACTCACCGAACGACCAATGACCACCACAATCAACAGCGCACCGGACAACGCACTCGATACCTGATTAGGCACGCCAGCCATCTGTAAACCTTGTTGCAAATACCCCACTAATAACGCCGCCAATGCGGTACCCAGAATCGAACCGGAACCGCCATAAATATTCGCCCCGCCCAATACTGCCGCCGTTAATGCAGGCATGAGTAAATCGCGCCCGAGATCTGAACGCGCCGAACCGAAATAAGAAACCAGCACGATTGCCGCAATCGCCGAAGCCAGCCCCACCATGCCATACACGCCATACAACGAACCGTTGACCGGCAATGCCGCATAACGCGCGGCGCGTGGGTTTTGTCCAATCAGAAAAATATGGCGACCAAAGCGTGCGCGATGAGCGAGCAGCCAGAACAGAAACGTGATAACGGCAAACATCAGCAGCGGAATCGGCAGGCCGAAAAGCGTCAGATTGGCAAAATTAGTAAACGCGTCAGGGAAGCCGCCGATGCCTTCATAACCTGTCGCACCCGCCATGCCAGAAAGCAGAAGCGCTGCGCCGCCGAACAGATAAAGTGTGCCGAGCGTGATAACCAGCGGGCTAATGCCGGTGTAGTGAATCAGTGCGGCGTTAAACAAACCGCACAACAGGCCAACGGCAAGCGTGAGGATCACGGCGACAGAAATCGGTATTCCCGCCTGCAACATCACACCCAGCGCAATCGCGCACAGGCCAATCGTGGAACCGAGAGAAATATCAATGCCACCGCTGATAATCACCAGCGTCAACGGCAGTGCCACAATCCCAATACAGATGAAATCACTGGTGCTAAACAGCAGCATGTTGATATCCAGCATGCGTGGATTGATTGCCCCAAACAGCAAAATCTCCACGACCAAAATCAGCAGCAATGCCACTTCCCAGTTAAGTTTCAGCTTCATTTACGCCACATCCTTCTTCTTACGGGGAAATTGCCGCACGTTTTTGGCGCCGGGTAAGGGCGGCACAAAACGGCTGTATTTCTGCGCCCGTTGGTGGCGAGTCAGCGCCTGTCGCAAGCGCCCGTCCAACACCAGCACGCCAAGCAAAACCAAGCCGGCGATAAAGTCATTCCACCAGGCGGGGAGTTTGAACAGCACTAATACGGTGTCGATTTGGGTGAGGAAGAATGCGCCGAGGAATGCGCCAATCACGGTTCCTGTCCCGCCAAGCAATGAAATGCCTCCCAGAACGCAGGCGGCGATGGCTTTCATCTCAAGCCCGCTGCCGGTTTGGTTCGGCACGAAGCCAATTTGAGAAGCGAAGATAATCCCGGCGATGGCCGCCAGCATGCCATTGAAGGTGAAGGCCAAAAGCCGGGTGCGGTTTACCGCAACACCAAGTTGGCGGGCGGCGGCAAGGTTATCGCCCGCTGCGTAGAAATCACGCCCGAAAGCGGTTCGCGCCAGCATCCATGCGGCGATCGCCACTAAAACCAGCACCATAAAACCGAGTGGTGAAATACCCAACGCGATGGGTTCAGACAGTGATTTCAGGCTGGCAGGCAGTCCTTCAATCCATTTACCCCCCGTCCACAACAACATCGCGCCGCGATAAAGCCCAAGCGTGCCAAGCGTGGCGACAATCGCCGGAATGCGTAACCACACCACCAACACACCGTTAAAGAAGCCCGCCACTGCGCCAATCAGCAATGCAAACAGCATCGCCACAGGCAAGCCGTAACCACTGTTCAGCGCAACACCCACCGCGATTGCGCACAAGCCGACCGTTGACCCCACAGAAACGTCGATGTTGCGTGTCAGCATCACCATGGTTGCGCCCACAGCCAGCAGGATTAGGATCTGCGCGCTGGTGAAGATCATGCTCAGGGTTTGCAGGCTGAAGTAGCTATGGTTGAGCGCCACCAGCACGGCAAACAGGGCGACGATCGCCAGTAGCGCGCTCAGTTCACGGTTGCGGAGCAATTTCTTCATGCTTTACCTCCGCCAAATGCCATGCTCATCATGCTTTCGACCGTTATCGAGGGTTTGCGTAATTCACCGTTCATTGCGCCCTGATGCATCACCAGCACACGATCCGCAAGCCCACTGAACTCGTCGAGATCAGATGAGATCATCAGCACCGCGACGTTTTGCGCCGCCACACTTTTGATCAGCTGATAAATATCCGCCCGCGCCGCGACATCAACGCCCCGCGTTGGCTCATCGATGATTAGCAGCAACGGATTGGCTTCCAGGCAACGAGCCAACAAGACTTTTTGCTGATTGCCGCCAGAAAGGGTGCGCACGGTTTGCTCGGCATTATTGAGTTTTATCCCCAGCGCACGGTGATAGCGCTCCACCACCGCAGCTTCCCGTTTGCTTTGCTGCCAGACACTCGGTTCGTTAAGCGCGACGGTATTCCAGCGGATCGGCGCATCAAGAAAAAGACCTGAAACTTGCCGGTCTTCCGGTAAATAGATAAGCCCGCGATCAAGACGTGATTTCGTGCGATCGCCGCTAATTTCCCGGTTTTCCAGATAGATGCGACCGCCACGTACAGGCCGCAGGCCATACAGTGTTTCAGCTAACTCCGTGCGCCCGGATCCGACCAGCCCCGCAAGGCCGACGATCTCTCCTGCGTACAGCTCAAAACTGAGATCGATAAAACCTTCTCCGGTGAGCTCTTCCACGCGCAATACCGGAAAATCTTGCGGCTCGGTGCGCCGATTACCCGGTAGTGCCAGCCACAATTTTTGTGTATCACTCAGCGCATGCTTCCGGTCGACGGGCGTCATCGCATTGATCAACTGTTCATTCAACAGCTGAGAGGTTTCGCCTTGTAGTACCACCGCTCCGTCGCGCATCACCGAGATATGGCTGGCGATCTGGCGGATCTCTGGCAGTTTGTGCGAGATAAAAACAATGCCGACGCCCAGATTTTGCAACGCGCGGATCTGGCGGAACAGACGCTCGGTTTCCCCTGGAGTGAGTGAGGCGGTGGGTTCATCAAGGATCAAGATCTTCGCCTCGCGCATTAGACCGCGCAGGATCTCAACCATTTGCTGATCGGCCACTTCTAACGTGCTGGCGGTTGCGCTGAGCGGTATCTGGCACTCAAGTTGGCGCATTTTCTCTTGCAGCCGTTTCTCAATGTCACGTTGGCGTGGCAGACGGAAAAGTATGTTTTCACGCACCGTGAGATTGGGGAATAACATCGGTTCCTGCGGTACCAGATAAATCCCCAGTTCATGCGCCTGCCCCGGTTTGAGCCGCCCAAATGCTTTACCGTGGACCTTCAGTTCACCGCTATCCGCCGTTTCGACACCGGCGAAAATCTTCATCAGTGTCGACTTCCCAGCACCATTTCCCCCCAGCAATGCGTGGACTTGCCCTGCATACAGAGCAAAATCAATACCTTTCAGAACGCTTACGCCTGAGAATTGTTTGCTGATGTGGTGAGCTTCCAGCATTGCGGTGGTGTTGGGCATCTTCACTCCACAATTGAACAAAAGAGAATTTGAATTAATAATGTTCAAAAGCGTAGACGCCGGATGATTTTTACAACAGGGCAGAGATCACAATATTTTTAAATACCCTTCACACTTCAAGCTGCATGTGCGTTGGCTGCGTTCGTTCACCCCAGTCACTTACTTGAGTAAGCTCCAGGGGATTCACAAACTTGCCGCCTTCCTGCAACTTGAATTATTTTGGGTATAGATCAGATAAACCATTTGCATCTGAAAATGATCCTTTTGCCATGTGCCTCACACTTTCCGACCTACATTCCCGAACATATGATCTAAATTTCAATAAGAGTTCATCTATGAGCGATAAACGAGCAGCAGAAGAAGGCAAGTTAGCCGCCTTGCCGATGGCAGAAGAAGAGTTGTTGGCGCGTGTGGCCTGGTCTTATTACCACGACGGGTTAACCCAGAATGACATTGGTGAGCGACTCGGTTTACCGCGTTTAAAGATTTCGCGCCTGCTGGAAAAGGGCCGTCAGTCGGGGGTCATTCGCGTACAGATTAACTCCCGGTTTGAAGGATGCCTGGCGCTGGAAACTCAGTTGCAACAACGGTTTGGCCTGAAAATCGCCCGTGTGCTTCCAGCACACAACACGCCGACGATGAACACCCGTTTAGGCATTGGCGCGGCTCAGTCGTTGATGGGCATTCTGGAACCGGGGCAATTACTGGCCGTGGGTTTTGGTGAAGCGACCATGAACTGCCTGCAACATTTGAGTGGGTTTATCAGCTCACAGCAGATCCGTCTGGTGACGCTTTCTGGCGGTGTCGGGCCCTATATGACAGGCATCGGCCAATTAGATGCCGCGTGTAGTGTCAGCATGATCCCCGCCCCTTTACGGGTTTCATCACCGCAGGTGGCAGAGATTTTGCGCATGGAATCTAGCGTGCGTGATGTGATTCTTGCTGCAACCGCCGCTGATGTCGCGGTGGTGGGTATTGGTGCAATTAATCAAAAGCGCGATGCCACCATTTTGCGTTCCGGTTATATCAGCGAAGGCGAACAACTGATGTACGCCCGCAAAGGTGCGGTGGGCGATATTCTGGGCTATTTCCTGCAAGCGGATGGCGAACTGGTGGAGGGATTGGAAATTCACCGCGAATTACTTGGCGTGACGCTCGATGACCTGGCGCACCTCCCCACTATTCTGAGTGTTGCGGGTGGGACAGATAAAGCGGACGCAATTTATGCCGCACTGCAAGGTCAGCGAATCAATGGCCTGGTGACGGAAGAAGAGACTGCGCGGGCGGTGTTAGCACTGGCTGATTAACCCCGCGCCATAAGCTGCGGGGATCGTTTTCATGAGTTATTTACTTGCACTGGACGCCGGAACGGGCAGCATCCGCGCCGTGATCTTCGATACGTCAGGCCACCAGATTGCCGTCGGTCAGGCCGAATGGAAACACTTGAGTGTGGCCGACGTCCCCGGCTCCATGGAGTTTGATCTCATCACCAACTGGCAGCTTGCCTGCCAGTGCATCCGCGAAGCACTGCAAAAAGCGCATCTTCCCCCTGGCGCTATCAGCGCAGTTTCCTGCTGTTCGATGCGTGAAGGGATCGTGCTTTACGACCGGAATGGCACACCAATCTGGGCGTGTGCCAACGTTGACGCCCGTGCCAGCCGTGAAGTAGCCGAACTCAAAGAGATCCACGATAACCAGTTTGAATCTGAGGTTTACCATGTTTCCGGCCAGACACTTGCATTAAGCGCTATGCCGCGTCTGCTGTGGCTTGCGCATCATCGTCCCGATATTTATCGCCAGGCGGCTACCGTCACGATGATTAGCGACTGGCTGGCGGCCAAACTCAGTGGTGAACTGGCGGTCGATCCTTCCAATGCCGGAACCACTGGCATGCTTGATCTATCGACCCGCGACTGGCAGCCCGCGCTATTAGATATGGCGGGCTTGCGGGCGGATATTCTCTCTCCGGTAAAAGAAACGGGCACCGTGCTCGGCCTCGTCACCCAGGAAGCCTCGCAACAAAGCGGTTTGCTTGCTGGAACACCGGTAGTAATGGGAGGTGGCGATGTGCAGCTCGGCTGCGTCGGGTTGGGTGTGGTTCGGGCAGGGCAAGCGGCGGTATTGGGCGGCACCTTCTGGCAACAGGTCGTGAATCTACCCGCAATCAAAACCGATCCAGACATGAACATCCGCGTGAATCCACACGTTATCGGCAATATGGTGCAGGCAGAATCCATCAGTTTTTTCACCGGTCTGACGATGCGCTGGTTCCGTGATGCATTTTGCGCTGAAGAAAAGCTGATGGCCGAAAGGCTTGGTGTGGATACTTACGCGTTACTCGAGGATATGGCTGCGCGGGTTCCGGCGGGCTCTCACGGCGTGATGCCAATCTTCTCGGACGCCATGCATTTCAAGCAGTGGTATCACGCGGCACCGTCGTTTATTAACCTCTCCATCGACCCAGAAATTTGCAACAAAGCGACGCTGTTTCGAGCGCTTGAAGAAAACGCGGCGATTGTGTCGGCCTGCAATCTTGAACAAATCTCCGGATTTTCAGGTATTCAATTTGAGTCGTTGGTATTTGCCGGTGGCGGCTCAAAAGGCGCGTTGTGGAGCCAGATTTTAAGTGACGTGACAGGCTTACCGGTGCGAGTCCCCGTCGTCAAAGAAGCGACAGCGCTCGGTTGCGCGATTGCTGCGGGCGTCGGGGCGGGGTTGTTTAATAATCTGGCGGATGCGGGCGAGCGACTGGTGCAATGGCAGCGAGAATTTACGCCAAACCTGGCGCATCGCGAGCTGTACGACGAGATGAAGCGCAAGTGGATGAAGGTCTATGCCGATCAACTGACGCTGGTTGATAGTGGTTTGACGACGTCAATGTGGCAGGCACCTGGGTTGGTAGTGCGCCCTCACCCTTAAGGTTTGGCGAGGGCGTTTAAGGCTTAAATCAGAAGTAGTATTTAAATCTTACGCGCCCGCCGTAACGGGTGTTGTCGCTGCCTTCGCTGGAATCGTTATCCGCGTTGACCCACGACACGTAAGTACCGAGATAGATATTAAAGTTCTTCATGCCCATGACGTTCGGGAACAGATAGGAAGAGTGGATAGTGTGGATATCGTAAGTACCCGCATTGGTTATCCAGCAGTCGCTATCACAGTTTTGTACGGCACTCGTCACATCAAACTTATCAATGTCGTTGTGGGCGTAGATATAACCGAGTTCGAAATTCTTCCACAGGGCGTTTACGCCTGCGGTAAAGTCGGTTTCATCGGCAGCATCCAGATACGCGGTATTAAGGTTGGCGACGATGCCATTATCCGGATCGCTTTTCTGACCATTCCACGTCATGGTCAAGCCGTAGCCAGTACGGCTTGATTGATCTACCGTTTGGCCATTTGCATCTACATAACCGTAAGCGTTGTCTACGACCTGCGCTTCCATTGCAGCGGCGACTGAGAAACGTTCTTTTGACCACGCGATAACGGGACGCAGGTAAGCGACGTTTTTGTCGTTAACCAATTCATTGCCGTGATATGACTTGTCCTGATACAACGAAGTACCGTTTTCCAGCAGGGTGTTGAGCTCAAAGTACCAGTTGTCGATATTTTTGCTCAGCATGAAATTGCCGCCCGTATCGCTTCGCCCGCGCCCTTCTTTCATCATGTAGATGTAGCCGTAACCATCGCCGTAGAGATCGTTGGCGGTGTTACCGGAATACTCAACAAAAGTATCCTGATTAAGGGGGAACATATCGTAGGCTTCGAAGCGGCCCACTTTCACCTTCCAGTCGTTCTCATGACCAAAGAAGAAAGCCGCATCATCAAGATTCATATGGCCGGTTAAATCGGCTAGTGGTTGTACGGTGAATCCGGCGAAATTGCCATTTTGCATCCGGCGATATCCATCAAAACCTAACAGAATACGACCATTAATATCCCAACGCTCATTATTCCCATCAGCCCAATTTGTATTGGCACTGCGACGCATAGACGTCAGGCCATTACTGCGACTGGCGGCATCCATGTTAAATTCCACATCACCATATATTTTTAAATCGCCATAGCCGGTTAATGTTAATTTTGGCGACTTATTATCGGTTGCACTATTAACGGATTGCTCACTGACGACCGCAACCGGTGCGGTGGCCTGTGGTGGTATCGGTTTAGATTTAAGCTGTTGAATTTCCGCTTCTGCATTAGAAGCCCGCTGTTCTGCGGCTTGTAAGCGCTGTTCTAATTGATTCAGACGTTGTTCAAGTGCGCTTTGCTGGCTTGATGCTATTGCTCCTGTTGATAACATTGCGCCCACAAAAAGTGCCAGTGTTTTTATTTTTACATACATACTATGTCCTTATAATATTCATTATTAAATAGCCCATACCAATGTATTAAGCAAACACATCAGCAATGGCGTTCAAGCCAGAGTTATTTATAAGAGGTACTCAATAAGAACATAACAATTTTAACTTACTGACACGCAGGCAAATAGCAAATGTATTATCCGCATCACATTCATATTTGTAAAAATAGAAAATACGAACCATATATATTTATATAAAATATATATCCGTGCCGACATATAATATCACCAAGCATTTTTCGGAAATTTATGAATTAAAAAACGTAAATTCATAATTCATCACAACCACCGTTAATGTTGGAGGTGTGACCAAGAAAACGGAAGAACTTTGAATCCCGTCACAATCATTTGATCCCTTTTTTCCCTTAAGCGCCGTAGCCCGCTAAATTACTAACTCATCCGACCACATAATAATAATGAACCTGTAGGAAGAATGTATGAGCTATCCATCGCTGTTTGCCCCGCTAGATCTCGGTTTCACCACACTTAAAAACCGTGTGCTGATGGGTTCGATGCATACCGGACTTGAGGAACACCCGAAGGGTGCCGATCGTTTAGCGGCGTTTTATGCTGAGCGCGCACGCCACGGCGTTGCGCTGATTGTCACTGGCGGTGTAGCGCCTTCGCCTTCAGGTGTTGGCGTGGAAAGCGGCGCGGTACTCAACGATGCAAGGCAGCTTGCCCATCATCAGATTGTCACCGATGCTGTGCACCGCGAAGGTGGGAAAATTGCCCTGCAAATCCTGCATACCGGGCGTTATAGCTACCAGCCAAACCCTGTTGCTCCCTCAGCAATCCAGGCACCGATCAACCGTTTTAAACCCCATGCCCTGAGCCATGAAGAAATCCTGACCTTGATTGAAGATTTCGCCCAATGCGCAAACCTTGCACAGCTTGCCGGGTACGATGGCGTCGAAATTATGGGTTCCGAAGGCTATTTGATTAACCAGTTTTTGGCAGCAAGAACGAACCAGCGCGATGACGAATGGGGCGGCGATTACGCAAGACGCATGCGTTTTGCGATAGAAGTCGTGCGGGCGGTACGTGAAAAAGTGGGGACGAATTTTATTATCATCTATCGCCTGTCGATGCTGGATTTAGTCGATGGTGGTGGCACGCTTGATGAAGCTATACAGCTTGCTAAAGCGATAGAAAAAGCAGGTGCCACATTAATTAACACCGGCATTGGCTGGCATGAGGCGAGAATTCCAACCATCGCCACGCCGGTTCCACGTGGGGCGTTTAGCTGGGTTACACGCAAACTCAAAGGCTCGGTGACTATCCCACTGGTGACCACCAACCGAATTAACGATCCGCAAACCGCTGAGAACATTGTCGCGAATGGCGATGCCGATATGGTGTCAATGGCGCGGCCCTTCCTCGCCGACGCGGAGTTTGTATCCAAAGCCCAACAAGGACGCGAAGATGAAATCAACACCTGCATCGGCTGCAATCAAGCGTGTCTGGATCAGATTTTCCTCGGCAAAGTGACCTCGTGCCTGGTCAATCCACGTGCCTGTCATGAGACTAAAATGCCGATTGTCCCGGCGATGGTGCATAAAAATCTGGCGGTTATCGGGGCGGGTCCTGCGGGCCTGGCCTTTGCCATTAATGCCGCAGCGCGTGGCCACAACGTGACATTATTTGATGCAGCCTCAGAAATCGGCGGCCAATTCAATATTGCCAAGCAGATCCCTGGCAAAGAGGAGTTTTACGAAACGCTGCGCTATTACCGCCGCATGCTGGATTTGACCGGGGTGGACGTTCGTTTGAATCAATACGTCACCGCCTCCATGCTCGAAGCGTTTGACGAGATTATTCTCGCCTGCGGCATCGAACCACGCTTGCCGCTTATTGAGGGCATCGCACACCCTAACGTCTTGAGTTATATCGATGTGTTGCGTGAGAAAGCGCCAGTAGGCAACCGTGTAGCGATTATTGGGGCTGGCGGTATTGGCTTTGATACCGCGATGTATTTAAGCCAGGAAGGGGAATCCACCAGCCAGAATATCGCTGAGTTTTGTGTGGAATGGGGTATCGACACCAGCCTGCAACACGCGGGTGGCCTGCGCCCTGAAGGTGCTCAGTTGCATAAAAGCCCGCGCCAGATTGTGATGCTGCAGCGCAAAACCAGTAAACCTGGTGAAGGGCTTGGCAAAACGACGGGGTGGATACATCGCACGACGCTTTTGGCGCGTGGTGTAAAAATGCTGGCAGGGGTAACTTACGAACGCATTGACGATGAAGGGCTACACATCACGGTAGGTGGAGAGCCGCAAACGCTAAACGTGGATAACGTGATTATTTGTGCCGGACAAGATTCGCGCCGTGAACTGGTTGAGCCATTACAAGAACTGGGGAAAACCGTGCATTTGATTGGCGGTGCGGATGTGGCAATGGAACTGGATGCCCGACGTGCAATCGCACAGGGCACCCAGTTAGCACTGGAAATTTAGCGGTGACGACCGAGTTTTACCGCTTTTAAAACGACGAACTTTTTGTTGGTCGCAACGGTATCGCAGTTACCGAAGATCTTCTTCAGTTTGTGATAGTAGTCCAGATGGCGGTTAGCAACGATGTAAAGCTCACCGCCATTTTGCAGGCAACGACGCGCATGGTGGAACATTTCCCACGCCACCTGGTCAGTCAGCGAATGCTGCTGATGGAACGGCGGGTTGCACAGGATAGTGTTAAAGCGATATGGCTCAACGCCCGACAGCGCGTTGTTAATCATAAACTCACAGCGCTCCAGATTTTCCGGCATGTTGAATTCAACGTTCTTGTGGCTCGACGCCACCGCCATCGGTGATTCATCAACAAAAACAACCTTCGCTTCTGGGTTTTGCTCAAGCAAATGCAGGCCAATCACACCGTTACCACAACCTAAATCGACGATCTCGCCTTCCAGGTTTGTCGGTAAATGCTCAATGAAGAAGCGTGCGCCGATATCCAGACCGGTACGAGAAAAGACGTTCGCGTGGTTGTGAATCGTCCACGGCGTGCCTTCCAGTTTCCAGCTCAGGGTTTCTGCGGACTCTTTCAGTACTGGTGCATTGAAAGTACAGTTGATCAGACGAGCCTTTTTCCAGGCCAGAGTGGTCGTGGTCGGTCCAAGGATCTTTTCAAACAACTCGATGGTTGAGTTGTGAATATCACGCGTTTTCGCACCCGCTATAATGCGAGTTTCCGGTGTGACCACGGCGTGCAGTGCGCGCAACTGTTGTTCCAGCAAGGCCAGCGTTTTAGGGATCTTAATCAGAACGACTGCGGGTGCTTCCGGATATGTTGCGGTGCTATCAAGGAACGTGACGCTGGACTCAGCGATGTTGTTCTCACGTAAATTCTCACGGATAGCCAGTTCGCTCAGATACGAGTCGCTGATGCTATACGGCTTGTGTTCAGCCAGCACGCAAGAAAGCGCCCCGAAGTTATCGTTGAAAATCAGGACCGGGCCACTGATTTCGATTTCGTCCAGTTGCTGCAGTAAGTAGTCATCCGCAGCTTCCCACGCCTGTAGTGGGTTAACGTCATCCGTTTCTGGAAAACGTTTTAGTGTCAGTGAACGGAAACCGTTGTCTAATTGGCTCATCGGCCCTCCTGGATGGTAAAATTTCGGCGTAATCCCCGAATGGGGGCGTGAGTATACCCTTTTTTTTCCTCAAACTGCTCTATAGCTTTCGAAAGACAGCAAGATGCAAGAGAGTGAATCCCCAGGAGCTTACTCTAGTAAGTGACTGGGGTGAGTGAGCGCAGCTACCGCCGCTGCCTTTTGAAAGATGACGAGCAAGAGAGACGAATGAGCAAATTAACTTATCTACAGGGCTACCCGGAGCATTTGCTATCCCAGGTTCGGACTCTGATTGCTGAACAACGTCTGGGGGAAGTGCTGCAAAAACGGTATCCAGATACGCATAGCATCACCACGGATAAAGCGCTGTATGCCTGGACGCAGGACCTTAAAAACCAGTACCTACGCAATGCGCCACCGATCAACAAAGTGGCTTACGACAGCAAAATTCATGTGCTGAATAATGCGTTGGGTTTACACACGGCGGTGTCCCGCGTTCAGGGAAACAAGTTAAAAGCCAAAGCTGAGATTCGTGTGGCAACCGTATTTAAAAATGCGCCAGAAGCCTTTTTGCGCATGATCGTGGTTCACGAACTTGCGCACCTGAAAGAAAAAGATCACAACAAAGCGTTTTACTCGTTGTGCTGCCATATGGAACCGCAATATCACCAACTGGAGTTTGATACGCGGCTGTGGTTGACGCAGATGGCCTTGAACGGGCAAGCATAGTAAACCGGGGAATCCCCCGGAGACGTTATTTTTCCAGCCCTGCAAAGACCGCAGCGATTGCCACAGCGCCTGGGTCTTTCACGCCTTTCAGGTTCTCGCTATTCACATATGACGAGCGCCCGGCATTGGCTTTTTGCATTTGCGCGGTGGCATCTGCTCCCTGTTGCGCGGCTTTCACCGCAGCGCTCAGGTCGATATTTTTTAATGCTTCTAGCGCAGGCTGCAATGCGTCAATTAGCGTGCGATCGCCAGGAGCGGCCCCACCGTAGCGTTTCATTTGTTCCAGACCAAATAACAGCGCATTCGCAAGCGGCTGCTTTTTAGCCACTTTTTGCCCGCTGGCGGTAAAGAAAATAGACATCAGCACGCCGCTTGAACCGCCCATCACCGTCGCCAGGCGTTCCCCGATTAACTCTAACAACGCGGCACTATCATTGAGTGGCAGTTTGCCATCCTCATTGAGCTGCGCGATATCCCTGGCGCCTTGAGCAAACGTGGAGCCGGTATCACCATCCCCCACTTTCGCATCCAGCGAATTCAAAGCTTTTTCTTTCTCGATAAGCGTATGCGTGATGTTTGCAACCAGCGCTTTGACGTCCGGGTTTTCCGACGGTTTCGCCGATGATTCTGTACGTACCACACTGTGTTTTTGCAACGGCATCGCGTGGAGTTTCACCATCGGACACCAGCCTGCCGTTTCCACATCTGCATGCAACGCTTTGATAAAAGTCTCATTGAGCACAATGGCTGAAAGTGAAAACCCTTTCATATCCAGCGCGGTAACCAGCGGTGCCGGGCCAATCAAATAGTCGATTTGATCCTTTAATTCTGAATGCACGAGCTCTTTGGTGAGCAGAGCCATTTCCAGAGGCGAAACGCCACCAAGATTGTTAATCAGCACCGCGAGCCTTGCGTCAGTGCCGGTCTTTTTACGCAAATGTTTCACAAGCGTAGCAATCGTCTTCTGGCTGTTTTGGCTATCCAGCGTGCTGGCTCCGGGTTCGCCGTGAATCCCCAGCCCTAACTCGATATGTCCGCCTTTAATACGCCCTTCTTCCTCATCTTGATCCGGCAGATTGCAGGTTTGCATGGCGACCCCCATGCTGGCAATGCTGTCACAGGCACTTTGCGCGATGTCTCGAACATCACTCAAAGACTTCCCCTGCTCTGCGGCAAAGCCCGCAATTTTGTGTACCAGTACTGTTCCGGCAATCCCGCGGGGCTGTTTGTTATCGGGCAGAGAAATATCGTCACCCACAATAACCATCTCGACTTTCAGGCCATGTTTTTTGGCCTTCTCCGCTGCCAGTCCGAAATTCAGACGATCGCCCGTGTAGTTCTTGACGATAAGCAAGCAGCCTCTGTCACCCGTGACCGCCACAATCGCGTTTAATACTGCGTCCACGCTTGGCGAAGCAAACAGGTCGCCGCAGACAGCTGCGGTTAACATCCCTTTGCCGACAAAGCCTGCGTGAGCCGGTTCATGACCCGAACCACCGCCTGAAATAATCGCAACTTTGCTTTTGTTCCAGTCCTTGCGAACCACCACGCGAATAGCGGGATCGGTATCTAAACGGGTCAAATTGCGAAAACGAGAGCTGATGATGACGCCTTCGATGGCGTCGTTGACCATTTGATTACGGTCATTAAAGAAGAATCTGGACATAGTTTCCCAACAATAAGTAATACATATGCAAAGCATAGCCTTTGCTGCGAGGACTGCCGCAAACCAGGATTTTGGCTGATGACGTTCTGTAGGCAATTGCTATGCTTATGGAAATGTCGCCACAGGGAAATCATCATGACTGCACCGCTCCTGGTTGCCAGAACCACTGAACAAGAACTGCATTTGCTGCCCAGTATGGCAAACCGCCATGGGCTGATAACCGGTGCGACCGGCACAGGCAAAACGGTGACGCTGCAAAAACTGGCTGAGTCGTTTTCAGAGATTGGCGTACCGGTGTTTATGGCGGATGTAAAAGGTGACCTCACCGGCATTGCGCAAGAAGGTGTTGAGTCTGAAAAGCTGCTCTCACGACTGGCAAAAATTGGCGTGACGGACTGGTCACCGCACAATAATCCGGTGGTGTTGTGGGACATTTTTGGTGAAAAAGGTCACCCGGTTCGCGCAACGGTATCTGACCTTGGCCCATTGCTGCTTTCTCGGCTGCTAAACCTTAATGAAGTGCAAGCCGGTGTGCTGCAAATCATTTTCCGCATTGCAGATGACCAGGGGTTATTGCTGCTCGATTTTAAAGATTTGCGCGCCGCGACGCAGTACATCGGTGATAACGCCAAATCGTTCCAGAACCAGTACGGCAATATCAGCAGCGCTTCGATTGGCGCGATTCAACGCGGGCTGTTGCAGCTTGAGCAACAAGGTGCCGAATATTTCTTTGGCGAACCGATGCTGGATATCAAAGACTGGATGCGTACCGACGCTAACGGTAAAGGCGTTATCAATATTCTGTCAGCCGAAAAGCTTTATCAGATGCCGAAGCTGTATGCCGCCAGTTTGCTGTGGATGCTTTCAGAAATCTATGAACAGTTGCCAGAAGCCGGCGATCTGGAAAAGCCCAAATTAGTGTTCTTTTTTGATGAAGCGCATCTGCTGTTTAACGATGCACCGCAAGTTCTGCTGGATAAAATCGAGCAGGTTATTCGCCTGATTCGCTCCAAAGGGGTTGGGGTGTATTTCGTTTCCCAAAACCCGTCGGACATTCCTGACACTATTCTCGGGCAGTTAGGTAATCGTATCCAACATGCGTTACGTGCCTTTACGCCAAAAGACCAGAAAGCGGTGAAAACCGCAGCGCAAACCATGCGGGCAAACCCTAAATTCGACACCGAGAAAGCGATTCAGGAGTTGGGAACCGGCGAAGCGCTCATCTCATTACTGGATGAAAAAGGCAGCCCGACAGTAGTTGAGCGCGCCATGGTGATAGCACCCTGTTCACGTATGGGGCCCGTCACTGACGACGAGCGTAACGGGTTGCTCAATCACTCTGCGCTGTACGGTAAATACGATGAAACGGTCGATCGTGAATCCGCCTATGAGCGCTTACAGCAAGGTGTTCAGGCAGCGGGCGAACAGCAAAATGCACCGCCTGCGAAAGGCGATTCGGTTGCGGTTGATGGCGGTATTCTTGGCGGGCTGAAAGACATTCTGTTTGGTACGACTGGGCCGCGAGGCGGTAAGAAAGATGGTGTAGTACAAACAATGGCGAAGAGTGCTGCACGCCAAGTGACGAATCAAATTATTAGAGGGGTTTTGGGGAGTATTATGGGTGGGCGTAAGCGCTAACTTTTACTCCGCGCCCTCTTTTTAGAGAGGGCCGGGTAAGTAATTCTGACAATACCCAAAATAATTCGAGTTGTGGCAAGGCGGCAAGAGAGCAACAAATCTGTCGGGAACAGATTTGAACAGCGCTTGCGCTGGCCCGAAGGGTGAGCCTCATGGACGAGGCTCATCAATCCCCAGGAGCTTACACAAGTAAGCGACTGGGGTTTGTGAGTGCAGCCAACACAGCCACAGCTCGAAGTATGAAGGGTATTAGCCGGAACGCTTCATCATCAGCCACAGACTAATCAAGAAGAAAGTCGCGCTTGGCAGCAATGCTCCCAAAATCGGCGGGATGCTGTACACCAGACTCAGCGGGCCAAAGATCTGGTCAAGTACATAGAACACAAAACCAAAGCTAATACCGGTGACGACCCTCACCCCCATCGGCACACTACGCAGCGGACCGAAGATGAACGACAGCGCCATCAACATCATGACCGCGACAGAGAGTGGCGCAAAGATTTTGCTCCACATATTGAGCTGGTAACGCCCGGCATCTTGTCCGCTGGCTTTAAGATACTTCACGTAATTATGCAGGCCGCTAATCGACAGCGCATCAGGGTCGAGAGCTACCACGCCCAGTTTGTCTGGGGTTAAGTTAGTTTTCCACTCGCCACTGACAGTCTGTGAACCGGTAATTTGTTTCTGGTCACTGAGATTAGACTCATCAACCTGAGACAATCGCCATACCTTATGCTCCACATCGTATTGCGCTGAGGCAGCATACCGTACGGATTCCAGACGTCGCTCTTTGTTAAAGCTGTAGATGCTAACGCCTGCGAGATCGTTATTACCTTTCACACGTTCGATATAGACAAAGCTGTGGCCATCTTTCGCCCATAAACCTTGCTGGGTCGTCAGCAAAGAACCACCGTACATCTGTTGCGCACGGTAATTACGCGCCATTTGTTCACCTTGCGGTGCAACCCATTCGCCAATCGCCATCGTCAGCAACACCAGCGGAATCGCCGTTTTCATGACTGACAATGCGATTTGCATACGGGTAAAACCGGAGGCTTGCATGACCACCAGCTCACTACGCTGTGCCAACATTCCCAGCCCCAACAGCGCCCCAAGAAGTGCAGCCATAGGGAAGAATATCTGGATGTCTTTTGGGATACTCAGGACGGTATAAACCCCTGCGCCCATCGCCGAATAGCTGCCCTGACCGGCCTTTTTCAACTGGTCGACAAACTTAATAATGCCCGACAACGACACCAGCATGAACAGCGTCATCATGATGGTGGTGAAGATGGTTTTACCGATATAACGGTCGAGAACACCAAACATTTATGCTGCTCCTCGTGTTTTGCTAAAGCGTGCACGTAGCTGACGCATCGGCACCGTATCCCACACATTGAGCACAACTGCGATGGCAAAATAGACCAGGTTAACCAACCACATCCAAATCATTGGGTCGATTTTCCCCTTCGCCGCATTGGATTTCAGGGATGTCTGAAGCAGGAAGAACACTAAATACAACAGCATGGCTGGCAGCATCGAAAGCACACGACCCTGACGCGGGTTCACCACACTCAACGGAACAACCATCAACGCCATGATAAATACGGTCAACACCAGCGTGAGGCGCCAGTGTAATTCTGCGCGGGCGTTCGGTGCATCGCTTGCCCACAAGGTGCGCATGTACATCTGACTGGAATCATCGGGATCAAGCGCTACTGTCTGGTGCCCAACAATCGCCTGATAATCCTGGAAGTCAGTGATACGGAAGTCACGCAGCATCGCAGTACCTTCAAAACGGGTACCGGTATTGAGCGTCACAATCTGAGAGCCATCTGGTCGCTGTGATAAATGGCCGGAATCAGCCACCACAACAGAGGGGCGTGCATTACCTTTCGGGCGCAATTGCGCAAGGAACACATCCTTGAAGCTTGAACCGTTGACGCTCTCGATAAACAGTACTGAGCTGCCATCGGTCGCTTGCTGGAATTGCCCTTGTGCCAGAGCAGCCATACCAGGGTTAGCTTTGGCTTCCGCCAACACTTCATCCTGATGACGTGAAGACCACGGGCCGAGCCACATCACGTTGATAGTAGCAACCGCGCCAGTAAAGAGTGCGAGGATCATTGCAGCTTTGATCAGCACCGCTTTACTCAAGCCACAGGCATGCATTACCGTGATTTCGCTTTCGGTATACAGACGCCCAAACGTCATGAGTAGCCCAAGGAAAAGGCTAAGAGGCAGGATAAGTTGCGCCATTTCAGGCACGCCCAGCCCTAAAAGAGAGAAAACGAGATTTGTCGGAATGTCGCCGTCAACCGCCGCCCCAAGAATCCTGACAAGCTTCTGACAAAAGAAGATCAGCAGCAGGATGAAGAGGATCGCAAGTTGGCTTTTGAACGTCTCCCGAACCAGATATCTTATGATAATCACATTAAATACGCCTGTGAAAACGAGTCTTTTTGCAGGAAAATCGCTTGTTTCATCGCTTATACGTCATTTATTCTCTTGAGTCGTCGAAAACATCGCTAAGATTAATAAGCTCAGCAAGTTTCTGGCACAGGGTGATTTAATTGACGTCGCCGAAACAGTAAAAACATACTCGTAAGATTAACACGAAGTCATCGCAACCGCGGACATGAGTTACGAAAGCTTGCAATTCTAGCTGTAGCCACCGTTGTTGTCTTTAAGATTCAGGAGCGTAGTGCATGGAGTTCAGTGTAAAAAGCGGTAGCCCCGAGAAACAGCGTAGTGCCTGCATCGTTGTGGGAGTCTTTGAACCGCGTCGCCTGTCCCCGGTCGCCGAACAACTCGATAAAATCAGCGATGGCTACATCAGCGCCTTATTGCGCCGTGGTGAGCTTGAGGGAAAACCCGGTCAAACTTTATTGCTTCACCATGTTCCGAACGTGCTTTCAGAGCGCATTCTGCTGATTGGGTGTGGCAAAGAGCGTGAACTGGATGAGCGTCAGTATAAGCAAGTTATCCAGAAAACGATCAATACTCTAAATGATACTGGCTCGATGGAAGCCGTTTGCTTCCTGACCGAACTGCACGTTAAAGGTCGTAACACTTACTGGAAAGTACGCCAGGCAGTGGAAACGGCAAAAGAGTCTTTGTATAGCTTCGATCAGTTAAAGACCAACAAAAGCGAGCCACGTCGTCCGCTGCGTAAAATGGTCTTTAACGTGCCAACCCGTCGCGAACTGACGAGCGGCGAGCGTGCCATTCAGCATGGTCTGGCCATTGCTGCCGGTATTAAAGCGGCAAAAGATCTTGGCAATATGCCACCTAATATCTGTAACGCAGCATACCTGGCCTCTCAGGCGCGTCAGCTTGCAGATTCTTTCAGCAAAAACGTTGTCACTCGCGTTATCGGTGAGCAGCAGATGAAAGAGCTGGGCATGCACTCCTACCTCGCAGTAGGTGATGGTTCCCAGAACGAATCACTGATGTCTGTCATCGAATACAAAGGTAATAACTCACCAGATGTACGTCCAATCGTGCTGGTCGGTAAAGGCCTGACGTTCGACTCCGGCGGTATTTCCATCAAACCTGCCGAAGGCATGGATGAGATGAAATACGACATGTGCGGTGCCGCTTCTGTGTACGGCGTTATGCGCATGGTTGCAGAACTTAACTTGCCGATTAACGTGATTGGCGTGCTGGCGGGCTGTGAGAACATGCCTGGCGGACGTGCTTATCGCCCGGGTGACGTGCTGACCACGATGTCTGGTCAAACTGTAGAAGTGCTCAACACTGACGCAGAAGGCCGTTTGGTATTGTGTGACGTGCTGACCTATGTTGAGCGCTTCGAGCCAGATGTGGTTATCGATGTGGCAACACTGACCGGCGCATGTGTGATTGCTTTGGGTCACCACATCACCGGTTTGATGTCTAACCACAACCCGCTGGCACACGAACTGATCGGCGCATCTGAACAAGCCGGTGACCGTGCGTGGCGTCTGCCAATCGCCGATGAATACCAGGATCAGCTGGACTCCAATTTTGCTGATATGGCAAACATTGGTGGCCGTCCTGGTGGCGCAATTACTGCGGCTTGCTTCCTGTCACGCTTTACCCGCAAGTACAACTGGGCTCACCTGGATATCGCAGGTACGGCCTGGCGTTCAGGTAAAGCCAAAGGTGCGACCGGCCGTCCAGTGGCGTTACTGTCACAATTCCTGTTAAATCGTTCAGGGTTTAACGGCGAAGATTAACGACGAAATCCCCCTCACCCCGGCCCTCTCCCTCAAGGGAGAGGGAGTAAAGAAAGTCCCCTCCCCCTCAAAGGTGAGGGAGCAAAGAAAGTCCCCTCTCCTGGGGGAGAGGGTTAGGGTGAGGGCGTCATTCGGTTTTCTCCTTTGGGAGAAGGCCGGGATGAGGGGAAACTCATGATTCTAAAGATGCGAAACAAATGAAAAACGCGACGTTCTACCTGCTCGACAACGACACACCCTCCGGGGAGTTGAATGCCGTTGAAGCGTTGGTGTGTGAACTGGCGGCAGAAAGCTTTCGCGCAGGGAAACGCCTGCTGATTGCTTGTGTTGATGAACAACAAGCTATCCGTCTGGATGAAGCACTTTGGCAGCGCGACGCACACGCGTTTGTACCGCATAATCTTGCCGGTGAAGGCCCACGTTATGGTGCTCCGGTAGAATTGGCCTGGCCGCAGCGACGTGGTAGTTCACCACGCGATTTACTGATTAGCCTTTTGCCGCAGTTTGCAGATTTTGCCACCGCTTTCCATGAAGTGATAGACTTCGTACCTTACGAAGAATCCCAGAAACAACTGGCCCGTGATCGCTACAAGGCGTATCGCGTTGCTGGTTTCCACTTGACTACGGCGACTCATACCCCGCCGGGAACGACATAGCAGACAATGGAAAAGACATATAACCCGCAAGATATCGAACAGCCGCTTTACGAGCACTGGGAACAGCAGGGCTACTTTAAGCCAAATGGCGACACCAGCCAGGAAAGCTTCTGCATCATGATCCCGCCGCCGAACGTTACCGGCAGCTTGCATATGGGTCACGCCTTCCAGCAGACGATCATGGACACCATGATTCGTTACCAGCGCATGCAGGGTAAAAACACCCTGTGGCAGGCGGGGACTGACCACGCCGGCATCGCGACCCAGATGGTCGTAGAGCGCAAAATTGCCGCCGAAGAAGGTAAAACACGCCACGACTACGGTCGCGATGCGTTTATCGAGAAAATCTGGCAGTGGAAGGCAGAGTCTGGTGGCACCATCACCCGTCAGATGCGTCGTCTTGGCAACTCCGTAGATTGGGAGCGCGAACGCTTCACCATGGACGAAGGTCTGTCCAACGCGGTGAAAGAAGTGTTCGTTCGCCTGTACAAAGAAGACCTGATTTATCGCGGCAAGCGCCTGGTAAACTGGGACCCGAAACTGCGTACCGCTATCTCCGATCTGGAAGTAGAAAACCGCGAGTCCAAAGGTTCTATGTGGCACCTGCGTTATCCGCTGGCTGACGGCGCGAAAACCGCTGACGGCAAAGATTACCTGGTTGTTGCTACCACTCGTCCAGAAACCGTGCTCGGTGACACTGGCGTGGCTGTGAACCCGGAAGATCCACGTTATAAAGATTTGATCGGTAAATTCGTGGTGCTGCCGCTGGTTAACCGTCTCATTCCTATTGTTGGCGACGAACACGCTGACATGGAAAAAGGCACCGGCTGTGTGAAAATCACGCCTGCGCACGACTTTAACGACTACGAAGTGGGTCGTCGTCACCAGCTTCCAATGATCAACATCCTGACCTTCGACGGTGATATCCGTGAAGCTGCAGAAGTGTTTGATACCAACGGTGAAGAATCTACCGTTTACGAAAACGGGATCCCCGCTCAGTTCCAGAAACTGGAACGTTTTGCCGCACGTAAAGCAGTCGTTGCTGCGTTCGAAGAAATGGGTCTTTTGGAAGAGATCAAACCACACGATCTGACAGTTCCTTACGGCGACCGTGGCGGCGTGGTTATCGAACCGATGCTGACTGACCAATGGTACGTGCGCACAGCTCCACTGGCGAAAGTTGCAGTTGAAGCTGTTGAGCAGGGCGACATTCAGTTCGTGCCGAAGCAATACGAAAACATGTACTTCTCCTGGATGCGCGATATTCAGGACTGGTGTATTTCACGTCAGCTTTGGTGGGGTCACCGCATCCCGGCCTGGTACGATGCCAATGGCAACGTCTACGTTGGCCGTAACGAAGCGGAAGTCCGTGCAGAAAATAACCTGGGCGACGACGTTGCGCTGAACCAGGATGAAGACGTTCTGGATACCTGGTTCTCTTCCGGTCTGTGGACGTTCTCCACGTTAGGCTGGCCTGAGAATACCGAAGCGCTGCGCACCTTCCACCCGACCAGCGTGATGGTCAGCGGCTTCGACATCATCTTCTTCTGGATTGCGCGCATGATCATGCTGACCATGCACTTCATCAAAGATGAAGACGGCAAGCCACAGGTTCCGTTTAAAACCGTTTACATGACCGGTCTTATCCGTGATGACGAAGGGCAGAAAATGTCTAAGTCCAAGGGTAACGTTATCGATCCACTGGATATGGTTGACGGTATTTCCCTGGAAGACCTGCTTGAGAAGCGTACCGGTAACATGATGCAGCCGCAGTTGGCTGAGAAAATCCGCAAACGCACCGAGAAGCAATTCCCGAACGGTATCGAGCCGCACGGCACCGATGCATTGCGCTTTACGCTGGCAGCGTTGGCCTCTACGGGTCGCGACATCAACTGGGACATGAAGCGCCTGGAAGGTTATCGCAACTTCTGTAACAAGCTGTGGAACGCCAGCCGTTTCGTGATGATGAATACCGAAGACCAGGATTGCGGCTTTAACGGCGGCGAAATGGTTCTGTCGCTGGCAGACCGCTGGATTCTGGCGGAATTCAACCGCACAGTGAAGGCATACCGTGAAGCGCTGGACACCTATCGCTTTGATATCGCGGCCAATATTCTGTATGAATTCACCTGGAACCAGTTCTGTGACTGGTATCTGGAGCTGACCAAACCGGTCATGAACAGCGGTAGTGAGGCGGAACTGCGCGGCACGCGTAATACGCTGATCAACGTGCTGGAAGGTTTGCTGCGTCTTGCGCATCCAATCATTCCATTCATCACGGAAACCATCTGGCAGCGTGTGAAAACCTTCAAAGGCATCACCGACGATACCATCATGCTGCAACCGTTCCCGGCGTATAACAGCGCTCAGGACGACGAAGCTGCGTTCTCTGATACCGAGTGGCTGAAGCAGGCCATCACCGCAGTGCGTAACATTCGTGCTGAGATGAACATTGCTCCGGGCAAACCGCTGGAAGTGCTGCTGCGTAACGTGAGTGCAGAAGCGGAACGTCGCGTAAACGCGAACCGTACCTTCCTGCAAAACCTGGCACGTCTGGAAAGCATCACCCTGCTGCCGGCTGATGATAAAGGTCCGGTTTCCGTGACCAAAATTATCGACGGCGCAGAACTGCTGATCCCAATGGCAGGCCTGGTCGACAAAGCCGCTGAAATTGAGCGTCTGGCTAAAGAAGTTGCGAAGATCGAAATCGAGATTGGCAAAATCGAAGGCAAGTTGTCCAACGAAGGTTTTGTCGCACGTGCACCCGCTGACGTGGTGGCTAAAGAGCGTGAGCGCATGGTGGCTTTCGCCGATGCAAAAGCGAAACTGATTGAGCAGCAGGCTGTGATTGCCGCGCTGTAATTGGATTTGCTGAAAGTTAAAAGGCCGGGAATTTTCCCGGCTTTTTTTATGGCTACAAGCTAATATTTGGTACCAGGCCACGAGAAAGACGGCTCACAATATCTGTGGCAATTTTATCCTCATGATCCTCCAGATTCAGAGAATCTAAATCACCGTCAACCCAAGTGTTATTGGCCAGATAATGACAATAGCGGATTCGTGCCCAAGGGTAGCCAATGCCGAAAGTACAAACCGTAATCAAAATATTGACAATTAATTGGCCAATGAATCCACTAAGGGTTAGCGTTGAGCGAAAAGCAATTTTTTCACCCAGCACTACAGTATTGACATAATAATTTCTAAGGGTGACAACAAGGTAACTAAAGCAAATCAGTGCACCAACCAGATAAATGACATAACATAAAATAATAGTATTTTGTAAGTTTTTCATTGCCTCGCTAGTCATTACTTTTTCTATATCACCCATCATCGCGACAGAAATTATATTGATGCAATCGGGTAAAAACAGAGCCATTGCTAAAATTAAAAAAGGAATCAAGATAAGCATACTGGCAAAGCAAATCAGAATGCATTTTTTTACGCTCACTTGAGCCGCGAAATTTTGCGTCCCAAAGCTCAAACCATTAAAAAATAAGTTAAGCCACAACCCAACCGTTACACCCTGAACAACACCGACCCCCATAACACCGATGATGAAAGACACTGCCATTGTCATCATTACTTTCGACATATCAAAAGACATCGCCGAAAAACTGATGGAAGAAATAATGCCACAAATAAAAACAAGAGCCGCGAGCATTAATAATGGGCACCCAATCATCACCCACCATGCTTTTAAGCCATTAAATTGAAAATTAAAACGCACGCCATTAAGCGTGGTAGATTGCATTTGGTAGCGAATACTTTGAATAATCAAATATGGTAAAAACAGCAGCAGTAGAGAGATAAGACACAATGCCAGAGAAGAACTCCCGCGAAGTAGCGCTGCTTCTGTTGCGAATATATAAACAAACAGGCACAACCAGCTTACCAATATCGATCTTCCGGTCGCAGTATAAGAAAACCTGGAACCTGACAATTCAGTATTGCTATATAAATAGCGTTTCGATCGAACAAATGCCCATGGCGTAAAGATGCCAAGCGTTACCATCATTAACAATAGATTTACAAACAATATTAAAAAATACCCCTTACCTGTTCCACGAAATATTATTCTTCGTGAATAATTGTTTTCTATACAACCCTGCTGATCAGACATAGATTTCCTTAAGAAATGAATCCATTTACTTTTTGATTATTGATATAACGGTACTTGCCAATGAGTATAGAATCATAATTTACACGCTCTAAATACTCCGAAACGGGAACTACAAAACATTTTAGAAACTTGCTTGTTAAGTTTCGCAGTGGTATTAGAATGAGCTGTCTTTACCCCTTCATCAATGAGTCACGCTATGAATCTTGCTGCTCCGGTTGAAATCGCTCTGCGCCGGATAACCGCCCACGACAATCCGGCTATCGCCCGTGTTATTCGTGAAGTTTCCGCTGAATACGGCTTAACTGCCGACAAAGGCTATACCGTAGCTGATCCTAATTTGGATGAATTGTTCCAGGTTTATAGCCAGCCCGGGCATGCTTTCTGGATTGTAGAACTGGACGGCAAAGTGGTTGGTGGTGGTGGCGTCGCGCCGTTAACTTGCAGCGAGCCGGATATTTGTGAATTGCAGAAAATGTATTTCCTGCCGGTCGTGCGCGGTAAAGGGCTAGCAAAACGCCTGGCAATACAGGCGATGGATTATGCCCGCGAAGAAGGTTTTAAGCGTTGCTATCTGGAAACTACGGCGTTTCTGACAGAAGCTATCGCGCTCTATGAACGTTTAGGCTTTGAACACATCTCTGAGCCGTTGGGTTGCACAGGGCATGTGGATTGTGAAGTGCGGATGATTAAGTCTCTGTAACCTTCTTAAAACGGGTTTGCTGGATCCCAGATCCAGCAAACCCTTCAACTTTTTAGCGAGTCGCTAAACGCTGAATGCGTTTATCACGGCGAATTTTGCGTTCTTCCATCACTGCGACCATCGCCATCAGCACGATGCAGCCAATTGCCGCTGCATCCAGCGCGGCGAAAGTCCCTGCCCAGCCGGTCAGGCCAAAGATTGGCGTACCGTCGGCGATCATTCCCAACCCCAACTTAGCGAAGCTGTCGCCGATCAGATAAGCGAAAGTTCCTTTGATACCATCAGCCGCACCGATGGCTTTTTTCGGAACGAATCCGACCGCCGCCACACCAATCAGCAACTGCGGGCCAAACACCAGGAAGCCCAGCGCGAACAACGATGCCAGGTAAACATACTGATTACTGGCGTGCTGATAAACGCCGAGTGTCGCGATGATTAATGCCAGCGCAACACAGGCGACCAGCGCACGGCGACCGTTCGCCAGATCCGATAACCAGCCCCACAGCAACGTGCCGACCAACGCGCCCACTTCAAACAGGGTAAAGCCCTGAATCGCCACTTCCTTGGAAAGCTTCAGCTCCTGGAAGGCGTATACCGTAGACCACTGATCGATACCGATACGCACCACGTAGAGGAAGATGTTGGAGAAGCACAGCAGCCAGATGACTTTGTTCTTCAGCACGTACTCCACGAAGATTTGCCATTTGGTCATCGACTCGTCTTCAGTCTCTTTATCTTCTTCACTGAGCTCTTCGCTGAACAGCTCTTCCGCTTTGCCCAGGCCGTAGGATTCAGGGGAGTCGCTGCCATATCGCAGACCAATAAAACCAACAATCAGCGCGATAATGGACGGGAAGATAAACATGCCAATGACGTGGCCGTCGAACAGGACGTTCGCACCAAACAGTGCCACACCTGCAGCACCGGCACCGCCCAGGTTATGGGAGATATTCCACAGCCCCAGGTAGGTTCCGCGCTTGCGGCGAGGCGTCCATTTGGTGATGGTGGAGTAACTGCATGAGCCACCCGCGCTCTGGAAAAAGCCGCTCAGGGCGTAGAAAGCGATCATCATAAACAGGCTGACCGAACCCGTCCCCATGCTGGCGCTAAAGCCCAACATACAGATCGCGGAGAGGATCAGCATAAACGGCAGGAACTGCTTAGTGTTTTTGCCATCCGCATAGTAGGAAACCAGGGTTTTACCCACGCCGTAGGTGATGGAGAAGCCCAGGCCGATCATCCCCAGCTGCGTCATGCTCAGCCCGTAGGTAGAGATCATATCGTTCTGCGCGATGTTGAAGTTCTTACGGATCAGATACATGGTCAGGTAGCCGATAAAGACCACCAGGTAAGACTGCATGAACGGTTTGAACCACATCTTGCGCCGCACATCGAGCGGCAGATCCAGGGTCGGCTTGCGCACCTGGTTTAATAAGGCCAGCATGGATTACTCCTGATTTAAAAACCTGCGTGATAGCAGGCATTGTAAAAATCAGCAGCGACTTTGGCCTGAGATGGCTTCCAGGAGAAACCTGGAAAATTTCTTAGTTTTGCGTTATTCCGGGTAAAAAGGTGAGATGTATCACGCTTCGCGACGGGCCTGTGGGGACTGGGCATTAAGGAACGGGAGTAACAGCAGCGCAGAGATCCCCGCTGCGATAGCGATTACCGCGAAGAAACCATTCCAGTGCCAGATGTCGATAACCTGCGCCAACGGCCAGCCGGAGAGAGACGCGCCGAGGTAAGCGAACAGGCCAACAAAGCCGGTAGCGGCCCCCGCCGCCTCTTTGTGTGAGCACTCCGCCGCTGCCATGCCAATCAACATCTGCGGGCCAAACACAAAGAAACCGGTGGTGAAAAAGCAGGTAGCCTGCATCACATAGCTGGCAAAGGGCATCAGCCACAGCGAGCCGACAGAGAGCAATATTCCGGCGGCAAATATCAGGTTCATCGGCCCACGGTTACCGTTGAATAGTTTATCCGAGCCCCAGCCAGCCACCAGTGCGCCGATAAACCCACCCAGCTCAAACATCGTTACCGCCGAGTTGGCCGTGACCAGATCCACACCCAGGGTCTCTGACATGTAGAGGTTCCCCCAGTCGTTGATCGCCGCCCGCACCACGTAGACCAGTACATAGCACAGTGACAGCAGCCAGATATAGGGATTCCCCAGCACGTATTTGTAGAGGATTTCCCGGCGCGTCAGCCCTGCTCCTTCCTGCTGCTGGGCGATTTCCAGCTCGTCGTGCCGCCAGTCGCCTATCGGCGGCAAGCCAACAGTTTGCGGGCGATCGCGCAGACGCCAACAGAGAAATAGCCCAGCTAAAATAGCCAGCGAACCGGCGATCATCATTCCCGCACGCCAACCGTAATGCAGCGCCGCAGCACCAACCACCATCGGGATCAGCGCCCCGCCTACGTTATGCGCGGTATTCCATACCGCCCACCAGCCGCCGCGTTCAGTCCGGGAGTACCATGCCGTCAGCAAACGGGCACACACCGGCGAGCCCCAGCCCTGGAAGAAGGCATTCAACACCCACAGCAAAGCAAATGCCCAAAGGGAAGTGGAGAAACCGAAAAGGATGTTAACAACGCCGGTAGCGATCAACCCTAATCCCATGAAATAACGGGCGTTTGAGCGGTCACTGACGATGCCGGAGAAAAATTTCGACAACCCATAAGTGATGTAAAACAGCGTCGCCAACAGGCCGATATCGGTACGCGCCATTACGCCGCTGGCGAGGATTTCCGGGGCGGCGGCGTTAAAACTTTTACGGGTGAAATAAAACAGCGCATAACCCAGCCAGATGGTGACCAGAATGTGCCGACGCCAGTAGCTATAGCGCGCGTCAATTTCAGCTTTATCGCTGATTGGGCTCGCCGCCGGGGGGACTTTCAGGAAAGTGAACATCGTCAGCCCTTATGCGTATCGCTTTGGCAAACTGACGCTGACGCGCGTGCCATGAGTACAGGAAATAGCGAGGGTTCCGCCGAGCGCCGTCACGCGTTCGCGCATGCCTGCCAGGCCAAAACCTTGCTGCCCCGAATCGGGCGGCAGGCCACTGCCATCATCTTCAATCACCAACATCAGCCGTTCGTCCTGCTGCCAGCCCTGAATCGTTACCGCGCTGGCGCTGGCATGTTTCACAATGTTGTTCAGCCCTTCCTGGCACACGCGAAATAGCGTAACGCGCTGGCTTTCGCTCAGCTGCGGCTCATCGATTTGCCAGTCGAGGTGGCTCACCATCCCACGGCCTTCCAGCTCCATTTCACGCATCAGCGAACGAATCGCCTGCTCCAGAGATAAATCATCCAACTGACGTGGACGCAGCCTTCCCAGCAGGCGGCGTACCGAATCATAAATCCCAAGGGATAACTGTTCGATGTGCGTCCCACCCATTCTCACCCCTTCATTACCCGGAGCCAGGCGTTGCACAATACCCGCCTGGGTACGAATCGCGGTAATGGTCTGGCCGATGTCATCATGTAGTTCGCGCGCCACTTCTCGCCGCACGCTCTCTTCAGTTTCCAGCAGCCGTTCAGCAAGGCGGCGGTTGCGCGCAAGCTCAGTTTGCAGGGATTGGTTAAGCTCGCGCAGGCGCTGGATCCCCGCCCCCAGCAGCAACCCGGTCAGGCTTTGCGCCAGCAGCGAGAGCAGCAGATCCACCGGATGATCGTGCCAGGTTTGGCTGGCGATCAGCGCAATCGCATTCATCAGCGTCGCGATCAACGCGCCCTGCCAGCCGTAGTGCCAGGCCAGGGCAATAATCGGCAACGCCAGGCAGAACGGCGTAAAGCGAGACAACTCGTCAGGTAACCCAAGCTGCAACCACAGGCTGACCACAAACAGCAACAGGTACCAGATAAGGTGGCGGGCGCGCCAGTTTACCGGCTGTGAAACCAGTCCCGGCCCCAGCGGCTGCCAGACGGTGCTGGTGAGATAGTGCCAGATGACGAGGCAGGTTGGAGCCAGGGTTAGCCCGCCGGTCAGCGTTATCAGCAACGCGCTCAGCGTCTCCTGCCCTTGCCCGATCCACGGCAGCGACTGTAACAACGCAGCGGCAATCAACGCCCCGCCCTGACGGAGTAAGGTGCGCCAGTCACGTTGATGGCGGTAGCGGGAAATCAGCGCGACCGGCAGGAGGGTTAGTACGCCGCCAATCATTAACAACGGAAGATGTGCCAGCGCCACTTCCTGCGCCAGCCAGCCAAGCATCAGCCACTCCGCCCCGAGTAATACGGGCCAGTAGCCGCGCGGGCATTGCAGCATCAGCCCTAAGCGCAGGCCGAAGGGAAAGAGCAGAACTGCCAGCTCGGGCCGTTCCACCAGGTGCAGGCTGATGCTCCACAGGCAAAACCACGCAGCAGAGAAGATAAAAAAGCTGGCGACCACGGAGATAAGCCGGGATAAAAAGGGTTGCATCACCATCCGTCAAACAGACGGTGAGCCAGCCCGACGTCGTTACTGACGCCGAGTTTTTCCATCAGATTGGCGCGATGGACGTGAACCGTCTTTGGCGACAGCCCAAGCTCAGTGGCGATTTCTTTGACTGCCATGCCCTGGGCGAGTTTTTCCGCCACCTGACGTTCGCGTTTGGTTAACGGGTCCTGCCGTCCGGCCGCCAGTTTGATGGCGATATCAGACGTCAGATAGCAGCCGCCCGTCGCCACCGTATGAACGGCGGCAATCAGCTCATCCGGGCTACAGCGTTTTGACAGGAATCCGCGCGCACCGGCGTTTAAAGCCTGCTCCACCAGCGCCGGGCTGTCGTGCACCGACAGCATAATGGTCGCCATGCCTTTTGGCAGTTGGGCGAGCAGTTCCAGCCCGGAAATATCTGGCATCGAGATGTCGCAAATACACACCTGTACACCACGCCCAGGCAGTCCGGCCAAGGCTTCGCGCCCGGAACCAAACTCAACCACAATCTGAAAATCCGGCTCCAACCCCAACAGCTGAGCAAAGCCGGAGCGGACGATAAGGTGGTCGTCAATAAGGGCGATGGTTACCATGATATTTTCCAGGAAGGTAAAAAACGCGCTTACCTTAGCGATAAGCGTGTTGCTGTTCAAGCCTTAAGCGATTGTCAGGGGAGACTCGTTGATCTCCGACAGGCGGATGTGCCGCAAAAGCTTTAGCTCTTGCGCTTTAAGCGGCTGGTACGCCGCTGTGAAAACGAAAATCGCTGTCCGGGCTGCTAATTAACGCCGCTTCAACCTCGCCGAAGAAACGCACTCGGGAGCTGATATCCCCACCGGCGATCTTTTCCGCTAAAGCTAAATAGTCCTGATAATGACGGGCTTCTGAACGCAGCAGCGACAAATAGAATTTCTGTAGCTCATCATCCAGATGCGGCGCGAGTGCGGCAAACCGCTCACATGAACGCGCCTCGATATACGCACCACAAATCAATTTATCCACCAACATCACCGGCTCGTGGGTCCGCGTTTCGCTCAGCAGCGCTTTGGCATAGCGGCTGGCGGTGATTTTCACATAGGGAATGTTGCGGGCGAGCATAATCTCGCGCACCTGCCAGAAGTGGTGCAGCTCCTCTTTAATCAACAACACCATGCTATCGATAAGTTGCTGGCCCCAGGCGTTCGCCGTTTTGGGCATCACACTTTTGCTCAGGCTTTTATGCAGTGCGACAAAATCCGGTTCTCTGCCTTCACGGAAGGCGAAATCTTCGTAGGGCTTTAGCCAGTCGAGTAGCGCCTGGGCACTATTTTTATCCGCGACATATTTACGAATCAAAAACATAGCCGTTTGCGCCGCTTTGAGTTCGCACACCAGATGGTCTGTCAGCAACAGTGGCAAATGCTCTGGCTGTCGGGCTTTTTCAATCCAGGCGTCAGGCGTTGGGCAATGCAGGAAATTGAGTACCGGAGAGAGGATTTGTGGGTAATTCATAATTGGTCGTTATTGATCCTTGATATGCAGCGGCATTGCGCCGCTGCATAGAAGAGATTAGTGGCGTACGCCGTCGTCGTCTTCATCGACTAAATCGTCGTCACCTTCATCGTCACCCTCTTCACCGTTCGGGTCTTCGAAGTAAGTGCCCCAACCGTCATAGTCCACACCGAATTTCTCGGCGAGGTTCAGCAGTTGTTCAACCTGCTCGTCCAGCAGTTCGGCTTTCAGCGCACATTCGCTCAGCACGTCACAGCAGATAACCGTGTCGCCTTCTTCCACTTCCAGCTCTTCTGGGTCAGTGACTTCGTAACCCATTTTGAATGCTTCAACAGCGGCTTTTTCAAGAGTTTCGAAATCGTCTGCGGAAAGGTGATGCTCGATAGTGTACAGCGCGTCAGGGTCGCTGCCGTCTTCCAATAATTCTTCAATAATCAAACGCGTCTCTTCGCGCTGCTCTTCCAGCAGTTCTGGATTTGCCATGGCCCTTTCCTCAATTTTGTAGACAGATACTTCTATTTTCACACACGGCTGAGTTTGCCTCCACCTTTCCCGATAAAGATTTTACTTTCGGGGTTGCAAATGAATATATATACATATAAATTGAATTTGTATTCAATTGTCGGCTTATGCCATGAGAGGAAAATATGAGTCATTTCTATCAAAAGCATTTTCTAAAATTATTGGATTTCACCCCTGCACAACTTAAAGAATTGCTCGCCCTGTCTGCAAAACTGAAAAACGACAAGAAAAAAGGCACTGAGATTCAGCATCTTACTGGTAAGAATATTGCGCTCATCTTCGAAAAAGACTCGACTCGTACGAGGTGCTCTTTCGAAGTTGCCGCATTTGACCAGGGTGCGCGAGTGACTTATCTCGGCCCAAGCGGAAGCCAAATTGGGCATAAAGAATCAATTAAGGATACTGCTCGCGTATTAGGCCGGATGTACGATGGCATTCAGTATCGCGGGTTTGGCCAGGAAATCGTTGAAACCCTGGCGCAGTATGCCAGCGTTCCTGTCTGGAACGGGCTGACCAATGAGTTTCACCCGACGCAATTACTGGCGGATTTGCTGACCATGCAAGAACACATGCCAGGCAAAACCTTCCAGCAGATGACGCTGGTTTATGCTGGCGATGCGCGTAATAACATGGGCAATTCGATGTTGGAAGCTGCCGCGTTGACTGGGTTGAATTTGCGCCTTGTAGCGCCGAAGGCCTGTTGGCCGGATGAAAAACTGGTCACAGAATGCCAGGCTCAAGCTGAGCACAACGGTGGGAGCATCACCCTGACAGAAGATATTGCTGCGGGCGTAAAAGGTGCCGATTTCATTTATACCGATGTGTGGGTGTCGATGGGCGAGCCTAAAGAGATTTGGGCGGAGCGTATCAATCTGTTACGGGATTATCAGGTCAATCGTGCAATGTTGGCACTAACCGGCAATCCTGACGTGAAATTCCTCCACTGTCTGCCAGCATTCCACGACGACCAAACGACGCTTGGCAAAAAAATGGCGGAACAATATGGCCTGCACGGTGGCATGGAAGTCACGGACGAGGTGTTTGAATCACCAAACAGCGTGGTTTTTGATCAGGCTGAAAACCGTATGCATACCATTAAAGCGGTGATGGTTGCGACGTTGGTTCAGAGTTGAGATGTTAATTGTCGGGTGACGCTGCGCCACCCGACACCTGAAGGACTACCCCATCAACATCTTCACGACAACCTTACGTACTGGTGCGGGTTTGCCCACCGCGCACAGTGGCTTGTGAACTTCGCCCGGATAGAACACCACGAAATCCCCTTCATTTAAGATGACCGTCTTTTCCTGCACGCCTTCTGGCAGGAAGGCGATGTCTTTCTCCGCCAACCAGTCAGTCTCAGGCGTCCCTGCAGGCAGACAGCTAAACGTCATCCCTTCCTGGCCCCCCATCACAATCTGAATGTCCAGATAGCGCTGGTGGAATTCCGCAGGGCGATCTTCGATAGGCTGTGTTGAATCTTCAGAAACCAGCATAAACAGGCGGTTGCCGTCGATATCATGCTTCCCAAGTGGCGTTTCTGGGGTGATGTGTTGTTTAACGTGCTCAATTGCCAGACGCAGCTCTTCCGGCAGCCAGGATTGCAAAGAGTGGATGTTGCCAATAATCATGATCGATACCTTTTTGAAACGATGTTTTATTATTGTATTTATACGAGCATTCAGCTTCTGCCGCTACGAATTTTTTATGAAAACCTGCGCTGCATCCTAAAAATGGCAGTGGCGTCGAGGCTGCCCGAATCGGATGCCCACAGCTTCAGGGATGAGAAACATCGGCTGTTCTTTTTTATGTGGAATTTATCATTTTTTACTGTTTGCACAGCGAATCGTTAAGAGCCATAACCAGGAAAAACAGCAGATAAAAACCAGATAGAGATCAACAAGCAGAGATATGCTTCATAAAATGAAGTCTGTACAGCATTAATTGCTAACATAATTTCAATGAATAAAAATGCAGGAACGCATAATTTAAATGAATAATTATGAATACATAAAAACCCGCACCAATGAGACAAACTGTTAACAATAACCTCCCATCTTATTATCAACATCGAGGGGTTACGGGTATCATTTTCAAGAATTGGCGCGGGTATTCCTGATGGATTGTGACTATTTCGTTCATACTCTTCCTTCCTGCGATAATTACTTTACATTTCAACAACCCAGGTAAACGATATTTTATTCATTTGACTTAAATAAAAACGATGTTTTGTTTTTCGCATAAAAACCAATAGTGACCAATGTCACGGTTTTATATATTTCCCTGATTACAATAACCTCGATTTCCCACCATATAAGGAAATAGAAAATGGAAAACAATAATAAGTCCATGCCCCACATTCGACGGGTTACACATATTATGATGCTCATCCACCGTAGCTGTTTTGATTTTCATCTTTTCAACTCTAAGTAAACTCCCCCCACGGCATCTGCTTATGCGGATACTCGTGCCTGCTAGTCACTAAACATCTGAAATCTCAGTAGTGTGCTGAAAAGCATGCTGTTATCTGTCATTTCATGTGCAGCGCCTGACTATCCAAATTAGCATTTAAGCCAATCCGGTGAATCAATCACCTGGCATTTATTGGTTCATTTCAGTAATTCAATAATAAGAATTATTGCGGGGAACTATTGCCTTAAAAAAATAATAAGCATCGGGTTCCCTTGAGGGAATATCTGACGGCCATGCTTTACCCAAATTTTACTTACTCAGAATACAAGAGACAAAAATCAAAATGGAAAAATTAAAAATAGCAGTTAGTACCAACACGACAGAATGCTTTAACACCGAGCGCGAAACTGTCGATATAACGAATACTAATTTTACTGATGTGTCAGCTGCCGTTATTTCCGTTAAAGATGCGACATCGGGTATGTTGAATACCATTGAACAAACTGGTTTCGGTATTCCAATCTTTGTCGCGGTTTGCTGCGAAGAAGAGCTGCCAGCAGAAGTGCTGCCTCGCGTAACTGGCGTGTTTGAACTGTGCGATGGAAATGTTGATTTCTACGGCAAACAACTGGAAGCCGCTGCGGTTAAGTATGAGAAAGAAGTTCTGCCACCGTTCTTCGGCAGCCTGGTGGACTATGTGCAGCAGGGTAATGCCGCCTTCGACTGCCCAGGACACCAGGGTGGACAATTCTTCCGCCGTCACCCAGCCGGACGCCAATTCTTTGACTACTTTGGTGAAACGTTATTCCGCTCTGACCTGTGTAACGCTGACGTCTCCATGGGTGATTTGCTGATCCACGAAGGCGCTCCGTGTACAGCTCAGATGCATGCGGCGAAAGTGTTTAACGCGGATAAAACCTACTTCGTATTAAACGGGACTTCATCTTCTAACAAAGTGGTATTGAACGCATTGTTAGCGCCGGGCGACCTGGTGCTATTTGACCGTAATAACCATAAATCCAACCACCACGGTGCATTGATTCAGGCAGGCGCGACTCCTGTCTATCTGGAAACAGCACGTAACCCGTTCGGTTTTATCGGCGGTATCGATGCTCACTGCTTTGAAGAAAAATATCTCCGTGATTTAGTCCGTGAAGTTGCGCCAAATCGTAGCGCTGAAAAGCGTCCGTTCCGTCTGGCAGTTATTCAACTGGGCACCTACGACGGTACAATTTATAACGCGCGTCAGGTTGTCGATAAGATTGGTCATCTGTGCGACTACATCCTGTTTGATTCTGCATGGGTGGGTTACGAGCAATTCATTCCGATGATGAATGACTGTTCACCTCTGTTGCTTGAACTGAATGAAAATGATCCTGGTATTCTGGTGACGCAGTCAGTGCATAAACAGCAGGCGGGCTTCTCTCAGACTTCGCAAATCCATAAAAAAGACAAACACATTAAAGGTCAATCTCGCTATGTAAATCATAAACGTATGAACAACGCGTTTATGATGCATGCCTCCACCAGCCCGTTCTATCCGCTGTTTGCAGCCCTTGACGTTAACGCCAAAATGCATGAAGGCGAAAGCGGTAAGCGCATGTGGATGGACTGCGTAAAAGTGGGGATTGAGACTCGTAAGCTGCTGTTAAAACTCTGCAAACATATCCGTCCGTTCGTGCCGGAAACCATTGATGGTCGTAAGTGGGAAGATTTTGATACTGAAACCATGGCAAACGACCTGCGTTTCTTCAACTTCATTCCAGGTGAACGCTGGCACTCATTTGATAATTACGCAGAGCATCAATACTTCGTTGACCCATGCAAACTGATGCTGACCACTCCGGGTATTAATGTTCAGACCGGTGAATACGACAGCTTCGGCGTGCCTGCGACTATCCTTGCCAACTTCCTGCGTGAGAACGGCATCGTACCGGAGAAATGCGACCTCAACTCCATTCTGTTCCTGATGACACCTGCCGAAGACATGGCGAAGATGCAGCATCTTGTTGCCCAAATTGCTCGTTTTGAACGCCTGATCGAAGAAGATGCTCCGTTATCTGAAGTGCTGCCATCTATCTACAAAACCTACGAAGAACGTTACGAAGGCTACACCATCCGTCAGCTGTGTCAGGAAATGCATGACTTGTACGTCAGCCATAACGTGAAGCAGTTGCAAAAAGAGATGTTCCGTAAAGATCACTTCCCGAAAGTGGTGATGAATCCTCAAGAGGCAAACATTGAGTTTGTACGCGGTAACGTTGAATTAGTGGCGTTATCTCAGGTTGAAGGCCGTATCGCTGCTGAAGGTGCCCTGCCATATCCTCCGGGTGTTTTATGTGTTGTTCCGGGCGAAATCTGGGGCGGTTCTGTGCAGCGTTATTTCCTGGCACTGGAAGAAGGGATCAATCTGTTACCAGGCTTTGCGCCTGAATTACAGGGTGTCTATATCAAGCAGGATGACGATCGTAAAAAACGCGCTTATGGCTATGTTATTAAACAATAAATCTGAAGTCAGCAAACGTCAGGGTTACTGGCAAAAACTGATTTTCCCATAAAAAGAAACAGTGAAGAACCGTGATGTTTTCGGTTCTTCACATCTCAAGTTTTGAAGGAAAAGATTATGAGTAAGTCTAAGGGCAACAACAAAATGGGTGTGGTTCAGCTCACCATTTTGACCGCGGTAAACATGATGGGATCAGGGATCATCATGCTGCCGACCAAATTAGCGGAAGTGGGTACACTTTCCATCGTTTCGTGGTTAGTCACAGCATTGGGCTCTATGGCCCTGGCTTACGCATTTGCTAAATGTGGGATGTTCAGCCGCAAATCAGGCGGTATGGGCGGTTATGCAGAATATGCCTTCGGCAAATCTGGCAACTTTATGGCGAACTACACCTATGGGGTTTCTCTGCTCATAGCGAACGTTGCGATTGCCATTTCCGCAGTGGGTTACGGTACAGAATTGTTGAATGCCACGTTATCGCCAATCGGGATTTGTCTCGCAACAATCGCGGTGTTGTGGATTGCGACAGTCGCAAACTTCGGCGGTGCACGCATTACCGGCCGCATCAGTGGTGTGACGGTATGGGGTGTGATTATTCCTGTTGTGGGCATTTCAATCATTGGTTGGTTCTGGTTCAGCCCAACGATGTATGTTGAGTCATGGAACCCGCATCATCTTCCTGTTTTTGAAGCCATCGGTTCTTCTATCGCCATGACACTGTGGGCATTCTTAGGTTTAGAATCTGCCTGTGCAAACACCGATGTTGTTGAAAACCCAGAGCGTAACGTTCCTATCGCCGTATTAGGCGGGACACTGGGCGCTGCGGTTATCTATATTGTTTCCACTAACGTTATCGCCGGTATCGTTCCAAATATGGATTTGGCGAATTCAACCGCGCCGTTTGGTTTAGCCTTTGCACAGATGTTTACCCCTACAGTGGGTAAAATCATCATGGCATTGATGATCATGTCCTGCGTAGGTTCGCTGTTGGGCTGGCAGTTCACGATTGCTCAGGTATTTAAATCTTCTGCAGATGAAGGTTATTTCCCGAAAGTTTTCTCTAAACTGACCAAAGCCGAAGCGCCAGTAAAAGGGATGATCGTTATCGTTATCATCCAGTCTGTATTGTCTTTGATGACCATCAGCCCATCACTGAACAAGCAGTTCAACGTGTTGGTTAACCTGGCCGTTGTGACCAATATTATCCCTTACATCCTGTCGATGGCGGCGTTGGTCATTATCCAGAAAGTGGCGAAAGTGGATCCAAGCAAAGCCCGTCTGGCCAACATCTTTGCGTTCATTGGCGCAATGTATAGTTTCTACGCACTGTATTCATCCGGTGAAGAAGCGATGATGTATGGTGCCATCGTGACTTTCCTGGGCTGGACGCTGTATGGCCTTATCTCTCCACGTTTCGAACTGCGTGAAAAGAAAGTCTGATTAAGCCAATTCGGGGCATTCGAAATATGAATGCCCCACTGCAACCGATTGCTAATGGCTAAAATAGGTGAATTATTCGCTTGAAGTGTCCTCTTACACGCGTATAATGCGCCACAATTTGCCGGGAGGAAGCATGGTCCAGTGTGTTCAAAAAATTGCCACACCACGTCGTCTAAAAGACGGCGCTAACCTGTTTTTCTTTCCGTTGCTTCAATCAATTCCAAAGGCCCCTCATTGAGGGGCCTTTTTTTTTGCCCGACGCCCGAGAACAGGAGATAACCATGGCTAACCCCCTATATCAAAAACATATCATTTCCATAAACGATCTCAGTCGTGAAGAGCTTGAACTGGTGCTCTCAACTGCGGCAAAACTGAAAGCCCACCCGCAGCCGGAGCTGTTAAAGCACATCGTTGTTGCCAGCTGTTTCTTTGAAGCATCAACGCGCACGCGTCTGTCTTTTGAAACCGCTGTTCATCGCCTGGGTGCGTCAGTGGTCGGGTTCTCAGACAGCAGCAATACCTCACTAGGTAAAAAAGGCGAAACGCTGGCCGATACCATTTCGGTCATCAGCACTTACGTTGACGCCATCGTCATGCGCCACCCGCAAGAAGGGGCGGCACGCCTGGCAACTGAATTCTCGGGCAATGTACCGGTACTGAATGCGGGTGACGGTGCCAACCAGCATCCGACTCAAACGCTGTTGGATATGTTTACCATCCAGGAAACGCAGGGGCGTCTGGAAAACCTGAATATCGCGATGGTTGGTGACCTGAAATATGGCCGCACCGTGCACTCCCTGGCGCAGGCGCTGGCGAAATTTGAAGGCAACCGCTTCTACTTCATCGCACCTAATGCGCTGGCGATGCCGAAGTACATTCTCGATATGCTGGATGAAAAAGGTATTGCCTGGAGCTGCCATGAAGCTATCGACGATGTCGTTGCCGACCTGGATATTCTGTACATGACGCGCGTACAGAAAGAGCGTCTTGACCCGTCGGAATACGCCAACGTGAAGGCGCAGTTTGTTCTGCGTGCTGCCGATCTCGTCGATGCCCGCAAAAATATGAAAGTCCTGCACCCGCTGCCACGCGTTGATGAAATTACCACCGATGTCGACAAAACGTCTCACGCCTGGTATTTCCAGCAAGCAGGCAACGGTATCTATGCTCGCCAGGCACTGCTGGCGTTAGTTTTGAATCCTGAACTGGTTTGAGTAAGAGGAAGATTAAGATGACACACGACAACAAATTACAAGTTGAAGCCATTAAACGCGGCACGGTTATCGATCATATTCCTGCTCAGGTGGGCTTTAAGCTGCTGACCCTGTTCCAGTTAACGGAAACCGAACAGCGCATCACTATCGGCCTGAACTTGCCGTCACGCGAACAAGGTCGTAAAGATCTTATCAAAATCGAAAATACCTTCCTGACCGACGAGCAAGTTAACCAGTTGGCGCTGTATGCACCGCACGCAACCGTAAACCGTATTGATGAATACGAAGTGGTCGGCAAAAGCAAACCAAGCCTGCCTTCACGCATTGATAAAGTGCTGGTCTGCCCAAATACCAACTGCATCAGCCGCAGCGAACCTGTTCATTCTTCATTCGCAGTGAAAAAACGCGACGAAAGTATCAGCCTCAAATGCAAATATTGTGAGAAGGAGTTCGCACATTACGTTGTGCTGGCCGATTAATCATTGCCGGGATAGTTCTCGTCCTTATAATGAACGGGAGCTTTTGTTTGCCTACTCATCACGATTAATAACCTTTAGATTTCGAGTTGCAGGTAGGCGGCAAGGGATCTCATCCCCAGGAGCTTATATTAATAAGTGACTGGGGTGGGAGCACGCAGCCAACACCCCTGCGACTTGAAAGATAATGGTTATTCTAAGGAGAAAGAATGTCTCGTATTATCAGCACTGAAAACGCACCAGCAGCTATCGGCCCATATGTTCAGGGTGTAGATCTCGGCAGCATGATTATCACGTCTGGTCAGATCCCTGTTAACCCGAAGACAGGTAGCGTGCCAGAAGATGTGGCGGCGCAAGCACGTCAGTCTCTGGAAAACGTGCAAGCCATCGTTGAAGCGGCTGGCCTGAAAGTGGGCGATATCGTTAAAACGACGGTTTTCGTTAAAGACCTGAACGACTTCGCAACCGTGAATGCGACTTACGAAGCCTTCTTTACTGAGCACAAAGCGACTTTCCCAGCGCGTTCTTGCGTAGAAGTTGCTCGTCTGCCAAAAGATGTGAAAATTGAAATCGAAGCGATTGCTATCCGCCGCTAACGATTAAGATGTAGTGGCGGGTGAATTAAACCAACCCGCCCTACAAATACCGATTTACTTCACACACGCCCGCAAGAGTTTCTGCAACGGATAAACCGCCGCAATCACGACTTCATCCTGTGTTTGTGCTGCGTCATCGAGCTGTTTTTGAATCGCATGAGATTCGTCCGCACTCAACGTCCCCTGTTTCGCCACCAGATCCGTTAACCGCAGCCCCATGCCCGCGAGTTTATCGACATTCTCAGCCACCGGTTTTAATGCCTTGAGCTGGTAATTCCCGTCGATAAGTTCCAGCACATCTGAGGTGTTACTCTGCCAGCGCGCAAAGGTATGGCGCAGAGAATCCGCGCTGTTACCGTCTTCCGGATCGGCGATGAGCTTATCGACCCAGCGATCCAGCGCCCGCACCTGCATACTTTCTGCACCTAACGCATCCGCAAAACGGTTTAGCGGTTCGAAGTGATGGTAATTTCCCGCCTGGAATTTCAGATGCTGGCGCGTGTAGTACTGCGCCGGTTCAACGGCCTGAGCCAAAATTTGTAGCGGCATAATGTCCGGCGTGCCCGCAAGGCGCGTCAGCTGTTGAGCGGCCGCTGTGTGCTGCTGCAAACCAACAGATACGCTCGACCAGGCGTCTATCGCCTGCAAACGCTGGTACATGTTATCGATGTCTTTCACGTCTTCTGTCGACCATAAGCGTTCTGCCACCGCAAACGTGCGCGGCCACAGTTTGATATCCAGCAATGGCGATATCACGTTTTCAGCCCAAAGAGCCGCTTCGCCGCCGAGAATATTGCTCATCTGTTCAGGCGTTGGCACCACCGGTTGGATGCCATCCGGGATATTATCCAGTTTCTGGCCGGTGGCCGGATAACGCACGTTGCCCACCAGCAAATAACCGCTCAATTTATCGTTATCAAGGGTGAGTACCGGACGCGTTTCCCCCATCCAGGTATCAACGGTAAAGGTCACTTGAGTCGGACTTAACCACTCAATATCACGCACCGCACGACGGGATTTTCCTTTGAAGTCGATGAATCCACGCCACGCAGATTTGCTGCTCACGAGTGTAAAACTGCCTTCTACTGCTTTGCCTTTCAGACGCGGCATACTGAAGAACCAACTCTGCGCGCTATCTGCATCGGTAATATTATCGATGCCATTGAGCCCTTGCGGCAGGATCTCATTGCGGTAGTGGTATGCGGTCGATTGCGGCTGATCAACGTAAAATCCGGTAGAGAGGATGCCTTTATAACCGTTCGCCGCAACCGCCCCTAAAGCGTCCTGCCCTTGCCAGGATTGGATCAGGATATTTTTCGGTAATTCAGGGTGATAGATCTCATCCCACCCCATCATCTGACGATGATGTTTTTCGAGAATTTTTTCCAGCCGCTGGTTGAAGTAAGTCTGCAAGGCGTGGGTGTCAGCCAGATTATGCTGCTTCATAAACGCCTGAATTTGTGGCGATGCAGCCCACTGCGAATCATCAACTTCGTCACCGCCAATGTGCAAATAGCTGTCCGGGAAAATAGCGGTCAGCTCACCAATCAGCGTATCAACAAATTTATAGGCGGCTTCGTTGGTTGGGTTAAGCAGCGGTTTTAACACGCCCCAATGGCGTTCCATTTGATACGGCCCCGGCGCACTCATCAATTCTGGATAAGCCACCGCAATAGCGGAAGCGTGGCCCGGCAAGTCCATTTCTGGCACCACGCGAATCCCCAGTGAAGTGGCATAGCGCACCACTTCTTTCATCTGCGCCTGGGTGTAAAAATCCCCGTCACTGGCCAGTTGCTGCAATTTTGGATACGCGGTGGACGCAAAGCGCCAGCCCTGGTCGTCCGTCAAATGCCAGTGAAAGACGTTCATTTTGGCGGCTGCCATGCCGTCTAACTGACGCAGAATATCTTTGATGGGCATGAAATGACGCGCGGAATCGACTAACAAGCCACGCCACGGGAAACGCGGTTTATCTTTGATGACGACAAACGGAATCGCGGTATTTTCCGGGCCATTCTGAATCAGCTGTAACAGGGTTTCCATGCCGCGCATGGCACCAAAACGCGTGTTTGCCGTGAGCTTCACGCCTTCTGCGGTAACGCTTAATTCGTAGCTTTCATCGCTGTCGAGTTTCGGTAAAGGGGCAACGGCTGTTTTGATTTGGATATCAATGGTGGGTTTGTCTGGATTGGCCTGTGCCGGTTGCAGTTGCCAGCCGGTCTGTTGGGAAATTCGCTGACGCCAGCGCTCTGTGGCATTGGTAAGTTTATCGCCGCTAATTTTGATGGAGATGGCGTTATCAAGAACCAGCGATCCTTCCGCTGCCGGGCGGTCAACTTGCTGCGGCCAGGGCATTAACGGCAGATCGCCTGCCGGTGCCGCCCAAGCCTGGCAAGTTGCCGCAATGCAACCAGCCAGCAAGCTCAAACGTATTGATTTAAACATGAATATTCCTTTAACAGTGACGGGCCAGAAATCAGCAAAACACTCTGGTAACACGTATAGCCAATAGATTTCGAGGTGCAGGAAGGCGGCAAGCGAACGAGTCCCGATGAACTTAGTAAACTAAGTGATTCGGGTGAGTGAGCGCAGCCAACGCATCTGCAACTTGAAAGATGACGGCTATAGAAATATTCATCAAGACTATGGAAGGAAATGGCGAGATGCCGATCACATCTCGCTGATATTAACTATACCCATTAGCATTCGAGTTGCATGGGGATTGGGTAGATTACTGCCAGCCGTAGCGGCGGCTAAAGAAGCCCTTCATACACTGGGTGAGCGTCATATATCCCGCAAGGATTGCAATCAGCCATGGGAAGTAGCTCAGCGGCAGCGCCTGAAGTTGCAGGTAGCTTGCCAGCGGAGTGAACGGCAGGCTAACCCCGACTACCATCACCACCAGCGTCATGATCATTAATGGCCACGCTGCACGACTCTGAATGAACGGAATCCGACGGGTACGAATCATATGCACAATCAATGTTTGCGACAGCAGGCCCACCACAAACCAACCGGTCTGGAACAGGGTTTGCATTTCCGGCACGTTAGCCTTGAACACCCACCACATGACGCAAAATGTCAGAATGTCGAAGATAGAACTGATTGGCCCGAAGAACACCATAAAGCGTCCTAAGTCTGCCGGGTTCCAGCGCTGTGGTTTCTTGATTTGCTCGTCATCGACGTTATCGAACGGAATCGCCACCTGGGAGACATCGTACAGCAGGTTCTGAATCAGTAAGTGCAGAGGCAACATCGGCAGGAACGGCAGGAAGGCGCTGGCCACCAGCACGCTGAACACGTTACCGAAGTTAGAACTGGCGGTCATTTTGATGTATTTCAGCATGTTGGCGAAGGTTCTGCGCCCTTCAATCACGCCCTCTTCCAGCACCATCAGGCTTTTTTCCAGCAGTATGATATCGGCTGCTTCACGAGCAATATCCACCGCGCCATCCACTGAAATGCCAATGTCGGCCGCACGTAATGCCGGTGCGTCGTTGATACCATCACCCATAAAGCCCACCACATGCCCTTCTCCACGCAGCAGGCGCACAATGCGCTCTTTGTGCATAGGTGTCAGGCGGGCAAACAGTGTGGTGCGTAATGCCAGAGCGGCAAGGTCAACATCTGCCATATTCTCGATTTCGCTGCCGATGACAACTTCACCCACATCCAGCCCGACTTCGCGGCACACTTTCGCGGCGACCAGTTCGCTGTCACCGGTCAGGATCTTCACGGTGATACCGCTTTCTTTTAGCGCTTTCAAGGCTGGTGCGGTGGTTTCTTTCGGTGGATCCAGGAACGCGATGTAGCCTTCGAGGATCAGGTCAGATTCATCAACGCGGCCGTAATCCTCACAACGCGCAGGCAGGAATTTGGTGGCAACGGCCACCACACGCAAACCCTGGCGGTTCAGATCGTCGGTCACACGGCGAATGCGCGCCAGCAGGGAATCGCTAAGCGGCACGATTTCATCACCGTAGCGAACTTGCGTACACACATTGAGGATCTCCTGTAACGCGCCTTTGCAGATCAACTGATGCACTTCCGGCTGCTCAGAGACCACCACTGACATGCGGCGGCGTTCAAAGTCGAATGGGATCTCATCCACTTTTTGCCAGCGTGCTGCGGCGTCGCGCGCACTCTCTTCTTCAACGCCTTCCAGTACCGCCACATCCAGCAGGTTTTTCAGCCCGGTCTGGTAATGGCTGTTAAGCCAGGCGGTATGCAAAACATGGTTGCTCACCGCACCGAGAATATCGGTGTGAGATTCCAGAACAATGCGGTCTTGCGTCAGCGTGCCGGTTTTATCGGTGCACAGAATATCCATTGCACCAAAGTTCTGAATCGCGTCAAGGTGCTTGACGATCACTTTCTGTTTAGAGAGTTTTACCGCACCGCGAGCCAGCGTCGAGGTGACGATCATCGGCAGCATTTCCGGCGTCAAACCCACTGCGACAGAGAGCGAGAACAGCGCCGCCTCCCACCAGTCACCTTTAGTGAAGCCGTTAATCAGCAATACGATAGGCGTCATCACCAGCATGAAGCGGATAAGCACCCAGCTCACACGACTGATCCCTTTCTGGAACGCATTCGGCTCGCTTTCTTGTTGAGTGACACGCCCGGCCAGTTGGCCAAACCAGGTGTTGCCACCGGTGGCAATAATCATCGCCAGCGCCGTTCCGCTCACGACGTTGGTGCCCATAAAGCACAACGTGTCGCATTCCAGCGGGTTGTTGTGTGACATATCACGGGCGACCGCGACCTTTTCAACCGGTAACGATTCGCCAGTGAGTGACGCCTGGCTGACGAAAAGATCGCGCGCCTGTAACACACGTAGATCCGCCGGGATCATGTCTCCTGCGGCAAGTTTCACGATATCGCCCGGCACCAGCTTATCGAGCGAGATTTCTACAAACGCATTTTCGCCGTTTTCATTAACCACACGCAGCACGGTCGCGGTGTTGCTGACCATCGCTTTTAAGGTATCCGCCGCTTTGGTGGAGCGCGCTTCCTGAACGAAGTTCAGCAAGGTCGCAATCACTACCATCAGTGCTATCACGCCTGCGGCAAAAAGATCCTCAGTCGAGTAGGAGAAAATGCCAAGAATAGTCAGTAAGAGATTGAAAGGATTCCGGTAGCACAGCCACAGATGAACCCACCAAGGCGACGCTTTCTGCGCCGGGATTTGGTTTGGGCCATGACGTTCGATAGCACTTTCAACTTCCCGCGCATTCAACCCTTCAGGATGGCTCTGGAAATCGCGATACAGTTGTTCGTCAGAAGCTGCGGCATATTTCAGGCAGGATTCGCTCAGAGAAGCGGGTATCTCTTGTGCCTGTGCAACGGTGTTGTCGTCCAGCATCAGGTCGCGTTGGATCAAGCGACGAGGCAGGTGACGGCTAAGTTGTGCAAACAACTGCCGGGTCAGATTTTTTAACAGCATAATAGTCCCTCGGCACCACGATTTGCGGTACCTGGTGACATGCAGGCGCGGCTATTCCTTGCCTTGCAGGCCAATTTTTTCATCAGCAGGGACATCATCGAACAGGATGATAGACCAAAATAATTCGGCTACAGGGTGGGCGAACGCCAGCGATTCCCGATGAACTTACAAGGGTAAGTTTTTCGGGTTAACGCGCACAACCAATACATCTGTAACTTGAAGTATGATGGGTAGAGTCACTGCCTTACGTGTTCCGGTAAGGCAGCCACTTCAAAGAAGAGTGTCTTACCGGATGGTTCCTGTCATTACAGGTTTTGGACTGGGATCAGGTTCCATGTCGCCTCCGGTTAAAGAATATGGGATGCTTTCATTACGCAACTGGGCACAATGAAAGTGCGTATATCTTACTCCTGCCTATCTAAACGTTACGTAAACCAGATTTTGTCCTTTTGTCGTTTGTTGGATGCCGCGAGTTTAATGTATAAATCTCCAGTTGTTGAAAACCGGGAAAACCAGAACAATGCAAAACCGTCTCACCATCAAAGACATCGCGCGTTTAAGCGGTGTGGGTAAATCCACTGTCTCACGAGTTCTGAATAATGAAAGCGGGGTCAGTGCCCGTACACGTGAGCGCGTGGAAGCGGTGATGCAGCAAGAAGGTTTCTCCCCTTCTCGTTCGGCACGCGCCATGCGTGGGCAGAGCGATAAAGTGGTCGCCATTATTGTGACGCGTCTGGACTCGCTATCGGAAAACCTCGCGGTGCAAACCATGCTGCCGTCGCTCTATGAGCAAGGGTACGATCCGATCATGATGGAAAGTCAGTTTTCCCCAAAACTGGTTGAAGAGCATTTGGGTATATTGCAGCGTCGTAACATCGACGGCGTGATTTTGTTTGGTTTCACCGGTATCAACGAGAAAATTTTGCAGACGTGGCAGTCGACGCTTGTTCTGATGGCCAGAGACGCCAAAGGGTTTGCCTCAGTGTGTTATGACGATGAGGGGGCCATCAATATTTTGATGTCACATCTGTATGAACAAGGTCATCGTCAGATAAGCTTCCTCGGTGTTCCCCATAGTGATGTCACTACCGGTTTCCGTCGCCATCAGGCCTATCTTGCATTCTGCGAAACCCACCAGCTGAATCCTAACTTTGTGCTGCCAGGCCTGGCCATGAAGCAGGGCTATGATCATGTTGAGGAAGTGCTGACGCCCGATACCACCGCCCTGGTGTGTGCCACCGATACTCTCGCTTTGGGTGCCAGTAAATACCTGCAAGAACATCAACATACCAGCCTGCAACTGGCGAGCGTCGGCAGCACACCGCTGATGAAATTCCTCCATCCAGAGATTGTCACCGTTGATCCTGGCTACGCTGAAGCGGGCCGTCAGGCCGCAAGGCAATTGATCGGCCAAATCACACAAACGTGCAATCTACGGCAGATCGTTATCCCTGGATCATTGCAGTAATCTCCCCTCGTTTACGGTTTATTGTGATCGTCGCCTTGTTTCGGGAACGTTCCCATTTTCGAAAAAAAGATTAAAAGATAACCTTGCCGGCAGATAACAACACCTCGGGACATCATCATGACCAAAGTGAAACAACAGGATATAGACAAGCTGATTGACCTGGTCGGCGGGCGCGAGAATATCGCAACCGTCAGTCATTGCATTACGCGACTGCGCTTTGTGCTCAACGATCCCGCCATTGCCAGGCCAAAAGAGATCGAAGAGCTGCCGATGGTCAAAGGCTGCTTTACGAATGCCGGGCAGTTCCAGGTGGTGATTGGCCCAGAGGTGGGTGATTACTATCAGGCGTTGATCGCCACCAGTGGTCACAGTCATTCAGACAAAGAACAAGCCAAACTCGCGGCACGCCAGAACATGAAATGGCATGAGCAGTTGATCTCCCATTTCGCGGAGATCTTCTTCCCTCTGTTACCGGCCTTGATAAGCGGCGGCTTGATCTTAGGTTTCCGCAATGTGATCGGCGATTTGCCGATGAGCAACGGGCAGACGCTTGCGCAAATGTACCCGTCGCTGCAATCGATTTATAACTTTTTATGGCTGATTGGCGAGGCGATATTCTTCTATTTGCCGGTCGGTATTTGCTGGTCTGCTGTGCGAAAAGTGGGTGGGACACCTATCCTTGGGATAGTACTTGGCGTCACGCTGGTATCACCGCAGCTGATGAATGCCTATGAATTAGGTAGCAAAATTCCTGAAGTGTGGAACTTTGGCCTGTTTACCATCGAGAAAGTGGGCTACCAGGCGCAGGTGATCCCCGCGTTGCTGGCGGGCCTGGCTTTGGGCTTTATTGAGACGCGTCTGAAACGCATCGTGCCAGATTACCTCTATCTTGTAGTAGTGCCTGTGTGTTCACTGATTCTGGCGGTATTCCTGGCACATGCATTTATCGGCCCGTTTGGCCGCTGGATTGGTGACGGTGTGGCATTTGCGGTTCGCCACTTGATGACCGGCAGTTTTGCCCCGATTGGTGCCGCGCTGTTTGGCTTCCTGTACGCACCGCTTGTGATTACCGGTGTACATCAGACAACGCTCGCCATTGATATGCAGATGATTCAGAGCATGGGCGGAACGCCTGTTTGGCCACTGATCGCGCTGTCGAACATTGCTCAGGCATCCGCAGTCGTCGGCATCATTATTTGTAGCCGTAAACATAACGAGCGTGAGATTTCCGTTCCGGCGGCGATTTCGGCCTACCTCGGCGTGACCGAACCGGCGATGTACGGCATCAACCTGAAATACCGATTCCCAATGCTGTGCGCAATGATCGGCTCAGGTATGGCTGGCTTGCTGTGTGGTTTGAGCGGCGTGATGGCGAATGGGATTGGCGTTGGCGGCTTGCCGGGCATTTTGTCCATTCAGCCGCGTTACTGGGAAGTGTATTCCCTCGCAATTCTGATCGCCGTGATCGTGCCGATTGTATTGACCAGCGTGATGTATAAACGCAGACAACGTCAGGGCACGCTGTTAGTGGTTTAGTTTTTATCGGGGCCGTAAGCGGCCCCTTCGCTTTAGGAAGGCTTTATGAATACAACCTGGTGGCAACATGGCGTCATCTACCAAATCTACCCGAAGAGTTTTCAGGATACGACTGGCAATGGAACCGGTGACTTAATCGGTGTTATTAAGCGCCTTGATTATCTCAAACTGCTGGGCGTTGATGCTATTTGGCTGACGCCGTTTTATGTCTCGCCGCAGATCGATAATGGCTATGACGTGGCAAACTACTGTGCAATCGATCATACCTACGGCACGTTGGATGACTTTGATTTGCTGGTAGCAGGTGCTCATGAACGCGGCATTCGCATCATTCTGGATATGGTGTTTAACCATACTTCCACACAGCATGCCTGGTTCCATGAGTCGCTGAACAAAGAAAGTCCGTACCGCGAATTTTATATCTGGCGTGACGGTACGCCGGACATTTTGCCCAACAACTGGCGCTCTAAATTCGGCGGTAATGCCTGGCGCTGGCACGCAGAGAGCGGCCAGTATTATCTGCACCTGTTTGCGCCGGAGCAGGCGGATCTCAACTGGGAAAACCCGCAGGTGCGCGCCGAGCTGAAAAAGGTCTGCGAATTCTGGGCCGATCGTGGCGTGGATGGTTTACGTCTTGATGTGATCAACCTGATATCGAAAGACCAGGATTTCCCGAACGATATTGAAAGTGGCGACGGGCGGCGTTTTTACACCGACGGGCCACGGGTCCATGAATATCTACAAGAAATGAGCCGCGATGTGTTTGTCCCACGTGGGCTGATGACCGTAGGCGAAATGTCCTCCACCACGCTCGATAACTGCCAGCAATATGCCGCGCTTAATAGCAATGAACTGTCGATGACGTTCAACTTCCATCATCTGAAAGTGGATTATCCTGGCGGGCAAAAATGGACCCTGGCAGCGCCTGATTACGTCGCGCTGAAAGCCATTTTCAGCCACTGGCAGCAGGGCATGCACAACGTCGCATGGAATGCGTTGTTCTGGTGTAACCACGATCAGCCGCGCATTGTGTCGCGCTTTGGTGACGAAGGTGAACTGCGTGTTCCGGCGGCGAAAATGTTGGCGATGGTGCTGCACGGCATGCAAGGTACGCCGTATATCTATCAGGGCGAAGAGCTGGGGATGACCAATCCGCATTTCAAACGCATCATTGATTACCGCGATGTCGAAAGTCATAACATGTACGCCGAGCTACGCGCGCAGGGCCGGGACAGCGATAATCTGTTGGCGATCCTCGCCAGTAAATCGCGCGATAACAGCCGTACGCCGATGCAGTGGGACGAGGGTGAAAACGCAGGATTTACCACCGGCACGCCATGGATCAACCTGAGTGATAACTATCAAACCATCAATGCCAAAGCAGCAGTGAATGACCCTGACTCCGTGTTTTATGCCTATCAGCAACTGATTAAATTGCGTAAGGCTAACCCTATCTTCACCTGGGGTAACTATCAGGACTTACTGCCAGAACATCCGTATTTGTGGTGTTATCGTCGCGAATGGCAAGGGCAAACGCTGATTGTTGCCGCAAACCTTAGCCGTGAGAATCAGTGGTGGATGCCAGAAGCCTTCGAAGGCAACTGGGAAGTGCTGATGAAGAACTACGCTGATGCGGCACCTAACCCTGGCGAGATGAGCTTAAGGCCATTTGAAGCGGTTTATTGGTTGCAGTAATAATCTGCTCCTGGTGAGGTCTGTTCGTTCAGACATACCTCACCAAAATCTTTCATTGATGAGTTATGCCTCGCAAGCTGGCGAGTATTTCTCCGAAAAAACTCCTCCGCATTTTTGCTCATCCCCTTCCTTCCTGCACCGCTCAAATTACTTTGTCCTGAATCAATAAAATCACAAACATCTTTGATGCAAATCACTACATATAGACCTTAAAATGCACTCCGGCCCAATATGTTGTATTTATCGACTACTATAATGATGCAGCCCACAGCATAACTCTGGGGATTAACTGTGGATAAAGTGGGCCGAAATCCGGAAGTCTTTGGCAATACTCACCTATATCTGCTTCCGGGCTGTTACATCCTTTTGTGGATAACCTATTTTAAAAACGGAGAGATCATGACACCGCATGTGATGAAAAGAGACGGGTGCAAAGTGCCTTTCACATCAGAGCGCATTAAAGAAGCTATTCTTCGTGCAGCTAAAGCAGCGGGAGTCGATGACGCAGACTATTGCGCCACCGTCGCAGATATTGTGCGTGCTCAGATGGAAGGCCGCAGTCAGGTTGATATTCGCGAAATCCAGACTGCCGTTGAAAACCAACTGATGGCGGGCGACTACAAGCAACTGGCACGCGCTTACATCGAATATCGCCATGATCGTGATATTGAACGCGAGAAACGTGGCCGCTTAAACCAGGAAATCCGTGGCCTGGTAGAACAAACGAACTCCGCCTTGCTCAACGAAAATGCGAACAAAGACAGCAAGGTTATCCCGACTCAGCGTGACCTGTTAGCTGGGATTGTGGCAAAACACTATGCTTCACAGCATTTGTTGCCACGTGATGTGGTGCTGGCGCACGAGCGTGGCGATATCCACTATCACGATCTGGATTACTCACCGTTCTTCCCAATGTTTAACTGCATGCTTATCGATCTCAAAGGTATGCTGACGCATGGCTTTAAGATGGGTAATGCTGAAATTGAGCCACCCAAGTCCATCTCTACCGCTACGGCGGTAACGGCACAAATCATTGCCCAGGTTGCCAGCCACATTTACGGTGGCACCACCATCAACCGTATTGATGAAGTGCTCGCACCGTTTGTCACCGCAAGCTTCGAAAAACATCGTCAGACGGCTGAAGAATGGCAGATCCCGGATGCCGAAGGTTATGCGCTTTCCCGTACTGAGAAAGAGTGTTACGACGCCTTCCAGTCACTGGAATATGAAGTGAATACGCTGCACACCGCTAATGGCCAAACGCCATTTGTGACCTTCGGTTTTGGTCTGGGAACCAGTTGGGAATCGCGCCTGATTCAGACCTCTATTCTGCGTAATCGCATTGCAGGTCTGGGTAAAAACCGCAAAACGGCCGTGTTCCCGAAACTGGTCTTCGCGATTAAAGATGGCCTGAACCACAAAGCTGGCGATGCGAACTACGACATCAAGCAGCTGGCTCTGGAATGCGCCAGCAAGCGCATGTACCCAGATATCCTGAACTATGACCAGGTTGTGAAAGTGACCGGTTCGTTCAAAACGCCGATGGGCTGCCGTAGTTTCCTCGGCGTGTATGAAGAAAACGGCGAGCAAATTCACGATGGCCGTAACAACATCGGCGTTATCAGCCTTAACTTGCCGCGTATCGCGCTGGAAGCCAAAGGCGACGAAGCGACTTTCTGGACGCTTCTTGATGACCGCCTGGAGCTGGCCTATAAAGCCCTGATGACGCGTATTGCCCGTCTGGAAGGTGTGAAAGCTCGCGTTGCGCCAATCCTGTATATGGAAGGGGCTTGCGGCGTGCGCCTGAAAGCGGACGACGACGTTTCTGAGATCTTCAAAAATGGCCGTGCGTCTATTTCCCTCGGTTATATCGGCATCCACGAAACAGTGAATGCGTTGTTTGGCAATCAGCACGTTTACGACAGCGAAGAGCTGCGCGCGAAAGCGGTGGCGATTGTTGAGCGTCTGCGTCAGGCAACTGACAGCTGGAAAGAAGAAACCGGCTACGGCTTCAGCCTTTACAGCACACCAAGTGAAAACCTGTGCGATCGCTTCTGCCGCCTTGATACCGCTGAATTTGGTGTGGTACCTGGCGTGACCGATAAAGGTTACTACACCAACAGCTTCCACTTAGACGTTGAGAAGAAAGTTAACCCTTACGACAAAATCGACTTTGAAGCCGCGTATCCGCCTGTCGCTAACGGTGGCTTCATCTGCTACGGCGAATATCCTAATATTCAGCACAACCTGAAAGCGTTGGAAGATGTCTGGGATTATAGCTACCAGCACGTTCCGTATTACGGCACCAACACGCCAATTGATGAGTGCTACGAGTGCGGCTTTACCGGTGAGTTTGAATGCACCAGCAAAGGCTTCACCTGCCCGAAATGCGGCAACCACGATGCGGCTCGCGTCTCCGTCACCCGTAGGGTTTGTGGCTACCTCGGCAGCCCGGATGCCCGTCCGTTTAACGCCGGTAAGCAAGAAGAAGTGAAGCGCCGCGTGAAGCATTTGGGTAACGGGCAGATCGGCTAATCCTTCACACGATTTTTCCCCTCACCCTAACCCTCTCCCTCAAGGGAGAGGGGATTGCCCGACACTGTTTTCACCCTCGCTCTCTGGAAGAGGGATTGCCCGGCACTGTTTTCACCTCGCTCTCTGGGAGAGGGATTGCCCGGCACTGTTTTCCCCTCTCCTTCTGGGCGGTACTTTTTCCCCCTTTCCCCGTGGGAGAGGGCCGGGGTGAGGGCACCAGCGTACTCATTAGAGAACCAGAAATGAATTATCATCAATACTACCCCGTCGACATCGTCAACGGACCAGGAACCCGCTGCACCCTGTTCGTTTCAGGCTGCGTGCATGAATGCCCTGGGTGCTACAACAAAAGCACCTGGCGGGTGAATTCAGGTATGGCTTTCACGCAGGAAATGGAAGACAGGATTATTGCCGATCTTAACGACACCCGCATTCGCCGCCAGGGATTATCACTTTCGGGTGGCGATCCGCTTCATCCACAAAATATTGCGGACGTCCTGAAACTCGTGAAGCGGGTACGTGAAGAATGCCCCGGTAAAGATATCTGGATGTGGACCGGTTATAAGCTTGATGAGTTAACTGCAGATCAGCGCGATGTGGTGGATTTGATTAACGTGCTTATCGACGGCAAATTCGTGCAGGATTTGAAAGACCCGTCACTCATCTGGCGCGGCAGCAGTAACCAGGTTGTTCATCATTTGCGATAAAGCCCGAAAGGGCTTTTTTTATCACCCACATTTAAGCCCGTGCGGCAATTTCCCGCAGCTCGCGCGAGTCGAGGATACTCACGGCTTCGTGTGAAGGGGAAATCGCTTCATGTAGCATGGCTTTCGCCACATCCCTTGCCTCAATAGACTTCCATTTTCCCGGCATGAGTTTAAACAGCGGTGCAAACAGCGATTCATTAAAACGCTGTGATTCACGATGCCCAAGCAGCATAGACGGGCGGGCAATGGTCAGGTGCGGCCACTCTTGTGCGATAAGCGCCTCTTCCATTTCCCCTTTCACCCGGTTGTAGAAAAACGGCGATTTACTGTTCGCACCGATAGCGCTGACCACCAGCATATGTTTTGCGCCCAGACGCAAGCCAGTTATCGCGGTATCCACCACCAGCGTGTAATCCGCTAATACAAAAGCCTCTTTGCTGCCGGCTTCTTTCATGGTGGTGCCGAGGCAGCAGAAAACCGTATCAAGCGGCTCGGTTAATTGGGTGAGCACATCGCTCAACTGGGGATCGTATAGATTGGTGACTTTGTTCATCGCAGGCAAGGGACGACGTGTTGCCGCGACGATGTGGTTGACTTGCGGCTCCCCGATCAACATGCGTAACAGATGTCCACCGATGAGGCCCGTAGCCCCTGTGAGTAAAACCTGGCTCATAAGATCTCCTGTCGCTTATTCACCAAGCTTAGTTTCATCTCGCAGCCAATGGAGTTTTTTCCCAAAACCGAGCGTGTTATCGGTCATTTTTATCTCATCAAGGCGAATTTCCCATACAGGAGCTTTCATCACTCTCGCCACCGGGAAGCGTTTGCAGTAACGACTACGCAGCGTTGCGGCTTCCGTTTCGTCGTCAATCAACGTGATTTCGCCACGAAACTGCACGCCACGAATTAATGCGACAGTTTTCGGCTGCCCGTTGACGGTTCCGGCGACATTGGCCTGTTTGCCAATCAGCTCGCCGTGCCGGGTGTGAGTTTCGCTCAACAGATAAAAAGCGATACGTTGTTCATCGAATAAATAAAACGCGTTGGCGCACCATAAATCGCCATTGCTGCCTACGCAGTAGGTCAGTACATGCTGTTTGTTCAGCCAACGACCGATGGCATCGAGAGTTTCCATGTGCAACCTGAAGAGTGATATTCTGCGGAAAACGTTAATTATGCGCCTGACTTATGTCTCCCTGGTATCTCTATTTAGTCCGCACCCTCGATAACCGTTTGTATACCGGCATCACTACCGATGTCGTGCGTCGTTTTGGTCAACACCAGTCTGGAAAAGGGGCGAAAGCGCTACGCGGAAAAGGTGAACTGAAATTGGCGTTTAGTCATCTGGTGGGCGATCGCTCATCAGCTTTGCGCCTGGAATACCGTATAAAACAGCTGACTAAAGCGCAGAAAGAGATGTTAGTGGCAGGGAAATTGTCTTTTGAAGATCTGTTGGCAGACCTTCAAAAGACATAGGGGATCAGAATTCGCGATTGAAATGATCGTGATATTCAACTAAACCCGAAACGCCATTAAGCGCATCATCAGCCAGCGGATGAATCAGGAAGTAAGCTTCGGTATCGGGCCAGGCGCAACGCAAACCATACTGCGCGGCGGGAACAAAACCGAAACGCTCGTACATCGCCGGTTCACCTAAAGTGACCACCGCTGCATAGCCAAATTCGTTGAGTGAATCCAGCCCTTCGTATACCAGTTTTTTTGCCAAACCCTGGCCGCGATAAGCTTCGTCTACCGCGAGTGGCGCCAGGCCAACCCACTGGAGTTCTTCACCCTCTACCGCAACGGGGCTAAAGGCAACATAACCGACCACCTGACCTTCGTCGTCGGTGGCAACAACGCCAAGCGTTAGCAGCCCGTCTTCTCGTAAAGCCTTAACCAAATCAGCTTCACCATTCCCGTTAAAGGAACGGCGAAGTAAGGCATCGATGCCAGGAGCATCAATGGGTATTTCTACACGAATTAACATGGCTCACCTACCGAGTTACTTTCTGGAGCAGGTTGATGTTTCATCCCTGCTTCGACAAAATCAGCCAGTTGCAGCAGCAGCATGCGTAATGGTTTAGGCATTGCATCCAGCTCAATGGCATCCATTAGATTTTTAACATACAGCCCAAGTTCTGTGTCACCTTCAATGACCAGACGACGCTGGAAAAACAAGGTATCTGGATCTTGCTTACGTGCGGCGATCATCAGCAGATCGTTGGCGGTTGCACTGAAGCTGACATCTGCTGGGGCATCTTCACGCACTACCAGTTTATTATCTTGTACCGAAGTAAACCACTTCAGACCGAGGTCGCGCACTTCAATACTCAACCAGCGTCCCTCAAGAAATTCGAGTTCACCCTCTTCCATCGCCTGACGAAACTGCCAGCCAAGCACCTGCTCAAGCACCTGCCGCTTTAGAGCAAAGGGCGTCAATTTAACCGGTGTTCTTAACAGTGACGGGCCACGATGGACCAGGCGTGAGCGCAATTTATCCAGCACGAGCTTTACTCCTTGAGAAATTTAACCGCTATTTTGCCACACCAACCATTCTCTGTAGCGGTGCAAATCAACAATTGCGCGGGTTATAGATACCACTTATCAACCTTATCAATAAGTCATCAATACGCCATTAGCTGCCTTAAATCAAAATTTGTCGTGGTCGGGTTAACTAAAATCCCAGTTCGTTAACAATTTTGCTGCCCCTAACATGGGCGGCATGGGTTACCTCTGAGGTTTCCCGATGATTCAGGATAAATTATGGAGTTGCTTTGCCCAGCCGGAAACTTACCGGCGTTGAAAGCGGCCATCGATAATGGTGCCGACGCGGTTTACATTGGTCTGAAAGATGATACCAACGCCCGCCATTTTGCTGGACTGAATTTCACGGAGAAGAAGCTGCAAGAAGCGGTGAGTTACGTGCATCAACATCGCCGTAAACTGCATATCGCTATCAATACGTTCGCGCACCCTGACGGCTATGTGCGCTGGCAACGAGCAGTGGATATGGCAGCGCAACTCGGAGCCGACGCCCTCATTTTGGCTGATCTCGCTATGCTTGAGTACGCAGCTGAACGCTATCCACATATTGAGCGCCATGTCTCGGTGCAAGCTTCCGCCACCAATGAAGAAGCGATTCGTTTTTATCATCGCCATTTCGATGTGGCTCGTGTCGTTCTGCCGCGCGTGCTATCCATTCATCAGGTAAAACAGTTAGCCCGAGTGACCCCGGTTCCGCTGGAGGTTTTCGCTTTCGGCAGCCTGTGCATCATGGCTGAAGGCCGTTGTTATCTCTCTTCTTACCTGACCGGTGAATCACCGAACACCGTGGGCGCATGCTCACCCGCTCGCTTTGTTCGTTGGCAGCAAACCCCACAAGGTCTGGAGTCACGTCTTAATGATGTACTGATTGACCGCTATCAGGACGGCGAAAATGCCGGTTATCCGACGCTTTGCAAAGGGCGCTATCTTGTCGATGACCAGAAATATCACGCGCTAGAAGAGCCAACCAGTCTGAATACGCTTGAGCTGCTACCTGAATTATTAGCCGCCAATATTGCCTCGGTGAAAATTGAAGGCCGTCAGCGTAGCCCGGCGTATGTCAGCCAGGTCGCCAAAGTGTGGCGGCAGGCAATCGACCTTTGCATGGCCAGTCCGGAAAATTACCGTGCACAGCCGGCATGGATGGAAGCATTAGGGGCGATGGCCGAAGGCACGCAAACCACTCTCGGTGCCTATCACCGTAAATGGCAGTAGGAAATCCCATGAAATATTCGTTAGGGCCGGTGCTGTATTATTGGCCAAAAGAGACGCTGGAAAAATTTTACCAGTCTGCCGTTAAAAGTAGCGCTGAAACTATTTATCTTGGCGAGTCTGTTTGCAGCAAACGTCGTGCCACCAAAACCGGTGACTGGCTGGACATGGCGAAAAGCCTGGCCGACCAGGGTAAGCAAGTGGTGCTTTCCACTTTAGCTCTGGTTCAGGCACCGTCTGAGTTGAACGAACTAAAACGCTACGTCGAGAACGGTGAATTCTTAATTGAAGCCAATGATCTGGGCGCGGTGAACATGGCGGCAGAACGCAAGCTTCCGTTTGTCGCAGGGCATGCGCTTAACTGCTACAACGCGGTGACTCTGCGCTTGTTGCTCAAGCAAGGCATGGTTCGCTGGTGTATGCCGGTTGAGTTGTCGCGAGACTGGCTGGCAAACATGCTTATTCAGTGCGACGAGTTGGGTATCCGCAACAAGTTTGAAGTGGAAGTTCTCAGCTACGGTCATTTACCACTGGCCTATTCCGCTCGTTGCTTTACCGCGCGTTCAGAAGACAAGCCAAAAGATGAATGCGAAACCTGCTGCATTAAATATCCTGTCGGACGCAACATGCTTTCCCAGGAAAATCAGCAAGTGTTTGTGCTTAACGGCATTCAGACCATGAGCGGTTATGTTTACAACCTCGGGAACGAACTGACATCAATGAAAGGTTTGGTCGATATGGTGCGTTTATCCCCGATGGGTATGGAAACATTGCGCGTTCTGGAAGCATTTCGTAAAAATGAAAATGGCAGCGCACCTTTGTCACTGGCCGCGCAGAGCGATTGTAATGGCTACTGGCGTCGCGTCGCTGGTTTAGAGTTAGTCACTCAGAGCTGATAAAAGGCTCACTTTGTTACTTAATTGTTGATGATTTTCGGCAATACTGAGCCTAATTATCAGCAAACGAAGTTACCCACTTCGTCTAACAAAGTGAGCCGTTATGTCTGAATCTGCCCAAGTTCCGTTCTCTTTACTCGATTTAGCCCCTATCCCACAAGGCTCTCAGCCTCGCGACGCGTTTCATCGCTCGCTGGATTTAGCTCGTCTTGCTGAAAAGCGTGGATATCACCGCTACTGGCTGGCTGAACACCACAACATGACCGGGATTGCCAGCGCAGCTACGTCAGTGCTGATTGGCTATCTGGCGGCAAATACCGAAACTTTACGTCTGGGGTCTGGCGGCGTGATGCTGCCGAACCATTCACCTTTAGTCATTGCTGAACAGTTTGGCACCCTGGAAACGCTTTATCCTGGGCGTATTGATTTGGGATTAGGCCGCGCACCGGGAAGTGACCAACGCACGATGATGGCGCTACGACGCCATATGAGCGGAGATATCGACAACTTCCCGCGCGATGTGAATGAACTGGTGTCCTGGTTTGATGCCACCGATCCGAATCCAGCCGTTCGTCCGGTTCCAGGTTACAACACCAGAATCCCTGTCTGGTTGTTAGGCTCAAGCCTTTACAGCGCACAGTTGGCGGCACAACTTGGGCTTCCGTTTGCCTTTGCTTCTCACTTTGCGCCAGATATGTTGTTCCAGGCACTTCAACTTTACCGCGCCCAATTTAAACCCTCTGCGCGCCTTGAAAAGCCGTATGCGATGGTTTGCATTAATATTATCGCGGCCGACAGCAACCGCGACGCCGAGTTTTTGTTTACCTCGATGCAGCAAGCCTTCGTGAAATTACGCCGTGGGGAAACGGGCCAGTTGCCTCCGCCGATTGAAAATATGGATAGCTTCTGGAGCCCGGCGGAACAGTATGGCGTGCAGCAGGCGCTCAGCATGTCGCTGGTCGGTGACAAAGCGAAAGTTCGTCACGGGTTGATTTCATTGCTGCGAGAAACTAAGGCCGATGAAATTATGGTTAACGGCCAGATCTTTGATACAGAAGCCCGACTGCATTCGTTTGATTTAGCAATGGATGTTTATGAGAGTTTAATGGGTTGATGATTTCGCCCCTCGATTGAGGGGCGAAAAATTTAATGATAGACCGGTAACAGATCGAAGCTCGAAAAGATATGAATCACAGCATTCGTCACACCAAAGATCAGTATCAGTACAATCATTTTATTCCCACCCCACACACGATAAATCGGGCTGCCGAACTTCTTACGTGAGGCTTTTGCCAGAAGTGCAGGAACGATTGCCGCCCAGATAGTTGCGGCCAAACCCGCGAAACCTATCGCATAAATAAAACCGTCAGGCCAGATAACGCCCCCCAACATTGGCGGAATAAATGTCACTAATGCCGTTTTCAGGCGCCCAAGCGGTGAATCGTCGAACTTAAATAAGTCAGCGAGATAATCGAATAAACCTAGCGTCACGCCAAGGAATGAGCTGGCAACGGCAAAGTTGGAGAAAACGATCAGCAGCAAATCCAACGCGCGACTGTTTAACACGCCACTCAAGGCACCGACCAGCACATCAATATTTCCGCCTTTATCCGCAATGGCGATAAAGTCGCTGCGTGGAATATTCCCCATGCTGCCAATCAACCAAATGACGTACAGCCCCAGCGCCATCAGCGTTCCCCAGATAAGGCAGCGTTTGATGGTCTGAGGATCTTTGCCGTAATACTTCATCAGACTCGGTACGTTGCCATGATAACCAAACGAGGCAAGGCAAAATGGTAGCGTCATAAATAGGTACGGTAGATAGCTTGGATTTATCGCTTTGCTATCCAGCAACGTTGCGGGTTCGACATGCCACATCAACCCTCCGAACGTCATAAAAAAAGTCAGGATTTTTGCACCGAGCACTATCGTCGTCATACGACTAACTGCGCGCGTGCTGAGCCAAACGATAAAGGCCACCACGAGAGCAAAAATCAGACCGGCAAATCGCGCGGGAAAATCGACAGACATTTTGCCCAAAGTGTGATGAATCACTGAGCCGCTTGCCGAGATGTAGGCGTAAGTCAGGATATACAGGACAAAGGCGATGGAAAGGCCGTTAATCAGATTCCAGCCTTTACCCAGCAGATCTTTGGTCACGGTGTCAAAGCTTGAGCCCACGCGGTAATTTAGGTTGGCTTCCAGAATCATCAAACCCGAGTGCAGCATGCAAAACCAGGTCACAAGCAATGCTGCTAAAGACCAGAAAAACCACGCACCGGACATCACCACCGGCAGGGAAAACATCCCTGCACCAATAATTGTGCCGCCAATAATCATGACCCCGTCGAATATAGAGGGCGATGCCTGAGTGGTCGATAAGGTTGCCATACGAATTCCTGAAACAATGAACAGCTGTCGAAGCGACAGGTTTACTGCGCAACATTGTACCAGTACATGAGTACAATTTGGATAAAAAAAATCCCGGTTGCATTAACCAGGATTTTTATCACTGCCTGCTGATTAACAGCAGGCATAAACTTCTGTCAATTATGCTTCAGTCGTACGACGACGAGCCGGAGCTGAGCCATCTTCACGACGTGGGCCACGGCCGCCTTCACGACGTTCGCCGCTGAAGCTACGTGGTGCGCCAGTACCAGCACCTGGACCATCACGACGTGGACCGCGACCGCCTTCACGACGCTCACCACCGCCGAAACCACGACCAGCACCACCGCCACGACGTTCGCCACCACGGTCAGTACGTGGTTGTGCATCACCCATCAGCTGCATATTCATTGGTTTGTTCAGAATACGAGTACGGGTAAAGTGCTGCAGAACTTCACCTGGCATGCCTTTTGGCAGTTCGATGGTGGAGTGGGTACCAAACAGCTTGATGTTACCGATGTAACGGCTGCTGATGTCGCCTTCGTTAGCGATAGCGCCAACAATGTGACGAACTTCAACACCATCATCACGGCCAACTTCAATGCGGTACAGTTCCATATCGCCAACATCACGACGTTCGCGACGTGGTGCATCGCCATCACGCTGTGGACGATCTGAACGCTCTGGACGATCACCGCGTGGTGCACGGTCGCCACGTGGAGCACGATCTGAACGTTCGAAACGCTCATCACGTTCACGGAATTCACGACGTGGACGCATCGGCGCATCTGGTGGCAGGATCAGAGGACGTTCGCCCTGAGCCATTTTCAGCAGTGCTGCTGCCAGCGTTTCCATATCCAGCTCTTCTTCAGCGGTAGGCTGAATTTTTGCCAGCAGGCCACGGTACAGATCCAGATCGCTGCTTTCCAGTTGCTGCTGAACCTTAGCTGCGAACTTAGCCAGACGACGCTCGCTCAGCAGTTCACGGTTTGGCAGCTCTACTTCAGGAATAGTCAGCTTCATGGTGCGTTCGATGTTACGCAGCAGACGACGCTCACGGTTCTCAACGAACAGCAGCGCACGGCCAGCACGACCCGCACGACCGGTACGACCGATACGGTGAACGTAAGATTCGGAGTCCATTGGGATGTCGTAGTTCACAACCAGACTGATACGCTCAACATCAAGGCCACGGGCCGCAACGTCGGTTGCAATCAGGATGTCCAGACGACCATCTTTCAGACGCTCCAGAGTCTGCTCACGCAGTGCCTGGTTCATGTCACCGTTCAATGCTGCGCTGTTATAGCCGCTTTGTTCCAGTGCTTCAGCCACTTCCAGAGTTGCGTTTTTGGTACGTACGAAAATGATCGCCGCATCAAAATCTTCAGATTCCAGGAAACGAACCAGGGCTTCGTTCTTACGCATACCGTGCACAGTCCAGTAGCTCTGGCTGATGTCCGGACGAGTCGTTACGCTAGATTGAATGCGAACTTCCTGTGGATCTTTCATGAAACGACGAGTAATACGACGAATCGCTTCTGGCATAGTTGCAGAGAACAGAGCGGTCTGATGACCTTCTGGGATCTGAGCCATGATGGTTTCAACGTCTTCGATGAAGCCCATACGCAGCATTTCATCCGCTTCGTCCAGTACCAGACCTTTCAGGTTGGACAGGTTCAGCGTACCGCGTTTTAAGTGGTCAAGCAGGCGGCCTGGGGTACCAACAACAATTTGTGGTCCCTGACGCAGGGCGCGCAGTTGCACGTCATAACGCTGGCCACCGTAAAGGGCCACAACGTTTACGCCGTGCATATGTTTAGAGAAATCCGTCATGGCTTCAGCAACCTGAACCGCCAGTTCGCGGGTCGGTGCCAGCACCAGGATTTGTGGTGCTTTCAGCTCTGGATCAAGGTTATGCAGCAACGGTAAAGAGAACGCTGCAGTTTTGCCGCTACCCGTCTGGGCCATACCCAGCACATCGCGGCCAGCCAGCAGTTGTGGAATACATTCTGCCTGGATTGGAGATGGTTTTTCATAACCCAGATCGTTCAGGGCTTTAAGGATGGAGGCGTTCAGCCCCAGATCGGTAAAAGTAGTTTCGATAGTAGTAGTTTCGATGATATCAGTCATGTAGTACATGTGCCTCGTTGATGGCGGCCAGTCTACGTAACTCATCGTGAAATTGACCTGCAATTTTCATTGAAAAGTGTGAACCGGCTCAAATTTGGTTGATTAACGAACAAAAACGCCCTCACCCGTTAAGGTGATGACTTTAATAAAAAAGTTTATGGGCTGATCGATGTTCGTCAGCTATTGCTGGTCCGATTCTGCCAGGTCATCTTGCTCCTGGCCCAAGAGCGCTAATTCCAACAATGCATAACGATGCTCAACGTAGTTGTGTACGTTGTTAGCGACCGCTAACTTGAACAGTGCCGTGGCGCTGTCCTTTTCCCCCAGACTTAGGTAGTACTTACCTAAATAGAAGTTGGTTTCACTGAGATGCTCAGCGAGCGAGGTGTTATCCGTTGCGTCCGCCTTGAGGCGTTCCATTAACGTAGCTTCGTTAATGTTCCCCAGGTAGAACTCGACAATGTTCCATCCCCATTGCTCTTTATCCGATTTATCGAGGCGCTGTTGTAACGCCACTTTAGCCTGCTTTGCATCTAAATTGCTTTCGGCAAGATAGAGCCACAGACTACGGAAAGGATCGTTGGGATCGTCTTGATAAAACGCCAGCAGATCATCTTGCGCTAAACGATAACGACCACCGTAGTAGAGGGCGATACCGCGATTTAAATGCGCGTAGTTGTAAGTTGGATCAAGCTCAAGTACAGAATCAAACGCTTCATAGGCAGCATCAAAATTGCCTGCCTGCGTTAAATATATGCCTAAGTAATTGAATACTTCAGGCATATCGGGGCGGATTGCCAACGCTTGTGAAAAATCATTTCGCGCCAGAGCCCGCAAGCCGAGGCTATCATACAACACTCCGCGCTCATATAAAAGCTGCGCGCGTTCATCATCGGTTAAAGCCCGGCTGGCAAGTATCTGTTCCATGCGTGCAAGAATGACTTCTTGCTGCAAAGTCGGCTGCAATGGTACCGCCAGGACTTCGCTTTTACGCCAGGCAGAGTTGCTGCATCCTGCAAGCGTGAGAGCTGTCGCAACGAAACACCAGCGCAAAAAAGGCTTCATTTCCCACTCCCGAAGACAACTAATGGATGACGTCCTGTCCACCGGCTCTAAAACGAGACTCCCTGCCCCGTAATAAATAACTCTCCATGTCGCCATGGAGAGTTTAATCGGTATCGCTTACTCAGCTTCTGGTGCAGCTGGTGCTGCGCTTTCGGCTGTTGACTGCTCTGTTGCTTCTTTGATGCTCAGACGTACACGGCCCTGGCGATCAACTTCCAGTACTTTAACTGGAACTTCTTGACCCATTTGCAGGTAGTCAGTCACTTTCTCTACGCGCTTGTCAGCGATTTGAGAAATGTGTACCAGACCTTCTTTGCCGCCGCCAATCGCAACGAATGCACCGAAATCAACGATACGAGTTACTTTACCGTTGTAGATACGGCCAACTTCGATTTCAGCAGTGATCTCTTCGATACGACGAATTGCGAATTTCGCTTTGTCGCCATCGGTCGCAGCGATTTTCACTGTGCCGTCATCTTCGATTTCGATAGTCGTACCGGTTTCTTCGGTCAGCGCACGAATCACAGAACCACCCTTACCGATCACGTCTTTGATCTTGTCTGGGTTGATTTTGATAGTGTGAATACGTGGAGCGAACTCAGAGATGTCGCCACGCGGAGCATTGATAGCTTGTTCCATCACGCCAAGGATATGCAGACGCGCACCTTTAGCCTGGTTCAGAGCCACCTGCATGATTTCGCGGGTGATACCTTCAATTTTGATATCCATCTGCAGTGCAGAGATACCTTCACGGCTACCAGCAACTTTAAAGTCCATGTCACCCAGGTGGTCTTCATCACCCAGAATGTCAGACAGAACGACAAAGTTTTCGCCTTCTTTAACCAGGCCCATCGCAATACCGGCTACAGCGGCTTTGATTGGCACGCCAGCATCCATCAGTGCCAGAGAAGCACCACATACGGAAGCCATGGAAGAAGAACCGTTAGATTCAGTGATTTCAGACACTACACGTACGGTGTATGGGAAGCGGTCTGCATCTGGCATAACAGCCAGTACGCCACGCTTAGCCAGACGACCGTGACCAATCTCACGACGCTTAGGTGAACCAACCATACCGGTTTCGCCTACAGAGTACGGAGGGAAGTTGTAGTGGAACAGGAAGCTGTCGGTACGTTCGCCCATCAACTCATCCAGATTCTGTGCATCACGAGCGGTACCCAGAGTAGCTGTAACCAGCGCCTGAGTTTCACCACGGGTGAACAGTGCAGAACCGTGAGTACGTGGCAGAACGCCAGTACGCACATCCAGACCACGGATCATGTCTTTTTCGCGACCATCGATACGCAGTTCACCCGCCAGGATACGGCTACGAACAACGTTTTTCTCGATAGCGTGCAGAATGTCGCTGACTTCGCCAGCATCAATGGTTTCGTCTTCAGCTGACAAAGCAGCGATAACGTCAGACTTGATGATGTCGACTTGTGCGTAACGCTCTTGCTTGTCAGTGATACGGTAAGCATCACTCAAGCGAGATTCAGCAAGTGCTGCAACACGCGCATTCAGCGCTTCGTTAGCAGCTTCTGGCTGCCAATCCCAACGTGGTTTGCCAGCTTCAGCAACCAGGGAATTGATGTTCTGGATAACAACCTGCTGTTGTTCGTGGCCGAATACTACAGCACCCAGCATCTGGTCTTCGCTCAGCAGTTCAGCTTCGGATTCAACCATCAGCACAGCACCTTCGGTACCGGCAACAACCAGGTCCAGTTTGCTGGTTTTCAGTTCGTCAGCAGTCGGGTTCAGAACATACTGGTCATTGATATAACCAACACGTGCTGCACCAATTGGGCCATTGAATGGAATACCAGACAGGCTCAGAGCTGCAGAAGCACCGATCATTGCAACGATGTCTGGATGAACTTGCGGGTTCACAGAAACGACAGTTGCGATAACCTGTACTTCGTTAACGAAACCTTCCGGGAACAGCGGACGCACTGGACGGTCAATCAGACGCGCGATCAGTGTTTCGCCTTCACTTGGACGGCCTTCACGACGGAAGAAGCTGCCTGGGATACGACCAGCAGCGTAAGTACGCTCCTGATAGTTAACAGTCAGCGGGAAGAAGTCTTGACCTGCTTTCGCTTTTTTCTGACCAACAACGGTCACGAATACAGCAGTGTCATCCATGCTTACCATTACTGCTGCGGTAGCCTGGCGAGCCATCATACCGGTCTCAATAGTGACCGTATGCTGACCGTACTGGAATTTACGGACAATCGGATTTAGCAAAATAATATCCTTAATAATCTTTGGTAGCAGGTGATTGCACGCGCTACGTTTAACCCGATCTAAATCGCATCCTCGCGACTAATGACAACCCTGACCCGCCCCTGCGGATAAAGCCTCTCATTAGCCGCGCGAACCTCTGCAATAAAGATCACACCCTGCAACAATACATTAGTTTCCATAGAATTGCTGCCATATGGTTGAAAAAAGGGGCCTTAAAAGGCCCCTTTTTCTGAAACTCGCAAGACTTAGCGACGCAGACCCAGACGCTCGATCAGGCTGGTGTAACGTGCTACATCTTTACGCTTCAGGTAGTCGAGCAGTTTACGACGCTGAGAAACCATACGCAGCAGACCACGACGGCTGTGGTGATCTTTTTTGTGCTCTGCAAAGTGACCTTGCAGGTGGTTAATCTGTGCAGTCAGCAGTGCAACCTGAACTTCGGTAGAACCGCTGTCGTTAGTACCACGACCAAACTCAGAAACGATTTTAGCTTTAGCTTCAACGCTTAGAGACATTTTCAACTCCAAAATTATAGATAGAAAGTGAGAGTGCCGATCTCTAATTCAGCAACTCCAGTGCACATTCCCACCGCTGTAAAACAATGGTGAGAATGTTAAGCCGCGCCATTTTACCTGTAGCAACCTGTTATCGCAAGGCAACTACAAATGTCAGACGGGATACTCTACGACCAGACGACGAGGCGCTACACGCCCATCATCATCAATTTCAGCCATACCGATAAATTTGCCTTCATCACCTTCGGTGACTCGGACAAGCCCTTCTGCTGGGCTACCAGATACTTGCACCGGTTGCCCATTCTTGAAGTAACCCGCAACAGCAGGTTGCAAATTCACGATTGGGAAATCCGAAGCAGGGCTATCCATTGGCATCAGCAGGGGATCTAACAGCACAGATGGCTCAATACCTTGCTCTTGTGCTTGCTCAAACAACGCATTCAGTTGCTCAAGCGTCACCATGCGTTCGACAGGATACTTACTCACCGCCAGACGGCGCAGGAAAGTCACGTGGGCCCCACATCCGAGCTTCTCACCTAAATCATCGGTGATAGTGCGAATATATGTCCCTTTAGAGCAGTGAATTTCCAGTTCCAGTTCATTCCCTTCATGGCGAATAAACAACAATTCGTAGACAGTGATAGATCGTGCTTCACGCGGCACTTCGATACCCTGGCGCGCATATTCATAAAGCGGTTTGCCTTGATATTTCAGTGCGGAGTACATCGATGGGACTTGCTGAGTTTCGCCACGAAAACTTTCTAACGCAGTTGCCAGTTCTTGCTCGGTAAAGGTGACCGGACGTTCCTGAACCACGGTGCCATCGGCATCAGAGGTATCAGTACGTTGCCCCAGGCGGGCAATAACGCGGTAACGCTTATCGGAGTCCAACAAGTAGCGTGAGAATTTCGTCGCTTCACCGAGGCAAATCGGCAACATTCCCGTTGCAAGCGGGTCAAGCGCTCCGGTATGGCCGGCACGGTTAGCGTTATAAATACGCTTAACCTTCTGCAACGCATCGTTAGAAGATAACCCCTGAGGTTTATCCAACAACAATACTCCGTGGATATCACGACCACGACGACGAGGACGACTCATTAATCCTCCTTGCTGTCATCCGTATCGTTTACACGGCGCTCATCATCGTTTCTGATGACGTTTGAAACCAGATTCGACATGCGCATGCCTTCAACTAACGAGTTATCGTAGAAGAAAGTCAATTCAGGCACGATGCGCAAGCGCATTGCTTTGCCCAGCAAAGAACGAATGTAGCCAGACGCATCTTGCAGAACTTTGATGCCTTCTTTAACAGCCTGTTCGTCTTTATCGTTCAGGAAGGTTACAAATACTTTGGCATAAGCCAGATCGCGTGACACTTCGACACCAGAAACGGTGGTCATCATGCCCAGACGCGGGTCTTTAATTTCGCGCTGCAGGATGATTGCGATTTCTTTCTGCAATTCCTGAGAAACACGCTGTGGGCGACCAAATTCTTTCGCCATAATAAATTCTCCATAAAATCAGGGGGCGCTCGGCCCCCTAAAGATATTAGCTATGTACTCGGCTGATATCAGGCGATAGTACGCTGGATTTCGATGATTTCGAAGACTTCGATAACATCACCAACACGTACATCGTTGTAGTTCTTCACGCCGATACCACATTCCATACCGTTACGAACTTCGTTAGCGTCATCTTTGAAGCGGCGCAGGGATTCCAGCTCGCCTTCATAGATAACCACGTTGTCGCGCAGTACACGGATTGGGTTGTGACGTTTGACCACACCTTCGGTAACCATACAACCTGCGATGGCGCCAAATTTCGGCGATTTGAACACATCGCGAACTTCGGCCAGGCCGAGGATCTGTTGTTTCAGTTCCGGAGACAGCATGCCGCTCATTGCTGCTTTCACTTCGTCGATCAGATGGTAGATGACGGAGTAGTAACGCAGATCCAGGCTTTCTGACTCAATGACGCGACGTGCAGATGCATCAGCACGGACGTTGAAGCCAACAAGGATAGCGTTAGATGCTGCAGCCAGTGTTGCGTCAGTCTCAGTGATACCGCCTACGCCAGAACCGATGATTTTAACTTTAACTTCATCAGTAGACAGTTTCAGCAAGGAATCGCTGATCGCTTCAACAGAACCCTGAACGTCGGCTTTCAGCACGATGTTCACTTCGGACACTTCGCCTTCGGTCATGTTGGCGAACATGTTTTCCAGTTTAGATTTCTGCTGACGAGCCAGTTTAACTTCGCGGAATTTACCCTGACGATACAGAGCAACTTCACGAGCTTTCTTCTCATCACGAACAACTGTTACTTCATCACCCGCTGCCGGAACACCGGACAGACCCAGGATTTCAACAGGAATAGACGGACCTGCTTCTGCAACTTCACGACCCATTTCGTCACGCATTGCACGAACACGGCCATACTCGAAGCCACAAAGAACGATGTCGCCTTTGTTCAGAGAACCTTCACGAACCAGAACAGTTGCTACCGGACCACGACCTTTATCCAGGAAGGATTCGATAACCACACCGCTTGCCATGCCTTTACGCATTGCTTTCAGTTCAAGAACTTCAGCTTGCAGCAGGATTGCGTCCAGCAGTTCGTCAATACCCGTACCCGCTTTAGCAGATACGTGTACGAACTGGCTTTCGCCGCCCCACTCTTCTGGCATGATGCCGTACTGAGACAGTTCTTGCTTAACGCGGTCTGGATCAGCTTCTGGCTTATCAATTTTGTTCACTGCTACAACTACTGGCACCTGCGCCGCTTTTGCGTGCTGGATTGCTTCGATAGTTTGTGGCATCACGCCATCGTCAGCAGCAACAACCAGAACAACGATATCCGTTGCCTGAGCACCACGAGCACGCATAGAAGTAAACGCTGCGTGGCCTGGGGTATCCAGGAAGGTGATCATACCGTTGTCAGTTTCTACGTGGTATGCACCGATGTGCTGGGTAATACCACCCGCTTCGCCGGACGCAACTTTAGTAGAACGAATATAGTCAAGCAGAGAGGTTTTACCGTGGTCAACGTGACCCATGATGGTAACAACCGGCGCACGTGATTCTGCAACTGCATCAGTATCACGATCGCTCATCAGCGCTTCTTCCAGCTCGTTTTCACGACGCAGGATAACTTTGTGGCCCATCTCTTCGGCAACCAGCTGTGCGGTTTCCTGGTCGATGACCTGGTTAATGGTCGCCATAGCACCCAGTTTCATCATCGCTTTGATGACCTGAGAGCCTTTAACAGCCATTTTGTTTGCCAGTTCTGCAACAGTAACGGTTTCGCCGATGACGACGTCACGGTTAACTGCCTGAGCAGGCTTGTTGAAGCCTTGTTGCAGTGAACTTGGTTTACGCTTGCCTTTACCACCACGAACCGCAGCACGAGCTTCTTCACGGTCAGCTTTAGACTCGCCGTGTTTTCCGCCTTTCTTCTGGCGCGGTGCTTTAGTTGTAGCAGTACGAGCACGAGTACGGCCAGCTTCTACTTCGCGGTCGTTTTCGTCTTCAGCCTGGCGCGCATGCTGAGAGGTGGTGACATGGTAATCTGATTTATCGTCTTCCACTTTCTCTTCTTCCGTCCACACACCTGCGTTAGCTTCAGCCATTTTACGGGCCTCTTCAGCTACACGACGGGCGTCTTCTTCTAATTTGCGACGGGCTTCTTCTTCCGCTTTACGCTTCAGCTCTGCAGCTTCAGCTTCGCGACGGGCTTTGTCGGCCTGGGCGCTTTTCGTCATATCGTCTTGATTGCTCACTTTGTCTTTTTCCGCAGCTTCACGTTTCGCTTTATCAGCGGCTTCACGCTTAGCTTTCTCTTCAGCTTCACGTTTAGCTTTTTCTTGCGCCTGACGATTGGCAGCTTCCTGCGCCTCACGTTGGGCTTGCTCTTCCGCTTCACGCTGCGCCTGTTCTTCCGCGGCAAGACGTTCAGTCTCTTGCGGATCACGTTTCACAAAGGTGCGCTTCTTGCGGACTTCGATTTGTACCGATTTACTTTTCCCACCGGTACCTGGAATGTTTAAAGTACTGCGCGTTTTGCGCTGTAATGTCAACTTATCCGGCGCAGAACCATGTTCACGGTTCAGGTGCGCCAGTAAGGTTTGTTTTTCCTGGGCCGAGACAGAATCATCAGCAGCCTTAGGGATCCCTGCATCAGCAAATTGCTGTACCAGGCGGTCCACGGAGGTCTGAATCTCTGCGGCCAGCGCTTTTACGGTTACATCTGTCATGCTGTTCCTTCCTGCTACAGTTTATTACGCTTCGCCGCCAAACCAGCAGATATTGCGAGCAGCCATGATCAATTCACCGGCCTTCTCGTTGGTTAAACCTTCAATATCTGACAGATCGTCGACACCTTGCTCAGCCAGGTCTTCAAGCGAGCTCACACCGCGCGAAGCGAGTTTAAAGGCCAGATTGCGATCCATACCTTCGAGGTTCAGCAGATCCTCTTGAGGTTTGTTATCGCCCAGGCTTTCTTCCTGCGCCAATGCCAGTGTGGTGAGGGCGTTTTTGGCGCGATCACGTAATGCTTCCACTGTATCTTCATCAAGGCCATCTATTTCCAGCAGCTCTTTCATCGGCACGTATGCCAATTCTTCGAGAGTGGAGAAACCTTCTTCTACCAATACAGTGGCGAAATCCTCGTCGATCTCGAGGTATTTGGTAAAGGTATCAATGGCCGCATGTGCTTCAGCCTGATGCTTAGCTTGCAGGTCATCAACAGTCATTACGTTGAGTTCCCAGCCGCTCAGTTGGGCTGCCAGGCGCACGTTCTGACCGTTACGACCGATTGCTTGTGCCAGATTACCTGCCTCTACCGCGATGTCCATTGTATGTTTGTCTTCATCGACAACAATGGAAGCCACGTCAGCCGGTGCCATAGCGTTGATAACGAATTGTGCCGGGTTATCGTCCCACAGCACGATATCAATACGCTCACCACCCAATTCTGTAGATACTGCCTGAACACGCGCACCACGCATGCCAACACAAGCACCTACTGGGTCGATACGCTTATCGTTGGTTTTCACAGCGATTTTCGCGCGAGAACCTGGATCACGAGCAGCGGCTTTGATTTCAATAACTTCTTCGCCAATTTCCGGCACTTCAATGCGGAACAGTTCGATCAGCATTTCAGGCTTGGAACGGCTAACAAACAGTTGAGCACCGCGAGCTTCCGGACGCACAGCATAAAGCACACCGCGGATACGGTCACCCGGGCGGAAGTTTTCACGCGGAAGCATATCTTCACGCAAAATAACCGCTTCGGCGTTGCTTCCGAGATCCAAAGAGATGTTCTCGCGGTTAACTTTCTTCACAACACCGGTGATGATCTCACCTTCGTGTTCGCGGAACTGATCAACAACCATTGCACGTTCAGCTTCACGTACTTTTTGTACGATAACCTGTTTTGCAGTCTGGGTGGTGATACGGTCGAAAGTCACAGATTCGATTTGGTCTTCAACGTATTCGCCAACATTCAGCGCAGGGTCTTCGAATTGTGCTGCATCAAGGGTGATTTCACGCGTTGGTTGGGTAACTTCTTCTACAATGACCCAGCGGCGGAAAGTATCAAAGTCACCACTTTTACGATCGATGCTAACGCGAACATCAATCTCTTGTTCGTATTTTTTCTTAGTCGCTGTTGCCAGTGCACTTTCCAGCGCTTCGAAAATCTTCTCACGCGGCAATGATTTTTCGTTGGAAACTGCTTCAACAACAGCCAAAATTTCTTTGTTCATCCTGGGTTTTCACCTCAATCCAAACTATTAAAAGTGGGGTACCAGGTTCGCTTTCTGGATGTTGCTCAGCGCGAACACTTCATCTTTGCCTTCCACCGTAACCGTGATCATCTCACCTTCTACGGCTTTAATAATACCCTGCCATTTACGACGGTTTTGCACGGCCATGCGCAACACAATGCTCACTTCTTCGCCAGTAAAGCGAACGTAATGCTCTGCTGAGAACATTGGGCGATCAAGGCCTGGTGAGGAAACTTCCAGGTTGTAAGCCACAGTGATAGGGTCTTCGACGTCCAGTACTGCACTTACCTGGTGACTGACATCAGCACAATCATCAACATTGATGCCTGCTTCACTATCAATATAGATGCGCAGCGTGGATTGGCGACCTCGAACAAATTCGACCCCTACCAATTCATAGCCCAGCGCCTCGACCGGTGCTGAAATCATCTCTGTTAATTTTTGCTCTAATGTGGACAAGCCCACCCCCAAGAAATGAAAAAAGGGCATATAGCCCAGTTATTCTGAAGTCAGATAACAAAAAACCCCGATAAATCGAGGCTTTATATAACTGAACCCTGTATACCGCAACAGCGGCCCGGACACCATCCAGGAGAATTTTTTTCTAAATTCTTCGCGAGGCACCAACTGGTGTTCACAGTATATTTGAAAAAGAACTCTCAGGGAAAGTGGTTGCGGGGGCCGGATTTGAACCGACGACCTTCGGGTTATGAGCCCGACGAGCTACCAGGCTGCTCCACCCCGCGTCCGAAAACGTGGCAAATATTACGCCGATATTGCATAAAATGCAAGAAATGCAGATATTTTGGTACCGAGGACGGGACTTGAACCCGTAAGCCCAATCGGGCACTACCACCTCAAGGTAGCGTGTCTACCAATTCCACCACCTCGGCACTCTGGATACGGTAATCAATTCTTACCGCATCAATGCTGACAACTTACTGCGGGATATCGCTGCTCGGCTTGGTAGGTGCCGCTGGCTGTGACTCAGTTTTTGTTGGCTGAGTTAAATTATCCCACACACTTCCTTTATCGGTTTTGTTGGTATTGAGGTTACCCAGTACCAGGCTGATGATAAAGAACAGCGTTGCTAACACAGCGGTCATGCGGGTCATGAAATTACCTGAACCACTTGAACCAAACAGTGTCGCGGAAGCGCCTGCTCCAAAGGAGGCTCCCATATCAGCGCCTTTACCTTGCTGCAGCATGATAAGACCTACAAGGCCTAACGCTACAATAAGGAAAAAAACTAAAAGAGCTTCGTACATAATCAACCTGTTCCTTGCGGTATTACCGCATACCAAAGCTTCAAACCAGTCAAGCGGATACGTTTAAGTTTACCCACTGAAGCGGGTGAGAATACTAACCAAAGCCTTCGATCTGCGCAAGGGCAATTTATTCACATTTCGCTGACTGCGGAAAAAAACAGCAACACACGCACTTTTGCTTAGAAAAAAGGCGACAAACGCCGCCTTTTCACACAATTCACACGCGAATGCTTTATACCGCTTTTACTGCATCAGCAATACGATTTGCATACTCGATAACCAGTGCTTCGTCTTCCCCTTCAACCATTACGCGGATTAAAGGTTCAGTCCCGGATTTACGCAGCAACACGCGACCACGGCTGCCCAGTGCTTCTTCCACTTCTGCAGTGGTTTTCTTCACTGTGTCATGCTCAAGTGGATCGCCGCTACCCGCAGTAAAGCGTACGTTTACCAGAATCTGAGGGAACAATTTCATTCCACTGCACAAATCGTGCAGGCTCATGTGGTTGCGCACCATCGCGGTAAGTACTTGCAAACCTGCAACGATGCCGTCACCAGTAGTCGTTTTATCCAGCAGGATCACGTGCCCTGAATTTTCAGCACCAATTCTCCAGCCTTTTTCCTGCAGTTTTTCCAGAACATAACGGTCACCCACTTTTGCACGCGCAAACGGGATACCTAACTGTTTAAGAGCCAACTCGAGGCCCATATTGCTCATCAGCGTGCCTACTGCACCACCGCGCAATTGACCCTGACGTAATCCTTCACGAGCGATGATGTAGAGGATTTGGTCGCCATCAACTTTATGGCCCAGGTTATCCACCATGATTACACGGTCACCATCACCATCCAGTGCGATACCAATATCCGCTTTTTCAGCCAACACGCGCTCCTGAAGCATACGCACGTCAGTAGCACCGCATTTTTCGTTGATGTTAACGCCGTTTGGCTCACAGCCAACAGGGATAACAGTGGCGCCTAACTCGCGCAGTACATTTGGTGCAATGTGGTAAGTCGCGCCGTTAGCACAATCAACGACAATTTTAAGACCATTAAGGCTTAACTCGTTCGGGAAAGTGCCTTTGCAAAATTCGATATAACGGCCCGCTGCGTCAACGATACGGCTGGCTTTACCCAACTCGGCAGAATCCACGCACGTGATTTCTTTTTCCATTTCAGCTTCAATGGCTTCTTCAACGTCATCAGGCAATTTAGTACCGTCGATAGAGAAGAATTTAATCCCGTTATCATAGAATGGGTTATGCGAAGCGGAGATAACAATCCCTGCTTCTGCACGGAATGCGCGGGTCAGATAAGCAACAGCAGGCGTTGGCATCGGGCCGGTGAATGAGGCGGATAAACCCGCCGCCGCCAGGCCCGCTTCTAACGCAGACTCCAACATATAGCCTGAAATACGGGTGTCTTTACCGATAATAATTTTACGTGAGCCGTGACGAGCTAACACTTTACCAGCAGCCCAGCCAAGTTTAAGGACGAAATCAGGGGTAATTGGGGAATCGCCTACACGACCGCGAATGCCATCTGTGCCAAAATATTTACGGTTACTCATAGCGTTTTTTTTCCTTCGCTGAAAGTGTGGCTTCCACCACGCGCATCGCTTCGACTGACTCTTTCACATCGTGAACTCGAATGATATTAGCCCCCTGCATTGCGGCTATCACTGCACAAGCAAGGCTGCCACTCAGACGCTGATCTGGCCCGACGTTAAGCAGTTGGCCAACCATTGATTTACGCGACATTCCCACCAACAACGGTAAACCAAAGTGATGGAGTTCGGATAGTCGGGCCAAAAGTTGGTAATTGTGTGTAAGATTTTTACCGAAACCGAAGCCCGGGTCGAGCAACAATTTTTCTTTTGCGATACCAGCCGCTTCACAGCGGGCAATTTGGTCGATAAAGAATCGATTCACATCGGCAAAGACATCTTCGTAATGTGGCGCCTGCTGCATATTCTTAGGCTCGCCCTGCATATGCATCAGACAAACCGGCAAACCGGTTTCTGCGGCCGCTTCAAGTGCACCGGGCTCCTGCAACGAACGTATATCATTGATGATATGCGCGCCGACTCGCGCCGATTCACGAATAACGTCCGGTTTGGAGGTATCCACTGAGATCCAGACTTCAAAACGTTGCGCGATAGCCTCAACGACAGGAATGACCCGGGATAACTCCTCATCGACGCTCACTTCAGCCGCTCCAGGACGCGTCGACTCACCACCAATATCAATAATCGTCGCGCCTGCGTTGATCATTAAGTTAGCGTGTTTAACGGCCTCCACTAACGAATTGTGCTGTCCACCGTCGGAAAAGGAGTCTGGCGTGACGTTCAAAATCCCCATGATATGTGGATGTGAAAGATCAAGCGTGCTGCCCTGAGCTGTGAGTTTCATCGAGATTCCCTTGTATTAACTAAGGCTATTTCCAAAATAAAAAACCCTGGGACAAGCCCAGGGTTTAAATAGATTACTGCATTAACATCCGGCAGTTACGACTTATTTGTCGCCCAACTGCTCTGACATTGTATTACCAGGATTCGGCGTACGCGGTTCATCGACCGGACGCGGTGCACGTGGTGTACCATTGTTGTCAGAATTGTTGTTGCCGTTGTTTGAATCTTCCCAACCTGCTGGCGGACGCACATCGCGGCGATTCATCAGATCATCAATCTGTGGCGCATCGATAGTTTCATACTTCATCAATGCGTCTTTCATGGTGTGGAGAATATCCATATTTTCATTCAGTAGCTGGCGAGCACGAGCGTAGTTACGCTCAATCAACAGCTTAACTTCCTGATCGATGATACGCGCAGTTTCATCGGACATATGTTTCGCTTTCGCCACTGAACGACCCAGGAACACTTCACCTTCCTCTTCCGCGTACAGCAACGGACCGAGTTTCTCAGAGAAGCCCCATTGGGTAACCATGTTACGAGCGATGGATGTTGCTACTTTGATGTCGTTAGACGCGCCAGTAGAAACATGTTCAGCACCGTAAATAATCTCTTCAGCAAGACGACCACCGTACAACGTAGAAATCTGACTTTCCAGTTTCTGACGGCTGGCACTGATCGCATCACCTTCCGGCAGGAAGAAAGTCACACCCAACGCACGACCGCGTGGAATGATTGTCACTTTGTGTACCGGATCGTGCTCTGGAACCAGGCGACCAATAATCGCGTGACCTGCTTCATGGTATGCGGTGGATTCTTTTTGCGCTTCTGTCATCACCATGGAGCGGCGTTCCGCACCCATCATGATTTTGTCTTTCGCTTTTTCGAATTCAACCATCGAGACCACACGTTTGTTGCCACGGGCAGCAAACAGAGCAGCTTCGTTAACCAGGTTTGCGAGGTCAGCACCAGAGAAGCCTGGAGTACCACGTGCAATAATTGCGGCATCGATGTCTGGAGACAACGGTACGCGACGCATATGGACTTTCAGAATTTGTTCGCGGCCACGCACATCTGGCAGGCCAACCACAACTTGACGGTCAAAACGGCCCGGACGCAGCAATGCTGGGTCAAGTACGTCAGGACGGTTTGTTGCGGCGATAACGATAATACCTTCGTTACCTTCGAAACCATCCATTTCAACCAGCATCTGGTTCAGCGTTTGTTCACGTTCATCGTGACCACCACCCAGACCTGCACCACGCTGACGGCCAACGGCGTCGATTTCATCAATGAAGATGATGCAAGGTGCCGCTTTCTTAGCTTGTTCAAACATGTCACGAACACGAGATGCACCCACGCCCACGAACATTTCAACGAAGTCAGAACCGGAAATTGTAAAGAATGGTACTTTCGCTTCACCTGCGATGGCTTTCGCCAGCAAGGTTTTACCGGTACCCGGAGGGCCAACCATCAGCACGCCTTTCGGGATTTTACCGCCCAGTTTCTGGAAACGGCTTGGCTCACGAAGGTACTCAACCAGTTCTGCGACCTCTTCTTTTGCTTCATCACAACCTGCGACGTCAGCAAAAGTGGTCTTAATTTGGTCTTCGGTGAGCATACGCGCCTTACTCTTACCGAACGACATGGCACCTTTGCCACCGCCGCCCTGCATTTGACGCATAAAGAAGATCCAGACCCCAATTAGCAATAGCATTGGGAACCAGGAGATGAAAATAGAAGCCAGCAAGCTTGGCTCTTCAGGCGGCTCGCCTACTACTTTCACATTTTTGGTCAGCAGGTTATCAAGCAGTTTAGGATCGTTAACGGGGATGTAAGTCGTGTATCGGTTACTATCTTTCTTGGTAACGTTGATTTCACGTCCGTTAATACGCGCTTCGCGTACCTGGTCCTGATTTACTTCAGACAGGAAAGTGGAGTAATCCACCCTACGGCCATTTGACTCGCTGGGCCCAAAGCTCTGGAACACAGACATCAGCACAACCGCGATGACCAGCCAGAGTATTAGGTTTTTCGCCATGTCACTCAAGGGATTAACCTCATATTACAACTGTGTTAACAAACAGCGTCAGGGTACTATAGTTTTCGCCCTGTCGCTACAATGTACACTTCACGTGAGCGGGCACGAGAAGAGTCCGGTTTACGAACTTTAACTGTCGTAAACAGGGAGCGAATTTCTCGCAGGTATTCATCGAAACCTTCGCCCTGAAACACTTTCACTAAAAAACTACCGCCTGGGGCCAGAACGTCACGGCACATTTCCAGTGCCAGTTCTACTAAATACATAGCCCGAGGAATATCTACTGCCGGTGTCCCGCTCATATTTGGAGCCATATCTGACATGACAACCTGAACTTTACTGTCACCAACACGATCCAACAGAGCTTTCACGACTAGTTCATCACGAAAATCACCCTGAAGGAAATCAACACCAACGATAGGATCCATTGGTAAAAGATCGCAAGCAATGATTCGCCCCTGATTCCCGATTTGAGTCACCACATATTGTGACCAGCCTCCGGGAGCAGCACCAAGATCAACAATCGTCATTCCTGGCTTAAAAAGTTTGTCACTTTGCTGTATTTCATCAAGTTTAAACCAGGCACGGGAACGTAACCCCTTTTTCTGTGCCTGAATTACATATTTATCGCTAAAGTGTTCCTGCAGCCAGCGACTGGAGCTGGCAGAACGCTTTTTACCTGTCATCTCAAATTCCAACTTTGTTCATCGTGAATAGCAGGCTGTAGAGTTCTCAGCACAACCGATTTGGCGATACAGTAGAGATGGCGGTAGAATGAACCGTTTTCAATCCCAAAGTAAGCAAAAAATACGATGAATCTGAGTACTAAACAAAAACAGCACCTGAAAGGTCTTGCTCATCCGCTCAAGCCTGTAGTTATGCTTGGCAATAACGGTTTGACCGAAGGGGTACTGGCCGAGATTGAACAAGCGCTTGAACATCATGAGTTAATCAAGGTGAAAATCGCAACGGAAGACCGCGAAACTAAAACCTTGATTGTAGATGCCATCGTGCGTGAAACCGGCGCCTGTAATGTACAGGTTATCGGTAAAACGCTGGTGCTCTATCGCCCGTCTAAAGAGCGCAAGATTTCTCTGCCAAAATAAGCAGAGAGTGTGCAAAATGCCACGCTCTGTTAGTTGATAAAAGGCCGCGATGCGGCCTTTTTCCTTTCTTTACAATACGCCACGCTATAAAAAAGCGTAGCAGAAATTATAAATATTCCACTTTTACAATTTCGAACTCTACATCGCCACCCGGCGTGCGGATAACCACAACATCATCTTCCTCTTTACCCACAAGACCACGAGCGATTGGTGAGTTCACAGAAATTAGATTCTGTTTAAAATCAGCTTCATCATCGCCAACAATGCGATAAGTCTGCTCTTCGTCGTTATCCAGATTCAAAACCGTCACGCTCGCGCCAAAAATGACACGACCGTTATTTGGCATTTTTGTGATATCGATAACCTGAGCATTGGACAGCTTAGCTTCGATATCCTGGATTCGACCTTCACAAAAACCCTGTTGCTCACGCGCAGCATGATATTCAGCGTTTTCTTTTAAATCGCCATGTTCGCGGGCATCAGCGATCGCGGCAATAATTTGTGGGCGGCGCACAGACTTCAGGAAATCCAGCTCTTCACGTAATCTTTCTGCGCCACGTAGGGTCATCGGAATAGGTTGCATTGTTATACCTCTTCAAAACTTTCCTGTTCAGAACTGCCCTGCGGCACTTCTGAATCCAGAGCCTGGTTTGCATAAATAAGGCAAACCCCTGGCACTAAGCAAAATAAAACTGACCCGGTGCAAAGCACCAGGCCAGGAACGGTTTCCAAATTGACCTGTATTTTACCCTGGAGTTCACTGAGGGTCATCGTTTACTTTGCACCGCGATGCACCGTAGTATGACGGCACGTTTCCAGGTTGTTACCGCGAGATTATGCGATTTTTTAGATTTGTCATTGGATTGACCAGTGCTGTGGTGTTCAGCGTCCAGGCTGCCAACGTAGAAGACTATACCTCCCAATTGCCTGCTGGTGCGAATCTGGCTTTGATGGTGCAAAAAGTAGGTGCGCCCGCTCCCTCGATTGACTATCACAGTCAACAGATGGCGCTGCCTGCTAGTACTCAAAAGGTCATCACGGCTCTGGCGGCACTTCTACAGTTAGGGCCAGATTTCAGGTTTACGACCACCCTTGAAAGCCATGCTCAAGTCAGTAATGGCGTCTTGCAAGGGGACCTTATTGCGCGATTTGGTGGCGATCCAACGTTAAAACGTCAGGATATTCGCAATATGGTGGCTGTTCTGAAAAAATCAGGTGTGCAACAAATTCAGGGCAATGTGCTGGTTGATACGTCGGTTTTCGCCAGCCATGACAAAGCGCCAGGTTGGCCATGGAATGATATGACGCAGTGTTTTAGCGCACCGCCAGCCGCCGCTATTGTCGACCGAAACTGTTTTTCTATTTCACTCTACAGCGCACCAAAAGCGGATGATTTAGCGTTTATTCGTATCGCTTCTTACTATCCGGTAGTGATGTTCAGCCAGGTTCGTACGCTCGCAAAAGGTTCCCCTGATGCACAATATTGCGAACTGGATGTCGTTCCCGGTGATTTAAATCGCTTTACGCTAACCGGCTGTATGACCCAGCGAGCAGACCCTCTCCCACTGGCATTCGCGATACAAGATGGCGCAAGTTACGCGGGTGCGATTTTGAAAGCTGAGCTTAAAGAAGCGGGTATTAGTTATAGCGGAACCCTGTTACGTCAAACACAATCGAATACCCCCGGTACGGTTATCGCCAGTAAGCAATCCGCGCCACTGCACGATTTGTTAAAGATTATGCTCAAGAAATCGGACAACATGATTGCCGATACTGTTTTTCGAACTATCGGCCATAACCGTTTTGGTGTACCGGGAACCTGGCGCTCCGGAGCAGATGCCGTTCGGCAAATCCTTCGGCAGAAAGCAGGCGTTGATTTAGGAAATAGTATCGTGGTCGATGGTTCTGGGTTGTCGCGTCACAATCTCATCTCCCCCGCCACCATGATGCAGGTACTTCAGTACATCGCCCAAAATGACACCGAGCTAAACTTTATCTCAATGTTACCGTTAGCGGGTTATGACGGCTCCTTACAATATCGTGCTGGCCTTCATCAGGCCGGGGTTGATGGTAAAGTTTCTGCGAAAACGGGTTCACTGCAAGGTGTTTATAACCTTGCTGGATTTATTACCACTGCCAGCGGTCAAAGAATGGCCTTTGTGCAATATTTGTCAGGCTATGCTGTCGAGCCTGCCGATCAACGTAACCGTCGTATCCCGTTAGTGCGCTTTGAAAGCCGCCTCTATAAGGATATCTACCAGAATAATTGAGTTATGAAACTACTGATTGTTGAAGACGATTTACTGTTGCGGGAAGGCCTGGTACTGGCAATGAACGCCGAGGGTTACGCGCTTGATTGTGCCACGACCGCTGCCGAAGCAGATGCGCTGATCGAAAGTGGCGAGTACGGCATGATTATTCTCGATCTTGGTCTGCCAGATAAAGATGGCGCCGCACTATTAAGGCAATGGCGGCGTCGCAGTATCAGCACGCCTGTGCTGATACTGACAGCTCGCGATGCACTGGAAGATCGCGTCAATGGTCTGGATTCTGGTGCCGATGACTATTTAGTCAAACCCTTTGCTCTCGCGGAATTGCAAGCCCGTACGCGGGCTCTAATCCGTCGTTATCAAGGACATAGCGATAACCTTATTCAACATGATGATCTGACGCTCAACCTGCAAACTCAGCAGGTACTATTGCAAGATCAACCCGTCGAAATCACCCCAAAAGAGTTCGCCTTACTGACACGTTTGATGATGCGTATCGGGCAGACTGTGCACCGCGAAACGTTGCAACAGGATATCTACAGCTGGCAGGACGATCCTGGTTCAAATACGCTTGAGGTGCACATCCACAACCTGAGACGTAAATTAGGCAAAGACAGGATCAAAACCATTCGTGGCGTGGGTTATCGACTGGATAGCCGTGTATGAACAGTATGCGCCAGCGCCTGATGGTGCTCCTTGCACTTATTCTTTTGTTTTTTCAATTAATTAGCGTTATCTGGTTGTGGCATGAAAGTCGTGAGCAAATCAGTTTCCTGGTCAGCGAAACGCTTTCAGCTAAATCCCGAAATCAACATGTAGAGAAGGAAATCCGCGAAGCGATTGCGTCGTTACTGGTACCTTCTCTGGTGATGATTGGCTTCACGTTGTTCTTCTCATTTTGGGCGATTACCTGGATAACCCGTCCCTTGAACCGCCTGCGCACAAGCCTTGCAAATCGGTCTGCTGACAACCTGTCACCGCTCTCCATGTATTCAGATATGGACGAAATGGTAGCCGTGACCAACTCACTGAACCAACTCCTGGCGCGACTCAACCATACCATTCAGCAAGAACGCTTATTTACCGCAGATGCCGCACATGAACTACGAACGCCCCTTGCTGGCATTCGGCTACACCTCGAGTTGATGGCAAACTCAGGCGTTCAGCAAGCTCCTATGCTGTTAGAACGTATAGACCAGTTGATGCATACCATTGAGCAATTGCTGATGCTCTCGCGTGCCGGACAAGCGCTGGCGAGTGGTCATTACGACACGCTTGACTGGTATCGTGACATCATTTCGCCGCTCAAGATTGAAATGGAAGAAATGGTACTCTTGCGCGAGCAAACCATTATCTGGCCACATGAAGGCCAAAATACCGTTCAGGGTGATGCCGTGCTACTTCGCCTGATGTTGCGTAACCTGATGGAAAACGCATCTCGATATAGTCCGCCTAAAAGTACCATTTCGATATCATTAACCGCCCAGGATAACGGGGCGAAGCTAACGGTTTCAGACCAGGGACCGGGCATCGACGAAAAACATCGCCAGACAATTACCGATCCATTCCGTCGAATGGATGAACGTTATGGTGGAAGTGGACTTGGGCTGAATATTGTCCAACGAATCGTCCAGCTTCATCATGGAAAACTGGCGTTGGATAACGGTATCGATGGTGTTGGTCTGCAAGCAAGCTGCTGGATCCCATCACAGAACCAATAAAAAAAGGCCGGAAATCTCCGGCCTTTTTTATGATAACGTTTTATTTCTGATAAATGATTTCGACACCTTCGTCGTCATCTTCATCCCAGTCGTCATCCCAATCTTCGTCTTCTTCTGCTTCCACCGCGTCGAGTTGTTGTTGATGGTAGTCATCCCACATAAACTCAACTTTCTCAGGTGCCACAGGCTGAAGCTCAGCAACTTTCGGGTTAGCAATGATAAAGTCCATTACATCCCAGCACAGTGCGTTGACGCCTTCGCGATTAACAGCAGAGATCAGATAGTATTTATCTTCCCAGCCCATCGCCGTCGCAATTTCTTTGGCGCGCGCTTCGGCATCTTCTTTGCTCATCAGATCGGCTTTGTTGAATACTAACCAACGTGGCTTGTCAGCAAGTTTCTCGCTGTATTTTTCCAGCTCACCAATGATGATACGGGCATTTTCAACCGGATCTGATTCATCGATTGGCGCGATATCGATGAGGTGCAATAGCACACGGCAACGCTCAAGGTGCTTCAGGAAGCGGATACCGAGGCCAGCGCCTTCAGCAGCGCCTTCAATCAGCCCTGGGATATCAGCAACCACAAAGCTCTTCTCGTTATCCATACGGACTACGCCAAGGCTTGGAATCAAGGTAGTAAACGGATAATCCGCTACTTTTGGTTTTGCCGCTGAAACAGAGCGAATGAACGTAGATTTACCAGCATTAGGTAAACCCAGCATACCCACGTCAGCCAACAGCAACAGCTCAAGCTGGATATCACGCTTCTCACCCGGCGTACCCATGGTCTTTTGACGCGGAGTACGGTTTACAGATGATTTAAAACGGGTGTTACCCAGACCGTGCCAACCGCCCTTAGCCACCATCAGCTTCTGACCATGCTGGGTCATGTCACCCATGGTTTCGCCAGTGCCCTGATCGATAACACGCGTCCCCACAGGAACTTTAACCGTGATGTCTTTACCACGTTTACCGGTACAGTCACGGCTCTGACCATTTTGACCACGTTCAGCGCGGAAAGATTTCTCGAAGCGATAATCGATCAATGTGTTGAGGTTTTCATCCGCCTCAAGCCAGACATCACCGCCATCACCGCCATCACCACCGTCCGGGCCACCTCTGGGAATATATTTTTCACGACGGAAGCTAACGCAGCCGTTACCGCCATCACCTGCTACGACCAGGATCGTTGCTTCATCAACAAACTTCATTTCACTTCTCCGTAAATCATTCGCCCGAACGTTGTACTGGAAGGACAGCTTCGGTTTTGCGCCAACGTCCCCAAAGACGGTGACCAATGGCTGAATACATTGCACCTGCAACCACGACGAACGCGCCGGTATAACCTACGAGGTTAAGTAACGGCATGGCGAAGAAATCGGGCCAGGCTAACGCTAATAAATCTGAAAATAGCAAAGTAAACAGCGGGGTCAGCGTGATAATGGCGCTAACCTGTGCCGCCTGCCACCGTGCCATTGCTTCTGCCAATGCCCCATACCCAACCAGTGTATTCAGGCCGCAGAAAACTAAACATGCCAGTTGCCAATGACTGAGTTGGAAAACTTTATCCAACTGAGCCAGCGGCAAAAGCGCAAGAGTACATAAAGTGTACAGCAAAAAGAGGATCTGTTGCGAGGCCAGGCGGCGTAATAATACCTTCTGCGCCACGCCATAGGTGACCCACACTGTCGCCGCCAGAACACCGAATATCACCCCAAGAGTGTAATCCGTCAGGCGGGTAAAAATTTCTATCAGGCTGGTGTTAAAGAACATCACCAACCCGCAAAGTAACATTATGGCGCCGATGACTTGCGTGCCGCGCATCTTCTCTTTGAGCACAACCACACTTGCCACCATCATTCCCACCGGGGAAAGCTGGCCAATCACCTGAGAAGCCGTTGGACTCAGGTATTGCAACGAAGAACTAAACAGCAAAAAGTTTCCGAACAACCCACCTGTAGCAATGGCGAGCAAAGCCAACCAGCGTGGTTTTCGAAACAGGCGTAAAGGTGGCAATTTTCCGCGTATCGCGAGAATGCTACCGAGCCCCAGGCTTGCCATCAGAAATCGATAAAAGACCACCGTAGGGGGTTCCATTACCGTCAGCACTTGTTTCATTGCTATTGGCAGTGCTCCCCAGCAAATTGCTGTAGTAAGCGCCAACAGAATGCCAATGCCTGCCTGCTGTTTCATTGCGTGATCCCTGCGACTGCATGATTTACCGGTCGCAGAATGTAAAAAGCCCCGCAACGTGTTGCGGGGCTTCTATCCGTTACCGGGACGCGAAAAACTTATTCAGCAACGATGCTGATGAACTTACGGTTTTTCGGACCTTTAACTTCGAACTTAACTTTACCGTCAGTCAAAGCGAACAGAGTATGATCTTTGCCGCAACCTACGTTTGTGCCAGCGTGGAATTTAGTACCACGTTGACGAACGATAATGCTGCCTGCCAGAACTGCTTCACCGCCGAAACGTTTTACGCCCAGACGTTTAGCTTCGGAATCGCGACCGTTACGAGTAGAGCCGCCAGCCTTTTTATGTGCCATTTAATATGCTCCCCTGTATTAAGCGCTGATGCCGGTGATTTTCACATCAGTGAACCACTGACGATGACCCTGCTGCTTACGGTAGTGTTTACGACGACGAAACTTAACAATCTTAATTTTCTCGCCACGACCATGAGCAACAACTTCAGCTTTGATTACGCCGCCATCGACGAAAGGAACGCCGATTTTGATTTCTTCACCATTAGCGATCATCAGAACTTCTGCGAACTCAACTGCTTCGCCAGTTGCGATGTCCAGCTTTTCCAGGCGAATGGTTTGACCTTCGCTGACTCGGTGTTGTTTACCACCACTTTGGAAAACCGCGTACATATAAAACTCCGCTTTCCGCACGCACCCTACGTATGTTTCAGGTGGCGCTATAAATATTCACAATAGGGCGCGAATATTACGCAAAACGAGAGCCTTTGACAAGCCCTGTCATGAAACAGAGTAGAAAAAAAACGCAACATCACACCAGCCGTTTATCTGCCTCGTTTTTTCAGTACAATCTGTACTACATTATTACTCCTCTACCCTCACGTGATTTCGTATAGACATGTGGTAAACAGGACTTTATGCCAGAATTTTGCGATGAATTTAGAAAAAATTAATGAGTTAACCGCGCAAGATATGGCGGGTGTCAATGCGGTCATCCTTGAACAGTTGAATTCAGATGTCCAATTGATCAATCAGTTAGGGTATTACATCGTCAGTGGCGGTGGTAAGCGTATCCGCCCAATGATTGCTGTACTTGCTGCTCGTGCGCTCGGTTATCAGGGCAATGCGCATGTCAATATTGCAGCACTCATCGAGTTTATTCACACGGCGACGTTATTACACGATGACGTGGTAGATGAATCGGATATGCGCCGTGGTAAGGCCACGGCCAACGCAGCGTTCGGCAATGCTGCCAGTGTTCTGGTCGGCGATTTTATTTACACCCGTGCCTTCCAGATGATGACTCAACTCGGTTCACTCAAGGTGCTTGAGGTCATGTCAGAAGCGGTGAACGTCATTGCGGAAGGCGAAGTTCTGCAATTGATGAACTGTAATGACCCGGATATCACCGAAGAAAGCTATATGCGGGTGATCTACAGCAAAACAGCACGTTTGTTTGAAGCTGCCGCTCAATGCTCGGGTATTTTAGCTGATGCCACTGCTGAGCAAGAGAAAGCGCTTCAGGATTATGGCCGCTATCTGGGTACCGCATTCCAGCTCATTGATGACCTGCTGGACTATAGCGCTGACGGGCAAACGCTGGGTAAGAATGTCGGTGATGACCTTAACGAAGGCAAGCCTACTCTCCCGCTCCTGCACGCAATGCGTAACGGCACAGCAGAGCAAGAAAAGATGATTCGTGAAGCCATTGAACATGGTAACGGGCGTCATTTGCTGCAACCGGTTCTGGACGCGATGGCGGCCTGTGGCTCCCTGGAATGGACTCAATTACGAGCAGAGCAGGAAGCTGACAAAGCGATTGCTGCCCTGAATATCCTGCCAGAAAGCGAGCATAAACACGCGTTGATTGCTTTGGCTCATATGGCCGTTCAGCGCGACCGCTAAACTTTTTAGCGCGCCGTTAAAAGGCGCGCTAAGTTTCCAATAAATCACCCCACTCTTTCTCCTACCACATCCCCACCACACTGTTTTCATTGATTTTCATTCACTTTGTGTGGAAATACACAGATTTGATTTTTCACGCAATTATTGGAATCTTTTGAATTATCACTATGCTATAACTTCCTTTGATTAAACCGGTAAATTAAGCGGTTACAGGGAGAGACATGGAAAGTAAAAATTCTGACTGGCACCCAGCAGACATCATCGCAGGGCTACGTAAACGGGGAACATCTCTGGCGGCTGAATCACGAAAAGCGGGGCTAAGCTCATCGACCCTCGCTAACGCGTTGACGCGTCCGTGGCCAAAGGGAGAATTGATTATCGCACAGGCACTGGATATTTCTCCGTGGATGATTTGGCCTTCACGCTATTATGATCCACAAACTAATCAGTTAATTAATCGTGCAAAATTAATGCGTAAGCGATAAAAAAACCGGGCATGCCCGGTTTTCTCTTTTAACAACGAAAATTATTCGCCGCCACTACCTTTCACACGCTCAATCTGCGCACCCAGCGCTTGAAGTTTATCTTCAATACGCTCGTAGCCACGATCAATATGGTAAATACGATCAACTACAGTGGTCCCTTCAGCGATACAGCCAGCCAGCACCAGGCTTGCTGAAGCACGCAGGTCGGTTGCCATCACTTGTGCACCAGACAGTTTTTCAACGCCGTGGCAAATCACTGTGTTACTTTCAATCTCTGCATGTGCACCCATACGAATCAGTTCTGGGACGTGCATGAAGCGGTTTTCAAAAATGGTTTCGGTGATAACACCTGTACCTTCTGCAACCAGGTTCAACAGAGTGAACTGTGCTTGCATATCAGTCGGGAAACCTGGGTGCGGAGCAGTACGCACGGTGACACCTTTAGGGCGCTTGCCGTGCATATCCAGGCTAACCCAATCCTCGCCCACTTCGATATCGCCACCCGCTTCGCGCAGCTTCGCCAGCACAGCATCAAGCGTGTCTGGTTTAGCATTACGGCAAATAATTTTGCCGCCAGAAATCGCCGCAGCAACCAGGAAAGTACCGGTTTCAATGCGGTCAGGCACTACACGGTAAACGCCGCCACCCAGACGCTTAACGCCTTCAATGGTAATGCGATCGCTGCCTGCGCCCGTGATTTTTGCACCCAACGTATTCAGGAAGTTCGCTGTATCAACGATTTCCGGCTCACGGGCTGCGTTTTCAATGACAGTGGTGCCTTCAGCAAGAGTTGCAGCACTCATGATGGTGACAGTGGCGCCTACGCTCACTTTGTCCATCACGATGTGCGCACCTTTCAGGCGCCCCTGAACAGAAGCTTTAACGTAGCCTTCTTCCAGTTTAATTTCGGCGCCCAGCTGCTCAAGACCTGTAATATGCAGGTCCACTGGACGTGCACCAATTGCACAACCGCCCGGCAAAGAAACCTGACCCTGGCCAAAACGCGCAACCAACGGTCCCAGTGCCCAAATAGAAGCACGCATGGTTTTCACCAACTCATACGGCGCACAGAAAATATTAACGTCGCTGGCATCGATCCACACAGAACCATTACGTTCGACCTTGGTACCCAGTTGGCTTAGCAGCTTCATGGTGGTATCAATGTCTTTCAGTTTTGGAACGTTTTGAATCTCAACTGGCTCTTCGGCCAACAGAGCAGCGAAGAGGATCGGCAGGGCAGCATTCTTAGCCCCGGAGATCGTTACTTCACCACTCAGTCGGGTTGGCCCCTGAACACGAAATTTATCCATTACAGCTGCTCTCTTTTAAATTCAAGTCGTTACAACCCGCCGTGGCGAATTGCTCAAAAACCATTAAGTTTACGATCGCGATCCCACTCTTGCGGAGTATAGGTCTTGATGGAAACCGCATGAATGCGGTTATCAGCAATCAGCTCCATCAATGGCGCATAAACTGTCTGTTGCTTCTTCACGCGACTTAACTCGGCGAATAACTCACCCACCGCAATCACCTGAAAATGGCTGCCATCGCCTGAGACGTGGACTTCCTGGAGGGGCAGTGCGTTCATCAGCACTGTCTGAATTTCATGATTTTCCATGGGATATAATTCGTCGGTTAATGAAACAAGCCACACATCTTAGAGGAAAGTGGCGCGAGCTTAAATAAGCAAAAAGCCCCTGATCTTAATAGATCAGGGGCAACGATAGTAACGCTATGAAAACACTAGCCTGCAAATGCAGGGAGGATGTCTTCTGGTAGGTTATAAAGTTTAGTCAGTGTCTGTAAGTTATCACTGGCTCCCTGAAGCTCCACTTCAACGTTTTGACGTCTGGAGAAAGCCACAAGATGAATCAACAACGCTAAGCCGGAGGTATCTACACGAGATAAGCCAGAAAGGTTAAGAGTCTTGATACCTGCCATGATTTGCTGACGTTGGCGCCATAAAGGCCCTACGGTATCGCTGTCCAGCTCACCCGTCAGGTGCAAGGTTGCGGCTTCACGCTGCCAGTTAAGCCCACCCGCCATTACTTTTTCGCTTCCAGTGTAATTGGCATGCGGGAGATAGTTTGCAGTTGCGCCGTCAAACCATCGATACCTTTGGTACGCAGGATATCACTCCACTCATTTTGCTTGGTGGTGATCATACTGACACCTTCAGCAATCATGTCGTACGCTTGCCAATGACCGGTCTGGGTGTTTTTACGCCACTGGAAATCAAGACGTACCGGCGGACGACCGTTTGGATCGATGATGGTTACACGAATTGCAACGATAGTGGCATCACCCAGCGGCTGCTCAGGGGCAATTTGGTAGGACTGCCCGTTATACATGGCAAGAGCCTGGCCATAAGCTTGTTTCAGGTATTCTTCGAATGCTTTGAAATAGGCATCACGTTGTGCAGGTGTCGCATCTTTATAGTAACGCCCCAGAACCAGAGCCCCTGCGTATTTAACCTGTACATAAGGTAACAGCTCCTGGCCAACGACCTCGCGCAGGTAGTCAGGGTTTTGGCGAATTTTAGGTTGCTCATTTTTAAGACGGTCAAAAGTTTTTTGCGCCGCTTCACCCATCAATTTGTAAGGGTTACTTTGATCCGCAGCATTTGCCAGCGGCGCGATGACCAGCATAGCAATCATGATAAGTCGTTTAAACATAACACTTTTCCTCTTAGATTAGTGCGTGGTGCCAGGCTGTGGCGCTGCACTATTATTCTCTGAATCCTGCGATGGGGTATCCCCTGAATTCTGATTATCACCATTTCCGCTCTTATACAGGAATTGGCCAATCAGGTCCTCCAGCACCAGAGCTGATTTCGTATCCTGAATCGTCCCGCCTTCTTTCAGGATAGATGAGCCGAGTTCTGGGTCATCAAAACCGAGGTTTAATGCCAGATACTGCTCACCCAGCAAACCCGAAGTGCGGATAGCCAGTGAACTGGTGTCAGGAATATGGTCATAGCGTTTTTCAATATCCAGGGTAACACGAGGTAAGTACGTTTTCGGATCCAGAGTAATATCGTCAACTCTCCCTATCACCACACCGCCAAGGCGCAACGGAGAACCCGTTTTCAGGCTACCAATGTTATCAAAGGTCGCATAAATCCGGTAAGTTGGCTCGTTGCGCAGCGAGGTAACGTTCGCCACTTTCAGACACAAGAATACGATGGCTGCCAGCGCAATAATTAAAAATGCTCCAACCCCAGTTTCAAATTTCTTAGTTTGCATGAACTTAATTCCCAAACATCAGTGCTGTGAGCACAAAATCCAGACCTAAAACGGCCAATGAAGCGTGCACAACGGTTCGTGTTGTTGCCCGGCTAATCCCTGCGGACGTTGGAATAGCATCGTAGCCATTGAATAACGCAATCCAGGTTACTGTTATCGCAAACACGACACTTTTGATGACACAGTTAACCAAATCAGTACGCCAGTTGACGGCATTTTGCATTGCAGACCAGAAGAAGCCTGAGTCGATGCCCTTCCAGTTCACCCCCACCAGCGCGCCACCCCAAATACCCACTGCGACAAAAATAAGCGTCAGCAATGGCAATGAAATTACACCCGCCCAAAAACGAGGCGAAACGACTCGACGTAAAGGATCAACCGCCATCATTTCCATACTGGAGAGTTGTTCTGTTGCCTTCATCAGGCCGATTTCTGCGGTCAGCGCTGAGCCAGCGCGCCCGGCGAACAGAAGTGCTGCGACGACAGGACCAAGCTCTCGCAGTAAAGACAAGGCGACCAGCATGCCGAGGCTTGATTCCGCACTGTAGGTCGTCAAAACCAGGTAGCCTTGCAGACCAAGCACCATGCCGATAAACAAGCCAGAAACAATAATGATAATCAGCGAGAGCACGCCGACGTTATACAGTTGGCGAATAAGCAACGGTGTGTGTTTGCGGAATTCAGGTTTCCCCACCACCGCATTGAAAAGCATTATCCCAGCCCGGCCAAATGACGCGCAGGTTTTCAATCCCCGCCGTCCGAATGCTGCCAGTGCATTAAAGAACATGAGCAACTTAACTCCCTGTTTCTGATAATAAGTCATTCCGATAATCCATCGCCGGATAGCGGAACGGTACTGGCCCATCGGCAATACCATCGAGGAACTGGCGCACCCGCGGGTCGCAATTTTCACGCAGAGCCGCAGGGGTTCCTTCAGCCACAATGTGCTGATCCGCTGCAATATAGGCGTAATCGGCAATACTCAGCACTTCAGGCACGTCGTGAGAAACCACGATACAAGTCACACCCAGGGCGCTATTCAATTCTGAAATCAGTTTGACCAACACCCCCATTGTAATAGGATCCTGGCCAACAAATGGCTCATCAAACATGATCAAATCGGGTTCGAGAGCGATGGCGCGAGCGAGGGCTGCACGTCGGGCCATGCCGCCAGAGAGTTCGTTCGGCATCAGTTTAGCGGCACCACGTAATCCCACCGCCTCAAGCTTCATCATCACGGTGCTGCGCAGCAACTCTTCCGGCAAGCGGCGATGTTCACGCAGTGGGTAGGCCACATTTTCAAAGACATTCAGGTCAGTAAACAGCGCGCCAGACTGGAACAGCATACTCATGCGTTTACGAACAGTGTATAAACGCGAGCGCGACATGGCCGGTACGTTTTCACCGTCAAACAGGATTTCACCGCTGTCAGGTTGAATTTGACCGCCTATCAACCGCAATAAAGTTGTTTTGCCAATACCTGACGGCCCCATTATGGCGGTAATTTTACCCCGTGGCACGTTCAGGGAAATATTGTCAAAGATGCGCCGACTACCGCGAGTAAAACTCACACCGCGAATTTCGACCAGATTCGTCTGCGTCTGGCTCATCGTATTTCCTTTTATCAAGTTCACGGACGAAGCATTAATTGGAAACTCAGTTCCAACCTAATATCCTTACAGAATATTACCTGTCCATATTAGCGAAAACTGGCATTTGTTTTACTTTTCTGCCACATAAAGTCAGAATTAAGAATCTTGCCCGGCCCTACAGATCTGTATGCTCTGCCGGTACTTTCACAGCACAAGACCGGCGATTATACCTGAATTAAGGATTTTGCATGCTGTTAGCTACAGCTCTGTTAATTATTGGTTTGCTTTTGGTCGTCTATGGTGCCGACCGACTCGTGTTTGCCGCATCAATACTTTGCCGCAGTTTTGGGGTTCCCCCGCTGCTGATCGGCTTGACGGTCGTCAGTATCGGCACTTCGTTACCTGAACTCATCGTTGCCAGTTCTGCGGCCTTTCATGGCCAGTTAGATTTAGCGGTAGGAACGGCATTAGGCTCAAATATCACCAATATTTTGCTCATTCTTGGCTTAGCCGCCCTTTTGCATCCATTTACCGTGAATTCCGATATTCTTAGGCGCGAATTACCCCTAATGTTAGTCGTCAGCGCCATTATTGGCTGGCTACTTTTTGACAACCAGTTAAGCGTTGTTGATGGTGTTATTTTAATTACTGTAGCGGTGGCGTATCTGCTGTTTACGATTAAAATAGCGCGCCTTGCCGGAAATGAAGGTACCGACAAACTGACGCGTGAGCAGTTGTCAGAGCTTCCTCGTGAAGGGAGCCGTCCCGTCGCATTTTTGTGGCTCGCCGTTGCCCTCATTATTATGCCAATGGCCACGCGCATGGTTATCGATAACGCCAGCGTGTTGGCACATTACTTTGGTGTAAGTGAGTTAGTGATTGGCCTGACGATTATTTCGGTTGGCACTAGCCTGCCTGAGCTTGCAACAACCATAGCGGGTGCACGTAAAGGCGAAGATGATATTGCGATTGGCAATATCATTGGCTCGAACATTTTCAATATTGTTCTGGTACTGGGTATTCCTGCGTTAATCGCACCGGGCGAAATCAACCCTCTTGCTTTTGCACGAGACTATTGGGTGATGTTGGTAGTCAGTGCCATTTTCGCCGTACTTTGCTGGCGTAAGTCTCGCTCTATCGGCAAGACGGTCGGTGCTCTGTTAACATGTAGCTTCTTCGTATGGATTGTGGTGCTGTGGTTTGTTGCATCACCGGTCGTTGGGTAAAACGGAACGGAAATTATGTCACAGATAGATTTACAACCGGGTTTTGACTTTCAAGAAGCAGGCAAAGAAGTCCTGAAGATCGAACGTGAAGGCCTGGATCAACTTGAGCAATACATCAACACAGACTTCTCTGCGGCCTGTGAAAAAATGTTTTATTGCAAAGGTAAAGTCGTCGTTATGGGCATGGGCAAGTCCGGCCACATCGGTAAGAAGATGGCAGCGACCTTTGCCAGCACCGGCACACCGTCATTCTTCGTCCATCCAGGTGAAGCAAGCCACGGCGATCTCGGAATGGTAAGCGCACAAGATATTGTTATCGCGATTTCAAACTCCGGTGAGTCAAACGAAATTCTGGCACTGATTCCGGTTCTCAAGCGCTTACAGGTTCCACTCATCTGCATCACCAGCCGCCCGGAAAGCTCCATGGGCAAAGCGGCTGATGTCCATTTGTGTGTCAAAGTACCGCAAGAGGCCTGCCCACTTGGCCTGGCCCCAACCTCAAGCACCACAGCAACTCTGGTGATGGGTGATGCTCTTGCCGTTGCGTTGCTTAAAGCTCGTGGCTTTACCGCAGAAGATTTTGCACTTTCTCACCCAGGCGGCGCATTGGGTCGTAAACTGTTACTACGCGTTAGCGATATCATGCACAGCGGTAATGAGATCCCACATGTCAGTAAAGATGCGTCATTGCGCGATGCATTACTGGAAATTACGCGTAAAAATATGGGGATGACCGTGATTTGTGACTCTTTGATGAAAATCGAAGGGATCTTCACGGATGGCGATTTACGCCGTGTCTTTGATATGGGCGTGGACCTCCACTCCGTGAATATCGCAGATGTCATGACTCCAGGCGGAATTCGAGTTCGTCCGTCACTACTGGCGGTAGATGCTCTCAATCTGATGCAGTCTCGCCACATTACCTCGGTATTGGTTGCAGATGGCGACCAATTACTCGGTGTGGTACATATGCATGACATGCTACGCGCTGGCGTGGTTTAACAAAGGATTAGCCTTAATGAGTAACCATGAAGCGTCACTTGCCACCTGTTATGGCCCGGTAAGCACGCGCGTGATGGAGCGGGCCGCAAACGTGCGCCTGCTTATTTTAGATGTTGACGGTGTGATGTCTGATGGCCTGATTTACATGGGTAATAGCGGCGAAGAGCTGAAAGCATTCAACGTGCGTGACGGCTACGGGATTCGCTGCGCGCTGACTTCTGATATCGAAGTTGCGATTATTACTGGCCGCAAAGCAAAGCTTCTTGAAGACCGGTGTGAAACGCTGGGTATTACCCATCTCTATCAAGGGCAATCTGACAAGCTTGTGGCTTTTGATGACCTATTAGAGAAACTCGCTATCCCAGCGGAGCACGTCGCTTATGTTGGTGATGACTTAATCGACTGGCCAGTTATGGCTAAAGTGGGTTTGAGCGTTGCGGTTTCCGATGCTCATCCTTTGCTTATTCCTCGTGCCGACTATGTGACACGCATTGCTGGCGGGCGTGGGGCGGTTCGCGAAGTGTGTGATCTCCTGTTACTGGCACAAGGAAAGCTTGATGAGGCCAAAGGGCTATCTATATGAGTAATACCAGACGTTGGGTTATCATCCTGCTTTCATTGCTGGTATTGATATTGATTGGCGTAAATCTGGCCGATAAAGATACCGTTGTTCAACCGACGGTAAGCAGCAACGAGCCAACCTATCAAAGTGAACATTCCACGACCCTCGCCTACAGTCCGGAAGGGGCTCTGAATTATCGGTTGGTTGCGGAACACGTTGAATATTTTTCCGACACCGCCATTTCGTGGTTCACCAACCCAGTGATGACGCAGTACGACGAAAACAAAGTTGCAACCTGGTCATTACGAGCAGATCGCGCCAAACTTACTAACGATCGGATGCTGTATTTGTATGGGAATGTGGTGCTGACCGCTCTTACACCAGACTCTCAGCTACGCAAAATTACCACGGACAATGCGCAGGTTAATTTAGTCACTCAGGATGTTGCCTCTGATGACCAGGTAACCTTGTATGGAACCAGCTTTAACTCCACCGGCCTCAAAATGCGTGGAAACTTACGCAGCAAAAATGCCGAGCTGATTGAAAAGGTTAGAACATCCTATGAAATCCCAAATAAACAAACTCAGCCGTAATTTAGTACTAACCAGTACGCTTTTAGCCGCCAGTTTTTCGGCATTTGCGCTGACCGGTGATACCGACCAGCCGATTCACATTGAATCTGACCAACAGTCGCTGGATATGCAAGGTAACGTCGTCACCTTTACTGGCAATGTGATCGTGACACAAGGCAGTATCAAAATTAACGCCGATAAAGTAGTTGTGACTCGTCCTGGCGGTGAAGAAGGCAAGGAAGTCATTGATGGCTATGGTAATCCTGCCACTTTCTATCAGATGCAGGATAGCGGTAAGCCAGTTAAAGGCCACGCGTCTACCATGCACTATGAGCTACAAAATGATTTCGTCGTGCTGACCGGAAATGCATATCTGGAACAATTGGATAGCAATATCAAAGGCGACAAAATTACTTACCTGGTAAAAGAACAGAAGATGCAGGCCTTTAGCGAAAAAGGTAAACGTGTCACGACCGTTCTGGTCCCATCTCAGTTGCAGAAAAAAGACGGCCAGGCTCCGGCACCAGCCCCTGCGCAGAAAAAGAGTAACTAATTCGTTATGGCTACTTTAATTGCAAAAAATCTCGCCAAAGCCTACAAAGGCCGCCGCGTCGTTGAAGATGTCAGCCTGACTGTTAAGTCTGGTGAAATTGTGGGATTACTTGGCCCGAACGGTGCAGGGAAAACCACAACCTTTTACATGGTGGTTGGCATTGTGCCGCGTGATGCAGGCAACATCATTATTGATGATGAAGATATTAGCCTGCTGCCATTACATGCTCGTGCTCGTCGAGGAATCGGCTACTTACCGCAAGAAGCATCGATTTTCCGTCGTTTAAGTGTGTTCGATAACTTGATGGCAGTGCTGCAAATCCGCGACGACTTGTCTGTTGAGCAGCGTGAAGACCGCGCCAATGAGCTGATGGAAGAGTTCCACATCGAACATTTGCGCAATAACCTCGGGCAGTCATTGTCTGGTGGTGAGCGTCGTCGTGTCGAAATTGCCCGCGCACTTGCGGCTAATCCAAAATTTATTCTTCTGGATGAACCTTTTGCTGGTGTTGACCCAATTTCTGTCATCGACATCAAACGAATCATTGAGCACCTGCGCGACAGCGGGCTCGGAGTGCTGATTACTGACCATAACGTACGTGAAACGTTGGCTGTTTGCGAACGTGCCTACATCGTAAGCCAGGGCCATTTAATCGCCCATGGCACTCCAGCTGAGATCCTGGAAGACGAGCACGTTAAGCGCGTGTATCTGGGCGAAGAGTTCAGACTCTGATAGGGTAGGACGCATAACTATTAATACTCCGCATCATTCGGGTTACCCACGCACTGGCAACTCGAAATATGTAGGGTATACACCTGAGGAAGCTCGCTCTGAATATGAAGCAAGGTTTGCAATTAAGGCTTAGCCAACAACTTGCTATGACCCCCCAGTTACAGCAGGCAATTCGTCTGTTGCAACTGTCGACGTTAGAGCTACAGCAAGAACTTCAGCAAGCACTGGAAAGTAACCCACTGCTTGAGCAAACCGATCTGCATGAAGAAATTGATACTCAGGAAGTTCGTGAAGATGAAGCGTTAGACACTCGTGAGGCACTTGAACAAAAAGAGATGCCCGACGAGTTACCACTGGATGCCAGCTGGGATGAAATCTACACCGCGGGCACGCCATCAGGAACCGGAACAGATTACATTGACGATGAACTGCCGGTTTATCAGGGTGAAACGACACAAACGCTGCAAGATTATTTAATGTGGCAGGTCGATCTCACCCCGTTTTCAGACACCGACACAGCGATAGCTACGTCTATTGTCGATGCCGTTGACGAAATGGGTTACCTCACAGTCTCTCTGGAAGAAATTCTGGAAAGCATGGGTGATGACGAAATCACCCTCGACGAAGTGGAAGCGGTACTCAAACGCGTACAACGTTTCGATCCTGTTGGTGTCGCCGCACGCGATCTGCGCGATTGCCTGCTTATACAGCTTTCGCAATTTGCCCGCGAAACACCGTGGCTAACGGAAGCCCGCTTGATTGTCAGCGATCACCTGGATCTGCTCGCTAACCATGACTTCCGCAGCCTGATGCGCGTCACGCGTCTGAAAGAGGAAGTATTGAAAGAGGCAATGTGCCTGATTCAATCTCTTGACCCACGCCCAGGACAATCTATTCAGACCAGCGAACCGGAATATGTCATTCCGGATGTCCTGGTGAAAAAAATACAGGGTCGCTGGACGGTAGAACTGAACGCTGACAGCATTCCACGTTTGAAAATAAATCAGCAGTATGCTGCGATGGGCACCAACGCCCGCAATGACAGCGACTCGCAGTTTATTCGCAGTAACTTACAAGAAGCAAAATGGCTGATTAAAAGTCTGGAAAGCAGGAACGACACGCTGCTGCGCGTCAGCCGCTGCATTGTAGAGCAACAGCAGGGCTTTTTTGAACTTGGCGAAGAACACATGAAACCGATGGTTCTCGCTGATATCGCCCAGGTGGTCGAAATGCATGAATCGACCATTTCCCGTGTGACCACGCAGAAATATCTGCATAGCCCACGCGGCATATTTGAATTGAAGTATTTCTTCTCAAGCCACGTAAATACCGAAGGTGGAGGTGAAGCCTCCTCGACGGCAATTCGTGCATTGGTGAAGAAATTAATTGCTGCGGAAAACCCTGCGAAACCCCTGAGTGATAGCAAGTTAACGACTATGCTATCGGATCAGGGGATCATGGTGGCACGCCGCACCGTTGCGAAGTACCGAGAGTCTTTATCCATACCACCGTCAAATCAGCGTAAGCAATTGGTTTGACTTAACCGATAAGGAAGACACTATGCAGCTCAACATTACAGGACATAACGTCGAAATCACTGACGCACTACGCGATTTTGTGAGTACGAAGTTTGCCAAACTGGAGCAGTACTTCGAAAGAATTAACCAAGTCTATATTGTGTTAAAAGTGGAAAAAGTCACGCATATTGCCGATGCAACGCTACATGTAAATGGTGGTGAAATTCATGCCAGCGCGGAAGGCCAGGATATGTATGCGGCGATTGATGGTTTGATTGATAAACTGGCACGCCAGTTAACCAAACATAAAGATAAACTAAAACAACACTGATAATCCGGGCAACTGTACAAGCATATATCCATTAGCATTCGAGTTGCAGGGGTGTTGGCTGCAGCTTGAAGGATGATGGATATAGACGGCTCGTTGCATAGCGTAACGGGCCGTTAGCATAACAGGGTGCTTAGGTGAACTTATGATGAACAACGATTCTGCTCTACAACTTAGTAATGTCCTGAACAAGGAATGTACCCGTACCAATGTACATTGCCAGAGTAAAAAACGTGCGCTGGAAATCATCAGTGAACTGGCAGCAAAACAACTCGGCCTGCCACCACAAGTGGTGTTTGAGGCAGTGTTGACGCGCGAACGTATGGGGAGTACCGGTATCGGTAATGGTATCGCCATTCCTCATGGAAAACTGGAAGAAGATACCACTCGTGCTGTCGGGGTCTTTATTAAACTGGAAACCCCTATCGCCTTTGATGCTATTGATAATCAGCCGGTTGACCTGATGTTTGCGCTGCTTGTTCCTGCGGATCAAACAAAAACGCATTTGCATACTTTGTCTTTGGTAGCGAAACGTCTGGCTGACAAAACGATTTGCCGACGCCTGCGATCCGCACAGAGTGATGAAGAGCTTTATCAGATCATTACCGAAACAGAACAAGGTAGTGAAAGTGAATAATCTGGCTGCGGTCATGCGAAAGCCACAGCAAGAGAAGTTGGGGGAGTGATGACATGGTGCTGATGATTGTCAGCGGCCGCTCTGGTTCAGGGAAGTCTGTAGCCTTGCGTGCATTAGAAGATATGGGATTCTACTGTGTAGATAACCTGCCAGTGGTACTGTTGCCTGATCTTGCCAAAACTCTCGCAGAGCGCCAAATTTCTGCGGCAGTCAGCATTGATGTGCGTAACATGCCGGAAAACCCAGAAATTTTTGAACAGGCAATGACTAACCTGCCTGATACCTTTTCGCCGCAATTGTTGTTCCTTGATGCCGATCGCAACACGCTGATTCGTCGTTATAGTGACACTCGCCGTCTGCATCCGCTTTCAAGTAAAAATCTGTCGCTAGAAAGTGCGATAGATGAAGAAAGTGATTTGCTGGAGCCATTGAAATCAAGAGCCGACCTGATCATTGATACTTCTGAGATGTCAGTGCATGAGCTCGCGGAAATGTTGCGTACCCGCCTGCTTGGTAAGCGTGAACGCGAACTGACCATGGTCTTCGAATCCTTTGGCTTTAAACACGGCATTCCGATTGATGCGGATTATGTGTTTGACGTGCGCTTTTTGCCGAACCCACACTGGGACCCGAAACTGCGTCCGATGACGGGTTTGGACAGACCTGTGGCTGCGTTCCTCGACCGTCATACCGAAGTGCACAATTTTATCTACCAAACACGTAGCTATCTTGAGCTATGGTTACCCATGCTGGAAACCAACAATCGTAGCTACCTGACGGTGGCGATTGGATGTACCGGCGGTAAACACCGTTCAGTTTATATTGCTGAACAGTTGGCAGATTATTTTCGCTCGCGTGGCAAGAATGTGCAGTCCCGCCACCGTACGCTGGAAAAACGCAAAACATGACCGTAAAACAGACCGTTGAAATAACCAACAAACTGGGCATGCATGCACGCCCAGCAATGAAGCTGTTCGAATTGGTACAAAGCTTTGATGCTGAGGTGATGTTGCGTAACGAAGCCGGTACTGAGGCAGAAGCCAATAGCGTCATTGCACTACTGATGCTGGATTCTGCCAAAGGTGGCCACATTGAAATTGAAGTCACCGGCCCAGAAGAAGAACAAGCATTGAACGCGGTTATCGCTTTGTTTAATGCCGGTTTTGACGAAGACTAAGAACCTATCCCATCAGGCTATTTTATTTGCCATTTTCCCCCTGGGCAGTGCTCAGAATCCTCACGTACTTTATGTACGCTCCGGTTCTTGCGCGCTGTCCGAAGCCAAACTGGCTGCATCAATAACGCCTGATGGAATAGGTTCTAATTCAATTCATTCTGCGCCAGGAATGACTCGCCACCCAGTTGGCGCATCTGGCGCAAAATCCATTGCTGACGTTGGCGTACATACCCGGAAGGCGCATTCGCTTTAAAACGAATGGGATTCGGTAATACTGCCGCTAGTAAGGCAGCCTCAGATGCAGTCAGGCGGCTTGCTGGTTTATGGAAATAACGCTGCGAAGCTTCTTCAACACCAAAAATCCCGTCACCAAATTCAGCAATATTCAGATAAACCGTCAGGATGCGACGTTTCGTCCAAACCACTTCCATACCGAGAGTTAATCCTGCCTCAAGACCTTTGCGCACATAGCTACGTCCGTCCCAAAGAAACAGGTTTTTTGCGGTTTGCTGTGAAAGCGTTGACGCGCCGCGAACACGATTTTCATTACGTTCGTTATGAGCAACGGCTTTCTCAATAGCGGCAATATCAAAACCCCAGTGGTCAGGGAATTTCTGATCTTCCGCAGCGATAACCGCAAGCCCCATCCACGGCGAGATCTCATCCATGCTCACCCAATCCGAATGCGCAACATAACTGAAGTCACCGCTGAACCAGGCACTAAACTGACGCTCGACCATGACCGCTGAAAACGGCACTGGCATAAAGCTAAACAGAATTATTCCCGCCAGCCAAATTCCGACCAGCGCCAGCAAGCAACGTAGCAGCCAGCGCTTGAAGTAACTCAAGAGCGCGATACGCCCTTTCTTCATTCAGTCATATCCACAACACGAGCCACCAGCTTTTCGATACCCAAAGCAGCCTCGTCAATGCGTGTCGCTAACATGTACGCAGGTGTCGTCACCACTTTATGTTCTTCATCGACCACAATATCGTCGACCGGACATGGAACATGTTCGGCACCCATCTCTTCAACTATCTCGGCGGTGTCAATATCAGTACCAATGGTCAAACGCACCGGTACATCAAGAATCTTTGGCAACATCACCGGGGCAATGCAGATGAAACCGAGTGGTTTACCCTGAGCATGGCAATCCCGGGCAAGGCGTCGCAAATCGCCATCAATCTGGCACTCGCTACCAAGACTTGCAAAATTGCACAGGTTTTTAGCCGCTCCGAAACCACCGGGGACTATCAATGCATCGAGTTCGTTAGCATCAGCCTGAGCCAATGGCATTACCGCACCGCGAGTGATTCGTGCCGCTTCGGCCAGTACATTACGATACTCAGTAGACTCATTATTAGTAAGGTGATTGATTACATCTGCTTGAGTTTTATCGGGTGCGAAGCATACAGCTTCAGCACCTGAGCGAGCGATAGCAAGCAAGGTAATGACAGCTTCCTGAATCTCGCTTCCGTCGTAGACCCCGCATCCACTGAGCACAACACCAATCTTCTTCATTTGGCCATTCCTTTTCATCATGCAATTTTTATCATCAGTTATGACAATTTGATCGCTATGCTTCACACATTTTACTGAATCATGTAACAAACTATTTAAGATTTGCTATCTTAATGCCTGAGCAGCACACGAGATTATCGGCTGCGCCATTTGGATAATGACTTATAACTCAACGGCGCAACCTACTTTTTCCCTGGTGTTGGCGCAGAATTCGCGCACCCCGGTTTATCCGGGGTCATTTTTTGGGAGCGTTCGCCACCCAAGCCTTCAGAACATCAACATCGTGTTGCCATTCTTGTTTCAACTCTTCAATCCACTCACCCACATTTTCTGACCACGCAGGTAAATCCGGCGATTGAATTTGCTGAGCGACTTGCTGCAAATGACGTAGCCCGACAGAACCCGCGGCCCCTTTAATTTTATGCCCTTCTTCCACAACCCCTTTTTGGTCGCGGGCGGTCATATTAGAGTCCAGTACACTCAGGTAACCCGGCATCATTTTTTCAAACATCGCCAGTCCATCGGTAATCAGTTTTGGCCCGACGAGGTCCATATACTGCTCAAGCATCGGAATATCGAGCAATGCTTGCTGCTTCTCACTATTAACTTGAGGCACTTGAGACTCCTTCTTAGACTCTGACTGTTGGTTGTCCCAGAATTTTTGGATCATCGCCATTAACGCCGGAACAGAGAGGGGTTTGCTCAGCACATCATCCATGCCAGCATCCAGATACTCTTTTTTATCTTTCAATACGTTAGCAGTCAACGCCACCAGCGGTGGTAAATCTTCACGCGCATAACGCGTGGTCAATTGCCGGGAAATATCCAGGCCGGTCATATCAGGCAACTGGATATCCAGCAGCACCAGGTCATATTCCCCTGGAGTGAATTTTTCCAGCGCTTCTTTACCCGTCATGGCGACATCTACGCTATTGCCGAGTTTCTCAAGTACCGAGCGCGCAACAATGACATTGAGCTCAATATCTTCCACCAGCAAAACGTGCAACGCAGGCAGAGGCATTTCGTCATCGTTAAGAGTGTCTTCGACTTCATCCGCAACGCGAGGAGCCTGAATCGTCAGGGTAAACAGTGAGCCTTCACCTGGCGTACTGCTAACGGTTATATCGCCGCCCATACTCTTAGCCAGACGACGTGAAACCGCCAACCCAATCCCTGTCCCAGTAGCCGGTTTACCACCATGACTGTCTTTCACCTGGTAATACATGGCGAAGATCTTGTCTTGTTCGTCCTGAGGAATACCAATGCCGGAATCCTGAACTTCAAAGCGCAGTATGTTTTCTTCTTCATAACACACGCGCACAGCAACCACGCCGCCTTTAGGGGTGAACTTCACGGCATTACTGATGAGGTTCCACAGGATCTGACGCAAGCGCGTTCCATCTGTCACCACTTTATGCGGCAGTGGCAACGTAGGGTTCATTTCCAGCTTCAGCCCTTTTTGTTGAGCCTGTAAACCCGAGAGATTTTCTAAATCGGCGAGGAAACTGGTGAAATCAATTGGCTGGTTATCAAGCTGAACCTTACGGCGCTCGAGTTTATCCATATCGATGATATCGTTAAAAATATTACCGAGTGTAATAGCCGAGACATGGATAGTTTTGAGGTAGTTGGTTTGTTCAGAATTCAGCTCTGTATCCAGCAGGATACGACTCAATCCGACGATACCATTAAGCGGCGTGCGCAACTCATGGCTGATGGTTGAAATGAAGGTGGTTTTATCCCGGCTGGCGCGCTCAAGCGCATCTTGATACCGCTTACGCTCGGTAATATCACGACCAAATCCCATTAAACCGTGGCGTTTACCTACGCGGTCATAGTACGGAACTTTACGAATTTCAAAGCAGGCTTTGCGGCCATCAGGATAATCCAACCATTGTTCATAGGTCAGAGACACGTTATGACGAAATACTTTTTCGTCGGTTTCAATCACCTTCAGGGCCGCTTCTGGCGAATACACATCTGCTGGCTTCAGGCTGATTAATTGCTTCTCACTTTTTCCCGTCAGCAATTCCATGGCTCTGTTACAGCCTGAAAACTCTTTGTCTTCATTGCGATAAAAAACGAGATCCGGCGAGGCATCAAGGAAAGAGCGGAGAAATGAGGATTGCTGCTCCAGCTGGATTTGCGTCTCCTCACGCTCTTGCATCTCAACCTTAAGCTGCTCAAGCATGGCCTGACGCTCATCCTCAGCTTTAACGCGAACGGCAATTTCCTGATTCAATTGTGCAATGTTGTCTTTGAGCTGCACATTGAGTTTCAGATCCCTTTCGCGCATCTCTTCGAGTTTCTCCACAAGCTTTGACAGCCGTTGGCGCGACTCTTCGAGTTGTTCAACCACCACAGAAAGGAAATAGACGGCCCAGGGAGTAATTAACAGACCAAAAAAGATCGAGCGAACGACATCAATACTTTCGACCTGGCCGCGTAACAGCATTGTCACGGCCATTTGCACGACAATAGCCAGCACCACCAATGCGGAAGCCAGCAACAAAGAGAAGCGCACTAATCCGAGCTTCACCATCAAATCAACGTAATACTGCGCAAGTAACCGGATTTGCTTCATGGAACGTTTCCTTCGCCTTCAATCTGCTAAATATACCGCAAAAAGATCACACGCTCAGGAATTACAACAGAAATGTCGGGTCCCACGGCGTTCCGAGCGCCGAACCCTGAGTACCATGGCTTGTCAGATACTTATCGATCTCCCCCATTCCGGTCCATCGATTTTCGCACCATAATGGTGCCAGCAAGGTGGGACGGCGGGCGTTTGCAGAAATGCGATGGTAGACAATATCGAGTGGCGTATGGCGAATCATCTCGCCGGCGGTCGTCGCGTACTCCTCCAGTTCGATACCCTGCAAGCGTCCAGCCTGCCAACTTTTAGCCATCGTACTACCGCTAACAATATGGAGAGGGTGGAGTTTGATGCCGTCTACACCAGTCTCAACAACTTTTTCCAGCGTTTGCAGGCAATGTTCCTGGCCTTCACCTGGCAGACCAACAATCAGGTGGCTGCATACTTTCAAACCGCGCGCACGGGCACGACGCGTGGTTTCCTGATAACAGGCAAAATCATGCCCACGATTAATCCGATGCAGTGTTTTGTCATGTGCCGTCTGCAAGCCCAGTTCTAACCAAACTTCATAACCTTTGTCATGATATTCACTTAACAAATCGAGCACGCTATCTGGCACGCAATCTGGACGTGTGCCGACACATAAGCCGACAATACTGGCCTGGCTGACGGCTTGCTGATACATCGAACGCAACACCTGCACTTCTGCCCATGTACTGGTGTACGCCTGGAAATAGGCGAGATAGTGCTTAGCTCGGTTAACCAACTGCGCCTGGCGCTCGAGTTGTTCGGCGATGGAATGATGTTGTTGGGTTTCATCAGCAAAAGACGCCACGTTGCAGAAAGTACACCCCCCTCGTCCAATGGTTCCGTCACGGTTTGGGCAGCTAAAACCACCGTGCAGCGTGAGTTTATGGACTTTATGACCATAACGGCGCTGAAGATCACCACCAAACATATTGACTAATTTCTGTAACTGCATAATCTGATGGGCCGCCCTGTAAAAGGGATGTAGCCTGCCATTTTCTGCCCATTTTAGCGATGACCTGGATCAATCGCTCTGGCGCAGCTTTATCTATTGCATATAAATGCAAAATTAATGCAATTTTACGCACCCACCAGATGATTACTTTTCCTTATATTGAGCCTCTATTTTTAAAGAATCTGTGACCCTGTGAAAAACAGTGGCATACAACACGCCGAACCCCATTGATAGCATAAGATCCTGCCAATACCAGCATTGCCAGTATGGTCTGGAATTTTGCAGCCCCTCAGATAGTGAGAGAGATCACATTAACCTGGTGATTATCTTGCCGCTTAAATACGATAAAAATGATAATAAAGTGATTATTTTCATTGTGTTATATGACGTTTAGCACATATTCGTATAAATAAGAATGCCATTTGACCTGTGTGCGCTTTCCCGATAACTTGGAAATCCGCTGGAAGCTTTCTGGATGGGTTCTGTGCCCATCATATTTATGCAGTAATTAAGATTCCCTCAAAAGCAAGTCCTCAACACTTGTGAAATCGGATGCGTTAGACATCAAGAGGGCGACACGCGAGGAATGCGTAGATGCGCAAACCCCGTCGCCATGCCCTTGTTGCGTCTGGACGCAAACGGTTGGTAGGGAGTCACGTAGAGCCTGGGGAGGTTCACTGATATGTTGTACGATAAATCCCTTGAGAAGGATAACTGTGGTTTCGGCCTGATCGCCCACATAGAAGGCGAACCTAGCCACAAGGTAGTGCGTACTGCTATTCACGCACTGGCCCGAATGCAACACCGTGGAGCAATCCTCGCCGATGGTAAAACCGGTGATGGTTGTGGCCTGCTGTTGCAAAAGCCTGACCGTTTCTTCCGAATCGTTGCGGAAGAGCGTGGCTGGCGTTTGGCAAAAAATTATGCCGTCGGCATGATTTTCTTAAATAAAGATGATGCGTTGGCGAATGCAAGCCGCCGCATTGTTGAAGAAGAGTTGCAAAACGAGACCCTGTCGATTGTTGGCTGGCGCGAAGTGCCTACTAATGAAGACGTACTCGGTGAAATCGCCCTCTCCTCAAAACCTCGCATCGAACAAATTTTTGTTAATGCTCCGGCCGGCTGGCGCCCACGTGATATGGAACGTCGCCTGTTTATCGCCCGTCGCCGCATTGAGAAACGCATCCAGGATAAAGACTTCTACGTTTGTAGTCTCTCCAACCTGGTAAACATCTATAAAGGTCTGTGTATGCCGGCAGATTTGCCGCGTTTCTACCTGGACCTGGCGGACTTACGCCTGGAATCTGCAATTTGCCTGTTCCACCAGCGTTTCTCCACCAACACCGTACCACGCTGGCCGCTGGCTCAGCCGTTCCGCTACCTGGCACACAATGGTGAAATCAATACCATCACCGGTAACCGTCAGTGGGCACGCGCACGTACTTATAAATTCCAGACCCCGCTGATCCCGGATCTTCATGATGCAGCGCCGTTCGTCAACGAAACCGGCTCTGACTCCAGTTCAATGGATAACATGCTGGAATTGCTGCTGGCAGGGGGTATGGACATCGTTCGTGCCATGCGTTTGCTGGTACCACCAGCCTGGCAGAACAACCCGAACATGGACCCAGAACTGCGGGCCTTCTTCGACTTTAACTCCATGCACATGGAGCCGTGGGATGGCCCGGCCGGTATCGTAATGTCCGACGGGCGATATGCTGCCTGTAACCTGGACCGTAATGGCCTGCGTCCGGCACGCTACGTCATCACCAAAGATAAGCTGATCACTTGTGCTTCCGAAGTCGGGATCTGGGATTACCAGCCTGATGAAGTGATAGAAAAAGGGCGCGTCGGTCCAGGCGAGTTGATGGTTATCGACACGCGTATTGGCCGTATTCTGCATTCAGCTGAAACCGATGCCGATCTGAAAAGCCGCCACCCGTATAAAGAGTGGATGGAAAATAACGTTCGTCGCCTGGTACCGTTTGAAGATTTGCCAGACGAAGAAGTCGGCACTCGTGAATTGGACGACGATACGCTTTCAAGCTTCCAGAAACAGTTCAACTACAGCGTCGAAGAACTGGATTCTGTGATTCGCGTGTTAGGTGAAAATGGCCAGGAAGCCGTCGGTTCAATGGGGGATGATACCCCGTTTGCCGTACTTTCCAGCCAACCACGCATTATTTACGATTACTTCCGCCAGCAGTTTGCGCAGGTAACAAACCCGCCAATCGATCCGCTGCGCGAAGCGCACGTGATGTCGCTGGCAACCAGCATCGGCCGTGAAATGAACGTCTTCTGTGAAGCAGAAGGCCAGGCGCACCGCCTGAGCTTCAAATCACCGATTCTGCTGTGGTCTGATTTCCAACAGCTTACCTCGCTTGAAGAGCAGCACTACCGTGCCGACACACTGGACATCACATACGATGTTTCCACGCAGTCGTTGCACGAAACAGTGACTGCGCTGTGCGATGAAGCGGAACGCATGGTTCGCAACGGTACTGTTTTATTGGTGCTTTCTGACCGTAACATCGCTAAAAATCGTTTGCCGGTTCCAGCTCCAATGGCGGTTGGCGCGATCCAGACCCGTCTGGTTGAAAAGAACCTGCGTTGCGATGCGAACATTATTGTTGAAACGGCAAGTGCGCGCGACCCGCACCACTTCGCTGTACTGCTCGGTTTTGGCGCCACCGCCATCTACCCATACCTCGCTTACGAATCCCTGGCGAAGTTGGTCGACAACGGTGCGATTGAAAAATCTTACCGTGCAGTGATGCAAAACTACCGCAATGGCATCAACAAAGGGCTCTACAAGATTATGTCCAAAATGGGCATCTCGACTATCGCCTCTTATCGTTGCTCGAAGCTGTTTGAAGCGGTTGGCCTGCATAAAGAAGTGTCTGAACTGTGCTTCCAGGGCGTTGTCAGCCGTATTGGTGGTGCAGGTTTCAACGACTTCCAACAAGACTTGTTGAATCTGTCCAAGCGCGCGTGGTTAGCACGCAAGCCGCTGGATCAAGGCGGGCAGCTGAAATACGTCCACGGTGGCGAATATCACGCTTACAACCCGGATGTGGTGCAGACGCTGCAAAAAGCGGTAAACAGCGGCGAGTACAAAGATTATCAGGAGTACGCGAAGCTGGTTAACGAGCGTCCGGTGGCAACACTGCGCGATATGCTTGCTCTGGATCCGCAAGGTGAAACGGTCAAAATTGAAGATGTAGAGCCTGCTTCTGAGCTTTACAAACGCTTCGATACTGCCGCGATGTCTATCGGTGCATTAAGCCCGGAAGCGCATGAATCACTGGCTGAAGCGATGAACAGCATCGGCGGGAATTCCAACTCTGGTGAAGGTGGCGAAGATCCTGCGCGTTACGGCACCAATAAAGTGTCCCGTATCAAACAGGTGGCTTCTGGTCGCTTTGGTGTGACCCCTGCTTACCTGGTAAACGCTGATGTTATCCAGATTAAAGTCGCTCAGGGTGCTAAGCCTGGCGAAGGCGGTCAGCTACCGGGCGATAAGGTCACGCCATATATCGCGAAACTGCGTTATTCAGTGCCGGGCGTGACCCTGATCTCCCCTCCGCCGCATCACGATATTTACTCTATCGAAGATTTGGCGCAGCTAATTTTCGACCTCAAGCAGGTCAATCCGAAAGCGATGATTTCAGTTAAGCTGGTTTCTGAACCCGGTGTTGGCACCATCGCAACCGGTGTGGCTAAAGCTTATGCCGACCTGATTACTATCGCCGGTTACGACGGTGGTACAGGCGCAAGCCCGCTGTCTTCTGTGAAGTATGCTGGCTGTCCGTGGGAACTGGGTCTGGTGGAAACACAGCAGGCACTGGTGGCTAACGGTCTGCGTCACAAAATCCGTCTGCAAGTTGATGGCGGCCTGAAAACGGGTCTCGACATCATCAAAGCCGCAATTCTTGGCGCGGAAAGCTTTGGTTTCGGTACCGGCCCAATGGTCGCGCTGGGTTGTAAATACCTGCGTATTTGCCACCTGAACAACTGCGCAACCGGTGTTGCAACCCAGGATGAAAAACTGCGCAAGAACCACTATCACGGCCTGCCATTTAAAGTGACTAATTACTTTGAATTCATCGCCCGTGAAACACGTGAGTTGATGGCGCAGCTTGGCGTCAAGCGCCTGGTTGACTTGATTGGCCGGACTGAACTGCTCAAAGAGCTGGACGGTTTCACGGCTAAACAACAAAACCTGGATTTGTCTAATCTGCTGAAAACAGCGGAACCGATGCCGGGCAAAGCGGTGTACTGCACTGAAACTAACCCGCCGTTTGATAAAGGCGACCTGAACGCCCAACTGCTGAACCAGGCGAAGCAGTATGTGGATGACAAACAGAGCAAAACGTTCTGGTTTGATATCCGCAATACCGATCGCTCAGTGGGTGCAACGTTGTCAGGCTACATCGCGCAACATAACGGCGATCAGGGTCTTGCAGCCGATCCGATTAAAGCGCATTTCAGCGGTACTGCTGGACAGAGCTTCGGTGTGTGGAACGCCGGTGGCGTTGAACTGCACCTGACTGGCGATGCGAACGACTATGTTGGTAAAGGTATGGCCGGCGGTTTGATCTCTTTGCGTCCTCCGGTAGGTTCAGCCTTCCGCAGCCACGAAGCGACCATTATTGGTAATACCTGTTTGTACGGTGCAACGGGCGGTAAACTTTACGCTGCTGGCCGTGCGGGCGAGCGTTTCGCAGTGCGTAACTCCGGTGCGATTACCGTTGTTGAAGGCATTGGCGATAACGGTTGTGAATACATGACGGGCGGTATTGTCTGTGTCATCGGTAAAACTGGCGTCAACTTCGGTGCAGGTATGACCGGCGGTTTCGCATACGTACTGGATGAAGACGGTGATTTCCGTAAACGCGTTAACCCTGAGCTGGTAGAACTGCTCAACGTTGATGAGCTGGCCATTCACGAAGAACACCTGCGCGGTATGATTACCGAGCACGTGCAACTGACGGGCTCCCAGCGCGGTGAAGAAATTCTGGCTCACTGGCCAGAGTTTGCGTCGAAATTCACGTTGGTTAAACCGAAGTCCAGTGATGTCAAAGCATTGTTGGGTCACCGTAGTCGTTCCGCAGCTGAGCTGCGGGTGCAGGCGCAGTAAGGGGTCACGATGAGTCAAAACGTATACCAATTTATCGACTTACAGCGCGTTGATCCGCCAAAGAAACCGCTCAAGATCCGTAAAATTGAATTTGTAGAAATTTACGAGCCATTCTCAGAAGGACAGGCCAAAGCACAGGCAGACCGCTGCCTGTCCTGCGGTAACCCATACTGTGAATGGAAATGCCCGGTTCATAACTACATTCCTAACTGGCTGAAGCTTGCCAACGAAGGGCGCATTATCGAAGCGGCTGAATTGTCACACCAGACAAACAGCCTGCCGGAAGTGTGTGGCCGTGTGTGCCCACAAGACCGTTTGTGCGAAGGTTCTTGTACGCTGAATGATGAGTTTGGTGCCGTCACCATCGGTAACATCGAGCGCTATATCAACGATAAAGCGATTGAGATGGGTTGGAAACCAGATTTGACCGGCGTGAAGCAAACCGGAAAACGTGTTGCCATTATCGGCGCAGGCCCGGCGGGGCTTGCGTGTGCCGATGTGCTGGCGCGTAACGGCGTAAAAGCGGTTGTTTATGACCGCCACCCAGAAATCGGTGGCCTTCTGACCTTCGGTATTCCGGCCTTCAAGCTGGAAAAAGAGGTGATGACGAAGCGCCGTGAGATCTTCAGTGGCATGGGTATTGAGTTCAAACTGAACACCGAAGTGGGTCGTGATGTTCAGATTGACGACCTGCTGAAAGAGTTTGATTCCGTATTCCTGGGCGTCGGCACTTATCAGTCGATGCGTGGTGGATTAGAGAATGAAGATGCGACGGGCGTTTATGATGCCCTGCCGTTCCTCATTGCCAACACCAAACAGATTATGGGCTTCACTGACTCACCAGAAGAGCCATATGTGAATCTGGAAGGCAAACGCGTTGTGGTGCTTGGCGGTGGTGATACTGCGATGGACTGCGTACGTACTTCTGTTCGTCAGGGCGCAACGCACGTGATCTGCGCTTACCGTCGTGATGAAGAGAACATGCCAGGCTCTAAGCGCGAAGTGAAAAATGCGCGTGAAGAAGGTGTGGAATTCCAGTTCAACGTTCAGCCGTTAGGCGTAGAAGTTAATGCCAATGGTCGCGTATCGGGCGTGAAAGTTGCTCGTACCGAACTGGGTGCACCAGATGCACATGGCCGTCGTCGTCCAGAAATCGTTGCGGGATCAGAGCACGTGGTGCCTGCCGATGCAGTGATTATGGCGTTTGGTTTCCGCCCACATGCTATGCAATGGCTGGAAAAACACAGCGTTGAACTCGACAGCCAGGGTCGTATTCTGGCACCGGAAGGTAGTGACAATCCGTTCCAGACCAGCAACCCGAAAATCTTTGCTGGCGGTGATGCTGTTCGTGGTTCTGACCTGGTGGTTACGGCAATCGCAGAAGGCCGTAAAGCCGCTGACGGGATCCTGAACTTCCTCGAAGTGTAATGTATGCCGGGCAGCATTCGCATGCCCGGACGACACATGCCCGACCTGCAGTTATACAAAAAGCCCGGTGATGTTCCTATCTCCGGGCTTTTTTATGCTTACTACAGCAATGTTATTTGACCGTCTTTTGCATGATTCGGCTCTTCGTTACACCGGTCTGAATTGCACCGCTAAACGGTTTGCCGTCGATAGCATCATGAGTGCGTAGCGCCTCAGGGTGAATCCAACGCTGTATGCGAGATGGCATATCCAGACCAATCAGCAGGATGACCACAAAGGTCAGGCTGAACGAAAGCGAGGCCAATGCCGTACCTAAATCAAGACGCTGAGCGATGGTTGCTCCAATCACTGGAGCCAATGCACCACCCAGTGCGCCAACGTTATAGGTGAAGCCCAATCCTGCCGCTCGTTGCTCAGTATCGAAATAACCACCAATCAGTTTTGGCAAAATCCCGGAAATTCCCTGCCCCAACATTTGTTGTAAGAAAAGCAGCAGGCCCAGCACCCAAATGTTACCGCCGCCGATAGCGAAGACAGGAATGATCAACAGTTGTGATGCCAGTAAACTACAGACGTAGGCTTTACGCGTGCCTAACCAATCGCCAAGAAAACCACCCACACAACACCCTACTGCCGCACCAAATCCGCTAAAGAACAAGACATGCGCCACTGTTGCAGGGTTGTAGGCCAGTTCAGTTTTCAGGTAAGTTGGTAACAATGCCTGAATTGGCCAGGAATAGAGGAAAGCAAAGAAAACGACGACCATCAACGTTACGCCTGTCGGCCAGCGTTTACCGCTACTTTGAACCATGAAGCTAATGAAAATCGCCGCGCATATTAAACCGAGGACAGCGACAAGCGCCGCATTGCCGAGATTGCCAGCAAAACAGAAGTAAAGAGCTGCCGCGGCTACGATCGTCAAACCTACGTTGATGAGGCGATGTTCGCCACGGTACAAAATGTCCACCATGGTTTTGGTTGGTTTTTTATCAGCAAACTTCTCTTTCCAGTCTTCTGCCTCTGGAATATTTTTACGCAACCACAGTGCGAATATGATCGGTAAAATGCCGATGAAAAACAGCGCTCGCCAGCCCCAGGCAGGGACGACAACGCTATATACCTGTGCCGCAATCACCGCGCCCACAGAGAAGCCAGAAATCAGAAAACCGCTCGCTTTATTACGCAGATGCCTTGGCCAGCTTTCGATGACATAAGTCGCACTCGAGCCGTACTCGCCTGCCATTCCCATACCAATTAACAGCCGTGCAAGAAACATGGTGGTAAAACCAGGTGCGAAACCACACGCCAGCGTACCGAAAGAAAACAGGACGATGCTGGTTATCATGGCGAGTTTACGGCCATAACGGTCGCCCATTGCACCTAAAACCAGACCACCAAACCAACGTGAGATAAATGCTGCGGAAATTAAACTCGCAGCCTGGATCGTCGTCAGCCCAAATTCACTTTGAATTTCAGTCAGTACTAACGCTATCAGGACAAAATCAAAACCATCCAACAAGTAGCCAATCCATGCAGCTGAAAATGCTTTCCATTGCGGCTTAGTCAAATGGCGATACCACGGGATCTGTTGGGCAGTGTTATTCATAAAGCACTCCCGGTACGGGTTCAGCGGAACCCGCCCTTTGGTTAGGTCAGATTAGGTATTCTCAATGCTGGTTTTCAGCATCATGATTCATGTACATCATTCAGAACGCTGTGCGTTCATTCTGAAGTTGCGCGGCAAGCGCTTTAAGCTCAGGCAGATACTGCTCATCAACCGCTGCAAACGGCTTGCGGCATAGGGGTACAGCAACGACATCCATGTAATGCAGTAAGGTTTTGAGACCCCGGAAAACACCGACTTTTATGAGCAAATCAATGACCTTGTTGCACTCACTCTGTAGCTGGCTAGCGCGCTGGAAATTGCCTTCCTGCACAGCCTGTTTAATTGCCAGATACCGCCAACCCATTACGTTGTAAGTGCTGCCAATGCCACCATCAGCACCAGCAAGCAAACCAGATGCGAAGATTTCATCGTAACCGTTGTAGAGCACCAGATCCGGATGAGCACGACGGATCTGCTCCATCTGGTAAAGATCGCCAGAGGTTTGTTTCAATGCACCAACACCAGGCAAATTGATCAATGTATCAATCTGCTCAAGTGAGAGCTTAACGCCGCTCAGTGCCGGAATGTTGTATACCACCATCGGTAAACCGCCTGACGAATCAATCACCGCGCGATAATGATCGCAATGTTCGTCAAAGCTGAATGGGTAGTAAAAAGGGGTCACTGCGGAGACTGCATCAAATCCGTAGCGGTGTGCGGCATTCGCCAGTGTCTGGCTTTCATGTGTGCTGATGCCACCCACGTGAGCAATTAAAGTCACTTTTCCTTTGGCTTCTTCCGCAACGATTTCCAACACCTGCTCACGTTCCTGAGTGCTCTGCAAGAAGGCTTCCCCGGTAGAACCTCCAACATAAAGGCCATCAACACCCTGTTCAATATTAAAACGAACCAGGCGGCGTAAGCTGTTGGTATCCACCTGCTGTTGCTGATTGAAAGGTGTAAGCAGTGCTGGCATCACACCCCGAAGTTTCTGTGTCATAAACGCCTCTTTGTTGTCTGGTTTCTAAAAATAACGATATACCTTTATACCTGTTATACCAGATCAAAAAGTAAACATTACATCTCAAAGGCGTAAGGATGCGATCTTGTTCATATGAAATTATGATGGTTGTTCAGGCGTTACTTAGAAAGTCGGCGTTAGATCTCAGATTAACGCAGGTTACTTTTTAGATGAGCGTTTGCGCGGTGTCGGGTAATAGGATGCAAACACACTCTTCAGGTGAGCCTTTAGTGCCGCGTCAGCAGCATCGGGATCGCGTGCTTTTATCGCGTTGAAAATTTCAATATGTTGCTGATAGCTAACGGTATTATGTGCGTGAAGTGTATCTTGAGAAACCGCAGGGCGTGCGGCAATGAGCCAGTCCAACAATGCAACATGTACTGCCATGAAAATCGGGTTATCAGGTATTTCCGCCAGTTCCCGATGGAATTCGATATCGGATCGAATGAACAGATCATTATCATCAAGAGCCTGGTTATTCATCTCCAGCGCCTGCCCTAAACGCGCGATTTGCTCGTCTGTAGCAAACTCTGCGGCATAACGAACCAGACTGGATTCAAAGAACATGCGCAGTTGTTCAAAGTGAGCAATGCCGCCAGGACGGGATAGGAAATCCTTCGCCACACCAGAAAGCTCGCCAATAATCGTGTCTGCGGAAGGGCGTGAAACACGGGCACGTTCGCCGTTGCTGATTTGCACCAGCCCTTTACGTTTAAGCGCTGCAAGCGCTTCGCGCACCGAAGGACGACCGACATTGAAAAAAGCCATCAGCTCGCGTTCCGAAGGCAATTGCTCACCTTCAGCAAACTCGCGCCGACGAATCATCTGCTCAAGCTCTTCTTCCACCATTTCCGAGAGTTTTTTACGCGCAAGCGGGCGACGGCGCATCGTATGCCCGATAGTGTCAGTTATCTCAGGAGGCTGCTCGTCAAATGTGCTCATCGCGTCAGAATCTGGCCATTAAATGGAAGGAAGATCGCAAATAGTATTGTCGAATCATAACACAGCAAATCTTGGCATACGTAAAGATGCCACCCATGCGTTTATTTAAGCAAGAAAAAGCCAGTCATTAGACTGGCTTCGATTTGCATTTTAATTGCATGAATTCGCGAGCTACTTCACTACACGCAGGGCTGGGCGGCCACCACGTGGAGGAGGATCATCATCCGGGTTGTTATCGTCTTCGTCGTGATCAGGGCGATCACCATCGATCACCTGCATCACCATTTCTGAATCAGATGGCAACTGCTCAATATCGTTATGACTTTCGCCTTCTTCGTCATAACTGGCTTCAGGCTCGAACATGGTGCCTGCACCATTTTCACGGGCGTAGATAGCCAGAACCGCGGCCATAGGAACAAATACCTGACGCGGCACACCACCGAAACGTGCATTAAAGCGCACTTCGTTGTTAGCCAGTTCCAGGTTTCCTACTGCACGCGGTGCAATATTCAGGACAATTTGCCCATCACGTGCATATTCCATCGGGACATGTACGCCAGGCAATGTCACATCCACCACCAGATGCGGAGTCAGCTGGTTATCCAGTAGCCATTCGTAGAAAGCACGAAGAAGATACGGACGACGTGGTGACAATTGTGACATATCCATTAATTAGCCCCGAGTCTGCAGACGCATTTCGCGCTCAGGTTCGGTTAGAGAAGCGAGGAATGAATCACGTTCAAATACGCGAGTCATGTAGCCTTTCATCTCTTTAGAACCTGCGCCTGCCAGTTCAATGCCCATTTGCGGCAAACGCCACAGCAACGGTGCCAGGTAGCAATCTACCAGACTGAACTCATCACTCAGGAAGAAAGGTTTCTGAGTAAATACAGGTGCGATAGCCAGCAATTCTTCACGTAATTGCTTGCGAGCAGCATCAGCTTCTTGAGCAGAACCATTCATCACGATGTGCATCAGTGAGTACCAGTCTTTCTGGATACGATGCATGTACAGGCGACTTTCACCACGAGCAACCGGGTAAACCGGCATTAATGGTGGATGCGGGAAACGCTCATCAAGATATTCCATGATGATGCGGGATTCCCACAGGGTAAGTTCGCGGTCAACCAGGGTCGGTACGCTGTGATTTGGGTTGAGGTCAATCAGATCCTGAGGCAGGTTATCCGTTTCCACATGCTCAATTTCAACGCTAACACCTTTTTCAGCCAGTACGATACGTACCTGATGGCTATAGATGTCAGTAGGACCGGAAAACAGCGTCATCACCGAACGTTTGTTGGCAGCGACAGCCATGAAAACCTCCAAGTTTATTCAGAATAATTACTGCTAATAGCCGCAAGCGGCAACTAACCTGACCGTTTGATACCCAATACGCCGGAAAACCATCAGTCGCCAGAAAACGAGGCGAAAACAAACTGATGCCGACCTTAGGGCAGAAAATTGGTTGATAGTTTACCAGATTTTACGGGTTTTGTGGGGGGCGGATCTAGAATTTGACTGAAAAGTGATTGCTATCATTATGTTAGCAACACTAAATATAATTTTCAGGCATAAAAAAACCCGGTACAAGACCGGGCTTTTCGCAAATTGTATTCTGCATAATGCAGATGACAATTAACGCTTGGAGAACTGAGGACGACGACGTGCTTTACGCAGACCGACTTTCTTACGTTCAACTTCACGAGCATCACGAGTAACGAAGCCAGCTTTACGCAGTTCGCCACGCAGGGACTCGTCGTACTCCATCAGAGCGCGGGTGATACCGTGACGGATCGCACCAGCCTGACCAGAAGTACCACCACCTTTAACAGTGATGTACAGATCGAATTTCTCAACCATATCAACCAGTTCCAGCGGCTGACGAACTACCATGCGGGCAGTTTCACGACCGAAGTACTGTTCCAGAGAACGTTGGTTGATAACGATTTTGCCGCTGCCCGGTTTGATAAACACGCGAGCTGCGGAACTTTTGCGGCGACCAGTGCCGTAGTATTGATTTTCAGCCATTGCCATAATCCCGATTAAATGTCCAGAACTTGCGGTTGCTGTGCCGCGTGGTTGTGCTCGGTGCCCGCGTAAACTTTCAGTTTACGGAACATAGCACGGCCCAGCGGGCCCTTTGGCAGCATGCCTTTAACCGCGATTTCAATCACACGCTCAGGACGGCGGGCAATCATCTCTTCAAAGGTCGCTTGTTTGATACCACCGATGTGGCCGGTGTGATGGTAATAGATCTTGTCAGAACGCTTGTTGCCGGTTACAGCAACTTTTTCTGCGTTCAGAACGATGATGTAATCACCAGTATCAACGTGCGGAGTGTATTCCGCTTTGTGCTTACCGCGCAGACGGCGAGCCAATTCAGTAGCCAGGCGACCTAAGGTCTTACCGTCAGCGTCAACAACGAACCAGTCGCGCTGTACGGTTTCTGGTTTAGCTGTAAAAGTTTTCATTAAAAGCTTACCCAATATATAGTTACACGTAGGTGTTCACCCAAACGTTTAAAATCAGTTCAAGGTTCACACGACAAAGTCCGGCAAACCTACCCCTTCGAATAGCCAATGCCAGCACGACCAAGTTTTGGGAAAAAAACTATGGTTGTAACGTGGGGTCGCAAGATTATAGGGAAGTCGCCCCTAAAGGTCGAACCTTTTTGTAGTTTTTGTCACACTTTGTGGTCACTCTGCATTCAAACTGTGGTTCACGGCATATGCGGCAATCGCAAATACTCTTCACTTTGCATTTCCTGCAGACGAGACAAGCAGCGCTGAAACTCAAAGCGTAATCTTTCACCCTGATAAATCTCAAACAGGGGAACATGCGCTGAAACGACTAGCTTGACGTGACGTTCGTAAAACTCATCCACCAATGCAATGAATCGCCGCGCTTCATTTTCGTTACGGATGTTCATTACCGGTACGTTAAATAGCATCACCGTATGAAATAGGCGCGACAACGCAATGTAGTCGTGTTGGCTACGGGCATCGACACATAAGGTGGTAAAATCTACCGCCAGCGTTTGATTGGCCAGACCAAGAGTCGCTAAAGGACGATGGTTGATTTCCAGTACCGGTTCCCCTTTGCGTACCGTGCCAGCCAGTGCGGTATAGAGTTTATCCATTTGCTGTGCGGTTTGGTCATTAAGCGGAGAAAGCCACAGGTGAGCCTGAGTCAGCGTTCTCAGGCGGTAATCAATGCCTGCGTCGACGTTCATGACTTCACAATGGCGTTTTATCGCATCAATTGCAGGCAAAAAACGTGCACGCTGTAAGCCATTACGATATAGCTCATCAGGTGGAATATTCGAGGTGGCGACAAGAGTAATTCCCCGCGCGAACAGGGCTTGCATCAGCGATCCAAGCAACATCGCATCGGTGATATCTGAAACAAAAAACTCATCAAAACAGAGAATATCAGTCTCCGCTTTAAACTTATCGGCAATCAATTCCAGAGGATCGGTTTGCCCTTGAAGTTGACCCAACTCTTCATGGACTCGCAGCATGAAGCGGTGAAAGTGCAGTCGCAACTTACGCTCGCCAGGCAGACTCTGAAAAAACATGTCCATTAACCAAGTCTTTCCGCGCCCCACTCCGCCCCACATATATAGCCCGCGAACCGGGTCCTGAGCCATCGAGGCGCTACGTTTACCAAACAATTTGCCAAAGAAACCACTGCTTACGGCCACTGCCGGTGTTTGGCTGTTTAACGCCAGCCAGATCGCATCCAGCCTGGCTACGGCCTCACGCTGAACATCATCAGGTTGATAGCTGCCCTCATCCAGGGCGTGTTGGTAGAGCGATGCAGGAGAGAGATTTTGCATGGTATTATGGTATTCCCTTAAAAATCGGATTGCCGTTTACTTAGTACTCAAAAAAGGACGGTTGTCGAAAAAAAGGCCGTTCTACCCTAAGCGATGCTGCGTCAGGATTCCACTTCTCTTAGGTTAACGGTTATAGTGGCTACATTACCCTACGGAAACACAAGACAACGGGAGAAGTTCATGACCTGGGAATATGCGCTAATTGGGTTAGTTGTTGGCATCATCGTTGGTGCAGTTGCTATGCGTTTTGGCAACCGCAAGCTGCGTCAGCAGCAGGCCATGCAGTACGAAATTGAGAAAAACAAAGCAGAACTTGAAGAGTATCGTGAAGAGTTAGTCAGTCATTTTGCCCGTAGCGCAGAGTTGCTGGATAATATGGCTCATGATTATCGCCAGCTTTATCAACATATGGCGAAAAGCTCTAGCAGCCTGTTGCCGGAAATGTCAGCCGAAGCGAACCCGTTCCGCAACCGCCTCGCTGAATCAGAAGCCAGCAACGATCAGGCTCCAGTTCAAATGCCGCGTGACTACTCTGAGGGTGCATCCGGTTTGCTGCGTACCGAGCGCGCAAAACGCGATTAATCACAAATGTAGAATTTTTTTCAGGGGTACAGCTTCCGTGCCCCTAATCTCTCTCCAGCACAGCTATCATTTACTAGTAACTCTTCACTCTATAACAACATTGTTACCCGGCTGATATTTCAATAACATCGGAATGTCATCCGCTTTAGATTTCAGGTTGCAACCAACGCCTATGCGGCTTGAAAGATGACGGGTAAGTCGGGTTTTCCTTTTCCAGGTCACGAGAGCAAGCCATCAATGAAGAAACAAACACTGTTGTTGAGTGCCTTAGCGCTAAGTGTCGGACTAACGTTCGGTGTTGCATCGCAGGTGAATGCGTCGTTACCAGCGCAAATCCCGGGTCAGCCGGCGTTGCCAAGTCTTGCGCCAATGCTGGAAAAAGTATTACCCGCCGTGGTCAGTGTTCAGGTTGAAGGAACGGCCGCAGCCCCAACCCAGAAAGTCCCTGAAGAATTTAAAAAGTTTTTTGGCGATGACATGCCTCCTTCAGAAGCTCAACCGTTTGAAGGCTTGGGTTCCGGGGTCATCATTAACGCTGAGAAAGGCTACGTGCTGACCAATAATCACGTCATCAATCACGCCGAAAAAATCAGCGTGCAGCTAAATGATGGGCGCGAGTTTGATGCCAAATTGATTGGTGGCGATGATCAAAGTGATATTGCGCTGATTCAAATCCAGAATGCGACCGGGCTGACACAAATCGCGGTGGCGGATTCAGACAAACTACGAGTAGGTGATTTTGCAGTTGCCGTAGGTAATCCATTCGGTCTGGGACAAACGGCGACATCCGGTATTGTTTCAGCTCTGGGCCGCAGCGGTCTAAACCTCGAAGGGCTGGAAAACTTTATCCAGACAGACGCCTCCATTAACCGTGGTAACTCCGGCGGCGCATTGCTGAATCTTAATGGCGAGCTCATCGGCATTAACACCGCAATCCTCGCGCCGAGCGGCGGCAGCGTCGGTATCGGTTTTGCTATCCCGAGTAATATGGCGCAAACGCTGGCGAAACAATTGATGGAGTTTGGCGAGATTAAGCGCGGTTTGCTTGGCATTAAAGGCACTGAAATGAGTGCTGATATTGCCAAAGCATTTAATCTGACCACTCAGCGCGGTGCGTTCGTCAGTGAAGTATTGCCTCAATCGGGTTCGGCTAAAGCAGGTGTCAAAGCCGGTGATGTGATTACCAGTCTGAACGGTAAAACCATCGGAAGTTTTGCGGAACTTCGCGCAAAAATCGCCACAACGGAACCTGGAACAGTGGTGAAACTTGGCTTACTGCGTGATGGGAAGCCGTTAGAAGTCAGCGTGACACTTGATAAAAGTACCGCGTCCTCGGCCAATGCGGAACTGATCATGCCAGCGTTGCAAGGTGCAACATTGAGCGACGGTCAGTTAAAAGATGGCACCAAAGGCATCAAGCTGGAAAGCGTTGATAAAGGCACTCCAGCCGCACAAGCCGGATTGCACAAAGATGATTTCATCGTTGGTGTAAACCGCGAGCAAGTCACAAGCATTGCCGAGATGCGTAAGGTGCTGGAAAGCAAACCAGACGTTATTGCACTGCATGTCGTGCGTGGTGAAGAGAGTATCTATCTGTTAGTACGCTAATCTGTTCAGTAATCGGACATCGCGGTACGATGTCCGATTAACTCATGCTATCCTGCACCCGGTTTATTATTGACTAACTCAAATACATGTTTCTGAAGATATTACGCTCGGTGGTGCTTGGCCTGATTGTGGCAGGATTGTTGTTGGCAGTAATGCCTACGCTTCGCCAGAAAATCATCCCCTTAGCTCCCTCGACCTTTGACAGTGCCGATGAAACTCCGCTGAGCTATAACTCGGCGGTGCGCCGTGCTGCACCTGCTGTGGTGAATGTTTATAACCGTAGTGTCGGCAGTAATACCCATAACCAGCTAGAAATTCGAACTCTCGGTTCCGGCGTCATCATGGATGAACGCGGCTACATTATTACCAATAAGCACGTCATTAATGATGCTGAGCAAATTATCGTTGCGCTGCAGGATGGTCGTGTTTTTGAAGCGTTGCTCGTGGGGTCTGATAGCCTGACCGATTTGGCCGTGCTGAAAATTAATGCCACCAGCCTACCGGTTATTCCTATCAATAATAAACGTGTGCCGCATATTGGCGATGTCGTGATGGCGATAGGTAACCCGTATAACCTGGGTCAGACGATTACTCAGGGGATCATCAGTGCCACGGGTCGTATCGGCTTGAGCCCGTCTGGCCGTCAGTCTTTCCTGCAAACGGATGCCTCAATCAACCACGGGAACTCCGGTGGCGCATTGGTCAACTCCTTGGGCGAGCTCATGGGTATCAACACCCTTTCGTTTGATAAAAGTAACGATGGTGAAACACCTGAAGGCATCGGCTTCGCTATTCCCACCCAGCTCTCTACCAAAATCATGGATAAGCTTATCCGTGATGGTCGCGTGATTCGTGGCTACATTGGGATTGGCGGGCGTGAGATAACGCCATTACATGGCCCGGCGACCGGAATTGACCAAATTCAGGGAATCATCGTCAACGAAGTGACGCCTGACGGCCCAGCGGCAAAAGCAGGCCTGGTGGTTAATGACGTGATTATCTCGGTGAACCACAAGCCTGCAATATCTGCTCTGGGCACCATGGATCAGGTCGCGGAGATTCGTCCAGGCTCTGTCATTCCAGTAGAAGTCATGCGTGATGATAAGAAGCTCACGCTGCAAGTGACAATTCAGGAATATCCCGCCACAAACTAATAAACATCAGGCGAAAAAAAACCGGAATATCAATTCCGGTTTTTTTATCTCTTAAACTCAGGGTTTACTTGTTAACAAACTCTTCGCCAAGGGTAATATCTTTCTTCAGGGTATCCAGCATTCCTTCCAACGCCTGGTGCTCAAAAGCACTCAGTTTGCCGTAGGATTTATGCTCTGCGATACCGTTTTTGCCCAGCAGCAATGGCTGAGAGAAGAAACGAGCGTGCTCGCCGTTGCCTTCAACGTACGCGCATTCAACAACATTGCTTTCGCCTTGCAGTGCGCGAACCAATGACAGTCCAAAGCGTGCAGCAGCCTGGCCCATTGACAGGGTTGCAGACCCGCCACCAGCTTTAGCTTCTACAACTTCAGTACCCGCATTCTGGATACGCTTAGTCAGGTCAGCAACTTCTTGCTCAGTAAAGCTTACGCCCGGGATTTGAGACAACAGTGGCAGAATGGTCACACCAGAGTGGCCACCAATCACAGGAACGTCGATCTCAGTCGGCTGTTTACCTTTCAGTTCCGCAACAAAAGTGTTGGAGCGGATGATGTCCAGCGTAGTCACGCCAAACAGTTTGTTTTTGTCGTATACACCTGCTTTTTTCAGCACTTCCGCAGCGATAGCAACGGTGGTATTCACTGGGTTAGTGATAATACCAATACAGGCTTTCGGGCAAGTTTGAGCAATCTGTTGAACCAGATTTTTCACGATTCCCGCGTTGACGTTAAACAGGTCTGAACGATCCATGCCTGGTTTACGTGCCACACCAGCAGAGATCAGCACCACATCCGCACCAACCAGTGCTGGTGTTGCGTCTTCACCGCAGAAACCTTTGATTTTCACATCAGTAGGGATATGACTCAGATCGACTGCAACACCAGGTGTTACCGGTGCAATATCATACAGGGAGAGTTCTGAACCTGAAGGCAGTTGGGTCTTGAGTAGAAGGGCAAGCGCCTGGCCAATACCACCTGCTGCGCCGAGGACTGCAACTTTCATCCTAAACTCCTTATTATGTTAGCAAATAGGTGCCGTAACTCCATGCGGTGGCGACCATAATCCAGAGAAGGGGTAATTACAATCTTCCCGCTTTAGGTTTGCGACGTTGAGCATCCCTGAAACGTTACTGCTGCATTTACTCACTGGGTGGAAACGACGCCTTCGCGCCCGGTCACAACCTGATGTTGTCACATCAACGGCGGTTACATTACCCCTCCCTTAGCAGCAAAACAACATCATTTTGATAACATTTAGTTTACTTACCAACTTATTTTCGAGTCGTGACGAAGGCATGTTTCTCGATAACAAAATTTGATAATATTCGCCCCTTTCATAACATTATTTCAGGCTTTCACCCAGCCAACCATTTGCATAAAAATTCATTTAAATGCATAATAATGTTATCTTCGTTGACCTGAATATGGGTGACATATGCGTATTTCCTCAAAACAAGAAGAATTAGTCAAAGCGTTCAAAGCATTATTGAAAGAAGAGAAATTCAGTTCTCAAGGCGAGATTGTGCATGCCTTGCAAAACGACGGCTTCGAAAACATCAACCAATCTAAAGTCTCTCGTATGCTGACCAAGTTTGGCGCGGTGCGTACACGCAATGCCAAAATGGAGATGGTGTACTGCTTGCCAGCTGAGCTTGGCGTGCCAACGACTTCCAGCCCACTGAAGAATCTGGTTCTGGATATTGATTACAATGATGCTGTGGTTGTTATCCACACAAGCCCTGGTGCGGCACAGTTAATTGCCCGCCTGCTGGATTCTTTAGGTAAAGCTGAAGGTATTTTGGGCACTATTGCTGGGGATGACACCATCTTTACCACCCCTGCTAAAGACTTCACTGTAAAAGAGTTGTATGAAGCAATTCTGGTGCTGTTCGAGCAAGAGCTGTAAGCGTTACGTTACTACCGCGTTCCCGTTGTTATTTAGCGGCGGGAACAATATCTCAAACCAATCACTCCCTCTGCCCTCTCGCTTCCGTAAATCCCATTCAAAATGCACTGCATGCCTATAAAACTCCATTTCATCAGCCGGTTACGCTAAGTAGCGCACAAAAAGTCAAAGTTCAATATCTTGTTGTTTTTACTTATATTTAACAAAAAAACAGCAATAAAAGATTCATTTTAATAACTTTACGAAATATCAGAAGCCTCTATTATTGTAAAGTTTCATAGATAATAATTAGCGTGGTATTAATTTTGTTGGTTATTAGTGTATACTTGATTTTGTGATGAGGGTCACGAAATGAAGACCCCAATAAAAGAATACGACGAGGTAAAAATTATGAACATGAAATCAACTTTAGTTACCGCAAGCCTACTCTCGATGCTGTCATTTGGCGCTTTTGCTGCAACATCAATTAATGCCGACCAGGCGCAAAACCGTCAGGCGATGGGTACCATTTCTGTAAGTCAGGTAGGCAGTGCGCCAATGGATATGCGCCAAATGTTGAATGAAAAAGCTGAACAGAAAGGTGCTTCTTCTTACCGCATCATTGAAGCCCGCACTGGCGACCAATGGCATGCAACAGCTGAGCTGTACAAGTAACAGCCTGGCTGCAAGAAGCAATTATCTAAAACGATGACCCCAAGAACAATAAATGCAGTTAAGCCCTTCCGGTCGTTGATATAAACAATTCAGGAGTAAAGATTATGAAAACCAAATTCACACTCGCAGCACTGAGCCTTTTTTCCGTTATCTCTTTCGGCGCTAACGCAGCCGCACATCAGATAGACAGTGAACAAGCGCAGAATCTGCAATCTATGGGCACCATTTCCGTAAGTCAGGTAGGTAGTGCACCAATGGATATGCGTCAGGAATTATCACAGAAAGCGACTAAAGAAGGTGCCTCAGCTTATCGTATTATCGAGGCGCGTTCTGGCGATACATGGCATGCCACCGCTGAACTGTATAAATAAACCCTCGTCGTCAAACAGGACGACTTTGCCCCCGTTCGCGGGGGCTTTTTTATGCCTTTAAATCGGGGATTATCCACGCACGTTAAAACGCAATTGCCCTTCCAGCTCCTCTTCTGCTTCATCAAAAAGCAAAATCAAAGCCCCATAACGCCGTCTTTGCATTTCTGGCAAATGAACAAATTCAATCTCCGCCGGGAGCGGTAAAATCCCCCCGACAACCACATCCCATAAACTATCGAGATCGTGAACCTGTTTTTTCTCAAGCCTAAATTCCTGGATAAAGTGACGATAGAACTCCGGTTGATCTTCTATCTGACTAAAATCAAAGGTGTATTTTTTCATAGCTTGCCACCTTAACCAGAACGGTCTTATCTTCTGAGCTTCTACAGCCCGCCAATGTGCAGGGTTTTAACTTCCAGAAACTCATCCATGCCCAGAACTGAACCTTCTCGTCCCAGCCCAGACTCTTTCACACCGCCAAACGGCCCAAAGGTTTCGTTCAACTCTCACTATTAACCAGATAACCGGTGTTAAATAACTCACTATCCTGGAGTGCCTGGTTTGCCATAACTCTCTCTCGCTAAAATTTGCGCATCTCATAAGTATAGATACAAAAAAGCCGACGCAAGGCGTCGGCTCGGGTTAGGCATCTATCAGTGCATGCTGGTATTTATGCAACACATGCGCCAGTCGTTTCACCGGTTCGGTGACTTGTAACGGCGCCTCCCAGACCTCCAACTTCTCCTGGTAAATATCTAGCTCATCCAATAACTGCTTAAAGTAGCGCCGTTTTTTATCATCGCTTGATGCCGACGTAAGCTTATCTGCTGTGTTTCTCAACTGGCGATGGAATGCGGAAAGATCATCATTCACTGGTATCGGTGCATCACGCAATCGCTGGTGAGCAATAATCAAAGTCAGTGCCAGGCGGTAGCGATCAATATCTCCCGGAAACGTATTCAGCAGTAAGAAAAGCTGCTGATAAAGAGCGGGTAGATGATTCTCTTTGCGTCGCGCTTTATTGGTTGTCAGTGCAGAAACTGCTGCGGAAACAAACTGGTTCAGCAGTGTGCGGCCCGTGCGTTCTTTGGAGTTATCCCGGATAAGTAGGATAACCATCATCGCCAGGAAACAGCCTACTATTTGTCCCAACGCACTGTCCAAAAACGTGCTGAAATGAAACGTCATCGGGTTATCCAACACAATGACGTTGATGGTTCCGGCAAGGGCCCCCATCGAACCAAGACGTCGCTTCTGTACTTCAATTCCCATAAAGAAGCCCAACAATGCAAGACTAATGCACAGTAACAACATGCTTTGTTGAGTCGAAGGTAGGATCACTAAAAAGTAGAAAGCCCCTAATGGGAGCGCGACTAACATACCGTATAAAAAGTCGAGGGAGACCATGCGAGGATTGGGTAAACGCATCGCCAGCGAAGTTACAACGGCAATCATGACCATCGCGCCACTGCCAGATGTCCATCCTGTCCATAACCAAAACAAGCAACCGAGCATGCAGGAAACCGTCGTCCGCCAGAAGTTAATCATCGCGTGATGCCCTTCCGCTGACTGCACTTTGATAACGACTTCCTGAGTTAAAACATCTTCTTCCACCGAGCTAATACGGGTGTTGCTGATGACTCCGCGTTTGAGCAACAGGTAGCGGCTAATCGCGCCAACCCAGCTGCTTATCGTGGCTGGCGTATTTTTATCGCCTGTATAAGAAATAGCTCTGCGGATCATTTTCACTTGCTTGTGAACGTCAGCCGCGGTTTCTACAGGCATCTCAAACAACATGCGGAACTCTGCAGTCATGTATTCCGGACGTGTGTTTTGAATCAGGAATGTTTCACAAGCCTGGGTGATGAGCGTCAGCGACAGTGTGTTGATCGCTTTCAGGCGGCGGTTAGCACGATCCCAGCGTGAAGACTCAATTTTGAGATTCCCGCGCATCCCTTCCAGAGCGGTAGTACGGCGCACCAGGCCACTCCAGGCTTTATCGACTTCCTCTTTATCGCCATGCGCAATACACAGCTGCATCAGCCGATAATGATCCACCAGCAGGTTATCCAGTTCGCGGTCAATTTCTTGCTTAATGGAGCGAGGGGAAAAAATTAAGTCGGCAAGAATCGCGCACACAATACCAATCACAATCTCACTACAGCGTTCAACAGAAAATTGAGGAGTGACAAGCGGATTGGCCTGAATGGTGATAACAATGATTAACGCGGTGTAGCCAGAAAGCCCCCAGGCATAGGAGTTTTCAACCTTGACCAGTGAAGAAATCCAGGTACAAAAACCAGCCCAAATACAGCACACCAGTAACATCACGACAGGTGCACGAATCATCGTAGTGATTATGAACAGCGCGGCAATACAACCGATAAAAGTCCCGATGATACGCAGCATCCCGCGATAACGAATAGCGCCGGAATAGGGCTCTCCGCCCGCTGCAAACGCTGGGCCGGCAGCTACCAGTGCCGCAGTCAGTACGGCCCAGCGCGGAGTTTCCAGTTGAAAATGGAAGCCCACAAACACCGCCAACACAATGGCGAAAGCCAGTTTGAAGGCAAAGCGCAAATGTAATCGCGAGATAAAATACATATCGACCTACGCTTAGCCGAACTCACGCAAGCGATGCATGAATTTGATGAATACCGAGTCATGGTTAATATCCCGGTCTTTATCGCCGGTGACGACGACCGTAGCCGTAGTCCCTGCGGGGAAGATATTTGCCTGTTGCTCGTCAAGACGGATACGAACCGGCACACGCTGCGCCAGACGTACCCACTCCAGATTGGAATCAACCGTCGCCATACCTTTGGTATCTCTGGTACTGCTGGCATTGGTTACGCCGGCAGAAATACTGTCTACCGTCCCACGCAGTACGCGATTACTGCCAAGCGGTGTGATTTGTACCCGGTAGCCTGGACGAATACCGTCAAGCTTGGTTTCTTCCATGTAGGCCAGAATGTAAAAAGTACCGCGTTTTACCAGCGCAACGGCTGTGGAACCACGGGTAATAAATTCCCCCGTATAAACATTCAGGTTGGTGATCCAACCTTCTGCTGGCGCACGAATAATCGTACGTTGCAGATCCAACTGAGCTAAATCTCGTGTCGCTTCAGCCCTGGATAACTGATGCATGACGGTCTGCAACACATTGTTGGACTGTTCAATTTCTTCACGAGACATGGCCTGCGTGCCTAACGAATTGCGGCGCCCTGCTTCACGACGTTTCTCTCCGGCTAACGCCTGGTAATAAGCAACGTCTGCTTCAGCCTGCTCCAGCGCTTTCTGATAACGGGGCTGATCGATGGTGAATAAAACCTGATCTTTCTTCACCAGTTGATTGTCATGGACCTTCACATCGGTAATTAAACCGGACACATCTGGCGCAATCGCGACAACATCAGCGGTAAAACGAGCATCACGCGTCCAGGGGGATTGGGTATAAAATACCCAGGCACGGAAGATAGCGATGAAAGCCAGCAGCACCAGAATCAGCGTGATGGCAGTGCGGGTCATTTTTGTTGTAAGTGCTTTCACATCAACCTCAAACAAACAGGCGCGAGATCAGATAAAACAGGCAGCAATAAAGCGCTGTATTAAATAATGCCGGGTGCCAGACAAAATCATAAATCCCCGTCGGAATCAGCAGACGGCGAACTACCCAGAACAGCGCCAGCGAAAGAATTAGCTCGAAGAAAATCGGCGGAAAAGAAAGACCGAATATCACGATAACGGGAAATAGACTCATGTTAACCTTGCAGAAAATACAGAAGGCACAAGCCGTGACACAACAAAGAACGCTGTGCTAACAAGTTTTACGGATTGTGTTAGTAATAATATATTAACGTAATTGTTAGCGAGTTATCTATAATCTGTGATCTAAATCACTTTTAAGTCAGAGTTAACAATGGAAAGACTTAAGCGCATGTGGGTTTTTGCCAAAGTTGTCGAACTTGGCTCATTTACCGCCACGGCCAAGCAGCTGGAAATGAGCGTATCGTCCATTAGCCAAACCGTTTCCAAGCTCGAAGACGAGTTGCAAGTTAAGCTTTTAAACCGCAGCACGCGCAGCATTGGGCTAACTGAAGCCGGTAAAATCTACTACCTTGGTTGCCGCAAGATGTTACATGAAGCGCAAGAGGTGCATGAGCAACTCTATGCATTCAACAACACCCCAATCGGGACGCTGCGTATTGGCAGTTCTTCAACTATGGCACAAAATGTCCTCGCGTCCATGACCGCCGATATGCTCAAAGAATATCCTGAGTTAACGGTTAACCTGGTGACCGGTATTCCCGCGCCTGATTTGATTGCGGACGGTCTTGATGTCGTGATTCGTGTGGGCGCTTTGCAGGATTCAAGCCTGTTCTCGACACGGCTAGGATCGATGCCAATGGTCATTTGCGCCGCTAAAAGTTATCTGCAACAAAATGGCACACCAGAAAAACCCGCCGATCTTGCCAGCCACTCATGGCTTGAATACAGCATTCGTCCACATAATGAATTCGAGTTGATCGCACCAGAAGGCCTTACTACGCGAATGATCCCGCAGGGTCGGTTTGTCACCAATGATCCCATGACGTTAAGCCGCTGGCTAAAAGTGGGGGCTGGGATCGCTTATGTGCCATTGATGTGGGTGATCGATGAGATCAACGACGGAACGCTTGAGATCTTACTGCCGAGTTATCAGTCCGACCCGCGTCCGGTATACGCGCTGTATACAGAAAAAGATAAGCTGCCGCTGAAAGTACAAGTTTGTATTAACTATCTGACTGAATATTTCGTGAAGGTTTCGCACCTGTATCAAGGGGTGCGAGATAAGAAAGGACGTACGAGTGAAGACAGCCGGGATTAACCCGGCTGTTATTGTTTTATGCTGTGCCGCCAACCGTCAGGTTGTCGACTTTGAGCGTTGGCTGGCCGACACCAACAGGCAAGCTCTGTCCTTCTTTACCACAGACACCGACACCGTTATCCAACGCCAGGTCGTTACCCACCATCGAAATCTGCTGCATGGTTTCAATACCGGAGCCAATCAGCGTTGCGCCTTTCACCGGTGTGGTCACTTTGCCGTTCTCGATGAGATAAGCTTCGGAAGTTGAGAACACAAACTTGCCGGAGGTGATATCCACCTGCCCACCGCCAAAGTTAGGCGCGTAGATCCCGTACTCAACCGATTCGATAATCTCTTGCGGGGTTGATTTACCCGCCAGCATATAGGTATTGGTCATGCGCGGCATTGGCAGGTGCGCGTAAGATTCACGACGGCCATTACCGGTTGGGGCAACCCCCATCAAGCGAGCATTCAGTTTGTCCTGCATGTAGCCTTTCAACACGCCGTTTTCGATTAACACGTTGTATTGGCCCGGAACACCTTCGTCGTCAATCGCAACAGAGCCACGGCGGTTCGCCATGGTGCCATCATCAACGACAGTACAAAGTTCAGAAGCAACTAACTGACCCATTTGACCACTGAATACGGATGTGCCACGACGGTTAAAATCACCTTCCAGACCGTGTCCCACTGCTTCATGCAGCAGCACGCCAGGCCAACCTGCGCCCAGAACCACCGGGAACATACCGGCAGGTGCCGCGACCGCAGAAAGCGTGACAAGCGCCATACGCACAGCCTCTTTCGCCCATGCATCAGCGCGTACTTCACCCTCAACGGTTTCAAGGAAGTAGTCATAACCGAAACGACCACCGCCGCCACTTGAGCCGCGTTCACGTTTGCCGTTCTCTTCTACCTGAACACTGACAGACAGGCGCACCAGCGGGCGAACATCAGCCGCCAGCGTACCGTCAGTTGCAGCGACCAGAATCAATTCATAAACGCCAGTAAGGCTAGCAGTCACTTCCTGTACGCGAGCATCTGCTGCGCGGGCAACGCTATCGACACGTTTCAGGATGTCGAGTTTCTCTTCACGCGTCATGCTTTGCAGCGGATCGGCACTGGTATAGAGCGCGCTATGCTGCACGGCACCTAATGTTTGTACGCGGCCATTCCCTTTTTCTTGCACAATGCTTCGTGCGGCATGAGCACTTTGTTCCAGTGCCAACAAGCTGACCTGGTCGGCATAAGCAAAACCGGTTTTCTCGCCACTAATCGCGCGCACACCGACACCCTGATCGATGTTGTAAGAACCATCTTTAATGATGCGATCTTCCAGCACCCAGGATTCGTGATAACTGGACTGGAAATAGAGATCCCCGTAGTCGAGTCGGCGCTCGGACAATTGTCCCAAAATGGAAAACAGATCTTGATGGGTTAAGCCATTCGCAGACAGCAACTGCTCACTTACCAGGTTCAGACTCATCGTTTCGTTACTCTTATTTGTCTATCAATTGGAGATATCTATTATATTGAGCTTGCGGCAATTAGCTCCCCGCGTCAAATCACTTAGCGTCCTTGAGCCTTGGCTGGCGAAGCACTTCATTGATTTGCGGTTTATCGACCGATCCGGTGATGTGGTAGCGCAGTAACGAAATTTTGCTCCACAACGGTCCTAATACTTTACTGGCGGCAAACACCGCAGCACCGATTATTGGGTTAACCACGAATGCTGTTGCCACGCCGACGGTAGCAGAAATTTCTGGTGCTATGACTGCTTCTACGTCGAGTTGACGTCGAACCAAATCGACTGAACCTTTCATGCCAATATCAGCTTCAAGCCCGTCCACCAGCGTATCCTCGCTGTGCAGTACACCGTCTTTAATCCAGGCAGTGCTACGGATGGAATCAAAGTAGAAACCTTCACCAAAGGTATCGCTGAAATCAAAACGCAGTTTACGCATCAACGCATCGACACTAACCAATCGTAGCAACTGTCCGGCGTGACCGGTGCCCAGATCGGCAATTTGTCCTTTGCCCAATTTGGTATGAAGGATCCCGTTTAATGAGGCAATATGCGGCTGCCACGGTTTGTCGCGCCAGTGTAAATCATAGTCCGCATCAAACGATGAACCTTGAATTGGCGTCTTGATACCAAAGAAGTTGGTCGCCGCATCAAGTTTGGAGCCGTGCAATTTGCCTTTTAAAGACGTGCGCTCTTCTGCCGGACTGTTCACCCACTGGCCACTGGCAGTCAACCTTGCAAACCCGGAATCGATTAAACCGTTTTCCAGTTCAAGCGTGTTCCCTTTAATGGCGAAATCACCGTCAATACGGCCATATTTTTGCCCCCAAAGCCAACATTCGGAACAGCGCAGCTGCAAATCAGGCCAGTCTCGGAAATCAATCGAATTATCGTCTCCCAACGGCGAAGCACCGGTCGATTTCGCGGTGCTATTTCCCCAGTCAGGGTTGAAATAGAGATATTTGATGGCTGCACGCCACGGCGCATTGTTCTGTATCGTCAACGAGCCATTCACTTCGCGCCCCTGGGCTTCAACGCGCGTGCCATTCGGAATAGCATGGGAAACCAGACTCAGGTTGTTCCATTGCTGACCAGCGAACGTCAGAGAAGGCGTGCGTAATGTTACGTTAGTGGGGAATGAAGCCGAGTTACCTACACTTTCCACAGCTCCATGGCTGAACAAGGCCAACCATTGCGCACCATCCATCGCCGGAAGATCCAGTTCTAAGCCTGAGGTGTCAGGTAATGGTGGAACGGTGTGACTATTGGTCGCCCAAATCGCCCGATCAAGGGTGAGTTTTTTATTCAGCAACCAACGACTGGAAAAATGATTTTTCGCCCCAGCGTTACCCGTCAGATCGAAACTATTAAGATTACCCTTCACCGCGACATTCAACGGCAGCGATTGCCCCGCTGATTTATCGACTGGAGCAGGTAAGTGACTGCTTACATTTTTCAAATCGGCAGCGACTTTGATCTGATAATTAGCCTCTCCGTGATATGGGAGAGATATCGCCACATCACCTTTCCAGGGAACACTACCACTCAACTCTTTGCTGATTGGCTCAGGCACAATTCCCATTTTTGTCGGCTGCCAGTCACCCAATAAGTTGACCCCAATCTGATAGTCTTTCTCACCCATTTTAGTATTGAAATCAATGCCTATGGGTTGATTGAACCAGGTAGCTTTTAGCGGATCGCTTTTCAGTTCGCCATTCACAAAGCTGAATTTACCGCTCAGGTTAGACAACTGGCTCGAGAGTGGCTTTATCAGCAATGTATTGTTGTTGAGCTGAACGTCACCCGAGGCTATCGTCATTTTGCCATTCAGCGGGATATCCAAATGTAAGCGAGCATTCACATCGCCTCCAATCTGGAGTTCATCAAGTGCTGCTGACAGAGAATCTTTGAGTGGTGTGTCTTTGAAGTAGGGGCCAACCGCACTACCAGGACCAGTGATATCAGAATCAACCAACAGTTTTTGTTTCGCGTAATCCGGGATATTCGCCGTCAGTTTACGTCCGGTCACGCCGCCTAGTTTCACTGCATCCGATTTCATCCACAAACCGTTATTGATGAAATCCAGAGTGATATTCAGATTTTCAAGCGCAGGCCAGTCCGGCTGGAAAGCAAATTTAGCCTTGTACAACGGGACGTAAACCTGGAACTGCCCTTCGTTATGCACATAAGGGAATTGATGAGGATTCCCCCCGTAAACCAGGGTTGCGTTATCCGACTCGCCACCTTGAATCGCACCGCTGAGGTAATCAACCAGCTCTTTGCCCATCAGGTTTTCAGGGAAATAACGCCAGGCATCAGCCCCATTATGGGTACTGATTCCGGCCAGTATCCCCAGCCAGGGCTCATCGCCTGTCGGCTGGTAGTAGCGGAAATCACCCGCAGCCCACACAGAACGTGCTTTTACATCCAGGTGTTTGCCATCAAGCTGGAAACCTGCGGCATTTTTCTGCCATTCAAGCGTTGCGACTGCGCGTTCAACTTCCAGCGGGGCACGGAATACGCCCACGTAAGGCATTTTGGCATTAAGAACTTGCGCATTAAGCTGCCCGTGCTCGACGCCGCCCGTAACCGATCCAGAGAAGTGTTCAACGCCGGGTAACATTCTCCATTGTTTCCAGCTCACATCTTTCCAGCGCCCTTGCATACGGGTGTTTTCGGTCTGCTGAAGAGGAATGTCCACTGCCAGAACATCAATGTGCCCTCGCGGTTGTAGCGTGTTCCAAATCTCACCAAAATCAGGCGAAATCTTTTCTGCAATCGGCGACAAACCCGTGAAGCTTTCCAGTTCCATATTGGTTGCACGCACGCGGAGCTCGTCGCTGCGCATGCTCTCTTTGCCCCCCACACTTTGAGGAGCAATCCACGCGAGCGATAACGAGCCTTTAGGCCAGGTTTTACCATCAAGAGTGATATTGGTAGAAGGAATGGCAAGATCCCAACCCGCACTGGAACGATTAACTCGTGCCATTAAATTATCAACCGACAGCTTATGGTCGGTATTTTTCCCAGCCCAGCTTGCACCGCCTTGCTTCAACCAGACGTTGCCACCCGAAATATCGCCAGCTTTGACATCCATCCAGGCTTCGAGGGTGAACTCAGCTGTCTGTAAATCGATATTGTCTTTCATCCAGCGGCCAAGCCAGGGTTTCACGTCAACGTTTTCAGCCTGCAACCAGACTTTGCCAATGTTCAATAAACCATTTTCGTCGCGCAAATCCATTCTGACTTTCGCCAATCCATGCTGGCCAGTAAAGCTCGACAAGCTGACCAGCCCTTCGGCGCGGTGACGGTTTTTGGTATTAAGCCAGGTCAATTGCGGAATGGTGAGTTCGGCGCGCTGGCCGGAGATCGTCAGGAAACTAAGGGAGCTATCGCGCAGATCGAAGTGATCGAACTGACGTAAAAAGAGATCGCTGATTTTACCCGGCTCGAGCTTTCTATCCCCTTTATTTCGACTTAACGGGGTGTTGGTTCGCACCTGTAATTGGTAAAAAGTGAGGTCGCGGAACTGCCAGCGGGCGTGCAAAATGCTCTGCCAGAGATCGAGCGCCAGCGTGACACGCTTGACCCTCAATTCGCCGCCATCTTTCAAGCCAGCTTTGATATCACGGACATCAAGCGTTGGGCCAAAATTTTCCCAGTTTGCCTGGATCTGGCTGGCATCGACAGGCGCGCCCGTCATGGCTTCAATTTTTTCGAGCAGCGCTGGACGCCAGGCATCGAGATGCGGCAAAACCAGCCGCAAACCACTCACCAGCAGTGCGACGATAACGATCAACGTTGCGCCAGTGAGTAGCAGAATGCCGGGCAGTCGCCTCACGAAAATCTCCTTGTTTGCCGCCGGAGCGGAACTCAAATCGGCACTATCTGTGCAGTGAGTTACATCATAACGACGTCGAATTGCTCTTGATTATAGAGCGGCTCGATCTGAACTTTGACTTGTTTACCGACGAAAATTTCCACTTCAGCCAATGAATGGGACTCTTCGCTTTTCAGCGCCTCCCCCACGGCCGGTGAAGCGTAAACCAGGAAGCGATCGGAATCGTAGGCATGATGCACGCGCACAATTTCACGCATAATTTCATAGCACACGGTTTCCACCGTTTTCACGGTACCGCGACCGTGGCATGTTGGACAATCGTTGCAAAGCACATGTTCAACGCTTTCACGCGTACGTTTGCGCGTCATCTCAACCAGTCCGAGCTGTGAAAAACCATTGATGCTGGTTTTCACGCGATCTTTACTCAATGCCTGTTCAAGGGAATGCAGTACACGTCGGCGATGGTCTTCATTACTCATGTCGATGAAATCGATAATGATAATGCCGCCCAGATTACGCAAACGTAACTGGCGAGCGATCGCCTGCGTCGCTTCAATGTTCGTATTGAAAATAGTGTCATCAAGATTGCGGTGGCCAACGAAAGCCCCGGTGTTGATATCCACTGTTGTCATCGCTTCAGTTTGGTCGATAACCAGGTAACCACCTGATTTCAGCTCAACTTTTCGCTCCAGCGCGCGTTGAATTTCATTCTCAACGTCAAACAGATCAAAAATAGGCTGGCGGCCGCTGTAATGCTCGATTTTGCTGTGCATTTCCGGCATGTATTCTGCGGTAAACTCCAGCAGCATGTCGTAAGTAAGACGAGAGTCGACACGAATACGATCAAGAGCGGCATCTGCAAAATCACGCAGCACGCGTTGCGCCAGTGCCAGTTCACCGTAAAGTTGGCAGCGGGTTTTATTACGTTTTTTTCGCTCGCTAACTTTGGTCCAGACACGTTTGAGGTAAGCGGCATCTGAAGCTAAATCGTCCTCGCATACGCCTTCAGCTGCGGTGCGAATAATAAATCCACCTTGCTCATCGCAATAGGCATTAACCACACGTTTCAGGCGTTCACGCTCGGCTTCACTTTCAATGCGCTGGGAAACGCCTACGTGAGAAGCACCAGGCATAAAGACCAAATAACGCGATGGCAGCGTGATATCGGTAGTCAAACGGGCGCCTTTGGTACCCAGCGGATCTTTTACCACCTGAACCATTAAGTCCTGGCCCTGGCGTACCAGCTCGGAAATATCTCGTACGGTGAAGTTTTTCTGCTCTTCGCCCGCCACACATTCGGTATGTGGCATGATGTCAGAAGCGTGAAGAAACGCTGCCTTATCAAGGCCAATATCTACAAATGCCGCCTGCATCCCCGGAAGCACCCGGCTTACACGACCTTTGTAGATATTCCCTACGATCCCGCGACGTGCTTCGCGTTCAATATGAATCTCTTGCAGTATTCCACCGTCAATGTAAGCCACCCGAGTTTCCGATGGGGTCACGTTGACTAACAATTCAGCCGTCATGTTTTCCTCGTCCATCACGCAATGCGTGAAAATTACTCAGCAATTCATAGGTTTCAACTAGCGGTAGACCGACTACAGCATGGTAGCTGCCATTAATCTTCCTGACAAAACAACCACCAAGCCCTTGAATACCGTATGCACCTGCTTTATCCATGGGTTCACCGCTGGCAACGTAACCAGCGATATCCTGTTCTGATAATGCACGAAAAGTCACTTCAGTCGTCACAAGGCAATCCAGCAATGATTCACGATCCGCCAGCGCAACGGCCGTCATGACCTGGTGCTGGTTACCGGATAGCATCCGTAGCATCGCTGCAGCATGCTGTTCGTCTTTAGGTTTTTCCAACACATTGCCATTGTAGATAACAATAGTATCTGCACCCAATACCGGTAAGTCCTGCGCAGCCAAAGCAACGCCGGCCCGCGCTTTATCACGCGCCAAACGCACCACGTACTGTTGAGCACTTTCGTGGCTAAGACGCTGTTCTTCTACATCAGTAATGATGCGTTCAAACGACACACCCAACTGAGTCAGCAATTCCTGACGACGTGGAGAACCCGATGCCAGATACAAAGATGTCATGTTCAATCCTATTGCACAGCAAATTGTTGGCGAATTTTACGCATCAACAAGAATATCCATGGCCACAGTACACCATTGACCACACTGCTCCAGAAAATTTCTGGGCGGAAAGAGACATTGATAACTAAAAATTCAGACCAGAAAACAATGACATCTGTCATCAATGACAAAAGCATGACCACTAAAGCCTGTTGCCAAAGCGCAAGATTACGGAATAACTGGTACTTCAGCGCCACCAGATAAGCAACGATGCTCAAAGATAACGCCCGTACGCCAAGGGTTGAACCGCTGATCAAATCCAGTATGGCACCCACGATAAAACCTGTGCCGACATTTACGCGGTGTGGCAGAGCCAGTATCCAGTAAAGCAGGATCAGTAATACCCAGTCAGGACGATAGACTTTTAAATCGTCAGGCCAGGGCATTACTTGTAACAGCAAGGCGACGAGGAAAGAAAGCCAGATGACCCAACGGCCCTGGCTGCGGTAACTTCCCACTACTGCCCTCCCAGGCTTGCAGGTGCAGGAGAAGCGGTGTTCCCTGCTGGAGCCGGAGTCGTAATACCCGTCGCCGGAGGTGGAACGGGAGCCGGCGGCCCAATAGCATCAGCAGCCGGTAAAACCTGCGGCATCATTTGCATCAGGCGTTCATTCGCAACGCGATGAACTTCCTCAGGCGGCATTGGGGTTTTCCCTTCACGATCCGCACCCCACAACAGCAGCAAATAACGCAGACGTTGTAAGCCAGCAGTCGGACGAGCCTGAATAACGGTGTATGCGCGCTGAGTATCAAGTTTCACGGAAGAAACGACACCCACTGGATAACCTTCCGGGAAACGCCCACCTAAACCAGATGTCACCAACACATCACCGACACGAATGTCAGTATTTGCCGGTAAATGTTCCAGTTGCAGATCGTCGGTACAACCGTTGCCCGCTGCAATAATACGAATATCATTGCGCAGTACCTGAATCGGCAGCGCATGCGTCGCATCACAGATAAGCAATACGCGGCTAGTGAGTTTCGCTACCGCGACAACTTGACCTACGACACCTTTATCACTGATGACCGGTTGGCCTTCATAGACCCCGTTCACACTCCCCTTATCAATAACCACCTGGTCACTGTAAGGATCGTTAACGGTTGAGATAACCTGAGTCACCATTTTTTGCTCGTCTTGACGCAACGGTGAACCGAGTAATTCGCGCAGACGTGCGTTTTCCTGACGATATTGACCCATCATCAGTAGTTCGCTGTTTTTCAGGATCAGTTCCTGACGCAGTGCACGATTTTCGAGTTCTAGCTGGTCGCGTGATGCCAGTGTTTGCGAGACGCTGTCGAGCAATTCACGGGGACCATTTGAGACAAAATAGAAAGGACTGACGGCAGTATCCATATACGTTCGAATCTGACTGAACGTACCCAGACGGCTATCGGCAATAATGACACCAATCGCCACCAGCACCGCCAGAATAAGGCGAAACTGCAACGAGGGGCCACGGCTAAAAATTGGCTTCATAGGCTATGCGTATTCCAGGGCCATCAAGAAAAGGCAGTGATAGTCACTGCCTTTTACGTGTGGCTGATTACTCTTCGCTGAACAAGTCGCCGCCGTGCATGTCGATCATTTCCAGTGCCTTGCCACCACCACGGGCTACGCAAGTCAATGGATCTTCTGCAACTACTACCGGAATGCCTGTTTCTTCCATCAGCAGACGGTCAAGGTTACGCAGCAATGCGCCACCGCCGGTCAGAACCATACCGCGTTCTGAAATATCGGAAGCCAATTCTGGCGGGCACTGTTCCAGCGCAACCATTACCGCACTGACAATACCCGTTAATGGTTCTTGCAGAGCTTCAAGGATTTCATTGGAGTTCAGCGTAAAGCCACGCGGTACACCTTCAGCCAGGTTACGACCACGGACTTCGATTTCACGCACTTCATCGCCTGGGTATGCAGAACCGATTTCGTGCTTGATACGTTCGGCAGTTGCTTCACCAATCAGTGAACCGTAGTTACGACGCACATAATTAATGATGGCTTCATCGAAGCGGTCCCCGCCAATACGGACGGAAGAAGAGTAAACAACGCCGTTCAAAGAGATAACAGCAACTTCGGTAGTACCACCACCGATATCCACAACCATAGAACCGGTTGCTTCAGAAACTGGCAGACCAGCGCCGATAGCCGCAGCCATTGGCTCTTCAATCAGGAACACTTCGCGAGCACCTGCACCTTGCGCAGACTCACGAATCGCACGACGTTCAACCTGAGTTGCGCCAACCGGCACACAAACCAGTACGCGCGGACTTGGACGCATAAAGCTGTTGCTATGAACTTGTTTGATGAAGTGTTGCAGCATTTTTTCGGTCACGAAGAAATCGGCGATAACGCCATCTTTCATTGGACGGATAGCTGCGATGTTGCCGGGGGTACGACCCAGCATCTGTTTAGCATCGTGGCCTACGGCCGCAACGCTTTTAGGTGAACCGGCACGATCCTGGCGAATAGCCACGACAGATGGCTCATTCAGTACGATGCCTTGTCCTTTCACATAAATCAGGGTATTCGCGGTACCCAGGTCAATGGACAGGTCATTGGAAAACATGCCACGAAATTTTTTCAACATACTAAGGGATAATCCTGAAAGCTGGGGCGGAAACAAAATCCGCTTACTTTACCAACCACTCATTGCAGCGACAAGGCGCAAAAATGTTCTGCAATGGTGAAAAATTGTGCAGTTTACTACGACTATGACACTTTCGACACGTTTATCCTCGAACTGCCGAGGAAACAAACAAACGCTGTAGGTTAAACGAACAGTGCAAGGAAGCAAACCGGGTTCATTTCATGCTTCAACAATCTGGTCAGCAGGCGTATTAGCCCCCTTGAGATGCAGCGCGCGTTATTCTACGTGAAATATTTATAAACGGCAGGTTAAACCGAGTATCTTTGCGAATATTTTTTCACGTTGCTGTCTAGTGGTTGAGAGGCCGCAAAAAAATCCCCTTGAGCACCCGCCACGCCTTTCTCCACCAGTGTCTGCCATTCACTTCGAGTTCTGACTCCGACCGCAAAAACTTGCGTCTGAGTCCCGTTACACGCCTCAACCAGACTCTGAACAAATAGCTGATTTTCAGTTCGTTTCTCGATGTTATGCACAAGCCCTGGATGCAACTTTATCAGCTCTACATCCAACTCTTTAATATAAGAGGCGCTGACTACGGTCAAACCCGCCTGGGAGACAGCAACACGAGCCCCCAAAGCTTTAATCAAGCGAATCACAGGCTGCAAACGGCTGATGTGTTGACAAACATCTGCCTCTGCAAGTTCAAAAAGAATGCGTCGTCGAAGCGATTTTTCTGACTGCATCAACGCATCACGCAACCAACGTTGGAACGGAGCACGAATCAGTGACTCTACTGACACCTGAATAGCCAGCGTTTCTTCGGGCCAGAAACTGGCTAACGGTAACAATCGGGCGATGGTCTGTCGGTCATATTGCTCTGATAAACCAAACTGTTTCACCATCGGCAAATATTCCGCCGCCAGCACTTCTTGTTCGCCGTCGAAAATTCGACACATTATTTCACGATGATGCACGTAGCCATCACGCATCACCGCCGGTTTTTGGTAAAAACGCGGGCCACCACGCTGTAGCACTTGCTCAATAAGCGTACGCCATTTCACATTGCCACGCCCTTTTTCCGGCAAACTATCGTCATAAACCGACCAACTGTTCGCCCCTTGCAAAGACGCATTCCGCGTTGCGACCTCCGCATTCTCCATGACCTGCTCTTTGGTTTGCCCACTGCGCCATGCACAAATACCGATATGCATCATGTCATTACGATCGAGCATCCGCGTTGGAGGCAAAGTATCGACGGCTTTCAGTAGCTGGCTGGCAATACTGTCGGCTTCTTTTAATGTGCGATGCGGTAACAAAACCGCGAAATCACTGCGGAAATAACGTGCCAGTAAAGCGCCGGGATATCGCATCACAAATGTCGATAACATATTAATAATGGTAAACAAATATTCTTCTACCGCATTCCTGCCCCATGTTTCATGCAAGGTATCAAAATCCGGTAGGCGGATAATCATCACTACGCCATGGGCACCAACTTGCTCTTGTTCATCAAGCAAAGTCGCCAGTTGGTTATCGAAGAACAGGCGATTATTCAGGCCTGTTTTTGCATCTTGCGCCGCAAAAGCACGAATCAAGGTATCCATTCTGCTGCGTTGATCGCTTGCGTTTTGCAGATCAGAAAGCAATAAATCCAAAGCGCTGCTGGCTTGTGGGGGCCATTCCAGCACCGAACCACGCACTTCAACACCTCTTTCACCATTCAGAATACGTCGTGCCCTGCTTTCCAGTAACTCCTGTCCAACGAGTTGCTTTTTCATCCAGCGGATAGCAAAAAACAGCACGATAAGCATGAAGCCAACCGTGAACGAAAGTGGAACTGTCGTGAAAAGTGAGTTGTAGTAATTTGCCACCGGATCGCGATAGGTGAGCGTGAGGAACATTCCCGGATGCTTCATTAACTCAACGGTCACGGTGCGAAAACTGTAGCTATTTCCAAGTAAACGATAAGTTTGACTCAGTTGCTGCTGGTAAACCGTATTTCCGCCCACTTTGAATGTCACTTCGGTGATATCAATGGGGACCATGACTTCGTTGAGGCGTTTGATCAGAGCTTCTGGGGAATTTGAAACCAAATCGTTATCAATGATGGTGGCAACCGCAACCACACGCTGATGAACTTTAAAATGCATTGCATTAAAGAAGCTTAATGAACAACCGACCAGCGTCACAAAAATAGCGAGGCCAGTCAGCAGCGTCATAAAAGCAGAAAGTTTCGTCGTTAATCGCATCCTTGAGTTAACTCCGTTTGGTGAAGATAGACCAGCCTGACTTGATGCGGCATTACATAGCAAAAGAGCTATTCAGGCAAACACGCTGAACAGATTCTTATCCTTTGTTGCAAAGGATGCGTATATCCATCCGCCGAGATTCAAGTATAGCCTTCATCAACTTTTATCCCATTAACCCAGCCGCAGCAAAATATGCTCTTTGTTTAAGTTTCAATTTTTTGTGACATATTCGCAGGGTTCAGCGTTCTCCGTCATGCTTAGCCTATAAAGTCACGCAGGAGAAAAAGATGAAGAAGATCACTCGCTTTACAGAAGCCGATGTCACGCCAGAATCAGTCTTTATGCTGAAACGCCGCCAGGTACTGAAAGCACTGGGCATCAGTGCGGCTGCTCTCTCGCTTCCTCAAACTGCGTATGCCGATATTCTTTCCTGGTTTAAAGGGAACGACAGGCCGCGTGCGCCATCGGGAAAACCCCTGCAATTTAGCCAACCTGAACAATGGCAGGCGAAACTCGCCATGACGCCAGAAGATAAAGTGACTGGCTACAATAACTTTTACGAATTTGGTCTGGATAAAGCCGACCCTGCGGCCAATGCCGGGAGCTTAAAAACCGATCCGTGGAAAGTCACCATTAGCGGCGAAGTAGCAAAGCCACAAACACTCGACCTCGACGACCTCTATAAGAAATTCCCGCTGGAACAACGTATCTATCGAATGCGTTGTGTAGAAGCCTGGTCAATGGTGGTGCCGTGGATAGGTTTCCCACTCAGTAAACTGCTGGCGCTGGTCGAACCCACCAGCAAGGCGAAATATGTCGCCTTCGAAACGCTTTACGATCCGGAGCAAATGCCTGGCCAGAAAGACCGTTTTATCGGCGGCGGATTGCAGTATCCCTACGTAGAAGGGCTGCGTCTTGATGAAGCGATGCATCCTCTGACGCTCCTTACCGTCGGCGTTTACGGAAAAGCGTTGCCACCTCAAAATGGCGCACCGATACGACTCACAGTGCCATGGAAGTACGGGTTTAAAGGGATAAAGTCGATTGTCAGTATCAAACTGGTTAGCGAGTTGCCGCCCACAACCTGGAATATGGCCGCGCCAAATGAATACGGGTTTTATGCCAACGTAAACCCAAATGTTGACCACCCGCGCTGGTCACAGGCCAGTGAAAGATTCATTGGTTCAGGCGGCGTATTGGATGTAAAACGCCAGCCAACGCTGCTGTTTAATGGTTATGCCGACCAGGTTGGTTCGCTCTATCGCGGCCTGAATCTAAAGGAGAATTTCTAACGTGAGATTAACAGCAAAGCAGGTCACACTGTTGAAAGTGGTGCTGCATCTCGCAGCCTTCTTGCCTTTTGTCTGGTTATTTTATGCAGCAAATCAGGGGCTTTTAAGTGCTGATCCGGCAAAAGATATCCAGCATTTTACCGGCAGGATGGCGCTTAAACTCCTGCTGGCGACACTGTTAGTCACGCCTTTAGCGCGGTACGGGAAGCAGCCGCTGTTAATTCGAACCCGTCGGTTGTTGGGATTATGGTGCTTTGCGTGGGCAACACTCCATTTAGTCAGCTACGCCATGTTGGAGTTGGGAATCAACAATCTGGCAATGCTTGGTCGGGAGTTGGTCACACGTCCATATTTAACTTTAGGAATTATCAGTTGGTTGGTGCTGTTATCATTGGCGGCTACATCGACGCAATCATTACAACGAAAATTGGGTCCACGCTGGCAAAAACTGCATAACTTCGTCTATCTTGTCGCCATCCTTGCCCCGATTCATTATCTATGGTCAGTGAAGGTTATTTCACCGCAACCCTTACTGTATGCTCTGGGTGCATTCATCCTGTTAGCCTTGCGCTACAAGAAATTTCGCCAATGGCGACGTTAACGAAAGATATGTGTTGTTCCCCGCAGAAAAGTGATCAACCTTACCCCGTTAAGGGATATCAGTTGATCATCTTCCCTGATAAGACCAGTATTTAGCTGCCAATTGCTACGAAATCGTTATAATGTGCGACTTTGGTTTTTCTGACAGGCCATTTTCTGGCTCTGAAGGTGACAACCGAGCAACTTAGGTATATTTTGTAAAATACCTACAAATTGCAGGAGATGGCAGCACGATGTCGGCTAATTTTCACATTTTGCTTTTGAACGGCCCGAATCTTAACATGCTGGGTACACGCGAGCCTGAGAAGTACGGCACGCTGACTTTAGCCCAAATTGTTAACTCGCTCGAAGAAGAAGCAAAAACGCTAAATGTCTCGTTCAGCCACCTGCAATCAAATGCGGAATATGAATTGATCGACCGTATTCATCAGGCTAAAGACACTGTTGATTTTATTCTGATTAATCCGGCCGCGTTTACTCATACGAGCGTTGCACTGCGTGATGCCTTATTAGCGGTAGATATTCCGTTTATCGAGATACATCTGAGCAATGTGCATGCGCGTGAACCGTTCCGCCATCATTCATATCTTTCTGATAAAGCTGTTGGTGTCATCTGCGGATTAGGCGCTGACGGCTATTCATATGCACTACAGACTGCGGTAAAACGCTTGTCAAAATCCATCTAAACAAGAGTACGGAACCCACTCATGGATATTCGTAAGATAAAAAAACTGATCGAGCTGGTTGAAGAATCAGGCATTTCTGAACTGGAAATTTCTGAGGGCGAAGAATCTGTACGCATCAGCCGCGCACCGGCAAACACCGGTTTCCCAATGATGCAACAGGCTTATGCCGCTCCAATGTACCAGCCACAGCCGCAGCCCGGTCTGTCTAACGTTGTTGCACCTGCCGCTCCGGCAGAAGCACCAGCGGCTGCTGAAATCAGTGGTCACATCGTGCGTTCCCCAATGGTCGGTACTTTCTACCGCACCCCAAGCCCGGATGCTAAAGCATTTATTGAAGTTGGCCAGAAAGTTAACGTTGGCGACACTCTGTGCATCGTTGAAGCGATGAAAATGATGAACCAGATCGAAGCTGACAAAGCCGGTGTGGTAAAAGCCATCCTGGTTGAAAATGGCCAACCGGTTGAATTTGACGAGCCGCTGGTCGTCATCGAGTAACGAGGCGATTATGCTGGATAAAATTGTCATCGCTAACCGTGGCGAGATTGCTCTGCGTATTCTTCGTGCCTGTAAAGAATTGGGCATCAAGACTGTCGCTGTGCACTCCACTGCGGATCGCGATTTAAAACACGTATTGCTGGCGGATGAAACCGTTTGTATCGGTCCAGCTCCGTCTGTAAAAAGCTATCTGAATATCCCGGCAATCATTTCTGCGGCAGAAATTACTGGTGCAGTTGCGATTCACCCGGGTTATGGCTTCTTGTCTGAAAACGCTAACTTTGCTGAGCAAGTTGAGCGTTCAGGCTTCATCTTCATTGGCCCACGTGCTGAAACTATCCGTCTGATGGGCGATAAAGTCTCTGCTATCAACGCGATGAAGAAAGCTGGCGTACCTTGCGTACCAGGTTCTGACGGCCCGTTAGATGCCGATATGGATAAAAACCGTGCCCATGCTAAACGCATCGGCTACCCGGTAATTATCAAAGCATCTGGTGGCGGCGGCGGTCGCGGTATGCGTGTAGTACGTAGCGATGCCGATCTGGAACAGTCCATTAATATGACCCGTGCGGAAGCAAAAGCTGCTTTCAACAACGACATGGTCTATATGGAAAAGTACCTGGAAAACCCACGCCATATCGAAATCCAGGTATTGGCCGACGGCCAGGGCAAAGCGATTTATCTGGCAGAACGCGACTGCTCCATGCAGCGCCGTCACCAGAAAGTTGTTGAAGAAGCGCCAGCACCGGGCATCACGCCAGAGCTGCGTAAATTCATCGGCGAGCGCTGTGCCAAAGCCTGTGTTGATATCAACTATCGCGGTGCGGGTACTTTCGAGTTCCTGTTCGAAAACGGCGAGTTCTACTTCATCGAGATGAACACCCGTATTCAGGTTGAGCACCCGGTAACAGAAATGATCACCGGCGTTGACCTGATTAAAGAACAGCTGCGTATTGCTGCTGGTCAGCCACTGTCTATCAAGCAAGAAGACGTTCATGTTAACGGCCACGCGGTAGAATGCCGTATCAACGCCGAAGACCCGAACACCTTCCTGCCAAGCCCAGGCAAAATCACGCGCTTCCATGCGCCTGGTGGTTTTGGTGTGCGTTGGGAATCACACATTTACGCCGGCTACACTGTACCGCCGTATTATGATTCCATGATCGGTAAACTGATCTGCTACGGCGAAACCCGCGAAGTCGCGATTTCTCGTATGAAAAATGCGCTGGCTGAGCTGATCATCGATGGCATCAAAACCAACGTTGATTTGCAGACTCGCATCATGAACGATGAAAACTTCCAGCACGGTGGAACTAACATCCACTATCTGGAGAAAAAACTGGGTCTTCAGGACTAAGTTTTCTCACGTTACATCGCTAAAAGGCCGGTTATCCGGCCTTTTTCTTTTTTGATCCTCATCACGCCGCTATGCGTTACAATCGCCGCTTTCCGCTAACTCAAGGGACAATAATGGACGCGCGTTTTGTTCAGGCCAATAAAGAAGCCCGCTGGGCGCTTTGGCTAACCCTTCTTTATCTTGCAGCATGGTTAGTGGCTGCTTACTTACCGGGTAATGATATTGGCCTGACAGGCCTGCCACACTGGTTTGAAATGGCGTGCCTGCTGGTACCTTTGCTGTTCATTTTACTGTGCTGGGCCATGGTGAAATTTATCTTCCGTGATATTCCTCTGGAGGATGATCATGCAGCTTGAAGTGATACTGCCACTGGTCGCTTATCTGGTGGTGGTTTTTGGCATTTCGATGTATGCCATGAAACGTCGTACTACAGGTAATTTCCTCAACGAGTATTTCCTGGGCAGCCGTTCAATGGGTGGATTCGTATTGGCGATGACACTCACTGCGACCTATATCAGCGCAAGTTCGTTTATTGGCGGGCCCGGTGCTGCCTATAAATATGGGCTCGGTTGGGTTCTGCTGGCGATGATTCAGCTACCTGCTGTGTGGCTGTCTTTGGGGATTCTGGGAAAAAAGTTCGCCATACTTGCGCGCCGATATAATGCGGTGACGCTTAATGACATGTTGTACGCCCGTTATCAAAGCCGTCTGCTGGTGTGGATGGCAAGTATTAGCTTGTTAGTCGCTTTTGTTGGTGCAATGACCGTGCAGTTCATCGGTGGAGCGCGCTTGCTGGAGACTGCGGCAGGTATTCCTTACGAAACAGGCTTGTTGATTTTTGGCATCAGTATCGCTCTTTACACCGCTTTTGGTGGCTTCCGCGCCAGCGTGCTTAATGACGCGATGCAAGGAATGGTGATGCTGATTGGTACGATTTTGTTGTTAATTGGCATCGTTCATGCGGCGGGTGGATTGCACAGCGCGGTAGATAAGCTTCAGCACATCGACCCTAAGCTTGTCTCTCCACAGGGTGCGGATAACATCCTTTCGCCGACGTTTATGACCTCGTTCTGGGTGCTGGTCTGTTTCGGGGTGATTGGTTTGCCTCACACCGCAGTGCGCTGCATCTCTTACAAAGACAGCAAAGCCGTGCACCGTGGCATTATCCTCGGCACAATTGTGGTTGCCATTCTGATGTTTGGAATGCATCTCGCCGGGGCGTTAGGCCGCGCAGTGATACCTGATTTGAAAGTACCAGACCTGGTTATCCCAACGTTGATGGTCACGGTGTTACCCCCATTCGCTGCGGGGATCTTCCTTGCTGCACCGATGGCGGCAATTATGTCGACAATTAATGCCCAATTGCTGCAATCCTCCGCTACGATCGTCAAAGATCTTTATCTGAACATGCGCCCGGAACAGATCCACAACGAACGACGCCTGAAAAGAATGTCATCGGTGATCACGCTGATTCTGGGAGCGTTACTGCTGCTCGCCGCCTGGCGTCCACCAGAGATGATCATCTGGCTGAACTTGCTGGCATTTGGCGGACTTGAAGCCGTATTCCTGTGGCCGCTGGTGCTGGGTCTGTATTGGGAACGCGCTAATGCTGCAGGTGCGCTGAGCGCGATGATTGTTGGTGGCGGGTTGTATGCCGTGCTGGCGAGCTTCAATGTCCAGGTACTTGGCTTCCACCCAATTGTGCCATCCTTATTACTAAGTTTGCTGGCGTTCCTTGTGGGCAACCGTTTCGGTCAGCCACTGCCTGTTCCAGCACTCGTTTCAACTACTGATAAATAAAGAGTTTCGCTATGCCATGGATTCAACTGAAAATTAATACCTCTGGCGGCAACGCTGAAGAACTCGGCGATGCGCTGATTGAAAGCGGTGCGGTTTCCGTTACCTTTCAGGACACCCATGACACACCAGTATTCGAGCCATTACCTGGCGAAACCCGTTTATGGGGCGATACCGATGTGATTGGCCTGTATGACGCAGAAACAGACATGAAGGAAGTCGTGGCAATCCTCGAAAATTGCCCACTTCTGAGCGTGGGTTTCCCGCACAAAATCGAACAGTTGGAAGACAAAGACTGGGAACGCGAGTGGATGGATAACTTCCACCCAATGCGTTTTGGTCAACGCCTGTGGATCTGTCCAAGCTGGCGTGATGTTCCCGATGCAACTGCGGTGAACGTGATGCTGGATCCGGGCCTTGCGTTTGGTACCGGAACTCACCCAACCACATCTTTGTGCCTGGAATGGCTTGATGGTCTGGATCTGGAGGGTAAAACGGTAATCGATTTCGGATGTGGCTCAGGTATTCTTGCCATTGCCGCTCTGAAACTGGGTGCGGCCAAAGCGATTGGTATTGATATCGATCCCCAGGCTATTCAGGCCAGCCGTGATAACGCAGAACGCAACGGTGTCTCTGAACGTCTGGAACTGTATTTACCTAAAGACCAGCCAGAAGCCATGAGCGCCGATGTCGTGGTCGCAAACATACTGGCAGGCCCTTTACGTGAGTTAGCACCGTTAATCAGCGTGCTGCCGGTCCAGGGCGGTTTTCTGGGGCTTTCTGGCGTTTTGGCAAGCCAGGCAGAAGGTGTTTGTGAAGCGTATCAGGACAAATTCACCCTCGATCCTGTTGCCGAAAAAGAAGAGTGGTGCCGCATTACCGGTTTCAAACGCTAAAAAGCGCACACCAGTAACGTGGTCCTTTGACCACGTTACTGAATCAGTTTCTTACCCATCTTCATGCCCTTCAGAACAATTCATCGCAGTGATATAACGCAACAAAATGAGATACCGATCGCAGAAAAACACTGATTTTGGTGATTTAACCAGCACTTTATCGCGTGTCTATCGAGTTAATAATCATGAATTACTACTGATTATGGCGAAATTATAAAAGCGCACAAATCAACCAAATTCATGCAATGCATTGAAATTAATGCTTAATTTATTTTTTCCACTGTGCGGGATGAGGATTCATTGATCTACGACAGCTGATTGTTCAAAGTTTGGCCTTTCATCTCAGGCCAAAAATGCGTAATATACGCCGCCTTGCAGGCAAGTATGGTCATTTCTTAACTCATGCGCATTGGACACCACCAGCTCAGAAATCGACTGATTGCAGCACCTATGGCTGGCATCACTGACAGACCATTCAGGACGCTGTGTTACGAGATGGGAGCCGGACTAACTGTTTCCGAGATGATGTCCTCTAACCCTGAAGTTTGGGCGAGTGATAAATCACGTTTACGTATGGTGCACGTGAATGAACCAGGTATTCGCACCGTGCAAATTGCCGGTAGTGATCCTGATGAGATGGCAGAGGCCGCACGCATTAACGTGGCTAATGGCGCCCAGATTATTGATATCAATATGGGATGCCCGGCGAAGAAAGTGAATCGTAAACTCGCAGGTTCCGCTCTGCTGCAATACCCAAGTCTGGTGAAGTCCATCCTGACAACGGTTATTAACGCAGTTGACGTACCTGTTACATTGAAAATTCGCACTGGCTGGGATACGGCGCACCGTAACTGTGAAGAGATTGCCCAACTGGCTGAAGACTGTGGCATTCAGGCTCTGACAATTCATGGACGCACACGCGCCTGTTTATTTCAGGGAGATGCTGAATACGACAGCATTCGGGCAGTTAAGCAGAAAGTTTCCATTCCGGTAATCGCGAATGGTGACATTACTGACCCGCTTAAAGCCAGAGCCGTACTCGACTATACAGGGGCAGATGCTCTGATGATAGGACGTGCAGCTCAGGGAAGACCCTGGATCTTTCGGGAAATCCAGTATTATCTGGACACTGGAGAGCTGCTTCCGCCACTGCCTCTGGCAGAGGTGAAGCGCTTACTTTGCGGACACATTCGCGAACTTCATGACTTTTATGGTCATGCAAAGGGATACCGAATTGCCCGTAAACACGTTTCCTGGTACTTACAGGAACACGCTCCAAATGACCAGTTTCGGCGCACATTCAACGCCATTGAGGATGCAAGCGAACAGCTTGAGGCGTTGGAGGCATACTTCGAAAATCTTGCGTAATTAGAAATAAAGAGCTGACAGAACTATGTTCGAACAACGCGTAAATTCTGACGTACTAACCGTTTCAACCGTTAACTCACAGGATCAGGTTACCCAAAAACCTCTGCGTGACTCCGTGAAACAAGCACTGAAGAACTATTTTGCTCAACTGAATGGTCAAGATGTTAATGATCTGTATGAGCTGGTATTGGCTGAAGTAGAGCAGCCATTGTTGGACATGGTGATGCAATACACCCGTGGCAACCAAACCCGCGCTGCCCTGATGATGGGCATCAACCGTGGCACGCTGCGTAAGAAATTGAAAAAATACGGCATGAACTGATACTAATCAGTTAACTTGTTGTTTAAAAAGGCGCTACTCGGCATGGGGAAGCGCCTTTTTTAACGAATGGACTCCACCATTGACTACACATACTCTTGAACAATAGTGAGCATTAGCAAACCAATTCCATTGATTAGCATCATTGGATTCTGGTTGTAGAGTTGGTGTGCGGACTGCGGGGAAGTGTAAAGTGAGGAGAGTGGAAATGGACGCTCCCACATTGATAGTGAAAGCGCCTGGAGTAGTTAGCAGTTAGCTATCGGTCAACTCACACGAGAGCCCGGAGTTCTTCTTGCATGTATGAAGAAAAGTACTCAGGATTTTTAATAACAACACGGTCACCAGACTGAATTTTATCAGCCCATCCGGCCACTTTTTTCGTGAATCCGGTATCCCATCCATCCTGAATACCGCGTGCAGTAACATCGGCTGCGCTAGCCGGCACACCTAATTCTTTTAAATACTTCAGCATCCCCTTAGCGGTGCTTTCATCCATGGGATGCGGCGTGGATGCAGATGTGTTCATACCGCCAATGAAATCCAATGCTTTATCAATTACTGCTGGCATATTCTTATCCTTAAAATTAACCATGTAATAATCAAGACTATAATATGCCCCGAGATTAATCGTAATATCAAAGAGATCATTATCTTTTTTTCTACCCGTTCAACTTTCGGGGTAGAGTCTTTCTGCTCCATCGGTATAGCGCAGAAGTGGATTTAAAAGAACGACTGAATCTATGTCATAGCCGCTATGCATTGCGGGGTGGGAAAGCGCCTTTTCGAATGTCTGAAAAATAGTTAACTTCATTTTCTCTCCACATTTTTTTGCCCATCAGCACTTTTCTCCACTTTGTTTACACAGCACATGAATTGCAATTATTCCCGACTCCTCGCCAGGCTTATCACGGTGATAAAATCATCACATTCACACCGGACCAGGTTTTTAGATAACTTTGTGGCCATAGCGCACAAGTCATCCCTGGGCGGGGTTTGCGTTAACGAGGTTCCATATGAAAAAGCTCATTGCCGCTGCGTTGCTTTCTACGCTTCTGGCGGGTTGTGCGACCAACTCACCTTGTGTGCCGGTCTATGACGACCAGGGACGTTTGGTGCACACCAATACCTGTATGAAAGGGACAACGCAAGATAACTGGGAAACGGCGGGGGCTATCGCCGGTGGTGCCGCAGCGATTGCCGGATTAACGCTGGGTATTGTGGCCTTAACTAAATAAGCCAAAGCATATTTTTGAAAAGCGCGCCCTGATGATGGCGCGCTTTTTTTTGGATATCTCGAACAGAACCTTTGCATTGTTAAAGTGCAAATCGTCACAACCTCCCTGTTTTTTAGTTTTAATCCCTCAGCCGCCAAATCTTTTTAGCGTGAAACAAATCACTCAGTTCTTTTAGGTTTTGTTTTATTGCAGCACAAGTCGTGATTTCTCTCACACTCCACTCTTCATACTACTCACGCTAATGTTAACCCCTGAAATTACTTCTTTTCACATGATCAAAAACTGAAACTTTTTTGCGCTGAAATGTGGCGTAGGTTTCAGTTTTGCACCGTTACAGGGCGCTGAGAGCCATTTTTACTGTCTACACTCTGCTTACTGCGTCGAGCGGTACACGCAAACCCTCGTTCGCAATCCTGGCACTCCCTTTGCTTTATCCAGACTGGCAGATGCCACAGACAGGACAATTGGTGCCACCCGGACGCCAACACTTATAACGATAATTTCGCCACACAGGATGCATTATGAAAAAGACATTGATCTCCACTCTGGTCGCAGCCGGTGCATTATTCGCGGTTGTTAATCAGGCCCATGCTGGTTCCACGTTTGAAGCGGTAAAAAAGAAAGGCTTTGTGCAGTGCGGAATCAGTGACGGCTTGCCTGGTTTTTCTTATGCCGATGCAAACGGTAAATTTACCGGTATTGATGTGGACGTTTGCCGTGGTGTTGCAGCTGCGGTATTTGGCGATGCGTCGAAAGTGAAATACACCCCACTGACAGCGAAAGAGCGTTTCACTGCTCTGCAATCCGGTGAAGTAGACATTTTATCGCGTAATACCACCTGGACTTCCTCCCGTGATGCGGGCATGGGTATGTCGTTTACTGGTGTCACTTATTACGACGGTATCGGCTTCCTGACCCACAACAAAGCGGATTTGAAAAGCGCGAAGGAACTGGATGGCGCAACGGTTTGTATTCAGGCAGGCACGGACACTGAACTCAACGTTGCTGACTATTTCAAAGCCAATAACATGAAATACACTCCAGTGACTTTCGACCGTTCTGATGAATCAGCTAAAGCATTGGAATCCGGTCGCTGCGATACCCTGGCTTCCGATCAGTCGCAACTCTACGCTCTGCGCATAAAACTGAGCAATCCTGGTGAGTGGATTGTTCTCCCAGAAGTTATTTCAAAAGAACCTTTAGGCCCTGTTGTCCGTCGTGGAGATGAAGACTGGTTCTCCATCGTGCGCTGGACTTTGTTCGCTATGCTGAATGCTGAAGAGATGGGTGTTGATTCTAAAAACGTTGACCAGATGGCCGCTAACCCAACAACGCCAGATATGGCGCACCTGTTAGGTAAAGAAGGTGATTTTGGTAAGGACCTGAAACTCGACAACAAATGGGCATACAACATCGTCAAACAAGTGGGCAACTACGCTGAAATTTTCGAGCACAACGTTGGCTCTGAAAGCCCGCTGAAAATCAAACGTGGACAAAACAACTTGTGGAATAAAGGTGGCATTCAATACGCACCACCGGTTCGCTAAGCGATACGTCAGAAATGGGCACTACAACAGTAGTGCCCAAAAGTTTGAGTTCATGTCACTGAGGTTCGCTTATGTCCCATCGCCGCCCAATCGTAAAAGGTGATATTTCCTTTTCTAACCCAGCGGTTCGTGCCTGGCTGTTTCAGATTATTGCTGTCGTCGCCGTTGTCGGCATCGCTATTTACCTGATACTCAACACCGTCACTAACCTTAACAATCGTGGCATTACCTCAGGTTTTGCATTCCTTGACCGTAGCGCCGGCTTCGGTATCGTTCAGCATCTTATTGATTATGAACAGGGTGATACCTATGGACGTGTGTTCATTGTTGGTCTGCTGAATACCTTATTGGTTTCAGCACTGTGCATACTGTTTGCGTCATTTATTGGCTTTTTCCTCGGGCTGGCTCGGCTTTCCGATAACTGGCTACTGCGCAAGCTGTCTACTTTTTACATTGAGACGTTCCGCAATATTCCACCTTTATTGCAAATCTTCTTTTGGTATTTTGCCGTACTGCGTAACCTTCCAGGCCCTCGCCAGGCGGTCAGTGCATTCGATCTTCTTTTTCTGAGTAATCGCGGGCTTTACATCCCATCGCCACAGATTGGTGAAGGTGCGCTGGCCTTTTTGGCCGCAATTATCCTGGCACTTATCGCATCAGCAGGTCTGTATCGTTACAACAAAATGCATCAGATCAAAACTGGGCAGTTACGTCGTACCTGGCCGTACGCGCTGGGCCTATTGATATTATTGCCGATGCTTGCCCAGTGGATTTTCGGTTCTGCACTGCACTGGGATATTCCAGCGTTGCGCGGCTTTAACTTCCGCGGAGGGATGGTTCTGATTCCTGAGCTGGCGGCATTAACCCTGGCGTTATCGGTTTATACCTCGGCTTTCATTGCTGAAATCATCCGTGCAGGCATTCAGTCCGTGCCTTATGGCCAACACGAAGCGGCACGTTCGTTAGGGATACCGAACCCGGTCACATTGCGTCAGGTCATCATTCCGCAGGCAATGCGCGTGATCATTCCACCGCTCACTAGTCAGTATCTCAATATCGTTAAGAACTCATCGCTGGCAGCCGCTATTGGCTACCCGGATATGGTTTCACTATTTGCAGGTACAGTCCTCAATCAGACAGGACAAGCGATTGAAACTATTGCCATAACGATGTCGGTGTATTTGGTTATAAGCCTGACTATTTCGCTATTGATGAATATCTATAATCGGCGAATTGCCCTGATAGAGCGCTAAGGAATTACGATGGCAAAAGCATTGATGTCACATCACACGCGCCCAGCAGTGGTTCGTTTAGGGACCGTACAGTGGGCTCGTAAAAATCTCTTTTCCAGCTGGTCTAACAGCTTACTGACTATTTTCTGTTTGTGGATGATGTGGGAGCTTATCCCCCCATTGCTAAATTGGACGATATTCCAGGCAAACTGGTTTGGTGAGACCCGTGCAGACTGTACTAAGGAAGGTGCTTGCTGGGTGTTTATCCACGCACGGTTCGGGCAGTTTATGTATGGGTTGTATCCGCATGACCAGCGTTGGCGCATTAATCTCGCACTGCTTGTTGGGCTCGTATCGATAATCCCAATGTTCTGGAATGCCATGCCGCACCGCGGACGATACATTGCTGTGTGGGCTGTCATCTATCCATTGGTTGTTTGGGGCCTATTGTACGGTGGCTTTTTGGGGATGGATCGTGTCGAAACTCGCCAGTGGGGCGGGCTCACATTAACGTTGATCATTGCTTCGGTAGGGATCGCTGGTGCCTTACCTTTGGGGATCTTACTGGCATTAGGTCGACGCTCAACCATGCCAGTCGTCAGAATATTATCCGTGGTATTTATCGAGTTCTGGCGCGGTGTACCGTTAATCACGGTGTTGTTCATGTCATCAGTCATGTTGCCATTGTTTCTTTCGGAAGGAACAAGCATCGATAAACTAATCCGCGCACTCGTCGGGGTGATCCTATTCCAGTCAGCTTATGTCGCTGAAGTGGTCCGCGGGGGCTTACAGGCCTTACCAAAAGGGCAATATGAAGCCGCAGAGTCTCTGGCGCTTGGTTACTGGAAAACACAAGGGCTGGTTATCTTACCCCAGGCACTGAAAATGGTGATCCCAGGCCTGGTCAATACCATCATTGCGCTGTTTAAAGATACCAGCCTGGTGATCATTATCGGCCTGTTTGATCTGTTCAGCAGTGTACAACAAGCCACTGTTGATCCTGCCTGGCTTGGCATGTCGACTGAAGGCTACGTCTTTGCCGCTCTCATCTACTGGATTTTCTGTTTCAGTATGTCGCGCTATAGCCAGCATCTTGAAAAACGTTTTAACACCGGACGAACACCGCATTGAGGATGAATAAATGAGTCAAATTACTATGCGCCCCGCTGATGCGATGATCATGCTGGAGAATGTCAATAAATGGTACGGGCAGTTTCATGTGCTAAAAGATATCAATCTGAAGGTGCAGAAAGGTGAGCGCATTGTATTGTGCGGCCCTTCCGGCTCAGGTAAATCCACAACCATACGTTGTATTAATCATCTGGAAGAACATCAGCAAGGGCGTATTGTCGTTGATGGTACTGAGCTAAACGATGATTTGCGAAATATTGAGAAGGTTCGAACCGAAGTAGGGATGGTATTCCAGCATTTTAATCTTTTCCCGCATCTCACCGTGTTGCAGAACTGTACGCTAGCTCCAATTTGGGTGCGAAAAATGCCCAAGAAAGAGGCTGAAGTGCTGGCAATGCATTATCTGGAAAAAGTACGAATTGCCGAGCATGCGCATAAATTTCCGGGGCAAATATCCGGAGGGCAACAGCAACGCGTGGCGATTGCTCGCTCGTTGTGTATGAAGCCAAAGATCATGCTTTTTGATGAACCCACCTCTGCACTTGATCCAGAGATGGTAAAGGAAGTGCTCGATACGATGATTGGCCTTGCTGAATCAGGGATGACCATGCTGTGTGTGACACATGAAATGGGCTTTGCACGAACGGTAGCAGATAGAGTGATCTTCATGGATCGAGGGGAAATTGTTGAGCAGGCGCCTCCAAATGAGTTTTTTGCTCATCCAAAATCAGAACGTACACGCGCTTTCCTGTCTCAGGTTATTCATTGATATTTAAAGATAAAAGCCACAGAGGTGGCTTTATCTCTTACAATGATACAAAACAAAAAGGCCATCCTTTCGGATGGCCTTTTTGTTTATTTGGAGCCTGGCAGTTCCCTACTCTCGCATGGGGAGACCCCACACTACCATCGGCGCTACGGCGTTTCACTTCTGAGTTCGGCATGGGGTCAGGTGGGACCACCGCGCTACTGCCGCCAGGCAAATTCTTTATCCAGCGCCGAACATTAACCTAAAAACTGGTGCTGATACCCAGAGTCGAACTGGGGACCTCACCCTTACCAAGGGTGCGCTCTACCAACTGAGCCATATCAGCACGCTTTAATTTGGAGCCTGGCAGTTCCCTACTCTCGCATGGGGAGACCCCACACTACCATCGGCGCTACGGCGTTTCACTTCTGAGTTCGGCATGGGGTCAGGTGGGACCACCGCGCTACTGCCGCCAGGCATATTCTGTTTCATTAACCGTCGCAGTGTTATCTGCAACCATTAACGTAAAATCTTGGAATTAAGCTGAAAATTAAAGTGTCTTTCTCATTATCTTAAAACACCTTCGGTGTTGTAAGGTTAAGCCTCACGGATCATTAGTACTGGTTAGCTCAACGTATCGCTACGCTTACACACCCAGCCTATCAACGTCGTAGTCTTCAACGTTCCTTCAGGAGACTCAAGGTCTCAGGGAGAATTCATCTCGGGGCAAGTTTCGCGCTTAGATGCTTTCAGCGCTTATCTTTTCCGCATTTAGCTACCGGGCAATGCCATTGGCATGACAACCCGAACACCAGTGATGCGTCCACTCCGGTCCTCTCGTACTAGGAGCAGCCCCCCTCAATTCTCCAGCGCCCACGGCAGATAGGGACCGAACTGTCTCACGACGTTCTAAACCCAGCTCGCGTACCACTTTAAATGGCGAACAGCCATACCCTTGGGACCTACTTCAGCCCCAGGATGTGATGAGCCGACATCGAGGTGCCAAACACCGCCGTCGATATGAACTCTTGGGCGGTATCAGCCTGTTATCCCCGGAGTACCTTTTATCCGTTGAGCGATGGCCCTTCCATTCAGAACCACCGGATCACTAAGACCTGCTTTCGCACCTGCTCGAGCCGTCACTCTCGCAGTCAAGCTAGCTTATGCCTTTGCACTAACCTCACGATGTCCGACCGTGATTAGCTAACCTTCGTGCTCCTCCGTTACGCTTTAGGAGGAGACCGCCCCAGTCAAACTACCCACCAGACACTGTCCGCAACCCGGATCACGGGTCTACGTTAGAACATCAAACATTAAAGGGTGGTATTTCAAGGTTGGCTCCACGCAGACTGGCGTCCACGCTTCAAAGCCTCCCACCTATCCTACACATCAAGGCTCAATGTTCAGTGTCAAGCTATAGTAAAGGTTCACGGGGTCTTTCCGTCTTGCCGCGGGTACACTGCATCTTCACAGCGATTTCAATTTCACTGAGTCTCGGGTGGAGACAGCCTGGCCATCATTACGCCATTCGTGCAGGTCGGAACTTACCCGACAAGGAATTTCGCTACCTTAGGACCGTTATAGTTACGGCCGCCGTTTACCGGGGCTTCGATCAAGAGCTTCTCCTTACGGATAACCCCATCAATTAACCTTCCGGCACCGGGCAGGCGTCACACCGTATACGTCCACTTTCGTGTTTGCACAGTGCTGTGTTTTTAATAAACAGTTGCAGCCAGCTGGTATCTTCGACTGCCTTCAGCTCCACGAGTAAATCGCTTCACCTACCGACAGCGTGCCTTCTCCCGAAGTTACGGCACCATTTTGCCTAGTTCCTTCACCCGAGTTCTCTCAAGCGCCTTGGTATTCTCTACCTGACCACCTGTGTCGGTTTGGGGTACGATTTGATGTTACCTGATGCTTAGAGGCTTTTCCTGGAAGCAGGGCATTTGTTACTTCAGCACCGTAGTGCCTCGTCATCACACCTCAGCGTTAGATAAGAGTCCGGATTTACCTAAACTCTCCGCCTACATGCTTAAACCGGGACAACCGTCGCCCGGCTAACATAGCCTTCTCCGTCCCCCCTTCGCAGTAACACCGAGTACAGGAATATTAACCTGTTTCCCATCGACTACGCCTTTCGGCCTCGCCTTAGGGGTCGACTCACCCTGCCCCGATTAACGTTGGACAGGAACCCTTGGTCTTCCGGCGAGCGGGCTTTTCACCCGCTTTATCGTTACTTATGTCAGCATTCGCACTTCTGATACCTCCACCAGACCTCACAGTCCAGCTTCAACGGCTTACAGAACGCTCCCCTACCCAACAACGCCTAAGCGTCGCTGCCGCAGCTTCGGTGCATGGTTTAGCCCCGTTACATCTTCCGCGCAGGCCGACTCGACCAGTGAGCTATTACGCTTTCTTTAAATGATGGCTGCTTCTAAGCCAACATCCTGGCTGTCTGTGCCTTCCCACATCGTTTCCCACTTAACCATGACTTTGGGACCTTAGCTGGCGGTCTGGGTTGTTTCCCTCTTCACGACGGACGTTAGCACCCGCCGTGTGTCTCCCGTGATAACATTCTTCGGTATTCGTAGTTTGCATCGGGTTGGTAAGCCGGGATGGCCCCCTAGCCGAAACAGTGCTCTACCCCCGAAGATGAGTTCACGAGGCGCTACCTAAATAGCTTTCGGGGAGAACCAGCTATCTCCCGGTTTGATTGGCCTTTCACCCCCAGCCACAAGTCATCCGCTAATTTTTCAACATTAGTCGGTTCGGTCCTCCAGTTAGTGTTACCCAACCTTCAACCTGCCCATGGCTAGATCACCGGGTTTCGGGTCTATACCCTGCAACTTAACGCCCAGTTAAGACTCGGTTTCCCTGCGGCTCCCCTATACGGTTAACCTTGCTACAGAATATAAGTCGCTGACCCATTATACAAAAGGTACGCAGTCACCCCATAAAAGAGGCTCCCACTGCTTGTACGTACACGGTTTCAGGTTCTGTTTCACTCCCCTCGCCGGGGTTCTTTTCGCCTTTCCCTCACGGTACTGGTTCACTATCGGTCAGTCAGGAGTATTTAGCCTTGGAGGATGGTCCCCCCATATTCAGACAGGATACCACGTGTCCCGCCCTACTCTTCGAGTTCACAGCAAGTGCATTTTTGTGTACGGGAGTATCACCCTGTACCCTGCGACTTTCCAGACGCTTCCACTAATGCACAAACTGATTCAGACTCTGGGCTGCTCCCCGTTCGCTCGCCGCTACTGGGGGAATCTCGGTTGATTTCTTTTCCTCGGGGTACTTAGATGTTTCAGTTCCCCCGGTTCGCTTCGTTAAGCTATGTATTCACTTAACGATAGTGTGACGAATCACACTGGGTTTCCCCATTCGGAAATCGTCGGTTATAACGGTTCATATCACCTTACCGACGCTTATCGCAGATTAGCACGTCCTTCATCGCCTCTGACTGCCAGGGCATCCACCGTGTACGCTTAGTCGCTTAACCTCACAACCCGAAGATGTCTCGT
>NZ_BJFN01000003.1 GCF_014189855.1 Buttiauxella sp. A111
GCGCAGATGGTGAAGTTACCGATAAGAAGAGAAAGAGCCTTCCCGAGGGTGGTGAAGGAAAGGCCACATAAATATGGTAAAGCCAGGAACAAAAATGCCAGTCAGTTGCTTAACTGACTGGCATTACTCGCAAGAGGGGCTTTTAATTTATCAGGCATGAGCGACGGGTGTGGTGTGGTGCCCTGCTTTGCGAAGGAGCATCAGTAAGTAAACAAATGCCACACCAGCAATCATGACAAACAATAAACTGTCTGAGAAACTTTGCATCAACATCGATGTAAACGTAGGCCCGAGCAAGCTGCCTACGGTGTAACTTAGCAGCAGCGCCTGGTTCATCGCGACCAATTGGTGATGTTCAACTTTCTCGCAGGCCCACGCCATCGCCACCGGGTAGAGTGTAAAACCAGCAGCACCCAGAACAAATAAAGTCGGCCCCATGGCTGCGTGGCTCAACATGGCCATACAACCCAGAATCACAATAAACACCTGAACACGTAGCACTAACAGGCGGCCAAATCTATCGGCCAAACGCCCAACCGGCCACTGTCCAACAATTCCCGCACTGACCATCACCGCCATCCAGAATCCAATTCCGGCATCGCTGACGCCCTGATGGTTTAAATACAGTGGCATTAATCCATACAGGGAACCGAGAACAATCCCTGAAATTATGCAACCGTTCACCCCCAGGCGCGCATGCCGCAGACGCAGCATAGGCCATACTGGTGTCGCCTCCTGGTTTTCACTGCGATCGTTCACAATACGAGTGAACAGCAATGGGAGAATGGCGGTCAGCGTTAATACGGTGACCCACGGCAAAACACTGGCTAAATCCGTCGGCATTTTGCTAATCATCAATTGGCCAAGTACCGTGCCAACGTAATAAACCATCATGTATGCTGCCAGCAGGCGTCCACGGTTACGCGACGTACCACTGCACATCAGCCCGCTCTCGACGACCACCCAGATCATCGCGCAACCAATACCCGCGATGAATCGCCACATCATCCAGCTCCAGAAACCGGTCATTAATCCCAGGCCTGCGCAGCCCGCCGCGAAGATCAACGATGCAAGATAGTAACTACGGTTGAACCCCTGGCGCTTAATCAGCCACCCGGTCATCAATGTCCCCACCAGGTTTCCAGTAAAGTACGAAGATCCCACCATCCCGACTTGCCAGGTTGGAAGATTTTCGTGAGCTAACCAAAGTGGAACCAGCGTGTTTAGCACCGCAATCGCCAGGGTCAACAGCATCAAACCGCAGAGCAAAAGCATTACTGGCTTTGTATAGGTGGACATGTAAAAAAACCGAGAGGAAGAGAATAAATTTGTGCGCATCATGCCACTGGAAAAATGATTGTCAATCCAGCGCTGACGGGGCCTGCCACAATTTATCGGGTGTCGATTTGAAAAACTAATCTAACGGGTCATCGGAACACGTGACGTCGATGCTATCTCTCTGTTTTTGATGAGATCAGAGATTGCGAACCGAAGCGGAATGGATGAAATATTTCATGGAGAATTGGATGATATTTTCTTATGCGAAGATAAAAAAATGCGCCCGAAGGCGCATTTCATTTTGATGGTTTGTTAGCTAGCAATCGCCATGCCGACTGTCATATGCAGGCCGTAGAACACACCACGCCCAATCAGTTCACCAGCAATAACCAACACAAAAGCCAGGGCCAGCACTGCTGGACTCGCCTGCCTACCTCTGAGCTGTGGAACAATCCAACACACTAAAGCTGCAGCCAACACCAACAGTCGCCACGACATTAATGCGCCATATTGCGGCACCAATGCTGACGCCTGCGCAATAGAGCTTTGAATCGTTGCTAACTCCATGCCTTGCAGCATGACAACCATGCAACTTACCAGCACCGCCAGCAGCGAAATTGCAGGAAGAATACGCATTCCCCAACCCGTTACGCCCGCGACACGCAGCAACAGATAACCTAAAAGCGGCCCGCCAATAAACATCGTCAGGAAGAAGCTCAGCGGCGTATAAACGCTATACCAGGTTGGAACGGTATCAATCAAGTAAACTTTGCACATCATCCAGACAAAGAAAACGCCCAGAATCATTGTCAAAACCATCCAGATCTTTCCCAACGCCTGAGGCATTTTGCCCAGCACGGTAACCAGCCACCAGAAACCGCCGACAGCGAAGAACACCGAACCACTGGCAATTTCATTACTCAACGCTGAATCACCGATGCGATTGAGTGAGTTGAACGCGCGCAACGGGGAGCCTAAGTGCAAAACTGAGGCCATAAAACCAATACCCATGAGTACCCACAGTACGATCATTGCCCAATGGACTCTTTTTTGCTGTGCGCATTCTGAAATGCCCGTCATTAATGCCAGTGCCATGACGATAAAACCACCCGCGACACACTGCCCCAAAACCGTAAAGACCATTAACGGCCATTCATGCCATCCGTTTCCCATCTCACACCTCCTTTGGGTTTGCCAGATAGCCGGTTTTATCCCCACAAGGACGGCTGTTGGCGTTGGGTTTAATGACAATATTTGGCTTCGTGAAATGTGCTGATGGTAGAGGAGCAATCGCTGCTTGCTCGCCATACTTTTCACGCAGTTCCGCTATTGGCGCCATATCCAGAGCACGCAATGGGCAAGATTCCACACAAATTGGTTTCTTACCTTCAGCAATGCGCGAATAACAGCCATCACACTTCGTCATGTGTCCTTTTTCTGCGTTGTACTGTGGTGCACCATATGGGCAAGCCATATGGCAATAGCGGCAGCCGATACACACGTCTTCGTTTACGACTACAAAACCGTCTTCACGTTTATGCATCGCACCGCTTGGGCAAACCTTGGTACAAGCAGGGTCTTCGCAATGGTTACAGGCAATTGATAAATAGTAGGCAAACACATTTTGCTGCCAGACACCGTTGTCTTCTTGCCAGTCACCGCCAGCATATTCATAGATGCGGCGGAAGCTGACATCCGGCCCTAAGTTTTTGTAGTCTTTACAAGCCAGCTCGCAGGTCTTACACCCTGTGCAGCGGCTGGAATCGATATAAAATCCGTATTGAGTTGTCATCAGCTATTCCTTACGCCTTCTCGACCTGGACGAGGTTACTGTGGGATGGGTTACCTTTCGCCAGAGGCGACGGGCGTTGGGTGGTTAACACGTTAATGCAGCCAGCGTGATCCACTTTGTTGGCATCCGGGCTGTACCATGCCCCTTCCCCCATCGCGACAACACCAGGAATAATGCGCGGCGTGACTTTAGCGTTGATATTGACTTCGCCACGTCCGTTGAAAACGCGCACTATATCGCCGTTTTTAATCCCACGATGCTGTGCATCGATTGGGTTGATCCACATTTCCTGACGACAAGCAGCCTTAAGTACTTCCACGTTGCCGTAAGTTGAGTGCGTACGCGCTTTGTAATGGAAACCGGTCATCTGCAATGGCCATTTCTCTGCGAGCGGATCGCCATAGTTTTCAAAGCCGGCGCTGTATACCGGCAGAGGATCGATGACATCCCCTTCGTTGAGTTGCCACGTCGCGGCAATCTCTGCCAATTGCTCAGAATAGATTTCAATTTTCCCGGACGGCGTCGTCAGCGGGTTAGCAGCGGGATCTTCACGGAAGGCTTTATACGCCACGTGATGCCCTTCTGGATCGCGCTGCTTGAAGATGCCTTGCTTGCGGAACTCATCGAAGCTTGGTAATTCTGGAATTGCTTCCTGAGACTGTTGATACAAGTGACGCATCCAGCCTTCTTGTGTGCGGCCTTCAGTAAACTTATCCTCAACGCCCATACGTTTTGCCAGTTCACTGGTCATCTCATAGATAGTTTTGCACTCGAAGCGCGGTTTGATCGCCTGATCTGCAAAAATCACATACGACATGTTGCCGCACGACGCATCGAGACAGAAGTCCATCTGTTCAGAGGCGGTGCAGTCTGGCAGCAGAATATCTGCGTATTTAGCGGAAGACGTCATGTGGTTATCGATGACCACAATCATTTCGCATTTCTTGTCGTCTTGCAGAATGTCGTGGGTACGATTGATTTCTGAATGCTGGTTAATCAGACAGTTACTGGCGTAGTTCCAAACCATTTTGATCGGCACATCAAGTTTATCTTTGCCACGCACACCATCACGAGTTGCCGTCATTTCCGGGCCACGCTCAATAGCATCAGTCCACAGGAACATAGAAATGCTGGTCTGTACTGGGTTTTCTAACGTAGGCATACGAACGAAAGGTAAATCGTAAGAGCCTTCGCGTGCGCCGCTGTTACCGCCGTGAATACCCACGTTACCCGTCAGGATCGACAGCATCGCGATAGCGCGAGAAACCAACTCACCGTTTGAGTGACGCTGTGGCCCCCAACCCTGGCTGATAAATGCTGGTTTTGCTGTAGCGATTTCGCGGGCCAGTTGCGTGATGCGTTCCGCAGGAATACTGGTGATTTTCGCTGCCCATTGCGGCGTTTTCGCCACGCCATCCGCACCATTCCCTAGAATATAGGCTTTATAGTGACCGTTAGCTGGCGCAGTTTTTGGCAGCGTTTTTTCGTCGTAACCGACGCAATATTTGTCGAGGAAAGGCTGATCAACGAGGTTTTCTGTGATCATGACCCACGCTAATGCAGAGATAAGCGCGGTGTCAGTCCCAGGACGAATCGGAATCCATTCATCTTCACGTCCTGCACCCGTATCGGTATAACGCGGGTCAATGATAATCATGCGAGCGTTAGATTTTTCGCGCGCTTGCTCAAGGTAATAAGTCACCCCGCCGCCACTCATACGTGTTTCGCCAGGGTTATTGCCAAACAACACCACAAGTTTGCTATTTTCAATGTCTGAAGGGCTGTTGCCATCCGCCCAACCACCGTAGGTGTAATTCAGGCCAGCGGCAATCTGAGCGGTTGAATAGTCACCATAGTGGTTCAAGTAACCCCCGCAACAATTCATGAGACGGGCGATCAATGTTGAACCCGGTGGCCACGAACGAGTCATCGTGCCACCCAGCGTACCGGTGCCATAGTTCAGATAGATTGCTTCGTTGCCATGCTCTTTGATGATGTCTTTCATGCTATTAGCGATGGTATCGAAGGCTTCGTCCCAGCTGATACGCTCGAACTTGCCTTCGCCACGCGCACCAACACGCTTCATTGGATATTTCAGGCGATCGGCATTGTAGACACGGCGGCGCATCGAACGGCCACGTAAACAAGCACGAACCTGATGTAGTCCTTCGTAATCATCGTTACCGGTATTGTCTGTCTCAACGTATTTGATTTCACCGTCCACAACATGCATGCGCAGTGGGCAACGGCTACCACAGTTGACGGTACAGGCACTCCAGATAACTTTTTCGGGTGTGTTGACGGCTTCAGTCACGTTTTGCGCTAAAGCCAGGCGGCTAAAGGGAAGTGTTAATGCACCACTCGCAGCAGCAAGCCCACCAATAGCCGTGGTTTTCACCAGCTTACGGCGGCTCACCTGGGCGGTCAGAACCGCATTAGAAGTTTTCTCTTTCATAGGACCCACTTGTTTCGTGCTCACATTTAAACAAGCCGGCAATGGTTATTCAGGTAGTTACGGCCTGCGTTTCCGTTGCTCAGCCAAAAAGAGAAAGGAGTGTCATAATCTTTGCCAGTATCACGACTGACGACCCGGTTAAGTCATTTAACCTCTGGCCACCAAATGATAAGAATACTGAATGAGTTGTTGTAGTAATCATCACTCGCTTTCTGGAGCCGATAATACTCATTTGGGGGTATTTGGTATTGTTTGGCGTCAATAAAGTCAGATTGACTCTGGGAATGAGAATATTTACGGCAAAAAAAAAGCGCCCGTAGGCGCTTTATAGAATTAAATCGAACTAACACATTACATTAGCCGATGTACTCAAGCCCTTTCATGTAAGGACGCAATACTTCAGGCACTTCGATACGACCGTCTGCTTGCTGGTAGTTTTCCAGTACAGCCACCAGAGTACGGCCTACAGCCAAACCAGAACCGTTCAGTGTATGTACCAGACGGGTTTTCTTGTCTGATTTACTGCGGCAACGAGCTTGCATACGACGAGCCTGGAAATCCCCACAGTTAGAACAAGAGGAGATCTCACGGTAAGTGTCCTGCGCTGGCAGCCACACTTCCAGATCGTAAGTTTTTACCGCACCAAAACCCATATCACCGGAACACAGCAGTACTTTACGGTACGGCAGATTCAGCAATTGCAGTACTTTCTCAGCATGGCCAGTCAGTTCTTCCAGAGCATCCATAGAATTCTCAGGAGGCACTATCTGAACCATTTCGACTTTATCAAACTGGTGCATACGAATCAGACCACGGGTATCACGGCCATAAGAACCCGCTTCAGAACGGAAGCATGGGGTATGAGCAGTCATTTTCAGTGGCAGAGATTCATCATCCAGGATTTCGTCACGCACCAGGTTGGTCAACGGAACTTCAGCCGTAGGGATCAACGCATAGTTGCTGGCACCGGCTTCTTCTTCCAGTGGGCGCGTATGGAACAGATCCCCTGCAAATTTAGGCAACTGCCCTGTACCGTACAACGTGTCGTGGTTCACCAGATACGGAACATAGTTTTCAATGTAGCCGTGTTGTTCGGTGTGCAGATCAAGCATGAACTGGCTCAGAGCACGATGCATACGAGCGATTTGCCCTTGCATCACAACAAAGCGAGAACCGGTCACTTTAACTGCGGAGGCAAAATCCAGGCCTTTAGCCATTTCGCCCAGCGTCACGTGGTCACGCACTTCAAAATCGAATTTACGCGGCTCACCCCAACGGCTGACTTCAACGTTTTCGCTGTCGTCTTTACCCATCGGCACGCAATCGTCCGGAATGTTCGGCAGGGTCAGCGAGATGTCGCGGATTTCTGCCAGCAGGGCGTCAAGCTCGGTTTTCGCTGCATCCAGGTCTTCACCCAGCTGGTTAACCTGCAGACGCAGTGGCTCGATGTCTTCCCCGCGCGCTTTCGCCTGGCCTATGGATTTCGATCGCGAGTTACGTTCAGCCTGCAGATTTTCAGTTTTGACCTGCAATACTTTACGACGCTCTTCTAAAGAGCGCAGCGTTTCTACATCCAGCTTAAAGCCTCGGCGTGCCAGTTTTTCAGCGACTGCGTCTGGCTCTGTACGCAGCAGATTGGGATCGAGCATGCTTATCCTGTGCTTATCGAATTAATGGAGGGGATACGGTCACAGCCTGCAACCGCATTGATATTCTTGCTAACCTTACCGCAACGTCTGCATTAGCGGTAGCGTTTTGTCGGGCTATTTTGATCCTGTTCAGCAAGCCAGGCGAGCTTTTCACCAATCTTGCCCTCAAGACCTCTGTTTGTTGGCTGATAATAGCGTGTTTGTGCCATTTCCTGCGGGAAGTAGACCTCACCGGATGCGTAAGCGTTGGGTTCATCATGAGCATAGCGATACTCCTGACCATACCCCATTTCTTTCATCAGTTTAGTTGGCGCATTGCGTAAATGGACGGGAACATCGTAATCGGGGCGCTCGCGGGCATCGGCCATTGCCGCTTTAAAAGCCGTATAGACCGCATTACTTTTTGGAGCACATGCAAGATAAACGATAGCCTGAGCAATTGCACGCTCACCTTCCGCAGGGCCCACGCGTGTAAAACAGTCCCACGCCGCAAGAGCGACCTGCATACCACGCGGATCGGCATTTCCCACATCTTCGGATGCAATAGCCAGCAAACGGCGGGCAACATACAACGGATCACCACCAGCCGTGATAATGCGTGCATACCAATACAGTGCAGCATCAGGGGATGAGCCACGCACCGATTTATGCAATGCTGATATCAAATCGTAGAAACGGTCGCCTTTATTATCAAAGCGCGCGCTGCGTTCACCTGCAATTTCTGTCAGCAAAGCAATATGCAATTCTCGATGACCACTGGCATTGGTTTCGGCCATATCAGCCATCATTTCCAGGGTATTCAGGGCACGACGAGCATCGCCATTAACCAGTTCCGCTATCGCACGGCGAGTCTCATTTGGCAGGACAATATTCTGCCCGCCATAACCACGTGCAGCATCACTCATCGCCTGGTCGAGTACTTTTTCGATATCTTCCGTGGTAAGCGATTTGAGCAAGTAAACGCGTGCGCGTGATAGCAGTGCAGAATTTAGTTCGAAAGAGGGATTTTCGGTTGTGGCACCGATAAACGTAATTGTGCCGTCTTCAATATGAGGTAAAAAAGCGTCTTGTTGGCTTTTGTTGAAACGATGGACTTCGTCGACAAACAGAATAGTGCGACGCCCGGCGTTGCGATTCTGACGTGCTCGCTCTATGGCTTCGCGGATCTCTTTGACACCGGAAGTCACCGCTGAGATACGTTCAACATCCGAGTCAGCATAGTGCGCAATCACTTCCGCCAGCGTGGTTTTACCCGTACCCGGTGGCCCCCATAAAATCATCGAATGGAGATGCCCCGCTTCGATAGCCTTAGGAAGCGGTTTGCCTGGGGCGAGCAGATGTTGTTGACCGATATACTGCGCGAGGTTCTCCGGCCGCATACGCGCGGCCAGAGGCTGGAAGGTATTCTCAGAAAAATCGAGCGACAGATTGCTCACTCATACCTCTACTTACGTTGATCGTCCACCGTCACGCCTTTAGGCGGGGTAAACGTAAACTTGCTCATGTCCACAGCACCATTTTGCTGGGTTTTCAGCGCGTAGCTGCTGCGTTGATCGTCTTGCTCGATGGCACTGAACTGATGAATAGTCCCGTCGCGCCCAACATTGATGGTGAACTGTTTAAGGTTACCTGCGCTGGTTTTTGGCGTCAGTATGAAGTCATCACCGCTTTGTTTGATGTTGTACTGCTGCCAGTCGCTGCTTTGGTTACGTGCAATCAACATAAACGGCGTATTGCCAGTCGCATCTTTCAACCATGTTGCGCTAACTTGCTCAACAAACGGGTTATAGAACCACAGCGTTTTACCATCAGAAACCAGAATGCTTTCATCGGGCTGAGTCATATGCCAGTTGAACAGGTTAGGACGCTTAACCCACAAATCACCCTGACCTTCTTGCACTGCGGCACCACTACCGTCCGTCACTTTCTGGGTAAAGCTGGCGTGGAAGCTGCTGACTTTATCTAAACGGTCTTTCAAGTCACCAGCGGCATCAGCCCAGGCAGCGGTTGCGGTCAAAGCAGTCAACAAAGCACAAGTAATAGCGATTTTTTTCATTATGATCCCTTAAAATTCATGCGCCACAAAGCGACTGCGCTGTGGCATTTCTGTTGCCCACTTTAGTCGAGTGCTATTCATGAGCAACAGAAGAAAAAGCTGATTTTCCGGTAATTTACCCTTCTTTGCACAAGAGCCGCAACAGCGACTCTTGCACACAAGATTACTCGAATGGCGGTGGAGCCAGTACTTCGCGGTTACCATTATGTCCTTGCGGGCTCACGATCCCCTGCGCTTCCATTTGTTCAACAATTCGAGCGGCACGGTTGTAGCCGATACGGAACTGGCGCTGAACACCGGAAATAGAGGCTTTACGTTTTTCGACCACAAAAGCAACAGCCTGATCAAATAACGGATCAAGTTCTTCATCTCCGTCAAGACCACCACCAGCCCCTCCTTCACTCTCGTTATCTGAGGTAATGCCGGTGATATATTGTGGGCGACCACGCGCTTTCCAGTCCTGAACCACAGCATGGACTTCCTGATCACGGACAAACGCACCGTGAACACGCACTGGCAGCGTCGAGTTTGGCCCGGAATAAAGCATGTCCCCCATCCCCAGCAGTGACTCAGCGCCACCCTGATCAAGAATGGTGCGAGAGTCGATTTTACTCGATACGGTAAACGCAACGCGCGTCGGGATGTTGGCCTTAATCAGGCCGGTAATCACATCAACTGATGGGCGCTGAGTGGCCAGTACAAGGTGAATACCCGCAGCACGCGCTTTTTGCGCCAGACGCGCAATCAACTCTTCCACTTTCTTGCCAACCGTCATCATCAGGTCAGCAAACTCGTCCACCAATACAACGATATACGGCAATTTCTCAAGCATTGGATGAGAGACTTCCATGCTGTCACCCGGTTTCCAGAATGGATCTGGAATTGGACGGCCCATGCGTTCTGCTTCCAGCACACGTTCGTTGTAGCCCGCCAGATTTCGCACGCCTAATGCTGACATCAGTTTGTAGCGACGTTCCATTTCGTTAACGCTCCAACGCAAGGCGTTTGCGGCGTCTTTCATATCTGTAACGACTTCGGTCAACAGATGCGGAATACCTTCGTACACTGACAGCTCAAGCATTTTCGGGTCGATCATGATAAAGCGGACTTCTTCCGGTGTCGCTTTATACAGCATGCTGAGGATCATGGCGTTGACACCAACCGACTTACCGGAGCCCGTTGTACCTGCAACCAGCAAGTGCGGCATTTTCGCCAGATCGGCAATCACCGGCTCACCACCGATATCTTTACCCAGCACCACCGTTAACGGTGAAGCACTGTCACGGAACTTGGCGCAATCCAGCACTTCACGGAGGTATACGGTCTGACGTTTTTTGTTCGGCAGTTCCAGACCAACATAGGGTTTACCCGGAATAACCTCGACCACACGCACCGCTACCGTCGACAATGAACGCGCAAGGTCGCGAGACAAGTTGGAGATACGCGCGGCTTTCACGCCTGGCGCTAAGTCAAGCTCAAAGCGAGTGATGACGGGGCCTGGAGAGTAATCTACAACGTCCGCTTTAATACGGTAATCCGCAAGGCGAGCCTCCACCAGACGTGCCATTTGCTCCAAAGCAAAGGTGTCCACTGGCTCAACTTCTGCTGGCGGAGACGTCAGCAAATCCAGCGACGGTAAAGGCGTGGTAGGACGCTGCAACGGACGATCATCACCATTTCGCATCAGGAATGGATGGATCAGGCTTTCCTGCATTTGCGGCGCTGTAACTGGTGTACTGGACTGTGGCGGCGTCCTTTGCGGCTGTGCAGTTTGCCAGCTTTGCTCAGGCTTAACCGGTACAGGCTCTTCAATAGGGCTCGGCGTAAACAAGGGTTCGCCAGGTCCATCGTTGACGAGCGTTTTCATTGGCGAGAAATCAAAATCATCCAGCGAGAACGGCACATTATTTGGCTGTTGCTGATTAGATTGCGATCCTGACGCTGTGTAACGCTGCTGCTGTTGTGCCGCAAATTGACGTGCTAATTCAGCCTGCTCAGCCTCATCTTCATCTTGCTGCGAAACGTCGTCTTCATACTCTTCGCCATAACGTTGCTGTTGTTGAGCAGCAAACTGACGAGCAAGCTCATGCTGCTGAACGTCTTCGGCGTCGTCAGCATACTCATCTTCGATATCCACACCATTCTGACGACGAGCTTCTTCTTCAGCCATACGCTGAGAAGGCAATTTAATCCCGTAGGAAGCAAGTTCACGGCGAGTCGGCACCCGCACACGATTTGGGCGTGGAAGCTGCGGGCCAATCCCCTCTTTGGTCTGAGGACGTGGCGCATCACTGGCAATACTAAACACGGGGCTAAAGGCAGACGCTACTGCCACGACTTTTGCCGCGTCTTTTACATCCTGTGGAATGGTAGCACCAGGTGCTGGCACCACGGATGTCGTATCGAATACACCTTGCGGCATTGATGGTGTTTCAATCTGCGGTGCGGAAGTCGACGTAGTCGTTTGAGCAAATGCAGGGCTTTGATCATAGCCATAGGGATCAGGTTTTGGCTCGTTAACCGGCTGATACCAGGCCGCTAGTTGCTCCCGTTCACGTGCACGTCGCTCTTCGACCTCTTCGAAATGGTAGATCGGTGGGCGAACTGCCGGTTTTACTTCTTCAACCGGTTCAGGTTGAGGTGTTGGCTCGACGGGAGCAGGCTTATAGTAAGCGGATTCAGGCGGCGCTTGTTCAACGACCGGTTCTGACCTATGGTTTGTCACCTGCTGCGGAATGTATTGCTCAGCCTCGCACGGCGCGTGGAAACTTTCAGGCGCAGGCGCAATCACGGGGTCTGGCGTCACAGTGGTAGGCGCAGGTTCCCAGGCAATAGCAGGCGTATGTTCTACTTCTGGAGCAGGGGCTGTAACAGGAGGCACCGTTGCCATTGGCATAACCGGAGCGGCATAGTCTGGATTATTTGCCATCGCAGTGGCCGCTGTAGCGGCTACAGGTGCGACAATAGACTGCCCGTGTAAAAGCGGATCGTATTCTTCGCTTTCCGGCAAAGTGGCTTTATTACCAGAAAACAGTACGTCATCTTCTGGCGGCGCCGCTTTGTTATTTGAGAACAAAACATCATCTTCGTCGTCATCCATACGCTTACCAGAAAACAGCGCTGAGTCTGTTTTACGTGCGTTGGGATTGGCAAATTTTTCGGAGATACGCTGCTTACGGGCTAACGCGCCACGTAAAATGCGCGCACGACGAGACTCGCGTTTTTCTACTTCTGGCGCGTGCTCTTCGTCATGTTTTTCATCTTCGTAGTCGTAATCATCATCCTGCCAGGTGTTATCACGACGAGTACGGTTGCTGGCAAAAGTGAGCACGCTCAAGGTCGCGCCACCAATTTTTTCAGCAATACTCACCCACGACCAGCCCGTAAACAGGGTCAAACCTGCTGCCCATACGCATAACAACGCGATTGTACCGCCGCTGCTGTTAAGCAGAGGCATCATGGCCGTGCTCAGCAGACTGCCGATAACGCCACCCGAGGCGAAATACCAGATGTCATCTGCGTTAATTGCCGCAAGTCCGCAAGCCGTCAGCACCATTGCCAGCACGCCAATAAGACGTAAAGAAACGGCGAAATAATCGACAAATTCTTCGCTATCCCGATTGCGGAACGTGAACCAACACGCACCGATAATAATCACCGGAATGGTGTAGGCCATTACGCCAAAGATGAAAAATAGCGTGTCGGCCAACCACGCACCTGGCATCCCTCCCAAATTATGGATAGGTTCGTGCCATGCGGTTTGTGACCAACTGGGATCTGAAGGATTAAAACTGAGCAACGCCGCCATCAAATAGACGGCAAAAATGGCAACAAGAAGCAGTAACGCCTCTAATGCCCGACGCCCGCTGCTGAGTTTCCTCAATGTAACTTCTTTTTCTTCGGTGTATTCCTGGCTCAAGTAAGACTCTCCAGGTCCTTAATAAATATGGAGAGCAACAGTGCCGGGCATTCCCGGCACTGTTGCTGTATGAATTACCAGGAGTGTAACCAAAATACGCAGATTTTGCACCTGGCCCGTGTTAACGGGTCTTAATAACCAGACGATTACTCTGTTTGACCTCTTCCATGACCACATAGGTACGGGTATCGTTCACACCCGGCAGTCGTAACAAGGTTTCGCCCAGTAATTTGCGGTACGCTGACATATCCGGTACACGGGTTTTCAACAGATAGTCGAAATCACCGGATACCAAATGACACTCTTGAATTTCTTCAAGTTTTTGAACTGCAGCATTAAATTGCTCAAACACATCCGGGGCGCCACGATTCAGAGTAATCTCAACAAAAACCAGAAGTGATGCATCCAGATAATGCGGGTTCAGCAGAGCGGTGTAGCCCTGGATGAAACCCTGTCGTTCCAGACGACGCACGCGCTCGAGGCACGGAGTCGGTGAAAGCCCTACTCGCTTTGAAAGCTCGACGTTGGAAATACGCCCATCCTTCTGTAGTTCATTAAGGATGTTACGATCGATGCGGTCGAGATCTTTGCCAGGGCGCTTCTTGCTATCTACCATTATTATAGTCTCTCTGTGTTCCTTCCTTCACCTGCCATAACCCGGTCAACGTCAATGTTCCGGGTGTACGTGAGAAGACCGGTGCCCAATGGCTGCTAACGACATCACTTATGGCGTCTGTCCACGCCATGAGTAGATTTCAATAACCCGGTAAAATTGCATCAGGTATGCGCGATTATTTTACAATTCTCGCACCAAATGTTTTTCTTCCTCGAATGTTTTCGCAAATGCTTAGCGGATTGTCAAAGCAAAACATCTAAATTTAGTGGAACGTGCCGGATATCTTGGCTACTTGACGATTATTCATCACTTTAGCCTGGTGAGTATTTAGACTGTTTGGATGGATTTTTATGCGCTTTCGCTGTACTCGCTGCGGCTGATTGAACTCAGCTATTGCACATATAGTTAACATATTCGCCAACAGGGCCCCTGTACCCTTTTTTTAACCCGCCAAATTCCCTACAATCCCTCGATTGTCTACCAACGAACAATGAGGATCTCATGGGCACCGCTAAACACAGTAAATTGCTAATTCTTGGCTCCGGCCCTGCGGGCTACACCGCTGCAGTCTACGCGGCACGCGCCAACCTCAAGCCCGTTTTGATTACCGGGATGGAAAAAGGTGGCCAGTTGACCACTACGACCGAAGTTGAGAACTGGCCGGGTGATCCTAACGACCTGACTGGCCCTGCGTTAATGGAGCGCATGCACGAACACGCGACCAAGTTCGAAACAGAAATTCTGTTCGACCACATCTCGAAGGTTGATCTACAAAACCGTCCATTCCGTCTGACGGGCGACAGTGGCGAATACACTTGTGATGCGTTGATCATCGCGACCGGGGCTTCAGCACGTTATCTGGGTTTACCTTCTGAAGAAGCGTTTAAAGGCCGTGGCGTTTCTGCCTGTGCAACATGTGATGGTTTCTTCTACCGCAATCAAAAGGTCGCGGTCATTGGTGGCGGTAATACCGCAGTTGAAGAAGCGCTTTATCTGGCAAACATTGCCTCTGAAGTGCATTTAATTCACCGCCGCGACAGCTTCCGTGCCGAGAAAATTCTGATCAATCGTTTGATGGATAAAGTGAAGAACGGCAACATCGTGCTGCACACCAACCGTACTCTGGATGAAGTCACGGGCGATCAGATGGGTGTGAGTGGTCTACGTCTGCGCGATGTACACAATACGGACACCACTGAAGAGCTGGAAGTCGCAGGCCTGTTCGTGGCTATCGGCCACAGTCCAAATACCGGAATCTTCGCCGATCAGCTTGAGCTGGAAAATGGCTACATCAAAGTACAGTCCGGTATTCACGGTAATGCCACGCAAACCAGCATCCCTGGCGTATTTGCTGCAGGTGATGTGATGGACCATATCTATCGTCAGGCAATCACCTCTGCGGGCACTGGCTGTATGGCTGCACTTGATGCTGAGCGCTACCTGGATGGATTAGCCGAACAGAATAAGTAACTTCCTCAGCCCTGAGCGGCAGTTTGAAGATACGTAAAGGCGACTGAATTGGTCGCCTTTCTTTTGCCCGCGTTGTAACATTGCCCGCAAATTTTGCCTGATAATTCATACCCAAAATAATTCAAGTTGCAGGAAGGCGGCAAATGAGTGAATCACCAGGAGCTTACTCAAGTAGGTGACTGGTGTGAACGAGTGAAGCCAACGCGTCTGCAGCTTGAAGTATGAAGGGGATATCTACCTGCACTGGCAACCCATGAATAAAACCCGTCAACAAGAACTTAGCCGCTGGCTAAAACAACAAAGCATTATCTCCCGCCGCTGGTTAGGGCTTTCCCGTGTTTTGGGACTCGTCAGTGGGCTTTTGATTGTTGCTCAAGCCTGGCTGTTAGCCAGAATGTTGCAGCACATGATCATGGATAACATCCCCCGTGAGGCCCTGCTATTACTTTTCGTTATCCTGATTCTGATTTTTGTCTTGCGCGCGTGGGTCGTGTGGCTACGTGAAAAAGTTGGTTTTTACGCGGGGTTGCACATTCGTCAGGAGATTCGCCGAAAAGTGCTCGATCGCGTGCATCAAGCGGGCCCCGCCTGGATTCAGGGAAAACCTGTCGGCAGTTGGGCAACACTTGTGCTGGAACAAATCGAGGATATGCACGATTACTACGCTCGCTATCTACCGCAAATGTCGCTTGCGGTAATCGTACCCGTGCTAGTTCTTATCGCTATTTTCCCGTCTAACTGGGTTGCAGCCCTGATTTTGCTCTGCACCGCACCGCTGATCCCGCTGTTTATGGCTATGGTGGGAATGGGCGCGGCAGATGCTAACCGTCGTAACTTCCAGGCGCTTGCGCGTCTGAGCGGGCATTTCCTTGACCGTCTTCGTGGCATGGAAACATTGCGTTTGTTTAACCGTGGCGCTGCTGAAACGGAGAATATCCGAGCCGCTTCCCAGGACTTCCGCCAGCGCACGATGGAAGTGCTACGCCTTGCGTTCCTGTCTTCCGGCGTGCTGGAGTTCTTCGCCTCTTTATCTATCGCACTGGTCGCGGTTTACTTTGGTTTCTCGTATCTTGGCGAGCTAAACTTTGGCCACTACAGCACTGGCGTAACGCTTTTTGCCGGTTTCCTGGCCCTGATTCTGGCACCAGAATTTTTCCAACCTCTGCGCGATCTGGGCACCTTTTATCATGCAAAAGCGCAGGCGGTAGGTGCTGCCGATAGCCTGATGACATTCCTTGATTCGCCATTGCAGCAACGTACGCAAGGCACAGCAAAGTTCAACAATAACGAGCCAATCTGCATTGAAGCCCGTGATTTGGTCATTCTTTCAACCGAAGATAAAATTCTTGCGGGACCACTGAACTTCACCCTTTCAGCCGGAAGACGCGTAGTGCTTGTCGGGCAAAGCGGGGCGGGTAAAAGTTCGCTACTCAATGTGTTGTCTGGTTTTTTACCGTATCAAGGTCAGGTGCTGATCAACGGTGTTGAGCTTTCAGCACTGGATTCGAAATGGTGGCGTGAGCAGTTGAGCTGGGTTGGGCAAAACCCGCAGCTCCCTGCCCCAACAATACGCGAAAATGTGCTACTAGCCGCACCAGATGCCAGTGCTGACCAGCTGAATGCCGCGCTGGCCAAAGCCTCTGTCAATGAGTTCCTCCCGTTGTTACCACAAGGAGTTGATACACCGCTGGGCGAAGCCGCTGCACGTTTGTCTGTCGGCCAGGCACAACGGGTTGCCGTTGCACGTGCGTTGTTGGTGCCATGCGGATTGCTGCTGCTGGACGAGCCCGCGGCAAGTCTGGACGCTCACAGTGAACAGCGTGTCATGGATGCGCTGAGCAGCGCGTCCCGTCAGCAAACGACATTAATGGTGACCCACCAGTTGGATTACATCAACGACTGGGACGAGGTTTGGGTAATGCGCGAAGGTCGTATCGTGCAACAAGGGGATTTCGCCACGCTTGCCGCACAGGAAGGCCCGTTTGCTACGTTACTGGCTCACCGCCAGGAGGAGATCTGATGCGTGCTTTACTCCCGTATTTAGCGCTTTATTGCCGTCATAAATGGCTACTGATGCTTGGCGTGGTGTTAGCGATTATCACCCTTCTGGCCAGCATTGGGCTGCTGACTTTATCTGGCTGGTTCCTCTCGGCTTCGGCGGTTGTCGGTGTTGCTGGCATTTATAGTTTCAACTATATGCTGCCCGCAGCAGGTGTACGTGGCGGGGCAATTACCCGTACTGCAGGACGTTATTTTGAGCGTCTGGTCAGCCACGATGCGACATTCCGTGTCCTTCAGCATTTACGTGTTTCCACATTTAGCAAACTGCTCCCCCTCTCCCCTGCCGGTCTGGCGCGTTTTCGCCAGGGTGAATTACTCAACCGTCTGGTTGCGGATGTCGATACTCTGGATCACCTTTATCTGCGCGTGATTTCACCGATGGTTGGCGCATTTGTGGTGATTGTGGTGGTGACATTGGGTCTGAGCTGGCTGGATGTGCGATTGGCTCTCACACTCGGTGCCGTTTTACTGGCGACTTTAGTATTGCTTCCACCCATTTTTTATTACGCTGGAAAATCAACCGGCGAGGCGATTACTGTTCAACGTGGGCAGTATCGTCAGCAACTCACCGCCTGGCTGCAAGGCCATGCAGAGCTCACCATTTTCGGCGCCTCCCAACGTTATCGTGAGCAACTGGATAAAACGGAAGATCACTGGCAAGAAGGACAGCGCCGCCAGGCCGAGCTCACCGCTCTGTCGCAAGCCATTATGCTGCTGATTAGCGGCATGGCCGTCATATTGATGTTATGGATGGCAGCCGCAAGCGTAGGTGGAAATACCACGCCGGGCGCGCTCATTGCGCTGTTCGTGTTCTGTGCGCTGGCCGCGTTCGAAGCGCTAGCACCGGTCACAGGAGCTTTTCAGCATCTTGGCCAGGTTATCGCCTCCGCGCTGCGCGTGACTGAAATCACCAGCCAAAAACCAGAAGTCATTTTCACTCAGCAACCTCATGCCGTACCTGAGAGCGTGGCTCTGGAAATTAACAATCTTAGCTTCGCCTATCCCGAGCAATCTCAAATGGCGCTAAGCGGTATCTCACTCAAGGTTGAGGCGGGCCAACACGTTGCTATTTTGGGACGTACCGGCTGTGGGAAATCGACATTACTTCAGTTATTGACTCGGGCCTGGGAATGCCAGCAAGGCGAGATCCGCCTCAATGGCGAAGCGCTAAGCCAGTTTGATGAAACGTCGTTACGCTCCGCCACCAGTGTGGTATCGCAACGCGTACATTTGTTTAGTGCCACATTGCGCGACAACTTGCTGCTTGCCGCACCACACGCCAGCGATGAAGATTTGAGTCGCGTCCTGACACGTGTTGGCCTTGAGAAGTTACTGGACGATGCAGGGCTGAATAGCTGGTTGGGTGAAGGTGGCCGCCAACTTTCGGGTGGGGAACTGCGCCGTTTAGCTATTGCACGCGCTTTACTGCATGACGCCCCGCTGTTCTTACTGGACGAGCCCACCGAAGGTTTAGATGCGGAAACTGAGCGCCAGATTCTTGATTTACTGACTGAAGTCACCAAAGAGAAAACGGTATTGATGGTTACCCATCGCCTGCGCGGATTGGCTAATTTCAACAGCATAATTGTGATGGACAATGGACAAATTATTGAGCATGGTACTCACGCCGATTTAATGGCGCGCGGTGGACGTTATTATCATTTCCATCAGCGTTTGTAGTGTCTGCGGATAGACTATTATCAATAATTATTGCCTGCTGTCTGGAGTTTAGAAGTCATGCGCCTTATTCAGCTTTCTCGTGACTCAATTGCCTTCCCTTCACCGGAAGGTGCGTTGCGTGAGCCTAATGGGTTACTGGCGCTAGGGGGTGATTTAAGTCCCGCCCGTTTGTTGATGGCCTATCAGCGCGGCATCTTTCCGTGGTTCTCTCCTGGCGACCCCATTTTATGGTGGTCGCCCGATCCGCGTGCGGTTCTTTATCCCGAGCGCTTTCACCTAAGCCGCAGCATGAAGAGATTCCATCGGAACTCCCCGTACCGGGTGACGCTAAACCATACTTTCGAACGTGTTATTAGCGAATGTGCTGACGATCGCGATGAAGGCACCTGGATTACCCCTGATATCATTGACGCCTATAAACGGCTGCATGAACTAGGACACGCCCATTCGGTTGAAGTTTGGGAAGATAATGAGCTGGTTGGGGGAATGTACGGCGTGGCGCAAGGCGCGTTGTTTTGCGGCGAATCCATGTTTAGCCGCCGAGAAAACGCCTCTAAAACTGCCCTGCTGGTATTCTGCCAACACTTTTTGAGTTATAGCGGCAAGCTCATTGATTGCCAGGTGCTTAACGCCCACACCGCATCTCTGGGGGCAATAGAAATTCCTCGTCGGGAATACCTGGAGCACCTGTCTAAATTTCGCGCACATCAGCTCGCATCCTATTGCTGGGTACCACAAATCCTGTCGTGACGATAATGTTTACGGCACATTACGGTTAAGAGTGTTATAATTAGCCGCGCAGAGTGAGCTCTGCTCATTACCCCGCCGTTGTATGGGATTAGCTTTAACAGGGACAACCCATCGTTTATCTCTTCGCAGCTCTCATCGTAAGCACCAATTGTGCGAATTTCGAGTGGGTCTTGGGTAATGCGCAAATTGCACTTTCGCTGGTGATTTCACCAACAATTCTTTACATGATACGTGAACTTGGGCATTATCTTGCCGGTTCAAAACTATGGTAGTGATACCCTCGAGGATTAGATGGCCAAAGAAGACAATATTGAAATGCAGGGTACCGTTCTAGATACGTTACCTAACACCATGTTCCGCGTTGAGCTGGAAAACGGGCACGTGGTAACCGCTCATATCTCCGGTAAAATGCGTAAAAACTATATCCGCATCCTGACGGGTGACAAAGTCACTGTAGAGCTGACCCCGTACGACCTGAGCAAAGGCCGCATTGTCTTCCGTAGTCGTTAATAGTTTTTAGTTCCGCAGCTCTCGGGCTGCGATGAAAAGCCTTATAAAATAAAAGGCCAGGTTATTAACCTGGCCTTTTTTTATGGCAACACGAATGAATTAATGTGCCGTTTCCGGTTTATGTTTCTGAGCGCCATGGAAGTTATAAATCAGTTTCTGATTTTCTTTATCCAGCGCTACCGTCACTTGTCCACCATCCACCAATGAACCAAATAACAGTTCGTTAGCGAGCGGTTTCTTCAGGTTATCCTGAATAACACGTGTCATTGGACGCGCGCCCATTGCACGGTCATAGCCTTTTTCTGCCAGCCAATCGCGGGCTTCCTGGCTCACTTCAAGTGACACACCTTTCTGATCCAACTGCACCTGAAGCTCGACAATAAACTTGTCGACCACCTGGTGGATCACATCTGTAGACAGATGGTTGAACCAAATGATGTTGTCCAGACGGTTGCGGAATTCTGGGGTAAAAATCTTCTTGATCTCTTCCATCGCATCAGTGCTGTTGTCCTGACGAATCAGGCCAATAGACTTGCGCTCAGTTTCACGCACACCGGCGTTGGTGGTCATCACCAGAATCACGTTACGGAAATCAGCCTTGCGTCCGTTGTTATCGGTCAGCGTGCCGTTGTCCATCACCTGCAACAACAGGTTAAAGACATCCGGGTGCGCTTTTTCGATTTCATCAAGCAGCAACACGGAGTGAGGATGTTTAATCACTGCATCCGTCAACAGGCCGCCCTGGTCAAAACCAACGTAACCCGGAGGTGCACCAATCAAACGGCTCACCGTATGGCGTTCCATGTATTCCGACATATCAAAACGCAACAGCTCAATGCCCAGCGATTTTGCCAGTTGCACGGTGACTTCTGTTTTACCGACACCCGTTGGCCCGGCAAACAAGAATGAACCCACAGGCTTGTGATCATGCCCCAATCCAGCACGGCTCATCTTGATGGCTTCGGTTAACGCCTCAATGGCTTTATCCTGACCAAACACCAGCATTTTCAGACGATCATCAAGGCTTCTCAGCGTATCGCGATCGCTTGCTGAAACGCTTTTTTCTGGGATGCGCGCAATACGTGCGACGACAGTTTCAATATCAGAGACATTGACCGTTTTCTTACGTTTGCTCACCGGCATCAGACGGCTACGCGCACCCGCTTCGTCGATAACATCAATCGCTTTATCTGGCAGATGACGATCGTTGATGTATTTCACCGCCAGTTCTACCGCCGCACGAATCGCTTTCGCGGTATACCGCACGTCATGGTGCGCTTCGTATTTCGGTTTCAGGCCGTTAATAATCTGAACGGTCTCTTCAACGCTTGGCTCAGTAATATCAATCTTCTGGAAGCGACGTGCCAGAGCACGATCTTTTTCGAAGATATTGCTGAATTCCTGGTACGTCGTTGAACCGATCACGCGGATCTTGCCACTCGACAGCAGCGGTTTAATCAAGTTTGCGGCATCAACCTGGCCACCAGAAGCCGCACCGGCACCAATAATGGTATGAATTTCATCAATAAACAGGATGCTATTTTGATCCTGTTCGAGTTGTTTGAGCAGCGCTTTGAAACGTTTTTCAAAGTCACCACGGTATTTCGTGCCCGCCAGCAACGAACCGATATCCAGCGAGTAAATGGTGCAATCAGCAATCACTTCAGGAACATCGCCCTGCACAATACGCCAGGCCAGCCCTTCAGCAATAGCCGTTTTACCTACACCCGATTCACCCACTAACAGCGGGTTGTTTTTACGGCGACGGCACAGAACCTGAATGGCGCGCTCAAGCTCTTTCTCGCGGCCAATCAGCGGATCTATCCCTCCCACACGTGCAAGCTGGTTGAGATTGGTGGTGAAGTTTTCCATACGTTCCTCCCCGCCTGCTTGCTCTTCATTGACCGGATTTTCTGCACCCGGTGCCTGGTTAGGTTCGTCTTTACGTGTACCGTGAGAGATGAAGTTGACCACATCAAGTCGGCTGACTTCATGTTTACGCAGCAGGTACGCAGCCTGGGACTCCTGCTCGCTGAAAATAGCCACCAGAACATTGGCGCCCGTCACTTCGCTGCGACCAGAAGACTGGACGTGGAACACCGCACGTTGCAGCACACGCTGGAAGCTGAGCGTAGGTTGAGTGTCACGCTCTTCTTCACTGGCTGGCAGAACCGGTGTGGTTTGTTCGATGAAGGCCTCGAGTTCCTGTCGTAGCGCCACCAGATCTACGCTACACGCTTCCAGCGCTTCGCGAGCTGACGGGTTGCTGAGCAAAGCTAGCAACAGGTGCTCGACAGTCATAAACTCATGTCGGTGCTCGCGCGCTCTGGCGAAAGCCATGTTTAAACTGAGTTCCAGTTCTTGATTGAGCATAGGCACCTCCCCCAAATTTTGCCTTCTTCAGGCTTTTTCTAGCGTACACAGCAACGGATGCTCATGCTCCCTTGCATACTGGTTCACTAACGCGACTTTGGTTTCCGCTACTTCTGCAGTAAAAATGCCACAGATAGCTTTACCCTGATAGTGCACAGTGAGCATCAATTGCGTTGCACGTTCTACATCATAAGAAAAGAACTTTTGCAGCACGTCAATAACAAATTCCATCGGCGTGTAGTCATCGTTCATTAACATAACTTTATACATCGAGGGTGGTTTCAGCGCTTCGCGCAGTTTGTCACCCACCAGCTGGTCGAAATCCAACCAATCGTTCGTCTTACCCATTGCAAATCGTCATCATGTTTAATCGCCCATTGTCATTAAGGCGAAGCCCATAGGTTGAGTGTAATACGCTTTCAGTTAACGTGACTCATCGTGTTCAAAAGGGACAGCTATTCGCAATCGAGAGTTCTGTCACATTAATCACAATAGCGTTAACTGCTTCAAATTTTTGATTCATTTTCGCTTGCGCCCCCCCGTGCAACGCTTGACGACATGGTTAAATTATCTACATTGTACAAGCGTGAGTTGGTGAGGTTTTGAACAGCCCCCCCTCATCCCACCGGTTCATTCCATCTCACTTATAAGATTTACGAAGGATGTAGAAGCATGGAGACGGGTACAGTTAAATGGTTCAATAACGCCAAAGGGTTCGGTTTTATCTGCCCTGAAGGCGGCGGCGAAGATATATTCGCACATTACTCCACCATTCAGATGGATGGTTACAGAACGCTAAAAGCCGGACAAATTGTCAGGTTTGATGTACATCAGGGGCCAAAAGGTAATCACGCTAGTTTGATTGTGCCTCTGGAACTCGAAGCAGCAGCGGTCGCCTGACCCTTTTGTTTCATTGTGTACATCCCAAGGTCAAAATGCCAGCCCATCGGCTGGCATTTTTATAACCAAACGGAATACCTCAGATGAAAATTATTCACGCGCTAGCGCATCAATAGGGTTCAGTCTCGCGGCATTTCTCGCTGGTAGCCAACCAAAAATAATGCCCGTCGCGGTCGAACAAGCAAATGCCGTAAGCAACGCCATGGGTGAAAAACCAATTTCCCAACCGGGCAATACCAATTGTAAAGTGAAGGCAATCAACAGAGATAGCGAAATCCCTAACGCGCCTCCTACCAAACAAACCAATACCGCCTCTATCAAAAACTGTTGCAGGACATCACTGGCTCTTGCACCAACCGCCATGCGGATACCGATCTCCTTGGTGCGCTCCGTGACCGACACCAGCATGATATTCATCACGCCAATACCGCCGACCAGTAACGAGATGACCGCCACCAATGTCAGGAACATCTGAAGAGTACGTGTGGTCTTTTCCGCCGTTTTCAACAGGCCATCCATATTGTAGGTGAAGAAATCTTTCTTACCGTGACGTAGCTGCAACAAACGATTGAGCTGCAACTCGGCTTCATGGCTGTTATAGCCCTCGTTAACACGCACCGTGATGGAGTTCAGCCAGCTTTGCCCCATCACCCGGCCAGCCATCGTGTTATACGGCAACCAGACCCGCAGGATCTTACTGCTACCAAACATCGACTGCTTCTCTTGCGCCACGCCAATCACCGTTGCAGGCATATTACCGACCAACACAATTTCACCGACTACGTTGGCTTTATCAGGGAACAGTTGACGTTTGGTATTGCTGTCCAGCACCACAACCTGCGCGCGGCCAGCCAGTTGTTCGTTGTTAAAGGTATTGCCTTCGCTGAAAGTCATACCGTAGACGTTGAAATACTGGCTGCTGACCCCATTTACACTCGCGGCAGCATCTACGTTGCCATAACGCACACGTAAATTGCTTGAGAGCGAGGGGGTTGCTGAACTGACCCACGGTTGCTGGCTGATTGCCAACAGATCGTCGTATTTCAGCGCCTGCTGATACTGTGGATCGTCGTCGCCAAAATCTTTACCGGGATAGACATCAATAGTGTTGGTACCAATTGAGCGGATGTCCTGCAATACCATCTGCTTTGCCGCATCCCCGACAATCACGATCGATACCACCGACGCGATACCAATAATGATCCCAAGCATCGTCAATAGCGTACGCATTTTATTCGCCGCCAGGGCAAGCCAGGCCATCGTTAGCGCTTCACGGAAACTGCTAAGGGTTTGCTGAAAGGGCGAACTCACCGGCTGAGTTTTCAGCTCTTTGCGCGATGTGAGTGGTTGAAGCACCGACGGAGGATTACTGATTATTTCGCCGTCACGAATTTCAATCACGCGCTGTGCCTGCGCGGCAATAGAAGGATCGTGCGTCACAATGATGACCGTATGGCCCTGCTCGCACAGTTGCTTAAGCGTCGCCATCACCTCTTCACCTGAATGGCTATCCAGCGCACCGGTCGGTTCATCGGCAAGAATCACCTGCCCGCCGTTCATCAGAGCACGAGCAATACTCACTCGCTGTTGCTGGCCACCGGAAAGTTGTGAAGGCAGATAATCGACGCGTTCTGCAAGCCCCAGACGCATCAGCAAAGCACGCGCACGCTGTTGACGGTAAACGCGCGCCGTTCCGGCATACACCGCAGGCACTTCCACGTTTTGCGTCGCATTCAGATGCGAAAGCAAGTGATAGCGCTGGAAGATAAAACCAAAATGTTCGCGGCGCAAAGTGGCAAGCGCATCGCTGTCGAGCAACGCCACATCTTGTCCGTCGACTTTATAGCTACCGCTACTCGGTTTATCGAGACAACCGAGAATATTCATCAGCGTTGATTTACCCGAGCCTGAAGCTCCGACAATCGCCACCATTTCGCCGCTTTCAATGGTGATGTTAATGCCTTTTAGCACCTCAACTTGTTCGTCTCCCGACGGATAGCTACGGCGAATATCCCGTAGCTCAAGGAGTGCTGTCATGGTGCGCTCCCGGCGGTAGTCTTGCCGATAACCACTTCTTCACCTTCGGTAAGACCCGTCGCAATTTGCACCTGGGTGTCGTTACGCATACCGATGGTAATTTCACGGTCGCGGGATTCGCCGTTGCGTAAGACTGACACTTTGTAACGGTTATCGCCAACCGGCTCGCCCAGTGCTGCCAGTGGAATAGTCAGCACATCTTTCACACCACCCAACTGGATATGAACTTGCGCGGTCATTTCCAGTCGCAACACCCCTTGTGGATTCGGGACCTCAAAACGTGCGTTATAGAAAATCGCATCGTTCACTTTTACCGGCGTGGGCAAAATATCGATTAATAAACCTTCATAACGCGTTAAAGGGTCACCCAAAACCGTGAACCATGCTTTTTGTCCGGGTTTAAGATGAATCACATCCGCTTCAGAAACCTGCGCCTTCACCAGCATCGTACCGAGATCGGCAAGTGTCAGAATGTTTGGCGCTTGCTGTGCGGCAATCACCGTCTGGCCTTGTTTGGTCGTGATTTCGGTGACTTCCCCCGCCATTGGCGCAACAATCTGCGTGTAATCGAGGTTGGTTTTGGCGGTATCTAAAGAGGCCTGATTGCGTTTAATTTGCGCATCAATAGTGCCGATTTGTGCCTGTCGGACTTCAAGATCGGTCACCGCAGTGTCGAGGTCTTGTTGCGATACGGCCTGGGTTTTTGCCAGCGCACGTTGGCGATTTAACGTCACTTGCGCGAGTTTAGCCTGCGCCACGGCCTGGCGACGCTGGGCGCGCAGCTCCATTAACGTCGCTTCAACTTCTTTGATTTGGTTTTGCGCCTGTTCGGGATCGATAACTCCCAACAGTTGGTCTTTTTTCACTTTATCGCCGATATTCACCGACAGCGTTTTCAACTGCCCACTGACCTGCGCGCCGACATCCACTTTACGCAGCGCATCCAGCTTCCCTGTCGCCAGCACGCTTTGCTGCAACTCACCTTTGCGCACAATCATGGTCTGATAAACCGGCGCTGGCGTGTTCAGAAATTTCCATAGCCAGGCGACCAACAGCACGACCAGCAGGCCCAGAAGCCAGTAACGTTTTTTTATTTTTCCCTTGAATCTCATAAGTATCCTGCAAGCAGACGGACTATTTAAATAAAGTATCAACAAAAGTCGCAAACCCTTTTCAGCCTGGCCGCGATTGAACGTTTGTTGAATGAACACATGGTGAAATTAACCCACTGTTTCTCAACCTGGTTTCAATCATGACATCAATTGCCGAAAACGAATTCAGATCAACACCTCAACTCAATGGCTGGCAGTTGTTTCTTTCTTTAGCAAAGGGACAATGGGTGCCAGGAAGCGCATGGCGGAACCCGACATACCGCCGGAAATTTGTCCTACGGTCACTGGCTAACCCGCTTTCCACCGCACGCTTATTGAGCGAATTATCGCATCAGCCGCTGTTAGAAAAGCTGCTAACGGCGCAACCAGGCTTACCTTGCCGGGTTCATCGCCCCTATTTAACGGCAAACTTTAGCGGTAAGGCAGCGGTTGATGCATTGTCTTTCCACTATTACGCCCTGACACACGCACTACCGGAGCGCTTGTTAGTACAACATTACTCACCTGAAGGCGCACGTTTGGCAACAATAACGGGTAAAGATGAGAACTTCTACCATCTTGATTTATGCTCGATTGCCAATCTTGATAAAGAAGGCGAAGCGACTGTCATATTTACCGACCATGAAGAAAAAGTCCTCGCAGAATTAACCTTCACGCTGTGCCAGTTGCAGAGCAAATCCACCTTGTTTATTGGGGGGTTGCAAGGAGCAAAATCATGGGTGCCTCATGAGGCGATTCAGTGTGCCACCAAGGCATGCCACGGATTATTCCCAAAACGTTTGGTGCTGGAAGCGACCTGCCTGTTGGCTCGTCATTTCGGGGTGAGCCAAATTCTGGCAGTGAGTAACAGCGCACATATCTATCGCTCGTGGCGTTATGCCAAAAAGAAAAAAGACAAAATCCATGCCGATTACGATAGTTTCTGGGAGTCGATGAGCGGCGAATTAATGCCTGAAGGTTACTATGAACTGCCACTGGGCATAGCTCGTAAACCTATCGAAGAGATCGCCAGCAAAAAACGCGCTGAGTATCGCCGCCGCTATAGTTTATTAGATGAGATGATGGAACAAATTGAGAGCCATCTTTAAGCTAACAGCCGGGCTAATCCGCCCGGCCACGCGCCAGCCATAACACCCGCGAAAACATTTTTCGCAGCAACGACGGTATGGCATCTACTCCCCGCCTTCCGGCCTCCATGGCCACTTCAATGGCTAAATCAGGTTTGGATGAGCGATGGATGGCTTTCACAATAACCCGGCGCATATTCATCGGCACGTTTTCGGGGATTTGAGCCACCCGATGGAAAACATCCGAAAACCCCTGGCGATACATAAAATGTTCCATGTCCATCGCGGGCAATGCTGTGAGATGTTCGCGTTCCTGATCTCGGTCGTTTTCCAGAATGCCACGCACGACGGAGGCATATTTCTTCCCGGCTTCATCACCATCCACCAGCACATGCCATTCAATCCCCATTCGCCGAGCAAACTTGATCAATGGGCGCAGGCCCGATTGTGCAAATTCAATAACTTTCACCCCTTCGGCGTCGAAATGGTGCCCACACTGTTGCGCCAGCTCGTTCATAACCCACACTTCCGTTTCACCTTCCACTAATAACCAGCAGCGGGCAAACAACGACGAAGATCGATTAAATCGGATATGAAATGCGATACGGCGGCTATCTTCTGCATTCATCCCACTGGGGCCAAGACGCCAGGCCGCAACCCTTGACGACTCACGCACCAGCCGGCAAACGTTCTCAACGGGCGTAAGCGATAGCAGCTCGCCAGAATTGGTCGTGGTGATTTTTTGCAGCGGCAGCAGGTTTAGCAAATGCCAGGCCACCGATAACATGATCGGGTGCAGACGTGTTTCCGGGTCTTCCACCAGCAAAAGCGGACGGGCGTCTTTGTCCAGAGCTACGCTGCCTTTTGCCTGCAATAGCGTAGAGAACATCCCCAACAAAATCATGCGATGGGCACGACTGTTGGGTTTGTCTATCATGCGGTTAATGATATCCAGGTAGCGCCAGCTTCGTTGTTCATCGTGCGAGCGACGACGCAACAAACGTTGATGCGCAGGGGCCCCTTGCTCAGAAAAATAGTGCTCAAGCAGTTGCACCATAGCCGACAAACCTTGCCGCAATTGCGCATCGGTGAGATTTTGCGGGCGCGAGACAAGTTCACGCGCCAGGAAATCGAGCTGGCGAGCGGTCATTTCGGTTTCTGGCATAGTGGGAACGGGGTCGTTACGCAAGCGGCGCATAAAACGCGCATCGCGCAAACGTAACACGGGATTAAGGCGGATGATTTGCTGCGCTAAATTGTCGATGTCATCCAGTTCGATAACACGACCTTTTTCATCGAGGAAGCTACGCAGCGTCAGAATAGAACCATCTTGCGCGAGCTCGCCGACCAGGCGATACATGATGCGATGAAAACCGCCCTCACCTTCAATCCAGACCGGCGCAAGCGAGCGATAACGTCGCCCAAGATGATGGCCTGGTGCCGTTTCCCGAAAGGTCAGGACAATATGTAAATGATGCTCCCGGCCCTGAACGTCACCTGGCGGGAAATAGAAATCATCTCGCTGAAAGTGATAGAGCATTTGGTGTGGTGACAACAATAGCGTCAATGCATCTAACAGACTGGATTTACCCCATGCGTTTTCACCAATCAGCACGTTGTTTTGCTCAAGCATTAGCGAAAGACGGTTAATCCCTCTGAATCCGACAATTTCCACCTGTTCAAGAAACATAATCCCTCCAGATTGGTGATGCTTTCCTTTATCTACCCGCACCTGACTACATCACTCGAGTATATACCCAAAATAATTCGCGTTGTGGGAAGGCGGCAAGAGAGTGAGTCCCGAATCACTTACTGTAGTAAGTGATTCGGGTGAGCAAATGCCGCCAACTCAACAACAACGTGAAGTATGACGGGTAAAGCGGGAGTTAGTGCGCACTTCCATTCTAAGTACACGAATAATAAAAAATGACTCAACCTTTATTAATTCTCAATTATTTTTTGTGGTTAACATAAAATGCGATCAATACAAGAAGATTCTTAATTATTAAGAAAACCTCTCTGCATAAAAGTGCGTACACCCTTGTAAACAAGGGCATCTCATTGCCTCAAATCAATTTATGCGGATTTAATCGACTGGTTATTTTCTGCTGAAATCATTAATATTGCGGCTCTTTTATTTATAGCCTTATTTCTTTGACGGTTGTAATAAAAATAATCAGGCAAGTATTACAAATATCCAAAATAACGTGAGTTGCAGTCGCGCGACCAGCCCATAATCCCCCGCTCACAGCGTTATCTATGTGACTCAGGCGAATGGTTTTAGTCAACGCATCAGCACCTTGAAGGTCGAAGGATATTACTTGCCCGATACTTGTTTTTTTTGAAAGCTGAGGTGGTTATGTTTAGGAAATTAGCAGCAGAGTTTTTTGGTACATTTTGGTTGGTATTTGGCGGGTGTGGGAGCGCAGTGCTCGCGGCGGCTTATCCGGAATTAGGGATCGGTTTTGTAGGTGTTGCATTAGCCTTTGGTTTAACCGTATTAACCATGGCTTATGCAGTCGGTCATATTTCCGGTGGCCATTTTAACCCTGCCGTCACGTTGGGTTTATGGGCAGGTGGTCGCTTCCCGGCAAAAGAAGTCATTGGCTATATTGTTGCGCAGGTTATTGGCGGTATCGTTGCGGCAGGTATTCTCTATTTAATTGCCAGTGGTAAAAGCGGTTTTGATGCGGCGGTCAGTGGCTTTGCTTCAAATGGCTACGGTGAGCATTCGCCAGACCATTATTCCATGATGTCAGCAATTATTATTGAAATCGTATTAACCTGCGGCTTCTTGATTGTTATTCATGGTGCAACAGACAAATTTGCCCCAGCCGGTTTTGCTCCGATTGCAATCGGCCTGGCACTGACGTTGATTCACCTGATCAGTATTCCAGTCACCAACACCTCTGTGAACCCGGCGCGCAGCACTGCTGTGGCGATCTTCCAGGGCGGTTGGGCCTTAGAACAATTGTGGTTATTCTGGGTCATGCCAATCGTTGGCGGTATCCTCGGTGGCGTTATTTACCGCACTTTGCTGGAAAAACGTAACTAATAGACTCGCGCAGGGTGGATCCCTCTACCCTGCGCAAATAACCTTATCCCGCCAAGTGTATCCTGCATAAAAATCCTCTTTTCTCGTAGCTTTACTCATTCCCTTTCTTTGGGTAGTGTGACATATGCCGTTACTTTTTTTGCAAGGATTGTCCGCGCCATGTTTTCGGGATTGTTAATTATCTTAGTACCGCTGATCGTCGGTTATCTCATTCCTTTAAAACAAACCAGCCTGCTCAAGCTTATTAATCGCCTGCTGAGCTGGATTGTTTACGTCATTTTATTTTTCATGGGCATCAGCCTCGCATTTCTCGATAACCTGGCCAGTAATCTGCTGGCGATTTTTCAATATGCAGCGGTTAGCGTCGTTGTATTACTGCTCTGTAATGCAGCGGCGCTGCTTTGGCTGGAGCGCTCCATGCCGTGGCGGCACAGTCACCAGCAAGAACAACTCCCATCACGTATTGCAATGGCGCTGGAATCGCTAAAACTGTGCGGGGTGGTCGTGGCAGGATTTGCGCTCGGGCTAACCGGATGGCCGATCTTTCACCACGCCACCGCAGCCAGCGAATACACGCTCATCTTCCTGCTATTGCTGGTGGGCATCCAGTTGCGTAATAGCGGCATGACATTAAAGCAGATCGTATTAAATCGGCGCGGCATGATTGTCGCGGTGGTCGTGGCACTCAGCTCCCTGGCGGGTGGCGTTATCAACGCCTTTATACTCGACCTGCCGATTAAAACCGGTTTAGCCATGGCATCAGGTTTCGGTTGGTACTCACTTTCCGGAATTTTGATGACGGAATCTTACGGCCCAGTGATTGGCAGTGCCGCATTCTTCAACGATCTGGCCCGGGAACTGATTGCAATTATGTTGATTCCTGGCCTGGTACGCCGTAGCCGCTCAACGGCTCTCGGGTTGTCTGGCGCAACATCAATGGATTTCACGCTCCCGGTACTTCAGCGCAGCGGAGGCCTGGAAATTGTCCCCGCGGCGATTGTTCACGGTTTTATCCTTAGCTTGTTGACTCCGCTGTTAATGGCATTTTTCGCCTCCTGATACCTCGTTGGCGGTAGGTTTCTGCCGCCAAAATTGCGCTAAATCAATCTCCATTTAACTTGCATAAGAAATACCTTTTCCCCATGAAGCACTGAGCATAATCTTAAAGATGTATATCAAATATAACTTTAAAAGGTACGATTATGTTTTGTGTGCAATGTGAACAAACAATCCGCACCCCTGCGGGTAACGGCTGCTCTTACGCTCAGGGTATGTGTGGCAAAACAGCAGAAACATCTGACCTCCAGGATCTGTTGATTGCCGCATTACAGGGGCTGTCTGCATGGGCCATTGCCGCACGTGAAGTCGGCATTATCGACCATGAAATCGACAATTTTGCTCCTCGCGCTTTCTTCTCTACCCTCACTAACGTTAACTTCGACTCGCCACGCATTGTCGGTTATGCGCAAGACGCTATCGCGCTGCGTGACAGCCTGAAAGCACGCAGTCTTGCGATTAAACCAGAACTGACCGTCGCCAACCCGATGGCTGAACTTCAACTGGTCAGCAACGATTTGGGCGACCTGCAACGCCAGGCGGCGGAGTTCGCACCAAACCGCGATAAAGCAGAAATTGGTGAAGATATTCTTGGCCTGCGCCTGTTATGCCTTTACGGCCTGAAAGGCGCGGCGGCGTACATGGAACACGCTCACGTGCTCGGCCAGTACGACAACGACATTTATGCCCAATACCATAAAATTATGGCCTGGCTCGGCACCTGGCCTGCAGACATGGGCGCGTTGCTGGAATGCTCGATGGAAATCGGCCAGATGAACTTCAAAGTGATGAGCATTCTGGATCATGGCGAAACCGAGAAATACGGCCATCCAACGCCAACTCAAGTTAACGTCCGCCCGGTTGCGGGCAAATGTATTTTGATTTCCGGTCACGACCTGAAAGATCTTTATAACTTGCTGGAACAAACCGAAGGGACTGGCGTAAACGTCTATACCCACGGCGAAATGTTGCCAGCACACGGCTACCCGGAACTGCGTAAATTCAAACATCTGGTCGGCAACTATGGCAGTGGCTGGCAGAACCAACAGACCGAATTTGCCCGCTTCCCTGGCCCTATTGTCATGACGTCGAACTGTATCATTAACCCGGAAGTGGGTTCTTACACCGACCGCATCTGGACACGCAGCATCGTCGGCTGGCCGGGTGTGAGTCACCTCGAAGGCGATGATTTTGCACTTGTGATTACTCAGGCGCAGCAAATGGCGGGCTTCCCGTACAGCGAGATCGAACATCTGATCACCGTAGGTTTTGGCCGTCAGACTCTGTTGGGTGCTGCCGATACCCTGATTGACCTGGTGAGCCGTGAAAAACTGCGCCACATCTTCCTGGTGGGCGGCTGTGATGGCGAACGTGGCGAACGTAGCTACTTCACCGACTTCGCGACCAGCGTACCGAAAGATTGCCTGATCCTGACCTTGGCTTGCGGTAAATATCGTTTCAACAAACTGGACTTCGGTGACATCGAAGGTCTTCCGCGCCTGGTGGATGCCGGTCAGTGTAACGACGCTTACTCTGCCATCATCCTTGCTGTAACTCTTGCTGAAAAATTAGGTTGTGGTGTAAACGATCTGCCGCTGAGCCTGGTACTTTCCTGGTTTGAGCAAAAAGCGATTGTTATCCTGCTTACCCTGCTGTCGCTGGGCGTGACAAATATCGTCACTGGCCCTACTGCGCCAGGCTTCCTGACGCCAAATCTGCTGGCTGTTCTGAACGAGAAATTTGGCCTACGTGCCATCTCTACCGTTGAAGAAGACATCAAACAGCTGATGAGCGCATAAGGAGCCGCCATGACTATGCCAACGCCACTGTGCCCGCATCGCATGCAGGTGCATCATATTCACCAGGAAACGCCGGACGTCTGGACGCTGTCGCTGATTAATCACGACTTTTATCCTTACAAGGCTGGGCAATACGCACTGGTGAGTATTCGTAATAGTGACGAAACACTACGCGCTTACACGATCTCTTCGACACCCGGACTCAGCCCATTCATTACGCTGACCGTCCGTGGTATCGAGAATGGCGTTGGCTCTCAATGGCTGACGCAAGAGGTGAAAGTCGGCGATTACCTGTGGCTTTCAGAAGGCCTGGGGGAATTTACGTGCCAGGATTTAGCTTCCGAACGTTTTCTGTTATTGGCTGCTGGTTGCGGTGTGACGCCCATTATGGCGATGCGCCGCTGGTTAGCGAAACATCGTCCGCAGGCTGACGTGCAGGTTATTTATAACGTCCGTTCGCCAGAAGATGTCATCTTTGCAGAGGAATGGCGTAACTATCCCGTTGCACTGGTTGCCGAAAATAACGCAACGCATGGCTTCATCGCCGGGCGTTTGACACGTGACATTCTTGCTACCGTTCCGGATATTGCTTCACGCACCGTCATGACCTGCGGGCCCGCGCCTTACATGGAAATGGTTGAAAAAGAAGTCAAAGCACTGGGCGTGACGGATTTTTACTGTGAAAAATTCTTCACCCCCGTTGCGGCCCCCGTAAATAGCGGTTTGAAATTCACTACCCTAAAACCGCTGCGTGAGTTCTACGCACCTGTGGGCAGCACCTTGCTGGCTGCGATGGAAAGCAACAATGTTCCGGTGAACGCGGCCTGCCGTGCCGGGGTTTGTGGCAGTTGCAAAACCAAAGTCGACTCTGGTGACTACACGGTCAGCAGCACCATGACACTGACCGCAGCAGAAATAGCTAACGGCTATGTACTGGCCTGTTGTTGCCATCCGCAAGGTGATTTAGTTCTCGCTTAACCTCTCTCGTGCCACTCAACCTGAGTGGCACTTTCTGCCCCGCCTCTTCTGTTTCCTTGACTAAGCTTGTTTACGTTAACTGAATCGTGACAAGGAGAAGTAATGAAACAGACTGTAGCCGCTTATCTGGCAAAAACTCTCGAAAATGCAGGTGTCAAACGCATCTGGGGCGTCACTGGCGATTCCCTCAATGGACTGAGCGACAGCCTGAACCGCATGGGTACGATTCAATGGATGCCCACGCGTCATGAAGAAGTTGCCGCTTTTGCAGCTGGTGCCGAAGCCCATCTTTCAGGTGAACTGGCTGTTTGCGCGGGCTCATGCGGGCCGGGTAATCTGCATTTAATCAATGGGCTATTTGACTGCCATCGCAACCGCGTGCCGGTGCTGGCGATCGCCGCACATATTCCCTCCAGCGAAATTGGCAGTGGTTATTTCCAGGAAACCCATCCCGAAGAGTTATTCCGCGAATGCAGCCATTATTGTGAACTGGTGTCATCCCCGGAACAAATTCCACAAATTTTGGCGATTGCTATGCGCAAAGCGGTGCTTAATCGTGGCGTGTCAGTCGTTGTTTTGCCTGGTGACGTGGCGCTGAAACCCGCTCCTGAAACGGCCAGCACGCACTGGTATCCCGCCCCACAGCCCATCATTGTTCCCGCACATGAAGAGCTTAAAAAGCTTGCCCAGCTACTGCGCTATAACGACAACATCGCCCTGATGTGCGGTAGCGGTTGTGCAGGAGCGCATGAGGAACTGGTGCAATTTGCCGCGACCCTGAAAGCGCCAATTGTTCACGCTCTGCGTGGGAAGGAGCATGTCGAATATGATAATCCTTACGATGTCGGCATGACCGGGCTGATTGGCTTTTCGTCCGGGTTCCACACCATGATGAATGCCGACACGTTAATTCTGCTCGGCACCCAATTTCCGTATCGCGCCTTCTACCCGACCGATGCGAAAATCATTCAAATTGATATCAATCCGGGCAGCATCGGCGCACACAGCAAAGTTGATATGGCGCTGGTCGGGGATATTAAATCCACGCTTGCGGCCATTATTCCGCTTCTGGAAGAAAAAACTGACCGCAGTTTCCTTGATAAAGCGCTGGATAATTATCGTGAAGCGCGTGAAAGCCTTGATGAGCTGGCACAGCCAGGCGATGGCAACGTTATCCATCCGCAATATGTCGCACAGCAAATCAGCCATTTCGCCGATGATGACGCCATTTTTACCTGCGATGTTGGCACACCGACCGTGTGGGCCGCGCGATATTTGAAAATGAACGGGAAACGTCGCCTTTTAGGTTCGTTCACTCACGGTTCAATGGCCAACGCCATGCCGCAAGCACTGGGCGCAAAAGCAACCGAGCCGAATCGGCAGGTTGTTGCCATGTGCGGCGATGGCGGTTTCAGTATGTTGATGGGCGATTTTCTTTCGGTAGTACAAATGAAATTGCCGATCAAGATTGTGGTGTTTAACAACAGCGTATTGGGTTTTGTAGCGATGGAAATGAAAGCCGGCGGGTACCTGACTGACGGCACAGATCTGCACGACACCAACTTCGCGAATATCGCCACCGCCTGCGGCATCACCGGTATTCGTGTTGAAAAAGCTGATGAGTTGGATAGCGCATTGCAACGTGCTTTCAGCATTGACGGCCCAGTGCTGGTGGACGTGGTGGTGGCGAAAGAAGAATTAGCCATTCCACCGCAAATCAAACTGGAACAAGCCAAAGGATTCAGCCTCTATATGTTGCGAGCCATTATCAGTGGCCGTGGTGATGAAGTGATCGAACTGGCGAAAACCAACTGGTTCCGGTAAAACGGAGGTTTATCCCCTTCATACTTCAAGTTGCATCTTTGTTGGCTGCGCTCTCTTGCCGCCGCGATGCAACTTGAATTATTTTGGGGGAACAATTCTGGATAATAAGGACCCACCGTGATTGATTTGCGCAGCGATACCGTAACCCGCCCGAGTGATGAAATGCTCCAACGTATGATGGCCGCACCGACCGGTGATGACGTCTACGGTGATGATCCTACCGTCAATGAACTACAAGATTACGCCGCTAAAATCAGTGGTAAAGAAGCGGCGTTATTTCTGCCAACTGGCACTCAGGCAAACCTGGTTGCGCTGCTTAGCCACTGCGAACGCGGTGAAGAGTATATTGTTGGGCAATTAGCCCACAATTATTTGTATGAAGCCGGTGGCGCCGCGGTATTAGGCAGTATTCAACCTCAGCCCATCGACGCCAATCCTGACGGTTCATTGCCGCTCGACAAAGTTGCCGCGAAAATCAAACCTGACGATATCCACTTTGCGCGCACCAAACTGCTCAGCCTTGAAAATACCCATAACGGCAAAGTTCTGCCGCGCGAGTATCTTCAACAAGCCTGGGACTTTAGCCGCAACCACAATCTGGCGCTGCACGTTGATGGCGCGCGTATCTTCAACGCGGTGGTGGCATACGGCTGCACGCTTGAAGAAGTGGTGCGCTACTGCGATACCTTTACTATTTGCCTCTCTAAAGGCCTGGGAACGCCGGTTGGCTCGCTGTTAGTCGGCAGCCGTGAATACATTAAGCGTGCGACACGCTGGCGTAAAATGGTCGGCGGCGGTATGCGTCAGGCCGGTATTCTGGCAGCAGCAGGTTTGTACGCACTTGAAAACAACGTGCAACGCTTGCAAACCGACCACGACAACGCACATTGGCTTGCGGGTGAATTACGCGAAATCGGCGTTGATGTGACCCGCCAGGACACCAATATGGTGTTTGTCCGCGTCCCGGTAGAGCAAGCTGAAAGCCTCGGCAAATTCATGAAAGAACGCGGCATTTTAATGAGTGCAGGGCCAATCACACGCCTGGTGATGCACCTTGATGTGAATCGCCAGCAGTTAGCCGAAGTGGTTTCCCATTGGCAGGCTTTTTTACAGCGCTAAGCTGAGGATCAGGGACGATGACACAGCCACAAAATATTCTGGTGCTCGGCGCAAGCGGCTATATAGGCCAACATTTGGTGCCGCAACTTGCCGCGGCCGGGCATCACGTTACGGCTGCCGCAAGGCGAGTTGAGTGGCTGGAAAAACAACCCTGGCCTGACGTCGTTTGCCGCCATGTCGATTTACAGTGGCCGGAAACCCTTCCGGCACTGCTGGAAAATGTCGATACGCTTTATTATCTGGTGCACAGCATGGGCGACGGGGCAGATTTCGTGGCCCATGAACGTCAGACCGCACTCAATTTACGCGATGCGCTGCGCGCGCATCCGGTCAAACAGCTGATCTTTCTCAGTTCGCTACAAGCCGCAGAAGGTGACGGTGACTCAGAGCATCTGCGCGCACGCCAGCTTACGGCCGATATTTTGCGTGATTCAGGCGTGCCGGTGACGGAGATCCGCGCCGGTATTATCGTCGGTGCCGGTTCCGCCGCTTTCGAAGTGATGCGCGATATGGTTTACAACCTGCCGGTGCTTACGCCACCACGCTGGGTTCGTTCGCGCACCACGCCCATTGCACTAGAAAATTTGCTGCATTATTTAATCGAATTGCTCAACCATCCCTCACAAGAAAACCGACTTTTTGAGGCCGCCGGGCCGGAAGTGCTGAGCTATCAACAACAATTCGAGCGTTTTATGGCGGTCAGTGGCAAGCATCGCCCACTCATCCCCATTCCGCTGCCAACCCGTTGGATCTCGGTATGGTTTCTCAACATGATAACGTCCGTGCCGCCAACCATTGCCAAAGCGCTGATCCAGGGGTTGAAACACGATCTTCTGGCTGACGATCGGGCATTACGCGCGTTGATCCCTCAGCAACTCCTGAACTTTGATGATGCAGTACGCGCGACGCTTGAAGACGAGAACAAACTCGCGAACTCGCAAGACTGGGGTTATGACGCTCAGGCGTTTGCCCGTTGGCGTCCGGAGTATGGCTATTTCCCAAAACAAGCGGGTTGTACGCTCAATACTTCTGCTGAACGGGAAGATTTATGGCAGGTGGTCAATCAGATCGGTGGCAAAGAAGGCTATTTCTTTGGCAATATTCTGTGGAAAACCCGTGGCTTAATGGATCTGCTCGTCGGTCATAAACTGGCTAAAGGCCGTCCGGGACGCGAAATGCTCGAGGTGGGGGATCAGGTCGATAGCTGGAAAGTGATTATTGTCGAACCGCAAAAAGAGTTAACGCTGTTATTTGGTATGAAAGCGCCAGGACTTGGCCGGCTTTCATTCACGATACGTGATAATGGTAAGCATCGCTCGCTTGATGTTCGCGCATGGTGGCATCCACATGGAACCGCAGGTTTATTCTACTGGCTGGTGATGATCCCCGCGCATTTGTTTATTTTCCGAGGCATGGCCCGACGGATTTGCCAACTTTCCGAACAATTGTCACATAAAGTCCGTTAAGTTCTCCTAATCTTTGGTCTTCCCCATTGCAAGCGCTGCCATTTCACGGAAAAATGCGCAGCGTAAATCTCAATTACCATGAGTTGGTCTAAATGAAGGTACTGGTAACGGGCGCAACCAGCGGTTTAGGCCGAAACGCGGTCGAATTTCTTCGCGCAAAAGGCATCAGTGTTCGGGCAACCGGGCGCAACGAGGCCATGGGAAAACTGCTGGAAAAAATGGGTGCGGAGTTTATTCGCGCTGACCTTACCGAATTGGTTTCCTCGCAGGCCAAGGTGATGCTGGCCGATGTCGATACACTCTGGCATTGCTCAAGCTTTACTTCGCCGTGGGGGACTCAAGAAGCGTTCGATCTTGCAAACGTCCGAGCCACCCGTCGCTTAGGTGAATGGGCCGTTGCCTGGGGCGTACGTAACTTCGTGCACATTTCCTCACCTTCGCTCTACTTTGATTATCACCACCATCGCAATATCAGCGAAGATTTTCGCCCTGTCCGCTTTGCCAATGAATTTGCCCGCAGCAAAGCCGCCAGCGAAGAAGTGATTCAACTGCTCGCGCAATCAAACCCGCACACGCGCTTCACCATTCTGCGTCCGCAAAGTCTGTTTGGCCCGCATGACAAAGTCTTTTTCCCGCGCCTGGTACAGATGATGCGCCACTACGGCAGCGTTTTGTTGCCACGCGGTGGCGATGCGATGGTAGATATGACTTATATCGAGAATGCGGTGCATGCGATGTGGCTCGCAACAGAGCGTTGCGAAACGTTGCCATCAGGGCGCGCATATAACATCACTAATATGGAAGCTCGCCCGCTGCGCGTGATCGTGCAAAAGCTGATTGATGACTTAGAGATTAAATGCCGCATTCGCTCCGTTCCTTATCCGATGTTGGATATGATTGCCCGCAGCATGGAGCGTTTTGGCAATAAATCGGCCAAAGAACCTGTGCTGACGCATTATGGGGTATCGAAACTTAATTTTGATCTCACCCTGGATACGACGCGAGCCGAAACGGAATTAGGTTATCAACCGATTGTGACGTTGGATGAAGGTATACGCCGTACCGCGCTCTGGTTGCGTGATCACGGTACGTTGATTCGCTAGCTCTGATTATACCCATTATCCTTCGAGCTGCAGGGGTGTTGGCTGCAACTCAAATTCTAATGGGTATTAGCTCTGACCGTACTTTTCGAGTAACGCTTCTGCAATCGCTTGAGTTTGAGCATCCGCGTCACCGGAATATTTTGTTGGACGGAAATGCATCTGGAACGCCTGAATCACTCTCTTTTGTTGCTCCCACGTCATTTCAGGCGTCACTTGATAACCATATCGCGATAACACATCGAGCAAGCTTCGCCTGTCCACGGGTTGGTAAGGCCCACGGCCATTCAGATAAAAGGCAACTCTGTTAGCATCCGGCCAGGCACCGATGCCCTGTTGTGCCAGTTGCTGCCATGGAAATAATGGGCCGGGGTCAACTTTACGTTGCGGGGCAATATCTGCATGGGCGACCACGTTTTGCGGTTGGATTTGATAACGAGCGATAATCACTTTCGCCAGTTTTTCCAGTACCGAAATTTGCGCCGCGTTGAACGGGTAAAATTGATTTACCCTACCCTGCCGCGTAAAACCTTTATTTTCCAGCTCAATGCCAATCGAAGTGTCATTGATTCGCGTTGCACCGCGCCAGAAACTCACCCCTGCATGCCACGCCAATTCACTTTCAGGCACCAGTTGCCAGATTACCGGCTTGCCGCCAGACATCGGTGGCGTATCGGGTATCAGGTAATGAGAACTGACATTTTTGTCAGTTAAAGTGGATAACGAACCGGTGAAATCATCGGCGGTGTAGTGAATAACTAACACTTTCACGCGCGGATACGCAGCCTGCGCACTGTGGCTCGTGTCGACTTTAAAATCGCCCTTATCGACGACATTTTTATCGCTAACCTCAGGCTTACTGGAACACCCCGCCAGCAGAGCCACAATGAAAAGCGTGACCAGGCGAGCTTTCATCGGCGCGTTTTAACCGCAGTACCGGTGACGCTCACCATCAGCATACTTCCCTCTTTGCCCACGGTTTCGTAATCAATATCGATACCGACTACCGCATTGGCACCCAAACCTTCAGCTTGTTCCTGCAATTCCCTGAAGGCTATCTCACGCGCTTTACGTAACTCTTTTTCGTATGCACCGGAACGGCCACCGACGATATCGCGCACTCCAGCAAAAAAGTCGCGAAAAATATTGGCGCCCAGAATCGCCTCGCCAGTCACCACGCCACAATATTCTGTAATGCTCTGCCCCTCGAGCGTTGGGGTAGTTGTAAATTGCATAAGCTTCTCCTCTCTTTGTATCAACATCTTAGCGCATTACCTGCCACGCATTTTGACAACGATACGCTATGCTAAGTTAGTCCTCCTGAGAAGATAAGGAAATAAAAATGCGCAGCTCAGTTTTGGTTCTTCTTCCGTGCGCGATGTTACTCACGGCCTGTACTACCCCCGTAACGCCCGCTTTTAAAGACATTGGCACCCACAGCGGCCCTTGCATTGACGGCGGCCCGGATAGCGTGGCGCAGAAATTTTACGATTATCAAATAAGCCATAAAACTCAGGGCAGCAGCGCGATTACCGGCTTGCGTCCGTATATGAGTGATGCGCTGGCGCAGCAAATGCAAAAAGCCAGCACGTCGCCTAATGCGCAAAATGAATTTATGCGCAGCAACATGTTTACCAGCAACGCAGATGGCGCAGACAGTGCCGCAGTAGCCTCCGCGTCTACCATTCCTAACACCGATGCGCGCAATATCCCGCTGCGTGTCAACCTCACTAAAGGCAGTCAAAGCTGGCAAGATGAAGTGCTGATGATTCGTGAAGGCCAGTGTTGGGCAGTCGATGACGTGCGTTATCTTGGCGTAAACAGCCATGCGCCTTCTGGCAGCCTGCGTCAGGCCATAGAAACCGAGTAATTTCCCCTGCGGGAGAGGGAAGGTAACCCTTGTAAATAGTCTGGAATTTTTCAATAACTCCGACATTTATTCTTACCTCCCTCCCGCCTCGCTATTTTGTGCTACCTTTAATGCACGCGAGTAGTTATTTTTAGGTTTTAACGCACAAAGATTGCATAACTATTCTGTTAAAGGTACCCTTTGCGGCTTCAATTGCTATTCAACTTATGCGCATGAGTATTCAACTAAACGGCATTAATTGTTTTTACGGCGCACATCAAGCGCTGTTCGATATCACTCTTAGTTGCCCACAGGGCGAAACGCTGGTGCTGCTTGGTCCAAGCGGCGCAGGCAAAAGCTCGCTTCTGCGCGTACTCAATCTGCTTGAGATGCCGCGCTCCGGGCAACTCACCATTGCAGACAACCATTTCGACTTTGCAAAAGCGCCTGGCGACAAAGCTATCCGTGAATTGCGTCGCAACGTGGGTATGGTGTTCCAGCAATATAATCTTTGGCCACATCTCACCGTGCTGCAAAACCTGATGGAAGCGCCTTGCCGCGTCCTTGGGATCAGCAAAGATGAAGCACGCCTTCGCGCCGATAAACTGCTTGAGCGTTTACGCCTGAAACCTTATATGGACAGGTATCCGCTCCACCTTTCTGGTGGTCAGCAGCAGCGTGTCGCGATTGCCCGTGCATTGATGATGGAACCACAGATCCTGCTGTTTGATGAACCGACCGCAGCACTGGACCCAGAAATCACCGCGCAAATCGTCAGCATCATTCGTGAGTTGGCTGAAACCAACATCACTCAGGTCATCGTTACCCACGAAGTAGAAGTTGCGCGTAAAACCGCAAGCCGCGTGGTTTACATGGAAAATGGCCACATCGTTGAACAAGGTGATGCGAGTTGCTTCGCAAAACCACAGACCGAAGCGTTTAAATTCTATCTGTCACACTGATGTATCCGGGAAAATAACCATGAAAAAAGTTCTGCTTGCCACATTATTAGCCAGCCTGAGCCTTTCCGCGACGGCTGCACAAACTATTCGTTTCGCTATGGAAGCGTCTTACCCTCCGTTTGAATCTATGGATGCCAGCAATAAGATCGTTGGTTTTGATGTCGATTTGGCAAACGCGCTGTGTAAAGAGATCGATGCAACCTGTACTTTCAGCAACCAGGCTTTTGACAGCCTGATCCCAAGCCTGAAATTCCGCCGTATCGACGCGGTTATCTCGGGTATGGATATCACTCCAGAGCGTGAAAAACAGGTTCTGTTCAGCAGCCCGTATTATGAAAACTCTGCTTTGTTTGTCGGCCAGAAAGGCAAAATTGCTGATATTAGTGCGCTGAAAGGCAAGAAAGTGGGTATGCAGAACGGCTCCACGCATCAGAAATTCATCATGGATAAACATCCAGAGATCACCACCGTTCCTTACGACAGCTACATGAACGCCAAGCTGGATATGGAAAGCGGCCGTATTGACGCCGTATTTGGTGACACAGCTGTTGTCACCGAATGGCTGAAAGCCGATCCTAAACTGGCCGCTATTGGCGATAAAGTCACGGATAAAGACTACTTCGGTACCGGTTTGGGTATTGCTGTTCGTCAGGGCAACACTGACCTGCAAGCGAAATTCAACACCGCGCTGGAAAAAGTGAAGCAAGATGGGACGTACAAAACCATCTACGAAAAATGGTTCCAGAAGTAATCTGAATGAACGAAATGTTTACTTTAGCGAGCGCCGCCGGGATGACCGTCGGCCTTGCCGTTTGTGCGCTGATCATCGGCCTGGCTCTGGCGATGATTTTTGCCGTGTGGGAGTCTGCAAAATGGCGTCCGATTGCCTGGCTGGGTTCAGCTTTGGTAACGGTGCTGCGCGGCTTGCCTGAAATTCTGGTGGTGCTGTTTATTTATTTCGGCTCCTCACAGTTGCTGCTGATCCTCTCAGATGGTTTTGTGCTCAACCTCGGTTTTGCGCAAATCCCTATCCAATTACAGATTGAGAATTTCGATGTCAGCCCGTTCCTGTGCGGCGTGATCGCACTTTCCCTGCTCTACTCGGCTTATGCTTCGCAGACTTTGCGTGGCGCACTCAAAGCCGTGCCAATTGGGCAATGGGAGTCCGGCCAGGCGTTAGGTTTGTCGAAAGCCGCAATTTTCTTCCGTCTGGTGATGCCGCAAATGTGGCGTCATGCGCTACCCGGATTAGGTAATCAGTGGCTGGTATTGCTAAAAGATACTGCGCTGGTTTCGCTGATTAGCGTCAACGATTTGATGTTACAAACTAAAAGTATCGCCACCCGTACTCAGGAGCCGTTTACCTGGTATGTGGTTGCTGCCGCGATCTACCTCGTGATCACCCTCATCAGCCAGTACGTTCTTAAGCGTATTGACCAACGAGCGACACGTTTTGAACGGAGACCCGGCTGATGCTTGAGTATTTACCGGAACTGTTGAAAGGCCTGCACACCAGCCTGACACTCACCGCGGCATCCATTGTTGTCGCACTGATTTTAGCGCTGTTTTTCACCATCGTTTTGACGCTGAAAACCCCGGTGCTGGTGTGGATTGTCCGTGGTTATATCACGCTGTTCACCGGCACTCCGCTGCTGGTGCAAATCTTCCTGATTTACTACGGCCCTGGTCAGTTTCCGTCGATTCAAAACTACCCTGTTTTATGGCACCTGCTTTCTGAACCGTGGCTGTGCGCATTGATTGCGCTGTCTTTAAACAGTGCAGCCTACACCACGCAACTGTTTTACGGTGCTATTCGCGCTATTCCTGATGGTCAGTGGCAGTCGTGTGGCGCTTTGGGTATGAGCAAGAAAGATACCCTCGCGATTTTGCTGCCGTATGCATTTAAACGCGCACTTTCTTCTTACTCGAACGAAGTGGTTTTAGTGTTTAAAAGTACTTCTCTGGCGTACACCATTACGCTGATGGAAGTCATGGGCCACGGGCAGCTTCTGTACGGTCGTACTTACGATGTGATGGTATTCGGTGCCGCAGGTTTGGTTTATCTGGTCGTTAACGGATTACTCACGCTGTTAATGCGAGTGATAGAACGCCGGGCGCTGGCGTTCGAACGCCGTAATTAAGACATCGTTAATCACTCAAAAAGGCGGGGCTTCCCCGCCTTTTTTGCATCCCAGTGAATATAATTATACATTTTATTTGCATATAAATTCATTTACTGGCATGATTTTTTTACGCCGAGAAACGGTGAAAACAATAAAATACGACAGACGGGAGCAACACAAATGAAGAAGTTTATTTTGGCCGCCATGTTCGCTACAGCCGCATTCAACGTGGCCGCAGCCGACAAAATCAACTTTGGTTCTTCTGCCACTTATCCGCCATTTGAATCACTTGATGCTAATAATCAGATCGTCGGTTTTGATATCGACCTGGCTAAAGCTTTATGCAAACAAATGCAGGCAGAGTGCACGTTCACAAACCACGCATTTGACAGCTTGATCCCGTCGCTTAAATTCCGCAAATATGACGCGGTAATTTCAGGTATGGATATTACGCCTGAACGTAGCAAGCAAGTTTCCTTTACCACACCGTACTACGCCAACTCGGCGGTAGTGATTGCCAAAAAAGGTGCGTTTAACTCTTTTGATGAACTGAAAGGCAAACGTATTGGTATGGAAAATGGCACCACGCATCAGAAATATCTCCAGGAAAAGCATCCGGAAATTAAAACGGTTTCTTACGATAGCTACCAGAATGCGATTATCGACCTGAAAAATGGTCGTATTGATGGAGTATTTGGTGACACGGCAGTGGTAAATGAGTGGCTGAAGACCAACCCGCAATTAGGGACGGTTGGCAGTCACGTTACCGATGCAGAATATTTTGGAACGGGGCTGGGTATTGCAGTGCGCCCGGATAACCCGGCACTGTTAACGAAATTGAATACGGCGCTGGCGGCAATTAAAGCTGACGGCACATATCAGAAGATCAGTGCCCAGTGGTTCCCTCAGTAAAAGATGCCCTCACCCCGCCCCTCTCCCACAGGAGAGGGTGAAAAGAAGAGTGGAAATGAAGATCCCCCCTCCTTTGAGAAAGGGTGAAAAGAAAAGTGAAAAAGAAGATCCCCTCTCCTTTGGGAGAGGGTGAAAAGAAGAGTGGAAATGAAGATCCCCTCTCCTTTGAGAAAGGGTGAAAAGAAAACTAGAGAAGAAGATCCCCTCTCCTTTGGGAGAGGGTTAGGGTGAGGGGAAAAACTAAGCTCGCACCAACAGCGTCAACACTTCGTAATGCGCGGTATGCGGGAACATATCGAACAATTGCACACGTTTTACCCGATATTCCGTCAACGACGCAATATCCCGCGCCATCGTCTGCGCATTGCAGCTTGAATAGATAATGTATTTCGGTGCCATGTTATTCAAAAAATAACAGAGTGCCTGGCCAATTCCACGCCGTGGAGGATTCACTAAGACCAGATCGGGAACATCGTGCTGTTCAGTGGCAAATTTCGTTGAATCCAATGCCTGGAAGTGAATATCCGTTAATCCAAGTTTTTCCGCTGACTGGCGCGCACAGGCAATCGCCTCAGGGGCAATTTCAATTCCGGTCAGTTTCATATCGGGCGTTGCACAGTGCAGGCCAAACCCACCCACCCCGCAGAACAAATCCCACATATGTTTGACGGGCAGACCACGTACCCAGTCACGAGCCGTGGCGTACAAAGATGCCGCAACGGTTGGGTTCGTCTGGAAGAAGCTTTGCGGACGAATATACAGCGGCACACCGTTAAACTGTTCTTCCAGCGCTTGCTGTTCGGTTAATGGGATTTCCTGCTCGCCTTCCATAATCGCCATATGCACTGGCTGAATGTTGGCAGAAATCACTTTTAGCTGTGGGAGCTGTTGCTGCAACCAGGGGAGTGCAGCGCGGAGTTGTTCCAGTTTTGCTTCTGATCGCAGGACAAAACGCAGCATCATGCCGCCGTCTAACTGACTTTCCGTTAACAACAGATATTTCAATTCACCGCGTTTACGCGCCACGTTATACGGCGTAAGCCCCGCACGTGCGATAAACGGTTTCAGTACGGTAAACACAGCCTGAAATGAAGCCGGATACAGCGGACACTCGGTTAAATCTTCAGGCGTACCATCGCGATGCAGCATCCCCAACAGTGGTTTCTCCACACTGCCGCTGACCACCATTTTGGCTTTATTGCGGAATGCCTGCTCAGGGCCGCTGACTGGCGCGCACCACTCTTGCACCGCAATACCCTCCAGCAAATGCTGAAGTTCCTTCATCTTGGCGGTGAGTTGTTCGGAAATCGACTGTTCAATCCACTGACAAGAGCGGCAGCGATTAGCCTGATAGAGTGCGCAATGCATAATGACATCCTGAAACCGGGGGGCGTAGATTGTAGCACTACGCATTCATTGAAGTTTAAAAAAAAGCCGACTCCGAGAAGGGATAAACAGCAAAAATAGCACCAACAAATCGGGTAGTTTCTGCGTCATGAGTGAACGGAATATTTCTCGTTTTGACTCACCAGGGATACTGAACAGTTCAGGATAACCCCAGCCGAGTGACGCGGCCCATAAATAGCTAACGGTAATCACCTGCGTGGCAAGAAACAGCCAGCGTCCCCAATTACGCCCTTTCATGATGACAAACGCACAGCGTAATTCGATACACAGCATCACCAGGCTACCGAGGAAAATCAGCGTCAGGCTCCAGGTTTGCACGCTACGGTGAATGAAATCAAGCACTCCACTCACACCGAGCATGTTGAAAATCAACATCAAATCGAGGATTCGTGTAGTAAGAATAGCAATTGCCGCCACCAGCACTAATGTGGGAGCGTTCAATTTCGCTTGTGTTTGACTTCGTTTCCTGAAAATTTCCGCAAACCTCGTGTTCCATACGACACAGTGCCGCGACAAGCGCGGCACTGTGGGTTTTACCAGATTTTAAACCTTTCAGCTATGCCTTGCACGTTGGATGTCGCGCAGACGTTGCTTTTCTGCTCGTGCCATAAACCACCAGGCAATCAATCCGATAATCCCAACAACGCCCAAAATTATAGACGCCAATGCGTTTATTTCAGGATTCACCCCCATTCTGACGCTTGAGAATACCAGCATCGGTAACGTTGTCGCACCCGGCCCTGAGACAAAGCTGGCAATGACGAGATCATCAAGCGAGAGGGTGAACGCCAGCAGCCAACCGGAGACAATCGCCGGCGCAATCATCGGGACGGTAATGACGAAGAAGACCTTCAACGGGGTTGCGCCCAAGTCCATCGCCGCTTCTTCGATTGAGTGATCCAACTCCCGCAAGCGCGAGCTGATGACCACAGAAACGTACGCGGTACAAAATGTCACATGAGCCAGCCAAATCGTCAGCATGCCACGGTCACTTGGCCAGCCGATAGCGTGTCCTAACGCGACAAACAGCAACAGCAGTGACAGACCGGTGATGACATCAGGCATAACCAGCGGTGCGGTGAGCATGAAGGCAAACCCCGTGGAGCCACGGAATTTACCAAAACGCACCATAACGACGGCAGCAATAGTCCCAAGGATCACCGCTGCCGTCGCCGCTGCCGCCGCGATAGTTAAACTTAACCCCACGGCGTTCATCATCGCGGAGTCCTGGAACAATTCGACATACCAGCGTGTCGACCACCCCGCCCAGACGGTCACCAGTTTTGAGCTGTTAAATGAATAGATAACCAGCATCAGCATCGGTGCGTAGAGGAAGGTGAATCCAATGGCTAAAATCACAATGCGCCACGGTGAACGCACTACCGGTAAATTGTTCATGCGTGGTCCTCCGCAGCTTTGTTTTGATATTTGTGGAACCACATGATCGGCACTATCAACAGGACAAGCATGGTTATCGCTACCGCTGACGCAACTGGCCAATCCCGGTTATTGAAGAACTCCTGCCACAGAACACGACCAATCATGATGCTATCTGGCCCGCCAAGGAGTTCCGGTATAACAAACTCCCCCACCGCCGGAATAAACACCAGCATGGAGCCCGCGATAATGCCGCCTTTGGTCAGTGGCACGATCACGCTGAAGAATGTTTTCAGCGGGCGAGCCCCCAAATCTAACGACGCTTCCACTAACGAGTAATCGAGTCGCGTCAGCGCGGTATAAATCGGCAATACCATAAACGGCAAATAGGCATAAACAATACCGATATAGACCGCAAGATTGGTGTGCAGAATCACCAATGGTTGATCAATAACCCCCAGCCACATCAATACGTTGTTCAGTACACCGTTATTTTTCAGTATTCCCATCCATGCATAAACGCGGATCAAGAAGGAGGTCCATGAAGGTAAAATCACCAGTAACAACAGAATGTTACGCGTTGATGATTTACTGTGTGCCACCGCCCACGCCAGCGGATAACCCAGCAGCAAGCAGCATATTGTGGATACCCCAGCGACTTGCAGCGACTGTAAATAGGCATCTGCGTATAACGGATCGTCAGTGAGCTGGAGATAGTTCGCCAGATTCAGCGCCAGTGAAATCTGATCGTCAGCCCAGGTGATGAGATCGGTATAAGGCGGAATGGATCGGGCTATTTCAGCAAAACTTATCTTGAAGACAATCAAGAACGGCAGCATAAACAGCAAAACCAACCACAAGTACGGAAATGCAATCACAACCTTACGGCCATGGAGCATTTGCATTTTTGCCAGCCACATTTTAAAACTGCTGGCCGGTGGCTCGGCCGGGCGTTCGGTAATCGTGCTCATTTCGCCCCCTTAAACGGTCAAGACCACACAACTCTCGGCATCCCAACACAGACGAACTTCGTCGCCCCAGGTTGGCATCCCCTTGCGGTTCCGGTTCTCATTTTGCAACTGCGCGCTGATCATCTGCCCACTCACCAGACGCACGTGATAAATCGACAGGTCGCCAAGATAGGCAATATGCACCACTTCACCGACCGCGAAGTTGTAACGGTCTTCTGGGGGTTCTTCGCAAAGCATGACTTTTTCTGGACGCAGTGCGACGTACACCGGCACACCGTCAACCACCGAAACATCCGGATCAACTTTAAGCGAATGAATCAGCCCAGGGCTTTCAATGATCAGTCCATCTTCCCGGCGCTCTTTCAGCAGCCCTTCAAAGACGTTCACCGAACCGATAAATTCCGCGCTGTAGCGCGTAGCCGGATATTCGTAGACCTCTTCCGGCTCGCCAATTTGCTCGAACTTGCCACGATTCATAATGGCGATACGTCCCGCCATGGTCATCGCTTCTTCCTGGTCGTGCGTCACCATTACGCAGGTGGCACCCACACGCTCGAGAATATCCACCACTTCGAGCTGCATACGGTCACGCAATTTCTTATCCAGCGCGCCCATCGGCTCATCGAGCAGCAATAATTTTGGCCGTTTCGCGAGGCTTCGTGCCAGCGCGACACGCTGACGCTGCCCACCTGAAAGCTGGTGCGGTTTGCGTTTGGCGTACTCTTGCATATGAACCAGCGTCAGCATCTCCTGCACACGCTGAGTAATTTCATTTTTCGGCAGCTTGTCTTGCTTGAGTCCAAACGCGATATTTTGCTCGACCGTCATATGCGGGAAAAGTGCATAGGACTGGAACATCATATTGATTGGCCGCTGATAAGGCGGGACGTGTGACAAATCCACACCATCCAGCATGATTTGCCCGGCACTGGGTTGTTCAAAACCCGCCAGCATGCGTAACAGCGTTGATTTACCACAGCCGGATGGCCCGAGCAGCGCAAAAATTTCGCCTTTATAAATGGTCAGATTGACATCATCAACGGCATGTTGCCCGTCAAAGGACTTAGTGAGGTTGCGAACTTCAAGCAGCGGCGTAAGCGCCTTGCGAGTTTTCGCGTGCGGACGAGGGATTACGTCAGTCAATTGTGTGCTCTCCGGCAAAAGCGAAATTCTACCTTTCATCTTTCAAATCGCAGGGGTGTTGGCTGCTTTCGTTCACCCCAGTCACTTACTTATGTAAGCTCCTGGGGATTCTCTCTCTTGCCGCCTACCTGCAACTTGAAATCTAAAAGTTATAACCAACTAAGATATCTAACTATTTCCCTGTTTTAACTTTAGTCCAGGCACGCGTAATGACACGGTCAACTTTTGGTGATTGCACACCTTGAGTGAACAGTTTGCTGCGAACATCAGCCGGTGGATAAATCCCCGGATTATCACGAATCTCAGCATTTAACAGCGGAGTCGACTCTTTATTCGCATTGGCGTAATAAACGTGATTACTGATATTCGCGACGACATCCGGTCGCATCAGATAGTTAAGGAACTGATAGGCTTCATCTTTATTTTTCGCATCATTGGTTATTGCGAACATATCGAAGTAAACCATCGCCCCTTCTTTAGGAATGGTATAAGCAATATTCACGCCATTTTTGGCTTCTTTAGCGCGGTTTGCCGCCTGGAGAATATCGCCAGACCAACCGATCGCCACGCAGATGTCGCCGTTAGCCAAATCGTTGATGTATTGGGAAGAGTGGAAATAACGGATAGACGGACGCAATTTCAGCAACAGATCGTTCGCCGCACCGGTGTAATCACTCGGATTGGTGCTGTTAGGATCTTTGCCCAGGTAGTGCAATACGCTTGCGTAAACCTCGCTCGGCGCATCAAGGAACGAAACGCCACAGCTTTTCAGCTTCTCAAGATTTTCTGGTTTCAGGATGAGATCCCAGCTGTCCACCGGCGCATCTTTGCCCAATACCGCTTTGACTTTATCGACGTTGTAGCCAATTCCTGTTGTAACCATCATGTACGGAATGCCGTATTTATTGTCATGGTCATTATGGGCGACCAGCTTAAGCATTTCCGGATCGAGATTTTTGTAGTTCGGCAATTTGCTCTTATCAAGAGGCTGGAAAATACCGGCCTGAGCCTGGCGCTCCAGGAATTGCGAAGAAGGCACGACGAGGTCATAACCCGTACTGCCGGCCATTAACTTCCCTTCCAGAACTTCGTTGGAGTCGAAGACGTCGTACACCACTTTAATGCCGGTTTCTTTCGTAAAGTTTGCCAACGTATCTGGAGCAATATAATCAGACCAGTTATAAACGTGCAGCGTCTTTTGTTCAGCGGCAAATGTCGTGGCAGAGACTGCCATCAACAAACCCGTCACCATCCCCGACAACAATTTTTTACGTTGGGCGAACATATGTCATTCCTTCTGAATAAAGGGTAAATCTCGCTTTCACGAGCAGAATTTACTCAATCAAACTTTTATGCATTTAGTTAATGCTTTGGGAACATGCAAGAACCATGCATCTCTATTCAAACTACGGTGAACAAAGCTGGCGCCTTCCCACAGACGTTGCATATTTTAAGTGTCACGCAAGAATAACTGTAGCCAGGGTTAGTGACTATAGCGCGACTAAAAAAGCGCCTTATATCAATTTTTTAACAAAAAAATGCCTACACCGTCGCGTGATACTGGCAACAATGGCGAGAATAATGCTTAGGAATAGCGGGTAAGGCAGGATAAAAAATGTGGGCCGCAGCGGACATGACAGCCGCTGCGTTCAGAAAAGAAACGATCGGTGCAGAAGTTAGTGTAAAAAGTGGGTTTGAACCAGGGTGCTGTCTTGCTCTTCTTCCCCGTCAGAGATGTAGAGCAATTGATTCGCGCACGCTTCCAGAATCACCATCGAGATCTGCTCTTCGCTCTGTTTTACAAAATGAGCAAATTGTTCGCGCGTAATTCCAACCGCCGCTTGTAGCGACTGGCAAACCACGAGTTTAGGTAAATTGTCGTCCTGGATATCTAAAAACGCTTTCACCGTCAGTGAACTGGCATTAATAGACGAGAGATCGGATGCCAGGGGCAACAATGCGGAGGGCTTTACCTCGGCCAGGGCTGAAAACAAGACGATATTATCGACAAGATCGATTTTCGCATCGTAGACACCATCAAAATTCTGCATATGGGGCAGATGGAGCGCCTGGCAGGTATCGCACTCGAAAATGGTCACGCCGATTTCGTCAAGCCAGCGGCGTAAGATGTCCAGAGTAGGGACAACGAGTGAATCCATAAATGCCGTAGCCTCTTTTAAAGGGGTGATTAATAGCCTATCTAAGTCGCGCCATAGCTTACGCAAAAATAGCGCTTCATACTATTATTATGCGTCCAATGGTGCCGATGCTCGAATTTAGCCGCCCGTTTTCAGGCAATAACCAGGATGGGCCTGTTGCTCAATCCACTTGATCATTAAGGTCGCAATATCGACACCGCTCGTCTTTTCAATGCCTTCCAGACCCGGTGACGCATTAACCTCCATTACCAGCGGGCCACGCTTAGCGCGTAAAATATCGACACCTGCGACATCCAGCCCCAACGTTTCGGCAGCATGAAGGGCAATTTTGCGCTCACGCTCAGTAATTTCGACCTGATTCGCCACGCCTCCGCGATGTAAGTTGGAACGGAAGTCCCCTGGTTTTGCCTGGCGTTCGATAGCCGCCACCACTTTATCCCCTACCACCAAACAACGAATATCTCTGCCCTGCGCTTCTTTTATATATTCTTGTACCAGTATGTGAGCATTCAGACCGCGGAATGCGTCAATCACGCTTTCTGCAGCCTGGCGCGTTTCCGCTAACACCACGCCGATCCCTTGTGTCCCTTCGACCAATTTCACCACCAGCGGCGCACCACCGACCATGTCAATTAAATCACTGGTGTCATCAGGCGAGTGAGCAAAACCGGTCACAGGTAAATCAATGCCCTGGCGCGCCATTAGCTGCAATGACCGCAGTTTGTCGCGAGCACGGGTGATGGCTACGGATTCGTTAAGCGGATAGCTCCCTAACATTTCGAACTGGCGTAGAACGGCGGTGCCGTAGAAAGTAATCGCGGATCCGATACGCGGAATCACCGCGTCATAATGAGGAAGCTGGCGGCCTTTATAGTGCACTGACGGGGCCGCCGGATTGATATTCATATAGCAAGATAGGGGATCGATGATTTCGACTACGTGGCCACGGCGAGATGCCGCTTCACGAAGCCGTTTACAAGAATAAAGCGTTCCATCCCGGGATAAAATGGCGATTTTCACCCTGCACCTCAGCGTTTCCAGTCCGATAATAACAGCGCGGTTATCATAGCACCGCCATTGTGTTTCAACGAACGGGCAATGTGTCTGGCGACTGTTTTAACACGTCAATTAAATGACGCGTGGTAGAAGACAAATGATGCGGGTCGTACACGACATAAAGATCGGCTGGGATCGCTTTAGTCAGCGGGCGGAAAGTCACCCCTGGCCAGTTCATTTGCGCATAGCTGTCTGCCATGATCGTCAACCCCATTCCAATACTGACCAGCGCCAGTACAGTCTGCGGCTCAACCGCCTCTCTTACCACTCGCGGCGAAAACCCAGCTTCCCGGCAAACACCTTGCAAAAAAGTCCAGTCAGAATGCACGGCGGTCATCGTGACAAAGGCTTCATGACGTAACTGTTCAATATTGATGGCGGTTTGTTTTGTTAGCGGGTGCTTTTCCGGCAACGCGACTAAAAATGTAGCATCATGAAGTTTTTCACTACGCAAGCCCGGCGGTGGATTGGTTTCCATGCGCCAGATTCCGGCATCAATGTCGTGACGATCAAGTAAAGCAAGCTGATCACCCGGAGATTTCTCACGGAACAAGATATCAATGGCAGGGTTATCCGCGATAAACCGCTGCAACCCCAGACGCAACCCACCCCAAATTGCCGTACCGACAATTCCCAGATGAATTCGCCCACCTTCCCCGCGCCCTATTTGCTCAACGCGCGCCAATGCCTGGTTCGCGCTATCCAGCAGCAGGCGGGTTTCTTCCAGTAAGACTTCACCCGCATAAGTCAGGGCGACGCTACGGGAATGACGAATAAACAGCACCGTGCCGAGCTGGGATTCTAACTCTTTGATGTGGAAGCTCAGCGGCGGTTGCGACATGTTGAGCCGCGCTGCGGCTTTACCAAAATGCAGCTCTTCCGCTACGGCTTGAAAATAGCGCAGTAGTTTTAAATCGGTACGGTAAGTTCGCTGTGAATGACTCATGAGGCTCCCTATGCTCTGGCAGCCCCATAAGTTATCACTCCTGTCGCTCGCTGTAATCCAGGCGACGATTAATGTGCGACCGGTGCCGAAGCTTTAAGTGATGGCGTGTGACGATACTGGAAACTGAAGTGGAAAATAATCGCCAACACCAACGCATATCCAGCGAAGACTAACCAAATGGTCGTCCAGTCTTTTACGCCGTCAACACTGAAGTAATCCACAACATAGCCGCTAAGGATTGCACCAACATACGCACCAATCCCATTAACCATGGTCATGAATAGCCCTTGAGCACTGGCCCGAATACGCGAGTCGACTTCTTGTTCTACAAAGACTGAACCGGAAATATTAAAGAAATCAAAGGCACAGCCGTAGACCACCATAGAAAGCAGCAGTAACACAAAGCCAAATGCTGATGGGTCACCCCAGGCAAACAAAGCAAAGCGCAACACCCACGCCACCATACTCATCAACATCACTTGTTTGATGCCAAAGCGGCGCAAAAAGAATGGGATGGTGAGGATAAACGCCACTTCGGACATTTGAGAAACCGACAGCAAAATTGAGGGATATTGCACCACGAAGCTGTCTGCAAACTCAGGATTACGTGCAAAATCATGCAGGAACGGGTTACCGAACGTATTGGTTATCTGCAAGACCGCACCCAGCAACATGGCGAATAAGAAGAAAATTGCCATGCGAGGATTTTTGAACAATACAAATGCATCCAATCCCAGGCGACTCACCCAGCTACGGGACACACCACCTTTAATCACCGCAATAGTCGGCAAGGTGAGTGAATAGAGCGCCAATCCCAGAGAAGCCCCCGCCGCAATGTACAATTGAAGATTACTGAGTTCGAAACGCATCAGGCTGACAGTCCACATCGCGGCAATAAAACCGATGGTGCCAAACACGCGGATCGGAGGAAAATGGCTGACGGTATCCAGACCCGCTTTTTCGAGACTGGCATAAGAGATGGTATTCGACAGCGCAATCGTTGGCATAAACGCCATCGCATTACCCAGCATGACCCAAAACATCAACCCCGGCTGGTTGATGCTCGCAGCCCAGGTAAGCATTGCCGCACACACCAGGTGACACAGCGCATAAACACGATTCGCAGGCAGCCATTTGTCGGCAATAATACCGACGATCCCCGGCATTAATAACGCAGCAATGCCTTTGGTGCTATAGACCATGCCCACGTCAGCCCCTCGGAACCCGAGGGTATTAATCATGTATGAGCCCAGCGTGACCAGCCAGGCCCCCCAAATGAAATACTGCAAAAACAACATGATTTTCAAGCGTGATTTAATCGCTATGGAGTTAATCGCCATGTGTTTTACCCGGTGTGTTGGTAGTGTCTCAGGCGAGCTTGCCCAGGAAACCGCAGATCAGATTGATAAAGTTCTGACGCGAAAGTGCCGCAGCCGCCAGGGTTTGTGCGTGGGAAAGCTGCACGCTGCCCAGGCCTTCGGCCAGGTTTGTAATCGCAGAAACAGCAACCACTTTAAGACCGCAATGGCGAGCGCTGATCACTTCAGGCACCACAGACATACCCACAACATCGCCACCAATGATTTGCATCATGCGAATTTCTGCTGCGGTTTCAAAGTTTGGCCCTGGATAGGAGACAAACACACCTTCCGTGAGCGGGAAGCCTTGCTCTTTCGCTACATTCTGCAAAATGCCACGGTAGTCGGCATCATAAGCATTCGCCAGAGAGAAGAAACGCTCACCGAAACGCTCATCGTTAGGGCCAACGGTCGGCGTACCCGGCATCGTATTAATGTGATCGTTAAGCGCAACGAGGCTCCCAGGGCCAACTTCAGGACGCAGTGAACCCGCCGCGTTAGTCGAGAACAGGATTTCGCATCCCAGTAATTTGAAGGTGCGAATGGCATTAGTCATAACAGACATGCCGCGTCCTTCATAAAAATGGCCTCGCCCTTTCATACACGCGACGGGAACACCGGCGAGAGTCCCAACCACCAGCTCGCCTGCATGACCATGAACCGTGCTAACCGGGAATCCAGGCAACTCATCATAGGGGAAAACGACGGGCTGCTCGATTTTCTCAGCCAGTTCGCCAAGCCCTGAACCCAGAATGAAAGCCACGCGCGGAACCAGGCCATTAATGCGTGAACGGATAATATCTGCGGCGTAAAACGGGGAGTTATCAAGTGTAGTCATCGGCATCGGGTGCTCCTTGTCTTGGTGTCGAAATAATCAGAAGAAGTGTTGCTCACTCTGTTATACCGACTTGCGACTGTGCACCACCAATACCGTTTGGGCGGGTGATTGATAGTAAAAATGTATTGATTGGCGATGACAGCAGCCACCGCCACACCAGGCTAGCGGGTTGCCCAGCCTTGCTTATGCAAATAATCGAGAATGAAAGGACGGTTTTCTTTAATGATGGTGCGACGAATATGGTCACTCCATGTGTCACGACGAGCATTGCTGCGGCGAGAGAGATAATACTGCGCCATCTCTTCGTCATACTGTGCCAATACATCTGCATCAACGGGCTTATAGCTATTCTCATGCATCACCATCGCCGCTGGCATGCGTGGTTTGATGTCATGGTCTTCATCTGGCCAACCCAGGCACAAACCAAATAATGGCAGAACGTGTTTTGGCAAGGCCAATAATTCAGTCACTTCCTCGATACTATTGCGAATGCCCCCGATGTACACACCGCCTAATCCTAACGATTCCGCAGCCGTAAAAGCATTTTGCGCAAGCAGCGCGGTATCAACAACGCCCAGCAATAATTGCTCCGCCAGCCCAAGCTGTGCCTCCGGGCAGATTTGTAGATGCCTATTAAAGTCGGCACAAAACACCCAAAACTCTGCCGCTTGCGCAACATGTCGCTGACCACCTGTCAGCGGAACAAGCTGCTCACGCAATGATTTATCGGTGATGCGAATAATCGAGCTGCACTGCAAAAAACTGGAGCTGGAGGCCGCCTGGGCACTGGCAACAATCGCTGCACGCTGTTCATCTGTAATAGGCGCGTCGGTAAATCGACGAATGGAACGGTGTGAACGCAGCAGATCAATGGTCGGCGTCATCGCGTTTATCCTTTGGCTTGTTTGTAAGAGATTTATCAACGGGTGGCTGGCCTTTGGTCAGCAGTGGCGCAACATTTTGCGCCATCGCCCATACCATGAAGGCTGCCGCGGGAAGCATCAGGGCAATACCCAAAAATACCATGATAATAGCCGCGGTGGCACTTCCAACGGGCGCTGGCAATGTCACGTAACCGTTCAGGGAAAGATATGAAAGAAGCAAAAAAGCAATACCGATAACTTCGAGGACTAACACAGGTTTCGGCAAGGCACCGAGTGAACGCATCCGCTTGTCTCCAGAGGCAATTATGGGTTGAGTATACGACCGCATATTACTTCCCCAAAATAATTCGAGTTGCATCGCGGCGGCAAGAGAAGGAGTCCAATGAGCTTACTAAAGTAATTCGGGTGAGTTCTCGCAGCCAACAATGAGGCAACTTGAAGTATGAAGGGGATAGGTGGGGAGTATCAGACTAACAGGTAATACCTTCTTCCCATTCGTAACCGTTAGCGGCATTATAGTTGCCATTCGCCGGTTCGTTCGGCCATAAAAAATGAAGGAGATACCATGTTTGCAGTGATTTTTGGCCGCCCAGGCTGCCCATATTGCGTTCGTGCTAAAGAGTTGGCTGAGAAACTGACCGCTGAGCGTGACGACTTCAACTTCCGTTATGTTGATATCCATGCAGAAGGCATCAGCAAAGCCGATCTGGAAAAAACTGTCGGTAAGCCTGTTGAAACTGTTCCACAGATCTTCCTCGACCAGAAACACATCGGTGGTTGCACAGATTTCGAAGCTTACGCGAAAGAACACCTGAGTTTGTTCCAGAACGCGGAATAAGCAACAGACAAAAAAACCGGCTCAATGAGCCGGTTTTTTTTACCGCTGACGGCGGAGCACGCTACGTAAAAACAGATAGCACAATGCCCCAAGCGCACACCAAAACACAGCACTAAACATCCAGGCCATTTCTTGCCAGAACGTTCGCGTTGGCGACATCCAAAACTGAATGATGAGCAGACAAAGCGGTGAAGCCAGTACTGCGCCTATCAACGGTTTGATCACTCGGCCATTGCGGGAAAACACGCTAGCGATAATACCCGGCAGGATAAAAAACAGCATCCCCCACTCAGAATGATTATCACCCGGGTAGCTATTGGCGCCCATTAATTTCTGCGAAAGAAACACGCCAACAAACAACACGAAGCAGCAAATGACTCCAAACCAACGTTGTCCACGCATGAACACACATCCTCCTGACAATCGCCTATATCGAACTTAAAATTACAGTTCTGCATGAGAACCGGCCCGATTGAGATAAGTTTCAGCAATCCTTGCTAAAAAATAGATAGCGCAATTAGCACAATATTCTTACTAGCCGTTAATCTTTATAAAGATTAAACTAAAGGCCATTATCAGGTCTGCGCACTGGATATTTTAATGCAAAGAAAATACATCAAATTGCGTCGTTAATAGTAGAAACCTTAAACCAAAAAACCATCCCTTTCAACAAGTTACTAGTAAACAAGAAGTTAGCCTTCGTGAATATAAACGTCGCAGATTTGTTAAGCGGGAATTACATCCTGTTATTATTTGTTGTTCTGACCTTGGGCTTATGCCTGGGGAAATTACGCCTTGGGCCCGTCCAACTGGGTAATTCCATTGGTGTTTTGGTGGTCTCTTTAATACTCGGCCAACAACATTTTTCGATTAACACTGACGCCCTAAATTTGGGTTTCATGCTGTTCATTTTTTGTGTCGGCGTGGAAGCTGGGCCAAACTTTTTTTCAATTTTCTTCCGCGATGGCAAAAATTATCTGATGTTGGCCCTGGTCATGGTCGGCACCGCCATGTTGCTGGCATTAGGCTTGGGGAAACTCTTTGGCTGGGATATCGGCCTTACCGCCGGGATGCTCGCGGGTTCAATGACCTCCACCCCGGTACTGGTGGGTGCGGGTGATACGTTGCGCCATTCGGGGGTCGCAGGAACCCAACTTGCCGCGTCCCTGGATAACCTTAGCCTCGGTTACGCGCTGACTTATCTTATAGGCCTGGTTAGCCTGATTGTTGGCGCACGCTACTTACCTAAACTTCAGCATCAAGATTTACAAACCAGCGCGCAACAAATCGCTCGGGAACGCGGGCTGGATACTGACGCCGCTCGCAAAGTTTATCTGCCGGTTATTCGTGCTTACCGCGTAGGTTCTGAGCTGGTCGCCTGGGCTGACGGTAAAAATCTGCGTGAGCTCGGTATTTATCGCCAGACCGGTTGCTACATCGAACGTATTCGCCGCAATGGCATTCTGGCAAACCCAGATGGCGACGCAGTGCTGCAAAAAGGTGACGAAATCGCGCTTGTGGGTTATCCGGATGCCCATTCCCGTCTCGACCCAAGTTTCCGTAACGGTAAAGAAGTTTTCGACCGCGACCTGCTGGACATGCGCATTGTCACCGAAGAAATTGTGGTGAAAAATCACAATGCCGTGGGCCGTCGCCTCGGGCAATTAAAGCTGACCGATCATGGCTGCTTCCTCAACCGTGTTATCCGTAGCCAGATTGAAATGCCTATCGACGATAATATCGTGCTCAACAAAGGGGACGTTTTACAAGTCAGCGGTGATGCTCGTCGCGTGAAAACCGTTGCAGAGCGCATCGGTTTTATCTCCATTCACAGCCAAATTACCGACTTACTCGCCTTCTGCGCCTTCTTCATTATTGGCTTGATGATCGGCATGATCACCTTCCAGTTCAGCTCATTTAGTTTTGGTGTGGGCAATGCGGCAGGCTTACTGTTCGCCGGGATTATGTTGGGCTTCCTGCGAGCCAACCACCCTACCTTTGGCTATATCCCGCAAGGGGCGCTGAATATGGTGAAAGAGTTCGGTTTGATGGTGTTTATGGCCGGCGTTGGTTTAAGCGCAGGCAGCGGCATTGGTAACGGCTTAGGTGCAGTTGGCGGGCAAATGTTGATCGCCGGGCTCATCGTCAGCCTGGTTCCGGTCGTGATCTGCTTCTTGTTTGGTGCATACGTTTTACGCATGAACCGCGCATTACTGTTTGGCGCAATGATGGGCGCACGAACCTGCGCACCGGCAATGGAAATCATCAGCGACACCGCACGTAGCAACATTCCGGCACTGGGCTACGCCGGGACTTACGCTATCGCCAACGTGTTGCTAACCCTCGCGGGGACGCTAATCGTAATCATATGGCCGGGTTTGTGACCCCTGTTGCAAACAAAGAAAAAAGATTTTTTATGACAGAGCGAACTTTTTGATTGGGACAAAGTCTTAATTAGTGCCACTGCTTTTCTTTGATGTCCCCAATTTGTGGAGCCCATCAACCCCGCCTCTTTGGTTCAAGGTTGATGGGTTTTTTATTGCCTGAATTTTGTGTTTTCTTTTAAATCAGAAAGTTAGTTCCCCTCCCCTGACTCAAATGCGTGATGGTCTGAGCCGAATCTCAATACTTCATCCATAATTTTTACTGATGCATTCTGGTGAGGGGAAAAGCGCTATGTTGGTTAAAGGCAAAGTAGCCGTGATCTTCGGTGGTAGTGGTGCTATCGGCAGCGCCGTTGCACATACTCTGGCGCGCGAGGGGGCGCATGTGGTTCTTGGGGCTCGCAACCAGGAAAAGTTGGAGCGAGTTGCCAGCGAAATCCGCACGGCGGGTGGTAAGGCCGAGACATTTACTATCGACGTACTCGATGAGGAGTCAACCCTCGAGAAGACGGATCATCTGGCCCGGCAGGTCGGCGGCTTTGACGTGGTAATAAACACAATCGGTTTTATGCATGTTCAGGGCAAAGGCATTGCGGAGTTGTCACTCACCGAGTTCAGGCAAGGAATTGACCCGTTTCTGACAGCACAATTCAACATAGCAAAAGCAGTCTCCCCACACATGGGCGGTGAACGCGCAGGCGCAATCATCACGGTCGTCGCCCCCGCAAGCACAATGGCGATTCCGGGCCACCTTGGTCACGTCGTCGGTTGCGCGGGTACGGAAGCCTTCGTCAAGGCCCTTGCCAGCGAACTTGCACCGAGGAATATTCGAGTTATCTGCGTGCGTTCGCATGCGATAGACGGCGCTGTGCAGGCAGGTTCCTATACCGGTGAGGTGTTCGCACCCAAGGCTCAAGCAATGGGATTGACGGTTGAACAATGGGTCGGTGGCGCTGCACAAAGTACCATGCTCAAACGCTTGCCCACACTTTCTCAAGTGGCCGAGCTAATGACATTTTTGGCATCAGATCATGCCGGCGCAATGACGGCAACAGTGGTCAACATGACTGCAGGTACGACGACCCACTGACAGGTAGAACAGTTTGATGACGGCAGAGGTGGGTAATTTCCTTCTGCCGCCATCCCACAAGTCGAATGAATTTAGATATGAGTATCCTATTAATTTATTGCCCAGGATTACCCACTCTTTTTAAAATTCAAAGCATTACCTCCATTTCGCCCCACTCTCTGGTTTGCGACCAGCATACAAATCATTACTGCAAACCCACCGCCGGAACTGAGATATAGCACCCATGCCGGGTCGTACGTGTCAGCGGCAAAGCCTGCTATTACGGGTAAAATCAAGGTGATAACCAGTTGGAAGCGCCAGGCCTTTGCCATCGCTCTGCCGGTTATTGAAGCAGGAAAAATCTGCATGATGTTTAGCGTTGCCAACACGTAGACGATGTTAGTAAAGATATGCGCCATGACTATCAATAACATCGCCACCCATTGCTTATCAGTGATTGAGACCAGCGCGTAGCAGCAAATAAACAGAGCAAGCGAAATGATAAGCACATTGAGTTTCCCTGTATGGCGCTGCAACTGTGCCTCAGACAACAGCAACGGGCCGATGAGCTGTCCCACACTGCGAGCCAGTAACAACATCAATCCAGAGTCAGAAGATGTGCCGCCAAAGTTTGGTGCCAATGCAGGTAACAGGGCCATTGCGGGTGCACCAACGAATGCGATTGCCGGTAGAAATAGTAAGCTGCGACGCTGTATTTGCGTGAGTTCCCGCCAGTTGAGGTTGGGTAAAACCTCAACATGTCCCGGAGTACAAACTGGGCGATACGCCCTGTGTGCCGCGAACAGCAGAACTATCCCGAGAATAAAACTCATCGCATCCAGTGCGAGAATTGCCGATGTTGCCATACGTCCATAAAGCAATGTGCCGATGCCGATACCAAGAATAACGTTTGCCGCGAAGATAAACGTCTCCAGGCCAGACGCAGCGGGTAATTCTGCGGATTTAAGGCCACTCTTTAACGTCTGGCTGAGCACCGGAACCATCATACCGCCCGCAAAAGCCGCCACTGCCTGACTTGAAAGTAGCAAGATCTGGTTATCGCTAAATAACGACCATACAGGCAATCCCAGCCCCATCAACCCAATGATTTCACACAAAATCATAACTGGAATAGACGACATTTTGGTGAGCAACTTTTCTGCCAGATAACTTCCCGGAAAGCCGGGAGCTAGCGCGAGAATATAGGCAAGAGTGAGTACCGAAGGTTTCGCCTCAAGAGCGAGGAGTTTTCCAAAAACGATGACGTAAGTCAGCCCGTTTCCGACTGAAGAGAGGAGTAATGCCGCCCCAAGCAGGGCAAACCAGCGGTGCTGGCGAAGCGTACGCAGAATGAGAAAAAACATGGGTTATCCCTTATCAACAAGCACAAAGTAGTCGCCGACGATTCGTCGGTTTTAAAACTGTGTTTATCGCGAAGGGAAAAACTACATTGGTAACAGACCCACATTAAGAAACTGCTTCAAACTCTAGCTAACAATACGCAGAAAATCACCTGCCAAATTTATCCCACAATTTTTGCCAGCATTCTGCTGAGATCTTCGCGGCTCAGCGGATGCCTGTCAGTCACATAATGCAGTGTCATGCCTTCGATAAAAGCATCCAGCGTTCGGGCGGTTATCGGGTCAAAGAAGGCTTCCAGCACTTGCTGGCTACGGCACATCCAGTCTTGCATGATGATTTTCAAGGCGGGGTTACGGTTGGCGTAGGCATAAAGTTGATACATCACTTGCAGGTTGTAGGACGTCGCCATTTTCTCACCGCAAATCATATCGACGATAGCTTCGCAAGCCTCGGCGCGATTGCTGGCTTGCTCCATGCGACTGCGGTACTCATCTGACATCTGATGGGCAAATTGCGTGAATGCTTCGCTCAGCAATGATTCTATGCCGTTGAAATAATAGGTCATTGATCCTAACGAAACGTCTGCTGCCTCAGCAATTTTGCGGTGCGTAATATGGCTAATTCCATGCTCTACCAGCATATCCAGTGTCGCTTGCAGAATGCGTTCACGTCGTGAAGGATCGTTACGGCGCGGGGCTTTGCTCATTATTTTCGCTCGTTTAAACCGGACTCAAAAGAGTTTACCAGGCAATGTGTACATATGTACACAATCTTGCTAGTGTAATTCGCATTCATCGCCAACCGGTATATCCATGTCTGCCGCTATTAGCCAACGTAAAGCGACACAACGTCGCACCTGGGCATTATTCGCCTTCTTCTTTCTGCCGGGTCTTGTTATGGCCTCCTGGGCTACACGTACTCCTGCTATTCGGGACACGCTCAGCGTGTCGACCGCGGGTATGGGCATCGTGCTGTTTGGCCTGTCGATTGGATCGATGAGCGGTATTCTCTGTTCCGGTTGGTTGGTTAAGCGTTTTGGTACGCGCAATATTATCCGTAGCGGCATGACGCTAATGGTGACCGGCATGTTGGTGATGGGGGTTGCGCTGTTCCTTTCGTCACCTTGGTTGTTTGCTCTGGGGCTTGCGATTTTAGGCGCAGGGCTTGGCTCGTCTGAAGTGGCGATGAACGTAGAAGGCGCCATTGTGGAAGGCCTGCTGAAAAAAACGGTGCTACCGATGATGCACGGTTTTTACAGTCTGGGAACACTTGCTGGCGCGGGCATTGGCATGAGTCTGACGGCCTTTAACGTCACTGCTTATGGGCATCTGTTGGTGATTGGCCTAATCGTGATTGCGCCGATTATTATCGCGATTACCGCAATCCCCCATGGCGTAGGAAAGGACAATACCGATGCGAACTCTGTTGATGCGCACGAACCGCACCCGCCGTTTTATAAAGATCTTCAGCTGATACTGATTGGCACTATTGTGCTGGCGATGGCGTTTGCAGAAGGCTCCGCCAATGACTGGTTACCCCTGCTGATGGTCGACGGTCATGGTTTTAGCCCCACATCCGGCTCAATGATTTATGTCGGCTTTACGCTTGGAATGACCGTTGGGCGCTTTACCGGCGGTTGGTTTATCGACCGCTACAGCCGCGTGACGGTGGTTCGTGCCTGTGCAGTGATGGGGATTTTAGGTATAGGTCTCATCATCTTTGTTGATAATGCCTTTGTGGCTGGCATTTCCGTGATTCTATGGGGATTGGGAACTTCACTTGGCTTCCCGCTCACCATCTCTGCCGCAGGTGATACCGGGCCAGACCCGGCAACTCGCGTCAGTGTCGTCGCCGCGTCAGGTTATATTGCGTTCCTTGTAGGCCCGCCTTTGCTGGGCTTCCTCGGTGAGCATTACGGCCTGCGTCTGGCCATGCTGGTAGTACTGAGTTTGATGGTAGTTGCAGCCCTGGTTGCGAAAGCCGTCGCTAAACCTACAGACCTTGTACCCGAGTTAATTCAACGGAGAAATCGATGAGTGTGAAACTAATTGCCGTCGACATGGATGGAACGTTCCTGGACGATAATAAAGAGTACAACCGCGCACGTTTTGCTGAACTCTATGCGCAGATGAAAGAGCAAGGTATTCGGTTTGTGGTCGCCAGTGGCAACCAGTATTACCAGTTAATTTCGTTTTTCCCGGAGATTGCCCACGAGATTTCATTCGTTGCCGACAACGGGGGATGGGTCGTTAACGAGGGCAAAGATACGTTCAACGGTGAGTTGACACAACAGCAGTTCAATACCGTTATCGACCATCTGCTGACACTGCCACATGTGGAGATTATCGCCTGTGGCAAGCGCAACGGTTATACCCTGAAAAGTTATGACGACGCGTTCAAAAAATTGGCACGCATGTATTATCACCGCCTGGAATTAGTCGACAATTTCTCAAGACTCGACGATATCTTCTTTAAATTTGCTCTGAATTTGCCCGACAGTTTGTTGGAAGACACCATGAGTTCGCTGGCAGAACAATTCGAAGGCATTATGGTGCCGGTTTCCAGCGGCCATGGCTCGATTGACCTTATCATTCCAGGCATTCACAAAGCTAACGGCTTGCGGATACTGCAAGAAAAATGGGGTATTGATGACAGCGAAGTCGTCACGTTTGGCGATGGCGGTAACGATATTGAGATGCTGCGTCAGGCCAGGTTCGGCTTTGCTATGGCCAATGCTCCTGAAAAAATTAAACACGTTGCATCTTATCAGGCTGGACATTGCAATCAGCAAGGTGTGTTGGATGTGATTGAAAAAGTTCTGAAGAAAGAGTCGCCGTTTGACGAGTGATTCGAAAAGAGGGGCAAATATGCCCCTCTTTTTTACTTTACAACGCTTTAAGCAACAACAATAAACCGTATCCCACCACAGCCGCCCACAATAACATCGGCAATGAATAGTAGTGGAAACGTACCCAAATACGGCGATCGTTGGCCATACGTAAGGCAATCAGATTCGCCAGCGAACCGGGCAGCAGACCAAAACCGCCAATATTTACCGCGAAAGCGAGCAACATTGACGCGGGCACATAATTCAGCAGCAAAATCGTCGAGGGAACATTACTAATCACCTGCGACAAACCGATTCCCAGCGCGAATAGCCCCCCTGTAGAAAGCTGATTAATGCCTGCTAATGCGTGCTGTAACACCGGGAGCTGCGTTATCAGATACACATCGATAAACATCACCATAAATACCAACAGCAAACTCCAGTCGATATTCAGCAATACTCTGCGGGCCAGCACAAGAAACCCCGCGGTCACGACGAGCAGTCCCCAGATCTCTTGTTTTAGCTCCAGCGCGACAATAAATACCCCATACAGCGCAATACAACTCAGTACCAGTTTTGGCTGCCAGTCATGTTTTTTATCATGACTCTGGTAAATGAGTTTTTTATTGGGAAAACAGAACCAACTAAGCGCCAATAGGCTGAGCATGATAGCCAGCGCCAGCGGCGCCATTTGCCAGCTAAATTCCCCGAACGATAAACCCGAACGCCCCCACAGCAAAATATTCTGCGGATTACCAATTGGCGTAAGCATTGAGCCTGCATTTACCGCCAACGCTTCAAAAATAATGAGCCGGTTAATGGGGATCGCGCACATTTTTTTCAGCGTGATGGTTAACGGCACGATGATAAACAGTGCAACGTCGTTGGTCAGAAACGTTGAGAGCAATGCCGCCGCGCTGATTAAAAACAGGGCAAGCGTTCGCTCATTATCAAAACGTTTCACCATCCGACGGCCCAGCACATCGAAATAGCCACTCAGTTCCACGCCTTTGGTCAACATCATTAAGCCCGCAAGCGTAATAATGGTGTGCCAATCAATGGCATTAGCCCAAAGGGTTGGATGAAAAGGCGCGATAAAACTCAGAACCACACCAATAAGTAGCAATAGATGAAGGAATCGATCGCGAGCAAAAGGGCGAACCAGGGTTAACAACATTCCTACTTGAACCCTCGCTGCTCACTAAACAAGCGAAATGCTGCCAGGGTCTCTTCACTGACGTGATGCTCTACCCCTTCAGCGTCAATCCTTGCGGTTTCCGGGCTAATACCCAATGCGAGGAAAAAGTTCTCGACGACCTGATGACGTTCACGACTGATTTGCGCCAGCTTTTCACCTTCGGCAGTCAGAAACACACCACGCCACGGTATTTGCTCTATAAGCCCAACCGAAGCAAGTCTTTTTAACATTTTTGCAACGGTCGGCTGAGAAACACCGAGTCGCGCCGCCATGTCTACCTGGCGCACTTCCCCAACTTCGCGAATCAAATCTGAAATCAACTCTACGTAGTCATCAATTAATTCACGACGGTGCGCTTCCCGCACCTGCCGAAAGCCTTCGACATGCTCTTCAACATTTACCAACTGCGTCACTTTCTGTTTATTTTTTTGGCCAGGCGTACGGCTCATGATGCTTCCTCATGCAGTGGCGCGGCATCGTCCAATGACGACGTTTGGCCCCATTGTAAACCAGCATCACGTAAGCACAAAAATTTAACGAATTAGCAATAGCTATACAATATAGCCTGTTCATAAAATTGACCATAAAATTAATGTCATTAATTACAAACAGTTGAAAATTAAACTCAGTCAAATAATTGTTTGATATGTACTATGTGTCGCATAAATGTCTCAATAATTCAAGATTGCCTGATTTTTTGTACTACAAGATCACACATCTGCTTAAATCATGTAAACATTGATTGTAAGGTCTATGAAACATGATCTAAATTAGTTCGCATAAAATTAATGACACTAATACGGAGGTTACTCTTGAAATCAGCTTTTTCGGGCTTCTACAGCACACCAAATGAATCACTCAGAGATATTTGGTTGTCTGATTCAACATTATTTGTATTTGATACTAATTGCTTACTTAATCTTTATAGATGCGAAGATCATACTAGAGAAGATATTCTAAAAGTAATGAAAGAAATTTCATCAAGAACTTGGATACCTTTTCAAGTAGGACTTGAATATCAAAGAAAAAGACGAGTTGTAATTGAAGACAGTATAGCCAGTTTAAAAAAAATAAAAAATGAGCTGCAACAAATTCACTCCCAAAACATTTTATCTTCCGGTGGGGTAAAAAAACATCTTTACAACTCTTTAAATGATGAAATATCAGAATTACAAAACCAAATTAAGACTCCAATAGAAGACTATATAAACACTAAAATTACGCCACGTATCGAAAGCAAACAACAAATTTCACAACATGATTTCATTCGAGATGAAATTGACTCTATAATATTAGATAATGTTGGGTCCAGACCAACACAAGAGAAAATAAATTCTATAAACACTGAAGGTGATCAACGTTATAAAAATAAAATCCCACCTGGTTTTATGGATATAAAAAAAAGTGACTCATATTTCTTTTCTGGAGTGGAAATTCAAGCCAAATATGGAGATTTATACTTATGGAAAGAGATAATAGAAAAATCAAAATCAGATAATATTCATAATGTCATATTCATTTGTGATGACCTAAAAGAAGACTGGTGGTTTATTCATGATGGAAAAACACATGGAGCTTTAGCTGCTCTTAAAACTGAGATATGCCAAAAAGCAAACGTTAAAAACTTCAAACTTATTAGTCAACTTACCTTCCTTCATGAATCAAAAGAAAATCTTGCAAATATAGAAATACGTGAATCATCTTTAAAAGAAGTAGAAGAATTATCTCATATTTCAGTGGAGAATGATGAAGAACGCTATACATGGTCTAATTTGATTCACGATAATTATAATAAGAACTTTAACGATCAATTAAGCTTCTTCAAAAAACTCACATCACATCGTAATAATAAAACGCACCAGAACCCATCAGCTTTAGTATTAATCCAACTTGCGGATGAGGCATTACATGAATCCGAGAATAAAAAACATCAGGGTTCATCAATGCTGTCTGATTTCTACGTTTTTGAAAATGAGTTATTGAGTTATATTGATCTTGATGTATTCTCAGAATTTACTAAAGTATTAAAATTAAAAATATCTCAAATGGAAGCATGTAGTGAAAAACTAACATCTCTTATTAAACAAATACAACATACAGGTTTTAACGATGTGCCAGAGATCCAAGATACTATTAGAGAATTGCGTGTTTTTAATTTCCTGATGGATTCGCTGATTGAAAAAGGAAATGAGTATTTAAAATATATTCTTTAAAAATCTAGTTATAGAGGGTAGACCGAAATTGGTCTACCTCAGTGGTTCCACCTATGTAACTCAAGTAAGTCATGCAATCTTTTCTTTAAATTTCAATTGGTTAACCTGATTGTACGAAATGAATTTCGTATTCCCAAATGCGCCTTGCCACGAATGAGTTATATAGGCTTCCACAAATACGTTATCCATGACACAATTGAGGAATGTTTTCTCATTATTATTGGATGCAAAATGAGCAAGGAAGTAATTTTAATTTATACAAACGAAACTACTGAAAAAGTATTTGCTGCAAATAACCTGACAGAATGGAAATTTACTTTAAAGGATGTGTTCCCAAAAGAAGATGTGCAAAGGCCGATTGAAATGTATCAGTCAAAAGACACTGTTCGATTCTTTGCCCGTGAAAGTGAAGTCATATCCAATACCTGGGTAGAGCGCGTAATGTCTAGTTTGTAAATTTCAGAATCTACGATTATATCGCACCATTTCGACCCGCGTCACTCTTGATGTCGCGGGTTTTACTCCAAATTTCATACAACAATCGATAACCGCTCGCCATAACCAATATAAATTTTTCCCTTATATATCTGATAGTTAACAATAATTTAAAATCCTATACGATGCATTGAAACTGAAAAACACTGAAATTCTTTTCAATCTTTTCAGTTTCTTATATGCACAGGATGCCCAGTTACAGCGCGGTCAGGCATATACTTTTGTAGAAAAATAAAACTGAAAAATTTTTATGATCAAAAACCCGCAGGCGGGTGCGGTGTAGTGCCGATTTTGTCGCGAAAGGTTTTATTTTGTCAGCCTGTCGAGCTACCAGCGAGACGGCATAATACAGATCTATTTCATGGTTGGTGATTCGTTAGATTGCCGCATGGAATGCACCACGGGCTTCCTGTGCTGTGTGGTTAAGACGTAAAAAAACCCGCACAGTGGCGGGTCTAATATGTATCTAAACGTTAGATTAACTACCGATGCAAGCGCCAGCAACAGCAGAAAGGATGCCAGCTACAGTTTGATTGTTTAACAACCTATCGAGAAGTCCTTTAGCCTCGGCATCTCCACTTTTTCGGATCTCATCGGCTAGTTGCTGAATGGTTATCTCTTGTTTGATCGAATTGTTATTCCCTGCTTGCAAATTGCTGGCAGTCACAGAAGCATTAAAATTAAATGTCTGACTTATGGGGTTATTTTTTGGAAGCGCATCCAAAGATCGTACATTTAGAACCGCCAGATATGGTTTCCCACCCATACCCTCACTGCTTTGAACACTCCAGTCTGCAACCTCAAAGAACCGTTCCTTACTTCCAATTTTCTGCGTAACAACTTCGCTAATATCAAAAGGACAGTCGTTTGTATCAATCAAAATTAGTAGCTCGTTGTTACTACGCTGTCCTTTATAGCTAATCCCTTTAAATTCAAATGAATCCGGGTAAAAAAAATCATCATCGTCCATATATTGTCCTCTCACAGTCAGGAAAATCCCCTCCCATAGTGGATTATTGGCGATAAAAGAAAAGTGACTTCCGCAGAAGTAAGCAGATTTTTTATCCTATGCATCAGTTAACTAGCCTATTACAGGATCATATTTATTCTTCAGCACATCAGCTGCTGTACCCGTTCCCGAAATAGCGCTGGCATTGGTTGGGGTGCCAACGCTCGGATGCGTATGCGCGGCGGTTAGTTCGGCCAGTTGCTTCACCACATCCAGTGTATCCAGCATCAGCTGTGCCACGTTGATACTTTCGCTGCCCAGCCAGATAACCGGCGCAATCAGCTCCTGACGCTGTGCGGCCACGCTACGGCGTATTGTCCCGATTTGCTCTATCAGGTCTTTGCCGGTTGTCGTCGTTTTACTGCCGGTAATATCTGTTTCAGCATTACCGCCCACGCTGGCCAGCATGTTGCCCTGCACTGCCTGGCTGTAATCTCCAGTGGCCATATGCTGGATGGTTCCGGCCAATAACTGCGCCGCCCCCAGTACCGTGGTTTTATCGTTCGCCTTCACCGTGGTTTCACGGCTGACCAACTGGCGGCGCTCTGTATCGGCAACCACTTCCCGCACCATGGATGTTTCACTGATTGTCTGGTCTGTCTTACGCACCCAGTCACCTGCCTGGGTGACACGCTGTGAGACTTCTTCTCGTTGCTGTTGCAGCTGCTCACCGGGTTTCACATCCGGCAGACTGGTACCATCCGCCACCATCTGACGTACAAAGGGCTTATCGGGTCGCCCACCCGTAAATCCGACTTCAACCAGCGTCCCTTCAGGCGGGAACTGAAACATGCCCGAATCATTCCCCGCCATCGGTACCGGCAGCGGAACAGCAGAGTAAACCGGAGTTTCTTTGTCCGGCTGGCCATCCGCATCAAGCAGTTGTACATCCACCGCATAGCGCGGGCGGAATGGGTCGGAAAAATTGCCACTGGTGACATGCTCAGTGGGTGCCATTACCCTGGCAAACTTAGGTAAATGCAGTCCGGAAGCCAGTTCAGGAAAATGGCTTTCCATCTGGCGTTGCAACGGCGTTTTTTGCAGTGCTGCACCGGTTGCTTTGTTGCGCGGCGTCCAGGTAATATTCATGTTGTCATTATGCAGATTAACTTTTGTCAGCCGCTGGCCGTTAACTTCCACGCCGGGGCGGAGACTCTGCACCATGGGAATGGCCATCGTATTTCCCCCTGCCGCGTTCTGGCCAAATTCATGGGGGATCTCAACCGGGCGACCTGCAAACAGGGCTTTTTCCGCCCCACCCACGTACACATCACCATCCGGCAGCGGGTACCAGACATAATCAGGAATACTGAATGCCCGTCCCAGATTGTCTAACAACTGGTAGCCAGTGCCGCTATGGGTGAAATGGGGGATAGGTTTATCGCTGTAGGCGACATCGGGAACGGTGATGGCCAACCCGCTGTGTTCTGTCAACCAGGTGGCCACATCCCGTAAAGTGGGATGCTGAAATGAGCATGGCCAGTTCCGTTCAAATACCCCCGCCAGCTCCCGCACAAACAGACGCTGATAGCCGTTTTCTGCCGGTTGCGAGCGTTCCACATATCCGGTGAACCAGCGTAAAAGCAAATCGGTATAACCCACATCCACGCGCACCACTTTCCCGGTGTAATCCGTATCGGTTTTGGCCGTGATAAAACCACGGCCACAGCTGTTCAACTCCAGCACCAGATTCACATCAGCCAGATGAACTTCATCTGTTGAAAGGTAAAGACGTTTAATCGGTTTCATCAATTACCCCAGCGCATCATTGACGGGTTTAAGCACCTTGCTTTCAAACCACGTCAGTTTTTCGGCATCTTCACCCGCTGGCTGACCTGCGGGATTACCGCTATTCGCTGCACCCTGCTTTCTGGCTGTTGTTTTAGCACTGGCGCGGGCTTCACGTTTTTCCTGGACGCTGACATGTTCACTCAGGGTAAACGTCACCAGCCACGACATTTTCCCATCATTTTGGGGCGCATCCAGCGTGCCGGTAAATGTGGCTTCCCGTAAATTCACGGCGCGGGCAACATCATGCGCCACACGATACGTTTGCAGTTTTCCGGCACCATCACGGGCGCTGGCCAGCTCAAATATGCGCTTGAGAATTTCCGGCTTTTTAAACGGTACTTCTCCCACCACGCGCAGTTCTTTACCCTTGATACCCTGCTCTGATTTGGTCGTGGCACTCGTCTGGCCGGACTGGTCTTTATCCTGAAACTGCATGCTGATCGTCACACGCATATTTTGCAGTGGGATGGCTTCGCCATTAAGTGCCAGTGTCGGGGTCGAATTCATGGATCATTCCTTTTACACCATCGAGATTATCGCCAACCAGCATCATGCCGACGCTGAACACGGCTGATTGCTGAGGGATGCCGTTAAGCAGCTGCTTGACGGTGGTCGCTACATCACCGCTGGCCGTAAATACCCACGCTCTGGCACTTTTTGTCTGAAGATCAGCCAGCCCGCTGGCCGCATCACTAACCAGTGCCGCATGCTGGCTGATAAATTCCGTTAGCTGGCCTTTCATACTGGCCAGACTGGAGCCAGTACTGACTGCCTTTTGTGCATCAGCCATAGCCATGGCATTCAACGCTGCGCGGGATGTTGGCACTGATAGCGGTATGGCCGCAGGTAATCCCCCCGTGCTTTTAGCCGGTAACTGCATTCTGATTGTGGCCAGTTCAGCGGCAGACTTCACCAGACGGCTAACTTGTGTAAATACGGGCGCGGGAAAAACTGCCGTCAACGCATTCAGGCTGGCCATGAAACTGTTATGGGTTAAACCGGTCACAAGGAAAACCACCACGTCAGCATTTCCCCCCACACTGGCCAGCTTGCCCGAAAGATAAGAGACAGCATTAACCGGGCTTAAATAGGCACCGTTATCCGTTTGCTGCCCCAGCCCATAAATCCACGGATGAGCCGGTACAATTGAACAATTGAGCGCGGCCAGTGAATCAGAAAAGGCCACCTTTGCTTCACGCCACATGACCCGGTACCTCCGGCCACTTAACATCAGGTGCCGTTGAAATATCTACGACTTCAAGCAGATCAATGTAATCAAGCCAGGTATTCAGCTCGTTAAACTGTTTATCGGTTAAAGTCCTGCCCAGGGCTAACTTTGTCTGCCCGACAACAATGTTTTCTTTCGCATTACTGATTAAACGGGCGCGTTTATCTTCAGCCTGTTGCTGCAATTCTTCTGGCGAATAGCTGAATGCGCGGATTTTTTTACCATCAAAAACCCAGCGTGTACCCTCGTCAAAAAACGTTACGGGAACACTGGATTTTTTAATTTCTGAAACCGATAAATTATCGGGTGCCAGCATGGAAACATCCCATGATGCGGCAACAATATTGCCCCTGTCGTCAAACATAAATTTCAGGCTGGTTTTCGAAAATTCCTTTTGCGCTTCATACCAGTCGTTCCCGTCTTCATCGGTAAAAACCAGTACCGCGATATCATCCAGTTGTTTAACCGATGAGGTGAAATTCTTCATTGTTTTCATTGTCACTAATCCTTATGAATATGAAGCCGTATACCAGACGTCATTAATGAGATATTGCAAAGGGCGGATACGTATCCAGTAATTTGAACTCCCCCTGTCAGCAAAAGAGGTCACGACGCCGCCGCCGACACGTTCGTTATTACTGCGCTCCTGATATTCACCCGACGCCCCGAAACGTATGCTCTGAACAAACCAGGAGCGCACCCATGAAGTATCGGCTTTCGCATCACGTTGCGGGATGGTGCAAAAGTTGCCATTTACCCAGGCCTGTACATCCGATACACGCCCGTTAACCCAGGGTTGGGTTGCCATCGTAAAACCGCTACTGCCGTTGGCGTAGTTAATATCCCCGCTCTGGTTATTGAACATCCACCACCCAAACGAACCATTGTCGTTTTTTGCATAGACAACGGGGTTGTTGAAAGCATTGTTGGGCGGGATGTAGAAACCAAAGGAAACACTGGTGGCATAACCCGTTCCTTTCTGGCCGTGTCCTTTAATCATCGGACACCAGGCATCACCACCAGAGGCATAAACATCAGAGGCATTAAACGGCGCGGTCTTATAATTACCCCACTCAGCCCCCCATCCACCTGCCGCCCCTTTGCCGACAAACTGCCCGGAAGAATGGTTAAAAAGTGGGTTGGCTGCCACGCCCTGCATAGAAAGCTGATTGTGCGCATTGTTATAAAGGCGGACGTTGAAGTCATCGGCATCAGAATTAAAATGGAAGTCGATAACCGATGCGCCGCCCGTCAGTTCAATACTTGATGTTTCTAAGCCGCCCCTTGCCCGAAGTGACTTGTCCAGTACAAATTTGCTGCTATCCCACCAACCAATATTCGTATTATTGGCTCGGATAAATGCGCTGCCGTCGCCGTTTGCCAGAAAACCGGTATCATCATCACCAATACAAATAGCGCGTTTGGCGTAGACGTTATTCGCAAACAGGGTGCCAGTCCCCTGCAACGTGGCATCCCCTGCCGAGTTCACATCAAATGACGGTCCTTGCCCGGCTCTCATATGAATAACTTTATCGTCAGAGGCATACACCAGCCCCATTTCCGCGCCTTTAGGATCATAAAACCAGATGTGTTTGTTGCCTGTTCCACGTACATAGATGCCGTTAGCGGCTAATTCAGTTGCACCATTAAAGGCCTTGACACCACCAGGGGAAACAAATGTCCCGCTGCCGCCAAACTGAAAATCAAGATCCCCAACGTGCATTTCAACCTGATTGGCGCCAATCGCAAATGTGCCACCGTTTACCAGAACTCGGCCTGCTGTTACGTCACCCCGTGCGGTCTGAACATCCCGTAAAGCAGCGGTTTTCAATTCCAGATTGCCACGTGCCTGAGCTTTATCTTCCACATCGGAAAGGTTATTGCCTTTTTGCAGGGCGTTAACGATGCGTGGATCATCGCCCGCTGTCACCGTTCCGGCAGTGGCACCCACATCCAGTACCGCAGCCCCTTTCAACCCCAGACTTTTGCGCGCGGCAGGAACGTCCTTCACATCCGATAAGTTTTTATCTTTACGCAGATAATCACGGCCTCCCTGCTGCTCTCCCAAACTGCCCTTTGGGCGTAAATCCGTGATCACGCCATTGGCGTCGATACTGGCCAGCGCAAAAACATAATGCGCGATCCCTGACTGCGTGTAGTTATCCAGTGCCGTGGCCAGAGTTAGTTTGATATCCGTCTGGAAAGCACTGGTTAACGTGCCGTGATAGCTCACATCTGCCCAGACTTTAATGGGTTTGGTTGTTACTGTGATATTGCTGTTAGCCGCAAGGTTTGCACGTAATCCACCGATGTATCCCACGCCCTGCGTCACAAAATACTGATTTCCGGTTTTAGCGACCAAAAAACCATCCCCAAGGAACGCACCCGGACCATAAATATCAATGTTATCCAGGCGCTGACGCTCATCAATGCCCGCCAGACGTGCCGTGAAATCAATCTGCCAGGTTTCTGCCGGTGTGGTGATCTGCGTTTCCGTCGCAGCCCCGTTGTATTCCATCAGGAATGAACGCGTCAGTACGTTACCCTGCTGACCAGATGCATTTTTATATTTGGTCTGAAGTGGCGCATGGATGACCATAGCCAGTGTGCCGGTTGCTTTGTTGATCAGACCAATCCAGTTAAAGGAGAAGTCGCCCACATCGCTACCCAGCGTTACCGAATAGACCACCGCGTTTTCATTCACCAGGCCAGTCATACCTACCGCCTGACGATGCACAATCTGGCCAGCCGGTGGCAACGTTTCGTTGCGGTCAATGGGCAATGAGGGATCAAGCCCTGGCACATTGGCCAGCACAAATTCATCCAGAACAACCGGCTGACTGTTAGCACCCTGCTGCGCTTTCCATCGTTCAAATGCCAGGGTAATGGCGGTCTGTGACATGGTTAATTCTCCAGTTTCGCGCCATAGGTGGCGCTGTCGTTATTGGTGCCGGTAGCCTCAAGGCGTGCCGGATAGCAGATGTATTCCCCGTCAAACCAGCCCGCACGGATAAACAGATCGCTGGTCGTGATAACTTCAAAGCGGTAACGGCGGCAGGTGCGCCCGTACTGGCGGATAATCTCCAGCATCAGTTCCGGGTTATCTGACAGCTGGCTATCCGTCACCCTGACGGTTATCACATCCCAGTCGATGCCTTTCTGGCGTTCCAGCAACTCCACATACCCAATTCCGAGCCGCTGAAAAATACTGATAAAACCGGCCACACTCCCGGCATCACTGGCATTAATAAACGCATACGCCACGCGCTTTCTGAACAGGGTCAGCGGTTCGCCATTAAAGCGAGTGATATCGCGGTCATACGCAATCAGGTTGAGCAAGGATTCCGAGCAGGTCAGTGGATCAAACTGCTTCAGTGGCCATGTGATCCACTCATAAGCCTGAAACCAGAACACCTGCGACGCCTTCAGTAATTTCCCCGGCTCGCCTTTATTCATCCAGAAAGGTAATGCCAGCGAGGCCATCTTTTTCATAAAATCATTCATGTTTCAGGCTCACTGTTAGCGCGTCCAGGCGCGGCACATTCAGTTCACTGACGATATCGCCCAGGGAAAAATGCAGGGAATCGATCACCGCAAACTGACGATGCACCTCACGCCCCAGATTCGAAACGGAAAAGCGCGAGTATGGCCATGTCTTTTTTACGTTGAAATTGCTGTTTTCCCTGAAGGCACAGCGGATCAGATTTTCCACGCCAGCCACCAACCTTGCCTGTTCCTCGTCCGTCATGTTGTCCGGATTCATCACAAACACGTCCACTGCAAGGGTGTGCCGGGTTTCTGGCATCGAAAAACATTGCATATCATCCCCATGGCCATGATGACCTTGCGTGTTGATGTAATGATTTACGGCTTCAATAAACGGCTCAGACGTCACACCACTGTCCAGCAACAAATACGCATTGGCCGTACCAGGTCCACGCGGTGCATCATGCAAAAAGAAAATACGCTCGACACTCAACCCGACAACTCCGGCAATCATGGAGCGGTAAACCGCATCGGTGTGGTAGTTACCCACCAGATTGAACTGATTGCGGCAGCGTTCGCGTAATTCGTCGTCGCTTTCTTCATCGGCTCCCGGCACGGTCAGCCAGTCTTCTTCACTGGCCACATGGCTAATCCCCGTCACTGCAACCGGCAAAATACGGTAATACCCCGGCGCAAGGTTGTATGCTCCACCGGCACCCGTAGCTTTAACGGGCAGCAGGGCATCCGCTGTTCCTGCGGGAATGGTGATGTCTCCCACCGTGACCAGTTCGTAGACTGTGCCGTTAATCCGTTCCGTCTGGATCACTGTCCCGGCGTTCACCGTGACCACAGCCCTGGCATCTTCTTTAAAAAAACGTATCACCCCTTCGGCGGCACTGGCGGGTTTAGCCGTCAGATTCACCGCCCACGCCAACAGTCTCAGCATCTGGCCACTGGCTGTGGCCACAAACATATTGGCCAGCACAGTGGAAACAAGGGCGTCTTTCAGCCACATCACCGGCGCGGTAACAATCGCAGTAATGAGCCGCCAGAACGGTGACATACGGGATGTATTGGTGATCAGCCCTTCCGCTTTGACGATGGCGTTAAATCGGGTACGCACTTCTTCTTCCGTCGTGGGCATCCCGCTTTCTTTCACCACTTCTTCAAAATCAATCTGCGGCTTTTCCGTCATAGCATCACCCCCGCCGAAATCACGCCAAAGGCTTCCGTTTCCGCCGTCACCCAAAGACGCGATCGACTTTCTTCTGAAACTGTCACGGTACCCGGCACAATACGTTCATCCCCTTCCACCAGTAATTCCAGGCGGGTGAAAATATCTGCGCGTAATGTCGGGCTGCGCTCAGCAATTAATTCTGTGGCAAGCCCGCTTTCTAATATTGCGTGAACGATATCCTGCCCAATACTTTGTCGGTTATTGCACAGTTCTGGCTCCTGCCCGGTGTTCAGTAAAAAATCATCATTCTGAATCAGCAGGTCTATATAAAATACTTCACTCATCCATTCAGCTCCTGCCATTCCATTAATTGCCCGGGCGTTAATGTTTCTTTCGGGTAAATATTTACCGTGTCGATTTTTTTGCTGTTATCAGTCACTGAACGGCTGTTGCTGTTTATGGTTTTACTTATGCCACCCTTATCAATGTTTTTAATTTTGTCACCCGTCGATAATGTATTTTGCATAACGACGGGAGAAGGTGGCGATGGTAAGACCGTGTTGTTAATAACAGGCACTGGCGCACCTGCAATTTTGTTATTTATTACAGGAGGTGGAACCCCGCCCAGATTAATTTCCGGAACAGTCGCATTTTGTGCCACCGGTTTACCTGCAACACCGATAACGGGTGAAGTCGGGATACCTTCGGGCAATGGTCTACTGGCCACCTGCTCTACGGTGTTATTTCCTGCCAGCGAAATATCCACCCCTGGAATGTTATTCAGCTTCCCTACAATCCAGTTCCATGATTTAAGAAAGCCACCTTTAATAGTCTCCCAGACGTTATCAAACAGGGTGATAATCCCCGTGGCCATGCCAGCCAGCGCGTCAGAAGGTGAAAAGCCCGTCAGCACCTGAACAAAGCTGTTCCAGCCATCAGTGATAAATTGCCAGGCTGAAGCAAACACTCCGGCCAGCCACTGCACCACACCGGCAACACCCTTAAAAACTGCGGTATCCATCGCCGCCGCTTTGACAGCATCCCAGTGTTTCACCAGTAAATAGCAACCGACTACCAGCGCCGCAATCGCTCCAATAATCAGCAGTACCGGCCAGCTCAGCAGGTTGATACTGATACCTGCAAGCATGGCTGCCATGCGCACGGCCAGTAAGACACCGCGCAGCGTTTTCAGCACAACATTCCAGGCAATTACTGCTTTTTGTGCCAGCCAGATAACCAGGGTATAAGACTTAACGACGGTAACCAGGGCTTTCCAAATGCCCGTAAGCCCCATCATGATGAAAGAAGAAACTCCCATCACAATATTGACTGTCGCCCCCACAGCGGCGAATCCCAGTAAAGCCAGCGTGGCATACCCCACCACGCGGGCAATGTTGGGAAACATCTGCATCCAGCGGGCAAAGGTCTGTCCGATATCGGCCAGACGGTTTAGCAACGGATAAAGAACTGGGATCAGCGTCAAACCAATGACGGTCTGAATGGCCTTGAGGATTTCCACAAAACGATCCCAGGGCTTGACCATCTTTGCTGCCATTTCCTGTGTACGTTTCAGTCCATCAGAACCACCCAGTTCAGTAATATTGCGCTGAAGTAATCCCACGTTGCCATACAGCTGCTTGACCACGGCAGAACTGTCACCAAATGCGGCATCCAGCTCCGCCTGTGCTTTCAGGTTTCCTTCCAGGCTTTTGCCATATTTACCCTGAAGTTTGATCAGCATCTCCGGCATGGAAAGCATTTTCCCGGTGGAATCGGTAAATGACATTCCCAGCTTTTCCGCGCCCTCAATCGCGCCGGTCATAAAGCCTTCATAGGCGCTGCTCGCTTCCGTCCCCAGGGTGCGCTGAAGCTGCCCCAGCACCGCCAGCTGTTCATCCAGCCCGATACCGTAGTTAGAACCCACACCGCGAGCACCTTCCATCAGGTCTTTGATAGTGGCCATTTCCGTGCCAAACGTCTGGCGCATGTAAGCCATTTTCCCGGCCAGTTGCTCAGCAAAAGGCACTTTGCCCAGCGCATCCGCTTCACGCCTGAAATTACCGAACATCTGCCCCATAAATTCACTGGCTTCTGCTGCGGTGGATTTCATGGCAAACGCCAGTGTATTGGCGACTGTCGTGACCTTTGGCAGCTCATCACGACTCAGCCCGGCAATGGAGGCGTTAATGTCTTTGGTTGAATTAACAAACTCCACGGCACTGGCACCGTATGTGGTACTGAAGCGTAGTGCGTCACGTTGTACAGATTCTAACGCTGTGTTATCGATTCCCCGCGCTGACGCCTCACTCAGCGCGTCATACATTTCAATAGCCGGTGACAACGCCCCTTTTACCGTCTGGCCAACACCCCACAATGCCAGCGCACCACCACCCATCCGGGTAAAGGCTTCTTTTGAGGCATCAGCAAAACCCGTCACGCTGCCCTGCGCCTGTTTTAACGGGCGGGTCAGTTTGTCGATAAGGCTTAATGTAAATTCAAGCTGTTTCATTCAGCGCCTTTAAATGCTGTGCCAATACCGCTGGCAATGGCCACACGCATATATTCCCAGAAACGATTATCCAGCCAGACGGCAGCGGCAATATCATCCGTATTATCTTCACCACGGGGTAAATAATGACGACGTAGAATTAAATATTGCTCAAGGGCGTTGTTATCAATTGCGCGAACCCGCGCCGTTAGTTTTTTACTTCAATTTCCAGATCAGGTGCATAAATTTCATTGACCTTACCGGCCAACTGAATGGCAGCACCCGGACGGGTTAATACTTCCGTCAGTGCTTCTTTGGTTTCTGCCGTCACAATACGCATCAGATAATTGTGCGCAGGGGCAACTTTGTTATCCATGGCCATTTCGTTAATAAATTTATTATATGCCGACTGATTAGGCTCAAAACAAATATCAGCACCTGCAACAGATAATTTAATCTTTTCCATTTAATAAACTCTCTCTTAAATTAATTTCATCAACCAGCTGGTTATGCCGTGCAGCACACTGGCCATAAATATCTAAATAAATAATTAACAGGTCTGCCGCACTACTTCCCTGATTGCCCGTCAGGCGTGGCAGTTGCACGGGGCATTTTGTTTTCAGGTTTTCCTGATAACGCACGTTCGACTTTGGCGGCGGCATCGTTGTACATGCTGACAAACTCAGCAGACAGACAAACATTGGTAAAGACCGGTTTAACCAGCTCCGTGCGGATTTCCCGTGGTGGCGCGTTACGGATCTCATCCAGTTTTCCTTCCAGTTCTCTTGCTGACTGACTGGCGGCGGCCTCCAGTTTTTTGCCGGTGGCAGTGGCACTTTTTTCAATCACCAGCTCCAGGCTGTCCCGCTGCCAGATAGCGACTTTCCAGCCTGCCAGAAAGGCCAGCACAAGCGCCGCTATTGCCAGCACGGTGGCGCGATTCATCAGCGCACCCCGTTATGTTCCAGGCTGAAATGATTGCCGTCCGGGTTGGTTTTAAAGCGCCCACCCCAACTGCCACCCAGGGATTCCCAGTATTCACCCAGCGGCAGATAATCTTCCGTGCGGGTTTTGTACTGGCCATTAACAAACAGATTAAAATCCACGGCCAGACGCTGGGTGTGAAGGCTGTTTGAAATGCCGCTGCCCTTCTTCGCATTCAGCGCTGCCTGTTCCGGGGTGCGGTAAACCTCACCGAATGTCAGACGCAAACCACGTTCATCAGCCCATAAAATCAGCTGTGCAATTTTCACAGCAAGCAGTTGCTGCTTTTCGCTCAGTGTCATGGTGTTTCGCTCCCGTTACTTTTCCCGGCTGCGTGGCGACGCAACCACATTTCAACCGCCTAATAACCGGCAATGCCCAGCGCAGCCCCCACGCCATTAATGGCTACCGGGGAAATATCAGGGAACTGAATCAATAACCCACCCGCCGCCAGCGATACCGCCGATCCCAGAATCATGCGCCCGACAAACAGACGCAGCGTGATAGGCTCATTGCTGGTCAGTACCTTCCCGATGGCAATCAGCGCACCAATCACAATCAGGGTATAAAGGCTTTTTTCGTGCTCCTGCATCTGACTCCCTTACCCAACCAAGTTTGCCGTGGCTTCTGCTTCCAGATACGGAATACCGTTAATTTTTACGAACTCCGGACTGGTCACGAAGTATTTAATTTTGTGCGTGGTAATGCTGCCGCCCTTCGGTTCAACATCCAGAATGTTATTGAGTTGCAGCTTGCAGCCGAACGCCTCCACTTTCATTTCTTCATTGCCCGCTTTGGCATAGAAAAGAAAATCCTGTGGCTCCACTCCACGCCATGAACCAGCACGGCGAGCCAGACCGGTGACAATGGCCAGCGCTTTCGTGCTCAGTTCAATCTCCCCTTCAGCAGCAACGTCGCCATCAACGTGGCCATCCGGCACACCACGTGTCTGCGCGGCAGCACTGTTATCGGTGATATCCAGGCTGATTTTTTCAACGTGGATCAGCTGACCACCCATATGGGTATCAAACGACATACCCGAAATTCGTTTTGTCATGCGCTCGCCTCCAGGCTGGCATCCAGTAACAGGCTGATAGTGATTTGCAGCGGTACTTCATAGGTGCGTACCACAATGTAAATCTCCACCGCCTTTTTGCTTTTCCAGACAATCGACACATCCCCATCCTGTGGAGACTTCACCTCCCCCGGAAACGTCACGCCGTTAATGGCCGAACTCACTGACATTTCACGCAACGGCTTTGCAAACAGCTGCTCATGCGCGGCGATACTGGAAGGCGTACTGTTCAGCGAACGGTCTGCAATATGCGCAATGGCCAGCAGACGAACGCGACGAGCGGCTTTATCCGCAATACGCAGCGTTTCAATGCTCTGATAGTCACCGCCTTCCACATCCAGTGTGCGCCCATCTGACCAGTACAGACCGTCATAATCCGGGTACCACATCGGGACGCTAAAGCGTTGTGCTTCCAGAGCCTGAAGCGTTGCCAGCGAGAGCGGCACGTTCATCCCGTCCTGTGGTGTTTCGTCACTGCCCATACTGATAAGCGCCCCGGTTTTCACCCGCGCCGGACTGTCTGCAATGGTGACGGCGCGACTGCACAAGCGTCCGGCCAGCACTCCCGCTTCGTTACCCCACAAGCGCGGTACCAACTGCACCGCCTTTTCAGCAATGCCATCCTGAAGCGTGGACAAACGTGTCAGATAACCCGCCTGGCCTTCTTCATCCTGCATTCCCTGAACTGCGAGGATGAACCACACCCAGCGTCCAAAGCGGGCGATAAGATTTGCCCGAAGCGTGACGGCCTGATTAATGGTGGTCTTTGCGGTGATATCATCTGACAGCACCACCCCTTCTACCGAACAGGAAAGCTGTGCGGCCAGCACCACATCCACCCACGCATCCGGCGCACTTTCAGCCGCCAGCACATGCACAAAGCCCCACCAGTTCTGGCCAGCGTTTGCCAGGGCTGCAAGCACATCACTTTTTAACGGGCTTTCATCCTCACCCAGCAGTGCATCAAAATCACTCTGGGCATTCACGGCCAGCGTTTTGCCCACATTCACGGTACCCGTCCCGATAAACAGCACAGTGCGTTCCACTTCGTTGGTTTCGCCCAGCAACTGGTTAATCTGGTTTACTGTCACATTTGGCCAGGTCATGCCCCACCCCTTATGTCCTGTGCGTTGACGTCCCAGCCAAAGCCGATGGCCTGAAGCTGTCGCGCTAGCGCTTTATTAAAATCGTCGTCACTCATACCGAGGAACTCACGCGCCGGAAGGTCAACTGTCCAGCTTGTTTTCACCACCTTCCCGCTTAGCTTTCTGATCAATAACCCGGCCTGACTGTATGGCATGGTGTCCATCAACTGCCGGTACGTGGGCTTTTTCATCCGCTTGCCCTTGCGCACCTGATAACCCAGAGCGCGGAGTTTTTTGGCCTGTTTTAATGTGGCCATCCGCCCTGTCTGAACACTGGCGGATTTCTCGCTGCGACTTACCCGCACCCGCATGCCGTTTTGCTGTGAGTACCCCACCGTGCCAGCCGGTACCGGTTTTTCACCGTTGCGGTACCCTCCACCCTGCAAATACACCCGCACGGCCTGAATTTCTGGCATCTCGCGGATATGAAGCAACTTTGGCAGGTTGCGCAGCATCTTCCCTTTGCGCCCGGTGTTACGGGCTGCCCATGCCTGACCATCCGGGCTTTGCTGGTTTCGGACATTACGCTTTGCGGCAGCAATCAATCCGTATTTAGCCAACCGCCAGATCAGGCGCTGGCGCTTTTTCGGTGGCAAATCCAGACCTGCCAGCGTTTCACGCAGCGCGGCCAGTTGCTTTTTGTTCAGCTCCCCGCCCGCAAACATCAGTCAGCCCCTACCGGTGCACCGGTTTCATCCACGCCGTAAATCTGTGCGGTTATCGCTGTCCAGATTTCAGGCTCAACCAGTGACCAGCGTTTTCCGTTCCATGGAATTGCGCCTTTTGCATCAGGTTTAATCACCAGTTCTTCGGCCATTGGCACGGTCAAAACAATGGTGGCCGTTTCTTCCGACTCCACCGAAACATCCCAGTCCGGCTCAGCATCGGTTAACCCGATTTCGTCCAGCAACGCCCGGTCAGCATCATCCAGCCACGCCGCCAGCAACGACATCAGCAGCTGTGGCGGGCAAAGGCGGAACGGGAAGCGCTGCCAGCTCAGTAGCGCGTCATAACGAATCACCGCCTGGCGGTACTGTTCCAGCCCTAAATCTTTGGCAGCCGGAATAAACTGCATCTCATCCACGACGCTGGAAAATTCCGCCATTGCCCGCGCGGGTACGTTGTTCTTAAAAAATGCCGTCAGTGATTCAAGTTGCGTCTGGCTCATACCATTTTCACCGTTGCCCGTTTCAGCCCTTTCATGCGTCGGATCACTACCGAGGCTTCCGCCAGCAGTCCAGCGCGCGTTTCCGTGCTTTCCTGCCCCGGATGGGTTTCACGCTGTCCAATAGTGGCAAACTCACCCAGCAGATCGGCTTTTGCCCTGGCAAATACCGCTTTGGTGTACTGCGCACATAACGCGTTAAGCCCTGACATTTTTACGCCGGGTACTGCTGCCGCTGATTCATACCCTTTTGCCCGCTGCTGATACTCCACGCTTTCCAGCTCCGCATTCACTTCCGCCACGGCAACAATCAATGCCTGGGCGATGGTGTCTGCATCAATATCCGCAGGGATGGTTCGCTGGCTCTGGAAGTCCTTTAAGTTCAGATCTGGCCAGAATCCGTTGTTCTCCAGCGGCTCATCCTGAAAATCTATCGGTGTTCCGCTAAACATTTATCCCCCGAAAAAGGTGGGCTGACCGGCATCCATGGCGCATTACGCTTATGCGTTCTGCCCTCCGCCGCGCCCACCCGGCTGTCGGTAGTCGTTGTTATTCTTTGGTCAGTGCGCGAAGCCGGGCGGCAATGGTTTTGCGCACGGTACCCACGCCCACTTTTTTATAGAACCCTTCCGCACTGGCCAGCAGGGCATCGGCTTTCTGAAGTGTTTCCACATCATCCACCGCTGCGGCCACAGGTCGCCCGCTGTCGTCTCGCAGAAGCAGCAAACCGGCAAACTTGAACCATTTGGCGGTCACCTCCTCATGCAGACGCCATTTACTGGCAACATTTTCAAAGGTGCGTGAAAAATACGGCTCCACACTTTCACCCGCCTCAGCGGTACCCGTCGCCCAGTCCAGCATCGTATCCGCCACAAACGTGGGGAAATTACTGCGGAATGCCTCCGGCGTGGGTTGCTGTTGTTCAATGGCGATATCAGCCCATTCCAGCGCCTGGTCAAACTCCCCCACATCAAACAGCCACACGATGCACCAGGCTAAAATCGGGTTAGCGTGAACGTTGCCCCCCTTCAGATAATCCTCCGCAGTCGGCAGCCAGCGTGGTAGCAACACATCACGTTTAAAGGTGATACGGTCTGCCATGGTTGGCTGATTCGTTACCCGTTGCACATCGTCATTGAGCGCCCTGACCTGTACATGCAGACTGTCAGCACTGGCCACAGACAATTGCCGCTTCAGTTGCTGCTCCATCTCAACGCGCCGGTTATGACGCTGGGCGGGTGAAAGTGACATTTATCAGCCCTCTGCCGGTTCCGTGATTTTGCCGATGGTCACCGCCGCTTCGTCGATAGCGGCATACACTTCCGGCACTTCAACCGCGTAACCTTCATTGCGCAGATATTTGTTTTCGTACTGTTTACGATCTTCAACAAACTCCGCTTTACGCTGGCGGGTATTACGCTGGGTGTAGATATGCAGGTTGCTCAGTGGCGTAACCACCATGCGTTTACCTGGCATAAATGGCGGTACGATGGCCGGACGTCCTGCAATGGTATTCCCCAGCATTTGCGCGGCGATTTTTTCAGTCGGACGGTCTGCGGCCTGGTAAAGTCGGTATTGCTCAGCAGCCACCAGATCGGCACCGACCAACACCACCAGACGCGGGTCATTACGGAACTGTTGCGGAATTTTGCTGTTGATAAGGTCGGATGCCATGGCATCCAGCGAGTGATAATCACCGGCATCATCCAGGGTGATGGCATCGGTAATAATCTGCTTGCCGTCATTGAAGGTTTTCATACGGGCATGCCAGCCAATATTCACATCTTCGCCGTTCGGGTTGGCCACCGGGTCAGTGGTCGGTGCAACGGTTTTGCCATTAAAGCCAATCCGCAGCATATCCAGCGCAAATGCCTGGTTAGAAAACGCCTGTACCAGCTGGAAAAATTCCTCTTCACTGCCCGCATTAGCCCAGATAGACAGCAGATCCCAGCGCAGTGCGGCACAGGAATCCGTTTCAACCAGCTTGTAATCATTGCCGTCCACGCCAACACGACGAATAAAACGCCCGTCAGCATTACGCCCGGTGTGAAGTGCAGATGCGCCAACGGAAACAACCTGGCCACTCAGCTGGTCTACATCGGCACAGGTGATCAGGCTCAGAAATTCAACCGACTCCAGCAGCGCACCACGCAGTGATGTTTCCTGGGGATCAGTCAGTTTGAATGCGCGGGACGGGTTAGTGACGCCGTAATGCCCTGCCAGACCAGCAGAGTAAGCATCAATAAATTCCAGCGCACGGTGATTAAGTTGCATAAATTCCCCTCGCGTTAACGCGAAATAGATTAATCAGAATCAAATAAATTTCGGGCTGATACTTAATCAGAGAAACTTAAATTTTTTGTCTTTGCCGGAATTGTCTTTATTAGCAAATTTACGCGCCGGGATTTCAGTCACTTTTTTATCCAGCTTGCCAAAATTAGCCACAATGGTTCCGACGTTATCACGCAGCTTTGCAAAATCCTCGGTATCCACGACACCGGCAATGGTTTCCACATCACCTTCCACACCTGCCATTTTTGTTTCAATGGCTGAAAGGCGCGATTCAATTTCATTGACCGCATTGGCCAATACCTGCAATTTATCTTCTTCGCCTGGAACTTCTTCTGTTTCTTCTTCAGCGAATTTTTTTGGTTGAATACCAAACCAGCTCTGCCAGTCTTTTTTCATTTCCATTTCCTGTGTAATAGTTCCGGCTCGGGTAATAGTGCATCCGTAATAACCGGGTTTAACGTTTTTGCGTTTGCTAAAACGCAGTCGTGTTGTTCCCACGCTGGCCGGTGTATCCGTGACCGCCAGCCCTTCCAGATAATGCCGTCCCGTTCCACGCCAGTTTCCATTTGGCGTAAGCTCAACAGAAAAGAAAATCATTTGCCCGTAACGGTTGGCTTCCAGCAGATAAGCATTGGGACAAAGCTGGACATAAAGCCTGACCAGTCCGTCATCCCCTTCCTGATACATCGCGGTAAGGACTTCGCCAAAATTACCGTAATCCTTACAATGTTCAGGCCAGATAAGCGCACCATATAATTCGGCGTCATATAATTGAGCAGCATCAATTAACCACTGCCGTTCTAATACCCTGCCGTCTACTGTATCTCCTTCGGTAGCAACACAAAGCCATTCAGTGCGTAATTGCGACATTCATTTTCCTGATTGCTTGTTGTGTTCCAGCAAATGAATTATTGCGGAATTACTTTCGCTACGCACCCGCATTAATTCTTCTCAGTTCGGATATAACGCCTTTATCGAATAAGTACGAATTACACCCGTAAATATAAATAACTGACGCGGGCATAATAAAGGCTATGGCTAAATACTCTGAAGAACTTAAAGGCGTTGCGCGTGCTCTCTATTTACGCAGAAGCACACCAAAAGAAATCGCCGCTGATTTAAATCTGCCGAATGTGCGGATCATTTACTACTGGGCGGAAAAACACAGCTGGGCGGATTTGCTCAGCCATGAAAGTACCGAGGAGGCCATTGAACGCCGTTACCAGCTGCTTGCCGGACGTGACGGGAAAAGCGACCTTGATTTAAAAGAAATGGATTTGCTGATTGCCCACGCCACAAAATTACGTGCGCAGTCCAACAAGCACAAAGAAATGCTGGCGAAGGAAAAAGGCAGTGGCGCAGCTGCGGCGCGTGGAGAGCAGGACGACCAGCCGAAAAAGCGCAAATACCGCAAAAATGATATCGACGGGCTGACAAAAGAAGATTTTGACGCCTGGGCAGATGAGCATCTTTTCGGGTACCAGAAACACCTGCGCCTGAATCTTGCCCGACAGGTGAGAAACATCCTCAAAAGCCGCCAGATTGGGGCGACCTGGTACTTTGCTTTTGAGGCATTTGAAAATGCCGTGCTGACCGGCGATCCGCAAATATTCCTTTCCGCATCCCGCGCCCAGGCGGAGGTGTTCCGTTCTTATATCGTCAACATTGCAGAGCAGTATTTTGGCGTAACGCTTACCGGCAACCCTATCCGCTTATCAAACGGTGCGGAGTTACGTTTCTTATCGACCAACAAAAATACAGCCCAGTCCTACAGTGGCCATTTGTATTGTGACGAATATTTTTGGGTACCGAACTTTGCCCGCCTGAATGAAGTGGCCAGCGCCATGGCCACCCATGACAAATGGCGCACCACCTACTTTTCCACCCCTTCGGCCAAAACACACCAGGGCTATCCGTTCTGGACAGGCGAGGAATGGAAACAGGGAAGCAAGAAACGCGGCACCGTGAAATTCCCGGACTTTGACGAGCTGCGCGACGGCGGGCGTTTATGCCCGGATGGCCAGTGGCGTTACGTCATTACGATGGAAGATGCCATTGCCGGTGGCTTTAATCTGGCCAGCATCGACAAACTGCGCAACCGCTACAACGTTGACACATTCAACATGCTTTATATGTGCGTGTTTGTGGACAGCAAGGATTCCGTTTTCAGCTTTGCCGATCTGGAAGCCTGTGGCGTGGATGTGGAAATGTGGCAAGACCATCACCCCGGCAAAGCGCGCCCCTTTGGAAACCGACCAGTGTGGGGCGGGTTTGACCCGGCACGTTCAGGTGATTTGTCCTGCTTTGTCATCATCGCCCCACCCCAGCACGACGGCGAGAAGTTCCGCGTACTGCGGATTTTTAACTGGCAGGGGATGAATTTTCGCTGGCAAGCCAAGGAAATCAAAAAGCTGTTTGAACAGTACAACTTCACTTACCTGGGTGTTGACGTCACCGGCATTGGACAGGGTGTTTTCGACAACATCCAGCACTTTGCCCTGCGCGTGGCCGTGGCGATTCGCTATGACCGCAACACGAAAAACCAGCTGGTTTTAAAGGCTTCCGATGTGGTCGGCAGCCAGCGCATTGAATGGGATAAAGACCAGAAAGAAATTCCGGCCAGTTTTATGGCCATCAGGCATACCACCACGCAAAGCGGTAATGCCATGACCTTCGTTGCTGACCGCAGCCCTGAAACCGGCCACGCAGAAGCATTCTGGGCAATCACTCATGCCCTGCATAACGAACCGCTTAACTACGAAAATAAACCACAGTCCCGCTGGAGGCTGAAGAAAGCAGCATGAAAAAATACAACAAACGCACCGCAAAGCGCATCGACAAAGACCAGCCCGCTAAAAAAATGAGCGTATTACGGTTCGGCAAACCCGAACCCGTGCTGACCACTGGCACCGATTACCACGATATCTGGTACGACAGCAACGCAGACCATTACACCCTGCCAATTGACCGGTTAGCGCTGGCGCAGCTGATTAACCTTAACGGCCAGCATGGCGGCATTATCCATGCCCGCAAAAACATGATCACCTCTGATTACCAGCATGGCGGGCTGAATCATGACGATCTGGAAGCCGGAGTGTTTGATTTTCTGACCTTCGGTGATGTGGCCATTCTGAAAGTGCGTAACGGCTGGGGAGAAGTGGCTTCTCTTGTGCCGCTGCCTGGGCTGTACATGCGGATGCGTAAAACGGGGGAATTTGTGGTTCTACAGGATGGTGAACCCCTGGTGTACAGCCCGGACGATATCGTTTTTATCAAGATGTACGACCCGCAACAGCATATCTATGGGTTGCCGGATTACATCGGTGGGATTCATTCCGCGCTGCTCAACAGCGAAGCTGTGATTTTCCGCCGCCGCTACTACCACAACGGGGCGCACACTGGCGGGATTCTCTATACCCGTGACCCTAGCATGACGGATGAAATGGAAGAAGAAATTGAACGCAACCTGGCTGACAGCAAGGGTATCGGTAACTTCTCTACCATTCTGGTGAACATCCCGAACGGCGACCCGGAAGGCGTTAAATTTATTCAGATGGGGGATATTTCTGCCAAGGATGAATTTGCCAACATTAAGAATATCAGCGCCCAGGATGTTCTTAACGCCCACCGCTTCCCGGCAGGGCTTGCGGGCATCGTTCCGCAAAATACTGCGGGACTGGGCGACCCGGAAAAAGCCCGAAACACCTACCGCAAAGATGAAGTGTTACCCGTGCAGCGCCGCCTGATGGCCGCTATCAGTAATGACCCTGAAATCCCGGCACATTTACACCTGGTATTTGCAGCAGAAACAACGGATAAGGGTGCAGCATGAGGCGAAACAGGCTAAAATCCAGGCATGTTTTAACAGCTGGAGCATGGAATATGCGTGTTTTAAAAATAGAATGTCCGGAGTGCGGCTCTAAAGCTGTTATTCGCAAAACGAACCGCAAACACCGCCAGATTGCAGATATTTACTGCGCCTGTGCTGATGTGGAATGCGGGCATACTTTTGTTATGAATCTGACTTTTTCGCACACCCTCAGTCCAAGCGCTAAAACCGGCGATATTCTGGTACAAAAGCTACTCAGCACAATGTCACCGGAACAGCGGCAAATGGCTTTTGATTTACTGAAAACCGCCCCCGCCGCATGATTCAAAGCCACCTCTGACCGGTGGCTTGTTCATTTCTGAAACAACCCCCTGTCTAATTTCTTCAGCCATTTCAGCAATCCAAATTAATGCCACCTGGCGCTCCCTGGAGCTACTATCGTCAACGCATGCGAATTTCGCCAGTAGCTCAATTCGTTCTAATACCGCTGACTGCTCTAACAAATCCATCTTGCCTCCACCTTTAAAAGCACTGTATGCACATACAGTATATAGTGATAAATTCCTTTTAAAACAATTTTTTCCATTTTCTTGATGTTTGCATGCTGTGTTAATCCACACTTGGAGAGCATCTTAAACTGGATGCTTTATGAGCACGTAATACACATAACACACCGGGAAAGAGGCAACCATCCAACGAAGTTTTCAATAACTTTGTTTAGTTGTAGGCGACATAAAAAAGATTGTAGGATTAGGACATAACCACTTTTGAAGGAAGGATTTTTTCTTATGTTTGGTTCAAAACTTGCGACTAAGATGTGGGAAACAGCTGCGGAAAAAGGCATTGGAGGACTTTTTAAGCCTTGGCAGATGCGCCGTGAGGGGAATACTAGCATTGAGCTAAAAAGAAAAGAAATGCTTATCATTGCCCAAACAGAAAAGGATATTGAGGGCATTAAAAAAGGTGAAGTCATCGTATCTTTGACTGATATAAACAATCCTAAGTTGATATCTATGAAGGATCCCGATTCTTTTCATTTTGATGACAAAAAAGAACCTCATCTAGACATTAAATCATTAATGCTCAATGCAAATAACTACAGCATCGCAAACGAAATACAAAAAGAGATAAATGTTACAAAAGCATTATATATAGCCGAAGACATACTTTCGCTTGACCAGTCTGACCCACTAGATGATGAAATTGAAGCGGACTGGCTTATCCGTTGGAGAGACAGTGCCGCTACAACAAGTTCAGAGCATCTTCAACAGCTTTGGGGAAGGGTTCTGGCTGGTGAAATAAAATCACCGGGCCACTATTCCTTAAGAACTTTAGAATTTATTAAAAACCTGACTCAACGAGAAGCTAAAGATATTGAGAAATTATTCTCACATTCATTCATAAACTTAATAATTAAAAGTGACGGTCTCGAAAAAAGCTTTGATGATGAAGTTATAGCAAATGAACTAAACTATACTTTTCTTTCGGAGATGCAATCTCTTGGGTTAATTAGTGGCTTTGAGTCTTTAGGAGTACAGACAACCTTCATTTCAAAATCGGAAGATTTATTCATACAACATTTCATTTATAATGAAAAGGTCATGACTGTCACAAATGATAATGCACAAAAAAAGCTCGAAATTTCAGTATTTCTGTTCACGCCTCTCGCAGTCGAGTTAAGTTCATTATGCAAAATATTAATAAATTCACATTATTTGAACTTCGTAATTAAATATATTAAAGGGAAAGGATTTAAAGTTACCATTGGTGATTTAACCACGGATGAAAATGGACAGAAATTCTCATCCAATAATGTAGAGGTTTAAACCTTGTGCCCATTAACAGCTATGCTTAATGGGCAACTATATTGGTATCAAATTTCGATTAAAAAACCAGCTGAATAATCATTATTCAAGACCATCCCGGCCATTGCTCCTTCAAAGGTTCATTTTTCCTCTCGTTTAACCTCCCGTTTCTGTAAACCAGGGAGTTACCACAACCAAGCGCCAGCCCACTCCCTCGGATTAGGATGGCCAATTCACTATCAGTGGCCTCAAAACCCCTTCGATTTAGCTCCAGTGTTAACCGCCTCCGGGTTCCCTCCGTACAGTTATTGACAGAACTCCAAGGGGCGGCGTTGCCGCCAGAAAAACCAGCCTCCGCTGACGCTTCGGCCAACTTCGGCACCTTCTCCCACTTAACCAGACGAGTAACGATTTCAGAATCAGGGATCAAAGGTGAATAGATACCCTGGACGCGCTGAATATCTTCAGCGTATTCATTGCCCTGCTCTGTGATTTCATAGGCGAGGCGAACAACCAAATCTTTACGCGAGACTAGCGCCCCGCCCTGCGCTTGTGTGTATGACGCCCAGCATCCAACATCAGCTGCGGCCAGCACGGCATCCATTCGCTGATCGGCTAACCGCTGATCACCAAGACGGCGTAACTCACGCCACACCGTAACCGGAGCGCCACCGATTTGCTGAAACTGACGAATACGCCAGCGGGATGCCCAAGCAGAAACGGCCTTAGCCATATCCCGCAAGCTCTCACCTGTTTCACCGTCTTTTTCTCCATCGAGTGCATAACCGTCGATATTTTTGGAAATGTATTTAGCGATGTAGCCAGTGGCTGAACCTTTAGCGGGATCGATAGGCTCAACGTGAAAACGCGCCTTTAGCGCGTGGAGGGATTGCAGTTCTTCAGAGTCAGCAATGCGGGAGTAATAACAAAGGATGTCACGCACAGCGTCCACATCCTGTGGGCGCATGAACAGCAACATATGCCAGTGCGGGGTACCGTCATGATGCGGCTCTACTACCCGAAAACCGAACACATGAATACCGGCACGGGAAAGTGCTGCGCGAGCCTTTGCCCAGACTCCGCATAAATACTTCTGCGTGTCGCGGGGATTGCTCCCGTTCCACTGAGACACGAAACCGCCCTTGCTGTGTACCGCGTGATAACGGGATGGTGCCGTGATGGTGTAGAACTCTCCGGCCAGTTGCTGCTCATTGGCCAGGTCTTCAAATCCGCGCATTCTTGTCATTAATTCAGAGCGACGGATTGCAGGGTTAGACACGCTTTTATAGACCATATCGGCCAGCGCGATCCGTTCCCCCATATCGTTAATCAGGTCGAACTTTTTAAAAAACTCCGCATTGCGTTTCTTCTGCTCCAGCCACTCACCCAGTGCGCCACGTGAAACGTATGCACTGGCCGCTTTTTGCACCTGCCCCACTGCAATGGCCAGATGTTCACGCTGAACATCACGCATGCGTTTCAGTCGGCCATACCACCACTCTGGAGCCATCATACGCAGCAAGCCAGATTCCGCTTTGCGCGTATCCAGCTCGTCTTCATTAGACTGATATTCTGCCCAATATGGCGGCTTGTTGCCCAGCATCATGCACAGTTCGCAAAGGTGTTCGTAACTCAGCAAAGTTCGGCGGTGCATTTCCGCAGCGTCCTTAGTTGCCCCTTCAATTGCGGTTTCGGTAAATGCGTAAAACGACTCAGCCAGCCACATGGAAACCCTTGTGGCCAGCTTTTTGATTTCGAATCGGTCCAGAGCGGGCAAACGTTGCAGTGTTTTGCCAAACGGAAGATCGTCAACGTCAACCGGCAGCTTGTAGCGAGCCATGACATTGCGCAGACGTGGCAATACATTCTGGCCGATAGTCTGGCGTAAAAATGTATTGGCACGGCGACGTCCGCCACGAGGGGCGTTAAACAGTTTTTCATAACGCTGGCCAAAATACCCGGCTAACCAGTCGGGTATTTCGTGAATGTACTCTTTGCGAAAATCATGATCGGCAGGGTTAACCGTCCACAGCTTACGCTCTGTCAGAGTCACATCTTTTGGGATACCTGGCGCAAAGGTTTCACGCCGCCATTCATTGACGGCGTGATAGTTGCCCATAGTGAGAGTTGATTCACTCACCGCTATTTACCCACTTGATCCAGGTATCACCAATCAGGCAAAAGAGGCTGCCCAGCAGTATTAAAGGCCAGATAACAGCCTGAAAAACCGTAGAGCAATAATCCCCAAAATCAGCATCTTTATTGCTTATTCGCTTTTCATGCCATGTAAAGTAAACAAAGCAGATAACCGCAGCCACAATGTAGAAAGTGGAAACTAACAGCTCGATATCAGACATGAGCATTCTCCCCACTAACGGCAAGCAATTCACCAACAGAGGAATCACTGCCCTTTGCTGCGCCAATACTGCGCGGAGCTGTTAGCGTGTGCCGCGTGAAATGGGAATAAAGATTGTGCGCTTCATGGGTATCGCTATTTGAAGCAACAACAGAAATATCCGCAGATAGCTGATGGAGCAAGCTGGCCAGCCGAAGCTGATCATCTTGTGTGAAACCATCGGTGTGGTACTGAGTAAAGTTCGCCGTTGGGTTTACCGGGATGTACGGTGGATCGCAATATACGACATCACCAGGGCGTACCAGTTGCAGGGTTTCTTCAAAGCTGGCGCAGATGAACGTAGCCCGCTTTGCCTTCTCTGCAAAAGCGCGGATCTCCACTTCAGGGAAATATGGCTTTTTATAGCAGCCATAAGGCACGTTGAAATGCCCGCGCTGGTTGTAGCGGCAAATACCACCATAACAATGGCGATTAAGGTAGAGGAACATCGCTGCGCGCCACTGCCACTCCGGTTCAATATTAAAACTTGCGCGCAGTTTGTAGTAAGCGACCTCTTCGTTAGAAAGCTCAAAAAAGCGCCGGGCATCCTGTATGAATTGCTCTTTATCCATCTGGATATACTGGTAAAGGTGAATCAAATCAGGATTCACATCAGCAATCAGATACTCTTCATAATCTGTGTTCATCATGACAGCACAGGAACCGGCAAACGGCTCAACAAGGCGCTTGCCCTTGGGTAAATGCGGAAGCAACTGCGGCATGAGGCGAGCTTTGCTCCCGACCCATTTCAATGGTGTTTTTACTGCCATGCTGCACCGCCTTTGCTGCTCAGACTTTCAGATTCCTGGCGGATCAGCTCAATGATTTCATTGGCACTCAGGCCGTAATTAGCTGCATGGGTAGCCAGCTTATCCAGGCGAGTTGAACAGAGATCAGCGGCAGCTTTCTTACCGTCGTTGGTTGCTTGCTTCAGCAACTGCGGCAACCCAACACCGTGGGCGGTTGGTATGTCCTGGCGAACCATTTTCATGTTTAAAACTCCAAATTTAGGCAAGACGAATCCCCGGCCAACGAATGAAGGCCGTAGGGTTGTAGGGATTAATTAAGGGTTAGTGGAGCGCTGCGGGTGCCGGTTCTGGGGTAAATCGGACATTAAGCGCTGGCAGTTGATGGACGGGAAAACTCATGTCCCACCAACGGTGCAACATCAGTACGAACTGGCTTTGCCCCAACATGCCAGCCATGACATTCAATGACTGAATTGCCCCCAGCGCTTGTGCCTGGTCTGCGGCCACTTCAGCTTCACGGTAGACACGACACCAGAAAGCGGCATAAGCAGCCAGCCACTGGTGCGGGTTATTCAAATGTTGAGTGTCGTTAAACTGGAATGCTGTCAGTTCAACGGTGCGGCCAGTGTCATTATTTTTGGCCAGAAATTTATGTACATAATTAGGAGCAACTCCCCAATCGCGCATATCTGCCAACAGGCCTTCCCTTTCTACTGCAATGGCTTTCATTTTTCGTCCCTCAGTGATTACGCGTAATAGCGCCGGTTTTAAGTTTGTTGCGGGCTTCCAATACAGCCTGAATAACTAAGGAAGCCTGTTCTGGCTTACTGACTTCAGCAACAACCACCGGCAAAACTGGCTGTACAAAATCCAGATCACTTATCGATCCAAAAGCATTGGCAAGCGCTCGTAAACGCTGTATTCCTCGCTTTAGCTGCCGTAACTCGCGATTATTAAAATCTTTCCAGTCATACGGGCAGAAACGCGCACTTAGCCCGGCTGAATGAAGAATTACACCACGCTGGCGTTGGTTCATTCCCTCCCACGCTTTACGCGCTTTACTGTGATGTTCAGTAATTAACTGGCGGCACACGGCCAGCCAGTGGTTATGATCTTTCATAGTGCATACCCCCACACCAGGTTGTTGTTCCTAAAACAGTTGCCATTTGTCTTGCCAATAAAAAATTGCATAATTGGCTATCTCAGACTCATGACTACACACCGGAAAATAAAATGCTCAACGATGCAGAAAGAGAACGAATCAAAGATCTTGAAAACACCATTCATCAACTTCGTGAAGAACTGAATATTCAGCGAATTGTCATTACTGGCCTGATTGCCCGCCTCTACACCCCCGAGGGAGATCAGATTGAGAAATTCACTGTTGGGCTGCGAAATGCAGTAACTAAAAAATGTTACAGCACAACTAAGCAGCAAGATTACTTCCATAAAATTCAGAAATTGATTGATGCCTCCCAAGCGTAAGAACCTTTTTAGCTACATAAAGCCAGAGGTGATTGTTTTGACTGAGTAAGCTCTTTAACTTGCTCACCCCGAAACCTCTGGCCGTCTTTCAGCGTAAAAAAATAACTTCCATCTCCAATAACAGACGGATAGCAAAAAGCGATTTCACTTTCATCCAGAACGAATTTCTCCCCTTGATGCTGAAATATGTAAGTAATCGTATTATTCACTTCGCCCCCCGAATCCACCTGGCCATACACCATGTTGATGATCGCCGTGCCACACTGCTGGCGTTAAATTTGAATTTTGTTGCAGGGTTCCACAGTTGGCCATTCGGTAACTCAATCCACCCGTGACCATGCGCATTAAGCTGTGGTGTTGGTGATTGGTTTTTCAGGTAGGCAACAAAAGGCTTGTTGTGCATGGTTTTCCCTCACATCAGGCCAGTGGCGTTGCTTGTCACAAGATCGACAGCAGCGGCCAGCACGGGAGCGGATTGAAAACGGGCTTCGACGGTATAAACCAGCATCGAAAGATTTCTGATTGCATCGTTTGCCCGGTCAAGGATTGCGTTTTTACGCGAGGCGGTCATTTTCTCCGTTAATACAGCTTCCCCAGCAATCGCGCCCATACTTGCGGTGGCAGTGAGTGCGCATATCTGCATGCTGTTTTCTGTGGCGTTGTTTACTGGCACTGAAGGCAGACAGTTAATCTGCGCCAGCAAGCCATCCAGCAAGCGGGCATCTTCGGTAAAATCAGTAATGGCCAGCAATTCATCCACAGTCATACGGTGCGGCTGGTCTGGATTTAGCTTGTTACGCAGAACCTGGGGACGCATAGCCAAAGCCAGCGCAATTTCTTCCAGGTTGTTAGCTTGCGCAAATGCTCGGCAAGCTGCATCAAAATGGGAATGTTTGGAGGTCTGATAATCAAACATTGTTCGTGCCACCCTAATTGATACGATTAATTACGCATTAAGCGAAATATCACACTCGCTTAAGGCCATAACGGTAAGCGCGGCCATGTTCACTTCAACTAGGCCTTTCTTTTGCTTACCCTTCGGCTTAATAGGCAACTTCCCGTATTCGATCAGGTTTCTGGCGGTTTCTTTGTTGGTACCAGTGCGGCGGCAATACTCTTCTAATGGTAGGTAAGGCTCTGGGATGACAATTGTAATGTTGGGGCGCATAAGGCAAACTCCGTTAGTTAACCTGTACGGCAATACAGGTTTATGTCAGTTGATATTCGTATAAAACTACAACAACGGAGAGGTTATATCGCAAAATGCGACAATGCAAATTGTTTTTTCGCATTTTACGACAAACCGTACACGCAATGAGCAAATTTATCTTTGAGCAGATCGGACATAGCAGCGAAGTCCTAGACCGAATCATTGAAGCTTACGGATTCACATCAAAATTGATGCTTGCGGATCACTTCGACATGGCCTCTAGCAGCTTGGCTGGACGATATAAGCGAGGTGGCTTCCCCGCCGATATGGTGGTTCGATGTGTAGCTGAAACAGGAGCAAACCTTGAATGGCTTGCAACTGGTACAGGACGAAAGTTTGACGATGAGGAATTGGATATTCTCAAAGTTCCCCGCCGCAAAATTGTTGATGGGCAGCTCTATGAAGCAGGGATGGTCATGCTGGATAAAGTCACCTTTTTACCAGGTAAACCGTTACCTCAGAACCCGATCTGGGTAATTGACGGTAATGCTCAATACGTAATAGAGCAGCTTTTCACAGAAGTTTATGACGATGAATGGCTTGTAGAGATTGAAGGAAAAACCAGTATCCGGACTCTAACTCGTATTCCTGTAAAAAAAGTTCGGGTCAGCGGCGTAGGCATGGCTTTTGATTGTGGTATTGACGACATCAAGGTTATTGGCCGTGTAGTTTTGACCATAAATTAGGTTTTGAGATGCCTGTAAGAAAGCTTCCAGATGGCCAGTGGATTGCCGATTTCTACACGACAGATAGAAGTAATGGCAAACGGGGCAAGCGTATCCGCAAGAAGTTCTCCACTAAAGGGGAAGCGCTTGCTTTCGAAAACTACACACTGCAACAAATCGAGCAATCCCCCTGGCTGGGCGAAGGCAAAGATCATCGCACGTTAATAGACCTGATCAACATGTGGCATGAACGCCACGGCGTAGCATTGCGTAACGGTTTAAAACGTAAGGATGCAATGAGCTGGGCGGCTGAATGTATGGGGTTTCCGCTTGCCTCAGAATTTAATGCACAACTATTCACCGCATACCGCGCAAAAAGGCTAGACGGCCAATTTTCCAGAACAAAACGAGTATCACTGGTTTCCCCCAAAACGATGAACCTTGAGCATGCTTACTTCTTGGCTATGTTCAATGAACTGAAACGTATAGGCGAATGGTCAGCCCCCAACCCACTGGAAAACGTCAGACAGTACCGGACCGATGAAACTGAGATGGCCTTTCTCACGTTTGAAGAAATAGACCAGCTATTACTTGAGTGCCGTCGTAGCAGAGTCGATTACCTTGAGCTGGTTGTGAAACTATGTCTGGCTACTGGTGCACGATGGAATGAAGCAGAATCTCTTAAGCGATCTCAGATTGCAGCCGGTAAGGTCACGTTCATAAAAACCAAAGGTAAGCGAAACAGAACAATCCCACTGGACGCAGAATTACTGGCAGAGATACCGGACAAGCACGGCGCGTTATTCCCAAACTCCTGTTACAACGCGTTTCGCTCAGCGTTGGAGCGAGCTGGTATTGAATTACCTGCTGGCCAGTTAACCCACGTATTACGGCACACCTTTGCAAGCCACTTTATGATGAACGGCGGTAACATTCTTGTTCTTCAAAAAATTCTCGGGCATGCAGACATCACAATGACTATGCGCTACGCGCATTTTGCCCCAAGTCACCTGGAAGAAGCATCACGACTCAACCCCCTGAAATGTCGCAAAATTGTCGCGCCAGCTTAGAAACACTGCCTAATACTGACGAATATTACTTTAATTAACTCATTGATAACATTATAAATCATTGTTTTTCATAGATAGTTAATGCTTTACAATATAGCCTGTGCTATATCTGTATGTAATGCAATCAGCCCTAAAGGGAATCAAGGGCAGCAGAAGTGAACGGGAGGAAATAATGAGCGAATTTAAAAGGTGCATGAAAGTGTTTACACATTCCCCATTTCAAGTGCGGCTTATGCTGCTGAACATGTTATGTGATTGGGTTTCCGGGAAACCAGAGCAGGGCGAAAAACCTAAGTCGTAGGCAGCCGCCCTGCCTTCTTCTGCTTCAGTCTCTCAGAAATTTAACCGCAGCTTGTTTGTAACAGTTCATTTCAATAGATTCAGGGAATACCTCGCGCTGAGGCGCTTAAACCCTACCATTTGTCGGATTTGCTACCTGTTTCGCAAAACACACTTCTCTTATCAGTTGATCTTCTTATCGTACCGCTCTATCTTCTTGCAGCCCTGCACATGAAACGGCTCGCAGATGCGGTCCAGTCTCCCTTCTTTTCCGTCTGTCAGGCAGGTTCTTACCCTCGTCGCCAGGGTTTTCGCATGGCGTTTAGTAGATCTCGATAAACATGAATTTAACGGTTAAAGATACCCTGACGATTCGCGCAGTTGCGCTTAATCCGTGGACTGGTTTTTATTTCCTTCAGTCTTTATTGATTAACTTTGCTCTCGGTTACGAATTTAGCATTCTGTATGCAGTGGCTTTCAGTTGTGTCTTACTGCTGCTGTGGCGCAGTGCGCCCAAATTACAAAAAGGTTTACTGGCGATTTGCAGCCTGATTGCTGCTATGTATTTCCCATTTGGCCAGGCCTATGGCTCGCCAAACTTTAATACCCTGCTTGCCCTGCATTCGACTAATTTCGAAGAGTCCACGGAATTGATGACCATCTTCCCGTGGTACAGCTATTTAGTATCGCTATTTATTCTTGCGCTCGGTGTTATTGCTTTGCGCCGCAAAGTTGCGCCGAATAAACGCCTCTGGTGCCATTTTGATAGTTTATGTCTGGTCGTTAGCGTGGTGTGTTTCTTTGTCGCTCCGGTACAAAACCTGGCATATGGCGGCGTATTTAAAATCAAAGATTCCGGCTACCCGGTATTCCGCTTCGTTAAAGATGTTGTAGTCAATAATCAGGAAGTTATTGACGAGCAAACGCGCATGCAGGCCTTCGCGCAAATGAAGGACACCTGGAATGTGCTGGCAGTTAAACCAAAATATCAAACTTACGTGGTGGTAATTGGTGAAAGCGCGCGCCGCGACGTGTTAGGGGCATTCGGCGGCCATTGGGACAACACCCCGTTTGCCAGCCAGGTCAACGGCAATCTGTTTATGGATTATGTGGCAGCCAGCGGCTCGACGCAGAAATCACTGGGCATGACGCTTAACCGTGTGATTGATGGCAAACCGCAATATCAAGACAACATTATTACGCTTGCTAACCGTGCAGGTTTCCAGACCTGGTGGTTCTCAAATCAGGGGCAAATTGGTGAGTACGATACCGCCATTGCCAGTATCGCCAAACGCGCCGATGAAGTGCAGTTCCTGAAAAGCGGTGATTTTGAAGCAGATAAAAATACTCGTGACGAAGCCTTGCTCAAAATGACGGCGCAAGTGTTTGCGACACCGCGAACCACGCCGCAATTAATTGTGCTGCATTTGATGGGCTCGCATCCACAAGCATGCGACCGAACGCAAGGTAAGTATAAAGATTTCGTCCAGTCGAAAGAGACGTCTTGTTATATCTATAGCATGACGCAAACCGACGATTTGCTAAAACAACTCTACCAACAGCTACAAAATAGCGGCGAGAGTTTCTCGATGGTTTACTTCTCTGACCACGGTCTGGCTGTCAAAGAACGCGGTACTGATGTGCAGTATCTGGCGCATGATGATGCGTTCCAACAAAACTTCCAGGTACCGTTTATGGTGCTGTCCAGTGACGATAAAGTGCATCGCCAGATAAAAGCACGCCGTTCAGCAAATGATTTCCTGAACTTCTTCTCTGCGTGGACTGGCATTAAAACCAAGGAATTAACGCCGAAGTATAAGTTCATTTCTGAGCAAAATGCCGGGCCAATCTACATCACCAACTTTAAGCTCAAAAAGGTGGACTATACTCACCTTCAGACGGATGTGTTTGAAACAAAGACTCGGTAACTCAAATTGTAGATATAAAAAATCCGCCACTAAGGGCGGATTTTTTTTCACTCGATAAAAGAGTGAAATTAGAAGCGGTAACCCACGCCCGCGATCCAAGTGCCAACATCAACGTTACGGATGCGGCTCTGCTCGTAGGAAACGTCCAGAGCAACGTTTTCGATTGGGTTAAACTGCATACCTGCGCCGTAAGAGAAACCGTAGTCGCTGGTGTCAGATTTGTTAGGGAAAGCGGTGTTCTGGAATTTACCGTAACCCACACCCACTACACCGTAGATGCTTGCCCAATCGTTGATGCGGTAAGCAGGACCAGCAGTGATACCGTAGTATTGGCCTTTGTTATAAACGCCATCTTCAGTACGGTTTTTCTCGGTGTAAGTGAAAGAACCGATGTAACCCAGTGGGGTGTCGTTTTCGTAACGGTATTTCAGGTTAAAACCGCTAGCTTTGTTAGCAACGCCCTGCATATCGCTCTGTGCGTAGCCACCGGTTACGGTGCTAGTTGCTGCAGATGCGGTACCAACGGAAACGGCCAGAACACAAGCCAGTGCTGAAAGACATGCAATTTTTTTCATAATCCACCTCAAATGTGCTTCAAGTAACTTCTAAGTTTTTAATATATCAAAATTGTGTCAGAAACTCTTCGACATTTACGTTGTCTAATGAACCCTTTCATGTAACAGATCATTTCCATTACATCCTACTACCTTAAATTCATAGACTTTTTGTCAGAAAGCGACGTAATTGTTGGCATAAAATGCAACATAGTCATCCAGATAATTCTTAAACAATTTCGAACAAATCTTATGCATTCACACAGTTATCTTACTGCATCGGGCCATTATTTTTTTCAATGAAATCTCAACCAGCCATAACTTAATCATTTACACTGGAGTCACTTTTACTTTCTTGACCCAAACAGACACTGACTGACAGGATGCTGGATGCCGTTATCGCCACGTAAAACCCCCATATGGTTACCTATTGTTGTTCTTTTGATTGCGATGACCTCCATTCAAAGTGGTGCATCACTTGCAAAATCGCTTTTCCCACTAGTCGGTGCACCTGGGGTGACGGCGTTACGCCTGGCGCTGGGAACATTGATTCTGGTGGTTGTCTTTAAGCCGTGGAAACTCCGATTCAAAGCTGAGCAACGCATCCCTTTATTGATGTACGGGCTGGCGCTCGGGGGCATGAACTACCTGTTTTATTTATCTATCCAAACAGTGCCGCTCGGGATTGCCGTCGCGCTTGAGTTCACCGGCCCGCTTGCGGTGGCTCTGTTTTCATCACGCCGAGCGGTGGATTTTATCTGGGTGATTTTGGCGGTGTTGGGCCTTTGGTTCTTGTTACCACTCGGGCAATCAATTTCGCATGTCGATCTCGCGGGGGCCGCCTATGCCTTGGGTGCCGGGGCTTGTTGGGCGGTTTACATCCTGTTTGGGCAGAAAGCGGGGGCCGACCATGGGCCAGCAACGGTGGCATTTGGTTCGCTTATTGCGGCAATTGTCTTTGTGCCAATTGGCGCATGGCAGTCAGGGGAACTCCTCTGGCATTGGTCACTTTTACCGTTAGGCCTAGGCGTTGCGGTGTTATCGACGGCTCTGCCCTACTCGCTGGAAATGATTGCGCTCACGCGATTACCGACACGCACCTTTGGCACGCTAATGAGTATGGAACCCGGGCTCGCAGCACTGTCAGGGATGTTGTTCCTTGGTGAACATCTGACTTTGGTGCAATGGCTGGCACTGCTCTCAATTATTGCCGCATCTGTCGGCTCGACGCTTACACTCAAGCGCGAAACACAGATTACTAGCGTCGATGTAAATTAACCTTCTCTATTATTATTTACCGTGGTTATTGTTATCACGGTAAATAATTTCATCTATTGAAATCTGATTCTTCGTTCAACGAGTTATATGACCGTAATATTTCACGCGTAATTCCCGAGGATTCACTACGTCCTGGCAGCAATGTAGCGCGTGTTATTTCAAGATTATTTTTCATTACATTTATGCGAAAACAATAATTATTACCATTCAATATTCATGTTTGTTTTATTTCTCTTACCGCCTGCAACATAATATTCAAAATCATTTATTAACAATGAGTTACTAAATTCCATTAATTAATCTCTATTTATCTGATAGGTATTAACGACTCCGGCGAACATGAAATCCGGTGCTATACTTATTTCCGGTAATTCATTGGACATAACATCAAGAGGATGAAAGATTATGACTACCGCTAAACTGGTAAAAACCAAATCTACCAATCTGCTGTTTACCCGTAACGATGTTGCAGACAGCGAAAAGAAAGCTACCATTGAGCTGCTCAATCGCCAGGTCATCCAGTTCATTGATTTGTCGTTGATTACCAAGCAAGCGCACTGGAACATGCGTGGCGCAAACTTTATTGCAGTACATGAGATGCTTGACGGTTTCCGCACAGCCCTCACTGACCACCTCGACACGATGGCTGAACGCGCCGTTCAACTTGGTGGCGTAGCGCTGGGTACAACTCAAGTCATTAACAGTAAAACACCGCTGAAAAGTTACCCGCTGGATATCCACTCAGTTCAGGATCATCTGAAAGAATTAGCTGATCGTTACGCAATTGTGGCTAACGATGTGCGTAAGGCAATCAGTGAAGCCAAAGACGAAGATACCGCTGATATCCTGACTGCGGCTTCGCGCGATTTGGACAAGTTCCTGTGGTTTATCGAGTCAAATATTGATTAATTGCTAGCGATTAGTGACTTCATCCTCCCGTCTTCGGGAGGATGTTTGCACTGTTTTAGCGCATTAATTTGTTAATCCCCACCGCAAAAGTTACTTATTTGTAATAATCACTTCACACAATCGTTAACAGATGATTGTTTTACCACCTCAATCTGCGGTAAAAATAGGCTTCAACATTTCTCCCCATTTTACGCACCAAAACTGGGCACCATAACAGTGCATTGTAACTGGCTTGCAACCATTATTGTGCAATGTTACATATTCACATCCTTGCAAAAACAGTAAGTTGAAAACTTGGCATGATTTTTTCATGTTACGGTTTGCTGATGCAGGGGATTGCCCCATGGATAAATAAGGAAATGCTATGAAGTCGATTTTGAAAGTTTCACTGGCAGCACTCACCCTGGCTTTTGCGGTTTCTTCCCACGCCGCTGATAAGAAACTGGTCGTTGCGACCGACACCGCATTCGTTCCTTTCGAATTCAAACAAGGCGACAAATACGTCGGTTTTGATATCGATTTATGGGATGCCGTAGCAAAAGAATTAAAACTGGATTACACCCTCAAGCCTATGGATTTCAGCGGCATCATTCCTGCGCTGCAAACCAAAAACATTGACCTGGCGTTGGCGGGGATCACCATTACCCCTGAGCGTCAAAAGGCTATCGAATTCTCTGACGGCTATTACAAAAGCGGCCTGTTAGTGATGGTTAAAGCGGACAACGACACCGTTAAAAGCGTAAAAGATCTCGACGGTAAAGTGGTTGCTGTGAAGAGCGGCACCGGCTCCGTTGATTACGCGAAAGCTAACATCAAAACTAAAGACCTGCGTCAGTTCCCGAACATCGATAACGCATATATGGAACTGGGCACTAACCGTGCTGACGCCGTACTGCACGACACACCAAACATTCTGTACTTCATCAAAACTGCAGGCCAGGGCAAGTTCAAAGCTGTAGGTGATTCTCTGGAAGCGCAGCAATACGGCATCGCCTTCCCTAAAGGAAGTGATGAACTGCGCACTAAAGTTAACGGCGCGCTGAAAACACTGAAAGAGAACGGCAAGTACAACGAAATCTACAAAAAATGGTTCGGCACTGAACCAAAATAATAAATCTAAAATGATGTAAGCAAGACCTAAGGGGCGGCTTTCGCCCCTGATATTTTTGAACCACGGTAACTACCCTAAATAATTCGAGTTGCATCGCAGCGGCAAAAGAACCCACCACGGACAAAAATATGTGATGGGGTGAATAGACGCAGTCAACACCGTTGCAGCTTGCAGATATGAAGGGATAACAACAGGAATTAATCATGGAGTTCGACTGGAGTGCCATTTGGCCTGCAATCCCGCTTTTGATTGAAGGCGCCAAAATGACTTTGCTGATTTCGGTCATCGGGTTATTTGGTGGTCTGATCATTGGCCTGGTGGCCGGTTTCGCCCGTACCTACGGCGGCTGGATTGCCAACCACATCGCATTAGTTTTCATTGAAGTCATCCGCGGTACGCCAATCGTCGTACAGGTGATGTTCATCTACTTCGCGCTGCCTATGGCAGTCCCTGACTTGCGCATCGACCCGTTCACTGCGGCTGTCGTGACCATTATGATCAACTCCGGCGCCTATATTGCGGAAATTACCCGTGGTGCGGTGCTGTCGATTCATAAAGGCTTCCAGGAAGCCGGGCTTGCACTCGGTCTGTCCAAGCGCGAAACCATCCGCCACGTCATTATGCCGCTGGCTCTGCGCCGTATGCTGCCGCCGCTGGGTAACCAGTGGATTATCAGCATCAAAGATACGTCGCTGTTTATCGTTATCGGTGTGGCTGAGCTGACCCGTCAGGGGCAAGAAATTATTGCAGGAAACTTCCGTGCGCTAGAGATTTGGAGCGCCGTTGCAGTCTTCTATCTGATTATTACTTTGGTGCTAAGCTTCGTGCTGCGTCGCCTTGAAAGAAGGATGAAAATCCTGTGATTGAATTTAAAAACGTCTCTAAGCACTTTGGCAAAACCCAGGTGCTGCATAACATCGACCTCAACATTAAACAGGGCGAAGTGGTGGTGATTATCGGGCCGTCAGGCTCCGGCAAATCCACGTTGCTGCGTTGCATTAACAAACTGGAAGACATCACCAGTGGCGACCTGTTCGTTGACGGTCTGAAAGTGAATGATCCGAAAGTGGATGAGCGCCTGATTCGCCAGGAAGCTGGGATGGTATTCCAACAGTTCTATCTGTTCCCACATCTGACTGCGCTGGAAAACGTCGCCTTTGGTCCGATTCGTGTGCGTGGTCTGAAAAAAGACGCGGCCGATAAACTGGCTAAAGAGCTATTGGCAAAAGTGGGCCTTGCTGAACGCGCACATCACTATCCGTCAGAGCTTTCCGGTGGCCAACAACAGCGTGTGGCGATTGCCCGTGCGTTGGCTGTGAAGCCGAAAATGATGCTGTTTGATGAGCCTACCTCAGCACTTGACCCGGAACTGCGTCACGAAGTGTTGAAGGTTATGCAGGATCTGGCAGAAGAAGGCATGACGATGGTTATCGTAACTCACGAAGTGGGATTTGCCGCCAAAGTCGCTTCGCGCCTGATCTTCATTGATAAAGGGCGCATTGCTGAAGATGGTAATCCGCAAGAGTTGATTGATAACCCACCAAGCCAGCGTTTGCAGGAATTCTTGCAGCACGTGTCTTGATTTCCCCCCTCACCCTAGCCCTCTCCCTCAAGGGAGAGGGGATAATCCGGAATTCTCCCTCAAGAATGGGAAGATGATTCAGTCTTCTCCCTCAAGAATGAGAGGATGGTTCCGTCTTCTCCCTCTCCTGGGGGAGAGGGCCGGGGTGAGGGTGTTCTATTGGATTAAGACGGCTTGTAACGTGTTGCAGCCCAACGAGCGCGTTGTGCGTCATTCATAAAGGTCCAGGCAATGAAACGGCTCTGTTTCTGCCCCTGAGCCATCTCTTTTTTCACCACTTTCTCGACACCCGCTTCCTGCAATACGCGGTAAATCAGCGGCAGATTTTCGCCACGGGACACCAACGAAGTGAACCACTGAACCTGGCGGCCAAACGCTTTGCTCTCGTTAATCATCTGGCTGACGAATGCCACTTCGCCACCTTCACACCACAGTTCTTGCTCACGGCCGCCAAAATTCAATGCGGCGTCTTTGTCCTGACCGAGGTTTACGCGTTTACGCTCACTACCGCTGCGAGCAGCTTGTGCAGAGTCGTGGAACGGAGGATTGCAGAGTGTGGCATCAAACATTTCATTCTTATGAATCACGCCGGGTAAAATCGCCGTTGGCGTTTTCTGGCGACGCACACGAATAAGACGCGACAGCCCTGGGTTTGCATCAATAATCGCCGTCGCATTACGCACAGCTTCAGCATCCACATCTGTCCCAGTGAAGCGCCAGCCGTACTCGTGCTGGCCGATCAGTGGATAAATACAGTTCGCACCAACGCCCACATCCAACACCGAAGCCTGTGAAGGCACCACACCGCCGTTACCTTCAGCCAGTAAATCGGCCAGATGGTGAATATAGTCGGCACGTCCTGGCACCGGAGGGCAAAGAAAACCTTCTGGAATGTCCCACTGTTTCACCCCGTAGAAATGCGCCAACAACGCCTGATTGAGCGCTTTAACTGCCAGAGGGTCGGCAAAATCAACTGTCGTATCGCCATGTGGGCCTGGGCGTAAAAACGCGCTCAGCGCTGGGCTACTTTGCGTCAGCGCCGGGAAATCATAACGGTTACGGTGGCGGTTACGTGGGTGCAAACCTGGTTTAGTGGTGGCAGGGGTTTTCATTGCGGCTTCTCCTTGTGTGGTCGCGTAAGATACTCTGTGAAACCTGCGGGGTAAATACGCCACGCCAATTTCATCACTGAATGAGGTCTTATGTCCGCGAAACGCTATTACTACGAACCTGCCGACGGCCACGGTTTGCCCCACGACCCATTGAACGCCATTATCGGTCCCCGCCCTATTGGCTGGATTGCCTCCTACAATCAGCAAGGCCAACGAAATCTGGCACCGTACAGTTTCTTTAACTGCTTTAATTATCGACCACCGATTATTGGGTACGCCAGTAGCGGCTGGAAAGACAGCGTGCAAAATATTCTTGAGACCAAAGAGTTTGTCTGGAACCTGACCACGCGTGAACTGGCCGAACAGATGAATGAAACCTCCGCCTCTATCCCGCACGGTGAAGATGAGTTTACTCGCGCCGGATTGACCGCTGTTGCAGGACGAAAAGTCAAAGCCAGTCTGGTGGCAGAAAGTCCGGTCAATTTCGAGTGCCGCTTGTCTCAGTGCATTCAGCTAACGGGTGCTGACGGGACGGCTATCAATACCTGGCTTGTCCTGGGTGAAGTCGTCGCGGTACATATCGATGAGTCCCTGCTGATCGAGGGCATTTACCAAACTGCATTGGCAAAACCGGTGCTGCGCGCGGGCGGCCCATCAGCTTATTACACCATTGATGAATCCCATCGCTTTGACTTAATTCGCCCTGACGCGCGATAAAACCAACGAAATCATGATCCTGTATCTGCATGATTTGTAAGTATTCCGTCAAGTTATGTTGTTCAAAAAATGAGCATAAGTTAATCAATTTTTTGCGTCTTTTATTTACCGCATTGCACCTACACTTCAAGTGCTGATTGTTTTTTATCAGCACCCCTAAAGCGAGAGGATGTGATTATGAAAAAATTGCTGTATTTTTCTGCGGTTGTCACCCTTGCGACATTACCGTTTGCTACCATGGCCGCCGATCAACTTTCTAAAGACAACCTAGGTCAACTGCGTCCGGCAGGGACCGTCTCTGTCTCTGGCGCAGCTAATCTTGACGATCTACAAGCCAAACTTGGTGAGAAAGCGAAAGAAGAAGGTGCAAAAGGTTTTATTGTTAACTCTGCCAGTGGTGACGAACGTATGTTTGGCACCGCGACTATTTATAAATAGTCTGAATAGTTTGTCCCCGGGGTATAAGTAATAACGGCTTCTCTATCAGGAGGCCGTTTTTTATGGTCGCCTTTATAAGTCATATTATTTCCGAAATAAATAACACTGGTAAATCCGAGGTGACACATCGGTAATTTCTTATTATCTTTTCTTTGACAATTAAATAGCCTCCATTGATAAGCAATAAATATTGACCAAATAAAAATAAGAGGGTGAGCAAGAGCACAAAAATAGCAAAAGCATCTCAGTTACTTGAAAAATGTGAAGTCAACATAGCATTGCTATCAGACAAATATCATAAGCTGTCATACAGCAATGTGAACTTCTAATCGTTACTTAACATTATTGCAGGGAGCATTTTCATGAAATTTCTCACTTTTCCTCGCCAACTACTTTGTGCCTCACTTATTACACTATGCGCAACAGGTGCAAATGCTGCAGACAAAATAACCTTAAAGCTCGCTCATAATCTTGAGCGCAGCCATGTAGTACACCAAGCTTTTGAAGAACTTGCCAAAGAGGTACAACAACTTTCTGACGGCAATATGCGTATTCGTATTTACCCTGGCAGCCAAATGGGCAGCGCCCGAGAAACATTGGAACTATTGCAAAATGGCGCACTGGATATGACAAAAGGTTCTGCCAGTGATTTAGAATCTTTCGACAATACTTATGCTATTTATAATTTGCCGTACTTATTTAAAGACCAGGCTCATTTTGATCGCGTGGTCTTTGGTGAGGTCGGCAAAGAAATTATGGACTCTACAAAAGATAAAGGCTTCTTTGCCATTTCTGCTTATGTCGCTGGCACTCGTAGTTTTTACGCAAAAAAACCTATTACCAAACCTGAAGATTTAAAAGGGCTTAAAATTCGTGTGCAGGCAAGCCCAACTACATTAAAAATGGTTGAGCTGATGGGCGGTTCACCAACACCAATTTCATTTGGTGAAGTGTATACAGCCATGCAGCAAGGTGTGGTAGATGGTGCGGAAAATAACGTTCCGTCATGGGTTCAAACTCGCCATATCGAAATCGCTAAAGTGTTCTCCGAAGATGAACATACTTCAATTCCAGACTTCCTCGTTATCTCCACTAAAACCTGGGCCAAGCTCTCTCCGGAACAGCAACAAATTCTGATCAAAGCGGCGAAAAACTCCGAAGCGTATCAACAAAAACTTTGGGCAAAAGTCGATTCAGATTCACGTGCTCAGGCTAAAGCAATGGGCGCAACTATCCTGACCGTTGATAAAGCCCCATTCCGCGCAGCGGTAAAACCTCTGTATGACGACTTCGCCAAAGATCCAAAACAAGCTGCACTGCTGGCCAAATTCGAAGCTGCGGCTGAGTAATTTCGACGTTGTAGTGTAGATATCTTGCGGGTGAAATGAAGCAATTTCCCCCGCACAGGCAAAGCTAATTTTTTCAGGTATGCAAAATGATACTTAAGCCCATCAAGCTTGTGGTAGACCGGACTATTGCCACATTTTCAATACTGGTGATGATAGCATTGGTTTTCTGCGTGGTATGGCAGGTTTTCAGCCGCTACGTACTTAACCAGCCCAGCACATTAACGGATGAACTGGCGCGTTTTCTGATGATTTGGGTCGGGCTGCTGGGCGCGTCCTATACGGTTGGCGCACAACGTCACCTGTCCATCGATTTTCTTGCAATGATGTTGCCAGATAATAAAAAACCACTGCTTAATATCCTCATCAACACGCTGATTCTGCTGTTCTCCGGAATGGTTATCGTCAACGGCGGGTTGAAGCTCATTGAAAAAACATTAGCCACCTCACAGCTCTCTGCGGCGCTGCAAATCCCTATGGGTTATGTCTACATTGTGCTGCCGTTAAGTGGGGCAATCATGATGTTTTACTCACTCTATTTCATCCTGACTGACGCTCAGTCATTAGTCTGCAAAGAGGGTCAATAATGGATACTTACATCGCCCTCACCTTATTTGGCGCGTTCTTCGTACTGGTGTTCATCGGCGTTCCCATCTCCTTTGCGATAGGGATTGCCACCGTCTCTTCGATGTTGTTGATGTTCCCGTGGGATATTGCGGTGATCACGGTTTCACAGCGTCTGGCAAACGGTCTGGATAACTTCGCATTGCTTGCAATTCCGTTCTTTATATTTGCCGGAACGCTGATGAACAGCGGCGGAATAGCCATGAGGCTGATTAACCTGGCGCAAATTATGGTTGGTCGAATTCCAGGTTCACTGGGCCACGTTAATGTGCTGGCGAACATGATGTTTGGTTCGATTTCCGGCTCTGCGGTCGCAGCAGCAGCAGCCGTCGGAGGGACGCTTTCTCCCATTCAAAATAAAGAGGGTTACGACCCGGCATTCTCAACTGCGGTTAACGTTTCATCCTGTATTACCGGGCTGCTGATCCCTCCTTCTAACGTTCTGATTGTCTTCTCGCTGACCGCGGGTGGCGTATCAGTAGCCTCGCTATTTATGGCCGGTTATTTGCCTGGCATATTAATGGGCTTGTCGATCATGCTGGTCTGCTGGATTATTTCCAAACGACGCGGCTATCCGGTATCTGAACGTCCAACCTGTGCCATGGCAGCGAAAGCGTTCCTCGACGCGCTACCAAGTTTGCTGCTGGTACTGATTGTGATGGGCGGGATTCTTGGCGGTGTGTTCACTGCAACGGAAGCCTCAGCTATCGCGGTGGTCTACACCTTCGTGCTCTCCGTACTAATTTATCGTGAAGTGAAATGGCGCGATTTGCCAAAACTCATTCTGGATTCGGTCGTCACCACCTCCATTGTTCTACTGCTGATTGGCTTCTCTGTTGGCATGTCCTGGGCTATGACCAACGCAGATATTCCGTACATGATCAGTGACTCGTTGATGGGTATCTCGGATAACCCGCTGGTTATTCTGCTGCTGATTAATATCGTTCTGCTGATTGTCGGTATCTTTATGGATATGACACCAGCGGTGCTGATCTTTACGCCAATATTCCTGCCGATTGCGCAAGAGTTAGGTATGGACCCCGTTCATTTCGGCATCATGATGGTAGCGAACCTATGCGTCGGATTACTGACGCCACCCGTCGGTAGCGCACTGTTTGTCGGATGCTCGATAACTGGGGTTAAAATTCAGAATCTGATCATACCGCTACTCCCCTTCTACGCAGCGCTGTTTGTCTCGCTTATGCTGATTACCTATATCCCAGAGATCTCTCTGTTTATTCCAAAACTGTTGGGATTAATGTAAACCCACATAAAAAAGCGGTTTCTGACCGCTTTTTTACTTTAAGCAATCACATGATACTTTTATCAGTTATCTGTGAATTATCTCACTTTATTCACCGCTAACAATGTCTACTGTATGTGGCACAAGAATTGTCTCTTGTGATTACATACGGAGCGGTAATAATGAAAAACCTGATGGCCGCAATAGAAGCAAAGCTGATGCCGCTTGCGGGAAGAATGGCACAACAACGCCATCTCGGAGCCATTCGCGATGCGTATATCTCGTTTATGCCGTTTATTATTGTGGGTTCTATTCTGCTGGTTATTTCCTCTTTCCCAAGCACTGCTTATCAACAGTTTATGGCATCAATTTTTGGTGAAGGTTGGTCTGCCACTATAGAAATTCCGTTTAATGCCATTTTCTCTACCATGGCGGTGTTTATTAGCTTTTTGGTCGCTTACCGTCTGGCCGAGCGTTATGACATTGACAAAATGTCAGCCGGTATTTTGTCGCTCTCCTGCTTTTTGATCCTCACACCTTTTGCTAAAACTCAGGAGATTGGCAACTTGATCCCGATGGAATGGCTGGGATCAAAGGGGTTATTTGTGGCGATGCTGGGGGCGCTTGCCAGCACGGAATTATTTGCCTGGATGCTACGTCAAAACTGGGTGATACGTATGCCAGACGGCGTGCCACCAGCAGTACAGAAATCATTTGCCGCACTGATCCCATCACTGCTGATACTGGTCATTGCACTCGCAATTCGTGTGCTGTTCGCCAAAACGGATTACCACACCATTCACCAGTTTGTTTATGAAGTCCTCGCAACGCCAATTCGTCACTTTGGTACCTCCTATATCGGGGCGCTGTTTACCTGCTTTAGCATTACCAGTTTGTGGTCGGTCGGTATTAACTCCGGCTCGATGGTCAATGGCATCCTGCGTCCTTTCTGGATGGAAAACCAGATGGAAAATCTGGCGGCAACTCAAGCCGGTTTGCTGCCACCGCATGTGGTAACCGAACAGTTCTACGACATGATTTGGATGGGGGGTGCCGGTGCAACTTTGTCTCTGGTGATTGCTATGCTGCTCTTTGCCCGCAGCCAGCACATTAAAAACGTTTCACGCCTTGCCGCAGGCTCTTCCATCTTCAACATTAACGAACCGGTGCTCTTTGGCCTGCCGGTTATCATGAACCCCATCATGCTCATCCCATTCAACCTGGTTCCGCTGGTGCTGGTTACCGTGCAGTACATCGCGATGTCGATAGGTTGGGTTGCCACCACTACTGGAGTGTATATCCCATGGACACTGCCTCCGGTGCTAAGCGGTTTTATCGTTACCGGACATCTCAGCGGTGCCATCATTCAGCTTATTAACCTGCTGATCGGCGCCATCATCTATCTGCCATTCCTTAAAGTGGTGGATAAGCAATATCGGGCCAATGAAACCCCGGCGCTTGTCCCATCAACCAAACCCGCCACGGAGTAAGTAAAACATGACGTTATCGACAAACTGGGGCGTGATAGCGACCTGGCGCATGGCCTGGGAAGGGGTCAGTGAAGCCGCGCAATTATTGCAAGATAAAAATAATGCCAGCGATGCTGCAGTACGGGCCGTAACTTGTGTGGAAGATTACCCATATTATAAATCCGTAGGGTACGGCGGTTTGCCAAACGAGCAAGGCGTTGTCGAACTCGACGCTGCGTTTATGGACGGCTCAACGCTTGCCATCGGCGCAGTCGCCAGTATCCGCGACATCGCTAACCCCATTCTGGTGGCCCAGGCATTAAGCCGCGAACGCTTTAATAGTTTTATGGTGGGCGAAGGTGCTCAAACCTGGGCTTTTGCCCACGGCTTTGAACGCAAAAACATGCTGACGGACCGCGCCCATCAGCATTACCTGAAACGCAAACGTGAAACACTGGATCGTGGTTTAAGTCCGTACACCGGGCACGACACCGTCGGCGTTATCACGCTCGACCAAAATCAGCAAATGTGTGTCGCCACCTCAACCAGCGGGTTGTTTATGAAACGCCCTGGCCGCGTCGGTGACTCCCCCGTCTCCGGTTCAGGATTTTATGCCGATAGCCAGATTGGTGCCGCAACAGCCACCGGTCTTGGCGAAGATCTAATGAAAGGCTGTATCAGCTACGAAATTGTCAGCCGCATGGGGCGCGGCATGTCACCTCAACAGGCGGCAGAATCCGCAGTTTACGATTTGGAAAGCCAACTGATTGCCCGCTATGGCCGAGCAGGAGATTTGTCTGTCGTTTGCATGAATAATCACGGTGAATACGGTGCCGCAACCACTATTGATAACTTCTCGTTTTCGGTCGCCACGCCCGCACAAGCGCCAGCCGTGTTTTTGACCACTCGCGAAGGCAAGCACACGCTCATTCGCCCCGCAGATCAGGCCTGGCTTGATGCCTACCTGCAGCGCATAACTGCGGAGGTGATTGTATGAAATGCCAGATAACAACCCTTGCACAATGCCGGACAGACGCCCATTTAATGTTGTGGAAAGCGCATACGGATGCGTGGCCAGAAGCATTGCGCCCGCTGCTTGCTGAAATGACGCACGGTGATGAGCCACAATCCACCCGCTTTGGTTTAAACGGCCTCTGCCAGCAGCTCACTCTTTTGCCTTCGAGCCAGATTGAGCGCCCCGAAATTCTGCGCCAGCTAACCGAAAGCCTGAATACTCTTTTGCCCAGCCCCGTATTGCATCCCGTCGCGCTGGATATTTCCGCTTTCAATCTGGCAGACCGCACCGTATTTACTCGCCTGCGTACGCTGCTGGTTGCGTTGATGAACCGCTTTTATCAGCTCCCACAATTGGGTTTTCGACAAGGCCAGCAAGAAAGCAACGGGCAGCTTTGGCTTTTGAGCACAGAGCACAACACGCTTGCCGATGAGTTGGCCGCGCAAACTCAGGCTATTGCTCAAGGCATGTTTCTATCGCGCAAACTTTCCGACACACCTGCAAATGGCTGCCGTCCGCAGGATGTTGCGCAGCAGGCGCAAGCTTGGGCGAGCGCCCATCCGCAAACTCACTGCGATATTCTGGATGAAAACACCCTCCGTGAGCTGGGTTTAGGCTGCCTTGATGCCACAGGGAAAGGCAGCAAGAATCCTCCACGACTGGTGACACTTCGCTGGCAAGGCGCGGCAGAAAACGCGCCATATTATGCCTTTGTCGGCAAAGGCATTACTTTCGATACCGGCGGGCTGTGGCTCAAGGAAGGCGAAGGGATGCGCACCATGAAGTACGACATGTGTGGTGCCGCCGTGGTCTTCGGGCTAATGGAGATTGTTAAAACGCTACAACTGCCGCTGAACGTGGTCGCCGTGATGGCGCTGGCAGAAAACATGCCAGGTGAAAATGCCATGCTGCCGGGTGATGTGGTGAAATCGCATGCAGGCCATAGCGTCGAAATTATTAATACCGATGCAGAAGGTCGCCTGGTACTGGCAGATGCGCTCAGCTACACCGCAACACGATTTAAACCGGCGGCATTAATCGACGTCGCCACGCTGACAGGTGCAGTAGTCAAAGCATTGGGTTACGACATTTCGGGTCTGATGAGTAATAACCCGAAATTGAGCCAACAACTACAGCAGGCGGCCGACTTAACCCAAGACCGGATCTGGCCGCTACCGCTGGACGAAAGTTTTGATCCGCAGGTCAAAAGTCATATTGCCGATCTGACCAATACCCCCCCTAACAACGCGGCGATTGCCGTCTCAGCCGCTCATTTTTTAAGTAAGTTCTGCCATCAGTTGCCATGGGCGCACTTAGATGTCAGCGGTACCGCACTCAGCCGCGGTAAATTCACGCAGGCCAGCGGCCGTCCCGCTCTGCTATTGACGCAATACTTACTCGATCTGAGCAAAGGAAACTCCAATGAAAAAGATTCTACTGGTATGTGATTTAGGGATGTCGACCAGTCTGGTCGTCAAACGGATGCAAGAAGCTGCCGCAAAACGTGAGCTGGAGGTTGAGATCCAGGCGAAAGGAATGAGTGATTTTAAAAACGCGATTACGGCTTTTGACTGCGCGCTGCTCGGCCCGCAGATTGCTTATAAACTCGCTGATTGCAAGCAAATCGCCGCCGCGCTCAACAAACGCGTTGAAACCATTAACATGATGGATTACGGAATGGTCAATGGAGAGAAGATCCTCGATCACGCACTATCCCTCTGTAATTAAACTCTAAATAATTCGAGTTGTAGGAAGGCGGCAAGGGAGTGAGTCCTCAGGAGCTTACTTAGGTAAGTGACTGAGGCGAGGGAGTGCAGCCAACGCACCTACAGCTTGAAGTATGACGAGTTTAGCGAGATTTTAGCCATGCAGCCGGTGTGAGATTCTTCAACCGGCTGCGGATAATCCGATGATTCAGCAAATCCTCAAATTCCAGTAACACGGCTCCAAACCCTAACCGTTTATCGAACCGTTCACCATTGAGCAACTGCTCCAGAGGCTGCGCCCATTCACCACCTGCTGCCCTTTCCTGCCACGCTTCAGGTTGTGCTTCATGCAAGGGAACCTGGAGTTTTTGCGTCAGTTGCCTGGCAAGTTCACCAGTATTCGCCGTCAATGACCGCACCTGCAACAGCAAGCCATGTTGCAAAAAGCCCACCAACGCATCAAGTGATTGCTCATCATTACGCTCCCGCAGCGCTACGGCAAGAAAACCTGAAACCGGGCAGCTAAACGCCAGCAACATGCCGTGCTTATGGCTAATGCTTTCCGGCAGCGGGAAAACATCAAGACGAAGATGACCGGTAGGCTGTTTTAAATCGGGTTTAGTCAGGCGTGATTGTTGCCAGTTTTGCAGTGTTCTGCTGACACTCGCACGAGAAATCCCCTGCTGTACCAGCAATTGCGCCGCTTCCAGAAGCTCATCAAGCGAAAGAGATAAACGCACACGCAAAAAGACCAGCATGGACTCTTGTTCATGGCTCAATGCGCGATGAATAGTATTAGGTCGATGAGATTTGTCATAACAGTCATCCCGTTTGCGCCAGCGCCTTACGGTATCCACTGAAATATTCAGCTCTTCCGCCAGCTCGCTGTCGCTCTTGTCAGAGCTTTGAATATATTTACGGGTACGCGGCGTCGTGGTGGCGTTGGAGTGCAGCTTAATCTCCATCAAACCTCTTGTGGCAAACTGTTAATTAAGATCTTCATTATAAAAGTAAGTTAGCTCACGCAAAGAGCTAATAGCCACATTATCGTAAAAAGAGCGCGCAAGCGATTGCAGACCAGAGCGGGGCAACGCTGATAAAAAAAGTAGCAAAAGGTGCGGTAAACGAAGCGGATGTAAAGATACATAAAGTGAAATGATAATTCGCACGCTAATCATTTTTTATATCAATGATTTAACATAAATTCAAATTATTTGAACAAGGCAGTCAATTCTATTCGATTTATTATTCTGCTTAAAAGTGTGACCATAATCACATCGACGGAGCATCGTCACCCTAAACAGAATAACCTGCGAGAAATTAACTATGAAAACCATCAAATATGCTGTAGCCGCCATCGCTCTTTCAACTCTTTCTTTCGGCGCGTTCGCTGCACAATCTATCAATCCTGCTGAAGCTCAGAATTTAAACAAAGTAGGCGTGGTATCTGCAGACGGCGCATCAACTCTGGATGGACTGGAAGCAAAACTGGCTGATAAAGCAGAAGCAGCAGGCGCAAAAGCGTACTCCATCACTTCTGCTAATACTAACGGCAAGATGAGCGGTACTGCTGTTATCTACAAGTAATCCTGCAGTATTACCCAGTTTTACCCTCATTTTGGAGCGCTGCTCCACCCTGCTCACTCTGTTATTACCCTTGTTGCCCGCGGCCATTTACCGCGGGCTTTTTTTTGCCTTTCTCCCGTTAAAACGCTCCGGGTCAGAAAGTTTGATTCACGCGAGTAAAACCATCCTCAAGGGTAGCCACTTCACCCGTCGCAACCAGGCAACAGGCCATTTGCGTTTTTAAGGATTGCGGAATCGGCTCAACGCCGGCAACGCAGCGTTCTATCCAACGAGCGGTCACTTCCGGATCTTTCCCGGCAGGCAGCACCACTTCCTCGTCACTGAATTCCGTTTGACGCTCGCTGACGACGCGTGCGCCCAACGAGTCGATAAGCGTAATCTGCGGGCAGCGTTGCGGATTGGCATACACCTCCCCTTCCGTACCGTGCATCAACAGGCCGCGCCCACCAATGTCTGCAAAGAATTTTGCCACTTTCGGGACATATTCAGGATGTGAAACGCTTGCCAGACGCAGTGCAGCGTCTTCTTCAAACGGTGTCGCCAGTTTTGCGAGAGTATGCGCACTGTTACGCACGCCCATCCGCCAGCGCATGGCGAGTTGATTTTCCATTGGCGGACATAGCGCACTGATGGGGATATAGACCGGATGATGTGAATCCAGCCGGGCTTGCGCCTGGCCGGCATGCTCCGTCGGCTCAATGCCCATCAGCTTAAAAATAGTTTCTGTTAACACGCGCGTTGGATCGTGGCTAACGCCATGCACCACCACCGGGAAACCGAGACGGTTAAGCAGCATCGCCAGCAATGGCGTAAGGTTGGCTTGTTTGCGGGCACCGTTATAAGAAGGAATAACAATGGGCATCGGCTTGTTAATCGGTGGCGTCAGGGAGATCAGATGATGTTTCATCGCGTCATAAAAGCCGAGCATCTCCGCCTCGCCTTCACCTTTGATACGCAGCGCAATCAGCACGCCGCCGAGCTCCAGTTCCGGCACCTCACCTCTGAGCATATGGGCATATAAGCCGCGAGCGGTGTCAAAATCCAGATCGCGTGCGTGGTTCTTACCCCGCCCGACTTCTTTAATGATCTTACGGTAATCCACTCACAGTCTCCTTTCTATTTCTTACTCGTACGTTTGCGCCGCACCGTGGTCTTTTTCGGTTTGGTATCAATCAGTTTAGCTGCTGGCGCTTCAGGCTGGCTTATCGGAAATACCGGCAACGCCCCCAGTAGACGCTGACCATAATTTTTGGTCAACAGGCGTCGGTCGTAAATCACCACCTCACCATAACAGCCGTGGCTGCGAATTAAACGCCCGACTTGTTGAATAAGATTAAATGAAGCGCTCGGTAAACTCTGTACTTCAAAAGGATAGCGTTTCAGGGTTTTTAACCATTCCCCTTCAGTCACCACGACCGGGCTGTCGATAGGCGGGAAGGCAATTTTATGGATATGCACCTGGCTGAGTAAATCGCCCTTTAAATCCAGACCTTCTGCAAAGGATTGCAGGCCAACCAGTACGCTGGTTTCGCCTTGTTCAACGCGTTTACGGTGCGTTTCCACAAGACGATAACGTGGCTGGTCGCCCTGCACTAACAGGGTCAGGCGCAGATCGGTGACATGAGTCAGGAACACCTGCATTGCTCGGTTGCTGGCAAACAACACCAGCATCCCTTTATGCTCACCTTTAGCCAATTCAGCACGGAAAAACGCCGCCATTTCAGCCAGATGTTGGGCTTCGTTTTCCATAGTCGGTTCTACCGTCAACTGTGGAATAACCAGCTTTCCCTGTTCGACATGATTAAACGGTGAATCAAGCGCAACAAAACGATCGCCCGCTTTTTCGCTTAAACCGCTCATCTCTTGCAGGCGGTCGAATTTATTGAGCGAACGAAGCGTCGCCGATGTCACGATAACGTGCGGCACATTACGCCACACCAGTTTCTCGAGCTGGTCGCAGACGCGGATACCCACGCAATGGAAGAACAGATGCGGCTGCCCTTCACGAATGTCGCGCGTTACCCATTTTGATACAGGTGCGCCCGATGCCTGTTCCATTGCCGAGAGTCGCCACAGTTTGCTTTGCGTCTCGAAATACCCCAATGCACGGTTCATATGCAATAACGAGCGGTGTAAACGCACGATGTCATGAGTGCCCGTTTTTTCACTAAGATCGTTAAGCAGCGCTTCTGCCAGGCTGCGTAGCCCTTCCATGAGTTTCGCCAGACGCTTACAAATCGCCATGATTTCATCTGGCAAAATGCCCATTTCAAAACGGTGTTCGGCTTCGTGCTCACCCGGCAGCCACAACGACACAATGCTGTTAAACGAGCTCAGCAATTCGTAGATTTCATCGCAATGATTGGTCAAGCGCTCAGGGTTCGTCAGCGGCGGCGGGCTTTTCGGACGAAACTGCGCCATGCAGGTTTCTACCAGTTTGCTGAACAGATCAAACTGCAAACGGCTATAGCCGGGAGTGATTTCCGCGCTCATTTCCAGCGCGTCGCGTGCGACATCCGGTAAATGGTGGCCTTCATCTAAAATCAGCAGCAGGTTTTTCGCTTCTGGCAAAACCGCATCACTTTCCATGGCGGCCATCACCAGTGCGTGATTCGCCACCACGACTTCGGCATCGTCAATTTCACGCCGTGCTACAAAGAACGGGCATTCCCGATACCAGTGACAATTGCGGCCTAGGCAACTGGCTTTGTCGGTGCTCAGACGTCGCCACAAATCGTCATCAATGGATTGCGATGTGTGGTCGCGCAATCCGTCCCATTTGTAACCGTCGAGATCGGTTTTCAGCTTTGCACAGCGCTGCTGTTCGTCTTTGCTGGTTGGGGCCAGTTCATCTTCAAGAAATGCCAGCAAATCGCCTTGCGCCAGGTTATCCGTCGCAAGTGCTGCCAGGTTTCGTGGGCAAACATAGCGCCCGCGCCCGAAGGCTGCGGTAAATTTCAGGTCGGGGATTATTTTGCGTAGCAGCGGTAAATCTTTGCTAAATATTTGATCCTGTAGGGCAACGTTGGCGGTGCTGACGACTAACGTTTTCTGCTCGCCACGCGCGATGGCGATCCCGGGGATCAGATAAGAAAGGGTTTTCCCAACACCGGTGGGAGCCTCAATCGCCAGATGACGCCCTTCTTCACCCGCGAGCGTTTTCGCCACTTCGGCAATCATTTGCCGTTGCGGTGGGCGCGGAATAAAGTCCGGGATCTGTTGCTGTAGCGCCTTATACCAGGCGGCGATTTGCGCTTTTTGCGCAGAGGACAAAGCCATAAAAACCACTTCTACTGTATAAACAGCCACTATTGTCCCACTTTTTGAAGATGGGCTGTATTGTTTTTTCTGATCCGGTGTTACAGCAAGCCTTGACGCATGACAAGGCGACCCGCAAGCGACCCTCTCTATAATTAAGCCCGTTTATCCTCCACTGGTGTCAAAAATGGATTATCAACTTAATTTAGACTGGCCTGAGTTTATGGCGAAATACTGGCAGAAAAAGCCGGTTATTTTGAAAAATGCGTTTCCTAATTTTGTCGATCCGATTACGCCGGATGAATTAGCCGGTCTTGCTATGGAAGCAGAGGTGGATAGCCGACTGGTCAGCCACACCAATGGTCAATGGCAGGCTGCGAACGGGCCTTTCGAACACTTTGACAACCTGGGTGAAACGGGCTGGTCACTGCTGGCACAAGCCGTTAACCACTGGCATGCGCCGTCTGCTGAACTGGTACGCCCGTTCCGCGTGTTACCTGACTGGCGTCTGGACGATCTGATGATCTCCTTCTCCGTACCGGGTGGTGGCGTTGGCCCGCATATCGATCAATATGATGTGTTTATTATTCAGGGCATGGGCAGCCGTCGCTGGCGTGTCGGTGACAAACTGCCAATGCGTCAGTTCTGTCCACATCCAGCATTGCTGCACGTTGATCCATTTGAACCGATCATTGATGAAGATCTGGAACCTGGCGACATTCTGTATATTCCGCCTGGTTTCCCGCACGATGGCTTCACTCATGAAACTGCACTCAACTACTCCGTGGGTTTCCGTGGGCCAAATGGCCGCGATCTGATCAGCAGCTTTGCTGACTACGCGCTGGAAAACGATTTGGGTGGCGAGCATTACAGCGACCCTGATTTAACCTGCCGTGAGCATCCAGGCAAAGTTGAAGGCTATGAGCTAAATCGCCTGCGCGACATGATGATGGACGTCATCAACCAGCCGGAAGATTTCAAGCAGTGGTTTGGCCGCTTTATCACCACTCCACGTCATGAACTGGACGTTGCGCCAGCAGAGCCGCCATATCAGCAAGATGAAATCCTCGATGCATTACAAGGTGGTGAAAGCCTGACGCGTTTGAGCGGATTACGCGTGCTGAACGTGGATGGAAAGTTCTTCGTCAATAGCGAACCGATGGAAGCGCCGGTTCCACAAGCCGCTGACGCGCTGTGCCGTTACACCACGCTGAGCCAAACTGAACTGGGTGACGCATTGCAGAACCCGGAATTTGTTAGTGTTTTGACTGAACTGGTTAACCAGGGTTACTGGTACTTCGACGACTAACACATTTAATGTCAGCTACCGCTACGCGAATCCGCCCTACGTTATCTTTTCGTAGGGCGGATTAACGCAAGAAACATTCCCCATTTCCCCTCAATGTACTCATAAAACACTTTTAGTTGCGCTCCGTAACTAAAAATCCCACAGAGTCTTTGCCACTGACTACAGTTATACGGGGGCTTCCCGGGAAGACTTTGGGGATAACATGGCGCTTTATACTATCGGTGAAGTGGCTCTGCTTTGTGATATCAATCCCGTAACGTTGCGGGCGTGGCAACGCCGTTACGGGCTACTGAAACCTCAGCGCACGGATGGCGGTCATCGATTATTTGACGATGCCGACATCGAACGTATTCGCGAAATCAAACACTGGATAGAGAACGGCGTTCAGGTCAGCAAAGTGAAAGCCTTGTTGAGCGGTGAACTTCAGGATCTGGAAAGCGGCTGGCGTGAACGTCAGGAGCAATTGCTTCAGCAATTACAAAGCGGCAGCCCGAACCGGTTACGCAGCTGGATTGCCGACATTGGCCGCGACTACCCAGCAGAAATTCTCGTCAACCAGCTCTACATCCCTCTGCGTCGTCGCCTGCAATGCCATCAAGTCACCCTTAACACCCTACTCAGCCTGCTGGATGGCGCGCTGATCAATTACATTGCGCTGTGTCTGGCATCGGCCCGCAAGCGCAGTGGTAAAGATGCGTTATTGGTCGGATGGGATACACCTGACACCACCCGTTTGTGGATGGCAGCATGGATGGCAATACAGCAGGGTTGGCGTATTGATGTATTGGCACATCCACTGCATCAGCTGCGCCCCGAGCTTTTCGCTCAACAAACGTTATTAGTGTGGTGTGGCGATACGCCGACCCATAACCAGCTTGATCAACTGGAACTCTGGCGCTGTGCTGGATTACAAATCTTCCCACTGATGAGCAATGGGCATTCGACTCAACGCGCATAAGACAAACTTAATAGTTCATTAACAAGCCTGCTTCGTCTTATAATCGCCCCTGTAACATTTGGAGCGAACTGAATATGAAATTAAGTAAAATTGCCCTGGTGGGCGGTATGCTGGTCATGGCTATCGGCGGGATTGGCGGCGTAATGCTGGTAGGCTATATCGTCATCCTTCATGGCGCGTGATGTAACGTAACAGGCGCTCAAACAGGCGGTCGATCACCACTGCCGCCAGCGCGACCAGCAAAGCCCCTTGAATCACATAGGCGGTGTTAAAGCCGCTCAGCCCGATGATTATCGGCGAACCCAGGGTACTGGCACCGACGGTTGAGGCAATCGCTGCGGTACCGATATTAATGATTACCGAGGTGCGGACCCCCGCCAGAATCACCGGCGCGGCGAGAGGGAATTCTACTTTTCGCAGCATTTGCCAGCGGCTCATCCCGGCCCCCAACGCAATCTCTTTTGTCGATTCTGGCACCGCCCCCATTCCGGCCAACGTCCCCTGTAAAATCGGCAGCAGGCCGTACAGCACCAGCGCAATAATCGCAGGCTGTTGACCAAATCCCATCACCGGAACGGCAATTGCCAACACCGCGACGGGCGGAAAAGTTTGCCCAGCCGCCGCGATAGTCTCAACCAGTGAGCGAAATTCAAGCCCTGCCGGTCGAGTTACCGCAATTCCCAGCCCTACCCCAATCACAATGGCGACCAGACTGGAAATCCCCACCAGCATGAAGTGCTTTAGCGCCAGCGCTACAAAACTGTCTTGCTGATACAACGGCCTTTCAAGATCCGGGAAAAGCCAACTGAACAAAGGGCTGCTGTAGGGCATCACGACTAACAGCCCGATAAATAGCGCAATGAGCCATAACAAGGGATCACGGAGCAGACGCATTTTCACCTCGCATTTTTTCCCCCTGAACCAGATCGCTAAAATGCAAAACACCGGAAGGTTCGCCATGCTGATTCACCACCGGTAACTGCTCGCACTGGCGGAAGACAAATAACGACAACGCCTCGCGTAGACTTAATGTTTCACTGATGGGTTCGCCCGCCATTCGCTCCTCGACTCGCACGCGATCGGCGACCTGGCGAAGTGACAATAGCCGCACGCCAAGCTCGCTGCGACCAAAGAAATCACGCACGAAATCTGTCGCCGGGCGCGTTAATAGCTCCAGCGGCGTGCCTTGCTGAATCACCTGCCCGCTATCCATAAGTACAATTCGGTCGGCAAGCGTCAGTGCTTCATCGATATCGTGAGTAACCAACACAATTGTGCGCCCAAGAAGTTGATGGATGCGGATAATCTCTTGTTGCAGCGCGCCGCGTGTCACCGGATCAAGCGCACCAAAAGGCTCATCCATCAGCAACACTTCCGGATCGGCTGCCAGCGCACGCGCCACGCCGACTCGTTGCTGTTGCCCACCTGAAAGTTGATGCGGATAACGGTCGCGAAATTGCGCCGCCTCAAGCCCGAGCAGATGCAGTAATTCGTCAATTCGCGCACTGATTCGCGCTTTCGGCCATTTCAGCAATTGCGGTACGGTGGCGATATTTTGGGCCACGCTCCAGTGAGGAAACAGGCCGATTGACTGAATCGCATACCCCATGCGGCGGCGCAGGACTTTCGCGTCAAAGTTGCGGATCTCTTCTCCGGCAAAACGAATACGCCCGCTATCGTGTTCGATCAGGCGGTTTATCATTTTCAGCGTGGTGGATTTTCCGGAGCCAGAGGTGCCAATGAGCACAGTGAACTCCCCTTCCTTGATATTCAGCGACAAGTTACTGACTGCCGCCTTGCCCTGGAAAGACTTGCTGACATTCTCAAATTCAATCATGGCTGTTTTTCCTCAAGTAATGAGATAAACAGTTTAAAAAATGCATCCAGGATAACCGCCAGCGCAATCACCGGGATCACGCCGAGCAACACCAGGTCGAGCGCGCTACTGAGTAATCCCTGGAAGATAATCGCCCCGAAACCACCCGCACCAATCAGGGCCGCGATAACCGTCATACCAATGGTTTGTACGCACACGACGCGCAGGCTGCGTAATAAAACCGGCAGCGCGAGCGGCACTTCGGCCTGCCAGAACACCTGCCAACGCGACATCCCCATACCTTCAGCGCTTTCAATGATATTGCGCGGAACTTGCTGCAACCCTGACACCACGCCGCGTACCAGCGGCAACAACGCGTACAGCACTAGCGCGATCAACGCAGGCGCGACGCCAATCCCACTCACGCCCAGGGAGCCTAACCATGGAGCCAGTTTGACCAGTCCCGCCAGCGGTGCGATTAACAAACCGAACAGCGCCACCGAAGGCACCGTTTGAATCACATTGAGCACCGAAAATACAGATGATTGCCAGCCTGGGCGGTTGTAACACAGTACGCCCAAGGGCACGCCAATCGCCAATGCGGGCAATAACGTCCCCAATAGCAGAGCCAGATGACGAGACAGTGAGTCATTAAACACGTCCTGACGATTGGCGTACTCTTTTAGCAACGAGAGTGAATCAAAATACCCACTCACCAGCAGCGCCACCGGCACAATCCAGATTTGCAGATTCAGTAGCAAGCGCCAGAGTGCTTTAGGCGTCAGGCGGCTAATAGCATCGGCGCACAATAACAAGCAGAGCGTTAATGAAAGCCACAGCCCGCTGCCTGGAGACGTGCGTGCAAGCGTGCTGCCATGCGCGGCGAATTGCGATGCGGTACGCCCCATCACCAACAAGATGGCAATAAACAACAGTTCGCCCACCAGCAACGTCGACACCAGGGAGGTTGGCCGACACGGAAAGAGAGTAAGACATGCCAGAATGAAAACCGGAATGGAAAGAATCAACCAGGCATGGGCGGGGAGTTGGTTAAGCGCAATAGATTCCCCGGAAACCAGACGGTTGGGTGCAAAGTTGATAAACGGCAGTACCGCGCCCGCCACCACCAGTAAAATCACCAGCAGCAGCAGGACGCGGTTATGAATCTTTAGCAAACGCACATCCTGTCTATTTAACGAAACCTTTCTGTTTCAGGTAATCAGCAGCCACTTTCTTCGCATCCAGGCCGTCCACCGCAATGCTGGCATTAAGCTGTTGCAGGGTTTTCTCATCAAGCGAGGCAAAAACAGGTTTTAACCATTCGCCCATTTCCGGATACGCTTTCAGAACGCTTTCACGTACCACAGGCGTTGGGGCATAAATCGGCTGCACGCCTTTTGGGTCGCTCAGAGTTTGCAAACCGAGCGCGGCCACAGGTCCATCGGTACCGTAAGCCATGGCTGCATTGACACCCGAAGTTTGCTGCGCGGCAGCTTTAATGGTTACGGCAGTATCGCCCCCGGCCAGTGACAGCAATTGCGGCTGTTCGAGTTTAAAACCATAGGCTTTTTCAAAGGCAGGAAGTGCGTCGGAGCGCTCAATAAATTCAGCGGACGCCGCCAGTTTGAATTCACCGCCCTTTTTCAGATAAGCGCCGAGATCGTCAAGCGAGGTAAGTTTGTTTTTCTCAGCCAGGTCTTTGCGAACAGCGATGGTCCAGGTATTGTTCGCCGGAGCGGGGGTTAACCACACCAGATGATTTTTCTCAGCATCCAGTTTTTTGACTTTCTCATAGCCAAGTTGAGCGTTTTTCCAGGCAGGGTCGTTTTCATCTTTAAAGAAAAATGCCCCGTTACCGGTATATTCCGGGTAGATATCCAGTTCGCCCGCAGTAATGGCCCCGCGCACAACCGGAGTGGTCCCTAACTGGACTTTATTAACGGTTTTGACGCCGTGACTATCGAGCACCTGCAAAATAATATTACCGAGCAATGAACCTTCGGTATCGATTTTAGAACCCACTTTCACGGGTTCTGCTGCCTGCACTCCTGCGGCCAACAACACTAATCCCGCCACACCCCAACGCGCTGATAAATTCATTATGCTTCCTCGCTGTTGTTCTCTCTTAAAAATCATGGAGTCGCAAAAGTTTAGCCGAAAATTAAGTGGTTGTGGGCGCATGGGGGGCAGAATAAGAAAAGGGCCGGTAAGCCGGCCCTTTATTTGGAAAAAGGAAAAGTGGCTAGCGTGAACTAGTTCAGTTCAAACTCGCCCTGTTTCACGCGAGCTGAATCCAGCCCAATAAACACATTGAATTTGCCTGGTTCAGCAACATGCTTCATCTGCGCGTTCCAGAACTTCAGTGCTTCAACGTCAATCGGGAAACTTACCGTCTGAGTTTCACCCGGTTTCAGCGACACTTTCTTAAAGCCTTTCAGCTCTTTGACCGGACGACTCATTGAAGCGGTGACATCTCGCAGATACATCTGCACAACGGTTTCACCCTCGCGGTCGCCGGTGTTTTTCACTTCAACACTCGCTTCCACTTTGCCGTCAGCATTCATCGAAGGCGCAGACATTTTCACATCAGAAACGGTGAATGTGGTGTAGCTCAGGCCATAACCGAATGGGAACAGCGGGCCGTTAGCTTCGTCGAAATAACGGGAAGTGTATTTGTTCGGTTTCTCCGGATTGTACGGACGCCCGGTATTTAAGTGGCTGTAGTACGTTGGGATCTGTCCGACAGAACGCGGGAAGGACATCGGCAATTTGCCTGAAGGGTTGTAATCGCCAAACAAGATATCAGCAACAGCGTTACCGCCTTCGGTGCCGCTATACCAGGCTTCCAGCAGTGCATCAGCCTGTTGATTTTCTTTGACCAGTGCCAGTGGGCGACCATTCATTAATACCAGAACTAACGGTTTGCCGGTCGCTTTCAGCGCGGCAATTAAATCGCGCTGGCTTTGCGGCAGGACGAGGTCGGTACGGCTGGAGGCTTCGTGCGCCATACCTTGCGCCTCGCCCACTACGGCAACCACCACATCAGCTGATTTCGCAGTGTTGACAGCTTCGTCAATCATCGCTTGGGCAGAACGGCTGTCGACACTCACCGCCGGCTCGTACTGGTTCAGGAATGCCACAATGTCTTTTTCGTCGGTGACGTTAGCGCCTTTGGCGACCACGATCTTAGCGTTGTCACCCACCGCATTTTTGATGCCCTGCAACACGGTAATGGTTTGATCGGCCACACCCGCAGCAGACCAGCTTCCCATCATGTCGCGTTTGCTATCGGCCAGCGGCCCCACCACGGCAATAGTGCCCGATTTTTTCAGCGGCAAGGTTTGCAGGCGGTTTTTCAGCAGAACCATACTTTCGCGTGCCACTTCACGAGCTTCTTTACGATGCAGGCGGCTTTCAGCGTTAGTATCTTCCGGGTCAGACTCTTTCGGCCCTAAGTGGCTGTAGGGATCATTAAACAGACCCATATCATATTTCACGTTCAGCACGTGACGCGTTGCGTCATCGAGTTCCGCCATCGGCACCGCGCCACTTTTCACAAGCTCAGGCAAGTATTTGCTGTAGTACTCATCGCTCATACTCATGTTGATGCCGGAATTCAGTGCGACACGCACCGCATCTTTCGGATCACTCGCCACACCGTGCTTGATCAGTTCTTTGATTGCACCGTGGTCAGAAATGGTGATGCCTTTGAATTTCCACTCATCGCGCAGCAAATCTTTGAGCAACCAGGTATCCGACGATGCCGGTGTACCGTTCAGCGAGTTCAGCGCCACCATTACGCCACCGCTGCCCGCATCAAGCGCAGCTTTGTATGGCGGCATATAGTCGTTGAACAAGCGTTGGGTGCTCATATCCACGGTGTTGTACTCTTTGCCACCTTCGACCGCGCCATAGGCTGCGAAGTGTTTGACGCTGGTCATCACCGAGTAGCGTTCTGCCGGGCTTTTGCCTTGCATCGCTTCCACCATGGTGCGCCCCATGATTGAAGTCAGATAAGTATCTTCACCAAATCCTTCAGACACACGGCCCCAGCGCGGGTCGCGGGAAACGTCAACCATCGGTGCCCACGTCATGTTCAGGCCATCGTCTGCGGCTTCATAAGCAGAAACGCGCCCTACCGTTTTCACGGCATCCAGATTAAAGGATGAGGCTAAACCCAGGCTTATCGGGAACACGGTACGTTGACCATGCACGACATCGTAGGCGAAGAATAATGGAATGTGCAGACGGCTCAGGCTCATCACCTGGTCCTGCATGGCACGGATATCGTGGCGGGTTACGGTGTTGAAAATCGCCCCAACCTGCCCGTCTTTGATCATCTCGCGAATGGCTTCTTTCGGGTTATCCGGCCCGACGCTGATTAACCGCAGTTGACCGATTTTCTCGTCAGTGGTCATTTGTTTCAGCAAATCGGTGACGAAGGCGTCACGTGCTTCTGGCGTTAACGGGTGCGGGCCAAACATTTCAGACGCTACCGCAGGTTGCAGCGCAAGGCTAACTGCGAAACTTACAGAACAGAGCCATTTCATCGACATTACTCTCTTGCTCAAGCCGCCACCCAGGGCAGCACGAAGTGTTAAGAGATGCAGTGTGCCACAACGTCATGTCGGTAAGAAGAGCGAGTCTGATGTTATATGCTGATTTTTCGAGCGTTTCGGAAGATTCATTACCCATTTTCAGGCTATGCTTGAAGACTTCACTATTTTCACAAGGAGTGGATAGATGTCTAACCCGTTTATTAATGAGCTAAGCCGCCTGGTGGGCAGTCAACATGTGCTAACCGATGCGGCAAAAACGGCACGTTATCGTAAAGGCTTCCGCTCCGGCCAGGGCGATGCGCTGGCGGTCGTTTTCCCCGGTACTTTGCTTGAGTTATGGCGAGTGCTGAGCGCGTGTGTCAGCACCGACAAAATCATTCTGATGCAGGCGGCTAATACCGGTTTAACCGAAGGCTCAACCCCAAATGGCAACGATTACGATCGTGAAATTGTCATCATCAGCACGCTGCGTCTGGATAAATTACAGTTGTTGGATGGTGGAAAGCAGGTACTCGCGTTTCCCGGCAGCACACTCTATCAACTGGAAAAAGCGCTTAAACCCCTTGGACGTGAGCCGCACTCCGTTATCGGTTCGTCTTGTATTGGGGCTTCGGTCATTGGCGGGATTTGTAATAACTCCGGCGGCTCCCTGGTAAAACGTGGGCCAGCCTATACAGAGATGGCGCTGTATGCGCGTATTGATGAGCAAGGCAAATTAACCCTGGTGAACCATCTGGGAATCGACCTCGGTGCCACACCGGAGCAAATTCTCGGCAAGCTCGATGACGAGCGAGTGAAGCCAGAAAATGTGCTGCACGACCAGCGCCAGGCATCAGATAAAGACTATGCCGAGCGCGTGCGCAACGTTGATGCGGACACGCCATCACGCTTTAATGCTGATCCAAGCCGCCTATTTGAAGCCTCTGGCTGTGCCGGGAAACTCGCCGTCTTTGCTGTACGCCTCGACACCTTTGTTGCCGAAAAGCAAAACGAAGTGTTTTACATCGGCACCAACAAACCTGAAGTCCTGACCGAAATCCGCCGCCATATCCTGGCAAATTTTGAAAACCTGCCCGTCGCGGGCGAATACATGCACCGGGATATTTACGATATTGCCGAGGTGTATGGAAAAGACACGTTCATGATGATCGATAAACTCGGTACCGACAAACTGCCGATGTTCTTCACCCTGAAGGGCCGGACGGATGCGTGGCTTGAAAAAGTCCCGTTCGTTAAGCCTCACTTCACCGATCGTGTTTTACAGCGCCTGAGTCGCTGGACTCCGGGCCATTTACCGCCGCGTATGAAAGAGTGGCGTGGAAAATACGAACATCATCTGTTGTTGAAGATGTCCGGTGAAGGGATTGCTGAAGCACGCAACTGGCTGGAAAGTTATTTCCAGCAGGCGGAAGGTGGCTTTTTCGTCTGTACGCCAACGGAAGGGGCGAAAGCATTTTTACACCGCTTCGCCGCAGCGGGTGCCGCGATACGTTATCACGCGGTACATGCTAACGAAGTCGAAGATATCCTGGCGTTGGATATCGCTCTGCGTCGTAACGACCAGGAGTGGTTTGAGCATTTACCGCCGGAAATCAGCAGCCAGATAAGCCATAGCTTGTATTACGGCCACTTCATGTGCCATGTCTTCCATCAGGATTACATTGTGAAGAAAGGGGTTGATGTTCATGCGTTGAAAGAGCAGATGCTCGAGCTGCTTCGCGCGCGCGGGGCGCAGTATCCGGCTGAACATAACGTCGGGCATTTGTATGAAGCGCCAGACAGCTTAAAACAGTTTTATCAGGCCAATGACCCGACTAACAGCATGAACCCAGGCATTGGTAAAACCACCAAGCATAAATGGTGGGAGGAAAAGGACTGTAACCATACGCATCACCACGGCCCTCATTAAGTTATGCCGCCAAATAACAGGATTGAGTTGTTGCTCGCTTGTTTTTTGTACTAGATTAAGATGCGACACAAAGTGGTGTGACCACATGCCACTTTACTATCTTGCGTACAGGAGCCAGAGATGTCAGTGCTCGAAACCGTGCCGAGTGTACGATTACACGTTCGTGATGCCACCGCCGACGACATTCCCGCCATCGCTGCCATTTATGAATGGCATGTCCTGCATGGCCGCAGTTCTTTCGAGGAAGTCCCGCCCACACTTGCTCAAATGGCCGAACGTCTTACTGCGGTTCATGTCCAGCAGCTTCCATGGTTGGTCGCGGTGTACAGCGGAATTGTAGTGGGTTTTAGCTATGCGACGCCCTATCGCTCACGTTCAGCGTACCGTTTTACCGTTGAAGACTCGGTTTATATTGACGCCAGTATGACGGGAAAAGGCGTAGGGCGAGAGCTATTAAGCACGCTGATTACCCGCTGCGAACAGGGCCCGTGGCGGCAAATGGTGGCAGTGATCGGCGATGGTGAGAACAATTCAGGTTCGTGTCGTCTGCACAAACAGCTCGGTTTCGAAGTGGCTGGGCAACTTCGCAATGTGGGATTCAAGCTGGGTGGCTGGCGAGATACCTTGATTATGCAGCGCCCGCTCAATGATGGAGACAGGACGCTGCCGTAATACCCTTCATACTTCAAGTTGCAGGGTTGTTGGCTGCTCTCTCAATTGCCGCCTTGCTGCAACTCGAATTATTTAGGGTATTTATCGCTAGTCGTCTATTGCATTGCCTTGATGACTGTTATTTGCCATCTGTGCAGATTTTTGCTTTTTATACGCCAGAGCCGATGAAGGAACAGGCGTCACCTTGCCCGTCTCCATCCAGTTACGTAAACGGTTTGCATCGGCAAAGTGGGTATATTTCCCGAAGGCATCCAGCACCACCAGCGCCACCGGGCGGCTGTTAATCATGGTACGCATGACCAGGCAATGCCCTGCGTTGTTGGTAAAGCCCGTTTTGGTGAGCTGAATATCCCATTTGTTGTTATAAACCAAATGGTTGGTATTGCGGAACGGCAGCGTATAGGCCGGATTAGCAAAGGTCGCCATATCTTCTTTCGTCGTGCTCAACTGGCCAAGCAGCGGATATTGCCGGGAAGCAATCAGCAGTTTGGATAAGTCACGCGCGGTGGAAACGTTTTGAATCGACAACCCGGTTGGTTCAACGTAACGGGTGTGTGTCATGCCCAGGGATTTGGCTTTTGCATTCATTGCGCGAATAAATGCGTTATACCCGCCAGGATAATGATGAGCCAGACTTGCAGCCGCACGGTTTTCTGACGACATTAACGCCAGCAACATCATGTCTTTACGGTTAATCTTACTGTTCAAACGTACGCGCGAATAAACACCTTTCATTTCCGGTGTCTGGCTGATATCGACACTCAGCATTTCATCCATCGGCAGGTTCGCATCCAGAACCACCATCGCTGTCATCAATTTGGTTATCGAGGCAATGGGGCGCACCAGATCGGGATGGCTGGAATACAAAATTTTATTGGTTTGCAGATCGACGATCATGGCACTGCCGGAAGCGATTTCTTGCCCGGCACTAACCTGTTGTACAGTGGCTTTTGTCGCAGCCTGAGAAGCGAATGGAACGGCAATCATCAGCGCGAGGCTGAGCAACGAGAGACGAATTTTTGTCGGCATGGTGACACTTCTGTAATGATTCAGGTATGTGATGTGTCCATCGAATCTGTTCACAGCACGTATGAATAGAGCGAGGCGCCAGCATAATACTCTGACGCCCCGGAGAACTACCACAATTGAATCGTAATTGTTTTATACCCTTCAAAACAGCCGGTATCCATAACCCCACAAAATGACACTCATGGCTAAAAGCACTTCAAGAACCAGTACACCAATGGCGAGCGTGGAGCTTGAAAAGCTCATCCCCTCTTCTTTATTGATACCCAGGAACTCAGGCACACCGACGTACAGCAAATAGCCGGTGTAAATCAGCGCAATAGCACCAACTAAAACACATAACCACACCAGTGGATACAGTGCCACAAGGCCGCTTAGAAACAGCGGAGTCGCAACATATCCGGCAAACACCATACAACGCGCCAATGACGGACGATGAGGATAGTTACGAGCCATCCACCAAATGACACGTCCCATCACGGCAACACCAGCCAACATCAGTGCATAAAACAGTACGCCTAAATAGAATCCGGTAAACATCGACAATTTAACGAAGGTACCATCACCAAAATTCCAGCCAATTTGGGTTGTGCCAATAAACGCACAGATAACCGGAATGGCCGCCATGATTAACACATGGTGCGTGTAGTGATGTGTTACCGTTTCGTTCTCGCGTTTTATGTTCTGCATTTCACGATTAGGATGGGAAAAAAGCCCCCAGACATGACTCATAACGCCTCCTGAGATGCCAAAAAAAATCGATTAAGCACAGATAAAGTATAATGCACAACGGCTGGATTGTTTTTTAATCAGTTATAAATTGGAGTGACCAGATTCACTATGGATATCAATAATCTCATCGCGCATTACGGTTATGCCGCTCTGATTCTGGGCAGCATGGCTGAAGGGGAAACGGTGACGCTGTTGGGTGGCATTGCTGCACACCAGGGGTTGCTGAAGTATCCGCTGGTGGTGCTGTCTGTCGCACTGGGCGGAATGATTGGCGACCAACTGCTGTACCTGATTGGCAGACGTTTTCGCGGCTCCATTCCAGAACGTTTTAATAAGCACAAAAAGAAAATCACCAAAGCCCAGGATCTGATCAACCGCCATCCCTATTGGTTTGTCATTGGATCGCGCTTTATGTACGGCTTTCGGGTGATAAGCCCTATTTTGATTGGCGCCAGTCACCTGCCTCCCAAAATCTTTCTCCCCCTCAACATTGTAGGCGCACTACTTTGGGCAACCATTTTCACCACCCTGGGGTATTTGGGCGGTGAAGTTGTTGGCCCATGGCTACATAACCTGGACCAACATATTAAGCACTGGATTTGGCTGGTAGGCGTGGTTGCGGTGGTGTGGCTGGTGCGGTACTGGTTTAAACGCCGGGAGAGCGATAAATAAGCTCACCCTTTCGGCTTAAAATGCGGGTTGGCGAACATAAAACCGCCGTCGACGATAAACGATTGTCCGGTGGTATAGCTGGCGCTATCAGAACACAACCATGCGACAAGGCTCGCAATTTCTTCAGTTTCCCCCGCCCGACCTAAGGGGATCTCAGGGATTCTGCTTTTGCTTCCGTCACCTTCACTCATGTTATTCATCGGCGTGGCAATGGCTCCAGGCGCGACGGCATTAACCAGAATTTTATGCTGTACCAACTCCATCGCCATTGATTTGGTTAACCCGCCCAACGCATGTTTCGCTGCGGTGTAGGCGCACGCTTCAGGCAGCGGGGTGTGCTCGTGAACCGACGTGATATTAACAATTCTGCCGCCACTGCCCTGGGCAATCATGGCGCGCGCCACCTTCTGCGAACAGACAAATGCGCCATCAACATCCACGGTGAACAGCTCACGCCACTCCTCCAGCGTGACATCCAGGAAAGGATTTTTGCTCATTGCCCCGGCGTTATTCACCAGCGCGTCCACGCGCCCGAAACGGCAAATCAATTCATCAATCCCCACCGCACCGTCAGGAAGATGGGCTAAATCGAGTTGCACTGTCTCAGCACGACGACCAAAACCGCCGACTAATCGTGCCGTTTCTTGTGCGCCCTGCTCATCCGAATGCCAGGTGATGCCGATATCGAACCCCTGCTGGGCCAATATCAGCGCACATTTTTTGCCAATACCCGAATCCGACGCCGTGACGATAGCCACTTTGTTAGCCGTTCTCATCCCTCCACTCCTCTTCATACTTCAAGCTGCATCTAATTATAGGAGGTGGCGAGAATCCCGTACGTTACGCTTTACCGGCCTGATAACCGCCGCCTAATGCGGAGATTAACTGCACATCGGCGTTAAGCCATTGGCCGTGAAGCTGGATGGCGTGTGCCTGTTCTGACAAATCCGGCAATGTCGCCGCACTCATCCGCGCACCGGAAATAATTCCTGCATGGTACTTTGCCTGCGCCAGGGCTTTGAGCTTTTGCGTACCCTGCATGATGGTAAGTTGATGCTCGTTTTCCGCCGCAACCGCATTCAGTTGGCTGGCCGCTTTCTCGACATCGTTAACTGCGCCAACCACCGCCTTGTTGTAGCTGGCAATCGACAAGTTGCTTTGCGCACGCACGATATCGAGATTGGCGTTCAGGCGTCCGCTGTCAAAAATAGGTAGCGTGAAGCCCCCGATGACGCCCATTTGCTGTGCTGAACCACGGAACAAATCGCTCAGATGTAACGCATCATTTTGCAAAAAGGCACTCAGGTTTACATCGGGATAAAACGCCGCTTTGGCAGCATCGACGCTGCTGAGAGAGGATTCGATGTACCAGTGTGCTTCCTGAAGATCAGGACGACGGGCCAGCAGTTCATAACCCATATGATCTGGCGCACGGCTACTCACCTTAGGCAACGGTACAGGTTTTATCGTCGAGGCTGCATGCGCATCCCCGGTTATCGCAGCAAGCTGCGCTTTAGCGATGTTGATGCGCCCGTCGATATCATCAATCTGTTGCTGAGTTTTCACGAAATCGATATTGGATTCTACGTCGTCAGTCGACGAGTTAATTCCCTCTGCGTACAGACTGGTTTCGACATCAACGATTTTTTTCTGTGCCGCCAGCGTTTGTTGCTTCACATCTTTTAACGCCAACAGCGTTTGCATATCCCAATACAGACGCACGACATTGGTAGAAATGACCTGTTTCGCCTGCGCAAGCTCGGCCTGCTTCGCTCGAATAACGCCGACTTTCGCTTCCACTTCTGCGCGATTCTTGCCCCACAAATCCAGATCCCAACTGGCTGTCAGTCCAAAATTGCCGTTGGTGTAGTACGGCCCTGTGGTGCCTGCCGCGGGATCAGTCAGAGCAAACGGCCCCATCACCCCTTCCTGGGACATTTTCTGGCGCTCGAGATTGGCTGAGAAATCCATTTGCGGGCCATCGTTAGCTTCCTGCATCTGTGTTTGCGCTTGTGCAAGCTTGATACGCTGCTGCACCACAGCGAGATCCGGCGAATCTTTAAGCGAACGTTCCACCAGACGGTCTATTTGGCTGTCGTGATAACCTCGCCACCAGTCGCTGCCCGGCCAGCCATGCGCCAGTTCCGGAGGAAGCTGGGTTTCGAGTTGTTGTGGAGGCGTTTTTTGTGCAAGAGGTGCATCGTCATTGTGCATGGGTGCGCAGCCGGATAAAGCCAGCATTAACGCAACGCCAGTCGCCGCGAGAGGGAAACGTGAGGAAGTCATAAATAGCCATAGAGTATAAGAAAGCGCTCAGATTACGCATTCAGGCACTGAAACTTTTAGGTATCAGTGGTAATACACCAATGGTTAATAAGGGATACAATTTGAAATTAGTTCCAACGGTAATTATAAGCGTCAAATAAATAATCATAGGTAAATATAATCATGATAATGATAGGTCACTTTCACCCGTAACGTTCTTTAATTAAACTGCCCACGTTACCGGAAATGTACAGGAGTGCTAATGACACAAAATATCTATGATAACCCGGCTTTTTTTGAAGGTTACGCCACCCTTGACCGCTCAATTAAAGGATTGGATGGCGCACCAGAATGGGCAGCCATTCAGTCACTGTTACCTGAACTTCGCGGCAAGAAGATCGTTGATTTAGGCTGTGGCTATGGTTGGTTTTGCCGCTATGCGCGCGACCAGGGTGCAGCACAGGTTGTAGGTCTGGATGTCTCAGTAAAAATGCTGGATAAGGCACGTGAGATGACCGCGGGCACCGGCATTGTTTATCGTCGTGAAGATCTCGAACGGTTAGATCTTGATGCGCAAAGCGTTGATCTGTTTTACAGCTCACTGGCGCTGCATTATCTGGAAAATATAGACACATTATTTGCCACCCTTTACCAGTCTCTGGTTCCTGGGGGCAGGTTAGTTTTTTCAGCGGAACATCCGATTTACACCGCGCCGTTGCAACAGGGATGGCTTGCCGATCAGTCCGGGCAAAAATCCTGGCCGGTTAATCATTATCAGCAAGAAGGCGAGCGCATCAGTAACTGGTTTTCTGACGGCGTGAAGAAGCAGCATCGCAAACTTTCGAGCTGGCTTAACGCGTTGATTGCCAGCGGCTTTGTTATCGAAAAACTCGATGAATGGGGGCCTAGTGCGGAGCAAATTGCGCAAAACCCTGCGCTTGCTGAAGAAAAAGAACGCCCGATGATTTTCCTGCTTGCGGCGCGCAAACCGCTCATCTGATTACCTTCAATTTGTCTTAATTTCCGTTCACGGGGAGGCTTCTCCCCGCGCTTCCCGTCATCCTTGCCTATACTCATTAAACACTAGCCATTCACCAGGGAACCTCGATGAAAATTATTCTTTGGGCAGTTTTAATTATCTTTATTATTGGCTTACTGGTCGTGACAGGCGTGTTTAAGATGATTTTCTAGTCACAAAAGGTGCCACTCCTGTGGCACCTTTTTGATTTTCCCTTCTGCACAATCACTTTTGAGTTTGCCTTCATTTTGCCCGCATAACGCAGTTCAACTTGCAGACACTCTGCGCGAAGCTTTATTATCACTCCAATTGATTGGAGACATAATGACTATCAAAGAAAGTGATTTCCGCAAAATCGACCTCAATTTGTTGATTGCCTTTGCGGTGTTATTTCGCGAACAAAGCGTGTCGTTGGCGGCGGATAAACTGCATCTTGGTCAGCCTGCAGTGAGCGGGTCACTCGCCCGCTTGCGGGAAATGTTTGACGATCCGTTGTTTATTCGCAGCGGTCACCGCATGCAGCCTACCGCGCGAGCAACAGAACTGCACACCGAGCTGATGCCACTGCTTGAGCAGTTGCAAAGCGCACTGTTCCAGCAGGCAGATTTCAATCCCGCCAACGCCAAAGCGACGGTCACTATCGGTATGACCGATTGGGTGGAAATGTGGCTGATGCCGCGTCTGGTGCCTGCATTGCGTGAACATGCTCCCGGCGTGCGTTTGAATGTGGTTTCAAGCGACCCGTTTACCGATGCGCAGCGTCTGGAAGGGGGTGACCTGGATATGGCAATCAGCGTGGCAAATCAGTCAGCACGCTGGATGGAACGCGAATTATTGGCGTCGATGCCGTTTGTTACGCTCTGGCACCCCGCGCAGTTACAGCTCGATACCCCGCTGTCTGTTGAGGTTTATGCTGCACAACAACACGTGTTGGTCAGTTACCGTGAAGCCGCCAGCAGTCATATCGATACGCTGTTAGCGAAACAAGGTCTGAAGCGGGAAATTAGCTACACCACGCCGCATTTTTCCGCGCTGCCCGGTCTGCTTAGCAAAATGCCAACGCTTGCAACGGTGCCGCAGGGTTTATGTGAAAACTGGCAGCAAATATGGGGGTTACAGAGCAGCCCCGTCCCGCTGGAGATGGCCCCGTTTGACGTGGCGCTGCTGTGGCATCAGCGCCATAACAGTGATGCGGCGCTGATGTGGGTTCGCGGATTTATCAAGCGGTTAGTGGGGTAATTGCCCCCTCATCCCAGCCTTCTCCCCAGGGAGAAGGGGAAAGCCATACCGATTCTCTCCTGGATGAAAGGGGAAAACAGGATAATACCCTCTCCTGGGGGAGAAGGGGAAAAACAGGACAATCCCCTCTCCTGGGGGAGAGGGTTAGGGTGAGGGCGTCCGGACTAAAAACTCAGCGCTTCAAACTCCCGCCGTTGGTCGCAATCACGTCTTTATACCAGTTGAAACTTTTCTTACGCGAACGCGCAAGCGTGCCGTTGCCCTGATCATCACGATCCACATAGATAAAACCATAGCGCTTCGACAGTTCCGCTTTTGACGCGCTCACCAGGTCAATCGGCCCCCAGCAGGTGTAGCCCAGCACGTCGACTCCATCTTCAATCGCTTCGCCAACTTGTACTAAGTGATCGTTAAGATAGCTAATGCGGTAGTCGTCATGCACCGTACCGTCAGCCTCAAGCTTGTCTTTCGCCCCTAAACCGTTTTCAACAATAAACAGCGGTTTCTGATAACGATCCCAAAGCTTATTGAGCAAAATGCGCAAGCCAACAGGGTCAATTTGCCAGCCCCATTCGGAACTCGCCAGATGAGGATTTGGCACCATGTTCAGAATGTTGCCGCGAGCTTTAGCATTGAGCTCTTCATCCGAGGTGACGCAGCCGGTCATGTAATAGCTGAACGAGATAAAATCAATGGTCGATTTCAGCGCGTCGCGGTCGCTATCTGAGATCTCAAGCTTAATGTCATGGTCACGGAAATAACGCAGCATATAGCCCGGATAGCTGCCACGGCACTGCACATCACCAAAGAACAACCAGTTACGGTTTTCCTGCATGGTTTGCAGCACGTCTTCCGGCTTACAGCTCAGCGGATATACCAGGCCACCCAGCAGCATGTTGCCAATTCGGGCATCAGGAATGATTTCATGGCAGGCTTTTACCGCCAACGCACTCGCCACGAGTTGATGATGAATCGCCTGGTAAATCTCAGCTTCGTTGCTCGTATACGGCAGCCCAACACCGGTCATCGGCGCATGCAGTGACATATTAATTTCGTTGAAGGTCAGCCACAGTTTCACTTTGTTTTGGAAACGGGTGAAAACACTACGTGCATAGCGCTCAAAGAATGTGATGACTTCGCGGTTACCCCAGCCGCCGTAGTTTTTCACCAGACCCCATGGCATTTCGTAGTGAGAGAGCGTCACCATCGGCGTGATGTTATGTTTTGCCAGCTCATCAAACAGGCGGTCGTAGTAAGCCAGCCCCGCTTCATTTGGCTGGGTTTCATCACCCTGTGGGAAAATGCGCGTCCAGGCGATGGAAACACGCAGGCAGCTAAAACCCATTTCCGCAAACAGCGCGATGTCTTCCGGGTAGCGGTGATAAAAATCGATAGCCGTGTCTTTGATGCCAAAATCACCCGGCTTACGCTCGACTACGTCACCGAACACGCCATGTGGTTGAACATCGGACGTTGAAATCCCCTTCCCATCTTCACGCCATGCGCCTTCTACCTGATTTGCGGCAATCGCACCGCCCCACAGAAATTTCTCAGGAAATGCTTTCATCTACTTCTCCTTGGTTTAGCGGCTTACCGTCAGGAACGGCGCACCCGAATCAATTGAGAGATCGTTTGTCATGCGCGTCACCGCGCGGTACTCATCGCTGTTACTGATAATCACAGGCGTTGCCAGATCGTAACCCGCATCGATAATGGCCTGCCGGTCGAACTCAATCAGCAGATCACCCGGCTTAATTTTGTCGCCCACTTTTACGTGAGCAGTAAAGAATTGCCCGTCCAGCTTCACGGTATCAATGCCGATATGTATCAACATTTCTATGCCGCTATCGCTGAGCAATCCAATGGCATGGCGTGTCTGGAATAGCGAGGCGACTTCACCATGGAACGGTGCGATAACCTTTCCAGTCAGCGGGATAATCGCCGCCCCGTCCCCCAGTAAACCGCTGGCAAAGGTGGAATCTGGCACCTGATCCATCGCCAGCACCGTCCCGCTCATCGGGGAGAGAATGTCGTTTTCAGCGACCTGCGCAATGACGGGCACATCGGTTTCGGTGCGTGGCAAACCGGCAACCCAGGTCAGCGCACAAGCAATAATGAGCGCGAGAACAGTCCCGATAACCGCACCCCAGACGCTGGCATCCACGCCCCCGGGAGGGATCATTTGTGCAAGGGTAAAGATATTGGCAAAACCAAACGAATAGACGTTGCTGTGGCTAAATCCAACAATTGCGCCACCAATTCCTCCAGCGATACAGCCGAAAATAAACGGGCGACGATGAGGCAGCGTGACGCCATAAACCGCAGGTTCGGTAATGCCGAAGATACCGGCGCTGACGGCCGAGCCCGCCAGCATTTTCAAACGGGTATCACGTGTGCGCAGGAAAATCCCGAGGCACGCGCCAACCTGCCCCATAATCGCCGGTAGCAGCAGCGGCAACAGCGTGTCGTGTCCAAAAACGGAAAGATTGTTGATCATCAACGGCACCATGCCCCAATGCAGGCCGAAGATAACGCACACCTGCCAAATGGCCCCCATCACCCCACCCGCAAGCCACGGTGCAAAGGCATAGATTGCTTCATAACCGTGAGCCAGCAACTGGCTTAACCAGGTTGCCGCCGGGCCGATCAGTAGAAAGGTCAACGGCACAGTAATCGCCAGGCAAAATAGTGGGGTGAAGAAATTGCGTATCGCAGACGGCAGTACTTTGTTGCTGCCTTTTTCTATCCAGCAACTGACCCAGGCGGCGAATAAAATCGGGATTACTGATGAGCTGTAGTTGATAAAGGTAATGGGGATGCCCAGGAAGTGTTCTGTGACCGCCCCCGCCTGGTTAGCCGCATCAAATGCCTGTAGCACCACCGGATGGGTTAACGCTCCACCAATCGCCATGGTAATAAATGGGTTACCGCCAAATTTCTTACCGGCGGTGTAACCCAGTGCCAGAGGGAAGAAGTAAAACAGCGCGTCACTGGCGGCAAACCACAGCTTATAGGTGCCGGTATCGGTAGATAGCCAGCCGAAAACCACGGCCATGGCCAGCAAGCCTTTGAGGATACCGGAAGCAGCCATGACACCAATAAACGGCGTGAACACGGCCGAAACAAGATCAATCAAGCGACTAAGAATACTGACCTTTTCAGTAGAAACGTGCGATGGCTGGTCGCTATCTTCGGTAATGCCAGCTTCGGCGCGCACCTCGTTGTAAACATCATTAACGTGATTGCCAATCACCACCTGGAATTGACCGCCACTTTCCACAACCATAATCACGCCAGGATTTTTTTTGAGCGCCTCGGCATCTGCCTGTTTCGAGTCTTTGAGCTTAAAACGCAAGCGCGTGGCGCAATGGACCAGGCTTGCGATATTCTCCCGCCCACCGATATGGGTCAGAATATCTCTCGCAACTTCTTGATATCCCATAATTGTTTCCTTTCACTTTTCAGCGTATGTGTCTGAGTAATAATCAAAAAAAAACCTGAGTCCAGCTTCCCGCGAGGGAAGCCAGAGCTCAGGTTTTGCCTGCCGAAGCAGTAACAATCCTTTTATCTTTCGTAATTCGAGCCGCAGATGCGTTGACTGCGACGCGAATTATTTTGGATGTTTATTTCAATCAATACCCAAATAATTGACGTTGTATCAAGGCGGCAAACTCGGGAATCCCCAGGAGCTTACTTGAGTAAGTGACTGGGGTGAGTGAGTGCAGCCAACGCAGAGACAACTTCAAGTATGACGGGTATTTAAACTGTCTTTACGCACCCGCTCTATGTGTATCGCGAGAAACATAATTTCTTCAGTGGTCAATTCGCGCTGATATTCAGCCACCAAATGACGGTTTAACTTTTCCGCACAACGCCACGCCAGTGGATAATTGTCTCTCACTGCGACATGCAGCGTGGCGTCATCATCAGCCACAACGTTACGGTTAAGCATGCGTTGGGCGAAAAATTTCAGATGCGTGACAAACCGCTGGTAGCTCAAACTGTCTTCGTCATATTCCAGCGTTAACTGGTACTTCACGATGTGCAGGATTTCCTGCATCACGCGGGTGACGTGCATCACTTCAGGCATTTCACTGTTCAGCTGCGCGGTAACCAGATGCAGTGCGATAAACCCCGCTTCATCTTCCGTCAGTTGCACATCCAGCCGTTTTTCAATGATGGTCAATGCTTCCTGGCCGAGCAAAAACTCTTTGGGGTAGAGGCGCTTAATTTCCCACAACAGCACATTGCGGATAGCGACGCCTTTTTTTTGCCGCTCGATAGCAAAGTGGCAATGGTCCGTCAGCGTGATGTAAAGGCTATCCTGTAATTTACCCAGTCGCTGGCGAGAAAGCTCAATAATACGGTCGCAGGTCGTCATCACTTCCAGCGGGATTTGGCTTAATAACTCACCTAAACGCGCCACCAGTTCATCGCTTTGCAGAGCAAAAACTTTCTCAATTTTGTCCTGTTCGAGCAGCGTACCCACTTGTTTCTGAAAGGCCAGCCCGCGCCCCATCACAACTTGCTCACGCCCGTTTTCGTCCAGAATCACCACTACGTTGTTATTGAGTATCTTGGCGATCTTCATCTGTACCCCAGAAACAAAAAAACCTGATCTCCGACCGGGGCCAGAAAATCAGGTTTTGCCTGCAGAAGCAGTAACAATCCAACGAAGACAATCTATCAGCTTCGTAACATCACTCAAATAGAGAGATTAAAAAACGTGATGAAGATCGCGAGTTGATGATTAATGGGCGCAAATCACGCGGGCAATTTCCGCAGAATGCTTCAGCGTACGGATTTCAGTAAACAGATCTGTCGCCTCAACGTATTCCTTACGCAAATAACCCAGCCACTGTTTGATACGTGCGACATGATACATTCCGGTATCACCCTGCTTCTCAAGTTGGCTATATTTTTGCAGTAATTTCACTACGTCCGGCCACGGCATACGCGGCTCGTTGTATTTAATCACGCGGCTTAAATTTGGCACGTTAAGCGCACCACGTCCGATCATCACAGAATCACAGCCCGTTACGTTCATGCAGTCTTGTGCGCTTTGCCAGTCCCAAATTTCACCGTTAGCAATCACCGGAATCGACAAGCGTTTGCGGATTTCACCAATCGCTGCCCAGTTAATACGCTCGGCTTTGTAACCGTCTTCTTTGGTACGCCCGTGTACCGCAAGTTCAGTGGCACCAGCCTGTTGAACGGCATCAGCAATTTCAAACTGGCGCGCATCGCTGTCCCAACCGAGGCGGATTTTAACCGTCACCGGTAAATGCGCAGGCACCGCTTCCCGCATCGCTTTTGCGCCACGGTAAATCAAATCGGGATCTTTGAGCAGCGTAGCTCCGCCACCGCTGCCGTTAACCAGTTTGGACGGGCAACCGCAGTTGAGATCAACGCCCCAGGAACCGAGTTCCACCGCACGGGCTGCATTTTCAGCCAGCCATTGCGGATGCTGCCCCAGCAACTGAATACGCACCAGCGTACCTGATGTCGTACGGCTGGCGTGATGAAGCTCCGGGCAAAGTTTGTGAAATGATTTTACCGGTAAAAGCTGATCGACCACGCGCAGAAACTCGGTGATACACAAGTCGTAGTCATTAACCTCAGTCAGCAGTTCACGAACCAGTGAATCGAGAACCCCTTCCATTGGCGCGAGCAGTACACGCATAGTGTTTTCCGGTAAAAAAAAGAGGCGCTATGTTAGCACCTCTTGATTGAGTCTTAAAACTACCCTCACCCCGACCCTCTCCCTCAGGGAGAGGGGGAAGATCAGCCAGTCCCCTTTCCTGATACCAGGAGAGGGTTAGGGTGAGGGCTTAACGATTAGTTTGCAGCCGCTGGCTTACGCGGTGGACGACGACGACCGTTAGCACCCGCAGGTTTTGGCGCGCCATCACCTTGTGGACGTGATGGACGACGCGGTGCACTGCTGCGATCGGACGATGCGCCGCCATTGCCACCACGACGTTGCCCCTGGCCTTGACCGCCGCCGTTTCCACGACCGCCGCCACGCTGTTGCTGGCGACCGTTAACGATCGGTTCAGCAGGAATGGATGGATCCACTTCGTAGCCTGGGAGTGCCATACGCGGAACTTCGCGCTTGAGCAGGCGTTCGATGTCGCGCAACAGTTTGTGTTCATCAACACAAACCAAAGACAGCGCTTCACCCGTTGCCGCTGCACGACCAGTACGGCCAATACGGTGCACGTAATCTTCAGGTACGTTTGGCAACTCGTAGTTCACAACATGTGGCAACTCTTCGATATCAAGGCCACGTGCCGCGATGTCCGTTGCAACCAGCACACGAATGCCACCGTTTTTGAAGTCAGCCAATGCACGCGTACGAGCGCCCTGGCTCTTGTTACCGTGAATTGCCGCCGCGGTGATACCGTCTTTGCCCAGCTGTTCTGCCAGGTGGTTCGCACCATGTTTGGTACGGGTAAACACCAGCACCTGCTGCCAGTTACCTTCGCCAATCATCTGGGACAGCAGTTCTCTTTTACGTTTCTTATCAACGAAATGAACGTGTTGAGTGACTTGCTCAGAAGCCGTGTTGCGACGCGCAACAGACACTTCTTCCGGGTTATGCAGCAGTTTTTCTGCCAGCCCTTTGATGTCGTCCGAGAAGGTCGCGGAGAACAGCAGGTTCTGGCGACGTGCTGGCAGTTTGGCCAGTACGCGACGAATATCGTGGATGAAGCCCATGTCCAGCATGCGGTCAGCTTCGTCCAGTACCAGGATTTCGACCTGGTCGAGTTTCACGGCGTTCTGGTGTTCCAGATCTAACAGACGGCCAGGTGTTGCCACCAGCACATCCACACCGCTACGCAGTTTCATCATCTGCGGGTTAATGCTCACGCCGCCGAAAACCACCAGCGAACGGATATCTAAATATTTGCTGTAGTCACGCACATTTTCGCCAATCTGAGCGGCAAGCTCACGGGTTGGCGTCAGGATCAGCGCGCGCACCGGGCGGCGGCCTTTGGCGTGCGGTTCTTTATTGACCAGGCGCTGTAACAGCGGCAAGGTAAAACCTGCAGTTTTGCCGGTGCCGGTTTGGGCACTGGCCATCAGGTCACGACCTGCTAAGACGACCGGGATCGCCTGGCGTTGAATAGGGGTAGGCTCACGATAGCCCTGCTCTTCCACTGCACGCAGAATATCGGCGTTCAGGCCGAGAGAATCAAAAGACATAGGTACTCCAGAATCGCCCTGACCGCGAGGTGCGGTGTAGTTTCCAGGGGTTCGTATGACGCCAGTCATTCTGGCGCAAGAGAGGGGCACAAACCACGGTGCCGTAAGCCGCGCAGTGTAACAGGTTTTGTGACTTTGCGCACAAATTCTATTTTCCGACGCATTCACAAGATAAATACCACGGACTAGACAGATATGGGCATCAAGCCTACTCTTAATCAATCGATTGATTAACTTTTTTAAGAGGTCGGTATGAATGCGACACCGGCACCTGTCACGACCCGTGGTGAGCAGGCAAAAAAGACACTGATTGCTGCGGCACTCGCGCAATTTGGTGAATACGGATTGCATGCCACCACGCGCGATATCGCCGCACTGGCCGGGCAGAACATTGCCGCTATCACCTACTACTTTGGCTCAAAAGAAGAGCTGTATATGGCCTGCGCGCAATGGATCGCTGATTTCATCACGCGTAATTTTAAGCCTCACGTTGAACGCGCCGAGGCCATTCTCAGCCAACCGCAAGTCGATAAGTCACAGATTCGGCAGCTGATTCATACTGCATGCAATCACATGATTATCCTGCTGACTGCCGATGAGACGCTTAATCTCAGCAAATTTATCTCTCGCGAGCAGCTCTCGCCAACGCCTGCTTATCAGCTCATTCACCAACAGGTGATTGCGCCAATGCATACACATCTCACCCGCCTCGTCGGGTGTTATACCCATCGCCACCCGGATGACACCGAAACAATTCTCCATACTCACGCGTTGCTCGGGCAGGTGCTGGCTTTCCGTCTGGGACGAGAAACCATTCTGCTTCGTGCCGGATGGACTGCCTTTGATAGTGAAAACGTTAAAAAAATCAGTGATGTGGTAGGCAGCCATATCGACTTCATTTTACAAGGGTTAGCTTGCCAACAAGGAAACAACGGCAATGAAAAGTAAGAAACCGATCATTATCGTCGCAATTGTGGTGTTGATTGCAGCAGGGATTGCCGGCTGGATGTGGTACCAAAGTCAGCAGGATAAAGGGCTGACGCTATATGGCAATATTGATATTCGCACCGTGAATTTAAGCTTCCGCGTCGGCGGGCGTCTTGCAGCTTTGCAGGTGGATGAAGGGGATTCGATTAAAGCCGGTGAAACCCTGGGCGAGCTGGACCAGGGGCCGTATCAAAACGCGCTGCTTCAGGCTCAGGCCAATGTCGCGGCAGCGCAGGCCAAGTTTGACCTGATTATCGCCGGCTATCGTGACGAAGAAATCGCACAAGTTGCAGCCCAGGTGAATCAGGCTCAGGCGGCGTACGATTACGCGCAGAACTTTTATCAACGTCAGCAGGGTTTGTGGGCACGACGCGTGATTTCCGCCAACGATCTGGAAAACGCCCGTTCATCAAGCGATCAGGCTAAAGCGACGTTAAAAGCGGCGCGCGATAAATTAAGCCAATACCGCTCGGGTAACCGCCCGCAGGAAATTGCTCAGGCGCAGGCCAGTCTGCAACAAGCGAAAGCCCAGCTTGCTCAGGCGCAACTGGATTTGCAGGACACCACGCTCATTGCCCCATCGGATGGCACTTTGCTCACCCGTGCTGTTGAACCCGGCAGTATGCTCAATGCTGGAAGCACAGTATTAACCCTCTCGCTCACTCGTCCGGTTTGGGTACGCGCTTACGTTAACGAAGTGAGTCTGAACCAGGCGAAACCAGGCACCGAGCTGTTGGTTTATACCGATGGCCGTCCTGATAAGCCGTATCACGGCAAAATTGGCTTCGTCTCCCCTACCGCTGAATTCACACCGAAAACCGTCGAAACGCCAGATTTGCGCACCGACCTGGTGTATCGCCTGCGGATTATTGTCACGGATGCCGACGACGCGCTACGCCAGGGCATGCCTGTCACAGTGAAATTCAACAGCGAGCACCCGCATGAATAGCCAGGATGGCATCATCCACCTGCAAGGGTTGATGAAACAGTTTCCAGGCCAGGACAAACCGGCGGTGGCCAGTCTGAATTGTGAGATCCTCACTGGCGCCGTGACAGGCCTGGTTGGCCCGGATGGTGCAGGAAAAACCACACTGATGCGCATGCTCGCGGGTCTGTTAAAGCCCAGCGCAGGAAGCGCTACGGTAATTGGCCTGGATCCGGTGAAAGACGACCGCGCCCTGCATGCTGTTCTGGGATATATGCCGCAAAAATTTGGCCTGTATGAAGATTTAACGGTGATGGAAAACCTGAATCTGTATGCCGATTTGCGTAGCGTCACAGGGCAAGAACGTGAAGCGACGTTTAAGCGGTTGTTGGAGTTTACCGCGCTAGGCCCGTTTACCTCGCGCCTTGCGGGGAAGTTATCCGGCGGGATGAAACAAAAACTCGGCCTCGCCTGCACCCTGGTCGGTCAGCCTAAAGTCCTGTTGCTTGATGAACCCGGAGTTGGCGTCGACCCGATTTCGCGCCGCGAACTGTGGCAAATGGTGCATGAGCTGGCCGGTGACGGCATGTTGATTCTTTGGAGCACCTCGTATCTCGACGAAGCCGAGCAATGCCGCGACGTTTTACTCATGAACGAAGGCGAACTGCTGTATCACGGCGCGCCGAAGGAGTTAACCCAGCAAATGGCTGGACGCTCGCTGCTGGTGAGCCATCAACAAGAAAATAACCGTAAGCTACTGCAACGCGCGCTCAAATTGCCGCAGGTCAGCGATGGCGTGATTCAGGGGCGTTCGGTTCGCCTTATCCTCGCAAAAGAGTCGACGGTTGACGAACTCAGCCAGGCGCTCAACCTCACTCCTGAAAGTATTTCGCAAACCGAACCGCGTTTTGAAGATGCGTTTATCGATCTGCTGGGCGGCGCGGCAACACAAGAATCTCCGCTGGGTAAAATTTTACATACCGTTGAAGGCTCACAGGGCGAGACGGTTATCAAAGCGGAAGCGTTAACCAAAAAGTTTGGTGATTTCGCCGCCACCGATCACGTTGATTTCACGGTCCAGCGCGGCGAAATTTTCGGCCTGCTGGGGCCAAACGGTGCCGGGAAATCCACCACGTTTAAGATGATGTGCGGGTTGCTGGTGCCCACCTCAGGCAAAGCGCTGGTACTGGATATGGATCTAAAAACCAGTTCCGGGAAAGCCCGCCAGCACCTGGGTTACATGGCGCAGAAGTTTTCGTTGTATGGCAACCTCACCGTCGCGCAAAACCTGCGTTTTTTCTCCGGTGTCTATGGCCTGCGCGGCAAAGCGCAGGAGGAGAAAATTAACCGTATGAGCGAAGCGTTTAGCCTGCAACCGATGATGAACAGCGCCACGGATGCGCTGCCGCTAGGGTTTAAACAACGTCTGGCACTGGCGTGTTCGTTGATGCATGAGCCAGATATTTTGTTTCTCGATGAGCCGACTTCTGGCGTCGACCCCATCACCCGTCGTGAATTTTGGCTGCATATCAATAGCATGGTGGAAAAAGGCGTCACCGTAATGGTGACTACGCACTTTATGGATGAAGCAGAATATTGCGACCGGATTGGGCTGGTTTATCGCGGCAAGCTGATTGCTAGTGGCACGCCGGATGACCTTAAGGAGCAAGCCGCCGACGACGCGCAAACTGACCCGACAATGGAACAGGCATTTATTACGCTTATCCATCAATGGGATAAGGAGCACGAACATGAGCGAGCATAATCAGGCCGTTTCCTGGCGACGGGTTCGCGCTCTGTGTGTGAAAGAGACGCGTCAGATTGTGCGTGACCCCAGCAGTTGGTTGATTGCCGTGGTGATCCCGCTATTGCTGCTATTTATATTTGGTTATGGCATCAACCTCGACTCCAGCCGCCTGCGCGTCGGGGTTTTGCTGGAGCAACAAAGCGAAGAGGCGCTTGATTTCGCTCACACCATCAGTGCCTCCCCCTACATCGAGCCGACCATCAGCGACGATCGCCAGCACCTGATTCAATTAATGCAGGCGGGGAAGATTCGCGGCCTGGTGGTTATCCCGACTGATTTTGCGCAAAACATGGCGCGCGCGGGTGCGACTGCGCCCGTTCAGGTGATCACCGATGGCAGCGAACCGAATACCGCGAACTTCGTGCAGGGTTATATGGAGGGGATTTGGCAAATCTGGCAGCAACAGCGAGCTGAAGATCGGGGTGAAAAGTTTGATCCGCTGATAGACGTGCAGTTGCGCTACTGGTTTAACCCCGCGGCTATCAGCCAGCATTTTATTATCCCCGGAGCGGTGACCATCATTATGACGGTGATCGGCGCGATTCTTACTTCGCTGGTGGTGGCGCGTGAATGGGAGCGCGGCACCATGGAAGCGCTACTCTCAACCCAGGTGACACGCACCGAACTGCTGCTGTGCAAACTGCTGCCCTATTACGTGCTGGGAATGTTAGCGATGCTGCTGTGTATGCTGGTGTCGGTGTTTATTCTCGGCGTGCCGTACCGCGGTTCACTATTGATTTTATTCTTCATCACCAGCCTGTTCTTACTCAGCACCCTCGGCATGGGTTTATTAATTTCCACGATTACGCGTAACCAGTTTAATGCCGCGCAGGTGGCGCTCAATGCCGCATTCTTGCCGTCGATTATGCTGTCCGGTTTTATCTTCCAGATAGACAGCATGCCGGCGATTATCCGTGCGGTGACCTACGTTATCCCGGCGCGTTATTTCGTCAGCACGCTGCAAAGCCTGTTTCTGGCGGGGAATATTACGACCGTATTAGTCATCAACATCCTGTTTTTAATTGCCTCGGCGGTGATGTTTATCGGCCTGACGGCTTTGAAAACCAAACGCCGTCTTGATTAAGGAAGGCTATGTTTTATCGACTCTGGACGCTGATCCGCAAAGAACTGCAATCCCTGTTGCGTGAGCCGCAAACCCGCGCGATTTTGATATTGCCCGTGGTATTGCAGGTGGTGCTGTTTCCGTTCGCCGCAACCCTTGAGGTGACGAACGCAACCATCGCCATTTATAACGAAGATAACGGCAGCCATTCCGTAGAACTCACCCAGCGTTTTGCCCGCGCCAAAGCCTTTAGTCATGTGTTACTGCTGAAAAGCCCGCAGGAAATCCAACCGACTATCGACAACCAGAAAGCGCTGCTGCTGATTCGCTTCCCGGCAGAGTTTTCCCGCGATATTGCCAGCCAACAACAGGCAAAACTGCAAATCATTCTGGACGGGCGAAATTCAAACAGTGCGCAAATTGCCGCAAATTACCTGCAACAGATTGTGAAGAATTACCAACAGGAACTGATGTCCGGCCAACCAAAACCGAACAATAGCGAGCTGGTGGTGCGCAACTGGTATAACCCGAATCTGGATTACAAATGGTTTGTGGTGCCGTCACTGATTGCGATGATAACGACGATTGGCGTGATGATTGTCACCTCGCTTTCCGTTGCCCGTGAACGCGAGCAAGGGACGCTCGATCAACTGCTGGTTTCCCCACTGGCGACCTGGCAGATTTTTGTTGGCAAAGCCGTCCCCGCGCAAATCGTAGCCATTGGCCAGGCAACCATTGTGCTGGGTGTCGGGATCTGGGGTTATCACATTCCGTTTTCCGGCTCGCTGTTGCTGTTTTACTTCACGATGCTGATTTACGGTTTGTCATTGGTAGGCTTTGGTTTATTGATTTCGGCGCTCTGCTCAACGCAGCAGCAGGCGTTTATCGGCGTGTTTGTCTTTATGATGCCGGCCATTTTGCTCTCGGGTTATGTATCGCCCGTCGAGAACATGCCGGTATGGTTGCAAAACCTGACGTGGGTGAACCCGATTCGGCATTTCACCGACATCACCAAGCAGATTTATTTGAAGAACGCGAGTTTTGATATTGTCTGGGGAAGTGTGTGGCCACTATTGGTCATAGCAGCCACCACGGGTTCAGCGGCGTATTGGATGTTTCGTCGCAAAATTGCCTGATGCCCGTCACCCTTCAAGTTGCATGTGCGTTGGCTTTACTCGCTCACCCCAGTCACTTACTCAAGTAAGCTCCTGGGGACTCACTGCGTCACCGCCTTCCTGCAACTCGAATTGTTTTGGGCATATCTTTGGTAAGCAGCGAATAGATAATCGGGCCTGCAATCATCGCAAGCCCGGCGCCTGCAATAAGGAATTTATTTTCGACGACGCGTGACAGCAGCCACAACGCAATCATCGCTGAACCGAAATACCAGGTGGTAGTCAGCTCTTCAAGAAAATCACCAATATCACGTAAGCGCCCTGTGCGAACACCTTGCAGGGCAAACATCAGGATAACTGTCGCGATATACAGCAAACATAACCCGATGCCGACCGGTATGAGGGTGGCGGTTTTCCAGCCAACGAGCAGCGCACAAAGCACAGAAAGATGCAGCATAATTTGCCAGCAGCTCAGGCCTGTTTTCACTTGTACGCGTTGTTGCCATTTCATTATTTCTCTCCTGGCCACTATTTCCTATCCTTCAGAGTACCGCAGTATGCGGAAAATTCCGTAACCCGACACCTATTTGTGACAGAGACTACACTTTATTTTCATCGGGATGTTAACAATGCCGGGAGAAGCATGGGTAATAAGACTCAGCACTTTTCTTTTAAAGTGCTCACAATTAACACACACAAAGGCTTCACCGCGCTCAATCGGCGTTTCATTTTGCCGGAGCTGCGCGATGCGGTACGCGCCGTTTCCGCCGATATTGTCTGCTTGCAGGAAGTGATGGGCGCCCACGAAGCACACTCCCTGCGGGTAGAAAACTGGCCGGAAAGCAGCCATTACGAATTCCTCGCGGATAGCATGTGGAGTGAATTTGCTTATGGCCGCAATGCGGTTTACCCCGAAGGCCATCACGGTAATGCGGTGTTGTCACGTTTCCCCATCAGCCATTTCGTCAACCGCGATATCTCGGTCGAAGGTCATGAAAAACGCGGCATGCTGCACTGCCAGATAAACCTTCCTGGCGCGAACATTCGTGCGCATGTCATTTGTGTGCATCTCGGCTTACGTGACGCCCACCGCCAGTCGCAACTCAACATGCTTTGCCAACTGGTGAATGAACTCCCGGAAGGAGAGCCTGTAGTGGTGGCCGGTGATTTCAATGACTGGCAACAACGCGCAACCCATCAGCTCAAGCAAACCGGGTTAGATGAAGTATTTACCCGCGCACAGGGTCGCCCGGCACGTACCTTCCCGGCCCGTTTCCCCGTGCTTCGGCTGGACAGGATTTACGTTAAAAATGCCTCTGCCAGCGCCCCGACAGCCCTCCCGTTACAGCATTGGCGGCATCTATCCGACCATGCGCCATTAGCCGTGGAGATTCATATATGAAAAATAACTGGCGCGATGGCAACCGTATTTCGTTACTCGAAAACGGCGATCAGTTTTTCCCTGAGGTGTTTGACGCCATCAGCAATGCGCGTAGCAAAGTGATTCTTGAGACATTTATTTGGTTTGAAGATGATGTTGGGCGAAAGCTACATGAAGTGATACTGACTGCCGCTTCTCGTGGCGTGAGCGTAGAAGTGTTGCTCGATGGCTATGGCTCACCCGATTTAAGTGACGAATTTGTCAGCCAACTGACCACCGCGGGTGTGAAGTTCCGCTACTACGACCCTCGCCCATTACTCTTTGGCATGCGCACCAACCTGTTCCGCCGTATGCACCGCAAAATCGTGGTGGTCGACGGCACCGTTGCGTTTGTCGGCGGCATTAACTACTCCGCAGAACAAATGAGTGATTACGGCCCAGAAGCCAAGCAGGATTATTCCGTCAAAGTCGAAGGCCCTGTGGTGGAGGATATTTATCAGTACGTTATTTCCAATCTGCCAGGGCACGACGTTAAGCGCCGCTGGTGGCGGCGTCATCGCAATCCAGCCCAGGAAAACCTCACGCCAGGTGAAGCGCAAGCCCTGTTCGTCTGGCGCGACAACAACCAGCATCGCGATGATATCGAACGCTACTACCTGAAAATGCTCAGCAAAGCGAAGCGTGAGGTGATTATCGCCAACGCCTATTTTTTCCCGGGATATCGCCTGTTACATGCCATGCGCAAGGCTTCACGCCGAGGCGTTTTAGTACAACTGATTGTGCAGGGCGAACCGGATATGCCGATTGTCAAAGTAGGCGCACGTCTGCTGTACAACTATCTGGTGCGTTCGGGCGTGAAAATTTATGAATATCAGCGGCGTCCGCTGCACGGCAAAGTGGCGCTGATGGACGACCACTGGGCAACGGTCGGTTCCAGCAATCTTGATCCGCTGAGTTTGTCCCTCAATCTGGAAGCCAATCTGATTATTTATGATCGAAATTTCAATGAGGCGCTCAGTCAAAATCTTAACGGCCTGATTGCGCAGGACTGCAAACCGGTTGATGAGTCGATGATCCCCAAACGTACATGGTGGAATCTGGGTAAAAGCGTGCTGGCGTTCCACTTTTTGCGCCACTTCCCGGCAATGGTTGGCTGGCTTCCCGCACATAAAGCAAAACTTGCGCAAGTGATGCCGCCAGAACAGCCACAACTCGAAACCCAGGACCGGGTTGAGACGGAGTGAAATATTAATGTCGCACTCGCATCCTAAATGGCGAAAAGCAAAAAAAGTCCTCACCTGGCTGTTTTTCGTTGCCGTCATTGTGTTGCTGGTCGTGTATGCAACGAAAGTAGACTGGCAGGAAGTTTGGCAGGTGATTCGCAACTACAACCGTACGGCACTGTTTAGCGCGGTCGGTCTGGTTATTCTGAGTTACCTGATTTATGGCTGTTACGATCTGTTAGCACGCGCGTACTGCGGGCATAAATTAGCAAAGCGGCAAGTCATGCTGGTGTCGTTTATCTGTTATGCCTTCAACCTGACGCTCAGTACCTGGGTGGGTGGTATTGGAATGCGCTACCGGCTTTATTCGCGTCTCGGCCTGCCCAGCGCGACCATTACTCGCATCTTTTCGTTAAGCATTTCAACTAACTGGCTGGGTTACATTCTGCTGGCGGGCGTGATTTTTACCGTGGGTGTAGTGCAATTACCGCCTCACTGGTACATCGATGAGACAACGCTGCGGATTTTAGGTGGCGTACTGCTGGCGTTTATTGCGGTTTATTTGTGGTTTTGTGCCTTTGCAAAGCATCGTCACATGACGATAAAAGGCCAGCGTCTGGTGCTGCCGTCGTTTAAATTTGCTCTGATTCAACTGGCTATTTCAAGTGCCAACTGGATGGTGATGGGCGCAATTATCTGGCTGTTGCTGGGCCAGGAAATTCATTATTTCTTCGTTTTAGGTGTGCTTTTGGTGAGCAGTATTGCCGGAGTGATTGTGCATATTCCTGCGGGAATTGGCGTGCTGGAGGCGGTATTTATCGCTTTACTGGCAGGCGAGCATATCAAGAATGGCACTATTATTGCCGCACTTCTGGCTTACCGTTTGCTCTACTTTATTGCCCCGCTGCTGCTGGCGTTGGTTTGCTATTTATGGCTGGAGAGTCGAGCGAAGAAGATGCGGGTGAAAAATGTGGAAAGACTCGGGTAAAACAACCCTCACCCCAGCCCTCTCCCTGAGGGAGAGGGGGTTGTTCAGCTTTCCCCTTCTCCTGAGGGAGAGAGGCTGTTCAGCTTTCCCCTTCTCCTGGGGGAGAAGGCCGGGATGAGGGCGACAAAAATTAACGGCGGTTGCCGAAAATACGCAACAGCATCAGGAACAGGTTGATGAAGTCGAGATACAGCGTCAGCGCACCAAGAATGGAATATTTGCGCATGGTTTGCGTATCACGGGTATCAATTTGCTCGCCAATGTTTTTCAGCTTTTGCGTGTCATAAGCCGTCAGACCGACAAATACGATTACGCCGATATATGTCACCGCCCACATCAGCGCCGTGCTTTTGAGCCACATGTTCACCAATGAAGCCAACACAATACCAATCAGCGCCATAAACAGCATATTGCCAAAGCCGCTCAGGTCGCGCTTGGTGGTGTAGCCATACAGGCTCATGGCACCGAACATCCCGCCTGCAACCACAAACGTACTGGCGATGGATGAATAGGTGTAGACGATAAAAATGCTGGAAAGCGTCAAGCCAGTGAGTGCCGAGTACAACATAAACAAGCTGGTTGCCATACCCGCGCTGAGTTTATGCACCATGCCGGAGAGCACAAACACCAACCCCAACTGCACGATGATCAACCCGAAGAAAGTGATTTTGCTGGAAAAGACGAATTCCATCACAGCTGGCGTATTCGCAGCATACCAGGCGACAAATGCCGTCAGTAACAGGCCGCAGGTCATCCAACCATAAACTTGTGCCATATATGCCTGCAAACCCGTGCGCGCTTGCTGGACAATAGTGTCATTGGAACGTGGGAATCGATCCATGATGCTTCCTCTTTGTATTACGTTAACCTGATTTCAGGCTTTACAGCCTACCATGTTTAAGATTAACACAACTCCAACAGGGTGCCTGTTACCAGCGTTTCGCCGCCTGTTTGTCGGTATCGCGCGCTTCGACCCAACGATCGCCGTCAGTGGTGGCTTCGCGCTTCCAGAATGGGGCTTTGGTTTTCAGATAATCCATAATGAATTGTGCGGAATCAAACGCGGAACTGCGATGCGCGCCAGTCACCCCAACAAACACAATTTCATCTCCTGGCCACAACTCGCCAATACGGTGAATCACACTGACACGTTGTAGTGGCCAGCGCTTGCGGGCTTCCTCGACAATTTCTGCCAACGCTTTTTCTGTCATTCCTGGATAGTGCTCAAGTGTTAATGCGCTGACGCTATCGCCAAGATTGTGATTACGCACTTTGCCGGTAAACGTCACAACGGCACCGTCTTCATCACATTGCGCGAGCCACTGGTACTCATCACCGACGTTAAAGTTTTCATGGCTGACGCGGATTCGTGTGTTTTCCATTTCAGCCTCCGGTGACTGGCGGAAAGAACGCTATTTCATCGCCATCGTTAAGGGGATGGTCAAAGCTCACCAACGTCTGATTGACCGCCGCCAGCAGTTTGCCGGACTCCAGTGCCAGTGCCCAGCGCTCGCTTTTGGCTGCCAGATTTTGACGCAATTGTTCGACATCGCTGAACGTGGCATCGAGTTGCAGACGATCGCAATCAACCAGTTCGCGCACCTGGGCAAAAAACAGGACGTTAATCATTGCTGCCCACCTTGCTCTGCGCCTTAAAGTCACCTGATTTACCGCCGCTTTTGGCAAGCAGGCGCACCGGGCCAATTACCATGTCTTTCTGCACCGCTTTGCACATATCGTAGATGGTTAACGCCGCTACCGACGCGGCGGTTAGCGCTTCCATCTCAACGCCGGTTTTACCGGTCAGGCGGCAGACAGATTCGATGCGTACGCGATTATGCTCAGGCTCAGCGGCCAAATTCACTTCGACTTTGCTGAGCATCAGCGGGTGGCAAAGTGGAATCAAATCCCAGGTGCGCTTAGCCGCCTGAATCCCGGCGATTCGCGCCGTGGCAAATACATCACCTTTGTGATGACTGCCTTCAATAATCATCGCTAACGTTTCGGCTTGCATGGTGATAAACGCTTCGGCACGCGCTTCACGCACGGTTTCAGCTTTGGCGGAGACATCAACCATGTGCGCTTCGCCAGCGGCATTAATATGAGTCAGTTGCGACATAGTTTATTTCTTGAGATGTGGATGGAAATTACAAGGGCGCACGCGGGCATCCAGTTGTGGCTGGATAATATTTTCCCATGCGGTATGACATGCCTTAGTGGAGCCGGGCATAGCGAAAATCAGGGTGCGATTTGCGACACCGGCCAGTGCCCGAGATTGCAGCGTCGATGTACCGATCTCTTCAAAAGAGAGCATGCGGAAGATTTCGCCAAAGCCTTCTATTTCGCGGTCAAACAGTGGCAACAGCGCTTCAGGAGCCTGGTCACCATCGGTAAAACCGGTCCCTCCGTTGATGAGCACCACCTGCACTTCGTCATCAGCAATCCATTGGGAAACTTGCGCGCGAATGGCGTAGCGGTTTTCTTTCACAATCGCTTTGGCGACCACTTTGTGACCCGCGTCAGTCGCGGCTTCACGTAAATAGTGACCTGAGGTATCGTCGTCTTCACCGCGGCGGCTTGAAACAGTCAGAATGGCGATATGCACCGGAATAAATTCACTGCTCACCTGGCTCATTGGTATTTTCCTTTTTATCTGGTTTTACCCGTTTAATTGGTTCAACCCGCCACTTTACCCACCAATATAGGACAGGTTCTGGGTGATGCCGGTTTCACCGTCATGCAGGAAATGGGTCTGTTTTTTTTGCGTCAACGCTTCGGCAATACGCGCTTCAAGCTCGTCGATTTGCCCGTCATCCGCCAGCAAATCACGCAATGAAATGCCGTGGTCGCCAAACAAACACAGATGCAGATTACCGACTGACGAAACGCGCAGGCGATTACAACTGGCACAAAAGTCTTTCTCATACGGCATGATAAGGCCGATTTCGCCCTGATAATCCGGATGGCAAAAGACTTGCGCGGGGCCATCGCTGCGGCTGCGAAGCTGATGAACCCAACCACGAGCCAACAACTGGTCGCGGATGGTTTTTCCTGAAACGTGGTGTTTGCGGAACAATTCGCCGCCGTCGCCGGTTTCCATCAGCTCGATGAAACGCAACTGGATAGGACGTGGTTTTATCCACGCAAGGAAGGTATCGAGTTCGTGGTGATTCACCCCACGCATCAGCACGGTATTTACTTTTACGCGCTCAAATCCGGCGGTGAATGCAGCGTCAATGCCGTCCATCACCTGGCGGAATTTATCTTGCCCGGTAATGGCGTGGAACTGGCGAGCATCGAGGCTATCAACGCTGACATTGACCGCGGTAAGACCCGCATCACGCCATTGCTGGATATCACGCGCAAGGCGATAGCCATTGGTTGTCATGGCAATCTGGCGGATGCCAGGGTTTTCACGCACGGCAGCGATGATGTCAGTGAAATCTTTACGTAAAGAGGGTTCGCCTCCCGTCAGGCGTACTTTTTCAGTACCGAGGGCGGCAAATGCGCGCGTGACGCGGCGAATTTCATCGACGTTGAGGAAACTTTTATTTGCCACACCGTGAGGCTTGTAGCCATCCGGCAGACAATAGTTGCAACGAAAATTGCAAACGTCGGTAATAGACAGACGCAGATAAAAAAACTTACGAGCGTAAGCGTCGGTAAGTTGGGTAGCCATGTACACCTTCCAAATACGGGAGATGCAGGCATTTCTTTCTGCACCCTGGTGACTCAAGGTCACGGCCAAAGCACCGTATCTTTCGACTTAGGTCCAGAGGCTTAGTGTGTGTTAGAGCGATAGTAGCGCGTGATGACATTATTCGCCATAGCCGCTTTCGCTGTATAATTACATACATAACGAACTAATTGCTCAATTTCGCAACAGACTACGCGAAAAGTGAACTTTTGCATTGATATACATCATTATCGTTTGAGCCTGAATCGTATTTTTAGATCTTTTACGCTACCTTATTTCGATAGTTCGTCATTAGGAATAGTTATGCGCAATCGTACGTTTGCTGATTTGGACCGAGTGGTTGCTCTCGGCGGTGGACACGGTCTGGGCAGGGTTATGTCATCCCTCTCCTCTTTAGGCTCACGTTTAACTGGCATTGTGACCACCACGGACAATGGCGGTTCTACAGGGCGAATTCGTCGCTCTGAAGGCGGCATTGCCTGGGGCGATATGCGCAACTGTTTAAATCAGTTAATTACTGAACAGAGCGTGGCTTCAGCGATGTTTGAGTATCGTTTTGGCGGTAATGGCGAGCTTTCAGGGCATAACCTTGGAAATCTGATGTTAAAGGCGCTAGACCATCTGAGCGTACGCCCTTTGGAAGCCATAAATCTCATTCGTAACCTGCTTAAGGTGGATGCGTTTCTGATCCCGATGTCCGAACAACCGGTTGATTTAATGGCAACAGATGCAGACGGCCATTTTATTTACGGTGAGGTGAATATTGATCAGCTTTCATCGCCGCCGCAGGAGTTATCGTTATACCCGAAAGCCCATGCCACTCGTGAAGCTGTACAGGCGATTGCCGAAGCAGATTTGATTCTGATTGGCCCTGGCAGTTTCTATACCAGTTTGATGCCATTACTGTTGCTGGAAGATATGGATCAGGCGCTGCGCCGCACCCCTGCCCCAGTGGTGTTTATCGGTAATCTTGGAAAAGAGTTAAGCACCGCCGCCGCAAGCCTGTCGCTTGGGCAAACGCTGGACATTATGGAGCAGCGTGTTGGTAAGCGCATCATTGATGCCGTGGTGGTTGGCCCCCAGGTAGATGTTTCCGAAATCACCGACCGGGTCGTGATTCAGGAACCGCTGGAAGCTTGTGATATTCGTTATCGCCACGACCGGCAATTGCTTCGCCAGGCGCTGGAAAAAGCCATTCAGCAGCTCGGTTAAACAATTCATACGTGGCGGGTAAACCAGACTTACCCGCCCTCACCTCATGGCTTATAATTACGACGCCGCAATAAATAACTGCCGTAGTTGATGCAATTGATCGCGCACCTGCGCAGCTTCTTCAAATTCCAGATTCTGCGCATGCTCCAGCATTTTCCCTTCCAACTGATGAATTTTCTGCTGTAGGGCTTTAGGAGTCAGAATAATTTCATCATCTTCAATCACGCTGCGCGCTTTGCTCTTCATACGGCCTTTGGTTTTCGCCATCCCTTCGCCAAGCTGAAGGATGTCCACGACCTTTTTATTCAGCCCTTGCGGTGTAATGCCATTTTCTTCGTTGTAACGCTGCTGTTTCTCACGGCGACGCTCCGTTTCACCAATCGCCTTCGCCATAGAAGGTGTGATTTTGTCACCATACAAAATGGCTTTACCGTTGATGTTACGTGCCGCACGGCCAATCGTCTGAATGAGTGAACGCTCAGAACGCAGGAAACCTTCTTTATCAGCATCCAGAATCGCCACCAGCGACACTTCAGGCATATCCAACCCCTCTCGGAGTAAGTTAATGCCCACCAGCACGTCGAACTCGCCAAGGCGCAAATCACGGATGATTTCCATACGCTCAACGGTATCAATATCGGAGTGCAGATAGCGCACCCGCTCACCATGCTCTTCCAGATACTCAGTTAAGTCCTCGGCCATACGCTTGGTCAGAGTGGTGACCAAAACACGTTCGTTAATTTCAACGCGTTTGCGAATTTCAGAAAGCAGGTCGTCAACCTGAGTCGCAACAGGACGCACTTCGATAATCGGATCCAGCAAGCCGGTTGGCCTGACAACCTGGTCGACAACATCGCCTCCAGACTTTTCTAGCTCATAGTTGCTCGGCGTTGCTGAGACATAAATCGTTTGCGGAGCAAGCGCTTCAAACTCTTCAAATTTCAGCGGACGGTTATCCAGCGCTGAAGGTAAACGGAAGCCATATTCCACCAGCGTCTCTTTACGCGCCCGGTCGCCGCGATACATCCCGCCAATTTGCGGAATGGTGACGTGTGATTCATCGACCACCAGCAGGCCATCTGCGGGCAGGTAATCGAAAAGTGTTGGAGGTGGCTCACCAGGGCCACGGCCAGACAAGAACCGCGAGTAGTTTTCAACGCCCGAGCAGTAGCCCAACTCATTCATCATCTCTAAATCAAACTGAGTACGCTGAGTGAGTCGCTGTTCTTCAAGTAATTTGTTGTTTGCCAGCAGGACCTTTCTGCGGTCTGCCAGTTCAACCTTTATCTCTTCCATGGCTTGCACAATACGTTCACGCGGCGTGACGTAATGCGATTTTGGATAAACGGTGAAACGTTGAATAACCTGGTCTATCTGCCCGGTCAGTGGGTCAAACAACGAAAGCCGTTCCACTTCTTCATCAAACAGCTCCACACGTAGCGCTAAATCATCCGACTCTGCCGGGAAGATGTCGATGACTTCGCCGCGAACGCGGAAAGTCCCGCGCTGGAAAGCCTGGTCATTACGGGTGTATTGCAGTTCGGTCAAACGGCGCAAAATAGAACGCTGATCGATGATCATCCCTTTGGTGAGATGCAGCATCATTTTCAGGTAGAGATCTGGGTCGCCCAGGCCGTAAATCGCTGACACTGAAGCCACCACGATCACATCGCGCCTTTCCAGTAATGCTTTGGTCGCAGACAGACGCATCTGTTCGATATGCTCATTCACCGATGAGTCTTTTTCGATAAACGTATCGGAACTCGGAACGTAGGCTTCTGGCTGGTAGTAATCGTAATACGAGACAAAAAACTCGACCGCGTTATCAGGAAAGAACTCTTTCATCTCGCCGTACAACTGTGCCGCAAGGGTTTTGTTCGGCGCCAGCACCATCGTAGGGCGTTGCAAATCAGCAATCACATTCGCCACGGTAAAGGTCTTACCGGAGCCCGTCACACCTAATAACGTCTGATGGGCAAGCCCGTCTTGTAGACCCTCTTCAAGGCGACGTATGGCTTCGGGCTGATCGCCAGAAGGTTTGAAGGCTGAATTTAATTTGAACGCTTTACTCATGAAGAGGCTACCTGATGAAGAAACGAGCGGGCCGGAGGATAATTTTACTCGGCACAGGAAATTTTGCCAGAAAAAGATACTGGATGAAAAACCAGTTCCTTGCACTGTTGTTTATGATATCGCCTCTCGCTGCCGTCTGGTTTGGAGGTAAAACATTCCTCTTTCAGCGATTTCAGCTGACCTAAATGGTTATCCCCAGATTTTTTTACCTTTTAACAATTGTCAAGCAGTGTCATAAAAGCGTAAGGAACATCTGATGCACTTTCATTGCAGCGATTGATTTTATTCAACTCGTTAATTTTAAACAGCTATTTGTAAAAGTCTGGTTTCGCGCCAATTCATGCGTAACCCGCGCCAGCCCTCGCTTACCGCAAGTTTTCTAACTCTAATGCACATGGTTATCCACAGGAATAGTGGATAACTGCTCTCAGCCCTTTTGCAGCGCAGACCGCAAAAAACCCTAAAATCTCTGTGCCGGCCCCAAAAAATATTTTTCAGCATTATTTTCACCCCTTTTTTACCTGCTAAAGGCACGCAATTTCTTATGATCTTGCTCACGAATTGCGCATTCTCATGGAGCAGCCCGAAGACATTGCACCAAACCTATCTACGGCCAGGCACTGACACAGTGCATTCGGCTTTTCGAGTTGTAGATGGCGAAACTTTCCTCAACCTTTTTCATGAGCCTTTTCCCAAAGTTGCAATGTTCCAGCGCGCAAAAAGGTTAGTGGCAAGGGAATTGCACTGTTTTACTCGTCCTGGATCGCATAGCGGATGTTAATGCGCGTTCTTAACCCTGTCCGAAGGAGAGTATCGATGTTGAGTCTGCGAGCTGTTAATCAGTTTTATGGTGAAAGTCATATTCTGTGGAATCTGGATCTTGAGCTGACACCAGGCCAATGCACCTGTGTGCTGGGTGCACCTGGGATGGGTAAAACGACGTTGGTTAACTGCATCACCGGTTACTTGCCTGTTCAGAGTGGCAGTATGACCTGGCTTGAGGCTGGCCACCCTCCACAAGATTTACTGACGCAACCGATTGAAGGCAGAGCGGCGCTCGGGATGAGTTACGTCGCCCAGGACCGGCGGATATTTTCCCAGCTGAGCGTTGAGGAAAACCTGCAAATTGCACTGCTGGCGGCCCGTGAACGGCCACGCGCTATCCCATCCATGATCTATGAACTGTTTCCTGAACTTTACAACTTGCGCCACGTGCGCGCAGGCGAGTTGTCGGGCGACCTTCAGCAGCAACTGGCATTAGCAAGGGCGCTAGTGACCGAACCAAAACTGCTGATTCTCGATGAACCCACTTTCGGTAGCGGTCAGCGTTTTATTCATGATCTCGGTAATATTATTCGGCGGCTAAGCCGTGACTTTGGGCTGACTGTCCTGTTGGTCGAACAACGGTTGCCCTTTATTCGCCGTGTAGCCGACCGCTTCTGCTTGCTCCACCGTGGACGTAACGTCGCTCAAGGTCATGTCGCACAGTTAGATGACAAACTGGTTTCCAGTTGGATTGACCCATGATGGCGAGCCAACCGACGGCAAGAATGGAAAGTCCGGTTTTGCCGTCACAACTGCCCTAACTGCTTCTGTACAGTTTTATCGAGATCGGCAAGTTCCCGTTGTAAATTGCATTGTCGTGTCACGGCGGAGAGCTCCACCAGCGGCAAAGGGACTTTCGACACCCCAGCTTCGCGCATCCAACGTAACACCGGTTCCAGATGCCAGATAGCGGTTTTCCCGTCATGCACGGGTTGAGGGAATGCCTCCCGACTGACCATCACTTTACGCATATACTGGCGTGAAAATCCCAGCAGTTCGGCAATATCCGTTAGCCCAACTAAATCGGGCATCACTTCGACCAATACTGCACTTGGAATAATTCGCTTTACGTCTTTGATGGCGGACACCACGGCCAGCCTTGCCTCTTGCGCTTCGCGGGTGAAATTCAGCGCTATGCGCCCGGTCACTCCCACACCAACCAGTGCGTCATCACAGCCTTGTGCGCCTAACGCCTCTACCCATTCTGCGGGATCCTGGCCTTTTTCTGGCAAGGTAAAAATCAATGTGAAACTAAATTCTGACATGTTCTGCTCCTTGAAACTCAATGTCTGATGGTGGGCGGAATGCCTTGTTGGCTACAGTTATCGACGACACGACGTATTTGCCTGGCGTGGTTATAAGCACTACGTGGCGAGCTCCATATGCAACTAATACAAAACTCACCGCAGCGACAGGCTTTGTTATTCCAGGGGCAATACATCCTCCCCCAACAGTGCGCACCGCCAGGACGCACTTGCCAGCCCTGGCACTCGGCATAGCTTAATGCGGCTTCGATATCCTTATTCGGGTGTAAACGCCGTGTCATAAAACCTCCTGAGCATACTCGCAAAAAAGTTGTCATGTGACAACATAAATTTAAAAGTAATTTACTCGCTTCGGTTTAATGTTCAAGCGGAAGAATGGACAATTGAACGCATCAGGAAGCGCGCCCGAAATATTTTCCGGGCGTTGCAGAAATGATCAAAAGATCTGCGAGTTATGCAGAAAGAAGAGAAATATCCAGATAGTGACCGAGCGCCGTTTGCTCGCTAAGTTGCGGGCAAAACGGAATTTCACCCAACATGGGGGCGTGTAACACATCGCGCAACGTGGCGATGTATTCTGCGTGGCGTTTCCCCGTTGGCTGAACGTCATTGGCAATCCAACCCACCAGATGCAGGCCTGCATTTTTCACCGCATGAGCAGTAAGCATTGCATGGTTAATGCAGCCCAGTTTCACCCCAACAACCAGAATGACGGGCAACTGCTCCTGGATAACCCAATCGGCGAAAGTAGCGGTCTGTGAAAGTGGTGTAAACCAGCCTCCCGCCCCTTCAACCTGTAACCAGTCAGCGTGTGAAGAGAGCGCTTCAAGCCCTGCTGATAGCTGCGAAAACTTGATAGGTCGATCTTCTAACGCGCTCACAATATGCGGTGATGTCGGCTCCAGAAAGGCAAACGGATTGACCTGTTCATAGACTAATGTGGCGCTGCTATTGCGCTGCAATGCAAGCGCATCGCTGTTACGAATACCTGCTGCCGTCATTTCGCTGCCAGAGGCCACCGGTTTATAGCCCGCAGTGCGGTAACCCGCGAGCGTTGCGGCTTGCAGCAATGCACAACTGGCGACAGTTTTACCCACTTCGGTATCGGTTCCGGTCACAAACCATCTTTTAATCACGTTCTATTACTCCACAAACGAGCTGCCAGGTCAGGGGGAATTGCCCCTCTTTTTGTGGCCAGGCGAGACTTAATTTTTGTAATTGTTGGCGGGTCATCAATGACGCTTTGCGTCCATCATGCAGATGCGTTGCTCCAATGCCTTTTAGCGAGTGCATGGCGCTCATTACGCTGACGTAGGACTGGCTAATCTCGTGGACTTGCAGGGAACAACGCCAACCTCCGCAAGCATTCTGAATCTGCTCAAACGAGAGAAACTGATTCGCATGAGAGCGTTCATCCACCGCATGCCACGCGGTATGAAGTTCGCTTAGTGAATCCGCAGCAAGCGTGGTAAATGCCACGCAACCGCCAGGGCGAGTGACGCGGTAAAGTTCACTCAAACCACTGCGTAAATCATTGCACCACTGCACAGCCAGATTACTCCAGGCTAAATCCACTTGCCCATCGGGCAGTGCGATTGCCTCGATATCACCTTCGAGATAACCATCTGCCGACTCCTGTTGTGCAGCATAATTCAGCATGTCAGGTGAGAGATCCAACGCGGTCACATAGCAGCCTTTTTTGCGCCATGCGCGGCTGTACCAGCCAGTGCCACATCCCGCATCCAGCATCGTAGCGATGCGTCGTCCTTCAAGCATGTCGGCAAGCAATTCACCACTGGTGCGTTGCAATTCGGCGTGACTGTCATAGGTGGTTGCCGCGCGTCCAAATGCCGCCGCGACGGCAGCTTTGTTAACGTGTTGCGTCATACAGCGCCTCCAGAAGCAGGTCGATATCCTCGCGGGTATGGCTTGCAGTCAGCGTCACACGCAGCCGCGCCGTGCCGGGTGGCACCGTGGGTGGGCGAATTGCCGTCAGCCAAAATCCGCGCTCGCGCAGCGTGGCAGCAAGGTTCACCGCCGCCTGATTCTCACCGACAATCACTGGCTGGATAGCCGTTTGCGAGGCCATTAATTTCAGCGGTAACTTTTCCGCCCCGGCACGGAAATGGGCGATATTGGCCTGCAATTGCCTCCGTCTTGCATCATCACGACGTATCACCTGCAACGCAGCCGTTAACGCGCAGGCCTGGGCTGGCGGCATTGCTGTGCTGTAAATGAGATGTCGGGCAAACTGGAGCAGATAATCAGCGAGCGACTCACTGCACAGCACCGCAGCACCACTGATGCCAAATGCTTTTCCGAAGGTCACGACCAGCAAATCTGGCTTAATTTGTTGCTGGTCACAACTTCCTCGCCCTTCTCTCCCCACAACACCGATGCCATGAGCATCATCAACCATCAACAATGCCCCTGCGTCACGGCTGGCCCTGGCGATATCAGCCAACGGTGCAGCATCACCATCCATGCTGAACACCCCTTCGGTAATGACCAGTTGTTGGCCGTCAATGGGTTGCGCCAGCAAAGTTTGCAGTGATTGCACATCGTTATGCGCAAAACGCCGCAGTTGCGCCGGGCTATGCATTGCGGCTTCCAGAAGCGAGGCATGGCTGAGCTTATCGGCAATAATCCGATCTGATTTTTCAGTTAGCGCCGCAATCAACGCCTGATTCGCCGCAAAACCTGAAATAAACAGCAGCGCACGAGGATAGCCGAGCCAATCCGCAAGCTGCTGTTCACAGTGTTGATGCGCCTGGTGATAGCCCGTGACATGCCCCGAGCCGCCACTGCCGACACCGTAAATCTCAGCCCCTTGCTGCCAGGCTTGAATGACCTCCGCATGGTGGCTCATTCCCAGGTAGTCATTGCTGGAAAAATTCAGGTAACGAATTTCATTTTGAACAAGATAGCGCCCGCTCCCTTGCTCATTCACCTGACGAATACGGAAACTGTCATTCGTGCGCCGTTGTTCAAGGGCGCTATCAATTCGTTGCTGCCAACTCATACAGCCGCCGCGTTGTAGTAATTCTCCGTATCTGCTGAAAGCAATTGATCGGTCAGTTGCTGCTGTTGTTCGTTATCGCCCGCGTGAGTCGTCGTTTGTTGCGGGTTAAGCCCCAATTTGCGGAACAATTGCAGGTCTTTGTCTTCTTCAGGATTTGGCGTGGTAAGCAGTTTGCAGCCGTAGAAAATCGAGTTGGCACCCGCCATGAAGCACATGGCCTGAGTTTGCTCACTCATCTGTTCGCGCCCGGCAGAAAGACGCACGAATGACGTTGGCATCATGATGCGCGCCACGGCGATAGTACGAATAAAATCAAACGCATCGACGTCTTCATTATCCGCCATCGGTGTGCCTTTCACTTTTACCAACATATTAATCGGCACGCTTTCTGGCGGCGTCGGCAAATTGGCAAGTTGCAGCAGCAATCCGGCACGGTCAGTCACCGTTTCACCCAAACCAACAATGCCGCCTGAGCACACTTTAATCCCGGCACCGCGCACTTTATCCAGCGTGTCGAGACGCTCCTGGTAGGTGCGAGTGGTAATAATATTGCCGTAGAATTCTGGCGAGGTATCGAGGTTATGGTTGTAGTAATCCAGCCCTGCGTTGGCGAGGCGCTGCGCCTGGGAATCGGTTAGCGTGCCAAGCGTCATGCAGGTTTCCAGTCCCATTTCGCGCACGCCCTGCACCATTTGTTCAAGGTACGGCATATCGCGATCGTTAGGGTTTTTCCAGGCCGCGCCCATGCAGAAACGGGTAGAACCGGCGTTTAGCGCTTTACGCGCCGAGTCCAGAACCTGCTCAACTTCCATCAAACGTTCGGACGCAAGACCGGTTTTGTATCGCGCGCTTTGTGGGCAATATTTACAGTCTTCCGGGCAAGCGCCGGTTTTAATCGACAGCAATGTGCTGACCTGAACATGACGGGGATCAAAGTGCTGACGGTGAACTTGTTGCGCCTCAAACATCAGTTCGAGGAAAGGTTTCTCAAATAAAGCAGTGACCTGCGACATTGACCAGCGTGCGTGGTGAGCCATTGGGCGTCTCCAAAAAGGGTGTTGTTAGCCGTTGATTGACGTTATACTTGTAAACCTAAATCTTTTTTAAATGGTTTACAAGTCACCCTATGACCCCTGCTGATTTAGCGTTCGACCAACAACATATCTGGCACCCGTACACTTCCATGACCCAACCGTTACCGGTTTATCCGGTGGTGGCGGCAACGGGCTGCGAACTGCAACTTGCTGATGGTAAAGCCCTTGTTGATGGGATGTCATCGTGGTGGGCGGCGATCCATGGCTACAATCACCCGCGCCTGAATCAAGCGATGAAAGATCAGATTGAGCAGATGTCGCATGTGATGTTTGGCGGTATCACACACCCGCCCGCCGTTGCGCTGTGCCGCAAACTGGTCGCCATGACGCCGGAAAATCTTGAATGCGTTTTCCTTGCCGACTCCGGCTCTGTTGCCGTTGAAGTGGCAATGAAAATGGCATTGCAGTACTGGCATGCCAAAGGCGAGCCCCGCCAGCGGTTTCTCACCTTCCGCCACGGTTATCATGGCGATACCTTTGGCGCGATGTCGGTTTGCGATCCCGATAATTCGATGCACAGCTTGTGGCAGGGATATCTCCCTGAGCATCTGTTTGCACCTGCACCAAACTGCCGCTTTGACGACGAGTGGGATGAGATGGACATTGTGCCATTCGCACGTTTAATGGCCGCACATCGTCATGAAATCGCGGCCGTCATCCTTGAGCCGATCGTTCAGGGTGCCGGCGGAATGCGTTTTTATCATCCTGAATGGCTCAGGCGCATTCGTCGCATGTGCGACCGCGAAGGGATTTTGCTGATTGCCGACGAGATAGCAACCGGCTTTGGTCGCACTGGCAAGCTGTTTGCCTGCGAGCATGCGGGCATTTCACCGGATATTTTATGTCTTGGTAAAGCGCTGACCGGCGGCACCATGACACTCTCCGCCACATTGACCACGCGCCTGGTGGCAGACACCATCAGCAATGGTGAAGCCGGATGCTTTATGCATGGCCCAACGTTTATGGGCAATCCGTTAGCCTGTGCGGTGGCGAGCGAAAGCCTCGCGATACTTGAATCAGGCGAGTGGCAGCAGCAAGTGAATGCACTAGAAGAGCAGTTGTTGGCGGGGCTGAAACCGTTGCAGGATTGCGCACAAGTGGCGGATGTCCGCGTGCTTGGCGCGATTGGCGTCGTGGAAACACACCATCCGGTGGACATGGCGGCACTTCAGGCGTTCTTTGTCGAGCAGGGCGTGTGGATCCGTCCTTTCGGGCGTCTGATTTACCTGATGCCGCCTTACGTCATCGCGCATGAGCAACTGGCAAAACTGATTAAATCCGTGGCAAATGCGGTGGAAAATCCTGCATTTTTCAAAAGCTGAGCACCAGCAAGCCGCTCGCGGATGCACTACACTTCGAGGATCGTTTCACGCCCTTAAGGGAGAATCAGATGAAGGTCCTCATGGTTTTAACCTCGCACGATCAACTGGGCAATACCGGCAAACCCACAGGCTTTTGGCTTGAGGAGTTTGCCGCGCCCTATTATGTCTTTCGCGATGCAGGTCTGAAAATCACCCTCGCCTCACCAAAAGGTGGGCAGCCGCCGCTTGATCCCAAAAGCGATGCGCCAGATGCGCAAACTGATGACACCCGTCGTTTCCGTCATGATTCCGACGCACAACAACGGTTAGCCAATACCGTAAAACTCGACAGCGTCAGCGCTGAAGATTTTGATGCGGTGTTTTATCCCGGCGGCCATGGGCCGTTGTGGGATTTGGCAGAAGATAAACACTCGATAACACTGATTGAGCAATTTTGGGCCGCAGGGAAACCCGTTGCCGCGGTATGCCATGCGCCAGGGGTTTTGCGCAATGTGACAAAACCGGATGGCTCACCGCTGGTTAAAGGTAAACGGGTGACGGGTTTTACCAACAGTGAAGAAGATGGCGTTGGCCTGACGGCAATCGTGCCATTTTTGGTGGAAGATGAACTGAAAAAAGCCGGTGGGTTGTTTGAGCGCACTGATGATTGGGGAGAATATGCGGTCGTTGACGGGCATCTGGTGACCGGTCAAAACCCAGCGTCATCAGCCATTGCCGCCGAAGAATTGTTGAAGTTACTGAATCTCTAACCCTCAGGAGCGGCTATGAAACTGATAAGCCAGGATTTCAAAGAAGGGGATAAACTTCCCTGGCGCCAGGTATTTAATGGCATGGGATACGATGGCGATAATATTTCCCCGCATTTAGCATGGGACGATGTCCCGGCGGGAACGAAAAGTTTTGTCGTGACCAGTTACGATCCTGACGCACCAACGGGTTCGGGCTGGTGGCATTGGGTGGTGATAAATCTTCCCGCCGACACCCGTGTTTTGCCGCAAGGTGCTGGCTCAGGGCTTGCTCAATTACCTGAACCTGCAAGAGAAACCTGGACCGATTTTGGCAAACCCGGTTACGGCGGCGCGGCACCACCAAAAGGGGAATCACACCGCTACATTTTCACCGTTTACGCCCTGGACGTTGAAACGTTGGATGTCGGCGACACCGCTTCTGGCGCAATGGTCGGTTTTAACGTCCATTTCCACGCGTTAGGCAGCGCCTCTATTACCGCTATGTTCAATTAATCCTATCTTTACGAAGCCGATTTGCATAATCGGCTTCCCGTTTCGCTCAACTTAGTATAAAAAAGCAGGCTTTAAGATCCCCTTTTAAACTTGCACTGCAAGGAGCAACCCTTGAACACATTCTCTGTTTCTCGCCGGGCAGCCGTGCTCGCTTTTGCTGTGGCGCTCTCTGCCTGTAGTTCTACATCGCCAGATGAGCGCCCTTCTACTCAAGCGGCGCCAGGCACTCAATCTCGTCCGATTTTATCTTCCGATGAAGCTCAGAACTTTGTTCAGGCGCGCTACTTCTCATCAAAGAATAAAGATGAAGCGCCATGGGCACCGTCGTCTATTCGCATTCCTCAGCAGCCTGATTTTGTCGTGGGTGCAGCGGGTGGCGCAGGTGTGACGCACACCTCTATTCAGGCCGCCGTTGATGCCGCCATTATGAAACACAGCAATACCCGCCAGTACATCGCGATTCAGCCTGGCGAATATGTCGGCACTGTTTATATTCCGGCAGGCTCTGGCAGCGTGACGCTATATGGCACGACCGACAATGCCAGCGATGTAAAAATCACCATGCCGCTGGACTCTGAAATCGACGTAAACACCTGGCGTCGTGCGGTTAACCCAGCAGGTAAATATATGCCGGGTAAACCTGCGTGGTACATGTTTGATAGCTGCCAGAGCAAGCGTAGCGCGACCGTAGGTATTATGTGCTCTGCTGCTGTGTGGTCACAGAACAATGGCTTACAGCTGCAAAACCTGACCATCGCTAACACGCTGGGTGACAGCGTTGATGCCGGTAACCATCAGGCCGTCGCATTGCGTACCGATGGCGATAAAGTCCAGCTGAACAATGTTCACCTGTTAGGTCGTCAGAACACCTTCTTTGTGACCAACAGCGATGTTCAAAACCGCCTGTTGAATGACCGTCAGCCACGCACATTAGTCACCAACAGCTACATTGAAGGTGATGTGGATGTGGTTGCAGGCCGCGGTGCGGTGGTGTTTGAGAATACCGATTTCCGTCTGGTAAACAGCCGTACTAAAGAGGGTTCTGTGTTTGCTCCGGCAACGCTGCCAAATATTTATTACGGTTTCCTTGCGATTAACAGCCGCTTTACCGCAGCGGGTGACGCGCAGTTGGGTCGCGCCTGGGATGTTGAAGCGACTGAAAATGGTTATACCGCAGGCCAGACTTCAAACGGCCAGGTGGTTATCCGTGATAGCGTGATTAACGAAGGTTTCAATATCGCGAAGCCGTGGGGTGATGCCGCCAGTTCTAAACGTCCATTCACCGGTAACACCGGAACGAAGGGCGAGAAAGACGCAATCCAGCGCGATTTGAATGATGCTAACGCAAACCGCATGTGGGAATTTAACAACCGTGGCGTAGGTAGCCAGGTCGTTGCTGAGTAAACATCCGCGCTTTGCTTAAAACAAAAAACCTCGCCGCGGCGAGGTTTTTTATGCAACTTTAAGTATGACGGGTATTAGTGTGCGTTAACGACCACCCACATCGGCCCCTGCCCAACGGCATAACGGCCTTTCTCTTCCAGTAAACCTTGCTCACCGGTGATTTGATACACCGCGATATGGTGAGATTTTTGGCCCGCGGCAATCAAATATTTACCTGAGTGATCAACGTTAAAGCCGCGTGGCTGCGTTTCGGTCGGCTGATAGCCTTCGACGGCCAGGACACTGCCATCTTCAGAGACGCTGAATACCGTGATGATGCTGGCAGTACGGTCGCAGGTATACAGGTGACGACCATCAGGTGTGATGTGAATATCTGCGGCCCAACGGGTGTCAGAGAAGCCTGGAGGCATCATATCCAGCGTTTGCACGCATTCAATTTTGCCGTAGGCATTTTTCAGTTCCCACACGTCGACAGAACCGTTCAATTCGTTAACGCAGTAACCGTATTGCTGGTTCGGGTGGAACACCATATGGCGTGGGCCAGCCCCTTCAACGGTGGTCACTTCCGCCGGAGTTTGTGCGACCAGATGACCGTCGTCAGACAGGGTAAACTGGCAGATGCGATCTTGTTTCAGCGCCGGAACCCACAAGGTGCGATTGTCCGGGGAAATATTGGCAGAGTGGCAACCTTCTAAACCTTCCACCACTTCAACCACTTCACCTGGTAAACCATCGTTGCTCAGGCTCACCACACTAACGCTGCCCGCATTGTAAGACGCGCTGAACAGGAAGCGGCCTTGACGGTCGGTCGAAATGTGCGTTGGGCTGCCAGGGATCGCCGTTACACCCGCTTCGGTGAGCATGCCATCGTCCGGCGCAATGCGGTAAGCAATGACGCGAAATTCAGGGCGCACACCTACGTACAGATAACGTTTGTCGGGGCTGATCACCATCGGCTGAACCTGACCTGCAACATCCACCACCTGCACCAGAGTTAACTCGCCGCTGGAGTTAAGTTGCCAAACGTGGATTTGCTGGCTTTCCGGGCTAGCGGTATAGACTGTTTGTTTCATGGAATCTCTCTCCTACCAACGTCTTGAGTAATAGTCACAAGGGTAGTGCCAATTGCTGCTTCGTGTTGGGATTTTGAACAACGCTGCAAGCGGTGTAACATCGGCACAGGCCTTATGATTCTGAATTTGACTGGAACCCTAAATGACTTTTCGCGTAATCGCCCTTGATCTCGACGGCACGCTACTCACGCCGCAAAAAACTATTCTTCCTGAATCACTGACAGCATTACAGCGCGCACGTGACGCTGGCGTGAAAGTTGTCATTGTGACAGGCCGTCATCATGTTGCCATCCATCCTTTTTATCAGGCACTGAACCTGGATACACCTGCAATTTGCTGTAATGGGACCTATTTGTATGATTATCATGCAAAAAAGGTACTTTCGTCTGATCCATTACAACCTCAGCAAGCTAATCAGTTGATTGATTTGCTTGATACCCACAACGTTCATGGGCTGATGTATGTCGATGATGCCATGCTGTATCAGGAAGCAACAGGTCATGTTTTGCGTACAGAAAATTGGGCAAAATCCTTACCGGAAGCGCAGCGCCCGGTGTTCCGCCATGTGGCTTCTCTGCGCGAAGCCGCGCATGAAGTGGACGCAATCTGGAAATTTGCGCTGACTGATGAAGATACGGTGAAATTGCAGAACTTCGCCGAAGTGGTGGAACATGAGCTTGGCTTGTCTTGCGAGTGGTCATGGCATGATCAGGTCGATGTGGCACAACGCGGCAACAGCAAAGGTAATCGATTAGCGCAATGGGTTGAATCTCAGGGCTTATCAATGAGTCAGGTCATTGCCTTTGGCGATAACTTTAATGACTTGAGTATGCTCGAAAGCGCAGGGTTGGGTGTCGCGATGGGGAACGCCGATGAGGCGATTAAAGCGCGTGCCGATTTGGTGATTGGAACCAACCTGGAAACCGGTATTGCTGAGACGATTTATAAGCATTTGCTGTAAAGCGGTAGATGTCGCCTGGCTAATCCGTCCTACAGACCGTAGGTTGGATTAGCGTAAGCGACATCCGACAAAATATCAGGCGGTAATTGAGACGCTTTTGATTTGCGCATACAGCCACTGACCCGGTTTTATCATTAGCTCGTCCCTTGCCCACGGGCTAATCCGCGCCCACAACGTCCTTGAACCCACCTCCAACTGGACTTCCACCTGCCCTTCATCGTCGTAACATTGGGCAACTTTCGCCCGCAACACGTTACGAATACTGCTATTGACCGGTGGCTGGAGAACCAACGAAACGTCCGATGCCTGAATGCGAATGCGTAACGCGGACTGTAACGGTTTATCCAGTTTATTGACCCACAGATGCTGGTCGCCAAGCGCCAGAGCGGTCATCGCGTAATGCGGATGGTGTTCCAGCACAGTCACTTTTAACACGCTACTTTGCTGCTCTTTGGGCAACCACGGGTGCATCACGCTGCTGCCCCACACCTCTTCAAGATGACCAAAGGCTTTTACTGCGCCAGCATCAAGCACCAGGACTTTATCCGCCAAATGCAGGATCTCTTCCAGCGAGTGGCTGACATACAGCATCGGGATATTGATTTCCCGCGCCAGGCGTTGCAGATAGGGCAGCAATTCGCGTTTACGTGGGATATCCAGCGAGGCCAGTGGCTCATCGAGCAGCAGCAATTCAGGCGAGGTTAACAACGCGCGGCCAATCGCCACACGCTGTTTTTCGCCACCGGACAAACTCCACGGGAATCGGTCCAGAAGCGGTTCAATCCCCAGTAATGCCACCAGTTTATCGAACTGCCCGGCAGCACTTCTCGGCATGCCATATTTCAGGTTTCCACGCACACGGTAATGTGGGAACAGGCGCGCATCCTGGAATACATAACCAATGCGACGTTTTTCCGGTGTCAAAAAACGCTTATTTTCTGCATCACTCAGCACGCGGCCATTAAGGACAATGCGGCCTTGCTGTGGATGAGTCAGACCACTGATCGCGTTAATCAACGAGGTTTTACCCGCGCCTGAAACGCCAAAAATAGCGGTAATTCCCTGCCCCGGTAAGGTTTCATTTATCTCAAGACGATGCTCGCCCAGCGTCTGAACGAAATTGAGCTCCAGCATCAGACTGCCCCTATCCGCTTACGGCTCTGTCGTGCAAGCCATTCCGCAACCAGCAATGACGCCAGCGCCAGCACAATTGAAATCACGCACAAACGCGCCGCCGCATTTTCGCCACTAGGGGTTTGAATCAGTGTGTACATCGCAGAAGGAATGGTGCGTGTTTCACCGGGGATATTGGAAACGAAGGTGATGGTGGCGCCAAACTCGCCCAGCGAGCGAGCAAATGCCAGCACGGTTCCGGCAATAATGCCCGGCAACGTCAAGGGTAACGTAATCGTGCAAAACACCCGCCAACGTCCCGCGCCGAGCGTGCGAGCTGCCTGTTCGAGCTTCATATCCACACTTTCGAGAGCCAGGCGAATCGCTCGCACCATCAGCGGGAAGGACATCACCGCCGCCGCAAGCACCGCGCCGCGCCAACTAAAGGCGAACGTGATACCGAAGACGTCGTAAATCCAGGCTCCAATCACACCCCGCCGCCCCATCGCAATCAGCAGTAAGTAACCAACAACAACAGGTGGGAGCACTAACGGAAGATGGATAATACTGTCGAGTAAAGCTTTGCCCGGGAAGCGGCAACGCACCAGCACCCAGGCAAAGAAGATCCCAAAAGGAAGGCTAAACAGCACCGCAAGGGTAGAGACTTTCAGGCTCAGCAGTACTGCCTGCCATTCGGGATCGGTTAATATCATTATTTTGTTATTGTCGTAAATCCGTAACGTTGGAAGATAGCTGCCGCTTCCGGTCCTTTCAGATACGTGTAAAAGGCACTCACGGTTGGGGTGTCGTGGCCTTTCACAATGGCAATCGGGTATTCCACTTTCTTATGAGAATCTTCAGGGAAAGTCCCGACAACTTTCACGCCTTTGCTTGCGACCGCATCAGAGCCATACACAATACCAAGCGGTGCTTCATCACGTTCCACCAGCGCCAACGCGCCACGTACATCTTCTGCCGGAGCAAGTTTTGGCGATAGCGTATCCCACGCGCCTAATTTTTGCAGCGCTTCTTTAGCGTAAATACCTGCCGGAACGTGATCAGGGTCACCCACCGCCAGACGGCCGCCTTTCAGCAATGAAGCCCATTCAGTTTTAGCGTTAATCGCAATATCGCCAATTTTACTGGATTTCGGTGCGACAACTACCAGGCTGTTGCCGAGCAGTGTTTCACGAGAATCTGTTTTAATCGCGTCTTTGCTCACCGCGTAATCCATCCATTTCTGGTCCGCAGATATGAATAAATCGGCCGGAGCACCCGCTTCAATTTGACGCGCAAGCGTGGACGATGAAGCAAATGAAGAGGCGATTTCAACGGTTTTGCCTTTCTGATATTGCGTCGCAATATCCTGCATCGCATTGGTCAACGATGCCGCAGCAAATACCGTGATTTTGCTGTTATCGGCGAAGGCTTGCCCTACCAGAGTGGCGCTCAATACCGCGCCGAATGCCAGACGTACCCACTGCTTAGCCATGTGTTACTCCATTGAGTTTCGTTATGTACGACATAATATAACGGTACTAAGACGGAATTTACAGAACTTATCGGCAAGGCGAACGGAAAGTTTACCCGCCGAGGTCGTTCAAGCGGCGGTGATTACAGCAAGAAGAGGGTCGCAAGGCCGAGGAATATAAAGAAGCCTCCGGTGTCCGTGATGGCGGTGATCATCACGCTCGAGCCGACCGCCGGGTCTTTGCCCATGCGCGTCATGATCATTGGGATCAACACGCCCATCAGCGATGCCACGAGCAAATTGAGTACCATCGCCAGCGTCATGACGCCCCCTAAAGCGAGGTCATCGTAAAGTAACCAGGTGACGCACCCCATTACGCCGCCCCAGATGATGCCGTTAATTAACGCCACGCCCAGTTCGCGCAGCACCAGGAAAGAGAAGTTCCCCGGCTGAATATGTTGCAGCGCCAGCGCTCGCACAATCATGGTAATGGTTTGGTTTCCGGTGTTACCGCCGATGCCCGCGACAATCGGCATTAGCGAAGCTAAAGCCACCAGTTGTGAAATCGTATGTTCAAACAAGCCGATAACGCGCGAGGCGACAAATGCGGTGCACAAATTAAGGGCAAGCCAGGCCCAACGCGCTTTAACCGCTTTGCTGACCGGGGCAAACACGTCTTCTTCGGCGCTCAAGCCACCCATACGGCGCAAATCGTTATCGGTTTCTTCATAAACCACATCGACGATTTCATCGATGGTCAGGCGGCCAATCAGTTTGCCGCTACTGTCGATAACCGCCGCACTGATTAAGTCATCGCGCTCAAATGTTCGCGCTGCGGCTTCATCGTGGTCTTCGGGAGCAAAACAGGTAGGGTTATCGTCCATCACATTCAGCACCAACGTTTGCGGCGCGTGCAGCAAAATGGTGGTGAGTCCCAACTCCCCAAGCAGCGTTTTATCGCGCGTGGTAACAAAAACTTTATCGGTGTTTTGCGGCACTTTACCGCGTAAGCGCAGAAAACGTTGCACTACCGCCAGCGTGACATCGGCTCGCACCGTGATCACTTCGAAATCCATGATCGCGCCGACACTGTGTTTTTCGTAGTGCAGCACTTGCCTGACGCGAGCGCGCTCTTCTTGCGGCAGGGTTGCCAGCAAACGCCCCATCAAATCGCGAGGCAGATATTGTGCAAGGTAGATTTGGTCGTCGATATCCAGCGGGCGAATAATATTAAGCAGAGCTTTATCGCTCATGCCTTCAATCAAGTCGTCCCAGACGGTTTCCGAGGCTTCAATCAATACTTTGCCGCGCTGGTCCTCTTTGACCAGGCTCCACAATGCATGACGCTCTTCGGAGGGGAGTGCTTCTAATACGTCGGCCAGATCGCCCGCGGGCAGTCTGGCCACCAGCGCCACGATTTCGGCGATATCTTGCTCAGGAGTATGGGCATCGGGCTGCGGGAGTTTACCGAGAATACCGGTGGCAACCGCTTTATTGGTTAAAAGAATCTGGAGGATTCGCGCTCGGTCTTGCGCACGCTGTTTAGTGCTGTACTTTTGAGTGACAGACATCTGGCCATTTTCCCTAATTGCGACCCGCTAAGTTATAGCGCTTCGTGGCACAGAAAACAAAAAACCAGCCGATTAAGGCTGGTTTACATGATGGAGATTAGTTTTCCGTTCGGGCGACCGCATCGCGCGACGCATGTTCGCGTTCATGTCCCGTTAATTCACTCAGCTGTCCCTGGCGCATTTCCAGCAACCGATCGGCATGCACAAAATAGTGATCGTCATGGCTGATGGCAAAAATGGTTTTGCCCATTTGCTGCATCAGCGGTAGCAGCACCTGATAAAACTCGCGACGGAAATGCGGGTCCTGGTCGGCGGCCCATTCATCAAGCAAAATGATGTCGCGCTCTTCAGCCAGCGCCAGCAGCAACGCCACTCGTTTGCGCTGCCCTTTTGAGAGCTTCAGATTCAGGATTGTGCCGTTTTCCAGTTCAAGTTTTTCGCTCATTTTCAGGCGTTCAAGCCAACTCGACACTAATTCTGGATTAGCTTGCGCGCCTTGCGGTCCCAGCAGGCGATCAAACAGCCAAACGTCGGTAAACACCGCAGAAAACAGTTTGCGATAGTCATCCTGATTGCTGGCATCAATCTTTTTGCCATCCAGATAGATTGCACCGGATACCGGCTGGTAAAGCCCGGTCAGCAACATCGCCAGCGTCGATTTACCGCTGCCGTTTCCGCCAATCAGGAACAGCAATTCACCACGCTCAATGTTGAGATTCAACGGCCCAACGGAGAAGGTGTTATCCGCATACTGGAACACCACATCACGCATCTCAAGCGTTTGCCAGCGAGCCGGTTCAAGGCTTCGCGGGAATTCAGCTTTGTATGGCGCAAGATGGAATTTATTCAGTTTATTGAATGCCACTTGCGCTGTCAGCAACGTGGGCAGAGCGCCAATCGCGGACAGCATCGGCGTGCGCAGGAACAGCAGCGTCAGGGAAAAGGTGGCCGCGACATTGGTATCAGACCAACCGAGGCTGTTGGCCATCCAGAATACCAGGCCGATGGCGCCGAGCATCATGATATTCGACCAGTTAACCGCGCTCAAATGATAGGTATCAGCGCGAATAATATGGCGACGGTAGTCATTGGCGTGGGGAATATAAGTATCTTCATAGACACGCTCCGCACGTTCGCGGTTTAACGCCAATTCTTTGCGACCTTCAATGACGGTCTGATAATCGTTGTACAACTGGTCTTCAATTTCACGCAGTTGCGCGAGGTGTTTGTATACTCGCGCCACCAGCACGTAGCCGCCATAAATGGTGACTGCGACCCAAAGTGCTGTCACGCCGAGCATTTTCGGTGACAGCCACGCCAGATAAGCCGCTGAACCCAGGGTCAAAATAATGCCTTGTACCAGTTCAGGTAAGCGCACAAATGCAATCGTAATATTGCGGACATCGCTGGTTAGACCGGCTAATAGCGCAGCGCTGCCGAGCTTTTCGATTCGCTCCACACGCGTGTCCATCAGGCGTTTAATAAACTCACTACGCAGACGGTAGACAAAGTGGTGGCCGAGTGTGGTCAGCGCCCACTGTGAGCCGAGTGTCACCGCCATGAGCAGCAGTAACAGGCCAAGAAATTCGGGTAATACCGATAGAGAAATATCCGGCGTTTCAATCAGTCGCAGATTGATAAAGGCGATTAACCCGATACCTAACGCCGCGCTGAGCAGACTGAGTGCCATCACCATCAAGAAAGGCCAGCGATACTGCCGGTAAACCACACGCAAAAGTTCCATCACTCAAGACCCGTAAAACGAAAACAGCGAGCAGTTTAAACGGCTCGCCATCAACAGCAAGAATAATTCTTATTATTATCCTTCATACTTCACGCTGCCTCTTTGTTGGCTACGTTTACTCACCCGAATCACTTACTCTAGTAAGCTCATCGGGATTCGTTCTCTTGCCGCCTCGATGCAACGTGAATTATTTCGGATAATTATTTAGCGTGTACAGCGGAATGTAAGGTTGAAACGATACTCGCCGGTGGCAGGATGATCAGCGGGTTTGAGGGGCAAAATACCGTGGTAAAACAGGCGCGACGCCCCGCCCCACACAACCACATCACCGTGCTCAAGCATGACTCTTTTCAGTGGGTCGTTGCGTTTAAGGCCACCAAACTGAAACACCGCTGGCACTCCGAGTGATACAGAGACAATCGGCTGTTGCAGATTGAGCTCGTCTTTGTCCTGGTGTAGTGACAATTTCGCGCCTGGTGCATATCGGTTAATGAGACAGGCATCGGGGCTAAACCCGTTATAGCCCGCCGCCGCTGATGCGGTATCAGACAACGCCCTGAACAGATCCGGCATTGCAGGCCAGGGTTGCGACGTTAATGGATCAATCGGCGAGTAGAGATAACCGTGTTTATCAGTAGTCCAGCCAACCTCACCGCAGTTAGTCATCGCCACCGACATCGTATAGCCGCCGGGGGTGACCATCTGACGGAAAGGTGAAATTGCGGCGAGCGCCGATATTTGCGCGATCAATGCCTGCGCGTCAGCACAGGCAAACCGGCGCAGGATCACCGCACCTTCCGCCAGTGGCTCCTGCCAGGGCGCTTCATCGGCAAATAAATCGAGCATCACTCCTCCTGCTGTTCGGCTTCAATCTCAAGCAGTTGGCGCTTACGTTCAACGCCCCAACGGTAGCCCGAAATTGCGCCGTCGTTACGCACCACTCGGTGACAGGGGATAATCACCGCCAGTTTGTTTGCGGCACAAGCCCCGGCGACGGCACGAACAGCCTGCGGTTTGCCGATACGCTGCGCAATATCGCGGTAGCTGGCGGTTTGCCCGACAGGGATTTCGCGCAAAGCTTGCCACACTTGCTGCTGGAAGGCGGTTCCCTGAATATCGAGCGGCAGAGAAAATGGCTGGCTTGGGTGTTCAAGAACACTCACGACCCTTGCCACACGCTGAGAAAAAAGCTCGTCGCCAGCCACTAATGCAGAATTCGGGAACAAACTTTCCAGCTCATTAACCAGCGTCTGACCGTCGTTGCCTAATAGTATGGCGCATATCCCGCGTTCGCTCTGGGCGACCAGGAATTCACCCAGCCGACAAGACCCCACCACAAATTGAATCACGGTGCGTTCACCGCCCTGCCGGTATTGTTTCGCCGTCATCCCTAATACCTTATCCGCTTGCTGGTAATAGTTGCTGCCCGATTGATAACCGGCATCGAAAACCGCACGCGTGACGGGTTCGCCCTGCGCGAGTTGTTCACGCAGCCGTTTTTCACGCAACGCTTTTTGCCAGGCGTGGGGCGTTAGCCCTGTGACCTGTTTAAAAAGCCGGTGAAAATGAAACGGGCTCATCGCCACAAGCGCTGCGAGTTCTGCAAGAACCATCGGCTCACTGCGGCTTTCTAAGATTCGGCAGGCTTGAGTGATGCGATCGATACGCTGTTGTTCGGCAGTTTGTTTGTCAGGCTGGCAGCGTTTGCATGGGCGAAAACCGGCCCCCACTGCCGCTGCAACATTTTCGAAGAACAGAACATTTTTGCGCAAGGGATGACGTGCGCGACAAGATGGGCGGCAGCAGATCCCGGTGGTTTTCACCGCAAACACAAACTGCCCATCAGCGCGATTATCGCGGGTTTCCACAGCCTGCCAGCGACTTTCATCGTTGGCTTTGTCAAAAAACGCGTTCATGACTGGCTCCTGTATTTTGCTGTCATGGCCAAATATTGACAGCTTACGCATAGCGAAAAACCCGCAATCTTGCTTTCTAATTCTACTCGGTTAGCAGAAAAGTTTTGAACTGTGGCGACATCCACGTAGTAAAACTATCGCCTTCTTTGGTGATCAGATAGACCGCCAGCCCCTCTTTCTGCGCGACCTGTTTGGCTTTTTCCGTGCCAAGAACCATCAAGCCCGTATCCCAACCATCGGCTTCCAAAGCGGTCGTCGCAATCACGGTCGCGGAAACTAATTTGTGTTGAATGGGTTGTCCGGTTTGCGGATCGATCACGTGCGAAAGGCGTTTGCCATCAAGCTCGTAGTAATTGCGATAACTTCCGGAAGTGCTGATACCGTGACCGTTGAGATCCACCACCGCCTGCACCGCGTTTTCACGATCGGTCGGTTTTTGAATCGCCACACGCCAGGCTTTGCCTTCGGCATTGGTGCCACGCGTCACAACGGCTCCGCCAACGGAAACTAAATAGCGGCTGATGCCGTTTTGTTCCATTAAACGAGCCAGATGATCGGCGGCGTAACCTTCACCGACGGTAGAAAGATCAACATACAAATCAGGGAGATCTTTCTGTAGCCATTGTTTCCCTGACTGGTTAATCACCGTCAAATGATGTAAGCCAGTTAACGCTTTCGCGGCATCAATTTGCGCCTGAGTGGGGGTTTTGACGGGCTGTTTATCCGGGCCAAATCCCCACAGGTTCACCAACGGCCCAACGGTAATGTCCATCGCGCCCTCTGTTTTTGCGCCAATGCGCAAAGCCATGGTCACGATATCGCTCATCGCTTCATCAACCGCGTAAGGCGCCGTCGAGCGGGATTGGTTGAAACGTGATAATGCGGAGTCCGGTTTATATGTCGACATCAGGCGATCGTCGCCGTCTAACTGCGCCTGAATTTTTTCCCGTAACTCTGCCTGCCGAGCATTATCTACACCCGCGAGGCTTGCACGCCAGTATGTGCCCATGGTTTTGCCTTCCAGCACCATGCCGGAATTGCCTTTCGCTGTTGGGTTATCACAACCAGCCAAAGCGCCAACGACTATGGCAAACAGGCCATAGCGTAATAAACGTAAATCCATTGTTTCTCTCTCCTGTTTGAGCGCAAAAGGGTACACCAACTGGCTTAGAATTTGGTTAAAAGTGCATGTTTGTTGAGAGTACAGACGTAAAAAAGGCGCCCTAAGGCGCCTTTTATTGCTAATACTGCGAGAGCAGAAATTAGAACTGGTATACCAGACCAACACCTACGATGTCATCAGTACCGATGCCAGCGTTGCGGGTGAAGTTGTTTTCGTCCAGCAGGTTGATTTTGTAATCAACATAGGTGGACATGTTTTTGTTGAAGTAGTAAGTCGCGCCAACATCAACATATTTAACCAGATCCTGGTCGCCGTAACCTTCCAGGTCCTTACCTTTAGACTGCAGGTAAGCAATGGATGGACGCAGACCGAAATCGAACTGGTATTGAGCTACAACTTCGAAGTTCTGTGCTTTGTTAGCAAAGCCCAGGTCACCCGCGCGAGTTGCGTTGTAAGTCTGGGTGTACTGAGTTGCCAGGTATACGTTGTTAGCGTCATATTTCAGACCACCGGTGTAAGTTTCAGCGCGATCGCCTTCACCTACAGCCATGTTGTTCTGATCAACAGTACGCTTGGAGCTAGAGATAGCTGAACCCAGGCTGAAACCTTCGCCCAGATCATAAGTTACGGAGCCGCCGAAGCCGTCACCATTCTGTTTCAGAGGTTTACGACCGTTTTGGGTAGCGCCTTCACCCTGAGTACCGCCGTTTTCGCCTTGATATTGCAGAGCAAAGTTCAGGCCATCAACCAGACCGAAGAAGTCGGTGTTACGGTAAGTTGCAACGCCGTTAGCACGGGATTGCAGGAAGTTATCAGAACCGTAGGTGTCGCCGCCAAATTCTGGCAGAACGTCAGTCCATGAAGTTACATCGTAAACTACGCCGTAGTTACGACCGTAATCGAATGAACCGTAATCAGCAAAGCGAACACCAGCAAACGCAAGACGAGTCCACGCTTGATCGCTGCTACCTTCAACGTTGTTTGCTTGAACGTTGTATTCCCACTGGCCGTAACCGGTCAGTTGGTCATTAATCTGAGTTTCGCCTTTGATGCCTACACGGAAGTAAGACTGGTCACCGTCAGCGCCTTTGTCGTCAGAAAAGTAATGTAAGCCATCTACTTTACCGTACAGATCTAATTTATTGCCGTCTTTGTTGTAAATTTCGGCCGCATGAGCGGTGCCTGCTACCAGCAATGCTGGAACCAGGAGGGACAGTGCTTTAACTTTCATGTTATTAACCCTCTGTTATATGCCTTTTTATATGCCACTGCTTACTGATTAAATTACTAATCAGTCGGCGAACCCATTGTCCAAAACAAATACAGATTAATCCAACCCGAATATGATACTAAAACCATAGAGATGTTTCATTTATCCATATAGGTGTTTCAAAATGTAAATTTGAGGGAACTTTTTTCAGCACAAAAAGACCATAACGTAAGCACTAATAATCAAAAAAAATATAATTTATATATAAATCAATCAAATAACCAATGTTTATAACTGTAGCACTGAATGTTAAAACATAGCTCTGATTTATATATAAAATATATCTCGCTATCATCATTAACTTTATTTATTACCGTCATTCAGCTTTGAATGTCTGTTTTACCCCTATTTTGGACCGGATGCTTGCATCCGGTTTTTTTTACGCTTCTTTACGTAACTTTAAACATTCTGTGCTATCCACGCAAAAAAGTAATGACTATTAAGAAAACGCTCAATTTTCTGTCATGAAATCCTACCGCCAAAACGGGAATTTTCCTAAAAAGACAAACCCGACACCCAATCATTCCAGAAAAAACAGTTGTACAGCCAGCATTTCCTTGTACAAAAATAACCCGACTCTCTGCCTAAAATATCCTCCTTTTAACGCCGCAATTTTGGCGAATAATCAACAGCCTGGAAATGTGGCAATTTCGAATTATACTCGTTGAGTTTTAACACACAGACGATGACGCCAACGCTGGTTGCAGGTATTCTTACCAAGGGCGCGTTGGTTCTCTTGCTAACCGCTTTCAACGCCTGCCTGCTGGCCTGGCAGAGCAGTGGATATTTTAAAGTGGCGAATGCTCGCCGGGTTGCGCGCTAACAATGAGTCAGTCAGACAGTATGATCCCTAATAAATTTTCGCTAATCCCCGGCAATATCACGCGCTTCTTCCTGCTATTGATCCTCGTGCTACTGGTCGCTATGGGTGTCATGGTACAAAGCGCCGTCAACACCTGGCTGAAAGATAAAAGTTATCAGATTGTCGATATCACTCATGCCCTACATAAAAGGGTTGATGTATACCGTTACGCGACCTGGCAAATTTACGACAATATTGCTGTTTCCACCTCTCCGGCCAGTGATGGGCTACAAGAAACCCGTCTGCGCCAGGATGTTTACTATTTAGATAAGCCGCGCAGTAAAACTGAAGCCCTGATTTTTGGCTCCCACGACAGTTCTACTCTGGATACCACCCAACGTATCTCGACTTACCTCGATACGTTATGGGGTGCCGAAACCAGCCCGTGGTCGATGTACTATTTAAACGGCCAGGATAACAGCATGATTCTGGTCTCAACGCTGCCACTAAAAGATCTCTCCAGCAGCCTTAAAGACAGTGGCGTCAGCACCATCGTTGATTCCCGCCGCGCTGAAATGCTCCAACAGGCAAACGCACTGGATGAACGAGAAAGTTTTTCTCTGCTGCGTACGCTGGCCTGGCAGAACGGCCACTACTTTACGCTGCGCACCACCTTTAACCAGCCAGGCCATCTGGCCACAGTCGTGGCGTTTGATTTACCAATTAATGATTTGATTCCGCCTACGATGCCGCTGGAAAGTTTCCGACTGGAAAATAACGATGCGCAAAAGCAGATTAACAGCGCAGAGAAAGATGGCCCGGAAAGCGTGACCATTAATTTTAATGGTACAAAAATTGATATCACCTCCCCTCTTGCCACCACGAATCTGCGCCTGGTGTGGCAAGTGTCCCTCGGCACTTTGCTGATGGACACCTTGCAGAACATTTTATTCCCGCTGTTGCTCAATCTCGGTCTGCTGGCCCTGGCGCTGTTCGGTTTCACCAATTTCCGCCAACATACGGCACGTCCTGCCGAAGTGCCGAGTGGCAATGCCGAATTGCAAATCTTACGCGCATTAAATGAAGAGATAGTCGCGCAATTGCCACTGGGGTTGTTGGTGCATGACCTGGATTCAAACCGTACCGTTATCAGCAATAAAATTGCCGACCACCTGCTCCCGCACCTGAACTTGCAAAACATTATTGCGATGGCCGATCAGCATCAGGGGGTTATTCAGGCGACTATCAATAACGAACTGTATGAAATACGCCAGTTTCGTAGCCAGATTGCCCCGCGCACGCAGATTTTTGTCATTCGCGATCAAGACCGCGAAATCCTGGTCAATAAAAAGCTCAAACAAGCTCAACGCCTGTATGAGAAAAATCAGCAGGGGCGGATTACGTTCATGCAGCACATTGGCGAAGCGCTACAGCTGCCGGTGAAGAACATTGCCGAACAAGTCAGCGCGCTCAATACTCCAGAAGCGCGTGGCATAGCCAATGAAGCGCAAAAGATTGTGCGTTTGGTGGATGAGATTCAGTTGCTCAATATGCTTGAGTCCGACACATGGAAAACCAATGCGACGCAATTTGCTATTCAGCCATTGATTGATGAAGTCGCGCTGGAAATGCTGCCAATCATCAAGCGCAAAGGCTTACAACTGCTTATCAACAACCAGCTGGCTGCGGATGAAGAACGCCACGGCGACCGGGAAGCGCTGCGTAAAGTGCTACAATTGCTACTGCACTATTCCGTGGCCACGACGCAAATAGGCAAAATCACCCTCGATATCAGCGAGGAAGAATCCAGCCCTGATCGGTTGTTATTCCGTATTCTGGATACTGGCGAAGGGATTAGTAGCGGTGAAGTCGATAATCTCCACTTCCCGTTCCTGAACGAAACGCATGAAGATCGTTACGGGCGAGCCAACGGATTAACCTTCTATTTGTGCGATCAACTGTCTCGCAAAATGGGCGGGCATTTGAATATCAAAACCCGTGAGGACATTGGGACTCGCTACAATTTACATATCAAAATGACCGCTGAACCGCAGCCTGAAGAGCAAGAAGAGAAATTGCTTGATGACGTGGTGGCGATGATTGATATCACCTCAAATGAAGTGCGAAGTATCGTCACGCGTCTGCTGGAAAACTGGGGAGCCCGGTGCATCACCCCGGATGAAAGACTGGCAAGTCAAGAGTTTGATATCTTCCTGACAGATAATCCGTCTAATCTTACATCTTCGGGATTACTTTTAAGCGATGATGAGAACGGAATGCGTAAACTCGGCCCAGGTCAGTTCCGGGTTAATTTTAATATCAGTAATGCAATGCAGGATGCGGTGCTACAACTGATAGAAGAACAATTGGCGCAGGAAGGAATTTCTGAGTCACCGCTAGGCGGCGATGAAAATGCGCAGCTTCATGCCAGCGGTTATTACGCGCTGTTTGTTGACACAGTACCGGAAGATGTTAGGAGATTGTATACTGAATCTGCAGCGCACGATTTCGTGGCGTTAGCGCAGACAGCTCACCGCCTGAAAGGGGTGTTTGCAATGCTCAACCTGGTACCCGGCAAGCAGTTATGTGAAACGTTAGAGCATCACATTCGTGAAAGTGATGCTGCCAACATACAAAAATACACCAGCGATATTGACGCTTACGTCAAGAGTTTGCTGTAGCAAGGTAGCCTATTACATGAACAGTATGAACGTAATTATTGCCGACGACCATCCGATTGTCCTGTTCGGCATTCGTAAATCTCTCGAGCAGATCGAGTGGGTGAATGTTGTCGGTGAGTTTGAAGATTCCACAGCGCTTATCAATAACCTTCCAAAACTTGATGCTCATGTTTTGATAACCGATCTCTCAATGCCTGGCGACAAGTACGGCGACGGCATCACGCTTATCAAGTACATCAAGCGTCACTTCCCTAGCCTGTCGATCATCGTTCTGACGATGAACAACAACCCTGCTATTTTAAGCGCGGTATTAGAACTTGATATCGAAGGGATTGTGCTGAAGCAAGGCGCGCCAACTGACTTACCAAAAGCACTGGCCGCATTGCAGAAAGGCAAAAAATTCACGCCAGAAAGCGTGTCTCGCCTGCTGGAAAAAATCAGTGCGGGTGGTTATGGCGACAAACGTTTGTCTCCGAAAGAGAGTGAAGTTTTGCGTCTGTTCGCAGAAGGTTTCCTGGTGACCGAAATCGCTCGCAAATTGAATCGCAGCATCAAAACTATCAGTAGCCAGAAAAAATCAGCAATGATGAAACTGGGTGTGGAAAATGATATCGCCCTACTGAACTACCTTTCTTCAGTCAGCTTGTCTCCAGCCGACAAAGAGTAACTCTCCCCTTCAGACTTCAAGTTGCAGGACTAAAATGCCCCTGGCGTTTTAGTCCTGCAACTCGAATGATTTAGCTGTAGGGTTTCTAATCTCGATGCTCACGCACCCTTGCCGCATAAAGCTCAACTGTCGTTTTGAGAATATCCAGCGTCACCGGCTTCGACAGGCAGCTATCCATTCCAGACTCAAGACAACGTTGTTTCTCTTCGGCCAGCGCATTGGCTGTCACGCCCACGACTGGCAGCGTCAAACCGAGCTGACGGATACGCTGTGTCAGACGATAACCATCCATATTCGGCATGTTGACGTCGCTGAGTACAATATCAATGTGATTTTTACTCAGTACATTGAGCGCATCCACGCCATCATTCGCCGTTTTACACTGATAACCCAATGATCCCAGCTGATCTGCCAGCAAACGTCGGTTGATAGGATGATCATCGACGACGAGGATCATCATGTCATCGTTACGTTCATTGTTACCCGAAGGCGTAGGTGTATCAGTATTAACACCCGGCAGGTTAACCGTAACGCTGAAAATCCGCCCCAATAGCAGCAGCAAATCATGAGGTGCGGCAAGGCTGTGAAGCCAGCAACCCGGGGTGGCTTCAATAGGAATACCGATATGGCGGCGGCAGAAAATAATCGCGGCTCGCCCTTCCCAGGCATTTTCCAGTTCATCATCGGTAATTAATATATCGTCGCTATCAGGCGTTTGGCCCTGATACTGCCGTACTTCAAAGTGGTTTCTTATCAGTATCGACTCGAGGAATTTACTCAGCGAAGCATTCCGTACTGCCAGCCAGCATCGCTTGTTCACCAACCCTTCAACCTGCACCGGCTCAGCGTAACTCGCACTGTATAAAGGAATGCGAATCGTAAACTGGCTCCCCATTCCCACTTCGGTATCAACAGAAATATCGCCATCCATCATGCTGATAAGCTTTTCACAGATAGCCAGGCCGAGGCCGGTTCCCTGGAAATTGTGCTGTACGCCCGTACCTGCCTGGAAGAAGGGATCAAATAACTTCGTGACTTCTTTGGCCGGAATGCCCACGCCCGTGTCGCGCACGCGTAACGAGAGGTAATCCCCTTCCACGCTGACATGCAGAACAATGCAGCCAATATCTGTGAATTTAATGGCGTTACTCAGCAAATTGGAAATCACTTGCTGCAAGCGCATCGGATCACCTTGCAGCGTCAACGGCACATCCGGTTCGATAAAACAGTACAGTCCCAGCTGTTTGCGCACCACCAGCGGTAAATAGTTGGCAGTTATATGGCTCATCACTTCACGCGGTGAGAAAACACGCGGCTCTATTTTTAACTGTTCTGACTCGATTTTTGAAAAGTCGAGAATGTCGCTGATGATTTTCAGCAACAGGCTTGAAGAGTTGCTCATCGCCGTCACCAGGCGATCGACACCTTTCGGCAACTCTTTGGTTTGCAATAAATCCAGGTTACCGATGATGCCGTACAACGGCGTACGCAATTCATGGCTGACCGTTGCGAGGAACATTGATTTTGACTGGCTCGCCTGCTCTGAGGCTTGCGCCATTTCCTGTAGCGATTCTTCCATTTTGACGCGCGCACTGACATCTACCAGCACACAAATCGCGACGTTTTCATTACGATAACGGGAATGGACAAAGCTTATCTGCAGGTTGGTATGGCTGCTGGTTAACACATCAACAAAGTTTACCTGCTGACCACAAATAATTTGCGTTAACCGCTGCCGGTCTTCGTGCGTCAACATGTTGAGATAATTGTGCGCCAGCTCGTTACTCAAGATGTTAGTCCCGTCCTGAGTACGAAGAATGCAGATCCCGACAGGAGCGGAAGCGACTATTTTACGGTTGAACTGCTCGTGTTCTTCCAGGCGCAGCGCGTCATTTTCTGCGGGAATAAACACCCGTTTTTCATACATCCGCGCCAGGGTAAACAGCACAGCCCCAACAAGAATATTCAGCAACACCGCATTCAGGATCAGCATGCGGATGCGCTCAAGCACCATATCCACAGGGACCGAATACACCACGCTCATTGAAGAAGGCGGTAAGTTTTTCTTGAGAATGAAGTGCTTAAAGCCCGATGTATAGCCAAACCATGAGCGTTCCTGAAGCCATTTTTCTTCAGGCTGAATACGCATTTCCGGGCCGTTAAGTGTGATAAGCGGGCGACTATTTTCATCAAGAATAGTGACGCCAATCGGCATGGAACCTGGTGAAAGGAAGTTTTCCATGCGGATGGTTTGCTCAACACCCAGCAGTGCCTGCAGGCGGTTAGCCAGGTAAACAGGCGTCAGCGTATAGAAGTATCCGACACCCGGGCGGGTGCCTGGGCCAATCCAGTAGATGCTGTTGCTGTGTTCATCCTGCGGTGCGGTGCGATACTTCATGATGCGTTCATGCAAGTTTTTCAGCGCTTTTTCGCGCTCAAGAGGCATTTCACGCAGACCGAAATCCGCCATGCACAGGTTATCGCCACCAATCAAAAAGACGCGGTTGAGGTCGTAAGCTGCCGAGAAATTATCCCGCCAGTAACGTAAGAACCACGCAAGAGATTGCAGCGAGGAGCGCCACGAAGCGCTGACGGCGGAGCAGTCAGAATCCGGGAACAAAGGCATAAAGCTAGGTGGGTCAATTTTGTTGTCGTCATTATCCATAACCGGCAATACGCCATTGGTCGCGGTAAGACGATTTTCTGCAATGTACTTGAGCTCTTTCACCACATCAGACGTACGCTGAATGTAACGCTGCGCCTGGTCGAAGCTGATATTAAATTCCTGACGAATTTCTGACTCTTTGTCGTGTAACGCATTCACGATATAGAACACGGAAAAGAGTGCAATCAACAGCCAAAGCAATAAAGCCAGAGCCCGGAACAGGTAGCGGGAGACTTTTAGTGTGGTGCGAAAGGAGACAAGATATTTCAAATTGAGCCAGGTCCGGGAAATTGCAAAACTTTGGATGCCGTTAAGGTAGCCGCAAAAATCGCAGCCCGCAACGGGCGAAGCATCATCCAGCACAAGCTTTTCGCTGGCGGTAAGCCGCTTATGCGTCAATGACCTTACGGATCGTGGCCGGATACCAGAAGTAAGATCATCACAGCCCTTCTTTTAATAGTGTTGCTTATTTAACGTATTCAAAAGTCTTACTAACTGACATTCTGATCTGATGCCAAGCCTTGCCATCAGATTCGCTTTATGCGCATAAACAGTTTTTTCGCTGATTTCTAATTTAATAGCTATTCGATGAGTGCTCGCCCCAGCCACGATCATAGAGATAAGATCTGACTGCTTTTGGGTTAATCTCACGCACTTGCAATTACAACAATTCCTTAAGGGCACCTCCTGTTTTATACGGTTAAAACCTTTAAAGAGGATATCTCCTATTTTGCAAAGCGAATCACTGCGATTGATATACGCAATATCCTTAATGCATAAAGGGAGAATTGATTGTTTTAGACTGTTGGCATCGGTATGCACTCCCAGAATAAAACTGTTTTTCTTTCGATAGTTTAACGTGGGTTGGCAAAAGGCTGTCTCCCCAGCAACGAAGCTTTTTATGATAATATCTGCTTGCGAAACACTCTCCTCAGTGAAGTCGTAAAACTCAACCTGCATTTGTTTGTGAGAAACAAAAAAATCGCGTAGGTATAGCTCCATACCTGCGCGGAATAAAATATTATTATCTTCAATGACAATCTTTAGCATCAACAGACCTGTAGCACTGTAATTAAAATTAGCCTGACATTCCCTTCAGCTTGTTATGGGTTTGTCAGGCTATCTCTTAATCTGGACCTAATAACTCGATTATTGCCAGGTAAATGACAGCAGCACTGTACTTCTGATCTGACCGGCCACAGCACCACTATTTTGCGCCACGACGTGTGCGGCCAAAGGCACAATCGCATTATGAGTAGATGAATCTACATTCACCGTCATACTGCTCCCCTTACCTTTAATACTGCTGAGGCTATTGGCATCTGCCAGTTCAATAGCAATATTTTGCGCAGACCCTTCATTTTTATATAAAGAAAGATCGTCGGAGTATGGCGTGCCATCAAAGGTGACAATCACTTTTGTCGTCATGACAGGGCAACCTGTCAGTTTTACCTGAAAAGGCACCCATTCCGAAGACGCGCCAGTGGTTCTGAGATGAGTTCCCAATAGTTGACCAAAATCAACGTCCTGGTTAACCGACCCGGAATCCACAACACAAGGACTGACCACCACATTTCCATAGATATTCAGGTCGGCACTATTCGTCGTAAAGGGAATGACGACAATGAGCGCCAGCATCGGGATAACCCTGTTCCATTTCATGCAATATCCTTTTTCAGGCTATAAGGCATTACTGATAAGTAAATGCGACCTGCATTGCGCTGACAATGGTACCTGGGTTAATGCTGCCAACGCTGGTAAAGGAGCGTGCGTCAAAGACATAGCTGACCGCATGGGTAGTTGAATTCACATTCTGAATCCAGGTTGCCTGCTTTGGATTCACAGACGTATCGGTCCACGCAGCGGCATTAGGTTTAATTTTTACCCCTACGCCTGCGGCCGTACCGGTGTTTGCAAACAGGTTGGTATCACTGGCGTAAGGAGTGCCAGAAATGGTCGCCACTGTTTTAGTCGTACTGGCTGGGCAATCTTTCAGGGCAATCGTGAAAGTCTGCGCCGTGCCGCCATAGGAGCCTGCAGTGGCAAGTTCCGTGGCCGGAATATCACCCAGGGTGACATTGAGATTGGAGTTTGCGGTATCAACAGTACAAGGTGACGCAATCACGTTACCCGTAATATTGACCTGAACCGGAGCCGCAATAGAAGCGTGGATGCTGCCAGCCAGTAAAATAGTATTAGCCAGAGCGAGCATAGTCATTTTATTCATGATGGTTCCTTTATTTAATAGTGGTAATAAATCTTGATGGGTAATAAAAATATTCGTGGTCTAATTTATTGGTACGTAAAATCAACCTGTAATACGGCACTGATCGTACCGGGTATGGATGGCTGGGCCGTGAGGTTATATGCTCGCGCGGCAAGATTAAATACCACAGTGTGATCGGCAGCTACGGATTTTGTTACTGATGGTTGTGAGGAGCTAATAATTTGACTATCTTCAGTATTACCAATTTGTATTGCGGTACGCGTTGCTGTCCCGCTATTTTTATAGAGACTTGGATATGCAGGATCAAATGCCCCAGTGAAATTGGCCGTCGCCCGGGTAATTGGCGGGCAATTTTTTAATTTTATTTGGAAACCAACAAGCGGGGATGCATAAAAATTATCCAGGGTGGTCGCCTGAATATTTCCAAGGTCTACGTCAACCGAGGCAGCCCCGTCGACAACACAAGGAATAGCCTGTACCGTTCCGTTAAAATCAACCCGTGATGAATCCGCAAATACCGTTGAGATATTCAGCATTAGTCCACAAAGTAATATTGTTGTTTTTTTCATAAGTCATCTCCAGCAGGTAGCGCTAAGTAACCCTCCACTCAGGAGGTTGTTTTATAAATAGTGAAAAAGATCAGTTGTAATAAACAGTAATCGTAATTGACGTCGAATAATTACCGACTGTCGGCGTGGCATTTAAATACGTTAACTTGGTTGTAAACGGAATCGATGCTGACATGGCAGACGTCATATCAGCAAAAGCCGTCACGTTACTAAAATCAACGGGTTGCCCGGTGCTATTGTTCACCAAACCCAGCTTCAGCCCATTTCCCAGATTTAAACCTGTGCTATCTGCCAGTGGGCTCGGTGAGGTGTACTGTGCCGTCAGTTTAAACGGCGCGGCACAATCTTTCGTCACCGATGCGGTAAACGTTTTATCTGCAGAAGCGGGTTGCCCCACGACGGCATTAAACGAGTTTACGGTATCGAAAGTAATGCTGTTTGGCGTCACCGAAAGATTCGCCGAACAGGGCAGGAATCGAATTCCGGTCAGGCCAGTGTTGTTATAACGAAAGTTTTCTACAATATTTAGCCCGCTTACACCATCAAGCTGGAAGGCACTGAAATAATTCCAGCCGTTATAATTCCCACTCATGGTGCCTTTCTTCTTAATATATACGTTATAACTAAAGGCAAAGTTTGTCGGATACGAATTTTTGCAAACATCCTCGGTATAGTTACAGACCGGAACTACAATCGGCAACGGCACCTGCATGGCAGACATATTGATGTCTGAACCATTGAGGACAATGCCATATTCGATCCCCGCACCTAATGGCACACGGTCTGGATTAGGGTATAAATAAACGTTTTCAGCCGCACCCCCTCTGTCTTTCCAGCATGTCACATTCATAGTTCTGTTTTCAGAACGCCAGATGACGGTGCCATCGGGCACAGATTGAGGTACCGCAATAGAACCGATATTTTCGGTAAAAGAGAATGAACCATTATCGGCAGACTGGCAGCGCAGAGCTAAAGCCTGATTTGAAAATAATAATGACACCCCAATAATAAAGATCGCTTTTTTTATATTCTTAAATAAAAAAATGCAGCATGCATGAAAACGAGATTGTATTTTCATTGTTTAATACCTGATAAATGGTGCAGTTCTGTCTGGTGTCGATTATTCCGAGCATATCGCCAATGAAAAATTAGCGGCACTTCCCGGTAGAAATAACAATGCCATCTTCAGACGCTTTTTCTGGCAATACATATTGTATTTGGCACTGTTGATCCGGAGTGCTCCCCCATTTCGCCAGCAGCGTACCTTGATCGGCCAAACCGGTTAAATAGACTTGTCCGTTATCACCAACAATGAAACTTTGCGCATTTTGCTCGGACATATTTGTCACTATGGCCCCGAATGGAACCGGTGTGCCGTTCATGCGCAGCAGCGTCATCATTGCGCGTTGACCAACATTGGCGACAAAGCTGGCACGCACGACGGCCCCGCGCGTTGGCACCACGTTCTGGTTGGTCAGTTCCAGATCCACGTTTTCTGGCAGGGTTTCGGTGTTCAGCTGAACCTGATTCCTGCGGTATGGGCTGGTGTATGGCACGATGGCATAACCGCGCCAGTCAGTTTTCACGCCCGTCTGGTTACTGATGCCGACGCCGCTGGCTCCCGGAGCCTTCACCAGGGCCACGGTTTCGCCCAGTGGCTGCCCAAAAGTCACGCCGTCCTCATGTACCAGGACTCCGCCCTGCACGCCATAGTTCACGCGCTGAGTGTTTTGATCGTAGGCATAGCCCGCAGTCAATTCCGCGTAGGTGCCGCGATAATCTGCATTCAGGTTACCGGTATTCCCTGCGCCCTGGCTGCCGTAACCTTCCTGTACGCTCCAGCTTAGGTTGTTATCGGCGAGCGTAGTGCCATTCAGACCCACGGTCTGAGTGGTGTTGCCGCTCTTGCTGGTGTTCAGGTTATAGCTGGCGTAAGTACGCGGCAAAAAGTGGTCAAGCGGGATACTGATATTCAGACTGAATATCTGATCGCGATCGTAGACTTTCCCCGAATTGCTGCCGTCACCGCTGCCACGCGAGTTTTCGTTGTAGCTGTAGTTGAGACCGTAACTGATGCCGTTCCAGGCATTGTTGTAGCCACCGCCTATCGAGCGCATAGTTCGGTCGCTGCTCCAGTAGTCTTCTGAGACCCAGCTCAGTGACAGCGATCCGGCATTCTCCCAGAGATTCTGGCTGATCGTCATTTCGCTGCGGTTACGGCGTCGATCTACCAGCGTGTTCAGGCTGTCAGACCGCCAGGTATCCATCACTTCCTGCAGGCTGTAGTAGCCGTCAGTCGAATAGCGATAACCTGCAATGGCGAAGTTGGTGCCGGTCTGGACAATATTTTTACTGTAACGCACCCGCCACGACTGGCCGGAGTCTTCCGGCATATCCTTCATCGAAGACCAGGCCTGCGTCACATCGGTCGACAGCGCGCCGAAATCCCCCAGGTTTTTACCCAGGCCAAGCGCTACGGAGCGATATTTATCCGATCCCTGGCCGCCGCCATACAGCGTGAACCCATGAGGCAGACCGTAAATCGCCGTACCTTGTGCGAAAGGCGTGTCATCAACCTGATTGTCATAAGAACGATACTGACCACCGGTGACCGCAAACTTTAACCGCCCTTCACGCTGTAAAACCGGGAGCGAGGCGAAAGGTACTACCAGCACCTGCTCGCTGCCATCCGCTTCTTTAATAGTGACGTAAAGATCGCCTGAGCTGCCCGTCGGGTACATATCATTGATTTCAAAAGCACCCGGTGAAACATAGCTTTGATAAATGATGTAACCGTTCTGGCGGATAATCACCTGCGCGTTCGTGCGAGCGATCCCGCGGACCACGGGTGCGTAGCCTTTGAGGCTGTCCGGCATCATCTCATCATCGGAGGCCAGCTGCGCCCCGCGAAACGGCACGCTGTCAAACACGTCTGATGGAGAAGAACTGTCACCCAATGTCAGCTGACTTTTCAGAGCATTGATACTGCGCTGTGCGTAGGTGTAAACAGAATCCCACTTGTCTTGCCCATTACTGTCGCGGTTCCAGGTCGAATAATTGCGTAAACGCCACGGCCCGATATTAATCCCCGGACGCAGGTTGGCATATTGGCTATTACCATCCTCCCCGGTGTTACTACGCGAATAGTTGTTTGATGCACTCAGGCTGTAATTGAGAAGAAAAGCCGGAATACCGTTATCCCACAATTTTTCCGGAACGTATCCGCGAGCTTTCTGCTCAATGGCTGCCTGCGGGATGCTTAGCAGAAGCTGTTGCTGAGAGAAGCGAAACTCCGCGCTGGCCTGAGGAATGGCGCTGAGTCGGGCACACTCCACACTTTCATCCCCTAACTCAGGGAAAAGCACGGTTTTAATGCCCATATCCTGCAATTGGCCAACGCTGAGGCAAGGTTGCAGACTCTCTTTGCCTGCACCATCTTTCAGCATCTTAAACTCTATATCACGCGTGTCATATTCCTGATCATTGACATAGATATCGACGTGATAAGTTCCCGGCGCCTGGCCCGCCCCTTCCTCAAAAACAGACAGGTCTGAGCTCCCCTGGCCTGGATTATCTAATTCCAGTAACGCAGGGTTGAAATATTCACGGGCATAGGTAACAGGTGAAAAACCGCAAATCGCCAGTTGGCTGGCAATTAACCACGCCAGTCTACTGACTCGTAATCTATCCCTGGTATTGATCTGTTTTTCATGGCTATACATCATTAAGCTCCATTGCCAACGAGACAATAAATTTTCCTGACTCTTTTAAAATTATTTTTATCGAGACTGACTTCGAGCAACGTCGGATCACAGAGCGGCACGGTGCTCTTCACCAATACCACCGAAGTCACTGATGATTTTCCAGGTGAGCGTTCCTGCTGTTACGCCGGATGGCAACTTAAAGGTCGCGCTGCTTTGTGGTGCAACATAAGTGACATCCGCGACTTCTTTACCGCCGACTTTCACTTCCTGGAAATTCATATAAAACGGGGTGGGATTATTCACACTCAGACTATTACCGTTACGTTTCCAGACTAATTTCTCTGCACTTTCTTCAGGAACCCCTTTCAGCCCCTGCGGACGATATATCAATTTGATACGTGTCTTAACGGCTATTTGCAGAGTGTTCTTTGAGCTGTCCTGCTCAACAGAAGGTATGGCCTTAATGTTCATCCAATAAAGGGATTCACGATCGGTAGCCAAATTTCCACCAGCACGGACAATACGTAATACGTTGCTTTTGCTTCCATCAAGACGAAACAGCGGAGGCGTCACCATGAAAGGGGCTTTCTCAGCGCCATTCTCGCCGGTATCAATCCACGACTGGATTAAATAAGAGACGTTGTCGGGGTTGTTGACGCTGAGTGAAGACTCCTTCTTGCCACCATCATAAATAACGCGCGTACCGCCGACGACCACACCTGCATAAGTGGATGCCGTTGCGAGCAATAAAGAAAGAAAAAGAGCACCAGAAACAATTTTCATTAATAACCTCAAAAGAAAATATGAAGAAAGGCCGATCATATTGACCCGGCCTTCATTAAGTACTGGCTTACTAATTAGCCATAAATGACTTAGTTGTAAGTTACAGAGAAGTTAGCCGTGGAGTTCGCAGGGCCGACAGAAACAGTGTCAGAAGTCGCGATATAACGAGCCACGAATTTCAGTTCATTATCAGCAGTGCTGGACAGCGGGTATGCTTTAGAAGCAGTAAACAGCGGCAGTACGGTGTTAGCATCGTCAGCCAGCTGAATGCCTACGCCAGTAGCAACGCCGCTTTCTGGGGTCAGAGCCAGAACGCTGGTGTCACCGGTAACATTGGTGCCGTCAAATTTAACCATTGCGTTGTGAACGGTATCCGGGCAGTTTTTCAGAACCAGAGTGAAGTCAGTTGCTGCAGCAGTAGAGCCTGCACCAGTAAATTCAGTTTTCATAACCTGGCCCAAAGTCACGTCCAGTGGGGCTGAAGGCGTGTTTACAACTTCACAACCCGCATCGATGATTTCACCCTTGAAATTAACCTGGCCACCTGCGGCAAAAGCTGAAGAAGCAGACAGCACAGCAGCAACAGCGAAAGCAGAAGCAATAATATTTTTTTTCATATTTAAGTCCTTAAATGTTTTATTGAATTCCGTCAGCATTAAATACACGCGCCCTCATCTTAATTAAAAGAAAGAGTCCATTGACGGAATATACTTGGTTGATAATATAGAGCATTAGCGCAATAATTTTTATACCCAGGCATTTCATTAAGTAAAAACAAAACAACTTTCACGTAAAATAAATACGTAAAAAGTTTTCTTAATACTTATTATCTTCCTGAGATGTTCATCACCCTTTTGCTGCGGTAAGTTTCCTCAAAAATTAATATCAGTTCAAGAATTTTCTGGGTGTACTTTTACACCGTAACATTCGTTCACACTTCCAGGAATATTCACCATAATTCCTGCATCCACACCTGAACCCAAGCTTCACGAAATATAAATGCCTCAGGCCATAAGTAATGACTAAATATATAAAACCATTTTTTACCGCAAATCCTGAACTGGAAAGTATGAAACCTACCGCTGATATTGAACGGTTAATGATGCATTTAAATCCCGAACTTAACAATATTAAAACATATAACGACCAAATTATTAACTACAACACAAATAAGGTACGTCAATGTTTTCTATTACATAAAGGCAGCGTTTCACTTTATCGAATGGTGGATGGCATGGTGCTAAATACCGAGTCAGCCCCGTATGTTTTCGGCATGAGCACACAGCTAACGCATGCCGACTACCTTTACATCCGTGTCCATGATGCCGCTGAGATCAGTATGCTATCCATTGACCGGGCAAATGAAATTATTGAAGAACACAATCTGTGGAAAAATTTGGCATACCTGCTGATTTACACCGCAACACGGGTTTACGATCACTGCACTAAAATATCGGCTCTCACTTCGTATGATGTGATTCGCTACCAGATTTATGAGCTCATGAGTGAAACGGAGAGCGTTCGTCGCTCTGTGACGATCGCCAAATACGTGCAAGATCGGACGTTCCTCTCCCGCAGCAGCATCATGAAAATATTGGCCGAACTTAAGAAGGGGGATTACATTGTTACGGACAAAGGAATGCTGGTATACATTAATCATATCCCTTTGAAATATTGATGGTCAGGATGGGTCATTGTCGATCCAGTCATATGCTAGACTAAAAACAATAACCTATGACGATGACATGAATAATGAGCAAAGAGCTACTTTCCGGCCCTTCTCCTTCGATGATACAGGTGCAGGCGACTCTTGATTTAGTCGAAAAACTCAGCCCACATCTTAAGTTTGAAATCGTGCCGCCCCAAAGCAAATTCCCTTACATCATCGATGATATCCCTATGTGTACGGTTGTACGATCCGGGAAGATCAGGGTACGCCGTGACATTGATGAGATCGTGATAGCTTCAGTACCGATCCCCAATATCATGGGGGTCGGTTCATTAATACCCAAAAATGCGGGGCTCTATATCGAAACGGTCAGCGAGTGTTCTATTGCGTCACTGACTTCTGAGCAGGTCCTGAAATTGATTGGGCAATTCGATCTCTGGCAGTTGCTCTCTGCCCATATAACGAAGGTTGCCAATAATGTTCTGGTGTATAGCATCATCATGACACCGCCAACGGCATACGAAATGATCCGCTTTCAGCTGTTGGCACTGATGGATGAAGATTCAGATATCAGGAATGACATCACTGCGGCGAATTATATTTTGCAACGAACCCGGTTATCCCGAAGTTCGGTGATGAAAATTCTCGCCGAGCTGAAAAAAGGAGAGTTTATAGTGATGGACGAGGGTCGGCTTATCCACATCAATAAGCTACCACATAAGTACTAACCCACGGTCGAATAAGGGACAGGTTCGCCCTCTCCCCGCCTGTCACCACAGTCAGAACTTTTCGATAACCTTAAAGTGCATTAACACCAGTGTCATATCCGGTGAGAACAGATCGTACTCTTCAAAAAAGCGTTTATGCTCGTTGCGCCAGTAAGCCAGGGTTTTATCACCTTCCCCTTCAGCCAGAGCATGGGCTTCGCCCACCTGATCAAAAGTGGTCATTTCCGTGGTGGTCAGTTCTATCGCGCAAACCGGCTTATTCTTGCCATCCACGACCACAAAAATATCACCAGGCTGCGCGATACCCTCACCATCCAGGTTAGCGCAGGTGGCTGTTTTCACGCCATCGAGCACCAGTTTGGCCAGTTCATCCGCCTGACGCTCGGTGTCACCGAATGCCCAGCGTTCTACATCTTCATACTTTTCAGGAATAGACATTGTTACCGTACCTTTTATTCGAACCATCAACTGATAATAAAATATAAAACGCCCGATGCAATTTCTTGCACCAGGCGTTTAAGAGACATCACAGTTCAACCAACAAAATTCAGATTATTCGTCCGCTTCGTCGTCGGTATTATCGTCTGCTGCGTCTTCACTTTCTGCTTCTGGTGCGATGTCGTCATCACCTTCAGCAACGGTGCCGTCGATTGCGTCCAGCTCTTCTTCGTCGACCGGTTCTGCAACACGTTGCAGACCCACTACGTTTTCATCATCCGCAGTACGGATAAGGATAACGCCCTGGGTGTTACGGCCAACGACACTGACTTCTGAAACGCGAGTACGAACCAGAGTACCGGCATCGGTAATCATCATAATCTGGTCGGTATCTTCAACCTGTACCGCGCCAACGACACTGCCGTTACGCTCGGTCACTTTGATGGAGATAACGCCCTGAGTCGCACGTGACTTGGTCGGATACTCATCAGCAGCAGTACGCTTACCGTAACCATTCTGCGTCACAGTCAGGATAGAACCTTCACCGCGTGGAATGATTAGGGAAACGACTTTGTCTTCGCCTGCAAGCTTGATACCGCGTACACCTGTTGCCGTACGGCCCATGGTACGAACGGCGTCTTCTTTGAAGCGCACCACTTTACCCGCAGCCGAGAACAACATCGCTTCATTGCTACCGTCAGTCAGATCAACACCAATCAGTTCGTCACCTTCGTTCAGGTTAACGGCGATGATGCCCGCAGAACGTGGACGGCTGAAGTCGGTCAACGCAGTTTTCTTCACGGTGCCGCTCGCGGTCGCCATAAACACGTTAACGCCTTCGGCATACTCACGTACTGGCAAGATAGCAGTGATACGTTCGTTTGGTTCCAGCGGCAACAGGTTCACAATTGGACGGCCACGCGCACCACGGCTCGCTTCCGGCAACTGATAAACCTTCATCCAGTACAAACGACCACGGCTGGAGAACAGCAGAATGGTATCGTGCGTATTGGCAACCAACAGGCGATCGATGAAATCTTCTTCTTTAATGCGTGCTGCGGACTTACCTTTACCACCACGACGTTGTGCTTCGTAGTCGGTAAGCGGCTGATACTTCACATAGCCCTGATGGGACAGCGTCACAACCACATCTTCGCGGTTGATCAAATCTTCAATGTTGATATCAGAGGTGTTCGCAGTAATTTCAGTCCGGCGCTTATCGCCAAACTGATCGCGCATAGCAACCAGCTCTTCGGTGATCACTTCCATCAAACGTTCAGCGCTGCCCAAAATGTGCAGCAACTCAGCGATCTGCTCCAGCAGCTCTTTGTATTCGTCGAGCAGTTTTTCGTGCTCAAGGCCGGTCAGTTTCTGCAAACGCAGATCCAGAATTGCCTGAGCTTGTTGCTCGGTCAGGAAATATTGACCATCACGAATACCGAACTCTGGCTCCAGCCACTCAGGACGCGCAGCGTCATCACCGGCACGCTCAAGCATCGCGGCAACGTTGCCCAGATCCCATGAACGCGCGATCAGGCCAGCTTTCGCTTCTGCCGCATTTGGAGAGTGACGAATCAACTCGATGATCGGGTCGATGTTAGCCAGCGCAATCGCCAACCCTTCAAGGATGTGTGCACGGTCACGCGCTTTTCGCAGTTCGAAAATAGTACGACGCGTTACAACTTCACGACGGTGGCGCACGAACGCAGAAAGAATGTCTTTCAGGTTCATGATCTTCGGCTGGCCCTGATGCAGCGCAACCATGTTGATACCGAAGGAAGTCTGAAGCTGAGTCTGGGAATAGAGGTTGTTCAGAACCACTTCGCCCACTGCATCGCGTTTGATTTCGATAACAATGCGCATCCCGTCTTTATCAGACTCATCACGCAGAGCACTGATGCCCTCAACGCGTTTGTCTTTCACCAGCTCAGCGATTTTCTCAATCAGGCGAGCTTTGTTCACCTGGTATGGAATTTCATGAACGATGATAGTCTCACGGCCGGTTTTGGCGTCCGCTTCGACTTCCGCGCGTGCGCGGATGTAAATCTTGCCACGACCTGTGCGGTACGCTTCTTCGATACCACGGCGACCATTGATGATAGCGGCAGTCGGGAAATCCGGACCTGGGATGTGTTCCATCAGCCCTTCAACGGAGATGTCTTCGTCTTCGATAAAAGCGAGGCAGCCGTTGATAACTTCAGTGATGTTGTGTGGCGGAATATTCGTCGCCATACCTACTGCAATACCGGAAGAACCGTTAACCAACAGGTTAGGGATCTTGGTCGGCATCACATCAGGAATACGTTCGGTACCGTCGTAGTTATCGACAAAATCGACCGTATCTTTTTCCAGATCGGCCATGAGTTCGTGGGCGATTTTCGACATACGGATTTCCGTATAACGCATCGCTGCGGCGGAGTCGCCGTCTACTGAACCGAAGTTACCCTGGCCGTCGACCAGCATGTAACGCAAAGAGAATGGCTGCGCCATACGTACGATGGTGTCATAAACAGCCGTATCACCATGAGGGTGGTATTTACCGATTACGTCACCAACAACACGGGCAGATTTTTTATAGGCTTTATTCCAGTCATTGCCCAATACGTTCATGGCGTAAAGTACGCGACGGTGTACCGGCTTGAGTCCATCGCGGACATCTGGCAGTGCGCGGCCGACAATAACCGACATCGCGTAATCCAGATAGGAGCTCTTAAGCTCTTCCTCAATGTTGACCGGTGTAATTTCTCTGGCAAGGTCGCTCATGTATCCGCTATCCCTCTACTGTGTCCCGGATTCAAAGGTCGCAAATTATAACACAAGCGGCGCTCAGTGGGGAAACCAGAACACATTTGCAGAATGCTTTATTCACAGACGTTGGCTGATATACTCCCGCCACGAAACGAGTAAGGAGTGAGTAGCCCTATGAATGCCGAAGACCAACCCGTCATCCACAACGTCGACCATGATGAAATCGCAAAATTCGAAGCCGTTGCCTCGCGCTGGTGGGATTTAGAAGGCGAATTTAAACCACTGCACCGCATTAACCCGCTGCGTTTGGGCTATATCAACCAACGTTCTGGCGGATTGTTCGGCAAAACGGTGCTTGATGTCGGCTGCGGTGGCGGTATTTTGGCAGAAAGCATGGCTCGTGAAGGCGCAACAGTAACCGGGCTCGATATGGGCTTCGAGCCGCTTCAGGTCGCTAAACTTCATGCGTTAGAAAGCGGCATTCAGGTGGATTACGTTCAGGAAACCGTTGAACAACACGCAGATAAATTTGCCGGTAAATATGACGTTGTCACCTGTATGGAAATGCTGGAGCATGTGCCCGATCCAAAATCGGTCGTGAGTGCCTGCGCAAAATTAGTGAAGCCTGGCGGTCATGTCTTTTTCTCCACGCTTAACCGTAATGGCAAATCCTGGTTGATGGCCGTAGTCGGTGCGGAGTACATTCTGCGCATGGTGCCAAAAGGCACGCATGATGTTAAAAAATTCATCAAACCGGCTGAATTGCTGGCGTGGGTCGATGAAACTCAGCTACGTGAACGTCACATGACCGGGTTGCACTTTAATCCCCTGACGAACACGTTCAAACTTGCACCAGGTGTTGACGTTAACTACATGTTGCACACCCAGGGTTAAATCAAGTTCAGCAATAAGTTAAAACGATAAAAATTGCGCGGTATCAAACCGCGCAGTTATGGATCACGTTTAAGAAATCAGCACCCGATCAAAAATATCATTTTTTTTGCATCCCATTGACAATTGTCACAAGCCTTACGTGACGTGGACTTAGCGAAATCTCGCCTGTCACAACACCAATTTTTCGGTTAAATCAATACTTGTTCTCAACCGATTAGTTACTAGAATACTCACCATATAGTGATCAAGTAATCCATAACCCCCTACATATAGTATTTATCCACAAGGTTAGCCACAAGAGGCCAGCTGTGGATAAACGGGGCATTTTTCATTTCACGGACAGGTACAAACTCACATGAATCAGAGTCTGCTGGTTACAAAACGTGACGGTCGCACTGAGCGCATCGATCTGGATAAAATCCACCGAGTTCTGGATTGGGCCGCTGAAGGTCTGAATAACGTATCCGTATCGCAAGTTGAACTGCGCTCGCACATCCAGTTTTATGACGGCATCAAAACCTCTGACATTCATGAAACGATCATCAAAGCTGCGGCAGATTTGATTTCTCGTGAAGCGCCGGATTATCAGTACCTGGCCGCGCGTCTGGCTGTTTTCCATCTGCGTAAAAAAGCGTACGGCGAGTTCGAGCCGCCTAAACTTTACAACCATGTCGTGAAAATGGTTGAGATGGGCAAATACGATCAACATCTGCTGGAAGACTACACGGAAGAAGAGTTCAAGCAGATGGACGATTATCTCGACCATGATCGCGATATGAGCTTCTCCTACGCCGCGGTTAAACAGCTTGAAGGCAAGTACCTGGTTCAAAACCGCGTCACGGGTGAAATCTACGAGAGCGCGCAGTTCCTCTATATCCTGGTTGCCGCGTGCCTGTTCTCCGGCTACCCGCGTGAAACTCGCCTGAGCTACGTGAAGCGTTTTTACGACGCCGTTTCCACCTTCAAAATTTCTCTGCCTACGCCGATTATGTCTGGCGTGCGCACCCCAACTCGTCAGTTCAGCTCTTGCGTTCTGATTGAGTGTGGCGACAGCCTGGACTCCATCAACGCCACATCCAGCGCGATTGTGAAATACGTATCCCAACGTGCGGGTATCGGCATTAACGCCGGTCGTATTCGTGCGCTGGGTAGCCCAATTCGCGGCGGTGAAGCGTTCCATACCGGTTGTATTCCGTTCTACAAACACTTCCAGACCGCAGTGAAATCCTGCTCTCAGGGCGGCGTACGTGGCGGTGCTGCGACATTGTTCTACCCGATGTGGCATCTGGAAGTTGAAAGCCTGCTGGTGCTGAAAAACAACCGTGGCGTTGAAGGCAACCGCGTTCGTCACATGGATTACGGCGTACAAATCAACAAACTGATGTACACCCGTTTGCTGAAAGGCGAAGACATCACCCTGTTCAGCCCGTCTGACGTCCCTGGCCTGTATGACGCCTTCTTTGCCGATCAGGAAAAGTTTGAGCAGCTGTACACTAAATACGAAAAAGACGACAGCATCCGTAAACAACGTGTGAAAGCCGTTGAGCTGTTCTCGCTGATGATGCAGGAACGTGCCTCTACTGGCCGTATCTATATCCAGAACGTTGACCACTGCAACACCCACAGCCCGTTTGATCCGGCTATCGCACCTGTTCGCCAGTCCAACCTGTGTCTGGAAATCGCGCTGCCGACCAAACCAATGAATGACATCAACGACGAAGACGGTGAAATCGCACTGTGTACGTTGTCTGCATTTAACCTTGGCGCGATCGAAAGTCTGGATGAGCTGGAAGAGCTGGCTATTCTGGCGGTGCGTGCGTTGGATGCGCTGTTGGACTACCAGGATTACCCAATCATTGCCGCGAAACGTGGTGCAATGGGCCGCCGTACTCTGGGTGTGGGCGTCATCAACTTCGCTTACTACCTGGCGAAACATGGCGTTCGTTACTCCGATGGCAGCGCGAACAACCTGACGCACAAAACCTTCGAAGCGATTCAGTATTACCTGCTGAAAGCGTCGAACGAGCTGGCGAAAGAGCAAGGCCCTTGCCTGTGGTTCAACGAAACCACTTACGCTAAAGGCATTCTGCCTATCGACACCTACAAGAAAGACCTGGATGTCATCAGCAACGAACCGCTGCATCTGGACTGGGAAGCGCTTCGTGAATCAATTAAAACTCACGGCCTGCGTAACTCCACGCTTTCTGCGTTGATGCCGTCTGAAACCTCGTCGCAAATTTCCAACGCGACCAACGGTATCGAGCCACCGCGCGGCCATATCAGCATTAAAGCGTCGAAAGACGGTATCCTGCGCCAGGTTGTGCCAGATTACGAAACGCTGAAAGACAACTATGAGCTGCTGTGGGAACTGCCAAACAATGACGGTTACCTGCAATTAGTCGGTTTGATGCAGAAATTTATCGACCAGTCGATCTCTGCAAATACCAACTACGACCCATCGCGCTTCCCGTCAGGTAAAGTGCCGATGCAACAGTTGCTCAAAGATTTGCTCACCGCCTATAAATTCGGTGTCAAAACGCTTTACTATCAGAACACCCGTGACGGCGCGGAAGATGCGCAAGACGACCTGGCGCCTTCTATCCAGGACGACGGCTGCGAAAGCGGCGCATGTAAGATCTAATCTTAGCCCCCTCACCCTAACCCTCTCCCCCAGGAGAGGGAACTCTCTTTCCCCCCTCTCTCTCAGGGAGAGGGCCGGGGTGAGGGGAAATCGATACCACAGGACTCAAATTCATGGCTTACACCACTTTTTCACAGACGAAAAACGATCAGCTCGCGGAACCGATGTTCTTTGGCCAGTCGGTTAACGTTGCACGCTACGATCAGCAAAAATATGACATCTTCGAAAAGCTGATTGAAAAGCAACTTTCCTTCTTCTGGCGCCCGGAAGAAGTGGACGTCTCCCGTGACCGCATTGACTATCAGGCTCTGCCCGATCACGAGAAGCACATTTTCATCAGCAACCTGAAATATCAGACGCTGCTGGACTCCATTCAGGGCCGCAGCCCGAACGTCGCTTTGCTGCCGCTTATCTCTATTCCTGAGCTGGAAACCTGGGTTGAAACGTGGGCGTTCTCCGAAACCATCCACTCACGCTCTTACACCCACATCATCCGCAACATCGTTAACGATCCGGCGATTGTGTTTGACGATATCGTGACCAACGAAGAAATCTTAAAGCGCGCGAAAGATATCTCCGGTTACTACGACACGCTGATTGAGATGACCAGCTACTGGCATTTGCTGGGTGAAGGCACGCACAATGTCAACGGCAAAACCGTGACCGTAAATCTGCGCGCGCTGAAGAAACAGCTTTATATCTGCCTGATGAGCGTGAACGCGCTGGAGGCGATTCGCTTCTACGTGAGCTTCGCCTGTTCTTTCGCTTTCGCCGAGCGCGAACTGATGGAAGGCAACGCCAAAATCATCAAACTGATTGCCCGCGACGAAGCGTTGCACCTGACTGGCACTCAGCACATGCTGAACCTGATGCGTTCCGGTGAAGACGATCCTGAAATGGCCGAAATCGCACAAGAATGCCGCCAGGAATGCTATGACCTGTTCGTGTTGGCCGCTGAGCAAGAAAAAGAGTGGGCCAGCTATCTGTTCCGCGACGGCTCAATGATCGGTCTGAACAAAGATATTCTCTGCCAGTATGTTGATTACATTACGAATATCCGCATGCAGGCTGTCGGTCTGGATCTACCATTCAAAACGCGTTCAAACCCAATCCCATGGATCAATGCCTGGCTGGTGTCTGACAACGTACAGGTTGCGCCACAAGAAGTGGAAGTGAGTTCTTATCTTGTTGGCCAGATTGACTCGAATGTCGATGCTGACGACCTGAGCAATTTCCAGCTTTAAGCCATGAGCCGCATTACATTACGCAAATCCGGCGCACAACTGTTATGCGGGGAAGAACACCCTTCCCTGCTGGCGACGCTTGAATCTCATCAGGTCACCGTTGAGTATCAGTGCCGTGAAGGTTATTGCGGCTCCTGCCGTACTCGTTTAATTGCCGGGGAAGTGAAGTGGCTCACCGAGCCGTTAGCGTTTATTCAACCCGGCGAAATACTGCCCTGCTGCTGTAAAGCACAGGGCGATATTGAAATCGAGATGTAAAAAAACCTCCCGCGGGAGGTTTTTTATTTATTAACGTAAACTCTCTCTGGCTTTCATTTGTTGGTGATGTTTGTTCTCTCCCACCATCACCACCAGCAGCAGAATCACGGCCATAATACTGCCGCCGATCATCACCATAAAGCCACCGTCCCAACCGAAGAAGTCCACGGTATAACCCACAATGGCGCTTGCTGCGACCGACCCGCCCAAATAGCCAAACAATCCGGTGAAGCCCGCCGCGGTGCCTGCGGCTTTCTTCGGTGCCAGCTCGAGTGCGTGCAGGCCGATTAACATCACCGGGCCATAAATCAGGAAGCCGATGATGATCATGCATGCCATATCTACGCCTGGGTTACCCGGAGGATTTAGCCAGTACACCACCGTGGCGATAGTCACCAGAATCATAAAGAACACGCCGGTCGCACCACGGTTGCCTCTGAAGACTTTGTCCGACATCCAGCCGCAAAGCAGCGTTCCTGGAATCCCTGCATATTCATAAAGGAAGTAGGCCCAGGAGGATTTATCCAGCGCGAAGTGTTTCACTTCTTTCAGGTAGGTTGGCGACCAGTCGAGAATGCCGTAACGGAGTAAATAAACGAAAACGTTCGCAATCGCGATATACCACAGCAGGCGGTTAGGGAAAACGTACTGCATGAAGATCTGTTTGGCGGTCAGTTCTTCTTCCGCGCTTTCGCTGTAGTCGTCCGGGTAATCGTTTTTATACTCTTCGATTGGCGGCAATCCGCAAGACTGCGGGGTATCTCGCATTAAAGCAAAAGCAATTAATGCCACCAGAATAGCAGCGAAAGCAGGCATATACAGCGCTGCGTGCCAGTCGTTAAACCACGCCATCCCCAACAGGAACAGCAGCGGAGGTAACCCACCACCGACGTTATGAGCGCAGTTCCAGATGGAAACAATTCCCCCACGCTCTTTCTGAGACCACCAATGCACCATGGTGCGCCCGCACGGAGGCCACCCCATTCCCTGGAACCAACCGCATAAGAAAAGCAGTACAAACATCACGGCAATGCTGGATGTCGCCCATGGCACAAAGCCCATAAACAGCATGACGGCCGCAGCCAGAATCAAACCAGCAGGTAAGAAAACACGCGGATTGGAGCGGTCAGAAACCGACCCCATGATAAATTTCGAGAAACCGTACGCGATGGAGATCCCTGACAGCGCAAAACCCAGGTCGCCACGCGAGAAGCCCTGCTCAACCAAATACGGCATCGCAAGGGTAAAGTTTTTACGCACCAGATAGTACGCGGCATAACCGAAGAAAATCCCCATGAATATCTGCCAGCGCAGACGACGATAAGTCGGATCGATGTGCTCGCTTTTCAGTCGTGACTGGTGCGGGCTAGGTTTGAAAATGCTTAGCATGAATGCCTCCGTGGCAGTTTTTATCAGGCAATTTTCGTTTGCGAGCGCATGTTAAGGATAATCTGCGTTAGTTAGTGTGAAACATCGCACAACATATTACATTTTTATTACAAATTATCGAAATAGTGCATCACCTCTCATTTTGCTTTCGATTTATGCTCGAATTTGCTCGATATCAAACATTAAAAGAGTTAACTGTGGCTGAATAGCACGCAAGAGGATCTTTCCAGGAGAAGAGCATGGCGACGGGATGCAAAGAGTGGGATGTGATTATTATTGGCGGAGGTGCGACCGGCGCGGGCATAGCCAGAGATTGCGCTCGGCGTGGCTTACAAACCGTGCTGCTGGAAAGACATGATATCGCAACCGGCGCGACAGGCCGCAATCACGGCCTACTTCATAGCGGCGCGCGCTACGCCATGACGGATGGCGAATCAGCCAGAGAATGTATTGAAGAAAACCGCATCCTTAAACGCATTGCTCGCCATTGTATTGAACGCTCAGACGGGTTGTTTATCACCCTTCCTGAAGATGACTTGTCGTTACAAACAACCTTTATTACCGCCTGTCAGAATGCAGGAATCGACGCCGAACGTCTCGAACCTAAAGACGCTTTACGCCTGGAACCTGCTGCAAACCCTGAACTTATTGGTGCCGTACGCGTACCGGATGGCACCGTTGACCCTTTCCGCCTCACCGCTGCCAATATGCTGGATGCTCGCGAACACGGAGCCGAAATTTTAACTGGCCAGGAGGTCACCGGCCTCATTCGCCAGGGAGACAGGATATGCGGGGTGCGCGTTTACAACCACCAGACCCGACAACATCACGAGTTATACGCAAGCATGGTCGTGAATGCTGCCGGGATCTGGGGGCAGCACATTGCTGAATATGCTGATTTAAGCATTCGCATGCTCCCGGCAAAAGGTTCGCTGCTGATCCTCGGCCATCGTATTAATAACATGGTGATCAACCGCTGCCGGAAGCCCGCTGATGCCGATATTTTGGTGCCCGGCGATACCATTTCGCTGATTGGCACCACCTCAACGCCTATCGAATATGACCAAATCGACAATATGCGCGTCACGCCGCAAGAGGTCGATATTCTGATACGCGAAGGCTCAAAGCTGTCACCCAAGCTTGCCGCAACCCGCATTTTGCGTGCTTATGCTGGAGTCCGCCCGCTGGTGGCAAGTGATGACGATCCAACCGGGCGAAACGTCAGCCGTGGGATCGTGCTGCTCGATCACGCAAAACGCGATGGGATGGAAGGTTTCATCACCATCACTGGCGGAAAACTAATGACCTATCGCCTGATGGCAGAATGGGCGACAAACGCGGTATGTGAAAAACTCGGTAATAGCAAAAGCTGCACTACCGCAACCGCTCCTCTTCCGGGTTCAGAAAGTTCATCGGAAGAAACGCTCAGCAAAGTAATTTCGCTGCCGCCAACTATCCGGCGAAGCGCCGTGTGGCGTCACGGCGATCGGGCAGGGAAACTGCTGGCAGGCGACCGCCTGAGTAACAGCCTGGTGTGCGAATGCGAAGCGGTGACGGCAGGTGAAGTTCATTACGCGGTTAATCATCTGTCCGTCAGCAATCTTGGCGATTTACGCCGTCGTACTCGTGTGGGCATGGGCACTTGCCAGGGAGAGTTATGCGCCTGCCGTGCGGCGGGGTTATTACAACGCTTTGGCACCTCATCACCGGCACAATCACTTGATCAACTCTCTCTTTTCCTCAACGAACGCTGGAAAGGCATTCGCCCAATCGCCTGGGATGATGCGCTGCGGGAAAGCGAATTTACCGCCTGGGTTTACCAGGGATTGTGCGGCCTGAAAAATGGATCGAAAAAGGGAACACCACAATGAGATTCGATAGTCTGATTATTGGCGGTGGTTTAGCCGGGTTGGTATGCGGTATTCGCCTCGCAGAGGATGGCCTGCGTTGTGCCATCATCAGCCGTGGGCAAAGTGCTTTGCATTTTTCATCCGGCTCGCTGGATTTGCTGGCGGAACTCCCCGACGGAACCCCTGTAACATCCCCTATAAACGCACTGGATGTCCTGAATAAACAGGCACCAGAACACCCCTACAGTTTGATGGGAGCGGAAAACGTCCGCCGTTTCGCCGCTGAAAGTGAGGCGCTGCTCGCCCGGTGTCATCTCAATCTGCAAGGGTCTTATCAGCAAAACCATCAGCGCATTACCCCGCTGGGAACACAGCGTGCTACCTGGCTTAGCCCTGAAGAAATACCCACCACAACACTTGGCTGGAAGAGAATTACCGTCGTTGGCATTGCCGGGTTTCTGGATTTTCAGCCGGAACTGGTCGCCGGTTCTCTTACAGAAAACCATATCGAGGTACGAACAGCCGAGCTCACCCTTCCTGCGCTGGACACGTTGCGAAATAATCCCAGCGAATTCCGCGCCGCCAATATTGCCCGTGTTCTGGATATGCCTGAGCAACAACGCTTGTTGATTGAGGAGCTTAAAGCGCTGGCAATTAACACGGATGGCCTGTTTTTACCGGCATGTCTTGGGAGCGAAGATTCCCAGGCCTGGCAGGCAATCAGCCGCCAGTTGCCCTGCCCGCTTCGTTTATTACCGACTCTGCCTCCTTCGGTGCTCGGAATGCGCATGCACCACCAATTACGCCGCCGCTTCCTGCAACTTGGCGGAATAATGATGCCAGGCGATACCGTGCTGAGAACGCAAATAGAGCAGCAGAAGGTCACTGCGGTTTTCACGCGCAATCATGCCGAAGTCCCGCTGCAATCAAACAATGTGATTCTTGCCAGCGGCAGTTTTTTCAGCAACGGCCTGGAAGCAAAATTTAGCGGAATACGGGAACCGATTTTCGGTCTGGATATTCGCGCTCCCGAGCAGCGAGACGCGTGGTGCAAAGAGGACTTTTTCATCCCTCAACCCTATTTGCAGGCAGGCGTGACCGTTGATGAACATTTTCAGCCACGGCTCAACGGGCAGCGTATCGAAAACCTTTACGCCATTGGTTCGATACTCGCCGGATTCGACCCGATCCAGCAAGGTTGCGGCGCGGGCGTTTCAATGACTGGCGCTCTGCATGTCGCCCGGCAAATTATTGATAATCATGGGGGCAACGCATGAGTCTGCTCGATGAAACCCGTTTTGAAAACTGCATTAAATGCACCGTCTGCACCACTGTTTGCCCGGTAAGCCGGGTCAATCCCGATTATCCAGGCCCGAAGCAATCTGGCCCTGATGGTGAGCGCCTGCGCCTCAAAGATGCCGCACTTTACGACGATGCGCTTAAATACTGTACCAACTGCAAACGCTGCGAAGTGGCCTGCCCGTCTGATGTGAGAATTGGCGATATCATCCAGCGAGCGAAAGCCCGCCACGGTAAAACATCGTTCAACTTAAGAGATGCGATTCTCAGCCACACCGATTTGATGGGCACGCTCTCTACCCCGTTTGCACCGTTGGTCAATACCGCTACGTCACTGAAGCCGGTCAGAAACTTGCTCGATAAAACCCTCGGCATCGACAGCCATCGAGCTTTGCCAAAATACTCATCCGGCACCTTTCGCCAGTGGTATCGCAAGCAGGCAAAGAATCAACAAGCCTATGCTGAACAAGTCGCTTTTTTCCACGGCTGTTATGTCAATTACAACCACTCCCAGCTCGGCAAAGATGTCGTGCGCGTGATGAATGCCATGGGTTTTGGCGTGCAATTGCTGGAGCGAGAAAAATGCTGTGGCGTGCCGTTGATTGCCAACGGTTTTATCGACAAAGCCAAAAAGCAGGCGGCGATTAACGCGGCGTCTTTAAGCAAAGCGGTGCTGGAGCAAGGGCTGCCGGTGATTGCCACCTCATCCACCTGCACGTTTACATTGCGCGACGAATACCCGCATGTCCTGGACGTCGACACCCGCCCAATGCGTGATCATATCGAACTGGCAACACGGTTTATCTGGAAGCAACTGGAAAAAGGACGCGAGTTAAAACTGAAAGCCATGCCGCTGCGTATTGCCTACCACACACCTTGTCATATGGAGAAAATGGGCTGGTCGTTATACACACTCGATTTGCTGCGCCGCTTGCCCGGTGTCGAACTCGTTATACTCGAGTCTCAGTGCTGCGGTATTGCCGGAACCTATGGATTTAAAAAGGAAAACTACTCAACGTCGCAACAAATCGGTGCGCCGTTATTTCAGCAAATCGAAGAAAGCGGGGTCGATTTGGTGGTGACCGATTGTGAAACGTGCAAATGGCAGATCGAGATGTCCACCAGTAAAAAATGCGAGCACCCGATTACGCTGTTAGCGCAGGCGCTCGCATAGTTTTTTATAGCTCTATACTCTGAATAACATTCACCCAGCCATGCTCGGCGGCGACATCCCAGCCGTTGAGCCAGCGACGCAACATGTTTAACGCCATCATCGCGCAGACTTCCTGACGGGTGCGCAAAGTGTGGCGGGTGACGCTGAATTTCACTTGTAAACCATAAGTGCCGTTTGGTGTATGGAGGGCGAAGTTAAGGCATTCGTCTTCCAGGCTCCCCACCACCAGCGCCAGGGTACTTCCCGCTTGCAGCGCGAAGGTTTTGGCGCGTTCGGTCAGTTGTACCAGCGATTCCGGGCGCGAAGAAAGCACTTCACTGTTGCCCAACGGGGCCTGGGCACTCGAAAGTTGTAAACACAATAATCCCGCGGTGAATTGCTCACTCACCGCGATATTCAGCGACTGTGCTCTCAGGCGTTCCGCGAGTTGTGCGGGTAGCCCTGCCGTCCCTTCAAAAATGGCACTTTCACCCGCCACACGCTGCACTTGCGGCCAGACGCGCTCCATCGCCTCACGCTGGCTTGCAGGACCGGTCAGCTTCAACTCAATGATGGGCATGGATGAGCGATAGCCCATAACCGCACCTTCCGGCAACGTCAATGGGTCGAGGCTCTGGGCGAGTTCGCTTTCAGAACGCCCAAAAGTGGTGAGTCGCAGGCACACTGGCGGCTCCGGCAACACAAATCGCTCGCGCAAACGCGGCATGATTTGTTGGTCGACCATCACTTTAAATTCGGAAGGGACGCCTGGGGTGAAAAACATCAGGCAGCGGTTAAGTTGCAAAGCAAATCCGCAGGCAGTACCAACGGGGTTATCGACCATTTCACTGGTCGCAGGAATCAACGCTTGCTTACGGTTGCTCGGCGCCATTTCACGCCCACGCTCGGCAAAGAATCGCTCCATTTTCTCAAGCCATTCCTGGTGCATCACCAGTTCTACGCCTGCGGCGGTGGCGGCGGCCAGTGCGCTAAGATCATCGCTGGTGGGCCCCAGGCCACCATTCACAATCAGAATATCTGCCTGCTCGCTGCGCTCTTTGAGCACCGCGATTAAATCGTCGAGACTGTCGCCTACCGTATTACGGCGCGACATCGGTAAACCCTGGTTAAAAAGGTAATCTGCAAGCCAGGCTGCATTGGTATCAATAATTTGACCATGTAGCACTTCGTCGCCGGTAGACAGCATTTCCACTTTTATCATCGTTTTACTCCGCGGGAAGATAACGATTCACTATAACTCAAAACATTTTGGGGATTGCCAGAAATGAACAGGCCGCATTTACTGCGGCCTAAGAAATGAATTCAATATAAAAATCCTCAAAGGATTTCGTGCTGCAGGAAGGCGGCAAGAGAACGACAAATTCGTCGGGAACGAATTTGACCAGCCAGAGGCTGGCCTTCGGTGAGAGACAGGAGTCTCTCATTAATCCCGATGAGCTTAGTTTACTAAGTGATTCGGGTGAGCGAACACAGCCAACGCCCCTGCAACATGAAAGACGAAGAGGATTTTAGAAGGAGGCGCTCACACCGACATATGGCCCATCAGCGATCGCATTGTCACGTTCGCCATTTTTATTTTCCATACCGATGTAACGATAGCCGGCTTCAATAGCAACAGGGCGCAGAATCGTCCAACGTGCACCCGCGCTCGCTTCCTGGTAGTTTTCTACACCGCTGGAGAGGGAGTCTGGGGAGTAATAGTAATCACCGAACACCGAGAAGCTATCGAAAATCTTCCAGCTCAAACCGCCGCCGACTGCCAACGCATAACCTTCATCGCCATCATTAGGATTCAGGTAAACCGCACGTCCACCCACAGTTCCCATCAACGGGCCTAATGGCAGGTTCAGACCTAAACCCAGGCCCACAGTATCGCCATCGTCATCGTTATGCGCATAGTTACCGGTCATCGCCAGACCTGGAGTGTCGTTACCAAAACCGACTGCAATATTGGTGTATTTTTCACCCGCCTGACCACTGATACTGATTGCACTTGCAGATGCAGAAACGAGTGCCAAACCGGCAACGCCAACCATTAATAATTTGTTCATGCTTTCGATCCTAAGCAAAAAAAGGGATATCCCTGAAAAGAGGCCGATTCTACAGCCACGAATGATGTAATCAACGTGTTAGAAACTCTTTTCATTAATCGTTTGTAAGAAAATGAAAAAAATTGGCCATGCCGTGACAGGCTAAGTGTATGGCAGCGATAGAAAGTACCAAATTGTCCCCTGGCCACATTTCCCTTATAAATGTGAGGGATTTATGCCGTTATTAACATTGATACATGGAGACAACAATGAGCAAGAAAGGATTGACCACTGCTTCCGGAGCGCCCGTCGCCCACAATAATAATGTTGCAACCGCTGGTCCTCGTGGCCCGATGCTTTTACAAGACGTTTGGTTTTTAGAGAAACTGGCCCACTTTGATCGTGAAGTTATTCCTGAGCGCCGTATGCACGCCAAAGGCTCTGGCGCATTCGGTACCTTCACTGTCACTCACGATATTACCCCGTTTACCCGAGCAAAAATTTTCTCCGATATTGGCAAGAAAACCGAACTGTTCCTGCGCTTCTCAACCGTTGCCGGCGAGCGCGGTGCCGCAGACGCCGAGCGCGACATTCGTGGCTTCTCAATCAAGTTTTATACCGAAGAAGGTAACTGGGATTTAGTTGGCAACAACACCCCGGTGTTCTATCTGCGTGACCCGCTAAAATTCCCTGACTTAAACCACGTCGTGAAGCGCGACCCACGCACTAACCTACGTAACGCCACTTACAAATGGGATTTCTTTTCTCATCAACCGGAAACTCTGCACCAGTTAACCATCGACTTTAGCGACCGCGGCCTGCCTCGTTCTTATCGTCATATCCACGGTTTTGGTAGCCACACCTTCAGCTTTATCAATAGCGATAACCAGCGTTTCTGGGTGAAGTTCCACCTGAAAACCCAGCAAGAAATCGCCAACCTGATGGACGATGAAGCGGCGGCTATCATCGCTAATGACCGTGAAAGCTCGCAGCGTGATCTGTTTGATGCGATTGAAAGAGGAGATTTCCCTCGCTGGAAATTCTACGTGCAAATTATGCCGGAAGCAGAAGCCTCACAGACACCATACAACCCGTTTGATCTGACCAAAGTTTGGCCGCACGGCGACTATCCGCTGATTGAAGTCGGCGAACTGGAGCTGAACCGTAACCCGGATAACTACTTTGCTGACGTTGAGCAAGTCGCGATGTCTCCGGCAAACGTGGTGCCGGGCATCGGTTTCTCTCCAGACCGTATGCTGCAAGGCCGCCTGTTCTCTTACGGCGATGCGCACCGCTACCGTTTGGGCGTGAACCATCATCAAATCCCGGTTAATGCACCGAAATGTCCGTTCCACAATTACCATCGTGATGGTGCGATGCGCATTGATGGCAACAGCGGCAATGGCCCGACGTATGAACCGAACAGCTTTAATGTGTTCCAGGAGCAGCCTGATTTCAGCGAGCCACCGTTAAGCCTTGAAGGGGCAGCGGATCACTGGAATCAGCGTGAAGATACTGACTATTTCAGCCAGCCACGCGCACTGTATAACTTGCTGAGTGCGGAAGAGCATCAACGCATGTTTAACCGCATCGCAGGGGATATGAAAGAGGTGCCAGAGTTTATTCAGCAGCGCCAGATTGCCCTGTTTAGCGAGGTGCATCCAGAATATGGCGCGGGTGTTGCTGCGGCACTTAAAACATTGAAATAATGTGTATCATGGCGGGGTTACATCCCCGCCTTTTTATACCGCTAACAATTTAATTCTCACCAACAATCCCCCCAAAGCCGAACGCAACAACTCAGGCCGTGTGCGGTGATATCGCGCAATATCATTCACCAACGCCAGTCCAATCCCTGCCCCACTTTGCTCGGCGCTATTATCTAAGCGATGGAACGGCATCAGCGCGTGACGAACTTGCCCGCTCTCAATACCTGGACCGTTATCTTCAATTTCCAGCTCAATCATTTGCGATTCACCCGCGGTCACGCGAATGGTGACCATGCCGTTCTCTGGGGTATATTTCAGTGCGTTATCCAGCAAGTTGATGCACATTTCCGCCAGCAATAACGGTTCACCCGCAATCCACGCTTCGGGCAACCCCTCATAGCCTAAATCGATATTTTTACTCCGCGCCTGCGCAAGGCTTGAGAAACAGCACGTCTGGGCAATTTTCACCAAATCAACCGGCTCCATGGCCTGCCCTTCCGTCTGGTCAAGGCGGCTCAACCGCGAAAGCTGTAATAAACGCTCGGTTAAATGAATGGTGTTATCCAACGTGGATTGCATCGCCACCAGGCTTTCACGCCACTGCATCGGGTCAGAACTACTCAGCGCGACGGACGCCTGGGTTTTTAGCACCGTGAGCGGCGTGCGCAGTTGATGAGAAGCATCCGCGCTGAAGCGAGATTGCCTGGCGACTAAACCACGTAGCCTGTCGATATACCGGTTAAACGAAACAATCAATAAGCGCGTTTCTGACCAGGGCAGCAAATCGGGCAACGGCGTGAGATCGCCAGGATCACGGCGCACCATCAGCCCCGAAAGCTGGCGCATCGGTTTGAGTACTCGTCTTAACAATAACCAGGCAAGGGTTAACGTCAGCAGCACCAGACCGCCCTGGGTCAGCGTCGCCGAGGCTAACAAACGTACTGCCAGGTAGTGCCGCGATTGCACCGTTTCGGCGACGATAATTTGCGCCATACCGTTCACCCCGCCTTCATTGACGGGCTGGAGCAGGCGCGCCACTCGCAGCGTTTGCCCCCGGTAAGTCGCGTCATAAAACCATGCCAGCGCCGGATAAAGCTCCGTGCCGGGCGTGTTTTTGGGCATATCGGGCAAATCGTCATAACCGGATATCACCTTGCCGTGCGTGTCGGTGACTTTGTAATAAAGCCGGTCGTTCATGTTGCGCTCAAAACTGTCGAGCACCACCCAGGGCACCTCGACGGCAAGTTTTCCGTCATGCACCACCAACTGTTCGGCAACGGTGCGCGTTGAGGCTAATAAGGTACGATCGTAGGCTTGAGTGGCAGCGTTCATGGCACTCAGGTAGCCGCTCACCGCAGATAATCCCCACAAAATAAATAACGGCAGCCCGAGAAAAAGCAGCAGTTGCCCGAATAAAGACTGAGGTTTAATGACCCGCATCTCTGCACTCCAGCACGTAGCCCAGCCCGCGTAGCGTGGTGATCTGAACGTTACTGGTGATGAGTTTTTTACGCAGCCGGTGAATATACAGTTCGATACTTTCCGGGCTTGCCTCGTCACTCAAACTAAAAACCTGCTCGAACAGTTGCTGCTTGGGAACCGGGCGCGTACGGCGATACATCAACATCGTCAGAATGGCGTGTTCACGTGGCGTTAAGGCGAGCGGTTTATTTTCCAGTAGAAAATAGCCGTCATCATGAAAAGCGAGTTGCCCTAATTGTTGCTGCTCATGGATTTGCCCTTCGCTGCGCCGCACCAGCGCACGTAGTCTTGCATCCAGTTCTTCAAGATCAAAAGGCTTCGGCAAATAATCATCCGCTCCGGTGTTCAACCCTTTCACCCGGTCGCTCACGGTGCTGTGCGCCGTCAACAGCAACACGGGCAAGGTCTGCCCGCGTTTACGCAAGCGCTGCAACACTTCAAGCCCATCCATTCTCGGCATGCCGATATCCATTACCGCGACCGCGTAACGTTCGTTTTGTAACAGATGGTCGGCAGCCTGGCCGTCAAATACGCAATCCACCGCAAAGCCCGCTTGTATCAGGGCTTTTTCCAGCCAGTGAGCCAGCTCACGGTTATCTTCCGCCAGTAAGAGACGCATATCACATCCTGTAAAGTTTCAACCTGCGTGAAAGGTAAATGAAAGGTTAATGCTTTAACAATCACGCAACCGAGCTACTGCAAGGCGGTTCACATAATTTGACGTGAGGATGAAGATAAAAATGAAACGTACTCTACTCTCTGCTTTTACCGCTTCAGCTTTGTTATTAACCGCTTTTAATACACTGGCAGCAGAAGTCCCTTCCCGCACCGAATGTATCGCCCCGGCCAAGCCTGGCGGCGGTTTTGATCTGACCTGCAAACTGATTCAGGTCAGCCTGCAAGAAACTGGCGTTATCGAAAAACCGATGCGTGTCACTTACATGCCCGGCGGCGTTGGCGCGGTGGCTTATAACGCAATTGTCGCCCAGCGCCCTGCGGAAGCGGGAACCGTGGTCGCCTTCTCTGGCGGCTCTTTGCTGAACCTTTCACAAGGTAAATTTGGCCGCTATGGCGTGGATGATGTGCGCTGGCTGGCGAGCGTGGGCACTGACTACGGCATGATTGCGGTGCGTGCCGATTCGCCGTGGAAAGATTTGAAATCGCTGCTGGCGGCGATGGAAAAAGATCCGAACAGCGTGGTGATTGGCGCGGGCGCATCCATCGGCAGCCAGGACTGGATGAAGACGGCGTTGCTGGCGCAAAAAGCCCATGTCGACCCACACAAAATGCGTTATGTCGCCTTTGAAGGCGGCGGCGAATCGGTAACCGCACTGATGGGCAACCATGTGCAGGCGGTTTCGGGCGATCTGAGCGAAATGGTGCCGTACCTGAGTGGCGACAAGCTGCGCGTGCTGGCGGTGTTCTCGGACCAACGTTTACCGGGCGAGCTGGCAAAAATCCCGACAGCCAAAGAGCAAGGTTTTGACCTGGTGTGGCCAATTATTCGCGGCTTTTACGTTGGCCCGAAAGTCAGTGACGCGGAATACCAGTGGTGGGTGGATACCTTCAACGCGCTCCAGCAAACCGAAGACTTCAAAAAACAGCGCGATCTGCGAGGCCTGTTCGAGTTCAACATGAGCGGTAAGGAACTGGACGATTACGTGAAGAAACAGGTCACGAGTTATCGCGAGCAAGCCAAAGCCTTCGGCCTGGCTAAGTAACCGGAGGCGATGATGAGCGATCGTATTTTTGCTGGGATCTGGATTGCGCTGTGTGTTGGTGGTCTGTTTATCGGCTGGCAAATTCAGAGCGAATATAGCTACGAACCCGTTGGGCCACGTCCGTTCCCGGTGGTGATTATCGGCCTGATGCTGCTGTGTTCGGTATTACTGCTGCTGCGCCATCCCGACGTAGTGGAGTGGCCGCATCGCCGGACGCTGCAACGTTTGGTGATTATGGTCATCGCCCTGGCGCTCTACGCCTGGTCGTTTGAATGGCTTGGCTTCCCGCTGGCTACGACGTTCCTCACCGCCTGTGTCGGTTTGCTGTTTGGCGCCACCATTCCGGCGGCATTAATTTCCGGTGCGGTGATGGGCGGAGTGCTGTTCTGGTCATTTGACCGGCTGTTGGATGTGACCCTTCCCCTCGGCGTGTGGTTGAGTTAACGGCTTAAACTTAAAGGTGTGGTTATGGATACCTGGTTCTACTTGTCTCAAGGGTTTGCCGTCGCACTGACGCCGGAAAACCTGATGATTGCCCTGATTGGCTGCTTTGTTGGCACCATCGTTGGGCTGCTGCCGGGCCTCGGCCCAATCAACGGCGTGGCGATTTTGCTACCGCTGGCTTTCGCCCTGAAATTACCACCGGAGTCTGCGCTGATCCTGCTGGCAACGGTCTACATCGGCTGCGAATACGGAGGGCGTATTTCATCAATCCTGCTTAACGTGCCGGGAGATGCGGCGGCGATTATGACCGCGCTTGATGGCTACCCCATGGCGAAGGAAGGCCGGGGCGGTGTGGCGCTGTCGATTTCTGCCGTCAGTTCGTTCGTTGGCTCTTTCCTGGCGATCATCGGCATGATCCTTTTTGCACCGGCGCTGGCACAGTGGTCACTGGCATTCGGCCCCGCTGAATACTTTGCCTTGATGGTCTTTGCTATTGCCTGCCTTGGCAGCATGATGGCGCAAAATCCGCTGAAATCGTTCCTTGCAGCGTTGATTGGTCTGGGTCTTGCCACCGTCGGAGTGGATGCCAACACCGGGGTATATCGCTTCACATTTGATAGCGTTCACCTCTCCGACGGTGTGCAATTTATTGTCGTGGTTATCGGCCTGTTCTCGGTTTCAGAAATTCTGTTAATGCTGGAAAGCACCAGCAGCGGGCAAGTGCTGGTGCGTAAAACCGGGCGCATGATGTTTAACATGAAGGAAGCCGCGCATTGTACCGGAGCCACGCTGCGTTCTTCGGTTATCGGTTTCTTCGTCGGCATTTTGCCTGGCGCGGGTGCCACCATCGCCAGTGCGATTGCCTATATGACGGAGAAGAAGTTAAGCGGTAATAGCGACACCTTTGGTAAAGGGGATATTCGTGGCGTGGCAGCACCGGAAGCGGCAAACAATGCCTCGGCGTGTGGATCATTTATTCCGATGTTAACGCTTGGCGTTCCGGGTTCCGGCACTACGGCGGTGATGATGGGCGCACTCACGCTCTACAACATTACGCCAGGCCCTGCGATGTTTACCGAACAACCGGATATCGTCTGGGGACTCATTGCGTCACTGCTGATTGCCAACGTGATGTTGCTGGTGATGAACATTCCGCTGATCGGATTCTTTACCAAGATGTTGAGCATTCCGCTGTGGTTCCTGGTGCCCGCCATAGCCGCCGTTTCAGCCGTGGGGGTTTACGCGGTACATAGCACAACGTTCGATTTGCTGTTGATGGTTGGCCTGGGCGTATTGGGTTACATTTTGCGCAAAATGCACTTCCCGATGTCGCCATTAATTCTCGGCTTCGTGTTGGGTGAAATGCTGGAGCAAAACCTACGCCGTGCGCTGTCTATCAGTAACGGAGGGTTGAGTATTCTGTGGGAAAGCGGTGTGGCTAAGAGTCTGCTGATTATGGCGATTATCGTGATTGTGGTGCCACCGGTTCTGCGTTTGATTCGCCGCCCGCGTAAAGCGGCTGTCGATATCGCGTAAGGTTTAAACGCGCGCCTTACGGCGCGCATTTTGCCAATGAATCAGCAACCCACTGTTTTAACTGATTTCGTGAAATCTTAATCCCACCCTGCTTGATGTCATCGGGCAGAGGCAACCAGCGTACCGGCTGCTGAAAACGCGCCACTTTGCCCTGTAGCCATTCGTCGAGCTGCGACAATGCAAAATCGTCATCGGCTTCAACCACAGCAACCGGGCGCTGCCCAAATTCTGCATCATCAATCGGCACCACAAATACCTGTTTCACGGCCGGATGCTGCACAATAATGCTTTCAACTTCTTCAGGCTGTATCCCTTCCCCGCCGCTGAAAAACAGGTTGTCGAGGCGGCCAATTATCGTCAGGCGATGATTGTTCAACATGCCGCGATCGCGAGTGGCAAACCAGCCTTCAGCATTCACCAGCGGCAGCACGCTACCCGCTTTCCAGTAACCTGAAGCCATGCTGTTCGCACGGATCCACACCTCTTCATCGACGATTGAAACTTCACGTCCCGGCAACGCTGTCCCCACATCGGGAAGCCCATCAGCACGTTTAGCACACACAGTCGAAGCCAGCTCCGTCATACCGTAACCACACCAGCAGTTGATGCCTTTGGCGATAGCGGCTTGCGTCAGTTCAACGGGGATAGCGGCACCGCCCAGTAACACTTCGCGCAACGCAAGCGACGGCGATTGTTCCAGCAGACGCCAGAGTTGTGTCGGCACCAGCGAAGCGTGAGAGCACCCCTGCAACGCCTCGCTCAATGGGTGTAAATCACACACTTTCATACCCCCACCCGCCAATAACCAGCGCCACAAAATGCCCTGACCTGAAACGTGGAACAGCGGCAGTGAAAGCAACCAGCTATCGTGCGCACCATAGTCCATCACCGCCAACACCCCGGCAGCACTGGCAAGATGGGCATCCGCAGTATGAACAACGGCTTTTGGTAAACCCGTCGAACCGGAGGTCAACGTCATCGACGCATAGCGCGACGGCTGCCATTCAACCTGGTAGCGTGTTCCTTCGTTCATCGCGAGCGGGTTGATGTTAGCCACGCTTAGCGACGAGCCAAAAACCAGCCCATGGTGAATGGTTAAATCAGGTAGCAATTGTGCTAACAGCGACTCGGGTAACTGCGGATTGAGCGGCAACACACGTGCACCACATTGCAGCAGTGCAAGGAACGAGAAAACCATTTCCGGGCAATTTTTTGCGCGCAGGGCAACACCTTGCCCATCACGCACACCTTGTTGCCGGAAACCGTCAGCCAACGCATCAACGCGCTGGCATAACTCACGCCAGTTCAGGGTTTTACTGCCTAACGTTAACGCGGTTTCATGACCGCGATGTTGTGCCCAATGTTGCCAGGGAAAGTCCTGGAAAATCATACTTGATCACTCACAGTACACGCTCAAGGGATTCCAGCGACCAGCAAGGTAACGGGCTGTTTGGCCATTCACGCACCAATTGCGCCTGCATCAATGACAAAGTATCTAAACCGGGAAGAGTTTGCGGTGTTAACCACGCGGCAATCCTCGCCAGCTGTGTCAAACCGAGGCTTGATTCGATGGAGGAGCTAATGACCGCAGTCAATCCTAACGCATGAATCTGTTCTACTTGTTGTCGGACTTTTTCCAGACTGCCCGTCAGCGTTGGCTTGATAACCAGCGCCGTAACACCGGGCTCGGCGGCAAACTCAAAGCCAGGTTCACGCAAACTCTCATCCCACGCGATGGCAATCCCCGTTTCACGGGCAAATTCGCGAGATTGCTCGCGGGTTTTGCACGGCTCTTCGATAAACGCGATACGCGGGCGGTAATCTGGATTGACGTATTTAGCGAACTGCTGGGCTTTGAGCGGCGTCCATCCACGGTTTGCATCAAGACGCAAACGTAAATCTGGGATGGCCTCCAACAACAAATTCACCACCATTCCGTCGCGCACGGCTTCGTACAATCCCACTTTCACCTTCGCGATTTTCTCGCCAGGGATGGCATCGAGCATGGCAAACAGTTCATCCGGGTCCCCGGTACACAACGGTGCGGCACGGTAATCCGCCGCTTGTGGTAATTCACCGCTGATTTCCGCCAGCGCGCAACTCAGGCCAAATGCCACCGAAGGCATGTCTGGCAACTCGCCGCCATCACCCGCTTGCCAGCCCTGCAACCAGCCCAGCGCCACAGCCTTGGCATCCTCGACAGTTTCAGCACTAAAACCCGGCAATGGCGAAATTTCGCCAAAGCCTTGTTTGTCGCCGTCCGTCAGGCGCACCAGTAGCCCGTCGCGCGTTTTCAGGCGCTGATTGCGCAGCACCACTCCCGCATCCATCGGCACCTGAAAGCGCCAGAGTTCGACCTGACGCATTACGGATTCCGTTTGAATTTGCTGAAATCAGGCTGGCGTTTTTGGTTGAACGCATTGCGGCCTTCCTGACCTTCTTCGGTCATGTAGAACAGCATAGTGGCGTTACCCGCCAGTTCTTGCAGACCCGCCTGACCGTCGCAGTCAGCATTCAGCGCAGCTTTCAGGCAACGCAGCGCCATTGGGCTGTTTTGTAGCATTTCACGACACCAACGTACGGTCTCTTTTTCCAGATCGGCGTTCGGTACCACGGTGTTCACCAGGCCCATATCCAACGCTTCTTTCGCATCGTACTGACGGCACAGGAACCAGATTTCACGCGCTTTTTTCTGGCCGACAATACGCGCCATGTATGATGCGCCCCAACCACCGTCGAACGAGCCGACTTTCGGGCCAGTCTGACCGAATACCGCATTTTCCGCGGCAATAGTCAGGTCGCACATCATATGCAGAACGTGGCCGCCACCGATAGAGAACCCGGCAACCATCGCGACAACAGGTTTTGGACAGGTACGGATCTGGCGCTGGAAATCGAGCACATTCAGATGATGGGTACCGCTTGCGTCCTGGTAACCGCCGTAATCGCCGCGTACCTTTTGATCGCCGCCTGCGCAGAAGGCTTTTTCACCTTCGCCAGTCAGAATGATGGTGCCGATATTGTCGTCATAACGTGCATCAGCCAGCGCATTGATCATCTCTTTCACGGTCAGCGGGCGGAATGCGTTGCGAACTTCAGGGCGGTTGATGGTGATTTTAGCGATGCCATCGGCAGACTTGTGATAGCGGATATCAGTGTAACCTTCCGAGCAATCCTGCCATTCAATCGGGGCATAGAGCATTTGTTCATCTGGGTAAATCATGGTGTATCCTCGATAGGTTTTCGCAATAAATTGAGCAGGCAAGCGCTGAAAGCGACGGGATTGTCCCGATGCGCGTTGTGGCCTGCGGCAGTAATAAGATGCGGTGTAAGAGCCAGGCTGTGCGCCACGGAACGAAATTTTTCGTCCAGCTCACCACAAAGATAGTAAAAAGGCTGAGGGATTTGCTGAAGCGCCGCCCGTAAATCCGGTTGGTTTCCCAACGATGTCGCCTCAAGCATTGCCGCAAGGCTTGCGGCATTATTTTGACTCCGCAAAGCGATAAGTGCCGTGCGTTGTTGGTCATTAAGCGACTGAAATACCGGTTGTTGATACCAGGCGTGGAGCACATCTTGTAGCGCTTCGTTACGTAAACGCTGCCCCCATAGATGGTCACTGGCCTGTCTTTCACGACGGGCGTTTTCATCCGCAAGGCCAGGATGACTCCCCTCGACCACCAGGCCGCACAGACCGGAGTTTTCCCCCTGACAAGCATGGTACATCGCGACGCGCCCGCCAAGGGAGTAGCCGATTAACCAGTATTTTAGGATGTTGTAACTAAGCAGCGTTTTTCGCAGAAGTTGATCGACCTGATGAAAGTCGCTCGCCGTAATATCGGCTGATTTTCCGTGACCGGGTAAATCGATGCGCAGTTGCGGCCAGTCGATAAAACTCTCGCTCACCGCATCCCACTCACGCAGGCTTCCTAAGAAACCATGCAGCCAGACAAGACACGGTAAACGGGCATCACGCCCTTCGCGATAAACCGCATGCAGGATCATGCCTGGCTAACCTGCGCCAGTAAATTCTGTAAGGTTTGCGCGCCGTCGGTTTCAGCCACGGTCGCCTCGATGATGGTGGTTTGCGGGCGCAACCAGGCGTTGCTGACCGCATCCTGCAATTCATCCCAGCTTGTCGGGTTGTGATAACTCAGGTTAAACATCGCCGCCGCGTGGGCAAAATTGACGTTTTGCGGCATGCAATAAAAACGTTCGCGTTCCTCGGCCGGGGTGGGTAACAACGAGAAAATCTGTCCACCATTATTATTCACGATCAGCAAAACGAACGGCGCGGAAACCTGGCGTAATAACGCCAGCGAATTGAGATCGTACAACGCAGAAAGATCCCCCACGATCGCAAGCGTCGAACGAGCAGTCGCGCGTTGCACACCCGCAGCAGTCGAGAGCAATCCGTCAATACCACTTGCGCCACGGTTGCTGTAAACCGGATAACCCGCAGGCAACTGAGCAAAAGAGTCCACGAGCCGAACAATCAGGCTGTTGCCGACAAACAATTGCCCGCCATCCGGCAACAATTCAGGTAAACGAGCGGCTATTTGTGCCTCACCAAATTCAACGGTGCCCTTCTTCACCGCCTGCTGCGCGATTTTTGCCAGGGTCGTTAATTTCTCATCCCATGCGGCGCGTTTTTCTGCCGGATGAAGCTCCAGCCATTGAATAATGTCGCAGGCTAAACGGCGGCCACGGTGATTCGCAGGATCAAGCCGGTTTGGCAAGTTATCCACGAGCCAGTACTCTTCTGGCTCACACGCAGATTGCCACTGCAAAACGCGTTTTCCAGTCAGGCTGCAGCCAAACTGGATAATGATTTGCGCCTCGGCAAGTTCAGTGACGGCCTGGCTGTTGCTCAGCCATAAATCCGCACAGGGCAGCGGCTGCCCGGTTTGCGATAACACATCACCAATCAGCGGCCAACCCAATGTTTTCGCCCATGAAGCAACCTGCTTTCCTTCATCGGCATTCAAACGCCCGGCAACAACTACGCCGCGTTTTTGCCGCCAGAAGAACCAGTCGCGTTGTTTTATCACTTCCTGAGCACTGCCCATTCGCAACCAGGGTTTATCACTTTGCCACCAGTCGCCAAGCGCCTGTTGCCAACTCATGCCCGTTTCATCTTGTTCACCGTAAAGCGGCTCGGCAAAGGGGCAATTGATGTGAACGGCGCCACCCATAAGTTGGCCGAGCGCGTTATCAATGGTCGAAACCAGCCAGCGCGCAGGAATGTCCTGCGTTGGTCGCGGCAAATTAATCGATTGAGTCGGATGGGAACTGAAAATTCCAGGCTGGCGAATTGCCTGATTGGCACCGCAATCAATAAGCTCTGGTGGGCGGTCGGCGGTCAATACCACCAGTTTTTCGCCCGTCAAACCGGCCTCAATAATCGCCGGATAGAGATTGGCGACGGCCGTCCCGGATGTCACGATGATCGCAACCGGGGCCTGACTGGCTTTTGCCAGACCCAGTGCAAGATGACCTAAACCACGTTCGTCAAAATGCGTATGACAGATGAAAGCCCGATTTTCAGCCGCACCAAGGGTAAGCGGAGTAGAACGCGAACCAGGCGCCACGCACACATGGCGGACACCGTGACGGGTTAGCGCTTCAAGAATTACCGTAGCCCAACGGCGGTTAAATGAGCTTATCGACATGATTAAGTCCTGAGTCAATTTTGCTGACTCATTATAAATATTGTTAGAACGGTTATTTTGATATGGGTTAGTTATCTATCTATACCCTAAATAATTGGAGTTGTATCAAGGCCAAGAGTGCGGCCAACGTTGAGACAACTTCAAGTATGACGGGTATCTTTCGTTAACAACGTTCGCAACCCCGCCGCTTTATTTTCTATTTCTTGCCATTCTTCTGCCGCGTCTGACCCCGCAACAATGCCAGCTCCGGCATACAGACGGACAATATTATTGGTGATTTTTGCCGAGCGTAACGCGACGCAAAACTCAGACTGGCGTTGTGACAAATATCCTGCTGAACCCGCGTACCATTCACGCTCGAAGGGTTCATTTTTGGCGATAAATTCCCGCGCGACTTCTCGCGGTAAGCCTGCCACAGCAGCCGTGGGCTGCAACATTGCAAGGCACGCCGCGTCGTCAGGTTGCGCGAGATCGGTCCAAATGCAACGGCGTAAATGCTGTACTTTCCGCAAGCGCACAACTTGTGGTGGCAGCACGTCTATCGCCCCCACCGTTTTATGTAAACGTTGGCAGATGTCTTCAACCACCAGCATATTTTCACGTTGGTTTTTATCATCTTTTAGCAGCCACTGCGCCAGCGTCCAGGCGCGGTGATCGTCAGGGTGATTCGCCACGGTTCCGGCTAATGCCTCAGTGCGCAATGCGGTATCGATGCGCCGCCACAAGCGTTCTGGGCTTGAACCGAGGAATGCATTGTTGGCATCAAACACGATTAAAAAATGATAACAATTCAGATTCACCCGACGGCTTGCAGCCATAAAACCAGCCGCAGAAACCGCAGCGGTAAATTGCAGATCGGTGGCCCTCGCGAGAACCACTTTGTCGAGTTCGTGTTGTTCAATCGCTGTAATGGCGCGGTCAATAAGCGTCAGCCATTCAGGCTGCGTGGGAATATGTTGTTCGCCCACGCAATTCAGGTGCTGTTGCGGTAGTTGTTTGGCAGGCAGGAGTTGCTCAAGGAAGGCTTGTGCTGCACGCGCATCATCCTTTAAGGACGTTTCGCTGTAAAGATGCAGATGAAGCTGTGCACCCCCTCCGGTCCGTCGCCATTCAAGCCTTGGGATAAATAAAAAACTGCGGTTGGGGTCGAACGCATTGACGCCAGTGATACGAACCGCCGGCTGGTCGGCATAATCATCAAGAAATGATCTCGCCGATTCTAATGTATTGAACTGACGTACCAGGCCTAGTGCGGCGATTTCATCATCACCATTGCGCTGTTGCCAGTAGAATTGAGGATAAAGACGCTGGGTGGTCAACCACGCAAGAGCATCTGAGGCATCACTCAGAGTTACGGCAAACGATATTTGCTGTAACCCTGGCGCGTCCGCAAATTCTGCGTTCAATGCAAGCTGTAACTGTTGCAGCGCGACAGAAACTGAATTCACGTTTACCTCACCTTCCCTGAAAACCCCTGATTATACGTGGTCATGGCGGCAAAAAAAAATCCCACCCAATGGGTAAGATTTTCTTTAATCGGCACACGGTGAATTTGTGTACCGATTCTACTCTAGCGTCTGGCTAACAAAAGGCCTAACACTAAGCCTGCAGCCGCACCTACACCAATGCCTTGCCATGGTTTGTCATGGACGTAATCATCGGCGCGATAAACGACTTTTTTCGCACGATAGTAGTAATTGTCGGACGCACTGCTGACCCGAGCTTTGACGTCACTCAGCGCCCGTTCGGCGCGCTCTTTCAGCTCAATATACTTTTGGTCAGCAGGGTCGCCAGAGGAACGCAGTACTTCTTCGAGCGTATCACTCAGTAAAGATAAATCATCATCAAGACGAGATTCATACGGTTGCATCACTGTTCTCCGTGTTTAAAAAATACTCGTCCGCTAACTATAGACAATACTAATACTTTTCGCTCAGTGATTAACGGTTCGCCATACCAATGTGCGCAATACCGTCTTCATCGTAGATGTCGGTAACAGGTTTAAAACCAAAATGCGCATAAAACGACTGCAAATGCGCCTGCGCACCTAAATACACCGCTTTTTCCGGCCAATATTGCTGACAGGAAGCCATTGCTTGTTCCATTAACTGATACCCGAGTTTTTCGCCACGGACACTTTTGTCGATAATGACACGGCCAATCACCACCGGCTCAAATTCGTTTTCGCTTTTCAGGATACGAGCATAAGCCACCAGCTTACCGTCCTGCCAGCCAAGAATATGGCGGTTTTCACCCACCAAATCGTCGCCATCGATGTCCTGATACGGGCAGTTTTGCTCGACCACAAAGACTTCATTGCGCAGTGCCAAAAGTGTGTAGAGATCGGTCACGCTCAGTTCTGAATGGTGTAGATCTTGCCAAATCAACATGTTCTGCCCTTTTTCATGGTTTGAGCCCTTATCTTCACGCATAAAAAAACCGCCAGCAAGTGGCGGTTTTTTTCAATTTCAGCGAACTCAGTAAAAATCACCGGAAGCGGCTTCGGCCTGTGCCATCCACACCGGTTTCTCACTGGTTTTGGACCACACGCGGTGCAGGTAGCTGTAAAAACGGGCGCGATCTTTCCAGAACAGCATCACCGGCAGCGTCAGAACGCCTGCTAAAACAACGAATGCGCGACGCAGGAAAACCTGATGCACAGGATAGTCTTTATATAAAGTCATAGGTTTCTCCCTCTTTATGTGACCGGTAGCAAACACCGGGAAATTAGAACTTGTTATCTGGTGAAAATATTATCTCATTGGCTGAAAGTTTACTACTCCTCCGACCACTTAAAGCCACTTTTTGCCACTTATTTACAATCCTACCTGTAATTAAGTTACAAACATGTTAAATAAATACTAACCATTAGTTAATTAATGGCTTTTCTCATTTTTATACTTTTTTTACACCCCGCCCTCAGACTTTTACGACATCTTTGCACCCGAAGTTTCACACTCTCTGCAATTCCTAATAACTGCCGAGGTGGATTGTGAGTACAGGCGTAATAGCTGGCGTGGTGCTGGTGTTTGTGCTGTTGGGATATTTAATTTATGCCCTGATTAATGCGGAGGCATTCTGATGGCCGCCTCCGGATTTTTATTAATTGCCAGCTTCTTGCTGGTGCTTTTCGCCCTGGCAAAACCGTTGGGCAGCGTGCTGGCTCGCTTGATTGAAGGCGAATCTGTGCCCGTTGTCGGGAAAATGGATGCACTGTGGTGGAAAGTATTGGGGAGCGACTCCACCAGAGAAATGAACTGGAAGCACTATCTGGGAGCCATACTGTTATTTAACGTGTTGGGTTTGCTGGTGCTTTTTGTCATCTTAATGACCCAGGGAAACTTGCCCCTCAATCCGCAGCAATTACCCGGCCTCTCCTGGCATCTGGCGCTCAATACAGCAGTTAGTTTTGTCTCCAACACCAATTGGCAGTCTTACAGCGGTGAAACCACGCTGAGTTACTTCAGCCAAATGGTGGGTTTGACGGTGCAAAACTTCCTGTCAGCGGCAACAGGGATTGCGGTGGTGTTTGCACTGATTCGCGCCTTCTCTCGCCAAAGTGCTAACACCTTAGGCAACGCGTGGGTCGATTTAACCCGCATCACTCTCTACATCTTGATGCCGATTGCGTTGCTGATTGCGTTGTTCTTTATCAGCCAGGGAACCTTACAGAACATCGCTCCGTATCAACCGTTCACCTCACTGGAAGGTGTACACCAGGTGTTGCCGATGGGCCCGGTCGCCTCGCAAGAAGCGATCAAAATGTTGGGCACCAATGGCGGCGGTTTCTTTAATGCTAACTCTTCACACCCGTTTGAGAACCCAACGGCGCTGACCAACTTCGTACAGATGCTGGCGATCTTCCTGATCCCCGCAGCACTGTGTTTCGCTTTTGGTGAAGCCGTCGGGGACCGACGCCAGGGCCGCGCTATTTTATGGGCGATGGCGGTGATTTTTGTTATCTGCGTGGTGGTGGTGATGTGGGCCGAAACTCGCGGCAATACGCATTTCACCCTACTCGGCGCTGACAGCAACATCAATATGGAAGGTAAAGAGAGCCGCTTTGGCATTCTGGCCACCAGCTTGTTCTCGGTGATTACCACCGCCGCATCTTGTGGGGCGGTCAACGCAATGCATGACTCCTTTACTGCGCTAGGCGGCATGATCCCAATGTGGCTGATGCAGATTGGTGAAGTGGTGTTTGGCGGCGTCGGCTCTGGGCTGTACGGCATGTTGTTGTTCGTTCTGCTGACGGTATTTATCGCCGGATTGATGATTGGCCGCACGCCGGAATATCTGGGTAAAAAAATCGACGTGGCAGAGATGAAAATGACTGCGATGGCGATTCTGGTGACACCAACACTGGTGCTGCTCGGCACTGCGCTGGCGATGATGACCGATGCAGGTCGTGCAGGGATTTTCAATCCTGGCATTCATGGTTTTAGCGAAGTGCTCTACGCGGTTTCTTCTGCCGCAAACAACAACGGTAGCGCCTTTGCTGGGTTAAGTGCCAATACACCTTTCTGGAACATTCTTCTGGCTGTGTGCATGTGGTTTGGTCGCTTCGCCGTGATTGTGCCCGTGATGGCTATTGCCGGTTCGCTGGTCACCAAAAAATCACAGTCAGCAGGCGTCGGTACTTTACCGACTCACGGCCCGCTGTTTATCGGTTTGCTGATTGGCACCGTGTTGTTAGTGGGTGCACTGACCTTTATTCCCGCCCTCGCATTAGGCCCGGTTGCGGAACACCTTTCCTTAGTGAATTTGTGATTAAGAGGCTTCCATGAGTCGCAAGCAACAGGCGCTATTTGAACCATCGCTGATTCGTCAGGCGCTAATTGATTCCTTTAAAAAACTGACGCCACAAGTGCAGTGGCGTAACCCGGTGATGTTTATCGTTTGGGTTGGCAGCGTGATGACCACCATTCTGGCGATCGCCATGTTCAGTGGGAAACTTCAGGGTGACGCACCGTTTACTGCCGCGATCGGCGTCTGGCTGTGGTTTACCGTGCTGTTTGCCAACTTTGCCGAAGCACTGGCGGAAGGCCGCAGTAAAGCACAAGCCAATAGTCTGAAAGGGGTGAAGAAAACCAGTTGGGCTCGCAAATTGCGCGCGCCACAACACGATGCCCCGATGGACCACGTCCCTGCCGCTGACTTGCGTAAAGGCGACATCGTGCTGGTTGAAGCGGGCGATATTATCCCGTGCGATGGTGAAGTGCTGGAAGGCGGCGCGTCGGTAGATGAAAGTGCGATTACTGGCGAGTCAGCACCGGTTATCCGTGAGTCCGGCGGCGACTTTGCCTCGGTAACGGGCGGGACGCGCATTCTTTCTGACTGGCTGGTGATTCAGTGCAGCGTGAACCCTGGCGAAACCTTCCTCGACCGTATGATTGCCATGGTGGAAAGCGCACAACGCCGCAAAACGCCAAACGAAATCGCGCTGACGATTTTACTGGTGGCGCTGACGATTGTCTTTTTACTGGCAACCGCAACGCTTTGGCCGTTCTCGCAGTATGGCGGCGTGGCGGTCAGCGTCACGGTGCTGATTGCACTGCTGGTCTGTTTGATTCCAACCACCATCGGCGGGCTACTTTCCGCAATTGGTGTCGCCGGGATGAGCCGTATGCTGGGCGCAAACGTCATTGCCACCAGCGGACGTGCTGTCGAAGCCGCAGGTGATGTCGATGTGTTGCTGTTGGATAAAACCGGCACCATCACGCTGGGTAATCGCCAGGCTTCTGAGTTTTTACCCGCTCCGGGGATTGAAGAAAAAACCCTGGCCGACGCAGCGCAGCTTTCATCACTTGCCGATGAAACGCCGGAAGGCCGCAGCATCGTGGTGCTGGCAAAGCAGCGCTTTAACTTGCGCGAGCGCGATGTGCAAAACTTGCATGCCACTTTTGTGCCGTTCACCGCGCAAACGCGGATGAGCGGTATCAACATTCAGGACCGCATGATTCGCAAAGGTTCGGTTGATGCCATTCGTCGCCACGTTGAAGCCAACGGCGGCCAGTTTCCGCCACAGATTGATACGCTGGTGGAAGGTGTGGCACGCACGGGCGGAACACCGCTGGTGGTTGCTGAAGGTGCCAATGTGCTGGGCGTTATCGCGCTGAAAGATATCGTCAAAGGCGGCATCAAGGAACGTTTCGCTCAACTGCGCCAGATGGGCATTAAAACCGTCATGATCACGGGTGATAACCGCCTGACGGCTGCGGCGATTGCTGCGGAAGCGGGTGTGGATGATTTCCTGTCTGAAGCGACTCCGGAAGCTAAACTGGCCCTGATTCGCCAGTATCAGGCCGAAGGTCGTTTAGTCGCGATGACTGGCGATGGCACCAACGATGCGCCTGCTCTGGCGCAAGCAGATGTGGCGGTTGCCATGAACTCCGGTACGCAGGCGGCGAAAGAAGCCGGCAATATGGTGGACCTGGATTCCAACCCCACCAAGCTGATTGAAGTGGTGCACATCGGTAAACAGATGCTGATGACCCGTGGTTCGCTGACCACTTTCAGTATTGCCAACGACGTGGCGAAGTATTTCGCGATTATTCCCGCCGCGTTCGCCGCCACTTATCCGCAGCTCAACGCGCTGAACGTGATGCATCTGCACTCACCTGCATCCGCGATTTTAAGCGCGGTGATTTTTAACGCGTTGATCATCATCTTTTTGATTCCGCTGGCCTTGCGCGGTGTGAGCTACAAACCGCTAAGTGCCGCAGCCATGTTACGTCGCAATCTCTGGATTTACGGTCTGGGCGGTTTAATCGTGCCGTTTATTGGTATCAAAGCTATCGATTTGATACTGACCATTTTGGGCCTGGTTTAAGGGGAAAAAAATGACTACCTTACGTCCCGCTATACTGTTACTGATTCTGCTCACCCTGATTACCGGTGGACTTTACCCGTTGCTGACCACACTTTTAGGGCAGTGGTGGTTCCCGGCGCAAGCCAACGGCTCGTTAATCCTTGATACTAACGTCGTACGTGGTTCAAGCTTGATTGGACAAAATTTTACCCAGCCAACGTATTTGCAAGGCCGCCCTTCTGCTACGGCAGAAACTCCCTATAATCCCATGGCCTCTGGCGGTAGTAATCTTGCGGGCAGTAACCCCGAGCTCGACAAAGTGATTACCGAGCGTGTCGCGGCGTTACGTGCGGCGAATCCGCAGGCGAATCCGGCGGTTCCCGTTGATTTGATAACGGCTTCGGCCAGCGGTCTGGACGGGCAGATTTCCCCAGAAGCGGCAGCCTGGCAGATTCCACGAATTGCCAAAGCGCGCCATTTACCCGTAGAACAAGTCACACGTCTGGTGGCGGAAAATACCACGCAGCCGCTGGTTGGTTTCATCGGTAAACCGGTGGTGAATGTGTTACTGGTTAACCGGGCGTTGGATGACTTACAAAGTCACCCAATACCCTAAATAATTCGAGTTTTGGGTAGGCGGCCAGGGAGCAAATCCCCAGGAGCTTACTAAAGTAAGTGACTGGGGTTTGTGAGTGCAGCCAACACCCCCACAACTTGAAGTATGACGGGTATAAAGGAATAGAGATGACAGAAGAACCCCTGCGCCCCGATCCAGATAAACTGCTGGAGCAGGTTGGTCGCCCCCCGCGCGGTAAGCTGAAAATATTCTTCGGTGCGTGTGCTGGCGTGGGGAAAACCTACGCCATGTTGCAAGAAGCGCAGCGACTGCGAGCGCAAGGTCTGGATATCCTGATTGGCGTGGTGGAAACTCATGGCCGCAAAGAGACCGCCGCACTGCTGGACGGGCTGGCTATCCAGCCCGCAAAACGTATGCATCACCGTGGACGCTGGGTGCAGGAGTTCGATCTCGACGCGGCACTTGCGCGTAATCCTGCGCTGATCCTGATGGATGAACTGGCGCACAGCAACGCGCCAGGTTCGCGCCACCCCAAGCGCTGGCAGGATGTGGAAGAGTTGCTGGATGCCGGGATCGACGTCTTTACCACCGTCAATGTGCAGCATCTTGAAAGCCTGAATGACATCGTCGGCGGCGTCACGGGTATTCAGGTACGCGAAACGGTGCCCGACCCTATTTTTGATGCCGCCGATGAAATCGTGTTGGTCGACCTCCCCCCGGACGATTTACGCCAGCGCCTGCATGAAGGCAAAGTGTATATCTCCGGCCAGGCCGAACGCGCCATCGAGCACTTTTTCCGCAAAGGAAATTTGATTGCCCTGCGCGAACTGGCGTTGCGCCGCACCGCCGACCGCGTTGACGACCAAATGCGGGCCTGGCGCGACAGCCAGGGGCAGGAAAAAGTCTGGCATACACGCGACGCCATTTTACTGTGTATCGGACACAGTTCCGGCAATGAAAAACTGGTGCGCACAGCTGCAAGGCTGGCTGCAAAATTAGGGAGCGTGTGGCATGCGGTTTATGTCGAAACCCCGCAACTTCACCGTTTACCCGAACATCAACGCCGCGCTATTTTGGCTTCGTTACGCCTGGCTCAAGAGCTGGGAGCTGAAACGACCACCCTTGCCGATCCGGCAGAGGACAAAGCGGTTTTGCGTTACGCCCGGGAACATAACCTCGGGAAGATTATTATTGGCCGGCGGACAACACGACGCTGGTGGAGCCGCGAATCTTTTTCTGACCGACTTGCCCGCCGTGCGCCAGACCTTGATTTAGTGATTGTTGCGCTTGACGACAAACCGACTGTTGCTTCTCCTTCGACGCCCGACATGCGAAGTTTCACGGAAAAGTGGCGCGTGCAAATGCGCGGATGCGCTGTCGCGATTGCGCTTTGCGCCCTGACGACGTTTATCGCAAACCAGTGGTTAATGGCCTTCGATGCCGCCAACCTGGTGATGCTCTATCTGCTCGGCGTCGTCATTGTGGCGCTGTTTTATGGTCGCTGGCCTTCGGTGCTGGCGACAGTGATAAGCGTACTCAGTTTTGATCTGTTTTTTATTGCGCCACACGGCACGCTGGCCGTCTCTGATATCCAGTATTTGTTAACCTTCGCCGTGATGCTCACCGTTGGCCTGGTTATCGGTAATCTCACCGCTGGCGTGCGTTATCAGGCGCGGATTGCTCGTTATCGCGAGCAGCGCACTCGCCACTTGTATGAGATGTCGAAAGCCCTCGCCGCTGAACGCACTCCGCAGGATATCGCGGCCACCAGTGAGCTGTTCATTAATAACAGTTTCCATGCCCGCGCCCAGCTATTGTTACCTAACGCGCAGGGTGTGTTAGAGCGAGTCAATGCGCGAGGTGAGCCGCAAAACTGGGATGAAGCCATCGCCCGCTGGAGCTTTGATAAAGGCCAACCTGCCGGTGCAGGCACCGATACGCTGCCAGGTGTGCCCTATCAAATCCTGCCTCTCAAAACACCGGAAAAAACCCTTGGGTTGCTGATTGTCGAGCCGAGTAATTTGCGCCAGTTGATGATTCCCGAGCAACAGCGCTTGTTGGAAACGTTCACGTTGTTGGCGGCCACTGCCCTGGAGCGGCTATTGCTGACCGCAAGTGAGGAGCAGGCCCGGTTATCCAGCGAACGCGAGCAAGTGCGTAACTCGCTGCTTGCGGCGCTGTCTCATGATTTGCGAACCCCGTTGACCGTATTGTTTGGCCAGGCAGAAATATTAACGCTGGATTTGGCTTCTGAAGGGTCGAAACACGCTCCACAAGCGAACGACATTCGCCAGCATGTTCTTAATACCACGCGCCTGGTGAACAATTTACTGGATATGGCGCGTATTCAGTCCGGTGGTTTTAATCTGCGTAAAGAATGGCTAACCCTTGAAGAAGTGGTCGGTAGCGCATTGAAGATGCTGGAACCGAGCCTCGGCGGGCGGCATATTGCGCTGGCGCTGCCCGACCCACTGATGTTGATTCATGTTGATGGCCCGCTGTTTGAACGCGTGTTGATCAATTTGCTGGAAAATGCCGTGAAATATGCAGGGTTCCAGTCAAACATTGGCATTCGTGCGCAAGCATTGACTGATAAACTGGATCTAGAAGTCTGGGACGATGGTCCGGGAATTCCGGCTGGCAAAGAGCAGCTCATCTTTGATAAGTTTTCCCGGGGCAATAAAGAATCGGCCATTCCGGGTGTTGGCCTGGGTCTGGCAATTTGCCAGGCGATCATCGAAGTTCACGACGGGAAGATTTTTGCCGTGAATCGCCCGGAAGGTGGCGCAAGTTTTCATGTTATTTTACCTCTACCACCATCACCTGAGCTGGCTGAGATGAACGAGGCGTTGTGATATCAGTACTGATTGTTGAAGATGAAAAAGAGATCCGCCGCTTCTTGCGTACAGCGCTGGAGGCTGAGTCATTGCGCGTTCATGAAGCCGAAACATTGCAACGGGGCTTGCTGGAAGCGGCCACGCGTAAACCTGATTTAGTGATCCTCGACCTCGGTTTACCTGACGGTGATGGCATTGATTTTATTCGCGACTTCCGCCAGTGGAGCCAAACACCAATTGTAGTGCTCTCCGCTCGTAGCGATGAGCAAGTAAAGATAGATGCGCTTGATGCGGGTGCCGACGACTATCTCAGCAAACCGTTTGGCATTGGTGAACTACAGGCGCGTCTACGCGTCGTCTTACGCCGCCATGCAAGCCTTGCGCAACCCGATCCGGTTTATCAATTTTCAAATATTACCGTTGACCTTGCCACCCGTCGCATCACGCGGGATGGCGCAGAAATCCATCTCACGCCGATTGAGTTCCGCCTGCTCGCAACCCTTATCAATAACCACGGAAAAGTGCTGACCCAACGCCAGTTACTCAGCCAGGTTTGGGGGCCAAATGCCGTGGAACACAGCCACTATCTACGCATTTATATGGGGCATTTACGCCAGAAGCTGGAGACGGATCCGGCGCGACCAAGCCATCTGCTTACCGAAACCGGAATCGGCTACCGTTTTATGCTTTAAATACATGTTTGCCGGTAGATTCAGAGGGAGAGTTCTATGAGCGCCTGGTTGATTTACGCATTACTTTCAGCGGCGACAGCAGCTTTGGTCGCCATTTTCGGCAAAATTGGTTTGCAGCATTTAGACGCAAATACCGCTACAGCGATTCGCGCCGTTGTTATGGCAGCATTTCTGGTTGGCGTGGTGATCGTACAAGGAAAACTCAATCTTATCGGTACAGTGCTGGCGGATAAAAAAGCACTGTTTTTTATATTACTCAGCGGTATTGCAGGTGCATTGTCCTGGCTGTTTTATTTTATGGCGATTAAGAACGGTGATGTTTCCCGCGTAGCTCCCATCGATAAACTCAGCGTAGTGTTCGCCGTAATACTTGCGGTGATTTTATTCGGTGAGAAACTTTCCCTGGTAGCAGGGATTGGTGTGGCGTTGATATCTTGCGGGGCGCTAATGGTGGCACTTGGATAGCGATAAAAAGGCGCCTTGCGGCGCCCTTTTCAAATCAATTTCTTACTTCGCGTTTTTCAGCACTTCGCTAACAATCTCTACCGCTTCTTTCTCAATTTGCAGGCGATGTTCGCTGCCTAAGAAACTTTCACAGTAAATTTTGTATGCATCTTCCGTACCGGAAGGACGAGCAGCAAACCAGCCGTTGTCGGTCATCACTTTCAGGCCGCCGATAGAAGCACCGTTGCCTGGAGCGGCCGTTAAACGTGCGGTAATCGGGTCGCCCGCCAATGTGCTGGCGCTCACCATTTCTGGAGAAAGTTTGGACAGTGCGGCTTTCTGCGCAGATGTCGCGGAAGCTTGCAGACGGTTGTAGCTTGGCGCACCGAAACGAGCTGCCAGTTCGTCATAATGCTGTTGCGGGTTCTTACCCGTAACGGCGGTAATTTCCGCTGCCAGCAAGCACATGATGATGCCGTCTTTATCCGTTGACCACGGTGTGCCGTCGAAACGCAGGAAAGATGCCCCAGCACTTTCTTCGCCACCAAAACCGAAGCTGCCATCGAACAGGCCGTCAACAAACCATTTGAAGCCCACCGGTACTTCTACCAGTTTACGACCCAAATCGTTGACTACACGGTCAATCATTGCAGACGACACCAGGGTTTTACCAACTGCAACATCTTTGCCCCACTGCGGGCGATGCTGGAACAGGTAGTTAATCGCAACGGCCAGGTAATGGTTCGGGTTCATCAGGCCTGCTGGCGTGACGATACCGTGGCGGTCGTAATCTGGGTCGTTGGCGAATGCCAGGTCGAATTTGTCACGCAGAGCCAGCAAACCTTCCATTGCGCACTCGGACGAGCAATCCATACGGATAGCACCGTCTTTATCCAGATGCATAAAGCGGAAAGTTTGATCAACATGATCGTTAACAATCGTCAGATCGAGATTGTAGTGTTTTGCGATACGCTGCCAGTATTCGATACCGGAACCACCGAGCGGATCAACACCCAGTTTGAGGCCAGCCTTCTGGATAGCGGCCATATCGACGATATCCACCAGCCCTTCGATAAACGGCTGCACCAGATCTTGTTCCTGCACATGCCCACTGGCCCATGCCTGATCAAGAGAAAGGCGCTTCACGTCTTTCAAACCCGCAGCCATCAACGCATTTGCACGATCTTCCACCACTTTGGTGACGTTGGTATCAGCCGGGCCACCGTTTGGCGGGTTGTATTTGATACCACCATCGTCTGGTGGGTTGTGCGAAGGCGTGATAACGATACCGTCTGCCTGCGCGCCACCGTTTTTGTTATGCGTCAGAATGGCATGCGAGATTGCCGGCGTAGGCGTGTAGCCGTTTGCCTGCTGCACAATAACGTTCACACCGTTCGCAGCCAGCACTTCCAGAACCGAAATAAACGCAGGCTCAGACAGCGCATGGGTATCTTTGCCAACGTAGCACGGCCCGGTAATTCCATTTTTTGCACGATCTTCGGCAATCGCTTGAGCAATGGCCAGAATGTGGGGTTCGTTAAAGCTATGACGTGCCGCACTACCACGGTGACCGGAAGTGCCGAACTTCACCGCATGTTCGCTATTACCTGGTTCCGGCTTCAGCACATAATACTGGGCCGTCAATTGCGCTACGTTAATCAAATCGCTCTGTTGTGCCGGTTGACCTGCACGAGGGTGGTTAGCCATTAGCCTTTCCTTCTGACGCGAAGTGTTAGATTGTGCCGCAAACCTTTTCAATCAATTCCGCCGGGAACTGCATTGATTGCATGATGTGTTCGATCATGCTGCATTTACGGCCCGTATTGGTGTTAGTAATCACCCAGTATGGTGTGCCTGGAACATGCTTTGGTTTTGTCTGGTTACCATTTTGCAGCAGCGTTTGCTCGTTACCTGCAAAATAGACCCGCGTACGACCATGCAGCGATTCGGTCGCTTCACCAAAGGCATGTGCGTCGAGGGTATACAGAGTAGAAAGCACCATCATAAAACGATTAACGGCTTTCTTTTGCTCCGCATATTCATCGGAGAGCAGCAATTCACGTACCGCACGAACACGATCGCGTGATTTATTTACGGGTTTGGCTTCCGGAGTAGCAGCAACAGCGGCTGTCTGGCCGGTAATTTCTGGTGTAGCAGGAGTTTGGCCGGCGGTAAATTTCAACATGCGCCGTAAAATGTCGGACGCGCTTTCACCAATGTGCTGCGTATGGCTGGCAATATAGCGATAGAGCTCGTCATCAACTTCAATAGTTTTCATCTTAATCCAGTGCAATATCTTTTCTGAATACAAGTTGTTGGGATTATAGGGGCAAATCCCAACCTCGGGTAGCGCCAAGCTTTTGTCACACCACAAAGTCAGACTAAACTGGAAATTTGCGGCACAGCGGCAGGATGCCGTTATGATACCCTAACCTCACGAAGTAAAAAAAAAGAACTTTGCCATGAAATTGAATGCTCGCCTGCAAACTGCGCAACAATCGACTAGTAATTCCCCCATCGTCCTGATCCACGGTCTTTTTGGTAGCCTTGATAATCTGGGAGTGCTGGCCCGCGACCTTGGACAAGAGCACACCTTGCTGCAAATTGATCTTCGCAATCACGGATTATCACCACGCAGCCCTGAGATGAACTATGCCGCGATGGCGCAAGACGTGGTTGAAACGCTCGATGAATATGGTTTTGAGAAAGCCATTATTATTGGCCATTCCATGGGTGGCAAAGTGGCGATGGCGTTAACCGCAATTGCCCCTGAGCGCATCGAAAAATTAGTGCTGATTGATATCGCGCCTGTGGATTATCACGTCCGCCGCCATGATGAAATTTTCGCGGCAATTAATGCCGTCACTGATGCAGGAGTGAAAACTCGTCAACAGGCCGCAGCGGTAATGCGCGAACATATAGATGAAGAAGGCGTGATTCAGTTTTTGCTGAAGTCCTTTGCTGACGGTGAATGGAAATTCAATGTGCCGGTGTTGTGGGAACAATACGAAAATATTGTCGGCTGGCAAACTATCCCAACATGGAATGAGCCGGCATTGTTTATCCGGGGTGGCGCGTCTCCTTATGTTGACGAATCGCACCGCGAAACACTGCTTACACAGTTTCCGCAGGCACGCGCTCATGTAGTTGCCGGTGCCGGTCACTGGGTTCATGCCGAAAAACCTGATGCTGTTTTGCGCGCAATCCATCGTTTTATCGACGGAACAGCAGCAAACTGATTAAAAACAAACCGACTGGCCGTTAGATGCGGCTAACGCGTTGGCGCGCAAGCCATGCTGATGTATGATTGCGCGCTAAAATGCGCCAGAGCACCCCGCTCCGTGCCACCTGAATTCCCTGTCAGTAGTCTAATCATGGCAAAAGAACAAACGGACCGTACTACATTAGATCTGTTCGCGGACGAGCGTCGCCCCGGGCGACCAAAAACTAATCCGCTCACGCGTGATGAGCAGCTGCGTATCAACAAACGCAACCAGCTCAAGCGCGATAAAGTACGCGGCCTGAAGCGAGTGGAGTTAAAGCTCAATAACGATGCAGTAGATGCACTTAATCATCTGGCTGAAGCGCGCAATATCAGTCGTAGTGAGTTGATTGAAGAGATTTTACTCGCACAATTGAAGCAGCATCTCAGTTAATTTTTATGCTGTAGCCCAGAATGCGATGTTGCAGTCTGTGCACATCAGGGTGATAGCAGTTTCCGCAGCGCTTTGTGTTCTGCTATGATTGCCCTATCTGTGGCCGAATAGCAGCCACCATACCATTAAGTTTCAAGAGGTTATTTTACTCATGGCAATCGTAGGCATTTTTTTCGGCAGCGACACTGGTAACACCGAAAATATCGCGAAGATGATTCAAAAACAGCTCGGTAAAGACGTTGCTGAGGTGCATGACATTGCTAAGAGCAGCAAAGAAGACCTGGAAGGCTTCGATATCCTGCTTCTCGGCATTCCAACGTGGTATTACGGTGAAGCGCAATGCGACTGGGATGATTTCTTCCCGACGTTGGAAGAAGTTGATTTCAATGGAAAATTGGTCGCCCTTTTCGGCTGTGGCGACCAGGAAGACTACGCAGAATACTTCTGTGACGCATTAGGTACTATCCGCGATATTATTGAGCCGCGCGGTGCTGCCATCGTGGGTCACTGGCCAACTGCTGGTTACCATTTTGAAGCGTCTAAAGGTCTTGCTGACGACAATCACTTCGTGGGCCTGGCTATTGATGAAGATCGCCAACCAGAACTGACTGCACAACGCGTTCAACAATGGGTCAAACAGGTTTCTGAAGAACTGAACCTGGCTGATATCCTCAACGCTTGATGCTCGGTGTGACGCGGCTAGTGGGTCGCGTCACATTGATAGATTATTCCGATTAAAATAATCGCTACAAATTTTTAACTTTTCAGTTTGTCCCTGTACAATGACCTCCTGACTAAATAGCTAACAAGGCAAATAAATCGCGACTCAGCCGCCATTTTTTAGCTTGATTATGCATAATACTTGCGGTTCCCATTTAGAATTGACAGTTCTATAATGAGACGCATTCATCTTAACGCTCACCCTGAGTCCGAGCGATCCGTTAAGCAACAGGACAATTTCCGCATGACTGACAATAATACCGCATTAAAGAAGGCCGGCCTGAAAGTCACGCTTCCACGATTAAAAATCCTTGAAGTGTTGCAGGGTCCGGTGAACCACCACGTCAGTGCGGAAGACTTATATAAACGTCTGATTGATATGGGCGAAGAGATTGGTCTCGCCACCGTTTATCGTGTACTAAACCAGTTTGATGATGCAGGCATTGTTACTCGTCATAATTTCGAAGGCGGCAAATCCGTATTCGAGCTGACACAACAGCATCACCACGACCATTTGATTTGCCTGGACTGCGGCAAAGTTATTGAATTTAGTGATGATTCAATCGAAGCCCGTCAGCGTGAAATCGCATCACGCCATGGCATTCGTCTGACTAACCACAGCCTGTACCTGTATGGTCACTGCGCTGAAGGTGATTGCCGTACCGACGAAAATGCACACGAAATCAGCGAAAAATAATCCGCACATTTGACCACGCTAACCCGGTGGTCAGATATAAAAAAACCGGTGAGGAAGCTCACCGGTTTTTTTATTGGCTGAACGCGACAATTATTTATTGTTAGCGCGAATTTCTTGCCAGATTTTATCGCATTTAGCTTTAACGGCCTGGTCATTACCGGTACGAGTTGCCTGGATGCAGTTCTGGTAATCAAGAGTACGAACTGTCTCTTTCTGTGCGAACTCCTGGTGTTCCTTCTCTTGACTCAACACATTCAAAACGCTTTGGCACGCCTGAATTTTATCAGGATTTCCTTCGGCGGTATTGATACAAGCGCTATAAGCTTGTTTCAGCTTTGAATCTTCTGGTGCTGTTTTAGGCTGTGCGCAGGCGCTCAAACCTAAAGCCATCACCGTAACCAAAATGATTTTTTTCATGCTCGATATCCTTAACAAAACCGGGCGCGTTAACGCCCGGAATCAAATCAGAAAATGGTAAACGGAGCGATGACGATGAACTTAACATCGCGCTCATCCTGGAAGATGTTGCCGTAACCACCGCCCCAGCTTGGGATGTCGGAGTGGTTGTCGTATTGAGTGAAGTGAAGTTTGAACAGTGTGCCTTTCGCACGGCCATCCTGAATGGTGTACAGCGCATCAAGGCTGTACGCAGATTCTTTCAGACGATTGTCAGCATCGTAGTAACCGTCAGTTGTTGGTTTAGAGCTTGGTTTAGCATCCCATGCGTAAACATAAGAAGCCCCCACAGCCCAACCCGCCAGGTTCCAGTTGCTCAGGTCATACATAGCACCTGCGAACAATGATTTTTCACCGTTGGCGTTGAAGTCAGAACGGTTATCCCACCAGATATCCAGACGACCGTTAGAGGAGGCATAAGTTGGGGTCATACGTTGCAGGAAGTAACCCTGCTGGCCGTCTGCCTTAACAATGGTACCTTCAAGACGCATGTCAACCTGGCCCACTCTGTACCCGAAAGTCAAAGCCTGCAACCATGCAGTACCGTCATACAGATCGTTGACACTGCCGTCGGAAACTTTGTCACGCGTGCCGTAGAACTGATAGCTGGTTGATAACGGGCTGCCAGCCACGTCAAATTTGTAACTTGCTTTGGTGAAGTACTGATCTACATACCCCTGGGCCTGGCCGAATGCAGCTTCAAGAATCAGATTATTTTTGAAGTCATATTTCGCACCCAGCGAGTGCAGATAATCAACATTGGTGTTCTTATCATTTTGATAGAACTTGTCCATTTCCAGGTGCCATGGAGCTTTGTACTCGTTGGTCCACATGTAGGAGAAGCTCAGCGCACCGGCATCGGCGTAGTCAAAGTTTGCCCCAGCTTCGGCACCCTGATATGTACCAGGCATGAAGCTCCAGTGCGGTGCTAACAGTGTTTGACCGGTTGGCTGGATGTAACCTGCACGAGCCCAAACGGGACCGTATTTGAATTTAGCTGCGGCTTTATAAAGACTCACCCCGCTCTTATCGCCGGAGTAATCTTCATCGTAAGCTTTGTTTGAAGAGGAAAATGCGATTTCGTTCGGGTGGCCGCTGTTGCCATTTTCTGCCATTTCGATAGCAGTAAAGGCCGCGAGATCCAGACCAAACATGTCTGCGGCATAACCAGACTGGAAGTCCAGGTTGGCGTTCCATGTAGCGTGTGCGAGGTTAGTTTCGTATTTATCTGTGGTGACGTCTTTACGGTCACGCTCACGTTGCCAGTAATAAACACCACCGGTCATAGTTGAATCATCAATAAAACCTGCTGCACTAGCCTGAGGGATGACAACCAGTCCTGAAAGAGCCGTGACACCTGCGATTGCAAGCGCCAGCGCACTACGTTTGCCACTAAACGTACGCATATAAAATTCCTCTTTGACGTATAAATAATCGCCGGACGTTAAAAGACGTCACTAAGCGAAAAAAGTAAAAATGCCTAACGGCTAAAGCGGTTATAAAAATTTTCCCGCATTACTGCTCACCACAAGACTATTTTTCGCGACGCGAATTATCAACGATTTTGTAAGAGTTCATTCCGATATTATGACAGAGAGCACATAATCTATGAGTATTTGTAACAAATGACGACTCAAGATGTTTATGCTGGATATTGAGACTATTTACAGACAAAGCTCGAAATGAGAGCGCTCACACACTCAAACGAAGAATTTATTATGCTCTCAGATTGACCAAATGAAAGAAAAACGGGCGGAGTCTAAATAACATTAATTCGCATCGCGAATATGGAAAAATGGATATACAGGTGAATATAACGCAAAAAAAACGCCGCTAATTGCGGCGTTTTTATAAGACGATTTCTTTTATTCGCCTATTTTAGCCCAGGTATCACGCAACCCAACGGTACGGTTAAATACCAGTTTTTCAGCGGTTGCATAACGGCTATCAAGGCAGAAATAACCTTCGCGCTCGAACTGATACGCTTTGCCTTTTTCTGCGTTTTGCAGACTCGGTTCCACGAAACCTTGCTTGATAACCAGAGACTCAGGGTTAATCGTTGCAAGGAAATCTTCCGCGCTACCTGGGTTCGCTACGCTGAACAGACGGTCATAAAGACGAATTTCAACAGGTAAAGCGTGTTCTGCGCTGACCCAATGAATGACGCCTTTCACTTTGCGGCCATCAGCCGGGTCTTTGCTCAAAGTGTCTGGATCATAGGAACAATGCAGCACGGTGATATTCCCTGATTCATCTTTCTCTACGCGATCGGCTTTAATCACATATGCATTACGTAGACGGACTTCTTTGCCCAGCACCAGACGCTTGTATTGCTTATTCGCTTCTTCACGGAAATCAGCACGGTCAATGTAAATCTCACGGCTGAATGGCACCTGACGGCTACCCATCTCTGGCTTATTCGGATGGTTAGGCATGGTCACCATTTCAACTTCGCCCTGCGGGAAGTTTTCAATGATCACTTTCACCGGATCGAGCACGGCCATCGCACGCGGGGCGTTCTCGTTCAGGTCATCACGAATACAAGATTCCAAAGACGCCATTTCAACGGTGTTGTCTTGCTTGGTCACACCAATACGCTTGCAGAACTCGCGGATAGAAGCAGCCGTGTAACCACGACGACGCAGACCAGAAATGGTCGGCATACGTGGGTCATCCCACCCTTCTACAACCTTCTCCGTCACCAGCAGGTTCAGCTTACGCTTGGACATGATGGAATATTCGAGATTCAGGCGCGAGAACTCGTACTGACGTGGGTGCGCAGGAATCGTGATGTTATCCAACACCCAGTCGTACAGACGACGGTTGTCCTGGAATTCCAGCGTACACAAGGAGTGCGTAATACCTTCCAGCGCATCGGAAATACAGTGCGTGAAGTCGTACATCGGGTAGATGCACCACTTGTTGCCGGTCTGGTGATGGTCGGCGAACTTAATGCGATAGATAACCGGATCGCGCATCACAATAAACGGCGAGGCCATGTCGATTTTCGCACGCAGGCACGCAGTCCCTTCGGCAAACTCACCGTTACGCATTTTCTCGAACAACGCGAGGTTTTCTTCAACGGTACGATCGCGGAATGGGCTGTTCTTACCAGGCGAGGTCAATGAGCCGCGATATTCACGGATTTGCTCTGGAGTCAGTTCATCAACATACGCCAGACCTTTACTGATCAGCTCAACTGCGTAGTTGAACAGCTGATCGAAATAATCGGAAGAGTAGCGCACATTGCCTGACCAATGAAAACCAAGCCATTCAACATCTTGTTTAATTGATTCTACGTATTCGATGTCTTCTTTTACCGGGTTTGTGTCATCGAAACGCAGGTTGCACTGGCCTTGATAATCTTGTGCGATACCAAAGTTCAGGCAGATAGATTTTGCATGACCGATATGCAGATAGCCGTTTGGCTCTGGCGGAAAACGGGTGCAAATGCTGTTGTGCTTACCATTAGCCAAATCTTCATCAATGATCTGGCGAATAAAGTTAGTTGGGCGGGCTTCAGCCTCACTCATCGCGGGTTCCTCAGTGCATAAACTTTCGTTAACGGCATATGATCTAATAAGCAGGCGTCGGAAACAACCTTTAGTTGCATAAATAAGGATGGGTGACTGGCGGGAAGTGATTGAGTAAGTCATGAAAAGGGCAATAAAAAAGCGGCTGACGAAAAAGTCGCCAGCCGCTGAAGGCACAATCTAAGACTCAGGAGCGATTATTTGCCTTTAATTTCGTACAGAGGAGTCTGCCCCGCAACCACTGAACCTTGTGCCTGGATAACCAGACCGCTGTAGTCGTCAATGTTGCTGCAAACCACTGGGCTAATCATGGAGCGAGCATTTGCGTTCAGGAAATCAAGATCCATTTCCAGAATCGGCTGGCCTGCAACCACTTCAGCACCCTCTTCTACCAGACGGGTAAAGCCCTGGCCGTTCAGTGCTACGGTATCAATGCCCATATGGACAACGATCTCGGCGCCTTTTTCGGTTTCCAGACAGAACGCGTGGTTGGTATTAAAGATTTTTACGATAGTACCTGCGGCTGGCGCGACAACAGTTTTCTCTGTTGGCTTAATAGCAACACCGTCACCTACCGCTTTGCTTGCAAAGGCTTCATCAGGAACCTGCTCAAGCGCAACGACATCACCCGTTACTGGTGAAACCAGTGCGGCGATAGTTACTGCATTTGGCACAGCCTGTGGTTTTGTCGCAACGGCCGCTGGAGCAACAGCACTAACCGGTGCCGCAGCAGGGACATCACCGACTGTTTTCATTGCGTTAGCAATTTTCTCAGCCACAAAACCTACGATAATTTGCACGCTCGTTTTGTTCAGACGGATAACACCGGTTGCACCCAGACGTTTTGCCAACGCTTCATTAACCAATGAAGAGTCTTTCACGTTCAGACGCAGACGAGTGATACATGCATCAATACCGGTCAAGTTAGCTGAACCGCCTACCGCCGCAACGTACTGACGAGCCAGTTGAGAAACGTCCTGGTTGGTATTGCCGCTAACATTCACGTCCTGACCATCAGTTTCATCACCCGCAACCGCCAGTTCACGTCCTGGAGTTAACAGGTTGAACTTGGTGATAGTGAAGCGGAACACAACGTAGTAGATAACGAAGAAGACGAGGCCTTGTGGGATCAGCATCCACCAATGAGTCGCCAGTGGGTTACGGGAAGAAAGCACCATATCCACCAGACCCGCACTGAAGCCGAAACCTGCAATCCAATGCATGCTGGCTGCGATAAATACAGAGATACCAGTCAGCACTGCGTGAATCACATAAAGCACTGGAGCCACGAACATGAAGGAGAATTCCAACGGTTCGGTGATACCTGTAAAGAAGGCAGCAAATGCACCCGCCATCATAATACCCAGTACTTTCGCTTTATTTTCAGGACGTGCACAGTGATAAATCGCCAGTGCAGCACCTGGAAGGCCGAACATCATGATTGGGAAGAAGCCAGCCTGATAACGACCAGTAATACCTACAATACCTGTACCTTCAGCGATAGATTTCGCGCCGCCGAGGAATTTAGGGATATCGTTGATACCCGCAACATCAAACCAGAATACAGAGTTCAGAGCATGATGCAGACCGACTGGAATCAACAGACGGTTGAAGAACGCGTAAACACCCGCGCCAATCGAACCCATCTTCTGAATGTGCTCACCAAAGTTCACCAGGCCGCCGAAAACGATTGGCCAGATAAACATCATGATGAATGCAACAGCGATCATGACAAAAGAGGTGATAATCGGTACCAGGCGACGTCCGCTGAAGAAGGACAACGCTTTCGGCAACTCAACGCTGCTGAAGCGGTTGTACAACTCTGCGGAGATAATCCCGACCAGAATACCCACGAATTGGTTCTGAATTTTAGAGAACGCGAATGGAACCTGATCCACCGGAATGTGCTTGATCATGGCAACAGCCGCTGGTGAACACAGCGTTGTCAAAACCAGGAAACCGACAAAGCCGGTTAGTGCAGCAGCACCATCTTTATCTTTGGACATACCGTAAGCCACACCAATGGCAAACAGCACCCCCATATTATCAATAATTGCAGCACCAGATTTGATGAACAACGCAGCTAATGCGCTATCACCACCCCAGCTAACCGGGTCAATCCAGTAACCGACACCCATTAAAATGGCTGCGGCTGGTAGTGTGGCTACCGGCACCATCAGCGCACGGCCAACCTTTTGCATATAACCTAGAATACTCACGTTAATTCCCCCTATGAGACCCCGTTAAGGCTCGTTCAAAGCAGTTTTATTATTGTGTAACAAACCTTGAAAGCATGACGATGATTCGCCAACTTTATGAGTGTGTGAAAAATTAATTCGTATCGCAAATTAAACACCCTTTTTTTGTGATTAAAATCACCAAATATTGTTATTGCACTCCCCTCTTGCTAGCTATCGACTAAAACTTATTTTATCATTCGAAAAATCAAGACAGATTGATCCCGTTATGGCCAGTTTGAAACTGGGTTACCCTTAGAGGGGTCGGACAATCAATCTGGCTAAAGTTGTTTTCTATTAACTTATGAGGTGAATGATGAGACTGATTCCCCTGGCTACCCCAGCTCAAGTTGGCAAATGGGCAGCACGCCATATCGTTAAGCGTATCAATGCGTTTAATCCGACTGCGGATCGCCCTTTTGTGCTGGGCCTGCCAACCGGCGGTACTCCTCTTGAAGCGTACAAAGCGCTGGTAGAGATGCACAAAGCGGGCCAGGTTAGCTTTAAAAACGTCGTCACCTTTAATATGGATGAATACGTTGGCCTGCCAAAAGAGCATCCAGAAAGCTATCATACTTTCATGCACCGCAATTTCTTTGATCATGTTGATATCCCAGCAGAAAATATTAACCTGCTGAATGGCAACGCCGAAGATGTTGACGCAGAGTGCCGCCGTTATGAAGAAAAAATTCGCTCTTACGGTAAAATTCACCTGTTTATGGGTGGCGTAGGCAACGATGGTCATATCGCATTCAACGAACCAGCTTCTTCTCTGGCATCTCGTACTCGTATCAAAACGCTGACTCATGACACCCGTGTTGCAAACTCCCGTTTCTTTGATGGCGATGTGTCTCAAGTGCCAAAATATGCGCTGACTGTTGGCGTGGGTACACTGCTTGATGCAGAAGAAGTGATGATTTTGGTGCTCGGCCATTTGAAAGCGCAAGCGCTGCAAGCGGCTGTGGAAGGTAACGTGAATCACATGTGGACCATTAGCTGTCTGCAACTGCATCCTAAAGCAGTCGTGGTTTGTGATGAGCCGTCCACCATGGAACTCAAAGTGAAGACGCTGAAGTACTTCAATGAGCTCGAAGCTGAAAACATCAAAGATCTTTAAGCATTAATTTTCACCGGGGGTAACTATGTTTGCATTAACTCACGGTCGGATTTATACCGGCCATGAAATTCTTGATGATCACGCGGTTATTATCGCGAACGGCCTGATTGAACGCGTTTGCTCGCGCTCAGATCTCCCTGCGGGTATTGAGATTCGCGATGTGGGCGGTGCAATCATCGCCCCCGGTTTTATTGATGTGCAGCTCAACGGCTGTGGCGGTGTGCAGTTCAACGATTCCGCCGATGCGGTTACCGTTGAAACGCTGGAAATCATGCAGAAAGCCAATGAACGTTCTGGTTGCACCAGCTACCTGCCGACGCTTATCACCAGCAGCGATGAGCTGATGAAGCAAGGCGTGAAAGTGATGCGCGACTATCTGGCGAAGTATCAGCACCAGGCACTCGGTCTGCATCTTGAAGGTCCATGGCTAAACATGGTGAAAAAAGGGACGCATAACCCAGGGTATGTGCGTAAACCTGACGCAGAACTGGTCGATTTCCTTTGTCAAAACGCAGATGTGATCACCAAAGTCACTCTGGCGCCAGAAATGGTTGAACCTGAAGTGATCAGCAAACTGGTCGCTGCTGGCATTATCGTTTCTGCCGGCCATTCCAACGCGACAGCAAAAGAAGCCAAAATTGGTTTCCGCGCTGGCATTACCTTCGCAACCCACCTTTTCAACGCGATGCCATACATTACTGGCCGTGAACCGGGGCTTGCAGGTGCAATTTTTGATGAGCCAGATGTTTACTGCGGTATCATTGCCGATGGTTTACATGTGGACTATGCCAACATTCGTACGGCGAAAAAGGTTAAGGGCGATAAACTTTGCCTGGTCACCGATGCAACTGCTCCGGCGGGCGCGAATATCGATGAGTTCATTTTCGCAGGAAAAACAATATACTACCGTGATGGTTTATGTGTAGACGAGAATGGCACGCTGAGCGGTTCTGCCCTGACGATGATTGAAGGGGTTCGTAACCTGGTCGAGCATGCAGGCATCGCCTTAGACGAAGTCTTGCGTATGGCCACTCTCTACCCAGCCCGTGCGATGGGTGTTGAGCAGCAATTAGGTACTATCGAAGCAGGCAAAGTCGCCAACCTCACGGCCTTTACCCGCGATTTTAAAATCACCAAGACATTCGTTAATGGTAACGAGGTCGTAACTGAGTAATTAAGGCATGACGACTGGCGGACAGGCTCAAATTGGTAATGTCGATCTGGTAAAGCAACTGAATAGCGCGGCAGTGTACCGCCTGATTGACCAACATGGGCCAATCTCCCGCATTCAGATTGCCGAGCAAAGCCAGCTTGCACCTGCCAGCGTCACAAAAATTACTCGCCAGCTAATTGAGCGCGGCTTGATCAAAGAAGTTGATCAACAGGCCTCCACCGGAGGTCGCCGCGCTATCTCAATTATCACTGAAACCCGAAATTTCCATGCCATTGGTGTTCGTCTTGGTCGCCATGACGCCACCATCACGCTATTTGACCTAAGCGCAAAACCGCTTGCCGAAGAGCATTACGCCCTTCCTGAACGTACCCAGGAAACACTTGAGCACGCGTTGCTCATGGCTATTTCTCAATTTATCGAGCAAAACCAGCGCAAAATGCGTGAGCTGATCGCCATCTCAGTGATACTGCCTGGTCTTGTCGATCCAGAAAGCGGCGTGATTCGTTACATGCCACATATCCAGGTTAATGACTGGTCGCTGGTCGATAGCCTTGAAAAACATTTCAAAGTGACCTGTTATGTAGGCCATGACATCCGTAGCCTCGCCCTTGCCGAGCACTACTTTGGTGCAACGCACGACTGTGATGACTCCATTTTGGTGCGTGTTCACCGCGGTACGGGGGCTGGGATCTTATCGAATGGGCGAATTTTTATCGGCCGCAACGGGAACGTTGGTGAAATTGGTCATATTCAAGTTGATCCTTTAGGTGAACGCTGCCACTGCGGAAACTTCGGTTGCCTGGAAACCATTGCCGCCAACGCAGCAATCGAACATCGTGTGCGTCACCTTCTTGAGCAGGGTTACAACAGCCGCCTGACGCTTGAAGATTGCGATATCGCCGCTATATGCAAAGCCGCTAACAAAGGCGATCCTCTGGCCTGCGAAGTGATTGAACACGTTGGCCGTCATTTGGGTAAAGCCATTTCTATTGCGATTAACTTGTTTAACCCGCAAAAAGTGGTGATTGCCGGGGAAATCATCGAAGCCGAGAAAGTGCTTTTGCCTGCTATTGAAGGCTGCATCAACACTCAGGTACTGAAAGCGTTTCGTAAAAACCTGCCTGTTGTACGCTCTAAACTCGATGACCGGTCAGCCATTGGTGCGTTTGCTTTGGTGAAACGCTCGATGCTAAATGGCGTGCTGCTGCAGCGTTTGCTGGAAAGTTAGCCCAATAAGCCCCCTTTTTACGCTATAGTTACGCCTTCTTTTCAGGTGAGCCCGAGTAGTCAATGACCATTCAGAATGTAATTTGTGATATTGACGGCGTGCTAATGCACGACAACGCCGCCGTACCAGGTGCTAATGAATTTTTAGCACGCATCATGGAAAAAGGGATGCCACTGGTCCTGCTGACCAACTATCCGTCGCAAACCGGCCAGGACCTGGCCAACCGCTTTGCCTCTGCCGGAATTAATGTGCCTGACAGCGTTTTCTATACCTCAGCGATGGCAACCGCCGATTTCCTGCGCCGTCAGGAAGGGAAAAAAGCCTACGTGGTGGGCGAAGGTGCGTTGATTCACGAGCTATATAAAGCAGGCTTCACCATCACTGACATCAACCCTGATTTTGTTATCGTCGGTGAAACCCGTTCCTATAACTGGGAAATGATGCATAAGGCCGCCTATTTTGTGGCAAACGGTGCGCGTTTTATTGCTACCAATCCGGACACTCATGGCCGCGGTTACTATCCCGCCTGTGGTGCGCTGTGTGCGGGTATCGAAAAAATTTCTGGCCGTAAACCCTTTGTCGTGGGCAAACCAAGCCCGTGGATTATCCGCGCCGCGCTCAACAAAATGCAGGCCCATTCCGAACACACTGTGATTGTTGGCGATAACCTGCGTACGGATATTCTCGCTGGATTCCAGGCGGGTTTAGAAACGATTCTGGTGCTGTCAGGGGTTTCGACTTTAAACGACATAGATGCCATGCCGTTCCGCCCTTCCTGGATTTACCCGTCAGTGGCTGAAGTCGATATCATTTAATTCGTCATTCGCCCGGGTTTCGCCGGGCGTTTTACCGATTCAACAATCTTTTCCCCTCTCACTGAATGCCAACCTGGTGATTTTACCAAAAATTACCGATCCGCTAATTATTACGCTCATTTCCTCATCATTTTTCAGTAATCGACAATCGTCATTGAACTATTTACCCCTGAAAGACTAAAGGACTTGCATTCCCGTCAATGATTGCGCATTTTCATAATCATGCAACGCAACATAACAGTTTAATGGCTCAAAGAAGCATTACGGAGAGAGTTCTATGTGTTCAATTTTTGGTGTTCTGGATATCAAGACCGATGCGGTCGAATTGCGTAAAAAAGCGCTCGAGTTATCTCGCCTGATGCGCCACCGCGGCCCTGACTGGTCAGGCGTTTATGCTAACGAGAAAGCCATACTTGTTCACGAACGTCTCTCTATTGTTGACGTTAATGCAGGCGCTCAGCCGCTATACAACAAAGCAAAAACTCACGCTCTGGCGGTGAACGGTGAAATCTACAACCACCAGGCTCTGCGCGCAGAATACGGCGACCGTTATGAATTCCAGACAGGCTCAGACTGTGAAGTGATCCTCGCGCTGTATGAAGAAAAAGGCCCGGAGTTCCTCGACGATCTGCAGGGCATGTTCGCCTTCATTCTTTATGACGAAACGCAGGATGCATACCTGATTGGCCGTGACCATATCGGCATCATCCCGTTGTATATGGGTTATGACGAGCACGGCAACATGTATGTTGCATCTGAAATGAAAGCCCTGGTTCCGGTCTGCCGCACCATTAAAGAGTTCCCTGCTGGCAGCTACCTGTGGAGCAAAGACGGTGAAATCCGCAGCTATTATCAGCGTGACTGGTTCGAATACGATGCAGTAAAAGATAACGTCACCGACAAGAATGAATTGCGTCAGGCGCTGGAAGATTCCGTGAAAAGCCATCTGATGTCTGACGTGCCGTACGGCGTGTTGCTGTCTGGTGGTCTGGATTCATCCGTTATTTCTGCCATCACCAAGAAATTTGCTGCTCGTCGTGTAGAAGATGAAGAGCGTTCTGAAGCCTGGTGGCCACAGCTGCACTCCTTTGCGGTCGGCCTGGTCGGTTCCCCTGACCTGAAAGCGGCACAAGAAGTAGCAAACCACTTGGGTACGGTTCACCACGAAATTCATTTCACGGTGCAAGAAGGCCTGGATGCGATTCGCGATGTTATCTATCACATTGAAACCTACGATGTGACTACCATTCGCGCCTCCACCCCGATGTATTTGATGTCACGCAAAATCAAAGCAATGGGCATCAAAATGGTGCTGTCTGGTGAAGGTTCTGATGAAGTGTTTGGTGGCTACCTGTACTTCCATAAAGCGCCAAACGACAAAGAGCTGCATGAAGAGACGGTTCGTAAGCTGCAAGCGCTGCATATGTTTGACTGTGCTCGCGCTAACAAAGCGATGTCTGCCTGGGGCGTTGAAGCTCGCGTGCCGTTCCTGGACAAAAAATTCCTGGATGTGGCGATGCGTATTAACCCGAAAGACAAAATGTGCGGCAACGGTAAGATGGAAAAACATATTCTGCGTGAATGTTTTGAATCCTATCTGCCAGCAAGCGTTGCATGGCGTCAGAAAGAGCAATTCTCTGATGGTGTAGGTTACAGCTGGATTGACACCCTGAAAGAAGTGGCAGCGGGCCAGGTGACCGATCAACAGCTGGAAACCGCAAGCTATCGTTTCCCTTACAACACGCCAGGCTCTAAAGAAGCCTATTTGTATCGCGAGATCTTCGAAGAGTTGTTCCCGCTGCCAAGCGCTGCGCAGTGTGTTCCAGGTGGCCCATCCGTTGCTTGTTCTTCTGCTAAGGCCATTGAATGGGATGAAGCGTTCAAAACTATGAATGATCCATCAGGTCGTGCCGTCGGTGTGCACCAGTCTGCTTATAAATAAGTGAACAATTTTGACCACACGGGCCTACGGGCCCGTTTTTATTTCTATATTATTCCGCAACCTTGTTCGGGGTTTTTCACTAAATAAAACTACGAAATAACCGATAATTGACGAATATTGCACCAAGCTGTTCGGAAGCTGGTCAAACAGACAATTTCAGCCACTTTTCGGGAAAAAATTTGTTGACGCTAGAAGTCCAACTACGCATAATGCGCCCCGCAACGCCGATAAGGTGACGTGAAAAAAAAGAAGGCTACTTAGCTCAGCTGGTTAGAGCACATCACTCATAATGATGGGGTCACAGGTTCGATTCCCGTAGTAGCCACCATTATTCTTTTTTTTAGCGCGGGAGTGGCGAAATTGGTAGACGCACCAGATTTAGGTTCTGGCGCCGCAAGGTGTGCGAGTTCAAGTCTCGCCTCCCGCACCATTTCCTTATAACGTTGCACGGATGGGGTATCGCCAAGCGGTAAGGCACCGGTTTTTGATACCGGCATTCCCTGGTTCGAATCCAGGTACCCCAGCCACTTTTTTTTGACATAGCAGTTTTCGACATAGCACGTTAGTTTTGTGCGCCCTCAGTTGGGGTATCGCCAAGCGGTAAGGCACCGGTTTTTGATACCGGCATTCCCTGGTTCGAATCCAGGTACCCCAGCCAGTCGAAAAATAGTTTTACAATTTGGCTACTTAGCTCAGCTGGTTAGAGCACATCACTCATAATGATGGGGTCACAGGTTCGATTCCCGTAGTAGCCACCATATTTTTGGGGTATCGCCAAGCGGTAAGGCTCTGGTTTCTGATACCAGCATTCCGAGGTTCGAATCCTCGTACCCCAGCCAAAAAAGAAAAGCTCGCTTCGGCGAGCTTTTCGCTTTTCTGCTTCTGGTAAATATCAGGCAAAAAAAAGAGCGGTTACCCGCTCCTCGATATCTCACTCAATCATAAACCTAATGCATACTTCAGCGCCTGACGTTTAAGCACGCCACCGCGCTCAGCCGCCATTAACCCTAAGTTACGAATCACTCGCAGCGGCCCTAAGTTATTGCTGAACCCCGCATAGAACAGGTCCATACCGCTCTGCATCAGGAAATTATCCGCCTGTCTCCGTGTCTGGTAGCGTTTCAGTACTCTCGCATCTGCCCAGTTCTCACCGTAGCTGCGCGCGTTAATCATTACATCCAACAGCGCTTCCACATCGCGATAACCGAGATTCACGCCCTGCCCCGCTAACGGATGAATAGTATGAGCCGCATCGCCAATCAGCGCTAAACCTTGCTGCGTGTAATGCAACGCATGCCGACGAGTCAGAGGAAATGCACCGCTGGCAACGGGCATCACTTTGCCTAAACGTTCAGGGAAACTGGCTTCCAGCGCTTTTTGTAACTGTGGCATCGTCATATTCTGTAGCTGGCGAATCCGCGCAGGAGAGTCATACCAGACCAGTGAAGCCCAATTATCGAATAACGGCAAAAATGCATGCGGGCCAGCAGGTGTAAAATGCTGCCAGGTGCTGTCGCCGGGTGAAGACTCACACCTCACTGTGATTAACATGCAGGACTGGCGATATTGCCACGCATGAATGCCTATTCCTGCCCAACGCCGAATCTGCGAATTTGCACCATCTGCACCAATCACCATCGGCACAGTTAAGCTCTGCTGTTCAGCAAATTGTAATTTCCACTGCCCTGCTTCACTGTGCAGACTTGTCAATTGCGCGGGGCACATCAGCGTAACGTTTGGATGAGCCTCTAGCGCCTGCCAAAGCGCAAGCTGTAAAACCTGGTTTTCAACCATATAACCCAGCTCTGGCAATCCGAGTTCGTGGGCATTAAAGCTAACGTGTGCGCTTTCCCACTCCCAGGTTTCAAGTTGGCGATAAGCATGGCAGCGCATTGACCGAACCGCCTGCCACACGCCGAGAGATTTCAGCAGGCCCACTGACGCACTGCTGATGGCCGAGATACGCACATCGGGTTGGCTTGTGGCATCAAAATCGGCAGGAGCCTGATGTTCAATCACCGCCACCTGAAAACCATTTTGCGCAAGACCCAGAGCGGCTGCCGCTCCGACCATCCCTCCGCCGACTACCGCAACATCTATTGTCTGGTTCAACATGATGATTTTGTCCTTAAATTGTCTATCCTGATTCTACCGGATTTTTGCGCAGGTTTCGTAGGCTGGTCACATCAAGGCCAAAGCATTACAATACGCGGCCTGAATTCCTGGCTTTAACTGAGCAATGGCAAGTCGATGACAAAAAAACTCCATATAAAAACCTGGGGCTGTCAGATGAACGAATACGATTCATCGAAGATGGCCGATCTGCTGAACAGCACGCATGGCTATACCCTCACAGATAATCCAAAAGAAGCGGATGTATTGCTGCTTAATACCTGCTCCATACGTGAAAAAGCCCAGGAAAAAGTTTTCCATCTGCTGGGCCGTTGGAAACTCTTAAAGCGAAAAAATCCCGACATCATTATCGGTGTCGGCGGTTGTGTGGCTTCCCAGGAAGGAAAGTTGATTCGTAGCCGAGCGCATTATGTTGATATCGTTTTCGGGCCGCAGACGCTGCACCGCTTGCCCGAAATGATCAACAAAGTTCGTGGTAATCGCAGCCCGATAGTCGACGTCAGTTTCCCGGAAATCGAAAAGTTTGACCGTCTGCCAGAGCCGAAAGCAGATGGCCCGACAGCCTTCGTTTCTATTATGGAAGGCTGCAACAAGTATTGTACTTACTGCGTGGTGCCTTATACCCGTGGTGAAGAAGTGAACCGCCCAGCCGACGACGTGCTATTCGAAATCGCCCAACTCGCTGCACAAGGTGTACGCGAAGTTAACTTGCTCGGCCAGAACGTCAATGCTTATCGTGGTCCTTCTTTCGATGGCGGTATTTGTTCATTTGCTGAATTGCTGCGTCTGGTTGCAGCGATTGACGGTATTGACCGCATTCGCTTCACCACCAGCCATCCAATTGAATTTACTGACGATATCATTGAAGTTTACCGTGATACACCAGAGCTTGTGAGCTTCCTGCATCTGCCGATTCAGTGCGGTTCCGACCGAGTGCTGAACCTGATGGGTCGTACTCATACCGCGCTGGAATATAAATCGATTATTCGCAAGCTACGTGCGGTACGCCCTGATATTCAGATCAGTTCTGATTTTATCGTTGGCTTCCCTGGCGAAACCCAGCAGGATTTTGAGCAAACCATGAAAGTGATTGCTGATGTTAACTTTGACGTCAGTTACAGCTTTGTGTTCTCAGCACGCCCAGGCACGCCTGCCGCCGATATGGTTGACGATGTTCCAGAATCAGAGAAATTGCAGCGTCTGTACATTCTGCAAGACCGCATCAACCAACAGGCGATGGAGTACAGCCGCAAGATGGTCGGCACCATTCAACGCGTTTTAGTGGAAGGCACCTCGCGCAGAAACGTAATGGAGCTAACCGGGCGTTCCGAACACAACCGTGGGGTCAACTTTGAAGGCACCCCGGATATGGTCGGTAAGTTTGTGGATGTCGAAATTACGGAGGTCGCGACGAACAACTCACTGCGCGGTAAGGTCGTCCGCACTGAAGATGAGATGGGGCTGCGTATTGCACAGTCTCCGGAATCTGTCATTGCCCGTAGCCGTAAAGAGAATGATATCGGCGTTGGGATTTATCAGCCTTAATTTCACCCAATGCCCGAGCTGCATTTTGAAGCTGCTCGGGCATTTTCATTGTTTGCACTTGCATTGCGAAGCAGCCACCCAAATATCAAAAACCAGGCTTGCACCATCTGCCCTCGCCGTAAATAATCTTTTTTATGGCCTGCGTTAATGCAGCAATTCCTTCAACTGGCCCAGAGTGACCCCGAGGATAAGTTTGAACATCGAAACACGTGAAATTACGCTAGAACCCGCAGACAATGCGCGTCTGCTAAGCCTGTGTGGCCCATTTGATGACAACATCAAGCAGCTTGAACGTCGGCTGGGTATCGAGATCAACCGTCGCGATTATCACTTCAAGCTCACGGGCCGCCCGATTTTAGTGAATGCCGCTGCAGATATTCTGCGCAATCTGTACGTGGATACCGCGCCGATGCGTGGCGAAACTCAGGATATTTCACCTGAACAAATCCACCTCGCCATAAAAGAGATCCGTGTACTGGAGCAGTCTGCGGAAAGCGTTCCAGAGTACGGCAAAGCGGTAAACATCAAAACTAAACGTGGTGTTATCAAACCGCGTACGCCAAACCAGGCGCAATATATCGCCAATATTCTCGACCATGACATTACTTTTGGCGTTGGCCCTGCGGGTACGGGTAAAACCTATCTTGCGGTTGCTGCCGCCGTTGATGCGCTGGAACGTCAGGATATTCGCCGCATATTGCTAACCCGCCCGGCGGTGGAAGCCGGTGAAAAACTGGGCTTCCTGCCTGGTGATTTAAGCCAAAAAGTCGATCCTTATTTACGCCCATTGTATGACGCGTTGTTTGAGATGCTCGGCTTTGAGCGCGTAGAAAAACTGATGGAACGTAACGTGATTGAGGTCGCTCCGCTCGCGTACATGCGTGGCCGTACTCTCAATGATGCTTTCATCATTCTGGATGAAAGCCAGAACACCACCATCGAACAGATGAAGATGTTCCTGACGCGTATTGGCTTCAATTCCAAAGCCGTGATTACCGGCGACGTCACCCAAATCGACTTACCGAAAAATCTAAAATCTGGCCTGCGCCACGCCATTGAAGTGCTGGCAGAGGTCGATGAAATCAGCTTTAACTTCCTTAATAGCGAAGACGTAGTACGCCACCCGGTTGTGGCTCGCATTGTGAATGCCTATGAAGCGTGGGAAAACGCAGAACAGGTTCGTAAAGATGAACTCGCAGCAGAGCGCAAGCGAGAAGCGATGGCGATTAATGCCGCCGCTCAGGAGAGTAAATGAGTCAGGTTATACTGGATTTACAGGTCGCATGTGAAGACGCAAGCGGCTTACCGACGGAAGTACAATTTCAGACCTGGCTTGATGCGGTCATCCCACAATTTCAGGAAGAGTCAGAAGTGACGATTCGCCTGGTGGACGACGCTGAGAGCCACGATCTGAATCTTACTTACCGTGGGAAAGATAAATCCACCAATGTGCTTTCATTCCCGTTTGAAGCCCCTCCAGGCATTGAACTCCCATTATTAGGGGACCTGATTATTTGTCGTCAGGTTGTGGAGAAAGAAGCAAAAGAACAGCAAAAACCGCTAGATGCTCATTGGGCACATATGGTTATCCACGGCAGTCTACATCTGCTTGGCTATGATCATATTGAGGATGAAGAAGCCGAAGAGATGGAATCCCTGGAAACAGAGATAATGCTTGCTCTTGGGTATGCTGATCCGTACATTGCCGAGAAAGAATAGTCTCTGTAGGGATTAACCCTGCAAAGCAAATATCAACAGGCAGCGTTTCACTAAACTGCCTGTTTATCAGTAACGAACATGAGGTAATAAAACCAAACGCCATGAGCGACGACAACTCACAAAACAGTGACACGCCTGCCAGTAAGAAGGGATTCTTTTCCCTGATTCTCAACCAGCTATTCCACGGTGAACCTAAAAACCGTGATGATCTGCTGACACTCATCCGTGATTCTGAGCAAAACGATCTGATCGATCAGGATACCCGCGACATGCTCGAAGGCGTTATGGATATCGCTGACCAACGCGTTCGCGACATCATGATCCCTCGATCTCAAATGGTAACGCTCAAACACAACCAGACGCTGGACGAATGCCTCGATGTGATCATCGAATCCGCGCACTCCCGCTTCCCGGTGATCAGTGAAGACAAAGATCATATCGAAGGGATTCTGATGGCTAAGGATTTGCTGCCGTTTATGCGCAGCGATACCGAGCCATTTAGCATGGAAAAAGTGTTACGTCAGGCAGTTGTTGTGCCGGAAAGTAAGCGTGTTGACCGCATGCTCAAAGAGTTTCGTCAGCAGCGCTACCACATGGCGATTGTGATTGATGAGTTTGGCGGCGTCTCCGGACTTGTCACCATCGAAGATATTCTCGAACTGATTGTTGGGGAAATTGAAGATGAATACGACGACGAGGAAGACAGCGATTTCCGCCAGCTAAGCCGCCATACCTGGACGGTTCGTGCTTTGGCCTCAATCGAAGATTTCAACGACACCTTTGCTACCCATTTCAATGATGACGAAGTGGATACCATTGGTGGATTAGTCATGCAGGCCTTTGGCCACTTACCTGCCCGTGGCGAAACCATAGAAATTGCTGGTTATCAGTTTAAAGTCGCGATGGCAGATAGCCGCCGTGTTATTCAGGTTCATGTCAGAATTCCGGACGACTCGCCACAACCGAAACTGGAAGATTAATTCAAAGATGGCTATAGCCCTACTCCTTCAACGCCAGCGCGTACGCTTGCTGCTGGCGCTGCTTTTTGGTGCCTGCGGAACGCTGGCTTTCTCCCCCTACGATTTTTGGCCTGCCGCGATTATTTCATTGGCAGGGCTTCAGGGACTGACACTGAATCGACGCCCTATTCAGAGCGCCTGGATTGGTTTCTTCTGGGGACTGGGGCTATTTGGCTCAGGCATAAACTGGGTATATGTCAGCATCGCGCAGTTTGGCGGTATGCCAGGCCCGGTGAATGTCTTTTTGGTAGTCTTACTTGCCGCTTATTTGTCTTTGTATACCGGTTTGTTTGGTGGCTTCCTCAGCAAGCTATGCCCGAAAACCACCTGGTGGCGAGTGGCTATTGCGGCTCCAATGCTATGGCAACTCACTGAGTTTTTGCGCGGTTGGGTATTAACGGGCTTCCCGTGGTTGCAGTTTGGTTATAGCCAGATTGATGGTCCACTCAAAGGTATTGCCCCGATCCTCGGCGTCGAAAGTGTCACCTTCTTGCTGATGATTATCAGCGGACTCGTCGTGTATGCACTACACGAGCGAAACTGGCGTCCCGCGCTTATTGCCACCGCATTGCTGCTTCTGCCATGGCCATTACGCTCAATTCAATGGTATCAGGCGGAACCTAAACGCGTTGTTGATGTAGCGATGGTTCAGGGCGATATCCCGCAATCCCTTAAATGGGACGAAAACCAGTTGCTGAATACGCTGAAGATTTATCTTGATAAAACTCAGCCTCAAATGGGGAAATCCCAGCTCATTATCTGGCCTGAGTCCGCGATCCCTGACCTTGAGATAAACCAACAGCAATTCCTGACGATGATGGACGATCTGATGCGCTCTAAGCACAGCTCGCTGATTACCGGTATTGTTGACGCGCGTTTAAATAAGCAAAACCGTTACGATACCTACAACACCATTATCACGCTCGGTGAAGGTAATCAGTACAACTACAACAGCACCGATCGTTACAACAAGAATCACCTGGTGCCGTTTGGTGAGTTTGTGCCTTTGGAGTCCATCCTCCGCCCGCTGGCACCGTTCTTTGATTTACCCATGTCGTCATTTAGCCGTGGGCCGTATATCCAGCCACAGCTCACATCCAACGGCATTAAGCTCACGCCGGCTATTTGCTACGAGATTATCCTCGGTGAACAAGTTCGCGATAACTTCCGCCCCGACACTGACTTCTTGCTGACTATTTCAAACGATGCGTGGTTCGGTAAGTCTATTGGCCCGTGGCAGCACTTCCAGATGGCACGAATGCGTTCGCTTGAGCTAGGGCGTCCATTGCTGCGTAGCACCAATAATGGCATTACTGCCGTGATTAATGCTGATGGCGACGTCGATGCGATGATCCCGCAGTTTACTCGCGAGGTGCTGGAAGCGAAGGTCACGCCAACGAGTGGCATCACGCCTTACGCCCGTTTCGGTCATTGGCCACTGTGGTTTGTCACGCTAGTCTTTGGTTTCGCGTCTGTTCTGCTGGCACTGCGTAGTCGCCACAAACCCTGATTCTGCACCATCATAAAAAAGGCCAGCGATTGCTGGCCTTTTTTATTTCTGGCACAACCTTTGCAAACATTTACTCATTAGAAACAAACAAAATGCTGAAGCTAATCCCTATGGGCAGCACGATGCATTGAGTTGCACCAAATAATGACACCGCAAGCACCAAAGTAGTGCAAACAGGTTTTTTTGCCTTTAAACGGTGCGGCATGGTTCGCAAAAATAAACATCTTCTTAGCAAAATCTTTACATTAAGCTAGGTTAAATGTTAACAAAAGACGAAGAATTGAGCTTATTCAGTTGCACACAATAACAAAACAACACTCACATCAGGTATCAATGCCCTGTGGCATTAATAAAAGGAGTTGGTAATGCAATTACGTAAACTGGCCTCGGCTTTGTTGGTTATGGGTTTAGGTGCGGGTATCGCGCACGCTGAAGATGCAAAACCTGCGGCTCAGCAAAGTACTCTTGATAAGATTGCCGCTAATGGCGTTATTGTTGTCGGTCACCGTGAATCCTCCGTCCCATTCTCTTACTACGATAACGAACAAAAAGTTGTGGGTTATTCACAGGCTTATTCCAACGCCATCGTTGAAGCAGTGAAGAAGAAACTCAATAAACCTGACCTTCAGGTTAAATTAATCCCTATTACCTCTCAGAACCGTATTCCATTGCTGCAAAACGGCACTTTCGATTTTGAGTGTGGTTCAACAACCAACAACCTGGAACGCCAAAAACAAGCGTCATTCTCCGACACCATCTTCGTGGTGGGTACGCGTTTGCTGGTTAAGAAAGGTGGCGAAATTAAAGACTTTGCTGACCTGAAAGGTAAAGCGGTCGTTGTGACCTCTGGCACCACTTCTGAAGTACTGCTTAACAAGCTGAATGAAGAGAAGAAGATGGATATGCGCATTATCAGCGCCAAAGACCACGGTGACTCTTTCCGCACCCTGGAAAGCGGTCGTGCTGTCGCCTTTATGATGGATGATGCTCTGCTGGCCGGTGAACGCGCTAAAGCGAAGAAACAGGATAACTGGGAAATCGTTGGCACTCCGCAATCACGTGAAGCGTACGGCTGTATGCTGCGTAAAGACGACCCTGACTTTAAGAAGTTGATGGATGACACCATCGCTCAGGTGCAAACGTCGGGTGTTGCCGCTAAGTGGTTTGATAAGTGGTTCATGAACCCAATTCCACCGAAAAATATCAATATGAACTTCGCTTTGTCTGACGACATGAAAGCCCTGTTCAAAGAGCCGAATGATAAAGCACTAAACTAATTAGAACCAAGGGCCGGGATGACCCAGCCCTCCCGATTGACGAACTGAAGCTCGGACAGACTATGCGTTGGATGGCCGTTCCCCATCCGGCGTGAAAGTACTCCATAAATTTCAGGCAACGACCTGAAATCCGGGTACAAGCTTCTCATCAATCTTCGAGGGTAGCGCTACTGCTACCCTCATTTTTTTTCCGGGAGTACGTTATGTCTATTGACTGGAACTGGGGAATATTTCTACAGCCCGCCCCGTTCGGCAACACAACCTATCTGGGCTGGATTTGGAATGGCTTCCAGGTCACCGTCGCCCTGTCGATCTGCGCATGGATAATCGCCTTCCTTGTCGGCTCATTGTTCGGCATTTTGCGTACGGTTCCTAATAAATGGCTGTCGAGCATTGGCACGCTATATGTCGAACTATTCCGTAATGTGCCGCTTATCGTGCAGTTTTTTACCTGGTATTTAGTGGTGCCGGAATTACTGCCTGAAAACCTCGGCATGTGGTTTAAATCCGAGCTTGACCCGAATATACAGTTCTTCCTGTCGTCGATGATTTGCCTCGGCCTGTTTACCGCCGCGCGAGTCTGTGAGCAGGTTCGTGCCGCTATTCAATCGCTACCACGTGGACAGAAAAACGCCGCACTGGCGATGGGGCTGACGCTCCCACAAGCCTATCGTTATGTCCTGCTGCCAAACGCCTATCGCGTGATTGTGCCGCCAATGACATCTGAGATGATGAACCTGGTGAAGAACTCAGCCATCGCGTCAACCATTGGTCTGGTCGATATGGCAGCCCAGGCAGGTAAACTGCTGGACTATTCTGCTCATGCCTACGAATCCTTCACGGCCATCACGCTCGCTTATGTGCTGATTAACGCCGTGATTATGCTGGTGATGTATGTGGTCGAACGTAAAATTCGCCTGCCTGGCAACATGGGAGGTAAATGATGTACGATTTTGACTGGACTTCGATTCTTCCCGCCATGCCTTATCTGATCCAGGGGTTGATTATCACCCTGAAAATTACAGTTACTGCTGTGATAATCGGTATTGTGTGGGGAACCTTGCTCGCCGTTATGCGTCTATCGCCAATCAAGCCGATTGCCTGGTTTGCGAGCGCCTACGTCAACGTTTTCCGTTCAATTCCGCTGGTCATGGTGCTGCTGTGGTTTTACCTGGTAGTCCCGGGTTTCTTGCAAAAAGTGTTGGGGCTTTCACCCCAGACGGACATCCGCCTGATTTCAGCGATGGTCGCGTTCTCAATGTTTGAAGCCGCCTACTATTCCGAGATTATTCGCGCAGGTATTCAGAGCATTTCACGCGGGCAGTCCAATGCCGCACTGGCGCTCGGGATGACGCACTGGCAGTCAATGAAACTGATTATCCTGCCGCAAGCCTTCCGCGCCATGGTGCCGTTGCTGTTAACCCAGGGCATCGTATTATTCCAGGATACTTCGCTGGTGTATGTTTTGAGCCTGGCTGACTTCTTCCGTACCGCGACAACCATTGGTGAACGTGATGGAACCCAGGTTGAGATGATTCTGTTTGCCGGTCTGGTTTATTTCGTAATCAGTCTTAGCGCCTCGCTGTTGGTCACATACTTGAAGAAAAGGACAGTGTAATGATTTCCCTGAAAAATGTTTCTAAATGGTATGGTCACTTTCAGGTGCTCGCCGACTGCTCAACAGAAGTGAAGAAAGGCGAAGTGGTCGTGGTATGCGGCCCATCCGGCTCCGGAAAATCGACGCTGATTAAAACCGTAAACGGCCTGGAGCCCGTGCAAAAAGGCGAAATTGTTGTTAATGGCACGCAAGTGAACAGCAAAAAAACCAATCTGGCTGAATTGCGCTCGCACGTCGGTATGGTGTTCCAACACTTTGAGCTTTTCCCGCATCTGTCGATTATTGAAAACCTGACGCTGGCACAAGTGAAAGTGCTCAAACGCAATAAAGAAGAGTCGCGTAAAAAAGGGCTTAAATTGCTTGAGCGCGTGGGGCTGACGGCGCATGCCGATAAATTCCCAGCCCAGCTTTCCGGCGGCCAGCAGCAACGTGTGGCGATCGCGCGCGCGTTGTGTATGGATCCGGTAGCGATGCTGTTTGACGAACCGACCTCAGCACTTGATCCCGAGATGATCAACGAAGTACTGGACGTTATGGTCGAGCTGGCAAATGAAGGGATGACCATGATGGTGGTCACGCACGAAATGGGCTTTGCTCGCAAAGTGGCGAACCGCGTCATCTTTATGGATGAAGGGAAAATTGTCGAAGACTCAAACAAAGAGGACTTCTTCAATAATCCGCAATCGGAACGCGCGAAAGACTTCCTGGCGAAAATCCTGCATTAAAAATAACGAGCCTTCTCTTCAGAAGGCTCGATCTTTTCTAAGGCTCAAATGGCCGACGACTAAATTGGTTATGCCCACATTTCGGGCAAACAGGCAGCACATCTGGGGTATAAATCGCCAGGTGGAAATGGCAGTTCTCACAGACCAGATTCCCAAGCCCCACCACTTCCCCGCTGTGATACACGCCGTGATGATTCAAGTCCTGAAAGACTTCACGCCACTCAAGTTGAGTTTTGTCAGTGATATCCGCCAGTTCCTGCCAGAGACTTTCCTTAATGACACGCATAAAAACGCTGTCAGTAAATTCGTTCTGGCTTTCGTTGTAGCTACGCGCAAACTCTTCCAGATCACGGCGGACTGCGCGCGTCACTTCATCAACTTCAGTACGCGTCAGCTCCCCGGTTTCGTTCATGCTTTTGCGCGCACTGGCGACCAGTTCATCAATATCACGCTCACCGTTACGTAATCGCTCGGTGAGTGAGGCCACCAGTTCACGGTAAAATTGAGCAACCTTGTTCATCGTCTGCCTGCCTCCATGAAGAGTTTCCTGCATTCTTAGCTCATGTAACCTGCTCTAATAGTAGACCTTAATCCGCTACCACTTTGTTAGTTTGCACACATGCAGCGTAAATAACTGCAAATGAGAAATGGACATGGCAGCTGTTGAAAGGCTGTTTTGCAGCACTCTTATCGGCTATGCTATGCGGATCTGAAACCTAATACGTTAAAAGCTACAACCTGTAGCTGTCTTTCATCACAGGACCACTGGCTGCCATGCAAGAGCAATATCGCCCGGAAGAGATAGAATCCAACGTACAGCTTCACTGGCAAGAGAAGCGTACTTTTGAAGTAACCGAAGACGAAGGCAAAGAGAAGTATTACTGCCTCTCGATGCTACCCTATCCTTCTGGCCGACTACACATGGGCCACGTACGTAACTACACCATTGGTGACGTTATCGCGCGTTACCAGCGCATGCTGGGCAAAAACGTTCTTCAGCCAATCGGCTGGGATGCGTTCGGTCTGCCCGCTGAAGGGGCTGCGGTAAAAAATAACACCGCCCCGGCACCGTGGACTTACGACAATATCAACTACATGAAGAACCAGCTCAAAACGCTGGGCTTTGGCTATGACTGGAGCCGCGAGCTGGCGACCTGTACCCCGGAATATTACCGTTGGGAACAGCAATTCTTCACTCAGCTGTATAACAAAGGCCTGGTTTACAAAAAAACCTCCGCAGTTAACTGGTGCCCGAACGACCAGACTGTTCTGGCAAACGAGCAGGTAATCGACGGTTGCTGCTGGCGTTGTGATTCCAAAGTTGAGCGTAAAGAGATCCCTCAGTGGTTTATCAAAATCACCGCTTACGCTGACGAACTGTTAAACGATCTGGATACGCTGGATCATTGGCCGGATCAGGTCAAAACCATGCAGCGTAACTGGATTGGCCGCTCTGAAGGCGTTGAGATTACTTTCGACGTTGAAAACAGCGCCGAGAAACTGACGGTTTACACCACTCGCCCTGACACCTTCATGGGTGTGACTTATCTGGCCGTTGCCGCAGGTCACCCAATCGCGCAACAAGCCGCAGTGAATAACCCTGAACTGGCTGCCTTCGTTGATGAATGTCGCAACACCAAAGTTGCCGAAGCTGAAATGGCGACGATGGAGAAGAAAGGCGTTGCTACAGGCGTTAACGCGATTCACCCACTGACTGGCGAAGCTGTTCCAGTTTGGGTCGCTAACTTCGTCTTGATGGAATATGGCACCGGTGCGGTGATGGCTGTTCCTGGCCACGACCAGCGCGACTGGGAATTTGCCACCAAGTACGGTCTGCAAATCAAACCTGTCATTCTTAATGCCGATGGCAGCGAGCCAGACCTGTCTGCATCAGCCATGACAGAAAAAGGCGTGTTGTTTAACTCCGGCGAGTTCGACGGGCTGGACTTCCAGAACGGCTTTAACGCTATTGCCGACAAACTTGCTGCTAAAGGCGTGGGTGAACGTAAAGTTAACTACCGTCTGCGCGACTGGGGTGTTTCCCGTCAGCGTTACTGGGGCGCACCAATTCCGATGGTCACTCTGGAAGACGGCACGGTGATGCCAACCCCGGAAGACCAACTGCCGGTTATCCTGCCAGAAGATGTGGTTATGGACGGTATCACCAGCCCAATTAAAGCTGATCCTGAGTGGGCAAAAACCACCGTTGATGGCATGCCTGCGCTGCGTGAAACCGATACTTTCGACACCTTCATGGAATCTTCCTGGTACTACGCGCGCTACACCTGCCCGCAGTACGACAAAGGAATGCTGGATTCCAAAGCGGCTAACTACTGGCTGCCAGTTGATATTTACATTGGTGGTATCGAACACGCCATCATGCACCTGCTTTACTTCCGCTTCTTCCACAAACTGATGCGCGATGCGGGCATGGTGACGTCTAACGAGCCTGCCAAACAGCTGCTGTGTCAGGGTATGGTTCTGGCAGATGCGTTCTATTACACCGGTGTTAACGGTGAGCGTAACTGGGTTTCCCCAGCTGAAGCGATTGTAGAACGTGACGAGAAAGGCCGTATTATCAAAGCCTCTGACGCACAGGGCAATGAACTGGTCTATGCTGGCATGAGCAAAATGTCGAAGTCGAAAAACAACGGCATCGACCCGCAAGTGATGGTTGAACGCTACGGCGCAGATACCGTTCGCTTGTTTATGATGTTCGCTTCTCCTGCAGACATGACGCTGGAATGGCAGGAATCAGGCGTTGAAGGGGCAAACCGCTTCCTGAAACGTGTCTGGCGACTGGCTTACGAGCACACCAGCCGTGGTGCAGCACCAGCGCTGGATGTTGCCGCGCTGAACGAAGATCAAAAATCATTACGCCGTGATGTTCATAAAACCATCGCGAAAGTGACCGATGATATTGGTCGTCGTCAGACCTTTAACACCGCTATCGCAGCCATCATGGAATTGATGAACAAACTGGCGAAAGCACCGCAGGATGGCGATCAAGACCGCGCTCTGCTGAACGAAGCGCTGTTAGCTGTTGTACGTATGCTTTATCCGTTTACCCCGCACGCCTGCTTCGATATGTGGCAGTCTCTGGGCGGTGAAGGCGATATCGACAACGCACCATGGCCACAGGCTGATGAGTCGGCAATGGTCGAAGACTCGCTGCTGGTCGTGGTACAGGTGAACGGTAAAGTTCGTGGCAAAATCACTGTTCCAGCTGATGCGACGCAAGAACAAGTGCAAGAACGCGCAGGTCAGGAACATCTGGTTGCGAAATATCTTGAGGGTGTGACCGTACGTAAAGTGATTTACGTGCCGGGCAAACTGCTCAACCTGGTTGTGGGCTAAGCGCAGGAGGAACCGTGCGACATCCCTTTGTCAGCTTGTTAGTTACTTTGGCGGTGCTTGTCACCGCCGGGTGTGGTTTTCGCCTGCATGGCACCGCGCAGGTTCCGGATCAAATGAAAACCATGATCCTGAACTCGGGTGATCCAAACGGCCCATTGGCGCGTGAAGTTCGCTCACAGTTGCGTCTTAACGGCGTCACGCTTGTTGAGGATACCGGCACGGGTGTTCGCAAGGATATTCCGTCCCTTCGCTTGTTGGGTAGTGCAATGGGCCAGGATACCGCATCCATCTTCCAGGATGGGCGTACTGCGGAATATCAAATGGTCATGACGGTTTCAGCACAAGTGTTGATTCCAGGTGAAGACATCTACCCGATCAGTGTCAAAGTGTATAAATCATTCTTTGATAACCCTCTGACGGCATTGGCAAAAGATGCCGAGCAAGAGTTACTGATCAAAGAGATGTACACGGCTGCCGCCCAACAACTTATTCGTAAGTTGATGACGGTGCATGCTGCTGAAGTTAAAGATACTCAAGAAGCCGAGAAACCGGTGACTGGCACGACTTCAACTCAAGCCGCATCAACAAGCCGTACGTCGACCACGCTTTCGGCTGCGTCTGGTAGCCAATGATTCGGTTGTACCCTGAACAACTCCGCGCGCAGCTCAATGAAGGGCTGCGCGCGGCGTATCTGCTACTCGGAAACGATCCGCTCTTGCTTCAGGAAAGCCAGGATTCCATTCGCCAGATCGCGAGCACTCAGGGCTTTGAAGAACATCATACCGTCCAGATTGACGCCAGCACTGACTGGCAAGATCTGTTCTCAATTTGTCAGGCGCTAAGCCTGTTCGCCAGCCGCCAGACTCTTCTTCTGTTGTTACCTGAAAACGGTCCGAACGCTGCGATTAATGCACAGTTCGAAACGCTGGTGTCTCTGTTACACGACGATATTCTGCTGTTGGTGCGCGGTAACAAATTCACAAAAGCGCAGGAGAATGCCGCATGGCTGGATAAGCTGGCCGACCGTAGCGTTCTTGTGACCTGCCAGACCCCTGAACAGGCTCAACTACCACGCTGGGTATCACAACGTGCGAAACAGATGAACCTGACGCTTGATGACGCGGCTAATCAACTGCTGTGTTATTGCTACGAAGGTAACCTGTTGGCGCTGTCGCAAGCGCTGGAACGTTTATCTCTTATATGGCCTGATGGCAAGCTTACGCTTCCCAGGGTCGAGCAAGCGGTAAACGATGCGGCACACTTCACCCCTTTCCACTGGGTTGATGCGATTTTGGCGGGCAAAAGTAAACGCGCACTGCATATCCTTCAGCAGTTAAGGCTGGAAGCCAGCGAACCGGTAATTTTACTGCGCACGCTGCAACGCGAGTTACTGCAACTGGTAAACCTCAAACGCCAGTCAGAAACTACGCCGCTGCGCACTTTGTTTGACCAGCAACGCGTGTGGCAAAATCGCCGCGCACTGGTGACTGAGGCGCTTAATCGTTTATCTGCCGATCAGCTTTATCAGGCAGTTCGTTTGCTGAGCCAAATCGAACTGACGCTAAAGCAAGATTATGGGCAATCGGTGTGGGCTGATCTGGAAGGACTGTCTCTGCTGCTGTGTCATAAAGCCCTGCCGGAAATTTTCACGCATGGCTAACAGCGCATCACGTTTAACGGCCTTGTATGGCGGGACCTTCGATCCCATTCATTACGGGCATTTAAAACCGGTCGAAGCATTGGCAAAACAGGTGGCATTGCAACAAGTCACCATCATGCCGAATAACGTCCCCCCGCACCGCCAGCAGCCATTGGCGAACAGCCAGCAACGCAAAGCCATGGTTGAACTCGCTATCGCCGAAAAGCCGCTGTTTCATCTCGATGACCGGGAACTGCAACGTGAAACCCCGTCGTACACCGTTGAAACGCTGGAGCAGTTGCGTGCAGAAATAGGAGCGACACAGCCGTTGGCATTTATTATTGGCCAGGATTCTTTGCTGAATTTGCAACGCTGGCATCGCTGGGAAACGCTGCTGACCTTATGCCATCTGCTGGTTTGCCAGCGCCCAGGTTACTCTTTGACGATGAACACGCCTGCCGAACAACAATGGCTTGATGCACACCTGACGTCGTCCGTTGCGCAGCTTCATGCGCAGCCTGCGGGTAAAATCTACCTGGCACAAACGCCGATGTATGACATTTCGGCAACCAACATTCGCCAGCGCTTAGAGCAGCATCTGCCCTGTGATGACCTGCTCCCCCCTGCCGTGGCTGAATTTATACGCCAGCACCACCTTTATTGCTAATCACTCGCCGCAACGCATCCAGTAATTTGTCGTTATCCGCCGGGCTTTTGATTGCCACCCGATAATACCGCGCATCGAGCCCCGGATAATTGGCGCAATGGCGAATCAAAATATTCTCTTCCAGCAGTGCTCGTTGCAGCTCGAAACCGGGAATATCACAGCGCATGAAAATATAGTTGGCCCGTGGCCGCCATACTTTAATCCCAGGCAATGCGTTTAAGCCATTAAACAGGCGAGGTTGTTCGGCACTCAGCCAGCGGTAGCTTGCCTCAATATACTTATGGTCATTCAGGATAACCTCTCCGGCCAGGGCAGCGAACGCATTAATCGTCCAGGGCTCTCTCTGCTGCCGAATTCGGTTTACCATTTCCGTATCCGCACTCACCATATAACCCAGTCGCAGCCCGGCAATAGCAAAAAACTTGGTGAGCGATCGCAAAACGTAGAGTTGCGGGAAGCGTAATAAATCCGGAATTAAGCCAGCCTCCTCCGGCATAAAGTCGAGAAAAGCTTCATCCACTATTAAGGAAATACCGTTTTCGCAGCAGCGTTGGGCAATGGCCAACAGCAACCCGTTATCCAGCATTAGCCCGGTCGGGTTGTTCGGAGTGCACAAAAACAGGCAATCAAGATCGGGCGTTAATGCCTGAAGAAATGACTCATCAGGTTGCCAGTCATTTTCTTCAGAAAGATGAAAATCGGTGATTTCACAGCCGACTCGCGTTAATGCACGACGATATTCAGCAAAGCCAGGCGTCAATAACAAAGCCCGACGTGGTGCAAGATGCTGTACCAGATTAAATATCAGCTCTGTTTCACCGTTGCCTGCAAGCACCCATTCTTGCGGGACTTGATGATGACTGGCCAACGACTGGTGCAAAGCGCTGTATTCAACGTCGGGGTAGCGCTCTGCCAGTGCCAGGTTCTCAACGATCGCACGCTTTAATGAATCAGGCATGCCGAGCGGATTTATATTCGCACTAAAATCGATTAGCGAACTTGCATCGACACCCATCACCGCTGCCGCTTCAATGATATTGCCACCGTGCTGGCTGCTAAACGCCATACTTCCCCCAACAAAACAGACTTCGTAACATGAAGCGCAATGATACACTTATGCTAATGCCTGCCACAGCTAACGTTTTTGTGAGGAACGGATGAAATTATGGTTAGTTCGCCATGGGCAATCCCAGGCAAATGTAGACGGACTGTACAGCGGCATTTCCGAAACTCCGCTCACCGAACAGGGTATCGTCCAGGCGCAAGCCGTTGGCAATTTGTTAAATCATGTTGAATTTGAAAAAGTGCTTTGCAGCGAGTTGGGGCGCGCGCAGCACACAATGCAACTGATCCTTCAGCAACGCCGTATCCCGGTGATTACCGAACCGCGCCTTAATGAGATGAATTTTGGCGACTGGGAAATGTGTCACCACCGCGATTTACAGCGTGTGGATGCCAAAAACTATGCAGCCTGGTGCGAAGACTGGCAGAACGTAGTGCCAAAGAATGGCGAAGGTTTCCAGCGGTTCGCTAAACGGGTCAGTGAATTTGCTGCATCGATCTCTTCACAACCCAAAAAAGAGAATCTTCTGATTGTTAGCCATCAGGGGGTACTGAGTTTGCTGATTGCTACCCTACTCAACATGCCTCCAGCCTCGCTGTGGCATTTTGTGATAGAGCAAGGTGCATGGAGCTGCGTTGAAATTCACGATGGCTTCACCACGCTTAGAACCCTTAATAATCGAGCTATTTATCACCCCGTATCATAAGTTGAATGCGTTACAGTTATCGTCAACCATTGACACTACAGTCCAGGCTGTTATGCTCCGCTGCCATAATTTCCTGCCCGCAAGCATGACTTTCCAAAATAGTTTTACAAAAATGGCGATGCAAACCAGGCTACTCGGTGGGATGATACCCCGCTTTGAGTGCCGCATTGCTGACTTGTCAGTAAGACTGCCCCATCCATTGGGTTAAATGCGGGCTATTTCGAACACACTCTACTTTTCCCAGGGGGAACACTTGCAGGGTAAAGAATTTCAGAATTTCATCGTCGATAAAATTGACGACCTCAAAGGCCAGGACATCGTTGCTTTGGATGTTCAGGGTAAATCAAGCATCACTGACTGCATGATTATCTGTACCGGCACCTCTAACCGCCACGTAATGTCTATCGCAGAACACGTCGTAGAATCATCCCGTAAAGCTGGTTTTGATGCGCTGGGTGTGAAAGGCATTAACGCAACTGACTGGGTCGTTGTTGATCTGGGCGAAGTTATCGTCCACGTCATGCAAGAAGAAAGCCGTCAGTTGTACGAACTGGAAAAGCTCTGGGGTTAATGCGTGAAGCTGCAATTAGTCGCAGTTGGCACCAAAATGCCTGACTGGGTACAAACCGGCTTTACCGAGTACCTGCGTCGTTTCCCAAAGGATATGCCATTTGAACTGGTAGAAATCCCTGCGGGAAAACGCAGTAAAAATGCCGATATCAAACGCATTCTCGAAAAAGAAGGCGAAATGATGTTGGCAGCGGCCGGCAAGGGCAACCGAATTGTCACGTTGGATATCCCAGGGCAACCATGGGATACGCCGCACCTTGCCGTGCAACTTGAACGCTGGAAACAGGATGGTCGAGATGTCAGCTTGCTGATTGGCGGCCCGGAAGGTCTGGCCCCTGCGTGCAAAGCCGCCGCAGAGCAAAGCTGGTCGCTCTCCAATTTGACAATGCCGCATCCTTTGGTGCGGGTGTTGGTGGCTGAAAGTCTGTACCGCGCGTGGAGCATTACGACCAACCATCCTTATCACCGTGAGTAGATATCGTCGGGTAGAACTAAGCTTCGGATGAAATTACAGAATTCTTTTCGTGACTATACAGCTGAGTCTGCGCTATTTGTGCGCCGGGCGCTGGTCGCGTTTCTCGGTATTTTGGTGCTAAGCGGTGTGCTTGTCGCCAACCTTTATAATTTGCAAATCGTCCGTTTCACCGACTACCAAACTCGCTCCAATGAAAACCGCATAAAACTGGTTCCAATCCCGCCCAGCCGCGGCATTATCTACGATCGCAACGGCACGCCACTGGCACTCAACCGAACTATTTATCAGGTTGAAATGATGCCGGAGAAAGTGGATGACGTGCAGGCGACGCTTGAAGCACTTCGCTCGGTAGTGGATTTAACCGATGACGATATTGCCAACTTTAAAAAAGAGCGATCCCGCTCGCATCGTTTCACCTCTATTCCGGTCAAAACCAACCTCACCGAAGTGCAGGTTGCGCGTTTTGCCGTTAATCAGTACCGCTTCCCGGGTGTCGAAGTTAAAGGCTATAAACGCCGTTTCTACCCGTATGGTTCAGCGCTGACACACGTCATCGGCTATGTTTCCAAAATCAACGATAAAGACGTGGAACGCCTCGATAAAGACGGCAAGCTGGCAAACTACGCCTCAACGCATGACATCGGTAAACTGGGAATCGAACGCTATTACGAGGACGTTCTTCACGGCCAAACGGGTTATGAAGAAGTTGAAGTGAACAACCGTGGTCGTGTGATTCGCCAGCTCAAAGAAGTGCCACCGCAAGCCGGGCATGATATTTATCTGACGATTGACCTTAAACTACAGAATTACATTGAAACCCTGCTGGCGGGAAGCCGTGCCGCAGTGGTGGTCACTGACCCTCGTACTGGCGGTATTCTGGCGCTGGTTTCAATGCCAAGTTACAACCCGAACCTGTTTGTCGATGGTATCTCGAGCAAAGACTATACCGGTTTGCTAAATGACCCCAATACACCGCTTATCAACCGTGCAACGCAAGGGGTTTACCCTCCAGCTTCTACGGTGAAACCGTATATGGCCGTTTCCGCGTTAAGCGCCGGGGTTATCACTCGTAATACTTCGCTATTTGACCCAGGCTGGTGGCAGTTGCCGGGTTCTGAAAAACGCTATCGGGACTGGAAAAAATGGGGCCACGGCCGCCTGAACGTCACCAAAGCGCTTGAAGAATCTGCAGATACCTATTTCTACCAGGTCGCCTATGACATGGGTATAGACCGCATGGGCGAGTGGATGCGCAAGTTTGGCTATGGGCATTACACGGGTATCGACCTTTCTGAAGAGCGTTCCGGCAACATGCCAACACGTGAATGGAAACTGAAACGGTTTAAGAAACCCTGGTACCAGGGCGATACCATTCCTGTGGGTATCGGTCAGGGGTACTGGACTGCGACGCCTATCCAGATGAGTAAAGCGATGATGATTCTGATTAACGATGGCATCGTTCGCGTTCCGCATTTCTTGATGAGCACCGTCGAGGACGGCAAAAAAGTACCGTGGCAACAACCAGTACAGCCGCCGGTGGGCGACATCCATTCTGGATTCTGGGAAATTGCCAAAGATGGTATGTATGGCGTTGCCAACCGTCCTAACGGTACAGCCCATAAATACTTCGCTAACGCGCCGTATAAAGTCGCGGCTAAATCAGGGACAGCACAGGTCTTTGGTCTGAAAGCCAATGAAACCTATAACGCCCATAAAATTGCTGAACGCTTACGCGATCATAAATTAATGACCGCGTTTGCTCCTTACGATAATCCACAGGTTTCCGTCACCATGATTCTGGAAAATGGCGGCGCAGGCCCCGCTGTAGGCACCATCATGCGTCAAATCCTCGACCATATTATGCTCGGCGATAACAATACGGTTCTGCCTACTGAAGTACCCGCTGTAGCGAGTGCAGAGGATCAATGACCATGACTGATAATCCAAATAAAAAGTCGTTCTGGGATAAAATCCATATCGACCCGCTCTTCCTTGTGACCATTCTGGCGCTGCTTATCTTTAGTGCGCTGGTTATCTGGAGCGCCAGTGGCCAGGATATGGACATGATGGAGCGTAAGATTGGCCAGATCCTGATGGGGCTGGTGGTGATGATCGTGATGGCACAGATCCCTCCCCGTGTTTACGAGGGCTGGGCACCGTACCTGTATATTGTCTGTATCATCTTGCTGGTCGCGGTAGATGCGTTTGGTGCGATATCTAAAGGTGCGCAGCGCTGGCTGGACCTTGGGGTCGTTCGCTTCCAGCCTTCGGAGATCGCCAAAATCGCGGTGCCGTTGATGGTTGCTCGCTTTATTAACCGTGATGTTTGCCCGCCGACGCTGAAAAACACCGGTATCGCCCTGATCCTTATTTTCATGCCGACGTTACTGGTTGCTGCTCAGCCCGATCTGGGAACGTCGATTCTTATCGCCGCATCAGGTTTGTTCGTACTGTTCTTATCCGGTATGAGCTGGAAACTGATTGGGGTTGCCGTCCTTCTTCTCGCCGCATTTATCCCGATTTTGTGGTTCTTCCTGATGCATGATTACCAACGTGCTCGCGTCATGATGCTCCTTGACCCAGAAAGTGACCCACTCGGTGCGGGCTATCACATAATTCAGTCTAAGATTGCTATTGGCTCTGGTGGTTTGCGAGGTAAAGGCTGGTTGCACGGAACCCAGTCTCAGCTTGAGTTTTTACCCGAACGTCATACCGACTTTATCTTCGCAGTACTGGCCGAAGAGTTAGGACTGGTGGGTGTTTTGGTGTTACTGGCGCTCTATCTTCTGTTAATTATGCGCGGCCTTGTGATTGCGGCTCGCGCTCAAACCACCTTTGGCCGTGTTATGGCCGGTGGACTAATGTTGATTTTATTCGTATATGTGTTTGTTAACATTGGCATGGTTAGTGGTATCTTACCCGTGGTCGGAGTACCTTTGCCGCTGGTGAGTTACGGGGGCTCGGCACTCATTGTTCTGATGGCCGGGTTTGGTATCGTGATGTCGATACATACCCACAGAAAAATGTTATCAAAAAGCGTGTAAGTGGATGAGGTGGGTAATGGTAAAGCGTTGGCTTGGGATCTGTGTAGTAGCTGCATTACTGGCTGGCTGCTCGTCTGATGATGGCGACCAACAGCAAGTTGATCAGCAACCGCAACCGGCTGTATGTAATGGACCGGTTGTTGAAATCAGCGGCGCAGACCCGCGCTTCGAACCGTTGAATCCTTCGGTAAATCAGGATTACGAAAACAACGGTAAGAGCTACAAAATCGTGCAGAACCCGGCGAATTTCAGTCAGGCCGGTCTTGCTGCCATTTATGACGCAGAACCTGGTAGCAACCTGACCGCGTCAGGCGAAACGTTTGATCCGTCTGCATTGACCGCTGCACACCCGACACTCCCCATCCCAAGCTACGCGCGAATCACTAACCTCGCGAATGGCCGTATGGTTGTCGTGCGCATCAATGACCGTGGTCCATATGGCAACGACCGTGTGATTTCATTGTCTCGCGCAGCAGCAGATCGACTGAACACCTCAAACAATACCAAAGTCCGTATCGACCCAATTCTGGTGGCGCAAGACGGCACCATGTCCGGCCCTGGTACGGTTTGTACGACGATCGCTAAACAAACTTACGCCCTGCCCGCTCGTCCGGATTTAAACACGGGCATGGGGAGTGCGACTTCTGCTCCGTCTGATGCCCCTCAGGGTGATGTTCGCGCCATTAGTAACTCCACGCTTCAAAGTGAAGATACCACCGGTGCTCCAATCAACAACAGTGGTTTCCTCGGCGCAGCAACACCGCTGGCTGCGGGCGTAATTGAGAATGACCAACCTGACGCTGCCGCAACACAAACTGTGACGGCCACGCCTGTGCAACAAAGCGCACCTGTTACCGCGCCGGGTTCAGTTCAGGGCAGCGTACAGTCTGCCGCTCCTGCTGCCGCAGCCTCCGGTCATTACGTGGTTCAGGTTGGCGCGGTCAGTGACCAGACACGTGCAACGCAATGGCAGCAAAAACTTAGCCAACAATTTGGTGTGCCGGGCAAGGTTTCCAGTAATGGTGCCATGTACCGTGTACAACTTGGGCCGTTTAGTAGTAAAGGCGAAGCTGCTGCACTACAACAACGCTTGATGAGCGAAGCCCAACAGCAATCTTTCATCACTAACGCACCCGCTATGTAAGTGGTTGTGTCTGGCATCCGTCCTGCGTCAGTTAATGTAAATTTCATTAACAATTGATGCGCAAAGACGGATGCCAGCAAAAATCGCTTTTGCTATAGTAAGGCACTTTTTTTTATTCCTATCATGGACGTCGTTGTTCTAATCATGAATACAGCCCCTTCTTTTCGTTTTTTTAAACGCCTGGCGCTTAGTACAGCCCTAACTCTTTCGGCGATGGCTGCTGCACACGCTGACGACCTGAACATTAAAACCATGATCCCAGGCGTTCCGCAGATTGATGCTGAAGCCTACATCCTGATTGATTACAACTCCGGGAAAGTTCTGGCTGAATCGAATGCCGATACTCGCCGTGACCCCGCCAGCTTGACCAAAATGATGACCAGCTACGTCATCGGTCAGGCAATGAAAGCCGGTAAATTTAACGAAAGCTCGATTGTGACTGTTGGACAGGACGCATGGGCTACGGGTAATCCAGTCTTCAAAGGTTCATCTTTGATGTTCCTTAAGCCAGGTATGCAAGTGCCTGTCTCACAACTGATTCGTGGGATTAACCTGCAATCAGGTAACGATGCTTGTGTTGCTATGGCCGATTTTGTGGCTGGAAGCCAGGATGCATTCGTCGGTCTGATGAATAGCTATGTTTCAGCTCTGGGCCTGAAAAACACCCATTTCCAGACCGTACACGGCCTCGATGCGGAAGGTCAGTACAGCTCTGCGCGTGATATGGCGCTGATCGGCCAGGCGCTGATTCGCGATGTGCCAAACGAATACGCTATCTACAAAGAAAAAGAGTTCACCTTCAACAATATCCGCCAGACAAACCGTAACGGCTTGCTGTGGGATACCAGCCTGCAAGTTGATGGCATCAAAACCGGCCATACTGATGCTGCGGGTTATAACCTGGTGGCTTCAGCAACCGAAGGCCAGATGCGCCTGATTTCCGCAGTACTCGGCGGTCGCACCTATAAAGGTCGCGAAACCGAAAGTAAGAAACTGCTGACCTGGGGCTTCCGCTTCTTTGAAACTGTTTCTCCACTGAAAGCAGGTAAAGAATTTGCCTCTGAGCCAGCCTGGTTTGGCGACAATGACCGCGCATCATTGGGTGTTGATAAAGACGTTTACCTGACGATCCCACGTGGCCGCATGAAAGACTTGAAAGCCAGTTATGTGCTTAACACCACCGAACTGCACGCGCCACTGCAAAAAAATCAGGTTGTTGGGACCATCAATTTCCAGCTGGATGGCAAAACTATCGAACAGCGTCCTTTAGTGGTGCTGCAGGAAATGCCGGAAGGCAACTTCTTCAGTCGTATCATTGATTACATCAAACTGATGTTCCACCATTGGTTTGGTTAATAATTGAACACTTGAAAGTGTAGAAGTCATCCCCATATACTATGAATCAAAGCAACTCCCGCCCTGCTGGCGGGAGTTATCATTTTTAATGCCGTAACGCTGGAGCTACCATGAAAACCAATCTGAAAGAATTGCTCGAATTCCCGACCTCCTTTACTTATAAAGTAATGGGTCTGGCGAAACCTGAGCTGGTTGATTTGGTCGTTGAGGTGGTGCAGCGCCACGCACCTGGTGACTACACCCCACAGGTTAAACCGAGCAGCAAAGGTAATTACCACTCTGTCTCGATTACCATTAATGCGACCCACATTGAGCAAGTTGAAACCCTGTACGAAGAACTGGGCAATATCGAAATCGTTCGTATGGTGTTGTAATCTGCGCCCGGCCTTCTGGCCGGGTACTGCCTTTTCTCGCTGTGATATACTCCTTCCACTTTTCAACCTGCCGGAGACGATGTTTTGTCTCAAGATACTATTCAAATCCGCCAACTTGGCCTGCAGCCTTACGAACCGATTTCGCAGGCAATGCATGACTTCACAGATACCCGAGATGAAACCACTGCCGATGAAATTTGGCTGGTAGAACACGAGCGCGTATTTACACAGGGCCAGGCAGGAAAAGCTGAACACGTACTGGTTCCCGGCGATATCCCTGTCATCCAAAGCGATCGCGGTGGCCAGGTGACCTATCACGGCCCGGGTCAGCAAGTTATGTATGTGCTGCTTAATCTGAAGCGTCGCAAATTGGGCGTTAGGGAACTGGTCACAATCCTTGAGCAGACCGTGGTTAACACACTCGCAGAACTGGGAATAGAAGCCTATCCCCGCGCCGACGCGCCAGGTGTCTATGTTGATGGGCGTAAAATTTGCTCTCTTGGCCTGCGCATCCGCAAGGGATGTTCCTTCCACGGGTTAGCATTGAATATTGATATGGATCTCAGCCCATTTTTACGTATCAACCCTTGCGGTTACGCCGGGCTGGAAATGACTCAGGTGAGTTCACTGCGACCAGGCGTGTTGCCTGAAGATGTTCAACCTTTGCTTATCAATAACTTTATTACATTACTCAATAACCCATCAGTTAAATATATAACCGAATAATATTACCCGTTTCTATAACTGCACCCCTAACGGTGCGGTTATAAACTAATATATTATTCAGCAGCACTTTACTTTATGGTAAGTTTTGTATAATTTCCCTTGGTTAAATACATATCCCCTTGCCATATTTATTCAGGAAGGTACCCTCCACGCTCAATAATAATGACTTAAACATTTACGCACTGAATAATTAAGTCTCTTCATCACCTCTGCAATATTGTTAGCAATAACTAAATATATAGTTTAGTCATCATTAAAATATAACTATTGAATTATATAATTTGAATGTATTTCAGCATGGTTACACCAAGGAGAAAAGTTTCATGGAAAGAGATGAGAAAAATCATTATCCAACGTTCAAAGCACTACGCGGTATCGACCTTAACTTATTAACCGTTTTCGAAGCAGTCTACATACATAAAGGGATCGTCAATGCGGCGAAGGTGTTAAATCTAACGCCTTCAGCGATTAGTCAGTCCATACAAAAATTGAGGGCAACATTTCCTGACCCACTGTTTATCCGTAAGGGGCAAGGTGTCACACCGACCGCCTACGCCGCGCATTTGCATGAGTATATTAGCCAGGGACTTGAGTCAATTCTGTGCGCGTTAGATGTCAATAATAACTATGACAAAGAGCGTATTATTACCGTTGCGAGCGCTCCCTCCTCGGGTGCATTGTTGATGCCACGAATCTATTCAGCGATTCAGAAAGTAAATCCAAAATTATCTGTTCGAAATGTGCCAATAGCTGAGAGTCAGCTATCACAATTCCAGGCTGATATTGCACTCGATACCCGTCCTCATCATGGCCCCGGAATCAGTAGCTATAAACTGTATGATGACCACCTTGTTGCGGTATGCCGCCATGACCATCCGAATGCAGAATTAATTTTCTCCGCTAATAATCATGAGATGAATTATACCTTTTTGATTATGCAGGATGATCTGGTGGTCGATACTCGCCAATTGATTAACGAGATCTTGCCAAACCGCCAGGTCAGGTTTAGCAGCTATAACTTTTTAGCTATCGCTTCAATGCTTAGTCACAGCGACCTGATTGGCTTTATGCCATACAAAATATTTGAAATGTTTTCAGGCCCTTTCCAACTTAAAACGGTGGAGCGTGAGAAGTTTTCAACTGTCTCGCTTGCCACCACCATGCATTTCAACAAACTCAGCACCCGCGATCCAATATTGCAAGAAGTCATCGAGGCCATCATCCACGAATTTGAAGAAGTGTAGTCATTTCGACCTCGCGGCGCTCGCTACGAGGTCGATTTGCCAATTGTTAACGTAGCAAACCGCACAAACCAACAACTCATTTACAATTCTTTCCCTGTTTTACTGCTCTGTCAGGCAGATTTATCCCCTTCAGTGATGGTATACTTCGCGCGTTATTAAAAAATAGTTGATAAATAAAACATTCTATTAGCCTGAATTCGTTATACCCAAGTGACTTCAAGAACCAGGTAGGCGGCAAACAAGAGCAGCCCCCGGCTTCCTGAAAAACGACGGGTATATCAGCAACTGGAACACGTACGATATGAGTAAACCCATTGTAATGGAACGCGGCGTCAAGTACCGCGACGCCGATAAGATGGCTCTGATCCCGGTTAAAAACGTGGTGACCGAGCGCCAGGAGCTGTTAAGAAAGCCGGAATGGATGAAGATCAAACTTCCATCTGATTCGACCCGAATTCAGGGTATCAAAGCGGCAATGCGTAAAAATGGTCTGCACTCTGTGTGTGAAGAAGCTTCCTGCCCTAACCTGGCAGAATGTTTCAACCACGGAACGGCAACCTTTATGATCCTTGGCGCAATTTGTACTCGCCGCTGCCCGTTCTGTGATGTTGCTCATGGCCGCCCTGTCGCGCCAGACACCAATGAACCGGCTAAACTGGCACAAACCATTGCTGATATGGCGTTGCGCTATGTGGTTATCACGTCTGTTGACCGTGACGATCTCCGTGATGGTGGTGCTCAGCATTTCGCTGATTGCATCAGCGCTATTCGCGAGAAGAACCCAACGATCAAAATTGAAACGTTGGTGCCAGATTTCCGTGGACGTATGGACAAGGCTTTAGAGATCCTTACCGCCACGCCACCAGATGTCTTCAACCACAACCTGGAAAACGTTCCGCGCATTTATCGTAAGGTTCGCCCAGGCGCTGACTACAATTGGTCACTGAAACTGTTGGAGCGTTTTAAAGAAGCGCACCCAGACATCCCGACCAAGTCAGGTTTGATGGTAGGTTTAGGTGAAACGAACGAAGAGATTGTGGAAGTTATGCGCGATCTTCGCCGTCACGGCGTCACAATGCTGACCCTGGGCCAGTATTTGCAGCCGAGCCGCCATCACTTACCGGTGCAGCGTTATGTCAGTCCTGATGAGTTCGAAGAGATGAAAGCAGAAGCGCTGGCGATGGGCTTTACCCATGCAGCTTGCGGCCCGTTTGTTCGCTCTTCATACCATGCAGATCTGCAAGCCAAAGGCATGGAAGTCAAATAGCGATGTAACAAGTTGTTACTTTTGATTTGTGCTACAGGCAAAAAAAACCGGCTCATTAAATGCCGGTTTTTTTATATCTCGTCGAAAGCTGAGACGCGATCAGTCTTTGTGCGTAATACGGTCGGTTGTTTCATCCGTATTGTTGACAGACTTCGCGCTGGTCTCGTCGTCACTCATGGCTTTCTTGAAGCCTTTGATTGCTGAGCCGAGGTCGCCGCCGAGTGTGCGCAACTTCTTGGTGCCAAATAATAAAACAATCAGCACACCGACTACCAACAACTTTGTAATACTAATCTCACCCATAGCAACCTTCTATAATCATGCGTGCCGTGAATACGGCGAATAATACACTGAGACAATTAACGGTCATTTTCACTTGCGATACAATAGCAACCTGTAACAAGTTGAATCAAGTGATGCTCAAAAATTAATCACAACAAGTGTGGTGAAGCGAAACGCCTGTTTTTCAGCACCGGTAGCATGGCTCGCACATCGGCAAGGTGCTGTCTTTCCAGTTCAGCGTAGATCAGTGCCGGGCGCTGATTTGCCGCCGCAACAACAACACCCAGCGGATCAACAACCTGGCTGTGACCAATATTTTTATTACCGCACTCACCGGCAGCCACGACATAACAGGTGGTGTCGAGTGCTCGAGCGGCCAGAAGAGTGGCCCAGTGCATTTCTTTATTGGGGCCGCGCAGCCAAGCCGCTGGCAGGACTAAAACGTCTGCACCTGCTAAAGCCAAACTTAAAGCCATTTCTGGAAAACGCACATCGTAACAGGTCATCAATCCGACTTTAAAGCCCGCGACATCAATCAAAGGCGGCATACATTCCCCCGCATCAACCAACCGGGATTCCTGCACGTTAAACGCATCATAAAGATGGAGCTTCTGATAACGGGCAATAACCTCACCATCACGAATAGCCAGCAAGGTATTGGCCGCCCGTCCAGGTGTGGTTTTGATATGCAGTGTCAGGATCGTGGTCATTTGATCATGGCGGCTCTGTTCGCAAAGCGGCTCGATAAACGCTTCATTCACCATTTGTGCCGATTTTACCGACAAATCCGGATCGTTATCGTCACGCGCCAACACCGCCTCAGGTAGTACCAGCAAATGTGCTCCTGCGTTTTTGGCCCGCTCCATAAGCCCGATACAGGTCTGTACGTTTTCCTGCCAGTCCTTACTCACCGCAAACTGCCCTACTGCAACTTTCATTGTAGTTTCCCAAAAGGTCGCGAATATTTTTAGTATACCCGGTGTGAAACGCCCCGTGCTGACGTTACACTCATTCTCTTTCGCATTATAAAGAACAGGAAAATATCGTGTTGCAGATGCTATTAGCCGTGTTTATTGGCGGCGGAACGGGGAGCGTTGCGCGCTGGTTGCTCAGTATGAAACTCAACCCCGTGCATGGTGCCATTCCTATGGGGACGTTGACTGCAAACCTGGTGGGCGCGTTTATTATCGGTCTGGGTCTGGCGCTGTTCACCAAAATGACACATCTTGATCCCGTCTGGAAATTGCTGATAACCACCGGTTTTTGCGGCGGCCTGACAACGTTTTCGACCTTTTCGGCAGAAGTCGTGTTCCTGCTTCAGGATGGGCGCCTGGCATGGGCTGGATTAAACATGCTATTGAACCTCGCAGGCTCACTGATTATGACCGCCATCGCATTTTGGTTAGTTTCTTCGGCATACGGCCACTGATCCGCAACGCGTTAAGGTTAGCTTAATTTTTGTCTGCCACTCTGTTTGAAAAATCGCGTGAGACAAAACGATGAAAGAACGTGTTGCTGGGTGGACAGCGGTGCTGGTAAGCACGCTGATTGTGGTGTGCTTCGTGAAAATTTACTTATTTTCCTGAATTTAAAGCAAAAAAAACCCGCCTTGGCGGGTTTTTATATTCTACTGGTAATGACTTAGATAGGCATTACGTTTGCAGCAGATGGGCCTTTGGCACCGTTAGTGATTTCAAACTCAACGCGCTGACCTTCAGCCAGGGTTTTGAAACCATTGCTCTGGATTGCAGAGAAGTGTACGAACACGTCTTTGCTACCATCTTCCGGAGTAATGAAGCCAAAGCCTTTTGACTCGTTAAACCACTTAACGTTACCTTTAATCTTAGACATCTAAATTACCTTTACATGAAAAACGACACAAATGCTGTGTCGAACACCAGTACACCAATTGTGATGGATTTTGTCCAGCCTAGAATTGCTAAAAAGTGAGAAAATTTGCTACCTCTTTTAAAAAGTGTGCAGCAGCCCGTATTTTCAAACATCAGTAAGCAAACATCTCGGTTTGGATTGATTCCGGCTTGTGCAGAAAATCAGAATTGGAAGCGTAGCCAGGCGAAGTAAACGTTACCGTTGTTGTAAGTTCCGGGGATATAGGTCATCTGGAAGGTCGCCGGGCCATATCCGACCGATGCTAAAGGCAAAATTACCGGAATAGGTATGTAGTTCCAGTTGTCGCGCGCCGTGGCTCCCAGCGTATAACCCAGGCCGAGGTGGAAGTTGTCATCCGTTAACGGTCGCCAGATTTTTTCCCAGCCGTATCCTCCAATCGGTTCCCATTTATTAAAGGAGTCTTTAAACACCATCAGATACAAACCATGCCAGTTCCCACTGTCATCCCAGCGGGTCTGCCCAAACCCAATGCCCCACGGCCTTTCGTTATACCGATCTGTTTTTTCTTTATCGTAGGCGAAACGGGCATGCCAGGTGATTGCCGGAACATATAAGTCATAATGTTGCGGTTCATTCCAGGTTTGTGAAACATTGTCAGACAAGGTATTCCAGGCGTCACTCAATACCCCATTTTGATTAGCCATCGCAGCAGGCGCAATCATTATGGGTGAGATGAAAACAATAAACGAAAAGATAATTTTATTTGCTAGTGACACATTGATTTCCATTTCTAAATACAAAGTACAACTTAACAAATTGTATATTAACCAAACCTAAATAAGCGCCTGGTAAAATCCTAAACATGCCCTCTTTTGCTTATGATTAAGGCAAAAAAATGCCCCAGTTAAATTCGGGAAATCAGAAATGACTGGGGCAAGCTTCTCTTATTTATGTCTTTTTAGTAATACATACATCGCAGGAATCACCAGCATCGAAAGCAACGGCGCAGTGATCATGCCGCCAATCATTGGTGCAGCGATACGGCGCATGACTTCTGAACCGGTGCCATCTCCCCACATAATCGGCAGCAAACCCGCCATAATCGTCGCGACAGTCATGACTTTTGGCCTGACACGCAATACAGCACCTTCATGAAGCGCACGCATTAGCATCGGTTTTCCTCCCAACGGTTCGAGCGCTTTGTGCCTCGCAATCGCTTGATTTAAATAAAGTACCATTATTACGCCAAATTCAGCCGCCACTCCTGCTAAAGCAATAAATCCTACCGCTCCGGCAACGGATAAATTGTATCCAAGTAGATAGAGCAACCAGACTCCACCTATTAATGAGAACGGCAATGTCCCCATTATTAATAATGCATCACTCACTCGCGAAAATGTCACGTAGAGTAAGATGAATATAATTACCAGCGTAAAGGGTAAGACTATTCTTAATTTAGCGCTCGCACGTTCCAGATATTCAAATTGACCAGACCACGATAATGAAACGCTATCCGGTAATTTTACCTGTTGGTTAACCGCTCGTTGCATATCCTCCACGGCTGATTTTAAATCTCTTCCACGCAAATCAACATAAACCCAATTCGATAAACGGGCATTCTCACTTTTCAGCATCGGTGGGCCATCAGTAATGCTGATATCGGCGAGTTCAGAGAGCGTAATCTGGCTGCCATTTGCGGTGATCACTGGCATATTTTTCAGTTTTTGAACGTTATCACGAACTTCTCGAGGGTAACGAACATTGATTGAATAGCGCTCACGCCCTTCGATTGTTTCGCCAATATTTTGCCCACCAATGAGCGATGCCACCAGCGATTGCAACTCTTTGACCGACACACCATAACGCGCAGCTTTCAGCCTATCGATATTAATATCCACATAACGTCCCCCGCCAAGCCTCTCCGCGAGTGCAGACGTCACACCAGGAACCTGCTTCACCACCCGTTCAATTTGCTCAGCCACTTGTTCGATATCAGCAATATTGTTGCCATTCACTTTGATACCGACCGGGCTTTTGATACCCGTTGCCAGCATATCCAAACGGTTGCGAATCGGCGGTACCCAAACATTAGCGATGCCGGGGACTTTGACTACGCTATCAAGCTCGTTGACCAGCTTGTCCATCGTCATTCCCGAGCGCCACTGGTCGCGAGGTTTAAAACGAATGGTGGTTTCTATCATTGTTAAAGGCGCGGGGTCGGTTGCAGTATCGGCACGTCCTGCCTTACCAAACACCGTCGCCACTTCCGGAACTGTTTTGATCAGACGATCGGTTTGTTGCAGTAAACGTCCGGCCTCACGAGCTGAAATCCCCGGCAATGTGGATGGCATGTACAGCAAATCGCCTTCATCCAGCGGCGGCATGAACTCACTACCGAGGCGACTTAACGGCCACAATGTCGCCAGTAAAACGGCTCCGGCTATCACCAGCGTGGTTTTCGGGCGCGCCAGCACTTTATCCAACAGCGGTTCATAAGCGGCAATCAGCCAGCGGTTAATAGGATTGGCTTTTTCGTCAGGTATTTTCCCACGAATGAAATAGCCCATCAGAACCGGTACCAGTGTAATCCCCAGCCCCGCAGCCACGGCCATAGCGTAGGTTTTGGTGAATGCCAGCGGTGAGAACATCCGCCCTTCCTGCGCTTCAAGGGAAAACACCGGAATAAATGACAACGTGATGATCAATAAACTACAGAACAACGCAGGCCCGACTTCAACGGCTGCTTGTTCCGAAATGCGCCAATAGTCGGCACTCGTGGGCTGTTTGTCTGGATTGTCATGCCGCCATTGTTCCAACACTTTGTGCATGTTTTCGATCATCACAATGGCCGCGTCGACCATCGCACCAATCGCAATCGCAATCCCGCCCAACGACATAATATTGGCGTTCACCCCCTGGTAGTGCATCACAATAAATGCACCCAAAATCCCCAGAGGCAAGGTGATCATCGCCACCAGCGCCGAACGGAAATGGAACAAGAACAGCGCGCAGATCAGTGCCACGACGATGAACTCTTCCAGCAACTTATGGGAAAGCGTTTCTATCGCATTTTCAATGAGGTGTGAACGATCATAGACCGGAACAATTTCTATACCCGCCGGCAAACTCTTTTGAATTTGCTGAAGCTTCGCCTTCACCGCATTAATGGTATCCAGCGCATTTTTCCCGTACCGCATGACGATAATGCCGCCTGCGACCTCGCCTTCCCCGTTAAACTCAGCCACCCCACGGCGAATTTCTGGCCCCATCCGCAGCGTCGCGACATCGCTGAGCATTATCGGAACACCTTCTCGCGTGGCGATAACCACCTGCTTAAAGTCATTGAGACTTTTCAGGTAACCGGCGGTGCGCACCATGTATTCGGCCTCACCCATTTCGATAACCGAGCCGCCACCTTCCTGGTTTGCGCTCTGTACCGCATTGATGACCTGTTCATGGGTTATATTCAGCGCACGCATACGTTGTGGATCGAGCACAATTTGATACTGCCGCACCATGCCGCCAACACTCGCGACTTCCGAAACGTTTGGTACCGTTTTGAGCTCAAACTTTAGCGTCCAGTCTTGCAGCGCACGCAAATCCGCAAGGCTGTGTTTGCCCGTTCTGTCCACCAGCGCGTACTCATACACCCAGCCAACACCAGTCGCATCTGGCCCCAGCGAAGCTTTGGCCTCCGCAGGAAGTTGTGACTGAACCTGGCTTAAATATTCAAGAACCCGCGAACGCGCCCAGTACGGATCCGTGCCATCTTCAAACAAAATGTAGACATAGGCATCGCCGAACATCGAAAAGCCGCGCACGGTTTTCGCCCCCGGCACTGAAAGCATAGTGGTGGTGAGTGGATAAGTGACTTGATCTTCAACTACCTGTGGCGCTTTGCCCGGGTAGTTGATACGAATGATCACCTGCACATCCGAGAGATCCGGCAACGCATCCAACGGCGCACGCTGAAGTGACCAAATCCCCCATGCCGCCATCATGATTGCCGCCAACAGCACCAGCAGCCGATTTTTAAGAGACCAGCGAATTACAGCGGCAATCATTTCATCGCCCCCGTCATTGGCATCAGGTGAGTAATCACCGCACCGTGTTCGTCATCCAGGGTAAAGCTAAACATCACACTGTCCCCCACTTTAACGCTTTGCGCGTCGGCCGAGGACGTCAGTGCGAAATCCATAGTCATCGCGCCCCATTTGAGTGCCGCAATCGGCTTGTGGGAAAGCGTAATCGTGTCATCCGTTATCTCTTTCACTACGGCTTCGCCCTGATATTGAACCGTGGTGGTGGCGGTTTTTTCCTGTGGAAGCGCGCTACGAAGGCTTGCCTCCGAATCAATCAGGAATTGGCCAGACGTGACGACTTTATCGCCCTCTTTCAATCCTTGTTTAATCTCCACCCACCCGTTTTGAGCCCCACCGACCACGACATTGACAGGGTTAAAATGCCCGTCATCCTGAGTGACTAAAACCCGGCTGGCACTACCGGTTTCAATTAATGCTTCTTCTGGAATAGCCAGCACTGGCGGCAGATTGAGCGGGTTCGCCAGTTTCACCTTGAGGTACATTCCCGGCTTGAGTTTCATTTGTGGGTTTTCCAGCACGACACGGGCTTTCAGGGTTCGGGTGGAGGTTTCCATATTTGGCAGCAATTCACTGACGCGCCCGAGGAAAGCTTCACCCGGCCAGTTATCGCTCGATGCCACAATCTCACTTCCTGGCTGCAGCACTTGCGCCTGAGATTGCGGGTAATCGATAACAATCCAGACTTTCTCGAGGCTGGCAATTTCAAACAATGGTGCGGTTGCCACGACCTGCGCACCTTCGCGCGTCTCCAGTTTATTTATATAGCCAGCCTGTTTGGCTCTGACTGTCACGCGCGTTTGAGGTTTACCACTGCGCTCAACCTGGCGAATGATTTCAGCGGGCATGAACTGGAGTTGTAGCCGTTCACGTGCAGCGCTGGTTAACGCACTGTCTCCCAAACGACGCACGGCGAGATATTCTTGCTGCGCTGCCGTCCATTCAGGGATCCAGAGTTGTGCCAGCGGCTCGCCCGCTTTTACAAATTGTTGTGGCGCATTAACAAACAACTTCTCCACCACGCCGCTGGCACTGGCGGGGATAATCTGCACGCTGCGTTCATCGGTTGAGATGGTAGCAAAAGCATCAAATTGATAATTGAGGGCTTTTTTCTCTACTACTGCCGTTTTTATCCCCAGATTTTGCTGCTGACGAGCGCTGACCGTCACTCCGCCATCTTCGGTGGTTTCATCGGCATAACGAGGGACGAGATCCATATCCATAAACGGTGATTTACCCGGTTTGTCGAAACGCTGGCCTGGCGTCATCGGGTCATACCAATAGAGAACCTTTCGTTCCGACTGAGCTGTCGGCGTCGTAGTGATGGAGCTCTGTTTACCCGCGTAATATCCCACGCCAAGGGCTGCGGCGACCGCAAGGGCTAATAACGAAATTTGCGTGATGGTTTTCATGATGGGTTGTTTTCCTGTGGCGTCAGGTAGCGTATAGCGGCCCAGGTTTCAGCCACGGTTTTTTCAGCGTTATGCGCGTTCAGTTCGGTATCCAGCAACGTGCGGCGGGCATTGAGTAAGTCAGAGAGGGTCGATTGTCCGGAACGATATTGCGCTTCAATCAGTGACAAACGCTGGCGCTGCAAAGGCAAAATCTGGTCCTGTTGGCGCAACCAGAGCGTTTGCGCAGCCTGGTACTGCGCCACTAATGTGCGAACCAGAGCAACACGTTCCCGGTTCGCGATGGCGAGTTGGTCGTTGGCTTCCATTGAACGGGACATATCCGCCGCCAGGTCTTTGTCCTGGCGCTGTGATTTGAATAGCGGCATGTCCACGGTAAACATCACGCCCGCCATGTCATCGTAATCATCCGCACGATGGGCGTAATACACCTCAACGCCGACATTCGGTTTTGCCGCCACAGCCGATTGCGCCGAACGCGCTTTAGCAACATCCGCCTCACGCGCAGCCTCAATCACTTCCGGATGCTGGCTGACACCTTGCTCCAGTACCGCAGGGTCAGCAGGCAAACGTTGGTAGCGCGGCAAATTACCGCTGACCGAGTCAATATTTTCGCCTGTCAGTCGCAGCAAACGTGTCTGCGCCAGAACAACATCGCGCTGCGCGAGCGTCACTTTGTCCTGCATGTCTAAAAGCGTCATGCGGATATCCACCACGCTTGATGCAGGAGTGCTGCCGCTGGCCACCGTCGCCTTCTGCACGGCGACCTGGCGTTCGGTTTCGGCCACCAGTTTCTGTGCCGTCGCCAGCACTTTTTCTGATAACGCCAGATCCAACCAGGCCTGCGCGGTCGTTCGAAGCAACTCCGCTCGAATGACTTCCGCTTTCGCCGCACTACTGGCTGATTGCGCCAGAATAGTTTCAGCTTTACGGTCGCGTTTTTCCTCGCTGACGTAATCCTGCATGATGCCAATACGCTGCATGGTCATGCCTTCACGGGTAAATCGATGGCTGTTGTTGCCCTCAATCGGGACGTTTTCAATACCAAATTTCAATTTAGGATCGGGTAACTCGCGGGCAGAATCGGCCATAGCACTCAGCGCATTGCTCTGATTGCGGTTGGCGGAAAGTTCTGCTGAATAGTGCTCAGCGGCGGCCAGGGTCTGTTGCAGGCTGAACTCTGCCGCATTTGCAGCGAAGACAGGCACAGCAAGCAGCACCCCACCGAGCCATAAGCTCAGGGAATGTTGTCTCATCATTTCCCCCGTTATTTAGTCGGGGTAACTGAGGCGAGTTGGTAACCTTCAGCCTGTTGGCTGAAAGTGAAGTCCACCGCGTCACCGGCTTTAACCACGGGCAATGATCCGCTTTCAGGCAGGCTGAACGTCATCGTCATGGCGGGCCAGTTAAGGGCAGTGATAGGTTTGTGGGCAATAGAAATGGAATTGGCAGTGGTTTTCTTCACGACGCCCTGGCCATGATAAATTTCAGCCGACATGTGATTTTCCATGGGCATGGACATCGCCATGTCATGGGACATTTCGGTCGACGCAGCATGAGCCACAGTGATGAAAGCAAATACGGACAGCGCGACGGCTGAAAGAGAACGAGCAGAAAAAATAGACATAAAAATCTCCAGAACTTGAGTCAAAGGACGGCGAGACGCCGGTATGCCCTAAATCGAAAAGGCATGAACCAAGACAGTGCTGGAGTTATTCTCTAAAACGACAAAACCGAATCGTGGCGGGAGGGCCGGTTGCAGGAGGTGTTATTAAGGCAACGGACGATACCGTTTCATTACATTCAGGAACCACTAAAGCCAGAGTATTTGCCGTCGGCAAAGCAGCCAAAGAAGTGTGGCCGTTATCCTTTTGCATCACGTCAGGAATACAGTGTTTCTCACACAACATTCCTTTCGTTTTCGCCAAATCTCGTGTGCTGTTCATCAGCATATGATCGCTATGCTGAATGGAAAGTGCCTGCAAACTGATGTTTACCGGGCAGTCATGCGATGCCACTGCGACCTGGCTGTTGACAAACAGCCAGCCGAACGCCATCAGCAGCATCAAAAGATGCTTTCTGAAAAAGCGCAAACGGCTTGTCGACCAGAAAGTGGATTGCAAAATAGTGGCCTCAAATAAACGAGGCGCCAGTATAAGCATCAGGCCTTTCTATTTTGAAGAGATTTTTAATGGCTTTACATTTACACACAGGCAATGAATTAACAATTACGTAATATATTTTTAATTAAATAGCCTCCAAATGGTTATTAATAGAACGATCAACTGTGTAAATAAATAACGCATATCAATAAGTAAATGTCATAATTGCAACACTGCCTACAAAAGTATGATGGCAGTCTCACGAAGCTTGCTAAATTTGATGCTTATCAGATATTGCCGCCTGTGAATCAGGCAGATTGACACCGCTTTCGCAGACGGCTTTATACCCATCATACTTCAAGCTGCTTATGCGTTGGCTGCATCAGCTCACCCCAGTCACTTACTTGAGTAAGCTCCAGGGGATTCACTGCTTTGCCGCCTTCAAGCAACTTGAATTATTTTGGGTATATAACCGTTATTTTTTATTTTTCTGGCATGGCGTTACGTTCAGGTGCGGCCAACAGATGCCGAGTACCAAACGCAACAGGGGGCTTTAATGCTGACAACGATTGAATTACTTATTGGGGTTGTAGTGATTGTTGGTGTAGCTCGCTACATCATCAAAGGCTACTCCGCCACCGGCGTATTATTCGTCGGCGGCTTAACGTTACTGATTATTAGTGCCCTGATGGGTCACAAAGTATTACCAGGCAGTGCTGAAAGCACCGGTTACACAGCAACCGATATTGTCGAATATGTCAAAATCCTGCTGATGAGCCGCGGTGGCGATCTCGGCATGATGATCATGATGCTGTGTGGTTTCGCCTCTTATATGACGCATATTGGCGCGAACGACATGGTCGTGAAGCTCGCGTCAAAACCGCTGAAACTCATTAACTCACCTTACATTCTGATGATTGCCGCGTATTTCGTGGCGTGCCTGATGTCACTGGCAGTCTCTTCTGCGACCGGTCTGGGTGTATTGCTGATGGCAACGTTGTTCCCGGTGATGGTGAACGTCGGTATTAGCCGTGGTGCTGCAGCTGCAATTTGTGCCTCCCCTGCTGCAATCATCTTGTCTCCGACTTCAGGTGACGTGGTGCTGGCTGCGAAAGCGGCTGAAATGACACTGGTTGATTTTGCCTTTAAAACTACCGTGCCAATTTCCATTGCGGCCATCATTGCGATGGCGATTGCCCACTTCTTCTGGCAACGCTATCTGGATAAAAAAGAGAACATCAGCCATGAAATGCTAGATGTCAGCGAAATCCAGACTACCGCGCCTTCTTTCTATGCCATTCTGCCGTTTACGCCAATTATTGGTGTGTTGATTTTCGACGGTAAATGGGGTCCACAGCTGCATATCATTACTATTTTAGTTATCTGTATTCTGATTGCGGCAATTATTGAATTCTTCCGTAGTTTCAATACGCAGAGTGTTTTCTCCGGGCTGGAGGTTTGTTACCGCGGTATGGCTGATGCCTTCGCAAACGTGGTGATGCTGTTGGTGGCAGCGGGCGTGTTCGCTCAGGGCCTGAGCACCATCGGCTTTATCCAGAGCCTGATTTCCATTGCGACATCATTTGGCTCCGCAAGTATCATTCTGATGCTGGTGTTGGTCGTGCTCACGATGTTGGCCGCAATGACCACCGGTTCAGGTAACGCGCCGTTCTACGCTTTTGTTGAGATGATCCCGAAACTGGCTCACTCCTCTGGCATCAACCCTGCGTACCTTGTGATTCCTATGCTGCAAGCGTCCAACCTGGGCCGTACCATTTCTCCGGTTTCCGGCGTCGTTGTAGCGGTAGCGGGTATGGCGAAAATCTCACCTTTCGAAGTGGTTAAACGGACTTCAGTACCGATTGCGGTTGGTCTGATTGTGGTGATTATCGCCACCGAGATCCTCGTACCATCCTCTGCAATCGTTGTGGGCGGCTAAACCCACTCGTCATCTAAAAGGTCGCCCGGTAAGTACGCTGTGGGCGACCTACTTTGCCATAGACAATTTCAGCCATGATGAGTTGGCAACTTGCACAAAACTCCAGGTAACGCCTGGCAGTAGTGCGACTTAGTTTTAACACCTCTGCCACCGTTTCAGCCGTATGCCGGGCTTCGGGATCGGTAAACAATAACTGCACTTTTTCGAGCGTCAGTTCATCAATCCCCACCGGTAAAACCTCTTTTTGCTCGCCACGCGCGTAAGCGTTGAACATATCGTCAATCTGCCGCTGACTGGCACTGGCGTTGCTCGCCAGCATCTGCATTCTTTGCTTGTAACGCGTCAGGGTTTGTTCAAGGCGCTCATAGGCGATAGGTTTCACCAGATAATCAAATACGCCACCACGCACAGCATCCGAAACCGTGTCCATATCGCTTGCCGCCGTGGTAAACACCACGCCGCCGGGGTAGCGACTCTGCACAAGTTCATGCAGCAATGTGATCCCTTTGCCATCGGGTAAATGGTTATCCAGTAAAATGAGATCGGGTTTAAACCGCTCAATCATCATTCTTGTTTGTACCAAATTCCCTGCCAGCCACACCTGCCCACAGCCTGGCGTTTGACGAATAAACTCCGCGTGCATTTCTGCCAACGCCGTTTCATCTTCAACAATCAGAATTGTTATTGATTGAGTCATTGCTCTTTTTCACTTTCGGAATAAAAACAGAAAATAAAGAACCACTGGGCTCATTGTCTTCCAGGGTAATTACCCCGCCACAGCGAGTGACATAACTGGCAATCAGATACAATCCAATGCCATGTGCATCCTTGTTCTCGGTTTTGGTACTGACACCTTGTTCAAAAATAACTTCACGTAACGCCTCTGGCACCCCACAACCTTGATCGGCGACTTCAATAATGACATCGGTACCTTCATCACTTAAATAGAGGTCAACAATCTTATGGTTATGGGCGCTTTTCAGGCTGGCATCGAACGCATTATCTAATAAATTGCCGACAATCGCCGAAAACTCCGCGCTATCCAGCCCATCCGGAAGCGCCAGTAAACGGCTTCCAGGTACGATATTTAATTCCAGGCCCAATTCATGCGCCCGCTGCGACTTACCAAACAACAGCCCCGCAACATGCCGATCATTAAACGAGCCACGCAGAGTGTCGATGAGTGCCTGTTGCGCCTGAGATTCTCCCTTTACCATTTCCAGCGCACGGTCATACTCCTTCATTTGCAGCAGCCCGCTGAGTGTCGACATCCAGTTCAGATGCTCGTGGCGCAACGTCCGCAGACTCTCAACATATTGTTTAATCTGCGTAAGCTGCGCATTCAATGTGCTGATTTCATCTTTACTGCGGAAGCTCACAATCGCACCTGCTGGGGATGCATGCCCGGAATGAATGACGCCTCGATTGGCAATCACACTCAATCCGTTAAATGTACACATCACATCCTGACGCGCTTCGTCGATCTTCTCGGTAAAAAATCCTGCCGGACGCACAACTTCAGCAATAGGTTTCCCCAACCACTGTCTGCCAGGGGAGCGCAAGCCAAGCATTTTACGCGCGTTACGATTAATTGCAGTGATGAGACCCGCGCTATCTACTGCAATCAGCCCTTCATATACCGATCCAAACAACGCCTCTTGTTGACGAACCACACGCGCAATTTGGCGAGGCTCCATGCCCAGCATCTGCCTGCGAATATGGGAAGCAAAAAGCCAGGACAGCAGCATCAGAATAATCAGGATAACCACGAACACGCCAGCCAATGGCAGCAGGAAATCCAGGCGCCAGCTTTCAATTCGGCTCACCAAATAACCTAGCGATACCACGCCAATCACTTTCCCGCTCTCGTCAAAAACCGGGGTTTTTGCCCGCATAGCCATGCCAATGGAGCCTTCTCCGGTAATAAAGTAGCTTTCCCCCCTTTCCAGAGCGCCGGGTTTTGTCCATTGCATGGGATAGCCAATTTTTGCCGGATTCGGGTGATAAAGGCGGATGGAATGGCTATCGCCGATTACTACATAATCAAAATCCGAACCGGTAGAGATTTTACCCACGATCGCGGCCAGACGCTGGCTGTCTCTATTTTTAACCGCAACGATCAGGCTGTCATTTGACGCGATAATCCGCGCCTGGTTCATGGCCATATCACGAACGTGATTAAACAGATAATCTTCAAAACTGGCGGATAAATACTTACCTAAAGCGGCAATCAATAAAGTCGACACCAGCAAAAGCAGCAAGAAAATTCTTAATGGAAAGGCAATCTGATGAAAAAACCGCATTACGCTAACCCTTTCCTTTCCATGCATCCCCCGATCCTTATTTAAGCATCGAAATGAATACCGTGGATTTAGCCAAATGTAATAAATTTGTATCTAAAACAGGGTGGAAAAATAAAATTAATCGTCACAGATTTAGAACATTAAATCAATTAAACAAATAAAAACCACGTCACAAATCGCAAAGAAACTAATTAAACAAATAAAAACCATTAAGTCTATTTAAGTCACGTAACCCTTTGTGAAATAGCTCAAAACCTTCTCAACAAATACCCCTTACGATCTCCCTTGCTGTACTAAAAAAACCGAAAAGCTCAATTGAAAATAAAACGTTATAAGTTGCAACAAATAACCACAATTGTTTTCAACAAGCCTTCTCAGTATCAGGAAACCGGAATTCATGTTTGGTAATACCGTATTAGCCCAGGTTAAACGTGCCGATAATATAAAAATGGCAGCTATTACACGCTTTCTGCGTGAAAACGATCTGAGCATCGATACGACAGTAGACGTGTTTATTACCGTAACCCAAAATGATCGGCTTATCGCTTGCGGGGGGATTGCAGGGAATATCATTAAATGTGTGGCCGTCGATGAAACCGTACGCGGTGAAGGTATCGCTCTCACCCTTGCCACAGAATTAATTAACCTCGCCTATGAGCGGCAATGCCCTCACCTGTTCATTTACACCAAAACACAAAACGAAGCGCTCTTTAAGCAGTGCGGTTTTTATACCATCACCAGCGTGCCCGGCATGATGGTTTTGATGGAAAATAGCGCGACACGCCTGCAACGCTACGCCAGCTATCTCACCACATTGCGCCAGGCTGGCGATAAAATTGGCTGCATCGTGATGAACGCCAATCCATTTACTCACGGGCATCGCTATTTAATCCAAAAAGCAGCGGAGCAATGTGATTGGTTGCATGTTTTTCTGGTGAAAGAAGACACCTCACGTTTCCCTTATGAAGACCGCCTCGCACTGGTTCGTACCGGCACCGCCGATATTAAAAGACTCACCGTTCATCGCGGATCTGAGTACATCATTTCGCGTGCAACGTTTCCTTGTTATTTCATCAAAGAACAAGGCGTGCTCAACCACTGCCATACCGAAATAGACCTGAAGATTTTCCGCCAGTTTCTGGCTCCCGCTTTAGGGATAACACACCGTTTTGTCGGTACGGAACCCTGGTGCGCCGTCACCGCCGCATACAACGAAGATATGCGCCACTGGCTACAAACCCCCTCACTGCCTGTTCCACCCATTGAGCTGGTTGAAATTGAGCGCCTGCAATATCACGGCATGGCGATTTCCGCCTCCTGGGTGCGCAAGCTGCTGGTGAAAAAAGACTTTTCGTCGATCGACAAACTTGTTCCCGAAGTGACGCGCGACTACCTGGAAAGCATGTTCGTCGCTCGCCCTGCCCACTCCGTTACCGGGCAACTTGAATCCACATTAACAGGTGAAAAATGAAAATTACGCATGCAGCCGTCGCCGGCACCCTGGAATCAGGCGATGTGATGATCCGAATCGCCCCACTAGAGAATCAGGAAATAGACCTGCAAATCAGCAGTAACGTTGAAAAACAGTTTGGCGAAGCCATTCGCGCCACCGTGCTGGAAATCCTCCATCGCCATCATATTCAGGGAGTTCAGTTGATTCTGGATGACAAAGGTGCGCTGGACTGTATTCTCCGCGCCCGCCTGGAAACCCTGTTGGTGCGCGCAAGTGATGTAAACAGCCTGCCATGGGAGGAAAAAGCATGACTCCTGAACAAAAAAACCGCACCCGCCGCAGCATGCTATTTGTTCCGGGCGCCAACGCAGCAATGGTGAGCAACGCCTTTATTTATCAGGCTGATGCTCTGATGTTCGACCTTGAAGACTCGGTCATCCTGCGGGAAAAAGATGCGGCGCGTCGCCTGGTTTACCACGCACTTCAACATCCGCTTTATCAGGACGTGGAAACCATCGTGCGCGTGAATCCGCTCGATTCTGAATATGGCGTAGCCGATTTGGAAGCGGTTGTACGCGGCGGTGCGAATATCGTACGGCTGCCAAAAACAGATACGGCACAAGACGTTATCGACATCGAAAGCGAAATCGTGCGAATTGAAGCCGAATGTGGCCGTGAACGGGGTAGTACCGGATTACTGGCGGCAATCGAATCACCAATGGGCATTACTCAAGCGGTTGCCATTGCGCATTCATCATCACGCTTAATCGGTATCGCGTTGGGCGCGGAAGACTACGTCCGTAACTTGCGCACAGAGCGTTCTCCTGAAGGTACTGAGCTGCTATTCGCCCGTTGTTCCATCCTGCAAGCTGCGCGTTCCGCAGGCATTCAGGCCTTCGACACCGTCTATTCCGACGCCAATAACGAAGCCGGTTTCCTGCACGAAACGGCGCACATAAAACAGCTTGGCTTTGATGGCAAATCGCTTATCAACCCCCGCCAGATTGAGTTGCTGCACAACCTCTACGCCCCGACTCAAAAAGAAGTCGACCATGCAAACGCGGTTGTCGAAGCCGCCGAGGCGTCTGCACGAGAAGGTCGCGGCGTGGTCTCTCTGAACGGAAAAATGGTCGACAGCCCGGTTATCGAACGTGCTCGTCTGGTGTTGTCTCGCGCCGCACTTTCCGGCATTCGTGAAGAATAAGGCTAAAAAATGACTCAGAAACAGCAACGCATTGCCGCCTGGGCTCAACGCAGTGAAAGCGAACTGCCCGCTTATAAAAACACCTCAAAACTGAATTTACAGGCGCAAAAGCCGCGTAATAAAAAATTATGTACTTCGCTTGAGGAAGCGATTCGTCGTTCCGGCTTACACGACGGCATGACCATCTCTTTCCACCATGCCTTTCGTGGGGGCGATCTGACGCTCAATACTGTCATGGCAACCCTCGCCAGTATGGGTTTCAAAAATCTGACGCTGGCGTCAAGTTCACTGAGCGACTGCCACGCACCATTGGTCGAACACATTCGCAATAACGTCGTATCGCGCATTTACACCTCCGGTTTGCGCGGCCCGCTGGCCGAAGAAATCTCGCGCGGTTTGTTGCCAGAACCAGTGCAAATCCACTCGCATGGCGGACGCGTTCATCTGGTTAACAGTGGCGAGCTAAAAATTGACGTTGCCTTCCTTGGCGTGCCGTCTTGTGACGAATTTGGCAATGCCAATGGCTACACGGGCAAAGCCTGCTGTGGCTCGCTGGGTTATGCCAAAGTCGATGCCGAAAACGCCCGCCAGGTGGTATTGCTGACTGAAGCCTTGCTGCCCTATCCGCATAATCCGGCCAGCATTATGCAAGATCAGGTCGATTTCATTGTGCAAGTTGAGCAGGTTGGCGATGCCGATAAAATCGGAGCCGATGCCACGCGCATGACATCAAATCCCCGCGAGTTATTAATCGCCCGCAGTGCCGCCGACGTCGTGGTTAACTCGGGTTATTTCAAACAAGGTTTCTCCCTGCAAACCGGCACCGGCGGTGCCTCACTTGCGGTGACGCGTTTTCTGGAAGACAAAATGCGCAGCCGCAATATTCAGGCAGGTTTTGCCCTCGGCGGTATCACCGCAACGATTGTCGATTTGCATGAAAAAGGGCTCATCAAAAAACTCCTCGATGTGCAGAGCTTTGACCGCAGCGCTGCGCAGTCGCTGGCTCGCAATCCCAATCACATTGAAATCAGTGCCAACCAGTACGCCAACTGGGGTTCAAAAGGTGCTTCCGTCGACCGTCTTGACGTGGTGGTACTGAGCGCGCTGGAAGTCGACACGCAATTCAACGTCAACGTGCTCACCGGTTCTGACGGCGTGTTGCGCGGAGCATCTGGCGGCCATTGCGATACCGCCGTCGCTGCAGCGCTTTCAATCATCGTTGCACCACTGGTTCGCGGCCGTATTCCTACGTTGGTTGACGAAGTAACGACCTGCGTTACGCCGGGTTCAAGCGTGGATATTTTGGTTACCGATCATGGTATTGCCGTCAATCCTGCACGCCCTGAATTGGCTGAACGCCTCAAAGAGGCGGGGATGAAAATCGTCTCCATCGAATGGTTGCGTGAACGTGCGGAAATATTAACCGGCCAGCCCCGCGCCATCGAGTTTACCGATCGCGTGGTCGCAGTGGTGCGTTACCGCGATGGGTCAGTGATTGATGTCGTTCGTCAGGTGAAGGAGTGAATCATGCCGATGTATATCTCCAACGCCACTCACGCCGTCGTCAATTTGCCGGAGTTGCTGGCCTCCCGTGAAGCCAGGCAAACCCGGCAGCAGGAATGGCTCAATCAGTACGCCGCAACGCTCATCTCCCTGACGGTGGTGGCACCCGGTCCGGTAAAAGACAGCGTTCTGACCCGGCGCATTTTTAATTACGCGCTAAGGGCAATACGGCAACTTGCAGAAAACTCTGGCTGGGAAATCAAGAGACAGCGCTGCTTATCACCCACAACGGGGCCGGAAGCGTTACTGGCCATCAACGCACCGGCGAATCTGGTCAAGCAGGCAGCCATTGAACTTGAACAACAGCATGTGCTGGGCCGCCTGTGGGATATCGATGTCCTCACGCCACAAGGGAAGATCCTGTCGCGCAGTGATTTTTCGCTTCCCGCACGCCGCTGCTTAGTGTGCCCGCAAACCGCTGCGGTATGCGCAAGGGAACGCGCGCATCCACAGGCGGAATTGCTCAATCGAATGGAGGCATTGCTGCATGATGCAGATAGCTCAGCCTCACGTTGATTGCGACGGGGTTCCAGAAGAAATCGTCGCTCATTACAGCGAACTCGCGTTCCGCGCGTTATTGGTGGAGGTGAATTTAACGCCAAAGCCCGGCCTGGTCGACAGGCATAACTGCGGTGCGCACAAAGATATGGCGCTGGAAGATTTTTATCGCAGTGCCAATGCCATTCGCCTGTTTTTGCCGCGCTTTATTCAAATGGGTGCGGCGATGGCATCACGCCCTGAATGCGAAACCCTTAAAAATTTGCGCCCCATCGGCATCGAATGTGAAGCCGCTATGTTCCGCGCAACGGCTGGCGTAAACACGCACAAAGGCAGCATTTTTTCACTCGGATTACTGTGTGCCGCAATAGGGCGTTTACATCAGCAACAGCGTGCCACAACGCCTGTGGCGATTTGTGAAACCGTTGCGGCCTTTTGCCATGGGATAACCCGACGAGAGCTTCAGCAAAACAACCTTCAAGAGACCGCCGGACAACGGCTTTTCCGACAATCCGGGCTAACCGGGGCTCGCGGGGAAGCCGAAGCAGGTTATCCGTTGGTGTTAACTCGTGCGCTGCCGCATTACCACTCGAAACTGGCCCAGGGAACCACTCCTGAACTGGCCTTGCTCGACACGCTACTGGTGTTGATGGCGCACAACGGCGATACCAACGTTGCTTCACGCGGAGGCAGCGCTGGCCTGAGCTGGCTGCAACAGCGTGCCCACATGCTGCTACGCAACGGCGGTATCCAGCAGCCTGAAGACCTGGATCATTTGTACGATTTCGACGCCGCCTGCATAACGCGCAATTTAAGTCCTGGAGGCAGCGCCGACCTGCTGATCATTACCTGGTTTTTAGCCCAAATCTCGCCCTACACACCTTAATTATCAATCATAAAAATGTCTTACTGGAGAATCAGTTATGTCTGTTTCAAAAGATAAAATATGGAAATTGCTGGCCCCGTTGCTGGTGATGGCAGTGATGCTGCTCATCCCAGTCCCTGACGGCATGCCACCGCAGGCATGGCACTATTTTGCGGTATTTGTCGCGATGATCGTCGGGATGATCCTCGAGCCCATTCCAGCCACCGCCATCAGTTTTATCGCGGTGACCATCTGCGTTATCGGCAGTGATTATCTGCTGTTCGATGCAAAAGAGTTAGCCGACCCGGCTTTCGACTCAGGAAAACAAGCCCTGAAATGGGGGCTTGCGGGCTTCTCCAGCACCACCGTTTGGCTAGTGTTCGGCGCGTTTATCTTTGCACTGGGATATGAAGTCACCGGGCTTGGCCGCCGTATCGCGTTATTCATGGTGAAATTCATGGGTAAACGCACGCTGACGCTGGGTTACGCGATTGTCATCATTGATATTCTGCTCGCCCCGTTTACGCCGTCAAATACCGCGCGTACCGGCGGCACCGTGTTCCCGGTAATCAAAAACCTGCCGCCGCTGTTCCAGTCTTTCCCTAACGATCCTTCGTCCAAGCGTATCGGCGGTTACCTGATGTGGATGATGGTGATAAGTACCAGCCTCAGCTCGTCGATGTTTATCACCGGTGCCGCGCCCAACGTATTGGGGCTGGAGTTTGTCAACAAAATTGCTGGCATTCAGATTAGCTGGATGCAATGGTTCCTGAGCTTCCTGCCGGTCGGGATTATTTTGCTTATAGTGGCTCCGTGGCTCTCTTATGTCCTCTACAAACCAGAGGTCACGCACAGTGAAGAAGTTTCAGGCTGGGCGAAAGATGCGCTGCAAGAGATGGGCAGCCTCACGCGCAAAGAGATAACGCTGATTTGCCTGGTACTGCTGAGTCTTGGGCTGTGGGTTTTTGGCGGTGAAATGATTGATGCGACTGCGGTTGGTCTGCTGGCGGTCTCCCTGATGCTGGCGCTGCACGTCGTGCCCTGGAAAGACATCACCAAATACAACAGCGCATGGAACACATTAGTTAATCTCGCCACTCTGGTTGTAATGGCAAGCGGTCTTACCCGCTCCGGTTTTATCGACTGGTTTGCCAATACCATGAGCTCCCACCTGGAAGGTTTTTCGCCGAACACCACGGTTATCGTGCTGGTACTGGTGTTCTACTTCGCGCACTACCTGTTTGCCAGCCTGTCCGCGCACACCGCCACCATGCTTCCCGTCATCCTGGCCGTGGGGAAAGGTATTCCGGGCGTGCCCATGGAACACCTGTGCATTCTGCTGGTTCTTTCTATCGGTATCATGGGCTGCCTGACACCTTACGCAACGGGTCCTGGGGTCATTATTTATGGCTGCGGCTACGTAAAATCGAAAGACTACTGGCGCCTGGGTGCAATTTTCGGCGTGATTTTTATCACCATGCTGCTGTGCGTTGGCTGGCCGATTCTGGCGCTGTGGAGTTGATGGATAGAAATGCTGAATACAAGCGCCTCGCGAGGCGCTTTTTTTATGTTTAAATAAGGAATCATCATCTAACAGAATGAGTAAGGCATGAAATTTATCTGCCAAACCACGCTACTTACCCTCGCGTGCGCCGCCAGTTTCCACTCCATGGCTGAAGATCTGCAACCTAAACAATATGGCGATTTCGATCGTTATGTATTGGCGCTTTCATGGCAAACCGGCTTTTGCCAGAGCATGCATGAGCGCAATCGTGACGAACCAACTGAATGCAAAATCCAGCAGGAACAAAATGATAAACGCGCATTTTTGACAGTGCATGGGCTGTGGCCGGGATTGCCAAAATCCGTCGCATCACGCGGTGTGGATGAAAAACGCTGGATGCGTTACGGCTGCTCAACCCGCCCAGTGCCAAACATGGCGGAAGTTCGCGGTTCACAAAAGTGCCAGGCACCAGCACCTGAATTATCCCCCGACATCGCCAGTAAACTCGCCGGCGTCATGCCTGGAGCAGGCGGGAAATCGTGTCTGGATCGTTATGAATTTGCCAAGCATGGTGCCTGTTTCGGCTTTAACCCCAATGCGTATTTCGGCACTATGGTGCGCCTGAATAGTGAATTCAAGCAAAGCGCTTTCGGAACCTTCCTCGCAGAAAACTACGGCAACGTCGTGACGCGAAAAGCGTTCAATAAGGCGCTGGAGAAAAGCTGGGGGACAGAGGCGGTGAAGGCAGTAAAACTGACCTGTAACGGCAATCCGGCCTATCTGACAGAGATGCAAATCTCGCTTGATGCCGGGAAAATTAACGGCCCACTGAACGAAAGCGCATTTGCGGCACAAAAAAATCCTGGCAACTGCGCGAAGCAATTCCGTCTGGATGCTGTCGGGTACTAACTCCCGCTTAAATACGGAAGTCAAAAAACAATCAGTTCACTATTAGTTCCGTATTTCTGGTCATATGCTTTGCATATCTAGTGCGGAGGTAATGATGAATACGACAAAAAGCTTTTTAAAACAGTTGAAAACTCAGTTTGAACGCGAAGGCCAGGCGCACAAATTATTAGGTTTGATTTGGCTTTCACCGCAACAGCGCTACGAAATCTTAAAAGAGATTATGTTACCGGTTGCCGGAAATTGAAGACGTTAAAAGGCGGGTGATACGTCGCTCACCCGCCAGGACGTTATCCTTTCAAGAACTCCAGTAAATCCGCATTTACCCGGTCTTTCTCGGTGGTACAAATGCCGTGCGATCCACCTTCATACACTTTGAATATCGAGTCCGGCAATGTCGCCGCCGTGACTTTCCCGCAGGTTTCAAACGGTACAATCTGATCATCATCGCCATGAATAACCAGCGTTGGGATGGTCATTTTCTTCAGGTCTTCGCGCAAGTCAGTTTCAGAAAACGCTTTAATACAATCGTATAGCGCTTTGATCCCTCCCTGCATACCCTGCTCGACAAAACTCTCCCTTACGCCTTCCGAGATTGTCGCCCCCGGACGGTTATAGCCATAAAATGCCAGGGTTAGCTCTTTGAAAAAGTCAGCCCGATTGGCACGCACACCTTCACGAATCCCATCAAACACATCAATGGGAACACCGTCAGGATTGAAATCAGTTTTCACCATGATCGGCGGTACAGCACTGATTAACACGGCTTTTGCCACGCGATGAGTACCATGGCGCCCAATGTATCGCGCCACTTCTCCACCGCCAGTGGAATGACCCACATGGATAGCCTCTTTCAGATTCAAATGCGCGGTCAACTCTGCCAGATCGTCAGCATATTGATCCATATGATTTCCTTCCCAGGATTGCGATGAGCGACCATGCCCACGCCTGTCGTGAGCAATCACGCGGAATCCTTTCTGGCCCAGGAAAAACATCTGATCTTCAAACGCATCTGCTGTTAACGGCCAGCCGTGGCTGAAAACGACCGGTTGCCCTTCTCCCCAATCCTTAAAATAAAGAGAACTGCCGTCCTTTAACGTGAGTTTGTCGTAATGGCTCATGATATCTCCTCTTCAGGTGATTACTGCACAAGGCGCATAAGTGATACGTGCATAAACCCAACAGATTTCAAGAGACAGGTAAGCGGTGAACGAGTGTGCCGCTAACGCACCTGCGACTTGAAAGATGAGGGGTATATAGAGGGTAATGCAATTTTTTCATCAGGCAGGTTGATTTGGAGTCATCAATTCGTCAGCGAGTGTTAATGAGGGTTTATTTTGATAGTTTGACCTTGCTCCCAAAACGCCAATAAACAGGGTTCAGGCCATTCCCGAGTGGCCGATGTTACCAGTATCATGTTACCGGTATCAGAAATGTAGTGAATAATGCAAATGCTTTATTCACCTATAAATTCGGCGTAGAGGAAAAACAAATGACCGAAATAACAGCACATCTTGGCGCAGGGACCCTTCTAGGGATTGCAGCCTGTGCAGTTGTACTCCTACTTATCCTTATCATGCGTTTCAAAGTGCATGCTTTTTTGGCTTTAACCCTTGTGAGTGTCGTCGTCGCCCTGGTGACAGGCGTGCCGTTCGATAAAATTGTCCCAACTATTTTGGGCGGTTTTGGGAGCACACTGGCAGGCGTTGCGCTGCTGGTTGGTCTTGGCGCAATGATTGGCCGCTTGCTTGAAATTTCTGGCGGGGCAAAAGTACTTGCCGACACGCTAATCGGAACGTTTGGCTCGCATCGTGCTCCACTGGCGCTCGGTGTGGCATCGTTGCTGTTCGGCTTCCCAATCTTCTTTGATGCGGGCCTGGTCGTCATGCTGCCGATTATCTTCAGTGTGGCAAAACAATTCGGCGGTTCTACGCTGAAGTACGCATTGCCTGCTGCGGGTGCATTTGCAGTCATGCACGCCCTGCTGCCACCGCATCCAGGCCCGGTTGCTGCCAGTGAACTGCTGGGTGCAAATATCGGTCTGCTGGTGATTGTTGGCCTGATTATCGCGCTTCCGACCTGGTATCTCGGCGCGTATCTGTTTGGCCTGTACGCCGGTAAAAAATTCGACGTTAAATTGCCTTCTTCTTTCCTGGGAAGCATGGAAGTCGATGCAAACCATAAGCCACCAGCATTTGGCACCGTATTAGCGATTCTGCTGCTGCCACTGGTACTGATTTTCCTCGATACTGGCCTGAATACAGCGACCGTGCTCGGTTGGGTCAGCGGTGATAATACCGTGGTTCAGTTACTGCGGATGTTGGGCAAAACGCCTATCGCACTGCTGATTACCGTCTTCTTCGCGCTTGCCGTCTTTAGTGGTCGCCACAGCCGCCAGCATCTGGAAAAAGTGTGTGATGGCGCACTCGGTCCAATCTGCGGCATCATTTTGGTGACTGGCGCGGGTGGTATGTTTGGTGGCGTTCTGCGTGCAAGTGGCATTGGTGATGCTCTGGCGGGTGTGTTATCCGATACCGGTATGCCAGTCATTGTTGCCGCGTTCGTTATCTCTACCGCACTGCGTGTCGCGCAAGGTTCTGCAACGGTCGCTCTGACTACCACTGCCGCGTTGATTTCTCCAATGGTTGCCGTGACACCGGGTTTGAGCCAGTTCGACCTGTGCTTCATCGTGGTGGCCATTGCGGGTGGTGCGACTGTTCTGTCTCACGTGAACGACTCAGGCTTCTGGTTGGTTGGCCGTTTCCTCGAAATGGACGAGAAAACCACCCTGAAAACCTGGACCGTGATGGAAACATTGATCGGGTCTATCGCCTTCCTGTTCGCGCTGGTAGGTAGCATAATCCTGTAAACTGTGCTGTTATTAAAATGTGACTGAAGTCGCTTTAAACTAAGCGTTAAGCTCAGTATCATCAACACAGACCAAACCCTCGCTCATTGAGTGAGGGTTTTCTTTTGTAAGGTCCGCCATCAGACACAAGAGTGCCTGTTTTTTTTACATGGAGAGAATTATGTCCAGACCAGCCATTATCATTAATGAACTTGATGCCGAGCGTATCGACCGACTGCTGGAGCAACCACAATTTGCCAACCAGCCAGTCGCTCAGGCACTGAATATAGAACTGGACAGAGCAGAAATGCGTAAGCCTGAAGATATTCCGGCAGACGTCGTGACCATGAACAGCCGCGTGAAATTCCGCGATCTGGCCTCAAAAGAGGAGCATGTTCGCACGCTGGTTTACCCGGTAAACCTGACCGATAGTGACAACCAACTTTCTGTGATGGCACCCGTTGGTGCGGCACTGCTGGGTTTGCGTGTCGGTGCAACAATCAACTGGACGTTACCGAACGGTAACCAGACGCATCTGGAAGTGCTGGAGCTGCAATACCAGCCAGAAGCTGCGGGCGAATACCACCGTTAATGATTGCCCCCTTCATAGCGAAGGGGGACGTTATGCAGATTCCCGCAACACCAACTCTCCAGAAATAATAATCTTCTGTGACGGCAAAGCCGGCGTTTTTATCTTATTCACAATCAGCGTTGCGGCTTGTCGCCCGGCTTCTTCGCTGGATGCTGAAACATAGGTAAACCGGGGGGACGTGAGATTAATGTGCATCATATCTTCGAATCCAATCAGTGAAACTTGTTGGGTCAAAAACACATCTTTACCGACGGTTCGTCCAACCTGCTGAATCCCATTCAGGCAGCCAATAATGGCTGATGGGGAATGGCAAAGCATGGCGGTAATTTTGCTATTTTTTTCCAGTAATTGCCGGGTTAAACGGGCCGCAGCCTCGGTGTTATTTTCGCAAACGGGCGCCCACTCTTCGCGAAACGGCAGATCGTATTGCGCGAGTGCATTGCGATAACCGAGTAAACGCTCTTCGCGTATCAGGTTGGTCGCCGTGCCGCCCAAATAGGCGATATTTCGATGACCACGGTCAATCAGATAACGCGTCGCCTGGTGTCCCGCCTGGCGATTATCACGCCCAATCACATCCCGCCCACTGGTTACTGTCGATTCTGCAATGATCACGGTCGGCAGTGGACATTCAGCAATCAGGTCCGGTATGGAAGCTAATCGGTGATTGGCATCAAGATAAATAACCCCCGCCACGCCTTGCTGACTGAACGAGGTTAAACATTGTTGTAACTGCTCGACATCGTTTTGTGGGTGCCCAAGAAAAACCATATAACCTTGTTTTTCCAGATAATTAACCACACTCGCCATGACGTTAACGCAAAAGGAATCATTGAAATCCCTGATAATCAGGCCAATGAGATTTGAAGTGCTGGAACGCAGATTAGCCGCTGCCACATTATGAACGTAGCCAAGCTGTTTAATCGCAGCATTGACCTTGTCGATGGTCGCATCAGAGATCTTTCCTTTTTGACGCAGCACCAGTGAAACCGTGGAGACAGAAACGCCTGCCAGTTGTGCTACATCAATAATATTGACCTTTTTCATCCCGTTCCTGTCACCGATAATCCATAAAATTCAGCCCCCTGAAACATACAGCTCTTTGCCTGGCTCCGCTATAGCATTCGAGTTGCAGAAAGGCGGCAAGAGAACTTAGCCCCAGGAGCTTACTTGTGTAAGTGACTGGGGTAAGTGAACGCTGCCAACGCATCTGCAGCTTGAATGATGACGCGGAGAGTTACTTTCCTATCATCGTCGACATAGTCTGAGCAATAAACTGAGCGCGAGCACCGAATATCACCTGAATGCCTGAATCGCCGACAAACACCACGCCGCGTGCACCGAGGCTGTTAAGGCCATCTTTATCAACCTGATCGCTCTTCTCCACTTCCAGGCGCAAACGCGTAATACATGAACCGACAGAGTTGATGTTCTCAGCGCCGCCCAGCAAACCAATGATATCGCCAGCCAGTTCGGTGTCTGTTTTGTCATTCGCATTTGCGGAAACGTCTGCACGGCCCGGCGTTTTTACATCAAAACGGCGAATCACATAACGGAAGGTGAAGTAGTAAATCAGCGCCATCGGTATACCGACGATAACCGCCGACAGGAAGTTGGTCTGGTAACCGTTGAACGACGGCAAGATACCAAAGGAAATGTAGTCAATCATCCCCGCCGAGAACGATTTGGCGATATGTGCGTGCAGTAAATACATACACATATAAGACAGGCCAGCCATAATCGCGTTAAAGACATACAGGATTGGTGCGACGAAAATAAAGGTAAATTCAACCGGTTCGGTAATGCCCGTCAGGAAGCAGGTCAGTGCCGCAGAGAACAAAATACCGGAGGCAATCTTCTTATTTTTGGTGTTGGCTTCGTGATACATCGCCAGACACGCCGCAGGCAGTGCAAACAGCATCAGCGGGAACTCGCCCTGCATGAATTTACCGGCGTTGTGGTAACTGTCACTGCTGAATGATTTCACGCCCTCTTCGAGCATTTTGAACCAGATAGTTTGGTCACCGTGAATCACCTGCCCGGCATTCGTGGTGTATTCACCAAATGAATACCAGAACGAGGGATACCAGATATGGTGCAAGCCAAGCGGTATCAGCGCGCGTTCCACCAATCCGAAGATAAAGGTTGAAAGCGCCTGGTTATCACCGTTCACAATCACCGACAGCGAATCAATACCGGACTGAATGTAAGACCAGATCCACGGCAACACCATGCCCAGCAGGAAGGATAAGAATGCCGTGGCGATAGCAACAAAACGCTTGCCGGAGAAGAAACCGAGGAATTCAGGCAGCTGCATGGTATGGAATTTGTTATAGCACCAGGCCGCGAGAATACCGGAAATCAGGCCGCCAAATACGCCCATCTGCAAGGTCGGAATGCCCACCACCATGGCAAACTTCCCGCCTGACGCCGCCATTTCTGGCGTGATATGCATCACCGTGCCAATCGTCATATTAATAATAAACACCGATACCGCCGCCGACAGCGCAGCAATACCCGATTCTGCCGCAAGCCCTACCGCCGAACCGATGGCAAACAGCATTGGCAGGTTGTCGAAAATCACCCCGCCCGCGTTCATCATCAGTGGTAAATGGAATTTATCGCCAAAGGCCAGTAACAGACCCGCAGCAGGAAGTAGCGAGATCGGCAGCATTAAAGCACGCCCTATCATCGACAACTTAGATAACGATTTCGTAACGCTCGAAAGCAAACTCATAGACAATCCCCTGGTGTTGACGCCGCCATCGCGTTTTATTGATTTACGCGTTTTTATGCTAGGTAGAACGTTCTAGTAGAACGTTCTACCTATACTGACGAAACGAATTTTGCCCGGCAACAAAAATCTGAGTTGTAGCCATACTGTTATCGAATATTTGAAGTCGCGCAGGTTTTAACCTGTTTTTTATAGGGGATTAAAAACCTAACCTGGAGGGATTCAGACGGTCACTTGCCGGGTAGACAAGCGTCAATCGGCATTCGATGAAAGCACCGTAAACAGGCGCACCATCCCCCTCCGCGTATCAGAGAGGGGGATGGTGTTCGCTTAGGATTGGGCTAAAAAGACTTCCACGCCGAAAGCTGAAAGGGAATATTGGTGCCCGTTAATCCCCTCGCTATTCAACAACGGTTCCAGCAAACGGTTTTCTTCTGCCAACTCAAGAGTCAGCGCCTGGTCGCTAAAGTTTTGGACAAAAAGATAGTCGTGCCCGTCGCCCTGCCTTGCGGTCGCCACAGCGCCCACAGGGAGTGACATCGACGTACAGGCATTCACCCCGTGTTGGCTTGCAATATGCTGGTAAAAATCATGCAGGAAATCCCCGTCGGTTCTTGCCGCGACATACCAGGCTTGCCCTTTTCCGTACTGGTTACGGGTGATTGCTGGCCTGCCCTGGTAGAAATCATGTTGATAAACCCCCAGCACTTCCGCCGTTTCTGCATGAATCAAATCGCACAGTTCTACACATTTGTATTCGCGAACCTGGCTATTCCACCCCGATGTGGTGATACCGATTTGATTCGTTTCACCGTCATACAGGCTGTCAATTTCTTCTGACCAGATGCCTAAAACTTCGCGCAACGGTCCAGGGAAACCATTGGTGTAGCAGAGATCGTCAGCATTAACGATCCCCGACCAGTAAGTCGCAATAAACACGCCGCCAGCCGCAACGAACGTATTCACTCGTTTTGCAAAGTCTTCATTGACCATGTAAAGCATCGGCGCAACCAGCACCCGGTAGCGGCTGATATCAGACTGCTGAGAAACAATATCGACCGGAATGTTTTGCCGCCACAACGCCTGATAGTGCTGTTGCACGGTTTCTTCAAACTTGATGCCACAGTTTCGCGGGCCTGCGGAATCGTTCACTGCCCAACGGTTATCCCAGTCGTAAACCATGGCCACATCAGCTTGATAGCCAGTTCCTGCCGCTCCCGCCAGTTTCTCCAGCGCAACGCCTACCTGCTTCACATCCCGCCCGACACGCGTATTAACATGCCCAACGTGATCGACCACCGCACCGTGGAATTTTTCAATAGAACCACGGCTCTTCCGCCACTGGAAATATTGAACAGAATCAGAACCATGAGCCACAGCTTGTAGCGCCGAAAGCTGATGCATCCCTGGCTTTTTTAACTTACTGACGGCTTGCCAACTGGTTGTGCCAGGCGTGGACTCCATCAGTAAGAACGGCAGCCCAGGTTTAAGGCTTCTCATCAGGTCAAAAGTGAAAGCCGTGCTGGAGGCGAGATCCTGCTGATCGCGCGTCTGATGCCATTCGGGATAGCTGTCCCAGGAGATAAAATCGACTTCCTCCGCCAGACGCCAATAATCATAATCGTAAAACACGCCGTGGAAATTCGTGGTCGCGGGCAACGACGGATTAAAAGGCTTAACGGCCTGAATCTCATGACGACAGAACAGGGCAACCTGTTCGCTTACAAAGCGCCGCCAGTCAATATTCAGCGCATGAACCGACTGCTCACCCAGCGGCCCTGGCGAATGAATCTGGTTCCAGTTTGAATATTCATGGCTCCAGAATGAACTCCACCAGCGCTGGTTTAAGTTATCCAGCGTCTGATACTTATTCTTCAACCAGTCACGGAAACTCTGCTGGCAAATCTCGCAATGGCAATCCCCGCCATATTCATTGGAGATATGCCAGGCCAGCACGGCCGGATGGTGCGAATAACGTCTTGCGAGCTGTTCGTTAATATTCTTTGTCAAACGCAAATATGCAGGTGACGAATAACAATGGTTGTGCCGCTCGCCATGCAAGTTTTTAGTCAGATCTTTATTGGTCCGCAAAACTTCTGGATATTTTTCACTGACCCACGCGGGCCTGGCACCGCTCGGGGTTGCCAGAAAAACAGAGATCCCGTTGGCATACAGTTTATCCAATATATTATCCAGCCAGGTGAACTGGTAATTCCCTTCTTCGGGCTCAAGTTTTGACCAACTAAATATCCCTACCGACATCACGTTGCATTTCGTTTCTTTCATCATCGCGATATCTTTTTCTAAAATATCAGGCTGATTCAGCCACTGGTCGGGATTGTAATCTGCACCGTGTAAAAAATTCAGTTTCGGAAATAACTTACTCATGACTGCCTCCGTTATGCTAACGACTCTCTCTCCTGAGAAAGGGTAATGACCGGGTCTTTTCTATTGCGTAGAGAGAACACTGAGAACAGCGTAAAGAGCCCTGAAATAATGCCAAGAATGATATATGCGTTAGCAAAACCAATGGTGTCGTACAAATAGCCGACAACAGGTGAATAAACCGTGGTTGCAATGGATGCAGCAAACAACACGAGCAAATAGATGGTGGATGATAATTTATGGTCGAAGTTCTGCGAGATAAATTTAAATACCGAAATTAAAATCAGTGGTTTTTCAATCGCGTGCATCATTTTAACAGCAGCAATCCACACCGGACCAAGCGGTACCGCAGAACCCAGAATGCGCACTGACATTATCGTCCCAGCAATCACTAGCGCCCATTTTGCCCCGACGCGATTGACGAACCATGGCATCAGACCGAGGAATAACGTTTCGAAACAGACCTGAACCGAGGCCAGCGTGCCATACCATTTATTCCCCTCATCAACACTTGAGAACTGTAAGGAGAAATACTGGGCAAATTGCTGATCATAGGTGTCATAAATTTGCGTAACGAACAGCGTAAATATGATAAGCATCCAGAACTGTTTGTTTTTTGCCAGTTCAAAAACGTGTACCGCTTTTAATGACGAAGTCATTTTCTCTTCTTCAAGCGTGACTTCAATTTTGGTCATCATGAAACACACAGCAGCTAATACAATCGCAATACTCGCCAACCAGAATGAGAGATTTGGGTTATCATTAATATTGCGCCCCACAATATACGCTGCGGCAGCCCAACCTAAAGATCCCCACATTCTCACCCGTCCATATTCGAATGAATAACGACGGGAAATTTTATCGATATAAGAGTCAATCACGCCGCAGCCAGAGTTAAAAATAATCCCCAGATAGATGCCACCTAATACAGCACCTAACCAGAAAGAACTCACCAGAAGCGGCGCATAAACATAAATAAAGAACGGCCCAATCGGCAGCAGCAACGCGATGATCAGGAAGATTAACGATTTTTTAGTACCGAACTTGTCTGAGATAAAGCCAAAAAACGGCTGCATCGTCAGTGCGATAAAGGCGTTAATCGCATACAACCAGCCCGTTTTGGTGGCACTGATCCCCAGGTGCTGTGTCGTCCAGATAACAAAAAAGGCCATCGTCGACGACCAGGCAAACAAGTAAAGAAAATCGAAAATGCTTAAAAGAATGTAGTTCCTTTTGCCGGTAACCATCTTTTTCTTCCTCATGAAGGAACAGAGTCGGTGCTTCACTGAATACACAGTGAATAGCGTTCTTTTTTAGGGTTTAGTTTACGCTGCTGTGTTGGGTTAATGTGGTTAACCCAAAAATGTACGACGTTCACATCAGTGAGTTACATAAAATACCTGGCAAATCGTTCAAACAACCATCAGAGATGTAAACTGCAATCAACATCACATAACAAAATTTTAAACATGGCAAAAGGTGAAGCAGATCTCAAAATTCGGCCATGTGAACGTATGACATTTTGATATAGTGGAGATTCCGGGCAGGAAGAAACGGACCCGATTAGGCCGGATGATAACGTAAGGATTGAGGGTGAATAAAAATAGAAATGCAACGCTGGAAGATGTTGCCCGCCATGCCGGTGTCTCCTACCAGACGGTTTCTCGGGTGCTCAACAAATCTGTGAATGTCGCCGAGAAAACGCGTATTCGCGTTGAGCAAGCCATCGAAGAATTGCGCTATGTGCCTAACCGTTTGGCGCAACAGTTAGTCGGTAAGCGCACGCTAACGTTAGGGCTTATCACCACGTCCCTGGCCCTGCACGCACCTTCACAAATCGCCGCCTCCGTTAAAATGCACGCCCGTGAAGCGGGTTATCAGGTGCTGATTTCGATGATTGATGAGAACGACGAGACGGCGATTCAGCAATCCATCAATGACTTCAAATCTCAATTTGTCGAAAAAATCGTTATCAACGTTCCACTTGAAACCCCACTCGCCAGAGCGATTGCCCGGCAGAATAAAGATGTCACCTGCCTGTTTCTCGACGTAGCTCCAGACAGCGGCGTGTTTCACGTTATCTTCGACCCGGCGAATGGCACTCAGGAAAGTGTTAAGCGCTTAAGCGAACTCGGCCACAAAAACATCGCGCTGCTGCCTGGCCCGCAATACTCGATTTCTGCACAGTTGCGTCTGGCGAGCTGGTTAAAAAGCCTCAAGGAATTCGGCTTAACGCCCTCGGCTGTCATTTTCGGCACATGGGATGCACAAAGCGGGTATGCCGGCGCACAGCAACTGATCAACGATAAGGTTGAATTCAGTGCCCTGCTGGCAGGAAACGATCAGATGGCACTGGGCGTGCTGAGCGCGCTACATAAGGCTCAGATAGCGGTGCCGCAGAAGGTTTCTGTCATTGGTTACGATGATAGCTACGAAAGCGCATTCTTCACCCCTTCACTCACCACGGTGCGGCTGGATTTAGATACTCAGGGAAAAGAAGCTGTTGCCAGAGTGTTGGCGGCCACGCAGGGAAAGACGCCTGGCAATTGCATTCTGCCAGCAGAATTTGTATTGCGTGATTCGATTACAGGACGATAACGCAGAAGGAAAACCCTCGCCCAAAAGCGAGGGTTTAGGTGGGAAGCTTACGCTTGAACGGTAATGCTCAGGCTTTCGAAGCTCACCGTCTGACCTGCAACAATTTTGCAGCGTTTGCGAGTTTCGACTTCGCCATCTACCTTCACCAGCCCTTCGGCAATCACCGCTTTCGCCTGTGCGCCGCTTTCACACCAGCCTTCCAGCTTCAGCAGATCGCATAATTCAACGTGTGGGTGTTTACCTAATGAGAAGGTCGCCATTTTACTCTCCATCGACATCATGATATTCCTCGCAAGCCTGCAAGGTATTCTGGATAAGAGTGGCGACGGTCATTGGGCCAACGCCACCCGGAACCGGCGTAATATACGAGGCTTTGGCTGCGGCTTCATCATAATTTACGTCGCCGACCACTTTGCCGCTCTCCAGACGGTTAATCCCCACGTCCACCACAATCGCCCCTTCCTTGATCCACTCGCCTGGAATAAAACCAGGTTTGCCGACTGCGACAATCACCAGATCGGCGTTCTCGACGTGTTGGCGCAAGTTTTTGGTGAAGCGATGGGTCACGGTAGTGGTGCAGCCCGCCAGCAGTAATTCCATACTCATTGGGCGGCCAACAATGTTAGATGCGCCAATCACCACGGCGTTCAGGCCATAGGTATCAATGCCATAACGCTCAAGCAGCGTGACGATACCGCGCGGTGTGCAAGGACGCAGACGCGGCGCACGCTGGCACAGGCGGCCAACGTTGTAAGGATGGAAACCATCCACATCTTTATCCGGATCGATACGCTCCAGAACTTTTACGTTATCGATGCCCGCAGGCAGTGGCAACTGCACCAAAATACCGTCGATTTCGTTATCTGCGTTGAGCGTATCAATCAGCTCCAGCAGTTCTGCTTCAGAGGTGGTGTCAGGCAAATCGTAGGAGCGAGAAATAAAGCCGACTTCTTCACAGGCTTTACGTTTGCTACCGACATAAATCTGCGAAGCAGGGTTCTCTCCCACCAGCACAACTGCCAGTCCAGGAGCACGTTTTCCAGCGGCAATTCGGGCTTTCACTTTTTCAGCAACTTCAAGCCGTACCTGCTGCGCAATCGTTTTACCGTCAATAATCTTTGCTGCCATCAGTCAGATGATTCCGTCTGTAATCAAAAAGGGAGGGGATTGTTTCTATTTTGTCAGAAGCGCGGCTCGCTGTCAGGCATTGTTAAGCGTTTATGCTCAATAGTCGCGCAGGCAGTTGAAAAGCCATTGACTAGAAAGGTACTGACCGTATAATCCGAGCGTTCCAAACGTAGTACGATACAAAACTGCACTTTCAGTGCGCCCTTAGCTCAGTTGGATAGAGCAACGGCCTTCTAAGCCGTAGGTCACAGGTTCGAGCCCTGTAGGGCGTACCATTTAAAACAATGCGTTACGACAAAACCCATCGCTACACATTAATTTCCCGCTATCATTTCCGCTGTCATTTGTGAATTTGCTATCTCTCCATGCTTCATCGGTTGACATTGACCTCCCAAAAACCCGCCATCTTTTGTTTTATGCGGTTTGGGAAAGGTGCCATCCTTCGCTCACATCTTCCATAACGTTTTATAGCTCTTGCCTGTCAGGCTTTCGACTTCCTTAAATTTCATGTAGCGCGTTGGCAGCTGCGAACCATCCAGTTTGCTCAATGGTGTATGTTTTGGTTGCTCGCATATTGGTGAGCCGTCGTGGAAAATACCGAGAGTAATACGCGGTAATTCAAAATTGGAGCGCGGAATGCTAATCGTGTAATACCGCATCCGGCGGTGGTGGTGCGACTTCATAACGTGAAGGCGATACGCCAAATAATTGGCGGAATGCATAGGTGTAAGCAGACGTGCTGCCATAACCCAGCATCAATGCAATTTCAGTCACGCTTCGCGACTGGCGCAATAAAATAATCGAATGCAGCAAACGGTGCCTCTGTTTCCAGTTGCTGAATGTGATGCCCGTTTCTTTAATAAAATGCCGTGAAAAAGTCCGTGGTGACATACCCACACGCTCAGACCACTCTTCCATTAAATGAGGTAAATCCGGTGATTCACTGATTTGCTGGCACATTTCCAGCAGCGCCGGAGCCGTTGGCCAGGTAATTGCAAAACCCGCAGCCGGAAGGTCATTGAGCACATCGAGCAAGGTTGAAACTAACCGCCCTTCTTTGCCATCGGCATCATAGTACTCAGGAATAGTTTGCGTGGCATGGTGGATAAAACTGCGCGCAAAGTCAGATACCGTCACCAGCTTCAATTCAGATTTCCCGCATTTCGACTCATAATATTCTGGATCGATATCCAGGTTTTCCAGCATCACTTCACTGGCGGTGTGCACTAAATGAGGGGTGAATGCTGGGATCCACAATCCATAGCAAGCGGGAATAATGTACGAATTATTCTCCACGGAAACGTATAAGGAGCCTTCACGAGCGTAGTGAAACTGGACAAACGGATGAGAATGGAGTTCAGACTGCACATTTTCTGCCAGCGTGAACGATCTAAAAAAAACGGGGCGAGCAAGCCTGGCCCCTTCTGCATCCTTCTCTGAGCGGAACGAGTAGAGCATCTTTTTCGGTTTAGCCATCTATCCCACTTAAATTGACGCTTGATCGACACAACTTGGCATCCCTTCATGATACACAAACCTTGTAAGCTGCGATAATTAATTCATAACTTCAGTCAATGAATAACCAAAGATCAATAAAGTTGTAACATATGCTTATTTTAATTTGACGACGTAATAAACCTTCTCTTTAAAACGCGAATAACCTTAATGACACCAAACTCGTTAATATTAAAAATGAGCGAAACAACCCTCTCCAAAATAAGATAGCAACGTGAGTCACCTATGATCTTTTTAATGATTGATTGTGAATTAATAGCAAACCTGGAAATACGTTGATGTTGTGGAAAACGTTGAACGCCAGGCTAGCCTTTTGACGAAATATAAACAAGTTCTGATAGTCGAGTAGAAAACTGACATAAGCTTTTACTGAGGATGAGATATGAGTGTTGAAGTTGAAAGTGCACCCGTCCCACGCAAAGACAACTGGTATCGGATTGCAGAAGATCTTTTAAACCAGGCTGATATCCGCTTTAACGGAAGCCGTCGCTGGGATATTCAGGTACACAATCCTGACTTTTATAAACGTGTTTTGCAGGAAGGTTCTATTGGCCTCGGCGAATCCTACATGGAAGGTTGGTGGGATTGCGCGGCACTGGATGTTTTCTTTGAGAAAATCCTTCGCGCAAAACTCGATGAGAAAATGCCAAAAAACTTCAGGGACTTAATCCGTGTCGCAGGTATGCGTTTGTTCAATTTACAGACGCGTAAACGCGCGTGGATTGTTGGCAAAGAGCATTACGATATCGGCAATGATTTGTTCGCCAAAATGCTCGATCCTTATATGCAGTATTCCTGCGGCTACTGGAAAAAAGCGACCAGTTTGCCACAGGCTCAAGAAGCCAAATTGAAAATGCTGTGTGAAAAATTGCAGCTGCAACCCGGTATGAGATTGCTGGATATTGGCTGTGGCTGGGGCGGTTTGGCGCAGTACGCCGCCGAACATTACAATGTTCATGTTACTGGCGTGACCATTTCAGAAGAGCAACAGAAAATGGCTCAGGATCGTTGCACCTGGCTGGATGTCTCTATCAAGCTGATGGATTATCGCGACCTCGACACCACGTTTGACCGCATTGTTTCAGTCGGTATGTTTGAACATGTCGGCCCAAAAAACTACGACACCTATTTTGAAGTGGTGAACCGTTGCCTTAAACCGGGCGGAATGTTCCTGCTTCATACTATCGGTGCAAATAAATCTGATAACAATGTCGATGCCTGGATTAATAAATATATTTTCCCCAACGGTTGTCTACCTTCTGTGAAACAAATCGCGAGCGCGTCAGAACCGCATTTTGTCGTCGAAGACTGGCATAACTTCGGCGCTGATTATGACCTGACATTAATGGAGTGGCATCAGCGTTTTAATCGTTTCTGGCCGGAGATTCAAAATAATTATACCGAGTCATTTAAACGCATGTTCAATTATTACCTGATGTCTTGTGCGGGAGCTTTCCGCGCGCGTGATATTCAGCTCTGGCAAGTGTTATTTAGCCGTGGTGTCGAAGGCGGGATGTACGTTTATCGCTAGTATCTTCTGTTACGACGACTCAATATGTCAGTTATTAATTTAAGGATTTTCGTATGTCACAACAATTATTCACCTCAGAATCCGTTTCTGAAGGGCACCCAGACAAAATAGCCGATCAAATTTCTGATGCCATTCTTGATGCTATTATTGAGCAAGACCCAAAAGCACGTGTCGCTTGTGAAACTCTGGTCAAAACGGGCATGGTTTTAGTGGGGGGAGAAATTACTACCGACACCTGGGTGGATATTGAAGAAATTGTGCGCCGCACCATCCATGATATTGGATATAACAGCTCAGAAATGGGTTTTGACGCGAATACCTGTGCGGTATTAAGTGCGATTGGTAAACAGTCTCCTGATATTAATCGTGGCGTTGATCGAGAGGACCAGGCGAATCAAGGTGCGGGTGATCAAGGGATTATGTTTGGCTATGCCTCGAATGAAACCGACGCGTTAATGCCCGCACCTATCACCTTTGCTCACCGCTTAATGGCTCGCCAGGCACAAGTGCGAAAAAACGGTTTATTGCCATGGTTAAGGCCTGATGCAAAAAGCCAGGTCACGCTTGCTTATGAGAACGGTAAAATTACCGGTATCGATACTGTTGTTATATCTACACAACATAGTGAAACCGTGACTCAGCAAATTTTGCGCGAAGGCGTCATGGAAGAGATAATTAAACCTGTTTTGCCACAAGAGTGGCTAACGCGTGAGACCAAATACTTTATTAATCCGACTGGCCGGTTCGTTATTGGCGGCCCAATGGGTGACTGCGGGCTAACAGGCCGAAAAATCATTGTTGATACTTACGGCGGTATGGCGCGTCATGGTGGTGGTGCATTTTCAGGCAAAGATCCTTCAAAAGTAGATCGTTCAGCAGCTTATGTTGCACGCTATGTTGCAAAAAATATTGTCGCAGCTGGGTTAGCTGAGCGTTGTGAAATTCAAATTTCTTATGCCATTGGAGTTGCAGAGCCCACGTCAATTATGGTGGAAACATTTGGAACGGGAAAACTTAAGAATGAAACTCTAATTATGCTTATTCGCGAATTTTTTGACCTTCGTCCACATGGATTAATTCACTCGCTTAATTTATTGCAACCTATTTATCAGCAAACAGCGGCCTATGGTCATTTTGGACGTGATATATTTAGCTGGGAACAGACAGATAAAGCTGACCTTCTACGTTGTTTCCTTTAACATTTTCTCTACCAGGCATGACTGATGAATCAATCATATATCAACACAGGCACGCTGCCGTTGAGTAGCACATGATGTATCTATTTTATCGATGGAATCTAACTTTAATATATCAGTTTAACCGATAAAAATAGCGACCTGACCATGCCCATTCTGGCTTGCAACGAGGTTTCAGGTTATGCAGCACAACGATATTCAACGCAGGAAACTGTCGGAACGCATCTTCCACGCCGTCTGTTTCGAGGGTATTGCCACGGCGATCCTCGCTCCGACGACCGCCTGGCTAATGCAGCGCCCGGTGCTGGAGATGGGGGGATTAACCATTATCCTCGCCACCACAGCGATGATCTGGAACATCATCTATAACGCCGGTTTCGACAGGTTGTGGCCGAGGCATAAAGTGATCCGCACCGCCAAAGTCCGCGCCCTGCACGCCCTCGGCTTTGAAGTCGGGTTTATTTTTATCGGCGTCGGCATTGTGTCGATGGTGCTGGGGGTAAGTCTGCTTCAGGCATTCACCCTGGAAATAGGCTTCTTTATTTTCTTCCTGCCGTACACCATGCTTTATAACTGGGCGTACGACACTCTGCGCGATCGTTTGATGACGCGACGCCAGCAGCAGCGAGCTATCACAGACTAACCCTCCCCGGCCGGAAATGCTTTCCGGCCTTCTTTCCCTGGCATCAACTGCGACCACAACGCGCCAATATGGTAAAATAACCTTTGTTTCGTTGGTTTTATAGTTGATACATTTATCTCATGTTGAAAATCTGGTCTAAAGAAGAAACCCTCTGGAGCTTTGCCCTGTACGGCACTGCCGTGGGCGCAGGAACCTTGTTTCTACCCATTCAATTGGGTTCTGCAGGTGCTATCGTTCTGCTCATCACCGCCCTCGTGGCATATCCACTCACCTACTGGCCGCACAGAGCCTTATGTCAGTTCATTCTCTCTGCCAGGACAAAAGGCAATGAAGGGATCACCGGTGCGGTCACCCATTACTATGGCAAGACAATCGGTAATCTGATCACCACGCTCTATTTTGTCGCGTTTTTTGTGGTGGTATTAATTTATGCCGTGGCAATTACCAATTCGCTCACCGAACAGCTGGCAAAACGTATGACGGTAGATTTGACCGTGCGAGTGCTGGTCAGCCTGGGCGTGGTGCTGGCGTTAAATCTGATCTTTCTGATGGGGCGTCAGGCTACCATCCGGGTGATGGGTTTTCTGGTCTTCCCGCTGATCGCTTACTTCCTGTTGGTATCGTTGTATCTCACCGGCAGCTGGCAGCCCTCGCTGCTCACCAGCCAGGTGAACCTCGATCGGCACACATTACACCAGGTGTGGATCTCCATTCCGGTGATGGTGTTCGCCTTTAGTCATACCCCGATTATTTCGACTTTTGCCGTCGACCGCCGTGAGAAGTATGGCGAAGCTGCAATGGGCAAATGTACCCGCATCATGAAGGTGACGTATCTGATTATCTGCCTGAGCGTGCTGTTCTTTGTCTTTAGTTGCCTGCTGTCGATCCCACCGTCGTACATCATCGCTGCAAAAGAAGAAGGGGTCACCATTCTTTCTGCACTCTCCATGATGCCCTCCTCCCCTGCCTGGCTTGGGATTTCCGGTATCGTGGTGGCAATTGTCGCGATGTCGAAGTCCTTTCTCGGCACCTATTTTGGTGTGATTGAGGGGGCAACAGAGATAGTGAAATCATCTTTAAATCAGATAGGTGTGAAGAAGAGCCGCGCCTTTAACCGGGCAGTGTCGATTATCGGGGTATCCGTGATCACCTTTGTGGTGTGCTGCATTAATCCAAACGCCATCTCGATGATTTATGCCATCAGCGGACCTCTGATCGCCATCATCCTGTTCATTATGCCAACCTTATCGACGTATCTGATCCCGGCTCTGAAGCCTTACCGCTCGATCGGCAGTTTGCTGACGCTGATTGTCGGTGTGCTGTGCGTGTCGGTAATGTTTATCGCCTAACCATAAATATGCAGCACGCGCGTTAAAAACGGCGTGCTGCAACCTCCTCTTCTCCCTGTGTCTCTAACCCCAGCCACTCCTCGCCTTACTGTTCCTGTTTCCACTCACTTTTCCGTTCTCTTTATTTATTAATTCATTGATTAATAATATTTTTTATTGTTGACTCGAATACTGCAACCCATGCTGGTGCGCTGCCCTGCGGGGGCTTGTGCATTAACACCCAATGAGAATAAGTGTAACCATTTGACATCAATTCATATTTTGCATCGGTGTATAAAAAAAATGAAAATAAATGAAACAAGATGTTTATTCGCAATGAAAAATATCTTATTGTTCGCCATACATGCAGCGTGCCGTGCCGTATAGCCCGCCAGCGGAAGCGTGAAATGATCTTTTTAGGTTAATTTCACGCTAAGTTTGTAAATTTAATGTAATAAACAAATATTCCTTTTCAGAAAGCGCCATTTATTCAAGTAATCGGGGGTTTCGTATGGTGATGTCAGGCATGGTTCAAAATCTTAATACGCAGATGAATCTGGAGTTTTCTGCGTCTAATCTTTACCTACACTTAAGCGACTGGTGTTCAGAAAACAAACTGATTGGAGCTGCAAATTTTTTACGGGCACAGGCGCAGATTAATGTAACACACGTCATTCAATTGTTTGATTTTATAAAAAAATCAGGTGATCACCCAATAGTGAGTGGCACACAGTTTGGTGATGAACGCTGCTCAACCCTTGAAGATTTGTTTCAGAAAATTCTGGGAGAACACCAGAAACTCTCTGCAACTCTTGTTGAATTTACCAAAGTAGCCAAGTCTCTGAACGACGACAGCACCGCACACTTTCTTTTCATCATGAAAAAAGAACACCAACAGAATGGTCTGCTGCTGCAAAACCTCCTGGATGAAGTACGAATTTCACACAAAGCGGGGTTATGCATGCAACAAACCGATCGGCGTCTGATGAACATGGTCAACAAGCAACTCCATTAAGAACCCCTCCCAAAAGAAGAGTTAATGATCCGCCACAAAATTAGCGTAGGTGGAACTATTGCTGCTGTTTACCGGATCACTCAGCCAGAACCGGTAAATAAACAGTCGTGAAGTGTGCGGGTGGTTGGCAAATGACTGCGATTGAATGGCGGCGTTCCCTTTCAGGATGAAAGGGTGCGTATATTCTCTATCTAAAACACAGCGTTACTCATAAGCAGTTATATCGTGCAATAAATTTCGGAAAATACAGGATCTCTACGTTGAAAAAGTATTTTGGGAAACTTTTTGGAGTGCTGAAACCTTTTACATGGCTGCTTATTCGTTCGTTTATAATGTCTGTTTTTATCCTTCCCATACTTAGCCTGATACTTTTCATTATCATAGCGGTGCTAAACTGGACGGGGTTTCACGAAATAAGAACCGCAATGACAAGTTATATACTCGAGGTGTGTTGGGCTGGAATAATCATTTATCTATTTTTGTGGCGACTGCTCGAATATATAAAAGAACAGCACCACCAGGATTAATTATATAATAACGGCAGATCTAACAGATGATACTGTATTTAAAATCATGCACTTGACCGAATAATAAGTTTAACGGGTAACAGCTCATTCTCACCTTCTGACAGTGCCACCAGCATTTCGACAGCTCGTTTCCCAAGGGTTGCTCTGTCAATAGCAAGCGTTGTGAGTGCCGGTGTGACATGCCTGGCGAGTTCAATATCATCAAAACCGACGATACCCAAATCTTCCGGTACCCGAATCCCTTTTGACTGACAGTAGTTCAGCGCCACAATTGCCGCAGAGTCGTTGTAACAAAACAGTGCATCGGGTGGCTCAGGAAGTGCCATAAGCTCATCGAGTGCATATTCCAAAGACTGGGTTAGCTCGGTGAGCGATGGAGCCGTCACTTCGTACTGCGGAGACATCAGCATACCCGCTTCAAATAACGCCTGCCGGTAGCCGCGTTCCCGCTGCCTGATGCTGTAGTGCGCAAGGCTGCTCGCCAGAAAAGCAATCCGCTGGTAACCCCGTTCAATGAGGTGTTTTGTGAGCAACATGCTGCCCTGGTAATTATCCGGGTTAATGCTTTGCATACCTGGGATTGCATGATCGACCAGGACAAGGGGCAAAGGCATTTGTCTTATCTCTGCCAATATCTCTGGTTCAATAAAACCAACGCACAGCAGCGCATCAGGGGCGTGCTGTAACACTTGCTGCGAGATGTTATCGGTCGGCCCAATGACGAGAAAACTCAGTGCTATGCTACGTTCGCTGCAGGCGTTTTCGACAGAGAGCAGGAGCGGAGAATAAAAACTCATCGCATTCGCCGTGTTGTGCTGCCGGTGGAGAATGAAAAGAATTTTTTTAATCTTGCTGTCCTGGAGTCGGGTAAAATCATAGCCGAGCTCTTTTGCCGTTTGTATCACGCGTTGCCTGGTTTCATCGCTCAGACCAGGACGGTTATTCAGCGCGCGTGAAACAGCCCCAGCCGATACACCTGACTTTTGAGCAATGTCCCTGACTCTCACAGCCTTCAGCATGCTTCTCCTGCCCTTCTTAATATTCAAAAATAAACGGTAATGTCACATTTTAACCCAGTCTGCGGGCCGCATCACGTCCTAACCAGGCCGCCCCCCGCACACCGCTGCTGTCCCCGTGCATCGCAGGAACAATGGGTGTTGAACAGGATGTATTGAATATATACCTGCCCACGTCCTCTGTCAGATGGCTGAACAGAGCCGGGTAGCGTGATACTCCCCCGCCGATAACAATAATATTCGGATCACAAATGTTTATGACCGAGGCCAGCGCCCGGGCGAGTTGGTCCCGGAAAGTCTGGTAAAGCGCAACGGCCGTCTTGTTTTCCTGTTCGATAAGCGCGAAAACACCTTTTGCATCGATTGCTTCCCGCTGAATCAACTCATACTGACGCGCCAGCCCCGTTCCCGAAATAAATGACTCAGTGCAATTAAATTTACCGCAATAGCACTGAACTGCCGGTCCATCATCACGCTCGTTGTAAAGCGGGAGCGGGTTATGCCCCCATTCTCCGGCATTACTGTTGTGGCCACGCCAGAGAACCTTATCCATAGAGAGCCCACCGCCGCACCCTGTCCCTAAGATTGCGCCAAATACGCTCCTCGCTTCTGCCCCCGCTCCATCGGTGGCTTCAGACAACGTGAAACAATTCGCGTCATTATCCCAGGCTACCGGTTGTTCCAGTAAACGCTCAAGATCATGGATCAGCGGATTCTGGTTGAGGACCACAATGTTTGAATTTTTGATGAGCTTTGTTCCGGCATCTTCGGTCCCGGGCAGGCAAATACCAATGCTGACAGGCTCCGCGACTGATTTGCGCATCTCCTGAATAAAGCTTACCAGCGACGTCAAAAATCCTGTGTAGCACGTCTTAACGGTAGGGATTCGCTTCGTCACCAGTGCGCTCCCGAGAGAGTCCAGAATGACCGCTTCCGTTTTCGTCCCACCAATATCCAGCCCCATGCTTAGCACGCAATACCTCCACTATTCCATTGAGTAAACAGCCGTTTCTGCTCGCTATCCTAATCGTAAACGTTGCGATTAAAACCGGAACATTTGTTGATAGTGACAGTAATCACATAAACAAAATAACTAAATACAACTCGTTTACTAAACAAAAACAAAAGCCATATGATTGGCTGCGTTACTGGAATTCACAATGCTCCTCAAAGAGATAGGCACTGAACCTATCGAAACTTATAAACAACGAAGCAACAGGGAAGCCGCATGAAACTCAAAACTGAATTTTTATCCTTTCCGGAAGATTTCTGGTGGGGAAGTGCATGGTCTGCCGAGCAGGCTGAAGGCAGGGGCAATACGGGTAAAGGGCGTACTCAGTGGGATATGTCCTGGGATGCGCACCCAAATCGCTTCTATCATGGCGTGAATACCGACGTGACGACTGATTTTTTCAATCGCTATGTCGATGATATTCAGTTGATGAAGCAAACCGGTCATAACTCATTCCGCTTATCTATCTCCTGGGCTCGTCTGTTCCCTCAGGGCGCTGGCGAAGTTTGCGCTGAAGCCGTGACGTTCTACCGGGCCATGCTGAGTGAAATGGTGGCAGCAGGCATCAAGCCCTTTGCGAACCTGTACCATTTCGATATGCCAGAAGAGATGATGAAGATTGGCGGATGGGAAAACCGAGCCGTTGTCGATGCTTACGTCAATTTCTGCGCCACCTGCTTCCGTGAATTTGGCGATCTGGTCTTCCATTGGTTTACGTTTAACGAACCACTGGGGCCGGTGCTGGGCGGGTACATGGAAGATTTCCATTATCCAAACGTTATCGACTTCAAACGCGGCGTGCAGGTAGGTTTCAACACGATTCTCGCCAGTGCCCTGGCAATCAAAGCGTTCAAAGAACATCAGAATATTCATCCGGATCGCAGCAGCAAAATCGGCATCATTCTTAATCTGAGTCCGACCTACCCACGCTCCGAAAATCCACTTGATGTTGAGGCCGCGGTATATGCGGATCTGTTCTACAACCGCAGTTTCCTCGATCCGTCAGTTAAAGGGACTTTCCCAGCCAAACTGGTTGAAACCCTGCGTTTGCATGACCTGATTCCTTCTCACACCGAAAAAGATCTCTGCGATATTCGCGAAAATACGGTCCAGATCTTAGGTCTCAACTACTACGAACCACGCCGGGTGAAAGCGCGTTCTCACGCCGTCAATCCTCAGTCCCCATTTATGCCGGAATGGTACTTTGAAAGCTATGTCATGCCTGGCCGTAAATTTAACCCCCATCGCGGATGGGAGATATACGAACAAGGGATTTACGATCTGTGCATCGATATCCGGGACAACTACGGCAACATCGAATCCTTTATATCTGAAAGCGGAATGGGCGTGTCAAACGAAGAACGCTTCATGCGCGACGGCCAGGTACAGGACGACTACCGCATCGGTTTTATCCAGAACCATCTGGCCTACCTTCATCAGGCTATTACCGACGGATGCAATATTAAAGGCTATCACCTGTGGACATTTATTGACTGCTGGTCATGGATTAACGCCTACAAAAACCGCTATGGATTAGTCAGCCTTGATCTGGCCACGCAGCAACGCACCATCAAGAAAAGCGGCGAGTTTTATCAGGCATTGAGCCGGGATAATGGTTTTTCTTTCAACGGGCTGTATGTTGATTTTTGAGGCGAATACGCAATGAAATTACTTGATCAAGCGGTTAACGTCGCCCAGCGCATCGGCGGGCAGGTCCATTTGCGCTCATTGCGCGATGCATTTGCCACCTTAATGCCATTCTTTGTACTGGCAGGCCTGATGGTGCTTCTCAACAACACCCTGATTAAACCAGAAGGGATCCTCTCCGGCTTTATCAGCAACGCGACGCTCACCCATTGGCAACAGGTGGGGAATTCCATCGTTAATGGCTCGCTTAACTTTATTTCGGTGCTGATTGCTGGGGCGATTGCCTATCACCTTTGCCAGAACAAAGGGTATGCGGACCCTATTGCACCGGTATTGCTGTCCATTGCGACTGTCGTCATTTTCATGCCGGAAAGCATTCATTTGACCGACGTACTGACGCAGAAAAGCGTGACCGTGACGGGCGGGATTTCATTCGCTTCGACGGGATCGGCCGGGATGTTTGTCGGGATCCTGACGGGTCTTGTGGTCACATCGCTTTTCATCCGCTTAGCGAATGCAAAACGATTGCAGGTCAATATCAGCGGCGGGGCTATTCCCCCCGCCGTTGTGCGTTCATTCAATACGCTCATCCCCATTATGCTGACGATGATTGTCTTTGCCCTGTTCTCCTTTGCGGTGCAAAGTCTCAGCGGAATGGACGTCAACACGCTCATCGCAACGTTGATACAGCAACCCTTAAAATCCGTAACGACCAGCCTGCCGGGATTCTTGCTGATTACCACTGTGGCTAACCTCTTCTTCTCAGTGGGCATTCATCAGGGCGTTATCTCTGGCGCATTGCTGGATCCATTCTTGCTAAACAACATGCAGGAAAACACCCTCGCGTTTGCTCAACACCAGGATATTCCCAACATCATCTGTATGGCGTTTAAAGACACCTTTGGGGTGATGGGCGGATCGGGGAATACCATTGCGCTGCTTATTGCCATTTACCTGTTCAGCCGGAAAGCGGATTACCGTGACATTGCGAAGCTCTCCACTGCCCCCTGTCTTTTTAATATCAGTGAGCCGATTATTTTTGGGCTGCCGATAGTCTTTAACCCGGTGCTTATCATCCCGTTCGTCCTGGCTCCCGTCATAAGCTTAACGACAGCTTATTACGCGACGGCCTGGGGCTGGATTAACCATGTGACGGTTCAGATCCCCTGGACTACGCCACCGATTATCTCCGGATTTCTGGCAACAGGTGGTGACTGGCGGGCGTCTGTCCTACAGGCTTTGCTGATTGCAATCACCGTTTGCTTCTATCTCCCGTTCCTCAAATTTGCTGAGCGCGTCGCGATGGCGCAGGCTGCATCATCCCAAGGATAAGAAAATGATTAAAATAATGCTCGTTTGTAACGCCGGTATGTCCACCAGCATGCTGATGAATAAAATGGTTGAGGCGGCTAAGCAACAAGATATTGAAGCTGATATCTGGGCCATTCCTGACGCTAAGCTCAATGAGGAGTGGAAAAAAGCTGACGTTATCCTGCTGGGACCGCAGGTGAGTTATCTTAAATCGCGCGTTGAGACGATCACGGCGGGTAGCGTTCCTGTGGAGGCGATTCCTATGCTGGATTATGGCCGTATGAACGGGCCGGGCGTGCTTGCTATGGCCATCAAGATGAAAAAATAACGACTGATTTTCAGGGAGTTTCGGCTCCCTTCCCCACCCTCTCCTTCCCCCCTTATCTCGTCTTTCAGATATCCAACATTGCTTCCAATTCTCCGATATAAAATCTGTAAAAGTAGACATTCGACGTTTTTTCGTCTAAAAGTTCTGCGGTTGGCACTAGACAAAACCAGCTATCTCATAATAATTGCTGAATGTTAAAGAGCGGCAAGTCAGATAACCGCCGGGCATTTCGCGACTCATAAAAACAACGACACACCTTCTTTGGAGAATTTATGCAATCCTCGGTTAACAAAAACGAGAGCCGAACCTTCTTCGGCCATCCTTATCCTCTAGGCTCACTATTCTTCACTGAGATGTGGGAGCGGTTCTCATTTTATGGGATCCGTCCCTTACTCATTCTGTTCATGGCTGCGACGGTTTACGACGGCGGCCTGGGCCTTGCGCGGGAAAACGCATCGGCAATCGTCGGTATCTTTGCGGGCTGTATGTATCTGGCCGCACTGCCTGGTGGTTGGCTGGCGGATAACTGGCTTGGGCAGCAGAAAGCCGTCTGGTACGGTTCGATTCTCATTGCCATCGGACACCTGTCGATAGCGTTGTCCGCCGTGTTTGGCAACAACCTGTTCTTTATCGGCCTGATGTTTATTGTTCTTGGCTCTGGCCTGTTCAAGACGTGCATCTCGGTCATGGTGGGAACGCTATATAAGAAAGGTGATGCGCGCCGTGACGGCGGTTTCTCACTGTTCTATATGGGCATCAATATTGGTTCGTTTATCGCGCCGCTGGTTTCCGGCTGGCTGATAAAAACCCACGGTTGGCATTGGGGCTTTGGTATCGGTGGTATCGGTATGCTGGTGGCGCTGATCATCTTCCGCGTCTATGCCGTTCCGGCGATGAAACGTTACGACAGCGAAGTTGGCCTGGATTCCACCTGGAACAATCCAGTTTCGAAGAAAAACGGTGTAGGTGCCTGGTTGCTGGTACTGGCGGCCGGTGTGGCGATTGTCGTTACGCTGATATCGCAAGGTGTGATCGTCATTAACCCCGTCGCGGTTGCCAGCGTACTGGTGTACGTAATTGCGGCCTCCGTTGCCTGCTATTTTATCTACCTGTTTATGTTCGCAGGCCTTAACCGTAAAGAGCGCGCCAGACTGCTGGTTTGCTTCATTCTGTTAGTTTCTGCGGCCTTCTTCTGGTCCGCATTTGAGCAGAAACCGACCTCATTCAACCTCTTTGCTAACGACTATACCGACCGCATGATCGGCGATTTTGAGATCCCGGCAGTGTGGTTCCAGTCTATCAATGCGCTGTTTATCATTTTACTGGCGCCAGTATTTAGCTGGGCATGGCCTTCGCTGGCGCGGAAAAACATCCGCCCAAGCAGCATCACCAAGTTTATCATCGGCATTCTGTGCGCGGCTGCGGGCTTTGGTCTGATGATGATGGCGGCACAAAATGTTCTGAACAGCGGCGGAGCTGGCGTATCGCCATTCTGGCTGGTGGGAAGCATTCTGATGCTGACACTCGGCGAGCTGTGCCTGAGCCCAATTGGTCTGGCGACCATGACGCTGCTGGCTCCGGAAAGAATGCGTGGCCAGATGATGGGGCTATGGTTCTGCGCCAGTGCGCTGGGCAACCTGGCGGCAGGTCTGATTGGCGGTCACGTGAAAGCCGATCAGCTGGATATGCTGCCTAACCTCTTCGCGCGTTGTTCCATTGCGCTGCTGATCTGTGCTGCGGTACTGTTCGTGCTGATTATTCCAGTACGTAAAATGCTGGAAAATACCCAGGTGAAGACGGAAAACAAACCGGTAACCGAGGCTTAAGCAGTAATGAGGCCGATCGAGAGATCGGCCTCATTTTATAAAGAGTAATGAGTCACATCGAGCGTGACAAAACGAGATAGCACCACCAATACCACGATATTCAACACCACACTGATAATGAAGTAAGTTTTGAATGGCTGCTTTTGCGTTTTATGGCGAAAGATTTGCTGACCCAAAATGGCGCAAGGCCACCCACCGACAAAACCAAACATCAACAATGTAGACTCCGGCACGCGGCGCCAAGCTTTTCGTGCAGCCATTTTATCCGCACCGTAAATCACCAAAGTCAGGATGTTGGCAAGCAAGAACCACATAACATAAGGGTGAGGCAAGAATGCGCTCCCTATCGCCGCGAAGGCCAGAAGCAAATAACAGAAACGATTGAGGTTCATACCGTTAACCACAGGGTTCTCAGCTAAAAAAGATGCGCGATTATACCCGATTAAGAAAGCGCTGAGTCATCTCCCTGCATTGACATCCGCCTGGTCAAACGCTTCACTATTCCGTTGTCGTTAATAAAACCTGCCCGGCGTTTCAGCAGGCGGGTTCGCGTTTGAATAATCAGAACAACATGACGTTATTAAAGGGATGAATCATGAATAAATGGAAAGACAGACGGAAAGTTTTCAATAAGCGCAGCCCTGGGCTTTTTATTGCAGGCCTGTTATTAGCCGTATCACAAGGCGCAGTTGCAGCACCTTCGCCGGAATCATTAAGTTTCACGCATAAAGACTGGGATCTGGTTTGTGATAACACCCTAACCTGCCGTGCAGTTGGCTACTCAGCAGATGATGTTGATCCTGCGGTAACGGTCCTGATTACGCGAACCGCGGGGCCATCGACGCCGGTGACCAACCTGGTAATGCCTGGAGATTATGACGGCGAAGCGGCGACCAAAACGGCCGGAGCGCCACAACTGCTGATAGATAAGCACTCTCTTGGCAAGCTTTTAGCGGTCGATGGCGATGCCTGGAAAATGAGTGAAACGCAATTCACCGCCTTTAAGCAGGCACTGCGCCGCGACAGCAAAATCAGCTTTAAAAACAATCTGCATGAATACCCTTTCTCCGGCGCGGGCTCCAGCGCGGTATTGCTGAAAATGGATGATGTTCAGGGCCGCGTGGGCACGACGGGTGCGCTGATAAAGCAAGGGAGCAACAGCGAATCTGATGTCAAAATGGCTGTTCCGCAGCCGGTTATAGTGAAAGCCCCGGTGCGCGACAAAAAAAGCCGTGACATGACGCCTCAGGAAACCGCACTGATTAAACCGGCGTTGCTCGATCTTGTCGGTAAAAATAGTGACTGCGATGACCAGCGACTCAATGAAACATGGCAAATCGCGAGCCTCAATGAAAAGCAATCACTGGTCATTGCGCCTTGCTGGATGGCGGCATACAACTTTGGCGATGAGTATTTTGTGATCAACAATGATATGTCGAGCCCTCCTGTGCTGGTGACAGACAGCGCAACCTCCTATGAGGATGGCATTGTTGGATTTTTCATGAAAGGCCGGGGATTGGGTGACTGCCTGAGCCTGCAAGAATGGGCATGGGATGGCGAACGTTTCGTACCCAGTGCGGCACAGGATACCGGACGTTGTCGGCTGATCCGACCGGGTGGCGCATGGGAGTTACCGACACTGACCACCAGAGTCGTCACACGCTGAGTCATAAAAAAGCCCCCTGGCTTTCAAGAGCGAGGGGGCTTTTGTCTTTACTGAGACTTACTTCTGCGGACGCATCGCCGGGAACAGGATAACGTCGCGAATAGTGTGGCTGTTGGTAAACAGCATCACCATACGGTCGATACCGATACCCAGACCCGCCGTTGGCGGCAGGCCATATTCCAGCGCAGTCACGTAGTCTTCGTCATAGAACATCGCTTCATCGTCACCAATCGCTTTCGCGTTCACCTGCTCGAGGAAACGCTCAGCCTGATCTTCGGCATCGTTGAGCTCGCTAAAGCCATTACCGATTTCACGTCCACCGATGAAGAACTCAAAGCGGTCAGTGACTTCCGGGTTCACGTCATTACGGCGCGCCAGTGGAGACACCTCAGCCGGATACTCGGTGATAAAGGTCGGCTGAATCAGGTGCGCTTCAGCGACTTCGTCAAAGATTTCAGTGACGATGCGGCCCAGGCCCCAGCTCTTCTCAACGTGAATACCGATGGATTCGGCGATGGCTTTCGCCGCATCGAAGTTATCCAGATCCGCCATGTCAGTTTCCGGGCGGTATTTCTTGATAGCTTCGCGCATGGTCATTTTTTCAAACGGCTTACCGAAATCGAAGGTCCGATCGCCATAAGGCACTTCTGTTTTACCCAACACAGTCAGCGCCAGGGTACGGAACAACGATTCAGTCAGTTCGATCAGATCTTTGTAGTCCGCATACGCCATATAGAGTTCCATCATGGTGAACTCTGGGTTGTGACGTACGGAGATCCCTTCATTACGGAAGTTACGGTTGATCTCGAATACACGCTCGAAGCCGCCCACCACCAGACGTTTCAGATACAGTTCCGGCGCGATGCGCAGATACATATCCATATCCAGCGCGTTGTGATGGGTGATGAACGGACGTGCAGATGCGCCGCCTGGGATCACCTGCATCATTGGGGTTTCGACTTCCATAAAGCCGCGTTCCACCATGAACTGGCGCATCGTGGCGAGGATTTTCGAACGCACTTTAAACGTGTGACGCGATTCGTCGTTGGAGATCAAATCCAGATAACGCTGACGGTAACGCGCTTCTTGATCCTGCAAACCGTGGAATTTATCCGGCAACGGGCGCAGCGATTTCGTCAGCAGACGCAACTCGGTGCAATGAATAGAAAGCTCACCAGTTTGGGTTTTGAACAGCGTACCGCGCGCGGCAATAATGTCGCCAAGGTCCCATTTTTTAAACTGTTCGTTGTAGAGCCCCTCCGGCAGAGAATCACGGGCGACATACAGCTGAATACGGCCCCCCATATCCTGCAAGGTAACGAAAGAAGCTTTCCCCATGATGCGACGGGTCATCATACGACCAGCAACAGAGACTTCAACGTTCAGGGAGACGAGTTCTTCGTTATCCTTGCCATCGAATTCAGTGTGCAATTGGTCAGAGGTATGGTCACGACGAAAATCATTCGGGAATGGGATACCCTGCTCACGAAGTTGAGCCAGCTTTTCACGGCGGGTTTTCAGTTCATTATTAAGGTCAATTGCCTCATCGGCACGTTGTGCTTGTTGTTCAGACATGTTGGTTCCTCATAACCCTGCTTTCATACTTGTTTCGATAAAGTGAACCTGGCCACTATCCTGAGTACAATCGCTCTCAGGCATCATCGTCAAATATCGAGCGATAGAATGTTACTTAACCAGGTCTAATTTCAGTCTGATATCACTCAGACACAAACAAACTAAAGTTATTTCATCGACTTTCTACACTATTACCAGAATATCCTCCTCCTAACTATGACGCAGTGCAAGGAGCAGGCTTACACCTGCTCTCTGTATGGGTAAAAATTAATCGCCTCGGGATTCATGCAAACATGGGACCGGCGGGGAAAACAGCAGCCGGCCTGCGATAACCAACAGCACAATCACCGCCACGCAGCCAATCGTCCACTCGCCCATTTGCGAGAAAAAGTGCTGGTAAGCGGCAATCGCCGTTTCACTGATATGTGACTCGGTAGTCTGTTGCGCTACCAGGCCCGCCAGCCAGTTCGCGACGGCTCCGGTCGCCAGCATATAAATTCCGGTCAACATGCCGGTCACGCCCGGCATATTCAGACGGGTGATCTGCGCCATGGCCACTGGGTCAATAAACAGTTCGGCAAAGCCCATCAGCGCCAGTCCGCCCACCATCAGCCCCATTGAAGCGTGACCATCGACGGTGCCATGACGGGCATTGAGCGCCAGCAGCATAAATCCACAGCCCATCATCAGCAGGCCAAAGGCAAATTTCAGCCACACGCGAAGCACGGAACGGGTCTTTCCTTCTGGGCGAATCAGCCACGCCAGCACTACGCCACCCGCCATGACGGCAACAGCGTTAACCGACTGGAACAGCGCCGTCGGCACTTCAATATTGAGCAAGCGGCGGCTAACAAAGTTGTCGATAAACAGGCTGATAGAGCTTCCGCCCTGCTGGGCCAGAACCCAGAACAGTGTGCCCGTCAGCATCAGCAGAACGATTTGCCACAGCGCACGACGGTGCTGCGGCGATGACACCATGATCCGCGCCACCATCTGGGCCGCAAAGAGACACACGATCGCCAGCAGATAACCGGCCCCGTTATTTTCGAGGAGCAGCGTGAAAAACACCGGTGCCACACACAGCATCACCACCAACCAACCCCAGGTTGGCAGCACAAACTTCACGGCGCACAGCGCCTGTTTGTCGATGCCACGGGTGTGGCTGAAATGGCGATGTCCGCTTAAAAAAATCAGCAGGCCGATAAACATGCCGATCCCCGCCAGTGCAAAACCGATATGCCAGCCATACCACTGCGCCGTCAGTCCACAGGCGATCGGGGCGGCAATCGATCCTACGTTCCCCGCCGCGTAAAGCAGCGAAAAACCGCCGTCGCGACGATGGTCGTCAGCGGCGTACAGTTCGCCGAGCAGGCAACTGATATTGGATTTGAACAGACCATAGCCACAAATAATGATCGCCAGCGCGAGGTACAAGCTCCAGATTGAATCAGATTCAAAGCCCAGCACCACATGGCCGAGCGTCATCAACAGCGCACCGGCAATGACCGCCGTGCGATTGCCGAGCAGGCGGTCGGCAAGCCAGCCGCCAAGAATAGGTGTTACGTAAACCAGAGAAGCGTAAGCGCTGAAAAGACTGATGGCGTGGCTGTCATCAAAGCCAAGCTGATGGGTGAGATAAAGGATGAGTAAGGCACGCATGCCGTAAAAGCTGAAGTATTCCCAGATTTGAATCGCGACGATGTAATAGATCGCGCGCGGCTGTGAGGGTGTTTTCATGAGGTCTCCTTGCTGCGTGAAAAAAGGGAAGTGGCAAGCCACTTCCCCTGGAGCTTCAATTACTTGTTGTTTTCTTCTTTCAGCACTTTAACGGTATAACGACCATCCGCCTGGCGATATGCGCCATGGATATCGGTTTCGAAGCCCGGATAATGAGCGCCGATTTCGCACAGCATCTGCAAGAATTCCAGCACCGGACGACTCTCTTCGGTGATCATTTCACCTGGCATTACCAGTGGAACACCTGGAGGATACGGAAGGATCATGTTGGCATTAACGCGACCGACCATCTCATCGAGATACACTTCTTCGGTTTGGCCATGCAACTCTTTCTGGAAAGCAACGAACGGAGTCACCATCATGCTTGGCAGCACTTCGAAGGCGCGGAACATCAGATCCGGCAGGTTGTGATGCGCAATCAGTTTGTGAATGTTCTGCGCCAGTTCCTGAATACGCATGTTTTCATAGAATTCAGGATCTTCACGGTACAGAGATGGCAGCATGTTTTTCACACGCAGGTTCAGGTCGAACGAACGTTTGAAATCGGTCAGCGCACGCAGCAGGCTCAGTGCTTTAGTTTTGTCGATACCGATGCTGAACAGGAACAGCAGATTGTATGGACCGGTTTTCTCAACAATGATGCCGTGTTCGTCGAGGTATTTCGACACAATGCTTGCCGGAATACCGAACTCATCCATGGTGCCGTCTTTCTTCATGCCCGGAGTCAACATAGTGACTTTGATCGGGTCAAGATACATGTGTTCGTTATCGATGTTTTTGAAACCGTGCCATGCGCTGTCAGAGCGCAGCGGCCAGCATTCCGCACCATCGATATGCTCTGGCTGCCAGACGTCGAAGAACCAGCCTTCAGATTCCCCTTTCAGGCGTTTGATCTCTTTACGGAACTTGATAGAACGTTCAATAGAGCCATCAATCAGACGCTTACCGGAATTGCCTTTCATCATCGCAGCGGCAGTTTCGGTAGAAGCAACAACACCGTAATGTGGAGAAGTGGTGGTGTGCATCATGTAGGCTTCGTTGAAGGTTTCTTCGTTGATATCGCCTTTCACGTGGATCATTGAAGCCTGAGAGAACGCCGCCAGCAGTTTGTGCGTAGACTGGGTTTCATAAATCACCTTCCCTTCCACACGGCCACCGCTCATCCCGCATTTACCGGCATAGATTGGTGAGAAGTTGGTGTATGGCACCCACGCGGAGTCAAAGTGGATAGATTTAACATCCAGGGTTTTCTTGATGAAATCAGTGTTATACAGCAGACCATCATAGGTGGAGTTGGTGATAACTGCGTGCACCGGCCAGGTCGCATTCGGCGTCTCTTTAACGCGTTTTGCGATAGTTGCGCGCTGGAATTCGCTCTGTGGAATACCACCGAGGATCCCGTAAGCGTTACGGGTTGGACGGAAGTAAATCGGCGTAATGTTGCTCATCATCATCAGGTGAGTCAGAGACTTATGGCAGTTACGGTCAATCAGTACGGTGCTGCCCGCAGGTGCAGAATACATACCGACGATTTTGTTCGCGGTTGAAGTCCCGTTGGTCACCATATAGCTGCGTTCAGCGTTAAAGACGCGAGCGATGTACTCTTCTGCTTCTTTGTGCGGGCCGCTGTGATCCAGCAGTGAACCCAATTCAGAAACCGAAATAGAGATATCTGATTTCATGGTGTTTGAACCAAAGAAATCATAGAAGATGCTGCCTACCGGGCTTTTCTGGAATGCAGTACCGCCCATATGTCCTGGAGTACAGAAAGTGTATTTACCTTCGCGGACATATTTGAACAGCGCTTTGGTCAGTGGCGGCAGAATCGTGTCGATGTACTCATCGGTGTTCTGTTTGATTTTGTTTGCGATGTCTTCCGCAGCACCCAGCGCATATTCGAAGAAGCGAACCTGTAAACGCAGGTCGTTCAGGCTAACGTCCAGTGTGGAGTAGGTATTCGCGAATGCGTACAGCGGCATGTATTCGTTGCATTTGCTGATCTCTTCGCACAATTCCAGATTGTATTTATCCCAGTCGAAGATCACGCCGCACAAACGGGCGTTGTTTTCGATAAGCTTCAACAAATCTTCGCGGTCGTTTGGATAAACAATGCGGAAGTCCAGGCGTTCAAGGGCGCGATGCAGTTCACGGATAGGCTCTTCTTTAAAGTAGACGCCCATGTGATTCATGATTGCGATAACGTTCATAGTAGAATCTCCAGATATGGGGAGCCCCTCCCATCACGGTGTGACAGGTTCAGGAAGGCGCTCCAGGAAAAGGGGTTAGTGATTAATGCGCGTCAGCGGTTGAGCTGTCGGTGGCGTCATTAGCGTGTTGACGCTGGTGCATTTTGCGACCGTAGAACATCAGGATGATCAGGCTGACGATAAAGGTCCCGGCCAGTTCGAAGGAACTTGCACCCATCAGGGCGATGAAGCAGAACGCGCAACCCAGTACAGAACAAATCAGGCTCACGAAGTTGCGAATGTTGAAACCTTCGAAGCGAATCAGGTCAACGCAAGAGTAGAAGTAAGGCAGCATGGTCAGCAGTACCGCGATACCGGTCAGTTCACCGAACAGGTCAGAAGCTTTACCGCCGCTGGAGTTCATCAGCGTGATCAGTACCATCAGCGCCGTCATTTTCACCGCAGCCAGCAGCAGACCTTTCTTCGGAATACCGTTGTTATCCACTTCGCCGTAAATTTTCGGGAAGTTACCGTCGCTTGCAGCACGGACACCCGCCTGGCCTACCAGCATCATCCAGGAACCCAGAGAAGTCAGACATGCAAAGGCAGTGAATGCGGAAACCATCGGAGCTGCCCAGCCGCCAAGGATAGTTGACGCACTGATAGCGAACGGAGCACCTGATGCCGCCATCTGAGCCGCAGGATACATACCGGCAATAACTTGAGTTGCAGCAATGTAAACGATACCCGCCATCGCCGTTCCCAGCATGGTTGCCAGCGGAACGGTACGTTTTGGATTTTTCACCATACCGGTACTCACGGCTGCGGATTCAACACCCACGAAGGCCCACAAGCAAAGCAGGATACTTTTAATCACCGCATGGCTGTCAGTGGTATTGGAGGTGTTCCAGTTTGCCTGATAGGTTGCCGCGTCAAACCAGTGCCAACCCACAATCGCGGTAATCAGCACCGGAATTAATACCAGTACCAGACCAATGGTTGTCAGACGACTGACCCAGGTACCGCCGAGCATATTTACAAAGGTAAATATCCATACGATAGCAATACACGCCAGACCGGCAGGAATTGGGTCATTCAGAACCGGGAAGAAAGTAGAGAGATAAGAAACAGCGGTAATACCGATTGCCAGGTTACCAATCCAGTTTGCGTGATAATAAAGCACGCCGGTCTGGAAGCCGAATGCTGGAGATATTTCCCCGGCATAGGCAATTGGGCCACCTTGTTGTGGATTCTTGGTTGCCAGTCGGGCATATACATAAGCCAGAGACATCGCACCAATAATTGAAATAACCCAACCCCAAATAGCAATACCACCAATACCTGCGAGGTTAGCAGGTAATAATGCGATACCGCTCCCCATCATATTACCGGCGACAACGCCGGTACATGCAAATAGCCCGATCTTCTTGGCAGAACCCATGTTTGCTTATCTCCTAAGTTTATTTGGGCGGTACAGGCAATCCTGGTGAAACATGTATTGGCCCGACCCACTGCCGATAAGGTTACTGATTCAGAAAAAATAAGTCCTAAAGATAAAGTGAAATATCACCAAACATCAGACAAATGATAAGTTGAGCTTTTTCAATTAACATATAAGGATGACATGCTGATATCAAAAAAACATAAACAACGTTTATTTACAGTAACTTACAACACACTTACCGAGTTAAGATTGTGTTATGTTATTGCCATAATAAGATAAACATAGATAACAATTGGGTTGCTCATGAGAAACATAAGTTTAACCTCATCATGCCCAATATCCTGAACATGATGAGGGTTTACTTATTCTGAAGCGAGGAAGTTGTCGAGATAAGGAACAACGTTGGTAACGGAGGTCTGGAATACAGCGTTTTGAATCCAGTAAAAGGTATTATCACCCGGACGTAAATTGAAAGCCGTCAGATAAGCATCTGCCGCTTCACGGTTCTGGCCTTTCATCTCGTAGACTTTACCTAGCAGCACGTAATTCATCCACGACATTTCCATCTCGATGCTGGTATTAATGGCACTGTATGCCTCATCGATTTTCCCCTGACCTAACAGATAGACCGTTTTAATTTGATAATAAACCGCCAGATCTTTAATTCCCGGCATCTCCCCTAGCTGTTTTATTTCGGCATACAGCGTATTGAGTTGTTCTTTATCCAGCGTTTGTTGCGAATGGCGTAATACATCCACCAACATTTTCTCCGCAAAAGCGTATGAAAAGTCAGGAGAGTCTTTAATCACATCATCAAGCACCTGGCTGGCTTTATATAATGAATCCACATCACCATTCATTAATAGCTGATGCGCCTGGTAAAAATGCGTTATTGCCGAGCTATCTGACGGCTGATAAAGCTTGAGCATGGCCTGCATGCGTTCTGGCCACGGCTGTTTCAGGGCTACCGACAGGCTACTCATCAGGTCGCTTTGGATCGTCAATTGGTTGTCGCTGGTGATGAAATAACGCTTGTCCATCATCGTGGAACCGTCGGCGTTATCCACCAGTTGCACGGACATAAAGCACTGCTGTGCGCGATAGTGCCGCTGGTTAACGAACTCAATGGTCAGCGTTTTACCTGAGCTGCTTGGCTCATTGGTGTTGTAGTTGGTTTTATCATGCACCATAAAGGTGGAGAACGTGTTCAGCGAGGTCGTCATCAGGCTACCCAGCCCGACCGCCCAGGCCTCCTGCGATGCCCAGTTGGTACAAGTACCGCCCTTGACCAGATGGATATCAATATCTCGCGGATTCAAAAGCAAACGGGCTTTATTGCGCGGTTTTGGCGAGTCTATCGTCGACAGCGCAACCAGCGCGACACACGTTCCTAACGCCAGCAGAAACAGCAGCCAGACCCAAAATGCCGAGGCACGCTTAGGCTTCTGCGGTTTCGCGGATGGCGGCAAGCCTTGCGGTATTTCTGCGGCAGACGCGGGGTCCGAAAGATCCGCAACCGCGGCAGACGCCGATTGCGCAATAACAGGCGCGGGTACTTCACCCTCTTCCGTACACCAGACAACCGGCACCGTCAGCTTATAACCTCGCTTCGGCACCGTCGCGATGTATTCCAGGCTACAGTCTCCGCCATCTTTCAATGACTTGCGTAGCTCGGAAATACTCTGCGTGACGACGTGGCTAGTGACCACGTTTCGCGTCCAGACGTTATCGATAAGCTCATCCCTGCTGAGCACCTCATCAGGGTGGCGGGCAAAGAAAACCAGAAGATCGATTAAACGCGGTTCAAGAGTAAGCTGACGTCCCTTCCGGCTGATTTGATTATCAGAAGGTGTTACCAGCCACTCCCCCACACGAACTACAGGTTGTTGCATAAAAAAGGGCCCAACGAGAAAAGGCCGGATGATAACACAATTCCACCCCCTATTTTTGATAGGGGTCATCACCTTAACGCATTACATATCACTATGTTTATTAAAAATAAACGTTTTTTATATCTAAAAATGATAAAAAACGCCGCATTAACAACCGCTAAAATTCTTAGAGCATTTCACCCTTCCGCGAGCCGCTCTCCCGTCTGCGCATCAAACAGATGAACCGCTTCACTGTTGGCTTCCAGATACAAAGTCTGGTCGCGACTGGCACGAATACGCCCCGCGAACTGAACATGCAGTGGGAAACCGCTCCAGTCGATGTGCAGCAAACTGCTCTCACCGGTGACTTCCAGTAAGCGCAACGTTGCTGCAGGCAACTCACTTTGCGCGACGGGTTTCAAATCGTGCGGACGCAGTCCAAGCGTCACGGGTTCGCCTTCATGGCTGTTTGCCTTGCGCGCCCATTTCTCCGGAAGCCGGAACCACAACTGATTGCAGGCCACGCCCGGTTTTCCGTCGATATTCTGGAATACGCCTTTAAGCAAATTCATTGGCGGCGAACCGATAAACCGGGCCACAAAAGTGTTCGCCGGCCTGTCGTAAATCGACAATGGGTCGCCCTGCTGCACGATAAAACCGTCTTTCATCACCACGATGTTATCGGCAAGCGTCATCGCCTCGATCTGATCGTGCGTCACGTACACCGTGGTGGTACGAAACTGCTGATGCAGCGATTTAATTTCCGCCCGCAGTTCCATGCGCAGTTGCGCATCAAGGTTTGACAGCGGCTCATCGAACAGAAAGACTTTTGGGTTACGCACCAGCGCACGCCCCATCGCCACACGCTGGCGCTGGCCGCCGGATAAATCTTTCGGCAAGCGTTTTAGCAGATTGCCAATGCCCAGCACGGTCGCCGCCTGCTGCACTTTCGCCTCTTGTTCGGCTTTGGGCACTTTCTTCACCTGCATGTGGAAGGCCATATTCTCGGCAACCGTCAGGTGCGGATAGAGCGCATAACTTTGAAACACCATCGCGATATCACGGTCGGCAGGGTCGAAATCATTGATTTGCTGCTTATCGAGCAAAATATCACCGTCGGTCAGTGACTCCAGCCCGGCCAGCAAGCGCAGCAACGTCGATTTTCCACACCCTGACGGGCCGACCAGCACGGTGAAGCTGCCGTCCGGAATGGTGAGATTCAGGGGTTTTAGCACCTGCACTTTGCCGTAATTCTTGGCGACATTTACCAGTTCAACCAGAGCCATTCAGGTCTTCTCCACGAGGCCAAAAAGTGATTGCCAGTCAGGATAACGGCGCGGGGAACTGCTGATCGCACACCCCGCCACGCGCACACCCCATTTCAGCGCCGTGGCGAGGGGTAGCCCATAGATCAACGCGGATAAAAAACCGGCATTGAAGCTGTCCCCGGCACCAATGGTGTCGACCACCTCAACCGGCTGCCCAGGCTGATGCAGTGCAAGATTCGCCGCCCATAAACGCGCCCCATCCGGCCCACACTTCACAACGCAAAATGCATTATTTGACATTTTTGCCAGCAAGCGGCGCGCGGCCTCATCAAGCTGAGAAGTATCAGCCAGTCCCAGGGTTTCGACTTCATTGAGCAGCAGTGCATCACAAAACGGCAGCCATGTTGCGGTTTGCTCACGCAGGGCATTGCTCCAGTCCTGCGGTGGCCAGCCGCTGTCGACGGCAACGAAATATCCGCGATCTTTTAGTGCTGCCAACAATTGTGGGTATTCGGCATACAGCGCAGTACACAGCCAGGTTCCGCACAGTAACACCCAGTCGCCAGGCTGTGCGGTTTCAGGGATCTGCGCCAGAACATCCTGCATAGAAAGACGGACAATGTGTCCCTGGTTACTGAAAAAGGTGCGCTCGTGGTCGGGATGCGTCACGCCAAACGTCAGCGACGTTTCGCACTCATAGGTTGGCCAGTGTGGTGCACTTTCAGGAAACAGGCTCGCCAGCCAAAAGGTGAACTGATCGTTACCTTGATTGGCGACTAAACGGTAAGGCGAGTCCAGTGCCGCCAGCGCCAGTGCGCAATTTCCAGCGGACCCCCCCGGGCGCAGAGAACTGCTTTCAAGCATCGCTTCGGTGCCTTTTTTCGGCCATTCACGCAGCGTACTCATGATTAAATCCACATTAATATTGCCCACCACGTACAGGGTGGCGCGGGTTTCTGGTTTCTTCATTATTTTGCATTTCCCATGATGCTGGCATTCATCCTTTACTGCCGCCGGCGGTGAGCCCGCTCACCAGCGTTTTTTGCAGCCAAAGAGCAATAAACAGCGGCGGAATAGCCGCAAGAATACCGACGGCGGCAATCAGGCCGTCATCGGTGGCACGCCCGGCGGTGAAACCCGCAATCGTGACCGGTAATGTCTGGGCGTTAATATTGTTAGTAAATAGCAGCGCGTAGAAAAACTCATCCCAGGCCAGCAACCAGCCGAACATGGCCGAAGCGCCGAGTGCGGGTTTTGCCAACGGCAAAGTTATCCTCAGTAAAACCTGCCAGTAGCGCAACCCGTCAAGACGCGCAGCCTGCTCAATATCAATGGGCAGAGCATCAAACTGGTTTTTCAGCATCCAGGTCAGGAACGGAATGATCATCGAGCAATACACCAGAATCAGCCCAATGTGCGTGTTGAGCAGCGCCAGCTTTTCCAGAATAAAGTACAGCGGCAGCACGAACGCCACCGGAGGCACCATGTAAATCGCAAGTCCACCAAACAGCCAGATATCGCGCCCAGGATAGCGTGAAAAACTGTACGCCGCAGGTATAGCCAGCAGCAACGAAATCAGCGTGGCACCGCAGGCCACCAGCAAGCTGTTGCCAAGGGCATGCAGGAACAAAGCCCCCGGTTGCCCCGCTTCCAGGGTCAACAGACTGGCATAGCGACTGAAATCCCACTGGCGCGGCAGCCACTCCAGCGGAACGCGGGTCAAATCCTCCGCTGAACTGACGCTCATCAGAAACATCCAGAACAACGGCGCCAGAATAGACACGGCAAGAAGTGCTGCGGCAACATAGCGCAGAATAAGCCGGATTCTCTGTTTCATTCGATGCCCCCCGAACGACGCTGGCGTAACAACATCACCATATAAATCAGAATCAGTACGGCACAAATCAGCGTCATGAGTATCGCGTAAGCGGCCCCGCTTCCGGCGCGCAGATAGCTGAAAGATTCCTGGTAGACAAAGAAACTCACCGTTTTGGTACTGTCCAGCGGCCCACCACGGGTCATCACGTAGATGATGTCGAAAACTTTAAACGCGTCGATAGTGCGTAAAATCAGCGCAACAGCCAGCGGGGCGGCAATCGCCGGGAAGGTGATTTTGCGAAAACGACGGAAGGCCGATGCCCCGTCCAGGCGTGCAGCCTCATATAAATCGTCCGGGATGGTCTGTAACGCGGCCAGGACCAGCAGTGTGACCAGCGGATAGTTCTTCCAGATATCAGCGAACATCACCGCATTAATGGCGGACGACGGGTCGCCAAGCCAACTGCGATAGTTATCAATCACCCCTGACTGAGTTAACAAGGCATTGATGCTGCCGTAATCCGGGTTGAAATTCAGCCGCCACATGGTGGCATTGACGATAGTCGGCAGCGCCCAGGGTAAAATAACCAGCACTCGCAGCACGCTACGTCCCCAAAACTGCTGGTTGAGCAACAGCGCCGTCAGCACGCCAATAATGCCTTCGAAAATCACCGAAACCGCGGTGAAGTACAGCGTTCGCCAGAGTGCCTCGCGAAAGTCGGGGTCCGTCAGCGCATAGAGAAAGTTTTCGCTCCCCACCCAGCCTGGTGCTGTGCCATCGCCAATCAAACCCGCATCGGTAAAACTGAGCCACAGCGTGCGCACGAGCGGCCAGGCGGTCAGCAAAAACATCATGATCAGCATGGGTGCGAGTAGCAGCCAGGCTTGACGTTTCTCTCGTTGGCGTAAAGTCAGCATATAAATTCCCTGCCCGTCATCGTTCACCCATGACGGGCGTGTTGGCTTTTAAAAAACCTAGCGCAAACGATCGGCGGCGGCTGTGGCTGTGGCCATCCCCTCTTTCGCCGGGGTTTTCCCCTGCAAAACGGCCTGGATGTTTTGCTGCAATATATTCGACAAACGGGAGTAATCCGCCGTCACCGGGCGAGAGAGCATCACGTTCAACGAGGTTTTCGCAGCGGCAATCAGCGGCTCCTGACCTTTCTGTACGGCCGGATCGTCATAGGACGATTTCCAGATGGGCAGGCTCAGTTTGGCGTATTTATCCTGAACCGGCTGTGAGGTCATGTAGCTGATGTATTCCCACGCCTGATCCGGGTGCGCGCTGGCTTTAGCGATGCCCAGGCCCATCGAACCGTTCACACCAGACGCACCGCCTGCGGTTTCACTCGGGGCTGGGATCACGCCAACATCACCCGCGACTTTGCTCTGTTTCGGGTCGTTCGCCATGTTGTACATGTACGTCCAGTTCAGCGCGAAAGCCGCATCACCGTTGGAGAAGGACTTGCGCACGTCCTCTTCCAGATATTCGCGGGAGTTCGGGTTGGTCAGCCCTTTATCCAGCGTCTGTTTCATGTAATCGATAGCTTTCATTGAACCCGCATTGGTGAAGTTCAGCTTACCGTCTTGATAGAACTCACCTTTAAACGCCGACACCAGCGTCGTGTAGTCGCACAACAACGCTTCAGACTGCGACCAACTCCAGACCAGCGGGTATTTCACAATGCCTTTTTCTTTCAGGATCGCTGACTGCTTCTCAACATCAGCCCAGGTGGCGGGTGGCGTGGTGATCCCCGCTTTTGCCAGCATCGCTTTGTTGTAATACAGATATTTGGTATCGAGGATCCACGGCATCCCCCAACGTTTGTCTTTGTAGGTCACGGTGGAGATCGCACCGTCAAAAATTTTGCTGCTCACGTCAGCAGGGATACGGGTCGTCACGTCCTGCAACAGGCCAAACTTGTTAAATTCCGCAGGCCAAATGGCGTCAAAAAGCACCACGTCATAACCTTTGTCCCCCGCCCCTCGCGCCGCGACAATTTTGTCGTGCAGGGCTTCGTATGGGACAAACTCCAGATTCACTTTGATATCCGGATGCTGTTTGGTGAAGTCGGCGGTCATCGCGCGGATATCCGCTTCGCTGTATGCGGCCTGAGTCATAAACAGCGCACTGAGCGTAGTTTCAGCAAGCGCGCTGGCGGTGTATCCCATCGTGAGTACAGAGAGGGCGCACAAGGTGGCCGCAGGGGTAAATCGTAGGCTCATCGTCATTCTCCGAAACAGGGTTAAGTTGATTAAATCAATTTGATTGCTTTAATTGACTAAAAAAAATGGCCCGGCCTTGAAGCCAGCCCTGCGTCCCTGCCGAATGATGTATTGCTACTGGAGTGGTAAAAGCAAAACCGAAAAGCTTCATAATGAATAGTAACTGGCGAACATCATTAACATGGCAATAACATTCAAAGCTGTGATGCCACCGTCAAATTCAATTCATTGTATTTCTACCCTAAATAATTCGAGTTGCAGGACTAAAACGCCAGTGCGTTTTTGAACAGCGCTTGCGCTGGCCCCGAAGGGGCGAGGCCACAGGCCGAGTAACGCGGCCAGGGAGCAAATCCCCGGGAGCTTACTTAAGTAAGTGACTGGGGTTTGTGAGTGCAGCCAACACCCCTGCAGCTCGAAGTATTTAGGGTATATAAAATCAATTTGATTGCTATATTACTGACATGGTTTCGCCACTGGATACATGGCCATGATAACCACTTCTGGCACCAATCTTGAACACGCCCGCGCCCACAATCGTCGGGTCGTCATTGAAGCTATCCGCCTCAACGGGGAACTCACCCGCGCTGAAATCGCCCGACTCACGTCACTCACGCCCCAAACGGTGTCCAACATCGCGACCGAACTCGAACAGTCAGGCATTTTGTCCTCACACCTGCCGCGTCGTGAGGGCGGGCGTGGCCAACCCGCAACGCCACTGACACTCAATCCTGATAGCGCCTATTCCATCGGCATCCATCTTGATCACCAATCGCTGCTGGTTGTGCTGGTCGATCTCACCGGGCAGGTCCGCTTTCGCAAACTTGTCCATGTGCAGAAACCTCAGCCAGAACCCACGCTTGCCCTTATCGATCACATACAGCAAGAAATGCGCCAACAGGTGAAAATCGACTGGCGAAAAATATTAGGCATCGGTGTCGTCATGCCCGGCCCCTTTGGGGTTGAAGGTATCTCCTCGCAAGGGCCAACCACGCTCCACGGCTGGGATAATGTCGATATCGAAGCGCGTTTAAGTGCGTTAACCGGGTGGCCGGTGACGCTGGAAAATGACGCCACGGTCGCCGCCATTGGCGAACGTTTTCACGGTGTCGCCAGGCAATTATCCTCATTCGTTTATCTGTATATCGGCACGGGCCTGGGGGCGGGGATCTTTACCGATGGGCGGATTTACACCGGGCATGCACACAATGCGGGCGAAATCGGCCATATGGTGGTGCAACCGGGCGGCCGTGACTGCTATTGCGGAAATAAAGGCTGCCTGGAACGCTATGTGTCGTTACAGGCGGCGTACGAAGCCTGTGATCTCGACCCGATGACGGCCATGCCTGAAGATTTATTGAATGTCGATGAAACGCAAATCGAGAGTTGGCTGGATACCGCCGTCGAACCCGCATGCCAGGCGATTAATATTATGGAGTGTGTGTTCGATGCGCAGTGCGTGATTATCGGGGGGATGATGCCGCAACCGCTGGTTGAAAAGCTGATTAACCGCCTGACACCGCTGTATAATTCCGTGCGCAGCCGGTATCCGAAAGCGGCCAGAATTCGCATTGGCATGTCCGGCAGCGATACGCCCGCATTAGGTGCCGCCGCTTTACCGATATTCGATGAATTTAACCCGCAATATGAAGTCCTGCTGAAATAGCGGCGCGGAATAGCAGGATATATAAATATGCGGGGAGCAGTGGCAGTCCGCCCGCCCCCTGCACCGTTTCTGTCTATCAACCCTCTGGCATAGCCGAAGAATGGTGCGTAGAGATTTTCCACTCTTTGCCATCCCACGCGTAGGTGAAGGTATAACGCGCTGAAACAGTAGACTTATCGGCGAAAGTAAACGTGTAGGTGCCGGTATCTATAGCCTTATTACAGCCCAGGCGAATGGTACGGGTGTCTATTTTCCCGGTCGGTTTCTTCGCGAGGAAGTGCTCAAAATAATCAATGCGTTCCGCGTCAGTTAAACGCGCCTGGTTAGAGACAGTTGGCAGCAAAACCGCATCGCTGAGGTAGTTCTCAGAAACCGTCTTCGCATTCCCGGTTTTCAGAGACTCGTTCCACTTATCAAACAAACCTTCTATTTGAGCTTTATCGACCTTCACACATTCGGGCGCAGGTGTGGATGCAGGTGCAGCAAAGACAGAACCGGAAAGTAGCGTGAGCGAAACGGCAAAACCAATGAGTTTATTCATTTTAATCTTTCCACTATGAATTTACCTAAAATAGGTATGTCATTAAAAACGTTAATGAAAAAAGCAAATTAAATATAATTAGCTGCATGCACTTAATGTGATAATTGGAGAAACCAAGAAGGGAAAAAAATATTTAATACGATGAAATAATTATGAAATCTAGAAAAACCGCCACGCGAACAGCGAACTCATATCTTCTTTATTGTAGCTCATCATTTTATTTGAAGCCTCGACGAAGAGGGTTTCTTCATCGAGGCTTCAATAACAAGCTTCGCCCATTGAGTTACTTAAACTGCCCGATTTGCTTGCGGATATGATGCTGCAACACCGCCAGCATACTGGCACCAGACAGACCAATCATCAGCGCGCCATTCACCGCTTCCAGCGGGCCCAGCAGTTTCCACTGAGGACTCATGACGATATCCCCATAACCCAGCGTGGCGAAGTTAACGCCTGAGTGGTAAACGGCTTCTTTCAGCGTGGAGAATTCCCCCAGCCACAGGAACAACATTCCCCAAAGCAAAATCTGTAGCAAGTTCCCCATCAGAACGATAATGATGATACCAAACAGCGCCAATACCCCCGCGAACATCCCTTCTCGTTGGTGAAAGCGTTTGATGTAAAAACGAATACAGCCGATAGACACCCACGACTGCAACAGCATATTTAGCAGGATGACCGGCATCCCCGTCAGTAAAACCAGCAACATATTACTCTCCTGGGGTGGCTTCCACCGCGGGCTGGCCACTCGGGTGCCAGCGTTCAATAATCACAACACATGCCCAACCATAGAGGGCAACCGCAACATATAAAGAGCAACGCATGGCGGATGCCAACCAGACGTCTTTACCCGCAGCGCTATCCTGAATCGCCGGGCCAAACAAGATGAGACAAGTGACCCAGGCATTACTCCAGAAAGAAGGTGTGAACCGGTTCGCCACTAGCCGCACCATGCGTCGGGCAACCCACAAACTGACCAGTGCCAGCCACAGCACCAGCATCAGTAGCGACGGCCAGATACTCAGCCCGAACCACATCACCACCGCCAGCACCGCCCCCATCAGCGTCGAAAATACCAGCTCTCGCCCCACCTGCTTTGCAGCCAGCGTGTTGGTTTGCTGCGCCAGCATCACGGTCTTCATCACCGCCGGGATATAGAAAGCGGGGTTGCTCAAGGCCAGAAGCCAGACCGGCAACACAATCAGTACCGCGCGTAAGGCCAGTTGATGTGGAGAGTCAGGTGGAAGCGACACTTTCGTCGCCGCAGCCGGTGTGGGATGCGGAGGAAAGAGCGCCAGCGCAAATCGGTTAACCACCGTGCCGATAATAATGCCGAGGCCCATCATCTGAGCGATCCCAATAGCGAGTGACTGTTCAATAAGACCCGCAATCGGAATAATGGTGACAGCCGTTATCAGCAGCATCGCCTGAGTGCCTTTTCCCGCCAGCCCCATCAACATCAGCAGATAAAGCAGCAAGCCGGTGAACAGTAGTGCAGGCAGCGGATAATGCGTCAGTAAGGGCACCATCAACACCCCGCCAATCATGGTCGCCATCAGCACGATGCCAACCACGATCCCTTTTTTGATCGGTAACGGTTTGCCCTGACACAGCACAATCCAGGCCATGATGCACCCCAGATGGGGCATCGGTAGCGCAAGTCCAAAACAGACCAACGCCGCAATGGCTGTTCCGAAGCCTATCCTCAGTACCGCGCGATCTCCGTTATGCATGGTGCAGCACCTTAGTAGATATACGAGAACAGGCTCATCAACCGGATGTAGATGCTACCTAAAAAGCTCATCAGGCCACTGCCGTTCGCGTACACCAGCACATCGGCTTGCCCGCCCACCCGTAAACCTTCGGCTGGGGGGAAGTCATCTTTTGAAAACGCAATCTTCACCGGGAAACGCTGTGCCTGACGCAACCAATCGCGGTTATTGTCGACCGTTGGCAGCACGCCCGCTGGCTGGCTTTGGGAGGCACTGATGCCATAACCGATACTGCGCACCTGCCCTGTGAAGATATGGCCGGGCATGCTGTCGAGCAGAATGGCCACTTCAGCACCAGGCTTCACGTTGCCAATGTTGTTCTCGGTCATGTCTGCGCTAATCCAGACATCGTTAATCGCCACCAGCGTCATCACCGGTGCGCCAGCCCCGAGGAACTGACCAATATCAGTGCGCAAATCCGTCACCAGGCCACGATTGGTGGCAACGACGACGGTATTTTTCCTGTCCAACTCGGCTTTATGTACCGCTGAACGCGCACTCAGAAGCTGGGAGTTGTTTTCACCCGCAAGGCCTGCCGCTTCAGTGGCACGGCGTACATCAGCCGCTGCGGCGGCCATCGAGCTACGCGCGGTTTCACGTGTGGCTTGCGCGACTTCAAGACGACGAACTGAAATCGTACCGGGGTCTTCCCGATACAGACGCTCCTGGCGTTCAGCATCTTTGGCCGCATTCTGATAAGCGGCTGTCGCCGCCTGCAAACCGGCTTTGGCGGCAACAATCGTTTCAGAGTTTGCCTTGACCGAGCTCAGAACCGTTTCATAATCCGAGCGCGCTTTTGACAGTGCGATGTCGTAAGGCTCCGGATCAAGTTCGAACAGCCGATCGCCAGGTTCCACCCGTTGATTGTCCTTCACATACACTTTCTGGATCTGGCCTGAGACTTCTGCGGATATTGGGATCACAAATGCCTGAATTCTGGCCTGTGAGGTATAGGGCGTGAGCCTGTCGGCCGCTAAATACCAGCAGAGCAGTAAAACGATCACGGCGAGGAGCGTTAATACGCCGCGACGACTGGCTTTTCCCGCCGGGGATGAGGGTTCGGTCATTGCTGTTTACCTTCTTTAAGATCGGTTGCTGCTGGCAGAGGAGCATCAAGCAACGGGATCCAGTCATCCCGCTCACGTAAATGGGCATCGGTTTCTTTGTCTACCAACGGACGCTGACGCCCTTTCTCCCAGCCACCACCCAGTGCTTTGTAGAGCGTAATCAGATCGCGCATCAGTGCGCCCCGGCTGTTCACCAGACGTTCTTGTTGATTGAACAACGCTCTTTGCGAATCCAGTACGCGCTGGAAGTCAGCCATCCCCTCGCGATATTGCGTATTGGCAATATCCAGAGAACGGTTAGCCGCCTCCCCAGTTTGGGTCAGCAACTCGATTTCATCTTTGCCATTGGCGTAAGCGGTGGCCGCATCGTCGACTTCACGCGCGGCCTGGAACACGGCATCCCGATAGCGTTCATGCAGTTGCAGGAATCGAGCGTCTTGTACCAGCACCTGATTACCGAGCCGCCCTTGATCGAGCAGATTCCAACTGAAGGTCGGCCCTGCAGCCCAGGATAACGAGTTGCTGCCGCCATTGCGTCCGCTGATCCCGACGCTGCCGATAAGCGAAATTGAAGGATAGAGTTCGGCTTCTGCGACACCAATAAGTGCCGACTGAGCAGCCAGCTGGCGTTCGGCGACGCGCACATCAGGTCGACGACGTAACAAGTCGGCGGGCAGCTCTGACACCAACGACAAATTGCCTTGCGGAAGCTCGCCTGTATTCGTCGCCATTTCTGGCAGCGGCCCTGGTTTTCGTGCCAGCAGCACGCTCAACGCGTTTTGACTCTGGCGAAGACTGGTTTCAAGCTGAGGGATACTGGAGAGCGTCGACAAGTATTGGGTTTTCGCTTGTTGCACATCCAGTTCGGCACTGTTGCCGCTCAGGAACAATTTCTCGGTAATCTCGAGGCTTCGCCGCTGAATTTTGGCGTTGCTGCGCGTAATGTCCAGGCGCGCTTCTAGCGTGCGGATACTCACATAAATCTGCGCCACCTGTGCAGCCATCAGCACTTGAATATCATCGTACTGAGCAAGCGTTGCGAAGTAACTCGCATCGGCCGATTCAACACCGCGCTGGAATTTGCCCCAAAAATCAATTTCCCAGCCCAGATTGAAGCCTGCGCCATAGTTGGTGCTTGAAATGTAACGGTTGTCACGGTGCTGGCCGCCAGTAATCACCTCACCACTTCCGATGGTTGCCTGCGGGCCAAGTAAGCTTTCAGCAATCCCCAGTTGGGCGCGTGATTCCAACAGACGCAGCCCCGCAATCTTCACGTCAGGGTTTTTGCGTAAAGCTTCATTGATAAGCGCCGTCAGCGTTGGATCGTTGAGTTGAATCCACCACTGATCGTAGTTTTGCGAGGATGTCCGGGAAGAGATACCCTGGGTTGATGGCTGCCACTGGGTCATTTCCGGAACTTTTGGGGCCTTATAATCAGGCCCCAGAACAGTACATGCGGACAACACCAGGCAGGCGCCCCCTGTAAACAGGAAGCGCCCAAAAAAGCTGTCATTGAGCATCTTTTCCGCTCGCCGCCAGGCCATCTGGACCCTGGTTGACCCAGGCCATGAAGATACGATAACCGATGGAAAGCAACGTCGCCCCGACGAACATACCCAGAATACCGCTGGCTGCCATACCGCCCAGAGCGCCTAACAGCACCACAGGCATCGGCGCATCTACACCGCGTCCCAGCAGCAAAGGTTTAAGCACGTTATCGGCCATACCCGCAATCAGCAGCAGCACGGTAAAGACGATATTCATCACCATTCCGTGATCGCCCGTCATCCACATAATGGCAATAGCCGGAGCCGTGACCAGGATAACCGGCACCTGAGCGATACCCAAAATCAGCGCCAGAACAAAGAAGATGCCCACAGCAGGAATGCCCGCTACGGCCATGACAATACCCGCCAACAGTGCCTGAATGAAGGCGACCCCGATAACCCCCATCGCAACGGCACGAATGGTGCCGGTACACAGTTTGGTCAACGCCAGGCCTCTTTGTGTATCGGTGATGCGTATGGCGATGCGATCGGCGCTCAGTGCACCAGCCGCTCCCCAGGCCATCATGATCCCGGCCACGATGAAGGAGAAGACAAAACCGAGCAATCCACCGCCCATACTCGCCAGCACACCAACGACCTGTTTAGCGATGTCCCCCAGCTGTGGACGATAGCTGCTGATAAGACCTGGTAAATCAGTCGAAGCCTTGAGCCACAAAACGTACACTTTCCCACCCACTACCGGAATCGAGGCAATGTGAGCAGAAGGTGCCGGGATAACCAGGCTATCGCTGCTGACCCTTTCCACAAGGTGGCTTACGCTATCACCCAGTGAAGAGAGCATGGCGATAGTTGGCAACACGATTAATACGATGCCGAGCAGCACCAGTACCGTGGCAGCCAAACCTTGTTTGCCACCCATTCGAGATGCAAAACGCTGATGCAAAGGATACAAAGTGACCGCCAAAATAAGCGCCCACAGCAACATATTCATGAAAGGTGAAAGGACGGTAAAACAGAAAGACCCTAGTCCCAGGATAAGAACAAGCTTGATGAACATATCCAGAAATCTGGCAACCAGTCTTTTCTCGACGACGGTGGATAGTTCGTTATTTTCCATGATGAGGTTATTCCAATTAATAGTGACCACGTAGTTATCCTGACCTGGCACAATAAAGGCAGGCCAGCGGATAGCTGGTATTGCATTAAAATAGGCGAGCGATTATTTCAGTGATAGGAATGAACTCAATACTCATTGAATTCATTCCACTATTTCCATGATAGAACAAACAGGCACACTTGCAAAGAATGGGTAGTACGGAAGGAGTGAATAGTTTAATACCTAAAAACAAACACAAAAAACCATTCAATATAATCGTGATTTTGTTTTTACATAGTATTTATAACTGCACTAAAGGTAATTAATCAGAATTAAAATCTACAAACAGCCATTTTTTATTAGCATGTGTTATGTAAGCAGTTGTAATGCTTTCGAACCGGAAAAAATACCACTAAATAATGAGAGAGATAGCATTTACAGCCCAGCACACGCCTGCGTTATATGCTTTACAACCCCTGATGACTTCGCTCTACGGGAGTAGAAAATTGGTCAACTCATACAAAGCCAAACGATAGAAACACTTACGTTATTCCGTTAGCACGGTAATTAAAAATCACCACTGAAGTGTAAAAAAACACAATGTGTTTCTTATTTTTAAATAAACATTAATTATCTGGAATAAAATTAATTTATTACTCGGGCTTTACGCCCGGCAATGACAATAAAAACTGTCAAACTGATTTATTCTTGATGAGGGATGCCCCTCACGCAAATCCACCCTACAACAGTTTTCCTTTGACTGGTTAGCGTCCCGCTCACAAAGTCATTAGAAACTAGCTTATCGACGCTTAACGACTTAAACGGCATTGAGAAATGTCTATTTGTTTATTTTTAAACAATAAAAAACTGGCAAAACTCAAAAACTGGACCATAGTCAATAGCGTAGGGATCGCATTGTATTTTCCACAACCAATAAAATGAGGTTTGTCATGAAAATAGCGCAAGTCATTATTGCAACATTTGCTTTGGGCGCGGTGTCTTTTGGCGCCATCTCAGCTGAGTTGCTGACGAAGGAAGCGTATAACAGCCATAAAGATGAGTATGTGAAAATCGGCACTATCACCACCAGCGGTGAAACGGCACCTAGTGATGCCAAAGCTGAGCTATCCAAAAAAGCTGATGAGTTGGGTGGCAAGTTTTACGTTGTGACGTCTGCTGATACCGAGAATAAAATTCACGGCACAGCCGATGTGTACAACAAGAAGTAAGCGCCGAACTGATTAACTGAAAATGGGCAACTTATGCGTTGCCCATTAGTCTATTTTCCCGAATCCTGCCATAACAGACCACTTTCCCCACCCAAGTACCCTATACTTTGCCATCCGTACTTGATTGAAATACCTGAATAACGCAGGTATCTGGGTTTATCTGATGTATATATCAACCCGTTTTAGAATCGTGATTCACCTCTGCGCTTTTTTAGTGGTGCTCTACAGCCTGACCATGATCCCCCCCATGGTGCTGGCATTAATTGAGAAAGATCGCAGCCTGTTTGGTTTTTTTTATACGTTTATCATCACCTTTTCCCTTGGCGGGATAGGCTGGGCGGTTACCGGGCGCACAAACATTCAGCTTGAAACGCGCGATGGATTTATCATCATCGTTTTGTTTTGGCTGCTCTTTTCGCTTATCAGTGCGATGCCGCTCTGGCTTGACGACAGCTACAATGTGTCACTTGCCGATGCCATATTTGAAGGCGTTTCGGGCATTACGACCACCGGAGCCTCGGTTTTTAACGACGTATCAGGCCTGCCAAAGTCGATTCTCTATTACCGCGCACAGCTGAATTTTGTTGGCGGGTTAGGCGTTATCGTGCTCGCCGTCGCGGTGCTCCCTCTGCTTGGCATTGGGGGGATGAAACTGTATCAATCTGAAATGCCGGGGCCATTTAAAGAAGAGCGCCTCACCCCACGCCTTGCCGATACCGCGAAAAGCCTGTGGCTGACTTACTTGCTACTGGGTGCCGCCTGTACGTTTGCGTTCTGGCTGGCGGGCATGCCTTTCTTTGATTCGATTTGCCACGGCCTTTCTACCGTTTCACTTGGTGGGTTTTCGACCCGTACAGAGAGCATTGGCTTTTACGACAGCTACGCGATTGAACTGGTGGCTGGAGGGTTTTCGTTACTCTCGGCGATCAACTTCACGCTCTATTTTGTGGCTCTGTCACGCCGCAGTTTTAAACCGTTTCTCAAGAGTGCAGAACTGCGATTCTTCCTGTTGGTCGCAAGCATAGTCATTCTGATTATCACCCTCGAAGTCTGGCGCGCAGGAATGTACTCCCTGCCCGCGTCGTTTGTGCATGCCTTTTTCCTCACCAGTTCGATGATCACCGACAATGGCCTGGCGACGGCTGATTACGCCTCCTGGCCGGTACACACCATCGTTTTGCTGTTATCGGCCAGTTTTTTTGGCGGCTGCGTGGGGTCAACCTGCGGGGGTATTAAAGCGCTCCGTTTCCTGGTGTTATTTAAGCAAAGCCGCCATGAAGTGCATCAACTGGCGCATCCGCGCGCCATTATGAGTATTCGTGTTGGCAACTCGCCGGTTAACGACCGGGTATTGCGCTCGGTGTGGAGCTTCTTCTTCCTCTATGTCGTTTGCACCTGCTTTTTTATCTGGATGCTCAACCTGCAGGGATATGACCTCTTAACCTCTTTCGCCACCGTCGCGGCATGTATCAACAATATGGGGCTGGGATTTGGAGAAACGGCCGCAGGATTTGGCACTCTGAGCGATAGCGCAAAATACTTGATGTGCGCCGCCATGCTATTGGGGCGACTGGAGATTTATCCGGTGTTGATTCTGTTATCAAGAACGTTCTGGCGCAGTTAACTGCCTGACGAAAATCCTGCCCTTTTTACCGGGCAGGATGCTTCCCTTTACACGCTAAGTTCACCCCAAACCAAATTGCCTTTATGGAAAGTGGCAGTACGTGGTGAGATACGCGCGACAGCTTCGGCAGAACACGATGCGTCTACCAGCACAAAGCTCGCTTCATCTTGCGCTTTTGGCCACACGCGTTCGCCCTTGTCGTTAAGCGGCAGCACATTACCGGTGGCAATCGCCAGCGATCGGGAAAGATTCTCTTCACTCACACGCATATAGAGCTGCGCATACAGGTTAGCTTTCTCCAACATGTCGCCCAAACCATACGGCGACCAGTGGTCGATAACGCTGTCGGTGCCTGTCATCACAAACACGCCTTTTTCTTGCAACTGCTTGAGTGGCATATGCATGGTGCCAATCGGCACAGTGGATGCGATGGTGATTTGTTGCGCGGCCATACGCGTGGCAATAGCGTCCACTTCTTTTTCGTTCATCATTGCCAGCGCAAAAGCGTGGCTGATGGTCAGCTTGCCTTTCAGCTCCGGGGTTTTCTCAACGGTTTCAACCATATAATTCACCGCCGCGATGCCCGCAGGGCTGGTTTCATGCAGGTGAATATCCACGCCTTTTTTGTAGTCGATAGCAATCTGGAACATCGTATCTAACGATTTTTCCATCGCGCCGTCGACGTTAGTCGGGTCAAGCCCGCCGACGTAGTGCGCGCCCGCTTGCATCGCGTCACGCATCAACGCCACCGAGTTTGAATGCAGCAAACCATGTTGTGGGAACGCCACAATTTCACAGCTAAAACCGGCTTTGCGGCGTTCTAACACGGCTTGCAGGTTTTCCAGATTTTTCAGCCCGGAAACCGGCTCAACGTTGCAATGGCTGCGGGCAATGGTCGAGCCTTTCGACTGAATCAAATCAATCAGTTTTTCTGCGCGTTCCTGGGTAACCGGTTGCAGTTCCGGCAACAGTTTTTGCTCAAGGGCAATCATATCCAGGATGGTGGTGCCTGCCGGACGCGAATGCACACGCCACGGCCCACCGTAAAATGTTTTATCCAGATGGATGTGCATGTCACGCATCGCGGGGAGCAGCAGTTTGCCCGACACGTCATAGTGCGGCAGCGTGGCGTCTGGATGCTGTTTATTTGCGAGCAATGCCGCAATAACGCCGTCTTTAATTTCGAGCGTTTTCAGTTCGGTTTCCGTTCCCACGACATTCTGCCCGTCGCGCACAAACCCTGCTTCCAGCAGAACGTTGTCGAGGTAATAATGCGATTCTTTAATGGCACTCATGCGGTTATCGGTCTCACAAACGGTGGCTGCGGGTTTTGCAGCATACGCCATTGAACCGGTGGCACCAAAAAGTGCGCAGGCCGCAGCCACTTTTGTCCCACCGCTTAAAAACTCGCGACGGCTTTTTTCTGCATTATTCATCGATTTCTCCCGCTATTAAGCATTAACAATATGAGTCCCGGTTTCGCCACGCAGTGCGGCGGGTAATTTTTCCGGTGTAGTGATAATGACGCGCTTGCCGCCATTACGCAGGAACGCAAGGCTGGCAGTGATTTTCGGCAGCATGCTTCCCGGCGGGAAATGCCCCTGCGCACTAAATTCTGCCATTTGCTCGACCGTCACTTCGTCGAGGGCTCGCTGTTCTGGCTTGCCAAAGTGAATACACACTTTCTCAACGCCGGTGGTGATAACCAAAATGTCCGCCTTCACTTCGCGGGCCAGCAGCGCGGTCGAGAGATCTTTATCGATAACCGCATCCACGCTCTGGTAGTCGCCCTCCACGGTGCGAATCACGGGAATGCCTCCGCCGCCTGCGCCAATCACCACAAAACCTTGTTTGATAAGCGCCCCAATGGCATCGGCTTCAACAATGCGTTGAGGTTCCGGTGAGGCCACCACCCGGCGATACCCGCGCCCGGAGTCTTCGACAAACTGCCAGTCAGGGTGCACGGCTTTCAGCGCTTCACACTGCTGTTCGCTAAAGAACGCGCCTATCGGTTTAGTGGGATGGGCAAAGTTCGGATCGTTGGGGTCCACTTCCACTTGCGTAATCACGGTGACCGCTTTTTTATCGCCCTGTTTCCCCAGGCGATTATTGAGCGCTTGTTGAATCAAATAACCGATGCCACCCTGGGTATCCGCCACGCAGTTTGCCAGCGGTGTGAGTGGCAGCCCTTCTTTTTCATGGGCGATTTCCGCACGACGCAAATCCAGCCCTACTTGCGGGCCATTGCCGTGTGTCAGCACGATGTCGTAATCCGATGAGAGCATTTCCAGCACCGTCTGAGCGACTTCTTTTACTGCCACTTGTTGATGTTCAACCGACTGGCTGGCGTTGTCTTTGATGATGCTATTGCCACCGATGGCGACGACTACGAGTTGTTTCATGTGTTTTCCTTGTAGGGTTGGTCGCCCTCACCCCGGCCCTCTCCCCCAGGAGAGGGGGAAACCTGGTGAAGGAGAAAACCGGACAGTTCCCTCTCCCTGGGGGAGAGGGTTAGGGTGAGGGGAAAATTTAGCTATCTGAAACCGCAGTCACCGCAGTCGCCGCCGCTTCACGTCGGTCCAACACATGCTTCACCACAAACATTGCGCCCATCATCAAATACGCAGTGACGAACATCAGCGAACTGCCCTGCGCAATGCCAACCATCGGTGCGTGAATCACGCCAAACAGGGCCAGCAACGCACCGACTGCCGCCGCAATCGCGCCGCGTAACGGTTTGTTGATGATGGCGAAGATAGCCACGCAGCCCCACAACATACTGGCCAGCGGCGCGCCGTTACCCAAATGCACCAACCCTTGATAAAACACGCCTTTGTGAGCCAGTGCTTCCGGGCCGATTTTCGCCGCCGACGTTCCTGCGGCTGCCATCACGCTATTCACCATGGTCAATGCCCAGTTGGCTATCCACGGGAACAGGCAGATAAAGATAACCGGCACCTCAATTTTCGGCGTTTCGCGCACCACCTGGTTGGCGGTGACCACACCGATAAACACCAGAATCGGCACAATCGCAGTCATCGGAATAATGGCGAGCATAAACGCCCCCAGCCCGAACAACGGCACGATAAACATAGTCACACCTGACGCCAGCGTATAACCGATACTTGCGCCCATCGCTTTCCAACCTGCGTGACCGACATACACCGTGACCGGGAACGGGTTCCCCATCAGGCAACCGAGCGTTGACGCCAGCCCGTTGGTCAGCATGACTTTACGCGTGTTGTATTCATCCCCTGCGGCGTGAGCACTTTCGATGTTTTCCAGGTCGAAAATGTAGTTCGCCAGGCCCAACGGCACCGCGGATGCGAGGTAAGGCAGCGCATGTGGCAGTCCTTGCAGGAAGCTATCAACATGAATCGATGGCGGGTTAAACCCGAACGATGACATTGACGCTTTGATGGCTTCCGGACTTTGCAGACCTGAAATCCAGGCCAGCGCAGTACCGGCAACCAGCAGCAGCAAACCGGTCGGAATGCGGGCAAAAATAGGCTTTTTGCCAAACCAGTTAATGAAGATAAGCAACAGCACGATGAATGAAACCGTTGGTGCTTCGAAAGCCTGTAACATCGGGTTCATGGCCAGCAACAGCAGCCCTAAACCAGACAGACACGACAGCAACACGGTGCGGGGGATCATCTTGCGGATGGTTTCGCCAAGGAACGAACCGCCCACCAGAATCATCGCTTCAACAAAGCACCACACCAGGCCAATTTGAATCGCAAACTCGGCATCACCCGTTTGCTGATAAACCGGCATCAGCACCAAAAATGTCACGGTAAAAATCGAAGGCGCGCTGGGTCCGGATGGCAGCGCGGTAACGTCTTTTCGCCCTGTCTCCTTTGCCAGTTGCAAACCAAACCATGCGTAGCACACGCTTGCGACCAGTACCGCCAGCCCGAAGGCTGGCGCAATACGTCCATAAACAATTTCGGTCGGAATACCCACAACGAAAATGAGCAATCCCATCATGGTCAGCAAGTTGGTCAGGTTATTAGTCATTAACCCGAAATACGCTGCCCAGTCACCACGTTTCCACTCCAGCTTGATGCTATTCATTGCTGTTTCCCTCAGAAAGAGTAACGCCCGCTAAAGGCGAGCAGAGCCTTCTCAAAACATTCAAACGGCGGATGCACAATCCCGGCTCCAATCATGCCAATACCCGCATCTTTGTGGGCAATGGCCGTGTTGATCACCGGCAAAATGCCGCTGTCGCCCACGCGCGTAATATCAATGGCAGTCGGGACTCCCATAAACGACAGCAGTGGAATGGTGATATTTGGGTTTTCGCCGAGGGTTATCTCGCGCATCTGGCGCGAAAAATCAATGGCTTCGTCCACAGTGCCGCCCACCAGTGCAACAATCGCCGGGGCCGTCGCCATGGCAAAACCACCAATGCCGTAGGTTTCGGTTATCGCGCTGTCGCCAATATCCAGGCCGGAATCTTCGGGCTTGTAACCAGCAAACATTGGGCCGATCACCTGCTGCGCTGGGCCGGTAAACCAGTGACCAGGTAGCCCGCTTACGCGCAGGCCAAACTCCACACCGTTACGCGCCATGGTGGTGACGACGGTGCTGTACTCGATGCCGTGCGCCGCGTCCATCGCCGCTTTACACATTGCCATCCACGTCGGGCCTGAGAAGTAGTCGCTGCTGGCGACAAAATCGAACACCTCTTTTTGCTGCGCCACGGTGAAGTCGGTCTGAATAATCCACGGCGTCAGCGCCTGAATCAGCAGCGTCGTACCTGCGTTGTTGCGGTTATGACACTCATCACCCATATGCAGCGCTTGCGCCAGCATCAGACGTAAATCGATTTCACCTGCGAGCTTCATCGCATCGCGCAGCATTGGGCCCAGCACATCGCGCATCCAGATAAGACGGTCGATCACGCTCTGGTCATTGGCACCCATGCGCAGGATCTTCGCCATCTGCTCGCTAAGGTTGGTGTAAGCGCGGTTGCCGTAGGTTTTGTTCTCGACGATATGCATAAACATCGAAGCGGAAGTCACGCCCGCCATCGAGCCTACGCAGTCGTGTTCGTGGCAAGGCGAGAAGATGATTTCGCCCGATGCGGCAAGCTCTGCGGCGTCTTCCAGGTTTGCGGCTAGCCCTTCAAAGACTAACGCGCCGGTAACCGCGCCTTTCATCGCGCCGCACATTTTTTCCCAGACAACCGGAGGCCCGGCGTGCAGAATCGTATTGCGGGTCATGCCCGGCACCACGTTGATCGCCTGGTCATAGCCGATCAGCACAGGATGGGACTGGATGATACGTTCAACGGCAAGCTTGTTGGCCGTCGCCACTTTTTCCGCAAGTGCAGGTCCGGCAATGGCATCCAATGACTTAACCACGTCTAAATTGCCCTGCCCCGGCGGCGTCCAGTCCAACTGAGTCACGGGGATATTTTGCTTTTTCAAATCGTCGCTAAACATCGCAATACCGACGTTAATCACGTTCAGCGGTTGGTTGAACAAACTCATTGTGCATTCTCCTTGCAGACAAACTCACGCGCCAGCAGACCGGTGTTGGTGCTGCTGCTTGCCCAAATCACGCCAGCATCCGTCAGCATCTGGCACTGCTGGGCAAGCGAAGGGGTGTCCAAATCTGTGCCCAGGACGTAACCCAAAATCTCCAGATGACGCCCATCGCGGGCAGCAATAGCTTTCGCTTCTTTGATGGCATCAAGCATCACGCCGACAGGATCTTCATGCGAGCCGTAACCCAGCACGAAATCCATCGCAATCACGCCAACTTCCGGGTCACGCGCTTCTTGCAGCAAGCGGCTGATGCGGTTGGTTGGGTCAATCATCGGGTGCGGTTTGCCGTTGGTGAAATCATCGTCACCAAAATCCAGGAAAGTGTGGGCAATGCTGACGTTGACGTCTTTGAGGCGATATTCCGGGTTTGGCTGGATATTGCTGTAAACGTCCGGGTATTTTTCCAGTGCGGCAAACATCGCTTCGTCGCACAGCGTACCGCCGCAGAACAGCGCACGAATGTACTTCTGTTCAGGCTTCAGACGGGCACGAACTTCTTCAATAAGCGGCCAGTTGAGCGGGTGGAGATCCAGCGATTCCTTTTTAATGCCTGTGAGCAACACGGCTTTTAGCGCGGCTTCTTTAGTGGCACGGGCAAACTGTAAGCCCGGTTCATCTGCGCGAGTCTCTTTTGTCCCGAGGAAGCAGACAACAACTGGCTTGCGGCAATCCTGCGCACGTTGCAGCACTTTACGCGCGACGCTTTCAGCAGGCGGTTTTGAGACCAGCACAATCACTTCGGTTTGCGCGTCATCTTCCAGCATCTGAATCGCATCCAGCATCATGATGCCGCCGATTTTCTCGCTTAAATCACGTCCGCCTGTGCCGATGAGCTGAGAAACACCCCCGCCAAACTCATGAATACGCACGCTGAGTTCCTGGCTGCCGGTTCCCGACGCGCCCACGATACCGATAGATCCGCGACGCACCGCATTGCCAAAGCACAACGCCGCACCATTGATAATCGCGGTGCCGCAATCAGGCCCCATCATCAGCAAGCCTTTGCTGTGCGCGAGTTGTTTAAGTGCCAGTTCATCTTCAAGGGAGACGTTGTCGGAAAACAGCATCACGTTGAGATCATTTTCCAGCGCCTGGCGCGCTTCGCGGGCAGCAAATGCGCCGTTAACAGAAATCACTGCGAGGTTGCTTTCAGGCACGTTGTTGCTTGCGCTGGTCAGTGTTGCGTATCGAGCTTCGTGGCGCGAACCACCGTTGTCTTTTCGTGTGAACAACCCTTCGATAGCCTCAAGTGTGGCCTCGTTTGCCGCGTCGCTGGCACCTTTGATAACGATCATCAGGTCGCCATTGTTCGCCTGTTCGAGCTCATCGTTTAACAAGCCGAGGTTTTTCAGCACGCCTTTGTTCATCTCGGTGGCCATTGCCACAAACGCCTGATCAACCCCTTCCAGCTGGTTAGCTTTGGTTGAGATGGACATCAGTGAGACAGAATCAAAATAGGTATTCTTTTTAATCACAATCCTGGTTGACATGATTTCCTCCGTCATATCGGGTCAACGCGAAGGCATCTGCCATGCCGCAAAGCATGTCACAACCTGAACTTGACCCTATTTTTTTAATTTCATTAATAAACTGCTGAATATTTTGTTGTTCGCCGTTCAGTGCGTGATAAATAAAATCATGGATACTTTCACGAAAGCGTTGTTCAATAGCTTCCCGCAGCGTAATGGCACTGAGAAGCGTGGTTTGATTCCTGGCGCGCGCTAATACAGAAATAAATAACGAGCGATATTTATTGGCCGGATGCCCATTAATAAATAATACTGCACTTAATCCTGAAAGATAATCATCGCCCGTAGGTGTCAGCCCAATGCCTAATCCCAACAACGCGGTCATTTCATTTTCAATAGCAAAATAATTATCTTCCCGTAGCGCTAAAATAAGTTTCGCCCGGTGTAATTGCAGCAAACGACTCATTTCCTGATAAAAAATATTATCGCTCTGAAAATAAAATAATGACGAACTCTGCACCACACTGGCCTGGGTGATTTGCGCCAGACCTTGCCAGTCAATTTCTTGTCTACGCTGTGGGCTCAAATAAAGTGCATAGGGTTGCCAGCGTGTAGCGCGCGATAAATCAATGCGTTTATCGTTGCCAATATCAATGCCGTTACTGTGAAAACTTACCCGTTCACCGGGCCGAAATAGGTCCTGACAATGCTCAAGTGCTAAACGGCAGCTGTTCGGTGCGTTATCACAATGGGTGCTCAGCAAGGTGAAAATCTGTTGTCTGTCAGGGAGGTGAATATTCACCGCCCTTGAAAACACCTGCTCTACGTAACCGTTTGTAAAAGATAAATTTAAAAACGCACTATCTGCCGTTATAGCCAGGAAGCACTGCCGCTCAATCGTGCCTGCGATAGTACATCTCCTGTGTTTTACGCGCCGGCGTTTACCAGCAATTCAGCAATCTCGTGATAACCTTTATCCCGCGCAAGCGTCAGCGGAGATTTGCCGTATTTGTCGGTCATGTGCGGATTTGCACCATGGTCCAGCAGCAGCTTGACGATCTCTTGCTGCTTAGGGCCGCCGTCATTAAGCACGATGGCTTCCAGTAGCGGCGTCCAGCCAACAAAGTTTGTGTGATTGACGTTTATTTCCGTGCGCGTCACTAATTCACGCACAATTTCGACGTGGCCTTTTTCGCTGGCAGGGGTAATTCCAACACCACCAAAACGAGATAATACATTCAGGTCAGGATTTGCTGGCAATATCAGTCGTAATAATGTGAGGTCGTTATTCAGGCAACTCAGCAGGAATGGATTGAAGCAAGTTTCATCTTGTTTATTAATATCAGCACCGGCTGCGATTAAATACTCGATGCAATCATATTTTTTGTGCAAACTGGCGAGTGTAATTGCGGTGCGTCCCTGGCGATTAGTGGCATTAATATCCACGCCATCGTTGAGGCATTGTTTGAGGTTTTCCAACTGCCCGAGCTGTGCTGCATTTAGAAATTCTGCAATGAGTTCTTTCTGAGACATGTCCATACTCCCATACTCCCCTGCTTTGATATATATCTGATGAATCCCAATAAGCTGAGAATAGCAACACTTCAGTGGTATTAACATCCGCTTAAAAATCATTCATCGTTAATGGCAGCATTGTTGAATAGAATTCAACAGTGTGAGTAAAATGTGCTTCAGCGCAATGTTTTGCCTATGACAAAACCGTTTTCACCGCACTTTAGTACCGACTGCCCATGACGCCTCAAGCCCTTGTCGATAGCGGGGAAAACAGGATTCAAGAAGTGTGATACTCTTCAAATCAGTTGTAACGGCAGTGTTAAATACGGTTCAAGACTGGACCGTGGATCATAAGGAATACAAATACATTCAACAATTCGTCTGCCCAGGGAAATCGCGTCATGAACTCTATTTTCACCGAAGAAAACCTCCAGGCTTTTACCACGACTGCCCGTTACGCCAGTTTCAGCAAAGCCGCCGTGGAGCTGGGTGTCACCACTTCTGCCGTCAGCTACACCATCAAACGCATTGAGACTTACCTCGATGTGGTGCTGTTTGTGCGTAACACGCGCAGCATCGAATTAACCGAGTCAGGCTACTATTTCTATCGCAAGGCGACTGAGCTGCTTAACGATTTCCATGCCATCAAACGCGGCGTCGATACCATCTCGCAGGGAATTGAAGTGAAGGTGCGCATTTGCATCAATCAGTTGCTCTATACCCCGCGCCACACCGCAAAACTGCTGCAAATTCTCAAGAAACAGTTTCCCACTTGCCTGATTACGATTACCACCGAGGTTTACAACGGCGTGTGGGACGCGATTATCAATAATCAGGCGAATATTGCGATTGGCGCGCCGGATACGCTGCTCGACGGCGGCGGCATTGACTACACCGAAATCGGTGCGATTCGCTGGGAATTTGCCATCGCCCCGACCCACCCGCTGGCGTTTATGCCGGAGCCTATTTCTGAAAGCCAGTTGCGCCTGTATCCCAATATCATGGTGGAAGACACCGCGCTGACGCTCAATAAAAAAGTGGGCTGGTTACTGCACGGCCAGGAAGCGATTCTGGTGCCGGACTTTAACACCAAATGCCAGTGCCAGATTTTGGGAGAAGGGGTAGGTTTTTTGCCTGATTACATGGTTCGTGAAGCGCAAGAAAGCGGCCTGCTGGTCACGCGCCAGATAAACAACCCGCGCCAGCATTCACGCATGTTGTTGGCAACCCAACACGCCGCCACCGGACAAGTCACCCAGTGGATTAAAAAGCAGTTTGCGGCGGGCGGGTTACTGGCCGAGATTTATGGGGATTTGCTGCATCGGGAGTAGCGATGCTTGCACGGTCATTCACATTTACTGGGCGCTAACGTATTCGCGCAGTAAGGCCTGCCACGCCTGCGCATCGCCAAGGTACTGCCCGACCGGAAGGTCATGCAACTGGCCTTGCGCATCTTCCAGCACGAAAGTGGGGAACCCTGGCCCCTGAACTTTTGCCAGCAGCGCACGGCTCTGGGCGATATGGTCAGCAAGCGTAGTTGCCTCAATTAACGCCATTTCCTGCATAAATTCATCCGCAGAGAATCCGGCCTCTTGTGCTAACCCTTCCAGCACTGACATATCCGCTACACGTTTACCCTGTTGATAATGCGCAACCTGAATCAGGTGCAGCATCTCCAGCCCTCGCCCGGCGAGCTTTTCAGCGGCGAGGATCGCACAGGTCGGCGGTGCTGAGTCCATAATCGCGGTGGTATCCAGCAACAGACCGTTGATATACGCCTCGCCAAACGGCTGCCCGGTCATGGCGGCAATCCTTGCATCATGTTCAATCACATGACCGCGCCATTGCGCATCGATTTTGCGACGGTGGCTGCCCACCATCATGCCGCCACCGTGCAAAGTGATGGCAAGGCCAGGAACCGCCTGGGCGGCATCCACTAACGGTGCGGCACCGTAACACCAGCCGCACAGCGGATCGAAAATGTAATGCAGGGTCGTTGTGCTCATGATTTACCTCGTATTATTGCGGCCATTTCATTTCGTTTTTCAGCACCTTCGCACTGAGTTCCAGGCTCGATTCATCTTTCAGATTTGGGTACTGTTTTTTCATCATCGCAATCAGTTCTGCCGAATCTTTTGCCTTGGGTAAAGCCACTTCCAGCGCGGTGAGATAGTTTTGCGTGAAGGTAACAGACTCCAGCGTTTGCGGCGCACCCGGTAAGAAATGCCCTGGCACCACGACTTTCGGCTTCAGCGCTTTAATGCTTTCCAGCGTTTGCTGCCAGTCGGCGCGAGACTTCGCGGTTTGCGTATCCGCGACCCATAAATGAATATTGTTGCCAGAAACAGGCACTCCCCCGACCACCGCTTTTAACGCAGGAACCCAGACGAAGGTGCGATCCGCCGTGTTGCCTTTCACTTCAATCTGATGCCCATCAACGGTGAAACGGTTACCCGACAAAGGCTGCGGGACGATAATCGTCTGCGGCGTATTGTCTTTCAGAATCGGTCCCCAGTACGCCAGTTTGCCCTCTTTTGAAGACTCAATCGCGTTGATAGTTTCCGGTGTCGCAACAATTTTAGCGTCAGGGAACGCGGCATGAATTTTATCGAGCCCAAAGTAGAAATCAGGGTCTGAATGGCTGATATAAACCGTGGTCAATATTTTGCCGGTGGCTTTAATTTTCTTCACCAGTTGCTCGGCATCGTTACCCTGGAACTGAGCATCGATCAGCACCACTTCATGTTCGCCGCTAATTATTTCGGAGGAGACTGGGAAAACGCTCTTTTCGCCGGGATTATAGACGTCCATCTTCAATGGGCTGGCGGCATTCGCCCAGGTGCTGACGCCAATAAGAGCCAGTGCCAGTAGTGGTTTTTTATTTTTAAACATGGTCGATGTCCTGATTGGTCATAAATGATGGGCACATCTTACGTTGCACAAATCGAGACAAAAACCCGATAATAAGCAACTATTCATTGCGTAAATCGGACGAATCATGGATCGCCTTACGGCAGCAAACGTCTTTATCACCATCGTCGAACGAGGCAGCATGATTGCCGCCGCTGAACAGCTTGAGATGTCGCGCGCTATGGTCACGCGGTATCTGGCGCAAATGGAAGAGTGGGCGGGCGCCCGGCTTTTGCATCGCACCACACGCAAGTTGAGCCTGACGGACGCGGGCGAGCGTACGCTGGCACTTTCACGCAAAATGCTCGACGTTGCCAACGATATAGACAGGGTTGAAGACCCGCAAAGCGATGAAATTCGTGGCTTGTTACGCATCACCTGTTCGCAATCGCTGGGGCAAACCGCGTTGGTGGGCGCTGTGACTCAGTTCCTGAAACAACACCCGTTAGTGACGGTTGATTTGCAGATGAACAACCGTACGGTGAACCTGGTGGAAGAGCGCATCGATCTGGCGCTACGTATCACCAATGAACTCGACCCCAATCTGATTGCCCGCCCGCTTTCAATATGCCAATCCGTTGTTTGCGCCTCACCGGAATATCTGGCCGCGCACGGCATGCCGCAACATCCCGAAGATCTCGCCAGTCATAATTGCCTGACCTATTCGTGGTTTGGCAAAAGCCTGTGGTATTTCGAGCGCGACGGTGAACAATCAAGCGTCGCCGTCAGTGGCAATCTTAGTGCCAACGAATCCGTGGTGTTGCTGGCCGGGACATTACAAGCCGCCGGTATCTCAATGCAGCCGTATTATTCAGCCGCCCCGCTGCTGGCAACAGGCGAACTGGTTGAGTTATTACCCGACTACCAGCCGCAGAAAATGGAGATTTACGGCATCTATACCTCCCGCAAACAGATGCCTGCGGCGCTGCGTGCAATGCTGGATTTTCTGGTGGCATGGTTTGCCTCAGATGAGCAGTGGCTGAAGATGATGCGTTAACGCTGTGTCGTGTTACTCAGCCTACACATATCCCTGCATCAATAGTGGTTATTAAACGCGCATCTCATCTACCTCTTAAGGAGTGTTTCGCTACTCAATGTTTATTGGCTTGATTTTGCTCAATAACCCACCGGCAACTGTTGGTATTTTCGCGGCCATTCATACGTCATAACAGTGAGGTTACGATGGACGTCAGTCGCAGAAAATTCTTCAAAATCTGTGCCGGCGGTATGGCAGGAACAACAGCCGCGGTTCTGGGTTTTGCACCCAAAGCGGCTCTCGCGGAGGTGCGCAATTACAAGCTTATGCGCGCGAAGGAAACCCGCAATACCTGTACGTACTGCTCCGTAGGATGTGGATTGTTGATGTATAGCCTGGGTGATGGCGCGAAAAACGCTAAATCCAGCATTTTCCATATTGAAGGTGACCCGGATCACCCGGTGAACCGTGGGGCGTTATGCCCAAAAGGCGCAGGCCTGCTGGATTACATCCACAGCGAAACCCGCCTGCGCTACCCGGAATATCGCGCACCAGGTTCCGATAAATGGCAGCGCATCAGTTGGGATGACGCGTTTTCACGTATCGCCCGCCTGATGAAAAACGACCGCGATGCCAACTTCGTTGAGAAGAATGAGCAAGATGTCACGGTCAACCGCTGGCTCTCCACCGGCATGCTGTGCGCCTCTGCGGCCAGCAATGAAACCGGCATGTTGACGCAAAAATTTGTGCGCTCACTCGGCATGTTAGCGGTAGATAACCAGGCGCGCGTCTGACACGGACCAACGGTAGCAAGTCTTGCTCCAACATTTGGTCGCGGTGCGATGACCAACCACTGGGTTGATATCAAAAACGCCAACGTTGTGATGGTGATGGGCGGCAACGCCGCTGAAGCGCATCCAGTGGGTTTCCGCTGGGCGATGGAAGCCAAAAACAACAACGACGCCACGCTGATTGTGGTCGATCCGCGCTTTACCCGCACCGCTTCGGTGGCGGATATTTATGCGCCGATTCGCTCCGGCACCGACATTACTTTCCTGTCGGGCGTGCTGCTGTACCTGATTTCCAATAACAAAATCAACGCCGAGTACGTCAAAAGCTACACCAACGCCAGCCTGCTGGTGCGCGATGATTTTAGCTTTGATGACGGGCTGTTTAGCGGCTATGACGAGCAAAAACGCCAGTACGACAAAACAAGCTGGAACTATCAGTTTGACGAAAACGGCTATGCGAAACGTGACGATACGCTGACCGATCCGCGTTGCGTGTGGAACCTGCTCAAAAAGCACGTCTCGCGCTATACGCCGGAAATGGTCGAACACATCTGCGGCACGCCGCAGGCAGATTTCCTGAAAGTGTGTGAAGTGTTGGCCTCCACCAGTGCGGCTGACCGCACCACCACCTTCCTGTATGCGCTGGGCTGGACGCAACACACCGTGGGCGCGCAGAACATCCGTACCATGGCGATGATCCAGTTGCTGCTTGGCAATATGGGCATGGCGGGCGGCGGTGTGAACGCCTTGCGTGGGCACTCCAACATTCAGGGTTTGACCGATATCGGCCTGCTTTCCACCAGCCTGCCGGGTTACCTGACTCTGCCATCTGAGAAGCAAACGAGCCTTGAAACCTATCTTGCCGCCAACACGCCAAAAGCGACGCTGCCAGGCCAGGTGAACTACTGGAGCAACTATCCGAAGTTCTTCGTCAGCCTGATGAAATCGTTCTATGGCGATGATGCCCGCAAAGAGAACAACTGGGGCTTCGACTGGCTGCCGAAGTGGGATCAGTCTTACGACGTGCTCAAATACTTCGACATGATGGACCGCAATAAAGTCACGGGATACATCTGCCAGGGCTTTAACCCGGTAGCGTCGTTCCCGGACAAAAACAAAATCGTCGCAAGCCTTAGCAAGCTGAAATATCTGGTAATTATCGATCCGTTAGTGACCGAAACCTCTAACTTCTGGCAGAACCACGGCGAGATGAACGACGTGAACCCGGCGGCAATCCAGACCGAAGTGTTCCGTTTGCCATCGACCTGTTTTGCCGAAGAAGACGGTTCGATTGCCAACTCCGGGCGCTGGTTGCAGTGGCACTGGAAAGGCGCGGACGCACCAGGCGAAGCCCGCACCGACGGTGAAATTCTGGCGGGCGTTTATCACCTGATGCGCGAGATGTATCGCACTGAAGGCGGCAAAGGTGCAGAACCGCTGCTGAAAATGAGCTGGCATTACGACATGCCGGACCATCCAGAATCCGAAGAGGTCGCTAAAGAGAGCAACGGCTATGCGCTGGAAGATCTCTACGACCCAACGGGCGCACTGCTGGTGAAAAAAGGCCAGTTGCTGGACTCTTTCGCACAGCTGCGTGACGACGGTTCGACCGCATCCGCCTGCTGGATTTACACCGGAAGCTGGACGTCGAAAGGCAACCAGATGGCGAACCGCGACAACGCCGACCCGTCTGGCCTGGGCAACACGCTGGGCTGGGCATGGGCGTGGCCGATGAACCGCCGCATTATCTACAACCGCGCGTCAGCCGATCCACAAGGCAAACCGTGGGACCCGAAACGGATGCTGATCAAATGGAACGGGGCGAAATGGGTCGGCAACGACATTCCAGACTTTGCCGTGACGATTCCACCAGGCAGCGAAGCCGGGCCGTTTATCATGCAGCCGGAAGGTTTAGGCCGCCTGTTTGCCATCGACAAAATGGCGGAAGGGCCGTTCCCGGAACACTACGAGCCGTTTGAAACGCCACTCGGCACCAACCCGCTGCACCCGAACGTGGTGTCGAACCCGGCGGCTCGCCTGTACGAAGCCGATGCTAAACGCATGGGTAAACGCAACGAGTTCCCGTATGTCGGCACCACCTACCGTTTGACCGAGCATTTCCATACCTGGACCAAGCACTCGCGGCTTAACGCCATCGTGCAACCGGAACAGTTTGTGGAAATCAGCGAGAAGCTGGCGAAAGCGAAAGGCATTGCCAACGGCGACCACGTGAAAGTCAGCAGCAAACGCGGCTTTATACGTGCGGTTGCAGTGGTGACGCAGCGCCTGCAAACGCTGAACGCAGGCGGGCAGGAAGTGGAAACCATCGGTATTCCGCTGCACTGGGGCTTTGAAGGTACAGCGCGTAAAGGCTATCTCGCCAATACGCTCACGCCGTCAGTCGGTGACGCCAACTCGCAGACGCCAGAGTACAAGGCGTTTCTGGTCAACATTGAGAAGGCGTAAGGAGCGAACTCATGTCCATGCAATCTCAGGATATTATCAAGCGTTCGGCTACTAACGCGATTACGCCGCCGCCGCAGGCTCGTGACTTCAAGGAAGAAGTCGCCAAGCTGATTGACGTCTCAAGCTGTATTGGCTGCAAAGCCTGCCAGGTCGCCTGTTCTGAGTGGAATGACATCCGCGATGAAGTCGGTCATTGCGTCGGGGTTTACGATAACCCCGCCGATTTGAGCGCCAAATCCTGGACGTTAATGCGCTTTAGCGAAACCACGCAAAACGGCAAGCTGGAGTGGCTTATCCGCAAGGATGGCTGCATGCACTGCGAAGATCCGGGCTGCCTGAAGGCGTGCCCGTCTGCCGGTGCCATCATCCAGTACGCCAACGGTATCGTCGATTTTCAGTCGGAACATTGTATTGGCTGCGGTTATTGCATCGCCGGTTGCCCGTTCAATATTCCGCGCCTGAATAAAGACGATAACCGCGTCTATAAATGCACGTTGTGCGTCGATCGCGTGAGCGTGGGCCAGGAACCGGCCTGCGTGAAAACCTGCCCGACGGGTGCCATTCATTTTGGCACCAAAAAGGAGATGCTCGACGTGGCCGACGAGCGCGTGGCGAAGCTGCAAAAACGCGGTTATCCGCACGCCGGAGTCTACAACCCGCAGGGCGTGGGCGGCACTCACGTCATGTACGTGCTGCATCACGCTGACCAGCCGGAGCTGTATCACAATCTACCGAAAGACCCGCAAATCGACCTGCCGGTTAACCTGTGGAAAGGGATCCTCAAACCGTTATCGGCGGCAGGTTTTATCGCCACCTTTGCCGGGCTGATTTTCCATTACATTGGCATCGGGCCGAACGAAGAGGTGGATGAAGACGAGGAGGAACATCATGATTAAGCAGAGCAAATCGATTGTCAGGACCAAGTTTATCGACCGCGCCTGCCACTGGACGGTGGTCATCTGCTTCTTCCTGGTGGCGCTTTCTGGCATCGCGTTGTTCTTCCCGACGCTGCAATGGCTGACGCAAACCTTTGGTACGCCGCAAATGGGGCGTATTCTGCACCCGTTTTTTGGCGTGCTGATTTTTGTGGCGCTGATGTTTATGTTTGCGCGTTTCGTGCATCACAATATCCCGGAAAAGCAGGACTGGCCGTGGATTAAAAATATTGTCGAAGTGCTGAAAGGCAACGAGCATAAAGTCGCGGATGTCGGCAAATATAACGCCGGGCAGAAGATGATGTTCTGGACCATCATGAGCATGATTTTCGTGCTGCTGGTGACCGGAGTGATTATCTGGCGGCCCTATTTTGCCGATTTCTTCCCGATGAAAGTGGTGCGCTACAGCCTGCTGATCCACGCCACCGTCGCCATTATTCTGATTCACGCCATTCTGATTCATATGTATATGGCGTTCTGGGTGAAAGGGTCGATTAAAGGGATGATCGTCGGCAAAGTGAGCCGTCGCTGGGCGCAGAAACACCATCCACGCTGGTATCGCGCGATTCTTGCCAAAGAAGCGAAGAAAGAGAGCACCGAAGGGTTGTAATTGTTCTGCCCTACTTCCCCGGCATTTTCTGCCGGGGAAGCACCGATTTGAATCAGCGGTTATTTTCCCGGACAATAGGTTTTAACTGTCTTATTTAACCGCGGCGTAACAACATGAAACACCCTCTCGAAACCCTGATGAGTGCTGGCGGAATTTTGCTGCTGGCCTTTTTATCTTGCCTGCTGTTGCCAGCCCCTGCGCTGACGCTCGATCTCGCCAAAAAATTGATAGCGACATTCCATTTGCAGGATTTAAACCAGCTGTACACGCTCATTTTCTGTGTATGGTTTCTGGCCCTGGGTGCTATCGAATACTTCGTGATTCGCTTTATCTGGAGACGTTGGTTTTCAATCGACAGAGATGCGTAGAGAAGAATTTCAGGCGGTGAAATACCGCCTGAAAAAGAGAGATTAACGGCCAGCCAATGAGGCAATCGATCTAATATCGTTACCGGTCGGCGCCTGATGAACACGCAAACCAAACTGATCGACTACGGCAAATATATGCTCGAAGATATCGGCCTGAATCGCTTCATATTCCAGCCACACGACCGTATTGGTGAAAGCATAAATCTCGATGGGTAAACCTTCTGCACCCGGCGCTAACTGACGCACCATTAAGGTCATGTCTTTACGAATACGTGGATGGTTTTGCAGATATTCCGTCAGATAAACCCGGAATGTCCCGACGTTAGTCATGCTGCGGGCGTTAAGTACAGAAACCCCGTCGCTATTATGTGTGCGGTTATAATCTTCAATTTCTTTCGTGCGCGAGTCCATATAAGGTTTCAATAATCTCGCTTTCATTAACCGCTCAATTTCATCTACAGACAGAAAATGAATACTGGTGGTATCAATATTAATACTGCGCTTAATTCGACGACCGCCAGACTGCGACATTCCGCTCCAGTTTTTAAACGCATCAGAAACCAGGGCATAAGTTGGGATCGTGGTAATGGTATTATCCCAGTTACGGACTTTGACGGTGGTCAAACCAATATCGGTGACCGCACCATCCGCGCCATACTTAGGCATTTCCAGCCAGTCGCCCAATTTCAACATACGGTTCGCCGAAAGCTGAATACCGGCAACCAGCCCCAGAATCGGGTCCTTGAATACCAACATCAGTACCGCAGCCATCGCCCCCAGACCGCTTATCAGAATAGCGGGCGACTGGCCAATGATGCGCGAGACAATCATGATACCAATAACGATAGAGGCGATCAGTTTCACACCCTGGAATATTCCTTTCAGCGGGATATTCGACGAAATAGTAAATTTCTGTGATAAATTATAAATAACATCCAACAGAGAAAATAATGACAGCAACGAATACAACATAATCCACAGCTGAGCGCAGATGATCAATATCGTGCTGATGTCGCTGCCTTTCTGCATCCACAACACCACCTGGATATTGACGATCACCCCTTGCAGGGTTAAAGCAACGCGTTGAAATAACTTGTTTTCTGTAATGATTTGCAGCCATAAATGCTGACTGGATTTTGCCCGTTTTTCAAAGGCTCGCAACACTATTCTGTGAAGAATTAAATGCACCACCAAAGCGATTATAAAAATAATAGCCAGTACCACTAATATCGACGTAGCAGGATCAAGAATAATCCCGAAATTACTTAAAAATGAAACCAAATCTTTCATAATCACTCCTTCCTAAACAACGCATATAATGCTGGGTGACAAATTCATCTGCAACCATTATTGCGTTTTTAATTTCCTGAATATTCTTTACAAGATTTTTATTGCTTTGATGAAAAAGGGTATTTAAGAAAAATAATAACGATATAAATCCGGCTGGATTATCAGAGGGTGAATTCCACACGGCTGGCTATACTAAACGCACGAATGCACTCAGCGCGGGTGCAAAAAGCGAGATGACAGTATGCCACTTAGTGATTTTGCCCATTCTGACCCTTACACACTCGGTATTGAGCTGGAATTGCAAATCATCAGCCCGCCCGCCAACGATCTCAGCCAGGACTCATCGCTGCTGATTGACGCGCTAACTGGCGTTGTGACCGAAGGTGAGGTCAAACATGACATCACTGAAAGCATGTTGGAAATTGCAACGGGCGTATGTACTGACATCGCACAGGCGAATTCGCAGCTTTCCAGCTTGCGTCAGCACGTCTTGCAGGTGGCAAGCCAACATCATCTGGCTATTTGCGGCGGAGGGACGCATCCGTTTCAAAAATGGCAGCGCCAGGAAGTGTGCCAAAGTGAACGTTATAACCAGACACTTGAGCTATTCGGCTATTTAATGAAGCAGGCCACTGTTTTTGGCCAACACGTTCATGTCGGATGCGAAAACGAAGAAGATGCTATCTATTTAATGCATGGATTATCGCGCTTTGTTCCGCACGTCATCGCCCTCGCTGCATCGTCGCCATATATTCAGGGCAGTGATACCACCTATGCTTCATCACGCCTGAATATTTTTTCCTCCTTCCCGGACAACGGCCCTGCCCCGTTCGTAAGCAACTGGCAAGAGTTTAAATGGATGTACCAGCGCCTCGAGTCCAGCAGCATCGTGCAGTCGATGAAAGACCTGCATTGGGATATTCGCCCCAGCCCACACTTTGGCACGGTTGAAGTGCGCGTGATGGATACACCTTTAACCATCACGCGTGCGATTAATATTGCCGGTTTTATTCAGGCGCTGGCGCATTGGCTGCTTAGCGAACGTCCGTTTGTTCCACGTTCTGAAGATTATCTGTTGTATCGTTTTAACCGTTTTCAGGCCTGCCGTTTTGGCTTTGAAGGGATGCTGACTGATGTCCGCAATGGTGAACAACGCACGTTGGCAGAAGACATTTTGCCACTGCTTGATACTCTCGCACCTTACGCCGCGCCACTACAGGCGACCCCGGCGTTAGAAGCGATTGAGGGCTACGTTCGCCACAACGACAGTGACACTCGTCGCATCCGTCAATTTATTACCGAAGGCGGGCTATTAACCGAGTTGGTGCGCAAACATTGTGAAATTTGGGCAAGGGAGTAAATTTATTTTTCTGATTTTAAACTATAGAGGGTAACTATTACCCTCAAAGTAATTGAGATATAAATATAATTAGCCATCCTAAATTATTCTTTAACCAAAGCTTAATGAACAGATTATTTACTTCCTGAAAAACCATGTTAAAGTTGCGCGAAATAATCACCACTTCATTGACAACAAAAAAAATAGCACAACATTCCATTATTGAATGTCTTATTAAAAGGATTTAAAACATGACTCACTCATCAAATTTCCTGATGAAAAATATTTTTATATTGAGCGACAACCGTTATTTATTACCCGGTGTAAAACACCTCTTATCCACTTTTTGTCAGGATGACGTCACGTTCAATGTTAAGCATATAGCTAACAATAAGTTAAAAGAACTCTTTGATGAATTAAGATCGCAAGAAATTAACACCAACTCAGTTAATTATTTCATCGTTGAAAAGCAGGTATTTTATATCCTGAAATTAAATAATATCTCACCTACTGGCATACTTATTCCACCCACGGTAGCAATAAGTGAACTGCATAATATTTTGCTGAGGCAAAATAAAAAAGATAAATTCCTGAACTCCGAACATTACTATCGAAATACACATTCACATCGTGAAGTTGAAGTGGTATCGATGCTGCTGGAAGGCATTCAGCCCAAAAACATCGCAGACACGCTAGGGATCTCGATAAAAACGGTGAGCCACCACAAACAAATTGCGATTAAAAAAAGTGGTTTCTCGAACTTTAATGAATACTACATGCGTAATTTGACCATTCATCCTTTCATCCATCAGCGTTGATGGATTCCTCCTCGCAGGAAAAAGAGTCGATTTACGCCACAGCGGCACGACGCAAACTTGCCGCCAGACCGGGCTCAAAGACTTTCACTATGCAGTGACTCATGAATTCAGCTCATAGCTCCTTTCGTATTTAGCGGGCTAATCGCCAAACTTCCGGGATGATAATGTTTCATTTCCGGATAACACGGCAAGCCTGGACGAGTTTCCTATACTTCAGAGTCACTGTTGTCCATTTAACCCGGCAGCAAATGCCGACGTGGAGGAAAAATGGAAGAAAAGCTGAAAATCACCCCGGCGGGCTCCCAGCCCTCTCAATCGGGTCCGGAAAGTTACTTCACAGGTAGAGTCCGTATTGACGCACCTTTCCAGACCACTCCCCCAGCACGCGCTGGCGGCGCAACCGTCACTTTTGAACCCGGTGCGCGTACCGCCTGGCATACCCATCCCCTTGGCCAAACCCTGATTATTACCCACGGTCATGGCTGGCTACAGGAATGGGGTGCAGAAATTCGTGAAATAAACCAGGGCGATATTGTCTGGATACCCGAAGGCGTAAAGCACTGGCACGGTGCAACGCCCGACAATGCCATGACCCATATCGCGATTGCTGAGTCACTGAACGGTAGCCCCGTTGAATGGATGGAGCATGTCAGCGACGATCAATATAAAAAAGATACCCTTCATTCTTGAAGCTGCTTCTTCGTTGGCTGCACTCACTCACCCCAGTCACTTACTTGAGTAAGCTCCCGGGGATTCATGAGTTTGCCGCCTTGAAGCAACTTCAATTATTTTGGGTATCGCCCCCCAATTCGGAGAACAAACATGACGATGAAAGTGCTCGGCTATGCTGCCCAATCCGCAGATGCTCCCCTTGCTCCGTTCGAATTTATGCGACGTACACCCCGCCCTGATGATGTTGTCATTGAAGTGATGTACTGCGGTGTGTGCCACTCCGATCTTCACCAGGCGCGTAACGACTGGGGCTTTAGTCAGTATCCGTTAGTGCCAGGCCATGAAGTGGTTGGCCGCGTGGCTTCAATTGGCAGCAACGTGACGAAATTCAAGCCAGGCGATTACGCAGGAATAGGCTGCATGGTGGACTCCTGTCGAACTTGTCATCCATGCAAAGAAGGCCTGGAGCAATACTGCGAAGAAGGCAACGTGCAGACTTACAATGGCGTAGACCGCCATGACCACCAGCCGACTTATGGCGGCTATTCGCAAACCATTATTGCCTCGGAAGATTTTATTCTGAAAATGCCGGAAGGTATGGATCTGAAAGGGGCGGCACCACTGCTATGTGCCGGTATCACCACCTGGTCACCGCTGCGCCACTGGAATGTGGGCAAAGGCAGTAAAGTCGCCGTTATTGGGCTGGGTGGGCTGGGTCATATGGCGCTGAAACTGGCAAGCGCCATGGGGGCTGAAGTCACGCTGTTCACCCGTTCGGCCAGCAAAGAGGCGGATGCTCGACGCTTAGGGGCGCATCACATTGTGCTCTCCACGGATGAAACACAAATGGCGTCGGCGAAGAACCAGTTCGATTTAATCATCGACACCGTACCTTACGATCACGACATTAACCCGTATATGCCAACGCTTACGCTTGATGGAACACTGGTGTACGTCGGGTTGCTGGGCAATATTGAACCGCCGGTTAGCACGCTGCCGCTGATTCTGGGCCGCCGTTCGGTTGCGGGTTCCTGTATTGGTGGGATTAAAGAGACACAAGAGATGCTGGATTTCTGTGGCGAGCACGGAATTGTTTCAGATATTGAGATGATCAAGATTCCGGAGATTAACGAGGCTTATGAACGGATGTTAAAAAGCGACGTGAAGTATCGTTTTGTCATCGATATGGCCACGCTTAAATAGACGTTTAAATAAACAGGAAGGATAGTGTGGCGCTATTTCACCACACTATCCTGTTGTTCTATTCTTAAAGTTCGATAATTAATAATAGCTAATCGTCACATTGGCCTTACCGGTAATTTTACCGGTAAACGGCTGACCATCTTTTGTAATATCATCGGCGGTTTGTACAATAGCGGCCGAATATTTCACGCTGTTTGCACCTTTACGAAAAGCCCCAAGATCGTTTTGAACGCCTAGTACAACGGGTTTATCGTCCTGATCGTAAAGCTCAATCCCCACACCGTCTAAAGCTTTTAATCCGCCACTGGCATCATAAGCATTTAACCTTGCTTGCAGTGACTTAGCGGTATGCGCATCGTCGAAAGTGAGCTCCATATGGCTGGTGAACGTACTACAGGTGAAACTGATACCAAACAAAGTCCGGTTACCAACCAATGGCAAGGATTCACCACTTCGTTTAGAAAATGAACCGAGATCGACCGTTTGATGTGGGTTATCCAGCGAACATGAAGGTGCCGCCATATAAACCCCGCTGCCAAGCGGCACACTAATATCAGTACTTCCCGCAAAACCATCAACGGTAAAAACTAAATCGTATCCTGGCGGAATAACAGGTAACTCGCTGTATTCGACCCAACCATATTTAATCAACTCAACGCGCATTGACTCAATCGCATAGTTATAAACCTGGTCGAATTTATACTGCGTTTTCTCACTATTATGTTGCGCACCAAACTGCACCAGCGATGTGTCAGGGCCAATATTCACAATCGGATATTCAGCCCCAAGGCTTTTACCCGGCATCATTGCAGCCGATGGATAACTGCTCGGCGGTGTTTCTCCACTGATCGCCGTGGCCTTAATAAACATTTTAAGTTTTATGCCGTTATTGCTGGTGTCGGCCTCACCAATCCAGTTTAGTGGTTTACCATTCACCGACTTGAGTTTTAACGTTACATATCCATCAAACCCTACGGGAGGGGCAACATACGCACCATTGGTTGTACAACTCAAACGCATATTCGGCAAAAAATAGGCGTAGTCGACGTTTAAGATCACCGAGTAATCGGGTAAATCTTCATCGACCGCAATCGGGTGCGCACGAGTAAACGGTGAAAAAGGTGCCGCGCCTCCCGTATCAATTTCGCAACTTAGTCCTGACGCGGCCAGCGCTGAGCCACAACTGATAACGAACAGTATCAGCCCGAATACGGAAGCGATAATCGGGGGTAAATGGACACGTTTCATAGGTGCCTCGTTAGAAAGTCAATTTCTGATGCTGCACCGGAGTGTCGCCGCCGAAATCATTGATTAAAGAGGAATTCAGCTCCGCAGATTTACCAGCAGCCTGCGCTGGAACTTCGTAGCGCTGTTCACCTTTCGCGGGAACCATGGCGTGTACATCCGCAAAGGGTAGCGTTTTACCTGCACTGGTCACTGAAAGCTCAGAGAAACTGACGACATAAGGAGAAGGGTTGGTTACCACCAGCCAGGATTTATTACCGTCATGCTGAACTTGCCATTTTAGTTGCCCGGCGGTGTCAGCCGGGTTGGCGTTTAAATGTTCAGGGCGCACAAAAACTTTTAACCGTGTACGAATCGCCAACTGGAGCTGGTTTCCGGCACTTTTAGTTACCGAAGGAACCTCCTGAATCCACAACCAATAAACGGATTCGCGGTCCTGCGGAATTTTCCCCGGAATTAATACGATACGTAATTTCCCTTCACGGCCAGCGTTCATTTTAAATAATGGCGGTGTGAGGACAAAAGGCAGGTTTTTATCACTGCCATTAAGATCCTCAATCCACGACTGAACTAAATAAGGATGCTCTTTATCGTCATTAAGCAATTTGACGGATGTTTCTTTATCACTTTCCTGAACAATAACGCGCGTCAATGCAGGGCGGATAGCAGCATGAGCGGCACTGCTAAGTAATAAAAGACTCAGGGCGGTGGTGGTAAAAGTTTTAAATTTCATAGATTCTCCGGTTAGCGACAAATGGCATTGATTTGTTGATACCAGGGCTCTGCCGAATTTTTTGCCGCCGGTAACGTAAATTCACATTGGGTATGGTTATCGAGATCAACACGTATCACTGTGTTGTCCTCAGCAAGCACTCCGCTGAGATAGAGCAAACCGTTATCAGCAACCATGCCGACCTGTGATTTTCCTTGCCACACCGCCGCCCCGAAAGGTGCCGGTTTTCCATCTGCGAGTTGTAGATTGACTAATGCGCGGCGTCCAACCCGCGTCTGAAACTGGCGCACAACAACGGCACCGTGAGTGGGAATAACCCCAATGCCACCGTCCAGTAATTCAATATTTTCCGCCGCCTGCCGGGTATTTAATGACAATGCATTGTCACGGTAAGGCATGATGGAAGGCACAACAGCTTTCCCCCAGCGGTTCGTTTTAACGCCGGGTTGCCCTTCCACTGCGATATTCTCAGCACCCGGTGTTTCAACGATGGCCACCGTATCCCCCAGCATTTGCGAAAGAACGATGCCATCGCGATAAGCCACCACCCCACCCGTTACCCCAGCAGAATATTGCCTGGTTTGCGGGCCGACACTTGCGCTGGCATTAAAGCTCGCCATGCTATTGCGATAGCCCATCGACGCCGAAGGGGTGTAACCGAATTCATTGTGCTGTGCCGAAAGGCTGTAATTCAGCGCACTTTCAAGCCCCGTCCCGGAAAGAGTTGCCATTTGCGAACTGCTGGTGTTGTTACCATTGGTCGTGGTGAAAGAGACATTACGGCTGTTTTTATCCCCGGCATCTAATGGCACAGAGAAGTTCAACGACAGCATACGGTCGCCAGGCTCCGATCCATCATAGGCAGCCTGATAGCTGTAACTTAGCCCGACGTTAACTTTCTTAATTTGCGCGCTGTAACCCAGCGTTACCGATGTATCTCTACGGTCGGTGTCGGTGTAACTATTACGATCAAGGGTGAAATATCCGTTTCCGTACTCGCCCATCCCCTGGTTCAGGGTCACCTGTATTTCACTCTTTTTGGAATAACGCGTCTGGTCGTCATCTGAATTCTGCCAACGCCAGCGGGCATAGTCAGAGAAGTCCATAAAATCGCCTGACTGATACCGATAGCCCATGAGTTGCAATGACGTATCCGTGTCATCGAATCGACGCGCATACTGTGCGCGAAGCACATGACCGGTACTATCCATGGCTTCAGCCTGGCTGTTGTCCGGCTGGTTTTGATGATGTTCCAGCGCCCAGTCAAACGAAACGCTTCCCCAAACCCCCATATTAAAACCCGCGCTAATAGCCGAGGACTGATAACCCTCACCCACGAGCAGCAGATCGCTCAGTGTCATAACGTCAAAGCCATACTGCAGACTCGCCTGGCTAACCAGAGGCTGCTGGGAAAGTGAGTCGTCACGATAACGGCCTGCGCTTAAACTGTAGCGCCAGGTGCCGGGGCGCAGCATGTCCGGGAGCGAGGTATAAGGAACAACAAACTCCTGCTTGCTCCCGTCGCTCTCTTCAACCGTGACATCTAAATCAGCGCCAATTTGCCCATTGGTTAAGTCGGTAATAGCAAAACTTCCCGCAGGAACCGTCTGGCTGTAAATAATATTTCCGCGCTGGCGGATAACGACACGGGCGTTAGTTCTTGCCACCCCACGAACGATCGGCGAGTAATTAAACGTATCATTTGGCAGCATCTGATTATTCGTTTCCAGAGAGATGCCGCGTATCGGTAATACACCCAGCACGTCGCTGGAGGTATTTGCATAAACATCCCCGACGGTCATTCGGGAAACTAAACTGGCCAAATCACGTTCCGCATAAGCGCGATCATGGTTATTTTCCCAACCGTCTTGTGATTTATTAAAGGTGTCAAAACTATAAAAACGCCAGCTTCCTAAATTCAAACCAGAATTCAGCCCTAAATAAGCACTATTATTGCTGGAATTGTCACTGCTATCGTTACCATGATTTTCGGTGTGGTAAACATAGCTGGAATAACTCAGGCGCAGTGCGTTAACACCATCATCCCACAGCGAAGGATCGATCATCTCGGCTTTCTGCGAAGTCGTCATTGCCGCCTGTGGCACGGTGATTAACAGTTGCTGCATAGATTCATCGTACTGAATTTTTGCTTCCGGCCAATGAGACGTGAGATTCAGGCAGCTTTGATCATCATATTTACCCGTCTCGCTCAGATCCTGGCTGCTGATTTGACTGCTGTGTAATATTGCCGGAGTCAGACAAGGTATGGCACTTTTGCTATCAGCAACGCTAATAAAATTAACTTTAGTTTTAAACACCGAATGTTCATTGACGACAATTTCAACCTCTTTCTGCCCTGGTTGCAGAGTATCAGGTGAATAAAACTGAGGCGGAATTGACTGACCCGATGTTCGTAAAAAATCGCTATCGAAAGATGAGTCCGATTGAGTATCTTCAATCTTATTCATTTCACTATTAGCGTAAAAAGGAAATAAGGCGGGTAGAATGATAGCAATAATAAAACAATAATTATTAACTACCATAATACCTACCCGCTTTAATAACCCAGAGAGAAAACAGAATTAGTTATAAACAATATCGACAAAACTTTTCGCTGTAACTTTTCCAACACCAACACTTGGCGTAGAGGTATTCGCTTTATAAGCCACTTTGAATTTCAGAGCAGTTTTCCCAGTGGTCAATAATTGCTTCTCTGAAGGATTGACACCGTTAATATCAATCGGTGTTGAACCATTATTTTCCAGAATTGCAATGCCAACACCAGTGGCTGGATTAACATCAGTACTTATATTTTTCAAAATACTTCCGTCAACGGGATCAGGTGTGCCACTGAATTTTACCTGGGCATTTTTCACCGTGGTGGTTGTACAACCCTTGAGATCAATGGTGAAATCCGTCATCCCGGCATAGAGGTTGCCAGTGGAGAAAGCGCTGGTACTAACCGGTGATAAATCCATAACACCGCTGGTTACAGCAATGCCATTGAAGCCCTCGAGAGTGCAGGCTGACGAAGTGATTTCGCCATTAAATGTGATATCCCCGTCCGCAGCCATTGCGCCAGAAGACATGGCACCTAACACTGATAACAGTGCTAGTTTTTTAAACGTCATATAATTTTCCTTAATTTACTATTTGAGCTGAATTAAATAAGCAATGAGATCCAAGATAATCACCTCGAATTTCAATAATTATATCCATCGACCAGAGCACCAGCTATTAGCATTGCTTTGTTATTTATTAAGCCGATCTAAATGATTTTGAATTGATTAAAAAATACCGATTAATTAATTGCACCAGAAATATTCAGATTATGAATGAGAAGATTTAATTTTTGTCGTATTAACAAATTAGAATCAGACTTTTTACAAATCGATTTAAATAATGCATTAACGTTTAAACATTCAAACAGGTGTGCATTTCGATAAGATCGGTTGTCAGCAAAGGCCTCCTCAACTCTGACCAAAAAAAGCGAACATTATCACTAACTATTTTTTAACAACCTACCGCCACCAGGGTACAATCCGGCAACAAAAAGCCACTTGCGAATTGCCCGATTGCCGTCACTTTTCACTCTTTCGCGCCATAAATGGTTATCAGCGCTCGCGTTGCTGGCGATGCTGATGCTTTTTATCGCCCCTGTGATTTCAAAATCACTGGAGCACTCGCGGGTCGCGAAGGACGGTGAACATCAGATGGCAGGCCACTCAAGTAGCCAGATGATGGAAATGGGGGCAATGAAAATGCCCGCCTCTTCGCATCTGATGCCGGGTGCAGGCGCATCTTTGATGGACGATATTGCCTGTGGATACTGTCAACTGTTGTTGCATATCCCGCTGATTGTCTGGCTGTTTATTCCTTTTATCTGGCTGGCATGGCGCATTTCACGCGTACTCCCCCCACCCGTTATCGCCCCACTTCTGGCTCAGCATGACGATGCCGACGCTCTGCCCCGCGCCCCTCCTGTCGTGCCGTTTCGTTAAAAAATACCCATTAACGTCACTGTTCTACAGAGGATAACTATGTCTGTGAATCACTCTCAGCTCGCCTGTCGTGGAGCGCTGCTAACGCTTGTGCGTCGCCTGCATTTTTACATCGGCCTGTTTATCGGCCCGTTTATTTTCGTCGCAGCCCTGACGGGCACACTCTATGTACTGACACCACAAATTGAGAATGCGCTTTATCATCAGGCACTGCACACCAAGGATGCTGGAGAAAACCAACCCCTTTCACAGCAAATTGCCGCAGCACGCAAATATATCGGCGAAGATGCTGCTATTTACGCTGTGCGCCCTGCCCCGCAAACTGGCGATACAACACGCGTGCAGTTTGTCGACCCGGCATTAGGGGAGTCCGAATCGAGAGCTATTTTTGTCGCCCCGGCCTCACTGGCCATTCAGGGAGATATGACGGTGTACGGCACCAGCGGTGTGCTCCCGCTGCGTACCTGGATTGACCAATTCCATCGCGGTTTATTGTTGGGAGAAACAGGGCGTATTTACAGCGAACTGGCGGCTTCGTGGCTGTGGATTGCCGCATTAGGTGGCGTGATTCTGTGGTTAACGTCACGCCCAAAAAGAGTGCGGAAAGTGCGGCAGACCCCGCAAAGAAAAGCACGCCACTGGCACATTACGCTGGGTAGCACGCTACTGCTCGGGCTGCTCTTTTTCTCCGCAACCGGGCTGACCTGGTCACAGTGGGCAGGAGAGAATATCGACAAAATGCGCAGTTCGCTGGGTTGGATGACGCCGCAGGTCAATACCGCGCTGAGCCCGCAAACAAGCCATCAGCACTCCGACCCTCACGCGGAACATCACGCCATGATGCCGGGAATGGTGATGCCTGAAACGAATGACAGTCACTGGGACAAGGTGCTCCACGCCGCTCGCGCTGCGGGAATTGAATCTGACAAGGTGGAAATCCGCGCACCGCGTTCAGCAGGCAAAGCCTGGACTGTGACTGAAATTGACCGCGCGTGGCCGACTCACGTCGATACGGCGGCGGTCGATCCGAATGGCTTTAAGGTCATCGACCGGACTTATTTCGCTGATTTCCCAATGGTTGCCAAACTCACACGTTGGGGAATTGATGCTCACATGGGAGTGCTATTCGGGCTGCCGAATCAGCTGTTGCTGGCAGCGTTTGGTTTTGGTCTATGCGGGATGATCCTTCTGGGTTACCGCATGTGGTGGCTCAGACGCCCGGCAATGTCTGCGAGCCATCCCGCACAAACACTCAGCGAGGCGTGGCTTGCTCTGCCACTCGTCTGGCGCAGCGTCATGGTGATTATTGCCCTGCTATTGGGCATGGCTTTGCCGGTGATGGGCGTCAGTCTGCTGTTGTTCATCGCCACTGATATTGCTCGCTGGCGGATACAAGCCCTTAAACCGCAGACCTCATAGAGCAGGTCATCAAAATGCCATTCGCCGGTAACAAGGTAAAACCGGCGGGTGGTGCTAACACTTCTGCTTCAAATCCCCCTCAAATATTGGTCCTACCAATCCAGCCAAAAATGTGACTGGTTTACCCATACCAACAAAATTAGTTACACGCTTATTGCCATCGGTTAACAAAAGATTAACCTTTACGCATTACTTCCCCTACATCGCCAGATTGGTCCTACCAATAAAGCGAAAAATAATAAGTACATCACTTTCTGGAGAGTCCTGCATGCAAGCCTGGCAACAAGTCTACGACCCGGCAGGGAACATCTGGCTATCAAGCCTCATCGCTGCTATTCCGATTATTTTCTTCTTTTTTGCGCTGATTAAATTGCGCATGAAAGGTTATACCGCCGCCACCATCACTGTTGGCCTGGCATTGCTCGTTGCCCTGTTTTTCTACCGCATGCCGGTTGACCGCGCCTTATCGTCAGTGGTTTACGGCTTCTTCTACGGATTGTGGCCGATTGCGTGGATTATTATCGCAGCGGTATTCGTCTATAAAATCTCGGTGAAAACCGGGCAGTTCGACATTATTCGCTCGTCGATTCTGTCCATCACGCCCGACCAACGTCTGCAAATGCTCATCGTCGGTTTCTCTTTCGGTGCGTTTCTGGAAGGGGCTGCCGGGTTCGGCGCACCCGTGGCGATTACCGCCGCATTGCTGGTAGGTTTGGGCTTTAACCCGCTCTACGCCGCAGGCCTGTGCTTGATAGTGAACACCGCGCCGGTCGCGTTTGGTGCGATGGGGATCCCCATTATTGTTGCGGGCCAGGTTACCGGTCTCGACAGCTTTGAAATCGGCCAGATGGTGGGCCGCCAGTTGCCGTTCCTGACAATTATTGTGCTGTTCTGGATTATGGCGATTATGGACGGCTGGCGCGGCATTAAAGAGACGTGGCCTGCGGTGATGGTAGCGGGCGGATCGTTTGCTATCGCACAGTATCTCAGCTCTAACTTCCTTGGCCCGGAACTGCCGGATATTATCTCTTCGCTGGTTTCTCTGGTGTGTTTGACGGCATTCTTGCGCGTCTGGAAGCCCGTTCGAATCTTCCGCTTTGGCGATATTGGCGCATCGGTTACCGACCAAACTCTGGCTCGCCAAAACTACACTTTAGGCCAGGTGGTGCGCGCCTGGATGCCGTTTATCTTCCTGACGGCGACCGTCACTCTGTGGAGTATTCCACCGTTTAAAGCGCTGTTCGCACCGGGCGGCGCCATGGCTGACTGGGTGTTTAACATCTCCGTGCCGTTCCTCGACAAAATGGTTGAGAAGATGCCACCTGTCGTGGCGCACAGCATGGCCTATGCCGCGGTCTATAAGTTTGACTGGTTCTCTGCAACCGGAACTGCGATTTTGGTCGCTGCACTTATCTCCATTGTTTATCTGCGCATGAAGCCGAAAGCTGCGATCGAAACTTTCGGTGAAACGCTGAAAGAACTGGCTCTGCCTATTTACTCGATTGGCATGGTGTTGGCGTTCGCGTTCATCTCAAACTATTCCGGTCTGTCGGCAACGCTTGCTCTGGCGCTGGCTCATACCGGCCACGCATTTACTTTCTTCTCGCCGTTCCTGGGCTGGCTGGGGGTATTCCTGACCGGATCAGATACTTCTTCCAACGCGCTGTTTGCGGCATTACAGGCAACAACCGCGCAACAAATCGGCGTGTCCGATCTGCTGCTGGTTGCGGCTAACACCACCGGTGGCGTAACCGGCAAGATGATTTCGCCACAGTCCATCGCCATCGCCTGTGCGGCTGTAGGCCTGGTGGGTCGCGAATCTGACCTGTTCCGCTTCACCGTCAAACACAGCCTGATTTTCACCTGCATGGTCGGCGTTATCACAACGCTTCAGGCCTATGTCTTAACCTGGATGATCCCTTGATGAGCAACCAACCGCGCCTGGCCGACCATCTGGTTGAGCGCGTAAAAGCATTAATTAACGAACGTAAGCTGGAGGCGGGTATGCGGTTGCCCGCCGAACGCCAGCTGGCCGCCGAGATGGGCGTTTCGCGTTCATCTCTTCGTGAAGCCATTCAAAAACTGATCAGCGAAGGCGTATTAATTAGCCGTCGTGGCGGCGGTACGTTTGTGCGTTACGAAGTTCAGGCCTGGTCTGAGCAACGCATCGTGCAGCCACTCAAAACGCTGGTTGAGAACGATCCAAACTATCGCTATGACATTCTGGAAGCGCGGCACGCAATAGAAGCCAGCACCGCCTGGTATGCCGCAATGCGTGCAACCCCGGCTGATAAAGAGAAGCTCATTGCCTGCTTTGACGCGACGGTGAAATTCAAAGAAAGCGACGATCCTGATCTGGCCGCCCAGGCCGATGTGCGCTTTCATCTGGCGATTGCCGAAGCCTCGCATAACATCGTGTTACTTCAGACGATGCGCGGCTTTTTCGACCTGCTGCAATCTTCTGTGATGCACAGCCGCCAACGCATGTACACCGTGCCCGCTATTTTTGCGGGGCTCACCGAACAACATAACGAACTGCTGCAGGCTATTTTGGCCGGCGATCCTGAACGCGCACGCCTCGCGGCGAAAACCCACCTCGGGTTTGTCCATACCACCATCAAAAACCTGCATGAAGACGAAGCTCGACAGGCGCGGATCAGCCGCCTGCCCGATGAAGATACCGACGTAAAAAGGGACGAAATTCCATGATTATTTCTGCTGCAACTGATTACCGCGCCGCTGCAAAACGCATTCTGCCGCCATTCCTGTTCCATTACATTGACGGTGGGGCTTATGCTGAACATACATTGCGTCGTAACGTTGACGACCTGGCGCAGGTAGCGTTAAAGCAGCGCGTGCTGAAAAACATGTCCGCACTGAGCCTTGAGACCAAACTGTTTAATGAGACGCTGTCGATGCCGGTTGCCCTGGCACCAGTGGGTTTGTGCGGGATGTACGCACGCCGTGGCGAAGTTCAGGCGGCGAAAGCAGCCGCCGCTAAAGGTATTCCGTTTACGCTTTCTACGGTTTCCGTCTGCCCGATTGAAGAGGTCGCGCCTGCGATTGACCGCCCAATGTGGTTCCAGCTCTACGTGCTCAAAGATCGTGGCTTCATGCGCAATGCGCTGGAGCGCGCCAAAGCCGCAGGTTGTTCTACGCTGGTCTTTACTGTGGATATGCCCACTCCAGGCGCACGTTACCGTGACGCGCACTCGGGCATGAGTGGGCAACATGCCGCACTTCGTCGCTACTGGCAGGCCGTGACCCACCCGCAATGGGCATGGGATGTGGGCCTGAATGGCCGCCCGCACGATTTGGGGAATATCTCTGCCTATCTGGGTAAACCCACGGGTCTTGAAGATTATATTGGTTGGCTGGCGAATAACTTCGACCCGTCAATTTCCTGGAGCGATCTGGAGTGGATCCGCGAGTTCTGGGACGGTCCGATGATCATCAAAGGTATTCTCGACCCTGAAGATGCCAAAGATGCGGTGCGTTTCGGGGCTGATGGGATTGTGGTTTCCAACCACGGTGGCCGTCAGCTCGACGGCGTATTGTCGTCGTGCCGCGCCCTGCCCGCCATTGCCGATGCGGTAAAAGGGGATATCGCGATCCTTGCCGATAGCGGTATTCGTAATGGCCTGGACGTGGTGCGCATGATTGCACTCGGTGCTGACACCGTATTGTTGGGTCGCGCTTATCTGTACGCGCTGGCGACCCATGGCCAGGCGGGTGTGACCAATCTGCTCAATCTGATTGAAAAAGAGATGCGCGTTGCGATGACGTTGACCGGAGTAAAATCTATCGCTGAAATCAGCCCAGAGCTGCTGGTGCGTGAAGGCCTGAAAGAGATTCTGTCGCCGCACGCAATGGCTGCGGGTTTCTAGGCTTGCGATACGGAAATGCGGCGCTGCCGCCGGGATTTACCGGGGACAGCGCTTGCTGAGTATTAGTTAAGTTTGTAGTCGAGGGTAATTTCAGCTTTTAGCAGTTGCGATACCGGGCAACCGGCTTTGGCTTTCTGAATAATTTTATCGAACAACGCGCTATCCGCGTTCGGCACTTTGACGTTGCTGGTTAGCGCAATTTTGGTAATGGCAAAGCCACCGTCGGTTTTATCCAGCGAGACATCGGCTGTCGTATCGATACTTTCCGCCGTATAGCCCTCTTCGCCAAGCATTAGCGAAAGTGCCATCGAAAAACAGGCTGCGTGCGCCGCGCCAATTAACTCTTCCGGATTGGTACCGGCAACGCCTTCAAAACGCGTGTTAAAACCATAGGGCTGTTGTTTTAACGCACCGCTCTCGGTGGAAACAGTCCCTTTACCGCGCTTAATGTCACCTTCCCAGTGAGCCTGCCCTTTCTTATGAATGGTCATGTAATCGCTCCTCTTTTATTGACACGAACATCAAGTATAGAAGTTGAATACGGGCTTGCCCGGCAACTCAGAACAATCCTTGCAGCGAAGAAAAATAAAACGAATAAATTCGCGGTCCCGAGTGTTTACTGGTTACCGAACACCACGAGGGTACTATCATGAAGCGTTTATACCGCCAACTCCTTCCCGCTATGGCGACCAGTTTTCTGCTGTTTTCCGGCTACGCTCAGGCAATGGGAGGTAGCAACGACGAACCGGTTCCTCCAACTTGCCCTAAAGGGCAAATTTATGACTCGAAAACCAAAACATGCATGGTCGATAAAGGCGGGATGATTGGGGATGAATCCCGCACCGATTATGCGTACGCACTGGCAAAAGCGGGCCGCTACCAGGAAGCGCTGGATATGCTCAACACTTTGAAAGATCAAAACACCGCAGAAGCCCTGAACTATCGCGGCTATGCCACCCGCAAACTGGGCCGTACCGACGAAGGGATCAGCTATTATTTAAAATCTGTGGCGCTTGATCCGAAATACCCCAAAGTCCGCGAATATCTGGGGGAAGCGTACATGATAAAAAATCGTCCCGATCTCGCTCGTGAACAGCTTGCCGCCATCAAATCCCTGTGTGGCACCAGTTGTGAGGAGTATCGCGATTTGTCCGCAGCCATCGACGGCCATCCCGAATCATAATCGGAGGCAAAAATTAGTAGCGAAGCGATACGCCGTGACCTTGCGCAATACCTTTCACGCCTGTGGCGTTATGGGCTGGTGCTCTCCCATCAGCGAGATATTGCCGATGATTTAGTGCAGGCCACCTGTGTGCGAGCCATTGAACGCGCCGCACAGTTTGAAGTGGGCAGCAGGATGGATAGCTGGCTCTTTTCCATCCTGCACTCCATCTGGCTCAATGAAGTGCGCTCGCAGCTTATCCGCCGCGGGCAAGGTTTTGTGGATATCGACGAACTCACGGGAAGCGAAAGCTGCGACGACCCTATCTGGACAAACGACGTGATGAAACGAGTGGCTCGTTTACCCGAAGCCCAGCGTGACACGGTATTTCTGGTGTATGTGGAAGAGTTGTCCTATCGCGAGGCGGGCCAAATTCTCAATGTTCCTGTCGGAACCGTGATGAGCAGGCTCGCCACCGCACGGCTGACATTATCTCAGGACCGAGCACTTCAGCCTGATTCGCGCTCTGTAAAAGGAGAAGGTTCATGACAATTACTGTCAATACCGATGAGCTGCTGGTGGCGTATCTGGATAATGAACTGAGCCCAACCGAGCGTCAGGCGCTGGAAGAACGCTTGAGTCATGATGCGCTTTTGGCTGAACGTTTGGTGCTCCTGGAGCGCAGCAGTCTACCGTTTAAATCCGCTTTCGCCCCCCTGCTGGATGCGGCTCCTGCCCCTCGCTTGCCGGCCTATCTCACTCCCCCAACGGCTGCGGTATCCCGACGCCAGCTTATTGCCGCAGCGGTGAGTTTTCTGGCCTTAGGTGTGATTGGCGATCGTGCTTTTCTGCACTTCTCTCAACCTGAAGAAAATTGGCGCGAATTAGTCGCTCAGTACATGGCGTTGTATACCCCAGAAACACTAGTAGACACACCATTGCCTGAAGCACTGGAAAACCAACTGCACTCGACGGGTCAGCAATTAGGACTCACGCTAACGAGCGAAAAAATGATGTTGCCTGACGCCACACTGAAAAACGCACGGACGCTGGCTTATGAGGATCGTCGTATTGCGCAAATTACCTGGCTTGATCCGGCCAGCGGCCCATTAGCCCTGTGCATTACAGGAAACGCAGGCCAACCCATGGCTGCCAAAAGTGAACAAAGGCTGGGCATGAACATTGTGTTTTGGGCCGATAAAACCCATCAGTTTATGGTGATTGGGCATGGATCTGCGGGAAATATGAGTGAGATTGCCGGGCATTTACAACAAGCTATTGGCGCGTAATCGGGGCGGATAGCACGCTCGGCCATCCGCCCAAAATCCTACTGCACCAATGCTGCCAGCTTACCAAACACGCCCGCACCGTCAGCGTCGCGCCTGATTTGCACCACATCTTCGAGTTTGTCGATTTGGCTTATCATTTGCTCGAGGCGCTGGTCGTCCGCGACTTGTAGCCAGATTCGGCTCTGATCACCCTGCGGCAAGGGCAGACAGAGGATCCCTTCGACGTTAAAAGCACGGCGGGCAAACAGGCCGCAAATGTGAGACATCACGCCCGGATGGTTGCTCACCGTAAGTTCCAGAATAACGGTTAGTTGTTGCATGGCTTACTCTCCAATCATCTCAATGTTGGCAGCGCCTGGCGGCACCATCGGGAATACTTTTTCACTGGCATCAATGCGCACATGAATCAGACATGGGCCTGGGCGCGAAATGGCGTCTTGTAACGCCGCTTGCGGGTTTTCTGCGGCGTTCAAATCGCAGGTGGCGAGGCCAAAACCTTCAGCGATTTTCAGGAAGTTCGTTTGTCCAGAATAGGTCGCCGCAAAAACATTCTGCTGGTAGAACAGCGTTTGCTGTTGGTGTACCAGCCCCAGCGCCTGGTTGTTCAGCAGGATAATTTTCACATCCAGATTATGATCGGCAGCGGTCGCCATTTCCTGAATGTTCATCATGATGCTGCCGTCGCCGGTGAAGCACAGGACTTTGCGGTTGGGTTCGGCTAATGCCGCACCCACTGCGGCAGGCAGGCCAAAGCCCATGGTCCCCAGGCCGCCAGAAGTCAGCCACTGGCGCGGTCGGTTCAGCGGATACGCCTGAGCCACCCACATTTGATGTTGCCCTACGTCGGTAGTGATAATCGCTTCGTCATCAACACACGCAGCAGCCGCATTAATCAGACCATAAGGGGTTAATGGATTGTCGGCACCCGGCATATTGAACGGGAATTCCTGCTGCAAGCCCGCCACTTGTTGCAGCCACTGCAGGCGGGGTTGGGCCTCGACTTTTGGCAGTAATTGCTCCAGAACCTCACCAACATCCCCGCGAATCGCCACGTGCGCCTGCTTAATTTTACCCAGCTCGGCGCGGTCGATATCAACGTGAATGATTTTTGCGTTCGGGCAGAATTCTTCCGTTTTGCCAATCGCGCGGTCATCAAAACGCGCGCCCAGGACAATCAGCAAATCCGCTTCCTGCAAAATGTAGTTGGTACTGCGCGCTCCATGCATGCCCAGCATGCCCAGAGATAACGAGTGTTTCGCTGGGATCGTCCCGAGCGCCATCAGCGTCATGGTGGTCGGCAGGTTCGCTTTTTCAGCCAGTTCGCGGGCGCGGCGATGGGCATTGATAACCCCACCACCCAGATACAATACCGGGCGCTGCGCCTGGTTAATCATCTCAACCGCATCGGCAATTTGCTGTGCTTCACACTGGGGCGCTGGAGTATGGGCTGAAACAGGCGGCAGTGCGCTGATATCGATTTCAGCGGTCTGGACATCTTTTGGGATATCAATCCATACCGGGCCAGGGCGGCCAGACTCAGCAATGCGGAACGCGTCGCAGATGACCTGCGGCAGTTCGGTGATATCGCGGACAAGGTAGTTGTGTTTGGTGATAGGAATGGAGATGCCGTAGGTGTCGACTTCCTGGAACGCATCGGTGCCAATCATCGATTTTGGCACCTGGCCGGTAATGCACACCAGCGGGATGGAATCGAGGCGCGCATCGGCGATGGCTGTGACCAGGTTGGTAGCACCAGGGCCGCTACAGGCGATACATACGGCGGCTTTGCCCTGCGTTCGCGCCATCCCCTGCGCCATAAAGCCTGCGCCTTGTTCGTGACGCGCCAGAATATGGCGAATTTTTTGGCTTTGACTGAGTGCGTTATAGAGCGGCAGGACGGTGCCACCGGGAATACCGCTGATGGTGGTAATGCCATGATGTTCAAGCAGTTGCACAATTAATTGTGCGCCCGTAATACGGTGTGCTTGCGGTGGGTTTTCCGATATTGCCATTGCTCCAGTCCTTCTTCTTATGCCGTTTCGCTTTTGGCCGGGGGACTAAAACAAGAAACCCCGCCCGGTTTGCGCCGGCGGGGTTTTGGAATCGATGCGTTGATTCAGACCCTACGGCGCATTGCCGACGACCACCACCACACGCACGACGACCACCGCGGCTGGTAGCGCGGTTAGTAGTAGGTTAGCGTTGCGAGTGAATGTAGTCATTTGGGTCCTGAATATGTGTTGTGCGTTTTTAACGTCGAAATTTATACAACCACACTGCTTCGTTTCGTACAACCGCTTTATTCATCGACGCTAAAAACCGTGCGTGAGATCACAGTACTTAAATGGTTGTTGCCGCAAATTGCTGTCGAAGTTCGTCAATCGGCAGATAACGCCCGATAATCACCAGGCGTGAAACCCGTGATTCGTCTGGATGCCAGGCCGAGCCATAATCAAAGCCCACCACTTTATGCACACCTTGAACAATAAGGCGCTGGGGATGGTCGGCAATCGCCAGAACACCTTTGTAACGCAGCATGTCGTTGCCGAAACGGGCGATACAGCTTTCCATAAACGCACCAATTTTTTTCACATCCAGCATTCCGGCATCAAATACGTGAGCCTGAATCGCATCATCCCATGAGCGTTTTGCCGAGGGTTTACGGAACGGCTGGAAGCTAACGAGATGGTTCAAATCTGCGCGGATCACACGGAATTCTGCGGACATCTCGATGCTATCGGTCAGTTCAAAGGCATTAAGATCGAGCCAGTGATCTGCCGGGCATTCACCGTTCACGATCTCAAAAAGATCCGCTTTGTTGTTGATCCGATGAATACGTTCCAGCGCCAGCTGTTTGGTTTCATCGTCAACGCGATCCGCTTTAGTCAGCAAAATTCTGTCGGCAAAACCGAGCTGTGCCGCGGCAACTGCATGTTCATCCAACTGGCGAGAGATGTGCTCTGCATCCGCCAACGCGATGACGGCATCAAGACGCAACGCTTCACGTAAATAATCATCAACAAAGAAGGTTTGGACGATAGGCGCGGGGTCTGCAAGACCCGTGGTTTCAACAATCAACCGTTCAAATTTCAACTGACCCGCCGCGCGCTTTGCCAGCATTTCTCTGAGTGCTGCGGTGAACTCACCTCGCACACTGCAACAGACGCAGCCGTTACTTAATTCCACGACGTTGACGTTTTCACCGCTCTTGAGTAAGGCTCCGTCGATATTTACGGCACCAAATTCATTTTCCAGAATGGCGACGGGTTCGTTACCGTTATGGGCGAGAAAATAGTTGAGAAGTGTGGTTTTCCCGGAGCCGAGAAAGCCCGTTAAGAGGGTGACAGATACCGCTTGATTCATGTCATATTCCTTAGATTAACAGCAACGAGCGCCGCCTTTACCGCCGTATCGCGCATCCTGACGCTCGCGGAAAAACTCTTCGTAAGTCATCGGCGTCTGTTCCGGATGCGTCAGACGGATGTGTTGCACGTAGTTATCGTAATCAGGAACGCCAACCATCAGTTTAGCGGCCTGGCCGAGATATTTTCCTGCTTTCGCGAGGGTGTCGAACATGGTGACTCCTGTTCTTGTTGGTCCCCCTCACCCCGGCCCTCTCCCCCTGGAGAGGGGGAGAAGCGCGATCCCCTCACTCCCTGGAAAGGAGGTTTAGTCCCCTCTCCTGGGGGAGAGGGTTAGGGTGAGGGCGGAGGGCCAATCTCAATTAGTGCGCGCTCTTCGCCTGCGCTACAACTTGTTCAACATCTTCTGGCATCGGCTCGTATGGTGTTTCCTTCGCGGTTGGCGTGTCCGATTTCAGCGCTTGCAGCGCGGTTTTAATCGCAAACAGACCAATCACCACCACAACCACCATAAAGAAGATCGTCAGACCCGCATCCAGACGGTTGTTAAACACCAGTTGAGAAAGCTGCGACTCGGTGTATTGCGCCGGGATCTTGCCGCTGTCGATCATCGCCTGGAACTTGTTAGCAATCGCGAGGAAGCCCACTTTGTTGTCCGGGCTGAACGCTTTTTGCCAACCTGCCGTCAGAGTACAGAATAGCAGCCAGGCCGTTGGCAGCAGTGCCACCCACGCGTACTTCTGTTTCTTCATCTTGAACAGTACGACCGCACACAGCATCAGCGCCATACCTGCCAGCATCTGGTTGGCGATACCAAACAGCGGCCACAAGGTGTTGATACCGCCAAGTGGGTCAACAACGCCCTGATGCAGGAAGTAACCCCACGCCATGACGCAAAGCGCGGTTGCCAGTAAGTTCGCAGGCAACGAGTCTGTACGTTTAAGGCCTGGGGAGATAACCCCCAGCAGGTCTTGCAACATAAAGCGTGCCGCACGCGTCCCGGCATCTACCGCCGTCAGAATAAACAGGGCTTCAAACAGAATGGCGAAGTGGTACCAGAATGAAACATCCATCAGGCCGCCCAATGCGCCATGCAGTATGTACGCCATCCCCACTGCAAGCGTTGGTGCACCACCCGCACGAGAAATAATGCTTTGCTCGCCGACGTCATTAGCAATCTGAGTTAAGGTTTCCGGGGTAATCTGGAAGCCCCAACTGCTGACAACACTGGCCGCTGACGCCACTACATCCGTGGTGCCAGCCGGAGCCAGTACCGCCATTGGGCTGTTCATCGCGAAGTACACGCCTGGGTCGATAACACAGGCGGCCACCAGCGCCATAATCGCCACAAACGACTCCATCAACATGCCACCGTAACCGATGAAACAGGCCTGGTTTTCGTTAGCCAGCATTTTCGGCGTAGTGCCGGAAGAGATCAGTGCGTGGAAGCCAGAAACTGCACCACACGCGATGGTGATAAACAGGAACGGGAACAGGTCACCCGTCCAGACCGGGCCGGTGCCATCAATGAATTTAGTCAGCGATGGCATTTGCAGCGTAGGACGCATGATCAAAATGCCGATTGCCAGGCCAATGATGGTCCCGATTTTCAGGAAGGTAGAGAGATAATCACGCGGTGCCAGCAGCAGCCAAACCGGTAAAACCGCAGCCACAAAACCGTAGCCCACCAGCATCCACGTCAGTTGTACACCGGTAAAGTCAAAGTACGGTGCCCAGGTTTCGCTTTCCGCCACCCAGCCGCCGGAGATGATGGCGAAGATCAGCATCACCAGACCAATAACCGACACTTCACCGATGCGCCCTGGGCGCAGATAGCGAATATACACGCCCATAAACAGCGCCAGCGGAATCGTGAATGCGACGGTGTATGTCCCCCATGGGCTGTGGGTCAAGGCTTTCACCACGATCATCGCCAGCACCGCCAGGATGATGACCATAATCATAAAACAGGCGACCAGCGCGATAACGCCCGCGGTGTTGCCCATCTCTTCTTTCACCAGTTCACCCAGCGAGCGCCCGTCACGACGGGTTGAGACAAACAGCACCATAAAATCTTGTACCGCACCGGCCAGCACCACGCCCGCCAATAACCAGAGCATGCCAGGCAAGTACCCCATTTGCGCGGCAAGCACCGGCCCGACCAGCGGACCCGCTCCAGCAATCGCGGCAAAATGGTGACCGAACAACACTTTTTTGTCCGTCGGGACATAATCCAGGCCATCGTTATGGCGCACAGCTGGCGTCATACGAGTGGCATCAACGGTTAAGACACGTTTAGCGATAAACAGGCCGTAGTAACGATAAGCGATGAGGTAAACGCAGATTGCGGCAACCACAATCCACAATGCGTTTATCTGCTCGCCACGATTGAGTGCGATATAGCCGAGCGCGAATGCACCTATCAGTGCAAGCACCGCCCAGACGAGGTGTTTCCCTGGGTTATTCATAATTGTTTTCCATGTGTCAGGCCAGAAGCAGAGGGTGTTACCGTTTTGTTCTAGAACAATCACGCGGATTTAACAATAATGAAACGTTAGAATACAGTGGTTTGACCAGGTCTTTACATCAGCTTGTTAAGGTGATCACTATGTGGGGAGATTCTGGAGTGCACTCACTCCTTGCTGGTCGAGAAAATCAAAGAATGCCCTCACCCCAACCCTCTCCCCCAGGAGAGGGGGAAATCAAAACTCAGTCAATCCTCTCGTCTTCAAGAAGAGGGCGAAAATCAAAACTCGATCCTTCCCCTCTCCCTCAGGGAGAGGGCCAGGGTGAGGGTGGTTTAACCCAATATCGCCGTCGTCAAACGACTGGTGCAACAACGCTTATCGCGTGCGTCAAAAATAGCAATTTCCCACACCTGGGAAGATTTCCCCAGGTGCAGCGGCTTACACACCCCGCGCACCGAGCCTGACGCCACGGCACGATGGTGGCTGGCGTTAATTTCCGTTCCCACTACGCACTGCCCTTCGCTGGTCGTCAGAAAACCAGCCATTGAACCCAGCGTTTCCGCCAGCACCACCGATGCGCCGCCGTGCAGCAAACCAAACGGCTGCTGAGTGCGCGTGTCCACCGGCATTTCAGCTTCCAGGCTTTCACCATCCATGCGCGTGTAGACGATGCCGAGATGCTCAACCATCGTCCCTTTGCTGGTTTGGTTTAACGCCTCAAGCGTCATTTCGCGTTTCCAGATGCTCATTTAAGCTCCAAGCGTAGCGCCGCCATCAATCACAATATCCTGCAAGGTGATGTGGCTGGCGTGTTTTGAAGCGAGGAACAAAATCGTGCTGGCGATCTCCTGCGGACGGGCGATTTTGCCCAGCGGAATACCCAGTTTAAACTGGTCCGGGAAGCCCTTAATGCGCTGCTGTTCGGCGTCCGGTGTTTTCCACAACGTGCGTTGCATGTCGGTATCGGTCGAGCCCGGCGACACCACATTACAGCGCACGCCGAATGGAGCCAGTTCCAGGCCAACCGTTAACGCCAGGCTTTTCAGCGCCGCTTTCGACGCGCCATAGGCAGACATTCCGGTGCGCGGCGTGTGGGCTGCGTCAGAAGCCACGGTCACAATCGCCCCGCTACGCTGTTCACGCAGGCGCGGCATCACGGCGCGGAACAGATTGAACGCACCACCGACGTTAACCGCGAAGGTGTCCTGCCAGTCTTGCAGTGGCAACGCATCGGTTGCCCCCATACGCAAAATACCTGCCGCATTGACCAACACATCCAACTGCGGTTTCTCGGTCAACAGACGCTGAGATACGCACGCCACCTGGCCTGCATCCGCTACGTTAAGCTGTTCGGTGGCAAACGGGTAAACCTCCAGCGGGAAGGCAAGGTCCAAACCGATAACGTCCGCGCCCGCTTCGCTAAACGCCAGCGCCGTGTGATAGCCGATGCCTTTGCCCGCCCCGGTTACCCAGACGGTTTTGCCACTAAAGTCGATTTTCATGCCTGCACTTCCCGTGACAGCAGCGCCCACCAGGCGTCAACAGTCGGTTTTTTCGCCAGCATGACAAAGTCGATATCCGCGTGGATTTTGCGCCAAATCGCTGCCAGCGCCATCATGCGTACTGAATCCAGGCCGTAATCAATCAGGTTTTCGTCGTCTTCAGGAATGTCAGATTCATCAAGCAGCGGCAATATCAGTTCGCGCAATTGCGCTTTACTTTGCGGGGCTGATTCTGGCAGCAAGTCGCGAGTCATCACCACGCGACCGGAACGGCCCGCAGTGTATTTCAGCGCCATCATGTGTTCTTCGCGGCTGAAATCAGCCAGCGCGTCGGCCACCATAAACGGTTTGATATCACGCATAAATGCATCGGTTGCGGTGGTCATGCAGCCGATGTGGGCGTACACGCCGCAGATGATCAATTGGTTACGGCCCGTCTCTTTTAAGGCTTGCTCGAGCGGGGAGCGGATAAACGCGCTGTAGCGCCATTTGGTCAGCACCGTGTCGTGCTCATCCGGGGCCAGTTCTGCCACCACTTTCTGGCGCTCAGGGTGTTTGTTTAAGCCCGGCCCCCACATGTCGTTTAACAGCGCACGATCTTCATCGCTTTGCGCATTAGGCTGCGCGGTGTAATAGACCGGAATATTGTGGCGTTTGCAGTATTCACGCAGCGCGGCAATGTTGGCGATAACCTGCTGGATCATCGGGCAATTGTCGCCCCAAAAATCAATGAAATACTCCTGCATATCGTGAATCAGCAACGCCGCACGCTCGGGTTCAAATGCCCAGCTCACTTTATTTTCTGGAATGTCAGCTGCCGTCGGTAAGGTGTATGCGTTCAGTTTTGGAATAGCCATAAATTCTCCGTCAATCAGGAAGCCAGTTGCTTATCAGCAATCAACTGGCGCAAACATTTTTTGTCCACTTTGCCCACGGCGGTTAGCGGAAGATGCTCAACAATTTCAATGCGGTCGGGCAGCTTGAAATCCGCAATGCCGAGTTCGCGCAGATAACGGCGAATCTCTACGGCGCGGAACGGGCGAAGGCCGACGATAAACGCGCAGCTTTTCTCGCCCAGCAAGCTGTCTTCCATCGAAACGAGTGCTGCGTGAATGATCTCTTCATGGCGTAACAGCAGGTTTTCGATCTCCTCGGCGGCGATCTTTTCCCCGCCACGGTTGATTTGATCTTTCTCGCGCCCCTGAACCGTGATGTAACCGTCTTCGGCAATAGAAATCAGATCGCCCGAGCAGTAGAAACCGTTGGTATCAAAGGCCTGGGCGTTATGTTCAGGGCTGCGGTAATAGCCACGGAAGGTATACGGCCCGCGCGTCATCAGGCGGCCAACTTCACCGTGCGGGAGCGGGTTTCCATCAGCATCTGCAACCCAAACTTCGTCGTCCGGGCACATAGGCTTGCCCTGAGTTTTGAAGATGTGGTCGTTGTCATCGTCAAGGCGCGTGTAGTTCACCAGCCCCTCCGCCATGCCGAAAACTTGCTGTAGCTGGCAGCCAATTTCAGCAGGGATACGCGCCGCGAGCACTTCGCTCAAACGCGCGCCCCCCACTTGCAAAAGCTGTAGCGACTCCAGGGCCTGATTGCTCCCCCACTCGCCAATCGCCTGTAGCCACAGGCTGACCGCAGGAGGCACCAGTGCGGTGACGTTGATCTTATGGCGTTCGATAAGCGGGAAGCACAGTGTGGCACTCGGGTCATTTGCCAGCACCACGCGCCCACCGCCGTAAAACACGCCCAGAGAACCCGGCGAACTGAGCGCGTAGTTATGCGCCGCAGGAATCGCGCACAAGAAACGAGTATTCGCATCAAAGCGGCAGATTTCTACACTGCGACGAATGCTGTAGTAGTAATCGTTGTGCGTGCGTGGAATGAGTTTTGGTGTGCCGGTGCTGCCACCGGAAAGCTGGAAAAAGGCCACTTCGTCTGCCGCCGATGGTGTGGCAACAAAGTTCTCTTCCGGCTCATTAATCAATGCGCTCAGTGAACGTTCACGATCGTTTTCATTGAGCAAAACCGCCATACGCAGCGACGGATTTTGTTCGCACAGCGCATCCAGGAAATCGTCATGGGCGAACAAATTATGTTTGCGGTCGGCAATCACCACCACCGGCTCAATTTGCTTTGCGTAGGCTTCCATTTCGGTGCGTTGGTGGCTGAATAGTGCGTTCACCGGTGCCACGCCAATTTTCAGCAGCGCGAAAAGCGTGATGTACAGTTCCGACACGTTGCCAAGCTGTACCAGTGCCGTTTCGCCGGTAGTCAAACCACGGCGTTTAAGTGCCGATGCCAGGCGCGTTGCTGCCTGCTCGAGTTCGCGATAGCTGAAATGGCGTTCACCGTCGATAAGCGCAATCGCGTCATTGTTCGCGTGGCGGCTGAGGATATCGGTCAGCGGCAAATCCGCCCAGTAACCTTTTTCACGGTAGAGTGCAGCCAGTTCGTTCGGCCAGCGAGTAAAAGGAATAGCCATAAAATCGTCCTTAATTAAGCCCAAATACCCGGAGCATGGTGGATAGTTTGACGCCGGTTTCTCGCCATTCCGATTCCGGCGACGACGCAGGCACGATGCCTGCACCCGCAAACAGACGCACCTGATTGCCGCCTACGCGCGCACAGCGAATGGTGACCACCCACTCACCGTTACCCTCGGCGTCACACCAGCCGACGATGCCGCCAAACAGTTCACGATCAAACGGTTCCAGTTCGGCAATGAGTTTTTGCGCCACATCATGCGGGAAGCCGCTCAGTGCAGGCGTGGGATGCAGCAAACAGGCGAGCGATAACGCATTGTCCTGGCTGTCTTTAATCTGGCCGTAAATCGGAGTGGCGAGGTGCCATAACGTCGGCGTGGTGATCAGTTCCGGTGTATCAGAGAGCGTCAACGATTGGCTGTGCGGCTGCAAAACCGTCTGCATCGCCTGCGTCACCAGTCCGTGTTCGTGGCGGTCTTTGGTGGAACGCAACAGTTGCGCGCCAATCTCTGCGTCGTGCTGGATATTTTCTCTGTCGCGACGGGCGGAACCTGCCAGCGGTAACGAACTAAAATTCTTGCCGGATTTGCGTAATAGCAATTCCGGGCTGGCCCCCACCAGTGAACTGCCGTCCGGTAACGGGACGTGGAAGTTGTAGCTGGTTGGGTTTTGGCTAATCAAATTATTGAGCAGCCCATCGAGATCAATCGGTGTTTGGGTTTCGATATCAATCAGGCGCGAGAGCACGACTTTGTCGATATCTGGCTGCGCTGTTGCGGCGGCGGCCTGCGCCACCATTTCCATAAATTTGTCTTGTTCGGGAATCGCTTTACGCGCAGCAATGTTTAGCGGTTTTGACGCGCCGGTGTGGCGGGCGTCGTTCTGTCGTTCGGCGCGTGAGAACGGCTGCCAGCGTTCGGGAATAAACAGGGCTGAAGGTTGGCGGGGATCAAACGGAATGGCGCCGACCACCACGGGCTTTTCGATACCGTGTTTTTTGGCGTTTTCAAACGCTTCACGCAATGTTGTTTGCAGGTGACCATGGGGATTTGCGCCATCCAGCGCCGGGCTATCAAGGCGAGCGAAGCAGCCGCTTGTTGAAAAACTCCGATATGGCGACATAAAGAAAAAGCTATTTGCACAAGGTGTTAGCTGTTTCTCGAGTCGTTCCTCAGCCAGTAACGTTTCCATGAACTCTCCGTAAAAACATGACAAAAGATAGTAATAATGATTATCATTTGCTTTTCTGGGTCGTAACCTAAAGAGAAAAGTACATGCTGTCAACAAAGGTCAAATTTTTTTTAACAATTCCCACACTTGTATTGTTAAGTTTGAGCCACCTCGCTCATGCCGGTGACTGGCCCCGAACCCTTACCGACAGCCACGGCACACACACGCTGGAGCAGGCTCCTGTGCGCATTGTTTCCACAAGCGTAACGCTGACCGGTTCGCTATTGGCGATTGACGCACCGGTAGTGGCAAGTGGTGCGACTACGCCTGGCAATCGCATGGGGGATTCACAAGGTTTCTTGCGCCAGTGGGGCGATGTGGCTAAAGCGCGTCATGTTCAGCGTTTATATATTGGTGAAGCCAGCGCCGAAGCCGTGGCCGCACAAATGCCTGACCTGATTTTGATAAGCGCCACCGGCGGTGATTCCGCCCTCGCCCTTTATGACCAGCTTTCAGCGATTGCGCCGACGCTGGTGATTAATTACGACGACAAAAGCTGGCAGCAATTACTGACTCAACTTGGCGAGATAACCGGGCACGAAAAACAAGCCGCTGAGCGTATCGCAAGCTTTGATAAGCAATTAAACGAAGCCAAACAGCGCATGGTGCTGCCGCCGCAGCCCGTCACCGCGCTGGTTTACACGCCCGCTTCTCACTCAGCGAACCTGTGGACTGAGCAATCCGCGCAAGGGAAATTACTCCAGCAACTTGGCTTTACACTATCGACGTTGCCTGCGGCCATTCAGGCCAGCAAAAGCATGGGCAAGCGCCATGACATCGTGCAACTCGGCGGTGAAAACCTGGCAGCGGGTTTGAATGGCGAGAGCTTATTCCTGTTCGCCAGCGATGAGAAAGACGCCACGGCGCTGGAAGACAACCCTTTGCTCTCGCATCTGCCCGCCGTTCAACAGAAGCGTGTTTATGCGCTGGGCACCGAAACTTTCCGTCTGGATTATTACAGTGCCACTCAGATACTCGCGCGCATGAGTCAGTTATTTGCCAGTAAGTAGAATACGGGACAATCCCCTCTCCTGTGGGTGAGGGGATTCGTTGCCTGAATATCAGCGTCGGTTATCGGCCTGGACGCCCTCATCCCTTCCTTCTCCCCCAGGAGAAGGGGAAGAGACCACTTCAGCCGGAGCGGCTTGCTGATAACGCCGTAATTGCACCAGAACGATCGCCAGAACAACCCCGCACACCGTCAATGCCAGCCCGCTCGAACTTGCCGCAGCAACCGGCGTCATCGCCACCGTCAGGCTTCCTAAAATAGCGGCACCTATCGCATCACCCGTCACGTTTTGCGCGGTCCACAAACCGTTAATGCGGCCTAACATCCCGTCCGGCGTCAGCGTCTGAATTAAGGTGTACTGCAACAAAGAACTGATCGCACTGAGATAGCCAAACAGCGCAAGGCAGGCAAGTCCAAGCCCCCAAACCGGCATCAGGCTGAACATGCCAATCGAGATAAACGAAACAATCCCCGCCGCCAGCATAATCAGGCCAGGACGGGCATGATGGGCAATGCGCCCGCTGGTCAATGCGCCAATGGCCGCACCCAGTGGAACGGCGGCGTACATCAGACCGATTTGGCCCGCACTCATCTGCCAGTAGCCTGCCAGCGCGGGATAGAGAACGCGCACCGCGCTCGCCATCGTCAGCAACGCGCCAACTAACGCAATGCCACCAATAACCGGGTTACCGACCAGAAAACGTAACCCGTTCCACAACGAAAGCAGCGGGTTTTCACGCGCTTGCGGCGGCGGCGCCAGCTTTGGCAAACTCAGCAACGGCAATAACGTAATGAAGGTGCCGACTGACGCCAGCGCGTAGTTCCACACCACGCCGCCGGACGCCAGCAACAGCCCACCGATCATCGGTGATATCACTGAACCGAGGCGCACCGTAAGCATGGTAATCGCGCTCGCCTGCATTAAATTCTCACGCCCCACCAGCGCGGGTGTTGCGGCTAATAATGCGGTCACGCCCAGTGCACCAAAGAAGCCATCCCACACGCCAAGCAGGTAAATCGCGGCAAGCGAGGGTTCCGGCAAAGCGGCGTTAATCGTCAGGCCAATAAAACCCACGCCGCAGGTAGAGCGCGCCAGCAAGATAAGACGACGACGCTCGTGACGGTCAGCCAGTACGCCTCCCATCATCAGGCCGATAAACATCGCGCTGCCGGTTAGCGTCACCGCAAGCCCAACCTGCAAGGAAGAGCCGGTCAGCGTCTGGATTTGTACCGGCACCGCGACGCCGAGTAACCCCAGAGACACAATTGAAATAAAACGGGCGAGGAAAACAGCGCGAAAAGCGGGATGGGTCTTGAGCAAACTCAGATTGAGCAACAAAGAATTGCGGTTCATTACATGGCCTTAAAGCGAATTTTTCTTTCCAGGTGCGAGGCGGCTCATGCTAACATAAACAAATAAGAGTGATAATGATAATAACTATCATTAATTTTACCGTCAGATAATGTTTTATGTTGGCGGGACAAATCCCCCCTCACCCTAACCCTCTCCCCAGGGAGAGGGGAAAAATCGGTGTTCGCCTTCGCCTGAGGGATATGCGGTTTTCTCCTTCTCCTAAGGGAAAGGGGCTGTACGGTTTTCTCCTTCTCCTGTGGGAGAAGGTTGGGATGAGGGCAATTTTTCAGGGAAAGAACGTTATGTCTGTCTCGCGGTTATCAATACTGCTGATCTTATTGTTTTTGCTGTTATTGATGGCAACTCTCAGCCTGCTGCTGGGCGCAAAATCGCTGCCCGTTGCAGTGGTTATGGATGCACTCAGCGGCCAGTGCCAAAGTGCTGATTGCACCATCGTGCTTGATGCCCGACTCCCCCGCACACTGGCAGGCATTCTCGCCGGAGGCGCACTCGGACTTGCGGGCGCGTTGATGCAAACTCTGACCCGTAATCCTCTCGCCGATCCCGGCCTGCTTGGCGTCAATGCCGGTGCCAGCTTTGCCATTGTATTGGGTGCCGCCGTGTGGAGCCTTTCATCGCCGGTTGCGCTACTTGGGCTGGCGTTTGCTGGCGCATTATCTGCCGCACTGGTGGTGGCTTTTACCGGAAGCCAGGGCGGTGGGCAGTTGAGTCCGGTGCGCTTAACGCTTGCGGGCGTGGCGCTTGGCGCGGTGCTTGAAGGCATGAGCAACGGCATCGCGCTGTTAAATCCGGTGGTCTATGACCAGTTACGATTCTGGCAAGCCGGAACGCTGGATATTCGCACCCTCGAAACCCTGAAAATTATCGTGCTGCCGGTACTGACGGGCTGCGCGATTGCACTGTTTATCAGCCGTTCGCTAAACAGCCTGAGCATGGGCACCGACACCGCGACCGCACTTGGCAGCAAAGTTGCGCGTACCCAACTACTGGGTTTAGTCGCGATTACGTTGCTGTGTGGCAGTGCTACCGCCGCCGTTGGGCCGATTGCTTTTATCGGCCTAATGATGCCGCACCTGGCGCGCTGGCTGATGGGCGCTGACCACCGCTGGTCACTTCCCGCCACGTTGATTGCCACCCCGGCACTGTTACTTTTCGCCGATATTATTGGCCGCATGTTGGTGCCGGGCGAGCTGCGCGTTTCGGTCGTCAGCGCGTTTATCGGTGCGCCGATGTTGATTTATCTGGTGCGCCGCAGCCGCAAAGGAGTCGGGCAATGAATTCCCCTTCCCCTCGCCTGTTAATGAGTTGCCTGTGTTTATTCGTTCTCAGCTGTGCGCTCGGATTATGGAGCCTGGGCAGTGGCGTATTGCCGCTCTCAGCCCGCCAGGTTATCGATGCACTCCTCGGTTTCGCGCCGCGCAATATCTCTTTAGTGGTGGTCGAATGGCGCTTGCCGCGCGTCATGATGGCGCTGTTGATTGGCGCGGCACTCGGCGTAAGCGGTGCCATCTTCCAGTCGCTGATGCGCAACCCCCTCGGCAGCCCGGATGTCATGGGCTTTAACACCGGTGCCTGGAGCGGTGTGCTGGTGGCGATGGTGCTGTTTGGTCAGCATCAGACAGCGATTGCCGGTTCAGCAATGGCTGGCGGTATCTTCACCGCGCTGGTGGTGTGGATGCTCGCCTGGCGTAACGGTATCGAAACCTTCCGTTTAATCATTATCGGTATCGGCGTTCGCGCCATGCTGGTGGCGTTTAACACCTGGCTGTTACTGCACGCGTCGCTGGAAACCGCGATATCCGCTGGGCTCTGGAATGCCGGTTCGCTCAACGGTTTGACGTGGGCCAAAATTTACCCTGCCGCACCGTTGATGTTGTTGGCGTTAATCGCAGGCGCGTTACTGGTTCGCCGTATGCGTTTACTGGAAATGGGCGATGACAGCGCCTGTGCATTGGGTGTTTCGGTTGAGCGTTCGCGCCTGCTGCTGATGTTAACAGGCGTCATCCTGACTGCCGCAGCGACAGCGCTTGCCGGGCCGATTTCATTTATCGCTCTCGTCGCCCCACACATTGCCCGCCGGTTAAGCGGCACCTCACGCTGGGGTCTGATGCAATCGGCCTTATGTGGTGCCACTTTGTTGCTGGCGGCAGACCTTTGCGCCCAGCAACTCTTCATGCCGTATCAGCTGCCGGTTGGAGTGGTCACAGTCAGCCTCGGCGGCATCTATTTAATTGCGTTGTTGATTCAGGAGTCCCGTAAGAAATGAGTCAGATTTCCTCACCATCGCGCCTACATGGCGAAAAACTGACGCTGGGATATGGCAATCATGTGGTGGCAGAGGGTTTAACCGTCGCCATCCCCGACGGGCAATTTACCGCAATTATCGGCCCCAACGGTTGTGGCAAATCGACACTACTGCGCACGCTAAGCCGCCTGATGAAACCGATGCAAGGCCAGGTCTGGTTAGATGGCAATGAAATACACCGTTTCGCGACTAAAGAGGTGGCGCGACGCGTAGGGCTATTAGCGCAAAACGCCAGCGCACCGGGCGATATTAGCGTGGCAGAACTGGTTGCGCGTGGGCGTTATCCGCATCAGCCGATGTTTTCCCGTTGGCGGGAAGAGGACAGCCAGGCGGTGGCGCGGGCGTTGAAAGCGACCAATATCGAAGATTTAGCCGATCAGCCGGTTGACACCCTTTCCGGCGGCCAGCGACAGCGCGCCTGGATTGCCATGGTGCTGGCACAGGAAACATCCATCCTGCTGCTGGACGAACCAACGACCTGGCTTGATATCAGCCATCAAATTGATTTACTCGAATTACTCCGTGAGCTGAACCAAAAACAAGGCTTTACGCTTGCGGCAGTGTTGCACGATTTGAACCAGGCCTGCCGCTACGCCACGCATTTAATCGCCCTGCGCGATGGCAAAATTGTGGCCGAAGGCGCACCGACCGAGATTGTCACCCCGGAACTTATCGAGGCGATTTATGGCCTGCGCTGCATGATTATTGAAGACCCTGTGGCGCATACGCCGCTAGTTGTGCCTTTGGGACGCGGGTAAGAAAAATTAACTGATTAAAAGTTTGCGTAGTGCTTCGCAAAGGCGCACACTTGAACTGTGCAAAAGTGCAATTCATGTTTTACTGCCCATCCGATCACTTAGATGGAACCAGCATCATGGAGAAGATGCGCACGATAAGCAGTTTCAGAGATGCATGGCTTGAAGATTTCTTTTTGTTCACCAGACATCATCGAAAAATTCCTTCCGATATCGTCAGCACTTTGGCACGCAAGTTAGATTTAATTAATGCAGCCGTAACCTATAAGGATTTGCGATCGCCTCCTGCAAATCGTTACGAAGATCTCAGAGCACCGTTAAATGGCTATTCATCAATACGCGTCAACAGCCAGTACAGACTGATCTTCATCTGGCGCGATGGTAAAGCGCACGATATTTACCTCGATGACCACAGTTACAAATTGTATAGATGATTCGGTCAGAAACAGCACAATAAGGATGAATAATGGTCCAGGCACAACGTAAACCTACCACCGTCGGCGACGTGCTTTTATACGAGTATCTCGAACCTACTGGCCTGCGGGTGACCGATCTGGCTGATATGCTCCAGGTACATCGCAACACGGTCAGTAAGCTGCTCAATAACAACAGCAAACTGACACCTGACATGGCGTTCAGACTGGCTAAGGCGTTTGATACTTCCGTGGATTTTTGGCTCAATTTGCAAACCAATGTGGATATCTGGGAAATCCAGAACGATCCTCGCACCCAGGAAGAGATCAGCCGCATCATCACACTCAGTGAGATGCTGGAACGCAAAACCCGGGCTGCATAAAAGAAGCGGCGAATGAAGAAACTTCATTCGCCACTTAATTTATACCCAAGCATCTTCGAAATGCAGGTAGGCGGCAATCGAATGAGTCCCGATGAGCTTACTCAAGTAAGTGATTCGGGTGAATGAGAGCAGCCAACACCCCTGCAATTTGAAAGGCGCTGGGTATCTAACACCCGCTGCAATACCGGCCCAATCTCCTCAAACGCCTTCGGGGAAATAATATCGACATGGGCGCAATCCAGGTGGAACACGTCCAGTTCACCTATCCAAGGAGCCCAGGTCTTATGCGGGTCCATTCCTTGCGGTAACGTTCGCTCCGCCACAAACAGCGTGGCTTTGCCGCTAAACGGCACACTTTGCGCGGTGCTTAGCAAGCGTACCGCATCGCCGTAGTTGCCTTCGATGGCATGGAATAATGCGTCACTTGCCTGCCCTTTTTGAGCCGCAACGAAAGCTTCACGCTCACGGTTGATCTCATCCAACACCGCCGGATCGAGTTCGTTCGCACACTTTTCGGCCCAGTTTTGCGTTTCTGGCGGCCAGGTATCGAGCAGACCAAGGAAAGCCACCTCTTCACCTGCCGCCTCAAGCCGTGCAGCAATGCCTTGTGCCAGCGTGCCACCCAACGAATATCCCATCAGGTAATACGGGCCATGCGGCTGGAGTTCGCGCAGGGTTTGCAGATGTGTTTCACAAACTTGTGCCAGATTTTCGGCGTGCTGCATCGGGCCTGTTGGGCGTGGCGACTGAATGCCGATAATTGACCAGCGTGGGTCGAGGTAACGCTGCAACACGCTAAATTGCCACGCAAAACCAGAAGCAGGATGGAAGCAATATAACGTTGGCCCATGGCTTTTACGCAGAGGCAGCACCGTATCAAAACCTGCTCGACTGGCTTCTTCTTCGCTTTGCTCTTGCGCCAGTGTTTGTGCGAGCTGGGCGACGGTGGATGCCACCATCACCTGCCCAACCGTCACTGGCCTTACAAGAGTGCGGCGCAACTCTGCCGCCAGGCGCATCGCCAGCAATGAATGGCCGCCGAGAGCAAAGAAGTCGTCGTCAACAGACTGAATATCGCAGCCCAGTAGCTGGGAAAAAGCATCTGCTATGACGATTTCAAGGTTCGACTCAGGCGCACGTCCGGAACCACGCAACGCCAGCTCAGGCAACGGCAAGGCTTTTCTGTCCAGTTTTCCGTTGGCGCTCAGCGGGAATTCATCCAATTGGATCAACGCCACAGGCACCATATGCGCAGGTAGCACGGCGCTGAGTTGCTCGCGCAGCGCATCAACGGGCAACACCTTATCCGAAGCCGACACCAGATACCCCACCAACTGACGTGCATCACCACCGCTTACCGCCGCCTGATTCAGCACACAGGCATGAGTGACGGCTTGCGCGATATCCGGTAATGCCTGCAAAGCACGGTCGATATCACCCAACTCAATGCGCTGGCCGCGAATTTTCAACTGATCATCGCTGCGCCCGAGATATTCCACGGCACCGTTTTCGAGCCAACGCGCCACATCTCCTGTTCGATACATCCGCTCGCCTGCGGCAAAAGGATCGGCGACAAAGCGGCTGGCAGTCAGATCCGGGCGAGATAAATAGCCCTGCGCCAGTTGAATACCGGTGAGATAAAGATCGCCTGCAATCCCCACTGGCACCGGACGCATCGCCGAGTCCAGAATCCGCAAACCGGTATTCCACACCGGCCAGCCAATCGGCACGCTGCTGCCAGTGACTTGAGCTAATTCATCGCCAAATGCCGGATACCAACTCACGTCAACGGCGGCTTCGGTTGGCCCGTAAAGATTGTGCAATGGCGCATGAGTAAGTTGTTCCCATTGGCGACAAAGCTCGGTCGGCAGTGCTTCGCCGCTACAGAAAACTCGGCGCAAAGTGGCGCAACTCGCAATCGCTGCGTCGTCGGTTAACGCTGCGACAAACGCGCTCAACATCGACGGAACAAAATGCGTGGTCGTCACACGGTAGCGAGCGAATAACTGCTGCAACGCCTCCGGATCACGGTGCGCTTCTGGCGGCGCCATCACCAGCTGAGCACCGACAATATACGGCCAGAAAAACTCCCATACTGAGACATCAAAACTGCACGGCGTTTTCTGTAAAACCACATCATCGTGCGTCAATGGATAGTGGTTTTGCATCCACAACAGCCGGTTAACGATGGCCTGTTGCCCCACCATGACCCCTTTCGGACGGCCTGTAGAACCGGAAGTGAAAATCACATACGCGGTATGTTCTGGGGACGAGAGATTCTGAAGGTCCAGCACATCATCCGTTGGCAGCATATTCTGATAGCAGAAGGTTTGCAGACCGTTGATGGTGCTAAATCGCGGCAATTGATCGTCTGATGCCAGCAGCAAACGCGGAGCCGCATCTTCGAGCATCATATGCAGGCGATCGTCAGGATAACCGGTATCCAGCGGCAACCAGGCGGCACCCACCTCCACAATGGCCTGCAATGCCAGTGATAAAAACACTGAGCGAGGCAGCGCCACCGCAACCACATCGCCGGGTTTCACGCCACGTTCGAGAAGCTGATGCGCCAAAGCCTGCACCTGTTCGTGCATCTCGCGATAGCTGAACTTGTGGTTTTCATCGGCCAGCGCGGGGGCTTCTGGCGTGCGCCGTACCTGTTCGGAAATCAGCGCACTTAACGTGGTTTCAGGAACGGAAACTTGCGTGGCATTGACGCTTTCGAGTAATGCGCTTTCGCAATCGTGCAACAGTTGGGCATCAACACAACGTAATGCGGGATTGACCGCAAACTGGCGCAAAAGTAGCGGCAAACGAGCGAGATGTTGCTGCAAAGTCTGTGCATCGTAGCGGTCTGAATTTGCCAGCATTTCAAGGGAGAACTCGCCTTGTTCGCTGATATAGAGCGCAATTTCCAGATCGCGAACCGGGCCGGAAGCCAGTTGATGGGTGATGCCTTCGATGCCATTGAAATCGAGGCGGTAATCAAACATTTTCAGGTTCAGCACCGCGCCATAAAGCGGTTCACCGCTGGAAATTTTCCCCAGGTCGCGCTGGATTTGTTCGGCGTCGTAGCGCTGATAACGGCGCATGCTTTTAAGTTCTTTCGCAATATTTTCCGCGAGCTGTGGCAGCGTAAAGTTCGGTTCGATACTCACGCCAAACGGCAGCACGTTTAACACCGGGCCGGTTGCGCATAATGCTGCGGAACCCATGCGACGCATAAAGATGAAGCCCGCAGAATAATCAGCGCGGCCGCTTAAACGCCCGAGCCACAAGGCCACCAGACCTAATGCCATATCGGCGGCAGTCAGGTTGTGAAGACGTGCGTTTTCCACCAGGGCGCAGAAATCGGCATTATCAAAACTGAGCGACTGGCGAATCAACTGCGTAGAGGAGCCCGTGCCAGTCAACGGCTGTGTTGATAGCGTGGCAGGTGGCGGCAACTGTTTAGCATGACTTGCCCAAAATGCGGCATCGCGCTGGAAGGCTGGCGTTGTGCGGTAATGTTCGTATTCCGCAACCACTTCGCTGAAGGGGGTAAACGGGCTGGGTTCCGGCGCCTGGTTTTGGCAATACGCGCTATAAATATTGGCAATTCGGCGGGTAATTGCGGTGAAGCTGAAGCCATCCACCACCAAATGATGAAAACGTTGATACCAGAACCAGCGCGTTTCGCTGACACGCAACAGTTGATGATGGTAGAGCGGCTTACCGCTATTGATGCGTAAATCCTGCTCGAGATCGTCGCGCATGAAAGCCAGCGCTACGGCTTCAGGTTCAGCCTCGTCACGCAGGTCGCGGCAAATGGGTGGCGTAAAAATTGTGGCGGGATCAATCCACTGGCGCGCTTCACCATCCACTTCGCTAAAACGCATGCAAAGGGTATCGGCTTCTTTCATGCCTGCAATGATTGCCTGGCACAGAAGCGTTTCGTTAAGCTCACCGTTTAATTCCACGTAATGCGCCACACTCCACGCATTCGCCTGTGGCGAAAGCTGATCTGCCATCCAGATGCCGGGCTGCGCCGCCACCAGCGGCAAGGTGTCGGTTTGCTGCTCTACCATGGTTAATTCACTCACCGTTCACCCCTTCTTTCGCAAATGTTGCGGGTTGCAGCTGTGTCCAGTTGTCGAGTAGCCAACGCTGGCATTCTTCGTTTGATGCAGGTTCGCAAACCCCCACCCAGCCATCAGGTAATGCACAATGTTCAGGCCATAAGCTGAACTGCTGTAGCGTATTTTCAAGGATAAAAAAACGTCCCTGCGGCGCGTCGAAAGGGTTACTGAATTCCATATTCACTCCAAAGCCATGCTAATCCATCCGTCAAACCACCACGCCAGCAAAGCGCATCGTGCCCACCGTCAACCTGACGGTAGAAAACAGCTCGCTGTGTTTGTAGTAGTAAGGGGAATAAACGTTGATTAACCTGATGAATGAGAGGTTCTCTGACCCCGGCTTCAAGATAGATGCGCAGCGGTTTGTCACACGCAAACCCCTCTTCGAGTTGCTGTATTAACAATCCGCCTTGTTGATTTGTCTCACGACGCGGCCACCAGTAAGAGCCGGACTGGCTCAGCACACAGCCAAATTGTTCCGGCCAGTGGAGGGCGGCGTAAAGCGATGAAAGCCCGCCAAAACTTTGCCCGGCCACCACAGTCGTTTCTGGATTTTCACTCCAGTGAATTAGCTCGCGTAACTGCGGTAATAACTCTTCCTGAACCGCTTGCCAGAACTGAGCATTACACGGGAGTTCGTTGCTGCGAGTCGCGTTGTCGATAACATCAATCAGCACGTAAACCGCTGGCGGCAGCGCGCCGGCATCCGTTTGAGCCTGTAGCGCAGGCCACACCAGCATACCTTCCGCCCAAAATTGCCCATCGAGCAAAATGGCTAACGGGCGCTGTTCTGGCTGCGCGTCACCGGTTGAGAATATCCAGACCTTACGTTGATTATCCAGACGCTGACTTTGCCAGGTTATACAAAGTGGAGCGGCATACAGGGTATTCGGTTTGTCCCAACCTGCTTGTTTTGGCGCATCAGGAAGATGCAGCGCCGACATCGGATGCCCTCGCCCACCGAGCCAGCTTTCAGAGTTGAGTGGATCGGCAATTGCCTGCGGCAGCAGTTTGCGCCAGCCTTCACGCAGCGCTATACGTTCGGCCGCAATACCGTCAAAGGCTTCCGGTGGGAAATCATCTTCACGGGTCGATGGGATGAAACAATAACTACCGCGCCACGTGCTGCTGAGTTGAGTTTGCCATTGCCAGACATCCGTTCCGGGCACGCGCTCCAGGGTTTGTGGGCGAGAACGTTGGTGATGGTCGGTGACGCCCGTGACATAAATCCAGACCCGTTTAATCGGTGAGGTTTTTTCACAGCCTTGCGGATCTCGCCACAAGAAGGTGACGGCACACTGGCCATCATTTTCGCAGGTAATGAGCGGAATTCCCTGCATCTGCTTTTCCTGCCACCAGCCCTCACTTCCTGTAAGCAAAATTGTCACTTCCACATAACCCTATGAAATTAATGATAACGATCAATAAAGCTGAAATATATTGATAATACTATTGATAATTATTTGCATTTGCAATAGCGTATTTCCGCGCTTTGGGCTACCAGCTTCCTGGTGCAAAAACAATAAATTGCCGAACTTGAACGCGCAAATCCCTCATTTCGGGGCCGTTGCCGGACAGATCTCGGTATCAATACGTGAAATCATGCTGCGCCCGCTCCCTCTGGGAATGGAATGACACCGGGCTCAGCGGAAAAGCAGGCCGCCATAATGAATAAAAAAATTAACTATTCCCTCGCAATGCTAATTAATTTGGGGATATACGGTGTCGCTCAACCTGCCTTTGCAGCAGAACAAGCGACATCCGCAACGGCTCAGACCGCTGCGGCAGACACTGACAACACACAGAATCCCGCAGACGAAGACACCATGGTGGTTACCGCTGCCGAGCAAAACTTGCAGGCACCAGGCGTTTCAACCATCACCGCTGAAGAACTGAAAAAGCGCCCACCGGCACGTGATATTTCCGAAATCGTCCGCACCATGCCGGGCGTGAACCTCACCGGTAACTCCACCAGCGGCCAGCGCGGGAACGGTCGCCAGATTGATATTCGCGGCATGGGCCCGGAAAACACCCTGATTCTCATCGATGGAAAACCGGTCACCAGCCGTAACTCGGTGCGTCTGGGCTGGCGTGGCGAGCGTGATACGCGCGGCGATGCAAGCTGGGTTCCACCAGAAATGGTTGAACGTATTGAAGTTATCCGTGGCCCTGCCGCCGCACGTTACGGCAACGGTGCCGCCGGTGGTGTGGTGAATATCATCACCAAAAAAGGCAGCGGCGAGTGGCACGGTTCCTGGAACACCTACCTCAATGCGCCTGAGCACAATGATGAAGGCTCAACCAAACGAACCAACTTTAGCCTGAGCGGCCCGCTGGGCGGAGATTTCAGCTTCCGTTTATACGGCAATCTGGATAAAACCCAGGCCGATGCCTGGGACATTAACCAGGGTCACCAATCTGAACGTACCGGGATTTACGCTGATACGCTGCCAGCAGGCCGCGAAGGCGTGACCAATAAAGACGTGAATGGCGTGGTGCGCTGGGACTTTGCGCCGATGCAGTCACTGGAATTTGAAGCGGGCTACAGCCGCCAGGGCAACCTGTATTCCGGCGATACGCAAAACACCAACACCAACCAAATCGTTAAAGATAACTACGGCAACGAAACTAACCGTCTTTATCGCCAGAGCTACTCACTGACCTGGAACGGCGGTTGGGATAATGGCCTGACAACCAGCAACTGGGTGCAGTACGAACACACCCGTAACTCGCGTATGCAGGAAGGGCTGGCGGGCGGCACTGAGGGGATCTTCTCCAGCGATAAATTCAGTGATATCGACCTGAGCGATGTGCTATTGCACAGCGAAGTGAATATTCCGATTGATCTCGTTTTCAACCAGAACCTGACGCTGGGTACCGAGTGGAACCAGCAAAAAATGAAGGATCTGTCTTCGAACAATCAGACCTTTATGGGTGGCAACATTCCTGGCATGAGCGGGACTAACCGTAGCCCTTACTCCCAGGCAGAAATCTTCTCTCTGTTTGCTGAAGACAACATGGAGTTGACGGACAGCACCATGCTGACGCCGGGCCTGCGTTTTGATCATCACAGCATTGTGGGTAACAACTGGAGCCCGTCTCTGAACCTGTCTCAAGGTTTGGGCGACGACTTCACTCTGAAAATGGGTATCGCCCAGGCGTATAAAGCACCGAGCCTGTATCAAACCAACCCGAACTACATTCTGTACAGCAAAGGTCAGGGTTGCTACGCCAGCGGTACCGGCGTGGGTTGCTACATGATGGGTAACGAAGATCTTAAAGCTGAAACCAGCATCAACAAAGAGATCGGCCTTGAGTTCAAACGTGACGGCTGGCTTGCCGGTGTGACCTGGTTCCGTAACGACTACCGCGACAAGATTGAAGCGGGTTACGCGCCTATCGGTCAGACCTCAAAAGGCAGCACTAAAACGGATATTTATCAGTGGGAAAATATTCCTAAAGCCGTTGTTGAAGGCCTGGAAGGGACATTGAACGTACCCGTTTCAAACACCGTAAACTGGACCAATAACGTCACCTACATGCTGCAAAGTAAGAACAAAGAAACCGGCGAGCGCCTGTCGGTTATTCCGGAATATACGTTGAACTCCATGCTGAGCTGGCAGATTCGTCAGGATATTTCTGTGCAATCGACCTTTACCTGGTATGGCAAACAGCAACCGAAGAAGTACAACTACAAAGGCCAGCCTGCAACAGGACCTGAAACCAACGAAGTTAGCCCTTATAGCATTGTTGGCCTGAGTGGAACCTGGGATGCGACCAAAAACATCAGTCTGACGACGGGGATTGATAACCTGTTCGACGAACGTCACTGGCGCGCGGGTAATGCCCAAACCACAGGCGGCGATGCCGGTTATATGTACGGTGCAGGTGCCGCAACGTATAACGAGTCTGGTCGTACTTATTATGTGAGTTTGAATACCCACTTCTAAGTGTGCAAAACCGCCCTCATCCCGGCCTTCTCCCTGAGGGAGAAGGAGAAAATTGATCATCCCCTCACCCCGTGGGTGAAGGTGAAAATCGATAGACTCCTCTCCCTCAGGGAGAAGGAGAAAACCAAACCCGGTTTGGACTATCCCCTCTCCCCGTGGGAGAGGGTTAGGGTGAGGGCAGCCCTTTCAGGCAGAGTATTATGCAAATCCAGGCTTCAAACTTTACGTTCCCCGGCACCACCCAGCGCCTTTTCCGCGTCGATTTTGACGCTTCCACACTTGAGCCACACGATTTGCTGTGGCTGCCCCATCACCCACGTTTGTCTCACGCGTCGAGAAAGCGCCAGGCCGAACATCTGGCCGGCAGAATTGCCGCCCGTGAAGCGCTGCGTTTTCATGGAGTAACAGATTTTGTTCCCGGAATCGGTTTACACCGCGAACCTTGCTGGCCGCCCGGATTTACCGGCAGTATTACGCACAGCGGTAATGTCGCGCTGGCAACGGTTGTGGCTGATGATCCCCTTTTGCGTGTGGGAATGGGAATCGACTACGAAGAAATCATTGCGCCAGCGGTGGCGTGGGATATTTACGACGGAATTATTGAAAGCGCTGAGAGAGAACTTCTTGCTGCATCCCCCCTCCCCTTTAATTACGCGTTAACGTTAGTGTTTTCAGCCAAAGAAAGTTTATTTAAAGCTTTGTTTCGCCACGTCGGGCGCTACTTTGATTTTTCAGCGGCATCAATATGTAAAATTGAACAAAAACACATGATTATGACGCTCAATCAGCCACTCGGCTCCTATCAAAAAGGCAATAAATTCAAAGTAATATGGGAAGGTAACGCTACGCAATTAATAACATTAATACGGTTTGAGTGAGGATAAAGAGAAATTACTTGCGGTTCGGTAATAAGTGAATGTTATATTCGAAAGAACACACATATCTATAACATCACTTATAACAAGGACTCATTAATCTATGGAAAATTCGCTTTCTCTGGAATCGTTCCTCTCTTCTGTACAACAACGCGATCCACACCAACCTGAATTTGCTCAGGCAGTACGCGAAGTCATGACCACACTGTGGCCTTTCCTCGAACAAAATCCTCAATACCGTCGCTCTGCGCTGCTGGAGCGTTTAGTCGAACCCGAGCGTGTGATTCAGTTCCGCGTGACCTGGGTTGATGACAAAAATCAGGTCCAGGTGAACCGCGCCTGGCGTGTGCAATTCAGCTCCGCGATTGGACCATTTAAAGGCGGGATGCGCTTCCATCCATCCGTTAACCTTTCCATTCTGAAATTCTTAGGCTTTGAGCAAACGTTCAAAAACGCACTTACCACGCTGCCAATGGGCGGGGGTAAAGGCGGTAGCGATTTTAACCCTAAAGGTAAAAGCGAAGGCGAGATCATGCGTTTTTGCCAGGCGTTGATGCTTGAGCTGTACCGCCATTTGGGGCCAGATACTGACGTCCCGGCAGGTGATATTGGTGTTGGCGGGCGTGAAGTGGGCTTTATGGCGGGGATGATGAAAAAACTCTCCAACAACACAGCTTGCGTGTTCACCGGCAAAGGCCTTTCGTTTGGCGGAAGCCTGATTCGCCCGGAAGCCACCGGTTACGGCCTAATCTATTTCACCGATGCGATGCTCAAGCGTCATGGTCTGGGCTTTGAAGGGATGCGCGTCGCCGTTTCTGGTTCCGGCAACGTGGCGCAATATGCCATCGAAAAAGCACTCTCTCTGGGAGCTCGCGTCATTACCGCTTCTGACTCCAACGGCACCGTCGTTGATGAAGCAGGCTTCACCACCGAGAAACTGGCACGTCTGACTGAAATCAAATCCAGCCGTGACGGGCGTGTTGCCGATTATGCAAAAGAGTTCGGCCTGCAATACCTCGAAGGCCAGCAACCGTGGAACGTGCCGGTAGATATCGCGCTACCGTGTGCCACGCAAAATGAACTGGATACCGACGCGGCACGCACGCTGATTGCCAACGGTGTGAAAGCAGTGGCTGAAGGCGCGAATATGCCGACCACCATTGAAGCCACCAATCTGTTTATTGATGCGGGCGTGTTGTTTGCACCAGGCAAAGCCGCTAACGCGGGTGGCGTGGCAACATCAGGCCTTGAGATGGCGCAGAATGCCGCTCGCCTGAGCTGGAAATCTGAAAAAGTGGATGTCCGTCTGCATCACATCATGCTGGATATTCACGAAGCCTGTGTGAATTACGGCGGTGAAGATAAGCAAACGCATTATGTTCGCGGCGCTAATATTGCGGGCTTTGTGAAAGTGGCTGACGCAATGGCAGGGCAAGGTATTTTATAATATTTAACTATGGCGCCTGGTAGATTACCGGGCGCCATAATTATTATTTCGCAGTTTAATAACATCCATTCTTTAATTCCCCAATAAAAATCAAAAATTTAATTACATCAATAAACGGCACCTCAACGATTAATCGAATTTTATTTATTCCCTCAATTGGCATTCCTGTTTTAAGAATCTTCTCGTTCGGTAGTTTTTTTCTGTCGATATTATTCAGCGCATCTATTTGCATTTGAATATACCTACCAGGAAACACGATGAAAAAACTAACTCTTATTACACTGGCCGTTCTGCTGGCGGGGTGCAGTGCTAACAGCGTGAACTCACAGGCTCAACACGTGCGCGTAACCAACAACGAGCCAGGCAAAGAGTGTAAATTCCTCGGCGATGTAACCGGCAGCCAGGGGAATTTCGTGACCGGCGGCTGGACATCAAACAGTAACCTGGAAACCGGTGCGCGTAACGACCTGAAAAACCAGGCAGCTAATATGGGTGGCAATGTGGTGTCTATTTTGACTCAGCGTGCAGGTCAGACCGGCAGCGCCTATAACGGCTCCGGCAGCAGCGAGCAAACAAACGTAACGCTGACCGGGAATGTGTATCGCTGCCCTGAGTAATGCGTCTGTGCTTAGCGAAGCAGGCAGCCCTCTCCCGTGCGGGGTAACCGTTTCTCCCCTTCTCCTGGGGGAGAAGGCTGGGATGAGGGCGAGCTGTTTTGACCTTCCCCTTCTCCTGGGGGAGAAGGCCGGGATGAGGGCCGTTTTATTCTACGCCGCTGGCACCACTTTAATATCTTCCATTCCAATCCCCAGCTTACGCGGCTCATGACCAAGAATATTACCTTCATTCGATAACTGAGGCTGTGGCGGAATAATTTCCACCAGGCTACTGCGCTCAGGATTATCAAAATGCAGCGTAGTGGTACTGAGTTCTTCGCCAAGTGTTAACGTCTGCTGCTGGCTTCCCACTTTTACCGGCACCGGCTGGCCGATATTTGGGCCAAATGCTTTGGCTGTAATGACCAGATCAAATTTCTCCGGCAACGGCTCGGCATATTCGATTTTCACTTCCGGTGCCAGATTGGCATTTGACCAGCGCCCCCAATTTTCAGGACGGGAAATCCCGGTAAACGCTTTCACGTTTTGCGGAGCGCCAGGGATATTGAAAATAAAGCTATCGGCCTGGTAGCGAATGGCGTTTTCATCCAGTTTCAGCAGTGCCACATTATTTTTAAAACGCGCCTTGTCGGTGGCTTGCTGGGTAAATTGCACCGCATGTTGCTCCTGCGGTTGTTCAATTAAACGCACTGATGGCTGCCCGCCCATTTGCCCCTGGGCGACACACAGACCGGTGGAAAGTGCCAGTTTTGGCTCCCACAAACGCGCCATTTTGAAGCAGCGGTCGGCCCAAACAAATTTGTCGTTTTCTTTAAAATCAGCCAGTTGGTAGCGCAGCGGTGCAGAATATTCGCTTTCCGGTAATGGCTCGATTTTCTTATCCAGAATACGCAGCAGCAATGGCATTTTAAAATGCGCTCCAGAATAGCTGAAGGTGTTTTTCTGCTGGTTTATCTCGTATTGGGTAATTGTTTTAGGGAAATTCCACAGATCAATGACGTCGGGTTTCCACGCCATCACCTTTTCTTTTACGTTAAGAAATACGGCGGCTATCGACTGCCCAGACAAACTACTGCGCCCCAAGCCAAGATAATTATCGCCCCCCAGAACATCCAGCACCGTTGCTCCGTTATCCAGAGTACTGCGTTTTACTGGCACCAGGTCTGCCTGCGGTTTATCACCACGAATAATAAAGAACAGGTTATTTCTATCGTGCTGATTAAGGTATTTGTAGGCGGTGTTATTCATGGCGAGATGATCAGAAGAAACGACAATCACAGTATTTTTAAAATACGGTGACGCTTTTATCTTTTCGATCAACGCGGCGATATGTTCCTGGCTACAGGCTACCGCACCAAACGACAGGTTTTGTTTGCCGTCAAAATTGTAACTGCGACGCTTGCACGTTTTTGAAATAAAACCGTCTGGATGGTGCGTATCGACGGTTAACGTAAACAGTGAGAATCGTTTGTTTGCTTTCGACAGTTCAATATACTTTTCATAGACTTCATCCAGCACCGTATCGTCATAGAAGCCCCAGTTATTGCGGTAGTTTGGGTCGGCAACCATGCTTTTCAGCTCTTGAGCCCCGTACATATAGTCGAAACCATGAGACTGTAAAAAGATGTCTTTGCCAGCAAAACGCAAGTCTGCGCCCTGCATAAAGTAGTTTTCATAACCCGAGGCTTTCAGGATGTCACCCAGGCAGATATTTTTTGGGAAGAAACTCGACATCGAAGCCGATGAGTTCCCTTCGAACGGCGCAAATAATGGAATACCACATTGTGAAGCGACCATTCCGGCAATGGTGTAATCAGTGCCGGGTAATTGCACGGTATGGCTGAAATCTATTCCTTCATTTTTTAGCCCCGTTAATTCCGGCGCTAAGTCAGGGAAGTATTCCGGTTCCAGATAAGTGCGTTCAAGACTTTCGCCATAAATATAAACGAGGTTAAGTTTCGGATTATTAATGGTGCCATGGGGGACTTTGTAATAAACATCGAAATCAGAATCACCCGCGCGAGTTTGTGATGTAACCAGTTCTGTCACCTGGCGAAAAGCAGGTGACGCATCGACCGAGGCCAGCGCCAAAACAATTGCCAGCAGGCTATATCCAAAGTGATGGGGATAGCCTTTACGGCGACGCAGAATCCAGGCCAAACCACCAAATACGGCGACCAGGACAGCAAACACCCCAACGCCTGGAAGAATGTATTTGCCTGTTCCGGCGCCCGTCAGGCTGCTGGTCAGGGTATAAAGCACCGCGTCGTTGATGCCTTCACCGGTGAAGTAGTTACTGGCGACAAACGTCACGTTCAGGACGATATATAATCCCAAAATAAGCAGGATGACACTAAACCACCAAACGTTACGTCCAGCTTTAACGGCGTACACGGCAATGGCTGCGACAAACAACACAATTGAAAACATTTCCGACAACGCCTAACCCTCGAAATTAACCTGCGCCATTGCGCAAAAATGTACATAAAAACGTATGTGCGCTAAATCTAGCTGTGTTGTCACACTCCTGCAATTTCTCTGACATGAAAGTGACATGCATTTCGGAATTGTACGTATCCCGGACGTCATCGACGTGCATGATTAATAGCTGCCAGCTATTAGAACCATCGTTAATACAACGCTTGAGTGGATTGACCCGTTCAGCGCATCAGTGATTTAATCCCGCCGCTGTTATGATTTTTTAAAGTGGAATTGTAACGCGCAACATTAAAAGGCCACTCCGCAAGGGGTGGCTTTTTTTATGCCTGTCGTTTCGATTGGTAGGTATTACTTATCAATTCAATACAACCTACCCATTAGAGCGAAACGCGAAACTTGGTTATCTTTCTCCCATCGCAAAACGGAGGAAGTACAGATGTCTTTAATTAATACAAAAATCAAACCATTCAAAAACAGCGCTTTTAAAAACGGTGAATTCATTGAAGTTACCGAGCAGGACGTAGAAGGTCGCTGGAGCGTTTTCTTCTTCTATCCAGCTGACTTCACTTTTGTATGCCCAACTGAACTGGGCGATGTTGCTGACCATTACGACGAATTCCAGAAACTGGGCGTGGATATTTACTCTGTTTCTACAGACACCCATTTCACCCACAAAGCATGGCACAGCAGCTCTGACACCATCGCTAAAATCAAATACGCGATGATCGGCGACCCAACTGGTGCACTGACTCGTAACTTCGAAATCATGCGTGAAGACGAAGGCCTGGCAGACCGGGGCACCTTTATCGTTGACCCACAGGGCATTATTCAGGCTATCGAAGTGACAGCTGAAGGCATTGGCCGTGACGCATCAGACCTGCTGCGTAAAGTGAAAGCCGCTCAGTACGTGGCTTCTCACCCAGGTGAAGTTTGCCCGGCTAAATGGAAAGAAGGCGAAGCGACACTGTCTCCGTCTTTAGATCTGGTCGGCAAAATTTAAACCGCTTCACATTCAGTAACGCTTATCGGCTGCGCTTGCAGCCGATTTTTTCTTGCCATTAGGGAGACGCATCATGCTCGACACTAATATGAAAACCCAACTCAAAGCCTATCTTGAGAAAATAACTAAACCTGTTGAGTTAATTGCAACTCTGGATGGCAGCCCTAAATCTTCAAAAGTCAGTGAATTACTGGCAGAAATCGCCGAGCTTTCTGACAAAGTTTCTTTCAGCATTAATAACGATTTGCCGGTGCGCAAACCGTCGTTCCTGATTACTAATCCAGGTTCCGATAAGGGCCCGCGTTTTGCAGGTTCTCCACTCGGACACGAATTTACTTCTCTGGTGCTGGCATTGCTGCAGATCGGAGGACATCCGTCGAAAGAGTCGCAAGATTTGCTTGAGCAGATCCGCGAAATCGATGGCGATTTCCATTTCGAAACTTATTACTCGCTCTCCTGCCACAACTGCCCGGACGTGGTACAAGCGCTGAACCTGATGAGCGTGTTGAACCCGCGTATCAGCCATACGGCGATTGACGGTGGTGTGTTCCAGAATGAAATTCAGGAGCGCAACGTCATGGGCGTGCCAGCGATATTCCTGAACGGTAAAGAGTTCGGCCAGGGACGTATGACGCTGGCTGAAATCGTCGGCAAGATTGATACCGGTGCTGAAAAACGAGCTGCCGAAGCGCTGAATAAACGTGAAGCCTACGATGTGTTAATTGTCGGCAGCGGCCCAGCGGGTGCGGCAGCAGCGGTTTACTCCGCACGTAAAGGCATTCGTACCGGCCTGATGGGCGAGCGTTTTGGCGGCCAGGTATTAGATACCGTTGATATTGAAAACTACATTTCCGTACCGAAGACTGAAGGCCAAAAACTGGCGGGCGCACTGAAAGCACACGTTGATGATTACGATGTGGATGTTATCGACACGCAAAGTGCCAGCAAACTGATCCCGGCGAAAACCGAAGGTGGTTTGCATCAGATCCAAACTGCATCCGGCGCAACGCTGAGTGCTCGCAGCATCATCATTGCGACCGGTGCGAAATGGCGCAATATGAATGTTCCAGGCGAAGAACAGTACCGCACCAAAGGCGTGACGTATTGCCCACACTGCGATGGCCCACTGTTTAAAGGTAAACGCGTGGCGGTGATCGGTGGCGGTAACTCAGGCGTTGAAGCAGCAATCGATCTGGCGGGTATTGTCGAACACGTTACGTTGCTGGAATTCGCACCAGAAATGAAAGCCGACCAGGTCTTGCAGAATAAAGTTCGCAGCCTGAAAAACGTCGACATCATTCTGAATGCGCAAACGCTGGAAGTGAAAGGCGATGGCGCGAAAGTCACCGGTTTACAGTACAAAGATCGTATTACTGAACACGTTCACGAGATTGAACTGGCGGGGATTTTCGTACAAATCGGCCTGCTGCCAAACACGAACTGGCTGGAAGGCAGCGTTGAGCGCAACCGCATGGGCGAGATTATCATTGATGCGAAATGTGAAACGACCGTGAAGGGTGTATTTGCTGCGGGTGATTGCACTACCGTCCCGTACAAACAAATCATTATCGCGACCGGCGAAGGTGCGAAAGCCTCTCTGAGCGCATTTGATTATTTGATTCGCAATTCATAAAACCGCTTATTTATGAAAAAGGCCCATCACTTGTTGGGCCTTTTTTAATAGTCTTTCGGTAAGTATTTAATTGTTATCAGCTTGCCGCGTTTAATTTCGATATATTCGCCACGCCGTAATTCACTCAAAATGGCCATAATAGTGCTGCGCGCCAGTTGAGTTCGGTCCTTTATGTAATCCACTACATTTGTTTTGGCGCGAAACTCGCTCGGCTGAAGATGGAGCTCAAGCAATTTACTGCGAATCATCACATACGCGCTCACTCCAACCAGATGTTCTTCGCGCAAAGTAATATTTTGTACAAACCAGGCCATTAAATGGGCAACACTTTCCCACAACTGCTGCTGAGTAAAAATTTCGAATGCCCGTTCGGCGGGCACGACAATCGCTTTGCAGGCTTCTTCCACTCTCAGAGAGAAACCGCCTCGCGGACGCAAGCACTCAGCAATGCCGTAAACTAATCCGCCTCTTAGGGATGAAATCACCAGACCATCTTTTGCACGAACAAACGTAAAATGCCCTTCGGTGAACAGATAAATCGATTTTTCATCGCCCTTAACGGCATAAATATCTTCGCCGGGATGGAATTCCTGTTCCTTTCCTTGCGACCATAGCGCCTTCTGCACACAATCTAACTCAACGGTTGGTCTTGGGGGATAAAATGAAGGGAATGGTGTTTCATGATTCTCGGTATTTATGATGCCCATGAATTAGCCTTGTTTAATTCCTGCCATCCTTATACTAGTTTATAAAAAAAAGCGGCTTGCGCCGCTTTCTTGTCATTATTTTCTGGTGAACAGGATTCAGAAACTTATTTCCGGCGCCAGGTTGTCCCCTGCGGGCCATCTTCCAGCACGATACCCATTTCGTTCAGACGATCGCGAGCCTGGTCTGCCAGCGCCCAATCTTTCGACTGGCGCGCATCGTTACGCTGTTTGATTAGCGCTTCGATTTCAGCCACTTCGCCGTCATCCGCCTGCACGCTGCTTTGCAGGAAAGCTTCTGGTTCTTGCTCAAGTAAGCCCAGCACGGCTGAAAGCTGACGCAACGCCGCCGCCAGGCCGTTTGCTGCGTTCACATCTTCTGTTTTCAGTCGGTTGACTTCACGCGCCATATCAAACAGCACGGAATAAGCTTCCGGCGTGTTGAAGTCATCGTCCATCGCTTCGCGGAAACGGGCTTCAAACGCCTCGCCACCGGCGGGTTGAGCGCTGGCGTCAGTGCCACGCAGTGCGGTGTACAAACGTTCCAACGATGTGCGCGCCTGCTTCAGGTTTTCTTCGCTGTAGTTCAGTTGGCTGCGATAGTGACCGGACATCAGGAAGTAGCGAATGGTTTCTGCATCGTAATACTTCAACACGTCACGCACAGTGAAGAAGTTGCCCAGTGATTTAGACATTTTCTCACGATCGACCATCACCATCCCGGAGTGCATCCAGGTGTTGACGTACTCACCGCCGTGCGCACAGGTTGACTGTGCAATTTCGTTTTCGTGGTGCGGGAACATCAGGTCTGAACCGCCGCCATGAATATCAAAATGATTGCCAAGCTGTTTGCAGTTCATTGCGGAACATTCAATGTGCCAGCCAGGACGGCCTTCACCCCATGGCGATGACCAGCTTGGTTCGCCCGGCTTAGACATTTTCCACAGCACGAAGTCCATCGGATTGCGCTTCACGTTGGCTTCAACTTCCACACGCGCACCCGCTTGTAATTGCTCTAAATCCTGGCGGGAAAGCTTGCCGTAATCCGCATCGGATTCAACGGAGAACATCACGTCGCCGTTGCTGGCAACATACGCATGATTACGCTCGATAAGCTGTTCAACAATTTCGATGATGTCTGGGATATGTTTTGTCGCGCGCGGCTCGCTGTCCGGACGCAAAATATTCAGCGCGTCGAAATCGGTGTGCATTTCAGCCACCATGCGGTCAACCAGCGCAACAAAATCTTCGCCATTTTCGTTAGCGCGTTTAATAATTTTATCGTCGATATCGGTAATGTTGCGCACGTACTTCAGGTTATAACCGAGATAACGCAGGTAGCGCGCGACGACATCGAAGGCAACAAAAGTACGGCCGTGGCCAATGTGACACAAATCGTAAACGGTGATACCACACACGTACATGCCAACCTCTTGGGCATGAATAGGTTTGAATTCCTCTTTTTGGCGACTCATTGTATTGAAGATTTTTAACATCAGGGGATTCCATGTAAGTGTGTCGAAACAATGCAATTGGCTATATTAAACCATAATTTTATCCGGATGCAGTGTGCTTTGCGAGGTTATCGCTTACTGACGTACAGGACGCAGTTATGCTATAACAACCACCTTGTGTCACGGCACCGTCTGCCTGAACACTGTCTGACTAATATAGGATACACAGCATGGTTACTTTTCATACTAATCACGGCGATATCGTAATCAAAACTTTTGATGATAAAGCGCCGATTACTGTTAAAAACTTCCTCGATTACTGCCGCGAAGGTTTCTACGACAACACCATTTTCCACCGTGTGATCAATGGTTTTATGATCCAGGGCGGCGGTTTTGAACCAGGTATGAAGCAGAAAGAGACCAAAGACACCATTCAGAATGAAGCGAACAACGGCCTGAAAAACACCAAAGGCACGCTGGCAATGGCTCGTACTCAGGCTCCACACTCTGCAACAGCTCAGTTCTTCATTAACGTAGCTGATAACGATTTCCTGAACTTCAGCAGCGAAAGCATGCAAGGTTGGGGTTACTGCGTATTTGCTGAAGTCGTTGAAGGTATGGACGTCGTTGAGAAAATCAAAGGCGTGTCCACCGGTCGCAGCGGTATGCACCAGGACGTTCCTAAAGAAGACGTGGTTATCACTAGCGTAACCGTAAGCGAATAATTCGCCCCATGGCGATGACGCTTTTTATCGCAGATTTGCATCTGTGTTCAGAAGAACCGGCGATTACCGCCGGTTTTCTGCGTTTTCTGGCGGGCTCAGCGCGGGAAGCTGACGCACTCTATATCCTTGGCGATCTGTTTGAAGCCTGGATTGGTGATGATGACCCCGAACCTTTGCATCGCCAAATTGCCCTTGCTATCAAAGACCTGGTTGATTCCGGTGTGCCCTGCTTCTTTATTCATGGCAACCGCGATTTCCTGCTCGGTAAACGTTTTGCACGCTTGAGCGGAATGACGTTGTTACCCGAAGAACAGGTTGTCGATTTATACGGTCGCAATATGTTACTGCTACACGGCGACACACTTTGTACCGACGACCACGGTTATCAGGCCTTCCGCAAGAAAGTCCACCAGCCCTGGCTGCAATGTTTGTTTCTCGCCCTGCCGCTATTTATTCGCAAACGCGTCGCCGCCAAAATGCGTGCTAACAGTAAAGCGTCCAACAGCAGTAAATCGATGGCGATTATGGATGTGAATCCACACGCCGTTGTTGATGCCCTTACCCGTCACCAGGTTCAGTGGATGATCCACGGCCATACTCATCGCCCGGAAATTCACCCGCTAACGGCTAACGGCAAACCCGCATTTCGCTGCGTATTAGGTGCCTGGCATACGCAGGGGTCGATGATTAGAGTGACCGCCGAAGATGTGGAGCTCATCCCCTTCTCTTTCTAAACAAAATCACCTCTTTTTGCCGCATTCGCAGCCACGCAACCGTTTTCCTTGCTCTATGTTCATGCTATTCTCTGAACCCTTCTGACCGTTCGAGCCACGTTCGGTGATGTTTGCATACCCACAGGAGTTTTGAGACGCATGTCCTCCAACCAGACCCCGGCGCGTATCGCCATTGTCATGGGTTCCAAAAGTGACTGGGCCACCATGCAGTTTGCCGCAGAAATCCTCACCACCCTTGATGTCCCACACCATGTTGAAGTGGTTTCCGCTCACCGCACTCCCGATAAACTTTTCAGCTTTGCCGAACAGGCAAGCGGCAACGGTTATCAGGTGATTATTGCGGGCGCAGGCGGTGCGGCACATTTACCGGGCATGATCGCGGCAAAAACCCTGGTTCCAGTGCTGGGTGTGCCAGTCCAAAGCGCTGCATTAAGCGGCGTCGACAGTCTCTACTCTATTGTTCAAATGCCGCGTGGTATTCCGGTCGGGACGCTGGCTATCGGTAAAGCGGGTGCCGCTAATGCCGCACTGCTGGCCGCCCAAATCCTGGCGCTGCACGACCAGGCACTCAATCAACGCCTGCAAAACTGGCGTCAAAGCCAAACCGACGAAGTGCTGGAAAACCCAGACCCACGGGGTGAAGCATGAAACGGGTTTGCGTGCTGGGTAACGGTCAATTAGGCAGGATGTTACGCCAGGCGGGCGAACCGCTGGGTATCGCAGTTTATCCGGTTGGCTTAGATGCCGAACCCGAAGCCGTTCCGTTTGCACAAAGCGTGATTACCGCTGAAATTGAGCGCTGGCCTGAAACCGCCCTCACCCGCGAACTGGCTCGCCACAATGCGTTTGTGAACCGCGATGTGTTCCCGATAATTGCCGACCGCCTGACGCAAAAGCAGCTGTTCGATAAGCTCAAACTGGCAACCGCACCGTGGCAATTGCTTTCCAGCCGCGACCAATGGGCCAATGTATTCCAGAATTTGGGCGAACTGGCGATTGTGAAACGCCGCGTCGGTGGATACGACGGGCGTGGACAGTGGCGTTTGCGCAGCCAGGAAACCAACCAGCTACCCGATGATTGCTACGGCGAATGTATCGTCGAGCAAGGTATTAATTTCTCTGGTGAAGTTTCTCTCGTGGGTGCTCGTGGGCATGACGGCACAACCGTATTTTACCCGCTAACGCATAACCTGCATCAGGACGGCATTCTGCGCACCAGCGTGGTTTTCCCACAGGTCAACATCGAGCAACAGCAGCAAGCAGAAGCGATGCTGTCGGCCATTTTGCACGAGCTGAATTATGTGGGCGTCATGGCGATGGAGTGCTTTATCACGCCAGCCGGTTTGTTGATTAACGAACTCGCCCCGCGCGTGCACAACAGCGGGCACTGGACGCAAAACGGCGCATCCATCAGTCAGTTTGAATTGCATCTGCGCGCCATCGTTGATCTGCCGCTGCCACAACCTGTTGTCAATTCACCGTCTGTGATGGTTAACCTCATCGGCACAGACCTGAATTACGACTGGCTAAAACTGCCGTTAGTGCATTTGCATTGGTACGACAAAGAAGTGCGTGAAGGTCGAAAAGTGGGCCATCTCAATCTCAATGACAGCGATACCGGCAGACTTGGCGCGTCGCTTGAAGCGCTGGTGCTACTATTACCTGCGGAATACGCAAGCGGGATTTCCTGGGCGCAGAGTCAGCTCGCCTTATAGTCATAGCGGCGGATGGTGCTTGCGCTTATCCGCCCTACAAATTCCTCCATCCGACCCATAACTATCTTTTTTCGCTATCAAAGCGCACAATCCCCAGCGTTTCGCCCCCACTCGTCTTAAGGTTTAGGTATGACCAACACCCAAAATTATGAACATCTGCTGCGCGCCGATATTCCGCTTATCGACGTGCGTGCGCCGGTTGAATTCACCCAGGGGGCCATGCCTGCCGCGCTGAATTTGCCGCTGATGTCAGATGATGAGCGAGCGCAAGTGGGTACGTGCTACAAACAGCGTGGGCAACAAGCAGCGATTGAGTTAGGTCACAGTCTGGTACAGGGTGAAATTCGTGAAGCCCGTTTGCAGAAGTGGCTCGAACTTTGTCGCCAGAATCCGCAGGGGTATCTGTGCTGTGCCAGAGGCGGCCTGCGCTCCCATCTGGTTCAGCAATGGCTGCGTGAAGCGGGTGTCGACTATCCGCTGGTCGAAGGCGGTTATAAGGCGCTGCGCCACTATGCGATGGATGTGATTGAGTCTCGCTCACGTTGGCCTATGGTGTTGGTCAGCGGTAATACAGGCGGCGGTAAAACGATTCTAATCCGTTCACTGCCGACAGGTATCGATCTTGAAGGGCTGGCTCATCATCGCGGTTCGTCATTTGGCCGCACCATTGTCGAACAACCCTCACAGACCAACTTTGAAAATAACCTGGCGGTGACGCTGCTTAAGAAAAGTGACGGCCCGCAAAGAAGGTGGGTTGTTGAAGATGAAGGCCGGATGATTGGTTCGCGCCATATCCCGGAATGCTTCAGGGAACAGATGTTACGCTCTCCAATTGTGGTGATTGATGAACCATTTGAGCAGCGTTTAGAGCGTTTAAAAACCGAATATTTCCAGCAAATGAGTGAAGCATTTTTGTCGGTACACGACGAAGATACCGCCTGGCAAAACTACGGCGAGTATCTGCATCATGGCTTGTTCGCCATTCGCCGCCGTCTTGGAATGGAGCGTTTTGCACAGTTCACCGCACGACTGGAAGACGCGCTGGTGCTGCAACGTAAAACGGGGTCTGTTGAAGGGCATCTTGCGTGGCTTTCGCCACTGCTCGAAGAGTATTACGACCCGATGTATCGCTATCAGCTCAGCAAAAAAGCGGACAACATTGTGTTTCGCGGCAACTATCAGCAGGTGGAAGCCTGGCTGCGTGACGCGACTTAATCAGTGGCTGGGCTGGCGTTTAACACAACGCCAGCCCATGTCGTTGTCAGCCAACAAACTGGCGGAATAGCGCTTTACCTTTCAACAGGCGCACACCTAACCAACCACCGCAGAGCGAAAGCAACACCGCGCCGCTCACAGGCAGAATAACCCACAGCCGCCAGTCAGGTTCCCACGGGAAATCAAACACCCGAGTTTGCAGCAGACCAAGCGCGGTTTCAGCCCCGATGGCAGCAACCAGCCCGGACACCATACCCAGCACCGCAAACTCGCACCACAATGTCGTGCGTAGCAGGCGTTTTCCGGCTCCGAGCGTGCGGTACACCACCAGCTCTTGATGGCGTTGACGCATGCCGACCTGAACCTGGGCCAGCAGCAGCAAGACACCACATGCCGTCACCAACACCACCATCACTTCCAGCGCTCGACTGACCTGCTCCAGCACCTGCCCGACCTGGCGCAGAATCGCGCCAATATCCAGCAAGCTGACCGTTGGGAATTCACGGTTAAGCTGCGTCAACATGCCGTTCTTCCCTTCCCAGCGGAAACTGGTTAACCAACTTTGTGGCTGGTTATCAAGCGCACCCGGCGGGAAGATAAAGTAGAAGTTAGGACGCAGGCTTTCCCAGTCGACTTTACGCAGGCTGGTGACTTTGGCGGAGAAATCCTGGGTATCGCCCATAAACGTGACGGTATCACCCAGTCCTATTTTCAGCCGTTTCGCGACACCTTCGTCCATCGACACTTCACCCGCTTTCGGCGGCCAGGAGCCCGCGAGTATTGGGTTATGCGCCGGCTTTTGGCTCTGCCACGTCAGATTCAGTTCTCGATTGAGCGCTTCATCCGGATTCCCTTCGGTCGATTTTCCGTTTATCGCCGTCATGCGCACGCGCACTATCGGGTAGAACGACTCCGGGATAATCTGGTGCTCAGCCAAAAATTCCTTCACCGGCTGAACTTGCTCAGTAGCAATGTTTAGCAGGAAATAGTTCGGGCTTTCTGGTGGTAATTGTTGCTGCCAGCGGTCGAGCAGATCGCCACGAAGCACCAACAATAAGGCCAATAGCATAAACGACAGCGAGAACGCCGCGAGCTGGCTTAACGTTGCCCACGGCTGGCGCAGCAGTCGGTTCACCGCCAGACGCAGCGCGAGGTTTTTCAGCGTCAGCTTTTTCAGCAGTTTCAACACGCCCCAGCCAACAATGCCACACAGCGCCGCCAGCACTACCGTTCCCGCCAGTACCGCCCACAGCAGTGTGCTTCCGCCCATCAGCAGGGCTAACAGCGCCACCACGACTAACGTAATAATCGGCAGATAGATTTTCAAAGGCCAGACATTTGCCACCGCGTCACGGCGTAAAACCCTTAGCGGTTGCGTTGCCAGTAACAGGCGATAAGGGCGCAAACCCACCAGCAATGAAATCACCACCATTGAGCCGACGGCCCACACCCACGGCCATAAGCTTGCAGGCGGAAGTGCCGCAGGTAAAACAGGCTTCAGCAGGCGCATTAACACCGCCTCAAACACCAATCCCGCTGCACCACCGGTTATCGCGGCGAGTGCCAGCACCATCAGCCATTGGCCGATAATCAATTTACGCAGTGCAGCACGCCCGGCCCCAAGGGTTTTCAGAATAGCCACTAAATCGTAACGGCTGCGGCAATAATGGTTCATCGCCACAGCAACGGCGGCGACAGCCAGCAGCAGCGTCAGAAGCGCAGACAGCAGCAAGAATTGTTGCGACCTTTCGAGGGATTTCCCGAGCGCGCCGTCATCTTGCTCCATGCCGTACCAACGTTGTTCAGGCTTCAGCTTCGGCAGCAGGTAGTTTTCAAACTTATCGAGCTGCTGCGCCGTACCGCCAAATTTGTAGCGCCAGGTGATGCGGCCGCCCGGTTGTATCGCTCCGGTTTTTTCCACATCAGCCAGGTTCATCATTAGTCGCGGTGCCATCTGGAACGGGTTAAAACCGGAATCGGGTTCCTGAATAACCTCTCCAGCAATACGCAACGTGGTGTCACCCACATCCAGCGAATCCCCGACATGGAGATTCAACAGGGCCATTAAACGCGGTGCCAGCAACACACTTCCCGGCTCTGGCTTCAAACCCGGCGGGTTGGTGTCGAGCTGGCCATACATCGGATAGATCTCATCTACCGCCTTTACCGACGCCAGTTGTGGCGTGTCTCCAGCAAACGTCATGGTGGCAAAGGTCAGTTGCTTACCAACTTTCAGCCCCTCTTTTTTTGCTTGATCCAGCCATTCTTGCGGCACTTCACGCGAGCTTCTCAATGCGCGGTCGCCCGCCATAAAATCGCGACTTTGCTGATTAAGCCCTTGTTCCATGCGATCGCTGATATTCCCCAGCGCCAGTACACACGCCACTGCCAGGCTTAACGCCAACCAGACAATCAGTAATGATGGCGAGCGCCATTCGCGCCAGAACCAGCGAGCAATCATGCTTCCTCCCACAATTTACCTTCACGCAGACGCAGGCGGCGGTCGCAGCGTGCAGCCAGTTGTTCATCATGGGTCACGAGGATCAGCGTGGTGGCGAAATCACGATTCAGAGAAAAGAGTAAATCCGCAATGCGGTCGCCGGTGTGGCGGTCGAGATTGCCGGTAGGCTCATCGGCAAATAGCACGCCAGGACGTCCATTAAACGCGCGAGCCAGCGCCACACGTTGTTGTTCGCCGCCCGAAAGTTGCGCCGGAAGATGATCCATACGTTTGCCAAGCCCGAGCTGCTCGAGCAAGGCTTTGGCCTGCGCACGGCTGGAGGCGTCGTTTTCACCGCGCAGTAGCGCCGGGAGTTCGACGTTTTCCAGCGCGTTGAGCGTCGGCACAAGCATGAATGACTGGAACACAAAACCGACGTTTTTCGCCCGTAGCGCCGCTCGCGCTTCTTCATCCATGGTGTGTAACGGCTGGCCGCAGAGGTGAACTTCCCCGTCGCTGCCATCATCCAACCCTGCGAGGATCGCCAGTAGTGTAGACTTCCCGGAACCTGACTCCCCGATTAACGCAATGGTCTGCGCCGGTTTGACAACCAGCTCAACTCCAGTAAGGATGGAGAGCTGATGTTCCCCCTGACCCACGGACTTACTAAGATGATGAACTTCAACAATGTTTTCCGCTGGCATGTGCCCTTCCTGTTTCTGGCTTTCTTGACCATTCGCGCCGCACATGCGGACACGTTGCTGATTTTGGGTGATAGCCTGAGTGCCGGGTATAGAATGTCTGCAACCGCGGCCTGGCCTGCGCTGCTGGATGCGAAATGGCACCAGCAAAATACCAAAGTTGTGAACGCCAGTATTAGTGGCGACACCGCACCGCAAGGGCTGGCGCGGCTACCAGCGCTACTGAAACAACATCAGCCTCGCTGGGTCTTAATTGAACTTGGTGGCAACGATGGACTGCGTGGTTTTCAGCCACAAGCCATCGAAAAAAGTCTGCGCCAGATAATCACCGATGTGAAAGCAGCAAAGGCACAACCTTTGCTGATGCAAATACGTCTGCCGGCAAACTACGGTCGTCGTTATAATGAGGCGTTTAGCGCTATTTATCCGCAACTTGCCAAAGAGTTTTCTATACCTCTACTGCCATTTTTTATGGAGGAGATCTATTTGAAACCGCAATGGATGCAGGATGACGGCATACATCCGAACAGTGATGCCCAACCGTTTATCGCCGACTGGATGTCCTCCCGTCTGGCACCTTTAGTAAAACACGACTCATGAACAATCGGAGCTTCGCGCGGGTAAAGTTATGCAAAAATCAGTTTTAATTACAGGTTGTTCCAGCGGTATTGGTCTTGCCTGCGCACAAGATTTAAAACAACAGGGTTACCGCGTTTTGGCCGCCTGCCGCAAGAACGAAGATGTTGAACGCATGAATCAGGCCGGATTTACCGGAGTATTGCTCGATCTCGACTCCCCTGAAAGCGTGCAAGCAGCGGCAGCAGAGGTTATCGAGCTTACGGGTAATCGCCTGTACGGGCTGTTTAATAATGGCGGATATGGTGTTTATGGGCCGCTACAAACGCTTACGCGCGAACAGCTTGAGCAGCAATTTTCGACCAATTTATTTGGCACCCATCAACTGACGATGCTGCTGCTTCCGGCGATGCTCCCGCATCGTGAAGGGCGAATTGTGATGACCAGTTCAGTCATGGGACTGGTTTCCACGCCGGGTCGTGGAGCCTATGCTGCCAGCAAATATGCGCTGGAAGCCTGGTCTGATGCGCTACGCATGGAACTGCATCACAGCGGTATTAAAGTCAGTTTGATTGAGCCCGGCCCCATTCGTACGCAGTTTTCGCAAAACGTAAACCAGACGCAAGCCGACCATCCGGTAGAAAATCCGGGGATCGCCGCACGCTTTACGCTTGGCCCGGAAGCAGTGGTGGTAAAAGTGCGCCATGCTTTTGAGAGCCCGAATCCAAAATTACGCTATCCGGTCACGTTAGTTGCCCATGCTTTAACATGGTTGCGTCGTCTGTTACCGGGTCGCATGTTAGATAAAATTTTACGTGGTTAGTTGAAGCACCCGCCGCCAACCCCCATGTAAAAAACAAATCTTGAAAAGAGAGTGACTCATGTCTGCACAGTACAATATCGATATCACCGAAGCGAACCTGCACCAGACGCTAGAACAATCCGTTACTACGCCGGTGCTGTTTTACTTCTGGTCGGCGCGCAGCCAGCATTGCGAACAACTCACGCCAGTTTTGGACAAACTTGCCGCACAGTATCAGGGGCAGTTTCTGCTTGCCAAAGTGGACTGCGATGCCGAGCAAATGGTCGCATCACAGTTTGGTTTGCGCAGCATTCCTACCGTGTACTTGTTCCAGAATGGCCAACCAGTAGACGGTTTCCAGGGGCCGCAACCAGAAGAAGCGATTCGCGCCCTGCTGGAAAAAGTGCTACCGCGTGAAGAAGAGTTGAAAGCGCAAGAAGCCATGCTACTGATGCAAGAAGGCAAACACGCTGAAGCGTTGCCGTTGCTCAAAGATGCGTGGCAATTGTCTAACCAAAACAGCGAAATTGGCCTGATGCTGGCGGAAGTGCAAATCGCACTGACGCGTTGCGAAGACGCTGAAGCGGTGCTTAAAACCATTCCGTTACAGGACCAGGATAGCCGTTATCAAGGGCTGGTCGCGCAGATTGAGCTGCTAAAGCAAGCGGCTGATACCCCCGAGATCCAATTGCTGCAACAACAGGTTGAGCAAGATCCTGAAAATGCACTGTTAGCCAGCCAACTGGCGCTGCAATTGCATCAGGTCGGGCGCAATGAAGAAGCGCTGGAATTGCTGTATACCCATCTGAAAAAAGATCTCGGTGCAGCAGACGGGCAAGTGCGCAAAATGATGATGGAAATCCTTGCCGCCCTCGGAACAGGTGACGCACTGGCATCTAAATATCGCCGCCAAATTTATTCGTTGCTCTATTAATTCAAAAAGCTTATTCAGGACAAGGAAGTCGCAGAAAATTTCAGCGTTAAGCGTTAGACTTACATCAAAATAACAATGGAGGTTTTTTTGATGTTAATCGTCATTCCTGTACTGATCTTCGTCGCGCTGATTATCGTCGGCGCCGGGGTAAAAATCGTGCCGCAAGGCTACCAATGGACAGTGGAGCGCTTCGGTCGTTACACCAACACTCTGATGCCAGGCTTAAGCCTTGTGGTGCCGTTCATGGACCGCATTGGCCGCAAAATCAATATGATGGAGCAAGTGCTGGACATCCCTTCCCAGGAAGTCATCTCTAAAGATAACGCCAACGTCGCCATCGATGCCGTGTGCTTTATTCAGGTTGTTGACGCGCCGCGTGCGGCCTATGAAGTCAGTAATCTTGAACTCGCCATCATTAACCTCACCATGACCAACATTCGTACGGTGCTGGGTTCTATGGAGCTTGATGAAATGCTATCGCAGCGTGACAACATCAATACGCGCCTGCTGCATATCGTGGATGAAGCGACAAATCCATGGGGTATCAAAATCACCCGTATCGAGATCCGTGATGTGCGCCCACCGGCTGAACTGATTGACGCGATGAATGCTCAGATGAAAGCCGAGCGTACTAAACGTGCATATATTCTGGAAGCCGAAGGGATCCGCCAGGCTGAAATTGTTAAAGCCGAAGGGGATAAGCAGTCGAAAATCCTGAAAGCGGAAGGTGAACGCCAGTCTGCCTTCCTGCAAGCGGAAGCTCGTGAACGTAGTGCTGAAGCGGAAGCTCGTGCGACGCAAATGGTGTCCGAAGCTATCGCCAAAGGGGATATTCAGGCGATTAACTACTTCGTTGCCCAGAAATACACCGACGCGTTGCAGCACATTGGCTCATCCAATAACAGCAAAGTGGTGTTAATGCCGCTGGATGCCACCAGCCTGATGGGGTCGATTGCCGGTATTAGCGAACTTATCGCGCAAAGCGGTAACGAGCGTAAAAAATGATAACCCTGCTGTTTGCTCACGCACATATCTTCTGGCTGACGCTGGGTGGCCTGCTTCTGGCCGCTGAAATGCTCGGCGCCAGCGGTTATCTGCTGTGGAGCGGCGTTGCAGCAGTGCTGACCGGTTTGCTGGTATGGGTTGTGCCACTGGGTTGGGAATGGCAAGGCGTTTGCTTTTCCATTCTCACGCTGGTTGCTGCTTTTTTGTGGTGGCGCTGGCTGTCAACACGTAAGCAGCAAGAGCCGGGTGAAGTGCTCAATCAGCGCGGTCATCAACTCATTGGCAGGCACTTGCGTCTGGAGACGACCCTGGTGAATGGCCGAGGCCATGTGCGCGTAGCCGATAGTTCATGGCCGGTGATGGCTGAGAGCGATTTAGCCGCAGGCACTGAAGTCGTGGTGGTGGCTGTTGAAGGCATCACGTTGAAAATACAGGCCGTTTAGCGCGTGTATTGTAGAATGTCGCCACGCTAATCCGACTGACGAAAAACCATTGCAGGGTGGATTAGCGAGCGACATTCACCGCCATTATTGGCGGTGGCAACATCCCGCAAGATTATCGATGATGGGGCAATTAGCGCTGTCATCACCTGGGCATGATTCCGCAAGCGCGAGCAATTGCTGACGCATCGCCTGCAATTCACTGATGTGTTTCTCAATATCCGCGACTTTCTGCAAAGTGCGCGCTTTTACATCCGCACTGTGGCGCGCCGGATCATTGAACAAGTTAACCAGTTCCCCGCACTCTTCAAGATTAAACCCGACCTGGCGCGCCTGGCGCAGTAATGTCAGCTCATCAAGATGCTTTTGCGTGTAAGTCCGATAGCCGTTTTCGCCACGGTTCGGCACGGTCACTAACCCCTTCTCTTCATAAAAACGAATCGCTTTGCTGGTTAAACCGGTCTTTTTGGCAACATCGCTAATATTCACTTTCCCCCCTTGACCTTCCCCTGACTGGAAGGTTTAAGCTTTATAGTAAGTCATGAAAAAAACTTCGACGAGTAAAATTCAATAATCCAATTATATACCCGAGGGATTTCGGATTGCAGGAAGGCGGCAAGCGAGCGAAGCCCGATGAGCTGACTAAAGTCAGTGATTCGGGTGAGTGAACGTAGCCAACGCATCTGCAATTTGTAAGACAATGGGGATACAAGGAGTCTGATGATGTCTCATATAATCGATCTCAACCTTGATGGCCTGACTTGTGGTCATTGCGTTAAACGCGTTAAGGAAAGCCTGGAACAGCGGCCTGACGTTGAACAAGCCGAGGTGACGCAAACTCACGCCAGCGTAACGGGCACTGCTTCCCTTGACGAATTAATCAATACCGTGAAACAAGCCGGATACGACGCGACGGAGGCTCGCCACCCAAAGGCTGATCCGCTGGCAGAGTCATCAATCCCGTCGGAAGCACTGACAGCGGCATCCAACTCGCTTCCGACAGCCACCAAAGATGACGACGATAGCCAACAGTTGTTGATCAACGGGATGAGCTGCGCCAGTTGCGTGACCCGGGTACAGAGTGCGTTACAAAACGTCCCCGGTGTCAGCATGGCGCGGGTAAACCTTGCCGAGCGCAGCGCCCTGATTATGGGCTCTGCCTCCGCCGAATCATTAGTTAAAGCCGTTGAAAGCGTAGGTTACGGCGCTGAAGCCATTGAAGATGATGCGAAACGCCGTGAACGTCAGCAAGAAACCGCCAATGCTGCCGTTAAACGTTTCCGCTGGCAGGCAATTCTGGCGCTGGCCGTCGGTATTCCCGTGATGGTGTGGGGAATGTTCGGTGACAATATGATGGTTACCGATGACAACCGTTCGTTGTGGCTGGCTATCGGCATTGTCACGCTAGGCGTCATGGTGTTTGCCGGTGGGCATTTCTATCGCAGTGCCTGGCGAAGCTTGCTCAACAAAACCGCCACCATGGATACGCTGGTCGCGTTGGGTACCGGTGCCGCATGGATCTACTCCATTACCGTCAACATTTGGCCGCAGCACTTCCCGATGGAAGCACGCCATCTTTATTACGAAGCCAGTGCGATGATTATCGGTCTGATTAACCTCGGACATATGCTGGAGCAACGCGCCCGCCAACGTTCTTCGAAAGCGCTGGAACGCCTGCTGGATTTAACGCCGCCTACCGCACGAGTGGTCACTGCGGAAGGTGAGAAAAGTGTCCCTCTGGCTGAAGTGACCGCAGGGATGGTACTGCGGTTGACGACCGGTGACCGCGTGCCGGTCGATGGTGAAATCACCCAAGGCGAAGCCTGGTTTGACGAAGCGATGCTGACCGGCGAGCCAGTGCCGCAACAAAAATCAACTGATGAGCCGATTCACGCAGGAACCGTGGTGCAAGACGGTAGCGTGCTGTTCCGCGCTACCGCAACAGGTAGCCACACCACGCTTTCACGTATTATCCGTATGGTGCGCCAGGCGCAGAGCAGTAAGCCGGAAATCGGCCAGCTTGCCGATAAAATCTCGGCGGTATTTGTTCCAGTCGTCGTGCTCATTGCGTTGTTTAGCGCCGCAATCTGGTACTTCTTCGGCCCGGCTCCGCAAATCGTTTATACGTTGGTCATTGCGACTACCGTGCTGATTATTGCCTGCCCTTGTGCGCTGGGCCTGGCAACGCCGATGTCGATTATTTCTGGCGTGGGTCGTGCCGCTGAGTTTGGTGTTTTAGTCCGCGACGCCGACGCGCTGCAACGTGCCAGTACACTCGATACTATCGTCTTTGATAAAACCGGGACGCTAACCGAGGGCAAACCGCAAGTGGTCGCGGTCATAACTGACAACAACTGGTCTGAAGCTGATACGTTGAGGCTGGCGGGCGCACTGGAACAAGGCTCAAGCCACCCACTGGCACGCGCGATTCTTGATAAAACAGACGGTGTAGAACTGCCACAAGTGAATGCCTTCCGCACCTTGCGTGGGCTGGGTGTCAGCGGTGAAACCGAAGGGCATCAGTTGTTACTCGGCAACAAAGCGCTGATGGATGAGCAAAATGTGGATACCGCCCAGATGGCGGCAGAAATTGAAGCTCAGGCCAGTCGTGGCGCAACACCGGTTCTGCTAGCGGTAGATGGCAAACTGGTCGCATTATTTGCCATCCGCGATCCCCTGCGCGCTGACAGCGTTAGCGCGTTGCAACGCTTGCACCGTAACGGCTATCGTCTGGTGATGTTGACCGGGGATAACCCAACAACAGCTAACGCGATTGCCAAAGAAGCCGGTATTGACGAAGTGATTGCAGGTGTTCTGCCGGACGGCAAAGCGGATGCGATTAAAAAGCTGCAACAACAAGGTCGACAAGTCGCGATGGTCGGCGATGGTATCAACGATGCGCCAGCTTTAGCGCAGGCTGAAGTAGGGATTGCGATGGGCGGTGGGAGTGATGTTGCTATCGAAACCGCCGCCATTACCTTAATGCGCCACAGTCTGGTTGGGGTTGCTGACGCGCTGGCGATATCCAAAGCAACGCTCCGCAATATGAAGCAGAACCTGTTAGGGGCGTTTGTCTATAACACCCTGGGGATCCCAATTGCCGCCGGGATCTTGTATCCATTGACCGGCACGTTACTCAACCCGGTGGTTGCCGGAGCAGCAATGGCGCTGTCATCCATTACCGTGGTGAGCAACGCCAACCGTTTGTTGCGCTTTAAACCGAAAGACTAACCTGGCTTCCCCACTCCACCTGGAGTGGGGAAATTTGCGCCCAACGCATTGCAGCGGTAGCATGACTTTTTAGCCAGGAAATCAGCTATATGGGTCTGTTGCAAAGAATTAGCACGCTTTTCTCACGCTTCACTGCCGCGACTTATCCCTGGCCCGCGCTTGATATCACACTTCCAGGTAACCGCTCGCTGCACCTACTCGGCAGTATTCACATGGGCACATGCGACATGGCGCCGCTGTCCGAGAAGTTGATTAACAAACTCAGGGATGCCGACGCGCTGATTGTTGAGGCTGATATTACTGAGAGCGATTCCCCCTTCCCCGATATTCCCGATGACCTGCCGCTAGAGCAGCGCCTGTCTGCCGAAAACTGGGCACAGGTGATGTCGCTAATCGAGGAGTTGGGCATCCCGTTGAGCCAAATTGATAACCAACCGGCCTGGCAAATAGCCCTGGTACTGCAAGCTCACCAGGCGCAGCGCCTCGGTTTGCGTGCCAATTACGGGATTGATTTTCAGTTACTGGAAGCGGCAAAAGCGATGGCGGTTCCCGTTATTGAGCTGGAAGGTGCGCAGCATCAAATTGATATCCTCACCCGTTTGCCCGATGGCGGTATGCCGCTGTTAACCGACACGCTAACGCACTGGCACACGAATGCTCGCCTGCTGCAAATGATGATCAGTTGGTGGCTGGAAGCACCGCCACAGCGTGGGAATGTGCAATTGCCGAACACGTTTGGCGACGAACTCTACGATGTACTGATGCATCAGCGTAATCTTGCGTGGCAGCATTTCCTGCAGCAATTGCCCGCCGGGCGCTATGTCGTTGCCGTTGGCGCATTGCATTTGTATGGAAAGGGAAATTTACCCGAGCTATTGAAGTGAGACCCGCAATAATACGAATGGCAGGACGGTGGCGAGAGATAAAAAAACGGCCAATATCGCTATTGGCCCGTCAAAGAGGAATTTGTATATTATTGTTGTTCTTCTAACCAATTTAATGGCCAGAAATGGAATTGTCGCTCAATGTGACGATTTACGCTATCACTATTAAGTCTCAATATAATTTTTATAAAACATATCACGTTGTTTACTAGATCGTGCGCTTTTAAGACAAAGCCACCAGGAAGGTTATATGACACCAGCAGTAAAACTTCTCGAAAAAAACCGCATTTCATTTCAATTACATGCTTACGACCACGATCCCAATGAGACAAATTTTGGTGACGAAGTCGTCCGAAAGCTGGGTTTGAATTCGGAGCAAGTCTACAAAACGTTACTGGTCTCCATCAACGGTGATATGAAGCAACTTGCAGTAGCCGTTACGCCTGTTTCCGGACAGTTGGATTTAAAGAAAGTGGCTAAAGCACTGGGTGCCAAGAAAGTCGATATGGCCGATCCGATGGTGGCACAGCGCATCACCGGTTATCTGGTTGGCGGCATTAGTCCTCTGGGGCAAAAGAAACGCCTGCCGACAGTCATCGACGCTCCCGCGCAGAATTTTCCTTCTATCTATGTTTCAGGAGGCAAGCGCGGGCTGGATATTGAACTGGCCGCCGCTGATCTCGCAAAACTGCTGAATGCGACCTTTGCAGAGATTGCCCGCCGCGATTGACGCACTAACCAGGTAATCCTCCCATACCCTAAATAAAGAGCAATATCAGTCAGGACTGCGCCATCAGTCACTGGCACAGTAAACGCCTTGAGGGAGGAATAATGAATAGCGAAAGACATCAGCTTTATGCCCGGCGTTTTGAGCAAGTTTTTGCCTATATCGAACAGCATCTGGACAGCGCGCTAACCGTCGAGCAACTCAGCGAAGTCGCCTGTTTTTCGCGTTTTCACTTTCATCGGCAATTCAGCCAATTTTGTGGAATCAGCATTAGCCGTTACATCACGCTAATGCGGTTAAAAAGGGCCTCTTTCCGGCTGGTAAACGACCCACAGGAAAGAGTCATTAACATTGCCCTTGATGCCGGATTTGAAAATCCTGAATCATTTTCCCGAGCCTTCAAAAATACCTTCGGCCTGACGCCCAGCGAGTTTCGCAAAGCTCCTGTCTGGGTTGACTGGCATGTACATTTTCAATTTCCCGGAAGGGAAAATCAGCAGAGGCTTGAAAATATGGATGTGAAAATTATTACCGTCGAACCGATGAAGGTGGCAGTGCTGGAACATCTTGGTGACCCGATGCGGGTCAATAATACGGTTGCGACGTTTATTGAGTGGCGTAAAGCTTCAGGGCTTTCAGACTACATTACGCATGGGACTTATGGTGTGCCGTACAGCGACCCGGCGACAACTCCGGGTGAAGAGTTTCGTTTCGATGTTTGCGGGGAGTTAAGCAAAGAAGCCAACGGCATGGTTCCAGAAAATCCGCAGGGTGTTATCTGTAAAACCTTGCCCGGTGGCCGTTGTGCAGTGGTTCGGCATGTCGGTGCCTACGAGCGCATCAGTGATAGCGTTTACTATCTTTACCGTCAGTGGTTGCCGCAAAGCGGTGAGGAGTTACGCGATTTCCCGGTCTATTTCCGCTACCTGGAACTGGATCAAAATCACCCGGAACATGCGCAGCAAACGGATATTTTGTTGCCGTTGAAATAGCCCTCACCCCAGCCCTCTCCCCCAGGAGAGGGAGAAAAACAGGCCAGTGAGAGCACCGGTCAGTCCCCTCTCCTTTTGGGAGAGGGAGAAAACCAGGCCAGCGAGAACACCGGTCAGTTCCCTCTCCCTTTGGGAGAGGGTTAGGGTGAGGGGAAATGCTCTTACTGCCAGCTCACTTCCCCCTTCGGCTCGTAAGCATTCACATCAAGCGGAGAATTTTGCTCAATGTACTGTTTCAGCACTTCCGCATCCACAAAACCGGTATTCACGTAGCCCGGTTTTTTGTCGATTTCTGGATATCCATCGCCACCGGAAGCGTTAAAGTTCAATGTCGCCATACGGTAAGTTTTTGCGGGATCTACTGGCTCACCTTTGATTTTCAAATCTTGCAGACCTGCGGCTGTTGCCACAAAGCTGACATTTGAGAACTGCGGATACGCGCCAGAGTCAGGTTTCTTCTGCGCAACCGCGCTCAGATACTCGACCACATCTTTGCCCGTCATATCGATATACGTGACGGTATTCCCAAATGGCTGCACTTTCAGCACGTCTTTATAAGTGATGTCTCCGGCTTCAATAGAATCACGGATACCGCCACCGCTCATGACGGCAAAGTCTGCACTGGTGCGCGCCATTTGTGCCGCAAGCAACAGGTGCGCAAGGTTAGTTTGCACAAAACGTACTTTACTGCGATCGCCTTCCATGTGGCTGTTAACACTGCCAACTTTAACATTCAGCTGTGCCTGACCTTTATTCTGGAATGGCGTCAGCAGTGAGAGCATCTGCTGGTTTTCAGGGATCTGCGGCGTGTAGAGTACGCGCTCACTTTCACCGTTATCGTAGGTTATCTTTTTCTTCAGGTTGATTGGGATAAGCTGGTAATGCACCAGTTTCATTTCGCCATTACGGAACTCAAAATCAGCACGGCCAACGTATTTGCCCCATTCGTGAGCCTGAACAATCCAGATCCCGTTTTGCTGATCCGGTGCACAAGGTGTGCCGGGTACGTAATCAACCTGTTTTTTATTCTCGGCAGCCATACAAACTGGGTTTTGCGAGTGTCCACCCACAATCATCGTCAGCGCGCCAGCCGGTAAACTACGAGCCATTTCCACATCGCCTGGCGCGTTAGAACCATGTTGACCGTTATCGTAGTGGCCCATATGCGTTGCCGCGATCAAGACGTCTGGTTTTTCAGTCGATTGCAGTTCCTGAATCACCAGTTTCGCTTCATCCGCCGGTTTACGGAATTCGATGTCGACGAAGTTTTCCGGATTGCCAATTTTCGCCGTGTCGTCCGTGGTTAAACCGATAACCGCGATTTTAATACCCTGTGGCTTGAAGATAGCCCACGGTTTAAACAGGCGCTCGCCGGTACTTTTCTGGTAAATGTTGGCCGACAGCAGCGGGAATTTGGCCCATTTTTCTTGCTGGCGTAAAACAGAGAGCGGGTTGTCAAATTCATGGTTGCCGATAGCCATCGCATCGTAGCCAATCAGGTTCATGCCACGGAAATCAGGTTCCGCATCCTGCAAGTCGGATTCAGGAACACCAGTGTTGATATCACCGCCAGACAGGAGCAGTACGCTGCCTCCCTGCTCTGCCACCTCTTTACGAATGCTATCGACCAGAGTTTTTTGCGCAGCCAGCCCGTATTCCGCGTGTTCGTTACGCCAAAAATGACCATGGTGATCGTTGGTGTGCAGAATGGTGATGTTATAGGTTTTATCTTTTTCCCACGCCAGTGCAGACGCGCTGGTTAGGCTAACTGCCATCAGCAATGCTGTGGCCACCCCTTTCACTACGAACTTCATCGCAAATCTCCATATTCAATAAATACTTCCGCACCAATAGCAGACAGCTACTAGCATAGACAAATAACTTTTCACGATTGTGACTTTCTTCGGAACTTTTCAGAAGGTATGTTAGCAGGGTAACGATATTCTACGGTTCCTCCCGTGAGCCGTTCTAAAATATAATAATCAAATCTATTACAGGTACTTATGGCAATCTCGGAACAAACTCTCGCGGCGACGGAGCCTAAAAAGGCGCGCACTGCGTTCGGAATTCTTGGAGCAATCAGCCTTTCGCATTTGCTCAACGATATGATTCAGTCGCTCATTCTGGCGCTTTATCCGCTTTTACAAAGCGAGTTCTCGCTGAGTTTTGTCCAGATCGGGATGATAACGCTGACCTTCCAGGTCACATCATCACTGCTTCAGCCGGTAGTAGGATACTACACCGACAAATACCCGATGCCATGGTCATTGCCGATTGGTATGTGCTTCACACTTTGCGGCTTAGTGATTCTGGCTTTGGCCGGTAGTTTCCCGATGGTGCTACTGGCGGCAGCGCTCGTGGGCACAGGTTCTTCGGTATTCCACCCGGAATCGTCCAGGGTGGCGCGTATGGCATCCGGTGGTCGTCATGGCCTTGCGCAGTCGCTGTTCCAGGTTGGCGGCAATTTTGGTAGCTCACTCGGCCCGTTGCTGGCTGCGCTGATCATTGCCCCATACGGTAAAGGTAACGTCGGCTGGTTTGTGTTGGCTGCCCTGTTGGCGATTATTGTATTGCTGCAGATTAGCCGCTGGTATGCCGCGCAACATCGCATGGCTAAAGGTAAAACAGCCGCGCCGGTGGTTAACCCGCTGCCGCGCAAAAAAGTGATTCAGGCGGTGACCGTTTTGCTGGTGCTGATTTTCTCCAAGTATTTTTATATGGCGAGTATCAGCAGCTATTACACCTTCTACCTGATGCACAAATTCGGTTTGTCGGTGCAGAACGCCCAGTTCCACCTGTTTGCCTTCTTGTTTGCGGTGGCAGCAGGTACGGTGATTGGTGGACCGGTCGGCGACAAGATTGGCCGTAAATATGTTATCTGGGGTTCAATCCTCGGCGTCGCGCCATTCACCCTTTTCCTGCCGTATGTTTCGCTGTACTGGACGGGGATCCTGACGGTTATTATCGGTTTTATCCTCGCCTCGGCATTTTCAGCAATTCTGGTTTATGCGCAAGAGTTGATGCCAGGACGCATCGGTATGGTTTCCGGGCTGTTCTTCGGTTTTGCCTTTGGTATGGGCGGTTTGGGGGCTGCGGTACTCGGCCTGGTAGCCGACCATACAAGTATCGAGTTAGTCTATAAAATATGTGCTTTCCTGCCACTTCTTGGGATACTGACCATATTCCTGCCTGACAATCGACATAAGTCATAGTTATAAGGGCCAGAGAGACGCTCTGGCCCATCACTCCCGCCACATATCTCCAGACCTTTCTTAAATTAAGCGTATAAAACTCCCATCAGACGCTGCTTTTTGTCTAAATGCGCCTTATATCCAATATTCGCTGATTTTACATCTACATCGATGGAAAAATTGTCATAAACTAAAAGTAGCTTTTTGGATTTGAACACTTACGCAAGGAGACGGAATGCACCACGCCACCCCGCTTATCACCACCATTGTCGGAGGCCTCGTACTGGCCTTTTTACTCGGTATGCTTGCTAACAAACTGCGCATATCACCGTTGGTGGGCTATTTGTTAGCTGGGGTATTAGCTGGCCCTTTTACGCCAGGTTTTGTCGCGGATACGAAGCTTGCTCCTGAACTTGCTGAGTTGGGTGTGATCCTGCTGATGTTTGGCGTCGGTCTGCATTTCTCCTTAAAGGATTTGATGGCGGTAAAGGCCATCGCCATCCCAGGAGCTATCGCCCAGATTGGTGTGGCGACGCTACTGGGAATGGCGCTTTCATCGCTGATGGGCTGGTCGCTGATGACCGGTATCGTGTTCGGCCTGTGTCTTTCTACCGCCAGTACCGTCGTGTTACTGCGTGCGCTTGAAGAGCGGCAATTAATTGACAGCCAGCGCGGGCAAATCGCGATTGGCTGGTTGATTGTTGAAGATCTGGTGATGGTATTAACGCTGGTTCTGTTGCCTGCTGTTGCGGGGATGATGGAAAAAGGCGACGTCGGTTTTGCGACTCTGGCGCTGGACATGGGGCTGACCATCGGCAAAGTAGTGGCATTTATCGCGATTATGCTGATTGTAGGCCGCCGGCTGGTCCCCTGGATCCTGGCGCGGAGCGCGGCTACCGGTTCACGCGAGCTGTTTACGCTGGCCGTTCTCGCCCTGGCGCTTGGCATCGCCTTTGGCGCGGTCGAGTTGTTTGATGTGTCATTTGCGTTGGGTGCGTTCTTCGCCGGGATGGTGCTCAATGAGTCTGAACTCAGCCATCGTGCCGCCCATGACACACTGCCGCTACGCGACGCTTTCGCAGTGCTGTTTTTTGTCTCAGTCGGTATGTTGTTCGACCCGATGATCCTGATTCAGGAACCACTCGCGGTAGTCGGTACCGTCGCTATCATCATCTTTGGCAAATCTGTGGCCGCCTTCTTCCTGGTGCGCCTGTTCGGCCATTCACAACGTACCGCATTAACCATCGCCACAAGCCTCGCGCAAATTGGTGAGTTCGCGTTCATCCTTGCGGGTCTGGGCATGGCGCTCAATCTGTTACCGCAGACCGGGCAAAATTTGGTGCTGGCCGGTGCGATTTTGTCGATTATGCTCAATCCCATTTTGTTTGCGGTACTTGAGCGTTATCTCGCAAAAACCGAAACCCTGGAAGAGCAAACCCTGGAAGAGGCCATCGAGGACGAGAAGCAGATCCCGGTGGATATTTGCAATCACGCGCTGCTGGTGGGCTTTGGCCGCGTAGGGAGTTTGCTGGGTGAAAAGTTAATGGCTCAGGGTATTCCGTTAGTGGTGATTGAAACCTCCCGTAGCCGGGTTGATGAATTGCGCGAGCGTGGGATCCGAGCTGTACTCGGAAATGCAGCCAATGAAGAGATCATGAATCTCGCCCATCTTGATTGTGCACGTTGGTTGTTATTGACGATTCCGAACGGTTACGAGGCCGGTGAGATTGTCGCGACAGCGCGCGCGAAATATCCGGACATCGAGATCATTGCCCGCGCCCATTATGACGATGAGGTGGATTACATCACCGAGCGTGGTGCGAATCAGGTGGTGATGGGCGAGCGTGAGATCGCCAATACGATGATGGGGATGTTGGATAAGCCGGTGGTTCAGGAAACGGTGACGGGTTAAGTTTTCGCCCTCATCCCGACCTTCTCCCCCAGGGAGAAGGGGAAAAACGGGTTATCCTCTCTCTTGCGGGAGAAGGGGAAAACCGGACTATCCCCTCTCCTGTGGGAGAGGGTTAGGGTGAGGGCAAAAAAACGTGGTGATTAACGCTCCCAGTAAGACTCTTCGAGACTATCTTCGCGCTCTGGCAACCCCCGCGTCAGACGCGGAGAATGCTGGTTCAATACCTGATAACTCACACGGTTCGCATATTTGCACACCTGCGCCAAAGACGAATAAGTCAGCCAGGTGAACTGATGTTTGCTGGAATTTGGCACGTTAGAGCGGTGATAATTATTCGCCGTAATATCATGCAGTAATGCCGCCAGCGCGCCATCACCCGCGCCATTGGTATTCATAATTTTCTCAGGCCCACCCATATAAGGTGCGATATGAGAGAAAATACGCATCGGGTTCTGGCAATCTTTATGGCGCATGGCACGGCTAAATTCGTACTGGTTAAATTCAGCGATTGCTCCTGGCAACAGCGGATGTTGTGTGGTGCGTTTAGCTGACTCTTCAGTAAAGGCCGCCATGTACAGCCCGACCGGACCCGCGGTACACAATACTAAATCGACCCAATCCAGCGCTTTATCGGCCGCCAGCAGCGGATCATTTTCACCTGTCAGCGCCAGCCCTTCTTCTTCGTTCATCGCCAGAATCGAGACATGCTCTTTCAGGAATGCCTGCCACCATTCTGGGTTTTCGGCAATAACGTATTTGGTGCCCAGCGTCAGCACCACCGGTACGTTGTACTTTTTCGCGTAAGCGATGGCCTGCATAGTCGCTTCCGGCATGGGCTCGCCGTCTTTGCAACGCACCAAATATGAAGTCAAAACCAGCGCAGACGCACCGGCAATGACCTCTTCAGGAATGCTATCGGCGCGTAGCTGGTTCATATGACCCGGGCTAATGGCAAAGGTACGTTCACCCTGCTCGCCGATCAGCGTAAAGCAGCGGCCAATCGCACCATCCACACCTTGTAGGTAGTTGAGGTCAGTACGGCTGGAGGTATTGCACAGGTAGCGGTAGGCATAGCTACCGATTTCGATATTGCTGCACATTACGCCCAGCAGAACAGAGCGGTCATCGGCCAGAACCGAATAGTTGTGCATCGTATTACCAATGGTGCCGCCGGCAAATTGGTGAGTAATCAGATCTTTTTGCACCAGCTCCTGATATAGCGCTTCGGCCACATCATCTTCAATCACCAGTGAATGGCCGAAACTCAAACCGTATCGATGTACAAACTCGTCATCCACTTTGGCTTCGATATCCACCAGCGTTTGATCGATCCCGACGACCCAGGAAGTGCCAGTTTCATTTTCAGGCTGAGCCTGTTGCAGTAAAGGATCGCGCGCGCTCACCGGGAAGTAGTGTTTGGATTTTCGTTTGCCGGGAAATTTCATGATGTTGTTCGGAAGTAGCTAATCAGGCCGGAAATGGTAGCACATTAACGGCCAAAAGCGGGATCAGCGATATTTTTCTACAAGACTCATCATCATTGCGATGTGCGCCGGGTCATCATTGAGGGCAGGAATATATTCATACTTGGTGCCACCCGCCTCGAGGAACACTTCACGGTTTTGCACCGCCATCTCTTCGAGAGTTTCGAGGCAATCGGCGGAGAAACCAGGACACATGACCTGAATGTGTTTCACCCCTTTTTCAGCCAACATTTTCAGCGTTTCGTCTGTATACGGCATCAGCCACGGCTCGCGGCCAAAACGCGACTGATAGGTCATCATCACTTTTTCTGGTGGCAGTTCGAGGGCGGAAAGCAACTCGCGCGTGGTGTCGCGGCAACGCTGCGGGTAATCATCGCCTTCGTTGGCATAGCGTTGCGGAATTCCGTGGTAGGAAAGCAGCAAAACATCCGGCTCACCATGCTGGGCGAAAGAGTGTTTGACCGAAGCCACCAGCGCATTGATGTAGGAGGTGTTATCGGCGTAGTCACGAATCAGGGAAATCGACGGCAGCGAACGGTAGTTGGAAAAAATGCGTCCTAATTCATCCCAGACTGCGGCGACAGTCGAGCAAGAGAATTGTGGATACAGCGGCAGCACGACGATGTGATCAACGTTGTGAGACAAAAGTTCGTCCACTGCACTTTTCAATGACGGTGAGCCATAGCTCATGCCAAGCGCGACTGGGGTACCCGGCATTTGCGCTGCAAGAGCGACTTGCTGACGTCGGCTATAAACAAGCAGCGGCGAGCCTTCGTCCATCCAGACGGACTGATACAGCTTTGCAACCCGTGAGGAGCGCAGCGGTAAAATCACGCCTCGCAGCAGTGGCCACCACAGCAGACGCGGGGTATCAACGACGCGTTTGTCGCTAAGAAACTGGCGCAAGTAGCGTTTTACCGCCGCCGGAGTAGGAGCATCAGGTGTGCCAAGGTTTGCCAGTAAAATACCCACTTTTTCCTGATTCATTTCCACTCCTTATCAACAAATTGCTGATAATTGTAACGTAAAAGTGGCACAGGAGAACCGATTACAGTGAAAGGGTAAAAAATGGATAAAAAAATACCAGGAACAAGTCCTGGTATTTTTATCGACCCAAAAGGTTTCGAGGTGCAGGAAGGCAGCTCACACACCTGCAACTTGAAAGATAACGGGTAAGGTTAGCCGAGGATTTTAGCCAACTCTGCGCTAACTTCGGTCACTTTACGGGTGCCGTCGATTTTTACGTATTTGGTGTTACCCGCTTCCGCTTCTTTGCTGTAGTAAGAGATCAGCGGAGCTGTCATCTGATGATATTCCACCAGGCGCTTACGCACGGTTTCTTCCTGATCGTCTTTACGGGTGGTCAGCTCTTCGCCGGTTGCATCGTCTTTGCCTTCCACTTTTGGTGGATTGAAGGTGACGTGATAAACGCGGCCAGATGGCGCATGTACGCGACGACCGACGATACGCTCAACAATCAGTTCGTCTGGTACTGCAAATTCCAGAACGACGTCCACGTTGATGCCCGCTTCTTTCATCGCATCAGCCTGTGGAATGGTACGAGGGAAACCATCAAGCAGGAAACCGTTGCGGCAATCTTCCTGGGTAATACGCTCTTTCACCAGCGCGATAACCAGTTCATCTGTAACCAGTTTCCCGGCGTCCATGATGTCTTTTGCTTGTTTACCCAGCTCTGAGCCAGATTTTACTGCGGCACGCAGCATGTCACCGGTGGAGATTTGCGGAATGCCATATTTCTCCATGATGAACTGAGCCTGAGTTCCTTTACCTGCGCCCGGAGCGCCAAGCAGAATAATACGCATTGCGTAATTCCCCATTCGTTTGGATTTTTGTGTATTTAGATTTGAGGCGATGACCTTACCATTAAAGGCGTATTCACCTCAAGAATGGCAGGTATTTCAGGTGGTGTTAGTTGATTTGAAATGCCCTCACCCCGGCCCTCTCCCCCAGGAGAGGGAGAAAACTCGATCCATTTCCCACAGGAGAAGGGGAACTACTCGATCTATTTCCCACAAGAGAGGGGAAATACTCGATCCAGTCCCCTCTCCCTGAGGGAGAGGGTTAGGGTGAGGGAAAAACTTAGGAAGCCAGCAACTGATTCATACGGCGAATGAATTGGTTTGGATCTTCCAGGGTGCCACGTTCAGCTAACAGCGCCTGGTCGAGCAGTAATTCGACCCATTCGCCAAACTGCGCTTCATCCTGTGTATCTGCAACACGTTTCACCAGACCGTGATCCGGGTTCAGCTCGAAGATGTACTTCACTTCTGGCACTTCCTGGCCCGCAGCGGCAAACAATTTCGCCATTTGCGTGCTCATGTCGTTGCTGTCAGTGGTCACGATAGCAGGCGTGTCGGTCAAACGGTGCGTCAGGCGCACTTCTTTAACACGCTCGCCCAGCAGCGTTTTCACGCGGTCAACAAATGGCTCAAGCGCTTTTTCAGCTTCTTTCGCTTCTGGCGTCTCTTCGTCAGCCAATTTTTCCAGCGTCTCATCAGTCTTACTGACTGACTGGAATGCTTTGCCATCGAACTCAGTCAGATAGCTCATCATCCACTCATCGATGCGGTCAGAAAGCAGCAGAACTTCGATGCCTTTCTTACGCAGCAACTCCAGGTGCGGGCTGCTCTTCGCGGCCGCATAGCTGTCAGCGGTGATGTAGTAAATCTTCTCCTGGCCTTCTTTCATGCGTGAGACGTACTCTTCCAGCGACACAGTTTGTGCAGCGGAATCGGTATGCGTCGTCGCAAAGCGCAGCAGTTTAGCGATAGTTTCCTGGTTCGCATTATCTTCAGCAGGGCCTTCTTTGAGCACCAGGCCAAAGTTTTTCCAGAAGGTTTGGTATTTTTCGCTGTCGTCTTTCGCCAGTTTTTCCAGCATCTGCAATACGCGTTTGGTCAGCGCACTACGCAGGTTCTGAGTCACACGGCTGTCTTGCAGAATTTCACGCGACACGTTCAGCGGCAGGTCATTGGAATCTATCAGGCCGCGAACAAAACGCAGGTAGTTCGGCATGAACTGTTCTGCGTCGTCCATGATGAACACGCGCTGCACGTACAGTTTCAGGCCGTGTTTATGATCGCGATTCCACATATCCCACGGCGCCTGGGACGGGATGTACAGCAAGCTGGTGTACTCTTGTTTCCCTTCCACGCGGTTGTGGCTATAGGTCAGCGGGTCGGTGAAGTCATGAGCGACATGCTTGTAGAACTCGTTGTACTCTTCGTCTTTAATTTCAGACTTGCTACGGGTCCACAGCGCCTGAGCTTTGTTGATTTTTTCCCAGCCGAGGATAGTTTCGCCATCTTTCTCTTCACGAGTTTCAATCTCAACCGGCAGAGCAATGTGATCGGAGTATTTACCGATGATAGAGCGCACACGCCAGTCATCTAAGAACTCGTCTTCACCTTCGCGCAGGTGCAAGGTAATTTCAGTCCCGCGATCAGCTTTGGTGATATCCGCAACGGTATATTCACCCGCACCTTCAGATTCCCAGAACACGGCTTGATCCGCAGGAACTCCAGCCGCACGAGTACGCACGGTCACTTTGTCCGCCACGATAAATGCAGAGTAGAAGCCCACACCAAACTGGCCGATAAGCTGGCTGTCTTTCGCCTGGTCAGAACCCATGGATTCGAGGAAGGCTTTGGTGCCAGATTTTGCAATGGTCCCGAGGTGATCAATCGCTTCGTCGCGCGTCATACCGATGCCGTTATCAGCAATCGTCAGAGTGCGTTTTTCTTTATCAAATGAGACACGCACACGCAGCTCACCGTCACCCTCGTAAAGATCGGACTGGGACAGCGCGCGGAAGCGCAATTTGTCTGCCGCATCGGAGGCGTTGGAGATCAGCTCACGCAGGAAAATTTCTTTATTTGAGTAGAGGGAGTGGATCATCAGGTGCAGAAGTTGTTTCACTTCAGACTGGAAGCCACGTGTCTCTTGTCCTTTCATGGTCATTGATACCTCAACAAAATCAAAATACAGGGGTGATGAAAACGTTGAGGGAGATATGAGGATAAGCAGAGGAGATTTCAAGCGGGGGAGAAAAGAATCTCCCCATTTTCAATTAGAACGTAATTTTGTGGCGTCCCGCCAGAGAATGCGAAAGCGTGGTGCCATCAACCATTTCCAGCTCGCCGCCCACTGGCACACCGTGCGCGATACGACTGGCATCTACGCCATATTGCCCACACAGTTCGGCGATATAGTTCGCGGTGGCTTCACCTTCAACCGTTGGGTTAGTCGCAAGGATGAGCTCTTTGATGGTTTCGTGCTCAAGGCGCTGTTCCAGCCTGTCGAGACCGATGTCCTGGGGGCCAATGCCGTCTAGCGGTGAAAGATGCCCCATCAACACAAAATAGCGTCCAGAGAATTGTCCCGTCGCTTCAATCGCATGGATATCCGCAGGCGTTTCCACCACGCAAATCTGGCCATTTTCCTGGCGGCGTGGATTGGAACAAATTGCGCAGACTTCTTGTTCGGTAAAAGTACGGCAATCCGCACAGTGGCCGATTTCAGACATGGCGCGGGTCAACGCCTGAGCAAGGCGCATTCCGCCGCTGCGGTCGCGTTGCAGAAGCGCGAACGCCATACGTTGAGCTGACTTCGGGCCAACACCTGGCAAGCAGCGCAGGGATTCCATAAGGACGGTAAGTAAAGGACTGGTTTGCATCGCTCAGACTTCTGAAAAAAGAGTGGGACATAGCCTAACATTAGCCCAGCGGACGGGTATAGAAAAAGATAGTCCCCCTGCGGGATGTCTCGCACAGGGGGAATTTATTTAAGCGAGCTGAGAATCCAGAGACTCTTGATTCGTCACCACATCTTGCGCCTTCTGGTAACTTTCCATCAGCAAGCCATATTCAATAAAGACACCGCCCCAAAGGCTGGCCCACTCCATTGCATCCTCACGGTTCCATGTGTGCTGAATCTCAGCTACAACCGCTGCGGTATCCATCGGAACCACGCCCGCTTGTACTACTCGCGCCAGGGTGACTTCCTGCGCCATTTTGGAATAAGTGCCTGAAGCATCGATCACCGCGAAGACTTTAAAGCCTTCGGCAACCGCGCTGATTGCCGGAAACGCCATGCAAACGCTGGTCACCGTGCCCGCAATGATTAACGTTTTACGCCCCGTTGCTTTGACTGCCGCAACGAAATCAGGGTTATCCCAGGCGTTAATTTCACCTTTACGCGGCACATACTGCGCATGAGGGGCATATTGGTGGATCTCAGGGATCAGCGGACCATTTGGGCCTTGCGGCACAGAAGCGGTGGTGATGACCGGAATATTGGCCAGCGTCGCGATTTTTGCCAGTACTGTGGCGTGGGTGCGCAACGTAGGCATCGGCATGTCGTGTACTAGCTGGAACAAACCGCTCTGGTGGTCAATGAGTAGCATGACTGCATCGTTGGCATCAATGGTCGGAATTTGTCCGTTAAAGTTTGCAGGTGTCATATTCGTATCCTCTGATAGTGAAATAGTGCGTAAAGAACGGCTACCGGAGCGATAGCCGTGATTTTTTACTCTATGGACTGGCCAAAACGACCCTGATTGAAATCGTCGATAGCCTCTTTAATTTCTTCACGAGTGTTCATTACAAACGGCCCGTAACCCACCACTGGCTCATTGAGTGGCTCACCGCTCAGCACCAGCACAACGGCGTCGTTATTGGCTTCAAGCGTGACGGTTTCGCCTTTTGCATCCAGTACCACCAGCTGCGCCTCACGAGCAATTTCCTCACCGTTAACCTGCACCGTGCCTTTCAGCACAACCAATGCGGTGTTCCAGCCGTCAGGCAGCGTCAGTTGCGTGGTGCTTTGCGCATTCAGACGCACATCCAGTACGCGCAGCGGTGAAAACGTGCGTGCCGGGCCTTTACTGCCATCCATTTCACCCGCGATAACACGCACCTGACCTGCGTTATCGGGCAATGTCACCACCGGAATATCCGCATCCGTAATCGACTGGTAGTTTGGTGGCGTTGACTTGTCCTTCGCAGGCAGATTGACCCACAGCTGAACCATTTCCAGGGTGCCGCCCTTCTCGCTGAACGCTGGTGAATGGAACTCTTCGTGCAAAATCCCGCTACCGGCCGTCATCCATTGCACATCACCGGGGCCAATTACCCCGCCACTGCCGGTGGAGTCACGGTGCGCCACTTCACCTTTGTAGACGATGGTGACCGTTTCAAAACCGCGATGCGGATGCACATCAACGCCACGCTGCCCTTTGTTGCTCGGTTTAAAATCCGCCGGGCCTGCGTAGTCCAGCAGCAAGAATGGGCTGAGTTGCTTTTCAAATTTCGAATAGGAAAACAGTGAACGAACCGGGAATCCATCACCCACCCAGTGGGAAGCCGGTGCGGAATACACGCCTAAAATTGATTTCATCGTTATCTCCATTGAGTGTCGATTTCTGTTGAGTTAAAGCTTACTCATAAGACGAAAATCCCGGTAGACTCCAGAAATGAACTCAGTGTTCCATATACAGGACAATAACGATGCAAGATCTCAACGACCTGTGGTACTTCGTGCAAGTGGTCGATTTTGAGGGGTTTTCTCCCGCCAGCCGCGCGATTGGCATTCCAAAATCCCGGTTAAGTCGGCGTATCGCCTTGCTGGAGGAGAGTCTGGAAACGCGGCTTATTCAGCGCTCAACGCGCAGCTTCACCGTGACGGAGGCCGGGCAGATTTTTTATCGCCATTGCAAAGCGATGATTATTGAGGCCGAAGCGGCACAAGAGGCGATAAACACGCTGCGAGCCGAACCGCGTGGGCTTATTCGCCTGACGTGTCCGATTGCCCTGCTGCATGTGCATATTGGGGATATGCTGGCGCGGTTTATGACGATGTATCCGCAGGTTACGGTGCAGCTTGAGGAGACAAATCGCCAGGTTGATGTATTGAATGAAAACGTCGATTTGGCGGTACGCGTTCGCCCATTACCACTGGAAGATAGTGACCTGGTGATGCGCAAACTGGCCGATCGCAATATGTGTCTGGTTGCCAGCCCTGAGTTAGTTGAGCAATTTTCGCAACCCTTGTCACCCGCCGATCTACAACACTGGCCGAGCCTGGCACTCTCCAAACCACAGCAGATTTACCGATGGTGTCTATTTGGCCCGGATAATCAGGAAGTGATCCTGCACCATAAGCCACGTTTTGTGACCACCGATATGATTGCACTACGGGCGGCTGCTTTGGCGGGCGTAGGGATTGTTCAACTACCGATATTGATGATTAAGAAGCAGATACTGGATGGAACGTTGGTGCGATTGTTACCGGATTGGCGTACAAGACGGGAAATCATTCATTTGGTGTTTCCTTCACGTCGCGGGCAGTTACCGGCGGTCAGAGCACTGATTGATTTTCTGGTGGAGAGTTATGCGGCGTTTGATGAAGAGTGATTACGGGGTAAAAAAGTGAGGCGTCGCTTTGACGACAGGACGCCCTCACCCTGACCCTCTCCCCCAGGAGAGGGGATCAAAATCAGAATGGCATTTTGAAGCCTGGCGGCAACTGCATACCACTGGAAACGCCAGCCATTTTCTCTTTCTGCGCTTCGCCGATACGACGAGCTGCATCATTGAAGGCCGCTGCAACCAGGTCTTCTACCATCTCTTTATCGTCTTCCATCAGGCTTGGATCGATTTCCACACGACGGCAGTTATGCGCACCATTGATGGTCACTTTTACCAGACCCGCACCTGATTCGCCGGTGACTTCCATGTTGGCGATTTCTTCCTGAACCTGGGCCATTTTTTCCTGCATCTGCTGGGCTTGCTTCATGATGTTGCCCAGACCGCCTTTTCCAAACATAGTCTTCTCTCTTTTGCTCGGGCCGATTAATCGCATTTCCCCATCATCCTTCAAGCTGTAGGGGTGTTGATGGGTATAACAATTAACGGCTATCAGGGTTTACAACAAACCGGTGTAACCAGCCTGTCAAATTGGTCGAATACTGTCTTCATCCAGCTCCGCATCAAAAAAACGACGCAGCGTTTGGATATTGTTATCAGTACTCATAGATTCCCGCGCACGTGCAAGCTTCTCTTCGTAGATAGCCTGACGCCATTCCAGCGGGGTACGTTGTGCAAGATTATCATCTTCAATAATAGTCAGCTCAACAGTTTCTCCGCTAAAAGTACTCATCGCATCAGCCAGCGTTTTCTGCGCCGACGGTGAATTCAGATGCCTTAATGCCGGGCGTAAGTGCAAACAAACTCGGTTTCCATCCTGCTCTTTCCAGGCATTTAACGCGAGTTGCTGCACAAGTTTTGGCAACACCAGTTGGCTAATTTCCGCCGCCCAACGGTCACGCTCGATGGCTTCCAATGCCAGTTTCTGCGCCAGCTCTGGTGTTTTCTCATGCTCCAGCGCGCGCTTTAATGCTTTTGGTGTCGCAACCGGTTCTTCAACAACATCAGAAACAATTTGCGACTTCCAGCGATAAGCTTCTGGCTTCTCGGCAGGTTTTTCTTCTGCCACTGATGGCCGGGACTGAATACGCTCGGTTACCGAGGCTAAACGTTCCAGAGCGGTGGTTTTAGCTGCCGGCCGCGCTAGATCTGGCGCTGCCGGCTCACTCTTTTTTGCTTTGTTGGCTCCCTGCTGGCGCATTAACTGGGTTCGCGCTTGCAGCACCTGGCTTGTGGTGTCCGGCAACGGGGTTTCATTTTGCCGTGGCGGAGGTGAAGTTTGTTGTCGAACCGGAACAGGATTGACGACAGGAATACTCGCCACTTGCCGCGGTTGCTCCGGTTCTGGTAATGGTTTGCGCGGATGGAACGCCAGCGCACGCAGCAGTGTCATCTCAATGCCCATACGACGATCGGGAGCCCAGGAGAGCTCTTTGCGACCAATCAGCAGGGTTTGATAATACAACTGGACTTCAGCAGGCGGTACGACTCTCGCGAGCTCACGCATACGCTGTTCGATTGCCGCCATGTCGTTGCCCAATGCAGCCGGAGAGAGTTGCACCATGGCCACACGGTGCAGCAAGCCCAGCATTTCTACCAGCAGCGCTTCCCACTCAATACCGCGACCGGCGGCATCGTTAAGCAAGCTCATCACTCGCTCACCATTGGCCTGCACCATCGCTTCTATCAGCGCCAGAGCCTGGTCGTCATCCAACGTACCGAGCATGGTGCTGACAGCCGCAGTGGTCACTTGCCCATCACCACTGGCAATCGCCTGGTCGGTAAGACTTAATGCATCACGCAGGCTGCCATCCGCAGCACGCGCCAACAGTTGCAGCGCGCGAGTTTCAGAAGTGATTTTCTCCTCGCCAAGAATGTATTCCAACTGATGGCGGATTTGTTCGACATCCAGCGCTTTCAGGTGGAATTGCAGGCAGCGGGAAAGAATAGTCACCGGCAACTTTTGCGGATCGGTTGTCGCCAGCAAGAATTTGACATGCGAAGGTGGCTCTTCCAGCGTCTTCAACAGCGCGTTGAAGCTGTGGCGGGAAAGCATATGGACTTCATCGATCAAGTAGACCTTGAAGCGGCCACGCGCCGGTGCGTACTGAACGTTGTCCAGCAAGTCACGAGTGTCTTCGACTTTGGTGCGTGAGGCGGCGTCAATCTCTATCAGATCAACAAAGCGTCCTTGTTCGATTTCGCGGCAGTTATCGCACACACCGCAAGGGGTGGCAGTGATGCCGGTTTCACAATTTAACCCTTTCGCCAACAAGCGAGCGATGGACGTTTTACCCACGCCGCGCGTCCCTGAAAAGAGATAGGCGTGGTGGATTCGGCCCATGGATAAGCCATTAGCCAGCGCAGTCAACACGTGTTGCTGGCCGACGACATCAGCAAAAGTTTGTGGGCGCCATTTGCGGGCTAAGACCTGGTAGCTCATTCGAGATAGGCTCTACATCGCGGGAAGGTGAATTCGAGGGGTAATGCTAACATAAGCCTCACCCATCGGGCGAGGCTGTTTGATGTCCTGGCGGATGACGTTGTACTTATCCGCCCGGCCTGGTGCGTTGCAGAGGTGAGATTAAACTCAGTGGCCAGGGAAAAGTACGAGGCTGTAGCTTTTCACGCCCATTTTTTCCAGACGCTGCTCACCACCAATATCAAACAGATTGATGATAAATGCGGCATCGGTCACTTCACCACCCAGACGGCGGATAAGTTTAACGGTCGCTTCAATGGTGCCGCCTGTGGCCAGCAAATCGTCCACGACCAGAACTTTGTCGCCCGGCTCGATTGCATCAACGTGGATTTCCAGTTGATCGGTACCGTATTCCAGCTCGTAGTTCTCCGCGATCGTTTCGCGTGGCAGTTTACCTGGCTTACGCACCGGCACAAAACCGACACCTAATTCCAGCGCAACCGGTGCGCCAAACAAAAAGCCGCGCGCTTCAGTACCCACCACTTTAGTGATACCGGCATCTTTAAAGCGTGAGACTAATAATTCGATGCTGGTGGCGTAGGCTTTCGGATCTTCAAGCAAGCTGGTAACGTCACGGAATAAGATCCCAGGCTTCGGGTAGTCTGGAATGCTTTTAATGCTGTTTTTCAGATATTCAAGCTGCTGCGCAGTCGCGGTCATAATTAATGCCTGCTAAAAACGGGGTTCTAACTAAGCACGTATCTGTTTAATAAATACACTATCGGTGATTCATTAATCAATCATACCGTGCTCGAAAGCGGTCGAATTTACTGTCTGCAAACAACAATTGCAACCACAGCAAATGCGCTTTATGGCTTTTGTTGCTTTTCGTCAATTACCGGCATCCGCCACATACAGAACAGCAACGCGCACATCATCATCAATAAGAGTAGTCTGACCCAAAGAATGTTGACCAGGTAAATGGACACAGCAAAAGTTAAAACAATAAAAATCAATGCCCTGGGTTTAGTTCCGGGTGGTAAGGCACGATGCTGCTGCCAATGGCGGATGTAACTGCCAAACCATGAGCGGTAGAGTAGCCAGTGGTGGAAGCGTGGCGAGGAACGGGCAAAACACCAGGCTGCCAGAAGTAAAAAAGGGGTTGTGGGAAGTAAAGGTAATACGACTCCCAGCGTCGCAAGGACTACCGCCAGCCAACCAATGATGATTAATATAGTCCGTTTCATTCCCTATTCCATTAATATACCCGTCATACTTCAAGCTGCAGGGGTGTTGGCTGCACTCACTTACCCCAGTCACTTACTCAAGTAGCTCCTGGGGATAAGCTCCCTTGCCGCGTTACTCGGCCTGTGGCCTCGCCCCTTCGGGGCCAGCGCAAGCGCTGTTCAAAAACGCACTGGCGTTTTAGTCCTGCAACTTGAATTATTTAGGGTATAAATATGAGTCGTATTGGAGAGTCATTTTGTGAAAACCGCTGCGCTGTTACAAGCTTTGGATATTCGCGTCGCGGAACTCGCGCAGGCCATTGCGCCCATTTCGTTGCAACGCGCCTCGCAAGCACGCTTTGATCGTAAACTGTTTTCCACTCACAGTACGCAACTAAAAGATTATCTGACCGAAGTTCAGGCAAATCACGCACAGTTACAGCTTAGCGTGAAAGTCGGCAAAGCGGATCAAGTTGCGTACCTTGCCGAAAAACTGGTGGCGCAAATTGCCGCATTGCAGCGTGAACTAGCGACCTTGCAGATGCGTAAAAACGATCCCCAGCCGCCGGTTGTCGAAAACCTGTATGAGAAACTCTCCACGCATCAGGATTACGAACGCCGCCTGCAAAGTATGATTAGCGATCGTGAAAGCCAGCTTTCTATTCAAGCCACTCTCGCTGGACAGCAAAAACTGCAAAAAGAGCTCGCCGCCCTTGAAGGCCGCCTGCAACGCTGCCGCCAGGCCATTGCGCGTATCGAACGTGCGATTGAACGACGGGAACGTGGGCTAAGCTAACTATACTTATTATGGGTTTGCTGTACGGGGGGAGAGCCATGGGACTACTTGCCTGGTTGGTGACGGGTGTTCTGGTCGCGGTGGTGATGAAAGTGTTGTTCCCGGCAAGAAGCGGCGTGTTTGCGGTTGCTATCGTGACAACCACTGCGGGGGCACTTATCGGTGGCTACATTTGTACTGCTTTTAATATGGGTACTCTGGCAACGCTTGATCTGCGCGCACTGTTAGCTGCATTTGCCGGATCGCTGTTATTTCTCTTTTTATTTCGCAAATTACGGATTAATTAAATGTCGTTGGAAAATGCACCCGATGAAGTGAAACTGGCTGTCGATTTGATCATGCTACTGGAACAACATGAAATCCCGACGGAAACCGCGCTTGCGGCGCTTGAGATTGTCCGTCAGGATTTTTTACGTAAGCGGGAAGAGAACGCTTCCCGCTGATTTTACTGTACCGGAACGATGTCGCCGCCGTTCGTTTTGCCATTGTTGTGGCGTTTCACTTCGGTCAATTCATCCCCTTTTTCATTACGCAGATGAACTTCGAGTTGGTTGAAGGCGATGTTAATGTCATTTTCGCGACACAGGCGATCGATGGTCCGGTTCAGCTCATCAACGGTATAGCTGCGATCGCGCAACTCACGCACGTACAAGCGTAATTCATGATCCAATGTGCTTGCCCCGAAGGTGGTGAAGAATACCGTCGGCTCAGGATCGTGCATCACTTTCGGATGGTCATGCGCCGCTTTGAGTAAGATTTCACGCACTTTATCCAGATCGGAGCCGTAAGCGACGCCAAGGCGGATAACCACTCGCGTAATGGTGTCGGTCAGCGACCAGTTGATCAATCGCTCCGTAACAAACGCTTTGTTCGGGATGATCACTTCCTTGCGATCGAAGTCAGTTATCGTGGTGGCACGAATACGAATTTTGCTGACACTTCCCGAGAAGGTACCGATGGTCACCGTATCGCCGATACGCACCGGGCGTTCGAACAGAATAATCAGGCCGGAAACGAAGTTACCGAATATCTCCTGCAAACCGAAACCCAGACCGACCGATAACGCTGCCGCCAACCATTGCAATTTATCCCACGACACACCGAGCGAGCCAAAAATGGTCATCGCGCCAACAGCAATAATCACGTAGTTAAGAATGGTGGTAATGGCGTATGAAGCGCCCTGACGCATTTGCAGGCGTGAAAGCACCAGTACTTCCAGCAAACCGGGTAAGTTGCGAATCAACACCCAGGCGATAGCGAAAGCAATCACCGCAAATAACAAGCTGCCCATGGTGACGTTTTTCACCACCGCAGCACCCGCTTCCGTGCCGTTATAGCTCCACAGCTGGATGCTATCGAGATAACCGAATACCCCAAACAAATCTGACCAAATGGTGTAGAAGAAGAGCGCAAACAATGCGAACAGAGCAATAATGGCAAGGCGCATGGTTTGTTGGTTGATCTGATCAAGCGCCAACGGTGGCTCTTCTACCGGCTCGCCACCTTCAGCCCCTTCTTTCACCAGATTTTCGCGGCGCAACACAGCGCGGCGATACGCCATACGACGCGCCGTTACACTCAGCCCGCGCAGTACAGTTTGGTAAACCAGGTTCCAGATGAGAACCAGATAGATGGTTTCTATCCAACGTCCCGCAAGGCGCAAAGTCGTATAGAAATAGCCCATCGCTGTCAGCACCATCAACACCACAGGCACCACGCCCATCACCGTGACGGTAAACAACTGCATGGTGTGGTTGTTTTTGTTGCGCCAGTTTTCACGACACATCGGGAAGACCAATGCAGTGATGAGCAACAAGTTGAAGAAAATAATAAGCTGACCCAGCGCATCTTCAACCAAATGCAACGGAGAACGTTCACCCAGCACCGACCAGAATAACAGCGGCAACAGTGCACAACCGATTCGCACCAATTGGCGGCGATAATGGCTGCACTGCTGTGGCGACATATTAAAGTGGCTGACAGCAACGCCGTTGGTCGAAAGCACCTGGTACGTCAGGCCAAAGACCAGCCAGGACAGAGAAAGCTGTTTACAGAATGCCAGCATGGTTTCGCTGATGTTCATATCTATTCCGGCAAACCCTAAGCCGATGGCATAGATAATCAACGCGCCGGGTAAGACTTTCACCAGCGTCAACGCTATGGCTTTCGGCGTTAGCATTTGGCTGTCGTTACGCAGTTGCCCAACCCGACTTGCCTGCTTTTCCAAATAGCGATCAATGGCTTTAAAACGCCAGCGAATAACACCGGCCAGCAACAGTGTTGGAACCATCAGCAGCAGAATGGTGAGTATTTTTAGCGAGCTTTCCGGCCCTTTAATATTGAGATGGGCATTTTTAAACTGATCGCGTAACGAAGAAGGCAACGATTTCAGCCAGTCCCAATCCATCGGTTTGTTACTGGTGACCCAAAAAATCTGCTCGGTCAGAATTTGGTCCAGCGATTTCGTCACGTTTTGCAGTTGCTGCTTATTATTCTGCAGGTTGATGGCCAGCATTAATTGCATGCCGAGCTGCTTATTCAACTGATCCAGCAATTCACGGCGAGTATCCAGAATTTGCAAAAGCGCGTCGTGGACATCAGGCGTGACGTCAGTGGTGTGCCCTTCTTCTATTTTCGCCACTAAGTCATCAGGCTGGAACAGTGCATCACGCTGCTGATTGACATCAAACTGCTCGAGGCGAATATCCGCAATACGATTGGTCAGGTCTTCTGTGTCTTCCGCTGAAGGCATGTTCTGCTGTTGCTGCTGATAGAGAATGCGCGATAACAGCAAACTGCCTTTCAGGACTGCAATTTGCTCTTTCAAATTGCGTTCTGATTGCAGTGCACGATCCAACGTGTTTTTGATGCGGATGCTCGGCGGCACCATCTCATTAGCATGTTGAGTGGCGTCTATCAGGCGTTGGCTTAACTGGTGGTTAATATCCAGCTCTTGTTTCACCAACGGATTCTGCTGAATTTTAACGGTATCTTCCGAGTCGATGGCTTCCTGCGCAGTCTGCTGGGTCAGCGTCAGGCGCTTGCTGCTGACGGCTTTTTGCAACAGTTGCAGCGTGTGTTCCATCTGGTTGATATGGGCGTTGGTGTAATCACGCTGTTTTTGCAGAGTATCTTGCAACAGCGTGTTGCCTTTCAGGCTGTCGCGCTGCTGGTCCAGTTGCGCGTTCAGTAACGCCTGCTGCGCCAGTAACAATGTTTGCTGGCTTGGACGCAATTCCGCAGCACCAGGCGTGACTCCATTCAGGCGATTACGGATTGCCTCAAGCTGAGCCGAAGCAGCCATCATCGCATTCTGCACGCGCTCTGGTTGCGTTTGCAGTGAAATCAGTTGGCTATTCCAGGTGGCTAAATCGCTTTGTGAATTCTGTAAATCCGTCATCAAGTCATTCAGACGAGACTCGAGCTGGCGCAAACTCAGCGCTTCAATTTCAGCCTCTTCATTGGCCTGGTCTTCTCGCTGATTTTTGAGTTCGTTTAGAGCATCCGTTGCTTTGCGCAGCGTTTTTGGCGCTTCACTGATCTGCTGATGGAGTTTTGCCGCTTCATCCTTGATCCGGTCAATTTTGTCCAAAACCTCAAGCGTTTCATTGAGATCTTGTTGTGTCAGTTTGTCATTAGGTGACAGCGTCTTTTGCTTATTAAGCGCGGTCAGCTGGTTTTGAATTTCATCGCGGCTCGGGAGATCGTTATTATTATTTTTCGCCCAAACTGGCTGCGCCAGCAGACAAAACAGGCTAATAAACGCGATAAATAAAAACCGTGCTGGTATGCGACGTGAATACAGTGAACACAAGAGTTGCGGCATAGTTTGACAGTGTTTTAGAACAGGCCGAATGGATGGCGAGTTAAAGACGAAATACGAGCGTTCAGATTAGCACGACTTTTCAGAAAATCCTTGGTCAACTCGCTTCGGAATTGCCCTAATAAGCATAATTTTAATGTGGGGTAGTACGAAGGGTTGGACAGGTTTGAAGCATTTCTATCAAAATAGCAACGTAGTCTTCTGCCTGACCGTGTAAATCAAAGCTATCTGGCGCAAGCAGCCAGTTTTCGATGAGCCCAGTGATATAACTGCGCATCAAAATAACGGCAAGGTGAATCCGCAAATCGGCTGGTAACATTTCTGCATCAATACAACGCTGCAACGAATTTTCAATTCGCTCCTTTCCCTCCAGATAAAATTCGCGTCTGGCCTGTTGTAACACCGCCAGTTCTCCAACAAATTCGCATTTGTGGAAGATGATTTCTGTCATTAAGCGGCGACGCTCATCAGCGACAGTTGCTTGCAATATGTAAATTAATAACTCTCTTACAACAGAAAGTGGATCGTCAGGAAATTTTGCCTGATACTCAGTCTCTAAATCACCAATACTGGATTCAGTTAGCTCCCAGATTTCATTAAACAAATCCGACTTATTTTTGAAATGCCAATAGATTGCACCACGGGTAACACCGGCCGCTTTAGCAATATCAGCCAGCGAAGTTGAGGACACACCGTGTTGAGAAAACAAGCGAATTGCCACATCGAGAAGATGTTGGCGAGTTGCAAGCGCTTGTTGTTTGGTTTTTCGTGCCATAAATGGGGAAAGTAAGGTGGTTGGATTTACATACATTTGTGAATGTATGTACCATAGCACGACGATAATATAAACGCAGCAATGGGTTTGTGGACATTTGATCCATTGAACAACTTTGAAATCGGACACTCGAGGTTTACATATGAACAAAAACAGAGGGTTTACGCCTCTGGCGGCCGTTCTGATGCTTTCAGGCAGCTTAGTGCTTACAGGATGTAATGACAAAGAAGCACAAAAGAGTGCGCCGCATACCCCAGAAGTGGGTGTCGTCACTCTGAAAAGTGCTCCTTTGCAGATAACTACTGAGCTTCCGGGCCGTACCAGTGCTTATCGTATTGCAGAAGTTCGCCCACAGGTCAGTGGCATCATTCTGAAACGCAACTTTGAAGAAGGGAGTGAAATTAAAGCTGGCGTTTCGCTGTACCAAATCGACCCTGCGACTTATCAGGCCGCATATGACAGCGCCAAAGGTGACCTCGCGAAAGCTCAAGCAAGTGCAAATATTGCGCAGCTGACGTTGAAGCGTTATCAGAAACTGTTGGGCACTAAGTACATCAGTCAACAAGACTACGACACCGCGCTTGCCGATTCTCAACAGGCAAATGCTTCTGTCGTTGCCGCTAAAGCCGCTGTTGAAACGGCTCGTATTAATCTGGCTTATACCAAAGTGACCTCTCCGATCAGTGGCCGCATTGGTAAATCTGATGTTACTGAAGGCGCGCTGGTCACTAGCGGTCAGGCAACTGCAATGGCTACCGTACAACAGCTCGACCCGATTTATGTGGATGTGACCCAATCAAGCAACGATTTCTTGCGCCTTAAGCAAGAGTTGGCTGACGGAAAACTGAAGCAAGAAAACGGCAAAGCCAAAGTGAAGTTAGTCACAAACGACGGTGTTGCGTTCCCACAAGAAGGTTCTTTAGAGTTTTCTGACGTCACCGTTGACCAGAGCACCGGCTCGATCACACTGCGTGCCATCTTCCCTAACCCAGATAAAACGCTGCTTCCGGGCATGTTTGTCCGCGCACAGCTGGAAGAAGGGACCAATCCAAACGCACTGCTCGTTCCACAACAAGGTGTCACTCGTACACCACGTGGCGATGCTTCTGCGATGGTGATTGGCAAAGATGACAAAGTTGAAGTCCGTAATATTACAGCAACACAGGCTATCGGCGATAAATGGCTGGTAACCAATGGGTTGCAGGATGGCGATCGCGTTATTGTGACCGGTTTACAAAAAGTTAAACCCGGTGTTCAGGTAAAAGCGCAGGAAATAGCGGCAGAAGATAAAAGCCAGGATCAAGTAGCCGCTGGCGCTCAGACTGAACAAACGAAGTCTTAACTTAAACAGGAGACGTTAAGACATGGCTAAGTTTTTTATCGATCGCCCGATTTTTGCCTGGGTAATCGCCATCATTATTATGTTGGCGGGCGGGCTTGCGATCATGAAATTGCCAATCGCGCAATATCCAACCATTGCGCCACCAGCGATTTCGATCTCAGCAAACTATCCAGGTGCGGATGCGAAAACGGTACAGGATACCGTTACACAGGTTATCGAACAGAACATGAACGGTATCGACAACCTGCTGTACATGTCCTCTTCCAGTGATTCCTCTGGTTCTGTAACTATTACCATTACTTTTGACTCTGGTACTGACGCGGATATCGCACAGGTTCAGGTTCAGAACAAATTGCAACTTGCGATGCCGCTGCTTCCTCAAGAAGTACAGCAGCAAGGTGTTAGCGTTGAGAAGTCCTCCAGTAGCTTCCTGATGGTTCTCGGTATGATCAACACCGATGGCTCCATGACACAGGAAGATATTTCGGACTACGTTGGCGCGACCATTAAAGACCCTATCAGCCGTACTCGTGGTGTCGGTGATGTTCAGCTGTTTGGTGCTCAGTACGCGATGCGTATCTGGATGGACCCGAACAAACTGAATAACTACCAGCTCACCCCGGTCGATATTATTAATGCTATTAAAGCGCAGAACGCCCAGGTAGCAGCAGGTCAGTTAGGTGGTACTCCACCGGTTAAAGGTCAGCAACTTAACGCCTCAATAATTGCTCAGACCCGTTTGAAATCTGCCGATGAGTTCAGCAAAATTTTGCTGAAAGTGAATCAAGATGGCTCACGTGTTCTGCTTAAAGATGTGGCAAAAGTTGAGTTGGGCGGCGAGAACTATAACGTTGTCGCACGTTACAACGGCCAGCCCGCATCTGGTTTAGGTATTAAACTGGCAACCGGTGCTAACGCCCTGGATACTGCTAACGCGGTACGTGCCACAGTTGAAAAACTGCAACCGTACTTCCCGGCGGGTCTGAAAGTGGTTTATCCATATGACACCACGCCATTCGTTAAAATCTCTATCAAAGAGGTAGTAAAAACCCTCGTTGAAGCAATCGTGCTGGTGTTCCTGGTAATGTATCTGTTCTTGCAGAACTTCCGCGCCACATTGATTCCAACGATTGCCGTGCCGGTGGTATTGCTGGGGACGTTCGCTATCCTTGCCGTCTTTGGCTATTCGATAAACACCCTAACGATGTTCGGGATGGTGCTTGCGATAGGCCTGTTGGTTGATGACGCCATCGTGGTAGTAGAAAACGTTGAGCGTGTGATGGTGGAAGAAGGATTGCCACCGAAAGAAGCCACACGCAAATCAATGGAGCAGATTCAGGGCGCTCTGGTCGGGATCGCGATGGTACTGTCAGCGGTATTTATACCGATGGCATTCTTCGGCGGTTCTACAGGGGCAATCTATCGTCAGTTCTCTATTACCATCGTATCGGCAATGGTGCTTTCTGTTCTGGTAGCAATGATTCTGACACCAGCACTCTGCGCCACCTTGCTTAAACCGATTGCTAAAGGCGAACACCACGAGAAGAAAGGCTTCTTCGGCTGGTTTAACAACATGTTCGATAAGAGCACGCATCATTATACCGACAGCGTCGGTAACATTTTGCGTAGCACGGGTCGTTACCTGGTGTTGTATCTGTTGATTGTGGTGGGTATGGCTCTCCTGTTTATTCGTCTGCCAAGCTCCTTCTTGCCAGATGAAGACCAGGGTGTATTCCTGACCATGGCTCAGTTGCCTGCGGGTGCGACACAAGAGCGTACACAAGCCGTTCTTGATGACGTGAGCAAGTACTACCTGGAAAAAGAGAAAGACAACGTTAACTCCGTATTTACCGTTAACGGCTTTGGCTTCTCTGGTCAGGGACAGAACACCGGTCTGGCATTCGTATCCTTGAAAGATTGGGATGAACGTCCAGGTGAAGAGAACAAGGTTCCGGCGATTGCTGCTCGCGCCAGTGCCCAGTTCTCAAAAATCCAGGATGCCATCGTATTCGCATTTAACCTGCCAGCTATCGTGGAACTGGGTACAGCAACGGGCTTCGACTTCCAGTTGATTGACCAGGCTAACCTTGGACACGAAAAACTGACTCAGGCGCGTAACCAATTGTTTGGTGAAGTTGCTAAACACCCTGACCTGTTAGTGGGTGTGCGTCCAAACGGTCTGGAAGATACGCCGCAGTTTAAAGTCGATATCGACCAGGAAAAAGCGCAAGCATTGGGTGTGTCTATCAGCGATATCAACACCACATTGGGTGCTGCATGGGGTGGTAGCTACGTGAACGACTTCATCGACCGTGGTCGTGTGAAGAAAGTTTACCTGATGGCTGATGCACCATTCCGTATGCTGCCAAGCGATATCAACAACTGGTATGTACGCGGTTCTACCGGTCAGATGGTGCCATTCTCTGCGTTCTCTACTGCGCATTGGGAATACGGTTCACCACGTCTGGAACGTTACAACGGCTTGCCTTCCATGGAAATCCTTGGTCAGGCTGCACCGGGTAAGAGTACCGGTGAAGCGATGAACATGATGGAAGAATTGGCCAGCAAACTGCCAACCGGTATCGGTTATGACTGGACGGGTATGTCATATCAGGAACGTCTGTCTGGTAACCAGGCCCCTGCCCTGTATGCCATTTCCTTGATAGTTGTATTCCTGTGTCTGGCAGCATTGTATGAGAGCTGGTCAATTCCGTTCTCGGTCATGCTGGTTGTTCCATTGGGTGTTGTCGGTGCGTTACTTGCCGCGACCTTACGTGGGCTGACCAACGACGTGTACTTCCAGGTAGGCCTGCTGACAACCATTGGCTTGTCGGCGAAGAACGCGATACTTATCGTGGAATTCGCCAAAGACTTAATGGAGAAAGAAGGCAAAGGCTTGATTGAAGCTACGCTCGAAGCCGTTCGTATGCGTCTGCGTCCGATTCTGATGACATCACTGGCGTTTATCCTCGGGGTAATGCCGCTGGTAATCAGCTCCGGTGCTGGCTCCGGTGCGCAGAACGCCGTAGGTACGGGCGTAATGGGCGGGATGGTGACTGCAACTGTCCTGGCTATCTTCTTCGTACCGGTGTTCTTCGTGGTTGTGCGCCGTCGCTTCAGTCGTAAGAGTGAAGACCTTGAGCACGCTCACCCGATTGAGCATCACAAGTAAGTTCTGAACTGTAAATAAAAGGCCGCGCAAGCGGCCTTTTTTATATCTGCTCACCTAATTTGTCGTATTATTAAATAGTGAAAGCGGCTTACTTTCTCTGCTAAAAGTTTCAAAATGTTGCGATTCAGATGATATCTCTCTCGAATATCATGACAAAATATTTCTTAAACTAAGTGGTGAGTTTGCAAGTAGAGATTCATGCTTTTTTATTAGGAATATTCTTATCCTGTTATTTATTTATGATCATCCACAAAGCATTGCAGCAGCATCAAGACAACCCATTGAAAATAAAGTTATTTTTTAATGACCTATAAAATGTGTTTTAAAAGACAATGCTTATAAAAAGTGTGAAAGTCTTTATAAACATTACGTTAGCGTAAACCGGTTTGATACAAATGTAATTTTTCGTAATAGTGAAAGGAAATCTACCGCGGATTGATTTATAGTGAAAGTATATGGAATAATCGTTGTTATTGATCCCCACCTCATCCAGGTGTGTCCACCCCAACGCGTAGTGTTTATCAAATTTCTTCGATAAAAGGGGCTGCATTATGGACGAATACTCACCAAAACGGCATGATATTGCGCAGCTTAAATTTCTCTGCGAAAACCTGTATCATGACTGCCTTACCAACCTTGGCGAGAGTAATCATGGTTGGGTTAATGATCCTACTTCGGCCATTAACTTGCAGTTGAATGAATTGATTGAGCACATAGCTGCCTTCGCACTTAATTACAAAATTAAGTACGATGATGAGAGTAAATTGATTGAACAAATTGACGAATATTTGGACGATACATTTATGCTATTCAGCAACTACGGCATCAACGCACAAGACTTGCAGAAATGGCGTAAGTCCGGGAATCGATTATTCCGATGTTTCGTCACAGAGAGCCGCGCTAACCCTGTAAGTCTCTCCTTTTAAAAATATTACAAGATGTATAAGGTGATTTCATGACAACTAAACCATTAACTAAGACCGATTATTTGATGCGCCTGCGACGCTGCCAAACAATTGATACCTTAGAACGTGTAATTGAAAAAAATAAATACGAATTATCAGATAATGAACTGGCGGTATTTTATTCAGCTGCTGACCATCGACTCGCTGAACTCACTATGAATAAGCTTTACGATAAAATACCACCTTCTGTATGGAAATTTATCCGCTAATACTTCGTAAATGTTATTACGTTCAAGATTTAAACCGAATGCTGCTGTAGCCTTAGGACACGGATGCTATAACCCAATTTAACTCATATTGCGGTTGACTCGCTTTATTCGCTGGATTGCGTTGTCGTGCGTGACACACGATGGTCGTCGGTACATCAGTAAGCCCAGCGGTTGCATACGTCTGTCGCAGTTCATTCTCTGTGATTGTCGAACACACATTAACTGTGTGATTAAAATCACAAAAAGAAACAACGCTTTTATTAATCACAAGCGAATCGCTTACGGTAACGCCTGTTCTGTCTATTGATTAAAGGCATCACTATGAGTGAAGAAAAACGGAAAATGATTGCAGGCGAGCTTTATCGCCCTGATTGCCAACAACTTCGTGATGACCGCATCAAAGCTCGCCACTTGATTCATCGCTTTAATCACACCGCGCCGGATGAACAGGCGGTTCGTGCAGAATTGCTGGGGCAACTTCTCGGTCAAAGTCTTAATGCATATATTGAGCCGTCGTTTCGCTGTGATTATGGCTACAATATTTTTCTCGGCAAAAACTTCTACGCCAATTTTGACTGCGTCATTCTTGATGTTTGTCCGGTTCACATTGGCGAAAACTGCATGCTGGCGCCTGGTGTTCATATCTATACTGCAACCCATCCGCTGGATGCAGAAACACGCAACAGTGGCGTTGAGTTTGGCAAGCCCGTCACGATTGGCGATAACGTCTGGATTGGCGGACGCGCGGTCATCAATCCCGGTGTCACCATCGGCGATAACGTAGTGATTGGCTCAGGCTCAGTGGTCACGAAAGATATTCCAGCCAATGCTGTGGTGGCAGGAAACCCAGCGCGTGTGATTAAAATGGTTCCTGTCGTCAGCCCGTAACTGTTATGGTTTTTTTTGGCATAACTGTTACTTTTTTACCCTTACAGGGCTTCTTAGAATAGCTGTTCTCTGCCTGTCGTGTTTCCGTTCAGAAGGCCCATAATGACCGAAATTCAGCGCCTGCTCACCGATACTATCGAGCAACTTAATACCGATGAAAAACGCGACAACCGTCCACGTTTTAGCATCAGCTTCATTCGCAAACATCCGGGCCTGTTTATCGGTATGTGGGTAGGTTGGTTTGCCACACTGTGGGTGATGCTGGAGTCGGACACCCTGGCAGGCTCGGTCTGGTTACTGGTGGTCCTGTTTGCACTACTGAATGGCTTCTTCTTTTTTGATGTGAACCCCCGCTATCGCTACGACGATATTGATGTGCTTGATTTACGCGTTTGCTACAACGGCGAGTGGTACAACACGCGCAACGTCCCATCGACGTTGATTGATAAAATCCTGCATTCCCCTGGTGTTGACGAACAACAAAAATCGCTACTGCATAAAATGGTTGCCACGAAAGGCGAACTCTCTTTTTACGATATCTTCTCACTCGAGCGTTCTTAACCTTCCCGAGTTGTATAGAAAGGGGCTTAAGCCCCTTGTCTTAACGTCGCTTCTTCCCGCCCTGCACCGCTTTAAATCGCGGATTACTTTTGCAAATCACATACAGCCGTCCTTTGCGTTTTACAATCTGGCAATCCGGATGACGCTGCTTTGCATTGCGTAATGAATTCAGAACCTGCATAACCTTTGCTCTCATTTAAATGTTATAACATAACAATAAAATAAAGAGTGAACGGGAAAATTGCAAGCCCGTTTGCCAACAAAACCCTCCCTGGCGTCGATATCCAGATTCTGCAAATGCTTAGAACCCCAACTCGCCATAACTTAGAAGATAACAATATTGGGCGGCGAGACAGGCTTGCGGCAATGTCATTTCCACGAACACATCTTCATTCCAGAAAGGGATAAACCATGAATCAGCGCTGTTGTTGTCGAGGCAAATGTTGTTGTGCCAAAAAATCAGAATTCGTCTGGAAATTATTTGTCTTAAGCGGAGTTCATCATGAACCAAACAACGACCCAGGCCTTGCCAATACTCGATCTCTTAGCCCTTAATGGCACCGCCACCGATAGTGCGGCATTTCTTAAACAATTACGCCATGCCGCTCGTGACATCGGTTTCTTCTACCTGATTAATCATGGTGTCAGCCCTGAGCTGCAACAGGCCGTTCAGAATGAAGCGCGACTGTTTTTCTCTTTGCCCGAAGAGGAAAAACAAAAAGTGGCGATGATCAACTCCCCTCATTTTCGTGGTTACAACCGCGCCGCCAGCGAATTAACACGCGGCAAACCAGACTGGCGTGAACAGTTTGATATCGGCGCTGAACGCCCGGCACTTCCGATCAACGACGCGCAGCACGGTTGGCTGCGATTACAAGGCCCAAATCTGTGGCCAGAATCGTTACCGACTCTGAAACCTACCCTGTTGCAATTTCAGCGCGAAATGACCGCTGTCGCACTCAAACTACTGCGTACTTTTGCGCAGGCGTTAGAACTTCCAGCGAACAGCTTCGATAACCTGTACGGCAATAAACCCAACGAACACATCAAGTTGATTCGCTATCCAGGCCTGCAGGCTACGGAGGGCAATCAGGGTGTCGGTGCCCATAAAGATTCAGGATTCCTGAGTTTCCTGTTGCAAGACCAACAGCAGGGTTTGCAGGTCGAAGTCTCGCCGGATAACTGGATAGATGCCGCCCCTCTGCCTGGTAGTTTTGTGGTGAATATCGGTGAATTGCTGGAGCTTGCCACCAATGGCTATTTACGGGCGACGGTACATCGGGTTATTTCCCCACCGCCGGGCCAGGAACGCCAGTCGATTGCATTTTTCCTCGGCGCTCAATTAGACGCTGTCGTCCCAGTTTATGCATTGCCGCCTGAACTCGCACAACACGCTCATGGGCCTGAAAGTGATCCTCGCAACCCGTTACTGCGTGATGTTGGATGGAATTATCTAAAAGGTCGCCTACGTTCGCATCCCGACGTGGCGGAACGTTATTACCCGGATGTCTTGCGTAACAGCACTGAACTCATCGCTTAAACATTAAAGGAAAACACCATGAAAAATGCCTCTTTTAAACTGGCAGGGATCGCGCTGTCTTTGACTCTGGCTTTCAGCGCTCACGCAGCAGAAACCTTGCGCATCGCGGCTGATGCAGTACCCCATGCAGAAATCCTCGCGTTTGTGCAAAAGCTCGATCCGAATTTAAAGCTCAAAGTAGTTGAGTTGAGTAACGGCGTAAATGCCAACGAATTGCTGGCGAACGGCGATGTCGACGCTAACTATTTCCAGCACGTCCCCTATTTGCGCGATCAGGAAAAAGCGCTGGGTAAAAAATTCACCGTCGCGGCGACCGTGCATATCGAACCGCTTGGTATCTATTCACACAAATATAAAGACCTGAAGTCGGTTCCCGAAAACGCCACCATTGCCCTGCCGAACAACGTCACCAACTTGAGTCGCGCACTCTATCTTTTGCAGGACAAGGGGCTTATCACGCTGAAATCAGAGTTTAAAGATGCCTCAGTGAATCAAGCCACGCCACGTGATATCGCCAGCAATCCTAAGAAGCTGAAGATCGTTGAGATCGAAGCACCACAACTGCCGCGTTCGCTCGATGATGTTGATCTGGCCGTAATCAATGGCAACTACGCGCTGGAGGCTGGATTAACGCCGTCGAAGGATGCGCTGGGGCTAGAAAGTGCGACGCACAATCCGTACGCCAATATTCTGGTCACCAATCCAAACCTGGCTAATGATCCGCGAATCAAAGAGTTGGCGAAAGATCTGCAATCACCGCAGGTTGCTGAATTTATTCGCCAGCAATTCAACGGCTCAGTGATCCCGGTCGCCACTCCGCAATCATGATTACCCTCGAGCGGCTGAGCAAAGTGTACGCCGGAGCAGGCCAACCGGCACTGGACGATATCTCGCTAACCGTACCGGATGGCGCAATCTACGGCATTCTCGGGCGCAGTGGCGCCGGGAAAAGTACCTTGATTCGCTGCTTAAACTTACTGGAACGGCCCACATCGGGCCGTATTCTGATGAATGGAGTGGATATCACCACGCTTGATAACCGTGAATTGCGCACTCATCGCCAGCGCACCGGCATGGTGTTCCAGCACTTCAATCTGATTCATGCACGCACTGTGGCTGACAACATTGCCGTGCCGCTGGAAATCGCCGGCCAGCGGCGTGAGGTTCGCCAGAAACGCATTGCAGAACTGCTCGAGTTAGTCGGCCTGAGCGATAAAGCGCAGGCTTTCCCCTCACAGCTTTCTGGTGGGCAAAAGCAACGCGTCGGCATCGCTCGGGCGCTTGCCGCGCACCCTGATGTCTTGCTTTGTGACGAAGCGACCAGCGCATTAGACAGCGAAACCACCGCTTCTGTGCTGGCGCTATTAATGGATATCAACCGTAAGCTGGGCGTCACGATTGTGCTGATTACTCATCAACTGGAGGTCGTGAAAGCGATTTGCGATCACGCAGCGCTACTGGAAAACGGCAGGCTAGTTGAAAGCGGTTCATTATCTGAATTGCTGGCTACCCCCTATTCCCGTCTGCGTCAGGCATTGCTGCCTGGCGACGCCGCCGAACAAGCATTTTTACGCCGGATTGGTGTATCCGGGAGAGTGTTATGCGAAGTCGCTTAGCATGGGAGGATTTATGGTCATTACTGCTTGATGGCACCCTCGATACACTTTACATGGTCGGGCTTGCGGCGCTGTTTACCGTGATTATCGGTTTACCGCTTGGGGTATTACTGTTTCTCACTCGTCGCGACGGAGTGCTACCCGCGCCGGTCTTTAATCAGATTATTGGCAGTGTGGTGAATGTCGGGCGTTCACTGCCGTTTATTGTGCTGTTGATTGCCTTAATCCCATTCACTCGCATTATTATTGGCACCACGTTGGGCAGTACTGCGGCGGTGGTTCCCATTACGATTGGCGCATTTCCGTTTTTTGCGCGGGTAGTGGAAAACGCATTAGATGAAGTCGACAAAGGCCGCATCGAAGCCATTTTATCGATGGGTGGCAATGTCTGGCATATCATCGGAAAAGTGTTGTTACCCGAGGCGCTACCGGCACTGCTGGCGGGGATCACGCTCACGGTAGTGATGTTGATTGGGTTTTCGTCAATGGCGGGAGTGATTGGCGGCGGTGGACTGGGGGATTTGGCGATCCGTTACGGTTACCAGCGATTTAACGATCAGGTCATGGTCGGCACCGTGGTGATTTTAGTGGTGATGGTGCAAATAGTACAAAGTGTCGGTGACCGTTTAGTACGCCGTCTGGCACACCGACGTTAGCATAATCCTTTGATTTTTTTAGGGTGGGTAATCAATAGCGCCATTTACCTTTGGCATGTGACGCTATGTTTACCCTTCCTGGACCCTTATCACTCAGCCTTTTCGCGCACCAACAACGTCGTCATGGTAAACGATAATCCTAGTGCCAGCGCCACGCCCAGTAGTGCGAAGATAAAGTACGGGCCAATGTAAGCAGGCAGGCTAAAAATGCTCGATAAAATATAACCATACAAACGCACACCGAAGAAGGCGATGAATGCCGAAGCGATGGAACTTGCCACCGTTGCGGCAATAAACGCTTTTTTATAGCGAGTCAGAACGCCGAACAGCGCAGGTTCTGTAATCCCCAGCAGAGCCGAAATCGCCGCAGGCAGAACTACCGCACGCTCTTCACGTGATTTGCTCTGCTTCCAGATAGCAAAAGTGGAACCCGCAATCGCCATATTGGCCATAAACATCATTGGCATCAGCATGTCATAACCACGGTCGGTAAAGTTTTGCAGGGCGATGGGCGTCATCGCGTGATGCATACCCGTCAAAATGGCCACCGGACGAATCGCACCGACAACCAGACCGGCAAAACTTGCTGAGACACCAAACAAACCTTCGATAAACCACGCCAGCGCCTTGCCCAGATAAATCCCCAGCGGCCCAATCACCACCAGCGCGACCAATGCGGCGAGAAACAGGGTGAGCGTTGGGGTAAACACGGTTTTCAAAATATCTGGCATGACTTTATCCACCCAGCGATGGATGTAACTCAGTGCCAGAACCGAGAAAATAACCGGGATAACGCTTGAAGCGTAGTTAAATACCGAAACAGGCACGACGTTCAGGAAATAGAACGCATCGACGGCATTAGGTGAATGGGTTGCCAGCGCCTTCGCCGCTTCAATCAGCGACGGGTACATCAAACATGCAGCAACCGCAGCAGCCAGATACTCATTGGTTTTGAAGATACGCGCGGCAGAAATCGCCAGGAAAAATGGCAAAAAGTAGAACACACCGCTCGCAATCAAATCTATTACGATCACGGTGTCGCTTTTCGCTGAAACCATTTTCAGTGCGATCAGCCCCGCCAGCAGGCCTTTAATCATCCCGGCCCCCGCAATCGCGGGAACAATCGGACCAAACACACCTGACACCGTATCCATAAACATTGATACCAGGCTCTTACGTGCTTTCTTTTGCTGGGTTGACGCGGTTTGTCCAGGGGCGGAACCGAGCACTTGAGTCAATTGCTCGTACCAACTGTTTACCTGCGGGCCAATAATAATCTGGAATTGATCGCTCTGAATTTGCGCCCCTAAAACACCAGGGATTTTTTTAATCTCAGACTGATCAATTTTATTTTCGTCAATCAAAGAGAAGCGCAAGCGCGTCATACAGTGCCAGGCTTTACTAATATTATCTGCACCACCTATCAGGTGGATAATATTATTAATGGCATCACGAGTCCCCATCTGTCACTCCCGAAAAAATTGCTTATTGTTATGTGTTGAATGCCAATGATGGTAGGGAATCACAAACACAAAAACAAACCAATAAAACTTGAACAACATCACAATTAGCCAATACAAAGGCGCTTAAACCACCAAAAGACGATAATTGGTATGGTTTTTACGTGCATCACGCCTCTTTTCCTGACCAATAAAAATATGCAAAAAAAACATTTACCCGCACACAAAAATAAGGTGATAGTAAATAACAGAAGCCGACATTGAATAAGTCACCACCCATGAACTGCCCTAAATAATTCCAGGGTGTGGAGTAATTTTGTGAAACCAACCATTATTGAAAATATCGAATGTTTCATCACCCGTCCTGACCGCCACAACCTGGTCACGGTGCGCGTCACCACCGATAAAGGCGTGATTGGCCACGGTTGTGCCACTTTCCAGCAGCGCCCTTTGGCCGTCAAAGCGATGGTCGACGAATACCTCAAACCGTTACTTCTCGGGCGTGATGCCAACAACATTGAAGACTTGTGGCAAATGATGACGGTCAACGCCTACTGGCGCAACGGCCCGGTTATCAACAACGCGATTGCCGGTGTTGACATGGCGCTTTGGGATATTAAAGGCCAACTGGCAGATATGCCGCTGTATCAACTTCTGGGAGGGAAATCGAAAGACGCTATCGCCGCTTACAGCCACGCCGCCAGTGAAACGCTGGAAGGATTATTCCTCGAAGTCGACAAACTGCTGGCGCAAGGGTATCGCTATATTCGCTGTCAGTTAGGTTTTTACGGCGGTACGCCACAAGGACTGCATGCCACGAAATCGCCAACCCCTGGAGCGTATTATTGCCAGGATGAATACATGGCGAATACCGTGGCGATGTTCAAAGCGCTACGCGAGAAGTACGGCAACCAGTTCCATATTCTGCATGATGTGCATGAACGTTTATTCCCACAGCAGGCGGTACAACTGGCAAAAGCACTCGAACCATACCAACCCTGGTTTATCGAAGATATTCTGCCGCCACAACACAGTGCATGGTTAGAACAAATCCGCGCGCACTCCAGCATTCCACTGGCAATGGGTGAACTGTTTAATAACCCGGCTGAATGGCATGATCTCATTGTGAATCGGCGCATCGATTTTATCCGCTGCCACGTTTCGCAAATCGGCGGGATAACGCCTGCGCTAAAACTCGCCATTCTTTGCCAGGCATTTGGAGTGCGTCTGGCCTGGCATGGCCCCGGAGATATGACACCGATTGGCGTGGCGGTGAATACGCATTTAAATATTCATCTGCACAATGCGGCGATTCAGGAATTTATCCCGAATCAACCGAATACCGAATCGGTGTTCCCCGGCGCGCCAGTCGCTGAGCAAGGATATATCTATCCTATTGAAAAACCTGGTATTGGCGTGAGCTTCGACCAACAAAAAGCAGAGGCCTTCCCCGTGGAGTATCGCCCACATGAGTGGACGCAGAGCCGCTTACCCAACGGGGCCATTCATACTCCCTGAGTGCCCTGCCGCCAGGCCAAATTGTCATGGTTATAGGGGATGACATAAGTACAGGAATAATTGATATCGACGATTTCGCTGATTTCAAATACTCGTCCCCCTTCGAGGATCCCGCGGTTAATGATATGCATCGCCGGGATCCCTTTTTTACATTCCAGTAATGCTGCCTGTTCCTTGCTAATCGATACGGCCTGATAACTGGTTAGCAGGTGCGAAATTCGAAATCCTTTACTGAGCACATATTGTTGAATGGATCGTTCAATCACTTGCTGATTAAGATCGGGGAAATCCTGCACAGGCATTCGTGAAATCTCAATTTGCACCTTTTGATTATCGACATATCGCAAGCGGCAAAACTGCCAGATGTACGCATTTTCATCCACACCAAAGACTTGCTGCTCTTCGCGATTCGGTAGCTTTTTATGAAGATTGACCATACGAAAAGCCATCTGATCAAAACGTTTTTCGGTAATGGAGTTATATACCAGCGGGTTATTACGGGCTTGTGTATTAATCCAAATCCCCGACCCCTGAATAATTTCAACCACCCCAATACTCACCAGCCTTTCCAGGGCTTTGCGAATAGTGAAACGCGAAACATCATATTCTTCTGCAAGCTGACGCTCTGGGGGTAATTTGCGTCGTTGCGAATCATTATGCTGATAAATTTTGCTCAACAAATCCTGGATAACAAACTCTTTTTTCTTCATTCAATGCTCACCAGATGCTCGCGTCTAAAGATTTCATGCTCACTTAGCATGAAAACATAACATCCCTCAAACATGTGAGATAGACTAACCTCTTCTATGTAAAATCATTATAAAAACTATTCTCATAACGGGGTCTACCAGAATGACGTCCCGAAAGCTCATCAGCCTGGTCAGCGGTATCCTTATTTTGGCCGTATTGCTTCCCATTTTGTTGAGCATTTATCTTGCTCATCGTAAGGCTGAACAAGCTTTTCATAATGAATTGAATGAATTTGCCGACCACGCTTTGATGCGTACTGCGCAAGTCATCGACGACGCTATTTCTGCCGTTGACGATATTAACCGCTTTAAAGACCAAACCTGCTCTCACGCACACGCTGAAGCCATGCGCCGTACCGCCCTTGAATATCGTAATGTGCAAGAAGTGATGCTTGAAAAAGATAACCGTATTCTGTGCAGTTCGCTGGAATCGTTTGCCTACAATGAACGGTTAGGCGAACCTGATCGCATCGGTGAGCACGGCTTTAGTGCGTGGTATACCACTCCCCCGATACCGGGTTTTAAACGCAAGATGATTTTTATCGGCAAACCGCCGCATATTGCGTTAGTCGACCCAATGTCATTTATTGATGTGCTCCCTTTCGGTAGTTATACGCTCAATATTGCGATGGTGGGTCTGGGTAAAAACGAACTTATCGCCACAAATAGTACCTATGTTTCAGATGACTGGCGCACGCCGCTGGCACAGGGCGCAGAAGAGTTTCAAAGCGATAATAATATCTATGTCATTCGTCGGGATGAGAATCTTGGCCTGGCTATGATCGCCTGGGCGTCAGTGGAACCGCTGACCGAAGCCTGGTATCAGCAACTCTATATTTGGCTACCTGTGGGATTAATCATCAGCTTCGCCACAGGATGGTTCTTACTTCGTGTTTTACGTCGGCTGTTATCGCCTCAAAATCGTTTGATGGATGCCATCAAAAACCATGAGTTACGCGTGGTTTACCAGCCTATAGTGAATCTTGAAAGTGGCGAAAGTGTCGGTGCAGAAGCATTAATTCGCTGGCAGCAGCAAGACGGTACCATGCTCACTCCGGATGTATTTATTCCGCTGGCAGAACATACCGGTCTGGTCACGCAATTAACAGAGCAAGTCATTGAACTGATATTCCTCGAACTAGGCGAGTGGCTTCACCAACATCCTGATTATCATATTTCAGTTAATTTAGGCACCCGCGATGTCCGGAGCTTACATATACTGGAAGTCATCATCCCTTATTTGTCACGTTACTCCGTCAAACCGGGTCAAATAGCATTTGAAATTACCGAGCGCGGTTTTGCCGATCCGAAAGTGACCGCGCCGATAATTGCGCAATATCGCGAGGCTGGTCATGCAATCTATATTGATGATTTTGGCACGGGCTATTCTAGCCTGAGTTATTTACAGGATCTTGATGTCGATATTCTGAAAATAGATAAGTCATTTGTAGACGCGATTGGATATAAAAATATCACTCCGCATATCATTGAAATGGCCAACTCTTTGGGGATTTTAATGGTCGCCGAGGGGATCGAAACCCCCGTCCAGGCCACCTGGTTACGTACTCAGGGTGTGCAGTACGGCCAGGGCTGGTTGTTCAGTAAAGCCCTGCCAAAAGATAAGTTCATCGAATGGGTCGCAAACTATAGCGCCAGGGGATGAAACGCATCTGAAAAATGCCAGACACTATTTCACGCCAAGGCGTTTTGCCAGGCGGTGTAAATTGGCGACATCTAATTGAAGCTGTCTGGCACTCGCCGCCCAGTTTCCGGCGTTGGCATCCAGCGTACTGATAATAATCTGGCGCTGGAAATCGTCGGTCGCGGTACGCAAATTATCCACCACCGGCACTGTTGCCCCCTGAATGTCAGCCGGTTTGGTATCTGCTTCGCTCAGTTGAAAATGTTGCGGTTGAAGCCAGACTTCACCGTCCGGCTTGCCTGAACGCGCTAACACGGTCGCGCGGTAAAGCGCATGTTCCAGCTCGCGAATGTTCCCTGGCCAGTCGTAACGACGCAGTAAATCACGTGCAGTATCGCTCAACGCCACCTGTTTAAGCCCCATTTTTACGCGGCTTTGCTCGCAGAAAAACCCCGCCAATAGCGTGATATCGTCGCCTCGTTCGCGCAATGGGGGAACATGGAGCGGAAACACACTTAAACGATGGAACAAATCCGCGCGAAATTCCCCTGCCAACACATGCTGTTTGAGATCACGATTGGTCGCCGCCAGCACGCGCACATTGACTCTTTGGCTGCTGTCATCGCCCACACGCTGTATATCGCCGTACTGTAAAACGCGCAGCAATTTTGCCTGAAGCGTTAACGGCAACTCCCCGATTTCATCCAGAAACAGAGTGCCGTTATCCGCCATCTCAAATTTGCCCGTGCGATGGTGAATAGCTCCGGTAAATGCCCCTTTTACGTGGCCGAACAGCTCACTCTCCGCCACACTTTCCGGCAACGCCGCACAGTTGAGATACACCAGAGGATTGGCGGCACGCGCCGAACCACTGTGAATTGCCCGCGCCACCAGCTCTTTGCCGACGCCCGTTTCCCCGGTGATCAGCACATTGAGATCGGAACCAGCGACGATTTCGATCTCTTTCTTAAGCTGCATAATTCCCGCAGATAACCCGACCATTTCGGTGCTGCTGGTTTTACCGGCGACGGGAAGCATGGTTACAGCAGGCGTTTGATTTTCAAGTTGTTCCATTAGCATCGCATTATTCAATGCACCTGCAGCCAGAACGCTTATCAAACGTAACTCTTCATCACTGAAATGATCGAACTGCAAAGGGTCCATACCATCGACGGTTAACGCACCAATCAGGTTTTGATCGGCAAACAGCGGCAGGCCGAGGCAAGCATGCACTTTTAAATCGGTGTGGTCGGGAATGAGCCCATCGTAAGGATCGGGCAGTTCGCTATCTGCCGGGAACCGCACCACATCTCCCGCCCGCGCAATGGCTTCCAGACGTGGATGTGCATCTAAATCAAAGCGCCGTCCGAGCACATCTTCCGCCAGCCCATCAATGGCCAACGGACGAAATTGCCGCGCTTCGTAACGCAGCAATGCCGTCGCATCGCCACCTAAAAGCTGGCGCAGGGTGCGAATCAAACGGGCAAAGCGATCCTGATGTGAAATGCCGCTTTGCAGTTCGATAGCAATATTGGCAAGGGAAGTAATAGACAGGCTCATAAGCGGCTCCATAAAACGATTTCGCTAACTTACCTTTCAGTAGTCAAAAAGACAATTCAATTGTCAAAACGACATTTCTTTATATTGTCATTATGACAACTCAATTTTATCCAATTTCATTAAATCACTTTAAAATCAACAAAATAAAAAGTTGGCACGCCATTTGTAATATATCCAGCACAAGCATCATTTTTTTAATTCTTTTTGAGGTATGACAGATGGCTATTTTAGTAAAAAACAACATTCATTGGGTTGGCCAACGTGACTGGGAAGTGCGTGATTTCCACGGCACCGAATACAAAACGCTGCGTGGCAGCAGCTACAATAGCTATCTTATCCGTGAAGAAAAAAATGTGCTGATCGACACCGTCGACCACAAATTCAGCCGCGAGTTTGTGCAGAACTTACGTAGCGAAATCGACCTGGCAGATATTGATTGCATCATCATCAACCATGCGGAAGAAGACCACGCGGGCGCACTGACGGAGTTGATGTCCTGCATCCCGGATACCCCAATTTACTGTACGGCTAACGCCATTGATTCCATTACCGGCCACCATCACCATCCTGAATGGAACTTCAACGTGGTGAAAACCGGTGACAGCATCGATATCGGTAACGGTAAACAACTGATCTTCGTGGAAACCCCAATGCTGCACTGGCCTGACAGCATGATGACCTATATGACAGGCGACGCGGTGCTGTTCAGTAATGACGCCTTCGGCCAGCACTACTGCGATGAACGCCTGTTCAACGACGAAGTCGACCAAAGCGAGCTGTTCGAACAGTGCCAGCGCTACTACGCCAACATCCTGACGCCGTTCAGCCGCCTGGTGACGCCGAAAATTACCGAGATCCTCGGCTTTAACCTGCCGGTGGATATGATTGCCACTTCCCACGGTGTGGTATGGCGCGATAACCCAACTCAGATTGTCGAAATGTACCTGAAATGGGCGGCAGATTATCAGGAAGACAGAATCACGATTTTCTACGACACCATGTCCAACAATACCCGCATGATGGCTGATGCCATTGCTCAGGGGATTAACGAAGTTGACCCCAGTGTGGCGGTAAAAATCTTTAACGTGGCCCGTAGCGACAAAAATGACATTCTCACCAACGTCTTCCGTTCCAAGGGCGTGCTGGTCGGCACCTCCACCATGAACAACGTGATGATGCCAAAAATTGCCGGACTGGTTGAGGAAATGACAGGCCTGCGTTTCCGTAATAAACGTGCCAGCGCCTTCGGTTCTCACGGCTGGAGCGGCGGCGCGGTAGACCGCCTCTCTACACGCTTACAGGATGCGGGTTTTGAAATGTCGATGAGCCTGAAAGCCAAATGGCGTCCGGACCTCGACGCGCTGGAAGTCTGCCGCCAGCATGGCCGCGAAATTGCTCGTCAGTGGGCGCTGACTCCGCTGGTTTCAACACCTGCTGCTCCACAGCAGGTAAACGTTGCTGAAGTGAAAACCTGCGCCGATTTAGGTCCACAAATGCAGTGCAGCGTTTGCCAGTGGATTTACGATCCCGCCACCGGCGAGCCAATGCAGGACGTCGCACCTGGCACCCCGTGGAGCGAAGTGCCTGATACCTTCCTGTGCCCGGAATGCTCGCTCGGCAAAGACGTGTTTGATGTACTGGCAACGGAGGCAAAATGAAACATGGCATTGTGATTATCGGTTCGGGCTTTGCCGCCCGCCAACTGGTTAAAAACATCCGCAAGCATGATGCGCAGGTTCCTGTACGCCTGATTGCCGCCGACAGTATGGATGAATACAACAAACCCGATCTCAGCCACGTAATGAGCCTGAACCAACGTGCAGACGATCTCACCCGGCAACGTGCCGGGGAGTTTGCCGAGCAGTTTAATCTCACGCTGAACGCCAATAGCTGGGTTTCATCTATCGACCGTAAAGAACGTCTGGTTAAATGCGGTGACCAGCAATGGCCGTATGACAAACTGGTGCTGGCAACCGGTTCAAGCGCCCTGCTTCCGCCCATTCAGGGTAAAGAGCTGATGTTGACACTTAACAGCCAGCAAGAGTTTATGGCCTGTGAATCATCGCTGCGTGACTCCCGCCGGGTGATGATTTTAGGCGGTGGCCTGATTGGTACTGAACTGGCGATGGATTTTTGTCGCGCGGGCAAACAGGTGATTCTGGTGGATAACGCTGCCAGCCTGCTCGCCTCGCTGATGCCTGCGGAAGTCAGCAGCCGCCTTCAGCATCGACTGAATCAAATGGGCGTGGAACTGTTGTTTAATCAGCGCCTTGAATCACTGACAAAAACAGAACAGGGTATTAATGCCACGCTGAGTAATGGAAGAATGGTCAATGTGGATGCGGTTGTCGCCGCGATTGGCCTGCGTTCCAATATCGGGCTGGCGCAACATGCCGGTCTTGATGTGAATCGCGGTATTCAGGTCAATCGCCAGTTGCAGACTTCTGATACCAATATCTACGCACTCGGAGATTGTGCAGAAATAGACGGCAAGGTACTGCCGTTCCTGCAACCGATTCAATATAGCGCCATGACGCTTGCCAAAAATTTGTTGGGTGCCACTGATGGTCTTGCACTTCCAGCCATGCTGGTCAAAGTGAAAACACCTGAATTGCCGTTGCATCTGGCGGGCGAAACGCAGCGTAGTGATTTGCACTGGCAGATTTCAGTCGAGCCGCAAGGTTTAATCGCGAAAGGTTATGATATCGAGCAGCAATTGCGGGCGTTTATTGTGAGTGAAGCCCATATGAAACAGGCATTTGGATTGTTACGCGAGCTGAAGGTTTAACTGTTTTTACAGGGTGGATGACGCTAAGCGCATCCACTCTGCATAAAAGCGGTCGGCGTTAGCGCCCCCCGCCCGATTTACTCGTCGAGCAGTGGCGCAAAGCCACCATAAATCATGCGTTTGCCATCAAATGGCATTGATTCGCCAAACTCTTTCATCCGTGGGTCAGACATCATTTTGGCATTCGCGGCATCACGCACTTCTTTAGATGGATATTCAATCCAGCTGAAAACAACTTCTTCGCTCTCTTCAGCTTTTACCGCCATACGAAAATCAGTGAGCTTGCCATCGGGCACATCGTCAGCCCAACATTCCACGACGCGTAGTGCACCAAATTCTTTAAATAACGGTGCGGCTTTGGCAGCCATTTCCTTATACGCATCTTTATTTGCTGCCGGTACAGCAACAACGAAACCATCAACATAAGGCATTGTAAACCTCCACGGTGTGGGGAAGACGGGTAGATGTTTTCCACCCGTGATGATTACGATTGATAAGTTTAGTCGTTAAGAATGAATGCCGCCCGCTCAAAGTTTGAGCAACATTTCATATTGCGTAATGGGATCCTGACGGTAGCCGCTACTTAAGAAAACCGGCGCAATGGGCTCGGGAATGGCCGTTGCGGTATAAAGCCCGCTAAAACGTTCGCGCAGCAGCGTCAGCAATTTTTTCGCCAGGCCCTGACCTCGCGCGGCTGGGTCAACATAAAGCATGCGCACTCTGAACCCTTGAGGAGCAGTCGCCACCATGGCGTACGCCACATCATTTAACACGAACGCTTTGCCCGGTAATTTATAGAGCGTTTCTGGCGCACTCAGCCATGGCAATCGCAGGTTGGCATCGGTCATCATTTTGTTTGCCATTACCAGCGGGTCGATTTCCTGCAATTCGCCCGTTTGTGTAAACAGCGCAGCACTGACGGCGTTAAACCCGACCAGAGTCTGCTGGCGCACAAATCCCATGCGTTCATACAACGCAAGTCCAGAGTCGTTGCCGACAATGACTTCCAGCCACATGCTTCGGTCACCACGCGCACGCGCTTCATCGATCAACTGCTGCATAAATTGTCTGCCGAACCCTTGTCCGCGTAACTCAGGACGAATCGCGAAGGCGGCAAGACGGCTGGTTTGCCCACGTCGACTGATGATCGCCAGCGCTTTCGGTTCGCCATTTTGCGTCCAGACTCGACTGTCATTAAGACTCATATCTTCTGCCGCAAAACGCATCGCAAAGGTTTCACCGTCAATGGTGAAAGGGACCAGATATCCTTCAAAACAGTGGGACAAAATGTCTGCAAGCTGATAGCTATTCCAGTGTGCCGCCGCGTTGCTGATGACCTCGCTATGCATTGTTACCTCATCGAATCGGGGTTTTGGCTTCAACATTAGGGCACAATAGTCGGTTCAACCAGGTTTTTTTGCGAACGAGTCTGAATGCGAAACCACGGCAAACAGAGTTGGATAAACGGGCCAATCGCCAGCGCATACAGCACCGTACCGACACCAAACGTGCCTCCCATCAACCAACCGGCCAGTAAGACGGTTAACTCAATCGCCGTCCGTACGCTGCGTACTGACCAACCGGTGCGTGCATTAATCCCGGTCATCAAACCATCACGCGGGCCGGAGCCAAACCCTGCCCCGATGTACATCCCAGTCGCAATCGCATTCACCAGAATGGCAGCCAACAGTAAAATGCTGCGCATCACCATCGATTCAATCGGCGGCATTAAGACGAGTGCGGCATCAGCGGCCAGACCCAACACAATCACGTTGCTGATTGTCCCAAGCCCTGGTTTCTGGCGCAGCGGGATCCACAGTAGCAACACCAGCGCACCCACCACGATCATCACCATGCCAATATTTAAAGAGAAGATCCGCGCCACGCCGAGGTGGAAAACGTTCCAGGGATCAGCACCTAAATTGGCCCGCACGAACATCGCCGTGGATACACCATACAGTACCAGGCCGGTATAAAGTTGCAGCAAGCGTCGAGCGATCATCTTCTTCACCTCAGTGTTCTTTTGTGGCTTTACTTTTACGCAAAATGGATCTGAAATTAAGGTCCAGTTAATACAAAGTGGATTGCTATGGCGCAGCGCAGAACCGGTTCTTCATCTCTGACAAAATTGCTGGGAAACTGGCATCAGGAATTAACCCGCACCCCGGTTTATCGCCAACTGGCAGACGGGCTACGGTTGTTGATTCTGGATGGGCGTTTGCCACTCGATAGCCGCCTACCGGGTGAACGTGAACTGGCAAAAGCGCTCGGCGTTAGCCGAACCACTGTAGCGACCGCGCTCGCACAATTGCGTGATGAAGGATACCTGGCAAGCCGACAAGGTTCGGGGTCTGTCACCATGCTACCGGAAGGGCTACAAGCTGTTTCGCCACTCCCCGGTCGAGGGGCAACGTTAGACCTCTCCACCGCAGCGCTTGCTGCGGGGCCCGAAATTCATCAGGCCTATGCCAACGCGTTGATTGCCTTGCCCGAACATTTGGGTTCGACCGGTTACAACCAGCAGGGGTTGCCGGAACTGCGTCAGGTTATCGCACAACGCTATGCTGCCCGAGGGCTGCCGACTCACGCCGATCAGATTATTATCGTCAATGGCGCACTGAGTGGTTTTGGGTTGATACTGCGACTGCTGACTGGCCCTGGCGATCGCGTAGTCATGGATCACCCCACTTATCCGATGGCGCTGACGGCAATTAAAGGTGCGTCCTGCCGTGCCGTTCCCGTAAGCCTGACTGAACAGGGGTGGGACACTGAGGGGCTTGCGGCCACCATTGCGCAAACCTCTCCACGGTTAGCCTACTTGATTGTCGATTTCCATAATCCCACCGGGCGTTGTATGGATGTGGATACGCGTATCGCTATCGCCGAAATGGCTGCCCGTACGCGCACCACGGTGGTGGTTGATGAAACCATGGTCGATCTGTGGTTTGACAACCCACCACCGCCACCGTTGGCCGCCTTTGATAACGATGATCGAATAATCACCCTGGGATCGGGCGGAAAAAGTTTCTGGGGCGGTATGAGGATAGGCTGGATCAGAGCCTCAGCGCGGACCATTGCGTCACTGATTCAAATCCGCGACACGTTGGATTTAGGCTCGCCGGTTCTGGAACAGCTCGCTGCCATCCACTTATTTAACGAAGCGGATAACTTCCTGCCTGGGCGGCGCGACATGCTGCGCCAGCATAGAGATGCCTGCGGTGAAGCAATCAAAGAGATATTCCCGGACTGGAAAATAACCGTTGTCCCGGAAGGAGGATTATCCTGGTGGATTGAACTGCCAAAACCGCTGGCAACCGTCTTTGCCGCCAGCGCGGAATCCATCGGTATTCGCATTGGCGCAGGCCCACGTTTTGGAGCCGAAGGGGCATTTGAACGATATTTGAGATTGCCATTCACTCTTGAACCCACGCAAATGCGCGCAGCACTGGAGCGATTAAAGCCGATTTGGGATAACCTGGCACAAACGCGGGATGAATATTTAAGGAGAACAGTGGTTTAGCGGGAGGCGAAATTGGGTGCGATGAGTATTAAACCCGCACCCGGTTAAGATAAATTGCCACTTTTTAATAATCTTCAGGTAATACTTTATTAATCGAAATCAACTTGCCACTTTTCACTGAAATATATCCCCCTTCCTTTAAGTCCGCCAGCACACGAAACACATGCGTACGCGATAATTTGGTACGTCGAATAATAAAATTCGCCAGACCTTCGCTTTCGTTGGGGAATGTCTTCGATCTGTATAGATAACGATATAACATCGGTTTAATCGTTTGGTAACTTGTCAACTGTTTCCTCTCAGAATGAAGCTCCAAAGAGAATATGGTCATAAAAATCAAAATTTTTGATAACACCTGCATATACTCAGCATTTTGAAAAAAGATACCATCAAAATCCTGCCAGGAGATTTTAATCATTTCAACAGGTGTCATGCATTTATATTCAAAGTTGAGTTGTGGGCAATACCTTTCCATTAGGCCAATTGGCATAAGTTCAATGACATTGCCAATAGTGAGTTCACTTTCCGCATGGGATATGGCGACTGAACCCTCCAGGGGAAAGTAAATAAAACCAGATATTGGCTCTATTTTTTCTTTATCTGAAAAGATGAGTTTCTCGCCTTTTTCACAAACATCAACAATAAAGCCTCTCAAATCAAGTGATTGATAACAGAAGTGAATGTTTTCAAAATCAGCTTTCATAGGCTCCCCAAATATACAATCAGTTGTTGCAGTATAGTGCAACTGAGGGTGGGATGTCTGTACCGACTAAAGTTTCTATTTCGCCCCCTATTAATAACGCACAGTCCCATTTGGGACTATTGTGCTTTAAAACAATCCACTAAAATTGACGAAATAGTGAATAGATTTTTTAACCTACATCAATCGTCAATATTAGATTGTGCTTAAAAAATATATTTACTCTCGCTATGGCGACTCTGATTCGTCAAATACATAACATTGCCACTTAGAGGTTGAATTAATGAGATTGAATCTGATAGCCAGTAGTCTGGCTGTCGCGGGTTTACTGGTCACCATGTCAGTAACAGCGGCAACTCCTGCGCCGACAAAAGAAGCAACGGCAGCAACCAAACGCGCCAATGAAGCAATTTACAACCAGCTTCCCTTCGCGGATAAAACCGATTTTGCCAATGCGCATAAAGGTTTTATTGCCGCACTTCCACAAAGTATTATTAAAGGTGAGAAAGGAAATGTTGTCTGGAATCCTCAACAATATGCTTTCATTAAAGAAGGCGATAAAGCACCAGATACAGTAAACCCGAGCCTTTGGCGTCAGTCTCAACTCATCAATATTAGCGGTCTGTTTGAAGTGACTGACGGTGTTTACCAGATCCGTAACCTTGATTTGTCCAATATGACGATTATCGAGGGTAAAAAAGGCATTACCGTCATTGACCCGCTCGTTTCCGCAGAAACAGCTAAAGTCGGCATGGATCTTTATTACAAAAATCGCGGTAAAAAACCGGTAGTTGCCGTTATTTATACCCATAGCCACGTTGACCATTACGGCGGTGTTCGTGGTGTTGTTGATGAAGCCGATGTAAAGGCGGGAAAAGTTAAAATCTATGGCCCGCAGGGGTTCATGGAAGCCTCTGTTGACGAAAATATCATGGCGGGTAACGCCATGAGTCGTCGCGCAAGCTATATGTACGGCAATCTTTTACCTGCTAATTCAAAAGGCCAGGTGGGTGCAGGATTGGGGACTACCACTTCTGCAGGTACCGTGACCTTATTGGCGCCAACAAACTACATAACACACACGGGGCAGGAAGAAGTTATCGACGGACTGACCTATGACTTTATGATGGCGCCAGGTTCTGAAGCTCCATCTGAAATGCTGTGGTATGTCAAAGAGAAGAAAATGATCGAAGCGGCGGAGGATGTTACTCACACTCTGCACAACACTTATTCTCTGCGTGGGGCAAAAATCCGCGATCCGCTGGCCTGGTCCAAATATATCAACGCCGCAATTGATCGCTGGGGCAGCGATGCCGAAATTATTATCGCCCAACACCACTGGCCAACCTGGGGTAAAGATAATGTCGTGAACCTGATGAAAGGCCAGCGCGATATGTATCGTTACATCAATGACCAGACGCTGCGTATGGCAAACCAGGGCCTGACACGCGACGAAATTGCAGCAAAAATCAAATTGCCGCCAAACTTAGCCAAAACTTGGGCAAGCCGTGGTTATTACGGTTCCGTCAGCCACGACGTAAAAGCCACCTATGTGTTTTATCTCGGTTGGTTTAATGGCAACCCGGCAACGTTAGACGAGCTGCCACCAGAAGATTCTGCAAAGAAATTCGTCGAATACATGGGAGGTGCTGATGCTGTCCTTCAGAAAGCCAAAACTGACTTTGAACAGGGCAATTACCGCTGGGTCGCTCAGGTTGTGAGCAAAGTCGTGTTCGCCGATCCGAGCAACAAAACTGCGCGAAACCTTGAAGCCGATGCACTGGAGCAAATGGGCTATCAGGCTGAATCTGGCCCATGGCGCAACTTCTACCTGACTGGTGCTCAAGAACTACGAAATGGCGTGGGAATTGGCCCAACGCCAAATACTGCCAGCCCTGACACCGTTAAGGCAATGACGCCAGAAATGTTCTTCGATTATTTGGCGGTACATATCAATGGTGAGAAGGCGGGTGATACCAAAGCGGTGTTTAACATCGACTTAGGTAGCGATGGCGGCAAATACAAGCTGGAGTTGGAAAATGGGGTGTTAAACCATACCGCTAACACCGAAGCAAAAGATGCCGATGCAACATTCTCCTTGAACAGAGATACGCTTAACAGAATCATCCTTAAAGAAGAAACGCTTAAACAGGCGGTGGATAAAGGTGAGGTTAAGGTGACAGGCAACAGTGAGAAGATGAACGAGATGCTAGGTTTTATGGATAACTTTGAATTCTGGTTCAATATCGTTACCCCATAATGCAAAAGCCCTGTGGCGTATGTCGCAGGGCTTTTTTTTGCAGTTCTTTATCATTCCCCACAACGCCTCAAAGCAACAATTCCTCTCTCTACCCGCTCATTTCCAGCAATACCCTTCCCTCAAACGATATCGATAAAAGGCAGGCGTTCACATAGCTTTAAAATGAGAGAATCAACGTTGTCCCGAAAGGAAAAGTAAGCAGAAGAATGGAATGGAAATCTCAGGGAGGCAGAATTGGGTGGGGGCCCTGCCAGCTACATCCCGGCACACACGTCATCTGCTGCGGCTGCTTCCTTCCGGACCTGACCGAATTCACAAATTAGTGTTGCGGGAGAACCAACAGGGCCCCCATTGAGAGCGCTAGTTACCTAACGCGCTGGCGCATTATCCATGTTGCCCCAGGCAATTGCAAGCAAGGAGCGGTCAGGTGTTGCTTTCTTGCGCAGCCCCTGTTTTTCTTTCTAGTTTAGCGCACGACGATTATCCTTACCCTCAGGCTGTTATACCCGGGTGACTTCAAAGCGCAGGGTAAATGGAGTTAGCTATGGAAAATAACGATTCATTCCCGCAGCGCGTTTATCAGATTATCGCTGCTATACCGGAAGGTCACGTCACGACCTATGGCGATGTGGCTCGGCTGGCAGGTTCCCCCCGCGCCGCGCGGCAAGTAGGCGGTGTTCTCAAGCGCCTACCTGAAGGCAGTAAATTACCCTGGCATCGCGTGGTGAACCGTCATGGCACGATTTCTCTGACCGGCCCGGATTTACAACGCCAGCGGCAAGCGTTGCTTTCAGAGGGAATTATGGTGTCTGGCAACGGGCAAATTGATATGCAGCGTTATCGCTGGAATTACTAAAAAGCGCCTCGAAGGAGGCGCTTAAGTGAGTTGTCGTGGATTGAAAACCACACTTTACTCGGCAACGCTTAGCATCATAACTGCGTTGGAGCCGGTACCGCTGACGAAGGGTTAACCTGAGTCGGGGATGTCAACGGAACGGTCGTTGCTGCGCCACCGTTGTCCTGCACTGGAACTGCCGTCTGCTGAACAGGTACCAATGTCAGATCCGCTTTAACTCCCCCATTGTTTATTACCGGTTGAATGGTATCGGTGATAAACATTAGCTGATTATTCACGGTGATTGCCGCGCTCAGAATGATGCGCGCGTTAGGTTGAACATCTGCTGGGTTATACGGCAACACAAAGCTGAACGGCGATTGTTTCCCTTCCGTACGGACAGCTCTCTGCGACAGCACTCTTGACGGCGCATCCGCCAAAGATGCATCAGATAATGTCACCGTAAGCACTGCATCTGGCGGTAACGCGATACGTTGACGAATCCAGACCGTCCCCGAAACATTTGGCTGTTGAATATCAGACTGCGCTAAAGATGCTGCTGATGAAGTCGTTGCAGCAGGGGCTGGCGTCGGGATGTCAGCACTTTTATTATGCGCGCATCCCACCATCGCAACAGCAATGGCTAAACCACTTAACGTGTGCACAAGTTTCATTGATTTGTTCTCCTTATCATCAATGCACCAGCAGGCTGTTGGCCCACAAGTAATGAGTGGTTAAACATACTTATCACGCTAAGTGTGGCACATATCACTGATTTTTGCCTAAAACCGTAACACAAGATCAGGTCGGGCCACTGGGTGGCGATTGTTGGAAACCTGTTATAATCAGGCCAATTGCGCGATTTTTATTATTTCATTGAGGACCTTTTATGAGTCAGGCGCTCAGCAATTTGTTGGCATTACTCAATCTGGAAAAGATTGAAGAAGGTATTTTTCGTGGCCAGAGCGAGGACTTAGGTTTACGTCAGGTTTTCGGTGGACAAGTCGTTGGCCAGGCGCTGTATGCCGCCAAAGAAACCGTGCCAACAGAACGCCTGGTGCACTCTTTCCACAGTTATTTTCTGCGCCCAGGGGACAGCTCAAAGCCTATTGTTTATGACGTAGAAACTCTGCGTGATGGCAATAGTTTCAGCGCACGACGCGTTGCGGCGATCCAAAATGGCAAACCTATTTTCTATATGACCGCCTCTTTCCAGGCGCCAGAGCCTGGCTTTGAACATCAAAAAGCCATGCCAGGGGCTCCTGCACCGGAAAATCTGAAGTCAGAAACAGAAATCGCCATGGCGTTTGAAAAGTTGCTGCCACAGAGCCTGAAAGAGAAGTTTCTCTGTGAAAAGCCACTCGAGATCCGCCCGGTTGTATTCCACAACCCTATGCAAGGGCATGTTGATGAGCCGGTACGTCAGGTGTGGATGCGAGCCAACGGTAAAATGCCAACGGAATTACACGTACATCAGTATCTGCTGGGTTATGCCTCTGATTTTAACTTCCTTCCCGTCGCGCTTCAGCCACATGGCGTTGGTTTCCTTGAGCCGGGTATGCAAGTGGCGACCATCGATCACTCAATGTGGTTCCACCGCCCGTTTGATATGAATGACTGGTTGTTGTATAGCGTGGAAAGTACGTCGGCTTCCAGCGCGCGTGGCTTTGTTCGCGGGGAGTTTTATTCACGCGATGGCGTGTTGGTGGCGTCAACGGTGCAGGAAGGTGTGATGCGTAAGCGAGGTTAGGGTCAGGGCGCCCTCACCCCGGCCCTCTCCCCCAGGAGAGGGAGGAAACTGATCGATCCCCTCTCCCTCGTGCAGATGAGAACCGGCCATTCCCCTCTCCCTCGTGCAGATGAGATCCGGCCAATCCCCTCTCCCTTTGGGAGAGGGTTAGGGTGAGGGGAAACAATTACGCGTTGTAAGCATTCTCGCCATGGCTGTTCACATCCAGACCTTCACGCTCTTGCTCTTCTGGTACACGCAGACCCACAGTCAGGTCAGCAACCTTAAAGCCGATGAACGCAACAACTGCGGACCAGACAATCGTCACACCGATACTTTCCAACTGCACCAGTACCTGATGACCCAGGGTCACGCCTTCTGCGTAGCCCACCCCCCCCAGAGAGGTTGATGCAAAGATACCGGTCATGATGCAGCCTACGATACCGCACACGCCGTGGACACCAAACACATCGCAAGGGTCATCCACACGCAGCCATTTTTTCAGCAGGGTTACGCCCCACAAACCCGCCAGACCTGCCACGATACCGATAATCAGAGCACCGCCGACGCCGACATAGCCACACGCGGGAGTGATGCCAACCAGACCTGCGATAGCACCAGAACACGCACCCAGCAAAGAAGGCTTGCCACGCAATGCCCACTCGCCAAATACCCAACCAAGGACTGCCGCTGCGGTTGCCACAACAGTGTTCACAAAGGCCAGTGCTGCGATTTCGTTTGCCGCACTCGCAGAACCTGCGTTGAAGCCAAACCAACCGAAGTACAGGATGGCAGTACCGGTAAACACCATTGGCAGGTTATGCGGTTTGAACGCTTCTTTACCGTAACCCACGCGTTTACCAATCAAGTAAGCCCCCACCAGCCCCGCCACCGCGGCGTTGATGTGTACGACTGTACCGCCCGCGAAGTCCATTGCGCCATGCGTTGCCAACAAACCGCCGCCCCACACCATATGCGCAATCGGCACATAAGAGAGCGTCAGCCAAATCACAACGAAGATCAGCACGGCAGAGAAGCGAATACGTTCAGCTAACGCGCCAACAATAAGCCCCACGGTGATACACGCGAAGGACCCCTGGAACGCAACATGAATATATTGGTAGAAAGACCCCATCAACGCGGTGAGTTGAATATTTTTCAGTAACAGCCAGTCGAAGTTACCAAAGAAGTTGCCACCGGTGCCAAAGGCCAATGAATAGCCGTAAACCACCCACAGCACACAAACCAGTGCAAATGTGACCGTTATCTGCGTCAACATCGACAGCACGTTTTTAGAGCGAATCAAGCCGCCGTAAAACAGTGCCAACCCAGGTATTGTCATAAACAGCACCAATGCGGTGCTAATCATCATAAAGGCGTTGTCTGCTTTATCGGCCACAGCCGGTGCCGCCAGAGCAATTGACGGCGCAAGTGCCAGGGCTACAACGCCTAAGGTAGAGGCTAATTTGTTCATTTTTTCCATCCCTTTCACGAGTGGCAAGACGATTACAGTGCGGCTTCGTCGGCTTCGCCGGTACGAATGCGGATGACACGTTGCAGTTCAGCAACGAAAATTTTGCCATCACCAATCTTGCCGGTATAGGCAGCTTTGCTAATGACATCAATCACTTCGTCGAGTTGATCATCGGCAATTGCCACATCAATTTTCACTTTTGGGAGAAAATTGACGCTGTACTCAGCACCGCGGTACAACTCGGCATGACCTTTCTGACGGCCAAAGCCTTTAACTTCGGTCACAGTCAGCCCCTGAATACCGATTGCAGACAGCGCCTCGCGTACGTCTTCGAGTTTGAACGGTTTGATAACCACGGTAACCAGCTTCATAGATCCCCTCCAGTCAGAATTGGGTAATTGCCTCTACAACACGGTTTAGATAAAGCAAAGGCCATGCCAAAAATGAAAAACAGGCATTTTCAGCGCGTTAAACCGCGCTGTATAAGGATTCAATGGCTGGAAATTACGATGACTGGGATTAAGAAATTTCTTAGATAATAAAAACGCACCATTTAAGTGCATGGTGCGTTTCTTTTCTGCACCAACGGGGATGCCCATTGGGTTTATGCGTGTTTTTGGTGCGTCAGGCCGTCGCGGTCTCTTCACGAGTGGCCGCCGCTAATTCTTCACCCGCCAGTTGCAGTTGATACATCTGCCAATAGCGGCCTTGTTGCGCCAGCAGTTCACTGTGCGTCCCGCGTTCAACGGCTTGCCCACGGTGCAACACCAGAATGGTGTCAGCATCAGTAATCGTTGACAGACGGTGAGCAATCACCACAAGCGTAGTGTGCTCACGCACCGCCGCCAGCGCATGCTGAATGGCCTGCTCGGTGCCGGAGTCGATATTTGCTGTCGCTTCATCGAGGATTAAAATCTGCGGGGCGTCGACCAGCACACGTGCCAGTGCCAGCAATTGCTTCTGGCCGACAGACAAATTATTACCCTGCTCTCCCAACCGCGTATAAATCCCCTCACTCATGGTGCGCGCCAGTTCTGCGAGTTGCACCGTTTCCAGCGCCTGCCAGACTGCCGCTTCGCTGATGTCGCGTCCAAGCGTCACGTTGGCAAAGAAGGAGTCAGCCAGCACCACCGGATCTTGTTGCACCATCGCAACGCCCTGACGCAACACGCTGTGGCTCAGCGTGTCCAGCGGACGACCATCAAGACGAATTTCACCGCTGGTCAGTGGGTAATAGCCCATCAGCAAGTTAGCCAGCGTACTTTTCCCACTGCCGGTATGCCCCACCAGCGCCACGAAACTGCGCGCGGGAACATCAAGGTTGATGTCTTGCAACACAAGGCGATCGCCACGATAGGCAAAGGAAACGTTGTCGACTTCAATATGGCCGCTTTCCAGCGGGCGATTATCGTTGCCGTAATCCTGGCGTTTACCATCCATCAACTCAAAGACACGTTCACCTGCAACCACCGCTTGTTGCAGCATCGATTGTTGTGTGGTGAGTTCGATTAGGGGTTCATTAAGACGCCCTAAATAGTTGATAAATGCGTATAACACGCCAACTTCGATAGTCCCGACCGAGGTAAAACCAAACAGCATCAACAAGCCGCACAGCACCATCGCCGAAAACAGGCTCAGCAACGGGCGCAGTAAAAAACCATCAAGACGCAGGGTTTGCATCCGCGCCAGATAGTGCGAACGACTCGCCGCACCCATGCGTTCGCCAAAACGCGCTTGTTGGCGGAACTGCTGGATAACGCTCATCCCATTGATGACTTCGTTAAAGCCATCGTTGATATCAGCCAGATAGCTGCGTACCCGGCGAACAATCGGCGTGCTGTAACGTTGGTAGATGAACATCACGATAATGACGGCGGGGAAGATGCAAATCGCCACCGACGCCATGCGCCAGTCGAGGCTAAACATCGCCACCAGCATCGCGCCAATCAAGGCGGCACTTCGCAATACGGTCGCAACCACCGTCACGTAGAGATCACGAATCACTTCTGTGTCGTTGGTGACGCGGGAAATTAATTGCCCAACAGGCTGCGTATCAAAGGTGCTGAGCGGCTGGCGCAGCGCGGCATCCATCACGTCAGTACGCAGTTTTTGCACCACGCCAACGGCGGCCTGGTTAAACAATAACGCTTGCCAGTAATGCAACCCCGCAGCCGAGATAGACAGCAGCAGATAGGCTGTCGCCAGCCCCGCTACCGCCGCGACAGGCAGACGATGCTCAGAGACCATATTATCGATGAAGTAGCTCACAATAATCGGGCCACTGACTTCAGCGGCAGCAGCAATCCACAGCATGACCACCGCACCTGCGAGCGGTTTACGCCACGGTGAGCCATAAGCCAGCAGGCGTTTTATGGTTGGCCATTGCTGTATTGATTTACGCATTGGCGGGTTCCTCGTCTGCTGTCGTTTCTGGCGCATCATCCAACGCCGCTTCCAATTGTTGATAACGATACATGTCGCGATACCAACCCGGCATTCCCACCAACACATCGTGATTACCACGTTGGGCAACATGCCCGTGCTGCATGACCAGGATTTCACTGGCTTCGGTCAATGCCGACAGACGGTGCGCGCTAATAATAACCGTGCGGTTTTCGCCCCACTGACGCAGGTTATGCAGGATTTGGTGTTCGGTTCGTCCATCGACGGCTGAAAGGGCATCATCGAGGATCAAGATTTCCGCATCGAGTAATAACGCGCGGGCGATAGAAATACGCTGCTTCTGGCCGCCAGAAAGCATTACACCACGCTCGCCAACTTCAGTTTCGTAACCTTGTGGCAAACGCAGAATATCGTCGTGAACGCTGGCAAGCCTGGCAACATGTTCAATTTCTTGCTGCGTTGCGCCTGGTTTACCCAGCGCGATGTTGCTGGCCACCGTATCCGAGAACAGGAATGGCGTCTGGTTTACCACCGCCAGACGGCTGCGCCAGGAGTCGAGCTGCATCTGTACGAGTGGGATCCCATGGAAACAAATCTCGCCCTGGTCGATGTCAAAATGGCGCTGGATAAGAGACAGAATCGTACTTTTCCCGGCTCCCGTAGGCCCACATAGCCCCAACATTTCGCCCGGTTTTAAGGTAAAGGTGACATTTTCAAGCGTTGGCCGTGCCGTTTGCGGATAGTGGAACGCCTGAATATTCACCTCCACGGTGCCGCGACCGGCTGGGGCTTCTTTGTCGCCATCAGGGACTGATGGCGCTTCGGATAACATGCTGCGAATGCGACTGTACGCCGCACTGCCACGTTCAACAATATTGAACATCCACGCCAGCGCCAGCATCGGCCAAATCATCAGGCCGAGGTACATCACAAAACTGGTCAGTTGACCAAGAGTCAGCGATCCCTGAATCACCATCCAACTGCCACCACCAATCGCGAGCAGGTTTGCCGTACCAATGGTGATATATATCGTCGGGTCAAAGCGCGCATCGACCCGCGCTACTCTCATGTTTTTCTGCCCGGCATCTTTGGCTTCGGCGGCAAACAGTGCGGATTGTCGGTCTTCAAGACCAAATGCTTTGATCATGCGGATGCTGGATAAACTTTCCTGCGTCCTGTCGTTAAGCGTTGAGAATGCCGCCTGGGCAAGCTTGAAACGTTGGTGTAATTGGTCGCCATAGCGTTTGATAACCAGCGCCATAACGGGCATTGGCAGTAATGCGAGTAACGTGAGTTCCCAGCTGATTTGCGTCGACATCACGATAAGCACCGCACACCCCATCACCAGCGAATCAACGAGAGTGAGCACGCCCTCGCCTGCGGCAAAAACCACACGGTCGACATCATTGGTTGCACGGGCCATCAAATCACCAGTGCGGTGACGCAGATAGAATTCAGGGTGCTGGCGGCTTAGCTGACGGTAATAATCTTCGCGCAATTCAACAGCAAGCTGGTAGGACGCACCGAATAACAACACACGCCAGACGTAACGGAGTATGTAGACGATCACCGCAATGATAAGTATCACACCAATCCACATCAGCACATCGCTTCCGGAGAGGCGCTGTTGGGTGACACCATCGACAATCACGCCCACCAGTTTTGGTGGCACCAATTGCAGGATTGCAATGATAATAAGCAAGGCGACAGCCCCGAGATAGCGTCGCCATTCGCGGGTGAAGTACCAGCTTAATTGAGCAAATAATCGCACGCAGTCAGATTCCTGAAGTACTGTCCGCCGATGTCAGGCAGAGAAATAAATTCTATTGAGGCCGGGAACGTGAATACCCTAAATAATTGAAGTATGACGGGTATAATTCAGCGCTCTAATGGCAAAGCCGTCGTGTATTTTATCTGTTCCATGGCAAAACTCGAAGTCACATCGCTTAAACCAGGAATGCCGTTCACCAGCCGTTTGTAAAAATCGTCATACCGTTTCATGTCTTCTACCTGCACACGCATCAGGTAGTCGTACTCTCCCGCCATCCGCCAGAAACCAAGCACTTCTGGCATCTGCGCGACGACCGCGACAAATTTGCAGTACCACTCACTACTGTGATGCTGGGTTTTTATCAGCACAAATGCGGTCAGACCAAGGCCAAGTTTTTCCGGGTCTAAAAGCGCGACCTTTGCGCGAATAATGCCGTCATCTTCAAGCCGTTTCAGGCGTTTCCAGCAGGGTGTGGTAGTCAGATTAACGGCATCAGCGAGTGCCTGCAAAGAGAGGGTGCAGTCGTTTTGCAGCAAGGATAGCAGCTTGCGGTCAATTTTATCTAACATGACGTATTCCAGGAGAAATTTTTTCTCCATTGAACGCCCCTGAAAGGCTAAAAGGCAACTTTTTTATCTTCTTTTTGCATTACTCTAGGCACAAATAAACAAACGGGCAACATCATGACGACTAGTTGGGTAAACCACGCTATAAGCGAAATTAACGCCGATTACCAACGCTCCGCGGATACACATTTGATCCGTCTTGCGTTACCTGGATTTCCCGGTATTCAGCTCTACCTGAAAGATGAAAGTACTCATCCAACTGGCAGCCTTAAACATCGTCTTGCCCGTTCACTATTTTTATATGGTTTATGTAACGGTTGGATTAAAGAAGGCACGACCATCATTGAGGCGTCCTCAGGTTCAACCGCCGTTTCAGAGGCCTATTTTGCCCGTTTGTTAGGGTTGCCGTTTATCGCCGTCATGCCCTCTTACACGGCTAAACGTAAAGTGGAACAAATTGAGTTTTACGGTGGACGCTGCCATTTCGTGGAAAGCGCGTGTGAAATCTACGCGGCATCAGAAATGCTGGAACGTGAGCTAAACGGCCACTATATGGATCAGTTCACCTATGCTGAACGTGCGACCGACTGGAGAGGTAATAACAATATTGCCGACAGTATTTTCCGCCAGATGGAACATGAACCGCATCCGGTGCCCGATTATATCGTGATGAGTGCAGGCACAGGCGGCACGTCAGCGACCATTGGCCGTTATTTGCGCTACCTGGGATACCCAACGCAACTGGCCGTAGTCGACCCGCAAAATTCAGTGTTCATGGATTACTGGCAGAAACGTGATTGCAGCTTGCGCAGCGCAGTGGGCAGTAAAATTGAAGGGATTGGTCGCCCACGCTGCGAGCCGTCGTTCATTCCGGATGTCATCGACGAAATGATGCGTGTCCCTGATGCGGCGAGCATTGCCACGATGCAATGGCTGGAAACCGTGCTGGGCCGCAAAGTTGGCGCATCCACCGGGACAAATATGTGGGGAGTGTTGCAGCTAGCCGCGCGTATGCGTGCTGAAGGACGCACCGGTTCCATTGTGACGCTACTTTGCGACAGCGGTGAACGTTATCTGGAATCCTATTACAACGCGGAATGGGTGAAGGAAAATATCGGTGATGTGTTGCCGTGGCAACGTGAAATAAACCAATTACTTTCAATCCCCTAAATAATTCGAGTTACAGGTAGGCGGCAAGGGAGCTTATCCCGATGAGCTTACTCAAGTAAGTGATTCGGGTAAGTGAGTGCAGCCAACGCCCCTGTAGCTTGAAGTATGACGGGGATAAAAAATGCCGGGCTAAAAGCCCGGCTGGCTTAAGGCCTTATCATTCGGGGGAATAAGTGAGGTTTGGTGTATCCAGCCAATGCGTCAAATAATGAGAAACAGCCTGTTTATTGCAGTGACCAATAACAGGTAAATGCGGTAAATCTGCTTTCAGTTGCGCCATCGCGTTACCCATGATCAAACCATGGCCCACGCTTGAGAGCATTTCGCGGTCGTTCATCGCATCGCCAAACGCCATACAATCTTTCATCGTCAGGCCAAGGTGCTGACTTAATACCTTAAGTGCCGATCCTTTGTTGCAGCCAATCGGTAAAACTTCCAGGCAGTCCACCGCAGAGAAACAGAGAAACGCGCGCTCGCCCAGAGCCTCTTCCAACTGAACTTTCAGACGCAGAAGATCGTCGTGAGGACCACAGAAACAAATCTTGGTCACTTCATCAGACGGTATGCGCTTAACATCGACAATTTTCGGGCTGAAGCCGCTGTAAACGTGAGCATTGAGCATTTCCCCAACTTCATATTGGGTTAACCAGCCGGTGTCATTAAATACATGCAGGCTTGCCTGAGTATCCCACGCCCCATGGATCACTGTTTCTGCCGCTTCCGCAGAGAGATCCTGCCGATGCAGTAACTCTCCTTCCATTGAGTGAACTCGCGTCCCGTTGCCGGTAATCAAAAATGCTTCCAGCGACAGAGAGCCCAGAATATGGCGCATTTCCAGAACATGGCGGCCAGTGGCAAACGCAAGAGTCATCTGGCGTTCTTCACGCAGACGGTTCAGGGTACGCAGCGTTTCATCACCCAAATGGTGATTGGGCATTAACAACGTACCATCCATATCAAATGCAGCCAGACGAGCCATGTTCACTCCAGTTTGTGACGACTAAAACACAGTTGGCAGTATCACCTGGCATATACGGAACTAATAGTGAATACTTTCTGAAAATTGTTCCGGGTTTATACCGTTGAGACTATTAAATCGACTAAACCAATTTCAGCGTTTATGGCAGCCTTCTGCGGGTGAAGACCAACTCGTGACTGTCGCAGAGCTGGCTGGCCGCTGTTTTTGCAGTGAGCGGCATGTGCGAACGTTACTCAATCAGTTGCAAGACGCGGGTTGGTTAACCTGGCAGTCGCAATCAGGACGTGGGAAACGAGGAACTCTCACCTTTCTGGTGACACCGGAGAGCGTTCGTTCAGGAATGATGGAGCAGGTGTTGCACAAAGGGCAGCACCAGAATGCTCTTGAACTGGCGCAAATCGCACCGGAACAATTGCGCCAGTTGCTGCAACCGTTTCTCGGTGGGCAATGGCAAAATGATACGCCAACGCTGCGTATTCCTTATTACCGTCCGCTGGAACCTCTGCAACCGGGGTTTCTGCCGGGCCGTGCTGAACAGCATTTGGCTGGGCAAGTTTTTGCTGGTCTCACCCGTTTCACCTCTTCTAACGCCCTTCCACAACCTGATCTGGCTCATCACTGGGAAGTCTCTGAAGACGGTCTGAACTGGTATTTTTTTATTCGCTCCACGCTTCACTGGCACAATGGCGAACCAGTAGAAACCACGCAGCTCCAACAACGTTTGATGATGCTATTGGCACTCCCGGCAATGCGGCGGCTGTTCGTCAGCGTGAAAAGCATTGAACTTGCCCATACGCAGTGCATCCGTTTTGTGCTGCATAGCCCCGATTACTGGCTGGCTCATCGTCTGGCAAGTTATTGCAGCCGTCTGGCGCATCCGGAAGATACGCAAATTGGCTGTGGGCCATTTCGCATCAACAGCTTTAAAGAGAATCTGGTGCGTATCGAGAGTTTTGAGTCTTACCATCTCAGCCATCCGCTACTCAAAGCGGTGGAATACTGGATAACCCCGCAACTGTTCGATACCGAATTGGGCACCAGCTGCCGCCATCCGGTGCAAATTGCCATTGGCCAACAGGATGAACTGGTGCATCTGCGCCCCGTCAGCAATAGCATCAGCCTCGGTTTTTGTTATCTGGCGGTAAAGCAGAACGGTAATCTGTCACCAGAGCAGGCGCGCTTTCTGATGCAGATCATCCACCAGCAAGAGCTTATCGCCAGTCTGCCCGTCGATGAATCGCTGATCATGCCAAGCCACGAGATGATCCCAGGCTGGAAAATCCCGGAATGGACAAAGCGCAACGCGGTGACACTCCCGTCACGCTTGACGTTGCTTTATCATTTGCCGGTTGAATTGCACGTAATGGCACAACAGCTTAAAACTTATCTTGCTGCTTTAGGTTGTGAATTAACGCTAATTTTCCACGACGCAAAAAACTGGACCGACTGTGAAGCATTAGCAGACGCGGATTTAATGATGGGCGACCGATTGATTGGTGAAGCACCGGTTTATACGCTGGAGCAGTGGCTGCGCAGTGATGTCCTGTGGCCTGCGGTTCTCACGGAAAGCCAGTACACACATTTGCAGGCTACGCTTGATACCGTACAAATCCACCCGGACGAAAATGCCCGCAGCACGGGTTTGCAAGACGTGTTCAGCGGATTAATGCGCGACGCCATCGTATCGCCACTGTTTAATTACCGTTACCAAATCAGTGCGCCACCCGGCGTGAATGGCATTGAACTCAACGCATGGGGATGGTTCGATTTTACCCGTGCGTGGTTACCTCCTCCCACTATGGTGTGAAGAAGCTGGGCAGCCACTTACTCTGGCGTTAACATATATTTTTATGCATTTAGACCCGAGCGACTTCAAGACGCAGGGATATTACAGGAATACACATGAAACGTGCAGTTGTCGTCTTTAGTGGTGGTCAGGACTCCACAACCTGCCTGATTCAGGCTTTAAAACAGTATGATGAAGTCCACTGTGTGACGTTTGATTATGGCCAGCGCCACCGTGCTGAGATTGACGTTGCCCGTGAACTCGCGCTGAAACTGGGTGCTCGTGCCCATAAAGTTCTGGATGTCACCTTGCTGAATGAATTAGCGGTCAGTAGCCTGACGCGCGACAACATTCCAGTACCCCATTACGATCCGTCAGAAAATGGTATTCCTAGCACCTTCGTGCCGGGTCGCAATATCCTGTTCCTGACGCTCACGGCCATTTATGCTTATCAGGTTGAGGCCGAAGCGGTCATCACTGGCGTTTGTGAAACAGACTTCTCAGGCTACCCGGATTGCCGCGATGAATTCGTGAAAGCGTTGAATCACGCCGTAAGCCTCGGCATGGGTCGTGATGTTCGTTTTGAAACCCCACTGATGTGGCTGGATAAAGCAGAAACCTGGGCGCTGGCAGATTATTGGCTGCAACTGGATCTGGTACGTAACGATACCCTGACATGTTACAACGGCATTCAGGGCGATGGCTGTGGTGAGTGTGCTGCCTGCAACCTTCGTTCTAACGGGCTAAACCATTATCTGGCGGATAAACCAGCGGTGATGGCAGCCATGAAGAAAAAAACGGGTCTGAAGTAATTCAGTGGGCGTGGCCTCGCCACGCCCAACCGCTTATTCCATCATTTGTACTAGCTTCTCGCGCAATTCCCCTTCCAGCGGAACCGACTTCTGCGTTTTCAAATCGATACACACGAATGTCAACAGCGCGTCAGCCACAATCTCACCTTCAGGTTCAAGTTTAACAACCTGACTTAAAACGCCACTTTTAGCATTGAGTTGCTGTAATGCGCTTTCAATGCGTAACACATCGCCAAGCACTGCCGGACGACGATAGTTAATATTGATGTTTACCACGATGAACGCGATGTTGTGGTCCGTCATCCACTGGAAACCGGCCGCGTTTTCCAACCCTTCCCATCGGGCTTCTTCGAGGAACTCAAGGTAGCGGGCATTGTTAACATGCTGATAGAAATCAAGATGGTAACCCCGAACTTTGATTTGTGTTTGCATAGCGCTAAAACCCTATCTTTAGTTTTAATAAACAGGCGAGGTAAACAGGCCACACCAAACTGGTATGACCTGTGATTTAGCATAGCAAACTTTTTAGACTGCGCGAGCTGTGCTCACTAAGCGTTAAAGCTTAATGTGAGACAGATTGCGTTCTACCAACGCACTGCCAATCCCTGGCACCTCCTGTAATTGCTCAAGCGCTTTGAATGGGCCGTACTCTTCACGGTAGCTCACGATCGATTGCGCCTTTTTCAGGCCCACACCATTCATCGCCTGCGCAAGAGCTTCTGCGCTAGCGGTGTTAATACTCACAACGCCATCGTCAGCATCGCCTGGTTTTGCCGTGGTGATGGGTGTGGTCGGTGTTTTTTCAACGTGCTGTTGAGCAGTCTCATTCCTGGCAGCCGTTGGGGCAGCGATTGCCTGTGAACACGCGCTGGCACCGATAAGTGCGACGGCGATACAAACTGTTTTTATTCCACTTTTGATTCCTGGTTTCATGCTGTTCCTCCTTGTGTGTTGACAGCAAAGCCACCTTAACGGGAGAAAAAAACAGGGACAAATGGCAATATTTAAATGTGGAAAAGGCCGCGAAAGCGGCCTTTGAATGTTGCAGAGCATTGCAATGGAGTGCGAGCAACGCCGAAGAACGTTACTGCTGTTCGATGCTGTCACCCATCTTAATTTTCGCTTCTTTGCGCAGATTACTCATCAACGCTTCGAAAGCAATTTGGGCATTGTTCTGGGTGATACCTTGAACCATTGCTTTCTTCTGGTCTGCTGGCATATCGCCAGGTTTAACCTCATCCACCGCTAACAGAACAACGTTACCTTGCATATCGTTTGCAACGCCGAAGGAAGGCTTGTCTTTAGCCGGTAATGGCACCATGAAAGCAGCCTGGCTGATTGGGTCCTGGCCAGTACGAGTCAGCGTTTTTGCAGCACCGAAGCTTAAACCAGCGGCTTTCATCGCTTCGTCACCTTTGCCAAGTTTCAGCGCGTTCAGAAGTTTGTCTGCATCCTGCTTCGCTTGTTGCTCAGCTTTCTGATGTTTAACCTGCGCGATAACCTGCTCGCGAACTTCAGCTAACGGCTTAATAGCTTCAGCTTTATGTTCTGTGACACGCACAACGAAAGCACGGTCGCCATCAACAGTGATGATGTCAGAATTGCTACCTGGTGTGCCGTTAGCGCCAACCAGACCGCCATTGAAAATAACGTCAGAAACGGGTTTGAAGTCAAGTTCAGCAGGCAAGTTGTCGTGGCCGAACCAACCTGTCTCAACAGCTTTAACACCCGCTACTTTTTCAGCGCTTGCCAGAGATTCGTTGTCGTTACTTGCCGCGTCACTCACTTTCTGTTGCAGAGCATAGTAAGCATCAACTGCTTTCTCTTGTTTCACTTTCGCAGCAATCGCATCTTTAACTTCAGACAACGGTTTGGTTTGCGCAGGCACGACATCGTCCAGACGTACGACCAGGAAACCGACAGACGATTTAATCACGCCAGAAAGTTGACCTTTATCTTTCAGACCTGCGTTTTTCAGCTCGTCCGGCGTAGTGCCTGATTCCAGCCAACCCATATCACCACCTTTGCGAGCAGAGATGATGTCAGCGGATTTTTCTTTAGCCAGTGCAGCAAAGTCAGCACCTTTGTTCAGCTCGTCAAGAATCGCTTTAGCTTCGGCTTCAGTTTTGGTTTGAATCACGCTGTAGCGGTTACGCTGAGGCTGAGTGAACTCATCCTGATGTTGGTCGTAGTAAGACTGGATGTCAGCATCAGCCACTTCAACTTTCTGAGAAGCCGCATCAAGCATGATGTAGCTGACCCGGAACTGCTCAGGGGCGATGTAGTTGTTTTTGTTTTGCTCGTAGCTGGCGTTAATTTCCTGCTCGGTAACCTCTTGCTTAGCAGCCAGTGCATTCACATCGATTGTGGCTTCACGAACCACACGCTGCTGTGACACAAGAGCCGCCAACTCATCAGTTTCACCCGTCAGCATGAAGTCAGTGCCAACGATGGCATTGATCAGTTGCTGAGTGGTCAGCTGATTGCGCAGTGCTTGCGCGTATTGATCGGGCGTCATCCCCATATTGTTGAGGATGGAGGTATAACGCGCGTTATCAAACTTGCCGTTGTTCTGGAATGCAGGTTCTTTAAAGATGGCTTGTTTGATTTGTTCGTCGCTGATACTCAGGCCAAGGTGTTTGGCATACTGATCCATCAACGCTTCATCAACCATGCGTGACAGCACTTGCTGACGCATCTGCTTCATGTAGCCTTCGTTGCCTGCCAGTACAGAAAACTGTTCGCCCAGTTGCTGCTGTTGGCGGTTACGTTCGCTCGCAACGGCGTTTTCAAACTGGCCACGGCTAATTTCTTGACCATTCACTTTTGCGGCGTAGTTGGCGCCACCACCGATCAGGTAGCCACTCACGCCAGTCAAAATGAATGACACGATAATGATGCCGAAAATTATCTTGATTACGAGGCTGTTTGCCGCCGTACGTAAATTGTCCATCATGGTGTAACAACACTCCACTGTAGTGTGAATGGTAAACCCAGCGCAGTCGCTAAATGGGCATCCCTGAATATGCGTACTGCTGTGCCGCTGCGTGCTAGCGGGTATTGTGACAAGAAAATGGGTTCAAATCATCAAACATGCACAAAATTAGTCATCAGGCATAAAAAAAGGCACATCTAATGATGCGCCCTGACCTAACTTTGACTAGCGTTGCCCTAAATATCGGACGATAAATCAGTTCACAGCTTCTTTCAGCGCTTTACCAGCACGGAAACCTGGTACTTTGGCAGCAGCGATGGTGATTTCTTTGCCTGTTTGTGGGTTACGGCCGGTACGGGCAGCACGTTCACGAACAGCAAAAGTTCCAAAGCCAACCAGTGCCACATCTTCCCCAGATTGCAGAGATTCAGTAACAGAAGCAATCACAGCGTCTAATGCACGTCCAGCCGCGGCTTTAGAAATATCAGCACCTGCGGCAATTTTGTCTATCAGTTGAGATTTATTCACTCTTCTCTTCCTCTCTTTATAATTTATATCGCACCAGATATCCTTCAAAGTGCGACCGCGCAGCAGTTATATCAGGCCTGTCATGCCCTTACAACACCCGTTGTTAATGACATGCATCCCCAGCGATCTAAAGTAGCGACACAAAAAAAAGCTGGCAAGTGACAATTCACCCGCCAGCTCTGATTTTATTGACCGAATATGCGTCAGGTCACTATTTTGAGGTTACAACCTGCATTCCGTAGGGTTCGTTCTGCAATGCAAGAGCCAAAACTTCCTCGATGCGCTTCACCGGATGGATATCCAGGTCGGCGATAACATTGTCAGGAATCTCTTCCAGATCACGTTTATTTTCATCCGGAATCAGAACAGTTTTGATACCACCACGGTGTGCTGCCAGCAGTTTTTCTTTCAAACCACCGATTGGCAACACCTGACCACGCAACGTGATTTCACCGGTCATCGCTACATCTGCACGAACAGGGTTACCTGTCAGGCAAGATACCAACGCGGTACACATCGCAATACCCGCGCTTGGGCCGTCTTTCGGTGTTGCACCTTCTGGTACGTGAACGTGGATGTCACGTTTTTCGTAGAAATCAGCATTGATGCCCAATTTCTCTGCACGCGCGCGCACCACGGTCAACGCTGCCTGGATAGATTCCTGCATAACTTCACCCAGAGAACCGGTGTAAGTCAGCTTGCCTTTGCCCGGCACACAAGCGGTTTCGATGGTCAGTAAATCACCACCTACTTCAGTCCACGCAAGGCCTGTTACTTGACCTACACGGTTTTCGCTGTCTGCACGGCCATAATCAAAGCGCTGCACACCAAGGAAATCTTTCAGGTTATCGCCGTCAATTTCGATGTGCTTCAGCGTTTTGTCCAGCAGCAGTTGTTTAACGGCTTTACGGCACAGTTTGGAGATTTCACGCTCCAGACTACGGACACCCGCTTCGCGAGTGTAGTAACGAATGATGCCAGTAATAGCACTATCGTGAACCGTGATTTCGCCTTTCTTCAATGCGTTACGTTCAATTTGCTTCGTCAGCAGGTGCTGTTTAGCAATGTTCAGCTTTTCGTCTTCGGTGTAACCGGACAGACGAATCACTTCCATACGATCCAACAGCGGAGCTGGAATGTTCATGGAGTTAGACGTTGCGACGAACATGACGTCGCTCAGATCGTAATCCACTTCCAGATAGTGGTCGTTGAACGCCACGTTCTGTTCTGGATCAAGAACTTCCAGAAGTGCTGATGCCGGATCGCCACGCATGTCTGAGGACATTTTATCGATTTCATCCAACAGGAATAATGGGTTTTTAACGCCCACTTTCGCCATCTTCTGAATCAATTTGCCCGGCATGGAACCGATATAAGTACGACGGTGGCCACGAATTTCCGCTTCGTCACGCACGCCGCCCAGTGCCATACGCACGTATTTACGCCCTGTCGCTTTAGCGATGGACTGGCCCAGTGAGGTTTTACCCACACCTGGAGGCCCAACCAGGCACAAAATTGGCCCTTTGAGTTTATTTACGCGGCTCTGGACTGCGAGATATTCCAGGATACGATCTTTCACGCGCTCAAGGCCGTAATGATCGGTATCGAGGACTTCCTGCGCCTGACGCAGATCTTTTTTCACTTTGCTGCGCGCATTCCACGGCACCTGCACCATCCAATCGATGTAACCACGAACCACGGTTGCTTCCGCAGACATTGGAGACATCATTTTCAGTTTTTGCAGTTCCGCTTCGGTTTTTTCACGCGCTTCTTTCGGCATTTTAGCCGCGTCGATTTTGCGTTTTAGCGCTTCGTTTTCGTCTGGAGCGTCGTCCATTTCGCCGAGTTCTTTCTGAATCGCTTTCATTTGCTCATTCAGATAGTACTCACGCTGGCTTTTTTCCATCTGCTTTTTGACGCGGTTGCGAATACGTTTCTCAACCTGCAGCAGATCGATTTCTGACTCCATCATTGCCATCAGATATTCAAGACGTTCGTTAATATCGGACATCTCGAGAACGGACTGTTTGTCAGTCAGTTTCAATGGCATATGTGCAGCGATGGTGTCTGCCAGACGAGCAGGATCGTCAATGCTGTTCAGCGATGTCAGCACTTCTGGCGGGATTTTTTTGTTCAGTTTGATATAGCCTTCAAACTGATTAATCGCGGTGCGCACCAGCACTTCCTGTTCGCGCTCTTCGATAGCTGGCGAATTCAGGTACTCAGCCTGAGCTGAGAAATGGTCACCGTTGTCAGAAAGCGTGGTAATACGCGCACGCTGTAACCCTTCAACCAGCACTTTAACGGTGCCGTCTGGCAGTTTCAGCATCTGCAGGATGGATGCGACGGTACCCACTGAGAACAGGTCATTTACACCTGGCTCATCTGTCGAGGCTTCTTTCTGCGCCACCAGCATGATTTTTTTATCATGATCCATGGCCGCTTCCAGGCAACGAATGGATTTTTCTCGCCCGACAAACAGTGGAATTACCATGTGCGGATAAACCACCACATCGCGCAACGGCAATACGGGGATTTCAATGCGTTCAGAACGCTCAGGATTCATAGAGCTCTCTCTTAGTTAAGGTCCGCCTGGTGATGGGGGATGCTCTCTGCTTAATACCTCACGGGTATCTGGCATCACCAACAAGTAAGTCAGTATATGGGGATGTTTCCAGAGCATTCAATGCCAGGAATGAAGGAAAAACAAAAGGGGGATATAAATCCCCCTTTTTATACTAACTGACTGGTTATTTTGGCGAATTATTCACCGGATGCTTGTTGCGCTTCCGGTTTACCATAAATTAGTAATGGTTTGCTCTGACCGTCGATAACGGATTCGTCAATCACCACTTTCTCGACGTCTTCCATTGATGGAAGATCGTACATGGTGTCCAGCAAAGCGCCTTCAACGATGGAGCGCAAACCACGAGCACCGGTTTTACGTGCCATTGCTTTCTTAGCAATCGCGTCCAGTGCTTCGTCACGGAATTCCAGATCCACACCTTCCAGATTGAACAACGCCTGGTATTGCTTGGTCAGGGCGTTTTTCGGCTCTTTCAGGATTTGAATCAGCGCTTCTTCGCTCAGTTCAGTCAACGTAGCAACGACTGGCAGACGACCGATGAACTCAGGGATCAGACCAAATTTGATCAAATCTTCTGGCTCAACCTGGCCTAATAACTGCCCTTCGGTGGCTTTCTGAGATTTGCCTTTTACTGTCGCACCAAAGCCGATACCCGAACCGGTTTCAACTCGGTTTGCGATAACTTTATCGAGGCCTGCAAATGCGCCGCCACAGATAAACAGAATCTTAGAGGTATCAACCTGCAAGAACTCTTGCTGTGGATGCTTACGACCACCCTGAGGTGGAACCGCTGCAACAGTACCTTCGATAAGTTTCAGCAACGCCTGCTGCACACCTTCACCAGACACATCACGGGTGATGGACGGGTTATCAGATTTGCGGGAGATTTTGTCGATCTCATCGATGTACACGATACCGCGCTGTGCTTTCTGCACATCGTAATCACATTTTTGCAGCAGTTTCTGGATGATGTTTTCTACGTCTTCACCCACGTAACCCGCTTCGGTTAACGTTGTCGCATCTGCCATGGTGAAAGGAACATCCAGCAAACGTGCCAGGGTTTCAGCCAGCAGGGTTTTCCCGCTACCCGTCGGCCCGATGAGCAGAATGTTACTTTTGCCCAGTTCGATTCCGTTGGTGCTGTCGCCGTTACGCAGACGTTTGTAGTGGTTGTAAACCGCAACCGCCAGGACTTTCTTAGCCTGTTCCTGACCGATGACGTAATCATCGAGATGGTGACGGATTTCATGCGGAGTCGGCAGCGCGCTACGTTCGCGATGCGGCGCGACTTCTTTGATCTCTTCGCGAATAATGTCGTTACATAAATCGACACACTCATCGCAGATATACACTGACGGCCCGGCAATCAGTTTACGCACTTCATGCTGGCTTTTGCCGCAAAAAGAGCAGTACAGTAATTTGCCTGAACCGTCTTTGCGCTTATCTGTCATCGGTAAAACCTCTTTTCTGTTTCTTTGCACCGTACAAGTCCGGCACAAGTGCCATTCTACGGCGCAGCCAATCGTAAGCGCGCCAGGAGCCGCTACTTCAACTATAGTATACGGCTCACTGTTTTCGGGCGTTAGCTACGGTGAGTCAGGATTGAGTCAACTAATCCGTACTCTACCGCCTCGCTTGCAGCGAGGAAACGGTCACGCTCGGTGTCTCTTTCGATTTCTTCCAGAGACTTACCAGTATGTTGCGCCATGAGTTCGTTCATACGAGCTTTCACTTTCAGAATTTCGCGCGCATGGATTTCGATATCCGTTGCTTGTCCCTGATAGCCACCCAGCGGCTGGTGAATCATCACGCGTGAGTTCGGCAAGCAGAAACGCTTACCTTTAGCCCCAGCGGTCAGCAGGAAAGCGCCCATAGAACAGGCTTGTCCCATACAGATAGTGCTGACATCTGGTTTAATAAATTGCATCGTATCGTAGATAGACATACCGGCAGTAATCACGCCGCCCGGTGAGTTGATGTAGAGATAGATGTCTTTTTCTGGGTTTTCTGCTTCCAGAAACAGCATCTGCGCCACAATCAGGTTAGCCATATGGTCTTCGACCTGGCCTGTCATAAAGATGACACGTTCCTTGAGCAGACGGGAATAGATATCGTATGAACGCTCGCCACGCGATGTCTGTTCAACAACCATCGGCACCAGGGCCATATGGGGTGCAAATTGATCTCTTTCGCCACTGTATGACATTTCCGTCTCCTGGAATAATTAAGCCTTCGATACCTGATGCACTGATTCTACTTGAGACGCAAAAAGAAGACTACGCTCCTTGCGCGCCTCGCAACCTTAATTGGACGGATTATCAGTCAGGGATCCTCATTTCTAGCCATACCCGTATTTATGGGGATGAGCTTACCCTGTTTCAAGCATAACAACCTTTTCTTGTTACGCTAACCCTGAAACTGCGTTTTATTGATGGGTTTTCAGGGAGTCACTGATAAAAAAAGCCCGCCACCTGTGGGTGACGGGCTTGATGCAGCAATATTTTGGCGATGATGCCAAAAATTATGCTTACGCTTGCTGGTTCATCAGTTCGCTAAAGGTAGTCGCTTTTTCAGACACTTTCGCTTTAGACAGTACTGCTTCAACAGCTTGTTCTTCCAGAGCAACATTACGCATGTTGTCCATCAGTTCTTTGTTTTTGCCGTAGAACTCAACAACTTCAGTCGGATCTTCGTAGGCAGAAGCCATTTCTTCGATCAGACCTTTAACGCGTTCTTCGTCAGCTTTCAGCTCGTGGGTACGAATCACTTCACCCAACAGCAGGCCAACAACAACACGACGCTTAGCTTGTTCTTCGAACAACTCACGTGGCAGTTCCAACGCTTGTTTCTCGTTGCCACCGAAACGCTGTGCAGCCTGGCGACGCAGAACGTCGATTTCGCCGTCGATCAGTGCAGCTGGTACGTCGATGTTGTTCGCATTAACCAGACCGTCGATTGCTTGAGACTTGATGCGGTTACGCACAGCGCCTTTCAGCTCACGATCCATGTTTTTACGCACTTCGGTACGCAGACCTGCAACAGAACCATCAGCAACGCCGAAACGTTTGATGAATTCTTCAGTAAATTCTGGCAGTTCACGCTCTTCAACTTTCTTCAGAACGATGTCGAACTTAGCCGCTTTACCTTTCAGGTTTTCAGCGTGGTAATCTTCTGGGAAAGTCACTTCGATAGTGAACTCTTCGCCAGCTTTATGACCAACCAGACCGTCTTCGAAGCCTGGGATCATACGACCCTGGCCCATTGCCAGTACGAAGTCAGACGCTTTGCCGCCTTCGAATACTTCGCCGTCTACAGAACCAGTGAAGTCGATGGTTACGCGGTCTTCTGCAGTTGCAGCAGCTTCTGATTCTTTCCAGGTCGCCTGCTGCTTACGCAGGGTGTCCAGCATTGCATCAACGTCTTCGTCAGTCACTTCAACAACCGGTTTTTCTACTTCGATTGCTTCCAGACCTTGCAGCTCAACTTCTGGGTACACTTCAAACTCAACCGCATAGGTGAAGTCTTCGCCCAGTTTGTATTCGCCTGGAACGTAGTTCGGTGCGCCAGCTGGATTGATTTTTTCTTTGATGATCGCGTCAACGAAGTTACGGGTCATCAGTTCGCCCAACACGTCCTGGCGAACAGAAGCGCCATAGCGTTGTGCGATAACGGTCATCGGCACTTTTCCTTTACGGAAACCGTCGATACGGGCTTTCTTTGCCACGTTGACCAGCTCGCTTTTTACAGCGGTTTCGATGCTGTCTGCAGCGATAGTAATCGTGAGACGGCGGCCAAGGCCCTGAGTGGTTTCAACTGAAACTTGCATCTTGTTACCTCAAAAAATCACAGTGCTCGGTCAACTCTGGAAGCGCTGATTTGTGCTCCACAGAACCGGGATGCCTTCTGAATCAGAATCACATTCCCTGTCGTCAGAATCGTCCCGAAGACATTCCGAAAAATAAGACGCAGCATTATAGCGGCATCACCAAGGTGAGTCGAGAACGGCAACACAGTGTTGCTGCGGCCCTTTTCACAGTTCTTTTGGATTTATTGCCCAAACCCTGGAACAACAAGGGCGATTTAAGACAAAACAAAACGGCCCGCAGGCCGTTTAATAAAACACGATTCATATACCGCAACATAAAGGAAAAGTTCCCTAAGTTGCAAGCCTGAAGGTTAACTTCAGGCGATTGATCCAGCTCCACGGCAAGGTGGAGAGGCTAAAACAGTATCATGCAAACCTTCCCATTCTTTAATTGTGTAGGTGTGCAGGGCTAATGCATGAACGGTGGTAGAAAGTTCGGCACTCAATGTTCCGTAAATCATTCGATGGCGATTTAAGAAACGCTCACCAGCGAAACGGTCACTGACCAAAACCACTTTGAAATGGCTCTCTGAACCCGCCGGGACATTGTGACGATAGCTTTCATCCACGACTTCCAGGAACACGGGTTCAAACGCTGCCCTTAATTTTGATTCTATTTGCTCGCGCATCATCATGAACTTTCTCCTCGACTGCGTAGAGTAGAGATGCCACTCATCCCTTTAAATGTTAGCCGCTTTTAGCCGTTTTAATAACGGAATTTCAACAATTATTTAGCTTTCGTCCGATTTCCTTCCCCAAGCCCCTGTAGCTTAATGTGATTACGGCACTAATCACGGGCAAAATGGTCAGATAGCTTTGCAACCGCTCAGAAAAAGCGCAACGCGATGAAATTACGTGCGTTAACTGCTTCCACTGGGCACATGCAGTGTTATGATGGCGTGATTTTTTATCTGCCTGCCCCTTGAGTACATTGAGATAGCGAACATGTTAAAAAAATTATTATTCCCGTTGGTTGCCATTTTTATGCTGGCCAGCTGTGCAACACCTCCAACCACTATTGATGTTTCACCAACTATCAGCCTGCCACAGCAAGATCCAAGCCTGATGGGCGTAACTGTGAGCATCAACGGTGCGGATCAACGTAAAGACCAGGCTCTGGCAAAAGTCACTCGTGATAACCAACTGGTTACACTGACCCCATCTCGTGATCTGCGTTTCCTGCTGCAAGAAGTTCTGGAAAAACAGATGACTGCCCGTGGTTATATGATTGGGCCTAACAGCCCGGTAGACTTACAAATCATCGTAAACCAGTTGTATGCAGACGTCTCTCAGGGCAGCGTGCGATACAACATCGCCACTAAAGCCGATATCGTGATTATTGCGACGGCCAAAAATGGCACAAAGATGACCAAAAACTACCGTTCTAACTACAACGTAGAAGGTGCGTTCCAGGCCACCAACAAGAATATCGCCAATGCAGTAAACTCTGTATTGACTGATACCATTGCTGATATGGCCCAGGACACCAGCGTTCATGATTTTATTAAGCAGAACGCTCGTTAATTAATACCTCACCAGTCCGCATCATGCGGGCTGGTTTTAGAGCAAAGTATGCCCAACCATTATCTTCGTCTTTTTCAGCAGCCAAAATCAGCCATCCTTTTGATTTTAGGCTTTGCTTCTGGCCTCCCTCTCGCCCTCACGTCCGGCACACTTCAGGCATGGATGACGGTTGAGAATATCGATCTTAAAACCATTGGTTTCTTCTCGCTCGTCGGGCAAGCCTATGTGTTTAAGTTCCTGTGGTCGCCAGTGATGGACAGATATACGCCGCCGTTGTTGGGTCGACGTCGTGGTTGGTTGCTTATTACTCAGGTTCTGCTGCTGATTGCGATTGCCGGAATGGGTTTCCTGGAACCGGGTTCACAGTTGCGTTGGATGGCGGCGCTGGCGGTCATTATTGCTTTCTGCTCTGCCTCGCAAGATATCGTTTTCGATGCCTGGAAAACAGATGTTCTCCCAGCCGAAGAGCGTGGCACGGGTGCTGCAATCAGCGTGTTGGGTTATCGTCTGGCGATGTTGGTTTCTGGCGGTTTAGCACTTTGGCTTGCGGACAGATACCTTGGCTGGCAAGGCATGTACTGGCTGATGGCGGCACTGATGCTGCCTTGTATTATCGCCACTTTACTCGCCCCGGAACCAACAGACGCGATACCCGTCCCCCGAAGTCTGGAACAAGCGGTGGTCGCCCCGTTGCGTGATTTCTTTGGCCGCAACAATGCATGGCTGATTCTGCTGCTGATTGTGATGTATAAGCTTGGCGATGCATTCGCCATGAGTTTAACGACGACATTTTTGATTCGCGGTGTGGGTTTTGACGCCGGTGAAGTCGGCATGGTGAATAAAACGCTGGGTCTGATTGCCACAATTATCGGTGCCCTCTATGGCGGTATTTTGATGCAGCGCCTGTCGCTGTTCCGCGCCTTACTGATATTTGGCATTTTGCAGGGGGTATCCAATGCTGGTTACTGGATCCTCTCGATTACCGATAAACATATGATCAGCATGGCAACGGCGGTTTTCTTTGAGAATCTCTGTGGCGGTATGGGTACGGCAGCATTTGTCGCACTTCTGATGACGCTGTGTAATAAATCGTTTTCTGCGACTCAATTTGCATTACTTTCTGCCCTGTCAGCGGTAGGGCGTGTTTATGTGGGACCGATAGCCGGTTGGTTTGTCGAAGCCCAGGGTTGGCCGACGTTTTACTTATTCTCGGTGGTGGCAGCAGTTCCGGGCATCTTGTTATTACTGGTCTGTAAAACGACCCTCGAATACACCCAGAATAACGATAGCTTCATCCCACGAAGCGAGTTTTCTTCAGCCTATCGCATCGCTCTACGTGCCTTAACGCTGGGATGTGCACTTCTGGCGGTCTGGTTAGTGGTGCTGATTACCAATGCGACAGGTCTGACAAACTGGGCGTTCAACATCCAGTTCCTGGAATGGGGAGCGTTGTTCGCTATCGGTGGCATTGTGTTTGGCGGGGTGCTTGATTATCTGGCATTACGTAAAACAGCTTTAATGTAAACGCTCTGATTTATTCCAGAAATAATAAGTTGCGCAGCGTGACTATATTGATTAATTAATAAACACCCCTCTCCAGGCTGAATTATTTATCGAAAGCAAGACTCTTTTTTAGATTATTAGCAGGAAAATTATTTTCACCCTGTATTTAACCGATTCAGCTTTTGCCTAAATTATTTTGTAGATCATTTCGTTTATCAATTGATGCTAATTTGTTAAAATTATGTTTATTAAAATGATTGGTTATACCAATTAACCTGTACTATTTACGACAAGGCGGGTTTTCGTTATAACCCAGACAGCATGCGGGCTATCTCGATATTTTACAGTTTGTTGCATTCTATGTGACATTGTCGGCAGAACCTGGTAACACCACACTGACACCATGCCATTCATGTTTACAGTAATGTAACCTTCCCGTAAAATGCCTTCACACTTTAAACGACAATAGAGCTCCCTGGAATTGAGGTCGTTAAATGAGACTCAGGAAATACAATAAAAGTTTGGGATGGTTGTCATTAATTGCAGGCACATTTTTACTCAGTGGCTGTGATTCTGCACTTCTGGACCCCAAAGGACAAATTGGACTGGAACAACGTTCGTTGATACTGACAGCTCTTGGGCTGATGTTGATTGTCGTTATCCCAGCTATCGCAATGGCTATCGGTTTTGCCTGGAAATATCGGGCATCAAACAAAGACGCCAAATACAGCCCCAACTGGTCCCACTCCAACAAAGTTGAAGCTGTCGTCTGGACGATTCCCATCCTTATCATCATTTTCCTCGCGGTTCTGACCTGGAAAACCACGCACGCCCTTGAGCCAAGCAAACCGCTGGTTCACGACGCGAAGCCGGTTACCATTGAAGTTATCGCTATGGACTGGAAATGGTTCTTCATCTACCCAGAGCAAGGTATTGCGACGGTGAATGAAATTGCCTTCCCAGCCAACACCCCGGTGGAATTCAAAATCACCTCTAACTCGGTGATGAACTCCTTCTTTATTCCACGACTGGGTAGCCAGATCTACGCAATGGCAGGTATGCAGACCAAATTGCACCTGATTGCAGATGAAGCAGGCACCTACGACGGTATTTCGTCTAACTACAGCGGTAAAGGTTTCTCCGGTATGAAGTTCAAGGCTATCGCCACGCCGGATATGGACACCTTTAACCAATGGGTCGCTAAAGCGAAACAATCTCCGGAAGTCATGAATGACATGGCAACTTACGAGAAGCTTGCAGCACCAAGCGAATACAACAAAGTCGAATACTTCTCCGCTGTTAAACCTGATTTGTTTAAAGACGTTATTAACAAATTCATGGAGCACGGGAAGAGCATGGACATGACCCAACCTGAAGGCGAGCACGCAGCGCACGAAGGAATGGAAGGCATGGACATGAGTAACGCCCAAACCTCTCACTAAAGGGGCCGAGGAATAATACGATGTTCGGAAAACTTACACTGGATGCAGTCCCATTCCATGAACCCATTGTCATGGTTACGGTGGCCGCGATTATCGTCGGAGGACTGGCGCTAGTTGCAGCTATCACTTACTTCGGTAAGTGGGAATATTTATGGAAAGAGTGGTTCACCTCGGTTGACCACAAACGCCTCGGCATAATGTACGTGATTGTTGCGATAATCATGCTGCTGCGTGGCTTTGCCGACGCCATTATGATGCGTAGCCAGCAAGTTCTGGCTTCCGCTGGAGAAGCAGGCTTCCTGCCACCTCATCACTACGACCAGATCTTTACCGCCCACGGCGTAATCATGATCTTCTTCGTAGCGATGCCATTTGTTATCGGCCTGATGAACATTGTCGTGCCGTTGCAGATTGGTGCGCGTGACGTTGCCTTCCCATTCCTGAACAACCTGAGCTTCTGGTTCACCGTTGTGGGTGTGGTGCTGGTTAACCTGTCCCTTGGGGTGGGTGAATTCGCACAGACCGGTTGGGTTGCATATCCACCGCTATCGGGCATTGAGTACAGTCCGGGTGTCGGGGTCGACTACTGGATATGGAGTCTACAGCTCTCGGGTATCGGTACGACATTAACAGGTATTAACTTCTTCGTTACTATCCTGAATATGCGTACACCTGGCATGACGATGTTCAAAATGCCAGTATTTACCTGGGCTTCGCTGTGTACCAACGTACTGATTATCGCGGCATTCCCTATCTTTACCGTGACCGTCGCACTGTTAACCCTTGACCGCTACCTTGGCACCCATTTCTTTACCAATGATATGGGTGGCAACATGATGATGTATATCAACCTCATCTGGGCATGGGGCCATCCAGAAGTTTACATTCTGGTGCTGCCGGTGTTTGGTGTGTTCTCAGAAGTGGTTGCGACATTCTCGAAAAAACGTCTGTTCGGTTACACCTCACTGGTGTGGGCGACCATCGCGATTACCGTACTGTCGTTCATCGTTTGGCTGCACCACTTCTTCACCATGGGCAGCGGCGCGAACGTCAACGCCTTCTTTGGTATCGCCACCATGATTATCGCCATCCCGACAGGGGTGAAGATCTTCAACTGGCTGTTCACCATGTACCAGGGCCGTATCGTGTTCAACTCCGCGATGCTGTGGACCATTGGCTTCGTCGTCACCTTCTCTATCGGTGGCATGACCGGTGTTCTGTTAGCGGTTCCAGGTGCTGACTTCGTACTGCATAACAGCCTGTTCCTGATTGCTCACTTCCATAACGTCATTATCGGTGGTGTTGTATTCGGTTGCTTCGCTGGTCTGACTTACTGGTGGCCAAAAGCGTTCGGCTTCACATTGAACGAAACCTGGGGCAAACGCGCCTTCTGGTTCTGGATTATCGGCTTCTTCGTCGCGTTTATGCCACTGTACGTGCTGGGCTTCATGGGTATGACCCGTCGTTTGAGCCAGCAAATCGATCCACAGTTCCACACCCTGCTGGTCATTGCAGCTTGTGGCGCAGGCTTGATTGCACTGGGTATCCTGTCGCAGCTGATTCAGTTCTACGTTTCTATTCGTGACCGTGAGCAGAACCGCGATCTGACTGGTGACCCATGGGGTGGCCGTACGCTGGAGTGGGCAACATCCTCCCCTCCTCCGTTCTACAACTTTGCTCACTTGCCACACGTTCATGAGCGTGATGCATTCTGGGAAATGAAAGAGAAAGGTGAAGCGTACAAACAGCCAACGCATTATGAAGAGATTCATATGCCACGTAACAGCGCTGCGGGCATCATTATTGCCGCGTTTGCTACCGTGTTTGGTTTCGCGATGATCTGGCACATCTGGTGGCTGGCGATTGTTGGCTTTGCCGGCATCATCATCACCTGGATTGCAAAAAGCTTCGACGAAGATGTGGATTACTACGTTCCGGTTGCGGAAGTCGAAAAACTGGAAAACCAGCATTTCGATGAAATTACCAAAGCAGGGCTGAAAAATGTCAACTGAAACTCTCACTCACGCTAACGCCCACGCCGCGGAGCATGGGCATCACGATGCAGGAACCAATAAAGTCTTTGGTTTCTGGATCTACCTGATGAGCGACTGCATTCTGTTCTGTTGCTTGTTTGCTACCTATGCCGTTCTGGTGAACGGCACTGCCGGCGGCCCGGCAGGGAAAGACATTTTCGAACTGCCGTTTGTGCTGGTCGAAACTGCCCTGCTGTTGTTCAGCTCCATCACCTATGGCATGGCGATCATCGCCATGAACAAAGGCAACAAAAGCCAGGTTATCTCCTGGCTGGCGCTGACCTTCCTGTTTGGTGCGGGCTTCGTCGGGATGGAAATCTATGAATTCCATCATCTGATTGTTGAAGGTTATGGCCCGGATCGTAGCGGCTTCCTGTCAGGCTTCTTTGCTCTGGTCGGTACGCACGGTCTGCACGTAACTTCTGGTCTGGTCTGGATGGCGCTGATGATGTTCCATGTTTACCGCCGCGGCTTGACCAGCGCTAACCGTACTCGCCTGATGTGCCTGAGCTTGTTCTGGCACTTCCTGGACGTTGTATGGATCTGTGTATTCTCTGTTGTTTACCTGATGGGGGCGATGTAATGAGTCATTCAACTGAACACGCAGGCGCCCACCACGGTAGCGTTAAAACGTATATGACCGGTTTTATCCTGTCGATTATCCTGACGGCAATCCCGTTCTGGATGGTAATGACAGGTACTGCCTCCCACGCCATGATTCTCGGCGTGGTACTGGTAAGTGCAGTGGTACAGATTCTGGTTCACCTGGTGTGCTTCCTGCACATGAACACCTCTTCTGAAGAGCGTTGGAACCTGGTGGCCTTTGTCTTTACCGCGCTGATAATCGCCATTCTGGTGGTCGGCTCTATCTGGATTATGTGGAACCTCAACCAGAACATGATGGTTCATTAAGAGCGGTTTATATGATAAAGCGATACCTGCAAGTAACCAAACCAGGAATTATTTTCGGCAATTTGATCTCTGTCATTGGGGGATTTTTACTGGCCTCAAAGGGCAGCATTGATTATTCCCTGTTTTTCGCCACTCTCGTCGGGGTGTCGTTGGTCGTGGCGTCAGGTTGTGTCTACAACAACTTCATTGACCGCGACATCGACCGTAAGATGGAGCGAACCAAGAACAGGGTTATGGTCAAGGGTCTGATTGCGCCGAAAACCTCGCTGGTATACGCCACCTTGTTGGGTATTGCTGGCTTCATGCTGCTGTGGTTTGGTGCTAATCCGCTCGCCATGTGGTTAGGCGTGATGGGCTTTGTGGTGTATGTCGGCGTATACAGCCTGTACATGAAACGCAAATCTGTCTACGGCACCCTGATTGGCAGCCTTTCGGGCGCAGCACCACCAGTGATTGGTTACTGTGCTGTGACCGGCGAGTTTGATACCGGTGCTTTGATCCTGCTGGCTATCTTTAGCCTGTGGCAGATGCCGCATTCCTATGCGATTGCTATCTTCCGCTTTAAAGATTACCAGGCCGCGAACATCCCGGTACTGCCCGTAGTTAAAGGCATTTCGGTCGCGAAGAACCACATCACGCTGTATATCATTGCGTTTGCTGTCGCAACGCTGATGCTGTCTCTTGGCGGTTACGCTGGATATAAATATCTGGTGGTGGCTGCTGCGGTAAGCGTCTGGTGGTTGGGCATGGCATTACGGGGATATAAAGTGGAAGACGACAAAGTCTGGGCGCGCAAATTGTTCGTCTTTTCTATTGTCGCGATCACGTCCCTCAGCGTGATGATGTCGGTCGATTTCATGGTGCCAGATTCACATAATCTGCTGACTTACGTCTGGTAAGTCGTGAACCTCTTGAAAGGGCACTTCGGTGCCCTTTTTTATTAGTTTCATCAATCATTCCCTCATGTAATATCTTTTCAATAACTAGACATTTACCCTCCCCTGCCCACGCACTACACTAAGACCTGCTTTTTATCTGAGGTGGTAATGAACGATTACAAAATGACGCCCGTCGAATTACGTGCGACGTGGGGTTTAGGCTCAGTATTTTCACTGCGCATGCTCGGCATGTTTATGGTACTGCCGGTTCTTACCACTTACGGCATGGCGTTACAGGGCGCGAGCGAAGCGCTGATTGGCCTCGCCATCGGAATTTATGGCCTGGCACAGGCTATCTTCCAGATCCCCTTTGGCCTGCTTTCTGACCGTATTGGCCGCAAACCGCTTATTGTGGGTGGCTTACTGATCTTTGTCCTCGGTAGCGTGATTGCGGCACTTTCCACGTCGATTTGGGGCGTGATTCTTGGCCGTGCATTACAAGGTTCCGGTGCGATTGCCGCCGCCGTAATGGCGCTGCTTTCTGATTTAACGCGCGAGCAAAATCGTACCAAAGCCATGGCATTTATCGGCGTCAGTTTTGGTGTCACCTTTGCCATCGCCATGGTGCTTGGCCCAATCATTACGCACAGTCTGGGTTTAAATGCGCTGTTCTGGATGATTGCGATTCTGGCAAGCTGCGGCATTTTGATCACCCTGTGGGTGGTTCCGAACACCAAAAGCCATGTGTTAAACCGCGAGTCCGGCATGGTGAAAGGCTGCTTTAGCAAAGTGCTGGCAGAACCTAAATTACTGAAGCTGAACTTCGGCATTATGTGCCTGCACATTATGCTGATGTCGACATTTGTTGCCCTCCCCGGTCAGCTTGAACAAGCAGGTTTCCCAGCGTCGGAGCACTGGAAAGTTTATCTTTGTACCATGCTCATTTCGTTCGTCTCCGTGGTGCCATTTATCATTTATGCCGAAGTAAAACGCCGCATGAAACGCGTGTTTGTGGGCTGCGTTGCGCTACTGCTGATTGCTGAAATTGTGCTGTGGGGTTCGGGCCCGCACTTTTGGGAACTGGTGTTAGGTGTGCAGTTGTTCTTCCTCGCCTTTAACCTGATGGAAGCCATTTTACCGTCGCTTATCAGCAAAGAATCGCCTGCGGGTTACAAAGGCACGGCGATGGGAATTTACTCCACCAGCCAGTTTTTGGGCGTGGCGATTGGCGGTTCATTCGGTGGATGGATTGATGGATTATTTGATTCGCAAACCGTGTTCCTGGCCGGTGCGTTGTTGGCGATGGTGTGGCTACTGGTGAGCAGCACCATGACCGAACCGCCTTACGTGGCAAGTCTACGGATTGAATTACCTGAAGATGTGGCCGACGACGAAACACTGAAGCAGCGTCTGCTGACTCAGGCAGGCGTGAGTGAAGTGAATATTATTACTCAGGAACGTAGCGCTTACGTGAAGATAGACAGCAAGCTGACGAACCGGTTTGAGATTGAACAGTTAGTGAAACAACCCTCACCCTAGCCCTCTCCCTGAGGGAGAGGGGACAGTCCGGTTTTCCCACTCTCCTTCAGGACAGGGGACAATTATCTTTCCCCCTCTCCCGGGGGAGAGGGTCGGGGTGAGGGCGTACCAGAATCAGTCGCGGAAGTTTTTAAACTGGAACGGTTGTCCCAAATCCCCGCCACGAACCAACGCCATTGCGGCCTGTAAATCGTCACGGGATTTACCCGTTACGCGCAGTTCTTCGCCCTGAATCTGCACCTGAACTTTGGTCTTGCTGTCTTTAATCAGCTTCACAATTTTCTTGGCGATAGTCGATTCAATGCCCTGCTTGAGCTTAGCTTCAACGCTCCAGGTTTTACCGCTGTGCACAAACTCCTCTGGCACATCAATCGAAGCCCCTTCGATACCACGCTTAAGCAGCTTGGCACGAAGAATATCCAACAGTTGGTTGACCTGGAAATCAGACTCGCTGGCAACTTTAATGGACTGATTTTTCTCATTCAGTTCAAATGTCGCCGGCACATTACGGAAGTCAAAACGAGTTGCAACCTCACGTTCCGCGTTTTCAATCGCGTTACGCACTTCCTGGATATCAATTTCAGACACGATGTCAAAAGATGGCATGCTTTCTTCTCCCTCTCTTTTTGTTGCGTTGCATAATACCTGCTGGGCCGAGCAAAACAACCCGTTAAAGCAGGAGAGAGCCCTGTATAATATAGATTAAGCAAAAACATCTGCGGCTTTGTGCAGATGGGGAGGCAAAATGAAAATCACCGTGCTAGGTTGCGGTGCGCTCGGTCAACTTTGGCTGGCATCGCTTTATAAGCAAGGACATGAAGTTCAAGGATGGTTGCGAGTCCCGCAGCCCTTTTGTCATGTCAACGTGGTCGAAACTGACGGTAGCGTGTTCAATCAAACGCTCACCGCCAACGATCCTGACTTTCTCGCCAGCAGCGATTTATTGCTGGTGACACTAAAAGCCTGGCAGGTTTCCGGCTCAGTGAAAACGCTGGCCACCAAACTTCCGTCCCATTGCCCTATTCTGCTACTGCATAATGGAATGGGAACCATTGAAGAGTTGCAGTCGTTGCGCCAGCCACTTTTAACCGGCGTCACAACCCATGCGGCGCGTCGCGATGGCAATATTATTATTCACGTCGCCAATGGCACAACGCACATTGGCCCAGGTAATACAGCAGGCCGCGATTTTAGCTATCTCGCCGATATTCTGCATCGCACGCTGCCGGATATGGCCTGGCACAACAATATCCTTGCGGCGAGCTGGAAGAAACTCGCGGTGAATTGTGTGATTAACCCCCTCACCGCGCTTTACAATTGCCCGAATGGTGAACTGCGCCATCATCAGGATGAAGTGAGCGATATATGCAACGAAGTCGCCATAGTGATGGAGCGCGAAGGGCATCACACCTCTGCCGAAGCGCTGCTTTTCTATGTTGGCGAAGTTATCGAAAGCACTGGCGAGAACATCTCGTCGATGCTGCAAGACGTGCGGGTTCAACGCCACACTGAGATTGATTACATTACTGGTTATTTACTGCAACGCGCGCGCGTTCATGGCCTTTGCGTGCCGGTGAACAACCGCTTGTATGAGCTGATAAAGCGTAAGGAGAATGAGTATGAGCGCTCGAGCACTGGTTTGCCTGGCTCCTGGAACTGAAGAAACAGAAGCTGTTACTACCATTGATCTTCTGGTGCGAGGCGGAATTAGCGTCACGACTGCGAGCGTTGCCAGTGACGGTAATCTGACCATTACCTGCTCGCGTGGGGTAAAACTGCTGGCGGATGCGCCATTAGTTGAAGTGGCTGACGGTGAGTTCGATATCATCGTGCTTCCCGGCGGTTTAAAAGGTGCGGAATGTTTCCGCGATAGCCCGCTATTGGTTGAAACCGTACGCCAGTTTCACTTATCAGGACGCATTGTCGCCGCCATTTGTGCCGCAGCCGGAACGGTATTAGTTCCGCATGAGCTGTTCCCGGTCGCAAACATGACCGGATTTCCTGGCTTGAAAGAGACGATTCCAGAATCCCAATGGCAAGATAAACGCATTGTCTGGGATCCACGCGTCAACCTGCTGACCAGCCAGGGGCCAGGCACGGCAATAGATTTTGCACTGAAGATTATCGATTTACTGGTGAGCCGTGAAAAAGCCCATGAGGTTTCACAACAACTGGTGATGGCGGCGGGAATTTACAGCTATCGGGATTACTAAAACCGCCCTCTCCCAGGCGGGAGAGGAAGCGGGTTTTCTCCTTCTCACTCAGGGAGAAGGTTGGGATGAGGGTGTTAAGCGCGGTAAACCTTCACGTTCTCAAAGCCTTGCTCACGAAGATACAGCGCTTGCAAACGGCTCATCACACCACGATCGCACCATAGCAAATAGGTTTTGCTCTGGTCCAAATCGCCAAATTTGGTGCTCAACTTATAGAACGGCAGTGAAGCAACTTCTACGCCTTCTGGCTTAAATGGCTTCTCGTCTTGTTCGTCGATAGAACGAATATCCAGCAGCACATCATTTGGGCCAAATGCGTCAACGGTTTCAACTTCCGTCACCACTTCTTTGGTCTGGTTGGCGATTTCGCGGATGTCGATGTTGGTCGCTTCTTCAATCACGCGATCCAGAATAGAGAAGTCAAAGTTGGCTTCTTCCGCTTCAATCTTCGCCTTCACCGCTTTCACTGTTGGGCTTTTAGAGATAACACCGCAGTATTCCGGCATGGTACGCGCAAAATCAGCAGTACCAATTTCACGCGCCAGATCGATGATGTGCTCTTTATCGTGAGAGATCAGCGGACGCAGAATCAGCGTATCGGAAACATTGTCAATTAAACGCAGGTTAGTCAGCGTCTGGCTGGAAACCTGACCCAGCGCTTCACCCGTCACCAGCGCCTGTACGCCGTAGCGTTCAGCAACACGTGAAGCGGCACGCACGAACATACGCTTAAGCACCACGCCCATCTGGCCGTCTTCAACTTTCTCGAGGATTTCACCCACAACCGGTTCGAAGTTAATCGCCACGAAACGCACGCGGTGGGAGCTACCAAAGCGGTTCCACAGATAATGCGCAACTTGTTTAACGCCAATTTCGTGCGCAGCACCGCCGAGGTTAAAGAAGCAATAATGCACACGACAGCCACGACGCATCAGCATATAGCTGGAAACGCCGGAGTCGAAACCACCGGAAATCAGCGACAGCACATCTTCTTGTGTGCCAATCGGGAAGCCGCCAATACCTTCATAACGGCCTTTTACCAGCAGCAGACGGTCGTTTTCGATTTCCAGATTAACCGTGACATCCGGTTTGGTCAGTTTTACGCGAGCTGATTCAATGTGTTGATTCAGGCCGCCACCAACATAACGTTCAACTTCGATAGAGCTGAACTCATGCTTACCACGACGTTTCACACGCACGCAGAAGGTTTTGCCTTCGAGTTGCTCGCGATAAAGTTCCAGCGCCTGTTCGAAGATATTGTGCAAATCGGTAAACGGCACATCTTCCACTTCCAGAATATGGTGAATACCTGGAATACGGGTCAGCGCTTCACGAATGGCGATACGCTGGTTTTCATCTTTGGCGCGAACTTCGATGTTGTCCCAGTGGCGGAGAACCGCCAGACCTTCTTCATCGTAGTGTTTTAAAACGTTACGAATGTTCCCGGTGAGCATCTTAATAAAGCGTATGCGCACAGATTGACTCTTGATTGTGATTTCCGGGAACAATTTAATGATAAACTTCATGGCGCTCATGATTTGTTGGTGAGCCATACATAATGAAATATGCGGGCTGAAGGACTTAAAGAATTGCAGCGGCGAGTGCGCCGTTACATCCGAGGCGCAAAAGTATATCACTAACAGTCAGCCATAGCGTTACACAAATGACTCCGCTACCATGGCAGAGTCGCAAAAATTATTAGAGTCAGACATTCACTATGCCGAAAAAAACCGAAGTCACGGCCAGCTTTGAAACTGCGCTTGTGGAGCTTGAGCAGATAGTTACTCGTCTTGAGAGCGGCGATTTAGCACTCGAAGAGGCGTTAAATGAATTTGAACGTGGTGTGCAACTTGCGCGTCAGGGTCAAGTGAAACTGCAGAAAGCGGAACAACGCGTGCAAATCCTGCTAAACGATAGCGAAGACGCCCCACTCAAGCCCTTTACCGCGGAAAACGAGTAAATGGATTTTAACCATCAGTTGCAGGCCCGAGCCCAGCGGGCCAACGATGCGCTGCTGCGTTTTTTAGCGCCGCTGCCGTTTCAGAACACTCCTCTGGTTGAGGCAATGCACTATGGCGCACTATTTGGCGGCAAGCGACTTCGCCCGTTCCTGGTCTACGCGACCGGGGAAATGTTCGGCATAGCGCAAGAAACCCTGGATGCTCCAGCTGCGGCAATTGAGTGCATCCACGCTTATTCATTGATCCATGACGATTTACCGGCCATGGATGACGACGATTTACGCCGCGGGCAACCGACTTGCCACATCAAATTCGGTGAAGCGAGCGCCATTTTAGCCGGTGACGCCCTACAAACGTTGGCGTTTTCTATACTAAGTGATGCCCCAATGCCTGGTGTGGCGATTGCGGACAGACTCGCGATGGTGAAAGAACTGGCAACGGCCAGTGGCGTTGCTGGAATGTGCGGTGGCCAGGCGTTGGATTTGGAAGCCGAAGGTAAGCATGCAGATATGCAAAGCCTTGAGCGTATTCATCGTCATAAAACAGGTGCGTTAATTCGTGCTGCTGTTCGGATGGGCGCATTGAGCGCAGGTGATGCAGGCCGTAACGCCCTGCCTTTGCTTGATCATTATGCTGAAAGTATCGGCCTGGCATTCCAGGTACAGGACGACATTCTCGATGTCATCGGTGATACCGCAACACTGGGTAAACGCCAGGGAGCCGATCAGCAACTCGGTAAAAGTACCTACCCTGCACTGCTTGGGTTGGAAAATGCCAAAACCAAAGCATGGGATCTCTATCAGGAATCTCTCCGGGCGCTGGAAGGACTTGCTCGCCAGTCGTTAGACACTACCGCATTGGAAGCGTTAGCGAGCTATATAATCCAACGTGATAAATAATTATTAACTTACCCTTTGGCATTCAGGCAGAGGCTTGAAGGATGAAGGGTAAACACCACGATGAGTTTCTAATGAGTTTTGATATTGCCAAATACCCGACCCTCGCACTGGTGGAATCTGCTCCAGAGTTACGCCTGTTGCCAAAAGAGAGCTTACCGAAACTGTGTGACGAGCTGCGTCGCTACCTGCTCGATAGCGTAAGCCGTTCCAGCGGGCACTTTGCCTCAGGTCTTGGCACGGTAGAAATGACCGTAGCGCTTCACTATGTGTATAACACACCGTTCGACCAGTTAATCTGGGATGTCGGCCATCAGGCTTATCCGCATAAAATCATTACTGGCCGTCGTGACAAAATTGGCACTATCCGCCAGAAAGGCGGGTTGCATCCCTTCCCATGGCGCGCCGAGAGCGAATATGACGTGTTGAGCGTGGGCCACTCTTCCACCTCAATAAGCGCGGGCATTGGTATCGCGGTTGCAGCCGGAAAAGAAGGGAAAAACCGTCGCACCGTTTGTGTGATTGGTGATGGCGCAATCACCGCAGGTATGGCATTTGAAGCGATGAACCATGCCGGTGATATTCGCCCGAACATGCTGGTGATTCTCAACGACAATGAAATGTCGATTTCCGAGAACGTCGGCGCGCTAAACAACCATCTCGCACAGCTGCTTTCCGGCAAACTTTATTCTTCGTTGCGCGAAGGCGGGAAGAAAGTCTTCTCCGGTGTGCCGCCGATTAAAGAACTGTTGAAACGTACTGAAGAACACCTGAAAGGCATGGTGGTGCCGGGTACGTTGTTTGAAGAGCTGGGCTTTAACTACATTGGCCCGGTTGATGGCCATGATGTTATAGGCCTGGTGAATACGCTCAAAAATATGCGTGACCTGAATGGCCCGCAATTCCTGCACATCATGACCAAGAAAGGTCGTGGTTATGCCCCTGCGGAAAAAGATCCGATCAGCTTCCATGCAGTGCCTAAATTTGATCCGCAAAGTGGCACGCTGCCAAAAGCTGCCGGTGGCCTGCCAAGCTATTCGAAAATCTTCGGCAACTGGTTATGTGAAACCGCAGCAAAAGACGACAAGCTGATGGCGGTGACGCCTGCAATGCGCGAAGGCTCAGGCATGGTGGAGTTTTCACGCCAGTATCCATCGCAATATTTTGATGTCGCGATTGCAGAGCAGCACGCCGTGACTTTTGCGGCAGGTCTTGCGATTGGCGGTTACAAACCGGTAGTCGCGATCTACTCAACCTTCCTGCAACGCGCTTACGATCAGGTGATTCACGACGTCGCCATCCAGAAGCTGCCGGTGTTATTCGCCATTGACCGCGCGGGAATAGTCGGTGCTGACGGGCAAACCCACCAGGGCGCGTTCGACATCTCCTTCCTGCGCTGCATTCCAGAAATGGTCATCATGACGCCAAGCGATGAAAACGAATGCCGCCAGATGCTGCACACCGGTTATCACTACAATGACGGCCCATCAGCCGTGCGTTACCCGCGCGGTAATGGCACCGGCGCAGAGTTGCAGCCGCTGGAATCGCTGCCGATCGGCAAAGGGTTGAAGAAACGCGAAGGTGAAAAAATCGCCCTGCTGAACTTCGGCACCTTACTGCCCGAAGCCGAAGCCGTTGCACAATCGCTCAATGCGACGCTGGTCGATATGCGTTTTGTGAAGCCGCTTGATGAAGCGCTGATTCTTGAGCTGGCAGCCAGCCACGAATCACTGGTCACCATCGAAGAAAATGCCGTCATCGGTGGCGCGGGTAGCGGTGTCAATGAAGTTCTGATGGCGAACCGTAAAATGGTTCCCGTGCTGAATATCGGTTTACCTGATTTCTTTATCCCGCAAGGCACACAGGATGAGGCCCGCGCGGCTATCGGCCTTAATGCTGAAGGTATGGAATCAAGGATCCGCGCCTGGCTTAAATAATCCCCTCCTCCACTCCTGCTATGCTTAAAGTATCCTGCATAACTGGAGTGGAACCATGCAATACAACACGTTAGGAAAAACTGACCTCAAGGTTTCCCGTCTTTGCCTGGGTTGTATGACCTATGGTGAGCCAGACCGTGGCAATCACGCCTGGACGCTTCCCGAAGAGAGCAGCCGCCTCATCATCAAACACGCCATCGATAACGGCATTAATTTCTTTGATACCGCCAATAGCTATTCCGACGGTAGCAGCGAAGAGATTGTCGGGCGTGCCCTGAAAGATTTCATGCGTCGTGAAGATGCGGTCCTTGCCACCAAAGTCTACTTTCAGGTCGGCGATTTGCCCGAAGGCCTAACACGTGCGCAGATTTTACGTTCGATAGATGACAGCCTGCGACGTCTGGGAACTGATTACGTCGATCTGTTGCAAATTCACCGCTGGGATTACAACACGCCAATTGAAGAGACTCTCGAGGCGCTTAATGATGTGGTGAAAGCGGGTAAAGCACGGTATATCGGTGCTTCATCGATGCACAGTTCACAGCTGGCTCAGGCGCTGGCTTTGCAGGATCAACATGGCTGGGCGCGTTTTGTCACCATGCAGGATCACTACAATCTGATCTATCGTGAAGAAGAACTCGATATGCTGCCGCTGTGCTACGAACAAGGGATTGCGGTGATCCCGTGGAGCCCATTGGCCCGAGGCAAACTGACTCGCCCGTGGGGAGACACCACCGCACGCTCAGTCTCGGATGAAGTCGGTAAAAATCTGTACGATGGAAGCCAGGATAACGACGCGTTGATTGCAGAACGACTGGCGAATGTTGCGGCAGATAAAGGCGTTACGCGTGCGCAAGTGGCGCTGGCATGGTTACTCAGCAAGCCGGGGATTGCTGCGCCAATTATTGGCGTTTCTCGCGAACATCAACTGGATGATTTATTGGCAGCCGTGGATTTAACGCTGAAACCTGAAGAGATTGTCGAGCTGGAAGCTGTTTACCGCCCACATGAAAAGGTCGGTTTTAAGTAACAATTCAATGTCCTCACCCTACCCTCAAGAAGAGGGCTGGGGTGAGGATGGTATTACTTAGAACAATCCAATCGGCCAGTGATGGCCTATCAGATAAATAACACCCGCAGATATAACACCTGCGACGATATCATCCACCATGATCCCCATACCGCCGTGAATGTTGCGGTCAAACCAGCGGATTGGCCACGGCTTCCATATATCGAAGATACGGAAAATCACAAAGCCCGCAGCAACCCAGCGCCAGTCATTGATTGGCAGCGCCATCAGGGTTATCCACATGCCGATAAACTCATCCCACACAATACTGCCATGGTCATGAACGCCCATATCGCGCGCGGTCTGGTGGCAGAGGTAAACCCCGATACAAATGCCAAGCATAATAACCATGGAGTAGAGTTGCCACGGCAGCAGGGTCATCAAATACCAGAATGGGATCGCTGCGAGCGACCCGGCAGTGCCCGGCATAATCGGGCTTAACCCGCTACCAAAACCGGTTGCGAGCAAATGCCAGGGATTGCTGAGCTTTAGACGGCTTTTAGCCACATCTTTAGTGCGAGGCAAAGTGGTCGTATCCTTTTAAATCCAGTGTTACCGGTTTGCCATCTTGCAAGAACTGTAGCCCTTCAGACGCAGGGCCTACCTGACCAATGCAGGTAAACGGAATGCCAAGATTGCCGATTGCCACGTCCAGCGCACCACGGTTAATTTCTGGCACGGTAAAGCACAATTCGTAATCTTCGCCACCAGAAAGCGCCCATTGCAGAGCAAGCTCAGCACTGACATTCGCTTTCACGGCGTCAGAATATGGCAGTGCGTCAAGATCCACGCGCGCGCCACATTCACTCGCTTTAAGGATATGACCCAAATCCGAAATTAGCCCGTCAGAAAGATCGATTGCGCTGCTCGCCAGATCGCGCAGCGCCTGGCCATGCAAAATCCGAGCGGTTGGGCGCAAATGGCGTTGCTTAAGATAGTCCGCTTGCACGGGATCTTTGACGGTTAAACGGTCTTGTAAGAGTGCCAAACCCGCGGCGCTATCGCCAGGCGTCCCCGTGACGTAAATCCAGTCACCAATACGTGCACCGCTGCGTTTAAGCGCGCGACCAACCGGCACCAGGCCATGAATGCCAAGCGTCATGGAAAGTGGCCCACGCGTGGTGTCGCCGCCAATCAGCTGCATATCATAATAGTCGAGTTGTTCAAACAGGCTGTCGCTGAAGGCTTCAAGCCAGCTTTCATCGACTTCAGGAAGGGTAATGGCCAGCGTCAACCAGGCCGGATCTGCGCCCATCGCAGCTAAATCGCTTAAATTCACCGCCAAAGCTTTAAAACCCAGATCGCGCGGATCAATATCCGGCAGGAAGTGGATGCCCGAAACCAGTGTATCGGTACTTATCGCAAGAGTTTGCTTCTCGGCGACCGTCAGCAATGCACAATCATCGCCAATTCCGGTTTCCACATCGCGACGGGAACTGCTTACGCGATCAAAATAACGGGCAATTAAGGAAAACTCACCGCATGCCATGCGTTATGCCTCTGAATATAAACGGATATAGGATAAAGAAAGGCCGGAATTAACCGGCCTGGAGATTACTTTTTGCGGGGACGAATTTGCGGAGCAGCTTTATCAAGTACACCATTCACGAACTTGTGACTGTCTTCGGCACCGAAGGTTTTCGCAAGATCGATGGCTTCGTTAATGGCCACTTTGTATGGCACATCATCACGTTTGGACAGTTCAAACAGTGCGATACGCAGAACCGCTTTTTCTACCTGACCTAACTCTTCGAGTTGGCGAGACAGATAAGGCTTCATCAGCCCATCCAGATACGCGCTGTTAGTAGCCACCCCGACCAACAGTTCGCGGAAGTAGTTAACGTCAACGTCTTTGACGTCCTGTTCCGCCAGGAACTGGTATTCGACATCAGCGATGTCATTTCGAGATAACTGCCAGGAGTAAAGCGCCTGAACGGCACACTCACGGGCACGGCGACGAGCAGCAGGTTTCACAGATTTCCCCTTACAAAAAATCAGGCCTTGATGGCTTTCAATACATTAATCATTTCAAGCGCGGTCAGTGCAGCTTCTGCACCTTTGTTACCGGCTTTTGTGCCAGCGCGTTCGATGGCTTGTTCAATACTTTCAGTGGTCAGCACGCCAAAGGCGACTGGAATACCACTTTCCTGAGCAACATGTGCCAGGCCATTGCTGGCACCGCCAGCAACATATTCAAAGTGAGCTGTGCCGCCACGAATAACGGTACCCAGCGCAATCACTGCGTCGTAACGTTTGGTTTTCGCCAAAGCGTCGGCCGCCAGTGGCAGCTCATAAGCACCCGGAACCCAGACCACAGTGATATTTTCATCTTTAACCTGGCCGATACGTTTCAGGGCGTCAATCGCACCGTCAAGCAGGCTGTCATTGATGAAGTTGTTAAAACGCGCGATGGTGATGGCGACGCGAGCGTCTGGAGTAGCAACGGCTGCTTCAATAATGTTCATAATCTTCCTTTACGGGTTCTGTTTAGCCCCGCAGGGGGGCGGATTTTATCATAATCTTTTGGCGTCTGCTTACGTTTTGACGGCCCTAATATCGCGGCGTCAAATGGAGGCACAAATCCGGGCCAACATGACGGACTTCGCTAAAACTAAACTCGGGCGCATCAGCTAATTTTTCAAGCCCTGGCAGGTTACAAAGGCCACGCGCATCGTTGCCCAGTAATTTTGGCGCAACGTAGACAATCAGTTCATCAACCAGGCCTGCCTGAAGTAACGCGCCGCCAAGTGTTGGGCCCGCTTCCACCCAAATAGAGTTTATCTGACGTTTGCCCAACAACATCATCATCACCACCAGATCAAGATGGCCGTTATGTTCTGGCACGATAAACTGCTCAACGCCATCCGGCCAATTTTGCTCATCTGCTTTACACCGTGCAAGCCAGGTTTCCCCTGATTGAGCAATAATTTTGTGCTGCGGCGTGACGCGATTTTCGCGGTCGAGAATAATGCGCGTGGGTTGGCGTAAATTTTCTTCGGCGTACGCTAACTGAGTCGCGCTATCTAATTCATTCCAACGCACGGTTAAAGAAGGATTGTCTGCCAGAACCGTGGCACTGCTGCTTAATATTGCTGAACTTTGCGCGCGCAGGCGCTGCACATCACGGCGTGATTCAGGCGAAGTAATCCACTGGCTTTCGCCGCTCGCCATGGCGGTACGCCCGTCAAGCGAAGCCCCCAGTTTAAGTTGGATAAACGGGAAGCCGGTACGCATACGTTTCAGAAAACCGCGGTTTATCGCCTCAGCATCGTTCATCATCAAACCGTGGCTGACTTCGATACCTGCCTGTTGCAGCGCATATAATCCTCGGCCAGCAACTTGCGGATTCGGATCCTGCATCGCGGTAACAACACGCGAAACGCCAGCGGCAATTAACGCTTCACAGCATGGCGGCGTGCGCCCGTGGTGGCTACAGGGTTCTAACGTGACATACGCCGTGGCACCGCGTGCTTTTTCGCCCGCCATGCGTAAAGCATGTACTTCTGCATGAGGTTCACCCGCGCGAAAATGAAAACCCTCACCAACAATTTCACCGTCTTTGACGATGACACAGCCCACATTCGGGTTAGGCGTCGTGGTAAAACGGCCACGACGCGCCAATTGCATCGCGCGAGCCATAAATTTTTCATCAAGCGACATCAGCATTAATCCTGTAAGCGGGCAATTTCTTCGCCAAATTCGCGGATATCTTCAAAGCTGCGATAAACCGATGCAAAGCGGATGTACGCCACTTTATCCAGTTTCTTAAGCTGCTCCATCACCAGATTACCAATCATTTTGCTTGGCACTTCGCGTTCGCCGGTTCCACGCAACTGGGATTTAATGTGGTTTACTGCCATTTCCACGTCGTCCGAACTCACCGGGCGTTTCTCCAGCGCTTTTAGAATACCGCTACGCAGCTTGTCTTCGTTAAACGGCTCGCGAACATCATTGCTTTTTACAACACGCGGCATCACCAACTCTGCCACTTCAAATGTCGTGAAGCGTTCATTGCAAACCAGGCACTGACGGCGACGGCGCACGGAAGACCCTTCGCCGACAAGCCGGGAATCAATCACTTTGGTGTCTACTGCGAAACAGAATGGGCAATGCATGGCGCGTCCTGAAGGATTAGTCAAATGAACAATAGTTTACCGCGAAGTGGCTGGAGTACAAAGGCATGCAACGTCATCCCTGGAAATATGACTTTTTGTTGCTGACCAGCTACGCTTAAATCAGGAAGAAACTTTAAGGAAAAATTAGTGATGACAAAGAGTTACCTAAGAATTATCCTGGTTACCAGTCTGGTCAGTCTTAGCGCGTGTGCCCAACAAACTGAAGTGCGCCAGATGAAGAACGAAGTGGGTTCTTTAAATAAAGAAATGACACAACTCACTGACCAAACTGTCAAGCTGACTCAGCAAAATGCGCTGAATGCCAAATCAACAACCGGTGTGTATTTGTTACCCGGCTCGAAAACTCCGGCGCGTCTGAACAGCCAGTTAGGTAATTTGCAAATGTCCCTGAGCGGCGTTACCGCGCAAGACAACGGCAGCCGGGCGATGCTGATTATTAAGGGTGAATCTAACGATCCGCTTCCCGCATTTACGGGCAAAGTGGAATGGGGGCAAATTCAGGGCACCACCGATAACTATCAGGAAGTGAATGTTCAGTCGCAGCAATTCAATGCACCCGCGAGTGTTCTTGCACCGAGTGATGTCAGCATTCCCTTAGTGCTTTCTGGTTTTTCACCTGAACAGTTGGGTTTTGTGCGCATTCACGACATCCAGCCGATTGATTCTTCCCAGGCGTTACCCGCCCAATAACAGGCAATCCCCTGCGCTGCGGGGGTTAACCCTCAGTAACATTTACATTTTTATGTTACATCTCCCCGAGTGACATTCGATAAACCCCCATTAAGACATCACAAAAGTGAGTGAACTGAGTCACATAAATTTGTAACTTCAGGTCATCCATTTGCTTAAATTCACGAACCAGGTAAAATCTCGCCCGTTTTGAATGTGCGCAAACGTGAACGCAATCGATTACGCATGTGGCGATAATGTGAAATGAAACATATTTTTGTGAGCAGGGATTTCTATAATAGGCGCGTCAATAAGAAACCAGCTGAATGGTTAATGACCAAGGGTGATCACTCGCCTCCTGCCCTCACGGGAATCATGTATAAAAAACAGTGGCATAAATATTATGAAAAAAATTATTTTGGCGGCTAGTACCGCTCTGGCGCTTTCAAGCTCTTTCACGGCTCACGCCGAAGATACAAAAAACGACGAATATCTCTCTGATTGGTGGCATCAAAGCGTCAACGTTGTGGGGAGTTACCACACCCGCTTTGGTCCACAGATCACTAACGACGTTTACATGGAATATGAAGCGTTTGCCAAAAAAGATTGGTTAGACTTTTATGGCTATATCGATATCCCAAAAACCTTCGGCTGGGGTAACGGCAATGACAAGGGTGTCTGGGACGACGGTTCACGTATGTTCATGGAGATCGAACCACGTTTCTCTATTGATAAGCTGACCGGCACCAGCCTGGCATTTGGCCCATTCAAAGAGTGGTACGTTGCCAACAACTATATTTATGATATGGGTGCGCACGGCAACGAAGCCAGCAAACAAAGCACCTGGTACATGGGTCTGGGAACCGACATCGAAACCGGTCTGCCGATGAGCTTATCCCTGAACGTGTATGCAAAATACCAGTGGCAGAACTATGGCGCATCCAACGAAAACGAATGGGATGGCTACCGTTTCAAAGTTAAATACTTTGTGCCAATTACCAGCCTGTGGGGCGGTAACCTGAGCTACATCGGTTTCACCAACTTCGACTGGGGTTCAGATCTGGGCGATGACAATTTCATCGACAATAACGGCAAGCATGCTCGTACCAGCAACTCTATCGCTTCCAGCCATATCCTTGCTCTGAATTACGATCACTGGCACTACTCAGTTGTCGCGCGTTACTGGCACAACGGTGGGCAATGGGCGGATAATGCCAGCCTGAACTTCGGTGAGGGTGATTTCAACGTACGTTCTACCGGTTGGGGTGGTTACTTAGTCGTTGGCTACAACTTCTGATAACCGTCTGAAGATTTAAAAAAACCGATCCGCACTTAGCCGATCGGTTTTTTTGTCTCTGGCAAACACCCTTCGCTTTGCTGCAACTGGATAAAATGAGCCAAAGAACGATCTGGCCGTTCAGAAAAATATTGCCCTGTAGGATCGACTGACAAACAGCGATCCAGCCGAAAACTGCGGTAATCCTCACGCATTTCACACCAGGCTACCAACAACCATACTTCCCCCCAAAATGTCAGCCCAAGCGGATGAACATTCCTGCTCGATGCGTTCCCCTTCTCATCTGCATAGCGGATATGAAGCACTTGCAGCTCCCCGATTGCACGATGAAAAACGTCAAACCAGGTTTTAACCTGCGGGTATTTATTAAAATCGGGAGAGATAATACGGCAGCGCTCTGCCACAACTCGTCGCTGTGGTGTCAGTACGCCAAGCAGTTTTTCCTCGGCTGTGCCCGCCGCCTGTGCAAGTGTTTCGCCACTCCACGTTTGCACTAAACGTATCGCCGCAACCAGCGCTTCCACTTCTGTGGGGGTAAACATCAAAGGGGGTAAATCATAGCCCGCAAGCAGGCGATAACCGCATCCCGTTTCCCCCTCAATGGGAACGCCAGAAAGGGATAAATCACGAATATCACGGTAGATCGTACGCTCAGAGACTTCGAGGCGAGAGGCAAGCAGCGCCGCCGTCGACAGCCGACGCCCACGCAGAATTTGTACTATTTGAAAAAGACGATCCGCTCTTCGGCTCATAGGCTTCATCTGTGAAGATGTCATGCCTGCCAGCATAACCGGCAGGCGTTTGTTGTTCAGTATATCCGTACTCAGGCCGGTTGATGTAACCCGACTCGATTCCCTTCAGTGTCGACAATAAGAGCAATCGTGCCAATATTATCTGGCAAAACCTGCGGACCAAAGACGCATTCCCCGCCAGCTTTAGAAACTCGTGTAAGCATCGCCGTTAAGTCAGGGGCATGGAGATAAACCACGGTTCCCTGCGCTGAAGGCTTAAACGCATCGGCTTTCAGTAGTGCGCCGCCTGGATGCGGGTCCTCATACGGGAAGACCGCCATTTCCATTCCAGACATCGACTCACGTTTAAATTCAGCAGCAAATACAGCTTCATAAAATGCCGTTGCACGTTCCAGATCCGCGACCGGGATTTCAAACCAATTGATGATAGTGCTCATGTTTAACTCCTCAATGGTGATGTTCAACATTGAGTCTAACTAACCCCTACTGACAGCATACTGTCAGTAGACTTTTGCTCAGACGAAAAAAAACCGCAGCACCATGGCTGCGGTTTTTATTATCAGTGAACAACCTGATGATTAAGGCAGAATCGACGGCTGATCCGCACCTTCTTTTTCCACTTTCTGCTGCAGCATGTGCTCGCGCTTCATGCCCAGTTTCAACGCCAGCGCGGACGCGACGTAAATGGAAGAAACAGTACCGATTGAAACACCGATAAGCATCGTCAGTGAGAAGCCTTTCAGCATTGCCCCACCGAAGAGATACAGCATCAGAATTACAACCAATGTGGTACCAGAGGTGATCAACGTACGATGCAAAGTCTGCGTCAAAGAAACGTTGAAGATCTCATAAGGTGTACCGCGACGAATCTTACGGAAGTTCTCACGAATACGGTCTGAAACCACGATACTGTCGTTCAGTGAGTAACCGATAACCGACATCAACGACGCGACGATGGTTAGGTCAATCTCAATGTGGAATAACGACAACACGCCGAGGGTAATGACCACGTCGTGCATCAACGCAATAACCACACCAGCAGCCAGACGCCATTCAAAGCGGAAACCAACGTATACCAGAATGGAAATCAGTGCAGCTAACAGCGCTAAAGCACCATTTTGAGCCAGGTCCGCACCAACGCTTGGACCAACGAACTCAATACGTTTTACACCGGCATTCTGGCTGGTCGCTTCGTTAATCACGTTCACCACTTTGCTGCCCAGCACCTGACCACCGGTTTCCCCGTGAGCAGGTGGCATGCGCACCATGATGTCGCGACTACTACCAAAGTTCTGAACCAACGGATCCTGGAATCCCGCTTTCTCCAGCGCGCCACGCAGCATGTCCAAATCGGCTGGTTTTTCCAGCGAGATTTCGATGACCGTACCGCCGGTGAAATCCAGACCCCAGTTAAAACCTTTCACACCGATAATGACGATAGAAAGAATTAGCAGGAATCCGGAGATGCCGAAAGCCCAGAAATCCCAGCGCATAAAGTCATGGACTTTACGGCCGTAGTTTAATTGTTCAACAGTATATTCCTGTGCCACAACGCACTCCTCAGATAGACAGCTTGTTGATGCGTTTGCCGCCGTACAACAGGTTTACGATGGCACGGGTACCGACGATTGCGGTAAACATGGACGTCGCCACACCAATACCGGTCGTGATCGCAAAGCCTTTGATTGCCCCGGTGCCTACGGCATACAGGATGATGACCTTGATAAGCGTCGTGATGTTAGCATCGAAAATAGAGCTGAACGCGCCCTGATAGCCTTCGTGGATAGCCTGCTGTACCGAACGTCCGTTACTAAGTTCTTCCTTAATACGTTCGTTTATCAGTACGTTAGCATCGACGGCTACGGCAAGGGTTAACACGATCCCCGCAATCCCCGGCATGGTCAACGTTGCCCCTGGCAGCAGAGACATAATCCCCACGATCATGACAAGGTTTACCAACAATGCAGTTGTCGCAATCAGGCCAAACTTCTTATAGAAGAACAGCATAAAGATGATTGAAACCGCCAGACCTGCCAGACATGCTTCCAGACCTTGCTTGATGTTTTCCATACCCAGGGTTGGACCGATGGTACGTTCTTCAACAATCTGGATTGGTGCGATCAATGCGCCTGCACGAAGCAGCAGAGAAAGCTGACGTGCTTCAGTCGGGTTGCTAATTCCTGTGATACGGAAGCTGTTACCCAAGCGCGACTGAATATTCGCCACGTTGATAACTTCTTCTTGTTTCATCAGTACTGCACGGCCCGTAGCATCTTTCTTACCGCTGTCTTTGTACTCCACAAACAGGGTTGCCATCGGTTTACCGATGTTATCCTTGGTGAAGTTAGACATGATGTTACCACCGGCATTATCCAGTGAAATATTCACCTGAGCCTGGTTGTATTCATCGGTACTGGAAGTGGAGTCAGTGATATGGTCACCGGTCAGAATCACACGTTTGTACAGGACAACCGGTTGACCTTCACGGGTCTGTTTCACTTCGGAGTCACCTGGCACACGGCCAGACGTTGCCGCAGACTGATCAACGTTAGTGTTAACCAGACGGAACTCAAGTGTTGCTGTCGCGCCGAGAATCTCTTTCGCACGCGCAGTATCCTGAATACCAGGCAATTCAACCACGATACGGTCAGCGCCCTGACGTTGTACCAGAGGTTCAGCTACACCCAGTTGGTTTACACGGTTACGCAGGATATTAATGTTCTGCTGAACAGCATATTCACGCGCTTCGCTCAGACGAGCGTCCGTCATTACAGCACGCAATGCGTTGCTGCCCTGAGCGGAAATCACCAGATCACGATGGCGTGGAGATAAATAAGATAGAGCGTCATCACGCGTTTTACTATCACGGAAGATAACGTCAGCACCATAGTTATCGGCTTTACGCACGTTGGTGTAAACGATGCTCTTTTCACGCAAGTCAGTGCGCAGGTTATCTATGGTTTGTTCCTGCAACTTGCTCAGAGCGGTATCCATGTCAACTTCCATCAGGAAGTGCACGCCACCACGCAGATCAAGACCGAGTTTCATCGGTTCTGCGGAGATAGCGGATAACCAGCGAGGAGTGGCCGGAGCAAGGTTAAGTGCAACGACGTACTTGTCGCCTAATACGCTCATCAGGACTTCACGAGCGCGCAGCTGCGTATCAGTGGTGTCAAAGCGTGCAAGAATTGCACCCTCTTCCAGGGCCACAGATTTTGCGGTGATTTTTTCTGCGTTTAAGGTGTTCTGGACCTGGATCAGCGTTTGCTCACTGGCGGCGACGCCGCGCGCGCCAGTGATCTGAACTGCCGGATCCTCACCATATAGGTTGGGAAGTGCGTATAGCAGACCGACGATAAACACGACGATCAGCATGATGTACTTCCACAAAGGATAGCGGTTTAGCACGGTAGTTCCCTTAGGGAAAAACGAATATTACAGCGCCTTCATAGTGCCTTTCGGCAGAACGGCAGCTACGAAATCACGCTTGATAACCACTTCAGTGGTATCGTTTAACGCGATTGAGATATAGCCAGTTTCAGCTACTTTCACTACGCGGCCAACCAGACCACCCGTCGTCAGCACTTCATCCCCTTTAGAGATGGAGTCCATCAGCTTTTTATGCTCTTTGGTGCGTTTTTGCTGTGGGCGCAGGATCATGAAATAGAAGATCAGACCAAATACCACCAGCATAAGAATCAAAGAGTACGGGCTACCTTGCGCCGGAGCACCTGTTGCAGCTACCGCATCAGAAATGATAAAGCTCATTAAAAATCCCTCATTATTAAATTAATCAACATTCAAAGGTGGAACTGGTTTGCCGGTTCGCTCGTAAAAATCACTCACGAAGTGCTCTAATTTACCCTCTTCAATGGCCTTACGTAAACCAGCCATTAAACGCTGGTAATAGCGTAGGTTATGAATAGTGTTGAGTCGTGCGCCGAGTATTTCGTTGCAACGATCAAGATGATGCAAGTAGGCACGTGAATAATTGCGACACGTATAGCAATCACACTCAGAATCCAGCGGCGAAGTGTCATCTTTATGCTTCGCATTACGGATTTTCACCACACCATCGGTGACAAAGAGGTGACCATTACGTGCATTACGGGTAGGCATCACGCAGTCGAACATATCTATACCACGACGAACACCTTCAACCAGGTCTTCCGGTTTCCCCACGCCCATCAGGTAACGAGGCTTATCTGCAGGGATTTGCGGGCACACATGCTCCAGAATACGGTGCATGTCTTCCTTCGGCTCGCCTACAGCCAGGCCGCCGACAGCGTAGCCATCAAAACCTATCTCTACCAGACCTTTTACCGAGATATCTCGTAAATCTTCGTAAACACTTCCCTGAATAATACCGAACAGCGCATTTTTATTCTCAAGGGAATCAAAGCGATCGCGGCTACGTTGTGCCCAACGCAGAGACATTTCCATAGAACGCTTAGCGTAATCCCAGTCAGCAGGATATGGCGTACATTCATCGAAAATCATCACGATGTCAGAACCGAGATCGTATTGAATTTCCATGGATTTTTCTGGATCGAGGAAAATCGCGTCGCCGTTAATTGGGTTACGGAAATGCACGCCCGCTTCGGTGATTTTACGAATGTCGCCCAAGCTGAATACCTGGAATCCGCCGGAGTCAGTCAGGATGGGACCTTTCCACTGCATGAAATCATGTAAGTCGCCGTGCAACTTCATGATTTCCTGGCCAGGACGCAGCCACAAGTGGAAAGTGTTGCCCAGAATAATCTGCGCGCCAGTGGCTTCAACTTCTTCCGGCGTCATCCCTTTTACGGTGCCGTAAGTGCCAACAGGCATGAAAGCAGGCGTTTCTACTACGCCACGGTCAAACACCAGGCGGCCACGGCGAGCGCGTCCGTCAGTCGTATCTAATTCAAATTTCACATTTCCTCCAGCATCAGAGAAACAGTCTGATGGTTAAGACAAAACGTCGTCGGAAAGACCAGCGACGTCGAATTGAGTATTTAGGCGCCTGGGCGCTCATTTATCGCCTGCGGATTGTACGTGATGTACATGGCATCCCCGTAACTAAAAAATCGATATTCGGAGTTAACAGCTTCTTTATAAGCATTCATGGTGTTTTTATAACCAGCGAACGCAGAAACCAGCATGATCAGAGTCGATTCCGGCAGGTGGAAGTTGGTCACCAGCGCATCAATCACTTTGTATTGATAACCTGGATAGATAAAGATTTGCGTATCACCAAAGAACGGTTCAATCAGGTCATTTTGTGCAGCCTGAGCCGCACTTTCCAGCGAACGAACGGATGTGGTACCTACAGCGATAACGCGATTTCCACGCGCTTTGCAGGCCAGCACCGCGTCAACCACGTCCTGCGGAACTTCCGCATACTCGGAGTGCATGATGTGGTCTTCAATGCTGTCTACGCGCACTGGCTGGAATGTCCCCGCCCCCACGTGCAACGTGACAAACGCCTGTTCAATCCCTTTCTTGCGCAGCGCTTCAAGCAACGGTTCATCAAAGTGCAGACCCGCAGTTGGGGCCGCAACAGCGCCGGGCTTCTGGCTATAAACGGTTTGATACAGCTCGCGGTCTGACTCTTCGTCAGGGCGGTCGATGTACGGCGGCAGCGGCATATGGCCGATGCTGTTGAGAATATCGAGTACGCTGCGCTCGTCTTCAAACTGCACTTCAAACAACGCATCGTGGCGCGCAACCATTGTGGCATGTACGCTTTCATCATCGCCCAATAGCAATTCTGCACCTGGTTTCGGTGCTTTAGAGGCGCGAATATGCGCGAGAATGCGTTTGTCATCGAGCATACGCTCAACCAGGACTTCAATCTTACCGCCGCTGGCTTTACGGCCAAACAGGCGCGCTGGAATGACGCGGGTATTGTTAAAGACCAGCAAATCTCCAGGGTTGAGCTTATCGAGCAGATCGGTGAAAGTGCCATGCGTTAAATTACCCGTCGGCCCTTCCAGTGACAGCAAACGGCACCCACTGCGCTGTGCTTGTGGATAGTGGGCGATCAAGGATTCAGGTAATTCAAAGGAAAAATCAGCAACACGCATGGTAAAGAACTCAAGACTTAAAAAGTGGCGCTACAGTCTAGTGCCGGGGGACACTCCCTGCAAGGAATAAGCCTCCCCATACGCCATTTACGAATAAGGTTACTATGAATTTTCTCGCCCATTTACATCTTGCAAGCCTTGCTGATAGCTCACTTCTGGGAAATTTGCTCGCCGATTTTGTCCGTGGCAACCCGAATGAAAGTTATCCAGGCGACGTCGTGGCGGGTATCCATATGCACCGTCGCGTGGATGTGCTGACCGATGGTTTGCCGGAAGTTGCGATAGCACGGCAATGGTTTCGCCCGGAAACACGCCGTGTCGCCCCTATAACGCTGGATGTCATGTGGGACCATTTTGTCTCACGTCACTGGCACACACTCAGCCCAAACATGCCACTGCCTGAGTTTGTTGCGCACGCACGAGCCAATATCGAACCCTTCTTAATTGATACGCCAGAACGCTTCATCAATCTTAATCAATACCTGTGGAATGAGCGCTGGCTTGAACGTTATAGCGACATGGCGTTTATTGCTAATGTTCTCAATGGTATGGCGAGCCGTAGACCAAAACTCGATGCTTTGCGAGCTTCCTGGCAAGATCTTGATACCCATTACGACGCGCTTGAAGAGTTGTTCTGGCAGTTCTACCCACGCATGATGGTGTTGGCAGAACAAAAAAGTTTGTAACCGATCCCACACTGGTTATTAACTTCTTGCCCTTTTGTAAAAAAGGGCTATTTTGGATCTCCGCTGTACAAATATCGATTTTTTGATAGGTGATTCCTATCTGATTAATCGGCACAGTATGCTTGAGTTAGTGGGATTGCAGCCCCTATACTCCCCCCCGTTGCGTTAACACTCACTTTAACAAAATTAACAGGAGTACATATGGTCCTGGTTACTCGTCCAGCCCCTGACTTTACTGCTGCAGCCGTACTCGGCAGTGGCGAAATCGTTGAAAACTTCAACTTCAAAGCACACACCAATGGTAAAACCACCGTTGTGTTCTTCTGGCCAATGGACTTCACTTTCGTCTGCCCGTCTGAACTGATTGCGTTCGACAAGCGTTACGAAGAATTCCAGAAACGTGGCGTAGAAGTCGTTGGTGTATCTTTTGACTCCGAGTTCGTTCACAACGCATGGCGTAAAACCCCTGTAGATAAAGGCGGCATCGGTGAAGTGAAATACGCGATGGTTGCTGACATTAAGCGTGAAATTCAGAAAGCTTATGGCATCGAACATCCAGACGCAGGCGTTGCTCTGCGCGGTTCTTTCCTGATCGACAAAGCCGGTATCGTGCGTCACCAGGTTGTTAACGACCTGCCGCTGGGCCGTAACGTTGATGAAATGCTGCGTATGGTTGATGCGCTGCAATTCCACGAAGAGCACGGCGAAGTGTGCCCAGCTCAGTGGGAAAAAGGGAAAGAAGGCATGAACGCGTCTCCAGACGGCGTTGCTAAGTACCTGAGCGAAAACGTTTCTAGCCTGTAATTGCTAAACGTTTTTGAAAAAAGGCCGCGCAAGCGGCCTTTTCTGTTTTTGTCATCAGGCTAAAACGCAAAGCAAGAACACCCCATCACACCCCAAAATGCCCCTTCATCAGAAACTGGAATGGCCGAAGTACGCGCCACGTCATGCTGATGTCCATGCACGCGACAACTCCCGCAACACTGATGAACCTGTGCAAGCATGCCCACTTTTGCGGCGACTGGTGGGTCGGCTCGATAATGTCCAGGTACATTAACAACAGGTGACCATTCAGGAAGTACAGGAATCGGTGGTGGAGCCAGTGGCGTAAACGTGCCAGCTGCGTAAACCACTTTGCCATCAACCATCGTCAACACCGACTCAATCCCTTTTATTTCCTCTTCCACCACGTTGAAGAAGTCTTTTGAAAGCACGACCAAATCAGCCAGTTGCCCGTTTTTAATGCGTCCCTTTTTACCCCGTTCACTGGAAAACCACGCGCTACCCGCAGTCCACAGCTCCAGCGCAACATCACGCGAAAGTCGATTATTGTCGTCATACATTTGCATACCGCCTACGGTACGCCCGGACACCAGCCAGTAAAGCGCCGTCCACGGATTGTAGCTTGCGACACGCGTCGCATCCGTCCCCAAACCAACAGGTAATTCTGCAGCGAGCATTTTCGCAATTGGTGGTGTCTGTTTAACGGCTTCAGTTCCATAACGAGCCGCGTAATATTCCCCCTGGAAAGCCATGCGATGCTGCACCGCAATCCCGCCCCCCAACGCTTTAACACGCTCAATGTTTTTTTCACTGATAGTTTCTGCATGGTCAAAAAACCAGTGCAAACCATTAAACGGAATTTCACGATCCACTTTTTCGAATACATCCAACATCCGGCTGATGGATTCGTTATAAGTGGCATGCAGACGAAACGGCCAGCGATGCTCCACCAAATGGTGCACTACGCGCTCCAGTTCTTGCTCCATGCCGTCCGGCAAATCCGGTCGTGGTTGCAAAAAATCTTCAAAATCTGCGGCTGAGAACACCAGCATTTCACCCGCGCCATTCGCTCGGTAGAAATCCGTCCCTTGCCCCGGTTTCAGCATATCGGTCCACTTTTCAAAGTCTTCCAACTCATGCTGTGGGCGTTGGGTAAATAAGTTATAGGCGATACGTACCGTCATCTGTTTCTGGGTATGTAGCTGGTCGATTATCTGATAATCCTCCGGGTAATTCTGGAATCCACCACCAGCATCAATGGCGCTGGTGATACCCAAACGATTAAGCTCGCGCATAAACTGGCGTGTCGAGTTGACCTGCATTTCCAGCGGTAGTTTCGGCCCTTTCGCCAGTGTCGAATACAGAATCATCGCATTCGGCTTCGCGATAAGCATGCCGGTTGGATTACCGTTCCGGTCACGAACTATTTCGCCACCCGGTGGATTGGGTGTCTCTTTGGTGTAGCCCACCGCTTTGAGTGCGGCCTGGTTTAACAACGCTCGATCATAAAGATGCAGCACAAAAACGGGGGTTTCCGGTGCAGCTTCATTGAGTTCTTCAAGCGTTGGCATGCGCCGTTCGGCAAACTGGAACTCTGTCCAGCCTCCCACAACGCGTACCCATTGCGGTGACGGCGTGCGTATTGCCTGCTCTTTTAGCATACGTAGTGCGTCAGCAAGCGATGGCACGCCTTCCCAACGCAATTCCAGGTTGTAATTCAACCCGCCGCGAATCAGGTGCAAATGCGAGTCGTTAAGGCCCGGGATCACCGTATGGCCCTTGAGATCGATCCGTTGCGTTTCATCGCTCGCAAAGGTCATCACCCACGGTTCCTGGCCCACGGCAATAATCTTGCCGTCTTTGATAGCCACCGCCTCAGCGAGCGGTATTTCGCGGTCGAGTGTATGAAACTGACCGTTGGTGAGAATTAATGAAGCAGATTGCGACATAACCCATTCTCCTCAGTGAAACGTTACTTTTTCAGCCAGCCTGCAAAGATGCGCGTCATTATTGGCATCCATAGCCAGACCACGAGTGCTACGACCAGCGCATCATTGATGAGATGTAATAAAAGCGAGCCGTGCAGCGAAGGAAAAAGCAGGCCGGTGATACGTGGAATGACGTTGGTACTCGGGAAAATCACCGCTAGCGTTATCAGGAATTGCTTCCATTGTGCAGGCCGTTTAAGCGTTGGGGTTTCAGGGGTGAACCAAAAAGCGTTTTCAGTACGAACTTCCAGATGATCATCAAGGCGAAGGGCGGGTTTTATCTCATCAACCAGCGCCTCTCGCTCAGCCGATTTCGTCCAAGCCGTAAGATTTTCCAGCGTATTGAAACGAATAACGATGTTGTACACATCGCTCCCGGCGGTTGGGCGAATGACATGTACCCCAAGATGTCCCGGATAACGCGCCGCAGCAGGCATAATTTTCGCCAACCATTGCTCATAACGCGCAGCCTGGCCTGATTTAAGAGCGTGGGTAATCACCAGCGTGACAGTGTTGTTGTCAGCCATGAGCGAGTCCTGATTGAAAGAAAATAGAAGGTAGGAAAGATCCCGCGGCAATTCATCAGGCTTTGCGTTCTGGGGCACCATGAACCATGGTGTACGCGTAATCCACGCCCATGCCATACGCGCCGCTATGCTCTCGTACCAGATCCATCACTGCGTCGTAGGTATCTTTACGCGCCCAATCGCGTTGGTATTCAAGCAGCACTTGCTGCCAGGTCACGGGAACCGCCCCCGCCTGCACCATGCGGTCAATCGAGCGTTCATGCGCATCAACAGAGGTTCCGCCCGAGGTATCCGTCACCACGTAAACTTCGAACCCTTCCTCCAGCGCCATTAGCGCAGGAAATGTCAGGCATACTTCGGTCCACAATGCTGAAATAACCAGTTTCTTGCGCCCGGTGGCTTTCACCGCTGCGACAAATGCCGCATCTTCCCAGGAGTTCATTGAAGTGCGCTCGATGGGGGTAATTTCAGGATGAACCGCCAGCAATTCAGGCCAGATATAACCACTGAAGCTTTTCGTTTCTACCGAGGTAAAAATGGTGGGGACGTTAAAAATTTTGCCCGCTTTAGCTAACGCAACCGTGTTGTTTTTCAACGTTTGCCGGTCAATATTAGCGACGCCAAAAGACATCTGCGGTTGATGGTCGATGAAAATCAGCGTGGAATTAGTCGGGTCGATCAGTTCACGTATAGACATAGTGTTTCCTCAGATTCAGTTGGCCCGAAGGGCATGAGCGCTGGAAATATCTAGCCTGAAAGGTATTTGTGAATGGGGGGAGAGATAAGAATAGCACCAGTTTCCCCCCTCGCCTGGCGAAAAGGGAAACCGGTTACAGAGTCAGAGGTTATGCCAGAGGGAAACCGAAACACCGGGTAGTGACAACTGGTGATTATCCAGATGGGCTTCACCTTCGAGTCGTGTCCAGCTTATGCCGCTTAACAACGGATTCCACGGCAGTGTCACATCGCATTGCTCAGCACGGTTAATCGCCACCAGCACTCGTTCATTTTGATAAACGCGAGCAAATACCACCACATCTCCATTGGCGTAAATCACCTGAAAACCACCGTGGCGCAAGGCCCGGCTTTTGTGGCGTAACTTGCCAAGACGTTGATAAAGCGCCAACAATTGTAGATCTTGTTGATCCGGGTCCCATGGAAAAGGTTTGCGGCAGAATGGATCGTTGTTGCCATCCAGTCCCACTTCATCACCATAGTAAACGCACGGCACACCAGGCCAGCAATACAGCCACACGACAGCCAAAGGTAAGCGGTCCACATCTTTACCAAGGATTGACTTGAACCGCGCGGTGTCATGGCTGTCGAGCTGGTTAAACATGCGCAGTTGTTGCTGATGAGAAAGCCCCGCACGATATTCATCCATCCACGCCATACAGGTTTGTGCATCTATATGCTGTGGATCGTAGGAAATATCCGTGTTGGCAAGGAATCCCCACAGCGGGAAGGTGAACCCCCGATAGTTCATCGCCGCATCTTCTGCATCCGTCTGCAACCATTGCCGGGCATCGCCAAAATGTTCCCCCAATATATACGCATCAGGCTTGGTTTCTTTCGCCGCCCTGGTGATGCCGGAGACATGCCGTAGATTGTTTTTTGCCCCGCCCGCTTCACCCAGCATATGCACAACATCCAGCCGCCAGCCGTCTATCCCCCAGGGTTCACGTAACCAGTAGCGCACCACACTTTCTTCGCCCTGGTAAATCTCGTCAACCAACGCGGAAGAGTGGTAATCCAGTTTCGGTAGGCTTGAATAACCCAGCCAGTCGAGGGCTTGCCCGTCCTGGTTATAGCTGTAAAAATCGCGCCACGGGGATTGCGGATTGTGGCTTGCACCGCTGCCGTGAGTTTGTTGACGGTCAAACCATTGGTGAGTATCACCGCTGTGGTTAAACACGCCATCGAGCACCAGGCGCATGCCCAGCCGCTGGGTATTTTTGCGCAAACGCAAAAAGGCGTGATCGCCACCAAACTGCACGTCTACGCGGCGATAATCCTGGGTATCGTATTTATGAACACTCGGAGCGGTAAAAATAGGATTGAGGTACAGCGCGGTCACGCCCAACATCTTCAGATACGGGAGATTTTCGCTGATACCGTCAAGATCGCCGCCATAGAAGGTTGATCCCCCTGCATCTGCGATGAGAGGCTCATTCCAGTCACGCAGTATGATGTCGCGTTTTGCAGCGTGGTGATAATAGATCTGATCCTGTTCTGGTGTGCGTTGTTCGCTGCGAGCAAAACGATCGGGGAAAATCTGATAGAAGATCTGATCCTGCACCCATTGCGGGCCGTCATCAGGCAGGTCGACCGCAAACTGCTCAAGGCGTGCGGGAGGGATCGATCTCAATCCTTGCGGCGTTAACCAGCGCTGTTTATCCAGCCATAGCAATTTAAAACTATAGCGGCGACGCGGCTGCCCTTCAGATAAATCAATCACCCCGCGCCATGCGACGATGCCATCACTCGGTGCTGCCTTCTGCCGAGTCATCTGCACCGAGGTTTCCTCGTTATCTTTTTCATAACGCAGAACCACACGATGCGGTAAATCATCGCCAGAAACCCATAAAGTGATGTAAAGCTTGTCTTTACGTGTCTGAATAAAAGGGGGCACCGGAAGGTGCCAGGAATTCAACATAATCGCATCCCCAGATAATAAATTGACGCCACCTTGCCACAGCGCGAGCGTGTATCACTCATCATTACTATTTTAATTGGGGGAGGAAAGCGGGGGTGGAGAAACAGCGCCAGTTGCTTAATAAGTTAGCGAAACCTATAGTGAAAACACTCCCGCCGATGCGCCCTGATAAAAGGAGATCGTCATGACTCTTGCCCGAACCCTTTCCCTGCTTTTGCTCGTACTTTGCTCCACCAATGCTTTGGCCAGCTCAGCTTATGAATCTCTACAATTTGGAAAGTATAAACAACAGATTACCGCAGACTTAAAAAAGACCTGCCATCCGCAAAAGAAAATGAATGAAGATGATTGGGCAAATAAAATACTCTCCAATGAGGAGAACAAGCGTTACATTCGCGACGCGAGAATTGCGCTCGAACGTAACAACGAGAAAAACTACTGGGATGCAATTAGTAAAGTAGAGTGCCCGGAGATGTAAACAGTAGGGTGGATTTCGCTGACGCTAATCCACCCTACTACTACCTTTTGTCGACAACGTTAAAGACGTTATCTACGAGTTTGTGGCGAGTATTTGACGACGTTTAAACATCCAGCCGACCAGCAGCAATACTATCCACACGCAGCCAACATAGAGCGAGATGCGGGTGTCCGGATGCCAGCCGATTAGCCCAATGATAAATACCAGGAATACCAGGCCCACAATCGTGGTTGCTACGCCGCCCGGCACCGGGAATTTCAGCGCCTTAGTTTCATCAGGAGAAAGCTTACGTCGGAAGGCAATCTGCGACAGCAGGATCATTATCCAAACCCACACAGTGGCAAACGTCGCCAGCGAAGCAATCACCAGGAAGACGTTTTCAGGAATCAGGTAGTTGAGCACTACCGCCAGTAACAGTGCGCAGCACATGACCAGCACAGTGACCCAGGGAATACCATTGCGAGAAGTTTTGGCGAACACTTTCGGGGCGCTGCCCTGCTCTGCCATGCCGTGCAACATTCGGCCTACACCGAATACGTCACTGTTAATTGCTGAAAGCGATGCGGTGATCACCACAAAGTTAAGAATACCTGCCGCAGCCGTAATCCCCATATGCTGGAAAGTCAGCACGAACGGGCTACCTTCCGTCCCCACCTGGTTCCACGGGTAAATAGACATGATGACAAACAGCGTACCGACATAGAACACCAGGATACGCAACGGAACAGAGTTGATAGCGCGTGGGATAGACTTCTGTGGATCTTTCGCTTCACCCGCAGTAATACCAATGATTTCAATGCCGCCGTAGGCAAACATGACCATCTGCAACGACATAATCATGCCTATCCAGCCATTGCTGAAGAAGCCGCCATTGCTCCACAAGTTATGGATGCCCGTAGGCTGGCCACCGTTTCCAATGCCCCAAACGATGATGCCGATACCGGCTGCAATCATGATGATGATGGTAGCGACTTTGAAGAAGGAGAACCAAAACTCCAGCTCACCAAACACTTTTACGCTCATCAGGTTAATGGCGCAGATAATCAGCACCACGCTCAATACCCAAACCCAATGCGGTACGGCCGGGAACCACAGTCCCATATAGATACCGAATGCGGTGACATCGGCAATCGCGACAATCAGGATTTCAAAACAGTAGGTCCAACCTGTGATGTATCCTGCCAACGGGCCAAGGTTATCTTGCGCATAGCGTGAGAATGAACTGGCGGAAGGGTTATGAACCGACATCTCCCCCAGCGCACGCATAATGATGTAAGCAGCAACCCCACCGATGATGTAGGCCAGCAAGACGCTGGGCCCTGCCATTTTGATTGCGTCTGCCGAGCCATAAAACAACCCGGTGCCAATTGCCGAACCCAACGCCATAAAGCGTATGTGCCGGGTACTCAAGCCGCGCTTGAGTTTATTAGCGTTTTCCATTGATTCCATACCTGCTTAACAATAAAAAAAACCACGGAGCAGAGCCCCGTGGTTGTACAAAATTATAATTTTTAGTGGGCTGTTTGAGCCACTTGTCGCCCTGCAGCGCGGTCCCATATGATGGCAATCACTACCATGATGATGGTTGGGAGCAACCATGCCAGGCCCTGGTCAGACAACGGCAAGCGTGAAGTCCACGCGGGTAAAATGTCACTGATTGCGGAGGCTTTAATCCCATCAATGATGCCAAACAATGTACTAATGATCATTGCCGGCGCAATCACGCGAGTCGAGTTATGCCACCACGGACGGGTGAAACTCAGCACCACCAGCGCAATACACGGTGGGTAAATCGCCGTCAGCACTGGAATCGAAACCTGAATCAGATGGCTCAACCCGAGGTTAGAAACCACCATCGAGAACAAGCCAAGGATAAACACCAGCGAACGGTAAGACAGCGGCAAATACTGGCTGAAGAACTCAGCACACGCACAAGTCAGGCCAATTGCCGTTACCATACAGGCGAGGAAAATCAACGCGGCCAGGAAGAAGCTACCTGCACCACCGAAGGTGTGTGCCACATACGCATGAAGAATGGCAGCACCGTTGGCATTTTGGTCAGCCACAAGCGTAGCACTGTCTGAACCCAGGCGGAACAGCGCAAGGTAGATCAGCGTTAAGCCAATACCTGCAATCAGACCAGCCCAAATGGTATAACGCGTCAGCAGACGGGATTCAGTCACACCACGCGAGCGCGCAGCGTTAACAATAACAATCCCGAAGACCAATGACGCCAGGGTATCCATGGTCAGATAGCCATTCACAAAACCGTTAGAAAACGCGGCATTCTGATACGCCTCAGTCGCAGTACTGATCCCCCCCGCAGGCCACAACATTGCACCCGCAGCGAGCGCCAACAGCGCGACAATTTTCACCGGCGCCAGCACATGCCCTACGGTATCCAGCAGTTTGCCCGGATAAAGTGAAATGGCGATAACAATAGCGAAGTACACCACGCTGTAGATAAACAGTGGCAGTTCACCCGTGCCGACCAGTGGCGCAATCCCCACTTCGAAGGAAACGGTAGCCGTACGCGGTGTCGCAAACAGCGGGCCAACAGCCAGGTAGCAAATCGTCGCCAACAGCACACCGGCACGACGGCCAATCGGTGAGCTCAGGCTATCAATGCCACCGCCTACACGAGCAATGGCGACGATAGTCAGAACCGGCAGGCCCACAGCCGTGACCAGGAAACCGAGTGACGCAATCCAAACGTGTTCACCCGCCTGTAACCCCACCATCGGTGGGAAAATGATATTGCCTGCTCCGACAAACAGCGCAAAGGTCATAAACCCTAATGCGAGAATGTCTCGAGATTTTAAATGATGGGTCATAAAGTTTTGCAGCCTGTGGGTGTGTGGTGTTGAAAGTATTTAAATTTTTATACCTGGTCACTCGGTATAAAAGCGGTGATTGATAGTGACGACAGCGAAAAATCCTTTCCGGGATCGGTGGCGAAGAATAGTTGTTTGAATTACCACTCAAATCCAGTCGGTCTACTAATCACAGGGGCGCAATTAAAACGCTTATAGCGTATGAAGGCAAGAAGGGATCCTAAAACCAGATTGATCTCCTTAAATTAGACTTAAAGTCAGTATATTTGTTTATCTGTTAGAAAGTAGTATGGTTTATTGTGTGGTTAAATTATAACCGATTAAGCGTTTTTGATTTACAAGTGAACAAAAAAAAACACAGGCCAGTATGCTGGCCTGTGGAAAGTTTTTTTGACACAGAAGCATTCAGCTACTCTGTCTGCACTTCTTTTTCGCTAACGATTAACCGCTCAGGCAGCACAAAGGAAAATGTCGAACCTTTGCCAGGCTGGCTTTCGATATTCAGACGCGCATCGTGATGGCTTAAAGCATGTTTCACTATTGCCAGTCCCAATCCACTGCCGCCGGTTTGTCGCGAACGCGCCTTATCCACGCGATAGAAACGCTCGGTCAGGCGTGGAATATGTTCCGCAGCAATACCCGGCCCGCTATCCGTCACGCTAAAGCATGCGCCGCCTGCCACCCGCTTCCAGCCCACTGTAATGTGCGTCCCTTCCGGCGTATGGTTTACCGCGTTATACACCAGGTTTGAAATCGCGCTACGCAACTGTTCATCGTTACCGAACACTTTTAGCACGGGATCAATATCGAATTGCAGCGTCTGCCTTTGCTGGCTGAGAGTTTGCGCTTCTCTCTCCACCACCCGCAACATCAGTGGCACATCAATCTTTTCATTGAGTACCATGGCCGGAGCCGCTTCAATTTTTGACAGCGTCAAAAGTTGTTTCACTAAACCTTCCATTCGCGAAGTTTGCTCGCGCATGGTGCCAAGAGCTTTCTCACGCAGCGGCCCTTCAAGCGTCTGATCCTGCATCATCTCCAGATAACCTTGCAGCACCGTTAACGGTGTACGAAGTTCATGGCTTACGTTGGCAAAGAAGTTGCGTCGCGCCCCTTCCAGTTGGTGCATCTGAGTGACATCGCGCGCGACCAGCAGCCACTGTTCGTCGCTGTAAGGCATAACACGAAATTCAAGATGACGTCCGTTGTTGAGCACCAGCGTCAATGGACGAGAGAAATCTTTTTGCGTCAAATAGCGGGTAAATTCCGGGTAACGCAGCAGGTTTAGGATGTTCTGCCCATTATCATCCGGCCAACGTAACCCAAGCAGTTGTTGAGCCAGCCCGTTACACCAAAAAATCGTCCCTTCTTCCGTCGTCAACACAACGGCATCAGGCAATGATTCCGCACCGCTACGAAAGCGTTTAATCAAATTGCCTAACTCTTTGCGGCGCTTTTTATTGCGTAACTGCATTTGGTGAAGGCCGTATAACAACGGGTCCCAACTTCCGCGACCGGGAGGAGGCGTCATGCTGCGATCGACCCACAGCCACCACGACAAACGCAGCAAATTCCAGAAATGCCAAACCAGCAGTCCAGTGACTGCCAGTAATAAAAACCAGGGTAAATGGCCAAAAATCAGGCCCAAAATGATGGCGGGTATACAACAGAGCACCAACTCCATCACCAGCCTTTTCCATGACAACCGTTCCAGCACGCGTCACTCTCCTGCTAAGGGGTTAAAAGCGGGTTGAGAACCGATAACCCGTACCGCGTACTGTTTGTACCATTCTGTCATGACCACTGTGTTCGAGCGCTTTGCGTAACCGCCGGATATGGACGTCCACTGTTCGGTCTTCGACATAAACATTGGTGCCCCATACATGATTAAGCAATTGTTCACGGCTATAGACCCGTTCCGGGTGCGTCATAAAGAAGTGTAACAACTTAAATTCCGTCGGGCCCATATCCAAAGGATTTTCACCGGTCATCACGCGATGTGATGACGGGTCAAGGCTTAGCCCGTGCATTTCAATCACCTCTTCCACCGCCATTGGGGAGATTCGGCGCATGACAGCTTTAATACGAGCCACCAGCTCCTTAGGTGAAAACGGTTTGGTAATGTAGTCATCGGCCCCGACTTCAAGGCCTCGCACGCGATCTTCTTCTTCACCGCGCGCCGTCAGCATCATCACGGGTATTTCACGCGTCAATGCCTCACGTTTCAAATGCTTGATAAACTGAATACCTGAGCCGCCTGGCAACATCCAGTCCAGTAAAATCAGATCCGGGAAAGGTTCAATAAGCAGATTTACTGCACTGTCATAATCTTCCGCTTCTACAGGCTGAAAACCGTTTTGCTCGAGCACAAAACTCACCATCTCACGGATTGGAGCTTCATCTTCTACGACTAAAATACGCTTCGCCATGATTCGCCCTGCTTAAGGAAGATACCCAAAGGTGTAATTGTTGTTTCAATGCGGCGCCATTATGCGTCAGATTTATTACAGATTTATGAAATACATGACTGTTTGATGACTCATCATTTTGATTTATGACACAGACAGATATGACGTTTTTCGACTCACCCCTTTATAATCGAGACTTCGCTTTTAAGCCACTGGACAGGTTATGCGCATTATTCACACATCAGACTGGCATCTTGGTCAAAATTTTTATACCAAAAGCCGTGGCCCAGAGCACCAGGCTTTTCTTGAGTGGTTGCTCAATGCCGCAGTCGTTCATGATGTGGATGCAATAATTGTCGCAGGGGATATTTTTGATACCGGCTCTCCGCCGAGCTATGCCCGTGAACTGTATAACCGATTTGTGGTGCAGCTTCAGGCGACCGGATGTTCCCTGGTGGTTCTCGCGGGAAACCATGATTCTGTTGCAACACTTAACGAATCGCGAGAATTAATGGCGTGCCTTAACACTTATGTCATCGCCAGCGCCCGTCACGATGTCAGCCAACAGGCTATGGTGCTCAATAAGAAAGATGGCGAGCCGGGGGCTATTCTCTGTCCCATTCCATTTCTGCGTCCCCGCGATATTCAAAACAGCCAGGCAGGTTTATCCGGCCACGAAAAGCAGCGTTCATTAATGGAGTCCATTAGCGAACATTATCAGCAGTGTTTCCGCGCGGCTTGTGATTTACGTGCGGATGCGAAGCTGCCGATTATCGCAACAGGGCATTTAACCACGGTGGGTGTGACGAAAACGGATGCGGTGCGCGACATTTATATTGGCACGCTAGACGCCTTCCCGGCGCAGCATTTCCCGCAAGCGGATTACATCGCACTGGGCCATATTCATCGCGCCCAATTAATTGGTGGCACCGAACATATCCGCTACAGCGGCTCCCCAATACCGTTGAGTTTTGACGAAACCGGCAAGGTCAAAAGCGTTTATCTGGTTGAGTTTGCAGAAGGTAAATTGAGTGAGGTTACCCCACTTCCGGTCCCTGTTAGCCAGCCTTTGGCTGTGATCAAAGGTTCACTGAGCGAAATTGAACAGCAGCTTGCTCAATGGCTCGATGCCCCCGCAGACCCCAAAGTCTGGTTGGATATCGAAATCGCCACGGACGAATATCTACATGATATGCAGCGCCATATTCAGCAGTTGACTGAAACACTGCCGGTCGAGGTCGTTTTGCTGCGCCGTAGCCGTGAGCAGCGCGAGCGCGTCATTGCTCAACAACACAAAGAAACACTGAGCGAACTGACGGTTGAAGACGTTTTTGAGCGCCGTCTGGTTCAGGAAGAGACTACCGAGGAGCGCGCGCACCGTTTGCGCACCTTGTTTGCCCAAACAGTGGCAAGTCTGCATGACGCGGAGGAACAGGCATGAAAATCCTCAGCCTACGGTTAAAAAATCTAAACTCCCTGAAAGGGGAATGGAAAATTGATTTCACCCGCGAACCTTTCGCCAGCAATGGTTTGTTTGCAATAACCGGGCCGACAGGTGCCGGAAAAACGACACTGCTGGATGCTATCTGCCTCGCGCTTTATCACAAAACTCCGCGCCTCAACACGGTCTCACAATCGCAAAATGATCTCATGACCCGCGACACTGCCGAATGTCTGGCGGAAGTGGAGTTTGAAGTCAAAGGCACAGCCTACCGTGCCTTCTGGAGCCAAAACCGGGCACGCAACGCAGCAAACGGTAACCTTCAAGCTCCACGCGTTGAGCTTGCGGAAGTGGCAAGCGGCAAAATCATCGCCGATAAAGTAAAAGATAAGCTCGATGTCACCGCCAAATTAACCGGCCTCGATTACGACCGCTTTACCCGCTCCATGATGCTCTCGCAGGGCCAGTTTGCGGCGTTTTTAAATGCCGATGCCAATGACCGTGCCTCCTTGCTTGAAGAGCTTACCGGAACTGAGATTTACGGCGCTGTTTCTGCGGCGGTATTTGAAAATCATAAAAATGTACGCAGCCAACTTGAGAACTTACAAGCGCAGGCGGCAGGTGTTGCTCTGTTAAGCGATGAGCAGCACCAGCAGCTTTCTGCGAGTTTGCAATTACTTACTCTTGAAGAAAAAAATCGTCTTACGGAGCAGCAAACCCTTCAGCTCCATCAGAAGTGGCTGAGTCAACTCAACCCGTTGACTCAAAACCACGCGCATTCAGAAGCGGCGTTGAATGCGGCCGCTCGCGCCATTGAGGAAGCAGCACCGCAACTCGAAAAGCTGATGCGAGCTCAACCTGCAGAAAAACTGCGCCCTGACTGGCAGCGCCTGCAAGAACTGAAAACTACGCTGAAAAATACCCGTATTCAGACGGAAGAAGTGAATACTCGCTTACGTCAGGCGACAGTGCGCCGCCAGCAGACGCGACTTGCTGCCGCAAGCCAGGCGGCAAAATTGACGCATGAAAGTACCGAACTGCAACAATGGCTGAAAACACACGACAGTTATCGCCTGTGGGGTGCTGAACTCACAGGCTGGCGTATGGCCTTCAGCCAACAGCAAAATGAGGCAAAAAAGCTTCAAGACTTTCAGCGTGACATCGAAGCCCTTCAGAAAAAGCTCGAATTACTGCCAGCAGTTGAACTTGCACTCAGTGCAGATGAAGTAAGCACGCACTTACAAGAAACGATTTCAGCACGCCCTTTGCGCCAGCAGCTTGCGACCATACAACCGCAACTTTCCTCACTGCTAAAACGCAAAACACAGCAGCAACAGGATATTGCCGCGCTTGAAATGCAGATAACCCAGCGCGATGCGGAGTTGGCACTTAAACGCCAGCAATACAAAGAACGACGCCAGCACGAAAGTGACCTGGAAAAAGTGTGCGAGCTGGAAAGCCGTATTGTCAGCCTCGAAGCGGAACGCGCCCGTCTGCAACCTGAGCAACCCTGCCCGTTGTGCGGCTCGATGCAACATCCGGCGGTTGCTGACTACCAGGCCATTCAACCCGGGGAAAATCAGCAGCGACTGGCGGCACTTAAGCGCGAAGTGGCAAGCCTTGCGGAAGCCGGTTTTGCAATGAAAGGCCAACTCGATACGCTGCGTTCACAGCGTGAAAGCATGTTGGCTGCCATTAACACGCTCACTGAAGAAGAAACAGCTCTGCATTTGCGCTGGCAGCAATTGTGCTCCCGCCTTCAACTGGCACTGACGCCAGAAGATGACCTCCAGCGGTGGCTGGAAAGCGAAGAACAACGTGAACAGCAACTGCATCAACTTAGCCAACGGATCTTACTGGAAGAACAGCTCACTCAATTGCGGCTTCAGCACCAAAAACTTGGCGCAGAGATAGCGTCCCTGCGCGAAACACTGAACGCTGCGCTGGAAAGTGCAGGCCTTCAATATCCGGCCAATGGTGAAGAAAGCAGTTGGCTGGCGGAACGCCAACAGGAATCACAGCGTTGGCAGCAGCACCATGAGCAACTCCCGCGCTTGCAACAGCAACTCGACGCACTGGAAAGCCTGCTTAATGCGATGGTTGATGATGGCACTACGCCCGCACCGCTATCCGAAAGCGAACAAATTTCTGCACTGCAAAACTGGCATAACCTACACAACGACTGCATTGCTCTGGAGAGCCAGTGGAAGACGCTGCAACAGCAGCTGCAACAGGAAGAAAGCCGCGTAGAGCAGGCAAGCGCGCAGTTCCTGACAGCACTGGCCACCAGCCCGTTCGCGGATACGGAGTCATTCCAGGCCGCACTACTGGAAGAAACAGAACGCCAGCAGCTTGAGTTGAAAAAACAACATCTTGAGCAACAGCATCAGCAGCAAACCACACTGTATCAGCAGGCTGCAAAGGCGCTGACCGAGCATAAAGCCGCTCGCCCTGCAACGCTTGCTGAAGATGTAGAACTGAGTTCGCTGGAAGAACAACTGAGGGTATGCCATCAGCAACTGCGCGAGAACACCACACAGCAGGGGCAAATTCAGCAACAGCTTCGCCATGACGCGGAAAACCGCCAGCGCCAGCAAGGACTGATGCAGTCCATCGTGGAGTGCCAACAGCAAGTGGAAGACTGGGGTTATCTGAATGCATTAATTGGTTCGAAGGAAGGCGATAAATTCCGTAAGTTTGCCCAGGGACTGACGCTCGATAATCTGGTGTGGCTGGCGAACAATCAGCTCAATCGTTTACATGGGCGCTATTTGCTACAACGCAAAGATAGCGAAGCGCTGGATCTGCAAGTGGTGGATACATGGCAGGCTGACGCGGTACGCGATACACGCACGCTTTCAGGTGGTGAGAGTTTCCTGGTGAGCCTCGCGCTGGCACTTGCGCTATCCGACCTGGTGAGCCATAAAACGCGCATCGATTCGCTGTTTCTTGATGAAGGTTTTGGCACGCTGGATGCGGAGACACTGGATACCGCGCTGGATGCACTGGACACCCTCAATGCCAGCGGCAAAACCATCGGCGTGATAAGCCATGTCGAAGCGATGAAAGAGCGTATACCGGTACAAATTAAAGTGAAGAAGATTAACGGGTTGGGCGTGAGTCGGTTGGCGAAGGAATTTGCTGTCGAGTAATGCGGCCCTCACCCCAGCCCTCTCCCACAGGAGAGGGAGAAAACCGAACATCACCTGGCCACAGGAGAGGGGAAAATCAAACTCGAGCAATTCCCTCTCCATCAGGAGAAGGGAAAATCAAACTCGGGCAATTCCCTCTCCATCAGGAGAAGGGAAAATCAAACTCGGGCAATTCCCTCTCCATCAGGGAGAGGGTCAGGGTGAGGGGAAATTACTTCTCAAGCGGCCACAACCACGCCGCACCACGCACGCCGCTGGAATCGCCGTGCACTGCTTTGCGAATTGGGGTTTCAAACTCGCCGCCAAACACCCACGGTTTCACCAGCTGCGGCACCGTTTTATAAAGACGTTCGTTGTTGCTCATCCCGCCACCCAACACGATGACATCCGGATCCAGAATGTTGACGATATGGGCCAGCGATTTAGCAAGACGCATTTCATAGCGCGCGATCGCCAGTTCGGCTACCGGATCTTGTTGATCGACAAGATGCATAATCTCATTACCCTTCAACGGCTTTCCGCTCAGGCGATGGTAGTCAGTGCCAAAGCCAGTACCGGAAATAAACGTTTCGATACAACCTTGTTTGCCGCAGTAGCAAGGCACTTCCTCACGAAAACGGAGTTCATCTTCGTCCATCCACGGCAATGGGTTATGCCCCCACTCGCCCGCCGTCCCGTTGCCGCCAATCAGACTGCGACCATTGATGGCCACACCCGCGCCGCACCCAGTGCCAATAATGACTGCGAAGACCATTGCCGCCCCGGCAGCAGCACCGTCGATGGCTTCTGAAACAGCCAGGCAGTTCGCATCGTTGGCTAAACGTACTTCACGCTGTAGCGCATCACACAGGTCCTTATCGAAAGGCTGTCCGTTGAGCCAGGTGGAGTTGGCATTTTTCACCACACGGGTATATGGCGAAATCGAACCAGGAATACCAATCCCAACGGTTCCCTTCTCACCCGTTGCCTCTTCAGCCAGGCGCACCAGCTCAACGATGGTACCGATTGTTTGCTGATAATCATTTTTGGGCGTCGGCAGGCGATGGCGAAAAAGTTGTTTGCCATCGTTCGCCAGAGCGATCACTTCTGTTTTTGTCCCACCTAAGTCGATACCAATGCGCACAGCGATACCCTCATTTAATTAATGTTATCAATAGAATAGAAGTGTGTGGCCGTAAAGGCAATGAAACAGAGCGCCTGATTCGCTATCATGCCCGCTGCGTTTAACTGACAGTCCGGGAAATAATCATGCTGTGGTTCAAAAATTTAATGGTTTACCGTTTAAGCCGTGACATCACGCTTTCAGCGGATGAGATGGAAAAACAGTTGGCCGCGTTTACCTTCACCCCTTGTGGCAGCCAGGATATGGCCAAGACTGGCTGGGTGTCGCCAATGGGCTCACACAGCGATGCATTGACCCATGTCGCCAACGGGCAAATTCTGATTTGTGCTCGTAAAGAAGAAAAAATCCTCCCGGCTCCAGTGATTAAACAAGAACTGGAAGCAAAGATCAGCAAGCTAGAAGCCGATCAGGCTCGCAAGCTGAAAAAGACCGAGAAAGATTCTCTGAAAGATGAAGTACTGCACTCTTTGCTGCCACGCGCATTCAGTCGTTTCAATCAAACGATGATGTGGATCGATACCGTTAACGGTTTAATCATGGTGGACTGCGCCAGCGCCAAAAAAGCGGAAGATACGTTGGCATTGCTGCGTAAAAGCCTTGGTTCTCTGCCGGTTGTCCCACTTGCACTGGAAACCCCTATCGAGCTGACGCTGACTGAATGGGTACGTTCAGGCGACGTTCCTCCAGGTTTTGCGCTGATGGATGAAGCCGAGCTGAAGGCTATTCTTGAAGGTGGTGGTGTGATTCGTTGTAAGCAGCAGGATCTGGTGTGCGACGAAATTGCCGCCCATATCGAAGCCGATAAAGTCGTGACGAAACTGGCTCTCGACTGGCAAGAACGTATTCAGTTCCTGGTCGCCGATGATGGCTCGATTAAACGTCTGAAATTTGCCGATACGCTGCGCGACCAAAACGAAGATATTGACCGTGAAGATTTCGGTGGGCGTTTTGATGCCGATTTTATTCTGATGACTGGCGAGTTAGCAGCGTTGATTAAAAACCTGGTTGAAGCGTTAGGTGGCGAAGCGCAACGCTAAATCATCTCCCTGCCAGGGGAAAAGAGATTTACCCTAAATAATTCGAGTTGCAGCAAGGCGACAAGGCCGTAAGTCCCCAGGAACATAGATAACTATGTGACTGGGGCGCACGGGTGCAGTCAACGCAACTGCAGCTTGAAGTATGACGGGTAAATTATTTGTCAGCCAAATAACGGCAAAGATAAGACGTTGGTTCGGCAACTTGTAAATGGAATTCACTGTGTCCAGGAACATGGAACACGGTGCCCGCAGCATAGGTTTTCCACTCGGTTTCACCCGGCAGCAAAACGTGTAATGCCCCACTAACCACTGTCATTTCTTCTGGTTGGGCAGTACTGAAAGCATATTCACCTTCAACCATTACCCCAACACTCGCGCGGCCAGTGCTGCTGCTGGTAAACCCAATAGATTTCACTTTACCGGAAAAGTACTCATTACTTTGAAGCATGACCTGGCCCTTTTTAAAATAGTTGAAAAAACAATATAGAGGGGAACGGAAGAACCTGTCACGCAAATTATTGCCCGCCGTTACGCGAGTAATTCTGACGCTAAGCGAGCAATCAGCACGTTCGATAATAATACTGGGACATCTAACGATTTTTGCAACAAATCGCGGTGTTTTTGGTGAAAGCCAAGACAGTCAAGAAGCAATACACCTGCACCGTCCTTAACCAGTTTTTCCCCAGCCTCGATTAAATCCTGCTCGGTTCCGTGAATCGGATTCGCCAGCTCGTACAAGGGTTCGCATTGCAATAGCTGCCATTTCTTATGCTGAAATTTCAACATTTCAGGGACGGGGATAATGATACCCACCTGATGCCCATCGACAATTGAAGCCACCAGCGGCGGGATAATGCGCTCCGGCTCCAGCAAAATACCTTTACGCACGGTAAGGTTAGAAAAACGGTGCGAGCACATCAGCAAAATGACATCGAAACCCTGGTTATCCAGCACTTCAATCACATCCTGCAAGGCGCGTTCCACCTTTTGTTTTCCTAAATCAACTAAAACGTTCCCCGACAGAAGCGTCATGAGTGGTTCTTCGCCAGGGGAGAGGGCATATTCCGTCATCACTTCTTCATGTGATAGGTTACCCAACAGACTGAATAGTTTGATTTTTTCTTCAGAGACATGGTCTGTGAGTAGCGGCAGCATTTCACTGACCGGGACAACACCGATGGTAATAATTGCCAATGTTTGTTTCATGCTTCGTTCCGCCCTTGTCCCATATCAGCCCCTCACTGCTGCGCTGGTACCTTTCCTGTGAATGATACTCTGCTGAAGGTCGATTAATAATTAAGCACAAAGCGTAGCAGCATAATTGCAGAGCACCTGTCGCAATGTTCAACGAAACGTCAATGACATTAATACAACTTCACGATAATGAATTATTAACAAATGAATAAAGTGAAAGATGTGATTAATCACCAGATCAATGAATTAACTTTAAAGATGAGGGGACGATTATGGCATCCATGCCGGGATCTTACGTTTTTTGCGGATCTTCGTAGCGCAGCTTTGCATCACGCGCTTCTTGTTCGGTCTCGTGCTCACTGATCAGCGTATCAGGATGGGGATGGTCAGCACGAAGTTGATACCAGGTCACCGTTTGGTCCGTGACCCCTTTTTCAACAGCAACAATACGCGCTTCCCGAGGATATGGAGGATTGCTCGCCATCACACTTCCTTTGGAGATGAATGAGCATTAAGTATAGACAACAATCAGCAGGCCCGAGCCGTATTCAGTACCGCCAGAACCGCTTCAACGATTTCTGCCGGAGGACGCGTGGCATCTACAACATGGTGCGCAGCCTGGTTATAGAGCGCTTCACGTGCGGCGAGTACCTCAACGATTTCATCCGTAATAGGTCTGCCCGTAAGCGTAGGACGCTGGCCTTCTTCAGGGAAAGCTTCTAAACGGGATGCCAGGATTTGCGCCGGTGCTCGCAAATAGATAACCACTCCGTTCTCACGCATAAACTGACGATTACTGTCGGCCAGAACCATACCACCACCCGTGGCAATAACCGTTCCAGGTGCCGTAACGCTTTGCAGCGCCATGGATTCACGACGGCGAAAACCTTCCCAGCCCTCTTGTGCCACGATATCAGCGACGCTCATTTTAGTGCTGGTTAAAAGGTAGTGGTCGGTATCAACAAAGTTACAGCCCAATGCCTGCGCTAGTGCAACACCCACGGTTGTTTTGCCACAACCTCGTGCGCCGACTAAATAAATAGGTTGAGTCATCAGTGGCTAATCCTCAGCAGTCCGCCAGAGTGGGTAAAAATCTGTAACGATTTTCGTTACGCGAAACATAATATCAGCAAGCTAGTACGCGGAATAGATTTACATTATTTTTAGGCGCTTTTTGAACGACTGGCGACGAGCAACCATTTTTCCAGTTCATTGGCAAACAGCTGACGGTCGCGCTGGCTAAGGCTATCTGGCCCGCCAGTTTGTACACCACTGGCTCTTAATGTGTCCATAAAATCGCGCATGGTCAGGCGTTCCCGGATGGTGGCAGGGGTGTACAACTCACCCCGAGGATTCAAGGCAATCGCGCCCTTTTCCAGCACGTCGGCGGCCAGAGGAATATCTGCGGTCACCACTAAATCCCCCTTTTCACAACGGCGCACAATTTCGTTGTCTGCTACATCAAAACCCGTTGCTACCTGCAAGGTACGAATAAAGCGCGATGGCGGGACTTTCAGCCCCTGGTTAGCAACCAGTGTCACCATAATTTGAGCGCGCTCCGCTGCGCGAAACAACACTTCTTTAATCACTTTTGGACACGCATCAGCATCCACCCAGATTTGCATGACAACTCCTGATTGTCGGGGCTAATGGGGGCGATCTTGCCGTGCTTTTCCAGAATCGCAAACTTTATCTTTCACGGCTACGAAGGAAGGCTGTTTTGCTTTAGCGTAGCGCGAGTATCAGAATGCACGTTAAGCTATGCTCATCACACAACTCAAAAGATGGAGTGAGACTATGGATAAGAAGATTGGTTTTATTGGTTGCGGCAACATGGGAACAGCCATCCTTGGTGGTCTGATAGCCAGTGGACAGGTACTTCCAGGTAATATCTGGGTCTATACCCCTTCACCCGATAAAGTTCAAGCCTTGCACGAGCAATACGGTGTTAACGCAGCAGAAAGTGCGCAGGACGTGGCACAAATTGCGGATATCGTATTTGGCGCTGTGAAACCGAATGTCATGTTAAAAGTGCTCAGTGAAGTCAGTTCCAGCTTGAATAAAGACTCGGTGGTGATCTCCATTGCTGCGGGTATTACGCTGGATTCTCTGGCTAAAGCGCTCGGCCACGATCGCAAAATCATTCGCGCAATGCCAAATACCCCTGCGTTAGTCAATGCTGGCATGACGTCCATCACGCCAAATGCGCTGGCCACTCCCGAAGACATTGCAGATGCGGTTAACATTTTCCGCAGCTTTGGGCTTGCCGAAGTGGTCTCTGAATCCATGATTCATCCCGTTGTGGGAGTTAGCGGTTCAGCGCCTGCTTATGTGTTTATGTTTATCGAAGCCATGGCTGATGCAGCTGTTCTGGGCGGTATGCCGCGCAAACAGGCATATCAATTTGCTGCACAAGCCGTCATGGGCTCAGCCAAAATGGTACTGGAAACCGGCAAACACCCAGGTGAGCTGAAAGATATGGTGTGTTCGCCAGGCGGTACGACTATTGAAGCGGTGAAAGTTCTGGAAGAGAAAGGATTCAGAGCCGCAGTGATGGAAGCCATGGTGAAATGTATGGCGAAGTCCGAGCACTTAGGTAAATCATAATTTTGTTCCCCTCTCCTGTTTGCAGGAGAGGGTTTTAAGCGGCGATATCAGCCACTTCTGTACGGCTGCGCCCAAGTTTTTTCGCTTTATACAACGCCACATCAGCCGCTTTTAACCATTCGCGATAGCTCACCATATTGTGATCAAATTCCGCCACACCAACACTGATACGCAGTGAGAAATGCGGTGCATGAGGTAAACGGAACTCATCAAGATAGTCTCGTACACGAGCCATTGCCTGTATCGCACTCTCTTGCGACGTGCCGGACATGATCACACCAAATTCGTCACCACCGAAGCGCCCCACTACATCTGTAATACGCAATGTGAGCTGCAAATGTTCGGTGATGGCCAGAATAGCTTCATCTCCAACATCATGGCCAAATGAATCATTAATCGACTTAAAGTGGTCGATATCAATCAAAAGCAAGGTTGCATTTCGCTGGTAGCGTTGGCAGTTATCATATTCCCCGTGCAGCAGATGTTCCCAGTGACGGCGGTTATATACCCCCGTCATGCCATCGCGTGTGCTCAATTGCATAAAGCGACGTTTATGCTCGGACAGTTTTAGTGCAGTACGGTAACTGACCAGTCCAAAGTAAGTGGGATAAATCAATAAAAACGGTAAGCAAACCCATACCTGAGAAGGCATGGTCTGTAGATTCAGCGGGATAAGAAACAGGCCAAGCGTCAACAGGCAGCTCAGCACAATAAAACCTAAGCCGTTAAAGAACAATTTCAGCCCGCCACAACCGACATTGTTCATGCATATCATCGCAAGTATTAATGCTGAGGGAAGCGCATTCAAACCCATTACCCCAATCCAAACGCCGCCCATCAAAGAATCAATCATTAAATTACGGATTTCTGCCTGAGCAGGGTCTGGCGCATGATCGGCTGTTTGCCATGCTAAATGCGGCCAGATAAAACCGTTGGCAACCAGGAGTAACCACCACCATCCTGATATCGGCTGCATAACCAGCACTGAAGCGACACAGAAAAAGCCCGTCCCTAACCCAATAGTTCTCGGTATATAAATGCGACGGGCAAATCGCCGTCCTGAGCGATGCCGGTCTTCATCGAGGTAAGTCGAGCTATCCATAAATCCCCCAGGAAGCCATTTACCAGAGTTATGATCATCATTCATGATATTTAGGAATATTCTGAAACATTTGCCGTAATTATAGAAAGCGTACTTTGGGGGAAAGTATGATTTTTCGGGTGAGTCAGCGAAGCGACTCACCCATTTAGCTTACTGAGGCTGTTTTTTCAGGCAATTACTCATGAAGGTTTTACGCGCATCACCGGATAATGTTTGTTTCCCGGCTTCAGCATTACACTCTTTCATTTTCTGCTGTTGCGGAGTCAGGCTTTTATCTGCGGGGGCTGACTCTCTATTTTTCAAGCAATTACTCATATAGGTTTTACGTTCATCCCCTTTAAGGGTTTTCGCGGTAGCTTGTTGATTACACGTCGTCATACGCTGTTGCTGCGGCGTCTGCACTTTGTCTGCTGCCACCGCAGAACCCATAACACTGACCAATAAAGCCATCATTAATACTGTTTTCATAGCACTATCCCTTTTAATGGAGTGCTTTAATTTTGGTATGTTTATGGCGAAAAGGCGAACTGTCAGAGGGAGATATCCTGCCGCTTCGCTATTTATTGGAACCTTTTCAGAGGAGTAATGAGAATAAATAGATTATAGCTGAGATAAAAATGTATATGGCATAACATTAATTACCCTTACTAACTATTAAGAAGGGTAATAATAAAATGTAGTCCAAAATAATTATAAAAAAATTTAAACGCAAGGGCGGTTCAGGAGCCTCGTTAAGTTTTTCTTCAAGAGGTGAGCGTCATGAGATGTAATCGTATCACTGGGTCTGACATTGGATAAAGCGTCTTCAATGCTGGTCGTTATTGCCTGTAATTGACTGCACTCCATTTTGTGGAGAATTGCGGTAACGACTATTTCAAGGGCTTCTATCTGTGCAACAAACTCTTTTGACTCTTCTTCTTTTTCGGCGAGTCTGGTCAGTAACTCAGAAATGAGATTTCTCATCTTAATTGCCCCAAAGGATTTGAAGCATGACGTTATCATTCTGGTTTCATGTTGCCTAGAGGGGATCACGACTATTTTTATATGTCTTAGCGAATTTGTGTCAGAGTGCAAAATATCTTCAGCCTGCTAACTTAAAAATAGCATCGCGAAGTTATTTCAGATCTAAAATTAACAGCATACTTTATAGCTGATGTAATTTTGGTTAGTTTTTGCCCCTATTAAAAGGAGTAATATGCAGCACAAACATTAAAGATTACGGCAGCATCTGATCTCGCATGGCATCTTGCTGCTTTTTACGCCGTAACATAATGGCCAACTGCCACACGTTAAGTAGGACGACCAACGCTGTAGCAATGAACACCCAGCGATAACCCGCCACGGCTGACACGCCAGCACCGATTAAGGGGCCAATCACATTCCCCAGATACATAAACGATTGGTTATATCCAAAAATTCGCCCGGTCACGTGGTCACTGGAATACTTCACGAGCATCGTTTGAACCGCTGGTAGCATTGCACCATCGGCAAAACCCAATAAAAAACGTAATACGGCCAGCTGCCCAGGTGAAGTCACCCACGACATAGCAAAAAATAATATTACCGAAAAAATCAGCGTCGCCATTAATACTCGGGCGGTACCTATTCTGTCACCCAACTTACCTAATCGTGGCGCTGAAATAAGGGCTGAGATCCCCGGAACCGCCGCTATAAAACCACTGATAAACGCAATATTGTTACTTTCTGGGGAAAGATGTTTTATAAACAGAGCAAGTATTGGCCCCACCGAACCATTACAGAGCTGAATGACCATAGTGGTGACAAATAAACTGATCATCAATTTAGGATAAGGAAGAGAAGCAAACACCGCTTTGCCTGATAAACGATCGGCTTTACTTATTTTAGGCCGCGCACCTTCTTTTATCAGGAAGAGTGTCACTAAAAAACTGACCATTAATAACGCTGCTGTGACGTAAAAAACCACCCGCAATCCGAGGGTGTCTGCCATATATCCGCCCAGAAGTGGGCCGACAATAACCCCACTGATTTGTGCGGTTGAAAGTGTACTTAAAGCCCAGCCGCTGCGTTCCCGAGGGACTTGAGAGGCCACTAACGCCATCGCATTGGGAATATAGCCAGAGGTGAGCCCCATAACAGCGCGTAGAATAAAGAGCTGCCAAACGTTAGTGGCAAACGCCTGTAATAAAATGGCGACCGCCATCCCGAGCGATGCCCTCAACAGCATCAATTTCCGGCCTTTCCTGTCGGCCAGGCTACCCCACATTGGCGAGACAATAGCAGAAACCAGAAACGTCACACTGAAGGTCAGCCCAGACCACATTGACAATGCCTGATGAGAAGTAACGCCGAGTTGTTCAACATAGAGCGGCAAAAACGGCAGAATTTGACTGATGGCTAATCCGGTAAAAAAGCACCCGAACCATACCGAGATTAAATTGACCTTCCAGGATTCCATACCGTGCACGCTTTATAAGTGAAATAAATAAGCGGAATACTTTGAACCATATCATAAAATTTTAAATTAACGATATATGTCGTAGTCGCGCATCCCAAAATGAAATTGGCCAAACTAAAACCGCTGATATCCGCACATCATTGATTAAGGAATAATCATTATAGAAGTTGCGCGATTTTAAGCTGCAGGAAGCACATGAATCCTCGCAATGAGCGTGGTATGTTGTCCGCCTTTGTACAGTTTAAGGATGGGTTTAGGCATGGCAAAACTGCGGGTGGGTATCGTGTTTGGTGGCAAGTCAGCAGAACACGAAGTGTCGCTGCAGTCGGCGAAAAATATTGTCGACGCCATAGATAAATCAAAGTTTGAAGTGGTGTTACTGGGGATTGATAAACAGGGCCAGTGGCACGTCAATGATGCATCCAACTATCTGTTAAACGCAGAAAACCCGGCATTGATCGCCTTGAATCGCTCAGGGACAAATGTCGCCGTGGTGCCAGGCCAAACAGAAAACCAGCTGATTGAATCCTCCTCCGCACAGTTTTTAGCGCCAGTAGATGTTATTTTCCCAATCGTTCACGGCACGTTAGGCGAAGATGGCTCCCTGCAAGGGATGCTGCGCATGGCTAACTTACCGTTTGTCGGTTCCGGCGTGTTGGGTTCCGCCGTGAGTATGGATAAAGACGTGACAAAACGCCTGCTGCGCGATGCCGGGCTGAATATCGCACCTTTTATTACCCTTACCCGTGCAAACCGTCACAACATCAGCTTTGCTGAAGTCGAAGCAAAACTGGGCGTACCATTGTTTATTAAGCCTGCCAACCAGGGCTCATCTGTTGGTGTTAGCAAAGTCAGCACCGCAGAGCAGTATGAAACGGCTGTGGCATTAGCCTTCGAGTTTGATCATAAAGTTGTGGTGGAAACTGGCATCAAAGGCCGTGAGATTGAATGTGCGGTTTTGGGTAATGATGCACCACAAGCGAGCACCTGCGGTGAAGTGGTCGTAAACAGTGATTTCTACTCTTACGACACCAAATATATCGATGATAAAGGTGCGCAAGTTGTGGTGCCTGCTGCGATTACCGCTGATATCAACGATAAAATCCGTGAAATTGCAGTACGTGCGTATCAGACGCTGGAATGCAGTGGAATGGCGCGGGTGGATGTGTTCCTGACCGCTGATAATGAAGTTATTATCAATGAGATCAATACACTACCAGGCTTCACCAATATCAGCATGTATCCAAAACTCTGGCAGGCAAGCGGCTTAGATTATCAAACACTGATTACCCGTTTGATTGAGCTGGCTCTTGAGCGCCACCAACAAGATAGCGCTCTGAAAAGTTCGATTACGGCTTAAGCCCTACTCTTTCGCCGCCGCCGGTTCTTCTGATTCCGGACGGCGGCGAATGATAAATCCCGCTACCCAGAAACAAATAATCCAGGTCACCAGCCCAACCGCATAGTTTTGCCAGCCTTCGGTTTTAAATCCCAGCAAGCCAATTACACCATTCAAAATAAAGATCAGGCCAATCGCTACGGCGTAATAGTGCCAGTCACGGCGCATTTTCAAAGACAATGTTTTCGCAGACATGGTGCAATCCGTCAGGGCTAAAAAGAATACTTATTGTGGCATAGCGCGCGACGTTAAACCCCACGTTAATGCGAGACAAACAGGATAATGTTACGGAAATTTCACCTAAGTTACGAATATGTGATCTCAGACATATATTCACAAACCAGGACTATTCTGCCCCAATAATTACCAACAATCTGATATTGACAAACAGTATGACCTGCCAAACTCAACGCAATTGAAGTATCAGGCAGATGCCTGGACCGTTTTACTGTTTCATGGGGGGCGTGATGACTGATATGAGTTTGTCAAAACAGGTTGTTCCGGTCATAACCACGGTTTCAACAATGAAAGCAGAGAGATCTACCCGGAGTAATTTGGCATACGCCGCGTTCATTTTGTTCTGCTTTTGGGTTGGTACCCAGATCCTAAGTTTGATGGTTCACGCCCCTGGCGTACTTGAACATCTCGCCCAAGGTAACGATGCCACACGCCCGCGCATTGAAATGGGATTTGCAATTAGCACTGTTTTTGGCCTGGTGCCGTTTCTTGCTGGATGCATGTTACTCGGCGTGGTTTGCCTGGTGATGAGAATCCACCACCGCCATCATTTTTAACCCTGGCTCATTAAAAAATATCTTTGCCGGTGGTCGCTAATATTAGCGAATTCGCACCCTCCAAGGTAATGGCCCCAGTACCACCGGAGTTTTACCCGATGTTAATAAGCATCGTGTAAACTTTACTGCCGTCCTGACTATCCAGAGTACCGTTACCTCCTCCAAACAGCAGCCTTTCCGCGGCCTAACTCATCATTAGCAACGAGCATACTATCTCACTATCGATCGTTAACGTCCCTGCATTACCTATATAAAATGGGTTCCGTACGCACTGATGTACGCAGCGATGCTAATATTATGAACCCCACACTCTCAAAAATTACCTTTTAATTTAAACATTGCCAAAGCGACGTCTAAATTAATTGCATTATTAATACATAATGAAAGATTCAATAAAGGAAAACCGACCAATGCCAATTAGCTATTGCTAAAATCGCATTTTTACAAAGATTAAAACTATTATTTAGATACACCAAAGTATCATTCAACCAAAATGAAATAAAGCCTGCTTGCAAACAATTAAATAGCCAAAAATAGACAAATGATTAACCAAAAATAAATAACACAATGTGCACTCTTACAGCTGAAAAATTCAACATCATGATTTCATTACAAAAAACAACACATCAACTCTAGATCATTGATGGCTTACTTATCGATAATCGGCCCAAGAATTGACTCGGCTTTTTGAAATTAAATATCAAAAGTGCAGACACTAGAAAGTTCTCGCATCGGTAATATGTGTGATTATCCTGGAAAACACGCAAGGTATAACACAAACCTCGCTTATTTCAGCAGAGCTGCTATATTCAAAAGCCTGACGCACTCGATCTCTAATCATGAGTCGAATAAAATCTCATTATCCCAAAGGTGTTTGAAACTTCATTCTGATTACACCTCATCATGAAAATTTATCATGTATATATATACATATAGCAAAGTTCTTTTTTACACATAAAATTTCTTTTTAATAATTTCATCTTCTGCCATAATAATATTTTGTTTTATAAAATATTATTATATTTATGCACTATTAGTTTTTTAACTTACAAAACTATTTTAACATTGTTCTTTTTAGCCTTATCACATACAGTGATCGATCGCTAACAATGAATTGGACAGGCAAAGACTACAGTATGGATCATACTTACATTGAGTAAGTTATCTCGAAGGACTTTTGATTATGTTTACCAATATGTTAGTTGTTAGCGAAATCGTACAGGAAGCCCATGAAAAAATAGGTTTAGAAATTGATAGCAGCCCTCATAAAATGAGAATCATTTCATCAAAAAAGCAAGAAATTTCTTTTTACAACAATAAAGAAAAATCAGTTTACCATTTAATTTCTGGCGAAATAGAACTACGAAGCACGAATAGTAACTTAATTGTTCTCAATGTCTACGCCCCTGCAATTATTGGGCTTTCGAGTATATTTACGTCTAATGATTTATTTTATATAAATACTGTTACAGACGTAGAGCTTGTTTCAATACCGATGTCAGAATTAGTAAAAACCGCCAATGAAAAAAATCTTTGGATGTATATTTCAACAATAATGTCACACTATTTAGATGTTTGCTATTTACGAGATTCTATTTTATATCAAGATAGTGTTTACAATGTTATAAAGAATCATCTTGAAATTCTCTGGAGATTTAAAAGGGATAAGCTTGATGAAATATCAGTATTTGATTTCATCCTGAACAGAACACCAGTATCTCGAAGCTCTCTTAATAAAGTACTTAAAGACCTCGTGTCTGGCGGCTATATCAAAATGAACAGAGGGAAATTAGTTGAAATGAACAAATTACCATCAGGATACTAATCACTGATGTAATTCATAACAAATACAATTACTTAAAGTTAAAATCTTTATGTTGCTTTTGTTTGATTAAAATCCACCATTTTTATTATTATCTATAGTCATTGCGAAACGCTTCATTTAGAATACCGGGCCAGTGCTTAAACTACTGCTTCGACTCTATAAATACCGCATTCACTGCCTCACCCCCAAAAATAGACACAGGAAAGTGTTTTATTATACTTTTATGAAATTCAAAATAGGGACAAACTGGAGTTGCAATAATTAGCATTGACAGGAAGAGAGTGATAGTCATGAAAATAATAATAAACGATTCAAACTTATATCTTAACGAAGGAATAAAAAATCTATTAAGTCAGTGCTATAATAGTGACATAGACTTCATGCTAAATGAGTCAGAAGAAAATTTAAAAAAAGCTGACGTTATCTTCTTTCGATTTAATCCCGGTGACGAAAATATTTGCCACGCTCGTTACTTAAAGAGAAACAACAGTGTTTTAATCGGTATAGCAGACAAAGCACCTTCCACTTCAGAATTGCCAAAGTGTATAAAAAGCACTGTTTTCCTGACAAAAAATGATACAGAAGTTACCCTACAAAAAAGGCTGTCTCTTGCGGTTAAGAACAAAGAAAAAAATTGTAATGCAAATAAAAGCAATGAAAATCCATGTGAAGGTTGCTCAATAAAGAAAATCACAACTGCAGAATTTATGATATTGAATCTTCTATATGATATGTCAATCAGGCAGATAGCTGAAGAGTTGGGTATACCGTATAAAACAGCTTTTTCTCGCAAGTACAATATGATGTTGAAGTTTAATTTAAAAAATAAAATTGACTTACTTATGTTTATACAAAAGTTCTCACAAAAGGATAATTTCCTTTTATCGCCAAATGACAATTTATATTATTTAATCAAGAAATGATTATATCCGTAGTGAGATTATTTAGACCATCTCACTACGGATTGTTGGTTACTTGCGAGTTGTGATCGCTTAGCAGACGATAATTACGGAGGGAATTGACTACAATTTCATACACGCAGCTCGTCGCTCATCTACCCGTTTTGCAAACCATGCTGTCGTTAGGTTGCGGGTGATCTTCGGGCTTTCCAGTGTGATACCCGGCAGCATTTCTCGCGGTAACTTCTTACCGGTCTTCTTCTCCGCTAGCGCATAAACCTGCTGATATAAATCGGTTTTCTCAAAGTCGATACTGTCACCTTTTTGCAAAGCGCGATGAATTTGGCTTTCACTCATCCCGAGTTGGTTTGCCAACTTCCTGACCGCCAGTTCGGTGCTGCCAGCTTTATCGGTGTTATACAAAATTAAGTCGCCATCCAGCGCCAGTTTTACGCCGGTTGCCTTGCTGACTGCACTCTGAAATGCAGCATTGCGGCTGGCGTACCATCCGGCGTTGAAATCTGCAAAACGGTAGAGTGGTTGGGTGTAATTCGCCGGATAGTTCAGTAAATGGTAGGTGCCGAACCACAAGCCCCCTCGCCGTGTGAACACTTCCTGCCGCACGGTTCCCTCCATTTTCCATGGATAACCCGCAGTGTGCTGTTCAGCAAAAGCGATACTCACTTGCATCGGGCCGCCAGTATGAACCGGGTTCAGATTGCCAAACAACTTTTGCCCCATTGGCACCATATCGATGAAATCATCAAAAATCGCGCTCAACTGCCCTTCCGTTTTCACGTTATCCAGACGTTCGCTGTAACTCTTGCCGTTCGGTGATTTGATTAACAACGCGGTATGCACCAAAAAAACCGGAATATGCATTTTTTCAGCGCGACGGTCGATCTCCTTCCAGGCAATTTTACTCAGGTTTGGCACTGCCGGATCAGCAACCAGATTGGATTCTTGCTGCGCGACAGCCAGGACAGAGCAGATATTTTCTTCGCTTGGTGCAATCTTCTGGCTCTTAAAGGTAGTCGCTAACTCTTTCGCCAGGTTGTTGCGGTCTTTTACGTTGGCAGGGATTTTCTGCTTTACCACCGTTTCGACGTCTACCGGTTTTGATGTTTCTGATACTGAAGGTGCAGTTTTAGTTGTACACCCCGCCAAAACAAAAAGTGCGCCCAGGCTAAGTACGAAAAATCCATGCTGTCTGTTTAAAGTGGCTGTGGTCATAACGTTCCGTTGTGATTGTTTTTGTAAGACTTGCAAACAATAACAGTTCTGAGCCCGGGCGTTTATCGGAGATTGGCTTAGAGTTAAGTACAAACTCGCGCACTGACATAAAGTGCGGTCTTCTTGACGCAAACTTGACAGTTGCTTGCCTGGTCAGTAATTTCATATGTAATTATTGACCAGGCAAGTATCATGAAAAACAATCCGGGTATTATCGATAACAAATTCCATCTCGGTTTGCTCATTCACCTCGCAAACCAGTTTAAAGATCAGCTTATCAGCCAATACTTCTCTGGCATGGATATCACTGCGCCACAATTTAAAGTGCTGATTAATATTTATAAAGGTGTGACTAGCCCAGCGGAAATAAGCAAAGCCCTGGTCATGGACGCAGGTGCAATGAGCCGTATGGTTGACCGCATGGTCAAGCGCGAACTCATCGTTCGTCACCCGAATCCGCAAGATAAACGCCAGGTGATTCTGGCTCTGACTGACAAAGGTCTGTTGATTTGTGACCGCTTTCAGAATGAAGCACTCGCCTCAATTATCGGCTCTCTCACCGCACGCCTGACGCAAGATGAATCTCAACAACTGGTCGCATTAATTACCAAAATGCTACCGGACGACATCACTGCGCCACATCGTTAACACCGTATAAAGGCCAAAAGATGGAAACGACTCCAGAAGAACACGTTCAGCGCTCCAGTAAGCGCAAACGTAATTTTATTATTTTTATCCTGATTCTTGTGTTGGCAGCCGCAGGCTGTCTCGCATGGTATTTTTTGTACGCTCGCTTTTATGAGTCCACAGATGATGCCTATGTGAACGGCAACCAGGTCGCGCTAACGCCACAAATCAGCGGAACAGTCACTCAGGTCACCGCGGATGAAGGGGATTTTGTCGAAAAAGGTCAGCCGCTGGTGTTACTTGACCCCAGCGATACCAGGATTGCACTTCAACAAGCAGAAGCCAGCCTTGCAAATACTGTGCGGCAAGTTCGCGGGTTATACAGCACAGCGGATAATTACCGTGCACAGGTCGCCACCAAACAGGTCGCCCTGCAAACTGCTCAAAATGACTATGCCCGCCGCCAGAAAATATTCTCGACGGGTGCGATTGCGGCTGAAGATCTTTCGCATTACCGCGATGCAGTAACCAGCGCACAAAGTGACTTAGCCGCCGCGCAACAGGCATTGCATACCAACCTGGCGATGGTTGATGACACCGTGATTGATAGCCATCCGGAAATCAAAACCGCCGTAGCAACGCTTCGGCAGCGTTATCTGGATAACTCGCGGACGACCATTGTTGCACCGGTGAGTGGCTACGTCGCTAAACGTGCCGTGCAGTTAGGGATGCGTGTGGACCCAGGTACAACATTGCTGGCGATTGTGCCGCTCAATGAGGTGTGGGTTGATGCCAACTTCAAAGAAAGCCAGATGAACACCATGCGTTTGGGGCAGAAAGTGACACTCAACGCCGACCTCTATGGCGACGATGTTGAATACCATGGAACCATTGAAAGTCTGGGTATCGGTACCGGCAGCGCGTTTTCTTTGCTCCCTGCGCAGAATGCCAGTGGTAACTGGATAAAGATCGTTCAACGCTTGCCCGTTCGTATCACGCTCGATCCACACGATATGCAGAAACATCCGCTGCGTATTGGTTTGTCGATGAATGCACGAGTGGATATTCGCAACGAGGATGGTCACCTGCTGCCACAGAAAACGGTTAGCTCGCCTCGCTTCACCACCGATGTCTATCAAGATTCTCTGGAAGAAGCTGACAAACTGGTGGCGAAAATCCTTCATGACAACAGCAATGCGATAACTTTACGCACCCATTAAGAGAGACGTTATGCAAGATAAGGCGGCGTATACGCCCCCCAGTCTGCTGCTTGCGACGCTCGCGCTGTCGTTGGCAACTTTCATGCAGGTACTGGACTCGACTATCGCAAACGTCGCATTGCCGACGATTGCCGGCAACCTTGGAGTCAGCGCAGATCAAGGCACATGGGTTATCACCTCGTTTGCAGTGTGTAACGCTATTGCATTACCGCTCACCGGTTGGTTTACCCGGCGCTTTGGGCAGCTAAAATTGTTTATTGGCTCGGTGGTGATGTTCACCCTCACCTCTTTCCTGTGCGGTTTCGCCCACAGCATGACGGAGTTGATTATCTTCCGCGCCATGCAGGGCTTTTTCGCCGGGCCTATGTTCCCGATGTGCCAGACACTGCTGCTGGTCATTTTCCCGCCCATGAAACGCGGTATGGCGTTGGCGCTGCTGTCGATGGTGACAGTGGTTGCTCCGATAGTTGGGCCAATTACCGGCGGCTGGATCACCGATAACTACTCCTGGCCGTGGATTTTTTATATCAACGTGCCAATCGGCATTTTCGCCTCGATTGCAGTTTGGACACAAATGCGTGGGCGCGAAGAAACGACCACCACAGCACCCATCGACTATATCGGCATCGGTTTGCTGGTGATCGGCGTTGGGCTGCTGCAAGTGGTGCTGGATAAAGGCAACGACCTTGATTGGTTTGCCTCGCCAGAAATTATCATCATGTCGGTGATTTCTGCGATTGGCCTGATAGCGTTTGTTATTTGGGAATTGGGCGAGCGACATCCGATTGTGAATTTGCGTCTGTTTAAAGAACGCAACTTTGCGATTGGTACCACAGCATTGATGCTGGGGTATGCAGCCTTCTTCGCCATCAACATTATCCTGCCGCAATGGCTGCAAACGCAGATGGGCTACACGGCAATCTGGGCCGGGCTTGCTGCTGCACCGATGGGCTTCCTGCCACTGTTACTTACGCCGATTGTCGGTCGTTATGCCAGCAAAGTAGATTTACGAATCCTGGCGTCGATGTCGTTCCTGATTATGGGCGCATCCTGCTTGTTCCGTGCGCAGTTCAATACCAATGTTGATTTCCGCACCATCGCGGAAGTACAGATGTTTATGGGCATTGGCGTGGCATTCTTCTTTATGCCTTTGACGACGATTGTGTTGTCGAATCTTCAGGGTGCCGAAGTGGCGGAAGGTTCAGGCTTAGCCACATTCTTCCGCGTATTGGGGGGCTCATTTGCCTCGTCACTGACCACCTGGATTTGGTCACGTCGGGAAGTTTTCCACCATGCAAATCTGACCGAGAGCGTATCGATTTATAATCCGTCAGCAGTTGATTACCTGGATAAGATGGGTGGCGCGACACAGCAGCATCTGGCGTTTGTCGATAAAACCATAGAGCAGCAGGCCTACATGATGTCGACCATTGACTACTTCTGGATTCTGGGATGGGGGTTTATGGGGCTGATTGTGATTATCTGGTTCGCTCGTCCACCGTTTATTCGCTCGGGTGCACCTGGTGCTCCAGCGGCGGGACACTAAATCAATCTGGCGGGGCTCCCCGCCAGATTTTACTGTTTAGGCTGATTCCCCCGCCGCTTCGACAGGAATATCCTGCAACGTACGCTCAAAGCTGCGAAGACGTTTGTAGATAGACATCAGCTCAACCAGCGTTGTCCATGAGCTAATCAAATACTGGAATGAGCCGCGTACCTGGCCAAATACGTTGGTGATTTGCGTCATCAGACCTAAGGTAATGGTCCCCGCAACAATTGACGGGAAGAGCAGGAACAAACCAAATACGTTATCCACTTGCAGGTAGAGAATACGTGCAATATTGAAATACATGTAATGGAAGTACAGGCGGAAATAGTTTCTGCGCACGCCGTCAAACAGCTCTTTAACCGTTGGTGGGGAGGCACGAGACGGGTCATCTTCACCATAAACCAGCTCTTTACGATAAGCCGCTTCTACACGCTGATTTTTAAATTCGAGCCCAGGCAGTTTAATCCCAACAACCGCCAGTAAACCGGTCCCCAGTAATGACCAAATAATCGCGGCGATCACCAGTCCATAAGGGATATGCCCGACAATAGGCAAATCAGGAACATGTGCGGATAGAGTCACCAACACAGGCAGGAAGGCGATTAACGTCATAATGGCATTAATAAAGCTGACGCCCATATCCTCTAGCGTTGAGGCAAAACGCATGGTGTCTTCTTGCACACGCTGCGCAGCACCTTCGATGTTGCGCAACATTTGCCAGTTGTCCATATAGTATTCGTTCATTGCGGTGCGCCACCGGAATACATAATGGCTGACAAAGAAATTGTTCATCACGCCAACAATCACTGCAATCAGTGCAATGCCCAGGAATATTCCAACCTCATGATAGAACTGCTCAATGGTTACTTTATGAGGGGAGCTAAGCGCCGTCTGAATTAAATCGTAGAACGGGGCATACCACGCATTCACCGCGACCCCGACTTCCACCAGGAACCAGGTCACGAAGATGATGAGTGAAGAGCCCAGAATGGACCAGTATTGCCAACGGTGCGGGCTGTAGATAAACCAGAAAAGCGCAAACGCACCGACGCATAAGGCATAGTAGGCATAAAACACCAGATAGCCCAAAGACCAGAATCGGGCAGCACTGATTGGTACTTCGCCCTTCACCCCAGCAAGATGTTCAAGCCAATTACCACCGCCAGCCTGCCAGAAAACAACGGCGATCATTGCCCAAAGAAAAGCCGACAGGAAAAACGCTGTCGGGCGTGGGAAAAACGATTTAAACATTACAACACTCCTGAAAACACACTTTTATTGTTATAACCATCCCGACTAAATAAGGCTCACTCAATGTTGTATCAAGAGATGTAAGGTTTACTGCTTTACCACTGTTCCAGGATATCCGCGGTGGGTTTTACCAACAGAGTATTTCCCGGGATCGTAAAGTTACGCCAGACATCGTTGTAATGCTCGATCAACACTTCAGCAAGCGCCGCCGGGCGATTTGCTGTTGTATGCGCGTCTGCTGCGACAGTCATGGCATAACCGCGGCTGGTTCCATTTTTAATAGTAGCGTCCACGCAGTAATCCGTTGCACAACCGCAAACCACAAATTCGTTTATCTGGTGATGATTGAGGACTTCAGCAAGTTCAGTACGGTAAAACGCATCGCACGCTGTTTTCGTCACGTAAAGCGCGTCAACGGGTTGTATTAACTCAGGTAAAAGCTCAAACGCCGCAGTTCCCTGCTCCAACCCCTGTTCCGTATGTTGAATGAAAATGACTTTATCGGCGGCGTTGATCAATTGGTTAATGCGTGTCGTGCAGATGTCCCGGTTAATACGTGGGGCTTCAAATACCCCATTTTGCATATCAATAACCATCAGTACGCGTTGGGCAGGCATGATTAAGCTCTCACTAAACGAGGAATGCAGGAGCGTAACACATTCCTGTTTTGGCTTTAAACCGTATAAAGTTTAGGCTCACCCGGTGGACGGGTTTTGAATCGACGATGCAGCCATAAGTATTGCTCTGGCGCACGCATGATTTCGCGTTCGATCTTACGATTCACGTACTCAGCGGCGGCCTGTTCGTCATCCAATGGATAATCCGTAAACTCAGGTTCGATAACGAGTTGATAACCCGAGCCATCTTTCTTACGGATGAGCACAATAGTCAGAATCGCTGGTTTTGCCAGACGAGCAATCGTGTAAGTTCCGTTGGTTGTCGCAGCCTTCTGCACAGCAAAGAACGGAGCGAAAGAACTGCCTTTAGGACCGTAATCCTGATCGGGTGCGAACCAGACGGCTTCGCCTGCTTTAAGAGCCTTCACCATACCTTTCAAATTACGACGATCCAGCATGGCTTTATTGGAGCGAGAACGCCCCCGCGTTTGAACAAACTCCATCGCTTTGTTGTTGTGCGGACGGTACATTGCCATCATCGGACGGCAAAGCCCCATCACGCGGCCCCCCAATTCCAGCGACATAAAATGAACGCCGATAGCCATCACGCCCTGACCTTTTTCACAAGCCGTAGTGATATGTTCAAGCCCACTGACTTCGAACCACTTACGTACTCGTGCATCCGGCCAGAACCATGCCATTCCGGTTTCAATTAAGCCCATACCGAGCGACGAGAAATTTTGTACCACGATGGCATCAACCTGCGCATCGGTATAGTGCGGGAAACACAGTTTAAGGTTCTGTCGAGCAATGGAAACCCGGCGTTTGAGAAAACGCATGGATGCACGACCAATGAAGTCGCCCATTTTCAGTAGTACGGGGTAAGGCAATTGCACCCAGAGCCACAAAATACCCAGACCAAACCAAGTTAGCCAATAACGGGGGTGGAGAAGTTCAGTTTGAAAGCGCGGTTTACTAGACATTATCAGCTTCTGTATGCGTAATTGGTGTGTATCGCATAAAGAAGTCACTCATTAGCGGTACAGCGTAAGCTCGAACTATGGCGCCACACGGCGGTAATAGTTGCAGCAGGGAGATCAAAGTGACTCTGATAATACGCATTTTCTGATCAAGCCATGTATAGATGTTGTCAGTTTTTTTACGTATTTCGCTTCATTGCGTATAGATTATGAGTTACACACACATAGTCGTTTAAAAAATAGACGTTTTAAATCAAATTTCGACGATTAGCCAGTAGAGAATGTTTCATTTGCCTGCACCTGAAGAGTCTGTGAGAACACGAAGTTAAAAGTGTGATTTCTAACGGATAAATTTTAGTCTTTTCAGCTATCGAAAATCAATTTCTGGACTAATACTTATTGGGATTTCCCTACACTCTTCAGGAACCTGGCACAATGAAAAAACTAGCTTTAGCCTTACTGTCCAGCACTCTTCTATTCGCAAGCGCCGGCGCCTTTGCCGAGAATCCAGCGACCAGCACATCGGGTTTGCAAGCAGAGAAGGAGCAGCTCAATAATCCCGGTCATATTATTGATGACTGCCGCGCAGCTGGAAACGAAAACAAAAAAGGCTGCGAATCAGGACACGAGATGCGCTCTGAGCATAAAAGTGATGATAAAATGCTCAAGCAAGGCGGCACAACTGACGACGTAACGCAAAAAGACGTACAGAAAACAAATTAATGCAGATTGCACCGCAGCCGTAAACTGTGGTGCATTACTAAGCGAAAATACTCTTGAAATGCCACGTTACGCTTTTTCTCATCACAATCCTCATTTTCCCGTTTGCGTAGCGCCTTAGAGTAGTATAAATACGATCAATATCGCTTCACTTCGTTTAATGGGTTACCCGCGTTGAAAATTCGTCTCCCGCGTCTCGCGGCGCTTGTCATTGCTGCGCTGCCAATTTTAAGTTTTGCACAAACATCTCCCGATCCTGTTTTTGCTTCGGAAATAGCAGATCGTTATGCCAATCATATTTATTACGGCAGCGGTGCTACGGGCATGGCAATGGTGGTGATAGATGGTAACCAACGCGTGTTCAGAAGTTTTGGTGAGACTCGACCTGGCAACAATGTTCGCCCGCAACTTGATTCGGTTATCCGCATTGCATCACTGACCAAGCTCATGACCAGTGAAATGCTGGTGAAAATGTTGGATCAGGGAAAGGTTCAGCTCCATGATCCATTAAGCAAATATGCCCCTGCCGGAGCCAGAGTCCCTACTTTCAATGGCAAACCTATTACTCTGGTGAATCTGGCAACGCACACCAGTTCATTACCTCGTGAACAACCTGGCGGTGCCGCACATCGAACAGTGTTTACCTGGCCGACGCGTGACCAACGCTGGAATTGGCTCGCCAATGCGAGTTTAAAAAGCGCACCGGGTACTATTGCCTCATATTCAAATCTCGCCTTTGATCTTCTCGCCGATGCGCTGGGGCGTGCTGCAGGCAAACCTTATCCTCAGCTGTTCGAAGAACAAATCACCCGTCCATTGGGTATGAAGGACACTACATTTACGCCTTCACCTGACCAATGCAAGCGCCTGATGGTGGCAGAAAAAGGTGCCAGCCCTTGTGATAATACGCTCGCAGCAATTGGCAGTGGTGGCGTTTATTCGACACCTGATGACATGATGCGCTGGATGCAGCAATTCCTGAGTTCTGATTTCCATCGTCGTAACACCCAAGCCGACAGAATGCAGACGCTTATCTATCAACGTGCGCAACTCACCAAAGTTATTGGTATGGATGTACCAGGAAAAGCTGATGCCTTAGGGCTGGGTTGGGTATATATGGCACCGAAGAATGGTCGTCCGGGCATCGTGCAAAAAACCGGAGGGGGTGGTGGATTCATCACGTATATGGCGATGGTTCCGCAAAGTAATGTCGGGGTTTTTGTTGTTGTAACTCGCTCACCATTAACTCGTTTCGTGAATATGAGTGATGGGGTAAATGATTTAGTTTCGGAATTAAGCGGGTTTACCTCTCAAGCCAGCCCTTCATCCTGATAATTGAGCAGGTCGATTTGTCGACCTGCTTTTCTCAATAACTGACAGGTAGACGATTTATCGAAACCAGCTTACCTTTATCCATCTCAATATAATTACCTTTACGTAGAGCAGACAATACTTCAGCAACTACTGAGCGGGATATTTTAGTTCTTTTTTGCACGAAATTAATAACCCCTGTACGCGCACGTAAATCAGGACTCCATGAATCCATGGTGAGCAAAGTGGCCCTAATCTGAGAATAAGTTGTCGTGCCAATGAAACGAGAATCACGATGCTCAAGATTACGCAGTAAGTAAGTTGCCCAGTGAAAAGCGGGTTGCCAAAGCTTGTATTTTTCAATAATATCAAAAGCAAGATTTGCAGGAAGAGTAAAACCCTGACATTCAGTTTGAGTCGTTATTCGATATTTAATCTGAGTTGTATGAAACATATTGGCCAGGCCAATCAATGTTGGGGCGGAAACCAGTTCCATCAAAAGGTTATCCATTTCTCGATGCAGTATGATACTGCCTTCACTAAAAAACCAAACTAATGGTTGGGTATCCTCTTTAAACATGCTCAATTCATTGTCTGCTGGCAATCTAAACTCTTTACCAACATCCACCAACCTACTACGAATAGCCTCTAGCTGGGTTAATGGTTTTACATACATAAAAGATATTCCTTTACCCTAATGGCCCAGTAACATGCCTATCCGTATCACGGATAGGCATCTATTATAACAATTTGATTCAAACTAGAAATAATATTAATAGGGCATCAGCTCTCATATCCAAAGAGCCACATTATTATATATATTATTACCAGGTATATTTCACACCCAAGTTAGCTGACCAATCCTGATCGACATCACCACCACCGAGGTAGTTAGTGTCAACATAGGCACCGAAGTTTTTGGTAAAGCTAACCTGAGTACCCAGACCCACACGAACCGCAGAACCTTCTACACCATTGTCGATGCTATCACCATTAACATCAGCGCTGTTGCCATTGGAATCGTCATAGACGTAAGCCAGTTTGAAGTAAGGGGTTACAGCCTGGTCACCATAGTTAAAGGTATAACCTGTGTCCATACCCACTTCATAGCGCATACTGTCATACGATTGGCTGCCAACTTTCATATCGTTACTCAGTTGGTAATTATCACCGTCCTGGAACAGACCAGAAATAGAAGCATATGGAGTTACATAACCTTGCTGGTTAAGCTGGATGTCATAACCCAACTTCATACCAAAGCCCCAGGCATCGGAAGAGACATCACCATCAACCGCATCACCGTTACTCATGGTTGCAGTTAAATCATTACTATAATGGCTATAGCTCAGGTTTGAATCCAAGAAGATATTATTCTGGAAGCGAGCAGACGAATAAATACGAGCAGACTGGCTGTCCTGATCTACGTTACCACTGTTGTCACTGATGCTACCTTTTGCAAAGCCTGCTGCTGCACCAACAGTCCACTTAGCGTTATTACCGTCGATCTGTTTATCCAGACCAACCATAATACCGTTAACGTCCTGATCGTAATTCAGCACACCGTTATCGCCAGAGAAGCCACCGCCGGTATAAGTTACCCACGCGCCCCCCATATCACCTGAAGTATGGCGACCATTTGCCAGGCGAGTTGCCAGAGCATCTTGTTCCAGATTCCAGATATTGGTGTTTGCAGAAGGGATGCTCAACGCCATATTAGCGTAATCAGTCAGACGATCTTGTTTCAGAACAACTGAATTACCTTCCTGCTCAGCATGATAGGTGTAGGCACCCAGATCAGCTTTGTTAGCAGCAGAGAAAGTGGCAGTGCTGTTTTGGTCGTTAACATAGACCAGCTCGTTACGATTATAATCAGCAACAGAACCAGTACCAGTCGCGTTATCAATACGTACTTTATAGTTACCAGTAGCAGCAGCTACTTTGTCGCCTGAGTTATCAACTTCGCTCTGACCTGCTTCAGTCTGGTCTGCATCGTAAGCATCGCCATTGCCATTAATGGTCAAGTGACCATCAGAATTCATGGCAATAACACCGAAGCCATAGTTAGACTGAGAATTGTCGTTGGTGCGGTCATTGCTCAGGTCGGCATCCAGCACATAACGGTTGCTGTGAATGTCAAATGTACCAGCGTGGATGTTACCACCAGTATCAGTGGTACTGGTCACATTCAGTACGTCAGTCTGGAACGCACTAATATTCGACTGATCAGTCTTCACATCAAACAGACCATTATTAGTCACACTGATGGTGTTTGCATACAAAGCTGCATTATTCACTGTCCAGCCAGCAGATACATCGTCAGCCAAAGATACAGTACTGTTATCAATAGTCAGCGAGTTAGTTGCAACATGACCATCTTCACCAATGTTCAGAGAAGAAGCCCCGATCAGAGTAATTGAGTCAGAAACCAGAGAGGAATCAGCAACGTTTACCTGAGAACCACTGTTAATACTCAATGTATCAATCAGAGACTCTTTGGTCGTATCCCATTCTGAACCACCGTTCAGCGTTACGTTGAACAAGCCACTCTGATAAACTGCGTTGCCAGCAATATGGCTCTCATCATATGCAGTATCTGGATTATCAATACCGCCAGTCGAATATGGCCACAAACTGTTAGCAGTGATATCGATCAGTTTTGCAGTCGCATCAGTGCCTACTTCATATGTGTAAGAACCATCACCATCAGCATCAACCTGATGTACAGACATTGCTGCACCGACCCACTTGCTACCATTGTTAAGGGTAACGTCCATACGGTCAGTACCGTCCCAGCCGTTGGTATCGACATTGCCATCGGTATCACGATAAGAGTCCGCACCAGCCGGGAAGAAATTCTCATCAAAATTACTTGAGAAAACAACATCCCCCATCAGTGTGGAATTGTTGAGAGTAACAGTTGTCTGCATAGCGTTGTCAGCATTCGGATTAGCAATTGCTGCGATCGCTATATCATCTTGGGTATCATCGCCAGAATAATCACTTGCGTTACCGGTGTTACCAAACCAACCAGAGGTACCCTCATCAGTCCATGATCCAGAGGTCACGGTAGAATCGGTCACAGTAATGGTGTTATTGAATACTTCACCACTGTTTACGCCAGTACTCACAGTATTGTTATCAATATCTTCCCACTCATAACCCTGAGTCAGCGTAATTCCCGCAACGTGTGAATTATTTTTAATGACCAGATCAACTTCCTGATCCAAAGTGATAGCTGTACCGTCATCGTATACATTTACAACATGTGAATCTGCTGCGCCATTGTAAGTACCGTTGTAGGTATAATGTTCGTAGTTATCATCAATCGTTGAATTATCAACGGTCAGTGCCAGACGGTCGTAAATATAACCAGTCGTACGATCATCAGCACAATCGACGGTCATACATTCGGAAGTTACCATACCGTGAATGGTACTGTTTTTGATTGTCAGGTTATTGTCATTGGTGTTGGTGGAAAGACCATTATCCAGGTAGTACGTGGAAACAACACCATTTACAGTTGAGTTGTTGATTACTGGATAAATATCACCATTGTAAAAGCTATCAGTACCATAGTTATTCCAGCCAACGTATCCACGATAGTAAACACTATCGTCATGAGTAGAGTCGTTATAGTGCACGAAAGTATTGTACGTCGTACCTGAGACATCATTGCTTGCAGCATTTGCCTGACCGGCAATTGCCATAGTACAAGCCAATGCTAGTTGAGATACAACGAGTTTCTTTTTCCAAGAATGCATTTTTCATCCCTCCCAAGGGATTTAATCTTATGTTGGTCCATCAATAATCAATGCAGTAAGCGGCGATCACTAATTACATAACCGTATTAGTGGAAGGATTATTATGTACCCAAAGCAAATCGTTCAATTAATTTCTTGGGTAAGTATGGAAACAGACAAATAATCAAAAAGAGTTGGCGTGCACAGAGAAATACAACTTGCTAGATATCATTAGTATTTATTATAAATGCAATGACACATATAAATAATGAATTGCTGCACATAACCTATTCATTAACGAAAGCGACAATAATTAAATGAACAACATTTGGTTAAATGAAAACTCATTAGAGTAGCGATTTACGTCTACAGAAAGTATTTTTATTTGGAAAAAATGGAGTGCTTTTTGAAACTCTGCATTTAATAAATGCTCGTTCAGGGAGAGGTGAAAATATAAATAGTTATAAATAAAAAGGTAATACATAAAATCGCTTAACAGCCCGACTTGTATGTATTACCTCAGAAATTATCTTACGATCGGACAGTATCGTCGCCGAATCCAATCCATTTGTAAGTTGTTAGTGCTTCCAGTCCCATTGGGCCACGAGCATGAAGCTTTTGAGTACTTACCGCCACTTCCGCACCCAGCCCAAACTGCCCACCATCGGTGAAACGCGTTGAAGCATTCACATAGACGGCAGAAGAATCGACTTCATTCACAAAGCGGTTCGCATTACGTAACGTACGAGTCAATATCGCATCAGAATGTTGTGTTCCATGTTCACGAATATGATCAATGGCGTCATCAATATCATCGACAACTTTCACATTCAGATGAAGTGACAACCACTCATCGTCGTAGTCTTCTGCTTTTACTGGTAATACTTCCGCTGGGCCGTTTTGCAATAGAACCATGGACTGTTCATCAGCATGCAATGTCACGCCAGATTCTGCCATTTGTTGACTTAGCGAAGGCAAGAAACTCGCAGCAATTCCTTGATGGATCAGCAAGGTTTCTACGGTATTACAGGTGCTAGGGCGCTGAGTTTTGGCGTTAACAATGATTTTCAGTGCAGGCTCAAATTCAGCGCTTTCATCTACAAAAATATGACACACACCAATACCACCGGTAATGACCGGGATGGTTGATTGTTCACGGCAAAGTTTATGCAGACCTGCACCACCACGCGGAATTAGCATGTCTACGTATTTGTCCATGCGTAGCAGTTCATTCACCAGCGCACGGTCGGGGCTTTCAATCGCCTGAACCGCTGCGGCAGGCAAGCCACATTCCGTCAGCGCTTGTTGAATGACCTTCACTGTTGCAGCATTGGTGCGCCAGGTTTCTTTCCCACCACGCAGAATCGCTGCATTGCCTGTTTTCAGGCACAGTGAGGCAACGTCAACCGTAACATTAGGACGAGCTTCATAAATTACGCCAACCACACCTAACGGAACACGACGACGCTCGATACGCAACCCGCTGTCCAGTATCCCGCCATCAATGATTTGACCAACAGGATCGGCCAAATTACAAACCTGGCGAACATCACTTGCAATACTACTCAGGCGTGAGGGGGTCAGCTGTAAACGGTCTAACATCGCTTCGCTTAGACCGTTGGCCTTTGCTTCAGCCAGGTCTTTTTCGTTAGCTTCTAAAATTGCTGCAGCCTGAGCTTCCAGATTATCTGCGATACATTCCAGCGCACGGTTTTTGTCGCGGCTGGAAAGCAGTGCCATCTGATAAGAGGCGGCTTTAGCTGCTTTGCCCATTTGTTCCAGCATTGCCAGCTCCTTAGTTAACAATCATATCGTCACGATGAACGGCTACTGGGCCATACTCGTAGCCAAGTATTTCACCGATCTGTTGAGAGTGATGACCAGCAATACGACGCAAAGCGTCGCTATTGTATCGACATACACCATGAGCAATATCGCGCCCTTCAAGGCTGCGAATGCGGATAACTTCGCCACGAGAAAAGTTTCCAGTAACGTTTTTGATGCCCTTTGGCAACAGGGAGCTTCCGCGTTCGAGGATAGCTGCAAGCGCGCCATCATCAACCGTAATCTCACCCGCAGGAGGTGCACCAAATATCCAACGCTTGCGGTTTTCTAATGGCGACTGTTGGGCATGGAAACGGGTCCCTACTGGCGTCCCCGCCATAACATCACCAATCACCCCAGGTTTGCTACCGGCCGCAATCACAACGTCGATACCCGCGCGACAGGCAACATCAGCAGCCTGCAACTTCGTGCCCATACCGCCCGTTCCAAGCCCTGAAACACTATCACCTGCTATCGCTCGAAGTGCGTCATCAATGCCGTGAACTTCTTTAATGAGCTCTGCTTCTGGGTTATTACGTGGGTCAGCAGTAAACAACCCTTGTTGGTCGGTCAGCAGTAATAGTTTATCGGCACCAGCCAAAATAGCTGCCAGCGCAGAAAGATTGTCATTATCACCAACTTTGATTTCTGCGGTCGCAACAGCATCGTTTTCATTGATTATCGGTACGATGTTGTTATCAAGCAATGCACGCAAAGTGTCTCGCGCATTCAAGAAACGCTCACGATCTTCCATATCGGCACGGGTCAGTAGCATCTGTCCAACATGAATGCCGTAAATAGAAAATAGCTGTTCCCAAAGCTGGATCAATCGACTTTGGCCAACCGCCGCCAGTAATTGCTTGGATGCAATCGTTGCGGGCAGTTCGGGGTAACCTAAATGCTCGCGCCCCGCAGCAATCGCCCCGGAGGTCACAATAACAATGCGATGCCCGCAGGCATGAAGTTGTGCGCACTGGCGCACCAGCTCAACAATATGAGCTCTATTCAGGCGGCGCGAGCCACCGGTTAATACGCTAGTGCCTAGTTTTACCACCAGCGTCTGGCTGTCACTCATGATTCTCTGCCGTTTCAACGAAATTGGAAAAATTAAAATGCCAGATGACGTTGTAACAGGAGTGACGCAGCTTGCCAACAGGCTCGGAAGGAAAATAGGGATCCAGAGGAAAAATGATCGGAAAACGTAGCGGTAAATTTTTACAGTTTTATGACAAATATAAATAATTACGTTTATTTAAACTTTCTCTTACTTTGTCATAAATGTTTCATCTCCAGACGATAAAACTCTCTGCGTTTTTTAACGGGATCTCTCCTGATTAAATTTTTAGCGCGTAGACACTAATGGGATGAAAAATGAATAAAAGCATGTTGGCAGTAATGGTATTGGGTTTTCTGGCGTCATCAACTTCTTCGCAGGCAGCGGAAATTTATAATAAAGATGGCAATAAACTCGACCTTTACGGAAAAGTAAAAGCTGAACACTATCTGAGTGATAATAATTCTGTAGATGGCGATCAGTCTTATGTTCGTCTGGGCTTTAAAGGCCAGACACAAATTAACGATCAGTTAACGGGTTTTGGTCAGTGGGAATATCAAGTTGCTGCTAACAAAGTTGAAGGTGATGTTAACACCACCAAAACTCGTCTGGCATTTGCTGGGTTAAAAGCGGGTGATATCGGTTCTTTCGATTATGGCCGTAACTATGGTGTGCTCTATAACATCGCATCTTATACAGATATGATGCCTGAGTTTGGTGACGACTCTTACACTAAAACCGATAACTTCATGACTGGCCGTGCTAACGGTGTGGCAACCTATCGTAATAACACTTTCTTTGGCCTGGTTGATGGCCTGAAACTCGCCTTGCAATATCAGGGAAAAAACGAGAGCGATGGACGTGCAACTAGCAAGCAAAATGGCGACGGATTCGGTACTTCACTGTCATATGACATTGCAGATACGGGTCTGACTATCGGTGCTGGTTATGCTAATTCCAATCGCACTTTGGCACAAAAAAACCTGGCGGTGGGTACGGGTGATAATGCCGAAGCCTGGACAACGGGCTTGAAATACGATGATCACAATGTTTATCTGGCAGCAATGTATGCTGAAACGCGTAATATGACGCCAATTTCTGGTACTGCATCTATTAATGGTGTTAACAGAAGCATCAACGGTTTTGCAAATAAAAACCAGGCCTTCGAAGTCATTGCACAATATCAGTTTGACTTTGGACTGCGTCCATCCCTGGGCTATGTCCAGTCAAAAGGTAAGGATATTGAAGGCGTGGGCGATGCGGACCTGGTGAAATATATTGATGTGGCTGCCACTTATTATTTCAATAAAAACATGTCAGCTTTTGTTGATTACAAAATTAACCAGTTGAGCGATGACAATGCACTTAATCTGAACAACGATGATGTTGTCGCATTAGGCTTGGTTTATCAGTTCTAAGAGTCTGACAAAAAAGCCCCACTCATTAAGTGGGGCTTTTTTTTATGCTGATAATTTTACCGGTTTTTCCGCAAAATCTTGTGCAGGTACCAGTTCAAGATCCAGTGTGCTTAATAACTCACGCAAACGCTCGTGGAAACCACGCAGTGTTTGCTCAAGTCTTTCATCCACTTCTTTGTCTTTTGTTGCCGTCGCAGTCCATTTACCGTCTTTGTCGAACAAACCAAACTGGTAGGTGTAGGTAAATTGTTTTTCCTGAGCTTCCAACTCCATCCACCAGCCCCAGAATTCACGCTTCTCAGGTGCAGGCTTTACGTTGACGCACACAGCCAGGCAATCGAAGAAGAAACGGTTATCTTCACATTGCTCTTCCCGGATATATGGGCCAAGCGAGGCAAATTTTTTAATCAATCTACTTTTCGGGTGTCCACTTGGTAACGTCATTCCGATCTCCTGTTGTGAAGCATCTGTTTTACCAAACCAACAAAATTTAGCAAATCATTAACGTAATCTCTGCTTGATCCATCCAGTAATTTCTTTCAGCGCTTTGTCAAAGTTGCGATACACCGGGTTAAATGGGATCGCTAACAACTTACCATCCGCAGATGACGAGGTGATTAAACGAGAATCGTCTTCCGGGCTGAACGGATCGTTCGCCCAGTAACCCGATAACATAGGTGTTGGACAATGACGCCCTAATAGCCCCTGAGTTTTTAGCGAGTAGCGGTTCAACTCTACGCGTAACGCATTGTCAGATGCATCGTGCATTCCCAGACGGCTCGCCAACACATCAATATACATCTCCGGCACCTGAGCCTGACGTGATGCATCACTCAATAAACTATGAACAACCGGGCCAAGGCATGCAACGGCCTTCAAACGAGGCGCCTCGATATACCCCAAACGCACCGCGACATTTGCCCCAAAACGGAAACCAAACGCCGCCACGCGGGTGTGGTCTATCCAGGGAATATTGGGCAGAGCTTTCAAAACATGCTGGTGTAACAGACTCGAATCCTGAGTCAGTTTCCATTTTGAAGAAAATCCGACGGATGGCATATCGATGGTTAACATCGCGATACCTTCGGGCGCAAAATATTTCTCGAATAAAGTGTAATAATCGCTTTGCAACGCATCCAGACCGCCGCAAATCAGTACCGTTGGGAATGGACCTTCCCCTCCTTTTGGCACATGAAGGAACCCTGTTATCGCACCGCCGCCAGGAATAGTAAATTCCAGTTCACGCAAGCCGCCAGAGAGACGTGGGGCTGCTTCTTCGTAGGCTCGATTTGCCAAAACTTGAGCCTGTTCGGCAAGTTGGTCACCTTTCAGGTGGGGATAGGCAGCAATACTGTAAAGATTGGCAGCCTGTAACCAATATTTGCCGCTAAGAACTTTATCGGTCTCCTGGTTGGCTCGCTGCTGCCAAAGCATTGCCTGCTTCGACCATTCAAAAATCCAGTTTCCACTGCGGTAACCGACAACCGTATCAAACAGATCGGCATTAGTGCGCTCAGCTGGATTAACCGCAATGCGAGCCTGCACTTCAAGAATTTCACGTGGATCGACACCCCGCCAAACCCACAACAGGCGGTTAATCATGCGATACCAGTGAGGAACAGATTTACCGTCCAGAGCAGACTGGATAACGGGGGCAGTTTGGTGTTGAGCGCGACGAACTAAAGTCGATGTCTCGGGATGCTTAAATCGGGGTTTAAATAGCGTTTCGCTAAGGTTGGCCTGTACCATCGCCTTCTGCCTCCATATAAACGTCAGGAATGCAGCTATTGTACTCTGTCGGCAACCAAATAACACAAACGCCCGGCATTGCCGGGCGTAAATCAGTGCAAATATCGAAATGTATAACCTAAATCTTTTGAGTTGCAGCAAGGCGGCAAGCGCTGTTCAAATCTGTCTGGAACAGATTTGAACAGCGCTTGCGCTGGCCCGAAGGGTGAGCCTCATGGACGAGGCTCATAATCCCCAGGAGCTTACTCAAGTAAGTGACTGGGGTGAATGAGTGCAGCCAACACCGCTGTGGCTCAAAGGATGACGGTTATTAACGGCCAGCTAAAGGTGGTACAAACACCACGCCCATATCCCACGGCTGTTCAATCCAGGTATCCTGCGGGATATCGATAACGTAATCGTCAACCAAAGGCTGACCTGCAGGCTTAGCGAAGATAGTGACAAAATGCGCTTTTGGATACATTTCACGGATAGCCACTGCGGTGCCGCCAGTATCTACCAGGTCATCAATAACGATGAAGCCTTCACCATCACCTTCAGCACGTTTCAGCACAGTGAGTTCGCGCTGGTTGTCGTGGTCATAGCTGGAGATACAAACGGTATCAACATGACGAATCCCCAATTCACGTGCCAGCAGTGCGCCAGGAACCAAGCCGCCACGGCTAACGGCAATAATGCCTTTCCACTGTTCAGCAGGAAGCAGACGGCTTGCCAGCTTACGCGCGTGAATCTGCAACATGTCCCAGGTGACGATGTATTTTTCGCTCATGTGAAATTATCCCAGCCAGTTATTAACGGCTTAAAAATGTTCAAAGGGGTTTTGGTTGCGCGAGATTATAGAGATCTGGCGCACTAAAAACCAGTGCTGTGGGCTCGCCCCCTTCGTTTTTACGTGCTTTAGATCGTCATAGCGTGAGTTAAAGTGGTATTCTCAAGCCAGCACACAATGCTTACTTGTGTTGTATTTCATTTAGATCAATCCTGGTCTCTGCTTACCAAAATAGTCGGCAGAGTCGATGTCAAGGAGACTTATCGTGTCTGAATTGTCTCAATTATCTCCGCAACCGCTGTGGGATATTTTTGCCAAAATCTGTTCTATTCCGCACCCTTCTTATCATGAAGAACAACTTGCGGAACATATTCTGTCCTGGGCAAAAGAAAAAGGCCTTCATGTAGAGCGCGACCAGGTCGGCAATATCCTGATCCGTAAACCTGCAACTGCGGGCATGGAAAACCGTAAAGCGGTGGTCCTGCAGGCTCACCTTGATATGGTGCCGCAGAAAAATAACGACACTGTCCATGATTTCACCAAAGATCCGATTCAACCGTACATTGACGGTGAGTGGATTAAAGCGCGCGGAACTACGCTGGGCGCAGATAACGGTATTGGTATGGCGTCCGCTCTGGCGGTGCTGGCAGATGATTCGGTATCTCATGGCCCATTAGAAGTTCTGCTTACCATGACTGAAGAAGCCGGTATGGACGGTGCTTTTGGTCTGCAAGCGGGCTGGTTGCAAGCTGATATTCTGATCAACACCGACTCTGAAGAAGAAGGTGAGATCTATATGGGTTGTGCTGGTGGGATTGATTTTATCTCCACTCTGCCACTGCAACGCGAAGCGATTCCTGCCGGTTACGAAACCTTTAAGCTGACCATCAAAGGTCTGAAAGGTGGTCACTCAGGTGGTGAAATCCATTTGGGTCTGGGCAACGCAAACAAATTGCTGGCTCGTTTCCTGTTCGCTCACGCAGCAGAACTGGATGCTCGTTTGATTGATCTGAACGGCGGTACGCTGCGCAATGCTATTCCACGTGAAGGCTTTGCTACCCTGGCCGTTCCGGCAGATAAAGCAGCGCAGCTGGAATTACTGGCTAACAAGTTCCTTTCGATTCTGAAAAATGAACTGGCAGCCGTCGAGAAAAACATCACAGTTTTACTCGAGACAGTCACTACAGACAAGAAAGCGCTGACTGCGAAAAGTCGCGACACTTTCCTGAGTCTGCTGAACGCAATGCCAAATGGTGTAATCCGTAATTCCGATGCAGTAAAAGGCGTTGTGGAAACCTCACTGAACGTAGGTGTGGTCACAATGACTGACGAAAGCGCAGAAATCATCTGCCTGATTCGTTCACTGATTGATAGCGGTAAAGATTACGTGGTTGGCATGCTCCACGCTTTGGGCCAGCTCGCTGGCGCGCAAACCGTGGCGAAAGGCAGCTACCCTGGCTGGCAGCCGGATGCAAACTCACCAGTTATGCATTTGGTTCGTGAAACATACCAGAAGCTGTTCAATAAGACTCCGAACATCATGGTCATCCATGCGGGTCTGGAATGTGGTCTGTTTAAGAAACCTTACCCAGATATGGATATGGTTTCCATTGGGCCGACCATCACGGGTCCACATTCTCCTGATGAACAAGTTCATATCGAAAGCGTAGGTCAATACTGGATCTTGCTGACAGAATTGCTGAAAGCCATTCCTGCTAAGTAAGCACTAAATAACCCTCATTCTGGCCTTCTCCCTCAGGGAGAAGGAGAAAACCGAGTGAGGGTTTTTTTATAGCCCCAGCACCAGTTGACGCTCCATCTGCGGGTCCAGCAAAGTCACATGCAAACCCACTAACCTTACCCCTCGCCCACCCCGGCGTTCTTCCCATGTTTTCTTCGCAGTTGAGATTAAATCGGCTTTATTTAGCTGCGGCCAGACATGTTCCTGGGTGGTCTGCTGGAAATCTTTAAATTTGAGTTTGATACCCTGCCTGGCAATCAGTAAGTCCGGTTTAACCTTTTTCAAACGTCGTTCAAGTTCTGGGTAAAGCTGTTCAATGATGGCCTCGCATTCATGCCACTCATGAATATCTTCAGCGAGCGTTTTCTCAACGCCAACCGATTTACGTTGCCGTTCGTTATTAATTTCACGTTCATCTATTCCCTGGCTTCGCTCCCATAACACGCGCCCGAATTTACCAAACCGTTTAAGTAACGAGGCGAGATCGGTGCTCTGCACATCAGCACAGGTACGTAATCCCAAACTCTCCAGTTTTCCCGCCGTGACTTTGCCGACGCCTGGAATTTTGCCAAGCGGCAGGGTTTGCAAAAACGCGGGAATTTCCTCCGGAGTGATCACGTATTGCCCGTTGGGTTTATTAAGGTCAGAAGCGATTTTGGCGAGGAATTTTACCGGGGCGATACCCGCAGAAGCGGTGAGATTAAGTTCGTCCGAAATTGCCTGACGAATTTCCTTTGCCATGAGCGTTGCAGACCCCAGGCAGTTCAGACTATCGGTGACATCCAGATAAGCCTCATCCAGTGACAGCGGTTCGATAAGTGTGGTGTATCGGCTAAAAATTTCACGGATATGATTTGAAGCTTCTTTGTATGCTTCAAAGCGCCCCGGTAAAAGAGTCAGGTGTGGACATAATTTGAGTGCCATAGCTGTCGACATCGCGCTATGCACACCAAACTTTCGGGCTGGATAATTTGCTGTACTGATGACGCCACGTCGTTGTGCACTCCCGCCGATTGCCAACGGGACATCCCGCAATGCAGGGTTATCACGCATCTCAACAGCTGCAAAAAAGCAGTCCATATCAACATGAATGATTTTACGCATACGTATTCGCACCAGTTACATAACTGGATAAGTATACAGTTAAAATAAATAAAGAGGAAAGTCTTAGGGAAAGAAACCTCCCGACAATGCGGGAGGTCTTAGTCGATTACAAGATGCGGTTTTGCTGAAGTTTTGCCTGCCGCTCAGCTTTCGCGATGCGCTTCTTACGAGCATCACAAGGTTCAGGACAGTTGCAGACTTTCTCCATGCCTAGTGCGGCAATGCCACCACAGCTACCCTGAAGCGTTTTGCGCTTCACGATAACACCCAGTGACATTCCAAATATCACCAGAAGAAATATAACGAAGGTGGCTAAAAACAGTGTCAGCATAATGGCTCCCGTCAGCCGCCAAAGTCGTCGAGCATGATATTTTCATCCTCTACGCCAAGATCTTTAAGCATTTTAATAACTGCAGCATTCATCATCGGCGGCCCACACATATAGAACTCACAGTCTTCTGGTGCCGGGTGGCTGCGAAGATAGTTTTCCAATAATACGTTGTGGATGAAACCGGTGTAACCCGTCCAGTTATCTTCTGGCTGTGGATCAGAAAGGGCAACATTGAACGTGAAATTCGGGTTTTCCTGCGCCAGTTTTTCAAACTCTTCTTCGTAGAACATCTCGCGCAGAGAACGAGCCCCATACCAGAAACTGATTTTACGCGTGCTATGAAGGCGTTTAAGCTGGTCAAAGATATGTGAACGCATTGGGGCCATACCTGCACCACCGCCAATGAACACCATTTCAGCGTCCGTATCTTTGGCAAAGAATTCACCAAACGGCCCGGAAATTGTCACTTTGTCACCCGCTTTCAACGACCAGATATAGGAGGACATTATCCCCGGTGGTGCATCTGGCACATTCGGCGGTGGCGTAGCAATACGCACGTTCAGCATGATAATGCCTTTCTCATCCGGGTAGTTCGCCATGGAGTAAGCGCGAACACAGGGCTCTTTCACCACAGATTTGAAGCGGAAAAGATTAAACTTATCCCAGTCACCGCGATATTCCTGCGGAACATCAAAGTCCTGGTAATTAACTTCGTGAGGTGGGCTTTCAATCTGGATATACCCCCCCGCACGGAACGGCACCACGTCACCATCAGGAATGCGCAGTTTGAGTTCTTTTATGAAAGTCGCCTTGTTATCGTTAGAGATAACTTCACACTCCCACTTTTTAACGCCAAAGATCTCTTCCGGAAGCTCGATTTTCATGTCTTGCTTAACAGCAACCTGACAGGCAAGGCGGCAGCCTTCTTTCGCTTCACGCTTAGTGATATGCGAAAGCTCGGTTGGCAGAATATCTCCACCACCTTCTTTAATTGTCACGCGGCATTGCCCGCAAGAACCACCGCCACCACAAGCAGAAGAGATAAAAATCCCCTGGCTTGAGAGTGTATTAAGCAGTTTGTCACCCGCCGGAGCATGAAACTGTTTGTCTGCTTCGTTGTTAATCTCGATCAGCACATCACCGGAGTTCACAAGCTTTGACTTGGCAAACAAAATCAACAGAGCCAGAGCCAAAACAATGAGCGTGAACATCACCACGCCAAGAATAATTTCCATACGTTTTCGCCCTTACAGCTGCACACCGGAGAATGACATAAAGCCCAGCGCCATCAATCCAGTGGTGATAAAGGTAATTCCTAAGCCGCGCAATCCTGCGGGCACATTGGCATATTTCATTTTCTCGCGGATACCTGCCATCGCGACAATCGCCAGCATCCAGCCCACACCAGAGCCAACACCATAAACAATGGATTCACCGAAGCTATAGTCACGCTGCACCATAAACGATACGCCACCAAAAATTGCGCAGTTAACGGTGATAAGCGGCAGGAAAATACCCAGCGCGTTGTAGAGAGCCGGGAAGAAACGATCAAGGATCATTTCGAGGATCTGCACCAACGCGGCAATCACACCAATGAAGGTAATGAAGTTCAGGAAGCTCAGGTCAACGCCTTCTACCAACGCGCCATCACGAAGAATCAGGTTATAAACCAGGTTATTCGCAGGGACAGCAATCCCTAAAACGACGGTTACCGCTACACCCAAACCGAATGCAGTAGAGACTTTCTTGGAGACCGCAAGGAAGGTACACATACCAAGGAAGAACGCGAGCGCCATGTTCTCAATAAACACTGCGCGCACAAACAGACTAATCATATGTTCCATAGTCAGTTAGTCCTTTTCCTGCTGCGCAGGCTTGAGCGTACGCAGGGCCCAGATAAGCAGGCCGATAATAAAGAATGCACTCGGCGCGAGAAGGAACAGCCCGTTTGGCTGATACCAGCCACCGTTCTGCACCGTTTCAAACACCGTGATACCAAACAATTTACCACTGCCAATAAGCTCACGCAGGAAGCCAACCAGCAGCAGAATCACGCCATATCCCAAGCCATTACCGATACCATCCATAAAGCTTGCCAACGGTGGCGACTTCATGGCGTACGCTTCAGCGCGCCCCATGACGATACAGTTGGTGATGATAAGGCCGACAAAGACCGAAAGTTGTTTGGAAATCTCGTAGGCGTAAGCGCGCAAAATCTGATCCACAACGATAACCAACGAAGCAATGATCGCCATCTGCACAATAATTCGCACACTGTTTGGGATCAGGTTACGGATCATCGAGATGAACATGCTGGAAAACGCCGTCACCACGGTGACCGCAAGCGTCATGACAAACGCGGTTTCCAGCTTTGTGGTTACCGCCAGCGCCGAGCAGACGCCGAGTATTTGCAAGGCAATGGGGTTGTTATCTATCAACGGGCTAACCAGTACCCGTTTGACCTCTTTCATGTCTGAAATATCAGCCATTGTTGAGCGCTCCTTCACGTACATTTTTCAGGAAAGGGCCAAAACCAAGTTCACCCATCCAGAAATCAAAAGTGTGTTGTACTCCGTTAGCCGTCAGCGTGGCACCCGATAAACCGTCAACCCCGAACTCATCGCCCTGACGTGCGCCACCCTTCACAATGCGCAGTGCAGGCTGGCCTTTATCATCAAGGACTTTCTTGCCGATAAACTGCTCACGCCAGACTGGGTTTTCAATTTCACCACCCAACCCTGGCGTTTCGCCGTGATCGTAGTAAGTGATACCTTTTACCGTACGGCCATCTGTTTGCAGAGAAACAAAGGCATACATCATCGACCACAAGCCTTTACCATAAACAGGCAATACGACTTCCTGCACTTTGTTTTGCTCATCGCGAACCAGATAAATTTCGACGATATTGCTGCGATGCTTTATCCCGGCGCGATCTTCACTGGAAGCGAGCGTCATGCTCTGGTCGGGGTCACGCAATGCCGCAGCCTGGTCAAATTTAGAGGCGTCTTTATCCAGTAACTCACCACTTTTAAGGTCCAGCAAACGCGGTGTAATGCGTGTTTCATAGATTGCTTTGACGTCTTCGCCGGTCATTTTTGGTGTTGCTAAGCCCGCAACATCCAGAATATTACGCTGTTTATCGAGCGCTTTTTGCTCCTGCTGACGCGCTTTAAGCCCTACAGCTGAGCCTGCCACCACGACGGAACAGACCAGGCAAAGCACCAGCACCACCAGCAGCGTTCTGCCGATGCTATCGTTACTTTTTACTTCAGCCACGCGACTTCCTCCGCTTGATATTGGCTTGCACAACCAGGTAATCGAACAACGGTGCAAAGAGGTTGGCGAACAGAATCGCCAGCATCATCCCTTCTGGATAGGCTGGGTTTACAACACGAATCAGGACACACATCACACCGATGAGCGCCCCGTACCACCATTTACCTTTATTAGTAAACGAAGCAGAAACCGGGTCTGTCGCCATGAACATCATGCCAAAGGCAAAACCTCCAAGCACCAGATGCCAGTACCATGGCATAGCAAACAGCGGGTTGGTTGCAGAACCGATGAAGTTAAACAGGGTTGCTGTGGCAATCATACCGAGCATCACACCTGCGACGATGCGCCAGGAGGCCACGCGACCAAACAGGATAATCGCCCCACCAATCAGGATCATCAGTGTTGATACTTCACCAATTGAGCCGGGAATGTTGCCGAGGAATGCATCCATCCAGGTCACAGGCTGACCGGTTGCGACATTCATCAGTGCTTCACTACCACCATTCGCCCACTGAGAAAGAGGTGTTGCACCTGAGAAACCATCTGCCGCAGTCCACACTAAATCGCCCGAAATCTGCGCTGGATATGCGAAGAACAAGAAGGCACGGCCAGCTAGTGCTGGGTTCAGGAAGTTACGACCTGTTCCACCGAATATCTCTTTAGCGATAACAACGCCGAAACTGATACCGAGTGCCGCTTGCCATAGCGGTAATGTTGGAGGAACCACCAACGCAAACAGAATAGAAGTCACAAAAAAGCCTTCGTTAACTTCATGTTTACGGATGATTGCGAACAAGACTTCCCAAAAACCCCCCACCAAAAACACAGTGATGTAGATTGGCAGGAAGAAGACCGCGCCAAGCGTCATCATGCTCAGCCAGCCAGCATCAGGCGTAAAGTTAACCCCAAGCCATTGTGCGACGACATAGTGCCAGTCAGATGAAATCACCTGTTGGAGTTGTTCTGCACCGTACATTTTGTTCAGTGCGGGAATAGTTTGTAGCCCAACGTTGTACATGCCCCAGAACATGGCTGGGAATACTGCAAACCACACCAGGATCATCATGCGCTTCAGATCGATAGCATCACGAACATGGGAGGCCCCAGGCGTAACGATGCCCGGTGTATAGAACAATGTCGCCGTAGCTTCAAAGAGTGGGTAGTATTTTTCTAGCTTTCCGCCTTGCGTGAAGTGCGGCTCTAGTTTTTCAAATAAATGCTTCAAGCCCATGACTTATCCTTCCTGCTCGATGCGGGTTAACACTTCGCGTAGCACTGGACCGTATTCGTATTTCCCAGGGCAAACATAGGTACAAAGCGCTAAATCTTCTTCATCCAGCTCCAGACACCCTAACGCCTGAGCGCTGTCGGTATCCCCCGCCAATAAATCGCGCAATAACATCGTTGGCAGAATATCCATTGGCATAACACGTTCATAGTTGCCGATCGGTACCATTGAACGCTCGCCACCATTGGTATCTGTTGAGAAATTGAATAATTTTCGCTTCAGGAAGTGGCCGATAGTCGTACGGGTAATAGAGTATTTGTCTGCACCCGGCATGACCCAACCAAACAGTTCTTTTTCACGCCCTTCTTTCAGAACGGTAACCTGCAAATGGAAACGACCAAGCCAGGCGCGTGGGCCAGCAGCTATCGTGCCACTTAATACCGAACCAGAAACAATGCGGTTTTCGCCTTCTTCCAATTCACCCGCCGTCAGCACGTCGAGTGAAGCACCCAAGCGCGTGCGAATCAGGCGCGGCTTTTTAACTTGTGGGCCTGCCAGTGCAATAACACGCTCAGTCCACAACTCGCCTTCCACGAACAATTTGCCGATGGCAATCACATCCTGGTAATTCAGGTGCCAGACTATTTTTTGCAGGCTAACCGGCTCGAGGAAGTGAATGTGTGTACCCACTAACCCAGCTGGGTGAGGGCCAGCAAACTCATTAAAAGTCACTTGCCCAGCGGGATGACCACCGAGCTTACCGCCACCAGCCTGACAGACGTGGACTTTGCCATCAGTCAGTCTGGATAACAGCGTTAAACCGGCATCAAACATTTCGCGATGGGCGCGAATAATAGGTTGCGGGTCAGCCGCCAGTGGATTGGTGTCAATCGCGGTGACAAAAATGGCTGCAGGAATTGTTGATGGTTGTGGTGCTTTGCTGAATGGACGAGTCCGAAGCGCAGTCCACAAACCAGAAGCTAACAATTGCGCCTGAACGGTTTCACGCGGCAGTTTGGCAAGGTTTTCTGCTGCAAAGCGTTCGAAAACGACTTGTTCATCACCTTGAACCTCAATAACCAGAGATTGCAGCACTCGACGCTCGCCACGGTTAATCGCTTTTACCGTCCCACTAGCAGGAGCAGTAAAGAGAACGCCAGGGTTCTTTTTATCTTCGAAGAGTGGCTGACCTTTCAATACCTTGTCGCCCTCTTGCACAAGCATTGAAGGACGCATGCCGACATACTCTTCACCGAGCAGGGCCACTAAGGGTATCGCTGGGCCGTCATGAATTTGCTGTTCCGGTAAACCGGCGATAGGCAAATCCAGACCTTTTTTGATTTTTATCATAAGGTTATCACGTTTAAAATTGGCTTAAACATACCGACAAAAACTGTAGCCGACAACTGAGGGGTCGAAACAGGGTTCAACCAATGCGACACATAAAGCAGATTAAAAATGGAAACGCATCCGTTCACTATTACGAGAGGGAGTGATAAGTCGCCCAAACAACCGGGACAACTGACTTATGGAAAGTTTCCGTTCTTATCCGCAGGTCAACATTCGCGGGGGATTTTAGCATCAATAGGGTCTGGAATGGGGAGAAATCGACACTCTGATATGCAGCAATGCGAGCTATTACGCAAAAACCTAACTCTTATCCTTTCCATAGGTATATCTTAACGACCAGTTATGTGTGTAAACGTGTCTTTTCAGGCTTGCGAAAAATCATAACGATGCTAATGTGAGCGTTCCTAATCCAGAGCATTCTGATTTCGGGTTTCTTATTTTGCCGTCCTGGCATTTGGTATAAGTTCTATCAAGGAATAAAGCAGTATGCGTAAGATCGCACTCGTTATTGCGATGCTTCTGATACCGTGCGTGTCATTTGCCAGCTTATTAAGCAGCAATTCGTCAACCACGCCTGTCAGCAAAGAATTCAAGCAACAACTTATGGGCTCTCCTGTTTATATTCAGATATTTAAGGAAGAGCGCACATTAGAGTTATATGTGAAGATGGGCGAACAGTTTCAGTTGCTCGACAGCTATAGCATCTGTAACTACTCCGGTGGGTTAGGTCCAAAACAACGTCAGGGGGATTTTAAGAGCCCTGAAGGTTTTTATAACGTGACCCGTAACCAGCTCAAACCTGATAGCCGCTTCTATAAAGCCATTAATATCGGCTTCCCAAATGAGTTTGATCGCTCACATGGTTATCAAGGTCAGTATCTGATGATTCACGGTGCTTGCGTGTCTGTTGGCTGCTATGCAATGACTGACACCAACATTGATGAGATTTTCCAGTTTGTCACTGGAGCATTGGTATTCGGCCAGCCGAACGTGCAAGTGAGCATTTACCCGTTCCGCATGACTGACGCCAATATGGAACGCCACAAGTATTCGTATTACATCAACTTCTGGAAACAGCTGAAGCCGGGTTATGACTACTTTATGGCAAATCACCAGCCGCCAGGCGTTTCTGTTATTAGCGGTAACTATGTGATCAGTAAGCCGGTTGTGCCTACGACACAACCGCAGTTGGCATCAAACTACGCGTTCTCCGAGACAAAATAATTCCGACTCACCTGGTGCAATCTTGTGCCAGGTTTCGTTTCCCGTCAGGGGTTGAGTCGCGATAACAGTGACCACATCGTTGAGTGTGGTCTCTTCCTGAAAATCAATTTCCACATCTTGATCCAACAGTTTTGCCACGCCAAAGGGTGCTCGTCGGGTAATCCAGTACAAGTTTGTGGAGCAAAACGCCATCACATAACGACCATCCGACAACAACATATTAAACACACCTTTCTCACGCAATTGCCCAGCAAGTTCGGTGATGTAGCGGAACACAGCCTGCATATTGCCGGGTGTTCGTGGGTAGCGTTGTGTCAATTTATGCAGTAACCAGCAAAATGCTTGCTCACTGTCAGTTTCACCAATGGGGCGGAACGGGCCTGTTTCAAGAGAGCGATGGCCTTTGAGTTGGCCATTGTGGGCATAGGTCCAGTTGCGTCCCCATAACTCACGCGTAAAAGGGTGGGTATTTTCGAGCGCGACTTTACCGCGATTTGCCTGGCGGATATGTGCAACCACAGAACAAGATTTGATCGGATAATCCTGCACAAGTTTAGCAATGGGTGAATTAAAGCTAGGTTGCGGATCTTTGAACGTACGGCAACCCTTACCTTCATAAAAGGTAATTCCCCAGCCATCTTTATGCGGCCCCGTACCTCCGCCACGCTGCACCAACCCGGTAAAACTAAAGCAAATATCTGTTGGTACGTTGGCGCTCATCCCGAGCAGTTCGCACATATTAACCTCCAGGCTTAAACCACCCTCACCCTAACCCTCTCCCTGAGGGAGAGGGGATTGGATCTGTTTTCTCCCTCTCCTGAGGGAGAGGGCCGGGGTGAGGGCGTAAACCCTCTGCCCTCAAACTAAGCTTTGACCATCTCTTTTTCGATAAGCTGGATCAGAATATGAATCACTTTAATGTGAATTTCCTGAATACGGTCAGCGTAACCGAAGTGTGGAACGCGAATTTCGACATCCGCAGTCCCATCCATTTTGCCACCGTCTTTCCCGGTCAGGGTGATGACTTTCATGCCTTTCGCACGCGCAGCTTCAATCGCTTTGATAACGTTGCCAGAGTTTCCAGAAGTGGAGATCCCCAATAACACATCGCCTTCACGGCCTACAGCTTCAACGTAACGAGAAAAAATATGGTCATAGCCAAAATCGTTGCCAACACAGGAGATGTGGCTGACATCAGAAATAGCGATTGCCGGGTATCCCGGACGGTTTTCACGGTAGCGCCCCGTCAGTTCTTCAGCAAAGTGCATTGCATCGCAATGTGAGCCTCCGTTACCGCAAGATAAAACTTTGCCACCTGCTTTGAAGCTATCAGCAAGCAAAACCGCCGCACGCTGGATTGCATGAATGTTAGCGTCATCTTTCAGGAAGTTAGCCAGCGTTTCTGCCGCTTCATTCAATTCGTTACGAATAAGATCCTGGTACATGAGGATGTCCTTCAGTATTTTTCGATTGAGTAAACCCAAGCAGTTTACCGGATAGCGCGAGAAGCGCCATATCCACCTGCTTTTGCGGTTCTGTGCGATAACAATGTGAGCAAGGTTGTAATTATTTTGTGAAGATATTGCTAAAAAAAACCACATGAACTAAAACCAATATATCCAAGTGGTCAGACCTCCTACAAGCAAGGGAGTTTCCTTTATGTTGATTTTGAGTATTGTTGCAACGGTTGTTCTCCTCGGTGTGCTTTTCTATCACCAGGTCAATTTACTGCTCAGTAGCGCAATTTTGCTGGTGTGGACGGCAGCGCTTGGTTTCGCCGGTATCTGGTCAATATGGTTGCTCGTCCCGCTGGCGATAATTCTGGTGCCGTTTGTCTTTACCCCAATGCGTAAATCTTTAATTTCCGCTCCGGTATTCCGTAGCTTCCGAAAAGTCATGCCGCCGATGTCTCGTACTGAAAAAGAGGCTATCGACGCCGGTACGACCTGGTGGGAAGGTGATCTGTTCCGCGGTAAGCCAGACTGGGAAAAACTGCATAACTACCCGCAGCCTAAGCTGACTGAAGAAGAACAAGCCTTTATTGACGGGCCGGTTGAAGAAGCATGTCGCATGGCGAATGACTTCCAAATCACACACGAAATGGCAGATTTACCGCCAGAGTTGTGGGCTTATTTAAAAGAACATCGCTTCTTCGCGATGATCATCAAGAAAGAGTACGGTGGCCTGGAGTTCTCCGCTTACGCTCAGTCACGCGTACTGCAAAAACTGTCTGGTGTTTCAGGCATTCTGGCGATAACCGTGGGTGTACCTAACTCATTAGGCCCAGGTGAACTGTTGCAACATTACGGAACAGAAGAACAGAAAAATCATTACCTGCCACGTCTGGCTCGCGGGCAAGAGATCCCTTGCTTTGCATTGACCAGCCCGGAAGCGGGTTCCGATGCAGGTGCCATTCCTGATACCGGCGTAGTCTGTATGGGCGAGTGGCAAGGTCAACAAGTTCTGGGTATGCGTCTGACCTGGAACAAGCGCTACATTACGCTGGCACCTATTGCCACCGTTCTGGGACTGGCGTTCAAACTGTCGGATCCGGATAATTTACTCGGTGATGGCGAAGATTTGGGCATTACCTGTGCGTTAATTCCAACTCACACCCCAGGTGTGGAAATCGGTAAGCGCCACTTCCCGCTCAACGTGCCATTCCAGAACGGCCCAACTCGCGGTAAAGACATTTTCGTCCCGATTGATTACATCATCGGTGGTCCAAAAATGGCCGGTCAGGGCTGGCGTATGCTGGTGGAATGTCTGTCCGTTGGCCGTGGTATCACACTACCTTCCAACTCTACCGGTGGTTTGAAATCTGTGGCGATGGCAACGGGCGCTTATGCTCATATCCGCCGTCAGTTCAGAATCTCTATCGGTAAAATGGAAGGGATTGAGGAGCCTTTGGCACGTATTGCGGGTAACGCGTATGTGATGGATGCAGCGGCATCACTGGTGACTTACGGCATTATGCTCGGTGAAAAACCAGCAGTTCTGTCGGCTATCGTTAAATATCACTGCACCCACCGCGGCCAACGCGCGATTCTGGATGCAATGGATATTGTCGGCGGTAAAGGCATCATGCTCGGCAACTCGAACTTTGTGGCTCGAGCTTACCAGGGTGCTCCTATCGCGATTACCGTGGAAGGCGCGAATATCCTGACGCGTAGCATGATTATCTTCGGCCAGGGCGCAATCCGTTGCCATCCTTATGTCCTCGAAGAGATGACGGCAGCGCAAAACAATGACGTCAACGCATTCGATAAGCTGCTGTTCAAGCATATCGGCCACGTTGGCAGCAACAAAATGCGCAGCCTCTGGCTTGGGCTGACTAACGGTTTGACCAGCTCCACGCCGACCAAAGACTCTACCAAACGTTACTACCAATATATGAACCGACTGAGTGCCAACCTGGCATTGCTGTCTGATGTTTCGATGGCCGTACTGGGCGGAAGCCTGAAACGTCGTGAGCGTATTTCAGCACGTCTGGGCGATATTCTCAGCCAGCTTTACCTCGCATCTTCAGTGCTCAAGCGCTATGACGACGAAGGCCGTAACGAAGCCGATTTACCGCTGGTTCACTGGGGCGTTCAGGATGCGTTGTACCAGGCAGAACAAGCGATGGACGATCTGCTGCGTAACTTCCCGAATGCGTTTGTCGCTGGCATGTTGCGTGTAATTATCTTCCCACTTGGCCGCCGTTACGATGCTCCATCGGACAAGTTGGATCATAAACTGGCGAAGATCATGCAGATCCCGTCCGCTACCCGTTCACGCATTGGTCGCGGTCAGTATCTGACGCCAAGCGAGTTCAACCCGGCAGGTTTACTGGAAGAAGCATTGATGGACGTAATGGCCGCAGAGCCAATACATCTGCGCATCTGTAAAGAAACTGGACATAATTTACCGTTCACTCGCCTGGACGAACAAGCTAAGCAATGGCTGGCTGAAGGGAAAATCAACGCGGACGAAGCGGCGATCCTCACCAAAGCTGAAGTCAGTCGCTTGCGCAGTATCAACGTCGATGAGTTCGAGCCGGAGGAACTGGCAACCATGCCAGTAAAGGTGCCGGAAAAGCATCGCAAAATTGAAGCAGCATAACGACTCTGACTCAAATTATGACGAGTAAAAAAACCCCGTTCGCGGGGTTTTTTATTACCCAACATAAGCCAGTTATACCCAAAATAATTCGAGTTGCAGGAAGGCGGCAAGAAAAAGAACCCCGATGAGCTTACTCAAGTGAGTGATTCGGGTGATTGAACGCAGCCAACGCACATGCAACTTGAAGTATGAAGGGTATAAGTCATGCTAAAGTGAATGAATCACTGTTTATCATGAGGCTTCCGATTGTGTCTGGTTTGAAAATCACCGTTCTGCAACAACCGCTGGTCTGGATGGATGGCGCGGCAAACTTACGTCATTTCGATGTGCTGTTAGATGGTATTCATGGCCGTGACCTGATTATCCTGCCAGAAATGTTCACCACCGGTTTTGCGATGGAAGCAGCCAAACAGTCGCTCGCTGAAGAGGAAGTGATTGACTGGATGCAGTTTAAAGCCCAGCAAACTCAGGCGATGATCGGCGGGAGTGCTGCACTGCAAACCGAGCGCGGGCCTGTGAATCGTTTTCTATTGGTTCAGCCTGACGGCAAAGTCCATTTCTACGATAAACGTCATTTATTCCGCATGGCAGATGAGCATCATCATTATCAGGCGGGCGAAGAGCGTGTGGTGGTGGAATGGCGCGGCTGGCGTATTTTGCCGCAGGTCTGCTATGACTTGCGCTTCCCGGTATGGTCACGCAATCGCAACGACTATGACTTAGCTTTGTATGTTGCGAATTGGCCCGCACCTCGCTCACTGCACTGGCAAAGTTTGCTGGTCGCCCGCGCTATTGAAAACCAGGCATACGTTGCAGGTTGCAACCGTGTTGGCACCGATGGCAATGGGCATCATTATCGTGGCGACAGCAAGATCATCAATCCACAGGGCGAAATTCTGGCGAATGGTGAACCGCATCAGGCGATGCGTCTCGATGCCGATTTGTCATTGATTGCGTTGCAGGAATATCGTGAGAAGTTTCCCGCCTGGCAGGATGCCGATCCGTTTACGCTCTAAATTCTCTACGACCCCCGGTAGGTCGACCACGACCAGGGGGTGATCAAAAACGGCAGGTGATAATGCCCGCCGCTTTGCGCGATAACAAAATCAATTTGCGCAGTGGGGTACAGTGTTTCCCGCTGCGTTGCTGCAAAATAAAGCCCGATTTCTGCCGTCAGGCGATAGCGCCCTGCCGCTAATGGCTCCCCGGTGAAATCTTTCAAACGCCCATCAATATCAGTGACACCCCGGGCTATAACTTCCCAGCTTTCAGCGACCTGCTGTTCAAGCTGTATCACAACACCACCTGCCGGTTTCCCCAGGGCGGTATCCAGAACATGAGTACTCAATTGGCTCATTGTGCAAATACTCCTTCCAGACGTAATAAGGTGATTTGGCGCAGTTGTTCCAGCGCTTCAACCTCTTCATCAAGGTCCGAATTATTCAGACGGCGGCGGAGCTCACCCAGAATTTCTTCACCGCTGCGCCCTTTAGCGCGAATCAAAAAGACGCGCCCAAACCGTGCTTCGTAATCGGCATTACCTTGCGCCAGTGCAACCGTTAATGCCGCGTTTTGCCCATCTACCGCAGATTGTTCATCTTTAGAAAGCGCCGCTTCTTTGCTGCTGCCTTGCGCCTTTTCGCCAATTCGCGGATGCGCATTCAGTGCCAGATTCAGCTCTGCACTTCCCCACTGGTGGGTGAGTTGTGAAGCATAATGCTGCAACACGTCAATATTAGAATAGGGACGCGCTATGACTAAACTTTCAGCCCAGGCAGGCAGCGCAACGCATGGCGTGATAAGACTCAGCGCGTCGTTCACCGACGCTTCGTTAAATTCTGCCAACGTATTTTTCGTAGCCAGCGCGATCACTGTTTGCGTATAAGCCTGCACGGCTTGCATCACATCAGCTTCAATAACCGACTCTGCCGGATGATGACTTATCCCGCGTTCGCAGCGAACAAACAGCATGCCGACCGGCCATTTTTCGGCAATAGCAATGGCATCATGCCCTGCCCCACTTGGCAGAGACATCGTTCTTCCCTGCACCGCGCGAATTGCACGGCTTAATTGTTGCTGCAAATGGGCATCACACGGCGTCGCGGGAATCGAATAGTAGGTTTCAGCGTGGAATGTGACATCACGCTGTGCAGCGATTTTATGTGCCTCGCTAAGCAGATTTTCCAGCAACGATTCCAGGTCAGCGTCCCTTGGGCTGCGAATATCCAGCGTCAACTGAACTTCGCCTGGGATCACATTTGCGGCACCCGGCTGACATTGCAGTGTGCCAACTGTTGCAACAATGTCCGGGCTAAATGCGCGAGTCGCGCTTTCGATGTACGTCATCCAGCAAGCGGCTGCTGCGAGCGCATCTTTGCGAATCGCCATCGGCACCGTACCCGCATGACCCGCTTCACCGATAAAGCTACATTTCAAACGACGTGCGCCGTTGATAGCTGTCACCACACCAAGTGCCAGATTTGCCTGTTCCAGAACCGGGCCTTGCTCAATGTGCAGCTCAAGATAGGCACTGAATTCCTCAGGATTACGCGCAGCACTGTGAATTCGCGATGGATCAAAACCGGCATTCACTAACGCCTGGGCGACGCTGGTTCCCGTGGAATCTTCACACACCAGCCAGTTCTGCGGCCATGTCCCGGTGATCCCACGGCTACCCAGCAGCGTGATACCAAAACGTGTGCCTTCTTCATCACCAAAGCCCACGATTTCAATTGCTTGTTCCAATTGAATGTCGTGTTGATATAAGAAAGCGACCACTTCCAGTGCGCTCAACACGCCTAACATACCGTCGTACCGGCCGGCATTGCGTACCGTATCCAGATGTGACCCCAACAAAATCGCCTGCGCCCCTTCCCTGGCACCTTCATAACGCCCGCAAATATTCCCTACCGCGTCCTGCCAGGTCGTCATCCCCACTTGCTCCATCCAGCCAGCCACCAGATGGTTAGCATGCAGATGTTCTTTGGAAAGATAGACGCGCGTCAGATGGCCAGCCGTTTCGCTAATGTGTGCCAGTTCATCTGCCCGCAACATGACACGCTTTGCGGCAACACGTGCCTGCGCCGGATTCATCACATGTTTTAGCATCAGCGACTTTCCTGAGCATAGACATCCCACGCCGACTGCATTGCAGCCCCTTGCGTCGTTTTAAAACCAAGGCGATTAAGCACCGCCTCAAGCGCGGTGAGTGTTTGCAGCACGCAATCTTTACGGGCGTTGTAACCCATTGTGCCGATACGCCAGATTTTGCCCTGCAGCGGGCCGAATGAGGTGCCGATTTCGATATGGAAATCCTCCAGCAACATTTTGCGCACCTCTTCCCCATGAACCACTGACGGGATGACGACTCCCAATACGTTATTCATTTTATGTTGCAGATTGCCGAAGGTTTCCAGCCCCATCCCCTGAATCCCGGCCACCAATGCACGCCCATGCAATTCATGACGTGCAATCCCAGCATCCAGGCCTTCTTCGAGAATAATGCGCGCACATTCACGGGCGGCGAATAACATGCTGGTCGCTTCGGTGTGATGATTCAGACGCTCTGGCCCCCAATAATCCATCACCATGCCGAGATCGAAATAATTCGAATAGATCATCTCGTCATCGCCATCCTGATGCGCAACTGTTCGGATCCCTTCCTCCACACATTTGCGGCGGCGAATAACCTCCTCGATCTCATCGCTTAGGGTAATGGGTGAACTGCCTGATGGACCACCGAGACATTTTTGTAAACCCGCAGAAACCGCATCAATTCCCCAACGATCGGTTTCCAGTGCGTTGCCACCAAACGAAGCAGTGGCATCGGTATAAAACAGCACGCCGTGACGGCGGCAGATCTCACCCAGTTCAGCCAGTGGCTGGAGCATCGTGGTGGAGGTGTCACCCTGAACGGTTAGCAACAAGCGCGGTTTAACGGTTTTGATGGCATCTTCAATTTGGTCAGGGGTAAAGACTTCCCCCCACGGAACTTCAATAGTGTGAACCTCTGCCCGGCAACGGCGCGCTATTTCACATAGTAGATGGCCAAAACGCCCGAACACTGGCACCAGCACTTTATCGCCAGGTCGAATAGCCGATAACAAGATTGCTTCAATACCTGAACGAGAAGTGCCATCCACCAGCATCGTCCAGCGGTTTTGAGTGCGGAAAAGCTCGCGATACAGCACCATCACTTCATTCATATAGCCAGTCATTACCGGGTCATACTGCCCGATCAACTGGCTTGCCATGGCCCGCAACACACGGGGATCGGCATTGATTGGCCCTGGCCCCATTAACAAACGATGCGGCGGGTTAATTTGCGTGAAGTGCTGAATATCGAACATGGCATTTCCTTTTATTCGTCTGAAACAAAAGATTCTTTATGAAAATATTCTGCAACTAATGTGCCACTCACTTTCATTGATGCCAAGGAAAGGAAGATGCAGTATTCCAATTTAATGTTGATGCTTACCTGCCCAAGTGAATGAACCAGAATGGTTCCCAGGGCATGTGCAAACGCACTATTAAAGTGCGTTAACGTTGCTCAAGCTCATCAAGCTCGGAATACAACTCTGCAATGTGATGAATGCGCTGGCGGCCTGTGGTTAACGCTTCATGCAGTACTGCGTTGGAAAGTAAATTCACCAGACTCATCGCACTGCTGTAACTGTCAAACGCCGATACGCTATCGAGCGGCGCTGCAAAGTGCCAGCGACAATATGGCGTCAGTCCAGAGCCTTGCGCTTCGCTCATTACCAGAAGCGGCACCTGGCGTTCATGCAGATTTGCCAGCAACGGCTTGATGATGCGCGGGCGCCTGCGAAACGCGATAACAACGACACAATCGTGCTCGTTAATATCCACGACATCTTCCGCCAGCGTCTGCCCCGGTTGAGGTAATAAATAAACATCGCTACGAATTTGCAATAACTGCTGACGTAAGTGCACGGCAACGGGCCAAGAATTTCTTAACCCGATAATAAAAATACGTTTTGCAGCATTCAGCGCGGTGACAACATCAGCAAACTGTTGCGTTTCAAGCTGGCTAATCCATTGCGTCAGGTTGGCCATTTCCTGTTTGTAATGCCGCGCCAGTAATGTATTTCCTTGCACCGCGTCGCGGTTTTCAGTCAACGGCATCCCGCTCTGGCGCAGGGTGCGCAGCTCCTCGCGCATATCTTTGTAACGTTCATAGCCAAGGCGTTTGAATAAGCGGCTGACGGTGGCTTTCGATACGCCAGAAAGGCGTGCCAGTTCCGCACTGTTGTAACTGATCAGGTCATCAAAATGATCGACGATAAACGCTGCAACGCGCTGTTCTTGCGGGGAAAGCTGTTCGTACGCCGCCCTCAATCGCTCATCTAATTGTTTCATTATGGCCTCTGTAACTTTTGTTTCACCCGAGACTGGCACAGTGAAACTAATCGCGTCAACCTGGAACATCTTTTGCTTAACTATAACTTCAGCTTACGTTCATAGAGATAAAGACGATGATGCAAAGCAATATGGCACCTTCCGGTATGGCGGTCACACCGCACCATTTGGCGAGTGAAACCGCATTATCCGTACTGCGCCATGGTGGTGACGCCATCGAGGCGATGGTCGCAGCAGCAGCTACCATCGCCGTGGTTTATCCTCACATGAATGGAATTGGCGGTGATGGATTTTGGCTAATTGTTCCGCCAGAAGGCGAACCTATTGCGATTGATGCCAGCGGTGCAGCGGGTTCCCTTGCTTCAATCGAGTTTTACCACGGCGAAAAAAATATCCCGCATCGTGGCCCGAAAGCGGCGTTGACCGTTCCCGGCACGCTTAGCGGGTGGAATGAGGCGTTAAAAGTTGCGGTGGAACTTGGTGGCGGGCAATTGCCGCTCTCACGTTTATTGGCCGATGCCATTCGCTATGCGGCAGATGGCATTCCGGTGACAACATCTCAAGCCCTGGCGACGCACAGTAAATATGACGAACTGGTCAATATTGCAGGCTTCGCCGAGACTTTTTTGCACAGGAGTGAGATTCCTCGGGTCGGCAGTCGCTTTACCCAACCCAGGCTTGCCGAAACGCTGGCACGTCTGACCGTTGAAGGACTTGATAGCTTTTATCGCGGGCCGCTCGCGGTTCTCATCGCCGAAGAACTTGCTGACTTAGGGGTGCCGATAACACGACAAGATCTCGCCGCCCAACGAGCAAAACGCAGGATACCTCTGCGACTTAGCCACCAGCACGGTGAGATTTTTAATATGACTCCACCGACCCAGGGCCTGGTTTCACTGGCGATTTTGGGCATAACCGATCATTTAGACATGGCGCAAGCCGATGAAACCCAAACCGTTCACCGCATCGTAGAAGCCACCAAAAAAGCGTTTGCGCTGCGCGACAAATACATTACCGACCCTCGCCATATCACCACCTCCATACAAAGTTTGTTAGACCCTCAACCGCTCGCCCGCCTTGCCGCAGAAATTGACGACAACAACGCGGCTAGCTGGGGAACAGGAAAAGGCCCGGGTGACACGGTTTGGATGGGCGTCATTGACAGCAGTGGACTTGCCGTTTCATTTATTCAAAGTATTTATCATGAGTTCGGCAGCGGCGTTGTGCTGCCAAAAAGCGGGGTTCTGTGGCAAAACCGTGGCGCGGCGTTCAATCTCGATCCCGAAAGCCTGTTAAGCCTGGCTCCGGGAAAACAACCGTTCCATACCCTGAATCCGGCGGCTGCACGTCTTGCCGATGGAAGAACCATGGTTTATGGCTCAATGGGCGGCGACGGGCAACCTCAAACTCAGGCAGCCATTTTTACTCGTCATGTCATTCAGGGCATGCCGCTACAAGAAGCGGTTACCGCACCACGTTGGTTACTGGGCAGAACATGGGGGCAAGCCTCTGACAACCTGAAATTAGAAGCCAGATTTAGCCCAGAAACCTTCGAAACCCTGCGTGAGTTAGGGCATGAAGTTGAGACACTACCCGATTTCAGCGAGGCAGTGGGCCACGCAGGTGCCATTGTTCGCCATACTAACGGCATGCTTGAAGGAGCTTACGACCCTCGAAGCAATGGCAGCGCCGCTGGATTTTAAGGAATCAAAGATGACATCTACATTTATCGACTGGCCCACTTATATCCAGTTAATGGAGCAACTTCTTAACGTTCCTCTTGACGATGCACGTCGTAGAGAGCTGGAAGTTCAACTGGTACGCATGGCTGCGCTGGCCGAACCGTTGATGGAATTTCCGTTGCCGCAACGCCAGGAAGTGGCTGGGATTTATAAACTATGAACACGCTGTCTATTCGCGAAATTCAGCAAGGATTAGCCCAGGGCAAGTTTTCAGCTGGCGAGCTGGCTCAGCTTACGCTTGCAAAAATAGAACAATCCAACCCTGAGATTAATGCTTTTACCGAAGTGACTGCGCAGCGTTTACGACAAGAAGCCGAAGCCGTTGACCGACGGCGCTCACTTGGGGAACCCCTGTCTCCGCTGGCTGGCGTCCCCTATGCGGTAAAGAATCTCTTCGATATTCAAGGCACAACAACACTTGCTGGCGCTGAGCTGTTTAGTTCTCAGCCTCCTGCAAGTACTGATGCCTTCGCTATCAAACAGTTGAGTGCAGCCGGAGCCATGCTTTCCGGTGCTCTCAATATGGATGCGTACGCCTACGGCTTTACCACAGAAAATAATTATTACGGTGCATCCCGCAATCCTCATGATACCAGCCGCATTGCGGGAGGTTCATCGGGCGGTTCTGCGGCTGCCATCGCCGCCGGAATGGTGAATTTTTCCCTTGGCACCGACACCAACGGATCCATTCGCGTTCCGGCTTCGCTGTGTGGTGTCTTAGGGTTGAAACCTACCTTTGGGCGCCTCTCACGCAGCGGTAGCCAGCCGTTTGTTGCCAGTCTTGACCACATTGGCCCATTTGCTCGCAACGTGGATGACCTGGCGCGCGTTTATGATGCTCTTCAGGGCCCCGATGCGACCGACCATTTCCAGTCAATACGCAGCATTGAATCTGTTACCGATAAACTTGAATGGGTTGGAGGTTTGCGATGCGCTGTTTTGGGTGGTTTTTTTGAGAGCTGGTGTGACGCTGACGCAAAGGCCGCTGTGACCCAGGTCGCTCACGCCCTTGAAGCCCTTGAATCTATCTCACTGCCTGAAGCCGAATTAGCACGCTCGGCGGCCTTTTTGCTTTCCGCTGCAGAAGGGGGAAATCATTACTTACCTGCATTACGCGAACAAGCTGAATGCTTTGAGCTTAACTCCCGTGAACGCCTTTTGGCAGGGGCCATGACGCCATCGGCCTGGTACACACAAGCGCAACGGTTTCGGGGGTGGTTCCGTGACAAAACTCTGCCACTTTTCGAACATTACGACCTGCTTATCGCACCCGCCACACCGTGCAGCGCCACATTAATCGGCCAACAAACAATGCATATCAACGGAATTGATCTTCCCGTCAAAGCCAGTATGGGAATGCTGACACAACCGATTTCTTTTCTTGGCTTGCCTGTTGTCACGGTGCCATTGATGACCGCCAATAGCATGCCCATTGGCGTGCAACTTATCGCGGCACCATGGCGTGAAGATATCTGCCTGAGAGCCGCCCATCAGCTTGAAATACAGGGTATGCTGGTAGGAAACCACCAGGTAAGGTAAATCCTATGATGCGAGACAATATTGATCGCCCGGCAATCGTCAATGAAGTGAGTGACGCTTTTTACCGCTACGAACAGGCGTTGATTACCAACGATATTGCAGTGTTAGATGAATTATTTTGGTCTGACCCCCGCACCGTTCGTTATGGCGCCAGTGAAAATCTGTATGGAATCGACGAGATCAGAGCGTTCAGAAATACCCGTTCCTCTCAAGGTTTAGACAGGCTTTTGCAAAACACGACTATCACTACTTACGGCGATGATATGGCGGTTGCCAGCACTGAATTTACTCGTGAAGGCAGCGATAAAATCGGCCGCCAGATGCAAACATGGGTCAAGTTCCCTTATGGCTGGCGTATCGTTGCAGCCCACGTCAGCATAATGAGTTAAACGGCGCGGCGGGTAATTTCAGTTTCACCCGCCACGTACATCATCCTTTAAACGGATGCGTTTTGACCCAGTGCTCGGCAATATCCTGTCGACGGCAAATCCACACGTCATCATGCTGTTGCACATAATCCAGGAAACGCTGTAACGCTCTGAATCGACCAGGGCGCCCCAACAAGCGGCAATGCATACCAATCGACATCATTTTAGGTGCCGTTTCCCCTTCTGCATACAACACATCAAAGCTGTCCTTCAGATACGCATAAAACTGCTCGGCGGTATTAAAACCTTGTGCCGTGGCAAAGCGCATATCATTGGCATCAAGCGTGTATGGCACAACCAGATGCGGTTTGATGGAGCCGTCGCTACAGGTGACTTCACTCCAGAATGGTAAGTCGTCGCCATAATAATCACTGTCGTACAGGAAACTGCCGTTCTCCACCACCAGCCGACGAGTGTTCGGGCTGTCGCGGCCTGTATACCAGCCAAGTGGTTTGCTGCCGAATAAATCCTCCAGAATCTCGATAGCCTGGTGCATATGCTGACGTTCTGTGGCTTCATCCAGATTTTGATAGTGGATCCAGCGCCAGCCATGGCTTACGACGTCATAATCCGCCGCTTTTATTGCTGCAACGATTTCAGGGTTGCGCGCCAGTGCCATCGCAACCCCGAAAATACTCATGGTCAGGCCGCGCTTTTGAAACTCATTGTGGATGCGCCAGAACCCGGCGCGCGATCCATATTCATACAGTGAATCCATCGACATATGGCGGTCAGGGAAACTGGCGGCACCGATAATATCAGAGAGGAATTGTTCAGAACCCGCGTCGCCATGCAGCACGTGGTTCTCCCCACCCTCTTCGAAATTGAGGACGAACTGCACGGCAACCCGGGAATTATTCGGCCACTGAGGGTGTGGTGGCTTACCGGCGTAACCTTTCATGTCACGCGGGTAATTCCCGGTAAAGTGATAGCTCTTTTTTTTCGGTTCTTCAGTCATGGTTCGGTTCCTTATGAGCCGAGCCATGAACATCAACTCAGCATGTCAAAACAGCCCGATAACGGCTTTTTATTTGGATACGCGAGGTCACCGTGTTTACTCGTCCCGACGCCAAGAGCAATGAGGGATTCCACCATTTTCACTGCGGCAGTGACGCCATCAATAACGGGAATACCCAGTTCGCTCGTTAGCTCCCGTGCAAGATTGGCCATTCCTCCACAACCCAGCACAATCGCTCCGCTGTTATCTTCTTTCATGGCTTGTATACAACGCTCGCGTACCTTCAACTGAGCAAGACCCGTGCCATCTTCTAAAGCCAGCACAGGTAGATCGATCGCATGAAGGGCTGCACAGTGATGTTCGAATCCATACTGACGCAGCAAGTGACGTGCAATAATCACTGTACGTGGCAGCGTAGTGACAATAGAAAAACGTGTAGCAACGAGTGTGGCGACATGCATCGCCGCTTCAGCGATGCCGATCACCGGCCCGCTGGCGAGTTCGCGTGCCGCCAACAAACCCGGATCGCCGAAACAGGCAATGACATGACCACTAACGCCCTGCTCTTTGCCAAGTTTGATCTGCTCAAGAACCCCGATGGCAGCAATCGCCTCGTCAAAATGTCCTTCTATAGACTCCACGCCTTGTGATGAACAAACGGCGATGATTTCACTGGAAGGAGCGGCCACGCTGCGTGCTGCTTCAGCAATAGTGTGCGTCATCGCCACGTTGGTGTTGGGATTGATAACCTGAATCAAATGTTGCGTCATACTGGTTCCTCGATATTTCCCCCCCTGTGGCTGAGCACCACGGCTGGGCATTGTTGTGTTTTTTTGCACTATCATAAGGCGAAATTTACATCAGCATGGCTCTATTTTCGCGCCTTACGCGCCAAAACCCCGCTTATTCCGTTAAGAATGAAACCTGGCCTGGTTCATGCAACGAAAGTTGCAGACAATCCGTCAACCTCTGTTTTACCAGGAGCAGATATCATGCCAAACATTGAACCCAACACGACTGCCATGACCGATAGCCCCAACGCTGGATATAGCCCGCGCCTGTGTAACGATGACCTGGCGCCAACGCGTAACCAGACATGGTCCTGGTACAATATTTTTTCTTTCTGGATGTCCGATGTACACAGCATGGGTGGCTATGTTGTAGCCGCGAGCTTTTTCACATTAGGGCTGGCGAGTTGGCAGGTCTTACTTTGCCTGTTGGTGGGAATTTGTATTGTGCAGCTGTGTGCGAATCTGGTCGCAAAACCAAGCCAGATGGCGGGCGTGCCTTATGCTGTGATTTGTCGTCAGGCCTTTGGCGTTTTTGGTGCCAATATTCCAGCTGTGATCCGCGGGCTCATTGCCTTTGCCTGGTACGGTATACAAACATATTTAGCCGCGAACGCGCTAATGTTGGTATTACTCAAATTCTGGCCATCGCTTGCCCCATTGACCACCGGGCACTTCCTGGGTCTTTCGCACCTCGGATGGGTATGCTTTGGCATTATGTGGGCATTACAGGCGGCGGTGTTCTGGCATGGCATGAATGCCATTAAACGATTCATTGATATCGCAGGTCCTGCTGTTTATATCGTGATGATGGCGCTGGCGGGGTGGATTTTGTATCAGACAGGATTTGACGGAATTTCGTTTACGCTTGCCAGCAAACAGCTCACTTCCGGTGAACAAGCATGGCAGATGCTTACCGCTATCGCGCTGGTCGTTTCTTACTTCTCCGGTCCACTATTGAACTTCGGTGACTTCTCGCGCTACGGCAAAAGTATGAGAGAGATCCGCCGTGGCAATCGCTGGGGGCTACCGTTCAACTTCTTGCTGTTCTCTATCGTGACCGTTGTGATTGTCTCCGGCACTCAATCTCTGTTTGGCAAAATGATTACCGATCCAATTGAAACCGTCAGTCACGTGGGCAATAGCCTGGCGATGGCGATTGGTTTGCTGACCATGATCACCGCCACCATCGGTATTAATATCGTGGCGAATTTTGTTTCACCCGCTTTCGACTTTTCTAACTGTTCACCGCAAAAAATCAGCTTCCGTACCGGTGGGATGATCGCTGCTGTTGGTTCCGTGTTGCTGACACCGTGGAACTTATTCCAGTCACCCGAACTGATTCACTACACGCTGGATGTGTTGGGATCGTTCATTGGGCCGCTGTTCGGCATCCTGCTGACCGATTTCTACATCATTAAGCGCAGTAAAATTTATATCGATGATTTGTTCGATGACACTTCCAAAGGCCGCTATTGGTACAAAAGTGGGTTCAATCCGAAAGCGATTATGGCACTCGTGCCGTCTGTCGCGGTTTGCCTGACAATCAGCTTTATCCCATCACTGCATGAAGTCGCAAACTTTAGCTGGTTTATCGGGGCGTTTCTGAGCGCTGGCTGTTACCGCTGGCTGGCTCGGGCTGAAAAAGTGAGTGATGTTGCGGAATATAATGGGCAGGTTGTAGTTACGAAGGATTAAAACGACGAAAGCCTGAATCATTTCTGATTCAGGCTTTCTAATTGTGGCGGAACGGACGGGACTCGAACCCGCGACCCCCTGCGTGACAGGCAGGTATTCTAACCGACTGAACTACCGCTCCGCGTTTGTTCCCCGTCGGGAACGAGGCAGATATTACGTATTGCGCTCATGGGCGTCAACGTTTTTTCTTATAAATCTAACTGCTTGCCGTTATTTTCACCCAAACGGTGATTTTTAAATCATTTCAGCTGTGTTTATATACGCCAAAGACAACTTCCGCCCTTCTTTTCCACCAGATCAAGTCGTGACTCATGCGCTTCCAGCTCAGCATCAGTGGCCCGAATGATGCGTACACCCGAACTGTTGCGCACAACACGCTGAATTCCGTTATCTCCACTACGTGTCTGTACATCCCCTTCCATCGCAAACTTCAACGACGTTTGCCCGCCCGTCATCATTAAATAGACGTCGGAGAGAATTTGGGCATCGAGCAACGCGCCGTGCAGCGTTCGCTTACTGTTGTCTATTTCGTAACGTGAGCAAAGTGCATCGAGGCTGTTTCGCTTGCCCGGAAACATCTTTCGCGCAAGTGCAAGGCTGTCGGTGATTTTGCAGAAAGTATTGGTTTTCGGGATATCACGCTTGAGCTTGCTGAACTCATAGTCCATGAACCCGATATCAAACGACGCGTTATGGATGACAAGTTCTGCACCGCGAATGTAATCCAGGAATGAATCTGCAACCTGGTCAAAGGTTGGTTTATCCGCCAGAAACTCGTCGGCAATTCCATGCACGCCAAACGCTTCCGGGTCCACCAGCCGGTCTGGCTTTAAGTAGACATGGAAGTTATTGCCCGTCAGACGGCGGTTAATCACTTCAACCGCACCGATTTCAATAATGCGATGCCCTTCGTAGTGAGCACCGATTTGGTTCATACCGGTGGTTTCAGTATCGAGAACGATCTGTCGTGTAATTGGTGTGCTCATGGCGCTCGTTTATGTCAGACTTGGTTTTTTAATCACAGGAAGTCTACCAGAGATGCGTAAACAGGTAGAAATTTTCACCGATGGCTCCTGCCTCGGTAATCCGGGCCCAGGTGGTTACGGTGCCATTCTACGGTACAAACAACACGAAAAAATTTTTAGCGTCGGCTATCGGTTAACAACGAATAATCGCATGGAAATGATGGCGGCAATTGTCGCTCTTGAGGCGCTAATCGAACCTTGTGACATTGTGCTCAGCACTGACAGTCAATATGTGCGCCAGGGAATTACACAATGGATTCATAATTGGAAAAAACGTGGCTGGAAAACAGCCGATAAAAAGCCGGTGAAGAATGTCGACTTATGGCAACGTCTGGACGCCGCGCTGAGCGAGCATAAAATCAGTTGGGAATGGGTGAAAGGCCACGCCGGTCACCCTGAAAACGAACGCTGCGATGAACTTGCACGTGAAGCCGCGTCTAATCCAACTCTTGAAGATGTTGGTTATCAACCAGAGGCGGTGAAACCTTAGTCGTTTCCTTAAACTGCCTTGTCGCGCCAACTGCTGAGCGGATTTGCGTTTTCGCTGAACGGCTTTTCATTGGATTCAGCGTAAGTGGCAATGTCCTCTTACGCGCCACAATGACATGCATACAACCCAGCGCAGGCAGGTGAGTACTCAGCATTTTCCCACCTTGTTTACTCCAGGGTAAAACCTGGAAACTGCGCTGATGCATGACTTCAAAATTCAGCAATGCCAACCAGTCGAACATCCTCATCGGTGTAAACATCCGGCAATGGTATGGTGTACGCTTGCGCATGAATGGCACTGCTTTGCCTAACCCTAACAAACTCATCGGGTTGAAGCTGCTCAGAATCAACCATCCGTCATCAATCAAAATCCGGTCGGCTTCGCGCAGCAATCCATGAGGATCCTGGCACCAGGGTAATGTATGAGCCAACATACATGCATCCACAGATTTTGCGGCAAAGGGTAAATGAAGTGGATCGGCATTTACCTGAAGTCTTTCGCCTTGTAGGCCGACATTAACCTGATGTGAAATAGCACACGCTTCAGTGTTAATTTCAGTACTTAGATTGCCTATTTTCAGCAGATGAAAACCAAACATTTTGGCAAGCCATGGCTGGAGTTGGATTTCCAACGCCTCGCGGTAGTACTCGCCCCAGGGCAGTTCTCCCCAATGATGCGGTGAAATGAAATTTTCAGGTATCCTTGCCGGTTTCATCACTACCTTCTTAACGCAATTCAAAGAGGTTAATTATGAATCTTAACAGTATTTCTGCATTCCAGGATAACTACATCTGGGTCCTGAATGATGAACAGGGTAAATGCGTCATTGTCGACCCGGGTGAGGCTCAACCGGTGCTTAAAGCAATTGAAGATAATCACTGGCAGCCAGAAGCCATTTTGTTGACACACCATCACAACGACCATGTTGGTGGCGTGAAAGAACTTCTCAAAAAGTACCCAGGCCTTGTGGTATATGGGCCCGAAGAGACACAAGATAAGGGAACGAACCGGATAGTCAGAGAGGGTGATAAGGTCAATATTTTGAAGTATGAATTTAGCGTTATTGCTACACCCGGTCACACTTTAGGACATCTGTGTTTCTATAGTAAACCTTATCTTTTTTGCGGCGACACAATGTTTTCTGGAGGGTGCGGCAGGCTTTTTGAAGGCACAGCAGAGAATATGTATGATTCTTTTCAAAAGCTTAACAAACTACCTTCAGATACGTTAATTTGTTGCGCTCATGAGTACACTCTTTCAAATATGAAATTCTCCTTATCAATCTTACCTGACGATGAAGAATTAAATCGATATTGTCGAAAAGTTAAGGAGTTACGCTCAAAAAACCACTCAACATTACCCAGTTCCCTGGCAATAGAGCGCAAAATAAATTTATTTTTAAGAACAAATGATGTTGATTTAAAAGATAAAATTAATAAAGAAACAAACTTGCAACAACCACAGCAGATATTCGCCTGGTTACGGACAAAGAAAGACGCATTCTGAATTTTCTGGTTGTGTTGTTGGAAAGTGGAAGGTATCCTTGCTCGTCTTTTAAGCAACTATTGACACACACATGAAGGCAAAAGCGATATTACTCGCCTCTGTCCTGCTTGTGGGGTGCCAGGCGTCAAGGCATGACGGCAACATCCAACAGCACGCACAGAGTCTGTCTGCAGCTGGTCAAGGTGAAGCAGGAAAGTACACGAGTACGCGATGGATGGACGATGGAACATACCTCGCAGATAACCAAAACTTGTGGAACTTCATTGGCGACGAGCTAAAGATGGGGGTACCGGAAAATACCCGGATCCGCGAACAGAAACAGAAGTACCTTAAGAATAAGAGCTATCTCCACGATGTAACATTACGGGCAGAGCCGTATATGTACTGGATTGCCGGGCAAGTTAAGAAACGCAACATGCCAATGGAACTAGTACTGCTACCCATAGTGGAGAGCGCTTTTGACCCCCACGCTACATCATCTGCGAATGCCGCTGGCATCTGGCAGATTGTACCGAGCACGGGTCGGAATTATGGTTTAAAACAGACCAAAGCATACGATGCACGTCGTGATGTAGTGGCTTCAACCACTGCCGCTCTCGATATGATGCAGCGTCTGAACAAGATGTTCGACGGCGACTGGTTATTAACCGTGGCGGCGTACAACAGCGGCGAAGGTCGTGTACTGAAGGCAATGAAAGCGAATAAAGCTCGTGGCTTACCTACGGATTTTTGGTCGCTTTCACTGCCACGGGAAACCAAGATTTACGTACCAAAAATGCTGGCTTTGAGTGATATTCTCAAAAACAGCCAAAAGTACGGTGTACGCCTACCGACGACTGACGAAAGCCGTGCCCTGGCACGTGTGGAAGTTAGTGATCCGGTCGAGCTTACGCAGGTCGCCGAAATGGCCGGGATACCGTTAAAAACGCTGAAAACGTTCAATGCTGGAGTGAAAACTTCAACTATTGGCAAGACTCAGCGTTATGTAATGGTTCCTAAGAAGCATGCTGAGCAGCTAAAAGCCTCTTTGGCTTCTGGTGAAATTGCAGCTGTGCAGCCTACGTTAGTTGCTGATAACAGGGCTAACGCGGGTGGCAATAAATCTTATCGTGTTCGTTCAGGTGATACCTTATCGAGCATTGCTACACGCTTAGGTGTTAGCACAAAAGATTTGCAGAGCTGGAATGGCATACGTGGCGCGAACATTAAAGTAGGTCAAACGCTTAGCGTCAAAAAAGGCGATGAGCGTTTAGCTAAAAACGATAGCATCACTTATAAGGTGCGTAAGGGTGACTCCTTGTCGAGTATCGCAAAACGTCACGGTGTGAACATCAAAGATGTTCTGCGCTGGAACGACGATACAGACAATCTGAAACCCGGTGATCAGTTAACGCTGTTTGTTAGCAATAACTCTACACCTGATACGTGATTGTGAATCAAAGAAAAAGGCACCTAAAAAGGTGTAATGCCGATCAGTTAAGGATCAGTTGATCGATCCAGTAGCTGTGTAAGAATCCGGAAATGTTCTTCGTTTCCGGATTTTTTTATGCATATCGGGCAGGCTCTTGATCTCGTTTCACGTTACGACT
>NZ_BJFN01000004.1 GCF_014189855.1 Buttiauxella sp. A111
GGCTGCCAGAGACAACACATCGGTCTGGCCCAGCACGTTATCGGCAATCATTTTCAGGGTGCCGGAACGAATATCGGTATTCCCGACATAATCGTTGAGCGTGTTGGACAACGACACGGTGTTGCCCACGCCAGTGTCAATCGCCAGGTCACCGGTACCGGTGATTTTTGCGCTCAGGTCAGCCGCGTTGCCGCTCAGGCCTGCTGCATTCAGCGCCAGCGCATCAGCACCTGCCGTCAGCAGGTCAACCTGGGTCAGACCGTAGCTGATGTACAGGCCGTCAGCCGCATCACCGCTGGTCAGACGGTAGTCATAGGTGCCTTTCGCCACCGTACTGCCGTTCTGGGCAATATCTGCCGTAGTGCTGTCGCTAATAACGTTATCGTTCTGATCCTTGAGGATAAGTGCACCACCACCGCCGATAGCGGTGGTGTCAGACGCCGCCAGCTGTACCATCGTGGTGGCATCGTCCTGCGCCAGGATATCCAGCAACGTATCTGCCAGCGGGTGATCGTTGCTCACGCTGCCTTTGGCTACCTGCACTACGCCAGATCCGCTCAGATCCATGGATTCGGTGGTGTGTACGCTACCTTTGGCCACGGTTTCACCCGGGGTGCCGCTGTCAAATTTCAGCGTACCGCCGTTGAACTTCAGGCCACCGATGGTCTGCTTGCCGTCACCTACGTGCACGGTGCTGTAGCCGTCAAGACGCAGGGTTGCATCCGACAGCGCCTGGGTGTTGACGCCCGCCAGTTCCATATTGGCACGGCTCAGTGCCACGGTACCGTCAAAACCATCAGCCGCGTTTTTGCTGGTGAAGGTAAAGTTTTTATCTGTCCCCAGCTTCACCTGCATCAGACCCGTACCCGCCAGATGGCTTGCAAACACCACATCGTTAGCATGGGAGAGTGTCAGTGAACTGTCAGCATCGATATTAAAGCCTGTACCTGTTGCATCATTCTGACCGTCGCCCAGCGGCATCAGGGTATTATCCAGCGTCAGGTTGGAGCCACTGGTGGTGCCCTTAACGAGATTGACCTTTTCAAAACCGGATAACGACTCAGGGCTCGATAGATTGTAATCACTGCCAGTGATATTCAGGGTATCAGTCCCGCTACCTGCAACCAGGTGGTCAAACACGCCAATCGTATTTTCCCCCAGGTTATTGAGGTTAAAGGTGTCATTCCCTTCATCAGTGGTGAAATCAGTCCCTTTACTGCCCGCATCCAGGTTGACGGTGTTATTACCGGCCATCAGGTTCACGTGGCCGACAATCTTACCGCTGTTCTGGTTAGTGAAGGACATGCCCGTCCCTGTCAGCGTTTCTACCGCATTCTGATCTTTACTCGCCGCCTGAATGGTGCCGCTGTTTTTGAAGCTGGAGACAGCACCGTTATCAATATCGACGACGCTGCTGGTTGTGGACTTAGAGGTCAGAACGCCAGACTGGTTAATCTTTTTAGTCGTACCGTTAACGATAATCGCTGAACCGCCTGAGGCGTTGTTAACGTTGACGCTGACGCCGGTATCCAGATCGGTACTGGAGTTGGTCACCAGCCCTTTGCCCTGCGCCGAGGTCACATTAATGACCAGCTCCGACGAATGAGACATGTCCAGTTTGTTGGTTGTGGTAGAGGCATTAATATTTTCAAACAGGATCCCCGTGCCGCTGCCATTGACCGTGATAGTGCCGCTGTTTTGTTCCGCCATCGAAGCACCTGTGTGAACGCCGATACCATTACCCACATTAATGCGGGTTTTGGTCAGCGCAATGCCGGCGATATTGGCTTTGTTTTCAATAGCATTGCCACTGCCCGTTGCGGACATATTAATCGTCGCATTTTCGACTGTCAGGCCCGTCGAACCGGTATCCAGCAGCACACCATGCGCAGTACCTGCGGCGGAGGTTATCCCCGTACCGGTCAGCGCCAGCGAAGAACCGCTGTCCACATGATAGGCAGCCAGACCATCAACAGCATGAACTGAAGCGCTACCTGAGTTGGTGACCGTTGAATCACCCTTAATATGCACACCCGTTCCGTTGACCTTGATAGAGCTGCTGTTTGCCAGAATACCGGAGTCAACCAGAACCCCGGTGCTGCCAGCGCTGGTGAAGTTAATGGTTCCCTGGTGATCGAGTTTACCGCCGTTACGGGCGATATAGCCGGACGCGCCGCCCGAGGTATTTGCAGAGGTCAGGTCGGCATAACTGGTCAGCACTGAATTGCCTTTCAGGCTCGTCACTTCCGTGCCGTCGAGGCCATAATACTTACCGTCCACAATCCCAACGGTTGTCCCCGTACCGCTGATTTCACCGATGTCAGAACCGGCACTCAGTATCCCCTTAGCACCACCTTCTACCTTCACGGCTGTTGCACCGTCACCGGTGATATTAAGCTGAACATCCCCGCTGTCGAGCAGCGTGCCCGCGCCAGTGGCCAGAATGGCCGTAGAATTCACCCCGGAAGCCGTTATGTTCGTCGTATTACCAGAGGTATCCATAAAGCGAGCACCGGTATCGATGCGGTACAGGGTGGAGTCTTTCGTCGCCACTTCCTGGTTGGCATTACCCTGGCGCTCCACCATGGTGCCTGCGCCATAGGCGTAATAGCCAATTTGTTTTTCACCGGTGTTAAAGTTAACGGAACTGGAATCGGTAATAACGATTTTGCCTTTATTACGGGCATGGTGAGCAACGGCATTGTCGCCGTTAAGGTTCGTCGTGCCGGAAGCATTATATTTAGAGCCAGTCCCCTCCACCCAGGAGCCATAGTTAGCTAATTTCGTAACCGGGTCGAAGCCGCCGTTGATATTAATCACGCCGGTATTAGTAAATTCGCTGCCGCTCGTCAGTTTGAATGCAACGCTGTTGGCACCGTTGATGTTCACGGTGCCCGAGTTAGTCAGCTTGTTCTCCCCGGAGCCTGCACCGCCCGCAGCAATGACACCAATATTTTGCAGAACATTGCTTCCGTCACCGACCCCGTTAAGGTTAATGGTACCCTGCTGCTCAAGGCTGACACCTTTTCCACTTACAGACAATGCAACTGCATTACGCGCTTTGCTACCGACGGTGATAACGGAATCCGCCAGGGTCTGCACACGGGTATTTTGTTGAGCCCGGATCCCATAGGCTGGCATGGTAACAGCCAGATCGTCAACGGCTTCAGTCAACGAACCCATTGGCTTGCGACCAATATAGATCTCCCCGTCCTGAATCAGCGATGCGCTACCAGTCAGCTGTATACCCGTTGAATACATCAGATTGGTGACCCCCGGACCATCAGGCCGCGTTGCAATGTTAATCACCCCGCTGTTTTTGACTGTAGTGGTATCTCTGGCGTCTATACCATCCATCTCAGAAGTATAAACACCCAGTCCCCCAACGTTAATTATCCCATTGTTGGTGACATCGCTGGCCCCATAGGCTATCACGCCACGACCGGGGTGACGGCTGAGTTCGTCTGTAACAAGAGCGCGCGTAGTCCCCACATCAATCACGCCATTGTTCATCACGACAGCGTTGATGGCCCCGACAGCGTCTGCGCGGCCAAATTCAGACGATACGCCTATCTCACCGTTGTTGGTCAGAACAGCACCATCCTCCACTTTAATCACAGTCAAATCACTATTTTCTGTCTGCAGGCTGGCATCCGCAGCAATATTGACTTTGGCATCCGCCCCGGCGGCGTGAATAAATATACTGTTAGTTAAGTACCCAGGCTGGAGGATATCATCGGTCGCTTCAACAGGGTGCTCTGGCTTAATACCGATTACATTTAAGGCAGTACTGTAAGCCTTCGCCAGTTCGGCATCATATTTAGTGGGGGCTAACGCTCCAGACTGAATCGCGGCTATCACCGCATCGTTATATACTCTGAGGTCGTCGATATTGTTAACGGTGACGGATTCGCCTTTGTAGTTGTTGAATTTTCCCTGGTAAGTAATTTCATTAAATGAAATTGATGCAATTGCACCATTTTCATCCAGTGCCCCAATACCTGGACTGATATGATCGATATGTGTCTTTGAGTTATAATTCAGCGTTCCGCCAGCCTCAACGTCAAATACATTGCCGTTTTTGAAAATAGCGTTGAACTGATTTTCAGCCTGACTTTCCCAGTCGCTGCCATGGGAACCAATATCAACCGTCAGGTCGCCTCCGGACTTAACGGTGGCAATACGCATATTGATATATTGCTTATCACCCACCGCCTCCGGGCGGTATACATAGAAGCTGTCGATGTCTGTGGTGGTTAAATCATTGCTGTTATAAACAGGTAAAGCGACTTGTGTCTGGGTAATAGGGTCAAAATAGGTAATTGATTCTTTAGAGGGCAGCCTAAAAGCTTGACCACCATGACCTGCTGAGCCGGACGTAATTCGATCGTCATCAACAGCATGCTGTATGCTCTCTTTTACAAGACCAGCATCACCTCTTTCAAGCGCATTAAACCCTTTGCCCGAAGCGTCATTGGTCAATACCTGCCCACCAGAACTGATAATATGCTGCCCAAATAAATCATCGTTATCAGTCGGATTATAACTTTGAATATCAAGCGCAAAAGCCGAAGTCGCATGTAAAACTAAGGCTGATGAAATTAGCCTTGCCAGCAATGAGCGAGACAATTTGAATGATGAAGTATTTCTTGAAACTTCGTTGCTAACAACTGAGTTAGCACTCTTCACTGCGCCAAAGTTCCGAGCTAATTCTGAAGTAACCACAAAGCATTGCAGGCTAGTACTCCAAATCACTTTAAAAAATTTATTCATTACATCAACCTTACAGAAATCATTGTATTTAATTAAAAAATAAGGAGGTGTGCTTACGTTGTAGGGGTCAGGCTAAAATTAAATAATTGCCATCTGCCATAAGCCTTACACTCGCATGTGATTACTCGAGCATAGAAAACAGCATTTGAAGACACCGGCTTCATTGAGTTATTAACGAAAAATAAAGAACACGCGTAATTTATTCCAAAATTAAAATTCAGACAAACTACCAATGTTAATGACATGTTGTTTTTAATGTTAAAACCCGGGCTGGGTATAAAACAAACTCCATTGCTAATTCCTTTTATTTGAATGAGATGGCAAAAATATTTTTTTAGATCCCCAATCCGTAAAAACACAAATAAAATAAACAGAGCAAAATATCTACCATCGATCATGTCACCATTAAAAACGTCAAGAAAAATTTAATATATAAATAAATAATGCGTCCGAAAAAGTACTAAAAATACATTTAATTTATAAATTTATTCATTAGTCTTTTAAGGAAATTGTTTTTTTGAAATCTACTACTATCTTTATACGGTAACACTTGAGGATTCTTACTTGATTGTTCATGGATGGTTTACTCAGACTAAGGTTTCAACATGCACACGACTCCCCCTACACGACCAGAGGCTTCGATCAAGAGAATATTTTCAGCTTTAAAGCCGGTCAGCACTCCGCTGGAGGTCGTACCCAATAAAAGGTTGTCATGGGAGATCAAAGACATCCCTCAACTCTATATTGTTGAGCGTGGTGAGATTTCTGTGATTCGGGTATCCGATGGTTTGCTTATTGCCACATCCTACGATCAGAATATTTTCGGTATGTCAGAAGCCATACAGCCCATGCGCAGCCATTATTTGCGCTCGGAAAAGTCAGGGGTCATATTACGTGTGGATGCCAGCGTCGGCTTTGATGTGATCAGAACGCAAAACCTTTGGGAAGACGTCTCGATTGTGCTGTCTTACTATAATGGCTATCTTTTTTATCGGGACGCGTTGGTAGTGCAACAAAGAATTTATAAAATAGTCAGAGCTTATATACTTGAAATGGCGGAACTTTCAGTTGAGTCGCGTTTAACGATTCCTATTCTTGAATATATCCAGAAAAGAACTCACTTGTCTCGTAGTAGCATTTTAAATGCTGTCCAAATTTTAACAAACGGAGGCTATATTGAAGTTAAAAGAGGTGGCTATTTACTAAAAGCAGGAAAAATACCCAGAGATTATTAACGCATTCTGTTAGACGCCATGGCAGGTAAAGTTATAATAATAATACATCAGACAGTTCATCTTATGGTCTTTACATACCATAAGACACTTATCATTTTATCTTATTAAAAAACACAGTAAACACATTAAATTAATTTCACAACACACCAGATATAAAAGGATTTTGAATCATGTTTAATATAATTGTCATCCATTCAGACCAGTATTGGAAACAAGGGGCGGAGTCTATTCTGCGCAATCTAATAAATAAAGATGTCACCACCCGAGTATCGACAATGTTTAATCCTGGCATCGATATTGTTCTTATCGATCACGCTTCATTGCTGACCCTAAGTGAAAGTGAATGGAGTGGTAAAGCCATTGTTCTTGTTCATGATATTTCACCTCGCGATATGCTAAATGCTGGAGAGAAATGTAAGAATATTATTTACTCTGATGACACACCGGAACAGCTCAGCAATAAATTTTTAACGGCTGTCAAATTTATACACACAGGAAAATGGAGTCACGAAGCGAAAGCCCCTAATCTCAGATACCGGCTAACAAATAAGGAAATATCAATAATTAATGACCTGGCGAGAGGAATTGATTCCAGGGTGGTTGCTATGATGCACAAAACTACGATAAAAAATGTCAGCGCCCATAAACGCAATGCCATGCAAAAATTAAACGTCAGAACAACGAAGTCTCTTTTAAGCCGGCTTTCTCATATGCATGAGAATACTGCATCTATTCTTCTGCAACGTCATGTGCAAGGCTCGGTTGACGTAAGCACACCTTTTTAACGGTAGCTAATCTATACCCGTCATACTTCAAGCTGCTTATGCGTTGGCTGCACCCACTCACCCCAGTCACTTACTTGAGTAAGCTCCTGGGGATTCTCGTGTTTGCCGCCTTCAAGCAACTCGAATTATTTTGGGTATGAATTGACGCTCTCCCCTAAAAGAGAGCGCCATTCAACACGCATTCAATGCTAATTCAATTTCGCTTTCGAGAAATCGCTACCGTTGGTGCTTACCGTGTAACCCGTCACATTGCTGCGGGTCGCGTAGAAGGTTTTACCATTCGCCAGTGGGATCCACGGCGCTTGCTCATAAAACACCTCTTGTGCCTGCTCGTATAGTTTGGCGCGAACCGCAGGGTCGCTGGTCAATTTCGCTTTCTGCGTCAGCGCATCGTACTGTTTATCGCACCAACGCGCGGCGTTCGAACCACTTTCGATACTGCCGCAACCGAGCAGTGTATCCGCGAAGTTATCCGGGTCACCGTTATCGCTCATCCAGCCAAACAGTGCAGAGGAGTGTTCGCCTTTGCGCATGCCGGAGAGATACTCGCCCCACTCGAAAGTGACGATTTTCGCGTTTACACCGACTTTCGCCCAGTCATTCTGAATCATCTCAGCGATGCGGCGTGAGTTCGGGTTATAAGGACGTTGCACCGGCATCGACCATAAATCGGTTTCGAATCCCTTCTCAAATCCAGCTTGTTTCAACAACGCTTTGGCTTTCTCAGGATCATAACTGCGATCGCTCAGATCTTTATTAAAACCTAACATTGCTGGTGGAATAGGTGATTTCGCCACGGTGCCAGAGCCCATAAACACCGCATTAATAATCGCCTGTTTATCAACGGCGTAATTCAGAGCCTGGCGCACCAGCACGTTATCAAACGGTTTTTTCGTGGTGTTAAACGCCAGGTAACCGACGTTCAGGCCGTCGACGGTATGCAGTTGGAGGTCTTTGTTGGCCTTGATGGCTTCAAACTGGACCGGTGCCGGAGCCGGGATAATCTGGCATTCGTTCTTCTGCAATTTCGCCATACGGGTCTGCACATTTGGCGTGATGGAGAAGATCAGGTGTTTGGTTGGCACTTCGCCATTCCAGTAATTCGGGTTCGCCACATAGCGAATCAATGAATCGACTTTGTATTCCTGCAACGCATACGGGCCGGTGCCGATAGGTGCAGTATCCACCTTCTCAGGCGTCCCCGCTTTTAGCATTGCGTCGGCATATTCCGCCGACAGAATCGAGGCGAAATCCATGCCCCAGTCGGCAAGGAATGCCGCATTAGGTTCGCTCAGAGTGAACTGGACGTGATTGTCATCGATTTTCTTCACCTCAGTGATGAGCTTATCGAAGCCCACATCATTGAAGTATTCGTAATTGGCTTTTGAGACATTGTGGTACGGGTTTTTAGGGTCTTTCTGGCGCATCACCGAGAAAACAACGTCGTCTGCGTTAAAATCGCGCGTCGGTTTAAACGCTTTATTACTGTTGAATTTCACACCTTTACGCAGGGTAAACGTATAGGTTTTGCCATCCTTGCTGATGTCCCAGGCCGTTGCCAACGACGGCACCGGCACGTTATCGCTCGGGCGGAATTCTACCAGGCGGTTGTACAGCGTTTGCGAGCTGGCAACAAACGTGGGACCGGAGCTGGCGATTTGCGGGTTGAAGGATTCTGGAGAGGCTTCTGAACAGTAAACTAACGTGTTATTCGCGGCAGCGAAGGCGGTTGTTGCGGGTAATAGACTACTGAGCAACAGCGCGAGAAGTGTTTTCCCTGTCGACATATTTTTGCCTTTTGATGGATTTTTTCACAGGTCGACTGCGAACAGCGCCAGCCGACAAAACCTTTTTAGTGCAATCATCACAACATAGCCCATCGGGGCTGACAAATAACAAACCGCTATCATGTTATTCAAATTTGGCTGAATTTGCTCATTTCGACAGCAAGTGCGCCACAAACCGCTGCAAAGTACAGTCGCACAAAACCTGATAACCCCCCAATGACTTAAGTGCAATCCGTCGATAATTAGAAAAAATACCCGTCTCTTCCACCGTTTACTTGCGGAAAGTTTACGTAAAGTGGCAAGCGTGAAGATGGCTCAAGTTGAGCTGAAAACAGCAGGATTGATGACGTGGCAAAAACATTATTGCGCAGCGGATGCCTTGATGACTTCCTTTCGCTTGGCGAAAACGGGCAGACGGTGTTCGACTCAGCACTACAAATTCGCGAAACGTTACGCTTACGCAAACAGCAGGCTGTGGTCGACAGTCTGGCGATACCTCAGCCAAATGATGAAGGTGACAGAGTCGACTGGTATGCGCCTTTCGAAGGCACCGTCATCAGTTGGGCGGCGGCCAGCGACGAACAACGTAAAAAAGCCCTGCGCTATCTTGATAATGCCCAGGCCAACGTCGCGTCGTTAATTCAGCGCTGCCAACAGGCTGAAAAAACCGCTATCCAACTGTTTGGTTCGTTACTCGCCAATGCGTTGCAGTTCCCTGGCAGCCAGCATGTATATCTTGTTGACGGCAAACCGGTGCTCACGTTTTGGGGTTTTGTGAACCTCAATAGTGGCGCCCGTACTGATGCGCTGGATTGTTTGCGCATCAATGAAGAGCATGAACCGGTTATCGAGTTCCTGGCAGAACCGCCACCAGCCGCACCACCGGTCATCATACTCAGCGAACCGGATGAGCCACTCTATAGCATTGCGCCACCGGTTATTACAGCACCGGCAAATGAAACGCCGCAGGTGCAAGACCCCGCTCCTGAAATCGTGCCTCACGTGCTGCCAGTTAAAAAATCCAGGCGTTTGTTGCCCGTCGCCGCCATGATTGTTGCCTGCATCGCCGCCCCACTCACTTACTACCGGGTATCGGCATCGCACGCAGAACCTTTAGCTCAGGTTGCAGCCGAAGTTAAACCACAGCCGATCGCACCTGCTGTGATCCAGCCGGAACCCGTAAGCCAGGCTTCGACCCTGCCCGTTAGCCATGCGGCGGTAGTAGAAACACGGGTATCGCAGCCGGAACCCGTCGCGGTTGTCACCGCGCCGCCTGTCGACATCCCTAAAGGCGCGATGATTTTACCTGCTGATGCACTGAAACTCGGCTCCACCAAATTCCTTAACGGCACCTGGCGTGTGGTCATCAACGTTAAAGACTCCATCACCGGCAAGCCGCCAACGCTGCGTTATCAAATTGCCAATAACAAAGGCACTGTGCGCCTGGTACATGGCGACAGCATTGTGTGCAAAGCGGAGGTGTTTTCGGGATTGATGCAGTCCGGCACGCTGATGATCAAAACCCGTGGCAATGCGCGCTGTAGCGATGGTTCGCGTTACCCGTTGCCTGAAATTTCCTGCAATGCGGGTGTCAGCGATGTGGCGGAGTGCACCGGGCGCTACGAGGGCGACACCGTGGTTCCTGTGACGTTTAAAAAAGTGAGTGATTAATCCATGTTTGCCACCCTGTATCCCTATAAGCCGAGCGTGACGCTCATAAAAGACAGCGGCATTCAGTTTCTGGATTTCGGCCTTGCCCCACAACCAAACGCGCCGCACACCGGTCGCTTTGTGCGTAAAACGGCGAATGGCCCACTGCTTCGTCTTGATTACGACGTGGTGCCTGGCAAATTTACCCTGCCTGGCAGCATGGGTGCGGCGCCCGAAGTCGTCAAACCTGAAAGCACCATTACACTCGGCCATTCGCTGAAACTGCTGGATAAAACCTGGCTTCCGCTGCCTTTCCTGCGCTTTAACCCGCCACGTACTTTTGTGGGCGGCCCGGATAACTGGGCGCGAGTACAAATTCGTTGTCTTGAAACGCCCGATTCCGCAGGCAACACCGTGCGCATTACTCTGGCGCTGGATACCAAAATTCTTGCCGACGACAACCCTGCCGCACATCTGGCGCCGACACAAAGCGATGTGCGTAACGGTGCTCGCTTTGCGCTGGCCTGGCAAAACGAAGAAATTAACGATTTTATCGACCAGACCTGGGTTGATGGCTGGCTGCGTGAAGTGTTCACGCAGTTCGCTTCACGCCATGAGTCACGCAGCGAGCGCGAAATCAGTAACGCACTGAAAACCTTTGAGTATCAGGCGCATTACCTGAATATCATCGAGATGCTCGGCGCACAGCTTGCGGTGCCAGAGGTCAAAATAGTCACGGCGACGTTGCAATCTCCCGCTATCCCCGTTGATTTAGTTTTGGACGTGGGCAACACCCACACCTGCGGCGTATTAATCGAAGATCACGGTGAAGCGAATGACGGCCTGCGCCAGACCGCCGAGTTGCAAATTCGCTCGCTGAGCGAACCGCAAACCATTAATGAAGCGATGTTCACCAGCCGCCTCGAGTTCTCAGAAGCCAAATTCGGCAAGCAGCACTTCTCGGTCGAAAGTGGCCGCGATGACGCGTTTGTCTGGCCGTCGATTGCGCGTGTCGGTGATGAAGCCCGTAGCATGGCTTCCGCCCGTTTAGGCACTGAGGGAGCCAGCGGTATTTCCAGCCCTCGCCGCTACTTGTGGGATGAAACCCCTGCCAACCAGGACTGGCGCTTTAGCCAGATGGGGGTGAAAACACAACGCGAACCGCTGGCAACCGCTTATCCATTGATGAACTTAATGAATGACGACGGACAACCGCTTTATTCGCTGCCGTTAGAAGAAAGGCTGCCGGTTTTTTCACCGCATTACAGTCGCAGTTCGTTGATGACCTTGATGCTGTGCGAGCTGCTGGCGCAGGCGCTGATGCAAATCAACAGCGTCGGCTCGCGTCAAAGCATGGGCCATATCAATGCACCGCGTCAGTTGCGCACTCTTATCCTCACATTGCCTTCGGCGATGCCGAAACAAGAGCGTGAAATCTTCCGCCAGCGCATGCAGGAAGCGGTTGGTCTGGTGTGGAAAGCAATGGAGTGGCACCCGACAGACGACGGTTTTAGCAACGATCGAGATTTCCAGAAAAGCGTGGTTCCAGTACCCGATGTGCAGATGGAATGGGACGAAGCGACCTGTGGGCAACTGGTGTGGCTGTATAACGAAGCGCTGGTTAACTATGCCGGACAGAGCGGTAACTTCTTCAAAAGCCTCGCCCGTCCAGACCGCAAATTAGCCGCCGATGAGCTACCGGGGAAAACCTTGCGTGTCGCCTCGATTGATATTGGCGGGGGCACGACGGATATGGCCATCACGCAGTATCATCTGGATGATGGCGTCGGCAGCAATGTGAAAATCACCCCGCGCTTACTGTTCCGCGAAGGCTTTAAAGTCGCGGGTGACGACATTCTGCTGGATGTTATCCAGCGTTGCGTGCTCCCCGCGCTACAGGCGCAAATCCATCAAGCTGGAGTTGCGGACAGCACAGGATTAATGACCACGCTGTTTGGTGAGTCCGGGCGCATGGATACCCGTGGCACGCTGCGCCAGCAAACCGCGTTGCAACTGTTTATCCCTCTCGGCCATGCGGTGTTGTCGTGTTGGGAAAATAGCGATCCTGATGACCACCACGCCATGCTGGAAGCGACCTTTGGCGAGCTGTTAACCCAGCGCCCAACTGATAACGTGATTAACTATGTGCAACAGGCTGTGCAACATGCCCTGCCTGCCGACGCGCCCGCGTTTGATTTATTCAGCGTACCGCTACATGTTGAATTGGCTGATTTGCAAGACGCGCTGCTTGCCGGACACTTTACGCTAACTGCACCGCTGCAAGCGCTGTGTGAAGTGATCAACCACTACTGTTGCGATGTGTTGTTGGTCACCGGACGACCAGGCTGTTTGCCCGGCGTTCAGGCGCTATTACGCTACCAACAACCGGTGCCGGTAAACCGCATCGTCTGGCTGGATAACTATCAGACTCATGAATGGTATCCGTTTAGCCAACAAGGCCGCATCGGCAACCCGAAATCCACGGCGGCCGTGGGGGCGATGCTGTGCAGCCTGGCAATGGATTTACGACTGCCTGGTTTTAACTTTAAAGCGTCTGATATTCAGGCTTACTCCACGGTGCGCTATCTGGGGATGCTGGATGGCAACAATACGCTGGTTGAGAAAAACATTTGGTATCGCGATATCGATCTCGACGACCCTAAATCTACGCTGGATACGCGCCTGCATTTCCCACTGCGCGGCAATGCATGCCTGGGATTCCGCCAGCTCGATGATGCGCGCTGGCCCGCCACGCCGTTGTACACCCTCGCGATAAACTCGCCGCACCTGGCAAAAGCCATCGCCGGCGAAGGCGTGCTGAATGTGCGTTTACAGCAAACCCGTGAAGCTGACGCCTTTGTGCTGGCCGAAGCGTGGTTGCAGGATGGCAGCAAAGTGCCGCTCAACCAATTAAGTTTTAAATTGAATACGCTGGCTGGAAGCTATAGCGGTGCCAGCCATTACTGGATTGACAGCGGGAGCGTGTATCAAAAATGAATTCAACAACCTCAACGCTGCAACAGTTAGAAGATTGGGTTCAGCAGACTCGTCTGTCGGTTCCGTTAGTGGATAACGAAGCCGATGGGCTATTGCAAAAATTGGTCGCCATTCAACAACGCCAGCACCAGATTGACCTACAGACGGAGCAACCACTAACAATTGGGTTGTATGGTCACTCGGTGGCGGGTAAACATCACCTGCTCACCACACTGCTGGGCGATAACCACGAACGCATTGAGATTTTGCTCGGCGGGAAAGTGCTGGATTACCTGACGCACATCAACCCCGGCCACGCTCCTGACGTTGCGGTGCGTTTTACCTGTCGCGAGTTACCGGTTGCAGAACACTATCCCTTGCTGTTGACGTTGTATAACGCCTGCGAACTTGCCCAGCGCATGATTCGCCAGTATCACGCCACGTCATCTCCTCGTTTTGCGCAGCCGGAAGTTATCGCCGCAAAACTTAAAGAGTTACAGGTCAAACGCCTGGCACAACCGACACCAGGGATAACGCAGCATCAGCTGTCTGACATTGCCCAGACTTATCATGAAGCCGTGCGCCGTCAGTATCATCTGGATAATGCGCTGTGGCAGCAAATGGCAGAACTGCTGCCATGGTTGAGCAGTGCTGACCAGGCTTCGTTGCTGGCACCGCTTTGGGGCGACAACGCCATCCAAACCGCGCGCTGGCAGCAGCTTGTCGACATGCTTAATCACCTGGGCTGCGCCCGCAAGATTTTGGCTCCGGCTAATTTGCTGGTCGATACCTTCTTGCTGCCTGTTGAAGGTTTTTTGTTCCCGGCAACGCCGGACATGCAGGAAATCAGTGCCGACGTACTAGTCTGCCCGCTGTTCAATCACGAAATCGGTACCCAGGTGAGCCTCGCACAGCATGATTTGCAGCAACTCTGCGCGGAAATCACCCTGACGCTTAACCAGCCGCCGAAGCTTGCGCAGGTCGAGGTGGTGGATATTCCACTTGAGCAACTCGACAATTACGGCAACGCTCTCCAGCCCGATAAATTAGTGGTGTGTAATGCCGCCTCCGTTCGACAAGAAGTGAACGCTGCCGGTAAAATGCTGGCACGTTGGGTGGATAAAACCCAGGCCAACCACGCTACGACGCCCGGCTTAATTTGGGCGATTACACCGCGTGATGCCCGTTTTAGCGGAGCTAATCTGGATGAAGGTGTGCAACGTGTTATCGGTCTGCCGGGGAAACGTTGGGGTACGCTGCAAGCGCTGGACAGCCGCAATATGCACCGTTTGCTGGAGTGGCTTACGGACGCGCTGATCCCCGCGCAACGTACCCGTCGCATTGAGATGTTACACGCCGCGCTTAACACGAAAATCAACGATCTGTTCGCTCATCTTATCGAAGGCGAAGACCTGACGCCGGAGCGCGCACGTTCGCAGGCAGAAGATCTGGTGCGTACTCTGCAATCCCGCGCTGCCATTCATGGCGAACTGATCGCCAGCCTGTTGCCTGAGCGCCAGGTACTGCAACAATGCTGGTTGAACCATCAGCAATTACGCAAACAACAACCTGCCGAGTTTAGCCTCGATATCGACCTGTTCGCCGATGAAGAGAGCCATACTGCACAAATCAGCGATGTCAGTAACTTCGCCAATACGGTGCATGTGTTGTGGATTAATCATTTGCGCCAGTTGGCAACACGTCGGGAAATCGCCCATCTTTCAGGCATCGACAATACGCAACTCCAGGCGCTGTGCCAGTTACTGATTGTCGCCAGTTATCGACTGAAATTATCTCAGCAAATCGACACGGCATTGCGTCAGGGAGATGGCAGCATGGCGCAGGAAATTACCTGCGCCTGCGCGGTGCTGGGTGATTTTGTCAGTTGGTTAGGCTACGCACATATCGAACCAACGTTACGTCCCGCAAGCCGCGTCAATAAAGGCTCACCGGTATTTACTCCGCAAGCCCAGGCCAGCGCCAGTACACGGCTGGTTCGGTTAGGCGACCAACCTGCTCGCGGCAATACGCTGTATGTCTACGACTGGCTGGTTGCACTGTATACCCGAGCGCTTGAGAACATCGGTTATCGTCACCCGCAGGATGTTAGTGATGTCCAGAAAGCGCAGTTAGTTGCGCTACTTGGGGAGTAACCAGGCAGATGAGATTCTGGGTGAGTGAGTTATTCTCACCCAGATGACGGTGTTCAAAAAGCGGTCATCAGAATGTACGTTGCTTCCTTTCTCGTGTGTTGATCAATCAACGGGACCAACCGTCTGAAATGCTCACTGGCGCAATGCGCATCCAGCGCCGCACGATCAAACCATTCCTCTATAAAAATGAAATGACCTGACCTGGGTCCTTCCCATCAATATACAAATCATAGGCAATACAAAGAGGCTCTTGTTTAGTGGCCTCAACCAGCTCCCGGTACAAAGGGATGACAATTTCAACGTCCTCGGGCTTTATAAAATCTTCGGCGATGACTTTTAACATTTTGTCCTCAAATCTATTAGCTGACGTATCACTATATGGGGTTTGAGCGCGCGCGGGGTAAAAATATCAGCGCGGGTAAATCGCTGGGAAAACAACCTTATTCTGGCTACACTGGATGGCACCTTAACATTTCAATAACAAAAGAGGTGTCACATGCCGAACTCATCCCCTGTCTCTATTTCTATGCTCATCAATGGATTACCTGTTGGGGCACAGAACCAGGCCACATTTGAACGTCGTAATCCCCTCGATGAACAGGTCGCCACTATCGCCCCCGCCGCGACGGTCAACGATGCTCGTGCTGCGGTGGAAGCCGCAAACCAGGCCTTCGTCAGTTGGTCGCAAACCGGGCCGAATCAACGCCGCGCTTTGCTTCTGAAAGCGGCGGATGCGCTGGAAGCGAAACAAACCGCGTTTATCGCCGCGATGGCTTCAGAAACCGGTGCAACGGCGCAATGGGCAGAATTTAACGTGCATCTGGGGGCCGGACTGCTGCGTGAAGCCGCAGCACTCACTACGCAAATCAACGGCGACGTGATCCCTTCCGATGTGCCTGGCAATCTGGCCATGGCAATCCGCCAGCCTGCAGGTGTGGTACTGGGAATGGCACCGTGGAATGCGCCCGTCATCCTCGGCGTGCGGGCGATTGCTACCCCACTCGCGTGTGGTAACTGCGTCGTTCTCAAAGGCTCAGAAATATCGCCCGCCACTCACGGTTTAATTATCGACGCACTCAATGAAGCCGGATTCCCCGCTGGGGTTGTTAACTTTGTGACGAATGCCCCACAAGATGCCGCAAGTGTCGTCGAGGCGATGATTGCCCATCCGGCGGTGCGACGTGTGAATTTTACCGGCTCGACACACGTCGGGCGGATCATCGCCCAAACGTGTGCACGCTACCTGAAACCAGTGGTTTTGGAATTGGGTGGCAAAGCTCCGTTGCTGGTGCTGCACGACGCTGATATTGAGCTGGCAGTGAATTGTGCGGCCTTCGGGGCTTTTGCCAACTCGGGGCAAATCTGCATGTCGACTGAGCGAATTATTGTCGATGAGCGGATCGCCGATGACTTTGTCGCGAGGTTTGCTGCTAAGGCTGCGAGTTTGCCGTGTGGCGACCCGCGTCACGGCCCGACCGTTTTGGGCTCGGTCGTGGATGTGCAGACGGTTTCACGTTGCAATGATTTGATCGATGACGCGCTGGAAAAAGGCGCAAAACTGGTTGCGGGCGGCAAAGCGGATTCAACATTAATGCCTGCCACGGTTCTGGATTTTGTCACCTCAGATATGCGCATCTACCACGAAGAATCCTTTGGCCCGGTGAAAGGGATTATCCGCGCAAAAAGCGACGAGGAAGCGCTGGCTATAGCCAATGATAACGACCTCGGGCTTTCAGCCGCCGTATTCAGCCGCGACACCGCACGGGCATGGAATATTGCCAGCCGTATTCAAAGTGGAATTTGCCACATCAATAGTCCAACCGTACACGATGAAGCACAAATGCCGTTTGGCGGCGTCAAAGAGTCAGGTTACGGTCGATTTGGCGGGCTTGCGGGCGTCAACGAATTTACTGAGTTACGCTGGATAACTCTGCAAATGCAGCCACGTCCGCTGCCGTTCTGACAGCCGGGATAACGTACGCCAACCTGGCGTACGTTTTCTGCTAAGCCACTGGAATTCCCCTCGCTTTTCTGCCAGGATTTCACCACCTATCAACCCATTGAATATATAAGGAGGATCCCATGCTGTTTTGTGAAATGTTGTCTATTTCGCATACCCTTGGTGATCGCCATAGCTCAAGCGTTATCGATATCGCACTGCGATAATCCGGCTTGAGCGAAGCTAACGACTGCACCAACTAAACCTTCCCTCGGGCTTACCGGGTTATCGTCGAATTTGACGAGGCGTTCTATCGCCTAACTCTTGAGTAAGCACAATGAGCACATTATTAACCGCACAATCTCTTAGCCTTGATACCGCCTTTGGCCCACTGCTGGCAGACATTACCTTTACGCTGAAAAAAGGCGATCGCCTGGGTTTAATCGGCCACAACGGCTGCGGTAAAAGTACCCTTCTGAAACTGCTCGATGGCACTATTTCTGCAAATAGTGGCAGCGTGACGCGTGCGCATCACTGCCTGCTGGCGCGTGTCGAACAACATCTTCCTGAAGATTTGCATGCACTGACGCTACTCGATGCTGTGATGGCGCGACTAAGTGACGCGCAACAGCATACTGACGGCTGGCGGGCACAGGCTCTTCTGGCCAGCATGGGGTTTGATGAAGCCGCGTGGCAACTCACCGCCGGAACATTGAGTGGCGGCCAACATACGCGTTTATTGCTGGCGCGTGCGTTGATTACCGAGCCGGATCTTCTGCTGCTTGATGAACCCAGCAACCACCTCGATTTACCCACTTTGCTGTGGCTTGAACAGTTCTTACAAAACTGGAATGGCAGCTTTGTGTTGGTTTCCCACGATCAACATCTGCTGGATAGTGTGACCAACGGCACGTGGATTTTGCGCGACCGCACACTCAGTTTCTTCCAGTTACCCTGCTCTGTTGCACGCGCGGCCCTGGTTGAACGTGACCGTACCGACGCGCACCGCCATCAGGCGGAGCAAAAGGAAATCGACCGTATTGCAGCCAGTGCGAAGCGTCTCGCAATTTGGGGTCGGGTTTACGATAACGAAGACCTGGCGCGCAAAGCCAAGCAGATGGAAAAGCGCATCGACAAATTAAAAGACAGCCAAACCGAACTGAGTGAGGCAAATCTGTGGCAACTGATATTAAAAGGTGCAGCGTTACCGGCGGATCGTTTGCTGGAAATGCAAAACCTGGCTGTCAGCCCTGCGCCCGATTGCTCACCGCTGTTTACCCTGGCAATGCAGCGCCTGAAAAGTGGTGATCGGGTGGCAATAATTGGCCGCAACGGATGTGGTAAATCGTCGCTGTTACGCATGCTGTGGCAGCACTATTTACAGTCACAAAATCAGCCGCCGCAGGATGAATCTGGGATCCGCCTGCATCCTCGCGTCGAGATGGGTTATTACGACCAAACGTTGCACCAGTTAAAAGATGACGACACGTTGCTTCAAGCGCTCGAACCTTTTGCCCCATTAACCGAGCGCGACCGCAAAATGGCGTTAATCAGCGCGGGTTTTGCCTGGTTGCGGCACGGGCAAACGGTCAGCACATTAAGCGGTGGCGAGCGTTCCAGGCTGTTATTTGTTGGCTTGACGTTGGCGCGTTATTCATTGCTGCTGCTTGATGAGCCGACCAACCACCTGGATATGGAAGGCAAAGAGGCGTTGGCCGAAACGCTGCAAAGCTACGAAGGTGGCGTGTTGTTGGTGACGCACGACCGGACGTTAATCGCTAAAAGCTGTAATCGCTTCTGGTTGATTGATGATGGCGAGCTTAGCGAATGGCACTCTTTGGATGGATTGTATGCGCAACTGGCGAGTGAGAATGCGAGCGTTACGTTGTCACCATCAGCGTCGGAGTTGCCAACCGTGGTGGCAAACCCTTCGGCAGCAGATAGCTGGCTGGAACGGTTGGTCGAACTCGAGGAGAAGCTGACTCAGGACTTAGCACGCAAACCCGGCCATCAAAAACCGGCGTTACAGCAGCAGTGGCGCGAGGAGATAGCATCACTTAATTTGCGGCTGGAACTGGAGTAAGCGTTAATGTCGGATGTCGCTACGCTAACCCACTTACACAGACCCGTCACAGGGTCGTTGTAGGGGATTAGCGGCAGCGACATCCTTCAATTAATCGCGGTTAAAAAGTCGCCCAGTTATCGTCATCGTTCACCACGGTGCGCGCCCTGGACGAGGGCTGCTTAGGTTTTTCCTTCTTAGCCGCTATCGTGTGATGCTGGTTGTCTAAACGGAAAATGCCTACCGCCGCGGTTAAACGTGCAGCCTGTTCCTCAAGGGACGTCGCCGCCGCAGACGCTTCTTCAACCAGGGAAGCGTTCTGTTGCGTCACGTTATCCATCTCATGGATGGCAATACCCACTTGCTCAATACCACGGCTTTGCTCATCTGATGCTGCGGCAATTTCCTGCATAATATCGGTGACACGCCGCACGGCACTCACAATACCGGTCATGGTTTCTCCGGCGTGCGCAACCTGGTTTGAGCCACTATCAATCAGCGATACCGATTCACTGATCAGCCCCTCAATTTCTTTTGCCGCCTGGGCACTGCGTTGTGCCAGAGTGCGCACTTCGCTTGCGACCACCGCAAAACCGCGCCCTTGTTCACCGGCACGCGCAGCTTCTACTGCCGCATTGAGCGCCAGAATATTGGTCTGGAATGCGATGCTGTTGATCACCGCCGTGATCTCAGAAATTTTCTTCGAACTGGACGAGATATTGTTCATGGTGCTAACGACACCCGAAACAATCCGCCCGCCATCACTGGCTTTATTCGACGCCTCTTCCGCCAGTTTGGTGGCGTGATGGGCGTTATCCGCGTTCTGTTTTACGGTCGCCGTTAGCTGTTCCATGCTGGCTGCCGTTTCTTCAAGCGCCGCCACTTGCTGCTCGGTGCGTGCAGATAAATCCGTGTTGCCGGCAGAAATCTCGCTGGTGCCTTGATAAATTGCTTCGGCACCTGAACGCACCTCACCGACGGTGTTCACCAGTGAAGCCTGCATTTCCTGTAGGTTCTGATTGAGCTTGCCAATTTCGCTGCGTCCATGAGCGATCAACGCCTGGGTTAAATCCCCTTGAGCTATGTGTTCGATGCGCGTAGCCGCCTGTTGCAGCGGTTGAATCACCACCCGACGCAGCACCACAAAGGTGAAAACGGTCATGAAAATGGCCAGTGCAAATGCGCCAGCCATCAGCATCACACTCAGGTGCGAGCGAGCCTGAGCCTGTTCTTTAAGGGCAATCGCACGGTCGGTACGGATCTGAGCCGCTTGCACTAAGAGCTTGTTATAGTCGGCATCCAGCTTACGCGCTTGTTCGTTTTCATGGTTGATGATGGCTTCAAACATGCCGTTTTTGGCATATTTCATCATCGGAGCCATGCCTTTCGTCAGGTACTCGTTGAAGCGTTCGCGTAATTGGTTCTCCAGCGCTTCGCCTTCCTCAACTTTGTTAGCACGCGCCATATAGATGTCAAAACCGGCTTGTGCTTGCTTTATCAGCCTGTCGGCTTCAGCGATATTTGACTTCATATCCTCCATATCAGCCACGCGCCCGGCTGCACCCGCATGAATGATGTTTAAACGTGCACTGCGCAGATCGGTTGAACTGTCTGATAGACCGATGCGTACCTGAATTTCATTAGTGACGTCTTGCAGCGCTTTTTCACTTTGCACTAAATAGTAGCTCGCCAGGCCAACGCATAACGCGAACAGCACCAGAATCCCCACCAGGATGGAGGTAAACAACGGCACCAACCGAATGTGATGCCAGAAACGAACATTCCCCTGCGGGGCGATTTTTGTCTTTGCCATATCCTTGGTTTCTCTTTTTGTAAAAAGGGGTTTCTGTAAATGAGTCATCGGCCCTGCGAAACCAAAGGTTGAATGCAAAGTTACCGTTTTGTGGTGGGGTTAACACATTCATGCCTAAAAGATAGCCCGATCACAATTCCCCAGAAAAGTAGCCTGGCTTACAGACTGGTTAAAGAGGAGTAAACTATTTGTCATGATGAATGGCGTCACCGCGTGCGGTCGCCGTCGCCCAAAGGATAGATACCGGTAATATGAAATTTAAATCTGCTATTAAACCCTATCACGCTGCGGCCGGTGGCTGGGGCTCGCTTGAAGCCACGACTCGCTTTGTTATCGACAGCAAACACGCCTTAAAAAACCTGCGCAACCTGATGCGTATGAATAAAGCCAAAGGGTTTGACTGCCCGGGATGCGCGTGGGGCGATGACAATAAAAGTACTTTTAGCTTCTGCGAGAACGGCGCGAAGGCCGTCACCTGGGAAGCGACTCGCCGATTCATCGACCATGCGTTTTTTGCGCAGCACAGCGTCAGTAAACTGTACCAACAAAGCGATTATTTCCTTGAATATCAAGGGCGTTTAACCGAACCGCTCAGTTACAATCCACAAACCGACCATTACGAAGCGATAAGCTGGGATGATGCCTTTAAGTTGATCGCTCAACATATCAATGCGCTGGATAATCCCGACCAGATGGAGCTGTATACCTCCGGGCGCGCCAGCAACGAAGCCTCTTATCTGTATCAACTTTTTGGCCGTATGGTCGGGACGAACAACTTCCCTGATTGCTCGAATATGTGTCACGAAGCCAGCGGCAGCGGCCTGAAGCGCAGTATCGGCGTGGGTAAAGGCACGATTCATCTCAACGATTTTGATAAAGCCAATGCCATTTTCGTGTTTGGCCAAAACCCAGGGACCAATCACCCACGCATGTTGCACAGCTTGCGTCATGCCGCTGAAAACGGCGCGCAAATTGTCACCTTTAATACGCTGCGTGAACGCGGCCTCGAGCGATTCGCCGATCCGCAAAAGCCGTTAGAAGTGGTCACGCCGCTGGCGGGCAACATCAGCACGTATTATTACCAGCCCAATTTGGGCGGCGATATGGCGGCCATTCGCGGCATGGCGAAAGCGTTGCTGGAAACTCATCGTCAGCAACTGGCGCAAGGTCATGCAGGTATTTTTGACGCGAAATTTATCGCTGAACACACGCAAGGCGTGGAGGCCTGGTTTGCCGAAATCGACAACACCAGTTGGGAGCACATCACCCAACAATCAGGATTAACCGAACAGCAATTACGCGATGCCGCCGCGGTCTGGCAGCAGGCCGAGCGCGTGATTTGTACCTGGGCGATGGGGATAACCCAGCATAAACATTCGCTCAATACGGTACGTGAAATCGTTAACCTGCAACTGTTGGGCGGCCATTTGGGCAAAGAAGGTGCCGGACTTTGCCCGGTACGCGGCCACAGTAATGTGCAGGGTAATCGCACGATGGGGATTGATGAAAAACCCTCTGCGGCATTGCTCGATAGCCTGGCGGCGCATTTTGATTTTGAGCCTCCACGCGCGCGAGGTCATAACACCGTGGAAGCGCTTGCCGCCATGCTGCGTGATGAAGTTAAAGTGTTGATTGCACTTGGCGGGAATCTTGCGGCAGCAGCACCAGACAGCCCGCGCACCGAAGAAGCCTTGCAGCGCTGCGGCCTGACGGTCCATATCAGCACCAAACTCAACCGCAGCCATTTGGTGCCAGGTAAAGCGGCATTGATTTTGCCCACCCTTGGCCGTACCGAAGAAGATATGCAGGCCAGCGGGCGGCAGTTCATCACCGTCGAAGATTCGTTCAGTATGGTGCACGCTTCCGAAGGGATTGGGAAACCGATTGCTGACACTCAACGCTCAGAAACAGCGATTGTCACTGGTATTGCCGCGGCCGTTCTGGGGTGCGAGAAAGTAGACTGGCGAGCGTTGGCAGACAACTACGATTTAATCCGCGACCACATTGCCGCCACCCTGCCCGGTTTTAAAGACTTCAACCGGCAATGCGAAAAACCCGGTGGATTCTGGCTTGGGAATGCGGCCGCGCAGTTGCGCTTTAATACGCCATCGGGCAAAGCCGAATTCAGCGCCGCTCCGCTGCCAGAGTCTTTGTTCGGTGAGTTAACGGCACCGTTTGTACTCCAGACGCTGCGCTCCCATGACCAGTACAACACCACCATTTATGGGTTGGACGATCGTTACCGTGGCGTTTACGGCCAACGTGAGGTGTTGTTTATTAATCCGGAAGATCTTAGCGCGCTGGACTTACATGACGGTGATTTGGTGGATATTGAAACCATCTGGAATGATGGCATTACCCGTAAAGTCAGCGGATTCAAAATCGTGCCGTACAATATTCCGCGTGGCAATTTAGCCGCGTATTACCCCGAAACGAACCCATTGGTTCCACTGACAAGCGTCGGTGACGATACAGGTACGCCAACATCAAAATCTGTACCGGTAAAAATCAGCCGTACAGCTTCTGTGGCAGATAAACGTATCGCTTAAAAAGCAAAAACCTTTTGTTGTCTATACTTTGAAAAATAGACAACAAAAGGTGACTTATGCTTTGGCTTGAGCAAGGACTCTACGTAAAAATAGTGGAAATGGACAATGGGCCACGTCCGTTGCCTCTCCAGAGCGGTTTCAACTCCGAAACCTGTTATCGGGCGCTGGGGTGCTTTAATCCTTCTGAATCGTCTGACGCCTGGTACATTCTTTCTAACGACCGCGATGAAATCTGGTTTATCAGTAACCGACATTTACGCACCGTTTTCCTGAAACCCGAATTGCGTGAGTTTCGTCTCCCGCTGTCGACAACCCATCATTAAACCCTTGCCGGGTAATATTCCGATTACCCGACTCTCTCCCTCTTCTCACTCACCTTTTCGCAATAAATGCGAAATCTCTCATTAACAACTTTGCAATATCATAACGGGAGATTATGATACCCAGACATTAACCATTTGGTTCATTATTATGTGTCACACCGTTTTAACCCTCGTTAAAATCGAACGATCACATCAATTATTACACCAGACGGTACAAATCAAACGATCTCCTGCGACAAGGAGACGTTGTTGCACATGAAGTGTGCGGAACACACTTCGACAGGAGAACGTTATGGAAATTTACACTCCCCCACGCGGCCTGGCATTAGGATTGCTGTGGGTTCTTGGCGGGCTGATGGGTTTGATCGGCCTCGCTATTGGCATTGGCGGTGCTTATCTCGTGGCTCTTGGCGGAAGCTTTTATTTCCTGCTGATGGGCATCGCCATGCTCATCTCCGCCGTTTTGATTTTGAAAAAGAAAACTGCGGGCCTGGTGCTGTATGGCCTGGCATTCATCTGCTCACTATTTTGGGCCATCAGCGATGCAGGGATGGATTTTTGGCCGTTATTTTCGCGCCTGTTTACCTTTGCAGTGCTGGCATTTCTGTCCGCCATTAGCTGGCCGATTTTACGAGCTACGCACAGTAAGGCTGCGGTAAAAAAAGCGCCTGCTTATGGCATCGCCGCTCTGCTCGCTGTTTGTATGCTGGTGAGCGCAGGCTGGATGTTCGTGCCACAGGTACAAGTAGCCGCCAATGAAGACGTGCCGGTAAAACCGGTTGCGCCGGGTGATACGCAAAAAGACTGGAAACACTGGGGTAATACCCCTCACGGTGACCGTTTTGCCGCGCTCGATCAAATCAACAAAGCTAACGTCAGCAATCTGAAAGTGGCCTGGGTTGCTCACACGGGAGATATTCCGCAAAGCAACGGTTCAGGCGCTGAAGATCAAAACACCCCATTACAAGTAGGCGATACGCTGTTTGTCTGCACGCCGTACAGCAAAGTGCTGGCGCTGGATGTGGATTCTGGCAAAGAAAAATGGCGTTTTGACAGCAAGGCGACCGCACCAAACTGGCAACGCTGCCGTGGTTTAGGTTATTACGAAGAAACCACTCAACACGCCGTAGCGCCTGTGGCAGAGACTGCGCAACCTGCGCTCTGCCCTCGCCGCCTGTTCCTGCCGACCACCGATGCACGTCTGCTGGCGATTAACGCCGATAACGGCAAATTGTGCGAAGACTTTGGTGACCACGGTACCGTGGATTTGAAAGTCGGTATGGGCGAAGTCAAACCGGGTTATTACCAGCAAACCTCTACGCCATTGGTAGCGGGGAATGTCGTGGTTGTGGGCGGACGCGTGGCGGATAACTTCTCCACGGGTGAACCTCCTGGTGTGGTGCGCGCTTATGACGTTCACACCGGCAAACTGGCATGGGCGTGGGACCCAGGCAACCCGGCGATTACCGACGTTCCACCGGAAGGCCAGACCTATACACGCGGCACGCCGAACGTCTGGTCCGCAATGTCATACGACGAGAAACTCGGTTTGATTTACCTGCCGACCGGTAACGCAACACCTGATTTCTTCGGCGGCACACGTACTGCACAAGATGACAAATACAGCTCCTCTATTGTTGCGGTCGATGCGTCAACGGGCCAGGTACGCTGGCATTATCAAACCACCCATCACGATCTGTGGGATTTCGACCTGCCATCACAACCACTGCTATATGACTTACCCGACGGCAAAGGCGCTACCACGCCAGTCATTGTCCAGACTTCCAAACAGGGCATGATTTTCATGCTTAACCGCGAAACCGGTGAACCTGTTGCGAAAGTGGAAGAGCGTCCGGTTCCGCAGGGCAATATTGAAGGCGAACGCTATTCGAAAACCCAGCCGTACTCCGTCGGAATGCCAATGATTGGCAATGAAACCCTGACCGAGTCGGACATGTGGGGCGCAACCCCGATCGACTTGTTGATTTGCCGCATCGAATTTAAAGGGATGCGTCACGAAGGTGTATACACACCGCCTGGTCTGGATCGTTCCCTGCAATTCCCTGGGTCGCTTGGGGGAATGAACTGGGGCAGTGTTTCCGTTGACCCAAACAACAGCCTGATGTTTGTTAACGATATGCGTCTGGGGCTGGCAAATTACATGGTGCCGCGTGCAAACGTTGCGAAAAATGCCAGCGGCATCGAGATGGGTATTGTTCCAATGGACGGCACACCATTTGGCGCGATGCGCGAACGTTTCCTCTCACCGCTGGGCATTCCCTGCCAAAAACCTCCGTTCGGTACCATGTCAGCCGTTGACCTGAAATCAGGGAAAATCGTCTGGCAGGTGCCGGTGGGTACTGTGCAGGACACCGGCCCGCTTGGGATCCGCATGCGCCTGCCGATTCCAATCGGCATGCCAACGCTCGGTGCGTCGTTGTCCACGCAGTCCGGCCTGCTGTTCTTCGCGGGTACACAGGATTTCTATCTGCGCGCGTTTGATACCGCAAACGGTAAGGAAATCTGGAAATCACGTCTGCCGGTGGGCAGCCAGTCAGGCCCGATGACCTATGTGTCACCGAAAACCGGTAAGCAGTACATTGTGATTAACGCAGGCGGCGCTCGTCAGTCTCCTGACAGGGGTGATTACATCATCGCTTACGCGTTACCGGACGAGGAATAAGTAAAAAAAAGCGGGTGCACAATGCACCCGCTTCTTATGAGTTCCTGCCAGCCTACTTCACATCCACCTGATAAAAAATATGCTTACCAAACGGATCGACTTCGTATCCGGTGACTTCTTTGCGAACCGGCTCGAAAATCGTCGAGTGCGCAATCATTACCGCAGGCATTTGATCATGCATCATCTGCTGCGCTTCTTTGTATAACGCCACGCGTTTTTCATGATCGCTCGACGCCCTTGCCTCGAGAATCAGCTTATCAAACGGCTGATAACACCATTTTGCTGAGTTGGAACCCCCCTCTGCTGAACGGCAGGTAAACAGCGGGCCGAAGAAGTTATCCGGGTCGCCCGTGGCTGTCGTCCAGCCCATCAACGCAGCCTGATGCTCGCCACTTTTCACCCGTTTTAAATACTCGCCCCATTCGTAAGTGACGACTTTTGCCGTGACGCCGATTTTCGCCCAGTCAGCCTGAATCATTTCGGCCATACGTTTGGCGTTCGGATTATAAGGACGCTGCACGGGCATCGCCCAAAGATCGATGGTCATACCGTCGGCAAAACCGGCCTCTTTAAGCAGCGCTTTGGCTTTCTCTGGGTCATATTCGTAATCTTTAATCGTGTCGTCAGCGCTCCACACCCCCGGAGGCAAAAGGTTTTTCGCCGCCGTTCCGGTGCCACGGAATACCGCTTCAATAATGGCGGGTTTATTAATCGCCATCGCCAGCGCCTGGCGTACTTTTACGTTATCCAGCGGCGCTTTCTGGGTATTAAATGCCAGGAAACCGGTATTCAGCCCTGCTTTTTGCATCAGGTTAATATCGGCATTTTCCTTCAGGCGCGGCAAATCTGCCGGATTAGGGAATGGCATGACCTGGCACTCGTTTTTCTCAAGTTTTGCCACGCGAACTGAGGCATCCGGCGTTATTGAAAACACCAGCTTGTCGATTTTAGCTTTGCCTTGCCAGTATTCCGGGAACGCGGTAAACAGAATGCGCGAATCTTTTTGATATTGCGCCAGACGGTATGGCCCCGTGCCGACAGGATCCATATCCACACGTTCCGGCGTGCCGGCCTTTAACATCGCATCGGCGTACTCAGCAGAAAGTATGGAGGCGAAATACCAGCCCAAATCGGCAATAAATGGCGCTTCGGCGTGAGCTAATGTAAAGCGAACGGTATTATCATCGACTTTATCAATCGCCGTTATTAATTTGCCAAATTCAAGACTTTCGAAATTAGAATAGTTTCCATTGGAAACATTATGGTATGGGTGCTTTGGATCTTTCTGCCGCATAAATGAGAAGATGACATCGTCTGCGGTAAAATCGCGGGTCGGTTTGAAGTATTTATTGCTCTGGAACTTCACCCCTTTGCGCAGATGGAAGGTATAAACCTTACCATCGTCGCTTATGTCCCAACTTTCAGCCAGACTTGGCTGCAACTCAGTGGTGCCGGTTTTAAAATCAACGAGACGGTTATAAACCGGTACCGCACTGGCATCCACGCTGGTTCCCGATGTATATAACTGCGGATTAAAGTTTTCCGGTGAACCCTCGGAACAATATACCAAAGTCTTTGCCGCGACAGTGGAACTGACTGTCAGCGCTGCTATTACCAATGCGAGTTTTGTGGTTGTTGTGGTGATTGTTTTCATGCCTGCCCTTTTATTTATAATTTTTACCCAGAATAACGCTTGAACAAAGCAGCTTAATAAATAACATTAAAAGTCGATTGCAAACAAACGAATATATTCAATAAAGGAATAACAATGTCATCGCCGCTCGCAGACCAATTAACCGAACGCTTCTTCCGCTATCTGGCGATAACCAGCCAAAGCAAGGCAGGTGCAGCCACGCTGCCAAGCACGCCGGGTCAACATGAAATGGCGCAATTACTGGCACGCGAGCTGCGAGAACTGGGTCTGGATAACGTGGTTATCGACGAACATGCCACCGTGACTGCCGTCAAAAAAGGCAATGTTGCAGGTGCTCCACGCGTGGGGTTTATCACGCATATTGACACGGTTGATGTCGGGTTATCACCCGATATTTACCCGCAAGTTTTACGCTTTAACGGCAATGATTTATGCCTTAATCAAGAAAAGGATATTTGGCTGCGTACCGCTGAGCATCCGGAAATCCTCGCCTATCCAAACGAAGATATCATTTTTAGCGATGGCACCAGTGTTCTTGGGGCAGATAATAAAGCCGCCGTCACGGTGGTCATGGCGCTGCTTGAAAACCTGACACCAGACATGCAGCACGGCGATATTGTCGTCGCCTTTGTGCCCGATGAGGAAATTGGTTTATGTGGCGCAAAAGCGTTAGATCTCGCGCGCTTTGATGTTGATTTCGCCTGGACTATCGATTGTTGCGAATTAGGCGAAGTGGTTTATGAAAACTTTAACGCCGCGCATGCCGAGATTCGTTTCACCGGTGTGACCGCGCATCCCATGTCCGCAAAAGGCGTATTAGTGAACCCGCTGTTAATGGCTCATGATTTCATCAGCCATTTTGACCGAAACCAAACGCCTGAAAATACCGAAGGCCGTGAAGGTTATATTTGGTTTAACGGGATGAATACCACACAAAATGAAGCGATATTAAAAGCGAATATCCGTGATTTTGATAGCCACTCGTTTGAATCACGTAAACAACAGATCCGTGATGTCGCCGTTAAAATTGCCGCCCAACACCCGACAGCTAAAGTCGATGTCGAGATAAGCGACACTTACAGCAATATCAGTAATGCGATTAAAGAAGACCGTCGTGCGATTGATCTGATTTTTGACGCCATGAAAGAGCTGAATATTGAGCCTAAGATCATTCCGATGCGCGGCGGTACTGACGGCGCGGCACTTTCGGCAAAAGGCTTATTAACGCCGAACTTCTTCACCGGTGCGCATAACTTCCATTCCAAATTTGAATTCTTACCCCTGCGAGCCTTTGAGGCCTCATATAACGTAGCGCTAAAGCTCTGCCTGTTAGCGGCTAAATAAAAATCGATTGTCCTGAACAGTTGTTTTAATAAACCAGGCAAATTCAGCAGACCGTTGTTAGTATTATGTTACAAACACGTCATGAGGTGATGTAATGCAACAACAATGGTCTGCTGTAGATGAATATCTCGTGAATTCCTTGATCCCAGACGATCCCATTTTTGCAAAAATCCTTGCCAACAATAGCGCCGCCGGGCTTCCCGCCATTGATGTCGCCCCCAACCAGGGGCAATTTCTCCAGTTGTTGGTACAGATAACCCAGGCTACACGCATTCTTGAGATTGGCACGCTCGGGGCTTACAGCTCAGTATGGATGGCACGTGCATTGCCCGCTGATGGCAAGTTAGTGACGCTTGAGGCCAGCCCGCACCATGCAGAGGTTGCAAAGAAAAATATTCAGCTTGCGGGCCTTGAAACAGTTATCGAATTGCATCTTGGTCCCGCGGTGGAAACTCTACCGAAACTGGCTGGCTGCGCACCTTTTGATCTGATCTTTATTGATGCCGACAAACCGTCAAACCCCATTTATCTGGAGTGGGCATTGAAATACTCCCGTCCTGGCACACTGATTATTGGTGATAACGTGGTGAGAAATGGCGGCGTGATTAACCCTGAGAGCACCGACCCTGGCATAAAAGGGACACGCACATTTATCGAGTTGATGGGCAATAATCCCCGCCTTACTGCCACTGCGTTACAGACAGTCGGTAGCAAAGGCTGGGATGGTTTTTCTATCGCGCGCGTGAAAGGGCCAGATGTAGAAAACTGAAATATTTATAGGAGGCCAGTATTTGAAAATACTGGCCTCCCTGTTATTTCCGTCAGAAGCTGTACTTCACGCCGACCATCGCCGAGGTGTCGCTGTAGCCTTTATCCCCCACCTGTACTGCGACATTCCCCCACAGATTCAGGTTTGGATTAAGTTGCCCTTCCACGCCGGTTTTGATCTCCCCGACATCCTGTGCTCCCGCCTGGTTGAAGCTCACCGCGTCCATCCGGGTGCCGTATTTCTCGGTGTTGTGGATCCAGTTCACTTCCACAAACGGCTGGAAAGTCCGGTTTTTGCCGTCATCAATTTTATTATGCCCTTTCAGGAAGGTCCGCACGCCCAGACGCGTCTGCACATTATTATCCCCTTCACCCCTGACGCGGGTACCGTTACTCTCACGATGGTCGTCGGCGGTGACCCCCATCCAGATAACCTGCGCCTGCGGCTGAATGAACCATTCATTCAGTCCCCCCTGACTGCCGGCGTACTCGCTCAGCTTATGGGTGTAGCCCGCTTCCAGTGAGGCGGTGAGGCCGCTGGATTTGTAGGACTCGCCCTGAATATTCTGCCCTTTCACGTCATTATTAAACCAGCTGTACTGGGCCCAGCTGTCCAGATACAGGCCCTGTTTTGTCTCGTCATTCTGGTACCAGGTCGCGTAGAGCCCGGCACTGTAGCCACTGACGGTGCCATCTGAATGGTAGCCGGTAACATGCGAACGGCTGTTGCTGTTGTTGTGGCCATACCCGCCCATCACGCCAAGATGCCAGCGCTGCAGCTCATCCGGACTCCACTGCGCGATATCCCCACCCATCTGGATCACGTAACGGTTACTCTGGGTGTTGATTTGCCCGCTACTGTCTTTCGAGCGGTTATGCCCGCCGACCTGACGCAGCCACAGGCTGGTGACGTTTTTCTCGCCGGTCAGCGCATCGGTATACTGCGGCTCGCCCAGACGGTCATGCAATCGGGTGTTGAACAGGGTATTGGCCGCCACCAGGTTGGCGGTATAGCTGGCCGTTTCCGGACGAATAACCGGCGTACCCGGAGCATCCGGTGTTTTTGGGGAGACCGGTGTAGCTGGAGTTGCCGGTGTGCCTGGCACCACAGGAGTTTCAGGTGCTACTGGTGTTTCTGGTGCCACCGGCGGTGCGACATACAGGCTGGTCAGGAACCAGTCGGTACCTTTTTTCACCAGGCTGTAATCATAAGCGCCAGCCACAATACGCCCGGATTTGGTAAAGGTTCCGTCAGACTGGCCATTCACCTCCACCACGCGGATCCCCTCCACCGTCTGCGCTCCGCCACCACCGGCGTTATTCACTTTCATGAAGGTGTTGCCGCTGGTATTGCCGTTGACGACAATTTTATCCGTCACAGAGGCATCATCGCCAAGTACCGTGTTCAGCACGACGGTACCGCCCTGGCCGTTCCAGTTGGTGGCGGTCAGGGTGCGTCCGGTCGTCATCGGCAGCGCGGACGGCGCCACAACATTAAGGATACCGGCAAGATTGACATCATCCACCAGTGAATCGGCCGTCATGTTCCAGGTACTGGCGCTGTCGATGTTCACATCAGTCGGGTCAATCCAGCCGGTCAGTGTTGCACCGTTGCGCAGGGACAACGCGGTGTTGTCCTGGCCGGTGATATTGCTGACCAGTTGCGCTCCGCCGTTGCTGCCGTCCAGCACCAGTTCGCCTCCGTCAATACGGGTGTCGCCCGTCCAGAGGGTGTTACCTGACAGCGTCAGCGAGCCGTCACCGGATTTGGTCAGGCTGCCCTGACCAGAGACAGCTCCTGCGAGAGCCAGCGTGGTGGAAGGTGCTACGTCAATATTCCCGCCGCCTTGGCCTAACACGAGATCGCGCGCCGTCGAAATGCTGGCTGTTGTGGCAAGCGTGGCATGATTCAGAAGCGTCAGAACACCACTCACATCTCCCAAAGCCTCATCCGCGTTAATGGACAACGTGCCTTGGCTCACTTTCCACGGCGTCACTTGTGTTGTGGTGCCAGTTAAATGCCATGTACTGGCACCGGTTTTCTGGAAAGAGCTAAAGCCCTGAAACTGGCCATTACCACCAGTGGAGGCCAATTGTGCGACGTCAAAAACCGTTGCCCCTGTCCCCTGACTCTGCGTCGTATCGCCACCCAGCACCAGGGTATTCGTTGATCCGGTCATGCCGACCACATTGCCGACAAACGACCATCCGGCCTGTAATTCCAACTGGTTCACTCCACCAGTAAATTCAACGGCGTTCGCCTGCCTTTGTGCGCCACTACCAAACAGCGGGTTGCCGCTCATGCCACCGTTGATGGCTCCAGCATTAATAATGGATAAATATGCACCTTTAATCCCCGCGCCACCATCGCCAAGCCAGCCATTTGCAGCGTTTCCGCCTTCCGCACCACCTTCACCAGCACCGCCTGGTCCGGAACTACCAAATGTGAAGCTGGGCCCGCCGTTGCCGCCGGAAATCACGCCTTTGTTAGCCACCGATACCGTATTCTGACCGTTGCCCGACACCAGAATACCCGAGCCGCCACCGCCGCTTGCAGAGATGCTGGCGGACGGAAGAAGACCGCCATCGCCACCCGTGATAACGCCTCCGGCAAAGTTCGTGACATTGCTGTTGGTGACCACCGCAGCTCCGCCACCGCCGCCAGATTTTGCCCGGCCGCCGACGCCCCCGATGATTGTGTTGCCTTCGTTAGTCAGGCTGTTTTTTGTGCCTCCGGTCATCACAACACCAGTACCACCGCCGCCTCCCGCACTTCCCCCTGTGCCACCGGCTCCCCCGCTGATGGTTGCCCCGCTACCGGTGAGAAGAAGATTGCCATCGGTCACCACGCCAGTACCACCGCCACCGCTGCCGGTATCGAAGGTATCAGGGCCACCAACCCCACCAGCACCACCAGTAACCTTAGCTCCCTGGATAGTGAGCAATGTGTTTCCAGAAGCCATAATCCCGCTTCCGCCTCCACCGCCACCACCGCCTTGTCCTGGCCGACCGCCGTTAGAGCCATTAACACCTGCGACATCAGCGATCAACGTCTGTGATGTCGTCAACCGTATGCCCGGATCGCCCCCTAATCCGGCAGCAGTTCCTCCTTGCCCATTAGTCCCTTTGCCATCGTTAACACTTCCGTCGCCACCGGTTGAGGCACCGCCGCCTCCACCACCGCCTCCGGTTAACTGGCTTCCCGCACCTCCTGCCGTCACGGATGGCGCACCATCGCCTCCGGCGTGAGCATCAGTTATCGTTAAAGAGGTGACGACAAGAAAGGTAAATACGCCCCCTAACCAGATGAATTTTTTGGATCGAATGATATTGGTATGCTGTGGGCAGTGTCTGTCTACAGAAGTTTTACGTACAGTATTTGACATTATTTTCTCGTGATCTAGTTCAATCTTTATTAATAGCGTGCGCACATATCCGCTGAGCGAATAAATATGCACACAAGTTAATTGCGTTCTTATTTTCATGGGGGTGCAATGGCTGGATTTATATGCAAAACCATTTCGCGGTAATTTATACGCACGCCACTTAAATGTAAAAATGATTTTTGCGCATGGTGTTTTTCTCAAATTCCGATAGATTCATAACAACTTGAAATAAAAGAACATTAATAACCTAAAGGTAATGATGGTAAAATTAATGTGTAATATTGCACATTTAAAAAATGTGCAATAACTTTGGGATCTGTTTATTAAGCAGGGAACATTTTAAATTAAGGAGGCTTTTTAATTCTGTGACCTGGCGGGAATAATCTGAAGGAGATGATATCTGTAGAAGCAATAAATAGCTGGCTGAAGGGAGATATCGCCCCTGGCAGCCAGTTGATATCAGTCAGTACAAAAAATCTTCTTAACGTACAATATTTCCGTTTCCCCAACGGAGCCCTAAAAGACTAAGCCCCGTTAATGGACACACCGCCATCTACCAGTGAGGCGGTGCCTGTCACGAACGATGCTTCATCGGATGCGAGCCACAGTACCGCTCGCGCGATTTCTTCCGGTTTCGCAACGCGTTTAAGCGCATGAAGACCGGCCATATAAACTTGAGCTTCTTCGCTGGCGTTTTTGTCGCGATACATATCGGTATCTACCGCTCCGGGTAATACAGAATTGACGCGGATATTCTGTGGGCCAAATTCGGATGCCAGCGCCTGAGTTAAACCAATTAGCCCGGCTTTACTGGCGGCATAAGAGGCCACCTGCGGGAAAGCGAACGTGTAGCCGACAAAGGTTGAAGTAAAAATTACCGACCCGCCGCCATGTTTCAGCATTTCAGCAATTTGATGTTTCGCCCCGAGAAATGCGCCGGTCAGATTAATGGCCAGCGCATCGGCAAAACCTTCAGCAGAGACTTCTGTGCTCGGGCCGTTTTCACCCAACGTCCCCGCATTGTTAAAGGCAATATCCAGCCTCCCCCACGTTTCCACCGCTTTTGCCACCAGCGCTTTGGCGTAGGCTTCTTCGCGCACATCACCTGACAACGCAACAGCTTCACCACCCTCGGCTTTGATTTCTTCCACCAGTTTATCCAGTTCGGCTTCACGTCTTGCACCAACCACGACTTTCGCCCCTTCGGCAGCGAACAGTTTTGCAGTGACATAACCGATGCCTGAGCTGGCTCCGGTAATAATGGCAACTTTATCGACTAAACGTTTCATGGGGTACTCCGGCTTGATACGGTCAAATATTAACCGCTCAAGGAGTATGGTACGGATGGTGAAAACTTGCACAGACGCCTCTGAATCCCCTTGTTACTCATTTCGCTAACTCAGTGCGTCTGCTTTAAGGTAAAAATGAATGGGCTTTAACTAAAAATAATTTATATCGTTAGCCATAATAAATTAACCCGTTTTATTAGCCAGTACACAGAAAATATATATATATGAGAAACACCAATTACTTCATGGCATGAATAATTCAAAAGACACGAATTGTAATAAATTGTAACGATGTAAAATACGAGCTTATCTATAAAACCCAGTAAAAACACGGCCTGGTGTAATATTTAAATAAATTAAATGATTAACGATCCAACTAATAAAACATCACAATGAAACACTGTTTTATATTGTGAGATTTAAATCACATAATTCTCACATATTGATAATTAACATCCCAGCGAGAATTATTTTTATCATTTATCGCATGGAGCATCAGGAATGAAATCAGTTATAAAAATAAGCGCCGCCGCTTTAGTTTTGACCTCTTTATCGTCCGCAGCTGTCAGTATTGATTATCGACATGAGTACAAAGCGGATAGCAAAACCAATGCGGACCGCCTTAAAATTAGCCATACAACGCCCACTGGGTATTTTGCCAGCGTAGAAGGCAAACTTGCTGAAAGTACTAAAAAAACTGATGACGGTTTTAATGAAGGAAACGGGCGATACAGTGGAAGCGGTAGCGAATGGGAGCTTGGTAAAAACTTTAACATTGCCGATAATTTTATTCTCGCTCCGGCCCTTAATCTTGATAATGGCGATACGGCTATTGGTTATCGTGCGCAGATTAAAGCTATCTATAAATTCCTGCCAGAATGGGTGACCACTCTCCGCTGGCGTCCTGGGATGCAGGTCGATCAAAACTCTGATGTATCAAACAAATATTACAATCAATTCAACTGGGAGTTTGGTTATAACAGCAAGCTATTTTCTGTTATCGGTGATTTTGAATATCGTTTTACTAATTACGATGATTACAACGGCAACCATAATTACTGGCTCTATAATGTTGTTGCAAGTTATTCCGTTGATAAGAATTGGGTGCCCTATACCGAACTGGGGTATGTACCACGATATAATTCTGACCACGACAAGGATGACCATGAAATTCGTTATCGTTTAGGGATTAAATATATTTTCTAAATATACCCTTCATACTTCAAGCTGCTTATACGTTGGCTGCATCCGCTCACCCCAGTCACTTACTCAAGTAAGCTCCTGGGGTGAGCGGCTTTGCCGCCTTTAAGCAACTCGAATTATTTTGGGTATAAAGATATTCCCAGGCCGGATTCTCTTATGCTCAACCGACCTGGGAACCCCATTAACCATTATCCCGTGATAGCTTCCATCGCCTGCAATATGCGCTTATCAGAAATCGGGTACGGCGTACCTAATTGCTGTGCAAAGAAGCTGACGCGCAGTTCTTCAATCATCCAGCGGATTTCCAGCACATCGTCGTCAACACGGCGGGCTGGCGGCAGTTTATTCAGCCACTGCTGCCAGGTTTGCTGAACATGCTCCACTTTCAGCATTTGCACGCGATCGCGATGCGGATCGACCGCCATTTTCTCGAGGCGTTTCTCAATAGCGTTCAGATAACGCAGCGTATCGCCAAGACGTTTGTAGCCATTCCCGGTGACAAAACCGCGATACACCAGGCCGCTCATCTGCGCTTTCACATCCGACAGACCCAATGCCATGCTCATATCCACGCGCCCTTTGAGGCGTTTGTTGATATTGAATACCGCCGTCAGGATTTGTTCGACCTGCTTCGCAATTTCCACCACCGTGTCGTTAAGTTCGGCGCGCACTTTTTCATGCAGTGCAGCAAAGCCCTCCTCGCTCCACACTGGCCCGCCTGCCTGAGCAATCAGCTTATCAACGCCGCAAGAAATACAATCGTCGATCAAATCCAGCACTTTGCCGTACGGGTTAAAGTACAGGCCGAGTTTGGCTTTGTTCGGCAGTTTTTCATGCAGATATTTAATCGGTGATGGAATATTCAGCAGCAACAAACGGCGTAAACCGCGCCACATCGCCTGTTGCTGTTCGAGCGGATTATCAAACAGCTTGATTGCCACGCTCTCTTTTTCATCCACCAGCGCCGGGAACGCCTTCATGCGGTAATTGCCACGTTTTTGCTCGTAGCTTTCCGGCAATGAACCGAAACTCCAGATATGCAAACCACTTTGTTCGATGCCGTCGTCTGCCACCGCCGAGAGTGTTTGCTGGACTTTATCTTTCAGGCCACCTTTCAACTCGGTGAGATCTTTACCCTCTTTGAGTTTTTTGTTGTGCTCATCAACCACGCGGAAGGTCATTTTCAGGTGATCGGGCACCTGATCCCAATGCCAGTCTTCGCGGTCGATGGTGATGCCGGACATGCGGCGGAATTCACGTTCTAAACTTTCCAGTAATGGCAATTCCAGCGGCGTGGCGCGGCCTAAAAAAGCTTCGGCGTAGTTTGGCGCAGGGACAAAGTTGCGGCGCACAGGTTTTGGCAGCGACTTAATCAGCGCAATCACCAGTTCGCGGCGCACACCGGGAATTTGCCACTCGAAACCGGCCTCTTCAACCTGGTTTAGCAGCGGCAGCGGAATATGCACCGTCACGCCATCGGCGTCTGCGCCCGGTTCAAACTGATATGTCAGGCGCAGCTTGAGATTCCCCTGATGCCAGAAGTTCGGGTAGTCGAGTTTACTGACTGTTTCCGCGCCCTCTTTTATCAACATGCTCTTTTCGAAATTGAGCAGGTCCGGCGTCTCTTTACTGGCTTTCTTCCACCAGTTGTCAAAATGGCGGGCAGTAATGACGTCGAGAGCGATACGCTGATCGTAAAACTCAAACAGCGTGTCGTCGTCCACCAGAATGTCGCGGCGACGGGACTTATGCTCAAGTTCTTCAATTTCGTTGCGCAGTTTGAGGTTATCGCGGAAGAACGCGTGGCGTGTCTGCCAGTCACCTTCAACTAAAGCATGGCGAATAAACAGCTCACGGCACAGCGCCGGGTCAATCTGGCTGTAGTTCACACTGCGGGCTGCCACAATCGGCAAACCGTAAAGCGTGACTTTTTCCGTCGCCATCACCGCGCCCTGCGATTTCTCCCAGTGCGGTTCGCTGTAAGAGCGTTTTAGCAGATGCTGAGCCAGCGGTTCCACCCACTCCGGGTCGATACGCGCGGCAATGCGCCCCCACAGGCGGCTGGTTTCCACCAGTTCGGCAACCATCGTCCATTTTGGCGGTTTCTTGAATAAACCGGAGCCAGGGAAGATGGAGAAGCGTGCGTTACGTGCGCCGGTGTATTCCTGTTTATCGGCATCTTTCTGGCCGATATGTGAAAGCAAACCGGTCAGCAATGCGCAGTGAACGGAGCGGAAATCAGAAGGTTCGCTATTAATCGGCAAGCCTAACTCTTTCACCACCTGGCGCAACTGGGTGTAAATGTCCTGCCATTCGCGAACGCGCAGGTAGTTCAGGTAATCAAGTTTGCACTGGCGGCGGAACTGGTTAGACGATAGCTCTTTTTGCTGTTCACCGAGGTAGTTCCATAAATTCACATACGCCAGGAAGTCAGATTCTTTGTCATGGAAGCGACGATGTTTTTCATCCGACGCCTGCTGTTTGTCCATCGGACGCTCACGCGGATCCTGAATAGACAGGCCTGCGGTAATGATCATGACTTCACGCACACAACCAAATTTCTGCGCTTCCAGCACCATACGCGCCAGACGCGGGTCGACAGGCAACTGCGAAAGCTGGCGGCCAAGCGGCGTGAGTTTATACACGCTAAGGTCGGCATCGCTGGTGATAGCACCCAGCTCTTCGAGCAGGCGCACACCATCCTGAATATTGCGCTTATCCGGTGCTTCGACGAACGGGAATGCGGCGATATCACCCAGGCCAAGCGCAGTCATTTGCAAAATAACGGACGCCAGGTTGGTGCGCAGGATTTCCGGGTCGGTAAATTCCGGGCGCGACAGGAAATCGTCTTCGGAATAAAGACGAATACAGATCCCGTCAGAAACACGTCCGCAACGGCCTTTACGCTGGTTTGCCGAGGCCTGTGAAACCGGTTCAATCGGCAAGCGCTGCACTTTGGTGCGATAGCTATAACGGCTGATACGCGCGGTGCCGGGATCGATAACGTATTTAATGCCAGGCACAGTCAGCGAGGTTTCAGCCACGTTGGTTGCCAGCACAATGCGCCGTCCAACATGTGACTGGAAGACGCGGTTTTGCTCGCTATTCGATAAACGTGCATACAGCGGCAGCACTTCGGTGTGTGGTAAATTCAGCTTGTTTAGGGCATCAGCGGTGTCACGAATCTCGCGCTCACCGCTCATGAAAATCAGAATGTCTCCGGCGCTTTCATGGCCGAGTTCATCGACTGCATCAAAAATCGCCTGCAACTGGTCACGATCGGTATCGTCGGCATCTTCAACCATCGGGCGGTAACGCACTTCCACCGGGAAGGTACGGCCTGAAACTTCGATGATGGGCGCATTATTGAAATGACGCGAGAAGCGTTCCGGGTCAATGGTCGCAGACGTGATAATAATTTTCAGGTCCGGGCGCTTCGGTAACAGTTCACGCAAATAGCCCAACAGGAAATCAATGTTCAGGCTGCGTTCGTGCGCTTCATCGATGATGATGGTGTCGTACTGCATCAACAGGCGGTCTTGTTGAATTTCTGCCAGCAGGATGCCGTCGGTCATCAGCTTGACCATGGTGTTTTCACTGACATGGTCAGTAAAACGCACCTTATAGCCCACACATCCGCCCGGTTCAGTTTGCAGTTCTTCCGCAATACGGTTCGCAACGGTTCGCGCCGCCAAACGACGAGGCTGCGTGTGGCCAATCAAGCCTTTAACGCCGCGCCCCAGTTCCATGCAGATTTTGGGCAGCTGTGTGGTTTTACCCGAACCGGTTTCCCCGGCCACGATAACCACCTGGTGGTCACGAATGGCTTCGAGAATGTCCTGTTTTTTCTGACTGACAGGCAGATTTTCCGGATAAGTAATCTTAGGCCGCGACGCTTCGCGTAGCAGAACCTTACCCGCAGCCGCTTCGATTTCCACAGCCAGTGAATCAAACACGGCTTGCTGCGATTCAGGATTTTTCACCTTCTTCGCGCCATGCAAACGGCGAGAGAAGCGTTGTCTGTCGCGTAGCATTAGCCCGTCGAGGCGAGAGAATAATGAGGACAGTGAGGGTTTTATGTTTTCCATTGCGTAATCATCACGGCAGCGCACTGCCTGGTAAGTCTGTTTTATCAATTAGCGCTAGATTAGCACATTGCACCTTTTGACGCCTTGTTCAATAAAATCGAACATAGAGTTCGATATATTGCGCTATCACTGCAATCGGATTGTGAATAAAGTATTTCTCAGCGAACGGGCAATCTGTCCGAATGAACACAACAAAGGAATCACCCATGAGCAAAGTCTTAGTCCTGAAGTCCAGCATCCTGGCAGGTTACTCACAGTCAAATCAGCTGTCTGACTATTTTGTTGAACAATGGCGTGAACAGCATAGCGCAGATGAGATTACCGTGCGTGATCTGGCTGCAAACCCAATCCCTGTGCTGGATGGTGAGCTGGTTGGCGCGCTGCGTCCAAGCGATGCCCCACTGTCTCCACGTCAGCAAGAAGCACTGGCCCTGTCTGACGAATTGATTGCTGAACTTAAAGCACATGACGTGATTGTTATCACCGCACCGATGTACAACTTCAACATTCCAACACAGTTGAAGAACTATTTCGACCTGGTTGCGCGTGCAGGTGTGACTTTCCGTTACACCGAGAAAGGTCCAGAAGGCCTGATTACCGGTAAACGTGCTGTGATCCTGACCAGCCGTGGCGGCATCCATAAAGATACCCCAACCGACCTGCTGGTTCCGTATCTGAATATCTTCCTTGGCTTTATTGGTATTACTGATGTGAACTATGTGTTTGCTGAAGGTATTGCATACGGTCCGGAAGTGGCAAGCAAAGCACAAAGCGATGCTAAAGCGGCAATTGATAGCATCGTAACCGCATAATTCCTCGTCATCATTGACCGGGTAAAACGATTCAAAAAACGGCAAATATCATGTTTGCCGTTTTTTTATTGTTTCAGGCCGGAAAACTTAGCTTATTCAGCGCCTGTTGCAACAAAGACCTTTATTTCCCCAGGTAAATCTATCCAAACTTACGTGTGCCCACCACGCAGCAAATCACCCCAAATGTAATGACCACCATTTGCAAACTCACTGTTTCGTGAAGGAGTGTCGCCGAAAGTGCGAGACCAAAGAATGGCTGAAGCAATTGTAACTGCCCTACCGCAGCAATTCCGCCAACGGCGAGGCCTTTATACCAGAAAATAAAGCCTATCAGCATACTAAAAATTGATACGTAACCCAGCCCAAGCCAGGCCGGAGTACCAATGTTATTGAAGGTGACTGGCAGGGTTGCAAACGAGGCTATCAGCATAAAAGGAAGTGAAATCAGTAACGCCCAACTGATGACCTGCCAGCCACCAAGAGTCCTCGAGAGTTTTGCGCCCTCTGCGTAACCCAGGCCGCAAACCACCACGGATGCCAGCATTAATAAATCCCCAACCAGCGACACGGCCAGGCTTTGGTAAAGGGCGAAACCCACGACCAGCAGGCTACCCATAATCGAAAATATCCAGAACGCCAGATGTGGACGCTCGCCGCCACGGAGCACACCAAAGATAGCCGTAGCCAACGGTAAAAGACCGAGAAACACAATTGAGTGAGCAGATGTGACGTGTTGTAGTGCGATGGCTGTCAGCAACGGAAAACCGATGACCACACCGATCGCGACAATAACCAACGAGAAAATTTGGGATGCCAACGGGCGCTTTTCCCTGAAGCTTAACAGCAGAATCAGCGCCAGTACGCCTGCAATAGATGCCCTTGCAAAAGTCAGGAAAAAGGGATCGATCTCCAGTACCGCCAGACGGGTTGCCGGAAGCGATCCGCTAAAAATAACCACGCCAATCAGGCCATTTATCCATCCCGAGAACGAACCCGATTCCTTTTTGTTCACCACTGTATTAACCACGTTGACCTCATACCCGTCAGACAAAAAAGAGAAACCATCGTTTCTCGTTCATAGACACGCGGGATAATAGTCGCCACAATCCATGACAATCAAAATATTGTCATGGATACATTTAATGAAAGCGCGCTATAAAGCGATTGTTGATGAATTTGCTACGGCTATTCGTTCCGGCAAGCTGCCAGCGGGAACCCGGCTTCCCACGCACCGGGAGCTGTCTGCTGAAAAGCAGATTTCACTGGCGACCGCTACGCGCGTGTATGCTGAACTCGCATCCATGGGGCTGGTGAGTGGTGAAACCGGGCGCGGGACTTTTGTCAGGGAAATTTCCCTTCCCGCCGGGCTGGGTATCGATCAGCAAGCCGTAGCAACAGATGTGCTGGATTTGAACTTTAACTACCCCGCTCTCCCGGAACAGACTGAGCTACTCCGTGATGCATTACGACAGCTCACCACCACAGGCGACCTTGAAGCCCTGTTGCGCTACCAGCCTCACGCGGGTCGTCTCAGCGAACGCCAAACGATAGCTAATCATATTGCAAACGCTGGAATTGCACCTTCAGCCGACGATATTCTTATTGTTAACGGTGCACAGCATGGTCTTGCCGTTACGGTGATGGGGCTTCTGAAACCAGGAGATGTTGTTGCCGTCGATGCACTAACTTACCCAGGTTTTAAGACGCTAGCCGTAGCATTTAATCTGGAGCTGGAAGCCATTCCTTTTTCACCTGACGGGCCGGACCTCAACGCATTCAGGAAATTGTGCCAGCGCAGGCGTGTACGTGCGGTCTACACGATGCCCACCCTACATAATCCGCTGGGATGGGTGCTAAGCAAAAGGCAACGTCAGGAGTTTGTCGCCATTACCAGACAGCATGATCTCCTCATCATAGAAGATGCTGCCTATGCTTATCTGGCAAGCAGCCCGCCGCCTCCCATCGCCTTTTTAGCGCCTGAGCGAACCATTTATGTCACCGGTTTTTCCAAAAATATTGCGACCGGTCTGCGCATTGGTGCTGTCGTTTGTCCAGCTCCTTATCGACCTGCGCTGGAACGGGCGATTCGAGCTACAACCTGGAATACTCCATCGCTTATGACGACTCTCGTGTGCGGCTGGATACAGGATGGAACGGTCAACAAGCTGGAGTCACTCAAAAGGCAGGATGCGCAAAAGCGCCAGAATATTGCCCGAAAGGTGTTTGCTTCAATGCCGTATATTAGCCATCCGGCATCCTGGTTTATTTGGCTACCGCTGGCTGAAGAAGTGCGAGCTGAAAGTGTAGTTCGTCGCTTATTAGATAAGAATATTTCAGTCTCTACCGCCGAGCCCTTCAGCACGTCTCAAAACGTGCCGCACGCCATTCGTATTGCGTTGGGTTCAGTCAGTGAAGAAAGCCTTTACCAGGCTCTTATTACGGTGCGCGAGACAATTGAATATGAACAATATCGTTAAAGGCTTCTATAGAAGAATAAATATTAATAAAAAAGAAGAGGCTAAAAAGGTTAATCCAAACCACTCGGAATAAAGCAACGCAAAAGCAAATAAGCAATTCATCGCCCACCATATGAAGACCCGTTTGCGCAGCCCATTCCAGTCATATTGCGGATAACAAAATCTTAAAATAATAAAAGTTATCGTCGTCAGAATAATCAAAACGTTTTCATCCGTGAAACGCGGGCAGGAGTTAAGCATAAGTGTGGTTTTCACTCATTTTGCCTAACAGGGATTTAAAGCAATATTAACTGCGTGGGAATTGTTTTGCAATTAGTGTTATTTAATAAAAATAAGCACAATACATCAATGAGTTACAGGGGGGGTAATCGAAGAGGATAACACTGGTGAATACAATTGAAATATTATATTCATGAAGCAAATTATATTGCAGGGAAATGAATGAGTCATTGGGTGGTATTAACCACCCAATGACTTTTAACTTAATTTGCCAGCAATGGCTGTGCGGTCTTCTCAACTAACGCAAGCAGGAGTTTAATATCCTCGAGCGTAACAATTGGGTTCAGCAACGTCATTTTCAGGCAGGTAACACCGTTATGTTCCGTGACGCCGACGTTGGCACGACCGGAATCCAACAATGCATCACCAATTTTCTGGTTCAGCAGCGCAATAGCCGCATCATCACTGGCAGCTAACTGCTCAGGACGGAAACGGAACAATACGCTCGCCAGTTGTGGTTTCATCACCAGTTCCAGAGACGGCTGTTCAGCCACGTACTGTGCAACTTGCTGCGCGAGTGTCACACCGTGATCGATGATTGCGGCATACTGCTTCTGACCCAACGCTTCCAGACCCATCCACAGTTTCAGTGCGTCGAAACGACGAGTTGTCTGCAAAGATTTAGACACCAGATTTGGCACGCCAGCTTCTTCATCGAACTCAGAGTTCAGGTAAGCCGCCTGATAGCGCATCAATTCATAGTGACGGGCTTCTTTTAACAAGAATGCGCCACAGCTGATGGTCTGGAAGAATTGTTTATGGAAGTCCAGAGTAATGGAATCCACTAATTCAATGCCGTCCAGATAGTCACGATATTTCTCGGACATCAGCAACGCCCCTCCCCACGCTGCATCAACGTGCACCCAAATCTGGTGCTGCGCGGCAAAGGTCGCAATTTCACGCAATGGGTCGATTGCACCCGCATCGGTCGTACCGGCTGTCGCGACAATCGCCAGAATTTGCTCACCATTGGCTTGCGCCTGCGCCACTTTCTCACGCAGATCGTTGAAATCCATGCGTGCAAATTCGTCGGTTTTCACAAGCGTAACAGACTGGTATCCGAGGCCCATCAAAGCCATGTTCTTCTGCACCGAGAAATGGGCATTTTCAGAACACAGAACTTTAATCTTTCTCAGATCACCGATCAGACCATCCTGCTGGATGGAGTGACCCTGACGGGCAAAGAACGCGTCACGCGCCAGCATCAGCCCCATCAGGTTACTTTGGGTGCCGCCACTGGTGAATACACCCGCGTCGCCTGCCTGATAACCCACTTGAGCACGCAGCCATTCAATCAGCTTCATCTCGATGATGGTCGCTGATGGGCTTTGATCCCAGGAATCCATGCTCTGGTTGGTGGCGTTGATCAGCACTTCAGCCGCCTGGCTGATGACCAGACTTGGGCAGTGCAAATGCGCGACACACTGCGGATGATGTACCGACAGGCTGTCTTTCAAGAAGAACTCAATGGCACGTTCAATAGCAGCCTGGTTGCCCAGGCCCTGCGGATTAAAATCCAGTTGAATGCGCTCACGCAGTTCAGCAACGCTTTTGCCCTGATACATCTCAGGTTGCTGTAGCCACTGCACAACAGCCGCACTGGTCTGCGCAATCGCCTGCTGGTAGGCTTCCGTGCTTTGCGCAGAGCCTGCCAGAATCGGGTTTAAATCAGACATTGTGGTCATTCACTCCACTCAAACAGGTTTGATGCCGGACGCCAACAGCGCCTGCTCAAATTTGTCGAGGAAAATAGCCAGCTCATCGTTGGTGATCAGCAGGGATGGCAGCAGACGCAGTACGCAACCGTTACGGCCACCACGCTCCAGAATCAGGCCAGCTTTGAAGCAGTTTTTCTGCAGCAATGCGGACAACTCAGCGTCAGCCGGGTAGCAACCCATATGATCTTTCGCTTCGTTTGGTTTAACAATCTCAATACCGATCATTAAGCCCAGACCACGAACCTGGCCAATAACCGGGTAACGTTTTTGCAGATCAGCCAGTTTGCTTTTCAGCCACTCGCCCTGTGCTGCAACTTTGTCAGCAATCTTGTTTTCTGTCAGATGCTTCAGCGTGGTCAAGCCGGTTGCCATCGCCAGTTGGTTACCGCGGAAAGTGCCGGTGTGGTGGCCTGGTGACCATGCATCGAACTCTTTCTTGATACCCAGCACTGCCAGTGGCAAGCCGCCACCCACTGCTTTAGACATCACGATAATGTCCGGCTCAATGCCAGCGTGTTCGTAGGCAAACAGTTTACCGGTACGGCAGAAACCAGCCTGCACTTCATCGATGATCAGCAAAATGCCGTGTTCCTGGGTCACTTTGCGAATGCGCTGCAACCACTCTTTCGGCGCCGGGTTAACGCCGCCTTCACCCTGAACCGCTTCCAGAATGACAGCCGCAGGTTTGCGCACGCCACTCTCAACGTCGTTGATCAGGTTTTCGAAGTAATAGGTTAGTGCTTTAACGCCAGCTTCACCGCCAATACCCAGCGGGCAGCGGTACTGATGCGGGTAAGGCATGAATTGAACTTCAGGCATCATACCGTCGACAGCTTCTTTCGGAGACAGGTTGCCTGTCACAGAAAGTGCGCCGTGAGTCATGCCGTGATAGCCGCCGGAGAAGCTGATAATGCCTGCACGGCCTGTCACTTTCTTAGCCAGTTTCAGCGCCGCTTCAACGGCATCTGCACCAGATGGGCCGGTGAATTGCAGGCAATATTCTTTACCCTGTCCAGGCAATAAAGAGAGAAGATATTCGGAGAACTGGTCTTTCAACGGCGTGGTCAGATCCAGTGTATGTAACGGCAAGCCGCTAGTAATGACATTTTGGATGCTTTGCAGCACGTCAGGGTGGTTATGTCCAAGAGCAAGTGTACCTGCCCCCGCAAGGCAATCAAGATATTGATTATTCTCAACATCGGTGATCCAAACACCATTGGCTTTCGCAATTGCAAAAGGCAATTTACGTGGATAACTCCTAACATTCGATTCAAATTCAGCTTGTCTTGCTAAATAGGTTTCATTATTTCCGTTTAATGAATTCGCACCTAAACTGTCAATACGGACTTTATCCGTCATCATATCTCTCCTACAACTGCTAACTCGTTAATTTCGCAGCTGATTAAATGAATTAGAAAAACTAAGCACCTGTAAAAATCGCGGCCAATATAGGTTCTTTTTGCTCTCTGCTCAATAATTTATTTGTTCGATTTCTTAATGTTTCTGATTTGTAATACTTCCGAAAAACAGTGTAAAGATCGGCAACTGACCGCTCATGCTACAAAGAGAATGTTACACAGAGATTAAAGCGGTTAAAAAACAAATTATCAGCATTATATATAGGTTTTCGCGCTGTTCATGTGGGAGGTTACGGGAAGGTTTCAGGCGCTAAAACAGGCAAAATTACACATTTCAACAGACAAGTACTTTCTCAAGTGAAATCAATCTATAAAGAAGATAAGAGGAAGGGTTAAATAGAATAAAAATGAAGCACATCAATGATGTTTAATCGGTTGTTAACATATTTATATTTAAACACTTACAGCAATACAATTTAATAACACCCAAACGCAATGCCCACTCAGGTGAGCAACGGTCTTTTCCAATGTTCAAGGATTACCGCCGCACGCCTGATTGGATCGCCATCGCTCATGATGCTTTTCGCTTTAGTGACGTATTGACCCCGGTTGTCTGAGGTTGCCCGTGTGCCCAAACGCAGGCATTGGCGAAGATACTGGGTTGCTGGTTTGTGAGTCGCTCCCACCTAGCCCTGCCACGGTATCGCTTGTCCCGATACCAGCGACTGTATCACTCCCGAGCAAATCGATCGTGGTCTGGGCTGTCGTCGATAGCTGGCCGGTGGTCGTGGACGAGCTGTTTGAATTGGAATTGATGCTTGAGGTCGACGTCAATTGAGCGAGCGCTGCCGTGGTAACTAAAGATAACGCGACGGCCAGAATAAACTTTTTCATCAATTGTTCCCCATTCGATACCAGCTGTACGGAAGAAATCAGTGGCTTTTCGTCCCTAAACTGTAGTCCAGCACCTGAGGTAACGTGCTACTTTTTCATCCACTGCCCGTTAATACCGCGCACATATTCGCCCGGTTGCGCCCGCGCCACCAGCTTTTGCCCTGCCAGTTCAGCCACCTGGTTTGCCGATATGTTGTTGCTATCCGCCAGCTTTTGATAATTCTCCGAACGCGCTTCATTTATGCTTTTTACCAATGCCAGCGTTTCTTTGTCCTGCTTGATAGGGGCAATAAAACCGCTGAGTGTCTCCCCTACGCGGCCTTGCTGGCGGGCTTCGGACAACGTTAACGCCAAAACCTGGCAACTCATCATCATGCTCGCCAATACAACGCCTTTAACGATATTTTTCATGACGCTCACTCCGTGCCAAACAGATCGCTGCGGTTTTTAAGCAACGTTTCAACGTCTTTATCCACTTTAATATGAATCTCATGCTCGATTTTAACGTTCATATTTATGGTAATGGGCTCTTTTGGCGCCGCGACTTCGATACGCGGAGTACATCCCGTTAATGTGGCAATCCCTGTCGCCAGGAGTGTAGCGATGACGATCTTCATTGTGTTTCCTCACAAGCTTTATCGCGTGTCTGACAACGCACATCCGGTAGTGCGGTATGTTGCTCAAGCCAGGTTTGCAAATTATCCCCAAAACGCAAGCTGCGCCAAAGCGTAAAGAGGTTTTCCTGATGGCTGTAATTCAGCCGCACTTCGTTCCTTTTCCCTTCAACCTGACTGGTGCCGCGCACATTCGCCTGCAGTGTAAGTACACCAAGGTTATCTAAATTGATATGCGTCCAGGAATGAGAAATTTCCATATATCGCAACCAGTTAACAGCAACCCCTGCGGCAATATTGTTCTCAACAATGGCATCCGCCATGTCTTTATCCAGTCGTAATGTCAGCGGCCCTGGATTGGTCAGCCAGCCGTCTTTGATTATCCATTGCGGATGATTAAGCCACAGCGGCAGCGCACCGTTTACACGTCCGGACATCGTGAACTGTTTGGGGTTGACGGCCGTGACCAATTCGCTCGACGAGATGTTTTCTAAGCGTAGCAAGGCGGCGTCACGTTGTGGCATGCGCAGTTGTTGCACGCGCAATTTCCCCCCCAAAATATCGACGTTAACGTTACTGAGTGTCAGTGGGCGTTCGTCACTCCACGGATACCAACCTTCAAGATCAGCGGTGATATTGGTCGACGTAACCTGGTTTTTGACTTCCGCAACGCGCAACGTCACCGGCCCATCCGTCCCTAATTGCCAGGTACTGTGGCTGAAACGGAATGGCAGCACAAAATCAACACCATTAATTTGGTTATCCGGCATCCAGACACTGCCGCTTTTCACCACACCATGCCCACCGGCTTCAAAGCCCTGTCCCGCAGCCGCGGAAAAAGCGACCTGTGAATACAACGTGCCGTCTTTTAAGGTCATTTGCCAGTCGGCGGGGATCAACGGCTGGAATACCGTCAGCACTTGTTGCGGCCACCAGGCGTTACCGCGCAGGCGCTCCCCGTCCCAGCGGCCATTGACCCGCACCGGCCCAATCTCACCCGCATGCAGATCGCCTTTATACTGGAATGATGACGGGTCTTTGCCCGTAACGCTGAAGGCTAATACCGACGGTGGTAACGTACTACCGCCGCTAAAGGTCGTTTTACCGGCATTTAATGTGAACGAGCCCTCAAACGAGGGGTCCGATTCATCACGCTGCCAGTGCAGCGGCTTGTCGAGTTTCAGGCGTGGTTCGGTGACGAGCATTGAACCGTACTCAAGTTTGTCAAAGCCGGTCGAGAGCGACGTTAGCTCAATCACACTGTCGCGCCATTCACCATAACCGCGCACATCCCATTTCGCCTGCATCGGTGTGAACTCACCATTACCCCAGTATTTCCACCGCCACAAACCGGCATCCGGTAAAAAGTTGTCCGCTTTCCCATCCAGGTGAATCACAAAGTTGCCCATCTGATTCTCATGCGCACGCACGATAGCCTGCAATCGCCCGTCAACACCTTGTTGCGTGACACTCACCCCCGCAAGCGGCCAGCGAATTTCATCCACATCCAGAGCGTCGATCGCCCGCCCGCGGGAACGCAGCAACGCGCCAGGCCGGAACAGCAGTTTAGGGGTGGCAATTGCCCCGCTAATTTCGCCCGGCAGCATGGCGTAAAACACCATGCCATCCTGCTTGGCTTCACCGGTTAACTGCACCGGCAACGCGCTGTCAATCAAACTGAGTTTGCCGGGACCGATACTGAGCACCGCATTCGCTTTACCTGCGCTGCCCTCGGTGATGACATTCATCCGGCCACTTATTACGGCCTTTTCCAGCCCCTGTTTCCAGTCATCCACCCGTAGTGCAATCCCGCCACGCAGCGGAATACCTGCATATGGCCAGAACCACCGCCCACCATTCACTTCAAAAATCGTGTTGCTGACAGTCCAGGGCAGCGACACCAACGGTTCAACCGCACCCGGCTTTTCCACGGTTAATGATCCCTCTTCAGCCTGCCAGGCCAGGGCGACATCTACCCGTTCAGACTCTTGAGGAATGCGCAGTGTGGTCGCGAGATAGCCCTCTTCCGGCAAGCTGGTTGTGAGTGGCGGCAACGTGATTTGCCCGGCCAGTTCGAGCGGCTCCATCCCCGCTATCGCCTGAATCTTTAACTTTTGTAACGCTAATAACTGGCCGTTCAGTTGCGCATCTACACTTAAAGATGGGCCTGCGTAATGAAGAGTTTGCTGCTGGGGTGAAAGACTCAGGTTTAAGGCACCGGAGAACTGTTGAAACGGGGTAATATTGACCTTATCTATAGTAATAAGGCTTTCAGGTAGCAGTGATTGCCATTCAGCAAGCGTACGCGGTGCCGCCGGGCCTGACTGATCGAGCGGCATTTTACTGAGGCAATCGACGTCAAGATTGAGCGTATCAAGGTGGATACGCCAGCGTTTCGGATGGCTGAGAGTGGCGTCTTTAATGATTGCGAGTTCGCAATCCCCGGCGAGGTAGCGCAAGTCAGGAATAAGGATCGCGCCGCGTTTAAACCTCGGGCTTGCTTCCATGGCGATGCGTGTCCCTTTCGGCAGCCAGATCCCTGCAAGCGTAGGCAGCCAATTGGCGATAGTCATCGTGAGCGTCAACAACAGCAAGATAACGATCAGCAGCAACGCAATAATGGCTTTATATTTACCCTTCATGGGCGATTAAGATCCTGATTCAGCGACAATTTTGTACCCAGCCACGCAACATATGCAATGATTCTTGCATTATTCAAGCCGAGCGTGAAGATCAAGCCTGATTTAAGCGTAGCTAAGCTTGAGTGAGCAGCAGAATTTCATCCATAAAATTTTTGTTTAAGATTTGTATGATTATTTTAAGCGTGGTAATTTTACAACAATATCATTCTGGAGATAAGTCTCATGAAATTGGCAGTCTATAGCACAAAACAGTACGATAAAAAGTATCTGGAGCAGGTTAACACTGAATACGGCTTTGATCTTGAATTTTATGACTTCTTGTTAACCAAAAAAACGGCCAAAACGGCTCATGGCTGCGAAGGCGTCTGTATCTTCGTGAATGATGACGCGAGTCGTCCGGTGCTGGAAGAACTCAAAAACCAGGGTGTGAAATTTATCGCGCTGCGTTGTGCCGGTTTTAACAACGTCGATCTCGATGCGGCAAAAGAGCTCGGTTTGCCAGTGGTGCGCGTACCCGCCTACTCACCAGAAGCCGTGGCTGAACATGCCGTCGGCATGATGATGTGCCTGAACCGCCGTATTCACCGCGCTTATCAACGTACCCGTGATGCCAACTTCTCTCTGGAAGGGCTGACCGGTTTCACCATGTTTGGCAAAACTGCCGGTGTGATTGGTACGGGTAAAATTGGCCTTGCCGCACTGAGAATATTGAAAGGTTTCGGCATGCGTCTGTTGGCGTTTGACCCGTACCCAAGTGCGGCGGCGATTGAGCTTGGCGTGGAATATGTCGATTTACCTACCCTGTTTGCGCAGTCTGACATTATCTCCCTGCACTGCCCAATGACACCAGAAAACTATCATTTGCTTGATCGTGCGGCGTTCGAACAGATGAAAAATGGTGTGATGATTATCAACACCAGTCGTGGCGGTTTGATTGACTCTCAGGCTGCAATCGATGCCCTGAAAAATCAAAAAATTGGCGCGTTAGGTATGGATGTTTATGAGAACGAACGCGATTTGTTCTTCGAAGATAAATCTAACGATGTAATTCAGGATGATGTGTTCCGTCGCCTGTCTGCCTGCCACAACGTGCTGTTTACTGGTCACCAGGCATTTTTGACTGCGGAAGCGTTAACCAGCATTTCTGAGACTACGCTGGAAAACCTGCGTCAGTTAGAGAATGGTGAGACATGTGTGAACCAGGTTAACTAGTTTTAGTCTGGACGCCCTCACCCTAACCCTCTCCCCCAGGAGAGGGGATATCGGAGCGCTGTATTCTCCCTCGTCTTCAAGGAGAGGAGATAGGAACGCTATATTCCCCCGCTCCTTCAGAGGCAGAAAATAGAGCCCGGTATTCTCCCTCTCCTTCAAGGAGAGGGTCGGGGTGAGGATTGTTTTAGGATTATCCTTAAAGAATCACCACGCACTTTTTGCCAAAGTGTGTCCAACTCATTGATGAAATGAATAACTTAGGGAAAAGAGATGAAAAAATTAGCTTCTTTGGCTCTGGCTGCAATGGTACTGGCCGGTTGTGCACAATCTGGTGATAAATCGACTGTTACCGCACAAGATCTGCAACATCACCGCTATGTTCTGCAAACTGTAGACGGCAAACCGCTCACAGGCATTAAACGTATGCCGGAACTGAGCTTCGGTGAAAATATGCATATTTCTGGTGCGATGTGTAACCGCTTTATGGGCCAGGCAACGCTTGAAGGCGATACGCTGAAATCGAAAGGTCTGGGAATGACCATGATGATGTGTTCTGAGCCACAGTTAAACGAACTTGATCATATGATCAACGACATGCTGACCAATGGCGCAAAAGTCGGTTTGGCATCGCAACAACTGACGTTGAAAACCAGCCAGCATACTTTAGTTTATAAACTGGCCGATCTGGTTAACTGACAGGACTAGTACGCCCCACATGTTCCGGCGGCAAGCGCGTTTTCACTACAGCGTTTGCCGTTAGGCATCGCACACATCCCCGTTACCGAACCATCCAGCTGACGAGCAACGCTCAGCGAACCTCCTACCATTGCACAACTTGCCTGCCCCTGGCTGGACATTGCCGCGCGCATACCCGGTGGTACGTGAGCCGCGGTGGCTTGTTGAGGTGGTTCATTACTACATGCCGACAATAAAAGTGCGGCACAACCCGCTAAAAACGCAGCGCGCATTAATCCTCTCCCCCTAAACGTTGCAAAACCTAAGAATCATAAGCGCTGGTACGCCGTTCCGTCGAGGCCATAAGACCATAAAATGTGTGTGATTTTGCAATACAGATCACTTTACTGCGTAAAACACAACCAATCCCCCTTTTAAAAATATCAATATAGGCTCAACGCAGGACACAAAAGCGAAAATCACCTTCTGTGGGCTTTGCTAGAATTAAAACATTATTCTTCGGCTCGGCGCGGTTATGCGGGCCTTTTTATGTTAATTTTTTTGCGCAATGTAAGGGTGTCTTATGATCACTACCGACGGCAATGGTGCGGTCGCATCTGTGGCGTTTCGCGCCAGCGAAGTTATTGCCATCTACCCGATAACACCCAGTTCCACCATGGCGGAGCTTGCTGATGCCTGGTCCGGAGATGGCAGAAAAAACGTGTGGGGAGACACGCCACGCGTAGTAGAAATGCAGTCCGAAGCCGGAGCAATTGCCGCTGTTCACGGTGCGCTGCAAACGGGTGCCCTTTCCACTTCATTTACATCATCGCAGGGCTTACTGTTGATGATCCCGACACTCTACAAACTGGCTGGTCAACTCACGCCGTTTGTACTGCATGTGGCGGCACGTACGATTGCGACTCACGCACTCTCTATTTTTGGCGATCACTCGGATGTGATGGCCATTCGCCAGACCGGTTGTGCCATGCTATGCGCCAGCAGCGTACAGGAAGCCCAAGACTTCGCGCTGATTTCGCATATTGCCACGCTGAAAAGTCGTGTTCCCTTTATTCATTTCTTCGATGGTTTCCGCACATCGCATGAAATAAACAAAATAGTGCCACTTGCCGACAGCACCCTTCTGGAACTGTTGCCGCAAAAAGAGATTGATGAACATCGCGCCCGCGCGCTGAATCCGGACCATCCCGTTATCCGCGGCACATCGGCGAACCCGGATACCTATTTCCAGTCCCGCGAAGCCAGTAACCTGTGGTACGACGCGGTCTATGAGCACGTTGAACAGGCGATGGACAGTTTTGCCGCCGCAACGGGCCGCCAATACCATCCATTTGAATACTACGGCCACCCGCAAGCCGAGCGCGTCATTATTCTGATGGGTTCTGCCATCGGCACCTGTGAAGAAGTGGTCGACGAATTACTCACGCGCGGCGAAAAAGTCGGCGTGCTGAAAGTTCGCCTGTTCCGCCCATTCTCAGCCGACCATTTATTAGCCGTCCTGCCAGAATCAGTACGCCAAATTGCGGTACTTGACCGCACCAAAGAACCAGGCGCGCTGGCGGAACCGCTGTATCTCGACGTTATGACGTCTCTTGCCGAAGCCTTTAACCGTGGCGAGCGCGAAACGCTGCCGCGTGTGATTGGCGGGCGTTACGGTCTTTCTTCCAAAGAGTTTGGCCCGGATTGTGTGCTGGCTGTATTTAATGAATTAAAAGAAGCGAAACCGCGCCCGCGCTTTACGGTAGGGATTTACGACGATGTCACCAATTTGTCGCTTCCGTTGCCTGAAAACACCCTGCCGAACCGCGCCAAACTCGAAGCGCTCTTTTACGGTCTGGGCAGCGACGGCAGCGTTTCTGCCACCAAAAACAATATCAAAATCATCGGTAACTCGACGCCGTTCTTCACCCAGGGTTATTTCGTTTATGACTCTAAAAAAGCAGGCGGTCTGACCGTTTCCCATCTACGCGTCAGCGAACAGCCGATTAATTCGACCTATCTTATCGATCGGGCTGATTTTGTTGGTTGCCACCAGTTGCAGTTTATCGACAAATACCAGATGGCAGAGCGCCTGAAACCGGGCGGCATTTTCCTGCTTAACACGCCGTACAGCGCTGATGAAGTGTGGCACCGCCTGCCGCAAGAAGTTCAGGCGGTATTGAACCAGAAAAAAGCGCGCTTCTTTGTGGTAAATGCAGCAAAAATTGCCCGTGAATGCCATTTGGGTGCGCGTATCAACACGGTCATGCAGATGGCATTCTTCCATCTCACCCAGATTTTACCGGGCGACAGCGCACTGGCGGAGCTTCAGGGAGCGATTGCCAAGAGCTACAGCAGCAAAGGCCAGGAGCTGGTTGAACGCAACTGGCAGGCGCTGGCGTTAGCACGTGAATCCCTTGCTGAAGTGACCTTGCAAGAGGTGAACGAAAGCAGCCCAATGCGCCCTCCTGTGGTTTCTGACGCGGCACCCGATTTTGTTAAAACCGTCACCGCAGCGATGCTGGCAGGCCTTGGCGACGCGCTACCCGTTTCCGCGCTCCCCCCAGATGGCACCTGGCCGATGGGCACCACGAAGTGGGAAAAACGCAACATCGCCGAAGAAATTCCTATCTGGAAGCCAGACATTTGTACCCAGTGTAATCACTGTGTGGCTGCCTGCCCGCACTCAGCCATTCGCGCCAAAGTTGTGCCACCAGAGGCGATGGAAAACGCGCCTGCCGGACTGCAATCACTGGATGTGAAATCCCGCGATATGCGTGGGCAGAAATACGTGTTGCAGGTCGCGCCTGAAGATTGCACCGGCTGTAACCTGTGCGTCGAAGTCTGTCCGGCAAAAGACCGCCAGAATCCAGAAATCAAAGCGATCAATATGATGTCGCGCCTTGAGCATGTTGAAGAAGAGAAAGAGAACTATGATTTCTTCCTCAAAATGCCGGAAATGGATCGCACCAGCCTGGAACGTATCGATATTCGTACTTCCCAGTTGCTGACGCCGCTGTTTGAGTATTCCGGCGCATGCTCGGGTTGTGGTGAAACACCGTATATCAAACTGCTGACTCAGCTGTATGGCGACCGCATGTTGATTGCCAACGCCACGGGCTGTTCGTCAATTTATGGTGGTAACCTGCCGTCAACACCGTACACCACCGATGCCAACGGGCGCGGACCGGCCTGGGCGAACTCGCTGTTTGAAGATAACGCCGAATTTGGCCTTGGCTTCCGTCTCACGGTCGATCAACATCGCGCCCGCGTGATGCGCCTGGTCGGTAAGTTTGCCGATAAACTGCCTGCAGAGCTCAACGAGCAGCTTCACGCCGAAGCGACGCCAGAAGTGCGCCGCGAACAGGTTGTCGCATTACGTCAGCATCTGGCGAATATCGACGACCCGGACGCTCGCCAGCTCATTACAGATGCCGATGCGATGGTAGAGAAATCTATCTGGTTGATTGGTGGCGATGGTTGGGCGTATGACATCGGCTTTGGCGGTCTTGATCACGTCCTGAGTCTGACTGAAAACGTCAATATTCTGGTGCTGGATACCCAGTGTTACTCCAACACGGGCGGCCAGGCGTCGAAAGCGACACCGCTGGGTGCGGTCACGAAATTTGGTGAACACGGCAAGCGTAAAGCACGTAAAGATCTCGGCGTCAGCATGATGATGTACGGGCATGTTTATGTGGCGCAGATTTCACTTGGGGCGCAGCTCAACCAAACGGTGAAAGCGATTCAGGAAGCCGAAGCGTATCCTGGCCCGTCGCTCATCATCGCCTATAGCCCTTGCGAGGAACACGGTTACGACCTGGCGCTGAGTCACGATCAAATGCGTCAACTCACCGCGACCGGTTTCTGGCCGCTGTATCGCTACGACCCACGTCGTGCTGAGGAGGGCAAGCTGCCGCTGGCGCTGGATTCGCGTCCACCGTCTGATGCACTGGCTGATACGCTGATGAAAGAGCAGCGATTCCGTCGTCTGAATGCGCAGCAACCTGAAGTCGCAGAACAACTATGGAAAGACGCTGCTGCAGATTTGCAAAAACGCTATGACTTCCTGGCGCAGATGGCAGGGAAAGCGGAAAAAGCAGATAGCGAGTAAGTGAAGTGATTCGGTAATAATATCGGGCACGCATAGCGTGCCCGACTGACTTTATTTGAAGCTGATACGGACCACATCATCCGGGCTGGCCGGTTCTTTTTCGCGGCTACCCTCTTGCTTCACGCTAACAAACAGCTGCTGCCCGTCTGGCGAAAGTGCCAGGCTATTTGGCCACGCTGGCGTGTCGATCGTTTCCAATACTTTGTAGCTTTTCGCGTCAATCACGCTGACTTTACCGGCTTTACGATGGGTAACGTATATTTCGTTGCGCACCGGGTTAAACAGCACATCCAGCCCCAGCGGCACCTCAACTTTATTCAGCACTTTGCTGGTTTTGGTATCAACAACCAACAATTGCGGAGATTTCGAATCACTGATAAACGCGCGGTTGTTTGCACGATCCAACGCAATATTGAGATAGAAATGCTCGCCTTCAGTCTCAAGCTTCGTACGGGAAATAACCTTGTTGGTTTTGCTGTCGATGACGATAAATTCGTTATCGGCATTGGTCATGTAAATGCGCGCAGACTTCTCATCAATCGCCAGACCCGTCGCCATTTTTCCGAGATCTTTAATGGTGTCACGCAACTCAAGCGTGGTGCCGTCAATGACCCACAACACGCTGGACTCCCCCAAACCGCCCATATACAGGGTATTGGTGGCTTCGTTAACCACTAACTGGCGCGGCATCAGCGGGCGCACGGTTTCGGTACGTTTGGTGTCATCAACCACCAACGACTTAATCACATCACCCGTTTTGCTGTTGATGGCGGTCACTGCGCTGTTGGTGGTGTTGCCGAGGAACAGCGTGCCGGTGGTTTTGTTGAACGCCACACCGAACGGTTTCAGGTTGTTATGAATCGCCTGAGTCACTTCGAGCGTTGCCGGGTCAAGACGATAAACCACCCCGCCTTTATCCAGTTTGCGGCTTTGTGACGTAGCAACATACAGAGCAGATTGATCCGCACTATACGCCATTTCATACGCGCCTTTGCCGACAGGTTTTCTTTCTACCGTAAAGGAGGTATCAGCAAACAGTGAACTGGAAAATAGCAGGCTGGAGAGCATCAGGGCAGGCAACGCACGTAGGCGGGTTTGCGGTATAGCAGACATAAGTATCCTTAATATCCTTATCAATAGCAGGTGAAATTCTTTAGCTAACAAAACGTTAGCTAAAGAAATGAATCTTCGCTATTGATAATAATTATCATTAATGAATGATAAAGTAAATCATTACCATCGAATAATGGATATTAATGAATACCGTTACAGACCTCGTTCGCGCATCAATTGTGCAAGCGCTGCGTCCTTAGCCAGAAATTCCCAGGCGTTTATCACCGCGGCGGGGATATCAACATGACTAATAAAATCACGCCCTTGCGGCCCGTAGCCCTGTGCGTCATCCCTGATGCGAGGGATTTCCCCGAGTGCCAACGAGACATAACGCGCTACCGGCCATAAGCCCTTTTCATCCAGGCTAAAGGTGGTCTGGGTATCGTGACTGACCAGAACCGGAACAATGCCGGGCCAACTGCGCCAACGCGGTTTATGCGCTTCACTTTGCCAGACGCGATCAAATGTCGCGACGGTACGACGTTGCATGGTGGGGTCTTGAATAATAATCGCGCTCGCCGGGGTTATTTGCAGCGTTTGCATCAGGTCAAACGTAAAGCGGGCGTTCTCGCCGCAGTTGCTGGACTTCTCTTCCGTCAGCACTTTTTCAGCGGGGATCTTCCAGAACTGGGTGGCGATATCGCTGATAATAGCCGCTTCTGCACGCCCCGTGGTGGGAATGATGTTATAGCGTGGATGTTTAGCGATAGCGCCGTATAAAAAGGTGGTGGAATGCCCGATACCACCGGTTATCAGCAGCGGCAACTCACTGTTAGCCGCCAACTGGCAAGCCGCATCAATGGTAGGGATAACGGCATTCCCGGCGAGAATAATCAGTTCTCCATCAGACACTGCGGGCGGTGCATCAAACTCATTGTGAGAAAGCCACTCGCCCAACGTATTTATGGCATCGAGGGTCGTGGCCTGCAAAGCTGGAAATGTTGTCGTCAACATAACCCCTCCTTGTTAAAAACCAGCCCGCATCATACCGCAGGCGGCCTGGTTACTGTATAGGGGAGCTCTGAGTCAGGCTTCTTTCAAGACTATTTAGCCAGGATTCTCTGCCCCCGAGAAACCACCTTTTTGAACTCTTCGCACTGGGTATGATCTTGCGCGGTACATTTAGCGGCATGTTTCAGACCCTGACTGAGTATCCGCAGTTTGCGAATGGTTCTATCGATTTCTTGCGCCCGGTTATGCAGTTTTTCCCGGTCAATACTCACCTTATCCGGTGTTCCGAACATCCCCGCCATTTCATCAAGGGTGAAACCCGCTGTTTGACCCAAGGTAATTAACTGCAATTTATTCAGCACATTTTCAGAATATTGCCTTCTCAGCCCGTTACGACCCACGGACCTAATAAGCCCTTTCTTTTCATAAAAACGAAGCTTCGACGGCGCGACTCCAGAGAGTTTTGCGACCTGCCCAATGTCCAATTCTTTCATCGTTGACTTAAACCTCACTTTAAGTTGCACAATGACAGAAAGCTTAACACCATGAGATAAGAGAGATATAGCAATGGATACTGAACTGTTTTTTCGCATTGTTGTAACGGGTCTGGGTGCAACACTCATTATGGATATCTGGTCGATGGTTCAGAAGCATGTACTGTCTATTCCTAGTCTTGATTATGCCCTTGTTGGTCGATGGGTTTTATGGATGCCAAGGGGGATGTTTCATCACGACACCATTGTCACGACAACACCTATGCGCGGTGAAAAAGCCGCAGGTTGGGTAGCCCATTATGTTACCGGGGTTTTATTTTCCTTCATCCCGCTTGTGCTAAATGGTGCGACCTGGTTTTGGCAACCTTCTCTCGTGGCAGCTTTATTGGCTGGGATGTTGAGCCTGTTTGCTCCGTTTTTAATCATGCAACCCTTGCTCGGTTTTGGCGTCGCAGCAGCTAACCCCCCTCGCCCAGGACGCGCGCGTTTTCTGAGTGCTCTGACGCATTTGGCCTATGGTTTTGGACTTTATATTACTGCGAAGGTAATCGTGGTTTTTGCTGCATAAATAGAAGCCGAGCTGCGGCCTTGATTATTTAATGATTGGAATAGGTGTAAACATAAATGAGGCAGTTCTTTGCATCTCAGAAGAACTGCCTCATGCCTGACTAGCGCAAATTAAATCATTCTGGCTCATCACCGCTAAACAACTAAGTAAACTGATAAACCCGCGCCTCCCATGGGTGCAACCGATAAAGCTCATCCACCTTAGGGTAATTCCCCAGCACACATTCTGCCCACTCGAGCGGTAATTCTTCGCTCTGCCAACGGGCAGATTTCGACGACATATTGCAAAGCACCACAAACTCAGAACCTTCAAGCACGCGGCGATAAGCATAAATTTGCGCGTGATCTTTCAGCTCCAGTACATAGCGCCCGTAAATCAGCGTGCGTTCTTTCTTACGCAACTGGATTAGCGCGCGATAGAAATTCAGCACCGAATCCGGGTCTTGCTGTTGGCTTGCAACGTTGATCATCTCAAAGTTGGCATTGACCTTAAACCACGGTTTTCCGTCGCTGAAACCGGCGTTTGGCCAGGAGTTCCACTGCATCGGCGTGCGCGAGTTATCACGCCCGGTATTGGTCAGAAACGCGATGATTTCGGCTTCATCTTTGCCCTGCGCCGCCATCTCGCGCCAGGTGTTTTTCGCTGACACATCATCAAAATCATCCACTCCGTCGAAGCGGGTATTGGTCATGCCGATTTCCTGCCCCTGGTAGATAAACGGCGTGCCCTGCATCAGGAAAAACAGCGCAGCAATGCAGGTGGCGCTTTCTCGCCAGTGGTGTTCGGTGTCGCCCCAGCGTGAAGTAATGCGCGTAAGATCGTGGTTTTCTACATACAACGCATTCCAGCCTTTGCCTTCCAGCGCATCCTGCCAGGCGGTGAAAATTTTCTTCAGCACTGCGGGTTCAGGGCGCAAACCGGCTTCTGGTTCCCATAAACGAACGTGCTCAAACTGGAACACCATATTGAGTCGCCCGCGATGCTCACCCACCCACTCTTCAGCATGCTCGGAATCCAGGCCGTTCACTTCGCCAACCGTCACGATGTCATAATGTTGAAACACCTTCTGGCTCATGTCGTCCACATAGTCCAGCAGACCGTCATAATTAAGATGGCTTTTCATCGACGGTGCATAACGGTGTTTGTCAGGATTCGGCACATCGGCAAGCGTGGGTTCTTTTTTCATATGGCAGATGGCGTCGATACGGAAACCGTCAATACCTTTGTCCAGCCACCAGCGCATCATGTCGTACACCGCACGGCGCACATCGTGGTTTTCCCAGTTCAGGTCGGGCTGGCGGCGGGTAAACAAATGCAGAAAATACTGTTCGGTTTGTGGGTCAAATTCCCAGGTAGATCCTTTAAAGATCCCTTCCCAGTTATTGGGTTCTGCGCCATTTTTACCGTCGCGCCAGGTGTACCAGTCGCGTTTCGGGTTATCACGTGATGAACGGGACTCCAGAAACCACGGATGTTCATCGGATGTGTGGTTGACCACAAGGTCGATAATCAGCCGCATTCCGCGTGCGTGAACCTGTTGCAAAAGGCGGTCAAAATCTTCCATGGTGCCAAACTCAGCCATGATCTGCTGATAATCGCTAATGTCATAACCGTTATCGTCATTGGGCGATTTGTACATCGGGCAGATCCAAATCAGATCGATGCCGAGATCGTTGAGGTAATCGAGTTTTTCGGTGATACCGTTCAGGTCGCCGATTCCATCACCGTTGCTGTCATGAAAGCTGCGCGGATAAATCTGGTAAGCGACCGCCTCTTTCCACCAATTCGCCATGGTTACCTCCTCATCAATAATGCGAAAGATTCATAAGGTTGCAGTTCAATACTGACGGCCAGCCGATCACGGGGCGCGTAGTTGCTAATCAAGCATTCGCCATGCCAGTCCTGCATAGATTCCGGTATGTCGAGCGTGAGGTGCTCACAGGAGAAGTTGTTTATCACCAGCAGACGCTCGTCGTTTAGGGTACGTAGCCAGGCAAAAACCTGCGGGTGTTCAGGCATAACCGCCTGAAAATCGCCGTAAACCAACACAGGATAATTTTTGCGAAGCGCGATCAATTTTTGGTAATGCCACAGGATAGAATCCGGCTGTTCAAGTGCTGTCGCGACATTGATTTCACGGTAGTTGGGGTTCACGGCAATCCACGGTGTACCGGTGGTAAAACTTGCGTTCGGGCCGTTGTCCCACTGCATCGGCGTGCGGGCGTTATCGCGCCCGTTGGCATGGATGCCGAGCATCATCTCCTCGTGGCTGACACCTTCCGCCAGCCGCTCTTTATAAAGATTCAGGCTTTCGATATCGCGATAGTCGCTGATGGCTTCGAAACGCACGTTCGTCATGCCGATCTCTTCACCCTGATAGATATACGGCGTACCTTTCAGGCAGTGCAACGCAGTGGCGAGCATTTTAGCGGAGGACTCACGAAACGCCCCTTCGTCACCAAATTTCGACACTGCGCGGGGTAAATCGTGGTTGCTCCAGAACAGCGAGTTCCAGCCGTGATGCGCCAGCGCAGTCTGCCATTTTTCGATAACCGCTTTGAAGCTCGCCAGTTCAAACGGCTTACTGCGCCACTTCCCGGCGTGTTCATCCCAGAATTGTTTGATGTGATCAAACTGGAAAACCATCGACAGCTCTTCTCGTTCCTCGCCGCTGTAAAGCAAGGCGTCTTCCGGTGTCGCACTCCAGGTTTCGCCAACGGTAACGTAGTCGCCGTTGCCAAAGGTGGCGCGGTTCATCTGGCGGATCAGGGCGTGGAGATTTTTCCCGTTCGCCATAATCTGCTGATCTACCTCTTTGCCGATCAGGTCGATAACGTCCATGCGGAAGCCACCGATACCTTTCGCCAGCCAGCGATTCATCATGGCGTGGACTTCTTCATGAACACGCGGATTTTCCCAGTTGAGATCGGGCTGACGTACTGAAAACTGGTGCAAATAATATTCGCCACTGGCTTCGTTAAACGCCCAGCCGCTGCCGCCAAAATAGGAGCGGAAATCGTTCGGCGGGCCGCCGTCTGCCGCAGGTTTGCGCCAGATATAGAAATCGCGGTACGGGTTGTCTTTGGATTTCAGCGCTTCGATAAACCAGGGATGTTCATCAGAAGTATGATTGACGACTAAATCCATCAGAATGTGAATATCGCGTTTTTTCGCCTGTTGGATGAGAGATTCCATCTCTGCCATCGTGCCAAATTCGGCAGCAATATCTTCGTAGTCAGAGATGTCGTAACCGTTGTCGTCCATCGGCGAGCGATAAACAGGCGAGAGCCAAATCAGATTGATGCCGAGTTGTTGCAGGTAATCGAGCTTGCTAATGATGCCGTTGATATCACCGATACCATCGCCGTTGCTGTCCATAAAACTACGCGGGTAGATTTGATACACCACCGCGTTGTGCCACCATTTTTTTTCCATGGAGATCTCCTTAGGGATTGGCCCTCACCCCAGCCCTCTCCCACAGGGAGAGGGGGGAAAAGAATGTTCCTCACTCAGACCCTCTATGAGGACAGAATGTCCCCTCTCCCACAGAGAAAGGGGGAAAAGAACGTTCCTCACTCAGGCCCTCTATGAGGACAGAATGTCCCCTCTCCCACAGAGAAAGGGGGAAAAGAATGTTCCTCACTCAGGCCCTCCATGAGGACAGAATGTCCCCTCTCCTGGGGGAGAGGGTTAGGATGAGGGCCGGGATTAGAGCAAAACGACACCACGAGCTATTTGAGTTTAATTTCAAGTCTTTCAGTATGGCGCATCACCCACGGTTCGCTACCGTAGCCGCTGACAATGTGAGGAACATCGTTTATTGCAACGTAGTGCAACGGTTTGATTTCCTCTGGAAAGCATCGCGCGTTCCCACGCTACGGGGCTGAGCTATTCGACACTCGGCAATACGTTCACCAAACCGGTTTTGACCTTATTCCCGGTATAAATTGCCCCAGTGTTCCCCATAAGTCAGGGTGGCGTGGTCGGGAACCACGCCAGTGAGCGATCGCCGGGAGCGAATCGCGAACGACCCTGAACGTTGGGGATAAGCTGGGGTTTACCGCGAAGCGGCAATTTAAAACCGGGCGCCGAGGTCGCCAGGAGGGTGGCGTAACCCTCCTGGCACGTTCACCGTTAGCAGCGGTTACAGAGATAATCAGCCACACGGGTGAACGGGAAACCGCAGAATGACAGATATCACCCTAAACCCGAATAAACGCCCGCCCATCACTATTAAACAAATAACAACTCTCCGGCGGAAGCCGTAGGCCGATACGTCGGTCAGCCTGAATTTCAAGCCTGGAAGTATGGCGCATCACTAATGGTTCGCTACCGTAGCCGCCGTTAACGTAGAGTAGTGTCTCGTTGCCCATTTGCTCGACAAACAGCACTTCACCTTCGATATCTGCCTGCGCCAGGTCGGTAATCTGGATATGTTCAGGGCGGATCCCCAGTTGCACCGCTTGCCCCTCCGGCACGCCTGCACCGTTTATCGGCAGTGTGACTTCCTGACGATTCTCAAGCCGGACGTCGCTGCGCAATGCGCTGCCGTGCGTTAACACGCCAGGTATCAGATTCATTTTGGGCGAGCCAATAAACTGTGCGACAAACATATTTGCCGGGCGGTCATATAGCTCAAGCGGCGTACCCACCTGCTCAATTTGCCCCTGATTTAACACCACTATGCGGTCAGCAAGCGTCATCGCCTCCACCTGATCGTGGGTGACGTACAAAATGGTGGCGTTAATTCTTTTGTGAAGTGCGGCAATTTCCATGCGCATTTGCACCCGCAGTGAAGCATCAAGATTGGAAAGCGGCTCATCAAATAAAAAGAGCCTTGGTTCGCGCACAATGGCACGACCAATGGCCACGCGCTGGCGCTGGCCGCCGGAGAGATCTTTTGGTCGCCGATCGAGCAAAGGCTCGAGCTGCAAAATTCGCGCACTTTCGCGCACTTTTTCGTCGATATCTTTTACTGGCAGCTTCGCCATCTCCAGCGCAAACGCCATGTTCTGGTACACCGTCATATGTGGGTAGAGCGCGTAAGACTGGAACACCATACCGATACCGCGCTCTGACGGTGAATCATCGTTCACACAAACGCCGTCGATGCGCATCTCTCCTGCGCTTATCTCCTCAAGACCTGCGACCATCCGCAGCAAGGTGGATTTCCCGCAACCGGACGGCCCGACCACCACCACAAACTCCCCACTGTTCACTTCCAGATCGAGTGGTTTAATCACTTCCGACGTGCTGCCGTAGCGTTTTTGAATTTTATCGAGCACGAGTTGCGCCATGGTTATCCCTTAATCGCTCCGCTGGTAAGTCCGCTGACAATACGTTTCTGGAAGATGAGCACCAGTATGATAATCGGCAATGTCACCACCACCGACGCCGCCATAATGCTGCCCCACGGCAGCTCAAAAGTTGATGCGCCGCTGAACATACTGATTGCCACGGGTACGGTGCGTTTATCGCCGGAAATAATAAACGTCAGGGCAAACATGAATTCGTTCCACGCGCCGATAAACGCCAGCAGCCCGGTGGTGACCAGTGCAGGAGCCAGAATCGGTGCGAACACGCGGCGAATAATGGTCCAGGTTTTCGCCCCATCCACAATCGCCGCCTCCTCCAGCTCAACCGGAATCGACTTCATAAAAGTGGTCAGCACCCAGACGGTGAACGGCAGAGAAAAAGTGGTGTACGAAAGCACCAGAGCGCCGAGCGAGTCATAAAGTCCAAGAAAGCGCACCAGCTCAAACATGCCGGTTAGCACCGCTACCTGTGGGAACATCGACACGCACAGAATGGTGAACAGAAGGAATTTACGCCCACGAAACGGCACTCGCGCCAGCGCAAACGAGGCGGTGATCGCCACCAACAAGCAGATGCCCACAGTCACCGACGCCACCAGCACCGAATTAAGCAGACTGCGGGCGATGCCATTATCGACCAGCGCCACCACATAGTTATGCCAGTGATAACCACTGGGCAGATACGACGGTAAAAACAGCTCCTGCCCGGTGCGCAACGACGTCAGAATGGCGTAATAAAATGGGAAAACGCAGAACAGCACGGCGAGCGTTGCGCCTGCATAGATAACCAGATGGTGACCGAATTTTCGTTGCCGACGCGTGGTTTTCATCACCGCTTCTCCTTTTCGTTCAAACGTGAAACGCGGATAAAGCAGGCTGCAATCCCCGCCACCATCATGAACACCAGCACCGAGGCTGCCGAGCCGACGCCCATATCCTGATAGGAGATGATTTGCTCACGGGCATAACCGGAAACGGACATTGTCGCCTCGCTGTTGGAGGTCAGCACGAAAATCAAATCGAAGATGCGCATCGCGTCCATGATGCGGAAGATCAACGCCACAATCATGGCGGGCATGATTAGCGGTAGCGTGATGCGCTTAAACCGCTGCCAGGCACTGGCGCCATCTACGCGTGCGGCTTCGTAAAGATCGGTGGGGATCAGTTGAAGGGCCGCCAGCAACATTAATGCCATAAACGGCGTGGTTTTCCAGACATCAGCAATTACCACCGCCCACATCGACAGCGACGGTTCAGCAATCCACGCCAGATGCGCCTGGTAACCGAATATTTTCGCCAACAAGTCGTTCACCACGCCGTACTGATCATGGAACATCCAACCCCACATTTTGGCGCTGACGATAGTCGGAATGGCCCACGGCACCAGGATCGCCGTACGCACCAGCCCCTGGCCTCGAAACTTCTGGTTCATCAGCAGTGCCAGCAGCATGCCAAATAGCAGTTCTAACCCTACAGACACCACGGTAAACCACAACGTGTTACCGACTGCCTGCCACCAAAGCGGATCAACCAGCACGCCGCGGCTGTCACCACCGTTTGCGGCGTAATAGTTTGCCAGCCCCACCATTTGGTACTCGGACGGGTTGTCGAGCATTGCATTGGTGAAACTGAAAAAGAAGGTGCGCACCAGCGGCCAACCCGCCGCCAGTGCAAGAAGTAAGAGTGCGGGCGCCACCAGTATCCATGCGATACGGCGACGCCGCTGTTGGTAACCTGAGTGCGCCAATTAATGCCAGTCCTTACCTTTGACGCGTTCCAGACGTTTTTCCAGATCCGCCACGGCAGTCTTGCCGTCACTGCCGCCATTGAGCACCTTAAAGGTCACGTTGAAAATGGCGTTAGAGACACGCGGGTACTGGCTTTTGGTTGCCGTTGCCGGACGCGGAACCGCATTGGCGAAAATCTCTTTAAACAGCGTCAGATGCGGCGCGGTTTCCAGCACCGCTTTGTCCTCATATAAGGCCGAGCGCGTCGGTGCGAAGCCAAGATATTTCAGCTGCATTTTCTGCGAGTCGGCGTCGGTGAGGATTTTCAGCAGCGCAATGGCCGCATCTTTGTTTTTGGTGTTCGCATTGATTGACCACTGCCAACCGCCAAGTGCGTTGGCCGATTTGCCATCCGGCCCGGCAGGAAGTGGTGCGACGCCCACTTTGCCTTTCAGCGGGCTATCAGCCCCTTGTGAAAGCAAATAGGCGTAAGGCCAGTTGCGCATAAACAGCGCGTCGCCGTTCTGGAACACCGAACGCGATTCTTCTTCTTTGTAGCCTAACGCCCCTTTCGGGGTGATTTTCCCAATCCAGCCCGCCACCATATCCAGCGCGGCGGCGGCCTTCGGATTATTAATGGTCACGTTCCCTTTTTCGTCGATGAACGTGCCACCGCCGTAAGAATCAATCCATTCCAGCGCGTTACAGGTCAGCCCCTCATACGACTTACCCTGGAAGATCATGCCCCAGAAGTTTTTATGCCCGGCTTTGCGTTCTTCTTCCTGAATTTTGGTGGCGATACGCGTCAGGTCTTCCCAGGTTTTTGGCGGCTGTTCGTTGTATTTTTCCAGCAGATCTTTGCGGTAATAGAGCACACCCGTATCGAGATAAGCCGGAACCGCTTTGACTTTGCCGTTCACCGTGTCGTTTGCCCATGGGCCGGGGAAGAAATCGCCTTTCATATCGGCAACCGCATCGGTCAAATCGAGCGTTTGCTTATCCAGCAGCCCCACCCAGATGGTATCGGACTGGAACAAATCGACTGCTTTCTCATCTTTGGCCGCAAACAATTGCTGAAGTAAAGCCAGCTTCTCGTCAGATGCTGCAGGAAACTCGATGAACTCCAGCTTGTTGCTGGTCTGCTTTTCAAAACGGTCTTTGACGTAGTTGCAGTATTCCTTACCGCCGGGGGAGATCGGACATTCCATACGCAGAGTATCGGCCAGCGCGGCATTAGAAACGCCCGCCAGCGCTAAGGTAATAAGACTTAACGTCAGCTTTTTCATTGTTTCCTCTTTTGTTCAGACCAAATCGGAGGGAGGTGAAAAAACAGCACACCATTCAAAAGGCTAGTTAATAACCAATCCATGCGGCAACTTAGCACCCTAACCTTTGTACAAATTCTCGACGTGGTGCACGTATCGCTATTTTTTATTTCACTTTTGCGAGAGACACACTACGCGGCTCTGTTTTGATACGGTTTGGGGCAATATCGCTATCGCCCCGTCAATACCGTGAGAAGAGAGAAGTGTGATGCAAAGATTGAGGGAGATGACACGCAGCTCGGGAGGCTCACCACTCCAGCCATTCTCCGCCGCGTTGGCTACTTTCGCGTATTGCCTCAATGAATTTCATGCCGGAGATCCCCTGCTCAATACCCGGCAGCAAGGGCGCACTGCCGCCACGAATTTTGACGGCGGCTTCGCGGTAGATTTGCGCGAATCCTTCCAGATACCCTTCAGGATGCCCGGCAGGTGTTCGGCACTGGTGGCGCACTGAATCGTGGTTGTTCACCCCGTTTCGCGTGACAGTGTAACTGTTTCCGTGATGTGGATGGATTTCCAGAATTTCAGGCTGCTGCTGACGGAAGCTGATGCTCGCCCTGCTACCCACAATCCGCAGACGCAAATCGTTTTCAAAACCGGGTGCTACCTGGCTTGCCCATAAACGCCCTCTTGCACCATTGGCATAGCGCATTTCGGCGTACACTTCATCATCCAGCACCCGCCCTGGAATACGGGTTAATAGTTCACCACGCACCACTTCGGGCTCCATACCACTGACAAACGCCGCCAGTTGCCAGGCATGAGTGCCAATATCCCCGATAGCCCCGGCACCCGCCATCGCAGGATTACCGCGCCAACTGGCTTGTTTGTTGTCAGTCAACTCAAGGCGGTCGTTCAGCCAATCCTGCAAATACTCCACTTCAATGGCACGAATATCGCCGATTTCGCTGTTGGCAATCCGCGCGCGGGCTTCGCGCACCATCGGCAGTGCGCTGTAGTTATGGGTGAGAATAAAGTGACGGCCAGTGGTTTCGATGACCTGCGCAAGCCCCCTTGCTTCGGCAAGCGTGACACCGAGCGGTTTATCGCAAATCACGTGAATGCCGTGTTCCAGAAAAGCCTTTGCCACCGGAACGTGCAGGTGATTAGGCGTCACAATCGAGACCGCTTCGATGCCATCCGGGCGTGCGGATTCGCGCAGCACCATCTCCTGCCAGCTTGCGTAACAGCGATCACTTTCGACAAACAACCCTGCGCCGCTGCGCTTTGCGACTTCAGGTGAAGACGAAAACGCCCCGGCAACTAACTCAAACTGATCATCAAGCCGTGCGGCAATACGGTGTACGCCGCCAATAAACGAGCCTTCACCGCCACCGACCATACCTAAACGGATACGTTTCATGGTTACTCACTCCTCCAGCCCGAGCATACGACGCACCGCAGATGTTTCACTTTTGCTGTTTGCGAAGTCGTCAAAGGCATAGTCGGCCACCGGAATAATATGATCGACGATAAATTTGGCTCCTTCGCGCGCGCCCGCATCGCCTGATTTCAGGCAACACTCCCATTCAAGCGTAGCCCATCCGGCATAGTCATATTGAGCTAGTTTGCTGAAGATCCCCTTGAAGTTAATCTGCCCGTCGCCCAACGAACGGAAACGGCCTGCGCGGTCAATCCACGGCTGATAACCCGCGTATACGCCACTTTTTGCAGATGTTTGAAACTCAGCGTCTTTAACGTGGAAGGCTTTGATTCGCGCGTGGTAGTGGTCGATAAAACCGAGGTAATCCATGTGTTGCAGCAACATATGGCTCGGGTCGTACAGAATATTGCAGCGCGGGTGGTTATCAACCAACGCCAGAAAACGCTCGAAGGTGACGCCATCGTGCAAGTCTTCGCCGGGATGTAACTCAAAACAAACGTCTACGCCCGCTTCATCGAAGCAATTTAAAATAGGCAACCAGCGGGCGGCTAATTCACGAAACGCCTCGTCAATCAGCTGTTCGTTACGCGGCGGCCACGGGTAAAAATAGGGCCAGGCCAGTGCCCCAGAAAAAGTGGCATGCGCTTTCAGGCCTAAATTTTGTGAAGCGCGTGCGGCCTGTTTCAGGCTATTCACCGCCCATTGCTGACGAGCGCTGGCATCGTGTGCCACTTCCGGTGGCGCAAACCCAGAAAATGCCGCGTCATACGCCGGATGCACCGCAACCAGTTGCCCTTGCAGGTGAGTTGAAAGCTCGCTGATTTCCAGCCCACTTTTTGCCAACACAGCGCGAATTTCTGCGCAGTATTCCAGGCTTTGTGCGGCTTTGGCGAGATCGAAAATATGCGGTAAGTGTGTGGGGACTTGTACGGCTTTATAACCCAGACCCGCAGCCCAGACGGCAAGGGAGTCCAGCGAATTAAACGGGGGGTTATCCGTAATAAACTGCGAAAGAAAAATGGATGGCCCTTTCAGGGTTTTCATTACAACATCTCCTTAATCATCACCGTGCGTTGTTCACGAACCGCGCGATCCGCCGCCAGCACCACGGCCAGGCTTTCAATCGCCTGCTGCTGATGAAGCGCCAAATCGCTATCGTCGTATATGGCACGGGCAAAAAACTGTTGTTCGAGTTGGCACAAGGCGAAGTGGTCAGGCTCATGGGTTGCCGTCACCCACTCATCCTTATGAGCAAACTCGCCCTGCGGATTTAATTGGGCATGATGAATGCGTAACGACTCGGTACGCGTGTGCGCCTCGACATTCGCCGATTGCCCTTCACCCGCGGCTTCTCGCGCCACGATGGACACCGACCCCAGCGGGCCAATGACATCTTTAATAAAGAAGGCCGTTTGGCTCATCATCGGCCCCCAACCCGCTTCGTACCAGCCGACTGAACCGTCGGCAAAACGCACCTGAAGCTGGCCGTAGTTAAACTGCCCAAGGGGAATGTCGTCACTCAGGCGCGCGCCCACTGCGCTCACTGACAGCGGGCTGGATAGGGTCATCTGGCACATCACATCAAGGTAATGCACGCCGCAATCGACGATGGGCGAAAGCGACTGCATCAACATTTTGTGCGTGTGCCAGGCGCTACCGCTGCTTTGCTGATTGAGGTTCATGCGCATAACCAACGGTTTGCCAAGCCCGTGTGACAGCGTAATAAACTGCTGCCAGACGGGGTGATGACGCAGGATGTAGCCGACCACCAGTTTCTTGTCCGCAAGCTTTGCCGTCGCAACAACACGCTTTGCCCCGCTCACCGTTGTGGCAAGCGGTTTTTCAAGAAACACATGGCAACCGGCGGCAAGCGCCGTCAGCGCCAGCGCCTCATGGCTATCAGGCCAGGTGGCAATGCATACGGCATCAGCCTGAGTCTCTTTAATAGCCTGCTGCAAATTCTCGAACAGCGGAATGTCGGCCCCCAACTGCGCTTTCAGGTGAGTTTTCGACTCCCCGCGGGCCACCAGCCCGCAGAGTGTAAACTCGTCCAAATGCTGATACGCAAGGCTGTGGGCGGCCCCCATATTTCCGCAGCCCACGACCAATACGCGCAGCGGCTTATTTGCCATTCTGCTCAGCCTCTTTGTAATTGAAAGTGAAGAAGAAGATGGCTGAAATCACTACAGCGGCAATCGCTGGCATCCACCAGAACTGCTGCCATTGCAACAAGCCTTCGGCACCCTTCGCCGTCACCGAGCGGTTAAACACTGCGCCGCTGATTTGCGAACCTATCAGCATCCCTAAGCCATAGGTAAACAGCACTAACAGACTTTGTGCTTGCCCCTTCACTTTGTTCCCCGCCACTTTATCGGTGTAGATAAAGCCAATAACGAAGAAGAAGTCGTAACAAACCCCGTGCAAAATGATGCCGATGTAGATCATCCAACGGGTTTCTTCGGTGATCCCTAGCGCGAACATCGCATAGCGCAGGAACCACGACAACATACCGATCAGCAGCATCATCTTGATGCCAAGACGGCGGAAGAAGAACGGGATTAGCAGCATAAACAGCAGTTCAGACATCTGCCCGAGCGCCATGACGCCGCTGACGTTTTCAAAACCGACCGCCGAAATAAACGGTGCGGCATAAGCGTAATAAGCGGCCAGCGGAATGGAGATCAGCGTGGCGCAGATGATAAACACCATAAAGTGGCGTTGCTTGAGTAGCGCGAACGCATCCGCACATAACAGGTCACGCATCGACAGCGGTTTGCCACGATCCGGCGCAGGCGTATTCGGTAGCGTAAAGCTGTAGATCCCCAACACCACGGAGGCAATGGCGGCCAGCGTGAAGATACCGGTGCTGTCTGAAAGCCCGCTGGTGCCGACAATCAAGCCCGCCACAATCCAGCCGATGGTGCCGAATGCACGCACCACCGGGAATCCTTTTTCACTGTTTGCCAGACTATGGAATGCCACGTTGTTGCTCAGCGCGATGGTAGGCATATAGCAGAGCATGTAGGCGAAGATTATCCACAGCAGACCGCTCTGCCCACTTTCGAACATGCCAGGCAGCCACCACAGCAACGCCGCGCCGACCAGGTGCAGTACGCCGAGCACTTTCTGCGAGGCGAAGAAGCGGTCAACCAACATGCCCAGAACAAACGGCGATAAAATGGACGCAATCGGCCCGGTGGAATACGCATCGCCAATTAACGCGCTCAGGCCGTATTTGCCCATCACCACACCGAGGGTGACGTACCAGGCCCCCCAGACAAAAAACTCGAGAAACATCATTAACGACAGGCGTGGAATCACCCATTTATGGGTAACCACTTGTGCTCCAACAGCCGATTGAGAAGACATAAATCCTCCACTACAGGTTGCATCATTTATAGGTATGCCCTAAATAATTCGAGTTGCAGGAAGGCGGCAATCGAAGGAGTCCCGATGAGCTTACTCAAGTAAGTGATTCGGGCGACTGAGTGCAGCCAACGTACCTGCGGCTTGAAGAATGACGGGCATGTTTTTGTAATCGATTACATTCGCAGATCATTAAAAATGTAATCGATTTCAGCGGGGTTACCATCATGCTGATGAATTATTTGGTAGTATCAATTCAATTATGGAATGTGGTTCACAATTCAACCGATCGTGCAAAGGATCAACATGTCGATAGATAAAGTAGCGCGAATTGCGGGGGTTTCTACTGCGACTGTATCCCGTGTGCTGAACGGCAATCCTGCCGTGAAACCCGGCACGCGCGACAAAGTGCTGGCGGCGATCAAGGCGTGTGAGTATCAACCTAACCTGCTGGCGCGTCAGTTGCGAACCTCACGCAGCCGCATGCTGTTGGTGCTGGTGTCAAATATCACCAATCCCTTCTGCGCCCGCGTCGTGCGCGGCATTGAGGAAGAAGCGGAAAAGCACGGTTACCACATTCTGTTGTGTAATTCGGAATCCCGCCTGACCCGTGAATCGGCCTATTTGCGTCTGTTGAGCGGTAAAGTGGTCGACGGTGTTATCACCATGGATGCCATCAGTTGTTTGCCGGGGCTGACGACGTTAATCGGCGACTCGCCGTGGGTACAATGCGGCGAAGGCGATCCCGGTTATCGCGCCTCGTCGGTCACGATTGATAATTTTAAAGCGGCCGCCGCCGCAGTCGAGCACCTGACCAGCGCGGGTTACAAACGTATCGCCTTGATTAACGGCGATTTACGTTATCTCTATTCTCAGCAGCGGGAAGCGGGTTATCGCGCAGCCTGCGGCAAAAACTGGCAAGCCGTGGTGTATGCCGATGGCCTGGAATATCAGGCCGGAGTGCAAGCGATGGCGGAACTGTTTACCCTGCCAGAACCGCCTGATGCAGTTTTCGCCATTTCCGATGCGCTGGCGGGCGGCGCACTGCATTTCGCCCATGAACAGGGCCTGCGCGTACCTGAAGATGTCGCCATCATGGGCTTTGATGGCGTCCCTTTTGGCGCTGTCACCTTCCCTCCACTCACCACCATCGAACAGCCGATGCATCAACTCGGCGTGCGCAGCGTGCAGCTTCTGCTTGAGCGCATTGATAACCCGGAAGTGGAAACAGTGAATGAGATTCTGGAGTGGACGTTGGTCAGTCGGGGATCGGTATAATGTGTCGGATAGCGCTAGCGCTTATCCGACATTCAAAATTATTTATAGTTAATAATCCCAACCTGCTTCGCCATAAATAATTCGTTTCGTTCAACGATTTCTTCTACCACTTTGCCTTCAGCATTAAAGCGGAAATACGTTAACGCCGTCCATGTGACGTCTTTACCGTGAACATCAAATCCATGCCAGGTATTTGAGCCACGAGCGACATGTTTCAGATGCACCACCACCACATCTTCAGTCACCACCTCTTTGCTGAAGGTAGTGGAAATAGATTCATAGCGATCAATAACATGCTCGGTTAACGCACGTTTAAAGTTTTCAACTCCATGAATAGGCGCATCGCAATCAGGGCGGTGAATAATTACGTCTTGATCAAAATATTCCGTCACGCGCTGTGCATCTTTCCCATCGACGCAATATTTAAAGTATTTTTTTACCGTTTCCAGGTTATTCATCTTCATGTTTTACACTCCGCTTGGATTATTTAAATGGAGTCTAAGTCGGTTTGTGATATGCGTAAATAGCATATATATTGCACGTGGTATTCATAAAACGGATAGCACATGAGACTCGATCGGCTGGAACGCTGGGCGACCGTGCGGCACTTTCGCCTGGCCATCGCCCTCTTTGAATATGGCAGCGTGCTTCACGCTTCACGCGCGTTAAATGTATCCCAACCCACTGCCAGTAAATTGCTGCAAGACCTTGAAGATGCCGTCGGTGCAAAGCTGTTTTTGCGAAACCGCCGAGGAGTGACGCCGACCGAGCTTGGCCGCGCTTTTGTTGATCGCAGTAAAATGGTGCTGGCTCAGCTTGACCATGTTTCGCAGGCAATTAACGCCCTCGGCAAGGGGCATGCCGGGAGAGTGGCAATTGGCAGCGTGTTAACCGGCTCGAGCTATATCGTCCCGGCCGCCATTGCGCACCTTAGCGCGACCCGACCCGATATTCGGATAAAAATTGTAGACGGCGTCAGTGGTGAACTCGTCCCACGCCTGATATCCGGAGAACTGGATTTCTTAATTGGCCGATTATCCGATATTAGTTCCAGCGCCGTGGTGGCCCAGCAACCCCTATTTAGTGAAAGCGCCATGATCGTAGCCAGACGCGGTCATCCGCTGGAACAAAACCCCCATGCAACATTAGAAGCATTAAAAAAAGAGTCGTGGATTTTACCGCCACCTGAAACCACGTTACGCAAGCAATTCGATAACATTTTTAATCATGAAAATATCGACCCACCCCACGCTTCCATTGAGACCGTTTCATTCTTCAATATATTGTGGCTATTAAAGAAAACTGACTTGTTGGGGATCCTCCCGCAATCTATCGTCACGGATGCGGCCTACAGGAATGATCTTGTTCAGCTTTCGTCATTTCCCCCTCTTGTGCTGGAGCAAATTGGAATTTCCCGGCTAATGGGCTCTGAATTGTCCCCCGCCGCCTCGGCGCTGGTGGAATCCATACGCAGCGTAATGGAGATCAACGTTGCAAGATAAACGCTATGAATAAATTAACGCTTCTATAATAAATAGGATTGCGATTACCTTTATCTTATTGAGTATTCAGCATCTTGTTGAATGAGGGTATGAGAAGAACATGACGGTACAGGTTGCGCGCAGTTTTATTTTGTTCGTTGCGTTAATGCAGGCCAGTTCGGCGTGTTTCGCCGCGGCCGCCATTAACCCCAAAAAACACGCCGATTCGGTGCTCGCGCTAATGAGTTACACCGTCTGGCCTGACATCACCGCCAGCGACCTGAATATCGGGAGCGGAGGTGGTGAGAAGCAAGCCCTTTCCATTACCCAATTCGGCGGCGGCGCGACCGTAAGCAAAGAAGTCCCTATCTACCTTGAAGGAACGATGGGTTACAGCCGTTATGACCCGCAATTTGTTCTGTCTGACGGTACTGAAACTCGCAAAATACCGACTAAATGGAACAGTCTTACCGCCACCGGGGGGATTGGCTGGGATTTCAGTCTCTATACCGATAAATGGGGGGGCAATCTGGTATTGCGTCCCATCGCCAATTTTATGCTGGGTACCATGGCCAGTGATTTACGTATTGGTAGCTATGTCTTCAAAAGGCGCACCAACGCAGATTTCGATTTTCTCAATGGTGGGCGACTCAATGCGTATGGGCTAGGCGGTTCGCTGATGCTCGATTATGAATTGTTCTCAAAGCCGCAGGATATCGATGTTGAGTTGCGCTATTCCAATATGACCCTGCAAAGTTTCAGTGGCACTTCAGAAGCAGTCCAGGGCGAGGCCAACTCGCAAAATCTGGGGCTGTACCTGCGCCGCCGGGCGCCTATTTCCGACTGGGAACTGCTCAATAAACCGCTACGTTATGTGATGGAAGGTGCACATACGGAATATCTGGGTGAACAGCGCGGCCAACTCGGGTTTAACAGCCTGTCGTCCGTTGGGTTAGGGTTAGAACTCGACAGCAGTGATTATGATGTGTTCATCACCCGCACGCGGCTCGTTGCCCGTTATATGTTCGGCAATAACACCAACGGTTACGGCGTAGGCCTGGCGATGAGTTTTTAAGTTCAGGAAAGGTGGATGTCGCTTACGCTCATCCACCCTGAGCATCCGCTACTTCAACGCTTCCGGCAACTTAATCACCCACAGCTCGTTTTGCGATTCGGGTTTCTCCAGCGGTTTTAAGGCGATTTTAGTCGCGACTTCTTTACCGTCACGCGTCAAATGACCTTTGCCATCCACTTCATAATCGTCGGCTTTTGTATCCCCGGCATCCGGGTTTTCTAACACTGCTTGCAGGCCGAAGTCGTTGTCATTAATGATGGCGATCGTTTGGCTATCAATCAGTGTCATACCTTCGGCTTTCTCTTGCTGCCAGCCGAGTTTGCGCAGATCAACAACCTCTTTTTTCTCTGCCAATTTGATGCCACGTGCCGCCAATTGCGCCGCGTCATCAAATTCAGGTGCTTTTTCTTTATCGAAGGTACTCAGGTCACTTGCCTGGCGAAGATCGACCACATAAACCAGATTGCGCATCACTTTATTTTTATCGCCGCCCTGTTCGATGATCAGCAGGCGGTTATCGTCCAGCGCAACAATGTCACCAATTTTGGCGTCTTTGGCCTTCTTGTAGGCATCGACATCAATCGGGTAGCCATACATCTTGGTTTTACCCGTTTGCGGGTTGAAGCTCACCAGGCGAGTAAACTGCGCACTGTTTTTACTTTTACCGTCGATATCCAGCGTGCTTTGTACCGCCGCAATAATCCGCCCATCCGGCATCCGCGTAATACCTTCAAAACCACGGTTGGCCTGGCGCCATTTGAGAATGTTCGGCAAACCGCCCGCAACACCCTGCTCGCCTTGTTCTGCCTGCGGGCCGTACTTTTTGAGGATTTTCCCATTGCTGTCGATATTGATGATGAATGGGCCGTATTCATCGCACAGCCAGTAACCGCCGTTGCCGTCAGGCGTAATACCTTCGGTGTCCAGCCCGCGTTTGTCGCCTGACAATTGCTGCAAGGTATCGCTCAACGCGATTTCATTCGTCGCGCCAATCAACCCTTCTGGCAGAGGCAAACCGCTGATGGGGCCGTTTTCGTCATGCAGCGCGTGGGCTTCTGTGGCCAGTGCTTTGCCATCGGCCACACGCAGGGTCATCATCAATGGGACATATTTCGGGTTGGCAAAAATTTTCGACTCTTTTTTACCTGATTTTGGCGAATCCGCATTCGGGCCGCGATCGGTCACGGTGGCGAAAACCAGCGTTTCCCCTTCTTTACCCACAAACTGTAAGCCTGATCCCACGCCAACCGGTAATCCATCCGGGAAATTCGTGGCATACGCCCCCTGATATTCAACATGGTCACCCTGCGGAAATGTGACAACGTAACGGTCAACGTGCGGCTCCGCTGCCTGACTAGCCAGAGGTAACAAAGCGGTCAGTAATAACGCAAAAGGTTTTAATTTCATGATGTTCGCATCCGTCGTATTGGTCACCCATTTTGGTAAACGAGGTATAAAGCAACGATATGACACAATTATGACTATTTTCTGATGTGATTATTTGTATGGCTAAACATCCCGCCCGCCTTGCCGATAACCCTTTTGTACTGGCTGAAACGAGTCAGATCTTTTTTTTAACACAAGGGTATCGTATGTCAGTCAGACGTTTTTCGATTCTGGTTTTCAGCACATTGCTGATTATTTTCCTGGTCAGCACCGCATCAAACATCTGGTCATTAACCCGCAGCAATCAATCTCTGGATAACGTAAACCGTGAGATCAACGTGGTGTTATCGGTGATCGACCCGATTAACCACAGCCGCACCATGCGTGTTCGCGCAATAGAGGCGTTAGAGGAGCGTGAGCAAGGGTTGAACGAACAAGGACAGCAGGCGCTGGAAGGCGCGCAGGTCGTGCTGGGTAAGGCTAACTCTGCGTTTCAGGCTTATCTTGAAGCACCAAAACAACCGGGCGAACAGGTGCTGAGCGATGCTTATCAGAGTGCGTTTGTGAACTATCGTGAACAAGGTTTGCAACCTTTGCTGGATGCCGTCAAATCCAACGATGTCACGCGTGCTCGCACGCTGATGACATCCACCCTGCCACAACTGGATCGGCAGTTTGAGATAACGCTGGATAAACTGCTGACGTTTCGTCAGCAACACGCGCAGCAACTGAATCAGGATGCACAAGACAGCTTCAAACAAAGCCTGATGAGCATCGCGATTTTTGCGCTGATCTTCGCCGTCATTCTTGGCGCAGTCTACTGGCTGCTGAAAAAACGGGTGCTGAACGAGCTGGATAAAGCGAAATCCCATTGCACGGAAATCGCCAACGGCTTGCTGCATACGCCGATTGTCGCCACCGCCAAAGATGAAATTGGCGCGATGATGCGCGAGCTTGAGCAGATGCGTGTTTCTCTGGCAAATATTATCGGCCAGGTGCGCGAGTCGAGCCAGACCGTGGCTTACGCTTCTGAAGAGATCGCCGCCGGGAACACCGATCTCTCCGCCCGTACCGAAGAACAGGCATCATCGTTGGGCGAAACCGCCGCCAGTATGGAACAGCTTACTGTTACGGTGAAACTGACTTCTGACCATTCTCACCAGACAAATAAACTGGCGAGTGGCATGTTAGTTGCGGCCAATGACGGTAATGAAATTGTCAGTGAAGTTATTGATTCAATGCGTAATATTGAATCGAGCTCCAGCAAGATCGATAACATCATTAGCATCATCGAAGACATCGCTTTCCAGACCAATATTCTTGCGTTGAATGCGGCGGTAGAAGCCGCACGTGCTGGCGAACAAGGGCGTGGATTTGCCGTCGTCGCAAGCGAAGTGCGCAATCTGGCGCAACGTTCGTCGGTAGCCGCGAAAGAGATCAAAGAGTTGATTGAGCTTTCTGGCGAGCAGGTCAACATTGGTAGCAATCTGGTTAACCGCGCGGGCGAAAGCATGCAGCGTATTTCCAATGCGATTAAGCAAGTGACCAGTTTGATGGAAGAGATTGCGGTGTCTACCGGTGAGCAAAGCCGTGGCATCGAGCAAATCAACCAGGCCGTGGTGCAAATGGATGTGGTGACACAGCAGAACGCCGCGTTGGTAGAACAAGCTTCCGCGGCGGCCATGTCGCTCAAAGAGCAGTCACAGGCGCTTAATGAAACCGTGGCGGTGTTTAAGCTCGCGTAAAATCGGTAACAAGGGTGGATATTGCTGACGATCATCCACCCTGTATCCCCTCGTTACCAGACTTTCGCTGCAAGCTCCGTCACCAGACGCACTTTGTCCCATTGCTGTTCCGGTGTCAGGCTATTGCCCTCTTCTGTTGAAGCAAAACCACACTGTGGGCTCAGGCAGATTTGGTTGATATCGACAAATTTCGCGGCTTCTTGAATGCGCGCCTGAATCAACTGCGGATTTTCCAGCTCGCCATTTTTAGTGGTGATCAGGCCTAAAACTACCTGCTGATGGCCCGGACGCACAAAGCGCAAGGGTGCAAAATCACCGGAGCGATCGTTGTCATATTCAAGGAAAAAGGCATCGACGTTGACCGTACCAAACAGCACTTCAGCCACCGGCTCATATCCCCCTTCTGAAATCCACGTCGAGCGGAAATTGCCGCGGCAAACATGCAGGCCGACTTTCAAATCATCCGGTTTGGCTTCCAGCGCTTTATTCAGCACTTGTGCATAGATTTGTGCGAGTTGGTCCGGGTCATCACCACGCTCGCGGATCTCTTTACGCTGGGCGTCCGAACATAAATAGGCCCACACGGTGTCATCAAGTTGCAGATAACGGCAGCCTGCGGCGTAAAACGCCTGAATCGCATCGCGCCAGGTGGTAGCGAGATCGTCAAAATACGCCTTTAAATCAGGATATACCGTACTGTCGATAGCATTACGGCCACCACGGAAGTGCAACACACTTGGGCTAGGAATGGTCATTTTCGGCACGGCGTTGCCGCTGATACTTTTCAGATAGCGGAAATCGTCCAGCATAGGGTGTTCACCAAAACCCAGTTTGCCCACAACCCGTACGCTATGCGCTTTGGTTTGCACACCGTTGAATTGAATGCCCTGTTCTGACTCGTAGCGTTCCACACCTTGCAGACCATCAAAAAAGTCAAAATGCCACCAGGCACGGCGGAACTCGCCATCCGTCACGACGTGCAGGCCGCAAGCGCATTGCTGTTCAACCGATGCGCGGATGGCGTCATCTTCTACTTTTCGCAACTGAACGGCGTCTATTTCACCCACGGCAAATGCCTGGCGGGCATTTTTAATGGTGGCAGGACGTAAAAAACTACCGACGATGTCGGCACGGAATGGCGCTCGATGGGATAAAGACTGGGGCATGTGATTTCTCCGCTGACCCGGCTAACTGATTTAGCGAGGTGATAATTCATTATTTGAACATTTAGCCATCTGGATGGCTATCTTATGAAGTGGAGAATGGCAGATGCAGTGCATGTGGGCAAACGACGTTCTTTCATGAATATTGAAAATAATTCATGTTGTTAAGACAATGTGAAGTGTAAGTTGATCTACGTCACAGTTTGCCGTTAAATATGCTGTCCTGTTTTTGAGCCTCCCAATTATGATTGTTCGTCCGCAGCAACACTGGTTAATCCGCTTATTTGTCTGGCATGGTTCGGTTCTACAAAAAATCTATTCACGCCTGCTGTTGAATGTCGCGCTCTCGATTAGCGTGATTTTCTTTCTACCGTGGTATGAAACACTCGGCATAAAACTCACCATCGCCCCCTTCAGTATTCTTGGTGTCGCAATAGCGATATTTTTGGGTTTCAGAAATAGCGTCTGCTACGCCCGTTTTAACGAGGCCCGTACGCTGTGGGGGCAACTGGCTATCACTCAGCGTTCGTTATTACGCGAGACAAAAAGCCTGCTGGGCAGCAATGAAAGCCAGATAACGGCTTTTGTGAATTTGCAGATTGCGTTTTGCCATGCGCTACGGCTGACATTACGAAAGCGCCCGGTAGATGAGACGCTGAAGAAATACCTGTCCAGCGATGACTTACAGTGGGTGAGTCAAAGCCATGGACCATGCAATCGTATATTGCTGCTGATGGGGGACTGGTTAGCCGATAAGCGCAAACAGGGCCTGATTTCCGACGTCGTGTGGAGCAGTCTGAATCATCATCTTAACGATCTTTCGACGGTTGCCGGAGGCTGTGAGCGCATTGCCGGTACGCCAATACCGTTCGCCTATACGCTTATTCTGCATCGTACTGTCTATCTGTTTTGTATCATGCTGCCGTTTGCGCTGGTGACCGACCTGCATTACATGACGCCATTTTTGTCGGTGTTTATTTCGTATACCTTTATTTCGCTCGACACTCTGGCAGAAGAGCTGGAAGAGCCGTTTGGCACGGAAGACAATGACCTGCCGCTGGATGCCATTTGCAACACCATTGAGCGGGATTTACACGATATGGATGAGAGCGAGCAATTACCCGAGAAGTTGCGCCCGAACCGCCATTATAAACTCAGTTAACGGGCGCATTTCCTTCGGATTAAACCCAAGCTACTTCAGGATGCAGGGTTTAGAAGATCGGGCCGACAAAATCACGCTTCCCTAGCGGCACGCCTGCCTGACGCAGAATGTCGTAAGCCGTAGTGAAGTGGAAATAGAAGTTCGGCGTGGCAAATTTATACACATAGTTGCGGGCGGTGAAACGCAATTCATGCTCGCGTGCCTTCACCACGATTGGGCGCTCGTCGTCGCCATCGAGTTGCGCATCGGTAATGCCTTTCATGAACTCAACCGTTGCGGCAATGCGAGCCTGAAGCTGCGCGATCGTCGTTTCAGTATCTTCCATTACCGGCGCTTCAATGTCGGCCAGGCGTGCAACGGCACGTTTCGCCATATCCGTGGTGATTTGTACCTGACGCACCAGCGGGTACATGTCTGGCGCAAGTGCGGCCTGCAACAGACTTTCTTCAGATTTGTTGTTCTCTTTCGCCCAAACAGCCGCTTTTTCAAGAATGGCGGACAGGTTGCTCAAACCGAGGATGAACTGCGCATTGGTTTCGCTATAAATCGACATTGTTACTTCCTTTAATCATCACAAAAGTGAAGCCCAGATTACACTCAGTTAGCGTCCTGCGGGTAGCAGATTCACCACTCAGGCAAAGCTAAATCCCTCATCAGCCCAACCCGTAATTCCGCCAATCATTATTTTCACCGGACGCCCCAAACGCGCCAGTTTAAGCGCTGCGCGGTCGGCACCGTTACAATGTGGCCCGGCGCAGTAAACCACAAATAACGTATCCGCAGGCCATTCACTCATGCGCTCAGCAGACATATCCCGATGGCGTAAATGCAGCGCCCCTGGAATATGGCGACGGGCAAAGGCTTCCGGTGAGCCCACGACATGCAGCAGGACGAAATCCATGTCTTCTTCTTTCATCGCACTGTGAACATCATCGCAATCTGTTTCGAGGCACAGACGCTGGAAGAAATGAGCGGCGGCGATTTCAGGACTTGCAGCGGGAAAATCAGTAACGTAACTCATAGTGATTCCTCATGATGGTGAATGAATAGTGCTGAGTTATCACTATAGAGCGCGGGGTGTGTCTTGACGTGTGGCATAAATGACAGATAACGTGAAGATCATGACAATCGCCTGGGGCACTCATGCAAAACCCTCTTGTTGTCGCACTGGCGTATGACGGCCTGTGCACCTTTGAATTTGGTGTGGTTGTGGAAGTCTTCGGCCTGCCACGCCCGGAAATGGGCGAAAACTGGTATCGCTTTGCGGTCGCAGGAATCGAGCCCGGAGAACTTAAAGCGACCGGCGGGATCCGGTTGGCGGTGGACGGCGGTCTGTCTCTACTGGCACAAGCCGGAACGATTGTTGTACCTGGCTGGCGTGGAGCCGACGAACCCGTTCCCGAGGAATTATGCGAGGCACTACGCGCGGCACATTTGCGCGGTGCGCGAGTGATGTCGATTTGCTCCGGCGTGTTTGTGCTGGCCGCCGCTGGCTTGCTTAACGGTTTACAGGCTTCAACCCATTGGCGTTATACCGAAAAACTGCAACAGCGCTACCCAGAAATTCAGGTGATGCCGGATGTGTTGTATATCGATAACGGTTCGGTGCTGACCTCCGCAGGCAGTGCGGCGGGTATTGATTTAAGTCTGTATCTGGTACGGCGAGATTACGGCCAACTGGCCGCCAATAGCGTGGCTCGCAGGCTGGTTGTGCCACCGCATCGCGTCGGCGGCCAGGCGCAGTTTATCGAACAGCCGGTGCCTGTCGCTTATGAAAGCCAGCGCCTCAGCCCGCTGTTTGATTATCTGCAAAGCCATCTTGCCGATGAGCATACCGTTGAGTCGCTGGCGGCTTTTACCGGCATGAGCCCGAGAACGTTTTTACGTCGTTTTTCCGCGACAACCGGCACTACGCCTTCACGTTGGTTGCTCAATATGCGCCTGACACGTTGCCGTGATTTACTGGAAAGCAGCACGCTGTCAATTGACGAAATTGCCGAACGTGTTGGTTTTGGGAGTACCGCCACATTGCGCCACCATTTCCGCGCTAAGTTATCAACAACGCCTGTTGCCTACCGTAAGACATTTACTTCAGGTAACGAAAAAATGATTACCTCACGCTAAACAACGTGATAGAGATAACGGCATTATTTTGAAATTGAGCAGATGAATTTATCTGGAGTTGAAATGCGTAAATTGAATGTGTTGTTTTTTTCCGCGGCCCTGATGGCCGGTACTTTGCCAATGGCGTTCACAGCTAACGCCGAAAATGCGCCAGGCGCATCCCCTGCTGGGCAAACTTCTTCTTTTGAAATCACAGAGTTCCATGCAGATTACAAGCCATTCAAAATTGGCGACATCGTGCCGGATTTATACCGCACTAAGCCTTATCAGATTGATGCCTGGCAAATCAGACACCTGCCAGCGCCAGAGGCCGGGAGCCACTGGACATATATGGGCGGGAACTATGTGTTGATTACTGACGCAGAAGGGAAAATTTTACGCGCCATGAATGGCGATATTTTCTACGGGCACTAATTTTTTTGAAGCACTAAAAGAAAAAACCCTGACGCAACGCCAGGGTTTATTTTTCACTCACTCAACTCACATCAGAACCAGCACGTCGTGCCGTTATCCGCCTGACTTCCCCCCGTTGAAGCACAAGTTGGCAGACGTTTACCGTCATGGGTAATCATCGGCGTTTTGCTCTTATGGGCCACAGTATGTTTTTGATTCTGCGCTTTGCTTTTGTTGACATTGCAGCTGCCATCCGCCTCGGAAACTTGCGTACAACCGGAATGCTCAAGTTTGGCGCGGTAAGAGGCAGAAATTGCGAATGCCGGAGAAACCGTTCCTGCGACCAGTGCAGTGGTTAACAGTGCAAGGATAATCTTTTTCATCATTAACTCTCTTTTCTAAATATTATGAGTAAAACAGTGCCCCTGTTTTACATTGTGTTTGCTATATCCTTGCAGGCCCTCATTCCCGGAATGCTGTCTTGCTCGTTGGCAAGTCCATTGGGCAGGCTGCGATTCTGTCTACTTACATTCATAGCGTAAATGATCAAGAGGTGAAGTATTGCGTTGAATCAACCCCGGTTGAAACATCGTCGTCCCCAGGAGTTGTCTGATTGAATAATGACGGTGGGTTACAAATACGCTGAAGGGATGAACGAAAAAGCCCAGCACCAATGGATGCCGGGCCAGATTTATTACGCGGTACGCATCGCTTTAATCTTCGAGTAACCGTACTCAAAAATCATGTCAGTGGTACACATAAAGACAATCACATCACCCGACCCGCATTCTTCCAGCGTTTCGTTTAATTCCGCATCAAACTCTTTCGACAGTTGCGGCATCAACATCTGCATGTCGCCTGGATAATCTTCATCTTCGTCTGCTGGCATATCTTCAATTTTTGAACCGCGCACCACATAAACCAACACGTTTTTGTCGTTGAACACGATTGGTGCACGCAGATGCTTGCCCGTAGGATGCTTAGCCATTTTGTTACCCTTTTTCTTTATGCTGGAAATTTGGCGCTATCCTCGCAAAAGATGATGCGAAAAGACAGCCTCAGTGTAATGACAAGCCGTCGTTACCCACTAAGCTTGTCGGATATCAAAACTGAAACTGAGGTTAGTATGAATCAAAAAATGGCTGCGAAATGTCACTGTGGTGCCGTCGCCTTTACCGTGGAACTCACCGATGGATTTAATACCATTCGCCGCTGTAACTGCTCATTTTGCCGCATGCGCGGTGCGATCGCAGTCTCAGCTCCGCTCTCTGGTATCGACGTTACCAAGGGCAAAGATAAACTGACTGAATACCGCTTTAACACCGGCGAAGCGGTGCATTTTTTCTGTTCCGTATGCGGGATTTACACCTTCCACCAACGCCGTTCCAACCCCGAACAATACGGCGTTAACGTTGCCTGCATCGAAGGGGTTTCTCCGTTTGATTTCCCTAAGGTCACCGTTATGGAGGGTGCTCATCATCCGAAAGATGGCGGGGGTGGCGTGGCGGGGTATTTGACCTTTACAACAACACCATAAGTCGGGTGAGGATACCCATCGGTATCCTCATTAAGGACTAACGCCCTTCCCCAATTCGCCAAATTTTCTCCGCGTAGCGACCAACCAGCGCCAGCGAGATGGCAAGCAACAGGAAGAAAATCACTTTGTTGGTGCCGTCCCAGAACAGTTCGAAATATCGCGTGTAGAGATTAATGCCGAGAAAAGTTAACCCGAACCCACGCAGCATGCCATCGTCGGTTTTCAGGCTTATCCAGATGCACGCCACTGCCGCCAACGCAAACAGCAAAGACCAGTGCAACAGTTCAATTTGGCGCACGCTCTGCCAGATATCGACATCGTAATTGCCAAATATCGACAAAATCCACAGCGCGATAAACAGATACAGCAGCCCCATCGCTTTGCTGACGTTAAATAAATTGCGCTGCTGTAATGGCGTTTTAAGTAAATAACAGGCCGCCAGCAGCACGGCTCCGAATAACACAAATCGAATCGGGTAGTTCATGCCGAGCCAATATGCCCCCCATCCCGAAGCATAGCCCGTTGAGGAGCCGAAGAAGCTGCCTAATGCCAGCAGACAAAAAAGCCAGATAAGCCCCGAACGCGCCAGGTAGCCCATCACGCCATAAATCGCACAGCCCAGTAAAAATAGCGGAGCGACATTCCCGCTGCCGTTGTCCAGCGCCATGCCGACCTGCGATAAACTGAGCGCGGTGAATAACACGCCGAGGAACACGATCGCCTCATTGCTGTAGCGTTTTCCCGGTGTGCGTTTTTGGCGCTGAAAACCCCACGCGTAAAAAGCCATGGCTATTATCGCCAGAATAATGGCGCGGGTGGCATAGCCAAAATTAAACAGCAACGCCAACAGATATTCATCGGCGACCAGACTTCCGATGGCGATAATCACGCAAGCCAGCGCTACCCAGAAGGCGTAGCGGCTCATACGTTGCCAGTCAAAAAATTGCACCGAGAGATGTTGTTGCAGCCGCTGTTGTTCAGCCGCATCGATGACCCCTTCCTGACGCCAACCTTCCAGGGTGCGCTGGACGATCTTTTCCTGTTTGCGTGTTACTTTCATAAGGTTTTCCTGACCTGATTCCTGGCGTCACGTTACAACATTTTGTCGTAACCTAAGACAGGACACTTTCTGATTAGTGAATTTTAGCCGAGGATAAACCGATGCAGGACTGGAACCCCGCTCTCTATTTGCAGTTTGAAGCCGAACGCACCCGCCCGGCAGCTGAATTGGCCGCACGACTCAAGCACCCTGGTGCGCAACATGTTTCTGATTTGGGTTGTGGCCCCGGTAACAGCACCGCACTGTTGTGTAAAGCGTTCCCACAAGCGACGGTCACGGGCGTTGATAACTCCCCGGCGATGCTGGAAAAAGCGCGAACCGCTTTGCCTGATTGCCAGTTTGTGAACGCGGATGTGGCGCTATGGCAGCCTGAGGTGAAGCAAGATGTCATTTATGCTAATGCGTCTTTGCAATGGTTGGGCGACCATGCAACGCTGTTTCCACATCTTGCCGCACAACTCGCCGACAACGGAGTTTTAGCGGTACAAATGCCGGATAACTGGCAAGAGCCGACACACACACTGATGCGCCAGGTGGCTGCTGAGTTGGGTAGACCGGATTCAGGACGCGAAGCATTACTGGACGCACAAGAGTATTACGATGTGCTGGCACAATCAGGATGCACGGTGGATATCTGGCGGACCACCTATTTCCACGTGATGCCGTCTGCGCGAGCGATTATTGACTGGCTTAGTTCCACCGGTTTGCGCCCGTATCTCGCAAACCTTGATAACATTCAACAGCAGGCGTTTCTTGAGCGTTATCACGCATTTTTACAGAAAGCCTATCCGCCACAATCCGATGGCAATGTGCTGATGTTGTTCCCGCGTCTGTTTATTGTGGCGCGGAAAGCATCGGCCTGATGCCCTTCTGAGGCAGCGTTTCGACTTCACGCCAAAACGCTGCACTGTTATTTTGTGGAAACGGCCTGCCCCTGATACCAGCGGACACGCAATGTGTCGAAGGCCCAGTTATAAATCACGCTATACGGCAGGAAGAACAGGAAGAAACCAATCTCGACCATAAACGCCTGAAGCAGGGTAATGTCGAGCATCCAGGCAGCTATCGGCAAGCCGATCAGGATAAAGCCCCCTTCAAACCCTACGGCGTGCGCCACACGCAACGGCATTCGGCGCTTTTGGCCAACGGGGAAAAACTTATCGAAACCTGCGTTATAAATCATGTTCCATACCATCGCGACGGTCGACAGCATAATTGACAGCGCGCCCATCTGGAACAGCGGCTTATCCATAATCCAGGCCGCTACTGGCGCACAAATCGCAATCGCGATAACTTCGAAACCCACCGCATGCACGATGCGTTCGGCAAATGTTCTTTTTTGAGATTGCATAATCCACTCCAGACTCAGTCATAACATTGTGACTATGTCGCACATTGTCATCGATATTAGTGGTAGAATAAAGTCATTAACCATCGATAAAAACGATACATGCAGAATGATGAAATACTCTCCTGAATCCCTCGAAGCGTTTCTGCAAGCGGTTGAAACCGGCTCGTTCTCTGCGGCGGCTCGCAAACTTAAAAAGAGCCAGTCAACGGTGAGCAGTGCGATTGCCAATCTGGAAGCCGATCTCGGCTTGACGCTGTTTGACCGCCAGAGCCGACAGCCAATGCTGACCGAGCAGGGTAAGCACATTTTGCCGTACATCCAGTCGATTATGGCGGCAAGCGAGCGGCTCAATGAAGCCTCGGTGCGCCTGGGCTCAGATGTGGAACCGCGCCTGAGTTTTGTGCTGTCTGATGTCTGGCAAACGGCGCATCACGAATCCATTCTCCAGCGTTTTTCGCAACGCTTCCCGGATATCGAATTTGAATGCCTGATTGCCGAAGATGAAGACGTTATCGACCTGATTCAGATTGGCCGGGCGCACGTTGGCGTGTTGCGTGTGCAGCCACGTTACCCGGTTGATGTCAGCGTGGCGCGTTTGCAGGTCGGTGCAGAAATGGCCATTTTTATTCATCGACAGCATCCGTTAGCCCAATTGAAAACCGTTGAAATGGACAGTTTGCAGACGGTCCGTCAACTTCGTCTGAGCACATTTACTGATCCAACACGTAATAAAAGCGGCGGCCCGATGTGGTCTTCACCGTCGTTGTTGATGCTGCTGGAAATGGCGGAACAAGGGTTTGGCTGGGGGATTTTACCGCGTTGGTTGGTTAAGCAGTTTGGACACAATATTTTGCAGGAGCTGCCTGTTGCAGGCTGGCCACAGCGCATTGAAGTTGATGTTATCTGGTCAAATAAAACGCCCCCAGGACTTGCAGGGCGTTGGATGATCGATCAGTTGCGGATGCAGGAAGGCTAAGAAGGTTATTTCTTCTGCTTCGGTAAGGTCTTTAACAACTCATCCGGGCTGATAGACGCCACCACATCGCTGCCCGGCAATGGCATTTTGAGGATGTGGTTCTTCATTTTGCCAATGACGTGCATCTCGCACGGCCGGCAGTCAAATTTCAGCGTCAACACTTCATCCTGATGCACCAGTTGCATCGGGGATGCTTTCCAGCTTTTCACTGAACCTTTCGCCTGTTTCGGGCACAAGTTGAAGGCAAAACGCAGGCAATGCTTGGTGATCATCACCGGCACATCGCCCTTCTCTTCGTGCGCTTCATACGCAGCGTCAATCAATTTCACGCCGTAACGCTGATAAAACTCACGCGCTTTGTGGTTGTAAACGTTCGCCAGAAACGTGAGATGCTCTTCCGGATAGACAGGTGCCGGTACGCTCACCGCTTTACGGCTGCCACGTTGGTACTGCTGCAAACGCGCGTCACTCAGTTCATCAATCGCTTCGCGGCGTAACTGGTTAAGCTGGCTGTTGGGGATAAATAGTGCTGCCGGTAAATTCAGATCAACTTTGCGCGCCTGGTACATTGTCTGCCCCAGTTTTGCCAGGCTGTCACGCAGGTTGGCATAGGCTTTTTCAGGGTTATTCGCCACGTCAAACTGCCCTTCCAGCGTTTTGCTGACGCTGACGCCCTCTTCACTGGTAATGGTCAGAACCAGCTGTTCTTGCCAGCCGCTAAGTTCCAGATCCACCGCAATTCGACGTTCGCTGGACGTTTTAGTCAGCGCCTGTTGCCAGTTGTGATCAAGGTTGCGGTTCAGCGGATGATTCGGACGCACGTTTTTCAGGGTTTCCGGCATCTCGTTTGGCCAGACGCGGTACTGATTTTTACCAGTTTTCTCCACCGTATTGGCGCGGAAACCTACAATTTCACGCTTAATCAACACATTCAGACCATCGCCGTTGGTCAAAGAGTCCGTGACATTTACATCGAGGAAATCTTTACCCACTTTCAGCACTTCGCCCACTGGCAGGCCGATATATTTAGGCGAATCAAACGCGCCGATATCAATTTTACGCTCGTTAACAAAGTAATCGGTGCTACCGCGATGGAAGGTTTTATCCGGCGAAGGGATAAAGAAATGCGACGTCACACCCGCTGACGCGCGAACTAAATCCGTGCGCTGCTCCATTAATTCATCGAGCAACTGGCGGTAATACGAGGTGATGTTTTTCACATAGCTCATATCCTTGTAGCGCCCTTCAATCTTGAAGGAACGCACACCCGCATCAACCAGTGCCGCCAGGTTGGCGCTCTGGTCATTATCTTTCATCGACAGCAAGTGCTTTTCATAGGCGACAACGCGGCCTTGATCGTCTTTGAGCGTGTACGGTAAACGGCATGCCTGGGAACAATCACCACGGTTTGCACTACGCCCGGTCTGAGCGTGTGAAATATTGCATTGGCCGGAATACGCCACACACAACGCGCCGTGGATAAAGAATTCAATGGTGGCATCGACGTTTTCGTGAATGGCGCGAATTTGGTTGAGGTTCAGTTCGCGAGCCAGCACGATTTGCGAGAAACCAACATCAGAAAGAAACTTCGCTTTTTCTACGCTACGAATATCGCACTGGGTACTGGCGTGCAATTCAATCGGCGGCAGATCCATTTCCAACACGCCCATGTCCTGCACAATCAGCGCGTCAACACCCACCTGATACAGGTCGTGGATCATCCGGCGAGCGGGTTCAAGCTCGTTGTCATGCAAAATGGTGTTGAGCGTAACGAAAATCTTCGCCCCATAACGATGGGCAAACGGCACCAGTTCTGCAAGATCTTGCAGGCTGTTACCGGCATTATGGCGAGCGCCAAAGCCAGGCCCGCCGATGTAAACCGCATCCGCACCATGCAAAATAGCTTCGCGGGCGATGGCGGTGTCACGGGCTGGACTGAGTAGTTCGAGATGATTGGCGTGCAGGCGCATAGTGAATTTGTTTTCTGTGTTATGGGCGAAAGGCCGCTATTGTAGTCAGATTGGGCCTGCAATGCGATTCCTTCTTACCTTTCGATAACCCTCACGTCTTTCTGGAAATGGATAAATCCTAAAAAACGTTATTTTCATTACCTGCGCACTTTCATTCGGATATTTAAATAAATAAAAGTAAAGGAGTTGTAATTAATCCGACGAAAGCACAATGATATTTGCCAATGAGTTTATATAAAAAATAACAAAAATAATCTGAAAATGTCATTTCGATATAACAAATCAAAGTTGTTGTTTTTTAAATCATAAAAATCAATAAGTTAAAGCAGTTAAAAACACCAGGTCAGACCTCTTCTTTTGGCGTGACAACTCAAATACGATGCAGCCCATACATCAGGGGATACATCAGACCCACTATTTCCTGATGCAGAAACTCAGTCATTATTAATAATAATTTATAGGTACACCGCTATGAAATTGATGATAAGCAAAGGCTGTATTGCTGTAATTGTATTGTCTCTCGGCCTGACAGGATGCGGAATGGATAATATGACGCCCACTCAACAAGCGTTGTTGGCAGGTAGCGCCGCGGCGGCCGTAGGTGGCATTGCGTACGGTATTCATAAAAAACATGAAGCGGATAAAGAAAAACACAAACACGACGACAAAAATGATAATGACGATAACGATGACAATTCACGCCATGCCCACCGCTATCATAATGAGCAATGTTACGACCGCTATGGCGACTGGCGCTGTTAAGACGCCGCCTTCAAGATTCTTTTTCTAACCCCCGCGTGAGGTATTTCATTGCCACATCCAAAGAGAGAAGCTCTTGTGTGGCAATGTCATTAGTCTTAATAATGATTAACGGAGAGAGTGTTTTATAACATAAGGTTTTAATTTATAGTTGCACGGAGAAATAGTTTCACTACGTAATAACATTAACATTATTGTAGTAATACCATAAAAACCACGCAGCTTAGATGAATAAAAATGATAAAAAAAATAGATTACTCAAAGCTTTACCAGTCAGAAGGCACTAAGCTGTTATACAATAATTCGTTACCTGGCATTCTGATTACCTTTATTGCCTCAACCGTGCTTGCTTTCACTTTTGTCGACAGAAACGATTTTCAGGAAAAAACGACCTGGTGGCTGGTGATGACCTTGATCTTAGCCATACGGACTATTGATTCAAGGATGTGGACAAAAAGCCAAACCGAGGGAAACCCAAAAACCTGGTTGCTCCGATTTTCATGCGGTTGTTTACTCAGCGCTGTGATGTGGAGCGTCTATGCGGTTGTGTTCTACCCGACATTTTCTATTGAAGAATTGAGCACCACCAATGTCATTCTCGCCGCAATGGCCGGCGGTGCCAGCAGCCTGCTTTCTGCAAGTCTCCTGCTCGCGTCGCTATACAACATTATTATCCTGATGCCGATGTCAATCTTGCTCATGATGCAGCCTGAACAATATAAATTTAATCTTGGCAGCCTGGGTATTTGCTTCACAGTAATAATGATTATCTCATCTGCGCGCTCCGCAAATTATATTAAAGAAGCCATTTTATTGCGCTCCAGGAATAAAAAACTCGTCTCACGCATGGAAGAAACCATTCGTATAAGAACCGAGGAAGTGTATGAGATTTCAAATAAAGACGCGTTAACCGGTTTATACAATCGCACGGCTTTTTTATCCGCAGTCGTTCGCGTAGAGCAAGACTTTAAGCAACATCATATCGAGGGGTTTTCAATATTCTTTATCGATCTGGATGGCTTTAAAAATATTAATGATACGCTCGGCCACAATGCCGGCGACAGCGTGTTGGTGAATATCAGTGACCGGCTTAAAAGCTGTAACGCTGCCGACACGTTGATGTGCCGCTGGGGTGGTGATGAGTTTATCCTGCTGGTGAAAGAGAGCCGACATCAGGCAATCAGCGCTCTCGCGCAGCAAATTACAAACACCCTTTCGTTGCCGATTGACGTAGGCGGCCAAACTATCACTCTGAACGCGACCATTGGTATTGCGATCTGCCCAGAGCACGGCACTTCGATGACACGTCTTATTCAACTGGCTGATATCGCTATGTATTCGCAAAAAGACAAATATCCTGAACGCGTTGCTTTTTATAATCTCGATCTGGAACACAATCTGCTGCGTAAAATCATGCTCAACGAGGCGTTAAAAGGGGCTCTTGAGCGGCAGGAATGTCGTCTTGTGTATCAGCCCATTGTCGACTCCGCAGGCCAGATTGTCAGTTTTGAAGCCTTGATGCGCTGGCGTTATCAAGACCAGGAAATCTCGCCGGTTGAATTTATCCCGTTGATGGAGCAAAGCGGTCGCATCGTCGAAGTCGGTATTTGGGTATTGGAAGAAGCCTGTAAGACGTTGGCGAAGATGCGCCAATGCAATGCAGATATTTGCATGTGCGTGAATATTTCACTCATTCAGTTTTATGATAAAGGCTTTGTTAATCACGTTAAGCGGGTTATCGAACAATACGCAATACCCGGACATTTGCTGCATCTGGAAGTGACGGAATCGATATTCCGCTCCGACCAAATGCAAATTAACCAAATAGTGAGCCAGTTGCAGCAGTGCGGCGTGAAGTTATCTATCGATGATTTCGGAACGGGTTATTCGAGTCTTTCCGTTATCCAGAATATGAATATCGATTACATTAAAATCGACCGTTCCTTTATTCAGCATATTGAACAAAAGGGTTTGTCTATTGTGCAGGCGGTGATGAATATGTCCAAAAGCCTCAACTTTATGGTGATTGCTGAAGGCGTGGAAACGTATAAACAGCGCCAAATACTTGAACAATGCGGTATCCCCTATATGCAGGGTTACTATTTTTCCCGTCCGATGGAGCAATCGGAGGCGTGGAATTATCTCACCGCCGCGTCCAGTGAAATCCAGTATTAACGTGCAGATTTTTCAATATACACCAGGCTGTTGTTAACGGTTTGTAATGTTATAGTCCCGTGACGCTATACCCAAAATAATTCGAGTTGCTTAAAGGCGGCAAGGGAAAGAGTCCCGATGAGCTTACTCTGGTAAGTGATTCGGGCGATTGAGCACAGCCAACGCATAAGCAGCTCGAAGTATGACGGGTATATAACAAAAAAGGGAAAAAATGCGCACGTTAACCATTCCGTTACCCACGATTTTAACCGGGTTTGTCGCCGTATTAGTCGGCTACGCAAGTTCAGCTGCAATCATCTGGCAGGCCGCTGAAGCCGCGGGTGCTAACCCAATGCAAATCGCGGGTTGGCTCACGATGCTGGGAATTGGCATGGGTATCAGTACCCTGGTGCTGACGATTTGGTATCGCACGCCGATTCTCACCGCCTGGTCGACGCCTGGTGCCGCGTTACTCGCCACCAGCTTACCGGGGCATTCGCTGAACGAAGCCGTTGGGGTATTTATCTTCGCTTCGTTTTTAATTCTGCTCTGCGGCGCGACCGGTTTGTTTGCTCGCTTAATGCGACTGATCCCTTCGACATTATCGGCCGCCATGCTCGCGGGTATCCTGCTGCGATTTGGCCTTGATGCCTTTACGTCATTGCAGGGCAATTTTTTACTCGGCGTGAGTATGCTGCTTGGCTGGTTGTTGGCAAAAGCCTGGGCACCGCGTTATGCCGTCGTCGTTGCCATGGTTGTCGGCCTGCTGGTGTGCGTGATGAGCGGCAATCTGCAGAACGGCAGCGTGCCCGTTGCGATGGTGATGCCTGAATTTACGGCTCCGCACTTTTCGCTCGGCAGCATGCTCGGTATCGGTATTCCCTTCTTTCTCGTCACGATGGCATCACAAAATGCGCCCGGTGTGGCGACGCTGAAAGCCTCTGGTTTTGACGTCCCTGTCTCACCGCTGATTGTCGTCACCGCCGCCATTGCCCTGTTACTGGCTCCGTTTGGCGTATTTTCAGTTTGTATTGCTGCGATAACCGCCGCAATTTGCCAGGGGGCGGAAGCTCATCCTGATCCTTCAAAGCGCTGGCTTGCCGCAGCGGCTGCGGGAGTATTTTATTTGCTGGCGGGTATTTTTGGCGGCTCAATAACGACGTTGCTCACCGCTCTCCCGGTTGCTTACATCCACACTCTGGCGGGTCTGGCATTACTCAGCACCATTGCCGGAAGCCTGTACCAGGCGTTAAACCATGAACGAGAGCGCGATGCCGCGATAGTGACCTTTTTAGTCACGGCATCCGGGGTCAATTTATTGGGGATCGGTTCTGCTTTTTGGGGGCTGGTTGCGGGCGGAATGTGTTACGCGGTGTTCTCACTTTCCCGCCGCGCGTAGCTGCGAAGGTGTCACACCAAACGAGGCCTTAAAGCGATTGCTGAAATGGCTTGCGGAGCTAAACCCGCAAGCCATCGCAATATCGGTAAGCGTTAACGGGCTATTTTTCACCAGGTTTTCGGCGCGCAGCATGCGACGCTGCATCACATATTGATGAGGAGCGAGTTGTGTGGATTGCTTGAACATTCGTGCAAAATGAAACTCGCTCAAACCGGCTTCCAGCGCCAGTTCGGTCAGCGTTAAGGGTTCGCTAAGATGCTGTTCAATATAGGCCTGGATATTACGTAACACTGCGGGTGCCAGCCCTCCACGGACATTCGGCAAGCGCCATTGCACGTTGCTGTAGGTCTGAATCAAATGCGTCAGTAACAATGTTGACGCCGTGCTAAGCGTTAGATGGTTCGCCCGTTGTTGCCAGTCGCTACTTAACAGAAAATGGCGATACAACTGCGTGATGCGCGGGTCCTCACTGAAGATTTTCTCATCAAGCTGAATAGACGCCGGACTTCGATCCCAGATTTGCTCCGCAATGCCGCGCAAATGCGCATCCGTGCAATACAGATGTACAAACGAAAAATGATTGCGGATATCCCAGGTCGTTTCGACATCTTGTGGCATCAGGCAAAACCGGTCTGGCCCGCCGCCGTTTTTCCAGCCGGATAAGGTTTTATGATAGGTTTCCTGGCCCTCATTCACATACATGCTCAACGTATGGTGATCGCTGCATTGCGTTACACGATCAAGGCTGTTTGACCACGCCGACAATTGGATGCCCGAACCCAGCTGCACGTTATCTTCCAACACGGCATTGTGCTGGCGAAGATTTTCAAAAGCGTTATACGGCTGGGTCATCGCGAAATACCATCAAAGTTCAGAAGTGCCAGTTTAAGTAGTGCGCAGGTCTGTTACCAGATTTAAAGCATGACAAAAGTCTGGCAGGTAAAAAAACCGCAAGAATATGCAAGCCGCGCAAGCAAATGAAAGCATGCGATTGTGCATTCGCCGATACTCCCCCCTATCAGTTTGGGGAGACAAAAACATGAATGCGTTACTTTATATTTCTGTGGTGGTGATTTGGGGGACGACCTGGCTTGCTATCTATATGCAGCAAGGCGTGGTCTCAGTGCCCGTTTCAATTTTCTGGCGTTTTGCCGTGGCGGCGGTGGTGATGCTGGTCGTGCTGCGTTCATTGGGGCGTTTACGTCGAATCAGCTTGCGGGATCACCTCTTCTGTATGCTACAAGGCGGCTGTGTTTTCGGCTTCAACTTCGTCTGTTTTTATCATGCTGCGGCATACATCAGCTCAGGGCTGGAGTCGGTGATTTTTTCCATGGCGGTACTGTTTAACGCGGTCAATAGCATGATTTTCTTCCGTCAGCGCCCTCATAAAAACTTGCTGCCCGCAGCGGCACTCGGCATTTCTGGGGTAGTCGCGCTGTTCTGGCACGATCTGGTCGCCACACAACTGGCGCCCTCACTGCTGTTAGGCATCGGATTAAGTGCGCTCGGCACGTTTGGGTTTTCGCTCGGTAATATGATAAGCGCTCGCCATCAACGCCGTGGTCTGGAGACACTGTCGACCAATACCTACGCCATGTTTTATGGCACCGTCATTATGGGCGTACTGGCCATCCTGCGTGGCGATTCATTTATGCCCGAGTTCACACTGCGCTATATGGGCTCACTGTTCTATCTGGCGATTTTCGGCTCGGTGATTGCCTTCGGTGCCTATTTCACGCTCGTTGGGCGCATCGGTGCCAGTCAGGCGGCTTACAGTACTCTGCTGTTCCCGCTCGTCGCGCTCACTCTTTCGACCCTTTATGAAGGCTATGTCTGGCACAGTAACGCCATTATCGGGCTGGTGATGATTCTGCTTGGCAATTTGGTGATGTTTTCAAAACCGGGGATGTTTAACTTCCTGACCGGACGCAAACGCACCGCGTAAGAATGAAAAAGGGAGCTAAGCTCCCTTTCGCATCACGGGTATCGTCGTTAAATCTGGTTGGTATCGAATACGGTGGCATCGGCTGCCAGGTCATCAATCACCTGCTTGAGGGTGTCAACCGTCATCGTAGCCCCTTCGTTGTTCAAATTTTTACCTTCGCCCTTGCGCACCACACGCATCACCGGTTTATTGGTGGCCGCATCGATCAACTCAGCCTCGTAATAGAGGTTGGTGTTCATGGTACGGTGGCCCGTTGCCGCTTGCGTGCCGGCTACAACCAACGCGATTGGCACAACTTCATAGAATTGCAGGCCTTCTTTAGAGCAATCCACAGCAGTAATTGCACTGCGGAAAATCAAACTGTGCGGGCCGGGTTTCGCCACCAGTGGCTTACGAGACTCCGCCACAGCTTTAAGTTTGGTGTTGGTGTAGTCCAACAACGCCGCCAGTGTTTTTTCGCCAATTTGAGTTGACGGTTTTGGCTCTGGATAATAGATGACGGAATGGTAAACAACACTGTCGTATTGGCTTCCTTTAAAGTCAGGGTCGACCCAACGCATAATGGTTTTACCCGATCCCGATGTCGTTTTCTGTAGCTCAGAATAATCTTTTAAAAACCCCGAATATTTTTCAGGTGCTGGTACCGAAGAAGCACAACCCACTAACGCGAATATTCCGGCCAGGTAAGCCGCTTTAAAACATATTGTTAGCTTCATTAAAATTCCCTTTAAATTTCAAATAAGTGCGCGTGTTATAGCAATAAAAAGGAAAATCATAAAAGCTGAAAAATGCTAATTACTTAAAAATAAACCTTGCTGGTTAATATTTTTTTATTATCCTTATGAGAGCAATAATTATTTTACATGCATGATCTAATATATATATTAACTACAAATAATAAGGATTAAACATGATACCTCATCTGCGCATTGCACGACCGGTCACCGACCTCGCTCAAAGTAAAGAGATGTACTGTCTGGGGTTAGGTTTGCAGGATCTCGGGGGCTTTCACGAACACGATGGCTTCAGCGGCATTATGCTGGGGCGCGACGATTTAAGCTGGCATCTGGAATTTACCGTTTGCCACCGTCATCCGGTCGAACCTTCTGCCACCGTGGACGATCTGTTAGTGCTTTATTATCCAGATAACGCGCAATGGCAAAAAACCTGCCAGCAAATGTTGGAGGCAGGTTTTTTGACCATTAATAGTTTCAATCCGTACTGGGATGTCGCCGGACGAACATTTATTGATAACGACGGTTATCGCGTTGTGCTACAAAACCGCGCGTGGCCTGCGGTTTAAATTTTGCGTGCCAGCATAGTGGCAAAACGTAATTTAATGCGATTGCCTTGTTCATCGGTTTTATGCAACTCGCCGACATCTTCGTTGTATTTAATCAATTCCCAACCGGCATAATAATTACGCAGTTCACCTTCGACAAAGGCAAAAGGGAAACCGACAGTACAAGGGAAGTCCTTGGTATCCATTGCGGCGACAATCAGGTTATAGCCCCCTGCTTTGGTGCAACGCTGCATATCAGCAATCAACCCGGGGATGGTGTTGCGTTCCAAAAACATCATCACCACGGTCGAAAGAATGAAATCGTACTCACCTTCAATCTGTAATGCGTTCAGATCGACCACATCAGTAATGATGTTTTTCAGCCCTTCCGCTTCAATAATCTTATTCAGGTTGCTGATGCTCATCTGGTTTTTATCCCAAGCGTTATTGATATATTACAACCACCTGCATCAACATGGGGTGCTCCATGGGGTACTGACCAGCGAAAAAAAAGCCCCAAATAGGGGCTTATTTCGGATAAAAGACGGCGTGCTCATCCCGTGCTTTTCGCCGTTGGTTGTCGATATGCTCCGCTAAATCCTGGAGGTGAATCAGGCGCGGGGCTTTCTGCGTATCACCCAACCGGAAGGAGGGCAGCGGCAGTTTTCCCACAGCCGCTTTTTCCTCCGCCGTGCGTGGTTTCAATCCCAGATACTTCTCCGAAATGTCGGCCAGTGCAGGTGTTACAGTTTCAAACTCTGCCATGAGTAAAAAGAAGGTATTCATTCGGTTCTCTGTAGCTCCCGTAATACCATCCGTCCGAATCCTTTCGCAGATAGATGCGCTCTTCCGTGTCAATTCGGCGCATTGCTGGCTTACCGATTGCAAAACCACGACTTCGACCCTTGCCCAGCGCCAGGGATAATTTCATCTCATCCCCCGGCGCACCCTTCACACGAATCAGACCTTTTTCTTCGTCCAACTCCAGAAAGAAACGATCTGTTTCGACCTCCACCCTGTTGGATAAATAGCCACGAACACCACCGTTTGCATTCCATTTGAACCGGACGTAGGGGGCGCGACCTCTCTCCCAGTCAGGCGTCACTACATTCGTAAACCCCATCACGTAACTCCTTGCGGAGTAATGGCGCGGCGGGCGCTAACATTCTGCGCCTCCAGTTCTCCGCGCTTTAATTTAATCTTCCCACTAGCTCCGAAAACTTTGTGAATTGAGTACCCCAGCCACACCCGCTTGCAGCGCTCGAAAATGTCGTCATGTGGCACCAGGTGGGCGGCGGACTTATGGTAATAACTCCGGGTCATCCCCTGCCCTTCAGACTGGTGAATCAACACAGCGCCGTTTTCAACCAACCGCCGAACTAAGTGGTCGATGCGTACAACCCTCTCACCCACAAGGCGAGAAACTCCGACCATTGTTATCCCTGGATTTGCCATAATTACCGCCTCGCAAGCGTTGCGGAGTGGTGACGGTGCGGCCCTCATTCTGGAATCAACCCCGCTACATAACCCGGCGTTTTAATCTCGTTTTGAAGTTCTACGAACAGAGAAGACAACCAAGCTGGAGCGGCGCGGTGATTGCCGTTGCTGTCTGCCATTGGATTATTTACCCCAACAAGCTGAATCAGCGCGGCCTCAATGCGGCTCGTTTGCATGGCGGCGACCTCCTCTAGATCTGCGGCGTAATACTCCGGTGGCGGGCAGTCGTCAGCGCAAACAGTTTGGGCGGCATTCGGGCAGTGACCGCAACCACTAGCCACGGCGTCCAGGTCGCCAGCCTCAAAAGGGCGTTTAACTTCAGTGACCTGCGGGGCTGCCTTATCGTCTGGCATTTCATCGAACCACTTGACCCAGGCATCAACAAAACCTGGCGGCAAAGCCTTATCCATTGAAACATCAAAGCAACGACCCATCAGTCGGTTACGTGTAATGCCGCGTACTGTTTTTTCTTCCATGTTAAAAAGTCTCCGTTCTTACGTTTACTGCGTTTTCAACAGCTACCTGCGCGGCGGTTGACACATCCAGGCGCTGGGCCTCCTGGTTCCAGTCGGTCATGCTTTCGCGCTCTTTTTCGATGATCTTCATAGCTGCGTGGAAACGTGGGCGGGAAAGTCCGCGCCCGTTCTTAAAGATATCCAAACAGGAAGCAATGAAGCGATGTTCCGCTTCGGTCTTGCCATGTGTCTGGATACGGTCACGCAGACCGGAGGCGATGCCACGAAGCTGGATAATTTGCGCATTCTGCCCAGCAATAAAACCTTCCTTGTTGTGCAATTCGATGCGTAATGCAGCCCTTTCTTTTGATGACTGATTTAGTTGGCTGCGCAGTTCGTCAACCAGTTCTTCTAGAGCTATGGCTTTGCGGTTAAATAAATTCTTGAACATCGTTATTACCTTCCGTTGTTGTGTCTGTCTTCCCTGCGCGGCGAAACGCTGCAAATGAATAGGTTGTGTTGCGCGTGGTCGGCCTAGCCAGGTCTTCCACTGGGGCGCGGACGTGGGCGACGTTGTTGTAAAGCGCCTCCGCCTGATACCCATTGAGCCAAAAAGCTCTGTTAGGCTGTAACCGACTCACCACCCCATACCCCCTGTAGAGCGCTGATTGATGCCTGTTCGCGCTGATTTATTTCCCTGTCTAGCTCGCGGTTAGCGTGTCGATTAAATCCGGAGTCCTGGCGGTTCCACTCCCTCAAATCCTTGAGTTCTTCCAGTGACATAGCGCGAATTAACCGCATGAAAGTACCTGGCATTTCCATTTATAGATTTTCCGTTGTCAGTGCTAAAAGTTCGCGCTCTGTTCCATACGCCACGACGAATGACCGCCGCCCTGTATTCCCATGAATGGCGATTTTTCTCGCCTTCCGGTCATCAACCCGATGATGTCCCGGACACAAACAAAGAACCTCCAGCCAGCTCGCCCGCTGCGCTGCACCCTGCCCCTCCCTTATGTGATGAATCTCGCCAGGCGTGAACCACTCACCCGATTGAACGAAGCAAGCCACACACCCCAACTCCGCAACCTTGTTAACGTGTTCACGCTCCGCCTTTTTCATGCGCCGACCGTCAGCACGGCTTCAAGCGCAACCCACACAACAAACTTGAACGCGACACCAAACAGGCCCCAACCAAACACCAGAAAAGCAACCAGACCCAAGGCGTTTTTCATGTCTTAACCCTCACCAGAAAGGCACCGCGCCCCGTTATGTCCTGCGCCCAGGGTAGCTTCCTTGCCCCCCATCGGCGGCGGTCATAACTCACTTTGCAAGGGGCCGGGTCCGTCAGGTCGTAACGGATCACCCCATGGGCCGTGGACTTCTGAACCTGGTAACCGACCCGCAAACCAACCTCACTTGCTCCCATCCGACAGCCGTACACCCGTGCAACAGGCACCCCGTTTCGCAGTACCACGGCAATCCTTGACCTTTTATTTATTCCCTGCACTTGTAATCATTCCCTTCACTGCGTTGCGTAGAGCGTCAATGCTCACTTCAAATGTGTTGCACCAGTTGGTGAACTCCGTTTTTTTCCCCAGCAACAGGCCGGACAACGTGGCCTGCTCGCGTATGGTTAGCGGGCGAGCACGAAACTTGTTTTCTTCAGTTTTATGCATTCTGACCTTTGCCTTGATGCGATCCAGTGAGACACCGTAATCAAAACAAGACCTGCGGAATTCGCGGTCATGGAAGCCTAAAAAAGTCAGTAAGGCTTCGCGTTCGGCTTTCTTTAACATTGATACTGCTCCTTAAACGTCAATTCATTCGCGGCAAGTAACCACGCATCCCCCCAGCCCTGCGGGTCGCGGCGCATTAAACGCACCGCCGCCCGTTCGAATCGCTCCAGTTGCTCACGGCTGCAATGCCCGAACTGGAGGAAGTACCGATTCATGCAAAATAGGCCCACTGCTGGCGGCAACTCACGCATGCATCCACATACACAGCGCCACACTCTTCGGGCGGGTAAGTCACGAAACCGCCGAACCACAACCCCAGCGCAGTCTCCTTCAGAGCCTTGAAGTCCTCGCCAAACTTCTCTTTCACTCCCGACCCAATGGACTTCAGACGTTGGGATTCGGTGTACTCGTCGTAACCGCAATCACTCACTTGCTGGCGCTCATCAATAATCAGGTCAATGGCGGCGTCAATTTCCAGTGCTTCAGCGTGGGCCGCTTCAACCTCACCCATTGCAATCAGTTGAGCGGATACGCGCTGAAGGTCAGCAACAATCGCATTCTTGCGTTTGTAATTTGTTGGGAAGTCGTACACAGCAGCCAAACCCAGAACCTGCACGGTGCAATTCCATTCCGTCAGTGTGTCCGCCATTGTTTTGCTGTTGATTTCTTTGGTCAGGTCGTTAGCCAGGGCAATCAATGTGATTCGTGCTGCTGCGTTCATTTTCTCATTCCTATACGAGACTGTACCCATACGGTACTGCGCGGAATGAATATTAAAACGAGATAAGGCATTGTGTCTTGAGGTTTTAGTGCTATTTACACTTATATGTATAAGAGACTATTTATGTAAAGAAAAAGGACTCCGTAGAGTCCTTATTTATTATGTGGTTTCACGCTTTGTTTTTTGTAACACCTTGAAGACAGTGCTCCGCCCCATCCCAAGCGTTTTTACAATATCCTCAATTTTCCAACCTGCATTTCTCAGTTCGATTACCTGGCGGTGTTTTTCGTGGTTCGCCTGCTTACCTGGATAGCGCCCCAACTCTTTAGCCTTGCGTATACCTTCAGTCTGTCGGCGTCGACGATCCTCGTAATCCTTGCGGGCTATTGCTGCGAGCATATCCAGCAATAAAGAGTTAATTAACTCCATCATTCTCCCGCTGAAGTCGTCCGTCGTGGCGTTGACCATTGCCCAAGAGGTAGGAAGGTCCAAGGCCACTATCTTCACCCCCTTATCGGAAATGATGCGGCGGAGTTTTTCCCAGTCGGCGGTTCTCATGCGGGAAAGGCGGTCGACCTGTTCCAGTAGGATAACGTCGCCTGGTTCGCAATTTTCCAGCATTCGGAAAAGCTCAGGCCTGTCCAGTACCGCGCCGCTTTCATTTTCCACGTACCAACCAGAAATTCGAAAGCCCTGGGATTTTGCAAAATCCTTCAGGGCCTTTTCTGCCCGCATTGCGTCCTGCTCTTTCGTTGATGCTCTCATGTACGCATTAATAACCATCGTCATGATAAAAAGTCTCCTTTATCTGGGTAACATTGATACACGGTCCAATATACAACAAACCGCCTTTATCATGTGGACTAAAGGCGGTTCTTTTTAAATGGGTCTATTAGGCATACCTAAAGCGGACTGTTCACCTCATCGCTTAACCACTCGTTGCGCTTGTCCTTCCGAATTGTCGTCGTGGTTAATGACCGTCCCGTCATCACAGATTGTCAGGGCATCGCCCGCTAACCAAAACATCACATCACCCGCGCTGTAACTGTCGAAGTCGATAAGGTGTCCTGAGTCGGTAGAGATCCAAGCGCCGTCCTGGTCGACTTTTTTAACAAACACCTCGCCGACACACTGTTTTGCACTTGCGCCACCAGCAACGGACGCTAACAGCAATCCCATAATTAATTTTTTCATTTCTTCCGTGCTCTGTTTTCCATTTCAATCCCGATGAAAAGACTACCCCAGCCCCAGACCCCAGCAATCACGCACAAAGCAGCAAATGTGACCGCGACCGCTTTCAGTAAAAACCAAACATCGATATACATTTACCGCCCCGACCCATAAAAAAAGAGGAGACTCAATATATAGAGACTCCCTTCTTTGTCTTTATGCTTATCGTGCTAAACGAGGCTTTGCTACATTGGACCAACTGCGGGGACAACCCTTGCTGCGGCGGTCGCGGCCTCCTCCGCCAGCTTGCGGGCTTCGGTTACCTCCATTCGCGCCACCAGCGCAGAATGCTGCGCCTCAGTGATTACCCCGATTTCTAACAGTTCGGTGTAAACGTCACGACGTACCATTGTGTTAGCGTCGTGTCGGTGCCATGCCGCGTTATTGCCGGAATACGACGTTCTGATAGTGATTGAGCCTGTCGTGTCGTTGGTTACCATTTGCGTGGCAAAGGAGCCACCAACCCAGGATAAAAACGTACCGTATCCGCCACCAGGCGAGGCATTACCAATGCCGTTTCCGTCGTCGTATTGCCTCACCTCCATATAGCCATTGGCACGAACCGACCCAGGGTCGTTAATGTAGCTAATGCCGTTATAGTCAATGTACGCCGTGTTTCCGGCGTAATGTGCGTGGCCTGCCCGCCATGCGCCCCAAGTTCCGTCGTCGCCATTTCGCCACCTGGCGTACTGGCACCCCGAAACATAGCCGCTGTACGGCATCATAGTCTGGTGTTGATAGCCGCCGTTTAACGTGCCATACGTTGAGAGAACCCCGTTTAAACCAATGCCGTTATATGTGCCCGCATACATAAAGATTGATGCGTTAATGGGTGCGGTGTTTGCGTCGGTTCCAAACTGGTTGCCCCCGCCGTCAGTGCGCAGTGCGTAGGGAAGCAATGAAACAAACGGGTCGCCCAGTTGCGCCAACCCTGTAAGCTGCTGCGCCTGCCCACCGTCAGTGAAATACAGCTTCTTGCCGGAGTGACTCACAAAGCCATTGGATTGACAGCAAAGTGTTGCCCCAATATCCGACCAGATGGCGACACTATTCGAAGCGTCAGGCACCCCGACGCCGCCCTGATATCCCGCGTCCAGTGAACCCCAAAACCGAATGTAATTGGCTTGCGCGGCGTCAGCTTGCTCCAGTTGCAGGCCAAAGGATTTATCCGCCGCCGTCCTGATAACAATCGTTCCCTTGATGTATTTATACCCATTAGGGCGCTCGTTCATCAGTGAGACAATGGCGGTTTGCGCCTGCTCAATTTTGGTTAGCTCCGCTTCGATAAGCTTTGCGAACTCGTGACGGTTTGCGGGTACGTTGATTCGCGGGGCGCGGTACACCTGCGGCGCGGCTTTTGTCACCTGGCTTTCGGTATTGGTTGCGGTAGCGGCTGCGGCGCGGGTCGCGGCGTCCAGTTTCTGGCGGCGCTTGCTTTCTTCTGGTGTCATTCGCCCGAATCCTCGTGATAGATAGTCAATGCGGAAGGAATGGCACCACGTCCGAATAACTCCATTCTAAAGGCGTGGCATTGCCCTTCGGTCATCCATGTTTGGCGGCGCTCATCCACCAGCGACGCGAGGTCTTGTCTTTCCCAGTAGTATCCCGCGTCGGGTGATTCCGCGCCTGCGGTGGAAATAGACAGGGCATCAGCGCCGCGCCCGCGCAGCTCCGTTTTTGTGATGATTTGGCGCAACCCGTCGTTTAGGTCGATGGCCTTTCGCTCGATGTAGCAATGAAGGTCTTGCTCTTGCATTGCCCAGGTGCTTCCACTGAAAACGTGACGGCTTTCTTTGTAGCCGTTGTTTAGGTAGTAAATGCCGCCCGCCGCACAACTCCCAACCATAGCGCCCTGCGCGATTTTCAATTGCCCGCCGCCCCATTCTTCGGTGTCAGCGTCCCAGGCGTACGCGGCATCGTCCCAGCGTTCGGCGGACTCATCGCCAGGCGCAAGCGGGACAATAGCGGCGTCATAGATATAGGGCAGGGATTTTCGCCCCCACGTTTCAGCAATGTAGTTATATGTGAGGCACTGGGTTTTAGCGCAATCGTCCGCGAGTTGGTCGGTGCCTTTGGTCATTACCCATACTTCGTTAAGCTCTGGATAGTTGACCACGCGAACCGCGCCAGGCATTGGATTTACTACCACCTCTGCGAGCCAGTCACGAACAACACCCTCCGCCAGTGATTCCCAGCGCACGGAGTCATGACGCACAAAATCATTGCCCGTGAAAATGTAGTTATAGCCTTTGGCGTTGACCGCGCAAGAAAGGTCTTGCGCCCCAAGGTCGGAGTAAATGCGCTTGACGATAAACGGGCTGTTAGCGTTGCCGGAGGGCGTAAGGGCGAAGGTTTCGCGCTCCGTGTAAACGTAGAGCGTCCCGCCATTGTCGCAAGCGTCAATGATTTGTGAGTCGGTGCCTAAATCCATCCAGCCCGCGATTCCGTCAATCGTGGCGGCGGCATACTCAGGAGGTACGCGGTTAGCGGCTGTGTCGTCCCAGTTAATCGGGAAGGCGTTCTGCTGCGTGAATCCAGACCAGCGAACGCGGGCGGGGTACGGCTGCGAAATCCCCGCACCGTCCTCTTCGACCGTGTTAAGCATTAACAGGCGGTTGCCGAAGGCTACCATTTTGCGGCATGACCACTCGCGGGTAACAACAACCTGGTCACCTCCGGTCTGCTCGCCAAAGCCTGGCAGCGTGCTGAATGTCGTCCAATCGTACTGTTTGCCCTGCGGCGCTTGTCCAGCCATGCCGAAAAACGGGCAATTGTTAATTTGGCCTTTGTACATTGTCCAAGGCGTTTGAGGCCATGCGACGTGTGACAGGTATTTGTAATCCGGTGTATCCATGTTCTGGACATAGAACGACACAACCACCTCTTGCGTTTCAGTTGTGGCGGCGTGGCACGTGTACACCTGGCGGGCTTTGGCGCTGTATGCGTCAAATAAAATTGGCTGCACCAGATAGGCGGCATGGCTCTGCGCCGTGGCGGTCACGTCCGTTTGGTAATACGGCTCTTTTTTGCTGCCTAAGCACTGCTCAATCTCACGACCTGCAAAGCGGACGTTCAGGGCGTCGGTTAGTGCGTTGAGCGGCATTTCTACGGGGTCGGCGTCAAACACAATCCCGACCGCACCCAGTTTATTAATCATTGTTTTCATGATTCACCTGATAAAAAAGCGCCCGAAGGCGCTGTGGTTTATGCGATGCGTTCCCAGATGTAGTAACCGGTTCGCGGTGGCATAAAGGCGTCACCTGCTGCGTCAGTGCCTGCGCCGACTGTGATTGTGCCTGTTACGTCGTGGCTGTGGTCACCCGCCGCCCCCGTCCAATCCGCCAACATCCCGCCATTGCTGGACGATGACCCCTGAATGGTTTGCATCCCCTCCTGGTCTGAAGGGTTCGCGGGCATTTGGTGGCTGTGACTACCGCCGCCGCCCGTAGCCAAATCCCATGTTGGGGTGTGCGCGATAATGTGCGACGGGTGAACGCGAACGAATCCGGCGTTCCATCCGGCGTTAGTGTGAATCGGTGCGCCGTAGGTATCCGTCGTGTCACCAATTCCGCAAATCATGCCGTGCTTATGCTCCCAGGTGCCAAAGCCCAGCCAGGCGAACGGGCTGTTTGAGTTGGTCGTGATAATGACGGAGCCGACGGGGTAAAACAGGTTAATGACCTGACCCCAGTTGATTAGCGTTGCGTTCGCTACCGTAGACATATGTTGCGCAGTGTGAGAGCCGCCCAGCATTGGCACATAGTTGTCATTGGCCTCGTTGGTTACGCTAAATTGCTCTGGCACCCCCTCCGCTGCGGCGTAGTAGCGGATTTGCCGCCCGATTTTAGTCAGGTTGCTAAACGGCGCATCAAGCGCAACGTCAGCCTGCGGAAAGGTGTTTTGAAGCACCTGCTTAATGATTCGCAAATGGTCGTCGCCGTCGCGCTGCGGGTCGGTGGCTAAAGGCCATTCGGGGACTAAATCGGAAATCAGCACGGGGCTAGTTTCTAATGGCATCTTGTTTACCCTCTAGGCGGTCAAGACGTTTTTCAGTGTCGGCGTTAACTAGCTCTTGCGCTGCGGTTGAAAGCTCCAGCTTTGTGAGTAGTTTTTGGTTTTCCTTTCCGGTTGCGCCGTTCTCTTCGATTGTTTTAGCAATGGCATCGACCCGCTCGCCGTAGCGCCCCAGCGTTCCCGCCATTGTGAGCATAGAGATAACGACGCCGGAGCCGACAAGGGTTAATAGCCAGTGAGGTTTAGAAGGTGCGGATTCCTGCGACATTCTGCACCCCCGCGCCACTCTTGAATTTCTCGAATTGCATGTTCAAATTGCTGATTTCCGTAGCGGCGAGGCCTGCCCAAGCTTGCGCGGCCTTGCTGTCGCGGGTGAACACACCCAATACAGAGAGCGCCTGCCATAACAAGGCGTTTTCGGCTTCTTTGGTGTAGGCGTTTTCTTGCTGCATATCGGCGAGGCGCTGCGGCTTGTTCCATCCGGTCAAGTCGATTAATGCGGGGGCGACGATTTCCATGTTTGCGCCAACGATGGCATAAGCGCGGGACTCATCCACCAGCAACCGCCGTTGTACGATTTCGTCATAGCCCATCAATAGCCCGACCTGCCCATTAATGAGGACTTGCTCAAGCTCCATAATGGTTAGGGGAATTGACAGGCCGTCAGCGTTTACTTGCTTCGTGACGGTCATAGACGGAACGCGAAGGTTCCCATCCAGATGCGTTTCGGCTGCTCGAATGAACGCGGGGATTTGCGCCAGTGTCTTCTGGTCTGTTCGACCGGAAAACGCCTGGACCGCTTTCTTTAACTCTGCGTAAGTTGTAGGCATGGTCTACCTCGAAATCTAAGCCAGCCCGAAAGCCAGCTTTTTCCAGTGCCGAAATTAGGCGTATTTCAGTGTCTTTTTTTCGCTACGAAGCACCGAACAAATGCGGCGAATAACCTCGCCTTCTGGCGTGTCGGGAGTTGGTCGCCCGGTAAGAACCATGACGATATAGTCCACAATTTTCCCCTGGTCTTCAGGCTGAAGCGCATCCCACTCTGGCTGGGGTTCTTTGGTCAACGCTTCGCGTAGGGCGGTTACGCCTGCGTAGCAAATCTGGGCAATGGTTGAAACTTCGAGGGATAGTTTTGCGGTCACTTGCGGATTCCTTATCACAAAAAAGGGCGCGTCATGCGCCCTTGTGGGTTATTTGGCTTTTTTTGCCTTCTTTGGCGCTTTCGCTTCAGTTGCCATCACTGGTTGGTAATGACTCGCCATTACTGGAGGCGTTAGTGCTGTTTCAACACTCGCCATCATTACCGCAGTGACCGTTAAGGTCGCTTGCCCGCTTACGTTATTAGCAAGGCTGTCGGTGACTGACATCGTTACTGCGTAACTACCCGCCGCCGTTGGGGTTCCAGTAATCGCGCCCGTTTGCGCGTTAATGGTTAGGCCCAATGCGCCGCCACTTGCCGTCATGCTCCATACTTTAGAGTAGGAGCCATCGTCGGCATCAACCAGTGTTGCCACTGCTGTTTGGTTGTAGGCGGTTCCAACCGTTGCGCTTGTCAGGGCTGCAACGGTCACGGTTTTAATTACGCTGCCACGAAAGGGACGATTGCTGCGGACGACCATGGGTTACGGTGTCGTAGACCTAAGTCGACGTGCATCACCAACTTTTTAAAGTCACCCTGCTTGCCTGCAACGTCAGTGATAGGAGCGCGAAAAAGTGGGGATTCCCAGTCCTTGCTGTTGAACAGATAAACGGTGTTTGCTGGCATATGGCGGTTGTAGATAACGCGGACAGTTTGGCCCAGTGCGTCGGTAATGGTATTTACCTCAACAGTGATTTTGGTCGCGTTGTCACCTTCGAACATACGAAGACGGCTAGTCCCTTCCATTGCGCCGGAGATCACATCAGACATAGTTTCGGAACACATCAAGACTTCAGGCTTGCCGCCAGTGGTCCACAGAGCCGCCATGCCCGCGAAAATTTCAACAAGCGTTGGCTTTGCGCCTGCGGCTTCGATGTAAGTCACGGTGCCTGTCAGCGGATCACCTTCAATAGTAACGCCGCCATCAATAGAGGAAATCATAGACGCATAACCGCCCAGTTTGCGTGGAGAAACACCTTTGACTTCGGCTTTGGTAGCGCCGTTATTTAGGAATGAGTGCTCAATATCACGCTTCAGTTCTGAGGCTTTTTTAGTGGTCTGGTACTCAGATTCTTTACCGCGACCCCATGCGGCCTGGGCGTCAGCGTCGCCAGTTACCAGAACGGCCTTGCCCATTTTTTGCGTATAACCGACCATAGGAATGGTTGGCGCGAAAGTGTCGTCCAAGTCGTTGAAGTTGAAACCTTCAAACAGAGCGTTATTCGGGTCTACTGGTGCGTCGCTATCAGTCTGCCATTCGAATTTGGCGTTGCCCGTTGCCGCCTTTCCAATCATTGCCTGGAATGGATATTCATCGGGGGAAATATTAGAGATCCAATCGGCAAAGGATTGTTTGACGCCGTTAAGTTCGTAGGAATTGAGTTGTGGCATTTTTTAAGGCTTCCATTTGATACTAAAAAGAGCGCTCCATTCCTTGCGCCTTTTGTGCTGCTTTTTAGTTAACAGGATTTTGTGCCACCATGTAAAACCATGACAGCACAAAAAGCTAACTACTGACTTGAATCCACCCCCAATAGTGCCTCGATATCATCCACTAAATCAGGGTTCTGGTTTGCAACCACCAGCAAGCGGATAACGTTCTGGGCGTATTCTGGGTCCGTTGCTGTACTGGTCAGGAATCGTTTTGCGGCGGCTGCAAATTCTGGATTCGTCAGGGCCTTCGCCGCCATCCGGTCAAAGACAAGGCCAGATACAATCTGCTTGCCCATATCCACTGTAGAACGGTCCAGGAATCGGCGCGGGTTGTTCATGATGTGGGTTGCGCTGTTCGAATGGTTTCCCGCTGCGTAATACATTTTCATGCGATCGGAAATCAAAGCGAGGTCAGCAAGGTCGCCGGAATGACCAGCCCCAACCAACTCCCCAATGCCGTCTTTTTCCAGCTTGTTCCAGTTCGTCAGGAATCTGGCTGCACTGAATTGCGCGCCCTCGCTTCCTGCGGTCCCTGCGGATTCGCGCCCAGCACGGAGGATGTATTCACCTTTGATTTTACCTCTCACCCCTTCAGGCATAAGCGATAGCAACAGCTTCAGCTTATCCACTCCCAGCCCGCCGATATTGTTGGCGCTCGCTTTACCAAAGATTGCAGCATACAAAGCGCCATCACCTTGCGTGTCAAACAGTCGGCTGAGTCCCTTTTCATTCTGGGCAAACTTCGCCCATTCTTCCGTTGCCTTGTTGTATCTGGCGTACACCCCAAAGGCGGCGCGGTCATTTAGTTGTTGGCGAATGTCGCCATCAATGGCGCTGCGGAGTCGCAATAACTGCTGCTCGTCGGCTTTCTTCAGGCCCATGCCCAGGTCAATCAGCATGTTATCAATAGCCATTTTTGCACCAATAGCCCCCTCTAGTGTCATGCCGTCTTTTGCTTGTTCATTCAACATCTTACTAACACTGCGGAGTTCGGGCGCGACCAACATTTTAGCCATTGCTTTGTTATCACGGGCCACACGGGTCAGTTCGTGGATTGCTTCACGCACCTGCGGCATTTGGATGCGGAAATTACCTGCGGCGCGATAAACGTCCTGATAATTTCGGGTCCCGGCGTCGCGCCCCTCTTTCAGGAAGTTTTCCCAGGCTTCACGGATTGATGCGCCAGTCTCCTGCGGGGTTGCGTCAGCACGTGCACCAACGGCCTTGACCAAATTGTCATGGAATTTTTGGAGCGCCTCCTGGTTTGCGTCGTTGAATCGGCGCATGGTTCCGCCGCCCATCGCCGTCCCTTCCAATGCTCGTTCTCTGGTTAATGCGAATTTGTTTTTGGTCTTCATACCGTATGACGGTGTAAAGCCTTCAACATTCGCCGCCGCAAGGTCTAATTGCCCATCGTCTGCACCGCGCATTTTGCGGGCGATAGCCGCCGCCCATTTCGGAATCATAGCGTTTAAACCGACATTTAATCCCGCATCGACTCCGGTCTGAGTCAGGCTAATTTCCCCTGTATCTGCCAGTTGAGCACCCAATGACGACGCCACACCATCCGCCGCCCACATCCCGTATTTATTGCCAATCTTCCTAACCACTGGAGCGGCAAGGCGCGAAGCCCCCACACCACCAGCCAGCGCTGGCGCAAGGTCGCCCGTCAATTCACCAGCCTTGAACGCCAGGGAATTGCGGGTTTTGACGCCATCGGCAAGGCGGGACGGTTCGTAGGTCCCGTCACCAATACCAAACTGGTTACCCAGCCAACTGAATCCTGATTTTAAATGGTTCGCTCCCGTATCAATTGCGGTGTATAGGGACTTGTCGAAACCGTCGCTGAAGTCTTCAACCATGCCCGTTTCTTTCGGCAACGGTTTAAACTTCGGGGCGGACTCAATTTCCTTAATCCAGGCTGCGATTGCTTTTGCATCTTCAGTGTTTCCAGCTTCGTGGGCTGCTGCCAGCATCTTCCAAAGTTCTTCTACGGTTGGCATCACTTCAGCTCCCCATAGGTTTCCATAAGCTGTTGCTTATAAGACATATTCGGATTACCCGCCTTGTCTGTTGCTGGCATTTCTTGCGCCTGCTGCTGGCGCGACGATCCAGACAACTTCGACACATCTTGTCCGCCCAAATAGGCCATTGGTTCCAAAATACCACCAGCCTCCGCTTCAGAGTCCGCACCACGGCCCCGCATGAATTCAAACTTCTGTTGGATTACCTCCGCCTCATCGCCATAAAGGGGCATGTATTGGGCGCGAGCAATCTCCCACTCGTTTTCTGTTACGGCTGCGCCGGAGTCTTTGCGGACGATAGCGGCAATAACATCTGAGAGGGCGTTAACGTAGCGTTGTTCGCTGGCATCCAGTCCCATTGATGCAATTGAACCAGTCCCGATTGCTTTTGTAATCTCTCCCACGCGTCCTGGGTCGATTTGCCCTTGTAGAGACTCCACCACATCCAGCCCACGGTAAATACGGTTTGCGAACGCCGCGGCTTTGCGCTGCCCGTCCGTTGCTTTCATCATGGCCTTTTGCGCCTGTTGACGGGCGTTAGGTGCGGATGGGTCGAACATTACGGGGTTTCGCTGCGCCAGTGCCATGCGGTTGCGGGCGTCCAAGCTCTCACGACGGAAAGACATTGTTTCCCCGTGGATTTGTTCGCGCTGGCTGCGGTTCGCGGCCTGGTTATATTCGCGGGACCGTAGGGACTCGTCGCGGTAGTCACTGTTTTCGTCAAAGCGGCGTTGGCCTTCAATAAAGTTACGGTCACTTGTTCGGGTCTGCTCTTTGAATCGGCGCTCACTAAGCATGTCGTCGCGCTCCTGATTCAGGATTTCCTGATTACCGTCTTCGTAGTAAGCCAGAATTGCCTGGGCGGAGTAACCCTTCTTCGCCATGTCCGGTACATGCTCCCCACGCTTGCGCAGTGCGTGTCCGTAGTCATGAATAGCAATGGCTCCAAGCAAGCCACCAGTAAGCGCCGCGCCAGCGTCTTTGGTCGTTAGACCAACAATCAGGGCGGTCATGAATGAACCAACCCACATTTGTTTGTTGATTTCCTTCGGGGTCGGCGGGGTAACAAGGTCCTTTGGTCTTGCGGCGTCCCAGGCGCTTTCATCCTGATAAAATGGCGGTAAGGTGCTTGTCAGTTGGCTGTCGACAAGCTGGAGCGGTTGCGCGGCCTGGACGTTCGATAACGCGTCTTCAGTCTGTAATTGTTGGTCTAATTCCGTTTTCATTCGTCACCCCCTGCGACCTTGTTACTTTTTGACGCCTTTTCTACGGCTTCAGCGAAAGTTGTGGCCGTTTTTGCTGCCCCGGTGATCTTGCCCCCTTGCCATGCCTCTTCAAACGATTCTAGAGCGAACTGATAAAGGATTTCCTTTGCTCGTTGCGTTGAGATTTCCCCAGACATTGCCTTATCAATTGTTTCCTGAATGTATGGGTCCAGGTGTTCCGCTTTGTACTTGAACGCGGGGTAAGACTCGACAAGTCGCTCCGGCGACATTGAGCCTTCAAAATTCATGTAATGCGGCTGTTCGTAAGCTGGCGTTGGCTTTTGATGCCAGGTCACGCCGTCCGCGTTGGGGTTGTAGCCAGGGCGATAACCTTCCTGCGCTGCCCATTCGCGTTTCACTGGGTCGTTAATAGCTTCGGCGGATGGGGCCGCCTTAATGCGCCCCGCCAGGTCATCATACTGGGCAAACATTGCCCCGAATTGTTCGCGCATTCTCAAAAGAGGTTACTCCACTGATTCAGGTTATCTAATGGGGATTGACTTGCAGCCTTGCCAATCATTTGCGGAACTTGCATGGCGCTTGACGCATTGCCCGCAACGGGTTTTGCGCTGGCACTGGCTGTTGGGCCGCGACCACTGCCCGCCTTTTGTCCGGTTACCTTCAGAATCTGGGGCAAGGCATTTTGTAGGCCCTTGCTCCACCACTCGCCGGAGGAGGTCGCCGCCGTCGTCGCGCGTGGGTCCGCCACAACTTCCCCGACCGCCTCGCCAATACCAACCGCCTCCATTGCTCCAGTAAACCAACTCGCCATGCCCATCAGAACCACCCATTTTGTTTATCAGTTTCGGTTTCGGTGCTGCTTTCGGTCTTCAGTCCCGCGCCCGGCATTGTCACCGCCATAAGCGCCGCCATATCAATCCATTCTAAATTGCTGTTAATCATGTCGTTTTTACGGTTGTTATCCAGAACACTCTGGTTGTAGAACATCTCAAACAGACCCGCGTTAAACATGTTTTTAGTACCGGAGGAAATCAGATCACCACCAGCGCCCGCAATACCTTTGCCCGTTTGTAGCAGGTTTTGATTCAAGCCCAGCGCGGCGGAAAGTGCGTCCGTAGTCAGGCCGATGGCACCGCCCAGCACATCCGCCTGCATCCCGGCAATTCCAGCGGTCATGGCGTTCGCACCACTAGCAAGAATTGCGTTCGTAGAGTTTTCGGCGTTGCTGCTATTCATCACTGCGCCGTTACTCATTGTGCTTTGTGCGGAGGTTCCGAAGGCCGCGCCCATGCTCGCGTAAACATCATCCTGAATTGCAGCGGCCTGGCTTTCCATGAACGGGCTGGCGGCCCCCATGATGCCGGACACACCACTAGCGAAAGCCTCTTTCGTTCCGCCGTTTAATGCGCCCTGCATCCAGGCGATAGAGTCGGACATAAGCCCGCCCCCTTTCTGGACTAACGATTTACCCGCATCAATAGCCCCGCCGTTCCCATAGGACTCCAGCGCTTTTTGCATCGCTGGCGGCATTTCGGCAATGATGGATTCTTTGTAATCAATCGTGGGATTCGACTCGATAAAATCAATCATGACCGGACTGAGATACTCATACAGCCAGCTTTCGTTGCTGCTGCTACTGTTACTGCTGCTGTCGCTGTTTGCCCTTGCCATTACTTACCACCCCACAGGGATTGCATCCATTCACTGCTGCCCGCCTGCGCGGTTTCCTTGACCTTCGGCGGAGTTGCAGCCGTGGTCCCCTTTCCGGTCTTAATGACCTTTTTGGTCTGCTGCTGAAGTTTTGCCGCTGCGGTTTCGCGCTGGCTGCGGTAGGCGTAGGCATCCTTCAAGATTTCCATAAATGCTGGACTTACCACGTCCGCAAATTGGTCCATATTCATGACACCTTGAACAATGCCCTGGGCCTGCTTCATGTTGTCAGCGGTCCATCCGCGTTTTACTAATTGCGTTGCGACGTTCGCGGCGTTCTGGCGGCGGGCGTTGCTTAATGCCTGCTGGCGTTTCGCTTCAGTCTGCTGGGCTGCGGCTTCTAACATGCCTTTGCGGGTCTGGGCCTGCTGCAATGATTGGTGGGCTAACTGGTAATCCTGCGCATTGAGTTGCCCGGACGCCAGCGCCCGCTGTAGCTCCTCAATTTGCTTGTCTGTTTCAGTGACCGCCATCGCCTGAAATCGGGCGGCCTGGTCGTGAAACTGTTTAATGTTGTCCACAAGTGGCGCAATGGACTGGCTGAAAGCTTCGTTTGTGTTGTGGTGCTTCAGTGCTGCGGTTACTTGCTCCGCTGTGTACTCTGCGCCGTCGAACTGGTAGATGCTTTCGCCGTTGCCAGCGCTGCTCTCATCCCCTGGGCTAAGGTCGGATTGACTAGCGTCGTCAGTTGTTTTGTCTGGCTGTTGTGCTTCGCTGCGGTTTTCGTCGCCTTCGTTGACTTCTGGCGCTGGCGTTGCATCTCGAAAGAGGGCCGCAACGTCGAAGGCGGTAGACTGGCTGGATACATTCGGCTGATTGTCATTTTGAACTGTCACTTAAAGCGCTCCTTTGGTGGGTAAGTGGCCCGAATCCGTGGGCCGTCTTTTTTAGCAAATCACAAAATTACTCTGTTGTGCGAGTCTGAGCGGCTTCCTCTTCGTCGTTGTTATCTTCGATTACCTTTGCGGCCTCCAGTGTCTGGGCCTTGTTTGTCGCGTCGATATCAGCCACCAGCTTCAGCTTGTCCAGGTCGATTCCCTCCATAATCTCCTCAATTTCAGCCAGGACTTTAGCCGCTTCGTTCAATTTTTTCTGAGTGTCAGCGGTACTGTCCTGAACCTTCGCTTCCGCAAGCTTCGTTGTCGCAATGGCGTGGCGTAGTTGGCAAAGCGCCATGACCGCCTGCAACTTCTGTTGTTGCTCTGAAGGTTTCGGCATCTCTGAAGGCGGCGTAATGTATCGGGACACGTCTTCGCCATTGGTCACGGCGCGGAGGTAGTCGGCGAAAATCGTGTATTTGTTTTCCTCCGTGAAGTTCGCGGGCAAGGTTCCTGTCTGGGCTGCGGACTGATAGCACTGGAGCACGTTTAACGCGGCGTTAGCCCGATCACCTGCGGACTTGATGTCCACCTTCAGCCCGATGTCGTCACGAAGAACCTTAAACGGGATGGACTGCCCTTCGATATCAAGAACGGACCCAATTTCCTGCGCAACCAACAAGAAAATTCGGTAAGCAGGTTTGACGAATGTTTCCGCAAACACCTTTGCAATGCTGTTTTCGTTAATCTCGTCTTTTGCCTGGGTCAGCGCGATAGCCACGCCGGACTGTTGAACCTTTTGGGCTGCTTCCGCTGCTGATTGACCCGCACTACCCAACCGAGCGGCCTCAACATCATTCTGAAACTCACCCGCTAAAATCTGCATAGCTTGCGGGACGTCTGGAGTTGGTAAGCGGTTAATGCTGCCCTTCTGTTTGGTCAAGTACACCTTGCCTGGCTGCGTTCTATCGTTGAGCGCTGCTTTTGCCTGCGGGGTCAGCATACTGTCGACAATTTCAACGTCAGGATAAGCCGCGAAGTCTGCGCTACGCTGGATAGAGCGGCGGGCGCGGGTCGTGTTTTCCTGCGCTGATTTGGTGCGATCATACAAGCTTTCACCGTGGGCGCTGTTAGGGACAACGGACATTGCCCCCCAGATTAACGGGCAATATGGCACCTCTTCGTGCATCACGTAGGCGCTGTCAGTAGTCACAACGTGGTAAAGCTTTTCATCTGCGGAGTTGTAACACCCGCGCCAGTAGTGGTGAAACACGGTAATGATGTTGTTTAGCTCTTCCGAAGCACACACCGCCATTTCTTCCGTTGCCTGCGCATTAAGGTTTCCAGTGACTAACATCGACGTGTCGAGGCTGCGCCCGTTGTTGGTGTCCACATCGTTAGCGTTCACGACAGTTTCACGCTTATAGCCGCGTTTGATTGCTGCGGCATTGGTCAGCTCTTCCGCATAGGCGCAATAGTTAGCGGTCTGCGGACAAACAGCGCGGGGCGACAAAAAGAAATCCTTGAACGGAATCAGGTCAATTACTGGAAACTTGAACGTGTGAACACCTTGCTGCCAGCCAGTTGCGGTTGGGCCATCTTCTCCGTCTTCAAATTTCAGACTCGACTCAATGCTATAACCTGCGGTTTCCAACATTTTTTGGTCTGTCAGAACTTGCTGGGCGGGTGCGACGTCGTAGGTGTATTTTTCTGACTTTGTTACCTTTTCGTCATAGCCAACCAACCCTGCCTGATTGCCACTAATCAGGACCTCTTTCAGCGCCAAATAAATCTTAATTTCCCAGTCAGCAATCCCCAGCGCCATAGCGTGAACAGCGCGGGTTACGGCTGAAGCTAGTTTGTTTTCGGACTTCGCGTCCTTTGTGAAAGCCACTGGCGCTTTCTGGTCATCGGTAAAGATAGCCACCAGCGAAGGATGGACGGATTCAAAAGATTCCATCATTACCTGCCGGGCGGCAACGTCACCAGGAGCCAGGATTTCCGGTAATTCCCCGCGATAGAATCCCCATGCTTTGGCGTAGCGGTCCGCCAGTTCGGTTTGGCGGGTTACGGCTGCGTCTTTGTGGCGCATCACTTCGGTGTAAAGTTCTTGTTTGTTCATCCTGCAAAAGCTCCCATTGCTTGCGCGTAATCGTTGATTGCTGCGTATGCGACGTCCTGTCGTTTCTTGCGTTTGGCGCTGCTCATCGCTTCGCCGTCGTCCCTAACCCGTATCGCTGCAATTCGCATTGCGTCCAGGAAATGGTTGTTTTTGTCTGCGGGGATGGTCCGTTGACCACGCTTAACCCATTGGTAAAGCTGAAATTCCTTGAGCAAGCCTAGGCAGTTGCTAAAGATTTTCAACTCCCCATCCTGGAACCACTGCGCCAGCAAGTTAATGGACCCGACCAGGCTGCGGCGATTCGCCTCCAGTGGCGCAAGGTCTGGGGGGATCTCGAAGTTTTCATGATGTACGTTCGCGCCCTTCTCCCTCATGATTTCGGCGCGGGTCTGCTGTGTTCCTGGCTGAATGCCGTTACCGTCATGCGGGGACTTGACCACAATTCCAGGTAAGCCCAGCCCTTCAAAATCTAACTCGCCGTTAGTCGCTTCGTGCCAGTCGTTAGGCGCTGCGCCAACAATCTTTGCTGCCATATAGTCAGGCATATGGCTGTTCGCGTAGTGGTCGCGGTCCTGCTCGCTACTCCATTCGGTGAAAATGTATTTCTTCCCGTCGTCTGGGTTCATAGCCACGCTAACCACAATTGATGGGTCACTAATGCCCGAATAGCCAAAGTCGAGGGCGGACAATACAAGCCAGTGGTCTGGAATCTCAAAGGCCGCGACGGTCACCTGTTCCGGTGCATATGGATAGATAGCGCCGCTGCCCATGACAGGGATTCCAAGACTTCTCATTTTCCGCTGATAGTAGGGAATACGGGCCAATAGTGACTTTTTGACCTCTTCGGTCAGGTGGGGCGCGTCGTCCCAGGTCGCGTTTTGAAAGTAAATCTCTCCGGTGGCGTCATCACGACATTGAGCGTAGAAGTCCGTCGCCCCAACTTCGGGGGTTGCAGTACAAGCAATACAGCCCTTAGTGGTTGTAGTACGTGTCGTACATTGGGCAATGATTTCAAGCTCTCTTTCGGACTGCTCATCAACCCAGGCAAAGACGATTGATTGACCCATGTAGACTGTCTCGTCCTGAGTTGCAGAATAAAAATGAATCTCACTTTCCACCCCTGAAGCGTGTCTAACACGCAATGAAATTAACGATTCGCCACGCCTAACGATGGAATCCCACACAATCAACTCGCGCGGAATTGACCCGGTGCCGTAAGCGTTCGTGTTCCTAGCGTCATTGGTTCCAATCAACTCCTTTTGCAGGACCTTGCGCGTTGAGTCCGAGGAAATACCCACGGCCCACAACGTGCCAGCCTCACAACGGAAGCCGCGCCACCACGCTGGATATAGTCCGGTTGCGTGATAGGCAAATTCATGCGCCGCACCGTATGTCTTGCCGATACGGTTAGCGGCGGACAGGTAGCGAAGCAGAAAGCTGGACCCACTTTCGAACCATTTGACCTGGTAGTCATACGGCTGGAACAAGTCCCATTTAAAGTATTTGTTGAAGTGCTGCGCCATTCGAACAACATGGGGATGCGCCTTAATTGCCGCCTTGCCTGCGCGGGCTAATGCCTTTGCTGCTTCGCGGACCTTCTGGCGTTTCTCGAAGCCATCCAGCGTTAGCACGGTCACTTGCCAAACTCCTCAAGAATTCCGTCCAGTTCGTGGTCGTCAATCAGGAAGGTGTCGTTCTCATCCAGAACAACGGGGCCGGATGTCATGACCTGCGGGGCGGACTTGATTGTTTGAATCATGCCTTGTAACGCAATGGCCCTTTCTGTTGCTTTGGCCTTTGGGTTGTTAAGCACTGCGATGATTTGAGCGCCTACCCCCCCAACCGATTCAAAGGCGGCAAGGTCCCTTTGCGCACTGATAGCGCGGGCTGCTGCTGCCTGGCTGTTTTGGAATGCCGCCAGTTGCTGGAAGTGTTTGGCCTTTGGTTTTGCGCCTGGTGGAAGGAATCCGAGCGCCCTCATCAATCTTGTTTGTTCTTGAACTGCTCTTTTGCTTGCGGTCAGCCTGTCCTTTGCTGCATCCGCCTGCATTTCTGCGCGTGTTGCCACTCGACTGTACTCCCTAGTGAGTGCGTTTTTCTTTAAAAACCAGGCCAGCGAATAAGGCAAATCCCTGCCATCCAGGAAGCAAGACGTAAAAAGACATAGTTCGACCCAAAGGCCAAACTACGCCAGACGTTGAACGCACAACCGCGCCCCTCATGCCTTCCGAGGTTTTCTAACGTCCTTTTCACTCCGGCTACCGCTAACCGTGTTTCGGATTACTGGAATTTTAGCGCCTACGGTCACGCCGTCCGGTGTTCCAGTCTGTTGGCCCTCCGCACTGTTGCGAACTCAATCACGCGTCGGATAGTTACAAAGCCCCCAGGACACACCGCCCCGCTGCGACGTTCGACAATAGCGGGATTCCCTTACCCCAGACTTCCCAACCCCCCGCGTCAGCGGGGAAAAGTGCATATCTGAAGCTCTAGCGCCCAATGGTTAGGGCGCCAGCAAGAGTTGTATCTCTTTTTTAGGATTACATGACGTGGGCGGGGTGCTGCCAATCTGACAGCACGGATTGCTAAAGCGGGGTCTTTTTGGCGGTTAGCTCGTCAAAGCGTTCGTGAAGGGTTTCGGGGTACATTTCGCGGTAAACAGTCCACAAAGTTTTCAATGACTTATGTCCCGTAACCTGAGCAACCTCTTCAACCGTAAATCCGTATTCAAAGAGGCGACTCGCCCCCTCACGACGGGCGTCATGTAAGCGAATATCAGGGATGTTTAGCTTGTGTTTTATATCCTGGAAAAGCTGGCTCATGGTCTTAGGGTTGACCGGGAATATAAATTCAGGGGTTCGGGGCTGGCGCTGGACTATATTCCACGCCTCACCCAGCAGCGGAACAACCATGTGATTCCCCTGTTTCTTGCGCGGGTCTTTGCGGTCACGCACCAGGATAGACCGGGTTTCTGTGTTCAGGTCATCCCACCGGATGCGACACACCTCGCCCAGTCTCATGCATGACCAGATAGAGAACTCAAACAAATCATCATAGCGATTGCCCAAGCGCGAGCGGCGAGCATGAAGGGCTAAAACTTCGTGAAGCCTGACATATTCCTCCCGGCTTATTCTGCGGTTGCGGGTGTTCGATTTTGTCAGGACGTTGAGTCGTTGCAGGTAAATCCATGCGGCGCGGTACTCATCCACCAGCGCCTTTTCTCCATAGAACGGAAGCGCTACATCCAGCGCGGTCTTAACATACGAAAGTTCCGTAGCGACGGTTGACCCGGACACCTTCGCCCGTCGCGTCCTGGCGAACTCTACCCAGCGGGACATTGTTAGCTCAACCAGAGGAAAATCGACGATAGAGTATCGTTTTACCATGCCTAGTCGACCAATCTTGTCTGCCCCCTTTTTCATATTCGGATCTGCTAGATAGCGGTCTATTAGCTCGCCCAGGGTCATTCCCTTTTTCTTTACTGTTACGCCGCTCTCCAGTTCCGCCACGCGGTGAGCGCCCCATGCCTTCGCTTGCGCCTGGCGGGGAAAGGTTTTTGATTCGCGGTGAACGTATACGCCACCCTCTTTAATCCCAACCGTGACGCGGTATCGAGCAACACCTAGCGAGGTCGTTCTTTTTTCGACTGTGTAAAAGGCCATGTGGGGGACTCCCTGGGGGACTGAACAACGGGAAATATAGTAAAACCCGGTTAAATATGGGGTGCTGCGGGTCGCAATTTCACCACATGGCTGTGTAACTTACTGAATTTAAAGAAAGGAAAAAAGAGGGGTGTTTTTGCTCATCGGGTTTTTATCCCAGGCTGTCACATCAAACCCTTTTTGATTCAGATACAGACTATTGCGCCCACTGCCGCAGCCGAGATCTAACGTTTTTCCTGGCGGGACGATCGTTACCGCATTCAGTACTTCGGAATGGGTACGCGTTAAACCGTATTTCTCGGTGTAATAATTTTCAGAAGCCATCTTAATTTGTCCTTTTTGCAGGCCGTTCACTACACAACAGGAATTTACCCTGATAAAGCAGAACAATCGTGCGCAGTAACAACAGGCCAATAATAATATTGGTGAAGATAAATAGCGGCAACGCAATGGCGGTAAAAAGTCCGTCATTACTGCTGTGGCTCAGATGCAACGCGGTGGTAGCAAGGGCCGAAATACCAAACGAGAAGCTCCAGAACGACGCGTTAAATGGCTGCGACAAATACCAGGGTATCAGGCGCAACGTAAACAGCAGTTGCAGCAGTCCATAACCAAACAGCATTTTGGCGAAGAAATCCGGGTTTCCACCGTTAACACTCAGGTAAGCATTACACGCCACCAGCGCCGGAGCGAGCTGAATACCTAATGATGAACGCGTGGGAGCGGGCAACTCACCGCCACTTCGCAAACGCTGCAAAATCGCAGGTTCCAGACTCAACCAGGAAAACACCCCCGCCCCGAAGAATAAAATCCCAAGGTCATGATACCCCAACGCTCCGCAAGCCATGGCACTGATGAAATTATTTGCGACTGTCGGCAAATAAAGGCCGGGCGTGGTGTCACTCGCCGGAAGACGGCCTCGCCACAGTCCCGCACTTTGCCAGGCAGCGTAAATCAATTGCACCAACGCGCCGAAGGCAAACAACCCTACAGCAAGAGGACGAATATAAGGCTCAACTGCGATCGCAACCAGCATCGTGGTTGCAGGGAACAAGCTGACAAAGCTCCCCTTTAAACTGTGGTTAGCTTCTTCGAGAACGCTCTGCGGATATTTCACCAGACGCATAATAAAAGCCGCTGCCAATGCCAGCCAGATGGCAATCGCCAGGCTCTCTAACGCATCACCAATGACTGGCGATACCGACCAGACTTTAGCGGCATAACGCCACGCGAAACCCATGCCGATAACGCCAAGGACGATACCAAAATACCCTGCCGGGAGATTTAGCATGGTACGAATTGCTGACTTATTCATTAATTTGAAATCTTAAAATTTATTTTAGATCGTATTTTATGCGAATGCGCGTCAGAACGCCATCTGGGGATTTACCTGCTACGTTTTAAGCAGAGTCTGGAAAACACTGAGGCGAATCGGATGAACAAGTATCAGCTAACGGGTGATGCGAGGCTACATGATTATCTGATTGATGGAAAAAAGCAGCAGGTCAAACTGTGGCAGGTCATGGCACTTTGTGATTTCGCCGATGTTAAAGCCGGGCAACTAGGCGGGTGGATTGAAAACGAAGACAATCTCAGTCAGCACGGCCATTGCTGGATATATGGCAGCGAATGCGTGGTTTATGGCGGCTCAAGTGTCGCTGATGATGCGCAAATTCACGGCAGCTCTACCCTATGCCACCAGGCACACGTCAGCGGAAAAAGTTTCGTGGAACAATCACTGATCAGCGGTGAATGCCATATTTTCGATGCTGCTCGCATTCTGAATGGCAGCCAGATCATTGCCGTTCGCGGGCTGACCGCCGACGAAGACCAGTTACTGAAAATTTATGGAAACGCCACGGTTAACGCTTCCCGCGTGGTGCATCAGGCACAAATTTTTGGCCATGCCATCGTTAACAATGCTTTTATTGAACATCGTGCTGAAGTCTTCGGCCATGCCGTTCTGGAAGGCAACGACGAGAACAATATCTGGGTTTGCGACTGTGCTCGTGTTTTTGATAATGCACGAATTATTGCCGGGCGCGGTGACGACCAAATCCCAACAATTCGATACTCCTCGCAAGTTTATGGTAACGCGCTGATTGAAGGTGATTGCGTCTTAAAGCACCAGGTGAATATTTTCGATGACGCCACGCTTATCGGCGGGCCTATTCAGCTAGACAACCAGGTGCAAATCTACGGGCAGGCGCGCGTTACCGGCAATGTGCTCATCGAGAATAATGTGCAGATTTACGATAAAGCCGCCGTTGACGGGCTGGGCGGCGAACTCATTCATATTCGCGGAATTAAAGATATTAACGGCGAACAACGTATTACGCGTTCACCGTTCTATGGGTTGTTTTAAGAAAGGCGTTCGGATGAAACAATTTATTCCACACTGCCTACAATCCGCCCATAAATATTCTGGTCATGAAACTCGCCGTTTAAAAATTCGGCTTGCTTCAGACAACCTTCAAGGATGAAACCATTGCGTAACGCAACCTGATTACTGGCCAAATTGCTGACGATGCACTTAATCACAAAGCGGCGCACCACACCTTCGCGGGCATATTTTTCCACAATCGCCTGTATCGCGCGGGAAATAATCCCTTGCCCCTGGGCGTCTTTATCCAACCAGTAACCGATGTAAGCCACTTTATTGGTGGGCTCAATCTGGTTAAACGAAATGACCCCAACCATTTTCTGGTGCAGGAAGATCAGGAACATTTTCGCGTAGCCGCGATGATGCAGTATGTAATTGCCCTGCGCCATTTTGCGCGAGTCTTCGACCGACAGCACATATTGCGGCCAGTCCATCGCCGTTTGTAGCCAGGTTTTATTCTTCTGCACCAGAGCAAAAATCTCATCCGCGAAACGTTCATGAATAGAGTGCAGCGTCATGCCGTCGTCAATGTTAATCAGATCGTCTTGCCAGTTATCGGAATCCCGCACCCCGTCTCTCCTTTTTTCTCTATCAGAGGGAAATCATGGTGCAGAAAAAGCCATTGCACCACTGCTACTCCCCACAATTGCACAATGAATTTGCGATACACGGTTTACCGTCGCTGATCTGAACGATTCGCCACGCTGGTATAGATATTGCTTTACATCTTTGTAACCTAAAGGAGACACAGATGAAAGCGATCATAATAGGCGGCGGCATTGGTGGACTTACGGCGGCAATAGCCCTGAAAAGATGTGGCATGACAACGGAAGTCTATGAAGCAGTTAAAGAAATTAAACCCGTCGGTGCGGCGATTTCAATTTGGCCTAATGGCGTGAAATGTCTGAACTGGCTGGGTATGAAAGAACCGCTCCAGCAACTTGGCGGGACCATGGAATTTATGGCCTACAAAGAGTGTGTTGACGGCCAAACTCTGACCCGTTTTAGTCTCGATCCTTTAATCAAAAGTGTGGGTGAACGCCCCTATCCTGTCGCGCGGGCCGAGCTGCAAGAGATGCTGATGGATACCTATGGCCGCGAGGATATTCAGTTTGGCAAACGCGTAGCTAAGGTTGAAGAGTTTGATGGCGGTGTTCGGGCCTTTTTTGAAGATGGGCATGTAGCCGTTGGCGATGTATTAATTGCCGCTGATGGCACGCATTCTGCGATTCGGCCTTATGTTCTTGGACATCAGACAGAACGCCGTTATGCCGGCTATGTGAACTGGAACGGCCTGGTAGAAATTGACGAATCTATTGCTCCGGCCAATCAATGGACGACGTTTGTTGGTGAAGGTAAACGAGTTTCTTTAATGCCCGTTGCCGGTAATCGCTTCTATTTCTTCTTTGATGTGCCCTTAGAAAAAGGCTTACCTGAAGATCGCAACACCGTAAAAGCTGATTTAACACGCTATTTTTCCGGCTGGGCGCCCGCTGTTCAAAAATTGATTTCAGCCATTGACCCTGACACCACTAACCGAATAGAAATTCATGATATCGAGCCATTTATGCAGCTGGTACGTGGGCGCGTTGCGCTACTTGGCGACTCAGGTCATAGCACCACACCTGATATTGGTCAAGGGGGGTGCGCAGCAATGGAAGACGCCGTGGTGCTGGCGGTCGCATTGCAAACCAACTCACTAGGTATCGAAGATGCGCTACTGCGTTATCAGGAAAAACGCGCTTATCGTGTTAAAGATCTGGTACTTAAAGCGCGTAAACGCTGCGATGTGACTCACGGGAAAGATATGAGTGTCACACACAGTTGGTACGAAGAATTGAAAAGTGAAACCGGCGAACGGGTACTTTCCGGGATGCGGGAAACCATTCTCGGTGGGCCGCTGGAGTGATACCTGACACTGACTATTTCGGATGCCGCTTAAGCTTATTTGACCTGGCTAAACAGTTCGCGCATGTGAGATCCAGACTTTAAAAAGCCCCGTATTTCTACGGGGCCATCTGGCTTACTTATTTCATTATGCGGTCATCAACGTATTTACGCTTATCCGGTGCTGGTGGGAAGTAGTGATATAACCAGGTTTCACTGATGGCATCCCCCTGACAGCGCAGGAACATACGCATATCGACCGGGTCGGTAGAGTCGTCAGTCGGATACCAGTCAAACAGTATGCGGTAGCCGTTGAATGGCTCGACATACAAAATTTCAATCTGTTTGGCTTCGCCATTAGACAAAGTGATAACCGGCTCAATCCCTTTCGGTGCCGCCGCTTTCAAATCACCGCCAATAAAATCAATCGCGAAACGACGTGACCATTTCTCCGGGAAGTGCTCGCCTGGCGCCCAACCTTCCGGGAAGCTGCCCATGCCGGTACGCGTCGCGTAAACGCGTGCCAGCGGCGATTGGATCGGTGGCAATCCGCTCCAGTACAAACGGTATTTAAACTCCAGTTCGTCCCCAGCTTTCACCGCTTTTTCCGGCTGCCAGAAGCAGACGATGTTATCCAGTGTTTCACCCGTGGTTGGGATTTCCATCAGACCAATTGTGCCCTTGCCCCACTTGTTAAGCGGCTCAACCCACAGGCTTGGACGTTTGTTATACCACCCCATAATGTCCTGGTAGTTAGCAAACTCATGGTCTAATTGCAGCAAACCAAACCCTTTCGGGTTGTTGTCGGTGTAGGCGTTGTACTGCAACTTCTGCGGGTTATTCAGCGGGCGCGTCACCCATTCTCCGTTGCCACGCCACATCGCCAGGCGATCGGAGTCGTGAATTTGCGGGTGAATGGTGTCGCACATCCGACGTTCGTTGGTGCCACAAGCAAACATACTGGTCATCGGTGCGATGCCGAGCTGTTTAATATCTTCGCGCGCATACAGGTGATTATCGACATCCATCACCACGCGTTCAGCTTCACAACGGATGGTAAATTTATATGCTCCGGTGACGCTTGCGCTATCGAGCAGTGCGTAAACCACAAACTGGGTATCGCCCGCTTTCGCGGTTTCAAACCAAAATGAGGTAAAGTCCGGGAACTCTTCGAGTTGGTCGGTATAGGTATTTACCGCCAGTCCACGGGCAGATAAGCCGTATTGATAAGTGTTATCTACCGCACGGAAATAACTCGCGCCGAGGAAGGAAACCACGTCGCGGCGTGCCAGTTCCGGTGCTTTAAAGGCTTTAAAACCGGCAAAGCCGAGATCAATCTGGCCTTCAAGCTGTTTGGTATCTACGCCCGCATCGTTGTAATTAAACAACTCCGGGCGGAAGTGAATTTCACGTGCCTGATGCGATGACGGGTCCACCGAGAACATGCGCACACGGCGACGGAAGCCCATCCCCACGTGGAAAAACTGCACATCAAGCTGGCGGTTTTCAATGTTATTCCACAGAGAATGGCCGGCATCATATTGAATCGCGTTGTAAGCCTGAGGCGTTAAATTTGCCAGGGTGTCAGGCAATGGACGTGGTTTTCCGACCCAGGGTTTCTTCGACAGGTCATGGGCCATTGATTGGAGCACAGTGAAATCGAACGAAGTGGTACGACCATCGGCAATTTCAGACTCTGACGCGTAAGCGGCGCGTGAGAATAGCGTGGCAAGTGAAGTTGTGCCGCTGACTGCGGCGAGAGCCATGGAGGCTTTGATAAAACGTCTGCGGTTCATGCCTGAAAAATAGTCCTTCTTTGTCGATGTGTTTCGCCCCACCGGCTATACCCGTCATACTTCAAGCCACAGGTGCGTTGGCTGCGACCATGCGCCCCAGTCACATAGTTATCTATGCTCCTGGGGACTTATGCTCTGGCCGCCTTCCTGCGGCTCGAATTATTTGGGTATAGAAGCTGTTAAGATCGCACACTCTAGACAATATTCACTGAAAAACCAATCAGAGACACAGACCTTTACGCATCGGCCCGCAATTTTTTCATGTACATGAGAATACGATGAAAAAACGGCTCACAATGTGAGCCGTTAATCGGGTGATGCGCCTATTTTACGCTGACATCAATACCCGGGAAATACTTCTTCGCAAGCGCGGTAATCGTGCCGTCGGCGCGTACTTTTTCGATAGCTGTATCCAACTGTTTCTTGGTTTGCTCATCGCCTTTACGCAGGCCATAACCAATCCCGCTGCCCAGAATCGTGTCATCGCTGACCGGTTTGCCGATAAAGCCAAAACCTTTGCCCTGCGGCTTACTCAAGAAGCCCGCCTGGCCAGCTGCGGACATCACCAGCGACGCATCGATTCGGCCATTAAGCAAATCACCCCATGCCATATTCTGGTCTTTGTAGGAAACGACGGTAACACCGTGTTTTTCCCAATGTTCCTTCGCATAGGTTTCCTGAATAGAACCCTGCAGAACACCGATGGTTTTGCCCTTCAGCCCTTCGGGTGTCGCTTCCATTCCACTGTCTAGCTTGCCCACTAATTGAGAAGGAATACGGTAGATTGGCTGGGTAAAATCAATACTTTTACGACGCTGTTCGGTGATGTTCATTGCCGAGTTAATTGCATCGAATTTCTTCGCCACCAGCCCTGGAATTAACGCATCAAATGAGGTTTCTACCCATGTGCATTTCAGGCTCGCCGCTTTACAAATCGCGTTCCCCAGGTCGATATCAAACCCTTCCAACTCCCCTGCCGAGTTACGGCTTTCAAAAGGTGGGTATTCAGCTTCCACGCCATAGCGCATTTCGCTTGCCGCAAATGTAGAGAATGAAGCACACATCCCAACCAACAAACTTAACGCATAAACTTTTTTCATTATGACCTCGTATCAGCGTGGCTTAACCTGGCAAAGTGCCTGAGCACCCGCACGTAACGTAGCTTCATCTTTAGCAAATGACAAACGAATCAACTTGTTGTCTGTCCCATCGGTATAAAACGCGGAGAGCGGAATTGTCGCCACGCCATATTGAGTAATTAAACGTTTAACCATTTCACTGTCGGATTCATCGCTGAAATGACTGAACTTCGCCAACAGGAAGAACGAACCCGCACTTGGCAGCAGCTCGAATGGCGACTCCGCCAATAATGACTGCATTAAATCGCGTTTACGTTGATAAAACGCCGCCAGCGACAAATAGGTATCCGGGTTTGTCATATATTCAGCAAAGGCATGCTGCATTGGCGTATCGGCGGAGAACATCAGGAACTGATGCACTTTGCAGATTTCCGACATCAGCTCTGCGGGTGCCAGGCAATACCCCACGCGCCAGCCTGTCACATGGAAGGTTTTACCAAATGAGGAGACAATCACGCTGCGCTCGGCCAGCGCCGGATGCGTTGCCATGCCGTGATGGCGTTCACCATCAAACACGATGTGTTCATAGACTTCATCGGACAAAATAATGATGTCGGTATTGCGCGTCAGTGCCGCCAGCATTTCCAGATCGTGCGCGCTAAATACTTGTCCGCTTGGGTTGTGCGGCGTGTTAACGATGATCATGCGGGTACGTGGGCTAATGGCGGCACGTACTTCGTCCCAGTTGACGGTGAAATCTGGCAACGCCAGTTTCAGTGCCACGGGTGTCGCCCCCTGCAGACGCACAATCGGCGCGTAGCTATCAAAAGACGGTTCGAAGTAAATCACCTCATCACCCGGATGGACTAACCCGCTGATGGCCGAATAAAGCCCTTCGCTGGCGCTGGCGGTGATTAAGATTTCATCATCAACGTCATAACGTGAGCCGTAAAGCGTCGCCACTTTTTCAGCAATCAACGTTTTTAACGGCCTGTAACCGGTCATCGATGCATATTGGTTATGGTTATCCTGCATCGCTTTAGTGACGCCTGCGATCAGTTGCGGGTCAGGTGAAAAATTAGGTGCGCCCTGAGAAAGATTGATGGCGTTATGTTGCGCCGAGAGTTGGCCGATAACAGTAAAAATGGTGGTTCCAACATCCGGTAATTTTGAACGAAGTTGCACCGGGGTTTGCATAGTCATGGCCGCTCCTGTGAATTTGTGTTTATAGCCAAAATAATTCGAGTAGCAGACAACGCACATGCAACTTGAAGTATGACGGATATATTTGCATAACTATTCAAACTGTAACCGATTGCTACCACAATCGAATTGTTGTCATAATAGCCATGCAAAAAATTCATAGCTCAATGGAGATCCATCACATATGCGGCGCAATTTTCCTCTGAATACGGTTGATGCTTTCCTGGTGACGGCAAAACATTTGAATCTGACGCGCGCCGCCAAAGAGCTGTGTCTGACGCAAGGCGCGGTGAGCCGCAAAATATCCACCCTTGAAGAGTGGCTTGGCTATTCGCTGTTTGATCGTCATGCCCGGGGATTGCATTTAACTCCTCAGGGAAACGCTCTGCTGCCAGAAATGCAGCACGCCTTTGAACATTTGTTGAGTGTCGCCAACAACGCCTGTCTGAAATCCCGTGTAATTCGCCTGAAAGCCCCGACCTGCGCCATGCGCTGGCTGGTGCCTAAGCTTGTGCAACTCGAGAGCGCCGCCCCTGACATTCAGGTGGAGTTAACCACCACGGTTGAACATGGGGTTAATTTCAAAAACGAGTCTTACGATGCCGCAATTATTTTCGGCCAGCCTGACAACGGCGGCACGCTGCTGTTTGAGGAGTGCCTCACGCCGGTGATAAGCCAGCATTTGCTGCCAGATGAGCCGCTCACTGCCGACATCCTGAGCCGCTATACCTTTCTGCATCCGACTCGCGATCGTACCGATTGGTCACTGTGGCTGGCGCAAAATACCGACATCACGCCTGTTATGCATAAAAATCAACACTTCGACACTATGGATTTAGCCATCAGCGCGGCGATTCAAGGATTTGGCATTGCGATCGCCGATGTGACGCTGGTGGCGGAAGATTTGCGACGGGGCAGATTGGTACAGCCGTTTGCAAGCAGTGTGAAAACCGGTGCGTGTTACCGCTTGTCTTTGCGTCCTGGCAACGAAAACGACGCTGGGTTGGAGTCGTTTAAAGCGGGGTTACTGACGTTGAGTCTGTAGGGTTCCGGCCTGTTAAATATATTATTTATGACGGAAGCGGTGAAGGTTCCGTTCACTTCAGAAATTCCGTTACATGCAACCACCGAACCGGTGAACGTCATAGGGGAGCCGCCGTCGCTCCCCTATGGACCCCGACTCCCGGCAAATAAATCGCCGCTGCGCGGTAAACACCGTTTTTCACCCAACATTCGCGGTCGTTCGCGATTCGTTCCCGACGATCGCTCTCTTTCGCCGCTCCCGGCGGCTCAACCACGACTGAAGGGTAAAAACCGGCGCGATTTAAGCCGGAACCAACGTCAACGTCAAAACCTAAAGTCAAAAGCCGAAGCGGTTTTGACCTTGCTCCCGGTATAAATTGCCCCAGTGTTCCCCATAAGTCAGGGTGGCGTGGTCGGGAACCACGCCAGTGAGCGATCGCCGGGAGCGAGTCGCGAACGACCCTGAACGTTGGGGATAAGCTGGGGTTTACCGCGCAGCGGCAATTTAAAACCGGGCGCCGGGGTTGCCAGGGGGCTGGCGTGAGCCACCTGGCACGTTCACCGTTTACAACGGTTAAAGAGATTGTCAGCCGCACAGGTGAACGGAAAATAGCGGATTTACAAAGAGCGCACGCTCTTTTTGCTACCCCTGTAACATATTACCAACTTAGCCGTTGCACTGAACACATTCATCCGCATGATGTCGCCAGTTCCCTCCTGATGAAGATAACGATGATTTCCGTTGCTTTAGTTGATGACCATGTTGTGGTGCGCTCAGGTTTTGCGCAGTTGCTGAGCCTTGAGAGCGATATTGAGATTGTTGGGCAATACAGTTCTGCCGCCGAAGCGTGGCCCGCACTGATAAAAAGCCAGCCCGATGTCGCAGTGCTCGACGTCGCCATGCCAGACGAAAATGGTTTGAGTTTGCTCAAACGTCTGCGCCAACAGCGCCCTGGTTTTCGCGCCATCATCCTCAGTATTTATGACACGACCGCATTTGTGCAAAGTGCGCTGGATGCGGGTGCTGGCGGGTATCTCACCAAACGCTGTGGCCCGGAAGAACTGGTACAGGCAGTGCGTACCGTTGGTATGGGTGGCCATTACTTGTGTGCTGATGCGCTGCGTGCCCTGCGCCATGCGGGGCAACCGGCCAAAGTTCTGGAAGTCCTCACCCCACGCGAACATGAAGTTTTCGACTGGCTGATTAAAGGTGAAAGCGTGAAGCACATTGCTGAGCAACTCAATCTCAGCCACAAAACAGTGCATGTTCATCGCGCCAATATCCTCGGGAAACTGCAATGCGAAAGCACCATCGAACTGGTGCATTTTGCCCTCGAACACCAACTCTTAACCGGACACTAAATGTCTCGCTCGTGGCGTCATCTGCTGCTATCGCTGTTTATTGTTTTTGCCTGGGGGCTGACCTGGCTTGCCCTGTGGACCATCAGTTTTTATCTCACCAATAACGGTCAGCAAGCCACATTACTGTTACCGCAAGGTGTCCACCTGGCGTTGCTGATTTTACTGCACCGGCGTTACTGGCCTGCCCTGTTTATCCCGGTGCCCTTGATGCTCACCTGGCTTTGGCAACAGCAGTTGATGACCGAACCGGTGATGTTACTTTCACCGTTCCTCAGCGCCATTCCTGCGTTATTTGTTCAGCATTACTGGCACCGTTTTACGCTCTACTGGCAACGGTTATCGCTACTGATGGCGGCGATCGCCAGCGATGCGTTACTGCATACCTTAGTGTTAACGCCGTTTATCAACAGCTCCGCTTCCCAAACCTTGCTTGCCGCCTTTACTGGCGGTGTGGTGCTCACGCCATTCGTCTATTTGATTTATGAATACTTGCGCCAACAGCACCTCGAAAGCCTGCTGGCGCAGGAAACGCCCAACCCGCCACTGCGCACGTCATTGCTGGTCTGGTGCAGCCTGTTTTTCATCATTGGCGTCGGTGCGCAAATGGTGGTGTCGCCTGAAATTGAACGGCTTTTGCTGATTGTGGTGTTTTTGCCAAACGTGGTGATGGCGTACAAATTTGGTTGGCAAGGCGGTGTTCTGGCCGCGTTGTTGGGCAGCATGATGATTACCATCGCCCGTCAGATTGGCAGCGGATTTAACGGGTTGATGGAGATGGAACTGTTCCTTTCAACCCAGGCGCTGCTGGGTATTGGGCTTGGGATTGCGATAAGCCGCCAGCAGCATCTGGCGAACAATCTGCACCGCTATCGACAACGGCTGGAAGTTGAATTGCAGGCCAGACGCGAACTGATGGAGCAACTGGTGCACACAGAAGAGGACACCCGCAAGGACCTGGCGCGCGAACTGCACGACGAAATCGGCCAGAATATTACCGCGATCCAAATCCAGTCGATGCTGGTGAAACGCACCGCCAACGGAGAAGCCACGGTTCTCGCCGCCGAACAAATCAACCAACTCGCCCAACGTATTCATCACTCAACCCGCCATCTGCTGCGCCAGCTTCGCCCTCCTGTCTTAGACGAAATCTCACTCGATGAAGCGCTCCACCATTTGATACAGGAATTCGCTTTTACCGAACGCGGGATCCTCTGCCGTTTGCATTACGCTCTACCGGGCCAGCCGGCTAGCGAACCCGTGGTGTTCACGCTTTACCGCCTGGTGCAGGAATTACTCAATAATATCTGCAAACACGCTAACGCCAGCCTGGTTGAGATCTCACTGACTCAGCAACCCTGTGGCGTACGCCTTGAAGTCAAAGACGATGGGATCGGTTTTAGTGGCAACGCCCATACCGGACACGGACTACGAGGAATTGCCGAACGCATCCGCGCGTTAGGGGGCGATTTGCAGCTTGAAAGCCAATCCGGCACCCGCGTAATTGTTAACTTGCCCACACTTTTTCAACAAACTCAGGGATAACCAGGAAAAATTCCTGGTTGACTAAAACCTTGTCTCATCCCCTTTTCTTCGCCGTTTCCTATAGTCGCTTCAATCCAAAGGGACCCTAAGATGTCTGAACACGCTATTGGTCGTGATTATCGTTACTGGCGGCCACGTTTGCTGCTGTCGATGGTCGTGGGATACGCGGCTTTTTACCTGACACGCAAGAGCGTCAGCTTCGTCCTTCCTGCAATGCAGGTCGATTTGGCGTTAAGCAAAAGTGACATTGGTCTGCTGGGCACGCTGTTTTATCTGTCATACGGTTTATCAAAATTTGTCGCCGGATTGTGGCATGACCGCCGGGGCGCACGCTGGTTTATGGGTGCAGGTCTGCTGGCTACAGGGATATTGAACATTCTGTTCGCCTTTGGCAGTAACTTGCCGATGTTGCTGATTATCTGGACGCTGAACGGCTTCTTTCAGGGATGGGGATGGCCGCCATGTGCAAGGTTGTTGACGCACTGGTATTCGCGCAATGAGCGTGGCTTCTGGTGGGGATGCTGGAACACCTCCATCAATCTCGGCGGTGCGGCGGTTCCGCTGATTTCAGCGCTAATGGCGCTGTGGTATGGCTGGCAGGCGTCGTTATTTGTCTCCGGTGGCATCGGTATCCTCACCGGTATTTGGTTGTGCCGAAGCTTGACCGGCACGCCGCAAGAAATGGGATTGCCATCGGTGGGCATCTGGCGGCATGACCCGCTGGAGATGCGCCAGCAGCAGTTAAGCCCCCCAATGCCGCAGTGGCAGATGTTTCGCAGCACGGTACTGCAAAACCCGATGGTCTGGCTGCTGGGCGCGAGTTATGTGCTGGTGTATCTGATTCGCATCGCACTTAACGACTGGGGCAACATTTGGCTTTCTGAAAGCCACGGCGTGAATTTACTCAGCGCCAATGCCACGGTGATGCTGTTTGAAATGGGTGGATTGCTGGGCGCGTTGTTTGCCGGATGGGGTTCGGACTTGCTGTTTCGCGGCCAACGTGGGCCGATGATTTTACTGTTTGCGCTCGGGCTTTTTGTTTCGGTCGCCGCTCTGTGGTTGTCGCCCGTTCACCACTACGCGCTGCTGGCGGTCTGCTTTTTTGCCATAGGATTTTTTGTCTTCGGCCCGCAGATGCTGATTGGTCTTGCCGCCGTGGAGTGCAGCCATAAACAGGCGGCGGGCAGTGTCACTGGATTTTTAGGTTTATTCGCCTATTTGGGCGCGGCCCTGGCGGGATGGCCACTGTCGCAAGTGATTGAGCGTTACGGCTGGTCGGGAATGTTCGCGCTATTAACCGTCGCCGCCGCGCTGATTGGATTTTTGCTGATGCCGCTGTTAATGGCGGGTATCAGCGCGCAGGACAGGAGTGTTGGTGCCATGGATCCGGCAGTGACCTTACCTCAGGACCAATTATTTCAGGACAAATAGGATAATAATATGAAACTGACCGTGCTCTCTTCTCTGGTTGCTGCGGGTGTTGCGTTGGCTACCCTGTCCGGTGCCGCGCAAGCCAAAGGCCGTCTGGTGGTCTATTGCAGCGCAACCAATGAAATGTGTGAAACCGAAACCAAAGCGTTCAGCGATAAATACGACGTGAAAACCTCGTTTATCCGTAATGGTTCCGGCAGCACACTGGCGAAGGTGGATGCCGAGAAGAAAAACCCGCAGGCCGATGTGTGGTACGGCGGTACGCTGGACCCGCAATCGCAGGCCGGGGAAATGGACCTGCTGGAGCCGTATAAATCCGCAAACCTTGAGCAGATCATGCCGAAGTTCCAGGACCCAGCGAAGCGCAAAGGTAACTACTCCTCCGCGGTCTATATCGGCATTCTCGGCTTTGGGGTCAACACAGACCGCCTGAAAGAGAAAAACCTGCCGGTGCCGAAGTGCTGGAAAGATCTGACTAACCCGATTTATAAGGGCGAAATTCAGATTGCTGACCCACAAAGTTCTGGTACTGCGTATACCGCACTGGCCACTTTCGCGCAGCTGTGGGGGGAGGATCAGGCGTTTGATTACCTGAAAAAACTCAACGGCAACATTTCCCAGTACACCAAATCAGGGATTGCCCCGGCACGTAACGCCGCGCGTGGCGAAACGGCCATCGGCATTGGTTTCCTGCACGATTACTCACTGGAAAAAGAGAATGGCGCACCACTGGAACTGATTTCACCGTGCGAAGGCACAGGTTATGAAATTGGTGGCGTCAGCATCCTGAAAGGGGCGCGCAATATGGACAACGCCAAACTGTTTGTTGATTGGGTGTTGTCGAAAGAAGCGCAGGAACTCTCCTGGAAAAAAGGCAAGTCTTATCAAATCCTGACCAACACCACCGCCGAAAGCTCCCCGCTTTCCCTCAAGCTTGATGACCTGAAGCTCATCAACTACGACATGGACAAATACGGCGCGACCGACATGCGTAAAGCGCTCATCAGTAAATGGGTTACCGATGTGAAGATGGGTAATTAACCCACCAGCAGGTGACAACGTCTCGTCACCTGCTCCTTTTTTCTTTCGCCCGATGAGGCACTTATGTCTGAAACTTTACTTTTGCGTCCTACGCGAAAACGGGACGCTATTCTCTGGTGGGTGGGTCTGTGCTGGCTGGCATTTGCGCTGCTGCCAAGCTGGAGCCTGGATTACGGCCTGTTCGAATCGACTCGCGAAGAGCTATTCGACGCTTACAGCTGGTCGGGGCTGAATATCAGTCTGCTGTGGTATCTATTGCCTTCGCTGCTACTGTTGCGCCCGTTCAATGAACTGGGGCCAGAAAAACGCCAGCGTCACTATTTTGATGCGGGTTGGGCGTTGTTCTGTATGGCCTTTATTGTGGTCAGCGCAACGGTGACCGAACGCGGAATGGGCTACGCCACTATTGTGTTGTTTATCGCCCTGGGCATGGTTATCACTCTCGCGCTGACACGCCTGGAATGGCTGGGCGGCGACAGTTTTGTGATTGGATCACTGGTCGCGATTATCGCGCTGATTGGTGTGTTCATCGTCTGGCCAAGCATCGCGATTTTTATTCCGATGTTTACCACCGATACCGGTGAATTTGCCCCGCTGGCGTTTATGGCGGTGCTAAGCCAGGCACATATTATTCAGGTCATCATCAACTCCATCGCCCTGTCGATTGCGGTGGGGATTGGCTGTACATTCTTCGGTCTGGTGCTGGCGATTTACACCACCCGCATTGCCAAACGCAGCGCGATTATTGGCCGTATCTTCTCCATTTTACCTATCGTCACCCCACCATTCGTCGTCGGCCTTGGCGTCACGCTGATGATGGGCCGTTCAGGTTATGTGACCGAGTTGATGGTTGACTGGTTTGGGCTGACCAATACCAACTGGTTGTACGGGTTTACCGGTATCTGGCTGGCGCAGGTTCTGGCCTTTACGCCCATGGCGTTTATGATCCTCGATGGTGCGATTAAAACCATTCATCCTTCTCTGGAAGAAGCGTCTTATACCCTGCGTGCCACACGCTGGAAAACCTTCAAAGGGGTATTTTTGCCGCTGCTGAAACCGGCTCTGGCAAACGCCTTCTTGATTGTGATTGTGCAATCGCTGGCAGACTTCAGTAACCCGCTGGTGTTAGGCGGGAACTTCGACGTGCTCGCCACGCAAATCTATTTCTACATCACCGGTTCACAGCTTGATTACCAGGCCGCCAGTACACTCGGCGCATTCCTGCTGCTGTTCTCGCTGATGGTGTTCTGCATTCAGTACATGTGGATTGGTAAACGCTCGTATGTCACGGTTTCCGGTAAATCAAACCGTGGCGACGTGCAGCCGCTGCCGGTTACGCTGGTGTGGGCGGTGGTCGCATTACTCACAGTGTGGATTGCGTTTAACGCCCTGCTCTACGGCAGCATTTTCTACGGCAGTTTCACGGTGAACTGGGGTGTGGATTACACCCTGACGTTCGATAACTTCATCAAACTGTTTGGCCAGGGTATGAGCGACGGCGCGTGGCCTTCTCTGCTCGACACCTTGTTGTATGCCGGTATTGCCGCACCGATTACGGCATTCTTTGGGTTGTTGATTGCGTGGATTGTGGTCCGTCAGCAGTTCCGTGGCAAAAAGACCATCGAGTTCACCACCATGTTGTGCTTTGCCGTGCCGGGTACCGTGGCGGGCGTTTCCTACATCCTCGCCTTTAACAGCGCACCGGTTTACCTGACGGGCACCGCAGCCATTGTGATTATGTCGATGGTGATGCGTAACGTGCCAGTCGGCATTCGCGCTGGCATTGCCGGGCTGGGGCAAATCGACAAATCGCTGGATGAAGCGTCGCTGAGTCTGCGTGCAGGTTCGATGCGCACCATCATCAACATTCTGCTGCCGCTGTTACGCCCGGCGATTTTGTCCGCGCTGATTTACAGTTTTGTACGGGCGATTACTACCGTCAGCGCCATCGTGTTCCTCGTAACGCCGGATACGCGAGTTGCTACCGCCTACATTCTTAACCGCGTGGAAGATGGCGAATACGGCGTGGCCATTGCTTACGGCTCGATTCTTATCGTCGTAATGCTGAGCATTATTTTCATTTTTGACTGGCTGATTGGTGAAGCGCGTATCTCGCGTTCTAAAGCCAAAACCAACGCGTGATGATGGAGTAAAACATGACACAACCTCATTTTGTAGAACTGCGCAATGTCACGAAACGGTTTGGCAATAACACCGTCATTGCAGGCATTAATCTGGCGATCCCAAAAGGGGAAATGGTGACGCTCCTCGGGCCTTCAGGCTGCGGGAAAACCACCGTGCTGCGCCTGGTGGCTGGGCTTGAAAAACCGTCCGAAGGGCAGATTCTTATTGATGGCGAAGATGTGACGCATCGTTCCATTCAGCAGCGCGACATCTGCATGGTGTTCCAGTCATACGCCCTGTTCCCGCATATGTCGCTGGGCGATAACGTCGGTTACGGGTTGAAGATGCTTGGCACGCCGCGTGCAGAAATTAAAACCCGCGTCAAAGAAGCGCTGGCGATGGTGGATTTAGACGGTTTCGAAGACCGTTTTGTTGACCAGATCTCCGGTGGGCAACAACAGCGAGTGGCGCTGGCGCGAGCCCTGATCCTGAAGCCAAAAGTGCTGCTGTTCGATGAGCCGCTCAGTAACCTTGATGCCAACCTGCGCCGCAGCATGCGTGACAAAATCCGCGAGCTGCAAAAACAGTTCAACATTACGTCGCTGTACGTCACCCACGACCAGAGCGAAGCCTTTGCAGTTTCCGATACGGTACTGGTGATGAACAAAGGCGAAATCATGCAGATTGGCAGCCCACAAACGCTTTACCGCCAGCCTGCTTCCCGCTTTATGGCGAGCTTTATGGGTGACGCGAATGTGTTCCCGGCGCGTTTTGGCCATGATTTTGTCGAGATCCACGGTTACCGATTACCTCGCCCGCCGCAGTTAACCGCCACACAATCAATAGGCACTGTTGGCGTGCGTCCTGAGGCGATTACGTTGAGCGAGCACGGCGAAGAGAGCCAGCGTTGCGTGGTGCGCCATGTGGCATATATGGGGCCGCAATATGAAGTGACCGTGGAATGGCACGGCCAGGCGTTGTTGCTCCAGGTGAACGCCACGCGTTTGCAGCCTGACGTGGGGGATAATTATTATCTGGAGATCCACCCGTACGGCATGTTTATTTTGGCGGATGCGGCGTAGCAATAGCATTATTTTTCACTCCGGCGGGTGACCTTTATGTTTACCCGCCTCATCAAATAGTCACCACCGTGAATGCTTCCTCCGCACTAATATTTATTGCTATTATTTTTTGAAAAGTTCCTTCATCCTAAAACACATTAATCTTTAACATTTATCTAATAGTGCAACTTCAACGAATACCCCCCCCTTTACCAGTCCTGACACTCTCGCACAGAGTATATTTCAGTAAAGACCGTTGACTTGTTAATTAAGCAAAAACATATAATAAGGAAAAGTTTCTAACCCCAGGAAGGTGTGCAATATGTATAAGAGTATGACTGTTCGTGATGTACTAAGTTATGTTGATGACAATTTTGACAAAGGCATTGACATTGATGACATTACTAAACGTTCTGGTTATAGTCGTAGACATATCCAGGTGTTATTAAAGCAGTATATCGGCATCCCTATCGGCTTATATATCCGCAAGCGACGTATTACCAAGGCCTCTTATTTGCTCAGGCTGACTCATACACACCTAATTGATATATCACTAAAGTTGGGGTTCGATTCGCAACAGTCTTTTTCCCGTGAGTTCAAAAAGGCAACAGGCTTTACTCCGATGCAATACCGTAAAAATTCAACATGGGATCTGTCGTCCTTATACAGCGGCTTAAATTTAAATGAGATAATGATAAATTCAGTGCAATTCTTTACACTGCCGGAAGGTTATATCTCAGGATTTCATTATAATCATGTAGTGTCTATTCCACCAGAGCGTCACTCACATATAAGTCGTTTAAAAATCATATTTGATAAACTCATTAAAGGGAAAAAAGATATAATAGCATTAACTGACTTTATGCCTAACGAGGACTCAATAACATCTCTTAAAGTAAAAACGGTTATTGGCCTGCAAAATGATGTCGCTGGTTCAAGTTATAATCGGTGCAACTACTCTGCTGGTACTTACGTCTGCTTTTCGTTCAAATTCACTCCTGATGATTATGCCTCTTATACCAGACATATCTACATGGCACTATTACCGCTGTATAAATTAACCCGTAGGCCGAGTCCTGATATTGAGATTTTTCATTACAATGCCGAAAGCGAATCGTCAAATGCCATAGAGTGTACCTACTACATTCCTGTTGAGCCTCCATTAGGCGAAGAAGTGTTACCCCGCTCATCCATAATGCCGCTGAATTAAAATATCGGTAATCATTAATCTGCCAGCACTGGATGAGTTAAATGAAAGTATGGTTCTTCATTCAATTAACTCATCATAAATTACACGCCGCTTTTGATGAGTGCTCAGGCTATCTGTAAGTCTGGTGACCAGTGATGTTCAACTAACCTGCCAACGTTGTCTTCAACGGAGATATGCAATTGTGCGCATTCACCAGGTGCTAAATTGAACAATAATTGTGTCAGCGAATGCCGGGAACCTGCACGATATAAAACAGGTGTTTTATGGAGAGTTCTGTAGATTCCGTTATTTGTTTTGCTGAGCAATTCTACCGTCATCAATCCCGAAATATCCTTTTCAAACTCAGCAAAAACAGTGGCATGATGGTGCTCATACTCTTTGTAATGAGAGACCCATATTTTATTTTCAGCAGAACGGTGAGCTGAATGCATAATAAACCTCGCCAAATTTATTGGTAATTGATGTTAAAATAAACGAAGGTGCTGATTTTTCCTGGCCTAACATTATTCCCAAATTGATAGTACTGTGCAGAAAAGGGAATTGAGTATTTCCCCTCTCCATGATCAATCGGAACGAATTTTGTTTGCTGATTAAAATTTATCGGTTGCTGTTTATCATCCAATATCTGGACCCCGATACCTTTCGCCCCATTGTGGTCCAAATTTAACAAAACCCCTTGACTACTATTACTGCTTACAACCGGAGCAAACCAGTTTATGGAAAAAGTGGGGGTTGAAGCCATACTCCCCTGACATGCCATGTTTATATCAAAGGGTTTTCTTCCTGCAACGCTACTCTGTTTTGTAAACTTATTCAGTGCCACATCAGGTAGAATGACCTTATTCCTATGTTTGTTACTCACCTCGCAAGAACTTCGTAGTATATTCACGTAGGAGGCAGGTAATACAATATCAATAACAGGCACCGACTGCGTTACGCTTGTGATTTGCAAATTTATATTCCCTGAGGGAATGCTTGTATTTATATTGTCACCGATCTTTATTAACTCAATACTGATTTTGCTGCCTTTTAATTCATCTCCCGTGGCACTAAATTCAGAAGGCCATTGAATGATTCGCCCTGTTGACAACTCCAGCGTTACTTTAGCCCCAATCCCTTTTACGTTTGTTTGCAATACCCCGGGTAAGATTAATGCCGATTTATCACCTGTTATTTTTGCTGAAAATAAAATACTCCGACTACAGTTTTGGGGTTGAATGCTCTGCACAGCATACGTCCGTGAATGTAACACTGCGCCTGACTGGACTGTTCGCTTCATCATTATCGTTTCAGGTGAGGCAATGATTTTTTGGCTGCTCAGATTACAGTTTGCACTCGCACTGGAGTACACAGGAAACAATCCTAACATAAGCAACATCAAACGATTTATCGACATATCGCCTCCTGCGTTTTAAGCACAACGGTGCATTTAACCTGTCCTGTGGAAATATAAACTTCAGGAGAATGTGTCTCATCGATATATAACATCCCACCCTGCCCGACATAACCGACATGATTATTTTTGTTGTCACGAATAGTCGCACCAAAGGGTAGCGTTTGTTGGTCCTGTAGCCGTGGGCGAATAATTTGTTGTCGATTCAGTTTTGTTTCGAAAACCACGGAGACGACATTTCCCTGGTAAGGAGCGACCTTACTTTGCGTTTTCGCAAATGAGATACCCTCCTCAGCGCCTTTAGGGTCAATGATGATTTCATTAACTCGCCACGGACGTAACCACGGCATGATGGCATAACCGTTACTGTCAATCCGGGTTCCGGGCACGCCATCAAGATGAGCACCTTTAGCATCTGGCGCGTAGACCAGCGCGAGGGTGTCTGAGCGCTCAGGCGAAAAGGTCACGCCCCCAGCATGACCCACTACCAGGCCACTGATTCCGGTACTTGCCTGATGCCACGAACTCCCCTGGCTCCAGGTTCCATTTATCGTGGTGTACGGTGAGCGCCAGGTCCCATTTGCTCCCCAGTCCATTTCGCCGCCACGGGCATAACTGGTATTCGCTCCCCATACAAGATTATTTTCAAAGTCTGAAGAGGTGGTGAACCCTAAACGGGTATTGTGAGCTTTTCCATTATTGCTGTACGTTTCAGAAGAAATATGTGTATAGCCAGAATTAGACTTGGGCAGATAATAACTAAAGATAAGAGCTAGCTGATCGTCTTTAGTGACAGAGCCAAAATCATCCTCATTCCAGAAGCGCTGCGCTGAAATACTCCATGTCAGATTACCCCAGCTATTGGTATATCCCATTGCGTACTGCCGATAGCTATTTTGCTGATCCCAATATTTCTTGATAGAGCCTGATAAATAAAGCGAGCCCCATTGTTCAATCAACGGTTGATTCACACTTACGCTATAGGACTGTTTTTCTCGTAATACCTGATATTCGTTATTTGAATCCAACTCAGCAAGCGCATCACGCTGGCCATAATAATGTTGAGAATTCATTTTCCCCTCAAACCACAGCGAGGTCTGCAACCAGGGGATCGTTCGATTATAGCTAATACGATACTGCTGCCCCTGGTGATCGCGCTCATCATCATTAAAGCGAGAGTGCGTTATATCCAGGGCAATCGCCCCCAATGAAGTATTCAGGCCACTGCCTAGCAACGCAGATTGATAACGCTCAAATCCAGACGCTCCAGTGTAAAATGTCAGAGTGTTATTCACGCCATATTGCCAGGACACCTGCGCGGCAAGAGGATCTTGTTCATTATCACTCTCATCAACCGCCCCTATGGACAGGTTATAACGTGAAACACCAGGTTTGAGCAGTTGCGGCACCGTAGAATATGGGACTGAGAAACGACGAATACGCCCGTCAGATTCCTGCACGGTAACCAGTAATTCCCCCCCGGTATTGGCAGGCAATATCGAATCTATCGCGAACGGCCCTGCCGGTACTGAAGTCTGGTGAATGGTTCGCCCATCCTGCGACACGGTGATACGTGCGTTTGTTTCCGCGACGCCACGAATAATTGGAGCCCAGTTGAGTGTGTTATCCGGCCGCATCTGGTCTTCAGTTTCAAGCGCAATCCCAAGCAGGCTAATCCCATCAAACATCTGACTATCGGTATAAAACTGGCCCGCGCTGAGCATGGAATGCCAGCCAACGATGGGACGCTTTAACGTCGTACGATGACTTGAATAATGCTTACCGCTACGATTGTCCCAGTCGAGGCTACCCAAATGCTCCAGCAGCCATCCCCCGGCGCTGCCGCGAACATCCATTCCCAGCCACGCGCTATCGGAGGAGCTGCGGTTGTCACCACGCTGCTGCGCGCTGTAATAGTCCGCGCTGTAACCCAGGCTAATGGCGGGGATCCCCTGCTGCCATAATTCGGGTTGAATATAATTGCTGTCACTTTCAGACAAATAAGCCTGAGGGATCTCAAGATGTAAATCGAGTTGGCCACTATCGAGCTTCTCACGGGCATTACCGCTGGTGTCCCATTCAGCGATGTTTCCACAAAACGATTCACGCTCCGCCAACTGTTTGTTCATCTTCTGCGAGTTGATACCGATATTATTTAAGAGTTGCCCGGAATAACAACTCACCAGAGAGTTCCCGGAATTTTTTGTAAATATGAGTTCCTGACGACCACGCCAGACATCATTAACATAAATATCAACAATGTAACTCCCAGGTGCTAACTCTGTCGTATTGAATGAACTCAGGTCGTTATTTTTAGCATTCCCCATTAATATGGCATTATCGAATTCGTAGCGAACGTTACTTTCAGCATGAACTTCCATAGAAAATAATGAACCCTGTAAAATCAACAACGAAGTTATGGTGAGCTGCCTTTGAAATAAATCCCTTTTGCACAAAACCATAATCATTCCTTTTTATTTGTTAGCCACAACCTTTGTTTCTACAACTCCACCGTAATCATTCACAGCCTGAACCTGAAGGTGTTCTCCCTCTTTGACGTTATGCTTTATTAATACCTCCTTGTGGCTTTTAGGATCTATCATTAGGCCCTCAGCTAAAAGGTCATGTCCTGACATCGTGCGAACATCTGAAATCGTAAGAAAAAAAGGTGTTGGGTTAATTAGCGTGATACCGTTGTGATTGAGCTGAAGTTTTAACTTCTTCTCCGCCCCATCTCTTTCTCCCAACCCCTCCGGGCGCCAGAAAAACTTAAACCGTGAACGAATAACAAGATTTAATACAGCAGCATTGTCGACCGCTTTAGTTTTATCTACCGAAGGCACATCCAGTATATTCAACCACCAAAGTGACTCTCTATCGTTAGCAGCAATGACATGGCTGGGATTTTTTTTAATTCTTATTGATTGACCATTGCCCGCGTCCACTCTGACAATCGGTGGTGAGATGATAAAGGGTGTATTAATATCCTCGGGTAAGGCTTCTGAATCGCCTTCATCGAGCCAAATTTGGGCTAATGATGGCGAGTTCCCCGTGTTCGTCATTTGTACCGTGATTTCACGTACATTTTCAGGATAAACAAAACGCGTGCCATTGACGATGATATTATCAGCATACGCATTTAATGATGACAGTATAACCAGCAATGAAAATAGAACTTTCATTCAAACCTCTGCAGTAATAAATGCCATAGTAAGAAACTATGGCATAGTATGATTAGATATAAGTAATCATATAGCTTAACTGAGTCCGAATAGGACCTGCCGTGACAGGAGCACCACCAACATCTTTCGATTTAATATAGCCAACCTTGAATTTGTAGGTTAACCAACTATGATTTCCACTTTCACTACGGCTATAACTTTCTGGTTCAAATCCGACACTTTCATTATTAAGATCGATAAGGTCGTTATTGTATTTCATTAACACCAGTGCAGAATTACTCACGCTACCTTTGGTGTTATCTATCATATAGCCCTCAGAACTCAACTTACCCATTTTTGCCCAATAAAGTTTAGGCTTAATATTACCACCAACATAACAATCTTTAACTCTTATATTAAAATCTTTAGTTTTTACTGCAGTTGCAGTATTGATGAGTGTATTCATTACCGGTGCAAGTCTAATAGTCTGATTTTTGTCTTCACCACTAATAGTACATGAGTTTGAAAAAACCAGGCCAGTAAAGGTTATTATTCCTCTCGACTCATCATTTTGCCCCCCCATACCTGTAGCCATAGCAGAAGGTGCGACCAGCATACATGCGATTAAAGAAGCCATTGATACCTTATTCATAATACCTTCCTCATTTAAAGAGATATTCTCTACATGATCAGTAAAGTTGATGTACTACACACTGTCTCGTATATCGAATCAGGCTTTCGCCTATACGTTATTATGAGAAGTTAATTAACCATGTATATAAGACATTAAACGTATTCACCCATATTTCGCGAAGCAAATACCGAACAAAAACCTGTTGATTAGATCGTAAAAAATGAGCGATCGCATTGCACAATATGCCAAATAAAAAAGGCGTCATGGAAATATATTTCCACCATAGCCATGATCTTATAATCCATGCTTTATAGCGATTGATAATATGGATGTTAATTATTAAAAAGGAATCAACTTGTGTGCGATATGGAAAAGAAAATATTTCTGATCACTAACCCATCATTACAAAGTCAGCTCCTGCTGAATTTTCTAACGCAAGAAAGCGATGTTCCCGTTGTTTTCCTCAATGTTAATCAACCGCTCATACCGCAGGTCAGCGAAGATTCCATTGTTCTGTATGATGTTCAGGCATCAAGCCGCCGTGCAAGCAAGCGCTGGTCTGAATTATTAAATCGCAGTAAGGATAATTTTCGTGGTCATCTTATCAACTGCCCAAAATCTCTTTCGGTTTATGAAAAAATGTCCTGGCCCTTCTTTGAGTCAATGATTTTCTGTGATTGCTCAATGGAGGTGTTATTAGATTTGATCAGTAATACAGAACCGACACCGATTAAGAAGAGAGGAAGATATCTATCAAAAAGGTCGCTAACTTCACCCGCCACGCATGAACGCATTAATAATTTAACCGAGAGGGAGTGCGAAATACTCAATGAGATCTGTAAGGGGGAGTCAAACTTTAGAATTGCCAACAATTTTTTTATTAGTGAACACACTGTCAGAACCCATATTTATAATATCTTTAAAAAAATATCGGTAACCAACCGTATTCAGGCTGCAAATTGGGCAAACGACAGATTAAATAAGTTCGACTGCAATTTATAAGCAAGCGCATTTAACTGAAAAGTTTGAAAAACAGCGGTATGGGCTGAGGCGAAGGGCATGACCAATAATGCCCCCACCTCTACCCTTTCTGTCACGTGAATCTGCGACTTACAACAATCCACAACGCCTTTTACTGCGATCCGACGCCTGCTGATACAACTCAAATTCATCAGCGACCGGAGCGCCCAGTGCTTCTTCAAACGCACTTCGGCTGGAATGCCCGTGGCTGCGTTGGCCGCCTTCGCTTCCCAGGTTCGACTGGAAAATCCCTGCCGCACTGACGGGTAGGAAATCTTCATAAATAATCGGCTGCGCCACTAACCAGCCACGCTCAATTAATGGCTGAGGATCGTCGCCTGCTTTAATTGACTGGCGATGCGTTTCGCCCACGGGGGTTAAACGATAACGGAAATAGGCTAAATCCTGACATCGCATCAGCGTATCGCTGTCGGGCAGACGGGCGAAGATCTCTTGTAAATGCTGCTGATGGCTAAAGTTATCCTGCCCGCTACCCGCTTCACTGAGCAGTTCGTCGTATAACGCGCGCCCTTTCGGGGTTAATGCCACCCCGCGCTGCTCAATTTCCCCGAAGCGTGCGGTATGCGTGCCGTGATGCACATCGGCAAAAATGATCGGTTCTTCGAGCGCTTTAAAACTGGTTTGGCGCAGCAAGATTGGGAACATGCGGCGCGGTGGGCCTTCAATAATGGCTTTCGGCGCGATGCCATATTCCGGCATCAACGCTTGTACCCGGTCGATATCCAGGGTGCGCGGCGTCAGGTGGTTAATGTGGCAACCCCGGAAGCAGACCACATCGGCAATCAGACGATGTTGCTGATGAAATGCCTGGTATGTCTGCGCGTCGACCGTGGCATGGCTGTGCCAGCGGAAGGTTTCCAGCGCCTGCTCCACAAATTCATTGGCCTGTGCTTCGCTAAAAGCCCCCTGCTGGTCGTAGATATCGAGTAACGCCAGGCAACGCGGTGTGAAAATATTACGTTCTGCAAGAATCGCCGCAGCGGTGTTTCGCAGCGCCAGGTCATCAATCAATTCAAGGCGCAATAACGAGGTGAAAATGCGGAACGGATTGCGCGCCAGCGCCGCATCGTCAATCGGGCGAAACGCCGTGGAATGCACCGGAACGCCCGCCTGCGACAGGTCGTAATAGCCAACCGGATACATCCCCATCACCGCAAAAACACGGCGTAAGGTCGCCAGTTCTTCCGCCTTGCCAACGCGAATCGCGCCATGGCGCTCCACATTCAGCCGCGCCAGTTCGTCTGCATTTTCTAGCTGTTGTTGCAGATCGGGACTATTTTCCAGCACCGCCAGATTCACATCGGCGACTAACTCTAACAAGGTTCCGTACTGAGGCACCTCTTGCTGGTACATCGCCGACATTGCGTGCGAAAATTTTTCCCGAATATCATCAGCCGTGATGTTGTTCGCCATGATGTCGTATCTCCAGTGAATATTGCTGAAAGCGTAGAGGGTTGCGCGGAGGTTTAGGGCGAAGAATTTTCGTTTTGTGATCAACGATACAGCCCTGCATCAGAAGTAATGCTAACCCCCTATTGCATAACCAAAAGCTATGTAACACCACGCTTAAATTCACTTTAATTTAACAAATGATTAACCGAGACTGTGTGAGGAGATATTCAAAAACATAAAACATCCCTCGTGCCGGAGCTGCCTATGTCACAAATTTGGAAACCCCGTGAGCTCGTCCATCGCAACTATGATTCCCACCCGCCTGCATTCGCGCCAGGGTATAAAACCAGTGTGTTGCGCTCGCCTCGAAATGCGTTGATCTCGCTGCAAAACTCGCTGTCAGAAATTACTGGCCCGATATTTGGCGCCAACGATCTCGACCCGCTTGATAACGATTTGATCATGAATTACGCCAAAGACGGTTTGCCGATTGGCGAGCGCATTATTGTGCACGGTTATGTCCGCGACGGTTTCGGCCAGCCGATGAAAAACACGCTGGTGGAAGTGTGGCAGGCCAATGCTGGCGGGCGTTATCGCCACAAGAAGGACAAGTATCTTGCGCCGATCGACCCTAATTTTGGCGGCTGCGGGCGCGTGCTGACCGATGAAAATGGTTACTACTTTTTCCGTACCATCAAACCAGGTCCTTATCCATGGCGTAACCAGGCTAGCGACTGGCGTCCTTCTCATATTCACTTCTCGCTGTCCGGTGAATCCTTTGCCCAACGCCTGATTACGCAAATGTATTTTGAAGGCGACCCGCTTATTAAACAGTGCCCGATTGTAAAAACGATCAATAACGATGATGCAGTCCGCACGCTGATTGCCGAGCTGGATACCCATGCAGCCATCCCGCTCGACTGTCTGGCTTATCGCTTTGATTTGGTGTTACGCGGCCAACGCGCCACGTTGTTTGAAAACCGCACCCAAGGAGCCGTTTGATGAAAGATTATTTAGCGGAAACCGCCTCGCAAACTGCAGGCCCGTACGTACACATTGGCCTGGCTCCGCAAGCGGCTGGTTTCAATATTTTCGAGAAGAATTTTAGCCATGTGCTGACCAACTCCCACACCCAGGGCGAGCGGATTATCGTCGAAGGACGGGTGTTCGACGGTTCAGGTACACCGGTGCGTGATGTATTGCTGGAAGTGTGGCAAGCCAATGCCGCTGGACGTTATAACCATCCGGCGGATCAACAATCCAATAAAAAACTGGATGAAGATTTCCGTGGCTGGGGACGTACCTGTTCAGATTTCGACAGCGGTGTCTGGCGTTTTGACACCATCAAACCAGGCGCAGTAACTGGCCGCGATGGGCGCACGATGGCTCCACATTTGAATCTGTGGATTGTGGCGCGCGGGATTAATATCGGTCTGAATACGCGGATGTATTTTTCGGATGAGCAAGCCGCGAATGAGAGCGATCCGGTGCTGAATTTGATTGAGTGGGAAGTGCGACGTACTACGCTGATTGGCAAGCGTTCGATGCGCGGCAATGAGGTGGTATATACGTTTGATGTGTATCTTCAGGGGGAGAGGGAGACGGTGTTTTTTGATCTATAAATGTTCGCATTGCTGATTTCTTTATAAGAACAGTGAATGTTCCGTTCACCGTGCGTTCAGTGAACGGAACATATGCATTTTTTCATACACAACGGTGTTTGCCCCCTCACCATTTGTTATCAAACAACCTCAAATGTTAATTGTTTTTTGCTAGCAAGTTATCAAAATTAAACAACTTATCTTGTCAGCGCGGCGAGTCTGTTTTTAACATGAGGTTATGGAAAAAAACGGTTTGTTCAGTCAGCGCATTCGCTTGCGCCATCTTCATACTTTCGTAGCTGTCGCTCAACAGGGAACACTGGGGCGTGCGGCTGAAACACTTAATCTTAGCCAACCGGCGCTGTCGAAGACGCTTAATGAGCTTGAGCAGTTAACCGGCACGCGCTTGTTTGAGCGTGGGCGTCTTGGCGCACAAATGACGTTGATGGGTGAGCAATTCCTTACCCACGCCGTTAAGGTGCTGGATGCGTTAAATCACGCCGGGCAGTCGCTCAACCAGAAGGATGGCCAAAGCACTGCAGTTATTCGCGTGGGTGCGCTGCCAACTGCCGCGCTGGGCATCTTGCCAAAAGTTATCGGCCAGTTTCACAAACAACAAAACGATGTGACGCTGCAAGTTGCCACCATGAACAACACCATGCTGCTGTCGGGATTAAAATCTGGCGAGCTGGATTTAGGGATTGGCAGAATGTCCGACCCGGAATTGATGACCGGGTTGAATTATGAGCTGTTATTCCTCGAGTCTCTAAAACTGGTGGTGCGTCCAGGTCACCCGCTCCTGAACGAAAACATCACGCTGAGCAAAGTGATGGAATGGCCGGTGGTGGTTTCGCCAAAAGGGACGATTCCGCGTCAAAATGCCGAAACGCTGCTCTCCAGCCAGGGCTGCAAAATGTCAGCGACCTGCGTCGAAACGCTTTCTGCTTCGCTTTCCCGTCAACTTACCGTGGACTTTAACTACGTGTGGTTTGTGCCATCGGGGGCGGTGAAGGAGGATTTACGTCAGGGGATTTTGACGTCGCTACCGGTCGCGACGCAGGGTGTTGGCGAGCCTATTGGCATATTAACCCGAGTGGATACGCCGTTATCTCCCGCCGCGCAAATCTTGCTGGCCTCGATTCGTAAGTCAATTCCAGGTTAAAAAAATGGCGGGTGGCGCAAGCTTACCCGCCCTGGAAAACCCGTTCAGCAAACTTTGTCAGCAATCTGATGACTTACATCAGGGCATGTTGTCCATTGTGTTGCCATTCCCAGGACTCCTGACTTTCCATGTTAATCATTTTCAGACAGTGAAATGAGTGGATGCTGGCGTACAGGGCGAAGAAGTGTGACAGCACACTGCCCAACAGATATATCTCCCCTTCGCAGACAAAGGGCTCAGGGTTTACCCACAGCGTAGTGGACAGTCCCCGAACCGGCACGCCCCTGAATAAACGGTCAATCGGGCGGGATTCCATTTTTTCGATGGCGTCCAATTTTTGAGAAGAAAGCCGGGCCTGCTGTGGGTGATGAATGCCGGGTAAATCAAAGGTGCGCAGTACCTGAATCAGCGCTTCCTTGTCCAGCAGTGAAAGGTAGTTCAGGTTCATGCAGGAAATCAGCGACCAGTGCATATCGCCATCCGTCACCGGGTTTAACGGTTGGGTCGGACGAGTGACATTGCGAAACGTTGCCACCGCCGGGTTTTTGTCAACCGCGACACAGATATCACCGATATGCAGCGAAGCGGGTTGTAATCGGTTAGTACATATCAGCGAGGCAGTAAGAACCTCCCCCTCAATCCGGGAACTATCCGGTCCCTTGCCATCGGAGTGGACAAAGGCAATGGCATGATCCAGACCTCGATGAAACAGAGACGTTTTGGTGCGGTGATGCCAGTAAACCACTTCACGCTGGCGACTGTATTCAATCTGATGCTGGGCACCCTCGAATTCGGGCCAAATAAGCAACTTGTCACCAGGGCCTGGAATGCTGTCCGGAGCAGCAATTTTGCTGGAAACAGATTTAACCTGAAAAATATCGTAGTGCTCCAGGTTTTGCTGGCTGGCCCGTAACGGATATTCGGGCATGCGCCCATCGGGGCTGACAGGTTCAGCCTCATGGGCAAACAGATTTACCGCAGGGGTGCAATACAGGCGTAATGAATTCTTAGTCAGTTTGATATCCGCAGGCAGCGGCAGTTCAAAATGAAGACGTAATGTAAAAGCGTCTGTGGGGAAGTTTTCTGGCAACCGTGCGGCATTGCGCAGATGAAAGAAGAAAAAACTTTCCGGGTAGCAAAAATACTCCTGAAGTACCCGGTAACCGTTATGGACGTTTTTCGGCCACGGCAGCAGCGCGTCTTCACGTTCAAAACCTGCGGCGTCCAGCCACAGATCGGGCAGCGCCAGGCGATGCGGCCCGGCGACCAGTTCCGCATCCATTAAATGCTCGCTAAACCACAGATAGAGTTGCTGGCGGCTGTAATCCTCTTCATTTCCCAGCCAGAAAGTCAGTTTATTCAGATCAATCGAGCCGGGAGAGATGTTGCCCTCGGTCGAGAAATCAATCTCAATCACACCCTTTTTCAGGCTACTGCCGTTACGTACATCCCGGACAGACAGGGGTTGCAGCCAGGCATCACGTGCCAGAGTGAAATAACACGTGGGAGACGTCGTGGCGTCATCGTCCAGCGTTCTACGGCTGTCTGATGTGGCACGCGCAGCACCGGAAGAAATAAGCTCATCACGATGAACCTGAACAGGCCCGGAAAGCCGTGTGGTTATCGGTTGATATTCAATAACAGCCATCGAGGGCACGGGGCGCAGATAATTAGCCCACAGCCTGTTAATCAGGCCGTGCGTGAATTCAGGGAACTTATCCTCCAGTTTTTCCCGCAATCCACTGGAAAGAAAGGCGAAAGCCTCCATCAGGCGCTCCACATCCGGGTCGCCCCCCTTCTCCGCCAGAAACTGCGCGAGATGAGGTTTTTCCTTTGCCAGCAGATTGCCTAGCTGACGCAAATAATCCAGTTCTTCCCGATAATAACCTTCATCAAAAGCCATTATATTCACTCCACTTACCCGTGATGATAATTATCACACGCTTAAGCACTTCCCCGCGCCATTCAAATAAACCACCGCTGCACTTCCGTTCCGTTATCATGTTTCCCACTCCCTGTTCAGGTGATAAATAAATCGCATATTACGCGCAGGAAATAATATTAAAAGCACTTTCTCCGAATCTAAAATGGAGTTACCCTCAACTACCTTCACTGTAGAAAACAATAATAAACGAAACATTAACGCAATGATAACTGCAGGAAATAACATTATTTTAAGAAACAACAACCATTTATAACCCAAACGAATTAATAAGATTAAAGCACATTCACTGAAATTATGAAAAAGCAGATTAACAACCAAAATAACAATATAAAACACTGAATGAAGCATTTATTAAAAATGGTTTTAGTTTAGATACACCAATATTATCCATGATGATTTCACCTTATTTTTTGCATACAGACTTAATTACGCCGTAAACAAAAAGGTTGTCAGTAAGGAGTTACGTTTTTACGGGAGATGGCGGGTGCCGGAAACTTCGGCGGTAGCGTGCCTGAAAACAAGCGTAACACTGTACTGCCACAACCATTGGGTAGTGACAGTTTTTCTTGTGGATGCACCAGGGAGGTTATATGTCCTTAAAAGGGTTACGTTTTACACTGGAAGTCGACGGGCTGGCGGAAACAGCCACTGTAGTCGTCCGTTTCAATCTCGCCCAGCATTACTCAGTCCCCTTCCAGCTTAATGTCGATATCGCCAGTGGTCTTTCGGACCTGACGGCGACCGATTTCCTCGAAAAAAATGCCGTCCTGACGGTCTGGCAGGGAATGGAAGCACAGCGCACCGTCACTGGCATAGTCACCGCCGTGACGGTGGGTGAAAACAATCACTGGCAGATGGGTTACCACCTGACCATTTCCCCTCCGCTCTGGCGATGTGGTTTGCGCCAGAACTTCCGCATTTTCCAGCAGCAAGATATCCAGACTATCTCCGCCACTTTGCTTAACGAAAATGGCATCACGGAATGGACGCCAGTGTTCTACGATCCGCATCCGGCCCGCGAATTCTGCGCCCAGTACGGGGAAAGTGACCTGGCTTTCCTGGTTCGCCTGTGGGCAGAGGAAGGGATTTTCTTCTTTGACTGGCACGCGTCTGAAGGCGCGCAGCAAAAACTGGTGCTGTGTGATGATAAAGCCGGTATTTCCGGCAAGGCGTCGCTGCCCTTCAATCCCAATATCGCGACCGGAGTTGCCACCGAATGCATCAGCCAGTTTCGCTATCACGCACAGATCCGCCCCTCTTCCGTAGAAACCGAGGACTACACCTTTAAATCACCGAACTGGCAGGGCTACTACAACCGCGCGGGTGAAAACCTGAACGGCCAGCTGACGCAGTATGAAATTTTTGATTATCCGGGGCGCTTCAAAGATGAACAGCACGGGCGGAATTTTGCCCGCTACAGGATTGAAGGCTGGCGCAATGATGCAGAAATGGCGACGGGTTGCAGCAACTCACCGAAACTGTGGCCGGGAAAATGTTTCACGCTGACCGGGCACCCGTCTGATTCGTCAAACCGGAAATGGCAGGTGACGAGAAGTGTCCTGATCGGCGAGCAGCCGCAGGCACTGCATGGCAGCCAGGGTGTGGGGACGACTCTGAATAATCGCTTTGACGTCATCCCGGCAGACAGAACGTGGCGCCCCGGCCCGCTGCCCAAACCGAAAGTGGACGGCCCGCAGAGCGCCGTTGTCACCGGCCCGCCGGGGGAAGAAATCTTCTGCGATGAACATGGCCGGGTGCGGATACGTTTTCACTGGGATCGCTACAGCCCTGGAAACGAGAACAGCTCGTGCTGGGTGCGAGTGTCACAGGCGTGGGCGGGAGCCGGATTTGGCAACCTGGCAATCCCCCGCGTAGGCCAGGAAGTGATCGTCGATTTCCTCAACGGTGACCCGGATCAGCCCATTGTGATGGGGCGAACGTATCACCAGGACAACCGTTCGCCAGGCGGCCTGCCGGGCACCAAAACCCAGATGACCATTCGCTCGAAAACCTACAAAGGTAGTGGGTTTAACGAACTTAAGTTCGATGACGCAACTGGCAAGGAGCAGGTCTATATCCATGCGCAGAAGAATATGGATACGGAGGTACTCAATGATCGCACCACTACGGTAAAACATGATCACACTGAAACGATCACAAATAACCAGAAAATCACCGTGGGTGTGGGTCAGTCGGTCAATGTGGGAAGTAAGAAGGAAGCGGGTCATGATCAAAAAGTGACAGTGGCGAATGATCAAAATACAACTGTAGTTAATAATCAAATCACAGAAATTACTGAAGGGAATAAAACAACTGATATTAATAAGGGAGATCAGGAAATTACTCTTCATGAAGGGAAACAAACAATAACAGTTAAAAAAACCATTAGCATTAATTCAGAAGAGAAAATTGAATTTATCTGTGGCGATTCAAGAATTACGCTTTTAAAAAACGGAGAAATTACACTTAAAGGGAAAGTAATAAAAAATATTGCAGAGAATGAATATCAAGTGAATACAAAAATACTTTCTGCTGATGGTAGCGTTGAACAGGTATTAACCGGTGGAATATTGAAGTTGAATCCTTAATATATTTCGTTATTCAAAAGGGCATATGACATGGAAAAGTTTGCTGCAAGACAAACAGCAGATAAGGCAGCACATACAGGGCCGTTAAACTCAGGGAGCCTTGATGTCACCATTGGCGGTTTTCCCGCTGCCCGTCAAGGCGACACTTTTGTTTGTGTGTTGCATGGCCCTGGTGTTATTGCCGAGGGCTCAAAGACCGTCACAATCAATGGAATTCCTGCCGCGAGGATGGGGGATATAACCAGCTGTAAAGTTAAATCATTACCGCCAGGCAAAGGCAAAAAACCTGCGATTTCTCATTTTCTGACGCCAGTTAAAAATACCAACCCAGATGGTACAGCGAAGACAGAAAAACCAGACAATGTTGCACTGCGGGTATTAGGTATTTACACCACCCAGTCAGATGAGTCAGGTAACAATTCATTTGATCAAGCCAAAGCTGGACTTACGGCGATGGACTTCCAGTTAAAAAACCATCCTGGTGATAAGAATAGTGGCTTTGATACTAACTGGGGAGGAGCTGTTGGAAAACTTGAAGGTACTGCGGGGTTGAATGATAAAGACGGAGAATACGGGGCAGGAGCAAAAGGCAGAGCAACTGGGGTTTCCGGAAGTGCAGGGATAAACAGCGGTAAAGAAAATTCGGGGGATTATGCTGGTGCAAAGGCAGAAGGTCATGTGGGGTATGCAGACGGAAAAATTGAAGGGAATATTATTATTAAACCAGAAGACCAAAAATATGGCGGTGGCTTTGATATTGGTGCTGAGGCAGCCGCTGCTCATGGTGAGCTGGAAGGTGCTTTTGAGTCAAAATACTTTGCAGTAAAAGCAACACTTGGTGGATCTGCGGGAACGGTTGGGGCAGGAGCAGGATTGGCGGGCACTATAGATATTGATGATAAGGTATTAGAAATAAAAGTCTCCGGAAAAATAGCTTTATTACTAGGATTGAAAGCGGATCTCTCATTTCGGCTTGGGGATTACGATACAGCTGAGGAAAAATCAAAAGAGCTTTCCGGTTTAGTATTAACTGGTTTGCCCACAGTAATTATTGGAGGTTAATTATATGGCTAAAATAATAAAAGCATTACTTGCATTCAAACCTTTAATTAAAAATTCCGTAGTGCGATTCATTATTGGATTTCCAATAACACTAGGAGCATTACAACTATCAGAACATTATCAAGATATAAATAACACCTTAATGTCAAAAATTTTTTTAACACTCGCTGTCATACTCGCCTATTATTTAATCGTTCTCTCAGTGATAGATGGAATGACGGGGCGAATATACTCCTTTCACGAAACAAAAAACGCAGAAAATCTACACAGAAACCCTTTGAAATTTGCGTTCAGGCATCGAAATAAAATAGTTTTGTTCTATAAGGTGGGGTTTATCATTGCCTTGGGATATCCGCTTATCATGATGTGGTTTTTTGATTAATTTCTATAAAAGGAATAAAAGTGAACAATATTTCCCAATCACAGTTCCCATTCCCAAAGCAGGTTTCTTATTCTATTGATTATCAGAAAGAGTATTTCTGGCGCTGTGTTTACACCTCAACCTCCTCTGAAGCTTTGCATTATAAAATTGTATTGCCCTTGCAAGTTAAACCCATACTGACAAAACCGACAGAAATTGAAGATTTGGGATTAACAATGATTGGCTTATATCGCACTCTCAAAGCGGAAGAGACTCCCTACATGGAAGTCACAGTAGCTTATGAAGCGATTGGCAATGAAATGAATGGCAGTGACTGGCTTTACCATATCTTGGATTTAATGGGTGAGGAAATTATAAACAAAAGAACCTTCTTTTCTGAATCAGGTGAATATGCAGATGTGTTAACACAAAAAACGTATGGCACCGAAAATATGATTGCACGCTATCGCGTGATAAAAGATTCAGGTACAGAATCAGAAGGTGCGAACTTCTTTTTAATTAAGGCAACGTGCCATGAGAAAAATTATGCAGTGTTAAGTGAAGATCTATTACAAAGCATCGCTTGGTTTACGCTTATTCACGAAAATGAATGGAAGATGGCCGAATCCCTAAAAAGCATAAACTCTGAGTATCCTGAGCCTCTTTCCTTCTATTATCCTGCATCCTGGTCTGTGCAACAGGAAGAAGAAGATGTACCCGGTCTTAGCCATTACTCTCTTTCCCATATTACTGGGCAGGAGCAAAAGAAAATGATCAATCTTTTTTTCATGGTGCCAGAAAAGAAGGTTGCGGCACAATTTGTCAGCGACACACTGTTTCAACGGCTAGAAAATGTTCTTCATGTTCAATCGCCAGAGCTTAAGCAAGCAGTCAATAAACGCAATGCCAGATTGGACCAACTCTGGACGGGTTGTGTTGAACTCAATAGTGAGGACAAAATCAAACGCCATATACTGACGGTTCATGTCGGTTCGGTGGAGTCACTGTGGTTTTATTTTGAACAAATATCGCCATATGCGGAACAGAGATTTTATGACTGGGCGGTAATTAAGCGTGCTCAGGAAATCATTTTAAACTCATTAAATAATTATGATCTTCTTTGACTGGCACGCGTCTGAAGACGCGCAACAAAAACTGGTGCTGTGTGATGATAAAGCCGGTATTTCCGGTAAGGCGTCGCTGCCCTTCAATCCCAATATCACCGCTACAGTCTCCACAGAATGCATCAGCGAATTTCGCTATCACGCACAGATACGCCCTTCATCAGTCGAAACCGAGGACTACACCTTTAAATCACCGAACTGGCAGGATGTAATTCCACCGCTGTTATGATTTTTTAAAGTGGGATCATAACGAGCTACATGCATGCCACCCCGCTACGGGTGGCTTTTTTATGTCTGTTTGTTTTACTTACATCAAGGCATCCTTCCTATAGTAAACATAAGCGTCATCCACCCTAACCTACTATTTCGCGTCTATCTCATCAAACACCTGTTGGGCCAGATGCATCGTGGCATTGGCCGCAGGTAAACCGCAGTACAGCGCCGAGTGCATAATTAACTCTTTTAATTCATCACGCGTCACGCCGTTATTAAACGCCGCGCGCAGGTGCATTTTCAGCTCAGCTTCACGGTTTAACGCAATCAGCATGGCGATGGTTATCATGCTGCGGGTATGGCGTTCAAGGCCCGGTCGCGTCCAGATATCACCCCATGCGTAACGCGTAATGAAGTTCTGAAACTCCTCGTTAAGCGGCGTGAGTTGCGACAATGTGCGGTCAACGTGCTTATCTCCCAGCACCGCGCGGCGCACGTCCATCCCTTGCTGATAATACTCTTCATCCTTCATTTCAGTCGTCCTGTTGAATAAAGTTAAGCAGTGCGGTGTTAAAACCGTGTGCGTCTTCAATGTTGGAAAGGTGCGAGGCTTTGAGCGTCACCAGATGCGAACCGCTAACCTGACGCTGCATAAATTCGCTGTCTGCTACGGTGGTGACCGGATCGTGAACGCCTGCAATAAACAACGTCGGCAGGGAAATCGCGTCAATTTCGCCACGGAGATCGGCTGCGGCTAAGGCTTCGCAACAAGAGGCGTAACCTTCCGCGTCACTTGCCGCAAGGCTTGAACATAAGGCCTCTATTTGCGTGCCGTGATGTTTTACAAAATCTTCAGTGAACCAACGCGAGGGGGCGCTTTTCGCAATGGCGGACATCCCTTCGAGGCGAACGTTACGCGCACGCTCCAGCCAGCCGCTTTGCTCGCCGATTTTTGCAGCGCTGTTGGCGACCGTAATAGAAAGAAAACGCTCCGGTGCAAAACGTGCCAGCCATAATCCGGTGAGCCCGCCCATGGAAATCCCACAGAAATGCGCCTGCTGTACGCCAGCATCATCCATCACGCTGATAACGTCTTCGGCCAGTTGCGGTAAGCTGGTTTTGTCGTGTTTTGCGGTGCGTCCGTGGCCGTGTGTGTCATAACGCAGCACGCGGAAGTTCGCCAAAAGTGCCGCCATTTGTGGCTGCCACATCTCAAATGTGGTGCCCAGTGAATTTGATAACACCACGACCGGTGCACCACTCGGTCCTTCCAACTGATAATAATGGCTCATGTAGGCTCCCTGTTTTGTTGTGCTGCCCGTGCCAAAACCTGGTTGATGAATTTGTCGTTGCTACCCAGGGCATGTTGCGGGTCGAGCAGATGGGCAATTTGTGTCGAAGAAAGATGTGATGTGACTTGTGGATGTTGTGCGAGCAATGCCGCAAGCGGCTGGTTTTCGTCAAGCGCACGGTGGCATAGCTGTTCTACAAGATGATGCGCCGCCTGTTTACCGAGTGATTTCGCCAGCGCCAGTGTGATCGACTCCGCCATAATCAGGCCGTGGGTGATGTCCAGATTCGCGCGCATTTTGTCGGTGTTTACCTGCATCCCGCTGAAAAGCTCCCGCGTCGTTTGCATCACGCCGCCGGCAAGCGTGATCAGCTGAGGAAGGGTTTCCCACTCCGCTTGCCAGCCGCCGAGCGCCCTTTCGTGTTGCTGATTTTGGCTGGCATACAGTGTCGCCATCAGGCCAGGAATTCGGGTGGTAGCGGTCAGGATCGCCGCACAGCTCACCGGATTACGTTTGTGCGGCATGGTAGATGAACCGCCGCGACCAGGGGCAACCGGTTCACCCACTTCTGCCACTTCGGTCTGCATCAGCAATGAAAAATCGTTGGCGAATTTGCCCAGCGTCGTGCTCACTCCCGCAAACCAACTGGCGACTTCGAGTAGCCTGTCGCGCTGACTGTGCCATGGCGTATCGGGCTGATTCAGTGACAGCGAGTTGGCCAACGCCTGCACAACGGCGACGCCCTGCTCATTGAGCGAGGCCAGCGTGCCCGCAGCACCACCAAATTGCAGCACTAACACGCGAGGTTTCATTTCTTGCAGGCGCTCACTCCAGCGCAAAAGTGCGTCGAGCGTACCGGCCAGTTTCAAGCCAAATGTAATCGGCAGCGCATGCTGCATCCAGGTCCGCCCAGGCATCACACTGTGTTGATGACGCTGGATTTGTTCGATTAACGCAGAAATTAACTGCTCAAGAAGTGCTTCACTGGCGTCAATCGCCTCACGCAGTTGCAATATCAGGCCGGTGTCAATGACGTCCTGGCTGGTTGCCCCCCAGTGAACATAGCGCGCGGCCTGTTCGTCCTGTTGTTTGACGTTGGCCGTGAGCTGTTTGACCAGCGGAATGGCCAGATTTCCGGCTCCGGCGGCCGCCTGTGCTAAAGCCGGTATATCGAGTTTATCAGCCTGACACTGCGCGGAAATAATTGTCATTGACGACTCAGGCGTCACGCCACAAAGCGCTGTCGCCCGTGCCAGTGCCGCTTCAAAATCCAGCATCCGCTGTAGCGTGTTTTCATCGCTGAAAATCTCGCTCAACGGTGAGTCACGTAACATCGGGGTAAACAGTGTCATGCCTGCTCCTTAAACGCGTTCGATAATCAGTGCAATCCCCTGACCGACACCAATACACATAGTACATAGCGCGTAACGTCCACCGCTACGCTTTAGCTGATATGCGGCGGTCATCGCCAGACGCCCACCTGATGCACCAAGCGGATGGCCCAGCGCAATTGCGCCACCGTTCGGGTTCACATGCTCTGCGTCATCCGGCAGGCCAAGGTCGCGCATTACCGCCAGTGCCTGCGCGGCAAAGGCTTCATTTAATTCGATAACATCCATTTGTGCGAGGGTTAACCCGGTTTGTGCCAGTACTTTACGTACCGCAGGTGCCGGGCCAAAGCCCATAATCCGTGGTGCAACGCCTGCGGTTGCCACACCCACGACGCGCGCCAACGGCTGCAAACCGTGAGTGTTGAGCGCTTGCTCGCTGGCAAGTAGCAACGCACAAGTGCCATCGTTAACGCCCGACGCATTTCCGGCGGTGACGGTACCGTCAGCACGAACCACCCCTTTTAGTTTTGCCAGCGACTCGAACGAGGTGGAACGCGGATGTTCGTCACGGTTAAATAACAACGCTTCGCCTTTGCGTTGCGCGATGGACACGGGGATTAGCTCGTCGTCAAAAATACCCATTTCCTGAGCGCGCGCAGTACGAAGCTGGCTGCGTAAGGCGAAAGCGTCCTGATCTTCACGATTAATATTGAAGTCAGTCGCGACGTTTTCCGCCGTTTCCGGCATCGCATCCACACCGTATTGTGCTTTCATCAGCGGGTTGATAAAACGCCATCCGATGGTAGTGTCTTCCATTTTCATGCTGCGGCTAAACGCGCTTTCCGCTTTACCCATCACAAACGGCGCGCGTGACATGCTTTCCACACCACCGGCAATCATCAGATGGGTTTCACCGCTTTTAATTGCTCTTGCCGCCACGCCTAACGCGTCAAGGCTTGAGCCACATAAACGGTTGATGGTAGTGCCGGGTACGGTTTCAGGCATTCCCGCCAGCAACAACGCCATGCGCGCGACGTTGCGGTTATCTTCACCGGCCTGGTTCGCACAGCCGTAAATCACATCATCTACCGCCGACCAGTCGACATTGGGGTGTCGCGCCATTAATGCTTTCAACGGCAGTGCGGCTAAATCATCGCTACGCACTGTCGACAACGTGCCACCAAAACGACCAAACGGAGTACGCACTCCATCACAGATAAATGCTTGATTCATCATAGTTCCTTACGCGCTTTCTGCCAGTTGTTCGAAGCCAAGTGTGACCGGAGTAATACGTTGTAATTCTTCAAATGACAGGCCGTTAAAGATTTCGCGCACCACCGGTCCTTTGTCCGTGATATCAATCACCGCAAGGTCGGTATAAATGCGGCTCACACAGCCAATTCCGGTGAGCGGATAAGAGCAGCTTTCCACCAGTTTGCATTCGCCGTCACGGGTGAGGTGATCCATCATCACAAATACCTGGCGTGCGCCGATGGCTAAGTCCATCGCCCCACCGACCGCCGGTATAGAGTCCGGTGCGCCGGTGCTCCAGTTAGCCAAATCGCCGCTGGCCGACACCTGATAAGCACCCAACACGCAGATATCGAGATGGCCGCCGCGCATCATGGCAAAGGAGTCGCCATGGTGGAAAAAACATCCTCCCGTCAGCAGTGTGACGTGTTCTTTTCCGGCGTTGATCAATTCGGGATCTTCTTCGCCTTCAGCCGGTTTTGGCCCCATACCGAGCAAGCCGTTTTCACTGTGCAAAAAGATCTCTTTGTCTGCCGGAAGGTAGTTGGCAATGCGTGTCGGTAAGCCAATACCGAGGTTAACGTAAGCGCCTTCTTGGATATCACGAGCGACACGTTTTGCCATTTCATCACGGGTTAATTTTTTCACGTCTTTTCTCCTTAAGCGCTCTGTGCCAGTGCGTTTTCAACCGCCACCAGGCGCTGAACGAAAATGCCCGGCGTGATGATATGTTCCGGGTCGAGGTCGCCCAACGGCACTATACGGCTGACTTCAGCAATCGTGACGGTCGCAGCCGTTGCCATGATGGGCCCAAAATTACGGGCCGCTTTGCGATACACCAGGTTGCCCCAACGGTCGCCTTCGTAAGCTTTGATTAATGCGAAGTCAGCTTTCAGCGGGTATTCCAGCACATAGTGACGCCCGTCGATTTCACGCGTTTCTTTGCCTTCTGCGAGGGGAGTTCCATAACCGGTTGGCGTGAATACGGCGCCCAGCCCTGAACCTGCGGCCTGAATTCGTGCCGCAAGGTTGCCTTGTGGCACCAGTTCCAGCTCGACTTCACCACGGCGATACAGGTCATCAAAAATCTGTGAATCCACCTGACGTGGGAAGGAGCACACCATTTTGCGCACCCGTCCGGCTTTCAACAGTGCGGCCAGCCCGACTTCGCCATTCCCCGCGTTGTTATTAATAATCGTCAGGTCTTTCGCGCCCTGCGCTATCAGCGCATCGATAAGATGGGTTGGCTGGCCTGCGGTGCCAAAGCCACCAATCATGACGGTTGCCCCATCGAAAATTCCGGCAACTGCTTCTTCAAGCGAAACCACACTTTTGTTGATCATCACAGTTCTCCCTTGTGTGCGCATTTCGCACAAGATTGCGTTGTTCGAACAAAATGTGACCCCGTTAACGAAGCTGGTCAAGGGCGATAATCGAAATATGGTGCGATTATCGAACATCATGTATGTTTGTATTCGCAAGTGTGATCAACGGCGAAAATTTCAGGAGAACAGAATGGAAATTCAACGTGATGAGCTGGCTGCGGGTGACGGCGATCCGTTTAAAGGCGATCCTAATTTTATGGCGTCGCTGGCTCGAGGGCTGGAAGTGATTCAGGCCTTCACCCCACAGCGTCGGCAGTTGTCTATCTCACAAATCAGCCAAAAAACGGGAATTCCTCGCGCGGCGGTGCGCCGTTGCTTGTACACGCTGGGGAAGCTGGGTTTTGTCTACGCAGAAGATGGAAAATATTATCAGTTGAGGCCACGAATTTTATCGCTCGGCCATGCTTATCTGGCTTCAACGCCGCTGGCGAAGTCCACCCAGCCGGTGCTGAAACATTTAAGCGAAATGCTGAATGAGTCATGCTCGATTGCCACCCTTGATGGCGACGATATTCTGTATATCGCCCGCGCTTCCAGCTCACGCATCATGACCATTGATTTAGATATTGGCAGCCGCCTGCCCGCCTGGTCGACGTCAATGGGCCGCGTGTTACTGAGCTATCTACCGGAAGAACAACTCAACGATTTTCTCGGACGCATCACCATGATCCGCTACACCCCGCAAACGGTGGACTCGGTGAGTAAACTGCGCGAGGAGTTAAAACGCGTGCGCCAGCAGGGGTACGCGCTTAACGATCAGGAACTGGAGATGGGGCTGCGTTCAATTGCCGTCCCGCTGGTGAATCCAGACGGTGTGGTGGTTGCCGCGCTGAACGTTGGCGTTCACGCCGGCCAAGTCTCCGCGCAGGAGCTGCTAACCCGGGTGCTACCCAAACTGCAAACGGCAGCAGAAGAGTTGTCATTGTTGTTGAAATAAGATTAACGGCTGCGTTTTGCGTGGCGTTCCCAGTTTTCGACTTTTGCCTGGTCGGATTTTTTGAGCGCCACATAGCACGCCCCGCTTCCGCCGTGATGCGGCATTGCGCTGCAAAACGCCTGCACTACTTCAAATTCCGCCAGCCATCGGGCAACGTAGCTGCGTACGATATTGGCGTGGGATTTTTCTTCGCGCCCTTTCCCATGAACGATCAGCAGATTACGCAGCCCCTCTTTTTTGGCTTGCTGAATGTAAGCAAAAAGCAGCTGGCGGCATTGTTCTACGGGCTGGCGAATGAGGTTGAGGCTGGCTTCCTGTTTATATTTACCCTGCCGCAGTTTATCCAGCACACCGATTTGCAGCCCTTCTCGCTTAAATTCAAGCGGATTGCCGAGCGGAATAATTTCCAGAAAATCGGTGGTCAGAAAGTTATCAAGCTGCACGGTATCGAGTTTCTGCACCACCTTCTCTTTCACCGGTTTCAACCACTGACTGCTGTGACAGTCTTTCAGCGGTTTGACATCCTCCATGGCATCAAGAAATAGAGATTTTTCGTCAAGGCTCATGCGCAAATCCTCCAGGCTTAATTCTGAGGCCACTATAGCCGCCGATGTGCCGTGGCTCAATGCCCGATTAACGGCACTGACGACGAAATTGATTGATTAGCGCAACGGTCAGCGGTGCGGGGGAAGCATCACGCCGCTGAATTAAATAGTAGGTAGCCTGAGGCAGCGTTTCGACCACATGGATCTGCTTTAACGAGTGGGCAATCAATGGGTCATGGCCCAGTTCAGCGGGCAAAATACTCAAAAAATCACTTTGTGCGACCAGACTAATACAGGCAGAAAAGGTTTCACAGACCACGCTGATATTGGGCATTTCTGACCGTTTCTGGAACATTTCTTCCAGTTGTTTGTAATAACTGCCACGGGGGGTTGGCATCGTCCAGTTGTATTGCAGTAATTCTTTTATGGAGGTGGCATTTATCCCCGGATGGCCTTCACGGGCAAAAACCGCAAACGGTTTTTCGAGTAACCGTTCAAAGGTGAACTCGTGATCGTACGGCCCCTGATAATAGGTGTTTATCGTGAAATCCAGCTCCCCCTGGCGCAACGCATTGATCATCGAAACCAGTTGCCCTTCCATGATGCGCACTTTGACTTGCGGGTGTTTTTGGTGAAACGACGTGATAACCGGCGGCATTAGGGTGCGGGAAATGCTGGCCCCCAACCCAATATTGATCTGCCCGGCTAATTGGCCCTGGCGCTGCAAAATGTCCTCTTGCGCTGCGCGTAACTCTTCGAGAATAAGCTGTGCATGCTGATAAAAACTCTCTCCGCATTCGGTCAATGCCACGCCCTGGCTGCGGCGGATAAACAGACGTGCCGATAGCCCTTCCTCTAATTCTTTGATCGATTTTGTCAGCGCGGGCTGTGACATATTTAACGCCCGACTGGCTCCGCGAATACTGCCATTTTGCGTTACCGCCACGAATGCACGAATCTGATGGAGCTTAACCTGGAAGGTCACATCGCCTCCTGATAACCATTAGCTATCAACCGAAAGATTTTGGCATCTACTGTAATTCAATCTCTTGTGCCAGGGTAATCCTACGACGGCGAAATCTAACAAAAGCCGCTGAGTGATAAGTAAAAACTATCACAGCGTGAACCCGATCACAGAAGATGCTTTTACAGGAAAGGTTATGTCCACACTAGAACTGGCAGTACATGAGTTAGCACCGCGCATGCAGCACTGGCGGCGTGATTTTCACCATTTTGCAGAGTCCGGCTGGCTTGAGTTTCGCACAGCCACTCACGTCGCAGAAACGTTGCATCAGCTTGGTTATCAATTGGCGTTGGGCCGGGATGTCGTTGATGACGCGGCACGTATGGGCTTGCCGTCAGCGGAGGTGTTAGCGCGTGAAGAACAACGTGCGTTGGAACAAGGGGCTCTTGCCCACTGGCTACCGCATTTTTCAGGTGGATTCACCGGGATTGTTGCCACTCTCGAGACGGGACGCCCGGGCCCAACTCTCGCTTTCCGTGTTGATATGGATGCGCTGGATTTAGGCGAGATGCAACAGCCCGCCCATCGCCCATTTGCCGAGGGGTTTGCCTCGTGTAACGCAGGAATGATGCACGCTTGTGGGCATGACGGACACACCGCGATTGGGCTGGGTCTTGCCACCGTTCTGCAACAATTTTCCAGCCAGCTAAACGGCACCATCAAAATCATTTTCCAGCCTGCTGAAGAAGGTACACGCGGTGCGCGAGCGATGGTCGCTGCGGGTGCGCTCGATAATATCGACTATTTTACTGCCATTCATATCGGTACGGGCATCCCAACCGGCACCGTGGTGTGTGGTAGCGATAACTTTATGGCGACCACCAAATTTGATGTGCAATTTACGGGCATCGCCGCACATGCGGGCGGTAAACCTGAAGAAGGTCGTAACGCACTGCTCGCCGCCGCACAAACAGCGCTGGCATTACACAGCATCGCCCCGCATAGCGCGGGAGCATCACGCGTGAACGTCGGCGTTTTACAAGCCGGATCCGGGCGCAATGTGGTGCCCGCACAAGCCTTGCTGAAAGTGGAAACCCGTGGCGAAACCAATGTCATCAACGACTATGTGTTTGAACGCGCCCAAGAAATTATTCGCGGTACTGCAACCATGTATGGCATTGAAGCGGAGATTCGTTTAATGGGGGCGGCAACCAATAGCGAGCCATCGCCAGAGTGGGTGGCATTTATCCACCAGCAAGCACTTGAAGTGAATGGCGTCACGAACGTTGTCGATACCGTCAAAGGTGCCGCCGGGTCTGAAGATGCGACATTAATGATGGCGCGGGTGCAGGAGCAAGGTGGGAAAGCGTCGTATATGGTTTTCGGCACGCAATTGAGCGCCGGACATCATAACGAAAAATTTGATTTCGATGAGAGCGTGATGGAAGTTGCCGTGTGTACTCTGGCGCGCCTCGCACTTAATTTCCCCTGGCCGCGAGGTGTGTAATGAGTTCAATTTATCAGTTTGTTGATGATGTGATTGAAGCTAAACGCGACAAGTTTACCGCCATTGCTGATGATATCTGGGATCACCCGGAAACCCGTTTTGAGGAACACTGGTCAGCGGAACGCCTGGCTTACGCCCTTGAAGCTGAAGGGTTTAGTGTTGAGCGAAATGCCGGGAATATCGAAACCGCGTTTGTGGCAAGTTTTGGCGCAGGTCTGCCGGTTATTGCGCTGCTCGGCGAATACGATGCCCTCGCCGGATTAAGTCAGTGTTCAGGGGATGTCGTCCCAAACCCACTGACGGAAGGCGCTAACGGTCACGGCTGCGGCCACAATTTGCTGGGAACCGCCGCGTTTGCTGGGGCCGTGGCCGTTAAACAGTGGCTTGAGCAATACGGTGGCAGCGGAACGGTGCGTTTTTATGGCTGCCCTGGCGAAGAAGGCGGTTCAGGCAAAACGTTTATGGTGCGCGAAGGGCTTTTTGACGATGTCGATGCCGCCGTCACCTGGCATCCTGAAGCTTACGCAGGCATGTTCAGCACCAGTTCACTGGCTAATATTCAGGTGGCTTATCGCTTCCAGGGAATTGCTGCACATGCGGCCAACTCACCGCATTTAGGGCGCAGCGCACTGGATGCGGTCACCCTGATGACCACCGGAACGAATTTCCTTAACGAACACATTATTGAAAAAGCCCGCGTGCATTACGCCATCACCAACGCGGGCGGAATTTCGCCAAACGTGGTACAGGCGCAGGCCGAAGTGCTGTATTTGATTCGCGCGCCGGAAATGGCGCAGGCACAGCATATTTACGAACGCATCAATAAAATCGCTGAAGGCGCGGCGTTGATGACGGAAACCTCGGTGAATGTGCGTTTTGATAAAGCCTGTTCGAATTACCTGCCGAATCGCCAGTTAGAAAACGTGATGTATCAAGCGTTACAGGCGTTAGGTGTGCCGGAGTGGAGCGCGGAAGAAGTCGCATTTGCTAAAAAAATTCGTGCCACGTTGACCGAAAACGACCTGCAAAACAGCTTAAATAATATTGCTAACACCTCTGATGAAGAGGGAAAAGCGTTTGCTCGTCGTCACCGTGAAACCTTGCTTATCAACGAAATTGCGCCGTATGCCGCAAATGACAAAATCCTACCGGGATCAACCGATGTGGGCGATGTCAGTTGGAAAGTCCCGGTCGCACAATGTTTTAGCCCCTGCTTTGCAGTAGGAACACCGTTACATACCTGGCAATTGGTGAGCCAGGGGCGCACGTCTGTCGCGCACAAAGGGATGTTACATGCCGGGAAAGTGATGGCAGCCACCGCGCTGCAATTATTCACTCAACCGCAGACGCTGGAAGCCTGCCAAAGTGAGTTGCACGCACAACTTGCTGAACGCCCTTACCAGTGTCCGATTCCAGTAGGCGTGACACCGTCACCTTTAAAATAATAAATAAACAATAATTACCCAAAATATTCCGTGTTGCAGTCAGGCGGCAAGCGTGTGAATTCTCAAGTCAGTGACTGGGGTTTACAAGTGCCGCCAACACCGCTGTGGCGTGAGGTATGAAGGGTAAAACATAACAACACATGAGGTACGCCCATGAGTATGTCTTCCATACCCACGCAGTCCGGGCCGGGCAAGTTGTACGGTCTGGTCGAAAAAATTGGCAATAAAGTGCCCCATCCTTTTTTGCTGTTCGTCTATTTGATTGTCATTTTATCGGTGAGCACCGCCGTACTTTCGGCATTTAATGTGGGGGTACGAAACCCCGCTGACGGCAGTTTGGTTCAGGTAAAAAACCTGCTGAGTGCCGATGGTGTTCAGTGGTTTTTACCCAATGTGATTAAAAACTTCAGCGGGTTTGCGCCATTAGGGGCCATTCTGGCGCTGGTACTGGGTGCGGGGTTGGCAGAACGTGTCGGCCTGTTACCCAGCCTGATGGTGAAAATGGCATCGCATGTTAGTGCTCGTTACGCCAGCTATATGGTGTTGTTTATCGCTTTCTTCAGCCACATTTCGTCCGATGCCGCGTTGGTGATCATGCCGCCGATGGGCGCACTTATTTTCCTTGCCGTGGGTCGCCACCCGATTGCCGGTTTACTGGCGGCCATCGCCGGTGTCGGTTGTGGCTTTACCGCGAACTTATTGATTGTCACCACCGATGTGCTGCTTTCGGGGATCAGTACCGAAGCCGCTCATACTATCGACCCTTTGATGCACGTTAGCGTTATTGATAACTGGTATTTTATGGCGACCTCGGTGATTGTTTTGTCGATTGTCGGCGGGTTGATTACCGACAAAATCGTCGAGCCGCGTTTGGGTGTCTGGCAAGGTGAAAACAAAGAAAAACTTCAGCAATTAGATGATGTTCAACGCTTCGGTTTGCGTGTGACAGGGATTGTAGCATTGATGTTTGTTGCTGTTATCGCCCTGCTGCTCGTCCCGGAGAACGGTTTACTGCGTGATCCGGTGAAAGGCACCATTATTCCTTCCCCGTTTATTAGCGGAATTGTGCCGCTGATTATTCTGTTCTTTTTTGTCGTTTCGCTGGCTTACGGCATCGCCACCAGAAAAATACGTAAACAGGCAGATTTACCGCAGTTAATGATCGAACCGATGAAAGAGATGGCGGGTTTTATCGTGATGGTGTTCCCGCTGGCGCAATTTGTCGCGATGTTCAACTGGAGCAACATGGGCAAGTTTATGGCTGTCGGGCTGACTGATGTGTTGGAAGGCTCAGGTCTGAATGGTATTCCGGCGTTTCTTGGCCTTGCGTTGCTGTCTTCGTTTTTGTGCATGTTTATCGCCAGCGGCTCGGCTATCTGGTCGATTCTGGCCCCCATTTTTGTGCCGATGTTCATGATGCTCGGTTTTCATCCGGCGTTCGCTCAGATCCTTTTCCGTGTGGCAGACTCATCTGTCATCCCACTCGCCCCGGTTTCGCCTTTTATTCCATTATTCCTGGGCTTCCTGCAACGCTATAAACCCGATGCCAAATTAGGCACGTATTACTCTTTAGTATTACCTTACCCCCTGATCTTTTTGGGTGTCTGGTTGCTGCTACTGGTCGCGTGGTATCTTGTGGGCTTACCCATTGGGCCAGGGGTTTACCCACACCTGAGTTAACCGGAGCACAGAATGCTGACACTGTTAGAAGACAAAATCGTTACGCCATTAGGCCCGTTATGGATAATTTGCGACGAGCAATACCATTTGCGTGCAGTGGAATGGGAAGAACATAGCGACAGAATGGTGCAATTACTGGGTCTTCACTATGGTGTCAGCGGTTATCAGCGTTTGGCTTGTGCCAATCCTGACGGCCTGAGCGATAAACTGCGCGACTATTTTGACGGTGATTTGGCGGTAATTGAAACACTGCCAACTGCCACCGCAGGTACTGCGTTTCAGCGGGAAGTGTGGCAAACACTGCGTACTATCCCTTGCGGCCAGGTGATGCATTACGGGCAATTAGCGGACCACATTGGCAGGCCTGGCGCTGCCCGGGCTGTCGGCGCGGCCAATGGCTCAAACCCAGTCAGTGTAGTGGTGCCGTGTCATCGCGTTATTGGGCGTAATGGCACCATGACAGGCTATGCCGGTGGTGTGGGTCGAAAAGAGTGGTTATTGCGTCACGAAGGTTATTTGTTGCTTTAGGTAACTGTGCACTGATTGTTGGGCTTTTTTCGTGCAGAAACAATCAGTAATCAAAGATAATGTCATTAATTTCAATAGGATATTTCTTTATCCCTGATCTTAATAGCCGTTATATTCTGATTGCGCTTTCATCATACTTACGTGCTCAAGAAAAAGATGTTAAAATTGACTAATATCAATTACGGCCCGAGCATATCTATGATCCCTGAAAAGCGAATTATTCGACGCATTCAGTCTGGCGGTTGTGCTATCCATTGCCAGGATTGCAGCATCAGCCAATTATGCATCCCCTTCACACTCAATGAACATGAGCTTGATCAGCTTGATAATATTATCGAGCGTAAGAAGCCTATTCAGAAGGGACAAACCCTGTTTAAGGCAGGTGATGAGCTGAAGTCGCTGTACGCTATTCGTTCAGGGACCATAAAGAGCTACACCATCACTGAACAAGGTGACGAGCAAATTACAGGCTTCCATTTAGCCGGTGATTTGGTGGGCTTTGACGCCATTGGGACAGCAACGCATCCAAGTTTCGCGCAAGCGCTCGAAACCGCAATGGTTTGCGAAATCCCATTCGAAACCCTTGATGATTTGTCCGGTAAAATGCCAAACCTGCGCCAGCAGATGATGCGTTTGATGAGCGGCGAAATTAAGGGCGATCAGGATATGATCCTGCTGCTTTCCAAAAAGAATGCAGAAGAGCGTCTGGCCGCATTTATCTATAACCTTTCACGTCGCTTTGCCCAGCGCGGTTTCTCACCTCGTGAGTTCCGTCTGACCATGACGCGCGGTGACATCGGTAACTACCTGGGCCTGACCGTTGAAACCATCAGTCGCCTGTTAGGTCGCTTCCAGAAAAGTGGCATGCTGGCAGTGAAAGGCAAGTACATTACTATCGAAAATAGCGAAATTCTTGCACAACTCGCTGGTCAATCGCGTAACGTTGCTTGATTTCTGCTTCCCTGAGTCGGATCTCTAAATTTTCCTGATTTATTGATCCGGCAAAGGGTTATCACCTGTTTCAATCTACACATATAGGTTAATCTTACTTAACAGACTGTGGTTAAGCAGTTGTAAGGAGACCTGTATGGCAAAGTATCAAAACATGCTAGTCGCAATAGATCCCAATCAGGACGATCAACCCGCCCTGCGGCGTGCTGTTTACTTGCATCAACGGATTGGTGGCAGGATTAAAGCCTTTCTGCCTATCTATGATTTTTCCTACGAAATGACCACCCTTCTGTCGCCAGATGAGCGCACGGCTATGCGTAAAGGCGTCATTAGCCAACGTGCAGCCTGGATTAAAGATCAAGCCCAGTACTACATTGATTCAGGTGTCCCCATTGAAATCAAAGTGGTTTGGCATAATCGTCCGTTTGAGGCAATTATTCAGGAAGTGATAAGCGGTGGACACGACCTGGTGCTCAAAATGACGCACCAGCACGATAAACTGGAAGCGGTCATTTTCACCCCAACCGACTGGCATCTGCTTCGTAAATGCCCAAGCCCGGTATGGATGGTTAACGAAAAGCCATGGCCGGAAGGTGGACGAGCGGTCGTCGCAGTAAACCTGGCGAGTGAGGAGCAGTACCACAACGCACTCAACGAGAAGTTGGTTAAAGAGACGATTCGTCTTGCCGAAGATGTTAACCACACTGAAGTTCACCTCGTGGGTGCCTACCCGATAACCCCCATTAATATTGCCATCGAGCTTCCTGATTTTGACCCGAGTGTTTATAACGATGCCATCCGCGGCCAGCATTTAGTCGCGATGAAAGCGTTGCGCCAGAAATTTGGTATCGATGAGAAAATGACTCACGTCGAGAAAGGACTACCGGAAGAAGTGATCCCCGATCTGGCTGAGCATCTGCAAGCAGGTATCGTGGTTCTTGGTACGGTGGGACGCACCGGGCTATCCGCTGCTTTCCTCGGCAATACCGCTGAACAAGTTATTGACCATTTGCGCTGTGATTTGTTGGTCATCAAACCTGATGAGTACCAAACTCCAGTTGAAATGGATGACGATGAAGACGATTAACGTCCTAATTTGATAAAGAAAAGGCCGCCCATGCAGAACATGAGCGGCCTTTTTATTTGCCTGGGTGCTTAATCTCATACATAACACTAACGTGGCGGGGAAAATCCCCCGCCACTGACCTACTTAACCTCGTACTTACGACCTCATACAGGCTAACGATGCCGCCACCTCGATGCCTCCTTTTCGGTAATGGAGTTCACACAGTGAATCCTTTACCAGAAAAATAATCATGAGGATTGTCAAACAGATAACGATCAAACTAAACAGCCTGTTTTTCGACGACATCTTCGCCTCCTGCGTTGCAAACACAAAATTAAGAGGCTACTATCATGGTGTTCATGCATGAGAGGGCCTCGGGTTGGTTTAACTAACTCGGGGCTTTTTTCTGTCTGCTTTTCACCATACGGGTCGAAGCATTCAGCTTCAGCACCCGCCGATATTTTACTCACCACCCAGCGACTTATCTATTAAATTATTCCATAGATTCAGATGGTTGAATGTAATGTTGCATTCATTCCTGTGATGAGCAGGTGAAAAAAAACCGCCTGTTAAGACGGTTTTGGAATACAACTCGCAAATTAGAGCGCTTTAAGAATGGCTTCAACGCTGGCTTTAGCATCGCCAAACAGCATGTGCGTATTATCTTTAAAGAACAGCGGGTTTTGCACCCCAGCGTAACCGGTATTCATCGAACGTTTGAACACGATAACGTTCTGCGCTTTCCACACTTCCAGCACTGGCATACCCGCAATTGGGCTACGAGGATCTTCAAGTGCTGCTGGGTTAACGGTGTCATTCGCGCCGATAACCAGAACGGTGTCGGTGTCGGTGAAATCATCGTTAATTTCGTCCATTTCCAGAACCACATCGTACGGAACGCGGGCTTCTGCCAACAGAACGTTCATGTGGCCAGGCAAACGGCCTGCAACAGGGTGGATACCAAAGCGAACTTTGATACCACGAGCGCGCAGTTTCTCAGTGATTTCAGCCACAGGATATTGCGCCTGCGCCACCGCCATACCGTACCCTGGAGTAATGATCACAGACGTCGAGTTCTTCAACAGGTCAGCCGTATCTTCCGCATTGATTTCACGGTGCTCGCCCACTTCTTCACCTTCACCCGTAGAGGAGCCATCAGTGCCGAAGCCGCCCGCGATAACGCTGATAAAGGAGCGGTTCATCGCCTTACACATGATGTAAGACAGAATCGCACCGGAAGAACCGACCAGCGCACCGGTCACGATCAGCAAGTCGTTGCTTAGCATAAAGCCCGCTGCCGCTGCCGCCCATCCTGAGTAGGAGTTCAGCATGGAAACCACAACCGGCATATCTGCGCCACCAATCGACGCCACCAGGTGCCAACCAACAACCAGCGCGATGATCGTCATCACCAGCAATGCCAGAACTTGCAGGCCAACGCTTTCAGTGCGCACGAAGATAATCAACATGGCGAAGGAAATGACCAGCGCCGCGAGGTTCAGCTTGTGACGATTTGGCAGCATCAGCGGTTTGGAAGAGATCTTGCCGCGCAGTTTACCAAAGGCCACGATAGAACCTGTGAAGGTCACCGCACCGATGAAGATACCGAGAAACACTTCCGTTAAATGGATATTTTCCATTACCGGCTCAAGACCTGGCGCGTGATCAAGGTAGCTGTTGAAGCCAACCAGAACCGCCGCCAGACCAACGAAGCTGTGCAGAATCGCAACCAGCTCCGGCATCTCGGTCATCTCAACTTTTTTCGCGAGGTGAATACCAATGGCACCACCAATGACCATAGCCACGATAATCCAGACAACGTTGCCCGTTTCAGGCCCAAAGATGGTCGCAACCAGAGCGATCCCCATCCCAGCCATACCGAACAAGTTACCTTGTTTAGATGTTTCGTGTTTTGACAGCCCCGCCAGGCTGAAAATAAACAGAATAGCGGCAACAATGTATGCTGCTGTAACTAATCCACCAGACATGTGTTACCCCTTAGTTCTTCCGGAACATTTTCAGCATGCGCTGAGTGACGGTGAAACCACCAAAAATATTGATACTGGCAATCAGCACCGCGATAAAGCTCAGGAAGCTAACCCAGCCACCATGGCCAATTTGCAGCAATGCGCCAACCACGATGATCCCTGAAATGGCGTTTGTCACTGACATCAACGGTGTATGCAGTGCATGAGAAACGTTCCACACCACGTAGTAACCGACCACACACGCCAGTGCGAACACGGTGAAGTGGCTGAGGAACTCTTTCGGAGCGACATCCGCAAGCCAACCAAACAGAATAATCGCCAGGGCCATAAACGCATATTTACGCCATGGTGATGCAGGTTTTTTCTCTTCAACCGGCGCAGCAGCAGGTTTTGCTGCAGCTTGTGGCTGCGCAGAAACCTGAATCGGAGGCGCAGGCCAAGTCACTTCGCCATCGCGAATAACCGTCACACCGCGGATCACCACATCTTCGAAATCAACCACGGTATTGCCATCTTTCTCTTTGCAGAGCAGTTTGAGCAAGTTAACCAGGTTGGTACCGTAAAGCTGAGACGACTGGGTTGGCAAACGGCCCGGTAAATCGGTGTAACCGATAACTTTTACCCCGTTTGGCGTGACAGTCACTTTGTCCGCTACGGTGTATTCGCAGTTACCGCCGTTTTGTGCAGCCAAATCAACAATGACGCTGCCTGGTTGCATGGAATCAACCATTTCACGCGTGATGAGTTTTGGTGCCGGTTTGCCTGGGATCAGAGCCGTGGTAACAATAATGTCGACTTCTTTGGCCTGTGCCGCGAAGAGTGCCATTTCAGCTTTGATAAACGCCTCGGACATGACTTTGGCGTAACCATCACCACTGCCCGCTTCTTCCTTAAAGTCCAGTTCAAGGAACTCAGCACCCATACTTTGCACTTGTTCTTTTACTTCAGGACGGGTGTCGAACGCGCGGACGATTGCGCCAAGGCTGTTTGCCGCACCAATCGCAGCAAGACCGGCAACACCGGCACCGATGACCATCACTTTAGCCGGCGGTACTTTACCCGCTGCCGTAATTTGCCCGGTAAAGAAACGACCAAATTCATGAGCAGCTTCAACAATTGCGCGATAACCCGCAATGTTTGCCATGGAGCTCAGGGCATCAAGGGATTGCGCACGAGAAATACGCGGCACGGAATCCATCGCCATTACAGTGACGTTTTTGGCCGCCAGTTTTTCAAGCAATTCTGGATTTTGCGCAGGCCAGATAAAACTCACAAGCGTAGTACCTTCACGCAGGAGTTCGATTTCGCTGTCCTGTGGTGCATTCACTTTCAGAACAACGTCAGACTGCCAAACGTCAGCAGTATCTGAAATGGTTGCGCCAGCGTGTACAAACGCTTCGTCGTCGAAGCTTGCCAGTTTACCCGCGCCACTTTCGACTGCGACGGTGAAGCCAAGCTTCAGCAATTGCTCCACTGTTTTTGGCGTGGCTGCCACACGGGATTCTCCCGCCCATCGCTCTTTTGGTACCCCAATACGCATAGTATTCCCTTCCATCTGATATTTTTTGTTGATGGTTTGTCAGACATTGCCATGGCAATTCAGACACGTTGCCCGTTTAACACCCAAGGCAATCGTCATTTCCGTTACCCGTTCAATGAAAAATACATCTGTAACAAACTTTTTATAACCTACTGAAAATAACGCCTGTGATCTAGATCAGGATCTCAGTATTTGTATCATTATCGTAAAAGATTAGCGTTAAGCATCTCAGACAGCTCTTTTCGACTGACTTTCATCTGTGAGACCTGATAATCCGCTTTAACAGCGACCCAATTCACGATTCTGAGCCATCGCAAATTGCACATTTAACATTGTATTAACTAATTAAGTTGTAAGCTTTACCGCTTTAACTGGTCAAAGCACTCTTTTATTAACATATAAATTTTCGTTATGGAAAAAATCTACACTGAACCTTTGTAGGGTGAAAAATGGCGCAGACAGTTGCAGTGTTTCAATGCATAATCGGCGGCTAACAGGTAACCCACAGAGAATGCGGTATTTGTATTCATTTTGCGCAAGGCGAAGGATTATTTTTATGAAGCTCAAGACCACCCTTCTGGCGTCAGCACTGATTTCCCTTACTACGCTGTCCGCACAGGCAGCAACGGAATTGACACCGGACCAAGCTGCTGCTCTTAAACCTTTTGATCGCATTACCATCACTGGCCGTTTTAACTCGATTGGTGAAGCGGTGAATTCCGTTTCTAAACGTGCGGATAAAATGGGTGCGGCATCTTTCTACGTGTTGGACACTAACGATACCGGCAGCAGCGGTAACTGGCGTGTGGTTGCAGACGTGTATCATACTGATGCCCCTAAAGCTGAGAAACAGAATTACCGCGTAATCAATGGCGTGACTGAATTACCGAAAGACCAAGCATATGCTCTTGAGCCATTCGATACCGTGACAATCCAGGGTTTTTATCGCAGTCAGCCTGAAGTTAACGATGCCATTACGCGTGCCGCTAAACAAAAAGGTGCGGATTCGTACTTCATCGTGCGTCAAATCGACACCAACTCAGGCGGCAACCAGCGCATTACTGCGTTCATCTATAAAAAAGATGCCAAGAAACGTGTACTGCAAAGCGCTGATGCGATCCCTGCTAACTCCGAAGCGGGTAAAGCAGCGTTGGCTGCGGGCGGCGCGGCAGCTGCAAACGTTGAGATCCCAGGTGTTGCAACAACCAGTACCCCTACTACTGATGTCGGTCGCTTCTTCGAAACGCAAACCACTAAAGGTGGTCGTTACACTGTAACGCTGCCAGATGGCACAAAAATCGAAGAAGTGAATAAAGTGACTGCGGCGCAAATGGTTCCGTTTGATAGCGTGAAGTTCACGGGTCACTATAGCAGCAGCACTGAGGTGTCTTACCAGGTGGCTAAACGTGCCGCTAAGAAAGGCGCGAAGTACTACCACATCACCCGTCAATGGGAAGAGCGTGGCGGTAACCTGACGATTAGCGCTGATTTGTATAAGTAAGTTTTCACCTCGTTAAAACTTTCAAAAAGGGCCAGTTGTGCCCTTTTTTTATTTCCCCGCGTATTTTGTGGTTCATGCCATTGCAAGCAGCGCTTACACTCCGTAAAATCCCGCGCCTTAGTGTTACCCACCATTTTTATGCACAAAAGCATAATAATTATTCTGGCTCTATTTTGAATTTTACAGGACTGCAATGGAAAAGAAGCTTGGCCTCGCTGCATTAACTGCATTGGTTTTGAGTTCAATGCTCGGTGCTGGTGTATTTAGCCTACCGCAAAACATGGCGAGCGTGGCGAGTCCGGCAGCGTTGCTGATCGGCTGGGCCATTACAGGTGCTGGGATTTTACTGCTGGCACTGGCCATGTTGGTGTTGACCCGTTTGCGACCCGATCTCGATGGCGGGATTTTTACTTATGCGCGCGAGGGCTTTGGTGAGCTGATCGGTTTCTTTTCGGCCTGGGGCTACTGGCTTTGTGCGGTCATCGCCAACGTTTCATATTTGGTTATCGTTTTCTCGGCGCTGAGTTTCTTCACTGACACACCAGAATTGCGTCTGTTTGGCGATGGTAATACCTGGCAGTCGATAGTCGGTGCCTCAGTATTGTTGTGGATGGTGCACTTCCTGGTAATGCGTGGCGTGCAAACCGCTGCCAGCATCAACCTGGTCGCGACCCTTGCGAAACTTCTGCCGTTGGGCCTGTTTGTTGTACTGGCGGCGATGGCCTTTAAACTCTCGACCTTTAAGCTCGATTTCAGCGGGATTGCGCTGGGCGTTCCGGTTTGGGAACAGGTCAAAAACACCATGCTTATTACCCTGTGGGTCTTTATTGGTGTTGAAGGTGCCGTCGTAGTTTCTGCCCGCGCGCGCAATAAAAATGATGTAGGTCGTGCCACATTGCTGGCGGTCATTGCCGCATTATGCGTTTATCTGCTGGTGACGTTGCTTTCACTGGGCGTCATTGCACGTCCAGAACTTGCCGGAATGCGTAATCCGTCAATGGCCGGTTTGATGGTTGAAATGATGGGGCCGTGGGGTGAAATCATTATCGCCGCTGGGCTGATTGTTTCAGTGTGCGGAGCCTACTTAAGCTGGACGATTATGGCAGCCGAAGTGCCTTTCCTGGCCGCCACCCACAAAGCTTTCCCGAAAATGTTTGCCCGTCAGAACAAAAACAATGCGCCATCCGCGTCCCTGTGGCTCACTAATATCAGCGTACAAATTTGCCTGGTGTTGATTTGGCTGACCGGGTCGGATTACAACACCCTGTTGACCATTGCTTCAGAAATGATTCTGGTGCCCTACTTCCTGGTCGGTGCCTATTTGCTGAAAATCGCAACTCGTCCGCTGCATAAAGCAATTGGTCTTGGTGCATGTATTTATGGCTTATGGTTGCTTTATGCATCTGGCCCCATGCATTTACTGCTTTCAGTGGTACTGTATGCGCCTGGTTTATTAGTCTTTATGTACACACGCAGTACACATACACATGATATTGGGCTGAATTTGAAAGAAAAATCAGTCATCGTCTTCATGCTGGTGGCTGCGTTTCCGGCGACGTGGATACTGGTGAAATAACTCGCTTCATCGCACAAAACAGGTCAGAAAACAGGAGCCGCCAATGGGGATTGCATCATCCGCACGTCCAATTTTAATTACCGGAGCGGGTAAACGAATTGGTCTGGCTTTAGCTCAGCACTTTCTGGCCCAACAGCAACCGGTGATTATCAGTTACCGCACGCGTTATGCGGCGGTAGATTCTCTTGAGCAAGCCGGTGCAGTGTGTTTGTACGGGGACTTCTCGAGCAATGACGGCATTGAGCAATTTGCTGATGCCGTGAAACAACATTGCAGCGGCCTGCGCGCAATCTTGCATAATGCCAGTGCCTGGCTTGCGGAATCACCGGATGTATCACCCGCTGCGACTCTGGCAGCAATGCTACAAATTCATGTCCATGCTCCCTACCTGCTCAATCTTCACCTCGAATCTTTACTTCGCGGACAAGGTCATGCCAGTGCCGACATCATTCACTTCACCGATTATGTTGTTGAGCGCGGAAGCGACAAGCATATTGCCTATGCAGCCAGTAAAGCCGCGCTGGATAATCTGACCCGTTCCTTTGCCCGTAAGCTGGCACCTGAAGTTAAAGTGAACGCGATTGCACCCGCGATGATTATGTTCAACGAACATGACGATGCTCAATATCGCCAGAAAGCGCTCAACAAATCGTTGATGAAAATTGCCCCCGGTGAACAAGAAATTATTGCCCTGGTCGATTACCTGCTCAGTAGCCAATACGTCACCGGGCGAACACATGCTGTGGATGGTGGCCGCCCGCTTCGGTGAATCTGTTTATCCACCATATATGGTGTTAACCGTGTAACCAGGGTATGTTTTCCTTTTGATTCGATGTGCTGGCCATGAACAAAATCGTATACGTAGAAGACGATCCGGAAGTAGGAGCGTTGATTGCCGCTTACCTCGGCAAACATGACATCGACGTTATTGTCGAAAGCCGGGGTGATCGCGCCGAAGCGACTATTGCGCAACAGAATCCAGACCTCGTGCTGCTGGATGTGATGTTGCCAGGTAAAGATGGCATGACGTTGTGCCGTGATTTGCGTCCGCAGTGGGATGGCCCGATTGTCTTGCTCACCTCTCTCGACAGCGATATGAACCATATTTTGTCGCTTGAAATGGGGGCTAACGATTACATTCTTAAAACCACCCCGCCTGCTGTTTTGCTCGCTCGCCTACGTCTTCATCTGCGCCAGCGCGTCTCTGCGCAACTTACTGTCGAAAGCAGCACAAATGCGCTTAAACCTCACAAAGCAATGCGCTTTGGCACGTTGTGTATCGATCCGGTAAACCGTCAGGTCACGTTGGGTAGCGAAACCATTACGCTCTCAACCGCAGACTTCGATTTGTTGTGGGAACTTGCTACCCATGCGGGACAAATCATGGACCGCGATGCGTTGCTAAAAAACCTGCGCGGCGTGACCTATGACGGCTTAGATCGCAGCGTCGATGTCGCGATTTCCCGCTTGAGAAAAAAACTCTACGACAGCGCTACTGAGCCATTCAGAATCAAAACCGTGCGTAATAAAGGCTACCTTTTCGCCCCACATGCCTGGGAGAGTGAAGCGTAAATTTCTCTATCGAGAAAATGCTTCAATTGTGCAGTCGTCGCCCCTTCAGTAAAGTACGCGTTTTCGGTGCCAGCCCATCGAATTCGCGTCCTGCATTTTTTATTACCTTAAGTGAACGTTTAATTAAGTCGTCTGCACTATAGAAACACTCGCTCTCGATATGATAGATTCCACTACCGATATATTTATTCTCACATCACTTATTTAATATTTCATAAGAAGAGCAACTTTATTATTTCGATGTGTTTATTTTGTTATCGGTCTGTTTATTTACAACTTCCCAGACAATTCCATTGTTTATACAACGCTATTATTTGTTGCAAGCATGTTGCTAATAACAATTAAACCAGAATTTTTTAATGCTTTATTATGGACATTATAAACTCAGCCAAATGTACAAAAAACAATTCAGCACCTCCGTGAATATTAAAATCACAGAGTTTTATAATTCAGTTATTTGCTTAAAAACAACCCTTAATGAGCTTAATTGCTTTAGGTAATTTCGTGATAAAAGAGTGGCTTTACAACAATCTGCTACGTCGTTTAAATAACAGTCAGATCAAGTTGTTAAACAATCGCTATGCTAATGCCATTATCGCCAGCACGATGGCAATCGTTCCTCTTTCGATTGTACGTGGGCTTGTGATTACCGCGTCGGTCATCTGTGACACGGCAGGATTCAACAGCGCAGCCGTTTGGTTCATGCAATTGCAGATCGGCTTCTTAGCCCTGGCACCGCTGGTGATGAATATCTATATCGCCGTACACTGGGCCGTGAGAAACCGTCTTTCCCAAATTTTCTGTATTGCACTGAGCATAAGTACCCTGATGATTTTCCGTCGCATACTCGATAATAATGCGCAGTTTTTCCTCGATATTAGTATTCCTATGGCGTTAGCCTCAGGAATCATCGGCAATGTATTGCAGGAGATTGTCAGTAAAAAACTGCTCAAAATCCGTCAATGGAATGATAACACTAACATCACTATTGTCTCTTTTTTCATCACACTGGGAATTATCGCTCTGTTTAGCAGCGTAATAAAATTAGGAGCGGAAATTTACGTCACCAATGTGATGAGCTTCTTTAGCCATATTTCGGTGTATTTTTACCCGACAGATTTTTTACATGGTATTTCGTATGTGCTGTTACGCAGTGTGCCATGGTTCTTTGGTTTGCACGGTTATTATCTATTTATGGACATTGATGTCGCTTTTACTGCAGCTGCAAAAGTTAACATTAGCGAATGGCATGCAGGACATAGCGCGCTCAATATTCTCAGCCCGGTGTTTTATGATATGTGGTGTAATTCCGGAGGTACCGGAAACACGCTAAGCCTGATCATTTGTATTTTAATGCAACCAAAGAGCCCGCACAGACGTCTACTGAGTATTGCCGCCCCCATGGCGTTATTTAATATCAATGAGCCACTGATTTTTGGCTTCCCGATTGTACTCAACCCCGTGATGATAATTCCGTTTGTCCTGACACCATTAACGGCCTATCTGGTGGCCTACGGCGCGACCTATATGGATCTCATTCCACGAATTTCCGAAATCGTCAGTTGGTCAACTCCTGGACCGCTTAAAGTGTGGTTAGCCAGCGGCCATTCAGCGAGTGCGTTAATAGTGTATCTACTGCTGCTCGTCCTTGGGGTCATCATTTATCACCCATTCGTCAAAAGCTCGTTAAAACAATCCGTCGCTGAAAACACCAATCTGGATTTACTGACCGGCGAGATGAAAGTCAATCAGCCGGCTGACTTTGAAATGGTGCCCAATTACAGCCATGTCGTTGAGCAAAACAACTACATCGAGGCGCAGCGGCAAATTGAGAAGTTGCAAAGAGACGGGCAGTTCATCCTCTACTTCCAGCCCCAGGTGCGTATTGCAGACAGCAAAATAGTCGCTCTTGAGGTATTGATACGCCACCAAAGCGACGCAGGAAAAATCACTCCACCGGTGTTCCTGAAATATTATGAGCAGACCGGCATGATGCCGGAGATTGATTTCTGGGTGATGGAACATGCACTGGATTATGTCCGCGAGCATATGTCTGACTGCGAGAAGATGACGCTCTCAGTGAATATTTCACCTCAGACGCTGATCGACTACCGGCTTCCGAACATGGTACGTAAGGTGATGGCCACCCCTCTCCCGTCCGGGTGGAATCTGGAATTTGAAATAACCGAGTCACAAAAAGTGCAGGATCCGGTACGCGTCGCTGAAGTTCTGGAAAAACTGCGCGATCTAGGCATCAAGATTGCGCTGGATGACTTTGGTTCCGGATACTCAACGTTGCATTATCTGACACGCTACCCGCTGGATAAAATTAAACTCGATCGTTCTATGGTTCTGGGTTTAGCCAAACCCGATGGATTTAACTTCCTGCAGCAGGTCGTGAAGCTATGCACGGTGATTCAGTGTGAAATTTTAATTGAGGGTGTCGAAACTCAGCAAGAATTAGAACTGGTGCAAAAAGCAGGAATTGAGCTGTGCCAGGGCTTTTTCTACTATCGGCCATTACCGGGAGACGTGGTTTACCCACTCCTGAAGGAACAACGACAGCAAGCAAGTCATGCCCATCAACAGGTTGCTGCAACGGTATAGCGCCCTCATTTCTGCACGGATACTCCAGAGTTCTGCACGCCAGATATTGTAAGCAGGGGCAAACCCTGCTTACATAGCCAGCCAGATGGGGCATGAAATTTCTAAAACGACGCCACTCCTGTCCCCATAGCGCGCCTGGACTCCAGGAGGCTGCCCCAACCAACTGATAAGCCGGTGATTTCCGTTGAAAAAGTTATTTATTCAGTTCTATCTTTTGCTGTTCGTCTGCTTCCTGGTGATGACCATGCTGGTTGGCCTGGTATACAAATTCACCGCTGAGCGTGCTGGCCGCCAGTCGCTGGATGATTTGATGAAGAGCTCGCTGTATTTGATGCGCAGCGAGTTGCGTGAAATCCCGCCTCGCGACTGGAACCGCACTATCAAAGATCTCGACCTTAACCTGTCCTTTAAACTCCATATCGAGCCAATGGACAAGTTCAAACTTGATGAGATAACAATGCGTCATCTGCGAGAAGGCGAAATTGTCGCCCTCGACGACGAATACACCTTTATTCAGCGTATCCCCCGCAGCCATTATGTTCTTGCCGTCGGCCCGATTCCCTATCTCTTTTTCTTGCATCAAATGCGCTTGCTGGATGTGGCACTGATGGCATTTATTGCGATCTCGCTCGCCTTCCCGGTTTTTATTTGGATGCGGCCCCATTGGCAGGACATGCTGAAACTGGAAACAGCGGCGCAAAGATTAGGTAAAGGGCATCTTGATGAGCGTATCCATTTCGACAGCGCTTCAAGTTTTGAGCGTTTAGGTGTCGCATTCAACCAGATGGCAGACAGCATCAACGCACAAATTGCCAGTAAGAAGATGCTGATTGACGGAATTGCGCATGAACTGCGAACACCACTGGTGCGCCTGCGTTATCGCCTTGAGATGAGCGACAACCTGACGGATGCGGAATCATTGGCGCTAAACCGTGATATTGGCCAACTGGAAGCCTTGATTGAAGAGCTGCTGACTTACGCGCGCCTCGACCGCCCGCAAACGGAGTTGCAACTGGCAAGTGTGGATGTTCCACGCTGGCTTGATGAGCACATTGCTGATGTCAGAATCATTCATCCTCAGCTCGATATTCAACTGGATATTCCATCAGCAGGTGATTTTGGTTTAATCGATCTGCGCCTGATGGAGCGTGTCACCGATAATCTGGTCAATAACGCGCTGCGTTACAGTAATGAGAAATTGCGAATCAGTCTGTGGCTCGACAACAGAACCGCAATTTTACAAGTTGAGGACGATGGTCCAGGTATTCCAGCAGAAGAACGCGAACGGGTATTTGAACCGTTTGTTCGCCTTGACCCCAGCCGCGACCGCGCCACGGGTGGATGCGGTCTAGGACTTGCGATCGTTCATTCTGTCGCAACGGCGATGGAAGGTTCGGTGGGCGTAGACAGCGGTGCACTGGGCGGCGCCCGCTTCCGCTTTAGCTGGCCAATCAAAACGGAATCCCCTTTAGCGTTAGCCTCCGTAACGCCGCGCCGCTAAAAATCATGTTTCCCTGCCAGGCCATCGAAACGACGATGGTCAGGTTCATCTCCCTGTGTTATAAATCCATAAGTATGTTGTAACTAATGAGTGGCAAAATGGCAAAATATGATTTGATTGAACGCCTGAACAGCACCTTCCGCGAGCTTGAGCACGACTTACATCAACTTCGTGAGCAACTCGATAGTTACAGATTGTTGGTGGGACGTGTGTTCCCCTTACCCACCGTGGATAAAGGGAAGGAACATGATGCCGTCACGAAAATAGAAGTGACTCAATTACTGGGGCACGTGGCACATCAGTCTACCCTTTCCCATTTTACGCGCTTGTTCATCCAGCAACAGTCGGAGAAAATCAGCAGCAAAGCCGCTGTACGCTTGCCTGGCGCCGTTTGTTATCAGGTCGATGAGAGAGAACGCGAACAAACACTGGCACTGATTGAACGCATCAATCAGCGTAAACAGGCGTTTGAAAACATTGTCAGTGTGGAATCCGGTTTACCCAGCGTGCAGCGTTTTGAATGGGTACACCGCCAACTTCCGGGGCTTATCACGCTCAACGCTTACCGGACTATCACCCTGCTGGACAATCCCAGCACGCTCAATTTTGGCTGGGCGAATAAGCAAATAATTAAGAACTATTCCAGACGCGACGTTATCGAGATACTTGAAAAAAGTCTAAACGCTAATCGCGCTGTGCCCCCGTATACCCGTGAGCAATGGGCTGAACAAATTACCCGAGAACTCAATGACATCAGTCGTTTATCGGATAATACGCGCCTGAAAATCAAGCGCCCCGTCAAGGTGCAACCTGTGGCCCGAGCCTGGTATCAGGAACGCAAAAAACAGGTTCAGCATGCCTGCCCTTCGCCTCTGGTCGTCCTGTGTAATCCTGACAACGGTGAAATGCCGCCGGATATTGGCGAGTTGCTCAATTATGATGCGGATAATATCCGCCATCGCTACAAACCAGATGCGCAACCGTTGCGGTTGGTGATCCCGCGCCTGCATCTTTACTGCGAAGAATAGATACAGGCGCGATGAAGCTTACTGTTTCATACTGCCGACCATCTCTTCCGGGCGTACCCAGGCATCAAATTCGTCCTCAGTCAGATAACCCAGCTTTAACGCAGATGCCTTCAGTGTCAGCCCTTCTTTATGGGCTTTCTTGGCAATCTCTGCGGCTTTGTCGTAACCAATATGGGTATTGAGTGCGGTCACCAGCATCAGCGATTCATTCAGCAACTGTGTGATTCGGTCCCGGTTAGGTTCGATACCCACCGCACAATGTTCGTTGAAACTTTCCATGCCATCAGCTAACAAACGCACCGATTGCAGGAAGTTATGAATCACCATCGGGCGATATACGTTGAGCTCAAAGTTACCCGAAGCGCCGCCCATATTGACCGCCACGTCGTTACCCATCACCTGGCAACACAACATAGTCATCGCTTCACACTGCGTCGGGTTGACTTTGCCTGGCATAATTGAACTACCGGGTTCGTTTTCAGGAATGGCGATTTCGCCAATTCCGCAGCGCGGCCCTGAGGATAACCAACGGACATCGTTGGCAATTTTCATCAACGATGCCGCTAACCCTTTTAATGCTCCATGGCAATGAACCAGCGCATCACAAGTTGCCAGTGCTTCAAATTTATTCGGTGCAGTAATGAACGGTTGGCGAGTAATCTCAGCCAGCTCTTTTGCGACGCGTACCGCGTATTCAGGATGGGTATTCAGTCCAGTTCCCACCGCCGTGCCGCCTAATGCCAGCTCCGCAACGTGCGGCAAGCTGTTTTCGACATGTTTGAGATTATGTTCAAGCATGGCCACCCAGCCGGAAATCTCCTGGCCAAGGGTTAGCGGTGTCGCATCCTGCAAGTGCGTACGACCAATTTTAACGATGTCGCGGAAAGCGTCGGCCTTGTCTTGCAACGTCGCTTTCAACACGTTTAATTGTGGGATGAGCTGTTCACGCACCGCGATCAGCGCCGCAACGTGCATGGCTGTCGGGAATACGTCATTTGAGCTTTGGCTCTTATTCACGTCGTCATTGGGATGAACGTTGCGCTCCATTCCGCGCACACCGCCAAGAATTTCACTTGCCCGGTTTGCCAGTACTTCATTCATATTCATGTTGCTCTGGGTACCAGAGCCTGTTTGCCAGATGGCGAGCGGGAACTCGTCGGGATGCTTACCGTCCAGCACTTCGTCAGCCGCCTCGATAATGGCTTTACCTCGGGTGTTGTCCAACAAGCCGAGATCCATATTCACCTTCGCGGCAGCGCGCTTGGTTAATGCCAACGCCTGGATCAGTGCCGTGGGCATTTTTTCAGTGGAAATGCGGAAGTGCTCAAGTGAGCGCTGAGTTTGTGCGCCCCACAGTTTATCTGCCGGGACGTCAATTGGGCCCATTGAGTCTGATTCACTACGAACGGCTACCATTTCATTCTCCTTAGATTTTGAGCAAAAAAAACCGCCCTTATGGGCGGCTTATAATGTTTACTTCACGCATCGCGTACATTGAGAGGCGTGTATTTTCTGGAAGAAGTCATTGCCCTTGTCATCGACCAGAATAAAGGCTGGGAAGTCTTCGACTTCGATTTTCCAGATAGCTTCCATCCCCAGTTCCGCGTACTCGACACAGGTCAGGCTCTTGATGCTTTGTTGCGCCAGAACCGCAGCTGGACCGCCGATACTACCCAGATAGAAACCACCGTGTTTATGGCAAGCATCCGTCACCTGTTGGCTACGGTTACCTTTTGCCAGCATCACCATGCTGCCGCCATTGGCTTGCAGCAGATCGACATACGAGTCCATACGTCCTGCGGTTGTCGGCCCCAACGAGCCCGATGCATAACCGTCTGGCGTTTTGGCCGGGCCTGCGTAATACACAGGATGATCCTTGATGTATTGCGGTAAACCTTCACCGTTATCGATACGTTCTTTGAGTTTAGCGTGGGCGATGTCACGTGCCACAATAATCGTGCCACTTAAAGAAAGGCGGGTGGAAACCGGGTACTGCGATAACTGTTTTAAGATCTCACTCATTGGGCGATTCAGGTCGACTTTTATCGCCTCACCTTCCCCCGCCTGACGCAGTTCCTGCGGAATAAATTTGCCAGGATTATGCTCGAGTTTCTCAATCCAGATACCGTCACGATTGATCTTCGCTTTAATGTTGCGGTCAGCGGAACAAGAGACGCCCATACCTACCGGGCATGACGCCCCGTGGCGCGGCAAACGCACAACGCGAATATCGTGGGCGAAATATTTACCACCAAACTGCGCACCCAGCCCCAGATTCTGCGCTTCTTTGAGCAGTTCTTCTTCAAGCTGAACATCGCGGAAGGCCTGGCCGTGTTCATTACCTTCCGTTGGCAGCCCATCGTAATATTTGGTGGATGCCAGTTTGACCGTTTTCAGCGTGGCTTCGGCTGAAGTTCCACCAATCACAAACGCCACATGGTACGGCGGACAGGCAGCAGTACCGAGGCTACGCATTTTATCAACAAGGTAATCTTTCAGGCGGCCAGGACTCAGTAGCGCCTTCGTTTCCTGATACAGATAGGTTTTGTTCGCTGAGCCGCCGCCTTTGGCAACGCAGAGGAATTTATATTCGTCACCGTCAACGGTGTACAGGTCGATTTGCGCTGGCAGGTTGGTGCCAGTGTTGACCTCTTTGTACATGTCCAGCGCGGCGTTTTGCGAATAGCGCAGGTTATCTTCAATAAAGGTGTTGTAGACGCCGCGAGACAGCGCTTCTTCATCACCGCCACCGGTCCAGACACGTTGGCCTTTTTTGCCCATGATGATCGCCGTGCCGGTATCCTGGCAGGTCGGCAAAATGCCTTTCGCAGCGATTTCGGAGTTACGCAGGAATTGGAGCGCGACGTACTTATCGTTTTCAGAGGCTTCAGGATCATTCAGGATATCGGCCACTTGCTGTTGGTGAGCGGGGCGCAACATAAACGAGGCATCATGGAATGCGTGTTGGGTCAGTAACGTGAGGGCTTTGGGGTCAACTTTCAGGACTTCCTGCCCTTCGAACTCTGACACTGAAACATAATCACTGCTTAGCAAGTAGTATTCTGTTTCGTCTTTTTTTAACGGGAACGGCTCTTGATAATGAAAGGCTTTATTCGACATTGTTCTCTCACTTACGACATTTATTTTTAACTCGCCAATATGCTACACAATTATTTAACAAAAACTGAGACTAGTACGACTTTTTACTCCCCTGGTTACTTCATCTCAGATAATTGGTTTAATAGCCGGAACTTTAGCTAGATTACAACAGGGCTTGATAATGCAAAAACTCATCAACTCAGTGCAAAACTATGCATGGGGAAGTAAAACTGCGTTAACGGAACTTTATGGCGTGCAAAATCCAGAAAACGTGCCGATGGCAGAACTCTGGATGGGCGCACATCCGAAAAGCAGCTCAAAAATTCTTGAAAATGGTCAACCGCGTTCACTACGTGATGTCATTGATGCTAACAAGCCCACGCTATTAGGTAAGGCCGTGGCAGAGCGTTTTGGTGAGTTGCCGTTTCTCTTCAAAGTGTTGTGTGCCGATCAACCCCTTTCCATTCAGGTTCACCCGAACAAAAAAGCCTCTGAAATAGGTTTTGCCAAAGAGAACGCGGCAGGTATCCCTTTAGATGCGGCCGAGCGTAACTACAAAGATCCAAACCACAAACCCGAGCTCGTGTTCGCATTAACACCGTTCCTCGCCATGAATGCATTCCGCGAATTTGCCGATATTGTTTCGCTGCTGCAGCCTGTCTCAGGCGCGCATCCGGCCATCGCGCATTTCTTGCAAGAGCCTAATGCTGAACGTTTGTCACAGCTTTTCGCCAGTTTGCTGAACATGAAAGGTGATGAGAAGTCACGCGCGTTGGGCGTATTAAAAGCCGCGCTAAATAACCAACAGGGCGAGCCGTGGGAAACCATTCGTGTCATTTCTGAGTTCTACCCGGATGACAGCGGCTTGTTCTCGCCACTGCTGTTAAACGTGGTGAAATTGCAGCCAGGTGAAGCGATGTTCCTGTTCGCCGAAACGCCGCACGCTTACCTGAAAGGTGTCGCGCTGGAAGTCATGGCAAACTCCGATAACGTGCTGCGTGCGGGTCTGACGCCAAAATACATCGACATTCCTGAGCTGGTCGCAAACGTGAAGTTTGAACCTAAACCGGCAGATCAATTGCTGACACAACCCGTGAAACGGGCGAGCGAGCTAGACTTCCCTATTCCGGTTGATGATTTCGCCTTCTCTTTGCACGATCTCAGCGCTCAACAAACCCCGCTCGCCCAAACCAGTGCGGCTATCGTGTTTTGTACCGAAGGCGAAGCGGTATTGAGTAAAGACCAACAGCAACTGGTGCTCAAACCGGGTGAATCTGCCTTTATCTCCGCAGAAGAATCACCGGTTTCTCTCAGCGGCGTTGGCCGTGTAGCGCGCGTCTACTCCAAAATCTGAGTTGTAAGCAACTTACTGATTTTTTATGGATAGATTGCTAAGCTCTTTAGGATATACCCAAAATAATTCGAGTTGCAGGAAGGCGGCAAGAGAATGAGTCCCGATGAGCTTACTCAAGTAAGTGATTCGGGCGATTGAACGTAGCCAACGCACATGCAGCTCGAAGAATGAAGGGTAAACGTTTCTTAAATGCCTGCTGGCATTTCAATCGTCTGCCGGAGGACTACCGGCAGGCGCACTTAATATGGACGACGACAGAATGAAAAAATCACTGGTTGCTGTAGGTGTCATTGTGGCTTTGGGTGTGGTGTGGACGGGCACAGCCTGGTACACCGGTAAACAGCTTGAAGGCCGCATGGCGGAGATGGTGGGTAATGCTGACGCCGTATTGAAAAAAGCCTCGCCTGAAGCAGGTTTAACGCTAAGCTACCAGGACTATCATCGTGGTCTGTTCCATAGCTCAATGCAACTGGTTATCAAACCCACTGCGGGAATGACCAGTGCGATTCTCAAGCCTGATCAAAGCATCGTTTTCAATGAAATCATCGATCATGGCCCGTTCCCCTTCGCACAGCTGAAAAAATTCAATCTGCTGCCGTCCATGGCATCCGTTCATACCACGCTTGTGAACAATCCGACGACTAAACCTTTGTTTGATATTACTAAAGGTCTGTCGTTTATCGATGCGCAAACGCGTATCGGCTATAACGGTGATACCTCTTCAGATATCGATTTGCTGCCACTGGACTACGTTAAAGGCGAAGAGAAAGTCGCTTTCAGCGGTGGTCAGTTCAATGCGGATGTCGATGGCAAGGGCGACAAGATTTCCATCCGCGGTGAAGCACAAAGCGGCCTGGTGAATACCAGCAATGAGTATGGCCAGCACGTGCAGATGACCTTTAACGGCATCAAAACCGAAGGCGATAGCAGCCGTAGCGAATTTATCGAGCGTATTGGTAGCCAAAAAGCGTCTATCGAAAAACTCGCTATTTCCGTTGAAGGCAAAGAAATGGCCGTTGTGGAAGGCTTAAGTATCAATGCCAAATCCGAATTGCAGGAAGATAAAAAGCATCTTTCCGGCCAAATCGATTACACCCTGAACTCACTAAAAGTGCAGAACCAGGATATTGGCAGCGGCAAATTAACGTTAAAAATCGGTAACCTCGATGGCGCAGCGGTTCAGGAGTTCAGCAGTAAGTACAATGCTGAGTCGCAAAAACTGCTGGCAGACCCCGCAACCGCGCAGAATCCAGAAGCTTATCAGCAGCAAATTGTCGAACTGTTTGCCGCTAACCTGCCTCTGCTGTTGAAAGGGGATCCGGTGATCACCGTGGCACCGTTAAGCTGGAAGAATGCAAAAGGTGAAAGTAGCTTTAATCTTTCGCTGTTCCTGAAAGACCCTGCCCTGACGACGACCGAGCCAACCACGCCGGAAGAGCAACTGAACCGTGTCGTGAAATCGCTGGATAGCAAGCTGGTTATCCCAGTGGATATGGCAACTGCGTTTATGACTCAGGTAGCCCAGCTTGAAGGCTACCAGCCAGCCGAAGCCGCTAAACTTGCTGAACAGCAAATTAAAGGCCTGGCTGCAATGGGGCAAATGTTCCGTGTGACCACAATGGAAGACAACAAAGTGGTCTCCAGCCTGCAATACGCGAATGGCCAGGTAACGCTGAACGGACAGAAAATGCCGCTAAGTGATTTACTGGGTATGTTCGGCATGCCAGGTATCGACGATCAATCCGCTCCAGCGCCAGAACTGGAAGCTCCTGCAACTCCTGCTGCGCCAGCAGTACCGCAGCAGTAATACTGACTTTTTGTCTCTGTAAAAGCCTCCTTCGGGAGGCTTTTTTTAAATTAATGTGTCCTCATTCGTAAACACAAATTTCTGGAGATGGATATTGATGTTGACCGGCCTTAATCATTTGACACTCGCAGTAAGCAACGTGGCCCGCAGTTTCGATTTTTATGTACATCAGCTTGGCTTCACTCCACGCGCAAAATGGGCAAAAGGCGCTTACTTGTCTCTGGGCGACCTTTGGTTGTGTTTATCGCTTGATACGGTAGATGACAAAAGTGATTACACCCATTACGCCTTTACCATTTCAGAGCAGTACATCGTCAGTTTCAGGGAAAAACTGCGTGCTGCGAGGATCGAGGAGTGGAAGGACAACACGAGTGAAGGTGCATCACTTTACTTTCTTGATCCAGATGGCCACCGGTTAGAAGTTCACAGCGGAGGCCTTGAAACCAGACTTCAGGCCTGCAAAGAAAAGCCCTATGAAGGAATGATCTTTTACTAACCCAGCATCGCTAACTTTTCCGTACCACCAGTCTCGCGGGCATTATCTGGCTGCGAACTTCTTCGTTGTCGTTTTGTACGCGTTTCAGGATCCGTTGCCCGGCGCTGCGGCCAATTTCACGTGCAGGCGTCGACACCCAGGTTAACGGTAAATCATCCAGCTCATCGTCCATCACCTCGGCGAATGCGGCCAATGCGACGTGTTGGTCGTAATAACTGTCGATGCTTCCTTCACCGCTTTGCCGTCCGGCTCGCAGTAAACCAAACCACGCGCCCATCGCTACGGTGCTGTTATGACAAAGTACAGCGGTGATGGTCGGGTTATGTTGTAAAAGCGTAGTTATTGCATCGGCCGCCTTCTTCTGGCTGGGTTCGCATTCGATTATCCATTCACTGTGGAAAGGCAAACCGTATTTCAGCAAGGTTGCGCAGTAGCCGCCGACACGCTCGGCACGGGTTAATGAAGAACCGTCACCGCCCAACCAGGCAATACGCTGATGGCCGCGCTTGATCAGGTGCTCCGTCACTAGCTGCGAGGCTTGCATGTTGTCTGGCCTGATAATATCGGCATCGTCGAGATAACTGGCTCGCGAAACAAAGACAAGAGGGAGATTTTTTTGTTCCGCAACAGTACGCATATCCGCGCCCTGTCCTGCCGCGCCGGCCACAATCACGCCGTCCACGCCCTGTGAAACCAGTGTCTCAAAGCAGCGCTGCATATGCTGGCCCTGAGCGCCGCTTTGTGTCAGAAAGAGCAATTTCCCCTGTTTTTCCAGCTCATCAGTCAGGCCCGCAGTCAGTTCTGCATAGAAAGGATTGCACAGATCGCGCACGATCAAGCCAATAACGCCACTCTGACCGCCACGCAAGGAGACGGCTTGCCGGTTACGCACGAACCCCAGCTTTTCTATGGCTTCGTTCACACGCAATCCCGTCGCCGGTGAAATGCGCCCTTTGCCACTGAGTACCAGAGAAACCGTGGTAACAGATACCCCGGCCGCTTCAGCAACCTCATTTATGGTGATTTTCTTTTCCTGAGTCGTCATTAGAAAGACGAATCCTCCATGAAACTAAATGTGGGGGTAAAACGTTTTATCTTAATGCGTATATTAGGCCCTGTACCGAGATTTGGATCTGTGAGCTAACGCGCAATAAAGCTTGGTAAAACGTTTTATCATCCGCTTCGTTTTGTTCCCCTACCCATTTATCAACCAAGGTCAAGGAGTCGTTATGGCGGCTAATACACCACAAAAAATTACGCTTTGGGAGTTTTTTCAAAACCTTGGCAAAACCTTTATGTTGCCCGTGGCGCTGCTGTCGTTCTGCGGCATTATGCTGGGTATCGGCAGTTCGCTGAGCAGCCATGATGTGGTGACGCTGTTACCGGCATTAGGGAATCCCGTTTTACAGCTCATATTCGTCTGGATGAGCAAAGTTGGATCGTTTGCATTTAGCTTCCTGCCAATTATGTTCTGTATCGCCATTCCTTTAGGGCTGGCTCGCGAGAACAAAGGTGTCGCTGCGTTTGCTGGTTTTGTTGGTTACGCAGTCATGAACCTGGCAGTGAACTTCTGGCTGACCGCAAAAGGCATTCTCCCGACGACTGACGCCGCTATTCTGAAGGCGAACAACATCCAGAATATCCTCGGTATTCAGTCCATCGATACCGGTATTTTGGGCGCGGTGATTGTCGGGGTGATTGTTTTCCTGCTGCATGAACGTTTCCACAATGTCCGCCTGCCAGATGCACTGGCGTTCTTTGGCGGTACTCGTTTTGTGCCTATCATCACTACTCTGGTGATGGGTCTGGTTGGTCTGGTGATTCCGTTGATTTGGCCGGTATTTGCTGCGGGTATCAACGCACTGGGCAATATGATCAACAGTGCTGGCGTATTTGGTCCGATGATCTTCGGGACTGGCGAGCGTTTATTATTGCCGTTTGGTTTGCACCACATTCTGGTGGCTCTGATCCGCTTTACTGAAGCTGGCGGTACGATGGATGTTTGCGGGCACAGCGTGAGCGGTGCGTTAACTATCTTCCAGGCACAATTGAGCTGCCCGACTTCTCACGGTTTTGCGGAGAGTGCGACTCGCTTCCTGTCTCAGGGTAAAATGCCAGCGTTCCTTGGCGGCTTACCGGGTGCTGCATTGGCCATGTACCACTGTGCTCGCCCTGAAAATCGTCACAAAATTAAAGGCCTGCTGATTTCCGGCGTTATTGCTTGCGTCATCGGCGGTACAACAGAACCTCTGGAATTCCTGTTCCTGTTTGTGGCTCCGGTTCTGTATCTCATCCATGCTCTGCTGACTGGCCTTGGCTTTACTGTGATGGCCGTGTTGGGCGTTACTATCGGTAATACTGACGGTAACATCATCGATTTCGTGGTATTTGGTATTCTGCACGGTCTGGCCACCAAGTGGTATCTGGTGCCGGTTGTTGCTGCGATTTGGTTCACTGTTTACTACGTGATCTTCCGTTTCGCGATTACCCGTTTCAATATCAAAACCCCAGGTCGTGATGTCGAAAGCGCGGTAGAAAAAGCAGTTGTGGGTCAGGTGGGGAAATCCGGTTACAACGTGCCTGCAATCCTTGCAGCGCTGGGCGGTAAAGACAATATTGTCTCACTGGATAACTGCATCACCCGTCTGCGTTTATCAGTGAAAGATATGTCGTTGGTGGACAGTGCCGCACTGAAAAACCTGCGTGCCATTGGCGTGGTGCAGCTTAACCAACATAATCTGCAAGTGGTGATTGGGCCGCAGGTCCAGTCGGTAAAAGATGAAATGGCGCATCTGATGCAAACTGCTCAGGCGTAAATCACAGTGGGCGCTCCGGCGCCCACTTGTTGTGAGGTGATATGTTCGATTTTTCCACCCCCGTTGACCGACATGGAACCTGGTGTACCCAGTGGGATTATGTCGCAGACCGTTTCGGCGCCGCCGATCTCCTGCCCTTCACCATCTCTGATATGGATTTCCCGACCGCTCCGGTCATTCTTGATGCATTACAAAAGCGCTTATCTCACGGTGTTTTAGGTTACAGCCGTTGGAAGAATGACGAGTTTCTTGGTGCGATTGCGCATTGGTATCAGACGCGTTTTAACAGCGTGATTGATAAAGAGTCGGTGGTTTACGGCCCGTCCGTTATCTATATGGTTTCACAGCTGATTCGCCAGTGGTCAGTCCCAGGTGATGCGGTACTTATCCATACTCCAGCTTATGATGCGTTTTACAAAGCGATTGAAGGGAATCAACGCCAGGTCTTTAGCGCGCCGTTGCATAAAACGGATAGCGGCTGGATGTGCGATATGGCTGCACTGGAATCGCACCTGGCTAAACCTGAATGTAAAATCATGCTGCTGTGCAGCCCGCAAAACCCGACCGGGAAGGTCTGGACGCGCGAGGAACTGGAAACCATGGCAACGTTGTGCGAGCGGCACGGCGTCAGAGTTATCAGTGATGAAATACATATGGATATGATCTGGGAAGGCCACGTTCATACGCCGTGGTGCGAGGTGGGCAAAGGCCAATGGGCGCTGTTCACTTCCGGCTCCAAGAGTTTCAATATCCCGGCATTAACCGGCGCATATGGCCTGATAAACGACGCCAATGAACGCCAGCAGTATCTGAATGTGCTCAAAGGCCAGGATGGGCTGTCATCGCCGGCAATCCTTGCAGTGGTTGCCCATATTGCTGCTTATCAGGAAGGAGCGGCATGGCTGGACGAACTGCGCACTTACCTGCAAGGCAATCTTCATTATGTGGCAGACACGTTGAACCGTGAATTTGCACAACTCAACTGGCAACCACCGCAATCAACCTATCTGGCGTGGATTGATTTACGTCCGCTGGGAATTGATGACAACGCGCTGCAAAAAGCGCTGATTGAGCAGCAAAAAGTCGCCATCATGCCGGGATATACGTACGGTGAGGAAGGAAAAGGCTTTGTGCGCCTGAATGCCGGTTGCCCACGCGTTAAACTCGAAGAAGGCGTGAAGCGATTAATTAGGGCAATAAAGTCGCTGCAGTAAGTATTCAGGGGAGGAAACTCCCCTTTTTAATACCTTATTGTTAAGGCGCAGCCAACGCATAAGCAATTTGAAGAATGACGGATATATCAATGGATTTGCCAAAGGGGGCTGTTTTATTTATCGCTTTGTACCATGCTAGTTATACCCGTCTGTTTTGCGGAAGAATATTCACGTTTGGCATGCAATTAATTCTTCTCCTCAGAGAGCATTATGCAAAAATCAGTCATTCCGCTCATCACCGCGGTATTATTTTTCCTTACAGGCACTTTCATTCTAAACCTGCAACTCTGGTTTTCTGCTGGTTTCGCAAACACCGCTGGAGCAGTGAGAGCCGCTAAAAGTATTGACGGGATCCTTGAAGAAGCGCGGGTTGCCACCGGGGAAGGAATGGCTATCGCTGAAGCCGAATGTACATCAGAGGCGCAATACCGGCTCGGGACTGAGGCTGCGTTAGAGCCCCATCTCAGAACCATTCTGATTATTAAGCATGACAAAATATGGTGTTCCTCTCTCCCCGGAAATCGCCTGTTGCTGGCTAACATAGCCGAACTCCCTGACACTATGCTCGCGCTTGTTCAGGCAAGATACAGCCTGAATGGTTTGCCTGTACTGCTTTACCAGACGTCTATACAAGAAGGAAAAATTATTGTGACCATCAGTGACTCTCACATTCGGGATGCACTGAACACCTCACTTAAAAATACCCATTTCATGTTAGTCGTTCATGGCCGGGCAATTGGCCTTACTGGTGCGGTTAAGGATCATTCCAGCAGCGATGAAAAATACGGTTTTGTGCAGTCAAACAATTACCCGTTCAGGGTCGTCTATAACCATCCTGCATTTTTCAGCCTACAACGGCTGTTTGACCAGGGGGCTGGGATGCTGCTGTTTATTCTGCTGATCTCATGCGCCGTGGCATATTCCTTACATAAATACTTCAACAAATACACCACTCCAGAAGACACATTACGCAGTGCCATCGATAACGGCGAGATTGTGCCTTTTTATCAACCCATCGTGAATGGCAGAACAGGAACGCTTCGGGGGGTGGAAGTTCTGGCTCGGTGGAAACACCCGACAGCCGGTTTTATTTCACCAGCGTCCTTCATACCGATTGCCGAAAAATCAGGTCTGATTGTGCAGTTAACTCAGTCCCTGATGGCACAGGTCATTGCCAATATGAATGCCATTACCAGTAAATTACCTGAGGGTTTTCACCTCGGGATCAATTTTAGCGCCACGCATATTAATTCCCCTGCTTTCCTCGATGACTGCATGCAATACCGTGACAGTTTCCAATGCAAGGATTTGACGCACGTGATTGAGGTGACTGAACGGGAACCTTTAAACGTCGACGAGCAACTCATTACTAAACTCAATATCCTGCATGACAGTGGTTTTGCCATCGCACTGGATGATTTTGGTACAGGCTATTCGGGGCTTTCTTACCTCAATGATTTACAAATTGATTATATTAAAATCGACCAGAGTTTCGTGGGTAGAGTGAATGAAAATGCGGAGTCCACCATACTGCTTGATTGTGTTATTGACCTGGCGAGCAGGCTGTCATTAAGCATTGTGGCGGAGGGCGTTGAGACATTGGCGCAGGTGGAATACCTGAACCGGCACAACATCACATTTCTTCAGGGATACTATTTCTACAAACCTGTCAGCTTTACGGAGCTGGTAAAAATACTGTTGTCCAGGCCCAGAGAAAAGGTTGTCATTGAATGAACCTGTGCCTTTTAAGGTGAGTGTTACAGCCTCTTACTAATCCTGGTATTTCCAATACATTCTTTGTCAGACATAAAGTACGCGAACAACGTTAAACTTATTCACCCCAACCCAGTCAATCTGGATTTTTGAATGCCAGCGCTTAAAAAATTTCACCTCCTGACAATAGCCTCAGCTCTCTTGCTGCCATTAACCGCATTTTCGTCCCCTGACGTACAGGTCGGTTTCTCGCCTGAAGGTTCCGCACGTGCATTGGTGCTGAAGACAATTAATCAGGCACACACTTCGATAGAAATGATTGGCTATTCTTTCCAGGCTCCAGATATCGCACAGGCACTCGTAAATGCACACTCTCGCGGCGTTAACGTGCGTGTTGTGGTGGATGAAAGACGCAATCGGGTTAAAGCCAGCATGAATACGATGCAGTATGCCGCGTCCCACGGGGTTGAACTACGAATTGACGGGCATTACCACATACAGCACGACAAGACGATTATCGTTGACGATCGCACTGTCGAAACGGGTTCGTTTAACTTCGCCCCCTCCGCCGAGACTGAAAACTCAGAAAATGTCGTCGTGATAAACGATATGCCAGACGTGACTCGGCAGTATATTGCACACTGGCAGTCGCGCTGGGACTTGGGCAAACCCTATGCGGTTTAAGTGTTAAATCACGGATAAAAAAAGACCAGCAATCGGAAAGCTGGTCAATCATATGCAGGCGCAGATTATCTTGCTACGAGCTGAACGCTCATTGAATTGTTATGTCGAGAGCATTATCAAATGCGCTTTGAGTATAGAGCAAGGAAAAAAATACGGGGCAAGGATGGAACGGAATTCGATGTGTATGCCGATCATCACACCTGGATGAATTGCCGCTTTCTGCTTTTATTTTCAGGTAATTATCTTTGTTTCTAATAGCTTACAACACCGTGCTATAATGTACCGCACTTTAATCAATAAAAGAGTGCGACCATGATTGATACCTCCATCCCATTAACCGATTTGCACCGCCATCTTGATGGTAATATTCGTGCACAAACGATCCTCGATCTAGGCCGCCAGTTTAACCTGTCACTCCCGGCTGATTCTCTTGAAGCCCTTCGTCCTCATGTACAAGTCGTGGAAACCGCGCCTGATTTGGTTAGTTTCCTGCAAAAACTCGACTGGGGCGTGAAAGTCCTGGCCTCTCTGGATGCCTGTCGCCGTGTGGCATGGGAAAATATTGAAGATGCCGCGCGTAACGGCCTGCATTATGTGGAGCTGCGCTTCTCGCCAGGATATATGGCGATGACGCATAACTTGCCGGTCGCCGGTGTGGTAGAAGCGGTGATTGAAGGCGTGCGTCAAGGTTGCCGCGATTTTGGTGTTGAAGCACGTCTGATCGGCATTCTGAGCCGTACGTTTGGTGAGGCCGCATGTGAAGCTGAGTTGGATGCCCTGCTGACTCATCGCGACCACATTACCGCGCTTGACCTTGCAGGTGATGAACTGGGTTTCCCGGGCAGCTTATTCTTGAACCACTTTAGCCGCGCACGCGATGCCGGCTGGCATATCACCGTCCACGCGGGCGAAGCAGCTGGTCCGGAAAGTATCTGGCAGGCGATTCGTGAACTGGGTGCAGAGCGTATCGGTCACGGTGTGAAAGCTGTTGAAGATCCGGCACTGATGGATTTCCTGGCTGAACACGGTATCGGTATCGAATCCTGCCTGACATCAAATATTCAAACCAGCACCGTGGCATCTTTGGATAAGCATCCATTGATTACCTTCCTGAATAAAGGTGTGCTGGCGACCATTAATACCGATGATCCGGCAGTCCAGGGAATCGATATTATTCATGAATATACTGTTGCGGCCCCGCAAGCGGGTCTGAGCGCGGCACACATCCGTACCGCGCAAGAGAATGGTTTGAAAATTGCCTTCCTGAGTGAAGCGGAAAAGCAGGCGCTGATCGCTAAAGTTCGCGCCGCGTAAACATTCCATCCTTCGTCAAACGCTTGAGTCAGGAGACTGACTCAAGCGCTCTCTTTTCCTTCGCCGTTTTGCGTGCATAACGCTGCGCAAGCACCGCACAGACCATCAATTGCACCTGATGGAATATCATCAATGGCAAAACCATCATGCCCACGGCACTGGCCGGGAACAGCACGTTTGCCATCGGCACACCGTTCGCGAGGCTTTTTTTGGAGCCACAGAACACAATGGTAATTTCGTCCGCCGTGTTGAACCCTATAAACCGCGCAACCCAAGTATTGACTACCAGAACTATCGCCAGCAACACAATTGAGCAGCCCAAAATGGCTAACAACGCGGTGCCATTAACCTGCTGCCAAATGCCTTCCACTACCGCTTCGCTAAAGGCCACATACACCACCAGCAAAATAGATGACCTGTCGGTCATGCTGATCAGTTTTTTATGTTTATCGACCCAACGACCAATCAGTGGGCGCGACAAATGCCCCACCACAAACGGCACCATCAATTGCAGGATGATTTTGCCAATGGCATGCAGTGTGTCGGTGGTGCCTTCCTGCGTATTCATTAATGCACCGACTAAAACCGGCGATAGGAAAATCCCCAGAATACTGGATGCCGAAGCGCTACACACCGCCGCCGCAACGTTTCCCCCTGCGACCGACGTGAAGGCAATTGCCGACTGTACAGTCGCGGGCAACGCACAGAGGTACAGGAAGCCCATGTACAGCGGTTGATTCAGGATACCAGGCGAAAGAAAGCCCATCGCCAGCCCCAACAGAGGGAAAAGCGCGAAGGTACTGAGGAAAACCACAAGATGGAGTTTCCAGTGCCCCATGCCTGCCACAATCGCATCCCGGGAAAGTTTTGCCCCGTGCATGAAAAACAGCAGCGCAATCGCGGCCGTAGTCAGGTATTCAAATGCAGTTTTAACCGCACCTTCGCAGGGGAAAAGCGAAGCAATGACCACGACAGCGATCATAATCAGTAAAAAAGTATCGATTTTCAGACGCTGCAACCACTTCATCCGACTTCCTTCTACATTTGCCAATATTTTTGACGTTGAATCAAACCAGCCGAACTCGCGAACGTTCGGTCTCAATAGTAATTGATGTCATTCTTGATGATGTACGTTTCAACTTTGGACGGCTTAGCATTGAGATCGGTAATGTTCAGCACACATTCCAGTGGATTAAAATGGCCGTCGTAATCGCAGGTTTGTTTAACCTGCGCAATAGATTTACCGTTGAGCATACTTTCAGAAGTGAAATCGAGTTTTTTCTTGAGGTCACTACCTGTTTTCGCGGTGATAGTCAGGGTTTCATCATTCGATTGCGTCGTTTTGCCTAACGGGAAACCGTCCGCATCGTAGCGATAAACTATCGATGTCTCTTTACCGTGTGCTGCGACCACAAAGCCTTTATCGTCGGTTTCATAAGTGAGGACCGCCTGGGGTAACTCCGCCAGTTGGCATTTACCCTGCAGTTTCACGCGTCTTTCATGGGTAATGGCATCGATATAATAGTTAGCATTCAGCACAAGCGTAGCGCCGGTGTTGCTTTCCAGATCATGAAATTCAAGTTCGTTAAAACACCCTTCTTCCGACACCAGACCCACGACGCGTTTTATCACTTCGCCCTTCTGATTGATGAGCGTTTGGGTGAAATCTTTGACTGGCCCACGTAATGGATCAAAGTCGAACTCATTTGAAAAGCTGGCCATTTCTGGCGTATAGGAGAGCGTATTATTCTGATTATCACACCCGGCAACAGAGGCTACCAACGCACTAAGGATAATGATTTTCTTCACGTAAATCCGGCTCCGACTTGAAATGTAACGTACATGATATACCCAAAATAATTCAAGTTGCTTAAAGGCGGCAAACCCGTGACAAATCTGTCTGGAACAGATTTGAACAGCGCTTGCGCTGGCCCGTAGGGTGAGCCTCATGGATGAGGCTCATCAATCCCCAGGAGCTTACTTAAGTAAGTGACTGGGGTGAGCGGGTGTAGCCAACGCATAAGCAGCTTGAAGTATGAAGGGTATAAGCAAATACAACACTTTACACTACAACTACTATGCTTATACAACGCCCCTAAGATAAGGAAGAGATGATGAAACGCTCAATTTGGCTGGGTGTATGTCTGTTAATCGCGACCACTCCGGTACTCGCCGCGCAGACGTCATGCGATACAGTCAAGGCCGACATTCAGCAAAAGATTATTAAAAATGGTGTCCCGGAAACGGGGTTTACTTTGACGATAGTGCCAAACGATCAGGCCTCTCAACCTGATGCACAAGTTGTTGGCCACTGCGCTAATGATACTCAGAAAATTCTCTATACGCGTACCAGCAGCGGAAACTATCCCGCTAGCGGCGGAAATACTCAGGACGGTACACCGACTGAACCACAGTAATCATGCCATCGGGGCGTTTTCGCCCCATCACACCTAACATAACTAACTGTATAATAAAAAGATTAATCAATAGCAAATCACAAACTGACCCAGTGTGTTTTAGATATGACTTGTGGTGATTTATTTTTAAACATAATAGTTCGTGTGGTTTAGCCCTGTTTTGCGGTATTTCCATTTTTTTTGTTAAACGCAAAACGTTAGGAAACTGCAAATGGCTTTAATTTCTTGCAAGGAATGCCAAAAAGAAGTGTCGAGGTCCGCAAAAGCATGTCCACATTGTGGTATCAGCAAACCGGCTGCCACCAAAGAGAAAACGGTTAAAGGCTTTTTGGGTTTGGTGACTCTCATTTTGGGCGGGTTGATTTGGTTTGGCTCGGTAAATGCCCAAGGAAATGCCCAGGAAAATGTTCAGCAAAATGAAAATGTTAACGAACCCACAGCGTCGAAAGAAATCGTAAGTTACACCGCCATTCAATTGTCGAAAGCATATGAAGAAAACGAAGTGGCTACCGATGAGGCACTGAAAGGCAAGCGGGTCAATGTCACAGGCCAGGTGGAATCAATAGACAAAGATTATTCCGGCACGATATTTATCCATCTCAGCACGTTAAATGAGTCTATGCCCGCCAGAATGGATATTGCGGAGAGGCAAAAAGCCGTGGCAACGTCGCTTCGTAACGGCGACAAAATTAGTATCACATGCGAAAAAATGTCGCGATTGGTTGGAGAACCTTATGGCAGTGATTGCGTCTTTAACCCACCCGCTGATACGCAACCTGTTACTGCAACCATGTCCCCTCAGTCTGCTGAAAATAAAACGTTTAACTGTGACGAGACAGACCCTGGCTGCCTGGTGGCAAAAGTCATCCTGAGCGCCTGGCCTGAATGCTTGAGAGGCATTGAAAAGGAAGCAGGAGAAAACTTTAAATGGGGTAACGGGGGAAACGTTTCTGGTTATGATCAAATAACCAATATTGGGACTGTTGATGGCAACAACATTAGCGTTACTGATGAAAATGGGGTCACTTCTCAGTTAAGTTATACATGTAAAATAGATATATCAACCAAACGCGTACTATCTGTAAACATCAATAAGTAGCGCAATAAACTGCAGTGTTAATAAGGGGCTTTCGCCCCGTTTTACCTCACCCCCACCTCCAGCAAGTTTCATGCAACTCTCCGCCCTAACTTTGATGCGTGTTAACAACACCTACTCCTAAATAGGTAAAAATCATTTTCGGTCGATAATATTCGCTTGTTAAGCAATATTTCGCTTTGCCGTCATGAATACAAAACAACCACAACAACAAAGACATCCTGAGATAACACGTCATGGAGTGAGTTATGTCGAACCAATCTTGCCCTAATGGAATAACCCGTCGAAACCTGATGAAGACCAGCGCCATTGGCGGGCTGGCCCTCGCGGTGGGGGGAATATCCCTGCCATTTGGCTTGCGAGCCGCAGCCACGGCGGTGGGAGATGCTGTTTCCCCTGCTGAAGATAAAGTCGTTTGGGGAGCCTGTTCAGTAAACTGCGGTAGCCGCTGCGCCCTGCGTTTACACGTGCGCGATAATGAAGTCACCTGGGTTGAAACGGATAACACCGGTAACGATGTCTATGGTGATCACCAGGTACGCGCCTGCCTGCGTGGCCGTTCAATTCGCCGACGTATTAACCATCCTGAGCGCCTGAACTACCCAATGAAGCGCGTCGGTAAACGTGGTGAAGGGAAATTTGAGCGAATCTCATGGGATGAAGCGCTGGATACCATCACTAACAGCCTGAAAAACACAGTAGAAAAATACGGTAACGAAGCGGTCTACATTAACTACACTTCGGGGATTGTTGGCGGCAACATCACGCGTTCCTCACCCAGCGCATCGTTGATTACTCGCCTGATGAACAGCTACGGCGGCTTCCTCGGCCAATACGGCACCTACAGTACCGCGCAAATTGCCTGCGCCATGCCGTACACCTACGGCACCAACGATGGAAACAGCACCTCCGATATCGAGAACAGTAAGCTGGTCGTCTTGTTCGGTAATAATCCTGCCGAAACCCGCATGAGCGGAGGCGGCATCACCTATTATCTGGAACAGGCGCGTGAACGATCCAATGCGCGAATGATTGTTATCGACCCTCGCTACACCGATACCGCAGCCGGACGTGAAGATGAGTGGCTCCCTATTCGTCCAGGTACAGATGCCGCATTAGTTGCCGGTATCGCCCACGTATTGATTACCCAAAACCTCGTCGATCAACCCTTCCTCGATAAATACTGTGTCGGATACGATGAGAAAACGCTGCCGGAGGGCGCCCCTGCCAACGGTCACTATAAAGCCTGGATCCTCGGTCAGGGCGATGACGGCGTTGAAAAATCCCCGCGTTGGGCATCAGCAATTACCGGTATTCCAGTTGATAAAATCATCAAACTTGCCTACGAAATTGGCAGCACCAAACCGGCGTATATCGCGCAAGGTTGGGGACCACAACGCCAGGCAAACGGCGAACTGACTGCCCGCGCCATCGCTATGTTGCCGATTTTAACCGGAAACGTGGGAATTAGCGGAGGTAACAGCGGTGCGCGTGAATCCACTTACACCATCACCATTGAGCGTATGCCGGTATTAGTCAACCCGGTGAAAACGCAAATCTCCTGCTTTAGTTGGACTGACGCGATTACACGCGGCCCGGAAATGACCGCCAAACGCGATGGCGTGCGAGGGAAAGATAAGCTCGACGTGCCCATTAAGTTCATTTGGAACTACGCCGGTAACACCATTATCAACCAGCATTCTGACATCAACAAAACGCACGATACGCTGCAAGACGATAGCAAGTGCGAGATGATTGTGGTCATCGAGAACTTCATGACCTCTTCGGCAAAATACGCCGATATCCTGCTGCCGGACTTAATGACCGTCGAACAAGAAGACATCATTCCTAACGACTACGCCGGCAATATGGGTTACCTGATTTTTATCCAACCCGCCACGGAACCGAAATTTGAGCGCAAGCCAATTTACTGGATCACCAGCGAAGTGGCTCGTCGTTTAGGGCCGGATATTCATCAGAAATTTACCGAAGGACGCACTCAGGAGCAGTGGCTACAGTTTTTGTACGCGAAGATGCTGGAAAAAGATCCTCAATTACCGTCGTATGAAGAACTGCGCGCAATGGGGATTTATAAACGTAAAGACCCGAACGGTCATTTTGTCGCGTACAAAGCGTTCCGCACCGACCCAGACGCCAATCCATTAAAAACGCCTTCCGGTAAAATCGAAATCTACTCCAGCAAACTTGCAGACATCGCCGCCAGTTGGGAGTTAGAAAAAGACGAAACCATCAGTCCACTGCCTATTTACGCCTCCACCTTCGACGGCTGGGATGCACCAGAGCGCAGCTCGTATCCGCTTCAACTGTTCGGCTTCCATTACAAAGCCCGTACCCACTCGAGCTACGGCAATATTGATGTGCTGAAAGCCGCCTGCCGCCAGGAAGTGTGGATTAACCCAATTGATGCCCAGGCTCGTGGTATCGCCAACGGCGATATGGTGCGGGTGTTTAATGGTCGCGGTGAGTTGCGTATTCCGGCAAAAGTCACGCCGCGCATCATGCCTGGAGTGACAGCGATGGGCCAGGGTGCCTGGCACGAAGCCAACATGGCCGGTGACCGTATCGACCACGGCTCATGCATCAACACGTTGACCACTCAGCGCCCTTCCCCTTTAGCGAAAGGGAATCCGCAACATACTAATCTGGTCGAAATCCAAAAGGCATAGGGAATAGCTGATGACAACCCAATATGGTTTTTATATTGATTCCAGTCGTTGCACCGGCTGCAAAACTTGCGAGCTGGCCTGTAAGGACTACAAAAATTTATCCCCCGACGTCAGCTTCCGTCGCATTTATGAATATGCAGGTGGCGACTGGCAGGAAGACAACGGCGTCTGGCAGCAAAATGTCTTTGCCTATTACTTATCCATTGCCTGCAACCATTGCGAAGATCCCGCCTGTACCAAGGTCTGCCCTAGTGGTGCGATGCACAAACGCGAAGACGGTTTTGTGGTGGTGAATGAGGACGTTTGTATTGGCTGCCGCTACTGCCATATGGCCTGCCCGTACGGTGCGCCGCAATACAATGCTGAAAAAGGCCACATGACCAAATGCGATGGCTGTTACACGCGCATTGCTGAAGGCAAGAAGCCAATTTGTGTTGAATCCTGCCCGTTACGTGCACTGGATATGGCACCGATTGACGAACTGCGTAAAAAATATGGTGTGCAAGCCGCTATTGCTCCGCTGCCGTCGGCGCACTTCACCAAGCCAAATATTGTGATTAAACCCAATGCCAACAGCCGCCCTTGTGGGGATAAAACCGGCTATCTGGCGAATCCAGAGGAGGTTTGAGATGGGAAGCGGATGGCATGAATGGCCGTTGGTGTTGTTTACTGTACTGGGCCAGTGCGTCGTTGGAGCGGTAATCGTGATGGGACTGGCATGGAATGCCGCCAGTAATAACAGCGAATTACAGCAACGGGTCGTTCGATCCATGTTCTTTGTCTGGCTGATCATGGGCATTGCATTTATCGCCTCGGTGATGCATCTGGGTTCACCCCTGCGAGCGTTCAACTCGCTTAATCGCGTCGGGCAATCGGCATTGAGCAATGAAATTGCCAGTGGCTCGGTGTTCTTTGCAGTTGGCGGTTTATGGTGGTTGCTTGCAGTACTGAAAAAAATGCCGGTTGCGATTGGCAAGGTGTGGCTGGCTGCAACCATGGTGCTGGGGCTGGTGTTCGTCTGGGCAATGACCCGCGTCTACCAGATTGATACCGTGCCAACCTGGCACAATAGTTACACGACGTGGAGTTTCTTTTTGACGGTTCTTCTGGGCGGCCCGCTACTGGGAACACTGCTGCTCCAGACGGTACGATATTCATTCCACGGCAGTAAACTCGCGACGCTTAGCGCTTTAGCTCTGTTTGCGGCAATGGCCATCATCGTATTGCAAGGCAGCGAACTGGCGGATATTCAGAACTCAGTACAGCACGCCAGCGCGTTAGTACCTGATTATGCCTCGTTGCAGGTGTGGCGTATTGCACTGATAGCGCTCGGATTGGGCTGCTGGATTTGCCCAATGGTACGACGCACCCCGCCCAAAACAGCCGGATTATTGTTGGGATTAATATTGGTCATTGTCGGTGAATGTATTGGTCGTGGAATTTTTTACGGCCTGCATATGACCGTCGGCATGGCGGTAACAGGTTAATTGATACAAAATGCGCGGGGTAACTCGCGCAACAAGGAAGAGAATGATGTCTAACACTACGCAAAGACTGGCGACTATCGCCCTGACAGGAAAAGTACTGGGCGCGCTGTATTATCAAGCCCCCACCAGTCAGGATGTCGCCGCACTTTACGCCACACTTGAAGACCCTGAATGGGCAAAACAATGGCCGGTTCAGCACGCCGAGTTGGATGCCATCGCGACACGCATGGCTGAGGGCTTTAACTATTCGCAAGAATCATTGAGCGAAGCCTGGCAACGTCTGTTTATCGGCCCTTACGCATTACCGGCTTCGCCATGGGGCTCTGTTTATCTCGATAAAGAGAATGTGCTGTTTGGTGACTCGATGCTTGAGCTGCGCCAGTGGATGCGCGAAAACGACATCGCCAATGAGCAAGAAAGTAACGAGCCTGATGATCATATCGGGATTTTGTTGATGCTGGCTGCATGGCTCGCAGAAGAAGGCATGATGCAAAAAGTAGATGAACTGCTCGCCTGGCATATTCTGCCGTGGAGCGGACGTTTTCTGGAGCTGTTTATCGCAAATGCCGAACATCCGTTTTATCAGGCATTGGGCGAATTAACCCGTATTACGCTTGCCGACTGGAGCAAAGAGTTATTGATTCCCGTCGCGCAAAAAGAGATTTATTTCTGATAACCGGCTTCAATCCCGCTCGTCACTGGGCGGGAACGTTAAGAGCTGCGATGATTAAAAGTGACACTGTCACGACAAAACACCATCATCCCTTCAGCATTTCGTTGTGGTTAATGGCCTTCATGGCGCACAATATCCCTCTTTTCCCGCTACGCTAATTGGCATGCATCGCTTACACCACTTCCCGGACATGAAAGGCATGTTACGGCGGCTGATTTTCGCCGTCTGGATTGGCGTCGCCTCAGCGATAGTCGTCTGGCTGTTTCGCCAGTCGATGTACTTTCTGGAAGGCCTATTTTTGGGGGATCACAGCGGCAGCCTGGTTGCCGCCGCTGCGGCACTGCCATCATGGCGACGATTGCTCACCCCTGCATTGGGTGGGTTGCTTGCCGGTACGCTTCTTTGGGCGTGGCAACGCGCTACGCGCCAGCGCCCTTCTGCGCCCACTGACTACATGGAAGCCATTGAAACGGGCGACGGACGCTTAGATGTTGGAGCCAGCCTGGTTAAATCGGCAGCCTCGCTGATAGTGGTCGCCAGCGGCAGCGCCATTGGCCGTGAAGGGGCGATGGTGCTACTGGCAACCGTTTTTGCTTCTGTATTCGCGCAGCGTTGCTCTCATAAAGACGAATGGAAGTTGTGGGTCGCCTGTGGCGCAGCCGCCGGGATGGCAAGCGCCTATCATGCGCCGCTGGCGGGTAGCTTGTTTATCGCAGAAATTCTGTTTGGTACCCTGATGCTTGCCTCCCTTGGCCCAGTGGTGATTGCCGCCGTCTGCGCCTTGCTGATGACCCACCTATTAAACGACGAGCAAACGCTGCTTTATACTGTCCGCGCACTCAGCGCCCCACAGCCGGTTCAATATCTACTGATGGCGTCGCTCGGCCTGCTTGCGGGTATTGCAGGGCCGCTGTTTCTTTGGTTGATGGCGCAAAGCAGTAAACTGTTCCAGCGTTTGCAGTTAACCCCTCCGTTACAACTTGCGTTAGGGGGATTGCTGGTTGGGCTGCTTTCGCTTATCACACCGCTGGTTTGGGGCAATGGTTACAGCGTAGTGCAGTCATTTCTCTCGCAACCGCCCGCGCTGCTGTTCGTGGCTGGGATTCTGGTCTATAAATTGGCGGCAGTACTGGCAAGCAGTGGCTCAGGTGCCCCAGGCGGTGTGTTTACCCCAACGTTATTTGTCGGCGCGGCCCTGGGAATGTTAGTGGGGCAATGGTTTGGAATATGGACGTGGAGCGGGGATAACGTGGCAATTTTGCTGGCGCTTACCGGAATGGCAACGCTTTTGGCTGCCACCACGCATGCACCGATAATGTCTACGCTGATGGTTTGTGAAATGACGGGGGAGTTTACACTGCTCCCCGGTTTACTGGTGTCGTGCGTGATGGCATCAGCGCTCTCGCGCTGGTTACGCCCGCAGACGGTCTATACTCAACGCGCCGCTAAGACGGGATAAATCGATGTAGTTTGCCAGTTCACGCTGTTCTGCGCGTGGCAAATAAGGCAGCTCACCCACCAGCGGTCCCGGCAGTTTTTTACTGAGTACATCAATGATTTCAGCGTAGTGCGCAAGCCCTGGATTGATGCGGTTCGCCACCCAGCCAATCAACGGTAAGCCGTCATTAGCAATGGCCTGAGCCGTCAGCAAGGCGTGATTAATACACCCTTCCTGAATACCCACAACCATCAATACCGGTAATTGCTCCTGCACCACCCACTCGGATAACGGACGTAAATCGTTCATTAAACTGCGCCAACCACCAGTGCCCTCAACCACAACGTGATCCACAAGGCCGGTTAAATTTTTCAGCCCGTCAGACAGCAGCGAATAGTTGATTTGGCAATTGTGGCTAACGCTGCTTTCTTCTTCGCTCAGCGCGATAGGGTTGATGGCTTCATAAGCCAGTGAAACAGTGGAAACACTTTGCAGAACTAACGCATCTTTGTTGCGCAGGCCCTCTGGCGTCTCTTTACACCCTTTGGCCACCGGCTTATAGCCGACAACACTTTTGCCACTGGCTGCAAGCGCCTGCAACAAGGCGCGAGAAACCACAGTCTTCCCGACTGCAGTATCGGTACCTGTTATAAAGAAACGCGTAAGCATGACTAACTCCCAAGGCAATGCTTCAAATACCCGTCTTTCTCAGTGAGGTAAGACGGATATTAGTGATTAGAAATTGAATAATTCAGGAGTGAAAGTCTAAAAGAATAGTGATTCGACCAGTTTGAGATAGCGCAATTTTTAGTGGATCAGCCTACGACATTACCCTTGCAGCAGACGAATCAATAACGAACCGTTATACATTGCGTCTTTTACCAGCGCCGCACCGGCCATGGTTCCACGGTGATTATATTGCGTGCTTTCGACAATCATGTGCGCGCTATACGCCGGTAACGACTGTTGACGAATGCAATCAGTGATCGCCGGATGCAGAATTTCTGCGGCTCGGTTGAGTGGCGAACCAATCAGGATTTTTTGTGGATGGAACAAATTGACCATAATCGCAAGTATTCGACCAACGTTGGTGCCTACCCCGAGAATAATATCTTTCGCTAATAGGTCGCCGTTGAGCGCGGCATCACACAACGATTCGACGGTGAGTGGCTGTTCATGCAGCATGGAGCCCATCGACTGGCTCATGCGCAACTGAGCTAACTCCAGCACGCTGTCAATGCTGGCTATCGTTTCAAGGCAACCGTTATTGCCGCAATAGCAGCGCTTGCCGTAGGGGTCGACCTGAGTATGACCAATTTCGACCAGGCTGCTGCTGCCTGCATGGAGCAGGCGCCCATCGGTAATGACACCGGCACCGACGTTATCATCAATGACCACCTGAATCACATCACGCGCGCCCTTTGAAGCACCAAACAGGCCTTCGGCCATCGTCCACGCGCTTATATCGTGTTGAACATACACCGGCACGCCAGTGTAGTTTTCAAGGATCTCGCCAAGTGGCATATCACAGACGTCATAAAACGGCATGCGATGGACGATGCCGCGCTTGGTGTCGATAATCCCGGGCATCGTGATGGCAATCGCGGTGAGGCGTTCGAGCTTTTGCTGGTGGCGGATAAAGAACTGGTCGATTTGTGCGATGATCCGCTCGATGAGCGGCTGCGCATCTTCAACACTGAGCGAAACGGTATCTTCAACAATCAGTTTGCTGCTTAAATCATGCAGACCGAGAGAAATTTCCCCACGGCTGATTCGCACGGACAAATAGTGCCATGCTTCAGTTTCCAGCATCAGCCCCACAGCAGGACGCCCGCGGCTGCCAGGATCCTGAATTTCAGTTTCCTGCACCAGATGGGCTTCAATCATTTCACGAACAATTTTCGTGATGCTGGCAGGAGCGAGTTGCGCCAGACGAGAAAGATCGATTCGCGACACCGGTCCATGGGTATCAATCAGACGATAAACAACGCCCGCATTGGTTTGCTTAATCTGATCGATATGGCCAGGTTGGCTATCAGCAACCACTTGCGACTCCCTTTATTTTCGCGCTTCGAAATAAACTTTGGGCTATGGTGAAACACTTCAACCAGAGGAGTCAAATATTTACGTAGGGTTGTGATTTACCGCACATATTAGGCCGCTTTAATCGTCTTTTAGAACCATTATTGACTGAGTCAGCAAGGCGGAGATTCTAAGTGCTGCGGCTGACAATTCGCGATGTTTTGGCCACACTAACCACATTTCTGACTGCGCCTCGGATTCTTCGATGGGCAACCAAACCACTTCCGATAAATGAACACGTTTAAATGATGCCGGAAGAATCGAAACTCCCAGCCCCGCAGACACCAGCCCGATTATTGTCATCGCCTCGCCCACTTCCTGCGTGATATAGGGCGTGATTCCATGGCGCTGTAACAGGCCGAGAATATCGTCATACAGACCGGTTCCGACATGAGGGTCAAAAAAGACAAACGGTTCGTTCGCCAGCTGTTGCAGAGAAATCGCCGCGCATTGGGCAAGCTTGTTGTCGCGGTGCACCATCGCCAGCAGGGGTTCCCGCAACACCACCTTCCAGTCCAGCGTGTCCGGAAGCCGCGTATTTCGCATTAATCCCAGTTCAAGTTCACCATCATTAAGCGGCGCGATTTGCTCGCGGGTGTTAATTTCCCGCATCTGCAAATGCACATCGGGATAACTGCGACGAAAAGTCGACAGACTGTCAGATACCGTTTTGATAAACGGCGCAGAGGAGGTGAAACCAATGCGTAATTCACCCGCCTCCCCTTGATGCAACCTGGCAGCCCTCCCGGCTGCGATCTCAACCTGGCTTAAAATCTGCCGCGCATCATGCAAAAACTGACGCCCCGCAGCGGTCAGGCTCACACTTCGGTTGGTTCTCGCCAGTAAACGTGCACCAATTTGTTGTTCAAGGATTTGAATCTGCTGACTCAGCGGTGGCTGTGAGATACGCAGGCGCGCCGCCGCACGACCAAAATGGAGCTCTTCCGCAACCGCTACGAAGTAACGCAGATGCCGCAATTCAATATTCATATTTTAAACATATCAATTGAGATTATTAATATATTAGACAGAACATTAGCGATTTTCTACTCTGAACAGAGACTTCAAAAGCGTATTAAGGACCCATTTTGAGCCGTACAACCCTCGTCGACACCGCAGAGGCAGAAGATGTTGACGACAGAATTTCACTCCAGCCTGCCACTTATATTAAACGGGGTTCGCCTCAGTTCATGCGCGTCACCCTGGCACTATTTTCTGCAGGACTCGCAACCTTTGCGCTGCTTTATTGCGTGCAACCCATCCTGCCGGTGCTGTCGCATGAGTTTGGCGTATCCCCCGCCAGTAGCAGCGTTTCCCTTTCGGTTTCTACCGCCATGTTGGCGATTGGGCTGCTGTTTACCGGGCCACTTTCTGATGCCATTGGCCGCAAACCCGTGATGGTGACCGCATTATTGCTCGCTTCAAGCTGCACACTGCTCTCCACCATGATGACCAGTTGGCAGGGGATATTAGTGATGCGCGCCTTGATTGGGTTATCGCTAAGTGGGGTCGCCGCCGTGGGTATGACCTATCTGAGTGAAGAAATTCACCCAAGCGTGGTAGCCTTTTCAATGGGGCTGTATATCAGCGGCAACGCGATTGGAGGCATGAGTGGCCGTCTGTTAAGTGGAGTCCTGACCGATTTCTTTAACTGGCGCATCGCGGTCGCCGGCATCGGCTGTTTCGCCCTGGCCTCAGCCCTCATGTTCTGGAAAATCCTGCCTGAATCCCGACACTTCCGCCCTTCTTCCCTGCGCCCTAAAACCCTGTTCATTAATTTCCGTCTGCACTGGCGTGACCCGGGATTGCCGCTGTTATTCGCTCAGGGCTTTTTACTGATGGGCGCGTTTGTCACCCTGTTCAATTACATTGGTTATCGCTTGATGCAAGGGCCATGGTATTTGAGCCAGGCGGTGGTCGGCTTACTGTCAGTGGTGTATTTAATCGGAACCTGGAGTTCACCTAAAGCCGGAGCGATGGCCGCAAAATTTGGTCGTGGCCCTGTCATGATCTTTTCTACCGCGGTGATGCTGCTCGGTTTGGTGCTAACCGTATTCTCACCCCTCGTGATTATTTTCATCGGGATGCTGCTTTTTTCTGCCGGATTCTTCGCCGCGCACTCGGTCGCCAGTGGCTGGATTGGCCCGCGTGCGAAACGTGCGAAAGGGCAAGCCTCATCATTATATTTGTTTAGTTATTACCTTGGCTCAAGCCTTGCCGGGACGTTTGGTGGGATTTTCTGGCACCAGTTCGGATGGGCCGGTGTGGCAAGTTTTATCGGCTCTCTTTTGGTCATCTCATTGTTAGTGGGGACGCGTTTGCATCATCGCGCACATTAACTCTGCCACAGCCTCGTTTTCGGGATGGCTTTTTGCTATTTTCGCTTGCGTACATCATCTCTTCACGAGGCTCTATGGAAAAGCAAAACTACAATCACCTCACCCGCACCTTCCAGCGTCTTTCCCGTTTTGGACACCTCTCAGCCATCGCTGGCTGGGATATGTTCACCAATATGCCGCCTAATGGCAGCACAGCTCGCGGTGAAGCCCTGGCTGAACTCAGCGTTTTGCAACACCAAATCCTGACCGATAAAAAAATAGCCACGCTGTTACAAGCTGCGGTTCAAGAAGACCTTAACGATGTTGAACGCGCCAACCTTCGTGAAATGACCCGCCAATATCAAGAAGCCATTTTACTGCCTGCTTCACTGGTAGAAGAGAAATCGCTGGTGGGTACGCGCTGTGAGCATGGCTGGCGAACTCAACGCCCCGCCAATGACTGGCAAGGTTTCGCCGCCAATCTGAAAGACGTGGTTCGCGTTTGCCGTGAAGAGGCTAAACTTCGCGCCGATGCCAAAGGAAAATCCCGCTACGACGCACTGTTAGATATTTACGAACCGGGCATGAGCAGCGCCAAACTCGATGTGTTATTCGGTGATTTACGCAGTTGGTTGCCTGAATTACTGCAAAAAGTGGTCGATAAGCAGGCGAAAGAATCTGTCATAACACCAGCAGGCCCGTTCGCCACCCATGACCAACGCGAGCTAGGTCTGGAAACCATGAAGTTGCTGGGCTTTAACTTTAACGGCGGCAGACTGGATGTCAGCGCTCATCCCTTCTGCGGCGGCGTTCCGGAAGATGTGCGCATTACCACGCGCTACGACGAGTCCGATTTGGTCAGTGCATTGTTTGGCGTTATCCACGAAACAGGCCACGCACGCTATGAACAAAACCTGCCGCGTGAATGGCTCGGCCAGCCGGTCGCATTAGCACGTTCGACGGCGATCCACGAATCCCAGAGCCTGTTCTTCGAGATGCAACTGGGTCGAAGCAAAGAGTTCCTGAAACTGCTCTTGCCGAAGGTGATCGCGCGGTTCGGCAAGCAGCCTGCATTTGAAGCATCGAACTTTATTGCCGTGAACCAACGCGTTGAACGTGGGTTTATTCGCGTCGATGCCGATGAAGTGAGTTATCCGGCCCACGTCGTTTTACGCTACGAAATTGAGCGGGCGCTGATTGATGGCGATATCGAGGTTGAGGATATCCCGGCACTTTGGGATGAGAAAATGCAGCACTGGCTGGGGCTGTCCACCAAAGACAACTTCCGCAACGGCTGTATGCAAGATATTCACTGGACGGATGGTGCGTTTGGTTACTTCCCATCGTACACGCTGGGTGCGATGTATGCCGCGCAACTGTTCAATGCCGCCAAACTCGCATTGCCGCAGCTCGAAGCAGATATTGCCGAAGGTAACTTCAGCGCGTTGTTCGACTGGTTACGTCAGAATATCTGGCAGCACGGCAGCCGGTTCACCACCTCAGAACTTATCACCAACGCGACAGGTGAAGACCTTAACCCGCTCTATTTCCGCAAACATTTAGAAGCACGCTATTTGTAATCACCTTAAATACCCAAAATAGTTCGAGTGGTAGAAAGGCGGCAAGCACGTGAGCCCCAGGAGCATAGATAACAATGTGACTGGGGCAGCCCACGCATCAACAACTTGAAGTATGACGGGTGGTTTGTACAAACCGTTACACGCCGATACCAATCACTCACTGAAGCCCTTGATCCACATGTTTATAGTTCATCTCAACGGCCCCGCTGGGGTTTAAACATAAACAAATTCGAGGATGTCGAGATGAATAAAGTATTAGCTCTGGTAGTTGCCGCTGCAATGGGTCTGTCCTCTGCCGCTTTCGCTGCTGAAACAACTGCAACTCCAGCACCTGTTGCAACCTCTTCTGCTGCTAAAGCTCCTGCTGCAAAAACCACTCATCATAAAAAACACAAAAAAGCAGCCACCGAGCAAAAAGCTCAAGCCGCTAAAAAACACAAAAAAGAAGTGAAGAAAACTGAAGCAGCAAAACCTGCTCAGGTTGAACAAAAAGCGCAGGCAGCTAAAAAGCACCACAAAAAACCTGTAGCTAAAGCAGATGCTGCTAAACCTGCTGCGCAAAAAGCCCAGGCGGCTAAAAAACACCACAAAAAACCTGCAGCCAAAACTGAAGCTGCAAAACCAGCCGCTCAGCCAGCTGCATAAGTTGTTACCCGTGAGCATTCGCGTAGCGGCTAACGCCGCCTGAAGAATCACGGGTCTATCGGGGCAACCCCGAAAGCATAGCCACACTAAAAACACCCGGTTCGCCGGGTGTTTACTTCCGGAGTCTGGATGATGTTGCGACGCTATAGTTTTGAAATCATCCTCACGCTGCTCATCCTTTGCGGCATTATTACGCTAAGCTTCTGGCTGTAATGACTTTTTACTCCCACTTTCTGTGCGACCCGTCTATAGTTAATCCATTCGCTGGGTTTATATAAAAATCAAAATTAATCGCCCCATCAGAGAGTGATATGCGCAAAAAAGTTGTGATGCTGTTAGGAGTGTTGTGTTTTTTACCGGCCCTTTCCCACGCTGATGGCGAGAGCGCAGCTGACGTCAAAACGCTGTTTTTTGGTAAGGATGACCGCACGCGAGTTACCGATCCTGCAAGTTCTCCGTGGGATGCCATTGGCCAGCTTGAGACTGCCAGTGGTAATTTGTGTACCGCAACCTTAATTTCCCCCCACCTCGCATTGACCGCGGGACATTGCTTGCTGCAACCGCCGCGCGGAACACCTGACAAAGCCATTGCTTTGCGATTTGTCTCGCATAAGGGAACCTGGCGCTACGAAATTCATGGCATTGAAGGACGAGTGGAATCCACGCTTGGTCATCGTCTGAAACCTGATGGAGAGGGATGGATTGTCCCGCCGGGTGCGGCTCCCCATGATTTTGGCCTGATTGTGTTACACAACCCACCATCCGGTATCACGCCATTGCCACTGTTCGAAGGCGACCGCAATGCACTCACCGAAGCACTCAAAAACCAGAATCGAAAAGTCACACAATCAGGTTATCCGGAAGATCATCTGGACTCCCTTTATACCCATAACGATTGCCTGATTACGGGCTGGGCGCAGAAAACGGTACTTTCACATCAGTGCGATACTTTGCCTGGAGACAGCGGCTCACCGTTAATGCTGAAAACAGAAAATGGCTGGCAATTAATTGCCGTACAAAGTTCGGCACCTGCGGCGAAAGATCGCTATCGCGCCGACAACCGCGCCATTTCGGTGACCGGTTTTCGTGATCAATTACAGAAATTAGCCAATCAATAATTTCACCGCCCGGTCTTCACGCCGGGCGGTTTTTCTTTTACGCCAGTTTGATGAGTACCATCCCTGTGAGCAGTAACACCAGGCCTATCCAGCCTTTACGATTGAGCCGTTGACCAAACAATATCCAACCGGCCGCCACGGTTGCGATAATACCAAACCCGCCCCATAGCGCATACGCTACCGACAATTCAATACCTTTAACCGCCTGTGACAGCGCACTGAAGGCCGCCAGTACCGCACAAAGCGATAGCACGCCATAACCAAAACGGCGGAAACCATCGGAGTGTTTCAGGAAAATGTTAGCCATAATTTCCAGCACGATTGCCGCCAGAAGCCACAATGCGTGCACCCATTCAAACGACGGCATGTTGACTATCCTTTACTGGTTTTAAGGCCTTTTCTTTTTTTGTGGCGGTGCCTGATTTAATCAGCGCAATCCCGACCACCAGCGTAGTGAGTCCCATTATTTTCAGAAGTGAGATGGACTCATCAAACAGCAGAACACTGAATAAAGTAATAAATAAAATACCGATGCCTTCCCACATGGCATAAGCGACCCCGAGGGCGATTTTTTTAACCGAAAATGATAATAAAATATAAGATAGCGTGATCATTAACAGCATGAAAATATACCCTATGTTGTCATCGCTAACGCTTGACCATTTCATAGATAAAGTGCCGGTAATTTCCGCAACAATCGCAAGTGCTAATAAAATCCAATAGATCATGATCTCTCTCCTGACAGAGAAAATAGCCGTACTACAGCTTAAAACGCGCTAAAAATAAGCAACGAAAAAAATAAAAAGGCTGTTAAACGTTATCCCTAAATAATTCGAGTTGTAGGACTAAAACGTCAAAAGCGTTTTAGAACAGCGATGAGGTCGCACGAGTGCAGTCAATGCACCGACAGCTTGAAGTATGACGGGATAAAACGGGAGAAAGATCTAAAGCGCGTTACGCCAGTGTTGCTCACCGGAAAGAGAAAAAGCAGAAGAAAAAGAAGGAGATTGACGGATTTCTAACATGTTGAACAGCTTGTTCGTAAGCATAATGTCCATAGTTTTCACAACTTATCCGCGTTGTTGCTTCTCATCAGTTGCGGATAGTAAATTGTCCTCAGTAGTTATACATACGCAATTTGTACCATATCCAGGAATGTACTTGCCTCCCCTTTTCAATTCTTTACGAAGATTCCCACAAAAAATAACGGTGTATTACTTAATTGCGCCCCCGTATTATACGGTTAATTAAGGAATGAATAATTGCGCGGGAGATAATCAATAGTGGCAAAACCCATTATTACGTTAAGTGGATTAAAAATCGTCATCATGTTGGGGATGTTAGTGGTCATCCTGGTGGGCATAAAAGTGGCGGCGGATATCATCATTCCGTTTATTTTGTCGCTGTTTATTGCCATCGTTCTCAACCCGATGATACGCCGCCTGGAACGGATGCATGTCCCGCGAGTGCTGGCGATTACCATGGTTATTTCGGTGATTATCTTCTTCGTTGTGCTGCTGCTTGCCTATCTTGGCACCACACTCAATGAGCTGACACGGACACTGCCGCAATATCGTGCATCATTTATCTCTCCGCTCCAGGCCATGGACCCGTGGCTGCAACGGGCCGGGATCACGGTATCGGTGGACGAACTGTTCAAGTATATCGATCCCAATGCGGCTATGACGTTAGCCACAAGCCTGATCACTCAGCTTTCCAACGCGATGTCCTCAATCTTTTTATTGCTGCTAACCGTAGTATTTATGCTGATTGAAGTGCCGCAATTACCAATAAAACTTCATCAATTGATGTCTCGCCCAGAGGTAGGCATGGGGGCAATTCAGCGAGCACTGGACAGCGTAAGTCGTTATCTGGTGCTGAAAACGGCGATAAGCCTGGTCACCGGCCTGGTGGTCTGGATTATGTTGGCCATGCTCGATGTGCGTTTTGCTTTCGTCTGGGCGCTGCTCGCCTTCTCGCTCAATTACATTCCCAACATCGGTTCGGTACTGGCAGCCATCCCCCCTGTCGCGCAAGTGTTGGTATTCAGTGGTTTGTATGAGGCATTGTTGGTGGTTGCCGGTTATCTGGCTATCAACCTGGTGTTCGGCAATATCATTGAGCCACGCATGATGGGCCGAGGTTTAGGATTATCCACTCTGGTAGTGTTCTTATCGTTGATATTCTGGGGTTGGCTTTTGGGGCCGGTGGGTATGTTGTTATCGGTTCCGCTCACTATTGCCGTGAAAATTGCTCTTGAGCAAAACGAAGGCGGCAAAAGTATTGCTGTGCTGCTCAGTGATGTGACTAAAAACTAAACTACCAGAGCCGTTTACCATCGGTAGGCGGCTCTGGCGTCTGTTTACAGGGTATAACCCGGTTTTTTGGCAAGCGTATCAAGAGCCGGAGCGATCTCTTTATCGTAAACATCCTCTTTCCAACGGTCTTTCTGGATAGGGGTTAACGCGACAGATAATGATTCATCTGTTGAATTGAAATGTTTCTTGAGTACGGCACAGATATCGGCGGCCAGCGCTTCTTTTTGCTCGTCAGTCAGTTCACGCGGAAAGTGTTTTACAGTGATATGCGGCACAGTGGTTCTCCCCTTTATTGGAAACAATATACTTACGTTAAGCACCCGTTCGTTGCAACAGCTAAGGCAGGCAAATCGCCGCAAATTCCGCAAGGCTGAAACCATAGTGCGGGTCATTGACGCTCAGACCAAATTTGTCCTGAAGCAACTGATACAACTCCGCTGCATCGTCTATCGTTCGCGGCTGTCCGTCGTTAAATTGCCGATCGTTTTGCGTCAACGTGGTGCCATCGGCTTTTTTCAAACACATCATTAAATGATGATAGAAATGCGATTGAGGCCAGGTCGAAACATAATGGTTGGCGACCTCGAAGTCTGATGCGTACTGGGGCTGTAAATCAAATCGATACAACGGCAGCCATTCATCCTGTTGTTGAATACTCAGCAGATAATCATCATCGATTTGCGTCAACCGATAATCACCAAAGTCGGTGTTCTGCACCACATCTCTCTCTAAACGCAGCGCAGACGTCAGCGTTTTGCCACCAAAACCCACATCCGCCAGATAGCGTTGCTGGTTTAGGGTGATAAGTAACAAGCGATGCGTGCGAGGCGGCATCTCGGTGGGTTGTGAGATCAATACTCGGGCACCCAGGTCTTCAACCACAAAACCGATATGCTCAAGCGCCGCACGCAGCAATGAGTTTTGCTCGTAGCAGTATCCACCCCGCCCTGCGACCACAAGTTTTTCAAATACGGCGTCTATATCTAAGCGGATTTCACGCCTTAGTAACACATCTATATTTTCAAACGGTATCGCGCACGTATGCAGCAGATGAATGCGTTGTAAGGTTTCGAGGTTCGGTTTTGCCTCGCCCCGGAAAGCGATGCGAGTGAAATACGCCTGAAGGTCAAAAGCCATGATCTCAATCTCTTAAAAATAGATGAGTTCACTATAATGCGTTTTTTTGCCCGTAAATGATCGATAATGCCAAATACACTCCGGAAAATGAGCGCTATAAGGAAACCCGCCGTGAAAACCAAATCGATGACGCTTTACGATGTGGCGAAACATGCCCATGTTTCCTATCAAACGGTCTCGCGCGTTATCAATCAGGCAGAACATGTTTCTGATAAAACCCGGCGAAAAGTCGAAGCTTCAATGCGGGCGCTCAATTACGTTCCCAACCGTGTAGCACAGCAACTGGCAGGGAAACTGAGCCAGAACATTGGCCTGGTGACCAGTAATTTGTCGCTGCATGCACCGTCGCAAATCGCCTCAGCCATTAAGACTCAGGCCAGCAAACTTCACTTTAACGTGATGATGTCGATGATTGAGCAGCCTGATATAGAAGCCTGTAAAAATGCGGTCAACAGTTTGCTGTCTCAGCGCGTTGACGGCTTGATTATTAACATTCCGTTGGAAGATGAGCAGGCACAAACTCTCACCGAAATGTGTGGTCATGTTCCGGTGTTATTCCTGGATGTTTCACCCGCGCTGAATATAGACAGCATTACTTTTGATGCGACGGCCGGTACGCATCTGGCGATTGAGCATCTGGTTGCGCAAGGTCATCAGCGTATCGCGTTACTGAACGGGCCGCTCACTTCCGTCTCTGCCCGCCTACGCCTTGAGGGTTGGCAACAGGCGCTGGCGCAGCACCAGTTGCATGCCGCGGCTCAATTACAAGGAGACTGGAGTTCGCAATCGGGTTATCTCCAGACGCTTGCGCTGCTCGGCCAGGGGGGAAAATTCACCGCGCTATTGGTAGCCAATGATCAAATGGCGTTGGGGGCTTTACGCGCGCTGAATGAATCGGGCTTATCCGTGCCAGGACACGTTTCGGTCATTGGCTATGATGACACTGAGGATAGCGCCTGCTTTATTCCACCGCTCACCACCATCAAACAGGACTTTAAAGCGCTGGGCAGTGCGAGCGTTGACCGTCTGCTTGAACAAATTCACTCGCCGAATCAACCGGTGCCAGCCTCCGTACTTCCGGTCACGCTGATTGAGCGTAAAACCACTGCAGCCCCAAACGCCTTCACCGCATCGCCACAGGCGCTGGCGGAGGCACTGACGGTGCTCGCCCGTCAGGTCGCACAGCTCAAATGATTTCTGTGAATCCCCTCACCTGAAACTGTTTTGCTGCTTTACATTGCCGCTCACAAAAACCATAGTGATTTAAATTGTGAGCGCATCGCAAAAACGTAAAGGAACCTTCAGCATGACATGTCTATCGGGTACAGTCGCCGCATCACTGGCAGCGATTCTTGGCCGACGCGACTGGGAAAACCCAGCCGTCACGCAACTCAACCGCCTGGCCGCTCATCCGCCGTTTGCCAGTTGGCGTGATGAACGTGAAGCCTGCAATGACGCGCCTTCAGCGAGTCTGATAAGTCTTAACGGTGACTGGCAGTTTAGCTACTTTACGCAACCCGAGAAGGTTCCAGAAACCTGGCTGTCTGCGAACTTACCCGATGCACAAACTTTACCCGTCCCTTCAAACTGGCAAATGCACGGTTTTGATGCCCCTATTTATACCAATGTCACGTATCCGATCCCGGTCACACCGCCGTGCGTTCCGGAAGAAAACCCTACCGGTTGTTACTCGCTCACATTTAATGTTGATGCTTCCTGGCTCGAGAGTGGACAGACACGGATTATTTTTGATGGCGTGAACTCTGCATTCCACCTGTGGTGCAACGGCCACTGGATAGGTTACGGACAGGACAGCCGCCTGCCCTCTGAATTTGACCTCAGCAAAGTACTCAATGCCGGGGAAAACCGGATCGCGGTCATGGTGCTGCGTTGGTGCGACGGTAGTTATCTCGAAGATCAGGATATGTGGCGGATGAGCGGAATTTTCCGCGATGTAACGCTGCTGCATAAACCCGCGACTCAGTTGAGCGATGTTAAGATCGCAACGCATCTTAATGAAGATTTTAGCCACGCCATTGTTGAAACGCAGGTGGTAGTAAAAGGTGTAAATGACCGCGCGGTGCAAGTCTGTCTGCAACTGTGGCGTGACCAACAGTGTGTAGGGGAAAAACAGCAGGCGCTCGGCAGTGAGATTATTGATGAACGTGGTGCATACAGTGACCGCACTACGCTCAAAATCCCGCTGGCCAACCCACTTCTCTGGAGTGCCGAAGAGCCTCATCTTTATCGCGCAGTGGTGATTTTGCGCGATGAGCAAGGCGTAACCATAGAAGCAGAAGCCTGGGACGTCGGCTTGCGTAAAGTCGAAATTCATCAGGGATTGTTGAAGTTAAACGGCAAACCCTTGCTGATCCGTGGCACCAATCGCCATGAGCATCATCCGGTTAATGGCCAGGTCATGGATGTTCAAACCATGCGCCAGGACATCTTGCTCATGAAGCAGCACAACTTTAACGCGGTACGCTGCTCGCATTATCCAAATCATCCAATGTGGTATCGCCTGTGCGACCGTTACGGCCTGTATGTGGTAGATGAAGCGAACATTGAAACCCACGGCATGGTGCCGATGAATCGCCTGAGTGACGACCCGGTCTGGCTGCCAGCGATGACAGAACGCGTGACCCGCATGGTACTGCGCGATATCAACCATCCCTCGATTATCATCTGGTCGCTCGGTAACGAGTCCGGCCATGGTGCTAACCATGATGCCCTTTATCGCTGGATAAAATCAGTCGACCCTTCACGCCCGGTGCAATATGAAGGCGGCGGTGCCAACAGTGCCGCCACCGATATTATTTGCCCCATGTATGCGCGCGTCGACCAGGATCAGCCCTTCCCGGCCGTACCAAAATGGTCAATTAAAAAGTGGATCGGCATGCCCGATGAAACGCGCCCGCTCATTTTGTGTGAATACGCCCACGCTATGGGCAACAGCTTTGGCGGCTTCCATAAATATTGGCAAGCGTTCCGTCAGTATCCGCGTTTGCAAGGCGGTTTTGTCTGGGACTGGGTGGATCAATCTCTCGTCAAACATGACGAGAACGGCGAACCCTTTTCGGCGTATGGCGGTGATTTTGGCGACAAACCAAACGATCGACAGTTCTGCATGAATGGCCTGGTATTTGCCGACCGCACACCGCATCCGGCGCTGTATGAAGCTCAGCAAGCGCAACAGTTTTTCCAGTTTGAGCTTCATCGCGAAACCCCATTACGCCTTGAAGTTACCAGCGAATATTTGTTCCGCCACAGTGATAACGAACGCTTGCTTTGGCACGTTTCGCAAGCGGGCACACGGCTTGCTGAAGGTGAAGTGCGGCTCGATATCACACCGCAGGGTAAACAGGTTATCGTTCTCGACTCACTTCCTGCCATTACTGAAAATGGCGACGTATGGCTGACCGTAAAGGTACAGCAAATTAACGCCACAGACTGGTCTGAGGCTGGGCATATTTGCGCCTGGGACCAGTGGCAACTTGCGGGCGTCCTTCTCGCAACGACACCACCCGTTAACGGCGAGTCCCCAACGCTTGAGGTCAGTCATTGTCATTTTGATATCCGCCATGGCCGCCATCATTGGCAATTCAATCGTGAAAATGGATTACTGAGCCAATGGTGGAAAGCCCAGCAACCCACGCTGTTACAGCCGCTCCAGGATCAGTTCACCCGTGCTCCGTTAGATAACGATATCGGTGTCAGTGAAGTGACACGCATTGATCCCAATGCCTGGGTCGAACGCTGGAAAGCGGCGGGGTTGTACTCACTTGAATCCCAGTTGGAATACTGTGAGGCTGAAGCCCTGGCAAATGAAGTTCAGGTACGTACGGTGCATAGTTGGCAGCACGACGGAAAATCGTTGTTTATCAGCCGCAAACTTTGGCGAATCGATTGCATGGGCACACTCCACGTCAGTGTGGATGTTGACGTTGCTTTTGGCACTCCTCCACCTGCGCGTATCGGGCTTAGCTGCCAGTTAGCGCAGGTTGACGCACAAGTGAGCTGGCTGGGTCTGGGTCCGCACGAGAACTATCCCGATCGTCAGCAATCGGCTCTGTTTGATTACTGGCAGCGCCCGCTTCAAGCGCTATATACCCCGTATGTTTTCCCAACGGAGAACGGGCTGCGTTGTGAAACTCAAAGCCTGGAATATGGCGATCATCACTGGCAGGGTAAATTCCACTTCAACATCAGCCGCTTTAGCCAACAGCAATTGCGCGAAACCTCGCATCGCCATTTGCTCGTGGCGGAGCCTGGTACGTGGCTAAATCTGGATGGTTTCCACATGGGCGTAGGGGGAGATGACTCCTGGAGCCCCAGCGTTTCACAAGAGTTCCTGCTTGATAAATCCCACTATCACTATGCGATAAGCTGGCAACGACGCTAGTACCCACATCCGGAGCAGAACGCCGCCCTCGTTCTGCTCCGGTTATATTCAATCATTTTTTAGGCGTAGTTCCACCGACCTGACGGCTTGTGGAGGCATAGGCCAAAAGCTCAGCTGTGTCGTTGTTTAACGCACGTTTCAAGCCCGGCGTTAAAACGCCATGTTCGCGATGTCGCCCAGTCCAGGTCGCCTCCCAACCCAATTCCGCTTTTTTTGTCAATGAAACCACGATGTGATTACCCCGCAATTCAATAAAATTGGGGGTAATGACAGTGATAGTCGCTGGTTTACCGTCGATATAAGCTGCTGCAAAATTCTCATCGACGCGAACTTCATGGTATCCCTTAAAGTTTAATTGGCCATCCGTGGCAATTCGTGCAGCGGTTTCTGAAGCAGAAGAAAATAAAGCCGCAGCCAAAATAACCCCCATTCCCATTTTTTGCCTTATTCATCACACAAATAACGCGATGCCATTAAGAATAATCTGCAACATAAATATACCGTCAGAATATAAAGTCAATCGCCCATATTAAATTTAAAGGCTATTCGTTTAGATTTAATTTAATAATCTTCCTTGGTTTACTTTTGTTAGCTTAATAACATTAATGCCATTAACACATTTCACAAATTTACAATCTTTTACTGATCTGTCCACTGAGCGGCAAAGCATCAACGTTCAAATTAGTGCTTAATATCATTGAAAACAGACGTTAAAGAATATAATTCTTATTTACGCTCGAAAAACATAATTATTATTTCAACTTCAAGCTACCAGATCGCTATAAACCAGAATATTTACCTTTTAACTGGTTGCACCAGTGATCAGAAAACCCACTCCACACTATGAGACATTTCTTATTTAGAGCAATTTTGGAGCTCAATTGATTTACGTCAATCAAAGACATAGAGCGTGTTTACTCGAATGTTTGGCATGCTATTTATTATGCCCGTCACAACAAATGTTATAATTACAACATCACGAGATGCATCATGAGTAACACTGATCCAAAAAAGAAAAAGAGAACGCCCATTGGGAAGTTTATGCTATGGCTGTTCTATTTATTCTGTATTTATGCTGTTTTCTGTTTATTTAAAGCAGGTGTAGCCTTTAGCCATATACACGCGGCCACAGGGCAGGAATTAGGCGTCAGAGCCGGAGAGTTTGCCGGGACATTAATCATTCTCATATATCTCGGATTTATTGGTGGGATTACCGGCCTTCTGGCCTGGTTAACTCGCGCGAAATAACCTTAGCACCGTGAATACACAACGCTTTAATTCAGGATATCTGGAATGAACAAATTTTTAAGATTTGCGTCAATTGTTTTGCTGCCGACAATTTTCCTGGCGGGATGCGTCATCGCAGAACCGACGGAACAGGCTCACCATCATCATGTGAAGAATCAGAGCCAGGATGCACAGGGCGTGCCTGAGTCTCAACAAATTCAGCAACGCGATGAAACCATCGACTGTAGCCTCCCTTTACCTGTTGATGCGGTCAATTCACAAATTGATGCTTATGACCGTCAGTGTCATTAACGTAAATTAGTTTTCCCCCTCAAGCGACGGTCTGCGCATTGGCAGCCGTCGGTCTCTATCTCCTTATCTGTTAACAAAAAGACATTAGCGTCCTGTAGCGTTTATGAGTAGGATTTAGCGCCCTTTTTGCCATGACGCTGAAATTAAAAAAAAGCCAGGCAAAACGGTGGGTATCTTTTTAACAACACGACAGGGACCACAATGCAAACACTACATAAAACGGAAGTGGAAAAGCACGCGGCTAAACGGCGCTGGCTGAATTCTCACGATTCCGGGTATCACAAAGCGATGGGCAACCGTCAGGTTCAGATGATTGCCATCGGCGGAGCCATTGGCACCGGCCTCTTTTTAGGTGCAGGCGCGCGACTGCAAATGGCTGGCCCCGCATTAGCACTGGTGTATCTGGTGTGCGGGATCTTTTCATTCTTCATTTTACGTGCGCTAGGTGAATTGGTGCTGCACCGCCCGTCGAGCGGCAGCTTTGTCTCTTACGCCCGCGAGTTTCTGGGCGAAAAAGCCTCTTATGTTGCGGGTTGGATGTACTTCGTCAACTGGGCAATGACCGGCATTGTCGATATCACCGCCGTCGCGCTTTACATGCACTACTGGGGCGCATTCGGTGATGTGCCGCAATGGGTCTTTGCCCTTTGTGCGCTGGGGATTGTCGGCACCATGAACATGATTGGCGTGAAATGGTTCGCCGAAATGGAGTTCTGGTTCGCATTAATCAAAGTCCTCGCCATCGTGGTCTTTTTGGTTGTCGGTACGATTTTCCTCGGCAGCGGTAAAATGCTTGATGGCAACACGACGGGCTTCCACTTAATCACGGATAACGGCGGCCTCTTCCCACATGGTTTGCTCCCCGCATTGGTTCTTGTGCAAGGTGTCGTCTTTGCCTTCGCGTCGATCGAACTGGTGGGGACGGCTGCGGGTGAATGTAAAGACCCGCAAACGATGGTGCCGAAAGCCATTAACAGCGTTATCTGGCGTATCGGTCTGTTTTACGTGGGTTCAGTGGTTTTACTGGTGCTGCTGTTGCCGTGGAATGCCTATCAAGCGGGACAAAGCCCGTTTGTGACATTTTTCTCAAAACTCGGCGTGCCATACATTGGCGACATCATGAACATGGTGGTACTGAGTGCTGCTCTTTCCAGCCTCAACTCTGGCCTCTATTCCACCGGACGCATTCTGCGTTCGATGTCGATGGGCGGTTCAGCACCTAAATTCATGTCGAAGATGAGCAAGCAACAAGTTCCTTACGCCGGGATTCTGGTTACGCTTGGCGTATACGTGTTTGGCGTGCTGCTGAATTACCTGGTGCCTTCGCAAGTGTTCGAAATCGTTCTAAACATTGCGTCGCTGGGTATTATCTCTTCCTGGGCATTTATCGTGATTTGCCAGCTGCGTTTACGCAAAGCCATTAAAGAAGGCAAAGCGGCAGACGTCAGCTTTAAATTACCCGGTGCGCCGTTCACATCATGGCTGACGCTGCTATTCCTGTTTAGCGTGTTGGTGCTGATGGGTTTTGATTACCCGAACGGAACGTACACCATTGCTTCTATTCCGCTGATTGCTTTGGTACTGGTGCTGGGCTGGTTTGGTGTTCGTAAACGTGTACACGAAATTGCCAACCAGGTGCATCTCCACCATGAAGAAAGCACAACGTTAACCGATAAGCGTTAAGTCATTTTGTTTGAAAAAGATAGCCACACGCTCAGTGGTGGCTATCTTTTAACCCTTCACTGCCCAGCAACTGTTTCTCACCAACCCTTCTTGCCATAAATCGCCGTAGCATTAACGTTATGTGCCGTTAACACTTTTCAAACATTCATCACAAGTATTAACATATGATCTTGAATGTTCCAGATGGTTCGTCTGGAGCGTAAATGCTCCCACCTGTGAAAATGTCTGATGAAAATTGTGCAACATGGAAAGATTTCCCTTCCACTGATACTTGTCCCGGCGCTGTCGTCTTTTGCCCTTCCTGCGCTTGCGACAGAAGACACGATGGTCGTCACCGCCACGCAAGGTACGATTTCCGAGCTGGATACGCCGGCAGCAGTGAGTGTCGTTAATGGCGACGATATGCGCCAGGCCGCTCCACGTATCAATCTTTCAGAAAGTCTAAGCAGCGTACCTGGACTGCAAGTCCAGAATCGCCAGAACTATGCGCAAGATTTACAGCTTTCGATTCGTGGATTCGGATCGCGCTCAACTTATGGCGTGCGCGGAATACGGATGTATGTGGACGGTATTCCCGCCACGATGCCCGACGGGCAAGGCCAAACCTCGAATATCGATTTAAACAGCGTTGAAAGCGTTGAGATTTTACGCGGCCCTTTCTCTGCGTTGTACGGAAATGCCTCCGGCGGCGTGATGAATGTCACCACCACCACTGGCACACAGCCACCGACCTTTGAAGCCAGTAGTTATTACGGCAGTTTCGGAAGCTGGCGCAACAGTATAAAAGCCACAGGCGCGACGGGCGACGGCACCCAGGCCGGCGATGTCGATTACGCCGTTTCTGCTTCACGCTTTACCACGCAGGGTTATCGTGACCATAGCAGCGCACAAAAAAATCTGGGTAACGCCAAACTAGGCGTGCGGCTTAACGAAGCCAGTAAACTCACGCTGATGCTCAATAGTGTCGATATTGATGCCAACGATCCGGGCGGTTTAACCGAACAGGAATGGCATGACAACCCGACTCAGGCACCCCGCGCTGAGCAATACAATACACGCAAGACGACTAAACAGACCCAGGCTGGACTGCGTTATGATCGGCAGCTTTCGGCTAACGATGATCTCAGTATCATGACCTATGCGGGCGTGCGAGAAACCACGCAATACCAATCCATACCCGTCGCTCCGCAGTTAAAGCCAACACATCCGGGTGGCGTTATCGAGCTTTCACGCCATTATCAAGGGATCGATTCACGCTGGACGCACCGTGGCAATCTGCTATCCGTCCCGGTGATGTTTACCACTGGTGTTGATTACGAAACGCTGTCAGAAAAGCGCAAAGGTTATGAAAACTTTGTGGTGGAAAACGGCACCACGGTTTTGGGTGAGAAAGGCGATTTGCGCCGTGACGAACGCAATCTGATGTGGAACGTTGACCCTTACCTACAAACTGCATGGCAGCTTACCAATAAGTTGAGTCTGGATGCAGGTTTACGCTTTAGCTCGGTTTACTTCGACTCCAATGATGAATACATCACCGCGTTGAATGGCGATGACAGCGGCGATGCGAGCTATCACAAATGGCTGCCAGCCGCCGCGCTGAAATATGCAATCACTGACGCGTGGAATGTTTACACATCGGCGGGACGCGGCTTTGAAACACCGACCATCAACGAACTCTCGTATCGTGATAACGGCCAATCCGGTTTGAATTTTGGCTTAAAACCGGCCACCAGCGATACCGTGGAAGTCGGCAGCAAAACCCGTTTCGGTAACAGCCTGTTGACGGCAGCGCTATTCCAGACCGACACCGACGACGAGATTGTCGCCGACCAAAGTAGCGGCGGACGCACGACCTATAAAAATGCCGGTGAAACGCGACGCCGGGGCATGGAGCTATCCGCCGATAGCCAGCTTGGCTATGACTGGCGTATCAAAATGGCGTGGACCTATCTGGATGCAACGTATCGCAGCAACGCGTGTGGTGATGACCATTGCGAGGGGAATCGTCTCCCGGGTATTGCGCGTAACATGGGATACGCATCACTTGAATATGCACCACCAGAGGGGTTCTATGCCGGTGCAGACGTTCGTTATATGAGTGATATTCAAGCCAATGATGAGAATACTGCCCAGGCACCCGCTTATACGGTTGCCTCACTGAACAGTGGTTATAAGCTGCGTATCCAGGAACGCTGGATGTTGGATGTGTGGGGGCGTGTCGATAACTTATTCGATAGGGAATATGTGGGTTCTGTCATCGTAAATGAAAGTAACGGCCGATACTTCGAACCTGCTCCGGGACGCAATTACGGCGTGGGAGTGAATTTGAGTTACACCTTCCTGTAAGCATATTTTAAATACAAAAAACGGAACCCTGGGGTTCCGTTTTTTATTCAGTAAAGGAGTTCGATTACTCCATCGTTGCGCCGCCGTTAAGCTTGAACACCACGTTGACAATTAAACCCTGGCCTGGCTTACCGCTTTCGTAGCGCCATTTTTTCATCGCCATTTTCACTTCACGCTCAAACATGTTGGCGGGCTGTGCGGAGAGGATACTCACGTTACTCACGCTACCATCCGGGCCAACATCAAACTTCACTCGCACTTTACCTTCAATGCGTAACGCATGTGCACGAGCCGGATACTGAGGTGAATTTCGGCTAAGCGCACGCGGCCCTGTCGCCACCGGAGCGGTCGACGCCACTGGCGCAGTCTTGGCAACCGGAGCTGGACGTGCTGGCGCCGTATTGGTTACCGGCGCTGTCGGGCGCGGTTCAACCGGCTGAGCTTCACGCTTCGGCTGCTCAACCTTTTTCACCGGCTTTGGTTTTGGCTTCGGTTTCGGTTTTGGCTCTGGCTTTTGAATAACAACCGGTGCCTCTTTCGGCGGCTCGGGAATCGGTTCAGGTTCCACTACTGGCTCTGGTGGTGGCTGCACAACTTCAGGTTGTGGAGGTTCCAACTCAGCAGGTGCCACCATAGTGACGCTGATAGGTTGTGCGGGTGCTGGCAACTCAATAACCTGATGTACCGAGGTGTAGAGCAACCCCGCGACAACAGCACCATGTAGCACAACCGAAAGTGCGGTCGGCCATGGAAAGCGGCGAGGTAAATCAAGGGTCATTGACGTCATAATGGCTTAGGTCTCTTAAACAGGCGTCAATTTTAAATGCAAATAGCAATCATATTCAACAACGCATCGAATAAAGTGACGCATTTTACTGACGGCTGGGTGAAATTCCCTCATTCGTGACCACGATTTAACATCTTGTTTATCTTTCAATTGCAGTCTTAGCGCCATTCACTTACCGTATTTTACATACCTCATATCAATAAGGAGTGCTGCACGTGCTGTATGTCATTTATGCGGAAGATAATGCCGACTCTCTCGAAAAGCGGCTAGCTGTGCGCCCTGCCCATTTGGCTCGTCTACAATTACTGCGCGATGAAGGTCGTCTGTTAACCGCAGGGCCAATGCCTGCCGTTGACAGTAATGATCCTGGTGCGGCGGGTTTTACCGGCTCAACGGTGATTGCAGAGTTTACATCGCTGGAAGAGGCTCAAGCCTGGGCCGATGCTGATCCTTATAATGCCGCCGGTGTTTATAAGCATGTGGCGATCAAGCCATACAAAAAAGTTTTCTAATAGATTTGAAAATTCAATAAAATCAACATATTGAATTAAAAACCCTCAAAATATCAATTCATAAAGGGCACAAATAAATACACATTGTATTTTGAAGTGCCTTTTTTATGATTTCCTATACTTCCAGTATCAATCTGGAGGTGGTTGTATGCAGACGCTTCACTCAAATCCAATCTCGTGACGATATTGGGGAGACTGGCTCTCAGTCGCCCCAGGCCAAGAATTGAAGTTTAAAATACCTTTGATGAAAAATCGTTTTTTACTTCACTTTCGATATAGGTATTCAGACCCCACCCGGCGCGTGCCAGCTCTTTCATTTTTTCCAGATGTTCTGGCCCAGGGTGGAAGATATCGTAGAGATAGACGTGATTATTTTTAAAACGGACTTTTATCGAGTTGGCATCAATCTGGAAGCTGACGACCTGTGAATCACCGCTTTTGTTGGCGTAATTTTCCATACCGCATCCTGTTAGATAAGCCTGATATCTGGCGAAGTTATCTATTAACCACGTCCTGCGTTCTCATACAGGGTTATGGCTCACGATTTGCGTAACAGAACGCACAAAGATGAGATTTACGCAATTCATGTAAAAATAGGAAATCATGAGATTGTTAAGGTTATAACCTTGCCATATCTTCAAATTGTCTATTTACACTAAAGGAATAAACATCATGTTTAAGCGTCGCACTCTCAAAACTGCACTTGCGGCGGTTATATCTCTCAGTATCCTTGCTGCACCCGTTTTTGCAAACCCAGGTAACGGTAATGGAGGTGGCGGGCAAGGCAATGGCGGTGGAAATCACGGTAATAACGGTAATAGTGCTAACCATGGCAACAGCGGTAAGAGCGCGGACCATGGCAATAAAGGTCAGGGTAACGAAAAGTCGAATGAGGATCATGGAAGCCGCAAGAACTACGGTAAACCAGACCATGTCGACTCTGATATCAACTTCTCTCGCGCTCGATCCCTTGCTGTGAATTATGGCCTTGTTGGATATCAGGCGCTTCCTCCGGGTATCGCTAAAAATTTAGCGCGTGGTAAACCATTGCCTCCAGGTATTGCTAAAAAAACTTTGCCAGCATCAATGATTAACGATTTACCATATTACCCTGGCTATGAATGGCGAGCCGTTGGTAATGATTTGGTGCTTATTGCTTTAAGCACGGCCATTGTCACTTCCATCATTAACGATGTTTTCGATTAATAGATCCCACCTCAGTGAGCCCTGTATCTGCAGGGCTTTTTGAAGCACGGGATGTGCCTTTTTTATGTTTTCCATTTCTTCCAGTATCAATCTGGAGATGATGATTTTTGGACACTTCACCCCTTTCCCATCACTCGATGACAGTGATAACCTCAGAGCAATTTTTCGTAGTGTATTTGAAATGATCAGGAGTTTTGATGGATCTTTTTGATGAGTCTTATGAGCGGCATAAGCAGTCGGTGGGTAATCAGGAAGCTCGCTGGAACAGCTGGCTGGCCAGCCATCCTCTGGTGATTGTTGCAGTGGCTTTGGTAACAGTGCTCATTATTTTACTGGCAATGCACTTCTCATAAACTCCGTTTTGCCCCCTGCTCACATCTTCCCATTCAGTCGGTAAATCAGCTTATCAGCACGGCTATGACGGATGGCTAAAACGTTTGGACGTTACTGGGCACCGCAAGCGGTGCCCTGATATTACGACGCCCATTGATCGTGAATGGCAAACAACAAGGAATTACGCGCGCGGTTTGCCTGGCACTTTCTGATGGCGTGAATTCGCATGTTGCGGCGTGACTGACCTTCCAGCCAACGCGATCTGCGCCGTTGCGTCTGACGAAGCATACGCCACCGTCCGACCTCAGTTCTACTACGCCTCATTTTTACGACTCTGGTTGCATGTAAGACGCGCCATTATAGAGCCTTCTGCCCTACAGACCAGTCGTTTTACGATTAGTCCTGCAACTCAAATTATTTTGGGTATAGTTTTAGTGTCAACCGGTGGCTGTTGTGCGTAAACTCAAAAGCATACGGTTTCTAAAGGATTTTTGAACGATGACAACCTTCTATACAGTCTTTAGTTGGCTGATAATTTTAGGTTACTGGCTTTTAATAGCCGGCGTGACGCTGCGAATTTTGATGAAGCGTCGTGCAGTTCCTTCAGCCATGGCATGGCTTCTTATCATTTATATTCTTCCGCTTGTCGGAATCATTGCCTATCTCTCGTTTGGCGAATTGCATCTGGGCAAACGCCGTGCAGAGCGTGCGCGCGCCATGTGGCCTTCAACGGCCAAGTGGTTAAACGACCTTAAAAGCTGCAAACATATTTTTGCCGAAGAAAACAGTGAAGTCGCAACGTCACTGTTTCAACTGTGTGAACGCCGTCAGGGGATTGGCGGTGTAAAAGGCAACCAGCTCCAGTTGCTCACTACGTCTGATGAAACGATGCATGCGCTGATTCGTGATATTCAACTGGCCCGCCATAACATCGAGATGGTGTTTTATATCTGGCAACCCGGTGGTTTAGCCGATCAAGTCGCCGAATCGCTGATGGCTGCCGCGCGTCGTGGTATTCATTGCCGCTTGCTGTTGGACTCGGCGGGGAGTGTCGCATTCTTCCGCAGCCCCTGGGCAAACATGATGCGTAACGCGGGCGTGGAAGTGGTCGAAGCGCTGAAAGTTAATCTTATGCGTGTGTTCCTGCGCCGCATGGATTTACGCCAGCATCGTAAAATGGTGATGATCGATAATTACATCGCTTATACCGGCAGTATGAACCTGGTTGATCCGCGCTTCTTTAAACAAGATGCCGGCGTCGGGCAATGGGTCGATTTAATGGCCCGAATGGAAGGCCCTGTCGCCACCGCGATGGGGATTGTGTACTCCTGTGACTGGGAGATAGAAACCGGTAAACGTATTTTACCGCCTGCCCCAGATACAAATATTATGCCTTTTGAAGAAGCCACTGGGCACACGATTCACACCATTGCTTCAGGTCCTGGATTCCCTGAAGACCTGATTCATCAGGCGCTTCTGACGTCGGTTTATGCGGCGCGTGAATATCTGATAATGACGACCCCTTACTTTGTGCCAAGTGACGACTTGCTCCATGCCATTTGCACCGCGGCGCAACGTGGCGTCGACGTGAGTATTATCGTTCCACGTAAGAATGACTCACTACTGGTGGGCTGGGCCAGCCGCGCCTTCTTTACTGAGTTGCTTGCCGCAGGGGTGAAGATTTATCAGTTCGAAGGCGGTTTGCTCCATACCAAGAGCGTGCTGGTTGATGGACAATTGAGTTTAGTCGGTACTGTGAATCTGGACATGCGCAGCTTGTGGCTGAATTTCGAGATAACTTTGGTTATTGATGACTCCGGTTTTGCCAGCGATCTTGCTGCGGTTCAGGACGACTATATATCCCGCTCTCGCTTACTGGACCCGCGTTTGTGGGTTAAGCGCCCAATGTGGCAGCGTGTAGTAGAGCGACTGTTTTACTTCTTTAGCCCGTTGCTGTAAAACGTGGCGCTATCGCACTCGATAAGTGGAAATAAACATGGAAATGGATCTGAACAATCGCCTGACAGAAGATGAAACTCTCGAGCAGGCTTACGATATTTTTCTCGAGCTGGCGGTCGATAACCTCGATCCGGCAGATGTGATTTTGTTTAATCTGCAATTTGAAGAGCGTGGCGGTGCTGAGCTTTTTGACCCAGCCGAAGATTGGCAGGAACATGTGGATTTCGACCTGAACCCAGATTTCTTTGCTGAAGTGGTTATAGGCCTTGCGGATACCGACGGCGGGGAAATCAATGACATCTTCGCACGTGTACTGTTGTGCCGTGAGAAAGACCATAAACTTTGCCATATTCTCTGGCGCGAATAAGTTCGCAGACTTTAAGCATCAGGGCAGCGTAAGGCTGCCCTTTTCACTTATCAATCCTATAACTTCGGCAACACGCTCCCGCAGGATTTGCAGAAACGTGCTTCCATGTCGTGATCGCCCTTATGGCAGCGAGAGCACAAACGGGCATTCCGCTGTTTCTGAAACTCATTCGTCATATGCGCTGTAATAATCCCCGTTGGGATAGCGATGACCGAGTAACCAATCAAGATAAGAATTGAGGCAACCATTCGGCCCGCTCCGGTATGCGGAGTAATATCGCCATACCCCACTGTCGTCACCGTGACGACAGCCCAGTACACCGACGTCCCCAAATTGCTAAAGCCGTTTGGCGGTCCTTCGATGCCATACATCAAGCCGCCAGCAACGACCATCACAATAAGAATAAAGGAGTAGAAAAGAATCAACTGGTGCCGGGCATTAAGAATCGCCTGCCATAACGTATGCAGTGTCGGCATGTAGCGCAGCAGTTTGAGAATTCGCAGCACGCGTATCGCACGCATTGCACGCCACGCAAAGACATAATTGACGCCTATTTCAGGCCACAGCCACAACACGTATAGCGGCAAAATTGTCGCCAGATCGATGAAACCCCAAAAACTAAAGACATATTTCCTGGGTTCAGGCCAGCAAAGCACTCGCAGAATATATTCCAGCGTGAACAACAGCGTGAAACCAATTTCCAGTGCGACAAATACTTGCCATTGATCATAGTTCAGATGATATTGCGTCCCGAGTCCGGACTCGACAAAAACAGCAATCACACTGAGTAAAGCGAATAACCCGCATAACGCTTCAAAGCGTCGGCCTGAGCGTGTTTTTTGATCAAAGAGAAGGTGGTACATCCGCTTACGGGTGGAACAAATAAGCACGGGCAAAGTAACCTCACAAACTAAAAGGGCTGGCATCATGCCAGCCCTGCGAGATTATAGCGGGTCTACCTTCAGACAGGAAACCGCATGCTTGAAGCTGCCCTCCAGCACCGGGCGAGTTATCGCACATTCCGGCCCAGCAATTGGGCAGCGGGTGCGGAAAACACAGCCTGATGGCGGATTTATTGGCGACGGTAACTCCCCTTCGAGAAGTTGTATCGTTTTGTTTCTTTCCAAATCGGGATCGGGAATGGGGACCGCAGACATCAATGCTTTGGTATAAGGGTGCAACGGATTATGGTACACCTCGTCATAGGTACCCAACTCCACCGCATGTCCCAGATACATCACCAGCACGCGGTCTGAAATGTGTTTTACCACAGCCAGATCGTGGGCGATGAAGATAAGCGACAACCCCATTTCACGTTGCAATTTTTGCAGCAGGTTGACCACCTGCGCTTGAATCGACACGTCGAGCGCTGAAACCGGTTCGTCACAGATAATCAGTTTAGGCTCAAGGATCAGTGCGCGAGCAATCCCGATACGCTGGCATTGGCCCCCTGAAAACTCGTGTGGGTAACGGTTAATCAGGTTTGGCAACAAGCCCACTTTCATCATCATCGCTTTTACGCGGTCACGAACTTCCTGACGCGGCATTTTAGGATGATAGGTACGCAATGGTTCAGCAATAATATCGCCGATGTTCATACGCGGGTTTAATGAGGCTAAAGGATCCTGGAAAATCATCTGGATATCGCTACGCACATTGCGCCACTCGTCCTGATTCATCCCCAGCAAATCTTTACCCAACCACGCCACACGGCCTTCAGTTGCTTTGACCAGGCCGATAATGGCACGGGCAAACGTCGATTTGCCGCAACCTGATTCCCCTACTACACCCAGCGTTTCGCCTTCGTATAAACGCAGCGTCACACCATCTACGGCTTTCAACGTTTTGGAGGGTTGCCAGAACCACTGTTTGCCGTCTTTGATGTCAAAGTGCACTTTGAGGTCGGCAATTTCCAGCAGGACTTTTTTCTCTTGTGTCACGGCGTTCATACCAACTCCTCCACTGGCTTAAAGCAAGCGCGCAAACGGCCTTCACCGAAAGGTTCCAGAGGCGGCATGCTATTACAGATTTCCATCGCGTGCGGACAACGCGGCTGGAACGGGCAGCCTTTTGGTAGACGCAGCAGGTTCGGCGGGTTGCCAGGAATGGTCAGCAAAGATTCGCCTTCAGCATCAAGTCGAGGGACCGCATTGAGCAAACCGATGGAATAAGGATGAACCGGGTTGTAGAACACATCACGAGCCTGACCATATTCCATGGTACGACCCGCATACATCACCAGCACTTTGTCGCAGATCCCAGCAACCACGCCGAGATCGTGGGTGATCATGATAATTGCTGTATTGAACTCACGTTTGAGCTCGTTAAGCAGTGTCATGATTTGCGCCTGAACGGTTACATCCAGCGCCGTAGTAGGTTCATCTGCAATCAGCAGTTTTGGACGGCATAACAGCGCCATCGCGATCATGACACGCTGACGCATACCACCGGAAAACTCATGCGGGAACATCCGCATACGCTTACGGGCTTCAGGCATTTTCACGGCATCAAGCATACGAACGGATTCTTCAAACGCTTCTGCTTTGCCCAATTTCTTGTGCAGCATCAGCACTTCCATCAACTGCTCGCCGACACGCATATACGGGTTTAGCGAGGTCATTGGGTCCTGAAAAATCATTGAAATCTGCTCCGCGCGCAGGCGGTTAAGCTGGTTCTCTGGCAGATTCAGGATCTCTTTACCGTTAAATTTAGCAGACCCGCCGATACGGCCATTCGCTGCCAGCAGTCCCATTAAAGCAAAAGCTGTTTGCGATTTACCGGAACCAGATTCCCCAACGATACCCAGTGTTTCACCGGCACGCAGGCTGAAGTTCAGATCGTTTACCGCAGTAACATCACCGTCTGGCGTACCAAAGGTGACGCGCAGATCTTTTACGTCTAACAACGTAGAAGTCTGGCTCAGTGGAGTAACCACCGCAGGATTTTCAATTGTGCTCATCGCGGCACTCCTTAACGATCTTTCGGGTCGAGGGCATCACGCAGGCCATCGCCGATAAAGTTGAAACAGAACAGGGTGATGACGAGGAAGCCTGCCGGGAACATCAGCAACCACGGTGAAACTTCCATCGAGTTCGCACCATCACTCAGCAATGCGCCCCAGCTACTTAACGGCTCTTGCGTACCCAAACCCAGGAAGCTCAGGAAGGATTCGAACAAGATCATGCTCGGCACCAGCAGCGAGGCATACACCACAACCACCCCCAGCACGTTTGGCACAATGTGACGCACGACGATATTCGACGTTGAAACACCGCCAACCTGGGCTGCTTCGATAAACTCTTTACGCTTCAGGCTCAGGGTTTGTCCACGAACGATACGCGCCATGTCCAGCCAGGAAACCATCCCGATTGCCACAAAGATAAGCAGGATGTTTTGCCCAAAGAAGGTCACAAGTAAAATAACGAAGAACATGAACGGGAAGGAGTTGAGGATCTCCAGCAGACGCATCATGACTGAGTCAGTTTTACCGCCCAGATAACCCGCGAGCGAGCCGTATAATGTCCCTACAACCACAGCAACCAGCGCCGCAGCCACACCGACCATCAGAGAAATACGTCCGCCGATTGCCACCCGAACTAACAGGTCACGACCAGAGGAGTCGGTGCCAAAGTAGTGCCCTGACTCCATGTCAGGTGCTGCCGACATCATTCCCCAGTCGGTATCAAAATAGCTAAACTGCGACAACATCGGCGCAAAAGTCACGAATAGCGCGATGAGTGCCAGAACAATCAGACTGGCCACCGCAGCACGGTTATGCATAAAACGGCGACGCGCATCTTGCCAAAGGCTACGGCCTTCTACTTCAAGTTTTTCACTGAAGTTTTCCAGCGCCTCGCTGTTTTTCTTACTCAACATCATGGCGAACTCCAGTGTCAGTAACGGATTTTCGGATCGATAACGGCATACAGCACGTCAACAATCGCGTTAAAGAGAATAGTCAACGCGCCTACCAGAATGGTGAGGCTCAGAACCAGAGAATAGTCACGGTTCAACGCTCCGTTTACGAACAATTGGCCAATACCCGGTAATCCGTAAATGGTTTCAATAACCATCGAGCCTGTGATGATACCGACAAAAGCCGGGCCTAAATAAGACAGCACAGGTAACAGAGCAGGTTTCAAAGCGTGGCGCAAAATAATGCGACGCATTGGCAACCCTTTGGCGCGAGCAGTACGGATGAAGTTTGAGTGCAGCACTTCAATCATTGAACCACGAGTAATACGTGCAATACTCGCAATATAAGCTAATGAAAGTGCAACCATTGGCAGGATCATGTATTGAGGCGCCCCACCATTCCAGCCCCCGCCAGGCAACCATTTAAGCGTGATAGCAAATATCAGAACCAGTAACGGGGCAACCACGAAACTGGGGATAACGACCCCGGTCATGGCGATCCCCATGACGGCGTAATCCCATTTGGTATTTTGATTCAGTGCGGCGATAACTCCGGCTAACACCCCTAAAACCACGGCAAAGATAAATGCGGCTGCACCTAATTTCGCAGAGACAGGGAAGCTTGAAGCAACCAGATCGTTAACTGAATAATCTTTATATTTAAATGACGGGCCAAAATCACCGTGAGCCAGCTGCTTCAGATAACTGAAGTACTGTGTCGTGATCGGATCGTTTAAATGGTATTTAGCTTCAATGTTCGCCATAACCTCTGGCGGAAGTGCGCGTTCGCTGGTAAATGGACTACCCGGCGCAAGACGCATCATGAAGAATGAAATTGTTATAAGAATAAAGAGTGTCGGAATTGCTTCCAGACAACGACGTAGAATAAATTTCAACATTGCCCGTACCTTCTGGCGTGTGCCTTTAAGTAGTAATGAAATAAGACACGATGGGGCAAGCCCTCCCCTTTTTTCCTAAATAATTCACGTTGCAGAAAGGCAACAAGCTCATGAATCCCCAGGAACATAGCCAAACTATGTGACTGGGGTGAATGAGCGCAGATAACGCATCTGCGGCGTGAAGTATGACGGAAAAAACTTGCCCCACTAATTGCCATTAATGTTTGATGATATACATATCTTTAGTATAGATATTGTCCATCGGGTCTTTGCCGGTATAACCGCCAACCCATGGTTTCACCAGACGAGCATTCACGTAGTAATAAACCGGAACGATAGCAGAGTCTTTGCCCAGCTGTTGTTCGGCTTTATCGTACGCAGCACTGCGCTGTGCTTCATCGGTCGCTTTCAGCGATTCTGCCATGATGGCGTCAAATGCCGGGCTCTTATAATGCGCGGTGTTCATTGAACTGCCAGACAGCATAGTGTTCAGGAAGGACGTTGGTTCGTTATAGTCAGCACACCAGCCAGCACGTGCCACATCGTAGTTACCCTGGTGACGAGTATCGAGGAAGGTTTTCCATTCCTGGTTGACCAACTTCACGTTCACACCGAGGTTTTTCTGCCAGATAGAAGCAGCAGCGATAGCCAGTTTTTTATGCAGATCAGATGTGTTGTACAGCAGGTCAAAGGTCAGCGGTTTATCTTTGCTATAACCCGCTTCAGCCAGCAATTTCTTAGCTTCTTCGTTACGTTTTTCCTGAGTCCACGAGAACCACTCAGGTTTAGTCAGCTTAGCGCCGTCAGCATAAGGAGGCGTGTAGCCATAAGCCGGCAGATCGCCCTGCGCTTTGACTTTGTTTACGATAATGTCGCGATCCAGACCCAGTTTCAGAGCGGTACGAACACGCGCATCGTTAAACGGAGCTTTCTGGTTGTTGATTTCGTAGTAATAAGTACACAGATACGGGTCAACGTGAACTTCAGCTGGAATTTCTTTTTTCAGCTTCTGGAACAGTTCGATCGGCAGGTTGTTATAAGTCATGTCGATTTCGCCGCTACGGTAGCGGTTTACGTCGGTAACTTCAGAAGAGATTGGCAGATAGGTAATCTGATCAATGACAGTTTTCGCGTTATCCCAATAGTTGGTATTACGCTCCATCACGATACGTTCGTTAACAACCCAGTCTTTCAGTTTATATGCGCCGTTAGAAACGAGGTTCGCAGGCTGGGTCCACTTCTCACCAAACTTCTCAATGGCGGTTTTATTCACCGGGGACATCGCCGGGTTAACCAGAAGTTTGTAGAAGTAAGGAACTGGCTCGCTCAAAGTCACTTCCAGTGTATGGTCGTCAATAGCTTTTACGCCCAGTTCACTTGGTTTCTTTTTGCCATCGATGATTTCATCAACGTTTACGATATGACCATATTGCGGATAGCTTGCATACGGGGAAGCGGTATTTGGATCAACCAGACGCTGCCAGCTATAAACGAAATCTTGTGCCGTTACTGGATCGCCGTTAGACCATTTAGCATCTTTACGAAGATGGAAGGTCCACACTTTAAAATCTTTGTTGTCCCAGGATTCTGCAACACCTGGAATTGGGTGGCCATCTTTTGGAGAGGTAATCAGCAGACCTTCGAACAGGTCACGGCTTACGTTTGATTCAGGAACACCTTCAATTTTATTTGGATCCAGAGACTGTGGCTCAGCACCGTTATTTCGAATCAACGTTTGCTTTTCTGACAGTTGGACACCTGCAGGAACTTCGGCCGCCGTGGCCACATTGCCTACAATTAGCGCGGTTAAAATGCTTGCTGCAACCAGACTTTTTTTTGTGATGATGGACATTGTGTTGATACTCCACTCATTATAATTACCGACCCGAAAGCCAGCCTCTTCCCCTTTGGGGTTCCTTAACAGCGCAAGAGCGTTATGCGACTGCCAGGATTTATTTTGTGTTACCTGCTATCACCGACTTTATTTGGGGGATGCTCTTTATGGCACCCTGCTCCGTCGATTCTTAATCAACCCACCCTGTTCTCAGGTTGATTTTTATGAGTCATCTGTAAATGAAACATTTTTCAGATAATTGTGTTGTCTGGAAAGTATCAAAAGCACCTAACTCCCGCCAATACAATTTGCAAATTTGTTAACCATTTCTCTTTTATCTATCCAGGATGCGGTCTGGAACGATCCTGTGCCAGCTCATTTATCCGAGATAACTCTCTAAAAATAAAAGAAATAGCAGTATTAAGATGGTTGGTTATCTCGCGGTGTGATGAAGGTGTCTCATTGTTCACGAAAAATTAACAATTGGTTATTTTTTAGCACATTCATCTGCAAGACAGCGTGAATAACTAATATCATCTCAATAAAGCCACAGCAAGTATCATTGTGTAGTGTTAGTTAATTAACGATTTGATTGGGAGTTTTGTGTACAGCAGACAAAAGCGCATGTCGCTAATATGCAGTTTCCAAAGCTTTTTCTTATGAATGATTTTCTGATGAAAAGGACAGAAGCACTAATGCTTCAAACAAGTTGGTGGGTATTTAACAAAAAAAAAGCAGAATAGTTATTCTGCTTTTTCAATTGCCAGTTACAGCAGAACTAACTTAATAACCCGGGGAAGATAGTTTTCAGACCGGTTACAATAAATTCAATACCCAGAGCCATCAGAAGCAGCCCCATAATACGGGTTATAACGTTAATGCCAGTTTGCCCCAGCAGACGCACTAAGAAAGGCGCAAGGCGGAAAACCAACCAGCAGCAAAAAGCAAAGAGTGCGATGGCAATCGTAAAACCGATTAAATAATTCCAGCTATGGTAACGCGTGCCCCAGACGATAGTCGAACTGATTGCACCTGGACCGGCCATTAATGGAAGTGCTAACGGGACTACGCCAACGCTTTCGCGGATAGCGCTCTCTGATTTTTCTTGTTTGTTCTGTTTATCTTCCCCGAGTTTACCGCTGATCATCGACATCGCGATGGTCACCACCAGGATGCCGCCAGCAATACGGAAGGAATCTATTGATATGCCGAATAGTTGCAGAATGCCGTCGCCAAGAAACAACGAGGTCCACAAAATTATCGCGACAGAAAGGTTGGCAGTTAGATTGGTTTTATTCCTCGCTATCGCAGTTTGATAGCTGGTCATGCTGATAAAAACGGGAATGATCCCTACTGGGTTTACCAGAGCGAACAATCCAATAAAGAACTTAAAATAGGTTGGCAAATCAAATAAGGATTGAGCCACTAAAAACTCCGCAAATGAACGTAGCAAAGGCCGCGGTAATGTAATGGAAAACCACTGCAGGCGCTACGCCCTTTCGCAGCATAGATAACTACTTTTATACGCAATTGCGATATTAAACAATATTGTTACTCACTTGTTGAAAATATGGTAGTTTGTTTTATCTTTGCTGTGACGAATATTTTAAAGACTTATCAACAACCTGAATCTGCCCTGCTGAATGGAGTCAGCCTTGAGATAATGTGATGTAAATCACAAAAAACCTACTCAGAAGTGAGTACTCTTAGATACATCTGAAGAGCGTTTGATTCAGACCATGAATAGGTTTTTTCGATAAGGCTCTTTTAGTAAATCAGCAAGATGTTTTGGGAAGTTTTTGGATAGTCGTGGCCCCTCTTCTACGCAAGCTGTTGCCCGCTGACTATACTGTCGTCTCGAGCAGCTCATTTACTAAAAGAGTTTAACATTATCAGGAGAGCATTATGGCTGTAACTAATGTCGCTGAACTTAACGCACTTGTAGAGCGCGTCAAGAAAGCCCAGCGTGAATATGCCAACTTCACTCAAGAGCAAGTCGATAAAATCTTCCGCGCCGCCGCCCTGGCTGCCGCTGATGCTCGAATTCCCCTCGCGAAACTGGCCGTTGCCGAATCTGGCATGGGTATCGTTGAAGATAAAGTGATCAAAAACCACTTTGCTTCAGAGTATATCTACAACGCCTATAAAGATGAGAAAACTTGTGGTGTTCTGGACGAAGACCATACCTTCGGTACTATCACTATCGCTGAGCCAATCGGCATCATCTGCGGTATCGTACCGACGACTAACCCAACATCTACTGCGATCTTTAAGTCTCTGATCAGCCTTAAGACCCGTAACGCGATCATCTTCTCTCCACACCCACGTGCAAAAGACGCGACTAACAAAGCCGCAGACATCGTTCTGCAAGCTGCTATCGCTGCTGGTGCACCTAAAGATCTGATCGGTTGGATTGACCAGCCATCTGTTGAACTGTCTAACGCCCTGATGCATCACCCAGATATCAACATGATTCTGGCAACGGGTGGCCCAGGCATGGTTAAAGCTGCATACAGCTCCGGTAAACCAGCAATCGGCGTAGGCGCAGGTAACACTCCTGTTGTTGTTGACGAAACTGCTGACATTAAACGTGTTGTTGCTTCTATCCTGATGTCCAAAACCTTCGATAACGGCGTAATCTGTGCTTCCGAGCAGTCAGTAATCGTTGTTGATTCTGCATACAATGCAGTGCGCGAACGTTTTGCATCCCACGGCGGCTACATGCTGCAGGGTAAAGAGCTGAAAGCTGTTCAGGACATTATCCTGAAAAATGGCGCACTGAACGCAGCTATCGTTGGTCAGCCAGCAACCAAAATTGCTGAACTGGCAGGCTTCACCGTACCGGCTGACACCAAAATTCTGATTGGTGAAGTTAGCGTTGTTGACGATTCTGAGCCATTCGCTCACGAAAAACTGTCTCCAACTCTGGCTATGTACCGTGCTAAGAGCTTCGAAGATGCCGTCGTTAAAGCTGAGAAACTGGTTGAGATGGGCGGTATCGGTCATACCTCTTGCCTGTACACCGACCAGGACAACCAGCCAGAGCGCGTTAAGCACTTCGGCGACAAAATGAAAACTGCACGTATCCTGATCAACACCCCTGCTTCTCAGGGTGGTATCGGTGACCTGTACAACTTTAAACTCGCGCCTTCCCTGACTCTGGGTTGTGGTTCATGGGGTGGTAACTCCATCTCTGAGAACGTGGGTCCTAAGCACCTGATCAACAAGAAAACCGTTGCTAAGCGAGCTGAGAACATGTTGTGGCATAAACTTCCGAAATCTATCTACTTCCGCCGCGGCTCTCTGCCTATCGCGCTGGACGAAGTGATTACTGATGGTCACAAACGTGCGATGATCGTTACCGACCGTTTCCTGTTCAACAACGGCTATGCAGACCAGATAACTTCTGTTCTGAAAGCAGCAGGCGTTGAAACTGAAGTATTCTTCGAAGTAGAAGCTGATCCAACCCTGTCCGTTGTACGTAAAGGTGCAGAACTGGCTAACTCCTTCAAACCAGACGTGATCATCGCGCTGGGCGGCGGTTCCCCAATGGATGCTGCGAAAATCATGTGGGTTATGTACGAACACCCAGAAACTCACTTCGAAGAACTGGCACTGCGCTTTATGGACATCCGTAAGCGTATCTACAAGTTCCCGAAAATGGGCGTAAAAGCGAAAATGATCGCGGTTACCACCACTTCCGGTACTGGTTCAGAAGTGACTCCGTTTGCAGTTGTAACTGATGATGCAACAGGCCAGAAATACCCACTGGCTGACTACGCTCTGACTCCAGACATGGCGATTGTTGATGCCAACCTGGTGATGGATATGCCTAAGTCACTGTGTGCATTCGGTGGTCTGGATGCCGTAACTCACTCACTGGAAGCTTACGTTTCTGTACTGGCGAGCGAGTTCTCTGACGGTCAGGCTCTGCAAGCATTGAAACTGCTGAAAGAAAACCTGCCAGCGTCTTACCATGAAGGCTCTAAAAACCCTGTTGCTCGTGAGCGTGTACACAATGCTGCGACCATCGCGGGTATTGCGTTTGCAAACGCCTTCCTGGGTGTGTGTCACTCAATGGCGCACAAACTGGGTTCACAGTTCCACATTCCTCACGGTCTGGCGAACGCCCTGTTGATTTCCAACGTTATCCGCTATAACGCGAATGACAACCCAACTAAGCAGACTGCTTTCAGTCAGTATGACCGCCCACAAGCGCGTCGTCGTTATGCTGAAATCGCAGACCACTTGGGTCTGAGCGCACCGGGCGACCGTACTGCTGCTAAGATCGAGAAACTGCTGGCATGGCTGGAAAGCATCAAGGCTGAACTGGGTATTCCTAAGTCCATCCGCGAAGCAGGCGTTCAGGAAGCTGACTTCCTGGCTCACGTTGATAAACTGTCTGAAGATGCGTTCGATGACCAGTGTACCGGTGCTAACCCACGTTACCCACTGATCTCTGAACTGAAACAGATTCTGATGGATACCTTCTACGGTCGTGATTATGTAGAAGAAGGCAGCGTGCCAGCATCGACTGCGAAAGAAGCTGCTCCAGCAGCTAAAGCTGACAAGAAAGCGAAGAAAACCGCTTAATTGTAAAGCCTAATAAAAAACCCGCTTCGGCGGGTTTTTTTATGACTATTTTTCAAATACGCAATATAAAGCATCTCACAGAGATCAGAGGGAAGGCCTACCCTTCGCCTCTCTTTTATTTTTTATGCGCTCTGAATGCCCTGTAGAGAGCCAGTTTGCAGCGCCTCTTTGTAATGCTTACGGCAAACCGATACGTAACGCTCGTTACCCCCTATAACTACTTGTTCACCCTGGTTATACGGACGACCTTCCTGATCAAGTCGCAGCACCATACTGGCTTTGCGGCCACAGAAACAGATAGTTTTTAATTCCACGAGCTTATCTGACCATGCCAATAAATATTGGCTCCCGCCAAATAATTCCCCCTGAAAATCAGTGCGTAATCCATAACACAATACGGGAATATCTAATTCATCCACGACGTCTGATAACGCCAACACCTGGTCGCGCGTTAAAAATTGGCATTCGTCCACCAGAACACAATGCACGGCATCACGCTGATGCTCATCGCGTATTTCATTGAATAACTGAGTCGCACCATTGAAAAGCTTGGCAGGCGACGACAGCCCAATACGCGAACTCACCTTTCCAGAGCCAAACCGATTGTCAATTTCTGCGGTATACACCAGCGTGCGCATTCCGCGCTCTTGATAGTTGTATGAGGATTGCAGTAATGCCGTGGATTTACCCGCATTCATTGCGGAATAGTAAAAGTAGAGTTGTGCCATTGGTCAGCTAGCCTGAGTTAAAATGTAAATATTATTAACACGGATTATATCATAAGCCGTTACAGAGTTGCCGTTACCCGACGTTCCCAGGAAAAATTTCTCTATTGTTCGTCTGATATATAAGTTGCAGAGCGGAATGGATGAAGGCATCAGATGTTTGAAGTTCGTCACGTTGCACTTAACTAACGGAGCTTTAAGCATTTTCTTAGCTATTCAGTGGAACTCATTGAATCCCTAATAATAATTAACTATTAAGAATATCCCCCATGGCAGACAATAATACCAAAGGTTGATATTTCACCATTAATGCTCTCATGCCTCAATTTAGTGCCCCAACAACCCCTGTTACTATCAGGGTTGTTGTAGAAAAAGTGAGTTATCCAGGTTTTGTTTACTCACCATGTGAGACAAAATTTAAGTTAATGTTCTTTAATAAATCGACAAAATATTATGTAATTTTGAATTCCTTACATTACCGCCTATTGCAGAACTTAATTTAAGCCTCTATTATTAGCCCATCAAGCCAACCATCAATATAAGATTGAGATTACTAAAATGAGCGAAGCACTTAAAATTCTGAACAACATCCGCACCCTTCGTGCCCAAGCTAGAGAATGTACTCTGGAAACGTTGGAAGAAATGCTGGAAAAATTAGAAGTTGTAGTTAACGAACGTCGCGAAGAAGATAATGCTGCTGCAGCAGAAATTGAAGAGCGTACTCGTAAACTGCAACAATACCGTGAAATGCTGATTGCTGACGGTATTGATCCTAATGAATTACTGAATAGCATGGCTGCTGTTAAATCTGCAGGCAAAGCAAAACGCGCTGCGCGCCCTGCTAAATATCAGTACATCGACGAAAACGGCGAAAGCAAAACCTGGACCGGCCAGGGCCGTACTCCAGCTGTAATCAAGAAAGCAATGGAAGAACAAGGTAAGAAACTGGAAGACTTCCTGATTGCCTAATTTTTGCTTTTAGTGCTGCTTATTAAATCCCGCTTCGGCGGGATTTTTATTTTCTGCGTTATGTTTTTTTAAATCCTGCCGATAAACAGTAGCCATAAAAAAAGGAAGCCAGCGCTCCCTTTTATCATTTATGGGCAAATCACGACTTAGGTATCAGCTGACTTTATAGAACGCTTTATACCAGTCTACAAAGCGCTGTACGCCATCTTGTACTGACGTCTGTGGCTTGAAGCCGATAACGTCATACAACGCCTGTGTATCCGCGCTGGTTTCCAGTACGTCACCAGGCTGCATAGGAAGCATATTCTTCTGCGCAACTTTGCCCAGAGAGGTTTCCAGTGCCGTAATATAGTCCATCAGCGTCACAGGATTGCTATTACCGATGTTATACACACGGTAAGGCGCTGAACTGGTTGCTGGCGTCCCTTCTTCTACTGTCCATTGTGCATCAGGTTGTGGAATGACATCCTGTAAACGCACAATCGCTTCGGCAATATCATCAATATAAGTAAAATCACGACGCATTTGTCCGTGATTGTAAACATCAATACTCTTCCCTTCGACAATCGCACGGGTAAATTTAAATAATGCCATATCCGGACGACCCCAAGGGCCATAAACGGTAAAGAAACGCAAACCAGTCGTCGGCAGACCATATAAGTGCGAGTAGGTATGTGACATCAACTCGTTAGCTTTTTTAGTCGCCGCATATAAAGAAATTGGATGGTCGACGCTGTCATCCGTTGAGAACGGAAGTTTACGATTCAGGCCATATACTGAGCTCGAAGACGCATATAACAGATGCCCTACTTTATTATGGCGGCAACCTTCAAGGACATTTAAATGCCCCACCAGGTTTGAATCCGCATAAGCCAGAGGGTTATCGATTGAATAACGAACACCTGCTTGTGCCGCAAGATGAATCACACGATCGAATTTCTCTGTAGCAAATAACTCTGCCATGGCATTACGATCGGCGAGGTCAATTTTTTCGAAACGGAATGAAGAGTGAGGAGCGAGGAGATCAAGACGAGCTTGCTTAAGATTGACGTCATAATAGTCGTTCAGGTTATCGATACCGATAACCTGGTGACCGGCGTTCAGCAGACGCTCGCTAACATGGAATCCAATAAAACCTGCCGTGCCGGTAACCAAATATTTCATATAACCCTCATTTATACCGCTCATACTTCAAGTTGCATCTTTGTTGGCTGTATGAACCACCCCGAATCACTTACTGATGTAAATGTTTCGGGATACGTTCATTGACCATCGCGATGCAACTCGAATTATTTAGGGTATCTTATGCAATATTGATGGACGCTCCGCGGCCGATTGCATAATAAACAAAGCCGCGTTTGCTTAGTCTCTCAGGATCATACAGGTTACGGCCATCAAAGATAACCGGTTGTTTAAGTGATTTCTTAATTGCGTCGAAATCAGGGGCACGGAAACTTTGCCATTCGGTACAAATCACCAGCGCATCCGCATCTTGCAATGCCGCTTCTTTCGTTCCCATCAGTTTCAAATCAGAACGATGTCCGTAAATGCGCTGGGTTTCATCCATTGCTTCCGGGTCATACGCCTGCACCTGAGCACCGCGCTCCCAAAGCGCTTCCATCAGGACGCGGCTTGAGGCTTCACGCATATCATCGGTATTGGGTTTGAAAGAAAGCCCCCACAGCGCGAAGGTTTTACCTTTCAGGTCTTCACCAAAGTGACGAGATATAAACTCAGGGAGTTTTAACTTCTGGTCGTGGTTTACCTCTTCTACCGCTTGCAGAATTCGTGGCGTGTAGCCAATCTGCTGAGCAGTACGAATCAGTGCCTGGACATCTTTAGGGAAGCAGGAGCCGCCATAACCGCAGCCAGGATAGATGAAGCTGTAGCCGATGCGTGAGTCAGAACCGATCCCCATACGCACTTTCTCGATATCCGCACCCAGGCGTTCTGCCAGGTTTGAGATTTCGTTCATAAAGCTGATTTTGGTCGCCAACATGCAGTTTGCGGCGTACTTGGTCAACTCAGCGCTACGAATATCCATCAGGATCATACGGTCATGATTGCGGTTGAACGGTTCGTACAGTTCACGCAGCAAATCGACCACATCGTCGTTATCAGTACCGATAACAATACGCTCAGGACGCATGCAGTCAGAAACTGCGGCCCCTTCCTTCAGGAATTCTGGGTTGGAAACCACATCGAATGTGATATCCACACCGCGGGCTTTCAGCGTTTCTTCCATTACGCTACGCACTTTGTCTGCCGTTCCGACTGGAACAGTAGATTTATCGAGCACAACTTTATGTGACGTCATGTGCTGCGCAATGGTACGCGCTACAGCGGTGACATATTTAAGGTCAGCAGAACCATCTTCATCAGGTGGCGTTCCGACTGCAATAAATTGCATTTCACCATGATGAACACCCATTTCAGCATCGGTGCTGAACTGCAAACGGCCTTCCTCATAGTTTTTCTTAACCAGCGGCGTTAAGCCGGGTTCAAAAATCGGGATCACGCCGTTTTTCAGATTTTCGACTTTCTTCGCATCGACATCTATGCACATAACTTCGTGGCCGACTTCCGCAAGCACTGCTGCCTGTACAAGTCCAACATAGCCGATACCAAATACAGTAACTTTCATCTTTCTATCCTGCGTTGAAATGAATTACTTTTTCGCGCCAACGGTCTCTTCTAACCAAGCTTTGAAATCTGGTCCAAGAGTGTTGTGACGGATGCCGTATTCCACAAACGCCTGCATGTAGCCGAGTTTATTACCGCAGTCATGGCTCACGCCTTTCATGTGGTAGGCTTCAACAGTCTGTTTCTCCATCAGCATAGCAATGGAATCAGTCAGCTGGATTTCATCGCCAGCGCCCGGAGGAGTTTTGGACAGCAGCGGCCAGATATCTGCAGTCAGAACATAACGACCCACTACCGCAAGGTTTGAGGGTGCAACGTTCGCTTTAGGTTTTTCAACGATGCCAACCATTGGCACGCTGTCGCCTTCATTCAATTCCACGCCTTTACAGTCAACAACACCATAAGCAGTGACATCTTCTACCGGCTCAACCATGATTTGGCTGTGGCCAGTAGCATCGAAACGTTTGATCATCTCAGCCAGGTTATCCTGGGAAAGATCTGACTCGAATTCATCGAGGATGACATCAGGCAGGATTACCGCAACTGGCTCATCGCCAACAACCGGGTGAGCACACAGCACGGCGTGGCCAAGGCCTTTTGCCAGACCCTGACGAACTTGCATAATCGTCACATGCGGAGGACAGATTGCCTGAACTTCTTCCAGCAACTGGCGCTTAACGCGTTTTTCCAGCATGGCTTCCAGTTCGAAACTGGTATCGAAGTGGTTTTCGATGGAGTTTTTCGAAGAGTGAGTTACCAGCACAATTTCAGTAATTCCTGCGGCGATACATTCGTTGACCACATACTGAATTAAAGGTTTATCAACCAAAGGCAGCATCTCTTTTGGAATTGCCTTGGTAGCAGGTAACATACGCGTGCCTAATCCCGCGACAGGGATTACTGCTTTTCTTACTTTAGAATTAATGGCAGCCATTGAAAAATCTCCTGGACTGTTCAAGTTTTCACTTGCAAGTCAATTAAAAAACGCCTCGAGTATATCAGCTTAAAAATGAAATCTACGGCTGTTTACCCGATGCGTTGGTAATTTAAGATAAATACGAATGAGTTAAATGCGATATTAGCACCCACGATGGCAGGGGAGAAAACCTAAATGTTTTCAATCGTCCAGATGCTCATTCCGCAGACAACATAAGACGCAATCGGCCACCCGCCCCCCACACCTGGCACTGCCAGGATTCGCAGCGCTGGCTGATTTGATTGAGGTAAGTATTGCCCATAGTGCCTAACGGCACACCGTTGCTGACCTGAATTTGATGTTCACCCGTATTCAACGTGGCATTGAGTCCCGCCGACACCAAAATGAGATTCTTGAGCCCGCTATGATAATAGCCCACCATCAATGGGAATTGGCCGGTCAAATTCGCCTGACGTAATAACTGGTTCACTTGTTTAAGTAAACTCCCCAATTCTGGTAATCGCTGGTGCTGCTGGGAAAGATGCTCTTGCAACAATCCATTAAATAAGGCGCGTAATAACAACGCCGCCAACACACCGTTATCCCCTGCGCGCGTAACATCAAGGCAATAAAATGCCAGGTCGTTTTCTGATAACGGTGCAATATCCAGAACCAACCCTGGCTGATTGAGGGTAATCAGTTGGCGGTAGTTTACACGGCAGTGCGACATCACTTGTTGCACTGGAGGTTGCAGCTCTTGCAGCAATTTTGACGCCGCCTGCGGGTCACTAACGAGCGCGTCCCAGTCCTGGAATAACCGTTCTTCTTCTTCAACGCGAGAATTGAACATGTTTGGATAGAGACAGGCGAACACCGTTTCACGCAGGCGGTTGAGATCTTTGATAGGTTTGAGCAAGACATCCTGCACGCCAAAACGCAACGCTTTGGCGATATCTGACATATTCTCAGTGGCAGAAATGACCAAAATCGGCGTCTGAACGCCTTCATTACGCAAATGTTCCACCAGCTTCAGTCCGTTCATGCGCGGCATAGCCAGGTCACAAATCAGCAAATCGGGCGCAAAACGGGTCATTTTTTCCAGAGCGTCCACGCCGTCTGTTGCAACCGCAATGTTCGCCCCTAAAGAGGTGAGGTAGTCATCCAGCAAAGAGCGGAAAACGGGCTCGTCCTCGACAATGAGAATCTGTTTCCCAACGAGTGGCTGTGTCATGTGCGCTCCCCTGACTGGCGATAGATCAATAGTGGCATGGTATGACAATCACCGCCTGTCAGAATTACCTGAAGATGCGAGTTTTCGCCGTACTCAATCATGGGTACGAACCAGTGGCAGTAACTCGTCCATCTTTTTCTCAACGGCCAGGCTCCCGGCGCTGATCGCCTCAGCGGCACGGTGGAAATCCAGAGTTGAAATCTGCGGGCAAAAAGGTTGCAACAAAATATCCGGCGGGTCACCCGCCATCCTGTTGCGTTTTAAACGGTTTTCCAACACCTGAATCGACGTGGTCATGATTTCCATCGCCGTCGGTGTGGTCGTCGCACGCCGGGTCGTTATTTTACCAAGCTGTTCACGCAGCCGACCACGCCAGGTATCAGGTTGCACCTGGTTTTCAGCCAACGGCGTCGTCATATTGACGGAGAGTAAATCTTGCTGCATCAGATGTGCATCGTGTTGCAGGTCGACGGCAATAACGATATCGGCCCCTAACGCTCGGGTCAGCGAAACCGGTACGGGATTAACCACCGCGCCATCGACCAACCAATAGCCGTTGTACCCGACAGGCGAAAGCAAGCCAGGCATGCTACAAGAAGCTCGAACCGCTTGATGAAGGTCGCCATCCGTGAACCACAGCTCGCGCCCGGTGCTTAAATTTGTGGCAACCGAACCAAAACGCAGCGCGCAGTCTTCAATATTTTCTTCGGTGATAATTTTACGAACGTTATTGAATACTCTTTCGCCACGTAATAAACCGCCACGACGCCAGGAAAGATCCATCAGTCGCAGGACATCCCAATAGCCGAACGAGCGTACCCACCGCTCCATCATCGGTAAGCGATTACTGGCATAAGCGGCACCGACCAGCGCCCCTACAGAGCAACCTGCGACGATATCAATCTGTATGCCTGCACGTTTCAACGCATTTATAACACCAATATGCGCCCATCCTTTTGCTGCTCCCGACCCTAATGCCAGGCCGATCTTTACCTGTCTCATTCCGCCTCGGTCTATCTTCCCCGGTTTATCACCTCGTGACGAAGTCGCCACTGCTCAGTTAACATAACTACCCCGCGTATTTACGCCGACTCTTTTTTTGTAACCAAGGAGATGCTGTGTCGCAACTTTGCCCTTGTGGTAGCGGTCTGGAGTATAGCTTATGTTGCCAGCCATATATAAGCGCAGACACGCTCGCGCCAACCCCATCACAGCTTATGCGCTCACGTTATTCCGCCTATGTGATGCAGGACGCAGATTATCTGGTGGCAAGCTGGTACCCGCAGACGCGCAGCCTTTCACTGAAAAGCGATATTTCCGGAAGTTTTGCGACCACTCACTGGCGGGGTCTGACCGTCTATGAAACGGCGGCCGGACGTGATGAGAACGAAGGTTTCGTCAGTTTCGTTGCGCGTTTTGAAGAGCAAGGCGTGGAAAGTGCCATAATAGAACGTTCCCGTTTCTTAAAGGAAAACGGTCAATGGTACTATGTTGACGGAACGCGCCCACAGTTTGGACGTAATGACCCCTGCCCTTGTGGCTCTGGCAAAAAATTTAAAAAGTGTTGTGGTAGGTAACTCTCCGTGGCACAAATCAAGAAAATACACACAACAGGACTCACCCAGTGACGCAAGCATTACAACGCAAAGTACTACGCACCATCTGCCCTGATGCAAAAGGGTTAATCGCCAAGATCACCAATATTTGTTACAAGCACGAACTGAACATCGTTCAGAATAATGAATTTGTTGATCATCGTACCGGGCGCTTTTTTATGCGCACCGAGCTCGAAGGTATTTTCAATGACAACACCCTGCTTGCGGATTTAGATGGCGCATTACCTGAAGGTTCAGTGCGTGAATTGACACCTGCTGGCCGTCGTCGCATCGTGATTCTGGTGACCAAAGAAGCACACTGCCTGGGCGATCTATTGATGAAGGCCAACTATGGCGGCCTGGATGTCGAAATTGCCGCGGTTATCGGCAACCATGAGACGCTGCGCACGCTGGTTGAACGTTTTGATATTCCGTTTGAGCTGGTGAGCCACGAAGGGCTGACGCGTGAAGATCACGATAAACAGATGGCTGACGCGATTGAAGCGCATAAACCTGATTTCGTGGTACTGGCGAAATATATGCGCGTGTTAACGCCAGAATTCGTTTCACGCTTCCCGAACCAGATTATCAATATTCACCATTCGTTCCTGCCGGCATTTATCGGCGCGCGCCCTTATCATCAGGCGTACGAGCGTGGCGTGAAGATCATCGGTGCCACCGCGCACTATGTGAATGACAATCTGGATGAAGGTCCAATCATCATGCAGGACGTGATTAACGTCGATCACACGTACAGCGCCGAAGATATGATGCGTGCCGGACGTGACGTTGAGAAAAATGTTCTGAGCCGTGCGCTATACCAGGTGCTGGCACAACGCGTGTTTGTTTATGGTAATCGCACCATCATTCTGTAGCGTTTTATACCCTAAATAATTCGAGCTGCAGGAAGGCGGCCAGGGAACGAGTCCCGATGAGCTTACTTGAGTAAGTGATTCGGGTGAGTGAGTGAAGCCAACGAACATGCCGCTTGAAGTATGACGGGTATGGTGAATTGTTTAGCTTTACAACGTTACGCGTAAAAAAACGGCAAACGATTCATTTTCTTACAGTGAGTGCTTTACAGCGGCGCTTCATTTGATATGATGCGCCCCGCTTCCTGACGAAGGCGGCGAGCACGAAAGCCATATAGAAATTTATATAATACCCCTGGCGGGGTTCCCGAGCGGCCAAAGGGAGCAGACTGTAAATCTGCCGTCATCGACTTCGAAGGTTCGAATCCTTCCCCCGCCACCATCTTCAAGCATTAAGCACGGCCAGTAATACCAACACCCCTGGCGGGGTTCCCGAGCGGCCAAAGGGAGCAGACTGTAAATCTGCCGTCATCGACTTCGAAGGTTCGAATCCTTCCCCCGCCACCATCTTCTGAAGTACCTTCCCAATTTATCCAAATCGTACAATCTTTCATATTCCCGTAGGGGAAAGGATGAGAAGCTTCGATCAAGGTTCGATTCGAGCGTAGCGAGAAAGCGTTGCCGCAGGCAACGACCCGAAGGGCGAGACGCGTTAGCGCCGAGTCATCCTTCCCCCGCCACCATCTTATGAAGTACCTTCCCAATTTACCCAAACCGCACAATCTTTCATATTCCCGTTGGGGAGGAATCTTTTACGCCCTCATCCCAACCTTCTCCCCCAGGAGAAGGAGAAACCAAACAGCTCCCTCTCCTGAGGTGGAAAGAGAAAACCAAACGCACCCTCTCCAGGGGTGGAAGGAGAAAACCGAACGGCTCCCTCTCCTGGGGGAGAGGGCTGGGGTGAGGGCAAAAAATGCCAAATTAAAAGCAAAAAAATACCCAGCCGAAGCCGGGTATTTCACATCAAGCAATCAGAACTCAACGACGAGCGCGAACCACCTGATATTTACGCGTCAAATACTCAACCGGCGCGCTCCATACGTGCACAAGACGGGTGAACGGGAACAGCAGGAACAGCGTCATCCCCAACACTAAATGCACGCGGAAGATAAACGCGACACCATCCAGATGTTCAGATGCGCCACCGTGGAAGGTCACAACAGCTTGCGCCCAGCCCACCAACTTCATCATCTCGCTGCCATCCATATGTTGCGCCGAGAATGGAATCGTCAACAGCCCCAACGCGCACTGAATCATCAACAGACTGAGGATCAGAATATCCGCCGTGCTTGATGTTGCACGAATACGCGGGTTGAACAAACGGCGCTTAAGCAACAGCAAGCCGCCCACCAGCGTCATCACACCACACGCACCACCGGCTATCATCGCCATTTTCTGCTTCACATCGATTGGCAGGAATGACTCATACATCCAGTGCGGCGTTAACATGCCAAGGAAGTGACCGGCGAAAATCCCCAGAATCCCGATATGGAACAGGTTAGATGCAAGGTTCATCCCTTTGCGATCCAGCATCTGACTGGAACCGGCTTTCCACGTGTACTGACCATAGTCATAACGCAACCAACTGCCCAGCAGAAATACCGTGCCGCAGAGATACGGATAAATGTCGTAGAAGAACACATTGAGAAAATGCATGATTACTGTCCTCCGATATTCAAATACTGCGGAGCGACAGCCCCGGCAAAGCGACGCTGATGGCTGCTGATTTCAGACTCGCCGCATCCAGCGTCCGCAACAAATTTCACCTGTTCTTCTTCCCAAACCGCATCCAGTGCCTGCGGTGTATCATCGCGAGCTTCATTGGCAATTTGTTGGCTGACGCTTTCCACTGCCACATCGCTTTGCGACAAACCAAGCAAAACATCGAACAGCACCGCATAATCGCTTTCACGCTGTTTCAGACGCGCCGCCAGCAGTGCCAGAATCGGCGCGACATCCTGCAAACCACCGCGTGCTTCGGCTTCGTCGCGCTGCGACAGATATTCCAGGTACAGCGGCAGATGGTCTGGCAGCTCACGACTGTCGATTTCCATACCAGCCTGCTGGTACTGGTTCATCAAATTCACCATTGCCTGCCCACGGTCACGAGATTCGCCGTGCACATGTTCAAACAACAGCAATGACGTGGCACGACCACGATCGAATAACTCGCTATAGCTGGCTTGCGCATCCAACAAATCCTGGCCACACAAGGTCGTCATAAAGCCGTTAAGTTGAGCCGCCTGTTGCAAATTAAGCGCACTACCTTCGACTAATGCATCACGAAGTTCCTGCTGATGCTGCCACAGGGCAGCATCCGGGTACTCGAGCAAGCGGGAAATCACCAGAAGTTCAATCATGGTTTTGGCTCCGTTTTGCTGGTCACATCAATCGCGTCAATACGTTTGCTGTTGAACAGGTTGAATTTGCTGTCTGAACCGTGGCAACCATCACCAAAGCTGAAACCGCAGCCTTTGCTTTCCGGGAAGGCATCCGCCGCCAGTTCGCGGTGGCTGCTTGGCACTACGAAACGATCTTCGTAGTTAGCAATCGCCAGATAGCGATACATTTCTTGTGCCTGTGCTTCGGTCAACCCGACTTCTTCCAGCGCGCGAGTATCGTTCACGCCTTCTACTGTTTCAGCACGTTTGTAATGACGCATTGCCATCATGCGTTTCAGGGCGCGCAGTACCGGCGCGGTATCCCCTGCGGTCAGCAAATTCGCCAGGTATTCCACCGGAATACGCAGGCTTTCAACGTCAGGCAAAATACCGGTATGCGGCAATTCACCCGCGTCAGCCGCTGACTGAATTGGCGACAACGGCGGCACGTACCAGACCATCGGCAAGGTGCGATATTCCGGGTGCAACGGCAGCGCCAGTTTCCAGTCCATCGCCATTTTATAAACTGGCGACTGCTGTGCCGCGTCAATCACACTCTGTGGCACGCCATCTTTCAGCGCCTGCTCGATAACCGCCGGGTCGTTCGGGTTAAGGAAAATGCCTAATTGACGCTCGTAGAGATCTTTTTCGTTTTCGGTACTTGCGGCCTGTTCGATAGCATCCGCGTCATACAACAACACGCCGAGGTAACGAATGCGGCCAACACAGGTTTCCGAACACACTGTCGGCATACCCGCTTCGATACGTGGATAACAGAAAATGCACTTCTCGGACTTACCGCTTTTCCAGTTGAAGTAGATTTTTTTGTATGGGCAACCGGTGATGCACATACGCCAGCCGCGGCATTTGTCCTGGTCAATCAGCACAATGCCGTCTTCTTCACGCTTATAGATAGCACCGCTCGGACAGGTCGCCGCACACGCCGGGTTCAGGCAGTGTTCGCACAACCGTGGCAGATAAGCCATAAAGGTGTTTTCGAACTGGCCGTACATCGCCTTCTGCATATTCTGGAAGTTCTGATCTTTGGCGCGTTTATCAAATTCGCCACCGAGGATCTCTTCCCAGTTTGGGCCCGCTTCGATTTTGTTCATGCGCTGGCCGGTAATCAGCGAGCGCGGACGGGCAATCGGCTGGTGCTTACCTTCCGGCGCGTTATGCAGATGCTGATAGTCGTAATCAAACGGCTCGTAGTAATCGTCAATCCCCGGCAGATGCGGGTTAGCAAAGATTTTACCCAGCAGCATCGCGCGGCTACCCATGCGCGGTTGCAGCTTACCGTTAATTTTACGGATCCAACCGCCCTTCCATTTCTCCTGGTTTTCCCAGTCGTTCGGATAACCGATACCCGGTTTGGTTTCGACGTTGTTAAACCACGCGTACTCCATCCCTTCGCGGCTGGTCCAGACGTTTTTACAGGTCACAGAACAGGTGTGACAGCCGATGCATTTATCAAGATTCAGCACCATGCCGACTTGTGAACGAATTTTCATTTTACGCTCTCCTGTTTCTGGTCATTGCCTTCACCGTCTAACCAGTTAATGTCTTTCATCTTACGCACCACGACGAACTCATCACGGTTTGAACCGACGGTGCCGTAGTAGTTAAAGCCGTATGCCAGCTGTGCGTAACCGCCAATCATATGCGTCGGTTTCGGGCTAATTCGGGTGACCGAGTTATGAATACCGCCGCGCTGACCGGTGATTTCAGAACCCGGCAGGTTCACGATACGTTCCTGCGCGTGGTACATCATCGTCATGCCTTCTGGCACACGTTGACTCACCACCGCACGCGCCGTCAGCGCACCGTTTTTGTTGAACACTTCAATCCAGTCGTTATCCTCGATGCCCAGATCTTTGGCGTCGATTTCACTCATCCACACAATCGGGCCGCCGCGTGAAAGCGTCAGCATCAGCAAGTTGTCGCTGTAGGTAGAGTGAATGCCCCATTTCTGGTGCGGCGTCAGGAAGTTCAACGCTTTCTCTGGGTTACCATTAGATTTTTTACCCATCACGCCTTTTACCGAACGGGTATCAATCGGCGGACGGTATACCAACAGGCTTTCGCCAAAATCACGCATCCACTGGTGATCCTGGTAAAGCTGCTGGCGGCCAGACAGCGTACGCCACGGAATCAGCTCGTGAACGTTGGTATAACCGGCGCTGTAGGAAACATGTTCATCTTCAAGGCCAGACCAGGTCGGGCTGGAGATAATTTTGCGCGGCTGAGCCTGAATATCGCGGAAGCGAATCTTCTCGTCTTCTTTGTTGAGCGCGAGGTGCGTGTGGTCACGACCGGTAAATTCGCTCAGCGCAGCCCAGGCTTTGACGGCCACCTGGCCGTTAGTTTCAGGTGCCAGAGTCAGGATCATTTCTGCGGCATCAATTGCAGAGTTGATCATCGGCTGACCTTTAGCCGGGCCTTCGGTTTTGGTGTAGTTGAGCTTACGCAGCAGATCCATTTCGCTCTGCGTATTCCACGCAATGCCTTTACCACCGTTACCGAGGGTTTCCATCAGTGGGCCGATAGAGGTGAAACGCTCGTAAGTCGCCGGATAATCACGCTCAACAGTGATGAGGTGCGGCGCTGTTTTACCTGGGATCAGGTCACATTCGCCTTTTTTCCAGTCCATCACGCCAAACGGCTGTGCCAGTTCGGCAGCAGAGTCGTGCTGGATTGGCAATGTCACCACATCGGTTTCTTTACCTAAGTGACCGACACACACTTCGGAGAATTTCTTCGCGATGCCTTTATAAATTTCCCAGTCGCTTTTCGATTCCCAGGCAGGATCTACGGCGGCAGAAAGCGGGTGAATAAACGGATGCATATCCGAAGTATTCATATCGTCTTTCTCATACCAGGTCGCCGTTGGCAGCACGATATCGGAATACAGGCAGGTACTCGACAGACGGAAGTCCAGTGTCACCACCAGATCCAGTTTGCCATCCAGGCCGTTATCGACCCACTCGACTTCTTCCGGCATCACGCCGCCTTCTTTGCCCAGATCTTTACCCTGGATTCCGTTCTCGGTTCCGAGCAAATACTTGAGCATATACTCGTGGCCCTTACCGGATGAACCCAGCAGGTTGGAGCGCCAGACAAACAGGTTACGCGGATGGTTATTGCCCGCATCAGGCTGCTCTGCCGCAAAGCGAATATCGCCGCTTTTCAGCTGCTGCACGGTGAACTCTGCCGGAGTCATGCCCGCAGCTTTCGCCTGCGCTGCAATGGTCAACGGGTTAGTGTTGAGCTGAGGAGCCGATGGCAGCCAGCCCATACGCTCCGCGCGCACGTTGAAGTCAATCAAATGGCCGCTGTAGCGAGATTTGTCCGCCAGCGGGGAAAGCAATTCTTCTGCGGTCAGCGACTCATAGCGCCATTGGCTTGAGTGGTTGTAGAAGAACGAGGTGCTGTTCATATGGCGTGGCGGACGCTGCCAGTCCAGCGCGAACGCCAGTGGAGTCCAGCCGGTTTGCGGACGCAGTTTTTCCTGGCCCACGTAGTGCGCCCAACCGCCGCCGCTCTGCCCTACGCAACCGCAGAAGATCAACATGTTGATCAGGCCACGGTAGTTCATGTCCATGTGGAACCAGTGGTTCATACCGGCACCGACGATGATCATCGAACGGCCATGAGTTTTGTCGGCGTTATCAGCAAACTCGCGCGCAATGCGGATGATGTTCTGGCGAGAAACACCGGTGATTTGCTCAGCCCACGCTGGGGTATACGCTTTCACATCGTCATAGCTGGACGCGCAGTTTTCATCATCCAGACCGCGATCAAGACCGTAGTTTGCCAGCGTCAGGTCATAAACAGTGGTCACCAACGCAGTAGAACCATCAGCCAGTTGAATACGTTTCACCGGCAGTTTATGCATCAGCACGTTATCAAGTTTAACGTTGCTGAAGTGCTCGGTGCTTTCGCCGCCAAAGTATGGGAAACCGACGTCTGCAACTTCGTCGTGGCTGCCCAGCAGGCTCAGGCGCAGTTCAGCTTCTTCGCCGCTGGTGCCATCACGCTGTTCCAGGTTCCACTTGCCTTTTTCGCCCCAGCGATAACCGATAGAACCGTTTGGTGCCAGCAGTTCGTCGCTTCGGTTGTCCAATGCCACCGTTTTCCACTGCGGATTGTTTTCCTGGCCCAGACCATCAACCAGGTCAGAGGCACGCAGCATACGGCCAGCAGCGTAGAAACCCTCACGTTCTTCGAGCATCACCAGCATTGGCATGTCGGTGTAACGGCGCACGTAATCAGTGAAGTACTGGCTTGGGTTGTCGAGGTGGAACTCACGCAGCATAACGTGGCCCATTGCCAGCGCCATTGCCGCATCAGTGCCTTGTTTTGGCGCTAACCACTGGTCGCACAATTTGGCGATTTCAGCGTAGTCCGGCGTTACCGCAACGGTTTTCGTCCCTTTGTAGCGCACTTCAGTGAAGAAGTGAGCATCAGGAGTACGCGTCTGCGGGACGTTAGAACCCCAGGCGATGATGTAGCTGGAGTTATACCAGTCGGCGGATTCCGGAACGTCAGTTTGCTCACCCCAGGTCATGGGTGACGCTGGCGGTAAGTCGCAATACCAGTCGTAGAAGCTCAGGCAGGTGCCGCCAATCAGGGACAGATAGCGTGCGCCAGAGGCATAAGACACCATCGACATTGCCGGGATCGGCGAGAAACCGGCGATGCGGTCCGGGCCGAAGGTTTTTGCGGTAAAGACGTTGGCTGCCGCAATCAGTTCATTCACTTCCTGCCAGCTTGAGCGCACAAAACCACCGCGACCACGAGCTTGTTTATAGCTTTTTGCTTTTTCGGGATCGTTGATGATTGAGGCCCAGGCATTCACCGGGTCGCTATGTTGGGTTTTCGCTTCGCGCCACAGTTTGATCAGACGCTTGCGCATCAATGGATATTTCAGGCGGTTAGCACTATAGAGATACCAGGAGTAGCTCGCACCACGTGGGCAGCCGCGTGGCTCGTGGTTTGGCATATCGGGGCGAGTGCGCGGGTAATCGGTTTGTTGAGTTTCCCAGGTTACCAGGCCGCTTTTGACGTAGATTTTCCAGCTACAGGAGCCCGTGCAGTTTACACCATGAGTGGAGCGAACCACTTTGTCGTGCTGCCAACGCTGACGATAACCTTCTTCCCAATCACGATTGGTATCGAGCAGTTGGCCATGTCCATCGGCAAAAGTTTCACCCTTCTGTTTGAAGTAACGAAACCGGTCAAGAAATTTGCTCATCGGGGTTCTCCTGATGTGGAGCCTGGAGGCTCTATCTTATGAATACGACATTGCTGACAATGACGGCACGGTAACCCGCGGAATTGAAGGGATAATTGATGCCGATCAACTGGGAGGGACGCTGCTATATAGGGTAAAAGTTGATCTACCACCTAAGTGGCAATAACAAAATCACTCGTAAGATATTGAAATGATGAAATTTATGTTAATCACCACAACAGGTAAGGAGTAGAAATTCACGAGGCTGGGTATTAAGGGGTAAGTCGGGAAAAGTGGTAGCGACGAAATGAAAATGGGGCTTTCCACAAGACTGGAAAACCCCATACCGTTTTGTGTCTTAATCAGGCAGACGCTAATGATTCAGACAGACGTGCCGCACGAATGTTTTTAATCAGCAGACCGGAAATGATAATACCTGCGCAGGCAAACACGGCCATCAAACCAAACACAATTTGATAACCAATAAGACCCGGTTGTGAATCTAAAATGTACCCATACAGGCTGTAGCAGAACATTGCAGGGGCATAGCCAATAAAGCTACCCAGCGCCATCGCTGCACCGGTATTTTTTTCACTGATACCCGCCTCACCGATAGGCGCAAAGAACACCGCACGTTGGGTAAAGATCACCGCGCCAAACAGTAATGTACAGGCCATACCCAAATAAACTGGCATATGTTCATGGGGTAATAGAATTAGGCCAACCAATGCAACGGCACTAATAATAAAGGTATAGAACAGATATTTGCTTGGGGATTTTAAAACCTTATCCGCAATTAACCCACCAATTGGGCCGCCGACCATCTTCAGACAATATTGGTTAATAATCCCGTACGCCCCTACCAGTGCAATCGGCAGTGCGTAAACATTCCTTAAGAATGGAATAAAGAAGGTTAAACCACAATAGACTGCGTAAACACAGAATACACTGAAGGCAATGAGCCAAACGGTTTTATTTTTTAATACCCCACCCAATCCAGGACGACTCTCTTTTGTGATGTCTTTCTCTTTTTTAGCCACTTGCTCTTCTGGGCTTTCTTTCAATACAAAGAGAATGACAACACCCACGACAATCGCAATAAATGAGTAGAAGAGAATAGCCGCTTTAAAGCCGAAATAGTCGCTGCCAAACCAGGTGAATACCGCCAGGGCGCTAAACGCAATAATGGTATCAACAATGCCTCGTCCTGTTTCAAAGAAACCAAACAGTCGCCCTTGTTGCGTATTATCGCCGAGCAAACTCACCGACTTCAACAACACCGGCCAGTTCAGCATGTCACAGGTCACGCCAAACAATGCCCAAACAAAGAGGATCCCCCAGTAGCCTGGCATCGTTGACAGATAAATGCCGAGCAAGCCTGTGGCAATCAGCGAGAAAGACATGGTAAACCGACGTGGCAAACGGTCGGAGAAGTAGATGGATAAGAAGAAACCAATGGTCGTGACAATCGAGTTGACCGACATCGCATTGCCGATTTCCCCATTGGTCAGATGGAAGTACTCCTGCATAGGGACATAAAATGCATCTTTCAATGAAGGCAATTTATATATTGTCCCACCACACAGAACCAACAAGCTAAATATGGTCCATCTTTTTTTAGTTAGCATAAAACACCCACACCTGGATTAGCGGAATTAATTATTTTTTTAAAAGCTCAGTGATCTCACGAGCAGTGAGAGATCTGAATTTAAACGTTTCGGATAATTTATTTTTGTAAAATAGCCAAGGCATCTTTATTGAGATCGTCAAGAATATTACGTACATGACGTATTTGATTCATTGCATCATCAATCTCTTTATTCAGTCGCTCATCAAGCCCGGACGTTGGCAACGGCGTTTCACTCATTTCACGTAATGGTATCCACGGATTACTGTCTTCATTGGTAAAACGAAATGCCGGAGCATAATAATCGACTTCTTCCTCAAGACCGAATGCAGTGACTTGTGGTTTATCCTCACCCAAACAAACTAATTGCAGGAGTAATTCTTTAAAAGGTAATTCACCTTGTCCAGAAATACACGCTGTATGCCCACGCCCTTCACCTTCGTGATTAATCAACGCATCTTTGATATGCACCTGGGTGATTTCTTTTCCCATCACCGCTAATGCTTCGAGTGGCTCTTCATTAGCATTAATCATATTGGCAAAATCGAACAGCAGTGAAAGCTGCGGGAAGTCGGCTTGTTGGACCAACTGCACCAGTTCATGGCTTTGCAGATCTTCATGTTGCTCAAGGGTAAATGTCAGGCCGCAGTGTTGGTATTGCTTTTTAATGTACTGAATATCTTTGGCAATGATATCCATTACCTCAGAGAGCGTGCCTTCATAACGTGGGTAAAATCTCACAGAAGTTGCACCCGATTTCAGCGCAATATTCACCGCTTCATCAATGGTCGCAGCATTCGATGCACTGGTTTCGATATGAACATCCAATCCTAACTGGCGTGCTTTCGCCGCAAAGCGGTCTAGCCGTTCATCGCTGGCATGCCTTAACGACTGGCTTTCACCATCCACAACATGAATTTTTACGCCTTTCAGTTGCTGCTGGCTGGCGATATCCAGCAAATCTTCCGGTAGGATCTTTTCCATACGCATATTTAAATGGAACGCATATGCATGCAGATAAAGCGGCAGACCCGCGACACGCTCAACAATTTTTGTAGCCTGGATGCTATCCATGGTAACTCCTATAAATCGATAAAAAATTCTACAGATTCAAAACGCCAATATTCGATATCAACCTGAATAACGTGCCCGGCTTCGTCAGCTCGGTATTTTTCAACACGTATAGACGGGGTGCCTGGTGTGCCGCCCATCCCTTTGCATGCGCCCACCGAAAGCCGTGTCGGTTTAAACGCTAAATGCTGTGTGCGCGAGGTTTTGCCGAAGTCTTCTTGCCAAACGTCGACAAAAGAACGGTCGCCTAGTTTGTCGATAAACCCTTGGGCGAGCTGCGCGTTGATAAACGTTTCGTGATAGAAAACTTTATGGTTATCAAGGGCACCCCACCCGCTGATTTTGTACATTTCATCGCCGTCGTTCACATTCAACTGCGACAAAATTTCCGGCTCAGCACTATAAACTCGCTCTTTTTCCAGAAATCCCCAGGATGGCAAACGCCCCTGTTCCAGTGCAGCCTGCTTAAAACTGGTGGAGGTATTAGGGCTGTATTTGAAGCACGGCAAGGCAACGAACCAGCCGCGACGATCCTTGCGAAAGATCTTCTCTTCCCCTTCAAGAAACAACAACGCCTGTCGCAGCGTCATGCGCTTGATGCCCAGTAATTCTTCCAATTCACGCTCAGAAGGTAATTTACCGCCCGGCTGGACAACGCCTTTGTTGAGCCAGTCGTTAAGCATCTCTTTTGCGGCTTCTACTGTTGAGGTGTTCTTCATGTTTGAACCCATTTGGTTTAAACCAGATTTTTCAGTCACGGTACTCTCAGCCAACGAGTGTGACAATGGTCCCTGGGGGAGTAGATATTCTAAATGTGAGGTTTCTCTCAGAATAAAGCAGGTCGCGGAGGTTTTTCAGGCAAAAAAAAGCGCGACCGAAGTCGCGCGCAAGGGATAACACAAAAACAACTCAACTATCGCCTAAATAATTCGAGTTGCAGGTAGGCGGCAAACTTACGAATCCCCAGGAGCTTACTAAAGTAAGTGACTGGGGTGAGTAAGTGCAGCCAACACCCCTGCAGCTCGAAGAATGACGGCGATTATTTGGATGATTTACGGCCATACACGACCCAGGTAATCACCACACAGACGATGTAAAACACGAGGAAGACTTTCATCGCGCCCGCCGGAGAACCGGTCAAAGCAAGCGATGTACCAAAAGCTTTAGGGATAAAGAACCCGCCTACTGCACCAATCGCAGAGATAAACCCTAGCGCTGCGGCAGTATCGGTCGCGGCTTCGCGCAGCGCCCTTTCTTCAGTTCCGCCCTGCGCTTTCACGCGGTCCATCGTCAATTTACGGAAGATAACTGAGATCATCTGGAAGGTGGAACCGCTCCCCAAACCCGCCGTCAGGAACAGCATCAGGAACACACCGAAGAAGGCGATGAAGTTACCGCCCACACCATTGTGCGGCAGCGTGGTGAATAACAGCGCACTGAATACCGCCATAAACACGAAGTTAATCAGCGACACTTTAGTCCCGCCAAAGCGGTCGGAGATTGCGCCACCCGCTGAACGCGCCAGGGCACCAAACAGCGGGCCGAAGAAGGCGAAGTGCAGAATGTTAATGTCCGGGAACTGGGTTTTTGCCAGCATCGCAAAACCGGCAGAAAAACCGATAAACGAACCAAACGTCGCCAGATACAGCACGCCCATAATCCAAAGATGAGCACGCTTAAGTACCGGTAATTGCGCTTTCAGAGAGGCTTTCGAGGTCGCCAGGTCATTCATACCAAACCAGGCTGCAAGGGTGAAAATCGCCAGCAAGGGCACCCACACCCATGCGGCGTTTTCCAGGAACAGCATCGTGCCATCCGCTTGTTCAACACCGGTTCCGCCAAATACAGCGAACATGGAAAGCGAAATCACCAACGGAGCCACTAACTGCATGACACTCACGCCGAGATTACCCAGGCCACCGTTAATACCCAGCGCGCCACCCTGTTTTGCTTTCGGGAAGAAGAAGCTGATGTTCGCCATGCTGGAAGCAAAGTTTGCCCCCGCAAAACCACACAGCAGCGCAATGATGATGAACACGCCAAATGGCGTTGCTGGGTTTTGCACCGCAAAACCTAACCAGACACAAGGGATAATCAAAATCCCGGTGCTGAACGCCGTCCAGCGGCGACCGCCAAAGACCGGCACCATGAAAGAGTAAGGCACGCGCAATAAGGCGCCAGAAACAGACGGCAGTGCAGTCAGCATAAACAGCTGATCGGTGGAGAAGTTGAAACCCACTTTATTCAGGTTGACCGCTACCGCACTAAACAGCATCCACACGCAGAACGCTAACAATAAACAAGGTACGGAAATCCATAAGTTGCGGCTGGCAATGCCATGACCCTTACTTTGCCAAAACGCAGGTTCCTCAGGCCGCCATTCAGTAATGAGCGAACCCGTTTTTGAGCTTTGTTCGGGAGACTGAGACATAAACACCTCAAAAATTGTGAGAGTAATTGCCGCCACATTAGGTGCTAATTGGGAATAAAAATTGATGTGAATCAAGGGATAAACCATCTGAATCACGCCTAAAAATTGACCATCATTCTTTGTGGGTAATGATAAATCATGAAAATAGTGTGGTTTTTCACATGGCTGAACCGCAGTGTTAATCCCCTTACACCACGAGATGCTACCTATGGCTATTTGTGGGTAATCCTTAATGGGTATGGGTATACTCCAGGGGATGTCTGAGAATACGCGCATTCTCTATCCGCCCCGGAGCTCACCTTACGATGCTAAAACGCCTGCTGTCTCCACTCACCTTGTTTAACCAACTGGCATTGATTGTGCTGCTGTTGGCGCTGCTGGGTGTCGCGGGAATGAGTCTTGCGGGTTGGCTGGCACAAGGTATTCAGGGCAACGCGCACGCAATCAATAAAGCCGGGTCGATGCGCATGCAAAGCTATCGTCTGTTGGCCGCCATTCCGCTCACCGAGAAAGACAATGCTCTGCTTGATGAGATGGAAAAAACCACCTGGAGCGATGACTTAAAAGAAGCGGCAGAACAAGACGGGCAACAAGATAAATTAGCCGCGCTGCAACATTACTGGCGCGAGGCGTTAGAGCCTGCTCTGCGTCGTGCCACAAATGCCGAACAGGTTAAACCCCACGTAGCGGGTTTCGTCGGGCGCATTGATCAACTGGTCACGACGTTTGATCACACAACCGAACTGCGCCTGCAGCGGATTATCCAGTTGCAACTGGGTATGGCCGCGTTAATGGGTTTGCTGATCATTTTCACGGTCATCTGGTTGCGCAAACGCCTGCTGCGTCCGTGGCGAAAGTTACTGACCATGGCGCAAGCCATTGGGCAGCGTGACTTCACCCATCGCGTCAATGTGCGGGGTCGAAATGAGATGGCGACGCTGGGTGTGGCGTTAAACAGTATGTCGGAAGAACTCGCGGAAAGTTACGCAAGCCTTGAGCAGCGCGTACGCGAGAAAACCGCTGGGCTTGAACAAAAAAATCAGATGCTGTCATTTCTGTATCAGGCTAATCGCCGTTTGCACTCTCAGGCACCGCTGTGTCAGCGCCTGTCCCCGGTCTTGAGCGATCTACAGCATTTGACGCCGCTGCGTAATCTCGAACTGCGGGTCTACGAGTATGAAGACGAAGAGAATTACGAAGAGTATACCTACCAGCCCGACAGCAGCTGTGAAGCCAGCGGTTGTCATCTTTGCCCGCGTGAACCCAGCCCAGAGCCTTGCGAAACGACACCGCAAAAATGGCGATTAACCGATAACCATATTCAATACGGTCTGGTGCTGGCGCAGTTACCGCTTGGCAGCAGCCTGACGCATGACCAACAGCAATTAGTGTTGACGCTGATGGAGCAATTGACGGCCACCCTCGCGCTGGAGCGCCAGTATGAACGCCAACAGCAACTGGTAGTCATGGAGGAGCGATCCGCTATTGCGCGCGAATTACACGACTCCATCGCCCAATCGCTCTCCTGCCTGAAGATGCAGGTCAGCTGTTTGCAAATGCAGGGGGCTACACTGCCTCCTGAAATGCAGACATTACTCGGTCAGATGCGTAGCGAACTGAATACTTCATGGCGCCAGTTGCGCGAATTATTGACCACCTTCCGTTTGCAATTGACCGAACCTGGATTGCGTCCGGCGCTCGAAGAGAGTTGTCGCGAATTTAGTGAAAAACTCGGCTTCCCGGTGGTCCTCGATTATCAAGTGCCGCCGCGTCTGGTGCCCTCACATCAGGCGATTCATCTGGTACAAATTGCCCGTGAAGCATTGAATAACTGCCTGAAACACGCCAGCGCCACAGCATGTGGGGTAAGCGTGATACACCGCGAGAATCAAATGACCTTAACCATATGGGATAACGGTTGTGGTATCCCCGACAACGGTGAACGCCGCAATCACTACGGACTGATTATTATGCGAGACCGCGCACAGAGCCTAAAAGGTGACTGCCAGGTGCTTGCCCGCCCAGGTGGCGGTACTCAAGTCGTCGTGAGTTTTATCCCCGAAATAGCCACAGGAGCCCATCATGAGTAACCCGGAAGCCTCGACCATTTTGCTAATCGACGATCATCCGATGCTGCGTACTGGCGTTAAACAATTGATCAGTATGGCGCCGGAACTGGCCGTCGTGGGCGAAGCGGGCAATGGCGCGCAAGGCGTACTGCTGGCGGAGGAACTCGACCCTGATCTGATCTTGCTGGATTTGAATATGCCTGGCATGAACGGTCTGGAAACGCTGGATTGCCTGCGCGAAAAACCGCTTTCTGGCCGCATCGTGGTCTTTAGCGTCTCAAACCATGAAGAAGATGTGGTCACCGCGCTGAAGAGAGGGGCTGATGGTTATTTGTTGAAAGACATGGAGCCGGAAGATTTACTCAAAGCGTTGCAACAAGCCGCTGCGGGGGAGATGGTGCTTAGCGAAGCGCTAACGCCAGTGCTGGCCGCAAGTTTACGCGCCAACCGCGCCACATCTGACCGCGATGTGAACCTTCTGACGCCGCGTGAGCGCGACATTCTCAAGCTGATCGCTCAGGGTTTACCGAACAAAATGATCGCTCGTCGTCTCGACATCACGGAAAGCACAGTGAAAGTTCACGTTAAGCATCTGCTCAAAAAGATGAAGCTCAAATCCCGCGTAGAAGCGGCAGTTTGGGTGCATCAGGATCGTATTTTCTGATTACTTGTGTCATCGATGAACGGTGGATGCCGCGAGCTATTCGGGTAATAACTCGTAACGTGGATCGTTGAGCGGATCCACCCGCAGCGGTTCCGCCATTTTCAACGTAATCCAGTTAGACGTGACTTTTTGGCCTTTATCATCCTCGATAACCACAGACAGACGGTACTCGTGTGGCCCCTGCTCGTTCCATGCAGGCATAATCATGCTCCAGCCGTTGGTATCACGATTATTGGCAGGTGGCGTCAAACTCAGATCTTGCGTGTCGCCCTGCCAGATGATGCTTCGGATCCCGTGGCTGGCACGGATTTGCAACTTGAGTGCCACCGTTTCACCAGGCTGTAATTCCCAGGGTGGCGTGGCCAAAAAGACCGACAATGTTTTACGTTGGCGATATTCCAGCACCGGCAGCGAATCCCGCTCCACGCTGTCATACCGACTGCCGCGCAGCGAACTGGTGGTCGCCACTTCGGCAGCAGAAAGCTGTTTGCTCACCGGCACACCAAAACGATAGTTTACTTTCAGCCCAAGATTATCCTGCGACACGCCGCTCTCACCCTGCTTATGCTGGGCTGTGAGCGTGACGAGAGGGATCGGCGTGTAGTTCAATCCCATCGTCACCGCCACAGGGTTGCGATAACCGGTGCCGCTATCAAACAGATCAACACTGTCACCAAAATACTTCTCGAAGCTCAGGCTGGTATTGATGTGTCGATAAAAAGGTAGCCAGGCTTGCGCGGTCACGTCATAACCCCGTGCAAGGCGCTGCTCCAGCGTTTCGCTATCGCCTTCTTGCCAACTGTTGAGCGGCTGATAGAAATTTGCCGAAAGACGTAAATATTCTCCCCATGCTTCAGCGCCTAACCCTGCGCGTTGCAAATGGGTGGAGAGCTGATTGTCATAAAAAGCGTTGTAGCCCAACAACCATTGCCCGGCAACCCAACGCTGCCCGGCGCCAAGGTTACCCATCATGCCATCATCCTGCTGGGCAAAACCTATCTGGCTCCAGGTCAGGTAACGATTGTTATCTTCCCAGGGACTGAAAAGCGAGGCGCTGCTGCCGCTCCAGTTACCGTGTTCATCGACTCGCAAATTGATGCTGGCTTTACCCCAGGGCGACAATAACGATTCGGCTTCGTTGGTCACTTTGTCCGTTAATACATCCCGCAGCCTGGCAAAAGCGAACATCCGCGCTTGTTCACCCGAATCCAGCCCGTCATCCAACATACTGGCTTCACCGAATTTCTTTGCCATCGCGGCGATTTCACGCGCCGCGGCATCGCTTTCAGGCGCAAGGCCCATGTCGGGCAACTGTTCAGTGGTTTGGTCAAAAGGGTTTTCGGCTTGCTCGATAAAGGTCTGCCGGGTACTGGCAGCCCCTCCCGCGCTGAGGAGTGCATATGAAAGGGTAAACAACGGAACCGCTTTTCTAAACATCTGGAAATTATAACATCTTAACCCTGCAAATCACGCCAAAAGGGGTAAACACAGATTACTCCTGAAATACTTTCGTCATGTGTCGAGGGTCTTAGCGAGCAGCGTTTTCAGTTCAGGGACACACGAACCACATTGGGTTCCACAGCGCAGTTTCTCGCCGAGCATGGTTACCGAATGGCAGCCCGACGCGATGGCGTGCGTAATAGATTTCTCCCCTACGCTAAAACAGGTGCACACGGTGCGACCGGCATCAATGAGGGTTCCCGCCGCTTTTCCCCCCAGCAAAAGATGGCGCCCCTGTGGCGTTTGCGGCGCTGTTTCAAATCCCGCAACCACCGAAGCAGCGTGAATATCTGGCCACGTTTTCGCGCTGTAAAACGCCAGTTGCAGCTCACCTGCGTGCCAGGCGAGCACGTTATAAAACTCGCTATTCCCTTGGGCATATTGCAACTGCCAGCCTCTCGCAGCACTCAGCGTTTCAATCCACGACTCAGGCGGCGTGTCTGCGGCGCACAGAAAATGGTGTATGCCAGCAGAAGCCTGCCGCCACCACTGAATATCGTCGGTAAGCGCTATCTGATTGCGGGCAAATATTTCTCCCCGCCATGACGGCTGCCAGTGTTGAATACGCACCGCCGTTTGCTTGCTTTCCGGCTGCCCGGAATGAGGACAGCACACGCTCGCTACCAGACTATTAATCTGCCCTTTGCGGGCAAACTGTTGACTCCAGTGCATGGGGATAAACACATTGCCTGGCACCAGGCTTTCACTCTCCTGCACACGCGCCACCATTCCCCCCAGCCGCGAAACAACTCTCACCAATCCATCGTTGGTGACACCGTAACGTTTTGCATCGAGTGGATGAATATCCAATAGCGGCATATTGATATGCTGCATTAAACGCGGAACGAGACCCGTACGCGTCATGGTATGCCACTGGTCGCGGATCCGTCCGCTATTGAGGATCAGCGGATAGTGAACATCAGCAACAGCCTGCGGTAATTCCGGTTCGATGGGCACCATCTGGAATTTGCCATCTGGGCGCCAGCTTTTAAAGGGCTGATGACCCTGTGTGGAGACCGGCCAACGTACCGGCTCCAGCGCGTCATACTGTTCACGGCTCAGGTTGGCCAGCCCGCTGATATCAAAAGCGCGAGATCCATTATTTTCAAAACCGGAAAGCGCCGCATGCTCGCTGAAAATGTCGTGTGGATGTCGCCAGTTAAAGGCATCCCGATAACCCAGACGTTGCGCGATTTGCGCCAGTATCCACCAGTCTGCCCGTGCCTCGCCCGCGGCGGGCATAAACGCACGCTGGCGTGAAATCCGGCGTTCAGAGTTGGTGACAGTACCGTTCTTCTCACCCCATGCCAGCGCCGGGAATCTGACCGAAGCGTAACGCGACGTGTCCGTTTCACGCACCACGTCAGAAACGATCACCAGCGGGCAGTTCGCCAGCGCCCGTTCTACACGCGACGCATCGGGCAGCGAAACCACTGGATTCGTGCCCATTATCCATACTGCTTTAACTTCGCCGCGCCCGATGGCAGCAAACAGTTCCACCGCCATCAGCCCCGGCGTTTGGGCAATGCGTTCACTCCCCCAGAAACGCCCTAGCCTGGCAATATCTGCAGCATCAAAATTCATATGACAGGCCAGTTGATTAGCCAATCCACCCACTTCGCGCCCACCCATTGCATTTGGCTGTCCGGTCAGCGAAAACGGGCCGCAGCCTGGCCGCCCAAGTTTGCCACTCGCCAGATGGACGTTGATTATCGCGTTGCATTTGTCGCTACCGCTCGAGGATTGATTAATTCCCATGGTGTAGAGCGTCATGGCGCGATCGCACTGACTGAACCATTGCCACAACGTCTGCACATCCTCCTGATTGAGCTGACAAAAGTCGGCGGTTTTTGCCAGATCCCAGCTTTCAGCAAGACCCAACGCCGCGCTTTGCCCATCAAACTGTCCGGCAACAAGGCGTTGCTGTTGATGCAGGTCATTCAGCAGGCCGACAAACAGTGCGGCATCGCTGCCAGGTCGCAGCACCAGGTGCAAATCTGCGATGTCGCAGGTCGCGGTTCGGCGCGGATCGATGACGACAATTTTCATCGTCGGACGCTGTTGCCTGGCTTGCACCAGGCGTTGATAAAGTACCGGATGCGCCCAGGCCGCATTAGAACCGGTCAATATCACCAGGTCGGTTTGTTCCAGGTCTTCATAACTACACGGAACGTAATCTGCGCCAAATGCACGTTTGTAGCCCACCACGGCCGAAGACATACACAACCGTGAATTGGTGTCGATATTGGCCGCGCCGATGAATCCCTTCATCAGTTTATTCGCAACGTAATAGTCTTCGGTCAGCAGTTGACCGGAAGCATAAAACGCCACCGCTTTCGGGCCGAACTCTTCAATAATGGCATTGAGTCGTCGCGCCGTTTCATCCAGTGCAGCACTCCATTCCACGCGTTCGCCGTTAACTTCGGGATACAGCAAACGCCCTTCCTGCCCCAGCGTTTCGCCAAGCGCCGCGCCCTTCACGCACAATCGCCCAAAATTTGCGGGATGCTGTTTGTCGCCGCTTATGACGAAGGTTCCGGCTGCTGTTTGCTCAGCTTCAACGCCACACCCAACCCCGCAATAAGGGCACGTGGAACGCACCGCGCGTTTCATGATGCCACCGCACGCATAATCAGCGCCTGATTCCCCACCCACACAGTGCCCTGTTCGACTTTTACCGGCCACGCACGCACGGCCCGTTCACCGTCTGCCGTGCATCCATCACGCAAGCGAATTCGGTGTTTATACAGTGGGGAAATCACAATCGGCTCGCCGCTGGCGTCACCCACGATCCCGCGTGATAGGACGTTGGCATCGCTACCCGGCTCGAGATTATCGAGGGCGTAAATAGTCTCACCTATGCGGAACAGCGCGATTTGATGCTCGCCCAGGCGTGCGCCAATTCCAGCCTGCGCAGGGATCGCGTTAATATCACATACCGCCTGCCACGGTTTTACCGGAAGCAGTGCTTGCGGATGTGTCACCTCATTGACGGGCTGTCGTTGCTGGCGCAGATTCTGACGCTGTACCGCTTCGTCAGGTTTATCGCTGTTAACGTATGAGCGAAACAGCGCCAGTCTGTCCGGGCTGTTGAGCGTGGTTTGCCACTCGCACTGGTACGTTTCCACCACGTTACTCATCTCTTTTTCCAGCTCGTCGGTAAGGCCTAAGCTGTTGTGCAAAATGACCTCTCGCAGATAGTCAATGCCACCTTCAAGGTTATCCATCCAGGTGCTGGTGCGCTGTAAACGGTCGGCGGTGCGGATGTAAAACATCAGCAAGCAGTCGATGGTGCGAATCAGAGTTTCACGATCCAAATCGCTGGCAAACAAATCCGCATGCCGCGGTTTCATGCCACCGTTACCGCAGACATATAGATTCCAGCCTTTGTCGGTGGCAATCACCCCGATGTCCTTACTTTGTGCTTCGGCGCATTCACGAGTACAGCCAGAAACCGCCATTTTGATTTTGTGCGGGGAGCGCAGCCCCTTGTAACGGTTTTCCAGCTCAATCGCGAGGCCTGTCGAGTCCTGTACGCCGTATCGACACCACGTCGAACCCACGCACGATTTCACCGTGCGTAACGATTTTCCGTAGGCATGACCGGTTTCAAATCCCGCCGCGACCAATTCTGCCCAAATCGCTGGCAGCTCTTCCAGGCGTGCGCCAAATAAGTCTATGCGCTGACCGCCGGTAATTTTGCTGTATAACTGATAACGCTTTGCCACCTGGCCGATAGCAATCAGCCCGTCCGGTGTAATTTCCCCCGCAGGAACGCGCGGAACAATGGAGTAAGTGCCGTCTTTCTGGATGTTGGCAAAATAACGGTCATTGGTGTCTTGTAGCGGCAAATGTGCAGGTTTTAGCAGGTATTCATTCCAGCATGATGCCAGTACAGAGGTCGCCAGCGGTTTGCAGATTTCGCAGCCATGACCGTGACCGTAGCGGCTAATCAGCTGCTCAAAACTGCGGATGTGGTTGACGCGTACCAGGTGATAAATCTCTTGTCGTGAGTATGGGAAGTGCTCGCAGATGTCCTTTTTCACCTCCACACCCTGCAGGTGTAACTGGTACTCCAGCACCTGTTTCACCAGCGCCGAACAACCTCCGCAGCCCGTCGCCGCTTTGGTGCAGGATTTAATCGCCCCCATGTCATCTGCTCCCATGTTCACTGCGGAACAAATATCCGCCTTGCTGACGTTGTGACACGAGCAAATCTGCGCCGTGTCGGGCAACGCCGCCACACCTAAACCCTTCGGCGTACTACCCGCCGATGCAGGTAAAATCAGGCTTTCGGGTTGGGCGGGCAAAGGCATGGCGTTGAGCATCATTTGCAACAGTTGCGCATATTCACTACTGTCGCCCACCAACACACCTCCCAGCAGAGTTTTGTTGTCGCCAGAAACCACGATCTTTTTGTAGATTTGCTGCGGACCGTTGGTCCACTGGTAACTCTGGCTGCCTGGCGTGCGACCATGAGCATCACCAAATGAGGCCACTTCAATACCCAGCAGCTTCAGTTTGGTACTCATATCCGCACCGTGAAACCCGGACTCTTGTCCTGCAAGGGTCGCCGCCGTGACGCGTGCCATCTGGTAACCGGGTGCGACGAGGCCAAAGATTTTCCCTTCCCACAACGCACACTCACCGATGGCGTAAATCGTGCTGTCGCTGGTCTGGCAGTGGTCATTGATAACTATCCCGCCACGCTCGCCAACGGCCAAATTTCCGCTTTTCGCCAATTCATCTTGCGGGCGAATACCGGCGGAAAAGACGATTAAGTCGGTGCTCAGCGTTTCGCCATCGGAGAAATTGAGTTGCAGGCCACTCTCAACCTCAGTAATCGCCGTGGTGGATTTGCTGGTATGCACCTGAACACCGATATCACTTATTTTCTCACGTAACATCGCGGCACCCACGTTATCGAGCTGTACCGCCATTAAGTTGGGGGCAAACTCCACCACATGCGTTTCCAGGCCAAGCTGTTTAAGGGCGTTTGCTGCTTCCAGCCCCAGCAAACCGCCGCCAATCACCACGCCACGCGTGGCGTGACGCGCTCGTTCCGCAATTGCATCAAGATCGTCGAGCGAGCGATAGACAAAACAGGCCGGAAGCGTGTGGCCAGGTACGGGTGGGACAAAGGGATACGATCCGGTAGCCAGTACCAGTTTATCCCAGAAAATTTCATGCCCCTGGTCATCGCGCACCAGGCGTTGCTTACGGTCAATATCTACAACTTTGCTGTGACAACGCAGTTCAATGCCGTTTTCGTTAAAGAAATCCCCCTGAACCATCGACAGCGATTGCGCACTGCGTCCAGCAAAATATTCCGAAAGATGGACACGATCGTAGGCCGGATGGCGCTCTTCACCGAACACCACAATGTGAAAGCGCAGGTGGAGTTGCTGCGCCACACACTGCTCCAGAAAGTGATGGCCGACCATGCCGTGGCCAATGACTACCAGCGTTTGTTTTGTCATGTCGTCATTTCCGGCAGCCAGCGGCTGCTCATCTGAGAGGAATTCATCAAACAGCACGGCAGGCGTAATCGGCGCTGCGCTGCATAAAATGTCGGCCAGGGCATTGGCGGGCGTGATATCCCCCAGCAGTAAAGCGCCCACTAATTTGCCGCCGCGCAAATGCAGGCAACGATAGTGTTTCGCCAGGGGATCAAATGCGGTGAGTATCTGGGTATCCGGCCCTGCGTTGATGTCGCCTGCCGAAAACAGTGGAATTCCACTGACTTTCAGGCGTGTGCCACGATCCTGATAGCAGAAATCATGAGTGGCTTCAGCGCACAGACGAGCGGCTAATACATCAGCCTGTTGCAGGCACGGAGCCACCAGCCCCCACGTCTGCCCGTCTATTTCGCAGCATTCGCCGATTGCGCTGATGTGCGGAGTGTCGCTACGCAGTTGCGCATCAACGGTAATACCGCGCTGGCAGGCGATTCCCGCTCGCAAGGCCAGCGAAATACTCGGTTTTACGCCGGTTGCGATAATCACCCGCCCGGCAGGTAATACCTCACCGTTGCTCAACACCACGCTATCTGTATTGATGCGTTCAATGCCGCAGTTGAGCTGGCAGACAATGCCGCGCTCTGCGAGATGTTGCTCAAGAAGGACGCCGGCATCCTGATTAAGCTGAATGTCCATCAACCACGGTTGGCGGTGAACCAGCGTCACGGGGATGTCACGCATACAAAGTGCGGCAGCCGCTTCAACACCCAGCAATCCGCCACCCAGCACCACGGCATCTCCTTCGCCTTGCAAAATAGCGTCGACGTCTGCCAGTGTGCGAAAACCGTGGACGTGCGGCAGCGTATGCCCCTCAATCGGCGGGATATAGGGCAGCGATCCCGTTGCGAAAACCAGTTCGTCATAATTAAGCGAGCGCTTTGCCGATCGCACCGTCTGTTGTTGGGTGTCCACGTCCAGCACGGCTTCGCCCGTTAATAACTCAATACCATGGGAAACATACCAGGCAGCATCGTGCAGTTGCATGGTACTGGCGGGTTTCTCACCCGCCAGTACCGGAGAGAGCTGAATACGGTTGTAGCTGAGCCCGGGTTCTTCGCCAAAAACGGTAATAGCAAAACGCCCCGCGGCCCGCGCCACAACCTGCTCGACCAGGCGTATGGCGGCCATACCACTACCGATAACAATCAGACGTTGCGGTTTCATAAGCGGCTCCTCAGGCAGCCTTCGGCTGTTTTTCGTAGAGAAAACGCAGCACCTGCTGGCGCAAATGGTGATAGCGACGGTCTTCCGCCAGCTCCACGCGGTTGCGCGGGCGTGGTAAATCCACCAGCAATGTTTCGCCCACCGTTGCTGCAGGGCCGTTGGTCATCATCAACACGCGATCTGAAAGCAGCACCGCTTCATCCACGTCATGGGTGATCAGCACAATAGTGGTGCGCAGCTCTTGCTGAATGTGCATCACCGCATCTTGCAAATGGGCGCGGGTTAGCGCGTCGAGCGCGCCGAAGGGTTCATCCATCAGCAGCACTTTTGGTTTCATCGCCAGTGCGCGAGCAATACCTACCCGCTGCTTCATGCCGCCTGAAATTTCACCTGGGCGTTTATCAATGGCGTGACCCATTTGTACCCGCTCAAGGTTGTGAATGATCCATTCACGCCGTTCGGCGCGACTCATGGTGCGGCGAAATACCTGGTCTACCGCCAGTGCGACATTTTCAAAACAGGTCATCCATGGCAGCAGTGAATGGTTTTGAAACACCACCGCGCGTTCAGGACCGGGACCGGCAATTTCACGGTTGTCGCAAAGCAGCCCCCCTTCAGACGGCAACGTGATCCCGGCAATCAAGTTGAGCAACGTGGATTTACCGCATCCTGAATGGCCAATCAGGCTGATGGTTTCCCCTTCGGCGATATCAAAACTGACATTGCTCAGTGCAATAAACTCACCGCTTGCGGTAGAAAAATGTTGGCTGACATTTTGAACCTGAATAATTTTCTTCATGTTTTTCCCCTTATTTTTCCCAGCTAAAGCGACGCGCTAACAGCATTAAGCCTTGTTCGAGCAACAGCCCAACCACCCCGATAATCACAATGGCGATAAGAATGTTTTCGACGTTGAGGTTGTTCCACTCGTTCCAGATCCAAAAGCCAATCCCCAACTCGCCAGTCAGCATTTCTGCGGCAACAATCACCAGCCAGGCGATGCCGATAGATAAACGCGCGCCGGTTAAGACCGCAGGGAGAACCGCCGGAAATAAAATGCGCCGCATGACCGTCCATTCGGAAAGCTTCAGCACACGCGCCACGTTGAGATAGTCGTCCGGAATGCGCTTCACCCCTTCGGCGGTATTGATAACCATCGGCCAGATGGAACAGATGAAAATGGTCCAGCTCGACGCAGGTTCGGCCTTCTGGAAGAGCAGCAAACCAATTGGCAGCCAGGCCAGCGGGCTGACCGGGCGCAATAGCGCGATAATCGGGTTAAACATGCGGGCGAGGAAGGTAAAGCGGCCAATCAGGAAACCCGCAGGAATACCCACGATGGCGGCAAGACCGAACCCAATAGCCACACGCTGAAGTGAGGCCAGGATGTTCCAGCCGATGCCCTGGTCGTTTGGTCCGGCGTTATAGAACGGGTCGGAGAACAAGACGATTGCCGAATCCAGGGTGCTGAGCGGCGTCGGGAAGCCTTTGCCGTTGAGCGCGGCGAGTTGCCATGCCAACACCAACAAACCCATACCGAAAACGGCGGGGATCAGGCGTTGAAACAGACTCAAACTTAGCTGGCGCCATCGTGGTTTGCGGCGACGAACGACGACCGGAGGCAGCGTGATCACTTCACCCACAGGGGCGCTAAGTTCCGGCACTGACGGTTTTTGTGCTGCCGTGTTCATATCATTCCCCTTCGCGTTTAATGGCAAAACTTGCGGCGTAAGCGGCAGGATGGCTGCCGTTCCAGGTGCTTCCATCCATCAACGTGCTGGTTCGCATCGGGCTTGAAGGAAGTGAAACGTTACCCACGGCTGCTGCGGCTTGCTGATAGATGTCGATGCGGTTAATGCGTTTGGCAACGGCGAGATAATCCGGGTCGTGGTCCAGCAATCCCCAACGACGATGCTGGGTCAGGAACCACATGCCGTCGGATAACCACGGGAAAGTCACTTCCCCATCACGGAAAAACTGCATTGCGTGATTGTCCTGCCAGGTTTTCCCAACCCCGTTGTCGTATTGCCCGAGCATGCGCCCGGTGAGGTATTCAGCTTTGGTGTTGAGATAAGCTCGTCCTGCGAGCACGTTGGCGGTTTCGCGGCGATTGTCGTCACTGGCATCAATCCAGCGCGATGCATCAAGAATTGCGGCGACCAACGCCCGTGCAGTATTGGGGTTTTGCTCCACCCACTCGCGACGTGTACCGAGGATTTTTTCCGGATGATCCGGCCAAATTGATTGAGACGTGGCAGCAGTAAATCCGATGCTGTTACTGATGGCTCGCTGATTCCATGGCTCACCCACGCAGAACCCCTGCATATTGCCGATACGCATGTTCATCACCATTTGCGGGGGTGGAACCACTACCGTGCGCACATCGGTGAACGGGTTGATTCCCGCCTGCGCCAGCCAGAAATAGAGCCACATCGCGTGCGTGCCGGTCGGAAAGGTATGCGCGAAGGTAAAACTGCCAGGCGCCTGGCTTACCACCTGTTTTTTCAGGCTTTCCCCGTCGGTGACTCCCTGCTTTACCAGCTCCAGGGAGAGCGAGATCGCCTGACCGTTGTTGTTGAGCGTCATCAGGTTAGCCATCGCCTGCTGTTTGCCGGCAATGCCCAACTCAAGGCCGTAGACCAGGCCGTATAAAACATGGGCCGCATCGAGTTCACCGGACACCATTTTGTCGCGTACCGCCGCCCAGCCCGCTTCTTTGCTTGGAACAATCGAAATACCGTATTTTTTATCGAAGCCTTTGACCGACGCCATGACCACCGAGGCGCAGTCGGTCAGCGGAATAAAACCCACTTTTACGGTGTTTTGCTCAGGGGCATCACTGCCTGCCGCCCAGGCAGAACCCATCATGCCGGGGAGCAAAACTGCGCTACCTAAAGCGGCACCCGCCTGTAGAAAACGACGACGCGAGAGGACCAGAGGTTTGTTGCTCATCGGCTTCATCCTGATAAAAAGATAAAAAAAAACGCCCAACAATGTGGGTAAGCACATTGAAGGACGCCTTTGTCCAACCTGGAAGGCACCGCCATTGGCGCCATTCAGGTAAAAATAGTCTTCATATAAGCAATGCAACTCTCATGCCAGTTTAGATAGCCCAATATCAGGGACTTTGTCAGTCAAAGTGGGTCGTGAGCGCACCACAAAAATGCATTAAATGCCCACGCTTTGTGCAGCTACTCCTTAGTAGGTAACTGCCAGATTTCCGCTATCGATACCATCGCGATGGCGACATCTACCATGCGTTTATTCTGGTTCATTGCCATTTTGCGCAGAACCTGCCAGGCCTGTTCTTCGCTGTGCCCCTGATGGCGAATCAATAACGCTTTAGCTTTATCGATGATTTTACGTTCCTCGATGGTGGCCTGTAGCGACGCCAACTGTTGCGCCATCATTTCAAGTTGTTGGGCTTGTTGGCGAACCAGCGGCAATAAATGGCGATCGAGATAGCGCTCATTTTTCATCCCGTCGTTGCCTGCAACCCAATTAGCGATGTCGTCTTCATTCAACGGGGGTTGCTGTAAACCCTGCCCCAGCGCCCGCTGAGCCTGAGCCATCACCCCATCAATCAGTGCATCTTCCACCTTTTTCAAAGCATCAATTCTGGTGCTTAACAACGCAAACCAGCGTAAGGCTCGCGGCGAGTCGTCACCCTCACTCTTCAGTCGCGTGCAGGCCATTCGTCGCAACTGCTCTGTTTCCCGGCAAGGCTCGCTACAAGACCTGAATTGCACCCGCAACGGCTCGTCAACCATGCTACAAAACGTATCAAAACAGTGTTGCTGGCTGTCGATGCGGTCGACCAGTTGCTGACGCAGCACGTCGCTGAACTCCCCTAACGTGAAGCCCAGCGCACCTATCGCCCGCTCTTGCCCGGCCAACTCTTTACCCTGCATAAAACTAAACAGTGCGGTCAGGCTTCGCACCACGCCAGCATCATCCACCACGTTACTGACTTCCGGAACAATGCTCAGTAGATGGCGCAGCGTGATGTTGAATTGCTCCATCGCCTGCAAAGGTTGAATGTGTTGCTCCGCAATTGCTGCCCGAAGCGGCGGTAAACGCTCGAGGTAATGAAGCGCACAAGCGAGACTCACAAGGATAGCGCTGCCCGGCAGGTCATTCGGGTCGGCAATCGCCTGTTTGAAAAGCGTTAATTCTTGGTCGACTTCTTCAATACAACGTGAGCGTTCAGTCGAAAAAAGTTGGCCTGACGAACACAACCAGATGTTGGAAGCCCCTCGCTCACGCTGTAGCATATGCGCGAGCCTGGCTATCCGTCCGGTGAGTTGCCCGATGTGTAAAATGTCCTGCAACTGTTCACGCCCACGAGTGCGAGCCGCCATTAAAAAGTCATGGGCGGTAGGATTCACGGTGACGGTAGCCTTCATAAAACGCTCCTGAACGGCAAGTCGTGCTTCTGATACCTCCATATAAGCAAAAGTCGTGCCGTCAGGTGCCAGGGAGAAAAACATGCAGAAAATTGTGATTATTGCTAACGGGGCTGCTTACGGTAGCGAATCTCTGTTCAACAGCCTGCGGCTGGCAATCGCACTGTGCGACCAGCAACCACAGCCGGAAGTGAAATTGTTTCTCATGTCTGATGCGGTGACCGCCGGTTTGCGCGGCCAGAAACCCGCTGAGGGCTACAACATCCAGCAGATGCTTGAGATTTTAACGGCGCAAAATGTGCCAGTGAAATTATGCAAAACGTGTACTGACGGACGCGGTATCTCGGCGCTGCCGCTGGTAGAAGGTGTAGAAATTGGCACGTTGGTGGAATTAGCCGAGTGGACACTAAGCGCTGATAAAGTATTAACGTTCTGATACCAAATTTTATGACGACCTGACGTTAATTTTCCGCATAAAAATTCATCAGCTGAAAGGTATCAGGCGCATCTACACTAAAGTTTAATCGTTACGGTATTTTTTGATCAAAGTCAGCATTCGTCACACCGGGGTCTGGTGTTATGCATAAAGTGTGATTTGTGAACACCGTCACTGATTGCGAGAAATGCGGCGGCAAAGACGCCTAACTTTGATGTCATAGCGGAGTATAAAAATGCCAGTAGTGAAAGCCAGTCTGCACCTTTTTGGCGGCGATACCGTGGTGGTTCGCTGTTCAAACAATTGCCATATTCACTTGATGAGTGAGACGCGTTCTGCGGGCAAACCGCAGGCCGATATTCTTAGTGTGGAAGATAAGCAGTCTGCGTATTTGACGGTGCCATACAGCGGGACGTGGAAAGTGCTGATTGATAGCCATAGCCAGTCGCTTGAGCATTCAATCAGTTATGTCGCTGCGTAAACGCTCGATTCCGGCCCTCAGCATGAAGGCCGGAATACTCTTTTAGGCAAATCCAGGTTGTAACCCTTCATCATCGTTTGGCTGTAGCCAGGCTCTGACTTTATTCACCAACTCATCAAGACAATCATCATGCATTCCGCGCTTCATGAGTTCTTGTTCCAGCGAAAACAGATACTGCGCGTTAGTGCCTAATGGGCCGCTGGCGGCGGCAATTAACGGGGCAATCACCTCAGCTCGGGTATCGGCTTCGTAAAGCGGATGACGAGGGTCCATGATAAACACCAACGCATTGACCACCCGACCATCATCCAGCTCAAGTTTGCACCAGGTGGGTAAATAACAGCCGGTGATCATTTCTCGTTTCCAGACCAGCGTCAGTTCGTCTACAAGAATCTCTTCGGGTAGACGATACGCAAGACCGGTGGTGCGCCCGCCCTCTTTCAGTGCCAGCATGCGTCCTGGCTGGCAAGCGGTGCCGCGCCCCGCTGTCAAACGTAAACAAAATGCACGATGCCAGCCAACGAGCGTTCCTGCGGCTGAATCTTCATATTCGAATGCCGGGTTCCACATCAGGGAACCGTAGCCAAAAATCCATACGGGACTGCTATCGGGACGACAGGCGAGCGTTGCGGCAAGTGAAGCCGAGCGCTGCTCAGGGGTCCACAACAACGATTCCTCAATGGAACCAAAAGCTGTCTTACAATCCGCTTTCATTAAGAAATCACGTGTTAACACGATACACCTCCGCCACTGCAAACTTCCGTGTGATTACGTCAGATGCGCCTTCCGGGCTTTATATTGACTGCTCAATAACCTTAATAATTCGCGATGCAACTCGAAATATGTCGGTTATTTATAGAGCAGCATAACTGTGAACATATGCAATTAACGGGACGCTGGCAAGTTTGATGACAGTCACAAAAAAACAAAAATGTCATATTAACTTGCCATACTGAGGAGTCTTGCGCCGTTTGAATATCAATATCAATGCATTATGTAAGGTTAATTTTTTTCGTGTGCGACTTATACGTGTTATACCCAAAATTGAAGATGTGTAGGCGTCATTGATGAGGTAAAAATCATCTATTATTTATTTACTTAAAATGCATCTTCATGTTTTGCATTGCTTAATATCAGTAAACATAGATTTTTAATCATCAGAAATACTATTGCTATTGAAGCGGTAAAACTGAGTAAATTTCCGCAGAAAACGTTGATTATTTGTTATGTTAACGGGGTTTTATTGCACGACTATAATAAATAAATGACTTAGCAACTCTGGATATGGAGAAGTACTTTGACCAAAACACAACATGAGGCGGTGAAAACCCGTCATAAGGAGAGTTCCCTCATTTTCCCGGTGTTAGCGCTGGCTGTATTGGCGGTTTGGGGAGGGAGCCAGTCTTTGCCAGCGGTTGTTGGGATAAATATTCTGGCCCTGGTGGGCATTTTAAGTAGCGCCTTTAGTGTGGTTCGTCATGCTGACGTACTCGCACACCGTTTGGGTGAACCCTACGGTTCCCTGATTCTGAGTCTTTCCGTCGTTATTCTTGAAGTCAGCTTAATTTCCGCATTGATGGCAACGGGTGATGCCGCGCCGACGCTGATGCGTGACACGCTCTATTCCATCATTATGATTGTGACGGGCGGTCTGGTTGGCTTCTCATTGCTGCTCGGTGGCAATAAATTTGCCACGCAATATATGAATCTGTTTGGTATCAAACAGTATTTAATTGCCCTCTTCCCGCTGGCGGTGATTGTGCTGGTGTTACCTACCGCGCTGCCCGCAGGCAATTTTAGTACCGGACAGGCATTGATGGCGGCGGCAATTTCCGCAGCAATGTATGGTGTCTTCTTGTTAATTCAAACCAAGACGCACCAAAGTCTGTTCGTTTACGAGCATGAAGATGAGTCTGACGACGACGACCCGCATCATGGCAAACCGTCTGCACACAGCAGCACCTGGCATGCCATCTGGCTTATTGTTCACCTGATTGCGGTCATTGCGGTCACCAAAATGAACGCGGTGCCACTGGAGTCACTGCTAAGCACGTTGAATGCTCCTGCGCAGTTCACCGGTTTCCTGATCGCATTATTGATCCTCTCGCCTGAAGGTCTTGGCGCATTGAAAGCGGTATTGAGTAATCAGGTTCAGCGTGCCATGAATCTGTTCTTCGGCTCGGTACTGGCAACCATTTCATTGACGGTCCCGGCGGTTACGCTTATCGCGATGTTGACAGGCAACGACCTGACCTTTGGCTTAGGGATGCCGGAATTAGTGGTGATGTTGACTTCGTTAGTGTTGTGCCAGATTTCGTTTTCAACCGGGCGTACCAACGTGCTCAACGGTACCGCGCACCTGGCGCTGTTTGCCGCTTATTTGATGACGATTTTTGCCTGACAAATCTATGAGACAAAAAAAGCCCTTATCTCACGATAAGGGCTTTTTTGTTTTTATCTGCTAATTACTTGCTGGTATCAAGCGGTTCAAAGTTCTTGACCAGGTCGTCAATGGCTTTGATTTGCTTGAGGAACGGTTCAAGTTTCGCCAGCGGCAGTGCTGATGGGCCATCGCAACGTGCATTGTCTGGATCCGGGTGCGCTTCGATAAACAGACCCGCCAGGCCAGTCGCCATACCTGCACGCGCCAGTTCTGTTACCTGCGCACGACGACCGCCAGATGCAGAACCAAACGGGTCACGGCATTGCAGAGCATGGGTCACATCAAAGATTACCGGTGAGCCATTAGAAACTTGTTTCATTACGCTAAAGCCCAGCATGTCGACAACCAGGTTGTCATAACCGAAATTTGCACCACGGTCACACAGGATAATCTGATCGTTGCCACCTTCGTGGAACTTATCAACGATGTTACCCATTTGGCCTGGGCTTACGAACTGTGGTTTTTTGACGTTGATAACCGCGCCGGTTTTCGCCATCGCTTCTACCAGGTCAGTCTGGCGTGCAAGGAATGCAGGCAACTGGATAACGTCAACCACATCGGCAACAGGTTGTGCCTGGCTTGCTTCATGAACATCAGTGATGATTTTCACGCCGAAGGTTTGCTTCAGTTCCTGGAAAATCTTCATCCCTTCTTCGAGGCCTGGGCCACGATAGGAGTTGATGGATGAACGGTTGGCTTTATCGAAGGACGCTTTGAATACGTACGGGATGCCCAGTTTCTGGGTCACAGTGACGTAATGCTCACAAATACGCATCGCCAGGTCGCGTGATTCCAGCACGTTCATGCCGCCAAACAGAACAAACGGTAGGTCGTTTGCGACGTTGATATCACCAATACTAACCACTTTTTGTTTCATATTTTCGCCTTGTCAGGAGAGCCCGTCATACTTCAAGCTGCAGGCGTGTTGGCTGCAACTCGAATGATTAAGGGCTAAATTTTAGTCTTAATGCAAAGTTATCTGCTTTTGCGAAATCGAGTTGATTTGCGCTTTGATCATTTCGCTAATCGGGTCTTCCGGGCACTGCTCAACAAAATAGCTGAGGTCGGTGAGTGCCACATGTTCACAATCGAGTTGAGCATAAATCAAACCGCGATCGCGGATTTCATACGGATCTTCCGGATTGAACTGGAGCAACGCTTCGCTGGTACGCAGTGCCAGCTCCATTTGACGTTCTTCCATCAGCGCAGATTTCAGGGTGTCGAGTAGTTTACGCACCACTTCCGCGTTATCTGCTTCATCTAAATCTTCATCGAACAGTTCAGCTGTTGGCCCGACATTACCTTTCAACCACACTTCCAGCGTGTGCTCGTTGAGCGTATCGCCGTTAAACGGATTGATAAGCCACATTTCGCCGTCCATCCAGTCGCCGCGTAAAATCAGCTGGGTCGGGAAAATGACCGGATTTAACGGAATATCGAGACGCTCGGCAATCCACAAAAGAATAGCCCCCAGCGACACCGCACTCCCCTGACGTTTGTTCAGCACACTATCTAGCCACAATGCGTCGGATAGACGGTAAACGCCACTGGCATCTTTGAAACCCCAACTGCCGTAAAACAGTTCGACTAATTTTTCGAGTTGCACATCCTGGTGGAGACCTTCGCAGATCTCTTCACGCGCCAGGCTCGCCAGGCTTTCCAGTTGTGCACGTACTTCTTCTGCCGGGAAATCATCACGGATCAACTGCGAGACTAAAATCATGCCCTCGCACAACGGCGCCTGATTGAATTCGAAATCGGCTAACGACCTCATGACTTACCCCAATAATGGTATTTTTGTGGTGGCGAGTTTAATGATGATGTAAAGCACCACCAGGGCCAGCAGAAAGGCAAACAGCCGAATCTGCTGACTGCGCGGGCGTTTGCCCAGCACGATAAACCCTAAAACGATATAGATAATAACGCCAAATAGCTTCTCAGTCAGCCATGCACCTTGCGGTGTGAAGGGATAGAAATGCGTAATCATCACCAGCGCAGCACCACTGACCAGCAATACCGTGTCATTCACATGCGGCACAATGCGCACCCAGCGCTTGTTCGACATGGCTGAATCGCGGTATTGCCACCAGTAGCGTAAAACGAACAAACTGATGGAAATGAAGACCGTCAGTATATGCAAATGCTTGAGCGCGAAGTAAGTTGCCATTTAGCTCGATTCCTTCTTTCTAAAAAAAGCGTCCTACTGTCAGACGGTCATTGCCACCGTAATCCTGACAGCTTTGTATCTCGGTATACCCAGCATCGGTAAACAATTCGCGAACCTGGGATGCCTGCTGCCAACCGTGCTCAAGCAACAACCAACCGCCAGATTCAAGGAAGTGGCGCGATGTTTCCACCAGTATGCGTAAATCGGCCAGACCGTGGTTTCCGGCCACCAGCGCACTACGGGGTTCAAAGCGAACATCACCTTGCGAAAGGTGCGGATCTTCCTCATCGATATACGGTGGATTACTGACTATCACCGCAAAACGTTGTGTATTGAGCACACCAAACCAGTTGCTTTGCAAGACCTCAACATTGGTTATTCCGAGGCGCCTCGCATTATCGCGAGCAAGCTCGACTGCATCAGGAAGCAGATCAAGTGCGGTAATGTCACAATCAGGACGTTCACTGGCGATAGCCAGGGCAATGGCCCCGGTACCAGTGCCTAAATCCAGCACTGAACACGGAGTAGCAGGCATTCTTGCGAGGGCTTGTTCGACAAGGCATTCGGTATCAGGACGTGGGATAAGCGTCACCGGTGACACACGCAGTGGCAGCGACCAAAACTCACGCTCACCGACCAGATGCGCAATCGGCTCGCCCTGCACCCTTCGCGCCAGTAAAACCGCCAACTGCTGCTGTTGCTCAGTGGTCAGGACGGTTTCCCCGAAGGCCAGAATGAAGGTTCGCGCTTTTCCAGTGACAAAACCCAGCAGGATTTCCGCGTCGCGACGCGGACTTTCACTTTCCTGTAGCTGGCCGATTGCCTGCTGTAACCAATGTTTAAAATCCATTAATCCTGCTCAGACAGCGCCGCTAATTGGTCTGCCTGGAACTCCTGCACGATAGGTTCGATCAGCGCGTCGAGTTTCCCTTCCATCACTTCATCCAGACGGTACAACGTCACGTTGATGCGATGGTCAGTCACGCGCCCTTGCGGGAAGTTATAAGTACGGTTGCGATCTGAACGGTCTCCACTACCGAGCAGGTTGCGGCGCGTTGAAGCCTCTTCCTGCTGGCGTTTTGCCATTTCAGCAGCGCGAATACGCGAGCCCAACACTGAAAGCGCTTTGGCTTTGTTTTTATGCTGGGAACGCTCGTCCTGACATTCCACCACGATACCTGTCGGCAAGTGGGTAATACGGATTGCAGAATCCGTGGTGTTTACGTGCTGACCGCCTGCGCCTGAAGAACGGAAGGTATCAATACGCAGATCGCCTGGGTTGATATCAGGCAATTCTGCTTCAGGAATTTCTGGCATGACCGCAACCGTACAAGCGGAGGTATGAATTCGGCCCTGGGATTCAGTCGCAGGAACACGCTGCACGCGATGACCACCGGATTCAAACTTCAGACGCCCGTAAACACCTTCACCACTGATTTTGGCGATCACTTCTTTAAAGCCGCCATGTTCGCCATCGTTGGCGCTCAGGATTTCAACTTTCCAGCGGCGCGATTCCGCGTAACGGCTATACATGCGGAACAGATCACCGGCAAAAATAGCCGCTTCATCGCCGCCAGTACCGGCACGAACTTCAACAAAAGCGTTACGTTCATCGTCAGGATCTTTTGGCAGCAACAGAACTTGCAGTTGTTGTTCTAATTCTTCGCTGTCACTTTTCGCCTGATTTAATTCTTCTTGCGCCATTTCGCGCATTTCCGGGTCGTCGAGCATGCTTTGTGCGGTTTCAATATCTTCCTGCACTTGACGCCATTTCAGGAAGCAGCTGGAAACGTCACTTAACTGGGCATATTCACGTGACAACGCACGGAAACGATCCTGGTCGGCAATTGTGGCAGCATCCCCAAGCAGAGCCTGAACTTCTTCATGGCGCTCTTGCAGAGCTTCTAGTTTGGCAACGATAGAAGACTTCATGGGCGGTGTTTTACCTTGTAATAAGAGTTTATTTGCTAATCCAGCCCGAGGCTGTTACGCAGAATCTGCAGGCGTTCGTCATCCCCGTCACGGGCAGCCTGCTGAAGAGATTTGGTTGGAGCGTGGATCAGGCGATTGGTTAATTTCCATGCCAGATCCTGAAGAACAGTTTCGGCATTCGCACCTTGCTGAAGCGCGGCGATGGCCTTAGCAGCCAAATCGTCACGAACTTGCTCAGCCTGACTGCGATATTCACGGATGGTTTCTGTGGCGCTTTGCGCGCGCAGCCATGCCATAAATTCACTGCATTCCTGCGCGACGATGGTTTCGGCTTCAACAGCGGCAGCTTTGCGCTGCGCAAGGTTGCTTTGAATAATCGCCTGAAGGTCATCAACGCTATAAAGATAGGCGTTAGCCAGTTTGCCCACTTCGGGCTCAACATCACGTGGAACTGCAATGTCTACAAGCAGTAAAGGCTGATTGCGACGGGCTTTCAACGCGCGCTCTACCATACCTTTACCAATGATAGGCAGTGGGCTGGCGGTAGAACTGATAATAATGTCGGCTTCCTGCAAACGTGAATCGATGTCGCTAAGGCTGATGACTTCGGCTCCGACTTCATCAGCCAGTACCTGAGCACGTTCACGGGTGCGGTTGGCTATAATCATTTTCTGCACGTTATGTTCACGTAAGTGCCGCGCAGCAAGCTCAATCGTTTCGCCTGCACCGACCAGTAATACGGTCACGGTCGATAAAGATTCAAAGATTTGTCGCGCCAGCGTACAGGCCGCAAACGCAACCGATACGGCGCTCGCGCCAATTTCAGTTTCAGTTCGGACTCGTTTCGCGACTGAGAAGGATTTCTGGAACATGCGTTCCAGTTCGCTGGAAAGCGAATGCCCTTTTTGGGAGTCGGCAAAGGCTTTTTTGACCTGGCCTAAAATTTGCGGCTCGCCGAGCACTAGTGAATCAAGACCACTTGCGACACGCATTAAATGCGTGACTGCATCGTTGTCGTGATGCCAGTACAGGCTTTTACGCACTTCTTCCTCGTTGAGGTTGTGGTAATTACACAGCCAGCGTACGAGTTTCTCGTGCAGATTTTCCTGTTCTTCAACGCTCAGATACAACTCAGTACGATTGCACGTAGACAGCACCACGCCGCCCTGCACCATCGGCTGTTCAAGCAGGCTGTTCAACGCCAGGTCGAGCGTGTCCGGCGAAAACGTAACACGTTCTCGCAGCGAGACTGGAGCTGTTTTGTGGTTGATGCCAAGTGCTAATAGGGTCATTGAGCGGTCTGAGTAATACCGATGTTGATAAGGATTAACTCGGCGCATCATACAGGATGCGCGCAGTCAATAAAAGAGAGCCACCCCTTGCGGGGTATCAGTGCAATTAATGATTTAAGACAACTTGACCGTAGACGGCCTGACCGACCACCGCTAGCATAAACAGTTAACAACTAAAATGATTGAGAAGGATCTGCTGCCGCTATGTTTATGCCGAAAGCCCGTCTGCTGTGCCTTGCGCCACTGGCAAGCCTTGTTTTGACCGCTTGTGTAACCCCACAATCTAGCGGTCCAGGCAAAAGTCCTGACTCTCCACAGTGGTTGCAACACCAGCAACAAGTGCAAAAAATCACCCAATATCAGACGCGTGGTGCTTTTGCCTATCTTTCTGATAGCCAAAAAGTTTATGCGCGTTATAACTGGCAACAAACTTCGCCAGACCGTTATCGTTTATTGCTGACTAACCCATTAGGCAGCACCGAACTCGAGCTCAATGCGCAGCCAGGCGTTGTCCAACTGACTGACCGCAATGGTAAAAAGTACGTTGCCGATAACGCCGAAGAGATGATTGGGCGCCTGACCGGAATGCCTATTCCGATCAATAGCCTGCGTCAATGGATTCTCGGCCTGCCAGGCGATGCCACTGACTATAAAATTGATGCCCAGTATCGTCTGAGCGAAGTCAATTACATGCAAGACGGTAAAACCTGGAAAGTGGTTTACAGTGATTATGATGACAGTGTGAAACCTGCTCTGCCGTCAAACATGGAACTGCGCGAAGGTTCGCAACGTATCAAGCTCAAAATGGATAGCTGGACGGTTAAGTAATGAAAAATCGTTGGCCGTCACCGGCAAAATTGAACTTATTTTTGTACATCACGGGCCGTCGTGAAGATGGATACCATAATTTACAAACTTTATTTCAGTTCCTCGATTATGGCGATACCATCATCATTGAGCCCAAAAACGATGGCCAAATTCGTTTATCTACCCCTGTTGAAGGGGTACCGAATGAAGAAAATTTAATTGTCCGCGCCGCCCGATTATTACAAGACACCGCCTTACTGATGGGGACTTTACCCCAGGGGGCAGGAGCCGAGATAAGCGTTGAAAAACGCTTGCCTATGGGGGGCGGTTTAGGCGGAGGTTCTTCAAACGCAGCAACGGTTTTAGTTGCGCTAAACCACGTGTGGAACACCGGCCTGACTGAAGATCAGCTGGCGGCACTGGGCGTTACCCTGGGTGCCGATGTGCCCGTATTCGTACGAGGATTTGCCGCTTTTGCCGAGGGTGTTGGCGAGAAGCTCACCCCTGTCTCACCACCAGAAAAGTGGTACCTGGTTGCGCATCCTGGTGTCAGCATTCCGACGCCGGTTATTTTTAAAGATCCAGAGCTACCCCGAAATACCCCGATTAGATCAATTGACACGTTATTAAACTGTGAATTTGGTAATGATTGTGAGGTTATCGCAAGAAAACGTTTTCGTAAGGTTGATGACCTGCTTTCCTGGCTGTTAGAATACGCGCCGTCGCGCCTGACCGGCACCGGCGCTTGTGTGTTTGCTGAATTTGACACCGAGAACGCTGCCCGCCAGGTGCTTGAGCAAGCCCCGGAATGGCTGCATGGGTTTGTTGCGCGAGGCGTTAATGTCTCCCCGCTGCATCAGGCCATATCCGGGCAAGCTGAGTATTGGTGACAACGTCACCTTGTTTCAGACGTTGCATCAAGCTCTTTATACACCGCCTGGATGGCGCTACCCCGCCCGCATATGCTGCGGTAGTACCATCCGCCACTGGACGCATGCCTGAGGTTTTTCTCGTGCCTGATATGAAGCTTTTTGCTGGTAACGCCACCCCGGAACTAGCACAACGTATTGCCAACCGCCTGTACACCTCCCTTGGTGACGCCGCCGTCGGTCGTTTTAGCGACGGAGAAGTAAGCGTACAAATCAACGAAAATGTACGCGGTGGTGATATTTTCATCATCCAGTCCACCTGTGCACCCACCAATGACAACCTTATGGAATTGGTTGTTATGGTAGACGCCCTGCGCCGTGCTTCTGCAGGTCGTATCACCGCTGTTATCCCTTACTTTGGTTATGCTCGTCAGGATCGTCGTGTGCGTTCTGCCCGTGTGCCAATCACCGCGAAAGTGGTTGCTGACTTCCTCTCAAGTGTTGGGGTTGACCGTGTTCTCACCGTGGACTTGCACGCAGAACAGATTCAGGGCTTCTTCGATGTTCCTGTAGATAACGTCTTCGGTAGCCCAATCCTGCTGGAAGATATGCTGCAAATCGGCCTGGAAAATCCAATCGTGGTTTCTCCAGATATCGGTGGCGTTGTGCGTGCTCGTGCTATCGCAAAACTGCTCAACGATACCGATATGGCTATCATCGACAAACGTCGTCCTCGCGCTAACGTTTCCCAGGTTATGCACATCATCGGTGATGTATCCGGCCGTGATTGCGTACTGGTTGACGATATGATCGATACCGGCGGTACTCTGTGTAAAGCTGCTGAAGCGCTGAAAGAACGTGGTGCGAAACGTGTGTTTGCTTATGCAACTCACCCGATTTTCTCCGGCAATGCGGTTCACAACCTGCGTAACTCCGTTATCGACGAAGTTATCGTATGTGACACCATCCCACTGTCTGATGAAATCAAAGCACTGCCAAACGTCCGCACCCTGACTCTGTCCGGTATGCTGGCTGAAGCAATTCGCCGTATCAGCAATGAAGAATCAATCTCTGCGATGTTCGAGCACTAATCGAACTCGCATAAAAAACCCGCTGCGGCGGGTTTTTTCTTTTCTATCACCTGCCATTTTTGACAGATGATGCGCTCACGGATGGAATCAAAGTGAAAACCGTATCTTCTTCTGTATTGCCTTTCCGCGCTTTGGTAGACGCTTGTTGGCGTGAGAAATACACCGTATCCCGTTTTAGCCGCGACGTTATTGCCGGGATTACCGTTGGGATTATTGCCATTCCACTGGCGATGGCGTTGGCTATCGGTAGCGGTGTAGCACCTCAATATGGCCTGTACACTTCGGCGGTTGCAGGTATTGTGATTGCGCTAAGCGGTGGCTCACGTTTTAGCGTTTCCGGCCCTACTGCCGCCTTTGTGGTCATCCTCTATCCGGTGGCACAGCAATTTGGCCTTGCCGGTTTGCTTATCGCGACATTAATGTCCGGTCTGTTTCTTATTTTATTTGGGCTGGCACGTTTTGGCCGCCTGATTGAATATATTCCCCTTTCCGTGACGCTCGGTTTTACCTCCGGGATTGGGATTACTATCGCCACCATGCAGGTAAAAGATTTCTTTGGCCTCCAGCTTCCCCACGTCCCCGAACATTACCTGAATAAAGTGGCGGCGCTGGCAATGGCGATGCCGACCTTAAATTTCGGCGATGCGGCAATAGGGGTGGTCACACTCGGCGTGTTAATTCTCTGGCCTCGCCTGGGCATTCGTTTACCAGGTCATTTACCCGCACTTTTAGCTGGTTGCGCTGTTATGGCGATTGTTCATGCGATGGGCGCTGATGTAGCAACGATTGGTTCACGCTTCCACTATGTGCTCGCCGATGGCACGCAAGGTAACGGAATTCCGCAGCTGTTACCGCAATTGATGCTGCCATGGAACATTCCCGACTCAAACTTTACGTTAAGTTGGGACTCCCTGAGTGCCCTGCTTCCGGCGGCATTTTCGATGGCGATGCTCGGTGCCATTGAATCGTTGTTATGTGCCGTGGTGTTAGACGGCATGACCGGCACCAAACACAACGCCAACAGCGAACTTATCGGCCAGGGGGTGGGCAATATTATTTCGCCATTCTTCGGCGGGATAACCGCCACCGCCGCGATTGCCCGTTCAGCCGCCAACGTACGCGCAGGTGCAACCTCCCCGATAGCCGCCGTGATTCATGCGCTGCTGGTGATTATGGCGTTGTTGGTGTTAGCACCGTTGCTTTCATGGCTACCGCTTTCTGCAATGGCCGCCCTGTTGTTGATGGTCGCATGGAATATGAGTGAAGCGCATAAAGTGCTGAGCCTGCTGCGCCATGCGCCAAAAGACGACATTATCGTGATGCTTATCTGCATGTCATTGACGGTGTTGTTTGACATGGTTATCGCCATCAGCGTGGGCATTGTATTAGCCTCGCTGCTGTTTATGCGGCGTATTGCGCGCATGACTCGGCTGGCACCAGTAAACGTCCAGACGCCGGAAGGTGTGCTGGCTTTGCGCGTAACCGGTCCACTGTTCTTTGCTGCGGCAGAAGGATTATTTAATGACCTCGCCCAACGTATTGAGCAAAACCATCTGATTATTTTGCAGTGGGATGCGGTTCCAGTACTTGATGCGGGAGGACTGGATGCGTTTCAACGTTTCGTCGAGAAGCTGCCGGAAGGTTGCGAATTACGGGTGACGAATCTTGAATTTCAGCCATTGAAAACCCTTGCACGCGCTGGCGTGAAACCTATTGCAGGCCGCCTTGCTTTCTTCCCGGATATTCACGCAGCACTGGCTGAGTAACATTTGGGCCAAAAAAAACGGTTCTCAGAGAACCGTTTTTGTTTAATCCCGAGGATTAACTGTGGCGATGATTATCATCACGACGACAACGTTTATCAAAGTGGCGAACCCACCAGTAACGGTCGCAGACTTGTTCGTGTCCCCCCACGCGCGCACCAGCTAGCCAAAGAACCGCACCAACAAAGATGCTCAGAACAGCACCGTGGGCGAAGTATTGCGGGAAGTTAAACTGTGGGAGTTGGTTTAAAATGGAGTAACCGACACCACCCACCATGACGACAAGCCCCAACCCCATGAAAATATTGCCGAGTAACGAAGCGTTTTTGCGTTTCATATGTCACCTCCGGGTGTTACTGGGTCGGCGGGGAAAATCCCCATTCCTTGTGTGTAAAGTATAGACAACACCGCTTCGGATTATGTGCGTCAGCGATCACAATTACGAACGAAGGACTACAAATATTTACAAATAACTCGCTGAATAGCATGCAATTACAATGGTTAACCATGGGAACTATTCAATAGTTTGGGTAGCGGCACATTGCCGCTTTGTCATCGTGACATCAGCGCAGTAAACTACGCGGCTCTGGTCTGTTTTCAGGAAATTAAACGTGAGTATTAAATTAATAGTTGGCCTGGCAAACCCAGGTGCGGAATATGCGGCGACTCGCCATAACGCTGGGGCCTGGTATGTGGATCTGCTGGCACAGCGCCATAACCAGTCGCTAAAAGAAGAGAGCAAATTCTTCGGTTACACCGCGCGCATAAACCTTGCAGGTGAAGATGTTCGCCTGTTAGTGCCAACCACGTTTATGAACCTCAGTGGTAAAGCTGTCGGTGCAATGGCTACCTTTTTCCGTATTGCTCCGGATGAGATCCTCGTCGCCCATGATGAGTTAGATTTGCCGCCTGGCGTAGCAAAATTCAAACTCGGTGGCGGACACGGTGGCCACAATGGTCTGAAAGATATCATCAGCAAATTAGGCAATAACCCAAACTTTCACCGCTTACGTGTCGGAATTGGTCATCCAGGTGATAAAAACAAGGTTGTTGGTTTCGTACTGGGTAAACCACCGCTGAGCGAACAAAAGTTGATTGACGGCGCGGTAGACGAAGCAGCACGTTGCACCGAAGTTTGGTTAAAAGAAGGGTTGACCAAAGCGACCAACCGCCTACATGCCTTTAAGGCACAATAACGCATGCGCGGCTGTTAGGCAGGATTTCTGCCCCCGTTATATAGCGTTTGGGTGTATAATGGGGAAAGTTACGATCATTTTATCAATGAGATAACATTAACTCATTGAATATCAAGTCATTAAGGTGAATTAAACCATGGGATTCAAATGCGGTATCGTCGGCTTGCCGAACGTTGGTAAATCAACCCTGTTCAACGCGCTCACCAAAGCGGGAATTGAAGCAGCAAACTTCCCGTTCTGTACCATTGAGCCGAACACTGGTGTGGTACCGATGCCGGACCCACGTCTGGATAAACTGGCCGAAATCGTTAAACCACAACGCATTCTGCCTACAACCATGGAATTCGTTGATATCGCCGGTCTGGTGAAAGGCGCGTCCAAAGGTGAAGGCCTGGGTAACCAGTTCCTGACCAACATTCGTGAAACCGAAGCTATCGGCCACGTTGTACGTTGTTTTGAAAACGACAATATCATCCACGTGAATAACAAAGTCGATCCTGCTGATGATATCGACGTTATCAATACCGAACTGGCGCTTTCTGACCTCGACACCTGCGAACGTGCCATCCACCGCGTGCAGAAACGTGCTAAAGGCGGCGATAAAGACGCAAAAGCTGAACTGGCTGCGCTGGAAAAATGTCTGCCACAGCTTGAGAACGCGGGTATGCTGCGCGCCCTGCCTTTGACGGATGAAGATAAAGCAGCAATCAAATATCTGAGCTTCCTGACGTTAAAACCAACCATGTACATCGCTAACGTCAACGAAGATGGTTATGAGAACAACCCATACCTCGACAAAGTGCGTGAAATCGCCGCGGCTGAAGGCTCTGTGGTTGTTGCTGTCTGTGCGGCTGTTGAGTCTGACATTGCTGAACTTGACGACGCTGACCGTGACGAATTTATGGCTGAAATGGGTCTGGAAGAACCGGGTCTGAACCGCGTTATTCGCGCCGGTTATGAGTTGCTGAACCTGCAAACTTACTTTACCGCTGGCGTAAAAGAAGTGCGTGCCTGGACTATCCCTGTTGGCGCAACAGCCCCACAAGCGGCCGGTAAAATCCACACCGACTTCGAGAAAGGCTTTATCCGCGCTCAGACTATCGCGTACGAAGATTTCATCACCTACAAGGGTGAACAAGGCGCGAAAGAAGCCGGCAAAATGCGCGCTGAAGGCAAAGACTACATCGTCAAAGATGGCGATGTGATGAACTTCCTGTTCAACGTCTAAATCCCTTTCATGCCCACGGTATTTTATACGGTGTGCTGACAGAGTAAATAATTCAAAATCCACGCGAAAGCGTGGATTTTTTTATATTCTCTTAAGCGCTCCCACAACAGCGCCACGTATACTTTATAAAATCACTTCTATTGGAACAGAATGGCCATTTATGGACAGTTCTAAAATATAAAAAAACTATTAAGTTCAACATTTAAAATCTGCGAGACACAACGAAAAATAAAATATCACGACATTTAAATGATTTTATTAAGGCGTCGTTATCATTGACGCAATAATTAGCCAACCCTATAATCCAGAGCTCACTGAGAAAGCCGTCTTCGTCATGCAATTACAATGCACTAACATTAAAAAAACAATGTGCCATTAATGTATTCATATAAGCAACAATAAATAACAGTTTATATATTTTAGTTTCCCTTTTGAGCCTTCTTTAATCACTTAAAAAGAGTACGAATAGAACAATGGTTGATAAAGAGCTCATTCATCATGACGTTGTGCCGCCTTCAAAGAAGGCGCTCAATATACAAGGGAAACATCACTGGTATCATTCGATTACCGGAAAAGTGGCAGTTTACTTGATGCTGGGGGTGTTGATTGCCTATGGAGTTGGTTCTGGTGCCGGTTTTTTTGAAGTGAATCGCATTTCTCACGAGCAGTGGTTTAAGCAGGCTGCTACCAATTCACAAATCACCAGTTATATCATTCGCAATATCTACACTTCCGTTTCCGTTAGATCCAGTAGCGAAGGTCAGGTTGTCGCCATTGAATCCGAAAGGCCACTATGGGATGACGAGAGCATGATCCAGACGGGTTTTAACCCAGCTGACATTCTCACGTTAGTTTCAACACAAACCCATAATCCAACGTGGCTATTGTTTTATGACGATAAAAACGGTTTTTTCGATACTCAGTCAGAAAAAAAAACAACCACGACTGATGATAAAGCGGGCCACTTTGCATTAAAAGAGTATTACCGCGGATTTGCCACGCTCAACGGGAAAGATTATTTCGTCGGTTCGATCCCCATCGTTAATTTATCAGGCAAGACCATAGGTGCAGTGGTCACCAGTATCGGTGAACGTGAAGCACTTTCAGCCACCCATAATCAATTGTTAACACACACCTTGCTAATGTTGATATTGATCCTCGTCGTGACGGTGGTGGTGGTTAATTGGCTGGTGCGTAATCTCTTTCGCCCGGTTCCCCGCCTTATCCAGGCAGTGAGTTTGATAGCCGATGAAAAAACCGATCAGGTCACCCCATTCCAGTCTCAAGACGATGAGATAGGTGAACTGGCAAAAGCGATTGAAAAGTTGCGTGTTGCCATGGTTGACCGTGGATATTTGCAGCGCATGCAGGAGATGGCGCAAAAAATGGAGTACATGGCGCACCATGATTCCCTGACGCAACTGCCCAATAGAGTTGCCTATCGAAACTCCATCGACGAAAGGCTGATCAAACTGAGATCCGAAGGGAGTCTCTTTAATCTTTTGTTGATCGATTTAGACCACTTCAAGCCTGTCAATGATACTTATGGGCACATCGTTGGCGATGAACTGCTCATCGAATCCGCTGCTCGTTTGTCTGCACAACTTGGCGAAGGTGATATGGCCATCCGACTCGGTGGCGACGAATTTGCCATTCTTCAGCAGGTCAATGGCGACGCAATTTCAGAAGCGCAAGCGCTGGCGGAAAAAGTGTTAGCCGCCCTTAATACGCCCTTTGTATGTAGCGGGCATACCTTTGCCATCAGCAGCAGTATCGGGATTTCTTGTGCACCACAGCATGGTCTAACCCGTGAAGATTTGTTCGCCCACGCCGATCTCGCGCTTTACTCCTCTAAAAGCTTCGGCCGCAACTGCTTCCATTTTTATACTCAAGGCATGGCGATGACGCCATCTCACGACCTTCCCATTATTCCAAATGAGTCACACATATAAAAAAGGGAGAAAGATAATTTTCTCCCTAAATATATCCATATTTATTACATCAATTGCAGAATCATGCAGAAAGACATTCCGCACAAGACACCATATAACAAGTTGTTCTGTGCTGTTTTACGCACACGTTTCTGAGAATGGATGGTAGCATCTTCCAATCTTTTACGTACGCTGCGAGAAGCCTGAACATGGTGCGATATTACATCTTTTGAACAATGTCGGAATCTAGCGATATCATCCCGAATAAACTCATCGACAACACCCTTGTTAGCTTTGAGTTCGCGGACAATTCCTTCCAGCATTTTTTCCATGCCTTTTACCCGCAGGACAACATCTTCTTCCATTTCCAGTGGCAACATAATCCAAATCCGTGATTAATAAGAACACTCAGAGATAATTCATTTACCTCACATCCATTGCACAATAATAATGTAGTTAAGAAATAACCTAATCAAGCTTATAAACATTAATAAGCCTTAAGTTGAAAAGAATTCAAGTGAATCGGTGTTTAAATGTTCATCTGTGAATGATTAATTAATCACGCTCTCCATTTGTTATTTTGTTATTACTCTTGGGCAACAAACGAATGTCTTCCGCACGCCGTTGGCATACGGTTATCCCCCTGAGCAGCCATGCTAATTCAGTCAGCGTTTAGAATTAGTGACTGAGGGTTACACGCTGTGCCAGGGTAGAAAGACCGCTCTCCGGGAAAGGGCTTTCCATCGCAAAGTTCCATTCATGCGCGGTACAGATGCCATTACTTCCTCCCTGGTGTTCACATGCCGCAATTCGTTTTGCGGGACCGTTGGCGCAAGCAAGTAAGAAAGCCACCACAATAACACTGGGAATTATTAACTTAATCATTACAAAAATTTTTCACTGATGGGGGAAAACGGGGAACAGAATGCCTATTCTACGCAAATAAATTTTAATAAATCATTTAAATTTGATATTAATAGTTGAGGCGCTGACTGCGCTTTGTTGATGATGTACACAATCCCTGCTTAACCTCATCAATTTTTTAATACTCATTTAACGCACTGATAACACATCGGTGTATTTGTGCGCATTCTAAATTTGAAACAGCGTTTTTAATTCCTTTCAGGCCAAGTTGCCCCTATAATATGCGCGATCCCCACTTGAATGGTTTCAGCGCATTGAACTGTCCTACTACACTAAAAAGTCATCAATCTCTTCGACAGGCTGAACCGCAAGCACACTTTCCTCTGCACGCTTTATTTCTGTCACCTATCCTTAGTAGCGGGTGGCACTTGAACAATACCAGCATTTGTTTGCGCTCCGGCGCCCGTATCGACCGGAACCGAATTTTCACAATCCTTCTCAACTTACAGATAAGACTGTCATGAAAAAGACTAAAATTGTTTGCACCATCGGTCCAAAAACCGAATCCGAAGAAATGCTGAGCAAAATGCTTGATGCTGGCATGAACGTAATGCGTCTGAACTTCTCCCACGGTGACTACGAAGAACACGGTCAGCGTATCAAGAACCTGCGCAACGTCATGGCGACTTCAGGTAAAAAAGCAGCAATTCTGCTGGACACCAAAGGTCCTGAAATCCGTACCATCAAACTGGAAGGCGGCAAAGACGTTTCTCTGAAAGCGGGCCAGACCTTTACTTTCACTACTGACAAAACTGTTGTCGGTAACAGCGATATCGTTGCTGTGACTTACGAAGGTTTCACCAGCGACCTGAACGTGGGCAACACTGTACTGGTTGACGATGGTCTGATCGGTATGGAAGTTACGGCTATCGAAGGTAAAAACGTTGTTTGTAAAGTACTGAACAACGGCGACCTGGGTGAGAACAAAGGCGTTAACCTGCCAGGTGTTTCTATCGCTCTGCCAGCTCTGGCTGAAAAAGACAAACAAGATCTGATCTTCGGTTGCGAACAAGGCGTTGACTTCGTTGCTGCGTCCTTTATTCGTAAACGTTCTGATGTGGTTGAAATCCGCGAGCATTTAAAAGCTCACGGCGGCGAAAACATCCAGATCATCTCTAAAATCGAAAACCAGGAAGGCCTGAACAACTTCGACGAAATCCTCGAAGCTTCTGATGGCATCATGGTTGCTCGTGGTGACCTGGGCGTTGAAATCCCAGTTGAAGAAGTTATCTTCGCTCAGAAGATGATGATCGAGAAATGTGTTCGCGCACGTAAAGTTGTTATCACTGCAACTCAGATGCTCGACTCAATGATCAAAAACCCACGCCCTACTCGCGCAGAAGCGGGTGACGTTGCTAACGCCATCATTGACGGCACCGACGCAGTAATGCTGTCTGGTGAGTCTGCTAAAGGTAAATACCCACTGGAAGCTGTGACCATCATGGCAACCATCTGTGAGCGTACTGACCGCGTGATGACCAGCCGTCTGGATAACAACCATGACAGCCGTAAACTGCGCATCACTGAAGCAGTTTGCCGCGGTGCAGTTGAAACTGCAGAAAATCTGGAAGCTCCAGTCATTGTTGTTGCAACTCAAGGCGGTAAATCAGCTAAAGCTGTGCGTAAATACTTCCCGAATGCAACCATCCTGGCTCTGACCACCAATGAAGTGACTGCTCGCCAGTTAGTTCTGAGCAAAGGTGTGATTCCTCAGCTGGTTAAAGAAATCGCTTCTACTGATGATTTCTATCGTCTGGGTAAAGAAGTTGCTTTGGAAAGCGGCCTGGCTCGCAAAGGCGACATCGTAGTGATGGTTTCTGGTGCTCTGGTACCAAGTGGTACAACCAATACTGCGTCCGTTCACGTACTATAAATTTACTGCGAACGAATAATTTGCTTTAAAAGCGCCTTCGGGCGCTTTTTTTATTCGCTTTAATAGCTGTTCCGAACTAAAAATCAAATCGGCCTGATCTATTTAAGTCTCATTTTACTAAGAAGAATCCGATTAAAATCCCCTGTTTTTTCTATTTTTTTTAGGTTTCACCCTCAGTTCGGTGTTTCTTTGAGCGAACGATCAAATTTAAGTGCATTCCCATCAAAAATTTATTCTCAAGATAAAAAACTTTGTGTAATACTTGTAACGCTACATGGAGATTAACTCAATCTAGAGGGTATTAATAATGAATCGTACTAAACTGGTACTGGGCGCGGTAATCCTGGCTTCTACTATGCTGGCAGGTTGTTCTTCTAACGCTAAAATCGATCAACTGTCTTCTGACGTTCAGACTCTGAACGCTAAAGTTGATCAGCTGAGCAACGACGTGAACGCAATGCGTTCTGACGTTCAAGCTGCTAAAGACGACGCAGCACGCGCTAACCAGCGTCTGGACAACCAAGCTCACTCTTACCGTAAGTAAGAGTACTTGTATTAAAATGGCGCACATTGTGCGCCATTTTTTTTGCCTGAATCTCCCGCACTCAGAACCTCTCTAATTCATCACCACACTACTTTGCCCACTTACCATGCTTCCACTGCCTCTGGTCGTCCTGACGCCCTGTATCGGGGTAATATTCACCGGTTGTGATGGGACACCTTGTGGCGCATTAACCAGTACCGGATAACCCGCACGCCTTACGATGGCACTATCCACCTGCGCTTTGTCGCTCAATGGGTTATCGATAAATGAACCAAAGGATGCGGAAATTGCAATCGGGACGGTTTGTGGATTTTCCCAATCATTGCGCGATAGCGGCTGATGCACTTCAACATAGCGCCTTCCATCCGGCTCTGTGGTGAATTTTACGGGCTCATTAATTATCTGCACGCGAGTCCCCACGGAAACCTGGCTAAACACGGCCTTGATATCGGGTGCACGCATACGCATACAACCCGAGCTCACACGCAAGCCAATGCTATTACGCGCATTGGTACCGTGAATCAGGTATTCACCACCACCCTGCTCAAGACGCAGTGCGTAGCGGCCAAGAGGGTTATTTGGCCCTGCTGGCACCATAGCAGGCAGCGTTATGCCTTGCGCTGCTGAACGTGCGCGGATATTTGCCGTTGGCGTCCAGGTTGGATTAGGGATCCTCTGGCTGACTCGAGTCACCATCACTGGCGTTTCTCTCCCAAGCTGCCCAATACCCAGCGGATAAACTTCAACACGATTCTGCCCCGGCGGATAATAATACAACCTCAACTCAGCAAGATTGATAACAATACCCACGCGTGGTGCATCCGGTAGGATCATTTGCGACGGTATCGTTAATTCGCTGCCGGGTTTTGGTAACCAGGGATCAACGGTATTGTTTGCCTCAATCAGCAGTAACACACCGGTATTATATTTCGCGGCGACGGCCTCAAGGTTTTTACCGTCATTCGGAACAATGTAGGTTTGATTTTCACCTATTATTCGGCTACCCGGTGGAGGCAATAAATAGTCAACAGCCCATGCTGACTGGCTTGCAGCAAGAGCACTTATCAAAACTAATGTTATTTGAGAGAACGCGCGTTTCATACTGAATTCCTGTATTCACCGACTAAGTGCCGGAATGCTGAAAGCCGTGCGAGGCAATAAAATTACCTCGCGTTAACAGGATGAAAGCTGTTCTTTGAGTTTAGCTAAGATTGGCGGCTTTGGTGCGGATTGCGCGGATCATTGCTTCAAGCCCTTGGGAGCGAGACGGTGTAAGATGCTGAGCCAACTCAAGTTTCTCAAACCAGGGGCGGACATCAAACACGACAATATCCTGCGCCGTCATCTGTTGGTAGAGAATAAACACGATTGCAATCAGCCCTTTGACGATGGCTGCGTCACTGTCACCCTCAAGCGTCATGACACCATCAGGCTGTTGGTGCATCACAATCCACACCTGGCTCTGGCAGCCCTGAATGGTATTTTCAGCTATGCGCTCACTGTCAGGGAACTCCGGAAGCCGTCCGCCGAGTTCTATGATGTAGAGATACTTGTCTTCCCAGTTGCTGCACCGACTGAAATTTTTCAGCAACTTTTCTTTGTCTGGCAAATTAGCCATGGCTTTCTCCCTGTTAGCCCAGCAGACGATGAATGCGCTGCAAACCTACCACCAGACGATCCACCTCTTCTTCAGTGTTATACATGGCGAACGAAGCGCGGCACATCGCCGGAACCTTGTAGAACGCCATTAATGGCATCGCGCAATGATGTCCGGTGCGAACCGCAACGCCATAGTTATCGAGGAAACTCCCCACGTCGTAGGCGTGGTGTTTGCCCAGATTAAACGCGATTACACCGAGGCGTTGGTCCGGGCCATAAATCGTCAGGTCTGGAACCGTTTTTAACGCCTGCTGTGCATACCGCATAAGCGATTGCTCATACTCGCTCACTTCGGACAAATTAAGGCTCTCGACATAGCGCAAGGCGGCACCCAGACCGATAATGCCTGCGGTATTGGGCGTACCCGCCTCAAAACGCCACGGTGCAGCTGCGTAAGTGGTGCCAGCGGTCAGACTGACACTCGCAATCATCGATCCGCCCCCTTCCCACGGTGGCATGTTTTGCAGGATTTCCTCGCGTGCATACAGCACACCGATACCCGTTGGGCCATAAATTTTGTGGCCGGAGAACAGATAGAAATCACAATCCATCGCCAGCACGTCGATGGCGTGATGCATGATGGCCTGTGCGCCATCCACCAGCACTTTCACCCCAGCCTGATGGGCAATCGAAATCATCTCCTGTACTGGGTTTTCAGTGCCCAACACGTTCGAAACCTGGGTAATCGCCAGCAGTTTGGTATGTTCGTCAATCAGCGTCGGGAACACGTCCAACTGCAGCGTACCGTCCTGATTAAGTGGGATCACACGTAATGTTGCACCCGTATGCTCGCAGAGAATTTGCCATGGCACGATATTGGCATGGTGCTCCATAGTGGAAATAATAATGTTATCTCCAGCATGAATATTGGCGCGCCCCCAACTATTGGCGACCAGGTTAATGCCTTCGGTCGTACCGCGAACAAAAACAATTTCTTCCGGCGTTCGCGCATTAATAAAGCGTGAAACCTGGTTGCGCACATTCTCCATTAACTGTGTCGCTTCCGCGCTCAGAGTATGAATGCCGCGATGCACCGCCGCGTAACCATGGCTGTAAAAATCCAGCTCCGCGTCGATAACCGCCTGCGGTTTTTGCGCGCTGGCGGCACTGTCTAAATAGACCAGCGGCTGCCCGTTCACTTCGCGGCTCAAAATTGGAAAATCAGCCCGCACCCGTTCGATGGAAAAACTCATGCTTCTCCCCCTGCAAAGCGCTGGCCGATCCTCGCCAGCACCTGCTGTTTCAATGCTTCGTCGCGAATATTTTCCGTTAGCTCTGCGGCAAAGGCATAAATGATCATCTGCATTGCAGCCTGCTCTTTAATCCCGCGCGAACGCAGGTAGAACATCTGTTCGTCATCGATGCGGCCAATGGTGGCTCCGTGGCTGCATTTCACATCATCGGCATAAATTTCCAGCTGCGGCTTGGTGTCCACTTCCGCCAGACGCCCGAGCAACAAGTTGTTGTTGGTCATCTGCCCGTCAGTTTTAATCGCATGCTGCGCCACGTTGATCATGCCGTTAAACACCGCGCGCCCTTTGTCGCGGACGATAGTTTTATGCAACTGGCGGCTGTTGCAGTAACCCTTGTTGTGCTCAAGCCAGGTGCGGGTATCACACACTTCGTTATTTATCGGCAGCGCCAGGCTGTTGATACGAAGTTGAGTGTTTTCACCGTTAAGCTGCGAACTGGTGTTGTGGCGCAACACCGCCGCCCCAAGCAGAAAGCTATTGCTCTCAACCGTGGCATCCTGGCCGATGACCACATCGTTATGAGCGAAGTGATAACTTTGCGCGTTTTCAAACGCCAGTTTGTAGTGATGCAATTGGCTGTTTGCCGCCACATCCGCGGTGAAACGCGCCCCGGTAAAATGCGCGTGCTCATCAAGGCTGACGAAATGTTCAATAACTGTCGCACGGGCCCCTTCGCCAAGCGATAAGTGATGGCGATAGTGCGCGGTATTCATCTCATCCTGCGCACTGCCACGGCTGATATGCATGAGCAGCAGAGCTTTAGCGGGGCTGTCATTGCGGGAAACGCGAATGTGCGTCACCGTTTCAGCCAGGCTTTCGGTAAGGTGCAAGAACACCTCGCCCTGCACCGCAGCAGGCAACGACGCTCGCTGGGTATCAATGGTGATATCAAACCCGCTGTTGGTCAGATCGTCGCTCAACTCGCGGCTAAATCGCCCATCCACAAAGACCAGACGCCACTCGTCCAACGGTAATGCCAGCGCGTTACGTTGAATTTCGCTTAACGCTTCCGAAGCAGGCAACACAAACTGGTTATTGAGCAACCCTTCAAGCGGTGTGTATTTCCAGTTCTCATGTTTGCGTGTTGGCAGCCCCAGGCGCAGCATTTGCTGCATATGTTCCTGGGCTTCTTTGCTGCGCATTGAGCCCTGTGTTTCAAACAGGTGGTGCCACTGTTGCAGAGCGTTGCCGTTACTGCTGTTCGGTAAGCCAGCCATAACCCTGCTCCTCCAGTTGTTTCACCAGACTGAAATCTCCTGATTTCACAATCCTGCCCTGATAAAGCACATGGACAAAATCAGGTTTGATGTAGTCGAGAATACGCTGATAGTGCGTAACGATGACAAAGGCTCTGTGACCATCGCGCAGTGAATTCACCCCTTCAGCAACAATTTTCAGCGCATCAATATCCAGCCCCGAATCTGATTCATCCAGAATGCAAAGTTCAGGTTCGAGAACCGCCATTTGTAGAATATCGTTACGCTTTTTCTCACCACCGGAGAAGCCTACGTTCACCGAGCGGCTCAGTAAGTCTTCCGGCATTTTCAGCAATTTGATTTTTTCTTCCATCAAGTCCTGAAAATCGAAACGGTCGAGATCGTCCAGCCCACGGTATTTGCGCACTGCATTCAGCGCGGTCTGCAAAAAGAACTGATTACTCACGCCTGGAATTTCCACTGGGTACTGGAATGCCATGAAAATGCCTTCACCCGCACGGTCTTCCGGCGATAATTCCAGCAAGTCTTTGCCTTTAAAATGGACCTGCCCACCGGTGACTTCGTAATCTTCACGTCCGGCAAGCGTTGCAGAAAGCGTACTTTTCCCTGAGCCGTTCGGCCCCATAATCGCGTGCACTTCGCCAGGTTTTATCTCCAGACTCAAACCGCGCAGGATCTCTTTGTCCTCAACGCTTACCTGTAAATCTTTAATGCTCAGCATACTTTCTCCTGGTGCCTGGTCCATCAGGCGTAATTGTTGCCGTCAGTTTGGCTCGGTATAGCGCGCAAGAACCGGAGCGTACACGTAGTACGTGAGGATTCTGAGCACTACACCGGGTCAAAATGACCAATAAAATAGCCTGCTGGGACAGGCACTTATCCGACGCTGTGTTCAAGGCTAATTGCTAATAATTTTTGTGCTTCCACCGCAAACTCGAGCGGTAATTCCGAGAACACATCTTTGCAGAATCCATTGACGATCATTGAAATCGCATCATCCTGCGCTATTCCGCGTTGCAGGCAGTAGAACAACTGGTCTTCCCCGATACGCGAGGTTGTCGCTTCATGTTCAAGCTGGGCGGTGTTGTTGCGGCATTCGACATACGGGAAGGTATGCGCTCCGCTGTCTGGCCCGATGAGCATGGAATCGCACTGGGTAAAGTTACGGGCGTTGGTCGCGGTTGGCATGATTTTCACCAGCCCGCGATAACTGTTCTGGCTGTGTCCGGCGGAGATACCTTTCGAGATAATCGTCGATTTGGTGTTTTTGCCGATGTGGATCATCTTGGTGCCGGTATCGGCCTGCTGGTTCCCAGCGGTCAGCGCGACGGAGAAAAACTCGCCGATAGAGTTATCACCGCGCAAAATCACACTGGGGTATTTCCATGTAATAGCCGAGCCAGTTTCGGACTGCGTCCAGGACATTTTGCTGTTTGCCCCTTCACACAACGCACGCTTGGTCACGAAGTTAAGGATCCCGCCAGTATTGCCGTCCCCAGGGAACCAGTTTTGCACCGTGGAATATTTAACTTCAGCGTCTTTATGAATGATGACTTCCACGACCGCGGCATGCAGTTGATAGCTGTCGCGCACCGGCGCGGAGCACCCTTCGATGTAGCTGACGTAGCTGCCTTCGTCCGCCACTAAAATGGTGCGTTCGAACTGACCGGTTTTTTCGGCGTTAATCCGGAAATAGGTCGAAAGCTCCATCGGGCAACGCACGCCTTTTGGCACATAAATAAAGGTGCCGTCAGATGCCACCGCCGCATTTAGCGCGGCAAAAAAGTTGTCATTGCTGGGAACCACAGTACCGAGATATTTTTGCACCAGTTCAGGAAACTCATGAATCGCCTCACCGAAAGAGCAGAAAATAATCCCCTGTTCAGAGAGTTTTTCACGATAAGTCGTCGCGACCGAAACCGAGTCAAAAATGGCATCCACGGCCACATTTGAACCTTCGCGCACCGGCACACCGAGCTGGTTAAACGCTTCTTCCACTTCGCCGGTCAAATAAGCATTGCCTCCCGGCTGTTGAACCGCACCGGGCTGGGATTCGCAATTATCGTCACAGCTGCCGCACGAAGGGGCTGAGTAATAGCTGTAATCCTGATAGTTAAGTTTTTCGTAATGCGCTTTCAGCCAGTGGGGTTCTTCCATCTCAAGCCAGGCACGATAAGCGCTCAGGCGGAATTCCAGCATCCATTCAGGCTCATTACGACGCGCAGAAATCGCCCGCACCACATCTTCGTTGATGCCGTGTTCCAGTTCGTCAGTTTTGAGCTGGGTGAAAAAACCTTCTTTGTACTGATGGCCGCCCGCCCAGGTTTTCACTTCTTCAGTCGTTTCAGTGTTACGTGACATAATCCCGCCTACACCCCAAAGCTTTCACCACAACCGCATTCGTGCTGGGCTTTCGGGTTGTTAAATTTGAATATTTCATTTAATCCTTCGCGCACATAATCGACTTCCGTCCCGTCGATAAACGGCATCGCAGAAAGCGGAACCCACAGTTTCGCGCCGCCCGCCTCAAAAAGGAGGTCGTCGGCTTTAGGCTCTTTTACGGTATCCAGCACGTAGCCGAACCCCGCGCACCCTGTCTGTTTAATGCCCAGACGGACGCCGAGAAAGCCGGGCTGCTGGCATGCCAGTTTGCGAATATGTGCCGCAGCATCAGGGGTTAACGTCAGCCCCTTCCAGGCAAATTCACTGGGATCGAAGCTACCGGTTCGCACATCCATAATTCACCTCTTGATGTTTTGCCGCCCAACGGCCAATACCCCATGTTAATGATAACTATTATCAATACAACATCCTGATAACAGGGGTATTCACGAAATGCTCGATTTTTAGGCGTCTTAACTAAGGATAGACCCTGTTGAAACTCTTGCAGAGGGTGAGTTGTGCTAATTAAGCTAATGAAATAAAGAGAATTTATCTTTGAATGGAAAGCTCAGGAGATAGAAAGTAAAAGATGTATAGAAAATACCAATTATTACAAAAGGCAGGAGCTAAAAAAAACGAACGCAGGTCTGGGAAACCTGCGTTGGATAAAAAAATCAGGAAGCGTTGAGCAGCGATTTATTAGCTTCAAGGGCGTCAACCGCACATTGTTGGTCCAGATGACCACCCGGCGCACCGCCGATACCAATGGCACCGATGGTCTGGTTATCGACTTTCACCGGCACGCCTCCACCCAACAGCAAGAAACCTGGGATATCACGCATATTCTGTGCACCGGCGTTATCCTGCGCACTCTTCATTACATCGCCAGTGGCATTTTTGGTTGTCAGCGCGGTATACGCTTTCATACGGCTGGCTTCAACGGTATGCGGGCCTGCGTTATCCATACGTTTAATTGTTTTAACCACGCCGGCGCGATCCACAACCGTCACCGCGACGTTATAGTTTTTGGCACTACAGGCCTGAATCGCGCTTTGGGCGAGTTTATCGGCAAACTCGAGTGAGAGGTTCTTTTCAGTCAGAACGTTGCTGGCAAAAGCGGGCATTGCGGCTGCGCTGCTGAACAGGGCAGCGGCGAACAAGATGGAATTTTTCATGGTTTCGTCTCTCAACTCGGTGTGATTAATTTACATGAGTTAAGGTAACCAGGCGCAATCAGAGAAACCATTCGGGTGATTACCAGGAAAACCAGGTAATTTTACTTACCCGTCAAACCACCGTAGATTTTTATCAGTTTCGCCAGCGAATTAATCTCAAGCCGCGCAAACAGGCTGGCACGATGGGCTTCTACAGTTCGTGGAGATAACGAAAGGTCTCTCGCCATCTCTTTGTTCGATTTCCCCTGCATGATCAGCGCCATCACTTCCTGTTCACGGGCAGAAAGCGTTGCCAGTTTTGTCTGCAAATCGGCCTGGCTTTCACGCTTTTGCTGACTCAGTTTCTGCTGTTCGAGCGCTGCCCCCACCGTTTCAATCAGAAGGTCGGCATCAACGGGTTTGGTCAGAAACTCGAATGCTCCGTTTTTAAACGCACGACGGCAAAGGTCAATGCTGCCATGGCCTGTCATCATGATAACCGGCAGCGTACTCCCCATTTGCTGCCAGTTTTCCAGGAGTGTAATACCCGACTTGCCGGGCATCCGAATATCCAACAGCAAGCATCCGTTGAGAGTCGTAAGATCAGATTCAGACTCCTGAAAACTCTGCACGCTGTCATAGCTTTGCGTTTCCCAACCCATCGTCGCGAGCAGCGCAGTTAACGAAAAGCGTATCGCTTCATCGTCATCAATAAGATAGATGCGTTGCACAATCATGCCTCCGGTTGAATAAGGGGAAATATCAGGGTAAAACACGCCCCTCCGGTCGCGCTATTATCCGCCTGAATGCTGCCGTTATACCGCTGCACCAGCGTCTCGGTCAGCGCCATACCCAGGCCAAGCCCCTCTTTTTTGGTGGTGAAGAAAGGCATAAACACCTGCTGTAATGCCTGTTCGCTCAGCCCTGGTCCGCCGTCGGTGACAGTCAAAATGATATGGCTCTCGGTTTGGCTGGCGCTGACGGTGACCCAAGCTTTATCCGTTTGCTGCTGAGCCTGAATAGCGTTATTGAGAAGATTATGGAATATCTGCTCAATACCCAATGGGGATGCCATCAGCAGAGGCAACGACTCAGGAATTTTATTGATAACACTGACGTTGCCACGCTCAATTTCATTGCCCAGCAACATCACTACTCTTGTCCAGACCTGACGTAAATCCACCGGTTGCAACGTCTGTTCATCACTGTGCAGTTTTTCGCGAAATGCCAGCAGCAAACTGCTAATGCGCTTGGTTTGCATTACTGCCGCATCCAGCAACGGCTCCGCCTTTTCCGCTTGCTGCTGTTTAATCAGACGTTGCGCGGTTTGCGAGTAACTGAGAACGGCGGTGAGCGGTTGATTCAGTTCATGAACCATTCCTGCGGCAATTTCCCCCATCGTATTTAACCGCGCCAGTTCTGAAAAATGGGCACGTAAATCGGCGATATGGCGCTGGCGTTTTGTCGCCTGGTACTGATTATAGAAGTAGATTACCGCCGCCCAGAAAATCCCCAGCAGTGCCAACATAAACCAGGGCAAGCTTCGCCAGTCCGGGTTATTTGTCACTAACAGATTCAGCGGCTGAGAGGGACTTGCCACCTCTTTCTCCCAACGCCACCAATCCCCCTTCCCTTCAGCCCCCTGCGTGAGAAGCCGTGTTCCCTGCCAGCTCAGGCTAAAGTGCCGAAATTTCTGTGAACGAACGAAATCGGCCAACAATGTGGGTAAATCAATCAGCAACGAACCTTGCGGGGAATTTATCCAGTACGTTCCGGCGCGGGCGGGGTTTATATCCGGGCGTGGCGGTTCATGGGGTTTGGTTTGCCAGCGCAGAATATAGGGGAATTTTTTCTGCACCACAGCGGGGTCGCTGCTGTTAGAAAGCAGCGCCAGAATGACATCGTTTTGCGAAAGCTTGACCGTAATATCGCGGTACAAAATACGGAACTCAGCACTTTGTTCCTCGTATTGCTGATACAGCGCATAGATAACCACACCGCCACCGGATAGAGCCGTGAGCATCAGCCAAACCAGCGCCTTTACCATAAAACTAGAGCCAGCCTTTTTTAGTAAAAGTGGCTTTGGTGGCTTCGTTCAGATCGTAGCGGTGAAGATCTGCCGGTTTAACCCAGGCGATTTCCTGAAACTCTTCGTTAAAAGTGATCTGCCGGTTAGCACTGACACAGTTGAATAGCAGATAGATCATGTAGATTTCTTCTTTCGTACCATCTGCATAGGTTTTTGTCCGCACATCGTCCGAGAACGTCCACGGTGTAATACGTGTGATCTGCAACTCCGCGCCCAGTTCCTCGCTGATTTCACGCAGTAGCGCTTGCTCAACATTTTCGCCCGGCTCCATTCCGCCACCGGATAACGCCCATTGCCCTGGGAAAACCCCTCTGTCGTTTGCCATTTTGCACAGCAACACTTCGCCGTTGTTTTCAATGATTGGGCAAACGATAACTCTCTGCCGCATATGACCTCCTGGTGTCTTTTAGTTTATGCAAACGTTAGCAGAAACAGGTTCAGGAGTCTCATCGGTAACACGTTTAAGGCGCTGTTAGTTGATTATTTGCGAGGCGCTTTCCACAAACCAATAACGTACCGAGTACGGAATCAATCTTTGCGAAATACCCGACTATCCGCCCAGCGAAGGGCGGTTGTCATTTTCCAACCCAGCACCTCAATGCCATTCCCGCCCACGTGATTGCAACGTCTCAGAGGGTTTTTCCAGGAACAAGCGTTGATAGTCAGTTGCGAACTGGCCGAGATGCCAGAAGCCCCATTGCATCGCGGCATCTTTCACGGTGCTCCAGGTAGACCACGGGCTTATCAATTCCCGGCGCACAGCATTCAGACGCAGCGTTTTAAGCCACGCATTTGGGCCGATACCCAGCACCGCATGGAAACCATTTTGCAATGTACGACGGCTAACATGCAGCTCATTGCAAAGTTCAAGCACCGTTAAGGGTTCCGATGTGCGACTTAATACGCAATCACGCGCTTGCGACACCAGCCGTTGATAGCTAGTTTTACGCGACATTAGCTCAGAAACCACGGGCTGTGCACTTTCAAGCAGTTCACTCATTCCCGATAGCAAATTGTGTGTGAGCACCTTGCGCACATTTTCGTTGCTCATACATTCCGGGTCATGGCTACCGTGCGCCAGTGCCTGATGTATAAATTGCCAGATTGCTTCTTTTTTCTGCGGACATACATCGAGGGCTGAGTTTTTTTGCAGAAGCTCAAACAAGATTTCCGGTTGATAAAACAGCCCTGCATTGCGAAATAGCACATCGTTACCAATGACCACGCCGAGGATGGTGTACTCATCAGGCGTGCTCAATTCAAATTCCGTCCCGCCAGGACGCGCCGCAATCTCTTCTTTGCCCAACAGTTGAGTACCAATAAACCCTTTTTCACCATAGGTGGCCGGAATGCCAAACCAGAAGGCATTCGGCCACACCATGCAAGACTGTCGCAGGGCAAGATTGGTGTACTCACGGAACATCTGAATGCCATCAAGCAGAAGCTCCGTCAGCTCCCCCTGGAAGTGTCCAGGCTGAAGCTGATCATAGAGCTGCTGCCACGCAGTGATAGTGCAAGCGTGTTCATACACATCTTTTGTCTGGCGCCGATGTACACACTTATCCTCAATCAGCGGCGCCACTTTCTCGTCCCGCGCGTAGTCCGTTTTACGCAGATGATGTAAGTCAGTGTTAATTTTCTTACTCATACGCGACTCCTTGCGCCGCTACACAGTCTTCAAACGATAACGACTGCTACGCTTACGTAATTTTCCGTCATGGAATAATGCATCAAGTTGTGTTCTGGCTTCTTCGAGCGGCCAGTTAAAATGCGCCGCAACTTCACCTGCGGTCATACCGTGCCCCTGAGTTTGCAGCACATCGAGTAACGCTTGTGCCACCTCCGATGTGGCTATCGTTGCTTTTACCGCTGCTGATTTAACGTCGGGCTTACGGTTAAAACTGCACACCAGCCGCTCGATGTCCTCATCGGGACGGCCCAGTTCCTTACGGCTAATCACTCGCCCGGTGCGGCTTGCAGCAGCCGCACCCGCATCCAACGCCGCGCGACACGCAGCGAGATCCCCTTCAACAACCAGCGTCACCATGCCAGGATTGAGCACTTCATGGCTCAACAAACGCACGTTTGCCGCTTTTAGCATCGCATCTGCAGCGTCAATTCCCGCCACCAGACCGTAAACTTCAAGTAATCCGAGAGAGTTCATTGATGACTCCCTAAGCGCGCTGAATTGGGTTACGCGCTATCTCAAGCACGGCCTCACTAAAGGCATTACAGGCGGCTTTACAAGCGGCCTGACTACCGGTCATGAACGCTGCCGAGTAGTTGGTTTCTGACGGCGGCGGCACGTAGGTCACAATGCGCACATCGGCAGATTTCAACGCAGCATCAATGCCAAATGTCGCTTCCAGTGGCGGCGCAACCAGATATGCCATTGGATCACCAAGCAAAATACCGGCCGTTGTTGAAAGATACGATCCTGTACGGGAAATAAGATGAGCCAAAAATGCGGTATCTTCCGAATCGTTAGCCCACTGAAACGCAGGACCTTGTTCTATAGTGGCATACATCGAATCCAGGCCAGCACGCACCTCCGCCGGATTTGGCCCGCCCAGCATAATCAGCACTTCCCCGGCGGTCGGTGATGGGCCATGCGCTGCACCTGCGTACAACGAGCGGCCAAACACGACTTCAACCTGAGCCTGTTTCGTGGCTTCATCGGCGGCGATATAGGTTACATCATCGGAATCAGCAGTAATCAAACCCAGGCTACGAATATGGGAAGGTAATTTCAACTCGCGAGCAAACCCTTCGCTGACGTTTGCGATAACCCGCATCGCTTTCACATTCGGTTTAATCAAATCTAAAGCTGGCATAGTTATGCTCCCTTAACGAGTCAGGTTGATGCCCGACGCTTTCTGCGCCAGCATACGTTTTGCAAGTTCGACAATCACAGCAGCCGCTTCAACAGGTGGCGTACCACCCCGGTGAATATTGGAGATACAGGTGCGATCGGCTTCCACCGTCGTGGCGGTTTTTGGTGAATACACTGCGTAGCAAGATAAGCTTTCTGATTGACCCAGCCCTGGGCGCTCCCCTACCAGCAAAATCACCACTTTCGCGCCCAGCAATTCACCGATTTGGTCCTCGATCTTCACGCGCCCATAGCGGACAAAGAACGGTGTGCCAACATGCAGCCCGGATTGTTCCAGTCCCTGTAACAGCGGCGGTAAGATCTCGCCATAGTTAGCGGTGATAGCGTCGGTTGAAAGGCCGTCAGAAATCACCACCTGAACGTCAGGGTTCTGTTTGCAACTGGTGCGCAGCGTTTCGATAGCGTTAGCGCTCAAGCGACGCCCTAAATCTGGGCGGGTGAGATAGAGATTTTTGTCGCTGATTTCTGATTGCAGCTCCAGCAGCCCTTGCTGTTGAACCCATTCAGCTGGCACTTCTTTGAGAACGGTATCCTTCGAGCGTGAATGGTCAGCCAGGAATCGTAATAACGCCTGCGTGCGCGGACGAGGGCCTGCGCGCCCGGTACAAACACGTGCAGCGGTGCTGTGGCGCAGTTCTTCCAGAACCTCGGCACGATGAGGGTTCTTCACACCAATCCACATTTTGGCTTCAGTTGAGCCCAAATCCACGCTACAGCTTTCTTCTGTCGTTTGAACAACGGCTTGCGTTACTGGCGTTGAGGCAACGGCAGGCTGCACGGCATTTTCCGGTTTATGCATCTGATCCAGAACACTGCGCACAATCTCTTCAATCTGTTTTTGATCCATGATGATTTCCCTGATGATTTCAGAAGAACAGCGACGGGTCGCCCGCCCGTGACGTTAAACGGCCATTAGCCATTAACCCCATTGTTTCCAGCCATGCTTCAAACTCCGGCGATGGACGCAGATTCAGCAGCTGGCGCACGGTGGCGGTATCGTGAAATGCCGTGGTCTGGTAATTCAGCATGATGTCGTCACCCAGCGGCATACCCATGATGTAGTTACATCCGGCAGTCGCCAGTAGGATCATCAGGTTCTCGTTAAGATTCTGGTCCGCATCCGCATGGTTGGTATAACAGCAGTCACAGCCCATTGAGATGCCGCTGAGTTTGCCCATGAAATGGTCCTCAAGCCCGGCACGGATAATCTGGCGGTCGTTATAGAGATATTCAGGCCCGATGAAACCCACTACGGTATTAACGATGAAAGGATCGTAATGGCGCGCCAGACCGTAATTTCGTGCTTCCATGGTCACCTGGTCTGCGCCAAAGTTCGCACCAGCGGAAAGTGCCGAACCTTGCCCTGTTTCGAAGTACAGGCAGTTTTCTCCGGCGATGCGGTTAAACTCAGCGCCTACCGCACGCGCCTCGTCCAGCATGGCAAGCTCGACGCCGAACTCTTTGAGCCCTTTTTCGCTGCCACAAATACTCTGGAAGATAAGTCCACCCGGAGCGCCTCGTTTAATCGCTTCAATTTGGGTGGTGACGTGCGCCAATACGCAGCCTTGCGTCGGAATCGAATACTTGTCGATAACGTTGTAGATGGTATCAAGCACGCGGGTTAAGTTACCCACATCGTCCGTCACCGGGTTAACGCCAATGACCGCATCACCCACACCAAAACACAGCCCTTCGTAAATTTGCGCTTCGATGCTGCGCACATCATCACGCGTGTCGTTAGGCTGCAAACGCGCGCTGAAAGTGCCAGGTAAACCAATGGTGGTGTTGGCTTTTTTAATCACCGGCATTTTCTTGCCGCCGTAGATTAAGTCCGCGTTCGAGCATATTTTAGCGACGGCGGCGACCACTTCAGAACTAATGCCTTTGCGCAGAAAAGCAATATCGTCAACGCTGGTGTCATCGCTAAGGATGTACTCACGCAGCTCGCTTATGCTCCAGTTTTTAATCCGTGTATAAGAGGTTTCGTTGATGTCGTCCTGGATAATGCGCGTCACGCAGTCATCTTCATAAGCGATAACTGGATTCATGCGAATATCCGCAACCGTCATCTCAGACAGCACCTGTTTTGCCGCCACACGTTCCTGAGAACTCTGCGCAGCAACGCCTGCCAACACATCGCCGGAACGTAATTCGTTGGCTTTCGCCAGTACTTCTTTAACATCTTTGAACTGATAAACTTGCCCAAACAGCGTGGTTTTTAGTTTCATTATGTCGATCCCTCAGGAAGGAAAGGCGAGTGATTTGATCGTTACCGGGACGACTGCTCCACTAAACAACGGCAAACCAATGTCAATATAATCGCCAGTACGGGTGACGACTTCGTCTATCACCGCAAGCTTGCGCGGCTCCACTTGTGGAAACAGCAGCATTCCCAACGCTTTACCGAGGTCCTGCTCCGCGACAACAATCAGCGGTTGCGAGCCAGGAAGGCGTTGGGTAAAAAGTTTCAGAGCGTTGATAACCAACTGCACGGTTGCATAGCTGGTTGGAAGTGCAGGTGGAATGGCTAACGCGTAACAATCCTGCGTCGCATTAAGGTCCATTTGTTCCAGTCCCTGTTGCCAGGTTTCTGCGAGTTCGCCCTCGCCAACGGGGTGAACAACCGGAATGTTACGCAGCGGTAACGTCATCTCGTCGAGCCAGATGGTGCTACCTGAAAGCGAGAGAGTATGCGCGCCGGCACCAATCACGGTAGCGCGCACGGTTTGATCGGGAATGTGTACACTGAGCGAGGAAAATCCTGCATGCCGATGAATTGAGCGCGCCAGAAGCGGGCCAATGTCACCGTAGCCAAACGGTGTTTCTGGTGGCTGGCGATAGCATTCCCCTACCCCACCCGACAGCGTAATCACGTCAGCAGGTTTACCCGCGGGCAACGTATCGGTCATTAACAAGCGTTGCGCCAGTGCTGAAATCTCACCGGTGACGACTTCATAAAGCAGTTGCGCCATGCGGTCGGCAACAGCGTCTAGCTGAGCAGGCGTGAGCGGTTTTTTACCTTTGCCGCATACGCCTTCACCGAACAGCTCATCCGCAATCCACTGCCCTGGTTTATGGATAAATGTGACATTGCCGTGAGCATCGGTTTCAAACAAACGTCCGCCAACATTAAGGCAGGCTGAAGCGACAACCTTGCCTCCTTCGAACAGCACGTAGTTCGCTGTACCGCCGCCAATATCAATATTCATGACTCGGTTTAGCTGGCGCTGTGATAACGCCTGCGCCCCGGAGCCGTAACCTGCAATGACTGACTCAAGATGCGGTCCGGCGGTCGCGACGACAAAATCCCCAAGCTTTTGGGAAAGCGCCATCACGGCTGGACGCGCATTGCGAGTTTTGGCGGTTTCACCGGTAATAATAATTGCCCCTGAATCAATGGATTCTGGGGCTAAACCCGCGGCTTGATACTGCGCGAGAATAAGGCTTAGCAGCTCTTCTTCTCTCAGATGTCCATCGTTATCAACCGGGGTAAAAAACACCGGGCTTTGCCAGGTAATTTCACGTTTCACGAACTCATAGCGCGGAACCTGCGAGATTGCAGCTCGGTTAACCAATGCAAGGCTTGAGAAAATCACCTGTGTTGTGGTGGTGCCGACATCAATACCAACGCTATGCAGTTCGCGAATTTTCACGATTGCGCCTCCGCAGAATCAACCACGACATGGGTGCTTTCTTCTTTCGGCACCAGCAGCATTGCCACACCTATCGCGGTAACGCCGCCCACCAGCTTGCCGACAATCATAGGGAAGATCATCGGTGACATGTTGGCCGCAGCGAACCCCAAATGGTCGCCGAGTGCGAAAGCCGCCGACACCGCAAATGCACAGTTGATGACTTTGCCGCGCGCATCCATATTCTTCATCATGCCGTACATCGGAATGTTGTTGGCGAGCGTCGCAACCATGCCGCCTGCAGCAATATTGTTGATTTTCAGCAAATTGCCTACGCGCATTAACGGCTTGTCAAACCAGCGAGTCAGCAGCAGTACCATCGGATAGGCACCAAGTAACACACAAGAGATCGAACCAATGACTTCAATGGCTCGCATCACTTCGCCAGGCTTGTCACCTTCACTCATAAAGATAGGATCAAGCCCGGGGATCAGCGTCCAGCCCACGAGGAATTTCACCACGGCCGCCGCAAGGCCGACGGTAATAATCGCGACGAGGATTTTGGCGAAGATTTGGAAACCGTTAATCATTTTTTCCGGGATAAACTTCAACCCCAGCGCGACTAGCACCGCAACGATTATCACGGGGATCATGTTGAGCAAAATCAGGCTCATGGTGAATTCAATCGGCTGCCCGTTCACTTCAACACCGGAGTACATCGCCACCAGGCCACCAGCAATGCAGCCAATCGGAATGGTGACAATCCCCGCCAGCACGCCAAGCGCCAGGTAACGGCGGTCTGAAGGCTCGATAATGCCCAGCGCAACGGGGATAGAAAACACAATGGTTGGCCCCATCATGGAACCGAGGATAAGCCCTGAATAAAGCCAGGCCGCGACGTCCCCTCCGGCAAGTTCTTTGGCAAGGAAGAAACCGCCCATATCACAGGCCAGCAGCGTCCCGGCAAACATCGACGGGTTTGCGCCAAGCATTTCATAGACAGGGATAATCACCGGGCCAAGCAAGAAAGCCAAAACCGGTGCCAGCGCCGTCATCCCGACCATCGCCAACCCCAACGCTCCCATTGCCATAAAACCTTCTTCAAACTGGCTACCTGAACCGGAAATACTTTTGCCCAGTTTGCCCAGCCCTACAAAACCGAGGATTTTTTCTGAGCCACCAAACTGAGTAAAAACTCGGTCAAGCGCGGCAATCAGCATAAAAATCATCATGATGTACATGATAACGTCGTTAATGCCCATTTCCCTTCTCCTTCATCGCCTGCGAACAGGCCGGTGTAATGCCCGTTCAGGCGTCCTGATACAGCGTAATAATCTGGGCTTCCGTCACAGTGCGTGGATTAGTGGTAATACAGATGTCGTTGAGTGCCGCACGGGCGAAACCGACATAGTCAGACTCGCGTCCTCCAGCCGCGCATAACCCGCTGCCTAACTCCAGTTCGTCGATGAGATGTTCAACAAAAGCGATGGTTTCGCTGGCCGCACAAGATTTGCCCGTCAGGGCGTGACCAATCTCGCTATAGGCGGTTTTGCACACCAACTGGTTAAATTTCATGACAGCAGGCAGCATGATGGCGTTAGCCTTACCATGGGGAATGCCATAGGCGGCACCTATCTGGTGTGCGCTGGCATGGCATAACCCAAGACCTGCATTAGAAAACGCCATTCCGGCCATATACGATGCGAGCATCATCGCTTCACGAGCAGCCAAATCATGCCCTTGCCCTACAGCCTGCGGTAACGCGTGCCCAATACTGTTGATGGCGCGATACGCAAGCCCGCGTGTTAACGGTGTGCCATTACTTGCCACATAAGCTTCAATAGCGTGTGTTAAGGCATCGATTCCTGTTGCGGCGGTAATATGAGGTGGGACACCCAGCGTCAGACACGCATCAATAATGGCGACATCTGGGATCAACATAGTGTGGACAAGAACCTGTTTACGGTGAGTCTGCGCTGCGATAATTACCGCCACGTTGGTGGCTTCCGAACCCGTTCCCGACGTGGTTGGAATAGCGATAAACGGCAGACGGCGATTCAGGCGTGTTCCGGCCACTATGCTTTCGAGGGCGAGTGATGGATTCGTGGCAATCACAGCCACCACTTTTGCGGCATCCAGAACGGAACCGCCCCCCAGAGCAACAACGCCATCGCACTGGCAACGGGCGATTTGTTCAACCGCTGCACCGATATCACTGTCAACAGGTTCGCCAGGCGAACATGGCCAGATTTCATACGCGATGCCGCTGCGCTTCAGATTACGTTCCAGCACATCGGTCATTCCGGCTTGATGCAACATGCTATCAACCATCACGAAAGGACGGTAAATGCCGCGCTCAAGTAATGCCTCGCCGCAACGCGCCACTGCACCAGGCCCCATAAACGTGGCGGGCGGTACAGAAAACTCGCGCACGTTGCGGGCATTCATCATATCCAGCGCCTGATAGAGCGCGGATTGCATCTCTTCACTGTGCATGAGCACCCTCCACGTGTGTCATCCCGCAAACGGCAATGGCCAGCGGAGTCATGAAAATAGAGTGCGGAGGCAACTGAATAGTTAATTCAGGGAAACACTGACGGAACAGCCCTTCGACACCCGGCTGCATACAGGAACCGCCCGCCAGCCAGAGCTGTTCGACGTCGTAACCCTCAATATGACGAGCGACAATGTCCGCCATTTTTTCGTAAACCGGGCGAACCACAGGCCAGAGATTTGCATCGCTACCGCGCTTCATTTGTTCAGCTTCTTCCAGCGCGATGCGTTGATTACCTGCGAGCGTAAGGGAGATATGGTGCCCGCCCGTGGCTTCATCGCCGGAGTAAATCACTTGACCTTGTGAAACGACGGCAATGCCAGTGGTGCCACCGCCAATATCCACTACCGCCGCTTTATCAAGCTGGAGCATATCGGCAACGGCTGTCGGCTCATCAAGCACACGGCTCACTTCCAGACCCGCAGACTCAAGCACATTGACCGAAATACGCGGATCGGTGCCCGGTGGAAATGAGGTAGCGGCGTGGCTAAAACGAAAGCCAAGCTGTTGCTCTAGCGTGTCGAGATGACGACGTACAATCTGCACCGCGCCGAAAAAATCCCAGACCACGCCATCACGAACCACATCGGCCCAATCGAGGCAAACCGCAACGGGCTGACAATCGCTGTCGACAACCAGCGACACGACATCGCACGTACCGAGATCGATTCCCAGCCACAGCGGTTGCTGATCGGCATTCATTGGCCTGTTGCACAGCAAAGATGCATTCCGTAAACGGTCATTGAGCCAGGTTTGTTCGCTGCGTGCCATTGCCCCTCTCCTTAAACGATGCGGAATCCATCGACCAGTACACAACGACGCAGGCGTACAAAGGTTCTGGCCGATGTCACACCTTCGCCAGTTGGCGTGGTGATGGTCATGGAGGTCCAGCCTTCGCCACCCAGTCCCAGCCCGGCGATACACGAGCCATTTTTAACGAAAATACTGGTGTCGATGGCATTCGCCATTGCGTTCATATTGTCGATATTGCGCGAGTGCATGGCGGCGGTATGGTGGCAGCCTCCTTCCAGCTTCACCGCCAGCGCAATGGCCTCGGTGACATTTGCCACACGGATCATCGGCAATACCGGCATCATCATTTCTGTGACGGCAAAAGGATGGCGCGCCGTGGTTTGCACCAGCAGCAAGCGTGTTTCATGGGCCACGTTAAGATCGATAGCGGCGGCAATTTTGGCCGCATCACGCCCAACCCAGTCGCGAACGACTTGCCCTTTTCCCTGTTCATCCACGTTTTTCAGCACAATCGGCAGCAGTTTTTCGGCCTGCGCATCGCTGAGCAAAACGGCGTGATTACGCTGCATCTCTTCCAGCAACGCGTCCGCCACGCTTTCCACCACGATCAGCACTTTTTCATCGGCGCAGATGATGTTGTTATCAAACGACGCTCCCTGCACGATAGCTTTAGCTGCGCGAGGAATATCGGCGGTTTCATCCACGACAACCGGTGGATTCCCTGCACCTGCGGCGATCAAACGTTTGTTAGTGTGTTTACGCGCCGCGTCTACCACCGCTTCGCCACCTGTCACCACCAATAAACCGATGCCAGGGTATTTGAATAATCGTTGTGCGGTTTCGATATCAGGATTGAGAACCGTCACCAGTAAATTCGCCGGTCCACCCGCCGCAACAATCGCTTCGTTGAGCCAGCTGATCGTTTGCTGCGAGACATTTTTTGCCGCTGGATGCGGTGCAAAGACCACGCTGTTCCCGGCGGAGATCATGCTGATTGCGTTGTTAATGACGGTTGCCGCTGGGTTGGTAGACGGAGTTACCGAAGCCACCACGCCCCATGGCGCATTTTCGATGAGCGTCAGACCGTTATCACCGGTTAACACTTGCGGAGTCAGGCATTCAACGCCCGGAGTACCGCGAGCCTGAGCAATATTTTTGGCACATTTATCTGCAACGCGGCCCATCCCGGTTTCCGCTACCGCCATTTCCGCAAGCGGTTGTGCATGTTGCTCGCCCGCCAGGCGGATGGCCGCCACGGCTTTCTGGCGCATCGCCACGCTGGTTAAGGATTTTTGTGCCACGCAAGCCGCTTCAACGGCATCATCCAGTGAGGCAAAAACGCCTGCGCCGCACGGTTTTGTGACGGGTTGTGGTGTTGTGTTTGCCGCCATTCCTGCCAGCACAGCTTTCACCACCTGTTCAATTTGTTGCCTATCCATGCCGCTCAACCCTCACTATTTATGGAAGATAATTTCTCTGTCCATGACCACTTCATCGACGATGCCTATCACGCACATGTCGACCGGAGAGGCTTCACTATGATGTGCACGGCGAGCGGAACTCCCGCCCACCAGCAACACCCATTCGCCGTTTCCGGCACCAATGCTGTCAGTGGCAATTGCACACTCACCACTCGGTTCGCCCTGGCGGTTAATCATCTCCACCATCAGCAATTTGTCGTGTTCAAGCCCGCTGTGGCGGACTGTGCAAACGATTTGACCAATGACCATTGCCAGCTTCATGCTCGCCTCCGGACAAAATTCAGATAAAGCAATCCTGTGCCGCCCTGAGGCTGCCAGATAATCAGGTAAAAGAAGGGTGACGTCGGGGGATGACGTCACCGGCTATCAATCGATAGTTTTGTCGCTACCCAGGCCAATCGGGAAGACTTCTTCCAAATCGCCATGTGGACGTGGGATGACATGAACGGAAACCAACTCGCCAATACGCTGAGCCGCAGCAGCTCCGGCATCCGTTGCAGCTTTACAGGCTGCTACATCACCACGCACCATTGCCGTTACCAGCCCACCGCCGATCTGTTTTACGCCAACCAATTTGACGCGTGCGGCTTTGACCATCGCATCCGATGCTTCAATCACTGCGACCAAACCTCTTGTTTCGATAAGTCCTAGTGCTTCCATGATTTATTTCCTCTCACTCGGTTAAAAAGTTAGACATTTATGGGTGCATATTCTTCACATAGGGCACGTGCTAACCCCTCGACAATGCGGGTTCGGTACATCTTTCCATCTCGGTATAAGTTTGTGTCTGAGCAATCAGCACCAGCTCAATGATTTCACGCGTGCTGCATCCTCGAGAAAGGTCATGCAATGGTGCATTCAATCCCTGAATCATCGGGCCAATTGCGCGGAATCCGCCCAGCCGTTGCGCAATTTTGTAGCCAATATTGCCCGCCTCAAGCGACGGGAAAACCAGCACATTTGCCTGCCCTCCCAGCACACTTTCAGGCGCTTTTTGCGCAGCCACCTGGGGAACAAAGGCTGCATCAAATTGCAATTCGCCATCCACGCACAGTTCAGGGGCGCGCTCACGTACTATCTCCGTCGCCTGTTGAACTGTGGCAACGCAAGGATGGCGGGCGCTGCCGTTGGTAGAAAATGACAACATGGCGACACGTGCTGGCTGCCCGGTGATTGCCTGCCAGCTTTGTGCACTACTGATAGCGATATCAGCAAGCTGAGCGGCTGTCGGTTGCGGTACAACGCTGCAATCGGCAAACCCAAGGATCCTTTCTCCCTCTGGCGGCAGCATCAAAAACAGTGAAGAGAGTGTTTTAACACCCGGTTGCAAGCCGATAACTTTCAAACCGGCACGCAAAACGGCAGCCGTAGATGACATATTCCCGGCAATACACACATCGGCTTTCCCTGCCTTGACCATCGCAGCCGCAAACCAGAGCGGGTCACGTAATCGTTCTTTGGCATCATCCGGCGTTTTATCACCGAGACGCTGCGTCAGTTGCTGATAAAACTCTACCAACCAGTCATGTGACGTGGCTGGATCGATAATCTGTAATCCGTCGAGTGGTAGGCCAGCCGCCAGAGCGAAATGGCGCAAAGCAAACGGATTAGCCAGGATAATGGGTTGTGCCAGACCGTGATGCTGGAGGTAATGCGCAGCTTCAATAACCCGCGCGTCCTTCGCATCCGGGAAGACGACACGCTTAGGCTGGTTTTGGGCCTGGCGACGGCAACGGTCAAGCAACATGTGAGCCTCCAGACAGCCGCCGCAGTAGCGTTGCTGCATCTGGCCACTCTTTTTTCAGGCACAGGATCATCAATACATAAACCGCGCTAGAGAGGCGATTAAGTGCCAGCATTAAATCCGCTTTTTGTACGTGGTAATCCGCACCAATAAAGACTGTTGCCGCGCAGATTTCGGTTTCACGAATCTTTGTCCGAAGCAAATTGAGCAATGCGACTTCGCGCCCATGCGCCGCATCGGGAACCAGATGATCGTGCCCAAGATATTTCAACGGCTGGTGTGATAACCGGTGTAAATCGTCAGCAGATAAACCCACTAATTGCTGTTCAGGCAATGCCTGCTCCAACGCGTCAGCACGCATGATATTGCCCAGCAGGGAACGAATATCGGCAAGCCAAAGTGCAGCCGTTTTATCGAATTCAGTTTGCAGCCATACCGCCATAGCAATGGCGCTATCCAGGCTTGCGCGAAATGCCAGACGAGGATCGTTTTTCGCCACAAATACATGCGCATTAAGGTGGGTTAGCGTGTCTGGTTTTTCTTTCACTTGCTGCTGGCATAACTCGCAATGCGCGACCTGTGCAACGGATTCACTCGTCAGGCCGTGTACCGGCTGTAATTTCTCTTCCGTTTCAACAAACAAGCGCCCGTCATCATCCTGGAATTTCACCAGCAAACGGCGTGCGTCAATGAGTTCACGGGCCGACGGTGTCATACGGCTGTCAGCTGGAAGGCGGATTTCGCTCCCTTCGCTGAGGGTGTGATTTGCCCGTAGCCAATCTTCAGTAATGAAGGTGCTCATAAGCGCCTCGCCTTAGCATTCCTGCCAATTGGCAGGCCAGGCAACATAGAGAAAACGAACGTGGCTGGGAGTGCCAAATTCGATGCTGGAACCTTTAGGGATAAACATCACATCCCCTGCTTTACCGATAAGCGTTTCGCCTTCATGGCGTATGTGTAATTCCCCTTCCAGCACCATGTCGATTTCATCGTAATTCAGCGTCCAGGGGAAAAAACCGTTTTCCCACTGCATGAAACCTGCCGCCATGCTGCTGCCATCCGCGCCCGTTACCAAATCGGTTAACCCAACACATGGCTCTTGCGCACCATCAAAACGGCCAAATTTTACCGAACTACCATCAATAACTTTGATGCCGCCCTTGCCCGTTACCGCGCGAAAGCTCGGTTGCATCCCACTGCCCACGCGCGTTTTCTGTTCTTGCTCAACCTTCTCAATAAGCTGCGCCACCAGGCTTTCAGTAAACATTCCCTCCGGTAGCTGAGAGATGATTTCTTCGCGAATACGCTGGCGTTCGGAGCGAGGCGGAGAGCTTTCTGCCACTACAGGGCTTACACCCTCTTCCACTAACGAGATGTCCAGTTGCTCGGCAACCACACGGGCTTCAGGCGTGACGATGGATTCTTTCAGGACAAAAGTAATGGTTTTAAGACCACTGGAATGGGCTTCACGAATATCATTAGCCGTAATGAGCTTTTTCATTGAACAGGTTCCTCCTGACCACATATCTCGGCCAGATAATCCTCAAGTTGCCTGACGCTCGCAGCATCCAGGCTGTTCAGTGCAAATATTGGCGGCGTAAATCCTGAGTCGATGAGCATCGCCTGTGTCTGTGCAATATTTGCATCGGGCAAATCAATTTTGCTTATTGCCGCAACGCGTCGCAGATGCGGATAAATATCTAACAACCCGGCGGGGATGCGGCATTGCGGATCGTTTGCTGCGTGAACATATATCAATAATTCCGCATCGATCAGGGTATTAATTAATGCAGAATACAACCGTGGATGACTAAAAAATTCCCCCGGCGTATCGACATTTCCCACATCACTAAATTCAACCGCCTGAGTTTTTCTGGCCTGTGAATAATTTCCCTGTAACGCGTTAAACAATGTTGTTTTCCCTGCACCCACGGTGCCGACAAACACGATGCGTTTCATGCGGCTAGCTCCGCGTCACAGTACAGACGGTATAACTCAGAATATTGCTTAGGCCGGTTATCGTCTGTTGTAAGGCTTCCTCTACCGAACCGACTGAGCCGTAAACCACTAATGCGCCACTGAATCTATCCAGAAAACCAATGTTTACGCTGGCGGCCTTGGTGGCGAGGTCTCCCGCAATCATGGCGGTTTCACCCGGCGTCAGGGTCATAATGCCAATCGCTTCAGCGCCAGGAACGCCTATTTTCTTCGCTAACTCCTCACCGGGATGAGCAATTAAATGCGCCAGTGTGACCTGTTTTCCAGGAACAAACTCCTGAATAATGCGTTCCTTTTCCATTGAGCCTCCTGAAGAATTACTGCCATGCTGACAATAAACAGGAAAATGGAATAACAAATTTCGGCAAGTAATGGGGAAAGTTGAAGTGGATCACTCAATATTATTTCTCTTTCAAAGCCTATATTTATTTGTGCGATACAACTCGAATTATTGGAATGTAAATATGAAAAATAAATATTAATTCATTTCAGTATGTAAATAAAAAAAGGCGGGATAATATCCCGCCGTCATTATTATTTGCTAAAGAGTCTGTTTCACACCACTGCCGTTGTTAGCCTTGATGTACAGCAAAGCCGCCCTTGCTCGTCGCTGATTTCAATCTGCCAGACCTGATGGCGGCGTCCAACGTGAACCGCCGTACACACGCCGCGCACAAGGCCTTCACGCGCAGAACGCAAGTGGTTAGCGTTGACTTCAAGCCCAACAATTTTTTGCTCACCTTCGGTGCATAAATACCCGGCTACGGAACCGAGCGTTTCTGCCAACACCACCGATGCGCCACCATGCAGCAAACCAAATGGCTGCCGGGTGCGGTTGTCGACGGGCATGGTGGCTTCCAGCGCATTATCGCCAATGTGGGTAAATACAATTCCCACATGTTCCACCATATTGCCCGCGCCCATTTTATTCAGCGCTTCCAGATTCACTTCACGTCGCCAGATCATCCCAGAATCTCCAGTAGTGCTTGTAGCGGATGGCGTACACCATTGCCTTCCACACGTTTGACCTGACTACGGCAGGAATAGCCGGTTGCCAGGCAGCGTTGGCGCGGCAGGCGTTGCATCGCCTGATGCCACGAAAGTTCGTAAATCCCCAGCGAGTTCGCATGGTTTTTCACTTCATGCCCGTAGGTTCCCGCCATACCGCAGCAACCGACGTTGACATTTTCGAGTTGCGCCCCCAGACGAGCAAAAATGGCTGCCCATTGATTTGGCGACGTCGGCAATGCGGTTACTTCGGTACAGTGGCCGAACAGATACCACGACTCGCCGCTCACTACCTTAGTCTCACGGTTTTCCAACACGGACGGCAACCATTCATGAACCAGTTGAACATGGAAATCCCCACGATCCTCGCCCAGAGTTTGCTTATATTCGTCGCGATAACAAAGTACCAGCGCGGGGTCGACGCCGACCATCGGCATACCTAATTTCGCAATGCGATTCAGGAATTCAGAGGTTTTACGCGCGGTGCGGGCAAATTTTTGCAGGAACCCTTTTATGTGTTGCGCTTTACCATTGGGTGAGAATGGCAGTACGACGGGGTTGTAACCTAATTTGCTCACCAGACGCACAAAATCCGCCACCACTTGTGCATCGTAATAACTGGTGAACGGGTCCTGCACCACCAGCACGGTTTTAGCTCGTTGTTCTGCGCTAAAGCTTTCGAGTTGCTCAAGCGTGGTATTCGCGCAAGCGTGCCCGACCAACTGCTGCTGTAACGTCGGCGTGGAGAGCAGCGGTAAATCAATCATGCCGATGTGTTTCGCAGAAAGATTGCGCACCCACGGCTGGCTCATAAAGAAGTTAAAGGTTTTCGGGGCACGCGCCATGAGCGGTGCATAGCTTTCTACCGTTGCCACCAGATGGTCACGCATCGGGCGCAAATAGCGCGTGTGATAGAGCTGTAAGAAGCGCGAACGGAATTCAGGCACATCAATTTTAATTGGGCACTGAGTGGAGCACGCTTTACACGCCAGGCAACCTGACATCGCCTCTTTCACTTCATGGGAAAAATCATACTCGCCTTTGCGAGCGTGCCAGGAGTTACGTGTACGCTCGATAAGCGTGCGCAGACTGGCTCGTTTTTCCGGTATTTGCTTTTCCAGCGCATCAGGATCAACACCACGGTCGGCCAACAAACGCAGCCATTCACGCGTTAACGTAGCGCGGCCTTTTGGCGAATGAATGCGGTTGCTGGTGATTTTCATCGACGGGCACATTGGGCTTTTCACATCAAAGTTAAAGCACAAGCCATTGCCGTTACACTCCATCGCGCCACGCCAGGAAGTACGCACCGCAATCGGGATTTGCCTGTCGAAAGTCCCGCGTTTCACCGCGTCGACCTGCATCATCGGGTCATCAACGCCCAGAGGAGGACAGATTTTGCCTGGGTTTAAGCGGTTATCCGGGTCGAATACCGCTTTGATGCGGCGTAGCTCTTCATACAGCGTTTCACCAAAGAAGGCCGGACTGTATTCGGCGCGGAAACCTTTACCATGTTCCCCCCACAACAAACCGCCGTATTTCGCGGTAAGCGCCACGACATCGTCGGAAATACGCTTCATCAGTACTTCCTGATGCGGGTCGGTCATATCCAGCGCCGGGCGCACATGCAGAACCCCGGCATCAACGTGGCCGAACATGCCGTAGCTCAGATTGTGGCTATCAAGTAACGCACGGAACTCCGTAATATAGTCGGCCAAATGCTGCGGCGGTACGCACGTATCTTCCGCAAAAGGAATCGGCTTCGCCTGCCCTTTAGCATTCCCCAGCAGGCCGACGGCTTTTTTACGCATGTTATAGATACGTTCAATTCCCGCCAGTTCAGTACATACCTGCCAGCCGATGACTCCGCCCTCGCCCTGCGACATTAATGTGTCGAGGCGTTCACACAGTGAAGCTACCTGGCCTTCAATTAACGCCAGATCGTCGCCTGCAAATTCAACGATATTCAGGCCAAGCATCTCTTTGCCAGGCACATCGGTGATCAATTCACTGACCGAATGCCAGACGATATCTTCCCGCGCCAGGTTGAGGACTTTGGAATCGACGGTTTCGACGGAAAGGGCTCGAGCTTCCACCATGAACGGCGCATTGCGCAGTGCGGAATCAAACGAGTCATATTTGATATTCACCAGACGACGTACTTTTGGCAGCCGCGTGATGTCCAGCTTCGCCTCGGTAATAAACGCAAGCGTACCTTCTGAGCCACACAGAATGCGCGTCAGGTCGAATTGCGAGAGGTCGTCGTTAAAAACGTGGCGCAGATCGTAGCCCGTCAGGAAGCGGTTTAGTTTTGGGAATTTGTCGAGAATCAGCGACCGTTGTTCACGGCAACGCTCAAGTACCGTGCGATAAATCTTGCCGGTCGGGCTATCGTCACGCCCCAGGTCTTGCGCAAGCGGTGTCGACATTGGATGCGTATCAAGAATATCGCCACCGAGCAAAACAGCACGTACCCCCATCACGTGATCGGAGGTTTTCCCATAGACCAGTGAGCCTTGCCCCGAGGCGTCGGTATTGATCATCCCGCCAAGTGTGGCACGGTTACTGGTAGACAGTTCCGGGGCAAAGAAGTATCCGTATGGTTTGAGAAATTGATTGAGCTGGTCTTTTATTACGCCCGCTTCGACTCGCACCCAACCCTGTTCAGGGTTGATTTCAATAATGCGATTCATATAGCGCGACATGTCGACGACAATGCCTTTATTCAGTGACTGGCCGTTCGTGCCAGTCCCGCCGCCTCTCGGGGTAAAAATCAGGGATTTGAAGCGGTCTTCTGAGGCGAGTCGGGTCAATAGCGCGACGTCAGCCGTAGAACGGGGAAATAAAACCGCATCCGGCAACAGTTGATAAATACTGTTATCGGTGGACATCGTGAGCCTGTCAGCGTAGCTGGTCGCTGTATCGCCGGTAAAACCTTGCTGTTCCAGTGCCTGCAAAAAATTGAGCACCAATTGAACAAGACCTGGTGCCTGAGAAATTTGTGGGATCATTGAAGGGTCGACCCTGCTCGAAGTTGTAAGTTATCGTTTGCGTATAAAACTTTTTATATACCCTTTAGCACTTCCGTTCCAGCCAGGCCGGCAAGCGAACCAACACCCGCGCAGCCTGAAGAATGAAGGGTATTTGTTTTTAACACATTTTTTTAGGACATGCCCGCCTGTTTTGTTTCTGTTAAAAATCGAGGAAATACATCATCATTATTGGATCCGCTTTGCGGTTTTAACGCAGGCACTTTGCCCGTTATCAGTTATTGAGGTGATTTTATCTATGGTTAAAGTCAGTCAGCCAAAGGATCTGTTGCAGATCTTGCTGTCCGTATTATTTATTTCGGTGATGATTATCGCCTGTTTGTGGATTGTCCGGCCGTTTGTTCTGGGTTTCGCCTGGGCTGGAACCATCGTTATTGCGACCTGGCCGTTGATGCTCAGAGTCCAAAAATTAATGTGGGGAAAGCGTTCGCTCGCCGTTGCGGTGATGACGCTTCTGCTACTGATGCTATTTGTTATTCCGGTAGCGCTGCTGGTGAACAGCCTGGTCGATAACAGCGGCCCCGTTATCGCGTGGGCCACAACAGGCAATATGGAATTGCCAAAATTTGAGTGGCTAAACAGCATTCCCCTTATTGGTAACAGTCTTTATTCTGGCTGGAATACGCTGGTAGACAGCGGCGGCAGCGCCATTATGGCGAAAATTCGTCCTTATATTGGCACCACGACGACCTGGTTCCTTGGGCAAGCGATACACGTTGGCAGTTTCCTGATGCATTGCGGACTCATGTTGTTGTTTAGCGTGTTGCTGTATGCGAAAGGCGAGACGCTTGGCAACGGCATTCGCCATTTCTCGTTCCGCCTGGCAGGCAAACGTGGCGATGCGGCAGTGTTGCTGGCAGGGCAAGCGGTTCGCGCTGTGGCGCTGGGAGTGGTGGTGACCGCACTGGTTCAGTCCGTGTTGGGCGGTGTTGGGTTGGCAATTGCCGGGATACCCAATGCCACGCTGTTAACCGTGGTGATGCTGATGTGCTGCCTGGTGCAAATTGGCCCATTATTGGTGCTGATTCCATCCATCGTCTGGCTGTACTGGACGGGCGATAACACCTGGGGCACGGTGCTGCTGGTATGGAGTTGCGTGGTCGGCACCATGGACAACGTCATTCGCCCGGTGTTGATTCGTATGGGCGCCGATTTGCCGATGATCCTGATTCTTTCTGGCGTCATTGGTGGTTTGATTGCTTTTGGCATGATTGGCTTGTTTATCGGGCCGGTGCTGCTGGCAGTATCGTATCGTCTGATTTCGGTGTGGATGCATGAAGCACCGCCACCGCAAGATGATCCCAATGAGGTCGTTGAAATTCTGGAAGAACGCGAGTAAAAGTCGCTGAAAGTTTGTGTTGCTCTCACTTCCCGGGAGCAACACAAGCGCAATGATTAACAATCCTTATCAATCCCCCGCTTTTTATCGCCTGTTCAAGCCTTTGATTTTACAAAGATGCAGTAATGTGATCTCAATCATTACTTTCCATTAACTATTGAGACGAATCCGAGTGACGCCCCAGGGGGATGAACCTACTATTACTTCACGGCTATGAATCAACACATTGATTTATAAGCATGGAAATCCCCTGAGTGAAACAACGAATTGCTGTGTGTAGTCTTTGCCCATCTCAACGATGGGCTTTTTTTTTGCTCTTCACATCCACTTAAATGAACGTTACTTAACAAAGTTCTCGTCGCTCAGAATACGAAGCGGATCGATATCGCTCTCTTTTTTTATCACCAGACTGCTCTCGGAACGCACGCATACCCCACCGTAATGGCCGCCGGTGGTAAACGTGCACAGCTGAACATAGCGCCCTGCCACTTTTGGCAAACACCAGAGTTGCTGGTAGATATTTTTCTGCCCTGAGAAGTTGCCCGATGTTTCGTCCAGAACTTGCTCCTGGTGGCTGATAAGCCCAATATTATTGCCGCATCGTCCGGCTATCGGTTTGATGGCATAGCCGCTTTGCTCAAGCTCTTTATTGAGTTCAAAATCAGCGTTCAGCAGGTAACGGTGGTTAGGGAACAGTGACCATAAAACAGGCAGGATCGCTTTGTTGCTGGGAATGATTGTCCATAACGGCTCAAATACCATCACTTCAGGACGCAACAATACATCTATCAGCCTTACGTCATGTTGAGAATGCCCTGTACGAATTGGAAGCCCGGCATAGACGGCTTCACTCTCCGCTCGTAGTTGCTCCAGCGCGGTTTCCCATGCCCACGTCTTCCAGACGCAATTAACCTGGCGATGTTCTGCATCCACCAGTTGCCCGGTTGCATCCCATTGCAACTGTTCCAGCCCATGCAGAATTTTACTGTCAAAACCCGCTTTCAACAGAGAGCGTTGAACAAACTGCGCATGGTAATTTTCTTCCGCATCGTTATCCTGGAGAATATGGACGAAGGGACGCGCATAGCTATGCTTCCAGGTATTGGTTAACGCATTGAACAAATGTTCACCAGGATCGCTACCTTCTGTCACTCCCGCTTGCTGCGCCCATTTAGCCAGAATCAAGCCCGCTTCGGTATGGCAAGACGCTGAATCCGCGTTGTACTCATACACTTTTAACCCTCGTTCATCCATGCAGAAGTCAAGCCGCCCTGTGACCATATGATGGCGACGATTCTGCCAGGAGAGTCTCAGGCGTGGCCATAAAACTTCTGGAATATCAAACAACGCCAGCAGTTCATTATCTTTCAGCACTTTATCCGTGGCATGCAGATACATGAGATGCAATTCATTCGTGGCCCGAATAAGCTCCTGTTCGGCACTGTGGGAAAGCGTAAAGTAGCGATACGGGTTGGCGTTAACAATGTGACCCTCTTTGGCCTGAACATAAGCCAACTCTATCGGGTCCTGTTCATCGAGCCAATGGCTGGAAAACTGACCTTTGTCGTCTACCTGTTCATTATGAATCGCCAGGCACTCAACAGGAATTGTGGGTTGTGGAAGACTGTATTGGCTATCTGCAGTCTGAATCATCCAACCTAAGATTTCGGTATCATCAAAGGTATCCTGAATGAAATATTTACCATCCTGATGAATAAGCACCAGCTCTCGGGTCCATTGCTGGCCGACAGGGAGGTGGCTATGGAGCACATTTTGCTCTGCAATTCTGACTTTATCGGCCAGAACCTGAGTAATCACCGCCACGTGCCCGGTATTTTCAAACTCGCCCCCTTTTTGCCAGACAAGCATTGCACCCGCTACGGGTGCGCGTTCACAGCCATTGGCAAATGCCTGAAGGGGAAGAATATTGTCATTGACGACCTGGCGAAGATAACGCAACGAGAAGATTTCATACGCCATACTGACGTCGGTAAAAACCATCCCGTGATTGATATAGAGAAAGCGGCGCACGAACTCGACACACTGCCACTTATATCCCATATATTCGTGGTTCAGATAATGTCTGAACCAAATGTCATCCGGCCAAGCGTTGGGGTCAAGTGAATCGTAATTCGAGGAATATATTGCCACCCCCCCAGGTGCGTGACCTAACAACGCACCAAAAGGAGCATGGCTTTCTGTACTGCTTACACTCATGACAACAGCCTTACACATTTAGCGCTGCCATCCCGACAGCGAGGATAAGCGTTTATCTTACGCGCTTCGCTCGTAAAAAAGGGAACTTTACGCGTAAAAATGCTCTACCTCGCAATGACTTACCATGCGCCACTTACCAGCGATGACCCGTGTATCACCACTGACTCGTATCACTCCAGCGCTTCTGATCTCCCCGCTTGAGGCCCCAATACGGATCTCAAACTCTCCGGGTTCCACCACGCGATCCCCATTACGACGGGTGAAATTGAGCATATCTGTTGGGACGCTAAACGTGAGTTGCGCGCTGGCACCTGGTTCCAGATGCACGCGTTGAAACGCTTTTAATTCCTGAATCGGGCGCACCATTGATGCCACTTTGTCGTGCACATAAAGCTGCACCACTTCGCTTCCCGCAACGGTTCCACTGTTACGGACAGTGATGCTAACGCTGACAATACCGTCATCAATGGCCACATTTTCTTGGGCAAATTGCAGCGGGCTGTAGTCGAACTCTGTCCAGGTTTTACCAAAACCAAACGGATAGCGAGAACCAAAGTGGAACGCAAAAGGTGTGCCACCACTCTTCAGTTTGTGGTTGTAGTAATACGGCATGGCACCCGCACTTTTGGGAATGGAAACCACCAGCCGGCCACCGGGTTCCGCACGCCCGGTAAGCACATCGGCAATGGCGTACCCGCCCTCTTGCCCTGGCGCCCAGGCCATCAGCAGTGCCGCAACCTTATCTTCCTGGCCCCCCAGGTTATATGGCCGGCCTCCCGTCATTACCACTACCACCGGTTTGCCTGTTTGAATGAGTTCATCCAGCAATTGCTGCTGTACGCCCGGCAGCACCAGGCTGTCAGTATCTGAGCCTTCACCGACGGTGCCACTCTGGAATAACCCGGATAAATCCCCCACACACAGCACCACAGCATCACTTTGTTGAGCGATTTTCACCGCATCTGGGATCAACGAAACGTCGTTTGAAACTGGAGAGGATTGTATCGGTTTACCGCCGCTGTCACCCGGGAAAACGGGTGCGCCAGCCATACGTTTTTCGATGATGTGGCAACCTTTGGCGTAACTTACGTTGTCGCTTCCCAAACATTCCCGTAATGCCTCCAGCGGTGTTACCACTTGCGAAGTTTGCTCCAGCATATCGCTGATGATCAGATGCACCGGGAAGCTATATCCACTTAGCAGTGCCAGCGGATCGTCGGCTGTAGGCCCAATAACAGCCACACGCATTGGCCCTTTTAGCGGTAAAGTGCCGTCATTCTCAAGCATTGTGATAGAACGCGTTGCCACTTCTCGGGCAATTTGTTTGGTGGATTCCGTTTGCAGCGCCACGCCATTCTCATCGCGATAAGGATGTTCAAACAGGCCAAGACGGAATTTCTCTGTCAGAACGCGCGCGACAATTTCATCAACTTTTGCCATTGTGATTAAACCGCGCTCGACCGCCTGTCCCAGATGGCGTGCGCAATCATCTTTAGGTAATTCCACATCCAAACCAGCATTGAAGGCCAGTGCCGCTGATTCTGCCGCATCGTGCGAAATACCGTGATGCTGATGCAGCAGGCTAACACCGCCATAATCGGCAACAATCAGTCCATCGAACCCCCATTGTTCACGCAATAGAGTCGTCAGCAAGAATTCATCTGAGTGCCCTGGCTGATTATCAATATCGTGATAGGCAGGCATGACAGATCCAGCATTGGCCAGCTTCACCGCCATTTCGAATGGCAGCAGGAAGGTATCGTTCAGTTCGCAAAATCCCAGATGGACTGGCGCATGGTTACGCGCCCCTTCGCTAAACGAGTGCCCGACATAATGTTTCAGGGTCGCCAGCAGGTCGCGATTCTTACCTTGCAGGCCTTTCACATAATGCGTAGCCATCATGCCAACCAGCCAAGGGTCTTCACCAAATGTTTCTTCGGTACGCCCCCATCGCACATCACGTGACACATCCAGAACGGGGGCAAGTCCCTGATGGCAGCCCGTCGAGCGGGCTTCATCGCCAATTGCTGCCGCAGCGCGCTCAATGAGATCCACATCCCAGGTGGAGCCATAGTTAAGGGATGAAGGAAAAAGAGTAGCGTCTTTGCACAACAATCCAACTAAACACTCTTCGTGAAACAGTGCCGGAATGCCCAGTCGGGTTTCTTCAACCAGGGTTTTCTGTAACCGATTGGCTGCACGCACGCCCTCTTTTGCATCCACAATATGAGTGCCTAACGGCCTTGTGATTTGCCCAACACCTAACTTCAACCGCTCAGTGAGCCCAGCCTGTTCAGTGACTCCGGCAAACTCATCGCTTAAGTCGGTACGTTCACGGTGATTACCGTCGCTGGATAAAATCAGCCAATACGCATGCATTTGTGCGAACTTTTCTTCCGCTGTCATGCGCGAAAGTAGATCGCTGACACGTTCGTTAATCGGGCGGTGAGCTTCCTTATAAATGGCCGGCATAGTATTCCCCTTTCAAGAGATGAGTTCCAACCATCAATATGAGTGATGAATGAAACCACAAACAATTGCCAGAATAACCAGCAAGATTACGTTTTTTGGTTTTTAACGATAAGTGTGATGGGATTCAAAAATATTCTGGCTAACAGGCTAATTCAGTAAGAACCTGATGGGATTAGAGATAACTCCGTCACAATTGATAAGAAACATAAAACACAAATGAAAAATTACAATACTCCTCTTAACCTTCACAACATATAACTAGTGGCATATTCCGGCTCTTAATAAAGGTGAATGTATGTCGGTGCTAACTGAAAAAATTACCAACAAAGAAAAACTGGGCTTTGGACTCGGCGATGCGGCAAGTCACATCGTGTTTGATTCCTCGGTCGCTATTCTGGCTTATTTTTATACTAATATTTATGGTTTACCCCCAGCAGTGATGGGGACTCTTTTTTTAGTCGTCAGGGTACTTGATGCCATTACCGATCCTATTATGGGCGCGATTGCTGATCAGACAAAAAGCCGCTGGGGGCGTTTCCGCCCGTGGTTATTGATTATCTGCGTTCCATTTGCAGTCAGTTGTGTACTGGTTTATTCCACACCAGACTTTGACCAAACCGGTAAAATTGTTTATGCCGTTCTCGCTTATATTTTCATGACCTTAATGTACACAGCGATTAATATCCCGTATTGCTCGCTGGGTGCAGCGATTACTTCTGATCCGCAAGAGAACCTGTCATTACAATCCTGGCGTTTCGCCATTGCCCCCATTGGTGGCGCGATGGGTACCGCATTGATTCTGCCGTTGGCTGATTTTATTTCACCTGCTGACAGAGCGACCGGCATGCAGTGGGCGATGGGCATCTTTGGAGTCATTGGTTGTATCATGTTCCTGATTTGTTTCCTGACCACCCGCGAACGTATTACACCGGTTAAAGAAGAAAACCTGAATATTATGCGCGATGTCCGCGTGTTATTAAAAAATGACCAGTGGCGTATTCTGTCTGTTTATAATTTGGCGATGTTGTGTGGTGTAGTAGTCCGTGGCAGCCTGTTGGTTTATTTCGTGCAATATATTCTTAATCAGGGCAGCGGCATTATTTCTATGTTTATGCTTGCTACCACTATAGCTGCGGTATTTGGTAGTTTGTTTGCAAAACATCTCGGTGGCTGGATGTGTAAAATCCGCGCTTCGGTTTGGGTAAACGTACTCAGTGCTGTGGTTGGATTATTGTTCTTAGTCTTGCCGACTCATTACTGGATGCCTGCTTTTATTGTCCATATTGCCCTTAATATATTGCAGGGTATTAATGCTCCACTGCAATGGTCAATGATTACCGATGCTAATAACTATGGTGAGTGGAAAACCCAACGCCGTATTACAGGGATGAATGTTGCCGCAAATATATTTATCATTAAACTGGGCGTGGCAATTGGTGGTGCATTAACAGGTTGGGGTCTGGCATGGTTTGGTTACCAGGCGGGTGTAGAGCAACAATCTGCCGAGGCTATACGTGGCGTACTGATTCTGTTTACCGTACTGCCTGCTATTTTCTACTTAATTACTGCAATTTCGATTCGTTATTACAAACTTACCGAAGAGCGAATGAACAGTATTGTTAGCGATCTGCGTACCGGGAAATTCCAGAGCGAAAGTGAAGTGACTGGAGTCATGAGCCCTAAAGCGTCGGTATAAAAGTGGTAAAAAAAAAGGCTCCTCAGCAATGAGGAGCCTTTTTAACGTGAAGATAATTACTTGTTCGTTTCTGCCAGACTCAACCAGGTTTGCACCACGGTATCCGGGTTCAGGGAAAGGCTATCAATCCCCTCTTCCATCAACCAGGCAGCAAAGTCTTCATGGTCAGAAGGCCCTTGTCCACAGATACCGACGTATTTACCTTGTTTCTTCGCCGCTTTGATTGCCATCGACAACAGCGCTTTCACCGCGTCGTTACGCTCATCAAACAGTTCAGAAACCACGCCAGAGTCGCGGTCCAGTCCCAGTGCCAGTTGGGTCATGTCGTTTGAACCAATGGAGAAACCGTCAAAATATTGCAAGAACTCGTCAGCCAACAAGGCGTTTGACGGGATCTCACACATCATGATGATTTTCAGCCCATTCTCGCCACGTTTCAGACCCTGACGTTCCAGTTCTTCAACAACAGCTTTAGCCTGCGCAACGGTACGCACGAACGGCACCATCACTTCGACATTCGTCAGGCCCATATCATTACGTACGCGTTTCATGGCAGCGCATTCCAGCGCGAAGCAATCGCGGAAGCTGTCGGACACATAACGACCAGCCCCACGGAAGCCAAGCATTGGGTTTTCTTCTTCCGGTTCGTAACGCTCGCCACCCACCAGGTTGGCGTATTCGTTAGATTTGAAGTCAGACAGACGCACAATCACGCGCTTCGGCCAGAATGCTGCGCCCAATGTCGCAATCCCTTCAGTCAGACGACCGACATAAAACTCAACGGGATCGTCGTAGCCTTTCATCATTTCACGGATTTCGTTTTGCAACGCAGGCTCTTGCTGGTCAAATTCAAGCAACGCGCGAGGATGCACACCAATCATGCGGTTGATGATGAATTCCAGACGCGCCAGCCCCACACCTTCATTTGGCAGGCAGGCAAAATCAAAGGCGCGGTCAGGGTTACCGACGTTCATCATGATTTTCAGCGGCAGATCCGGCATGGTATCGACTGTCGAACTTTTAATGCTGAAATCCAGCAGTTCGGCATAAACGTAGCCGGTATCGCCTTCAGCACAGGAAACCGTCACGTTCTGTCCATCACTCATGCGTTCGGTCGCATCGCCACAACCCACAACAGCAGGAATGCCGAGCTCACGGGCAATAATTGCCGCATGACAGGTACGACCGCCACGGTTAGTGACAATCGCGGCCGCCTTTTTCATGATAGGTTCCCAGTCCGGGTCGGTCATGTCAGTCACCAACACATCACCCGGCTGAATACGGTTCATCTCGCTAATGTCGTGAATAACTTTAACCGGACCGGCACCGATGCGATGACCGATAGCACGCCCTTCGGCAATGATTTTGCCGTGGTCATGCAACTGGTAACGCTCCATAACCTGGCCCTGGGAACGCACAGTTTCCGGGCGTGCCTGCACAATAAATAGCTTGCCGGTATGCCCATCTTTTGCCCATTCGATATCCATCGGACGGCCATAGTGTTTCTCGATTTGTACCGCTTGTTTCGCCAGTTCCTGCACTTCTTCAGGCGTAATAGAGAATTTATCGCGATCCACTTGTGGCACGTCTTCGATACGAACCTGCTTGCCATGCTCCTGGCTTGGAGCATAAACCATGCGGATCTTTTTCGAACCCATATTACGGCGCACAATCGACGGTTTACCGGCAGCAAGCGTAGGCTTGTGCACGTAGAACTCGTCCGGGTTAACCGCACCCTGTACAACCATTTCACCAAGCCCGTAAGCGGACGTGATAAACACCACCTGGTCGAAACCAGATTCGGTATCGATGGAGAACAACACGCCGGAGGATGCGAGGTCAGAACGCACCATACGCTGGACGCCAGCAGAGAGCGCAACGCCACGGTGGTCGTAACCCTGATGAACGCGATAAGAGATAGCGCGGTCATTAAACAGAGAAGCAAAGACGTGTTTCACGGCAACCAACACCGCGTCATAACCTTGTACGTTGAGGAAAGTTTCTTGTTGTCCGGCAAACGAGGCATCTGGCATATCTTCTGCGGTCGCGGAGGAGCGTACGGCAAAAGAGGCGTCAGCATCGTCAGAGGAAAGCTGTTCGTAGGCATCGTGGATGGCTTTTTCCAGCTCCGGCTGGAATGGCGTATCGATTATCCATTGACGGATTTGCGCACCGGCTTTTGCAAGCGCAGTCACATCATCAATATCCGTTTTATCCAGCAACTCATAGATACGCTGGTTTACACCACTTTGGTCAAGAAATAAGTTAAACGCTTCGGACGTGGTGGCAAAACCATTCGGTACGGAAACACCCATACCTGAAAGGTTTGTAATCATTTCACCCAGAGAGGCATTTTTGCCCCCGACCTTCTCTACATCATTCATGCCGAGTTGGTTGTACCAAAGCACCAGCGGTGACGAGTTGGACATCGAAACAATCCTTTTGTGATATATGAATGGGTACCAGAAACACATTACATCCCCATTAGATTGGCATAATTGCAGGCAGGAATGAAACCGGTGAATCGTTCAAGCAAAATAAAAATTTGAAATTTTCAGATTTATTTACTTTTCGCTTAAGCTATTGATTCTTCATTTAATCCCTATCTTAATAATGATTTAAGCAGTTAAAAAAATTGAACCGACCATTTCATTAAAAATAAAAACAATGTTTCACTTTTAAAAATCAAATGAGATTGATCCAGGATGGAAGGTTTTAATTTATGCTTCAGCCAGAGTCGTCACTTTCATAGCCAAAATAATTCGAGATGCGTGAAGGCGGCAAGTTTGTGACCCCCCAGAAGCTTACATAAGTAAGTGACTGAGGTGAGCAAACGTAGCCAACGCACATGCAGCTTGAATTATGAAGGGTACAGGATTGAAAAATGGATAACGCAGTAGACAGGCAAGTTTTTTATATTTCCGATGGCACCGCCATCACCGCTGAAGTACTCGGGCACGCGGTGATGTCGCAGTTTCCGGTCGCGATTAACAGCATTACGCTGCCGTTTGTGGAAAACGAAAGTCGCGCTAATGCCGTCAGGGAGCAGATTAATGCGATTTATCAGCAAACGGGTGTGCGACCGTTGGTGTTCTACTCCATCGTATTGCCAGAAATTCGCGACATTATTTTGCAAAGTGAAGGTTTTTGTCAGGATATCGTGCAGGCACTGGTCGCCCCTTTACAGCAAGAATTGAAACTTGATCCGACGCCCATTGCCCATCGTACCCATGGCTTAAATCCTGGTAATTTAATTAAATATGATGCGCGTATTGCGGCAATTGATTACACACTTGCTCACGATGACGGCATTTCGATGCGAAATCTCGATCAGGCGCAGGTTATCTTATTGGGCGTCTCACGCTGTGGAAAAACACCGACCAGTTTGTATCTCGCGATGCAGTTTGGTATTCGGGCTGCAAACTATCCGTTTATCGCCGACGATATGGATAACATTCAACTCCCTGCGGTACTTAAACCGCTGCAGCACAAGTTGTTTGGCCTGACTATTAACCCAGAACGCCTCGCAGCGATCCGTGAAGAGCGTCGGGAAAACAGCCGCTACGCGTCGATGCGCCAGTGCCGCCTTGAAGTGGCTGAAGTTGAAGCACTGTTTCGTAAAAATCAGATCCGCTATCTCAACAGTACCAATTACTCGGTTGAAGAGATGGCAACCAAGATCCTCGATATCATGGGTTTGAATCGCCGCATGTACTAACAAACTAGTGCAAGGGTGCGATTTTGTATGGTAGGCTGTACAGAATTTGGTGGTCACGATTCAGTTTTACGGTTGAATTCAACATAAATTGGTTTATCGTGACTGCCATCACTTCCCGGTACTTTTGCCGAGCTGAAGACAAAATTTCTGAGACATCCAATGAATAAAACAGATGAACTGCGCACCGCGCGCATCGACAGTCTGGTTACGCCTGCGGAACTGGCACAGCGTTTGGCTGTATCTGAACAGGTCGCACAAAACGTAACAGCCTCCCGTCGTCGTATCGAAAAGATCCTCAATGGCGAAGATAGCCGTCTGCTGGTGATTGTCGGTCCTTGCTCTATCCATGACCTGGATGCGGCAATGGATTATGCCCACCGTTTGCAAGCGGCGCGCGAACAACATCAGCATCGCCTTGAAATCGTGATGCGTACGTATTTTGAAAAACCGCGCACCGTTGTGGGCTGGAAAGGCTTAATTTCCGACCCTGATTTGAACGGTAGCTATCGCGTGAACCATGGCATTGAGCAGGCTCGTCGTTTGCTTTTGCAGGTGAACGAATTGGGTGTACCGACTGCCACCGAATTTTTGGATATGGTGATCGGGCAGTATATTGCCGATTTAATTAGCTGGGGCGCGATTGGCGCGCGTACCACGGAAAGCCAAATCCATCGTGAAATGGCCTCCGCGCTGTCTTGCCCGGTAGGTTTCAAAAATGGTACTGATGGCAATACTCGCATTGCCGTTGATGCGATTCGTGCAGCCCGCGCCAGCCATATGTTCCTTTCGCCTGATAAACACGGCCAGATGACTATTTATCAAACCAGTGGCAACCCGTACGGCCATATCATCATGCGCGGTGGCAAACAGCCAAACTACCATGCGGCCGATATTGCTGCGGCGTGCGATAGCCTGCATGAGTTTGATTTACCTGAGCAACTGGTCATCGATTTTAGCCACGGTAACTGCCAGAAACAGCACCGCCGTCAACTGGAAGTGTGTGAAGACGTCTGTAACCAGATCCGTAATGGTTCGCGCGCCATTGCCGGTGTGATGGCTGAGAGCTTCATCCAGGAAGGCACGCAGAAAATTGTTGCAGGGAAACCGCTGGTCTACGGCCAGTCTATTACCGACCCTTGCCTGAACTGGGATGACACGAAAACGCTGCTCGATATGCTGGCAGACGCAACAAACAGTCGTTTTTGATTAATGCTTTACACCTTCTCCGTCAGGGGAAGGTGATCCCCCTCTTCCCCCCCGTTAGCCCAAAATTGATCCATACCCTTCATACTTCAAGCTGCTTATGCGTTGGCTGCACCCGCTCACCCCAGTCACTTACTCAAGTAAGCTCCTGGGGATTGATGAGCCTCATCCATGAGGCTCACCCTACGGGCCAGCGCAAGCGCTGTTCAAATCTGTTCCAGACAGATTTGTCACGTTTTTGCCGCCTTTAAGCAACTCGAATTATTTTGGGTATATTCACAAATTTCTTACAAATAACACTTGATGATGAAACATAGTTTATTGATAATGATTATCATTGTTACATTGATTGTCATTTGTATACCGAGTGAAACATGGAAAAAAACTTCACCACTACGAATCCGCAATCTGCGGCCATTCCCCGTCAGATAGACAGCAAACTGTTACTCGGCCCTGACGGACGCGTGGTGATTGTCCACGAAGGCCAGCAATACCAATTACGTCAGACCCAGGCTGGAAAGCTAATTCTGACCAAATAACCCGTCGCCCTTCAAACTGCAGGGGTGTTGGCTGCTCTCGTTCACCCGAATCACTTACTTGAGTAAGCTCATCGGGATTCTCTCGATTGCCGCCTACCTGCATCTTGAAGTCGCTCGGGTTACATAAACCAAAACCAATATTACGCAAGCCACCCAGGTTAAGTTTCATCCCAGGCAGCCAGCGCTTTTAATTTTCCTATGGAGATTTGCGCATGCCTGCTTTACACACAGTCGGATTCCGTCTGTCATTACTGACTGTCGCGATTTTTACTGCCCTACCTGCCAGTGCGAAAGACGATCAGGTTACCGTGGTGGCTACCGGTAACGAACGCAGCACTTTTGAAGCCCCAATGATGGTCACCGTCATTGATGCCAATACCCCTGAAGCTCAAACCTCCTCTTCCGCCGCCGATATGTTACGTAAAGTTCCGGGAATAACAGTTTCCGGCACCGGGCGTACTAATGGGCAGGATGTCAGCATGCGTGGCTACGATCGCCGTGGTGTTTTAATGCTGGTTGATGGGGTTCGCCAGGGGACAGATACCGGACACCTCAACAGCACGTTTCTTGATCCCGCGTTGATCAAACGTATCGAAGTGGTGCGCGGCCCTGCCGCCCTGTTGTACGGCAGCGGTGCACTGGGCGGGGTGATTTCTTATGAAACGGCTGATGCCAGCGATTTACTCTATGAAGGCCAAAACAGCGGTTACCGCGTGTTTGCCACCGGCGGCACCGGCGACCACAGCGTAGGCATGGGTGCCAGCGCATTTGGCCGCACTGATGATTTCGATGGACTGGTCTCCTGGTCAAGCCGCGATCGTGGTGACATTCGCCAGAGTGACGGTGAAACGGCACCAAACGATGAAAGCATTAACAACTTCTTGACCAAAGGTACCTGGTTCATCGACCCGGCACAGTCTCTGGCTGGCTCTTTGCGTTATTACAATAACGCGGCTCAGGAACCTAAAAATCCTCAGACCACAACGGCTGATCCCAGCAATCCGATGGTTGACCGTTCAACCATTCAGCGCGATGCACAGCTTAACTATCATATTGGGCCTGAGCAAAGCGACTGGCTGAATGCCGATGCCACCGCCTACTGGTCTGAAGCACGCATCAATGCTCAGGGCCAAACCGACGGTGCAGAATTCCGTAAACAAACCACCAGTGGCGCAAAATTAGAAAACCGTAGCCGCCTGTTTAACGACAGCTTTGCGGCGCATTTGCTGACATACGGTGGGGAATACTATCGTCAGGATCAAAAGCCCGGCGGTAATACAACAGGCTTCCCACAGGCCAATATCGATTTTGGCTCTGGCTGGCTACAAGATGAAATCACGCTGCGTGACCTACCGGTATCCATTTTAGCCGGTACCCGTTATGACAATTACAGCGGTAGCAGCGACGGCTATGAAGATGTTAATGCCGACCAATGGTCATCGCGTGGTGCACTTTCCATCACGCCAACCGACTGGCTGATGCTGTTCGGCTCTTACGCTCAGGCATTCCGCGCCCCTACCATGGGCGAGATGTATAACGATGCTAAACACTTTTCTATCGGCACGCGTTACACCAACTATTGGGTGCCAAATCCTAATCTGCGTCCTGAAACCAATGCCACGCAAGAAGCCGGCTTTGGTTTGCGCTTCGACGATTTAATGTTGGCTGACGATGGCATCGAATTTAAAGCGAGCTATTTCGATACCAAGGCAAAAGACTACATCTCCACCACTGTCGACTTCGCCAAAGCAACGACCATGTCTTACAACGTGCCAAACGCCAAAATCTGGGGTTGGGATATGACGGCGAAATATACCAGCGCATGGTTCAGCCTGGACCTGGCTTATAACCGTACCCGTGGTAAAGACGAAGATACCGGCGAGTGGATTTCCAGCCTGAACCCGGACACTGTGACCAGTGTTCTGGACATTCCGGTTGCACAAAGCGGCTTCTCCGTGGGCTGGGTCGGTACTTTTGCTGACAAATCCACGCATATCAGCAGCAGCTACAGCGAACAAGCCGGTTACGGCGTGAACGATTTCTATATCAGCTATCAAGGCCAACAACAGTTGCGCGGGCTGACCACCTCCCTGGTGCTGGGTAATGCCTTTGACAAGGAATACTGGTCGCCACAAGGGATCCCTCAAGATGGCCGTAACGGCAAAATCTTTGTTAGTTATCAATGGTAAGGAACCGAAATGACTCAGCGTTATGAAAACTGGTTACAGCTCAAGCAAGAACACCCAAAAAAGTATGCTCGCGACATCGCAAAACTGATGAACATTAGCGAAGCTGAATTGACTCATGCCCGTGTAGGACATGATGCTTGGCGCTTAAAAGGCGAGGTCCGCGACATTCTGGCCTCTCTTGAAAGCGTGGACGAAATCAAATCCATTTGCCGCAATGAATATGCGGTACATGAACATGTTGGTCGTTTTGAAAACCAGCAACTGCACGGCCACGCAGGCCTGGTTCTGAACCCACGCGCACTGGATTTGCGTCTGTTCCTGAACCAATGGGCTTTCGCGTTCCACGTCCGTGAAGAAACCGCCCGCGGTGAACGCCAGAGCGTGCAATTCTTTGACCATCAGGGTGATGCGCTGTTGAAGGTTTACACCACTGATAACACCGATTTCGCCGCCTGGGGCGATATGCTGGCAAAGTTTATCTATGCCGATAACCCCGCGCTTGAGCTGCAAGCTGCGCTTGAAAACGTGATGGCACCTGCGGTTGATGGCCGTCAGGTTGAAGAAGAGTGGCGCGCTATCCGTGATGTGCACCAGTTCTTTGGGCTACTCAAACGCCACCAGCTCACACGTCAACAAGCTTTCCGTCTGGTTGCTGACGATCTCGCCTGCCAGGTGGATAACGACGCGCTGGCGCAACTGCTGGCGCTTGCAAAGCAAGACAAAAACGAAATCATGGTGTTTGTTGGCAACCAGGGTTGCGTGCAGATTTTCACCGGTGTCGTTGAAAAAGTCGTGCCGATGGATAACTGGATTAACATCTTCAACCCGCAATTCACGCTGCACTTAATGGCCGATACCATTGCGGAAAGCTGGGTGACGCGCAAACCAAGTGGTGATGGCTTCGTGACCAGCCTTGAGTTGTTTGCCGCTGACGGTACACAAATCGCGCAGCTTTACGGCCAACGTACCGAAGGTGAACCGGAGCAACAACAGTGGCGCACTCAGCTTGAAGCACTGGTAAGCAAAGGCATCGCTGCATGAAACGCCGGTTATTTGCCCTTTTTGCCTTAACTGCATTTGCCTTGCCTGGGATTGCCGCCGCCAAAGATCAACGAGTGGTGGCAATTGGAGGTGACGTCACTGAAATCGCCTTTGCATTAGGCGCGAGCGACCAGTTGGTCGCTCGTGACAGCACCAGTCTGCATCCGGAGGCGGCGACAAAACTTCCGGATGTGGGTTACATGCGTCAGCTTAATGCCGAAGGGATCCTGGCGATGCGCCCAACGCTTGTGCTGGCGAGCGCTCAGGCCAAGCCATCGCTGGCACTTGAGCAAGTCGCCAGTAGCCATGTCAAAGTGGTGACTATTCCGGCGAATAATTCGCTGGAAGGCATCAATGAGAAGATTGATGCGGTTGCTCAGGCTATGGGTAAAACGACGCAGGGCGAGGCTTTACGCCAACAAGTGCATAACAAGCTGGCGTCGATTCCTGAAAAACCGTTACCTATAAAAGTCCTGTTCATCATGAGCCATGGTGGCATGACCGCGATGGCAGCGGGGCAAGAAACGGCAGCAGATGCTGCTATTCATGCTGCGGGTTTGCAAAATGCGATGCAAGGATTCAAACGTTATCAGCCTATGTCCCAGGAAGGTGTGATTGCCAGTCAACCGCAGTTGGTGCTGATCACCGCCGATGGCGTGAAAACGTTAGGGGGTGAAGATAATGTCTGGAAACTGCCAGGTCTGACTCAGACACCTGCCGGAAAAGGCCACCAGTTGTTGATCGTCGACGACATGGCGCTGCTGGGTTTTGGTTTGCAAACTCCGGATGCCATCCTTGCATTACGTAAAAAAGCGGAGCAATTGCCTTGATACACCGTCCCCTGCCTCAACGCGCCCTGTTAATCATGTTGCTGGCGCTATTGGCTCTGTCTTTGGTTGCGGCCAATTTAGGTGCCATGCGTCTTTCCATCGCAGTGCTGTGGCAAGCGCAGGATGAAGCGCTGCGCCATATCTGGCTCAATATTCGCCTTCCTCGCGTGTTGCTTGCAACGCTGGTTGGCGGCGCACTGGCACTTTCAGGCTGCGTGATGCAGGGGCTGTTTCGCAATCCGCTTGCCGATCCGGGCTTGCTCGGCATCAGCAGCGGGGCTGCACTGGCGGTAGGATTTTCAGTGGTTCTACCGCTGGCACTTCCGGTTGTGCTGGCATTGTATGTTCCGATGTTGGCGGCGTTTCTGGGCAGTCTTGCCGTCACGCTGGTGATTTTCTTCCTGAGTCGTCAGGGCAACAATAGTCTTTCTCGCCTACTGTTGGTGGGCATTGCCATTAATGCCCTGTGCGGTGCGGCGGTCGGCGTCTTGTCATGGATCAGTAATGATGCTCAATTGCGCCAGCTTTCACTTTGGGGCATGGGCAGCCTTGGGCAAGCGCAATGGTCAACCTTGCTCGCCACCGCCTCGTTCGTTATCCCTGCTTCACTGGTTATCGCGTTTCTGTCCAAACGCCTTAATTTGTTGCAGCTTGGCGACGAAGAAGCGCATTACCTGGGCGTGGACGTTAAAACAACCCAGCGTCAGTTATTGATTTTAAGTGCGCTGTTAGTGGCAGCCGCGGTTGCCGTGAGCGGTGTGATTGGTTTTGTTGGCCTGGTAGTTCCGCACCTGGTGCGAATGTGGCTCGGGGCCGATCACCGCTGGCTTATTCCGGGCTCAATTCTTGCTGGAGCTATGTTGCTTCTGGTTGCTGATACGCTCGCACGCACGTTGGTTGCGCCCGCAGAAATGCCGGTGGGTTTGCTGACCAGTTTGCTCGGCGGCCCGTGGTTCTTAGCCCTGATATTCCGCCAAAAGAGGGAAACTGATGGCTGATTTTTTGCAGACGCGCAATGTCACTTTGCGTCCTGGTGCACGGACGTTACTGGATGACATTAATCTGACGCTTGCGACGGGTGAAGTTGTCGCGCTGATTGGCCCAAACGGTGCTGGAAAATCCACACTACTACGCGTGCTCACGGGTTTTCAGCCGCCGGATAGTGGTGAGATTAGCCTTTCCGGGCGTCCGCTAAACTCATGGTCTAACGATGCGTTATCCCGAAAACGCGCGGTCATGCGTCAGCGCAGCGGTATGGCATTTAGCTGGGCCGTCGAGGATGTCATTGCCATGGGACGCGCACCGTGGCCAGAAAAAGAGACAAAAACGGTCGTGCGGGAGGTTATGGCACTGACTGGATGCGATTCACTTGCCGGGCGCGATTTTTGCCAGCTTTCAGGGGGTGAACAACAGCGAGTACAGCTCGCCCGCGCGCTGGCACAGCTGTGGTTCGACGGGCAACCGCACGGTTGGCTGTTTTTAGATGAACCCACTTCCGCACTGGATTTGTATCATCAGCAACATCTTCTGCGTTTACTTCGTCGTTTATCGCTGATGGGAACACTTTCGGTGTGTGTCGTGTTGCACGATTTGAACCTGGCGGCGCTTTGGGCAGACCGTATTGTATTGTTGCACGAAGGGCGACTGGTGGCGCAAGGGTCGCCGCAACAGGTGATGGATGAATCGACGTTGCAACACTGGTATCAGGCCGATCTACGGGTTTTCCATCATCCGGAGCACCCAGTACCACAGGTTTGGCTGAAGCAGTAGTAGTACCTTAACCCAAAATAATTCGAGTTGCAGGAAGGCGGCAAGTTTGTGAATCCCCAGGAGCTTACACAAGTAAGTGACTGGGGTGAACAAACGCAGCCAACGCATCTGCAACTTGAAGTATGACGGGTTAACTCGAGCAGCTTACCTCTAAACGCCTCCCCCAATCTGGCGGACGTTGCGTCACATCCCCATCATGTTCGGCAAACGGCTGCTTAAGCGTTTCATGCAATTGCGCCAAAACACTCACATCGCCCTGTTCTGCGGCATCAATAGCACGCTGAGCCAGCCAGTTGCGCAAAACCACTGACGGGTTGGCCGCTTTCATCGCCTGCTGACGTTGTTCATCGCTTATCTGCTCGGTTTGCAAACGAGCACGATAACGGGTGAACCAGCTATCAAACCCGGCTCGGTCAATGAATTCATCACGCAGTGGCGAGCTTGCTGAGCCTTGCTCAGTCAGGCTTAACATTCTGAATGTACGGGTGTAATCACTGCCCTCTTTGGCCATCAGTCCGAACAATTCGGTGAGGATTTCGTTATCCGCCGTTTGCTCCGTCAACAACCCCAGTTTACCGCGCATCAACTCCCCGAAGGATTTCATCAATGCAAACTGATAGTGATCGAGCAATTCATTGAGCCATTCAACTGAAATAAACGGTGACAGTGTTTGCGCCAACCGCTGCAGGTTCCAGAGCCCAACAGCAGGCTGATTATCAAAGGCATAACGCCCCTGATGATCGGAATGGTTGCAGATAAAATCAGGCTGATAATCGTCGAGGAAGCCGTACGGGCCGTAATCCATCGTTAAACCAAGAATCGACATATTATCGGTATTCATCACACCATGCGCGAACCCCACCGTTTGCCAGTGCGCAATCATCTGCGCAGTACGCTCGATGACATCACGGAACCAAAGCTGATATTTGTCAGACTCATCGACAAGATGCGGCCAGTGATGGGCTATCACATAATCCGCCAGTTGCTGTACTTTCTGGGGTTCACGGCGATAGTAGAAATGTTCGAAGTGCCCAAAGCGCACATGACTTTGCGCCACCCGGATCAACATCGCACCTTGCTCGGTGGTTTCTCGTTGCACTGGCGTGTCGCTGGTCACAATGCTCAGCGCTCGGGTGGTTGGAATGTTCAGACCATGCATCGCTTCACTGGCAAGAAATTCGCGTATTGTGGAACGTAGCACTGCGCGGCCATCACCCATGCGCGAATAAGGCGTTAAACCCGCCCCTTTCAGGTGCCAGTCAAATTTACGCCCATCTGCCAGCTGTTGTTCACCGAGCAAAATGCCGCGCCCATCGCCAAGCTGACCAGCCCACACACCAAACTGATGCCCGCTGTACACCTGTGCCAATGGCTGCATACCCGGCAACAGCGTTTCACCGCTCCAGATACCGGTATGAGATTCGTCAAACAACGAGGCATCAAGCCCCAGTTCATCGGCAAGAGGACGGTTATAATAAAACAGCCGGGCATTATGCAGCGGCGTGGGCTTTAGAGCCGTATAAAAGCCGGGCAATTCGTCGTGCCAGCTATTGTTAAATTCAGGTTTATTGGTCATGGTGCCTCCTGCCGATAGTGTAGTGCTTGTGAGGAGATTTAAACACGGCACGTTGGCAGGGGTATTAGTTCAATAACGGTGATTCTGGGTGAAACCATTCTTCCAGTTTTTCAGGTGCAATTCCCGGCCAAAGATTTCCCTGCATGGCGAAAGCGGCGAATGAAAGTACTTTCTGGCGGGCCGCTTCATCATCAATTCCGGTAATTGCCAGCGTTTGGCAAAACGGAGAAAGTTGTGCGAGCATGGCTAACATAAATGGCTCAAATGAGCGCTGTTTTATTTGTTTATGAATAAATGTTTTATCCAGAAATACACGTTTAAATATTCCGTCAAAGATCGGTTTACTGGTCGCAATACCCGCACCAAAATTTGCCAGCGCTAATGGATAATGCCTGGTCATTGCCATTAAACATGCATTTTCAATACCGCGATTTAACTCAGGGAAGTTCTCACTGATGGTAAACTCAATGAACGGAAGCTGCGCCAGGCGGGAAGCCAGGTCAGTATCGTTCAAAATTGCGTCGGCAATTACCGCACTTATATTCACCCAAACAACGACACGTTGAGTCTTAAAGAATTCTTGATAGTTATTGAGCAATTCTAATTGTTCTGAGAATAATATTAATTGTTGTTCTGATTTAATAACCTGCGCAACTAACTCCGTTGGAATACGTACCGGTGCATCAACTCCAACAAAATTCACTATTAACTCAACACCTAACACTCCTCCGTCAGGTAAGTAAACAGGCTGAAAATAAAAGTCTGAACGATATTGTGCATCAAGCTCGAGAATCATGTTGCCAACCGTTTAGAAAATGGAGTGGATGGCATCGTGACACGATGAACATCCAGCGTTAACTGGATTGATTTTGTTGTAATTAAAGGCAAGTTCATCCCTGAATGTTTATCAGAATCTTTTTTGAATATAAATATATTATCCTGGATACCCCGATATCGCCAGTTTTAGCGAATTTGACGAACGGAATCACGGTGGATTATCTCCGGAGAGAATGTTTGTTCCACACAATGGCTATCCAATAATTTCCGAATAGCATAACGAGCCATTTCGGTTATAGGGAAATGAACACTGGTGAGCGCCGGGCGAACAAATGGCGCTCGCTCACCGCTGTCATAGCAAATAAGCGAGATATCCTGGGGTATTCGCAGGCCGTGCTCGGTGATAGCAAGCATCGCACCAATTGCCAGTTCTTCGTTACAGCAATAGAGTGCCGTTGGCGTAATGTTTTCAAGAAGTTGAGAAGCAAGTTGGTAGCCTGAGGGCATGTCGTACTCCCCGCCCAATACCGCCGCGGGTTTAAGATTTGCTTGAGACATGGCATCCATAAATCCCTGTTTGCGTAGCAGGCTGGAGGTGCGTCCGCTCGGCCCATGCAAGCAGGCAATTGAGGTATGCCCGGCATCAATAAACACTTGAGTCGCAAGCGCACTTGCCGCACGGTGATCGAATATAACGCATCTATCTTCAAGACCCGGAACATCACGGTCTAAAACAATGAACGTGTGATTCTGATCGGCCAGTTGATGCAATGTGGCATCAGAGATGGCACGCACATGTAAAACCAGACCATCGCAGCGCAAACTGAACAGGCGTTTAATCGCGTTGAGTTCTTTCTCCGCGGTGTCGCGCCCCTGCGTTACCAACAACTGCTTCCCCTGTAACTCGGTTTCGCTTTGTACGGTGTCCATAAGCGCACCAAAAAAGCCGCCGCGATAGGAGGTGGTGACAAGCCCGAGCGTATTGCTTTGGCTGGAGGCTAAGGCTCGTGCCGCCGGGTTCGGCGTATAACCCAGCTCAAGTATTGCAGCTTCCACTTTGATCCGCGTCTGTGCTTTGACTTTGTTGTCACCATTGACCACGCGTGAAACGGTCGCCCGGGACACACCTGCACTTGCGGCAACATCTTCCAGAGTAACCATAAACTGTCCTTTCGAGAGAGCGTAATGCTGCCAAATATTACCTGAAATTATGAATCGGGCTTGGGTTAACCATGGAATTACTGAAGAGTGTCACGTTTAGGGCCAGTGATTGGCCCTAAGATCGGGAGTTAATCGCGTTAGATACGACGGGCTTGCCAAAACTTTTTACGCCAGTAGACATTATCCAGCGATGAGCGCATTACACCACGACTGGTTGAGGCATGAATAAATTGATTATCTGTATCGTAAATACCGACGTGTAATCCACTTTCCCCGGAGCCAGTTTTAAAGAAAACTAGATCGCCGGGCAGGAGATCGTCTTTATCAATTTCAGTACCGATTTTCGCTTGCTGGCGTGTTTCACGCGGCAGTTGGAGCTCGAAGCGGTCACGGAAGGTGATCGAAACAAAGCCAGAGCAGTCGACACCGCGACGGCTCATACCACCATAGCGGTACGGTGTGCCGCGCCAACCGCTGAGTTGATCATTGAGCTTCGCAATAACTGTTATTGAGTCTGACAGCCGAGAGTTTGGTGGGGGCGCATGGTGGCTACACCCTGCGAGTACCAGACATGCCACAACAAGAATCCATACACGCATTTTCAGGCTAATCCTCACCCGTTTATAATTTCCAGTAATTTAGCGCTTACCCATGATTTGGTGCAAGTTTTTACCATCAACTACAATGGGGCTATTAGCATACTGTGCCCTTCAATCTGCAATCTGCGGAAGTGCATGTTATAGGCTGTCGCTAAATGTTGCGGTGTCAGCACTTCATCTCGATTTCCTTGCGTAATCATTTTACCTGAACGCAATAACCAGACAGTATGCGCATGTCGCAAACTGTGGTTTAAATCGTGACTGCTCATGACCACTGCGATACCCGCCTCACACAGTGCCATCAGGATTCTATCCAACGCGGTCTGCTGCGCGACATCAAGGCTGTTCATGGGTTCGTCCAATAACAGCAGACGACCCTGTGGATTGATTTCTGGATGAATCTGTAGCACGACAGCGGCTAACCGGACGCGCTGCCATTCACCACCCGAAAGTTGGTTCACACTGCGTGTAAGTTTATCCGCCAGCCCCAGGTCGCCGACAAGCTTTAGCATGACGGAATCGTCGGGGCTGACCGACTGATGCAGTTGCAGATAATGCCAGACGGGCATCGAAAATGGTGGCATCTGTTGCTGAGAGAGAAAGGCACGGTGGTGTGCCAGTTGCGTTGGCTGCCAGTCACTTAGATGACTCCCGGCAAACATAATTTGCCCGGCTCCTGAACTAAGCCCCGCAGCACGCGTCAGCAGAGTGCTTTTACCCGCGCCATTTGGCCCAACAAGATGCACCAGTTCGCCCGCATGGACAGCGGCAGAAATTGGCCCAAGCCGCTCTGCCACGGCAACATCATTAAGCTGCAACAACGACATTACTTCACCAACGCCGACTTAATCGCTTCAACGATGGTTGAATCATCAGGCGTCATATCCGGTGAAAAACGTTGAATCACCTGGCCATCGCGACCCACAAGGAATTTTTCAAAGTTCCAGAGGATATCGCCCGCTTGAGCGGGAGCGCGACCTTTACTGCTCATACGCTCAAGAAAACCGCTACCTTCTGGTGCTATGGCTGTCGGGGCGGCGGCAACCAGTTTTTTGTACAGCGGGTGACGGTTTTCGCCATTAACGTCCAACTTGCTAAACAGTGGGAATGTCACGCCGTACGTCGTGCTACAGAAGGTTTTGATCTCTTCTTCGCTACCAGGCTCCTGACCGAGGAATTGATTACACGGGAAACCCAGTACCGAGAAGCCTTCATGCTCGAGCTCTTTTTGCAGGTTTTCTAATTGTTCGTATTGCACTGTCAGGCCGCACTTAGAGGCAACATTCACCATCAGCAGCACTTTTCCTTTCCAGTTTTCGAGCGTTGTGGCTTCACCGTCAATGGTGGTTACTTCAGTGTTTAGAATGTTTTGCATCACGACCCCTCAGATTGATTCGTTTACCCTAAATACTTGAAGATACAGCATCAAGTATTTAGAGAATGGTTCATTATTTCCCAGCCTTTAATAATAGCCAGATAAATACAGGAGCGCCTAAAGTTGCCGTCACGACACCTATCGGTAGTTCAGCTGATGCCAGCGCCAAACGCGCAATGATGTCAGCGCCCAGTAGCACGGTGGCACCTGCCAACGCACTTGCGGGCAGCAAAATCCGGTGATCGGTTAACCCTTTGAGCCGCAACATATGTGGGATGACGAGACCGATAAAACCGATGGCTCCCGCCAGCGCAACGCTCACCCCCACAAGCCAGCCTGTCGCAATCACCAGAATATTACGCCAAAGCCAGACTGGTAAGCCTAACTGGCGAGCCGACATTTCACCAAGAGCCATTAAATTCAATGGCGCATAATTGCGGCATAACCACAGCATGACGGGCAACAGAGTGACCATCAGCCACCATTGCCGCCAGTCCACTCCCCCAAAGCCGCCCATCATCCAGTACATTAACTGGCGCAAATCGAGGCTGGTACTGAAGTAGATAGCCCAGGTCATTAAAGCGCTACAGATAATCCCCAGCGCTACCCCTGCAAGCAGCAGGCGGCTGTTAGAAAGGTGACGCTTTGAAAAACGCAGCAAGATAAACGTGATGACCAGTGCTCCAAAAATTGCGCAAATACCTAATGCCCAACCCGGCAGCATGCCCTGCCCAAGCAGTACTGCCGCCACGAGTGCCACCCCGGCGCCATTAGAGACGCCAAGCAGTCCAGGTTCAGCCAGTGGGTTTTCAAAAAGCGCCTGCATAATTGTGCCAGATATCGCGAGTGCCGCTCCGACCAACAGAACGGCTAATGTGCGAGGCATTCGAATATGCCAGATAAACAGCTGCGCATCTTCACGCAACCAATGTTGTGGGGAAAACCAAAGGTCTCCGGCGCACAAACTCAGCACAGCCATTCCCAACATTGTGGCAAACAATGCCAGCAGCCAACGACGTTCGAGGCGGTACTGTCGCGCAACAAAAGTGTGCATCTGGTTGATGAAATCCGTTTAGTAACAATTCATAAATTTGATTTTACGGGGGATTTTCCGTACAGGACAAGAAGAAAAGAAAAAGGCCGCAAATTGCGGCCTTTTTGGTTTATTCAGGTTACTCGTCTTTTGGCGACGCGTTTTCAACCCTACTTTTCAACTTCTGACCAGGTCGGAAGGTCACTACACGGCGTGCCGTAATAGGAATATCTTCACCGGTCTTCGGGTTACGCCCGGGACGTTGGTTTTTATCGCGTAAGTCAAAATTACCAAAGCCTGATAGTTTAACCTGCTCGCCGTTTTCCAGAGCGCGACGGATCTCTTCGAAAAACAGCTCTACCAACTCTTTAGCATCGCGTTTGCTAAGCCCTAGCTTATCAAACAGGTATTCTGACATTTCAGCTTTTGTAAGCGCCATACGTTCAATCCCTCAATGATGCCTGGAATCGCTCTTTTAATGCCTCTACACATTTTGCAACGGTAGCGGCAATCTCCTCTTCTTCGAGTGTACGGCCCGTATCTTGTAGGATAAGGCTTATGGCAAGGCTCTTATAACCTTCGGCTACACCTTTGCCACGGTACACATCAAATAAGTTTACGCCAACTACCTGATTTGCGCCAACTTTCTTACATTCGACCAAAATATCTGCTGCAGGGACGTTTTCGGCGACCACAACAGCGATGTCGCGACGGTTCGCCGGGAATCGAGAAATCTCTTTCGACTCAGGCACGGCGCGGTCTGCAAGCTTGTTCCACAGCACTTCGAACACCAGCGTACGGCCATTCAGAGAAAGCTTACGCTCAAGCTCTGGGTGCACAACGCCAATGAAACCAATGTATTCGCCACGTAAATAAATGGCAGCACTTTGGCCTGGATGCAACGCTGGGTTGCTTGCTGTTCTGAATTCAATGTCAGAAAGCTTGCCTGTAAGATCCAGAACCGCTTCCAGATCGCCCTTCAAATCATAGAAGTCGACGGTGTTTCGCGCCAGATCCCAATGCTCTTCGTAGCGATTACCGCAGATAGCGCCAGCCAGCATAAGATCCTGACGGATACCCAGGTCTGCCTGCGTATCAGGAACAAAGCGCAAGCCTGATTCAAAGATGCGCACACGGCTCTGCTGGCGGTTTTGGTTGTAAACCACCGTATTGAGCAGGCCTGTCAGCAAGGACAGACGCATGGCTGACATTTCGCTGGAAATTGGGCTTGGCAGAATCAGATTTTCTTCACCAGGGTGTAGCAGCTGTTGAACCTTAGGATCAACAAAGCTGTAGGTGATCACTTCCTGATAGCCTTTATCAACCAGCATGGTTTTCACGCGCTTGAGGGAAAGGTCTGCTTCGCGATGGCTACCCATGATAAGACCCGCTTGTACAGGCTCGTCAGGGATGCTGTTGTAGCCATAAACGCGCGCCACTTCTTCAACCAAGTCTTCTTCAATCTGCATATCGAAGCGCCAGCTTGGCGCGACAGCCGTCCACTGGTTGTCACCTTCAGTCACTTCACAACCCAAACGACGCAGGATGTCGCCAACCTGTGCATCTTCAATGTGATGGCCAATCAGGCGGTCCAACTTGCTACGGCGCAGAGTAATTGTGGCAGCTTTTGGTAAATGTGCTTCGCTGGTCACATCGATAACCGGGCCGGCTTCGCCGCCACAGATATCAATCAGCAAGCGAGTCGCACGTTCGATGGCTTTGAATTGCAGCGCAGAATCCACGCCACGCTCATAGCGATGGGAAGCGTCGGTATGCAAGCCATGACGACGGGCACGTCCAGTGATAGACAGAGGACTGAAGAATGCGCATTCCAGCAGTACATTCTGGGTTTCATCATTCACACCAGAATGCTCGCCACCAAAGATACCGCCCATTGCCAGTGCTTTAGTGTGGTCAGAAATAACCAGTGTATCTGCGTTCAACTTCGCTTCATTGCCATCAAGCAGCGTCAGGGTTTCACCCTCTTCTGCCATACGCACCACGATACCACCTTCAATGCGGTTCAAGTCGAACGCATGCATCGGTTGGCCTAGTTCCATCAGCACGTAGTTAGTTACGTCAACAACCGCATCAATAGAACGAATACCGCAACGACGCAGTTTCTCTTTCATCCACAGTGGTGTTGGCGCTTTAACGTTGATGCCTTTAACGACACGGCCCAGGTAACGTGGGCAAGCTTCCGGCGCATCGACACGAATCGGCAGCGTATCGGTAATGGTCGCAGCAACGCAGCTCATTTCTGGCTCGTGTAATGGCAGCTTGTTGACTACAGCAACATCACGAGCCACACCGATGATACCTAAACAGTCAGCACGGTTTGGCGTCACGCTGATTTCAATAGTATTGTCATCAAGCTTCAGGTATTCGCGGATGTCGGTGCCAATAGGTGCATCCTGTGGCAACTCAATAATACCGTCGTGATCGTCGGAAATACCCAGCTCAGAGAAGGAGCACAGCATACCTTCTGATGGTTCGCCACGCAGTTTTGCAGCCTTGATTTTGAAATCACCTGGCAGCACAGCGCCGACAGTGGCAACAGCAACGCGCAGGCCCTGACGGCAATTTGGCGCACCACAAACGATGTCTAACAGTCGTTCGCCGCCGACATTCACTTTTGTGACACGCAATTTGTCGGCATTGGGGTGTTGGCCGCACTCAACCACTTCACCCACAACCACACCATTAAATTCGCCTGCAACCGCATCAACACCGTCAACTTCAAGACCCGCCATAGTGATTTGGCTGGAAAGCTCTTCACTGCTGTTGGCTGGGTTTACCCATTCGCGTAACCAGAGTTCACTGAATTTCATTGGATATCCCGCCCTTATTTGAACTGTTTGAGGAAACGTAAATCATTTTCGAAGAATGCACGCAGATCGGTCACACCGTAGCGCAGCATAGTAAGACGCTCCATGCCCATACCGAACGCAAAGCCTGAGTAAACTTCTGGGTCAATACCCACGTTACGCAAGACATTTGGGTGCACCATGCCACAACCTAACACTTCCAGCCATTTGCCGTTTTTACCCATGACATCAACTTCAGCGGAAGGCTCAGTAAACGGGAAGTAGGACGGACGGAAGCGAATCTGCAAATCTTCTTCAAAGAAGTTGCGCAGGAAATCATGCAATGTGCCTTTCAGGTTGGTGAAGCTGATATTGGTATCAACAATCAAACCTTCCATTTGATGGAACATTGGGGTGTGCGTCTGATCGTAGTCGTTACGATACACGCGGCCCGGCGCGATAATACGAATTGGCGGCTGCTTATCTTTCATAGTGCGAATTTGCACACCAGAAGTCTGTGTACGCAGCAGGCGGGTAGCATCGAACCAGAAAGTATCGTGATCCGCGCGAGCTGGATGGTGACCTGGAATATTCAGCGCGTCGAAGTTATGGTAGTCATCTTCGATTTCAGGGCCAGTCGCCACGGTGAAGCCCAGCTCACCGAAGAAGCTTTCAATACGGTCAATGGTGCGCGTAACTGGGTGCAAACCGCCATTTTCAATACGACGACCAGGCAATGAGACATCTATCGTTTCTTCTGCCAGACGAGCATTCAAAGCCGCACTTTCCAATGCATTTTTGCGAGCATTCAATGCTTCCTGCACTTTCTCTTTCGCTTCGTTGATGACCGCGCCAGCCGCTGGGCGCTCTTCTTGTGGTAATTCACGCAGGGTGGTCATCTGCAGGGTCAGATGCCCTTTTTTCCCTAAATACTCGACGCGTACGTTGTCTAACGCGGCAACATCCTGGGCCTCGTTTATGGCGGCCGTTGCGTTGGCAACCAGCTCTGCGAGATGTGGCATGGTATTCCTCTTGTACCGGTAAAATTACCGGGGTAGTTGATCCGTATAAAATACAAAAATGAGATGCCAAAAAAAAAGCCTCCACAATGGAGGCTTTCGGCGCTATTTTTCGTTTCTTTTCTTACGCGCAAAGCCCCCGGGTTCAGGTGCTAAAGTAAAAAAAGAAACGGAAAATAGCAGCATTCATGCTTGCAGTTACCTTACTTGTCAGTTTTAAACCTCGCCTAATAACAGGGATGGTCTAAGAACATTAACAGATTGATTATGTTAGAAATTAAAAGAGGGAGACAAGCTCCCTCTGATAACCGGCTTACGCCAGAGCTGCTTTCGCTTTCTCAACCAGTGCAGTAAATGCCACTTTGTCGAATACGGCGATATCAGCCAGGATCTTACGGTCGATTTCAACAGAAGCTTTTTTCAAGCCATTGATGAATTTGCTGTAAGAGATCCCGTTCTGACGAGCTGCAGCGTTGATACGTGCAATCCACAGCTGACGGAATTGACGTTTACGTTGACGACGGTCACGGTAAGCGTATTGGCCAGCTTTGATAACAGCCTGGAAAGCAACGCGGTAAACGCGTGAACGCGCACCGTAGTAGCCTTTGGCTTGTTTAAGGATTTTTTTGTGACGAGCACGTGCGATAACACCACGTTTTACGCGAGCCATATTAGCTCTCCTGTTTCTATTCTAAATGAGTTAAAAAGTTCTACTTATGCGTACGGCAGGCAAGCGATGACCAGGCCCAGATCCCCTTTGGAGACCATACCTTTCGGACGCAGGTGACGTTTACGCTTAGTAGACTTTTTAGTCAGAATATGACGCAGGTTAGCGTGCTTACGCTTAAAACCACCACCGGCGGTCTTTTTGAAGCGCTTAGCGGCGCCGCGTACAGTTTTAATCTTTGGCATTTAATAACTTTCCACTTCGCATTGTTAATAAAACGAACCAGAAGGCGAACAAATCTCACGAGGCCGAAACCTCGCGAGAATCGTTACTTGATGGCCTTACTGTTTCTTCTTCGGAGCGAGCACCATGATCATCTGGCGGCCTTCGATCTTCGATGGGAAGGATTCGACCACTGCCAGTTCACTCAGATCGTCACGGACGCGGTTAAGCACTTCCATACCAATCTGTTGGTGAGCCATTTCACGACCGCGGAAACGCAGTGTGATTTTAGCTTTATCACCCTCTTCCAGAAAGCGAACCAGGCTGCGGAGTTTTACCTGATAGTCGCCATCATCGGTACCAGGTCGGAATTTGATTTCCTTGACCTGAATAACTTTTTGCTTTTTCTTCTGTTCCTTAGAAGATTTGCTTTTTTCATAGAGGAATTTGCCGTAATCCATAATTCGACAAACAGGCGGTTCAGCGTTAGGACTGATTTCTACTAAATCAACCCCAGCTTCTTCGGCTTTTTCTAAAGCTTCATTCAGACTGACAATACCAATAGGTTCGCCGTCTAAGCCTGTCAGACGAACTTCTGTGGCACGAATTTCTCTGTTTATGCGATTAGGACGCGCCGGTTGAACTCTTTTTCCGCCTTTAATAACTCTATTCCTCTAGTTGATTAAGATTGCGACTGCGAATTTCTGACTGCAGCTTTTCAATCAATTCGTTTACGTCCATGCTGCCCAAGTCTTTGCCGCGACGAGTACGAACGGCAACTTTGCCTGCTTCGACCTCTTTATCGCCACAAACTAACATATAAGGGACACGACGCAACGTGTGTTCACGGATTTTAAAGCCAATCTTCTCATTTCTCAAGTCTGCTTTTACACGAATGCCTGCATTTTGTAGTTTACGGGTCAATTCGTTAACGTAATCAGACTGTCCATCAGTGATATTCATGACCACTGCTTGTACCGGCGCAAGCCAAGTTGGGAAGAAACCCGCGAATTCTTCGGTCAGGATACCAATGAAACGCTCCATTGACCCGAGAATTGCACGGTGAATCATTACCGGAACCAGGCGTTCGTTACTTTCGCCGATATAAGACGCATTCAGGCGTGATGGTAAAGAGAAGTCTAGCTGTACAGTACCGCACTGCCATGCACGATCCAGGCAGTCATACAGGGTAAATTCAATTTTAGGACCATAGAATGCGCCCTCTCCCGGTTGATAATCAAACGGAATATTATTTTCTTGCAATGCTACGGCCAAATCCGCCTCTGCACGATCCCACATTTCGTCGGTACCGATGCGTTTTTCAGGGCGAGTAGACAGCTTCACAACGATTTTTTCAAATCCGAAGGTGCTGTACATGTCATAGACCATGCGGATGCAGCTATTCACTTCATCACGCACTTGTTCTTCAGTACAGAAGACGTGAGCATCATCTTGAGTAAAGCCACGAACACGCATCAAGCCATGCAACGCACCTGACGGCTCGTTACGGTGGCAGCTACCAAACTCAGCCATACGCAATGGCAGGTCACGGTAGGATTTGAGTCCCTGGTTAAAGATCTGAACATGGCCTGGGCAGTTCATTGGCTTGATGCAATATTCACGGTTCTCGGAAGACGTGGTAAACATCGCTTCTTTGTAGTTTTCCCAGTGCCCGGTCTTTTCCCACAGCACGCGGTCCATCATGAACGGACCTTTTACTTCTTGATACTGGTACTCTTTGAGCTTGGAGCGCACAAACACTTCCAACTCACGGAAAATAGTCCAGCCGTCATTGTGCCAGAACACCATACCTGGCGCTTCTTCCTGCATATGGTACAGGTCGAGTTGCTTGCCGATTTTACGGTGGTCGCGCTTAGAGGCTTCTTCCAGACGTTGCAGATAAGCATTCAACTGCTTTTTATCTGCCCACGCGGTGCCATAAATACGCTGCAACATTTTGTTGTTGCTGTCGCCACGCCAGTAAGCACCAGAAGTTTTCTGCAGTTTGAAATGATGGCAGAAACGCATATTTGGTACGTGCGGGCCACGGCACATATCCACGTATTCTTCATGATGATACAAACCTGGCTTATCATCATGGCTGATATTTTCATCAAGAATCGCAACTTTGTAGCTTTCACCACGGTTCACGAAAGTTTCACGGGCTTCATGCCAGCTCACTTTCTTCTTGATAACGTCGTAATCTTTCTCAGCCAGCTCGTGCATACGCTTTTCGAGCAGCTCAAGATCTTCCTGCGTCAGCGTGTGGTCAATATCGACGTCGTAGTAAAAACCGTTGTCAATAACTGGGCCAATCGCCATTTTAGTATGCGGCCACAGTTGTTTGATGGCATGACCCAATAAGTGGGCGCATGAGTGGCGGAGAATCTCCAGACCAGCTTCATCTTTAACAGTGATAATCGCGAGTTTCGCATCATGCTCAATAACATCAGATGCATCAACCAGTTCGCCATCAACACGGCCAGCGATACACGCTTTTGCAAGGCCAGGACCAATGTCCAGGGCTACATCCAGCGGGCTAACTGCGTGATCGTAATGGCGTTGGCTGCCATCAGGAAGAGTAATAACAGGCATTATAAGTCCTTATTTGCAGTGGTGACCCATACGCAAGATCACATGCAACGTATATTTTCTTTAGTTTCAACCGGTTGCGTCATCATCTCGCCCACAATTGCAAGGCCGACAACGCAATTTATGCGTGAGCGTGGGTTCACTGCTTCACGACGGTTGAGAATAGTATCACTTTAAGGAGGGTATGTCGCGTTTTGCTGCCAGATGTTCTCAGCAAGCAATGATAATAAGCTACTGTTTTATCGTCGCTTTCACATGATTACTTTTACTTTCATTAAAACGTCGCTAACAATAGGAAAGTAATTAATAAGTTTTATTAAAGTTTTGTGTGGGGATATTTATAATGTGGACTGTTATTTTAGAAATAAAAAAACCAAGCATCATGCTCGGTTTTTGATTTCATGTGACTCTCGAATTGAACAAACAATTACTGCTCGACATATAGAGATAATATTAAAGCGGTAATAATTAAGACCAGCCGCCAGCAACCAAAGTGTGGACGTTAAATGCATCATCCATTGACTGACCAGTAGACTGCGCCCCCGGTTGGATATTGGAACCGGCTTCAACGTCGGATACATTCCAGACAGCAGACGGGGCTGTTTGTGTGCTTGTGGCTGCGGTAGGTTGTGCAGCGAAGGCACCAAATGAAAGCATAGAAAGTGCAACGGCTACAGCGGCATATTTGATATTTTTCATATTCGTTATTCTCTTATTTAGTGGGCCAGCAAGCTATTAACTCGCCACAAAACAAGAGTAGATCCAGATCACGTTTTTGACAAGGCTAATTACTTAGCCATTCGTGTCAAATATACAAAATATATGACAGAAAGGCAGATTAAGGAGGGATTATGAAGATTTAGAAATTTAATTCATTTTATATTAAATAAAACTCTGGACCGAAATAATAATAGCACGAACGGATAAAATAAAACAATAAAGCCGGGCATAACCCGGCTTTGCCCATTACATCTTATAACCAAGAGTAATCGCGGTACGTCTATCGGTGTGTTCTGGTGCTGAATCTGGCGGATTTGAGTTCCAGGTGACGTTATAGCCAACCCGTAAACCAAAGTGCTCATTGATCGCGACTTCAAGCGCAGTCTCAGAGTTTACCGTCGTATCTTCACTACCCAGCACAGAAACGCCCTGGATAAATTTAGCGTTATCGGTCAACTGCCAGTTATAGATACCCGATGCGTAGCCTAATGCCTGAGTCTTATGGCCGCCGTCGGCGTATTCGTCATAACGAACACCAGGACCAAATTCCACACGCAGGCTGTGTATCGGGCCACTGAGGAACTGACGACCGTAACCGGCGGTCAGCACATCACGCGCTTGATAACCGTTGTAGCGGTCAGTTAACCAACTCGCCTGGCCAAACAGGTAATCGCTGTCGGTCATGTTGTAACGGCTACGACCACCAGCCGAATAAGTCTCAGAAGAGCGCTCATCGTTAGCGGACGTGTTGTTCGCATTACCCCACAGTGACCATGCAGTCGAGGTGTTGTACCAGGTCATGTTGGTGTTGGCGGTCAACGTGGAACTTGTGGTGTTGCCTGATTGCGCAAGGTAGCCTGCATTCAGATTACCTTCGAACGGTTTCTTTGCTGTGGCTGGGTCATCCATGACAGTGAAAACCGAATTATCTGCAATTGCAAAGTGACTCAATAGCGCACTTCCGGTCAGCAAAATTGCAGCCGGTACTGTCTTAACAAAATTCATTTAATCGTCCGTACAACATAAAAAGAAACCATCAAGGTTCCGGAATCTTTTCTGTGGATCAAATATTTATGAACCAAGAAAGGTTACAAATTATAAAAAAGCTCGAATAACATAGCAATGAATTCTTTTTTCATTTTTAGAATAAGAGAGCTCTTAAAACATCTTTATTTTCATAAACATAGAGCGTAAGGGTATTTTACAAATCATTTTATAAATCATGGTGTTAATTGGCATTCCCCCATCGAAATCAGTGCTACGCTTTATCTCAATGCTAAATTAAGGAGGATATATGACCCGCATTTATACATTGACACTTGCCCCCTCTCTGGATAGCGCAACCCTGACCGCACAAATTTATCCCGAAGGTAAACTTCGGTGCACTGCACCCGTTTTTGAACCCGGCGGTGGAGGTATTAATGTTGCAAGAGCGATTGCCCATCTCGGCGGGCACGCAACCGCTATATTTCCATCCGGCGGCGCAACGGGAGAACACCTTAGCAATTTGCTTTTAGATGAGCATGTCGCCATTGATACCGTCGATGTCCATGACTGGACGCGGCAAAATTTGCACGTTCATGCTGAGTCTACCGGTGAGCAGTATCGTTTTGTCATGCCCGGTGCGGCCCTGACCGATGATGAGTTACGCAAACTTGAAGAAAAAGTCCTCGCCATCGAATCAGGCTCCATTCTGGTTATCAGTGGCAGCCTTCCACCGGGTATTGAAGTTTCGAAACTCTGCGACATAGTCAAATCGGCCCAAAAATCGGGGATACGTTGTATCGTAGACAGTTCGGGAGACGCGCTGAAAGCGACGCTTGAAATCGGTAACATTGAGTTGGTCAAACCCAATCAAAAAGAGCTCAGCGCTTTAGTTAACCGCGACCTGACGCAACCTGATGATGTGCGTAAAGCGGCACAGGAAATCGTTGATAATGGCAAAGCCAAACGAGTGGTCGTTTCGCTAGGTCCGCAAGGAGCTCTGGGCGTCGATGCCAGTGGTTGCGTGCAGGTAGTGCCACCGCCGGTGAAAAGCCAAAGTACGGTAGGTGCCGGTGACAGTATGGTCGGAGCGATGACGCTGAAGCTTGCGGAAAATGCCTCTCTACTCGACATGGTTCGTTTCGGTGTCGCTGCCGGGAGTGCGGCGACTCTCAATCACGGCACTCGGTTATGCTCTATGGAAAACACCCAGAAAATCTACGACTACTTACGTAGTTAACGGGTCGCCCCACCCGGGGCGGCTCGTCGCTTCGGTAAATGTCGCCATTTTACGGAGATCAACTATGCTAAAACCTTCGGGATAACAATGGGGTGAATCATGAGTAGCGGAGACATTGAACGCTATGTCGTCACATTAAAGTTCGAGGAACACAATCTCACGGACCTTAACGAAATGAATAACGCTCTGACTCGTGGAGGTTTTTTGCTCACCCTTACAGACGACGAAGGGAAAATTCACGAATTAGGGATCAACACCTTCGGTTTAATAAGTACTTTAAACCCGACTGAAGTTGAAGAACTTGCCCGCGGCCTCGGTCAGTTGGCACTGGGAAGAGAGCCCGAAGTTTCAATAACAACCTGGGATATCTGGCTACAAGAGAGTAAATAACCAGGTTTTAAAACTCCTGACCGGGGATGTGCGTTAGTTCGAAGTTTGACCCGGTTAACAGCGATAAGCTAATGATCTACCAGACAACCTGGAGAGAAGCATCATGTGGCAAGCCATAAGTCGTCTGTTAAGTGAACAACTCGGTAGCGCTGAAATTGAACAACGTACGGAATTACCCGGTGGCGAAATTCATTCTGCATGGCGAATTCACTATGCCGGTCATGATATTTTTGTCAAAAGCGACACGCGGGAACTCTTACCCATCTTCACCGCTGAGGCCGACCAACTTGAGTTGCTTTCGCGCAGCAATACAGTGAGAGTACCGAAGGTCTGGGGTGTAGGCAGTGACAGAGATTACAGTTTCCTGCTCCTTGAATACAAGCCAGCAAAACCGCTGGATGCACACAACGCCTTTTTGCTTGGTCAACAACTGGCGCGTTTGCATGAATGGAGCGATCAGCCGCAATTTGGGCTCGATTTTGATAATGATCTTTCCACAAACCCACAGCCCAATACTTGGCAACGACGCTGGTCGACGTTCTTTGCAGAGCAACGCATCGGCTGGCAACTTGAGCTTGCCGCAGAAAAAGGCATTCAATTCGGAGATATCGACCTGATTGTCGAATTTGTGCATCAGGCGCTGGCTTCCCATCAGCCTCAGCCTTCTTTACTGCATGGCGATTTGTGGTCAGGAAATTGCGCGATGGACGCTGATGGGCCATTTATCTACGATCCCGCCTGCTACTGGGGTGACAGGGAGTGCGACCTGGCGATGCTGCCATTACACCCGGATCAACCGCCGCAAATCTACGACGGTTACCAGTCAGTTTCCCCACTTCCCGCAGACTTCCTGCAACGCCAACCGATTTATCAGCTCTATACGCTGTTTAACCGGGCGAGTCTGTTTGGCGGTCAGCATTTAGTCATCGCGCAAAAAGCACTGGAACGTGTACTGGCAGCATAATGAATTCTCCACTCCCCGAGCGGGAGTGGCGTTTATCTAGATGAAGCCGAGTAAAGAAAAGAAGAAGTAGCCCAGCACGATAATGATGACGGGTAAAATATAGAGCGGGAAAATTTGCAGGAAAATGGTGTGTCGCGGTACCACAATTTTCGCGTCGATCTGTTCTTTCGTTAACCCTTCAGGGCCTTTTGCCTGCTCAAGAATCAACTGATCTTGTACCCCCTCACGCAGAAACTTCGCCTGGCGGCTCATTCGTGCACCGGATGCCTGCAACGCAAGGCCAATAAAGATCAGCGCGTAGATTATCCAAAACAGAATATTGGCCTGTTGATGGAAGTCGGGTTGCGGTGAGTTGTACCAGAAGAAATTCAAGAATGGCGTATTAAAACGCATCATCTCAATCATGACATGAGCGAAATCCAGCATCACAGCATTAATCCCTGCCTGTTTTTCGCTGTGCTCATACATAAACTTCAGAATTGAAATCAGTGTTGAAATTACCGCTGGGATAAAAATTACCCAGCCAGCCACACGTTTGAGTACGGCAATGCGTCCAGCTTGTTGATACGTCATTCGTTCCCCTTGGTTAGGACGTAACTTGCACGCACAAAGTTTACCTCGTCTGGGGTGATTTCGCCTGAGCTTTACAGGCGATTTTTCACAAACCAGTGGCAACAGCCGTTAATTCCAGCTATTGATAAGAGATCTAATTTTTCAATATACATACCCAACATGGCTTGAAATATGACGGGTATAACTGACAGGAGTCGAAACATGGCTGTGACTCGCCAAATTTTAGCTGCGATTTTTGATATGGACGGTTTACTGATTGATTCTGAACCGTTGTGGGATAAGGCTGAGCTGGATGTTCTGGCCAGCATTGGCGTGGATATTTCCCGCCGTGCTGAACTTCCTGACACGCTTGGTTTGCGCATCGATCTGGTTGTCGACCTGTGGTTTGCTCAGCAACCGTGGAATGGCCCGTCCCGTGAAGAAGTGACAAATCGCATCATCGCTCGCGCTATCTCATTGGTTGAAGAGACGCGTCCCATTCTACCTGGCGTGCGTGAAGCGGTAGCGTTGTGTAAAGCACAAGGGTTGAAAGTGGGGTTAGCCTCCGCCTCACCTCTGCATATGCTTGAGCGTGTGTTGGAAATGTTCGACTTACGTTCTCAGTTTGATGCTATCGCCTCGGCGGAACATCTGCCGTACAGCAAGCCGCATCCGCAGGTTTACTTAGACGCCGCCACTAAACTGGGCATCGATCCTCTGGCTTGCGTCACTCTTGAAGATTCAGTGAATGGCATGATTGCGACCAAAGCCGCACGCATGCGTTCTATTGTGGTTCCTGCTGAAGAAAACCGCGACGACGTACGCTGGTGTCTGGCGAATGCGAAACTGAACTCGCTGACTGAATTGCGCGCCGAACATCTGATTGGCTAGTTGATAAAGATGCGGGGAATCCCCGCATCTGTTTCAAAATCATATCCGCATCAAATTTTTTAAAACGTTATTTCATAAATATTTGAGTTTCCCCTCTCCCGTATCTACTCTATACAGACACGCGCAACGGCGCTTTTCCGGATACCGGGGTAACTTATGATTCTCGATGCTTTTAATCTGCAAGGCAAAGTCGCTATCGTCACGGGTTGTGACACAGGCCTGGGTCAGGGAATGGCAATAGGGCTTGCCGAGGCAGGTTGTGACATCGTCAGTGTAAGTCGCAAAATCCCACATGAAACGGCGCAAAAAGTACAGGATTTGGATCGTCGTTTTCTCGCCATCCAGGCAGATTTAAGCCAACAACACGCTATCCCTGAGATCATCGCGCAGGCAGTCGCAGGGATGGGGAAAATAGATATTCTCGTGAATAACGCGGGAACCATTCGCCGGGAAGATGCGCTGGAATTTAGCGAGAAAAACTGGGACGACGTCATGAACCTGAACATAAAATCGGTGTTCTTTCTCTCTCAGGCTGTCGCAAAGCAATTCATTAAACAAGGCCATGGCGGCAAGATCATCAACATCGCATCCATGCTGTCATTCCAGGGGGGGATCAGAGTCCCTTCTTATACCGCATCCAAAAGCGCTGTGCTCGGCGTGACGCGGTTACTGGCGAATGAATGGGCGCAACATAATATTAATGTGAATGCTATCGCCCCAGGATACATGGCAACCAACAATACTCAACAACTGCGTGACGACGACGTACGCAGCCAGGAAATCCTCGACCGTATTCCTGCTGGTCGATGGGGGCTTCCTGGTGACCTGCAAGGGCCAATTGTGTTTCTCGCCTCTCGCGCTTCCGATTATGTCAATGGCTACACGGTTGCCGTCGACGGAGGCTGGCTAGCCCGCTAAACATCACGCCGTCGGGGAATCCGGCGGTAGTAAAATGTTACGCCGTCACCTCTTCCGTCTACTGTATAAAATCCCTATACTGTATGAATCGACAGTTTTCATCCAGGTAGTATCATGACGGCGGAAGGTCACCTTCTTTTTTCCATTGCCTGTGCAGTATTCGCTAAAAACGCCGAACTCACGCCTGTGCTTGCTCAAGGGGACTGGTGGCATATTGTGCCATCAGCCATCCTGACGTGTTTGCTACCTGATATTGACCACCCAAAGTCATTTCTCGGCCAACGCTTGCCCTGGATTTCCAAACCGATCGCCCGCGCCTGCGGCCATCGGGGGTTTACGCACAGTTTATTTGCCGTATTCGCGAGTCTCGCGCTGTTCTATCTCAAAGTTCCCGAAACCTGGGTTATTCCCGCCGATGCCCTTCAGGGCATGGTGTTGGGCTACTTGAGTCATATTCTTGCGGATATGCTCACCCCTGCTGGTGTGCCGTTACTTTGGCCTTGCCGTTGGCGGTTCCGCTTTCCCATTATCAGGCCGCAAAAAGGCAATCAACTTGAACGCGCCTTGTGCATGGTGTTTTTTGGCCTGGCGGTGTGGATGCCACAAAGCGTGCCCGATAACAGTGCCGTGCGCTGGTCATCGCACATGATAATTTCTCTACAAATGACCTTTAATAGTTTTTTAAGTAACCACCTGGAACAATAATTAGGCGAAATAACTCAAATGGTAATAATCAATTCCTTTTGAATATAAGACTCGTTCTGAGCTTCTGGTACGATTTACAGCATAAAGCCAAAGCAATTCGAGTTGCCGGATAACCGGCGACGAGCAAAGTGATGGATATAAAGGTGGCAATCAGTCCACCTGCTTAAAATACACTCAGGAGATACGGGATGAATTTTCCACTTATAGCGAACGTTATCGTGTTCGTTATTCTGCTGCTGTTGCTGGCGCAAACCCGCCACAAACAGTGGAGTCTGGCGAAGAAAGTACTGCTTGGTCTGGTGATTGGCGTAGTCTTTGGTCTTGCCCTGCACACCATTTATGGCGAAGACAACCCGGTACTGAAACAATCTATTCAGTGGTTTAACGTTGTCGGTAACGGCTATGTTCAACTGCTGCAAATGATTGTAATGCCATTGGTATTTGCCTCTATTCTGAGTGCTGTTGCGCGTCTGCATAATGCCTCGTCTTTGGGCAAAATCAGCGTACTGACCATCGGGACACTGCTTTTCACCACATTGATTTCCGCACTGGTCGGCGTGTTGGTCACTAACATGTTCGGTCTGACCGCAGAAGGCCTGGTTCAAGGGACTGCAGAAACTGCACGTCTGAGCGCGATTGAAACAACCTATGTGGGCAAAGTTGCCGACCTCAGCGTACCGCAGCTGATTTTATCTTTCGTACCGAAAAACCCGTTTGCTGACCTGACTGGCGCCAATCCAACGTCGATCATCAGCGTCGTGATTTTCGCCGCCTTCCTGGGCGTGGCCGCACTGAAATTACTGAAAGACGATGCGCCAAAGGGCGAACGTGTTCTGGTTGCGATTGACACACTTCAAAGCTGGGTCATGAAACTTGTGCGCCTGGTGATGCAACTGACGCCATACGGTGTTCTGGCTCTGATGACCAAAGTCGTTGCCGGTTCAAACCTGCAAGACATCATTAAACTGGGCAGCTTCGTGGTGGCTTCATACCTCGGCCTGGCCATTATGTTCGGTGTGCATGCGGTATTGCTGGCCGTCAATGGTGTCAGCCCGTTGAAATACTTCCGTAAAGTATGGCCGGTACTGACCTTCGCTTTCACCAGCCGTTCCAGCGCTGCCAGCATTCCTTTGAACGTTGAAGCGCAAACTCGCCGCCTGGGTGTGCCTGAGTCTATCGCAAGCTTTGCGGCGTCCTTTGGGGCAACTATCGGTCAGAATGGTTGTGCCGGTCTGTATCCAGCGATGCTGGCCGTGATGGTCGCACCGACTGTCGGTATCAACCCGTTGGATCCAGTCTGGATTGCTACATTAGTCGGGATTGTCACCGTAAGCTCCGCAGGCGTTGCCGGTGTCGGTGGAGGCGCAACATTCGCTGCGCTGATTGTCCTCCCAGCCATGGGCTTGCCCGTCACGCTGGTTGCGCTGTTGATTTCAGTTGAGCCGCTTATCGATATGGGTCGTACCGCGCTGAACGTCAGTGGTTCAATGACAGCAGGTACCATCACGAGTCAGTTGATGAAACAAACTGATAAAGAAGTGCTGAATAGCGACGAAGAAGCTGAGCTGGCGCATCGCTAACCAGTAGCAAAATCACTACAGAATCTGCGACAATAAACGGCTCCTCTCACCGAGGAGCCGTTTTTTTATTTATAATTTAGAGCTCCCGCATAGGGCGCCAAAACTTTAGCTCTCTACGGATCCCTTATCTCTATGAAACGACTCTGTATTCTGTTGTTGTTCTGCGTCTCATCGGCGTGGGCTGAAACACCTGATAGTCCTTATCTGCAACATGCGCAGGAAGGAGACAGTCGTGCCCAGTTTTATCTTGCCGACACGCTGTTTAGTGCGGGTGAATACCAGCAGGCCGAAAGTTGGGCGGCAAAATCAGCGGCCCAAGGAGATGCAGATGCACTGGCACTTCTGGCACAGTTGAAAATTCAGGACCCTAACGCTGCCGATTATCAGCAAGCGAAATCACTCGCCGAACAAGCGGTTGAGCGTGGCAGTAAAATAGGTAATGTGACGCTTGCGCGTATTTTGGTTAACACCCAAGCGGGTACACCTGACTACCCTAAAGCAATGAAGCTGCTGGAAAGTGCCTCACAAGATATCGAAAGTGATTCCGCGGTCGATGCACAGATGTTCTACGGTTTGCTCTACGCCAACGGCGTGGGTATTGCACAGGACGATGAAAAGGCGACATTCTGGTTCAAGCGCAGCTCGGCGATTTCTCGTACGGGTTATGCCGAATACTGGGCCGGCATGCTGTTTTTAAACGGTGAGAAAGGTTTTATTACAGCCAATAAGCAAAGAGCATTGCAGTGGCTAAATGTAAGCTGCACAGAAGGGTTTGATACCGGCTGCGAAATGTTTGATCAAATCAGTAACGGCGGGTAATCCCGCCATCCTGGATACAGTCTGGAAAGATGACAAAAATATCAGAGAATGTCATTTTCATTTCTTACCTGCATCGCCCAACGTTGTGCGGACTCCGGCAACGTAAAGGGCGGTGACTGGCGGAACGCATCCCCCACCAGCACAAAAGCCACATAGCGATTACGTAAAATCCACACATCCTTAAACCCTTCAGCTCGCAAGGCTTGAGCCGGTGGCGCAGGTTCAACACGCGGTTGATACGTAATAACGGGACGAGTATTTGGTTGGCGCAAAGGTTTCATAGGCAATCGAATCAGAACTGAATTGATGAACAACGTCACTATGATAGCGGAGAATCGCCCTCCGCGTCTCGTGTTGAGAAGCTCTTGACCTATAGTTAAAGGTGTTTTGGCTATTCAAAGCATCGTTATCGCAGGACTAAAACAGGAGATGAGCTCAATGTCGACGCACGATAAACATCCGTTAAGTCACAGCGCACCAATACATGACGCCAATGAATCCAGGCCCGGTATGGATTCTCTGGCTCCTGAAGATGGATCTCACCGCCCTTCCACTGTACCTACGCCTCCTGGAGCACAACCCACTGCTGCAGGAAGTTATAAAAGCCCGGATACCTCCAACGAAAAACTAAAATCGCTCGATGTGCACCGCAAGGATGGCGAAAACTTCCCGCTGACGACCAATCAGGGTGTGCGGATTGCCGATGACCAAAATTCACTGCGCGCCGGTACGCGCGGGCCTACGCTTCTGGAAGATTTTATCCTGCGGGAAAAAATCACCCATTTCGACCATGAGCGTATCCCCGAGCGTATCGTACATGCGCGGGGTTCGGCGGCTCACGGTTACTTCCAGCCCTACAAAAATTTGGCGGAAGTCACCAAAGCGGATTTTCTATCGGACCCTGATAAAATCACGCCGGTATTCGTGCGATTTTCGACCGTACAAGGCGGCGCAGGCTCTGCCGACACCGTGCGTGATATCCGTGGATTTGCCACCAAATTCTATACCGAAGAAGGCATTTTCGATTTGGTCGGTAACAACACCCCGGTATTCTTTATTCAGGATGCACATAAATTCCCTGATTTCGTCCACGCCGTTAAACCCGAGCCACACTGGGCCATACCGCAAGGTGGCAGTGCGCACGACACTTTCTGGGATTATGTATCACTGCAACCCGAAACGCTGCACAACGTCATCTGGGCAATGTCTGATCGTGGTCTTCCACGCAGCTATCGCACCATGGAAGGGTTCGGTATTCATACCTTCCGTATGATTAATGCCGACGGCAAAGCCACCTTCGTGCGTTTCCACTGGAAACCCACCGCCGGTAAAGCATCGCTGGTATGGGATGAATCGCAAAAGCTGACGGGGCGCGATCCGGATTTCCACCGCCGCGATCTTTGGGAATCTATTGAAGCGGGCGATTTCCCGGAATACGAATTGGGGCTGCAATTAATCCCTGAAGAAGATGAGTTCAAATACGATTTCGATCTGTTAGACCCGACCAAACTGATCCCGGAAGAGCTGGTCCCCGTCCATCTGGTGGGCAAAATGACGCTCAATCGTAACCCGGATAATTTCTTCGCTGAAAACGAACAAGCAGCCTTCCATCCAGGACATATCGTCCCTGGGCTGGATTTCAGTAATGATCCATTATTACAGGGGCGTTTATTCTCTTATACCGATACGCAAATCAGCCGCCTGGGTGGCCCGAACTTCCATGAAATCCCGATTAACCGCCCTGTCTGCCCCTATCACAACTTCCAGCGTGATGGCATGCACCGAATAGATATCGACAGCAATCCTGCCAACTACGAACCGAACTCCATCAACGATAACTGGCCACGCGAAACGCCGCCGGGGCCAAAACGTGGCGGCTTTGAGAGTTATCAAACACGGGTTGAAGGGCATAAAATTCGCGAACGTAGCCCATCGTTTGGTGAGTATTACTCGCAACCCCGGCTGTTCTGGCAAAGCCAAACGCCTGTCGAGCAGCAACATATTATCAGCGCTTTTAGCTTCGAATTATCCAAAGTGGCGCGGCCCTACATCCGCGAAAGAGTGCTGGATCATCTGACACACATTGATATTTCGCTGGCACAACCCGTTGCAGAAAATCTCGGTATTGAGCTTTCCGATGAGCAGATGCACGTCGCCCCACCGAAAGATGTCAATGGCCTGAAGAAAGACCCGAGTCTAAGCCTGTATGCGGTGCCAAGCGGCTCAGTGAAAGGCAGAGTCGTTGCGATTCTACTCAGTGAAAATGCGAATGCGGCGGATGTGCTGGTGACAATGCAGGCGCTGAAAGCCCAGGGCGTCCACAGCAAACTGTTGTTCTCGCGTCTGGGCGACGTTAGCGCTGACGATAGCTCCTTGCTGCCGATTGGAGCCACGTTCACCGGTTCGCCGTCGGTCAGCGTCGATGCGGTGATAGTCCCCGGAGGCGACATCAGCTCCATTTTAAATAATGGCGATGCCACTTATTATTTAATGGAAGCCTATAAACACTTAAAAGTCATCGGCCTCGCAGGTGATGCCCGACAGTTTAAATCTAAGCTGGGTATTGATAACCAAGGTGAGGAAGGTGTAGTTGAAGGTGACACCGTCACAACTACATTTACCGATGATTTCCTGCAACATCTCGCCGCGCACCGCGTCTGGTCGCGTAGTAACAAAGTTAGCCATATTCCTGCATAGCCACAAAAAAAGCCGCCACGGTTAGGTGGCGGCTTTTTTACTTAAGGCGTTATTATTTTTTCGTTTGTGGATCGGTATCGTATTCGGCACAAGACTGATAACCGGAATTCATCACATGACCGGTTTCATCAAGTGCTACAAAGTAAGTTTCGGTTTTGCCTTCGCGCTGGCCAAGAATATAGGTCTGGCAAGTACCGCGAGCGTGAATCATGGTGATTTCTGAAGAAGGTTTACCCGCAATTTGCTGTACTTGCTCACGGCTCATGCCTTTTTTCACATCTTTGACCACGGGCGTCGCCACCTGATCTTTGGTACGGTCATACGCCGTACAACCCGCAAGCATTGTCATCACCGCTGCTGCACTTAAAAATCCTGCAAAATTCTTGTTCATATTTTATCCTCGTTTTTCAGGGTATTGCTCATGCGTGTTCATTAAGCGTGGAATAGAAAAGCGCTTTTTTCAACTAACCAGACCAAATGAACAAATTTTAGGATTATTATACAAAACACCAAGTTAGCTCCAGAACGCTCTAAATCACACCAAATGATTCCATACATGCGCATGAGTCTTGTCGTTTTACCTACAAACGGGTAGTTTTAACAAATCTGACTTTTGCTGCCTGCGCACGCAGGTACACCGTAACCGGAGGGTTAAATGGCTCTGCAACAAGAGATTATCCAGGCATTAGGGGTTAAACCACAGATCGACCCGCAGCACGAAATCCGTGTCAGCGTCGATTTTCTGAAGTCGTATCTGAAAAGATACTCGTTTATTAAGTCCCTGGTATTGGGTATCAGCGGCGGCCAGGACTCCACCCTGACAGGCAAACTTTGCCAACTGGCTATCAATGAACTGCGCAACGAAACCGGTGACGACAGCTACCAGTTTATCGCAGTACGTTTGCCGTTTGGTGTGCAGGCTGACGAGCAAGACTGCCAGGATGCGATCACCTTTATCCAGCCCGATCGCGTGTTAACCGTAAACATCAAAGGCTCGGTCCTGGCAAGTGAGCACGCGCTGCGTAACGCGGGAATTGAGCTGAGCGATTTCATTCGTGGCAACGAAAAAGCTCGCGAGCGTATGAAAGCCCAGTACAGCATTGCGGGTATGACCAAAGGCGTGGTGGTGGGTACGGACCATGGTGCTGAAGCGGTGACCGGTTTCTTCACCAAATACGGCGATGGCGGGACTGATATCAACCCAATCTTCCGTCTGAACAAACGTCAGGGCAAAGCGCTGCTTAAAATCCTGGGCTGCCCGGAACACCTCTACCAGAAAGCCCCAACGGCGGATCTGGAAGATGATCGCCCTTCTCTGCCGGACGAAGCCGCGCTCGGTGTCACTTACGAACAGATTGACGATTATCTGGAAGGTAAGACTCTGGATGACGCCACCAGCAAAATCATCGAAGGCTGGTATCTGAAAACTGAGCACAAACGTCGCCCACCGATTACGGTGTTTGACGATTTCTGGAAGAAATAACGCCACACCAGGTGGATGTCGCCTACGTTAATCCCCGATAAAAGTATTTTCGTCGGCCAGCTTAACGTAAGCGACATCCGATATTCGCGACATTCTGGAAACACATGGACAGCTCTGCAAAACGCGCCACGGCCTTTGGCTTGCTGGCGATCCTCCTCTGGAGCACCTCGGTTGGTTTATTACGCAGTATCAGCGAACATTTTGGCCCCGTTGGCGGCGCCGCGCTAATTTACACCGTTAGCGCCCTATGCCTGTGCCTTGCCCGTGGTTTACCCAAAATACGCGAAATCCCGACCCGCTATTTATGGAGTGGCGGCGCTTTATTTGTCTCCTATGAAATCTGTCTTGCGTTGGCCATTGGGCTGGCAAACAGCCGCAGCCAATCGCTGGAACTGGGGATGATTAACTATTTGTGGCCGAGCCTGACGATTCTTCTCGCGCTGTTTATTAATCAGCAACGCAGCAACTTATGGCTCTGGCCAGGACTGGCACTTTCCCTTGCGGGCATTGTTCAGGTCATGAAAGGAGATGGCGACTGGTCACCGTTGCAGATGTGGTACAACATTCTCGATAACCCACTGGCATACGGACTGGCCTTTGCCGCCGCGATAATCTGGGCGCTGTATTGCAACATTACACGTCGCTTTAGCGAGGGGAAAAACGGCGTATCACTGTTTTTCTGCGCCACCGCCATTGTGCTGTGGGTGAAGTTTGCCTTCGTGAGCGAAGCTCCGATTCATTTTACGCTACCGTCCACGCTGCAACTGTTGTTTATGGGGATGTCTACGGCAGTGGCCTATTCAGCCTGGAACCACGGAATTCAGCGCGGGAACATGACGCTGCTCGCGACTGCATCCTATTTTACGCCGGTACTTTCGGCGTTGATCGCAAGTCTTTGGCTGGGGTTACATCCGGGTTGGGCGTTCTGGCAGGGTGTTGTCATGGTAGTTGGCGGGTCATTGCTTTGTTGGCTCGCGACCCGCAACTACGGTTAACGCTTCATACTTCGAGCCGCAGCTGTGTTGGCTGCACTCCCAAGCCCCAGTCACTTACTTTAGTAAGCTCCTGGGGACTTGCTCATTTGCCGCGTTACTCGGCCTGTGGCCTCGCCCCTTCGGGGCCAGCGCAAGCGCTGTTCAAAAACGCACTGGCGTTTTAGTGCTGCAACTCGAATTATTTTGCGTTACTTTTTTGGATCATCGGCAGTTTTAAATCATGCTGATGAGCGCACTCAACAGCGCTTTCATAACCCGCGTCGGCATGGCGCATGACACCTGTCGCAGGGTCATTCCACAGCACACGTCCTAAACGCACCTCGGCTTCTGGCGTGCCGTCGGCAACAATCACCACGCCTGCGTGTTGTGAGAAGCCCATCCCCACGCCGCCGCCATGATGCAAACTTACCCATGTGGCACCGCCTGCGGTATTGAGCAACGCGTTCAGCAACGGCCAATCAGAAACCGCATCGGAACCGTCTTTCATCGACTCCGTTTCACGGTTTGGTGAAGCTACCGAACCACAATCGAGATGATCACGGCCAATGACCACTGGCGCTTTCAACTCGCCGTTACGAACCATTTCGTTAAACGCCAGTCCAGCACGATGGCGCTCCCCTAACCCCAGCCAGCAGATACGTGCCGGCAGGCCCTGGAATGCAATGCGCTCTTGCGCCATATCCAGCCAGCGATGCAGGTTGTGGTTATCCGGGAACAGCTCTTTCAGTTTTGCATCAGTTTTGGCGATATCTTCCGGATCACCCGAAAGTGCAACCCAGCGGAACGGTCCTTTGCCCTCGCAGAATAGCGGACGAATATAAGCCGGAACAAAGCCTGGGAAATCAAAGGCATTTTCCACGCCTTCATCGAATGCTACCTGGCGGATATTGTTGCCGTAATCCACCGTCGGCACGCCCATTTCCCAGAAATCGAGCATCGCCTGAACGTGCACCGCCATGGATGCCCGAGCGGCTTTTTCCACTGATTTCGGTTGCGATGTACGTTCATTCTGCCAGCGTTCTACCGTCCAACCTTGCGGTAAATAACCGTTGATGGGATCGTGTGCCGAAGTTTGGTCGGTCACAATATCAGGCTTAATACCGCCTGCTTTCGCACGTTTCACCAGCTCAGGCAGAATTTCAGCCGCGTTACCCAGCAGACCCACGGAGATAGCTTTTTTCTCCGCGTTAGCCTGTTCAATAATTGCCAGCGCTTCATCAAGATTGGTCGCTTTGTAGTCGAGATATCGAGTGCGCAGACGGAAATCAATGCGCGACTCCTGGCATTCGATGGCTAATACTGAAGCGCCAGCCAGCACGCCTGCCAATGGTTGTGCTCCCCCCATCCCACCGAGCCCAGCAGTCAGGATCCATTTACCGCGCAAATCGCCACCGTAATGTTGGCGCCCAGCTTCAGCAAAGGTTTCAAACGTGCCCTGTACGATGCCTTGCGCGCCGATGTAAATCCACGACCCCGCGGTCATCTGGCCGTACATCATCAGCCCGGCTTTATCGAGCTCGTGGAAATGATCCCAGGTTGCCCAGTGCGGCACTAGGTTGGAGTTTGCGATTAAGACACGCGGCGCGTCGGCGTGCGTGCGGAAAATCCCCACCGGTTTACCGGATTGCACCAGAAGCGTTTCTTCGGCTTTCAGGCTGCGCAGCGAAGCGAGGATCTGCTCGAAGCATTCCCAGTTACGCGCCGCTTTGCCGATCCCGCCATACACCACCAGATCTTCCGGGCGTTCAGCGACATCGGGATCGAGATTATTTTGGATCATGCGGTAAGCCGCTTCGATCAACCAGTTTTCGCAGTGCAATGTGCTACCGTGTGGAGCGCGTACCGTGCGGGCTACCGCCTGTTTTACAGATTCAGTCATTGTGGTGGCTCCCGGCATCAGGCCGATGTAGAAGGAAAGAGTTGAGTAATGACAGCAGGTAACTCACCGCTGGCACCCCACTGGCGCATGCTTTCAATATCTGGAGCCAGTAAGCGATCTTTATCAAGGAAGGCGACACGCTGGCGTACGCCGCTGAAAACTTCTTCCATTAGTGGAGAACTGCGAAGCGGGCGAGAAAACTCGATGCCCTGAGCGGCTGCCATGGCTTCTATACCCACCACGGCGGCGGTGTTGAAGCACATGTCACCCAAACGGCGAGCGGCGTAGGTCGCCATGGAAACGTGATCTTCCTGGTTTGCTGACGTCGGGAGGCTGTCCACGCTGCCAGGATGAGCCAGCGATTTGTTTTCGGACGCAAGCGCTGCGGCCGTCACCTGCGCAATCATAAATCCGGAGTTAATCCCACCTTCTTTCACCAGGAACGGCGGCAAGCCAGACAGCCCGGTATCGAGCAGCAATGCCAGACGGCGCTCGGAAATCGCACCAATCTCAGCAACCGCCAGTGCAATAATGTCGGCGGCAAACGCCACCGGCTCAGCGTGGAAATTCCCGCCAGAAATGACTTCACCCGTATCGCTAAACACCAGCGGGTTATCAGATGCCGCGTTGGCTTCAATTTGCAGTACACGTGCCGCGTGACGCAGGTTATCAAGGCATGCGCCCATCACCTGCGGGACACAGCGAATGGAATATGGATCTTGCACACGTCCACAATGCTGATGGGAATCGACAATTTCGCTGTCTTCCAACAGCACTCTGACCGCGGCTGCGACATCAATCTGCCCCGTTTGCCCACGCGCTTCATGAATACGCGCATCAAACGGTTTTACCGAACCTTTAATCGCTTCAAGCGATAACGCCCCCGCTACCAGACCCGCACCGAAGACTTTTTCGCCTTCAAACAGGCCACGCAGCGCGAGTGCTGTAGACACTTGTGTGCCGTTGAGTAACGCCAGCCCCTCTTTTGGCCCAAGCACTAACGGCTCGACGCCCGCCATTTTTAACCCGGCAGTAGCAGGCACTTCTTCGCCATTGATCCGCACATTCCCTTCACCCAGCAGCATCAGCGAAAGATGCGCCAGCGGAGCGAGGTCGCCCGATGCACCAACCGATCCTTTTTCAGGGATAACAGGCATCACACCGGCATTAAACAGGCGCAACAAACTGTCGATAACACGCATACGCACACCAGAATGGCCCCGCGCAAGGCTGATGATTTTACTGGCCATGACGACGCGAACCACATCATCAGGCAGCGGTTTCCCAAGCCCTACGCTGTGTGAAAGCACCAGATTGCGTTGCAGCTCAGCCAAATGGTCATTTGCAATTGTGGTTTGTGCTAATTTGCCAAAACCCGTATTAATGCCGTAAACCACATCGCCATGTTTAACGATAGCTTCGACGGTTTGTTGCGCTTTCTCAACCGCATCAATGGCCTGTGGATCAAGACTTAACGTGACGGTTCCATGGTAGATTTCACGCAATGTGGCGAGCGTGACGCGCCCCGGTGTAAGACAGCAAAGCTTTTTTTGCAGTGACATAGCGACATCCTGATGGCATCAATTCAAGTGAACGTATAGAGTTGTATAGACAACCTAACTAATAAACCCAAATGGCCGCCAGTGGGTCATAGGTAATTTTTATTGAACAGTGAGCGAGATCGCGCTTTCGCCGCAAAATGAAATGTTATATCCCTGCCTCTTGAAAGGCTGCGGGTATCAAAGGAACGACCAATGTCTGAAAACCAACCTCTGACACAACTACGCGCAGCTATCAGTGATTTACCCGCCCCAATTTACTTACGGGTTAAGCAGGGGATTATTAGTCAGATTCGTAGTGGCAACTGGCTTGCCCATCAGCGCGTGCCTTCGGAAACCGAGTTGGTGAATGCGCTGAATGTCAGCAGGATGACCATCAACCGCGCACTTCGGGAGCTCACCGGTGAAGGCTGGCTGGTGCGCATGCAAGGTGTGGGGACATTTGTCGCAGAGCTTAAAGGCCATACCGCATTGTTGGAAGTGGGCAGTATTGCCGAAGAGATTACCGCGCGCGGTCACCATTATCGCAATCAGGTCATCGCACTCGAACAAGTGAAAGCGGATGAACAACTGGCCCACGCCTTTTCGTTCAATGTCGGTGAGCCGCTGTTTTACTCACAGTTGGTGCATTACGATAATGATATGGCGGTACAACTGGAGACGCGGTATGTGAATCCGGCGCTGGCTGCGGATTACCTGCAACAAGATTTCCGCTTGTTCACACCCCACCATTATTTGAGTAAGGTCGCGCCGTTAACCTCAGGCGAACACATTGTTGAAGCGGTGCTGGCGGATGAGTCCCAACAAGGGTTGCTCGAAGTGACATCCAGCCAGCCTTGCCTGCTGATTCAGCGCCGAACCTGGCACCATTCGCAGGTCGTGACGGTGGCCCGGTTGTTATATCCGGGCTCACGTTATCAACTGGTGGGGAGTTTTACTGGCAAGTGATCAGAGATAGGTAATTTCGCTAAACAGCAATTTACCTTCTGATTTCAGCAAGCGCAGGGTGTGGCGGCCATCTTGCCACCACGCACCTTGCTCCGGTGTCAGCAGTTTTTCACCCAGTTGCCACTCGCCACTGAGCACATAAACTATGCCACCACGCGGTGCGAAGGTGGTAAACGTGCGGTCGGCAACCCGTACTTTGGCGCGGCAACGATCCCGATGGGTCATGATATTAAAATCCATCGACATCCCTTGTTTCAGCTCCGCTTTAACCGTGTAATCCCCGGCAAAAGCAAACGGCTGAAAGTGCTTAAGGGTATGACGGAACGCCTTTCCGGCATCCAGAACCACTTCCCCACCTTCGAGCAGCGTAATGACGCGATCGACCTGTGGGAAAGCCGAAAACTCGCCGCTACTGGCAATTGAAGCGATACTGGCTCGCCAGTTGAAATCACGCGTTGCGGGCGGAAAGCAGCAAATTTCTCGGGTTTCTCCGGCCCCGTTGCGCCACAAGCTGACGGGCACTTTCCGTATATCAAAAAATTCCATCACCACTCCTGAAGTGTGCGCATCACCTGCGCAAACTGTGTATTGCTTTGTTCATCGAGCGGGTGCTGTCGGTCACAAATCACCTGTTTTCCTGCAACCCACACGTCTCTAATTTGTTCGCTCTTACCACCAAATAACCAGCGATTAAGCAGCGCGTAGTCTTCAATATTTGCCAACCACGAATCACGCTCGAGCACTAACCAGTCGGCACGTTGCCCCGGTGCAATCATCCCCATCGCCACACCGCATGCTTGCGCCCCACCTACAGCGGCCTGACGCCAGAGCACCTCGCCAACCTGCGGCAATTCGGGTAACACAATTCGGTTACGACGACGGTCACGCAGGCGTTGCGCATATTCAAGCCAGCGTAATTCTTCCAGAGCATTGACTGAAACATGGCTATCCGACCCAATTCCCCAATGGCCGCCTTGCGCGATGAAATTCGTCGCCGGGAAAATGCCATCACCCAGGTTCGCTTCGGTGGTTGGGCACAACCCTGCCACTGCACGGCTTTCCACAATTTGGGTTAACTCTTCAGCCGATAAATGTGTGGCGTGAACCAGGCACCAGCGGTCATCAACCGCAAAGCGATTAAACAACCATTCCACAGGGCGTTCACCGCTCCAGGCCACACAGTCATTCACTTCCTTTTCTTGCTCTGCAATATGGATATGCACCGGAAGGCGATAGTCGCTCGCTTCGAGGACATCTTCCATTTGCTCTTGCGTTACAGCCCGCAATGAGTGGAAGCACAGGCCGTGATTAATGCGCGGATAGCGACGTAATACGGTGCCCAATGCCTGCTGCTGACGCAAATACCGGTCAACATCCTGAATAAATCTTTTCTGCCCAGGCTGTGGTGGTTGCGCACCAAAACCCGCGTGGCTATAGAGCACCGGCAATAGCGTTTGCCCTATTCCGGTATTATCGGCAGCAAGCAGCAATTGCTGTAGCATCAAATCGCCTGATGCATAAGGTTTACCGTTAACATCATGATGTAAATAATGAAATTCAGCGACCTGGGTGTAACCCCCCTTGAGCATATCAATATATAAATGCGTGGCAATCGTGCCGACTTGCTCCGGGGATAATTTCTGCACCATGCGGTACATCATGTCGCGCCACGTCCAGAAACTGTCCTGGGGATCGCCCGCCACTTCCGTCAGTCCTGCCATCACCCGCTGAAAGGCGTGTGAGTGTAAATTCGAAATAGAAGGGACAACGATGCCCGCGAGCAGAGTGGCATTCTCCCCGGACGCGCCAACATCGACATGAGTAATCATCCCTTGTTCATTGACGGTAATACGCACGTTGTGTCCCCAACCTTGTGGGAGCATCACAACTGGAGCAAAAAATGCAGGCATAGTTTTAATTCCTTCTTTTGCGATGCCAATGATTTAGCGATTAATTCGAGCTAACGCAAACCAAATTTTAATGCGATTCATCGTTTGCCAAAAAATTGTGTGGCAGGCGACAAAATGATGTTTTGCCCTGGGCTTTGGATGCAGTGGAGTTGCTCAACGATCAATGCTGCGCTAGGTTGTTGTCAATTGTCTATACAACCTGATGTGGAGAATGTCATGACCTACCCTCGCAGCATAGACAGCCTGTGGAGCGGTGCATCGCTGGTAACAATGAAAGATGGGCAGTACCACACCATTAAAGATGGTGTTATCGCGGTGCACCAGGGGAAAATAGTCTGGCTGGGTACCCGTGACGAACTCCCCGAAATAACCGCTCAGGAACATCATCATTTTGATGGTGGAATCGTGACCCCAGGTTTTATCGATTGCCACACCCACCTGGTGTTTGGTGGCGACCGTAGCGCTGAATTTGAAATGCGTCTTAACGGTGTGAGTTACGCGGATATTGCGGCTCAAGGCGGCGGGATCCTCTCCACGGTTCGCCACACGCGTGAAGCCCATGAAGATGAATTGCTTAACTCGGCTCGCCAACGTTTGGAGCATTTACTGAAAGAAGGCGTGACGACTGTCGAAATCAAGTCCGGTTATGGGCTGGACATCGACAACGAAATCAAAATGCTGCGCGTTATTCGCAGGCTGGGCGAAACGTTACCGGTAGAAGTGTATGCCACCTGTCTGGCGGCGCATGCGATCCCGCCGGAGTTCAGCGGTGATGGCAACAAATGGGTTGAAGTGGTGTGCGAGCAGTTGCTACCGCGCGTCGCAAACGAAAAACTGGCGGATGCGGTCGATGCATTTTGCGAGCATCTGGCGTTTAGTCCCGCGCAAACTGAAACTGTTTTTGCTGCCGCTCGTGCGTTAGGCCTGCCGGTAAAACTCCATGCCGAACAACTTTCCGCCCTCGCAGGTAGCAGCCTGGCGGCGCGTTACCAGGCGTTGTCCGCCGACCATCTGGAATATGCAACCGCTGCTGACGCACAGGCAATGGCCGCAGCAAACACCGTTGCGGTTCTGCTGCCAGGGGCGTTTTATCTGTTGCGTGAAAAGCAACAACCGCCTGTCGCCTCATTCCGCCAATTTGGCGTGCCGATGGCCGTCGCCAGCGACATGAATCCTGGTACGTCTCCGGCTCTGTCATTGCGTCTCATGTTAAATATGGCCTGCACCCTGTTTGGCTTAACGCCTGAAGAAGCGTTAGCTGGTGTGACGCTGCATGCCGCGCAGGCTCTGGGGATCCGTGAAAGCCATGGCAGCCTTGAATGCGGAAAAGTTGCAAACTTTGTGCATTGGCCCGTGGCACGTCCCGCAGAACTGGTCTATTGGTTAGGGGGGCAATTGCCCTGCACCGTGATTTATCAGGGAGAGAAACGTGACAACACCTTTTAATTTCAGCCGAGGGAAACTGCCGATCCTTATCAGCATTCCCCATGCAGGCACGGCTTTAACGCCAGAAGTTGAGTCGGCGTTAAGCGAGGCAGCAATGCCGTTGCCTGATACCGACTGGCATATACCGAAACTTTATGAATTCGCCACGAGCCTGGGTGGCAGCGTGATTATCGGCAATTATTCGCGCATGGTTATCGATTTAAACCGCCCTGCCGACGATAAACCGCTCTATACCACCGCCACCACGGGTCTATATCCCGAAACATTGTTTGATGGGACTCCTGTTTTTATCCCAGGTAAAGAACCGAGCCAGGAGCAACGTAAAGCGGTGCTGGACACTATCTGGCAGCCCTATCATCTGCAATTACAAACCGAACTGGAAAGAATGAAAGCCGAGCATGGCTACGCGTTGTTGTTCGATGCACATTCTATTGCCAGCCAGATCCCTCGTTTATTTGAGGGGAAATTGCCCGATCTTAATTTCGGTACTAACGGTGGCAAGAGCTGCGACGAGCTGATTGAAGAGCATCTGGTGGCGTGTGCCGCCTCGCAAAAGCAATTTAGCTGGGTGGCGAATGGACGCTTTAAAGGCGGATATATTACCCGCGCTTACGGCCAACCCGCGCAAGGGATCCACGCCGTTCAACTGGAACTGGCGCAATGCAATTATATGGATGAGCAAGCGCCATTTACCTGGCGTTCAGATCGTGCAGAAAAACTGCAACCGCTGCTTGAACAGTTGATTCGGTCGATGTTGAGCAGCGCGCAACAGATTGCCTGAAGTATGATGGGTAAAATTACCCTAAATAATTCGAGTTGCAGGTAGGCGGCAATTGAGCAAATTCCCAGGAGCTTACATAAGTAAGTGACAGGGATTTGTGAATGCAGCCAACACCCCTGCGGCTCGAAGTATGACGGGTAAAAGAAAACCGCCGGTCCTGGCCACAGCTCAATAAGCTTATGGACAAAACCGGCGGTCTTAAATCAGTTAATCAGTAAATGAGTTATTCCTGATCTGCTGACATTTTACCTTCATGTTGAGGACGTTCTGTCAGACGCTTCTCAAAATTGGCATTAAACTGTTTTTTCTGCTCAGGTGTCAGAATGTTGTAGATCTTATTCTGCGTTTCCATATGAGCCATCATGCGAGCTTTGTTCTGCTCTGCCATTTTATCTACCTGCGCCTGTGCTTTGGCTTTATCGAAGCTGTCGCTGGCGATAATGTTGTGCGCTGCACGACGTTCTTCGACGGATGGGCGCTCCATTTTAGCGTGCTGTTCCTTCATGATGTCACGCACTTGCTGTTTCTGTGCGTCGGTTAGGTTCAGGTCTTTAAACATCATGTCGTGATGGCCACCACGCATACCTTTATGGTGCATCATCGGTGCATCCGTTTTTGCCGCTGGAGTCGTGGTGGTGTCAGCTGCATGAGCCAGATTCGCCGCGCCCATAGCCAGAGTTGAAGCAACAAAGAGAGCTGTTAATTTACGCATATTATTATCCTTCATCATAATTTGGATTTTTCTGCGACGAGTTTGCCGCGTTGACGAAATTAAGTTTACGGGGTTATGCGTCAAGTAACAGTGCTCATCGGTAAAGCATTGAAAGGGGAAAAAACAAATTTTCAGCAATTATGGAGATAATAAGGATAAAGCGGAGGGGAATTGCAACAAAATATAACAAGACGATGATTTTAAAGAAATTATGAAGAGAGTGTATAGCAATTAATACCCAGGTGAAAGCATATCACTAAGATTTATCTGTATATAATTGGCCTCAAGGTCTGAGGCCAATAAATAATTAAATCTCAGTCAGCATTAATCCAGCTCGCAAGCCAATTGCCACATTAGGATTCGGGAATAAAACGAACTCGCTATCCTCTTTCACCACATAACGCGTATCGCCATCCTCTGCCAGCAATGTGCCTTTCGGGAAAGCGGTAAAGTTTTGCGTCTGTGCGGACATATGCAAGACAAAATCATCGCTGTTGCGCGTTATCTGCTGTGACACTTTATAGCGTAGCGGTTCGCTGTCAGCACACGGTGAAGTTCCACCACTCAGCAGCGCTTGCAGCGCCTGTCGGGTCACTTCAAATTGACTGAGATCGTTTTCACCAAACGGCTGCGCTTTACCCAACTCCAGTGTGCAACTTAGCGCGTTGAAATGCTCGCTGCTGAAATGGGTAAAAGTGCCGCCAGGTGCCTGATGAAATACCAGCGCTTGTAAGCCCGCACAGCCTAACCACGAGAGGAACGCCTCATCGTAAGGCTGCGCACGCGCGGGTAACACGCCAAATCGAGGGTGATACGAGCTGCGAATCGCAGTGTGCATATCCAGATGCCAGCATGTTGTCTCTTCACATTCTGCCAGAAAGAGATCTAAAGCATGTTCAAGACGGCAGGCACGTTGGGTTTCGATGCTTTCCGGGAACTGCTGCCAGCGCCCGCCAAACATGCGATTCATATCGCTATGCTGAAAACGCTGGTTGCTACGCAAGGCCGCAGGATTGCCGAGGATCACCAACACACGCCACTGCAACGCCATCTCTCCCGCCAGAAGGCTATCGACTAACTGTGCGAGTATTTCTACTGGCGCAGTTTCGTTGCCGTGGATCCCCGCTGACAGCACCAGCGTCTTTTCAACAGCCTGATGAGGCGCCAGCGTCAGGATCCCTTCGTCCCACCATTGCCAATGAAGATGAGCATTCTTACCTGCGCTATGGGTTGGCACTTTCCCTGCCAGGGTCTGTGCCAGGAAATCCAGCATTGTGCCTCCAGTTAGAGTTGAAACGGATAAACAGAACCTAAGTCTAGTATACGCGTCAGCTCATCGAGTGCTTCGCGCCCTTCTCGCAGTAATTGCGGGTCGGCTAAATCGGTCTGCGTTAATTGATCACGATACCACTTGTCCACCCAATTATTGAGCGTAACAAACAGGGTATCGTTCATCATTACCGCTGGGTTCAACGCTTGAAGCTCCGTTTCGTTAAGCACCACGCGCAGGCGCAGACACGCAGGCCCACCGCCATTTGCCATACTTTCACGCAGATCAAACACTTTCAGCTCACTGATTGGGTTATCTGCCTCCAGCACCTCATTGAGATAACGCCATACGCCGGCATGCTGGCGTGACTCCTCCGGTAGCACCAGAGTCATGCTGCCATCTTCACGGCTAAGTAACTGACTGTTAAACAGATAAGTGCTTACCGCATCGGCAACGGAAACTTTATTTGCCGGAACTTCAATGGCCGTAAAGCCCGGCACGCGTTCGCGTAACTGCTGATACAGCGCCTGTTGATGCAAAAAAGCCTGCTCGTGGCAGAACAGCACCTGACGATTAGACACAGCAATCACATCATTGTGGAAAACGCCCTGGTCAATCACCGCAGGGTTTTGTTGGGCATAAACCAATAAATCAGGTTTAACCTGGTTAAGCCTTGCCACCGCCTGGCTTGCTTCGAGTGTCTGGCGCGCAGGATAACGAGCCGGAACCTGCCCGGCTTTGGCCTCTTCCCGACCATACACAAACAGTTGGGTTGAGGGTTCACCATACGCCCCACCGAGACGGTTATGGTTTGCTGCCCCTTCGTCACCAAACATTGCCACTTGCGGCAATGCCGCATGAACAGAAAAATGCTGCTCGTTACGGAAGATAGCTCGCAACACATTTTCGGTCGTCGGTGCTTCGCTGGCACGGTGGAATTTATTGTTTAGATTCGCCACCGTGAAATGCACTTTGCCATCGATGCTGTCAGCCGACGGGCAGACTGTCGCTGCGTTCGCAACCCACATAGAAGAAGCGGAGCTCACCGCCGACAGCAATTGCGGCGCTTGTTTTGCTACCCGCTCAACAATTTGTGCGTCGGTGCCGCTAAAACCCAGTTGGCGCAGCAGCGGAATATTGGGTCTTTCTTGCGGCGCAATAACGCCTTGTGCAAAACCCGCATCCGCCAACGCTTTCATCTTCAGCAAGCCTTGTTTAGCGGCAAGCTTAGGATTGGAAACGCGGAATTGATGTTTAGTGGAGGCTTCGTTGCCAAAAGACAGCCCCGCGTAATGGTGGGTTAACCCCACCAGCCCATCGAAATTGACTTCACGCGTTTTCATGTTTATTCCTCACGGCTGAAATCAAGCCCTGGGCTCAGGGTTGCAGGCAGCGGGAATGATGGGCTTTCCAGTGTCGCCATTGGCCACGCACAGTAATCTGCCGCATACCAGGCACTGGCGCGATGGTTGCCAGAAGCACCCACACCACCAAAAGGTGCCGCACTTGATGCGCCGGTGAGAGGCTTATTCCAGTTAACAATCCCGGCGCGAGCCTCCAGTACGAGCTGGTCGAACTGTTCACGATGCGGCGAAATCAGCCCACTTGCCAGGCCGTAACGGGTGTCATTCGCCATCGCTATTGCCTGGTCAAAATCGGCATAACGGTACACGGTCAGTAACGGGCCAAAAATTTCTTCATCCGGCACGTTTGCCACACCGGTTAGCTCCACGATGCCTGGCGTCAGTAATGATGAACCGGCTTTGATAAGTTTTGGCTCAAGCAAAGGTTTTCCACCGCGTGCGATATGTTCCTGCCAGCCCGTCAATACGCGTTCTGCGGCTTGTACCGAAATCAGTCCACCGATAAACGGCTGCGGTGACGCATCCCACGCATCCGGGCGGATCCGCGCAGCCACTTCAACCAGACGATTTAAAAACGCATCGCCCTGAGCACCTTGTTTTACCAACAAGCGACGCGCACAGGTACAACGTTGCCCAGCGGTGACAAACGCTGACTGAATCACCAGATGCACAGCGCCATCAATATCTTCAGGTTCTTCAACGATCAGTGGATTGTTCCCGCCCATTTCGAGAGCAAGGATCTTCTCTGGATGTCCGGCAAACTGGCGGTGGAGTTGATAGCCCGTGTTGGCACTCCCGGTAAACAGCAAGCCATCAAGCCCAGGTTGCTGTGCCAGAGCCTGCCCGGTTTCTCGCCCACCCTGCACCAGATTCAGAACGCCCTCAGGCACGCCAGCCTGCTGCCAGAGTTTCATCACTTTTTCGCCAATCAGCGGTGTCAGTTCGCTGGGTTTGAACACCAACGTATTGCCCGCCAACAGGCCTGGTACAATGTGACCGTTCGGCAAATGCCCGGGGAAGTTGTATGGGCCAAAAACCGCTAACACGCCGTGAGGACGGTGGCGTAATGTTGCCGCACCGTCTGGCATCTCGGTGTGCGTTTCACCTGTGCGGGTGTGATAAGCCTTAATCGAGATGGCGATTTTGTTGATCATTGCCGTGATTTCAGTTGCCGCCTCCCAGCGCGGTTTACCGGTTTCCTGGGAAATAGTGACGGTCAGCGCTTCTTTGTCGGCTTCAAGCAACGTTGCAAACTTTTCAACAATCGCCTGGCGCTGGGCGAAGGGGCGTTTTGCCCATGCAGGAAATGCGGCACGAGCCGCATTACACGCTTGCTCAACCTGCTGCGCATCGGCTGCAACACCTTCCCAAAGCAAATCACCATTGACTGGATTGTGCTTTTGCAGCGCTTCGCCCTGACCGGAAATCCATTGTCCATTAATCCACTGAGTCATACTTTTTTCTCCTCGGGGCACAAACGCACCAAACGAACTTTATCGCCCGTACTGCATTTCAGGGCATCCGCAGTTTTAGCATCAATAATCAGCCGATCACCTTTTGGATTCGCCTTAACCAGCATGGCACGGAATTCATTATATTTTTCATTGGCAACCAGACACATCGGCAACTCTTCGGTCGCCGGTTGTCCAATGACGACTTCAACCAGTCGGCTTTTACGAATCGCACGGACCCGGTCGATGTCGCATTCAAGCGTTGGCCCGCCGTCAAAAATATCCACGTAATTGCGATAACGGAAACCTTCCGCTTCAAGAACCGCTCGCGCAGGCGCGGTTTGCGGATGGACTTTACCAATCACCGCCCGCGCTTCTGCGGAGAGGAAATCGGTATAAATAGGATGCTTTGGCATTAGCTCAGCGATAAACGCTTTCTGTCCGGTACCGCACAAATAATCTGCACGGCTAAATTCCATCGAGAAGAAGCGGTTGCCGAGGCTTTCCCAAAACGGTGAATGGCCGTGCTCATCAATCACGCCGCGCATTTCAGCGACGACTTTGTCGTTAAAGTGATCGCGGAAGGCGGCCATAAACAGAAAGCGGGATTTGGATAACAGATAACCATTGCCCTCTTTGCGCCACTCAGCATCGAGGAATAGCGTGCAAAGCTCGCTGCTCCCGGTGTGATCATGACTGAGAAAAAGCGTCGGTAACGCGTTGTAAATATTCAACTCTTTGGACGCGTGAACATGCGTGCCAACGTGGTAGTTGTACCAGGGATCGTTTAACCCGACCGCAACTTCAATGGCGCAAATACCCACCACGCGCTCGGTTGAGGTGTCTTCCAGGACAAAAACAAAGCCCTGATCGCCTTTTGGCAGGCCACCCTGCCAGGTATGAATTGAGCGTTCGATACGTGCCGACAGCGTTTTTTCATCCGCAGGCAGCGAGGTCAACCCGCCACCTGTTTTACCCGCCAACGCCAGCAGCCCGGATAAATCACCGCGCTCAACCGGACGGATAACCATCATGATTGCTCTCCCGCTAAAAAGCGTTCGACTGCGCGCTCAAACCGATCCAACCCGGTTTGTACTTCGGCTTCGCTGATAATAAGGGCTGGAGCAAAACGAACCACATTTGCGCCAGCGATGAGCATCATCAAGCCTTCCTGAGCGGCCGCCTGTAAGATAAGTTTAGCTTTTCCGCTGTACTCTGGTTGCAGTACGCAGCCAATTAACAGCCCCAGTCCACGCACTTCACTAAACAATTGATGCTTCTGGTTAATCTTGTCCAAACGCTCAATAAACCACTTGTGACGCTGTTTAACGCCATTGAGCACTTCTGGCGTATTAATCATCTCCATCACTCGCCCGGCAACCGCTCCCGCCAACGGGTTACCGCCGTAAGTCGTCCCGTGGGTGCCCACGACCATGACTTTGGAGAATTTGTCCGTTGTCAGCATTGCGCCAATCGGGAAGCCGCCGCCTAACGCCTTCGCAGTCGAAAGCACATCAGGGGTGATGCCGTAGTGCATATAGGCGTAGAGTTCGCCCGTGCGCCCAACGCCGGTTTGCACTTCATCGAAAATCAACACCGCATTGTGGCGGTCGCACAGCTCACGCAGCCCTTGCAGGAAGGTAGGATCAGCAGGAACAACGCCGCCTTCGCCCTGTATCGGTTCAACAATCACCGCACAGGTATTTTCATTAATCAGTTCGCTGGCGGATTGCAGATCGTTATAAATGGCGTGGCTGATTTGCGGCGGTAGCGGCGCAAAATCCTGAGAATAAGCCGGTTGCCCACCCGCCGAAACGGTGAACAGCGTGCGGCCATGAAACGCATTTTTGAAGGCGACGATACCGCTTTTCTGCGGGCCAAAATTATCGTGCGCATATTTACGTGCCAGCTTCAGTGCTGCTTCGTTGGCTTCCGCACCTGAGTTGCAGAAGAAAACTTTATCGGCAAATGTGGCATCTATCAGCTGTTTTGCCAGGCGCAGAATAGGTTCGTTAGTGTAACCGTTGCCGGTATGCCAGAATTTGGCCGCCTGCTGTTCCAGCGCTTTGCGCAATTCAGGATTGGCATGACCCAGGGCGTTAACCGCAATCCCACCCGCAAAATCAATGTAATCTTTGCCTTGCTGATCCCAAAGCGTCGACCCTTCACCACGTACCGGAATAAAAGAAGCTGGGGCATAAACGGGCATCATCCATTCGTCGAAATTCTGGCGGGTAATTGACTGCGACATAGCGACCTCTTCCGGTAAATAAATAGTTGTTTAAATGTTAAATAATTGAGTGTTTGCACTGTGAATGTAGATTGCACGCTTCGTGCCAGCCAGTGATAAAAATGCATATCGGAGGGGTGTGGTTGTTAAATCAATAAGTTACAAACTCACTCTATTCACATAAAATGAATAAATAGTGCATAGTTTTATGGTGGCGTATGGATCGCCGCATGAAAACGAGAAATATTATGCAGTGGTGAAATTTAATACTGGATTTGTGATCGATGCTGGGATTTGCACAGTGTTTACGCACCATTTCGGCGCGAAGCGGCACATTTTGGTGCAGATATTGCTCTGTAACATTCATCTAAACTGTGGAATCAGCACATTGGCGCTTTTTCTGCTACCATCCTGCAACATTGTTAAGTAACTACGGCAGCGACTTATGAAATTCGTCTCTTTTAATATCAACGGCCTGCGCGCCCGTCCGCATCAACTTGAAGCCATTGTTGAACAGCATCAACCTGATGTTATCGGTTTGCAGGAAACTAAAGTCCATGACGACATGTTCCCGCTCGAAGATGTCGCGAAGCTTGGCTACAACGTCTTTTATCATGGTCAAAAAGGTCATTACGGTGTGGCGTTGTTAACCAAAGAGACACCGATTTCTGTACGCCGTGGTTTCCCCGGCGACGATGAAGAAGCACAGCGCCGACTCATCATGGCTGAAATTCCCTCGCCATTAGGCAACCTGACCGTGATTAACGGTTACTTCCCGCAAGGGGAAAGCCGCGACCATCCGACCAAATTCCCGGCGAAAGCGAAGTTTTACCAGGATCTGCAAAACTTCCTCGACAGCGACCTGAAGAAAGACAGTCCGGTGCTGATTATGGGCGATGTGAATATCAGCCCAACGGACCTGGACATTGGCATTGGCGAAGAGAACCGCAAGCGCTGGTTGCGTACCGGTAAGTGTTCGTTCCTTCCGGAAGAACGTGAGTGGATGGAAAGGCTGAAAAGCTGGGGCCTGGTCGATACATTCCGCCACGCTAACCCTGAAACCAACGACAAGTTTTCGTGGTTTGACTACCGCTCGAAAGGCTTTGATGACAACCGTGGCCTGCGTATCGACCTGCTGCTGGCAAGCCATCCATTGGCTGAGCGTTGCGTCGCAACTGGCATTGATTACGATATTCGCAGCATGGAAAAACCGTCTGACCACGCGCCTGTCTGGGCTGAGTTTAAGCTTTAAATTTGGATTAAGGGACATCGATACCACGCTTTAAAAATGGATGGGTATGATGAAAACCATTGATGTGGTTGCTGCAATCATTGAGCGACACGGTAAAATTTTGCTGGCACGCCGCCCGGAAAGCGGCGATCAGGCGGGTTTGTGGGAATTTCCTGGCGGTAAGGTCGATGCCAATGAATCGCAACCTGCCGCCCTTGCGCGGGAACTGGAAGAAGAGTTGGCAATTCAAGCCGTGGTGGGTGATTACGTTGCCAGCCACCAGCGTGAAGTGTCAGGACGTATCATTCATCTTCACGCGTGGAATGTGCGCGAATTTAGCGGGGAGTTAACAGCTCTTTGCCACAGTGAATTGATTTGGTGTTTACCTGCCGAGGCATTGGATTACCCTCTCGCCCCGGCAGATATCCCATTACTAAAAGCATTTATGGCTTCACGCGACGCCAGACTAAAGGATTCGTGCTGAGGGTTTTCTCATCACGTTGGCATTGCAGTAAAACACCGCCATCGGCTTTCACCACTGCCCCTTCAGAATAATTTTGATCCTGATAGATACAGCATTGACTACACGGTGCCGCTCGTTGACCTTGCGAGCTGAAGACTTCTGGCGGCACCGAAATGTCTACCTGGGGATCAAGACGCTGCGCCATCCCCGGCAGGCTCATCATCAGCACTACGGCGCCGGCGAGCAGGTTTTTTATTCGCATCATCACTACCCTCTTTTTTAGCCCATTGCTTGCGCTTTTTTTCCTGCTCAGGAGGGGCTTTCACCCCTTTGAACGCATGATGTACCGGTTTAGTGCGCGCCTGGTGAATCAAGTCATACAGCGTTTGAACCAGCGGCTGCATGAAGTCCTGATAACGACACTGCTTTTCACTGATTTGCGTCAGTGTCGATTCCCACTGCGCCGTCATATCTGGCCGTGCCGCCAGTTCAGGGAGCGAGTGAATCAATGCGCGTCCGGCATCTGTTGAGTGAATATAACGGCCCTTCTTCACCAGGAAGGTACGCTTAAACAGCAGCTCAATGATCCCAGCACGGGTCGCTTCAGTTCCCAGGCCATCCGTCGCACGCAGAATTTTCTTCAGATCTTTATCCTGCACAAAACGGGCAATCCCGGTCATGGCTGAAAGCAATGTCGCATCGGTGAAATGGCGCGGTGGCTGAGTTTGACGTTCATTCACTTCGCCTTTTTCACACAGCAACTCATCACCTTTAGCCACCACCGGCAAAGGCGTGCCATCGTTCTCTTCATCGCGCTCTTTACTGCCCAGTAGCGTGCGCCAACCGGCTTCCGCAAGGAATCTCGCCTTAGCGTTAAATTTGCCACCGGCAATATCGAGATCGATGGTGCATTTACGGAACACCGCATCGGCACAGAACTGCATTAAGTATTGTCGGGCGATCAGGTTGTAAACTTTAGCTTCATTTTCTGAAAGCGAGATCGATGAGCTGCGCGCGGTAGGAATAATCGCGTGGTGGGCATCGACTTTTTTGTCATCCCAGCAGCGGTTACGCAGGTCGGTATTGACCGCAGGTTGTGGCAGCAAATCAGGCTGATGAACGCTAATCGCATTGAGCACCGCATGACGACCAGCAAAATGCTCTTCCGGCAAGTAGCGGCAATCCGAACGCGGGTACGTAATCAGTTTGTGTGTTTCATATAACTTCTGGCAGATATCGAGCACGTTCTGCGCACTTAAACCAAAGCGCTTTGCCGCTTCAATTTGCAGGCTGGAAAGAGAAAACGGCAGCGGAGCAACTTCTGATTCCCGTTTATCATTATAGGCCGTGACGATAGCTGGCTGGCCACCGATGCGGTTCACCACATGCTCCGCTAGCGGCCGGTGTAATAAACGCCCTTCTTCATCCTGATACGGTTCGCAAGATTCGCTCGGCTGCCAGGTGGCAACAAAGCGTTCATCCGCAGGCGTGACGATATGCGCTTTTACTTCAAAGAAATCTTTGGCGACGAAATTCTCGATTTCTTCATCACGACGCACTACCAGACCCAGCACTGGCGTTTGAACGCGCCCGACAGACAGCACCCCCTGATAACCCGCGTTACGCCCAAGAATGGTGTAAGCGCGCGTCATGTTGATGCCGTACAGCCAGTCGGCACGCGCACGCGCAAGTGCCGATACGCACAATGGGATAAATTCACTGTTGGCGCGCAGACGCGTGATCGCTCGTTCAACGGCCTGCGGGTTGAGATCGTTTATCAGACAACGTTGCACCTGCTGGCGCTTTTCCGGCGCCAGTTGCAGGTAGTCCAACACTTCGTCCACCAGCAGTTGCCCTTCGCGATCCGGGTCACCTGCATGAACCACTTCGTCAGCTTGCACGAGCAATTTTTTGATGGCGTTGAGTTGTTTGGTGACCGATGGCCGCGGCTGCAACTGCCATTTTTCCGGCACAATCGGCAGATCAGCCAGATTCCAGCGCGCGTAGCGCCCGTCATAAGCATCCGGCTGAGCCTGTTCCAGCAAGTGACCGATGCACCAGGTCACCACTTGCCCGTTGCCGCACTCAATGAATCCATCACCCCGACGATGGGGCTTGGGTAGCACATCAGCAATAGCGCGAGCGAGGCTGGGTTTTTCGGCAATAAACAGACGCATCCGACTAACGAATCTCAATCATCGGGCGACCGCCACGAGCTGTTTTCAGCTCGCCAATGGCAGTCAGTTTGATGCCATTCTTTTCAGCGACTGCCGCAACCGCGGCTTCTGCGTCGGCTTCAACAGCCAACAGCAAGCCGCCTGACGTTTGCGGATCGCAAAGCAAATCACGCTGCGCCTGGGTCATTTCGCCCATCAGGTAACCGTAGCTGGCGAAGTTGCGCGAGGTGCCGCCCGGCACACAACCCTGGGCGATATAGTCTTCAACATCAGGCAATTTAGGGACTTTATCGAACCATATTTCGGCCTGAACACCTGCGCCCTGGCACATTTCGCTCAGATGTCCCAGCAGACCAAAACCGGTGACATCGGTCATGGCGGTGACGCCTTCGATATCAGCAAACTCAGCGCCCGGCTTGTTGAGCTGGCACATCACTTCTGCCGCGAGGCCGTAATGTTCTGGTTTGAGAAGCGATTTTTTCTCAGCGGTGGTCAACACGCCGATACCCAGTGGTTTGGTGAGGAACAGTTTGCAGCCCGCCGTGGCGGAACTGTTTTTCTTCACGCGGTCGGTGGGAACAATGCCGGTGACGGCAAGGCCAAAGATAGGTTCAGGGGCGTCGATAGAGTGACCACCCGCAAGAGAGATCCCCGCTTGCTGGCAAACAAAACGCCCGCCTTCGATGACTTTACGCGCGATTTCAGGTTTCAGTGTGTTGATTGGCCAGCCCAGAATAGCGATAGCCATAATCGGTTTGCCGCCCATCGCATAAATGTCGCTAATGGCGTTAGTGGCAGCAATGCGCCCAAAGTCGAAGGGATCATCGACGATAGGCATAAAGAAGTCGGTGGTGCTGATGACACAAGTGCCGTTGCCCAGATCGTAAACCGCCGCATCATCACTGGTTTCGTTTCCTACCAGCAAGTTGGGATCGACAAATTTAGCCTGCTCAGATTGCAGAATAGTTTGTAAAACTTTCGGGGAAATTTTGCAGCCGCAACCAGCTCCGTGGCTGTACTGCGTCAAACGAACGGTTTGCTCACTCATGGACATCTCCTGTCATTGGCAATCGCTCTATGGTAGCGCTCAAATGACGAGGAGGTAAGACTACGTGTCTGAATTGCGCCGTTTCTGGTCACAATCCAGACACCTTTTGCGCGTTTGCTTAGAATTTACGCACAAACGGAGTGATGTCCGGCACGCTGACCGTTGTAGAGGCTTTGAGTTGCGGTGTACCCAGATACAAGAAGCCGACCACTTCATCTTGTTCACGGCAATGAAGCGCTTCACGTACCGCTTCGCTTTCTGTCCAGATACCCGTGCGCCAGATACCATTGTAGCCCTGAGCAACTGCCGCCATCTGCATGGCCATTACCGCGCAACCGGCTGAAACCACCTGTTCCCAGACCGGGACTTTATGATTGTCATCGCAATGAGCGACAACCGCGATAATCTGAGGCGCGCGGAATGGCGCAGTACGCGCTTTTTCAATCCCCTTTTCGTCTAACCCTTCAGCAATGGCCGCTGTTTCCAGCACATGGCTAAAACGCTCACGACCTTCGTTTTCGATGACGATGAAGCGCCATGGCTGCAAAGTTCCATGATCAGGGGCACGCATACCCGCACGAATAATATTTTCCAGTGCTTCACCTGCTGGAGCAGGTTCTGCCAGGCGTGACGCGCTGCGACGGTTAAGAAGTAGTTCAAGTGCATCCATTTGATAACTCCTGTAATGATTTTAATCAGCGAAATTAACACAGCAGGTGATTTTGTTACAGCGCAGGGCAGATTTCCTACTGACATTTGCCCTGGGGGTAATTAGGATAGCGATTACTTTAGTTTTCACGACATTTGATTTGGAACGGAGCATAAATGCGCACAATCGGGCGAGTTATTGCCGGTTTTTTTAAGTGGACCTGGCGTCTACTTAACTTTATTCGAGAGTTTATTCTCAATCTATTTTTAGTGCTTCTGGTCCTGGTCGTTGTTGGGATCTGGATGCAGATTAACAGCACCCCAGCAGAACCAGCGCGCGGTGCATTATTGCTTGATATCACCGGCGTGGTGGTCGATAAGCCTTCAGTCAGTAATAAACTGGGTGTTATTGGGCGTCAGTTGCTCGGTGCCAGTTCTGACCGCTTACAGGAAAACTCACTGTTTGATGTCGTCGATACTATTCGCCAGGCGAAAGATGACCGCAACATCACCGGTATTGTGCTGGATTTAAAAGAGTTTGCGGGTGCCGATCAGCCTTCAATGCAATACATCGGTAAAGCGTTACGTGAATTCCGTGACAGCGGCAAACCGGTCTATGCCGTGGGCGACAGCTACAACCAGGGGCAATATTATCTGGCCAGTTTCGCCAATAAAATTTGGCTCTCACCGCAAGGCGTGGTGGATTTACACGGCTTTGCGACCAACTCGATGTATTACAAAACGCTTCTCGATAAGCTGAAAGTGACGACGCATATCTTCCGCGTTGGGACTTATAAGTCTGCCGTCGAGCCGTTTATTCGTGATGATATGTCCCCTGCTGCCCGTGAAGCCGATAGCCGTTGGATCGGTGAGCTTTGGCAAAACTATCTTGGAACGATTGCCGCGAACCGCCAGATTACAGCTCAGCAGGTGTTCCCTGGGGCGCAAGCGTTGCTCGATAATCTGCAAAAGTTAGGTGGCGACACTGCAAAATACGCGCTCGATAACAAACTGGTTGATGAACTGGCAAGCAGCGCTGCCGTTGATAAAGCGATGGTTAAGCAGTTCGGCTGGAATAAAGAAAATAAAGATTTCAGCTACACCAGTATGTATGACTACGTGGTGAAAAAACCTGCTGATAAAGGTGATGCCATTGCTGTCATCCTCGCAGATGGCGCCATCATGGACGGTCAGGAAACACCGGGCCAGGTCGGTGGTGACACCACTGCTCAGCAAATCCGCGAAGCGCGTCTTGATCCTAAAGTGAAGGCGATTGTTCTGCGTGTTAACAGCCCAGGTGGCAGTGTCACCGCGTCAGAAGTGATTCGTGATGAACTGGAAGCCGCGCGCGAAGCAGGTAAACCGATTGTCGTTTCAATGGGGGGGATGGCGGCATCCGGCGGTTACTGGATTTCTACGCCAGCCAATTATATTGTCGCAAGCCCGAATACCCTGACCGGTTCTATCGGTATTTTTGGTGTGATCAATACGGTTGAAAACAGCCTCGATTCGATTGGTGTGCATACGGATGGCGTCGCCACTTCTCCGCTGGCCGATGTTGCGGTGACGAAATCGTTGCCACCGGAAGTCCAGCAGATGATGCAGTTGACCATCGAAAATGGCTATAAGCGCTTTATCACTCTGGTTGCTGATTCCCGTAAGAAAACACCTGAGCAAATTGATGCCATCGCACAAGGGCATGTCTGGACAGGTCAGGATGCAAAAGCTAACGGTCTGGTGGACAGCCTCGGTGATTTCGACGATGCCGTTGCTAAAGCAGCCGAACTTGCGAAGCTGAAAAACTGGCATCTCGATTTCTGGCAGGATGAGCCGAGCTTTATCGATATGGTGTTCGACAGCATGAGCGGTTCCGTACGCGCCATGTTGCCACAAGCGTTGCAAGCCTGGTTGCCCGCACCGTTAGCGGATGCGGCGCTGGCTGTAAAAGCGCAAAACGATAAGTTTGGCACCATGAACGATCCACAAAATCGCTATGCTTTCTGTCTCACCTGCGGTGATGTGCGTTAAAACTCCCTCAGCCCGGCATCTGCCGGGCTGATTTTTTTGCCCCTTCCCTGTTCATACCCTAAATAATTCGAGCTGCATCGCGGCGGCAAGTGAACGCATCCCAATGATGCTTACATAAGTAAGTGATTTCGGTAAGTAAACGCTGCCAACAAAGATGCAGTTTGAAGTATGACGGGTATATACTGCGCCCCATAACGTAAAAGCCCTGAGTTCACTCATGCAAAAGAAATCCATTTATGTTGCCTACACCGGCGGTACTATCGGTATGCAGCGTTCAGACCACGGTTACATTCCTGTCTCCGGTCACCTCCAACGTCAACTGGCTTTGATGCCTGAATTCCATCGCCAGGAAATGCCTGATTTCACCATTCATGAATATCAGCCGCTGATGGACTCCTCCGACATGACGCCGGAAGACTGGCAGCACATTGCCGATGACATCAAAGCGCATTACGACGAGTACGACGGTTTCGTGATTCTTCACGGCACTGACACCATGGCATTCACCGCGTCGGCTCTGTCATTTATGCTTGAAAACCTCGGCAAACCGGTGATCGTGACTGGCTCACAGATCCCTTTGGCTGAGTTGCGTTCTGACGGGCAAATTAACCTGCTCAATTCGTTGTATATCGCGGCCAACTTCCCCATTAACGAAGTGACGCTGTTCTTCAATAATCGTCTTTATCGCGGCAACCGCACCACCAAAGCCCATGCCGATGGGTTTGATGCGTTCGCATCACCGAATCTTGCGCCATTACTTGAAGCCGGGATCCACATTCGACGCCTGAATACCCCAGCCGCTCCCCACGGTGAAGGTGAGCTCATCGTTCACCCGATAACGCCACAGCCAATTGGCGTTGTCACGATTTACCCGGGGATCTCTGCCGATGTGGTTGGCAATTTCTTACGCCAGCCCGTTAAAGCGTTGATCCTGCGCTCTTATGGTGTGGGTAATGCCCCGCAGCATGGTGCGTTCCTCAAAGAGTTACAGGAAGCCTGTTCACGCGGAATTGTGGTGGTAAACCTGACGCAATGTATGTCTGGTAAGGTGAATATGGGTGGTTACGCTACCGGCAATGCGCTGGCACAGGCAGGGGTTGTTAGCGGCTACGATATGACGGTAGAGGCGACACTAACTAAACTGCACTATCTACTCAGCCAAAATCTCGATGCACAGACTATTCGCGAGGCGATGTCACGTAATTTACGCGGCGAACTGACACCTGACGAATAAGGAGAGGCCATGAAACGTGCTTTATTAATGGTAGATTTGCAAAATGACTTTTGTGCCGGTGGAGCGCTTGCTGTGCCGGATGGCGATAGCACGATTGATGTGGCGAACGCATTGATGGGCTATTGCAAAGCACGCGGCGACGCCATTTTAGCGACTCAAGACTGGCATCCTGCAAACCATGGCAGTTTTGCCAGCGTGCAAAAAACTGAGCCGTATACACAGGGGAAACTCGACGGGTTGAACCAAACCTGGTGGCCGGATCACTGCGTACAAAACAGCGCGGGTGCGGAACTCCATCCCCTGCTCAATACGCAGAAAATTGATGCTATTTTCCAAAAGGGCGAAAATCCACTCGTTGATAGCTACAGCGGTTTTTTCGACAACGGACATCGCCAGAAAACGCAGCTCGACGATTGGTTATCCCGCCACGAGATTAAACAGCTGGTTGTGGTGGGCCTGGCAACGGATTATTGCGTTAAGTTTACCGCGCTCGACGCCCTGTCGTTGGGTTATGAGGTCACGGTTATCACCGATGGTTGCCGTGGTGTTAACCTGCATCCGCAAGATAGCCTGCGGGCGTTCCAGGATATGTCCGCAGCAGGTGCAACGTTGATGACGCTGGCTGATTTCACTTACTAAATCTTTTCAGGGCGCAAACGCGCCCTTCCCTCATTTCTCGATTCCGCTCTCATTCTTAACTTTTAAAGCTCGCTCATTTTTGAGAGCGCTCTCATAATCGAGTTGCTTATTAATACAGCATTTTAGCTGTGTTTCTTATTAGCCTTCCGTCCCCCGGGTTTCGGCAGGTTTTGTCGATATTGCTCGTCAAAGAGGAACTACCCTATGGTCTTCACGCGTAAACTGCTGCCGTTGCTGGCGGTAATACAAATCGCCTGTGCCGGTGTGGCTCAGGCAAGCTCATACCTCTCAGTAGGCTATTTCAACGGAGGGGGCGATGTCACTGCCGGGCCTGGCGGCGATATTGATAAACTCGATGTGCGCCAGATAACCCATCTTAACTACTCGTTTGGCCTGATTTACAACGATGAAAAAGATGAGACAAACTCCGCGTTAAAAGACGCGTCTAAACTGCACCAAATCTGGCTTTCGCCAAAAGTGATGTCAGATCTTGAAAAAATCCCCGCGTTACGTAAACAGAATCCGCAACTGAAAGTCCTGCTTTCAGTGGGTGGCTGGGGAGCTCGTGGTTTCTCCGGTGCCGCTGCAACGCCTGAAAACCGTGCGGTGTTTATCCGTTCTGCGCAGGATGTGATTGCACGCTACGGTCTGGATGGTATCGATCTGGACTGGGAATATCCCGTTAATGGGGCATGGGGACTGGTGGCCAGCTCGCCTGAAGATCGCGCTAACTTCACCTCGTTACTTAATGAATTGCGTACTGCGTTGGGCAAACAAAAATTGCTTACCATCGCTGTGGCTGCAAACGTGAAAGGCCCGACAGAGTGGGTCGACATGAAGGCCATCGCACCCGCGCTTGATTACATCAACCTGATGGCCTACGACATGGCGTATGGCACTCAATATTTCAACTCGAATCTTTATGATTCGAAAACCTGGCCGACGGTGGCGAAAGCGGATAAATACAGCGCTGATTATGTAGTGAATAACTACATCGCTGCGGGTATGAAACCTGCTCAGCTCAATCTCGGTATTGGTTTCTATGGTCGTGTTCCTAAGCGTGCAACGGAACCTGGCATCGACTGGGATAAAGCAGATGCGGCTAAAAATCCGGTCACTCAACCCTATTTCGGCGCACCAGAGAAAGCGGTGTTCATGTCATTCGGCGTCGATCTGACGAAAGACAGTTACCTGAAGTACAACGATATTGTTAGCAAGATGCTCAATGATCCCCAAAAACGTTTTACCGAGCATTGGGACAACGACGCTCAAGTTCCGTATCTGACAATGAAATCAGCCGAGGGCAAAGACCTGTTTGCTATCTCTTACGAAAATCCACGTTCAGTGGCAGTCAAAGCGGAATACATCAAAGCGAAAGGCTTGGGCGGTGCGATGTTCTGGGAGTATGGCGCAGATGACAACAATCAATTGGCTAAAGAGTTAGCGAAAGATTTGGGGATTAAGACGGAGCATTAATTTCCAGATAAGACTGGGTGGCATGACACCACCCAGCTTTTCAAATTTACAGCTTCACCGTCACAATCGGTGCGGGCGTAATTCCGAAGTCAGCTTTGAGCTGTTGTTTACTTTTCATCACCATCTGACCATTCGTGTCAATCGTCATGTGCTGAGCGTCGGTGTTGTGACGCGCCTGCCACATCATCACCAATTGCAGACTGTTCTCTTTTTGATCGGGTGTCAGTGCTACACCGTCAGGCCATTTCCCCAGCTCAACGGCAGTCGCCAGACGTTGATAAACTTCCGGTGTCATTGTGTCTAACATTTCATCCAGGTTCATCATTGGACAAGTTCCTGTGGAATAATTTGCTGAATCGATTTTTCAGCCTTCGATCTGCTCACCGTTTTTATCATCGGTGAAGTTTAACGACGCTGAGTTTACGCAGTAACGCTCGCCAGTAGGTTGCGGACCATCCGGGAAAACGTGCCCCAAATGAGCTTCACAGTTACTGCAACGAATTTCAATCCGCTCCATACCGTGTGAGAAGTCCTTGATGTAGCGAATAGCACTGTCACTGACTGGCTCATAGAAGCTAGGCCAGCCGCACCCTGAGTCATATTTTGACTCTGACATAAACAGTGGCGCATCACAGACCAGGCAGTGATAAACACCTTCACGCTTGTTATGCAGAAGACGCCCGGAGAACGGTGGCTCGGTGCCATGTTTCTGGGTGACATAAAACTGCATCTCATTAAGGTTTTTTTTCGATAAATCAGGAGGTAATTGGTTAGCCATATGCGTACATCTCGGGCAGTGGGTACTGTAACTGATAACAGCATGATTCTAACAAAAAATTAACAACGTCGTGCGGTTTTTTGTTCTAAACTTAGCCCTGAATTTCTGGCTCAGCGCCAATTGTGATCGCTGTCACATTCTTGTTGGAATTGATCTTTAAAATTCCTCGCATCGTCCCCATTTGGATAAAGAGCCAAAAGGGAAGCGCGAGGCGGTTCAGTCGTTCAAATGATGTCCACAGGATTGATTTGTCGCAATGATTGACACGATTCCGCTTGACGCTGAGTAAGGTTTTTGTAATTTTACAGGCAACCTTTTATTCACTAACAAATAGCTGGTGGAATATATGACTATCAAAGTAGGTATCAACGGTTTTGGCCGTATCGGCCGTATTGTTTTCCGTGCTGCTCAGGAACGTTCTGACATCGAGATCGTTGCAATCAACGACCTGTTAGACGCTGAATACATGGCTTACATGCTGAAGTACGACTCAACTCACGGTCGTTTTAACGGCACTGTAGAAGTCAAAGACGGCCACCTGGTTGTTAACGGCAAAACTATCCGTGTTACCGCAGAACGTGATCCAGCAAACCTGAAGTGGAACGAAGTCAACGTTGACGTAGTTGCTGAAGCAACTGGTCTGTTCCTGACTGACGAAACTGCTCGTAAGCACATCACTGCTGGCGCTAAAAAGGTTGTTCTGACTGGTCCTTCTAAAGACAGCACTCCTATGTTCGTTAAAGGTGCTAACTTCGAGAAATATGCTGGCCAGGATATCGTTTCTAACGCATCTTGCACCACTAACTGCCTGGCTCCACTGGCTAAAGTCATCAACGACAACTTCGGTATCGTTGAAGGCCTGATGACCACTGTTCACGCAACTACCGCTACTCAGAAAACTGTTGATGGCCCGTCTCACAAAGACTGGCGCGGCGGCCGCGGCGCAGCTCAGAACATCATCCCTTCTTCTACCGGTGCTGCTAAAGCTGTAGGCGTTGTACTGCCAGAGCTGAACGGTAAAATCACTGGTATGGCGTTCCGCGTTCCAACTCCAAACGTGTCTGTAGTTGACCTGACCGTTCGTCTGGAAAAAGCTGCGTCTTACGAAGAAATCAAGAAAGCAATCAAAGCGGCTGCTGAAGGCCCAATGAAAGGCGTTCTGGGTTATACCGAAGACGACGTTGTATCTACTGATTTCAACGGCGAAGTTTGCACTTCTGTGTTCGATGCTAAAGCTGGTATCGCACTGAACGACCACTTTGTGAAACTGGTTTCCTGGTACGACAACGAAACTGGCTACTCAAACAAAGTACTGGACCTGATTGCTCACATCTCCAAATAAGTTGAGATGAGCGATTAAATCCTGAGAGGCGACCCATGCGGTCGCCTTTTTTTTCGCCTTTGATCGATAGGTTGAACAAATGATTAATAAAATTTTTGCCCTTCCGGTTATTGAACAAATCACCCCTTCCCTGTCTCGCCGCCAGATTGACGAGCTGGAAGTTATCGTAGTTGACCATCCGCAAGTTCGTGGCTCTATCACTTTGCAAGGCGCGCACCTGCTGTCCTGGAAACCAGCCGGTGAAGAAGAAGTGCTTTGGCTAAGTAACAATACGCCGTTCCAGAACGGTAAAGCGATTCGTGGTGGTGTACCTATCTGTTGGCCATGGTTTGGCCCGGCAGCTCAGCAAGACCTGCCAGCGCATGGTTTCGCACGTAACCTGCCATGGACTCTGAGTGCGCACAATGAAGATGAAAGCGGTGTCTCTTTGACCTTCGAATTACAGAGCAGCGATGCGACTCGTAAATTCTGGCCACATGACTTTACCCTGTATGCACGTTACAAGCTGGGTAAGACCTGCGAGATGGAACTGGAAGCACACGGCGAATTCGACGTTAACTCTGCACTGCACACCTACTTCAACGTGGGCGATATCGCCGCAGTGAAAGTCAGCGGGTTGGGCAACAAGTATATCGATAAAGTGTTGAATGCGACTGAAGGCCAGTTGACCGACGGCGTGCAGACCTTCCCGGATCGCACTGACCGCGTTTATCTGGAACCAGAAGAGTGCAGCGTTATCCATGATGCGAGCCTGAATCGCACTATCGACGTCATCCATCACCATCACATCAATGTGGTTGGCTGGAACCCAGGCCCGGCACTGTCAGCTTCTATGGCAGATATGCCAGACGATGGTTACAAGACTTTTGTTTGTGTCGAGACTGCTTGCGCCAGCGCATCACAAAAAGCAACAGCGGATAAGCCTGCACGTTTAGCCGCGACGCTGCGTGTAGGCAAAAAAGCTTAAACCAGATCTATAGGCGTTTAGCGGCCCGGTGCCGAAAACGCCTTTTCCATTATCGCAACTTCGGCCAGGCTCAACACCCTGAAGTATTTTTCTGTCTGGTGAACTGTTGTTCAGTCATCACCATTCCCCATTGGTCGCCCTGCCACTCTTTTAGCAGCTTAAATCCAAAGGATTCATACAGACGTCTGGCCGCATTCAGACCACTGAACGTCCAGAGTTGCACGGCAGCAAATTCGCGCGCGTCACTAAACGCCATCGCTTCGTTGAGCAACTTTCTGCCCACTCCCGTTCCACGGCAATTATCGTCAAGAATAAACCAGCGCAAATGGGCTTCATTATTTCCCAAATCCTGACCATCTATCGCGACAGAGCCAACAATCCTGCCATGGCTAACAGCCAACCAGATTTGATTGCACGGTTCATCCAGACGACCAGCAAATTCAGCCAGTCCGCTTGCCACTTTCCCCTCAAAGAAATGACCAAAGTTATGATGCTTCGCGTAATACGTACCGTGCATTTCGGCAATGCGTCCAATCATTCCTGGCATATAACCTGTGATAATTTCTATCGTTTCTGACGACGAAGGCATGTCGACATCCCGACAGTTTTCTAACGCGCGAGCATATGCAGACAACCCATGAGCCACTGTTTTCTGTTGCGTGGCATCCAGATTTTCTAGCGCTTTTATGACACGCATCGAACCGTATTCATTTATCTTCTTGACCGTTTCTGCTCCCTTGTCCGTCAGCTTGAGCAGTTTAACGCGCGCGTCATGGCGGGCCTGGACCTCTTGTAACTCACCTGCGGCGAGTAATCGGGTCAGCATCCGGCTGACGCTGGACTTTTCCAGCCCCAAGATTTGCACTAATTGTGCCGCGGTCAACGCGCCATTGTTCTCAATCTCCAACAAACTATGCACTGCTGAAGGAGAATAGTTTGTTGTGGCAAGGGTGGCGTTCATAAATCCAAGCTCACGGACCATAAGTCGGGAAGCCGCTCGGATTTCTTCAATTAACTGGATTTGGGACATATGTAATCTGCATGCGCTAAATAATGGTTGTACAATACAACCATCATCATCGGGAGATTGTCAACGTTTACCCTATTGACGGTCAGCTTAGGCCGAGAATAAAAAACACCATGTTGGTGCAAATGCACCGGATATGGGCACTATTTTGGATCAACAACAGAAAGGCAATCTGCCAGGATGAGAGCGGATTTAGCAGGAAGGGTATCTGATTATTTTTAAGAAAAGTGTCGATACAAGACGACATCAAAACGGGGCGAAGATGCCCCGTTGAAGTGCACTGAATGCACCATCAGAAACTGTAGGTGATACCTGTCATCAAAATACCCGTCCACTCTTTATCAATCATCGGGCTATTAGTGACTTCATTGGCCAGGTGAACATAGCGCCCCATACCGAAGACATTCCAGCTGTCTGTCAGCTTATAGTTAACAGACAACTCAACGTACGGCGACCAGCTGCTTTCAGGATCGTAGGAATCTAAACCACTGCGCTGTGACTCGCTCTTACTGATGCCATAGTAATATTGGTTTTGGTTCTCGCTACTCCACGTGATCCCAATGCCAGGGGTCATGGTCAATCGATCGCTATTGTAGCGATACAACCATGCGGTATCCCAGGTTACGCCGTTGCTATTGCCTAGCGTGTCACCCGCCAGCACGGTACGCAAGAAACCATATTGCGTGTTATGCACGTAGGAAAGCCCCGCCATCAGAGTCGCATGGCGATTTTCTAACTGGCGCATACTCTTTGAGTCACTGTCTTTCGCACGGAAAAAGATCGGTGAAAAGTAGGTAATAATGGAAAGCTTGTCAGCCTGGTCATTCCACAGGTAGTAACCTGCGGTTAACCCGCGCAGGTAAACACTCTCCCCTTCGTAACCTATCATCGGAACAGGGTACAAACGGTCTTGTTCGCCTTTGTACATGTTAGGTGTCACCAGAGCTGCTGCCCCTAACGACCAGGGACCATCCGCAGCTTGTGCTACAGAAAAAGTTGAAGCAATGAGTCCCCCCAATGCAATAATTTTGAAATTGCTCACAATCCATTAAATCCTTTAATCAAATAATTAGCCAGGAGAGTGTAACCCTCTTGCTTTCTTAGCCAAAATTTTTTACCAATTTGAAACATCAGAGCAACTGAACAACATCTCGCGAACAGATTTCATCTTCTTTTCAGTTTTATGAATCACATGTGATACCAACCACTTCCCTTTACAACAAAAGGAGATTTATTTGGATGAGTTATTGATATGTCATTGAAATTGGCTTGTGGCCGTATGCAAGTTTTGCAAATGCCATCTACGCTTTATTTTAGGAAGATGAAATACGCTGAACGCGGCAATGAAAATGCCACGATACCCTAAGACATTCGAGTGGTAGTCAACGCGCTTAAGACTTGAATGATGAGGGGTAAGAGAAGTTGGCATAAGGGTTGCTCGAGATTCAGGAGACGTCTTCCGGGAGCCTCCATTACTCATACGAACGGCTCTCTAACCTGTGCTAAATACGAAAGGACGGCATGCCATGAATATATTCGATCACTATCGCCAGCGTTATGAAGCTGCCAAGGACGAAGAGTTCACACTGCAGGAGTTTCTTGCAATCTGTAAGCAAGATCGCAGTGCCTATGCCAATGCGGCAGAACGGCTATTGATGGCCATTGGTGAGCCAGTGATGGTGGATACTGCCACAGAGCCACGGCTGTCCCGTCTCTTTTCGAATCGGGTGATTTCCCGTTACCCGGCATTTGAAGAGTTCTATGGCATGGAAGAAGCCATCGAACAAATTGTTGCCTATCTTAAACATGCGGCCCAAGGCCTGGAAGAGAAGAAACAGATTCTCTATTTGTTGGGGCCGGTAGGTGGCGGTAAGTCATCACTCGCTGAACGTCTCAAGGCATTAATGCAGCGCGTGCCCATTTACACACTGAGTGCTAACGGCGAGCGCAGCCCGGTGAATGACCACCCGCTGTGCCTGTTTAATCCACAAGAAGATGCTTCTATTCTTGAGAAAGAGTACGGCGTCCCAACCCGCTATCTCGGCACGATTATGTCGCCGTGGGCGGCAAAACGTCTACATGAGTTTGGCGGCGACATCACCAAATTCCGTGTAGTGAAAGTCTGGCCGTCAATTCTGGCGCAGATTGCGATTGCCAAAACTGAACCGGGTGATGAGAACAACCAGGATATCTCGGCACTGGTCGGTAAAGTGGATATTCGTAAACTGGAAAACCACGCGCAAAACGACCCAGATGCTTACGGCTATTCCGGTGCACTGTGCCGCTCAAACCAAGGCATCATGGAATTCGTTGAGATGTTCAAAGCGCCAATTAAAGTTCTCCACCCGTTGCTGACCGCAACCCAGGAGGGGAACTATAACGGCACCGAAGGCATTTCCGCCCTGCCGTTTAATGGCATTATCCTTGCGCACTCAAACGAATCTGAGTGGGTGACGTTCCGTAACAACAAAAACAACGAAGCGTTCCTTGACCGTGTTTACATTGTCAAAGTGCCTTATTGCCTGCGGATTTCCGAAGAGATCAAAATCTACCAAAAACTGCTCACGCACAGTGAGTTGTTACATGCTCCATGCGCCCCAGGCACGCTGGAAACACTTTCGCGCTTCTCAATCCTTTCGCGTTTGAAAGAGCCGGAAAACTCCAGCATTTACTCCAAAATGCGGGTGTACGATGGCGAAAGTCTGAAAGATACCGATCCGAAAGCGAAATCCTACCAGGAGTACCGCGATTACGCAGGCGTGGACGAAGGCATGAACGGGTTGTCGACACGTTTCGCGTTTAAAATCCTCTCTCGCGTGTTCAACTTTGATCACGCAGAAGTGGCTGCAAACCCGGTGCATTTGTTCTATGTTCTGGAACAACAGATAGAGCGCGAGCAGTTCCCACAGGAGCTTGCCGAGAAATATCTTGAGCACCTGAAAGGCTACCTGATCCCGAAATATGCTGAATTTATCGGTAAAGAGATTCAGACGGCATACCTCGAATCCTACTCAGAGTACGGGCAAAACATTTTCGACCGTTATGTTACCTACGCTGATTTCTGGATTCAGGATCAGGAATACCGTGACCCGGATACCGGCCAGTTGTTTGACCGTGAATCCCTGAATGCAGAGCTGGAAAAAATTGAAAAACCGGCTGGTATCAGCAACCCGAAAGATTTCCGTAACGAAATCGTCAACTTCGTGCTGCGTGCCCGCGCCCACAACAATGGTCGTAATCCTAACTGGACGAGCTACGAGAAGCTGCGCACGGTCATCGAGAAGAAAATGTTCTCAAACACCGAGGAGCTGCTGCCTGTTATTTCGTTCAATGCCAAAACTTCTACAGACGAGCAGAAAAAACACGATGACTTTGTCGACCGTATGATGGAGAAAGGCTATACCCGCAAGCAAGTTCGCCTGCTGTGCGAATGGTATCTACGGGTACGTAAATCTTCATAACGGCTGAGTCAAAGATGGGGCCACGTATTGTGGCCCCCCTGCGCAGTTGGCAAAGAAGTTTGGGGGAATTATGGCCTATTTTATTGACAGGCGACTGAACGGCAAAAATAAAAGTGCGGTGAATCGCCAGCGCTTTTTGCGTCGTTATAAAGCACAGATTAAACAGTCGATTTCCGAGGCCATCAACAAGCGTTCGGTAACCGACGTGGATAGCGGTGAATCGGTCTCGATCCCAAGTGAAGATATTAGCGAGCCGATGTTTCATCAGGGTCGTGGCGGTCTGCGCCACCGTGTTCACCCGGGTAACGATCACTTCGTACAGAATGACCGTATTGAACGCCCGCAGGGGAGTGGCGGGGGCTCCGGTGCTGGCCAGGGTCAGGCAAGCCAGGACGGTGAAGGCCAGGATGAATTCGTCTTTCAAATATCAAAAGACGAATATCTCGACTTATTGTTTGAAGATCTGGCCTTGCCGAATCTGAAGAAGAATCAGCATCGCCAAATTACTGAATTTAAATCTCACCGTGCGGGTTATACCTCGAATGGCGTGCCCGCCAACATCAGCGTTGTTCGTTCGTTACAAAATTCACTGGCCCGTCGCACCGCGATGACCGCGGGTAAACGCCGTCAGTTACATGAACTGGAAGACAGTCTTGAAATGGTGAGCAACAGCGAACCTGCGCAGTTGCTTGAAGAAGAACGCTTGCGCAAAGAGATTGCTGAACTGCGCGAGAAAATTGCCCGCGTACCGTTTATCGACACCTTCGATTTACGCTACAAAAATTACGAAAAACGCCCTGAGCCTTCAAGCCAGGCGGTCATGTTCTGCTTAATGGACGTCTCCGGTTCGATGGACCAGGCGACCAAAGATATGGCTAAACGCTTTTATATTCTGCTCTATTTATTCCTGAGCCGGACCTATAAAAACGTGGAAGTGGTGTATATCCGCCACCACACACAGGCCAAGGAAGTCGATGAGCACGAGTTCTTTTACTCGCAGGAAACGGGGGGTACGATTGTTTCAAGCGCCCTGAAACTGATGGATGAAGTCGTTAAAGAGCGCTACGACCCGGCATTATGGAATATCTATGCCGCGCAGGCTTCTGATGGTGATAACTGGGCAGATGATTCACCGTTATGTCATGAATTGCTGTCGAAAAAATTGCTGCCGATGGTGCGTTACTATAGTTATATCGAAATTACGCGTCGCGCCCACCAGACTCTGTGGCGTGAATATGAGGATTTACAATCAACGTTTGAAAACTTCGCCATGCAGCATATTCGCGACCAGGATGATATCTATCCGGTGTTCCGCGAATTGTTCCAGAAGCAATCCAGTAGCTCTTACAATTAATCTATAAAAATCAGTCAGATAATCTAATTTTTCTGGCTGATTTTTTCTTAAATCAATCTCTAAAAGTTTCTTTTATTTACAGTGGCTTGCAATTAGTTTTGGGGAACTAATTAGGTATGCCACTCTCAATAACTCCGATTTTGCTGGCGGGTTCAACTCCCCACAGCCCACCACTTTGGATTAGACAGTGCAAGGACAATACATTGTTAAACATGATGTTACAGCTCAAGATCGGACACTGTCGAGACACAAACGGGACAAAAAAGGATACGCAAAAGATACGCGGTTCCGAAGTCTCCGAAGATACCCGCCTTGTGCGGTTTTTTTGTTGCCTGAAAATTGAGTGTGGAGTTATTGAGGTGAAAACCCTGCCATTCTGACGTCATCTATACTTTCAGTTTTACTGGAGGTAACCATGTGCGGACGCTTCACTCAAATCAAATCTCGCGACGATTATCTCGATTTTCTTCTGGAAGAAGCCGAGAGCGGTATTCCCTATGACCCCGAACCGATTGGCCGTTACAACGTAGCGCCAGGCACCAAAGTTCTTCTGCTGAATAATCGCGACGAAGCATTTCATCTAGATTCCGTGGTCTGGTCATACGCGCCTAGTTGGTGGGACAAATCACCGCTGATTAATGCCAAAGTAGAAACTGCGGCCACCAGCCGGATGTTTAAGCCGCTGTGGAATCATGGTCGGGCAATTGTGTTTGCTGATGGTTGGTATGAGTGGAAGAAGGAAGGAGACAAAAAGCAGCCGTATTACATCTACCGGAAAGACAGGAAGCCGCTTTATTTTGCAGCGATTGGTAAACAACCGTTTGATGTAGGAGATGAGGCAGAGGGATTTTTGATCGTAACGGCAGCTGCCGATCAAGGCCTTGTAGATATTCACGACCGCAAGCCTTTAGTTTTCTCACCTACTGCGGCACGGGAATGGATGGGTCCGGAAACTACAGAGGCACAGGCCAGCGAACTTGCCCATGATGCTGCGGTGCCAGCCGATGAATTTACCTGGCACCCTGTTTCTCGGGCTGTTGGGAATGTGAAGAACCAAAGCCCGGAACTCATCAGAAAAACCGACACAACAAGTTTGTAGTTAGTCGCATGCCTGAGAAGCTAAACCTGCATGTCAGTTGTGAAATTGGATATTAAGTATGAAAATCTGCAATGAGCGAGGAGCGGACATCACGAACTATAAATAGCCCCGGACTTACAATTTGGGAGGCGTATTTTAATTGATACTCACAGTTTCACTATCGCAGGTGAAAGCCCTGATTCGATTATTTAACATCATGAAGTTAAAAACCGACAAGCCGCCTTGTGTTTATTTTAATTATTAAAATAGACACTTTCACAAACCACTCCCTACAAACGTTTTTAGCCGTCTACAGAGGGGATTTTAAAAAATATGATTTCATTGCATGATGCACGGGTAATCATTTATTTTAAACACTTCCAACTCTTAAAGAGATAAGTAATAAAAATGAAATCAATGAATGGCAATAACACCATCCAACTTGGTGAAATAACCATCAAGATTCTCAGCAACAGTGAGGCACTTACCGTCGCTGAGCTAACCTTCCCCGCAGATACTCTGGCAAAGGAACACCAGCATCCACATGAAGAGGTGAATTATGTCGTAAATGGTTATTTCGACTTTATCCACGATGGTCATGCAACCCGCATTAGTGCAGGTGAATCAATACGTATTGCGCCAGGTGTTTTGCATAATATCAGGAGCCACGATGCTGGCGGGGTTATTTTGACAAGCTGGACTCCTTCCCGACATGATTTGATTGAAAAGCTATATAAAAACTGACGAGATTTTCTATGCCACTCATCAACGTTTATCTCCCGGAAAGCAAGTCCGATGAATTTATTGATAAGCTTAGTCAGTCACTACATGAAGCTCTGATGACTTCCTGGGGTATCCCAGAAAATGATCGCTTTCAGATTTTCAACCGAAAAAAAGCTAACGAGCTGCAAATTGATAAGCGACTGTTTGACATCCAACGTTCTGATGATGTCATCGTTTTTCATATTACGACATCACCAAGACTTGAGTGCGATAAGCTTAAGTTTTACGACACTCTGGCAAATAATCTCTTTCGTCATCTAGGTGTTCGGAAAGAAGACGTATTTATCTCAATTATTGAAAATACATACAGTGACTGGTCTTTTGGTAATGGCTTAGCTCAGCTTATTATTAAATGATGACAATTATAACTTTTCAAACTTTAAAAAGGATTTAAATAATGAAACATCTGACACTTATTATTGCTGCAAGCCTGGCATTTTCTGCTCCCGTTTTCGCCTCAAATGGTGGATGCCCTGTGGGGAAAGAAGGGGCAACTCCTTTTACGCCACAAAACGCACAACAAGGTGAAGTATTCGTGCACACGGCAGCTGAGATGAATCTGGGTGAAGAAACTATCCATGCCGAAGGCTGGAAATTCCGCGCCAGGACGATCACTTTATCCCCGCATGCTGTTGTGCCATTGCATTCTCACAATGACCGCCCTGAAACTGTTACTATGAAGCAAGGCGCAATTACTATTTATGAAACCACCTGCACCGTACCGTACACAATGAAGGAAGGTGAGGTTTATCAATCTGCCCACGGAAAAAGCCATTGGGCCGTTAATGAAAGCGATGACTATGCAACCATGTATGTTGTCGATCTCGTGAATAAAGATACTTTCCCGACATCAAAAAAATAAGTATTGGTAAAACTGTATCTTTGGATGCTTATATAACCTTAAAACTAGCACTTGTGTTTCAATGGTAAATAAGCATCTTTGTGGAACGCAAATGATGCTTAGGCTCTAAATGAACCGAAAGCATGCCCGCGCCTGGTACTGACTGGTAGATATTTTTCAACACAGAGTATGATGTGTATCTGACTAAGTAAGAATCAAAACTATTTTTAAATATTTTAGTAAAAATCTTTATGCCTTACTTTAATAACCGCAAGCAAGCGACCAAAAGTAACGAGATAGTTATACTTCTATAGTAACCAACACGAACTAATTTTATTGTATGCCACCCTCCCCTAGAAGCCAATATCTACAACCAGCCCTATAAGGCATCTGTTTATTTTTAATAGAAAATTACAATGCCATTAACGCGCACCACAAGTCAATCACTCAACCATTGAATTAGAATTTTTAATTTTGAATTTCGAAATTGAATATAGCGCAATCCCAAAAATTCAATATATGGACATTGATCACAACCACACCATTAACAAATGCGTAACATAAAAACATCATTATTGTTACGAGGTCAGGGTATGAAAAATATCAATGAAAAAATAATACTAACCAGTTTAGTGTTATTGATAGCTCCTCAGTTACAAGCGATGAGTTTGGATTCTCCAAAAATCAACCTCCTTCTTACTGCTGGCCCATTGTATTATGGAAAAATCAGCCGTATTAACCATGTATTGTGCAATCCATCGGCATACAATGTCCAAAAGAGGATTGCTGAAGTAAGAAGCCGTTTTCTACGCACCCCTAACTCTCAAGCAATGTGGATTAGTGGTGAAGCTGATGCACAGAAGACTATAGATTTGTATCACACTCTTTGGCTGGCAAATAAAAATGTCGCCGATATATTCCGGAAGCAAACTTGTCTGATATTAAAAGATATATAATATAGTAATCATAAAAATTAGTGCTGCTGATTTTTATGATTACTGGTGGATTTGCCAGATAATACTCTATATCCCAAACTATAATTCCTCCGACGAATGACAATCCCTAGGGCCTCAACAGCTTTGATAAAATTGGTCATGCATTTCCCAAATAGTAAAGGTCGGTATAAAAGCCAGCCAGTGGGAATGAAATTATTATGGAGCTATTCTTAATAGCAGCCAACTATGGCTGCTTTTTATTACTGTTCAAAGGATTACTTGCAGTAATGCTCATCCGGTATCCCTCCCCCCTGCTGCAGCGCACTTCCACACGGTCGATGCTTATCCTTCCCCTCATGCCGTCCGGAAACGTGTTGTCCAGCTCAATTATCCCCTCCGCTGCCACATACGGATTGCCAGGCGTATCCAGCTGAATTTTTGACGCATCACGTTTCGCTCTGCGATGGCCTCCTTTCAGCACCGCTTCGGCATGGGCCTTATTAATATACGTTCCCGGCATTGTGCGGTAGGGCGCCTCACCACTGGTCAGGCTGTGCGTTTCACCCGTTGCCTCGTCGGTGTAGTTTACCCGCACGCCGTTGACGCTTTTCTTGCCCGGCGTATCAATGGCACACTGGATGAAGTGCTGATTACCGGGATGATTTTCTGGCGGGCAGGTCAGTTTCACCACCGGCAGGGTTTTCCCGGTGATGGATTTAGCCTCACCGCGTAATGCCAGGATGTAAGCCCCATTGACCGGTTTGGCCACTGCATCATGCGCTTCTGCCAGCCGGTTGAGAAAGGCGGAGTCCGTCTCGTTTATCTGATCGGTGTGCGGGTAGGTAAAGCTGCTGAGGCGGGCGTCCATCCGTGGTGACAGGTTATGGCGTTGGGCGATAGTCTGGAAGATTTCGCCCAGCGTGGTGTTGTCCCACGAGGCTGAGCGCCGCTGCCGGAAGCCGGTTTTATCTTTCTTTTCAAACGGTGCTGCCGTTGCGGTGATGGTGATGATGCGGGGAAAAAGCTGTGGGGTATCCGACCTGAGCCTTTATCCCGGCACGTTTCATCAGTCGCCAGACTCTGTTCACTCCGCACTGTTGCCCGCTGTCCCGCAGATCCAGATGGATCTTGCGATAACCATAGACGCATCCCGATTCCAGCCAGAACTGTTTAATTTGTCCTGTCAGTCTCAGGACTGCCTGATGGCGTTGTGAATGCGGCTGCTGAAGCCAGGCGTAAAAACCACTGGGATGAACATCCAGCACCCGACAGAGTAGACGAACAGGCCAGCAACGGGTGTTGTCACGGATAAAGGCGTACCTCAGTCGGACAGCTTTGCGAAGTACGCCGCGGCTTTTTTAATATGTCCCGTTCGTCGGTAACTCGTTTCAGCTCTTTCTGGAGACGGCGGATCTCGGCCTGAGCATCTGACTGTTCTTTATTAGTGGAAGAATCCGGACCGTACTTCTTTATCCATGCATACAGGCTGTGGGTAGTGATATCGAGACGTGTTGCAACGCTGGAAACAGAATGGCCACGATCAACAACCTGTTTGACTGCTTCGATTTTAAACTCTTCTGGATAACGCTTACCGCTCATGGGCACCTCTCTTTAAGTCATCTTAAATGACTCTGAGGTGTCTGTTAAACCCGTGGCGATTCACTTGTCCAATATTACGCTTGCTTTAAAACAGAGATAATTTTTTTTAATAATGGATCAGAAGCGTTTTTTTTATTTAAGTGCACAAGATTGGCTACTTTGCCTTCCGGGATAAAATCGCATTTAACTTCCCTTATTGGTAATGTTTCACTGAGCAGTGTGAAGTAAATTCTCGGAATAAACATTAGAAGATCTTGGCTGAGTATATTTAATACCATGGTTGTAGTCGATTCACTCGCTATGCTAGGATCAAGTGGGCGAATCATCCTCAATTGACTGAAATTATTATGTATAATCGTTGAGTTAAACCGGAAATAATACCCAATGTAAGGTTCAGATGAAAACTGTTTACTCGTAATTGTCTCACCTATTGAACTATGGTTATCACGGCAAATCAATATATACTCCCAGTCAAATAAATGGTAAGAGACAATGTTTCTGTCTCCAGGAATAGTGAGCCCAATATCTAAATCAATCTCCTGAGTTCGTATTCGTTGGCTACGTTCTTCTGCACTAATTACCGCATATCTGAATTCAATATTGCACTCAGCAGGCACTATGCCATGACTGATCAAACGATTTGTAATCCATAGCTCAGTTAAGTTATCCGCTCTTATATATATTTTACGTTTGGCATGTATGGATGTGGAATTGATACTCAAAGTGTTAAGTATATCGTCATTGATAATCCTGAACCTTTCATAAAGATTAAGCGCTAGTGCCGTCGGCTTAACCCCATGAAGGCTGCGAATGAATAGAGGATCATTGTAGTGTTCTCGCAACTTTTTGACTGCATAGCTTACAGCTGATGGTGCGACATCCAATATTTCTGCAGCATTTGCCATACTTGTAGTTTCAACAATCGCAACAAGAAAGCGGATTAGATTGAAATCAAATTTATCAGTAGATAGTATGGTCATTCGTAGATACCAGAAGAAAGTGTTGTACTGGCAAGTGTAGCTCAATGGATTATTCATTGAATGAATTTCGTTTCATTTATTTATTCCATGAATATTTATGAGTTTCATTATGCCTGTACTCAGTGACAGTGAATGGGGTGGTAAACGTCAGGTCCTGCCATCGGCGTCGGTGAACAGTATCTGTCTGCTGAAAAGCGCACTGGATATTGGTTTTAATGATGATGGTAAACAGTTACTGCCTGCACCGGCCAGTATTGGGGAGAGGCTCGAGGGTCTGAACGCCCTAGGAGGTTTGAGGTCCATTCGTACGTTAAGAGGAAAACAGACGTCTGAAAAATTAGATTATTAGACATTAGTGTCCGTTAAATGCCATTTTTTGACTACAAAATCACCATTTCGATGGTATTTCTCAATGTCTATTATGTGATTACATATCTACTAGTTACTTCTCTAGCGTACGTTTCCGTTCCATTGTCCCTCAAACCCCTACGCCGCCGATATCGGGATACTGATTAACCCGTTCGCCTCCGGAAAATCGAGGTTTGTACCCTGCCTCGAGCGTGATGACGCCTTTCGATAAAGATGACAGTTGCAGGCCCGCTCGCCTGGCCGTGCTCTCCGCCGACGCAGATAAAATGTCTGTATTATTCAACGGATCATAGGCATCACTGAATGCAATGCTGATGTCGGTGGCTTCGTTGCACTGAATTTGAACGGTAAAGTTTGCTGCGGGGATCGGGCCTGAAGCCGCATTCAGTGTCGAGGCGGAGATGGTTTGCAGTGGAAAGTTCATCATTGACTCCGCCGTGTTATAGGTGTCCTTGTGCGAGCGGATTGTTCCACTGAGCGTCGAACCCCAAGTTGTGCCACTTGGGGATTCAGAACATCTGCCTTGCCAGGAGAAGGCCATTCCATTACAAAGAGCGTGGCCTTCGTTCGATAATTAACTAGGCCATAATCTGGATGATATGGCATTTTTATCACTTCCGCATTTCTGCCAGTCATACACAAACTTATTCTGTTGCGACTGATAAACACCTTTTTTGTAATAATTTCGGGTACAAGAAGAACTAGCTCCTGGAAGATTCGATCTGTGCCACATAGTCCAGCCTGTTTTTCTAAATGTACTGCCACTGTTATCGACTGGCACATTCATTGCCAAAGCTGTCCCAGCCGTACAAAAAAACAATACCACGGCCATTAATGAAATTGATGCTTTTATCATATGCAATGCTCCTTATGTTATAAAAAATAACTGCCATGTCTTTTTCTATATATCTCCACAGAGTTGCCGCGATTTTATCACAATCAACTTATGGCCAGGAATCGAATAAGAGGTCTGAGGTGGCAAGTAAAAACAGCATATTACGTTGCTTCGTTTTATTACGATCATTCCTTTAGATATGTTACCCCAGTCGATATAAATAGCACTGAAAAAGCTTTTTTTAAAAACTGCATATCAGAGACTTGCGCCATCACCACAACCCAGACATCCGAACAGTAGCACTTCATTGTCATGAACGTGACTGCTCTGACATTAAAAGACATATAATATAGTAATCATAAAAATTAGTGCTGCTGATTTTTATGATTACTGGTGGATTTGCCAGATAATACTCTACATCCCAAACTATAATTCCTCCGACGAATGACAATCCCTATGGCCTCAACAGCTTTGATAAAATTGGTCATGCATTTCCCAAATAGTAAAGGTCGGTATAAAAGCCAGCCAGTGAGCATAAAATTATTATGGGGCTATTCTTAATAGCAGCCAACTATGGCTGCTTTTTATTACTGTTCATAGGATTACTTGCAGTAATGCTCATCCGGTATCCCTCCCCCCTGCTGCAGCGCACTTCCACACGGTCGATGCTTATCCTTCCCCTCATGCCGTCCGGAAACGTGTTGTCCAGCTCAATTACCCCCTCCGCTGCCACATACGGATTGCCAGGCGTATCCAGCTGAATTTTTGACGCATCACGTTTCGCTCTCCGATGGCCTCCTTTCAGCACCGCTTCGGCATGGGCCTTATTAATATACGTTCCCGGCATTGTGCGGAAGGGCGCCTCACCACTGGTCAGGCTGTGCGTTTCCCCCGTTGCCTCGTCGGTGTAGTTCACCCGCACGCCGTTGACGCTTTTCTTGCCCGGCGTATCAATGGCGCACTGGATGAAGTGCTGATTACCGGGATGATTTTCTGGCGGGCAGGTCAGTTTCACCACCGGCAGGGTTTTCCCGGTAATGGATTTAGCCTCACCGCGTAACGCCAGGATGTAAGCACCATTGACCGGTTTGGCCACTGCATCATGCGCTTCTGCCAGCCGGTTGAGAAAGGCAGAGTCCGTCTCGTTTATCTGATCGGTGTGCGGATAGGTAAAGCTACTGAGGCGGGCGTCCATCCGTGGTGACAGGTTATGGCGTTGGGCGATAGTCTGGAAGATTTCGCCCAGCGTGGTGTTGTCCCACGAGGCTGAGCGTCGCTGCCGGAAGCCGGTTTTATCTTCCTTTTCAAACGGTGCTGCCGTTGCGGTGATGGTAATGATGCGGGGAAACAGCTGCGGGGTAATCGTCGTGATCTTGAATCTGCCGATGTTCACCACACCGCTTTCTTCATACCCCTCAAACCAGGTCAGCACGCCGCCCTCCTGCGGGATACCCTTCAGTCCCGTCACATCCACGGTCAGTATCAGCCGGTCCGTTTCCTTCCCGCTGCTGGCATCGATGCGCTCAAATGCCGTCATGCGTCCGTTAATAATGTCTGCGCCCGGTCCTTCGCAGTAATGTACCGGCGTAAATCCTAACTCCATACGGTCACCTGTTCATCCGCTTCAGTATGCGTGGTTTTTGTCAGCTCCGGCAGCTCGATAACTACGCCGAGCGGCAACACCCGCCCGTACTGGTGCAGGTGTGGATTAAGATCGTAAATCAGCTGCTCCGTTTCATCGTCATCGCGTCCCAGCTTTATCCAGGCAATCTCCCCCAGGGTGTCACGGTCGCGGCTTCTGACCTTCATTCAGCACTCCCTCCCTGCTTCTTTTGTTCAAGCGGCTTATTGGCGAACTCGCGCAGGTTGATGGTCACTCCCTGCTTCATGGATTTGGCTTCATGGTAGAGCCAGCTTTCGTCGACATCGAACCCGGTCAGCGTCCACTGGCCGAGCAACGTGCCGTCCCCCCGGACCAGCGCCAGAGGCTTTTTGCCGTCACGCAGTTTCACCAGTTTTTCAATGTTGTCCTGCCCCGCCTCCCGGAACCACTCGCATTTGATCACTCGCTCATCGAGCGCGCGTCCGGTCTGTTGCTGGCAGGGCAGCTCATTGAGCAGGTCGATCACCACCCACCCGCCGTCATACTTGCGTGACAGGGACGTCGCCGGAGTGTTTTCCGGCAGACTGAAAACAAAATCGCCCAGCACAAATTGCGTGGGCGACATTTCAGTCTCATGGCTGACGTACTGGTCAGTCAGCATTTCCAGCATTAATCGCTCCTTTGCCCACTCAGAGAGGCATTCAGTCGTGCATCCGGGCCAATCTGTGCCAGGGCTTCGTGCAGGGCTTTGGTCTGTGTCTGCTCCAGAATGGCTTTGATTTTCTGCGCCAGCGCATTGTCCTGCGCCGGATCACCGGAAGCTTTAACATCAAAATGCGGGCTGTTTTCGACCTTAATGTGGTAAACAGGTGGAGGGAGTGGCTGGCTTTTCTTTGCCAGCTCCACGGCGGCATCAATCGCGGGTGTGAGGGTCTGGTCGCTGACTTTTGCCAGGTCCTTCGGTTGTACTTTCGCCACCTTATCGCTGGCCGGCGACGTGCTGTCATCACTGCTGAACCAGCCCTTGATGCCTTCCCACCCCTCCTTGATGTAAGGACCGACCACCTCGCCCATCTTCTGACCCAGTTCGCTGCCTGCCAGCCCCCCAATTGCCCCACCCACCGCCGTGCCGATACCCGGCAGGATTGCCGTGCCAATCGCGGCCCCCACTGCGGCCCCTGCCAGCGCACCGCCCGTGCTCCCGACCGCGCCACCCACCTCTGCCGCACTGCCGCCGTTCATCACCACAGAAGCCGTGTTGATGGCGCCACCAGCAAGGGCGAGCGGTGTAAACATCCGACCTGTACCTTTGATAAACGGCGAGGCCAGTTGCGCGCCGGTCTGCAGATAATTCACATCATCACTGAGCGCAGGCAACATCCCTGCCATGGCGGGTTGTACCCTCGCCGCAGGAGCGTTTGTCACCTCTTTTCCCGTTCCGCTGGCATCCCCCGGCGATGACGGTTCAGACGTGTCATCATCGCTGAATTTTCCCTGCAGATAATCCAGCCCGTAGGTCGCCGCAAACGGAACCGCATAAGACATCACCGCACCGGCAAGTCCTCTCCCGCGCGAACGTACCGGTCTGCGCGTATCGCGTCCGGAGTCGGTATGCACCTCCCCGGCAGAATGAGGTCTGCGGGAGCCGCCTTTTCCTTTTTTGCCTATCTTCCCCTTCCTGCCCCCTGATGGATCTCCACTGCCAGCGGCCTTTCCACCGCCACCCATGCGGTCCATCTGGCGATTCATGCGCTCGAGTGCCGCTGCGGCACGATTGGCGGAAATCGTGGTGTGGTCTGTGGCACCGCCCAGCTTTGCCTTGCCCATGCGGCCCAGTTGCTTCAGGTCGCTGAACATCGATATCAGACCTTTGGCCACGATATGCACGCCTTTCAGGGCCACCAGGCCCGCACCGATTTTCAACGCCCAGCCAAAGGTCGATTTCGCCGTTTCTGAAGTTTCCAGCAGGTTGCTCAGTCCGTCAGCCAGTGCGCTCACCGGCGGCTCAAGTTCATCGATAACCGGCAAAAGCAACGTCCCAAGGGAGATACTCAGGCTTTCCAGCCCCGACTGCATCCGGTCCATTCGGGCTTTGCGGGTAGCGGTTTTTTTCTGATACTCCTGCTCCATTGAGCCTGCATAGGCCGCCTCGTTACCGGCACTGGTCATGGCCTTTTTGAGCAGGTCAACATTTCCGGCAAGTTTTGCCACCGCACCGGATACTTCCTCACCAAAGATCTGGCTGATAATGGCTTTTTGCTTTTCCGGTGACTGTTTCTTCACCGCCTCCAGCACTTTAATTAGCGTGGCCGGGGCGTTTTTCTGCATATCTCTGGCCAGCTGATTTGGCTCAAAACCGAGCATTGATAATCCGTTACGGCCCGATTTTGTTGTGGCAAAGCCAGCGGTCAGACGACCTGAAATATTCTTCATGGCCGTCGCACCGGTTTCTTCTGTTTCACCCGAAGCGACCAGTGTGGCGGCCAGTGCGGCGGACTGATTATTACTGAACCCGGATAGCTTCGTATTCGCGCCCATGCGACGCATGATGGCGGCTACTTCCATCGGTTTTGCTGCCATTTCATTCGAGGTCTGGTTGATATAGTCAGCCAGTTTCATCACCTGGTTCTGATCAAGCTTCATGGAGGTGCGCAGCTTTGCCATGGTGTCACCGGCAGTGGCAGCATCGGTATCAAACGCCACCGCCAGTTTTGCGGCATCAACGGAAAACTTCAGCAGTTGCTTTGAGTCCACCTTGCCGTCAGCACCATTCGCCACACCGGCCTGTCCACCAGCGGCGACAATTTCTGTCATGCCCTGCTGGGAGATCCCCAGATTTTTCGCCTGGTTGCGGACCTGCAGCTGGAAGTTGCGATCCTCATCCGCATCACGGAAATTCACCACTTTTTGCACGTCAGACCACGCATACTCGTAGTCCATAGCTTTTTTCCCCATCGCCACCAGAGGGGCGGCAGCAACGGCGGTCCCCAGTACCTGCCCTTTCAGGCTGGCACGGGTGGCGCGGTTATCCTCCATTTTTGCCCGTGCGCTGTTCATCGTCTGAATGCGCCGTTCCTGCTTTTGCAGTGCTGCACTGGCCTTGCCAGCATCGGCGGTCAGTCGGGTTTGCTCTTTGGCCAGATTGCGGGTGTCCACCCCGGTCTTTTTCAGCGCACTTCCCAGCGACTGTAGCCGGACTTTTTCTTTGTCTGCCGCCGCGGTCAGAGAGTGCATTTCACGGGTTGCGGCGTTGTCTTCACGGCGCTTGCCGGCAACCTCCGCTGACGCCTTTTTGTAGGCCGGACGAAGTTGTTCCAGAGATTGCGTGGCGCGGGTATGTTCCACACGCTGCTCGCGGGTCAGCTTCCCGTTACGGGCCAGCTCCACATCCAGATTGCGCAGTGTTTCTTCCGCACCGGCTATCCCTTTCTGATAACGACGCTGTTCCGCCTGCGCCTCACGCAAAGCCTGACCAGCGGCATCAACACGCTTTTTGTTTTCGCTCAGCTGCCGGTTTGTTTCTTTCAGTGCCTGCTGGGTTTTCAGATGTGCCTGTGCATCACCCTGCTGCTTTTTCAGGTTTCCGAGTGCCGCCCCCACCTCCGCAGCACTTTTACGCATGGTGTTCAGCGACTTATCCGCTGACGTAAAGGCCGGACTCATCGCATCCTTTGCACTGAGCAGGACCGAGACTTTTTTATCCGCCACGTTTCACCCCTAATTTCATCATGGCCAGCTCGTAACGCTTCAGTGCGCGGGGGGCTGACCAGGAAAGAATTTCACTTTCGCTGGCGTGATAAACCAGCGGGAGGATATCGGTCAGTCGGTCAACGTCTCCGTCTGAAAGAAGTCCCCCTGTTGCGTCAAAAAATCGCGCACCCGCTCCATCAGGTGGTTAAAGTCCGGCATATGAAACTGATCGATAACATCCTGGTGCAGACCGGTACAGCTACTGGCCACCATCATCCCGCGCCTGTGTGCGTCTTTTTCAATCCGTAGCTGGCGGGTCAGTCCTACGGTCGGCGGCTGCAGTCGATACTCCGTCATCTCACCGTTGACCGGATCATGGATGGCAACCAGCAGCGTCGGGCTGTCCGGTAAAAAGGTGATAGTGTCTGCTTTTTCCCCGGCCTCACGCTTCGCGGCCGCCTCTTCTTCCAACAGGTCGGCAGTGGTGTAATTGGTCAGGCGATCTACCTGTACGACCAGGCTGTTGTAGTCCGGTTTTTTCAACTGAGCGATGATGTCATCCGTCTGACCGGTCATCGCGACCGCCAGCTCAAACTCCTGGTCGAGGGCATGGAAGCCAGAGGGATCATTGTCGGCATCAAATTTTTTACCGATTTCACGCACCTGCTTAGCCGTCAGGGTGCTGACGGTGAGCGTGCTTAACACACCATTGGCGGTGGTGATCGGAAAGACCAACGGGATTGTTCGGATAAAGGACATAGCGACTCCGGATAAATAAAAAACCCCGCACAATGGCGGGGTCAGGTGTTGTGAATGTGACGGTTAGTTCATACCAATCATTGCGCGGAACGGGGCGAGGAAGTCTTCCTGACCAAGATTGACCACGCTGCCGTCGCTGGCGACTTCCCAGCAGATTTTGCCGTTGATGGTCTTTTTCTTGCGCTTACAGGACAAGCTCAGCACCGTCTGGGACAGCTCACTCATTTTGGTGTTGCTGTCCTCGATGTTATTAATTTCGCCAATCCATTCGGCCTTCACCTTAAATTCTTCCCCGTCCTCATCCCGGTAAGCCTCTTCGATGGTGACCGCGCAGCTTGAACCGGCTTGCAGGCCGTACATCACCAGGATTTCAGAGCGTGCGCCTTTGACGGTGATGCTGCCGGTCATCGCTTCAATGCCAGTCGCCACTTCGCGCTCCACAAACGAGCCACCGCGCGTTTTTTCCATCACTTTTTTCGGTGCCGGATCGGCAACATCTTCCAGCGTCAGATACAGGGGAACGCCCTGAATGGTGACGCGCTGGGCCATGCGGGTTAATACTCCAGCCATTACAGTACGCTCTCCAGGAATGATTCAACGATGCCGGTGTCTTCGTTCAGGTGATACACGACGTGTTCGTTCGGGCTGTAACCGGCATAGTTAATGGCGATATGCCATTCACCGTTGCGGTAGTTGTCCGTGGTGTTCAGTGTCGGGTGCAGATAGACCCGCGCCCCAATTAACGCCTCTTCCATTTGCAGTCCGGATAAGAAGTCATTAATCAGGCTGATGCGCTGATCCATAAAAGTTCGGGTCAGGTTCTCCGCCATCCCCTCCTCAGTGGTGGCCAGCAGCTTACGAATGATGGTGTGCTCAAGCCCCACCTGTGACACAAAACGCCCGGAGACGGTGCGGTTACCAATCAGTGAATACCCGCCGCGTGACGTACGCGCAAAATAGCTCACCCCGTAGCGGTTGAGCAGGTCCCCACTGGTGGTTTTATCCAGCAGGTTGTAGTCAATATGACGCTGCAACGCTTCAACATTGACCCCCATGCGACCTTTACCCGGTGATTCCCACGGCTTCACACGGGCAAAACAGGCCAGCGCCTGCGCTGACGGGGATCCATACACATAATCCGCCTCTGCCTGGCTCCAGACTTTCACCATCGGGTCGACCAGATAGAACTGGTCGTAGCCGGTGCCGGTGACTGCCATCGATTCAGACAAATCAATCGCATCCTGGTCATTGGTGGAGGGACCATCCCCCACCGGAATGGCATAAATTTTCGCCCCGAGAGCCGCCAGCGCATCACTGACCGGTTTCTGACAGAAGCCCGGCGCGCTGATATGCGTCAGGGATTCCTGGGTGTTTTTCAGCGCCTGCATGCCGGTGATACGCCCGGTGGCCGCATCCACACCACCAATGATGTTGGCCACCGTGGTGTTGCTGACCTGCGATTTTCCGCTGATGGTGATGAGCGTTTCAGGCACAACATCAGCTGCACTCAGTCCCGCCGAGCCAGAGAGGACCAGCGTGTCAGTGTCGCTGATGGTATAGCTCACCACATCGGCGGTTTTCCCGCCCACCGTAACGCTCCAGCCGGTCGGATCCGTCACATCGGTGGTCAGCGTAGTGTCTTTGAGCACCACTACCACATTGCCGGTGACAGGCTCATCCGTCGCGGAAACCACGGTACCGGTGTAATCCGCTGGCGCGGGCTCATCGTCCCCTTCTTCAACCACCACCACATAACAAGCCACGGACGCCAGTTGCTGGATAACCGCAATCGCCGGGTACAGCGTACCCGCCTCTGCACCGCTCGGATCGAGTGCGGTAAGCTGGGCCGGATTCGTAATACGGTACGGTTTATTACGCGGGATCAGCGGATCAAGGTTCGGGGCGGTTCCCACCAGGCCAAAAACCGTGGCGCCTGCAGGTCCCATTGGCTGTGGGGCTTTCTTGCTTTCAACGGACGCACCATTATGCACAAAGCTCGTAATTTCTGGCATTACCGCTCCTTTATTTACGTTTTTTAGTGTGGGAGGCCTGAGCAGTGTCCGCCTCATCAGCCGGTTTAATGTGGCCGTTCAGCTGCAGGATTTTGGCCTGTCGCTCAGTCAGTTCAATGGCGGTACCGGCGTCAAGCCAGTGACCGCTGCCGGGATGTTCAATCCCGCGCACCACGATAAATTTTTTGCTCGCCATAGATTCTCCGGACGTAAAAAAAGCGACCGTAGTCGCTGTAATGAATGGGTGAGGTGTTAACAGGTTGGCAGTTCCGGCCAGGTAATATGCTCAGGGGCTGACGTATCCAGCGACTGCAGCTGTTTGATGTAGCCCCGCCAGGCAATCAGCCGGGACTGGTCCTCATCGCTGAGCATTCCCAGCATCAGATCGACTTTCCAGTCGCTGCTCCTTGTTTCAGCCTCGAGGATCAGCTCATCCCTTTTCATCCGGGCATGCTGAACGGCGGCGGCAGACTGCGCATCCGTATCGGTCACCCATTCAGTGCCGGACCATGTATCAAAATCAGTGGCGGGGACCAGCCGCGTGGTGTTATCCGGATACTCACCTGGCGTCGTTACGGGTACGGAGTCACCGGTATGTGTGCAATACACGGTTTCGCCTCGATGATCAGGAACACTGAGCCATGCCGTATTCTCAGCATTGCGTATCACAGCCCAGCCCGTCTTCTCTGCCGGAGGCTTTTCAGTACAGCCATGTGCCGGAATACCCACGCCGACGGGCAGCACCTCCACGGAAGGGTGCGAATATTCACCGGTTAAACCGTCAAAGTTATAGACCGTCACCATCCCTGCCGTGGTGCAAATCTGTTTTTTATTCAGTATCGCGTTGGTCATCATGCTGCCCTCACGATGTAGTTAAATGCCACGTTTCGGGGACGGGTGATCACCGCGTTGTAACCACCTGTTACAGTCCCCACGCCATTCCTCTCGGCTATAATTTCTGTCGTATGGACATCAGGGGCTGCCCCTTCAAAATCGTCCCCGTTAAAAGGATCAGTGTCATTGGTGAGTTTCGGGAAGGGCAGACTTCTGGGGTAACCCGTTGAATACCCATCAAAGGCCAGCAGCGTACCTTTCTGTGCTGAAAGCAGAGCACGCCCCCTATCCACCCGACGCATATCATCCCAGCCACGGATAAATTCGCCTCGTAGATCGGGCAATGTCCCTGAAGGATAGGCCTGCGCAAGCTTTGGATAGAGTGCGGTGCTGAACGCGGCCCCGTTACATTTCAGCCATCCGGCAGGCGGCGTAGCGCCGGGCCACGGCAACGGGAAGCCAACCGGGATATAAACCTGCATATCATCATTTGTCAGATATTGCGTATGCGGATCAGCCTCGCCTTCATGTTCCGCAATGGCTTGCGTAATATCCTGCGGGATAAGCAGGTTTTCTTTGGCTTGTGCAATCGCCTGCTCGCCGGCGGCCTTTATCTCAGCAAGGTTTTGAGCGATCTGGAGATATTTTTCATCCGCCTCCTCTTCTTTAAGGTACTGAGAATGCGGGTCGTCGTCTTCAAGATGCGCCGCCATTTCCTCCGAGACCTTCTGGTCAACATAGTTGCGTGTCGCCAGCACTGTGGAATCATCCACAATCAGCGTGACCTTCGCCCCTTCGGTGAAAATGACATTCATCCGGATGACCATCGTCCCGGATGCCCCCTCCTCCGTTGCCACTTTGTATTGTGGGGGCATCGAACAGACCGCAACCAGGGTGCCGTCCGCCGTTTTGATCCCCATCTCACGTATCCAGAACGGACCAATGGCGGCGGGCAGCACGGCTTCAGCTATCAGGATGGACGGGTTGGTTTTATCCTGTGACAGACTATTCAGTTGCCCGGTAAAAACGGTGTTGACCAGTTCAGTCTGCGTGGCGTCAGGTCTGGGGACGTCGCCATGACCGTCGCCAATGACAAAGGTCGTTATTTTTGCCTCCAGCCCGGTTTCGATGGACTGTGCACACACCGCTGCACCGACCGTGGTCAGAATGCCGTAAAACTCACTCATGCTGTCTCCCTGAATGGAATGGTGATATCAGTTACTGCGTAGATGGCGCAGGCACTAAAGCCACTGGCCGTCAGCGAAATATCATCTGGTTTTTTGGGGCCAATACTTATTTCAGTGCCGGTAGTGATGGCCACACCGATATATGCCCGGGTGATCACTTCGCGAACCAGCTGCAGCGAAGCAATATCACGCTCCGCTTTGTAAGCATTGATGCGCGCCAGCACGCGCCGAGTGGTTGCTTCATCCAGTGGCTGCTCCATCAGGTGAGCAATGACACTCAGCGCATACGGCCCGCTGCGCTCCACCGTGACATTGAAACCGAGTGCGGCCAGCGCATCAGCAATCCCCTGCCGGGTACAGGCGTGCGACTGAATAATCAGGCCGTTTGCCACCGTCCCCCTGACGCTCTGCTCAGCATCATCGGCAGCCCAGTCCAGCACCCCGCGTTCAATGGCCAGCGCCGGCAAATACTGCGCCGGTGTATTCCGTGGAAACAGCAGCGTTCGATATGGTGCTTGCGATTCAATCGTGGCCAGGCACTCATCGAGCAGGTTTTCAAGTGCATGCTGTAGCCCGGAGCGGTTATCGGGCTGAATACTGACATCAGAGGTCATAGACCACCTCCAGCGCAATGCCAGTGCAGTAAGGAGCCTGGGTATGGTCGGTGGTGATGGTCTCTGCCGGTTCGTGAAGTTCAACGCTGGTCACTGACTGCGGTTTTTGCATCAGGTAATACAGCATCGAGAGGTCAATACGCCCTTCCAGGCGCATGGCGTTTCGGGTGTAGGTGTCCAATTCCTGCCGGATAGCCTCCACATTGATCAGCCCATCCGGGGTATTTTTACCGTGCAGGACGGCACGCACTGTGTACTCCAGGGGTTGTCCGGCATACGTGGTGATAATGTCGGTTTCCAGTGCCACATCTTCACGCCGCAGATATGCCTGCGCCTGCGCAAGCAACGCATCACTTGGCACACCGTTTTCTGTTTCGCGGGAAAGCAGCCACACACCAACCTTGCCGGTCCCCGGCTCTTCGACACGCGGGCTGGCATCGCGGATTTTTGCCGTAGCGGAATTATCCGGGAAGCGGTAGGTCACCGTGACCGTTCCGGCCTCCGGAGAGTCAATGGTGACATGCGGTTTTTCACCCAGGGTCATGGCGTGAAATTTATAGGCCGTCCGGCTCCCCGTCGTCGCAAACCCGTAGGCAGCCAGCAGAGAGCGAAAACGCAGATCATCATCACTTTCCATTTCGTCAGGTATTGGCGGAATAGCATCGGGATCGCCCCGGGCTATCACCTGCCGTTTGATACCAAAATCGGCTGCACGCGCATCCAGATTACTGCCCTGAGCCCACAACAGGAGCATCTGCAGCATTTGCCAGTTGGCGCTGCGTTCGCGGGTGGTGACCACCTGCGACATCGCCTGCAGCAGCACCGTCAGCATTTCCGCGTTATTCTCAAGCGTCGCGGTGATCGCGGCGGCATCCGCCGGACGCAGGCGTGTTACCTCGGCAATCAGCGCCTGTTTCAGTTCCGGCAGCCGGGCTGTCGCGCCGGTCACTTTCAGGGCATCGGGGACAGGGAGTCGGTCGGTTAAGGGGTTAAACATTAAGGGTTACACTCACGGTTGCGGTTTTACCGTTGAACAGGCCCACAAACTCCATCGCGCAACCGCCCTCTTTCGGGTGGATGTTGATTTTGCTGCAGCTAAAGTCGAGCACACCGTTAACCGGTTCAAGAAGTGCGGTACTGGCGGCGGATTTCATCAGGAGTGCGGTTGTGGGGGTGAGGTTGGCACTGAGGTATTTCAGTACGTCAGAACCAAAATCGCGATGGCGGTTACGCGCCCCTTTTGGGGTGGTCATGACCTGCCCCAGCCGGGAGACGAGCTGGGTGATATCTTCAATGGCGCGCCCCGTCTGTCGGTCCATGCCTATCATTCAGCCTCCCTGTTTCTGGTTAGTTGCACCCGTCTTACCGCCGCTGTCACCTGGGTGATCGTGCGTATCATAGATGACGCGGTCGAGTGACATCGCCCGAACCTTGTCCGCGATTTCGCCCTCGGTGTTTTTCACCTCTGGCGTGCCCACAAACTCCACTCCCCCAGCCGCATGAATGGTGAGTTTCCCGCTGGGGATATCGACTTTCGTGTACGCTTTCTCCCCGTATGCAGTCATCACTTCATCAGGATTATCAGTCGGAAACGGAAAGCTGTCGGAGCACAGGCCACAGAGAGCCACACAGCTGTCAAAGTTATCGCCGGTACCGAAATTCAGCACGATGGCAATTTCACCCGGCGACGGGCAGCGGTAATGCGATGTCACCCCCGCAGCAGGCACCAGAAACTGGATCGGTGGCGTCGTATTTTCACCAATCCGGACCACCACACGGGTACCACCTGGAGCGGATTTCACAACCCCTTTGCAAATCAGATTATTGCCCTGGCGGCGGTTATCCTCTGCCGCCTCCTGCAATCCCGCCAACGCTTCATGGACGGGTGCAAGCATTCGTTTGAGCAGACCATTCATCCTGTTGCATCCCCCGGGAATATTTTGCTGTATGCGTTTTTGTCATCCGGATCTTTGGGATTCATCGCCAGCCAGACACTGCCGCGCGTTTCTTCATCGGCAAAGTAATCCTGACCGAGATAAAGCGGCTGTATCCACTGCACGCCACGGGCAACCACCCCGTCAAAACCAAACAGGTAACTGGTATCGCCACTCACCTGAATATCCGGTGCACCGACACATTTCGGGTCAATCCCAAAGCGGTTTAAATCAATGATGCGCTCCACCTCGCAGGCAAGATCTGTTGCCGTCAGCGTGGCTTTCGGAACAGAGACCGGAATGAGGCAATGGGCGGTGATAATCTGGCGATGCGTGTAACGACCTGTCGCCTGTCGGGTGCCGGGATGGGCATCCTCAAACTGAATGACTATCGAGGGGCCAGTGATTTCGGTGTTCCAGATCTCGTCGTATTCGACGATGGCCACACTCGCCGTGATGCGGCGGCGCAGCTCAGTGACAACCTGCTCGTAATACTGACCAGGGGATTCGATGGTGATGCGCATGAATTACCATACCTGAATGTTTTTTTCGGCTGCGGCGAGGTTTTTCTCAGACCACCCGGTTTTCCAGGCATCCGATGTCACCCTGCCCCGCAGATCGGTTTCAAAGTGGCGCAGGAAAATATCCGGAATACGCTCAAACAGTTCATCCTCTAGGGCTGTAGTCATTTCATCGGAAATGGGAACAGTGAGACTGACCACCGGATACGCTGCTTTACCCACGCGCTGCATTACCTTCTTTTTACCGTGAAGCACGGCGACAAAAGCGCGCTCGTAATAGGCGCCGCGTATCATGAGCCCCCCTTTTACACGCCGGATGCCCCCACGAAATAACGCAGGATCGAGGTCATTGAGACCAAACCAGTATTTCATTTCGGATGCATCCGCAGCAGAGGGTTTCAGATGCGCCTGGACGCGCTTTCTGAGGCGTTTTTGCGCGCCAGAGGCCAGTTGCAGGCGCTGCTGCATCATTCGCACCGCCTGCTGGCGAACCGAGCCTTCCGTTCGCCGTTGGGCGCGATGAAAAGCCAGCCGGATAATGCGGGGCGATAAATCAGCAAACAACCCGACGATGTGGTTAAGCTGCGCTTCATCCAGTTGCATGTACAGGTCGCTCATGGTCGGGTAAACCTCACACCAGCGCCCTCCGGCAGCTTAGCGCCACCGGGAACGGTTAAAATGATGATGGTCGTAGTGCGATCCTGATAAAACACCGCGCCAACCACTTTTTTCCCCTGGGGTGTCTGCACGTTGGCGCCAGCGATAATTTCCCGATCAAGGCGCTGGTTCAGAACCGTCAACACACCATGTTCGCAGGAAGCATTAACCGGGCGCGGTGCCTGGCTGTCAGGCTTACCACTGGCAAATGCCAGCTCCGTATCGTAAATAGCGTGAATGGCCATTTCGCCGCCGCCACGCAACTGAAGAATAAACGGAGACGACATCCGGTCCATGATGTGCGCATCCGCATCGCGCATAGCGGTATCAAACAGGCTGTCGAATCCGTCCACACTCAGACCTTTTTCACCAGATTTCGGCGTTGCAGCTGTGAAAACAATGCGTCAGGAATGCGCGCACAGCCACCAGCTACCACGACCGGCAGCACTTCATTTGCATCATTCACCGCATTGATATGCAGGGTGGCCAGCGCGGTAAAACGCACCAGTTGACCTGCGCTGACTTTAGCCGCCGTAGGCACGTTATCGTCAGTGTTCGAGCCTGCGGGACCGTCTGAATTTGCACCACCACCTTGCATATCCAGTGTAGTTTCGTCACCACTGCCATCATCTTCCAGGGCATCAGCTTCGGCCTGCCACTCAGTGAGCAGGACTTTCAGTTCGGCGACAGTACCGTCCACTGGGGGCTCACGGTTCAGCGTTTTTGCCAGCACACCCAGTTTCTTCAGTAAGGTATCTTTCTCAGACATATAAACCTCAAACGTTCACCCCGGAGCCTTCGCCCCGGGCGTGTATGGAGACAGGAATTCAGGAAAACGGGAGCGACGTCCCGAAGGGATTAACCCAACTGCACGGAAACGAACTCATCCGGGTCGGGAAGCAACATCAGTGGAGCCGATTGCGTCATGGTGAATTCCACTGCCGGGTCACCCACTTCCAGCCAGTTGCGCGGATAGCGGCTGCCACGGTCAATGCCCTCCTTCTGTGCAACCGCATCACGGATTGCGCCATAGGTACGGATACCACGAGCAAGGGTGTTACCGAGGATCATGGTGTTGTCCGGCAGCGCTTTTTCTTTTACACCGTCAACAATTAGCTGGCCGTTGTACACAACGATAGCCACGTCACCAAAGCTGCCTTTGTAGGAAACAATTTTGCCCAGGTCCTTGCAGGCAGTTTCCAGTTCGGAATTAGAGCCACGGCGAGTATCCAGCTTGTCCTGCACTTTTTTGAACGAACGGAACAACGCCCAGCCCTGCTGATCGAACACAATAAGGTCGATAACACCGGATGCATTCAGTGCATAGGATTCAATGTCATTGGTCGGATCAAAAGTGTCTTTATTCTGCGCACTCCACGCCGCCGGCCCCACCTGAATAATGTTGTTATTCGGACTGCGCTGCATATCCACCTCAACCGGTGAAAACTGTTCGCCTGTCATGGTGTATTTGCCGTGCAGCACCGCATCAATGCACTGTTTTTCTTCAACCTGCTGAATGGCGAGCTCTTCGTCTTTCAGGTTTTGCAAGATAAGGCGTTTACGGCGATATGACGGATCATTCAGCGCAGTCGGATCTTCATCAGGCAAACGGCGCGGAGTCATCCCAGGATTCAGTTCATGCTTGGGTTTTACATATCCCGGCTCAAATTGTTTCATCAGCCCCCCACGCGTGCGCTCAACCTTGCCACTCACCATCGGTGAAACGTACAGCGCCATATTCACATCGCCCGGAATTTCTGCCAGATCGACTTTCTGCGTCGCAAACTCATACGTTTCACGGAAAAACAGAGACAAAAAGACCTGCTGAAATTTGAAGTTTTTGCGCGTCACGGCAAGGAGCTTGCTGGTTGTATAAATACTCATAACTTATCCTGTAAAAAGGGCCGCAATCGCGGCCCTGTGGGATTACTGAACACTCAGTGCCGAACCGGCGAAAGCGTTATATTTCTGAATATCGGTGACACCTTCCGGCCACTGAATATCCTCAATACGCCAGGTGCCACTTTTCCAGACGGTAATACGACTTTCCGTCCCGTCCACATCCATCGCCAGCAGTGCCACCGCAGTACCAGCTTTTTTGCCATCCCATGCCACTGCAGCACCGGTACCAGGGTCAATCAGTGCTGTATCCAGCATAAGCGGCGTCAGTTTTGCGGTCACTTCAGTCAGGCCGCTTGCCAGCACAGCGGTATAGCGCGGGTCACTGTTAGCCCCCGGCTGGTCGTGTTTAAATTCTTCTAAAAGCATGACGGCTCCTTAAACCGGAATATCAAGCAAATCGTTATCAGCATTTGCATTTTCACCACCCATCCCACCCTGTACGGCGTCAGGTGCATTTTCCATCAACGCATCCAGCGCGGTATCGGAACGGCTCTGCGCACTCTGGGCGGATGACGCCATGATGCGCTGAGCATCCTCCACGCTCATGCCCGGTGTGGCAGCCAGTGCCTGCGCCTGCAACTCGCGCCCTGTTGCCTCCTCGCAATTCAGAATGCCCATAATGCGTTGATTCTCAGCCAGCACGGCGGACTGTAATTGTTCACCGGTAATCACCGCACCGGCTTCCGGCTGGGACGTGGTGAGGACTTCATCACCCTGAAGATTGGTCACCAAAGGGGAAGTTGTGGAATTCGACATCGAGCCTCCGTTGTTACGTGTTATTGGTTTACTGCCGATGGCGTCACGCATCACCGCGACAGCATCTGTGTTAAGGACCAGCTCATCAGCCAGGCCGACATCGAGCGCTTCAGCGCCGGAATACACCGCCGCCTCCGTCGCCAGGACTTGTTCAATACTCATGGACCCGTGTTTTGCCACGCTTTCAGCGAACATCAGTCGGGTGGCATCAATTTGAGCCTGAATGCGATCACGCACATCATCGGGAAGCTTTTCTGTGGGGTTGCCGTCCACCTTGTGCGCCCCGCTGTGCAGCAGCGTGACCTCTACCCCCTTCTGCTCAAGCTGACCGGCATAGTTGTAATGTGCCATCAGCACACCAATCGAGCCGGTACGGGCAGTCTGCGTGACCAGACGACGACTTGCCGCACTGGCGATGAGCTGACCGGCACTGCAGTTCATGTCATTAGCCAGCGCCCAAATGGGTTTGATTTCCCGCAAACGGGCAATGTTATCCGCACAGTCAAACGCACCTGCCACCATGCCGCCTGGCGTGTCCATATCCAGCAGAATACCGTCTACATCCGGATCGCTGATGGCCTGGCGCATCGTGGTGATAATGGTGTTATAGCCGGTCATGCCCGAGAGACTACTGAGGTAGCTTCCCTTGCTGACCAGTGTTCCGTTGACCGGGATAACGGCGATGCGATCTGATACCTGATACGTTTTCCGGGCTGTAGGTCGTTCATCTCCATACATCGCCAGCTCACCAGTTATCTGTTCTCCGGTCAGGAGTTCGCCCCCGGTATCACGCACCCCGCCAATGCCCATCTGACTGGCCAGCGCGCAAAAGAAAACCCGCGCGTAGGCGGGTTCAATTAATAACGGCGAGTTAAACGCCATACTGGCAATGTGGGGCAAATTACGTAGCTTTTGCATCTGCGTCCTCCTTGCTGGATTGATTCAGATTCTGACTGAATACCTGGGCCGCCCAGGCAGGTGGTGTCAGGCCTGCATCTTTGCGCGCTTGCATCTCCCGTACCTGTTGGGCGAAAACATCCTCATAATCCAGACCGCGTTTCGCACACTCGATTTCAAAGGTGCTCAGACCGGCTTCAATCAACATGACGGCCTCACTGACTTCTTTCAGGCCGTCGATAGCCATACGACCGGAGCCTATCCATTCGCACTTCGACCAGGAGTTACGCGCCTCCTGAAAAGCAAAACGCGCACGTGATGGCAGGCGGATCACCCCACGTATAATCGCTTCCTCCAGCCAACACAGGAACATCTGGCTGGCCATGCGAGCAGCGATAAATTTTCTGCGGCCCATGAAATACGCCCAGGACTCATTAGCACTGGCGCGCGCGGTGGAATAACTCAGTTGCGAGTAGTTGCGGGACAATTGCTCGTATGACACTCCAGTGCCGGCAGCAATATTGCGCAGCAGTGCCCCTTCAAAAGTCGAAAAACCGTTATCGGCATTTTGCGCCGTCAGCAGATTCAGGGAGTCACCAGGTGCCAGATGCGAGGCTTTTACACCATTCATTTTGACCGGCGAGGCGGCGTAATAGGTATTGAGTACTTTCAGCATATCGGTGAATTTGCTTTTGCTCCCCTCACCGCTGCCCAGCATAAATTCCATCGCGCTTTCACTGTCCAGTTCGCTTTCAATGGTCAGAGCGTACATCGCCTTCACGATGGCACTCTGCAGCTGAGTTTTTTGCAGCGTATCGAGCATTTTCATCTGCTCCATGACGCTGTAAAACTGGTTTGCCCCCCGCGTCTGACCATCCTCCAGTGGTTCAAAAATGTGGATCATCGACGGGCGACCACTGGCTAATTCACGGGGAATGAACGTCCAGTTTTGAGCCGTCCATGAAGGATAGGCATCATTGCTGATGTGATAACCCATCGCAGCACCAACATCATTTATCTGCACACCTGCGCGCAGGTTTTTGTTGTCGGAGCGTCCACCGGGATTACTGATGCGCTTGGGGCTGACCATCTTGAACTGGGTGCGAAAAAGCCGGGCGCTTCGCTTTTCCCAGCAGGATTGCACAAACAACTCTCCATTAAACGCATGCGTGGCCACCCCCTCGCGGATCATCATGGTGAAGGTGCGTTTCCGCTCAACATCGATGTAGCAATGGTCATCCTCGGCATACTCCCACCAGGCATCTTCCACATCGCGAGCAAACGCGCGCGCATCCGCCTCATTCAAACCAAGATAGCGCCAGTTCGGGCGGTAACTGAGACGGAAAAATGCGCCAACAACGTGATCCTGGTGTAACTGAATGGCGTTGGCGGCATAACCGTTATTACGCACAAGATCTTCGGCACGCGCATTTCCCCGTTCAAACGTGGGCAGTAACGCCGCATCAGCACTTTCCAGCGAGGGATTCCAGTCAGCCAGTTGTCCACCAAAACCGCTTCCTCCACCGTGGTAACCGGCATATTCACGCAGTGGTGTAGTACCGTCAGGTCCTAATAATGCACTCACAGGAAAAACCTCGCAGGCGGCCTGCGCCCGGAAAGCCCCAGCGCATCTTCAAGCTCTTTGATGTATTTTTTCAGGTCGATTACGTTGACGCTGGTATATTCCAGCCTGCGCCCGTCTTTTTGAATACTGACAACACGCTTACCCACCATAAGTTGATGGAGTGCCTGTCGGGCTTCATCCAGTTCGGCTCTTGTCGCCATTATCCCCCTCCTAATTGTTTGGCCAGTTCTGCCAGCTCATTCAGGTTGTTATTTTCCCGGCGCTGAGCGGCATCCTCCTGTTGGCTGGCCAGTAGCTCATCGAGATCAACCTGGAAGCGGGCCTTGCTGATACGCCAGGCAGCGAGCGAGTACACAAAACAGTCCAGTGCTTCGTTGCGCCTTTTTTTGTTGTCCCACAGAAGCCGCGTCTTCCCTTTTTCCTCTTTTTCAGTCAGCTCCTCCGCTGTTAACTGCTGCGCTTCATTCAGGTCAAATACATCAGGATTGTCCGGGAAGTGGACAGCGCCTGGACAGGGTTCTCCATTGACAGGTACCAGGGTGTAGCGGTGATAAATCTGCTCTTTCGCGGTGTCGGTTCCGATTTCGGTCAGATAAACACCCTTTTTGTTTTTCTTTCGCGGCATATCCGCAACCGGTCTGCCGTAGGTGGATGCTCCTTTGACCGGGATAACCCGGAACAAACCATGCATTCGTGAGCGCTTGTAAACGATATCCGGATCAATACCGCCACTGTCCCAGCAGATGCGAGCGATCCCTATCTCGGTACCATTCTGGCGGACATAACGCTTGTGAATGGCTTCATCCACTCGCACCAGCGTTTCTTCGCTGTCATGCCGCCCCATAATGATCACGCGGTCAATCAGCCAGGACTCTTCGCCCGGCCCCCATCCCCAGACACGCATTTCGTAACGATCTAGCTGTGAATCAATACCCGCCGTCAGGTACACCGCGCGCTCAGGAACCGCTGCGGCGTAAGTCTCTTTACGTTCCGCAATCAGTTCAGCGTCAGGGCGTTCACCGACTTCTGCAGTCCAGGTCTCACCGAGGGTGGTATTCACAAAAGACTTCATCTTGGCGGTATCGCCAATGGCATCTTCAAACTCAGTCACAATTTTTATCCAGGTGGTGAACGGGCTGTAAACCGTCCAGATATGAAAGGCGATATTTTTCGGAGGGGCGATTTCGTAACCGGCTGAACTCAGCCAACGAATACCATCCTCAGTCCGGATACCGGTGTAATCGCATACGTAACGTGCACCGGTGTAATCCAGCTCATGCTGGCGAATAACGCAGCCGTTATGCTCGCAAAGGTAATAAACGCTTTCCGGCTGACCCCTGTCCCACTTGAAACCAAAGGGAGTGTCTTTTTCGCCGAATTTTAGGTGCTGATACTGCTCGCAGTGCGGGCACCGGATTTGAAAACGCATCATATGTGGCGATTCACTGGCCGCCTTCTCCATCTGGCACTGACCTTTGATTTTCGGCGTGGAGCCACGAATACTTTTTGGCCAGACAGAGCCTTCAACACGTTTATCGCCCAGCGATATTGGGGAACCTTCCCCTTCGATATCATTGTCAAACGATGACAGCTCATCAAACGCCACCACGTCTACAGATTTGGCGCGGTAGTTTTTGGCTGACTTCCCCCCAAGGCAGCGCAGGCTTCTGCCGTTACTGAAACTTTTCAGGGTAATGGTGTTGTCTTTGTGCTTTTTGCCATACCAGGGCGCGAGGGCCAGTAACGGAGGGACGTCGCGGATAGTCGGCGTCACATCCACTTTCATGAAGTCTTTTGCATCATCGTCTGTCGGGAGCCAGGTGATAATGCTTCGCTGTTTGTGGGCGATGAAATAAGCCTGCACGCCGAAGAGCATTTTTGAATAACCAACACGCGCGGACTTAATCAGGTTTACGCGTTGAACATCGTCCGACCCCATCGTATTAATAATGGCTTTCTGGTATGGAAGGGTTTCCCACCGCCCTTCCTGATAGTTATTTTCCTTTGGCAGATAGTAATGCTCATCTACCCATTCGACGGCTGTCAGCTCTTCGGGTTTGAATAATCCGATCAGCCCATCGTTAACAGCGACGCCGATGTTATTTATCAGTGCTGTTGAGGTATTCATTTAATAGAGAGGGAACCAGGTCTCCGGTTTTGGCAGCGATATTACGCGCCTTGATGATTTCATTTTTCAGGTGGTCAATGTGCCGTTTTTCCAGCCCCGGAAATTTCCGCTGATAAGCCAGAGGAATGGTGTCGAGAATGCTGGCCACTTCCCCGGTGATTTTAATCAACACGAAAGTGCAAAATGCCGTATCGACCAGTAATGCCTCTTTCCGGGCGTTTTCTCTTTCCAGTTCGTCAGCCTGCGCTTTGAGTAAACGGTGGCGTTCGAACTTGATGTCCTCGTCAAGTTCTTCCCCGGTACTTTCTTTTTTTTGGGCATCGCCCTGATACAACAACCGGTTATTCAGCACACTTCGGACGTCGTATAACGCTTCTCGCCCCCGCCTTTCTGATGGTTCAACACCCCATTTATCAAAGGCTTGCACTGAAATATGCAGACTGGCAGCCATGTCCTTTTTGTTGAGGTAAATGCTCATGAAAGTGCTCTTTTCAGGGGGCTGGTTGGTGTGTTTTTTTGCGAAAGCCGCGCACCGCAATGGCTGGAGGGAAACAACTAAACAACAACCAGCTTTCTCAGAAATTTTCGTAAATAGCGGGAGCCTGCGGGTATACATCCCCTCAGTGCGCGCAGGCGCCTGGGAGGACCCGCGCCCCATTTCGGACAGCCGCGTATGGTGCAGCGATGTCACTGTGATAAGTTGAGAACAAAAGAAGGAGCATTACATGAAATTATTGAGTCTGGTTTGCCTCATCTTTGTTCTGGCGTCCTGCTCCAGTGGGGTTGGCGTTGGCGCAACAGGTGGTAACAGCGGCATGGCTATTGGAGTTGGTTCAGGCATTAGCTTCTGAAGACATCTGGCTTACTGACATTGTTATGTCGCTGGTTATGCAATCAGTGGATGCAAAATAACCACCTGCATAAATCAGCAGTACAGTTTATCTGTCATTGAGTAAATTTTAGGATGATGGCTGTATCAACAAGAACGTATAAATAATATGGTTTTACCGCAGGTGAAATTAGAAAGTAGTAGAGCTAACTAGAATGCCATTTATCCCCGACCAGTTCGGGGATTTTTTTTGCTCGTTATTCTGACCGTTGGCTTTCGTCATCTAATAATAAATAGCCATTGAATGAATTACGCCACTCCTGACGATGCATTAAATTCAATTGAGTGCGTTTTAAATCAGATGCATAGTGCGCACATTGACTATTTAGCAATATTTCATGCACCCCGGCTACTCAGGATTTCCCCTGTACCGGGGTTATTTTTTATCCATTTCACCGCTATCTTTGGATACCTGGCCTGAAACATTGCAGCCTGATGTAATCCTGCATCCCGGCAATCATTTTGCTACTGGTTTCGATTCGCTCTCTGAGGGTGAAATAATCCCGTTGAGCGGCGTCAGTAAGTCGGGGGCTTGAAGCATCATCCACGCTGGTGGGGCTGGTGGTTGAAGACACACCTGAGCAGGTGGCTGCAAGGTGCAACCGCTTAGTGCCAGCAGCAACATCAAGCTGCAACTGTTCAATCGTCGCTTTGGCATTTTCCAGTTCTCCGGTGTATTTCGCATCAAGTGCAGCGACATCCCGCTGCCGGACGGTCATATCGTCAATAGTCTCCTGCCGACCATCTGCCAGCGTTTGAGCCGCGTCTGCGCGCTTTTCTTCGGTTTGATATTTTCCGCGATAATGCTGAACACCCCAAAGTAAAGAAGCCACCAACGCGATTAACGTCAGTGGCTTCCAGAACGCTTTAATTATTGCGGTCATATTCCCAGCGCCGCCCTCGCCTTGTTATAGCGAGCCTGTCGGTCTGCCAGGCCATTTGTTCCGCCGTTAACGATGAGCGTGACCGCTTTGACGTCACCTGAATGAAGCAAACAGCCTTTACCCGTAAAGAACCACGCAGCCGAGCGTGCCGCCTGCAGATCCTGTTCCAGTTGTTCGGGTGTTGATACCAGATCGAGCTTAAGTGCTGTGCCGCAGGTGCGGTAGTTATCCAGACCTGTGATTTGAATCAAACCACGACCGCGATACTTCCAGCCGTCTCCTGCTGATTTATTTCCGAGGCGGTTAGAGTAAACGAGGTTAGCGATAGCATCCTGGCGAGCTGCGTGTACTTTCGTTCTTCCCAATGCATCCGCTTGCTGTTGCGTGATGCGTTTGCCGAACGTGGCCACCAATGCAGCGGGGGTGTAATTCAGGTTTTCTACCACCGCAGTGAAACCACCTGACTCATGCCCAACCTGAGCAATAAACATTGCCTGGTCAACGGGTGCAGTAATACCGAATTCACGCATTGCCGCAGCTACCGGCTGAAACCAGCGCGCAGCTAATCCGGCGCTTATATCAGCCGCCATCTGGATTTGTTGTTGGTTCAAAATGGCTCCAGCTATCACAAAGTTAAAATAATGTTAATAATGCAAAAGCATTAGATTGTGAGTTTTTGCTTTCTGTATTACATATGAATGGTGTGTCTATAAAAAAGATATTTACTGCTGTGTTTGAATTCATCCCGGTGTTGCGGAGTCGCATCGTCGGGATTTCTTTTTATCTCCGCCCTGTGATATTCCCTCTCGAGTTCAGCATCACCAGCAGAAGGATGAAGTTAACAATGACTTCAGAACGGTCCGCTATATCGTAATTACCAACCCAGACGCGGATAGGTATTGAGATGAGAGCAATCATCGCCAGCCAGGCAATGAAAGAATAAAATGGTTTATGTCGGGAGTTGCGGCGCTGGTATGACGCGATAACAATGACAATCAGCATCGCAATAACAGCATTCGCCTGTAGCCAGATATTTGCCAGATCAATTGTCATTTCCCCTCCTCAGCAGCTGCTCGCTTCTCCAGCCGTGATTTGTACATAAGGACAAAAGTAATCATGACCGCAGCTGCCACCAGCGCGCCGACCGATTCAGGGATGGGAATGGCCTCAGTGCCTGGCGCTAACTTCCCCAGCGTGGAGCTCAGTGTGGCGTTAAGAATGGCGGTCATATACTTCGCGCCAATAAGCCCACATAAGAATGAAGCCAGACCAAATAACAGCTTTTCCCACCAGCGCAGGTTTCTCGATGTCAGCACATACAGCGTCGCACCAGCAAACGCGCCGAGAATAACCCCGGCATCAGTGTTGGCCCATAGTCCTGCGAACGTCACTGTAGTCACTGCAACATGAGCCGCCGCAGTGCCGGAAATAGGTTCGGACACTCGGCCCTCCAGAAATAAAAGGCCGCCACGAGGCAGCCATTGGAACGGATGTTAAATTCGATTTATTAGAATTAACATAACAACTCATAATTAGCGTGCTTTGCATATACTGAGCTTGTCAGTTAACTCGCTGACTTTAGCGTATTAGATTAGTAATGATTGGGTTTCTCCTTTAAGCCAGATATCCGCCCCCCCGGTATCTGGCTTTTTTATTTACCTTTCCTCTTTACCTGTTTTCGATTGTTTCAGACTTACTCTGCTGAATATCAACCAACCAGGCTTACCGCTCGATCTCTTCTTTCGTTTGAGCAAACCTTTCAGCATCCAGCTCGACACCTATTGCACGACGCCCAAGTTCTTTCGCTGCTTTGATTGTTGAACCAGACCCCATAAAGAAGTCGGCAACCACATCGCCGGGTTTGCTGCTGGCGTTGATAATCTGCCTCAGCATGTCAGCTGGTTTTTCACAAGGATGCTTGCCGGGATAAAACTGAACGGGTTTGTGCGTCCATACATCGGTGTACGAAACCGAAACAGAAACAGCGAATGGACGACGAAGCGCTTTGAACTCATCCAGAAGATCAGAATATTTCCGGTTTAACGACTGCCAGGTTTCCACCAGCTGGTGGTGTGGTTTCTCCAGCTCGTTGCTCTGATGTTTGGTTATCGCGATCTGGCTGAAAAGCGCCTGAAGCTTCAGGTAATCAGCCTCATTCGGCAATTGCCACTGGCTGGCACCGAACCAGTGCGAAACCATGTTCTTCTTACCCGTGGCATCCGCCATCTGTTTTGACGTCACCCCCAGAGCTGCGCGTGCATTGCGGAAGTAATCAATCAGCGGAGCCAGAACGTGCTGTTTGGTATGGTTGCATTGCTCGGCGTAACTATCCGGTTTGTATGGTCCAGGGTAATGCTCTGCAAACAGAATGCGTTCAGTTGCCGGGAAGTAAGCGCGAAGGCTTTCCTTATTACACCCATTCCACCGTCCGGAAGGTTTCGCCCAGATGATGTGGTTCAGTACATTGAACCGATGACGCATCAGTAACTCAATATCAGCCGCCAACCGATGGCCACTGAACAGGTAGATGCTTCCGTTGGGTTTCATTACCCGCCAGAACTCAGCCAGGCACGTATCGAGCCACGAAAGATAATCAGCATCCCCCCGCCATTGGTTATCCCAGCCGTCTGGCTTCACCCTGAAATAAGGCGGATCGGTAACGATAAGGTCGACGGAATTATCAGGAAGGGAAGCGAGAACATGAAGGCAATCAGCGTTGAACAACTCAACACTGTTTAAATTTACAGTATTTTTCATAGATCAGTTAGCGGGTCTCTGATAGGCTCACTGTGCTTTAGCGCTAAAGCGGTGGGCCTCGGTTCGCTTGTGACCTTATAGCATGAGCGAATGGCTGGATGAGTGCTACAACACCCACCAGCCGCCCATTTTCACAACAAGAATTGCCATCTAATGGCAGCGTTTAAAGTTCTCTCCGCCAGTATCCTCTACCGCTAACCCAGCCATAACCAACTGAGTCAGTATCAACTGGCAACGTCCCACACTTATGCGCATGAGGTTTGCCAGATACTCAACCGATTTCCAGTTTTGGTTACTTAGGCAGCTGTAAAGAATTCTGGCGGTATATGTCATACCTTGCTGTTTTAGCATGTCTTTTACCCTTAATAATTGGTGTGACACACAGATAACTCTGGTTCGATAAAGCAGCAAGCTGAAAGGTTTGTATACCGGAGTGGAAGCGTATTTATTAAACTTCTGACATAAAAAAACCCGTAAAGACGGGTTGTTTATTGCATTCGGCTGAGCGCTGGCGGGTGCGGCCGACAGGTTCGATAGTGCGATTCTGTGAAATCCACCAGCGCTCATGCGAATGCGCTTTCCAGTCACTCCGGGGAAACCCATCATCGCAGACTGAAAAGCTTTAATATGGACCGCCATCGAGGTCTCGAACCCCGCTCCCTACAACATAAATGGTCGCTTGCTCTTCCTGACGAGCTAATGGCGGATTGTGCTAATCCTTGAGGCGAGTGCCGCAACGGGCGCAGAGAATAAGTGAGACGTGGTGAGCGTGTAAATTAAATAGGGTATGCGAAAAATTGAAATTCGTAGAATTTCTGAAAACTCTAGTTATTCTTACCCTGTCAGTTGGCAAGATACCAGGTTGCCTAACTCGATGGCTGCTCCAGTCGCGCACTTAATACTTCAATATCCGGACTATGGTCAATGTCCCGATCGCCATGCAAGGATACCCAATAACCTGGTAGCATTTTGCCAGTATCCAAATCTTCAACATCTGTTTTTACAAAGTATGCAATTCTGACTTGCCCTGCATACTGTATCCAGTAATAGCCTTCGTTCATCAGCTGTATCTCTAAGCAAGCAATGACTTGAGAATAGCATCTAAGGGATGTTTGTTTGTGCCGATGCTTCGATAATTAACAGATAAGCAGAGATTAAAAAGTCCCGGAGAGTACGAGACTTCAATGTTTAAGCGTTTGAGCTGGCGCCCATTATGTTGGTGGTTGCAATCGGGGACTTAAAACCTCGACCGCACTCGTGTGGATAATGTCACGTAGTACGCCGAATAGCTCCCAACCACCGCTTACCCTCTCACCCGTTTCGAAGTCTTCAGCGTTCTGACTGAAGTAACGAGCTATCTGTACCTGCCCTTCAAATTGAATCCAGTAATAACCCTCTTCCATCATCTGTGTCTCTGTAGCTTTTGATAATGAAAGAATAGCATGTGTAATTTTTCAGGTTGAACCTAACCTGCTTATTACGTTGCTACATATCGCCGTGTACACGCCAGCTTCCGTGACTCCTTTTATGGCTTGTCCACTTTTTCAAAACCCATAAATGCAAAAACCCGCCAAGTGGCGGGTTACAAAAAGCACCAGCTAGGTTCATGCTGCCTTACGACGACGCGGCTTACCCTGCTGTTCTTTACCCGAAACGGTAGCATGGGTAAACGCATTAGGCGCAGCCTTCATCAGTACTTCAACAGCAGCACCCATACCTGCGAATGCTTTCATAGTGTCGAATTTAACTTCTGGCTTGGTTGCTTTTTGAGCTTTCATAAATACCTCGGAGACTATAGACGTTGTCTCTAACCTTCAACTTAAGAGTAGTAGTTACCACTACCCATTACCAATTGAGTATACCAATCAGTATTATCAACTTCAGATTGCCGTCTGTGTTTGACAATTCAGCATTACCTTTAAGGTAAGCGTGCCACATCGTACAACCTGCAACGGGATCCCGTCTAGCTTAATTGAGCGAATTTATTGAACACATCTTCAATATCAGAGGTATTCGCTTCCATAACATACCCACAAGGCAGCAAACGAAATCCAAAACCCTCATAGAAACCATGTAACTCAGGTACGGGCTCAACGATTCGTACCGTTGGGCATTCTACGGCCATACAAAAGAGATACGCACTCATTAAAGTGATTAGGACCATGCGCCCTTTTAATGGGTGTTCCGCATCATCTTTTACGAAGCTTTCTATCATATGGATGCTAAATACATACTCTTCAACCCTGAAGATACATAGCGCAGCACCCGAAGGAACACCTTCCATTACCCCCTGGTTCAGCAATTTTATGCAAAACTCATAGCGATCGGGCGAGTTACCGTGGGTGGAAAGCACGTAGTCCCACTCTAAGTCCCCAAAACCACCAGATAACACTTTGTAGTCATCATCACTTATAGGGCCAACAGCTAACGGAAGTCCGTAATTATCAATAACTAATTGAATATTATTTCGAACAGATTGACCGATCTCATCAAGTGTTAGCATCAATGCCTCAGACGTACAAAGTTCAGATGAACCTATTCTACCCTGGAACCGCACCGTGATAAGTCGTGGAAGTTGTAAAAGATATGTAATACTTGGACTTGAAAAAATAAAACCCGCACTAAGCGGGTTATGTTCTCACTCTTGTTGCTCAACTAATAGCGTTTTCGCTGACAAGGTGTGCTCAGTTCGTTTTTACGTCCCGAGCTTAGCACGATTCAAACAGTTTCCGCGCAATGATGCAAGCTAAATCTGATGCTATTTGTGTCGAATGCATCACACATTGGGGCGTACAGCATCGATTCTGCTAAATTCAACCAGACATCAATACGGGTTTCACAGGTTCTCAGACACCATTCAGGGTGTTTGTAGTGTAGATCCCGCGCCATGGCCTTTTTACTCATGCGGCGCTGATAGCGGTCATTTAAATATCCGACAAAATGGCCATACCCCTGAGACTTCAGAACTGCGCCAATCACACCATCAATCTTCAGCGCTTCCTCGTCAGTACAGAATGCCAGGTTGCTTTTGTTTTTCCCGCTCAGAATATCCTTCAAAAACTCTTCCAGTTCCGGCTTAGTAATGCCCGACTTCTTCATGCGGCGAAGTGCTTCATTGATAGCTGTTTTAGTTAACGTCTTTGTTGCCAGGAGTTGGTTAAACATATTGCCACCACTACCTCCACCAATGAATGACCAGCGCCCCCACATGCGAAGCTTCCCCTGAATCCAGATGCTTTCTAATGTATGCAACCGAGCCACCTCGCCTGGTTTACCAATCTCTGAGGGATTAATCATGCCACCTCCTGCTGTTTAAGTTCTTTCAGTTTGGCCCGGTAGTTACCCCGGATCAGGATGTAATCTTCGCGCTTCCAATTCGGTAGTTCGTGCGGCCCCATGAGTTCGTCAAAACGCGTTTGCCCTATCTTGGCTATGAGTGCCGGGCGATAAGCTGTCAGGTTGCCAGACAAGTGGTTATTGCAAGGGGCGCATTGCCGATGGCAATTGTCCTCGTTGAATCGCAATTCTGGATTTGAACCGGTAGTACGGAAATGTCCCGCATGATACTGGCCGTCATGGAATCGACCGCAACTGATACACGGCAATCCCTTGTCGCGGTATCGGATATATTCATTGAAAGCCTGCTGAGCCTGCCGTTTAAAGTAGTTAAGAGGTTGAACTGCCAGACGACGCTCTGCCCGAAGCCTTCGCCCCTCTTTATCTTTCTTACGCTGCTGCTGTTTGGCCCTCCGTTGAGCCTCAGCCTTTGCTGCATCATTCACCGCCTTGCCATGGCTGCTGGCGCATTCATAAGAGCAGACGATTTGCTCATTACGCGATGGATGAAACCACTCACGGCATACTTTGCATTTGCGACGAGGTTGCTTAGCCATGCTCACCTCACTGATTCGACTGCTCGCGTAGCTGCTGATACTCGCAGCCCCGCGGAATAGTGAGAAGAAGGCCGAACTGCGCACACCACATCTCGATCTGGCGCAGGAATTGATGCATTTCTCCGGTACCTAAATCAGAAGTGTGCCTCGCTTCCCATGTCGTGGTTTTTTCACCAGTGATGAAATCTGTGTAGGTGACTTCAACGCATCCGAGATAGGTTTTTTTGAAATTGCGCTTTACCCACTCAGGAGTCGCATCAGCGCGTCCCGAACGAATCAGGTACTCGCTGATTTCCCCGTACCACATATGACTTAAAGCGTTCTGTGGAAGGCTGCGTTTATCACGCCATGGCTTGAGTATCAGGCGATAGCAATCACCACCAGCTAAAAGCGGTTGAAGTTGCTGACCAATGACATCGAAGTTAGTCTGGTGAAGGCGAATGCCCTCTTTCGGGAAGCTCATGCGTTACCCCCTCGGGCAAACGCTGAATGCAAAAAGTCTCTGGCGTTGGATAACGTCAGGCGAGAGAGTTCTAATTGATAGTATATTTGCGCCATGGTTTTCTCCGTGGCGCAGCAGGCGTAGGTTGTTCAAGCCTACATTTGAAGTGTATCAAAGCAATGAGTAATTCGGTAGCCAGCTTTTTCTAACATTTGAGTAAACAGCGTTGGTGTGCCTACAATGTCATCCGGATGAAGGGGGACAAAGGATATCTCGTCACCACGACGATACATCAGGGCGCGGCCACCATCCGGGAAGCTCCCGAATTTCGCCACCACAGCATAATCGTGGCAGCGTATAACCGCGTAACCTGTCTCTGGTAATTCTTCTTGTACAAACACATCAACCCCCTTGCACCTAACTAATCCCTGAAAAAACTGAATGAAACCGCTAATTAGTAACCGCCAAACCAGTCGTCAGCGCTTTCCCAGGTATCTTGCAGGATTTCCTCAACTATCTTTTTGTCGTCTTTCTCTACACCTGTGACAGACAGGCCATCGGAACCAGCCTGGCGAATTGTGAGGCTGCAATCTTCATAACGGCGGGACAGTCGCTTGCTCAATTCTTCTTGCAGAGCGGGGAGCGCTCCATTGGGCAGTTTTTTTGTTCGGTCGATAGTCACTTCTACTTTCATAGTTCCTCCTGAATTGCACCACTGTATAAATATACAGTCATTATTAACACTATTTTTGAGCAATGCAATTAAAAAGACCATGAAGGGACTTTGGTTTTGTTTTTCACTGTTATCAGGTGGTTATGAACCAAGCGGCATAAACCTTCAGCATGCAGATATTAAAAAGCCGCTGGAATCCCGCGCAGTTATAGCCCAAATAAAAAAGCCCCCACATAGTAGTGAGGGCTTTCGAAGATCCTATACCTGAAGTTATGTCAAAAAATCGACTTGGTGACACATAAGACAAGGCCGAAAACCTGTGCAATTGTGCTTCCAACATAAAGCCGAATTCTATGAGAAAGAAAACAGCATTGGTAATAATGACCTGAAAAACCAGCAATATCAGAAACAAAACCCCATACAGCCTTCTGAGTTTATAACTGAATGTGCCCGTGTTTTCTTGCGCCATGGTGTTCTCTGTGGCGCGAATGTCCTGGTGTCAGTTGTTCAGGCTGACACCTAGCATGATGAATAATCATTTCGACAAGGCCAAAAAAATTAACATACGCCTTATTTAAATTGATGGTTTACAAAACAAAATCTTGATCAAAATAAACTAATATTCTGCTAGCAAAGCAGAATTTACAAGCTGTGCTGGCACTGGTGTAGCACTAGCAAATCTCCGCATCTCCATTTGGGCCGGATCTTTAGTTACTCTCGCTAGATTCATAAAGCCTGTGCCGTTAATTAACCCCCGTAGACTCTCAAGCCATTTTTTAACAAACTCAAAATGATACTTCCCTCTAATACACCTTATATATGGCAAGTTGGAAAAGTACTCTTTCAGTTCATTAGCATTCAATGTATTTTGAATCTCTGGTATTTTTTCAAGGGCATCGTGCGAAAGTCTAACATTTCCATACTCAATAATAATCAAATCAGATATTCTTTTATAAAACAATGCCTTGCCGTCAACATTATGCATAACAAACAACGGCAAACATGCTCCCTTTGCTAATTCATTGAAAACGGACAAATCCTCTCTAAATTGATTTAAGATTTTTTTCCTTTCATGCAACCTACGTGCATCAAGTTGAAACTCATCCTTTAAAACACTCTCAATTGAGAAATCATTTACCAAAAAATTTTCGACAGAGTAACATTCAAGTGTGGCTATGCAATTATCATTATATGAATCAAGGTCATAATCTTGGTCAACAAAAAATTTACACCCATTAATTATATCACTATGACAAATATCTTTTGAATGTTTGTATAATTCTATAAGCTGAGATTTACCTTTGGCGCAAATATGTTCGGATGATTTATATATCTCGTCATGTTTCAACCACTCATCATATACTTGATAATCAGTATGGCCCTCAAAAACAACTACTCTATCGCATGATGATAGTGACATCAATACGGATTGCATAAGTGAATCTTTTGTTGACTGTGCATTTATAAGACTACCCAACAAATCAAAATTAGAATCTGACATTGCTGCTCCAAAATTATTTTTATAGTTTCTTTGTAACTCGCATAGCAGTAGCATTTGCGGAAAGTTGATTATCAAATATAAATGGAGAGTGTGTAATTGCTATAACTTGAGAGACTGTATTACATTGATCCACATCAGGGAGTAGTAGTTTTTGCCATGGCAATGACAAGGATAATTCAGGCTCATCTATTAATATTATTTTATTATTATTATCGTACAAATAAAGAATAGACATAAGAGAAATAACCTGTTTCTCACCCGATGAAAGATCATTTAAAGCAATTCGTTCACCTGAAAAATCATCATATACGACAACTACTAATTTAGATTGATCAAATGTTAAAAATTTCGAGTCACCAGCACTTTTTAAATACTTATTACATATGGCAACAAATGTTTCTATTTTGGACTCTTGCTCCTTAGTATCCTGAATTATAGGATTCAACTGAGAAAGGAAATAATTTAGATATTCATTATCTTTAATTCTATCTTTGGCATATAACTCTCGTAGAGCTTGGATAAGGGGGGCTGTTTTTTCAGGGACTGGGCCTGTATTTATATTAGATGATTGAGGTTTATCAATACGACTGAGAAACCTTGCCAAATCTCCAATTTCTGGTAAAACATACTTTTCAGCATCTTTTATCTTATGCTGATAACGAATGAGATCGTCTAACATTGTTGCGCTAAGTTCTCTATATCCAGCACTAGATTGACGTTCAATATCAAGTGTTATTGAACTGAGTGTTTCTTCAACGTCTCGTAACCCAAACGATATTTTATCTTGGTTATGAAATTTTGCATTACTACGTCTTGACATGCCTCTTCTGCGAGAATCTATTTTATTTTCAACATCAAATGATTTTTCGACTCTTCGGTAGGTTGGTAAATAAATCACTTCATAGCCAGATAGGCAATTAGACAACTCACTTAACTCAACACTATTTTTAAAGGAAAATACATCAGTATTATTCTTAAGCTCTTCAAGTCTTTCCAAAAAATCATTCATTTCACAAGAAGACTCAGCCCACAACCTATTAATAACACTATCATCTCTAATTGAAGAACCCGTTACATGACCTTTAATACTTTGTAGTACATCATGTATTGAATGGTCATCCCAAATGTCATCATCCATTAACTCCAAAGTGGATGTGATAATATTTTGCATTTCCAGAGGAGTTTCTTTGATTGAATCTTTTTTTATTATAAAAGAACCATCTCTGTTGGAAATTTTTACTTCTATCTCGTCAAAAGAAATACCATGCAACTTATAATACTCCCCCTTGAGAAGATAGTTCAGAGCATTTAATATCGTCGTTTTACCCGACCCATTTTCAGAAACAAATATAGTCGTCCTACCTTTCATGTTCATGGTCAGTGTTTTATAACCATAAACACCTCTCATTATAAAAGATTCGATTGGGAAAGACATACATTCTATTTGTGCCATACATAGTCCTTTTGATAATTTCAACAAACTTAAGTAAACCTAAAAATGCTTATCGTATGAAAAAAATGATTACTCCACCATCCTTAAGTATCAATTATACGTAACATTTCTGTGAATGCTAGACTACCAATTTAGCAGATATTGCTCACCAAGATACTTTTTATAACTTTTAGTCTTAGGGTTATCCTGGACCGGCTACTATGCAAGAATACAATTGTTTTTTTGTTCTTTTACTATCGACTCCCAAAAATTTTGTGTACCTGATAGCCCTGCCAGTTTTGGCGACATTCTTCGAAAACGATATTGATTTCAATTGGTTTGATCATTGCGTCTACAGCCTGATTTCCTGCTCTGAGTGCACGCTGCGCTTCCCGATATGCAGCGCCATTCGCACGGCGCTTTTGCAACCGTTTCTCAGTAGCAATCTCAATGTACTTTTCGTAACTGGCAAAATTCAGGAAGTACCCTTGTTTGCTGTGCTTGTAGATATCGCCATTCTTGAGGGCTTCATCAAGAAAAGCCCTCGCCATCCAGTCTGACTCGTTAATCAATTTCCGAATATCCTTGAGCGTCAGGCGTAGAACAGTTGCCAGCTTTTCTCGAACAATACTCAGGCGAACTTGATAAACCGTAGTGGGGTCAGTTCGGTCCGGAGATAACGAATAAACATAACGTCGCATGTATCCTGTGCGGGTCAGTGTTCCTGCGCGCAACATGACCCCGAGCAAATTTGAACACTGACGTGGTTCCATGTGGATAGCCGCTGATATTGCAGGAAGCATTGCTTCTTTACCCTCAAGAAAACTGATGATTGCCTGAGCTGTATTTGCTGTAACCATCAGAAGCTTCCCCCTTCAAAACTCTTCACATTGCTGCGGTAACTTCCCCAGGTGAATGCCACCCACATCCCGTTATCCATGGTCAGACGATCCATTACCCGCGCCCCTAATAAGTCAGCCATTTGATTCGAGTTAAGATTCGTCAGAATGCCCACAGGTCTCATGGATGACAGTCGGCGATCGATAATCTGGTTCAAAAGGACAAATTCACTTTTCGTCTCACGTTGAACCCCCACCTCATCGAGTACAAGCAGGTCAACGGCACACAGGCCGTCAAGTAGGTCAGATTCAGATTTCCCACTGTCATAACAAGCCCTGACACGTAACATCAGGTCAGGAACAGTAACAACCAGAACTGTTTTGCCTTTTGCCATCAGTTCATTACCGATTGCCGCTGCTAAATGGTTTTTACCGGTACCTGGGTTTCCACTAAACACAAAACTCGCAAACCCATTCCCGAACCACTGGGCATAGCTTTTGGCGTGGCTCAATGCTCGTTGCTGTTCAACATTCCCGACGTGATAATTCGAAAACGTACACTTGCGATGTAATTTGCATATGCCTGAACGCCCCAGAACACCACGCACTTTGGTTTGCTCGTTATCACGGCGAATACGCGCCGATTCGAGATCGCTTTGTTCCTGATGCCATGCCATCAGCTCTGCGGCACTTTGGAATTTCGGTTGTACATGCGCAGGCATGAGATTCCGTAAGCGCCCGATTAAATCAGTTGAAGTTTTCATCATTAGCCTCGGAACCCTGGTGGGATGTCGCTGGTGGCAGGAAGAATTTCCGTCAACCGTGTTTTTGGTTTTTGCGAGTAAGTCTGTCGTGAGTTTCGTAGCCAGACGTTAAACGCTGCATTCCAGTCCAGCAGATAAATTCCTCTTGCCATGTAGTGATCGCGGAAACTCGACAACTCAGAATCGATATCTGCACCACGCTGATTTGCAATCTGCCTGTGCTCGTCGTTAGGGCTAAATTTGGGAGGGAACGGGATTTTCCCATCCACCGAAATTCCGAGATGTTTTCTTGCAGCCGGACTGATGAAATTCCCGCCAGTGCTGTTTGGAGTTTCAGGTTCAATGACTGGTTCAAAAGAGTGACTGGTTCTGGTGCCATCTGGTGGCATAGGGGGTGTAGCATCAGATAACACAGGGGATGCCATCTGATGACATACCCCTGTGTCACCATATGGCATAGGGGGCTGGTCAAGGTTCAGGTAATACACATTCGAAGTGTTACCTTTTCCGTTGTTGTTACCGAGACGGTTTTCACGTTCAAGGAGTCCCATTTCTTCAAGTGCATCAATATGATTGCGAACAGCAGACTTGCTACACTCACATTGATCCGCGATGTGCTGATAAGACGGCCAGCATTCACCTTTGTCGTTGGCATTATCCGCCAGTTTCAGGAGAACTAATTTACGCAGTGAATTGCCCACTTTGACCCCCATTGCTTTTGCCATAAGCGTCATGCTCACGCGTTACCTCCTGATTATTTACACTTGTTGATTTACTCGGCATACTGGCCTCGCAATTGCTACCCGTTATTGCACTAGAAAGCCGTTGGTGTTCGAGCACCGCGGCTTTCTCCCTTCTGTTGATTAATCTCATGTATCAATCCCACCCAAGCGGCCCAGGCCTGGCTCTTTCGGCTTTAAGTCCGATATCAGCCAGAGTTTCAACAGAAGCCAGATATTCCCGCGATACCAGAACAGCTTCAGGTGGTGCGGCCTGAATTCCCAGGAAAGCAAGCTCCTTCGCCAAGGCTGTAAAATGCCCATCCGCCTTACGACGACTCACTGTCGATTCGCTGATCCCCATATGTTCCGCGTAAGCCTTTTGCCCAACCGATGAAAGCCGGGTGAGCAAAACACTCTCAATCTCAACTGGATTGAGAATTGGGGGTTCTAACTTGCGTGCGATTGCGTTCTCCATAGTTGAAACTTCCCATATTGATTAAGTGAATGGATGGCTATGCTTGTTGACTTGGAAGGCCATCAGTTGGGTTTGGATAGAGATCAGGGCGCAGTTCGTGGGGAGTGACTTGCCACTCAAGAGCACGACTTGCATTTATGACCTCGGTGCTAGCGACTTGGGTTCGAAACCAGACAGATACTGTCTGGGAGTTTTTACCCAATCGCCTCGCCAGCTCAGATTGGCTGCCGCAAAGAGATATGATTTTCTGTTGAATAGTTTCTTGCATGTGTCCTCCTTAATTTTGTATCACATCATTGATATAAAACATATCAGTGTCAAGAAAATTAATCAGACACAACTGAAAAGAATCTTTGTATGCTTGGTTACTGGTTAGATTTGGAAAAGAATATGAACTTCGAAGAAAGGCTGCAGAGGGCTATTGATGAAGCCGGTATTTCTCAATCCGAGCTTGGCCGTCGCATAGGTGTGAACTCGCAAACCGTCAGCAACTGGTGTAACTCCGGAATTTTTCCACGCACCGAAAAATTAGCGTTATTTCCTCAAGCTCTTGGAAAACCACTGTATTGGTTCTTTATGACTGATGAGGAAGAAGAACAAATAGCTTCCATTACTGCCAGCAAGACAGTATTGAATCAAAAGCAGAAAGCCCTTTTAGAAGTGTTTGATCAACTTCCAGAGTCTGAACAAGAACGTTTTATAGACCTCGCCAAAGCTAGGCTGGAAGAACTAGATGCGTTTATGGCAGAATTCTTACGCCGAAGAAAGATTGACCCTCCCCTCTGAAAAAATTGCCTACCCACTAATTAAAGCCGCTTAATGCGGTTTTTTTTTCGTCCCCAAAAGCACCCTCACCTCAATAAAATCAATCACTGATTAATTTCATATCAATTATACATTGACGACTGACAAATTTATTTGTAGCCTTATCCTATCAACACGCAGCAACGAACCACTCAGGCAGGATGCCCACGAAGTAGCGGCCCGACGCATACGAAGATCGGGATGAGGTGGAGAAATTAACGCGCAGCAGGTTTAGCACCGTTCTGGCAGCCGGGAAGACGGCAAAGGGGATTGATATGTTCGATTTAATGCGTAAGCCAGCAAAGCAGCAGGCAGTAAAGCTACCAGTGCTGATGGTAGTAGTTCGTAAGGTTTGTTATGTGCTCGCCCAGAAAGGCGATCCAACAAAAACAAAGTCGCAGTAACGCAAAAACCCGCCGAAGCGGGCTCTACGTCCAGCGGTACCGACCAAAGCACGCTGGAAATCTGAAATACCAAAGTAACTACCCAATGGGCGCTATCAATGGCTCGGGGATTCTATTACCCAAAGGAGCGTAAACGCAATGATGTACGCATATCTGATTAAAAGCCGGAAGAGATCCGGAAAGCCGAATCTATTCGTTTGGTTTGAAAGTAAATCCGATTCTCGCGCTGACCGTGAGGTCATGAACATCCTTGAAGATTCAGGAATAGAAACTGGTCGCGGCGCTAACTATCAATTACCGGTTCGCACTGATATGCCAGTTTTCGACGATTTGCCAGAAGAGAGTGAACTGGATGCTACATGGTGCGACCGCTACGAGCTGGCAGAAAATGATAAGACCTGGCAGAAAATTGTTGTTGGTACAGCGACCACTGATGCAGCCAATGTAACGACTAACGTTGTTGATACCCTCCCCACTCTTCCAGAAACATCTACAACCGTAGAAACTCTGGCAGAAACAAACGATGTATCTGATGCGACGTCAGTGGATATAGATCTGGTTGTTGATGCTAACGACGATGACAATACAGAGTACCCAGTCGCAGAAATGAATTTCAGTAGAAGACTGCTTTCACAGTTTACCTCTGACGCCACCAGACATCACATCAAGCATGCGCAGCGCGTCCAGATTATGGTCATGTCACTGGATACCGACGACAGCTACGTCCAGAACCTGCTGCTGACTGCCAGCAACACGCCCGAACTGCAGAGTTTCAGCACAGCACAATTGTGGAAATATACCGATGCTATCAAAACCGTGTTTCCCATGGAAAAACGACACGAACTGAACCTTTTCATACAGTTCACAAAGCTCTGGGCATCTACCGAGCATATTGATCGTGGAATTCTGGTACGTGAGTGGACTAACGGCAATCGCATTACGTCGGTTCAGCGCACTGACGCTGGCACCAATGCCGGTGGTGGCAATCAGACTGACCGTAACCCAGATATGGTTCACTCTCTGGATACCCTTGATATCGAGGTTGCTCTCGCACTGCTGCCTTTTGATTTCAATATTTACGATTTCGAGCAAGCCATTTTACGTCGTGCCAAAGAAATGGTTGCCGCCAAAGAATCTCCATGGAAAGAGTGGTCACGTAAGCTGCGCAATTGCCCTGGCATTCTGGATTATTCCCGCGCTGCTATCTTTGCCGTCATTCGCAGCGCCGCTCCAAACGTCCACATGATGCCAGGTACCCACCAGGCGTGGATTAACTCGAAGCTGACCGAAACAAATCACGCAAATCCTGATGCTGAAACTGTGGCGATTGCTATGCGTTCAACAGCATTGAACACAACCGATGAAACCAGTAATGACGCAGCTTCGGAAGAGGTTCAACACGATGTGGCCAACACTTTAGATAACCCTGATGTAAAGAGCCTTGGCAAAGGTGTGTTTTCAATTGAAGGTTTGATGGGAGAGCAACCGAACAAAACAACTGAAAATAATGCCGACTCAAATGAAGCCGAAAAAGAAGAAACTCAGGCTGCAGAGAGCAATTCTGATGTGTGGAGGCAAGAAACTCGAGGGGGTGAAAGCGAGGTTGAAACTGAAATAAAAATGGGCAAAACAGCAAATGTGCCAACTGAAAATCATTCTGGCATTAGCGAGCAGACAGCCCCTCCAAATTATGAATCCGGTCATCATATTGATGAACCTACAAGAAAGTTATACACCCACATGATGGTGGATACGGAAACGATGGGAATCAATCCTGACGCTCCGATTGTTTCTATCGGTGCAGTATTCTTCAACCCTGCAACAGGTCATATCGGTGCGCATTTTTACAAAGTCATATGCCTGGAATCGGCCATGGAGTTCGGTGGAATACCTGACGCAGGAACGATACTTTGGTGGATGAAGCAATCCTCTGAAGCTCGCTCGGCCCTTCTCGTTGATGAAGTTCTTCCGCTTGATGATGTATTACTGCAGTTGAATGATTTTATCAGCGAAAACTCTGCCAATGGTCGGGACAGTGTTCAGGTATGGGGTAATGGTGCTTCATTTGACAATGTAATACTCCGACAGGCATACCTTCGTACTGCCATTTTTTGTCCGTGGAATTTCAGGAATGATCGCGATGTCCGCACAATTGTTGAGTTGGGCAAAGCGGTGGGTATTAACCCACGTGACGATATCCTGATTGAAGGTGATAAACACAATGCGCTGGCCGATGCGACACATCAGGCTAAATACGTGTCTGCTATCTGGCAGAAGTTAATACTTGCCACCAGCACCAATTTGTAATTCATTGCGCCCGGGCGCAGTCGGGCTTTATGGAGTAATAGCATGGGCCAATTAGTTTCTTTATCAGACTGGGCCGCAGGGCCAAATGGTTTTAAGAATCCCCCAGGAATGGCGGCTCTTCATCGTATTGCTAAAACTAAGCAAACTTATCCACCAGCAGTGAAACAAGGTCGCCGATGGGTAGTAGATGAAGAGGCAAAATTTATAGGCATGGTGGGTCGCGTAGAAATATCAAACCATTTGCCACCCAATGCCCGCTCATTAGTGGAGAAAGCACTCAATGGCTGCAAGACCCCGTAAACATAATATTTCCACCCCTAACCTTTATTGCAAGCTTGATAAGCGCAATAGCAAAACATACTGGCAATATCGTCATCCCATTACAGGAGTTTTTGTTGGGTTTGGAACTGACGAGGACGCGGCAAAGTCGGCCGCAGAAGAGATGAACCGTATTTTATCAGAGCAAGAAAATACACAGTCTTATCTTCTGGTTGATATGGCTATAAAGGCTCAAGCAAAACGTGAACCAGGGGTCAGAGTTAAAAACTGGGTAAACAGGTACATGCTCGTTCAACAGGATAGAATGGACAACGGTGAAATAAGAAAACCCACATATAAAAGCCGGAAAAATTGCTCTAATACACTCTCTTTAAGAATGCCAAATCTACGGCTGCAGGATGTCGATACCAAAATGTTGGCAACTATTATAGATGAGTACAAAGCGGCAGGAAAAGTAAGAATGGCACAGCTATTGCGGGCGGTCTGGATTGATGTATTTAAAGAAGCCCAACATGCTGGTGAAGTTCCTGCTGGATATAACCCAGCGCTCGCAGTACGTAACCCTAAAAACAAAGTGTCGCGATCAAGGCTTACCTTCGAACAGTGGCAGAAAATATATGACCATGCATCTGGCCTAGCCCCATTCGCACAAAATTCAATGCTGTTAGCCTTAGTAACTGGCCAGCGGCGTGGGGATCTCGTTGAAATGAAATTCAGTGATGTTTGGGATGGATATCTGCACATTATTCAGTCGAAGACAGGGGTTCGTCTTGCTCTCCCGCTAACACTGAAGTGCGAAGCAATTGATTTAACCCTCGGTGAGATCATTTCAAGATGCCGGGATCGAGTAGTCAGTAAGTACATGCTCCACAGTCAGCGTAATCACGCATCTAACAAAGCTGGGGAAAAGATTGATGTGAATAGCCTCAGCCGCGTATTCCTGGAAGCTAGAGTAAAATCAGGTTTAACTTTCCCTAAAGGAAGCACTCCTCCTTCGTTTCATGAACAGCGTTCTTTATCGTCACGTCTCTATGAAGCACAGGGTATAAATGTGAAAACACTTCTGGGCCATAAAACGGATGCTATGAGTGAACAATACAAGGATGAGCGCGGTCAGGGTTGGATTACGCTTGCTGTTTAGCTACGTAAATTGTGAGGGAGATAGCCCCCTCCAACTCAATAGAATTTAAAATCCGTTTTGGGGAACAATTTTGGAGGGATTTTGGAGTGGATTTTAGGAAGCATAAAATCAATAGGTTACGCGTTGGTTATCTGCTCCAGAAGCAGTCCAGTAGCTCTTACAATTAATAAATAAAATCAGCCAGTTAATATACATGCTGGCTGATTTATTCCTTCCCAATGGCTAATACGACGCGTAATTTACTCTCGCCAACGAGCAACCGATAAACGCATATCAATATGTGTCCAGGATTCGCTTCGCCCAATTCCATATTTTTGCGGATACGTCGCCTCAAGATAATTAGCGACGTCATCAGGGGAAGTATTTTTCACCGTTATATCCGCCGCCGTTCCTAATAAATGCTGACTTGCGTATTCACCACCACAGGCTTTGTTGTGTTGCGTGCAACTACATCCCCGCCGTATCAAGACAGGTTGTTGAAAATACTCGAATACTGCTTCGAGAAGATCCACTAATTCAATGCTGACATCAGCAAAACCGCACCCGCACGGGCAACAAAAATCATTTCGATGAAAATGAGGAGATATGGCTTTCACATTAAAATTTCGCTACTGGTAAGAAGAACGCATTGATGTGTAAATATGCGCATTCAGAATGGAAGAAGTAAAAAGTCCAATTCAGTGGCGTCAGAGTATGAGTGAATACCCACAGTGTTCAAATAGTTTTTATAGATCAATACCCGCTTTATTGATCGTCAAAAACGATTCAACTTTCTCATCATTGCTATGCAACTGCACAAAACATTCGCTATCTGTTTAAAAAGGCTTAAGAAATAACTCGGCTGCACGTAAAATAAAAAATAACAATAAAAAAGCCTTCCCGTCATTTTTCGCAAGGAACAACGATGATCGTCGATTCGACACTTTTAATCCTGCTGGCACTCGCCGCGCTAGGATTTGTCAGCCATAACACTACCGTTGCGGTATCCATTCTGGTGCTTATCATTGTCCGGGTGACTCCATTGAGTCATTTTTTCCCCTGGATTGAAAAACAGGGACTGACGGTGGGGATTATCATTCTGACGATCGGGGTCATGGCTCCGATTGCCAGCGGCACCTTACCTGCAAGTACTCTGTTGCACTCTTTTACCCACTGGAAATCGCTGGTTGCGATTGCAGTCGGCGTGTTTGTCTCATGGCTCGGTGGGCGCGGCGTAACGCTAATGAGCAGCCAACCGAGTTTAGTGGCTGGCCTATTGGTTGGAACGGTTTTAGGTGTGGCATTATTCCGTGGTGTGCCTGTTGGGCCACTTATCGCTGCGGGACTGGTATCACTTATCATCGGAAAACAGTAAATCAGCTACCTGAGTTCCAGCGATGCCAGATAGCGTCCAGGTGTGTTTCCCAGCGCCTTTTTAAACATTGTTATAAATGCATTGGTCGAATCATACCCGAGTTCGCCAGCAACCTTTTGTACCGATGAACCGCCAATCAGCAACTGAAGTGCCACGATCAGTTGTAACTGTTGCCGCCACCGCCGAAAACTGAGCCCTGTTTCTTTCACCACCAGGCGCGCAAGATTTCGCTCACTCATCGCCAGCTGTGAAGCCCATTGCTCCAGAGTGTGGCGTTGCTGTGGATCTGACACCAGGCGTTCAGCAATAAAACGGATTTTAGGGTGCCGCGACATGGGCAAATGTAGCTGTTCCACGGCCTGGCGTGGCAGTTCATCGAATAAAACCCTTACCAATCTTTGCGTCTCTGGTTGTGCTAAACCAGACTCATCTTGCTGGGTCAAATGCAGGATCAATTCACGCACCAACGGGGTAATCCGTAATGTGCAGCATTGTGCTGGCATCTCAACAACACCCGGTTCAATAAACAGAAAGCACAGCCGGGCGTTTGCGGTCGCGCGATTACTGTGCGGCATTTCACCGGGGATCCAGACCGCATGTTGCGTGGGCACCATCCACATCGCCTGCTCAACTTCACAGGTAATCCCGCCATGTAACGCCAAAATCAGCTGGCCTTTGCGGTGATGATGGAAGGCAATTTCGTTCTCACTTTCTGACACCAGGATCCTGAACGCCTGAGCAGGCTGACGGTTGCTATCAGGGTCGAATCCTTCGAGGGCTAATCCGCGCTCCATAATCTTGTCCGGTTTTAGGGATAAACTGGCATTTTACGTTGATTTCTTCCATTCCTAAAACGTGTATCTTGAGCGCATCGTTTTACGGGGTATATGTATGTCATCGATTTCGGCTTTAAATGTGAAAAAACACGGTTTGTTACTGCTCGGCATCTTAATGATTGCCACCACGCTGCGCGTGACGTTTACCGGCGCGGCTCCCTTGCTGGAGATGATTCGCGAATCATTCAGCCTGACAACGGCACAAACAGGCGTGCTCACCACTCTCCCACTTTTGGCCTTTGCGATAGTTTCTCCACTGGCGGCAGGGATTGCTCGTCGATTCGGTATCGAACGGTGTTTGTTTGCTGCCCTGCTGATTATCTGCGCGGGGATTACACTACGCTCAATGGGAAATACGGCACTGCTTTATATTGGTACCGCGGTTATTGGTTGCGGAATTGCAATAGGGAACGTGCTTTTACCCGGCCTGATTAAGCGTGATTTTCCAGGCCAGGTCGCACGATTGACCGGCGCGTATTCGTTGACGATGGGTGTCGCGGCCGCTATCGGCTCCATGATGGTGGTCCCTCTATCTCAACAGGGCTATGGTTGGCCCGGAGCGCTGATGGCTCTGATGATTTTCCCTGTAGTGGCCTTGTTGGTTTGGCTACCGCAATTGTCTAATCACAGCATATCAACCTTAAGCAACAGTAATGCCTTACATAGCCGGGGAATATGGACATCCGCACTTGCATGGCAAGTCACTCTGTTTTTGGGGATCAACTCGCTCATTTACTATGTGGTGATTGGCTGGCTGCCTTCGATACTGATAAGTCATGGTTATAGTGAAGTGCAAGCAGGCTCATTGCACGGCCTGATGCAATTAGCCACCGCCGCCCCTGGCTTATTTATCGGGATGATTTTAAGTCGGCTGAAAGACCATCGCGGTATCGCTATTGTCATGGCCTTGCTGTGTGGAGTGAGTGCTGTTGGGTTACTTATGGTACCGAGCCTCGCCAGTGTGTGGGTTGTGATATTTGGTTTTGGCTCTGGTGCGACAATGATTCTCGGCCTGACATTTATCGGCCTGCGCGCAAACAGTGCGCATCAAGCCGCCGCGTTGTCCGGTATGGCACAATGTATGGGATATTTATTGGCGGCTTTTGGCCCACCGCTGATGGGCAAAGTGCATGACCTCTCTGGCCAGTGGAGCCTGCCATTATTAGGATGCGCAATACTGGCGTGCGTGATGGCTGTATTCGGCGGATTTGCCGGGCGTGATGCAGAGATCAGCCCAGCGCGCCCTACCCACTCTTCCTGACTAAAGCAGCGCCGCTTTAAGGAATGCTTCGACTAGCGGCGCAGGCTTATCCTTCAATGCGTTACGTTCATGCTGGAAAAGTGTTCCGACAAAAAAGGGATGCCCACGAAGTTCGACCACGCGGATTTCACCTTGATTATCCCATCCGGTGGGCTGTAATTGAGATGACGCCAGGTGGGCGGTAAAAAAATCGGCTATCCCGTAATTGCAGTGGTAGCCCTCTTCAATTTGTGACCGCCCATAAGCCTCAGCAATCAATGACCCCGCCTTAAGTTCGATAGCGTCGGATTTTTCCACCAGCGAACAACTCAATGGCCCAATCACCAGGCGCCCATCACGACTCGTTTCGGCATGACCGGCATCATGCCAATCCAGCACATTGCGCGCATATTCAATAATGGCGTGCTGGAAACCACCACATGTACCAAGAAACGGAATTTGGTTCTCGCGAGCATAGCGAATTGCCAGTAAAGCACCGTCTTCATTTTGATAGGGACTGGCCGGAACACACCAAATGGCATCATACCCCACCAGATCTTCAGGACTTGTCACTTCAGGAGTGGGCAACCAATCATAGTCAACGGCGACGTCAACATATTCAGCTGCATTATCTAAAGCCAGAGGGATCGCCTGATGCGCGATAACCGTAGAGTTGTAGTCACCGACCAGCGCAACGCGAAGAGTTTCTTTCAAAGGTAAGGGAGACATTTGTTTGATTATCCTTATGTTTAACAACATCGACTACATAAGGAATGATAGATTATGCCACTGCAATCTGCCTTGCAACGCCCAAAATTAGCAGGGTGACTGGCATTAAAAACGGCTCAAGATTCAGGCTAGCGTCTGGCGCTAATGGCCGTTTAGTCGGCTAGTGAACAGCCTGCTCTTGTTCAATCTCTGGCAATAACGTCTTATCGAGTGGCATCAGATATTCAGCACGGACAAAGGTGTAACCTTCGCGTCCATCGAAAGCCACAACATTACCCGTAACTAACCACAGCGAATGATTCGCATCATGAGGAAGTTGCGTCACCACACCAGTGACTGGATTAACAAAACTTTCACCCGGTTCGCACAGGCCAAAAAGCTCGACTGATTTACCGATATTCACACGCCCGGCGGCAGTACGGGAACCAATAATCACTGCCAACATTCCCGGTTTCAACTGATACATAAAATGACTCTGTAGCTCATTAAATAATTGGCAGTATCAGAACATTCTTAGGTGCAAAAGTAAACAGGGAGCCGTTAGATGCCGCCCCACGCTTCCTTGCGAGCGACCTTTTCAGCCACCCGCTGCGTCAGTTGCTAATCAATAAATCAGTTTTATTTTATTAATCGCGGGTTTGCACCCAGAAGGCGTGGATTAATCCAGGAATATAACCCAACAGGGTGAGTACAATATTCAGAATAAATGCCCAACCGAATCCCTTACCTAACAAAACACCAAGCGGGGGTAAAATAATAGTAAAAACAATACGCCAAAAACCCATAAAAAAACTCCAGTCATTAATTTGATATACCTTCAAAAAAGTATATTCCGCTACCAGCATAGTCTACCCTGCGTAAACCAACTGAAGGTACATCGTTAATTAATGTAAAGAATGACGATATCCATATAAATATAATGGGATTATTGATGAGGATAGCGGAGGGATTTGAGGGATTTTAGATAACAAAAAACCCGCACATGGCGGGTTTATTCACTTTGACTACCGGCTCGGGCTATTCACCGTCTTCGCATGCGTCAGTCGCAGTATGCGTTAGCAGTCTTACAGAGCAACAACGTTAGTTGCTGATGGACCTTTAGCGCCGTTCTCGATAGAGAACTCAACTTTCTGGCCTTCGTCCAGAGTTTTGAAATCATTGCTCTGAATGGCAGAGAAGTGAACGAACACATCTTTGCTACCATTGTCAGGAGTGATGAAGCCGAAACCTTTTTCTGGGTTGAACCATTTTACTAAACCAGTCATTTTAGACATAGATACTTCCTCGATATTTTATAGCCATTTAATATGGCGAACGTGGTCTGTATTGCAGAACGTTTCTTATTTAGGCACTTAGGAGGAGACTCACGAAGAAGGGTATCTGATGACTTGATAGCGCTTGAACTGAGGACTGCTTTACTAAAACTGCTTTCATAAGGTCTGTCTTCCAAACCGATGACGCATTAACGCACGCCAGCCCGCTGGAAGCAAGAATTATTTTCAATTAATAATTTTCTCATTTAGAGAGGGAAACATTCCCCTCCACACTCTCCAACAACCAAACCTGTGCATTTTGTAACCAAAACAGGTTTGCGCGAGCTATAGTTAAAAGGTCTGCAGCTGAATTGTTTAGATGGTGTGAACATGGCGCGCCTGGTGCTACTACTTCTCTTGATCACTTCACTTTTGCCGATGACGAACGCAGCCACCGATGAGCAGCATTTGAAATTTGATACCAAAATCAATGTTGTTTATGGTGACTATGATGTGATGAAGGAAAGGCGGATCATTCGAGTTTTGATTCCTTACAGTAAGACATTTTACTTTATTGATAACAGTGGGACTCAGCGAGGCATCATGTTGGAGTTGATGCAACAGTTTGATAAACAGATCAATAAAGGTCTTAAACCCTCACAAAAAACACATCTTCTCTTTGTACCCACAGCCCGTGACCAACTTATTCCGCAACTTATCGCAGGACGTGGAGATATCATCGCCGCTAATTTGACGATTACCCCTGAACGCGAAAAATTGGTCGATTTCAGTGAACCATTGGCAAAAAATATCCATGAAGTGCTTGTCGCCAGTAACAAAGCGCCCGAACTCAAAAGTGTCGATTCCCTTTCGGGACAGTCTCTGTTTGTGAATCCTTCGACCAGCTACATTTCAAGCATTGAGATACTGAATAAAAACCTGGCGGAGAAAAAGCTGCCACCCGCTGTGGTTATCAAAGCGCCGGGAAATTTCGAACAGGAAGACATCCTGGAAATGGTGAACGCCAACCTTGCCGATTACACAGTGGTTGACCGTTACCTTGCCATCTTATGGAAGCAGATTTATCCAAACCTGGTTGTTTATGAAAACATTACCCTGCGTGATGACGGCTCTATCGCCTTCGCAATGCGTAAAAACTCCCCTCTTCTTAAAGCCCAATTGGATAAATTTACTGCCACGCATAAAATTGGCACGTCATTCGGCAATCAACAGGTTTATAAGTATTTACGCAATACTAAATGGGTAAAAAATGCGCGTTCGGAAAAAGATATAGAGAAGTTTAATCAGGTTACAGAAATTTTCCGCAAGTACGGTCAACAATACAACATCGACTGGCTCATGATGGTGGCTCAAGGTTATCAAGAGTCCCGTCTTGACCAAAAAGTACGTAGCAAAAGTGGCGCGATTGGTGTCATGCAAGTGCTGCCTACAACCGGTAAAGAGCTAAACGTCGGCGATATCAGGCTGATAGACCCCAACATTAATGCTGGCGTGAAATATATCCGTTTCATGTGCGACCGTTATTTTGCTGACGAAAAAATGACAGATTTAAACAAACTGCTTTTCACCTTCGCCTCTTATAATGCTGGCCCTGCAAAAATAGCCCGATTACGCAAAGAAGCTGTGGCGCAAGGCTATGATCCTAATGTCTGGTTTAATAATGTTGAACGTATTGCACAACTGCGCATAGGTAATGAAACCGTGCAATATGTGAGCAATATCTTCAAGTATTACGTGGCTTATCAACTCATAATAGAGCAGGCGAAATCACGTAAGACAGAAACCCCACTTATCGCCGAAAAATCGGAATAGATTGCGCAATTATCTTACCTGGTGCTCCATTTTCATGAACACCGCTTGCCTTGAATGTAGAGATTCATTACTGTATATAAACACAGCCTTAATAGGGAAGTATCCATGTTTGTAGAATTGGTTTACGACAAACGAAATGTGGCGGGTCTTCCCGGCGCAAATGAAAAGATTCTTGCAGAATTAACTCGACGGGTTCACGCCATCTTCCCGGATGCGGAAGTCAGGGTGAAACCCATGCAGGCAAATGCAGTAAACAGCGACTGCACCAAGAATGAAAAAGAGAAAATCAACCGTCTGGTTGAAGAGATGTTCGACGAAGCAGACTTCTGGTTGGTTTGTGAAGAATAAATGTCAGCCGACGTATTGTTGAAAAACGAGATTATCCACGGCATGTCTCCTGCTATGATCTTCGCAACGAAACGTCAGGTGTCTTTTTAACAGGTTGAGAAGTCATGAGAAAAACAACGGTAATATTGATTGTCGTGGCAATTGTGGTTTGGTTTGCAAGCCATCAGGGATGGATCTAACCCACAGCCATTGAGGAAGCGCTTTAGCATTTAGCCTTCCTCTTATCCTCGTCACATTTGCTAAAGTACAGACGAAAAAAAACCACCTGAAAGGTGGTTTCTTTAAAAATGGTGCCGACTACCGGAATCGAACTGGTGACCTACTGATTACAAGTCAGTTGCTCTACCTACTGAGCTAAGTCGGCGTGGAGAACATCCTACACAAAGCAGATCCACGATGCAATTCCCCGTGAATCGTTCGCTTAAAAATTCAACTTATTGATATTAAATCAACCAGTCGAGGATAAAAAATTACCGTTTTGCTCAAAATTTAACATGTGATAATTATCATCACGTTTCTTTAAACCCGAAAAATTTTTGGGTTTTGGCCTTAACATGGCTTAACGACCTGGTGATGAAACCCTCACTCGCAGAAAAAACGTCTAAAAACCCAGAACGGCCCAAGGTTATGGGCGGCAGTGATACATGCGCCCCTCGCATTACTATGCATAAGAATTGAGACGGTCTATGAGAGTCACTCTCCTGAATGGCCGTTAAGGATGACCACGCTACGAAAATCCGGAAGCGTAAACGGCTAAAAGTGATTTTCTGGTTATGCTACGTTTACTTTATTACCTGCAATAGCTGTGATAGTGAGTTCTGCTTATTTAATTGCAGCGTGCATGGAACCTCTATGTATAAAATATTTGAGAGTAAAGCTATAACTAAACATGTATATCCGTAGTTCTATCTGCCGAATTCAGACCGAACAGATTGCTTTCCATTCCGGGTTTCACCACCTGCTTCCTCTCGGCCTCATGATAGCCATATATATTTATGACAATATACTTACAGTTTATTAACATCATTATTTTAGCACTTCCAGTATTACGCCATAAAATACAATAATTATTTTATTTAATAAAAAACAAAACAATTGAAACACGATTTCATTTTCTTGATCAAGTTATCTCTTTCTTGAAGCGAAATTAATTAGCATCGTTACCAGTCCGATGACTGATTTTTTAATTCACAACAGGGAAAGACAAATGAAATGTTTGTTTAAAATTAGCGCTCTTGCAACATTATTGGTTTCAGTTTCGTCTGGTGCAGTTACACTTGACTATCGTCATGAATTCAAACCTGAAAGTGGCACCAACGCTGACAGAATTAAGATTGGCCATACTACCGAAGATGGATATTTTGCAAGCGTCGAAGGTAAAATTTCTGAGAAAACAGAAGTTGATAACGAAGGCTACAAAAACGGTATTGAGAAATACAGTGGCAACGGTAGCGAATTTGAGTTTGGTAAGAACTTCATTATCAACGACAAGCTAACACTTGCGCCAGCGATTAACCTTGATGTAGGCGATTCCTATATCGGTTACCGCGCACAGATTAAAGCCATCTACAATATTAACGATAACTGGATGACCACCCTGCGCTGGCGTCCAGGTATTGAGGTGAATGAAAACTCCAATGTTAAGGATAAAAACTACAACCAATTTAACTGGGAGTTTGGCTACGCGAATGATCAATTCTCGATAGTCGGTGATTTTGAATATCGCTTCACCAACTACGAAGATTATGAAGGTGAACATAATTACTGGCTGTATAACGTTGTGGCCAGTTATAATATTGACAAACACTGGAAACCGTATACTGAAATCGGTTACGTACCACGTTACAACGAAAACCATGAGAAAGATGAAATGGAAGTTCGTTACCGTTTAGGTATTAAGTATACGTTCTAAACCATGATATTAAGAACGGGAGCTTAAGGCTCCCGTTTTAAGTCTGCATGACTCCGCACACCGCTTTAATTACAGATTATTTTTGCAATTAAACGCTTTTTTCCGCATGGCTCGCAGTATTTATGTAATCATCCCGCAGAGCGGTAATCAACAGGCGGATATCAATTCCCCCTTCCACTGCTCAAAGGCTTTGTGGCTTAATGCTTGCGCCTTTCGACACTGAATCCAATAAATCCAAAGAGGTTTTATGTTTAAGTATCCCGCTGCGGTCGCAATAGATGAAGAAACTGGTGAATACGAAATCAGCTTTCGTGACTTAGAAAATCTGCATTCAGTCGCATTTTCCGATGACGATATCGAACTGGAGGCGCAGGAGGCGTTGACGGCTATGATTGGAGAGTTGATTGATGCGCGTAAACCAGTCCCGCTCCCATCTCAAGCTGTGAAGGGCGAATTAGCTATTCACCTTCCTGTGCTGACATGCCTGAAGGCTTCGCTACACAATGCAATGATTAACACCGGCACACGTAAGGCTGACCTTGCAAGGATGTTGAACCAACATGGCCCGCAGATTGACCGCCTGTTAGATGTCCGTTATGCATCGAAAGTGGAGACCCTGGAACAAGCTTTATATTTATTAGGTTACGAGGTATCCGTGTCCGTTTCGATGCTTGCCAATAAGCAGTCTGGTCATTGAGTGAGACCTTGTCGCAAATAGTGGAAAAGAGAACCCAGCGCAGAGAAGGCTTTCAGTAAACAGTATTTGTAAAAGCGAGTGATATAGAAGTGGAAACAACCTTACTGCTGATTTAGCACATTGGCTTGAGGATTTCTTCACGAAGATGGGCGACAAATAAAGTCCCTAAAAAATAACCCGACGATTAAGCCGGGTTTTTCTGCACTAATCAGGAGTCATTCTTACCCCTTCTCTATCAGTGCTTGATATCGCGTTTTTCCTGGCGACAATCGGCATTGCCAACAAGACCATCACGACACTCTTGCTTAGCTTGACGTCCGTCCTGGCGCTCTTGCGCCTGCTCAGTTGCCAATGCTGGTACCGCGGTCATTAGGGTGGAAGCAGCAAGCAACACTAATGCATATTTTTTCATAATAAATTCCTAAATGTGTTAAGCCCAGAAGTGACTAGCGCACCCGTATGGCGGGCACAAATAATACCCTTCAGTGGCTTAGCTCGTCGCGCAGGAAGAAATACAATTTTAAACTTATCTTTCCGCGCGACGTGTTGAAATCATTTTGGAATCATGAAATACCCGGCCAGCAGATTCGCTTCAGTGCTATATCTGAGTGGCGCGAACTCTTACACCTCACAGTGCATCTCAATACTTGATATCGCGGGCTTTATCACGGCCTTCCTGCTTATTTTGACGGTGATCCTGGCGACAATCAGCATTGCCGACAAGACCATCGCGACACTCTTGCTTAATGTCACGCGACACCTGACGAGTGCCCTGTCTCACATCACGGGCATCCTGACGTTGTCTTGACTGTTCAGTAGCCTGTGCAGGAATTGCCGCTATCAGGGTAGAAGCAGCCAGTAGTATCAATGCATATTTCTTCATAATAAGTCTCCACAATAGGCGAGTCGCGCCAGGATGGCGTGTCTAAATTATAGTCATCACGAGTGCAACTTCTTAAATCAAAGTCGCTGTCTGGCTCAAGCGATTGATAACCTTCCGATCATCGCCTCGCTAAGCTTTTCACATTTCAGCAGGTTCGCTGTCATTTTTAACGAGAGGAATTGAGTAGTCAGTGCTGAATCGCAATATTTGGAACAGAACAATTACAATCAACAACCTGTTTGACCACATTAATATCACACTCTGCGAGATTAATTCCTCCGGTCATAAACACCTCTTTCACCTACCTTAAACGAACCAAAACATCCAGAAAATACATGATAATTCAAATAATACTGTTTGCGCTCATTAATTGTGTCAGGGCATCATTTGTAGCAGTACAGCATTATCGACCATCGTATATTGGCCATTCAACTTAACGCATTACCGAGATAAAAAACACACCCTGTTAACTTTATATGGTTTATTTTTAAATAAAAAACCGCCGCCCCTCCTCTAGCTTATCCAACTTACCAGACAATATAATGCAAAACTTATGAGGCCTATTTAATTAAACAATCAACACTTTAACTGCATTTCAGTTAAATGTGTTTATTTTGCCTTCTATTAAATTTAACAAAATTCTGTACTATTAATTTTAATTCAGGAAGAAATATAGTGAAAACAACTCTCTTACCCTTAGCTGTTTCCGTTACACTTGCACTACTCCCTACTACTGTATTCGCAACTGAAACTACAGCGGCAGCTTCTAAAACCATCGTTGCCGCAGATCCTTTAGCCGGTATTGATTTCTACGGATATTTCCGTGCTGGGGTTGCGGGTGGTGAAAACGGTTCGATGAAAGAAGCTGTCGGTGGCAGTTTTCAGAAAAATAAAGTAGGCCGTCTGGGTAATGAATTCGATACCTATGCAGAAATTGGCTTTGGGAAAGAGTTATATAACACAGGTAATCAGTCTGTTTATATTCAGACCATGATTAACATGTATGATGGTGATTCCAACAGTAATAATGGTGATAATCCATTCGGTTGGGAAAACCTGAATATGCAATTCCGTAACTTCCTGGGATTAGAAGAAACAACATGGGTTGGTATCCGTCAATATAACAAATACAGTATTGATGCAAACGACTATGACTACTGGAACCACACTAACGTTGGCGGCGGGATAGAAAAAATGTCTCTGGGGCAAGGCAAACTTTCTGTTGCCGTGCTTCATCGCGATATTGAAGAAGATAACTCAATTGGGGCTGATGGCGAACTCGACAGCGTTGATGTTGATGATTTAGTCGATTCCAACCAATTGGAATTAATGTATGACAGCCAACCTCTGTGGAGTGGTGCTACCCTCGCCGTGGGCTATAAATACCTTGGAGCTGATGCCAGCGATGAGCAAATTCAGCATAACAACCACGATTATTCTGATGGCCAAACTGTTATGGCCGTCGTGAAGCAGCAGGTCCTTGATACAGGCACCAACAATACCGTCATACAATATTATTCTGATGGTTCAGTCTTACAAGGGGTAACTTTCGGTGCTGCAGACACCCTGAACGGTACAGTGAAAAGCGGTAACGGTTGGGCATTACGCAACTACGGTGTCATCCCATTAGCAAAAGATTGGGATCTGAGTCACGCAATCAACTATGCAACCGCCAACGATGTTGAGCTGTGGAATGGAAACAAAGGGGAAGGCACAACGGTCTCCGCCAGCGCCAAAGTGACCTATCACTGGTCCGACTATACCCGCACTTACGTTGAGCTGGGTTACTTCGATGATGAGAAAACTGTTGATGGGGCAAACTATGACCGCAGCGGTTCGAAATATACCATCGCTCAGGCTCTGACTTACGGTCGCGACAAACCTGAATTACGTCTGTATGCCAGCTATTTTGATAGCAGTTCAGATAACTGGGATAACTCAGGTAGCGCCTTCGAAAACGGCCATTCCAACGACACCTGGGCCGTTGGTCTGCAAGCTAACGTTTTCTGGTAATCACAGTATTTGAGTTGTGGGCAACAGATTAAAGTATGCTGTTGCCCACAGCGTCAGCGAATACGGCCATATTCATATTAAGAAAAGCATTAATAGTCATATTATTAATGCTCATTGCTTATCGCCAGCCATGGTTCAATTAGCATAAATATCAAGTAACAACCTGAGATTTATTAATTTAAGCCCCCTCTTCTCTTTATTTCTTGTCCATCAAACAACACCGGGTTCCGGTGACAACGTGTAAGTTCAGCATCACAAACCAAAAACCCCACAACAACCCCCTCTTCAACCTCAACCCATCATTTTCTGTTCAGTTTGATCGTTATTTGGACTACATGTCCATCTCACTGTCGGCCAAAGCGTTCAAAGCTGACATATGGGACGGGAAGCACAAAAAACGATCACAACTGACGGAAAAACTTGCGATTAAAGCTAAATAACTTACCGTAGGGAAAAATTGGTTTATACCAGTCTGGTGAAAATGAAAAATTTAAGCAATGTAGATATCAACAGAGAGCGTCTTGAAAAGTGGTTATCTGAGACAAATCTGGCAGCAGGTTCAAGGCTTCCTTCCGAACGGGAACTCTGTGAATTGCTGGATGCACAGAGAATGACACTGAGACAAGTTTTACTTGAGCTGGAGGTTGAGTCCGTCATCTTCAGGAAAAATCGGAGTGGTTGGTTTATTGCCCCTAAACGCTTCATCTATAACCCTAAAGCACAGTCCAGCTTTAATGCTGAAGCTCGTGCTCAGGGGCGGAATCCGTTTTGGGGATATCTGGAAGAAGAGCAATGTGAAGCTCCTCCCATCAATGTGGTGAAAGCTTTCTCTGAAAATGCTCACAGTTATCGTGTTACGGGATGGTGTGGTCTTGATGGGCACAAAGTTTTTTATCACGAGTCCTATATTGATGCCGACTTTGCTCCTGGTTTTATAAAAAAAATCAACAATCAGTCTTTTGCAGATGTCTGGGAAAAAGAATATAGCCAGTTTCTGAGTATTAAAAGCATGATATTCAAACCCGTAAAAATACCAGACCAGGCGTGCAAAGAATTAGGTGTTGCACCAAATACTTTCGTCATTCTGGTCGAAAAACATCGGGCAACACGTGAAAAAAAAGTGGTTCAGGTTGACTTTGAGTACTGGAGACTGGAGTCCGTTGAACTATATATTCAAGATGAATGAGGGTAATTATGAAAACATCAGAAAGTGAATACCTCGCAGAGCGAGCCAGGAATATCCCTTTGTATTTGCATGCCTATGCATTCCATTTAAATATGCGATATGAACGAATTCTACCAGGAGATCTGTTAGATATCGCGCATCAGCATAAATTACAGGGTGTGAAAATTCATGTTGAAGATGGTGAGTCTCAGGCCTTACAAAAATTGAGTGATCATCAGTTAATTGACTTCAGGAAGAGAGCCGAAAATTACGGCCTGGATGTTAACATTGAAACAAGCGCTTCTGATAAAGAGACACTGGACGATGCCATCAGGATTGCCCGTGTTACAGGCGCATCATCTGTACGTTTTTACCCTCGCTATGAGGGGCATCTGCAAGATGTCATGAAAAAGATCTCTTTAGATATACAATATTTATCTCAATTCGATGATTGCGGCTTAACCTTCACTATTGAACAGCATGAAGATTTGAAAGGGGAGGAATTGGTCAGCTTAGTAAAAAATAGTGGGATGAAGAATCTCTCAATACTTTTTGATTTTGGCAATATGATTAACGCGAATGAAAAGCCACTTGACGCCCTAAAAATCATGGCACCCTATATAACGCAAGTACATGTAAAAGATGCCAAAATCATTAAGGAAAATTTAGGTTGGGCACATGAAGCATGCCGCTCCGGGTATGGTGAATTACCGATGGAAGAAATGCTCAGAGAATTATTATTGCTGGGAGAAGATAGACCCCAGGTGATTTCTTTCGGGCTTGAGGAAGAAGTCGATTACTTTGCTCCAGCTTTCCGTTTCGATGATGAAGGTGATAATCCATGGATACCCTGGAGAACCGCAAGTTATACACCATTACCTGATGCCGATAAAGTTGATGAGCGTCTTGCCAAAGAATCTGCACACGCAATAGAGCAAATTCACTACGTCAGAAATATATGCAGTAAATTTATTAATAATCAATAATGTTTTAAATTAACACCATACAGATAAAAATTATATAGCTTTCCTGGCGCATTGATATTTTCAATTGCGAACATGGGAGGTTCCCCCCTTTATGCTTTTCTGCCAGTGAAGGTGTAATTATGTTTATGAGCAAGTGGGCACGGCTGTGCTTTTTAATTCTCGGTGGTGGCACCATATTTAAACTATCCAGCATGAAGGATGTATTTTACGTCCCAATGCAAAGTGACTGGGGTTTAACCAATACACAGATTGGTCTGGGTTTCACGGTATACACCATAGTCCAGACTACAGGTCTATTTCTTTCTCTTTACATTGCTGACCGTTATTCTAAGAAAATACTGTTACCATTCGGATTGATTGGTGTTGGTTTATGCGGACTATATTTAGCAACACTGCCTTCATTTACGGGTTATCTGATTTGCTTTGCAGCAATGGCCTTCTTTGGTGACGTTGTTTTCTGGCCCGTGTTATTGAAAGCGGTACGCCTGTTGGGAAATAAGGAAGAACAAGGACGAATGTTTGGTTTCCTTGAAGCCGGACGTGGTGTTGTGGATGTTATTGTCGCATCAGGTGCATTGTTTATTTTTGTTCAATTTGGCGAAGGAAAAGCAGGCATGCAGGCTGGCCTACTTTTCTACACGTTAATAACACTTGCCGTAGGCGTTGTTACGTATTTCATTGTTGATGATGATGACAAAGTTGTCACTCACGATAACAGCAGCGCAAATATGGAAGTCATCAGAGGTATCAAGCACGTCCTGTCCTGCGTCAATGTATGGCTGGCAGCTTTTGGCATATTCTTCGTGTATGCTGCTTATTGTGGTTTAACCTATTTCATTCCTTTCTTAAAGGATATCTATATGCTGCCCGTCGCCTTTGTTGGGGCGTACGGTATCATTAACCAATATGCGTTAAAAATGGTCGGTGGCCCAATTGGTGGATTCCTTGCCGATAAAGTGACCAAATCTCCAACTGTCTATCTCAAATGGACATTCCTGATTGCGGCAATTGCCATGATCTTCTTTATTCAGTTACCTCACCAATCCATGAATGTTTATGTAGGGATGGCGGTGACATTAGGATTTGGTGCAATTATATTTTCCCAGCGTGCGATTTTCTTTGCTCCCATGGATGAGATCGGAATATCACGTCAATATAGTGGTTCAGCGATGGCATTTGGTTGTATTATAGGTTATATGCCAGCCATGTTTGCTTATACCCTGTACGGCGCACTTCTTGATAATTTTAAAGGAATCACCGGATATAATTATGTATTTAGCGTGATGGTAGCATTCAGCCTTATGGGCTTTGTGTGTTCAACGCTTCTCGCCAAAAGGATTAAGAAGCAAAAAATGGAGTTAGAAACAACGACGGCATAATTTTATCCGCCCAATAATTTTATTTCCTGGAAATTAAAATATATTTATGACGTGAAATAGAATATCAAGTCATTCATTTTAAACCCAGAATGACAGCCGGTAATCCTACCGGCTGTCATGTGCGGGCGCATCATTGTCTCTGAATACCTCAATGTCATCCTCCAGATGAGTGATCGGGTACGCCTCCTGATGACGGCGAACGTCAATAAACTCCCTAATAAGTGCCACTCAAACCATCAGATCCTGGGAAAACCACCATAATTAGTAGGGATACTCAACACCAGGAGACAATCATGAAGGAGTTACAAAAGGTAAATATCGACGAGTTCAAAACGCACTTCCAGGGGGAGGTGATGCTTCCTGACGATGCAGGCTACGACGAGGTGCGCCAGATCTGGAACGCCATGATCGACCGCAAACCCGCGCTTATAGCTCGCTGCTCGTCCCCTGAGGATGTGGTCAAGGCCATCGAATTTGGGCGCACGCAAAATCTCCTCATTTCGATCCGAGGAGGTGGCCACAATATCGCGGGTAATGCTGTGTGCGACGGCGGTCTGATGATCGACCTCTCGTTGATGAAGAACGTGCAAGTGGACCTGACAACCCGTAGGGCTAGCGTTGAACCTGGCTGCACCCTTGGCGACTTTGATGAGGTTGTGCAGGCGCATGGACTCGCCACACCGCTGGGCATCAACTCGACCACCGGTGTAGCCGGCCTGACACTCGGCGGCGGGTTCGGCTGGCTGAGTCGGAAGTACGGTATGACTATAGATAATCTGCTCTCCGCGGAGGTCGTCACGGCAGATGGGAGTCAACTGCACGCCAGTGAATCAGAAAATGCGGATCTCTTTTGGGGGCTTCGGGGTGGAGGTGGCAACTTCGGTGTTGTGACTCGCTTCGAATTCCAGCTCCATCCCGTCGGGCCGAACGTACTGAGTGGGCTCATCGTCTTTCCATTTGATCAGGCAAAGTCTGTGATCTCGCAGTTCGCCCGATTCACCGAGACGATGCCTGAAGAGCTCAATGTTTGGATGGTCACGCGCAAGGCACCTCCGCTACCCTTCCTGCCCGAGGACGTTCACGGGAAAGAGATGGTTGCGCTTGCTCTGTGCTATGTGGGCGATCCTGAGGAGGGCGAGAAGTTGATTGAGCCACTGCGCGGGTTCGGTACGGTGCTCGGTGAGCACATCGGAGTACAACCCTATACCGCCTGGCAGCAGGCATTCGATCCGTTATTGTCAAAAGGAGCGCGCAACTACTGGAAGTCACACAACTTCTCGCAACTCAGTGACGGCGTTATCGATGCCATCATCGAATACGCAGCGAAGTTGCCATCACCCCAGTGTGAGATATTCATCGGGACTATTGGTGGTCAGACGGCGAGCGTAGCACCCGAAGCAATGGCCTACTCAAGCCGGGATGCCAATTACGTGATGAATGTGCACGGTCGCTGGGAGTCCGCCACCGAGGATGAGCACTGCATCGCCTGGGCGCGCGAATTCTTCGCGAAATCACAACCGTTTGCCAGTAGCGGTGCTTACATCAACTTCCTCACTCAGGAGGAGGCCGACCGCATCGCCTTCGCTTACGGTGCGACCTACAATCGACTCGTGGAACTCAAGAATAAGTACGACCCGACGAACCTGTTCCGGATGAATCAGAACATCAAGCCGGTATAAGACCTGGTCTTGCGCCTGACAACAGCATGCAGCAGCTGACGCGCTACGCACAGGCTGATATAAAACGTTAGGCGCAGTAACCCGTGCGGGATACAAGTTCAAATTTGTATTAAAAAACTAATGCTGATTTCCTATATTCAGGGAATATATGTTATCTACATGGGGACAGGGATATCCAGCCCCATCGAAAAGCGGGCCATCATACGAAAGAGGAAAAACATGAAAAGATATGTTGTCGCTCTCAAAGGTGGCACGGTCGGTGACCTGTATGCCGATACGGTGCAGAAAGGTGATTTTGTGACCGTCTGGCTGCGTGATGCAGATGGCAACCCAAGCTACGTCTCTGAAATAGTAGAGGAAATCATCAAGGAGGATGAACTGCTCGATTTCTGATGCAAATAATTTCTTTGCGTTGTATTCATTTCTGCCAGTTTCTTTTTACTGCGTTGAACTATCTGAGTTTTAATAATTAAATCCGTTTTGCAAAAGTCTTTCATAAAAAACGGGAGCACCAGGCTCCCGCTTTAAAATCAGCAAAATCGCTAATTACATATGTTCGATCATCGCGTCGCCAAACTCAGAGCATTTCAGTAGTTTAGCGCCATCCATCAGACGTTCGAAATCGTAAGTTACAGTTTTCGCGTTAATCGCGCCTTCCATACCTTTAACAATTAAATCAGCCGCTTCGAACCATTCCATATGACGCAGCATCATTTCTGCGGACAGGATGATAGAACCTGGGTTCACTTTATCCTGGCCTGCATATTTCGGTGCTGTACCGTGGGTAGCTTCGAACAGTGCGCATTCGTCACCGATGTTAGCACCTGGTGCGATACCGATACCGCCAACCTGGGCTGCCAGGGCGTCAGAAATGTAGTCACCGTTCAGGTTCATACAAGCAATGACATCATATTCAGCAGGGCGCAGCAGGATCTGTTGCAGGAATGCATCAGCGATCACGTCTTTGACAACGATCTCTTTGCCGGTGTTAGGGTTTTTCAGTTTAACCCAAGGGCCGCCATCGATAAGCTCGCCACCAAACTCTTCACGCGCTAGCTGGTAGCCCCAGTCTTTGAAAGCACCTTCGGTGAATTTCATGATGTTGCCTTTGTGAACCAGCGTTACGGAATCACGGTCATTGGTGATTGCGTATTCGATGGCTGCACGAACCAGGCGTTTGGTGCCTTCTTCAGAACAAGGCTTGATGCCGATACCGCAATGTTCTGGGAAACGAATTTTCGTTACGCCCATTTCATCACGCAGGAATTTGATGACTTTTTCAGCTTCTGCGCTGTCAGCCTTCCACTCGATACCCGCATAAATATCTTCTGAGTTTTCACGGAAGATGACCATGTTGGTCAATTCTGGGTGTTTAACCGGGCTTGGCGTACCCTGGTAGTAACGCACCGGACGCAGGCAGACATACAGGTCAAGTTGCTGACGCAGAGCAACGTTCAGAGAACGAATACCGCCGCCAACTGGAGTCGTCAGTGGGCCTTTGATAGCAACGCGGTAGTCACGAATCAGATCCAGAGTTTCTTCTGGCAGCCAGACGTCCTGGCCATAAAGTTGGGTAGATTTTTCGCCGGTATAGATTTCCATCCAGGAAATTTTCCGCTCGCCTTTGTAGGCTTTCTGCACGGCGGCATCAACCACTTTGATCATCGCAGGCGTCACGTCCACACCGATACCATCACCTTCAATGAAAGGAATGATTGGGTTGTGAGGAACATTCAGTTTGCCATCTTGCAGGGTGATCTTTTTACCTTCCGCCGGAACAACTACTTTGCTTTCCATTAACCTCTCCTTCGAGCGCTTCTTTTTGTTAATGACTTGTAATGTGCGTGTCAATACTACTTGAATATCAGGCCCGCGCCAATCACTGGTGATTTCCGTTATAATGCGTTAATCCCTAACGTCTGAAAACACTATGAATAAAACTTCTTTTAGAAATCACCCAGTTGAACGATTCAGCACGCGACGTCCTGCCAAAAAAAAGCAGGATGTTGGACCGAAGCGGCTAGTTATCTTCAATAAACCCTACGATGTGCTACCGCAATTCACTGATGAAGCGGGTCGCAGCACGCTGAAAGATTACATACCGTTACAAGGAATTTACGCGGCGGGTCGCCTTGATCGCGATAGTGAAGGTTTGTTGGTGTTAACCAATGACGGTGTGTTACAGGCAAAACTGACGCAACCAGGCAAACGCACCGGTAAAGTCTATTTCGTGCAGGTTGAAGGTTCGCCAACGGAAGAAGCGCTGGAATCTTTACGCAAGGGCGTCACACTCAACGACGGCCCTACCCTGCCCGCTGGCGCGGAGCTGGTTGAAGAGCCTGAGTGGCTTTGGGCTCGAAATCCACCTATTCGAGAGCGCAAAGCTATCCCAACAAGTTGGCTGAAAATAACATTATATGAGGGACGAAACCGACAGGTGCGACGGATGACGGCGCATGTGGGTTATCCAACACTGCGCCTGATAAGGTTTGCTATGGGTAATCTGGAGCTTGCCGATTTGGCACCGGGTGAATGGCGGGAGATTCCGCTGGAATCGCTATAAAAGCTGCTGCGTATTAACGCCGTGTTGTGTGACGTGAGAGACCCGGCTGCTGAGGAACGCATCGCCATCCGGGACAGTAATTTCCAGTGCTTGTTCGAACAAAGATGAATGAATCAAGAAGTTTGCACTACACGCATTACTGGCAATGGGAATGTTCCAGGCTGTTGCCAGCCGCATTAATGCTTTGACGTCAGAGTGATGGGGTACGGCACTGAGCGGATCCCAGAAGAAAATAAGTACATCAATCTGGCCCGAGGCAATCAAATAACCAAGCTGTTGATCGCCCCTAATCGAGCCGCTCATTAACGCCAGAACGGACAAGCGTGTGTGGGTCTGCAACAGGTTCCCCGTTGTACCGGTTGCATAAATGATATGGTTGCTGAGCGCCATTTGATTATCAACGGCCCAGTTGAGAAGGTCAGGTTTGCAAGGATCGTGTGCCACTAAAGCGATACGTTTGCTCTGTGGCATAATGCGCGTGGTAAGTTGCATCGAAGTACCCTCGTGGAAAGTGCCAGACCTCACGAGTATATGTCACCTTAAAAAATGTGATCCATATCACTTTATAATGATCACGCTAACGATGTGTAAGGCAGGAGATTACTGATGTTTAAACCGCACGTTACCGTTGCTTGCGTGGTTCAGGCGCAAGGGAAATTTCTGGTCGTAGAAGAAACCATTAACGGCAAAGCGTTGTGGAATCAGCCCGCCGGGCATCTTGAAGCAGACGAAACGCTGGTTGAAGCCGCACGCCGTGAGCTGTATGAAGAAACCGGAATTCGCGCCGAGCCGCAGACGTTTATCCGCATGCACCAGTGGATAGCACCGGATAAAACACCTTTCTTGCGTTTCTTGTTCTCTATCGATCTTGAAGAACAACTCCCCACCACACCGCATGATAACGACATCGATCGTTGCTTATGGCTGGATCCGCAACAAATTGTTAACGCAGGAAATTTGCGCTCGCCTTTAGTTGCCGAAAGCATCCGCTGCTATCAACGCGCTGAACGATATCCGCTCAGCATGCTGGGTGCATTCAATTGGCCGTTTAGTTAGGGGTGCCAGCCCCGGTGATGCGTGATAGAATACGCCGCCTTTAAGTTCAATGTCGTGAGTTACTCCATGTCTGATAACAGCCAGAAAAAAGTGATCGTCGGGATGTCCGGCGGTGTCGATTCCTCCGTTTCCGCATACTTGTTGCAACAACAAGGTTACAAGGTGGAAGGCCTGTTCATGAAGAACTGGGAAGAGGACGATGGCGAGGAGTACTGCACCGCAGCCGCTGATTTGGCGGATGCGCAAGCCGTTTGCGATAAACTCGGCATTGAGCTGCACACCGTAAACTTTGCCGCAGAATACTGGGATAACGTGTTTGAACACTTCCTGGAAGAGTACAAAGCTGGGCGTACGCCAAACCCGGATATTCTGTGCAACAAAGAAATCAAATTTAAAGCCTTCCTCGAATTTGCCGCCGAAGATTTAGGTGCCGATTACATCGCCACCGGTCACTACGTGCGTCGCGATGATGTGGACGGTAAAAGTCGCCTGCTCCGTGGGTTAGACAGCAACAAAGATCAAAGCTACTTCCTCTATACGCTTGGACACGAGCAAATCGCGCAAAGCCTGTTCCCGGTCGGTGAGCTGGAAAAGCCTGAAGTGCGCCGTATTGCCGAAGAGTTGGATTTGGCAACCGCGAAGAAAAAAGACTCCACCGGAATCTGTTTTATCGGTGAGCGCAAATTCCGTGAATTCCTTGGCCGTTACCTGCCTGCGCAACCGGGTAAAATCGTCACAGTTGATGGCGAAACCATCGGCGAGCATCAGGGCCTGATGTACCACACGCTGGGTCAGCGTAAAGGTCTGGGCATCGGCGGTACCAAAGAAGGTAGCGAAGACCCATGGTATGTGGTCGATAAAGACGTTGAGAACAATATTCTGGTGGTCGCGCAAGGTCATGACCACCCGCGTTTGATGTCGGTTGGCCTGATTGCACAGCAGTTGCATTGGGTATCACGCGAAACGCTGACCGAGCCGTTGGCCTGTACCGTGAAAACCCGTTATCGCCAGACCGATCTTCCTTGCGTTATCACACCGTTGGATGCGGATCGCATTGAAGTTCGTTTTGAAGAACCCGTTGCCGCCGTCACCCCTGGTCAGTCTGCCGTGTTCTATCTCGGTGAAGTGTGCCTCGGTGGTGGTGTTATTGAGCAGCGTCTGCCGCTCGTTATTGAATAATAAGAGGACGGAACCCTTAGTGGCCAAAAATTACTATGACATCACTATCGCACTGGCCGGGATTTGCCAGTCTGCCCGTCTGGTTCAGCAATTGGCTCACCAGGGGCATTGCGATAATGATGCGCTTCATGTTTCGTTGAACAGTGTTATCGACCAAAACCCAGGCTCCACGCTGGACGTTTTTGGTGGCAACGAAGCAAACCTGAAACTTGGCCTCGAAACCTTGCTGGGCGTGTTGAATGCCAGCAATCGTCAGGGTCTGAATGCTGAGCTGACGCGCTACACGTTGAGCCTGATGGTGCTGGAACGTAAACTTCACGGCAGCAAAGGTGCGATGGATAAGCTCGGCTCAAGTATTTCCGGCTTACAACGCCAACTTGAACATTTTGATCTTGAGTCCGATACGCTTCTGAGCGCTATGGCAGGGATCTATGTTGATGTCATCAGCCCGCTTGGCCCACGTATTCAAGTCACCGGTTCCCCCGCAGTGCTTCAAAGCCCGCAGGTGCAAAGCAAGGTCCGCGCTTCGTTGCTGGCCGGTATTCGCGCCGCCGTGCTGTGGCACCAGGTGGGCGGTGGACGCTTGCAGTTAATGTTTTCTCGTAATCGCCTGTGTGCTCAGGCCAAACAAATTCTTGCTCATTGTTAACCTCTCTGGAGTTGTAACTTATGGAATTATCCTCACTGACCGCCGTTTCCCCCGTTGATGGACGTTACGGTGACAAAGTCAGCGCTCTGCGCGCTATTTTCAGCGAATTTGGTCTGCTGAAATTTCGCGTACAAGTCGAAGTACGTTGGCTTCAAAAATTGGCCACGCACACAGCGATCAAGGAAGTTCCTGCTTTTGACGCAGACGCAAACGGTTACCTTGATAAAATTGTTGCTGAATTCAGTGAAGAAGATGCAGCACGCATCAAGACCATTGAACGCACCACCAATCACGACGTAAAGGCCGTTGAGTATTTTCTGAAAGAAAAAGTGGCCGCCATTCCTGCCCTGCATGCGGTATCTGAATTCATTCACTTCGCCTGTACTTCAGAAGACATCAACAACCTGTCCCACGCTTTGATGCTGGAAACCGCCCGCAAAGATGTGGTACTGCCATACTGGCGTAAAGTGATTGACGCTGTGAAAGATCTGTCGGTTCAGTATCGCGACATTCCTCTGCTTTCTCGTACTCACGGCCAGCCTGCGACCCCATCGACCATGGGTAAAGAGATGGCGAACGTGGCTTACCGTATGGAACGCCAGTTCCGTCAGCTTGAGAAAGTGGACATTCTGGGCAAAATCAACGGCGCTGTCGGCAACTATAACGCCCACATTGCGGCTTACCCGGAAGTTGACTGGCACCAGTTCAGCGAGGAGTTCGTGACGTCTCTGGGCATCCAGTGGAACCCGTACACCACGCAAATCGAACCACACGATTACATCGCTGAATTGTTTGATTGCATTGCGCGTTTCAACACCATTCTGATCGACTTTGATCGTGATGTTTGGGGTTACATAGCCCTGAATCATTTCAAACAGAAAACCATCGCAGGCGAAATCGGTTCTTCTACCATGCCGCATAAAGTGAACCCAATTGACTTCGAAAACTCCGAAGGCAACCTGGGCCTGTCTAACGCGATGCTACAACACCTGGCGAGCAAACTGCCTGTTTCCCGCTGGCAGCGCGACCTGACTGACTCCACCGTGCTGCGTAACCTCGGTGTTGGCATTGGCTATGCGCTGATTGCGTACCAGTCCACTCTGAAAGGCGTGAGCAAACTGGAAGTGAACCGTGACCGTCTGCTGGCAGAGCTGGATCTCAACTGGGAAGTGTTGGCTGAGCCAATTCAGACCGTGATGCGTCGTTACGGTATTGAAAAGCCGTACGAGAAGCTGAAAGAACTGACGCGCGGTAAGCGTGTAGATGCCGAAGGCATGAAACAGTTTATCGACAGCCTCGAACTGCCAGAAGAAGAGAAAGTTCGTCTGAAACAGATGACCCCGGCTAACTATATTGGCCGCGCCATCACAATGGTTGATGAATTGAAATAACGCCTCCAACGCCACCCTCTGCGGTGGCGTTTTTACATTCCCGCCTGTTTACTCACGGTTTATGCCCTCTGGTCGATAATTAGCGTTAAACTATTTATGCCATTTATATTATGCACTGAGGAAATACGATGCGTGTTCTGGTTGTGGAAGATAATGCTCTGTTGCGTCACCACCTCAAGGTTCAGTTGCGTGAATCCGGTCATCAGGTTGATGCTGCTGAAGATGCCAAAGAAGCAGACTATTTTCTGAGTGAACATACCCCCGATATCGCCATTGTCGATTTAGGTTTACCCGATGAAGACGGCTTAAGTTTGATTCGCCGCTGGCGCAGCCACGATGTGACCCTCCCTATTCTGGTTCTCACCGCACGTGAAGGTTGGCAGGATAAAGTCGAAGTGCTGGGCGCGGGCGCTGATGATTACGTCACCAAACCCTTCCATCTGGAAGAAGTCGTTGCTCGCATGCAAGTTCTGATGCGCCGTAACAGCGGCCTGGCTTCCCAGGTCATTTCTCTCCCGCCATTCCAGGTGGATTTATCGCGACGTGAATTGCTTATCAACGACAATCTGATCAAGCTGACCGCTTTCGAATACACCATTATGGAAACGCTGATTCGCAACAATGGCAAAGTGGTGAGCAAGGATTCGTTGATGCTTCAACTCTATCCCGATGCTGAACTGCGCGAGAGCCACACCATCGACGTTTTAATGGGGCGCTTGCGTAAAAAGATTCTGGCTGAATATTCGCATGATGCTATCACCACAGTACGTGGTCAGGGCTACCGTTTCGATCTGCGCTAATCATGAAATTCATTCGGCATTTTTTACCGTTGTCCTTACGGGTCCGCTTCTTACTCGCGACTGCCGTCGTCGTCATGGTGCTGTCACTGGCCTATGGTGTTGTTGCTCTGGTGGGTTATAGCATCAGTTTTGATAAAACATCTTTCCGTTTATTGCGCGGGGAGAGCAACCTGTTTTATACCCTCGCGACCTACGAAAATGGTCGCATTAACGTTGTCCTGCCAGAAAACCTGAATCTGAAAACCCCGACCATGGCCCTCATCTACGATGACCAGGGTAAGCTGTTGTGGACACAACGTGACGTGCCGCACGTGGTGCAACAGATTAAAAAAGAGTGGCTTACCAGCAATGGTTTTCACGAGCTGGAAGCGAATTTTGATACCAGCCACGCCTTGCTCGCCAACGACGAAAAGCTACAAACCAGGCTTAAAGATTTTTATGATGGCGATTATAGCTATGATGTCAGTCACTCCGTTGCCGTAAATAAGTATCCAGCGGCGGGGAAAATGCCTGCTTTAACTATTGTGGTTGTCGACACGATCCCTATCGAATTAAAGCGTTCGTATACGGTCTGGAGCATGTTTACCTGTGTGTTCCTTGCCAATTTGTTGCTCGTCGTACCGTTACTTTGGTTCGCTGCACGCTGGAGTTTGCGCCCTATCGAACACCTTTCGAAAGAAGTGCGCGAGCTTGAAAAACACGACCGTGACAGTCTCAATCCCGAAACGACACGCGAGCTGACGAGCCTTGTGCGTAATCTTAATCGCCTGCTGCGTACCGAACGTGACCGCCATGACAAATACCGCACCACATTGACCGATTTAACACACAGTCTGAAAACGCCGCTGGCCGTCATGCAAACCACTCTGCGTTCATTGCGTACAGAAAAACAAAATATCGAAGAAGCGGAGCCGGTGATGCTTGAGCAAATCAGCCGTATTTCGCAGCAAATTGGTTACTACTTGCATCGCGCCAGTATGCGTGGCGACAGCCCGTTACTCAGTCGGGAACTTCATCCCGTGGCCCCGTTACTCGACAGCCTCTGCTCGGCGCTCAATAAGGTGTATCAGCGCAAAGGCGTTACCATCACGCTGGATATTTCGCCGGAAATCACCTTCATGGGTGAGAAGAATGATTTCATGGAAGTGATGGGGAACGTGCTGGATAACGCCTGTAAATATTGCCTTGAATTTGTTGAGATCTCCGGTCGCCAATTGGATGACACGCTGCATTTATTCGTTGATGACGACGGTCCGGGCATCCCTGAAAGTAAGCGCAGCCTGGTGTTTGACCGTGGTCAACGCGCTGATACCCTGCGGCCAGGTCAGGGCGTGGGTTTATCCGTCGCCCGTGAAATCGTGGAACAGTACGACGGTCAGATCCAAACCTCGAGCTGCGAACTGGGCGGCGCACGTATGGAAGTGATTTTTGGCCGTCAGCGTCCAGATAGGGAAGAAGATTGAAAATACTCCCGTAACCCGGTGCCCCATCCGTTATAATCCTCGGCAGGCTCCTTCACCTGCCGGATAATAATATGGACTATCAACTCGACCTAAACTGGCCCGATTTTATTGAGAACTACTGGCAAAAGCGCCCGGTGGTGTTAAAACGCGGCTTCAAAAACTTCATCGATCCCATTTCTCCAGATGAGCTCGCCGGCCTTGCGATGGAAAACGAGGTGGACAGCCGCCTGGTCAGCCATCACAACGGTAAATGGCAGGTCAGCCACGGCCCATTCCAGAGCTATGATCATCTGGGTGAAAACAACTGGTCTTTACTGGTCCAGGCGGTTAACCACTGGCATGAACAAAGTGCGCGATTAATGCGCCCGTTCCGTGCTCTGCCGGACTGGCGAATCGACGATCTGATGATCTCGTTCTCGGTGCCTGGCGGCGGCGTTGGCCCCCATTTCGATCAGTACGATGTGTTTATCATTCAGGGCGTTGGCCGCCGTCGCTGGCGTGTCGGGGAAAAAGTGGCCCTGAAACAACACTGCCCGCATCCTGATTTGCTGCAAGTTGAACCGTTCGACGCCATCATCGACGAAGAGCTGGAGCCGGGCGATATTGTTTATATTCCGCCAGGCTTCCCGCACGAAGGCTACTCGCTGGAAAACTCGATGAACTACTCCGTCGGTTTCCGCGCGCCAAGCGGCCGTGAGTTAATCAGCGGTTTTGCTGATTACGTGCTGCAACGCGAATTGGGCAGCCAACGTTATACCGACCCTGATGTGCCTGCGCGCCAGCATCCTGCGGATGTTCTGCCACAGGAAATGGACAGCCTGCGTAACATGATGCTGGAACTGATCAATCAGCCGGAGCATTTCAAAACCTGGTTTGGTGAGTTTGTTTCCCAGTCACGTCATGAACTGGACGTCGCACCGCCTGAGCCGCCATACCAGCCTGATGAGATTTACGACGCCCTGAAACAGGGTGACGCGATTACTCGTCTGGGTGGGCTACGCGTGCTGCGTATTGCCGATGAGATTTACGTGAACGGCGAGAAAATTGACAGCCCGCACCGTCCGGCCCTTGAAGCGCTGGCAAGCAATATCACCCTGAAAGCAGAAATGTTTGGTGACGCGTTAGAAGATCCATCATTCCTGGCGATGCTGGCCGCACTGGTCAACAGCGGGTACTGGTACTTCGAGGACTAATGTCCCTCTCCTGCCTTCTCAGCAAAAATTGACTGGTTGAGAAGGCGGGAATCTCTACCCAAACTAATTCGAGTTCCATCAAGGCGACCAAACGCGGCGTCTTCAGAATCGAGCTCAATCTGCGAGTCAAATTTTAGCTGAGATTCTCTAGCCACATAGTTCGATGATCCGTCACATCTGACCTCTCTCCTGTTAACTTTCTGCGTTCCTCCAAACAGCCTTAAGCCTACAAACGTTACATTTTAAATATTTTGTATCCACGACTGGCGAAATGTAACTCCTTGGTTATATTTAAAAAACGTTTCTGGCCTATGACAATTATTATCATTTGCATTAACGAATTATATCTCAAGGTAACTATTCGAAATACCTGAGTAGTTAGAGAGTTTTCACATAAGGATTACAAATGAGACTTAAGTTGATCGTCAAAAGTCTTGCTCTGGCAGGGCTAATCTCTACCACTGCACTCACACCGCTGTTTGCGCAGGAAGCAGCAAAACCAGCTACCGCTTCGACAAAGCAAGCTAACGATGCACTCTATAATCAGCTTCCTTTCTCTGATAACACTGATTTCACCAACGCCCACAAAGGCTTTATCGCTGCTTTACCTCAGGAAGTCATTAAGGGTGAACAAGGGAATGTCGTCTGGGATCCCCAACAATACGCTTTTATAAAAGAAGGGGAAAAAGCCCCTGACACAGTGAACCCAAGTCTGTGGCGTCAGTCCCAGCTCATCAACATCAGCGGTCTTTTCGAAGTCACAGACGGCGTTTACCAGATCCGTAACCTTGATTTATCCAATATGACCATCATTGAGGGTAAAGAAGGGATTACCGTCGTTGATCCGCTGGTTTCAGCTGAAACCGCAAAAGTTGGCATGGATTTGTACTTTAAAAACCGTGGCAAAAAACCTGTTGTCGCCGTCATTTACACCCACAGCCACGTTGACCATTACGGCGGCGTGCGTGGCGTTGTCGATGAAGCGGATGTGAAATCCGGTAAGGTAAAAGTTTATGCGCCAGCTGGCTTCATGGAAGCAGCGGTTGCTGAAAACATTATGGCCGGGAATGTCATGAGCCGCCGTGCCAGCTATATGTATGGCAACCTGCTGAAACCTGAAGCGACAGGACAGGTTGGTGCTGGTTTAGGCACCACAACGTCTGCGGGTACCGTTACGCTGATTGCGCCAACGAATATCATCGAAAAAGATGGTCAAAAAGAGGTCATTGATGGCCTGACTTATGACTTCATGCTGGCGCCAGGTTCTGAAGCCCCGTCTGAGATGCTGTGGTATATCGAAGAGAAAAAACTCATCGAAGCCGCAGAGGACGTGACCCATACCCTGCACAATACCTATTCGTTACGCGGTGCAAAAATCCGTGAACCGCTGCCATGGTCGAAATACATCAACGAAGCTATCGTTCGCTGGGGTGACAAAGCCGAAATTATTATGGCTCAGCACCACTGGCCAACCTGGGGTAACGATAATGTGGTTGGCCTGCTGAAGAGCCAGCGTGACCTGTATCGTTATATCAACGACCAGACCCTGCGTATGGCAAACGAAGGCCTGACCCGCGATGAAATTGCGGCAAACTTCAAACTGCCGGATAGCCTGGCGAAAACCTGGGCTAACCGTGGTTACTACGGTTCAGTCAGCCATGACGTGAAAGCGACCTATGTGCTGTACCTCGGCTGGTACGATGGCAACCCGGCAACCCTCGACGAACTACCACCAGAAGAAGCGGCGAAGAAATTTGTTGAGTACATGGGCGGTGCCGATGCGATTCTTCAGAAAGCGAAAACCGACTTTGATCAGGGTAATTACCGTTGGGTGGCGCAGGTTGTCAGTAAAGTGGTATTCGCCGATCCGAATAACCAGAATGCACGTAACCTTGAAGCGGATGCGCTTGAACAGTTGGGTTATCAGGCAGAGTCTGGCCCATGGCGTAACTTCTACCTGACCGGTGCTCAGGAGTTGCGTAATGGCGTGGTGAAAGGTCCAACGCCGAATACGGCAAGCCCGGATACCGTTCGTGCTATGACGCCTGAAATGTTCTTCGACTACCTTGCTGTTCACATCAACGGTGAAAAAGCAGGTAATGCTAAAGCGGTGTTTAATATCGATTTGGGCAATGATGGCGGCAAGTACAAGCTGGAGCTGGAAAACGGTGTACTGAACCACACCGCTAACGCCGAAGCGAAAGACGCCGACGCCACGATTACGCTGAACCGTGACACGCTGAATAAGATCATCCTGAAAGAAGAAACGCTGAAACAGGCTGAAGATAAAGGTGATGTGAAGGTAACCGGTAACGGTGCGAAGATGGACGAAATGTTGGGCTATATGGACAAGTTCGAGTTCTGGTTCAATATTGTGACACCATAAATAAACCCCCTGAGGCTTAAACACCTCAGGGGTATTTCCTTAGGTAATAATCAGCGCGTTACTCTTCTTCTTTCCCTTCATTTTATTCACAATAAAAACCAAGCTAAATACCATCATTATTTAATAGGAAGAATCTGGTTTATTAAAAATAAAATCAGCAACGTTTGATAAGTGTCTTATAAATTAAACAGTTAAAGAAAACTTTCACAACACAATAAAAGAACGACAAAGTTTTTTATTATATAAATAATGTTGTGATAAAAATTAACGAAGCACTTATGATCCTAGAAAAGTTGCATCAACAACTTCAAATACCATATCTGATCTCTCACATAGAGAGTCCACCAGGAATAAGTATGAAACTGATTAATCTCATTGGCATTTTTACTCTGACTTGTAGCATGTCATCTTTTGCTGAAACAGCCAGTTTTGAGCAGCGCCATGATGTTCGTGAGTCTGTTCGGGAAGGAAAACACGATGTTCGCGAAGGTAGTCGTGAATATCGTGTAGATAATAACACTGACATTGGCGATAACTCGAATGTAGACGAACGCCATGAAATTCGTGAAAAAGGCCGGGAAACTCATCACGATATACATGAAGCAAGTCGTGAGAATCGTATAGATAATGCGCCGCGATGGAATGGTAATAATGGTGAGCATCTAAAAAATATCGATGGAAACCACGACAGTCGGCAAAAAAATCGTAACAAAGACCAGACTAAACGAAATCATGACCGCAACAAAGACCAGAGCAAACGAAATCAAGAACGTAACAAAGATCAGAGTAAGCGTTAATAAAGACTGAATCGTAACTAAAGACAATTCTGGCGCTAAACTGACCGTCATTTTATCGATAATCTAATGCAACAAAGGGGCTCTCTGCCCCTTTGTTTTCTATCACCACCAGCACCCTGGTGACTCAGCTCTGCTTTGCCGTTAACTCAGCAATACGCACAATCACCGCCACCGCTTTTTCCATCCCTTCCAGCGTCACAAACTCGTGTTTGCCGTGATAGTTATAGCCGCCGGTGAACAGATTCGGGCAAGGCAAACCTTTAAATGACAGCTGCGCGCCGTCGGTGCCGCCACGAATCGGCTTCAGGATAGGTTCGATGTCGCAATCACGCATCGCCTGTTGCGCCACTTCCACAATGTAAGGATGCTCCGCGACTTTCTCGCGCATATTGTAGTAGCTGTCGTCGATAACCAGCTCGATGTAACAATCCGGGTGCAAGCCCTTGCCGACCTTCTTGGCGATATCCATCATTTTGCGTTTGCGGGCTTCAAACTGTTCGCGGTCGAAATCACGGATGATGTAGTGCATTTCTGCTTTATCGACCGAACCTTTCATGCTGTTCAGGTGGTAAAAACCTTCGTAGCCATCGGTACATTCAGGGCTTTCGTCAGCAGGCACTTCTGCATGAATGCGGGCTGCAAGTGACAACGCATTTACCATCACCCCTTTAGCAGAACCTGGGTGCACGTTGTTACCCACGATTTTGATCGTGACCGAGGCTGCGTTAAAGTTCTCGCACTCCAACTCACCCACACCACCGCCATCGACGGTGTATGCCCAACGGGCATCGAATGCGTCGACATCAAAATACTTCGCGCCTTTACCCACTTCTTCATCAGGGGTGAAAGCCACACGAATGTCACCGTGCGGGATTTTTTTCTCTTTCAGCACCGCCAGCGCGGTCATGATTTCAGCCACGCCGGCCTTATCATCAGCGCCAAGCAGCGTTTTGCCATCGGTGGTGATAAGCGTATGTCCGAGCAACTGATGCAGTACCGGGAACATCACCGGCGAGAGCACTTCATCGCCAATTCCCAGCGCGATATCACCACCACGATAGTTTTCTACAATTTGCGGATTGACATTTTTACCCGTGAAATCAGGCGCGGTATCCACATGAGAGATAAAACCAATTGGCGGGACTTTTTTGTCGACGGTAGACGGGAGTGTTCCCATGACGGTGCCATGTTCGCCCAGCGTAACATTCACCAAACCCATCTCTTCCATTTGCTCTTTCAGCAAGCGCAACAACTTCCGCTGCCCTTCAGTGCTGGGAACTTGCTTCACGCCAGATTTGGACTGGGTATCCAAAGAGACATAATGTAAGAAACGTTCAAGTAATTTATCCATGTCGCTACCCTCAATTTTTGTGACTTCATTATCAGTAAGCCACAAATGCAAATATTGCGTCAGGTCACTTTTAGCCTGCCTGAGATGAAAATAGTCACGAATGTAATGCAATGCGAGTGGATTTGGTGTTTGCTGCTTGGATCCTCATCACGTTCAAACCCGCCAACAGGCATCAAGGATTGGCGATTTCAATGCTTTGCCGTAGAATGCGTGCCCTTACTTAAACGTGCAAAACCGCAAGGTGGTTAATCACAAACCCCGCATCAGCTCGCAATTTGATGCGTCATTTATGGGACAGAGTAAAAAATTGAATACACAGCTTCGTTCGCTCTCACCGCTGGTAGAACTGGCGGGTGTAGGTAAGCGCTTTGATGGCAAAAACGTAATTTCTGATTTATCTCTCACCATTAATAATGGTGAATTTCTGACGCTCCTTGGCCCTTCCGGCTGCGGCAAAACAACGGTGCTGCGCATCATTGCCGGTCTGGAAAGCGCGGATTCTGGCACGATTTCACTCGATGGCCAGGATATCACGCAGGTTCCGGCCGAACACCGCCACGTTAATACCGTCTTCCAGAGCTACGCTCTGTTTCCTCATATGACCGTTTTTGAAAACGTCGCCTTCGGTTTAAGAATGCAAAAAACGCCGGATGCCGAGATTGCTCCGCGTGTGACCGAAGCGTTGAAAATGGTGCAGCTAGAGGCGTTCGCGCAACGCAAACCCCACCAGCTTTCTGGCGGACAGCAACAGCGTGTTGCGATTGCACGGGCGGTAGTCAATAAACCCCGTCTGTTACTGCTTGATGAGTCGCTTTCTGCGCTCGATTACAAATTGCGCAAGCAGATGCAGAATGAATTAAAAGCGCTCCAGCGTAAGCTCGGCATTACCTTTGTTTTTGTCACGCACGATCAGGAAGAAGCGTTAACCATGTCCGACAGGATTGTGGTGATGCGCGATGGTCGCATTGAGCAAGACGGTACGCCGCGCGAAATTTACGAAGAACCCAAAAACCTGTTCGTGGCGAGTTTTATCGGTGAGATCAATATTTTTGATGCGACCGTCATCGAACGTGTCGATGAACAGCGTGTGCTGGCCAACGTCGAAGGCCGCGAATGCCATATTTATGTGACGATGCCTGTCACCGTCGGGCAACGACTGAAAGTCTTGTTACGCCCGGAGGATCTACGCGTCGAAGAGATAGGCGATACTCACGTCGCCGACGGCTTAATGGGCTATGTGCGAGAGCGCAACTATAAAGGCATGACGCTTGAGTCAAACGTCGAACTGGAAAATGGCAAAATGGTGATGGTCAGTGAATTCTTTAACGAAGATGATCCTGATTTTGACCACTCGCTTAACCAAAAAATGGCGGTTACCTGGGTTGAAAGCTGGGAGGTAGTGTTGGCAGATGAAGAGCTCGCGTAAATTCCAGAATCTGGTGATTACCACCATCGTAGGTTGGTTGGTGTTGTTCGTATTCCTGCCGAATCTGATGATCATCGGGACGAGCTTCCTGACGCGTGATGACGCCAATTTCGTCAGCATGGTGTTCACGCTGGAAAACTACACCCGGCTCGCCGATCCTCTGTACGCGCAGGTACTTCTGCACTCGCTAAATATGGCGTTGATTGCCACCCTCGCCTGCCTGGTGTTGGGCTACCCGTTTGCCTGGTTCCTGGCTCGATTACCGGAGCGTGTGCGCCCTTTGTTGCTCTTTTTGCTGATTGTCCCCTTCTGGACCAACTCATTAATTCGTATCTATGGGTTGAAGATTTTCCTCAGCACCAAAGGGTATATGAATGAGTTTTTGCTGTGGCTTGGGGTCATTGATACGCCGATTCGTCTGATGTACACCCCAAGTGCAGTGATCATCGGCCTGGTGTATATCCTGCTGCCATTTATGGTCATGCCACTGTATTCGAGCATCGAGAAGCTTGATAAGCCTCTGCTGGAAGCAGCGCGTGATTTGGGTGCCAGCAAATTTCAGACGTTTATCCGCATTATCATTCCGCTCACCATGCCGGGAATTATTGCGGGCTGTTTGCTGGTGATGTTGCCTGCAATGGGGCTGTTTTACGTTTCCGACTTGATGGGAGGGGCGAAAAACCTGTTGATTGGCAACGTCATTAAGAGCCAGTTCCTGAATATTCGCGACTGGCCGTTTGGTGCCGCGACCAGTATTACGCTCACGTTGGTGATGGGTCTGATGCTGCTGGTTTACTGGCGTGCTGCCCGTTTGTTGAACAAGAAGGTGGAATTAGAATGATGGGTCGCCTGTTCCGTGGCGGATTTATGACTGCCATCTACGCGTATCTGTACATTCCGATTATCATTTTGATCGTTAATTCGTTTAACAGTTCGCGTTTCGGTATTAACTGGCAAGGCTTTACGGGCAAGTGGTATAGCCTGCTGATGAACAACGACAGCCTGCTGCAAGCGGCACAACATTCATTAACCATGGCAGTGGTTTCCGCCACTGCGGCGACGCTGATTGGCTCGCTAACAGCGGTGGCGTTGTATCGCTACCGTTTCCGTGGCAAACCCTTTGTCAGCGGCATGTTATTTGTGGTGATGATGTCGCCCGATATCGTGATGGCAATTTCACTGCTGGTGCTGTTTATGCTGCTGGGTGTGTCACTTGGCTTCTGGTCGCTGCTGTTCTCACACATCACTTTCTGCCTGCCATTTGTCGTCGTCACGGTCTATTCACGGCTGAAAGGGTTTGATGTGCGAATGCTTGAGGCGGCGAAAGATTTAGGTGCCAGCGAGCTAACCATTCTTCGCAAGATCATCCTGCCACTTGCCATGCCCGCGGTTGCCGCGGGCTGGCTATTGAGTTTTACCCTGTCGATGGATGACGTGGTGGTTTCATCGTTCGTGACAGGGCCAAGTTATGAAATTTTGCCATTGAAGATTTACTCAATGGTGAAGGTCGGTGTTTCGCCAGAGGTGAATGCACTTGCCACCATTTTGTTAGTGCTCTCGCTGGTCCTGGTGGTTGCCAGTCAGCTTATTCTTCGTGATAAAACCAAGAGCTAGGCTCTAAATTCAGGGGACGTTAAAATGACTAAATGGCCACGCCACCTGCTCGCTGCGGGCGCTCTGGCACTGGGTATGGGCGCTGCACATGCCGATGACAGTAAGACACTCTACTTCTATAACTGGACAGAGTACGTGCCGCCAGGCCTGCTTGAGCAGTTCACCAAAGAAACGGGTATCAAAGTGATTTATTCGACCTACGAGTCGAATGAAACCATGTATGCCAAGCTGAAAACCTACAAAGAAGGTGCGTACGATCTGGTTGTTCCTTCAACCTACTTTGTGGCGAAAATGCGCAAAGAAGGGATGATCCAGAAGATCGACAAAAGCAAACTGAGTAACTTCAAAAATCTCGATCCTGAGATGCTCAACAAGCCGTTCGATCCCAACAATGACTATTCCATTCCGTATATCTGGGGTGCGACAGCCATTGGCGTAAACAGCGACGCTATTGATCCAACAACCGTCACCCGTTGGGCCGATTTATGGAAACCAGAGTACAAGCAAAGCCTGTTGCTGACCGATGACGCGCGCGAAGTCTTCCAGGTCGCATTACTGAAACTCGGTTATTCCGGCAATACTACCGATCCAAAACAGATTGAAGCGGCGTACCACGAGTTGCAAAAGCTGATGCCAAACGTGGCCGCGTTCAACTCGGATAACCCTGCCAACCCGTATATGGAAGGCGAAGTGAATCTCGGTATGGTGTGGAATGGTTCAGCCTATGTTGCACGCCAGGCGGGCACTCCACTGGAAATTGTCTGGCCGAAAGAAGGCGGGATTTTCTGGATGGATAACCTGTCTATTCCTGCAAACGCCAAAAACGTAGACGGTGCATTAAAGCTGATTAACTTCCTGCTGCGTCCCGATGTGGCAAAACAGGTAGCCGAGACTATTGGTTATCCGACGCCAAATCTCGAAGCGCGCAAGTTGCTACCAAAAGAAGTGTCTGGGGATAAATCGCTTTACCCTGATGAGGCAGTGATTAAAAACGGGGAGTGGCAGAACGATGTCGGTGATGCCAGTGCGATTTATGAGTCTTATTATCAGAAGTTGAAGGCTGGACGGTAGTTCGGTTTTTAGCTTTTTCCCCTCACCCTAACCCTCTCCCTGAGGGAGAGGGGACTTAACCGTTCTCCCCCTCTCCCTCAGGGAGAGGGTCGGGGTGAGGGTTGTTTCAAAGCCCTTTCAATAATCTGTCCACGTACTCCGGCACCACCTCACTGGCTAAACCGTAAAACTTCTCTTCAAACTCGCTACCCACCTGGCTCGGTTCAAGATTCAGCTCAACGGTATGTGCGCCTTGCAATCGGGCTTCGTGGACAAAACCTGCGGCAGGATAAACATGGCCCGAAGTGCCGATGGCGATAAAGTAATCTGCCGTCGCAATCGCCTGATAAATCTCATCCATCCCCAACGGCATTTCACCAAACCACACCACGTGCGGGCGCAACGGTGCAGAAAGTTGGCAGCAGTGGCAACGATCATCAGAGGTGATATCCCCTTTCCACTCCAGTACTTGCCCACTGCGCGCACAGCGTACTTTCAGCAGTTCACCGTGCATATGGATAATATTTTTATTACCCGCGCGTTCGTGGAGATTATCAATATTTTGCGTCACCAAAAGGAAGTGATCGCCCAACTCTTCCTCAAGCCTTGCTAACGCCCGATGAGCCGCATTGGGCTGGATTTCTGCCTGCTGGAGTTGCTGACGGCGAGCATTATAAAACGCCTGAACCAGTTCTGGGTCGCGGGCAAATCCTTCTGGCGTTGCCACATCTTCAACACGATGCTCTTCCCACAAACCATCAGTCGCGCGGAAAGTCCGAATACCTGACTCGGCGGAAATCCCTGCCCCGGTCAGGACCACAACTCTGGGTTTTTCCATCGCTTCAGGTCCAGGACTGTCGCGGAAAAAAGCGCGCTGGCGCAGACGCTGTCTCAACAAGCGTTTGTTTTTTCTGAACCGGCTTAACCGATGTTGACGACGGGTTAACATAATTTACTCCGTGAGATGGAGGAACGCCGCGCCACGCATACCGCCAGCATCCCCATGTCGCGCAGGTTCAATGCGCGGTACACGGGCAACCGGCAGCAAATGTCGAGGCAATCGCCCGGACAGCTGTTCCGTAATTGCAGAAAAGTTGGATAATCCACCACCGATCACCAGTAAGTCGGGATCGACAATGGTCAGAATATTGCCCAGACACACCGCCAGCAGATCGAGATACCGTTCAACGTGTTCGCGGGCTTGTTCATCCCCCTGCTCCCACAAGGCGATGATTTCCGGAGCGTCACGTTTCTGATGATAGAAGTGTTCGTAAAGCCATGCAAACCCTCGGCCTGAAAGATAATTCTCAATACAGCCGTGCTGTCCACAGCCGCAGCGCGTCAGGGGGAAATCACGCCCGACCACCTCCAGCGCATCGACTGGCAGACGAATATGACCAAACTCACCGGTGATATAGCTGCGACCGGTAATCGGCTTACCGTTAATGACAATCCCACCGCCCACGCCCGTTCCCAGGATCAGTCCCATGACAAGCGGATACTGGCGGAACTCATCGTCCCAGGCTTCGGAGAGGGCAAAACAGTTGGCATCGTTATCGAGACGCACGTCGCGTTCGAGTAAAGCAGAGAGGTCGGCACGCAGCGGTTTGCCACTGGCGGCAGGAACATTGGCGGCGTAGAGCGTGCCATCGTCGGTTTCCGGCATTCCCGGAATACCAATCCCCACTGAGCCCTTCACGCCAAAGCGGGTATCGGCTTCGGTCACCAGGGCGGCGACCGCGTTTAAAAATTCGTCGTAACTTTCGCGCGGCGTGGGAACGCGGGTTTCCCACTGCAATTTAAGCTGTTCATCAAAGACGCCAAGCGCAATTTTGGTGCCGCCAATATCAAATCCATAATACATAACGCATTCCTCTTTCTGATTTGGCGACACATTGATTTAACAACACAAAGTGCAGCTCAAATCATGACAAAATTACTGGCCACTTAACACCCTCGCCGGATCAATTCGGCTTGCGCGACGCGCAGGGTACCAGCTTGCCAGCAGACTCAGTAAAAGTGCTGTCACCAGCACATAAAAAACATCCAGCCAATGAAGTTCGGATGGCAGGAAATCAATAAAGTAAATATCCCCGGACAGGAATTGGTGGCCGATAAGCTTTTCAATCACGCGGATGATATTGGTCAGTTGCCAGGAGGCCAGCACTCCGATAATCACACCGCTCACGCTACCCAACAGACCGGCTAACAGCCCGTACCAGATGAAAATGGCACGAATCAAACCATCTTTTGCACCCAGGGTACGCAGGACGGCGATATCGCTGCTCTTGTCCTTCACTGCCATAACCAGCGTGGAAACGATGTTGAAACAGGCTACGCCAATCACCAGCACCATCGCCAGATACATGATGGCGCGAATCATTTGGATGTCGCGGTACATGTAACCGTAGGTGCCAATCCAGCTTTTGATGTAAACGTAAGCGTTGGTGACTTCACCGGCATCTCGCACCAACTGGTTGGCGTTAAACACATCATTCACTTTGATAGCGATGCCGGTGACGCTGTCCCCCATATCCAAATAGCTCTGCGCATCAGCCATTGGCACCATCGCGAAGCTGTGATCGAGCTGCCCGCTGAGTGCAAGAATACCCTCAACTTGCAGGCGTACGCGCTTCGGTTGTAGCAGTTTGTGATCGGCATTGCTGTTGGGGATCATGATAGAGATCCAGTCGCCCTGCTTCACTTTCAGGGCATCAGCGACCCCTTTACCAATAATGATTTGCTGCTGACCGGCCTTAAAGTTAGCCCACGCGTTATTTTGCACATACTGTGGCAACGCACTGAGGCGAACCTCCTGTGCAGGATCGACCCCTTTTACCTGAATAGCGCGCAGATTTGGCCCACTTTCCACCAGACCAGTGAAGTTGATGTACGGCGCAGCCGCCGCAATCCCCTTCACTTTCTCAACACGTTGTAAAACACCGCTCCAGTCATGGAATGGCTGATTTACCGGCTCGATTTCACCATGTGGTACTACCGCTAAAATGCGGTTGTTAAGCTCACGCTCGAAACCGTTCATCGCGCTCAGCCCTACGATCAGCACCGCTACACCCAATGCGATACCTAAAGTGGAGATGATTGAAATCAATGACACCATACCGCTGCGACGACGCCCGCGGCTAAAACGCAAACCAATAAGCAGTGACAGTGGCGAAGCCATTAATGGGCTCCCATCAGAGTCAGCTCATTGGTCAGGCGACCATCACGCATTTCTAACTGGCGAGACATGCGACGCGCCAATTGCAGATCGTGAGTCACCACGAGGAATGCGGTTCCCTGGCGCACGTTAAGCTCACCAAGCAGTTCGAAAATGCTGTCTGCATTACGCGCATCCAGGTTACCGGTCGGTTCATCGGCCAGCACCAGACGCGGGTTATTTACCAGAGCACGTGCTATCGCCACACGCTGACGTTCGCCACCGGACAGCTCTGAAGGACGGTGATTACTGCGGTGATCAAGACCGACAGCTTTCAGCATTTCCAACGCACGTTGCCTGGTTTCATCCGTATTGTTTTTGCCGATTAACAGCGGCATCGCGACGTTTTCCATCGCGGTAAAATCAGGCAGTAGATGGTGGAACTGATAAATAAAGCCCAACTCACGGTTACGCAGTTCTGCTTTAGCTGAAGACGACATTGAGCTCATCGGCTTGCCGTTGAAAATCACATCGCCAGAGGTTGGCGTATCAAGCCCACCTAACAGGTGCAACAGAGTACTTTTGCCAGAGCCGGAGCTGCCGACAATAGCCATTAGCTCGCCGGTATCGATGCTGAAGCTGACATCATGCAATACGTCCGTTTGCACTTTGCCTTCCTGATAGCGTTTGCACAGCTTGTCACACTGCAACAGGATAGAATTACTCATAACGTAAAGCCTCAGCGGGATGTGTCGCGGCAGCACGCCACGATGGATAAAGCGTGGATAACAGCGCAACCGCCATAGCAACGACGGCAATCACGATAACTTGTAGTGGATCAATGGCAACCGGCAGCGTGGCACCATCCAGCATGGCGCCAATAATCGGCATCAAATTATTTAACTGGCTGGCAAGTAGCGCGCCAAGCAGTGCGCCAAGCAGTGCGCCAATCACGCCAGCACTCGCCCCTTGCACCATAAACACCGCCATGATTTGGCGACGGGTTAGCCCCTGAGTCTGGAGAATGGCGACTTCGCCTTGTTTTTCCATGACCAGCAGGCCGAGAGACGTAATGATGTTAAATGCGGCAACCGCCACAATCAGGCTCAATAACAGCCCCATCATATTTTTTTCCATGCGCACGGCCTGGAAAAGCTCCCCTTTACGTTCGCGCCAGTCTTTCCACTCGGTGCCCTGCGGCAAAGTCTGTTGACTCAACACATCCACTTTTAGGGGCTCTGCCAGCCACAAACGCCAGCCGGTAATATTGCCCGCCGGATAGCGCATCAGGCGCGACGCATCTTGCTGGTTCACCAACATTTGATAACCGTCGACTTCGCTATTGGCCGCAAAAGTACCAATGACCGTGAACAGACGCTGGCTAGGCAAACGCCCCATCGGCGTAAACTGGCTGGCGGACGGCACCATCACACGGATGCTATCACCACGTTTAATACCCAGTTGCCCGGCAAGCTGCTCACCCAGAATAATGTTGTACTTCCCGGCGACCAGGTCAGTTTGCTTAACGTTGACCAAAAACGGCGAAAGCGGATCTTTTTCGTCCGGCTTCACACCCAGCATCACACCGACCGCCACGCTGCGCGCGCTTTGCAGCACAACATCACCCGTGGTGATAGGAGCAATGCGTGTGACGCCCTGGAGTTTCAGATCTTTTGCAGGAAGCGTTTCTGGATTAATGGAACCTTGAGGCGCGCTGATTATCGCCTGTGGCATCAGTCCAAGAATGTTGTTTTGCAGCTCACGCTCGAATCCGTTCATTACGGAAAGCACGGTAACCAGCGCCATTACGCCAAGCGTAATGCCGATAGTCGACAGCCAGGAAACGAAGCGACCGAAGCGGTCAGCTGCTCGCCCACGCATGTAGCGCAGGCCTATAAATAACGCGACAGGTTGATACATGTATTCCGTCTTGTTGCAGTTGCGGATGCAAAGTTGGCGAGAAGTATATAAGTGATACCTTATCAAGTAAATGAAACATAACGTTTTTTTGATATTTCAGAACATGTGAAATCCAATTAAATCAATCTCATAACATCTTGTTTTCGAAGTCAAAGCTCTCGCGAATCGGTTATTTACTGACCCTGCGGAATTTCTGAAAGGCGCCGAATTCTTACAAAAACAGACAAATCAGGTAAAAAAACTGCCGCCAATCTTCCACCCTGAAGGCAATACAGACCCACAGAAGATATTGCTCGTATGAATAACAAACAACTATGGATAAACCATATCAAGGGATTGTGCATCTGCCTTGTGGTTATCTATCACTCGGTGATCACTTTTTATCCGCACCTGGTGCAATCCCAAACTGGATTGCCTGAGTACATTGCCAAAAGCTGGATTTACGTGAATCTTTACCTCGCGCCTTTCCGTATGCCGGTCTTTTTCTTTATTTCCGGATTTTTGATAACCCGCTATATCGACGTGGTGAAATGGCGGGACTGCATTGATAAACGTCTCTGGAATATCTTTTATGTTCTGCTGTTATGGGGCGTGTTGCAGTGGCTTGGTATTACGTTAATCAATGAGTGGCTGGGCCCCGAACTGGTGCGAAACCCGACATCCAACGCGGCCTATTCAGAAAACCTCTTACAATTTGCCACCAGCATGGCAAAAGCCAGCACCAGCCTTTGGTATCTCTATGCGCTGGTGATCTATTTTCTGGTTTTCAAAAGCCTGCGCCAGTACAAACTTCCGATCATCATGATGTTACTGGCGCTGAATGTAGTGATTAGCTTTATGCCGTTGCCATGGTGGGGTATGAACAGCGTGGTGCGTAACATGTGTTATTACGGGCTGGGCGCGTGGTTTGGACCACAATTGATGAACGCGATGAAAGCATTTTCCCCTCGCCAACGACCATTATTCTGCGTAGCTGCTGCTTTGGTTTCTACCGCGTTGTATCTGGTGAACGTCCCGCTGGTGATTTCAGTACTCTCTATTTTCGTCATTATGAAGCTGTTTTATCTACTTGATAATTGGCGAGAAAGTCGCTCCGACGCCTTCCTGAATATTGTCGGCACTAACACCATTGCGATTTACACGACCCACCGCATTGTGATTGAAGCATTAAGCTTATTCACACTTGCGCAAATCCACGCCGGACACTTCTCCGATAACCTGGTCCTCGCCATTTTGCTGGTTTATCCGTTCTTCAGCCTGGCAATATGTACCTTGCTGGGTTTAGGCTTCAGGAAATTATCGCGGGGACTGTGTGGTGATATGTTCTTTTCACCGCCGAAAAAAAGGGTGATGGCAACGGATGCGGGTTAAGTGGCATCCGCAGGATGGTCAAATCTCAGGCTGCTTTGCGATTGGGTTGCTAATACAAAACGATCGCGGATAATAATAAGCAACTTCTTGCCGCGTCAGGGTTATATACCCATAAAATTCGATGCAACCTGAGAGATTCTGACACCTTCTATGCCTGAAAATTATCGCTATTCCTTACCTGTTAAAGCTGGCGATCAGCGTCAGCTTGGAGAACTCACCGGTTCTGCTTGTGCAACCGAAGTGGCCGAAATCATAGAACGCCATAATGGGCCGGTGGTGTTGATTGCTCCAGATATGCAGAATGCGCTACGTCTGCATGACGAGATTACTCAGTTTACGGAAAGCCTTGTGGTGAATCTTGCCGACTGGGAAACCCTGCCCTACGACAGTTTCTCGCCGCATCAGGAAATTATCTCTTCGCGTTTATCGACATTGTATCAGTTGCCAACCATGCAGCGCGGCGTGTTGATTCTGCCGGTGAATACGTTGATGCAGCGCGTCTGCCCGCACAATTTCTTGCACGGCCATGCGTTGGTGATGAAAAAAGGCCAGCGCTTATCACGCGATAATCTCCGCCACCAGTTAGAACAGGCCGGATATCGCAGTGTCGATCAGGTGATGGAACACGGTGAATTTGCTACCCGTGGCGCATTGCTGGATTTATACCCGATGGGGAGCGAACAGCCCTACCGCATCGATTTCTTCGATGACGAAATCGATAGCCTGCGTGTATTTGATGTTGATACACAGCGCACGCTCGAAGAAGTTGATGCGATTAACTTGCTGCCCGCACACGAATTCCCGACCGACAAAACCGCCATCGAACTGTTCCGCAGCCAGTGGCGCGACAAGTTTGATGTGAAACGTGAGCCGGAACATATCTATCAGCAAGTGAGTAAAAATACGCTCCCTGCCGGGATTGAATACTGGCAACCGCTGTTCTTCAGCGAGCCTTTGCCGCCGCTGTTTAGTTATTTCCCAAAAAACACCTTGCTGGTGAATACCGGCGACATCGAAAACAGTGCCGAGCGTTTCTGGCAGGATACCGTTGCCCGATTCGAAAATCGCGGCGTCGATCCGATGCGGCCATTATTGCCGCCAGAAAGCCTGTGGCTGCGTGTGGACGAACTGTTCAGCGAGTTAAAGTCCTGGCCGCGCATCCAGCTCAAAACTGAATCATTAGCCGATAAGGCTGCGTTTACCAACCTGGGCTATCGCGCATTGCCGGACCTTTCCGTTCAGGCGCAGCAGAAAGCTCCACTCGATAACCTGCGTAAATTCCTTGAATCCTTCGCGGGACCCGTGGTGTTTTCCGTAGAAAGCGAGGGTCGCCGTGAAGCATTAGGCGAATTGTTATCACGCATCAAAGTGGCACCAAAGCGTATCTATCGCCTTGATGAGGCCAAAGATAATGGCCGCTATTTGATGCAGGGTTCCAGTGAACATGGTTTCATCGACACCCTGCGTAACCGCGCGTTGATTTGTGAAAGCGATCTGCTGGGTGAGCGCGTCAGCCGTCGCCGTCAGGATAGTCGTCGCACCATTAACCCTGATACCTTGATTCGCAACCTGGCCGAGCTGCATACCGGTCAACCGGTTGTGCATCTTGAACATGGTGTTGGCCGGTACGCCGGATTAACTACCCTTGAAGCCGGTGGCATTACAGGTGAATACCTGATGCTGACCTATCACGGTGACGCCAAACTTTACGTGCCGGTTTCTTCACTGCATTTGATCAGCCGTTACGCGGGCGGAGCTGAAGAAAATGCGCCGCTGCATAAACTGGGCAGTGATGCATGGTCACGGGCGCGCCAGAAAGCCGCCGAGAAAGTGCGTGATGTAGCGGCGGAATTACTGGATATTTATGCGCAGCGTGCAGCAAAACAAGGCTTTGCTTTTAAGCATGACCGCGAACAATATCAACTGTTCTGCGATGCCTTCCCGTTTGAAACCACGCCGGACCAGGCTCAGGCGATTAATGCGGTGTTGAGCGACATGTGCCAGCCGCTGGCCATGGACCGTCTGGTGTGTGGTGATGTGGGCTTTGGTAAAACTGAAGTGGCGATGCGTGCCGCATTCCTCGCAGTGGAAAACCACAAACAAGTTGCCGTACTGGTTCCGACCACCCTGCTCGCTCAACAGCATCTGGATAACTTCCGTGACCGTTTCGCCAACTGGCCAGTGCGCATCGAAATGCTGTCGCGTTTTCGTACCGCCAAAGAGCAAGCGCAAATCCTGCAAGATGCGAGTGAAGGGAAAGTCGATATTCTTATCGGCACCCATAAGCTGCTTCAAAATGATGTGAAGATGAAAGACCTGGGGCTCCTGATTGTCGATGAAGAGCATCGCTTTGGTGTGCGTCATAAAGAGCGAATTAAAGCGATGCGTGCTGACGTCGATATCCTGACGCTGACTGCGACACCGATTCCGCGCACGCTGAATATGGCAATGAGCGGGATGCGCGATTTGTCGATTATCGCGACGCCTCCGGCACGCCGCCTGGCAGTGAAAACTTTCGTTCGCCAGTACGATGAACTGGTTGTCCGCGAAGCGATTCTGCGTGAAGTTCTGCGCGGCGGGCAGGTTTACTATCTTTATAACGATGTGGAAAATATCCAAAAAGCAGCAGACCGCCTCGCGGTATTAGTGCCAGAAGCGCGCATCACCATTGGTCACGGCCAAATGCGTGAACGTGAACTGGAACGCGTGATGAACGACTTCCACCACCAGCGTTTCAACGTGCTGGTCTGTACCACGATTATCGAAACCGGTATCGATATTCCGACTGCGAATACCATCATCATCGAACGCGCAGATCATTTCGGCCTGGCGCAGTTGCACCAGCTACGTGGCCGCGTTGGGCGCTCGCATCACCAGGCGTATGCCTGGCTGCTGACGCCACATCCAAAAGCGATGACGACCGACGCGCAAAAACGCCTCGAGGCTATCGCTTCTCTCGAAGATTTGGGCGCAGGTTTTGCCCTGGCGACTCACGACCTGGAAATTCGTGGTGCGGGTGAGTTGCTCGGCGAAGGCCAAAGCGGTTCGATGGAAACCATCGGTTTCTCGCTGTATATGGAGTTGCTGGAAAACGCGGTCGATGCGCTTAAAGAAGGCCGTGAGCCGTCGCTTGAAGATTTGACCAGCAGCCAGACCGAAGTTGAACTGCGTATGCCAGCCCTGCTGCCTGATGATTTCATTCCGGACGTCAATACACGCCTGTCATTCTACAAACGCATCGCCAGTGCAAAAACGGGACATGAACTCGACGAGTTAAAAGTAGAGTTGATTGACCGCTTTGGTTTGCTACCCGATCCTGCGCGCAACCTGCTGGATATTGCCGCATTGCGCCAGCAGGCACAGAAATTAGGTGTACGTAAAATCGAAGGAAACGAAAAAGGTGGCGTGATTGAATTTGCCGAGAAGAACCATGTTAATCCAGTATGGTTGATTGGTTTACTGCAAAAACAGCCTCAGCATTACCGTCTGGATGGGCCAACTCGCCTGAAATTTATTGAAGATCTCGCCGACCGCAAAGCCCGTATGGAATGGGTGCGTAACTTTATGCATCAGCTTGCTCAGAACGCAGCGGCTTAATCCGTTCACAGTGCCTTAGAAATATCTAAGGCACTTACTTTGTAACATTTACACATTCTTTCAATCCGCCAGGATTTCCCTACACGCTCTCCCGCCATAATCATCGATTAACTTTTTTATAACATACACATTTTTCATAGGGTTTATCGTGATTACCTCTCTGAGCGTTTCATCATCCCGCAAAGCTCGCGTCATTCGCTGGCTCGCGTCGATCATGCTGGTTAGCGCAACACTGGCCTCGTTTCAGGCTGTCGCCAACTCTTACCCATTGCCCCCAGAAGGAAGCCGTCTGATCGGCAAGAATATTTTCCATGTTGTGGAGAATAATGGGGGTTCGCTTGAGGCGATTGCGAAAAAGTACAATGTGGGTTTCCTGGCTTTGCTTCAGGCAAATCCGGGGGTTGACCCTTATGTTCCTCGTGCGGGAAGCGTGCTGACGATCCCACGTCAAATGCTGTTGCCCGATGCCCCACGCCAGGGGCTGGTACTTAATCTCGCAGAGCTTCGCGTTTACTATTATCCGGCGGGTAAAAACAGCGTCACCGTTTACCCTATTGGAATTGGCCAACTTGGTGGCGACACCGTAACGCCAACCATGGTGACGACTATTTCAGATAAACGTGCCAACCCGACCTGGACACCAACAGCGAATATTCGTGCACGCTATCTGGCAAATGGCATCAAACTCCCGGCCGTAGTGCCTGCCGGGCCGGATAACCCAATGGGCCACCATGCGATTCGCCTTGCCGCCTATGGTGGCGTCTACCTGTTACACGGCACCAACGCAGACTTTGGTATTGGTATGCGCGTCAGTTCTGGCTGCATTCGTCTGCGTGATGACGATATCAAGGCTCTCTATAAAGAGATGCCGGTCGGGACGCCAGTGCGCATTATTAACACCGCGATCAAGACCTCCGTTGAACCGGACGGTACTCGTTTAGTTGAAGTGCATCAGCCGCTGTCAAAAGATATTAATGACGACCCTCAGGTGCTGCCGATTGTGCTTAACGAGCAGATGAAACAGTTCCAGTCCGCACCTGAAACTGACGCAACAGTAATGGAGCAAGCCATGCAGCATCGCTCAGGAATGCCAGTTGAAGTGAATGCTCATCCTGAAGCGAGCAATACTATTTAAGACGAAGTAATAATAGAAAAAAGGCCCTGTTATTTAACAGGGCCTTTTTTATTGAACGAGTTTGTAAAGCAACGCTCAGAGGGTAATAAATTATTTATAAATTACCGCAGTACCATGCAACGTGTTCGGACCGGTTACTGAAGTGATACGGAATGAACTTGCACCCATTTGGTCCGCTTTTTCAGCCAGTTGTGCTTCCAGAGAATCAAGGTTAGTCCCCGCGGTTGCCGTCACAGTACCGATTTTCTGTTGACCTGTTGGAGTGGCTTGAACTTCTACAGCGGCAAAGCTTGCAAAAGAGATTGAGCTTAATACAACGGCAGCGATGAGAGTTTTCACGTTTTTCATGTTATTTACCTTGAGCAGATGATTTGTAAGGTCGTAAAGTTATTTACTTAACGATCGATAACTAAATCATAAACGTGATCTGCGTCACACGTCAAATCAATTTAATAACGTTCATTAATTATTTTATAAAAACCCTATTTTTCATTAAGATAGGATTCATTTATTTTTACCCTAAAAGCCTCTGGCTACCGGGGTTTTTTATTTTTATAATGATCGTTCATTAAACAGACAAAGGTTAAACGGCATACATGTCATCTGATACAAGTTGCATTAAAAAAAGCCGTGGCCGTCCGAAGGTGTTTGACAGGGAAGCAGCACTCGACAAGGCCATGGCTTTGTTCTGGCAACACGGCTACGAAGCCACCTCCATGGCGCATTTGGTCGAAGCAACGGGCGCGAAAGCCCCTACGCTGTACGCCGAGTTCACGAATAAAGAGGGACTCTTCCGGGCGGTGCTGGATCGCTATATCGCGCGCTTTACGCAAATGCGTGAGGCATGTTTATTCTGCGAAGATCGGACGCTTGAAGAAGCGCTGGAAGATTATTTATCACTGATTGCAAAGTTATTTACGGAGAAAGACACACCAACAGGTTGTTTTATCATCTGTACTTCATCAGTGCTGGCGGCATCTTCGGAAGATATTGCCGCCGTGATAAAAACACGCCAGTCGATGCAGGAAGAAACTTTGGTGCGTTTTCTGAGTAAACGCCAGGAGAAAGGTGAAATCCCCTCCAGCAGCTGCGTGCGTAAGCTGGCTAAATACCTGTGCTGTATCATTCAGGGGATGTCGGTCAGCGCGCGTGAAAACGCCAGTTACGATGAGCTTTTACAGATAGTTAGCACCACGATGCGGCTGATGCCTGAACTGAAGAAAATCTAAACGGCACTGAGGCGGATAATTCAAACTCATCCGCCTTTTCAGAGGTCTGCTTTTACTTTTGCCGCCCTTTACTCCAGTAAGCCATAAAGTTGATAGCGTCGTGGTTAACGCCACATTCACCTATCAAATAGCGCCGCAGCATTTTCACGACCGTCGATTCCCCTGCAACCCAACCGTAAAACGCAGTGCTGCCAGTAGTGGCTTTGTCCCACAGCAATTCACCTTCCGCTTCTTCGTTGATCGCTTCAACAACTCCAGCCGTTTTAGGTACTTGCGCCTCAGCTCGGACCGCTTTTAGCAAACACTCTCCGTGGCTGGCTTTAGAGGGATTACGAGGCAACCAGTGAATACTGGCGAAGCTAAATTCGCTTAAATCAACACAATCACCCTGTTCTGGCACTTCAAAAAACGCCTGGATTTGCGGCGGATTTTGCTGCGTTGCCAGCAGTTCAAGAATACCTCGCGCCGCTGGCAGTGCGGTTTCATCGGCAATAATTAACGCCTGACGCAAGCCCGCAGGCGGCGTCCATTCGTAACCGCCGCTGTCTTGCGGGTAATCCGCATTTGGGGCAACGATTTGGATTTTATCCCCAGGCGTCGACGCAATAGCCCACGCGGATGCCGGGCCTTCCGTACCGTGACTGACAAATTCAACCGTCACTTCCTGACGCTCGCGGTCAACATGGCGCAAAGTATAGGTGCGCACAATTGGCCGCTTCTCTTTGGGCAATTCTTGCAGTAACTGATACCACTGCGCCTGTTCTGGTAAGGCCGGGAGTGAACCATCTTCTGACGGAAATAACATTTTGATCCGCTGGTCCGGCGAATCACATTTCATTTTGGCGACGTCTGGTCCGCCAAAAACCAGGCTCAGCAGTGAAGGTGAAACTTGCGATTTATTCACTAGCTGCACATCAAACAATCGATAGCCTTGCACCCCAGACATTTCGACTCCTTTGCCGTTCACGGCTTACACTCAAAAAAGTAAACCACAGAAATAATGTGATTATTCATAAGATTAATTTGAGAAATACTATCAATTGATATTGATAATGAGAACCGTTATCGGCAAAATTCTGCTCGTTCATATTTCAAAACATTTTTAAATGTTAATTATTTCCCATCCAAGGAATGATGATGATGCATAAAAACGCGCGCTGGGTGCTTAACCCGTTGCTCCTGGCGATGATGGCTCCGGCTTTCGCGCAGCAAACATCCGAAGAAGATATTTTGGTTTCTGCAAACCGTATGCACCGCACGGTGGCAGAAATGGCACAGACCACCTGGGTTATCGAAGGCGCTGATCTTGAACAGCAAATCCAGGGTGGTAAGGAGCTGAAAGATGCCCTTGCACAGCTTATCCCGGGCCTTGATGTTGGTAGCCAAAGCCGTACCAACTACGGCATGAACATGCGTGGCCGTTCTATCGTCGTATTAGTGGATGGTGTACGCCTGAACTCATCCCGAACCGATAGCCGCCAGCTAGATTCTATTGACCCGTTCAATATCGAGCATATTGAAGTCATCTCCGGCGCGACGTCCCTGTATGGTGGCGGGAGTACGGGTGGTCTGATTAACATCGTGACCAAAAAAGGCCAACCTGAAACCCAGATGGAATTTGAAACGGGTCTTAAATCAGGTTTTAACAGCAACAAAGATCACGATGAGCGCGTTGCCGGTGCCATTTCTGGTGGTAACGACCATGCTTCCGGGCGTCTTTCGGTGGCTTATCAAAAGTTTGGCGGTTGGTATGACGGCAATGGCGACCAGACCCTGCTCGATAATACGCAGACAGGTTTACAGTATTCCGACCGTCTGGATGTTATGGGAACGGGTACGTTAAATATTGATGAAACCCAGCAGCTTCAGTTGGTTACGCAGTATTACAAAAGCCAGGGTGATGATGATTACGGCCTGAATTTGGGGCAGAATTTTTCTGCGGTGACGGGCAACGGCAAAGCGTATGTCAGTGATGAGCTTAATTCAGACCGCATTCCTGGCACCGAGCGCCATCTCATTAGCCTGCAATATTCCAACAGCGATTTCCTCGGCCAGGAGCTGGTTGGGCAGATTTATTATCGTGATGAATCCCTGACGTTCTATCCGTTCCCTACCCTGACGCGTAATAAGGTCACCAGTTTCTCTGCATCTCAGCAGGATACCGATCAGTACGGTGCGAAACTGGCACTGACCAGCCAACCGCTAGACGGCTGGCAGATTACTTATGGTGTGGACGCCGATCACGAGAGCTTTACGTCGAACCAGATGTTCTTTGATTTGGCGAAAGCAAATGCCTCGGGTGGCCTGAATAACCAAAGTATTTATACCACCGGTCGCTACCCGGGCTACACCATCACTAACCTCGCCCCATTCTTGCAAACCAGCTATGACATCAACGACTTGTTTACCGTCAGCGGCGGCGTGCGCTACCAGTGGACTGAGAATAAAGTTGATGACTTTGTTGGGTTTACTCAGCAACAAGGCATTGCAAACGGTATCGCAAATTCTGCCGATGCTATTCCTGGCGGTAGCACCGATTATGACAATGCGTTGTTCAATGCTGGCCTGTTGATGCACATCACCGAGCGCCAACAAACGTGGTTCAACTTCTCGCAAGGTGTTGAACTACCAGACCCAGGCAAATACTACGGCAACGGCACTTACCGTCTGGTTAACGGCCATTACCAACTCCTTAATAGCGTTAACGTTGGGCAGTCTAAACTCCAGGGGATCAAGGTCGATTCTTACGAGTTAGGCTGGCGTTATACCGGTGATAGCCTGCGCAGCCAGATTGCGGCGTACTACTCGTTGTCCGATAAGTCTATCGCCATCAACCGTGCAGATATGACAATCAATGTTCAGGATGATAAGCGTCGTATTTACGGGGTTGAAGGCGCAGTGGATTACTTCATTCCAGATTCAAACTGGAGCACCGGTGTCAACTTCAACGTGCTGAAATCTGAAACCAAAGTTGACGGAAAATGGCAGAAATGGGATGTGATTTACGCAAGCCCGTCGAAAGCCACCGCATACGTTGGCTGGGCACCCGATCCGTGGAGCCTGCGAGTTCAAAGCCAGCAGACGTTTGATTTGACCGATGCTAGCGATAATAAGATCAATGGCTACAACACCATCGACTTTATTGGTAGCTATGCATTGCCAGTGGGCAAACTCAGCTTCAGCATCGAAAATTTGCTGGATAAAGATTACACCACCGTGTGGGGGCAGCGCGCACCGTTGCTGTACAGCCCAACTTACGGCAGCCCATCGCTGTATGAGTATAAAGGCCGTGGACGCACTTACGGTGTGAACTACTCGCTGCTGTTCTAAGAAAATCACGGCAGGCGGATAAAAAACCGCCTGCTTTTTACACTCAGGGACAAATCCGTGCTCGACCAAATCACAATAGTCATTTAAAACATAGGGACTCTAATTATTCACACGGTTAATAATTTACTATGTTGGCAGGCATTATAGGTTTAGGTTCGGTCATCGAAACCGCGTATCTTCCGGCGTTACACCGCATCTCCCCTCCTGCTCTCGAACTGTATGGTTACGACGCCGACGCCACTCGACAACCAGACGGTATCAGCCGCTGTGATTCTCTGGATGCGTTGCTGGCATTGCCACTTGATGTCGTGCTAATCACAACTTCCTCACTCCATCATTTACCGGTACTTGAGCGGGTACTGCAAAGCGAGGTCCCGGCGATTGTGGTTGAAAAGCCCGTTGCTGCCACGCTTGCACAACTCGAGAAGCTCGAAACATTACTTAAAGAGCCGCACATTGCTGCTCGTGTTCTGGCGTTAGATCACTGGATGGTTCGCACTCAAGCCTGCGATTACATTCGCAACATCAATGAAATAAGCCGGATTGAAGGTTTCTTACGTGAACCAAGCGGATTTAACGCAGCAGGGGAGCCTATCGCGCTGAACTTCGCCACCGGGGAAGCGGATACCCGCCTGTTGCGTCATCCTGACGGCGTGATTGTCGACATTGGGACTCACGTTCTCGCCATGATGCGCGAAACCGTTCACCAGGTCGGCGGGAATGACAGGCTAACGATTAAACTCAATTACGCCCATGATCGGCTGGGAAATGCGATAGCATCAGGCGATGTCACGACTGCTGAAGGTGAAGCACTGCTCACCGGCACAATAAGCGATATCCCGTTTACCCTGCATCTCAACAAATATGCCGGGCCCGCAGGCGGGCAAAAGGGGATGCGCATTTATCTTCATGACGGGCGAATCATCAATATCGATCGAGAAGGTGCGAATGAAGTGGTTGAGCTAATGACTGACGTCAGCACTGAGCGCAAACTTATTGCCGGGCCGCTTTATGATCGCTGTTTGAATGATGTGGTATTTGGCGAGAACAGAGTGTTTCTGCGCACGCCTGACGAGGTCCCGGCTTATACGCAACGGCGATTAACAGAAGTGACCGCACTACTGAAGCTGCAACAGCAGCTGCGTGGTAAGCATTAAAACCAAAAGCCCATCTTTCTGGATGGGCTTTTGGTGGTATTCGTTAAATTTTATTCAGAACTAACTGGCCGTTATTATCCAGAGGGATTTGCTCACCAGGGCTTTTATCCATGCGGATTTTACCCTGCTGATCGCCAATACGGTACGTGACATCATAACCGAGCATTTTCTCTGATTTGTCGTAAACCGTTTTGCATTTCTGCTCTGTGGTGGTGTAAGTGTCACGGTCTTGCATGTTGCCCTGAACCTGGTTACCTGCGTAACCACCGCCCAATGCTCCCACTACCGTGGCAACGTCTTTACCGCGTCCACCACCAAACTGATGGCCAATCACCCCACCAGCTACTGCACCCAGCGCTGAACCGATAATTCGATTCTCATCCTGTACCGGGCGACGATGAGTAACCGTGACGTTCTGGCACTCCTTACGCGGCGTTTTTACTGTTTCCTTGATAGGTGTCGCTGACACGACCTGCGCATACTTCGGTCCAGGCTCAAAAACGTTCATGCTGGCAACCGCCGCCACACCCAGTGCTGCGGCCACGCCGATACCTATACCCGCTAACATTGATTTATTCACAGGACATCCTCCTGACGTTGCTATTGCTAACAATTTTGCAACCACAAGCGGGATTAGACAAATCAGACAAAGGATGAAAAGTGCGGAATCGTTCGGTGAAAACAGGTGTTTGAGAGAATTCCTAAGCGTGGTAAACACATTTGTGAAATTTTATGCTGCACTGGCATAACAAAAAACCCGGCCAGAGCCGGGTTTGTCTTTCATGCTGAATGCTAATTAGTGCAGTTTTAAACGTGGACGAATCACACGGTTAATGCTGCCCACCAGCATCATCAGGCCGGTTTTAAAGTAACCGTGGAGTGCAACCTGGTGCATACGGTACAGCGAGATATAAACAAAACGCGCCATACGCCCTTCGACCATCATTGATCCGCGCATCAGGTTACCCATCAGGCTACCAACGGTGGAGAATTTAGACAGCGAGACCAGCGAACCGTGATCTTTATAGATATAGGCTTTAAGCGGCTTATCTTTCATCTGCGCGAGAATATTGTCCAGCACCAGCGATGCCATCTGGTGCGCAGCTTGCGCACGTGGTGGCACAAAACCACCTTCAGGACGCGCACATGAAGCGCAATCACCAATTGCGTAGATATCAGGATCGCGCGTGGTTTGCAGCGTTGGCTCAGTCACCAGTTGATTGATACGGTTAGTTTCAAGTCCACCAATATCTTTCATGAAATCTGGCGCTTTAATCCCTGCCGCCCAAACCATCAGGTCTGCAGCAATGTATTCTCCGTCTTTGGTATTCAGACCACCCGCATCAGCAGAAGTCACCATAGTCTGGGTAAGAACACGCACGCCCAATTTAGTTAACTCGCTGTGTGCCGCAGCAGAAATACGCGGTGGCAATGCAGGTAAAATACGTTCGCCCGCCTCAACCAACGTGACGTTTAACGCTTCGTTAGTCAGACCTTTATAGCCATAGCTGTGTAGCTGTTTCACTGCGTTGTGCAACTCAGCAGACAGCTCAACACCCGTCGCCCCGCCGCCTACGATCGCGATGTTAACTTTGCCGCTGGCCCCCAGGTTTGCAGAATACTTAAGGAACAGATTCAGCATTTCGGAATGGAATCGACGCGCCTGATGCGGGTTATCCAGGAAGATACAATTGTCTTTAACGCCTGGGGTATTGAAGTCGTTGGAGGTACTGCCCAGCGCCATCACCAGCGTGTCATAAGGAATTTTACGTTCAGGGACCAGCAGCTCGCCTTTATCATCACGCAATTCTGCAAGTGTCAGGGTTTTGCTTTCACGGTTAATATCGACCACTGAACCGAGCTGGAACTGGAAGTGATGATTACGTGCGTGCGCCAGGTAGCTCAGTGCATCCACACCTTCATCCAGCGAGCCGGTTGCCACTTCGTGCAACAGCGGTTTCCATAAATGGCTATGGTTACGATCGATAAGCGTAACTTTTGCTTTTTTACCACGGCCCAGTTTTTTACCTAACTGAGTAGCCAGTTCAAGTCCGCCAGCACCACCACCGACAATGACAATTTTTCTTAATGGTGTAGTCAAAGTGACCCCCTTAAAATATTAACCAATTGTTAATTAAAGGTTATGTAAATAGCATTTAATTAACAACAAGTTAGCTAAACAAACTCACTAATATGACCAAAGAATAACATGGATGGTGTATTGGTCATACCAAAATTGATGTGCATCAAATTTTTATGCCGAAAAGATAAACAAAAAGGGCCAGCACATGGCTGACCCTTTGGTTTTTGGTACTTAATACACCGGTTTAACCCAGCGTTTTGAACGCTTTTATCCGCTGCAAGTGCGGTGAGATATTTTTGAATTTATGGGTCTGTTCCTGATCCCACACAATCTCATAGTAATGATGCAGCAATGCGGCGGCACGCACATTATCCAGCGACTCATCATTTCGGGACAAAATCGCCAAGCAACGATCGCGATTTTTCTCGCGGAAATTTTGCACACACTTGGTCGCAATATCGGTGTATTCCTCAGGACGATCGATTTTCCCTTCCATGTTCTCTTGTGGGAACAAATTCGGGTTAAAGATGACCTGGCGAATATCACACAAGAAACCGATACGCTCAGCCCAGAAGCCTCCAAGCCCAACACCGCAAATCAGTGGTCGTTCATCGGCACTCAGTTGCAGCATCTTGTCGACTTCTTTGAGTAGATGCTGCATATCGTGTTTCGGATGCAGCGTGCTGTAACTGATAAGCCGTACGTCCGGATCGATAAACTGGAGTTGCAGCACCTTTTCATGGTTACCAGGACTATTAGAGTCGAAACCGTGTAAATAGATAATCATTGCATCCTCACCACACGAATTCAGGCCGTTTGGCCTGATGAGTTAAAGACCCGCCTTGAGGGCTTGCCACTGTTCATGCAGCGCCTCAAGTTGCTGGTTTGCTGCTTTCCAACGCGCTGTCGACATCAGCTCCTGGCGGGTAAATGAACCTTTATGATACAAACCTGTAACACGCTCTGCTTTGACCGGAGACAGGTTATCTAACACGCTGACCGCGCCATTACGATTATTGCAGACCAGGATCATATCGCAACCTGCATCCAGCGACGCCTGCCCGCGTTCAGCGTAGCTCCCCATAATCGCCGCACCTTCCATCGATAAATCGTCAGAGAAGATAACGCCATTAAAGCCGAGTTCCCCACGCAAAACCGTTTTCAGCCAGTGCGGAGAACCACTGGCTGGAAGCGGATCTACATCGGTATAGATAACATGCGCCGGCATAATTGCATCGAGTTTATTCTCAGTAATTAAACGGCGGAAAATCTGCATGTCGTGTTCACGAATAAGCGCCTGCGCACGGGGATCGCGAGGCGTTTCTTTATGTGAATCCGCAGTTACCGCGCCATGCCCCGGGAAGTGTTTACCCGTCGTTTTCATGCCAGCCGCGTGCATTCCATCAATAAAACAGGAGGCCATCGCCAGCGCTTTATGCGGATCTTCATGGTAGGAACGCTCACCGATGGCGGCACTGATATGGCCAACATCCAGCACGGGTGCAAAGCTGATGTCGATATCCATGGCAATCATTTCACTTGCCATCAACCAACCCGCTTCCCTGGCCAGTTCGCCGCCCAGCTCCAGACCGTGTATCGCGGCAAAAGATTGTGCTGCCGGTAAACGGGTAAACCCTTCACGAAAACGTTGAACGCGCCCACCTTCCTGGTCAACGGCAACCACCAGACGATGGCGAGAAGCCTCACGGATTTGGCGCACCAGTTCACGTAACTGCTCAGGATCGTGATAGTTGCGGGTAAACAGAATCAGCCCACCGACCAGTGGGTGCTTGAGAATTTCACGTTCTTCGGCATCCAGCTCAAAGCCTGCCACATCCAACATTACCGGGCCCACATCTACCTCTCTTAATTAATCATTCCTTTGCAGACGGCACCACGCTTCGTCAGCAAGGGTTAAAAATGTTCTGTCTTGAGTTTGTTGCCAACGACATTCATACCATGATGCCATCAGCAGGATAACCCACGGCCGCCAGCGCCTGACCTGTCGGCTTAATTCATCTACCTGAATATGGCTCATTTGCGCGTAAGTGCGAATCAAAGACTCGCTATCAATATTATTGCCCGTAACGATGGCCGCAAGCTCCAGCGCCACGTCCCCATCGCCGGCATACTCCCAGTCGATGAGTTGGATACTTTGTTCCTGATACACCAGATTACCGGCATGAATGTCCATGTGCAGCGCAGCAAGACGCAGCGGTTTAGGCTCGCCCTGTTTTTTCATCTTTTTAAGCAACCGCAGCCAGGCCAAACTCCTTCGCTCCCGGGCAGCCATTTGCCAATAGCGCTCAAGTAACGGCAACAGATTGATTCGCCAGCCGAAACAGGGTTGATGGTGCAAATCATACAACAAGGAAGTGAGTGAATGCAGTGAGGGCAGCTCCGATTTTACTTCGCCGTTCAACCATTCGACGATTAACCACCCTTCAGCCAGGCAAACAGGGCGTGACCCGATTCCCCGAGAAATCCGAGTTAGCGCGCGATATTGCCGTGCAAGCGAAACACCCGGCATCGACGTTTCAAGCTGTTGTCGCGCAACATACTCCCGCGTTCCAATTGAAAAATAGACACTCCCACCGCTCAATCCCTCCAGCGGTGAAAAGCAACCGGCGGCCTGAGCCGCCGGAAGATACTTTTCAATGACACGTTGCAGTGACGAATTAATGGGTTTGTTGTACTGCACCGCTTCCTGACCAAATAATTTCGCCCGTCTGAACCAGCATCAACTGCATTTTCAGCGTCGGTGCATTCACGTTGCCACTGGCATTGCTGTACAGCACATATTGCGCGCCAACATTACGGGCAATGCCAATCGCTTTACTACGAGAGCCGAGACTATCTTGTGGAGATAATCCCAATTGCTGTTTTGCCAGTGAAAGCTGTTGGGCTGAAACAAGGGTGAATTTGCTGTTGTTCGCCAACGCACCGCGCAACGCTTCTGTCGCTTGACTGGTTTGCAGCGAGCCATTGGTGTGATTGTTCACGCTATCGACCAGCAGAACGCCACCTGCAGTCACGCCATCGGCCTGTAACATTTTGCCGACCATCGGCTGCATCGCACTGCCCCAATCGTAACTACGCACTTTTGGTGTGGCAGGAATTGTTGGTTGTGGCTGTTCAATTGGGCCAGGTTGAGTCGGCACTGTCGGCACCGTTGGAACAGTCGGTGGCGGCTCAACTGGCTGTTGCGGAACAGGTTTCACTTCTTCCACAGGAGCCGGAGCTTCACCACGATTAATACACCCGGACAAAATCATCGCCGCAGCGATAATTACCAGGTAACGATGGATTCCCTTAATCAAAATTCACCCCTTGTAAAGAGAGATAAAGACGAACTTTACGTGCGTCTGGATAACTGGCTATTGATGACACCGAAACACTAGATTTTGCAGGTATCGTAATCGTGCGAGGTTGCTCGAGAGGATGAATCTCCAGCCCTTTTACGTCATACCAATAAAAACGATAGCTGATGATGACCGGTTTAGACTGTTCATTATACAGTTGGCTGCGCGAAACAGTGGCACCGTTATCAGTTGAAATATCTGGTTTTTCGGCACTGATCCCCGCTGCAAGCACCGACGCTTCCATCACCAACGTTTGCCCATCGCTTACGGGAATGGCTGGTTTTGAACTGCATCCCACCATAAAAATGATGGCCAGTAGCATTAACAGCGAGCGAGTTTTCATCAACTTATCCTTTATGCGCCAGCATCGGCCCTAGTACACGGCCACCCAGCAGGTGCATGTGGATATGGTAAACTTCCTGCCCACCGTGGCGATTGCAGTTCATAATCAGACGGTAGCCGTCTTCTGCAATCCCTTCTTCCTCAGCAATTTTTGCAGCTACAGTCACCATGCGACCTAACGCCAGTTCATGCTCGGCGGTAACGTGATTAACCGTCGGGATCAGGATATTAGGAATAATAAGGATATGGGTCGGAGCCTGTGGTGAAATGTCACGGAATGCAGTGACTAACTCATCTTGATAAACGATATCAGCCGGAATCTCGCGGCGAATGATTTTACTGAAAATTGTTTCTTCGGCCATGACGTTACCTTTTTCATGAGTGGCGTGCTTTATGCGGCATAGCGTAAGAGTATGAGCGAGTTACACCTGCTCTTTCAACCTTAACCTGCGAATTATAGACGTAAAAAAGGGAGGCCAATGGCCTCCCTTAGTTCTCCCCAACGACTTCTTAGCTGTTACGGATCCATTCATCCATTTCAGTTTTCAGGTTATCGGATTTAGTACCGAAGATTGCCTGAACACCTGAACCAGCTACTACTACACCTGCCGCACCCAGTTTCTTCAGGCCAGCCTGGTCGACTTTAGAGATGTCGGCCACGCTAACACGCAGACGGGTAATACATGCGTCCAGGTTAGTGATGTTTTCTTTACCGCCGAAAGCTGCAACCAGTGCCGGTGCCATTTCGCTTGTTGAAGTAGTAGAAGCTTCAGCAGTTGCGTCTTCACGACCTGGGGTTTTCAGGTCCAGAGCTTTAATCAGCACGCGGAACACGGTGTAGTAAATCGCCGCGTAGCACAGGCCAACAATTGGGAACAGCCACAGTTTGCTGCTGTTACCGCTCAGCACGATGAAGTCAATCAGACCGTGAGAGAAGGAAGTCCCGTCACGCATACCCAGAAGGATACAGATTGGGAATGCCAGACCTGCCAGAACCGCGTGGATAATGTACAGGATTGGAGCAACGAACATGAACGAGAACTCGATTGGCTCGGTAATACCGGTCAGGAACGAGGTCAGTGCAGCGGAGATCATGATACCGCCGACTTTTGCACGGTTCTCAGGTTTAGCTGAGTGCCAGATTGCGATAGCCGCAGCAGGCAGACCGTACATTTTGAACAGGAAGCCACCAGACAGTTTGCCCGCAGTTGGGTCACCTGCCATGTAACGTGGGATATCACCGTGGAATACCTGACCTGCTGCGTTGGTGTATTCACCAATCTGCATCTGGAATGGAACGTTCCAGATGTGGTGCAGACCAAATGGTACCAGGCAACGTTCTACGAAACCGTAGATACCGAATGCCACAACCGGGTTCTGGTAAGCAGCCCACTGAGAGAAGGTCTGAATAGCCGTACCGATTGGAGGCCAGATGAAGGACAGCACAACGCCCATGAAGATCGCAGCCAGACCAGAAATGATCGGTACGAAACGTTTACCGGCGAAGAAGCCCAGGTACTCTGGCAGCTTGATGCGGTAGAAACGGTTAAACATGTAGGCTGCAATTGCACCAGAGATGATACCGCCCAGAACACCGGTATCCGCCAGGTGTTTTGCTGCGATCTCTTCAGCAGGTAAATGCAGAACCAATGGCGCAACGACCGCCATGGTCTTAACCATGATGCCGTATGCAACTACAGAGGCTAATGCAGAAACGCCATCGTTATTTGTGAAGCCTAATGCAACACCGATAGCAAAAATCAGCGGCATGTTGGCGAATACTGAACCGCCCGCTTCCGCCATAACATGAGAAACCACTGCTGGCAGCCAGCTGAAGTTAGCAGAACCGACGCCCAGCAGGATACCTGCGATAGGCAGTACGGATACTGGCAGCATCAGCGATTTACCCACCTTTTGCAGGTTTGCAAATGCATTCTTAAACATAATTGAGAGTGCTCCTGAGTATTTGTGCTTTTTTTACGCGTTATGCGCATCGGACTGGGGGGAGATCCGGTCCATATACAGGCATCTGAAGTGCCTTTTGATTTATTACGCAGAGTAAAATAAATCAGCGAAAGTTTGTTTGACGGCTATCACGTTTCTCTAATAGCCCTGTGAAAAACTTTCATAAGTTTACAAAACGCGTTTCTAAACGTAACAAAAAAGGCCTGCACCGCCCTTTTTGTGGCGGTGCACTTTACTCGCTTCGTTTATTAATTACGAGCTTTAAAATAACTTAGGTTTATCAGGCGGATTGCAAGCGCGACGCAGGAATATGGAACAGAGTGGCGAAGTTTTTTGTCGTCACAACGGCCAATTCCTCAAGAGAAACACCTTTCAGCACCGCCATATATTCCGCCACATCGCGCGTCATTGCCGGTTGGTTTTCCTTACCACGGTGTGGCACTGGCGCAAGGTAAGGTGAATCTGTCTCCACCAATATGCGGTCCAGTGGCACATAACGCGCCGCTTCCCTGAGTTGTTCAGCATTGCGGAAGGTCACAATGCCGGAGAAAGAGATGTAAAAACCCATATCGAGCAATTTTCCAGCAGTTTCTCTGTCTTCTGTAAAACAGTGTAGTACCCCACCGCAGTCTGTCACTTTCTCTTCATGCAGAATCGACAGCGTATCGGCGCGCGCATCTCGGGTATGAACAATTACCGGCTTATTAAGTTCACGACCAATCTGGATGTGATGACGGAACGACTCCTGCTGGCGAGGTTTGGTTTCAGGGGTATAGAAATAATCCAGACCCGTTTCCCCTAACGCCACAACGCCGGGATCGGCAGCCAGGCGGCGCAGTTCCTCGACATCATATTCTTCGTCCTGATTCAGTGGATGCACACCACACGAATAAGCGACATTCTGGCGCTCGCCAACCAGCTGGCGCATATTGCGATAACCGTCGAGCGTCGTGGCAACCGCAAGACAGAACTTCACATCGCGTGCTGCGGCTTTTTCCAGTACGTCATCAACGCTTTTATGCAGGGATTGATAATCGAGGCCATCAAGATGGCAATGTGAGTCAACCAGGAACATACAGATACTCTTAAAGATGGAAGGAAGGAAGGACTGCACCGGGTTGCATTAAACGCTCCCAGGTGAGTAATTGTTCAGTCAGGAGTAATTCACGATTCACGCCCACAACGCTTAGCAATGCTTCACGGCAGGCAAACCAATTGTGCAAAATGGCCTGGAGTATCGCCGGTGTTGCGCTATTGGCAAGATTTGCGACCAATGCTTGTTGATCATCATTAGTCAGCCAGGGCGTTGCGCCTTGCTGCCATTTTAGTGCATCCACCAACACAGAGCATAACCAGTGGATGCGAACGGTAGCATCATCACTGTTGAGCGCGGGCAACAACCCCAGCATATTCCTGGTCGCGCAAGCTTCATTAAGTTTTTCGCACAACGTCTGGCGATGTTTCCACTGCTCAGGTTGAAGCAACGCCAGGGCGCCTGCAGGGGCACCAGAACTCAAACGCAGCGCAGCACGTATTTGCTCACGGTCCAGAGAGATTTCTCGAGCAAGCCAGGCCTGCGCAAAAGTTTCATCGGGTGGTGTCAGATACCAGTACAAACAACGGCTGCGTAACGTGGCGGGTAAACGCGCCGGTTCGCGACACCCGAGGAAGAACCAGGTATTCGCGGGTGGCTCCTCGAGGGTTTTCAGCAGCGCATTCGCCGCCGCTTCAGTGAGAAGCCCTGCATCTTCCAGCCAAACGACTTTTGCCCCACCCTGTTGGGCGTGACTGTACAGCTTTTCAGTTATCTCACGAATAGCATCGATGCCAAGACTGGATTTACCCTTTTCAGGTGCGACCACGTAGCTGTCAGGGTGTGTTCCAGCCTGCATCAACTGGCAACTGCGGCATTGACCACAGCTTTTGGTGCCTTGTGGTTGCTGGCACATCAACCAGCGCGTGAGTGCGTAGATTAATGCGTCATCACCCATGCCGGATAATGAATGAAGCAGCAATGCATGGTGCCCGCGCCCAGCCTGATACTGGCTGAGAATTTGTTCAAAGGGCGCGCGTAGCCATGGATACCATTTCATTACACCAACCCCTTAGCCCACTCAAGCACAGCGTTCCTCACATCTCGCGAAACCTCATCCAGCGTTTGTGTCGCATTAATGGTATGAATGCGGCTGTCGCTTGCAGCAAGTTCCAGATAACGGGCACGAGTGCGATTAAAGAAGTCGATAGATTCCTGCTCAATTCGGTCGAGTTCACCACGGGCACGGGCACGGGTGAGGCCAACTTCCGGCGTGACATCAAGATAAATCGTCAGATCAGGATAAAAATCACCCAGCACGGTATCACGCAGCGCCATGAGTAATTTTTGATCAATACAACGACCGCCCCCCTGATAAGCTTGAGTAGAAAGGTCATGCCTGTCGCCAATGACCCACGCGCCACGCGCCAGTGCCGGTTTGATAACCGTTTCAACGAGCTGCACACGCGCCGCGTAAAACATCAGCACTTCAGCTTTATCAGTCACGATTTCATCGCCGATGCCTTTGTTGTTTAGCGTCAACTCACGCAATCTTTCCGCAAGTGGAGTACCGCCGGGTTCACGAGTGAAGACCAACTCGGTAATCCCCAGCTCTTTTAAGGTCGCAACCACCACGTTATGCGCGTTAGTTTTCCCTGCTCCTTCGAGCCCTTCGATGACGATAAATTTACTGACCATTCTTGTCCTTCAGTGCTTTGAGATACACCTGCACAGCCTGATTGTGGCCTGCAAGGTTGGTATTAAATGTATGACCGCCCTTTCCATCTGCGACAAAATAGAGATACGGCGTTTTTGCTGGATGAGCAGCGGCTTGTAATGAGGCGTCACCTGGAATAGCAATGGGACCTGGCGGCATGCCGCTAATGACATAGGTATTATAGGCCGTCGGCGTTTCCAGATCTTTTCGCGACAGCTTACCATTATAGCTCTCACCCATACCGTAAATTACCGTTGGGTCGGTTTGTAAACGCATGCCGATGCGTAAACGGTTAATGAACACAGACGCAACCTGATCACGTTCCTGCGCCACGGCGGTTTCTTTCTCAATAATCGAGGCCATGGTGACTAAATCGTTTTGCGTTTTGTATGGCAGTCCGTCTTTTTTGCCATCCCATGCAGCCTGTACAGCTTTCACCATTCGCTGATGCGCACGTTTTAGCAATGCAACGTCCGTGGTATTCGCGGTGTACAACCAGGTATCGGGGAAGAACCAGCCTTCAACCCATTCAGGGTGCTCAAGCTTTAACGCTTCGGCAATGGTGGCGTAGCTGTCGTCCTTGAGCGTGTGCTGGATAAACGGTGCTTCGCGCAGCTGTTTTAGCCAGTCACTCAGACGAGTCCCTTCAACAAATCGAATTGGAAACTGAGCTTCTTTACCACTGGCTAACAGTTTGAGCATATCCCGAACCGTCATTTGCGGGGTAAAACGGTAAGTCCCCGCTTTAAAATTAGCGAGATCAGGCTCAACTTTAAGCAACCACTGGAATACGCGTGGGCGATTGAGCAATTTTTCTTCATACAACTGTTTACCCAGTGCCAGGCGACCCGTACCAGGCTTGAGCGTAAATATGGTTTCTTGCTGAATAGTCAGATGACTGTTGGCGAGTTGACGGACTTTATATAAGCCAACGCCTGCCGCTACACCCAGCACCACTAACAACAGCAGAAAGAAACGTAGCATCTTTTTCATTGGTAATTGATTACTCACAAAGTGGTGCTAAAAATTGATAAAGCTCTCGAGAATTAAATCGCCAGGATTCAGCCTGGTTCACAGGAATAATGGGCATCAACGCATTGCAAATCAGCACTTCGTCAGCCGCACCCAAACTGTCCAGCCTTTCTCGTACCTCGGTTACCTGCCATGATGAATCAGCCAGACAGGCGATAATATGCTGACGCATGGTGCCATTTACACCAGATTTATCTACATACGGCGTAAAAACCTGCGAACCTTTACGCCAGAATAAATTAGCGGCACAGCATTCCGTAAGCCACCCATCGCTGTCAAGAACCAGGGCTTCCTGCGCAGGCGTCTGTTCAAGATGCGTACGAATCAGCACTTGTTCCAGTCGATTCAGGTGTTTAATTCCGGCAAGATGTGGATTGATGCCAAGTTGGATCGGGCTTAGCGCAAGGCTTATGCCTTGTTCGCGCCATTGAGTATAAAAATCAGGATATGCAGACAGGGTTAACAGGCGTGTCGGTTGCAGGCAATTCGCCGCGCTATAACCGCGCCCACCGCTGCCGCGTGTAATCATCACTTTCAACACGGCTTGCTGTTCAGCCGCCGCCAGTTGTTGCATTTCTGTTTCCAGCAATGACCAGTCGACAAAAGGGATCAGGAGTTTTTCACAGCCTTGTTGTAAACGGCCAATATGCTGTTCCAAAAAACGAACGTTGCCTGCACTCACCCGCGCAGTGGTAAAACAACCATCGCCAAATTGCACGGCACGATCGTTGGCCGGTAAATTGTCTGTTAGCTCGCCATTGATTAAATACATATCAACTCCACAATGCTTTGTGAGTTAAGAGTGCCAGTGCGGAAGAGATGCTGCAAGGGAGGAGAATTGAGATGTATATACCCCAAATAATTCGAGTTGTATCACGGCGGCAAGTGAAAGAGTCCCGATGAGCTTACTAAAGTAAGTGATTCGGGCGAGAGAGCGCAGCCAACAATGAGACAACTTGAAGTATGACGGGTATAAAGGGCCCGCACGCGAGCCCTTTATATAGACGGTTTAGATCTTCTTGAAGATCAGAGAACCGTTTGTACCACCAAATCCGAAGGAGTTACACAACGTGTATTCCATACCTTTCACCTGGCGCGCTTCATGCGGAACAAAGTCCAGATCGCAGCCTTCGTCAGGGTTATCAAGGTTGATAGTTGGTGGAATCGCCTGATCGCGCAAAGCAAGGATGGAGTAAATTGACTCTACTGCCCCAGCAGCGCCTAACAGGTGACCGGTCATAGACTTGGTTGAGCTTACCAGAACGCGGTATGCATCTTCCCCGAAAATAGTCTTAACCGCTTGCGTTTCAGCTTTATCACCAGCAGGAGTGGAAGTGCCATGCGCGTTCACATAACCTACCATCGCTGGTGTAATACCTGCATCACGCAGTGCGTTTTCCATGGCCAGTGCAGCACCAGCACCGTTTTCTGGCGGTGAAGTCATGTGGTAAGCATCGCTGCTCATACCAAAACCAACGACTTCTGCATAGATTTTCGCGCCACGCTTCTTAGCATGTTCGTACTCTTCGAGTACCATCATGCCCGCACCATCACCCAGTACAAAACCATCACGGTCTTTATCCCATGGGCGGCTTGCCGCTTGTGGGTTTTCGTTGCGGGTAGAAAGTGCACGCGCAGCACCAAAGCCACCCACGCCCAGCGGAGTACTGGCTTTCTCTGCACCACCTGCAAGCATCGCGTCTGCATCACCGTAGGCGATCATACGCGCGGCCTGGCCGATGTTATGCACACCAGAAGTACACGCTGTAGCAATGGAAATGCTTGGACCGCGAAGGCCAAACATAATGGTCAGGTGACCTGCCACCATATTCACAATAGTAGACGGAACAAAGAATGGGCTGATCTTACGTGGACCACCGTTAACCAACGAGGAGTGGTTCTCTTCGATAAGACCCAGACCACCGATACCCGAGCCAATTGCAGCACCGATACGGATTGCATTCTCTTCTGTTACTTCCAGACCAGAATCCAGCATGGCCTGGTGGCCAGCAACAATTCCATATTGAATGAAGGCATCCATTTTGCGCTGTTCTTTGCGCGAAATGATGTCGTCACAGTTAAAATCCTTTACTAAGCCAGCAAATTTCGTTGCATAGGCGGTAGTATCGAAATGGTCGATTAGGCTGATGCCACTCTGACCGGCAAGGAGAGCTTTCCAGGTAGACTCTACGGTATTGCCGACAGGAGACAACATGCCCAGTCCGGTCACAACTACACGACGCTTAGACACGTTTGTCCTCCAGGGAGGGAAAAAAATAAAACTTGTGGGACAATTAGATAAAACTCAGGCGGTCGAATGACCGCCTGGAGATGTTCACTTACGCCTGGTGACCGTTGATGTAATCAATGGCAGCCTGAACGGTGGTGATTTTCTCAGCTTCTTCGTCCGGAATCTCAGTATCAAACTCTTCTTCCAGAGCCATTACCAGCTCAACAGTGTCAAGAGAATCAGCACCCAGGTCCTCTACGAAGGAAGCGGAGTTGATAACTTCTTCCTGCTTAACGCCCAGTTGTTCGCCGATAATTTTCTTAACGCGTTCTTCGATAGTGCTCATACTCTTAAATTTCCTATCAAAACTCGCTTTCGCGATGGTTTTCGTAGTGTATAAAATGTTGAAAAAGATGCAACTAAATCCCGGCAGGTCATACCACGATTTTACGCTATTTTGCGGGCATTCGCCCAAATAACGCAAATAGTTTTATATCGTGGTTAAACCATATACATTCCGCCATTGACGTGCAGGGTCTCACCAGAGATGTAACCCGCCTCGTCAGAGGCTAAAAATGCAACAGCACTGGCGATTTCTTTTGCGTCGCCTAAACGACCCGCTGGAACTTCCGCCAGTATACCCGCACGCTGTTCATCAGAAAGCGCACGCGTCATGTCCGTTTCAATAAAGCCCGGAGCAACAACGTTTACAGTAATACCACGTGACGCAACTTCACGCGCCAGTGATTTACTGAAGCCAATCAGACCCGCTTTCGCCGCAGCGTAGTTTGCCTGACCAGCATTTCCCATGGTACCAACCACGGAACCAATAGTGATAATACGACCATGACGCTTTTTCATCATAGCGCGCATTACCGCTTTTGACAGACGGAAAACTGATGACAGATTGGTTTCGATGATATCGTTCCATTCGTCATCTTTCATGCGCATTAACAGATTATCACGAGTGATACCGGCATTATTGACCAGAATGTCAACTTCGCCAAATTCTGCGCGAATATTTCCTAAAACAGCGTCGATAGAAGCTGGATCGGTTACATTCAGCATGTAGCCTTTGCCGTTTTCGCCCAGATAATCACTGATCGCCTGCGCACCGCTTTCGCTGGTTGCAGTGCCGATAACTTTCGCACCACGGGCCACTAAGGTCTCCGCGATCGCGCGGCCAATACCGCGGCTTGCACCGGTTACCAGCGCAATTTTTCCTTCAAAACTCATGGGTTTCCCTCGTCTTATTGCTCTAACGCCGCTGACAGCGCTACCGGCTCGTTAATGGCCGATGCAGTCAGTGTGTCAACAATACGTTTTGTCAGGCCAGTCAATACCTTACCAGGCCCTACTTCCAGCAACTGGGTCACACCCTGTGCTGCCATAAATTCTACTGATTTAGTCCACTGTACCGGGCTGTAAAGCTGGCGTACCAAAGCGCTACGGATAGCTTCTGGTGACGTTTCACACTTCACATCGACATTATTCACAACCGGAACAGAAGGTGCGTTGAAAGTAATATTTTCCAGCGCAACAGCCAGTTTGTCTGCTGCTGGTTTCATCAGAGCACAGTGAGATGGCACGCTAACAGGTAGCGGCAGAGCACGTTTAGCGCCGGCGGCTTTACAAGCAGCACCTGCACGCTCTACGGCATCTTTGTTACCCGCAATAACGACCTGGCCTGGCGAGTTAAAGTTCACCGGAGAAACCACTTCGCCCTGAGCCGCTTCATCACAGGCTTTAGCAATTGATGCATCATCAAGACCGATGATGGCATACATTGCGCCAGTGCCAGCAGGAACCGCTTCCTGCATCAATTTGCCACGTAATTCGACTAGACGCACAGCGTCTGCGAAATCCATCACGCCAGCACAAACCAGAGCAGAATACTCACCGAGGCTATGTCCGGCCATCATTGCAGGAGTTTTGCCACCCTGCTGCTGCCATACACGCCACAATGCGACAGAAGCTGTCAGCAACGCAGGCTGTGTCTGCCAGGTTTTGTTCAATTCTTCGGCCGGACCTTGTTGGGTCAGAGTCCACAAATCATAGCCCAGCGCATCAGAAGCTTCGCGGAAGGTTGCTTCCACAATAGGGTTCGCTGCTGCGATTTCAGCCAGCATACCAACTGCTTGCGAACCTTGCCCAGGGAAAACAAAAGCAAATTGAGTCATGGTTAAATCCCTAATAATCAAAAACGAACCAGTGCTGAACCCCAGGTAAAGCCGCCGCCGAAGGCTTCGAGCAATACCAATTGGCCACGTTGAATTCGACCATCCCGAACCGCTTCGTCAAACGCCGCCGGTACAGAGGCCGCAGAGGTGTTACCGTGCCTGTCAAGGGTCACAACGACATTATCCAATGACATGCCAAGCTTCTTGGCTGTCGCACTGATAATGCGCAAGTTAGCCTGATGCGGTACCAACCAATCAAGATCCGAACGATCCAGATTGTTCGCCTCAAGGGTTTCATCAACAATGTGTGCAAGTTCCGTCACAGCCACTTTGAACACTTCGTTACCCGCCATGGTCAGGTAAGAAGGATTCTCAGGATTAAAACGGTCTTTGTTTGGCAGTGCCAGCAATGAGCCGTAGCTACCATCAGCATGAAGATGCGTTGAAATAATGCCTGGCTCTTCGCTTTTACCGAGAAGCACCGCACCTGCACCATCACCAAAAATAATTATTGTGCCGCGATCCGTCGGATCGCAAGTACGGGCCAGCACATCCGCACCAATAACCAGTGCGTAATCCACAGCACCGTTTTTCACATATTGATCAGCAATACTTAATGCGTAGGTAAAACCTGCGCAAGCCGCAGCGACATCAAATGCCGGGCAGCCTTTAATTCCCAACATGCTCTGAATCTGACAAGCAGCACTTGGGAAAGCATGAGTCGAAGACGTTGTGGCGACGATAATAAGCCCTATAGCAGATTTATCGACACCCGCCATTTCCAGGGCGCGCGTTGCCGCAGCAAAGCCCATCGTTGCAACGGTTTCATCCGGTGCAGCAACTCGACGCTCACGAATACCTGTACGGGTGACAATCCACTCGTCAGAAGTATCCACCATTTTTTCCAGGTCGGCGTTGGTTCGCACCTGCTCAGGCAGAAAACTGCCCGTACCCATAATCTTCGTGTACATGTACGTCAGTCACTCTTTCTTAGCTAACACAGATTCCAGGCGGGCAGCAATCCTCGTAGGGACTTGCCGCGCCACCGCCTGCACTGCCTGTTCAATAGCGACAACAAACGCTCGCTGATTGGCCGCTCCGTGACTCTTAATCACTGTGCCGCGCAATCCTAACAGACAGGCGCCATTATACTGGTCGGGGTTGAGGTGACTGAATCGCCTGGTCAGGCTTTTTTGTAACCAATGTTTCAATATAATTAGCCACCACGACCTTTTTTTCCCTTCGCCTTGTGATTTCAAAAGCGAAAGGAACATTCTTGCAACCCCTTCCATCGTCTTGAGAGTGACATTACCGACAAAGCCATCACACACCAGCACGTCGGTCTTTCCCGTCAACAACTCATTTGCTTCAAGATAACCAATATAGTTGATAGAAGGCATTGTTTTTAATAAAGCTGAGGCATCGCGAATACTATCAAGACCTTTCGTCTCTTCTTCGCCAATGTTCAGCAAGGCAACTCGTGGGGAGTTGATGCCGAGAACTTCTTCAGCCATCACAGAACCCATTATCGCGAATTGCACTAACATATTGCTGTCGCAATCCACGTTGGCGCCAAGATCCAGCACCACAGTTTTGCCTTTTTGCTGATGAGGTAAAACCGTCATCAACGCGGGGCGCTCAATACCTTCTATAGGCTTGAGCAATAATTTAGCCAGCCCCATCAGCGCACCCGTATTTCCTGCACTGACACATGCTTGTGCTCGCCCTTCTTTCACTAATTCAAGCGCCACTCGCATTGAGGATCCGCGACTATTTCGGATCGCTTGCGAAGGTCTTGCATCACTGGCAATAACCGATTCCGCAGGAACTATCTGCGCACGTGAACGTTTTTCAAAATCAGCTTTGGCAAGTAATGGCGTGATGGCGTCGGGATCGCCGACTAATAGAAGGTTTAGCTGAGAGTTAGAGTCCAGTGCCTGCAAAGCTGCAGGCACTGTCACGGAAGGACCGAAGTCCCCACCCATGGCATCTAACGCAAGGGTTAGACGTGTCAAGGAATCGCCAATTACTTAACGATAACCTTGCGGCCGCGGTAGAAACCGTCGGCTGTGATGTGGTGACGCAGATGAGTTTCGCCAGAAACTTTGTCCACGGACAGGGTAGCTGTGGTCAGCGCGTCATGGGAACGACGCATGCCACGTTTGGAACGGGTTGGTTTATTCTGTTGTACGGCCATGGACCTTACTCCTCAATTACTTACGCTTTAAACTGGCTAATACGGCAAATGGGTTTGGTTTCTCCGCCTCGGAAGGCAGTTTGCCAAATACCATGTCCGCCTCGGACACTTCACAGTGTTCAGAATCATGCACCGGAACAACTGGCAAGGAGAGGATAATTTCATCTTCAACCAACGCCAGAAGATCGATTTCACCAAATTCGTTGACCTGAACTGGTTCATATCCTTCCGGGAGTGCTTCAGCCTGCTCGTCTTTGACGATCGGGCTAAAACAATACTGTGTGTAGACCTGATGGGCAAATGGCTTTCCGCAACGCTGACATGCAAGTGTTACCGAAACCTTCGCATCACCGGTAAGAACCGCGAGGCGTTGGTTGTCGATGGCAAATGACATATCGCATTCCACATCACTGTCTACACTGACTACGAATTCGGCGACGCGCTCAACCTGACCAGGTGTGTATACACCGTGGTAATCAAGGCGTTTTTGAGCCGTACGAACCGGATCGAGAGTCAGGGGTAATTTTACTTTTTGCATAGGGCGCGCATATTAACTTTGTAACGTCATAGAGTCAAAGAAAAAGGCCTGGAAACAGCGCCTTTGCCATTTATTCGCACACATTGCGGTTGCACAGTTTAAAATGCCTTTACCCGAATCGCTATCATTAATGAAAAAAATATGACGCAAATTGTTCTGGCCTCAACTTCAGCCTACCGTCGAGCGCTTCTTGAAAAGCTCGGCATCCCCTTCACCACCGCGGCTCCGCAGGTTGATGAAACGCCAACGTCTGGGGAAAATGCCCGCCACTTAGTGATGCGCCTTGCACAAGCCAAAGCGCAAGCATTGAGCACTGAATATCCGAATCATTTAATTATTGGTTCAGATCAGGTCTGCGTATTAGAGGGGAAAATCGTCGGAAAGCCACATACCGAAGAAAAAGCGGTGGAACAATTGCTGATTGCTCGCAACACTATTGTTACTTTTTATACAGGGTTGGCACTTTATAATTCAGCTTCCGGGAATTTGCAGGTGATTTGCGAGCCTTTTGATGTCCATTTTCGCCATCTGAGTGAGCAAGAAATCCGCAATTATGTGCGTAAAGAGCAACCTTTACAGTGCGCAGGAAGTTTTAAAAGTGAAGGATTGGGGATCGCATTATTCGACAGGCTTTCCGGGAAGGACCCGAATACCCTGGTGGGACTGCCGTTAATTAGCTTATGCGAGATGCTCAACAACGAGGGATGTAATCCGCTGCTCATGTAACTTACGTAGGGTGGAGACACGCAAAGGCGTCATCCACCCTAAACAGTTAGCGAGCGTTACGTAACACCGCCAGACAACGCTTCAATTGTTCATCCAGTGGGGCTTCGACACGCATAATTTCACCGGTATTTGGATGGGTGAAGCGTAAAGCCGCTGCATGCAAGAACAAACGATTCAGGCCAGTACCCGCAAGTTGCTTATCAAATTCGCGGTCGCCGTAGCGATCATCAAAAGCGATAGGATGCCCTGCATGTAGCGTATGGACACGAATCTGGTGAGTTCGACCCGTTATCGGGCTGCAACGCACTAATGTGGCAAATGCGTAACGCTCTTCCACTTTAAAACGCGTTTCAGACGGTTTACCTTCGCTGTTGACTCTCACGATACGCTCACCGCTTTGCAGAATATTTTTAAGCAAAGGTGCCTGTACGGCTTTGACATGCGACTGCCACTGGCCACGCACCAGCGCCAAATAATCTTTTTGCATTCCCTTTTCACGCAACTGCTCATGCAGAGAACGCAGCGCAGAACGCTTCTTCGCGACCAGTAAGATACCGGATGTATCACGGTCCAGACGATGTACCAGTTCGAGGAAACGCGCTTCAGGACGAAGGGCTCGTAAGCCTTCAATCACCCCAAAACTCAAGCCACTGCCACCGTGTACCGCAGTACCTGAAGGCTTATTCAGCACCAGGATATGGTCATCTTCATAGAGAATCGCATCGGTTAGCGCAGCCACTTTTTGCAGATGCGGGGAAACCGCCTCTTCTTCGCGTTCAGCAACACGAACCGGTGGAATACGAATTTCATCGCCATCCTGGATTTTGTATTCAGGCTTAATGCGTTTTTTGTTCACGCGCACTTCGCCTTTTCGCAAAATGCGATAAATCATACTTTTTGGCACACCCTTTAAGCGGGAGAGCAAGAAGTTGTCGATACGCTGCCCAGCCTCATCAGAGGAAATGGCAACGATTTGTACAGAAGGAGTCGGAGTTTTCATGGTCGGCGATTCTAAATAGCGTGCGCGCATAGCGCCACTCATTTTTATGTGCTTAACTGAGAATCTGCCTGGTTTAGAACCGTCTAGCTCCCCTTTTTCTGCTTTCTGCTACACACAGCGAAAAAGTGAGTTAAAAAACTGTAAGAAACGAGGCATCAAAGGCAAAAGTCATCTTGCTATAATAAGGTTAGCAATGGAATAATGTTGCGGTTTTCCGTGTTGATACTTGTTAGAACAAGGAATTTTGCGGAATTACCAGTTTTGCCTGAACGTCCATCCACGCAGCAATGGCGTAAGACGTATTGTGCTTTCAGGCAGTTAGCGGGCTGCGGGTTGCAGCCTGACCGGTAAAATGGAATCAACTCTTAAGAAACATTCTAAGGTTATTCCCACGATAATTGCGCTGTATTTCCGTATGAAATACAGGCTACCGACACTTTGCGCCTCTCAGCAAGCGACAACCGTGAGGTTGGCGACTGTGCGATCAGTCACGAGGCCATCGGTTCACTCCCGGTCAGCGTCACCATGCCCGTAGCTTTGTCACTAATGTAAGAATAATGAGTAAGTTACGATGAAAAGAATGCTAATAAACGCGACTCAGCAAGAAGAGTTGCGTGTCGCCCTTGTAGATGGGCAGCGTCTGTACGACCTGGATATTGAAAGTCCGGGACACGAACAGAAAAAAGCCAACATCTATAAAGGCAAAATCACCCGTATTGAACCAAGTCTGGAAGCGGCATTTGTAGATTACGGCGCGGAACGTCATGGTTTCCTTCCTCTTAAAGAAATTGCCCGCGAATACTTCCCGTCTAATTATTCATCACATGGTCGTCCGAACATCAAAGACGTTCTGCGTGAAGGTCAGGAAGTTATTGTCCAGATCGATAAAGAAGAACGTGGTAATAAAGGCGCAGCCTTGACCACCTTTATTAGTCTGGCGGGAAGTTATTTAGTACTGATGCCGAATAACCCACGTGCAGGTGGTATTTCCCGCCGCATCGAAGGTGACGATCGTACTGAACTGAAAGAAGCCCTTTCTTCTCTGGAACTGCCTGATGGCATGGGTCTGATTGTACGTACCGCTGGCGTGGGTAAATCCGCTGAAGCACTGCAATGGGATTTAAGCTTCCGTCTGAAGCACTGGGAAGCCATTCAAAAAGCGGCAGAAAATCGCCCGGCACCATTCCTTATCCATCAGGAAAGCAACGTTATCGTGCGCGCTTTCCGTGATTACCTGCGTCAGGACATCGGTGAGATTCTTATCGATAATCCGAAAGTACTCGAACTGGCTCGCCAGCATATCGGTGCTCTGGGTCGCCCTGATTTCAGCAGCAAAATTAAGCTCTACACCGGTGAAATCCCGCTGTTTAGCCATTACCAAATTGAGTCGCAGATTGAATCCGCTTTCCAGCGTGAAGTCCGTCTGCCATCCGGTGGTTCGATTGTTATCGACTCCACCGAAGCGTTGACCGCTATCGACATCAACTCCGCGCGCGCAACTCGCGGTGGCGATATCGAAGAAACGGCGTTTAATACCAACCTCGAAGCTGCTGATGAAATCGCACGCCAACTGCGTCTGCGTGACCTCGGTGGTCTGATTGTTATCGACTTCATCGACATGACCCCAGTGCGCCACCAGCGCGCTGTTGAAAACCGTCTGCGTGAAGCCGTGCGTCAGGACAGGGCTCGCATCCAGATAAGCCACATTTCGCGCTTTGGTCTGCTGGAAATGTCTCGTCAGCGTCTCTCCCCTTCCCTGGGTGAGTCCAGCCACCACGTTTGTCCGCGTTGTAGCGGTACAGGTACCGTGCGTGACAACGAATCTCTGTCATTGTCTATTCTGCGTTTGATTGAAGAAGAAGCACTGAAAGAGAACACGCAAGAAGTTCACGCGATTGTTCCGGTGCCAATTGCTTCTTACCTGCTGAACGAAAAACGCGATGCAGTCAGTGCGATTGAAACCCGTCAGGGCGGCGTGAAAGCCATCATCGTTCCTAACGATCAGATGGAAACGCCACACTATTCGGTACTGCGCGTACGTAAAGGCGAAGAAAGCAAAACGCTGAGCTACATGCTGCCGAAGCGGTATGAAGAAGAGATGGCAGTGCCATCTGAAGAAGAGTACGCCGAGCGTAAACGTCCAGAGCAACCTGCGCTGGCAACTTTCGTGATGCCTGACGTACCACCGGCACCACCAGAGTCAGCACCTGCTGCAACGCCAGCTCCAGCGGCTAAACCTGCGGTCGCGAAAGCAGCAACCGCTGCACAACCTGGTCTGCTGAGCCGCTTCTTTGGCGCCCTGAAAAACCTGTTTGCTGGTGAAAGCACGCCAGAAAGCAAAGACGTTCAGGAAGCGAAACCTGCTGAGACTGAAAGCCAACGTCAAGGCCAGGACCGTCGCAATAACCGTCGTCAGAATAATCGCCGTGACCGTAACGACCGTTCTGATCGCAACAACCGCGATCGTGATAATCGTGGCGAGCGCGATAACCGCAGCGAAAATCGTGATAACCGTGAGCCGCGCGAAAACCGCGATCGCGACGAGAACCGCCGTAATCGCCGTCAGGGCCAACAGCAAAATACTGAAGTGCGTGAAACACGTCAGAACGTTGCTGAGGAAATTGAAAAACCAAAAGCACGTGATGAGCAGCAACCACGCCGCGAACGCAACCGTCGTCGTAGCGATGATAAGCGCCAGGCACAGCAAGAAGTTAAAGTTCTGCAGCGCGATGAAACCGTAGCAGTAGAAGTTGAAGCTGAGCAGGAAGAACGCGTCCAGGTCATGCCGCGTCGTAAGCAACGTCAATTGAACCAGAAAATTCGTTTTGAATCTGCGTCAGATTCAAACGTTGAAACTGTAGTCACTCCAGACGTCGCTGAAGTTAGCGCAGCACCTGCTGCACGTACCGATCTGGCAACTATCCCGCTGCCTGCTGTTATCGAGAAACCGGCCGTTGAGCAGGATGACAACAACGATTCCCGTAACGACTCCAACGGTATGCCTCGTCGCTCTCGCCGCTCCCCACGTCACTTGCGTGTGAGTGGTCAACGTCGCCGTCGTTATCGTGATGAGCGTTACCCAACTCAGTCACCAATGCCGATGACCGTTGCGTGTGCTTCTCCTGAGCTTGCTTCAGGCAAAGCCTGGATCAGTTATCCTGTTGCCCGCGCACAGGAAGAATCACAGTACAACAACGTTGAACAAGCACCTGCAGCGACTATTGAGCAACCGTCTGCGCACGTTAACGTTGAGCAGCCAGTAGTTCATGTTGTCGCCGCGCAAGCTGCGGTTGAGACTGTAAATGTCGAAACAGCACACGTTGAAACAACGCACCCAGAAGTGATTGCAACCCCAGTAAACGAGCAGCCACATCTGATTGCCGCGATTGACGACGTTGTTGCTGAACAAGTCATCGACGAAGTTAAACCTGTAGAAGATGACGTTGCCGTTGCGACTCATCAACAACAGGCTGCTGAACCAGAAGCCCCTGCTGTTGTGGATAATGTTGTTGTGGACACTGTGGCTGCGGAAACTGTTCCTGCCGCTCCGGTTGAAGTGGTTGCACAGGAAGCTGTTGTTGAAGAAACCAAGGTAGAAGAAACCCAGGTTGAGACGGCTGTTGTGGAAGAGCCTGTCATTGCAGCAGCGGTTCAGCCAGAAGTTGCGGCTGTTACTCACGTCACTAAACATGCAACAGCTCCAATGACAAAAGCTCCAGCGCCGGAATATACCCCGGAAGCACCACGTCAGAGCGATTGGGTTCGCCCAACGTATGAGTTCAGTGGCCGCGGTTCTGCCGGTGGTAACAGTGCAACTCACCAGGCAACAGCGCCTGCTACGCGCCCGCAAAGCGCTGAGTAATCGCTAAGCGTTACGTAAAAGCCGATCCGGAAACGGGTCGGCTTTTTTATTGCCTGCAATTCAGAGCCTGAACTCAGGATAAAAAAAAGCCCACTTCGGGGTGCAGAAGTGGGCACATAAAGCGTACCCAGTTTCATGGCACGCCCAAAAAAGGTTAACTATTACTTATTCAGTTGGAACAGGGACATCCCTTGCATATCGCTGAAAGCTTTGTAAGACGCCTGAAGTGCCGCCTGCTGCATCACATAGGAAGATATTGCTGAGTTCCAGTCTACATCCACCAAGTCACTCATTTGCTGCGCCTGGCCTAATGCACGGTCACCGCCTAACTCATCAAGCTTATCCAGCTCACTTAATTGGGTACCTAGCTCTGCACGCACAGTTAGCACGTTATTGAGTGAGTTTTTCAGACCACGGCTAGTTTTATCAATGGCGGCGGTTAAATCGGCTTTCTGAGTATCGTCCAGACCTTCAGCCGGTTTTCTCAGGGTTTCAATAGCGGAATCAAGCATGTTGAACAGATTGGTTTCGGAATTAGTGCCATCAGGTTCAGGTACCGCATTACTGGTCAGTGAATTGAAAACCTGAGTTCCCGTATGGCCAATCGTCATGATGCGTGATGAATCAACAGATTGGGTTACCGCGCTATCACCACCCTTATAAGTGATGCTATTTGCCCCACCGCTGAACGGAGCAGACTCGGTTTTATATCCAGCAAAAATGAAACGTCCATTGCCGTCAGTACTGTTGGCAAGGTTCAGAATTTGATTGCGGATACCTTCCAGATCGGTAGCCAGTGAAGCACGGTCATCATCGCTTAACGTGCCGTTTCCGGCGTAAACGATTTTCTCTTGCGCTGACTGAATCGCCGTCGTCACCTGCCCCAACACGTTTTCTTCCAGTGACACTTTTTGCGTTGCAAAGGTACGCGCCAGCGCATATTGGCTATTTTGCGCCTGAGCCTGAGACAACACCACGGCTTGCGATGCGGCGATCGGATCATCGGATGGTTTGATGACACGCTTACCGGTCGACATCTGCTCGCCGTAACGCAGCCACTCACTTTGTGCGTTAGTTACGCCACGCATATTTTGTTGGTACATCATCGCGGTACTGATACGCATACAGCCTGATTCCTTAATTAACGGATGGACAGTAACGCATCAAACAACGTTGATGCCGTCTGAAGTACCTGAGCATTTGCCAGGTAATACTGTTGAAAGCGCTGCAAGTTACCGTACTCTTCGTCGAGGTTGACGCCAGAAATAGACTGCTGCTGGTTACTTAGTTGCGTGACAACATTATTTTGCGTGGTAGTGGTGACTTTCAGCGTGTTGGTTTTATTCCCGACGTCACTGACCAGGCTTGCATAAGCGTCATTAAACGATTTGTTGCCGCCGACTGCTTTGCTGTTTTGCAAATCCAGCAGTGCCTGAGCATTACGGTTATCGCTTTCACCATTGTCCGCAGCACCCGCTAATGCCAGCTTGCTTTCATCGCTGATAGCCACGTTCATATTCACCACGGCGTTAGAAACCGGTTTAATCGTGAAGGAATCATTTTTCTCAGGTTGAGGAGCCCCTTTCACGGAGACACTCAAACCATCAAACTCCAGCCCGGTAACGTTGCCGTTGCCATCATCCGTGGTTTTCGCCGTGATTTTCGCGTTATCCGATAAGCGCGTCACCTGCCAGTTGGTTCCATCAAAGACGACGTTGTAGTCGCTTGCCTGGACCTTAGTACTATCGGAAACCACCGCGGTCAGTTCGGTTTTGGTCGGGTTTTTGGCGTTACTTAACACCGACGGGCTGCCTATGTTAAAGAACTTGTCACCTTTGTCGCCATTGGCATCAAAACCGAGGCCATGCTGTTTGTTAATCGCATCAGAAAATGTCAGGGCCAATTGCCCCAGACGATTTCGAGCGCTATCCAAATCCTGTGAGCGGAAAGTCAACATTCCACCCAGCGTACCGTTGTTCAGTTGGCTTTCTGGAATTTCAGTGGTGCCAGAAACGGGATCGACATACGCAACAGTTATGCGAGAAGGATCAGCGCTCGACGAAACAGCAGCCAGTTTGTTGGCTTTGTCGCCTTGCACCAGCGTTAAGCCATTGGCAATAGAGACGTTATATGTGCCACCGTCCTGAACGCTCACTTCGACGCCAACAATCTGGTTTAATTGACTCACCAACTGGTCGCGCTGATCAAGCAGGTCGTTTGGTGCAGCGCCCGCCCCCACACCGGTCAGGCGTGAAATTTGGTTATTCAGATTTGCGATCTGGCTTGCGTAGTTATTGATTTGCTCCACGCTGCTTTGGATTGCGGTATTCACCTGCTTATCCTGATCGCGTAGATACTGATCGGTCACCTTAAACTGGTTTACCAGACCATTGGCATTACCCAGTAATGCCTGGCGTGCCGCAGGATCTTCCGCGTTACTCACCAGCGTTTGTAGGCCGGTGAAGAAACTTTGCAGCGTAGTGGCCAGGGTATTGGTGCTACCAGAGAGCATATTGTCTATCTTAGACATCTGCTGATATTGGGTATTCAGGCCACTGCTTTGCGTTTGCGCCGCACGCAGCTGGTTAGTGATGAACGCATCATATTCACGTTGCACACCGCTGACTTGCACGCCGTTCCCAATCCAGCCCCCTGCGCCCATCGTACTTAGCGACTGAGATAACACGGTAGTCTGGCGGGTATAGCCTGTGACGTTGTAGTTAGAAATGTTGTTACTGACAGTATTCAGTGCCGCCTGGGCAGCACCCAGGCCACTCATGGCACTGTTAATCAGGCTACTGGACATGAATTTTCCTTAGCGCGTTGGTCACGGGTCCTGTCGATTATTATCGGCAGCGCCTGGAATAACTTAAGTTATTAACTCTAAATAATTCGAGTTGCAGGTCGGCGGCCAGGAAGTAAATCCCCAGGAGCTTACTAAAGTAAGTGACTGGGGTGAGCTTCCGCAGCCAACCCCCCTGCGTCTCGAAGTATGAAGAGTTTCAGAACAAATTTGATAAGTCGTTGCTATACGCTTTTGCCACTTTCTCACCCATCGCTTTCATCTGTTGAATCATGCCGGTAAGTTTGCGGGCATAGTTTGGATCGGTGGCATAACCTGCATTCTGTAGCGCTTGAGCGCCTTGCTCTGCGGTATTGGCATTGGTGACTGCGGCGTAACGCGGGTTTCGCGTCAGCAAGCCGACATAATCAGAAAGTGCTTCAAGATAGGAGCTGTAAACACGGAATTTGGCTTTCACCTTTTTCGCTTCTCCGTTCTCGTATTCCGTGGTGGTGATTTCAGTGACCGGCCCTTTCCAACTGCTGCTGGCTTTCACACCAAACAGGTTAAAGCTAGGTTCACCTTTTTCTGTCAGGATCTGCCGTTGCCCCCAGCCTGATTCCAGCGCGGCTTGCGCCAGAATCAAGTGATGCGGAATGCCACTTTGTTCGCTGGCGAGTCGGGCCGGCAGTGAAAGTTGCGCCAGGAAGTCTTTGCTATCGCCCGTGAGCGGCTCTTCGTTAGAGGGAGCTTTAGGGATAGCCTGGCGCACCATTTGCGTTAAGGTCTGGTTCTGGAAACTGGTCACGCTTTGCAGATCAAACTTCATCGGCACTTTACCGGCCTCTTCAGATGGGTCGGCATTACCGCCCATTTGCTCGACCATCATATCGGCCAGCCCAAGCCCTTTGGAACTGAGCTGTTGCGCGATTTGCTGGTCATAGATACTGGTGTACATGCGAGTCTGTTCACTGCTAAACAACCCGTCCTTTGGCAACGCTTCACGCATGCTTTTGAGCATCATTTGCACGAACATCCCTTCCACCTGGCGGGCAACCGATTTCATGTTGCCCTTAGGATCTTGCCCGGTTTTCGCTTTTAGCTCGTTAAGAGAATTAGCATCCCACGCAGCATTAGCCAGTGATTGGGTATCGTTAAGCATTAGATGATTTCCACTTTGGCACGCAAGCATCCTGCCGTTTGCATAGATTGCAAAATCGACATCAATTCAATTGGCGATGCACCCAGTGTATTCAGCGCACGAACCACATTATTTAGATTGGCGCTGGCATTAACGCGTTGCAACGCACCACCATTTTGACGCAGATCGATTTGCGTTTGCGGTGTTACCACGGTTTGACCGCCGCCAAATGGCGTATCTGGCTGGCTCACCTGCGCTTGACGATTGACCGTGACGGATAAGTTACCCTGCGCCACAGCACAAGTATTCAGCGTCACTTCCTGATTCATCACCACCGAACCCGTACGCGAGTTGATAATCACTTTCGCGTCTTGCGCTGGCAAATTCACTTCCAGGTTCTGAATATCAGCCAGTAAACGGACTTGCGAACTGTTGCCGGTCGGAACACGAATTTGGATGGTACGCGCATCTATCGCCGAGGCACTGCCAAAGCCGCGCGAACGGTTAATGGTATCGGTAATTTGTTGAGCCAGCGTAAAATCATCCTCGTTCAGTTGCAGGCTGAGAATGTTGCCGGAGCCAAACGTACCCGGTAGTTCGCGCTCAATCACCGCACCGTTGGTGATACGACCGCCATTCAGTTGGTTGACCTGAACGCTGCTTCCTCCCGCCGAGGCACCCGCCCCACCGACCAGAATATTGCCTTGCGCCAGCGCGTAAACCTGGTTGTCGACCCCTTTCATCGGGGTCATCAGCAATGTCCCGCCGCGTAAACTTTTGGCGTTACCCATAGAAGAAACCACAACATCAATATTCTGCCCTGAACGCGCAAATGCCGGGTATTTCGCCGTCACCATGACCGCAGCCACGTTTTTGAGCTGCATGTTGGTGCCCGCAGGAACCGTTATCCCCAACTGCGAAAGCATGTTGTTCAGCGTTTGAGTGGTAAAGGGTGTTTGTGTCGTCTGGTCACCCGTACCATCAAGGCCGACCACCAGACCATATCCAATCAGGGAGTTTTCACGCACGCCCTGAACCGTTGTCAGGTCGCGGATACGGTCGGCCTGCGCAAGTGTCGCCACCAGCATCAGTAATCCGAATAAATATTTGGTCATGAGGTTCCTCGCTTACATCGGCGATAAATTAAGGAAGAAGCGTTGCAACCAACCCATGTTTTGCGCTTCGTTGATATAGCCGTTACCGACATATTCGATGCGCGCATCCGCCACTTGTGTGGACGGTACGGTGTTGGAGCCACTGATCGTGCGAGGATTCACCACACCGGAGAAACGAATAAATTCGGTGCCCTGATTGATGGCTATCTGTTTTTCACCCACGACGTGCAAGTTGCCGTTTGCCAGCACCTGATCGACCGTCACGGTTAAGGTTCCGCTAAAGGTGTTACTGGCATTTGCCCCACCTTTACCGTTGAAACTGTTCCCGCCTTCAACATCGACATCCGCACGGTTATTACCGAACAGCCCTTCGAGATAGCGCGGAGTCACGTTAAAGCCAAAGTTTGTTTTGCCATCACGGCTGGCATTAGCCGACGAACTCTTACTGGCACTGACATTTTCCTGGAGCACAATGGTCAAGGTGTCGCCGACGTTACGTGGGCGGCGGTCTTCGAACAGTGGTTGATACCCATAGTTCACCGGTTGCGCCGTCTGGAAAATAGAACCATTCACTACCGGTGCAGGGCCAGGGACTGGCTGAGCCGTGGTCGCCCCTTCCACCAGCGGTTTTGTTGGTATCAGTGCGCAGCCACTTGTGGTCAGCACCAGAAACATCACGATAGGACGAAGAACCATTGGGTTTTGCATTGCTTTCATCTTCAGGTCATTCAGATAACGACAGCCGGCGCGAAGCTCGCACCGGCAAACGCCTTACAACTGCGTCAGCTTTTGCAGCATCTGGTCAGTAGTAGAAACGGCTTTACTGTTGATTTCGTAAGCGCGCTGAACCTGGATCATATTCACCAGCTCTTCAGCAACATTCACGTTAGAGGTTTCAACATACCCCTGATACAGCAGACCCGCGCCGTTAAGCCCTGGAGTGCTTTCATTTGGCGTACCGGACGACTGGGTTTCCGCATAGAGGTTTTCACCCAGGCTTTCCAGACCCGTGTCATTCATAAAGGTGGTCAAATTAAGCTGTCCCACCTGAACGGGTTGCGCCTGACCCTGTTGCGTCACGCTCACAATGCCATCACGTCCAACAGTAATGGTCAGGGCGTTTGCAGGAATCGTAATCGCAGGCTGTACCTGGAAACCGCCTGCAGTGACTAACTGGCCGTTTTGATCCACCTGGAATGAACCATCGCGGGTATACGCGCTGGTGCCATCCGGCAGTTGCACCTGGAAGAACCCCTGGCCTTTAATTGCCACATCTTTGCTGTTGTTGGTCTGGGACAGGTTACCCTGACTGTGCAGGCGCTCGGTTGCCACCGGACGCACGCCCGTACCAATCTGCAAGCCTGACGGCAGTGTGGTCTGTTCAGAAGATTGCGCACCAGGCTGACGAATTGTCTGGTACAGCAAGTCTTCAAACACCGCGCGTTGACGCTTAAAACCATTGGTGGAGACGTTTGCCAGGTTGTTGGCAATCACATCCATGTTGGTTTGCTGGGCATCAAGACCGGTTTTAGCGATCCATAAAGAACTGATCATTTTGAATTCCTGTTAGTGTCACGGCTTAGCATCAGGTCATTGACAACAGCTGATTGGCCCGCTGTTCGTTTTCATCAACACTTGAAATAATTTTCATCTGCATTTCAAAACGACGGGCGTTAGCAATCATGTCGGTCATTGCTTCCACGGGTTTAACGTTACTGCCTTCCAGAACGCCCGGCATCAATGAGATGCTGGCATCAGCCTGTAACGTTGCGCCTCGCGTCGCCATAGCCATTTGGCTCGGACGGAAAAAGCCATCATCGCCGCGCACCACTTCCTGGCCGGTGGCTTTCACCAGTTTTAAACGGCCAATCGGTGCCACGGTATTTGGCTGGTCGCCTGCGTTTAATGCAGAAATAGTGCCGTCTGCCGCGATAGTCAGCTGCGCGCCCTGAGGCACGGCAATCGGGCCACCCTCGCCCATCACCGGTTGCCCGCCGATGGTCAATTGCCCGGCAGGACTGACCTGCATATTGCCGTTGCGGGTATAAGCCTCTGTACCATCAGCACTTTGTACCGCCAGCCAGCCATTTTGTTGCAGTGCAACATCCAGCGGGCGCTGGGTGTAATCCAGCTGCCCTTGCGACATATCCACGCCCGGCGTTGACGCTGTGACCAGGGTACGAGTCGGCAAAGAAAGCCCTTCCACCGGTACGGCACGCAATGCAGTCAACTGCGCACGAAAGCCAGGTGTTGAAGCGTTTGCCAGGTTGCTGGCCGTCACCGCTTGTTGATTCAGCGTCTGACTAGCCGCACCCATGGCGGTATAAATTGCGTGATCCATTAAGCTATCCCGTCAGTGCTTAGCGCAGGTTAACCAGAGTGTTGAGGATCTGATCCTGGGTTTTGATGGTCTGCGCATTCGACTGGTAGTTACGCTGCGCGACAATCATGTTGACCAGTTCTTTACTCAGATCGACGTTCGAAGACTCCAGTGCGCCGTTGGTCAGGCTACCGAAGTTACCTGTACCTGCGGTGCCCAACAGTGCAACGCCGGACGAGTTGGTTGCCGACCAAACGTTATTCCCTTCAGAGGAGAGCCCTTCCGGGTTAGCAAAGTTAGACAGAACAATCTGGCCTAACAGCTGGGTTTGCTCGTTGGAGTAGTTGCCGACAAGCGTGCCGTCATCGTTGATCTGATAGCTGACCAGGTCACCTGGCTTATAACCATTCTGATTAGCAGCCACGATGTTGTTTGAGCCGGTGTTCTGCTGCATGGAGTTCAAGAAGCTGAGGCTGAATGTTGCCGGAGTTGCACCATTAATCGCCCCGGTTGTCAGGGTATTTGTGGTACCACCAGTCAAGATGCCATTGCTGTTGAACACCATAGAATCGCCTTTAACCACAGGGCTGTTCGCGACACTGCTGTCCTGGGTGTAGACATCCCAGGTATTTTCCGTCGTCGATTTAACAAAGAAGACGTTCATATCATGGGCGTTACCCTGGCTGTCATAGACAGTGATAGAACCTTTTTTGTTATAGGTATCTGAATCAGCGGCGTTAAAGGGGGTTTTGGCCGGTGTTTTATCGGTGGAGTTCAGGTTGATCTGCATCGATGCGGTGGTCGTGGTTTTTGCAGCCATCAGGGTGTTAGGTACCGCAAGACCCGTTGGGTTTGCCCCTTCCTGAATGGTTGGCGGTGTACCGGTTGCCGGATAGCCCGTTAACTGCATACCCTGCATGTTCACCAGATTACGGTTTTCATCTAATTTGAACTGGCCGTTACGGCTGTAGTACACCGAACCGTTGGTATCCACCAGGCGGAAGAAACCATTCTGGCTAATTGCCACATCCAGACCACGTCCAGTGTTAGTCGTTGTGCCGTCGTTAAAATCCTGAGTAATACCCGCCACTTTAACGCCCAGGCCCACTTTAGAACCGGCGAACATATCAGCGAAAGAAACGCTACCTGCTTTGAAGCCGTAGGTGGCGGAGTTGGCGATGTTGTTACCAATTACGTCCAGGTTGGTGGCCGCAGCATTCAGGCCGCTGACCGCTTGTGAAAAGCCCATGTTTTACTCCTGCAAAGGGTTGGAGGCTTAAATAATCTGCCTGATGTCATCGAGAGTGGAGGTGCCGTAAGTACCGAGATCGAGCAAGGTCTTGCCATTACTGAGTGTTACGCCGTTGACCATGGCAAAATTAAGCGGCTGAGCCACCAACTGCGTACTGCCATTACTGGCACTGATAGCGACGTTGTAGGCCCCATCCGGTGCCGTTGTGCCGTCAGTCATGCTGCCATCCCAGGTAAAGGTATGAACACCGGCGGTGACCGCACCAATATCGAGAGTACGAACCACTTTGCCCGTGTTATCCGTGATCGTTGCGGTGACTTTATCGGCCGCCTGCTGTAGCTCAACACCAAAAGGCGTCGTCGCTTCACTCCCTGCCAGAATTTTCGTACCGGGAATCATCACGCCATGACCAATCAAGGCGCTGGCCTGCACAGACTGGTTATTGGTCAACTGACCTGATACTGAGCCGAGCGTGGTATTGAGTTTTTCAATACCGCTGACGGTGCTGATTTGTGCCAGCTGTGTCGTCAGTTCGTTGTTTTGCAGAGGATTGGTTGGGTCCTGGTTTTTCAGCTGCGCGACAAGCAGCGTCAAAAAACTACTTTGCAGGTCAGCCGCGTTGCTGCCTGTCAGATTACTGTTACCCGATAATGCATTAACACCACTGGTTGTGGTGTCATTCATATTAACGGCGATGCCCATCAGTCACTCCTTTACTGACCCAGAGTCAGGGTTTTCAACATCATGCTTTTCACGGTGTTGAGTACTTCCACGTTGGCCTGGTAGCTACGGGATGCCGACATGCTGTTAACCATCTCGCCCACCACATCCACATTCGGCATGCGTACATAACCTTTGGCGTCTGCCAGCGGGTTTCCCGGCTGGAACACCAGTTTGTCCGGTGCCTGGCTCTCTTCAACACCCATCACTTTTACGCCACCCGTTTCAGCGCCTGGGGCTGCATCAACCTGGAAAACAACCTGCTTAGCGCGATAAGGCTGGCCGTCCGGGCCCGTTGCACTATCGGCGTTAGCCAGGTTACTCGCCGCCACGTTCATACGCTTGGATTGCGCAGTCATCGCGGAGCCGGCAATATCAAAAATATTCAGCAAAGCCATCTGTTAGCCACCCTGTTGTAGCACCGACATCATGCCCTTGATTTGGCCGCCGAGAACCGTAAGGTCGGACTGGTATTTCAGGCTGTTATCGGCAAATTGTGTACGTTCACGGTCCATATCGACGGTATTACCATCCATCGACGGTTGGTCAGGAACGCGGTAGAGAAGATCAAGCGAAGGTGCTGAGTGTGTTGCCGCAGGGATATGGCGCGCGGACGTGAGCGCAAGCGCAACACCGCTGCCTTCGGCACGACCCCGTTCCATCACTTTTTTCATTTCACTGGCAAAATCAATATCGCGAGCCTGATAGCCCGGTGTATCCGCATTAGCGATATTTGCAGCCAGTATTTCCTGACGCTGGGCGCGCAAATTTATCGCTTCTTGCTGAAATCGCAGCGCGGCATCCAGTTTGTCGAGCATGTCCCCTCCGCATAATTAGGATTTGTCCGACAGCTTAAAGCGCCTTACGCGTGCGTTATCGTTGGAATAGGCACAAAATGCGTCGCTATTTATCGCCTTGATCATTTCGGTGTGCGGTTAAAATCACTGCAATCTGAGCAAGGAGAAACGTCATGACTGGTCTGAAAACCTGGAGCGCAGTAGCACTTTTGCTGGCTTGCCCTGCGGCATTAGCCAGCATTCTGGATGCGCCTCTGAGCCAGTTTTTCCAGCAGCGCCTGGCGGGAATTAGCGATGATGTCACCGTGATTGTGAAAACGCCTGATGCACAATTGCCGCCCTGCCCACTTCCTGATTTTTCTATGCCGGGGAACAGTCGCCTGTGGGGAAACGTGAGCGTTATGGCGCAATGTGGTAACGATAAGCGGTACATTCAGGCGGAAGTCCAGGCTATCGGAAACTACGTCGTGGCAGCACAGGCATTACCGCGTGGCAGCGTTATCACCGAAAGTCAGCTTCAGCTTAAACATGGACGACTTGATCAGCTCCCACCGCGTGCGATACTGGATTTACGCCAGGTAAGCAGTGCAGTAACGCTGCGCGACATCGCACCGAATCAACCCATTTTGATGTCGATGGTGCGCCAGTCATGGCGAGTCAAAGCCGGGCAGCAGGTTCAGGTTGTGGCGGCCGGTGAAGGATTTAGTGTTAATAGCGAAGGTAAAGCACTGAACAACGCCGCCGTTTCGCAGAATGCTCGGGTTCGAATGAGTTCGGGACAAATTGTGAGCGGGGTCGTCGATGCTGATGGGAATATTCTGATTAGCTTATAATATTCTACCGGTAGCTAAGAAGGCTATAAAGGTTCTACGGCGGCTGCCGATAGTGTATTAACAGATGATAGAAATTGCCCTCGATGAGGAAAGAATAATGAGCATTGATCGCACGTCTCCTTTGAAACCGGTAAGTACCGTACAACCACGCGAAACGCCAGAAGCTCAGATTCAAAAGAGCCAGCTGGTGAAAAGCGCGACCCTCAAAAGCACCAATGTGACCCTCAGTGACGCACAGGCTAAGTTAATTCAGCCGGGCAGCGGGGATATTAATATGGAACGCGTTGAAGCACTTAAAACTGCTATCCGTAACGGTGAGCTGAAAATGGATACCGGCAAAATCGCCGATGCGCTAATCCAGGAAGCTCAAAGCTATTTATCGAGTAAATAATTGCATGAGTCGTCTGTTAGAAGTGATGGATCAAATGACTGTGGTTCTCAACTCTCTTAAAGAGGTGATGGACGCCGAACAGCAACAATTATCCGCAGGCCATGTGAATGGCAGTGCATTGCAACGTATCACTGAAGATAAAAGCTCCTTGCTTGCGACGCTTGATTATCTTGAGCAGCAGCGTCGTGCCGCACAGAATGTCGAAACTATCGGCAGCACGGATATCAGCCAACGTTGGCAGACGATTACACAAAAAACGCAGCACTTACGCGACATTAACCAGCATAACGGTTGGTTGTTAGAAGATCAGTTAGCGCGTAATGAACAGGCGCTGGCGATACTCAAACCGCATCAGGAACCGAATCTCTACGGTGCCGATGGACAAGCGACGACTGTTAGTCGTGGTGGCAAGAAAATAACGATTTAACTCCCTGCCAAAATTCGAGTGAGGGACTGCCATGCAGGCGAGTCCTCACTGTACTTATATAAATACCGCCCTTTCTTCCTGATGCAATCCCTTCAGCCGTACAGCCTTGTTCGGTGATTTTGAATGTGTTTTTTAACGGATATCATCCAGCGGAAAAATCGCCAGTTCAGGAGGGGGGTGTAGAGCTCATGGCTGGCTGAGCTCTACGAAACAGCTTATTTCAGACCTTTGAGGATCTTCATGGTCGCTTCAACATCAATTTCATCTTCGGAGAAGATTAATGTTGAGCCCTGGAAAGTCGTCACGGCCAGTTTCTTCAGCGTACGCATTTCACCCGGCTTTGGCTCCGCTTTAGGGCGAATGCTGTTCATCAGTGCGCCGACCGACAGCACTGCATTTTCTTTATCGATCTTGGTTTCGGCTGGCACTTCTTCGCTGTAGACCAGGAAAGATTTAATCGCCGTGATTTTGATGCGCTCGCCTGCAATAAAGATGTACTTGCTGTCGGGTTCAACTTTCACCGCGAAAGCAGACAAGCCTTTATTGTTCGTGGTTGGCTCGAAAGTCACTGAGGCATCTTTTTTAATCAGCTCAGGGTTGGCGACCTTAATCACATGAAAATAACGATTGTCACCGTTTTCATCTTTGATAAAACCGAAACCTTTATCTTCAAACCAGGTTGTGATTACTCCGTGCATCGCTATACCGCCTAATTAATATTCTAATATGTCAAATTTTGCAGCGCGCAGTTTAATGCAGAATGCCCGTGCCGACCATGTCTTTGGCCCAAGTCGGCACGATAATTTGCCATCACACTAGATTGTGCGTCGGGCAAAATCCTTCACTCTGAATCCCAGCACCATTAAGGTTGCGAAATAAGCCGCAATCCCGGCGACGACTACCGCCATCAGACGCAGTAAACGATAAGCCATGGAGCCTAAATCCCAGGCTGGCATCACGTGCATCATGCCGACCAGTACCGCTGCCATCACAATCACACCGGCAAACAGACGCCACAGAAACGCGCCCCACCCCGGTTGAGGCTGGAATATTTTGCGTTTACGTAATTGCCAGTATAGCAGGCTGGCATTCAGACACGCCCCCAGACCAATCGACAATGACAGCCCGGCATGCTTAAGCGGGCCGATAAAAGCAAGGTTCATTACCTGAGTCATAATCAGCGTGACGATAGCGATTTTGACCGGTGTTTTGATGTCCTGACGCGAATAGAAGCCCGGTGCCAGCACTTTCACTACAATCAGCCCCATCAAACCGACGGAATACGCCACCAGCGCACGTTGCGTCATCAACGCATCAAAGGCCGTGAATTTACCGTACTGGAACAACGATACCGTCAGCGGTTTGGCCAGAATCCCCAACGCCACTGCACTGGGTAAAGCCAGCAAGAAACATAAACGCAAACCCCAATCCATCAGGCGCGAGTATTCGTCATGGTTGCCACTGGCAAAGCTTTTCGCCAGCGAAGGCAGGAGAATCGTACCCAACGCAACGCCCAACACACCGGATGGGAATTCCATCAAACGGTCAGCGTAATACATCCATGAAACCGAGCCGGAGGCGAGAAACGAGGCAAAAATGGTGTTGATGATTAAGGAAATCTGGCTGACGGAAACCCCGAGTATCGCAGGCCCCATCTGCTTGATGACACGCATCGCGCCTGCATCTTTAAGGTTTACGCGCGGCAGAACCAGCATGCCAATCTTTTTAAGATGGGGTAACTGATATGCCAATTGCAGCACGCCACCCACCGTCACCGCCCAGGCCAGCGCCAGAATCGGCGGGTTAAAGTACGGAGCGGCAAACAGTGCGAAACCGATCATACTGAGGTTCAGAAACGTCGGCGCAAAAGCCGGGACCGAGAAACGGTTCCAGGTGTTAAGAATGGCCCCACACAGCGAGGCCAGTGAGATCAGGAAAATATAGGGGAAGGTTATCCGCAGCAAGCTGGAAGTCAGATTGAATTTGTCTGCGGTATCCGCAAAACCGGGGGCAGTCACCAGGATAACCCACGGAGCGGCAATCATCCCGATGACAGTCACCACCGCCAGTGCGAGCGTCAGTAGCCCTGAGACATAAGAGACAAATACGCGCGTGGCATCTTCTCCCTGCTTACTTTTGTACTCAGCAAGTATTGGCACAAACGCCTGCGAGAAGGCTCCTTCGGCAAAAATACGACGCAATAAGTTAGGCAGTTTGAAGGCCACAAAAAAGGCATCCGTCGCCATCCCTGCCCCAAAAACCCTTGCCACAATGGCGTCACGTGCAAATCCCAGCACGCGAGAAAACATCGTCATCGAGCTGACTGCTGCCAGCGATTTTAATAAATTCATTATTATGTGGTTCCACAAACATCAACGCCTGCTGGGCAGGCGTTGTAATGGGCATTTCGTTCAGGCGCTTATAGTACCGATACACAGCCGAAATACTACTATCAGATGTTACTGTGTTATTCGCTCATCGATTCCCGCCATAGTTTTTCAACCACGCGCTGCGCCATGAGCGCTTGCTCGCCCGAGGTTTCAGGAACCGTCTGATTTGCCACGCAATCGAGGAAATGACGCGCACAGCCTACAAAACCGCGCTGTTCGAGGGTGGTTTGCCAGCCAGGAATGGGGCGATTCACCAGCCCGTTTCCGCACTCCTCGCGCCACTCACGCATATCCGTTACATCGAATAATCCACCGTCGGTGACCGCTTGCACCCACTCACGCTGGCTCCCTGCACGACGATGCATGCTGGTGGTGATTTGCAAATTACCGCGGGCAAAATGATGCTCAGCAAACAGCATTTGCCCCTGGTCGTTAGTTTGTAACGACCCGCTTTGCAGTTGCGCTTCCCCACCGGCCAGCCACAGCGCGGTATCAACAACATGCAGATAATCATCAAGCAACGTAAAGCGCAGATCGTTTGGCCCGACGCTGTCAGCACGGTGTTTGTCCATGCGCAGCGATGCGCCATTAGCCAGTTTGGTTTTCAAATCCTGATACAACGGAGAGAAGCGGCGGTTAAAACCGACCATCAGCGTGCGCTTTTGCTTCTGTGCCATTTCCACTAAACGCTCGGCGTCTGCAAGGTTTTCTGCCAGCGGCTTATCAACACAAACGTTAACGCCCGCCTGCAATAACTCGCTGACTACCGCGTAATGGCTGCTCGTCGCACTGTGTACGAATACCGCATCACATTGCGCTGCCAGTGCAGAAATAGAAGGAACGTAGGGGATACGGTAACTATCACAGACCTTCTGCGCTTTGGTTTGAGTTGGGGAAAAAGCCCCCTGCAGCGTCCAGTCACTGGCCGCGGTTAATACCGGCAGCCACGCTTTTTGGGCGATGCCACCCAAACCAACAACGCCGACGCGAAGTTTAGTCATTCATTAATCCCCAAGATGGGCGAGCAGTGAATCGAGACGTTGTTTGAGATCGGCAACTTCGTTTTCAAGCTGTTCAACACGGGCCGTTAAATCATCACCCGGTGCAGCAACACTCTCGGAACTGATGGTCTGTGATGCATCAACTTCGCCGCTAAAGAGGTGCATATAGCGGCTTTCACGTTTGCCTGGCTCACGCGGTAAACGCACGACGAATGGGCCATCTTCGCGGTTGGCAAGATTTTCGAGCGTCGCTTCAACCTGCGCCATATCGCTGAACTCGAACATTCTTCCAGCACGAGAACGTAATTCACCTGGCGTCTGGGCGCCACGTAATAACAGTATTGTCACCACAGCCACTTCAGCGGCTGAAAGTTTCAGGTCGCCAAACTCGGAATTACAGAATCGTTGTTCATACTTTGTCACGCGATTGCCAAACCCGCTGACGGTGCGCAAAAAGTGGCGTTTGACCAGCGTATCCAGCGTTTCTTGCACATCATGCTCTTTCAGATCCATGACCGGTTCACGGTTGGTTTTCTGATTACACGCCGTCACGACGCCGTTGACCGACATGGGATATTGTTCAGGCGTGGTCACCTGCTTTTCCATCAGGCTACCCACAACTCGCGCTTCAACCGCAGTTAACTGATATTTCATTTCACGTCCTTAACGGCCAGGGGTCCATTCTTTGGTGGTGAGCGCGGTCAGAACATGATCCCGCCACACACCATCAATCAGTAAATACTCTTTGGCATAACCTTCTTTTTCAAAACCGAGGCGTGCCAGTAAATCGCCGCTACGCTGGTTATGCGGCATATAGTTCGCCATGATGCGATGAATATGCTGACTGCGCTGCATATAACGAATCGCGGTGGTCAGCGCTTCAAACATCAAGCCCTGGCCCTGCCATTTTTCACCCAGGGAATACCCCAGATAACAGGCATGGAATGAGCCGCGCACAACATTCGAGAAATTGGCGACACCGCGAATCTCTTTTTCTTCAGGGTCGAGTAGCGCAAAATAATAGGCGCTGCCTTGCTTGTGCATTTCGCTTATCATGCCCAGTCGCGCTTGCCAGCCCGAAGGATAACAATGGCTGTCATCACGAATCGGCTCCCACGGTTTCAGGAACTGACGGTTTTCGGCGTAATAATCTGCCAGACGCCAGGCATCTCGCTCATACACCAGACGCACCACCAGGCGGTCGGTTGATAAGCGTACTTTCGGCACGTTACTGCGGTAGCCAAACATGTTCACCCCTACTCCTCACATCCCATATTTTCTTCGGCAACATAATTACTATACCTGCGGCTGGCTGCGGAAGGAAAACAACAACATGCAGATTTTACATCTGCTCAATCTTTTTCGATTAAAGAGTTCAATCGAAGCCTTAGATTGATTAAAAAATATTGTCATATCCCTGACTGTCAAAAACCCACATAGCAGTAGAGAATAGAAGTTCATCACACTTTTAAAATTCCCAGGAGGGGAGATGTCACGGGTAGCGCAGGCCAGGAGCCTGGGTAAATACTTCTTATTGCTCGATAACATGTTAGTTGTATTAGGCTTCTTCGTGGTTTTCCCTCTAATTTCCATTCGCTTTGTCGACCAAATGGGTTGGGCTGCGCTAATGGTCGGTATTGCGCTCGGCTTGCGACAACTGACGCAGCAGGGGTTGGGGATTTTTGGCGGCGCTATTGCTGACCGGTTCGGCGCAAAACCCATGATTGTCACCGGCATGCTGTTGCGTGCGGTTGGGTTTGCCACGATGGGTATCGCCCACGAACCCTGGCTACTGTGGCTGTCGTGCTTTATCTCCGGTGTTGGTGGCACGTTATTCGACCCGCCTCGCGCCGCACTGGTCGTTAAACTGGTTCGCCCGCATCAACGAGGGCGCTTCTTCTCAATTCTGATGATGCAAGACAGCGCGGGTGCGGTAATTGGTGCGCTGCTCGGCAGTTGGTTGCTGCAATATGATTTCCGTCTGGTTTGTGGTGCCGGTGCGGTAATGTTTGTTATTTGCGCGATCGTCAATGCCTGGTTGCTGCCTGCGTATAAACTTTCCACCATCCGCACACCCATGCTTGAAGGGATGGGACGCGTACTGCGTGACAGAAGATTTGTCACGTACGTGCTGACGCTCGCCGGTTATTACATGCTTGCAGTGCAGGTCATGTTAATGCTGCCGATTATGGTCAACGAAATTGCCGGAACACCTGCCGCCGTGAAGTGGATGTATGCCATTGAAGCCGCGCTGTCGTTGACGCTGCTCTACCCGATTGCCCGCTGGAGTGAAAAACGCTTCCGCCTTGAGCAGCGCCTGATGGCTGGGTTGTTCCTGATGACATTGGCGATGTTGCCGATTGGCCTGACGAATAATCTTCAGCAGTTGTTCACGCTGATTTGCGTGTTTTACATCGGCTCAATCATTGCTGAACCTGCCCGTGAAACACTGGGCGCATCGCTCGCAGATTCCCGTGCTCGCGGGAGTTATATGGGATTCAGCCGTTTGGGTTTGGCCATTGGTGGTGCTTTAGGTTATGCCGGGGGCGGTTGGCTATACGACGCAGGAAAAACGATCAACCAGCCGGAACTCCCGTGGATGATGCTCGGGATTATTGGCGTGATCACCTTGATTGCGCTGTGGTGGCAATTTAGCGCTAAACCGGTCGAACCATCGATGCTTGAGCCAGGTAACTAGTTTGCGGCCCTCATTTTTCTCTACCATACTGAAAAGTTGACGGATTTAGTCCGTAAATCAAAATGGAGGAATAACGTGAAGCTTTATATCTACGATCACTGCCCTTTTTGCCTCAAAGCACGCATGATTTTTGGCTTAAAGAATATCCCCATTGAGCTAAATGTTCTGCTAAATGACGATGAAGCCACCCCGACAAAAATGGTTGGCAAGAAAGTGGTGCCCATCTTGCAAAAAGACGACAGCCGCTACATGCCTGAAAGCATGGATATCGTGCACTACGTCGATAAACTTGATGGCGAACCACTGCTGACGGGGAGTACCCACGCGGCTATTAGTGACTGGTTGCGCCACGTCAATAGCTATGTTCAACAGTTGCTTCTTCCCCGTATTGCTAAAGCTCCCTTTGATGAGTTTGCCACACCGGAAGCGCGGGCTTATTTCGTCCACAAGAAAGAGGCGATGAGCGGTTCTTTCGCTGACCACCTCTCGCATTCGCCGGGCCTTATCAAGAAAATATCAGACGATCTGCGCAAGCTCGATAAACTCATTGTGCAACCTAATGCGGTCAATGGTGAGCTATCTGATGATGATATTCATCTGTTCCCACTGCTGCGTAACCTGACGCTGGTTGCCGGAATTGAGTGGCCAAGCCGTGTGGCGGCGTACCGCGATAATATGGCCAAACAGACGCAAATTAACCTGCTTTCATCCCACGCAATTTAATTGCCGTTAAGGCTTTTCCCCAGAGCGGGTAAGCATAATGCTCACCCGCCGCATTCGGCCCTGCAAGACTTGCAATCTGGTTTTCAGTTTTTTCCGGTAGCACTACCTGCACGATTAGATCATGATGTTGCATGTCAGGATCTGTTTCAAAGCAGCATGTTAAGGAACTCCATGAAAAAGATAGTTTTAGCCGCAGCATTAATACTCTGCGGATTAGTGGTGGGTTGTAACCAGCTAACGCAATACACCGTCAGCGAACAGGAAATCAACCACGCGCTGCAAAAACGCAATAATTTCTCTAAAGATATTGGCCTGCCAGGTGTTGCCGATGCCCATATTGTATTGAACAATTTATCCAGTGCGATTGGCCGTGAAGAAGCGAATAAAGTCACGTTAACAGGTGATGCCAAACTGGAGATGACTTCGATTTTCGGCGATCAAAAAGCCAACATCAAACTGAAGCTAAAAGCGTTACCAACGTTCAATAAAGAGCAAGGCGCGATTTATTTGCAAGAAATGGAAGTAGTAGACGCAACTGTCGAACCTCAAAAAATGCAAACCATTGTCCAGACACTCATTCCGTATCTGAATCAGTCACTGCGCAATTACTTCAATCAACAACCGGCTTACGTGTTGGGTGAAGACCGCAGCACCGGTGAGAATCTGGCTAAAAAATACGCTAAAGGGATTGAAGTTAAGCCCGGCGAAATTGTGATTCCTTTTACTGAGTAATTCTCACTGTATTGGGGAGGGCCGTACCCGCTCCTCCCCAAGAAAATCTCAACGAAAATGGTGCAAAGCGAAACGTTTGCGCTTATTCTTTGTGTCCGGCACAAATCATCGTTAAATCCTTCCTAGCCGGAGCACTTTCATGACCGTATTACCTCAGGTATTAAAAATTCGCCGCCCAGATGACTGGCATGTTCACCTTCGTGATGGTGACATGTTAAAAACGGTGGTGCCTTATACCAGCGAAACTTATGGTCGCGCGATTGTCATGCCAAACCTGGTGCCGCCAGTCACAACGGTCGAAGCCGCTATTGCCTATCGCCAGCGTATTCTGGATGCCGTACCGCAGGGGCATAATTTCGAACCCCTGATGACCTGTTATCTCACCGATTCTTTAGACCCTAACGAAGTTGAACGTGGGTTTAATGAAAACGTGTTTGCCGCAGCAAAACTCTATCCTGCCAATGCGACAACGAACTCAAGCCATGGTGTCACCAGCACCGCCGCGATTTTACCGGTGCTTGAGCGCATGCAAAAAATCGGCATGCCGCTGCTTATTCACGGCGAAGTGACGCACGCTGACATTGATATTTTTGACCGTGAAGCGCGTTTTATCGAAACCGTCCTGGAGCCTTTGCGCCAGCAATTACCGGAACTGAAAGTGGTGTTCGAACACATCACCACCAAAGATGCCGCGCAGTATGTGAAGGAAGGAAACTCCCTGCTGGGCGCGACCATTACTCCGCAGCACCTGATGTTTAACCGTAACCACATGTTGGTTGGCGGCGTGCGCCCTCACCTGTATTGCCTGCCTATTTTAAAACGCAGCATTCATCAGGAAGCGTTGCGCGAACTGGTTGCCAGCGGATGTGACCGTGTGTTCCTCGGTACAGATTCCGCGCCACACGCGCGTCATCGTAAAGAAGCAAGCTGTGGCTGCGCGGGTTGCTTTAACGCGCCGTCAGCCCTGGGTGCTTACGCGACAGTATTTGAAGAGATGAATGCGCTTGGGCACTTTGAAGCGTTTACGTCGCTCAATGGCCCGCGTTTCTATGGCCTGCCTGTTAACGAAGAAACCATAGAGTTGGTTCGTACACCGGTCACAATGCCAGAAACTATTGCCACCAGTGATGACAGCATCGTGCCGTTCCTGGCCGGTGAACAAGTGAACTGGTCAGTTAAAGCTTAATTTTAACGCCCCCTGTTGCATATTGAACAATATAACTGTATACATATACAGTATATTTCACAGGGGGCTGTTATGCGTATTGAAGTCACTATTGCCAAAACTACATCTCTGCCACCAGGCGCTATTGACGCGCTTGCGAACGAACTTTCACGCCGAATAACTCAACACTATCCTGAAAACGAAAACCACGTTCAGGTGCGTTATGCTGCCGCTAATAACCTCTCAGTGTTAGGTGCCAGCAAAGAAGATCGCGATCGCATTAGCGAAATATTGCAAGAGACCTGGGAAAGCGCTGACGACTGGTTTGCTGCGGATTAAAACTCATCATGGAAGGTGGTCGACTTAACATTGAGTCGCCGCTCATTTCAGGTAAAAAATTCCCTCGTTGTTTTTTATGCCGGGTGTCGCCATCCGGTTTTTTTATTTTTTGAAACTCACCCAGCAGGCTCATTCCACCTTTCTCTTCTTACTCAGAATCTTCCCAATACAAAAGAATAAAGCGTCGAAATAACGTACAATCGAACCCTATAATGTAAAAAAAGTGTTGCAGGGTATTTATTTCTTCGTCGAAATAGCTTAATCATTGATATACTTAACTGGCTTCACATTAAACAAGCATTAAACCTCGCGAACCGTTGTCTTAAACACACGTATAAAAGGGGTTATGATGGAAAAAAATAGTGATGTTATCCAGACCCATCCCCTTGTTGGATGGGACATCAGTACCGTAGATAGCTACGACGCACTGATGCTTCGCCTGCACTACCTGACCTCCAATACGCAAAAGCACGACGAAACTGAAATCGGTCAAACGTTATGGCTGACCACGGATGTTGCCCGGCAATTTATATCAATTCTTGAAGCCGGCATTGCTAAGATTGAATCTAGTGATTACCAGGTAAGCGATTATCGTAAGCATTGATTGCCGATGCTGCCCAAATAACACAAGGCACCGTAGAGGTGCCTTTTTTATTATTCTGTTTTGGCACAAAGAGAGGAGAAAAGCGCCATGCATTATGACCTTATCATCGTCGGAAGTGGGTCTGTGGGTGCCGCCGCTGGCTGCTATGCAACACATTCCGGTCTGAATGTCCTGATGATCGATAGCTGCCATCCCCCTCATCAGCAAGGTAGCCACCACGGCGATACACGCCTGATGCGCCACGCCTATGGCGAAGGCGAAAAGTATGTCCCGTTGGTGTTACGCGCTCAGAAACTTTGGGACGCATTGCAGGAAATCAGCGGCGAGAAAGTGTTTCATCGCACCGGCGTGATTAATCTCGGCCCGGCTGATTCAACGTTTATCGCCACGGTGCAGCAAAGTGCGAAAAACTGGTCACTACCGCTTGAAACATTGAGTGCTGAAGCAGTGATGACTCGTTGGCCGCAGATAACCGTTCCCGAAAACTATCTCGGTTTGTTTGAGCCGAACTCTGGCGTACTGCGCAGCGAGTTGGCGATTAAGACCTATATTCGACTGGCAAACCAGGGTGGCTGTGCTCAGCTGTTTAATTGCCCGGTGACCGACATTCGTCATACCGCTGAAGGTGTGGTCGTCAACACGCCGGAAGGTGAATTCACCGCGGACAAACTGCTGATCAGTGCCGGAACGTGGGTCACAAAATTATTACCTGAACTGCCCATCACCCCGGTGCGTAAAATCTTCAGTTGGCATCAGGCGGATGGGCGCTACAGTGAAAAGAATCACTTCCCTGCTTTTACCGCCGAACTGCCTGATGGGGATCAGTATTACGGTTTCCCAGCGGGCGAGGATAACGAGCTGAAGCTCGGCAAACATAATGGCGGCCAGCCGATAAGCGAGCCGCAACAGCGTAAGCCCTTTGGTGCCATCGCGACGGACGGAAGTGAAGTGTTCAGCTTCTTGCGCCAGATAATGCCAGGTGTTGGCGTCTGCATGCATGGCGCCGCCTGCACGTACGATATGTCACCGGATGAAGATTTTATTATTGATACCCTTCCGGGCCATGACAACACACTGGTGATAACCGGTTTGAGCGGACACGGATTTAAGTTCGCCTCAGTGCTTGGAGAGATAGCCTGTCAGTTTGCACTCGGCAAAGAGTGGAGTTTCGACCTTACGCCGTTCTCACTCTCGCGCTTCAGGTGAGCCGACAATGCGCCGCATATTTGACTATTTGATGAATAATGTACGCGAGCACTTGATGCTGTATCTGCTGCTCTCCGCGGTACTCATTTTGATTGATATGATTTATTTGTGGTTGTACTGAACAGAGATAAAACCGGGTGGATACGATTCGATCCACCCGTTAAACGTTATTCGGGATCGGGGATCCCCAACGTAGTATTCAACGCGCCTCGGGATTTGTTAAAAATCTTATTTCCATTTTCCCGTCCTGCACGACGGCGACGCTGTTCTTCCGGAGAAAGCGCCAACTCTTCACGACAAATTTCACTACAGCATCCGGTAAACTTCTCAGCACAACTTGGGCACTGAATAAACAGCAGATGGCAGCCGTCATTTTTGCAGTTGGTATGGTTGTCGCAAGATGCGCCGCACTGATGGCAATGGGCAATCACATCATCGGAAATGCGCTCGCCCATACGTTCGTCGAAAACAAAGTTTTTCCCGACAAAACGCACCGGAATGCCTTGTTCACGCGCACGTCTTGCGTACTCGATAATCCCGCCTTCAATGTGATAAACGTTCTTAAAACCATTGTGTAGCATCCAGGCGCTGGCTTTCTCGCAGCGGATCCCACCGGTACAATACATGACAATTTTCTTGTCTTTGTCTTCCTGAAGCATATCGACCGCTTTCGGCAACTGCTCACGGAAGGTATCCGCAGGGATCTCCATCGCATCCTGGAAATGGCCCACTTCGTATTCGTAATGGTTGCGCATGTCGATGAACACCGCTTCCGGGTCGTCGAGCATGGCATTCACGTCTGCCGCTTTGAGGTATGCGCCGACATTGCTGGCATCAAACGACGGATCATCAATCCCATCCGCGACAATACGGTCGCGAACCTTCATGCGTAATACCCAAAACGATTTGCCGTCGTCTTCGAGCGCAATATTCAGGCGCACGCCATTGAGTGCGGGATGAAAACCGTAAAGTGTTTCGCGGAACGCATCCACTCGGCTTTGAAGAACGCTGATTTGCGCGTTAATCCCTTCATGGGCGAGGTAAACGCGACCAAATACATTGAGCGATGTAAACGCCTGGTAAAGCGCATCACGAGTCGTTTGAGGTTCTTCAATGGTGAAATATTTATAGAATGAGATCGTGGTGCGTGGCTCAGTTTCAGCCAGCATGCGCACACGCAATTCTTCATTCGATATGCGGTTGTGTAACACTGGCATGGTGTTCGCTCTGCAATCGTTAAGAAAAAAGTGGGCTGCATCATATAGCAATTAACGTTAATTTACATCACTGCATTTTGCGTAACATTTCCCTAGTCTATACACACCAAAAACAACAACCGCTGGAATATCAAGCACTCTGCCACGGTTAATTTTGGATGATTCATAATTAATGTCACAATAGTCTGACTCAAGAAGATCCGGCATTTGCCGTCACAATAGGTTTTACATGACGAACTTACCGCAATTCTCGCGCGCACTACTTCATCCCCGCTATTGGGGAACCTGGTTAGGTATTGGCCTACTCTATTTAATTACTTTGCTCCCTTATCCCGTCATTTATCGACTCGGGCGTGGCCTTGGTCAACTTGCAAGACGGTTTATGAAACGCCGCGTCAGAATTACCCGCCGCAATCTTGAGCTCGCCTTCCCCCACAAAACAGCGGAAGAACGCGAATATTATCTCGAGAAAAACTTCGAATCAGTCGGCCTCGGTCTGATGGAAACCGGCATTGCCTGGTTCTGGCCAACCTGGCGCATCCGACGCTGGTGCGATGTTTCCGGTGTTGAACAGATTCATGCGGTTCAGGAAGCAAAACGTGGTGTGTTGCTCATTGGCATTCACTTCCTGACGCTTGAATTAGGGGCGCGAATGTTCGGCATGAACACGCCAGGAATCGGGGTTTACCGCCCGAATGACAACCCCCTTCTTGACTGGCTGCAAACCTGGGGTCGTATGCGTTCGAACAAAAGCATGATCGACAGGAAAGATCTCAAAGGGATGATCCGCGCACTTAAACAGGGCGAAATCATCTGGTACGCACCGGACCACGATTACGGCCCACGCGGCAGCGTATTTGTCCCATTTTTTGGCGTTGACGAAGCCGCCACTACCACCGGAACCTACACGCTGACACGGATGTCCGGTGCTGCGATTGTGCCAATGGTGCCCAGACGCAAACCGGACGGTAAAGGTTACGAGCTGATTATTCTGCCTGCAGAATTTTCACCCCCGCTGGAAACCCCTGAAGGCACCGCAATCTGGATGAATAAAATCATCGAGCAGTGCATTTTGATGGCTCCCGAGCAGTACATGTGGCTGCACCGCCGTTTTAAAACGCGCCCTAAAGGCGTGCCATCACGGTATTAACTTCGGTACCTGGGTGGCTTTTGCCACCCTTAACTCATTCTGAAATTGTATTTCAGAAACATTGCCCCACCTCGGCTTCAGGCGCATAATTAGCAAGGTAATAATTCCCACACACATCTTTCTCTGCCTTGAAATGGAGCGTTATGACTCTCCCTGAGAACACGATCAACTGGAAACGAAACCTCACCGTTGCATGGCTTGGGTGTTTTCTTACTGGTGTCGCATTTAGCCTGGTGATGCCTTTCCTCCCGCTCTATGTCGAACAACTTGGCGTAACCGGGCACAGCGCGCTCAACATGTGGTCTGGGATTGTTTTCAGTATCACCTTTTTGTTCTCAGCTATCGCGTCACCTTTCTGGGGTGGGCTTGCCGACCGCAAAGGCCGCAAGATAATGCTGCTGCGCTCCGCGCTGGGGATGTCCATCGTGATGGTGCTGATGGGCTTTGCGAGTAATATCTGGCAATTTCTGGCGCTTCGTGCGCTACTCGGGCTGTTGGGCGGATTTGTACCCAATGCAAACGCGTTGATTGCCACGCAGGTTCCCCGTCATAAAAGTGGTTGGGCGTTAGGTACACTGTCCACCGGTGGTGTGAGTGGCGCACTTCTTGGGCCAATGATTGGCGGTTTTCTGGCGGATACTTACGGCCTGCGTCCGGTGTTTTTTATCACTGCTGCCGTGCTCTTTACCTGTTTCGTTTTTACCTTGTTCTGTATTCGTGAACAATTCACTCCCGTGCACAAAAAGGACATGCTTCACGCACGCCAGGTCTTCACATCACTCAAAAATCCTCGTCTGGTGCTAAGCCTTTTTGTCACCACCATGATCATTCAGGTCGCCACCGGATCTATCGCCCCGATTCTTACGCTTTACGTGCGTGAACTGGCGGGCAATGTCAGCAATCTGGCTTTTATCAGCGGAATGATTGCCTCTGTTCCCGGCGTTGCAGCACTGATCAGTGCACCGCGACTGGGAAAACTGGGAGATAGAATCGGGCCTGAGAGGATTTTAATCTGCGCCCTGGTTTTCTCCGTCTTGTTGCTGATCCCGATGTCGATGGTACAAAACCCGTGGCAATTAGGCGTGTTACGCTTCCTGTTAGGCGCCGCTGATGGGGCACTGCTACCTGCGGTTCAAACCCTGCTTATCTACAATTCCAGCAATCAAATTGCCGGGCGTATCTTTAGTTATAACCAGTCATTCCGCGATATCGGTAATGTCACCGGCCCGTTGATGGGTGCCGCAGTTTCAGCCAACTATGGCTTTCGCACGGTATTTTTAGTCACTGGCTGTGTGGTTCTTTTCAATGCGCTTTACTCGTGGATAAGCCTGCGTCGCCCAACAGAACGCGTCAGTGTTTCGGAAGAATAACTCTGTAGATACCCTTCATACTTGCAACTTTGCAAACAGCGTCAACAATTAACTTGAAATGACACCGGAGCGCGCTCCCTGACCTGTTTATAAAGGAGATCACCATGAGTTTATATGCCACGCTGGAAGAGGCCATTGATGCTGCACGCGAGCTCTACCTTGTAGAAAACCCCGAGCTTGATGAAGAGAGTGCCAGTGTTCAACAACTGAACATTCAAAAGTACATTCTTCAGGACGGCGATATTATGTGGCAGGCCGAGTTCTTTGCTGATGACAGCGAAGATGGTGAATGTTTGCCGATGCTCAGTGGTGAAGCGGCGCAAAGCGTGTTTGATGGCGACTATGACGAAATAGAGTTACGCCAGGAGTGGATCGAAGAAAATACGCTGCATGAATGGGACGAAGGTGAATTTCAACTTGAGCCGCCTCTGGACACCGAGGAAGGACAGACTGCGGCTGATGAATGGGATGAACGATAAGATTTATTCGTAAGGCCCATGGCTGGCATCAATCGGCAGTAACAGTGTGTCGAAGACCAGTGAAAAGGGCAAATCGAGCACCGTGATATAGCGCCAGGCGCTGTCACGCACATCCCACTGCACACCGGGGTAATACTGATTACCGTGTCCCTGCCCCGGTACAGCACGACTAATAATGCTGCCGCACCCACTGAGTACGCACGCGACCATTACCACAACAATCATTCTTAGCAATTTTATCTCCTGGCGCTGAGCGCAAAAAAATGCCGACCCGAAGGCCGGCATTGATTACGCGGTTCGCGCTTTATTTGGACGGTAATGCCTCTGGGTTCAGATTAACCGTTTTGTAGTTATCCACCCAGGACGAATAGCGCTCCGGGTTTGACCACACACGGTAATGCAGGCGAGACATGGTTACCGGATCGCTTAACAACACTAAACGACGATCGCGATTGAGTTTCTCAGGCGTTTCATTCAGCGCCTGTTCAACGTGACGATCACGGGCAATCTCCAGCACCTGGCTTGCACGGTGACGCGCCGTTGCCATCGCCGTAGCCAGGGCATTAAACGACGGGTTAAACACCGCGTGCATAAACCCATCATCCAGCGTACGGCTACGGTTAAGCTTCAGGTAGTTATCTGTATCGACCAGAACCTGCGGAGGAGAATACTCTTCCGGGATCAGGAACAACTTCCAACGCTTAGTACGCAATCCGATTGTCGCACGGCTTGAAATCACCGATACGAACGGCGACAGAATCAGTGAGAACACGATTGGCGCAAGCCAGAACAGGAAACGCAAATCCAACCACGCCATCCCAACAGCCCACACCAGCCCCAGCAGAAGCTGAGAACCGTGGCGCATGAATGCTTCTCCCCACGGAGTGGAGTCATCGTCACGCTGCGGCGAGTTCCATACCACTTCCCAACCGAGGAACGCGCTGACCACAAACACGGTGTGGAACAGCATACGTACCGGTGCCAGTAGCACGGAGAACAGCACTTCCAGCAGCAGCGAAAGCGTCACGCGGAAGAAACCGCCGAACTCTTTCGAGCCTTTGCACCAAATCAGAATGATGCTCAGAAGCTTCGGCAGGAACAACAACACCATGGTGGAAGCAAACAATGCAATCGCCAGTTCCGGACGCCACTGCGGCCACACCGGGAATAGCTGGCGCGGTTGCAGGAAGTATTGCGGTTCTGTCAATGCGTGTACCACCTGCAAGGCAGTCGATAATGCAAGGAACATAAACCACAACGGCGCGGACAAATAAGACATAACACCTGTCAGGAACACCGCACGGTGAACCGGGTGCATCCCTTTTACCAGGAACAGACGGAAGTTCATCAAGTTACCGTGGCACCAGCGACGGTCACGCTTGAGTTCGTCCAGTAAGTTCGGCGGCAGTTCTTCATAAGAACCTGGCAAGTCGTATGCAATCCAAACGCCCCACCCTGCACGGCGCATCAGTGCCGCTTCCACGAAGTCGTGAGAAAGGATAGAACCGGCGAATGAACCTTCACCAGGCAGCGGTGCTAACGCACAGTGCTCGATGAACGGCTTAACGCGAATAATGGCGTTATGCCCCCAGTAGTGGGATTCACCCAACTGCCAGAAGTGCAAACCCGCAGTAAACAACGGCCCGTAAACACGAGTCGCAAACTGCTGGCAACGCGCATACAGCGTGTCCATGCCGGACGCTTTTGGTGAAGACTGAATGATGCCCGCGTTCGGGTTAGCATTCATCAAACGCACCAGGTTGGTCAGGCAGTCACCGCTCATGACGGAGTCAGCATCCAACACCACCATGTAGCTGTATTGATTACCCCAGCGACGGCAGAAGTCATCGATGTTGCCACTTTTACGCTTCACACGGCGGCGACGGCGACGGTAGAAGATCTGCCCTTCGCCCTGCACTTCGTTAATCAGCTCCATCCACGCTTTTTGCTCAGCAACACAGATATCCGGGTTGTAGCTGTCGCTCAGGATGTAAACGTCGAAGTGTTGCTGCTGGCCAGTCGCTTTTACCGATTCCCACGTCGCCCGCAGACCCGCAAATACACGGTCTACGTCTTCGTTACAAATAGGCATAATCAACGCGGTGCGGTTTGCCGGATCGATGGGTTCGTCGCCAACCGTTGAGGCAGAGATACTGTATTTATCTTTGCCCATCAGTAGCTGCAGGAAGCCCATCAACGCGGTCCAGAAACCGGCTGATACCCAACAGAACAGAATCGCAAACAGGATCAAGATGCCCGTCTGCAACACATACGGCAGCAGTTGCATGAAGGACACCCACAAATCCTGGCCGAACATGTCGGAAGGATTGATCAGTGCCCAGCCCTGATAAGGAAGAATGGTCTTCATATACCAGGTTGCAACCACGGTCTGAGAAATCGTCAGCAGCAGCAGAATGTAACGTCGAATCGTCCCGACGGTACGCCATTTCTGCTCAGCTTCAGCTTCTTCTTTCGACATATAGCGAGGATTAACTTCCCGCCCGCGTAAACGATCCCAGAAACGACCAATCGGGTTGGTGCGCCACGGATCGGGGAACATAGAAGAACGCGTTGCTTTTGGCATTGCCTGCAACTGGGTGCGTCCTTCTTCATCCTCAATCAGTTGTTCACCGCCCAACGATCCTGGCCAACTCGCTTCGAGCCGGGCCTTTACCGAGGCTAAAGGGGAATCATCGGCTCTGTCATAGTGGTGCTCTTGCGCATCCAGCGCCTCATGCACCGCTTGCAGATCCGATGCAGGCAGAGCCGCTTTCTGCTCGGCAGAAAGCGGGAGGACATCAATATAAGCAGACGCAGTATCAGTAAACTTATTCATTGGCAGGTAGCTGGTAGCTCCAGGTTTCACTCAGCGTTTGATCACCATTGACCAGCGCTGCACGCATTTCTGTCGGTTTCTTCTCATCTTTGACTTTCAGACGTACAGTCAAACGCCAGCCTTTGGTAACTGGGTTATAACGTACCTGGCTGTCAACGATTTCACCATTGTCACCAATGCTGGTTTGAGCTGTAACCGGCGTATCTTGCGGCAGTTTTTTCATATCCGCACCGACGTAATCAACGATAAATGCAATAGTGCCGTCAGGTTGGCGAATCAGATTCGACTGTTTAACATCACCGTTTGAGCGGCGAGTCTGCGCAACATACGCGTTATCTGGCGCATGCATTTTGTCTTCGTCACGGCTGAAAGTAATGGTGTACTTGAAGTTCATCTCTTTGCCTGGTTCCGGGAGTTGATCCGGAGTCCAGTAAGCAACGATGTTGTCATTGGTTTCATCGTTGGTTGGGATTTCAACCAGTTCGACGCGACCTTTACCCCAATCACCTTGCGGCGCAACCCAGGCACTTGGACGCTGATCGTAACGATCGTCAAGATCTTCAAAGCGCGAGAACTGACGGCCACGTTGCAGCAAACCAAAGCCAACCGGATTTTCTGTCGCGAAGGAACTCACCGCCAGATGTTTCGGGTTGTTCAGCGGACGCCAGATCCACTCACCGTTACCGGCATGGATAGACAGACCGTTGGAATCATGTAATTCAGGACGGAAGTTGCTGCTTGGTGATGGCTGATTTGGCCCAAACAGGAACATACTGGTCAGCGGTGCAACACCCAGTTTGCCCACTTTGTCGCGCAGATACACTTTCGACTGCACGTTAACCACCGTGTCACGACCAGGGGTAATCACAAAGCGATACGCTCCCGTAGCACGTGGAGAATCAAGCAACGCATAGAGGGTCAGCGTTTTATCACCCGCTTTCGGGCGCTCAATCCAGTACTCACGGAAACGTGGGAACTCTTCGCCAGATGGCAAAGCAGTGTCGATTGCCAAACCACGAGCAGACAGGCCATAAACCTGACCTGAGCCAATCACACGGAAATAACTCGCCCCGAGCATGCTGACAATTTCGTCGTTTTTATCTTTGCTGTTGATCGGATAGAGCACTTTGAACCCGGCGAAGCCAAGATCTTTCACGGTGTCTTTATCGTGTTTTACATTACCGAAATTAAAGTAATCCGGGTTGTACTTGATCTTATGAACCGCAGTTGCTGTCACTTCATTGATAGCAACTGGGGTGTCGAAGTACATACCCTGATGATAAAATTCAAGCTTAAATGGGGTCTTTAACTTGCTCCAGTAGGCTTTATCATGATTGAACTGGATCTGCTGATAATCCGCATATTTCATGTCGCGGAAGAGCGAAGGCAGATTGCTTTTCGGTGCTTCGTAGCTTTTGCCCGCTAATGTTTTCGCTTGTTTTGCGACATCATCGATGGTGAAGGCCCAAACCGAGGTGGTATAAAGTGACAACATGACTGCCGCACCGAGCCCACACATTTTCATCATTTTTAGTTTATGTTTCATATTAACCAGCACATCCCCCTTTGTGTGCTTAAATCAATCCAATCCATTTTAATGGAAACTTCTGCTTTCCGACAACCAAATACCCGCATTGTTCAGCGCACTGGCTCAGCCTTTAAGCAAAAAAAGACAACTGCTTACGCTTTCAGAGCCCATCCTGGAGACAGGATGTCATGGTTAGTGTAGGGTTGCCACGGAATTGATACCGTTCGGGACTTCAAGCCTATTGGGATATGTTCTTAAGGATAAGGCGATTCGTCCGATAATGTCTGGAGTATTATGAGTAAAGCACCACAACAACGCGAGTTTTTCCTCGATTCAATCCGAGCCTGGTTAATGCTCTTAGGCATTCCGTTTCATATCTCGCTTATCTATTCAAGCCACCACTGGCATGTCAACAGCGCTGAAGCCTCATGGGGATTAACCCTGTTTAATGACTTCATTCACGCCTTCCGTATGCAGGTGTTCTTTGTCATTTCTGGCTATTTTTCTTACATGCTTTTTTTGCGCTACCCGCTTAAACGCTGGTGGAAAGTGCGCGTCGAGCGTGTTGGCATCCCGATGTTAACCGCCATTCCGTTGCTGACTCTGCCGCAATTTTTAATGCTGCAACACGTTAACGACAAAGCAAAAAACTGGCCGGGTCTTACCCCTTACGAAAAATACAACACCCTGGTTTGGGAACTGGTTTCCCATTTATGGTTCTTGTTAGTGATGGTGGTATTGACGACAATTTGTTTGTTTTTGTTTCGACAAATGAAAGCCCGTCTTGAGATGACACCAGAAAATAGCGCGTCCGCCATTACGTTAGGAAAGCTCTCAATTGCCTTCCTGGGCTTCGGCTTTTTATACGGCGCCATTCGCCGCACTATTTTCGTTATTTACTCACCGATATTAAGTGATGGTCTGTTTAACTTTGTGGTGATGCAGACGCTGTTTTATCTGCCATTCTTCATGCTGGGTGCTTTAGTGTATGTACGCCCACAACTGAAAGCACTCTTCACCACCCCGTCACCATGGTGTGCTGCAGGTGCGGCCGTGGCGTTTTCTGCCTATCTGCTGAACCAGCGTTACGGCAGTGGTGATGCCTGGATGTATGAAACCGAAAGCGTCATCACGATGGTATTAGGGCTGTGGATGGTCAACGTGGTGTTCTCGCTTGGCCATAAACTGCTGAACTTCCAGTCCCGGCGCGTCACCTATTTCGTGAATGCATCACTGTTTATTTATCTGGTGCACCACCCACTAACGCTCTTCTTTGGCGCATATATCACGCCGCATATTGATTCAAATATAGTGGGCTTTATTACGGGGCTTATCTTTGTGGTGGGTACAGCGATAGTTTTATACGAAATCCATCTGCGAGTTCCGCTGCTGCGTTTCTTATTCTCCGGCAAGCCGCAGAATGTGGCGGTGAAAGTGGCGGGTTAAGTGTTTATTAACTCTAAATAATTCAAGTTGCATCGCGGCGGCAAGTAAACGAATCCCGATGAGCTTACTGAAGTAAGTGATTCGGGTGAGTGAACGCAGCCAACAATGAGGCAGCTTGAAGTATGACGAGTTAGAGAAGCCATTCTATTGGCAGACGATACACCAACCGCACCAGGGCCCGTTGCCAAAAACGGGTGTGCGGTTCTTTCTTCCAGACAATCTCTTTGCCCTCACAGTTCTCCACCCAATTCACTCGCCCCCAGCGGTCTAAACGCAGCGCCCATGCGGCCTCTTTTTGGCTCTGCGTGAAACGTTGGTGGATATCTTCCGCCAGTGCTGCGCTCTCTATCACAAATCCCATTTCGGTATTGAGCATGGCTGAGCGCGGGTCAAAATTGAATGAACCGATAAATACTTTCTGCTTATCCACGCTGAAGGTTTTGGCGTGCAAACTGGAGCCAGAATGTCCGGTTAAACCCCGGTCGCGCGGCCTGCGAGGACCGTTGTTTTCTGGCTTTAATTCATAAAGTTCGACGCCATGACGGAGCAATTTTTTACGCCAGCGTGCATATCCGGCATGCACCACCGCGACATCGTTGGCGGCCAGAGAATTGGTGAGGATGGCTATTTTCACCCCTTTGCGCACCAGACCGAGAATTTGCGCGACACCGGCACGAGTCGGGACAAAATAGGCAGAAATAATGTCTATTTCCTGCTTTGGCAGGCCAATCACGTTGATCAGACGCTGTGGGAGCAACGTGTGATTGCGCGCCCTTCCCTGCCCCTTACGCGGATCGTCACTGAGCAAACGGGTTTTAGCCCAGTACATATTTAACCTGCGAGCCACAAGATCCGTCGCAAACTGGCTGGTGGTCAGGCGATCAAGATAGCGTCGCGCCGTCGGATCGTTACGCCAGTCATCGGGCAATTGTACCCGTTGCTGTAGAACATCGGCGTCAACGTCCAGGACTTTGGCAAGCGTCGAAACGCACTGGCTGTTCCAGTACCGCTCAAAATCCTGGCTGACATTGCCCACCACCGGGCCAACCGCCAGCACATCTAAATCTGAAAACAGCGGTTGTTTACCGACGCCAAAATAGGCATCGCCGACATTACGACCGCCAACAATCGTTGTTTCACCATCCACGGTGAAACTCTTGTTATGCATCCGGCGATTTAAACGGGCAAAGTCTGTTAGGTAACCAATGGCGCGAAACAAGCGAAATGAGAAGGGATTAAACAGGCGAACTTCAATGTGCGGATGAGAGTTAAGAAGCTCTAAAATATTATCCAGCCCATTGGTGTTGTTATCATCAAGCAACAGCCTGACTCTCACTCCGCGGTCAGCTGCCGCCAACAATGCACTAAATAACAGCCGCCCGGACATATCGTCCTGCCAGATGTAATACTGCACATCGAGGGTGTTTTCCGCCATGCCGCACAACAGATAACGTGCGGTAAACGCATCAAGGCTATCCGCAAGAGGATGAATACCGCTCACGCCAGGATGCTCGGCGAGCGCGGGAGTAATCGCTCTCCCCAGGCGGGTGGCGTGATGATTCCTCACGTTAGAGCTGGGCAAGTAGCTGTTGATAAATCTGGGTATTCTCGTCATCGAAACAGACGAAAACGACTTCTTCGGGCAACGGACGCAGACCGATATATCGATAAACCGTATCGACCGCAATTTTTGCGGCCAACTCTTTTGGGAAAGCATAGGCTCCGGTGCTGATTGCCGGAAACGCGATAGTGCGATAACCATTGGCTGCGGCTAAATCCATGCTGTTGCGGTAGGTTTGTTCAAGCAATTCGGCTTCGTTTTCTTCACCACCGCGCCACACCGGGCCGACCGCGTGAATCACCGCTTTAACCGGAATATTTCCAGCTTCGGTGATCACCGCATGCCCAGGTTGGCAGTCGCCTTGTTGACGACGAATGACTTCACAGGCCGCCAATAATGCAGGCCCTGCCGCACGATGAATTGCGCCATCAACACCACCGCCTCCCATCAGGGAGGGATTCGCCGCATTGACTATCACGTCAACTTTAGCGTGGGTGATATCGCCTTGTATCACCGACAATCTTTCGCTCATTGGGAAATCTCCAGTTAGTCTTTGAGAGTAGTCTAAACTTGCCGAACCACTGACGTATACCCCAAATAATTCAGCTTACTGAGAAGTTACCCCTGATACCTACCCTCTGATTTTTCTCGATTATCCGATAAAAGCGCCAACATACCTGACGCATTTTTTTATTGCAGACGCATCTGTAGCAAACGCCTGGCTGCAAAATGGGCACTCAAAGAATAATCAGCTCTGGCGTGAAATTAGCGGGGAAAGGTTGCTCGCCGCAACAGGCAATCAGTGAATCGTCGAGGCTAACATGATGTAAATAACGGTCTGGCGGGCAAAGTGTCTGGAGCGGTAAACGCAACTGTTCCATTTGCCAGACCGTTCCACCACGCTGCTTGAGCACCGCTTCGTGCGCCGTCCAGATGCGCCAGAATTGCCCGATTTGTTGCGCTTCGGGTAAAGATTCCAGCCAGTCACATAATGGCTCGTCGAAACTGTGGCGGGCAATCGCCATAAACCGCGCCCGTGGACGGATTTGTTCAATATCACAACCGACTTCCCTGCCCCCCACCAGCACGGCAACGCGGGTGGCGTTGTTGCTGATATTAAATTCAGGCAATGCCGGGTGGTACGGTTTGCCTTGAGCGGCGCGCGCTAATTTTGGTAACGGCCCATCATTGAGCAGCATTGCCAGCAGGATCCTCGCGGCTATCCAGTCCGGCCGGCGACGGCCAGTTGGCGCATCCTGCAACAATTCAGGCGATAGCCAGCGTGTGGCGCACGCATCATTCAACACGCACGCCACCTCGCCGAACGCCAACTGATAGTCGTTTACCGCCAACGACGCATCACCAGTGAGGTGTTAATTCCACCAAAGGCAAAGTTATTGCTCTGCACAAACTCAGTTTCGATTTTGCGCGCTTCACCCATGATGTAATCGAGATGGCCACACGCCTCGTCAGGTTGAGTTAAATTCAGCGTTTCGGCAAACCAGCCTTCACGCATCATTTCGATACTCAACCACGCTTCCAGTGCACCACACGCGCCAAGCGTATGACCCAGGTAGCTTTTCAGCGAAGAGATTGGCGTGTTAGCGCCAAAAACCGCCGCTGTAGCGTGACTCTCAGCAATGTCGCCACGGTCAGTTGCCGTGCCATGCGCGTTAATGTAGCCAATGTCACTGGCTGAAAGCCCCGCAGAACGCAGGCTGCTTTCAATACAGATTTGCATCGTTTCTTTCTGCGGCTGGGTGATATGAGCGGCATCGCAGTTGGTATGGAACCCGGTAATCTCGGCATAAATCGTCGCACCACGCGCCAGTGCATGATCCAGATCTTCGAGGATCAATGTGCCCGCGCCTTCCCCAATCACCAGGCCATCACGCTGCTTATCAAACGGTGAGGGAGTGCTTTTCGGTTGGTCATTGCGCTGGCTGGTGGCAAACAGCGTGTCAAACACCGCCGCTTCCGACGGGCATAACTCTTCCGCGCCACCGGCGACCATGACAGTCTGGTAGCCGTGACGAATCGCCTCCCAGGCATAACCAATCGCCTGGCTGCCGGAGGTACACGCACTTGACGTCGGGATCACACGGCCACGCAAACCAAAGAACAGCCCGGTATTCACCGCTGCGGTATGCGGCATCATTTGCACGTAGGTCGTGCCGGTAATATTGCGGGTGTGCTTTTCAGTAAGCATGGTGGCGAATTCGCTCACAGGGCCAGTGCTTCCCGTGGATGAACCGTAAGCAATACCTGCTTTACCGCTGGTGAGAATCGGATCGTCAAGCAAACCTGCCTGAATTAACGCAAGCTCTGTAGCACGCGTTGCCAGCAACGACACGCGTCCCATCGCCCGAATACGCTTGCGCGTATAGTGTTCAGGAAGGGTAAAATTATCGACCGGGGCACCGAGCATGGTGTTGAGTCCGTCGTAGACTTGCCATTCCGGCATATGTCGTACCGCGTTTGTACCGGACTTCAAACCCACAGCCACATCCTGCCAGTTATCGCCAAATGCCGTCACGCCACCCATTCCGGTGACGACCACACGGCGAATCACAGCATACCTCCATTGATGGAGATAACCTGGCGAGTGACGTAAGCAGCAACTGGCGACATCAAGTAACGCGCAAGTCCTGCCACTTCTTCGGGCATCCCCATACGCTGGAGTGGGATAAGGCGCATCGCTTCGTTGAGTGCAGCCTCTTCCATTTCGATCATTCCAGTATCAATCAGGCCTGGCGCAATGCAGTTCACGGTGATTTTGCGTTTCGCCAATTCGATTGCCAGCGCTTTGGTCGCCCCAATAATCCCCGCTTTGGCGGCACTGTAATTCACCTGACCACGGTTACCCATCATGCCCGAAACCGACGAAAGCGTGATAATACGCCCGCCGTTACGCAGACCAATCATCGGCATCACGCACGGCTGAATCACATTATAAAAACTGTCGAGGTTAGTACGAATGACACCGTCCCAATCGTCATCACTGAGGGCCGGAAACGCGCCATCACGAGTGATACCCGCATTGTTGACCACGCCCCAATACGCGCCGTGAGTTTCGATGTCAGCGTCAATAACATGGCGGCACTGGCTGCGGTCTGCGCTATCAAACTGCATGACACGCCCTGTTCCGCCCAGCGCTTTTATTTGCTCAAGCGTTTGCTGTGCGCCTGATTCGTCACGATGGTAGTGCACCACCACGGCAAATCCGTCGGCCGCTAGCCCACAGGCAATTGCCCTGCCGATCCCTTTGCTGGCACCGGTTACTAATACTGTCTGAGTCATCTTGCTGCTATCCCATTAAAATACCCGTCATACTTCAAGTGGCATCTTTGTTGGCTTGCCGCCGCGATGCCACCTGAATTATTTAGGGTAGTAATTGTTCTAATTCATTATTATCAGGCTGATAGGTGTTGACCCGCCCGCTCGCCAGTATGTTGCCATCCGCGAGAATTTGTCCTTCAAAACACCCTATTTTTTCATCACGCATCAGTAGCGTGACATGACATTCCAACTGCAAACCTTGCTCAAAAGAACCCGCTGGACAACGTACCCCTCTTCCTCCCAGCAGCATCCCCACGCGGCTTGCCTCTTCGCCGTTATGCATTGCGTGCCAGCCCGACCACACTCCCACTGTCTGCGCGATAAGCTCGATGGCAAACCAGCCAGGTAAATTACCGTCCGCATTGAGAAACGGCGCCAGCACTCCGTGACGGCTTACCGTAACCCAACAATGCGCACTTTCTTGTTCCACGGCCACTACCGACTCCAACAGGCACATGGGTGCTTCGTGCGGCAAATAGTGGTGTGGGGCAAGAAAATCAGTCATGAGAAACTCCAAAAATCAGGCTGGTATTGTTACCGCCAAAAGCAAATGAGTTCGACAGCATTATTGGTTTAGTAAATGGCTGTGGAGCGCCGAGTAAACCACAAGGCGCAAGAGTCAGGTCTTGATGCGCATCAGTGAAATCTTGTGCAGGCAGCGGTAAACCTCGCGATAACAGCAAATAACAGAGCACCGCTTCACAGGCACCTGCGGCGCCTAATGTGTGTCCTGTCAGATGCTTAGTGGAGCTACAAGGAACACTTTCGCCAAAAAGTTGATTCACCACTTTGGCTTCAATTTCGTCGTTCAGACGCGTGGCGGTGCCATGCATATTAATATAGCCAATGTCCTGTGGGCGGAGTTTAGCCTCACCCAGCGCCATTTCTATTGCGCGAATTGCACCGACACCTTCAGGATGAGGAGCAGACATATGCCAGGCATCAGACGATTCACCCACGCCCAGCAGTTGCACTTTTCCCGGCTCTTTCGTCAGCAAAATCAGAGCCCCAGCCTCACCGATGGTGATCCCGTTGCGTTCCGCGCTAAACGGTTTACAGCGTACATTGCTTAACGATTCCAGACTGTTAAAACCGTTGATTGGCATGCGGCTTAGGGTATCTGCCCCGCCAACAATTGCCGCATCAACCATCCCGGACTCAATCAATCGCTTACCGGTAATAATAGCTCGCGCACTTGAAGAACAGGCGGTGGAAATCGTCAACGCAGGGCCAAAAAGTTGCAGATAATCACTCAGAAAACGCGAAGGATCGCCGAGTTCTTGTTGGCCATAGCGATACGCCGCGGGCGGTTTGCCAGCATGGGTGCCACTCACCATGCGATCGCCTTCATCAAGCCCGGAAGTACTGGTTCCCAGCACCACCGCCACGCGTTCATTGCCATAACGGGTAATCGCTTCATCCACCTGCGGACGAATTTGTGCCAGTGCTGCGAGCAACAAGCGGTTGTTACGGCTATTGTATTGCGCCATTTCTGGTGGAACGTCCGGCAGGTTGCCGGTGACCCGTCCTACCCAACACTCACCTTGTTGTAGCCAGCCGTCGCGGTCCAGCTCAAGGCCTGGCGCGATGTTGGCCTGCAAATTTCCCGCGATCTCGTCGAGGTTATTGCCTAACGCATTGACCATTCCGGCAGCAGTTAACGTAATCATGATTAGCTTTCCAGGTGCTGAATACTGATGACATAGCCGAAACGATGGTGATGCACACTGACTGGCTGGCGACTTCCGTCACGCGTCAGGTAATGAATAGTTTCAATCAGCTCACCATGGTCGTCACGCAATTCACGTCGCGAGTCGATATCTTTCAGTATCCACCCCGCTGGCAGTTGCGGTTGCCAGGCGCTTATCGGCCAGTAACTCAACATGATATCGGCAAGAACCTGGCTGGCTGGAGGTAATTCTGGCAGCGTAATGGACTGCTCAGTTTTAATACCCGATTGAGAGTAGGTCAGACGGAATAAACGGATGCCCAGCGGGGATAAACCGGCCAGCATGACTTTTTCTTTGTCCGCATTCAGCAACACCATCAGCGACTGAGTTTTGCCTTTAACCTGAGCGCTCAGCAGTTGTTGTTCAGTGATTGACGGCGAAATGCCGGGAGCCGGTAGCGTCACCAGTGTACCCGGCTTTAACCAGGCTTGTGGACGGGTGTTGTCGGGTTTGGGCGTACTGCAGGCGCTGAGTAAAAACAGACCTGACAATAAGGCCAGAATAGGTAATTTTCTCATGGTTATCTCGTTCCCTCTCCTTGGGTCGATGGGGGTAAGGCTAATGGCGCAGTTAAAAATGCGCAGAAGATCCCGCAGCTCAACACAATGCCAAAACTTGCGATGGCTTGTGTCTGGCTAAAGACCAGCATGCCTAAGGTGAAAAGTGTGGTCAGCAAGGCCACGCTGATGGCGAGCAACGACGTCAGCGGTGTACCACGCGGATTACTAAAGAACAGGGTGTAATTAATGCCAATGCCCAACACCAGCACCAACGCCAGTAATGAAAACAGATTCAGCGCATACCCGCTAAACGCCAGTGCGGCAAGGCCACCGCCGAGTGATAACAACGACGGCACCACATTCAGCAAACCGCGTTTTAGCCCTAATCGCAGCACATAACTCAGCGCAATCGCCGCCACAGCAATCACCAGTAACCCCGCCAGTAAACTACGAAAATGGCTGAACAGCTCATTGAACATGACTTTCCTGTCAACCCAACTGACACCGGGCAGTTTTGCCGCAAGTGTCGCAAGCGCTGCGCTGTCGCGAACACCACTGACAGGCACCAGTGCGCCACTTTTACCGTCCGGCAAAGACAGCCACAACAAACGCCAGCCGCTGCTAATGACGCTCTTTTGCCACAGTTTCGGCGTGACCGGCATTTGCTGAAGATTCGGCGCAGTGATGGTCACTCCGCTTTCCGCCAGCCGTTTTTGTAAAATCGGCGCGGCTTCACGCAGCAATTGCAAATCTGCCTGCTGCTGTTCAAGCGAGGCGAGCGGGATCAGTCGATAACTGTCGATTAGCTGACTCTTTTGCGCGCCAGCCAGAACAGGGGCCAGTTTTTCGAGGCGTTGTAGCGTTTGTTCAGCCGTATCGCCGTAAACGACAAACCATTTTTGATCCATCCCCTGCCCGGTTAGCGCGGTAATCGCCTGCTCCTCACGAACCAGATCCTGGGGTAATGCCTGAAAACTGGCGATGTCATCATTCACTTTTAATGATGCAATCCCCACGAGGCTGATGACCAACAATGCCAGCGGTATGCCAAAGCGCACCGCGTTATTGTTTTGCCACGCATTCAACCAACCTTTAAGCAACGTGCTACAAGGCACCGGTCTGACGGGCAAACCGCGTACCGCGAACGGACACCAGCACACCACCGTGAGACAGGATGCGATCAACCCACTGGCGGCAAACACCGCAAGCTGGCGAATGCCAGGGAATGGCGCGAGGATCATGATCAGATAGGCGATGGCAGTGGTGGCTAATGCCAGCAACAAGGCAGGCAGCACTTTGCGTAAACTGGCGATGGGCGAGTTTTGCGCGCCATGCACCATGCGCTCGGTGAGGTAATAGAGCGTGTAATCCGCCGAAACACCCACGATGCTCATACTCATCACCAGCGTCATCAGATGCAGTTCGCCAAAACACAACAACGTTATTGCCGTTCCTGCCAGCGCGCCGATGGCGACTGACGTGGCACATAACAGTAATGGCCGCACCGAACGAAACACCAGTAGTACCAGCAGTAACACGCCAATGACCGTTGCAAGTCCTAGCGTCGAGACATCGTGCTTTGCCTGCTGGCTGGCATAATCGCTGTAGAACAAGGTGCCGCGCGACATCACCTGCGCCTGCGGGAACTGCTGTTTCAGGTTTTGTTCTAAAGCCCGCAGTTGCTCGACTGCCGCGCGCCCTTGCTGCATATCAAATGAGGAGCCTTTTAGTTCCCCGTGCAGCAAATACCAGTAGCGCCCTTGTTTATCTCGCGCCACCAGCCAGCCGTTTTGCAACCGCATTTGACTGGCGGTTTGTTGCAGTGCCAGTTGCGATCCTCGTACCAGCATCAAGGGATCGTGGGCTAACTCTTTCCCACTGACGCCAGAAAACGCCGAGTAGAGTTGCGATAGCACCCATTGCGCCTGGGCTTCACCGCCGTTTTGCAAACGGCTGCGGGTCTGGTTATCCACCAGACCATTACGGTTTTCGAAGTAAAACTTCCCCCACTCCTGCTGGCTCCTGGCATCCATCGGCCCCTGGACATCTTGCAGGAATGGCTGCTGTTGCAGTTGTGATTGCCACCACTGCGCCGCAGTGGTATCCGGCGTATTACCCGGGCTGACCATCCACATCATCTGCCTGTCGAGACGTTGCAGAAAACCGTTCTCTATTTGCGGAGGGACGTTCCCCAGGCTGCTGGCAGGAAGCAACGACAAGACGCTGCTGTCGAGCCGCGCCCTGGGGAGCAAAGTTGCGAGCAACACCACAAGCAGAGTGACTATCGCAAGCCAGCCCCATGCCAGGCGACGATGCATGTCAGAAAGCGAAGCGCTGCTGCTCTTCATGAGTCAGTTTTCGTGGATCCAGTCGGTGATTACTAAAGGAGATCTCAGTGAAATCGCCCTGCAAATCGTTCAGTTCGATGCGATTAAGCACCTTATCGCCCTGCAGCGTGATGGTGCTAAACAGTTTATCGAGCGGCGTGGTGCTCGGCGTTAATACCAGTTGCCATTTGCCGTTACCCTGGTCGGTAAAGACATGAGAGAAGTTTTCATCGAGTACTTTCCGGTCAGCCTGGAATAACGCCCGTAACAAATGGTTGAACTGGAACATTTGTGGGTTGCTGTCTGCGGTGATGATTTGCGGAGCCTGGCTGCCCATCACCTGAACCATATGGCTGTCATCCAGTACCAGCGTCATTGGGAAGGGATGCTGTTGCTGCCACCAAAGGCCTTTGGTTTTCGCGATAAGCACTTCGCCACTGGAATGCAGCGGTTGCGCCATTCCGCTAATTTGCCGTTCTTGTTGGAATTTAGCCCGCACGATTGGCTGCGACGCAAAACTGCGTTGCACGTCATCGAGTGTCATTGCGCTCGCCGTATAGCTGATAAACAGCAAGGCCATTAAAAGAATCTTATTCATTACTCAAGCCCATGCGTTCAAAAAGGATTGGAGGGGAAACAAAACACAGTTCGCCACTGGTTGCCGAAACAGCAACCTGAATGGTGTAACCGGTGGTGGTGCGTTTACCATTTTGCGCATCAATAATTTCATAGCCGATTTTCAGGCGGTTTTCGTACTCCAGTATCGTGGCTCGAACCAGAATCTGTTGTTCAAACTTCACCACATCACGGTATTTCACGCGGGTGTCGACCACCGGCCAAACGTAACCGGACTCTTGCATCGCACGGTATCCATAATCAAACTGGCCGAGCAATGCCTCGCGCGCCACTTCAAAGTAACGGAAATAGTTACCGTGCCACACCACGCCCATCGCATCGACATCATGGAAGGGAACTTTGATGCTGACCTCAACGGAAAAACGTGGGTCATTTAACATCCGGACTCCTTTTCTGGCGGTAACTGCCAGAAATCATAAAAATTAAACCAATCAAGCGGCGAACGCAGTGCGTACACTTCCAGACGCTGCGCGTATTGATCAATGATCGCTTGTAGTGCCTGTGACCGGGTAGCTCGCGGCAGCAGCAGCGGGTCGGCAAAGTTTTCTGCGTGAATACGCAGTTTGCCCTGCTCGCGCAATACCATCATTAGAATGACTGGGCATCGTAATGCAGCAGCCAGGATAAACGGGCCTTGTGGAAACGGCGCTGGGCTGCCCATAAACGTACTCCAGCAAACACGCCTCTCCCCGCCACGCTGGGAATTGACCGCAATCCGATCACCGACAATGGCCACCCATTCACCAGCATCCAGCTTGTCTTGTAACAGCATGGCCGTCTGCGGCCCGATATGGCTTACGGGGAGCAAGTTCACCGCCGCCTGCGGAGCAATTTCTTCGATAATCTGGCGAAAACGTTGTGCGTGGTCAGTAAATACCAGCGCATTAATAATAAGCCCGGCTTCAACTTGCGCCAGCGCGCGGCTGGCTTCGATATCACCGAGATGAGCGGCAAGAATTAGCTTCCCCTGCCCTGCTTGCGGCTGCAAAACTTCACGGCTGCCGGGCGCAAATTCAATGTCGCGCCCCCAGACAATATCGCCCCGCCAGGCAGCGATTTTATTGAGCATCGCATCGCCAAAACGTAAGAAGTGGCGATAGCTGTTTAGCCCTTTTGGCAACGTCATGTGCTGACGTTCCGCCTGTAACCTGACACGCTCCAGCCACTGCTGAGAAGCTTTGCGCTGCGTGCTTCCTGTCACCCACATCCACGCCACCACCGGATAGAGCAAGACGTTAAATGCACGACGCCCTAAACGCTGGTAAATGTTGAGCATCAGACGCATACCCGCCAGCCCTTTACGTTCAGGGATTTGCGCCCAATGCGTGCGTTGGCGACGTCGTGCGAGGAGTGCAGGAATGCGGGGCAACATGCCAAAAAACAGTCGGGTGTGCATCCAGGAGATACGCAGGTTGTCATGCAGCGCATCAAAATGCGACACGCCATCTTGCGGATAAATCACACGGGTTGGCAAAAATCGACTGTCGGTTCCCGCCCAATACAGCCGCACCATGATTTCCGTGTCGAAATCCATCCGTTTGCCGGGAGGATGTTTAGCGATAGCCGCAAGCGTAGCCGCCAGCGGATAGACACGGAATCCGCACATGCTGTCTTTCAATGACAACGAAAGCGTTTCAATCCATACCCAAACGTGCGTGACATAACGCCCATATAAACGCGCTTTGGGGACGGATTCGTCGTAATTCGGCATGCCGGAAATCAGGCTTTCGGGATGTGCCTGTGCCTCAGCTAAAAAACGCGGCACATCTTCGATGCAGTGCTGCCCGTCGGCATCAAGCTGTAATGCGTGGCTAAAACCTGCCTGTGCCGCCGCTTTTAGCCCGGTCACCACGGCTTCCCCTTTTCCCTGGTTCTTTTCCAGTTGGATTAGCGTGACGCCGGTTAATTGTGCCAGTTGCTGTTTGGTGGCCGACTCGCTACCGTCATCAACAATAATGCACGGCAGGCCAAACGGTTGCAGACGTGCCAACACCACAGCCATCGTCGCGCCATGGTTATAGCATGGGATCACAACACAAGGACGAAAAGCCGTGGCCGTTACGGACGCCGACATTTCGGACACCTCCGTTACGGACATAGTTTGATCTTCCCGCTGCTGGCCGGAACGCCGCCTTGTTCAGTCAACAAGGTGTAGGAGAAACTGAGCACGCTACGTGCCGCATCCCATTGCAGATTCAGTTCCAGTTCAGTTTGCGGAACAATCGGACGCTGGAATTTCACATTATCAATCGAACTAAAGCGCATTTCAGGCGCGAGCTCTGCACCGTAGGCCATCACCCAATCAAGTTGTGCGACGCCCGGTAATATCGGTTGCGTGGGGAAATGCCCCGCGAACCAGCCTAATGTTGCCGGAACCGCGAGTCGCAAACACAATTTGCCCACTTCAGGTTGCGAACGCTGTAACTCAACGGGTTTCATCAAATAACTCCTGTAATTGCGCCCACGCACGCTTGCTCTGGCTATTGAGCGGAATACGCTCGACGACGCGCCAAAAACGTGGAATAGCGAGTGGCTCAAGCCAGGCACTGAGCGCTTCTCGCCATTGTTGCTTGCTGGTGGCATCCGCTTTGGGGGCGACCACCACGGCACCGAGTGCGATGCGCTTGCCCCGTGTAACGGGGACCACGGCCGCATCTTCAATACCCGGTAATGCCATCAATCGACGTTCAATTTCACTCAGTGAGATCCGTTTTTCTTCGATTTTAACAATGCGATCGCGTCGCCCGAGTAAACGAAAACGCCTTTGCGCGGTAAATTCGAGAATATCATCAAGCTGGACGTGGCCTTGATGAATCAACGGTGATGCAACGCGCCAGCCATCGCCCTGCTGGGTAAATTGCACTGCCGGGAAGGCTTGCCATTCCGGATCGGGCTGCGCATGTTCACGCCACGCCAGCACGCCAGTTTCGGTGGTGCCGTAAATTTCTGATACGGGCGTTTTAAGCCAGGCGAGCGCCTGCTGTGCCGTGTCGTCATCGAGTTTTCCGGCGGCGGATATCACTCGTTTGAAGACCGGGGCGGCGAGGTTAATATCAAGCCGTTTTAAAAACGCCGGGCTACTGATAAACAGCAATGGATGAGCCGCACGTGCCGCTAATTGCTCTGGAAAATGAATCATCAAAGCATCGCATGCCAGGCCGAGCGCCATCGGCAACATCACGCGGAAGGTGAAACCATAAAGATGCTGATGCGACACCGACCCCACCAGGCGACAATCGTGCAGATCCTCGCCCCACAACGCCGCCAGCCAGACGATTTCTTCATCCAGCGCACGCAGCGTTTTGAATATTTGTGTCGGTTCGCCCGTTGAACCCGAGGTAAAGAACACCACGCCCGCATCATCGGGAACCGGTTCAAACGACGTCAATGCGGGATAATCCAACGTTTGTGGATTGAGCACCGGGCAGTCGAGGTTTAGCTGTACATCGCTAATCACACCGCAAAAATGACGCTGCTGTTCACGCAGTTGGGCTTCGCGACTGTGACCTGGTAAAACCGGCGTTTTGCCGGCATGCAGCGTCGCTAAAAGTGCGGCAATAAAGTCATAACTGTTGTCAAAACAGAGCGCCCAGCGCTTGCCCGGCTGGCAATGCAGCCAGCGGTAAATACGCTGTACGTCTTTCATTAAATCGGTTTGTGTGAAGCATTGCTCCCCGGCAAACGCCACAACATGCTGCGGATGACGGTCGCCGCTCAACCACTTCGCCAGCGCCAACGGACTATTCATAGCGACGTTTCACCCGCAGTCGTATCAGCCATTCGCCCGCAAATAACAACCCCATCAGCAGGTAACTTGCCATTCCATTCCACAGAGTCCACCAATGAACGTTTCCCGCAAGGCACGTCCACAATGAAACGCTGCCGTTAAAAATAAAGAAAATGCACCAGACTTGAGTGACCCGGCGAGTGTAACGGACCCCTTCAGGGGGAAGATCCCCTTCGCGCCAACGTGCCAGGCGTTCAATAAGCGACATCCGTGTAAACAGGGATGAACCAAACAATGCCAGCGTTACCGCATTGACGACCACCGGATACCACAGCAGCAGTTGGGCTTCTCGCATCCAGATGCTGGCAATAGTTAGCACCGTGCCCGCCAGCGCCAGCCCTTTAAACGCTCGGCTTAGGGCTCCGGTTTTTCCACGCAGCGCGCATAAGCGCAGGACAAAGCACAGCGCCAGACACGGCAATAAAATGCGTAATTTTGGATATGAGATAGCTAACCAGACGGCAAAGGGCCAACCTATTACGGCTAGCCCTCCAGCAATACTCAGTGCTCGTTTTGCTCGCACGCGTTAAGACTCGCTATGCAAACGCTCAACCGCGTCCACAACATCCTGTACTGTGCGTACTGATTTAAAATCTTCCGGTTTAATTTTTTTACCGCTGCGCTTTTGTAGATGCACAACCATATCTACCGCATCAATACTATCCAGATCCAAATCTTCGTAGAGACGAGATTGCGGGGTAATGTTTTCAGGAGAGAGTTCAAATAACTTAACCAGTAACCCGGTGACTTCCTGATAAATATCTTCTTTATTCATAGCGTACTCGTGGTTTCAATCAGGCGCTGTGCGCAGGGTTTTGACTTTTAATAAATGTGGCAAGACTCGCGACGGAATAAAAATGTTCGCGCATCGCTTCGTTTTCGGCGGATAACACCACACCATATCGTTTTTTTACCGCCAGTCCTAATTCCAGTGCATCAATGGAATCAAGGCCCAGGCCGTCATTACCAAATAACGCGGCCTCACTTTCAATCTCATCAACGCTTATCTCTTCCAGATTCAACGTGTCGATAATGAGTTGTTTAATATCGGTCTCTAAAGATTCCATATAATCATCCGAGTCTTAACGAGAATCAGGAACCAGTTCCTGACATAAATATTGGCTAAGACGACGCGCCGCTAACGCAGGGGCATCGTCAAGATTTTCCATAAAGCACCGGCTGTCGATCCGCTGTTTGACACTGACGGTAATCATCGGCTTGCGCTTGGGTATCTGATACCAACGGCTGTGTTTGTCCAGATAACGCTGGTCACAGTGAATATGCACCAAACGTAACTCGCACCCGCTGCGTACCGCAATATTGGCCGCACCGCGCTGAATAACCAGCGGCTCGCCCGGACGCGTGCGCGTACCTTCCGGGAAAATCAGAATCGCCTCCCCTGCTACCATGCGTTTCTGGCTTTCAGGAAGTAACGTTTCCCCCTGACTGTTGATCAGGTAATCCGCTGCGCGTATCACACCGCGAAAACAGGGATTTTTCACCAGACTGGCTTTCACCAGGCAGCCAATATGTGGCGCCTGAGAAGCAATAAACACATAGTCGAGTAACGTCGGGTGATTGGCAACAATCAAACACCCCCGGTCATTGCGTAGTTGTTCGCAATTCTCAAAGCGGTAATCAAACACACCAAGGCCGCGTCCGATGCGTAAAAATAATCGGAAACTGGCGGCAATGCTACGGCGAGCAATTTCACGGCGTTTGCCATTATCGCGCACAAATAATAACAGTAAATTAAACCAAACCAGCGAAAGCATCAGGCCGCCGCTGCCAAATAAGACAAATAACCCGCCGGTCATGAGTACTCGCCAGCCCCATTTCAAACGCGCCCACATTAATGGCGGCTCCAGCGCCATTGAAGGCGCTCACCTGCAAGGGTGAAAGTGGGTTCATCACTCAACCATCCGTGCAAAAATGCCAGCCCCTGCGGTAAACCACGATCTTCGGTGACCTCGCAAGGCATGGTTTCACACTGCATTTGCTGGCCACTTTCCAGCAATAGCGCGACGGCAAAGGGCATATTCAGCGTTTTATCCGCGAGATGCGGGTGATAAAACTCAGGTATCAGACCATCGAAATCCACCAGCAGCACGCGTTGATATCCCGCATGGTGCAGCGAAGTCACTTCTATTAAAGCCTGCGCAAAGGAGTCATATCCGGCTGAAACAGAAGATGACACCAGCGCTTGTTTCGCCGCGATAGTGGTATTGCCTACCGCCGAGTTATGTACCGACATGGCAAAATCGGTGGGCGAAAGGCTTTCTTGTTCAGCAAGCGCCGTCAAAATTCGGAAATTTCGCTCCAGTTCGCCGTGACGACTGGCGAAAACCAGCGCATCCACTGACTGCCGGGACAATATCGCCAGCGCACAGTCAACGGCAAGGCGGCTACCTGAAGCCAGACGACGTGCGGTCATCATCGGCAAATGGCGGCTTTTACCTGGCGGGGCTGAAACATCAATAGCGGCGGCGGTTTTACCCCATGCCAGCCAGTCCTCGGTTTCAGATAAACCGGGGGCATTTGCTTGCCAGTCGACAATGTTAAACGCTAACTTCATGTTCAGTACCATTATTGATTCACGACGCCGCGTCAGATATATCTTTTCGGATTCATCCCGACTATAAAAAAAGTCTTAATTTAACGAGGTTTTTGTTAACCCGCCTATTTTTTACGCGTGCAGGTCCACTGACGGCGGGGAATAGTAACAAAAAAGGGCGTGAAAGAAATATTCATACAACGATTCCGTTAGCGCAAGAACGTCCACCAACGGAATCATTGTATTGGCCTGATATCCTCAGGCAAAAAGTTCTAGCGATAAGTGACTTCCAGCACGGCCAAATTGCGTTGCTCATTAAGGTAATGAATTTTGGTGGAAAGCGGAACGTCACTTTTTGGTGTGTAGTTATTCAATTTATTGAAGGCAACCGTTCTCATTACCCTCTTTCCGTTTTCTGAACAGGTCAATTCAGTCGATTGTTGTTGTTGAGCAAAGTTACAGGGAGACTCAACGATTGCGCCACGAAAATGGATAACACCATCGCTGGCTTGTGCATTAACCAGAGGGAAAAAGAGAACTAACATGAGCGAAATAATTGGACGTTTTAAGCTTAATGTTTTCACGATAAATATTCCTCAACAACAGAATGGGTATTAAGGTTATCGGCAAAAAACGCGCTGGAGTGTAATGAAATTTAAAATACTGTAAAATCAATCAAATACATCATTACACACTGTCCGGCGAGCTCCACTGTTTTTCCAAATGAATATCTTTCCCGTCAGTCACACTCACACTGATCGTCACGTGGTCACCCGGCGTGAGCGTCAGGCTCATATGCGATAACTTGGTAGGTTCATTGCCCTTAATAAAAACGTTATTGCTCTGGCTGCTGTTAGTTTGCCCGGAAGATCCGGAACTCAATGCGGTGAGTTTGACTCTGCATTGGCAATCCTGGCTCAGTGTTGCCACCGGCACGATGGTGTAGGTATTACCCTGCTGCTGGGTATCAATGGTGAGTTGGTTACCGAGAGCTGCGAGCAAAAGTAAGGTATGCATATTTCCCCCTCCCGATTAAAAAAGAAAAACAGGGCATAAGCCCTGTTTCTTATATAGTGCAGAATCTTGATTAATGCTGCTGAAGATTCGCTTGGTTGTTATAACCAATTTGAGTTAAATCAACAGAGGACGCAGCGGCTGTTTGGTTAACAGTGGCATTGTTTTTGTAGCCGTATTGGCTAACATCAATGGTTGAACCTTTAGCTTCCCATTGGTCAAGAGTCGCGCTGTTAGCGTGGCCTTTTTGTACCAGTGTGATGGTTGCATCATCAGCGCCCTGGCCTACATCAGCAAAGTTACCACTACCATATTGTTTAATATCAGTAGTTGATTTTCTGGCATCTGCTTGTAGAGCCGTTGCAGAGTTGTTTGCACCGTGTTGGAACACTTTCAAAGTTGATTGTGGATCACTATTACCACCGTGTCCGCCACCATTACCAGGCCAGCCAAATTGGAGATCGGATGCCATTGCACTACTTGAAACCACCACTGCTGCGATTGCTGCGATTTTGAAAAAGTTCATGGTGAAACCCCCATTGTATTGAGAATATTAGTTCAAGTGGTCATGTATTATCTTTGGATAACACGTACGGCCATTTGAGACTGTTTCTGTACTACAACTGCTGATTTTTGCGTGCCTTGTTGAATAATGCTTGCCCTATTAGCAGAACCTTGCTGGATAATAAGCGCTGCATTACCAAACGAGTCTTGCTTTATATCTGCATCATTGCCGTAGCCTGATTGCGAAACATAAGCAAAATTGTAACTCCCTGATTGTTCGACGTTAGCCCGGTTACCAGAACCTGCCTGATTCACAACCGCTAACTGTCTGGTTCCATTTTGATCAACCGTGGCATTATTATTAATACCTTGTTGACCAACGATTGCTGCCTGATTTAGCGATGTTCTACTTAATTCATTCATCGCAAAGTTATATTCTGAGCGTGCAAGATCAGGATTACTCGCAATAACATAACCAGGCGCACCCAACAATGCTAACATCACAAATAACGATCTGTTCTTCATGTTGTCACCCTGGGCCGGAATACCTCTGCTAATTACATCTGAAAATTCACACACCTAACTTTTGTTAACGCTAACGGTGAAAAGTTATTTCTGCGTTACGGAACTGAGTATGTCTGGCGAAACATTTAAAATATCTCACCCGCACGTTGTATTTTTATATTTCCACTCATTACAAAGTATGAGAGGTATAAAAAAAACCAAATACAACAAAGGGTTTAGAATGGATAATATTAATTAGCCTGCAACCTTTTAAAACCCAATCGAAAATCACCCCTAATCTTGCCGTTTGGCTGGGTATCCTCGATACGTATTTGGCAATTTTTAGTACGATACTGTCACGAAGGTGAGTTTTCTTAAGAGGTGCCACAATTGAGAATGTAACGGCATCATTTTACATATGTTAAGTTTCAAATCACCAAAAACACTCAACAATTAATCCATTAAAAACAATGATATAAAATCATTTGTATGAGTTTTAAAATTATGCAAATTATTAATCCTGTACAACTTTAGTATTAAAACTAAATAGAAAAAACGCCTCAAGGAAACACTTTAATATCTAATGTTACATTTTGTATCATCTTTAACACTTGCTTTAAGATTAGTAACCGCTAGATTGAAATCAGCAGTAACATTTTGTTTAACACAATAAGTCAGGACGTAATTTAGCGTCATTTGACTGTGTAACATTAATTCAAACACAGCAGTGCAGCATCTATCAGTACCTCTGGTGAATTAATTTTCTGTTAATTCAGCTGATTGATGCGCAAACTCGGATGGGGTTTCATCATGTTTAATGAAGTCCATACTATGAATAGCCAGGCGTTAAATGCTCAAACTTTATTGTTGATCACTAAACCCTCGCTACAAGCAACTGCGTTATTACAGCATCTAAAGTCTTCACTCTCTATCAATGGGAAACTGCATAATATTCAACGCTCTCTGGAAGATGTCGTGGGTAATGTTGTAGTGCTTTTTGATATGGTTGAAGCCGATAAAAAGCTGATTAACTATTGGCAAGATAACTTGAGTCGTAAACATAACAGTATTAAGTTGTTGTTATTAAACACTCCTGAAGAGTATCAATTCCGTGATATCGAAAACTGGCCACATATTAATGGCGTGTTTTACATGTCTGAGGAAGAGCCACGTGTGGTGGAAGGAATTCGCGGCGTTATGGCTGGCGAATGCTACTTCTCGCAAAAATTAGCCAGCTATCTGATTAATCACTCAGGAAATTATCGTTTCAATAACGTCGAGTCTTCTCTTTTGACTCACCGTGAAAAGGAAATACTTAATAAATTGCGCATTGGGGCGTCGAATATCGAAATTGCTCAGTCGCTATTTATAAGTGAAAACACGGTAAAAACACATCTCTATAATTTGTTCAAAAAAATATCCGTAAAGAACCGCACTCAGGCGGTTTCATGGGCAAACGATAACCTCAGGCGATAAAGCGATGAAATTAAAAACTGCTTTACTGCTGGCGTCAGTACTCATTTGCGCCTCCGGGGGCGCTCGCGCCGTCGAAGTAGAAGTCCCCGGATTATTAACGGATCACACCGTTTCGTCCGTGGGACACGACTTCTATCGTGAGTTTAGTGATAAGTGGGAAAGCAGTTTTACTGGAAATTTAACGATAAATGAGCGACCCAGTGCACGTTGGGGAAGCTGGATAACCATTACCGTCGATCAGGATGTGATTTATCAGGCCTTTTTATTCCCCTCAAAACGTGATTTTGACCGCAACGTCAATGTCGCACTGATTCAAACCGAAGAAGCGATTAATCGCCGGCAAATTGACAAAACATTGTTAAGTACTGGCGATTTAACTAGCGATGAATTTTAGGAGGCTGTCATGCGTGTTACTCATGCAGTTTTGTCTTTACTGCTAATTTCGCCCCTGGCGTGGGGCGGAAATATGACGTTCCAGTTTACCAACCCAAATTTCGGTGGAAACCCTAATAACGGCTCTTTTTTACTTAACTCGGCACAGGCACAGAACTCGTATAAAGACCCCAGTTTTGATGACAACTTTGGCATTGAAACCCCTTCCGCTCTGGATAACTTTACTCAGGCTATTCAGTCTCAGCTTCTTGGCGGGTTGCTTAGCAACATTAATACCGGCAAACCCGGTCGCATGGTCACGAATGATTTCATCGTCGATATTGCTAACACTGACGGGCAGTTGCAGTTAAATGTAACCGACCGCAAAACAGGAAAAGTATCGACTATACAGGTTGCAGGCTTACAAAATAATTCCACTGACTTCTAGTGGGAATTAAATAATCAAAAAGTATTTAAGGATAAACATCATGCAGCGTTTACTTCTCATCGTAGCAGTGTGTTTATTAAGTGGTTGTTTAACAGCACCACCTAAAGAAGCTGCGAAACCTACACTTTTGCCTCGCGCGCAAAGTTATCGTGATTTAACCCATTTGCCGGAATCTAAAGGTAAGCTTTTTGTCTCGGTTTATAATATTCAGGATGAAACGGGGCAATTTAAACCTTATCCAGCAAGTAACTTCTCAACCGCTGTGCCACAGAGTGCGACTTCTATGTTGGTCACGGCATTAAAAGACTCACGCTGGTTTGTTCCATTGGAACGTCAGGGTTTGCAAAACCTGTTGAACGAACGCAAGATCATTCGTGCAGCCCAGGAAAATGGCACCGTTGCTGAAAACAACCGTAGACCGTTAGATTCGCTGATAGCAGCAAACGTCATGGTTGAAGGGTCCATTATTGGTTATGAAAGTAATGTGAAATCAGGTGGTGTGGGTGCACGGTATTTTGGTATCGGTGGTGAAACCCAATACCAGCTTGATCAGATTGCAGTGAACTTGCGTGTGGTCAATGTGAGCACCGGTGAAGTGTTGTCTTCGGTCAACACCAGTAAAACTATCTTGTCTTATGAAGTCCAGGCTGGGGTATTCCGTTTCGTTGATTACCAACGGCTGCTGGAAGGTGAAATTGGCTACACCACCAATGAACCTGTCATGATGTGTCTGATGTCTGCGATAGAAACAGGGGTTATTTATCTGGTTAATGATGGTATTAACCGCGGCTTGTGGGATCTACAGAATCCGAAAGATATTAACAACCCGATACTGGCGAAATACAGAGAGATGTCAGTCCCTCCTGAATCCTGATAACTCTTCAGGCATAAAAAAACCAGCCTTTGTGGCTAATGCCGATCAGTTAAGGATCAGTTGATCGATCCAGTAGCTGTGTAAGAATCCGGAAATGTTCTTCGTTTCCGGATTTTTTTATGCATATCGGGCAGGCTCTTGATCTCGTTTCACGTTACGACT
>NZ_BJFN01000005.1 GCF_014189855.1 Buttiauxella sp. A111
CGAGTGCCCACACAGATTGTCTGATAAATTGTTAAAGAGCAGTGAGTTACGCGCTTTCGCTTGCTAACTCGAGGTGGCGTATATTACGCTTTCCTCTTTCAGAGTCAAGCGTTTATTTTCGCTTTTCGTCTGACTGACGGGCCGGTTTGTAAGCCGTTGTGCCGTGTCAGTGGAGGCGCAGTATAGGGATTTTCTGGAAGCTGACAAGTGTTTATTGCAAAAAGATTACCAAGCGTCTTTTTTTTCGCCAAAAGCACTGTAAAAGGTCTGTAATACGGGATTATTGCTGTTTTAAGCATCAGAAAAGGAGACATGGTGGCATACTCATAATAGAAACAACGCTAAAGGAATTGCTTTTATGTCTCTCTCTGCCCAACAACTCGCAGCTCAAAAGAATCTTTCCTATGTCCTTGCGGAAAAACTCGCTCAACGCATTCTCAAAGGTGAGTACGAGGCGGGTAGCATCTTGCCTGGTGAAATAGAGTTAGGTGAACTCTTCGGCGTAAGCCGCACGGCGGTAAGGGAAGCAGTAAAGACATTAACAGCAAAAGGTATGGTTTTACCTCGCCCTCGCATCGGTACCCGCGTAATGCCCCGCGCCCACTGGAACTTCCTTGATAAGGAATTGCTCACCTGGTGGATGACAGAAGAGAACTTTAACGATGTGGTGGATTACTTCCTTATTATGCGTAATAGCCTGGAACCACAAGCCTGCGCATTAGCCGCGGTAAATGGTACGCGTGAGCAGAAAGCTACTCTCAACGAGATGATGGCAGAGATGGTTAAATTGAAAGTCTCATTTGACCGCCAACGCTGGATAGAAGTTGATATGGCCTACCACGAACAAATCTATGCAATGAGTGGTAATCCTTTCCTTGGTTCTTTCGCTAACTTATTCCGTTCTATTTATTACAATTACTTTACTGCTATAACCGACAAAGAAGTTATCAAGCTCGATTTGCACCAGGCAATTGTTGATGCCATTACCTTGGGTGATAGCCAGGCCGCGTTAGTCGCTGGTCAGACACTATTAAAAGAACCCTTCGAACACGGGTAAAGTCTCACGTTCTCCTGCGTGCCTTAAAACATCAGGACAAAAATGACTAAAACAGCTCGCAGTATGGCCGGGTTACCGTGGATTGCGGCGATGGCTTTCTTTATGCAGGCGCTGGATGCCACGATTCTAAACACCGCATTACCCGCAATTGCCCATAGCCTGGGCCGTTCGCCGCTCGCAATGCAATCCGCGATAATCAGTTACACCCTTACTGTTGCGATGCTGATCCCCGTCAGCGGCTGGCTTGCCGATCGCTTTGGCACTCGACGCGTATTTATGGTCGCGGTATCACTCTTTACTCTCGGATCGTTCGCCTGCGCGATGTCCAGTTCGCTCGGTGAGTTAGTTGTCTTCCGTGTGATACAGGGAATTGGCGGGGCAATGATGATGCCGGTCGCACGTTTAGCGTTATTACGTGCCTATCCACGCAGTGAATTACTCCCGGTTTTGAATTTCGTGACCATGCCTGGCCTGGTCGGCCCCATCTTAGGCCCACTTCTTGGTGGTGTTTTAGTTACGTGGGCAAGCTGGCACTGGATTTTCCTCATTAACATACCTATCGGTATTCTCGGGCTAATCTACGCGCGTAAGTACATGCCGAATTTTACGACACCACGTCGCGGGTTCGATATGACTGGCTTTCTGTTGTTTGGTTTAAGCCTGGTGTGTATTTCGAGTGGAATGGAATTATTCGGCGAGCGCATTGTTGCCAGCTATATAGGTATCCTGATTATCATCAGCGGGCTGCTTCTATTAACATTCTATATCTGGCACGCACGTCGCCACCCAACGCCACTTATCGCCCTCCCGATGTTCCGCACCAGAACCTTCTCTATCGGTATCGTTGGGAATCTTGCCTCACGCCTGGGAACTGGCTGCGTCCCCTTCCTTATGCCTTTAATGCTACAAGTCGGTTTTGGCTATTCGGCGTTAATCGCCGGATGCATGATGGCACCCACAGCAATGGGCTCACTACTGGCGAAATCGACCGTGACACAGGTATTACGTCGTCTGGGTTACAGAAAAACGTTGGTTGGGGTGACTCTGGTTATTGGTTTACTGATTGGCCAATTCTCATTGCAATCGCCGGGAATGGAAGTGTGGTTGCTGATATTGCCACTGTTTATTCTGGGGATGGCGATGTCGACGCAATTCACCGCCATGAATACCATAACGCTTGCCGATCTCACCGATGAAAACGCCAGTAGCGGCAACAGCGTTCTGGCCGTAACGCAGCAATTGGCAATTAGTCTTGGGGTAGCAGTGAGTGCAGCGGTGCTCAGGCTGTATGAAGGTATAGAAAGTATTAACACTGTCGAGCAGTTCCACTACACCTTCCTGACTATGGGCGCAGTGACGTTAGTTTCAGCTCTGGTGTTCCTGTTGTTACGCCCGAAAGATGGGCGCCACATGATTAAACGCTAGACTGAACCGCGCTCTACCAGTTCTGGTGTCAGGAACAGACGCTGTTGTTCCAGAGTGGGTTGCGCCATGCGATGTATCAGAACATCCACGGCCAACTCACCCAACTCATCTTTGGGTTGATGAATAGTCGTGAGCGGCGGCGTCATATAACGCGCAAGCTCTATATCGTCATAGCCGACAACCGCCATATCCTGCGGAACCTTCAAACCGGCCTGATACAACGCCTGATAAGCGCCTACAGCCATCGCATCGTTGCCCGTGAATACCGCATGCGGTGGTTGTTCCAGCGCAAGAAGCGAATTCATGGCCGTGAAACCACCCTCGAACTCAAAATCACCGATGATTTCGTAGCCTTCATGGATCGCAAGCCCTGCGCGATTCATTGCATTTCTGTAACCTTCGAGCCGCAACCGCGCAGGCGTTTTATCCTGCGGCCCCGTAATGCAGGCGATGCGGGTATAGCCATTATCAATAAGATGCTGCGTTGCCCGTTCGCCGCCTAATAAAGAGTTGTCCTGAATAACATCGCTTTCACCTTCAAACGGCGACCAGTCCATCATCACGGTAGGAATAGAAGGATAACGGCTCATGATATCTGCCGAAGGAAGGTGTGTTTCTGTGCACAACAGCAACAAACCGTCGACACGTTTTTGCAGCAGTGTCTCCAGATTGCGATTCATGCGCTGCTCATCACCCTCGGTGTTACACAATACCAGGCTGTAACCGCGCTCAAAGCAACTCCGTTCAACACCACGCACCAGCTCTGAATAAAACGGGTTGCTACTGGCGGTGATTAACATCCCAATAGTGTGCGTTTGATTGAGCTTGAGACTGCGCGCCAGCGCAGAAGGCGCATAGTTAAGAGTTTTGATGGCGACATCGACCTTAGCGCGAATAGCATCACTCACGAAACGATCATTATTGATAACGTGCGAAACCGTTGAAGTCGAAACTCCCGCCAATTTCGCGACGTCTTTCATGGTGGGCATGATTATCCTTGCTGCTGCAAAAAATCGTCGATTTCATGACGCCACGGCACGGAAGGTTGTGCACCTTTGCGCGTCACAGCAATAGCGGCGGCCGCATGAGCAAAACGAATCGCATCTGCCATCGGCTTCTCTTCCAGCAATGCGGTGACTAGCGCACCATTAAAGGTATCGCCTGCGGCAATGGTATCCACTGCTTTAACCTTAAAGCCGGGCACTCGCTGCCCTTTGCCATTTTCACTCAACCAAACGCCACGGCTGCCCAACGTAATAATGACGGTTTCGATGCCTTTCGCGTGCAATGCCTGAGCAGCAACCGCCGCGTCATCGTCATTTTCGATACGAACACCAGTGAGCTTTTCAGCCTCGGTTTCGTTTGGTGTGATCATATCCACCAGCCCGAGCAGCTCATCTGATAGCTCGCAGGCAGGTGCAGGATTGAGCACAACTTTGGTTTGATTTTGATGGGCAATTTTAGCCGCGGCCAGCACGCTTTCCAGCGGAGACTCAAGCTGCATTAAAAGCACTGAAGCTTCAGCGATTTTCTGATTCTGTTCCGCCACCAGCGCGGGGGTTAATGCCCCGTTCGCTCCAGCGTGGATACCAATAACGTTTTCCCCAGCACCATTCACGAAAATAAGCGCCACGCCGGTTGAAGCACCTTTAATAGTGCTAATCGGGGATGTATCGATTTTGTCACTTGCCAGCTGTTTGCAAACGCGGCTACCGGTGTCGTCATCGCCAACACAGGCAATAAAAGCAATATCTGCGCCGCTGCGCCCAGCTGCAACAGCCTGATTCGCCCCCTTTCCACCGAACGCCACCTGATACTCTTGCCCAGTGACGGTTTCACCCGGCGTAGGAAAATGTTCGAGGTTAAGGATATGGTCAGCATTAATGCTGCCCAGGACGACGAGATTGCCTTTAGTTTTCATTTTTATCAGTCCAGTTAAGTGCGCCACCCAGATTAGTGGGTGGCGCGATGCCCTGCTTTTCTTAATGTCGTCTTATTTAGTAACCAGCTTCAGGTCAACTGGGATCTTGGAGTCGACTTTCTCGCCTTTCAATACTTTATCTGCGGTTTCTACACCGATAACACCAATCTGGTCAGCCATCTGTGCAACAGTTGCACCCAGTTTGCCGCCTTCTACTGCTTTCACGCCATCAGCGGTGCCATCGAAGCCAACAACCAGAACATCGGATTTACCGGCAGTTTGCAGCGCACGCAGTGCGCCCAGCGCCATTTCATCGTTCTGAGCAAATACCGCCTGCACATCAGGATGCGCAGTCAGCAGGTTTTGCATAACGTTCAGGCCTTTAGTACGGTCGAAGTCAGCAGGCTGGCTCGCCAGAACAGTAAATTTATGCGCTGCTGTCGCTTGTTTGAAGCCTTCGCCACGTTCACGCGCAGCTGATGCCCCTGCAATACCTTGCAGCTCGATAACTTTCGCGCCGTCACCGAGTTTCTTGGCAATGAAGTCACCCGCCATTTTCCCGCCAGCGACGTTATCAGAAGCGATGTGACTGACCACGGAGCCCTGATTTGCCATACGGTCGAGCGTAATCACAGGGATTTTAGCCTGATTAGCCATTTTCACTGCATTACCAACTGCATCAGAGTCGGTTGGGTTGATAAGCATCAATTTGGTGCCGCGAACGGTCAGGTCCTGCACGTTGGCCAGCTCTTTCGCAGGGTTGTTTTGCGAATCCAGCACGATCAGGTTGTATCCCAGTTTGTCCGCTTCTTTTTGCGCGCCGTCTTTCAGTGAAACGAAGAACGGGTTATTCAGAGTCGATACAACCAGCGCGATGGTGTCTTTAGCCATCGCGTTTGCGCTCACGGTGGCGCTCAGTGCAACAGCGGAAACCAGGGTAGCCAGCTTTTTCATATTCATATTCAGATGTCCTGTAGGGTTATGATTGTTACTGCTTTTTGTTGTCCACCAGCACCGCCAGTAAAATAACCACTGCTTTGACGATCATCTGGTAATAAGAAGAAACACCTAATAAATTCAGTCCATTGTTCAGGAAGCCGAGGATCAGTGCACCGATCAGCGTCCCGACAATACGCCCTTTACCGCCCGCAAGGCTTGTACCGCCCAGAACTACCGCCGCGATAGCGTCCAGCTCATAGCCCGTACCCGCCGTCGGTTGTGCGGAAGAAAGACGCGCCACTTCGATGATCCCAGCCAGAGAGGCCAGCAGACCACACAGTGAATAAACGATAATTTTGACTTTGTTTACGCTGATGCCAGACAAACGCGTCGCCGCTTCGTTACCACCCAGCGCATAGATATAACGGCCCAGGCGCGTGTGATGCAGCATGTACCACGCAGCCAGGAACACAACACCCATAATCCACACGGGTGTAGGGATCCCCAACGGACGGCCAATACCAAACCAGCCAAAGAGATCGGCATTATCAGAAAATCCGGTGTTTACCGGGCTACCATTGGTGTAAACCATGGTGACACCGCGCAGTAAAAGCATCATGACCAGCGTTGCAATAAACGCCTGCACTCGCCCTTTTGCCACAATCACCCCTGTCACAGCCCCGATTGCAGCACCTAGCGCCAGCGCACCCGCAACAGCCACCAGCGCATTGACTTCTAAACCCACAATCGAAGCGGCAACCGCTCCGGTTAGCGCCAGTAATGAACCGACGGACAGGTCGATCCCGGAAGTCAAAATGACCAGGGTCATCCCCACCGCCATAATGGCGTTCACGGAAGTTTGCTGCAGGATGTTGAACAGGTTATTTACGGTGAAAAAGTTCGGGCTAAGGCTCGAGACAATCGCAATCAGCACTAACAGAGCGATCAGCGATTTTTGATCAAGCAGCCACGCTTTTGTGAACCAGCGACGGGTAGGAATAGACTGGGTACTCATTTTACAGACTCCTGATTCACACGATTTAGCTTGCCGACGGCCGCCGCCATTAATATCTCTTGAGTGGCTTCTTCACGGGTAAACTCCCCGCCGAGATGCCCCTCATGCATCACCATAATTCGGTCACTCATACCCAGAACTTCTGGCATTTCAGACGACACAAGAATGATGCTTAACCCATCGGCTTTGAACTGATTGATTAACTGATAGATTTCTTTTTTCGCCCCGACATCAACGCCGCGCGTAGGCTCATCAAGAATCAGCACTTTAGGGCGCGTCATCAGACCACGGGCAATCGCGACTTTTTGCTGATTACCGCCAGAAAGCAGGCCGATGGGTTGTTCCATAGATGGCGTTTTGACATTGAACAGACGGATAAAGTCTTGCACTGCCTGCTGCTCATCTTTGTGTCTCAGGCTGCCGACGTTGTGACTGAAATAGCGTAGCGCGGTCAGCGACATATTTTCTTTAACCGACATGCCGAGTACCAACCCGTCACGCTTACGGTCTTCAGAGATATAAACAATGCCGTTTGCCAGACCATCTTGTGGTGAACGCGTCACCACTTCTCGACCATCAAGCGCCACATAGCCACCGGTACGCGGTAGCGCACCATAGAGCACTTTCATTAATTCGGTGCGACCCGCGCCCATCAACCCGGCAACGCCAAGAATTTCACCTTTGCGTAGCGTGAAACTCACGTCATGAACGCCTGGGCCAGAAAGGTTATCGACCCGCAACAGGATTTCGCCCGGTTGTTTATCAAGACGAGGATATTGATCTTCCAGTTTGCGTCCGACCATCATCTCAATAAGTGTATCTTCGGTCAGCGTCGCCACTTCGCGTTCGGCAATAAACTGCCCGTCGCGAAAGACGGTCACATCATCGCAAATCTCGAAAATCTCTTTCATACGGTGAGAGATATAAACAATGCCGCGCCCCTGCGCTTTTAGCTCGCGAATTACGCGGAACAGGGAGTCGGTTTCGGTATCGGTCAGCGCATCGGTCGGTTCATCCATCACGATGACTTTTGATTCAAAGCTCAGCACCTTGGCGATTTCAACCATTTGCTGATCGCCAATCGACAACTCACCGACCAGGCGCTGGCTGTTGAAGCGCAGATTAAGCTTCGCCAGCAGTTTGTCCGCCTCGGCGTACATTTTCTTCCAGTCGATTTTGCCGAAACGGCTGACAAATTCGCGCCCCAGGAAAATGTTTTCCGCAATGCTGAGCTGCGGAATCAGATTGAGCTCCTGGTGAATAATGCCGATGCCCGCTTCCTGTGAGGATTTTGGACCATTAAAAGTCGTTTCTTTCCCCAGCCATAACAGCGAGCCGGCATCGCGTTGATAGATACCGGTCAGGACTTTCATCATGGTGGATTTGCCAGCGCCGTTCTCTCCCACAAGTGCCATTACGCGACCAGGGTAGACGTTCAACGCTGCGCCAGAAAGGGCTTTAACGCCAGGGAACGATTTATCGATCCCTTTTAATTGCAGTAAGGGTTCCATGCCGGCCTCAGAACGTTACGCCAGCACAGAGAATGATATTCGCATACGGGGAACACTCCCCGCTGCGAATAACCGCATGAGCATCGGCGGTATGTTGCTTGAACTGCTCATGACTGATGTAACGAATAGAAATGGTGTTTCCCTGGTGTTGTTGCAGTTGCTCGATCTGTTTGAGCAACGTTTCGTGGAGCTCTGGATTATGTTGTTGGATTTCCTGAGCAAGGATCGCTGCTTCAACCTGCATCTCTTGCGTTACGACTTCAACGACCTGCATAAAACTCGGTACGCCGTGAGTCAGAGCCAAATCAATACGCGGTGTATTGCGTGGAATGGGCAACCCGGCATCGGCAATCACCAGCGTGTCGGTGTGGCCAAGACGGGAAATAACAGACGAGATATCAGCGTTGAGAACAGTGCCTTTCTTCATTTTCTTACTCCACTAGCGAAACGTTTCGCTGATAAGAAGTGTAGGAAATGAAGAGGTGATTAAACAACCATGAAGTTATGAAAATGTGATCGCTATCGAAACGTTTCGCGCACGCATGACAAACAAGGAAAAATGAGAGCGCGAACATTCACGATATGAACCGCGGAGGGTCGTGATTAGGGGGAAGTCTCGGGATTACATTCCTGGAGGGACGCCAAACCCAGAAGTCACCCTGAGTATCCCGAGATAAAAAAAACGCCCCTTCGATTGAAGAGGCGTTAGCGTTAAATCTCGACCTGAGTCCCTAGTTCGATAACCCGGTTTGGCGGGATTTCGAATTGGTCAGGCGCTCGCAGGGCGTTGCGTTGCAGTGCGAGGAACAGCTTGCCGCGCAAACGCAGATACCACGGACGTTTGCCGATAATCAGCGACTCATGCGACATAAAGAACGATGTCTCCATCATTCGGCAGCTCAGCCCTTCCAAACCGCAACGGTGGAACACCTCTTCCACATTTGGCGTTTCACGCCAACCGTAGCTTGCGACCACTCGCCAGAAGGTTGGCGACAACTGCTCGATAGAAACACGCTTCACATTATGAACGTACGGCGCATCTTCGGTTCGCAGCGTCAGCAATACCACTCGCTCATGTAGCACTTTGTTGTGCTTGAGGTTGTGCAGCATCGCAAAAGGAATCACGTTCAGCGCGCGGGACATATAAACAGCAGTACCCGGAACACGAACTGGCGGCGATTTTTCCAATGAAGCAATCATCGCTTCCAGTGAATTTCCATGTTCATGCATACGACGCAGCAGACGGAAACGCTCGCTTTTCCAGGTCGTCATGATAATGAACATGACCAACGCCAGACAGAGCGGTAACCAACCACCCGAAAAGACTTTTACAGCGTTTGCTGAGAACAGCGGAATGTCGATTAACAGGAAGCAAATCCCCATCAGCAACACCGCAATTTTATTCCAGTGCCAGTTTTTACGCGCCACAGTGCAAGAGAGGATTGAGGTCAGAACCATGGTGCCAGTCACCGCAATTCCGTACGCCGCAGCCAGATTGCTGGAATGTTCAAAGCTAACAATGACAATCACCACGGATATATAAAGTATCCAGTTAATTGCTGGAACGTATATCTGCCCGGACTCCATTTCCGAGGTGTGGATGATACGCATCGGCGACAAATATCCCAGACGTACGGCCTGGCGAGTCAAGGAGAACACACCAGAGATAACGGCCTGAGAAGCGATAACTGTCGCAAGCGTTGCCAGAATCATCAGCGGGATTAACGCCCAGTCAGGTGCCAGCAAGAAGAATGGGTTCTTGATGGCTTCAGGCGTTTTCAGTAATAACGCTCCCTGGCCGAAGTAATTCAGCACCAGTGAAGGCAGAACGACTGAGAACCATGCAATACGAATCGGGAACTTACCGAAGTGCCCCATATCCGCGTACAACGCTTCAACACCCGTAATAGAAAGCACAACCGCACCAAGTGCAAAGAACGAAACGGATTTATATTCGAGGAAGAAATGCACAGCCCACGCCGGATTCAGCGCCTGCAGCACTTCAGGGTTAGCGATAATACTGCGCGCTCCTAACACCGCCAGCACCAGGAACCATAGCAGCATAACCGGTGCAAACAGCTTACCCACCATCCCCGTGCCGTGTTTCTGAATCATAAACAGCAACGTCAGTACGATGATAGAGAGAGGAACGATGTAAGGGTCGAGAGACGGTGCGGCAATCTCAAGCCCTTCGATGGCCGACATCACCGATATCGCCGGCGTGATGACCACCTCGCCATAGAAGAAGCTGCCGCCGATCAATCCCATGATCACCAGCACCGATGTCATTTTTGCCGACGTATTACGCCCAGCCAATGACATTAACGTCAAAATACCCCCTTCACCGGCGTTATCAGCACGCATAACAAAAGACAGGTATTTTACAGAAACGACTAAAATCAAAAGCCAGAAAATCAAAGATAAAAAGCCAAATACGGCGTCACGTTCAACACCAAATCCAAATTGGCCAGACAGACATTCACGAAGGGTATAAAGCGGGCTAGTACCGATATCGCCGTACACTACCCCAATTGCAGCCAGCGTTATTGCAGGCAATGATTGTTTATTATCAGCGCTCATAGACTAATCTTTTGTTGGAATCCCGAAAGCGTGTGCTTAATCCCTTGGCCCACAAAAAGGCGCACAGTATGCACGATAATGAAGTAAATCGTACCCCTAAATACAACAGGCTTAGCTTATGTCAGGGAAAAAAGAGCCGCTCACCAATCCATTAACGATAATACAGATGAACGATATACTCGCTTTTTCGCTTAGTGATAACCGCGTAAGGATGCAACGCTAATTATGGCTCAATCACATTTATTGGCTGAAAGAATTTCACGACTTAGCCAGGCTCTGGAAAAAGGATTGTTTGAACGAAGCCACGCGGTGCGCCTCTGCCTGTTGGCAGCACTGAGTGGTGAAAGTGTTTTCTTACTTGGCCCTCCAGGGATCGCCAAGAGTTTGATTGCGCGCCGTTTGAAGTTTGCCTTCCAGCATGCGCGCGCCTTCGAATATCTGATGACACGCTTCTCCACGCCTGAAGAAGTATTTGGGCCATTATCCATTCAGGCTTTAAAAGATGAAGGCCGTTACGAGCGTCTGACGGCGGGTTATCTGCCAGAAGCTGAAATCGTCTTTCTTGATGAAATCTGGAAAGCGGGCCCTGCCATTCTGAATACTTTGCTAACCGCCATAAACGAACGTCGTTTTCGCAATGGTGCGAGTGAAGAAAAAATCCCAATGCGTTTGCTGGTGGCCGCCTCCAACGAACTGCCGGAAGCAGACAGCAGCCTGGAAGCTTTGTATGACCGTATGCTGATTCGCCTGTGGCTCGACAAAGTGCAGGATAAAGGTAATTTCCGCTCGATGCTCACCAGTCAACATGATGAAAATGGCAATCCTGTACCAGAAAACCTGCAAATCACAGACGACGAGTATTTCAAATGGCAGCAGGAAATTGGCACCGTTTTGCTGCCTGATAACGTCTTTGAACTGATATTCACCTTACGTCAGCAACTCGAAAACGCTGCGGGTGCACCTTATGTTTCGGACCGACGCTGGAAGAAAGCCATTCGCCTGCTGCAAGCCAGTGCCTTCTTTTGTGGCCGAAACGCCGTCGCTCCGATTGATTTGATCCTGCTTAAAGATTGCCTGTGGCATGACTCTGCCGCGATGAATCTGATGCAACAACAGATTGAAATATTGATGACCGGACACGCATGGCAACAGCATGCAATGCTTGGAAAATTGGGTGCCATCGTGCAGCGCCGTATTCAGTTGCAACAACAGCATAGCGACCGTGAAGCTATCACCGTGACCAAACAGGGTGGGATGTTTACCCGTCGCCCACAGTACAAATTGCCTGACGAGCTCGTCGGTGAAACGCTGACATTACTGCTTCAGCAGCCGCTGAAGCTGCACGATATCGAAGTTATCCACGTGTCTATTACCCGCGAAGCTTGCGCACAATGGCTCGTAAAGGGAGGAGAACTGCGCGGCAAGCTCAACGGTATCGGTTTTGCACAGGTACTGAATATGGAAGTCGACTCCAGCCAACATCTGGTTCTGCGCGATGTCAGCCTGCAAGGCACGCGATTGGTGATGCCGGGTAAACAGCAACAAGGGATACCAGAGGAGATCAAACAGCAATTCGATGATCTGGAAGCTATCCTCCACCAGCAACATGAACGTTTTAACGATCAGCAAAAATGTCTCTTTATACACAACGATTGGCTAGGAAAGATTGAAGCCAGTCTGCAAGATGTTGCAGAACAAATTAAACAGGCTCGGCACTAATGCTCAGCGTTGAGACGCTCGATCTCATCCTCGCGATTGGCGAGGGTGAATTAATAGAAGGGATTATTATCACGCTGCTGGCGGCGCCGCAGTTTGCCGTCTTTTTTGAGAAATTCCCGCGCCTGAAAAACGCGGTGGCCAAAGACATACCGCGCTGGAGAGAGTTACTGAAGGCGCGCTTACATGACACAAACGTGCCGCAAGAATTGGCTCGCGAAGTATTGTGCTTTCAGGAAAGCCAGTTACTCACAACCAGTCAGTTATCCGCAAAACTTCCCGAAATTTTACTTCTGCTGAAAAGTGTCGATTCCCCTTTTTACGGGCAAGCACAAACGCTGGTGGCGGAAATGCCTCGCCTGACGCCAGCGCAACAAACGCTTTTTTTACAACGCTGGCGTTTGAGTCTGGTGGTGCAGACCACTTCGCTTAACCAACAATTGCTCGAAGAAGAGCGTGATCAGTTGCTCGCTGAAGTGCAACAGCGTCTGGCATTAAGCGGCCAGCTTGAGCCGGTACTGGTCGACAACGATAATGCTGCGGGACGGCTTTGGGATATGAGCGCCGGTTCGCTTCAGCGCGGTGATTATCAACTCATCGTCCAGTACGGTGAGTTTCTTGCAAGCCAGCCGGAATTACTCAAACTTGCAGAACAACTTGGTCGTTCCAAAGAGGCTAAATCAGTCCCGAAGAAAGATGCGCCGACTGAAACCTGGCGCATGCTGGTACGTGAGCCCGCCACGGTACCTGAACAAGTTGATGGCCTGCAGCGTAGCGATGACATCTTGCGTTTGCTGCCACCTGAATTAGCCACGCTGGGTATCACCGAACTGGAATACGAGTTCTACCGTCGGTTGGTGGAAAAACAACTGCTGACTTACCGATTACATGGCGATTCATGGCGCGAGAAAGTCGTCGAGCGTCCCGTGGTTCACCAGGATTTTGATGAACAACCACGCGGGCCATTTATTGTTTGCGTCGATACGTCTGGGTCAATGGGCGGCTTTAATGAACAATGCGCCAAAGCTTTTTGCCTGGCACTGATGCGCGTTGCGCTGGCAGATAACCGCCGCTGTTTCATCATGCTGTTTTCCAGCGAAGTGGTGCGCTACGAAGTGTGTGGTACGGACGGTATTGAGCAAGCGATCCGTTTTCTAAGCCAGCGTTTTCGTGGCGGCACTGATCTCGCCAGCTGTTTCAGGGCGATTGCAGAGAAAATGCAGGGTAGCGAATGGTTTGACGCTGATGCAGTGGTCATTTCCGACTTTATCGCCCAGCGTTTGCCTGACGACGTCGTGACGAAGGTGAAGGATCTACAACGTATTCATCAACATCGTTTCCACGCGGTGGCGATGTCGACACATGGCAAACCCGGCATCATGCGCATTTTCGATCATATCTGGCGCTTTGATACCGGGATGCGAAGCCGCCTGCTGCGTCGCTGGCGGCGTTAATCATTTACAGCAATGAGTCAACTTTAGCGTGAAGCTCAGCCGGCCACACGCCGCACTGAACCTGACCAATGTGCGGCTGTTGCAGCATCAGCATAACCAAACGAGACTGACCGATACCGCCGCCAATGGTTTGCGGCATTTCGCCTTTTAGCAGTGACTGATGCCATTCAAGTTGCAGACGATCGTCATCACCGGTCACGGCCAACTGGCGTTTTAGCGTCTCAGCGTCAACACGGATCCCCATTGAAGAAAGCTCAAATGCATCTTCCAGAATAGGGTTCCAAACCATAATGTCGCCGTTCAAACCTTTGAAGTCACCCTGACTTGCCGTTGACCAGTCATCGTAATCCGGCGCACGAACATCATGACGTTTCCCGTCAGCCAACTTACCGCCAATTCCAATCAGGAAAACAGCGCCCAGTTCTTTAGCAATTGCACGCTCACGGCCTTTCGCATCCAGGTCCGGGAAACGCTGCTGCAACTCTTCACTATGAACAAAATGGATTTGCTCAGGCAGGAAAGCGGTCAAACCGTACTGTTCGCTCACCGCGGCTTCCGTAGCTTTCATTGCAGCCCAGATGCTTTCTACAGTTTGCTTTAGCGTACCGAGATGACGTTCTCCTTCGCCCATTACGCGTTCCCAATCCCACTGATCGACATACACAGAGTGAATTGGAGTCAAACGGTCTTCATCGGGACGAAGGGCTTTCATGTGCGTGTAAAGCCCTTCGCCCGCGCTGAAGTCGTGCTGGCCGAGTGTTTTTCTTTTCCATTTGGCCAGCGAATGCACCACTTCAAACTGCGCGTCAGGCAAGGTTTTCACCTTAACCTGCACCGCTTTTTCGCAGCCAGACAGATTGTCCTGAGTACCATCACCCACGCGGCTAAGAATCGGAGCCTGGACTTCCATCAGGCCCAGCTTTTCTTCAAGTTGACGGGAGAAATGGGATTTCACAAAACTAATCTGGCGTTGTTTAGCGATGTAGGCAGTTTTCATGGCTTTCTCTTTATTGTGTTGTTTTACTGACGATGATTAAGCAACAAACCGGGCATAACATTCAATAATCAACAATAAAAAAGCCTTACATGTTTTTAATCGACTAATTTAAGGCTATAAAAGATGAACTATCGTTACTAATCATAGGAAAAAGTGATGGATAATTATCAGATCGACAATCTCGATCGCGGCATTCTTGACGCATTAATGGCAAATGCCCGTACCGCATATGCCGAACTGGCAAAACAATTCGGTGTTAGCCCTGGCACTATTCATGTGCGCGTAGAGAAAATGAAGCAGGCAGGGATCATTACCGGTGCACGGATTGACATCAGCCCTAAACAATTGGGCTACGACGTTTGCTGCTTTATCGGCATCATTTTAAAAAGTGCAAAAGATTACCCTTCAGCACTGGCCAAACTCGAAAGCCTGGAAGAAGTCACCGAGGCGTATTACACCACTGGCCACTACAGCATCTTTATTAAGGTGATGTGTCGATCGATAGACGCCCTTCAACAGGTACTTATCAACAAGATCCAAACAATTGATGAAATTCAGTCCACCGAAACGCTGATCTCCCTTCAGAACCCGATCATGCGTACCATCAAGCCCTGACAGCTATTTTTAATACCCATATTATCCACAGGTAGATCGCAGGCGTTACACAGCGTACAATGCCCATCGTTTCGAAAAGGTGGGATCGCAATGACAGAAGTTACGCTGATTAGCGGCAGTACCCTGGGCAGTGCCGAATATGTGGCTGAACATCTGGCTGAAAAGCTCGATGAAGCGGGTTTTACGACCCAGACGCTGCATGGGCCTCTGTTTGAAGATCTTTCTGTCAGCGGGATTTGGCTGATTGTCTCCTCAACTCATGGTGCCGGGGATCTTCCTGATAATCTTCAGCCGCTCTTTGATGCAATAAATGAAGAACGTCCGGATCTGAGTGCGCTTCATTATGGTGCTGTCGGGATTGGTAGTCGTGAATACGACACATTTTGTGGTGCGATTGAAAAATTAGACACCCTTCTGACGGAATGTGGCGCTAAAAGAGTGGGCTCTTTATTGAAAGTGAACATCCTTGATCACGACATTCCTGAAGATCCAGCCGAAGTTTGGGTCGGATCATGGAAGAATTTACTCCAGGATTTGTAAAGATCTCACTTTTATCTGTGTATAAGTATGCTTAAAACCTTGGGTTAAGCAGTAGTTATCCCAATAACAACTCCTGTTCACTTTTTGAGTTGTGCATAAGTACCGCTTTTGATCCCAGCTTATACGTTGTGGGATCACCGGAAGTTCACAGCTAACGATCCTTCTTAATCAATTGATCTCTTTACCATAAAAACGGTTATCCACAGAACATGCCGATCCTAATAAGAGATCATAATAAAGAGATCTTTAAATAAAAAAGATCTTCTTTTAATTACTCAAGATCCCAGGACTTTCTCGAAAGGCTAAAGTTAAGTTAGAATCGCCAACCCCGGGAAACAGTCATTCCCCATTCGCAAAACCGTGAGGCAGTACCATGTTTTATCCAGATCCTTTTGACGTCATCATCATTGGCGGGGGTCATGCAGGCACCGAGGCTGCAATGGCCGCTGCACGGATGGGTCAACAAACCCTTCTTCTGACACACAATATCGACACGCTGGGACAAATGTCTTGTAACCCTGCGATCGGCGGTATTGGCAAGGGACATCTGGTTAAAGAAGTGGACGCTCTGGGCGGTTTGATGGCGAAGGCTATCGATCATGCAGGCATCCAGTTTAGGATACTAAACGCCAGCAAAGGGCCTGCGGTACGGGCTACTCGTGCTCAAGCTGACCGTGTGCTGTATCGCCAGGCAGTTCGTACTGCACTGGAAAACCAGCCGAACCTGATGATCTTCCAGCAGGCGGTTGAAGATCTGATTGTCGAGAACGATCGCGTCGTTGGTGCTGTAACGCAAATGGGTCTTAAGTTCCGCGCAAAATCCGTAGTTCTGACCGTCGGGACGTTCCTGGATGGCAAAATTCATATCGGACTGGATAACTACAGCGGTGGCCGTGCAGGCGATCCGCCATCCATTTCGCTTTCACGTCGTCTGCGTGAACTGCCACTTCGTGTCAGCCGCCTGAAAACGGGCACACCACCGCGCATCGACGCTCGCACCATAGATTTCAGTGTGCTTGCCCAGCAGCATGGCGATACCCCAATGCCGGTATTCTCGTTCATGGGGAACGTCAATCAACACCCTGCGCAAGTACCGTGCTACATCACGCACACCAACGAAAAAACGCATGACGTTATTCGTAATAACCTCGATCGCAGCCCGATGTATGCAGGTGTTATCGAAGGGATTGGACCGCGTTACTGCCCGTCCATCGAAGACAAAGTGATGCGTTTTGCTGACCGTAATCAGCACCAGATCTTCCTTGAGCCTGAAGGGCTGACCAGCAACGAAATTTATCCAAACGGCATCTCCACCAGCCTGCCGTTTGACGTACAGATGCAGATCGTCCGTTCGATGGAAGGCATGGAAAACGCGAAGATCGTGCGTCCAGGCTACGCCATAGAATACGACTTCTTCGATCCTCGTGATCTCAAGCCGACGCTGGAAAGCAAATATATCCAGGGTCTGTTCTTTGCTGGTCAAATTAACGGGACTACCGGTTACGAAGAAGCTGCTGCGCAAGGTTTGTTAGCAGGCCTCAATGCTGCACGCTTCTCAGCCGAGAAAGACGGTTGGGCGCCGACTCGATCTCAAGCTTATCTGGGCGTATTGGTCGACGATCTTTGCACTCTCGGTACCAAAGAACCGTACCGCATGTTTACCTCGCGCGCCGAATATCGTTTGATGCTGCGCGAAGATAATGCCGATCTGCGTTTAACCGCTGTTGGCCGCGAAATGGGACTCGTGGATGACGAACGCTGGGCACGCTTCAACGAAAAACTGGAAAGCATTGAGCTTGAGCGTCAACGTCTGAAAGACATCTGGCTGCACCCGCATTCTGAAAGTGTTGAAGAAGTGAACGCCAAACTGAGCGCACCACTGTCTCGTGAAGCAAATGGCGAAGATCTGCTGCGTAGGCCAGAAATGACCTATGCTGAGATGATGCAATTATCTGTTTTCGCGCCAGGCCTTGAAGATCCGCAATCTGCTGAGCAGGTAGAAATTCAGGTCAAATACGAAGGCTACATCGCTCGCCAACAAGAAGAGATTGAAAAACAACAACGTAACGAAAATACGTTGTTGCCTGCAACGCTTGATTATCGCCAGGTGAGTGGTCTTTCCAACGAAGTGATCGCGAAGCTGAACGATCATAAACCAGTCTCAATTGGACAGGCATCACGCATTTCAGGCGTCACTCCGGCAGCGATTTCGATCTTGCTTGTCTGGTTAAAGAAACAAGGTCTGCTACGCCGTAGCGCCTGATGAACATATTTCAGGGCCGGGATATCCTGGCCCTTTTTTTGATGGGTATACACCGCCGTGCTTAACAAACTGAATCGCCTGCTGGATAGTGCAGGCATTACGTTGCCAGAAAACCAGAAACAACAACTGATAGGTTATGTTGAACTGCTCCACAAGTGGAACAAAGCCTATAACCTGACCTCAGTACGTCATCCAGATGACATGCTGGTACGCCATATTCTCGATAGCATTGTTGTGGAACCGTATTTACAGGGTTCGCGTTTTATCGATGTCGGAACGGGACCGGGACTGCCGGGGATACCACTGGCAATTGTGCGTCCTGACTCGCATTTTACGCTGCTGGATAGCCTGGGTAAGCGTGTACGCTTCCTGCGCCAGGTTCAGCATGAGCTGCATCTTGAAAACATCACGCCAGTGCAAAGTCGTGTGGAAGAGTTCCCTGCTGAACCCCCATTTGACGGCGTAATCAGCCGTGCTTTTGCGTCTATGACGGATATGGTGACCTGGTGCAAGCATCTTCCCGCTGAGAATGGCCGCTTCTATGCCCTCAAGGGGTTACGCCCTGATGATGAAATTGCAACCTTGCCTGAAAACTTTAGCGTCGAAGAAGTGGTTCGTTTGCAGGTCCCGGAGCTTGATGGCGAACGACATTTGGTGATGATTAAGGCAAACAAAACTTAATATTTATCAAAAAAAAGCGAAAAAGGATTGTTTCGCGAAAGTTAAAAATACAAAGGAAAATGGCTGACATTCCTGGTTACATTTAACGATATTGCAACTTGTGTGCACCGGGTTTTTAACTCGCCAGGTAATATTGATATTTAAAATGGTCAACATTGAAAATATAACCTTGCTAATTAATGTGTGAATTTTTTACCTGGCTCGATGTTAAAAGTTTAATAAAAATGTCAATGAAATGTTTTTGCAGTGTTTCAATGTGTTTTAAATAGAGTAGACAGTAATCAGCTTATTTATCAGACATCTGTGTTTCGCACTTTAAGAGGCAGACAAATGTACAACGCCTATGAGATGTTTGAATTGTGATCTGGTGCACGCTTTATTCGGCGGGTATTTCGGTTATTTGCAGTTTTCAGGAAAATAACCAGCATTCAGTAAAAGTTGAAAAATAACGGTACCGGAAAATATTTAAACTTTTGTTCACCTTTTTGCTACTTATTGTTTGAAATCACGGGGCCGCACCGTATAATTTGCTCGCTTTTTGAGGCTTGACTCGGAGTCGTAAAGGAAGTTTTATACGACACGCGACATACCCCGAAGGGAGCAGGAGTTAGGATACGCCATGTCTATGTCGCTATTGAGTAGAAACATTGCTCGTAAGCTTCTGTTCCTTCAGCTTCTAGCAGTGATAGCAATTGGATTGCTGTTTTGCCTCAAAGACCCCGCGTGGGGTGCTTCTGCTTTCGGCGGAGGCCTGGCAGCCTGGTTGCCAAATGCAGTATTTATGAATTTCGCCTGGCGTCACCAGGTGCATACACCGTCTAAAGGCCGTTTGGCCTGGACCTTTGCTATCGGCGAAGTGTTAAAGGTGATTGCGAGCTTTACCATACTGGTGGTGGCGTTAGCTGGTTTTAAGGCGGTATTGTTGCCGCTTATTGTGACGTGGGTTTCGGTGCTGGTTGTGCAGATACTCGCACCAGCTGTAATTAACAACAAAGGGTAAGAGGCATCATGTCTGCAGGAGAAATCTCTACACCGCAGGAGTATATAGGCCACCATCTGAATAACCTTCAGTTGGACCTGCGTACTTTCTCGCTGGTGGATCCGCATAACCCCCCAGCCACCTTCTGGACGCTCAATATTGACTCCATGTTTTTCTCAGTGGCCCTGGGTCTCTTGTTCCTGGTTATCTTCCGCAAGGTTGCAAAACATGCGACCAGTGGCGTGCCAGGGAAACTTCAGACAGCAGTTGAGTTGGTCATCGGCTTTGTCAATGGCAGTGTCAAAGACATGTACCATGGCAAAAGCAAGGTTATTGCACCACTTGCCCTGACCGTGTTTATCTGGGTATTCCTGATGAACCTGATGGACCTGCTGCCAATTGACTTCTTGCCATATATTGGCGAGCACATCTTTGGCCTGCCAGCCCTTCGTGTGGTGCCGTCTGCGGACGTGAACATCACCCTGTCCATGGCGCTTGGCGTGTTTATCCTGATTCTTTTCTACAGCATCAAAATGAAAGGCATTGGCGGCTTCACGAAAGAGCTGACGCTGCAGCCGTTCAATCACTGGGCATTTATACCGTTCAACTTAATCCTTGAAGGTGTAAGCCTGCTGTCCAAGCCGATCTCACTTGGTCTGCGACTGTTCGGCAACATGTATGCCGGTGAATTGATTTTCATTCTGATTGCTGGTCTGTTGCCGTGGTGGTCACAGTGGATTCTGAGTGTGCCTTGGGCCATTTTCCACATCCTGATCATTACGCTGCAAGCCTTCATTTTCATGGTTCTGACGATTGTCTATCTGTCGATGGCATCTGAAGAGCATTGATTTTACTTACCACTACTGCGTTTTAACTGAAACAAACTGGAGACTGTCATGGAAAACCTGAATATGGATCTGCTGTACATGGCTGCCGCTGTGATGATGGGTCTGGCGGCAATCGGTGCTGCGATCGGTATCGGCATCCTGGGGGGAAAATTCCTGGAAGGCGCAGCGCGTCAACCTGATCTGATTCCTTTGCTGCGTACTCAGTTCTTTATCGTTATGGGTCTGGTGGATGCTATCCCGATGATCGCTGTTGGTCTGGGTCTGTACGTGATGTTCGCCGTCGCGTAGTAAGCATTGCTTAATATACCAAGCAATATCAGAACGTTAACTAACAAAGAGGCATTGTGCTGTGAATCTTAACGCAACAATCCTCGGCCAGGCCATCGCGTTTGTCCTGTTTGTTCTGTTCTGTATGAAGTATGTATGGCCGCCATTAATGGCAGCCATCGAGAAGCGTCAACAAGAAATTGCTGACGGTCTCTCTTCTGCAGAACGTGCCAAAAAGGACCTTGACCTTGCACAGGCCAACGCGACCGACCAGCTGAAAAAAGCCAAAGCGGAAGCTCAGGTGATTATCGAGCAAGCGAACAAACGCCGCTCACAGATCCTTGAAGAAGCTAAAACCGAGGCAGAGCAGGAACGTGACAAAATCGTTGCACAGGCTCAGGCAGAAATCGACGCAGAGCGTAAACGCGCTCGTGAAGAACTGCGTAAGCAAGTGGCTCTGCTGGCAATTGCCGGTGCCGAGAAGATAATCGAACGTTCCGTGGATGAAGCTGCTAACAGCGACATCGTTGATAAACTGGTCGCTGAACTGTAAGGAGGGAGGGGCTGATGTCTGAATTTGTAACTGTAGCTCGCCCCTACGCCAAAGCAGCTTTTGACTTTGCCGTCGAACACCAGAGCGTTGATAACTGGCAGTCTATGCTAAGTTTCGCCGCCGAGGTGTCTAAAAACGAACAAATGGCAGAGCTACTCTCCGGCGCTTTTGCTCCGGAAACGCTCTCTCAGTCGTTTATCTCTATTTGTGGTGACCAGTTAGACGCCAATGGCCAGAACCTGATTAAGGTAATGGCTGAAAACGGTCGTTTGAAGGTTCTCCCTGATGTTCTTGAGCAATTCGTTCAACTGCGTGCAGCCCAAGAGGCTACAGTTGAAGTCGAAGTGACTTCTGCTAGCGCGTTAAACGAAGCCCAGCTTTCGAAAATCAGCGCCGCGATGGAAAAACGTCTGTCACGCAAAGTTAAGCTGAATTGCAAAATTGATAAGTCTGTAATGGCAGGTGTCATCATCCGTGCGGGTGATATGGTCATTGATGGTAGCGTACGCGGCCGTCTTGATCGCCTGACAGACGTCTTGCAGTCTTAAGGGGACTGGAGCATGCAACTGAATTCCACCGAAATCAGCGAACTGATCAAGCAGCGCATTGCTCAGTTCAGTGTTGTGAGCGAAGCTCACAACGAAGGTACAATTGTTTCTGTAAGTGACGGTATCATCCGCGTACACGGCCTGGCCGATGTCATGCAGGGTGAGATGATTTCCCTGCCGGGAAACCGTTACGCCATTGCACTGAACCTCGAGCGCGACTCTGTTGGTGCAGTAGTAATGGGTCCGTACGCTGACCTTGCCGAAGGCATGAAAGTTAAGTGTACTGGCCGTATTCTTGAAGTACCAGTTGGCCGTGGCCTGCTGGGCCGCGTGGTGAACACCCTGGGTGCACCAATCGACGGTAAAGGTCCTTTGGACCACGACGGCTTTGCTGCTGTTGAAGCGATTGCTCCGGGCGTAATCGAACGTCAATCCGTAGACCAGCCGGTTCAGACCGGTTATAAGTCGGTTGATGCCATGATTCCAATCGGCCGTGGTCAGCGTGAGCTGGTCATCGGTGACCGTCAGACCGGTAAAACCGCGCTGGCGATCGATGCCATCATCAACCAACGTGATTCCGGCATCAAATGTATCTACGTTGCAATCGGCCAGAAAGCATCCACTATTTCTAACGTGGTTCGTAAACTGGAAGAACACGGCGCATTGGCTAACACCATCGTGGTTGTTGCTACTGCTTCTGAATCCGCTGCACTGCAATATCTGGCTCCGTATGCTGGTTGCGCAATGGGTGAATACTTCCGTGACCGCGGTGAAGATGCGCTGATCGTATACGATGACCTGTCTAAACAGGCTGTTGCATACCGCCAGATCTCCCTGCTGCTTCGTCGTCCACCAGGTCGTGAAGCATTCCCAGGCGACGTATTTTATCTCCACTCCCGTCTGCTGGAACGTGCTGCGCGTGTAAACGCCGACTACGTTGAAGCATTCACCAAAGGTGAAGTGAAAGGTAAAACCGGTTCCCTGACTGCTCTGCCGATTATCGAAACTCAAGCGGGTGACGTTTCTGCGTTCGTTCCGACCAACGTAATTTCTATTACAGATGGTCAGATCTTCCTGGAATCTAACCTGTTTAACTCCGGTATTCGTCCTGCGGTAAACCCGGGTATCTCCGTATCTCGTGTTGGTGGTGCTGCTCAGACCAAGATCATGAAAAAACTGTCCGGTGGTATTCGTACCGCGCTGGCACAGTATCGTGAACTGGCTGCGTTCTCTCAGTTTGCATCTGACCTTGACGACGCGACCCGTAAGCAGTTGAGCCACGGTCAAAAAGTGACCGAGCTTCTGAAACAGAAACAATATGCGCCGATGTCTGTTGCGCAGCAGTCTCTGGTTCTGTTCGCTGCTGAACGTGGTTACCTCGAAGATGTGGAACTGGCTAAAATCGGTAGTTTCGAAGCCGCTCTGTTGGCTTACGTTGACCGTGACCATGCTCCACTGATGCAAGAAATCAACCAATCTGGTGGCTATAACGACGAAATCGAAGGCAAGCTGAAAGGCATCCTCGATTCCTTCAAAGCAACTCAGTCCTGGTAAAGTCTGGCGGCTTGTCTTAGGGCAAGCCGCAAGGCATTGAGGAGAAGCTCATGGCCGGCGCAAAAGAGATACGTAGTAAGATCGCAAGCGTCCAGAACACGCAGAAGATCACCAAAGCAATGGAAATGGTCGCCGCGTCCAAAATGCGTAAATCGCAGGAACGCATGGCAGCCAGCCGTCCTTACGCAACAACTATGCGTAAAGTGATTGGTCACCTTGCTCTGGGAAATCTTGAATACAAACACCCTTACCTGGATGAACGCGAAGTCAAACGCGTGGGCTACCTGGTGGTGTCCACTGACCGTGGTCTGTGTGGTGGCTTGAACACTAACATGTTCAAAAAGCTGCTGGCTGACATGAAAGGATGGTCTGATAAAGGCGTTCAAAGCGAAATCGCAATGATCGGCTCCAAAGGCGTCTCTTTCTTCAACTCTGTAGGCGGCAATATTGTTGCTCAGGTGACGGGTATGGGTGATAACCCTTCCCTGTCCGAGTTGATTGGCCCGGTGAAAGTGATGTTGCAGGCCTACGATGAAGGCCGTCTGGACAAGCTGTATGTTGTCAGCAACAAATTTATTAACACAATGTCTCAGGTTCCTACTATCACCCAACTGCTGCCGTTACCGCCAGCAGAAGACGGCGAATTGAAAAAGAAATCCTGGGATTATCTGTATGAACCTGATCCTAAAGCGCTGCTGGATACCTTGTTGCGCCGTTATGTGGAATCTCAGGTTTATCAGGGCGTCGTAGAAAACCTGGCCAGCGAACAGGCCGCGCGAATGGTTGCGATGAAAGCCGCTACCGACAACGGCGGCGACCTGATTAAAGAGCTGCAGTTGGTATACAACAAAGCTCGTCAGGCCAGCATTACTCAGGAACTCACCGAAATCGTCGGTGGCGCGTCCGCGGTATAACCAGGTTTACGAATTACGTAGAGGATTCAAGATGGCTACTGGAAAGATTATCCAGGTAATCGGCGCCGTAGTGGACGTCGAATTCCCTCAGGATGCCGTACCAAAAGTGTACGACGCCCTCGAGGTTACAAATGGTAAAGACCGTCTGGTGCTGGAAGTTCAGCAACAGCTGGGTGGTGGCGTAGTTCGTACTATCGCCATGGGTACTTCTGACGGCCTGCGTCGCGGTCTGGAAGTTGCTAACCTCGATCACCCAATTGAAGTGCCGGTAGGTAAAGCTACCCTGGGCCGTATCATGAACGTTCTGGGCGACCCTATCGACATGAAAGGCGATATCGGCGAAGAAGAGCGTTGGGCAATTCACCGTCCAGCACCAAGCTACGAAGAGCTGTCTAGCTCTCAAGACTTGCTGGAAACCGGCATCAAAGTAATGGACCTGATTTGTCCGTTTGCTAAGGGCGGTAAAGTTGGTCTGTTCGGTGGTGCGGGTGTGGGTAAAACTGTAAACATGATGGAGCTGATTCGTAACATTGCGATTGAGCACTCCGGTTACTCTGTGTTTGCAGGCGTGGGTGAGCGTACTCGTGAGGGTAACGACTTCTACCACGAAATGACCGAATCCAACGTTCTGGACAAAGTATCACTGGTTTATGGCCAGATGAACGAGCCACCAGGCAACCGTCTGCGCGTTGCACTGACCGGCCTGACCATGGCTGAGAAGTTCCGTGACGAAGGTCGTGACGTTCTGCTGTTCGTTGATAACATTTACCGTTATACCCTGGCCGGTACAGAAGTATCTGCACTGCTGGGTCGTATGCCATCTGCGGTAGGTTACCAGCCAACTCTGGCAGAAGAGATGGGTGTTTTGCAGGAGCGTATTACCTCCACCAAAACTGGCTCTATCACTTCTGTTCAAGCGGTATACGTACCTGCGGATGACTTGACTGACCCATCACCAGCAACCACCTTTGCTCACTTGGATGCAACAGTGGTACTGAGCCGTCAGATCGCATCTCTGGGTATCTACCCTGCGGTAGATCCACTGGATTCCACCAGCCGTCAGTTAGATCCACTGGTTGTTGGTCAGGAACACTACGACACCGCGCGTGGCGTGCAGTCTATCCTGCAACGTTACCAGGAACTGAAAGACATCATCGCCATTCTTGGTATGGATGAACTTTCTGAAGAAGATAAATTGGTTGTAGCACGTGCGCGTAAGATCCAGCGCTTCCTGTCTCAGCCATTCTTCGTAGCAGAAGTCTTTACCGGTTCTCCGGGCAAGTTCGTATCGCTGAAAGATACTATCCGTGGCTTTAAAGGCATCATGGACGGCGAATATGACCATCTGCCAGAGCAGGCGTTCTACATGGTTGGCACTATCGACGAAGCTGTTGAGAAAGCTAAAAAACTTTAACGCCTTAATCGGAGGGTGATATGGCAATGACTTACCACCTGGACGTCGTCAGCGCGGAACAACAAATGTTTTCCGGTCTGGTCGAAAAGATCCAGGTAACGGGTAGTGAAGGTGAACTGGGTATTTATCCTGGTCACGCCCCACTGCTCACCGCCATTAAGCCTGGTATGATCCGCATCGTGAAGCAGCATGGACATGAAGAGTACATCTACTTGTCCGGTGGTGTGTTGGAAGTGCAGCCTGGCACAGTAACTGTGCTGGCCGATACCGCGATTCGTGGCCAGGACCTCGACGAAGCTCGAGCTCTGGAAGCGAAACGTAAAGCGGAAGAGCGTATGCACAGTTCCCACGGTGATGTGGACTACGCTCAGGCTTCTGCTGAACTGGCTAAAGCGATCGCGAAACTTCGCGTTATCGAGTTGACCAGAAAAGCGATGTAACTACCTGCTTGAAAAGACAAATGCCAGCCAGGGTTCCCTGACTGGCATTTTTTTTGTCTCAATGTTTTTACTTCTTTGTTTTATACCCGTCATGGTCATGACCGCTTTGTTTCCTCGTGAAAAGAAGTGTTAATCCCCAGAGATATATAGCTTTTATCATTTCATATGTACTTTTTCAGCCCTTATACACCTACAATTGAGCCTATGAGTAACTCAAAAGTGCAGTCGATGTCCGTTTTTTAGGCATCCCGTTTTGTGTTGCAAAATATGTAGAAATTTCAACGAGAAATCGTTTTACTTCACTCTCAAATTAAAGTCAGGACGCGTATGTCAAACAATGCGATGAGCGTGGTTATCCTAGCCGCAGGCAAAGGGACCCGCATGTATTCAGACCTCCCGAAGGTATTACATACCCTTGCCGGGAAACCGATGGTTCAGCATGTTATTGATGCGGCGAATAATTTAGGCGCGCAGCGAGTGCATCTGGTTTACGGCCACGGGGGTGATTTGCTGAAAAACACGCTCAGCGATGGTTCGCTTAACTGGGTATTACAGGCCGAGCAATTAGGCACTGGCCACGCGATGCAGCAAGCGGCACCTTTCTTTGCTGATGATGAAGACATCCTGATGCTCTACGGCGACGTGCCTCTCATTTCTGTTGAATCCTTGCAGCGTCTGCGTGACGCCAAACCGCAGGGCGGCATTGGTCTGCTAACGGTAAAACTTGACGATCCTACCGGTTACGGTCGCATTGCTCGCGAAAATGGCAAAGTGGTCGGCATCGTCGAGCATAAAGATGCCACCGAAGAACAACGCAAAATCGACGAAATTAATACCGGTATTCTGGTGGCGAATGGCGCAGACCTGAAACGTTGGTTGGCGAAGCTCGATAACAACAATTCTCAGGGTGAGTTCTACATCACTGACATTATCGCGCTGGCGCATCAGGAAGGCCGTGAAATCACTGCTGTTCACCCTGACCGTTTAAGCGAAGTTGAAGGCGTGAACAACCGTCTGCAACTGTCCCGTCTGGAACGCGTATACCAAAGTGAGCAGGCAGATAAACTGCTTCTGGCAGGTGTTATGTTGCGCGATCCATCTCGTTTTGATCTACGCGGTGAGCTGACACACGGGCGTGATGTTGAAATTGATACTAATGTCATTGTTGAAGGGAAAGTGACGTTAGGCAATCGTGTCAAAATTGGCACCGGTTGCGTGATTAAAAACAGCGTGATTGGCGAGGACTGCGAAATCAGCCCGTACACCGTGGTGGAAGATGCAAATCTGGCAGCTGCGTGCACCATCGGTCCATTCGCCCGTTTGCGCCCAGGCGCAGAACTGGCTGAAGGCGCACACGTTGGCAACTTCGTGGAAATGAAAAAAGCCCGTCTGGGTAAAGGTTCTAAAGCCGGTCACTTAAGCTATTTAGGCGATGCCGAAATTGGCGATAACGTGAATATCGGTGCCGGGACCATTACCTGCAACTACGACGGTGCAAACAAATTTAAAACTATCATCGGCGATGACGTTTTTGTTGGTTCCGACAGTCAACTGGTTGCTCCAGTGACCGTGGCTCGTGGTGCAACGATTGGCGCGGGTACGACTGTCACCCGTAACGTTGGCGAAAATGAACTGGTTATTAGTCGTGTGAAGCAGACTCATATTCAGGACTGGAAGCGTCCGGTGAAGAAAAAGTAATCGCCAGATCCTCCCTGAGGGAGAGAGTCACTCGATCTGGTCCCCTCTCCCTCAGGGAGAGGGTGAGGGTTGTTGTTCGTTGGGTTGTACCCTCATCCCGGCCTTCTCCCCCAGGAGAAGGAGAAAACCCAACAAAATTTTGGCGAGGGGAAAATATATTCCCCCGCCCATAGCAGTACCAAAAAACTATAACCCCACTCTCTACAAGGCTCGGGGCCCCGGATAACCGGGATTCTACCCAAAATAATTCGAGCCACATCGAGGCGGCAAGTGAACGTAGCCAACAAAGATGCGGTTTGAATTATGCAGGGTAATACAGGTCAGCGACAACACATGGCGTAGAACGCCATTATCAGGAATCTAATCTTATGTGTGGAATTGTTGGCGCGGTCGCGCAACGTGATATCGCTGAAATCCTTCTCGAAGGATTACGTCGTCTGGAATACCGTGGTTATGACTCTGCGGGCCTGGCTGTGGTTGACGAAAAGGGTCATATGACTCGTCTGCGTCGCCTGGGCAAGGTCAATAAACTGGCAGAAGCGGCTGCTGAAACCGCGCTGCATGGCGGAACGGGTATTGCTCATACTCGTTGGGCGACTCACGGCGAACCATCAGAAACCAACGCGCACCCGCATGTTTCCGAGCATATTGTTGTGGTTCACAACGGTATTATCGAAAACTATGAACCACTGCGTGAAACTCTGCAGGGTCGCGGTTACACCTTCGTTTCACAGACCGATACCGAAGTTATCGCGCACTTAGTTCACTGGGAACTGGAGCAAGGCGGTACTCTGCGTGAAGCGGTGCTGCGTACTATTCCTCAACTGCGTGGTGCTTATGGCACGGTTATCATGGATACCCGTAATCCAGACGTACTGTTAGCGGCGCGTTCAGGTAGCCCGATGGTTATCGGTCTGGGTATGGGTGAAAACTTTATCGCATCCGACCAACTGGCATTACTGCCAGTGACACGTCGCTTCATCTTCCTTGAGGAAGGCGATATTGCGGAAGTGACTCGTCGTTCAGTTACGGTATTTGATACCAAAGGTGAGCAGGTTAAACGCCCGGACATCGAATCTAACCTGCAGTATGACGCTGGCGACAAAGGTATTTATCGCCACTATATGCAGAAAGAAATCTACGAACAGCCGAATGCGATTAAAAATACGCTGACTGGCCGTATCAGCCACGGTGCTGTTGATCTCTCTGAGCTCGGCCCGAAAGCTAACGAAATGCTGTCTCAGGTTGAGCACATTCAAATTGTGGCATGTGGGACTTCATACAACTCAGGAATGGTTTCACGCTACTGGTTTGAATCTCTGGCGGGTGTACCTTGCGACGTCGAAATCGCTTCTGAATTCCGCTACCGTAAATCCGCGGTTCGCCGCAACAGCCTGATGATCACCCTTTCTCAGTCTGGCGAAACGGCAGATACCCTCGCAGCACTGCGTTTGTCCAAAGAGTTGGGCTACCTGGGCTCACTGGCTATCTGTAACGTTCCGGGGTCTTCTCTGGTGCGTGAATCCGATTTGGCGCTGATGACCAACGCGGGTACTGAAATCGGCGTGGCGTCGACCAAGGCATTTACTACTCAGCTTACCGTTCTGCTGATGCTGGTGGCGAAACTGAGCCGTCTGAAGGGTTCCGATGCGCAGATTGAGCACGATATTGTTCATGGTTTGCAGGCGCTGCCAAGTCGTATCGAGCAAATGCTGTCTCAGGACAAACGCATTGAAGCGCTGGCTGAAGATTTCTCCGATAAGCATCACGCACTGTTCTTAGGTCGTGGCGATCAGTATCCGATCGCTATGGAAGGTGCACTGAAACTTAAAGAGATCTCCTACATCCACGCTGAAGCATATGCTGCGGGCGAACTGAAACATGGCCCACTTGCGCTGATTGATGCGGACATGCCGGTTATTGTGGTCGCACCGAATAACGAATTGCTGGAAAAACTGAAATCGAATATCGAAGAAGTTCGTGCTCGTGGCGGCGTGTTGTATGTCTTTGCCGATCAGGATGCCGGGTTTACCAGCAGCGATAACATGCACATCATTGAGATGCCGCATGTAGAAGAAGTCATCGCGCCTATCTTCTATACCGTGCCGTTGCAGTTGCTGTCTTACCACGTCGCGCTGATTAAAGGCACCGACGTTGACCAGCCGCGTAACCTGGCGAAATCGGTAACTGTAGAATAACTTTCTGCGTTATCTCTTAAAGTCTAAAGCGCCTCTTGTGGGCGCTTTTTTATTTATGTGCGTATATACCCTTTATACTTCAAGTTGCATGTGCGTTGGCTGCACTTATTCACCCCAGTCACTTACTCAAGTAAGCTCCTGGGGTGAATGAGTTTGCCGCCTTCCTGCAACTCGAATTATTTTGGGTATAGTTCGCCTTTTTACAGAGGTACACAGCGCGATGCTGACTGAATCTTCCATTCGAATTAATAAATACATTAGCGATAGCGGTATCTGCTCTCGCCGTGAAGCCGATCGCTACGTCGAACAGGGCTGTGTTTTTATTAACGGCAGGCAGGTCAGTTTTGGCGCTCAGGTCTTTACTGGCGACGTGGTGAAAGTGAACGATCAGCTTATTGAGCCGCGAGATGACAACGGCCTGGTGCTGATCGCGTTGAATAAGCCCGTTGGCATCATCACAACGATGAAAAAGAGCGTGCGAAATAATATCAGCACTCTCATTACCGGCGACCAACGTATATCCCCGATAGGGCGTCTGGATAAAGATTCGCAGGGGCTAATTTTGCTGACCAACCACGGTGATGTGGTTAATAAAATTCTGCGCGCGGGCAATAATCATGAAAAAGAGTATGTGGTTAGCGTCAATAAGCCGGTAACTGACGAGTTTATTACAGGTTTAGTCGCGGGTGTGCCTATTCTGGGTACGGTGACAAAACAATGCAAAGTGACGAAAGAATCGGATAGGGTATTTCGTATTACTTTGGTTCAGGGGTTGAATCGCCAGATCCGCCGGATGTGTAAATATTTCGGCTATGAAGTTACCCGACTTGAACGTATCCGCATCATGAATATCCATCTGGAAGGGCTGCCGCTGGGGGAATCGCGCTACTTGAGCCGCGATGAACAGGACGAGATATTAAAGCGGATTGAGCACTCAGAATCCTGAATATGACAGTTGGAAATATGGCCCAAAGTGGCCTGTCATAAAACTGTCATAATTCGTACATTTAATTGTCACCAAACTGTCCTATTTTCTATCCTGTATCCACTAAACAACGATTTACGTTCACCTCTGCAGGAGACATTATGAAAGTTATGCGTACCACTGTCGCAACTGTTGTCGCCGCGACCTTATCCCTGAGTGCTTTCGGTGCATATGCTGCTGCAAGCCTGACTGGTGCTGGTGCAACCTTCCCTGCGCCGGTGTATGCCAAATGGGCTGATACTTACAATAAATCAACTGGTAACAAAGTTAACTACCAGGGTATCGGCTCTTCCGGTGGCGTTAAACAAATCATTGCTCATACCGTGGATTTCGGTGCGTCTGATGCCCCACTGGCTGACGATAAACTGCAACAAGAAGGACTCTTCCAGTTCCCAACGGTTATCGGCGGTGTTGTTCTGGCCGTTAACCTGCCAGGTGTGAAATCCGGTGAGCTGGTGCTCGACGGTAAAACGCTGGGTGACATCTACCTGGGCAAAATCAAAAAATGGGATGACGAAGCCATTGCTAAGCTCAACCCAGGCATAAAACTGCCATCGCAAAACATTGCTGTTGTACGTCGCGCTGACGGTTCTGGTACTTCTTTCGTTTTCACCAGCTACCTGGCGAAAGTGAACGAAGAGTGGAAATCTAAAGTCGGTGCAGGTTCAACGGTAAACTGGCCAACCGGACTGGGCGGCAAAGGTAACGATGGTATTGCAGCCTTCGTACAGCGTCTGCCGGGTTCGATTGGTTATGTTGAATATGCATACGCTAAGCAGAACAACCTGGCTTATACCAAACTGATTTCTGCTGATGGCAAACCTGTATCGCCTTCTGAAGAAAACTTTGCCAATGCGGCGAAAGGCGCAGACTGGAGCAAATCGTTCGCTCAGGATCTGACTAACCAGAAAGGTGATGCTGCGTGGCCAATCACGTCAACGACCTTCATTCTGGTTCACAAAGAGCAGAAGAACCCAGAGCAAGGTGCTGAAGTGCTGAAGTTCTTCGATTGGGCTTATAAAGAAGGGGCAAAACAGGCAAATGACCTGGATTATGCTTCTTTGCCAGATTCCGTGGTTGAGCAGGTTCGTGCTGCATGGAAAACCAACGTAAAAGACAGCTCCGGTAAGGCGCTGTACTAATTAACTCGTCATACTTCGAGCTACAGGTGCGTTGACTGCACTCCCTCACCCCAGTCACATAGTTAATCTATGTTCCTGGGGGGGCATGAGTTTGTCGCCTTCCTGTAACTCGAATTATTTAGAGTAAACTCCGGAGTGAAACCCCGGGGAAAACCCAAAACAACTAAGAGTAAGCTATGGCGGTAAGTAAGCCGACGTTCAAGTCCCCTGGTAAGCAAGGTGATGTCATTTTCAGCGCGCTAGTTAAACTGGCTGCGCTGATTGTGCTATTCCTGCTGGGCGGCATCATCATTTCCCTGATCATCTCCTCCTGGCCAAGTATCCAGAAGTTTGGTTTCTCGTTCTTGTGGACCAAAGAGTGGGATGCTCCTAACGATATTTACGGTGCACTGGTTCCGATTTACGGCACGCTGGTGACTTCGTTTATCGCTCTGTTGATTGCAGTTCCCGTTAGTTTTGGTATCGCGCTGTTCCTGACGGAACTGGCTCCGAACTGGTTGCGCCGCCCGCTGGGTATCGCCATCGAGCTGCTGGCCGCTATCCCAAGTATCGTATACGGCATGTGGGGTCTGTTTATCTTTGCTCCGCTGTTTGCGACCTACTTCCAGGAACCGGTTGGCAATGTGCTTTCTTCTGTACCGATTGTGGGCGAGCTGTTCTCAGGCCCTGCGTTCGGTATCGGTATTCTCGCCGCAGGCGTGATACTGGCCATCATGATCATTCCTTACATTGCTGCGGTTATGCGCGATGTATTTGAACAAACCCCTGTGATGATGAAAGAGTCGGCCTACGGTATTGGCTGCACCACCTGGGAAGTTATCTGGCGCATTGTTTTACCGTTCACCAAAAATGGCGTGATTGGTGGTGTGATGTTGGGTCTGGGCCGTGCTTTGGGTGAAACCATGGCGGTGACCTTTATCATTGGTAACACCTACCAACTCGACAATGCCTCGTTGTATATGCCGGGCAACAGTATTACTTCCGCCCTGGCGAATGAATTCGCTGAAGCCGAATCGGGCCTGCACACCGCAGCACTGATGGAACTGGGGCTGATTCTGTTTGTGATCACCTTTATCGTACTGGCTGTCTCTAAGTTCATGATTATGCGTCTTGCGAAGAATGAAGGAGCGCGCTCATGACAACCATGGAAATGCAAAGCCGCGCCGCATTGGCTGAATCTCGCCGTAAAATGCAAGCCCGCCGCCGGTTTAAAAACCGTGTCGCTCTGACTCTTTCAATGGGAACCATGGCGTTCGGCCTGTTCTGGCTGGTATGGATCCTGTTCTCAACCGTGACACGTGGGATCGACGGAATGTCGATTGCGCTGTTCACAGAAATGACACCTCCGCCAAATACTGCTGGTGGTGGACTCGCTAACGCCCTTGCAGGTAGCGGCCTGTTAATCTTGTGGGCGACCGTTTTCGGTACGCCGCTGGGCATCATGGCGGGGATTTATCTGGCGGAGTACGGTCGCAAATCGTGGCTGGCAGAAGTGATTCGTTTTATTAACGACATTCTGCTTTCCGCACCGTCAATCGTGGTGGGTTTATTCGTCTACACCATCGTGGTCGCAAAGATGCAGCACTTCTCTGGCTGGGCCGGGGTTATTGCGCTGGCGTTGTTGCAGGTGCCAATCGTCATTCGTACCACTGAAAACATGCTGAAACTGGTACCAGACAGCTTGCGCGAAGCGGCTTACGCACTGGGCACGCCAAAGTGGAAAATGATTTCTGCAATTACGCTGAAAGCCTCTGTTTCCGGGATTATTACCGGGGTATTACTGGCGATTGCACGTATCGCGGGTGAAACGGCCCCACTGCTGTTCACGTCGCTCTCCAACCAGTTCTGGAGCACCGACATGATGCAACCACTGGCTAACTTGCCGGTGACCATTTTCAAATTTGCGATGAGCCCGTTTGCCGAGTGGCAACAATTAGCCTGGGCTGGCGTTCTGATTATTACTCTGTGTGTGTTGCTGCTGAACATTATGGCGCGCGTGATTTTTGCAAAGAGTAAACACGGTTAAATTTTGCGGCGCGGCAACGGCGGCGTCGGATGGAGATTAAGAAACAGATGAGTATGGTCGATACAGCCTCAGGCAAAATTCAGGTTCGCGATTTGAACTTCTTTTATGGCAAATTCCATGCCCTGAAAGACATCAATCTGGATATCGCTAAAAACCAGGTTACCGCATTCATTGGCCCGTCAGGTTGTGGTAAATCCACCTTGCTGCGTACATTCAACAAAATGTACTCGCTCTACCCGGAGCAGCGCGCTGAAGGTGAAATCTTGCTGGATGGGGAAAATATCCTCACTCAAAGCCAGGATATCGCCCTGCTGCGTGCCAAAGTAGGCATGGTGTTCCAGAAGCCAACGCCGTTCCCAATGTCGATTTATGACAACATCGCTTTCGGTGTGCGTCTATTTGAAAAGCTGTCTCGCAGCGACATGGATGAGCGCGTGCAATGGGCTTTGACCAAGGCCGCATTGTGGAACGAAACCAAAGATAAATTACACCAGAGCGGATACAGTCTCTCCGGTGGCCAGCAACAGCGTCTGTGTATTGCACGTGGGATTGCGATTCGTCCGGAAGTGTTGTTGCTTGATGAGCCGTGTTCAGCGCTGGACCCGATTTCTACCGGTCGAATCGAAGAGCTGATCACCGAGCTTAAACAGGATTACACCGTCGTTATCGTTACCCACAACATGCAGCAAGCGGCGCGTTGTTCAGACCACACCGCATTTATGTACCTGGGTGAGCTTATCGAGTTTAGCGAAACCGACACGCTGTTTACCACGCCTGCTAAGAAGCAGACTGAAGATTACATTACTGGCCGCTACGGTTGATCGGGAGAAAAAATGGATAGCCTCAACCTTAACAAACACATTTCCGGCCAGTTTAACGCCGAGCTGGAATATATCCGCACCCAGGTGATGACCATGGGTGGGCTGGTGGAGCAACAGCTTTCTGATGCGATCACCGCCATGCACAATCAAGATGGTGAGCTGGCAAAGCGCGTCATTGAAGGCGACCACAAAGTTAATATGATGGAAGTCGCTATCGATGAAGCCTGTGTGCGCATCATTGCTAAACGCCAGCCAACCGCCAGCGACTTGCGCCTGGTGATGGCTATTATCAAAACGATTTCTGAACTGGAACGTATTGGTGATGTGGCAGATAAAATCTGCCGCACGGCGCTGGAGAAATTCTCTCAACAGCACCAACCGCTGCTGGTAAGCCTTGAGTCTTTAGGCCGCCACACCGTGCAAATGCTGCATGATGTTCTGGACGCATTTGCGCGCATGGATCTTAACGAAGCGGTGCGTATCTATCGTGAAGATAAGAAAGTTGACCAGGAATATGAAGGCATCGTACGTCAGTTGATGACGTATATGATGGAAGACTCACGCACCATTCCAAGCGTGCTGACCGCGCTGTTCTGTGCACGTTCTATCGAGCGTATCGGTGACCGCTGCCAGAATATCTGTGAGTTTATTTTCTACTTCGTCAAAGGACAGGACTTCCGTCATGTCGGTGGCGATGAGCTGGATAAATTGCTGGCGGGTAAAGACCCGAAAGAGTGATTAAAAAAGAGTCAATAAAAACGCCAGCGAATCGCTGGCGTTTTTATTGGTGTCTAGCGAACAATAATCCCTAACAGAATACCCAGCGCACCAAAGTCTGCATCGCTGAAAGTGGTGTTAGCAAAGCCGATATCACCCAGTACTGGCAGCAAGAACACTGGCAGGAAGGTAATCAGCAAACCTTGCGCGAACGCTCCCAAAATAGCCCCACGACGTCCACCTGTTGCGTTACCAAATACCCCAGCCGCCGCGCCGACGAAGAAGTGTGGCACCACGCCTGGGATAATCACCGTCATGTTCAGCAGATACAGCGCAAACATGCCGATTAAACCCGCAGCAAAGCTGCTCAGGAAGCCAACCAATACCGCATTCGGTGCATAAGGGAATACGACCGGGCAATCGAGGGCCGGTTTTGCGTTCGGAACCAGTTTGTCGGAAATACCTTTAAACGCGGGAACGATTTCCGCGATAACCATACGCACACCTTGCAGAATGATGTACACGCCTGCGGCAAAGGTAATGGATTGCATGATGGAGAACATGAACCAGTTTTTGCCACCGCTCAGCTCTTTCACGACATCAGCACCCGCGAACAAACAGGTGACCAGGAAGATGATGCTCATGGTAAAGGAGATAGCGACCGGCGTATCACGCAAGAACAGCAGACTTTTCGGCACGTTCATGTCTTCAGTCGAGTGTTCTTTATTACCAAACTTGCTGCCGATGAACCCCGCCAGAACATAAGATAATGTCGAGAAGTGGCCGATGGCGACGTCATCAGAACCGGTGACCTTCTTCATGTAAGGGTGTGCAATGGCTGGGAAAAAGACCATCGCCACGCCAACAACCAAAGAGCCAACGGCAATCAGCGTAACACCGGTCATACCCGCTGTTGCCAGGATCACAGCTACCATCATCGACATAAATAATGTGTGATGGCCGGTCAGGAAGATAAATTTCCACGGCGTGAAACGGGCAATCAAAATATTGATAACCATGGCGAAGAACATGATCATCGCCATCTCTTTCCCGAAGCTTTTCTGCGCTACGGAAACAATGGCTTCATTGTTCGGCACCACGCCCTGAATACCAAAAGCGTGTTGGAAAATGTTTGCGAAGTCACCCAGTGATGACACCACCAAACCGGCGCCCGCACCTAAAATCACAAAACCCATAATGGTTTTAACGGTGCCTTTAATACATTCGGTGACCGGTTTTTTCTGTGCAATCAGGCCAATCAAGGCGATTAAACCGACCAGCACAGCTGGTTCGGAAAGCACATCGCTCATCAAAAAACGAAAGAAATCCATTACGACCTCGACTTACAGTGCGCCTAACTCGGTTAATGCCACGGACAAACGTTCTTTCATGGCTTTCTTGTCGATCATGTTGTCCAGAGCAACGATTTTCCCAGCGACGGACTGTGCGACGAGTTGCTCGGCGATGTCCTTGGTTCCTACATAAATATCGCTCGGTGTGCCTTTAGCTGAGCCGAGGTCAACATGATCAACATCAGCGCTGACTGCCAGATCTTTCAGAATGCTTTTAATGCTCATTTCCATCATCAGACTGGTGCCTAAACCGTTACCGCAAACCACTGTAATTTTCATAATTGTTCCCCTGGATTAATAGCGCGCAATGACGGACAAAATGTCTTGCGTTGTTTTGGCCTTCAAAATGGCCTGAATGTCTTGTTCGTTATCAAATAATTGGGCGAGTTGAGAAATCGCTTCAATGTGGCTGGTGCTGTCGGTTGCCGCTAACACAATCAACAACTTCACCGGATCGTTTTCATCGGCATCGAAATTCACGCCTGAAGTGATAAGCGTCAGTGCCAGAGAGAGTTTGTTTGCACCTTCTTCCGGACGTGCATGGGGCATCGCAATACCTGGGCCAACCACATAGTACGGGCCGATGGCTTCATGTGAGCGGTAGATAGCCTCGACATATCGCGGTTCGATCGAACCGTTTTCAATCAGCGGACGGCATGAAATAGCCACGGCATCGCGCCAGTCTTTTGCCTGTTCTACGACCTGAACAACCTCTGTGGTTAATAGTGTTTTTAACATGCGACTGATAACTCCCGATGATAATTAACAGGAGGGTAGATTTTTCAGACAGTAATTAATGTGATGGTTGTCTCATTTGATAGCGCTACCTGATAGCGCTATCAAGCTTTGTGATAGCGCTATCATTTCTTCTCTGTCTGACTTTGGCTATATCGGGTTCCCGCATATACAATGCGATAGAGCATTTGCTGCCGTGGGCAATGAGTTGACAGATTGATGGTGAAATAAAAATAATGAAAACAATAAGTTGTAATTGTCCCGGGAGCCAGAATGGAAAAAATGCGTAAGCGTCGTGGTACCGGACGAGTCACGCTGCAAGAAGTCGCCAATTATGCGGGTGTTGGAACTATGACGGTTTCCCGGGCGTTGAGAACCCCGGAACAGGTTTCCGACAAATTGCGCGAGAAGATTGAACAAGCAGTGGAAGAATTGGGTTATATCCCCAATCGGGCTGCGGGGGCGTTGGCTTCAGGTCACAGTGATACGGTCGGCGTGCTGATACCTTCTCTGACCGATAAAGCCAGTTCGCGCTTTATGCAGTCGTTACAGCAAGTACTGAATAAAAATGAGTTCCAGCTACTGCTTGGCTGCCATGAACATAATCAGCATAAAGAAGCTGAAATTTTAATGACGTTACTGCAAAGCAATCCGGCTGCACTGGTGATTTTTGGTTCTCAGTTGGCAGAAAAAACCTACCAGATTCTCGAAAAAACCAATATTCCCACCATTAACGTCGTCGGTTCCCCTTTCAGCCAGGCGCGAATTACGCTTGAAACGGCATTTTTTGAGGCGTCACATAAACTGACCGAACATCTGTTGGATCAGGGGTATAAGAATATTGGTTTTATCGGTGCGCACATGGACAACCGCTTACAGCGCCAGCAACTGAACGGCTGGCATAAAGCGATGCTGAGTCGTTACCAGAATTCCGACCAGGTGATCACCACGCCGGATGCCGCTAGCTTGCAGTTTGGCCGTTATGCATTGACCGAAATATTACAACGCCAGCCAGAGCTGGATGCTGTGATTTGCAGCCATGAGGAGATCGCGCTAGGCATCATGTTTGAGTGCCAACGGCGCTTGCTGAAAATCCCCGGAAATATCGCGGTGGCTTGTCTCGACGGTTCGGACAGTTGCGATCAAACGCATCCGACGCTGACCTCAATCCGTATTGATTATAAAAAAATGGGTAAAGATGCGGGTAAGCTACTGATTGAGCTATTGAATGATGAGCGGGATGACGAATTAGATGAATCGCGAGTTGAGCAATTTAGCTACCAGATTGAATTACGCCAGAGTACTTGAGCACACCCGTTGCAGGGCGGATAAGCGCAAGCGCTATCCGCCAGATTTCTTTATTCCGTAATATCCCAACCCCGCGCGCGCCATAATTCCGGCAACTGCGCCAAATCGGTAAAGGTCGTCACTTTCGGATGGTCAATTGGCTTGTTATGCGGATCGGCGCAGAAGTAGAAAACCTCCATTCCTGCGGCAATACCTGATTGCGCTCCAGCCATCGAATCATCCACCAGCACGCAGTTTTTCACATCAACGCGCATCGCATCGGCGGCATGGAACATGATCGCCGGATCGGGTTTCCATGCCTTGATGTCATAACCGCTAAACAGTTTGTCCGGGAAATGGCCGAGCATGCCGGTTTTGCCCAGCGAATGCTGCATTTTGCTGACCGGGCCATTGGAAACGATACACATCGGCACCTTGATTTGCGCAATGAGCGCTGCAGCACCTTCAATCTCCACGAGTTCGCTGTCGAAAAGTCGCGAAACTTCTGCGCGAAAAATTTTCTCCAGCTCCTCTTTTGCGAAGTTCACGCCATGTTGGGCATTGATAGTGTCGATGATCTCGTAGAGCTTGATCCCCTTGAAGGTTTTATGAACTTCCTCAAGCGCAAGTTCAATGCCGTTTTGCGCAAACATATGCACGTAGGCTTTGGAGCAAATAACCTCACTATCAACCAGCGTACCATCGCAGTCGAAGAACACCGCATCTATCCGGGACATACCGCTTCCTTTTATTAAAGTGAAGGATCATCTTACCCAATTTGCGCAATTTTTGCGGCACGCAATCGTTGCCGTATAAGAATTTTCAATGAAAAAAATACAACGTTGGTCATTATGTTTTGTATTTTTTGGTATAGGATAGCGACGGATTTTCCCTCTCAATGTTCGGAATTAAGACTAATGAGCCAACCACAATCTACTCCGGCTGCAAATCCGGGGCTGCTCGAGCGCGTGTTTAAACTGCGCGAACACGGCACCACGGCACGCACTGAAGTGATCGCCGGTCTTACGACCTTCCTGACGATGGTGTATATCGTTTTCGTCAACCCGCAGATCCTTGGCGCCGCTGGTATGGATACCCAGGCCGTTTTTGTCACCACCTGTTTGATTGCCGCATTAGGTAGCATCCTGATGGGTATTTTCGCCAACCTGCCAGTCGCACTGGCGCCAGCGATGGGCCTGAATGCGTTCTTCGCCTTTGTGGTTGTTGGCGCAATGGGAATTTCCTGGCAAGTGGGTATGGGTGCCATTTTCTGGGGTGCCACAGGTCTGCTGTTGCTGACCATTTTCCGCGTGCGTTACTGGATGATTGCCAATATTCCTGTGAGCCTGCGCGTAGGCATCACCAGCGGTATTGGTCTGTTCATCGGGATGATGGGCCTGAAAAACGCCGGGATTATCGTTGCGAACAAAGACACTCTGGTGAGCATCGGCAACCTGACTTCCCACAGCGTGCTGCTGGGTGCATTAGGCTTCTTTATCATCGCAATTCTGGCCTCGCGTAACATTCACGCCGCTGTGCTGGTTTCCATTGTGGTCACTACACTGTTGGGCTGGATGATGGGCGATGTGCAATACCACGGTATTGTTTCTGCACCACCAAGCGTACTTTCAGTGGTTGGCCAGGTTGATTTAGCCGGTTCGCTGAACATTGGTCTGGCAGGCGTTATCTTCTCCTTCATGTTGGTTAACCTGTTTGACTCCTCCGGTACGTTGATTGGCGTAACAGACAAAGCCGGGCTTGCCGACGAAAAAGGTAAATTCCCTCGCATGAAGCAGGCGCTGTATGTTGATAGCGTATCTTCTGTTGCGGGTGCGTTTATCGGGACATCGTCCGTTACCGCGTATATCGAAAGTTCTTCTGGCGTGTCTGTCGGTGGGCGTACTGGCCTGACGGCAGTGATCGTGGGCTTGCTGTTCTTGCTGGTTATCTTCCTGTCCCCGCTGGCAGGCATGGTTCCGGCATATGCCGCCGCAGGCGCTCTGATTTACGTTGGCGTGTTGATGACATCCAGCCTGTCTCGTGTGAAGTGGGATGACCTGACTGAAGCGGTTCCAGCGTTCATTACTGCTGTAATGATGCCATTTAGCTTCTCAATCACTGAAGGTATCGCACTGGGCTTCATCTCTTACTGTGTGATGAAACTCGGCACAGGTCGCTGGCGTGAAATCAGCCCATGCGTGATTGTCGTAGCGCTGTTGTTTATCCTGAAGATTGTGTTTATCGACGCACACTAATACCCGTCATACTTCAATCTGAAAATAGCCAGTCATTGTGACTGGCTATTATTTTCCCGGCGATATCGACCCGGCGGCTGGTTGAACGTACGCGTAAAAATGCGCGTAAACGTCTGCTGCGAATCAAAACCGTACCTCAGACTAATATCGTAAACCTTGTTATCGGTATCGCGTAAATCACGCGCCGCCAGCAACAGTTTACGCTCGCGAATGTACTTCCCAAGACTCTCGCCTTTGTACTGCATGAACAATCGTTGCAGATGCCACTTCGAATAACCCGCGTGATCGGCAATAACATCAATACGTAATGGTTGATGCAAATTGTCGTCAATCCATTGAACAATGGTGTCGATAACTTGAGCGGAAATTGTCATTCATCCCCCTGCGTAGCTCGCTTACAAGGCACTGGCATCTTCCCACCAGGCGCTAAATTGTTGTGCGGTATCGTTAACCCAAACTGGTTCACCCTGTTTTGGTGTTAACAAGCGGAAGCTTTTATCTGAGCTGGCTTCAGCCAGGCTTTTGTAAGGTGCATCCCAGGTATGTTTTGCCAGCACAAAGCGACCCGCATGGCCAGGCAGCACGGCGCGTGCATTAAGCTCCTGCGCGGCTTGAGCTGTTTCATTTGGCATCATATGGATGTTGTTCCAGTCCTCGTCGTACTGGCCATTTTCCATAATGGCGATGTCTACCGAACCAAACTGTTCGCCAATCGCTTTGAAGTGCGGTCCGTAACCGGTATCGCCGCTGTAATAGATTTTGTGGTTGTCCGTCACGAACATAAAACTGGCCCACAGCGTCTGGTTGCTCTTCAGGCTGCGGCCGGAAAAATGACGTGCGGGTAAAACATGCACGGTCAGCTCATTCGAGATTTTTACCGCCTGGTTCCAGTCTTTTTCATGAATAATGTCGCTGTTTATCCCCCAGTAACGCAGATGAGATCCGACACCGAGCGGCGTAACCACCTGGCGGATTTTGGGTTTCAGCGCCTTGATGGTGGCGAAATCTAGATGATCGTAATGGTCATGGGAGATAATCAGCAGATCGATTTCGGGCATCGACTCCGCCGTCCACGGGTAATTCCCTGGAAAAGCCTTATTCAGAAACGAAAAGGGCGCGGCGTAATTGCTGAATACCGGATCGATCAAAATACGTTTTCCAGCGAGCTGGATATACCACGAGGAGTGGCCGAGCCAGACCATTGTGTCCTGCTCCAGCTGTATGCTTGCGAGATCGGTTTGCACTAACGGCAACGGCTGCTGCGGGCGTGAGTTCTCACGCTTTGCGGTTAAAAACTCCCACCACGCCGCGATCATACTTTTCTGCCCGGTATAACCCTGGGTTGGAACCTGGTTGCGAAATTGCCCGTCAACGTAGTTGGCAGAACGTTCGACTAAACTTAAACCTTCTCCCTGCGGAGCCTGACCAAACCCGGCATTCAGGACAAAAGGCAAACTGGCTGCTGTAGCAATCAACATAATGAGTACCGCACATAAGGAGAGACGTTTCAAATCCATGCCTGGTTCCTCGTCCCATCCATTGGGTCGAATCTAACAAACTTGATAATGAGTGAGTAAGCACTCATTATAGATGGGAAGTGATTAGCGTCAAGATGCTTTTCAAACGCTGACATTGAGCGTTGCAGTGACGGAGTCAGCGTGATTCAATTCCGTTTTTAGAATTCAGAGGGTAAACGTTGTGGCTCGTCCGAAGAGTGAAGATAAAAAATTAGCGTTACTGGAAGCCGCGACAACCGCCATTGGCCTGTCGGGGATCGCAGCATCAACTGCGCAGATTGCCCGTGCAGCTGGTGTGGCAGAGGGGACGCTGTTTCGCTATTTTGCCACTAAGGACGATTTACTTAACGAGCTCTATCTTCATGTAAAACAAGACTTGTGCCAGACGATGCTGGCCAATATCGACCGAACTTTAAAAGATCCGAAAGAATATACCCGTTATGTCTGGAACAGTTATATCGACTGGGCTATTTGCAATCCTGAGGCACATCGGGCAATTCGTCAGTTGTCTGTGAGCGACAAGATAGGCGAAGAAACCAAGCAGAAAGTAGCGGAGTTATTTCCTGAGTTACACGAGATCTGCTCGCAATCAATATTGAAGGCTTTTCAGAGTGGCCCATATCGTGCATTCAGTGATGCGATTTTTTCTTCACTGGCAGAAACCACAATGGAATTCGCCAGCCGCGAACCAGAACGAGCCAGCGATTTTAAGGCTTTAGGTTTTGAAACTATGTGGCGTGCTTTAGCTCAATAATATCCGTCATTCTTCGAGCCGCAGGTGCGTTGATGCAGCTCGAATTATTTTGGATATCTTGCGGAGTTTAGGATTTAACGCGCTTAATGTACTCACCAAATGCGGTGAGTTGCCCCGCCAGATGATCAAGCGTACTTTGATCGACGACTTCGCCTGTCTGCGCATCCACTTTGTTCTGAATCACGCCACCCATAAACTCAGGCTTGTTCATCACCATTGCATCCAGGAACACCAGAATCTGACGCAGATGGTACTGACAACGTGCGCCACCAATCGCGCCCATTGAACTGGTCTGAATCAGCACCGGTTTCCCTGCCAGAGGCTGTTCTGGCAAACGTGAAAGCCAGTCGATGGCGTTCTTCAGGCCACCTGGCACCGAATAGTTATATTCTGGCGTGACAATCACCACACCATCTGCAGCGCGAATTTGTTCTGCAATCGTCTCAACGCTGGAGGGGAAACCTTCTTCTTGCTGCATATCGGCGTCATACAGCGGAATGTCTTTAATCGAGGGCAACGCATTAATGCTCATCCCTGCTGGTGCGATTCCTGGCAGAGTACGGGCGACCATAGCGTTGAATGAGCCATGGCGAAGGCTACCTAATAACGTGACTATCTTTAACGTGTCGGACATGGATACCTCTTTTTGTCAGGACGTTCATAAATGATCAGTTTTGATGTAACACTTTTTCTGACGGCATGCTGGTTAAGCGAATGATGCTGCCATTGTGATCACGATAGCGAGACTTTACATCCCACAGACGGTGCCAGTTTTGCGGGCTTTCAAACTCCCACAAATTGAGTTTTTCAATTGCTGGAGACACCACACATCCCCAGATTAACAGGCCTTCCACATCACTGATCGCTTCAATTTCAGACTGACAGTTAACACGAATACGCCCGGCGCCAGGCAGAAGCTGCAAACTATCTTCGCGGCCGGTTAATTTAAATGCGCTTTGGTGCAGCGTACGCAGTTGGGCCCGTGCCTCACCTGGGTTTTTTTGATTGTTTATCCAGATGGACTCATTGCTGCGAAAGGTGGGATCCGAGGCGACGGACGGGAGGTGACCGAAAGACTGGTTAATTTCAATATCCAGCCCGCAGCGACCCTCGGTCGTGACCAATACACCGACCTTATTCCCGGCATAAGCAACGCTGAAATCCATCAGTGAAGCGTCGGCAAAGTGTGGCCGTCCGGCTGCGGTCGTCACGATTTCCGGCAGTTGTTGAATGCCGTAAAGCATATGTAGCAATTCCGCGAGTAAGCTGCGTGAGGCTAAAAATCGTGAACGGCGATGTTCTGGCATTTGTTGAGCGCGGGCGAGGCATTCTTCACTCAGCCGGCTCGAAAAGGGGAATTTGGGATTGATAGTCCATCTTGCGAAGTGCGTTGCCATTTGTCTCTCCTTGATATACCCGTCGTCTTTCAAGTTTCAGATGCGTTGGCTGCTTTCACTCACACGAATCACTGAGTTTACTAAGCTCATCGTGATTCGTTCTCTTGCCGCCTTTCTGAAACTCGAAATACATAGGGTAAAATGGGCAATCTCGATTGTAGGTTTTTTAGTAGCGAAACGCACGGCGAGAACGTGTAAAAAAACGTCAAATATTGATCAAATGATCAACTCCATGAATACTTTGACGTTATCGTGAGCACTCTTTAGTGCCGCAGATACGATAAAAAAAATCCCGCAACAGCTGATGCGTTGCGGGATGAGTAAAAAGTGAGCACACGCTAACTTTTTTGGCTTACTTACCGATACAGAAACTCGAGAAAATGCATCCAAGCAAATCATCAGAGGTAAATTCTCCGGTGATTTCACTCAAGCTTTGTTGAGAAAGACGCAGTTCCTCAGCCAGCAATTCCCCAGCCCATGCGCCCAGCAGCTGCGCTTTACCTTGCTGAAGATGGGTTGCTGCCTGCTCCAGCGCTTGCAGATGGCGACGACGCGCCATGAAACCGCCTTCCATGTTGGTTTCAAAGCCCATGCTCTGTTTTAGATGGGCGCGCAGCACATCTACGCCTTCACCGGTACGCGCAGAGAGGCGCACAAGTGAGTGACCATTCACATCGCTCAGACCCAGCGTTTCACCTGTAACATCGGCTTTGTTACGCACTACAGTAATCGGCAAACGTGCCGGTAAGCGTGCAATAAAGTCAGGCCAAATTTCAGCGGGGTCTGTGGCGTCGGTTGTTGTACCGTCAACCATGAACAGCACACGGTCAGCTTGTTCGATCTCATTCCATGCACGTTCGATACCGATGCGCTCAACTTCGTCGCTTGATTCGCGTAAACCTGCAGTATCAATGATATGCAGCGGCATACCGTCGATGTGAATATGTTCGCGCAGTACGTCGCGGGTGGTTCCGGCAATGTCCGTGACAATCGCGGCTTCGCGGCCTGCCAGCGCATTAAGCAGGCTCGATTTACCGGCATTTGGACGCCCGGCAATGACCACTTTCATCCCTTCGCGCAACAGGCTTCCCTGACGTGCCTCAGCACGCACGGCGTCCAGGTCGTCTATCACCTGGTTCAGTTGGGCTTCAATTTTTCCGTCTGACAGAAAATCAATTTCCTCGTCCGGGAAATCAATCGCGGCTTCCACGTAAATTCGCAGATGGGTCAGTGCGTCAACCAAATGGTTGACTCGTGCAGAGAAGGCCCCCTGCAAAGAATTTAATGCTGAACGTGCGGCTTGCTCGGAGCTGGCGTCGATCAGGTCGGCGATGGCTTCAGCCTGTGCCAGGTCCAGCTTATCATTCAAAAATGCACGTTCGGAGAACTCGCCAGGTCTTGCGATACGCACGCCTGATAGCGCCAGGATGCGTTTTAACAGTAAATCCAGGATAACCGGGCCACCGTGACCTTGCAGTTCCAGCACATCCTCACCCGTGAATGAATTGGGGCCCGGGAACCACAGCGCGATGCCTTGATCCAGCACGCTGCCGTCCGCATCACGGAATGGCAGGTAATCGGCATAACGTGGTTTGGGTAATTTACCCAGAATGGCTTGTGCCACTTCACGTGCTTGAAGGCCTGAGACGCGCAGGATACCGACCCCACCACGTCCCGGCGGTGTCGCCTGGGCAACGATTGTCTCGTTATGGCTCATTACTATCCCTTCGTGATTGATTGGCGGAGGTCGCTTCGCTTATCCACTCGATATAATAAAAAAGGCGGTCAATTGACCGCCTTCTGTTGCACTTAGCTAATGGCTATCAGGTCTTTTTCTTATCGCGGCTGTGTAAGCCACGTTTCTCAAGACCGCGATAAATCAGCTGCTGCTGGATGATGGTCACTGTGTTACTGACGATATAGTACAGTACCAGGCCTGACGGGAACCACAGGAAGAACACCGTGAAGATGACCGGCATAAAGGTCATGATCTTCTGCTGCATCGGGTCGGTCACTGTGGTAGGCGACATCTTCTGAATGAAGAACATCGTCAAGCCCATCAGGATCGGCAGGATGTAGTACGGGTCTTGTGCAGACAAGTCATGGATCCACAGTGCGAACGGCGCATGGCGCAATTCCACAGAACCCATCAGCATGTAGTACAACGCCAGGAAGATTGGCATCTGGATAACCAGCGGGAGACAACCACCCAGCGGGTTAACCTTCTCAGCTTTATACAACGCCATCATTTCCTGACTCTGGCGTTGCTTGTCGTCACCAATACGTTCACGCATAGCGGCCAGTTTCGGCTGCAACATACGCATTTTCGCCATGGAGGTGTACTGCGCTTTAGTCAGCGGGTACATGATGCCACGAACGATAAAGGTGATAACGATAATGGAGAAGCCCCAGTTACCGATGAAACCGTGAATGAATTTCAACAGCTTGAACAGCGGCTGAGAAATAAACCACAACCAACCATAATCCACAGTCAGGTCAAGGTGCGGCGCAACGGCTGCCATTTTGTCCTGAATTTCCGGGCCAACCCACAGGGTGCTACCCAGTTGAGCTGTTTGGCCTGGCTGAACCAGTTGTGGTGCGGATTTATAACCAATCGCCGCCACATCATTGCTCAGTTTGGTGGTATAGAAGTTGTTAGTACCCTGATTACGCGGAACCCACGCTGTTGCGAAATACTGCTGCAACATCGCAACCCAGCCATTGCTGGCGTTAACGTTCAGGTTTTCACCGTCAGCGATAGTATCGAATTTATATTTTTCGTATTTCGCATCAGGCGTTGAGTACGCAGCGCCACGGAAGGTATGCAACGCAAAGTTGTTGCTTCCAGTATCGCGATGCGAAGGCAGATTGATGGACTGCTTCAACTGACCAAAGGTAGCCAGCTCCAGCGGTTTCTCACCGGCATTCTTCACGTTGTAATCCACGCTTACCGCGAACTCGCCGCGTTTCAGGGTGAAGGATTTAGTGAAGACGTTGCCCGCCGCATCAGTATAAGTCATTGGAATAACAAGTTCGTTCTGGCCTTCTGGCAGTACGAAGCTGTCGCTTTCAACGTTGTACAGTGGGCGATCACCATTAGCCGGGTTATCTGGGCCATCACGACCGGTCAGGCCACTTTGAGCCTGGTAGATAAACTCTGGCGTCGTTTCCAGTAACTGGAACGGCTCATTAGATTTGAGCTCTTTCGGGTAGGTCAGCAACTGTGCCTGCTCAACATCACCACCACGGGTGTTGATGGAAAGCTCAAGGACGTCAGTTTTAACCGTGATGATTTTTCCCTGGCCACTGGTCGGCACACCCTGGCTTGCGGCATTACCTGCTGCGGTGGTCGTAGTCTGCGTGGTCTGTTGCACCTGTGGTTTTGGAGCGTGATCCTGCTCCCAGGCTTGCCAGATCATGAAAGACACGAACAACAAAGCGATGAGAAAGAGATTGCGTTGCGAATCCATCGTTAGTGTTCTCTGGTATCAAAAGGTCCAGGTGGGACGGGATCGTCTCCACCGGGGTTCAAAGGGTGGCATTTTAATACGCGTTTCACTGTCAACCAACTGCCTTTTAACACCCCAAACCTGCGCAATGCCTCAATTCCGTAGTGAGAACAGGTAGGAGTGAAACGACAATGCGGCCCGAGAAGCGGACTTATCAGGCGCTGATAGACCCTAATCAGGCCTATCAGGAGCCGGGAGACAGGCGACAGTGACGGCGCCATAACTTTTCCAATGCTTCCGATAAAGCCCGGTTATCCAGGTCTGCAACCCCTTTCTTAGCCACTACCACGAAATCCATTGGAGGAAGTTCGTGTTGACGCAAACGGAAACTCTCACGCGTCAGACGTTTAATCCGATTGCGTTCGTGTGCACGTTTAACATTTTTCTTAGCGACTGTAAGACCGATGCGGGGATGCCCCAGCGAATTAAGGCGGCCGAGGATGGTGATTTGCGGCGTGCCAGCCCGTTGAGGTTGCTGGAAGACGAAAGTGAAATGAGTGGGAGTTAACAAGCGTAACTCCCTGGGAAATGCGAGCTTAACCACTCAGGGGTTAGCTTTTATTACTTAGAAACGGTCAGACGAGAACGGCCTTTAGCACGACGACGTGCCAAAACCTGACGACCATTTTTAGTTGCCATACGAGCACGGAAACCGTGTGAACGGTTACGCTTCAGTACGGACGGTTGAAAAGTGCGTTTCATGGCGATTTCTACCTAAACTTGGATAAATTTCACTGGGTTAGCGCAGAGCCTTGCATAAACTGCAAACGACTTACGCCTCAGTGTGGCTGATTAAAGAGGCCGGATTGTAATAATTGTACACTCCGGAGTCAATTCTCTTTCCTTATTTCCCGTGCCTTAATTCGCTTTTTGACCCTAAAAACGACCAGGATCTGTCCAAAATAAAGCCGTGGTGACACGCGACGGGTGTGGAATTATACGGCCTCCCCATTAAAGCGCAAGGATCGACAGGGATCTTCCTTAGATCAGTTAAGACGATTTTGTGCGCTAGTCATTAAATTTTCCAATATAGGAATGTAAAGCACTGCGCGTCTGGCAGGATCGTTTACACTTAGACTCCACAAAATAGCCCTGTGGATAAATCGGGAAGAAACTGTGAGAAACAGAAGATCTCTGGCGCACTTTAGGCTATGATCCGCGGTCCCGATCGTGATCCTTTAGCGTTCACCCTGGGGTAAACCGCAGATAGCGGTTCGCACGCTTCCCGTACCGGGGTTCCGTTGAGGAAGAGTCGGCGTGCGTCAACAATCATGAATATAAACTTTCAGTCTTCGTCATTTTATCGACTTTGTTCGAGTGGAGTCCGCCGTGTCACTTTCGCTTTGGCAGCAGTGTCTTGCCCGATTGCAGGATGAGTTACCAGCCACAGAATTCAGTATGTGGATACGCCCCCTACAGGCGGAACTGAGCGATAACACGCTGGCCCTGTATGCGCCAAACCGTTTTGTTCTCGACTGGGTACGAGATAAGTACCTTAATAATATCAACGGATTGCTCAACGATTTTTGCGGCACAGATGCGCCCGCATTGCGTTTTGAAGTAGGCAGCAAACCGGTCAGCCAGACGTTAAATCAGCAGGCAGTTGCTACCGCACCAGCACATGCACAAATGGCGCGCCCTACAGCCCCGATGCGCCCAAGTTGGGATAACCTCCCTGCTCCTGCTGAGCAGTTATACCGTTCTAACGTCAATGTAAAACATACTTTCGATAACTTCGTTGAGGGTAAATCGAACCAACTGGCCCGCGCGGCGGCGCGTCAGGTGGCGGATAACCCAGGCGGAGCTTATAACCCTTTGTTCCTTTATGGCGGCACGGGCCTGGGTAAAACGCACCTGTTGCACGCTGTGGGTAACGGTATTATTGCGCGCAAGCCGAATGCGAAAGTGGTGTATATGCACTCCGAACGCTTCGTGCAAGATATGGTAAAAGCGCTGCAAAATAACGCCATTGAAGAGTTCAAACGTTACTACCGTTCTGTTGATGCGCTGCTAATTGATGACATTCAATTCTTTGCTAATAAAGAGCGCTCACAAGAAGAGTTTTTCCACACCTTTAATGCCCTGCTCGAAGGCAACCAACAGATCATTCTGACCTCGGATCGCTATCCAAAAGAGATCAATGGGGTTGAAGATCGTCTGAAATCTCGCTTCGGTTGGGGATTAACGGTTGCTATCGAGCCGCCAGAACTGGAAACGCGAGTTGCGATCCTGATGAAAAAAGCAGATGAGAACGACATTCGTCTGCCAGGCGAAGTTGCCTTCTTTATTGCTAAGCGTTTACGTTCGAACGTGCGTGAACTGGAAGGGGCATTGAACCGTGTTATCGCTAACGCCAACTTTACTGGCCGGGCGATTACTATCGACTTCGTGCGCGAAGCACTGCGTGATCTGCTTGCGCTGCAAGAGAAGCTCGTCACCATCGACAATATTCAGAAGACGGTGGCGGAGTACTATAAAATAAAGGTTGCTGACCTGTTGTCTAAACGTCGTTCCCGTTCGGTTGCCCGTCCACGTCAAATGGCGATGGCGCTGGCGAAGGAGTTGACGAACCATAGCTTGCCAGAGATCGGCGATGCCTTTGGTGGCCGCGACCATACTACGGTTCTCCATGCCTGCCGTAAGATTGAGCAGTTGCGTGAAGAAAGCCACGACATCAAAGAAGATTTCTCCAACTTAATCAGAACATTATCTTCGTGACGCTATGAAATTTACCGTTGAACGTGAAACTTTATTAAAACCGCTGCAACAGGTGAGTGGCCCATTAGGTGGCCGTCCGACGTTACCGATTCTCGGCAACCTGCTGTTGCAAGTCGCGGATGGAGCACTCTCATTAACAGGTACAGACCTGGAAATGGAGATGGTGGCGCGTGTCGCATTGGTGCAGCCGCATGAAGCGGGTGCCACAACGGTGCCTGCGCGTAAATTTTTCGACATCTGTCGCGGTTTGCCAGAAGGCGCGGAAATAGCTGTACAGCTTGAGGGCGATCGCATGTTAGTGCGCTCCGGGCGCAGCCGTTTCTCGCTCTCGACGCTACCAGCGGCTGATTTCCCGAATCTGGACGACTGGCAGAGCGAAGTAGAATTCACGCTCCCGCAAGCGACCATGAAACGCCTGATTGAAGCGACTCAGTTTTCTATGGCACATCAGGACGTTCGCTATTACCTGAACGGCATGTTGTTTGAAACTGAAGGCGAAGAACTGCGCACCGTGGCGACCGATGGTCACCGTCTGGCGGTGTGCTCTATGCCGGTGGGTCAGTCCTTGCCTAGCCATTCGGTGATCGTGCCGCGTAAAGGCGTGATTGAACTGATGCGTATGCTGGACGGCGGCGATAGCCCGCTGCGTATACAAATTGGTAGCAACAACATCCGTGCTCACGTTGGTGACTTTATCTTCACTTCTAAGCTGGTTGATGGCCGTTTCCCGGATTATCGCCGCGTGTTGCCGAAGAATCCGGACAAACACCTGGATGCCAGCTGTGATTTGCTGAAACAAGCGTTTTCGCGTGCGGCGATTCTCTCGAACGAGAAATTCCGCGGTGTGCGTCTGCAAGTCAGTGAAAACCAATTGAAGATCACGGCGAACAACCCTGAGCAGGAAGAAGCCGAAGAGATTCTGGACGTCACTTATGACGGCACGGATATGGAAATTGGTTTCAACGTCAGCTATGTGCTGGATGTTCTGAATGCACTGAAGTGCGAGAACGTACGCATTTTACTGACCGACTCCGTTTCTAGTGTGCAGATTGAAGATGCAGCTTCTCAGGCCGCGGCGTACGTTGTGATGCCAATGAGACTGTAGATGTCCCTTTCACGGCTATTAATTAAAGACTTTCGTAATATCGAAAATGCAGATCTGGCTCTCTCACCGGGGTTTAATTTCCTGGTAGGAGCCAACGGAAGTGGCAAGACCAGCGTGTTAGAGGCGATTTATACCCTCGGGCACGGGCGCGCTTTTCGCAGTTTGAAAATTGAGCGTGTGATACGCCATGAACAAGAATCCTTTGTACTGCATGGCCGTTTGCAGAACGGCGAGCGGGAATCCGCAATTGGCCTGACTAAAGACCGTGCAGGCGACAGCAAAGTGCGTATCGATGGCAGCGACGGCCACAAAGTGGCTGAACTGGCGCTGTTGATGCCGATGCAACTCATCACCCCCGAAGGATTTACACTGCTCAACGGTGGCCCTAAATTCCGTAGAGCGTTCCTCGATTGGGGATGTTTCCATAACGAACCAGGATTTTTTGTCGCCTGGAGCAATCTCAAGCGCCTGCTCAAGCAACGCAACGCTGCGTTGCGGCAAGTTACGCGCTATGCGCAACTGCGGCCATGGGATCAAGAGCTTATCCCACTAGCGGAGCAAATCAGCCGCTGGCGTGCCGAATACAGTTCAGCCATTGCCGATGACATGGCTGATACCTGCGCACAATTTCTACCGGAGTTTTCGCTGAGCTTCACTTTCCAACGCGGTTGGGAAAAAGAGAGTGACTATGGCGAGCTACTGGAGCGTAATTTCGAACGCGACCGCATGCTGACCTACACGGCTCACGGCCCCCACAAAGCTGATTTCAGGATCCGTGCAGACGGTGCGCCGGTAGAAGATACCCTGTCGCGCGGGCAGCTTAAATTACTGATGTGCGCTTTAAGACTGGCGCAGGGTGAGTTTCTCACCCGACAGAACGGGCGACGTTGCCTGTATCTGATAGATGATTTTGCCTCTGAACTAGATGATGCACGCCGTGGTCTATTAGCCAGCCGGTTAAAGGCGACGGAATCACAGGTTTTTGTTAGCGCAATTAGCGCAGAACATGTGATGGATATGGCGGACAAAAATTCGAAGATGTTCGTCGTGGATCAGGGTAAAATAACGGATTAACCCAAGAATAAATGAGCGAGAAACGTTGATGTCGAATTCTTATGACTCCTCCAGTATCAAAGTCCTTAAAGGGCTGGATGCGGTACGTAAGCGCCCGGGAATGTATATCGGCGATACGGATGACGGCACCGGTCTGCACCACATGGTATTTGAGGTCGTAGATAACGCTATCGACGAAGCACTTGCCGGTCACTGTAAAGACATCGTTGTCACCATTCATGCTGATAACTCTGTCTCCGTAACCGATGATGGCCGTGGTATTCCTACCGGTATTCACCCGGAAGAGGGTGTGTCTGCGGCTGAAGTTATCATGACCGTGCTGCACGCAGGCGGTAAGTTCGATGACAACTCCTATAAAGTTTCTGGCGGTCTGCACGGTGTGGGTGTTTCTGTTGTTAACGCCCTCTCTCAGAAGCTGGAACTGCTGATTCGCCGCGAAGGCAAAACTCATCAGCAAACATACATTCACGGTGTGCCGCAAGCGCCTCTGGCAGTAACGGGTGAAACTGAAGCGACAGGTACGCAAGTTCGTTTCTGGCCAAGCCATGAAACTTTCACCAACGTTATTGAGTTCGAATACGACATCCTGGCTAAACGCCTGCGTGAGTTGTCATTCCTGAACTCAGGCGTATCTATCCGTCTGATTGATAAGCGTGATGGCCGTCAGGACCACTTCCATTATGAAGGTGGTATCCGCGCATTCGTTGAGTATCTCAACAAGAACAAAACGCCAATTCACCCAACCGTGTTCTATTTCAGTACTGAAAAAGACGGTATTGGTGTGGAAGTGGCTTTGCAGTGGAATGATGGTTTCCAGGAAAACATCTACTGCTTTACCAACAACATCCCGCAGCGTGATGGTGGTACCCACCTGGCCGGTTTCCGCGCCGCGATGACGCGTACTCTGAACGCGTATATGGACAAAGAAGGCTACAGCAAAAAAGCGAAAGTCAGCGCCACGGGTGACGATGCTCGTGAAGGCCTGATTGCGGTCGTTTCTGTAAAAGTACCTGACCCGAAATTCTCTTCTCAGACCAAAGACAAACTGGTTTCTTCAGAAGTGAAATCTGCGGTTGAGCAGCAGATGAACGAACTGCTGTCTGAATACCTGCTGGAAAACCCGTCTGACGCGAAAATCGTTGTTGGAAAAATCATTGATGCGGCACGTGCTCGTGAAGCAGCTCGTCGCGCACGTGAAATGACCCGTCGTAAAGGCGCGCTGGATTTGGCTGGTCTGCCAGGCAAACTGGCTGATTGCCAGGAACGCGACCCGGCTCACTCCGAACTGTACCTTGTGGAAGGGGACTCTGCGGGCGGCTCTGCAAAACAGGGGCGTAACCGTAAGAACCAGGCGATCCTGCCGCTGAAAGGTAAAATTCTGAACGTTGAGAAAGCGCGCTTTGACAAAATGCTCGCCTCTCAGGAAGTTGCCACGCTGATCACCGCGTTGGGCTGCGGCATTGGCCGTGACGAATACAACCCGGACAAACTGCGTTACCACAGCATCATCATCATGACGGATGCGGACGTCGATGGTTCACACATCCGTACCCTGCTGTTGACCTTCTTCTATCGTCAAATGCCTGAAATCGTTGAGCGTGGCCATGTGTATATCGCACAGCCACCGCTGTACAAAGTGAAGAAAGGCAAGCAAGAGCAGTACATCAAAGATGATGAAGCGATGGATCAGTATCAGATTTCAATCGCACTGGATGGCGCAACACTGCACACCAATGCCAACGCACCAGCGATTGCTGGTGAAGCGCTGGAAAAACTGGTGTCTGAGTTCAATGCTTGCCAGAAAATGATTGGCCGCATGGAGCGCCGTTATCCGCGTAACCTGCTGACAAATCTGGTTTATCACCCAACGCTTGTAGAAGCCGAACTGGCAGACGAAAGCAAAGTGACGTCCTGGGTTTCTGAGTTGGTTACCCAACTTAACGAAAATGAACAGCATGGCAGCACCTGGAACTCTATCGTGCGTCAGAACCGCGAGCTGAATATCTTTGAGCCTGTGATTCGCGTGCGTACCCACGGTGTGGATACTGACTACCCACTGGAGCACGAATTCATTGTGGGTGGCGAATATCGTCGTCTTTGCACGTTGGGTGAGAAACTGCGTGGCCTTATCGAAGAAGACGCCTTCATCGAACGTGGCGAACGCCGTCAACCTGTTGCCAGCTTCGAGCAGGCGCTGGAATGGCTGGTGAAAGAGTCTCGTCGTGGCCTGTCTATTCAGCGCTACAAAGGTTTGGGTGAAATGAACCCGGATCAGCTGTGGGAAACCACAATGGATCCACAAAGCCGTCGTATGTTGCGCGTAACGGTAAAAGACGCGATTGCTGCCGATCAGCTGTTCACTACCTTGATGGGCGATGCGGTTGAACCACGTCGTGCATTTATCGAAGAAAACGCCCTGAAAGCAGCGAACATCGATATCTAAGTCAGATCATGCTGGTGGGCAATCTGCTCACCAGCATATCTATCACCAGCCGGGTTTTTAGCGGCAGGTGGGGGGTCTGGAGCCAAAGCGCATGGCTTTCATAGACACTTTCCCGATAATCACACAGCACCCGCACCAGCTTCCCTGTTTGCAACTCATCCTCAATGAGCCAGTCTGGCAACAATGCAATTCCAAACCCCGATAACGCCGTATCGGCGATAGCTTGCAATTCATCCATCAAAAAGCGTGATTTCGGGACAAATTCCCTTTTCTGACCGTTATCTTCGGGAATAATCCAGTGGTGGGGCACCCCTGCATTGATGTAGTTAATCACTTCATGTTGCGATAAATCTTCTATCGTTTGTGGTTTGCCTCGCTGCATCAAATAGCTCGGTGACGCACAAATAATCATGCGGTGTGAACCGATACGTCGTGCGACAAGACCGCTACTATCAGGCAATTTCCCGTTACGAATCACCAGATCCAATCTATCTTCCACCAGGTCAGAGACTCTGTCGCTAAACAACAATTCCATTGCCAAATCTGGATTCTGGCTCGCAAATTCCGTCAGTAATGGCGCGATACACATTCGCCCATAAAGCACGGGCATTGAGATGCGTAACCGTCCACTGACGTTCTTTTTTCCACTGTCGAGTAAGGTTTTTGCGGTATCTATTTCTTCCAGTGCCCGCAAGCAGTGCTCATAGAAAAGTGTCCCGTCTTCGGTTAATGCGAGGCTGCGCGTGGTGCGATGAAACAGCCGAACGCCCAGCCGCTGCTCAAGTTGGGAAATGTTTTTGCCGACGGCTGAACGTGAGAGATGCAAACGCGTTGCCGCAAGCGAGAAACTACCCGCCTCAACGGCCGTAACGAAAACAGAAATTCCTTTCAGTTGCTCGCTCATTCTTTGTATCCATTCTGGAATCAATGCAGAGAAAATCTATCGCCACTGGTTATGTATGGTCAACGATATACTTCGGATTGTGATGAATTAACCGTAATCGTTGGAGCAAATGATGAGCCAAACAATGCAACTCTGGGCCATGAATGTCGTGGGGCGCGAAAATCTGGCGCTTTCTACTGTACCTATTCCCAACCCTGGCCCCGGTGAGGTTTTGGTCCGGGTCAATGCAGTCTCACTCAATTACCGCGACAAAATGGTGATTGATGGCACGATGCCATTGCCGCTTCCTTTCCCCTTTACCCCAGCATCAGACATGGCAGGTGTAGTGGAAAAAATCGGTGAAGGTGTGACGCGTTTCCAGGAGGGGTCGCGTGTTATTTCGACCTTTTCACCCGACTGGATTGACGGCAAGCCAAACGGCAACGCGCGCACTCCGCCATATCGCACGCTCGGTGGGGTTTACCAGGGAATGCTGGCGGAATACGTTGTTATGAGCGAAAACTGGCTGGTGGCATCCCCTGAAACTCTCGATGATATTCAGGCCAGCACATTGCCCTGCGCAGGGCTTACCGCCTGGTTTGCGTTAGTTGAGCGCGGGGGATTACGTGCCGGGCAAACAGTGCTGGTACAGGGAACCGGCGGTGTTTCTATGTTTGCTCTGCAAATCGCTAAAGCTCATGGGGCCCAGGTGTTTGTGACCTCCGGTAGCGATGAAAAACTGGCTCGCGCCCAGGCGTTGGGAGCGGATCATGGCATTAATCGTTTGCAGGGTGATTGGGTGGATGCCATTTACGAACTGACCCAGGAGCACGGAATCGATCATATTATCGAAACAGTGGGTGGGGAAAACCTGAGTCATTCTCTACGTGCGGTGGCGGTGCATGGGCGCATATCGGTGATTGGCGTACTTGAAGGTTTTGAATTCTCAGGCCCGGTGGGTGAGCTCTTACTGAAATCACCGACGATTCAGGGGATTGGTGTCGGCCATCGCCGGGCACTTGAAGATTTCGTCCGTGCGATTGATGCCAACGGCCTGAAACCGGTCATCGAAACGCACTACCGTTTTGACGAACTCCCACAGGCGCTGGCGCATCTTGATCGCGGTGCGTTCGGCAAAATCGTCTTAACTCGCTCGTGATTGACTACACTTCTATTGCACACTTCGTGATTGCAAGAGGACACGGTCATGGGCTTTTTCGATCAAGTTACTGGCATGATGGGGGGTGGCGATGCAGGTAAATTCAAAGTCATCCTAACGTGGATAAATGAACAAGGCGGTATTCAGGCAATACTTGAACAGTTTCGGGAAAAGGGGTACTCAGATATTGTCACCTCATGGTTAAGCGGCGCACATAATCAAAGCGTTAGCCCTGAGCAGGTGCAAGAGGTGCTGGGCATGCCCGCAATCAGTGGACTGGCTGAGAAACTGGGAATTGATGTGGGAAGCGCATCTCAACTGCTGTCAGAGCAGTTCCCAAAAATAGTCGATACCTTATCACCAGCAGGTGAAGTCGCTCATGACGAAGACTTGCTGACTAAAGGCTTCCATATGCTGAAGGATAAATTCTTCAGCTAGCTGAAAAACGCCACTCACGCTTTTTATTTGCAGTACTGGGTGGCGTTTTCTTGTGTATAAAACGGACCTTTTTAACGTGAAACGTAGCGCTATTTTTGCGGGCTTAATCGCGTTAGCATGAGATAAACTCATTACCTCAGAAAATCCCATGCCTATAAAACTCATTGCTATTGATATGGACGGCACATTACTGCTGCCGGACCACACCATTTCTCCAGCCGTTAAAGCCGCCATCGCCAGTGCGCGCGAACAGGGTGTTAACGTTGTTTTGTGTACCGGACGCCCTTTTGCAGGTGTTGAGAGCTATCTCAGAGAGCTGCACATGGATAAGCCGAATGACTATTGCATCACCTATAACGGTGCATTGGTACAAAAGGCGAGCGACGGCAGCACCGTCGCGCAAACGGCGCTGAGCTACGATGATTACCGCTATCTGGAACAACTTTCCCGTGATGTGGGTACCCACTTCCATGCGCTGGACAGGCATACGCTGTACACCGCGAACCGTGACATCAGCTACTACACCGTTCATGAATCCTTTATCGCCAATATCCCGCTGGTATTCAGTGAGCCAGAAAATATGGATAAAAACGGCGCATATCTGAAAGTGATGATGATCGACGAACCCGCCATTCTGGATAAAGCCATCGCTCAAATTCCAGATGACGTGTATGAGCGCTATACGCTGCTAAAAAGTTCCCCATATTTCCTCGAGATCCTCGATAAGCGCGTAAACAAAGGCACTGGTGTGAAAGCGCTGGCTGAAACGCTAGGTATCAAGCAAGAAGAAGTGATGACCCTGGGCGATCAGGAAAACGACATTGCGATGCTGGAATACGCCGGTATTGGCGTCGCGATGGAAAATGCGATTGATAAAGTGAAAGAAGTCAGCAACTTCGTCACTAAATCCAACCTGGAAGATGGCGTGGCTTACGCGATTGAGAAGTTTGTACTGAATAGATCCTGATTTTTCTGTTGAGATAATCCAGCCCAGCCCTCAAATTAACTTTTGGGGGCTTTTTTCTGGCAAAGTTAGAATATGTAATGCTCCTTAACTTATTATATAGTTGTTTTTTAAATTAACCGGGAGTTAACTATCCACTCAAAATATTAAATGGAATTTAAGATGAATAAGCTGAGTGGTGCCGAATGGGTGAGATACTTCCCTGGAAAAAATAGTATTGATGACCTTAGCCCCGGATTTCGTATGGGGGTCGAGAAATTCTATAAAGCACTTGTACAAGCAGGAGCCAGGGTGCTCATAGCAGCAACGCTCCGTCCTCCAGAGAGAGCCTATCTTATGCATTGGTCCTGGATGATCGCTAATAGGAAAACGCCACCAAATAAAGTTCCTGATTTTAAAGGTGTTAATATCAACTGGGTGCATGAATATGATAGCAAAAGTATAGCCGCTGCTGTTGCAATGGTTAATGCTTATGGCATGCATAACTTACATGTAGCTCCTGCATTAAATAGTCGCCATACAGAAGGTAACGCTATTGATATGAATATATCATGGCGTGAAGAACTAAAAATTAAAAATGTATTTGGGGAATTGGTTGCTATATCATCACATCCAAATAATGGAATGAATAGAGAGTTACATCAACTTGCTAAGATGTATGGTGTTATTAAATATCATGGCGGTTTTGCTGATGAGTCGCATTGGTCTAATGATGGTCGCTAAATTGAAAAAAATAAAATTTATATTAATTTTCTTAATGCTGTTTTGTAATGGTTGCATTGCGGAAATAAATAGAAGAAACCCTTCTGATGTTAATTTATTTGTTGAAAATGCTGATGCATGTACACATTTTTCAGGGGAGTGGGATAGTTCTATATCTAAACAAAGGCAGCAGAAAATAGAAAAAGCAGTCGATAAATATTGCGGATTGGCTAAGAAACAACAAAAAGAGCTCGAGATAAAATATAAAGGGAATAAGAGTATAGAAAAAGAGCTTTCAAACTATACTTTCGATTAATTTATAGCGGTCATAATTCAAGTTGCAAATGTGGCCGCTTTGGATCAGCGCACATCAACCAGCGGAACCCGCTTTTCTTGATAAGCTTACGCAACCATGCTGACGTTAATATCTTTGCTTTAATGACTTTCCTAAAAAGTTTTCTTCTGAGCTTTCCTGTTCGCTACAAGTAAGCGGAGTTTTTGCGCAGTATTGTGTTCGTTAGAGCTATTTCCCATCTTTCAGCGCTGTCCAGAGCATATCTAATCCCTTCCAGCTAGATGACAATAATGTGCTTTGCCATTTCATCTCTTTTTAGATGAGTTGTCCATTTTGTGATCTGAATTGTAGTACAATATATTATTGTTGTACTACATTACTCACATCAGAAGAGCTATTGGCTTCACATTTGTACTTCAAAATAGCGGTGTTTTTCAGCGCTCACGGTAAAGTAAGGTTAAAACCTAAATAGAACAGGGCTAACCATGACTAAGACCGATCGCATCATCGTGACGTTGGGCAAACAGATTGTTGATGGCAAGTACACGCCGGGCGCAGCACTTCCGTCAGAAGCCGACTTATGTGAGGAGTTCGAAACCTCACGCAACATTATTCGCGAAGTTTTTCGTTCTCTGATGGCGAAACGACTGGTCGAAATGAAACGTTATCGAGGGGCTTTTGTACAGCCGCGTAACCAGTGGAATTACCTCGATACCGAAGTGTTGCAGTGGGTGTTGGAAAACGACTACGACCCAAGGCTGATAAGCGCCATGAGCGAAGTGCGAAACCTGGTCGAGCCTGCCATTGCACGCTGGGCCGCAGAACGTGCCACATCGAGTGAACTGGCGCGAATTGAAGCCGCGCTTAATGACATGGTGGCAAATAACCAGGACAGAGACGCATTTAACGAAGCCGATATTCGCTATCACGAAGCGGTACTGGAATCGGTGCACAACCCGGTGTTACAGCAGCTGAGCGTGGCAATAAGCTCACTTCAACGAGCGGTGTTTGAACGCACATGGATGGGCGATGAAGCCAACATGCCGCAAACGCTTCAGGAGCATAAAGCCCTGTTTGATGCGATTCGCCACCAGGACAGTCAGGCAGCTGAAAAAGCTGCACTGACAATGATTGCCAGCTCCACCAAACGACTAAAGGAAGTCACATGACATCACGCTACATCGCTATTGATTGGGGGTCGACTAACCTCCGCGCCTGGCTCTACCAGGACGGAATGTGCATTGACAGTCGCCAGACCACCGCAGGCGTTACGCGCCTGAACGGTAAAACCCCAGAAGCGGTGTTCGATGAAGTCACTCAGAACTGGCGTGAAGCGAACACGCCCGTTTTGATGGCCGGAATGGTAGGCAGTAATGCCGGGTGGAAAATTGCCCCTTATCTGCCTTGTCCGGCTCGTTTTTCTGATTTAAGCCAGCAACTTACCCCTGTGCTGGATAATGTATGGATTATTCCAGGCCTCAGCGTGCAACGTGACGATAACTGCAACGTCATGCGTGGTGAAGAAACCCAGTTGCTTGGCGCAAGAACGCTTGGCCCGGCCTCGCTTTACATCATGCCGGGAACGCACTGCAAATGGGTTCACGCCGATAAAGACACCGTGCAGGATTTCCGCACGGTAATGACGGGCGAACTGCACCATCTTCTGCTTAATCACTCCTTAATTGGCACAGGCCTGCCTGAGCAACAAACCAGCCAGGAAGCCTTCCTCGCCGGGCTGCATCGCGGGATAAGTGATAGCGATTTATTGCCACGCCTTTTCGAAATACGCGCCGCCCATGTGTTGGGTGAACTGCCGCGTAGTGAGGTGAGCGAATTTCTTTCCGGGTTGTTGATTGGTAACGAAGTGGCTGCGATGACTCGCCAGTACACGCCGGACGCTCAACAACCTATCACCATTGTTGCTAACCCCACACTGAGCCAGCGTTATGTCAGCGCTCTCGGTTTACTGGGCTACCAGGCGCAAGTGCTGGATGGCGACAATGCATTCCAGGCAGGAATAAGGAGTATTGCAAATGCAGTGGCAAACTGATCTTCCCCTTATCGCTATCTTGCGCGGTATCACTCCCATTGAAGCGCATGCGCATGTTGCAGCGTTGCTGGATGCAGGGTTCGACGCGATTGAGATCCCGATGAATTCGCCAGACTGGCAAGTAAGCATTACGGCAATGGTGGCAGAGTTTGGCCATCGCGCGTTGATTGGTGCGGGCACCGTTTTGAAACCCGATCAGGTCAATGAACTGGCTGCCATGGGCGGCAAGCTGGTGGTGACCCCAAATACACAACCGGAAGTTATTCGCCGCGCGGTTAGCCACGGAATGACGGTTTGTGCCGGTTGTGCCACCGCTTCCGAAGCGTTTAATGCACTCGACGCGGGCGCGCAGGCACTGAAGATTTTCCCTTCTTCATCCTTCGGACCTGATTACATCAAAGCGCTAAAAGCAGTATTGCCGCCTGAAGTGCCTGTTTTTGCGGTGGGTGGGGTGACGCCGGAAAATATCGCGCAATGGTTAAAAGCAGGCTGTACTGGGGCGGGACTTGGCAGTGATTTATACCGTGCGGGGCAATCCGTTGAACAAACTGCACAGAAAGCAAAAGCATTCGTTAACGCGTACAAAGAGGCTTTGCAGGCATGAAAATTACTAAATTAACCACTTACCGCCTACCTCCGCGCTGGATGTTCCTGAAAATTGAAACTGATGAAGGCGTCGTCGGCTGGGGCGAGCCGGTAATTGAAGGGCGGGCAAAAAGCGTTGAAGCCGCTGTTCATGAATTAAGTGAATTTCTGATTGGCCAGGACCCTGCTCGCATTAATGATTTATGGCAAGTGATGTACCGGGGCGGTTTTTATCGCGGTGGCCCGATATTAATGAGTGCCATTGCCGGTATCGACCAGGCATTATGGGATATTAAAGGTAAAGTCTTAAATGCCCCTGTCTGGCAATTAATGGGCGGACTGGTACGCGATAAAATTAAAGCATATAGCTGGGTGGGCGGAGATCGTCCATCAGACGTCATCGAAGGTATTACTGCATTACGAAAAATTGGTTTCGATACGTTTAAATTAAACGGCTGCGAAGAAATGGGGATTATTGATAACTCCCGTAAAATTGATGCGGCGGTTAATACCGTAGCGCAAATTCGTGAAGCCTTTGGTAATGAAATTGAATTTGGTCTGGATTTCCATGGACGCGTCAGCGCGCCAATGGCGAAAGTATTAATTAAAGAACTGGAACCTTATCGCCCATTGTTTATTGAAGAACCGGTTCTGGCTGAACAAGCGGAATATTACCCGCGTCTGGCCGCACAAACGCATATTCCAATCGCTGCAGGTGAGCGCATGTTCTCGCGCTTTGAGTTTAAACGCGTGCTGGAAGCGGGCGGTTTAGCGATTCTGCAACCGGATCTTTCACATGCTGGTGGCATCACTGAATGCTTCAAAATCGCGGGTATGGCTGAAGCCTATGATGTTTCACTGGCACCACATTGCCCGTTGGGGCCTATCGCGCTTGCCGCGTGCCTGCATATCGACTTTGTTTCCCGCAATGCGGTACTTCAGGAACAAAGTATGGGGATTCATTACAACAAAGGCGCTGAATTACTCGATTTCGTTAAAAATAAAGAAGACTTCAAAATGGATGGCGGCCACTTTATGCCATTAATGAAACCGGGTCTTGGCGTTGAAATTAACGAAGAAATGGTTATTGAACGCAGTAAAAATGTGACCGACTGGCGTAATCCGTTATGGCGGTATCCAGATGGTGCCGTCGCTGAATGGTAAATATCCCCGTCATACTTCAAGTTGCAGATGCGTTGGCTACGTTCGTTCACCCCAGTCACTTACTTTAGTAAGCTCCCGGGGATTCACTTACTTGCCGCCTTTCTGCAACTCGAATTATTTAGGGTATATAAATATCTGAATAATTAAATAATTCATTATAAAAACCCTCTGTACTATTTTTGGAGACAGATGTTATGGATATTTCTGTAACCGCTACAAAACCTACGCGTCGCCGTTATGTGACGTTAATTATGATCTTCATTACAGTCGTTATTTGTTATGTCGATCGCGCGAATCTGGCGGTGGCATCGGCTCATATTCAGGAAGAGTTTGGGATTGCTAAAACTGAAATGGGTTATATATTTTCGGCCTTTGCCTGGTTATATACATTATGCCAGATCCCCGGCGGTTGGTTCCTTGACCGCATGGGTTCGCGCATGACCTATTTTATTGCTATTTTCGGCTGGTCGGTTGCCACCCTATTCCAGGGGTTTGCTACCGGGCTTATGTCGTTAATTGGGCTGCGCGCGATCACCGGTATTTTTGAAGCGCCTGCGTTCCCAACCAACAACCGTATGGTGACCAGCTGGTTCCCGGAACAAGAACGTGCCTCCGCAGTCGGCTTTTATACCTCCGGTCAGTTTGTTGGCCTGGCTTTCCTGACGCCGCTGCTGATCTGGATTCAGGAAATGCTGAGCTGGCATTGGGTGTTCATCATTACTGGCGCCGTTGGTATTGTTTGGTCATTGATTTGGTTCAAGGTTTACCAGCCACCCCGCACCAGCAAAGGGATTAACCAGGCTGAGCTTGAGCACATTCGTGACGGTGGCGGTCTGGTTGATGGCGACGCACCGGTTGAGAAGAAAGCCCGCACTCCGCTGACGGCGGCAGACTGGAAACTGGTGTTTAACCGTAAATTAGTCGGCGTTTATTTAGGGCAGTTTGCCGTGGCGTCGACGCTTTGGTTCTTCCTGACCTGGTTCCCGAACTACCTGACTCAGGAAAAAGGCATTACGGCGCTGAAAGCCGGTTTTATGACCACGGTTCCTTTCCTCGCGGCCTTTGTCGGTGTGCTGCTCTCGGGTTGGGTAGCGGATCGCCTGGTACGCAAAGGTTATTCGTTGGGAATGGCGCGTAAAACGCCAATCATCTGTGGTCTGTTGCTTTCTACCTGCATCATGGGCGCAAACTACACCAACGATCCTGTCTGGATTATGACGCTGATGGCTATCGCCTTCTTTGGTAATGGTTTTGCTTCGATTACCTGGTCGCTGGTTTCCTCTCTCGCACCAATGCGTTTAATTGGCCTGACGGGGGGCGTGTTTAACTTTGCGGGCGGTCTGGGCGGGATTACGGTTCCGCTGGTGATTGGTTACCTGGCACAAGGTTACGGTTTTGCACCGGCGCTGGTGTACATTGCCGCTGTCGCCTTGCTTGGCGCACTTTCCTATATTCTGCTGGTTGGTAAAGTAGAAAGGGTGGGATAAAAATCAGCAATGATTTACCCTGAGGCGTCCATCGCTTCAGGGTAAAACCATGACCAAACAACTCACCTTTGCACCTCGCCACCATCAACTCACGAATACCAACACCTGGACACCAGACAGCCAATGGTTGGTGTTTGATGTGCGCCCTTCTGGCGCGTCGTTTACCAGCGAAACCATTGAGCGCGTTAATGTTAATACGGGTGAAGTGGATGTTGTGTACCGGGCGTCGCAAGGCGCGCATGTCGGCGTGGTCACGGTGAATCCGCAGCAACCTGAGCGTTATGTCTTTATCCATGGCCCGGAAAACCCAGATGAACACTGGCAGTATGACTTTCATCACCGCCGTGGCGTGGTGGTTGAAAACGGCACTGCAACAAATCTCGATGCGATGGACATTACGCCGCCCTTTACGCCAGGTGCATTGCGCGGCGGTAGCCATGTTCACGTCTGGAGCCCAGACGGCACGCGTCTGAGCTTCACTTATAACGACCACGTTATGCATGAATACGATGCGTCGAAAGATTTGCGCAATGTGGGTATCGCACTGCCATTTGGCCCGGTAACCCCAACCAAACAACATCCTCGTGAATACGATGGCAGCCATTATTGCGTTCTGGTCAGCCGCACTACGCCAAATCCACAGCCTGAAAGCGACGAGATTAACCGTGCTTATGAAGAAGGCTGGATTGGGAATCATGGTTATCGCAAACCGGATGGCAGCCAGCAGCGCTGGGCGCTGGCGTTTATCGGTGACACGCTTTCCGCCAGCGGCAATAAAGTGCCTGAGCTGTTTGTCGTGGATTTACCTGATAACAAAGAGGCTTACTTCGAGGCTGGCGCTGAGCCTGTCGAAGGTACGCAAACCACATTGCCCGCTCCGCCTGCGCAAGTGCATCAACGCCGGCTTACCTATACCCATCAACATCGTTATCCAGGCTTAGCGGTTCAGCCACGGCATTGGGTACGCAGCAGCCCGGACGGCAGTTTACTGGCGTTTTTGATGCGCGACGATTCGGGTGTGGTGCAAATGTATTTGCTTTCACCAAACGGCGGGGAGCCACGTCAGTTGACGCATGGGCAAGAGAGCATCCAGTCGGCGTTTAACTGGCATCCGAATGGGCAAGCGCTGGGCTTTGTGCAGAATAACCAAATTGTGTTGGTTGGCGTGAACGATAGGGCAATCACACCGCTAACGCGGCCAGGGAGTGAGGTGCCTTCAGCAGATGCCGTGGTGTTTTCACCGGATGGAAAACACATTGCCTGGATGCAAGATGTCGAGGGATTCCGTCAACTGTTTATGACGGAAACAGGCCTGTAATTACTGAACGGGCGGGAGCACAGAATTGGTGGCCAGATTCGCGTTCTCGCTCGCTTCGACTTTAGATTTCAGCGACTTGTCGGTGCGGTACAAATCCCACGGTACCAATACGGTATCCGCAATCGCCGTAAAGGGCATATCGAGTACGACAAACGGTTTGTATCCCCAGCTTGTTCCGCTGTCAGTCAGCATTTGGTAGCTTGCGCGGGTGCCGGGATACGTCCCATCTTGCCCACCCGTATGAGTCATGACACTTGAGCATCCACTGACGGTGAGTAATCCACTACCCAGAATGATTGTTGGAAGATAACTTTTCATCATCACTATAATTTTTTCGTCGTAAAGGGCCTGTTCTGGCCTGGCTGCACTGGGTTATATCACCCATACAGATAATAAAAAAACTGCACTTACTACTCTGTGGCGTTTATCGCAGATAATTCCTGTTTACTCCGCAATCAGTCTATGTACTGACAGCTGAACCCGCAAAAAATTTACTTTTGTGGCCTTGAAAAGCGTGAAACAGGACCGATTTTATTAACGTGGTCAATAAAGGGTACGCCGTAAGGGTACTCAGTTACTGAAGCCTGTCCTTGATGGAAGGCAATGTTTGATTCTCGCTGATAATCAGGAGTATTAATTTATGCGTAATTTCGATTTATCCCCGCTTTATCGTTCTGCTATTGGTTTTGACCGTCTGTTCAACCAAATTGAAAACAACCAAAGCCAGAGTAATGGGGGCTATCCTCCATACAACGTTGAATTAGTAGACGAAAACCATTATCGCATTGCGATTGCTGTTGCCGGATTCGCAGAAAGCGAGCTGGAAATTACCGCTCAGGATAATTTGCTGGTGGTAAAAGGCGCACACGCAGGCGAACAACCAGAACGGACTTATCTCCATCAGGGGATTGCCGAGCGCAACTTCGAACGAAAATTCCAGTTAGCAGAAAACATCCACATTCGTGGCGCTAACCTGGTCAACGGCCTGCTGTACATCGATCTCGAACGTGTCATTCCAGAGTCGATGAAACCGCGCCGTATCGAAATCAACTAATTTTGCGGGTCGCATAAGCGGCCTGAACAAATAACGTAACCCAGCCCAGGCTTGCCGATAGGGAGCCGAAGGTAAAACTCGCTTCAAAGAAGGAGAAAACACATGCGTAACTACGATTTATCACCTCTGCTGCGTCAATGGATCGGTTTTGACAAACTGGCTAATGCCTTACAAACCAGCAGCGAAGGGCAGACATTCCCGCCTTACAACATTGAAAAAGGCGACGACAACCATTACCGCATCACGCTTGCGCTGGCGGGGTTCCGTCAGGAAGACCTCGAGATTGAACTCGAAGGTACGCGCTTGAAAGTGAAAGGGACGCCGGTCAAACCAGAAAAAGAGCCAACCTGGTTGCACCAGGGGTTAGTGACTCAGCCGTTTGACCTGAGCTTCACGCTCGCCGAATACATGAAAGTTTCCGGGGCGAGCTTTACTAACGGCCTGTTGCACATCGACCTGGTGCGCGAAGTGCCTGAAGCGGCTGCGCCGAAGCGCATTGCTATTAGTGCCGATCGCCCGGCGCTGGATAGTTAATTACAGCATCCCCTCTCGAGGCCCCATTTATGGGGCCTTTTTTTGTGTTCTGCACCCCATTAACGCCCGCATCTCTCTGCCAGAATCACTGTTAATAATAATGTTATTCACAGGGAATTCTGCGATGAGTGAAATAGCGTTAACCGTCAGTATGTTGGCACTGGTCGCGGTCGTCGGCTTGTGGATTGGCAACATCAAAATTCGTGGTATCGGGTTTGGGATAGGCGGTGTGCTATTCGGCGGTATTATCGTCGGTCACTTCGTCAATAAAGCCGGAATTAACTTGAATGGCGACATGCTTCATTTCATTCAGGAATTTGGCCTGATCCTGTTCGTTTACACCATTGGTATTCAAGTCGGGCCGGGGTTCTTCTCTTCTTTGCGCGTGTCCGGTTTGCGCCTCAATCTCTTTGCGCTCCTCATCGTGGTGCTCGGTGGGTTGGTCACTGCGCTCATCCATAAAATCTTCGATGTTCCCCTGCCCGTGGTATTAGGTGTTTTCTCGGGTGCTGTGACCAATACGCCAGCATTGGGTGCGGGCCAGCAAATCCTGACAGACCTGGGCAACCCTGCAGAATGGGTTGATAAAATGGGGATGAGCTATGCGATGGCGTATCCGTTCGGTATTTGCGGGATCCTGATAACCATGTGGCTGACGCGCATGGTCTTTCGTATTAACGTCGATCAAGAAGCGGCGCGCTTTGATAGCAGTTCCGGGCAAAGTCATGCTCAACTCCAGACCATGAATATCTGTGTCGCCAACCCCAATCTCAACGGCTTACCCATTCAGGATGTGCCCGTCCTTAACAGCGATACCATTATTTGTTCACGCCTGAAACGCGGAGAATTACTGATGGTCCCCGCGCCGGGTACGGTGATTCAAACTGGGGATTTATTGCACCTGGTGGGGCAAGAAAAAGATCTGCATTCCGCATTATTGGTTATCGGCCAGCAAGTGGATACCTCACTTTCTACACGCGGAACCGACTTGCGTGTGGAGCGTGTGGTGGTGACCAATGAGAAAGTGCTGGGGAAAAAAATCCGCGACCTGCATTTAAAGCAGAAGTACGACGTGGTCATTTCGCGCCTGAATCGTACAGGTATTGAGCTGGTGGCAAGCAGCAATGTCAGCCTGCAATTTGGCGATATCCTCAATTTAGTTGGTCGTCCTGAATCGATAGAAGCCGTGGCGGCAGAGGTGGGTAACGCGCAGCAAAAACTCCAGCAAGTACAAATGTTGCCGGTATTTATCGGCATTGGGCTCGGTGTTTTATTGGGCTCGATACCGCTTTTCATTCCGGGATTCCCTGTCGCACTGCGCCTTGGGCTCGCGGGTGGGCCGCTCATTATGGCGATCATTCTTGGGCGCATAGGCAGTATTGGTACGCTGTACTGGTTTATGCCACCGAGTGCGAACCTCGCATTGCGCGAGCTGGGAATTGTCTTGTTCCTTGCGGTGGTCGGTTTGAAATCGGGTGGGGATTTTGTCAGTACTTTGCTGCATGGCGACGGCGTCAGCTGGATTGGCTACGGCATTCTGATTACCGGCATTCCGCTGCTGGTGACGGCGATCATTGCAAGATTGCTCGCCAAAATGAATTACCTGACGCTCTGCGGCATGCTGGCAGGCTCGATGACCGATCCCCCGGCCCTGGCTTTTGCTAACGGCTTGCATGGCACCAGTGGCGCGGCGGCATTATCTTACGCCACGGTTTACCCGCTGGTCATGTTCCTGCGCATTATTACCCCGCAGCTTTTGGCGGTGTTGTTCTGGGTATAATTTTAACGTATCGCGATGGAAATTTTTCACCTGGCGCAGCCTCTTACACAGGGACAGCGCCAGGCTGCGAATTGGCTGGCAACGGATGATAAGTAGGAATGACATAAATTATTTCTATTACATTGAATAATAAGTATTTTTTTACAATTCCTGTTGTGCAACTCTGCATATAGTTGGACGAAATAGCGTTTGTTTTATAACAGCAGTTTTTGCTATAACCACTCCTCATCATCGTTTTCACTACCGCTTATTTTCGTAAGCGGCTTTTTTGCTGCCCAGGAGTTATCATGTTGACCCCCTTATATATCAAGGAGGCGACTTCTTTCGCCTTCAATAATTCCAGCCTGAAAGATGAAAAAATAATAGCCAATAATTTAATTGGTACCTCTGATATTAATAAGTGTTATTTAAATAACTGTCTGATAGAGGCATGTGGAAAAAACTCAGTAATAAAAATAAGTGATGGGAAAATAGTAAACTCTTTATTGCAAACAGATGGTGAATTTTTACTGGTTGATAATGTTATTGAAAATTCAGAGTTACAAGCTAAAAGTAAGTTGCATATTAAGCATGGGGTGCTGAAGGATTCATTTATAAGGCTATCTTCCGGTGTTTCACTCCTGTTGAATGGTGTTGAGTCACGGTCGGTTGATATTGATTCTATGGGGGAGCATCTATCTGGATTATCTATTAATGGGTTACTTGTAGATTGTGTTTTACGTGGTCTGGTGATTTCCTCTGGTGTCGTTAAAGCGATTATCTACTCATCGGTTTTACGGAGTTGTCTGTTTGAAAATACCCATTTAGAAGATGTAATTATCAATAAGTGCACTTTACAAAAAGTGGTCTTTGTGAATTGTAATTTGAGGCGCGTTACTTTTTCGCATTGCAACATTGTCGATAGCCCATTGGTGTTAGAAAACTGCGATGTAATGGGTGCTCATTTCCTCAATATGTCTAAATCTAATGTTAATTTTATCAATTGCTATGGTGCTGAAAAAGTTTGTTTCAGCCTGTAGCCAGATTCCACCCCGAGCATTAAATGCTAAAGAAATATTAAATAAGGCCGATAAGGAAAAATTACGGTTTAGTTTCTATTGTGTATTGAATTATATTATATGGAGAAAGTGTACTGTGGAAAATAGAAATGCCGACATTGATAGTAAATCTCTTTCTAAGCTTGCAGTAATTGTCGAGACAAATGGTACCAACTTTCACATGGAAGGGAATGAAGGTTATTCCGGCAAGTGGGCTATAGGAGAAGGAAGAGAACCTAAGGTTATTATAATTCGTAAAGAAGACGAAAATAATAAATCTTTATTCGATATTATCGTTGCAGATATCGTGGAGATTCGTGAAGTTGAAAGCGTAAAAAGAAATAAAAAAGTGGTTCATTTTACAAACGCCAGTATACACGGTAAAACGGCCACGAACTGGGAGGAGTTCACAGGTAATCGCTCATATGGTTCAAAAATGAAATACCTCAATATTCCAGCGAATACTCCCACGCAATATTTAGCTACGATCTTAACTTCTGAACGAAATGTGATAAACGGAAGCATTTTTGTCAATGCTATGACGGATTTAATTGCTCCCGAAATAGAAGATGTTGAAGAAATTCTTAATGATATATCCCTGAGCGAAACACAGAAACTGACCTTCGTTGAAGCACGTCGTGGACAGGGGATATTTAGGGCTGAATGTTTAAAAATTTACCCAGCATGTCCTGTGACTGGCATCTCTTTCCTCCCCCTGCTCAAAGCAAGTCATATCAAACCCTGGCGTGCTTGTGAGAGCGGCGCGGAAAGGTTAAATCCTTATAACGGGATTATGCTGGCAGCGCACATAGATGTGCTGTTTGATAACGGTTATTTGTCGTTTACCGATGGTGGTGAAGTTATGTTAAGTCCGTGCCTGGACAATAAAACATGGCAGGATTTAAACATCAAAACCCAACAAGAAAAGGCCTTTCATCCAAAGGCTTGCGCATTTCTGGAATGGCATAGAGAAAATGTTTTCAAGAGATAGCAGCGAGCCTGGAGTGTTCAGCTAAAAAGCTGCCTGTAAAGGCAGCGAGTTTCCCCTACATATAATAAGCGGTTCTTTCTTACACTCCGGCTAACCCGTAAGGAATGCTCCCGCTTTTTTTCTTTGTATTACACATGCACTCGCCGCAGATGGTAATCCACCTGATATTCGCTGGCATTGCGGAACATTACCGAATAATTCACATAGTCGCCGCTGTCGCTGTATGAAAGCGACGTGATGCGCAAAATCGGTGTGAGCTCGTCGATGTTGAGTAACTTTGCCATCTTCCGGTCGGCCAGGACGGGTGTCAGGCTTTCGTAGTTACCGCACACGATAATGTGGCATTCATCCTCGATATAACTGAACTTTGACCCTTCCAGATGTGCGACTGATAGATTATGGAATAATTTCAATGGCATGTAGCTGTCCTCTACCATCAATGGCTTTCCGTCTACCGAACGCACCCGGCGCGAGTAGTAGATCCGTTCATCAATATTAATGCGTAATTGGCTAGCGATGGCAGGCGGTGCGGGCATTACCTGAAACTCCAGCACATTACTGATGACCTCTTTACCCTGGTTGCGCATCACTTCAATGAATCCCGTCAGATTCGTGGTCTCATGATGGACATCTTTTTTAGCCACATAGGTGCCGCTACCGTGGCGGCGTACTACCAGCCCCCAAATCACCAGCAAATCGATAGCTTTACGAATCGTCATGCGTGATACGCCAAACTCACCTGCAAGACGCACTTCAGAAGGCAGTGGGCTGCCAATGTTGTAATCAGCCGAGTTAAGGCGGATTCGTAACCGATCGGCGATAGATTTGTAGATCACCTGTAGACCTCTTAATGGCTGCGCACAGGGTTTAATAAACCCTTGTTCCATTAAATATTCACTTGATTCAATTGAGTTAAATTTCTCATTCACACCGTGAATTGGATAGTGAAAATCAGAGTGTCTATTTATTTATCAAAAAGTAGACAACTTACCCCAAATAAAAACTATGAAAGCGATCACGAATCGGCGCGGCGGGCAAAGATAAGTCACCCACGTCTCCCTACTCTCAGTCTCAGACCAAGGTTAAAAAATAAGGTCACTTACCCTACAAGTTGTTACGTGAGGATTTAAAAATGCTCAGTCAAATACAACGTTTTGGTGGCGCAATGTTTACCCCGGTTTTGCTGTTTCCATTTGCCGGGATTGTCGTAGGCATCGCCATTATGTTGCGCAACCCGATGTTTGTCGGCGAAGCGCTAACCGCTCCCGATAACTTATTTGCGCAAATCGTCCACATTATTGAAGAAGGCGGCTGGACAGTGTTCCGCAATATGCCGCTGATTTTTGCCGTCGGCTTACCTATTGGCCTCGCTAAGCAAGCGCAGGGCCGTGCTTGCTTAGCGGTGCTGGTGAGCTTTATGACCTGGAACTACTTCATCAATGCGATGGGGATGACCTGGGGCCATTACTTCGGTGTTGATTTCAGTGTCGACCCGACAGCGGGTACCGGGCTAACTATGATTGCCGGGATAAAAACGCTCGATACCAGCATCATTGGTGCGATTGTTATCTCCGGATTAGTCACGGCTATTCACAACCGCTATTTCGAAAAACAACTTCCCGTTTTTCTTGGCATCTTCCAGGGCAGTTCATTCGTCGTGATTGTGGCCTTTTTCGTGATGATCCCTTGCGCCTGGCTCACTCTGTTTGGCTGGCCGAAAGTGCAAATGGGTATTGAATCCCTGCAGGATTTCTTACGCAACGCCGGTTCACTTGGCGTATGGGTTTATACCTTCCTTGAACGCATCCTTATCCCAACCGGCCTGCATCACTTCATCTATGGTCCGTTTATCTTTGGCCCTGCGGTGGTAGAAGGCGGTATTCAGGTTTACTGGGCGCAGCATTTGCAGGAGTTCAGTCAAAGCACACTGCCTTTGAAAACGCTGTTCCCTGAAGGGGGATTCGCGCTGCACGGTAACTCGAAAATATTTGGCTGCCTTGGGATTGCACTTGCTTTGTATGCCACCTCTGCACCTGAAAACCGCGTAAAAGTGGCTGGCCTGCTGATCCCTGCAACATTGACCGCGATGCTAGTGGGCATTACCGAACCCCTTGAATTTACCTTCCTGTTTATCTCACCAGTCTTGTTTGCCGTTCATGCCTTCCTCGCCGCATCGATGGCGACCGTGATGTACATGTGTGGCGTGGTGGGCAACATGGGCGGTGGCCTGCTCGACCAATTCTTGCCGCAAAACTGGATACCGATGTTCCACAACCACGCATCGATGATGTTTATCCAGATTGGCATCGGCCTTGCGTTCACCGCCATCTACTTCGTGGTGTTCCGCACCTTAATCCTGCGCTTCAACATGAAAACGCCAGGCCGTGAAGAGAGTGAAATCAAGCTCTACAGCAAGGCGGATTACCAGGCGTCACGCAAGCAAACCACCGCTGCGGCTACCAAAGAAACTAAACAGAGCCAGGCTGCTGGCATCCTCGAAGCTCTGGGGGGGAACGACAACATCCTTAGCGTCAATAACTGTGCAACTCGCTTACGCATCACTCTGGCTGATATGGCGCTGACGCAGAGTGACGAAAATTTCAAAGCGCTGGGCGCCCACGGTGTGGTGCGGCGCGGCAACGGTATTCAGGTGATTGTGGGTCTGCATGTCCCGCAAGTCCGTGACCAGATTGAAACCCTGATGAAAGACACATCATTGACCGAACTTAAATCCATGACGGAGGCAGTATCATGAAAAAATTCTCTGTAGTTGTAGCCGGCGGCGGTAGCACATTTACTCCAGGTATCGTATTGATGTTGCTGGCGAACCAGCATCGTTTCCCGCTGCGTTCTTTAAAGTTCTATGACAACGATGGCGCGCGTCAGGAAACCATCGCTGAGGCCTGCAAAGTCATCCTCAAAGAGCAGGCTCCAGACATTGAGTTCAGCTACACCACCGATCCGCAAGAAGCCTTCACCGATGTGGATTTCGTGATGGCGCACATTCGTGTGGGTAAATACCCGATGCGCGAAAAAGACGAGAAAATCCCATTGCGTCACGGCGTGCTGGGCCAGGAAACCTGTGGGCCGGGCGGGATTGCTTACGGGATGCGCTCCATCGGCGGTGTTCTGGAACTCGTTGACTACATGGAAAAATACTCGCCGAACGCCTGGATGCTCAACTACTCCAACCCGGCGGCGATTGTGGCAGAAGCGACGCGTCGTCTGCGCCCAAATGCAAAAATTCTCAACATCTGCGATATGCCAATCGGCATTGAAAGCCGCATGGCGCAAATTGCTGGTCTGAAAGATCGCAAAGAGATGCGCGTACGCTATTACGGCCTGAATCACTTTGGCTGGTGGACGTCTATTGAAGATAAAAATGGCAACGATTTGATGCCTAAAATCCGTGAACATGTAGCGAAATTTGGTTACGTGCCGCCATCTGATGAACATGGTACAGAAGCCAGCTGGAACGACACTTTCTCGAAAGCAAAAGATGTGTGGGCACTGGATCCAACCACCTTCCCAAATACCTATCTGAAATACTACCTGTTCCCGGATTACGTGGTTGAGCATTCAAACCCTGAGCACACTCGCGCGAATGAGGTGATGGAACACCGTGAAAAACACGTCTTTGGTTCCTGTAATGCCATCATTCAGGCGGGGAAATCGTCTGCCGGAGAGCTGGAAATTGACGAACATGCGTCGTACATCGTCGATCTGGCGGCGGCTATCGCCTTCAACACCCAGGAGCGCATGCTGCTGATTGTGCCAAACAACGGTGCGATTAATAACTTTGACTCGGAAGCGATGGTTGAAATCCCATGCCTGGTAGGCAAAAGCGGCCCTGAGCCGTTGGTCGTCGGTAACATTCCGCAGTTCCAGAAAGGGTTGATGAGCCAGCAGGTGGCGGTTGAAAAACTGGTGGTTGAAGCCTGGGAAGAGGGATCTTATGTGAAGTTATGGCAGGCCATTACGCTCTCTAAAACCGTACCGAGTGCATCGGTTGCCAAAGCGATTCTTGATGATTTGATTGAGGCGAACAAAGATTACTGGCCTGAACTGAAGTAAGTTTTGTAGGGTGTGGGCAGCCCTCACCCTAACCCTCTCCCACAGGGAGAGGGGACTGTTCAGTTTTCTCCCTCTCCTGGGGGAGAGGGCCGGGGTGAGGGCGTGCTTATTAAGCGTGACTACTTCGCTTTCGCCAAATACTGCGCCATCTCTGCTTCCGGCACCATGCCACCGCCAGTCGCCCAGACGATATGCGTGGCGTTTTGCAATTGTTCAGCAGTGAAGTTGTGCATTTGATGATAGGCCGCGTCGGCACTCACATGCAGTGGACCTGGCATACCGGCAAGCGCGGAAGGCTCGAGGCGAATGTTTTCTTCTTCTGCCAACCAACCGAGCAGCGTATACATCGTCTGATCTTCAAGGGTATAAAAACCATCGAGCAGTCTTTGCATGGCACGCCCAACAAACCCGGATGCACGTCCCACGGCCAGGCCATCGGCAGCGGTAATATTATCAATGCCCAAATCTTGCACGGAAATCTCATCGTGCAGGCCGGTGTAAACCCCCAGCAGCATACAAGGTGAGTGAGTCGGCTCAGCAAACAGGCAGTGAACGTGATCGCCGAACGCCATTTTCAGGCCAAATGCGACCCCACCAGGACCACCGCCAACGCCGCACGGCAGGTAAACAAACAGCGGATGCTGTTCATCAACAATGCGCCCCTGCTGCGCGAACTGGTCTTTCAGGCGCTGACCGGCAACCGAATAGCCCAGGAACAAGGTGCGGGAGTTCTCATCGTCGATAAAGAAACAATTAGGGTCGGATTCGGCAGCTTTACGACCTTGCTCAACGGCGACACCGTAATCCTGCTCGTATTCCACAACCGTCACGCCATGGCTACGCAGTTTGGCTTTTTTCCAGGCGCGGGCATCAGCTGACATATGCACGGTGACATTGAATCCAATGCGCGCACTCATAATACCGATAGATAACCCCAGGTTGCCGGTTGAACCTACGGCGATGCTGTACTGGCTAAAGAAGTCTTTAAATTCAGGCGTCAGCAGCTTGCGATAGTCATCTTCGGTCGTCAGGAGGCCCGCTTCAATCGCCAGTTTTTCGGCATGCGTTAGCACTTCATAGATCCCGCCACGCGCTTTGATTGAACCGGAAATGGGCAGATGGCTGTCTTTTTTAAGCAGCAACTGGCCGCCTATTTTTTGCTTAAACTCGGTTTCCAGGCGCTTTTGCATTGCTGGGATCGCGACCAGTTCTGACTCGATAATACCGTTGGTCGCCGCTGTTTCTGGAAACGCCTGCGCCAGATAAGGTGCGAAACGTGTCAGGCGAGCATGGGCATCCTGCACATCTTCGCTGGTCAGGCCTACATAAGGTAAGCCCTCGGCAAATGAAGTCGTTTCCGGGTTAAACCAACAGGTTTCTTTCAGGGCGATTAAATCGCTAACTAGCGGAAATTGTTGAGTTAAAGTATTGATTTCAGCGTTTTTCATAAGACAATCTCTTTGCGCTTAGATGATAAATGAAAGCAGGAACGTCGCGCCCAGTGCCAGTAAAGAGGCGATAAATGTCGCCGTTGTATAGTATTTAAATGTTTCGTTGAGTGTTGCGCCGCAATATTGCTTCACCAGCCAGAACAGTGAATCCGTGACGATGGTGCAGCCAATCGCGCCGGAGCCGATAGCAATCGTAATAATTTCCGGGCTGACGTTGGGATAGAGCGGCAGCATCGGTGCCACAATCGCGGTTGCTCCCATCATTGCGACCGTTGCAGAGCCTACGGCGGCATGCAAAATCAGTGCAACCAGCCATGCCAGCAGAATCGGGTGCATATGCAAATTGGAGAGCAGCACCGCCAAAGAATCCGCAAGACCACTGGTTTTCAGGATGGCGTTAAACGCCCCACCTGCACCGATAATCAACAAAATGTTGGCGATAGATCCAAAGCCATTTTCCGTATGGGTTAACAGCTGGCTCATGCCGATATGCTGACGTAACCCGAGGACGTAATAGGCCACAAACACCGCAATAAACATGGCTGTTATTGGGTTGCCGATAAACTCCAGCACGGTATACAACGTCCCGCCTTTCGCCATATTCAACTCGGCGAGCGTTTTGATCAGCATCAGACCAATCGGCAGCAATATTGTAAACAGTGTCGCGCCTAACGATGGCAGCGTTTCCTCTTTACGGACTTTCAGGTCAGAAAATTCAGCGGGTACTGCTTTAAATGGCAGGCGATTGCCGACAATTTTCAGGAACAGTGGCCCGCCGACTAACGATGCGGTTAAACCTACCAGTAAGCCGTACACAATCACCGTACCAACATCTGCACCCAATTTGTTGGTAACAAACATGGCGGCCGGATGAGGTGGAACCACGCAATGCACTGCCATTAACGCGGTACATAACGGGATAGCCAGTTTCAGCAGGGAGGTGTTGGTCTTTTTCGCGATAGAAAATGCCAGTGGGATCAGAAGAACCACGCCGACTTCAACGAACAGCGTAATACCGCAAATCAACCCCACCAAAACCATGATGACATCAGCAGACAACCAGCGGCAACGCTGCAAAGCCAGGCCAATTCGTTCAGCCCCGCCAGACACTTCCATCATCTTCCCAAGAATCGTACCAAGGCCAATGACCGCTGCAAGAAAGCCCAGTGTGCTGCCGATGCCGCTTTCGATGGAATTCACCATATCCAGCGGGCTCATGCCCATCATTGTGCCGACAAAAAAACTGGCCAACAGCAAGGCAAGGAAAGGGTGAAACTTCAGTTTGACAATGGTAAAGACGATTAAAATTATGCTGCTTAGCAGCGTTCCCACAACCCAAATCTGAGATTCCATACCCACCTCGTTCTGCGATTTATCTCCAGCTATTGGACAAAAATTGCTCCTGGCTGACAAACGATATAAATGGCATTTCACATGAGCCAGATTGAGCCAAAAGAGTGATTCAGGTTGAAAATCGGGGTGTAAATTTGATTTTGGTTCGACTTTTCGCATCTTAAAACGACGTTTTCAGGCACATCTTTTACAATGCCGCCATGATTTATCTCTCTGGAAAGCACAATGGATCCGATTCGCGAAGTCCGAAATCGCTTACTTAATGGTTGGCAGCTATCAAAACTCTACACTTTTGAAGTCGCTGCCCGGCATCAATCCTTCGCATTGGCGGCAGAAGAGCTTTCTCTAAGCTCAAGCGCAGTCAGCCACCGAATTAATCAACTTGAGCAAGAGTTGGGAATTCAGTTGTTTGTGCGCTCGCACCGTAAAGTGGAGTTAACACATGAAGGAAAACGGGTTTTCTGGGCGCTGAAATCGTCTCTGGATACGCTAAATCAGGAGATCCTGGATATCAAAAACCAGGAGCTGTCAGGTCTACTGACCATTTACTCGCGTCCTTCCGTTGCCCAGTGCTGGTTGGTTCCGATTCTTGGGGATTTTACGCGGCGCTATCCGTCTATTTCACTGACCATTCTCACTGGCAATGAGAACGTGAATCTGCAACGCGCAGGCATTGATTTAGCACTCTATTTTGACGATGCGCCTTCATCGCAGCTAACACATCATTTTCTGATGGATGAATCCATCCTGCCGGTGTGCAGTCCTGAATACGCGCAACGATTTGAATTAAAAGATAAACCCGCGCATCTACGCAATTGCACGTTGTTGCATGACAGACAAGCATGGAGCAATGATTCCGGTACGGACGAATGGCACAGCTGGGCTCAGCATTTTTCGGTCCCGTTACCTTCATCTTCAGGCATCGGTTTTGATCGTTCCGATTTAGCGGTGATTGCGGCCGTGAACCAGGTCGGTGTGGCGATGGGACGAAAAAGACTGGTGCAAAAACGCCTGGACCGCGGCGAGTTGGTTGCCCCATTTGGGGAAATGACGCTGAAATGCCATCAGCATTACTACGCTACGACGTTACCTGGACGGCAATGGCCGAAAATTGAAGCGTTTATCCAGTGGCTTCAATCACACGTATGATTTTTAGTTGCCGTTTCTCATGAAATTATGTATTTTTATGCAATTAAAGTGCATAAATAATTTTATTGGGAGCGTCATATGTTCAGGATGTTAGCAAAATCAGTTGTTTTAGCAGGATGCCTTGTTTCTACCGTTCTCACTTCTGCCTGGGCCGCACAGCAGACTTATGTTGTCGGTTCTGGTGGGACTTACCGCCCGTTTGAATTTGAAAACAGCCAAAAGCAGCTTGAAGGTTTCGATATCGACATCATCAAAGCCATCGCTAAAGCCGAAGGTTTTGATATCAAATTGGTTAATACGCCGTGGGAAGGGATTTTTGCCACCCTGAATTCTGGCGATCGCGACATTATTATTTCAGGCATCACCATCACTGATAAACGTAAAGCGATGGTCGATTTCTCGGCTCCTTACTTCCCGGCGGAGCAATCCATCGTCGTACCGAATGATTCCAGTGTCGATTCAGTTAACGCGTTGAAAGGCAAGAAAGTCGGCGTGGTGAACTCAAGCGCAGGCGATACCGTGGTATCCGAAACACTGGGTAAAAACAGCACCGACATCAAACGTTTTGATAATACGCCGCTGATGCTTCAGGAGCTGGCTGAAAATGGCATTGATGCTGCTGTTGGTGACGTTGGCGTGGTGAAGTACTACATCAAATCCCACCCGGATAAAGCGCTGAAAGCGGTCAAAGACGACAAGTTTGAACGCCAGTATTTCGGTATTGCCGTCGCGAAAGATAACCAGGAGTTACTGGGTAAAATCAACTCCGGCTTGAAGAAAATCGTGGCTGACGGGACTTACGCAAAAATCTACTCCACCTGGTTTGATAGCAACGTTCCTACTCTCCCCGCTGAATAATTTTGGATGACTCGGGGCCTGTCTGGCCCCAACAAGGATAGGTATGACCGGATTTCGCTGGGAGATAATCTCAGAATACGCGCCGCTATTTATGCAAGGCGCGCTCATGACCATCAAATGCACCATCATCTGTGTCATTTTGGGTACCACCTGGGGTTTATTACTTGGCCTGGGTCGAATGGCGCATGCCGAAGATGGCCCATGGAAACAGGTGCTGCGCTACGCAGTACAGTGGCCGGTGCGCATTTACGTGAGCGCCTTCCGTGGGACGCCGCTGTTTGTGCAAATCATGGTGGTTCACTTCGCGCTGGTGCCGCTATTCATCAACCCGCGTGATGGGATGTTGGTCAGCAGTGGGCTGATGTCGGTGGATTTTGCCCGCGAACTGCGGTCTGAATATGGTGCATTCCTGTCGTGCGTGGTCGCGATTACGCTTAATGCCGGGGCGTATGTTTCTGAGATTTTCCGTGCGGGCATTCAGTCAATCGACAAAGGCCAGATGGAAGCATCGCGCGCGCTGGGAATGGGCTGGGGCAAAACGATGCGCAAAGTTATTTTGCCGCAGGCGTTCCGCCGCATCCTGCCTCCACTGGGCAATAATGCCATCGCCATTGTGAAAGATTCTTCGTTGGCTTCAGCGATTGGCCTGGCAGATTTGGCTTACGCAGCACGTACCGTTTCTGGCGCTTATGCGACATATTGGGAACCCTACCTGACGATCTCATTGGTTTATTGGGTATTAACATTCCTGCTCTCGCTGATGGTGCAACACATGGAAAAGAGGCTTGGCAAAAGTGATTCACGTTAATGATTTACAGAAACAATTTGGCAAAACTCATGTGCTGCGTGGTATTTCATGTGATATCGCGCCACAGGAAGTGGTGTGCGTGATTGGCCCGTCTGGTTCAGGTAAAAGTACTTTTTTACGTTGCCTGAACGCGCTGGAAAAACCGGATGGCGGTGAAGTGGTGGTGAACGGTTTTGCGGTGCACGATCCGAAAACGAACCTCAATACCCTGCGTTCCGGTGTGGGGATGGTCTTTCAGCGCTTTAATTTGTTCCCGCATATGACGGTGCTGGAGAACCTGACGATGGCGCCGATGTCGCTCAAAGGTTTGTCGAAAGCTGAAGCGGTTTCGCGTGCGGAAAAACTACTGCAAAAAGTGGGTCTGATAGACAAAATTGATGCCTGGCCATCGAGCCTTTCTGGTGGACAACAGCAGCGTGTGGCGATTGCGCGTGCGCTGGCAATGGAGCCGTCGATCATTCTGTTTGATGAACCGACCTCAGCACTTGACCCGGAGTTAGTGGGTGAAGTGTTAGCGGTGATGAAGCAACTGGCGCTGGAAGGCATGACGATGGTTATCGTTACCCACGAAATGGGTTTTGCCCGTGAAGTTGCCGATCGTGTGGTGTTTATCGACCAGGGCGTGATTCAGGAACAGGGGCCACCGTCGCAACTGTTTAACAATCCGACTAACCCGCGTACCAAAGAGTTTTTGAGTAAGGTGCTTTAAATTTCGTTCGCTTTCAGGGCTGCCCCTTAGCCCGTTCTCAATTTTGCTGCCCAATTTTGCATTCTGTTATTGGGCAGCTTTTTTTGCTTTAGATAGTCTGCTCATTTTGCTGGAATTTATGCGCAAGCGGCAGCCAGCAGAACAAAATCATCACGCCCATGGCGGTCATTAACATACCAAGGCTGAATTGCCCGGTTTGTGGCAGCAGGGCAGAAAACCACGCCATCGCTCCAGAACCAATGTTTTGCAACCCACCCACTAACGCGCCAGCGGTCCCTGCCAGGAACGGGAATGGCTCCATCGCGCCACTGGTTGCCAGCGGGAATAGCATCCCGGCACCGAAGAAAAACAGCGCCGCAGGCACCAGCAGTGTCCAGATATTCATGAAACCGAGCCAGCCTGGGATCCACATCAGGATGCCCGCAATAAGGCAGCTCAAAACCGCCTGCCACATCAGCGATGAAAAACGGGCATTTTGTCGACCTGCGTACCACGAACCAAAAAATGCCGCCGGAATCGGCAGAATAAACAGAATGCTGACGACAACACCGTTTAGCCCCAGCACGCCGCCCATCAATACGCCGGAGCAGGCTTCGAAGACCGCCACGCCAGCAAGGCCGCCCACCAACATGAGCAAGTAGCAGTTAAACGAGCCGCTACCCAGCAGTGCTTTGTAGCTCGCTACCAGGCGTTGAGGTTTGGCCTGAACGGGTCGAGTTTCTGGCAGCCAGCGCAGCATGCAGATCGCGACAATAATACACAGCACCAGCAGGAAGCCGTAGCAAGTGCGCCAGCCCCAAATGGAATCGAGCATGCCGCCAATCACCGGTGCAATGAGCGGGCTGACAAGGATCCCCATATTTAACAAACTATTGGCCTGGCGAAGCGATGACCCTTCGTACAAATCGCGTGGCATGGTTCGTGCCATGACGCCCGCAACACCGGTTCCCATCCCCTGCAATGCGCTGGCAATCACCAGTGCGGTCAAATTGGTGGTAAACAGCGCCCACACTGTCGCGAGCATAAAGATGCTCATACCCGCCAAAATGACCGGACGGCGGCCAATGCGGTCTGAAATCGGCCCGTAGAAAAGCTGCGATACGCCATAGGTCAGCAAATAGGCTGCCATCACGCGTTGGATCGCGCCGTTGCGAACACCAAAGTCGTGAGCCATATCGGGAATAGACGGAATATAAATGGTTTGCGTCATCTGCCCGACGGCAACCAGAAGAATTAACATCATCAGCAGGTGAATGTTGGCTAATTTTTTCATTGTCTCAGGTGTGTTGTAGGGATTTATGTGCCAATGGTCAGTGTATAAATCTAACTGCGTCTAAAAATCGAGAGGAATCTACCACATAAAGACAATGAAGCCATATGGTGTAATGCTTTTTGATCGGGGATTTAATGGCAGCTTTTAAAGCCTGAACGGCAATTTTTGTTGCCAGCGAAACGGCAACTGAAATTTATTAAAAGGAGGCGGTTTCCCGCCTCCTTTTGATGCGACTTGAAGGCCATGAATTACTTGAAGTATTTCATGGCAACCTCAAGCAGTTGCAACAACGCAACCATGAGTTTCAGAAACAGAATAGCCAGTTCCATCAAGCCCATACGCTTTCTCCTGTGGCCAGGAGCACTGTCAGCCGACGCGCCTTTCCGCTGCCTGTAGTCTGCTGAATTTGTTGAAGTTACGTGGCGTGCTCCTTCGAGGTTAAGGCACTGACGGCACCACCCGTTTCAGCCAGGACTTGTATTCCGCGGCGAATTGCGGCCTCAGAGCGCATCACTTTCAACACAGTCAGTATAAATGTTTTGCTGTATAAAAAAACAGTGTTTTGGTGAAAATGCGAGCATCTTCCCAGGCAGAGAATTTATGGTGTGCTTAAATTAACAGCAAGTGTTTGCGCGGCTATAGGTTTCGTCGTATATTCTGAGGGTTGATGTTGCGTGGTGTGCGAAGCAGTAAATGCGCCAAAAGCACTAAGCAGTAAAAACAAAAGACCTCGCCTCACCAGCGGGGTTTTTTGTTTTTGGTGATGGGGTTTTTAGCTGAGGACAAAGATACGCGCTGCCCACCCTTCAATTAGTTAGAGAATCCTCGCGGAACAGCCTGCCCAAAACCATCGCCACTGTCGGTGCTGTTATCCATTCTGCCTCTGGCTTCTAGCCTTTCTGCCCGCATTTGTTCGCTAATCGCCTTGCGCTGTTCCGGGGTTAAATTTTCACGGTTGTTGAGGGGATCGAGCTGTTGCGAGCGGATAAACTCGTCGGTTTCGGTTGGACCATACGTACGATGCCCGTCATAGCCTGAGGTATCCCTCGTAGCGCAGCCAATAATGGCGAACGGGATAAGCAATAACAGAGCAAATTTGTAAGCCATATTTTTTCCTGTGCCAGCACGATGGATATCGAATTCACGCAGCGTATCACGATAGTTTAGCTGCGACTGTCTGGCGTCACACGATTCGACGAAATCTTTAAACACACTCTTTCACTCCACTTTCCTCCCCAGTTTTCATTTGCGAATTACCCTTAATGAGCGTGCTAATTATTCATCTGCTGAATACTGGAGAGGGACATGATAAAGCATCGTTTTTCCGCATTATTGCTCAGTGCTCTGTTGCTGAGTGCGGGGGCTGTGGCGGCTCAGCCTGATAATGTTATTAGGCCAATTCGTGGAACAATTGATTCGGTGAATGGCAATGAGGTCACAATCACCACCCGTCAGGGGGAGAAGCTCGAGGTCGCTTTGACAGACAAAACCAAGGTGAATAGCGTCAGCAAGGCCAACATCAGCGACATCAAGCCTGATAGTTTTATTGGCACGGCTGCCGTGCAGCAGGCGGATGGTTCGCTGAAAGCGTTGGAGGTGCACGTGTTTTCGCCAGACTTACGTGGCTCAGGCGAAGGGTTTAATCCCTTTGAATCTGCAGACGGCAACGTCAACACGATGACGAACGGTACGGTTGGCAAACTGGTGAATAGCAATGGTCGCACCATGACGGTGAATGTTAAAGACCAGGAGAAAACGGTGATAGTTCCTGACGATGTTCCCGTTGTTTTGATTACCCCAGGAGTGCGGAACCTGCTGCAACCCGGTACCAAAGTGGTGCTGCATGCCGTGAAAGACGATAAAGGCCAACTGGTGGCGCGGGGTATTTCTGCGGGCAGAGACGGGCTGACGCCGCCGATGTGAGTTTTGGCGTTTGTGTTGGACTCAATAGCATTGCCCCGGGAGGTTCCCGGGGCGCGAGCGCATCAATTCTAATGATTAGGACAGTGGGCTCAGCGTAATTTCTACACGGCGGTTCTGCGCCTTACCGTCAGCAGTGCTGTTGCTGGCAATTGGGTTCGCAGGCCCCATGCCCGTTGTACGTACACGGTTTGCTGCAACGCCCTGGGTTATCAGAGCACTGCCCACACCATCGGCACGCTGCTGGGAGAGCTTCATGTTCAAATCATTGCTGCCGGTGCTGTCGGTGTAACCCACGACGTTAACCGCAGTTTTTGGATATTCTTTCAGTACCATCGCCACACCGGTCAGGGTGTTAGCGCCCGCTGGTTTCAGTGTTGCGCTGCTGCTGTCGAAAGTGACGTTGTTTGGCATGTTAAGCACGATATTGTCGCCATTACGCGTTACGCTTACGCCGGTTCCCTGCATTTTTTCACGCAGTTTAGCTTCTTGCACATCCATGTAATAACCAACGCCACCGCCTAATGCAGCGCCTGCTGCGGCACCAATTAATGCACCTTTGCCGCGATCTTTTTTCGATGACGAAAGAGCGCCGACGCCAGCACCTACCAGTGAGCCAATACCTGCTCCAATACCCGATTTACCCGCTTCACGTTCGCCGGTGTATGGGTTGGTAGTACAACCAGAAACTGCTAACGTGCCGCAGACAATAGCGGCAATCATCATGACGCGTTTTTTCATCTTATTTCCTTTGTGAATTAAATAACTCAACCGCATGCTCAGCGGCGGTTGATTATGCCGCGTGAATGTGTAGAAGTTTCTATAGAGTCGTCTGAATTTCTAAATAAAATATTGAGTGGTCAATAGACCGCCACCTGCCCACTACCTGCAAACAGGGGAGCCCGAATTGGCTAGTGCATCTTCATCAAATAAAAAAATTCTAACAGCCGCACACTGGGGTCCGATGCTCGTCGAAACCGACGGGGTACGCGTGATCAGCTCGACGGGCGCACTGGAAACCGGGCATGAGAATTCATTGCAAAGCGCCGTTCCTGACCAGGTTCACAGCAAGGCTCGCGTGCAATTCCCTATGGCCCGCAAAGGATTTCTGGCATCACCTGACGCGCCACAAGGTGTGCGTGGTGAGGACGACTATGTACGGATTAGCTGGGATCAAGCATTACAACTCATTCACCAGCAACATCAACGTATTCGCGAGACTTATGGAGCAGCCTCGATTTTTGCTGGTTCCTACGGCTGGCGTTCCAATGGTGTGCTGCATAAAGCGGCGACGTTATTGCAACGTTATATGAGTCTGGCGGGCGGGTATACCGGGCATCTTGGCGATTATTCTACCGGTGCGGCGCAGGTCATCATGCCGTACGTGGTGGGCTCCAATGAAGTTTACCAGCAACAAACGAGCTGGCCTTTAGTGCTGGAGCATAGTGATGTCGTGGTGTTGTGGAGTGCTAACCCACTGAACACGCTAAAGATTGCGTGGAATGCCAGCGATGAGCAGGGCGTGAAGTATTTCGAACAACTGAGAGACAGCGGCAAAACGGTGATCACCATCGATCCGATGCGATCGGAAACGGTGGATTTCCTCGGTGAAAAAGCACAGTGGATTGCGCCGAATATGGGCACCGATGTGGCGCTGATGCTGGGTATCGCCCATACGTTGGTGATCAATGGCTGGCACGATACGCAATTCCTTGCCCGTTGCACGCACGGTTACGACAAATTTGCGGCTTATCTGTTGGGTGAATCTGACGGCCAGCCAAAAACAGCGCATTGGGCGGCAGAGATTTGCGGCGTACCGGCACAAACCATCGACTCTCTGGCGCGGTTATTCAGTGAAAAACGCACCATGTTGATGGCGGGCTGGGGGATGCAGCGTCAGCAGTACGGCGAGCAAAAACACTGGATGCTGGTAACACTGGCGGCAATGCTTGGGCAGATTGGTACGCCAGGCGGCGGATTTGGGCTTTCATATCACTTTGCGAACGGCGGTAATCCGACACGTCGTGCTGCGGTACTGGGATCCCTGCAAGGCTCGGTGAAAAACGGTATTGATGCCGTGGAAAAAATCCCGGTGGCGCGCATCGTCGAAGCGCTGGAAAACCCAGGCGGCGAGTATCAGCATAATGGGCTGCAAAAAACCTTCCCGGATATTCGAATGCTGTGGTGGGCGGGCGGTGCCAATTTCACCCATCATCAGGACACTAACCGTCTGATCAAAGCCTGGCAGAAGCCGGAGCTGGTGGTGATTTCCGAGTGCTTCTGGACGGCTGCGGCTAAACACGCGGATATTGTCCTGCCGATCACCACATCCTTTGAGCGCAATGATTTGACGATGACTGGCGATTACAGCAACCAGCATCTGGTGCCAATGAAGCAAGTCATTTCACCTCAGGGTGAAGCACGTAATGATTTTGATGTTTTTGCGCAGCTCAGCGCATTGTGGGAAGAAGAGGGCGCGACACGTTTCACTGAAGGGAAAACCGAGCTGCAATGGCTGGAAGAGTTCTATGAAATCGCGCGTAAGCGTGGAGCCGCTCAGCAGGTAGAATTGCCTGATTTCCAACAGTTCTGGGATGCTAACCAACTGATAGAAATGCCAGAAAGTGAGAAGAATGCCGCTTTCATTCGTTTTGCTGATTTCCGCGAGGATCCGCAGGCTAACCCGTTAAAAACCCCTAGCGGAAAAATTGAAATTTTTTCCGAGCGCATTGCCAGTTTTGCTTATGCTGACTGTCCAGCGCACCCGACCTGGCTTGCTCCGGATGAATGGCAGGGCAATGCTGAGCCTGGCCAGCTCCAACTGCTTTCGTCGCACCCGGCGCACCGTTTGCACAGCCAACTGAACTATGCGGCATTACGCGAAAAATACGCTATTGCCGGACGCGAGCCGTTAACACTGCATCCCAAAGATGCCGCAGAACGTGGCATCGCCGATGGGGATTTGGTACGAGTCTGGAATGCGCGTGGGCAGGTGTTGGTTGGGGCGTTAGTGACGGAGGGTATCAAGCCGGGCGTGGTCTGTATTCATCAGGGAGCATGGCCGGATTTAGATGACCGGAAACTGTGTAAAAACGGTGCGGTAAACGTACTGACGCTGGATATACCGACTTCGCGGCTGGCCAATGGCTGTGCCGCGAATTCATCGCTGGTGTGGGCCGAAAAGTATCTCGGCCCAGTGCCGGAAGTCACAGCGTTTCTCCCTCCTGCCAGCTCATAATCCACGTCGGGTGGTGCGTTTCATTTTGCCAGGCGCTTTCTTCAATGCGAAAGCCCTGGTGATGATAAAAATGCACTGCCCGATGATTCATCTGGTAAACCTCAAGGCTCAGCGCTGAAAAGTGCGTTTTGACGTGTGCCATCAACGCCTGTCCAATCCCTTTGCCGATGAACGGTTCACTCACAAACAGCGCACCAATAAAGTGTGAGTCCAGCACGCTGATAAATCCCACTATTTTGTCATTTTCGACATAAACCCAGGTCATTGATTGCGGAATATAGACATTCCGGACTATCGACTCACTTTCATGCCAGTAACGCTCGCGAATAAACGGATGTGCCTGAATGGTGCTGGCAAGCCAAATATCGATCAGCTCATCCATTTCATCCGACTGCATACGGCGAATCATTTCAGGTTATCTGGGTGGCAGAAACAGCTCGTCACATGGTCGTTAACCAGACCACAGGCCTGCATAAATGAGTAGCAAATCGTCGAGCCTACAAATTTGAAGCCGCGTTTTTTCAGTGCTTTGGAGAGCGCGTCTGAAGCGGGTGTGGTGGTTGGGATTTCATCAAGCGTGGCGGCTTTCGTCACTTGCGCCTGATTGTCGACAAACGACCAGACAAACTCAGGGAATTTTTCGCCGTTCGCTTCCATCGCCAGGTATGCTTTCGCGTTATTGATTATAGCTTCAATTTTTCCGCGATGACGGATGATGCTTGCGTCCTGAACCAACAGATCGACATCGTCTGACTGCAATAATGCTACCGCTTGCGGGTCGAAATTTTTAAAGCAGCGACGATAGTTTTCGCGCTTTTTCAACACGGTAATCCATGACAAACCGGCCTGCTGTCCTTCAAGGCAGATCATCTCGAAAAGATGTTGTCCATCAGTGACCGGCACGCCCCATTCTTTATCGTGATATTCCATGTAAAGCGGGTCCTGGGATACCCATCCACAACGCAACATACGTTTCTCCTTTGATGAAATTTCTCGTGCCAACTTGACGTGCCAGATAAAGAGACAATAGTTAATTCAGGGCTATCCCTTACATACTTCAAGTCGCCTATTTGTTGGCTGCGTTTGCTCACCCGAATAAGCTCATCGGGATTCGCTCACTTGCTGCCTCGATGCACCTTGAATTATTTTTGGGCTATCCGCAAGCCCGCCAAAAAGACTAAAAATATCGCCGGATTTGGCTCTTTCCTGGAGTCGCATTAATGATAATAAAACTACGCAGTGGTCACCGTGTCACTCTCACCACGGTGCTGGCTTTATGTTGTCTTACCTATGCTACGAATGTATTTGCCTGGCAACAAGAATATGTTGTTGAGGATGCACCGGGCGAAACACAGGATCGTTATACCTGGGACAGCAGTCACCAACCAAGTTATAACGATATTCTCGCAGAACGGATTAATTCTTCTTTTACCTCCCAAAACCAGGAGGGGCTGTCGCTCGTTTCTGGTAACGATAGCGTTAGCGCTGATAACTCACTTTTGGGTATCGGCTGGAATATTAGTTTGCCTGGAAATATCACTACAGGGCCGACCGCAAAGTACCGCTGGGACGGTTCATCGACAGGGATTTATAACGAATACGGTGATTCGGTTGTCGGGTCTGGATTTAACGATCAACTTTGGCATGCCAGCGTGTCTAGCGTGGGCTGGCGGCTGGATTCGTCGCTCGGCTACCTGCACCCGTGGGCACAGATAAGTTACAACCACCAGTACGGCGAAAACCTGTGGAAAGCCCAGTCAGGGCTGAGGGCGAATGTTGCGTCAGGCCAGGATAGCAACTGGATTGATGTCACCGTCGGTGCGGATATGCCAATCGGTAAAAATATGGCGGCGTTTGCTTCGTTGTCACAAGCCGAAGGTGTCACCACGGGCGAAACCTATATTTATAACCTTGGCGTCAGCGCAAGGTTCTGATCATTCATTTAACCTTGTGCTGGTATATTTAACATTTAATTATCAGCATTTACGCCATTTATAGCGATAGTAAGCACTAACCGTTCAAAGAATTAATCTAACGTCCAGGTCATTCATTCCCTTTCAGTGGCATTTCATTCCGCCCTGAGTGCATCTCATGCCTTTTTCTCCTGGAATAAAATGCACTTCGTTACTCTTAGCGGCAGAAGATTTCTCTTAAATTTTGCGGACATCTGCCATGAATAATGCCAACTACAACCGTACACGCTGGTTAACGCTAATCGGCACCATCATTACTCAGTTTGCACTGGGTTCCGTTTACACCTGGAGTCTGTTCAATAGCGCGTTGTCGCAAAAACTGGGTGAGCCTATCAGCCAGGTCGCATTCTCCTTTGGTTTGTTAAGCCTCGGCCTTGCGATCTCTTCCTCAGTGGCAGGCAAACTGCAGGAACGTTTCGGTGTGCGTAACGTGACGATGGCTGCGGGTGTGCTGTTGGGTGTTGGCTTCTTCCTGACCGCTCACTCCGATAACCTGCTGATGTTATGGCTGAGCGCCGGTGTGCTGGTGGGCCTGGCGGATGGCGCAGGTTACCTGTTAACTCTCTCCAACTGCGTGAAGTGGTTCCCTGAGCGTAAAGGCCTGATTTCCGCATTCGCCATTGGTTCCTACGGCCTTGGTAGCTTAGGTTTTAAATACATCGACACTCATTTGCTGGCGACTGTAGGCCTTGAAAGCACCTTCATGATTTGGGGTGGCCTGGCGATGGTGATGATTCTTCTCGGTTCAATGCTGATGAAAGATGCGCCATTGCAGGAAGTGAAAACAGCGAGCGGCGTGGCTGAAAAAGATTACACACTGGCAGAGTCTATGCGTCAGCCACAATACTGGATGCTGGCAATTATGTTCCTGACAGCCTGCATGAGTGGTCTGTATGTGATTGGTGTAGCAAAAGATATCGCACAGGGTATGGTGCATTTGACTGCTGAAGCTGCGGCTAACGCAGTGACTGTTATCGCCATTGCTAACCTGAGTGGTCGTTTAGTTCTGGGTATTTTGTCCGATAAAATTGCCCGGATCCGCGTTATTACTATCGGCCAGGTCATTTCTTTAGTCGGTATGGCGGCACTGTTGTTCGCCCCACTCAACGAAGCGACTTTCTTTGCCGCGATTGCTTGTGTAGCCTTTAACTTCGGCGGCACCATCACCGTTTATCCATCACTGGTCAGTGAGTTCTTTGGTCTGAATAACCTGACTAAAAACTACGGTGTGATTTACCTGGGTTTCGGTATCGGTAGCATCTGCGGTTCGATTATCGCCTCTGTGTTCGGCGGCTTCTATGTCACCTTCTGCGTCATCTTCGCGCTGCTGATTTTGTCCCTGGCAATTTCCACGACTATCCGCCAGCCAGCACGAGAAGTCTTGCAAGAAGCTCACGCTTGATAGCGAGCCATTAATGCCGCAAACCATGCCGCCGGGACGTTATACGGCGGCATCATTAATTGTGAAATCCCTTGTTCGATAATACTTTCTGCCTGAATCCTTAACTGCTCATTCCCTCGCTCCAGTCCTGCCAACTGAATCCGTTTTTCAATCAAATAGACCCGGGCAAAATGTGGGTCATAGCGTAAAATTTCACGCGTGTTATCAATGATGTCCGCGATTTTAATGGTTTGCGCTTCGCCACTGGCATTGGCGGTATGCAGGAAATGGGCGCGTTTACGCGTCATGCGGTTGGTGCCAGGGTGCTGTTCGGGGTTTGTCACCATGGCAACAAGCATCGCGACGTCTGGCCCAAAGTGTTCCTGAATATCGACAATCGTGCTGCCGGTGTCCTCTACTGTATCGTGTAACCAGGCCGCAGCAAGCATCTCCTCAACCAGCGACACGCTTCTGACCAGTTCCACCACGGCGGCGGGATGAACAATGTATGGCTCAAGTGTATATTTGCGACGCTGATCGCAAGCTGCATGGGCCTTAGCGGCATATCGGCGTGCGCGTTCTTCCAGTGACAACATGATTTCCCCTCCGCATCACCCGTATTGGCTCATGTGCCCCACAACCCGGTCGTGACGCCTGGTTTTTGTTGTGCCTTTTAAAAAGGTAAATCAGGCTAGAGATATGTAAACAACATATCGAATCGCGATTTTTGTCGATACTTTTTCTCCACCCTATGCTCTACTAATTCGCACAAAAAATTGGCTAAGAATCGTCCTGATTCGGACTTTATTTTTTCATTACTCAGAATTTTACAAGTTAAAGAGAGTCTGAGTGATGCTTATGACATTTCTTCTTTTGCACCATTTCTTCGGACAACTGCATGAATTACGTTAAATCGATGACCCAGCAGAAGCTGTGCTTCCTGTTAGCGGTATACATCGGACTATTTTTAAACCTTTCGGTTTTTTATCATCGTTTTGAAGGATTCATTCGGGAATTTAGCGGCTTTAAAGCATTTTCTATGTTGGCTGAAGTCGCTGCATGCGTGCTGGTCACTTTCTTCTTACTCCGTCTGTTGTCGCTATTTGGCCGCACGGTTTGGCGAATTCTCGCATCACTGATTGTGGTGGTCTCTGTCGCCGCAAGCTACTACATGACGTTACTCAACGTTGTTATTGGCTACGGGATCATTGCGTCGGTAATGACTACCGATATCGACCTTTCTAAAGAGATTGTCGGCTATCAGTTTGTCATGTGGATGATTTTGGTCAGCGTTATCCCGCTGGCGTTGATTTGGGGAAGTAATACCCGCGACACCTTGCTTCATCAGTTAAAAACACCAGGCCAACGCATCAAGAATGTGGCTATTGTGCTGCTGGCAGGGTTGATGGTTTGGGCGCCTTTGCGTTTACTGGATAAACAACAAAACCGTTCTGAGAAACGCTCGACCGTTGATATGCCAAGCTATGGCGGTGTGGTCGCTAACTCCTATCTGCCGTCTAACTGGGTTTCCGCTTTGGGTCTTTTTGCCTGGGCTCAGGCCGATGAATCGACAGATAACAACTCGTTGATGAATCCGGCGAAAAAGTTCACCTATGTCGCACCAAAAGAGCTGGATGATACCTATGTCGTGTTTGTGATTGGCGAAACGACGCGCTGGGATCATATGGGGATTTTGGGTTATGACCGTGATACCACGCCAAAACTCGCCAAAGAGAAAAACCTCGTCGCTTTCCGTGGGGAATCCTGCGATACCGCGACCAAACTTTCGCTGCGCTGCATGTTTGTGCGTGAAGGTGGAGCGGAAGACAACCCGCAACGGACGTTAAAAGAACAAAACGTGTTTGCCGTACTCAAGCAACTGGGTTTTAGCTCCGAGCTGTTTGCGATGCAAAGTGAAGTGTGGTTCTACGGTAATACCATGGCAGATAACTTCTCTTATCGTGAGCAAATCGCCGCTGAGCCACGGAACAGTGGCAAACAAGTCGACGATATGTTGCTGGTTGAGGAGATGAAGCGTTCGGTTGATAAGCATCCAGATGGCAAGCATCTGATTGTGCTGCACACCAAAGGTTCACACTTCTCTTACGTGCAACGCTATCCGCGCAGCTTCGCTAAATGGGCTCCTGAGTGCGTCAGTATTGATTCAGAGTGCAGTAAAGAGCAGCTGATTAACGCATTCGATAACTCAGTGCTCTATACCGATACGGTGCTGGATAGTGTGATTTCTCAGTTGCGTGATAAGCGGGCGATTATTTTCTACGCCTCGGATCATGGTGAATCGATTGATGAGAAAAAGCATTTGCATGGTACGCCACGTAAAATGGCACCGCCTGAGCAATTCCGTGTTCCGTTGTTAGTTTGGGCTTCAGATAAATATCTGGAAAACCCAGACCGCGCGCGTGAATTTGAATACATGCAGGAACAGGCGAAAATGAAAGTGCCGCACCGTCATGTAGAGTTGTACGACACGATTCTGGGTTGCCTGGGTTACACGTCGCCAGACGGCGGTATTAACCAGAATAACAACTGGTGTCATGTGCCGCAGAAGGCCGTACAGTAACTTTTTCGCCACATATGCTGGAAATTGAATCAAACGGACATAATTTTAAGTATCAGGGATTGACGGCTAAAACGGTGCGCAGTAAGATGCGCTCCGCATTCGGCGAGTAGCGCAGCTTGGTAGCGCAACTGGTTTGGGACCAGTGGGTCGGAGGTTCGAATCCTCTCTCGCCGACCAAATTTAGAAAAAGCCAACCTTCGGGTTGGCTTTTTTGCATCTGAAGTTTGAAGAGGATGAGAACCTCCTCACTAGCTCAAATCATTAAAACTGCTGACAACCCTGTTATAGGCCCGGATCACTCTTCCCGCAGAGCCTTTGACCATCCATTCAGTCATACCGCCAATTTGGGCCTTTTCACCTTCGCTATAAGCAACGTGACTTTGTTGTCGCTGAATGCGTTCTGCGACTAAATTGCTGTATTGGCTTGCAGAGTCGAGCAGGAAGCTATAACGAATAAGGCTGGCATTGTCTGATGACGGCGCTGCTTTATAGCATTCTTGTGCCTTCGCAATCAGCGAATTGAGTGCCGCCACTTGTAATAGTGCTTCTTGCGGGATAAACGTTTCTTTGCTCACTATTTCTGTCGTTTTATCGGCCTGGATAATAATAGCGAGAGAATAATAGACTAATGTTTTGTCCTGGCTTTTTTCTATCTCAGAAAGTTTGTTCTGGAGATTTTGAATATTATTTCTGGCTGAACTGCTACTCCAGAAGGGATAAGTTCCATTCTGAATATTAGCCGGGACCTTCGGTGGGGCATAGCATTGTGCGTTCCTGATGTGAGCCTGTTCAGAAGAGATACTGGCAGAAACGTCCTGCTGCTTATCATCACATCCTGAAAGAAATAACACTGTGAATAAACCATTCATAAAAACATGAAGCATTCTCTTGTTAATATATTTCATGTGTGAGTGCATACTAATTCCTGGCGGAAAGAGTTGACGGTATTAATAATGCTATTACCCAGTCAAGGATTCTTGCGTATATGTCTTAAAATGGACTTATTAAGCATGGTAAATATTAAGGCATATTCTATTGGCTATTTACGTTTTATTTTTTTATTCCAATAGCACTTAAAAATAGCGTTCTTGTTATTTGTTCAATTTAAACGCTCTCTTCCTGAACGGAGTAAAACAGCCTGTTTGGTGACTCAAAATGGCTTTACCTTTCTGTTTACGTTGTATCCTCCTCGGGAGGACGATTTTGTGACATTTTCCATCGTATTTTGTTATGGAAAATAGTGGTTTTTTACCCCGATGCTTATGTTTCAACCCAGCATGATTCGCTGTAGGAGATATGGATCACAAAACATATCGTTCAGATAATCAGCATTCGGCAAGAAATTTTACAAAATAGACACAACTGAATACGGCTGTAGCTCGTCTTTTAAGCAGTGTAATATTCTAGAAACATAGCCGTAGCATAAATTTCCCTGCTGGAAATAGAGTGACTGGCTTTTTTTTAACTTTGTTCGCTGTTTCTCACCTCGGTTGTAAATCCCCGTTACCTATATTGACGTTTTACTCATCTATTGACAGATTGTAGGGCGTGAGGGGCAAATTATGGACAGTCCGCACTACCACACAGCTAGCCTGACGAAGGGAAACCCTGGCCTCACCATCGCCTCCGGGCACACCGAACAGACCGCACTCATATAACAAAGGTCTAACGGATAAAAACAACACGACATATGTCCCAATAGATTTCTTGTTGCAGTGTGACGGCAATTGAACAAAACATCGGAGCTTACTTGGGTAAGTGACGGCGTTAGTGCAAGGCAGCCTACAAAGCTTCGGCAAGAAAGATGAAGGGAACATCACAACGGAGCAGAAGAATGAGTCTTTCCTTGAAGAAGTCAGGGATGCTGAAATTTGGTCTGAGCCTGGTGGCACTGACCGTAGCAGCTAGCGTTCAGGCAAAAACCCTGGTTTATTGCTCAGAAGGTTCCCCAGAAGGTTTTAACCCTCAGTTGTTCACCTCTGGTACTACGTACGATGCCAGCTCAGTGCCAATTTATAACCGTCTGGTTGAGTTCAAAATCGGCACCACTGAAATCATTCCTGGTCTTGCTGAAAAGTGGGAAGTGAGTGAGGACGGTAAAACTTATACCTTCCATCTTCGCCAGGGCGTGAAGTGGCAGGACAACAAAGATTTCAAACCAACGCGTGACTTAAATGCTGACGACGTTGTGTTCTCCTTTGATCGCCAGAAAAATGCAAACAACCCGTACCATAAAGTCTCTGGCGGCAGCTACGAATACTTTGAAGGTATGGGCTTGCCTGACCTGATCAGCGAAGTTAAGAAAGTAGACGACAAGACCGTTCAGTTCGTGCTGGCGCGCCCGGAAGCTCCATTCCTTGCCGACCTTGCCATGGACTTCGCGTCTATTCTGTCTAAAGAATATGCCGACAACATGATGAAAGCCGGCACGCCGGAAAAAACTGACCTGAACCCAATCGGTACCGGTCCGTTCCAGCTGCTGCAATACCAGAAAGACTCCCGCATTCTGTACAAAGCGTTCCCAGGCTACTGGGGTACTAAGCCGCAGATCGACCGTCTGGTGTTCTCTATCACTCCAGATGCTTCTGTGCGTTACGCGAAACTGCAGAAAAACGAGTGCCAGGTTATGCCATACCCGAACCCGGCTGATATCGCTCGTATGAAAGAAGATAAGAGCATTAGTTTGATGGAACAGGCTGGCCTGAACGTAGGCTATCTGTCCTTCAACACCGAGAAGAAACCGTTTGATGATGCGAAAGTGCGTCAGGCGCTGACTTACGCGGTAAACAAAGATGCGATCATCAAAGCGGTTTATCAGGGCGCAGGCACTGCGGCTAAAAACCTGATCCCACCAACCATGTGGGGCTACAACGATGACGTGAAAGACTACACCTACGATCCTGAGAAAGCGAAAGCGCTGCTGAAAGAATCCGGCCACGCTGACGGCTTCACCGTTGATCTGTGGGCAATGCCGGTACAACGTCCGTACAACCCGAACGCTCGCCGTATGGCTGAGATGATTCAGGCTGACTGGGCGAAAGTGGGCGTGACTGCCAAGATCGTTACTTACGAGTGGGGCGAGTACCTCAAACGTGCGAAAGCAGGTGAGCATCAGGCTGTGATGATGGGCTGGACCGGCGACAATGGGGATCCGGACAACTTCTTCGCGACTCTGTTTAGCTGTAATGCGGCGAAAGACGGGTCTAACTACTCTCGCTGGTGCTACAAGCCGTTTGAAGACCTGATTCAGCCTGCGCGTGCAACAGACGATCACAACAAGCGTATCGAGCTGTACAAGCAAGCTCAGGTCGTGATGCATGACCAGGCTCCGGCGCTGATCATCGCTCACTCCACGGTATACGAGCCAGTGCGCAAAGAAGTGAAAGGTTACGTGGTTGACCCATTGGGCAAACACCACTTCGAAAACGTGTCTGTCGAATAAGTACGAATAATAAGTACCGCCCCTCACCCCGACCCTCTCCCTGAGGGAGAGGGAGAAGATCGAGGTCTTTTTCCCTCTCCAGAGGAGAGCGGGGTGACTGGGGGTTTTTCCCCTCTCCTGGGGGAGAGGGTTAGGGTGAGGGCGACACATCGCCAACCCGACTTCCCTCCCAGGTTTGCGGAAATTATTTGTGAGCAATACAGACGGAAAGTGACCAGACTTTTCGTCATTACAGAGAATCCGGGATATGTTGCAGTTCATCCTCCGACGTTTGGGACTCGTTATCCCCACGTTTATCGGTATTACCCTTCTTACCTTCGCTTTCGTGCACATGATTCCCGGTGACCCGGTAATGATTATGGCCGGTGAGCGCGGTATCTCTCCTGAACGTCATGCTCAGTTGTTGGCCGAACTCGGTCTCGACAAGCCAATGTGGCAGCAATACCTCCATTACATATGGGGCGTGATGCACGGTGACTTGGGCATTTCGTTAAAAAGCCGTCTCCCTGTTTGGGACGAGTTCGTACCGCGCTTTAAAGCGACGATGGAACTCGGTGTTTGCGCCATGCTTTTCGCCGTTGCCGTGGGGATTCCGGTTGGCGTTTTGGCAGCCGTTAAACGTGGTTCCATATTCGACCACACCGCTGTGGGCCTGGCGTTAACAGGCTACTCAATGCCTATTTTCTGGTGGGGTATGATGTTAATCATGCTGGTTTCAGTTTACTGGAACCTCACGCCAGTCTCCGGGCGCGTCAGCGATACGGTATTCCTTGATGACACCTTGCCGCTCACCGGATTTATGCTTATCGACACCGCGATATGGGGTGAGTCCGGTGACTTCATCGATGCCGTGATGCATATGATATTGCCAGCCGTGGTACTCGGTACCATCCCACTGGCGGTTATCGTGCGTATGACCCGCTCGTCCATGTTGGAAGTGTTGGGCGAAGATTACATCCGTACTGCTCGCGCCAAGGGGTTGACCCGTATGCGCGTCATCGTCGTGCACGCTCTGCGTAACGCCATGCTGCCGGTTGTCACCGTTATCGGCTTACAGGTGGGGACATTGCTGGCAGGTGCGATTCTGACGGAAACCATCTTCTCCTGGCCGGGCCTTGGCCGCTGGTTGATTGATGCATTACAACGTCGTGACTACCCGGTAGTACAGGGCGGCGTATTGCTGGTGGCGACGATGATTATCCTCGTCAACCTGATCGTCGACTTACTGTACGGCGTGGTGAACCCGCGTATACGCCATAAGAAATAAGGGTCTATCATGACGCAAATAACTGAGAATAAAGTGGTCGCGGCGCCCGTCCCCATGACGCCGTTCCAGGAATTCTGGTACTACTTCAAAAAAAATAAAGGGGCGGTCGTTGGCCTGGTGTATGTCACCGTCATGATCTTGATCGCCATCTTCGCTAACGTCCTCGCTCCACACGGCCCGGCTGAACAGTTCCGTGATTCTTTGCTGCATCCTCCTGTGTGGCAAGAAGGCGGTAGCTGGCAATTCCTGCTCGGTACTGATGACGTCGGCCGCGACATCATGGCTCGCCTGATGTACGGCGCGCGTCTGTCGCTGCTGGTTGGCTGTCTGGTGGTGGTACTGTCGCTTATTATGGGCGTGGTGCTCGGCCTGGTCGCAGGCTACTTTGGTGGCCTTATCGACAACATCATCATGCGTGTCGTCGATATCATGCTGGCACTGCCAAGCCTGCTGTTGGCTCTGGTATTGGTCGCGATATTTGGCCCATCGATAGTTAACGCCTCGCTGGCACTGACCTTTGTTGCGCTGCCGCACTATGTGCGACTGACGCGTGGCGCGGTGCTGGTGGAAGTGCATCGCGACTACGTGACCGCTTCGCGCGTTGCAGGCGCGGGCTCTATGCGCCAGATGTTCATCAACATTCTACCAAACTGCCTCGCACCGCTTATCGTGCAGGCCTCCCTTGGCTTCTCTAACGCCATTCTCGATATGGCCGCTCTCGGCTTCCTCGGCATGGGTGCGCAACCCCCAACACCGGAGTGGGGCACGATGCTCTCCGACGTGTTGCAGTTCGCACAAAGTGCCTGGTGGGTTGTCACCTTCCCTGGTGTCGCAATCCTGCTGACGGTGCTGGCATTTAACCTGATGGGTGACGGGCTGCGTGATGCACTCGATCCTAAACTCAAGCAGTAAAGAGGCACGAGATGGCGTTATTGAATGTAAATAAATTATCGGTGCATTTCGGCGACGAAAAGACACCGTTCCGTGCCGTAGATCGCGTGAGCTATAGCGTAAATCAAGGCGAAGTGGTGGGTATCGTTGGGGAATCCGGTTCCGGTAAATCGGTCAGCTCGCTGGCGATTATGGGGCTGATTGATTACCCAGGCCGCGTCATGGCGGAGAAACTGGAGTTTAACGGCCAGGATCTGCAAAAGATTTCCGAGAAAGAGCGTCGCAACCTGGTCGGTGCCGAAGTGGCGATGATCTTCCAGGACCCGATGACCAGCCTCAACCCGTGTTACACCGTCGGTTTCCAGATTATGGAAGCCATCAAGGTGCACCAGGGCGGCAACAAAAGTACCCGTCGTCAGCGCGCTATCGACCTGCTGAATCTGGTGGGTATTCCCGATGCGGCTTCGCGTCTGGATGTTTACCCGCATCAGCTTTCCGGCGGTATGAGCCAGCGTGTGATGATCGCCATGGCGATTGCCTGTCGTCCTAAGCTGCTGATTGCGGATGAACCGACTACCGCGCTGGATGTCACCATCCAGGCGCAAATCATTGAGCTGTTACTGGAACTTCAGCAAAAAGAGAACATGGCGCTGATTCTTATCACCCATGACCTCGCGCTGGTGGCTGAAGCGGCACACAAGATCATCGTGATGTACGCCGGGCAAGTGGTGGAAACCGGGGCATCGCACGACATCTTCCGTGCACCGCGCCACCCGTACACTCAGGCATTGCTGCGCGCGCTGCCTGAGTTTGCGCAGGACAAAGCGCGACTGGCCTCGCTGCCAGGCGTGGTTCCGGGCAAGTATGACCGCCCGACCGGCTGCCTGCTTAACCCGCGTTGCCCGTATGCGACGGATAAATGTCGCACTGAAGAACCAGAACTGAACATGTTGGACAACGGGCGTCAGTCCAAATGCCACTTCCCACTCGATGATGCCGGGAGGCCAACCCTATGAGTACCGATAAGGCCACTACGCAACCTCTGTTGCAGGCCATCGACCTGAAAAAACACTACCCGGTGAAGAAAGGCATTTTCGGCCAGGAGCGCCTGGTGAAAGCGCTGGACGGCGTTTCGTTTGAACTCGAACGCGGCAAAACACTGGCGGTGGTGGGCGAGTCTGGCTGTGGAAAATCCACGCTGGGCCGCCTGCTGACAATGATCGAAATCCCGACCGGTGGTGAGCTTTACTACCAGGGCCAGGATTTGCTCAAACCTGACGAAACCTCTGAAAAGCTGCGTCGTCAGAAAATCCAGATCGTGTTCCAGAACCCGTACGGCTCGTTGAACCCACGTAAAAAAGTGGGGCAAATTCTTGAAGAGCCGCTGCAAATCAACACCAGTCTGAGCAAAGCCGAGCGCCGTGAAAAAGCGCTGGCGATGATGGCGAAAGTCGGCCTGAAAACCGAACATTACGACCGCTACCCGCATATGTTCTCTGGCGGTCAGCGTCAGCGTATCGCCATCGCCCGTGGTTTGATGCTCGACCCGGACGTGGTGATCGCCGATGAACCGGTATCTGCGCTGGACGTTTCCGTGCGTGCGCAGGTGCTGAACCTGATGATGGATTTGCAGCAGGATATGGGGCTGTCATATGTGTTTATCTCCCACGATTTATCCGTGGTAGAACACATTGCCGACGAAGTGATGGTGATGTATTTGGGCCGCTGCGTAGAGAAGGGGACGAAAGACCAGATTTTCTCTAACCCGCGCCACCCGTACACCCAGGCGTTATTGTCTGCAACTCCACGCCTGAACCCGGATGACCGTCGCGAACGTATCAAGCTGACGGGCGAGCTGCCTAGCCCGTTGAACCCGCCGCCAGGCTGCGCGTTCAACGCCCGCTGCCGTCGCCGCTTCGGGCCATGCACGCAGTTGCAGCCGCAACTTAAAGAGTATGGTGGTCAGTTGGTGGCGTGTTTTGCTGTTGATCAGGATGAGAACGTGGAGATTCGGTAGTTCGGATCGCCTTCGCCCTCACCCTAACCCTCTCCCGCCGGGAGAGGGGATTGTTCTGGTTTTCACCTTCACCCCAGTACTCGGCTTTGGACTTTCCCCTTATCCTGGGGGAGAAGGTCGGGATGAGGGCGTCAAGCTAAACCCTTCGCTCCAACCCCATTCTGTATCAAAGCCTCGCGTGGCAGGTTTATTCCATGTTCTGACAGGGGCTATTCGCATTGTTATTGCCTGGTAACTCAAATTATTTGAATAGAAATGCGCGGGCCATATGTCTGTATAAAAAACTGCGCACTGAGCTGATTCATCAGCTGCGTGAATATATGTTCTCTCAAATCCCGCCCGTAATGTTAATTTCTTGCGCGAAATATTCCAAATCAAGAAATGCTCTTTATGTGTGTGAAATCACAAAAGAAAGCTGCTACCTTTTAAGGGGTAGTGTTAAATATTACTCAAGCTCAAATCTAATCGGTTATATGCTTAGCCCGTTATTAATAAGAAAAAAAGATGGTGATGAGACCGTCAGTGCCTATATATTGGCTTGAAATGCAGCAGTTTTCCGAAAAATGAATAATAAATCACAGAATGATAACGCACTGCAATTATTAGTAATTCATGAAGTCAATAAGCCAAAATTATAACCAACCAAAACGTTCTAATAGTCACGGTATAAGCTTGAGTATATTCATGCATCAAATACAAATGTCTTATAAATCATGGGTGTCGCAATGAAAAACTATGATGATTTGCAGCGTTTCAAGGATAAGACTCGTACAGGCGCTATCGACTTCAAAGATATGTCTGCGCAAAGCCAACAGTCAGATGCCAGCAACTGGGCGATAATCAAACAGTTAATGAAAACTGAAGATGAAGGTTCTGTGCTTTCCCATGCAGGCAGTATCGCGGTGCCCGTTCCGCAAGCGGTAAAGGCTGATGAGTTTGATGCCAGCCATTTCAGACCATTGGTGGCGCAACCTATCAGCAACTCGGCGTCTCAAGGGTCTATTCTGGATAGTTTGCACAGCGCGCTGCCAGAAGCTACAGCCGAGGTTTTCCAGCCTGAGCAAAGTCATCACACCACAGCGACGTTGTTTGAACAACTTGCACCGGTAGTGGCGCAACCAGAATCCATTATTGAATCGTTAAAAGAACCAATAAAAGAACCGCTAAAAGAAACCGTGAAACCTGCCGCTATCGCAGCGCCGCAGGCCTCTGCACCGGTAAAAACTGAACCTGTGCGTTTTGACAAACTGTTCGCAGCCAAAGGGAACACGGCGCGGAATCATCCCGCTAAAGACTTACCGCTGCAACCGTTGCTGGAGATGATTGCGTCATGCCGCTAGTGTGTGTTTGCTCGCCAAAAGGCGGAGTAGGAAAAACCACGGTTACCGCCAATTTGGCATATGCGTTGGCTCGCGCGGGTAGCAAAGTGTTAGCCATTGATTTTGATGTGCAAAATGCGCTGCGCTTGCATTTTGGGGTGCCTTTATCGGATGGCCGTGGCTATGTGGCAAAAGCCATTGAATCCGCAGACTGGAGCCAATCCGTGCTGACTGCCGGTAGCAATTTGTTCGTGCTGCCGTATGGCGATGTCACCGAAGAGCAGCGCATGGAGTTTGAGCACCGCTTGAGTACCGACAGCCATTTTCTGATGCGTGGATTAAGCACCTTACTTAACTACCCAGGCCTTGTGATCATTGCCGATTTCCCGCCAGGCCCTAATCCGGCGCTGAAAGCGGTATCGCATTTGGCCGATTTGCATCTGGTGACCATGATGGCAGATACCGCTTCGCTGTCATTGTTGCCGCATATTGAAAATCACCGTCTTATTGGTGAACCGCTCAACAATAAAGCCGGATATTATTTTGTCCTCAACCAAAGTGATAACCGCCGCCATATTAGTCGCGATGTCACGGCATTTATGCAACAGCGTCTTGGCGATCGTTTGCTTGGGGTTATTAACCGCGACGAAAGTGTGGCTGAAGCCAACGCGTCTCAGCAATCAATATTCGATTTTAGCCCGGCCTCTGCTGCGGCTTTTGATATTGAACTGATCAGTAAAAGAGTTGCGGGTGTTCTCGGCGTAAAAATTGGTGATGGCGCGGTACATGCCGCCTTGAGAACATCAAATTTCTGACAATCATCCAGGATGTCCTATGAAAAAGGTCCTGTTTTATTTACTGCTATTGGTCATGGCACCCATAGCAGTGCTTATCATCATTACGCCTATGGACAGCCAGAAGCAGTATATCTTTGGCTTTATCAGCCTCGGTATGATGTTTTTATTAGGCTTCAGCAAAAAGCACAGCGTGTCGATAATCATGATGCTGGTTTCAGTGTTGATGTCGACGCGTTATATTTATTTTCGTGCAACTCAAACCTTACATTTTAATTCCGAAATAGAAGCCATTTTAGGTATAGGGTTATTTTTAGCAGAACTGTATATCTGGGTTGTCTTATTACTGAGTTATCTGCAAACCGCATTCCCTTTAAAACGGGGGATCGTGCCGCTGCCGGATGACACCTCGACCTGGCCGACGGTCGATGTTTACATTCCCAGCTATAACGAAAGTCTTGAAGTGGTGCGCGATACCGTGCTGGCCGCGCAATGTATCGACTATCCGCGCGACAAAATAAAAATCTACCTGCTCGATGACGGCAAGCGGCGTGAGTTTGCGGTGTTTGCGGCGGACGTTGGTGTGGGATACATCACGCGCAACGACAACTCGCACGCCAAAGCCGGTAACCTCAACCACGCCATGAAACTCACCAAAGGCGAGCTGATTTGCGTCTTTGACTGTGACCACGTCGCCACGCGCATCTTCCTGCAAGCTACGGTGGGTGCCTTCCTGCAAGACCCGAAACTGGCGCTGTTGCAGACACCACACTACTTCTACTCTCCCGATCCTTTTGAGCGTAACTTGTCGGGCGGTAAAAATATCCCTAACGAAGGCGCGTTGTTCTACGGGCCAATCCAGCAAGGGAATGACAACTGGAACGCGACTTTCTTCTGCGGTTCCTGTGCGGTCATTCGCCGCAGTGCGTTGGAAGAAATTGGCGGTTTTGCGGTAGAAACCGTGACCGAAGATGCGCACACCGCGCTGAAAATGCAGCGCCTTGGCTGGAAATCCGCGTTCCTTGATATTCCTCTGGCGGCAGGGCTTGCGACTGAGCGCCTGGTTCTGCACGTTATTCAGCGAACCCGTTGGGCGCGCGGTATGACGCAAATCTTCCGTCTCGATAACCCGTTATTCGGTCGTGGCCTGAAATGGCAGCAGCGCCTGTGTTACCTCAACGCCATGCTCTATTTCCAGTTTGCCTTGCCGCGTGTGGCGTTCGTGACCGCACCGCTGGCCTATTTGCTGTTTAACCTGAACATCATCCACTCGTCAGCCAGCCTGATTTTTGCTTATGCGCTGCCGCACCTGATCCTGAGTATTTACCTCAACTCGCGCATGAACGGGCGTTATCGCTACAGTTTCTGGGGCGAGATTTACGACATGGTGATGGCTTTCCACCTGGTTCTACCGACGGCGGTCACGATGCTGTTCCCAAAACGTGGCAAGTTCAACGTGACCGATAAAGGTGCGTTGCTGGACGTCGGGTATTTCGATTTCAGCGTCGTTCGCCCGCATATGATTGTGGCGGTTTTACTGGCGGTAGGAGTCACCGCAGGGATTGTGCGCGCCTTTGCCCATGACTACTTTGATGTCGACCCCAACGTTATCGCGTTGAACGTCGGCTGGGGCTTATACAGCCTGGTGTTCCTGCTGGCGGCAATCGCCGTCGCCCGTGAAACGCGCCAGACGCGAAAAACGATTCGTATTGATGTCGATATCCCGGTGGTGATTCATTACGCCAGCGGTATCTCCTCACGCAGCCATACGCTTGATTTGTCCATGGGTGGCAGCCGCATTGCGGTGCCGGACGACCGCCATCTCACAGACGAAATTGAAGAAATCGAGCTGCAACTGAAATCCGGCTCTATCAGTATTCCGGTGCAAATGATCTCTTACGACGAACAGGCGATTCGCCTGATGTTTGAAGAGATCCCACTGGACCGCCGCCGTGAACTGGTGCGCGTGGTGTTGGCACGTGCTGATGCCTGGATTCATCCGCCAAAACCGCAGGACAACCCGTTCCGTTCCCTGCTTATCATTATTCGCTGTGTGTTTGATTTGTTCTGGCTGACGTTTAAATCGCGCCGCGAAAACCGCCGTTTGCGTCAGGAAGAGGCAAAGCGCATGGAAAGTACCGGTGAGGACAACGTGGTATGAAACGGATGACCTTTAAAGTTTGCCAGTTGTTGCTTGCGTTAAGCGTTTTAACAACACCGGTGATGGCTGAAGAGGCCACCACGGTGGAATCGCTTCTTCCGATAGATTTACCGGTACCGGGCCAGGAACCCGCGTCTGTACCAGAAACGGCACCTGCCGCTCCGGTCGTGGTGACGCCTGCACCTTCGATTATCGTGCCGGGGAGTGTGAGCAGTATTAGCGTGGCGCAAATGGGCCAGCCGCACGGCGTCATGCTCAGCGGTGGCCAGTTGCAGGCGGGTATTGATTTTACCTTGCCATCCGATCAGGTCATCACCAACGCGCAGCTGTTCCTGAACCTGAAAGTGTCTCCGGCGATGGCGGCACGAAATACGACATTGCAACTGATGATGAACGGTCAGCCATTGGGAACCGTTCCACTGGGTTCTGCCGACAGCGATGTTTCCAACTATCAGCTGGAAATCCCGGCGGCGATGGTGGTGTCGAGCAACAACATCAGCTTTAAAATCAACGATGGTGATGCGTTACTCTGCTTGCGTGACCTGTCGGATAAATACCAGGTCACCATCATGCCGAGCACGCGGCTGGATCTGGAAGGACAGCAGCTGAATATCGGCGCGGATCTCAGCCAATTCCCACGCCCGTTCTTTGACTCAATGCAGATGACGCCTGCTTCTGTGGCGTTTGCCTTCCCGGCAAAAACGCAGCCAGAACAAGTGAGTGCGGCGGCATTGGTTGCATCCTGGTTGGGCATTGAGGCGGATTACCGCGGCATCTCCTTTAACGCGTTGAACGACAAACTGCCTGAGAAAAACGGCATTTTGTTTGGCAAACCTGGCGAGCAAATTGGCGGCCTGACGCTGCCTGAAACGCAAAAACCGATGCTGCAAATTATCGATAACCCAGGCAATCCGGTTTATAAGCTGCTGTTGGTGGTCGGGAATTCCGATCAGCAATTGCGCGCAGCCGCCTGGCGTTTAACGCAGGGGAAATTTACTCTCCAGACCGCCAGTACCACCGTTGAAAACCAGAATATTCCAGTAAGCCTGGCGTATGACGCACCGCGTTGGATCACCACCGAACGCCCGGTGCGCTTAACCGAGCTGATGCGTAAAGACCAAAGCCTGACCGCGACCGGTATCTGGCACGAACCGTTAAGCGTGGCCTTCCGTGCGGCACCGGATCTGTTCTTGTGGGATGGCGGCACGATCCCGATGAAAATCGGCTATCGCTTCCCGACGGAAAACTGGATAGACGAAGATCGCTCTTTCCTTTCCATGACCTTCAACGGCACTTTCCTCAGCAACCTGCCGGTGAACAAGCTCGGCGCACTGGAAACGCTTTGGCGTAAACTGGGCGGCGATGCACGCCAGGAAAGTTACAATCTCGCGCTGCAACCCTATCTGATTTACGGCGATAACCAGTTATCACTGTATTTCAACATCGAAACCAAAGAATCCGCACCGTGTAACGTGCTGCTTAATAACAACATTAAGAGCCGTATCGACGAAAATTCGTGGATCGATTTAAGCAAAACGCGTCACTTCTCGCTGCTGCCAAACCTTTCTTACTTCGTTGGTGCGTCGTTCCCGTTCTCACGCTTCGCTGACTACTCGCATACCGTTCTGTTGTTGCCTGAAAACCCTGGCGAGGCTGAAATCAGCACGCTTTTGAACATGGCGGCGCGTTCGGGGAATGCGACTGGCACATCTCTGAACAATAACTCGGTGATGTTTGGCCTGCCGACGGGCGGCGCAAACCTGCAACGTCTGGAAATCAGCCACGTGCTGGCGGTTTCAACGCTCAATCAAAGTGCGTTTAACCGCGCACTGCTGGCTCAGTCGCCATTTACCAGCAACGAGCATTCATTTGGTGTTCGGGATAAATCCATCTGGCAAAAAATACAAAACTGGGTCGAAGGTGACTGGGGTTCAACGGGGGTTGGCGCTGACCGCTACTTCTCGTCTAACGAAGCGTGGCGTGGATTTGTCAGTTTCCGCGCGCCGTGGAACCCGGCACGAGTGGTGGTGATGGCGATTGGCACCACGGATGAACAGCTTTTACGGCTTCAGACGGACTTAAGCTCGGCGCGGATAAACGCCGGTATTCGTGGCGATGTCGCGATCATTACCGATGAAAACGGTGTGCGCAGTTTCCGCGTCGGCCAGCAGTTCCCGAGTGGTCAAATGCCGTGGTACATGATGGTGGTCTGGTATGCCAACCAGCATTCTGCATTTATGGCCGTTTTATGTTTGTTGTTCGCCACAGTGATTGGCCTGAGCCTGTATGCCTTACTGAAAAAACGCGCGCGCAAACGTCTTAATCCTCAGGATGATGGAAAGTAAAGGTGGTGCTCAATGAATCATAAAAACAAAACCGCCCATCGTTTGTTAACGCTGTGCTTCTTTGGCAGCCTGACGTTTGGCGCTCAGGCTGCAGAAAACAATCCGGCGCTAAAAGCGTTGTTCGACCAGGCCAATTACTGGCATGAAAAGTCACATGACGAGCTGGCAAAAGAAGCGCTGCAAAAAGTGTTGATGGTCGATGCCAACAATACTCAGGCGTTGTACCTGATGGCGCTGTGGTCGCAGCAGGCCGGGGACATCAAAGGTGCGGCACAATGGCGCGAACGTCTGGCGTCAGTTTCACCGCAAGATGGCAATTTGCAGGCGCTGGATAACGCCAAACAAATTCAGCAAATCCCGCGTGGGCAACTGGATTTAGCACGCCAGCAAGCGCGAAGCGGCAATATTCCCGCCGCCCTCGCCACCTGGCGCAGTTTATTTAATGGCGACCAGCCACCGCCAAGCCTCGCGCCAGAATATTATCTGACGATGGCGGGTGATAAATCGCTCTATCCGCAGGCCGTGGCAGGTTTGCGCCAGTTTACGGCGCAAAACCCGCAGGATAACGGCGGACGCATCGCGCTGGGTAAAGTGCTGACCTATCAGGAAGGCACGCGCCGCGAAGGCATGGACATCCTGCAAAATATGGCGAGCGGGAGCCAGGATGCTGATAAAGCCTTGCGTCAGGCGTTGCTCTGGCTTGGCCCAACCTCAAGCGATGAACCCTATTATCAAACCTTCCTGCAACGCCACCCAAAAGACACGGTGGTGCAAGATCACTACCGTAAAAATATTGGCGGTGCGGCGAAAGGTGAAGGTTTTAACGCGCTTAACAGCGGCAACACGGAAGCGGCAAAAACGCAGTTTGAACAGGTGTTGCAAACCAACCCGCAAGACGCCGATGCGTTGGCTGGGATGGGTTACATCGCACAACGTAAAGGTGATTACACTGCCGCGGCTGAATATTTAAATCGTGCCGCGAACCTCGGTGGCGATCAGTCTGGAGAGCGCAAACAACAAGCCGATGACGCTGAATTTTACGGGCAACTGGCGAGCGCTCAGGCGGCATTCAAGCAAGGGAATATCAGCCAGGCGCTGGCGCTCAGTGCGCCACTGGCCCAACAAAGTGGCGAGCGCGGCACTTCGGCCAAATTATTCCGTGCGGATGTTCAGCGGCACAATAAAGATTACGCCTCCGCCGAGCAGTCTTTGCGCGGTATTCTGGCCGAGCAGCCGAATAACGGTGCTGCGCGTGAAAACCTCTACTACGTGTTACGCGAGCAGAGCAAAACCGCTGAAGCCCAGGCGATGCTGCAAACTTTACCTGCCAGCTTGCAGGCGAAATTGCAGCCCCGGGTATCTGGCGGCAATCCTGCCGATCCGCTGCGTCGTCAGGCACAGCAGGCTGCGGCAAATGGCAATCCGCAGCAAGCCATCGATATTTTGCAGCAGGGTGTCGCGCGTTACCCATCCGATCCATGGTTGCGCCTTGATTTAGCCCGCCAGCTCCAGAAACAGGGACGCCGCGACGAGGCAAGTAACGTCATGGCGCCGTCATTCCGGCCAAATGCCTCCAATACCGAACTGTATGCCGGTGCGCTGTTTGCCAGTGAAAACAATGCCTGGCAGCAATCACAAACTTTGCTGTCGCGCATTCCAGCCGCCAGCCAGACCAGCGACATGCGCAACCTGGCGGCACGCGTGAACTACAATTTGCAAATGTCGGTCGCGGAACGCTACCTGGCGCAGGGCGATACCGTCGCTGCGTCTAACACCCTAAAAGCATTGGCGATGCGCCCACCACAAAGCCCAGCAGACGCCGGTAAACTGGCGAAAATGCTGGCGCAAACCGGTGATGTCACTACGGCGGTGACGATCGTGCGCGACAACATGCGTCGTGGCGTGCAAGGCAATGCTGGCGATTATGGCGACCAGATAGCCGTGCTGAACCAGGCAGGGCTGGGGCGCGAAGCTCAGGCATTCCTTGCGAGCCCTGAATTGCAATCGCGCAGTACACCAACGCAACTGGCCAGTGTCCGTAATGGTTATGTGATCAACGAAGCCGATCAACTGCGCACGCAGGGTAATTATGCGGCGGCGTACGACAAACTGATCCGTGCGATGCAAAACGACCCGCAAAACACCGACCTGATGTTTGCCATGGCGCGTTTGTATCAGTCCGGCAAAATGAACAAAGAAGCGGGCGTGGTTTACGACTACCTGATGACGCGTGACACGCCGCAGCAAGATGCACGGGCAGGGGCGATTGATGTTGCTCTTGCCAATAAAGACGTTGATAAAGCTAAACAGTTAACCGCCGGATTGCGTAACGACGAAACGCCGGATCGTCTGCTGTTGCTGGCGCGAGTTGCGGAAGCCGATGGCAATCACCAGCAGGCCATGAGTTATTTGCGTACCGCGCGTGGGAAACTGGTTGGCCTGCAAGGAACGAGTGGCGACACCGCACCTACTATGGGTGGGCTGGCGTTAGCAGATAACCCGTTTACCCCGAAAAACACCGTCGCACCGCAAACGGCATCCAATTCGCTGTATGGTGATGTCATGCCGTGGCAAGTCGCCCAACTGGCTCGTAACCCACAAACTGCACCTCCGGGCACCACGCGTACCGATCTGCCGGTTGAAACGGCGCAGGCGGGCACGTTGCGCCAGGTGGATAACATGATGGAGCAACTGACGGAGAAAACCGCGACCTGGGCGCGAGGTGCCGTGGCGGTTCGTGGTCGTGATGGCGAAAGTGGCCTGAGCGAACTCACTGAAATCAAAGCGCCACTGCAATGGTCAACCGTTCCGTTTGGCGACTCACGTTTGGATCTCAATGTGACGCCTATCAGCCTGAATGCCGGGAGTTCGTCTGACGAAACCAGCCGTCGTTTTGGCACGGGTGCCTTGATTCAAGGGCAGGTGGCGCAGGAGTTGTATAACGCTTCGACGACGACACCGCCGGAGTTGCCAAATATTGACAAGATAACCGTGCCTTCTCAGGGCTCGCAAAGCGCTGCGGGTGTGGAAGTCGCTATGGCGCTGACGGGCGAGCAGTACAAATTAGACGTCGGCTCCACGCCATTGGGTCAGGATTTAAATACCGTTGTCGGTGGCGTTCAGTGGTCGCCACAACTGACCGATTACCTGAAGTTAATTTTGACCGGCGAACGTCGTGCCGTGGTCGACAGCCTGCTGTCTTACGTTGGTGTGGAAGACAAATACAGCGGTAAGAAATGGGGCCAGGTCACGAAAAACGGCGGGAACGCTCAACTGAGCTACGACGACGGTGATGCAGGTTTCTACGCGGGCGTAGGTTTGTATAACTACATTGGCGAAAACGTGCCGAGTAACGGCAACGTCACGGGTAATGCTGGCGTATATATTCGCCCATACCGTGCTGATGACCGTGAACTGAAAACCGGTATCAGCATGAGTTACATGGACTTCTCGAAAAACCTCAGCTACTTCAGCTATGGGCAAGGTGGCTACTTTAGCCCGCAGGATTACATCAGCGTTTCCTTCCCGGTGGATTACACGCAGAAGTTTGATAACTGGGATATGTCGGTTGGCGCATCCGTGGGTTATCAGTCGTATAGCCAGAATGCAAGCCCGTACTTCCCGACTGACTCAGCGATGCAAGCGCAACTGGAAAACTATGTCGCCAATGGTTTTGCTAAAGAGGCGTGGTACAGCGGCAGTAGCAAAAATGGTATGGGTTATAACTTGCGTGCCGGCGCTGATTACAAGGTTAACAAAGACATGCGAATTGGTGGCCAGGTCGGTTATGACACCTTTGGTGATTACAACGAAAGTACCGCGCAACTCTACTTCCGTTATCTGCTAGGGAATAATTAATCATGAATGACGCGCAGTTATTGCAGTACTTTCAAAATCAGCAGACTCAACCGGGCTGGTTCTCTTTGCTCCACATCATGATTGATAGCATGGTGGCGAATGCGGGTGAAGCAGAAAGCCGCCCGTTTCTGATACAAATGGGTGAGACGCTGGCCGAGCGTCACCCATTAGCATTAGCGCGAACTGTGGGCGAACTCGAATCGCAGATAAATCTTCAGCTTGCCCGTTTCAACTGGGGCTATATTGATATTGAAGCCAGCGAAACGGCGATGCTCATTCGCCACATGGCTTTGCCTGTTCCCGCAGACGAAGCGCAGCAGGCTTCCTGGAATAACGCCTTCAGCGCCGTTCTGGAAGGAATATACGCCCGTTGGTTGCGCGATCAGGGCGGCAAACCGCATGTGTCGCTGTGGCGCGAGTCTTCACCGTCAGCAACAGTGGTACACTTTCGATATCAAAATAGTCGATGAGGTGCTTTGATGTTGCAGCGATGCAAAACGCTGATAGTGGCAATTATTGCCTTGATCTTCAGCCAGCAAGCGCTGGCTGACACGGCATGGGACAGCTATAAATCCCGTTTTTTAATGCCCGATGGTCGCATTGTCGATACCGGCAATAAAAGCGTCAGCCATACCGAAGGCCAGGGTTTTGCCATGATGATGGCAGTGGCCAACGATGACCGCGCCAGTTTTGAAAAGATGTGGAACTGGACGCGAAAAACGCTGCAAAACCCCGAAAATGGTCTGTTCTATTGGCGTTATAACCCAGTCGAAGCCCAACCGATCACCGATAAAAATAACGCCACCGATGGCGATACGTTTATCGCGTGGGCGCTGCTAAAAGCGGGCAACAAGTGGCAGAACCCGGATTATCTCAAAGAATCAGATGCGATCGCTAAGGCGCTGGTCGCTCATAACGTGGTGCGTTTTGCTGGTTTGCAGGTGATGCTGCCTGGCGCAAAAGGTTTTAACCTAAATAGCTACGTGAATCTGAACCCGTCCTATTTTATCTTCCCGGCCTGGCAGGATTTCGCTGACCGCAGTCATTTAACGGTGTGGCGGGATTTGATTAATGATGGGCAGAAGTTGCTGGGCAAAATGCATTTTGGTAACCCACAACTCCCGTCTGACTGGGTTTCGCTCTATTCCGATGGCCGTACCGTTCCGGCAAAACAGTGGCCTGCACGTTTTAGTTACGACGCAATCCGTGTTCCGTTGTATGTGTACTGGTTTAATCACAACAGCCCTGAGTTGCAGGTCTATAAAACCTGGTGGGGACGTTACCCACGTGACAAAACGCCAGCATGGGTGAATGTCAGCACGGGCGATACCGCATCGTACATGATGGATGGCGGGCTCCTGGCTGTGCGGGATTTGGTACTCCAGCCTGCGAATGTGGCGGCTGTGCAAATTACGGCTCAGGAAGATTATTATTCTGCGAGTTTGAAAATGCTGGTGGGGTTAGCGGCGAGGTAAATGCCTCTGTTTTCCCTCTTTCTGCAACCAGAGAGAGGGAAACGTACAGATTCCCCTGATTCACCAGCCACTGCGTCTAAAATCCACCACAATGCAGTATACTCAGCATGCATAAGAATATGTCCAGTAAGCCCAGTCATTGCGGAGTGTAAGTTTGCGAGTCAGTCGTTCATTAACGATTAAACAAATGGCGATGGTGTCAGCCGTCGCCTTGCTGTTTATTTTCATTTTTATTGTGGTACAGCTTTTTCACTTTGTGCAGCAAAGCCGCTACGACACCGCCAGCCAGATGGAGAAAATCGCCCATTCGGTGCGTATTCCGCTGTCTGAAGCTATCCTGAAGGCAGATATTCCTCAGGCAGAGTCCATCCTGAATCAGATTCAACCTTCCGGCATTATCAGCCGGGCGGATGTGGTGCTGCCGAACCAATTCCAGGCATTGCGCAAGAGCTTTGCGCCAGAGCGCCCGATCCCCGTCTGGATTACTCGTCTGTTCGAACTTCCGGTTCAGATATCGTTACCGCTGTATTCACTGGAGCGCCCGGCAAATCCGCAGCCGCTGGCCTATCTGGTGCTACAAGCGGACTCCTGGCGGATGTACAAATTCATCATCAGTACAATTTCGACCTTACTGACGACATATCTGCTGCTGGCGCTGATTTTGTCTGTTGCGATTAGCTGGTCGATAAACCGTTTAATTGTTCACCCGGTGCGTAAAATCGCCCGTGAACTCGATAGTCTAAGCCCGCACGAAGCGGCGAGCCATCAACTCAGCCTGCCTCATCTTCACCACGATGATGAGATAGGTATGCTGGTGCGCAGCTATAACCGTAATCAACAAATGTCGCAGCGCTTACATGAAGAAACGAGCGCGATGAGCACCCGAAACACCCTGACCGAGTTGCCCAATAAAGCGCTGCTACTGGCATTGCTCGAACAGCTGACAGCCAGCGAGAACAAAAATGCGCTGATCGTGATTGCCAGTGAAACCTTGCAGGATAGCGCCGGTGTGCTGAACGAGGAGCAGCGTGAAATGCTGCTGCTGACGCTGGTCGAGAAAATAAAAGGGGTTCTGCCACCTAAGATGGTGTTGGCACAACTTAGCGGGTACGACTTCGGCATTATTGCGCATGGTGTTCAGGATGCATGGCAAGCAATGGCCCTGGCGAAGCAAATCAATGCGGTATTCAACGAAAAGCTGACCATTCACTCTATTTCTCTCAAGCCGACAGCAAGTATCGGTATTGCGATGTATCACGGCGGTTTGACGGCAGAACAGCTATATCGCCGTGCGGTTTCCGCAGCGTTTTCTGCCCGTCGCCATGGCAAAAATCAGATTCAGTTCTTTGACCCTGAACAGATGGAAATTGCGCAGCGCCATTTGACCCAGGAACACGATCTAATGGCAGCGTTAGACAACCATCAGTTCGCGATTTGGTTGCAACCGCAGGTCAACATGCGTACCCGGGAAGTGGTCGGTGCGGAAGTGTTGCTGCGTATGCAGCAGCCAGATGGGAGCTGGGCGCTGCCGGAAGGCTTGATTGAGCGTATCGAAGATTGCGGTTTGATGTTCACCATTGGCAACTGGATCCTTGAAGAGTCTTGCCGTGTGCTGGCTGGATGGCAAACCCAGGGCATCACTATGCCGCTCTGTGTGAATATCTCGGCACATCAATTACTACACGAACAAATGGGCGCGTCGCTGCTGGAATTGATGGCGCGTTATCGCATCCAGCCAGGAATGTTAATTCTGGAAGTCACGGAAAGTCATAACATTGATGATCCGAAAAAAGCGGTCAGTATTTTGCGTCCGTTACGCAAAGCTGGGGTGCGAATTGCGCTGGATGATTTTGGTATGGGTTATGCCAGCCTGCGCCATTTACATCACCTGAAATCGCTGCCGGTGGATGTGTTGAAACTCGATAAGAGCTTTGTCGATGGCCTGCCGGAAGACAACACGATGGCGGGGGTTATCATCGGTATGGCGAATACGTTGGGCCTGAAACTGGTGGCTGAAGGAATTGAAAATCAGGCGCAGTGCGACTGGCTATTAAACGAAGGTGTGACCCTTGCTCAAGGTTATCTTTTCTCCAGGGCACTGACTCTTAAAGAGTTTGATTCAAAGTACTTATCCGCCGCAGATCAGTAAACTAGTTGTTGCAAATGTTATTGGGCTGGCGCGAGTCAGCTCAATTATTTAACAATTTTGTCTACAAATCAGCGCTGTGTCACTTTTGAGTGTTTTTGTGGGTGTTATTTTTGGTGCCGCAGATCGGAAGGTTTGCGGAATCTCTACCTCTCAAGGACACCCTATGAAACTCTCTCTTTTTAAAAGCCTCTACTTCCAGGTCCTCACGGCGATCGCCATCGGTATCCTGCTGGGTCATTTTTACCCGGAACTAGGCGCGCAGATGAAACCGCTCGGCGACGCGTTCGTTAAACTGATTAAAATGATTATCGCGCCGGTTATCTTCTGCACAGTCGTGACGGGCATTGCGGGCATGGAAAGCATGAAAGCGGTGGGCCGTACAGGTGCTGTGGCACTGCTTTACTTCGAAGTCGTCAGCACCATCGCGCTGATTATTGGTTTGCTCGTCGTAAACCTGTTGCAGCCAGGGGCTGGCATGAACGTTGACCCGGCAACGCTTGATGCTAAAGCTGTGGCAATGTACACCGAACAGGCACAGCAACAAGGCGTGGTCGCATTCTTACTGGATGTCATTCCGGGTAGCGTAATTGGCGCGTTCGCCAGCGGCAATATCCTGCAAGTGCTGCTGTTTGCGGTGCTGTTTGGTTTTGCGCTGCACCGTCTGGGCCATAAAGGCCAACTGATTTTCAACGTCATTGAAAGCTTCTCGCAGGTTATTTTCGGCACCATCAATATGATCATGCGCCTTGCGCCAATCGGTGCTTTCGGTGCCATGGCGTTTACTATCGGTAAATATGGCGTCGGGTCGTTGGTTCAGCTTGGCCAGTTGATTATCTGCTTCTATATCACCTGTATTCTGTTTGTGGTGGTGGTGTTGGGCTCCATTGCCCGTATGACGGGTTTCAGCATCTTTAAATTTATCCGCTATATCAAAGAAGAGCTGCTGATCGTGCTGGGCACGTCCTCGTCTGAATCCGCGCTGCCAAGAATGCTCGATAAAATGGAGAAACTCGGTTGCCGTAAATCGGTTGTCGGGCTGGTTATCCCGACCGGGTATTCGTTTAACCTCGATGGCACCTCGATTTATCTCACCATGGCAGCGGTGTTTATCGCGCAGGCCACCAACAGCCATATGGATATTTTCCACCAAATCACGCTGCTGGTGGTGTTGCTCCTCTCCTCAAAAGGCGCGGCGGGTGTGACGGGAAGTGGTTTCATCGTACTGGCGGCAACGATTTCAGCGGTGGGGCATTTACCGGTTGCGGGTCTGGCGTTGATTCTCGGTATCGACCGCTTTATGTCTGAAGCACGTGCGCTAACTAACCTGGTCGGTAATGGTGTGGCGACAGTGGTTGTGGCGAAGTGGGTGAAACAGTTGGATGAGAAACAACTGACAGAAACTCTCAATAATCCAAATTCCGCGAAAAAAGTGAGCGAAGTCTCTTCTTAAAACCCTCAATTGCCCACGGCGACTTGCCCTCGCTGTGGGCTACTGCGCATAATTGACCCTTGAGCCAAATTCTTTGGCGTTTTTTTTCATTTTAAAAGTGACGTTTCCGCTTCGACGCGGTCAAACGGAGTGGTGAAATGTCACCGCGGTGGCTTTTTTTCATAATCTTTTGCCACCATTACACTTTTTAATCAGGATTGTTTTCCAGGGGTTAACATGCAGGGCACCAAAATTCGACTCTTAGCTGGCGGATTGCTGTTGGTCGCCGCCGCCAGTAATGTGCAGGCAGAAGCACTACAGCCCGACCCAGCCTGGCAGCAAGGTACGCTGGCCAATGGTTTTCAATGGCAAGTCCTGGCCACACCTCAGCGCCCAAGCGATCGTATTGAGATTCGTCTGTTGGTCAACACTGGCTCATTGACTGAGACCACCCAGCAGAGCGGCTTTAGCCACTTCTTACCACGCCTGGCACTTACACAAAGCGGTAGCTTGCAACCCTTGCAGGTACGCTCACTATGGCAGCAAAGTGTGGACCCGCAGCGTCCTCTGCCTCCAGCGGTAGTTTCGTATGACTTCACGCTGTTTAATCTTAGCCTGCCTAATAACCGCAATGATTTGCTCAAAGAAGCGCTGGTTTATCTTTCAGAAAGCACCGGTAAAACGTCAGTAACCCAGGATACGGTGAACGTTGCGCTGCAAACTCAGGATATGGTGGCAACCTGGCCGATGGACACCAAAGACAACTGGTGGCGCTATCGCTTGCAAGGTTCCACGCTGTTGGGCCATGACCCGGCAGAAGATCTCAAGCAGCCGGTTGATATCGAACAACTGAGCGAGTTCTACAAGAAATGGTACACCCCGGATGCGATGACGTTGATTGTGGTAGGTAACGTTGATAGCCGAAGTGTTGCCGATCAAATCAACAAAACGTTTGGCACTCTTACAGGCAAACGTGAAACGCCCGCACCGGTTGCGACCCTTTCTCCGCTCAAGCGCGTGCCTGTGAGTTTGATGACCGACAGCGTGAGCCAGGATCGTCTCTCTTTAATGTGGGATAACTCATGGCAGCCAATTCGTGAATCGTCTGCATTGCTGCGTTACTGGCGTGCTGACCTCGCACGTGAGGCGCTGTTCTGGCATGTGCAGCAAAACCTCAGCAAGCAGAACATTAAAGACCTCAACCTGAGCTTCGATTGCCGTGTGCTGTATCAGCGTGCGCAGTGTGGCATTAACCTTGAGTCACCAAACGATAAGCTGAATGCGAATTTAGCGAACGTGGGCAAAGAGCTGGTTAATGTTCGTGATAAAGGGCTATCGCAGGCAGAGTTTGATGGGTTAGTTGCGCAGAAAAAAGCGGAACTTGCCAAACTGTTTGCCACTTACGCTCGTACCGATACCGATGTGCTGATTAGCCAGCGTATGCGCTCGTTGCAAAACCAGGTGGTTGATATCGCGCCGGAACAGTATCAGAAGCTGCGTGGGGATTTCCTGAACAGCCTGACACTGAGTTCGCTGAATCAGGATTTACGTCAGCAGTTATCGCAAGAAATGGCGCTGGTGCTGTTGCAGCCCAAAGGCGAACCTGAGTTCAATATGAAGGATCTGCAAGCGACGTGGGATAAGGTGATGGTGCCGAGTAAAACGCTGCCGCTAACGGATGAGCCTAAGCAGGATGGGGCGGATGTTCCTCCGGCGCAGTAACCGGACGCCCTCACCCTAACCCTCTCCCCCAGGAGAGGGGATAGTGCGGCATTCTCCCTCATCCGGTGGGAGAATATCGGGGGGATAGTGCGGTTTTCGCACTCAAAACAGGGGGCGTTTTTCCCCCTCTCCTTCAAGGAGAGGGTCGGGGTGAGGATTGTTTTAGCCAGGCATCGCTTCTTTCGGGATAATCGCGCCGCGGTACTGAATCACGGTGCTCGCAGTCAAATGTCCACGTTTTGCCGCTTCTTCCGCACTTCCGCCAGTCAAACGCACCGCCAGATAACCCGCGCTGAAAGAGTCACCCGCCGCAGTAGTATCGATCACTTTTTCTTTCGGTAATTTAACCGCAGGCACTTCTAACGTCGATTCACCCTGAATCGCCACCAGGCAAGAATCTGCACCACGTTTGATAACCACTTCACGCACGCCCGCAGCTTGAGTACGGTGAACCACCTCTTCAACCGGCTTCTCGCCCCATAGCAAGTCTTCGTCATCCAGCGTCAGGAACGCGATATCAGTGCATGCCAGCATTTGCTGGTAAACCTGTTGCGTCTCTTCACGACTTGCCCACAGGCGCGGACGATAGTTGTTATCGAAGATGACTTTGCAACCGTTAGCGCGGCATTGAGCCAGCAGCGCCATCAGCTTTTCACGGCTAGCAGCGTTGAGAATCGCCAGGCTAATTCCGCTCAGATAGACGTAGTCGAACTGAGCCAGCTCTGCACAGATTGCTTGCGCTTGATCGCTTTCCAGCCAGAAGCGGGCTGCGGCTTCGTTGCGCCAGTAGTAGAAGGTGCGCTCGCCAGTCGCGTCAGTTTCGATGTAATACAGACCCGGTAAACGGTGTTCCAGGCGCTGTGTCAGTTCGGTATGGACGTTTTCTTGCTGCCAGGCATCCAGCATTTGTTGGCTGAAGTTATCTTCACCCAGCGCCGTAACGTAGTGGACTTCAAGCGCATCAGCATTGACCTGACGAGCGATATAAACAGACGTGTTTAGGGTGTCGCCACCAAAGCCGCGGCTAACTTCCGCACCTTTTTGCGACAGTTCAATCATACATTCACCGATGACGGCGATTTTGCGCGTTGGCATAGCAGTAAACCTGAATTAATGAAATTGCCGCTAGTTTGCTGGTCGGTTAAAAACGAGTCAAACGATTTAAAACGATGTTTCGAAAAACTTTGAGCTAAGGCAGATTCTTGTCAATGTGAACGAACTCTCTTTCATTGAGGTTGTACTGAAAGCGAACATAAAGTTCTCATGCGCTACGCCGATAACTTGTCGATGAGCCATGCGAGTTATCAAAGTAAACAGGACCCACATGATGAAGTTTAAGCAGATCACTCACCGGCTTAATACGCTTGAGGCGAGTGTCGAAAGTTTGCAGGAACGGCGATTCTGGTTGCAGTGCCAGCGGCAGTACACCTTCCAGCCGATCTACAAAATCGATGGTCGATTGATGGCGATAGAGCTACTGACGGTGGTCACGCACGAGGATGAACCGGACGTTCGTATTCCGCCCGATCGCTACTTTTCATCTGTCACCCGTCGTACGCGATTGATGGTCATCGAAGAGCAACTTAACTTACTGCGCAGTTGGGAATCCATCTTCATCGGCTATGACATCTTAGCCTCTGTGAATGTCGATGGTCCTACGCTTGTGGCCATGAAACATCATCAGCCGATCCTGGCGCTGATAAACAAAATGCCGTGGGTGCGTTTCGAACTGGTGGAACACATTACCCAACCACAAGCGGTGACGCTTGCGGGAATGAACGAATTTGGCCCACTGTGGCTGGATGATTTCGGTACGGGAGTCGCCAACTTTTCGGCCTTAAGTGAGGTGCACTACGACTACATCAAAGTCGCGCGTGACCTGTTTATCATGCTGCGCACCAGCGAAGAGGGCCGCAATTTATTCACTATGTTGCTGCAATTGATGAACCGCTATTGCAAAGGTGTCATCGTTGAAGGCGTGGAAACTGAAGATGAATGGCGCGATGTCCAAAACTCTCCTGCATTCGCGGCGCAAGGCTATTTTCTCTCCCGTCCCTTCCCATTTGAACAGTTAGAGAGTGTGCTAACTCGCCTCTCCTGATGCCGCATCGGTCACGCTCAACTATCTTTAGTGAATGCGAGCCACATCAGGAGAAGGTAAAAGGCATGACTAAAACTGGAAAAGTCGCCAGCGGTATCGTCGGGGGTTTATTGTTGTTGGTTGTGGTGGCAATCATTGTGATTGCGACGTTTGACTGGAATCGGCTCAAACCGACCATCAACCAAAAAGTCTCGACGGAGCTGAATCGACCCTTCGCCATTCGTGGCGATTTAGGCGTGGTATGGGAACGTAATAAAGAAGAGACCGGCTGGCGCAGTTGGGTGCCGTGGCCGCATGTTCATGCCGAAGATATTATGCTCGGTAATCCCCCCGATATTCCTGAAGTCACCATGGTCCATCTGCCACGCGTTGACGCCACGCTTGCTCCACTCGCACTGCTCACCAAAACCGTTTATATCCCCTGGATAAAGCTTGTTCAGCCCGATGTGCGCATTATTCGCCTGACGGAAAAAAACAATAACTGGACGTTTAACTTTGCCAGTGACAAGCCAAAAGATCCCAATCAGCCGCCTTCATCCTGGTCCTTCAGAATGGACAATATTCTGTTCGATAAAGGCCGAATTGCGATTAACGACAAACTCACCAAAGCAGAGATGGAAATCCTCGTCGACCCACTCGGCAAACCGTTACCGTTTAGCGAGGTTGAAGGAAACAAACCGAAAGGCAAAGATGCCGCAAAAGCCGGAGACTATGTCTTTGGTCTGAAAGTTCGCGGGCGTTACAACGGGGAACCGATTGAAGGCAGCGGCAAAATTGGCGGCATGCTGGCACTGCGCAGCGAAGGGGAAACGGCTTTCCCGGTGCAGGCCGATGTGCATTCAGGGAATTCACGCGTGGCATTTATTGGCACCATCAACGACCCCATGAAAATGGGTGGCGTCGATCTGCAACTGAAATTCTCCGGTGATTCGTTGGGTAATCTCTACGATCTTACCGGCGTGTTATTGCCAGATTCGCCGCCTTTTGAAACTGACGGACATTTGCTGGCAAAAATCGACACGGAAAAAGGGTCGGTCTTCCGTTATCAGAACTTTAACGGGCGAATCGGTGAGAGCGATATTTATGGTTCTCTGACGTATTCTCAAGGTAAACCGCGCCCGAAACTGGAAGGCGAACTTGAGTCTAAACAGCTCCGGCTGGCGGATTTGGGGCCATTAATCGGCGTGGATTCCGGCAAAGGCGCTCAGCAAAGCAAACGAGCCGAGCAAGCCAAAGGCGAGAAAACTGTCCAGCCGAGCGGCAAAGTTCTGCCATACGACCGTTTCGAAACTGACAAATGGGATGTGATGGATGCTGACGTGCGTTTTAAAGGTGGCCGTATCGAACACAGCGGGACGCTGCCCCTCAGCAACCTTACTACGCATGTGATTCTCAAGAATGCTGACTTGCGCCTCCAGCCGCTGAAATTTGGCATGGCGGGCGGCAGCATCAGCGCTAACATCCACCTCGAAGGCGAAAAAAAACCGATGCAGGGAACCGCAGATATTCAGGCGCGGCGTTTACAGCTTAAACAGCTGATGCCAAAAGTGGAATCAATGCAAAAAACACTCGGTGAACTGAACGGCGATGCGGATTTGCGTGGCCGGGGTAACTCTATCGCCGAGTTGTTGGGGAGCAGCGATGGCAACCTGAAACTGCTGATGCACGATGGGTTAATTAGCCGCAACCTGATGGAGATCGTCGGCCTGAATGTGGGGAATTACCTTGTCGGGCAAATCTTTGGCGATGACGAAGTGCGGATAAACTGCGCGGCAGCGAATCTGGATTTACGCGATGGGGTCGCCTCACCGCGTATTTTTGCCTTTGATACAGAAAATTCGCTGATTAACGTCACCGGCACCACCAACTTCGCCAGCGAACGACTCGATTTAACCATCAATCCAGAAAGCAAAGGGGTGCGCGTTCTTACTCTGCGCTCGCCGCTTTATGTGCGGGGTACGTTTAAAAACCCAGATGCTGGCGTGAAACCCGGTCCACTGATTGCCCGTGGCGCGGTGGCCGCAGCGCTTGCGACATTGGTTACGCCCGCTGCTGCGTTGCTGGCGCTGATTTCGCCTTCAGAAGGTGGGCAGAACCAGTGCCAGAATATTTTGGGGCAGATGAAGAAGTGATTTGAGCCTGGACGCCCTCACCCCAGCCCTCTCCCCCAGGAGAGGGAGAAAAGCGTCTCTGGTGAGGCAGTAAACCGGACCATCCCCTCTCCTTTGGGAGAGGGTTAGGGTGAGGGGAAAAAACGAATACTACAGTGACAAATGACGTGTCTCTTTAGACACCAGCAGTGCAACCAGCGTAATCGCTGACATCGCCGCCAGATACACACCGACATAGAACAGACCGTAATTCGCCTGCAACCAGGTTGCGATATACGGCGCAACAGATGCGCCCAGAATCGACGCCACGTTATACGAGAATGACGCCCCGGTATAACGCACTTCCGTTGGGAACAACTCTGGCAGCAACGCACCCATTGGGCCGAAGGTTAAACCCATCAGGCTCAGGCCAATCAGCAGGAATGCCATCACCAGCGTCGGGTTACCCGAACCCAATAACGGCTGGAAGACGGCTAACGCAAACACAATCATCAAACTGGTGATAACAATCATGCATTTACGGCGGCCAAACTTATCAGCCAGTAAACCTGCAATTGGCACCATCACACCAAAACCAATCACCGCCATCATCAGCATCCACAACACATCGTTGCGGGAGAAGCCCAGACCCACCGGCACTTTGGCGGTGCTGAAGGTCATTGAATAGACCGTCATGATGTAAAACAGCGTGTAAGTTGCCAGCATGATAAACGTGCCGATGATCGTTGCTTTCAGGTGCTTGCTCAGCAGCGTGCCGAGCGGAACTTTTACCTGTTTACCTGCCTTAGCGATTTTGGCGAACACCGGTGTTTCATGCAGAGAAACACGCACATACAGGCCGATTATCACCAGAACAGCGGACAGAATAAACGGTACGCGCCAGCCCCATGACATGAATTGCTCGTCTGTCAGCAGCCAGGAAAGCAGCAGGAAGGTGCCATTGGCAAAGAAGAAGCCGATTGGCGCTCCCAGTTGCGGGAATGAACCGTACAACGCGCGTTTACGTGGTGGCGCATTCTCGGTCGCCAGCAATGCTGCGCCGCCCCATTCACCACCCAGACCCAAACCTTGCCCGAAGCGTGCCAGTGCCAGCAGCATTGGCGCTAATACGCCGATGGTTTCGTAGCTCGGCAACAGGCCAATCAACACCGTTGAAACACCCATTGTCAGAAGTGATGCCACGAGGGTCACTTTGCGACCGACTCGGTCACCAAAATGGCCGAACAGTGCGGAACCAATTGGACGTGCCACAAAGGCAATGGCGAACGTGGCTAGCGACTGGAGTGTCGCCGCTGTCGGGTCACCTTGCGGGAAGAAGATATGCGGGAAAACAATGACGGCCGCAGTGGCATAAATATAGAAATCGAAGAATTCGATGGCGGTGCCGACAAGCGAGGCAACGACCACTTTTCCGCGTGAGTTAACGGGCGTGGCGTCAGTTTCAGTATTGACTGGAGTAGCGATGGTGGCTTGCATAGTTTTTTCTTATTTTATATCGAACGAAAGGCCATATTACGCACAGCAAAAGGCGCATTTCAACGCAGGTTTGTTCACCGCACTGTTCGATTAACGAGCAAAAAGAGGATAATTTTCAGTCCAGAAAATAAGTGTCTATGTAATGCTTCACATAAATTAATATTTAGTGGATAAAACTGCTTTTAGGTTAAATAAAAGTTACAGGTTGGATTTATGTGCTGTCTGGTCATTTGTTCCCTCTCCTGGGGGAGAGGGCCAGGGTGAGGGGGGTAGCGTCGAATCCCCTCATCCCAACCTTCTCCCCAGGGAGAAGGGGAATAGCAAGCGGGTCAATTATGCGTTTTACCCGGCATTCTCGGGTCATCTTTGTATTGTGCGGTAGCAATCCACGCGGCACAAAAAAGCGTCAGGCGGGCGAAGAAATAGAAAAACGCCATCAATCCTAAAACGGAACCAAACGCCGCGCCAGAAGGTGATTTTACGAGGGCTGGCAAGCTGTAGGTCATGATGATTTTGATCACTTCAAAACCCACTGCCGCAATGAATGTGCCGCGAATAAGCGCCTTTCTACGCGGGCGGTGGCGTGGCAGACGCCAGAAAATCCAGAAGAAAAGCAAGTAGTTAGCAAAAATGGATATCGTCAGCCCGACCAGGTGCCAGACCGGTTTTAACCATTCGATACCGCCCAGATGCAAAAGGTTAATCAGGAATGTCTGGGCGGAACCGGCAACCGAGGTGATGGATAACGTCACAACAAGCGCAACCAGCAAGCCAATCAGTGACACCAAATCACGCAGATACTTCGTCCAGAATTTTTCCTGGTCCTGCGGTGTCCGCTCCCACTTTTCCCGCGACTGAGCACGCACCGCTTCGCGCAAATTTCCCATCCAGTTAATGCCGGAATAAAGCGCAATGAGCAGACCCACCAGACCCACGGTTGTACGCTGTTGCACCGCCGTATTGATGGTGTTTTTCAGCGTCGCGGCAAGCGTTGGCTCACTGACATTGACGAGGATCTTTTCAAAGATGCTCTCAAGCAGCGTGGGATGTGACGCGAGGATGTAACCTGCGGCGGCAAACGCCACCATCAAAATCGGGATCAGCGACAGGAATGAAAAGTAGGTGATTGCTGCACCAAATTGATTACCCATGCGGTCGTTAAACCGTTCCGCTGCGCGTATCAGGTGAGCAACAACAGGATTACGTTCGACACGCCCGACAGTGCTGTTCACACTATCGATTGTTTTATTGACGGTCTGATTACTGGTTTTGATTTTGATGATCGGTTCATCGTCGGGCGTATCGGTAGGGCGACTTTCTTTGCTTTCCGGCATGGTCATCAGGTGATTTTTCCTCTGCATCTGCAAGATCTTAAAGAAATTATAGCCTGAATGCTAATCGACATACCCTTTCACTAATCCCGTCAGCCATTCCATAAACAAATGAACGCGGCGGGAGAGATTACGTCGATGCGGATAAAGCAGTGAAACAGGCATCGGTTGGGCGCGGTATTGCGGCAGGATCTCCACCAGTTTTTTACTCTTGAGTAAGTCTCTTACGCCAATGCGTGGCACCTGAATAATCCCAAGCCCAGCCAGGCACGCGGCTTGATAGGTTTCGGTACTATTCACCGTGATAACGCCACCGGTTTTTATCCAACGCGTATTTTTATCGATCCAAACTTCAAACCCCTGCGGGCGGCTGCCGAGGTTTAGCGCGTAATGCACCACGGCGTGAGAAGCCAGATCGTCCAAGCTTTCCGGATAGCCAAAGCGCGCCAGATAATCTGGGCTGGCACAGTTAATTAAGGTGAGTTTCCCTAATGGTCTGGCAACCAGGCCTGAATCTTTGAGTTGCCCGACGCGTACCACGCAATCGAACCCTTCGCGCACCACATCCACCATGTGATCGCTGCTGCTTAATTCCAGCTCAATGCCAGGATATTGCTGCAAGAAGGCGGGGAGTTTGGGGATCACCAGATTTTTAGCCACACCTACAGGCATATCTACACGTAATCGCCCACTGACGCTGCTGGGGTCATGCAGGAATAGCCCGTCCAGTTCATCAAGATTGGCTAATAGATCGCGACAACGCTCGTAATAAACCATGCCATCTTGTGTCAACTGCACGCGTCGCGTCGTGCGGTGTAATAACCTTGTTCCAAGCATGGCTTCTAGCGCCTGAATCTGGCGCGATACGCTACCTTTAGGAAGGCCCAGAGTGTCGGCTGCGCGAGAAAAACTCTCAAGTTCAGCCACTCTAATGAATAGTTGCATTGCATGTATTTTATCCACTTTTTTCTCACATTGTTGTTGGTAGAGAAACAGTGATGCGTTATTGGCACTCTTTATTGATTTTGTAGCAGCTAATAAGCTTTACCTCAATCACCGAACCGTCATCGAAGGGGCAAATCATGAGTCAAACAATCGCATTAGTGACCGGCGGCAGCCGTGGATTAGGTAAAAACGCGGCGCTGAAGCTGGCTGGACGCGGAGTGAATATTATTTTGACCTACAACAGCAAGCAGCAAGAAGCGCAGGATGTGGTGCGCGAAATTGAGCTAACAGGCGTGAAAGCGGTGGCAATTCAATTGAATGTCGCCGATAGCGCAACCTTCCCGGCTTTTGCTACAGAAGTGAAGCAACAACTGCGTGACGTGTGGCATCGCGAGTCGTTTGATTATTTATTAAACAATGCGGGTACGGGGCTCGATGCGCTGTTCGAAAAAACAACAGAAGCGCAATTTGATGAATTAATGAACATCCATTTGAAAGGACCTTTCTTCCTCACCCAGCACCTGCTGCCGCTGATTAAAGATGGTGGACGCATTTTGAATGTATCGACTGGCCTGACGCGTTTCGCTTTGCCAGGAAAAGCGGCATACGCCGCGATGAAAGGGGCGATGGAAGTGCTGACGCGCTATCAGGCAAAAGAACTGGGGGCGAGAGGGATCTCGGTCAATATCATCGCTCCGGGCGCGATTGCGACAGATTTTGGCGGCGGTGTTGTACGTGACAATGAGCAGGTGGCGAGCGCTATCGCCGCACAAACCGCGTTGGGACGCGTTGGGCAACCTGATGATATCGGCAACGCGATTGCGGTTCTGCTCAGCGATGAAAGCGGCTGGATGAATGCGCAGCGTATTGAAGTTTCAGGTGGAATGTTCTTGTAAGTGGGTGTGCTTGCGAAGGTGAAACGACCTTCACCTTCGTGTGTTAAATATTTGTCAAAAATATTGAATAATTTGAGCGAATCATTCCACTATCACCCCTTGAGGTGCAGCGCTATTCTTATCACATCGAAAGCAAACACGCTTTCTCACCTAAACAAACCTCAAGGATAATCACCATGAAAAGCATCAAATATTTTGCCGTAGTTATGACTCTTGCCGCTTCATTCTCATCTTTCGCTGCAACCACTCAGGCAGTTGAAAGCCAAAAAATCGGTACAGTTTCCGTAAGTGGCGCGTCAAACATCGATAGCCTACAGGCGCAATTACAAGCAAAAGCTGAACAGGCTGGCGCGAAATCTATCCGCATTATCTCTGCTGGCGGTGATAACAAAGTGTTTGGTGTCGCTGAGATGTATAACTAAGCATTCACGCTGTATGGGCCGCCGCGAATGTGCGGCCCGTGTTTTATCTGAACTCGCTGCGTAACAAGCCAAAAATCCAGTCGTCTTGCCAGACACCGCCGAGGAAGTAATTTTCTCGCAGTATTCCTTCTGGCTGAAAACCCACTTTTTCCAGCACTCTCTTCGAACCGATATTCCCCACCGTCACTGTGGCGGTCAGTTTTCGCATGGCGCATTTTTCAAAGGCAAAACGACAAAGGGTATGAAGCGATTCATAACCATAACCTTGCCCGTGAAAAGTCGAATCGAGGATAAAGCCGACTTCCGCTATGTCATCCTCACCGCGTACAAATCCGGTGAAGCCAATCAGCATCCCGTTATGTTTATCGCGCATCGCAAGGCATAACCAATGGCGGCTGTGCAATTCCCAGCGCACCAGGCGTGAATTAAATATTTGGCGGATTTCCGCTTCTTTGCGGTCATCGGAGACGTAACGCATAACGACAGGATCTTGTTGCAGCTGCAAAAAGCTCGGCCAATCCTGCTCGCTAATTTGCGTTAAGTTCAGTCGTGGTGTGGAGAGATGCAACATGATTATCAGTCCACAATAAACAGCGTTGCGCCGCGGTGGGTCGATGAACGGTGAGGTTCGGCGCCATCGGCAACCTGGTAGCTCATGCCTGGTTTTAAAGTGAAAGTGCGGCCATCTTCGAGTTCTGTTTGCAGCTCGCCCGCAAGACAAAAGAGTACATGACCTTTTTGACACCAGTGATCGGCAAGATACCCCGCCGTGTATTCCACCATTCGAACCCGTATTTCCCCAAACTGCTGCGTGCGCCAAAGTGCTTTTCCGGTTACGCCCGGATGTTCGGTTACTTGAACGGTTGACCAGTCGGTCGTGTTAAAAGGCAAATCAGTTATTCGCATGGTTGAACCTTATTATTTTTTTGCCGGAGGTGTTTGCCCTTTAAGTGATATCAGCAAAAAAATAACGGCGCCAGAAAATTGCGCCGTTATATGAGGTTAATTCCAGCGTGATAAATCATCCGTAGTCAGTCCAATGTCGCGTAATTGTTCCTTACTAAGTCCTTGTAGAACGCGCGCTGTCTGGTGTTCTAACCAGCGTTGCCGGAAATAGCGGTAAATCATCACAAAGCCATAAAACGGTTTGTGAGAACGGTTTTCTTCAAAGCCCATGATGTTGCTCCTCTTGTGAGTTCGAGGTACATCATGCGCCGCCATACAGATAGCCGACAGATTCAAATATTACTTTTATTTAACATACAGAAGCGCTAAAACATGATCTGAATGGCGAATATGTCACCACTCTGTACTGGTTTTTCTGTCTGTATGGTTGCTTAAGAGGATACAGCATGACGCGCTACCAACATCTCGCCACATTGCTGGCAGAACGTATTGAACAAGGGTTGTATCGCAGTGGTGAACGCCTGCCTTCGGTACGCAGCCTGAGTAATGAGCATGGCGTGAGCATCAGCACCGTGCAGCAGGCTTATCATCTTCTTGAAGACAAACAGCTGATTTCACCGCAGCCCCGTTCCGGGTATTTCGTCACGCAACGCAAAGCGCAACCCCCGGTTCCGCAACTGACCCGCCCGGTACAGCGGCCGGTCGAGGTCACGCAATGGGATGCGGTGCTTGAGCAACTTGTTACCCGTGAAGAGGGCGATATTATCGCTCTGGGCAGCGGCGTCCCGGATGTGACACAACCGACCATCAAACCTTTATGGCGTGAACTGAGCCGCATCGCGCAGTATCAACAATCCGAATTGCTCGGCTATGACAGCATTCACGGTATGCGTTCGCTGCGTGAGCAAATCTCCCGTCTGATGCTGGATAGCGGCTGCGTGGCAACCGCCGACGATATTCTGATAACCACTGGTTGCCACGAAGCCCTGTCGATTGCAATTCGCGCGGTGTGTGAAGCGGGTGACATTGTGGCGGTGGAGTCGCCGTCGTTTCATGGCACCATGCAGATGCTGCGGGCATTTGGCATTAAAGTTGTTGAAATACCGACAGATTCTGTAACAGGAATCAGCGTGGAAGCATTGGAATTAGCGCTGGAGCAGTGGCCGATTAAAGCGGTGATTCTGGTGCCAAACTGCAATAACCCTCTGGGGTTTATTATGCCGGATGCACGTAAGAAAGCGGTGCTGACGCTCGCGCAACGTTTTGATATTGCAATCATTGAGGATGATGTTTACGGCGAGCTGGCTTATGAATATCCCCGCCCAATGACGATTAAATCAATGGATGTTGATGGTCGCGTGCTGCTGTGTAGCTCTTTTTCTAAAACGCTGGCGCCAGGTTTGCGAGTCGGCTGGATTGTGCCGGGTCGCTATCTTGATCGCGCTTTGCACATGAAATACATCGTCACTGGCAGTACCTCGACCTTCTCACAACTCGCTGTGGCGGAGTTTATTCGGAACGGTAACTACCATCGCCATCTGCGTCGTATGCGCCAACTTTACCAGCGTAATCTCGAAGATTTTACCTGTCATGTTCGACACTATTTTCCGTGCGGTATCTGCGTCAGTCGTCCACAGGGCGGCTTTATGATGTGGGTTGAGCTGCCGGAAAATATAGATATCGTGCCGATTTGCTGTGCGCTGCGCGAAGAGCATATCCATATTGCGGCGGGCTCGCTGCTTTCTGCGTCAGGGAAGTATCGCAACTGTCTGCGCCTGAATTACGCATCGCCGTGTGATGCCGCAACCGAAGCCGCATTGCGTAAAACGGGGGATGCATTAAATAAGGCGCTGGAGAACGCGTAGATTTTGCTCTCTTTTATCGCCATTGGGCATGCAGCACTTGCGTTAGTCTGTTGTGTAATTGCGTTTTTCTACCCAGACATTCGTGCCCAATAAAGGATAACCATGACCAGCGCTTCACAGTTGCTGATGCGGGAAAAGTTTGAGACTTGCCTGAGTGTTTGCCGCCAGGCGTCATTACAAATCCTGCCACTGCTCACCATCACAGCCTCAGAAGGCAAAGATCCTCAATGGTTTTTTCAGCAACTGGAGCAGGCTCGCCTGGCACTCGGCAGTTGGATGGCAGTTGCAAAGCGGTTAAACCTCAATGACGCCGAGATTTCACAGTTCACTCTGCTGTTGCGGCATTTACAGCAACTGGTGCCGCATTATGAAAGTGGCCAGGAAATCAGCCATAACCAGCTTATTTCTGCACTGCGTTTTGTCAGTTATCTCGAACTGGTGCGCTTAAGACAGCCACTGTTGGGTTATTCGACTGAGATCGATAAGAACAGCGAGGCAGAACAGCAAAAGGCTGCACGCCAGATGCGGGCGCTGGAGTTAATGCTGAAGGCGATGATTACGAAAAATTATCCCAGTCAGTCGCACCTGGTGAATAAGCTGAAAAAACAGTTTGGTGCCGACTGTGTGCGCCGTTGGTTAAAGCATGGCGAGCAGGGTGATGTTTTAAGCGGTATGCGATTTGGCGAACTCGCTTTGATGGTGGTCGATAAAAAGGAGTTTGCGAACCACTATGCCGAAATATTCCACAGCTCGCCGCAGCTGAATCTGTTTATTGATCAACGCAAAACGCTACAAACCTTCCTCGACGACGTGCGCGAAATTCGCAATAACCTTATTCAACAACCGCCGCTTACCTCGGTGCAACTCGCGTTGTTGGATAGCTATTACCAGGAAAGCAGTGCGGCTATCCAGCGTGCCTGGGATGAAGGGCGAACGACAGTCAACCCGGCGGCATTCATGGCTGCTGATGACGCTCAGGTACAGGAATTTATTGAACTTTCTCAGAAAAAATATCATCAGGCGGGTCGTGATTCGGACGAAGTGCGTGACACCATTGATCACCCTGACTTGCGTCATACCAAAAAAAAGCAGGACACCGGTGAAACGCTACGCATGTTGATGTGGTGCGTGGCGGGTGTGGCGCTGATTAGCGCGGCGATATTCGGTATGAATTTCCTGAGTGGTATCACTCAAAAGCCCGCGCAGGCAAACAGTGGCCCTGCAAAAGTGACGGTGGTTGATTCACTCCCGTTTAGCCAAAGTGCGCGTGAAAAGCTGGCGAATATTGGTATTACCTGGGAAGAGGGAAATTTACGCTCAGCCATTGAGCGTGGCGACTCCACGGTGGTGCGTCTGTTTATGCAGGGCGGTATGAACTGGAAAGTGTATTACACCGAATCTGCGCTGGCAGGAGATTATCGCGACGCTCTCAATACGTTGCTGCAATACCGGTCGCAAATGGATGAAGAGCGTCCGTGTCGGCGTATGGTCAGAACCGTCAGCCAGGCGATGAACGACGGGCAAAGTCTCACTTCTCTACGCAAACAATTTCTGCAAACTTTTTGCAGCACACCAGAGATTATTGATCGACAGAAAGAAGATTTAGAACGCGCAAAATTACGGCTTCAGGCGCAACAGCAACGCAGTTCTGACTCGACTGACACTGACGAAAAACGTGCGGTGGAGATTCAGAAAGCGATTTATGACGCGATGCGGTAAAAAGAGCGATCGCTGCCTGGATTCGCGAAGACGTCTTTTTTATCTTCCATATTCAGATATAAAAAAAGCCTGGGATCCGCAGATTTCAGGCTTTTTTCTATTCAGAGTGTTGCTTAAAGGGATCAGTGAGTCGCTTCGCCAATCAAGGCACCGCCGCCAGCACCAACAGCCGCGCCTTTTAACACGTTGTTGCCGGTAGCTGCTGCTGCAACGCCACCCACTGCGGCACCAATGGCGCCCCCTTTACGAGCGGCTTTACCTGTGTCTCCGCTCTTAAACATTGCACCGGTGCCACCACCAACGACAGCTCCACCCACGGTGCTTTTCACAGTTTTACCTGTCGCGGCACCAATTGCGGCTCCGGCAATTGCGCCACCTGATGTTTTATCAAGCGCCAATACGTTGCCTGAAAATGCGAAAGATAAGATCAATAAACCGGGAATGTATTTTTTCACTAAATTGCCCTCCTGGACATATAAATACGCAAAAACGTGCGCTCCAATTTTATTCTGCTCAGTTTGGGATGCTGCCAGTATTAATATTTAATATCGCGTGCTTTCTGGCGACCATCTTGTTTAGTTTGGCGTTTATCCTGTCGGCAATCATGATTACTTTTATCATTGCTGACGATGCATTCGCGTTTTTCATGACGTGCAGTATCTCTGGTATCCTGGCGAGTATCCCGAGCTTCGCGGCGTTGCTGGCCTTGTATCGTCGCATTTGCAGTAGACATTGTGGATACCAGCAACACGCCAGTCAGTATACCAATCAGAGTAGAGGTCTTGTTCATGAGATAATTCCTAGAATATATTCCCTTCATACTTCAAGTTGCATGTGCGTTGGCTTTCCTCGCTCACCCCAGTCACTTACTTATGTAAGCTCCTGGGGATTCACTGCGTTGCCGCCTTCCTGAAACTTGAATTATTTAGGGAATAAGTGAAAAACAATCTGAATAAATAATATTTCATACAGCATCAGGCTAAAGAGTATAAGTTCGCAAATTACGTCTAAATGTAACTAAATAATTTGAAATCTGTATTCCTTTGCACTTTTATAGACTCTATTGCACATTCACATAAGTATTAATGAGTTAGCGTTTTGATTATTTGAGCTGTATTCTGCAGCGCGGGTTCGCGCAGTAAATAAAAAGGCTGCGGATCTTAAGATCCACAGCCTGTTGATTTATTTCCCTCCATTGGAGGACGGAGGCGCGGATTAGCGCATGGTAACGAATTCTTCCGAACCGGTCGGGTGAATGGCGACGGTATTATCGAAGTCTTTCTTGGTTGCGCCCATTTTCAGCGCCACCGCAAAACCTTGCAGCATTTCATCCATCCCATAACCAATTCCGTGGATACCGACAATTTTCTCGTCCGGACCTGCACATACCAGTTTCATGCGGCACGGCTGGCGGTGAGAGGTGACTGCGGTATACATCGCGGTGAAGGAAGATTTATACACCTTCACGTTATCGTCGCCGTACTGCTCACGCGCTTGTGGCTCTGTTAAGCCAACAGTGCCGATTGGCGGATGGCTGAAGACCACGGTTGGGACGTTGTTGAAATCCAGATGCTCGTCTGGCTTGTTGTTGAACAGACGCTCAGACAGGCGACGGCCTGCGGCAACGGCAACGGGCGTCAGTTCTACCGCACCGGTGTTATCGCCCACGGCATAAATGCCAGGCACGCTGGTGTTCTGGAATTTATCAACTTCAATGTAGCCTTTGGCGTTGGTTTTCACACCGGTAACCGCCAAATTGAAGCTGTCCGTTGCTGGTTGGCGTCCAATCGCCCAAATCAGGCAATCTACGGTCTGCGAACGGCCATCTTCCAGGTGCAGCGTCAGGCTACCATCGGCATTCTTCTCAACGGCTTTTGGCACGGCATGCGTGTGCAGCGTCGGGCCTTCGGTGTTAATCACTTCCAGCAGCGTTTCGACAATCAGCGGATCAAAAGTACGCAGCGGTGCGTGTTGGCGCACAAACAGATGAGTTTCAGAACCCAACGCGTTAACCACGCCTGCGATTTCAACGGCGATATAACCTGCGCCCACGACGGCAATGCGTTTTGGCAGAGCAGGGAGTTCGAAGAAACCGTCGGAATCAATACCGTATTCAGCACCTGGAATTGACGGGTGGCTTGGACGGCCGCCGGTCGCAATCAGAATGTGGTCAGCGGTGATGGTTTCACCGTTAACTTCCACAGTGTGCGCATCGACAAATTTGGCAAAGCCACGAATCACGTCAACGTTGTTTTTGCCCAGAACGTTGTCGTAAGACGTATGAATGCGGTCGATATAGGCGGTACGGCTGGCGATCAGTTTGTCCCAGTCGAATTTATTCACCGTGGTGTCAAAGCCGTAGTCCGGGCCGTACTGATGAATAGCCTCTGCGATTTGCGCCGCATGCCACATTACTTTTTTCGGCACACAACCCACGTTTACGCAGGTGCCACCCAGCTCTTTCGCCTCAATGAGTGCGCATTTCTTCCCATACATTGCCGCACGGTTAATGGAGGCAATACCGCCGCTGCCGCCGCCAATGGCGAGGTAGTCATAATGTTTGGTCATGATGTTTCCCTAATGAGTCGAAAAATATTCGCGATTGTAGCGCGCCGAGAAAATGGTTCCACCGATTGCTCTGATAGCTGGTTTACTCAGGCACAACCCAGCTTAGCGTGGTCGAGCCGTTGCCAGAAGGCACCAGCGTTTTATGCAACCACGGCAGTACATTAGCCATTTGCTGCTCAAGTTTCCACGGTGGGTTGATAACAATCATGCCAGAGGCGGTCATGCCGCGGCGGTCACTGTCCGGGAGAACGGCTAATTCGATTTGCAGAATACGGCGAATACCGGTTTCTTCCAGCTCGCGCAGCATACGTTTGATTTGCTGGCGCATAACAACCGGATACCACAGCGCGTAAGTGCCTGTAGCAAAACGTTTATAACCTTCGCTGATGCCAGTGACGACGGCCTGGTAGTCGGTTTTAATCTCATACGGTGGGTCGATAAGAATCAGGCCACGACGGGAAACCGGCGGCAGTTTTGACTTCAACTGGGTATAACCGTCAGCACGTTCAACGCGGGCGCGGCTGTCTTTCTGGAATTCAGAACGCAGCAGCGGGAAATCAGACGGGTGCAGCTCGGTGAGTTGCAGGCTGTCTTGTTCACGCAGAAGCTGGCGTGCAATCAGCGGTGAACCTGGGTAGTAACGCAGTTGGCCGCTCTGGTTAAAGTGTTTTACCGCACTGATGTACGGCTCAAGTTCAGCCGGCAGATCATCGTGTTGCCAGATACGGCCGATACCTTCCAGGTATTCACCAGTGCGCTCGGCGTGTTCGCTGCTCAGTTTGTATCGGCCAGCTCCCGCATGCGTGTCGAGGTAAAGAAAAGGTTTATCTTTTTCTTTCAACGATTCAATGATTAAGGATTGAACGGTATGTTTCAGTACGTCGGCATGGTTGCCGGCGTGAAAGCTGTGACGATAACTGAGCATGGATTGCAGGGTTTCCAAAGACAAAATAATGTACTCAGTATACCGCGTTATGCTCGCCGCCCGGCATTGAAATTAACTACACTAAGCCTCATGTTAAAAGCTATACCCAAAATCAGGAACCGCGCTTATGACCAATCCATTGTTAACGCCTTTCGATCTGCCGCCGTTTTCCGCTCTCAAACCTGAACATATTGTCCCTGCAGTGCAGCAAGCACTGGATGATTGCCGTGCGAAAGTCGAAAGCGTGGTCGCACAGGGTGCGCCTTATAACTGGGATAATCTTTGTCAGCCGCTGGCGGAAGTGGACGATCGCCTGGGGCGTATTTTCTCGCCAGTGAGTCATTTGAATTCCGTACAGAACAGCCCGGAACTGCGCGAAGCTTACGAGCAGACGCTGCCGCTGCTGTCTGAATACAGCACGTGGGTAGGTCAACACGAAGGTCTTTATCAGGCGTACCGTAATTTACGTGATGGCGCGTATTACGCCGACCTGAGCGTAGCTGAGAAGAAGGCGGTGGATAACGCACTGCGTGATTTCGAGCTTTCAGGTATCGGTTTACCGGAAGAAAAACAAAAGCGTTATGGCGAAATTGCTGCGCGTTTGTCTGAGTTAGGTTCGACCTACAGCAACAACGTGCTGGATGCGACTCAGGGCTGGACGAAGCTTATCACCGACGATGCCGAACTTTCTGGGATGCCGGAGAGCGCAATGGCGGCCGCACGTGCTCAAGCCGAAGCGAAAGAGCTGGACGGCTGGTTGCTGACGTTGGATATCCCAAGCTATTTGCCGGTCCTCACTTATTGTGACAATCGCGAACTGCGTGAAGAAATGTACCGCGCCTATGCGACTCGCGCCTCCGATCAAGGGCCGAACGCAGGTAAGTGGGATAACACGCCGGTGATGGAAGAAATCCTCGCGCTGCGTCACGAACTGGCAGAATTGCTGGGCTTTGGTAACTACGCGGAAAAATCACTCGCCACCAAAATGGCAGAAAACCCACAGCAAGTGTTGGAGTTCCTGACCGATCTGGCTAAACGCGCCCGTCCGCAGGGTGAAGCTGAACTGGCACAACTGCGCGAGTTTACGAAAAAAGAGTTCAATATTGATGCGCTGGAACCTTGGGATATCACCTATTACAGCGAAAAACAGAAGCAGCATTTATACAGCATCAGCGACGAGCAACTGCGTCCGTACTTCCCGGAAGACCGTGCGGTAAATGGTTTGTTCGAAGTGGTGAAACGCATTTATGGCATCACCGCGAAAGAGCGTAAAGATATCGACGTCTGGCATTCTGATGTGCGTTTCTTTGAGCTTTATGACGAAAAAGGTGAACTGCGCGGTAGCTTCTATCTCGACCTGTATGCCCGTGAAAACAAACGCGGCGGGGCGTGGATGGACGACTGCGTGGGCCAGATGCGTAAAGCTGATGGCTCACTGCAAAAGCCGGTCGCTTACCTGACCTGTAACTTTAATCGTCCGGTCAATGGCAAACCTGCGCTGTTTACCCATGACGAAGTGATCACCCTGTTCCATGAGTTTGGCCACGGTTTGCACCATATGCTGACCAAAGTCGAAACGGCGGGTGTTTCAGGCATCAACGGTGTGCCGTGGGATGCCGTCGAGCTGCCGAGCCAGTTTATGGAAAACTGGTGCTGGGAGCCGGAAGCGTTGGCGTTTATCTCTGGCCATTTTGAGACGGGCGAGCCATTGCCAAAAGAGCTGCTGGATAAAATGCTGGCGGCGAAGAACTACCAGGCCGCGCTGTTTATCCTGCGCCAGCTTGAGTTCGGCCTGTTCGACTTCCGTCTGCACGCTGAATTTAATCCAGAGCAGGGCGCGAAGGTGCTGGAAACTCTGTATGAAATCAAGAAACTGGTTGCTGTGGTGCCATCGCCGACGTGGGGCCGTTTCCCACATGCGTTCAGCCATATCTTTGCTGGCGGTTATGCTGCGGGTTATTACAGCTATCTGTGGGCTGATGTGCTGGCAGCGGATGCGTTCTCGCGCTTTGAAAATGAAGGTATTTTCAACCGCGAAACCGGGCAGTCTTTCCTCGATAACATTCTGACCCGTGGTGGTTCTGAAGAGCCAATGGAGCTGTTCAAACGCTTCCGTGGCCGTGAGCCACAGCTGGATGCCATGCTGGCCCATTACGGCATTAAAGGCTGATTTACTCTGTGAAAATCTGCCTGATAACTGAAACAGGCGCCGATTCCGGCGCCTTATCTATTTTGATTGAACGCTGGGGACTTGAGCACGATGACGAGTCTCTGATGGCGCTGGTCTTAACACCGGAACACCTTGAGCTGCGTAAACGCGATGAGCCAAAACTGGGTGGCATTTTTGTCGATTTTGTCTCAGGAGCCATGGCGCATCGCCGCAAGTTTGGCGGTGGGCGCGGCGAGGCAGTAGCAAAAGCGGTGGGCATTAAGAGCGGGTATCTGCCCAATGTGGTGGATGCGACGGCGGGATTGGGACGCGATGCGTTTGTGTTGGCCTCTGTGGGGTGCCGGGTGCGAATGTTAGAGCGTAATCCGGTGGTTGCCGCGTTGCTGGATGATGGTTTGCGTCGTGGCTATCAGGACGCCGAAATCGGCTGCTGGTTGCAAGAGCGTTTGCAACTGATCCACGCCTCGAGCCTGACGGCATTAAGCGATATTACCCCGCGTCCGGAAGTGGTCTATCTCGACCCAATGTTCCCGCATAAGCAGAAAAGCGCGCTGGTGAAGAAGGAGATGCGTGTGTTCCAGTCGCTGGTTGGGCCGGACGAAGATGCAGATGGTTTGCTTGCGCCTGCTCAGAAGCTTGCAATAAAACGCGTGGTAGTGAAGCGTCCGGATTACGCACCGCCACTGGCCGGGGTGGAAACGCATAACGCGGTGGTGACCAAAGGCCATCGTTTTGATATTTATCCGGGTACGGCTGAATAAACCATTCCCCTCATCCCGGCCTTCTCCCCTGGGAGAAGGAGAAAACCGGTCTGCACCCTCTCCCTGATGGAGAGGGAGAAACCGATAATTCCCTCTCCTGGGGGAGAGGGTTAGGGTGAGGGCGACCTGGTGCGGCTAAACGTTAATCTTCGTCTTCGTCACGCAATGGAACAATCAACATATCAACGTGAACGGTGTTGATCAGCTGACGAGCAGAGGACATCAGTTTGCTCCAGAAGTCCTGGTGATGGCCGCAGACGACTAAATCCATATCGTATTTCTTAATCGCATCCACCAAAACCTGGCCAAGATCACCGCTACCGCTCAGGGTTTCAGTAATCGGATAGCCCGCGCCGCTAGACAGTTCGCTCAGCGCGTTGTGAGTTTCTTCAGAAATGCGTTTCTGCATATCGCCCAGATTTACATCGATCAATCCGGTATAGAGATCGGAGTAATTTACATCGACATGAATCAGGGAAACCTTCGCGTTGTATGGACGAGCCATAGAAACCGCTTTTTCCACCAGTACTTTGCTCTCCGGGGAGAGGTCTACCGCGATCAAAATGTGTTTGTAAGCCATAATTTTACTCCTTCCATAAGTTGTCGATGACCAGCCTGGTCGGATAGCACGATGCACTTCATCGGTGTTACCCGCTTGTAAGGACCTAAATTGTAGATGATATTTCTACCCTATAGCGAATGATAGATATCGTCAATGTGCCACCGCTGTATACATTTAAGCCTTAAATGGCTTTTATCGCCTTGATAAAGGTTAACGATGTGGCGAAAAAATTAACGGATCTCCTACACTATTAAATAAGCCGTTCCGGAATAGTAATGTGAACTGGATCGGTTTTTTGGGCTCGCTGAACGGTCTTTCTGGTTTTCGGGGTGAGAGGTTGCCCTGGAGTGATGTACTGGGGCTTCACCGGGGGGTAATTATGATGATCAGCACCGTCGCGCTTTTTTGGGCGCTTTGTGTAGTTTGTGTTGTGAATATGGCGCGTTATTACTCATCTTTGCGCGCGTTACTGGTGGTACTGCGCGGGTGCGATCCGCTGCTGTATCAGTATGTCGATGGGGGAGGCTTCTTTACCTCTCACGGACAACCCAGTAAACAGATTCGCCTGGTGAGCTATATCTACGCGCAGCGTTATCTTGACCATCATGACGATGAGTTTATTCGCCGCTGCGAACGTCTACGCCGTCAGTTTATTTTGACCAGCGCGTTGTGTGGACTGGTGGTGATAAGCCTTATTGGTTTGATGATTTGGCATTAGCAATTTCGGCGCATAAAAAAAGCGGGCCAGTTTCCTGACCCGCTTTTTGTCGTCTTGCGATCACCGCATCATGTTTAAATGAAGTGCAGTGAAATCCAGTACAGGCAACCAGACAGCAAAATCGATACTGGCAGAGTAAACACCCACGCCATCAGGATATTGGTAACTGTCTTACGCTGCAAACCACCACCATCAACCACCATCGTCCCCGCTACGGAAGAAGACAGTACGTGAGTCGTGGAAACCGGCATACCGGTGTAGCTCGCAATACCAATGGAGACGGCGGCGGTCACCTGCGCGGACATCCCCTGCGCATAGGTCATGCCTTTCTTACCAATCTTCTCACCGATAGTTGTCGCCACACGACGCCAGCCGATCATGGTACCGATGCCTAGCGCCAGAGCGACCGCCATGATAATCCAGATTGGTGCGTACTCGATGGTATACAGCAAGTCAGTTTTCAGCTCTTTCAGGAAGCGCTTATCTTCCGGTTTGGTTTCCGGCAGCTTGGCTACTTTTTCTGATGTATCAGAGATGCAAAGCAACAGACGGCGCATCTGGCTACGCTGCTCAATGCTCAACTTGTCGTAGCTGTCGAGATTGCCCAGCAGCTCTTTTGCACGCTGTACCGCAATAATGGCGCGGCTAGCATCGCAATGGAACTCAGCAGGCTTATCCTGGCCCTTCACTTCTTCAGGAGTTGGGATAGCCGGATTGAGATCGATGACGTGCTTAATCGCATCGCTGTGCTGTGCGTAGTATTGCTCAAGGTGGGTGATGGCATCGCGAGTACGAGCAATGTCGTAACCGGAAGCATTCATATTCACCACGAAGCCCGCAGGAGCTACACCAATCAGCACCAGCATGATCAAACCAATGCCTTTCTGACCGTCGTTAGCACCATGAGAGAAGCTCACGCCAATAGCGGAGATAATCAGGGCGATACGCGTCCAGAATGGCGGTTTTTTCTTGCCGTCTTGTTTTTCACGTTCAGCAGGTGTGAGGTGGATACGGCGGCGCTTCTTGGTGCCGCTCCAGTAGCGACGTAGCAAAAAGATTAACCCGCCCGCAACCACCAGACCCACGATTGGGGAAAGGATCAACGACATGAAAATCCCAATCACTTTCGGGATATTCAGCGCATCAACAACCGAGGTGCCGGTCATCAATGCGTTCGTCAAACCAATACCAATGATGGCACCGATAAGCGTATGGGAGCTGGAGGCCGGCAGACCAAAATACCAGGTGCCGAGGTTCCAGATGATAGCGGCCAGCAACATAGAGAACACCATGGCGAGACCATGAGCGGACCCTACGTTCAACAGCAGATCGGTTGGTAACATATGCACAATCGCATACGCCACGCTCAATCCACCGAGCAGAACGCCGAGAAAGTTAAATAACGCCGCCATTGCCACCGCGAGTTGCGATCGCATTGCACGTGTATAAATAACGGTTGCCACTGCATTCGCAGTGTCATGAAAGCCATTGATCGCTTCGTAGAAGAGAACAAATGCCAGGGCAAGTAATAACAAGAGCCCGGTATGTAGATCCAGGCCGGTAAACAGAAATTCCATAGACGTTACGCCATTGTGAGGACATGAACGCGGCGCATTATGTAAGACAACTCCGTAATGCGCCAACAGAAATATGGACTTTTCTTGATGTTTGTCTGTCCTTCATCAAACATTGAAAAGATTTACATATTTATTTTCAATCACCTGCGATTGCTGGTGCGCATTTAGCTGGTGCGGCCATGCGCCTATCTTTACACTTCCTTGCATTGAGTATAGTCAGGAGCCGGTCGTGGAAAAGTTTGATACTGTTATTATTGGTGCGGGTGCCGCAGGAATGTTCTGTGCAGCGATGGCAGGGCAAGCAGGCAGTCGTGTGTTACTTATCGATAACGGTAAAAAACCGGGCCGGAAGATCTTGATGTCCGGTGGCGGGCGTTGCAACTTTACTAACCTTTATATCGAGCCTGCCGCGTATCTCAGCCAAAACCCACATTTTTGCAAATCTGCACTTGCGCGTTATACCCAATGGGATTTTATCGACATGGTCGGTAAGCATGGTATTGCGTGGCATGAGAAGACGCTTGGTCAACTTTTCTGTGATGATTCGGCACAACAAATTGTCGATATGCTGGTTGCCGAATGTGAAAAAGGGCAAGTCACCACACGCTTGCGCAGCGAAGTGTTAGGCATCGAACGTGATGAAAATGGCTATACCATCCAATTAAATGGCGACAGCGTACAAGCGGCAAAATTAGTCATCGCGACGGGTGGCCTTTCAATGCCTGGTCTTGGCGCGACACCGTTCGGTTACAAAATTGCCGAGCAGTTTGGGCTGAAAGTTTTACCGACCCGCGCTGGACTGGTGCCTTTTACGCTACATAAACCGCTACTCGAACAGTTGCAGGTGCTTTCCGGCGTTTCTGTACCTTCGGTTATTACGGCACAAAACGGTGTCAGCTTCCGCGAAAGTTTGCTGTTTACTCATCGTGGCCTTTCTGGCCCTGCGGTATTGCAACTTTCCAGCTACTGGCAGCCGGGTGAGTTTGTCAGCGTTAACTTACTTCCCGATACCGATCTGGATGAGCTTCTCAACGAACAGCGCAATGCTCACCCTAATCAAAGCCTGAAAAATACGCTGGCAATCGTGTTACCAAAACGCCTGGTGGAATGCCTGCAACAGCTAGGACAGATACCGGATGTGACGCTGAAGCAACTGAACTCCCGCCAACAAAATGAGCTGCTGGCAACGCTGCAAGACTGGCGTGTGCAACCTAACGGTACAGAAGGTTATCGCACCGCAGAAGTGACGCTTGGCGGAGTAGACACCAACGAACTCAGTTCACGCACTATGGAAGCGCGTAACGTACCTGGCCTGTATTTCATCGGCGAAGTGATGGACGTTAGCGGTTGGTTAGGTGGATATAACTTCCAGTGGGCGTGGAGCTCTGCGTGGGCTTGTGCGCAAGATTTGGTGGGTGGAGAGTGACTCAATTTTGTCGTTAAAACTCGCTCGGAACTGGCGTTGACTATAAACCGTGCCATGACTTAACGGCGTCGGTCACGGTTTTAATTTCGCGGCTAATGTACGATGGCAGGATGATGAAAACATAGCGTCGTGCGGCGTTTCCTGTCAGAGTTTTTGATGAACAGTTTTGATTTATCCTTTCTGAAATACCTTCAGGAACATAGCCCGGTTTATGTAGAGGATGCCGTACAACAATTCGGTAAAACACTCTCTACACTGAAACGCACGATGAAAGAAATCAACGAGCAGCTTGATCCCGCGTTTCATTTGCATATTGAAAATCAATCGATTGTCACCGCAATGGGCTATCGTGAGTACGTGTCATTTCTCGAAAACATTCACTTCAATCGTTATCTCACGAGCCCGGAAGAGCGGGTGCGCGATTTAACCGTGGCGCTGTGTTTGCAGAACATCGTCAATAAAAGTGATTATTACCAGAAATTCCACGTCAGCCCCGGCACCCTGAAAAATGACAATCAGGCGCTGATGACGTTTCTGCAGGCGAATAAACTTGCGGTGCAAAGTGTTCACCGACAAGGCTCCCGGCTTCAGGGGGATGAAATTTCATTGCGTATCGCCATTTGTCTCACCATTCTGAAAACGGTCGAAATTGGTGAGGACAACCAACTGGTGCAGCATTCCGCCAACGAACCCATTAATCGCTCGATCGCCTGTCAGTTTTTGCAGCAGTGCGAGAGGGAAATTCGTGAAGCCGCGGACATTTACTGTCAACGCATCGCTCCGCGCCTGACGTTGGGCTATAACGGTAAGAAATACTTTCTGGTGTATATGAGCATCGCCCTGCAGCGTACCGGGCGCGGACATTGCATTACCGACACCCATGCACTGGATTTCGTCACGGCGATGGATTTCAGTCTCCTTGCCTCACCTGCGGAAAACCGTTTTCTCGATTTGCTGCTCTCCTCGCTGTCATTCACCTGGCGGCCATTCACCTTGTATGACGTTCCGTTGATCGACAAGGTGCAGCGCTTTAGTCAGGCGATCGCCCCTTTTCTTCAGGCGACAATTAATAACCAGCAGGCCTGGTTCGGTGAGGTCTATCAGTTTATTTATACCGCCATCGTGCAGAACAAATTCAGTCTGTGGTTTGAGGATAAAAAACTGCACCATGTACGTGAGCACTATCCGGCGCTGTATCAGGGGGTCTGTGTGGAAGTGCGAGAAATTGAGCAAGCCTGGGCGGTGAATTTTTCCCCAGTGCATATTGCGACACTGGTGCTGATCCTGAAGAAATACGAGTTACAGAATCGCCTTCATGATGAAGTGAAAAAAAGGGTGGTGATCGTCACTAACTCATCAGAAAGCAAAGTCGGCTATTTTAAAGAAGTGCTTAAGTCATGGTTTCATATTGATATTGTGGCAAGCGTGAACATCAATGAAATACATCAGTTGCAGGATATCCCGTTCGATTTGCTATTAACCTTTACCAATAAGATTTCCAGTTATCTGCGTTACTACCAGTACGATTACGTCAAAGTGAGTTTTCATCTGACACAAGAAGATATCTCCACATTGCGTCAGATGGGTCTTTCACGGGCGAAGAAAAAAATCGCCATTGAAACATTTATTGAAGAGAGCAAGAACCTGGCGGACAGCGAGCTACGGCAGTATCTTGAAGCTCGCTATCCTGAGATCTTTATCTGACATCGGGTAACGGTTGGTGGACGCCGCGACACCACACATGAGTCAGATTTAACGCTTGATCAAGACAGAGAATATCCGCGTCTTTCCCCGCAGCCAGACTGCCTTTCTTTGATGCCACTCCCGCAAGCACCGCTGGGTTATGGCAGGCAATTTGCGCCACCGATTCCAGGCCTTTTTCCAGACGTCCGACGATATTTTTCACGGAATCCAGGAAATTCATTTCCAGCCCGGACACCACCGGCCAGTCATCCGGAGAGACCTGTTGGCACTCGCCATTCTTCGCGGTGATTTCCAGTTTCCCATGACGAATGCGAAACGTTTCCTGGCGTAAATAGTGATGAAATTCGTAACCCTCTGGAAAATCGGCATAGCCCATGCAATCACTCATGAGCACCAGCCGGCGATCCCCTTTCAGGCGATAGAGGATGTCAAAGGCCTGGGGTTTAATGGTGATTCCACTTTGTTTTGCCACTTCTGCGTACACGTCCGGGTAATACATCAACGCGCCCACGACACCCAACTCACGGTGATGGAAACCGCGCATGGCGCTGAAAGCATGGGTGAAGTGTTTCAAACCGGCGTCAATGGCGGCGGTAATCTGATCAAAGGTGGCATCGGTATGTCCGGCAGAAACCGTAATCCCTTTACCGTGTAAATAGCGGATAAAGGGCAGAGAGCCTTCCAGTTCCGGTGCCAGTGTGACCAGGCGTATATGTCCTCTTGCCTGCGCGTTAAACTGCTCAAAACCCTCAATCGACGGGGACTGCAGGCAATCAGCCCGCTGCATTCCCAGATGCTTAGGGTTGATCCACGGCCCTTCCATATGCACACCGATGACCTCTGCGCCATCCGATGGCTTCGCCGCTTCGAGATACTCAGCGGCGGCGGCTAAAGATGATTTCAGAAAATCGTCAGGCATGGTGCCGGAAGTCGCCAGATAAGATGTGACACCACTACTGACTAAATCGCGGCTCATGTTGACCAGCGAGGCATGATCGCCTTTATAGGCGAACGAGCCGCGCCCCCAGCCATGCACATGAATATCGACAAATCCGGGCATCAGGTAACTGCTGCCATAATCCGTGGCCGGGCCGGACCAGCTATCTTCAATGCCGAGGATAGTGCCGTTTTCAATGAGCAAATACCCGGCACGAATGCCATCTGGTGTCACAATATGCGTTGATTTTAGGGCCGTGACGTCACTCATTTATCACTCCTTTCTGGCAAAAACGGTGTGAGCCAGTTCCTCTGCCAACACCGCGCAAAGGCCGGTATAGGCAGCCGGATCAAGCAACTCACGGATTTCGTCATCAGTGAAGTTGTCGCGAATCACCGGCTCGTTGCGCAGCACACTGCCGTAATCCAACCCTTCATGAGTACTGCGCATCGCCATGGTGTAGACCAGTTCATGCGCCGGATCTTTCCCTAACCGTTCAACCAGGCTCATCATGATTTTTTCGCTGTTGATCAGACCGTGCGTCAGCATCACGTTTTGCTGCATACGCGATTTATCGACGATCAGAGTGCGGGTCAGTTCTTCAGCGCGAAGAACGATTTCTGCCATCAATTCAATGCTTTCTTGTAGGTTGGCATCAAAGATGAAATAGGCAGAACTGTCGGCCTCAAACGGACGCGGACAGACGTACAATGACGATGTCATCACGGCATACAGTCGCTGGGCGTTCGCTATAATTCCCTTCGCCAGTTTCGGGTTCACTTTTTGCGGCATCGTGCTGCTGCCGACAGTACCTTTGGCAAAGGCTTCTGACACTTCACCAAACTCCTCGCTGGATGTCTGATAAACCTCTTCGGCAATTTTGTGGAAGGTGGTGGCAAGCAGGCACAAATTGCTGATGTATTCGGCGCGATAGACTCGTGCATTGCGGGAAGGCACGCGCATTGGGTGCATATCCAGCGCTTCTGCGACCAGATCCTGCACCTGCCGCCCCGGTTCTCCGGTGGCGTGGAAGGCGCCCACTGCACCTCCCATCATCACGGTAAAGACGCGTTTTTCCGCTTCTTGCATCCGTTCAACGGCACCCAGAAGCTCGTAAATCCATACCGACACCTTGTAACCGTAGGTAATTGGCAGGGCATGTTTTCCGTGGGTGCGTCCCGCCATCAGGGTGTCTTTGTGTTGCAGGGCAAGGTTTGCCAGGTTCTCAAGCGTGGCATCCACAAAGCTCATCAGCTGCTGGTGGAACTGTTTCACCAACAGGAGATGCGCGGTTTGTTGGATGTTTTGAGTCGTCACCCCGTAGTGCACATATTTGCCGCTTTCTTCATCGCACGCTTTGACCAGCACTTTAATCACCGGTACAAATCCGTGCCCGATTTCCCGCAGCAGGCGCTCGACTTCTGCCAGGTCAATACGGTCAAGCTGACAGTTTTCGGCGATATTTTTTGCCGCTGAAGCAGGAATAATGCCGACCTTAGCCTGTGCCGTCGCCAGCGCAGCCTCCACATCAAGCCAGGACTGAACCCGGGCTTCGTGGGTAAACAAGGCTTTCATTCCTTTGTCATCAATGGTTTTACTTTTTGAATCATAAAGTGCGCGCATGGTTATTTCTCCTGTTTGGCCATGGCATCGTCCACCGCGTTGCGGACGAACTCAACATGAGGGCCAAAAACAACATGAATATGGTTACTGGACGGAATAAAGGTTCCCAGCGCTCCCGCTTCTTTCAGAATCGCCATATCCAGTTTCTTTTGGTCGGCAAGATCGATACGCAAACGTGATACGCAGTTCTCGACGCGTTTAATATTGCTTTTGCCACCAAGACCTTCCACGACCAGAGCGGCGACTTTGTCGTACTCTTTATTGTTCAAGAGGGTGCTGTCGCCCATGTCACTTTCGCGGCCCGGCGTTTTAATGTCGAACTTGCGAATGGCGAAACGGAAGACAAAGTAGAACACCACAAAGTTAACGATGCCCAGCAGAATGAGGTTGAGCCACTGAGTGTGTTCATACATCAGACCAAAGATGCCAAAGTCAAAAATAGTGCCACGAATATAGCCCACGGAAACATCAAGCATCTGTAGTGGGATAGTCAGCAGACCACACAGCACGGCGTAAACAATAAACAGCTTCGGCGCAATAAACAGGAAGGAGAATTCCAGTGGTTCGGTGACATTTCCGAGCACCGCAGTTAATACCACCGTCAGGATCATGCCTTTGGCGAACTTTCTGTTCTTCATGTAGGCCATGTGGTACATCGCCAGACCGATAGCAGGAACACGGAACAAGGTTGTCAGCATTTGCGAAGACGCAAGATAGCTGGTCAGCGTTGGCATATATTCTTTCCACGCTGGATGGTTTGGTCCTAACTCAAACAGGATTTTATTCATTGCCGGCAGGATACCGACATAAGTTTGCCCATCAATTAAGTAGGTCCCACCGGCTGCGGTAAAGCGAACGGTAGAGCTTAAAACATGGTGTAAACCGAAGGGGATTAACAGACGATTGAGCGTCATATAGATCCCGGCACCAATATCCGGCGCCATCATGACCGTCGAAAGGCTGTTCATTCCGGCGGTAAACAGATCCCAGATGAAGGGAATGGCCAGGCCGACAGGGATGGTAAAAGCAATGGATAAAATGGCGACGGATTTTTTACCGCTGAAAAAGGCAAAGGCCAGCGGTAACTGTAAACGGTAATATTTATCCGTCACTTTTGCCGCCAGGAGGCCGGCGATGATGCCGCCAAGAGCCTCGATCTTCAACGTCTGGATCCCCAGCACCATGCCTTGCCCAACCAGCGATAAATCTCCTTTCGCAAGCTGGCCTGCCAGTTTTAAGTGCACGTGCATTGAAATCAACAGCGTGAGGTAGGCCACAACAGAGGCAAAAACGGCGATACCTTTTTCTTTTTTAGACATGCCATAAGCGACACCCATCGCAAAAAGCAGAGGGATATTTTGGAATACCACGCTGCTGATTAAACCAAGCGATGAGAGCAAGTCTTTAAAAATGGCGTTACCTAAAAAAGGTAACTTTTCAATCATATAGTTCTGGCCCAGCGCGCTACAAATGCCCATAACCATGCCGACAGGTGCCAGCACAGCAATAGGTAATAGCAACGACCGTCCGAACGTTTGTATTTCATTCTTAAAATTAGCGTTCATAGACTCATCCTGAAGTGTTGTCTTCGATACATAAGACACGTTATCGGCATGAGCGAGCAAGGCCAAAAACTGGGCTGATTCAGGCGCAAGATTTGCCCCTAACATTGGTGGAGCAGAAATCCATCGGTGCCCACTCCAGTCCCTATATAACGGGTCATATATTCCCGAATATACGCCAGGTTCAAAATGATGACGGGACGCTGACGATGAAAAGTATTCGTGGGAAAACGTTGATAGTCATCGTGTGATATTTTACTAAATATATCTCGGTCTTTATATTCATCTTGTGAATATAAAGCATATTTAACGACTGTTATTACAAATCTAATTCCTTGATGTTTTTGATTTATATTACTTGGTTTTGTTGAGTAACTATATGAATTTATTTTGTTTTTTAAATATATAAAAACCGTAAAGGTTATTTTTTTAAAACTGACCCCATGATTTTTTTGCTGTCAATCACGTCTGCTCATTTTTAGGAGTTTGCATTCATATATTATCTGAAACACTGTGGTAATATTTAGAAATAAGTTCACGGGTTATTTTGATTTTTTGCTGTAAGTCGTTTTAAAAACTCACTCTCGCTGATTAATTATTTAACAGGAAGTTAATGTGCGTATTTCTTTTACAACGTTATTCTTTGCGTTGGGATGTTTATTGCTATCAGCAAGCGGTTATTCCGCCCCGGGAGACCAGGAATTAATACGTCAGCAGGAAAACCAGCGTGCGCGTGAAGCCGCTTTAGCCCCCGAAACTCCTGATGTGCGGCTTTCTGCGCCGTCGTCTTCTTCTGGCAGGTTACAGTTTCCGAAAGAAACCCCGTGTTTCCCAATAAATACCGTTGAACTGCAAAACCGCCGTTCACTTCCGCACTGGTTACCGTTGCAAAAGATCGCCAACCAGGCCAATGGGCAGTGCTTAGGTTCCGGCGGTATTAACCTGCTGATGAGCGCCCTGCAAAATCGCCTGATCGACAGCGGATATGTCACCTCCCGCGTGGTGGCTCCCCAACAGGATTTGACGAAAGGCTCCCTCATGCTTGCCCTCGTGCCGGGCAACATTCGCCATGTGGTTCTTACCCCGCAAAGCGGCCATTACGTCACTCGTTTCACCGCATTCCCGGCGCATGAAGGCAACCTGCTGGATTTGCGCGATATAGAACAGGGGTTGGAAAACTTACAGCGCGTGCCGACGGTACAAGCCAGCATGGAAATCGTGCCGGGTGAAAAACCGGGCGAAAGTGATATCGCCCTGAGCTGGCAGCAAAGCAAAATGTGGCGTGTGGGGGCATCGCTTGATGACTCCGGCTCGCGCAGCACCGGGCGCTATCAGGGCGGGGTGACCGTTTACGGCGATAACCTGCTGAGTCTGAGCGACACACTTTATCTTTCCGCTGGCAGCTCACTGCATGCGCCGGAAGGCAAAGGTACCCACAACTACACCGGACAGTACTCCCTGCCATTCGGCTATTGGGCAACCAGCCTGACGGCCAGTAACAACAGTTATTATCAGACGGTGGCCGGTTTAAATGGTGATATTCGCTACAGCGGTGAAAGCAATAATATCGACTGGCAGTTAAGCCGTGTGCTGCACCGCAACGCCAGCCAGAAGACCTCTTTCACTTACGATGTGATTGCCCGCGATTCAAAAAACTTCGTCAACGGCACCGAAGTTGACGTACAGCGTCGTCAGACTGCCGCCTGGAAAATCGGTTTACAACATCGTCATTATATTGATGCCGCCACACTTGATGCCGGTATCAGCTACCAACGCGGCACGTGCTGGTTTGGCGCCATTCCTGCCTCCGAAGAGTATTACGGTGAGGCGACGGCACTGAGCAAAATCATCCAACTTAATGCCCAGCTTGATGCGCCTTTTGTACTGGCCGCGCAGAACTTCCGTTACAACGTGCAGTACCTGCGCCAGATGAGCAACACCCCACTTACGCCGCAGGATCAGTTCTCTATTGGCGGGCGCTGGACGGTACGCGGTTTCGATGGCGAACGCACGCTGAGCGCCGACCGCGGCTGGACGGTGCGCAATGAACTCGCCTGGCAGACTCCAGTTCCGAATCACCAGCTTTATCTCGGCGTCGACTACGGTGAAATCGGCGGCCACGGCAGCGAGTACAACCTCGGTAACCATCTGGCGGGCGGCGCGGTGGGTCTGCGCGGTGGTCTGTGGGGTGCCAGTTACGACACGTTTGTGGGTATCCCGCTTTCTAAACCCGACGGTTTTACGACCGATCCGGTCACGCTCGGCTTCAACCTGAACTGGCAGTACTGAGATGCGCATTAACGGATTTGATGTGATTGCACCGGGTGTGCTCGGTGGGGAAGCCAGCTCAGCTGAAGTACTGGGTGCCGCGCTCTGGCTGTGGATGCATTCAGAATTCCATCGCGAACTGGCACTGGAAACACTGCCTGCCATACTGCTGCCGATTATCGAAAAGCAGCAGTATCTGCTGGCCTGCGAAAACGGCAAACCGGTTTTTTTCCTGAGCTGGATGTGGATGGACGAAGACGCCGAGCGGCGTTATCTGGAAGCGCCTGGAATCATGACGCAGGAACGTGACTGGTTCAGCGGCCCGCGTCTGTGGCTGCGCGACTGGGTCGCCCCTTTCGGGCATACCTCCGCCATGAAACGCCTGGTGACGGAGTACCTGTTTCCGGAGCACTGCATGCGCGCGCTCTGGCACCGTGGCGTGACGCACGGCAAATGCGTCAAAAATTTTCGCGGCGCGAAAGTCAGCCAGCAACAGGCTGAAGACTGGCGCACCGCACACCCTCTGACTGTTTCAATAAATGAATTCCCGGCAAGGACGCTACCATGAACAAGAACCTTTATCGCATTGTCTTTAACAAAGCACGTGGCATGTTGATGGTGGTGGCTGATATTGCAGCATCAGGGCGCGCCTCGTCCGGCCCGTCCTCCGGTGTCGGGCATACGCTTTCACAGCGTGTCAGCTCTCTGTCCCGCCTTAACTTCAGCCTGTTACTGGCGCTGGGCTGCGTAAGTGTTTCCGTGCAGGCGGGGATCGTTGCAGACGGCGCCGCACCTGGAAATCAGCAGCCGACGATTATTAACAGCGCCAACGGCACGCCGCAGGTGAATATTCAGTCACCCAACGGCAACGGCGTTTCCCATAACAAATACAGCCAGTTCGATGTCGATGGCCAGGGCGCGATCCTCAATAACTCGCACAATGCCACACAAACGCAACTGGGCGGCATGGTTAACGGCAACCCGTGGCTGGCAAAAAGCGAAGCAAAAATCATCCTTAACGAGGTGAACTCGCGCAATCCCAGCCAGCTTAACGGGGTGCTGGAAGTCGCGGGTAAAAAGGCACAAATCATTATCGCCAACCCGGCGGGTATCAGTTGCGATGGCTGTGGTTTTATCAACGCCAACCGCACCACGCTGACCACGGGCAACCCGCAGCTCACCAACGGTCAAATCACCGGCTACGACGTGCGGCAGGGGGAAATTGTTATCCAGGGGCGCGGCATGGACAGCACCTCCCAGGACAGCACCGATATCATTGCCCGTGCGGTAAAAGTGAACGCCGGGATCTGGGCGAACGACCTGAAGGTCACTGCTGGCAGCAATGTGGTGGACGCTGTCCATGAGAACATCAGCAAGACCGCGTCGGATGCCAGCACTCGCCCACAACTGGCGGTAGATGTATCGCAGCTCGGTGGTATGTACGCAGGCAAAATCCGCCTTATCGGCACTGAAAGCGGTGTTGGCGTACGCAATGCGGGCACGATTGGTGCTTCCGCTGGCAGTGTGACGATCACCGCGGACGGGCGCATCGAAAACAGCGGTGCGGTGAGCAGTGCTCAGGATTTAGCGGTGAGCGCGTCCAGTGGCATTCAGAACAGCGGCACGCAGTACGCTGCCGGTAACACCACGCTACGCACTCCGGCAGACATCATTAATAGTGGCACGATTGCCGCCGCGCACGAGACAAACATTTCCGCGGGCAGCCTCAATAGCACCACTTCAGCCGTGTTGGCCGCCGGTTTGAACAGCGACGGTAAACTGGGCAGCAGCGGCAACCTGACGCTCTCCACCACCGGCCAGCTGAGTGCTCACGGGCAGAACCTCGCCGCAACGACCCTCAATGCGCAAGGCGCTGATGTCGATTTAAGTCAGAGCCAGACCTGGGCGCGTGACATTAACGCGACCGCGACAAGCGGCAATCTCAGCACCGCCCAGGGCAATATCGCGGCGGCGCAAACTCTCACACTGAATACCAACGGCCTGTTGAACAACGACGGTGGCAAGCTGGAAGCTGACCGCTTGCTACTTGGTGGCAGCACGCTCTCTAACCAGAGTGGCGTCATTAATCAACTCGGTGAACAGGATCTTTCGCTTACCCAGAACATCGCCATCAATAACAACGGTGGCACGATTGCCAGCAACGGTAACAACCTCACGCTCAGCACCGCAAAACTGACCAACCAGCAGGGCACGGTTATCCATGCAGGACGCGGAAAATTAACCCTGAATGCCGCGCAGATGGATGCCACCGGCGGCACGCTCGCTTCCAATGGTGCACTGGATTTGCAGGGTAAAAATCTGGTGCTGGACAGTGCAATCACTCAGGCTGACAGCATTACGGTGGCAGCCGACAGCCTGTCGCACCACGCCGGCACAATGACGCAGACCGGGCTGGGCAACATGGCGGTAAACGTCAGCGGCGGGCTGGATAACAGCCAGGGCAACATGGCCTCGAGCGGAGATTTCACTCTCACGGCAGGCAGTGTGAACAACCACCAGGGGCAATTGCTTTCCGCGGGCAATACGTTCGCGCTCACCAGCACCGGAGACGTCGATAACCGCAGCGGATTTATCGCCGCCAGTGGTGCTCTCAATGTCAGTAGCCGCGGGCTGGATAACAGCGCCGGATTAATGCAAAGCGGCAGCACCTTCACGCTCGATACCCACGGCGGCACGCTGATTAACCAGAACAGCGGCGACCAGGGCGGCATTGTCAGTCTGGGCGATTTATGGCTTAACAGCGGCAATGTCCAAAACCAGCACGGCACGGTCTACAGCGGCGGCAACGCCTGGCTTTCCACTGGGAGCTGGAACAACACCGCAGGGCAGATGGCCTCGGTGAATGCTCTCACCTGGGGCGGCCAGACGCTGCTCAACGATAACGGCGGCGTGATACAAAGCGGCGGCAATTTGACGCTGGATACTCATGGGGCCGCGCTCAGCAACACCAACAGCGGCGCGTCAGGTGGCATTGTCGGTGGCGGTGATGTGCAGATCTCAGCTGGTGAGGTGAATAACCAGTCCGGCACCGTATACAGCGCCAACCATGTTCAGCTCACCACGGGGCGTTGGAACAATATCGCCGGGCAGATGGTTGGTGTCAGCGGGCTGAACTTCAGCGGCGGCGAACTCCTTAACGATAACGGCGGTCTGATCCAGAGCGGTGGCGCACTGGACCTGGACACCCATGGCGCACAACTGAGCAACACCCTGGAGGGCAATATTGTCAGCCAGGGCGATTTACGGCTCACGGCAGGTAATGTGAACAACCAGTCTGGCACGGTGTACAGCGGCTCAAATGCCTCGCTCACCACTGGGAGCTGGGACAATACCGCAGGGCAACTGGCGGGTGTCGGTTTGCTCAATTACAGCGGCAGTGAGTTAAGGAATGACAACGGCGGTCTGATCCAAAGTGGCGGCAATTTGGCGCTCGACACCCATGGTGCAGCACTCAGCAATACCGAAAACGGCACGATCTCAAGCGGCAATGATTTACAGATTACCTCCGGTAATGTGAACAACCAGTCCGGTGTGGTTTACAGCGCGGGCAATGCGCGGCTTGCCACCGGAAGCTGGGATAACACCGCCGGTCTGCTGGCAGGCGTGGGGTCGCTGACTTACAGCGGTAGCACGTTGCTGAACGATAACGGCGGCGCGGTGCAAAGCGGCGGTGACCTGCTGCTTGATACCCACGGTGCGTTGCTTAGCAACACGAATAGCGGCGAGTCTGGCGGTATCACCAGCCAGGGCAACATGACGCTTAACAGCGGTACGCTGAATAACGGGATCGGCACGATTATCAGCAATCAGCAACTTGCGCTGAACACCGCAGAGGTGAACAACGACGCGGGTTTGCTGGTGGCTTTGCAGGGGCTGACGGCATCAACTGACGCACTCAGTAACCACGGCGGCGCTATCCAGTCGGGCGCGGATTTAAACTGGAACACGCACGGCTTTAACCTGAACAACCTCGACGGCTTAATCAGCGCACAGAACAGCTTGGCCATGAACACCGGTGAGGTGAACAACCAGCAGGGGCTGCTGACCAGCGGCGGAGATTTCACCCTCACCAGTGGCAACCTTGATAACCGCAACGGGCAAATTGCCGGAAAAAGTGACCTGACGCTAAACACCACCGGCATTAACAACCAGCACGGCGCCCTGCAGGCGCTGGGCGATATGGCGCTCAACGCCACGAATGCGATTATCGACAACACGGCGGGGCTGATTCAGAGCGCACAGCAGGTGCTGATGAATGCCGCGCAGGTGATAAACCAGGACACCCACAGCGACGACCAGTCGCTGGGTATTCAGGGCGGCGACATTCTGATGACCGCCGACACGCTCAATAACCTGAACGGTGATGTGCTGGCAAATAACACAGTCGGCCTGAATCTCACCGGGCTGTTTAATAACAGCAACGGCCTGATCACGGCGATGGATCTGGCGAAAATCCGGGCCGGAGAGGTGATTAACCGCCAGGGTGATATTGAAGCGGGCAATGGCCTGACTCTCGACAGCACCAGCCTGACGGGGGATGGCAAACTGCTTTCTCTGGGCGATATGCACATCGGGCTTGCCAGCGATTTCACCAACGTGGGAACGATTCAGGCAAACGGCAATCTGGACTTCACCACCACCGGCAGTGTCACCAACCAGAATCTGATGCAGGCGGGTGATACTTTCACGTTTAACGCCGCGTCACTCAATAACACCGTGGACGGGGAACTGAGCGCGGGCACGCTGGATGTCAACGTCAGCGGTACGCTCACTAACCGTGGCCTGCTGGATGGTTACAACACCCATCTGAGCGCGCAGACGCTGAACAACATTGGCACCGGACGTATCTACGGCGACTGGCTGTCGATTGACGCCCGCACGCTCAACAACATCGCTGAAGGCGGTATGGCGGCGACCATTGCTGCCCGTCAGCAACTGGATCTTGGCGTCGGCATACTCAATAACCGCGACCACGCCCTGATTTACAGCGACGGGAATATGTACCTCGGTGGCCATCTTGATGAGAACTGGCTGGCCACCGGACAGGCCGTCACCGTGAATAACCACAGTGCGACCATTGAATCCGCAGGCAATATGACGTTGAACGTTGCCACGCTCAACAACGTCAATGACCACTTCACCACCGAAAATGTGGTGGTGTCTCAGGAGCATATTTCCGAGTACAACGTCGACCGTCTCGGCAGTCAGCTTTATAACGATAACGACTACGACATCAGCATCTACAAGGATGAGACCTGGATAATCTGTATCGAAGGAGTTCTCTGTCACAACACCGCTGGCGACAAGTTCACCCACTATGACTACACCCGCACCATCACCGAAGACCGCGTACTGGAAAGTGACCCCGGCCAGATTATTGCGGGCGGTTCGCTGACGATTAATGCCGGGGATGTGCTTAACGACAAGAGCCAGATTGTCGCGGGCGGCAACCTCAACATCAACGCCACGAACCTGAATAACGTGGAAGTGGCAGGCGAGCGCACCATCACCGATGACGGTACCGCCACGCGCTACAAACGTAAGCAAAGCAAAGGCGGCGACTCCCCGAGCGTGAAAACCTCGGACTATACGCCTCCGGCCATCATCCAGGAGATCAGCCTCAACGCCAGCACGGTGGCAGACCACAGCCAGGCAGGCGGCAGTGGCCTGACGATAGATGCGCGGCAGGATACCTCAGTCACCGGTACTATTCAGGGTGGCGGCAGCCTCAGTCTCAGTGACATTGCCGGGCCAAACGGCGCGGGCGCGATGACTACAGGTCCGGTCGGCTCGGTGACCATTCCCGGCATCAACGGCGGCCCGTCCATGAGTCTGTCGCCTGGCAAAACCTTCGAAGTGAACCTGCCGGGCGACAGCCAGGTGGTGCGCATGGTCGGGCCGAACACCCGTATCCCGGACAACAGCCTGTTCAAATCGCATCCCGAGAGTAACAGCCCTTACTTAGTTGAAACCGACCCGCGCTTCACCAACCAGAAGCAGTGGCTCAGCTCCGATTACATGATGCAGGCGTTTATCACCGACCCGAACAATATCCAGAAGCGTCTTGGCGATGGTTTCTACGAGCAGCGCCTGATCCGCGAACAGGTGGTGGCACTGACCGGGCAGCGTTACATCGGCGACACGCAAAGTGACGAAGAGCAGTACAAAATGCTGATGAATAACGGCATCGCTTTTGGGCAGAAGTGGGGCCTGAAACCGGGCGTGGAGCTGACGCCGGAGCAGATGAGTGCACTGACATCCGATATCGTCTGGATGGTAAGCCAGACCGTGCAGTTACCTGACGGCAGCACCCAGCAGGTACTGGTGCCGCAGGTGTATGCGAAGGTGAAAGCGGGCGACCTTGACGGCAGCGGCGCGCTGCTTGCCGGGCGCAACGTCAATCTCAATTTGAGCGGCGACCTGACCAACAGCGGGCGTATCAACAGCAAGGACAGCACGCAGATACTGGCGAACAACATCAACAACCTCGGCGGCATCATCAGCGGCAACGATGTGGCACTCCAGGCGCGTACCGACATCAACAATATCGGTGGCACCATTAAAGGGGGCGACAGCCTGCTGGCCATCGCCGGGCGCGACATCAACGTCACCACCACCACGCGCAGTGCCGTCAGCACCGACGGCAACTTTGGCCGCACCAGCATTGACCGCATCGGCAGCCTGTCGGTAACCAACGACGGCGGCTTCCTGGGCGTTCAGGCCGGGCGTGATGTGAACCTGACGGCGGCGCTGGTCAGCAACGGTGGCGCAGACAGTCAGACCACGATTATCGCGGGTAACAACCTGAACCTGAACACGGTGCAAACCGGTAGCCATGACAATCTGAGCTGGGGCAGCGACGACTGGCTGAAGCGCTCGCAGAGCGGTGATACCGGTACGGTCATTCAGGGCGGCGGTAACGTCTCGATGGGCGCGGGCAATGATGTGAATATCACCGCGGGCAACGTCTCGGCGAACCAGCAACTGACCATCCAGGCGGGTAACGACCTGAATATCGTCAACGGTACGTCGTCCGACAGCTTCGAGCAGTATACGAAGCAGACGGGCAGTAGCAGTATGACCTCGAAAACCACCACGGTTGACCATAACAGTGAGAGTAACCAACTGGCGGTGGGCAGCCAGCTGGACGGCGAGGGCGTGACGCTTTCAGCCGGACACGACCTGTTTATTCAGGGAAGCCAGGTGGCGGGCAGCCAGGATGTCAACCTGATTGCCGGGAATAACCTCACCGTCACCACGGCGACGGAACAGCACGACGAGATGCATCAGCATCAGGAGAAAAAATCGGGCTTAAGCGGCACCGGCGGTATCGGCATCAGCTACGGCACCACCGATGTGAAAACCACCGACACCGGGACATCACTGACCAGCGCAGGCAGTACGGTGGGCAGCATTAACGGTGATGTGAATATGGTGGCGGGCAACGGCCTGACCATCAAAGGCTCGGACGTGCTGGCAGGGAACAACATTGCCCTGCAGGGTAAACAGGTCGATATCCTGGCGGCAGACAATGAAACCAGCTCAAAACACACTGTCGAGCAGAGCAGCAGCGGGCTGACACTGGCGCTCTCCGGCACGGTGGGCAGCGCGATTAACCAGGCGGTGACCAGCGCGAACACCGCCAACCAGGAAAAAGACAGCAATGGCCGCATGGCGGCACTCGACGGCATGAAGTCGGTGCTCAGCGGTGTGCAGGCATATCAGGGCGCGGAGCTGAACCAGGCCCAGGGCGGTGATCCTGCTGCCATGATTGGCGTCAACCTCTCTTACGGCAGCCAGTCGTCGAAATCTGAACAGACGCAGACCAACCACGACAGTCAGGGCAGCACGATCCAGGCGGGGAACAACCTCAGCATTAAAGCGACGGACAGCGATATCAACGTCACCGGCAGCCAGATACGCGCCGGAAACGACATCACACTAGATGCGGCACGCGATGTGAACCTGATTTCAGCCGAAAACACCCATCAGCTCGACGGTAAAAACGAGAGCCACGGTGGCTCGGTAGGTGTGGGGATTAACTTTGGCGGCGGCAGCAACGGTATCTCGGTGAACGCCAGCGTCAACAAGGGTAAAGGTAGCGAAACCGGCAACGGCACCACGCATACCGAAACCACGATAGATGCCGGTAACCATCTCACCGTTATCAGCGGACGCGACACCACGCTGACGGGGGCACAAATCAGCGGCGATAAAGTGACGATGGACGTGGGCCGTAACCTGACGCTGACCAGTGAAAAGGACTCTGACCAGTACGACTCGAAGCAGCAGAACGCCAGCGCGGGCGGCAGTGTGAGCATGGGCGGCGGGTCCGGGTCAGTGAATCTGAGCCAGGACAAAATGCACAGCAACTACGAGGCGGTGCAGGAGCAGACGGGTATCTACGCCGGAAAAGGTGGCTTTGATATCACGGTAGGTGAACACACCCAGCTTAACGGCGCGGTGATCAGCAGCACGTCGGGGCCGGAGAACAACCTGCTCGACACCGGAACATTAGGCTTCAGCAATATCGACAACCACGCGGAATACAGCGTGGAGCACCAGAGTGTGGGCATCAGCAGCGGTGGCAGTTACGGCGACCAGTTCCTGGGCAACATGGCGAACGGCCTGCTGGTGGGTGCGAACGGAGAAGGCAGCGCAGACTCGACCACCTCGTCGGCGATAAGCGGTGGAACCATAACCATCCGCGATAAAGACAAACAGACACAGAATGTCGACGACCTGAGCCGTGATGTGGCGAACGCCAATCCGGGGCTGGACACGATATTTGACAAGGAAAAAGAGCAGCGCCGGTTGCAGGAAATCCAGGCGATAGGGGAGATAGGCAGTCAGGCGGCAGATATCGTGCGGACGCAGGGGAAGATAGAAGCGACGAACGCCGCCAACGAGAAGATGAAAACCGTCACACCGGAACAGCGGGACGCAGCGAAAGCACAGTGGCAGAAGGAGCATCCGGGTAAAACAGTCACGGATAGTGATATCGACGGTCAGCTGTATCAGAACGCGTATAACGAGGCGTTTAACAGTTCGAAGTATGGTACGGGTGGCAGTATTCAGCAGGGGTTACAGGCGGCAACTTCCGTGGTTCAGGGGCTGTTAGGCGGTGATATCGGCAAGGCACTTGCAGGAGGCATGAACCCGTATATTGCCGATCTGATTCACGACCAGACCATGAATGCCGATGGCTCTGTGAATATGGAAGCGAATGCGATGGCGCACGCCATCTGGGGCGCCATTGCCGCAGAGGCTAGTGGGAATAGTGCGCTGGCAGGTGCCTCGGGTGCGGTCAGTGGTGAACTGATGGCGCGATATATTGCCGGCGAGATGTATCCGGGTGTCGATCCGAAAGATCTGACGGAAGAGCAGAAGCAAACCTTGTCTGCGTTGGGCACACTGGCGGCGGGGCTTGCAGGCGGACTGGCTGGCGACAGTACTTCCGATGCAGTTGCAGGCGCACAGGCCGGGAAGAACTCGCTCGAGAATAACTATCTGAGCGCTGACCAAACCACCTCATGGCTTGAAAAATATAAATCAGCCTCGACGGATGCAGAGCGTCAAAGACTGGTGGATGTTGCCAGTAAGGCTGATGCAGCTCAGCAAGAAAAGGCGATGAAAACATCAATCACAAAAGATTATCTGACTCAACAACAGGACGATCTGATCAAATTGATGCAATCACCCGGTTGTGACGCAGCCTGTCAGAAGCTGGCGCAATACAGCATTAACCAACTCACCCCGATCATTGATAATTACGATGAGTTGCAGATGGGGAATAATTTGCCTAAAGCGGCTATAGCGACCATTTCCCTGGCTATACCAGTCCTGGGTAGGGCTGTATCTCCTGGTATCGCTGAATGGGCAGGTAGCTCAACTCTAGTCAATCGCGGAATTGCAGCTGGGGCCGCAGGTACGGCAAATGCTGGCATGCAGGGGTACAACATCTATAAGGATCCTACAAAAGAATTTAGCTGGGCCAGTTTTGGGTCCGCTGTAGTTGTTGGTGGTGTTACAAGTGATATGGGTCTGAAAGGGACCGTCGCGTGGAATACTGCTGGCGCTGGAATATCCAGTGTTATTGACGGGCAATCGCCATGGCTACCAATGGTGGGTGGATTTGCTGGATCTTATGTAGGATACAAAGCAACCGAAATAATATTGCCGTATGCAAATAAGGCACTTAATCCTTGGTCTAATGGGTTCAATGAGAAGTTTAATCCGTATATGCCATCAATATCAGCACCGGCCTCTCGTTCGCCATGGCCTACAGTCGTTGGTGATATAACTGGTTCAGCGTCGGCAGAATATACCAATAAAAAAGCTGGCGATATCGGTAATGTTATTTTTGATGGAGGCTGGAAATGAAACTGATGAAGTATTTTTTATTTTTGATTTTCGCTTATTCATTAGTGCTGTCACTGCTTTTCCTAGGTTTAAATGTAGCAGTTTCATTGTTTTTTTTAATGAAAAATGGTGTTTTTATTTTTGGGGTAAAAGATTTTTTCGAGAATGTTCTTCTTGGCTGCTCGTTCGGGGTGTTTATAAGTTTCATTATATTGCTTGCTCAGTTCATTCAGAATAGAAAGAATAATATTCGGTGACTTTTAAGGTTTTATTCAAGCTGTAATTTATGCAGTGGAGAGACTTCTCTTTGCAAGAACTAAAAAATGTTTAATAATATTAAGGATGATTTATGTCAATGAAATACACTGTTTTAACCGCTGTTCTTCTGTCTGCACTGGGTGCTTCTGCTGCTGTACAGGCAGAAAGTTCTATTACCGCAGGCTACGCTCAAGCTCACGTTGAAGATTTTGGTACCACTAACGGTGTGAATTTAAAATACCGTTATGAGTGGAATTCTCCACTGAGTATTATCACTTCATTTACTTTTATGACGGGTTCCGAGAGCAGTTCTTATTACGTTGAGCGTGATAAAATTGATCTTCATGCGAACGTAAAATATTACTCACTGGCAGCAGGCCCGGCCTGGCGTTTTAACGAATTAGTCAGTGTCTATGCTCTGCTGGGTGCCAGTTATAATAAAGTTGATTACAACTATAACTGGAAAAACTACGAAGGTACCCGTGGTTTAGTCGACATGGGGAATGTCGATGGAGGGAATCATGATTCCACTTCTCTGGTTTATGGTGCGGGCGTACAGATAAACCCACTGCCTAACTTTGTTATTGATGTGGGTTATGAAGGTTCAAAACTGGATGATGGTGCTAATGATCATGCAGTTAATGGCTTTAACATCGGTGTCGGTTATCGCTTCTGATTTTAGATAGAAGGCGGGTGTGTTGTTTTACCGTCGATGCTATTTAATCAGCGATTAATTTATCCCGAATTACACTATTTTACGCTCTTTAAAAATCTAAATTTAAACTCCATCGCATCTTTAATTTTGATGCGGTGGAGGTATTTTTGATCTCTTTTAATGTGGCCGAAAATTTACTATATAAACCCCGGTCTGGTTGCCGGGATTTCTTTATCTGTCACTCAGTCCGTCAACTCCACTTCCTGGCTGCTGTATTTTTAGCCGTGATCACCCCTATAAACTCCAGGATCTGCTTTTGCTTGCGTCCTGAAAGCTTACAGACTTGACGCAGTGTCTGCATGATCTCCGGTTCTGCCGGAGGTGGCGGTAAGGGGTCTTCGGCGGTGAGTACCAGACAACCGGGCATTACGCGCACTTTAAGCGGTGTACCGGTTTTAAATCCCGCATCATCCAGCCAGTTTCCTTTCAGCGTAATGGATGTAAAAGCGGAATGCGTCTTCCAGTCTCGAATGTAACCGACCGTATAACGACGGTTTTTTAATTCAGGGACTTCTGTTGTGACAACTTCTGACTTAGAATCCTGCTCAGCCATGATTAACTCCGTGATAGTTAGTTTTGGTGAGCGGGGTTGAGGTGTTCGAGCACTTCAATCCCGCGTTATTTCTTTTATTTCGCTAATACTGACAAAATCTTGATAAACAATACTGGATGCATAAACAGTAATCCAGATAAAAATACTCATGCTCACAATGAAATATATTTGTTCAGAATTTATGTATAGAAATATTAAGTTTATCCACGGTAAGTTTTATTTATAAATATTAAAATTCTGTATCAAAGACTCGGTGATAAATAAAATAATATGAGGTGTTGCTTGCTCTCACTCCACACTGGACGGCCAATGACAATAAATACGGAGATAACTTTGTGAATATGGATGTGGCGCCCTCGGCATCCCGGCGGGCATTTCACTATGCTCCGTTTCGTCATTTGTTTTTTGCCCGTCTGCTGACGGTGCTGGGAAATGGTATTGCGCCCATTGCTCTGGCTTTTGCTGTGCTCGACATGGGTGGCACCGCCGCCGATTTGGGCATCGTTATCGCAGCGCGTTCTATTTTCAACGTGGCTTTTTTGCTGATTGGCGGAGTGCTTGCCGATCGCTATTCCCGAAGCAAAGTTCTCCTCTATTCATCCGTTATCGCGGCAATCTCTCAGGCGATTGTTGCTTTTTTAGTGCTGGATGGCTCTGCCACGATCATTCTGCTCGCGGTGCTGGGCGCTATAAATGGTGCGGCTGCGGGCACCTCGCTGCCCGCTTCGCAAGCTATGGTTCCACAAACTGTGCCCGTTCACTGCCTACGGGAAGCCAATGCCTTCATTCAGTTGGGTATTTACGGCGGGACGGTGATTGGTGCATCACTGGGCGGTGTTCTCACTAGCGTGACTGGGCCTGGTTGGGGATTGGCAGTGGATGCCTTAGGATTTGCCGCATCAGCACCTCTATACCTGATGATTCGCACAAGCTTTGCGCAACCACTGGAATCAAAATCTAATATTTTTCAGGATTTAAAAGAGGGTTGGGCGGAGTTCATTTCGCGCACTTGGGTCTGGGCAATCGTCGTGCAATTTACCCTCGTTAATGCGGCATTTAGCGGTGTGATGATGGTGCTCGGCCCGGTCGTGGCGGATTCCACATTTGGCCGGGCGGGCTGGGGAATGGCCATCGCTGCACAAAGCGTTGGCCTTATCGCAGGTTCGTTTATTGCACTTCGCTGGCGGCCCCGGCGCGATTTATTAATCGGCACCATGCTGGTGGTGTTTTGCGCAGGGCCGATTACTGTTTTGGCGCTCATTCCATCGACGCCCGCTCTGATGGCCACGTTCTTAATCGCAGGCGTAGGTTTTGGGTTGTTCGGCGTGGTATGGGCGCAATCTCTGCAAACCCATATCCCGCCGGAAAAACTCGCGCGCGTGTATGCCTATGATGCGTTGGGGTCTTTCGTGGCTATTCCTGTTGGCGAGCTTGCCGCAGGCCCACTGGCGATGCACTACGGAAACACCCGCGTCTTATTAGTCTCAGCCGTTGTTGTCGTGATTGCGACGGTTGCCGCAAGTTTTGTGCCTGCTATCAGGCGGCTCGACAATTCGGTACACATCAAAGAGACCTGACCAAAGCCGAGGCCTTGTTGAGCAGCCAGGGCCGTAAATATCCCACCGTGTTGGATAACGGCAACACATCGTCGTGAAGGTGGAGATGTAATACATCCCGAATGTAGGCCCGGCGGTTTTGAATGCGCTGCCAAAGCTCTGGATACTGCGTGGCGATTTGCAGGCGCAGAGGCTCATCGGCAAGCGCAATGGTATCTTCAATACTCGCTCCCGCGTAGCCCTTACGCGACGGGATGATGTCGATTTGCAGCAGCATTCCGCTGGATAAAGGAATGTCCGATGATGGATAAACAGGTGAACAGAGCCACTCTTCATCGGCGACCAAATGGCCAGGGTTCAGGTGCCAGTGGTATTCGGCTTTTGGCAATACACCCTCAATCAGTTCATACACTTCGTGGCCTTTCACACCGACGCGCATATGCTCAAGCCAGCTCACAACGGCGCGATAGTAGGGAATGGCGACCACATCAAGATAGTCCTGAACCTCAGCCGGTAGTTCATCGGCGTGGTTGACGACATACGCAGCCCGGCTGGTTAAACCGCCCTTGTAGCTGACGGTTAATGAAAATTTATCGCCTTTCTGGATCTGTTTATCCGAGGGATACAAATTGGCATTCTCAAAACGATCCCCCGTCGCGGCGATAGTGACGACGTTATTGGGTTGGCCTTCGGCGGCCAGCAGCGCGGCAATGGTTTTTTCCGTTTTGCCCAACTCAACCGCATTCAGTGCAGTCAGCATCGCACTCGAGGCCAGGTTTGCACCGTATTCGTAATGCGCGATTTCATTGGCGTTATTAATAGTACGCGCACCATCGCGTGGCGAAATAAACAGACTCGTGGCGTTGAGAAGCTCGCATGAAGAAGACGAAAGTGCGGCCTGAATCGCCTGGAAAATAAAGGTGGGAATATCAAACATCGGTGTGTTGTTACTGTGGGCGCCGGTGAAAAGTTTCCAGCCTGCGATGCCGACACGTTGTTGCTGGTGAAGCCCAGCTTGTTGCAACACTTCACTCAGTGAAAACGTGGTGTCCATCGGCTGGTTGGGCAGTGAAAACCACGGCGCGTGTACCACTTTTGCCGGAACTCTGGAGTGCTGTGCGAGTTTGAGATTTTCATTGCCAAGAACCAGAACCGCTTCGCCGCTTTTATGCAGCACCAGTAAACCTTCTTCAAAGCGCGGGATGAATCCCGTCAGATATTCAAAATTCCCGCCATGTTCTTTGTCGGCGTAGACGATTAACGCATCCAGATTTTGCCGCGCCATACCCTGCAAAATTTTGTGCAGGCGTTCCTGAATCGTCTGGTCATTTAATACAACGCCTGGGATACCCGGGTAAATGTCCGGTTGTTTGATGGGGGCGAGCATAATCGGCGAATGTGTTTGCGGCATGGGTCTGTAACTCCTTTTTATTTTTCCCGGAATGAACCTTAACTTACCACCAGGCAAATATTGAGCCTATCCCGGCAATCGACTTTTGGGACGCCCAGGGCCAAGTAAAACCGCCAGCTTGTTGCCGCCGTGTGTGGTTTCCATCAGAATTTTACACACGCTGGTGAGAGGGACTGAAAGTAACATCCCAACCGGGCCGAGTAGCCAACCCCAAAACAGCAACGACAAGAACACCACGAAGGTCGACATCCCGAGGCCGCGACCCATCATGCGCGGCTCGACAATATTCCCCAGCACCATATGCACTGCAAGGAACAGTGCGCCCACCAGAACCATTTCGTACGTTCCGTTAAACAAAAATGCCTGAACCATTGGCGGTATCGCGGAAATCACCGAACCAATGTTGGGGATGTAATTCAGCAAGAAACCCAGCACGCCCCACATCAGCGAAAATTGCACGCCTAATAACTCCAGCCCCAGCCAGATAATCAGGCCTGTCCACAGGCTAATGAGCGTTTTTAGCGCCAGGTAATGCGTCACTCCTTTGAGTGCACGGTGCAAGCTGGCGATATGAATTTTCGGATTGGACAGGGCGAAGCGCAGTTTATACGGAACGTGGCGCACCTCGAACAACATGAACACGACGGTCATCACCAGAAGCAGAATGCTGGCCATCGCGCCAGAAAGGCCGGTCATCAGCGTCGTGGCATAAGACATCACTTTCTCTGAATCCATGCGCTGTAACATGCGCTCTGGCGATAATCTCAGATGCATAAATGGCAGCATCTTTTCGAGATCGGATACCTTCTGCGTCAGCATCTTGCTGTATTTAGGCAACAAGTCGATGAACTCGCTCATCGATGCAGCCAGCACGCCAACCAGCATCGTCAGTACAACTAACATTGCAAATACGACAATGGATATTGCCAATGGCCTGTTCACTCCCCGACGAATAAACCAGGTGACCAGCGGGTTAAGCACAATGGCGAAGAAAAGTGCCAGCAAGAGCTGGACGATGATGTCTGCCGCCGCATGAATCCCGGCGAAAATAATCACCAGTGCGGCCAGTTTTAGCAGAATGTGTAGCCCAGTTTTATCGGGTTCTGGAGAGGGCATGGAGAGATCCTGTATGCGAGAGATCCTTTTAGTGTAGCGCCTCGTTTATTTCTCACGCGCAGGGCGAGTCTGAAAGTCTGTGGCTGAAATGTGAAACCTGAAGTGGGTATACTGGGGAACGCTGTTTTTAAAGTGAATGATCATGCCTGACCTCACGCCCGCCCCCGCAGTAAGCAGTTTCCGTCTTAATCTGCAGATTGTCTCTGTAGTGATGTTCAATTTTGCCAGCTACATGACGATTGGCCTGCCGCTCGCGGTGCTACCCGGTTACGTTCACGACGTGATGGGATACAGCGCGTTTTGGGCCGGGTTGGTGATAAGTCTTCAGTATTTCGCCACTTTGCTGAGCCGCCCACATGCCGGGCGTTACGCGGATATTCTGGGCCCGAAAAAAATCGTCATCTTCGGCTTGTGCGGCTGTTTCCTGAGTGGCGCGAGCTACATGCTGGCGGCATTTGGCAGCGCATGGCCGCTCGTGAGCCTGGTGTTGCTCTGTCTTGGGCGCGTGATTCTGGGGATAGGGCAAAGTTTTGCAGGCACAGGTTCAACGCTTTGGGGCGTCGGCGTGGTGGGGTCGCTGCATATTGGGCGAGTGATCTCCTGGAATGGCATTGTCACTTACGGTGCGATGGCGATGGGCGCGCCGCTGGGAGTGCTGATCTACCATTTTGGCGGGCTTGAGTTGCTAGCCGGAATGGTTATGACGGTCGCGCTGGTGGCGGTGCTGCTGGCACTTCCTCGTCCTGCGGTTAAAGCCAGCAAAAGCAAGCCGCTGCCGTTTCGTGCGGTGCTCGGGCGCGTCTGGCCATACGGTATGGCATTAGCGCTGGCATCGGCAGGTTTTGGCGTTATCGCAACCTTTATCACGCTGTTTTATGAGGCCAAAGGATGGAATGGTGCGGCCTTCGCGCTCACCCTGTTTAGCTGCGCGTTTGTGGGGACTCGCTTACTTTTCCCAAACGGAATTAATCGGTTCGGCGGTCTGAATGTGGCGATGATTTGTTTCTCGGTCGAGATAATCGGGTTACTGCTGGTCGGTTTTGCTGTCGATCCATGGATGGCAAAAACAGGTACATTTCTGACCGGGGCGGGCTTCTCGCTAGTGTTCCCGGCGCTGGGTGTGGTGGCAGTAAAAAGGGTTCCGCAACAAAATCAGGGCAGTGCGCTGGCAACTTACACCGTGTTTATGGATTTATCGCTGGGGATTACCGGGCCACTGGCTGGATTTATGATGGCTTACGCGGGGGTGTCGATGATTTATCTGGCTGCTGCGGCACTGGTCTTTATCGCATTGCTTATGGCGTGGAAGCTAAAAAAACGGCCCCCGATTGAGCAACCGGAGGCCATGTCATCGTCCAAACAATAATTACTTGATGGTGATGGTATTAATGATGTTTTCAGCGGCAGTCTGCGCCAGTTGCTGATTATCAGCAGGCAGCGTGATCTGCATGGTTAACAGCTGGTTATCGACCTTACCCAGAATAACGGATGAGTAAGCGGTCTGGCCTTTTGCTGAAATAATGCTGTCTAACTGTTGCAGGGTGTGGCCTTTGATCTCGATGGATTTGTTGGTCACGACTTGCAACTGTGGATCACGGGCACGCTGCTGATCTTCAAGGCGTTTTGTCAGCGCAGCCAGATCATCTGGTGTGTTATCGCCAATAATCACAATCACTGCTTTCTGACCGGATGCATCAGAATAGACGTGCATGTTATTTGCCTGAGTGCCCAGTTTACCGCTCTGGTCGGTCATCTCGGCAGGAAGTGTAAAGCTGATTTTCCCATCCAACAGATTCACCGGCTGGCCGCTAGCTGCTGCTGCCGCTTCATTCGTCGTTGCCGTTTTGCTGTCGTTGTTATCGCAAGCGGCCAGGCCCAATACCAGCAGGCCGATACCGACATATTTTACCAGGTTACCCATGACTTCTTCCTTTACGTTAGCCAGCCTTTGCGGCCTATCTCAGCATCTTATCACAAGATAATTCAACCACGGTCAACCCGGTTGCAACGCCGAATTTTCAGATTTTTCTGCGAGCCGTTTCAACAACATATTCAACAATACACCATACATCGGCAGGAAGAATACGATACTGATTAATACTTTAAAGCAGTAATCAACGATAGCGATTTCGACCCAATGCTGTGCCATAAACACGTCCGGGCTGCGCCAGAAGGCGATGAAGAAGAAGGACAGCGTGTCGCTTATGTTGCCTAAAAATGTAGATGCCGTTGGTGCAAGCCACCAGTAGCGGCTCTGACGCAGGCGGTTAAACACGTGTACATCCAGAATCTGCCCAAGCGCATAAGCCATAAAGCTGGCGACAGCGATACGGGCGACAAACAGGTTGAAGTGCGTTAACGCTTCAAACCCTTGCCAGGTGCCCATATAAAAGAGCGCAGAAATACCGTAGGAAATGATAAGTGCAGGCAGCATCACGGCGAAAATAATCCGTCGTGCCAAAGGTGCGCCAAAGATACGTACCGTCAGGTCAGTCGCGAGGAAGATAAAAGGAAAACTAAACGCGCCCCAGGTGGTATGGAAACCCAATACCGAAACCGGTAATTGCACCAGATAGTTACTGGAAGTGATCACCAGCAAATGGAATAGCGATAGCCAGAACAGCGCTTTAGTGCGCTGAATAGAGTTGAACTGCATCATTTTGTAGCCTTTTTAGTGTAATGGGGTGAGGGAACCCAGTCGAAATTTTTCCCCAGCGGAAACGCTGGAAGCCGGGGATGATACTGCTTTAACCCCGCTTTGCAACGGTTAATTTTAGCGCAATCGTTCACGTCACTTGCGCGATTATTTGCCGGGGGTAAACTATCGCGGTTTGTTAAATGTGAGACCGCTCATGACCGATTTGTTCGCCAATCCTGACCACACGCTAGATGCCATGGGCCTGCGCTGCCCGGAACCTGTAATGATGGTTCGCAAAACTGTCCGCAATATGCAGGCTGGTGAAACTTTGCTGGTCATTGCCGACGACCCCGCAACGACGCGTGATATCCCCGGCTTTTGCATTTTCATGGAGCATGAGCTGCTTGCTAAACAAGTAGAATCATTGCCTTACCAATATCTGCTGCGTAAAGGCCAGTAGCTGCGCGATAGCCCTTTGCTCCCCGCTTTGGGCTTCTGAACCCTCTTTGCATCTCCGCTGAACCTCAATTTCATTTTTTGTCACTTTTTGTGAAGCGCTTCACCCATGCTTTTCTCCACGTAGTCTAATTTTTAATCGATTAATTAAAACATTGTTTTATTTCTTCCCTTAAAATTCTACCTCTGCTGGAGCGACACAATGAAGAAGACCTTTCTGCCTGCTTTTGCTGGTTTATGTTTGTCTACCGCGTCAGTTCTGTTTGCACCCTCTGTGTTGGCACAAGTGATAAAAGCTGCCGACGTCCATCCAGAAGGTTATCCAAATGTGGTCGCGGTTCAGCATATGGGTGAAAAACTTAAGCAAGAAACCAATGGGGACATGGAGATCAAAGTTTTCCCTAGCGGTGTGCTTGGGGATGAAAAACAGTTGATTGAGCAAGCGCAGATGGGGGCGATTGATATGATCCGTGTGTCGATGGCTCCCGTTGCTGCCATTCTTCCGGATGTTGAAGTCTTTACCCTCCCGTATGTGTTCCGCGATGAAGATCATATGCATAAAGTGATCGATGGCGACCTGGGTCAACAAATTGGCGACAAGCTGACGAATAACCCGAAATCCCGGCTGGTGTTCCTTGGCTGGATGGACTCCGGCACACGTAACCTGATTACTAAAAATCCTGTTGTGAAACCGGAAGATCTTAAAGGTATGAAAATCCGCGTCCAGGGCAGCCCTGTCGCACTGGCAACACTCAAAGACATGGGGGCGAACTCAGTGGCTATGGGCGTGAGTGAAGTGTATAGCGGGATGCAAACTGGTGTTATCGATGGCGCAGAAAACAACCCGCCAACATTTATTGCCCACAACTACATGCCCGTTGCCAAAAACTACACTCTGAGCGGTCACTTTATCACCCCTGAAATGCTGCTTTATTCCAAAGTGAAGTGGGACAAATTAACGCCTGATCAGCAGCAAAAAATCCTCAAACTGGCGCGTGAAACGCAAATGGAACAGCGTGAACTGTGGAATGCCTACAACAAACAGGCACTGGAAAAAATGAAAGCGGGTGGGGTTCAGTTCCACGAAATCGATAAAGCATGGTTTGTAAAAGCGACAGAGCCGGTTCGTAAGGAATACGGTGATAAGCATCAGGATCTGATGAAAGCCATCGCCGATGTTCAATAACTTTTGTCGCTAACGCTTTCGTGGAGGGCATCTTATGTCCCAACGCTACTCAGATTTGATGGATAAAGTTTATTTGCTGGCGATGATTGTTGCCGGACTGTCTCTGCTTGTCATGACCATTATTATTCCGATTGGGATTTTCTCGCGCTATGTCCTGAACCGTGGTGAGTCCTGGCCGGAACCGGTGGCGATAATCTGCATGGTGACCTTCACGTTTATCGGCGCGGCGGTGAGTTATCGCGCGGGTTCGCACATTGCCGTGAATATGCTGACAGACCGCTTGCCGCTCTCATGGCAGACGGTTTGTGCGCGCATTGTCGATGTGCTGATGCTGATCATTTCGTTGGTCATTTTCTATTACAGCTTCTACCTGTGCGCCGATTTGTGGGAGCAACCTGTTGCAGAATTCCCACTCCTCACTTCTGGCCAAACCTACCTTCCGCTGCCCGTAGGCGCAATTGTACTGATTCTGTTTGTTGTCGAGCGCTTGCTGTTTGGCACTCAAGAGAACCGCCCAATCGTGTTGCTGGGTAATCACGGTTAAAACCAGGGGATAACATGGACGCATTTATTTTATTAGCAACACTTGCGGTACTACTTGCGGTGGGAATGCCTGTAGCCTTTGCCGTTGGGCTAAGCGCCATTGTGGGTGCGTTATGGATAGATTTGCCGCTGGAAGCGATCATGATTCAAATCACCAGCGGGGTAAACAAATTTACCCTGCTGGCGATCCCGTTCTTCATTCTGGCTGGGGCGATAATGGCAGAAGGGGGTATTGCCCGTCGCCTGGTCAACTTTGCTTATATCTTCGTGGGGTTTATTCGCGGAGGGTTGTCGTTGGTGAATATCGTTGCCTCCACGTTCTTCGGGGCGATTTCAGGATCGTCGGTGGCGGATACCGCTTCCATCGGTAGCGTGATGATCCCAGAAATGGAGAAAAAGGGTTATCCGCGCGAATATGCAGCGGCCGTAACGGCCAGTGGATCGGTGCAGGCGATTTTGATCCCGCCCAGTCACAACTCGGTGATTTACTCACTGGCGGCAGGAGGCACGGTGTCTATTGCCACGCTGTTTATCGCCGGAGTGTTGCCGGGATTGTTGCTTGGTTTTTGCCTGATGGTGATGTGCCTGGGCTTTGCCCATAAACGTGGTTACCCGAAAGGCGAACGCATCCCCTTTAAACAAGCCGTGAAAATTTTGTTCGACGCACTGTGGGGGTTGATGACAGTCGTCATTATTCTCGGTGGGATTCTGTCTGGGGTCTTTACCGCGACAGAGTCGGCGGCAGTGGCCTGCGTTTGGGCGTTTTTCGTGACCATGTTTATCTATCGTGACTACAAGTGGAGCGAATTGCCAAAGCTGATGTTCCGCACGGTAAAAACCGTTTCTATCGTAATGATTCTGATTGGTTTTGCCTCGGCGTTCGGCGCAGTCATGACTTACATGCAGTTGCCTTCGCGTATCACGGACTTCTTCACGTCGCTGTCTGACAATAAGTATGTGATTCTGATGTATATCAACATCATGTTGCTGCTGATTGGCACGTTGATGGATATGGCACCGATTATCCTGATCCTCACACCCGTATTATTGCCAGTGACCAATTCGTTGGGTATCGACCCGGTTCATTTCGGCATGATAATGATGGTGAACCTTGGCATTGGGTTGATCACACCGCCCGTGGGGTCGGTGCTCTTTGTTGCCAGCGCCGTGAGTAAACAGAAAATCGAAGTGGTGGTACGCGCTATGCTGCCGTTTTACGGCATATTACTGGTGGTGCTGGGGTTGGTGACCTACATCCCGGCAGTTTCGTTGTGGCTGCCACATGCGTTAGGAATGAATTAATTCCTTCATAGCTAAGGTCGGGTGAGCGTGTCACGTCACCCGGCTTTTTTTTATGACTTCTTACGCAGCAGGCGCAGCGCATTCGCTGTAACCAGCGCCGTCGCACCAGAATCGGCCAACACGGCAAGCCATAACCCCGTAATGCCCAGCAATGTGGTGATCAGGAAAATCCCTTTCAGCCCTAACGCGATAGTGATGTTCTGGCGAATATTATTATGCGTTGCCCGGGCCAGATTAATCATTCTGGCCAGTTCGGTCAGACGGTTGTGCGTAAGGGCCGCATCTGCGGTTTCGAGTGCGACATCCGTGCCGCTACCCATGGCGATACCGATGGTTGCTGCTTTCATGGCTGGTGCATCGTTGATGCCATCACCCACCATCGCAAGCGATGAACGGGCGTTGAGTTCATTGACTGCGCTGACTTTATCGGCTGGCAGCAGACTGGCGCGGTAATCCATCCCCAATTCTTGCGCGATTGCCGCCGCCGCTCGCGGGTTATCGCCGGTTAACATCACGCTCTGAACCCCGATTTTTTGCAGGTCAGCGACTGCCTGTTTGGCGTCGCGGCGCAGGGTATCGCGTAGTGCAATTACGCCGAGTAAGCGATTTTGCTGCACCACGGTAATGACCGTTTGACCTTCAGCCTCAAGCTGGGTAATGCGCTGGTGCCACGTGGCGTCGAGAACGTTTTCCGCGAGTTTACCCGGCGCGCTCAGTAACAGCGTTTCGCCGTTAATTGTTGCTTCGACCCCGATCCCTGCTAACGCCCTGTGTGCGCTGGCGGTCGGCAATGTCAGCTCGCGGCTTTGTGCTTCACGCACAATGGCTTGCGCTAACGGGTGTGAGGAGCCCAGTTCTACGGCAGCTGCGAGGGCCAATAGCGCGTTTTCGCTCAGTTCACCCTGCACTTTAATGGTTGTGACCTGCGGTTTACCTGCGGTCAACGTGCCGGTTTTATCGAAAGCAATATGCTGAATTTTACCCAGTCGTTCGAGTGCCGCCCCGCCTTTGATTAATGCACCGCGTCGAGCGGCGGCTGCAAGTCCGGAGGTAATCGCCGCCGGGGTAGAGATCACCAGCGCACATGGGCAACCAATCAGTAACAACGCCAACCCTTTGTAAATCCACTCATCCCAGCTCTGCCCGAAAAACAGTGGAGGAATAACCGCTGCGAGTAGCGCAATCCCCATAATGATGGGTGTGTATATCCGACTGAAACGGTCGATAAAGCGCTCTATCGGCGCACGGCGCTCATCCGCTTCTTCAATTAAACGCAGGATGCGGTCAATTGCGCTGTCGCCTGGTTCGGAAATAACTTCTAGCTGCACCAGCCTGTCGACACTGGTGCTACCCGCAGGCACTTTTTCATCTTGTTGGCGTTCGACCGGAATGGACTCTCCGGTTAGTGCGCTTTCATCAAAACTGGCAAAGGGTGATAACAGTCGACCATCTGCAGGCAAACGCCCACCGGCAGCCACTTCGATAACGTCGCCCGGGCGTAAATCGCCAAGAGCGACAGTTTCTCGTTCACCGTTGCGAATACGGGTGGCGATTTCGGGTTTTAGCGCCATTAATGCGCTCACGCCACGGCGTGCGCGGCTGGCGGCGTAAGATTCCAGACGTTCGCCAATTAAGAACAGCAACAGTACCATCGCTGCTTCTGCCGTCGCGCCGATGAACAGTGCGCCAATGGCCGCGACGCTCATTAAGGTTTCGATGGCAAACCAGTTACCGCTGCGCATCAGGCGCACCGCCTGGCGGGCTATCGGCCACAGGCCAACCAGCGTGGTGGCGATAAACGCCATGTTGCCAAATGGATGGTTAAATTGCTCAAGACCCCAGCTCAGCGCCATCATGACTATCAGCAAAATGAGCGGTAAGTTTTCCTTCAGGCTGGATGTTTTCGGGGCAGGGGCGGTGCTGTTTCTCAGGTTGTAGCCAGCGGCTTTAACGGCTTTTTCAACTTGCGGGCGAATATCACTCCCGGCAGTAACCATGAGTTTTTGCGTGGCGAAAAGCACCTGGACGCGCTGGACATCAGCCAATTGTTTTACCGCATTTTCAACTTTGCGGGCACAGGCGGCGCAATCCATACCATCAACCAGCCAGCTATAGCGCTCGCCGGTATCAGGGACGGTTTCAATTTCTGGTTCTGCAGTGCAGGCGTCATTGTTACAGCAGGAGGACGTTTGCGCAGGTAATGGACTTAATTTTGCCTTAGCAAATTGCGGTGGTTTTGGGGAGTTGAGCATGTGCCCTCCTGGGTAATGATAATGTTCTCATTACCCATGTTACTCTCTGGAGTTGACTCCAGAGTCAAGAGGGAAGTTTTGGTGGGTGTCACTTCCCTCATCTGATAAACGTAATCAGATATATAACGCGCGGACAATCATAAAGTGGCCCGCAAAGTAACAGGCAGCAGCGATGGCGCTGTCACCGGTAAAGCGGTGGCGATAATGGCTACCTAACCAAACAATATTACCCAACAGCAGCAGTGTCGCGCCGACAAAGGCCGAGAAGCTTGGGCGTGTTGGCAAGTAGAAATACAGCTCACCCGCGAGCCACACCATCACTAGCGTCATACCGATAAACGTCAAAATCGGCCAGCGGAACGTGTCGAGACGCGTCCAAATGACCGCCACCAATAATGCCCCGACAATTAACAAAACCAGCGGCAAAGGCCAGAACAAACTAAAGGTCATCTGGCTGGCAAAATAGAGGGTATACAGCAGGTGTGAGAGGAAAAATGCCCCGATTGCGTACAGCATGCGCTGAGTTGGCAGCAACGTTAGCGCGTCGCCCAGTAGTGTTGCCAGAAGGCCGGCAACAATTAAATATCCCGTCGCGTTAAACATCGGAGCTTGCCAGGCCAGCAGCAGCAAAAGCAAAAGGGTGACGGGTTTAAAGACCCAGCGTTGCCAGGTTGGACCACGATAGGAGGCGTCTACATATAGCCATCCGGAAAAGAATACAGCGATAAAAGACCAAAGCATGGCGAGTCCTTTTTAAATTTATCGTACTCAAAGCACGACTCTACTGTCAGTCTAGTAGCCAGCGTCGGTGGATGACAACGCCACAGCGTGCAGGGTATTCTTAAAAGTGCCTGACAAATCGAGATAAATCCATGAGTAAAATGCCACTTTTCTTCATTGCCGTCGTGGCGATCATCGTCGTTGCAGCATCGTTTCGCTTTGTGCAGCAGCGCCGCCAGAATGCGGAAAATGATGCGGCCCCCGTGATGCAAAGAAACGTCCAGGTCACGACAAAACGTGAAACGCCGACCAATGAAAGACGCTCACGGCAACGCCAGGTGACTCCGGTTGAAGATACGATGCGCTATGAGATCTGGTTTCGCCCACAAAGCGGAGGCCTGGAGCTGAAAATGCGAGTAACGGCAGGGCAATACCACTCGGTGAGTGTAGGTGACAAAGGAACCTTACAGTACAAGGGGACGCGCTTTGTTGGTTTCATCCCCGAGTAATAACAGGCTATTTTATTTGCCATTTTTGACCTGGGCAGTGCTCGGAATCCTCACGTACTACGTGTACGCTCCGGTTCCTCCGCGCTGTCCGTGTCCAAACTGGCTGCAACAATAACGCCTGTTGGCACTGACACCGCTCTAAGTTTATTTGCCCTGACGGAGTTTTTTCTGCCACACCAACAATTCAAATACACCAAAGATGAAAATCTTAATTTGTTGAGCACGACTCAGCGGCGGGGCGTCTTTCGGTTGGGTCGATTTCAACAACGCCAATTGCATCCCGTGCATCAACACGGTGAAGACCAGCGCGACGTTAACAAAGATATTCAGCGGCCGCGGGAACGGATGGAAAATATTCAATAACAAAAATCCCCAGACGCCCAGCATCAGCAAGCGGCCTATATTAATTAGCATGTCGTCGCTCCTTAAATTTCACGACTAAATAAACGGTAAGCGACCTGTCCTGCGACTTTTTCACGATGCAGCGACCAGCTTGCTGGTACCGCGGGCATGCCGTTTTCAACTTCGCTTTCAACATAAATCAGTGCTTCATCCGCCAGCCAGCCATTGCTCTCTAACAGCGCTAATGTCTCGTCCAGTAACCCTTTACGGAATGGCGGATCAACAAACACGATGGTGTGCGGTTCGCCAGGCTGCGCCAGGAAATTGAGCGTATTGGTGTTCACCACTTTTCCATTGGCCGCTTTTAGCGTGGCGAGATTTTTTTGCAGCTGTTGTGAAACATGGCGGTCCATCTCCAGCAGCGTGGCGCGGGTAGCGTAACGCGATAAGGCTTCAAGCCCCAGCGCACCGCTTCCGGCAAAACAATCCAGCACAGTGGCGTCAACCATCATGGGTGCCAGCCAGTTAAACAGAGTTTCACGCACCCTGTCCGTCGTTGGACGCAGGCCTGGGCTGTCAGGGACGGGCAGTTTACGGCCGCGCCATTGGCCACCAATTATACGGATCTGGCCTGCGCCAGTAGTTTGCGGTTTTTTCATGAGACTCACTGCGATGCAATTTCTTGCCGTCTAGTGTAACGGTGTGTGTAAAGCGGGGAAAGTGATAGACTAATGCATTCATTGATAATTATTTTCAGTGCCCGTGGCAAGCTCAATCGGGCCTGTGCCATGAATTAACAGCGAGGAGTGTGTTCGCAAATGGCGAAAGAGAAAAAACGTGGCTTTTTTTCATGGCTAGGCTTTGGCCAGAAAGAGCAGGCTTCTGAACAAGAACCAGAACAAAAAGTAGCTGAAGAACAATCGGTTGTAGAAGAAGCTGTTGAGCAGGTTACTGAGCCTGAACAACCGCAAGCGACCGAAGAAACTGCACAGCCAGAAGAAGCAAAGCCAGAAATCCAAACTGAGGTTCAACCTGAAATTCAGCCAGAAACGCTGACTGATGTTGAACCCGTTGTGCTTGATAAGCACGAAGAACCAGAAGCCTTCGCAGAAGAGATCGTCGACGTCACTGAAAAACTCGCTGAAAGCGAAGTGCAGGTGGCTGAGCCAGAAATCACCCCAGAGCCTGAGCCAGAAGTCACGGCGCAAGTTGCTGTTGAGCATGAAGAATTACCGGTTCAGGAAGATCTCACACCTGAGATTGTGCAGGAACAGCAGGCAGAAGAGTGGCAGCCAGAACACGAACCTGTGGTGGTTGAAACTGAGGTTGAAACTGAGGTTGAAACGTTTGTTGAACCTGAAGAAGTTGCCATTCTTGCGGTAGAAGACGTTGTTGTCGAAGAAGAGCTGATTGAAGCGATTCCTGTTGCCGCCGTTGCCGCTGAAGACCTGCCGGTCGAGCTGGAACCAGAAGAAGCCGAAGAAATTCAGGCTGAAGAAGAGCTCCAACAAGAACAAGAGAAACCCACCAAAGAAGGTTTTTTTGCGCGCCTCAAACGCAGCTTAATAAAGACCAAACAGAACCTCGGTTCCGGATTTATCAGTCTATTCCGCGGCAAGAAAATCGATGATGATCTGTTTGAAGAGCTCGAAGAGCAGTTGCTTATCGCCGATGTCGGTGTCGAAACAACGCGCAAAATCATCGCCAATCTGACAGAAGGTGCGAGCCGCAAAGAGCTGCGTGACGCCGAAGCGTTATACGGCCTGCTGAAAGAAGAAATGGGCGAAATTCTGGCGAAAGTCGATGAGCCGCTGAAGGTTGAAGGCAAAACCCCGTTTGTTATCTTAATGGTGGGCGTCAACGGGGTGGGTAAAACCACGACCATCGGCAAACTGGCGCGTCAGTTCCAGCAAGAAGGCAAATCTGTCATGCTGGCTGCGGGCGATACGTTCCGTGCCGCAGCGGTTGAGCAGCTCCAGGTTTGGGGCCAGCGCAATAACATTCCGGTGGTCGCTCAACACACGGGTGCCGACTCCGCGTCTGTGATTTTCGATGCGATTCAGGCGGCGAAAGCGCGCAACGTTGATGTTCTTTTGGCGGATACCGCCGGGCGCTTGCAGAACAAAGCGCACCTGATGGAAGAGCTGAAGAAAATCGTCCGTGTCATGAAAAAACTGGACGTAGACGCACCGCATGAGGTTATGCTCACTCTCGATGCCAGCACGGGTCAGAACGCGATTAGCCAGGCTAAATTGTTCCATGAAGCCGTTGGATTGACAGGCATTACGCTAACCAAACTGGATGGTACAGCCAAAGGCGGCGTGATTTTCTCCGTTGCCGATCAGTTTGGTATTCCGATTCGCTACATTGGCGTCGGCGAGCGTATTGAGGACTTGCGTCCGTTTAATGCGGGCGATTTTATTGAGGCACTTTTTGCCCGAGAGGATTAACCATGATTCGCTTTGAACACGTTAGTAAGGCCTATCTCGGCGGGAGGCAAGCGTTGCAGGGAGTGACTTTCCATATGCAACCAGGCGAGATGGCTTTTCTGACCGGTCACTCAGGAGCTGGGAAAAGTACCCTGCTCAAGCTTATCTGCGGTATTGAGCGGCCAAGTGCCGGCAAGATCTCTTTTGGCGGTCATGACATTAGCCGCCTCAAGAGCCGCGAAGTGCCGTTCCTTCGTCGCCAGATTGGTATGATCTTCCAGGATCACCATTTGTTGATGGACAGAACTGTGTACGACAACGTAGCTATCCCGCTGATTATCGCGGGTGCTAGCGGCGAAGATATTCGCCGCCGCGTCAGCGCGGCACTGGATAAAGTCGGCCTGCTCGATAAAGCGAAGAATTTCCCAATCCAACTCTCGGGTGGTGAACAACAGCGCGTGGGTATTGCACGTGCTGTGGTGAATAAGCCTGCGGTACTGCTGGCGGATGAACCAACCGGTAACCTTGATGACGCGCTCTCGGAAGGGATTTTACGTCTGTTCGAGGAATTTAACCGCGTTGGGGTGACGGTTCTGATGGCGACGCACGATATGGGGCTGATTTCTCGCCGTAACTATCGCATGTTGACCCTAAGTGACGGCCATTTGCATGGAGGCCTGGCAGGTGAATAAACGCAGCGCGCTCAATCACATAAAGCGCTTCAGCAACAAGCTGGATAAAATCAACTCGCTGAATAAGTTAGGGGATTTAGGCCGTTCGGTGAAAAAACGCGGCAAAGGTCCTCAGTCGAAAAGCAAATCTCTTAAGGGCGGCGTGAATGAGCAGTTCCGCTATGCCTGGCAGGGTGCTTTGCAGGATTTGCGCAGCAAGCCATTAGCCACTTTCCTGACGGTCATGGTTATTGCCATCTCCCTGACGTTACCTAGCGTGTGCTACATCGTTTACAAGAACGTCAATCAGGCCGCCACGCAGTATTATCCTTCCCCACAAATCACGGTTTATCTCGATAAAGCGCTTGATGACAATGCCGCGCAGCAAGTTGTGGGCGCGATTCAGGCGGAAGAGGGCGTCGATAAAGTTAATTATCTCTCGCGTGACGAAGCGCTTGGCGAGTTCCGCAACTGGTCGGGCTTTGGTGGCGCGCTGGATATGCTGGAAGAAAACCCGCTGCCTGCTGTCGCTGTGGTGAATCCAAAACTTGATTTCCAGACTACCGACCATCTGAATACTTTGCGCGATCGCGTGGCGCGGATAAACGGTGTCGATGAAGTCCGTATGGATGACAGTTGGTTCGCCCGTCTTGCCTCGCTGACAGGTCTTGTGGGCCGCGTGGCTGCAATGATTGGTGTTCTGATGGTTGCGGCGGTGTTTTTGGTGATTGGTAACAGCGTGCGCCTGAGCATCTTTGCTCGTCGCGATACCATCAACGTGCAAAAACTGATTGGTGCCACTGATGGATTTATCTTGCGTCCGTTCCTGTATGGCGGTGCGCTGTTAGGGTTTAGCGGCGCGTTCCTGTCGCTTATCCTGTCCGAAATTTTGGTATTACGTTTGTCCTCTGCGGTGACTGAAGTCGCACAAGTGTTTGGCACTAAGTTTGATCTCACAGGCTTAGGATTCGACGAATGTCTTCTGCTGTTGCTGGTTTCATCCATGAGCGGCTGGTTGGCAGCCTGGATCGCAACTGTGCAACATTTACGTCGTTTTACCCCAGAGTAAAATTTTTTTGGTATACTTGTCCCCTGCTACGAAGTACCCGTCAGCAGGGGATACGCTCCCACCTCGGTTTGTGTTTCTCCTGCCCAGTTTCATAGCTCTGTCACATTTTGTGTGTAATACATGCACAGCTTTACAGTGAACTTGTGGATAGCATCACTGTCTGAGTTTACTGTGAGTGGTACGGTTTGGCGCTTGACGTGGAGTCAGGTGCAGCACGGTGTAGCAACCTGTACGTTAGTCTCTAAGAGAGGGTTTGAATGACCAAAGAAATGCAAAATTTAGCTCTAGCCCCTGTTGGTAACCTGGAATCTTATATCCGGGCCGCTAACTCCTGGCCGATGTTAACGGCTGAGGAAGAGAAGGAGCTGGCTGAAAAGCTGCATTACCAGGGCGATCTGGAAGCAGCGAAAAGGCTGATCCTGTCTCACCTGCGCTTTGTTGTTCATATCGCTCGTAATTATTCGGGCTATGGCTTACCGCAGGCTGACTTGATTCAGGAAGGTAACATCGGCCTGATGAAGGCTGTACGTCGCTTTAACCCTGAAGTGGGTGTCCGTCTGGTGTCGTTTGCCGTGCACTGGATCAAAGCTGAAATTCACGAATACGTTCTGCGTAACTGGCGTATTGTGAAAGTGGCAACCACAAAAGCACAACGTAAGTTGTTCTTTAACCTGCGTAAAACAAAACAACGTCTGGGTTGGTTCAACCAAGATGAAGTTGAAATGGTCGCCAACGAGCTGGGTGTTTCCAGCAAAGATGTCCGTGAGATGGAATCTCGCATGGCGGCGCAGGACATGACGTTTGACATGGGCAATGACGACGACTCAGACAGCGCGCCAATGGCTCCAGTGCTATTCTTGCAGGATAAGTCTTCTAACTTTGCCGATGGCATCGAAGACGACAACTGGGAATCACACGCGGCTGATAAACTCAGCGATGCGATGATGGGCCTGGATGAGCGTAGTCAGGATATTATCCGTGCACGTTGGCTTGATGAAGACAACAAAAGCACGCTGCAAGAACTCGCCGACCGCTACGGCGTCTCCGCTGAGCGTGTACGCCAGCTTGAAAAGAACGCCATGAAAAAACTGCGCATGGCTATCGAAGCGTAAGTTCTTCAGTTAGACAAAAAAACCGCCTTCAGGGGCGGTTTTTTTATGCCTGTCACTTTCCTGTTCACCTTGTGAAAAAATTGTTATTCCAAAAGCCGCAAATTCGGGTATGTTTTTAGCACGGAGTGCGGCGAAGGCCTGCGCGGTTATCTCCACCTCAAAAATAAAACAGTGCCAAAACAACACAACAAATACCAATCACAACAAGAATGGGGATTCTCAGGATGAACATGAAGGGCAAAGCATTATTGGCTGGTTGTATTGCGCTTGCGATGAGCAACGCGGCATTTGCTAAGGACATTAAAGTTGCGGTAGTTGGGGCGATGTCTGGCCCGGTTGCACAATATGGCGACCAGGAATTTACCGGTGCAGAACAAGCGGTTGCTGATATTAATGCCAAAGGCGGTATCAAAGGCGACAAACTGGTTATCACCAAATACGACGATGCTTGTGACCCGAAACAAGCGGTAGCCGTCGCCAACAAAGTGGTAAACGATGGTATCAAATATGTCATCGGCCACCTGTGCTCCTCTTCCACTCAGCCTGCGTCTGATATTTACGAAGACGAAGGTATTCTGATGATTACGCCTGCGGCAACGGCTCCGGAGCTGACCGCGCGTGGTTATAAACTGACAATGCGTACCACCGGTCTGGACTCTGATCAGGGCCCAACGGCCGCAAAATACATTCTTGAGCATGTAAAACCGAAAAACATCGCGGTCATTCATGACAAACAACAGTACGGCGAAGGTCTGGCTCGGTCTGTTCAGGACAACCTGAAAAAAGGCGGCGCGAATGTGGTGTTCTTTGACGGGATTACCGCAGGTGAAAAAGACTTCTCCACGCTGGTTGCGCGTCTGAAGAAAGAGAACATCGATTTCGTGTATTACGGTGGTTACCACCCAGAAATGGGTCAGATCCTGCGTCAGTCTCGCGCGGCTGGCCTGAAAACCCAGTTCATGGGGCCAGAAGGTGTGGCGAACGTTTCTTTGTCTAACATTGCCGGCGAATCTGCTGAAGGCATGTTAGTCACCAAACCGAAGAACTACGACCAGGTTCCTGCGAACAAACCTGTTGTAGATGCGATTAAAGCGAAGAAACAAGATCCAAGTGGTGCTTTCGTGTGGACGACTTATGCGGCACTGCAATCGCTGGCAGCGGGTCTGAACAAGTCAGAAGATCCTGCTGAAATCGCTAAATACCTGAAAGGCAGCTCGGTTGAAACCGTAATGGGGCCATTGAGCTGGGATGAGAAAGGCGATCTGAAAGGCTTTGAATTCGGCGTGTTTACCTGGCATGCGAACGGTACAGCGACCGACGCTAAGTAATTTTCCCCCTCACCCTAACCCTCTCCCTCAGGGAGAGGGGATGGTCCGGTTTCCTCTTTCTCCTCAGTGGGAGAGGGGATGGTCGGGTTTTCTCTTTCTCCTTCGTGGGAGAGGGGATGGTCCGGTTCCCCCACTGGGGAGAGAGAACTGATCGAGTGTTTTCTCCCTCTCCTGGGGGAGAGGGCCGGGGTGAGGGCTACTTCTCCCAACCACCCGCCTGAGCTTTAAATCCTAACACCTGCATAAACGCCGTCATAACGCCGCGGTCTTCCACACCGACGTCGCTCATCCACCATCGGGTGATGTCAGGATTATTGCGAATCACCTCTTCCACTAAATATTGTCCAACGCCACGGCGGCGCGTAATTTCCCGCACCCGCAGCGAATCTAAAGCGCCTTCAGAATCAGCCAGTGTGACGCGAACCGCGCCCAGCAACCTGTCGTTAAATTTTGCAGCGTAAATACGGTGAGTATCACTGAGGGTAAGAGAAGCGCTGGAATATTCCGGCCAGATCTTTGCAAGATCGATCTCATCTTGAGCACTACACTCAAACAGACGAATGATGGTGAGTTTCATAAGCGAGCTAACCAAAAAGCGGGAAAACCCCGAGTGTAACCAATTTATTTGCGTCAGACGCTTTATCTTTTATCAGCCATATACCAGACGATTAATTTTTGCGTCAAACATATACCAGTTTGATAAGTGGTGGATTGAAAAATGGTCAGTATAAAACCCTAAAACCTAGTGTTTTATTCCGCTCTTTGTGTCGCTATTTTATGCTGAAAATGCTGCTTTTTTTTGTTTAACTATGAGTAAATACAGAATAATATCTTTGCTTAATAGCCTGAAAAATAGAGAGTTTAGCCTTAAATATTGTAAATTTTAACGCTAAGCCCTTAACGGCGCTCATAAAAATGGTTAAAGGTTAAAAAATGCACAGCATGCTTTTTAACCATAATAAAACCACAAAATCACGAGAAATGGGGATTCAAAGAATGAAGGTAAACGCGAAGACATTACTCGCCGGGTTTGTTGCTTTGGCGGTGTCTCACGCGGCAACGGCGGCAGACATTAAAGTTGCCGTTGTTGGTGCAATGTCAGGGCCGGTTGCGCAGTGGGGCGATATGGAGTTCAACGGTGCGCGCCAGGCGATCAAAGACATCAACGCCAAGGGCGGCATCAAAGGCGACAAGCTTGTTGCAGTTGAATACGACGATGCTTGCGATCCAAAACAAGCCGTTGCGGTTGCTAACAAAATCGTAAACGACGGTGTGCGTTATGTTATCGGCCACCTTTGCTCCTCTTCAACTCAGCCTGCGTCTGATATTTATGAAGACGAAGGCATCCTGATGATCACGCCTGGGGCAACTAACCCAGAGCTGACAAGCCGCGGCTACAAAATGATTATGCGTACCGCTGGCCTGGATTCATCCCAGGGCCCAACGGCGTCTAAATACATTCTTGAAACCGTTAAGCCACAGCGCATCGCTATCATTCATGACAAGCAGCAATACGGTGAAGGTCTGGCGCGTTCTGTACAAGACGGCCTGAAAAAAGGCGGCGCGAACATCGTCTTCTTCGACGGTATCACCGCGGGCGATAAAGACTTCTCCACGCTGGTTGCGCGCCTGCAGAAAGAAAATATCGACTTCGTCTACTACGGCGGTTACTACCCGGAAATGGGCCAGATCCTGCGCCAGGCGCGTGCGGTTGGCCTGAAAACCCAGTTTATGGGGCCAGAAGGTGTGGGTAACGCATCCTTGTCCAACATCGCAGGTGCTGCAGGCGAAGGCATGTTAGTCACCATGCCAAAACGCTATGACCAGGACCCAAGCAACAAAGCTATCGTGGATGAGCTGAAAGCTGAGAAGAAAGATCCAAGCGGCCCGTACGTGTGGATCACTTACGCAGCGGTGCAATCTCTGGCGACAGCCCTTGAGCGTACGGGAAGTGAAGAACCTGCAGATTTAATCAAAGATTTAAAAGCTAACGGTGCGAAAACCGTCATTGGGCCGCTGAACTGGGATGAGAAAGGCGATCTAAAGGGATTTGAATTTGGTGTCTTCCAGTGGCATGCCGACGGTTCGTCTTCACCGACGAAGTAAGGCTACGACACTTCAGTCATCCCACCTTCCGGGCGCAAAACCCGGAAGGCATTAGAAAGGTTATTGTATGTCTGAGCAGTTCCTCTACTTCCTTCAGCAGATGTTTAACGGCGTCACGCTGGGCAGCACCTACGCGCTGATAGCCATCGGTTACACCATGGTTTACGGCATCATTGGCATGATCAACTTCGCCCACGGCGAGGTCTACATGATCGGCAGCTACGTCTCGTTTATGATCATTGCAGCGTTGATGATGATGGGCATTGATGTGGGCTGGATGCTGGTCGGGGCCGGTTTCATTGGTGCAATTGTTATCGCCAGTGCTTACGGCTGGAGCATCGAGCGCGTCGCGTATAAACCCGTGCGTAATTCTAAGCGTCTGATTGCACTGATCTCCGCCATCGGTATGTCCATCTTCCTGCAAAACTACGTCAGCCTCACTGAAGGTTCGCGTGACATCGCACTGCCAAGCCTGTTTAACGGCCAGTGGGTTGTCGGTGCCAGCGAAAGCTTCACCGCAACCATTACCACCATGCAGTTGGTGATTTGGATCGTGACATTCCTTGCCATGTTAGCGCTGACACTTTTCATCCGTTATTCGCGTATGGGCCGTGCTTGCCGTGCGTGTGCGGAAGATTTGAAAATGGCGAGTCTGCTCGGTATTAACACTGACCGCGTTATCTCTCTGACCTTTGTGATTGGTGCGGCAATGGCGGCTGTGGCTGGTGTGCTGCTCGGCCAGTTCTACGGCGTCATTAACCCGTATATCGGATTTATGGCCGGTATGAAAGCCTTCACCGCAGCGGTACTTGGCGGTATCGGCAGTATTCCAGGTGCGATGATTGGCGGCCTGATCTTAGGTGTTGCGGAAGCGCTGACCTCTGCGTATCTGAGCACTGAATATAAAGATGTGGTTTCCTTTGCGCTGCTGATTGTCGTCCTGCTGGTGATGCCTACCGGTATCCTGGGCCGTCCGGAGGTCGAAAAAGTATGAAACCGATGCATGTTGTTTTAGCACTCCTTTCGGCGGCTATCTTCTTCGTTCTGGCTGGCGTCTTTATGGGCGTACAACTGAGCCTGGACGGCACTAAGCTTGTGGTCAACAGCGCTGAGTCTGTGCGCTGGGAATGGGTTCTGATTGGTACGGCGATTGTCTTTGTCTTCCAGTTGTTGCGTCCTGCATTCCAGAAAGGCATGAAAAAAGTTTCTGGGCCGAAGTTTGTGCTGCCTGCGTTAGACGGCTCAACACCCAAACAGAAACTGTTCCTGCTGGCGCTGTTGGTACTGGCTGTGGCGTGGCCATTCGTGGTTTCACGCGGCACGGTAGATATCGCAACGCTTACGATGATCTACATTATTCTCGGCCTCGGTCTGAACGTTGTAGTCGGTTTGTCGGGTTTACTGGTGCTGGGCTACGGTGGCTTCTACGCCATCGGCGCGTACACCTTCGCGTTGCTCAACCATTATTACGGGCTGGGATTCTGGACATGTTTACCGCTGGCCGGTCTGGTGTCTGCGGCGGCAGGTTTCCTGCTGGGCTTCCCGGTACTGCGTTTACGCGGTGACTATCTGGCGATTGTGACGCTCGGTTTCGGTGAAATCGTCCGTATTCTGTTGCTCAATAACACCGAAATTACCGGCGGGCCGAACGGTATCAGCCAGATTCCAAAGCCAACGCTGTTTGGACTGGAGTTCAGCCGCAGCGCGCGTGAAGGTGGGTGGGATACCTTCAGCAACTTCTTCAACGTTGCCTATAACCCCGGTGACCGCATTATCTTCCTGTACCTCGTCGCGCTTTTGCTGGTCGTGTTGTCGCTGTTTGTGATTAACCGCCTGCTGCGTATGCCGCTGGGTCGTGCGTGGGAAGCGTTGCGTGAAGATGAAATCGCTTGCCGTTCACTGGGTCTGAACCCAACGCGTATCAAGCTGACTGCATTTACCATCAGCGCCGCGTTTGCCGGTTTTGCCGGTACGCTGTTTGCTGCACGCCAGGGCTTTGTCAGCCCGGAATCGTTCACCTTTGCCGAGTCTGCCTTTGTGTTGGCGATTGTGGTGCTGGGCGGCATGGGCTCGCAGTTTGCCGTTATTCTCGCCGCTATTCTGCTGGTGGTATCGCGTGAGCTGATGCGTGATCTGAACGAATACAGCATGTTGGTGCTCGGTGGCCTGATGGTGCTGATGATGATCTGGCGTCCGCAAGGTTTGCTGCCAATGACACGTCCGCAGTTGAAGCTGAAGAAAGAACAAGTGGAACAAGTCAAAGGAGAGCAGGCATGAGTCAGCCATTGTTATCCGTAAACGGCCTGATGATGCGTTTCGGCGGTCTGCTCGCTGTAAACAATGTTTCTCTGGAACTGCATCCTCAAGAAATTGTGTCGTTAATTGGCCCTAATGGTGCCGGTAAAACGACAGTATTCAACTGTCTGACCGGTTTTTATAAGCCATCAGGCGGCACCATCATGCTGCGTGACCAGCATCTTGAAGGGCTTCCGGGCCAGCAAATTGCGCGAATGGGCGTGGTGCGTACTTTCCAGCACGTCCGCCTGTTCCGCGAAATGACTGTGATTGAAAACTTGCTGGTGGCTCAACATCAGCAGCTGAAAACCGGCGTGTTCTCAGGTTTGCTGAAAACCCCTGCTTTCCGTCGTTCACAAAGCGAAGCGCTGGACCGTGCCGCGACCTGGCTTGAGCGTATTGGTCTGCTTGAGCAGGCTAACCGCCAGGCAAGCAACCTTGCGTATGGCGATCAGCGCCGTCTCGAGATTGCGCGCTGTATGGTGACGCAGCCAGAAATCCTGATGCTTGATGAACCCGCCGCAGGTCTTAACCCGAAAGAAACGCACGAACTCGATGAGCTGATTATGGAGTTACGTAACCACCACAACACCACCGTGCTGTTAATTGAGCATGACATGAAACTGGTGATGGGCATTTCTGACAGGATTTACGTGGTAAACCAGGGGACGCCGCTTGCGAACGGCACACCGGAACAAATCCGTAATAACCCTGACGTCATCCGCGCCTATTTGGGCGAAGCATAAGAATGGGCGAGACAAAGATGGAAAATATCATGTTGTCATTTGACCAGGTGAGCGCCCATTACGGAAAAATTCAGGCGCTTCACGAAGTCAGTTTACATATCAAACAGGGTGAAATTGTTACCCTGATTGGCGCGAATGGCGCGGGTAAAACCACGCTGCTCGGCACGTTGTGCGGTGACCCGCGCGCGTCCAGCGGCAAAATCACCTTTGATGGAAAAGACATCACCGACTGGCACACAGCCCGCATCATGCGTGAAGCGGTGGCTATTGTGCCGGAGGGGCGTCGTGTGTTTTCGCGTATGACGGTGGAAGAGAACCTCGCGATGGGCGGTTTCTTTGCTGAGCGTGACCAGTATCATGAACGCATCAAACGCGTTTACGAACTGTTCCCACGCCTGCTTGAACGCCGTATCCAGCGTGCGGGCACCATGTCAGGTGGCGAGCAGCAGATGCTGGCAATTGGCCGTGCGTTGATGAGCCAACCGCGCTTGTTGTTGCTGGACGAGCCGTCGCTGGGTCTTGCGCCCATCATCATTCAGCAGATTTTCGATACCATCGAACAACTGCGTAGTGAAGGCATGACTATCTTCCTCGTCGAGCAGAACGCCAACCAGGCGCTGAAGCTTGCTGACCGAGGCTATGTGCTGGAGAACGGCCACGTCGTTCTGGAAGATACGGGTGATGCGTTGCTGGCTAACGAAGCGGTGCGTAGCGCCTATCTCGGCGGATAATCCCTAAGATAACTCAATCGCCTTCACGAAGAAGGCGATTGAGTTTGTCGCGTAGATTAGCCGCGTGACTGACATCCGCCACACGGTGTTGACAGGATCTGCTGGTAGAAGTCGTTACCTTTGTCATCGACCAGGATAAACGCAGGGAAATCTTCCACTTCAATTTTCCAGATAGCTTCCATCCCCAGTTCCGGGTACGCCACACATTCCAGGCTCTTAATACTTTGCTGCGCTAATACTGCGGCCGGGCCACCGATGCTGCCCAGGTAAAAACCGCCGTGTTTGTGGCAGGCATCCGTCACCTGCTGGCTACGGTTACCCTTTGCAAGCATGAGCATGCTCGCGCCGTGCGATTGCAGCAGATCCACATAAGAGTCCATGCGGCCAGCCGTTGTCGGGCCTAACGAACCGGAAGCGTAACCGTCTGGCGTTTTAGCCGGGCCCGCGTAGTAGATCGGGTGATCTTTTACGTACTGCGGCAGTGCTTCACCGTTATCTAACAGTTCTTTGAGCTTCGCGTGGGCAATATCACGCGCCACGATGATGGTTCCGCTGAGGGCAAGGCGAGTCGAGACAGGATGCGCTGACAGGCTGGCCAGAATCTCTTTCATCGGTTGGTTCAGGTTAATGCGAACCACCTGACCTTCGCCCTGCTGGCGCAGTTCTTGCGGAATATACTGCCCAGGATTGCTTTCCAGTTTCTCAATCCAGATACCGTCGCGGTTGATTTTCGCTTTGATGTTACGGTCGGCAGAACAGGATACGCCCATGCCAACCGGGCAGGATGCACCATGGCGCGGCAGTCTGATGACCCGAATATCGTGAGCAAAGTATTTGCCGCCGAACTGGGCACCCAGCCCGAGATTCTGGGCTTCTTGCAACAATTGTTGCTCCAGTTCCACGTCGCGGAAAGCCTGGCCGTGTTCGTTGCCTTCGGTTGGCAGGCCATCGTAGTAACGCGTGGAAGCCAGCTTAACGGTTTTCAGCGTGGCTTCCGCCGACGTCCCGCCAATAACAAATGCGATGTGGTAAGGCGGGCAAGCCGCAGTGCCGAGGGAACGCATCTTCTCAACCAGATAGTTTTTCAACTTCGCCGGAGTGATGAGCGCTTTCGTTTCCTGATACAGATAGGTTTTGTTGGCGGAACCGCCACCTTTTGCCATGCACAGGAATTTGTACTCGTCGCCATCCACACTGTAGAGATCGATTTGCGCAGGCAAGTTGGTGCCGGTATTCACCTCTTTATACATATCCAGCGCGACGTTCTGCGAATAGCGCAGGTTATCTTCGGTATAGGTGTTGTAGACACCGCGCGCCAGCGCCGCTTCATCACCGCCATCGGTCCATACGCGGTGGCCTTTTTTGCCCATGATGATCGCGGTGCCCGTATCCTGGCAGGTCGGCAAAATCCCCTTAGCGGCAATTTCGGAATTGCGCAGGAACTGAAGTGCCACGTATTTGTCGTTATCGCTGGCCTGTGGGTCGAGGAGGATGGAGGCCACTTGCTTCTGGTGAGAAGTCCGCAGCATAAAGGCTGCGTCGTGGAACGCCTGCTGTGCCAGCAGCGTTAGCGCCTCGGGTTCGATTTTCAATACTTCCTGGCCGCCAAACTCGCTGGTGGAGACATATTCACGGCTGAGCAGATAGTATTCGGTTTCATCTGACGCCAGCGGGAAGGGATCCTGATAGACAAACGGTTTATTCGACATAGCTCACTTACTCCATAAAGATAAAAACCGCCGGAGAATGACTCCGACGGTTATGAATCAGAACATCATGGACATCCAGGGATAACCAATCAGTAAAAGGGCGGCGAGGAAAATGGCCCCAAAAATGCTGCCAAGGCGCCAGTAATCTTTGGTTGGCAGATAACCACTGCCGTAATAAATCGGGCTCGGACCTGTGCCGTAAGGTGTGATGATGCCCATTACACCTAGTGAAGTGACCATCAGCAGGACGAAGACATTCATATTCATCCCTGGGATTGTCGCGGCAATGGTCAGCATTGCGGGCAAAAGCGCGGTGGTATGCGCGGTCGTACTGGCAAAAAGGTAGTGCAGCAGATAAAACGCCAGCAGCAGCACAACGGTTGCGACACCTGGTGAAATACCCTGCATTAATTCACCGCCTTCTTTACCGAGCCAGGCGATGAAACCTGTGGTTGAGAGGCCATCGGCAAGGGCGACCAGCGTGGCAAACCAGGCGAATGTGTTCCATGCCGCTTTATTGCCCGTAATATCAGTCCACGACAAAACGCCTGTCCACAGCATCAGCACGATAATCAGCAGCGCGGCCATGGCTGGCTCAATCCAGTCAGCAGCGAAAATCCACATCATCAGCGCGGAGCAAACAAACACCAGCAACAGAATTTCATTGCGCGACAGCTTGCCCAGCTTTTCCAGTTCACGATTAGCCCACAGCGGGACTTCATTGTTTATCTTCACCTCTGGTGGGTAAAACCAGTAAGCGAGCAATGGCATGGTCAGCAGCAGCAGAATACCCAGCGGCAGGAAGGCGATGAACCAGGTGCCCCAGGAGATAGTGATGCCGACAATACTTTTCACCAACGCCAGCGCCAGCAGGTTCGGGGCCAGCGCCGAGAGGAACATAGAGCTTGTGATACAGGCGGCGGTAATGGCGACCCACATCAAATAGGAGCCTATCCGGCGCGCGCTTGGATCGTTGGGTTTTGAACCATACAGCGGTGGCAGGTTAGCGATAATCGGGTAGATAGTCCCGCCGCTACGTGCGGTATTGGACGGTGTGAAAGGGGCTAATAACAGGTCGGCAAAGGCAATGGCGTAGCCCAGTGTCAGGCTGCGACGCCCGAGATATTTCACCAGAATCAGCGCCAGGCGACGGCCAAACTGGGTTTTATCGTAGCCCGCAGCAAACATAAAGGCGCCGAATATCAGCCAGACCGTGGAGTTGCCGAAGCCGCTCACTGCCCATTTAAAGGATTGCCCGGCCAGCTTGAATTTCGGATCAGCCAGTTGCTCAGGGCTAAATAGAAGCCATTGGCTGAACAAGGCGATGACGACCACGCCAGTGATACCGATAACCGCGCCAGGTAAGGGTTCAAAGATCAAACCGACAATCACCCCGACAAAGATAGCGAAGTAGTGCCAGGCGTAGGGAGGCAACCCTTCTGGTACCGGAACGAAAAGTAAAAGTACGGCCACAATTATCGGGAGCGCCATCATCAGCAGGCGTTTTTTATTCCCCGCTTTCGGACTGGCTGCGCCGGCTGGCGGTATCGCTGTCTGTTTATCTTTCATTTTGAGTATCTTCAAGTAGTTAAAAATACGTTGATATCAGGGAATAATCAGTCTGGTTTTTTTAGTTTAAAAACTTTCTTTAATTATAAATGACTAAATTGATTTATTCCTGACATGGCAATTTATCGCAATAAAATGTGCGTTAAATAAAAATTGGTATTATTTATATATTGCACCTTCATACTGCATTGCAATTGATTGAGATCAAGAAAAACAGGCGGTGACGACTTTTTATTTATTAATAGTTATTCGATGTGGTGAATGACCTATTCTTTTTAAAATGGCTCTAAATGTTAAGTGATGCTGCTTCTAAGTGATGAGTTATTTTATGTTGGTTCATGTAACTCGCTGATATTAATTAAATTAATTGCGCTAATTACATGGATTTTCCTTTGGAAAAAGTATCTAAATTGTTATCAATAATTTACTTTTCATAGTGGTGTTCTTTAAAAGTAATAATACAGAAGAGGTATTGTTGTTATTGGTGGTATTAAATAGTTTTTTAACTAACGTAATTAATTTGGTAACTAAAAAAAGAGTTATATTAATGCTATGACAAAAGGAAAGAAAAAACATAACTAAAAATATTTCCGTCACCCTATTCTGAATTTCAATATTTAAAATCTGGAGTTTCAATATGACCAGTAACGATCGTATCTTGCATCCATTTACCCTACCCAATGGAATTGAGCTGAAAAACCGCTTATTAATGGCACCGATGACAACCTGTACAGGTTATTATGACGGCACGGTAAGCAGCGAACTGGTGGAGTATTATCGCGTTCGGGCAGGCAGCATTGGTGGGGTCATCGTTGAATGTTGTTTTATCGACGATCTCGGCCTGGCGTTTCCTGGCGCTATCGGCATTGATAACAATGAAAAAATAGCCGGTCTGGCAAAAATTGCAGAAGCCATCAAGGCTGAAGGGTCCAAAGCGATTTTACAGATTTACCATGGCGGCCGGATGGTGGACCCGCAGTTGATTGGCGGACGGACGCCTGTTGCACCGAGTGCCCTGGCGGCACCGCGTGAAGGCGCTGTTGTTCCACGCGCCCTGACGGGTGATGAAGTCGAAGGCATGATAGCTAAATTTGGTGAAGGCGTACGCCGAGCCATTCAGGCCGGTTTCGACGGCGTGGAAATTCATGGTGCCAATACCTATCTGATCCAACAATTCTATTCACCTAACTCTAACCAACGCGATGATGAATGGGGCGGCAGCCGTGACAATCGCGCGAAATTCCCGCTGGCAATCCTGGAAATCACCCACAAAATGGCGCGCCAGTATGCCGACGACGCTTTTATTATCGGTTATCGCTTTTCACCCGAAGAGCTGGAAATTCCCGGTATTCGCTTTGATGACACCCTGTATCTGCTAGAAAAACTGGCCGCTCGCGGTGTGGATTATTTGCACTTCTCCGTTGGTGCATCGCTGCGCCCGTCGATTGTTGATACCACTGACCCGACTCCGTTAATTGAAAAATACTGTGCGATGCGTTCTGAGACGCTGGCGCAAGTGCCGGTGATGGGCGTCGGCGGCGTGGTGAATGCGGCAGATGCAGAACAAGGGTTGGAACATGGCTACGATCTGATCGCTGTGGGCCGCGCTTGTATCGCGTATCCAGACTGGACGGCACGCATTGCCCGTGGCGAAGAGCTGGAGCTGTTCATCGACAGCACCCAGCGTGAAGCGCTGCATATTCCCGAGCCGTTGTGGCGTTTCTCGCTGGTGGAAGCGATGATCCGGGACATGAGCATGGGCGATGCCAAATTTAAACCGGGCGTGTTCGTCGAAACCGTGCAGGACGACGTGAATGAACTGGTTATCAATGTGAGTCTCGAAAACGATCGCATTGCCAACATCGAACTGGCCTCAAGCCCGGAACAAAGCGTGGCATTTACCACCAGCTTTGAAGAGATCCGTGAGCGCATTTTGTCTGCCAACACGCCGCATGTCGATGCGATTTCTGGCGCGACCAGCCAGAGCGAAGCGGTGAAAAAAGCGGTATCGAAAGCGATGCTGAAATCGAGCAAAGCGCGAGTCGCGGAAGAAGGCGGTGATGACAACTCACCGAAAAGCTACGATGTGATCGTCGTCGGCAGCGGCGGCGCGGGTCTGGCGGCAGCGATTCAGGCTCACGATGATGGGGCGAGCGTCCTTATTGTTGAAAAAATGCCGACCCTCGGCGGTAACACCATCAAAGCGTCAGCCGGGATGAATGCCGCAGAAACTCGCTTCCAGCGCGTGAAAGGCATTCATGACAGCAAAGAAAAGTTCTACCAGGAAACTCTGAACGGCGGGAAAAACAAAAACAATCCAGAACTGCTGCATTGTTTTGTTGAAAATGCACCGGAAGCCATCGAATGGTTGGCGCATCGCGGCATCATGCTTAACGATATCACCACCACGGGCGGTATGAGCATCGACCGCACCCACCGTCCACGTGACGGATCGGCGGTTGGTGGCTATCTGATTAGCGGGCTGGTGCGCAATATCACCCGACGCGGCATTGATGTGATGCTGGATACGTCGGTGGACGAGATCCTGACCAATAACGGTGTAGTGAGCGGTGTGCGCTTGCTGACTGATGAGCAAGAACGCATTGTGGTGCAGGCGAAAAGTGTGGTGGTTGCCACCGGCGGCTTCAGCGCCAACAGCGAAATGGTCGTGAAATACCGCCCTGACCTGACCGGTTTTGTCACCACCAACCACAAAGGAGCCACCGGCGGCGGTATCGCACTGTTAGAACGAATCGGCGCAGGCACCGTGGATATGGGCGAAATTCAAATCCACCCAACCGTAGAACAGCAAACCTCGTATCTGATTTCCGAATCGATTCGCGGCGGCGGCGCTATTCTTGTGAGCCAGCAAGGGCAGCGGTTCTTCAACGAAATGGAAACCCGCGATAAAGTCTCGGCATCGATCATTGCGTTGCCGGAACACTTTGCTTACATCGTCTTTGACGAACATGTGCGGGCGAAAAACAAAGCCTCAGATGAATACATCGCCAAAGGTCTGGTGACGAGTGCGAGCTCGCCACGGGAACTGGCGGAGAAGCTGGGAATGGATTATCACGCTTTCCTCGCCACGCTTGAGCGCTACAACGGTTTTGTGGAAAAGCAGTGTGATGACGACTTTGGCCGCACGACCGCGTTACGTGCGCCAGTAAACGAAGGGCCATTCCACGCCATTCGTATTGCGCCAGGGGTTCATCATACGATGGGCGGCGTGACGATAAATGCCAAAACAGAAGTGTTGAATGCGGGTAATCAAACCATTCCTGGTGCCTATGCAGCAGGGGAAGTGGTTGGCGGCATCCACGGTGCTAACCGTATCGGGGGGAACGCGGTTGCGGATCTTATTATTTTCGGCACCCTGGCTGGGGGGCAAGCGGCGAAACGCGCCAGAGCCTGATACTCAGCGATTGTAGACCGGGTTAGCGTCACGCGAACCCGGCAACACCCCGGCGGCACGTTGCCAGCCGGGGCTACAGCAGAGGAGCCACAATTATGCCCACCGACGAACGTCTCTATAGTTATTGCGCCGAACTGATGGGCTCGCCCATTCTTCTCAAACTCTATTCCCACGATGAAGCGCTCGCCTCCCGCATCTTTCAACTGATTAAGCGTTATGAAGATTTACTCACGGTTAACCGTGCGCAATCTCAGGTGATGAGCATCAACCATGCCGCCGGGCTACATCCAGTCACGGTCAGCCGTCCAGTTTATGCACTGATTAAATGCGCGAAGGCCGCCAGTATGGCGCAGGATAGCGCGTTCAATCTGGCGATTGGCCCGCTGGTGAAGTTGTGGCGTATTGGCTTTCAGGGGCACCGCGTGCCGTCAGCCGCGGAAATTGCTGAGCGCCTACCGCTGACGCGCCCGCAGGATGTGATTCTGGATGATGAGACTTGCAGCGTTTTTCTTGCGCAGGCAGGGATGGAGATAGACCTCGGCGCGATTGCCAAAGGCTACATTGCAGACAGAGTTCGTGACTCTCTTCGCCAGCAGGGGGTGAGTGATGCGCTGATTAACCTCGGCGGCAATGTGCATACGTTGGGGAACTGGTCTGTTGGATTAAAAAAACCGTTTGCGCCGGGCGATGCGCTTATTGGCAGTATTGAGGTCGCAAGCCAGTCGGTCGTCACCTCCGGCGTTTACGAGCGTTACTTCGAGCAGGATGGCAAGCGCTGGCATCATATCCTCGACCCGCGCAGCGGTTATCCGCTGGATAACGAACTGGACAGCGTGACGATTATTTCCGCCAACTCTCTTGATGGTGATATCTGGACAACGCTGATTTACGGCCTGGGCGTGGTGAAAGGCTGTGCGGCACTACGCCATCATGAGGATATCGAGGCGATTTTTGTGACCAAAAATCGCGACGTTATCCTCTCTTCGCAGCGTAATTTCCGCTTTTCGTTACTTGACGACAGCTACCGTCTTACTGGCTGTACTGCTTAAGCAAGTTGTACTGTTCGGCAACCAGTCGATAGCGGTACACCGGGCGGCCAGTGGCACCATAATGAATGCTGGTATAAAGAATGTTAATTTGTGCCAGCCAAATCAGATATTTGCGGCAAGATACGCGGGAGATAGTGACGGCTGCCGCAAGCTCATCGGTGGAAAACTCTGAGCCCGGATGGTTATCAATCCACTGACAAATCGTGCGTAAGGTTTGTGCCGTCAGCCCTTTTGGCAAGCGCCGGTCGTCGGTGCTTTCCGGGCTCGCCCCATGCAGCAAGCGATCGACTTCCACCTGCTCATAGTACGGCTGGTTGGTCATCAGCTTGCGCTTCTCCCGCCACGCGTTCAGAGCCTCTTCAAAACGAGGGAACTGGAACGGTTTAATCAGGTAGTCCACCACGCCATAACGCAGGGATGTTTGCACTGTGGTGGCATCGGCTGCGGAAGTAATCATTATCACATCGATGGCGCGGCCAGTGGCACGGATCACCGGCAGGAGATCCAGCCCGCTGTGCTGTTGCATATAAACATCCAGCAGCACCAGATCGATCTCAAGTGCAGGGTCGCTGAGCATTTCTTTTGCCTGGGGTAGCGTTGAGGCTGTGCCACAGCAGCGGAAACCGGGAACTCTGGCCACATACATGCGGTTAAGCTCGGCCACCATGGCATCATCATCAACAATTAATACATTTATCATGTTGGAATCCTATTACTGTCCCAGGGAAGATGAACAAAAAATTGGGTATACACTCCGGGTTCAGATTCGACAGAAATACTGCCGCCCAATGTGTTTAATTGTTGGCGGGTAAGGAACAGCCCGACACCACGGTTTTCACCTTTAGTTGAAAAACCTTTCGCGAAGACAGCCTCAATGTTGGCCTGCGCAATCCCCGGGCCGTCATCGCTCACTTCGCCACTTAGCCAACCGTTCTGGTAATGCAGCAGCACAGTGACTTCGCCTTCTGGCTGTTCGCTCATCGCATCCAGTGCATTTTCAATCAGATTACCGAGCGCCGTCACCAGCGCCGTTACCTGTTTCTCATTCACGCTATCAGGCACCAGGCTCTCTTCTGCCAGCGTCAGGGTGAAGCCCAGCTCTTTGGCGCGATGTATTTTTCCCAGAAGAAAACCCGCCACGACCGGTGCTTTGATTTGATGCTGAATCGCGCCGATATCCGTCTGGTAATTATGGGCAGTTTGCAGCACGTATTCTTCAAGCTTGTCGTAACTCTTCATGTTCAACAGGCCGAGGATAACGTGCAGTTTGTTCATGAATTCATGAGACGTGGTACGTAGGGCATCAACATAATTCACCATGCCATCAAGACGTTGAAGTAACTGACTGACTTCCGTTTTGTCGCGGAACGTACTTATCGCACCGACGATGGTTCCTTGATGATGAATGGGAACGGTATTGCTGATAAGCAGCAATCCGTTGCAGGTAAGCTCGCGGTCATAAATGGGTTTGTCATGCTCTAACACTTCCTGAAGCTCTGCCAGCAGCGGCCCTTCATCAACCTCATCGTCGGGAGAGGATTGCAGCATTTTTCTGGCTGCCGGGTTAACCAGCGTCACCTGACCGTGTTCATCCACGGCCATTACCCCTTCTTTTAACGAATGCAGCATCGCCTGGCGTTGCTTGAGCTTGGCTGAAAGATCATGGGGCTCATGTCCCAGCAGTGCACGTTTCAATACGCGCACCAGACTCAGTGTGCCGAGCGTACACACCAGTGCGCTGAACAGAACGGTGAATAAGACGTTCCTGCGGCTACGCGCGAGTTGTTCGTCCACTTTGCTCAGTGGAACACCGACGGCGACGACACCAATCTGCTGGCGCTGGTCATTATAGACGGGCGTATAGACACGCAATGCAGGCCCCAGTGCGCCGTTGTTTATCGCGACATTTTCTTTGCCTTTCAGCGTGGGGTTAATGTCATTACCGATGTAATGCAGCCCAATGAGCTGGCTATTGGGATGCGAGTGGCGAATCCCGTTCATGTCGGTCACGACGGCGAAAAGCAAATGGTTGCGCTTCATTGCAGCAAGCGCCAGAGGTTGAACGATATTGCAGCTGGGTGGCAATGTCAGACCGCGTTTGACCTCCGGTGTATCGGCGAGCGTTCGCGCGACGGCCAATGCCGTATCTTTCAGACCGTCACGTGTCGCATTGCTGATTTGTGAAAACCACAGAGAGAACACCAACAACAATACAGTGCCAAGCACACTGCAAATCATAAGCGTCACCGTTGTGCTGAGTTTCATCGGGCGCTTACGGGAGGGTGATAAAACGGTCATGTCGGTCCAGAAGAGTAACGGTGAAGTGCAGATTATCGCAGATGGGGATGGGTACTTAAAGCCGTGCAAATCAAGCAAAACGGCCTTCAGAGGCGGGGAAGCGTGACCCTACTCGCAGGACTGGCAGATAAATATCCCTATAGTATGTGCGGACGCTTTAAATGGAGGTTTTTTATGAGCAGTAAGCCAACCGGTTCAATGATGGGACGACGTAATAGCGGTACGGAAAATATCGATAAACTCACAACAGAGGATATGCTGGCAACAATCCTTAAAGACGACCGCGAAATCACTAATGCGATAGCCACCTGTTTACCGACGGTCACCCGTTTAGTCGATCATGCGGTGGCGACTTTCAGCCGGGGTGGGCGTGTCGTTATCGTCGGTGCAGGTGCCTCAGGGCGCGCGGCGATGCAGGTGGCATGTGAGTTTGCCCCTGATACACATCATGGGCTTATTGGGTTGATTGCGGGTGGCCCAGAAGCAATGTTACAGGAGTTGGAGGCTGCCGCAGGCGATTACGACCGTGGTATCAACGACTTGCAGGCCATTCATTTTAACCAAAATGATATGCTGCTTGGCCTGTCGGTCAGCGGTAAAACGCCATGGGTATGGGGTGCGCTCCGTTACGCGAGGTCGCTTGACGCGCCAGTGGCGGTTATCACCCAGGATGCCGGGAGTGAAGTGGCACAACTGGCGGATATCGTCATTGCACCAGATACCGGACCGGAAGTGGTAGTGGGATTTGCTAATCCCAAGGCGCGGCTGGCTCAGCGGCAGATCCTCACGATGCTCTCGACGGGGTTGGCGATTCGCACCGGCCGAGTTTATGGCAATTTGCGGGTCGATATTAACGCATCCAGCACCCGTTGGGCGGAGCGGCAGATAGCCATTGTGATGGAAGCGACGCACTGTTCTCGCGCACAAGCGAAGGAGACGCTGGGAAGCTGCAATCATGACTGTCGAACGGCGATTCTGATGTTGTTGACCGGGCTGGACGTCTGGAATGCGCGGGATGTGCTGGCTGAAAACAGTGAACACCTGCGGATTTCCCTTGAGGAAGCTAAGCGTCGGTCTGTCCAAAAAGCGTCGTGACATCAGCTAAAAATGCCGAGTCATGGATGATAAAACGGTGAAAGCATGTTGATGCCTTCACCGTTTTTTTATGCCTGATGGGCAGGGTCAAGAAGGGGGGATTACATGATCCATCCCAGCAGCAATGTTGCGGCGATGACGGTCGATGCCCCGCCAATACGGGTCGCAATTTGCGCGAAAGGCATCAGCGACATACGATTTGATGCCGACAATATCGCCACATCACCTGTACCGCCCAAACCACTGTGACAGCACGTAACGATGGCCGCTTCAATCGGGTACATATTCAGGCGAGAGGCAATGAAAAAGCCGCTCAATGACATGGTGATGACCACCGAACCGCACACCACGACATAGCCTACGGAAAAGACAGAGACGACGCTTTCCAGCGGCACATACAGCATTCCAAGCCCAATCATCAACGGCCAAACTAACGCTGCCGAGACAAATTTGTAGCAGCTATGTGCACCCATCTCCATCGCTGACGGGATCAATTTTGCATATTTACAGAAGACAGCTGCCAGGATCATCAACACCGGCCCTGGAATGTGTACCAGTTTCTCAAACAAGCCGCCGACGATGAAAAAGGCGCAAATCATCAATAACCCGGCCCCCATCAGGTGAAAATCAGTTTGCTGAGAGCCCTGAGTCTGCGCAAACAAACTGTTGTCTTCGCGGCTGCGGATCAACATCCCATTACCGGTTAGCGACGGGCGACGGCTGCCAATACGGGCCAGAACACCTGCGCAAATAATCGCGAAGATATTACCTACCACTGCGGCAGGCGCCAGTTGCGCGACATACACATCCGGGGTTTGCCCCAGTATTGCGGAATAGGCGAGTGAAAGTGGCAGAATCCCTTCACCAATGCCCCCACCGATAATAGGTACGATGATAAAGAAGAATGTATGGTAGATGCTGTAGCCGAACATTGAACCGACCAGCAGACCGGTTAACACCGCCGTACCGGTTCCCACGACAAGTGGCACAAACATGCGGATCATGCCCTGGATGAGGATCGTCCGGTTCATACCTAAAATGCTACCCACCACTAAACACGCAATAACAAAATAAAGCAGGTTCGCTTCTTTCATCAGCAGGTGCACGGTAGCCATTGTTTGTTCTTCAAACAGACCGTAATAGACCAACACGGAAGGCACCATCAGACACAATATTGCCGGGCCGCCAATGTCTTTAAGAACGGGGATCATGCGACCTATTTTTGCAAATGAAAAACCCAGGGTCATGATAATAGCCAGGCCGCCAATCATATTTTTGGGAAGCAACCCGGAGGCACCTGAAACGGCAACAATGGTGGCAATAACAACGAACAACAATATTGGTACGGAGCCGACTTCCATATTACCCAGAAGTCGCAGCGGTTGCCCACCTGAGGCGGGCTTTTCAATGGGATGATTTAGTGGGTTATTTTCCATTTTTGTTACCTGATTTTATATTAATAAATAAAGTAGGGGAGGGCAAAATAATAGAGTAATAAAAAATAAAAGTGACGTAACAATTAAATCACTATGCAACGATTTCGCTGAGAAACTAACATACGGTATGGTAATTAAATAGCCCTTGATATTTTTATTTTGATGGTTTTGTGATGCTGGTGGAATGTTCTATTTAAATAATTTAATTCTTATTTTTGTAAGTAAAGTTACTGAATGAGGGCGGTAGTAGGGCAAGCACAATGCGACATTTATATTTGTAAGTAAAGTAGCTGCCATGAAAGTATTTAAACAAGAGCAAGTGTGATTTCAATCACCCTACTATCAAAAGGGGATCGTTAAATTACCCGGACAAATAGATTGTGCCCTACTTGTTTCATTATGCACTCTGGAGATTCCATGCCATCACTACTATTACAATCTCTGTTCCCATTGGTATTTATCATGTTACTCGGATGGTTAAGTGGGAAGTTAGGCTACACTCGCCGCGAGGATGCCTCAGTTTTAGCTACGGTTGTTATCCGTTTTGCTCTGCCGTTTCATCTTTTTATCGGCGCATTAAATACTGACCCTGAAAAAATACAGAACTTTTCATTTATGGCGGTTCTGATGATTGGTTTGATGGGCACCTGGTTCATCACGCTGCTCATCTCACGGTTCGTTTTCCGCCATGATATCAAGACCAGTGCGGTTCAGTCGCTGGTCTGTGCTTTCCCTGATATGGCGTATTTTGGTGCCCCGGTGTTGGCCGTATTAATCGGGCCAGAAGGCTTTTTAGGTGTACTGATAGGGAACTTAATCACCAGCGTATTTATGATACCGCTTACGATTATCCTGATTCGTATGGGGGATAAAAAGGGTGAAAATAGCCTCGACGATATCCACCCGGTTCAGCTTGTTCTGCAAAATCTTATCAAAGCGATAAAAAACCCGATTGTCTGGATCCCCATCTCTGGCGTGTTACTGAGCCTGGCTGGCGTGCAATTGCCGCATCTGCTTAGCGCACCAATAGAAATGGTAGGTAAAATTGCAGGCGGTCTTTCTCTGTTCGCACTGGGCCTTTTATTTTATGGCGAGCGCCCAGCACTCAATGTTCAGACATTTACGAATATTAGTATTAAAAATCTCATTCAGCCTGGGTTGATGGCCGTTGCTGGTCTGGCTTTTGGCTTGAGTCATACCTTAATGCAGCAGGTGATTATCATTGGCGCCACTCCTTCAGCTATCGCCGCGGGAATGTTTGCACTGCGTAGTGATGCTTATATTGAAACTGCCTCGTCATCAATTTTGATTGGTACCGCCATCGGTGTTTTCACCGAAGGAATAATGATTTATTTGATTTCTTAATTATCGCCAGGTAGCAATTTAATTTACATTTAAAAATAAATATTCAGGAGCAGGTAAATGTTAGTTAAAGAAACACTGTATACACCCTATAATGGTTCCCTGTTGCTCGAGAATCCATTATTAAATAAAGGCCTTGCTTTTACCGATAACGAGCGTCAGGCTTTTAATCTTCATGGTTTACTGCCCCATAAAGTTGAAACTATTCAGGAACAGACCGAACGTGCCTGGGATCAATTTTGCCAGTTTAAGAAAGACATTTCTCGTCATATCTATTTGAGAAATATTCAAGATACTAACGAGACGCTATTTTATAATCTGCTGCGCACGCATATGAAAGACACTCTGCCGATTATCTACACGCCAACGGTAGGAGAGGCCTGCGAGCATTTCTCTGATATTTATCGCCGTGGTAGAGGATTATTCATCTCCTGGCCAAACCGCCATAATATTGATGAAATGCTACAAAGTTTCTCCCGTAACGACATTCGCGTCATTGTCGTCACCGATGGTGAACGCATCCTGGGTCTGGGTGATCAGGGCGTGGGAGGGATGGGCATTCCAATCGGCAAACTCTCTTTATATACCGCGTGTGGCGGTATTCATCCTGCTTCGACATTACCGATCATGCTGGATGTTGGCACCAACAATACCCGCCATCTGGACGATCCGCTGTATATGGGATGGCGCCATCCGCGCATCACTGACGATCAGTACATTGAGTTCATGGACATGTTTGTTGAAGCGGTGAAGAACCGTTGGCCAAATGTACTGCTGCAATTTGAAGATTTTGCCCAGAAAAATGCTACCAAATTGCTCAACCGCTACCGCGACACGTTGTGCTGCTTTAATGATGATATTCAGGGAACCGCAGCGGTGACTGCCGGAACGCTTATTGCTGCGGTTAAAACGGCGGGAGGACGCCTGCGCGATCAACGTGTGGTCTTCCTGGGCGGTGGTTCGGCAGGGTGTGGTATTGCTGAGAAAATTATCACGCTGATGATGGAGGATGGTCTGTCTGAAAGCCAGGCGCGCAATAATATCTTTATGGTTGACCGTTTTGGTCTGCTGACCGACGAGATGCCTAATCTTCTCGATTTCCAACAGAAACTGGTTACGGCAAGGGACGCGATTAGCCACTGGGATGTAGAGACGGCCAATATCTCACTGAAAGATGTGGTGCGTAATGCCCATCCGACGGTGATGATTGGCGTATCCGGGCAGCCTGGCTTATTTAGCGAAGAGATCGTCAAGGAAATGCATCAGCATTGCCCACGTCCCATCATTATGCCGCTCTCCAACCCGACCTCCCGTGCTGAAGCTCAGCCCAAGGATCTTCTCGAGTGGACACAGGGACAAGCGTTGGTTGCGACGGGCAGCCCGTTTGCACCGGTTTCCTGTCTGGGGCAAGAGCATGAAATTGCGCAGTGTAACAATGCCTATATCTTCCCAGGATTAGGGCTTGGGATACTGGCTGTAAAAGCCTCTCGGGTCACCGATGGCATGCTGTCCGTGGCCAGTAAGACGCTGGCGGCGCATTCACCACTGGCCAACACCGGAAAGGGCGGGTTACTGCCTCCAGTCGAAAGTATTGAAGAGATTTCCATGGCAATTGCGCTTGAGGTCGCTCGCATGGCGCAGCAAGAAGGTGTGGCACCGATGATGAGTGAAGAGGAATTGCTCAATAGCATCGAAAAAACATACTGGAAAGCCAATTACACATCCTACAAACGCGCTTCACTTTGATTGTTAATAAATAAAATACCGCCTTCATCATGAAGGCGGTCAGTGCAAAACCGTTTTATTCCCTCTCCATTGTCAATTTCCCTTCATGTCTGCGTAACAATTCCGTAACCCAACAGTTATTTTTCTGTCATACGCGCATGTCATGTTTTGGTGCGAACAAAAACGCGTGTTTTCGCGCAGCTTAAATGCCCCATAACTAGAGAGATAAGACATGACTGCATCGTTACGACGTACAGCACTTTACCTTGCGCTGGGATGCATACTTAGCAGCAATGCCATCGCCGCCACTTCGATTCCTTTCTGGCATTCGATGGAAGGTGAACTGGGTAAAGAAGTGGATTCTTTAGCACAACGCTTTAACCAGACACATCCTGACTACAAAATTGTCCCGGTTTATAAGGGCAACTACGAACAAAACCTGGCTGCAGGGATTGCGGCTTTCCGCTCGGGTAACGCCCCGGCAATTCTGCAAGTTTATGAAGTGGGTACGGCGACGATGATGGCCTCGAAAGCGATCAAGCCGGTGTATGAAGTCTTCAGTGATGCAGGCATTAAATTCGACGAATCCCAGTTTGTCCCGACGGTTTCCGGTTACTACACCGATTCAAAAACCGGGCATTTGCTCTCCCAGCCGTTTAACAGCTCCACACCGGTTCTGTATTACAACAAAGACGCCTTTAAGAAAGCCGGGTTGAACCCGGATCAGCCACCAAAAACCTGGCAGGATTTGGCTGAGTACACCGCCAAACTTAAAGCAGCGGGCATGAAATGCGGCTACGCAAGCGGCTGGCAGGGTTGGATTCAGATTGAAAACTTCAGCGCCTGGAACGGCCTGCCGGTTGCCACGAAAAACAACGGCTTCGATGGCACCGATGCGGTTCTGGAGTTCAACAAACCTGAGCAGGTGAAACACATCGCCCTGCTGGAAGAGCTGAATAAGAAAGGTGATTTCAGCTATTTTGGTCGCAAAGACGAATCCACCGAGAAGTTCTACAACGGGGATTGCGCGATCACGACCGCCTCTTCTGGCTCGCTGGCTGATATCCGTCAGTACGCTAAGTTCAACTACGGCGTGGGCATGATGCCTTACGATTCCTCCATCCCGAATGCACCGCAAAACGCCATCATTGGTGGGGCAAGTCTGTGGGTGATGCAGGGTAAAGACGCTGCGACCTACAAAGGCGTTGCTGAGTTTATGCAGTTCCTTACCCAGCCAGAAATCGCTGCGGAATGGCACCAGAAAACCGGTTATCTGCCAATCACGAAAGCGGCGTATGACCTGACGCGCGAGCAAGGTTTCTACGAGAAAAACCCGGGTGCGGATATTGCAACGCGCCAGATGCTGAACAAGCCACCGTTGCCATTCACCAAAGGTTTGCGTCTGGGTAACATGCCGCAGATTCGTACCATTGTGGATGAGGAGCTGGAATCGGTGTGGACGGGTAAAAAGACCCCACAGCAGGCTCTGGATTCAGCGGTTGAGCGTGGCAATCAGTTGCTGCGCCGCTTTGAGCAGTCGACTAAGTCTTAGTACACAACCCTCACCCTAACCCTCTCCCTGAGGGAGAGGGGACTGTCCGACTTCTCCTTCAGGCGAGGGAGAGGGGACTGTCCGGCTTCTCCTTCAGGTGAGGGAGAGGGGACTGTCCGGTTTTCCCCCTCTCCTGGGGGAGAGGGCCGGGGTGAGGGCGACCAATGCCACATATTAAGAGCAACACTATGTCATCTTCTCGACCCGTATTCCGTTCCGGCTGGCTCCCCTATGCGCTAGTACTTCCGCAACTGATTATCACCATTATTTTCTTCATTTGGCCTGCGGGCGAAGCACTGTGGTATTCGCTGCAAAATGTCGATCCGTTTGGTCTTTCGAGCACCTTTGTGGGTCTGGATAACTTCAAACAGCTTTTCCACGACAGCTACTACCTCGACTCTTTCTACACCACCTTAATTTTCAGTGGATTAGTAGCGGGTAGCGGTCTGCTGGTGTCGCTCTTTTTCGCCGCCCTCACGGATTATGTGGTGCGCGGTAGCCGTATTTATCAAACGTTAATGCTGCTGCCTTATGCGGTGGCACCGGCGATTGCCGCCGTGTTGTGGATCTTTCTGTTTAACCCTGGTCGCGGGCTGATAACCCACGTACTGGAACAGTTTGGGTATCACTGGAACCATGCGCAAAACAGCGGCCAGGCGATGTTCCTTGTCGTATTCGCCTCGGTGTGGAAGCAAATCAGCTACAACTTCCTGTTCTTCTTCGCCGCCCTTCAGTCCATTCCGCGTTCATTAATCGAAGCCGCGTCTATCGACGGAGCCGGGCCTGTGCGCCGTTTCTTCAAGCTGTCGCTACCGCTCATTGCGCCGGTGAGTTTCTTCCTGCTGGTGGTCAATCTGGTCTACGCCTTTTTCGATACTTTTCCGGTTATCGACGCCGCAACAGGCGGTGGCCCGGTTCAGGCGACCACCACGCTTATCTACAAAATTTATCGCGAAGGTTTTGCCGGGCTCGATCTCTCGGCATCAGCGGCGCAATCCGTGGTGCTGATGTTCCTGGTCATCATCCTGACGGTCATTCAGTTCCGGTTTGTGGAACGTAAGGTGCGCTACCAATGATTGAGAATCGCCGTGGGCTGACAATCTTCAGCCACACCATGCTCATTCTGGGCATCATCGTGATTTTGTTCCCGCTGTATGTCGCGTTTGTCGCGGCTACGCTGGATAACAAAGCTGTATTTCAGACGCCAATGACGCTGATCCCAGGCTCGCATCTGCTGGAAAATATGACCTGGATTTGGGTGCATGGCGTGGGGGCGAACAGCGCGCCGTTTGGTCTGATGTTGCTCAATAGCTTTGTGATGGCGTTGGTGATTACCGTTGGCAAAATCACCGTCTCCATGCTGTCTGCCTTTGCCATTGTCTGGTTTCGTTTTCCGCTGCGTAACCTGTTCTTCTGGATGATATTTATCACCCTGATGCTGCCAGTTGAGGTGCGTATTTTCCCGACGGTTGAGGTTATCGCAAATCTCAACATGCTTGATAGCTACACCGGCCTGACGTTGCCGTTAATGGCGTCGGCAACCGCGACCTTCTTGTTCCGCCAGTTCTTCATGACGCTTCCCGACGAATTGATGGAAGCCGCACGTATCGACGGCGCATCACCTATGCGCTTTTTCCGCGACATCGTGCTGCCGCTGTCTAAAACCAATCTGGCGGCGCTATTCGTCATCACCTTTATCTACGGCTGGAACCAGTATCTGTGGCCGTTGCTGATTATCAGCGACGTCAACCTTGGCACCGCCGTGGCGGGTATCAAAGGCATGATGTCTTCCGGTGAGGGCACGACTCAGTGGAACCAGGTGATGGCAGCCATGTTACTGACTCTGATTCCCCCGGTAATTATCGTTTTAGCCATGCAACGCGCGTTCGTGCGTGGCCTGGTCGACAGTGAGAAGTGAGAAATAACCCATGGCAGGATTAAAATTACAGGCAGTAAGCAAGAGTTGGGACAACAAAACCCAGGTGATTCAACCGCTGACGCTGGATGTTGCAGACGGTGAGTTTATCGTGATGGTCGGGCCTTCTGGCTGCGGTAAATCTACATTGCTGCGTATGGTGGCCGGGCTTGAACGCGTCACCAGTGGCGATATCTGGATTGACAGGCAGCGTGTCACTGAAATGGAACCGAAAGAGCGCGGCATCGCGATGGTATTTCAGAACTACGCACTTTATCCGCACATGAGCGTGGAAGAAAACATGGCGTGGGGGCTGAAAATCCGCGGTATGGGCAAAGCGCATATTCAGCAGAAAGTGGTGGAAGCGGCACGTATTCTGGAGCTTGATGGTTTACTCAAACGTCGCCCACGCGAGCTTTCCGGTGGCCAACGCCAGCGTGTGGCAATGGGGCGCGCCATCGTGCGTGACCCGGCGGTGTTCTTGTTCGATGAACCGTTATCAAACCTCGATGCCAAGCTTCGCGTACAAATGCGCCTCGAATTACAGCAATTACATCGCCGCCTGAAAACGACCAGCTTGTACGTCACCCACGATCAGGTAGAAGCAATGACGCTGGCGCAGCGTGTGATGGTGATGAACAAAGGTGTCGCTGAGCAAATCGGTACACCTGTAGAAGTTTACGAACGTCCGGCCACTCGTTTTGTGGCGAGCTTTATCGGCTCGCCAGCCATGAACTTGCTTGAAGGGAGTATCAGCGCTGACGGCACGCGTTTTGAGCTTGCAGGCGGGATGGCATTACCTTTGGGAAGTACGCAAAATTCGTATCAGGGCCGGGCGGTGACGCTGGGTATCCGGCCGGAACATATTGCGCTAAGCTCACAAGCCGCAGGCGGTGTGCCGTTTATGGTGGACACGCTAGAGATGCTGGGTGCAGATAATCTGGTGCATGGGCGTTGGGGCGAGCAAAAAATGGTGGTGCGCCTGGCGCATCAAAATCGTCCCCAACCTGGCAGCACATTGTGGCTGCATCTGCCTGAAAATCATCTGCATTTCTTTGATAAAGAAAATGGACAACGTTTATGAGTCACTGGCCTTACCCAAAAATCGCTGCGCATCGCGGCGGTGGCAAACTGGCACCGGAAAATACTCTGGCGGCGATTGATGTCGGTGCGCGTTACGGCCACACCATGATTGAGTTCGACGCCAAGCTTTCACAAGATGGGCAAATTTTCCTGCTGCATGACGACACTCTGGAGCGCACCAGTAACGGCTGGGGAGTTGCGGGCGATTTACCGTGGGATAAATTGCTGAACGTCGACGCCGGAGGTTGGTTTAGCGGTGAGTTTGCCGGTGAGCCATTACCCCTGCTTTCGCAAGTCGCGGCGCGTTGTAAACAACACGCGATGATGGCAAACATTGAAATCAAACCGACTACCGGCACCGACGCAGAAACAGGAAAGGCTATTGCGCTGGCAGCCCTTGAATTATGGCAGGGGCAAACGGCACCGTTGTTATCGTCGTTTTCTATCGAAGCGCTGGAAGCGGCACAGCTTGCCGTTCCACAATTACCGCGTGGATTATTGCTCGATGACTGGCGTGATGACTGGCGTGAGCTGACGAACCGTCTGGGCTGTGTTTCCATTCACTTGAATCATAAATTGCTGGATGAAGCGCGCGTGCAAGAGCTCAAAGCGGCGGGATTACATATTCTGGTTTATACCGTGAATGTTCCCCAACGAGCAGCAACGCTGCTGCGCTGGGGAGTGGATACCATCTGTACCGACCGTATCGACCAAATCGGCCCCGGTTTTAATCTGTAATCCGCTTGCCCTCACCCCAACCCTCTCCCACAGGAGAGGGAGAAAAGGCAGTCCCCTCGCCCCTGTGGGGAGAGGGTTAGGGTGAGGGGAATATTTTCACGGTCCAATCGTTTTCAACGGAATACTCGGCTGAAGCGGCACCGAATTAGCGTGCGGGTTCAACATGCTGCCATTGGTTTTCGGTTGCAGCATGTGATCCTGACTGCCGCTTGTGCTACCACTACCACCACTTAACATTCCACCATTGTTATTAGGCAAAACCTGCTGAGTCCCAACATCGAGCTCATTAGGGAAATTTTTTTTTACCTTAAAAACTTCCTGCTGCGAATTGTTATTTATCTGCGCTTCAAGATGCTGTTGCTGTACACGCGTTTGTGTTTGTAACTGCTGATTTAACATCCCTTTTTGCTGAGTCTGCTGTGTTTGCATTTGCTGCTGCATCCGTTGCTGACTTGGATTCCGATAATCCGGCTGATTTGGATTATTCAGGGTATTAATCGGCTGTGCCAAACAGGTCAATGGCAGCAATGCCGCCAGTAGTATTATTTTTTTCATGATCGTCACTTCCTCCATTTGGGGGATCTACTAAGTTTAATCGTTTTCCATGGTTACGAAGATTATTTCGGATTTATGAACCAGGCTATTTAGGGGATTGACCCCTGAAAATCATGGAGAAAATAACGATGAAGCAGTGGAAAACAATACGCTGGATGGCGATTCCGGCTCTGGTAATCGGCCTGTGCTTATCCGTTGGTGCGGCACCTGCGCCTGTATCCTACGGTGTGGAAGCGGATGTCCATCATCCGGTGCAAGCACAAAATGGAATGGTTGCCTCACAAGACTCGCTGGCTACGCAGGTCGGAGTCGATATTCTGAAACAAGGTGGGAATGCCGTCGATGCGGCCGTTGCGGTCGGTTTTGCGCTGGCGGTTACCCATCCGCAGGCGGGGAATATCGGCGGTGGCGGTTTCATGATGTTGCGTACTAAAGACGGTAAAACGACGGCCATTGATTTCCGCGAAATGGCACCAGAAAAAGCCTCGCGCGATATGTTCCTTGATGCCCAGGGCAACGCTGACAGCAAAAAATCCCTGACTTCTCACCTTGCGTCTGGCACACCGGGCACCGTGGCGGGCTTCTCCATGGCGCTGGAAAAATATGGCACGCTGCCGCTGAACAAGGTTATCCAACCAGCGATCAAGCTGGCGCAGGACGGTTTTACCGTGAACGATGCGCTGGCCGAAGATCTGAAGGTCTACGGCGCGGAAGTTATCCCTAATCACCCCAACAGCAAGGCTATTTTCTGGAAAGCAGACGGTGAACCCCTGCAAAAGGGCGACAAACTGGTGCAGACCAACCTCGCCAAAAGCCTCGAAATGATTGCTGAAAACGGCCCTGATGCATTCTATAAAGGGGCGATTGCTGACCAGATTGCCGAAGAAATGGCAAAAAACGGCGGCCTGATTAGCAAGGTTGATCTACAGAATTACAAAGCGGTTGAGCGTACGCCAATTAGCGGTGATTACCGTGGTTACGAGATTTTCTCCATGCCACCACCGTCTTCAGGCGGTATCCACATTGTGGAAATTCTCAATATTCTGGAAAACTTCGATCTCGGTAAATATGGTTTTGGCAGTGCCGATGCCATGCAGCTAACGGCTGAAGCGGAAAAATATGCCTATGCCGATCGCTCGGAATATCTCGGTGACCCTGACTTTGTCAAAGTGCCGTGGCAGGCGCTGACCAACAAAGCCTACGCCAAATCGCTGGCTGAACAGATAGACATTAATAAAGCTCGCCCGTCGAGTGACATTAAGCCGGGTAAACTCGCGCCGTATGAAAGCAACCAGACCACGCATTTCTCGGTGGTGGATAAAGACGGGAATGCCGTGGCGGTGACTTACACCCTGAATACCGTGTTCGGTACTGGCATCGTGGCGGGAAATACCGGCATCCTGATGAACAACCAAATGGATGACTTCTCCGCTAAACCTGGCGTACCGAACGTTTACGGGCTGGTGGGTGGTGATGCCAACGCCGTTGGGCCACATAAACGCCCACTGTCGTCAATGTCGCCAACTATCGTGGTGAAAGACGGGAAAACCTGGCTGGTAACGGGTAGCCCTGGCGGCAGTCGAATCATTACAACTGTGCTGCAAATGGTGATGAACACGATCGATTATGGAATGAACGTCGCCGAAGCGACCAATGCGCCGCGCTTCCATCATCAATGGTTACCTGATGAATTGAGAGTCGAAAAAGGCTTTAGCCCGGATACGCTCAAACTTCTGAAAGAAAAAGGGCAGAAAGTCGAAGTGAAAGAAGCGATGGGCAGTACGCAGAGCATTATGGTGGGGCCAGATGGCACGCTGTATGGTGCTTCCGACCCTCGTTCTGTGGATGATCTGACCGCAGGTTATTGAGTTTTTCCCCTCACCCTAACCCTCTCCCTCAAGGGAGAGGGGACTGACTGGTTTTCCCCTCACCCTAGCCGGTTTTCTCCCTCTCCTGTGGGAGAGCGTCGGGGTGAGGGCGCTCAATGCCCTTCCTGGTTGTAACAAAAAAGTTAACTTTCCGAGAGGATTCGGTGACCTGTTGTTTTGTAGTCTGGTTTTACCAAAAGCGGGCAGAGGTAAAACAATAATGATCAACAGACGTAATTTCCTGCTGGGTAGCGGCATAGTTTCTGGTGTGGCGCTAATGGGGCTACTGCCATCACTGTTTCCCCGTAAAGCGATTGCTCAGGCACAAGCCGAAAAATTCGAAGTCACCCTGAGCGACGAACAATGGCATCTGCGGTTGAGCGACGCGCAATATTATATTTTGCGTGAAGCTGGGACTGAACCTCCTTATTCCAGTCCGTTGAATGACGAACATCGTCCTGGGGAATTTGCCTGCGCGGGCTGCAAGCTCCCGCTATTTTCGTCAGAGACGAAATTCAACAGCTATACCGGCTGGCCGAGTTTCTGGCAGCCGCTACCTAATGCTGCACTCACTAGCCGGGATACAACGTTTGGCATGGTACGCGACGAAGTGCACTGCCGCCGCTGCGGCGGACATCTCGGGCATGTATTCGACGACGGACCGAAACCCACAGGCCTGCGTTACTGCATGAATGGCCTTGCGATGACATTCACCCCGAAAGCGACTTGAGCCAGATATAAACGATAAGTGAGCTTCCTTTGAAAACGACTCGAAAAAGCGTTCGTCATTACAGCCTGATTGCAGGCCTGATCGTGGCATCTGCCTTTGTCTTTCAGACCAATGCCTGGTCGTGGGGTGGGGCGGAGTCCGCAGTGGTTATCCCTGCGCCTGTTCGTGACGAAGCGCCAGGCACGGTGCACAGTGAAACCGCGCTATTTTCTGGCGGCTGCTTCTGGGGAATCCAGGGGGTCTTCCAGCACGTTAAAGGTGTGACTAATGCGGTATCGGGTTATGCCGGTGGTGATGCTAAGACCGCGAGTTATGAACAAGTGAGCGGCGGCGATACGGGACACGCGGAAACCGTGCAGGTCACCTACGACCCGACGCAGGTCACTTATGGTGAACTGCTGCATATCTTCTTTTCGGTGGGGCACAACCCAACCGAGTTAAACAGGCAAGGTCCGGATACGGGCACTCAGTATCGTTCTGCCGTATTTCCGTTGAATTCAGAGCAGGCTGAAGTGGCAAAAGCGTATATCGCCCAACTGAATGGCAGCCACAGTTACGACAAACCTGTCGTGACGAAAGTAGAAAGTAACGGGCATTTCTATCCGGCGGAGGCTTACCATCAAAACTTCTTAAACGATAATCCTGATTACCCGTACATTGTGATTAACGATTTACCGAAAATTAAAGACTTGCAGCAGTATTTCCCGAAAAACTACAGCAGTCAGGCGGTACTGGTAAAAAAATAAATAACAATCAGGGGAGGTGATCTCCCCTGATGCTGTTACTTCGCAGCTGGCTTAAACCGCGCCATAAAATAGGCATCCACATACTGCCCGTCGCGTAGTGCATAGTTTTTGCCGGTGCCTTCAATCTCAAACCCGAATTTGCGGTAAACCGCAACGCCGGGTTTGTTATCAACAAACACCGTCAGCTCAATACGTTCGATGCGTAGCCAGTTATCGCACAGGTCTGTCATTGCGGCCAGTAATGCTGTCGCCACGCCTCTTCCCTGATAATTGCTGTCTACGCCTATGCCAAAAGTTGCCACATGGCTGCGGCGTGGGTTTTGTTCCACTGTTAGCATCAGTTGCCCTACAACTTTTTCGTCTATGCACGCCACAAGGTTGCGACTACCGGGTTTTAGTTCGGTCACACGCTCGGTGAAAAGTGCAAGCGCTGGATGAGGAATATGCAGTGTGTCGCGGTACAGCGCCGGTTGGGCATAAATTTGCTGCAATGCTTGCGCATCGTTGATTTCCGCGTGACGCACTACGACCTCGCTCATTCCTTTTCTCCTCAAATGGTTAGGTAACCCTTTCAACATTATTGACTTTTTAGTTTTCGTCAACTGCTATGTTTTTCTAAAAAACAGTAGACAAGTGCGAATGATAATGATTATTATTGCCATGCGTTCAGGGGAGACCCCTACGGAGACAACCTGAAAGCACGACATTGCTCACATTGCTTCCAGTATTACTTTAGCCAGCCTTGCGCTGGCTTTTTTTTATCCTTCGTATTTGAAGCTGTAGCTGCTTTGGCTGCACTCTCTCACCCAAATCACTTACATAAGTAAGCTCATTGGGATTCGTTCCTTTGCCGCCTTGCTACAGCTCCAACTACTTTGGCTAAAATGGGAATATAGGCCCCTGGCATCCACCAAAAAATCAAGCCATCCGCCACTGAATCGAGTAGGGTAATTGCAATTCAAAGTCAAAAGGATGAAGCAATGACCCTACACTGCGCTTTTATAGGTTTTGGCAAAAGCACCACCCGCTATCACCTCCCTTACGTTCTGGTTCGTAAAGATAAAATCCACGTCGCGCACATTTTCCGACGTCACGAAAAACCGGAAATCGAGCAGCAACCGCAATACAGCCACATTCATTTCACCAGCCAGCTCGATGACATATTGAACGACCCGCAGGTCAAGCTGGTGGTGGTTTGTACACATCAGGATAGCCATTTCGAATACGCAAAACGTGCGCTGGAAGCGGGTAAAAACGTGTTGGTGGAAAAACCCTTTACCCCGACACTTGCCGAAGCTAAACAGCTGTATGAACTGGCTAAATCCAAAGGGCTGACCGTTACGCCGTATCAGAATCGCCGTTTTGACTCCTGCTTCCTGACGATGAAAAAAGCCATCGAAAGCGGCAAGTTGGGTGAGATTGTCGAAATCGAAAGCCACTTTGATATGTATCGCCCGGAAGCCCCAACCAACCCAGGCCAGCCTGCGGACGGTGCATTTTATGGCCTTGGCGTGCATACCATGGACCAAATCATCTCTCTATTCGGTCGCCCGGATAAAGTCGCCTATGACATTCGTAGCGTGCGCAACAAAGCCAATCCAGACGATACCTTTGAAGCACAGCTTTTCTATGGCGACATGAAAGCCATCGTGAAAACGAGCCATCTGGTGAAAATCGATTACCCGAAATTCCAGGTTCACGGCACCAAAGGCTCGTACGTGAAATACGGTATCGACCAACAAGAAACCAGCCTGAAGGCGTATATCATGCCGGGCGAACCGGGTTTTGCGGCAGACAGCAGCGTCGGTGTGCTGGAATATGTCAATGACGCGGGCGAAACCGTGCGCGAAGAGATAAAACCGGAGCAGGGTGACTACGGGCGTGTGTACGACGCGCTGTATGAAACCATTGTTCATGGGGAACCTAATTACGTCAGAGAAATTGAAGCATTGACCAATCTTGAGATCCTCGAACGCGGCTTTGAACAGCCTTCTCCTTCTGTCGTGACCCTCGCATAGCCCTCATCAGACGCCTCGTACTCGTTCACTTTTTTTGAACAGAGGCGTCAATTTTCACCCACTATGATCATTTCCGATTCGGGTCCACACTTAGCCCATCAAACGAATTGCGGAGAAATGAAGATGATCTACTTAAGAAAAGCTGAAGAACGTGGTCACGCGAATCATGGTTGGTTAGACAGCTGGCATACCTTCTCATTTGCCAACTATTACGATGCCAATTTCATGGGTTTCTCGGCGTTACGTGTGATTAACGAAGACGTGGTGGAAGCGGGTGAAGGTTTTGGTACTCACCCACACAAAGACATGGAAATCCTGACCTATGTGCTGGAAGGTGCGGTGGCGCATCGGGACAGCATGGGTAACGAAGAAAAAGTTCCAGCGGGCGAATTCCAGATTATGAGCGCTGGTACCGGGATTACTCATTCCGAGTACAACCCAAGTAAAACCGAGCGTCTGCGTTTGTACCAAATCTGGATCATGCCGGAAAAAACAGGCATCACGCCGCGTTACGATCAGCGCCGTTTTGATGCGCCACAAGGTCGCCAACTGGTGCTGTCACCCGATGCGCGTGACGGTTCGTTGAAAGTGAACCAGGATATGGAATTGTCCCGTTGGGCTCTGGCAAAAGACGAACAGTCTGTTTATCAGATTCCGGCAGATCGCCGCATCTGGATTCAGGTCGTGAAAGGCGATGTGTCTATCAATGGCACTCAGGCGAAAACCAGCGATGCCATTGCTGTGTGGGATGAACAAGCCATATCTGTTCATGCAAACAGCGAAAGCGAAATTCTGTTGTTTGATTTGCCGCCAGTCTAATCGTTACCCGTCACATCCTTCTCCTTTTAAGGGGAAGGATGTGCCTTGTCCGTGCTAAACTTCGTTGTCGATAGCCAACCCGCACAGCAGGACAATGAAAAAGAAAAGACCGGTATTACAGGACGTTGCAGACCGCGTTGGAATAACCAAAATGACGGTCAGTCGCTTTTTACGTAACCCTGATCAGGTTTCAGCCGCGTTACAGGTGAAAATTGCCGCAGCCCTTGATGAACTTGGCTACATTCCAAACCGCGCACCTGACATCCTTTCAAACTCAACAAGCCGCGCAATCGGCGTGTTATTGCCCTCGCTGACCAACCAGGTTTTTGCTGAAGTGCTGCGGGGTATTGAAAACGTTATTGATGCTTACGGTTATCAGACCATGCTCGCGCACTACGGTTATAAACCGGAGTTAGAAGAAGAGCGTCTGGAGTCGATGCTTTCCTGGAATATCGACGGGCTGATCCTCACTGAACGTACGCATACTCCGCGCACTTTGAAAATGATCGAAGTGGCGGGTATTCCGGTCGTGGAATTGATGGACAGCATTTCCCCTTGTCTCGATATCGCCGTTGGGTTTGATAACTTCGAAGCGGCACGCCAGATGACAGCGGCGATTATTGCTCGCGGTCACCACCACGTCGCTTATCTCGGCGCTCGTCTGGATGAGCGTACCGTCATCAAGAAAAAAGGGTACGAGCAAGCAATGCATGACGCAGGGCTTGTGCCATACAGTGTGATGGTCGAACAATCTTCTTCATATTCCACCGGTATCGAATTGTTCCGCCAGGCGCGTCGTGAATATCCGCAGCTCGACAGTATCTTCTGTACTAACGATGACTTAGCCATCGGCGCGGCATTTGAATGCCAACGCCAGGGTCTGAGTATTCCAAAAGATATGGCGATTGCTGGTTTCCACGGTCACGATATTGGCCAGGTCATGGAACCGCGTCTTGCCAGCGTGTTAACACCGCGTGAACGTATGGGGCGCATTGGTGCTGAGCGATTGCTGGCGAGAATTCGTGGCGAAACGGTCACGCCGCAGATGTTAGATTTAGGCTTTACGTTGTCGCCTGGTGGCTCAATTTAACGCCGCGTCGTCAAGTTGCAGGCACATCGGCTGCAACTCAGATTATTTACGCCATATTTTTTGATTTAGTTCACACTTATTCACTTTTTAAGTGAATGGTTATTGCTTATTGCGAATGCTCTCCTGACAATGTTACCGATAACAGTTACCCGTAACAATCTACTGCGCCAGTCGGAGCTACGCTATGAGTACTACCAACCATGACCACCACATTTACGTCCTGATGGGCGTCTCTGGCAGCGGTAAATCTGCTGTTGCTAGTGAAGTTGCACACCAACTCAACGCGGCATTCCTTGACGGTGACTTCCTGCATCCACGTTGCAACATCATGAAAATGGCGTCTGGTGAGCCACTCAACGATGAAGATCGCAAGCCGTGGCTGCAAGCATTAAACGATGCGGCTTTCGCCATGCAGCGCACCAACAAAGTCTCCCTGATAGTTTGCTCTGCGCTGAAAAAAGTCTATCGCGACCAATTACGCGACGGTAATCCAAATCTCTCCTTCATCTACATGAAAGGCGATTTCGAGGTGATTGAAAACCGCCTGAAAGCGCGTAAAGGTCACTTCTTCAAAACGCAGATGCTGGTGACTCAGTTTGAAACGTTGCAAGAACCTCAGTCTGATGAAACTGATGTGATGGTGGTGGATATCGACCAACCTCTTGAAGGTGTCGTGGCCAGCACTATTGATGTGATTAATAAAGGCCGGGTGTAGTGAGTACATTAACGCTTGTTTTAACAGCAGTAGGTTCAGTTTTACTGCTGTTATTTTTAGTGATGAAGGCGCGGATGCACGCCTTCGTTGCTTTGATGGTGGTTTCCATTGGTGCAGGGATATTTTCCGGGATGCCGCTCGATAAAATCGCGGCAACCATGGAAAAAGGGATGGGCGGAACGCTTGGCTTTCTGGCTATCGTGGTCGCGCTCGGCGCGATGTTTGGTAAGATCCTTCATGAAACCGGCGCGGTAGACCAGATTGCGGTCAAAATGCTGAAGTCTTTCGGCCACAGTCGCGCTCACTATGCGATTGGCCTGGCAGGCCTGATTTGTGCGCTGCCGCTGTTCTTCGAAGTCGCTATTGTGCTGCTTATTAGCGTGGCCTTTTCTATGGCGCGCCACACCGGCACCAACCTCGTTAAACTGGTTATTCCTCTGTTTGCAGGCGTTGCAGCGGCGGCGGCATTTCTGCTGCCTGGGCCTGCGCCAATGCTGCTGGCCTCTCAGATGCACGCCGATTTTGGCTGGATGATCCTGCTGGGCCTGTGTGCTGCGATCCCGAGCATGATCATTGCGGGGCCGCTATTTGGTAACTTCATCAGCAAATACGTCGAGCTGCACATTCCTGACGACATCACCGAGCCGCACCTGGGCGAAGGCAAACTACCATCGTTCGGTTTCAGTCTTTCGCTGATCCTGCTGCCGCTGGTGTTGGTTGGTATGAAAACCATCGCTGCGCGTTTCGTCGAGCAGGGCTCCACGTTGTACGAATGGCTTGAGTTTATCGGCCACCCGTTCACCGCGATTCTGGTTGCCTGCCTGGTGGCGATTTACGGTCTGGCGTATCGCCAGGGTATGGCGAAAGAGAAGGTTATGGAGATCTGTGGCCACGCGCTGCAACCGGCGGGCATCATCCTGCTGGTTATCGGTGCGGGTGGCGTATTCAAACAAGTGCTGGTGGATTCAGGCGTAGGCCCGGCATTGGGCGAAGCGCTGACAGGCCTGGGTTTGCCGATTGCGTTGACCTGCTTCGTGCTGGCGGCCGCGGTGCGTATCATCCAGGGTTCTGCAACCGTTGCCTGTTTGACCGCAGTTGGCCTGGTGATGCCTGTTATTGAACAGCTCAACTATAGCGGTGCGCAAATGGCAGCATTGTCGATTTGTATCGCAGGCGGTTCTATCGTTGTGAGTCACGTCAATGACGCCGGTTTCTGGCTTTTCGGTAAGTTTACCGGCGCCACCGAAGGGCAAACCCTGAAAACCTGGACCATGATGGAAACTATTCTCGGCACCACTGGTGCGGTTGTCGGGATGATTGCCTTCACTTTATTGTCCTAACAGGTAGCTCGCTCTGCCGATTCGCCAGAGCGAGCTATTCAAAGCCCAACTCCCTTCACGACATCAGTGGCAACAACTGCTGATAAATCTGGTTAAACACTTTACGACGCGTTTTATAGTGCTCATGCCGCGCCATGTCTGGTTTGTGTTGTTGCTCAAGCGATAACTGCGGTAACAACGCTTGCAGCGGTTTATCCGGCGACATCGCGATTTGCGCCAGGCGAGCCGCACCAAGAGCTGGGCCTACATCCCCTCCCGTACGATAATCCAGCGTTTGCCCACTGATATCTGCCAGCATTTGCCGCCAGTACGGGCTACGTGCGCCGCCGCCAATCAGTGTGACACTTTGCGGCGTGACTCCGCAGGAATGCACGACATCCATCCCATCGGCTAATGCATAACCCACGCCCTCAAGCACGGCGCGAGCCAGTTCTGCGGGCCCATGCTGGTGAGTCAGGCCGAAGAAAACCCCTTTTGCCTGTGGATTGTTGTGCGGAGTGCGCTCGCCAGACAGATACGGCAGGAACCAGATATCTCCTGCATCTTGATTCGCGCTTTCAGCGGCAGCCAGCAATGCCGGAACATTACCCAGACCCGTTAATTGAGCAGCCCAATCGAGACACGATGCGGCGCTAAGCATCACCGACATGAGATGCCAGCGATGGGGTAAAGCATGGCAGAAGCTGTGAACGGCACTTTCTGGTTTACTGCGAAAACCATCACTGACCGCGAAGTAAACGCCTGAAGTGCCGAGCGATAACATCGCTTGCCCAATATCCATCATGCCGACACCGACGGCACCCGCAGCATTATCGCCACCGCCAGCAACGACTTGCACAGCAGGCATATTCCACGCCTGAGCGACGTCAGCTTTCAACGTGCCGGTAATTTCACAGCCTTCGAATAAATCTGGCATGTGCTTGCGGCTCAACTGACATGCATCGAGCATGCTGTCGCTCCAGTCTCGCTTCGCGACATCCAGCCACATAGTACCTGCGGCATCTGACATATCGCTGGCAAAAACACCCGTCATACGCAGTCGCAGATAATCCTTCGGTAACAGGACTTTATCTATTTTCGCGAAAACATCAGGCTCATGGTGTTTCACCCAAAGTAGTTTGGGCGCGGTGAATCCCGGCATCATGAGGTTGCCCGTTATTTCGCGTGAGTTGGGCACGCTTGCTTCCAACAAAGCGCACTCTTCTCCACAGCGGCCGTCGTTCCATAAAATCGCCGGGCGCAGTACGTTCTGCTGGTTATCGAGCAGTGTTGCACCGTGCATTTGCCCAGCAATCCCCAGCGCTTTCACATCTTTAAGAGAGTGCTGCTCGCCGAGGGCTTTCATTGCCCGGTCTGTTGCTTGCCACCAGTGATCCGGATCTTGCTCCGACCATAACGGATGCGGACGTGATACCGTCAGCGTTTCAGTCTGTGAAGCCAAAACCTCGCCTTGCTCTCCAAGCAAAATCGCTTTAACACCCGATGTTCCGAGATCAATTCCGATGTACATAGTGGCTGTTCCTTATGACCGCGCTACGTAAACCGTAGCGCGGGAAGTCGTGAATAATCGAACAGTAAACTTACTTGTCGAACAGATAGTGATTCACCAGGTTTTCCAGCAATTCCTGGCGACCGCTCTGATGCTGCGGATTCAGGTTATGCTGTTCAGCGTACTGTGCAATCTGTGAAAGTGACATTTGGCCTTTCAGAATTTGCTGACCCAGTTCACCATTCCAACCGGCGTAACGTTTCGCAACGCGCTTATCCAGTTCGCCATCTTCAATCATGCGAGCGGCAATTTTTAGCGACAGCGCCATGACATCCATCGCGCCAATATGGCCATAGAACAGGTCGTACTTATCGGTGCTTTGACGACGTACTTTGGCGTCAAAGTTCAGGCCACCCGTGGTGAAACCACCTGCTTTCAGAATTTCGTACATCACCAGTGAGTTTTCTTCCACGCTGTTCGGGAACTGGTCTGTATCCCAACCCAGTTGCGGGTCGCCACGGTTAGCATCGACGGAGCCGAAGATGCCCAACGCAATTGCGCTGGCGATTTCATGATGGAAAGAGTGGCCAGCAAGAGTTGCATGGTTCGCTTCAATGTTAACTTTGATCTCTTTTTCCAGACCGAACTGTTTCAGGAAGCCGTAGACCGTCGCAACATCGTAATCGTATTGATGTTTGGTTGGCTCTTGTGGTTTAGGTTCGATGAGCAATGTGCCACGGAAACCAATTTTGTGTTTATGCTCAACCACCATCTGTAAGAAGCGGCCAATTTGCTCACGCTCCTGACGTAAATCGGTATTGAGCAGTGATTCGTAGCCTTCACGCCCGCCCCACAGCACATAGTTTTCGCCGCCCAATTGATGAGTCGCATTCATCGCGGTAACGACTTGTGTTGCGGCCCAGGAGAAGACTTCCGGGTCCGGGCTGGTAGCCGCGCCTGCACCATAACGAGGATTGGTAAAGCAGTTGGCCGTACCCCACAGCAATTTCACGCCGCTTTCCTGCTGTTTTTGTGCCAGCACTTCGGTCATTTCTGCGAAATTGTTCAAGTACTCTTTCAGTGATGCCCCTTCTGGTGAGACGTCCACATCATGGAAGCAGTAATACGGAACATTCAGTTTGTGGAAGAATTCGAAGGCTACGTCCGCTTTTAGTTTTGCAAGACCTAATGCGTCACCTGCGCGTTGCCACGGACGTTCGAAAGAACCAGCGCCAAACATATCAGCACCATTCCAGCAGAAGTTATGCCAGTAACAAGCAGCAAAGCGCAGGTGTTCTTCCATACGTTTACCCAGCACGATTTCATCTGGATTGTAGTGGCGAAATGCCAGCGGGTTAGCGGTTTTAGGGCCTTCAAAACGTACACGTTCAAGCTGGTCGAAATAGGTTTGCATAATTGACTCCGTAATCATGGGGACGGCAAGTAAGCGATTCTGTAACCATCCTGTATTTTCCCTGGAACTTGCTCAATTACGTTATTTCACACTGCGATTAAGAGAATGCTCAAATGTGCGCTGTCTCGCAAAAAAGCTTAAAATAATGAATGAAACATTTCGAGGGATATTCCAATAAATAATGCAAGGGGTGGTTTTGTTAAATTAAAACCCGATCGCCATCATAAATTAACAATTAAACCAAAAAACATAATGAGAAGATAAAAATCTATAATTGCTGGATTCGCATTCACAGACAACAATTCCAGTCGGTCAACAGATGTTAATAATTTTTAATCCGATTTATTCCAACCCTATACAGGTATAAAAAATGAGAATGAAGATTAAGAACCTCTTACTAACGTTGTGTGCCTCACTCGTTCTAACCAGCACCTGCAGCATCGCAAAAGAAGTGAAGATCGGCATGGCCATCGATGATTTACGCCTCGAGCGCTGGCAGAAAGACCGCGATATTTTTGTTAAAAAAGCCGAATCGTTGGGGGCGAAAGTCTTTGTTCAGTCGGCTAATGGCAACGAAGAAACGCAAATGTCGCAAATAGAAAACATGATCAACCGTGGCGTAGATGTGTTGGTCATTATTCCTTACAACGGCCAGGTGTTGAGTAACGTCATCGCGGAAGCCAAAAGAGAGGGGATAAAAGTATTAGCTTATGATCGCATGATTAATAATGCAGACATTGATTATTATATTTCCTTTGATAATGAAAAAGTCGGTGAACTTCAGGCGCAAAGCATTGTTAATAAAGTCCCTTCTGGAAATTATTTTTTGATGGGCGGGTCGCCGGTTGATAATAATGCCAAGTTATTCCGCGAAGGGCAGATGAAAGTATTAAAGCCCTATATTGACAGCGGGAAAATAAAAGTTGTCGGCGACCAATGGGCAGATGGATGGTTGCCTGAGAACGCATTGAAAATTATGGAGAATGCGCTGACGGCTAATAACAATAAAATTGATGCCGTCGTTGCGTCAAACGATGCAACGGCAGGTGGGGCAATCCAGGCGTTAAGCGCCCAGGGGCTGGCGGGCAAAGTGGCGATTTCCGGCCAGGACGCGGATTTAGCCGGTGTGAAACGTATCATTGCCGGTACGCAAACCATGACGGTTTATAAGCCCATCACCAAGCTTGCGAATACAGCCGCTGAAATTGCTGTGGAATTAGGCGAAGGAAAGCAACCCGCTTCCGATGCCACTCTCAATAACGGCGTTAAAGATGTCCCTTCACGCCTTCTGACACCCATCGAAGTCGACAAAGCCAATATAGACAGCACCGTTGTGGCTGACGGTTTCCACAAAAAGAACGAGCTATAGCCCCTGCGCCCGTGCTTTGTCACGGGCGATACCCACCCTTAAAACAGGTAAAGGAGTGGCTATGCCTTGTTTACTGGAAATGAAAAATATCACCAAAACCTTCGGCGTCGTGAAGGCGGTTGATAGTGTCAGTCTGTCAGTGGATTCCGGTGAAGTGATGTCGCTTTGTGGCGAGAACGGCTCCGGCAAATCTACGCTGATGAAAGTACTGTGCGGCATTTATCCATTCGGCAGTTACGAGGGTGAAATTTGGTTTGCTGGAGAAAAGCTTCAGGCGAGCCATATCCGTGATACTGAGCGCAAAGGTATTGCGATAATTCACCAGGAGCTGGCGTTGGTTAAGCATTTAACTGTGCTTGAGAATATTTTCCTCGGCGCAGAAATATCACGCCGCGGAGTGTTGGACTACGACAGCATGACGCTCCGATGCCAAAAATTGCTCGCGCAGGTGAGCTTAAATATTTCTCCGGATACGCGCGTGGGGTCGCTTGGGCTGGGGCAACAACAGCTGGTAGAAATTGCCAAGGCACTGAATAAACAGGTGCGTTTACTTATTCTGGATGAACCCACCGCCTCGTTAACCGAACAAGAAACGGCAGTGCTGTTGGGGATTATTCGTGACCTGCAAGCGCATGGCATCGCCTGTGTTTATATCTCCCATAAACTCAATGAAGTTAAAGCGATTTCCGACACCATCTGCGTCATCCGCGACGGCCAACACATCGGCACCCGTGATGCGACACTGCTTCGTGAAGAAGACATTATCACCATGATGGTTGGGCGCGAGCTTACGGCGCTTTACCCCAATGAGCCGCACCAGACTGGCGATGAAATTCTGCGTGTTGAGCATCTTACCGCCTGGCATCCGGTAAACCGGCAAATTAAACGGGTGAACGACATTTCGTTTTCACTGCATAAAGGCGAAATTCTGGGCATTGCCGGACTCGTTGGTGCGGGGCGTACCGAAGCGGTGCAGTGCTTATTTGGCGTCTGGCCGGGTAAATCTGAAGGGCGTATTTTCATCGATAACAAACAGGTCACTATTGGTAGCTGCCAGCAAGCCATTGCGCATGGTATTGCGATGGTGCCTGAAGACCGAAAAAAAGATGGCATCGTGCCGATTATGGCCGTAGGGCACAACATCACGCTTGCCGCGTTAAGCCAGTTTTCTGGGACGTTAACTCACCTTGATGATGCCGCAGAACTTAACTGCATCCTGCAATCTATTCAGCGGCTAAAAGTGAAAACGTCATCGCCCGAGTTATCTATTGGCCGCCTGAGCGGGGGCAATCAGCAAAAAGCGATTCTGGCGCGTTGTCTGTTGCTCAATCCCCGCATCCTGATTTTGGATGAACCCACGCGTGGCATTGATATCGGCGCGAAATATGAAATCTACAAACTTATCAACCAACTGGTGCAACAAGGCATTGCGGTCATCGTTATCTCATCAGAATTACCAGAAGTACTGGGTCTGAGCGACCGAGTGTTGGTGATGCATGAAGGGCGCATTAAAGCTGACCTGGTGAATAACAATTTGACCCAGGAGCAAGTCATGGAAGCCGCACTGAGGAGTGAAAAGCATGTCGAAAACCAATCCGTCTGAACTGAAACTCACGGCACCTACGGCTTCACCATTAGCGGGGTTGCGGGCGCTTAACCTCCAGGTTTTTGTCATGATTGCCGCGATTGTGGTGATCATGCTCTTCTTCACCTGGACTACCGAAGGCGCTTACCTCAGTGCCAGGAACGTATCTAACCTGCTACGCCAGACGGCGATCACGGGGATCCTGGCGGTAGGGATGGTGTTCGTCATTATCTCGGCAGAAATTGACCTTTCCGTTGGCTCGATGATGGGCTTGTTGGGCGGTGTGGCAGCGATTTTCGATGTCTGGCTAGGGTGGCCACTGCCGCTGACTATTGTTGTGACACTGGCTCTGGGCCTGGTTCTGGGGGCATGGAATGGGTGGTGGGTGGCCTATCGCAAAGTCCCTTCATTTATCGTCACACTCGCCGGAATGCTGGCGTTTCGTGGCGTACTGATTGGTATTACTAACGGCACCACCGTTTCGCCAACCAGCGCCGATATGTCGCAAATCGGACAAAGTTATCTCCCGGAAGGTATTGGCTTTGGTATCGGCACATTAGGGCTCGTCATTTTTGTCGCCTGGCAATGGCGAATGCGTATCCGCCGTCAGGCGCTAGGGCTGGCAACACCTGCATCAACAGGCGTTGTAGGGCGTCAGGCAGTGACTGTGGTGATCGTGTTAGGCGCAATCTGGCTACTTAATGATTATCGCGGTGTGCCAACACCGGTACTGCTGCTGACGTTACTACTGTTGGCGGGAATGTTTATGGCGACCCGCACCGCATTTGGCCGGCGTATTTATGCGATTGGCGGCAATATCGAAGCGGCGCGACTGTCTGGTATTAATGTAGAGCGCACCAAATTGGCGGTCTTTGCCATCAATGGACTTATGGTTGCGATTGCCGGGTTGATTCTAAGCTCACGTTTGGGGGCTGGCTCCCCGTCAGCCGGGAACATTGCTGAACTTGATGCCATCGCGGCATGTGTGATTGGTGGTACGAGTCTTGCGGGCGGTGTAGGGAGTGTTGCGGGCGCCGTGATGGGGGCATTTATCATGGCTTCTCTGGATAACGGAATGAGCATGATGGACGTTCCCACGTTCTGGCAGTACATCGTCAAAGGTGCGATTTTGCTGCTGGCGGTTTGGATGGATTCGGCTACCAAACGCAGAGCGTAAGAATACCCGTCGTCTTTCAAGTTGCAGGTGTGTTGGCTACGTTCAATCGCCCGAATCACTTACTTTAGTAAGCTCGTCGGGTCTCATTCTCTTGCCGCCTTCCTGCAACTTGAAATCCATTGGGTATAGTGTATGGCATCTAAGGTTTTGTTATCAGGGAAACAAGTATGTTTGAGAAGCGTCATCGCATTACGTTGTTATTCAATGCCAATAAAGCCTACGACCGCCAGGTAGTGGAAGGGGTTGGCGAATATTTGCAGGCGTCTCAAACTAAGTGGGACATTTTTATCGAAGAAGATTTCCGCGCTCGTATCGATAACATCAAGGAGTGGTTAGGCGATGGCGTGATTGCCGATTTCGATGATGCAGAAATCCAGCGTTTATTAGAGGGGGCCGACGTGCCCATTGTCGGCGTCGGGGGTTCTTACCACTTACCTGAACACTATCCGCCAGTGCATTACATTGCGACGGATAACCGCGCGTTAGTGGAAAGTGCGTTTTTGCATCTCAAAGAAAAGGGTGTTCAGCGTTTCGCTTTCTATGGTTTACCTAATTCTAGCGGAAAGCGTTGGGCGATGGAGCGCGAATATGCTTTTAACCAACTGGTGGCGAAAGAAAAATATCGTGGTGTGGTTTATCAGGGGATAGAAACCGCGCCAGAAAACTGGCAGCACGCGCAAAATCGTTTGGCTGATTGGGTGCAAACGCTGCCTCCACAGACCGGGATTATTGCGGTGACAGATGCGCGTGCGCGCCATCTGCTGCAAGTCTGCGAGCATTTGCATATTCCGGTGCCGGAAAAGTTATGTGTGATTGGCATTGATAACGAAGAACTGACGCGCTATTTGTCGCGAGTGGCACTTTCATCAGTGGCGCAGGGCACCCGGCAAATGGGGTATCAGGCCGCCAAATTATTACATCGCCTGCTGGATAACGAGCCGCTCGCCTTGCAACGGGTTCTGGTTCCGCCAGTGCGCGTCGTCGAACGCCGCTCAACGGATTACCGCTCTTTGCACGACCCGGCTGTGATTCAGGCTATGCATTACATCCGCAATCACGCCTGCAAAGGGATAAAAGTTGAACAGGTGCTGGATGCGGTTGGGATCTCACGTTCCAACCTGGAGAAGCGTTTTAAAGAGGAAGTGGGGGAGACTATTCACGCGATGATTCACGCCGAAAAACTTGAAAAAGCGCGTAGCCTGCTGGTCTCTACCTCTTTGTCGATCAATGAAATATCGCAGATGTGCGGTTATCCCTCGCTGCAATATTTCTATTCTGTATTCAAGAAAGAGTATGACGCGACCCCGAAAGAACACCGCGAGCGTTACAGCGAAATATTAGTGTAGATATTAAAAAAAACGCCTTCGATATGAAGGCGTGAATTATTACTTATTATTAACAATTTATTTTAATTAATTAGTTCGGTGTCATAAAACGCTGATTGGTCTGGTACATCGCAAATAGGTAGTTGTTATAGCTGTTACCCTTTGTGGAATACCCTTTCAGCTTATGAATCATGTTGCTGGCCGTTACTTCTTGATCCGCTTTACGCAATTGAGCGCGTGATTTACGGAAAGATTTATAGGCCGGGTGCGTATTCAAATTTGTTACGTAAGAGTTAACGCCTTCTTTAACTGAATCGTAATGCAAATAGCCTTTAACTTTGCCAGGCTCGCTGTTGCAATGGCGCTTACTGCACTTCATACCAAACAAGTTGTTATTGCTACGTGCGAGTTTAGACGTACCCCAGCCACTTTCGGCTGCGGCCATCGTTGCCACCATATTGGTAGGAATGATGTCGACTTTTTCCATCAACGTGTTCCACGGCACGCTTCGGGTATTACCGTTCCACGCAATTTTATAGCGTTTGGTAATGTCTTTCAGACGCGCACGCTCTGAAGGTGACCAGCGTTTCTCATACTGCTTAGAAACCAACCAGTTACGTTCAGCAGTGATCGCTGCATTTTGACTAGTAATATATGGCATGACCGTCCGGAGAAACGCTTTTTTTCTAGGTGTTCCGGAAGGGTATTTTCGCAAATCAGGGAGCGATGCAATTTCACTATTGCGAGAATACTCTTTCTTACTACTTGCCAGTTTCTTACTTTGTGTATTCGTGCTTTTTTTCGCAGTTAATTGGGCTTTATGCGATTTTGGCTCATGTTTACTTGCTAATACCCCAGTTGAAAAACTGAAGGTCAGTAACATAAGTATCGCAGCCCCAAATCGTCGGATTGGGGTTGATATCATTAGATCTCCTGGTCGGATCGTTACGTTTCTAGTGCCTTATTCGTGAAGGATTTCGAACAAAGTGAACGCAGATACTAACAAAAATAGACCTCCCGAGCACCAAAAGAAATAATCCGATTCTGAAATGATGTCACGTGCGAACTTCTTTTAACGGCAAAAAGTGTCATATTTTGCGATGGTTATCGCATATTTTAATGTATTGATACCGCCATCACTCACCCTGTTATCTCCTCCCCAACTATCCATTTTTGGGATGAACTCTACGATTAAAAACAGTGCCACACTGGATAAAAGATAATCGCGGGCTTAACCCTATGAATAAATTACCTCTCTTGATTCTTCTGCTTCCAGGGCTTGTGCAAGCTGCGTGGACAGCCCCTGGAATTCCGGCGTTCAAAGAGCAAACTCCTGGCGTGTTTGTCAGTGAGGCAACGCTTGCGAAAGGGACACTCCCGTTAAGTCTTAAATTCGATCAGACCTGTTGGCAGCCCGCAGAATCCATCAAGCTTAATCAGGCCCTTTCGTTAAAGCCTTGCGAGGGAGAGGCACCCGTCTGGCGTTTATTTCGTGAAGGGCAGTATCGGGTACAAATCGACACCCGCAGCGGTACTCCCACGCTGAACCTGAGTGTTAATAGCGAGCCACAAGCCGCTCCGGTCGATGTGACCCGGCAATGCCCAAAATGGGATGGCAAAGCGTTAACCGTGGACGTCAGTAAAACTTTTGCTGAAGGCAGCGAAGTACGCGATTTCTATAGCGGGACGACGGCTACGGTCAAACAAGGCCAGATTACCCTGATGCCTGCGGCGAACAGCAACGGTCTGTTGCTGCTTGAATCTTCCAGCACTCAACAGTCCGCACCGTTTAGCTGGCATAACGCCACGGTCTATTTTGTGCTGACTGATCGTTTTGAAAATGGTAATCCGAAAAACGACAACAGCTATGGTCGCCACAAAGATGGCCAGCAGGAAATTGGCACGTTTCACGGTGGAGATCTGGCCGGATTAACCGGCAAGCTCGATTATCTCCAGCAATTGGGCGTTAACGCATTGTGGATTAGCTCGCCGTTGGAACAAATCCACGGTTGGGTGGGCGGTGGCACGAAAGGGGACTTCCCGCATTACGCCTACCACGGTTACTACACCATGGACTGGACAAAACTCGACGCCAATATGGGCACTGAGGATGAGTTGCGCACACTGGTGGATGAAGCCCACAAGCGTGGTATCCGTATTTTGTTCGATATCGTCATGAACCACACCGGCTACGCAACGCTTGCTGATATGCAGGAATACCAGTTCGGTGCGTTGTATCTCAAGGGAGATGAACTGACAAAAACGCTTGGCAAACACTGGACTGACTGGAAGCCTGGCCCTGGCCAAAGCTGGCATTCCTTCAATGATTACATCAATTTCGGTGACAGCACGGCCTGGCAAAACTGGTGGGGGAAAAACTGGATCCGCACTGATATTGGCAACTACGACAGCCCGGGTTTTGATGACTTAACGATGTCGCTCGCTTTCTTGCCAGACTTAAAAACGGAATCCACCCAACCCGCGGGTTTACCGATCTTTTATCGTCATAAACCCGACACCCACGCCAAAGACATTGCGGGTTATACCGTGCGTGATTACCTGACTCACTGGCTTAGCCAGTGGGTGCGCGATTACGGCATTGATGGTTTCCGCGTAGATACGGCAAAACACGTTGAAAAAGCAGGTTGGCAGCAGTTGAAAGAGCAGTCTGTCAGCGCACTGGCCGAATGGAAAAAGGCTAATCCAGACAAGAAGCTGGATGACGCGCCGTTCTGGATGACCGGAGAATCCTGGGGCCACGGCGTGATGAAAAGTGATTACTACAACAGCGGCTTTGACGCGATGATCAATTTTGATTATCAGGATCAAGCAGCAAAAGCGGTGAATTGCCTTGCGGACATGGATCTCATCTGGCAGCAAATGGCGACTAAGTTGCAGGATTTTAATGTTCTTAGCTACCTTTCTTCGCACGATACCCGATTGTTCCGAGAAGGAGGCCAGCGTGCTGCGGAACTGCTGTTGTTGGCGCCGGGCGCGGTGCAGATATTCTACGGGGATGAGACGGAACGTCCGTTTGGCCCAACCGGTTCCGACCCGCTGCAAGGCACGCGTTCCGATATGAACTGGGGGCAAAATCTGGCAACTCTCTCGCATTGGCAGAAAATCAGCCAGTTCCGTGCCCGCCATCCGGCTATTGGCGCGGGTAAACAAAACACGCTGAATATGAAAGAGGGCTATGGATTCAGCCGCGAGTCAGCAGAGGACAAAGTGATGGTTGTTTGGGCAGGAAATCACTGAGCGCCCTCATCCCGTCCTTCTCCCCCAGGAGAAGGGGAAGGTCAAAACAGCTCGATCATATTCCCTCTCCCCCAGGAGAAGGGAAAACCGGACAATTCCCTCTCCCCCAGGAGAAGGGGAAAACCGGATAATTCCCTCTCCTGGGGGAGAGGGTTAGGGTGAGGGCCAGGGCAATATTCTGTGCTGCCCTGGCCGCAATACGCAGCATATTGCCGATAAGAGGCTATCCTTAATGCGTTTGCACCGCGTCTTTTACGGCGTTATGGTTAGCCTCTTTTGATGGTCAAAGACAGATCTACGTTATGACGTTTTCACTTTTCGGCGACAAATTTACCCGCCATGCAGGCATTACACGCCTGATGGAGGACCTCAACGACGGCCTGCGCACACCTGGAGCGATCATGCTCGGTGGCGGTAATCCTGCGCAAATTCCTGCGATGAATGACTATTTCCAGGATCTGCTGGCGGACATGCTGGCAAACGGGAAAATGACCGACGCGCTATGCAATTACGATGGCCCGCAGGGGAAAAGTGAGTTACTTGACGCGCTTGCGGATATGCTGCGCACAGAATTAGGTTGGGATATCACACCACAGAATATTGCACTGACAAATGGCAGTCAGAGTGCATTTTTCTACTTATTTAATTTGTTTGCGGGTCGTTATGCCGATGGCAGCACTAAAAAGGTGTTGTTCCCATTGGCGCCGGAATACATCGGCTATGCGGATTCCGGCCTCGAAGAAGACCTGTTTGTTTCGACGCGTCCCAACATCGAACTGCTGCCGGAAGGCCAGTTCAAATATCACGTAGACTTTGAACATCTGCGCATCGGCCCTGATACCGGGATGATTTGCGTCTCACGCCCGACCAACCCGACGGGCAACGTGATTACCGATGAAGAGCTGATTAAACTCGATGCGCTGGCCAACCAGCACGGTATTCCACTGGTGATTGATAACGCTTATGGCGTTCCATTCCCGGGGATTATTTTCAGCGAAGCTCGCCCGCTGTGGAATCCAAACATCATCTTGTGTATGAGCCTGTCCAAACTGGGTTTACCGGGTAGCCGATGCGGAATCATTATTGCCGATGACAAAATCATCTCTGCTATCAGCAATATGAACGGCATCATCAGCCTGGCACCGGGTGGCGTTGGCCCAGCGATGGCGTGCGAGATGATTAAGCGCAACGATTTGCTGCGTTTGTCTGAGACGGTGATCAAACCGTTCTATTACCAGCGAGTTCAGGACACGATAGCGATAATTCGCCGCTATTTATCGCCTGAACGCTGCCTGATCCACAAACCCGAGGGGGCAATTTTCCTGTGGTTGTGGTTCAAAGACCTGCCAATCTCTACCGAATTGCTCTATCAGCGCCTGAAAAAACGCGGCGTTTTGATGGTGCCGGGGGATTATTTCTTCCCAGGGCTGGATAAACCGTGGCCGCACACGCATCAATGTATGCGCATGAACTATGTGCCGGAGCCGGATAAAATCGAGGCAGGCGTGAAGATCCTTGCCGAAGAAATTGAACGCGCGTGGGCTGAAGCGAAGTAAAAATGTGAAAGCCTTCTCCGCAAGGAGAAGGCTTTATTACGCTAGCGAACTACCAGAGAGTCATACCCTTTCCAGCGATAATTCAGCATCGACACAATCCAGCAGACAATAAACAACCCAACCACGATAAAGCCCGCATTGCCGAGGTTTTCATTCAGCGCATCAACCCATTTCCACAAGCCGTTATGCAGGTCGAACTTATCTGCCAGCAATCCTAATGCTTCCATGCCGCCGATAAACAGGGCGACGACCACAGAGGTGCCGGTGATCGTCATATTGTAATAGAGCTTGCGTTGCGGCTTGTTAAACGCCCAACCGTAAGCGCCAACCATAATCATATTGTCGAGCGTATCAATCAGCGCCATCCCGCTGGCAAACAGCGCCGGGAACACCAGAATTGACCACATCGACATACCGCTGGATGCGCTGGCGGCTGAAATACCCAGCACGCCAATTTCTGTTGCTGTATCAAAGCCTAAGCCGAACAAAAAGCCGACCAGATACATGTGCCAGCTTTTGTTAATCAGCTTGAAGGTGGAGCGGAACAGCCAGCTCATCACGCCTCCACCGGTGAAATCGGTCGCCTCGGCAGAAAGCGGTTCGCCACGTTTTAGCTGACGGAAATTACGCCAAACGCCGCGTAAAATCACCAGGTTGACCAGCGCCATTGCCAGCAAGAAACAGGCCGACACTGCGGTACCAATCACACCGCCGACGTCATGAAACCAGTCCATATCGTTCTGGAATGCAGCGGCAGTGGCGGCAATCGCAACAGAGGCCAACACCACAATGCTGGAATGGCCGAGCGAAAACCAGGCGCCAATGCCAAATGGGCGTTTCCCTTGCTGCATCATTTTGCGCGTCACATTATCAATTGCCGCGATGTGATCGGCATCGACTGCATGCCGCAATCCATAGCACCAGGCCAGCAGACTTGCGGCCATCAAGGCAGTGCTGTGGTGAAATGAAACCAGCGCCCAGGCCCAGGACGCAAGGTTGGCGGCAACTAACACTGCCAACAAAACGGCTGCGCGCGGGTTGTCACGAAGAATACGCAAGAACATCATTTTATCCTTGTGAAGGAAGGGATAAGCGGGCGGCGGCAACCAGGGCCTGACCCAATGCAAGAGCACCGTCACCGGCGGGTAACAGTGTCGGGAAGAGCAGATTGAAATCTGCGAGATGATGCGCAAACCGTTCGCGCATCAGTGTGTTATGCAGTACGCCACCGCTGAACACGAGGGTATTAATCGACAACCGGCGCGCGTGGCTGCGAGCCAAATCAGCAAAACCTTTTGCCAGCGCATCATGGAATGCCCAGGCGCGAGCAGGCGCACAGTCGTGCCAGTTCATCCATTGCTGCCAGAACGTCGCCATATCAAGTTTGCCTTCAACAAGCGGCAGGGTGACAGGATGGAGACAGGCACCGCTAAGTGACGCCAGTGCTTCAAAGCGACAAGCGGCTTCCCCTTCATAGCTTTGTTGCAGCGGTGCACAGTTAAGCGCGGCAGCAGCAGCATCGAATAGACGACCTGCGGAGGAGGCGAGCGGGGTGTTAATTCCACGGGCAATCGCCGTTGCCAGTAGCGGCCAGTTTTGTTCGCGCACAATTGCGGTTTCTGGATATTGTTGCCAGTCCGGCAAAAAAGTCAGGCAATGGGCGAGCAGGTTGCGCCACGGCTGGCGAGCCGCGAGATCTCCTCCAGGCAGAGACACGGCTGGTAAACCCCCTAAGTGTTCACATTCCTGATAATTCACACGCAGGCATTCGCCGCCCCATAGCTGGTCGTTCTCGCCATAACCAATACCATCCAGCGTTAGCGCAATGACATCTCTCCCGTCCCGTGGCCAAAAGTGTTCGGCCATGCAAGCCACTGCATGAGCGTGGTGATGCAAAACCGTGCTGATGGGCAACCCCATTTCACGCCCAATACGGGCGCTGTGGTAGCCTGGATGGGCATCTATCACGACATGTTCTGGCGTAAAATCATAAGCTTCACACATCAGCGTGCACGCTTTATGCCATTGCTGCTCCACGCCATCTTCAGAGAGATCGCCCAGATGTTGGCTGAGCACCGCCTGGTTGTCGCGAAGCAAACAGAAGGTATTTTTCAAATCTGCGCCCAGCGCCAGAATCGGCGGCAGTGCGGCAAAACCAGGCGGCAGCGGCAGGGCATCCGGCACAAATCCACGGGCACGACGCAGCATTTCACCGTTGGCACGCACCACGGAGTCATCCATACGCTGCACGATGTCGCGATTGTGCAGCAGCCAGCCGTCTGCAATGTTGGATAATTCTTCGCGCGCTTGTTGATTGGTAATGGCAGGCGGTTTGGCATTTACATTACCGGAGGTCATCACCAGAGGTGCGCCGAAGCCCTGCATCAAAAGGTGTTGCAGTGGATTGGCGGGCAGCATGACGCCGACTTCGTTCAGATGTAGTGCGATAAACTCGCTTAAGTCGGGTAAATCCGACTTCGCCATTAAGACAATCGGTGCTGCTGGAGTATTGAGCTGTGCGACGACATCCGCAGGCAATCCGTCTGAGTCTGGCAGCATTACCGCCAGCGGTTTTGTCGGGCGATGTTTACGGTCCCGTAAGTTGGCAACGGCGTTGTTGTTGCGCGCATCAACCGCCAGATGGAACCCGCCGAGCCCTTTTATCGCCACGATCTTTCCGGCTTTTAACGCCATTACGGCAGCCTGAAGAGCATCTTCGCGTTCTAAAGACACTTCCCCACATTGCCAGGCCATGTGCGGGCCACAATCCGGGCAGGCGACGGGCTGCGCATGAAAGCGCCTGTCCATCGGGTTGCGATACTCTTTCTCGCACGCCGGACACAGCGGGAACGCCGCCATGACCGTGTTTGGCCGGTCATACGGCATGGCGTTAATAATCGTGAAACGTGGGCCGCAGTGGGTGCAATTGATAAACGGATAGCGATAACGGCGATCGTTTGGATCGTTGAGTTCGCGCAGGCAATCCGGACACGTTGCGGCGTCAGGGACAATTTGCGTGTCCATCGAACTGCTGTCGCTGTGGCGAATAGTGAAATCCTGCGGCAGGGTTTCCCACTGCATAGTGGATTGTTCAACGCTATCGATACGCGCCAGCGGTGGGCAATGGGCGTGAAGCTGGGTCATAAACGCATCAGCGGCAGATGTCAGGCGCACTAATACTCCCGCGCCGTCATTACAGACGTCGCCTGTGAGTTTGAGTTGTTGCGCCAGTTGCCAGACGAAAGGCCGAAAACCCACGCCCTGGACTTTGCCGCGAATGCGTAGCATCACGCCGTTAAGATTCACTTATGTTCCTGTTCGGTTTTAACACCCTCATCCCAGCCTTCTCCCTGAGGGAGAAGGAGCTATTCTTTTCTCCCTCTCCTGGGGGAGAGGGTCGGGGTGAGGGCGAGGGGAGTTCTTAAACTTCTACCGCACTGCGCAAACGCGCTTTCATATCGCTATAGGTGGTTTGCGCATAGTTCTCGGCCCATTGCTGGTCAGCAATCTGGCTGATATTCACCGCGCAATACTTGGTTTCCGGCGTTTTGGAAATGGGGTCAAGGTTGTCCTGAGTCAGTTCATTACACGCACCAATCCACCATTGGTAAGTCATGTACACCGAGCCAAGATTTATGCGCTCATTCACTTCGGCACGGCTGATGACTTTGCCGCGACGCGAACTGACCCACACCAGTTGCTTGTCTTTGATATTGAGCAACTTGGCATCCGTCGGGTTGATTTGCACAAATCCAGGCTCATCGGCGAGTGTTTGCAGCGCCGCACAGTTGCCCGTCATCGAGCGGCAGGAGTAGTGTCCGACCTCACGAACGGTACACAGCACCAGCGGATAATCCGCGTCTGGCACTTCGGCAGGTGCGCGCCACTCGGCGGCAAAAAGCTGGCCTTTACCGTTTGGCGTATCGAACTTGCTGTCTTTGTAGAGGTACGGCGTACCAGGATGGTCAAGCGTCGGACACGGCCATTGCACATGGCCCATCTCACCCATTTTCTCGTAGGTCACGCCATAGAACAGCGGGCAGAGTTCGCGCAGTTCATCCCAGATTTGCTGGTTGTTGTCGTAGTGCATTGGGTAGCCCATTTCGGTGGCGAGCAGGCTGATAATTTCCCAGTCACGTTTGACGTTGTATTTCGCATCAATCGCTTTCTCAAAACGCTGGAAACCACGGTCGGCACAGGTAAACACGCCGCCATGTTCGCCCCAGGAAGTGGCTGGCAAAATAACGTCGGCCACTTCGGCGGTTTTGGTCATGAAGATGTCTTGCACCACCACAAAATCGAGCGCTTCAAAGCCTTTGCGTACCAGGCCAAGGTCGGCTTCAGTCTGCAGCGGGTCTTCGCCCATGATGTAGTAGGCTTTCATCTCGCCTTCGATAGCCATATGTGGCACTTCGGTGATACGCACGCCGACTTTGTCGTCCATATCGTCGACGTTAATGCCCCAGGCTTTGGCGAATTTGGCGCGTACTTCCGGGTCAACCACATCCTGATAGCCAGGGAACTGGTTTGGCAGTACGCCCATGTCACACGCGCCCTGCACGTTGTTCTGCCCACGAACCGGGCCAACGCCGACGTTTTCGCGACCGAGGTTTCCTGTCAACAGCGCAAGGCTTGATAAGCCTTTTACCACGTCAACCGCCTGGCCAAACTGCGTGACGCCCATGCCCCACATGATGGTGGCGGAAGGCGCGGCAGCAAATGTACGCATCGCCTGGCGAACCATGTGTGCCGGAACACCGGTCAGGTGCTCAACGTCTTCTGGTGCGTAACCTTTGACGACCTCACGGTAGGCATCCAAACCGTCAGTGTATTTCGCCACATACTCTTTATCGTAGAGATTCTCTTCGAGCAGCACGTAACCAAAGGCATTCACCAGCGCCATGTTGCAGCCGTTTTTCAGCTGCAAATGTTGGTCGGCGATACGTGCGGTTTCGATGCGACGCGGATCGCAAACAATGATTTTCGCGCCATTTTCTTTCGCTTTAATCACCCGACGCGCCACAATCGGATGCGAATCGGCACAGTTATAACCAAACACCAACAGGCACTTAGAGTGTTCGATATCGCCGATGGAGTTGCTCATCGCGCCATTTCCCAGCGTCACCTGCAAACCTGCAACCGACGGCCCGTGACAAACACGCGCACAGCAGTCGACGTTGTTGGTATGCAACACGCCGCGTGCAAACTTCTGCATCACATAGTTAGTTTCGTTACCTGTTCCGCGTGACGAACCGGTCGTCATAATCGAGCGCGGGCCATGTTGCTCTTTAATCGCTTTCAGACGTTTAGCGGTATAGCTGATGGCTTCATCCCAACTGACGGGCTGGAGTTTCCCGCCTTTTTCGTAACGAATCATTGGCTGCGTTAAACGCGGTGTGAGCAGTTTGGTATCGTTGAGAAAATCCCAGCCGTAATAGCCTTTCAGGCAGAGTTCATTCTGGTTTGTGACACCATCAGCGGCTTCAGCACGGATAATTTTGTTTTTCTCAACAACCAATTTCAATTTGCAGCCTGCGCCACAGTAAGGGCAGACGCTGGTAATCTTTTTCATCGGTAACAGACCTGTTAAAAGTGAAAATCTCATTCCTTCATATTTTTAGGAATGCATTAGAAAATCAGAGATGAAGTCGCATCAAACGCGGCACGGCGGCGTTTTTCAGCACTCATTTGTTCAAGCTTGTTGCGGTCAACGCAGATAATGGCGTTGGTTGGGCAGGCTTCCATACAGGCCGGGCCTTCTGCGCGGGTGTGGCAAAGATCGCACTTATTCGCTTCGGCTTTTTCGGCCATCACGTTAAGACCCGCGCCGCTGTTGCGCACGACGGGGCGAACGACCACTTCCATCGCGCCATACGGGCAGGCAACCACACAGGTTTTGCAGCCGATGCAACGTTCTTGCATCACATTCACAAACCCATGTTCGCGGCTGATAGCACCGTTCGGACAGACGTTAGCGCAAGGTGCGTCTTCGCACTGGCGGCACATCGTCGCTGTAGAAACATTCACGCCTTTAATCACGTGAATACGTGGCAGGAAAGTTTGCGGAGTTAATGCCGCGCAATCCTGTGCTTCCTGATGGGACACGACACAGGCCACTTCGCAAGTGCGACAGCCAATACATTTGCTCGAATCTGCAATGATGAAGCGGTTCATCATAAGCTCCTGGGGAGAGTGTTTTTATAAGTCGGCGATAGACATACATAAAGTGTGCCAACTTTGAAACTAGCGTGATTCAAGGCGTTACGCATTGATCCGGGCTGGGGTGACAGTGACATCGACACATTTGACGATGTCATTTGGGCAAATGACAGAGGGGGAAAATCCCCTCTTCTGGGGGAGAGGGTTAGGGATAAGGTGTTTAAATCACCAAAACTTACTCGAACTCCGGCGCTTCCAGATCTGCGAAACCGCCTTTACCTTCCCAGCCTGCCAGACGTTGATACACCGTCTCCACCGCCGCTTTAATCGCGTCGGTCATTGGGTAGTAAAAGCCGACGATATCGGGCTGAATGCCTAAGAAAATCACTTCGCCAACATCCTCTTTCAACTGATCAATCAGATAGTTGAGTGGCATGTTGTGGGTGGTCATCATAAACATTTCGGCGATATCGTCCGGGTCGATAACACGGATTTCACCAGGGGCGAGGCCCATATCCGTGGCATCGACCAGCAGCAATCTTTCAGGGCGCAATTCGCGAATCGCCACCACATCGTTTTCCGGTGCGGTGCCGCCGTCGATAACTACCCAGTCGCCTTGTGGCGCAGCCTGGCACTTTTCGGCCAGCAACGGGCCTGCACCGTCGTCGCCCATCATGCTGTTACCGACACACAGTAAAACGCTCTTGTTAGTCATAACGTCTCCGTACCATCAAATAAATGGCGGGTTCTTGTTGGATGGCTTGCAGCATGTCGAGCAATTCCTGGCTCCAGATTTGCTGCTGTTCGGTTTGCGTCGGTTTTGCGGCATCAAAGGCTTTCGCTAACAAAACCACATGGCTTTGGTCGATAACAATTTCGCCATAACGCGGCACACCTTCCATTTTGCGCCGCGCTTCGCTGCCCTCTTCAAGCGTGGCAATCCACGCTTTGTAAGGTTCAAATGAGCAAACCAGATTCTCTTTCAGGCAGTCGATAACGCCGAGATGGTGGCCGATTGCGAGGCTGTAATAAACCACCTGTTGCGCATCACTCGGGGTGTTGTCGTTTTCATCGACAAACTTACGGCTAAGCTGGCAAAAGACCACCGACTCGCTCATTACACGCGCTCCTGTTTCACCAGTTCTTCCAGATGAGTGACGATCTCGGTCAGTCGTGGATCGTTCTCGTGTGCCAGCCACTGCTGAACACTGCCGCCACCGGCGGTGAGATTTTCCATGTAGCTGTCAGCAATCTGGCGTCCATAGCGATAACCCGCCAGGTGACGGGCAGCGCGGTCGATACGTACACGCAACGGCTGAACCATATCCGGATGCAGAATTTGCGCCGGTTGAGCGTCCATCTCACTCGCTTCACGGGCGTGGATTTTTTGCTCCAGCAAGCCCAGCGCCATAGCAAAACCGTACAGTGTTGCCGCAGGTGTCGGTGGGCAGCCCGGAATATACACGTCGACCGGGACGATTTTGTCGGTGCCGCCCCAGACGCAATACAGATCGTGGAAGATGCCGCCGCTGTTACCGCATGCGCCGTAGGAGATACAGATTTTTGGGTCCGGCGCGGATTCCCAGGCGCGCAGCGCAGGGGAACGCATTGCGCGAGTCACCGCGCCGGTAAACAGCAAAATGTCCGCATGACGAGGTGACGGAACCACCTTAATACCAAAGCGTTCTGCATCGAAAAGTGGCGAAAGTGTGGCGAAAATTTCGATTTCGCAACCGTTACAGCCACCGCAGTCAACGCGATAAACGTATGCAGATCGTTTAATCTTTTTCAGCAGTGACGCTTTCATGCTGGCGATAGACTCATCCACCGTCATGGGGACGGGCATGCCTTTATCGTCGCGTGGGCCGAGTAAAATGCTCATTAGCTGGCCTCTCTTATCTGGCGGCTAAGGTCGATTTGGTCGGAAGACACCAGGCTTTGCTGGCGTTTGCATTCCGGGCAGGTTTCAAACGAGGCGCGGTGCGCTTCGGCAAGTTTGTCGCCGTTGTGCTCAAGCAAAGCAATGGCGTAATCAATCTCTTTTTGCACGGCAAAAGGTTTGCTGCACTGACGGCAATTGCACAAATCAAAACGCGCTTGTTGCAGGAAGTCGGCTTTGTTCCACACCGCCAGTTCGTATTCCTGAGAAAGCTTGATGGCCGCCGTTGGGCAGACTTCTTCACAACGCGCGCAAAAAATGCAGCGACCAAGATTGAAGGTCCACGCCAGTTGCCCGGCAACCAGATCGGTTTCCACCGTTAATGCGTTAGACGGGCAGGCGTTCACACACGCCGCACAACCGATGCATTGCTGCGGGTTGTGTTCCGGTTTGCCACGGAAATTAGGGTCCACGGCTATCGGTTGTAGCGGGTATGACTCGGTGGCCACGCCGCCTTTTATGGCTTTCTTGATGAAGTTAAACATGATGACTCCAGTGTTTTGCCTTGGTTTTTAACATTGCCCTCACCCCGACCCTCTCCCCCAGGAGAGGGGGAATACCGATCGATCCCATTTCCCTCAGGAGAGGGGGAAAACCGATCGCTCCCTGGTGAGGGATAAAACCGGACAGTCCCCTCTCCCTCAGGGAGAGGGTTAGGGTGAGGGTTGTACTAAACCAAGGCATCTCAACTTATTTCAGCGGCGAATTGGTGCGTTCAATGCTGTAGCGCTCTAACTCTTTGTACGGCACCACTTTGGTTTTGCGCTTACGCACATCAACCACCGTCATGCGATCGGTACACGAGTAGCAAGGATCCAGGCTGCCGATGATCAGTGGCGCATCGGAAACGGTGTTGCCACGCAGCATGTAACGCAACGTTGGCCAGTTGGCGTACGTCGCCGCACGGCAGCGCCAGCGGTACAGCTTCTGGTTGTCGCCGGTCATCGACCAGTGAATATCATCGCCACGAGGCGCTTCGGAGAAGCCGAGTGCAAAACGGTTTGGAATGTAGGTGAAGCCGTCAACGGCGAGCGGCCCGCCAGGCAAGTTGTCCAGACCGAAATCAATCATGTTCAACGCGGTATAAACCTCGTTGATGCGCACTTTGAGGCGCGACAGCACGTCACAACCGGTTTCGCTGTGAACTTCCATTGGCAGCAGGCCGTAACCGACAAACGGGTGATCGGCGCGGGTGTCACGGGCGTGGCCGCTGGCGCGAACCATTGGGCCGACGTTACTGAAATCACGGGCGATTTGCGGGTCGAGGCGGCCAATGCCGACGGTACGCTGTTCGATATTCGGCGTGCTCATCAGAATATCCACCAGATCTTTCACTTCACGGCGCATCTGTTGTGCCAGCTGGCGCGTCTGGATCATGTCGTCTTTTAACAGATCGCGACGAATCCCGCCGATCAGGTTCAGGCCGTAAGTTTTACGCGCGCCGGTGAGGATTTCCGCCATCTTCATGGACATCTCACGCACGCGGAAGAACTGCATAAAGCCGGAGTCGAAGCCGACGAAGTGGCAAGCGAGGCCGAGGTTGAGCAAGTGGCTGTGCAGACGTTCCACTTCCAGCAAAATCGCGCGGATCATCTGGGCGCGTTCTGGCACGACAATCCCCATCGCGTTCTCAACAGACGTGGTGTACGCGGTGCTGTGGGCGAAGCCACAAATGCCACATACGCGGTCAGACAGGAAGGTGACTTCGTTGTAGCCCATGCGGGTTTCAGCCAGTTTTTCCATGCCACGGTGGACGTAGAACAGGCGGTAATCGGCGTCGATAATGTTTTCGCCGTCAACGAACAGGCGGAAATGCCCGGGTTCGTCAGACGTTACGTGCAATGGGCCAATCGGCACCACGTTGTTCTTCTTGCTGCCCAGCTCGTTGATGAACTGGTAAGTTTCCTGGTCGCTGGTTGGCGCAGGGCGCTGGCGGTAATCCATGCTGTCTTTACGCAGCGGATACAGGTCATCTGGCCAATCATCTGGCAGCACTAAACGGCGTTCATCTGGCAGGCCAACAGGTTGCAGGCCGTACATATCACGCACTTCGCGCTCACCCCAAACGGCGGCTGGCACACGCGGCGTGACGGACGGGAACTCAGGTTTATCGGCATCCACTTCGACGCGCACGGTGATCCAGCATTTCACGCCGGTTTCCATAGAAAGCACGTAGTAAACCGCATAGCTGCCGCACAACTGGCGTTCATCGTTACCGAACAATACGGATAACCAGCCGCCTTGTTGGTAGTAAAGCCACTCCACCACTTCTGGCAGCATGTTGAGCTTCACGTTGACGGTGATTTGGTCTTTGGTCTGCCAGGCTTCGTCGATCACGGCATGAGGAAATTGCTTATGCAGTGCGGCGAGATAATGTTGACCAATCTTTTCTTCAGACATAGATAAATTCTCTTAAATCACGCCGCCAGCAAGGAGACGAAGGCTAAAAAGGCAAAGCCAAAACCGGCCCAGGTAATGCGCGAGGTTTCCAGCATCCGCAGGCGCGCCATGCTGTTCTCAAACAGCGCGATAATCAGCACGCCAGCGACCAGTTTGACTGCCGCCAGAACCAGCGCGATGACAAGGCCGCCCCAGCTAAATTCGCTCATCTGGCCCCACGGCAGGAACACGCCGACGAACATTTGCAGCACAACCAATTGCTTGAGGGAAATCCCCCATTTCAGCACCGCAAAACCGGCACCGCTGTATTCGGTCAACGGGCCTTCCTGCAATTCTTGCTCGGCTTCTGCGAGGTCGAACGGCAGTTTGCCCATTTCGATAAACGTGGCGAAAGCACAGGCGGCGAGCGCCAGAATCAGCGTTAAGCTCTGTGCAGTCGGCCAGTGATAGATGGTGGAGGCGATATTGCTGATGTGTGTGCTGCCCGCCACTTGTGCGGCCACCCACAGTCCCAGAATCAGGATCGGCTCAACCAGCACGCCCAGCATCGCTTCACGGCTGGCACCGATGCCGGTAAACGGGCTGCCGGTATCCAGGCCTGCAATCGCGAAGAAGAAACGGGCGATGGCGAACAGGTAAATCAGCGTGATCAAATCGCCCAGCGACGGCAGCGGGGAATAGAGCGTCACCACCGGCAGCGCGGTCGCAATGGTCAGCATCACGCCAACCATCACAAACGGCATCAGGCGGAACACCCAACCGGAAGCGGCTGGCGCCACACTCTGGCGTCTCAGCAATTTGAACAGGTCACGATATTCCTGCATCACGCCAGGCCCGCGGCGGTTGTGCATGCGGGCGCGGGTGACGCGGGTGATACCGGACAACAACGGCGCAACGGCAAACAGCACCAACGCCTGAATCAACGAAAAGAAAATGGTATTCATCTCAGGCTCCTTAAGCGCAAACCGCAACCAGCAACACGGCCAGTTCGATCATCGCCAGGCGACGGAACGTACCGGCAAGGCAATCACACTGCCAGCCAGGCACCCACTTCACCGGGTTGAGGGTTTTGCGCAGTTTCAGCAGTGGCGCGAAGGCCGCTTTCACGGGTTGAGCAAAACCCCCTGCGGTAATCACCATCGCTTGTTCGTGGTCGTAGCCACAAACCCAGGCCGTACCGCGCGTGCGGTTTGGCAGGCGGTCGCCACGGAAAATCACCATCAAAATGAATGGCAGCAGTGGGGAAGCAATCAGCAGCAGGGTGATCATCGGTTGTGAAACGGTGGTGTTGGCGGTTTGCAGCGGCAGTGGGATCGCGTTTTGCAACAGCGGAATCAGCCACGGAGCGGCGACACCGGCAATCACACAACAGGCGGCAAGTGCAGCTACAGACAGGCTCATCAGGAACGGTGCGGAAGTCGCGTTTTCAGCTTCTGGCGTGCGAGGCGCGCCGAGGAAGGTGACGCCATACACTTTCGCCATACACATCACCGCCAGCGCACCGGTAATCGCAAGGCCTACGGCCAGCAATGGGCCTAAGAAACGTGCGATAAACAGCGGCAGGGTGCCGAGATGGAAGAACGACTGGTAAATCACCCATTCGCCCGCAAAGCCGTTCAGCGGCGGCAGGGCGGCCATTGCCATCAGGCCGACCAGCATGGCGATAGAAATCAGCGGCATACGCTTGCCAATTCCGCCCAGTTTTTCGATGTCGCGATGACCGGTACGGAACCACACCGCGCCCGCGCCAAGGAACAGCGTGGTTTTGAACACGCTATGGTTGAACAGGTGATACAAGCCGCCAATCATGCCCAGCGCAATCAGCGTGGATTCGTTCAGCGCAAGACCCATCAGGCCACAGCCAAGGCCGAGCAAAATAATGCCGATATTCTCAAGGGAGTGGTAAGCCAGCAGGCGGTTGATGTTGTGTTCCATCAGCGCGTACAGGCCGCCGATAAACGCGGTAATCATCCCCAGAACCACGACCAGAATGCCCCACCACAACGGCATAGCGTTGCTGATAAGGGAGAAACTCATTATGCCGTACAGGCCAATTTTCAGCACCACGGCGGAGAACAGCGCGGCGGCTGGAGCAGATGCGTTGGCATGAGCCTGTGGCACCCAACCATGGAGCGGAATAATGCCCGCCAGCAAACCAAAACCAATCAGACCGAGCAGCCAAACCACGGAGCTAACCGGTGCGCCATTGGTTAACAGATGCAATTCGGCATAGCTCAGCGTGCCGTACTGTTTCCACAGCATCCAGCACGCCACGGCCAGCAGTACGGTGCCAAGGCGGCCCAGAGCAAACCACAACTGACCGGACTTTTGGCAGCCTGTCAGGAAGTAGCCGCACAGCGCGACGATCTCAGCTAACACAACCAGCATGCCGAGGTTATCGGCAACCAGCGCCGCTACCGCCGCCGCCATCACCAGATTGACCAGCAAGCCGTTGGCTTTTACCGCCTGATGACGGTGCCAGTCGATATTAAACAGCGAGATAAACAGACCAGGCAGACCGAGAGTGACCAGCCACACGCCGTTAAACGCATTGAGCTGGATATTCTGGTGCCAGATTTGCGCCATTCCGCCAAAGCCCGTTAACGCATCGAAGCCCGCAATCAGGACAAGGACAGAGCTGATGGCACCGCCAAGCCCGGCAATAAAACCGCTCACCGGTTTATTAAAAACTGTGATTCCTGCAAGCGTAGCGCTTAGCACAAAACCCATTAGCGCCCAATGAATCAGGATAAATGCACTCATTTTTTTACCTCAGGCTGGGTAAACAAGGTGAGATCGCCAAGCGTGGTGCTCAGGGTCAGTTCACGTTTGCGTTTGCTTGATTTGGCAATGTCGTTGTTATCAACCACACGCAGTGCTTTGGTTGGACAGGTGCGGACACACGCCGGGCCAGCCTCATCAAAGCTGCACAGATCGCACTTCACGGCGATAGCGCGAACGCCTGGCACCCAGTCGAGCAGGGAACTGATACGTGCAGGAGCCGGAGGCGCAGGTGGCGCTTTCGGGCTATTGGCATTCGCAGGGATATGAATTGGGCGGCTACCGGAGAATTCAATCGAGCCAAATGGGCAGGCGATGCCGCACAGTTTGCAGCTTACACACAGGCTTTCGTTGAGCTGTACCGCCCCGTCGATACGGGTGATAGCGTTAACCGGACACACGCCTGCACACGGCGCATCTTCACAGTGATGGCACATTTGCGGGGCGGAATCATTAGCATCACGCATGACTTTCAGGCGTGGCATGGATTGCAGGCCGTGCAGACGGTGCGTTTCGGAGCAAGCCGCCTCACAGGTATGGCAACCCATACAGAGTTTGGAGTCGGCGATTATAAAGCGATTCACCAGTTGTTCCTCTGTTGCTCGTCATACTTCGATTTACAGGTGTGTTGGCTGCACTCACTTGCCTCAGTCACTTACTTAAGTAAGCTCCTGGGGACGCGTTCCTTTGCCGCCGTCCTGTAATTCGAATTATCTAGAGCAACTCATCATTATCATCATTTTTGACGAAACTGTGCCGATGGTTGTCGTTTCGACACTTTTCGACACTCCGCAGAGCCATCAGGCCTGAGCGCTTTGCTGCAGTTGCCCCATCGACACAGGGGTGTCGCTGTGAACCGCGCTATACAGGTTTTCGTAGACCGGACGAATTTTTTCGAGGTAATGCTCGAGAACATTCTCGCGGTTACGGTTGCTGATGCTGTTGTCTATGCGGCCTTCGTCATCAAGGATTGCTTTTGCAATCAATACTCTATCGTCGCCATTACGCTTCTCAACGTAGTACTCGATAGTGTGGCTGTTGAAGCCTTCTGCCAGGCTGACGTGAATGACGAAGTGGTCAAATAAGAAGAAGCGCAGTGAATCGTCAGGATTGCACCCGACTGCATGATGCAGTTTGGCTTTAGAAAGGGTGATCCCCTGAATCAAGCTATTGCAGTATTGCTGCCACTGCGTGAGCAAGCGTTGGTGCTTGTCAGCAATGTATTCGGCTTTTTCACTCAGTTCCCAAATGTTCATTATTAGTTCACTCTGTTTTTGCTGTTGCAGCTACAGAGCACGTTTCGTGCCAATATTGTATTTAGTTGAAATTATTGGTTTTTGTATTGCTAGCTTGCAAATAGCCACAGGAATGACATGTCATTTCGTCATGTTTGACGGGGAGTGACATTTGGCATTGGACGCCCTCACCCCCTCATCCCGACCTTCTCCCCAGGGAGAAGGAGAAACCGGACAATTCCCTCTCCTGGGGGAGAGGGTTAGGGTGAGGGCAGTTTTGGCACCATCCTTGCATTACCTCCACCAGATACCCCGGAGGCAACATGCACGAAATCACCCTCTGCCAACGCGCACTGGAACTCATTGAAGCTCAAGCCCGCCAACATGGCGCGACACGCGTCACCGCCGTCTGGCTGGAAGTCGGCGCTTTCTCATGCGTTGAGCAAAGCGCGCTGGAGTTTTGTTTCGAATTAGTGTGCCGCGACACCCTCGCTGAAGGCTGCCAGCTTCATATCCATCAACAAGAAGCGGAATGCTGGTGCTACGACTGCCAGCAGCACATCACCTTGTTAACGCAGTTGGTTCGGCGTTGTCCGTCGTGCGAGGGCAGCAATTTACGCATCGTTGCAGATGATGGCGTGCAGATTAAGCGTCTGGAAGTAGAGGAGACAAATCATGTGTAGTACTTGTGGTTGCGCTGAAGGCAACTTGTATATAGAAGGCGACGAGCGTAATCCGCACTCCGGTTTTCGCAGCGCACCTTTCGCGCCAGCCGCGCGGGCTTTAACGCCAATCACAGGCGTTAAATTTGCCCCAACCGCTGATGAGCAGGGCGACCTGCATTATGGCCACGGTGCCGCTGGCACCCATGCGCCGGGCATGACTCAGCGCCGCATGTTAGAAATCGAACTCAACGTGCTGGATAAAAACAACCAACTGGCGGTTTACAACCGTGAGCAGTTTGCCAAACAGCAGCAACTGGTGCTGAACCTGGTTTCAAGCCCGGGCTCTGGTAAAACCACCTTGCTGACCGAAAGCTTAAAACGCCTGCACGGTAAAGTGCCTTGCGCGGTGATTGAAGGCGATCAGCAAACTGTGAACGATGCCGCGCGCATTCGTGCCACGGGAACGCCCGCAATTCAGGTGAACACCGGTAAAGGCTGCCACCTCGATGCGCAGATGATCCGTGATGCCATGCAGCGCCTGCCGCTTGAGCGCAACGGCATTCTGTTTATCGAAAACGTCGGCAACCTGGTGTGCCCGGCGAGTTTTGACCTTGGCGAACGCCATAAAGTCGCCGTGCTTTCCGTGACGGAAGGTGAAGACAAGCCGCTGAAGTACCCACATATGTTTGCCGCCTCCTCGCTTATGCTGCTGAATAAAATCGACCTGCTGCCGTATTTGCAGTTCGATGTCGATAAGTGCCTTGATTACGCACGCCAGGTGAACCCGAATATCGAAATCCTGTTGGTTTCCGCAACAAGCGGTGAAGGCATGGATGAATGGCTGAACTGGCTGGAGACGCAGCGATGTGCATAGGCATTCCCGGTCAAATCGTTGAGCGCCTGGCAGACGGCAGCGCCAAAGTGGATGTGTGCGGTATCAAGCGTGACGTTAACCTGATGCTGGTCGGCGATGCGCAAATCGGCCAATGGGTCCTGGTTCACGTCGGTTTTGCGATGGCGATTATTGATGAAGCCGAAGCCCGAGACACCTTAGACGCGTTGCAAAACATGTTTGAAGTGGAACCCGATGTCGGCGGCTTGCTGTTTGGGGAAGAGCGCAGATGATGCACTTTGTTGATGAATACCGCGCGCCGGAAAAAGTGATGCAGCTGATAGATGTGCTGCGTGAACGAGCGCAGAAGCTGACTTACACCGCACAGCATCCGCTGCGGATTATGGAAGTGTGCGGCGGCCATACCCATGCCATCTTTAAGTTTGGCCTCGACCAATTGCTGCCGGAAAATATCGAGTTTATCCACGGCCCTGGCTGCCCGGTTTGCGTGCTGCCGATGGGGCGCATTGATACCTGTATTGAAATCGCCAGCCATCCCGAAGTGATTTTTTGCACCTTTGGCGATGCGATGCGCGTGCCGGGGAAAAATGGCTCGTTGATGCAGGCGAAAGCACGTGGCGCGGATGTGCGCGTGGTTTACTCGCCTATGGACGCGCTGGCTTTAGCGAGCCAGAACCCGGGCCGCAAAGTGGTGTTCTTCGGCCTCGGTTTTGAAACCACCATGCCGACAACCGCCATTACGCTGCAACAAGCCAAAGCGCAGGGCATTAACAATTTCTACTTCTTCTGCCAGCACATTACGCTGATCCCAACGCTGCGCAGTTTGCTAGAGCAGCCCGACAACGGCATTGATGCTTTCCTGGCGCCCGGCCATGTCAGCATGGTGATTGGCACCGAAGCGTATAATTTTATTGCGACACAACATCAACGCCCGCTAGTGGTGGCAGGTTTTGAACCGCTGGATTTATTGCAGGGCGTAGTGATGCTGGTGGAACAAAAAATCCATCAGCACAGTGCCGTGGAAAATCAGTACAAACGCGTGGTGCCGGATGCCGGTAATAATCTTGCTCAGCAGGCGATTGCCGAGGTGTTTACCGTGCGCGGTGATGCCGAATGGCGCGGGCTTGGCACCATCAGTGATTCCGGCGTTCAACTTACCGAAGGCTACCGTCAGTTTGATGCCGAAGACCATTTCAAACCCGCACCGCAACAGGTGTATGACGACCCGTTAGCACGCTGCGGCGACGTGCTTACCGGGCGTTGCAAACCGCATCAGTGCCCGATGTTTGGCAAAACCTGCAATCCGCAAAATGCTTTTGGCGCATTGATGGTCTCGTCCGAAGGGGCATGTGCCGCCTGGTATCAATATCGCGGTCAGGAGAGCGAAGCATGAAAACGATTGAATTAGCCCACGGCAGTGGCGGCCAGGCAATGCAAAAGTTGGTAGCTGACTTGTTTGTGCAAGCGTTTGATAATCCCTGGCTTGCAGAGCAGGAAGATCAGGCGCGTTTGCCGCTGGCTGAACTCACCGCCCACGGCGACCGCTTAGCGTTTTCGACCGATAGCTACGTCATTGACCCGCTATTTTTCCCTGGCGGCGATATTGGCAAGCTCGCCATTTGTGGCACGGCGAACGACGTTGCGGTTAGCGGCGCGACTCCGCGCTGGTTGTCCTGCGGATTCATCCTTGAAGAAGGTCTGCCACTTGAAACATTAGAACGCGTCGTCACCAGCATGGCGGTGACCGCAAAAGCTGCGGGGATTGCGGTTGTGACCGGCGATACCAAAGTGGTGCAGCGTGGAGCGGCGGATAAACTGTTTATCAATACCGCCGGTATAGGCGCGATTCCGGCGGGGTTGGGCTGGGGCGCGCAGCGTATTGGCGCAGGTGATGTACTGATCGTCAGCGGAACGCTGGGTGACCACGGCGCGACTATCCTTAACCTGCGGGAATCGCTGGGTCTGGAAGGCGCGCTGGAAAGTGACTGCGCGGTACTGGCTCCGTTAATCGCGCCATTGCTGAAGATTGCAGGCGTCAAAGCGTTGCGTGATGCGACTCGCGGCGGCGTGAATGCGGTGCTGCATGAGTTTGCGGCATCGAGCGGCTGCGGAATGGAAGTGACTGAAAGCCAATTGCCAATGAATCCGGCGGTGCGTGGCGTGTGTGAGTTGCTGGGTCTCGATGCGCTGAATTTTGCCAACGAAGGTAAGTTGGTGATTGCGGTACAGCGTGACGCGGCCGATGCGGTGCTTGCCGCGTTGCAGTCGCATCCTTTAGGCAAGAATGCCGCGATTATTGGTGATGTTGTCGAACGCAAAGGTGTGCGGGTCGCCGGACTTTACGGCGTAAAACGTTCGTTAGATTTACCCCATTCTGAGCCGCTACCACGGATTTGTTGACCTGAGCCAGGAACGATTTGACGCGCCCGAGCTACACTTAAGCGCAATTTATATGACAAATGTCATCGGGGCCCTCTCCCCAACCTTCTCCCTCAAGAGAGAGGGAGAAAAACGGGCCCTTTAGCCATCATCTTTCTGGATAAGCAACATGCCATACACACCGATGAGTGATCTCGGGCAGCAGGGGCTGTTTGATATAACGCGTACCCTGTTGCAGCAACCTGATCTTCCGGCACTTGCTCACTGCCTGACACAAATGGCAAAACAGAGCGCGCTCGCGGACAGAGTGAATATTCTGCTTTACCATCCATTGCATCAGCGTGTGGCCTTTTATGGCAGGGATCAACACGGTAAAGAACTGCATTACGAAGATGAAATGGTGCTGGCAAATGGGCCAGTGCGGCGCGTGCTTTCACGCCCGGAAGCGCTGTTGTGTTCCCAGGAAGAGTTCAACGACACCTGGCCGCAGGTGATGAACCTTGAGCTGTATGCGCCTTTTGGCCGCTACTGCCTGTTGCCAATGGCGGCAGAGGGGAAAATCCTTGGCGGCTGCGAGTTTATTCGCAATAACGATGTCATCTGGACGGACAAAGAGCTCAATCGCCTGCATACGCTGGCGCAAATTGTCGGGCTGGTGGCCGAGCAAATTCAAAGCCGCATCGACTCAAACCTCGGTTATCAACAGCTGTGCCGCGAACGTGACGACTTCCGTATCCTGGTGGCGGTGACGAATGCAGTGCTTTCTAAGCTCGATCTCGATGAACTGATAAGTGAAGTGGCTCGAGAAATTCACCACTATTTTTCCATCGACTCCATCAGTATTGTCCTGCGTAGCAACCGCAAAGAAAGACTGACCATCTATTCCACCCACTTTGTGGATGAGCAGTCGCCCATCCACGATCAGAGTGATGTCGCCCTGATGGGAACGCTTTCCGAGCGCGTCTTCAAAAGTGGTGAAATGTTGCTGCTCAATCTCCATCATGGTGACCAACTTGCGCCGTATGAGCGCATGCTGTTTGAAATGTGGGGCAACCAAATCCAGACTTTGTGCCTGCTGCCGCTCACGTTTGGCAACAACATGCTCGGCGTGTTGAAACTGGCGCAATGCGAGGCGGGAGTCTTTACTCCGCAAAATCTCAAGCTGCTGCGCCAGATTGCTGAGCGTATCGCTATCGCGGTGGATAACGCGCTGGCGTATCAGGAAATCAATCGCTTAAAAGAGAATCTCGTCGACGAAAACCTCTACCTCACCGAGCAAATCAATAATGTCGCCAGTGATTTTGGCGAGATTATTGGCCGCAGCGACGTGATGTCGAACGTGCTCAAGCAAGTCGATATGGTGGCAAAAAGCGACAGTACGGTGCTGATCCTCGGTGAAACTGGCACCGGTAAAGAACTGATTGCACGGGCGATTCATAACCTGAGCGAACGTAATAGCCGCCGGATGGTGAAAATAAACTGTGCCGCGATGCCTGCAGGATTGCTGGAAAGTGACCTGTTCGGCCACGAACGCGGTGCGTTTACTGGCGCCAATACCCAGCGTATCGGGCGGTTTGAGCTTGCGGACAAAAGCTCGATGTTTCTTGATGAAGTCGGCGATATGCCACTGGAGCTGCAACCTAAACTGTTACGCGTGCTACAAGAGCAAGAATTTGAGCGGCTCGGCAGCAACAAAGTACAGCAGGTGGATGTGCGCTTAATTGCGGCGACCAACCGCAATCTTAAAGAGATGGTGGCCGAGCGTGAGTTTCGTAGCGACCTCTATTATCGCCTGAACGTGTTCCCAATCATGCTGCCACCGCTGCGTGAGCGCCCGGAAGACATTCCGTTGCTGGTGAAATCCTTCACCTTTAAAATCGCCCATCGCATGAACCGCAACATTGACAGTATTCCGGCGGAAACCTTGCGCGCGCTAAGCCGTATGGACTGGCCGGGTAACGTACGTGAGCTGGAAAATGTGATTGAACGTGCGGTGCTGCTTACGCGTGGCAATGTGCTGCATCTTTCTTTGCCAGAAATGGACTATCACCGGGCGGAAGAAAAAGCGCTGCCAGCTATGGTGAGTGAGGAAATTCGTGAAGGGGAAGATGAAGCGCAGAGAATTTTGCGTGTGCTGAAAGAAACCAACGGGGTGGTCGCCGGCCCGCGTGGTGCGGCGCAGCGGCTCGGACTCAAGCGCACGACGTTGCTTTCACGGATGAAACGTTTGGGGATTGATAAAGAGGGGATTTAGTTTGAAACTAGCTTTAGTCCACTCTTTTTATCAGGTAAACATCAATCATGGCTCTGATCCCGAAAAACTACACGCGGCTGGAAAGCGGCTACCGTGAAAAAGCGTTAAAAATCTATCCGTGGGTATGCGGGCGTTGTTCACGTGAGTTTGTGTATTCAAACCTGCGTGAGCTGACGGTTCACCATATCGACCACGACCACACCAATAACCCGGAAGATGGCAGTAACTGGGAGCTGTTGTGCCTGTATTGCCATGACCACGAGCACTCGAAGTACACCGAAGCTGACCAATATGGCACGACCGTAGTGGCTGGTGAGGACGCGCAAAAAGATGTCGGCGAGGCGACCTATAATCCGTTTGCGGATTTAAAGTCGATGTTGAACAAGAAGAAGTAGTTATCTGGAGGGCAATGTAAACGTTGCCCTCTTTTTTAGTTTCCGCCTGATTTCCCATCCCTTGCTGTCTTCGCCAGTCGTTCCGCCAACCCCTCTGCAAATCGCCACATAATCTCCTCCTGCACCTGAATCACCCTTCCAGTAAAGCTGAGCAGCAACACTGCTCACCACACCACTGTTGTCAAGAAGCGGTCAGCACGAGGAAGGGTAGGCGGCCAGGCTCATGGAACACCCCATAATCAATAGAAAGTCAGTTTTTATGCAGATGGGCGTTCTGGGGCTGGAATGTCCATAAATACCCATAATTAACTCAGTAAATGCGCATGCTATCCATGGAATAAGTGAAGTTTTATTTGGCAATTCTTGCGATTGTCATGGTGCTGTAATGATTATTTATGGGCATTAGCAGGACAATAGAGGGGATTACGCGTATTTCTTCAGGTTTGTTCTATCCTGCGCAGAAAATAACCTGAGGAAATTATAAGGTTTAAATTCTCATGATGTTATGCATTTATATCATAATATGCTGAATATTATAGTATTTTCGTTTGAGATTGGACGAAATAAAATGAGCATTCACGCGCGTAAAATGAGTGCTCCTTTCATTGGTCAAAAAAAATTTTAAAAAAACTATAATACGGCTAATTAATAATAAAATTCCTGAGCATTCTTAAAAAATCTTATTATTTTTAGGAATTTTCGCACCTCAAACGAACGATCTCGAGTAGCAGATAACTGCGGGATTTCCATCATCCAAATGGTTTTATTTTCAATTTAATAAAAATTTGTCAGTCGTTTAATGCAGTTTGTCAGTATATGTATGCCCATGGAGGGCGCAGGGTCTTCAGCGCCTTCATATACAGGCCGCTAGCCGCTTCATTCCTAAGGTAAAATCTTCAAGATTTCAGGAAAAAATGTCAGAAATATATTTTTACATCATGTGTTTTTTGCAGAAATTGAACAGACTCAATGTAATATTTTATGAAAATATAATTAAACCAGTTGGTTAAATAGTCACACAAATAACAAACCAAAGTTATCACTATGCTTTATCTGACATAAATATGTTTTATATCAAATGGTTGGCTCTTAATTGCGCTCTGATTCAGAGCTTTTGTTTTCTAAATTTCCAAATTCACATTTTCAATTTTTAGCTCATGCCAGATCGGATTAATCCGATAGCATGCATTCATAGCACGAATAGATAAAAGTAATTTTATGATTCATGTCCACCCATATTTATGGGTGGTTATTTTTTGTCATTTGGATAATATAATTAATTATTACTCTTTATATCTCCATTAAGTACGCTTTATCTTGTGTGATGTTTCATTTTTTGTGAAATGTTTTTTGTTATTAAAGTGGTTTAAGTGAAGTTATTTTGATGTGAAAATTTGAAGATTATTTAATTATAATAAACATGACTAATGGTTACGCACGAAAGTACTTTTTAAAGAATCAATTTTGTTTAATTAAATCTTTTTTTAATAATTTAATGATGATTAAGTAATCACTGTCTAATTTATTAACAACACGATACCTAATCTTATAAGTTATTGTTTTTAATGATAAAAATGTAATAACAATAAGGGATTATAACGAAAATTAATATATTCACTGCTAATAAGACCCGGTGGGTGTGATTTTTGACCTGAAAAATTAGACGTAATAGAATACTTTCGCCTCAGAATTATCCCATGTTAATTGTATGTATTGACATGGTGACTTATGTGCACATTTTATGAATTTCACTAGTGGTATGTGGATATTTTCGCATTCGCCATGGGCGGTAGCGTGGCTAAAAAGAAATAAGGTATAACCATGAGTAAAGAAATTATCATCATGTTTTCTACAGCGATGACATTCCTCCTCCTCGCTCGCCTGGTTGCCTTAAAATGCGGTCTGGTCGACAAGCCCGGTGGGCGTAAGCAACACAAAGGGGAAATCCCCCTGGTCGGCGGGATCTCTTTCTACTGCGCAATAGTGATGTTCTACCTGTTCTGGCCTGAAGTTCTGCCGCACACTGAAGCGCATTTTCTTCCCTACTTATTGAGCATCTCTTTACTGCTGTTTGTCGGTATTGCGGATGACCGCTTCGACCTGCCTGTAGTGCCGCGTGTTTTCATCCAGGCGCTGTCCGCGGTCGTCATCATGGTTGACGGCTTCTACCTCCAGACATTCGGCAAGGTTCTGGGTCAATACGAGTTACTGCTCGGCCCAATCGGTTACCTGGTGACGCTGTTCGCCACCTGGGCTGCCATCAATGCTTTCAACATGGTTGATGGCGTGGATGGGTTACTTGGTTCCGTCGCGAGTGCGACATTTGCCGCATTGATGGTGGCTTTCATGCTGGCAGGGGCACATACGCGAGCCATGTGGTGCCTGCTGATGATTGTTGCCCTGATCCCTTATTTGATGTTCAACATGGGGTTGGTAGTCAGTAAGCGTTTGAAAGTATTCATGGGTGATGCGGGCAGCATGGTGATTGGCTTCACTATGCTGTGGCTCATTATTCTCGGTACCCAGGGTGACGACGCTGTGATGGCCCCAGTAAGCGCATTGTGGATGATAGCGCTGCCGCTCATGGACATGGTGACCATCATGGTGCGTCGCCTCCGCCGTGGGCAAAGTCCATTCCATCCTGACCGCGATCATTTGCACCATATTTTAATGCGTAGTGGGTTAACGGGCCGCCAGACGGTAGGGGTTATGACCCTGCTAACAGCAACATTTGCCGGCTTCGGGATTGTACTTTCCCAGCTTGGCACACCTGAGTGGCTCTCATTGATTGCGTTCCTCGTTCTGTTTAGTGGCTATTTTGTCACTAACAACAGGCTGCAAAAACGCAACCCGGATTTAAGAAAGAAACACAACTCGCCTCATAAAATTACAGTTAACGGTGACTTGCCTGCGAGCAACCGCTAACCCCCCGATTTCTCTTTGTATAAAAGCCCAGCGCTGCTGGGTTTTACACTATTAAATCAATCAAGTGACCATAATGATGACTGTAAAATTAGCAGCTGTTCCGTTATTGATTTCAGCTGCTTTACTGAGTGGCTGTACTATCATTCCAGGCAGCAATCTCACCACTTCCGGCAAGACCATCGTCAATAAAGACGACACCAGCGCTAACATCAACGACAAAGTTAACGTCTATACCGTTACCCCAAAGCTGATCGAATCCCTGAGCTCTGCTCCGGTTGTGGCGCGTACCAACCCGAAGCTGGAAGATGAAGTTCAGAACTACCAATACCGCATTGGTGTGGGCGACGTGCTGATGGTCACCGTGTGGGATCACCCGGAACTGACCACTCCCGCAGGCCAATATCGTAGCGCTTCCGACACCGGTAACTGGGTGCAATCAGACGGCACGATTTTCTACCCGTACGCGGGCAAGGTAAAAGTCGTTGGCCGCACACTGACCCAACTGCGCGAAGAGCTGACCGATAAACTGGCGGCTTACATTGAAACCCCTCAGATTGACATCAGCGTTGCCGCATTCCGCTCGCAAAAAGCGTATGTAACGGGTGAAGTTGTGCGTTCTGGCCAGCAGGCCATTACCAACGTGCCATTAACCATTATGGATGCGATTAACCAGGCCGGCGGCCTGGGCGAAAGTGCTGACTGGAACAACGCGGTGCTGACCCACAATGGCAAAGACGAGCGAATCTCTCTCCAGGCGCTGATGAAAAACGGCGACCTGCAACAAAACCGCCTGCTGTACAACGGCGACATTCTGTATGTTCCGCGCAACGATGACCTGAAAGTGTTCGTAATGGGTGAAGTGAAGAAACAGACCACCCTGAAAATGGACCGCAGTGGTATGACTCTGACCGAAGCGCTGGGCAATGCGGAAGGTATCGACCAGATGAGCTCTGACGCGACCGGGATTTTCGTTATCCGTTCCAACCGTGGGAAAGACGCCAGCGGCAAGATTGCCAACGTCTACCAGTTGAATGTTTCTGATGCTACCGCGCTGGTGATGGGAACTGAATTCAAACTACAACCGTATGACATTGTGTATGTCACTACCGCACCACTTACCCGATGGAACCGCGTAATAAGCCAGCTAGTACCAACCATTTCTGGGGTTCACGACCTGACCGAATCCGCTCATTTAATTAAGGTCTGGTAACTATGTTTGATTCTATTTTAGTGGTTTGCATTGGCAATATTTGCCGCTCCCCGACCGGGGAGCGTTTAATGCGCCAGGCCCTGCCTGGTAAAAAGATTGATTCCGCGGGGCTGGGTGCATTGGTAGGGGAAGGGGCGAATGCCATGGCTGCTGAAGTCGCCGCCGAGCATGGGCTATCGCTTGATGGACATTGCGCGCAGGCTTTTTCATCAAGCCTTGCAATGCAATACGACCTGATTCTGGTTATGGAAAAATCCCACCTCGAGCGTATTAAGAAAAGCTATCCAGAAGTGAGTGGCAAAACCATGTTATTTGGCCACTGGCAAAATCAGCTGGAAATCGGCGACCCGTATAAGAAAAGCCGTGAAATGTACCAACTGGTTTATACACAACTAGCCCAAAGCACCGCGCGTTGGGTCCTGGCGTTAAAGAAATAGACACCGTAAAGAGATGCCGTTAAATGTCAGAACAAAGTCAAACTATTAACAAAAAAAGCAACAATGAAAAAGAAGTATCACTACGTGAGATGATTGGGGTACTGGTTGATAACAAATGGAAAGTGATTGTTACAACGACACTTTTCTTCATTATCAGTATTTCTTATGCACTTTTAGCAACGCCTATATATAGCGGCAGTGCATTGATTCAGGTGGAACAAAATACTGGGGATAGCATGTTAAGCAAAATCTCAGACATGCTTCCAATGGCTGGCGGAAAACCAGCTTCACAGACAGAAATTGGTCTTCTAAAATCGCGTATGGTTTTAGGACAAACTGTAGACGATTTAAGTCTTGATACTGTTATAGAGGAAAAATATTTTCCACTTTTGGGAAAGGGTCTTTCAAGATTAGAAGGGAAGAAAAAAAGCAATATTGCAATCTCCCGTCTAGTTCTACCAGAAGATTTACTAGATAAAGTATTTACCCTTTCTATAATTTCTCCCTCAACTTATGAAGTTAGGATTGGCAACGATGTCATAACTGGTAAACTAGGGAAACTATTGATTAAAGATGATATTAATCTATTAGTAAGTGGTATAGATGCTGCTGTAGGCACAACCTTTAATGTTGTAAAACAATCAAAATTGACAGCAATTAATGAATTGGGGAAAAAGTTCACTGTCGTTGAACAAAATAAAGATAGTGGTCTATTACTATTAACTTATAAAGATGAATCTATCAAACATGCAACACAGGTGCTAAATAGTATCAGTAATAATTATCTGCAACAGAATGTAAGTCGTAAATCTGAAGAAGCTGCAAAAAGCCTTGAATTTTTAAAGGAACAGTTGCCTGTAATTCGAGGTAGACTGGATGAGGCAGAGAATCGCTTAAATATGTATCGTCAACAGAATGAATCTGTTGATTTATCATTAGAAGCAAAATCTCTACTTGATAGTACCGTTTCACTGGAAACGCAGTTAAATGAATTGACATTTAAAGAAGCTGAAATCTCAAAGCTGTATACTAAAGATCACCCTGCATATCGTACTCTTCTTGAAAAAAAATCAGTTCTTCAAAAAGAAAAAGATAAACTGAATGTCCGTATTGGTAATATGCCAAAAACTCAACAGGAAATATTAAGCCTTACTCGAGATGTTCAGTCTGGGCAGGAAGTATATATGCTCTTGCTGAATAAACAGCAAGAGCTTAGTATCAACAAAGCGAGTACTGTTGGGAATGTACGCATAATTGACAATGCTTTAGCTGATACTAAGCCTGTTGCCCCTAATAAAATACTGATAGTAGTAATTGGTTTGATTTCTGGGCTGTTAATCTCAACAGGATATATCCTCCTACTCAAATTCTTGCATAATGGATTGGAAAGCAGTGAAGATATTGAAAGTTTAGGGATGAATGTTTACGCTTCAGTACCAGTTTCCAACTGGTTAAAAGATAAGAATGTTCTTTTAAGGAACAAACGTAAAATTATTCGTTCTACAACCTTTTTAGCAAAAGAAAACCCTAGTGATTTAGCTGTGGAAGCTCTGAGAAGCCTTCGAACCAGCCTGCACTTTGCAATGATACAGGCTAAAAATAATATTATTCTAATTTCTGGAGCAACACCGGAGGCAGGTAAGACTTTCGTCAGCAGCAATTTGGGGGCTGTCATAGCCCAGGCTGGTAAAAAGGTATTGTTGATAGATGCAGATATGCGTAAAGGACAGATGCATTATGTTTTAAATTGTAATGATCGAGTAGGGCTTTCTTCAGTGCTAAGTAAGCAGGTAGAATTTACAGATGCAGTGCAGGATACTTCGATCGAAGGACTTGATTTTATGTCGCGTGGCCAAATTCCGCCAAATCCTTCCGAATTACTTATGAGTGAGGACCTTAATGTATTGCTTATCTGGGCATCCAAACATTACGACTTAGTCATTGTTGACACACCTCCAATTCTCGCAGTATCAGATGCATGTATTACTGCAAAGTACGCGGGGACTATAATGTTAGTTGCACGTTTTCATACTAATACACTTAAAGAAATTGAAGTTGCGGCGCGCCGTTTTGAGAAAAATGATTTAGTAATAAATGGAGTTATTTTTAACGGTGTAGAAAAACGAGCGGCAAATTATTACGAATATGGAGCATACAAATATTATTCATAGGGTATTCATAAAGTCAGTGATCATAGCTATTACTATTTAACCATGGCGTTAAAGCATATAAAGGAGGGGGAGTGGGAAGAATTATCACATTTGGAACGTTTGATGTATTTCATGTAGGGCATGTTAATATATTAAAACGAGCGGCTGAGCTTGGAGAGCATTTGATTGTCGGTGTCTCGTCAGATGAATTAAACTATTCAAAGAAAAATAGGTACCCAATTTACTCTCAGTCTGACCGAACAACGATAATTTCATCGCTGAAGTTTGTGAATGAAGTTTTTATTGAGGAGTCATTGGAGAAAAAAATAGAGTACATAAAAGAACATAAAGCAGATATATTAGTTATGGGTGATGATTGGGAGGGGCGATTTGATTGGGTTAAAAGTGCTTGTGAAGTAATATATTTACCAAGAACTCCTTCAATTTCGACAACGGAAATTATTGAAATAGTGAAGACTATTTAAATTAATAATACGTGATGGAGTTTTTTCTATTAATGTATTGGCAACGATTCTAAACTTTACTGGGAATAGAGCCAATGACAGGCATGATTAACTAAGAATCATTGGTGTAATTACATTGTAATGTTTTGTATGGACGCCCTTGAATTGGCAATTAAAAATGGTTCAAGTTTTGAGTAACAAAAAATCACTAATAAAGAATATATTTTTACTATTTGCATTGCAGTTCTTTAACTATGTTGCACCATTTTTAATTTTGCCATACTTGGCAAGGTCTTTTTCTGTTGTGACATTTGGGAGTTATATTTATTATATTACAATAGCACAGTTTTTGGCTATTTTTATTGGTCTAGGATTCGACTTGTCTGCACCAAGAAGAATATGCAAAGTAAATAGTGAATTTTTAAATAATTATGTGTCAGTGGTTTACTGTCTAAAACTCATCGCATTAATTTTTTCGAATGTAGTTATAGTTATTTTTCTACTAATAGTTGGAAAGTACGAAAGCGTAATGATGTTCTCACTGTTTATTACAGGTTTAGGGCTAACTCTCACCCCTCAATGGTTTTTTAGTAGCGTTCAAAGAATGGGGGTTGTAAGTTTAGCTGGCATAGCTACAAAAGCAATGTTTCTATGCTTTGTATATGCATTCATTAAAAATGATGAAGATCTACATATATTGTATTTTTTGTATTCTGTGTCATTCCTTCTTCCTGGTATATTTTGTTCTGTGTATTTAAAGACGAGCTATAATATAAAATTAAAAATTAGGAAGAATATGCTGGTGTTAATCTTTAAAGATACGATTGATTTTTTTATATCTCGCTTAGTTGTTTCATTGTATACAACAAGTTGTGGGCTTATAATAGGAACTCTAAAGGGGGCTTATTCATTATCAATATACTCTGTTTCAGAAAAATTATATCTAGCCGCTCAATCACTAATCTATCCTGTGACGAATTCATTGTACCCATACATTTCACAGCAGCAAAATAAACGGTTTGCAATTCTAGTTTTTTATTGTGGGGTTATTATTTCTTGCATTGGAGTTATAGCTGGCTGCTTTATATCAAGGGATGTATTGTTATTTGTATTCGGCGAAAAATATCTTCAAAGCAATGATGTTTTAAAAGTATTTATATTTACACTAGGCGTCACTTTCCCTTCAGTTATACTTGGGTACCCAATATTGTCCTCGTTTAAATTATCTAAGTATACTAATAAAAGTGTTTACTATGGAGCTGTAATATTTTTTATTTCGATTACTTATTTTATTATAACAAACACTTTATCTCCAGTTACTATGGCTTCTTGTGTGTTACTTTCAGAAACTATAGTGTTTTTATACAGGCTTGGTGTTTTTTACACTAAATTTATCAGGGTTTAGAATGAAGTTAATAGTTAAAATTATGCTCTTATGGCCGATGTATTTCTTGATTGGTTTTTTTTCCAGAAATAAAAAAATATGGTGCTTTGGGAGTTATAAAAATAAATTCAATGACAACACTAAGTATGCATATATTAAATGTAGTTATAAGTACCCTGATGTAAAATGCTATTGGGTTACTGATGATAATGAATTGATAACAGAACTTTCAAAAATAGGATTGCATGCAGTTAAAAGGAGGAGTTTGCGAGGATTATATATAATGTCACGGGCTTGCGTATATTTTGTATCCTCATATACTACCGATATCTTTTTCTGGACATCAAATCGTTGTTATTATGTAAACTTATGGCATGGTTTACCTTTAAAAAAGATAGAGTATGATATCGATAATGGGCCATTATGTGATAAGTATAATAGTAACAGTGTAATAAAAAAATTTCTGTACAAGGTTAAAGAACCTGAGTGTTTTAAGCAACCTAATTTGATGTTTGCGCCTAGTGATTTTTGGGTAAATATTTTATCAAAAGCCTTTAATATTGGTAGTGAGAGGTTCATACGATGTGGTTCACCTCGTACAGATGTTTTCTTTGAAAAAAAACTAACTAGATTGAATGATGTGAACTACGAGGAAAAATTTCATTTAAAACTTAAAGCGAAACAATTCAAAAATATTTTATTAATGCCAACTTTTAGAGATAGTGGTGTTGACTACTTTCAAATGGCTAAGTTTAATTTTGGAATTATGGAAGAATTTCTAAGATATAATAGCTGTCAGTTATACGTAAAGTTACATCCTAGTGATAATCACTCCAAAGCAATTGATTTTTCTATCTATAAACATATTCATCTTATCAGCGAAGAAATTGATGATATATACCCTTATTTAAGTGCCTTTGATCTATTAATTACAGATTACTCATCAATATATCTCGATTATATTTTGTTGAATAAAGAAATTTTATTCTATTGTTTTGATTTAAATGATTACATGCTTAATTCTCGAAGCCTTTATTTCAATTATGAGGAGTTTACCCCAGGTTATAAAGCTAGGGATTTTGAACAATTGATGTCCAGAATAAATGATTTCGTAGTGAAGGATATTCGTTATGATAGAACTGTTTTCATAAGTGAATATTTTTCTAGTGATGACTCTTATATTAATTCTGATGCAATATATGAGCATGTCAGAAAAGTTCATAGTTGATAATACATTTGGAGATGAGAGTTGTTGATTGTTGCAATAATATAGGCTGCATATGGCAAAGCAATATTTTAATTTTTTTTTGAGATTGATATCTATATTAATCTTTATTTACGCCGTGATTTGTGATTTGAACAATGATTTCAATTTTCATTTAACCATTCCTTTGTTTGTCGCAATATATATATTTTTCTTATTGTCTAGATTTTCAGATGATAAACCATTCTTATCAACATTTTCTTTTTGGTTCATCACTTTTTTCTTCTTGTATGGAGTGATATGGCCTATTTTTTACTTTTATTTCAATTTTTCATTTTTCTCTTCATATTATGATGAGTTTTCTAATTTATATACATTAAACTCTTCACTTATTTCATTCTCATTATTCGTGATTTTATTTTCTTTTACACTGAAAGAAACTAATGCTCAGTATACAGTTGTAAGTAAAAATATTGACTTAAGAAAACTACCATTATTATATGCTTATTCAACCATTATATTTTCAGTTGTTGCAATCACTTATTATTCAAATAACTTAGCAATCTTTGCTTTAAGTGGGCAAGATAGAATAGCTATTAAAGATTACGTGAATGTTGATTTTTGGTATTTTCTGGGTAGTGTATCTTCTGCATCATCAATTTTTGTTTTTACAAAACTTTATAGTATAAAAGCAGTAAGAAAGCATTTTTATATTATTATGTTTTTATGTTCCTTTTATTTTTTACTGGATTTATCTATTGGAGGGCGAAAGTTTCTTATTTATTTTACCATTATTGTCATCTACCAACTCAGTCGAAGTAACCAACTCAAACCATTTAAACTGTTACTTATTTTGTCACCTGTTGTTTTGGCAATGGCGTCAAGGGGGGCTATGGATAAGGTTGCTTGGGGTGAAAGAAGTTTTATTGATTTTATCTCCGGGTATGCCGGTGAGTTTATTTTCACAAATATTACTTCTGCGATAACGGTATATTCAAATTTCACATCTTGTAATATTTACTCTACTCCAATTAACCCCTATTTATCATGGGTTTTTTACTTGGTGCCTCGAGATGTTTTCTTGAATAAACCATATTCTGTCGCTATGAATTTTTCATCATACATGGATGTTAATATGGGGTTTGCATTAACGCCATTAACTGAATCTTTATGTGCTTTTAAATATCTAGGTCCATATGTGTTCCCTCTATTATTCACAGGGACTTTTTTTATCATCTACAAGTTATCAAAGAAATGGTCCTTTCTCTATATACTTCTGCTGAGTATGGTAATGGATATCAATAGAGGTGAGTATTCATATTTTATAACAAGTTATCTTTCCATGGTGTTATTTTGGGTGCTATTAGAAAGGTTGACAAAAATAGGTGGGGGAGATGAAAAGTAAAGTGTTTGTAATCTTAACTAGCGATGGAAGAAGAGTTGATGAGCTGAGAAAGCTTGCTAGCACTATAGTTTTTTTTGATAATGCCAAAGTTATTTTTGTTAATCAATCTAATGAACATGAATTAGTTGAACATATTTTCAATGAAAATAAATTAAGTTATGATTCTATTTATGTAGGTGAGGTTATTCCCTTATCTATTGCGAGGAATATTGCTTTAAATCATATTAGAAAAGAATGTAACCCACAGCCTACTGATAAAATATTGTTTTCTGACGATGATTGTCATTATAGTAAAGAATTTGCCTCTTATGTAAACCAATTATGCATTGAGCAAGTTACTATTTGTCCCGTGGTATCGGATATATTATTTGAAAGGTTTACGCCGAAAGGTGTGAAAAAAATAGTTAAAAGCACTGAAATACGACTTCAGGATATTATGTTCTATGCTTGCTCTATATCCATTATTCTCCCTTATAAGTATGCTAATGGATTAGAATTTAATGAAAAGCTAGGGCTTGGTAATATAATAAACCAAGGCGAAGAAACTGATTATTTGGAAAGGATTATTTTAAAGTTCAATCCTAGAGTTTTTTATAAGCATGATTGCTTTGTTTTTCATCCAAGGAAAAATGATTATAACCCACATGTTTTCTTTTCCTTATCATATTTCTTAAGCAATAAACTTATTAATTCAAATCTCAAAGGTATGTATTTTAAGTATTCTATTTTATTTTATTTTAAATATCTTTTTGCCTTTGGGGTGTTAATTTTTAACTCTAGAAAAAGAGCGATTTTTTTTAGTTGTCTAAAAGGCATTTTTTTAGGGGTGAAGGACATTTACTCTGTTTATTTAAAATAATTATAGAGGGCGTAATGAAACTGTTATTATTAACTTCAAGATACCCCTACAGTGTTGACTCCGGGGGCCTAGTTAAGACAAGGAAAATAATTGAGCATTTAAGCGGTGAGTTTGATTTAAAAATTTTCACTTTAAATTCAGAGAAAAACACCATCAACTTTTTTGATAATGTTACAGAGATTCCATTATCCAAATCTAAATATAATAAAAACGCATTGAATTTATTTTTTAGTTATTTATTTAATAAGCCTTTATCTGTGTATAGGAATGCTAATGACTCTTCAGGACATATATTAAATGAATTATTGGTATGGTGTGATGCAATTTTAGTTGACCATTTTTTTATGTTTCAGTATGTGCCAGGTGAATTTAATAAGCCAATATTTTTACATCAACACAATGCAGAGTTTAAGCTTTGGGAAAGAACTGCATCAAAGGAAAAAAATCCACTTAAAAAAGCTTTGCTACATTTTGAATCGGTTCGTGTTAAGCAATACGAAAAAAAAATATGCAATATAGCCGATGTTATATTTGCCTCACCAAATGACATTACAGAATTGGAAGGTTTGGGTGTTTCTAAACAGAAATTTGAAATAACCTATCATTTAGGTGATGACTCGATGCTGCGTTATGAAATATCTAAGTTTGATGTTTTAGATAATACAATTGCATTCATAGGCAACCTAAATTGGAATCCTAATCGTGATGGCGTATTTTGGTTCTTGAACGATATTTGGCCGCAAATATTAAAAAAAAATAAAGATGCAAAGTTTTATATCATTGGTTCTATCCCTGAAAAAGAAAAACATTTAATTTCAAAATATCAAAGTGTTATTTTTTGTGGATTTGTTGAGGATTTAAATACTATTTTGGAGAAGGTTAAAGTATTTGTTTCTCCTTTAAGGTTTGGAAGTGGAATGAAAGTAAAAAATATCACGGCTCTTTATAGAGGTCTTCCAATTGTGACTACAAGGATAGGTGCAGAAGGTATATATTTAGAAAATAATTATAATTCGATTATATGCGACGACCCTGATCAGTTTGCTTCTTCCGTTAATGAATTGTTAAATAACTCATTAAAGTGCGAAATGCTGGCAAAGAATGCCAAGGATACTGCTTTAGATAAATACAGCTGGGATAAAAATCTAAAGAAAATGAGTAAGGCTATATATGAAAAATGTTAAAATGTTTGGTCTTGTTTTTAAAGGTTTACATCTAAATGATTTAATAACCCTTTCAGGGGGGTTGAAATTTATAGTTACGGTAAATGCAGAGTTTATTGTAGAAGCTTATAGAGATGAGAAGTTCAAAACTATAATAAATGAAAATATTTCCTCCTTTGATGGTCAAGTTCCTTATATTTTAGCTAGAATTTTAAAAAAAGAGAAGTTCGACAAAATAAGTGGCTCTGATATTATATATGAAGTCCTTAAAGATAATAGATTGAATAAAAAGAAAATTTTTTTATTGGGTGACTTACCTGAAACAAATAAATTAGCAGTTGAAAGAGCACGCACAGATTTCGGTGCAAAATGCTATGGTTACGCACCTGAATTTGCACCATATCCATTTTGCGATGAAATAAATAATAATATTTTACATGAATTATCCTTGGTTAATCCTGAGTATTTATTTGTAGCATTTGGAGCAAAGAAACAAGAGTTTTGGATTGATGAAAATAAAGAAGTGCTTGAGCAATTAGGTGTTAAATTTGTAATTGGATGTGGCGGGAGTATTTCCTTTTTAGCAAATAAATTCAATCGTGCTCCAAAAGCAATTCAGAAATTAGGGTTGGAGAGTATTTATCGCATAATCCAAGAGCCAAAATGGTTTCGAATCAAAAGACTATTTAAGAGTTTCAAATTCCTTCTATATACATTTAAGTAAAAATATCATGATAATACCTGTAATAATTGCTGGCGGAAATGGAAGTCGATTATGGCCGCTATCACGTTCTAAGCATCCAAAGCAATTCCTATCTTTTTTTGACAATAAGACCCTTCTGCAAAATACACTTTTAAGGTCTAGTAAGATTACTGATAGATCACCTTTGCTAATTTGCAATTTTGATCATAGATATATTGTTGCTGAGCAATTAAGACAACTGCAAATAAGTAACGCAAAAATTATTTTGGAATCATGTGGTAGAAATACTGCTCCAGCCGTAGCTCTTGCTGCCATACATGCTCTACAAGATGATGACCCTTTATTGCTTGTATTAGCCGCTGATCATGTAATACAAAACGTGGATGCATTTTCTGAAAGTATAAAAGCTGCACGGATATTTGCAGAACAAGGAAAATTAGTTACCTTTGGTATAATTCCGACTGCTCCAGAAACAGGTTATGGATATATACGAAAAGGTGAGGAGTTATCTTCTTCTGCTTTTAAGGTATCATCCTTTGTTGAAAAGCCTGATCTTGATACTGCCTTGTCATATATAAATCAGGGTGATTATTTCTGGAATAGTGGCATGTTTTTGTTCAGAGCATCTGTGTATTTAAATGAGTTGAAAAAATATAGGCCAGATATTTTATCTTATTGTAATAAATCTTATATTAATGCTGATTCAGATTTTATATCTGTAGATAATGATGAGTTTAATAAATGCCCGTCTATGTCCATTGATTATGCAGTAATGGAGAATTCTAGCGAGTGTGTCGTTGTGCCTCTAGATTCTAAATGGAGTGACGTTGGTTCATGGGCATCATTATGGGAGTTATCTTCTAAGGATAGTAATGGTAACTTCTGTTCTGGTGAAGTAATCGATTGTGATAGCAAAAATAATTATATTCATTCAGAAAATATTCTTATTGCAACTGTTGGAGTAGAAGGGTTAGTTATAATTCAAACTCCTGATGCAATTTTGGTTGCAGATAAGAATAAAGTTCAGGATATTAAAAAAATTGTTGAGTCCCTTCACACCAATCAAAATAAAGAGGAGTTGATTTAGTGGGGGGGGGCATAATTTCTATTTTTCCATTCTAATTTTTGCGTGTTTTTTAAAGGTTTTTACGATGTGCAAATTAAGATTGTCCAGCAAAACAATAGTCTCAGATAGTAATATAAAATTTGGTACCAGCGGTGCTCGAGGTCTAGTTAAAGATTTTAGTAATAATGTTTGCGCTGCATTTACCATTTCTTTCCTCTCTTTCATGAAGTCTTCATATAAATTTGATAGTGTTGCCATTGCAAATGACAATAGGCCGAGCAGCTACAACATGGCAATGGAATGTGCAGAAGCTGCAGTTCAATTAGGTATTACTCCTATATATTATGGTGTCATTCCTACACCAGCTCTTGCATTGAAATCAATAAAATCTCAAATACCATCAATAATGATTACAGGAAGTCATATTCCATTCGATAGAAACGGATTGAAATTTTATAGCCCTGAAGGGGAAATAACTAAAAGCGATGAGAGTAATATATTAAATATAGATATATTGTTTGATGAGATAACTACCTTCACGATGCTTGACGCTAGTTGTGATGCTGCAAATGACTATATTTCAAGATATTCTTCATTATTTGAATCGAATTTTCTTTTAGGCAGGAAAATAGGCATATATGAACACTCTAGTGCGGGAAGAGATTTATATGCTAAAGTTTTTTCTCTTCTTGGAGCTGAAGTTGTATCTTTAGGAAGATCTAATGATTTTGTACCTATTGACACTGAAGCTGTCTCTGAACATGATATAAATAAAGCCAAGCAATGGTCAAGACTATATGATTTTGATATGATATTTTCTACTGATGGTGATGGCGATCGACCTTTGGTCTTTAATGAAAAAGGTGAGTGGATTCGAGGGGATATATTAGGGTTGCTTTGTGCTGATGCTCTTCAAATTGAAGCTCTTGCTATACCTATAAATTGTAATACCGGGATAGATAAATGTGAGCGCTTTAGTCGTATTAAATATACAAAAATAGGTTCCCCATTTGTCATTTCTGAGTTTTTTTCATTAAAGAAAGATCACAATCGTGTCGCTGGATTTGAAGCTAATGGTGGGTTTTTATTAGGGTCGGATATTACTTTTGATGAAAGTGTCCTCACTGCTCTGCCCACAAGAGATGCTTTATTACCAGCATTAATGCTTTTTTCAACGTTAGGCACAAGAAAAATATCATCCTTAGTTGAAACATTACCAAAAAGATTTACACACTCAGATAGAATTGAAAACTTCCCTGCTGATAAAAGCAATGTAATTATTAGGTTGGGAGTAAGTGAGCCACAGGTTTTGATTAGTGAAATATGCAAAATAGATATGAGTGTTAAAAATGTTAATACTGTTGATGGGCTTAGAATTACTTTGGAAAATGACTCCGTGATACATTTTAGACCATCTGGTAATGCTCCTGAATTACGTTGTTACGCTGAGTCTGATACTTTTGAGTTAGCTGTTTCATTGGTTAATGATAGTTTAAAAAGAGTTCTTTATAGTTAGCTTTGTGGTTTGTATTTACGTGGTTTTTGTTCTCACTTCATAATTTTAAATTAATATTATATTAATTTTGTAATTAATGATCGTGATGTTTCCATTTGGCTAATTTTTTAGTAATACGATCAGTTATTAACTTTTTTCGATTAAATAGAATTACTCGAGTTTTTCCCAGTGGAATTTATTCCACCGGGAAAATACACCAATGAAACAATAATAGAGGACTATAAATGAAATTGATTAAGTTATCTGCGCTAATGCTGTGTGTACTGGCGGCACCTATGGCATCTATGGCTGCGACTGAATCTGCCGCTGTTGGCGCAGCTGCAGGTTCTTCAACTGCCGCTGCGGGTGTGGCAGCCGGTTCTGCGGTTGCTATCGGTGTCGGCGCGGTGGGTGCAGTAGCCATTTCTGCGCTCGTTGTTAGCAACAACCGCGACAGCAAAAGTGGCAGCACCAGTACCAGCACCACCACTTCTACGCATTAATCATTTCTAATATTCATGGGGTTCTTCTGGGGACCCCATTTTTATTGCCAGCTTACGGCTCTTAATATGTATAAAAAAATATGCCTGGCCGGCGCGGTTATTTTACTCAGCGCCTGCAGCCAATATCGCCCTGGTATTGTTTCACAGACTATTACACAGACCTTTTCTTCGCAGGATGCGAAAATCGATAGCAGTAAAGTTAGCAGCGTTCCCTATGCGTCTATGTCCCTTAAAGTGGATGACGGCCCGTTAGCTTTTATCGTGCTGGCTTGGAATGAAAACCATATTCAGAAGTGGCTCACCGCCGATTCAAAAATGGTCGCCACGCAAAATGGACGCATTATTAAAACCATCGGTTTTCCGGATAACCTGCTGGCGTTCGAAAGCAGCAGCCCAGATCCATTAGCCAATCCGTTAACCATTCAGGAAGGGCAGCAGTGGAAAGCACAAACGCAATGGAAGAGTGATTCTTTCCACGCGGCTTCAGTGACTTCACGCTTCCATTGGGCAGGCACGCAAGATTTCACCATTGTCGGTAACACCCGCAATTATCGTCTGCTGGAAGAACAAGTTTCATCCGTTGGTGATGGTGCCACTTATACCCAACGTTATTGGGTTGATGCGCAAACCGGGCAGGTGGTTCACAGCGAACAAACCCTGCATCCTCATGGCCCGGTGTGGTCCCTCACTTTACTGAAACCTTATTCCTGATGATGAAACCACTCTTGCTTACCGCCACCTTGTTGGCGGTAGCCCCGCTGAGTTACAGCCAGGGGCAGGTTACTCTTATTTGTCAGCCTGCATGTTCCACCGCCAATGTGAATGCCAATGACCTGAGTGAACTGGTCACAAGCTCTGCACTGCCTACCAATATCGACTGGCGCACCGCGAAGATTTCAACACCGGCGAGCGATGCGGAACAGCAGCAACGCCAGCAGCAGATTGTCGCAAAGCTTGCAGCACTCGGTAAACAGTTGCAGCAGCAGGGCGATTCTCTTCTGGCTCAGCGCGTTAACGTTTTGCGCCAGCGTATCAATGAATGGAAAGCGGTCGGTGCTTATCCCCTCTCTCTGGACCCGGATGTTGTACGTCTGAAATCTGAAGATTCACCGAAGCTTGCGGGCGCTTATCGTCTGTACATTACGACCGTTCCGAAACCGGACCTGACGTTATGGAACAGCTCACGAACTGCCGTCACCTGGGTTGCAGGTAAGCAGACCGCTGCTTATGTCTCTATTGACCAGCAACAACCCGGTATCGACGGGGACACCGTGACGGTGATTGCGCCAGACGGCACCACGGAAACCGTCCCTACTGGTTACTGGAATCGTCGTTACCATGAGCCACAGCCCGGCAGCCAGATTTGGTTGAACCTGCAAACGTCTGCATTACCACAAGGTTATCAGTCGCTTAACCAGGACATTATCCACTTGCTTACACAACGGACTGTCGCGCCATGAAGCTCACTACACTCAGTTCTATGATTGCGCTGTCTCTTGGCGGCTTCAGTCACGTGGCCTGTGCTGACTGGGGCACGCCGTTATATACCCCGTACGTCACCCCTTCGCAGTCAGATTTTGGTGGTGTTGGCTTATTGCAGATGCCCACCGCACGTATGGCCCCCTCTGGCGAATTCAACGTGAACTACCGGGACAATGACCAATACCGCTTCTGGTCGTTAACCTTGCAGTTGATGCCGTGGCTGGAAAGCACCATCCGCTATACCGACGTGCGTACTCGCCGTTACGGTGCGGAAGATTTCAGTGGTGACCAGACCTATAAAGATAAAGCTATCGACCTGAAAGCTCGCCTGTGGCAGGAAACTCGCTGGACGCCGGACATCTCGTTAGGCTTCAGAGATATCGGCGGTACTGGCTTGTTCGACAGCGAATATCTGGTGGCGACGAAAGCGGCGGGGCCGTTTGATTTCACGCTCGGTATGGGCTGGGGCTATGTTGGCAACAGCGGCAATATCACTAACCCATTCTGCAAAGCCAGCGAGGGTTTTTGCCAGCGCGAGGAAGGTTACAGCGGCAGTGGCGGTAAGGTTGATTCGGACCGTTTCTTCCACGGCCCAGCGGCATTGTTCGGTGGTGTGGAATACCAGACGCCGTGGCAGCCACTGCGCTTTAAGGTGGAATACGACGGGAATAATTACCGTGACGATCGCGCCGGAAAGCTGGCACAAGATAGCCCGATTAACGTTGGGATGTTGTACCGCCTGGGTGACTGGGGCGATCTGAATCTGGGTTATGAGCGTGGCAACACGATGACCTTCGGCTTCACGCTGGTCACCAATTTTGAGGCGCTGCGCAGTCCGGCACAAAAACCTTCCCGGCCTGTTTATGCGCCAGCCACGCAACCCGCAGATTTTGACCCGCACACAGCGGATGCCCAGCTTAATGCGCTGCGTGACAACGCCGGTTTATCATCGCCGTCCATCCAGCGGGCAGGGGATACGGTGTATGTTTCTGGTGAGCAAACCGATTACCGGGTTCGCGAGGAAGGGATCGAGCGCGCTAACCGCATCGTGATGAATAATCTGCCGGAAGGCACGCGTCAGATTGTGGTGACTGAAAACAGCGAACGTCTGCCAATGATCAGCCATCGCAGTGATGTGGCGTCGCTTGACCAGGCGTTTAGCGGTGTGCCACTCGGCGCGGCTAACCCTGAAAACATTGACGTGCATCTGGAGCCACAGCAGCCACCGCATATGCAGGCTGGATACGCCGAGAAGCAATCTTCTCTGAGCTTTGACTGGTCGCCGATATTAAACCAGTCATTCGGCGGGCCTGAATCGTTCTATATGTATCAGTTTGCGCTGAGCGGCAGTGTCGATTACCAACTGACCGATAACTGGACAATTGGCGGTGTAGCATGGCTTAACGTGTACAACAACTACGACAAGTTCAACTTCACCGCTCCTCCGCCTGACAGCCACATTCCGCAGGTGCGTACCCATATTCGTGAGTATGTCGACAGTAGCGACCTGTACCTGAATAACCTGCAACTTACGCGTATTGGCGCACTGGGCGATGGTTGGTACATGCAGAACTACGGCGGCTATCTGGAAATGATGTTTGCCGGGGTGGGGAGTGAAGTGCTGTACCGTCCGCTGGATCAACAGTGGGCCGTGGGTGCCGATCTGAACTGGGTTAAACAGCGTGACTGGAACGACCCGATGAGAATGGCCGACTACAGCGTGACCACCGGGAATGTGACGGGTTACTGGCAGCCGTGGTTTGCTGATGAGTTCCTGTTGAAAGTGAGTGTCGGGCGCTATCTGGCGGGCGATAAAGGCGGCACGCTGGATATTTCTCGCCGCTTCTCAAGTGGGATTACCGCTGGTGCATACGCCACATTGACCAACGTGTCGTCTCACGATTACGGCGAAGGGAGCTTCACCAAAGGGTTCTATATCTCGATTCCACTGGATTTGCTGAGTACGCGACCGACGAACACCGAGGCAGGCTTCAACTGGGTGCCGTTGACGCGTGATGGCGGCCAGCCATTGCAGAAACGTTACTCGCTGTACGGCTTCACGGATGCGCGCGGCGCGCAGTATTGAGTGTTGCCTTCCATGGCTAATTTTTATGGTTATTAAGGGCGGTTTACCGCCCATTTCCCAGATCGTTGGCACAGCAAAAAATCGTTAAAACTCTACCCAGCTATCTTTACTGTTCGCCGCAGTTTTTCTGGCTGGTTTTGGCTGAGTGTGATGAGGGGCAGAAGGGCGAATGTCTGCCGCCTCTGTTTGAGTTTTTGAAACCCGAAATATCGACACCACTTTCTCCAACTGCACCGCCTGATCTTCAAGCGAACTTGCGGCAGCGGAAGATTCTTCGACTAATGCCGCATTCTGTTGGGTCGTTGTATCCATTTCTGCCATCGCTTGCGCAATCTGCGAAATCCCTCGGCTTTGTTCATCGGTCGCCGCCGCAATTTCACTCATGATATCTCTCACCTGGATAACGGACGTTTCAATGTTTTCCATGGCGACACCTGCACCTTCCACCAGACGGAACCCTGAATCGACGTAAGAAACTGATTCGTGAATTAAGGTTTCAATCTCTTTTGCTGACTGCGCACTTCGCTGCGCCAGGTTACGCACTTCACCTGCCACTACGGCAAAACCTTTCCCTTGATCTCCCGCTCGTGCTGCTTCAACGGCGGCATTTAACGCCAGAATATTGGTCTGGAATGCGATGCTGTTGATGACGGTCGTGATTTCCGAAATACGGTGCGAGCTGCTCTGTACGTTTTTCATCGTGTCGATGACCATCTTAGAAATCTGACTTCCTTCATTGGCTTTTTGCGAGGCGGCTTCCGCTAATTGGCGCGCATGTTTGGCATTTTCGGCATTCAGGGCGACGGTGGATGTCAGCTCTTCCATGCTGGCGGCGGTCTCCACCACGGCGGCAGATTGCTGCTCAGTACGCGCGGATAAATCCATATTACCGGCGGCAATTTCAGACGATGAACGCGCAACGCTGTCGACGCCATCACGCACGTTATGAATAATATCTTTCAAATTGCTGTTCATCGTGGCGACAGCCTGCATCAGCAGACCCGGCTCATCACGACGGACACTTTCCAGCGTACTGGTGAGGTCGCCTTTGGCAATTTGCTCGGCAACCTGCAACGTTTCAATCAATGGGCGCGTAATAGAACGGGTGATCACGAAGGCCATCAATATGCCGATAATAATCCCGATAAGCGCGACGATTTCCATCTGCAACTCGGCATTCAATACGCCTTTCTCAGCCGTTTTTTGTTGTAGCGTAAATTGATTTGTGACCGCACTCGTTAACTCCACTGCCCGCGCAGTTAAGTTGTTCGATGCCGTGTTAACCGTATTCCATGAGGTACGATAAAGCGGCATTTCCGCAGCAAAACCGTGCATCTCCTGCATGCTTTTTTGCAGCCAGTCGTGTTGTATCGCCGGGAGCACCGCTAACATTTGTTCGGCGCTGGTAATGGCGTTGGCAAGACGCCCATCGAGGGCTTTTTGACTCTGATCTGTTGGGTTTTCTTTATAATCGTTCAGCGCAGAGTCGATATCATTGAACATAAAAGCGAGCTGCGAAAGCTGGGTTTGCTGATCGTCATTCAGCGTATTATCACGGCTTAGTCGATCGGCTATTAAAGACTTGTTATAGAGATCTTTCGAATCCAGGAGTTGAATATCTTTCTCTTTTTGACTTAACGCGTCAACAAAAGGGCGGGTTGCCGCGATATAGTTTTTAACCGCTTTTTCAGTGACGACCAGTGACTGCATCCCTTCATTTGACCAGCTAAGATGCTTCATTTGGCTCACAATGGTATCCATGTTTGCCAGCGCACTCTTATTTTGCTCAAGATATTTTGCATTATGGGTGTATTGGTAATTGGTACGACCCAATCTTGCGGCTGAAAGTGAGTTAAATAATTGTGTGCTCATCGACATTTTATTAATTTTATCTTGCACGTTTTTTAAGCCGACGATGCCCGATATAACGATGGCAACAGTAACCAACAAAACCACTGTAAACCCGAAGGAAAGCTTTTTACTCACTTTTAAATTTGAAAAATAGTTTTTTACATTCATCGTTATATTCCGTTTCGGTGTGAAGCCCAGGTGCTTATAAAAAGTCCCTGGGCATACTATGCCCAGGGCAAGAGATTCTGAGGCGACTCAATCTCCCAGAATATTAACTAACTTCACTCTCTCCTTTGTTTGCTCAGAATTAGGCAGGAGATCACTAATTCTGTAATAGACTGGCGTGATATCAAGGTAGTTAATAATGTAGCCACAGCCCTTGATGTTGCGAATAAAGTCGGCAGGTAAGCCCAACGTGTTAAGTTTCTTATTAAGGTTGTGGAGTACCTGCCACAAACGTTGTGATGAAGAACTGAGGTCATTATTTTCCCACACGTTCTTGAACAGTTCTTCTTTGGTCACTTCTCTATTACGGGCATGCTTTAGCAGATACAAAAATAACTGCAACATAGTCTCATTAAATGAAATTGTGCCGAAAATAAAATTTTTATTAGCTCGGGTAGAAGGAAGGCGATACATCCGCCCAGTTTCTACATCAAAATGAATTTCTTTGCCGATAATAAAGCCATATAAATGGTAGCTCATGTCTTTCATGCTCATAGGTAATAGCAATGGCCATAGTATTGCCGAACATATATATTTCTTATAAGCCACAAACTTTATAAGGACGATTATATGTGGGCAGAAAATACTTTCAACATCGAGTCAGACCTGCGTTTTTTAGCCCTTAAAATGGGGGCGGTGAAGCATAACGAGTTTCCTGAGTGAAATTTTCAGCATAAAGTTTTGATGGAGGGCGGACTTGTTAATTATTTATGCTGGTTTTTGTAATGTCGCCATAGCTCAATGTAAAACACCAAATTTCTGTTTTAAACAGAGAGTTCAACTGGATAACCCGATACAGATCTGTTTTTACTGGATTATCTGTGCTGAATTAAGCTTTGAATGCTATTGCGTCTCTGCTCCCTTCCTTCCAGTCAATAACCTTAATCAAGATTGACGTTGTCCATTCGTTTAACCAATACATCTGCCAAAGGATGAATCTCATCATAAAGGCTCCGGATGCAATGAGGAGTGATGTTATGTGATTTATACTGATTCAGAGTCCTGAGTTATTACTCTTGTTAGCGTGCATGCGTTACAGGATGTAATCTGTAATTCATTGATTATAAAAAAGAAAAAATATGATTAAGATTTTTTTGATTTTACAGGTTGTGGTCGGCGAGACAATAACGCCCGCTCTTTCGTTAAGTGGAGCTCAATGATGAGACGTGTTTTCCTGATCAACGGCACTCTTGTTTTTGATCCGGATGAACACAGCCTTCGTCCTGTGCAAGGCCATGACGGAAGGGCTGTTGTTATCCACACGCCTGCGAGCGAATGTTTACTGAAGCTGCTTGAGCATAATAATCAGGTGCTAACACAGAAGTTTTTGTTCGAAGAGGTGTGGGAAAAACACGGTTCAGTGGTCACGACAAATACGCTTTACCAGAATATTGCGTCAATCAGGAAAGGGCTTAAATCAGCGGGCCTTGCCGAAGACATCATCAAAACAATGCCAAAGATGGGGTTTAAGTCGATAGCCGTATTGCGCATTGGCGTTCCCGAAGATTTTTTATCTGATTCAGAAACTCAGCCAGAAGTATTCACAAACATACCTGTCAGCATGGTTGAGAATAAAAAAACACCTGGTCGCTTTGCGCACTTTATAAGTTCAAAATGGTCATTTTTATTTGCAGGCCTTCTTGCCGTACTTTGCTGGGGCATGCTTGTTATAAACCTGATAAAAGAAGACTCATTTTACAAAAACTATAGCTACATCGGTTTGGTTAACGGCTGTGAACTTTATTCTTCTTATCCTGGTGTAGATACCAGCACAAACAGTTTTGTCGCCATGAATAAACGTTATCCTCTGGTTTGTAACATGGGCAGCGTCGTTTATATGACGATAAATCGTCTGCAGGAAGGTTCATCCGTTCAGCTATGTAATAAGAAAATAGAGATCCGAGACGCGCACTGCAAGTCCTACTTTTTCAAACGAGGTGCCTATGAACAATAAAAAATTAGGTGTTATCTGGGTAGGCATTTTGTCAATGATTTTTATCCCATTGCTATCTATCGCGTATATTCGTTACGATGAAAATCATTTCTCCTGTGAAAGTCAGTTAATCCTAATTGGTAAGGATGAATATTATAATTCGATTATGCATTATACCTTCGCGGACGGCTTCGGGAGTTTTGAAAGTTTGGGGTCATTCCATCGTAGTAATAATTCCCCTGTATCTCGCACCAATAATTTCCCCTTCAAATATTGGAAGGAGCAAGGCGACACGATTATGGTCGCTGATGATAGCAGCGATCCGCCGGAAGACATGAAGCAACTTTTCACCTTCCTGCCTGATTTTTTTTATACTAAAGATCGCGGGCTGCGCGTGCATATCTTGCGTGAAAATGACTCGGGATATCTCTTTACCGACAATAACTCGCCTCTGTTTTACTGTACCCGTATATCTGCGCGCTCCCTCAATCCGAATTAATATGCACCTTACTGTAGCGCCGCTTCCATGCGGCGGGTGTTAATCCCATCGCTTTACGAAATACCTTCCGGAAATAGCCCACATCCTGAAACCCGCAACGTTCGGCGACTTCGCTCAATGAGCAGGCGTCGCCAATCAACATTTTCTCTGCACTGTGCACGCGCTGACGGTGAATCGCCTCGGTAATGGTTAACTGGAAAGTCTGACGGTAAACGCGCCCAAGATAGTCCGCATTGCAATGCAACTGGCTTGAAAGCATCGATGTGGAAATCGGCAGATGAAATTGAGTGCGAATTAATTGTTGTGCTTTGTAAGCAAGGACTGCGCCACTGTTATCTGTATGCGTATTGTCGAGCACTGCTACGGAAAGTTGCTGCATGATCAGCAATAAAATTAACTCCAGTGCGCTGCTGCGCATCATGGATTCTTGCTCGCTTAAAAACTGGCGGAATAAAGAAATAACATATTGGGGGTTAATCACTTGCCCATGTTGAGGTAGTGATATTAACGATACCGGCAAGTCTAATTTTTTATTATGTTGCGCATTGAGTTCGAAGTGTAGCCAGTAGAATTTTAAATCAGACGGGAAGGTTCCTACTCCGACGTGTTTCCTGTGGGGCCAGAGTAATAAACTTTCCCCTTCTTTAACGCTGAACAGCGTGTCATTTTCCCGGATCGTAAGTATCCCTTTTTCAACGAAAATTAATTCCCACGAGTCGAGCTCACGCTGTGGATGGCTACCGACACCTCGCGAAATAAACAAGCCGCCGTTTTGCACTGATATGGGTAAAGATATATTTAAATCAAGCAATTAGATCACCATTGAATCTGCATTCCCGAACCAGTGTAGTAAAAATCCTTCACTGGGTGGGATTACTCGCGACGTTTGGCGATCTTGTTCACAGTTTTATCTTTAGGTCGGAATTGTCATCTTTTTATACTTTTCTCTCGCCTTGTTGCTCTCTAGATTGAGTGCCAATTTATGTAGGTCATTTGCAAATACAAAAATAACAAACCCAGTTTTTAAATCCAAATACCCATAAAATATCGAGGCGTAAATCATGACCTCTACCCCTATAAATAATACTGATATTTCAACTTCGGCTTTAAATGACAGGCTCTCGATACGCGAGAAAATAGGTTACGGATTAGGTGATGCGGGCGGAACAGTCATCACCTGTCTTATCATGAATTTCCTCACCTTTTTCTATACCGATGTTTTTGGATTAACCCCCGCTATTGTCGGCACGCTGTTTATCGCTTTGCGTGTCTTTGACGCCATCTCCGACCCTCTGATGGGGATTCTGGCTGACCGTACACAAAGCCGCTTTGGGCGCTTTCGCCCGTGGCAATTGTGGGTTGCGGTGCCGATTGGCGTTATCGGCGTGCTGACCTTCACCGTGCCAGACCTCAGCGCCAATATGAAAATCCTTTGGGCATTCGGTACCTACCTTTTGCTTTCCATCGGCTATACCGCCATCAACGTGCCTTACTGTGCGTTGATCAACACCATGACAACTCGCCACGATGAAGTGATTTCCTGTCAGTCCTGGCGCTTTGTGCTGTGTGGCGTAGCGGGCTTTTTGGTATCCGTTGGTTTGCCGTGGCTTGTGGAAATAATCGGTCAGGGCAACGCCGCAAAAGGCTACCAGATGGGTGTCGGCATTTTGTGTACCGTGGCGGTGGGAATGTTCCTGTGCTGCTTCTTCTGGGTGCACGAACGTGTGCCGTTGGCGTTGATGGGCAAATTTACCCTGCGCGAACACCTGGCGGGCCTGCGTAAAAACGATCAGCTGTTATTGAGCCTGGTGATGTCGTTCCTGCTGATCAACGTGTTTAACCTGCGCGGCGGCGGCTACATGTATTTCATCACCTATGTACTGCAAGGTAGCGCTGGCTTTGCCTCTCTGTTCTTCACCATGGTGACGTTCGCATCGATTCTGGGGGCGGTGATCGTTAACCCGCTGGCTAAGCGTTTCGATACCGTAAAACTCTATTACTACACCAATCTGGTGTTGGCCGTTCTTGCCGTTGGCATGTGGCTTTTACCTACCGGCGCGGCGTTCCAGACCTTATGGCTGTTCGTGATACTGGCAAATGGCGTGATTCTCGGTTTCACGTTGCCGCTGCACTTTTCCATCATGGCATTTGCCGATGATTACGGCGAATGGAAAACCGGTGTGCGTTCATCTGGCATGAACTTCGCGTTCAATCTGTTCTTTATCAAATTAGCCTGGGCCGCCAGTGCCGGAATCATCAGTCTGGTGTTTATATTTGTGGCCTATCAGCCAGGCCCAGAACACCAAACAGCGGCGTCGTTGTCAGGCATTACTGCGCTGGAAACCTTGTTGCCGGCCGCATTCCACCTGTTACTGGCTCTGGCGATTCGCCGTTGCCGTTTGAATAACCCTATGATGGCGCAAATTTCCACTGACCTACGTCAGCGCCATGTCCAGACCGTCTGAGGAGTTGTTATGAATCAGCCTGATATTTTACAGGAAGTAGACCTGCACAAACTGAAAGTGACAGATGCGTTTTTGGGCCAGTACCAACGGCTGGTGCGCGATGTGGTGATCCCTTATCAGTGGGACGCGTTAAATGATCGCATTACCGAGGCAGACCCGAGCCACGCCATCGAGAATTTTGAGATTGCCGCAGGGCGTAAAGATGGCGAGTTTTACGGCATGGTTTTCCAGGACAGCGATGTAGCGAAATGGCTGGAAGCGGTGGCGTGGTCACTGTGCCAGAAACCAGACGCAGAGCTTGAAAAAACGGCCGACGACGTTATCGAACTGGTTGAAGCGGCGCAGTGTGAAGACGGCTATCTGAATACTTATTTCACCGTCAAAGCCCCGACCGAGCGCTGGACGAATCTCGCCGAATGCCACGAACTTTATTGCGCAGGGCATATGATTGAGGCCGGTGTGGCTTTCTTCCAGGCGACGGGAAAACGCCGCTTGTTAGAAGTGGTGTGTCGTCTGGCTGACCACATCGACAGTGTGTTTGGTCCGGGTGCGAATCAGCTCCATGGCTATCCGGGGCATCCTGAAATCGAACTGGCGCTGATGCGCCTGTATGAAGTGACTGACAATCAGCGCTATTTAGCTCTGGTGAATTACTTTGTTGAAGAACGTGGAGCACAGCCGCATTTCTACGATATTGAATATGAAAAACGTGGGCGTACCTCGCACTGGAACATTCACGGCCCGGCATGGATGGTGAAAGACAAAGCCTATAGCCAGGCACATGAACCATTGGCACTGCAGCAAACGGCCATTGGCCACGCGGTACGCTTTGTTTACCTGATGGCGGGCGTGGCGCACCTTGCGCGGCTGCATAAAGACGAAGAGAAGCGCCAGACCTGTTTGCGTTTGTGGGACAACATGGTGCAGCGCCAGATGTATATTACTGGTGGGATTGGCTCGCAAAGCAGTGGCGAAGCGTTTAGCTCGGATTACGATTTGCCCAATGACACGGTTTACGCAGAGAGCTGTGCTTCTATTGGACTGATGATGTACGCCCGCCGCATGTTGCAAATGGAAGCTGACAGCCGTTTTGCAGACGTGATGGAACGTGCGTTGTACAACACCGTTCTGGGTGGCATGGCGCTGGATGGTAAACACTTTTTCTACGTTAATCCGCTGGAAGTGCATCCGAAAACCCTGGCGTTTAACCATATTTATGACCACGTGAAACCGGTTCGCCAGCGTTGGTTTGGCTGCGCCTGCTGCCCGCCCAATATCGCGCGTGTGCTGACCTCGCTCGGCCATTACATTTACACCCCGCAACCGGACGCGTTGTATGTACATCTGTATGTTGGAAACGAAATGGAAGTGCCGGTGGGTGACAAAGCATTACGCCTGAAAATTAGCGGCGATTATCCGTGGCACGAACAGGTCGAAATTGCCGTGACTTCTGCGCTTCCGGTGCAACACACACTCGCGTTGCGTTTGCCAGACTGGTGCGAAAGCCCGCAAGTGTTGCTCAACGGTGAAAGCTGCAAAGGGGAAATGCGCAAAGGTTATCTGCATCTTCATCGTCTATGGCAAGAGGGTGACCACCTCACTCTGACGCTGCCAATGCCGGTTCGCCGTGTATATGGTCATCCGTTATTGCGCCATGTAGCCGGGAAAGTGGCGGTGCAGCGCGGGCCATTGGTGTATTGCCTGGAAGAAGCGGATAACGGCGCGGAACTGCATAACCTTTGGCTGCCAAAAGAGAGCACATTTAACCTGATTGAAGGCAAAGGCATCTTCGCCCATAAAGTGCTGATTCAGGCCGATGGCCTGCGGAAGACCTGCGAGAAAGTCGACCAACAGGCGTTGTATCACTACGATAAATCGCCGGTGAAAGCCGAGTCTAAGAAGCTGACCTTTATTCCGTGGTTTAGTTGGGCAAACCGTGGGGAAGGGGAAATGCGTATTTGGGTGAATGGCGAGTAAAAGTTGAGGGTGGATTAGCGTAAGCGACATCCACCCATTTACACCGGCTATTTCTGCTTCGCCAGCCACACCGCGCCGAGCATTCCGGCTTTATTGCCCAGCTTGCAAGGGCGAATCGGGACTTTCAGTACATCCCAGAATTTAAATCCTTCGAGATGACGTTCCAGCATTGGGTACAGCATTGGCTGTGTGCTGACGCCACCGCCGAGTAAAATGGCTTGCGGGTCGAACAGAGACACCACGCTATAAATTCCGCGCGCCAGGTATTTCACCCAATTGTCGATAACGCCCTGAATATGCAGGTCTGTTTCGGCGCGGGCAAAAATATCCTGACCACGGATTTTCTCTTCTGCGGGGATGTTCATTTCGCGGCGGCATGCTTCCATCAGCCCTTTGGCAGAGGCGAGCTGGTGCATGTCTTCACCGTATTTTCCCACAGGCAGAACACCAAACTCGCCCGCGCGGAAGTGCGAACCACGCATTAATTCGCGGTTTACGATAATTCCACCGCCGATACCGGTGCCAATGGTGATGCAGACCAGTGACTCATACTCATTCCCCGCGCCCAGCCACATTTCACCGAGTGCGGCGCAGTTGGCATCATTCTCAACGGTAATCGGAAGGTCGGTTAATGCGCCGAAAATCTCCAGTAGATTGCTGCCATCAAGAAACTCTAGCGCGCCAGCCTTGGGGACATTTCCGGTATGAGGGTTTATGTATCCGGGGAAACTGATGGCAATACCGGCAATTTCATTATGCTGCCGATAGCCTGCAACCACACTTTGCCAGGCATCAAGAAACAGCTGCTTGTCATAGTGAGTGTCATATTCTTCGGCAATCAGCACCTCTCCCTCTTCTGTGAATAAACCGTGCTTAACATGGGTACCGCCTACATCGAAACCAATAAACAGGCGCATCAGCATTCCTCTAAATCTTTAGGGTCTAATAAACGGGTAAATGGAAAAAAGGGAATCATTAAGTATGTCTCAAATCATTCTGCCTGCTGGCTGAATACTCCGAATCATTCGATTATTAATCCGTGACCTGTGTCGTAAAGCCTTCAAACATTGGCGAAGAAATCACCACTGGCGACTACGCTTGTGTGTGCAAACCGACAAGGAGATACACATGACAAATAATCCTCCAGATACCCGAATCATCCCTGGCGAGTATGGTTTTCCGCTAAAACTTAAACCGCGTTATGACAACTTTATCGGTGGCCAGTGGGTCCCACCGGTTGAAGGGCAATACTACGAAAACCTGACGCCTGTGACGGGCCAACCGCTGTGTGAGATTGCCAGTTCCAGTAAAGGCGATATCGATTTAGCGCTGGATGCGGCGCATGAAGCAAAAGCAGGTTGGGGCGGAATGTCCGTTCAGGAACGCGCCAATATTCTGTTTAAAATTGCCGATCGTATGGAGCAGAACATTGAGCTGCTCGCGGCGGCGGAAACCTGGGATAACGGCAAGCCGATCCGCGAAACCAGCGGTGCTGACGTACCTTTAGCTATCGACCATTTCCGCTATTTTGCATCCTGTATTCGTGCACAAGAAGGCGGGATCAGTGAAGTCGACGGCGATACCGTGGCGTATCACTTCCACGAACCGCTTGGCGTGGTGGCGCAGATTATTCCGTGGAACTTCCCTCTACTGATGGCGAGCTGGAAAATGGCTCCGGCGCTGGCGGCAGGTAACTGCATCGTGCTGAAACCGGCGCGTCTGACCCCGCTTTCCGTATTGTTGCTGATGGAACTGGTGGGAGATTTACTGCCGCCGGGCGTCATCAACGTGGTGAATGGTGCAGGTGGTGAAATCGGTGAATATCTGGCGACGTCAAAACGCATCGCCAAAGTGGCGTTCACCGGCTCCACTGAAGTAGGCCAACAGATCATGCAGTACGCGACCCAGAATATTATTCCGGTGACGCTGGAGCTAGGCGGTAAATCCCCGAACATCTTCTTTGCTGATGTGATGGACGAAGAGGACGCGTTCTTCGACAAGGCGCTGGAAGGTTTCGCGCTGTTTGCCTTTAACCAGGGCGAAGTGTGTACCTGCCCAAGCCGCGCGCTGGTGCAGGAATCCATTTACGAACGTTTTATGGAACGTGCGATTCGCCGCGTCGAATCTATCCGCAGTGGCAACCCGTTGGACTCCCGTACACAAATGGGTGCGCAGGTTTCACAAGGGCAGATGGAAACTATCCTGAACTACATTGATATCGGCAAAAAAGAGGGCGCAGATGTGCTCACCGGCGGGCGTCGTAAAGCGCTGGAAGGCGATTTGAAAGCCGGTTATTACCTCGAGCCGACGATTCTGTTTGGTAAAAACAACATGCGTGTCTTCCAGGAAGAGATCTTCGGCCCTGTTCTCGCCGTCACCACCTTCAAGACTATGGAGGAGGCACTTGAGCTGGCGAACGATACGGAATACGGCTTGGGCGCGGGTGTCTGGAGTCGTAACGGTAATCTGGCGTACAAAATGGGTCGTGGCATCCAGGCGGGGCGCGTGTGGACGAACTGTTATCACGCTTATCCGGCACATGCTGCGTTTGGCGGCTATAAACAATCTGGTATTGGGCGCGAAACGCATAAAATGATGCTGGAGCATTACCAGCAAACTAAATGTTTGCTGGTGAGTTATTCCGATAAGCCGTTAGGGCTGTTCTGACGGGTTAGAAAACGAATCAGGGGTGCAATCGCACCCCTGTTAGTTCTCACTGCTCAACCATAAACAACGCCTTATCTCGCAGCAGATGGTCATTACCGCGACGGCGTGTAAAACCAATGCGGTCAAAGTACTCAAGAATTTGTACCGCGAGTTTGCGACCAACGCCCAGGGAATCGCGGAAATCCCCTGCACTGGTGGCGCCTTGTGTTTGATCTAATTCACGGATCAAATTGGCGAAAACCTGAATCCGATCATTTCGATAATAACGATCTTTTATGATCGCAGTGACCAGCCCAAGCTGTGCGGCAAATCGCAGCAGCTGGCGCATGGCTTGTTCATCTTGCTGCGTTTCTCGTGCCAGGTCACGTACCCACCACGGCTCATCACCAAACAGCGCATCGACTTTTTGCCACACGACCAACTGCTCTGCAGAGAAACCCGGTTTGTGGTCGGGTAAATGCAACCAACCCTGACGGCTTGCCAATAACCCTTCCTGGCGCATTTTTTCTATTAACGCCAGAACCAACGGCTCGTCTTCACTTGGCAACGCCATGCGACGCAGGCGCTCGCGCCCTGGGCCGGGTTGGTCGTCATGCTGCTGATGATAACGTTCGAGTGTGTCGAGCAATTTCTGTTTCCAGCGCGCCGCCATTTCGTCGCTGAGCAGATTGTTGCCCGCGCGCAGAGAGTCGGTGTCGGCCAACAACTCTTGCAAACCCTGAGCTGTCAATTGCCGTGCCCAGGCGAAGTCAGTTAGCGTGACGGCACTGCGCTGCAAGTGAATATCGAGCGCCTGTTGGTCATTTTCAGCGAGTTTGAGCTGCTGCAACCATGCCAAAAATGCCGGCTGGCGTTTACCCCGGCGCGGTGCGTGCAAAAGTATGGCTCGCGCTCCACCCAACGTTACCCGAGCACTGATGTCGCGCAGCACCAGGCGGTCGTTGTCGGCAAGCCACAGTGGGACATCCAACACCAGTTCGGCGAGGTCGTCTTCCAGAAGCGAAATTCGCCCCGTCACGTGGCTTGCGGCGGTGTGAATATGCAGCGGTTGCCATTGTTGCAGCGGTGCATGGCTTTGCAACTGAACAATCACGCGCTCAACCGGCTGGAGTGGTTTTTCAGCCAGTAACCAGTCGCCACGTTTGATATCAAGTTTTTCCGCATCACCGCTAATGTTGAGTGCAATGCGCTGCCCGGCACAGGCGGTATCCGTTTTGCTGTTTTGCGCGTGCAGACCGCGTACACGCATCGGTTTATCAGCACCCGTCAGCCATAACGAATCACCCACATTCACTTCGCCACTTAACGCCGTACCGGTCACCACCAGGCCTGAACCTTTTACGGTAAAAGCACGGTCAATGGCGAGGCGGAATCGATGCTGGCGCGGATGTGCGCGCTCTGGCAGTGTAAGTAAGTGCTCACGTAGTTCGTCAATTCCGATACCGCTGGTGGCCGCTGTGACAAATACCGCCGCGTCTTGCCAGCCGAATTCGCCGAGGGTATCCACAACCGCTGCCCGTACTTCATCAATACGCGCAGCGCTCACGCGGTCAGCTTTGGTTAATGCGACGGTCAGAGACGGTTTCCCGGTTAATTGCAGAATGGCGAGGTGCTCGCGGGTTTGCGCCATCACACCGTCATCGCAAGCGACCACTAACAGCGCATGGTCGATACCGCCTACGCCCGCCAGCATATTGGCGAGGAATTTTTCATGGCCTGGCACATCAATAAAACCGGGAATGCGGCCATCCGGTTGCGGCCAGTAGGCGTATCCGAGATCGATGGTCATGCCACGCTTTTTTTCTTCCGGCAGGCGGTCAGCGTTCACGCCCGTTAAGGCTTGTAGCAGTGTCGTTTTGCCGTGGTCAACGTGCCCGGCGGTAGCAATAATCATCAGTTCAGGTTCTCCATGAAGGCTGATTCATCTTCAAGGCAGCGTAAATCCAGCCATAAACGTCCATCGTTGATGCGGCCAATAACGGGTGTGGATGAATCGCGCAGGCTTTCTACCAGCGAACTTAGCGTGGTGCCGCGGCCATCTTTTGGCGTGAACGTGAGTGCCGCGCTCGGTAAGCGGTCAACCGGCAGCGAGCCGCTGCCAATTTGCGATAAACAAGGTTCGACCTGCACCGTAAATTGCGCTCCATATTTACTCTGGAATGCGGGTAACAGGCGATTGGCTTGTTCGGAGATGTCAGCTGCTTTGCGGGTCAACAGGCGTAATGTCGGCAACCTTTCGACCAGTGTTTCGGGATGTTGATACAGGCGCAATGTGGCTTCCAGTGCGGCGAGTGTCATTTTGTCAGCGCGCAACGCCCGTTTTAGCGGATGCTGCTGAATACGGGCAATCAGTTCTTTTTTGCCAACGATAATGCCTGCTTGTGGCCCGCCGAGAAGTTTATCGCCGGAGAAACTCACCAGGCTCACGCCTGCCGCAATCAGTTGCTGCGGCATCGGCTCTTCCGGCAATCCCCACTGGCTAAGATCAACCAGCGAGCCGCTGCCGAGGTCTGTTACGACGGGGATGTTGAGCTCGTTGCCGAGTGCGACAAGTTCGGCTTCGTCGACCGCTTTGGTGAAGCCTGCAACCTGGTAATTGCTGGTGTGGACTTTCATCAACAGCGCCGTGTTTTCACCTGCGGCCTGGCGATAATCTTTCAGGTGCGTGCGGTTGGTGGTGCCGACTTCAACTAATTGACAGCCCGCCTGCCGCATCACGTCCGGAATTCGAAATGCCCCGCCGATTTCCACCAGTTCGCCACGTGATACCACCACTTCTTCACCGCTGGCACAGGCCGCCAGCATCAACAACACCGCCGCCGCGTTGTTATTTACGATGCAGGCATCTTCAGCGCCAGTCAGCTCACAAAGCAGGGATGCCAGCGCTTTATCACGATGCCCACGTTCCGCGCCGTGTAAGTCATATTCCAGCGTGATGGGATGGCGCATGACCTGAGTCACCGCTTCAATCGCCGCTTGCGACTGCAACGCCCGGCCCAGGTTAGTGTGCAGTACGGTGCCTGTCAGGTTAAACACCGGCAGCAGTGCGCTGCGCTGGCTGGATTCCAGACGTGTCTGCACCTGTGTTGCCCAATCGTCATTCCAGGATGGCAGGGCTTCCCGCGTGCGGATATGCTCGCGCGCTATTTCCAGCATCTCACGCAGGGTATTGACCACCTGAGTGTGGCCGAATTTGTGCAGCAAGGCGTTGAATGAGGCGTCACGTAACAATTTGTCGATCGCCGGAAGATGGCTGTACAAGGTGCGATGGGGTGTCATAACAGGCCGCAGAGTGGTGAAATTTCGCGATAGTTTACAGGGGGATCGGGCCCCCTGTCATGGCGAGAGATCATGCTGCTGGTGGTTCGGTGCGGTGAGGCTAAGCTGATATATTTAATGTGAGTTTATTTTATTGGCATCTGTTTTTACGATATCGACTATTTCTATTAAAGGGGAAAGGCGCGTAGAATTATTGGACTGCTATTTATATATTTGAGGTTCACATGGATGAAGAACAATTAATAAAGCTGATGAATGAGAGTGGCTTTACAAAAAAAGAAATAGACAAACTATTGCTTACCGCTGAAAAGTATCCAGCAACTCTGGAGTGGGTTGTGCGTGAGTTTGCCAGACATTTTAAACCTTTTGTGATTACTTTTTTTATTCTTAGTGCTTTATGTTGTATACCAATATTCTCACCTGAAAGTGATGCTACAATTGGTTTTATTTTGTTCACGATATATGCATTCATAATTTTTGTTGCATATAAAATATATGCTGTTAATTATATGTTCAAATGTCACAGGCTTGTGAATGTGTTAAAGCGTAAATATGAAGAGGCCGAAAGAGATGAGTGAATATATTGTTGCTGTGTGTTATTTGATTTTTTCACTCTCTGGGTTGTTTATTGTCATTAAGTTAAAGCACCTTTTCTCTGGCAGAAAACTTAACTCGATAACATTCTTTATCTTTCTGTTAGTTACATCTTTTTTTGGTGTAATTCACTTTTCCATACTGGAAAAGGGAGTTAGTGTGTTGTTAACTTTCGTAAACCAATGGGTCGAAGGAAATACGATTGTGCGAACTATTGCCACTATTTTTCTATTTGTGCATGTTTTTATTAGTCCATCATCCAATGAAAGCAAAAGACACAAATAATCGATTGAATGATTATTTGTGTCTCTTATTTTTACATCGATTTCGCCGTATTTGAAGCGGATAAAGCAGTATTGCCGTCCACGAAAATTTCCAAATACAAGGCAGGGCGACTCATCGTTTGATAGCCTTTCAGGAAATCACTATTAACATAGTGAAACAGCCTCCAGGCGTCAGGTTTGAGCACGTTTTTAAATAATCCGTACCCGGAAAAAGCAATATCAACACCGGCATAGACTAGATCACCATGTGCTTTTGTGTACCCCAGAGCAACGGCACCTTTCTCATACCATTCGCTCACATACCACTTATAATTCTGATCGTTACGGTATAATGACATTGAATTTTCCGCGATAGAATTTATCCCATGTATTGCAAGAGTCAGTCCGGCAGTGATCGATGCGGCTCCGACAACACAACCGACTAAAGTGGCACAGGATGTCAATCCTGCTCCTACCATTCCCAGACCCGCCAGAAACTGACCTGCTCCACCAAGAATAAAAGCCCCTTTAACAACATATGACCACAGATTGTTTTCTTGTTTAATTTCTATGGTCATATTCTGTGTGACTCTCTTTTGCCTGATGAGATTTTCCTGATGGATAAGATAAGATCTCTCTTCTTTCAGGTGAGTCAGGGCTTCTTTTTTGCTGGTTTCAGGATAGTCACCACTTAATATCTCCATTTTACATTCAATAAAAAGAGTGATGTTATTTACAAAATCTATTCGTAATCTATTATTATTGATGAATTGTGAAGCGGTTAATGCAGTTTCTTTTAGCATTCTTGCTTCAAGCCCACCCATAACGAGATAATAATCATTGCCAGCATCATTACCAAATAAACCGTCCATTTTAAAATATCCTGTCTTCCCATAGACTATAACTGGATGTCCCCGCTAAAACATGTTCCCAGGTTATGCTTTCGTATTTTAAAGAAATAGTCTCTATGGGTTGGGCGTCGTTATGAGTCAATGAGTTTGGCGAAACGAAACTGAAGTCTGCAATGGTCGCTTTGATTAATTTAATACGATAAAACAGAATTTGAATACCGGACCTATCTGTTCTGTACGCTTCAAACACAGCTTCCATTTTCTCATTATTGGATATTGCAGAAGCTAATAGTGGAGATGATTTATCGATCGGCTTTTTGAACGTTACCGATTGGTGATTAACGTTTTGCTCACGGGAAATAGCATGGGAGAGCTCATAGATCAGTATTTGATCTCGATGGGATGCCTGATAGGCATTGCCTATTGAATCATAAGAAGAGCAGCCGCCTGATATCAATCCTTGCTGTTCGCCGGTTAAAGAGAGATAAATATTATTTGCCATAATAGTGATTCCCGTATTAATGAGTTGTTGTCTCTGGCTGTTTGAGTTCCAGATAAAGCGTTTGCCCATCAGAAACGTTCATTCTTATTCCATTGGCTGGAATGGCTGAGAGTATTTCAAAGCAGACCATCATGACGGCCGCCATTTTTTCCTCGAGAGCAAGAGGATTGTTGTCGATGATTTCACAAATCTCTCTTGTAAGATCTCTTATAGCTTTTTCATTTGTTGAACCAGTGGCAGGCATTCGCGAGATTCCATAAATGATTTAATCCCCCTTTTTTACGCTGTTAAAAAAGAAATAAGGATGTTTTTTTATACAATGTCCGAAATCTGACTTTTTTATTATGGCGGGGAATTTGAGAGGGACTATTTAATATCCAACCTCCTCGCCGTGCAGCCAGGAGGTTTTATTTACAGCCAAATCATGCTGCTGGCGGTTCGGTGCGGGCAAAACTTTCACGTTCGAAAAGTTTTTCTACCAGTTTCACCAGATGCGGGCGGTCAACACACCAGCCTGGGGAAACGCGTCGAAAATTGAGATAGCCCACTGCGCACGCCACTGCGATTGTCGCGACGCAAATGTTTTCCGCGTCCAGCTTCTTGTCCGCTGCGTATTGTTCGAGCAGCGTCAGGCCACGGCTGATTTTTTCCCGCTGGCGGAGTAGTTCGACTTCTGATTGCTGCTCGATGGGGCGTTGGCGTTCGCGTACGGAAACCAGCGCTGCGTCCATGATACCGTCCGCAAGGGCTTCCATTTGGCGCATTTGCAGTGCGGCTTGAGGATCACGCGGGATGAATGAGGGGGAAAGATCCAAAAGTTCGAGATATTCCGCAATAACCGGGGAGTCGAACCAGTATTGGCCGTCGTCGGTGATTAACGCGGGTACTTTGCCCAGCGGATTGTAATGCGGCGTGATGCTTTCTGAAACCCACGGGTTGTCGTTAACAAACTCAAACGTGATGCCTTTTTCCAGCAAGATGACAGAGATTTTGCGCACATACGGGCTGGTGTAATTACCAATTAGTTTCATTACATCGTCCATTTTTAATTAACAAAAACTAAGTATGGATCAGGATGCTTTAAAAGGTAGTGCGCTTTAAAAAGTCAGGATTTTCGGAAACATAGCGCGGCAATAAATGCCCATAGCGAAATGAGCAGCAGCAACGGGTAGAGAACCAGCAGATCTACACGGATACAGGTGTCGTCGCAGGTCAGACGAAAGAAAATGGTGAATTCATAAATGCCATAGATAAGCCATGCCATTGCCGCGACCATCGATGAGCGTTTCGGGTGAAGGCGCCATAACACAAAGAATAGCAATACTGCGACAAACGCAATCCAGGGGAAGCGGATGAGTAAGTCCATGGCTCGTACCTCTTAGGTAAAGAACACTTTGTTACACGGCAGGTATAAAAGATAAACCATGATGATTGGGTGAATTGATAATAATCAAGTGAGTTTATTATTTGATTTTTGATCGGATGAGTCTGATGGCCTGGCTATAAAGAGTGAGTTACGTCGCATTTCGTCGCCTGCCGCTGCGCTGTAATTTTCTGACAAAACGAAATACGCAAGCAGGCCTGGATGTCCCTGGATCACAAACGGGAAAATAGACGTAAAATACTTTGTGATATTGATCACATATAAATAACAAAGTTACGACCGGAAAATGCGATCTTAATCACATATAAACGTCATTCATGAACAAAAAGCCGCTGCTGTCTTTTTTTTACACACCAAAAATGTGATCGAGATCACCTGATCACGGTTCGTCATACCCCACATTTAGTGATGCATGTCACATAAAATTCCGCGCACTGGACAGCTTAACGATCACGTGCCAGATTCGCCTCACTTAGAGCATCTGGCAGCACTGCTTGCCACCACATTTTAACAATAAACCTCGGGCTGCTTTTCCAGCACGTGAACACAATAAGGGGTGTGCGTATGTCATCCGATATCAAGATCAGAGTGCAAAGCTTTGGTCGCTTCCTGAGTAACATGGTAATGCCAAACATCGGCGCATTTATCGCCTGGGGTATTATCACAGCCTTATTTATTCCAACCGGATGGCTGCCAAACGAGACGCTGGCGAAACTGGTAGGCCCGATGATTACCTATCTGCTGCCGCTGCTCATCGGTTATACCGGTGGCCGCTTAATCGGTGGTGATCGTGGTGGTGTGGTCGGTGCAATCACCACAATGGGTGTTATCGTCGGTGCGGATATGCCGATGTTCCTCGGTGCGATGATTGCAGGTCCTCTGGGTGGCTGGGCAATTAAACATTTCGACGCATGGGTTGATGGCAAGATCAAATCCGGCTTTGAAATGCTGGTGAACAACTTCTCCGCTGGCATCATCGGTATGATCCTGGCGATTCTGGCGTTCATGGGTATCGGTCCTGCGGTTGAAGTCCTGTCCAAAGTTCTGGCGGCGGGCGTTAACTTCATGGTTGTCCATGACATGCTGCCGCTGGCGTCTATCTTCGTCGAACCGGCGAAAATCCTGTTCCTGAACAACGCAATCAACCACGGTATCTTCTCACCGTTGGGTATTCAGCAATCTCACGAACTGGGCAAATCAATCTTCTTCCTGATTGAAGCAAACCCAGGCCCTGGTATGGGCGTGCTGATGGCGTACATGTTCTTCGGTCGCGGTAATGCTAAGCAGTCTGCGGGCGGCGCGGCAATCATTCACTTCCTGGGTGGTATCCACGAAATTTACTTCCCGTATGTTCTGATGAACCCACGTCTGATCCTGGCCGTTATCCTCGGCGGTATGACTGGCGTGTTCACTCTGACTATCCTGAACGGCGGCCTGGTTTCTCCGGCATCTCCGGGTTCAATCCTGGCGGTTCTGGCGATGACGCCAAAAGGTGCTTACTTCGCAAACATTGCAGCGATTGTGGCGGCAACGGCGGTTTCCTTCGTGGTTTCAGCGATTCTGCTGAAAACCAGCAAAGTGAAAGAAGAAGACGATATCGAAGCAGCGGCTCGCCGTATGGCTGAGATGAAAGCGGAATCCAAAGGCGGCGCTGCGCCACTGGCGGTCGGTGCGGGTCTGTCTAACGACCTGAGCCACGTACGCAAAATCATCGTTGCGTGTGATGCGGGTATGGGTTCAAGTGCCATGGGTGCTGGCGTGCTGCGTAAGAAAGTCAACGACGCAGGCCTGAAAAATATCTCCGTAACTAACTGTGCAATCAACAGCTTGCCGGATGATGTTGACCTGGTGATTACGCACCGTGACCTGACTGAACGTGCGATGCGTCAGGTTCCACAGGCACAGCATATTTCCCTGACTAACTTCCTCGACAGCAGCCTGTACGCCAACCTGACCGAGCGTCTGGTGGCTTCTCATAACCTGAGCGAGAAAGAAGTTAAGGTCATGACCAGCCTGGAAGACAGCTTTGTGCCAAGCGAAGAAGGGCTGTTCCGTCTGGGCGCAGGCAACGTGTTCCTCGGCTTGACTGCTGCGACAAAAGAAGAAGCGATTCGCTTTGCCGGTGAGCAGTTGGTGAACGGTGGTTACGTGCAGCCTGAGTATGTGGATGCGATGTTTGAACGTGAAAAACTGACCCCAACCTATCTGGGCGAAGGTATCGCCGTTCCACACGGTACGGTTGAAGCGAAAGACCGTGTACTGAAAACCGGCGTTGTATTCTGCCAATATCCACACGGTGTTCACTTCGGTGAAGAGTCTGATGATATTGCCCGTCTGGTTATCGGTATTGCTGCTCGCAACAACGAACACATCCAGGTCATCACCAGCCTTACCAACGCGCTGGATGATGAGTCAGTGATTGAGCGTCTGGCGAATACCACCAGTGTTCAGGAAGTGCTCGACCTGCTGGCAGGTAAGAAGTAAGGAGTGGTGTGGGCTGCTTCGGTCGCCCTCACCCCGGCCCTCTCCCCCAGGAGAGGGAGTAAAGCAAGTCCCCTTTCGCAGGAGAGGGTGAAAACGGAACGATCCCCTCTCCCTCAGGGAGAGGGTTAGGGTGAGGGTGGTCAGTACCACAAGCCTCCTCACCCGAACCCTCTCGGGTGATTCAAATTTAAGAAGGTAAACGACATGAAAGCATTACATTTTGGCGCAGGTAATATCGGACGTGGCTTTATCGGCAAACTGTTGGCAGATGCCGGTATCCAACTGACCTTTGCGGACGTCAATCAAACCGTACTGGATGCGCTGAACGAGCGTCATAGCTACCAGGTTCATGTGGTAGGTGAGCAAAAGCAAATCGATACCGTTTCTAATGTGAATGCCGTCAGCAGCATAGGTGACGAAGTTGTCACGCTGATTGCCGACGTTGACCTGGTCACTACGGCTGTCGGGCCTGTCGTTCTGGAACGTATCGCGCCAGCTGTGGCAAAAGGTCTGGTTTTGCGTCGTACCAATGGCAATGAAAAACCTCTGAATATTATCGCGTGCGAGAACATGGTGCGTGGCACCAGCCAGCTTAAAGCCCATGTCATGAAGGCGCTTTCTGAGGATGATCAGGCTTGGGTTGAGCAGCACGTTGGTTTCGTGGATTCCGCCGTTGACCGCATTGTCCCTCCTTCAGAATCTGCGACTAACGATCCGCTTGAAGTCACCGTTGAAACATTCAGCGAGTGGATTGTTGATAAAACTCAGTTCAAAGGTGACCTGCCGAACATTCCTGGCATGGAACTTACTGATAATCTTATGGCGTTTGTTGAACGTAAGCTCTTCACGCTGAATACCGGTCATGCTATAACCGCGTACCTTGGTCAGCTTGCGGGCCATCAGACCATTCGCGATGCGATTCTGGATGAGAAAATCCGTGCTGTGGTGAAAGGGGCGATGGACGAAAGCGGCGCGGTGTTGATCAAACGCTATGGCTTTGACGCTGACAAACATGCGGCCTATATCCAGAAAATCCTGGGTCGTTTCGAAAACCCATATCTGAAAGATGATGTGGAACGCGTGGGTCGCCAACCTTTGCGTAAATTAAGTGCGGGCGACCGTCTGATTAAACCGTTGTTGGGCACTATCGAATACGGTTTACCGCACCTGAACCTGGTCAAAGGGATTGCGGCGGCGATGCATTATCGCAGCGAGCAAGATCCGCAAGCGCAGGAACTGGAGCAGTTGCTGGCTGAAAAAGGCCCACAGGCTACGCTTGCTGAAATATCTGGCCTTGATGCAAATAGCGATGTTGTCGCACAAGCAGTGGATGCCTATAACGGCAAATAATTGATGTATACCCAAATAATTCGAGATGCAGGAAGGCGGCAAGGGAGAGAATCCCCAGGAGCTTACTAAAGTAAGTGACTGGGGTGAATGAGTGCAGCCAACGCACATGCAGCTTGAAGTATGACGGGTATAAAACGGGTGCAGTAGCAGTAGACGCTGCACCCAATAATACTTTTAGTGATGTAGGCAACGATGGAAGAAACCCAGGCCTTTGAAAACCGTGTGCTTGAGCGTCTTAATGCTGGCAAAACCGTACGCAGCCTGCTCATTGCCGCTGTTGAGCTTCTCACCGAAGCGGTTAATATCCTGGTGCTTCAGGTATTCCGTAAAGACGACTATGCGGTGAAATATGCCGTTGAGCCGCTGCTGGATGGTGATGGCCCATTAGGTGATCTTTCCGTCCGTCTCAAACTCATCTACGGTCTTGGCGTGCTCAATCGCACGGAATACGAAGATTGCGAGCTGTTGATGGCCCTGCGTGAAGAACTCAATCACGACGGCAACGACTACACGTTTACCGACGATGAGATGCTTGGCCCATTTGGTGAATTGCATTGTGTTTCAGCACTACCGCCGACGCCAAAGTTTGTTGATGGCAGCGATCCTGAGCTGTTCATCATGCAAAAACAGCGTTATCAGCAAATCGTTCGTTCAACGATGGTGCTTTCTCTGACCGAGCTGATCTCACGGATCAGCTTAAAAAAAGCCTTCCAGAAGCCATCTCGATAGCAGTCCCTTTTCGCCCTCTTACGCCGAATGGTGTATCCTTGCCAGCAATAAAAGTTATTCACGGTTAATCAAAAATGAAAGAAATCGAAAAAGCAGAAATCAAACGCCTGAGCGATCGTCTCGACGCTATCCGTCACGAGATGCCTGAATTGCATCTGATCAATGACGCTGAGAAGTATGTTGAGCTGGAAAAAGAGAAAGCGAAGCTGGAAATCGAGATTGTTCGCCTGCAAGCGGTGCGCAACCAGAAGCTGAGCAAAGAAGCGCAAAAGCTGATGGCAATGCCGTACAAGCGTCCAATTACTAAGAAAGAACAAGCCGACATGGGCAAGCTGAAAAAAGCTGTGCGCGGCCTGGTTATCGTCCATCCGATGACGGCGTTAGGTCGTGAGATGGACCTTGAAGAAATGACCGGTTTCTCTAAGACCGATTTCTAATCGTTCTGCGGTGTTATAGGGCGGAAAAGCGTAAATGCTTTCCGCCTTTTAAGTTTTTTGCGAAGCCCCTCCAGACCTTTCTCTCCTAATTTTTTTATCCCATAGATCAGCGCTAGTCTGACTTGCCCATTCAGCATGCATGATTCAAAATAGGTATGAATCGAACGATTTATGCCTATTCAGGCGATATGAGGGTAGCGTTATGTTAAGTTTCACAGCCAATCAGGCTAAAACCCAGTTCGGGGAAATGATTGCCAAAGCCCAGCGAGAGCCAGTAAGTATCACCAAAAATGGCAAGCCGTCTGTCGTTGTGATGTCCATAGAGGATTACAACGAACTTGAAGCCATCAAGTTGCAAAGCCTGCGCGATAAGCTTGCCCGGTCGATTGCCCAGGCCCAAAACGGTCAGGTACATGACGGTGATACTGTTTTTGACGAGCTAATGAAGGATCTTTAATGGCTTGCTACAAACTGACGGAAGATGCGCGAGAAGATTTGCGCGAGATAAAGGGATTTTCGCTGAAGCAGTTTGGCGGGCTGGTGGCTCGTGATTATCTGGCGGGGATGCGGGTCACGTTGCAACATTTGGCTGAAATGCCCCATATGGGAACCGACGAAGCGGAAGATTTGCTTCCAGGCGTATGGAGTTTTCCCTATATGAGCCATGCAATCTATTACCGCGTTGTGACAGAGGGCATTACGGTTATTGGCATCATTCACCAGAGCAGATTACCCAGACGATTACTGAATCGAGAGCGGTGATTTAAAGCCCGCAGGTTTCCCCGCAGGCCTTAAGATTTACTTCAACACCTGCGGATTCACGCAATTCTCTTTCACTTTGCCACTCAGAGCAGTAATCAAATTATCTACCGCGCAGGCGGCCATGTTATAGCGTGTTTCGTGTGTCGCAGAACCAATATGCGGCAGTGCCACGACATTCGGCAGACTGAGAAGCGGCGAGTCCACAGGCAATGGTTCTTGCTCAAATACATCCAGACCTGCGGCGTGAATTGTGCCGTCTACCAGTGCCTGAATTAACGCTTTTTCGTCAACGACAGGGCCGCGTCCGGCATTAATTAAAATGGCAGAAGACTTCATTTTTGCCAGTTGCTCTGCGCCAATCAGATGATACGTTTCATCGGTCAACGGCAGAGAAATACAGACGAAATCAGATTCGGCCAGCAGGGTATCCAGGTCGCAATAGCGGGCGTTAAAGCGGTCTTCCGCTTCTTGATGATGGCGACGGGCGTTATACAAGATTGGCATGTTGAAGCCGAAGTGCGCGCGTTGTGCCAGCGCCAGACCAATGCGGCCCATACCCAGAATACCTAACGTTTTATGGTGCACATCGATACCAAACCAATCCGCTCCGATGCTGCCTTTCCACTCGCCAATTTTCACACGTTCTGCCACTTCCACTGCCCGGCGAGCTGTCGCCAGCACCAGCGTCATCATGGTATCTGCGACGGTTTCAGTCAGGACCGTTGGCGTGTGCATCAGCGCAATCTGGCGTTCAGTGAGCGCATCAACATCAAAGTTGTCGTAACCCACGGAAACGGTAGAGGCGGCGCGCAGTTTCGGTGTGTGTTCCAGAAACGCTTTATCGACTTTCTCGCTGGAACCCAGAATTCCTTCCGCTTCGGCAAATGTCTGCGCATTTTGCTTGATGGTTTCCGGGTTTAAATCTTTCAACTGAGTGACGGTAAAGTGGCTTTCAAGACGGGCAAGCAGGTCGTCAGGTAGTGTTTTGTAGAGGATGACGGGCGGCTTCATGGCGTTCTCCGATAAGCAGTTAAAAACAGTAACAGTCAGGCGGCATAACGGCCGCCTGACTTGAGATTAGGCGTGGTGTGCTCCCACCGGAACGTGTTGGTTTATCGCCGGTTTTACGATCAGAGTTAGCCACACAGAGGCGAGCAATGCTACCCCCATAAAAACATAGGAAGCGGACGGGCTGCCCGTTGCGCCGTTAAGGTAGCCAACAAACCAGGAGCCAACAAATGAACCCAATGCACCCATGCTGTTAATTAATGCCATTGCGCCACCGGCAACATTGCGGGGCAGCATTTCGGGGATAATCGCAAAGAACGGGCCGTAGGGGGCGTACATTGCGGCACCGGCAATCACGAGTAGCGTGTAGGAAACCCAGAAATGGTCAGCGCCTACCAGCCAGGAGCCGAGGAATGCCATGGCACCAATCAGCAGCAGAGGCCAGACGAACAGTTTACGGTTCTGCATTTTGTCTGAGGCCCAGGAAACCACAATCATCGCGATAGTTGCCGCCAGATACGGAACCGATGACAGCCAGCCGACTTCCACCATTCCCATGCCAGCCGCCCCAGCGCCACGGATGATAGAGGGCAGCCACAAAACGAAGCCATATACGCCGATGCTCCAGCAGAAATATTGCATACACAGCAGCACAACATTGCGCGAGCGGAATGCTTCGCTGTAGTTACGCACCGCTTTAATCCCTTGTTGCTCTTTTTCGAGCTGAGCCTGTAACGCGGCTTTTTCGTCTTCGGACAACCAGCCAACCTGCGCAGGTTTATCTTTTACCAGTACCCACCAGGCAAAGGCCCAGATAACCGCTGGAATGCCTTCGAAGATAAACATTTCGCGCCAGCCGAAGGCTTGAATCAGGTAGCCTGAAACCACCGACATCCACAGTACCGTGACCGGATTACCGAGGATTAAGAAGGTGTTAGCTCTTGAGCGCTCGGATTTAGTGAACCAGTTGCTGATGTAAATCAGCATCGCTGGCATCACGGCGGCTTCCACCACGCCGAGGATAAAGCGAATGGCAGCCAGTGCCGGAATATTGCTGACCATGCCAGTCAACGACGCGCAGCCGCCCCACAAAATCAGGCAGACAAAGATAAGTTTGCGCACGCTGCGACGTTCGGCATACATCGCACCGGGGATCTGGAAGAAGAAATACCCCAGGAAAAACAGTGCCCCAAGCAACGACGAGATCCCTTTGGTGATGCCCAGGTCGTCATTAATGCCTGCGGCGGAAGCAAAACTAAAGTTGGCACGATCGAGGTACGCCAGGCTATACGTGATGAACACGATTGGCATGATGTACCACCAACGTTTTGGCGCAATAGTATGGGTTTTCATAGGCTAGCCTCTATGTTGAGGAGAGTCGCATCATGCCGAGTGTAGGGCACAGCCGATGCAGTCTTTTAATTTTGGGTAGTGTTTATTCGCCAAGCGCCGCTCGGGTGGGTAACCCTTCGCTGTCGCCGATGACTTGTATCGCCAGTGAGCCGATTTTATTACCGCGGCTAACGGCTTGTGGTAAAGATTTTCCTTCGAGCAGGGCACTTATCACGCCCACCGCAAAGCCGTCTCCGGCACCGACGGTGTCGATAACGTTTTCCACTTTCACTGCGCTCACCGCGCCTTTTTCACCGTCGGCAGTTTTGAACCAGGCACCGTCAGCGCCTGTTTTCAACACCACGGTTTTCACACCGTGATCCAGATAAAAATCAGCAATCGCTTCTGGGGTTTTTTGCCCTGTCAGCAATGCACCTTCGCTCAAACCGGGCAGAACCCAATCGGCCTGGAAAGCGAGCGTATTCAACTGCTTCACCATTTCTGCTTCGCTTTTCCACAACACCGGACGCAGATTTGGGTCGAAAGAAATCGTTTTGCCTTTCTGTTTCATTATCCGTGCGGCGTGATTTAGCAGTTCTAAAGAGCTGTCTGAAAGCGCTGCCGCCACACCGCTCAAATGCAAATGGCGTGCGGAACAGAAGTACTTTTCATTGAAATCGGCAATTGATAAATGGCTGGCAGCCGAGCCTTTACGGAAATACTCCACAATGGGATCGGTTCCATTTTCGGCTTTAGATTTGAGCTGGAAGCCAGTTGCATAACGCTCATCAGTGGTGACGCCACGGTCGTCGATTTGCTCTTTCGCCAACTGTTGCTGCACATAGCGGCCAAAAGAGTCGTTACCCACGCGGCTGACCCAACCAACTTTCAGCCCAAGGCGTGCAAGGCCGGTGGCGACGTTCAGTTCAGCGCCAGCCACGCGTTTGACAAACTGCTCTGCGGCGGCAAGGCTACCGGTTTGGCTGGCGACAAACATCGCCATCGCTTCACCAATGGTTATCACATCAAGCTGTTTCGACATCTCTTACTCCTCGCGTAATAAGTTGACGTAGTGGCGGGTGACCGCGGTCAGGTCACGGCCCTCAAGCGGAAATTCAATCCCACGCGGCGCGTCGGCTGGCAGGTTTTTCAGTAATTCCAGCCAGCGTGGTTCAGCCTCATCCAGCGCGATGGCGCGGTAGTGATAATGGTGCGCAACGGCGGCTTTAACATGGATATAGCTGACAGACGGCGCAAGTACGCGAGCCGCGGCTTCTGGCGATTCATCGACCCACAGCCAGTTCGCCATATCAAAAGTGAGCGTTACGGGAAGGTTCAGCACGTTGCAGGCCGCCTGGAAGCGCTGCATCGGGGCGAGTTTGCCGTAATTTGTCTGGTCGTTTTCCACCACCAGTGGCACATCGCTTTGAGCAAGCCACTGCTGCAAAAGAGGAAATTGCTGACTGCTACGGAAGTGGCCGAGAGAAAGTTTAAGCCAACTGGCATTGAGCTGATGGGCTTCGAGCAGCAATGAAGGGATCAGGGGATTCAGTTTGCCGTTATCAATGAACAGCGGCTCCGGTGCGGAATAGCAGGCCTGGAGATGGTGTTCAGCGATTTGCTGCGCCAGTTCTGGCAGGGCATCAAGCTGCACGGCGTTAAATAATTCGCGGCGGATTTCTACCCCGTCAGCACCGGCATTGGCGATGACAGGCAACAACGCATGTTGGCCACCCAGAGCGGCGATACGTTCATGCCCGTAAGCGGCTGTGACAATAATAATTTTTCTCGGCATTAACTTCGTCCGGAGTCGTAATGGTATCTATTACGCTAGATGGAACCGGTTCCAAAGAAAAGCCAGGGATAGCTAATTTATGATCGCTATCACGAACAAAGATTACCGTACTGTAGAACCTCTCACGATCAACTCGCCTGAAAAAACCTGCTCATAGACACTGTCGCTGCCGCCTTCAATGCGCTTAACAACTTGCTCAAGAGCGGCGTAGCCAATCTGCCAGGTCGGTTGTTTGAGAGTGGTGATCCCCACACCGGCAAGCTCTGCCCATTCGAGTTCATCGAAGCCTAACAGGCCAATATCGCTGCCCCAATTCAAACCAATGCGTCGCATTGAGCGGGCAACCTGGAGCGTGAGTGCACCGTTGGCGGAAATGACGGCCTTACGCATGCCACGATGGCCGGAATGGAACTGCCGCAGCGTGTTGTCCATCATGTCGGCTTCGTGTAAAGGCACTTCGGCGTTTTCGGCGACAATCCCTGGATAGCGCCTGAGCGTGGCGTGGAATGCATTCAGACGTTCCCGGCGCGTGTTAACGGTGCCGAGAGGTTCGCTGAGAAACAGAATCGCTTCAAACCCTTGTTCGACAAGATGTTCGGTTGCGGTTGTTGCGGCTTGAGTGTTATCCAGACCCACCACATCGCAGGCAAAATCGGGGATTTTTCGGTCAATCAGCACCATGGGTAGAGCAGATTGTTGCAGGCGATTTAGCCCTTCTTCGCGCATGCCCACCGCATTCACCACAATCCCTTCCACCTGATAACTGCGCAGCAAATCCAGGTAATGCAGCTCCTGATCCACTTCGTTGTTGGTGTTACAGACCAGCGGCGTAAAGCCTTTTTCCCGGCATGCCGCTTCGATGCCACTGAGTACATCGACAGAGTAGGGGTTGGTGATATCCGCAATAATCAGGCCAATTAAACGCGTACGCCCACGTTTCAGGCCGCGTGCCATTTGGCTTGGGCGGTAGTCGAGCTCAGCAATTGCGGTTTCGATGCGTAAGCGCAGATCGTCAGACAGCACACTTTGCTCGCCGTTAAGATAGCGGGAAACACTGGTTTTTCCGGTCTTTGCCGCTTTCGCGACGTCGCTTATCGTTGGGCGGGCTGCCTTGCTTGTCATGATTGTCTCCGAAGGGTAACTTTCTGGAGAGTAACATAAATTATGCCCGTCATACTTCGAGCTACATCTTTGTTGGCGGCGAGACTCACAATCTGAAAAATAACGCGTCCTCATTCACCCTGATCTTGTCCGTTTTTGGTATTAGCAGCACATCAAACTCTTGTCACAATGGAATCCTGTTCACTGATGAGGAGTCCGAAAATGTCACGTTCCGCATTGATTAATATCGACACCCAGCAATCCTTTTTCCATCGCGATTACTGGCAGGAAGAGGATTTTCCTGCGTTCAGGCAGGCGATTTCAACGCTGATTTCTGGCTGTCAGGATTTGAAAGTCCCGGTGGTAGATATCTTCCATGTTGACGATCAAGGCCCGTTCTCCCTCGCTTCCGGCTACGTTAAAGCGATGCCTTTTTTGCAGCATCAGGCTGATGTTGTATTCCAGAAACACGTCCACAACGCATTTACGGATACCGGCCTCGATCTTTGGCTGCGTAAACGTGACATTAACCATCTGATTATTTGCGGGATTCGTACCGAGCAATGCTGCGAAACCACCGCGCGGGTGGCGTCCGATTTGGGTTATCGCGTTTCATTTGTCAGTGACGCGATGCTCACCTTCCCGATGAGCTGGAAAGGGGTTACGCTGGATACTGCAACCCTCCGGCATCGAACCGAAACGGTGCTGGCAGGGCGATTTGCACAAATCCAAACCGTTGCCGAATGCCTGGAGTCATTATCGTGAGTATTGGGGTCTGGTTCGTTGTTTTGCCCGGTGTATTGTCGCTCGATTTGACTGGCCCTGCGGAAACGCTGGCGCTGGCAGGCGATGCTTTTCATCTGCATTTCATCGGCCCGGACCCACAAGTGACGACGTCTATCGGGCTTAATTTTTCGGGTATCGAACCGCTACCAGAAAACTTCCCGTCCGGCAGTCTGCTGGTGTTGCCCGGCGTGTGCGATTCAAACCGCTACTTTGATACGCCGCAGGCTGAACAGGTGCGCCGCTGGCTGACGCGCCTGCAACCGCAAATTCACAGCCAACAACTCAATTTGATGTGCGTCTGCTCGGGGGCGCTGCTGGCGGCGAAAGCCGGGCTGATGAGCGGCGTGCAATGCACCACGCATCACGATGTGCTGCTCCGGTTGCGCGCAGCAGCCCCGACTGCGCAGGTGAAGGAAAACCGTATTTTTGTTGAAGACCGTGGCATCTGGACCAGCGCGGGGATTACCTCTGGTATTGATTTATCACTGCATTTGATTAACCGCTATTGTGGGCCAAAAGCGGCGTTAGATGTGGCGCGTGAAATGGTCGTGTGGTTTCGCCGGTCTGGGGATGATCCGCAATTGTCACCGTGGCTGCGCTATCGCAATCACATTCATCCGGCGGTGCATCGTGCCCAGGATTTGCTGTCGGCTACGCCTGAATTCGCGTGGGGTGTCCAGGAAATTGCCGATAAAGTGCACGTCAGTTCACGCCATTTATCGCGCCTTTTTCAGCAGCATTTGGGGATTTCAGTGCGAGATTATCTGGAGCAACTGCGCCTGGCGGTTGCCGAACAGCGTTTGTTGCAGGGACAACGCATGGAGCAGGCGGCGATTGCGGCGGGGTTTTCGTCACCACGCCAGTTACATCGCGCCCGCGCCCGTAACGTTTAGCTCACCATTTTTCGGGTATCAATGCGCTGCAACGCCATGGAAAGCAGCAAACTACCCGCAAGTGTTGCGCCGAAAATCCACATAATATCGAGCACCGGAGAGCTTATGATTTGATATCCATGGGTGCGCAAGAAGTGGATGATCAGTGCATGGAACCCGTAAATCCCCAGTGAGTGCTGCGAGATTAACGTCAGTCCCGGTAACGGGCGACCATTCAGGCAATTTTTGACGAGCACCAGCAAACTAATGGCGGCGATAAACACCAGTGGCCCACAATAAACATAGAATGTGTCGGCAAAATTACCGTTCACTTCCAGTTGATGACGCGTGCTAGTCGAAATCGAAAAAATACACAACGCAAACAGGCCTGCCGCCAACCCGCTAATCCAGCGCTTATCCGTTTCCAACATGCCAATTGCGCGGCCTAACAAACCGTAAAGCACGTAATAAAACGTGTCGCCACGAATGTATAAATTAATCGGCAGCCATTTCACGCCATCCAGCGTTTGCGGCACGGTATTAGGATTGGCGATCACGCCAAGTAATACCATCAGCCCCAGAATCACCGTCGCGTTAACCTTCTTCACCTGAATTAACGGTGAAAGCAGGTAAATCACTATGATCGCAAAGAAAAACCACAGGTGATAAAACACCGGTTTTTGCAGGATGTAGCGCAGCGAAAGCCCCGCGTTGATGGGAGTCAGTAACTTGATATAGATGAGCGCGACCACGCTATAAAAAAACAAGCATGCGGCAATACGTAAAAAATGACGTTGTTGCGCGCTGCGCTCACCGAAAAACAGATAACCTGAAATCATGAAAAACAGCGGAACGCTCACGCGAGAGGCTGAATTCAGCACGTTTGATAAATCCCAACTAAATGGCGTGACAATATTCGCGTTGGTGATGTACCAGGTTGTGGTATGAATCATCACAACCATCAGGCACGCAATCCCGCGTAAATTATCAATCCAGTTAATTTTTTGCTCCATTCGTTCCTCTGAGGGCTAAATAGGTATTAATCTGAGTTTGCAGCGGCACTCTTGTCAGGCGCAGTGCGGGTTTGCAGAATGCGGAATACCTGTTACTTATTGAATAACAATAACGATTTTAACGTACAGTTAACGAATGATGATGCCAAAAATAAAAAAATGCCGTGGGGCGCTAGCATTAACCGCCCTGTTGTTGAGTGCTTGTAGTTCGCCCGAGCAGCAAACACAGTATGCGCAAGTTGCACAACACCCCGCCATTCAGGGCGAAACGATGATCGAAACCTGCAAGCTGGAGGCGGCGCATCGTTACAACACGCAATCCCGGCGCATCAGCGTGGTGGATTTTAAGCAGTATCAAGGAAGTTATGAGATCCTTGGCAGCACGACGCGCCGGGAAGCATTTACCTGCTCCTTCGACGAAAGCGGTCAATTTTTGCACCTTTCGTCGACATAAAGCCGCAACACAGGGCAAACAGCACGTGGATTCGGGCTGTATATCTTCCCATCAAAAGGTATACTGGCCGCTTCTCTTTTCAACCCTCTCGAACGCGTGCGAAATCAACATGCAAAAGTTTGATACCAAGACCTTTCAAGGCCTGATCCTGACTTTACAGGACTACTGGGCTCGCCAGGGCTGCACCATTGTTCAACCTTTGGACATGGAAGTCGGCGCCGGCACCTCTCACCCAATGACTTGCCTGCGGGCTTTAGGGCCAGAGCCGATGGCAACTGCGTATGTGCAGCCATCTCGCCGTCCTACCGATGGCCGCTACGGTGAAAACCCGAACCGCTTACAGCACTACTATCAGTTCCAGGTGGTGATCAAGCCTTCTCCAGAGAACATTCAGGAGTTGTACCTTGGGTCGCTTAAAGAGCTGGGTATGGACCCAACGATTCATGATATTCGCTTCGTAGAAGACAACTGGGAAAACCCAACGCTGGGTGCCTGGGGTCTGGGCTGGGAAGTGTGGCTCAACGGCATGGAAGTGACTCAGTTCACTTACTTCCAGCAAGTTGGTGGCCTGGAATGTAAGCCTGTTACCGGTGAAATCACTTACGGTTTAGAGCGCCTGGCGATGTACATCCAGGGCGTAGACAGCGTTTACGATCTGGTCTGGAGCGACGGCCCGCTGGGTAAAACCACTTATGGCGACGTCTTCCACCAGAACGAAGTTGAGCAATCGACTTACAACTTCGAACACGCTGATGTGGACTTCCTGTTCTCCTGCTTCGAGCAGTATGAGAAAGAAGCGCAGCATCTGCTGGCGCTGGAAAACCCACTGCCGCTGCCAGCTTACGAACGCATTCTGAAAGCCGCGCACAGCTTTAACCTGCTTGATGCCCGTAAGGCCATCTCGGTTACCGAACGTCAGCGCTACATTCTGCGTATTCGTACACTGACCAAAGCTGTGGCTGAAGCCTATTACGCTTCTCGTGAAGCGCTTGGCTTCCCGATGTGCAATAAGAACAAATAAGAGGCTGCCATGTCTGAAAAAACTTTTCTGGTGGAGATCGGCACTGAAGAGCTGCCACCAAAAGCCCTGCGCAGCCTGGCCGAATCCTTTGCTGCAAACGTAACAGCAGAACTGGATGCGGCAAACCTCGCTCATGGCGAAGTAAAATGGTTTGCAGCTCCACGTCGTCTGGCACTGAAGATTTCTAATCTGGCGGAATCTCAGCCAGACCGCGAAGTTGAAAAACGTGGCCCGGCAATTTCTGCCGCTTTTGATGCAGAAGGCAATCCAAGCAAAGCCGCTGAAGGCTGGGCTCGCGGTTGTGGTATTACCGTTGCACAAGCTGAACGTCTGACGACCGACAAAGGCGAGTGGCTGCTGTATCGCGCGCACGTTAAAGGTGAAAACGCGCAAGCGCTGCTGCCTGCGATGGTTGCGACGGCTCTGACCAAATTGCCGATTCCAAAACTGATGCGCTGGGGTGCAAACGACACGCACTTTGTGCGTCCGGTTCATACCGTGACTCTGCTGCTGGGTGACGAAGTCATTCCAGCAACGATTCTGGGTATCGCGTCCGATCGCGTGATTCGTGGCCATCGCTTTATGGGCGAGCCGGAATTCACCATCGACAACGCCGATCAGTACCCTGAAATTCTGCTTGAGCGCGGCAAAGTTATTGCCGACTACGAGCAGCGTAAAGCGGTTATCAAAGCAGGCGCTGAAGAAGCGGCACGCAAAATCGGCGGCAACGCTGATCTGAGCGAAAGCCTGCTGGAAGAAGTCACTTCTCTGGTGGAATGGCCGGTTGTTCTGACGGCTAAATTCGAAGAGAAATTCCTTGCGGTACCTGCGGAAGCGCTGGTTCACACCATGAAAGGTGACCAGAAGTACTTCCCGGTTTACGCAAACGACGGCAAATTGATGCCAAACTTTATCTTCGTTGCCAACATTGAGTCGAAAGACCCGGTGCAAATCATCTCCGGTAACGAGAAAGTTGTGCGTCCACGTCTGGCGGATGCGGAGTTCTTCTTCAACTCTGACCGTAAAAAGCGTCTGGAAGATAATCTGCCACGTCTGGAAACCGTGCTGTTCCAACAACAGCTCGGTACGCTGCGCGACAAAACCAACCGTATCGAAGCGCTTTCTGGTTGGATTGCGGGTCAAATTGGTGCTGATGTTAATCATGCAACGCGTGCGGGCTTGCTGTCCAAATGCGACCTGATGACCAACATGGTGTTCGAGTTTACCGACACCCAGGGCGTGATGGGCATGCACTATGCGCGTCACGACGGCGAAGCTGAAGACGTTGCTGTTGCACTGAACGAGCAATACCAACCACGTTTTGCAGGCGACGCGTTGCCTTCTAACCTGGTGGCTTGCGCGGTGGCGATTGCCGATAAGATGGATACCCTCGCGGGCATCTTCGGTATCTCTCAGCACCCGAAAGGCGACAAAGACCCGTTTGCTCTGCGTCGTGCAGCCCTTGGTGTGCTGCGTATCATCGTTGAGAAAAACCTGCCGCTGGATCTGCAAACGCTGACCGAAGAGGCCGTGCGCCTGTATGGCAGCAAGTTGACCAACGCGAAGGTTGTCGACGAAGTCATCGACTTTATGCTGGGCCGTTTCCGCGCCTGGTATCAGGAAGAAGGCCACAGCGTGGATACCATCCAGGCTGTCCTGGCACGTCGTCCAACTAAACCAGCAGATTTCGATGCGCGCATGAAAGCGGTGTCTCACTTCCGTACACTGGAAGCGTCAGCCGCACTGGCAGCAGCCAACAAGCGTGTTTCTAACATTCTGGCCAAGTCTGACGAGCAGCTGAACGACCACGTTCATGCTTCCGTTCTGAAAGAAGCAGAAGAAATCCGTCTGGCAACCAACCTGGTTGTGATGCGCGATAAACTCGAACCGTTCTTCGCAGAAGGCCGCTACCAGGAAGCCCTGGAAGTGCTGGCTAACCTGCGCGAGCCGGTGGATGAGTTCTTCGACAAAGTGATGGTGAACGCAGAAGATAAAGAGCTGCGTATTAACCGTCTGACGCTGCTTTCCAAGCTACGCGAACTGTTCTTGCAGGTTGCAGATATTTCTCTGCTGCAATAAACGTTCCGTCGTTCTTAAAAACCCGCTTCGGCGGGTTTTTTTATCGGTGAAAAACAACAAATTCTGCGGCATCAGCGGGGCTTATGCTTATGGCACAGCTCAACGAACCACTAACACCGAGCATTTGGCATGACGCACCACGACCGCTGCGTTTGAACCAAGAAGATAGGTCGAGATGCTGGGTCGGTGAGAGGCCAGAATAATCACATCCGCATGAATATCGTCGGCCAACTGGAGGATATGATCTTTCGGTGGCCCGCACAGAACATACTTTTCAATTCTGTCCTCTGGCAGGCTGAACTTAGCGACAATTTCGCTCAGTGCTTCCATGGCAGCCACTTCCCTTTCTTTGGCATCTGGCGGAACGGACGCGTAACCCAGGCGGTAAGAGGCAAAATAGGTATAGTCGGGGATAACGGCCAGGAAGTGGATCGTGGCATCGTCTTGTTTGGCGTACGTTTCCACATGAGGAATGACTTGTTGCGTCAGCTCTATCTCAGAAATATCGATAGGCACGAGGATATTCTTAGACATACAACCTCCTTTTGTTTTCTCGAAAATAACCCTCCTTAAGTTATGGATTAAATTTGTGATTTGGGGAGTGATACAGGTCTGGTTTCCGGATATTGCCGCTTCGTTTGATACTATTTTCGTCGCTTCCAGAAACAACAAACCCCGCATACACGGGGTTTAGACTAAGGCATCAGGGTACAAAGTACTCAATCATTCCATCAATTGCTTACTGATCGTTGGATTTGCCTGCATTAAGCGCATCAACTTCAGCTCGGTATTGGAGGGTCTGAGTCGTTTTGATTCCCACTCCTGTACCATTGCAACACTTACGCCCATTGCGCGGGCAAAATCATCAATCTTTAACCCAGTGCTTTTTCTCAACTGTTCAAATTCAGAAAATGCATTGGGCTTATCATTAAGAGCCATCGTCTGTTGTTTATCTTTAAAAACAATCTGCTCAAGGTTACTTAGTAACTCATACATTGGATCTTTATATTCCATCGAGTACTCCTCATAAATCACACAATGGACAGTGAACACGTAAGAAGCTCATTAAGAGTAGTTCGAAAAAAAGCGTGACGATGATTTTCAGACTAACTATTTTTAAGCAAAAAGCGGCTTATGCGTTTCAGCAAAAAACCTAAGCGGCATAAGGAATTGAAAATGCTATGGAGTAGGGCGGGGAGTATAAATTTGTAAATGGTTAGACTATTTATGCAAAACGGCGGGACAAGCCCGCCGTAGTTGAAAAATTTTCCATCATGCTTTTTGCGTAACTTTATCCAACTCATGACTTTCTGTGCGATTTTCACCTGGCGTGCGCTGACTTGCCCAGGATTTCACCATCAGCGCGGTCGCTGAGAGTACCGCCGGAATGGCCAACAGCATGAAGATGGTTTTGAACGACAGTTCAGCCTGCATCAGGAATGCGCCACTAAACGCCCCGAGGATCCCGCCAAAGCGCCCCAGCCCAAGCATCCACGCGACACCCGTAGCACGTCCCTGGGTTGGATAGAAACCTGCCGCAAGTGCGGGCATTGAGGATTGCGCCCCGTTCATAATTGTCCCGGCGATAAACACCATCACGCCCATCAGCACCAGACTTGAAGTGGAGAAGCCCACCAGGCAAACGAACAGCCCTGTCAGCAAATAACCTACCGCGACTACTTTATTCGGGTTCAGCTTATCCATCAGCGCCCCAATAATCAGAACGCCAATTCCCCCACCCAGCGGGAAGAGTGCCGTGATAATCGATGCCTGGCTGAGCGTTGCGCCCGTTTCACGAATCAGCAGCGGCAGCCAGCTGGTCAGGAGATAGAAAATCAGCAGGCCCATAAAATAGGTCAGGCACAGCATTAGCGTTCCTACCAGATAACGCGGTGAGAAAATCACGCCAAGTGCGGTTTTATCTTTGAAGTGGCCGCCGACTTCGTTAAGCACGAAGCGCAGGTTTTCACCTGATGGCAGCGGCGCGATACGTCGTAAAATAGTGGCGATATCTTTCTGCGGTTTGTTTTTTACCACCAGATAACGTGCAGATTCAGGCAGCCAAATCATCAGCACCACCGAAAGTATCAATGGCATCACACCGCCTAATACCAGAACGCTTTGCCAGCCGTAATGCGGGATCATCCATGCGGAGACAAAGCCGCCCATTGACGAGCCAATTGGGAAGCCGACAAACATCAGGTTTACCAGCAAAGCGCGTTTACGTTCCGGTGCGTATTCGGACATCAGCGTTGCCGCGTTGGGCATTGCTGCACCCAGGCCCAGGCCAGTCAGGAAGCGCAGTATGGCGAGGGAGGTCAGGCTGGTGGCAAAGGCCGTCAGTAGGCTAAAACCGCCGAATACCAGAATGGAAAGTACCAGCACTTTTTTACGCCCAATGCGGTCAGCCATCGGCCCAGCCGTTAACGCACCCACAGCCAGCCCAACCAGCGCGGCGCTCATTACTGGGCCAAGGTCAGATTTCTGCACGCCCCATTCCTGCACCAGGTCGGAGGCGATAAATCCAATAATCGCGGTATCAAATCCGTCCAACGCCACCGTGATAAAACACAGCACGAGGATCATCCACTGGTATCTGGAAAACCGATTATTGTTAATAAATGCCTGAATATCAGTTGTTGTTGTCTTTGTCATAAGGCAAGTCCTGCGAAAGGATCAAACCATGGCCAGAGTGTAGGGTCGGGCGTAGTTTGTCGGAGTGATTCTGGATTGTTCGATTATCGAACAAAAATTCGTTAATCGTTCGTTAAATCAAACCACTGGGCAGGCTTCAGGGCAATCATCTGACAGGCGTTTGTGTGCGATTATCGTACTGATTCAACAAGCGTCTACCCACTCGTAAAAATAAATTGTTTAGTATTAATGGCTTAATATTTATTCAACGTAGAGAAGGCGTGACCGGATTTGTGATGAGTTTAACAATTAAGCAACATTGGCTTGTGGCGGATGTGGAACAACTGCCGATGACCGCATGCTCCATCCTTGTCGCGACGCCAGCAATATCGCGCCAAAACCGACGATGAATCGTATAAATTTGCCTTAAGAGATTAGAAGCAAAGGGTATCTTGCGAAGTCAGGTTGGACTATCCTTAGCAGCATTATTGGGTACGCATTTTCGCTTTGGCACTGAATGATGAAAGGAGTAGAAAAGATGGCGACAGGTAAGTCCTGGTCACGCTGGTTTGCGCCGCTTGCGGCAATTTTAATGGTGGTGAGCTTGAGTGGTTGCTTTGATAAAGAAGGCGATCAACGTAAGGCATTTATCGATTTCTTGCAAAATACGGTGATGCGCAGCGGTGAACGTTTACCGACGCTGACGACCGATCAGAAGAAGCAATTTGGCCCGCTCGTTTCTGATTACGCGATTCTGTATGGTTTCTCCCAACAGATGAATCAGGTCATGGACGATGGCATGAAGCCCGTCGCTGATAGCGTGAACAGCATTCGTGTGCCGCAAGATTATATGACCCAAAGCGGGCCACTGCGCCAGGCGAACGGTTCACTTAACGTATTAGGTCAGCAAGTGCAGAATGCCAAAATGCAGGCAGACAGCGCTCGCTCTACCTTGAAGCAAGCTGACGAGCTGAAAACCGTTTACGATAAGGTTTATCAAAAAGTGGTTACTGCTCCAGCAGACGCTATGGCTCCGCTGATCCCAGCCGCACAAACTTTCACGGCTCAACTGGTGCAAGTGGGTGATTTCATCCAGCAGCAGGGGACTCAGGTTGGATTTACCGCGGGGGGGATTCAATTCCCAACGTCACAGCAGGCAAGTCAGTATAACTCATTGATTGCTCCGCTGGCTTCACAGCACCAGGCGTTTATGCAGGCCTATTCAACTGCACAAAGCGCTATGCAGTAATGGTGATTTTCCCCGTCGCAAGGCGGGGAATCCCAGAGGTGGCCTGAGCTCCAGCCCTGTGGATGGCTAAAATAAATCTTGTCATTCATACCGGAAATATGAGTTAATGCACTCATCGGTTTGAAGCACAGACCTAAGCAGTTTAGTAACGCAGTCCTCAAAGAGTTATCATAGATACCCTTCGACGTGATCTACCTTCCTTTATCGCTTTAAAAAATCTGTAAAACATTCCAATTGCGCCGGAAGGCAAACTTAATCTAAAAGGTAATATCTATGTCTAACAAAATGACTGGTCTCGTAAAATGGTTCAACTCTGACAAAGGCTTCGGCTTCATCACTCCTGACGATGGCTCAAAAGACGTGTTCGTACACTTCTCTGCTATCCAGAACGATGGCTACAAGTCTCTGGACGAAGGCCAGAAAGTGTCTTTCACCATCGAAAGTGGTGCTAAAGGCCCAGCTGCTGGTAACGTAACTAGCCTGTAAGGTTAGCGTTAACAAAGCTAAAAATTTAAAAACCCGCCTCGGCGGGTTTTTTCGTTTCTGGGCTTTACTACCCGATTAAGCGTCGTGAATTATCTTCAACCTTCCCCGAAATCCGGCGCTTCTGCATGGTGCGCGTCCAGCTCACTGACAGCCCTGCCGCGCTAAGCAAGCGATGATACTGCTCGTCGTCAAATGGCATATGCCAGGCTATGGCAATCGCTTCTGCCACCGAAACATCGCTCACGCGAGAAACCAGCTCCAGCGGTAAATCCGTCGAAACATTTCCTGCCAGCACCACCCGATAAAGCCAGCCGATACGCCCGGACTTCTGCATCAGGGAGGCCATATCACTGATACCAAAATGGAAGTTCAGCTTGAAGCAGGGTGAGCGCGGTTGCGTGACCTGAATCAGCGCGTCGCCCCAGCGAAAAATATCACCAATGTAGACATCGTGTTCAGTCAGCCCCTGCGTTGAGAGATTTTCGCCAAAAGCTGGGGCGGTAAACTGCTCGGCCTGTTCAGGGAATTCGCGTGCCCAGTGGAGGTAGTGCTCACGAGGATAGTGGCACAACGCACGATCCGGCCCGCCGTGAATGATTTTTTCGGCCTGCTGATCGCCTTCCAGGCCCCGTTCAGTGAGTTTGAGCTCACCGTCGACCTGGTATTTGGCGATAGCGCTTGGCCTGCTGCCTGCATATTCACGAATTTTGCCAATATAAACGTTGAGTGGATAGTGCATCTGCTCCTCCCTGTGGCCTGACTACAGATATAAAAAAAGCGAGCCATCAGGCTCGCCTCTCAGCAGTTGCAATGCAACTTATTTTTTAGCGGCAAAACGTGCTGCTGCTTCGTCCCAGTTCACTACATCCCAGAATGCTTTGATGTAGTCAGGGCGACGGTTTTGGAATTTCAGGTAGTAAGCGTGTTCCCACACATCCAGACCCACGATTGGGAAACCGGATACGCCAGAAACGGCTTCACCCATCAGCGGGCTATCCTGGTTTGCGGTAGAAACCACAGCCAGTTTGTCGCCTTTCAGAACCAGCCACGCCCAGCCAGAGCCGAAACGTGTTGCTGCTGCTTTCTCAAATTCTGCTTTGAAATTATCAACGCTACCGAAGTCACGTTCGATGGCTGCTTTCAGGTCACCTTGCAGAGTGGTGCCGGTTTTCAGGCCTTTCCAGAAGAAGCTGTGGTTAGCGTGGCCGCCTGCGTTGTTACGCAGAACGGTTTTCTTGTCAGCTGGCAGTTGATCAAGTTTAGCGATCAGCTCTTCAACTGGCAGGCTTGCGAATTCTGGCAGGGATTCCAGCGCTGCATTCGCGTTATTCACGTACGCCTGATGGTGTTTGCTGTGATGGATTTCCATCGTTTGCTTGTCGAAGTGTGGTTCCAGGGCGTCGTAAGCGTAAGGCAGGGATGGCAGTGTATAACTCATGTTCATCTCCATTTAGAAGGTTGGGTTATATTATCGGACGGCGCATAACCTGTTAACGCCGCGTAATCAGTTGGTTCATTATAGTTAATTAAATGATATTGAAAATGATTATCAATGCCGTAGTTTTTATAAGGTTATAACTTATTGTGATGATGGCGAAAATGTGAGCACTGTCAGGTGGATAAATCGTTTTTTGCCACCCTCCACAGGATTTGGCATTACCACAAAGGTCGTCTGATGCCATTCAGGCGATAGTCGATGCTTCTATTTTGCCTGGAGCATCATCATGTCGCTTAATGTCGCCCTTTTCGGTATTGGACTCGATACCTACTGGCCGCAATTTTCAGGTCTTGAACAGCGCCTCACCGGTTATCTACAACACATCGACCAACGCCTCGCACAACTGAATGTTTCGGTGATTAATGGCGGGCTTATTGATAGCGTCGCCAAAGCCGATACCTTCGCCACACACCTCCAGCAGCAACCTGTTGATGCCATTGTGCTTTACATCAGCACCTATGCCCTGAGTTCTACCGTTTTGCCGCTGGTGCAGAAGATTAACAAGCCGGTGATTATTTTGGCTCTCCAGCCAGAATTGGGCCTGCCGTATGCAAAAATCCGCGATATGACTGACCGTGGTGAACGCACCGGCGAGTGGCTGGCACATTGCCAGGCATGCAGCGCCCCGGAACTGGCAAACGTGTTCAATCGCGCGGGTATTCGCTACCAACTTATTGTCGGTGCACTAGAGGGCGACGAGCACGTCTGGCAGCAAACCGCGCAATGGTTACAAGCACTTGAGGTGCAACAAGGGCTGGCTGCGTGTCAGGTCGGCGTGCTGGGCCATTATTACGACGGGATGGTCGACGTTTACAGCAACATGACCAACCTGAGTGCAAAACTCGGCGTGCGGTTTAAGCCGCTGGAAATGTGCGAACTGGCGGAATACCGCGAGCAGGTCACGGCTGATGCTTGTGCCCAAAAATGGCAAGAAGTGGAAGCGTCGCTGCAAATTGACGCGGCGTGTGAAAAAGTCGAACTGCAACGTGCCGTGCAAACCGCCTGCGCCATGGACCAACTGATTGAAAAAAATCATCTCGGTGCGCTGGCTTATTACTATGAAGGGCGCAATGGCAACGCCTACGAAAACATCATTACCTCGATTATTCTCGGCAACACGCTGCTCACCCAGCGCGGAATTCCGGTCGCCGGGGAGTATGAAATCAAAAACGTGCTGGCAATGAAAATCCAGCAGTTGCTTGGCGCGGGTGGTTCGTTTTCTGAGCCATACGGCATTGAATTTGCCGATGACGTCGTGCTCTGGGGGCACGATGGCCCAGCGCATCCGCTGATGGCGCAAGGCAATGTGCGCCTTGTGCCGCTGCCGGTTTATCACGGCAAACCGGGCAAAGGCGTGTCAATTCAGATGACGGTCAAACCCGGCCCGGTGACATTCCTTTCCATCGTTGAAGATGCGCAAAACGGCGTGTGTTTGCAGTATGCCCACGGCGAAGCCGTTCCTGGCGACGTTCTGGATATCGGCAACACCAACAGCCGCTACCGCTTCCCGTTATCTGCGCGCGAGTTCACTACGCTCTGGAGCCTTGGTGGGCCTGCACACCATTGTGCAATTGGCCTCGGACATCAGGGGGATATTCTGGAAAAACTGGCCTGGTTGCTGGGCGTGAAAACAGCAAAAATCTGTTAATTCTTTTCGCGTTACCTCCACTCGGCTATCGGGTGGAGGGGAAATTAAGAACTGTGACTCCCGTCAATCGCACCCCCTGAATTTTGCCAGTTTTACCCCTGCTGCGGCAGCACATAGAAGGTTCACTCGTTGCTCACTCTTTAGACTCGATGATTCGGGGTAGTGAGCTGTCACCCCTACGTTTTTTAGTTAAAACAGAGGGATAAATAATGGATAACGCTATAACGATGGGGATAATCTGGCATCTGGTGGGGGCAGCCAGTGCCGCTTGTTTTTACGCCCCTTTTAAGAAAGTACAGCACTGGTCATGGGAAACAATGTGGGCGGTGGGCGGTTTTGTCTCCTGGATAATATTGCCCTGGCTGGTCAGTTATCTTCTTTTACCTGATTTTTGGGCTTACTACGGTTCGTTTAATATATCTACCTTGCTGCCGGTGTTCCTGTTCGGCGCGATGTGGGGGATCGGCAATATCAACTACGGCCTGACGATGCGTTACCTGGGTATGTCGATGGGCATTGGTATCGCGATTGGCATTACGCTTATCGTCGGCACCTTAATGACGCCAATTATTGCCGGAAAATTTGATGTACTGATTGGCACGCCAGGTGGGCGCATGACGCTGCTGGGCGTACTGGTTGCGCTGGTCGGCGTGGCGATTGTCACCCGCGCCGGGCAACTTAAAGAGCGCCAAATGGGCATTAAAGCCGAAGAATTTAACCTGAAAAAAGGGCTGGTTCTGGCAGTAATGTGCGGCATCTTCTCGGCGGGTATGTCTTTTGCGATGGACGCCGCAAAACCAATGCATGAAGCCGCTGCCGCGTTGGGCGTTGATCCGCTGTACGTTGCACTGCCAAGTTACGTCATCATCATGGGCGGTGGTGCGTTGATAAACCTGGGTTATTGCTTCATTCGTCTGGCAAAAATGCAAAACCTGTCGATAAAAGCCGACTTCTCACTGGCAAGACCGCTGATCATCAGCAACGTGCTGTTTGCCGCACTGGCCGGTTTGATGTGGTATCTGCAATTCTTCTTCTACGCCTGGGGTCACGCCAGAATTCCGGCACAGTACGACTACATGAGCTGGATGTTGCACATGAGTTTCTACGTGCTGTGTGGCGGGTTGGTTGGCTTGATTATGAAAGAGTGGAAATCAGCAGGGACACGCCCAGTGGGCGTGTTGAGCGTGGGATGCGTGGTGATTATTATTGCCGCGAATATCGTCGGATTAGGTATGGCGAACTGATCTCCTTCCAGCCCCTGTTTCCTCCTGTTTCTTAGTCACAAGTCCCTGTCATTTTGACGGGGATTTTTTTAACTTTTCTCCTGCTTGCTGATTTGTTTATATACACTCACAGACAGCTCTTTATAAATTGATACCAATAAATATAAAAGTATTACTAATATATATATTTATCGCTGGATATATCATTAACAAAAATGTTGCCTCACCTTATTAATTGGGACAAAATTCCAGCAATTAAACAGGGATCATTAATAAAGGAATATATAATGCAAAAAATGCTAATGGGCTTACAGGATGAGCCTTTATTATCAACCTACCCCAGCATGAACCCCACACTACGCGATATGGCAATGATGAATGGCTCATTTATTACTGAAAGCTGTTACGTCATGCTACTGACACCAGGTGAAGCACAAAGAATTGCCAGCGAACTTGTCGGCAAGATAGACTTCCTGTTCAGTTACAGAGCGGGACCTGGAAACATTAAAGATGCTTTCGATGGTTCTCGCACCATTGGGAGTTTAGGCGCGTATTATAATGAATTAAACAAGCTTGTTTTTAACTTTAGAGCGCTGGGTATTCGGGCTGTTAAATATCAATACAGAGGTAAGTATTATATAAAAATAACGGGTTATGCTTCCATGCGCCGCATTCTTAACGGTACACGTTATGCATTAGACAACCCGCAAATCCTGGAAATGGCGATTGGTGCGCGTGGGCTTATGGAGTCATTTATCAAAGGCACCAAATTCTGTATTTGCTGTTCATTAGCATGGCGAGTCGTGGAGCTGATATTTAAATCTGATTGCGATCTCATTGATTTCTTGGTGGATATTACGGTTGATGTGGCAAAGGCGATTGTATCTGGGGTGGTGATTGCGGTTTTAGGTGGTGGGGCGCTGTTTGTCAGTGCACCTATTATTTTTACCACGATAATAGTTGTAGCAATAGGTATCGCTCTAAATATTGGACTAAACACGCTAGACGATGAGTTTGGGCTATCAGCCAATCTTAAAGAAAATCTACGCGTTGCATTGGAACAAGAACGGAAAATGAGAGAGTGGAATCAACAACACGCACCATTATTTTTAAATTTATTTTCTAATGCGACATATTAAAAATGAACAGAGAATATTTACTGCAATGGATAGTGGTTAAGGGCGTCAGCCTTATCTTAATATCTATTATTTCTAGTTTACTTTATTTCATTATCTACTCTGTCCCAATGTGTGACTTACGCTCCTTGTATGCAAACGATGATATTATTATTTACCATGCTAAGGCCGTTGCTTGTGTCGGTGCAATACCACTCTGCATTTATTTCATTTTTTTGGGTCTTCGAGTGCTTTTTGCAAAAGGAACCACGATACCTACTAATAGAACGAAGATTGGTAAGATTTGGGGAGCATTTGGTGTGATTACAACTGCTTTGGGTTTCATCATCGCCTTTCTGATCCCCATTGGATTAGCGTTCTCAACATACAGTAATTGCCAGCAGGAAAAGCTGGAATATTATTATGTTACCGATCTCGAGCTATGTAAGACCATTGTCCCCAATCGTTGGTTTATACAAGACAATAATCATCATGTTTCACGCTCAATGTGAGTTGCCGCGGTGCAACTCGAATTATTTGGGGGTACAGGTGGTTACACGTCAACCGCATACCTCTGGCGCCACATTCGTGGCGTCATTCCTGTTTCTTTAGTAAACACCACCGAAAAGTAATTACTGTCCTCAAACCCGCAGCGGGTGGCGATATTCCCAACCAACAGCTCGCTATTGCGCAGTAAATCCTGTGCCTGGCAAATCCTTAGCTGGCGCAAATACTGGCTGATACTCATGCCGGTTTGCTGGCGGAAAAATTGGCGTAAATGGCGTTCTGCCACTTGGTGCTGCTGGCAAAACTGCGTCAGCTCAAAGGGCGTTTCGAGACTTTGCCCCAGCGCCGCCATTAGCAGATCCAATATCTCACTGCTGTCCGGCCCGGCTGCGTCCTGGGTTTGATAACGGTGGCGGCGCAACGTAATGCAAAGTTGTAGAAACAGGCTTTCGGTCAAACACAACGAGAGTGCATCGGGTTTCACGCTTTCGTGCTCCAGTTGCACGATTAACTGACGTGCTTGCGCCATGCCTTGGCTGGAAAGCCGCCATCGCGGATCTTTTCCCGCATCCCTCACGCTATGCAGTAAATCATCCCAGTCGACATTGATTTTTAGCCGCTCAGGGCAATAGATGATGTTGTGCAAGACTAAACCGTTCACCGACTCGTAGCTGTGGCGGTCTTCAGCGCGAATATAAAACAGATCGCCGCAGGTAATGCGATAAGGGCGGTCGTTCAGCACATGCAGCCCATTGCCGCGCCACACCAAAACCAGCTCGCAGAAATCGTGGGTATGTTCGGCAAAAACATTTTGCGGATAGCGGTCTGCCACCGCCACGGGCTGCGCGGCAGAGACAAAGAAGTCTGCTTTTTTGAGGACTAAATGATTCGTCACCGCTTATCCATCCTAAAATTTAGCCAACTAAAGATTATCGGCTTATTGGGTAAATAAAACGGTGATTGTGTTCGCGATTACTGAAGTTCCGTGTCCCGTCCCTGACGAATCTCACGCGGGGACCAGGAAAACTCGCGCTTAAAAAGCGTCGAAAAATGGTTGCTGTCGCCAAAGCCGCATTGAAACGCGATATTCGTGACGCTTTCCTCGCCGTGGCGTAACAAATAGCGGGCCTTCATCAAACGTAAACGATTGAGATAACGCTGCGGCGTCATACCCGTTTGTTGTTTTAGCTGGCGATGCAGGGTGCGTAGGGAAAGTGTGAATTGCGATGCCAGCTGCTCCCAACAAATCTCTTCGGCGAAATGCTCTTCCAGCCAGGCCATCAACTGGTTTAATCGGCCTTCCGCGTTCGTCGCGCCTTCCATCATGCTGCCTTTGCGCAGCAAAACCAGCAACTGCATAAACAGGATTTCACGGTTAGCCACGGCGTGGGTATCCGCTGCTTCGCCAACCTGTTCGAACTGCTCGATCAATCCACGCACCTGTTGTAGCACTGGCTGGTTCACGCGCCAGTGCGACGGGTAATTGCCATCTTGTTCTTGCGGCAGCAACTTATCCAGCCCGGACAAAAAGCAGAAGGCATCGGGTGCGCGATACAGAATATTGGTCAGACAGAGGTTTTCGGTGTGTTCGTATAAATGACGGTCGTGGTCACGCACAAAACAGACCGAGCCGCCGCTTAGCGTGTAGGGCTGGCCGTTAAAAACGTGTGTTCCGGTGCCGTGTTCAACAATAACGATTTCATAAAAATCGTGGTGGTGTTCCGGGAATGCCCCCTGGGGTAAACGTGGCTCGATTGCCACGGATGAATGACCTGATGGGAAAAAATCAAAACCATGCAATACCGCCATCATTACCCCCGGAACATTTTAATTGTCGATTGATAGTAAGTAACGAAGCTCCCCGTCACCTTAAAATTTCGACACGAAATCAGTTAAAAATTGCACGTTTTTTAAGAAAGGGTGGGAATTATCAGGAAATGCGGCAAGCGTCACAGGCCGGTTTTTGGGGGTGTAAATATCAATCTGTGACATAACTCACGTTCATCTTTGCCATTTTGCCAGCGGCTGATGGGGGCTGTCAGTGTCAAGAAGGTGGGCGAGGGCGTTAGTTTTTAGAGTGGAGCCAATTAATTTAGCAAGGACCCCAAAAATGACTCTACGCCACAGTGTTGCGGTAGACCTCGGTGCATCAAGTGGCCGTGTCATGCTGGCACGCTTTGAACGTGACTCCCGCAGCATCTGCCTGCGTGAGATTCATCGTTTCACCAACGACTTAAAACAGGCTGAGGGTTTCACCGTCTGGGACGTTGATGCGCTGGAGCATGAAATCCGCACTGGCCTGCAAAAAGCCTGCGACGAAGGCATTAAAATCGACAGCATCGGTATCGATACCTGGGGTGTGGATTATGTGCTGATTGACCGTGAAGGCAATCGCGTTGGGCTGCCCGTGGCTTATCGTGATAGCCGCACCGATGGCGTGATGGATCTCGCTTTCAATCAGCTTGGCCGTGAAGATATTTACCGCCGCACCGGCATTCAGTTTCTGCCGTTCAATACGCTTTACCAGCTCCGTGCGCTGGTCGAACAACAACCGGAGCTGCTTGATAAAGCCGAGCACGCGCTGTTGATTCCCGACTATTTTTGCTACCGCCTGACGGGCGTGATGAACTGGGAATACACCAACGCCACCACTACGCAACTGGTCAATATCAACAGCGATAGCTGGGATGAAACGCTGCTCGACTGGGCAGGTGTTCCACATAAATGGTTTGGTAAGCCAACACACCCAGGCCGCGTTATCGGCCAGTGGATTTGCCGCGAAGGCAACAAAATCCCGGTGGTGAGCGTTGCCACTCACGACACGGCCAGCGCAGTTATCGGTGCGCCGCTCAAAGACAAAGATGCCGCGTATCTCTCTTCCGGCACCTGGTCGCTGATGGGCTTTGAGAGCAAAACGCCTTACGCCAACAGCAAGGCATTAGCCGCCAACATCACCAACGAAGGTGGTGCGGAAGGGCGCTACCGTGTCCTGAAAAATATTATGGGACTGTGGTTATTGCAGCGTGTCACCAAAGAGCTGGGCATTACCGATCTTGCGGATCTCATCGATCGCACTAAACAGACGGCAGCCTGCAAGTTTGTCATCAATCCAAATGACGATCGTTTTATTAATCCTGAAAGCATGAGCCGTGAAATTCAGGTGGCATGCCGTGAAAGCAACCAGCCGGTTCCGTTCACTGATAACGAACTCGCACGCTGTATTTTCGACAGCCTGGCACTGCTGTATGCCAAAACGCTGGAAGAACTGGCCGCCGTTCGTGGTCGCCCGTTTAGCTGCCTGCACATTGTGGGTGGCGGCAGCCAGAACGAATTACTCAACCAACTTTGCGCCGATGCCTGCGGTATTCCGGTGCTTGCCGGGCCGATTGAGGCCTCAACGCTTGGCAATATCGGCTGCCAGTTAATGGCGCTGGACGAAATTACTGATGTCGACGACTTCCGAAAAATTGTCGCTGCCAGCTATCAACTGAAATCTTTTAACCCCGAAACCGACAGCGAAATTGCCCGTTATATCGAGCAGTTGCCGCTGAATATTCAAACACGAAAGGAGTTTTGCGCATGACCACATCTCTTGAAACAGCCTGGGAACTGGCAAAACAGCGCTTTGCTGCTGTCGGTGTTGACGTTGAAGCCGCACTACTTCAGCTCGACCGCCTGCCGGTTTCGATGCACTGCTGGCAGGGCGATGACGTCGCGGGCTTTGAAAACCCAGAAGGCGCGCTGAGCGGTGGGATTCAGGCTACGGGGAATTACCCGGGCAAAGCGCGTAATGCCGATGAGCTACGCTCTGACCTGGAACGCGCATTAAGCCTGATTCCGGGCCCAAAACGCCTGAATCTGCACGCCATTTATCTGGAATCTGAGCAGCCGGTTTCGCGCGACAAGATCGAACCTAAGCATTTTAAAAACTGGGTGGAGTGGGCGAAAGCGAACAAATTAGGACTGGATTTCAACCCATCCTGTTTCTCGCACCCGTTAAGCGCCGACGGCTTTACGCTGTCCCACGCTAACGATGAAATTCGCCAGTTCTGGATTGACCACGTTAAAGCAAGCCGCAAAATTTCTGCGTACTTTGGCGAGCAGCTGGGCACGCCGTCAGTGATGAACATCTGGGTCCCGGATGGCATGAAAGACATCACCATTGACCGTCTGGCACCACGTCAACGCCTGGTGGCCGCGCTGGATGAAGCGATGAGCGAAAAACTCAATCCGGCACACCATATCGACGCAGTAGAAAGCAAACTGTTCGGCATTGGAGCGGAAAGCTACACCGTCGGCTCCAACGAATTCTATTTCGGTTACGCGACCAGCCGCCAGACTGCGCTGTGTCTGGATGCCGGGCACTTCCACCCGACCGAAGTTATCTCTGACAAAATTTCCAGCGCCATGCTGTATGTGCCGCGCCTGCTGCTGCACGTGAGCCGTCCGGTGCGTTGGGATAGCGACCACGTCGTGCTGCTGGATGACGAAACGCAAGCGATCGCCAGCGAAATTATCCGCCACGACCTGTTCGATCGCGTTCATATCGGTCTGGATTTCTTCGATGCCTCGATCAACCGCATCGCTGCGTGGGTTATCGGCACTCGCAATATGAAGAAAGCATTGCTGCGTGCGTTGCTGGAACCGACCGAAACCCTGCGCCAACTGGAACTTGAAGGCGATTACACCGCTCGTCTGGCCCTGCTGGAAGAGCAAAAATCACTGCCATGGGCGGCGGTCTGGGAAATGTATTGCCAGCGCAACGACACACCGGTTGATGCCCAGTGGCTGAAGACCGTGCGCGGTTACGAGAAAGACGTGTTGAGCCAGCGCGGTTAAGTTCGCCCAGACCCTCACCCCAGCCCTCTCCCAAAGGAGAGGGGAAAAACCGAACCATTCCCTCACCCACAGGAGAGAGGGAAAACCAAACAGTCACCTCACCCACTTGCGGAACTCGATCAGTCCCCTCTCCCTTAGGGAGAGGGCCAGGGTGAGGGGAAAAAGAGAACACTAAAGGAACATAAGACTATGCAGAACATCCTTAACGCCTGGTTTGTAGAAGGCATGATCAAAGCAACTAGCGATGCCTGGCTGAAAGGTTGGGACGAGCGCAACGGCGGCAACATCACGATGCGCCTGGATGAATCAGACATCGCCCCTTTCCAGGCTGACTTCCACGCCGCACCGCGCTATATCGCTCTGAGCCAGCCAATGCCTGAGCTGGCGAATACGCCGTTTATCGTTACCGGCTCCGGTAAATTCTTCCGCAACGTGCAGCTTGCTCCGGCGGAAAACATTGGCGTGGTTAAAGTGGACAACCACGGTAAGGGCTATCACATTTTGTGGGGGCTGGAGAACGAAGCGGTGCCAACGTCTGAACTGGCAGCACACTTCCAGTCGCACAGCGTGCGCATCAAAACCACCGGCGGTAAAGACCGTGTCATTATGCATTGCCACGCCACCAACCTGATTGCCCTGACTTACGTGTTGGAAAACCGCACCGACGTCATCACCCGCAAACTGTGGGAAGGCAGCACCGAATGTCTGGTGGTGTTCCCGGATGGTGTCGGCATTCTGCCGTGGATGGTGCCAGGGACTGATGAAATTGGTAACGCGACCGCTGACGAAATGGCAAAACATTCGCTGGTGTTGTGGCCTTTCCATGGCGTGTTTGGTAGCGGCCCAACGCTTGATGAAGCGTTTGGTCTTATCGATACCGCAGAGAAGTCCGCTGAAGTGTTGGTAAAAGTTATTTCCATGGGCGGCATGAAACAAACCATCAGCCGCGACGAACTTATCGCGCTCGGCAAACGCTTTGGAGTGACCCCATTGGCCAGTGCGTTAGAACTTTGAGCTTAGCTCTTTCTCTTTTTCCTGGAAGACGGCCGGGGTGAGAGGAATTTGATTTCAGCCATTCTTTCTTTACCTTTTCCCCCTCTCCCCTTGGGAGAGGGCCGGGGTGAGAGGAAAACGATCATTATGGAGAATAGCTATGAGCTTTATGTTGGCGTTACCCAAAATCAGTCTGCACGGCGCGGGCGCAATCGGCGATATGGTGAAATTGATTGCCACAAAACCCTGGGGCAAAGCGTTAATTATTACCGACGGGCAGCTCGTGAAAATGGGTCTGCTCGACAGCCTGTTTAGCGCGCTCGACGAGCATCAGCTTTCTTACGAACTGTTTGACGAAGTGTTCCCGAACCCGACCGAAGAACTGGTGCAAAAAGGGTTTGCCGCGTATCAGGCAGCCAAATGCGATTACCTGATTGCCTTTGGCGGCGGCAGCCCGATTGATACCGCTAAAGCAATGAAAATCCTGACCGCCAACCCAGGGCCATCAACGGCTTATTCGGGCGTGGGTAAAGTCACCCATCCCGGCGTTCCGCTGGTGGCGATTAACACCACTGCTGGTACCGCAGCGGAGATGACCAGTAACGCGGTGATCATCGATTCTGTGCGCCATGTGAAAGAAGTGATTATCGATACAAACCTGATTCCTGATATCGCCGTAGATGACGCCAGCGTCATGCTGGATATCCCGGCAAGCGTCACCGCCGCAACGGGTATGGACGCGCTGACTCACGCCATCGAAGCTTACGTTTCTGTCGCGGCGCATCCGCTGACCGATGCCAATGCGCTCGAGTCTATCCGTCTGATTAGCCAGTGGTTGCCGAAAGCGGTCGACGATGGGCATAACCTCGAAGCGCGTGAAATGATGGCTTACGGGCAATATCTGGCGGGCATGGCGTTTAACAGTGCCGGGCTTGGCCTGGTTCATGCGCTGGCGCACCAACCGGGCGCGACACACAATCTTCCGCACGGTGTGTGTAACGCGATTTTGCTGCCGGTGATTGAAGCGTTTAACCGTCCAAAAGCCGTTTCGCGTTTTGCGAAAGTCGCCGCAGCGATGGGTGTGGATACGTTGTCGATGAGCGAAGAAGAAGCCAGTTTCGAGGCGATTCTCGCCATACGCGCGCTTTCCGCTCGCGTAGGTATTCCATCCGGTTTCAGCCAGCTTGGGATTAAAACGGCTGATATCGAAGGTTGGTTGGACAACGCGCTTGCAGACCCCTGCGCGCCATGCAACCCACGCGAGGCTACCCGCGATGAAGTTCGCGAGCTGTACCTGGAGGCGTTATGATCCGCAAAGCGTTTGTGATGCAGGTAAATCCTGATGCGCATGAAGAGTACCAACGTCGACACACGCCAATTTGGCCAGAGCTGGAAGCGGTGTTGAAACAGCATGGTGCGCATCATTACGTCATTTATCTTGATGCGTCGCGCAACCTGCTTTTTGCCACGGTAGAGATTGAGTCCGAAGCCCGCTGGAACGCCGTTGCCCAAACGGAAGTTTGCCAGCGCTGGTGGAAGCATATGAGCGAGATCATGCCAAGCAACCCGGATAACAGCCCGGTGAGTGCAGAATTAAAAGAAGTGTTTTATTTAGAGTAATACCTGGTTTGCAGGGTGGATTCGCGTGTGCGGTATCCACCCTGTCAGCGAGCTTTAATGGTTCGGATTAACCGAAAAATTAAAGCTCCGCCCCCTCCAGCGCCTTATTAATCACCTGAGAAAGCTCCTTCACATCGAACTTCGCGACATAGCCATTCGCGCCCACTTTGCGCACGTGATCTTCGTTGGCGCTACCTGAAAGCGACGAGTGAATCACCACCGGGATCTGTTTAAGCGTGATATCCGTTTTGATGTTTCGCGTCAGGGTAAAACCGTCCATTTCCGGCATTTCGATGTCGGTTAACACCATGCCAATACGGTCGGTGATGGGCTGCCCAGCGGCTTTGGCTTCTGCGGCGATAACCTTGATTTTCTCCCAGGCTTCAAGGCCCGTGGAATGCATAATCGTCGGAATGCCCATACCTTTCAGGCCCTGTTCGAGCATCATGCGGGCGACTTTCGAATCCTCGGCAACAATGGCAACAGCACCCGGTTTCAGAGGGTTTGTGCTCCCCTCAATGGCCGCGACATCAACATTGCGCCCGGAAGGGATAATGTCGTAAAGAATTTGTTCAACATCGAGTACCAGCGCCAGTTCACCTTTGTATTCGTCACTATCGAGCGAAGCAATACTGGTGATATTACGGCTGCTTACACCTGATTCGGCGGCGTGAACCTGGCTCCAGTCCAGGCGGATAATATTTTCCACTGACTCTACCGCAAATGCCTGCGTGCTACGGGCGTATTCGGTTATCAGTAACAGGTTTAGCCCCGTTTCTGGCGTGCAACGGGTGACGGCGGGCAAGTCGATTACCGGGATAATCTGATCACGAATATTGGCCATGCCTAACAGCGGTGACATCATTCCGGCCGCACGATTGATTTTCTGCATCGGCACAATTTCACGCAGCTTAAAGACGTTGATGCCGTACAGCTCTGATTTATCAGAGTGCTGGCCTTTCCCTAAGCGGAATAACAACAACTCAAATTTGTTGGATAACGCCAGGTTAGCCCTTTCATCAATATCTTTTTGAAAATTATCCATTTTAACCTCGAATGATTACTCGCCGTTGCGTCGCCCTGGCGTCTGGTTAAGTTATCGGCAGATTGGGGGAAAAGTGGAGTCTGACAGGTGAATGGTGAAGGAAAAATCCTCCTTTGCTTCATACGATGGCTTGCCCTACTATTAACGCCGTGTCGAAAAGGGACAGAAAATGAAAAAGCCGCTAACAATCAAGGATATTGCTGAACTGGCCAATGTATCTATTGCCACGGTTTCCAGAGTGTTGAATAACAACAGTTGGGTGTCGGATAAAACCCGCGCTCGTGTCGAGAAAGTTATTCAGGAACAGCAATTTAGTCCAAATTTGTTAGCGCGTGGCATGATTTCTAAAAAGACGCAGACGCTGGCCATTGTGGTATCTGATATTAGTAACCCTTACTTTGTGATGCTGGTTGCTCAAATCGAAAATGAAAGTTTGCGCGCAGGTTATAAAGTCACGCTCTATGATACGCAATCCGCTAATAAATCCTCTTCACAAGGTGAAATTATCCCTGAAGAGAACATTTTCAATTCGATTACCGATAGCCAGATCGATGGCGTTATTATTCTTGGCGGTAATATTGACTATAACAATGTTCCCGACTCGTACTTGCAAGAGTTAAAAAAACTCAGCTCAGCAATCCCGGTTATTGTTGTAGGACGGCAACTGGCTGATGTGGATTATTCTTGCGTAGAGCGCGATCAATCAGGTTGTGTCACGCTCGCAACTAATCACCTGATAAGTAAAGGGTATAAGAATATCGGTTTTATTGGTGGTTCAAAAAGCGTTTATATTACCCATCAGCGTGTTGATGCTTTCCGTAATGCATTAAATAATGCCAGCCTACAGGCTGATGATAATAATATTGTGCTGAATAACTTCTATCTGCAACATGGTTATGAAGCGATAGAAAAATTACTGGCACAAAGCGAAAAATTGCCCGAAGCGATTGTGGCAATTAATGATCATGTGGCAAAGGGCGCTATCAGAGCGTTAAAAGATCGGCAGATTTCTGTGCCAGAAGATATTGCTATTGTGAGCTGCGAATATTTCCCCGGTAGCGAATATTTCATCCCACGTATTACTACCGTGAACCATCATAACGAATTGATCGGCAAAACAGTCATGCAGATTTTAATGACTCTGCTGAGAGATGAAGCGAAGTCTACCGTTCCTGAAAAAATCCAGGTGAGCTTCATGCCAGGAGAATCCTGCTAATTCATCTTTGCTTTTTGCTGACTTCAAACAGTGTAAAAACACCCGCACACGATATTTTTTGATCCCCACCACATTTGCTGAAAAGTGGATTGACAACCCCACTCTGGCTCCTCTAGCCTAAAACCTGAAAACGTTTTCAGGTTTTGATTTCAGGAGGGCCAATGAAGCCGACAATGATGACATACATTCACGAAGAGCAAGCCACACTATCGGGCATGCTTGATCGTTATCCACATGATCTACCAGAGATTAAAGGGAAGGGGTCATGGTTGGTTTTAGCCACGGGCTCCAGTATCAACGCCATCAAAAGTGCGAAGTACTACGTTGAAAATCTGGCAAATGTGCGTGTCACCGTGGAAGAACCGTTCCACTTTCAGCACTACGAAAAAATGGATGCTTCAACCGATTTAGTGATGGGCGTTTCGCAAAGTGGCGAAAGCACATCGACCATCAACGCGATAAAACATATCCGTAAAAGTTTCCCGATTTCGACCTACGGATTGACCAGTAAACTCACCAGTGAACTGGCAAATACCGTTGACCACGCCATTGATATTGAAATTGGTGAAGAACGCGTGGGCTACGTCACCAAAGGCTACGTGGCGACCATTTTCAAATTCATGCTGTTGGGCGTTTATACCGCTCGCTACAACGGCCTGATTAACGAAGCTCAGGAGGCCGAAGAGTTAGCGAAACTGGCCGTCGCCGTAGAATCTATTCCAGAAATTATTGATACGGCTGAAGTTTTCTTTGAAAAATGGAAAGATGAATTAACGGCATCCCCACGATTCACCGCGATTGGTTACGGCCCGAGCGTCGGTGTGATTAAAGAGATGGAGACAAAGTTTGCGGAAACTATTCGCGTGCCATCTCAGGGCGTTGAGCTGGAAGCGTTTATGCACGGCCCTTATTTTGAAGTGAACGGCAACCACCGTATATTTTTCCTCGACACACCGGGTGAAGCACGCGAGCGTTTATTGCTGCTAAAAGCCTATGAGCAAAAATATACCGATTATATTTATACCGTGAAATTAGGTGAAAGCGACGACGCCAGAACCTTAGCCATTAATGCCGATGTCGATATTTTCATTGCGCCATTATTAATGGTGATTCCGTTCCAGATTCTGGCGCATCATATTGCTGAAGCAAAAGGTAATAATTTGCCACAGCGTATTTTTACCGATTTTGGCGTGTCCGTTAAAAGTAAAACAAAACCAGGCGATTACGCGTAATTAAACCTGCACCCTACAACGTTGCCTGATATCGCTATCGGGCAATAAAAATAAGCGCTGTTATTAAGGAATCACTATGGCTACTTTCAGTCATCTTGCCCAACAGATTATTCACCACGTTGGCGAATCCGAAAACATTGAACATATTACTCATTGCGCAACACGTTTACGTTTTACTCTGAAAGATAAGAATAAAGTGAATCAGGAAGCCTTATATCATCTTCCTGAAGTGGTGAAATTAGTCGACAACCCAGGCCAATTCCAGATTGTTATTGGGCCGAAGGTCGAGCAAGTCTTTAATGCAATTAAAGAAATCCTTGGCGAAAGGCCCGCCGCCAACGAACCCGTAGTCGCGCAAGGCTCATGGGCAAGTCGTTTGCTGGCAACGCTTTCCGCTATTTTCACGCCATACATCGGCGTGTTGGCGGGTGTCGGCGTGGTCAAAGGCATTGTGGTTTTGCTGCAAACCATGAACCTGGTGGATACCCATTCCTATATTTTCACCGTGTTTAATGCTCTTTCGAGTGGCGTGTTTGTCATGCTGCCACTATTTATTGCGGTCACGGCAGCGGAGCGCTTTAAAACCAATAAATTTACCGCGCTGGCGCTAACCGCCGCGATGATATTCCCATTAACCGATGCCAGCGTGCCCGGCGCCTTCCATATTATGGGCCTGGCGCTGAACGTTAAAATCTACGGTGGCGCGGTGATCCCGGCAGTATTTGCCGTGCTGTTCCTGAGCCATGTGGAGCGCTGGCTGAAAAAGGTCATCCCGGAACTTGCCGCCTTTGTCTTCGTGCCATGCTTGTCGCTGATTATTTGTGGATTCGTGGTATTTACGTTAATTGGCCCAATTGCAGATTACGTTGGGGTCGGCATTGCTAACGGTTACGCATGGCTCTACAACTTAAGCCCGGTGATTTCTGGTGCATTACTGGCAGGTATCGGCCAACTGTTTGTGGTATTCGGCGTGCACTGCGGCATCATTCCGCTGGCGCTGATCAACATTCAGGTCAACGGTTACGACACCATAATGGCGATGTTTATGTCAGCAGTGATGGGGCAATTTGGCGCGGCATTTGGCGCTATCTTTATTGCCCGCAACCTCAAAGATAAGCAAATTGCGATTTCTGCCTCAATTTCCGCCTTCTTTGGTATCACTGAACCGGCACTTTATGGCGTGAACCTGAAATATAGAATGCTGTTTGTCTTCGGTTGTATTGGTGCGGCATTAGGCGGGGGGATTACCGGTTTGCTGGGCGTGAAAACCTACAGCTTCCTGCCGGTGTTGAATGTCTTCGAATTAGGTTTGTTTAGTGGCCCAGATTCGAAAATGATTTATGAAGTGTTTGCGATAGTCGTCGCATTTACCGTCCCTGCGGTGCTGACCATTATTTATGGTAAGACTCGCAAACTGGTGGCATCCCCGGCGTCTTGATTGTTTCAAATGCCCTCTCGAATCAGAGAGGGCAACAAACCAGGCTGGCTTAGCGAGAAAAAGCCAGCTTGTCCTCTTCATTAATTTCACGCAGCACCCGGCATGGCACCCCCGCGGCAACCACGTTTGCGGGAATAGATTTCGTCACCACGCTGCCCGCGCCAATCACGCTATTACGGCCAATCGTCACACCAGGGTTGATAATAACGCCTGTTCCCAACCAGACGTTGTCTTCAATTGTCACCGGTAAAGAAAACTGCTGTCCGGTGATACGGATTTCTGGGTCGATCGGGTGTCCGGCGGTGGAGATCGTCACGTTTGGCGCAACCATCACGTTATCGCCAATTGTTACGGTGGCATCGTCCACCACCACGAAATTAAAGTTGCCGTAAAAGTTATTGCCGATATGAGTGTGGCTGCCGTAAGCCACGCGAATAGGGGGTTCAATCCAGCAATTTTCGCCCACGCTACCGAATAATTGCTTGAGCAATTCTGCGCGGCGAGTTTCCTGCGCTGGGCGCGTCAGGTTGTAGTCATAGACCAACTCTTTTCCAGCACGGCGTTCTTCTGGTAATCCTTCGCAGTGGTCTGTGTACAATTCACCGACTTCCATTCTTCTTCTTACTGACATAGCCATATTCCTTAATTTTCCTGAACTGTCGTAGTTTGTGACACTCGTAAGCGCCATGTTATCCAACATCAGATTCAGCCATGGAATCAAATTATTATGTGGTCAGGAGAATGTATTTAATCGCGGTGATGAGCAGGTTGAGAAATGACGAGGAGTTTGTGACGCTACGAAGATAATAAATTAAAGAAAAAGGCTAGCTGCAACCATTCCGTAAAGAATGACCAGTAAGAGAATGATTTCAAACCGATAACGCTTTAGCAGCCGTTCTGGTTTGATAAAAAAACACCCGGCAAGCCGGGTGTTTTTAATAATGAGGGTTCTCATTGCACTGTTATGCAGCTGGTTTAACCGCTGGTTTGGCTGCAGGTGCTACTGGAGTCGCTGCTTTTTTGTGGTGCTTTTTAGCAGCCTGCGCTTTCTGCGCTACAGGTGCTGCTTTATGGTGTTTTTTGTGGTGTACGGTGGTGGTGCTGTGTTTTGCCGGAGCAGGTGCTGCGGTGGTTTCAGCAGCGAAAGCAGCAGAAGACAGACCCATTACAGCAACAGCAATCAGAGTTAATACTTTTTTCATTTTGATAGTCTCGTATTTGTTTATGTATGGGTTGTTGGCCCGTTGAAATAACTTTATTCCAACAAACAAATACGTTCAGTGAGTGATTGGTGTCGGTAAGTAACGGAATGTACAACTCGTTAACACAGCCGCTGCGGATGGGTATAAACCGTCGCACGACCGGGTTTGCTAAAGCCAATTAACGTCAGATTGCAGCGCTGCGCAACTTCCACGGCCAGCGTGGTTGCGGCAGACACGGCAAACAAAATTTCGACGCCGCATTGGGCCGATTTTTGCACCATTTCATAGCTGGCGCGGCTGGAGACTAGCACCGCACCGTTATTCCAACCTTCACGGCAACGTACGCCGAGCAGTTTATCCAGCGCCACATGGCGGCCAATATCTTCTTTGCCATCCAGAATCGTGCCGTTTTCATTAAGCCAAAGTGCGGCGTGCGTACAACCGGTGAGTTGCCCGACGGGCTGGTATTCACGCATCTGGGTCAGGGCTGCATCAAGCTTGTTCAAATCGAAGGTTTGGGTGAACGGAAGGGGGGTTATTGGGCGGCCAATATCATTGAGTTGCTCGACGCCACAGACGCCGCAACCGGTACGCCCTGCAAGAGAGCGGCGGCGTTCTTTCAGCCCCATAAAGCGGCGGCTGGAAAGCTCGATTTGCACTTCCAGTCCATTGCATACCGAAATGACATCCATGCCATAAATATCAGCAGGAGAATCTATAATTCCTTCTGATAAGGAAAAACCCAATGCAAATGACTCCAGATCTTTGGGCGAAGCCATCATAACGACATGCGAAATACTATTGTAAACCAGAGCCACTGGGACTTCTTCAGCCAGCCAGTCGCCTTTTGGCTGGTGTAAATCGTGGCGCTGCCACAGATCTATCGTCCGCGCGCCAGTGATGGCGTTCACAATTTTGTCCTGATTTGGGTTGGATTTGTTCACTTTGTCTTAACCTGATTGGAACAGCCTTAATCCTAATGTGGTATTCTTGCAACACTAACTCTTTAGGATTAAGGGTTATTGCCAGTTTGGGTTTGATTGTGAACCTTTGCGGCTTAGACCGCAAAAAAATACACCTATAAGTCATGTGAAAATGTCGAAAAAAAGGAGCATCCATGCAGGTCAGCAGAAGACAGTTCTTTAAGATCTGTGCTGGCGGTATGGCAGGGACTACAGCAGCGGCACTGGGTTTTGCCCCGGGCGTTGCTCTTGCGGAAACACGGCAATATAAATTACTGCGTACTCGTGAAACCCGTAATACCTGCACATACTGTTCTGTCGGTTGTGGGCTGTTGATGTACAGTCTCGGTGACGGAGCGAAAAATGCCAAAGCATCTATCTTCCATATTGAAGGCGATCCGGACCATCCGGTAAACCGCGGTGCGCTTTGCCCGAAAGGCGCAGGCCTGGTGGATTTCATCCACAGCGAAAGCCGTCTTAAATTCCCGTCTTACCGCGCGCCAGGCTCGGATAAGTGGGAACAAATCAGTTGGGAAACGGCATTTGACCGTATCGCTAAACTGATGAAAGAAGACCGTGATGCCAACTTTATTGCGCAGAACGACCAGGGAACCACGGTTAACCGTTGGCTTTCCACCGGTATGTTGTGTGCATCAGCCTCCAGTAACGAAACCGGTTATTTAACCCAGAAATTTACCCGCGCCCTCGGCATGTTAGCCGTGGATAACCAGGCGCGTGTCTGACACGGACCAACGGTAGCAAGTCTTGCTCCAACATTTGGTCGCGGTGCGATGACCAACCACTGGGTTGATATCAAGAACGCCGATCTCGTGATTGTGATGGGTGGCAACGCCGCAGAAGCGCATCCGGTCGGATTCCGCTGGGCGATGGAAGCCAAAATTCACAATGGCGCGAAGCTCATCGTTATCGATCCGCGCTTTACGCGTACCGCTTCGGTGGCGGATTTCTACACCCCGATTCGCTCAGGCTCTGACATTGCTTTCTTGTCAGGTGTACTGCTGTACCTGATCAACAACAATAAATTCAACCGCGAATACGTTGAGGCCTACACCAACGCCAATTTGATTGTGCGTGAGGATTATAGCTTCGACGACGGCCTGTTCTCCGGCTACGACGCGGCAAACCGTAAATACGACAAAACGAGCTGGAACTATGAGCTGGATGAGAAAGGTTTCGCGAAACGCGACCTGACACTCAGCCATCCGCGTTGCGTGTGGAATCTGCTCAAAGAGCACGTTTCCCGCTACACGCCAGACGTGGTGTCCAATATTTGCGGCACGCCTAAAGATGACTTCATCAAGGTGTGTGAATACATCGCAGAAACCAGCGTCAAAAACAAAACCGCATCGTTCCTGTATGCGCTGGGCTGGACGCAACACTCCGTGGGCGCGCAAAACATTCGCACCATGGCGATGATTCAGTTGCTACTCGGCAACATGGGTATGGCTGGCGGCGGCGTGAACGCCCTGCGTGGTCACTCCAATATTCAGGGTTTGACCGACCTTGGCCTGTTGTCACAAAGCCTGCCAGGCTACATGACGCTGCCGAATGAAAAACAGCCCGACCTCCAGACCTATCTTGCCGCCAACACGCCAAAACCGTTGCTGGAAGGCCAGGTAAACTACTGGGGTAACTACCCGAAATTCTTCGTTTCGATGATGAAAGCTTTCTTTGGCGACAAAGCCACAGCGGAAAATAGCTGGGGTTATGACTGGTTGCCGAAGTGGGACAAAGGCTACGACGTCCTGCAATATTTCGAGATGATGAACCAGGGCAAGGTGAACGGTTATCTCTGCCAGGGCTTCAACCCTGTCGCCTCGTTCCCGAACAAAAACAAAGTCATTGCGTCACTGTCGAAGCTGAAATTCCTCGTGACCATCGACCCGCTGAACACGGAAACCTCGAACTTCTGGCAAAACCACGGCGAGATGAACGATGTTGATCCGTCGAAAATCCAGACCGAAGTGTTCCGCTTACCGTCCACCTGCTTTGCCGAAGAAAACGGTTCTATCGTTAACTCCGGTCGCTGGTTGCAGTGGCACTGGAAAGGTGCGGACGCCCCAGGAGAAGCGCTGAACGACGGCGAAATTCTCGCGGGTATCTTTAGCCGCTTGCGCCACATGTACCAGACCGAGGGCGGTGCGCTGCCTGAGCAAGTGCTGAACATGAGCTGGAATTACCTGACGCCAGATAACCCAGCGCCAGAAGAAGTGGCGATGGAAAGCAACGGTAAAGCGCTGGCGGATGTGACTGACCCGGCAACTGGCGCGGTGCTGGTGAAAAAAGGTCAGCAGCTTAGTTCGTTTGCTCAACTGCGCGATGACGGCACCACCTCGAGTGGCTGCTGGATTTTCGCCGGTAGCTGGACGCCAGACGGCAACCAGATGGCGCGACGTGATAACGCCGATCCGTCAGGTTTAGGCAACACACTGGGCTGGGCCTGGGCGTGGCCGCTCAACCGTCGCATTCTGTATAACCGCGCTTCCGCTGACCCGCAGGGTAAACCGTGGGATGAAAAACGCCGCCTGATTTCCTGGGATGGCGCGAAGTGGAGCGGTGCGGATATTGCCGACTACAGCACTGCCGCACCGGGTACTGACGTTGGGCCGTTCATCATGCAGCCGGAAGGTTTAGGGCGCCTGTTCGCTATCGACAAGATGGCAGAAGGGCCGTTCCCGGAACATTACGAGCCGTTTGAAACGCCACTCGGTACTAACCCACTGCACCCGAACGTGGTCTCTAACCCAGCCGCGCGCGTGTTCAAAGGTGACCTGGAAGCGATGGGCAAACACGACAAGTTCCCGTATGTCGGCACCACTTATCGTCTGACCGAGCACTTCCACTACTGGACCAAACACGCGGTTTTGAACGCCATCGCGCAGCCAGAGCAGTTTATTGAGATTGGCGAGAAGCTCGCGAATTCACTCGGTATTGCACACGGTGACACGGTGAAAGTTTCGTCTAACCGTGGCTTTATCAAGGCCAAAGCGGTGGTGACCAAACGTATTCGCCAGCTGGATGTTAACGGTCAGAAAGTGGACACCATCGGTATTCCGATTCACTGGGGTTACGAAGGCGTGGCGAAGAAAGGCTTTATCGCCAACACCCTGACGCCATATGTCGGTGATGCCAACACGCAAACGCCTGAATTTAAGGCGTTCCTGGTCAATGTGGAAAAGGTGTAACGGAGACGAATTATGGCTTATCAATCTCAGGACATCATCCGTCGTTCCGCTACTAACGGCATTACACCCGCGCCACAGGCGCGGGATCATCAACAAGAGGTCGCAAAACTTATCGACGTGACCACCTGTATCGGCTGTAAAGCCTGTCAGGTGGCGTGTTCGGAGTGGAACGATCTGCGTGATGAAATCGGCAGTAACGTTGGGGTTTACGATAATCCGGCGGATTTAACCGCCAAATCGTGGACGGTGATGCGCTTCTCGGAAGTCGAGCAAAACGACAAGCTGGAATGGCTTATCCGCAAAGATGGCTGTATGCACTGTGCGGATCCTGGCTGCCTGAAGGCGTGTCCGGCTGAAGGCGCAATCATTCAGTACGCCAATGGCATCGTCGATTTTCAGTCTGAACAGTGCATCGGCTGTGGTTACTGCATCGCGGGTTGCCCATTCGATGTGCCGCGCCTGAACCCGGAGGACAACCGCGTCTACAAATGTACTTTGTGTGTAGACCGTGTGACCGTCGGTCAGGAGCCCGCTTGCGTGAAAACATGCCCAACCGGCGCGATTCATTTCGGTTCGAAAGAGGATATGAAAACGTTGGCGGGCGAGCGTGTGAGCGAGCTGAAAACGCGCGGTTACGACAACGCCGGTCTGTACGATCCTGAAGGCGTTGGTGGCACACACGTTATGTATGTGCTGCATCATGCGGACAAGCCGACGTTGTATCACGGCCTGCCGGAGAATCCGTCCATCAGCCCAACGGTGAAATTCTGGAAAGGCGTCTGGAAGCCGCTGGCCGCTATCGGCTTTGCTGCGACCTTTGCTGCCAGTGTATTCCACTATGTAGGGGTCGGCCCGAACCGTGCCGAAGAAGAGGACGATAACCTGCACCATGACGATGACGAGGTGCGCAAGCCATGAAAAAACAAGTGACTATTCAGCGTTATAGCGCGCCTGAGCGTATCAACCACTGGATTACCGCCTTCTGCTTTATGCTGGCGGCAATCAGCGGACTGGGCTTTTTCTTCCCATCCTTCAACTGGTTGATGAACATTCTTGGCACGCCGCAGCTGGCACGCATCCTCCACCCGTTCGTCGGTGTGGTGATGTTTGCCTCGTTTATCATCATGTTTTTCCGTTACTGGCACCACAATCTAATCAATCGGGATGATATCTTTTGGGCGAAGAATATTCGTAAGATCGTCGTCAACGAGGAAGTAGGTGATACCGGGCGGTATAACTTCGGCCAGAAGTGCGTGTTCTGGGCGGCGATTATCTTCCTGGTGCTGTTGCTGGTGAGTGGCGTGATTATCTGGCGTCCTTACTTTGCGCCTGCATTCTCAATCCCGGTGATCCGCGTAGCCCTGATGGTGCATTCATTTGCCGCAGTGGCACTGATTGTGGTTATTATGGTCCACATCTACGCCGCCCTTTGGGTGAAAGGCACGATTACTGCGATGGTGGAAGGCTGGGTTACCACGACCTGGGCGAAGAAACACCATCCTAAATGGTATCGTGAAGTTCGCCAGAAACAGGAAAAACGACAGGAATGAGTATTCGCATAATCCCGCAAGATCAGCTGGGTTCGAGCGAGAAACGTACGGCGGAGATGATTCCGCCGTTGTTGTTCCCCCGGCTGAAAAATCTCTATAACCGCCGAGCAGAACGACTGCGCGAACTGGCAACCGATAATCCGTTGGGCGACTACCTGCGCTTTGCCGCACTGATCGCCCATGCGCAGGAGGTGGTGCTGTATGACCACCCACTGGAAATGGATTTAACGGCGCTGATTCAGAAATCATCTGAAACGGGCAAGCCGCCGCTGGATATCCACGTTCTGCCACGCGACCCGCACTGGCAGCGTTTGCTTAATTCGCTGATTGCCGAGCTGAAACCGGAAATGAGCGGCCAGGCACTGGCGGTTATCGAAAATCTGGAAAAAGCGTCGACGCAAGAACTCGAAGAGATGGCCACTGCGCTGTTTAACACCGATTTTGCGCTGGTGAGTAGCGACAAAGCCCCGTTCATCTGGGCGGCGTTATCACTTTATTGGGCGCAAATGGCGAGTCTGATTCCAGGTCGTGCTAAAGCAGAATACGGCGAACAACGCCAGTTCTGCCCGGTGTGCGGTTCGATGCCGGTTTCCAGCGTCGTGCAGATTGGTGGCACCAGTGGCCTGCGTTATTTGCACTGCAACCTGTGTGAAACCGAATGGCACGTGGTGCGAATCAAATGCAGCAACTGCGAGCAAACCCGCGATTTGAACTACTGGTCGCTCGACAGCGAACAGTCAGCGATTAAAGCGGAAAGCTGCGGCGACTGTGGCACTTACCTGAAGATTTTGTATCAGGAAAAAGATGCCAATGTGGAAGCCGTGGCCGACGATTTAGCCTCGCTGGTGCTGGATGCGCGCATGGAGCAAGAAGGCTTTGCTCGCAGCAGCATCAACCCGTTCCTGTTCCCTGGGGAAGGGGAGTAGTTTCCAATCTGGTTACTATCAAACGGCTCAGAAATGGGCCGTTTTTTATGAGAGCGAATAAGGCACGATAACGCCTGGAACATTTTGAAAATCTTTAGTATTCCGAGTTACCAGCGTTTTCGAATTCACTTGGGTAGTGGCTAAAATAATGGCGTCTGGCAGTTTTATTCCATATTGACGACGTGCTTCCACTGCTTTTTCTGATACTGCTGAATCAATCTGTAAAACATCAAACTGAGAAAGAAAATGCCTGGTTTGTTGTTCCTGAGCATAATGTTTTGCTCCGACCATCACTTCCATCCAGGTCACAACACTGATTGAAGGCTTACTTCCGTAACTTTCGATAGTTGCCTGTGCCTCAGGGCGACCTTTCAAGTAATCGATCAAAATATTGGTGTCAAAAACAGCTGAGTGCATAAGCTTCACCATTCCTCGCGAAGTTTTCGTTCGTATTCCAAACCATCGGGTGCTTCTTCACCCCAAAGACCAAATGCTTCTTTGATACTGGTTTGAGTCTGCCTTTCCAGATACTCCTCTACCGCTTCCCGTAACAGCTCAGCGCGCGGTAAATTGCGTTTCTGCTTAAGACTATCAAGGCGTTGAATTGCCTCGTCCGACAGATCGAGAAGAATTCGTCCCATCATTTCTCCAAACATCGTTGCCATATATCACCTTAATATATCATTTTAGTTCAAATTTAAATCGTCCTTGTTCGCAAATCATACGCCTCCCAAAAACGAAATTTAACGCTTTGATTTGGTGAGTTTTCATTTCTTCGAGATGCCTTCCAGATTGGAATCTTTCAGGGGATTTATCGCGGGAAAAAAAAGAGAAGGGGAAAAAGAGTACCAGCCAGTTAGCACTGGCCAGTTTGAGCGTGCAAATCAGTTTTTCTTAATCATCTGCACAACTTGATCGTCATTAATCTGGCGCTCGTTGCCTTGCTGGTCGGTATAGCTGATAAGGCCAGTGTCTTTATCCACCTGCGGTTTCCCTTGCGTCACAATCATATCGCCAGTTTTGGTCGACATCACATAGTCACTTGAGCAAGCGGTAGCAGACAGCGCAACGCCACTTAACAGCAAAATTTTCATCAACTTATTCATACAGAAGCATCCCTTTCAAAGTGAGCAGGAATATTACCCGTTGAAAGTAAGACAGATTGTTAAGGTGTATTACGAAGGGTTTTTGGGGAGCGACGACAAGATACAAAAAGCCCGCGTGGATTAACCATACGGGCTTTTAATTTGCTCAGGATTTCTCGGCGACTAAGCGAGGTTCAGGAGCTCAAATGAGCTTGTTTCCTGCGCGCGATATCAATAAACAAAATGCTGGCAGCGAAGGATAGACAGGACGCAATAATCAAGACCAAAAGATAAGAAGTGACGTAGCTGTATTCTTTGTCCAGATGGGAAAGCTGTTCTGATATCAGATCTATGTTATCTACGGTGTAGCTTCTGCACGCATACAGCCCGTACCAGAAGGCGCTGAACGCTATCATGCAGGTGTAACAGAACCAGGTGAGTTTTTTATCTATGTATTCCAGATAAAATTTTGGGTCTGAGTAGGCGACTTTGAGAAGTCCAAAAAAACAGCCAAAGTAGATGCCAATCAACCACTTCAACACATCCCAATTCATAAAAACCTCTTCCATTGCTGTTGCCTGCATCTTCAGACATTAAAAAAGGGCTACGTTACCACGCAACCCTTTGTTTCTTTTCATTTACGCCAGGTAAGTCTAACTGACTGATTCTTTTGCTTATACGGCGCAAACTTTAGCGGCATAGTATGTCACATGCTGTGCACACAAAAAAGGCTGAAAAATTGGGCGAAATGGGCCACCTCGCCCACTTAATTAATCAGTGAATGCCTGGCACTGCTTCACCGCTAATCATCGTCAGCCCGCCTTCTGTGCGAACAAAACGCGGCGTTTTCAAATCCTCAACCAGAACGTTAACCAACTCGAATAACAACCCGGTGATATGTTCTTCCTGCTCCGCCGACTGCTGGCGTTGCAACAATAATAGGGTTAGCGCTACACAGTATTCACGCAGGGTTTCCGAATCGGTAGAAAGTGCACCACGATAATTATCGGGTTCTGCCACATCCACCGTCAGGCGCTCAATTAAATGCGTTGTCAATGGTGCTTTTAGTGCGACTTTCAACACTTCGAATGCTGCGAGCAAACGCCCACACAGCGCCATGCATTCGGTGCTGTCGTCGTTTTCAACAAGCGCATCAACATAGTGCTGGCAAGCGTCGAGCACCTGGAAGAGATCGTGCGTGGCACCGAGCGGGGTTTTTATTAATGTCGTGATTGCCGATTCAATAACTGGCTGTGGGTATGCGGTTTCAGGGGGATTGGTTGTGGTAGTATTCGTGTTAGCCATATCGTTAACTCCATTAACGTTTGTGGTTAGCCCTCGTCTGGTACTCGTAATACTTTTCGGGGGCGTTTTTTTTCAGGTGACCTTATGGTAGGGTGTCACCTGACCACTTAAATCTAATCTTGTGGGTACGTACATGTCAACTGTGAAAAGGGATGTAAAACACTCTGTGGCAGGTAAATCTCCGACATTTCAGATCCGCATCACACCAGAGCTGAAAGCCCAATTTGAAGTTGCAGCGAAGGATGCTGGAATGAGTTTGGGGAATTGGTTGAAGACACTTGGGAGGAAGGAGTTGGAGCGGTTGGAAAGTAATATTAAAATTAATTAATTACATGTACATATCTAATATAAGGATGCAATATTTTTTCTTCCCTGATTTGATACATTCATCACACTTATAAAATAGACTAAATGTAATCGAAAAATTATCATAATTGGAAATTTTTATTATCAATTAGATAGATATAGTCAAGTTTTTGTTAATTTTACAATGCATGACTTATTATCATTACAGGTTACTATTGCGCATGTATACATTGGATTTTTCGAAAAAAGAAATAGGTCGTGCAGGGGAAAGGATTGTTTTATGCGCCTCCAGCAATCAAACTATGGATGATAGCGATTTAGACAAACTTCATGCATGGAGGATGTTACATTTATATCCTTTAAATAGATTGAAATTTTATCTTGGCAGGGAGGCTATGGTCGTTGATAAGAAAATGCTAATGTCTTCCAGAATAAAAAGATTACCATCAATAATTAATAAGCTACAGCGCTTCCCCGAAATGAAACTTCATAAAATGCAAGATTTGGGAGGTTGTCGGGTTATTCTTAGTAATATTGAACAGGTGTATAGCCTTGAAAAAAAGATCAAAAAATTAAAATTTAAACATGAATTAGTTCGCACAGATGATTACATGATTAATGTAAAAGAATCTGGGTATAGAAGTCTTCATATGATTTATTCATTTAAAAATGACAAGCATGAATCATTGAATGGCTTACGTATAGAAATGCAGTTAAGAACAGCTATACAACATAGTTGGGCGACTGCAGTAGAAATGGTCGGTCTTTTTCGTAAAGAATCTCTAAAATCTGGACAGGGAGATCAGTCTTGGTTGTATTTTTTCCAATTGGTTTCCGATTTATTCTATCGAATAGAATCTGGAAATATAATAGGGAGATATAATTCTATTTCAACCGAATTAAAAGTTCTTAGTGAAAAGCTAAATGTATTTGAAAACTTGACTGCTTATAATAAATTTATCAGTCATATCGAACAGTCTGAAAAGCTAAAGGAAGATCCGGATGGCTTATTTATCATAATAGTAGATACAAATGTTAAGCAGATAACTATAAATAACTTTACATCACAAAACCATAAAGCCGCAGCTAAAAAGTACAAAGAAGCTGAAAAATACTGTGCCGAAAATAATGGTTGTGAAGTAGCTATGGTTTCAGTTTCAGATATTAATGATCTTAGAAGTGCTTATCCAGCATACTTTTTAGATACAAAGACATTCCTGAATAACTTGGGGCGATTTCTTTTTTAGCTCAACTTTATATCAAGTAAAAAAATGGCGGAAGATCACAGGAGTCGAACCTGCCCGGCACCGCTGGCGGCACCAACTGGAGTTGAAGTCCAGCCGCCTCACCGGAGACGACGATCTTCCTAGCCTCGATTGCTACATGGAGGCGGTGCGCAGTATACCGAGTTTTTCCCCCTTACCAAACAATGCTTTCCTCTTTCCCCTATGATTTCTCTGAAACTATTAGCCAGATCAATCAAACCGCACGAAAAACAGACTCTCCTTGACTCTTAGCCTGCGAAGAGAGCGACTCCGCTCACACTTATCAAGAAACGTAATCTGATAACCAGAAATTAGAATTCCGACCCTCTGCCAGATGCTTTACAACCGTTGATATTGAATTTCACGCTCATTTTTGCCTGGCGTACCGCTCCGGTGGGTTATCAACACTGCGTCAACGCCGTTTCCAAAAAATTCCAGCATTGTAAGGACTGCATAATGAAAATTAGTGACGGTAACTGGCTGATCCAGCCTGGACTTACGTTGATTCACCCGATTCAGGTGTTTGACGTGGAACAGAATGGCAACGAAATGGTGGTGTATGCAGGGACGAAGGATGTCAGCGAACGTGGCAATCAGCTCGATACGCCTCTGTTTACGCTGCGCTTCTTCTCGCCGCAGGAAGGTATTGTCGGGGTGCGGATTGAGCACTTCCAGGGCGCGGTGAATAACGGGCCGCATTATCCGCTGAATGTGCTCAATGACGTGAACGTGACGATGCAAAACACGGCTGAGTACGCTGAGTTGAAAAGCGGCAACCTGAGCGTGCGAGTCACAAAGGGCAACGACTGGGCGCTGGATTTCCTGCGCGACGGCGTCCGTATCACCGGTAGCGCGTTCAAAAATAACGGCTACGTGCAGGACGCAAACCACGGCAATACGCACATGTTTGAGCGTCTGGATTTAGGCGTGGGCGAAACGGTTTATGGTCTCGGCGAACGTTTCACCGCGCTGGTGAAAAATGGCCAGACGGTGGAAACCTGGAACCGCGATGGCGGCACCAGTACCGAGCAATCCTACAAAAATATCCCGTTCTATCTCACTAACCGCGGCTACGGCGTGTTGGTGAATCATCCGGAATGTGTCTCCTTTGAAGTGGGCTCCGAAAAAGTCTCCAAAGTGCAGTTCAGCGTAGAAGGCGAATACCTCGAATACTTCGTGATAGATGGCCCAACGCCGAAAGCGGTGCTCGACCGTTATACCCGCTTCTCAGGCCGCCCGGCGTTACCGCCAGCGTGGTCGTTTGGCTTATGGCTCACCACGTCATTTACGACGAATTACGATGAAGCGACGGTTAACAGCTTTATCGACGGTATGGCCGAGCGCAATCTGCCGCTGCACGTTTTCCACTTCGACTGCTTCTGGATGAAGGCCTTCCAGTGGTGCGATTTTGAGTGGGACCCGGTGACCTTCCCCGACCCGGAAGGGATGTTGAAGCGCCTGAAAGCGCGTGGCCTGAAAATCTGTGTGTGGATTAACCCGTATATCGGCCAAAAATCCCCGCTGTTCCGTGAAGGAATGGAAAAAGGTTATCTGCTCAAACGCCCGAATGGCGCGGTGTGGCAGTGGGATAAATGGCAGCCAGGGCAGGGGATTGTTGATTTCACCAATCCGGCGGCGTGCGAATGGTATGCAGGGCATCTGAAACGCCTGGTGCGCATGGGCGTGGATTGTTTCAAAACCGATTTCGGTGAGCGCATCCCAACGGATGTGGTCTGGCATGACGGCTCCGACCCGCAGAAAATGCACAACCATTACGCGTTCATCTATAACGAGCTGGTGTGGAATGTGCTGAAGCAGGAACTCGGTGACGAAGAAGCGGTGCTGTTCGCCCGTTCAGCGTCTGTCGGTGCACAACAATTCCCGGTTCACTGGGGCGGCGACTGCTACGCCAACTATGAATCGATGGCGGAAAGCCTGCGCGGCGGGTTGTCGCTGGGGATGTCCGGTTTTGGTTTCTGGAGCCACGATATCGGCGGTTTTGAAAACACCGCGCCTGCGCATGTCTACAAACGCTGGTGCGCGTTCGGGTTGCTCTCCAGCCACAGCCGCCTGCATGGCAGCAAATCCTACCGTGTGCCTTGGGCATATGATGACGAAGCTTGCGACGTGGTGCGCCACTTCACGCAACTGAAATCGCGCATGATGCCGTATCTGTACCGCCAGGCGGCGCAGGCCGCAGAATTCGGTACGCCGATGATGCGTTCCATGATGCTGGAGTTCCCGGACGATCCGGGCTGCGATTATCTTGACCGCCAGTATATGTTGGGTGATTCGGTGATGGTTGCGCCTGTGTTCAGTGAAGCGGGTGATGTGCAGTTCTATTTGCCGGAAGGCCGCTGGACGCATCTGCTCACTAATCATGAAGCGCAGGGCAGCCGCTGGCACAAACAGCAGCATGATTTCCTGAGCTTGCCGGTGTATGTGCGTGACAACACGCTGCTGGCGTTGGGCAACAACGATCAAAAACCGGATTACGCATGGCATGAAGGCACCACTTTCCAGCTGTTTAATCTGGATGATGGCCGTGAAGCTATTTGCGAAGTCCCGGCGGCAGACGGTTCGGTGATTTATACACTGAAGGTTAAGCGCGAAGGGAATACGCTGACGGTGCAGGGCGACGGGCAGGCGAAAGACTGGACGCTGTGTCTGCGCAATATCGGCAACGTGAAAGGCGTGAAGCAAGGTAAAAGTGCGGCGGGTGAGTTTGGCGTGGTTGTGACGCCGGATTCGCGCGAGGCGGGGTTGGTTATCGAGCTTTAATGGGGTTTTGTCGTTCTGGGGGGAGGTTGGGATGAGGGGGGTATTTCACCCTCACCCTAACCCTCTCCCTGAGGGAGAGGGGACTTAATCAGCGCTTATAAATTTAACCCTTCATCCACACCCGAAGGCCATCGAGGAACATTTGGGTTGCCAGCATCACCAATACCAGACCCATCAAGCGCTCCAGCGCGTTCACGCCTTTTTCGCCCAGCAAGCGTAAGAACAACGACGATTGCAGCAAAATCGCCACGGTTCCGCCCCATGCCAGCAACAGCGCGATGACTAAATGCCCCATCTGATTCGGATACTGGTGGGATAACAGCATTAATGTTGCCAGTAGCGTTGGCCCGGCAACCAGCGGGATCGCCAGCGGCACGATAAACGGTTCTTCACCCGCAGGCAGGCCAGAGGCGTTCCCTTCATGGCTTGGGAATATCATTTTAATCGCAATCAGGAACAGAATTATCCCGCCGGAAATCGAGACGCTTTCCGTGCGCAGGTTGAGAAATGCGAGGATTTTTTCCCCAGCGAATAAGAAAATCAGCATGATTATCAGAGCAATAAGCAGCTCGCGGATCATGATCGCCCGGCGACGCTTCGGTTCAGTATGCTTGAGCACTGACATAAAGATCGGCAGATTACCTAACGGGTCCATAATCAGGATTAACAATACTGCCGCAGAAATAATTTCGGTCATGAATAGTTGTCTCTAATAAGCTGTATTTCTAATAGGTTGCGTATCATTGATTAATTTCACTTGCGACTTTGACAGCATTTTGTAATGTGGACGGTAATTCCAATTAACGCACACAATGCAAACCCCCGCAGGATTAGTCGCTATGAAAAATGTTGGTTTTATCGGTTGGCGCGGTATGGTCGGTTCCGTTCTCATGCAACGCATGGTTGAGGAGCGTGATTTTGACGCCATTCGTCCGGTTTTCTTCTCTACTTCCCAGTTAGGCCTCGCGGCCCCGTCTTTTGCCGGCCAGAACAATGGCACGCTGCAAGACGCATATGACCTGGAAGCGTTGAAGGCGTTGGACATTATCATTACCTGCCAGGGCGGCGATTATACCAACGAAATCTATCCAAAGCTTCGTGAAAGCGGTTGGCAAGGTTACTGGATTGACGCAGCTTCTTCTCTGCGTATGAAAGATGACGCGATTATTATCCTCGACCCGATTAACCAACACGTTATTCAGGAAGGTCTGAACAACGGCGTGAAAACCTTTGTCGGTGGCAACTGTACGGTCAGCCTGATGCTGATGTCTCTCGGCGGCCTGTTTGCAAACGACCTGGTTGACTGGGTGTCTGTTGCGACCTACCAGGCGGCATCCGGCGGCGGTGCGCGCCATATGCGTGAACTGCTAAGCCAGATGGGACAACTGCATAATCACGTTGCGGCTGAACTGGCCGATCCTGCTTCCGCCATTCTGGATATCGAACGCAAAGTGACTGATTTGACCCGTAGCGGCAGCCTGCCAACGGATAACTTTGGCGTGCCATTGGCGGGAAGCCTGATCCCGTGGATCGACAAGCAGCTCGATAATGGCCAAACCCGCGAAGAGTGGAAAGGCCAGGCTGAAACCAACAAGATCCTGAATACTGGCAGCATTATCCCGGTTGATGGCCTGTGTGTCCGTGTTGGCGCATTACGCTGCCACAGCCAGGCGTTTACCATCAAACTGAAAAAAGATGTCTCGCTGCCAACCATTGAAGCGATGCTGGCCGGGCATAACGAGTGGGCAAAAGTGGTGCCAAACGATCGTGACATCACGCTGCGCGAACTCACCCCTGCGGCTGTTACCGGCACATTGACCACGCCAGTTGGCCGTCTGCGTAAACTCAACATGGGTCCTGAATTCCTTTCAGCGTTCACCGTGGGTGATCAGCTTCTGTGGGGTGCTGCGGAACCGTTACGTAGAATGTTGCGCCTGCTCGCATAAGTACACTTATTTACAAGAGGGGCATTGCAGCCCCTTTTTTTTCGCGTCATACATGGAATGTAAGACATTCTTTTATTTTATCGGGAGTAAAACAGCGCGTTGGCTATGCTTTATTCAGGACAGTGATAACTGTCGTGATGGGTTGTTGGGCGGAGCAGCTTACAGGAGTTCATTTACGCTGCCTGTTGGGTCAATGATAACGTTCTCCGGGCGCGTAAGCGTAGCGCTGGGATGAGACAAAAAAAACAGGACGAAATCCATGTCTGTTCATCCAGAAAAAGACGTGATAAATGCGCTAATTGCGGGTCATTTTGCTGATCCTTTTTCCTTGCTGGGAATGCATAAAACAGAAGCTGGGCTGGAAGTTCGTGCCCTGTTACCTGACGCCACTGAAGTGTGGGTTATCGAACCAAAAACGGGAGGTAAAGTCGGTAAGTTAGAGTGCATTGATTCACGTGGTTTCTTTTGCGGGGTTATCCCCCGCCGTAAAAATCCTTTCCGTTATCAGCTGGCTGTCATGTGGCATGGCCATGAAAATCTTATTGATGATCCATACCGCTTTGGGCCGTTAATCCAGGAAGTGGATAGCTGGTTATTGTCCGAAGGCACGCATTTGCGTCCTTACGAAACACTCGGTGCTCACGCCGATACAATGGATGGCGTTACCGGCACACGTTTCTCCGTTTGGGCACCCAATGCCCGCCGTGTCTCCGTCGTTGGCCAGTTTAACTATTGGGATGGCCGTCGCCACCCGATGCGTTTACGCCGCGAAAGCGGGATCTGGGAGCTTTTCATTCCCGGCGCTCATCCTGGGCAGTTATACAAATTCGAACTGATTGATACCGAAGGGCATTTGCGTCTTAAGGCGGACCCGTACGCGTTTGAGTCTCAAATGCGTCCAGAAACAGCGTCGCTGATTTGCGGTTTGCCTGAAAAAACCACGCTGAGTCCTGCGCGTCAACGCGCCAATGGCTTTGATCAGCCGATTTCAATTTACGAAGTGCATCTCGGTTCCTGGCGTCGTCATACCGACAATAATTTCTGGCTCAGCTATCGCGAACTGGCAGACCAACTGGTGCCGTACGTGAAAGAGATGGGCTTTACGCACCTCGAACTGTTGCCGATTAACGAACACCCGTTCGATGGCAGTTGGGGCTACCAGCCACAAGGGATGTATGCGCCGACGCGCCGCTTCGGCACGCGCGACGACTTCCGCTATTTCATTAATGCCGCACATGCAGCGGGCCTGAATGTGCTGCTGGACTGGGTGCCTGGGCATTTCCCGACAGACGACGCGGGTCTTGCTAAATTCGACGGCACGTCTTTGTACGAACACGGCGACCCTCGTGAAGGCTATCACCAGGACTGGAACACGCTGATTTACAACTATGGGCGGCGTGAAGTCAGTAACTATCTGGTTGGCAACGGGCTGTACTGGATTGAGCGTTTCGGCATTGATGGCTTGCGCGTTGATGCCGTGGCGTCGATGATTTACCGCGATTACAGCCGCCAGCCAGGCGAATGGATCCCGAACGATAAAGGCGGGCGCGAAAACCTCGAGGCCATCGAATTCCTGCGTAACACCAACCGCATTATTGGCGAGCAGACGCCGGGTGCGGTGACGATGGCGGAAGAGTCGACTGACTTTGCAGGCGTGTCGCGCCCAGCTTCAATGGGCGGATTGGGGTTCTGGTTTAAATGGAATCTGGGCTGGATGCACGACACGCTCGATTACATGAAACTCGATCCGGTGCATCGCCAGTATCACCACGACAAAATGACCTTCGGCATGCTGTACAACAGCACCGAAAACTTCGTACTGCCGTTGTCGCATGATGAAGTAGTGCACGGTAAAAAATCTATTCTCGACCGCATGCCGGGCGACGCATGGCAAAAATTTGCCAACCTGCGCGCTTACTACGGGTGGATGTGGGCGTTCCCTGGTAAGAAATTACTGTTTATGGGCAACGAGTTTGCTCAAGGGCGGGAGTGGAACCACGACAGCAGCCTCGACTGGCACTTGCTGGAAGGCGGCGACAACTGGCACCACGGCGTGAAACGGCTGGTTCGCGATTTGAACCGGACATATCGCCATCATGCCGCAATGCATGAGCTGGATTTTGACAGCTATGGTTTCGAGTGGCTGGTGGTTGAAGACAACGTTAACTCGGTGTTTATCTTCGTGCGCCGCGATTCGAAGGGCAATGAAATCATTGTCGCCAGCAACTTTACACCCGTGCCGCGTTACCACTATCGATTCGGCATTAACCAACCAGGCCGCTGGCGCGAAGAGCTCAATACTGACTCCATGCACTATCACGGCAGCAATACCGGAAATAGCGGGTCGGTTCACAGTGATGCGATCCCAAGCCATGGAAGAGAGCATTCGTTGAGCCTGACGTTACCACCGCTTTCTACCCTCTGGCTGGTGCGGGAGGCGGAATGACGCTACTCAGCGCTGGGAACTCCACGCCCTACGGTTCGTTCTACGACGGGAAAGGGGTGAATTTCACCCTGTTTTCTGCCAACGCCCATAAAGTCGAACTGTGCGTGTTCGACGAACACGGCCACGAGCAACGTTACGATTTACCCGTGCGAACCGGCGACATCTGGCACGGGTATTTGCCCAACGCCAAACCGGGTCTGAAATACGGTTACCGTGTACACGGTCCGTGGGAGCCGCAAAATGGGCATCGTTTCAACCCGGCGAAACTGCTGTTAGATCCTTGTGCTCGCGTGGTGGTAGGCGGGACGGACTACCATCCCCATCTGCACGGCGGTTACGATGAACCGAACCTCGAAGACAGCGCCCCGCATATGGCGAAGTGCGTGGTGGTGCAGGATAAATTTGACTGGGAAGACGACGAACTGCCGCATACCCCGTGGGGCGATACGGTTATTTATGAAGCAAACGTTCGCGGCTTGACGCTGCTTCACCCGGAGATCCCTGAAGAACTTCGCGGAACCTACGCCGCGCTCGGCCATCCGGTGATGATCAACTACTTCAAACGCCTGGGCATTACGGCGCTGGAGCTGATGCCGGTGGCGCATTTTGTCACCGAACCGCGTATCGCCCATTTAGGGTTAAGCAACTATTGGGGCTATAACCCCCGTTCGTTGTACGCCGCTGAAGGCTACTACGCGGTGAATCAAGATCCCCTGGCCGCCGCCAATGAACTCCGTGGCGCTGTAAAAGCGCTGCACGAGGCGGGTATTGAGGTGATCCTCGATATCGTACTCAACCACAGTGCTGAACTGGATCGCGACGGTCCAACCCTCTCGCTGAGCGGAATCGACAACCGTAGCTATTATTGGTTAATGGAAAACGGTGATTACCAGAACTGGACGGGTTGCGGTAACACCTTAAATTTGAGCACGCCAGGTGTGGTCGCTCAGATGATGGATTGCCTGCGTTATTGGGTCGATAGCTGCCATATCGACGGTTTTCGCTTCGATTTAGCCTCAGTTATGGGACGCACACCGGAATTCCGTCAGGATGCTCCGTTTTTTGAAGCGATCAAAAACGATCCGGTTTTGTCGCAGGTAAAGCTGATTGCGGAACCGTGGGACATCGGTGCGGGTGGATATCAGGTCGGTAACTTCCCGCCGTTATTTGCCGAGTGGAACGATCATTTTCGCGATGGCATTCGGCGATTCTGGTTACGACAGGATCTGTCGTTAGGGGGATTTGCTTGCCGTTTTGCTGGCTCCAGCGATGTCTATCGTCGTGGAGATCGCAAGCCATCTACCAGCATCAATTTAATTACTGCCCACGACGGCTTTACGCTGCGCGATTGTGTCAGCTTCAACCAAAAACATAATGAAGCTAACGGTGAAGACAACCGTGATGGCACCAACAATAACTACAGTAATAACTACGGCTTCGAAGGGCTGGAAGCTTCGCTTTTTATCAAAGAACGGCGGCGCGACAGCGTCCACGCGTTACTGACATTGTTACTGCTTTCTCAGGGTACGCCGATGCTTTTGGCGGGTGACGAACACGGTCATAGCCAGCACGGCAACAACAATGCCTATTGTCAGGACAACCAACTGACCTGGCTTGACTGGGAACACTGTAACGATGGCTTAACCACATTTACCGCGGCATTGATTCATCTACGCAAGACGATTCCGGCTTTAACGCAAAACGTCTGGTGGGAGGAAGGTGATGGCAATGTCCGTTGGTGGAATAAAGAGGCTCAGCCTCTGAGTACTGACGAGTGGGAAAACGGGATTCATCGCCTTCAAATCCAGCTTTCTGAACGTTGGCTCATCACGATTAATGCTACCGAAGAAGTGGCTGACATCGTACTACCTGAAGGGGAGTGGCGTGCTATTCCTCCGTTTGCCGGTGAGGATAACCCGGTGGTGTTAGCTGTATGGCATGGTCCAGCGCACGGAGTCTGCGTATTCCAGAAATCATAAAAAAGGAGTCAGTCATGGTTAGGCTTGATAAGAACGATCCTCTGATGCTGGCAAGACAATTGCCAAATAAAGCTGTCGCCCTGATTCTGGCTGGTGGGCGAGGTACCCGATTGAAAGATTTAACTTCAACGCGCGCCAAACCTGCCGTCCACTTTGGTGGCAAGTTTCGTATTATCGATTTTGCATTGTCGAACTGCATTAACTCGGGTATCCGCCGCATCGGCGTCATAACCCAATATCAGTCACATACGCTGGTGCAACATATTCAGCGTGGCTGGTCTTTCTTCAGTGAAGAGATGAACGAGTTTGTTGATTTGCTCCCGGCACAGCAGCGCGTACACGGTGAAAACTGGTATCGCGGCACGGCTGATGCCGTCACGCAAAACCTCGATATTATCCGTCGCTACAAAGCGGAGTATGTGGTGATCCTCGCGGGTGACCATATCTACAAGCAAGACTACTCGCGCATGTTGATTGACCATGTGGAAAAAGGCGCGCGCTGTACGGTGGCATGTATGCCTGTGCCGCTGCATGAAGCCTCAGCATTTGGTGTGATGGCGGTGGATAGCGAAGAGAAAATCATTGAATTCGTTGAAAAACCAGCTAATCCGCCTTCAATGCCAGGTGACGATAGCAAAGCGCTCGCCAGCATGGGGATCTACGTTTTCGATGCAGATTATCTCTACGAACTGCTGGAAGCCGACGACAAAGACGAAAACTCAAGCCATGACTTCGGGAAAGATATCATTCCGTTCGTCATGAAATCCGGTTCGGCCTTCGCCCATCCATTCCCACTTTCTTGCGTACAGTCTGACCCAAATGCAGAGCCGTACTGGCGTGATGTGGGGACACTGGAAGCCTACTGGAAAGCTAACCTGGATCTGGCTTCGGTGACGCCAGAGTTGGATATGTACGACCAGGAATGGCCAATCCGAACCCACATGGAGCCCCTGCCTCCGGCTAAATTTGTGCAGGACCGCTCGGGCAGCCACGGCATGACGCTGAACTCTTTGGTGTCTGGCGGCTGCATTATTTCGGGTTCGGTTGTGGTTCAGTCGGTGCTTTTCCCGCGTGTGCGCATCAACTCGTTTTGCAACATTGACTCGTCAGTATTACTCCCTGATGTTCAGGTCGGCCGCTCTTGCCGCTTGCGTCGTTGCATTATTGACCGCGCTTGCGTCATTCCTGAGGGCATGGTCGTGGGGGAAAACGCCGAAGAAGATGCACGCCGTTTCTACCGTTCAGAAGAAGGCATTGTTTTGGTGACGCGAGAGATGCTAGCCAGGTTGCCAGGTTAAACAGGATTGACCCACGCGTGGCGTGTGCTGCGCGTAGTATTTTTATCGTTTGGCGTGCCTGAATTTTAATTAAATAGAGCGCCACGACTTTCCATACGGGAGCGATAATGCAGGTCTTACATGTATGTTCTGAAATTTTTCCACTGCTGAAAACGGGTGGCCTGGCGGATGTGATTGGTGCGCTACCAGCAGCACAAATCGCAGGTGGCGTTGAGACGCGAGTCTTGCTGCCCGCTTTCCCTGACATCCGTCGTGGCATCGTTGATGCGCAGGTTGTTGCACACCGTGACACCTTCGCGGGTCATATGACTTTGTTATATGGCCACTTCAACGGCGTGGGGATTTACCTCATTGACGCTCCGCATTTATATGACCGCCCAGGCAGCCCGTATCACGATACCAATCAGTTCGCTTACGTCGACAACGTGCTCCGATTTGCCCTTTTAGGATGGGTCGGTGCCGAGATGGCATGTGGCCTGGATCCCTTCTGGCATCCGGATATTGTGCATGCACATGACTGGCATGCGGGCCTGGTGCCAGCCTATATGGAAGCGCGTGGGCGTCCGGCAAAGTCGGTATTTACCGTGCATAACCTGGCCTATCAGGGGATGTTTTACGCCCATCATATGAGTGAAATTGAACTGCCGTGGTCGTTCTTCGATATGAACGGCCTGGAGTTTAATGGTCAAATTTCGTACTTGAAAGCGGGTCTTTATTATGCTGATCATATTACGGCGGTCAGCCCGACCTACGCTCGAGAGATAACCGAACCGCAATTTGCGTACGGCATGGAAGGGCTTTTACGTCAGCGTCATCGTGAGGGGCGGTTGTCCGGCATCCTCAATGGCGTGGACGAAAAAATTTGGGACCCGGCGCACGACGTACTTCTGGCGTCTCGCTACACCCGCGATACTCTGGAAGAAAAGGCGGAGAACAAACGCCAGTTGCAGGTGGCAATGGGGCTGAAAGTGAACGACAAAGCACCGCTATTTGCGGTGGTAAGCCGTTTAACCAGCCAGAAAGGTTTGGATTTAGTGCTGGAGGCGTTGCCGGGTTTACTCGAGCAAGGCGGGCAATTGGCGTTACTGGGGGCGGGTGACCCGGTGATGCAAGAAGGTTTCCTTGCGGCTGCTGCAGAGCATCCAGGGCAAGTGGGCGTTCAAATCGGTTATCACGAAGCGTTCTCGCACCGGATTATGGGCGGGGCTGATGTGATACTGGTGCCAAGCCGTTTTGAACCGTGTGGTCTAACGCAATTGTATGGCCTGAAGTATGGCACTTTGCCGCTGGTGCGGCGCACGGGCGGGCTTGCAGATACGGTTTCTGATAGTTCGCTGGAAAACCTGGCTGACGGTATCGCCAGTGGATTTGTGTTCGAGGACAGTAATGCCTGGTCGCTGCTAAGAGCGATTAGGCGTGCCTTCGTGTTGTGGTCCCGCCCGTCGTTGTGGAGATTTGTGCAACGTCAGGCGATGGGCATGGATTTTAGCTGGCAGGTGGCGGCGCATTCCTACCGCGATCTGTACCAACGTTTGCTGTAGCCATCCACCAGGAATCACTGATATGAACGCACCCTTTTCTTATGCATCACCCACGCTGAGTATTGAGGCTTTAAAGCACTCAATAGCCTATAAGCTGATGTTCACGGTTGGGAAGGACCCCGCCATAGCAAACAAGCATGAATGGCTGAACGCCACATTATTTGCGGTTCGTGACAGGCTGGTTGAGCGCTGGTTGCGCTCCAACCGAGCTCAGCTTTCCCAGGAAGTTCGTCAGGTTTATTACCTGTCGATGGAGTTTTTGATTGGCCGCACACTCTCTAACGCGCTGCTTTCATTAGGCATTTATGAAGATGTCAAAAACGCTCTGGAAGAGATGGGGCTGGATCTTGAAGAGTTGATTGACGAAGAGAACGACCCCGGCCTCGGCAATGGCGGGCTAGGTCGTCTCGCCGCCTGTTTCCTCGATTCATTAGCGACACTCGGTTTGCCGGGTCGTGGTTACGGCATTCGTTACGACTACGGCATGTTTAAACAAAACATTGTTGATGGCCGTCAGAAAGAGTCCCCGGATTACTGGCTCGAGTACGGTAACCCGTGGGAGTTCAAGCGCCACAATACGCGCTACAAAGTTCGCTTTGGCGGGCGCGTGCAAATGGAAGCTAAAAAATTCCGTTGGGTAGAAACCGAAGAGATTTTGGCCGTAGCGTATGACCAGATAATCCCAGGTTACGATACCGATGCCACTAACACACTGCGCTTGTGGAATGCCCAGGCGAGTAGCGAAATTAACCTGGGTAAATTTAACCAGGGCGATTATTTCGCGGCGGTAGAAGATAAGAACCATTCAGAAAACGTATCACGGGTACTGTATCCGGATGACTCGACCTATTCAGGCCGAGAGCTACGTTTGCGTCAGGAGTATTTCCTGGTGTCCTCGACCGTACAGGACATTCTTAGCCGCCATTATCAGCTGCATAAAACCTATGACAATCTGGCGGATAAAATCGCCATCCACCTCAATGATACGCACCCAGTGTTAGCGATTCCTGAGCTGATGCACCTGTTAATCGACGAGCATAAATTCAGTTGGGAAGACGCCTTCGAAGTGACCTGCCAGGTCTTTTCGTATACCAACCACACGCTGATGAGCGAAGCGCTGGAAACCTGGCCTGTGGATATGCTGGGTAAAATTCTGCCGCGTCATTTGCAGATAATCTTTGAGATTAACGACTATTTCCTCAAGACCTTGCAGGAGCAGTATCCGAACGATACCGCTTTGCTGGGGCGCACTTCGATTATTGATGAATCCAACGGTCGCAAAGTCCGAATGGCGTGGCTTGCGGTTGTGGCCAGTCATAAAGTAAACGGCGTTTCGGAGTTGCACTCCAACCTGATGGTGCAGTCGTTGTTTGCCGATTTTGCCGCTATCTTCCCGATGCGCTTTTGCAATAAAACCAATGGTGTGACTCCACGTCGCTGGCTGGCGCTGGCGAATCCACCTCTTTCTGATGTGCTGGATGAGAATATTGGTCGCACCTGGCGTACCGATCTCAGCCAGTTAAACGAACTGAAGCAGCACATCGATTACCCTACGGTGAATCAGGATGTGCGTAAGGCGAAGCTGGCTAACAAGAAGCGCCTGGCCAGCTACATCGGCCAGCATCTGAATGTGGTGGTGAACCCGAATGCGTTGTTTGATGTACAGATCAAACGTATTCACGAGTACAAACGCCAACTGATGAATGTGCTGCATGTGATTACGCGCTATAACCGCATTAAGGCCGACCCGACAGCCGATTGGGTGCCGCGTGTGAACATCTTCGCGGGTAAAGCGGCGTCGGCGTACTACATGGCGAAACACATCATTCATCTCATCAATGATGTGGCGGCGGTGATCAACAACGATCCGGTAGTAAAAGATCGTTTGAAAGTGGTCTTCATCCCGAACTACAGCGTCAGTCTTGCGCAGATCATTATCCCGGCGGCGGATCTTTCTGAGCAAATTTCGTTAGCGGGAACCGAAGCGTCCGGCACCAGTAACATGAAGTTTGGCCTTAACGGCGCGCTGACCATCGGTACGCTGGACGGGGCAAACGTTGAAATGCTGGAGCACGTTGGGGCAGAGAATATCTTCATCTTTGGTAATACGGCGGACGAGGTCGAAGCGTTGCGGCGCAAAGGCTATAAGCCACGGGAATATTATGAAAGTGATGAGGAGTTGCACCAGGTGCTGACGCAAATTGGCACCGGAACGTTCAGCCCTGGGGAGCCAACACGTTATCGCGACCTGCTGGACTCACTGATTAACTTTGGTGACCACTATCAGGTGCTGGCAGATTATCGCAGTTATGTGGACTGCCAGGATAAGGTCGACGAACTTTACCGCCAGCCAGAAGAGTGGACGATTCGCGCCATGCATAATATCGCCAATATGGGTTACTTCTCGTCTGACAGGACGATTCAGGAATACGCCGATGAGATTTGGCATATTAAGCCGGTGAGGTTGTAAGTTCTGAAACCATCCTCACCCTAACCCTCTCCTTGAAGGAGAGGGAACTGTATGGTTTTCTCCATCACCGTCAGGAGAGGGAACTGTATGGTTTTCTCCATCACCGTCAAGAGAAGGAACTGGACAGGTTTTCCCCCCTCTCCCTCAGGGAGAGGGCCGGGGTGAGGGGGGTTTTAGCACAACTCTAGCTGCACATTATTCTCTGCAATCACCTGCATCACACCTGCTGGCGGAATGATATCGGTATAGACCGCATCCACCAGAGCAATGCTGCCCAGATTCACCATCGCATTGCGGCCAAATTTAGAGTGATCGACAACCAGCATCACACAGCGTGAGTTTTCAATAATCGCGCGTTTGGTGCGTACTTCGTGGTAATCAAACTCCAGTAACGAGCCGTCGCCGTCGATGCCGCTGATCCCCAGGATACCGAAATCCAGTCTGAACTGAGAGATAAAATCGAGTGTCGCCTCTCCGATAATTCCACCGTCGCGGCTGCGTAATTCGCCACCCGCCAGAATAATGCGGAAATCCTCTTTCACCTTGAGTGTGTTCGCCACGTTCAGGTTGTTGGTCACGACACGCAAATTACTGTGATTGAGCAGAGCATGAGCCACCGCTTCCGGTGTGGTGCCGATATCAATAAACAGCGTGGCACCGTTCGGGATCTGACTGGCAACTTTCTGCGCGATGCGCTCTTTTTCCGCAGTCTGCGTGGCTTTACGATCGTGCCATGGTGTATTCACGGAACTTGACGGTAATGCAGCACCACCGTGATGGCGCATGATCAGGTTCTGGTCGGCCAGATCGTTCAGATCACGGCGAATCGTTTGTGGGCTAACAGCAAACTCTTCGACTAACTCTTCGGTGCTGACATAACCCTGTTTTTTAACCAGTTCGACAATCGCATCATGACGTTGTGTTTGCTTCACGCTGTTTTATTCTCCTGAAATGCTATGTTCGTTTTCGCGCATGCAAAGTATCAACCAGCGCCATTGCAAGACCAACAACCAGGCCGGTAATGTGAGCGGCGTTGGCGATCGACATTCCTAAGACATCGAAAAATCCTATCACAATCCAGAGAACCGCAAAGGCTAAAAGACCGCGCTGCATATAGATGCCACTGTCCGGGTCACGTTCTCCACGCAACCAGACATAACCCATTAATGCGTAAACCACGCCCGATAAACCACCGAAAAGTGGGCCACCGAATTTTGCCTGCACGAAGCCGCTCAGCAGGGCAGAAACCAGCGTCAGGGTGATTAGTTTTCCGCTGCCGAGGCGTTTTTCTAACGGGCCGCCGAGATACCACCACCACAACAAGTTGAAAGCGATATGCATAATCGAGAAGTGCATTAACGCGTGGCTGAAATAGCGCCATAACTCGTAGTGCAAGCTGTCTTTATACGGCCAGGCTAACCACACCATAACGGCCCGGTCGCCGATAACTTGCATCATTAAATACACCAGCACGCAAGCCGCCATGATAACCATCGTAAACGGGCCCGCTTTTTGCCGAATCGTCGCGAGGAAAGGATAGCGCTGGTAGTGCAAGCCGCTATCGGTGTGGCCGGTATTCCAGCTTGCTGCCAGATAACGTGGGTCACCAGGATTCGCAAGGAACTGTTCGAGCTCGGCACGTACACGGGATTCCTGGCTGTCATTTGCCAGCCAGATATCACTCTGTTCGTGTTGTTGAATCGCGAGGATAACGCCCTGCGTCGCCATATAGTCGACAAATGCCTGCGCGACTCGCGGGTTGGCAAACGAGGTAATCATGATCATAAGGTTTAACCCGCTCTAAGCAAAAAGAGCATTATACCTGCAACACCGTGATTTCCTGACTCATTAAAAGGCGCCGTGTGCCACTTCAGCAGGGAAATGGCGATGCCATGCGTCAAAACCGCCATCGACGCTATAAACATGGTCGTAGCCTTGTTGCAGCAGATACTGCGCAGCCCCTTTGCTGCTGTTGCCGTGATAGCACATCACCATCACCGGCGTGTCAAAATCGGTTTGCTGCATAAATGCCACCAGACGATCGTTTGTCAGGTGGAATGCGCCAGGCGTATGGCCCATCGCAAAGCTCTGCGGGTCGCGGATATCAACCAATACTGCCATTTTTTGCTGCAACTTCTGGTGCGCTTCTTCCACACCAATACACTCAAAAGTTTCCATGGATTTGCTCGTCACTTTATTCAATTGGCTTGTGCCATATTAAGGGAATCAGCCCTCTGCCCGCTGATATTAACGTCATTATGTTATCCATATCACGCAGAAATGTTTTTTTTTCGTTACAAAGCGCGCGTAGACTTGCTAGTATGAGCGATAACGAACATATTTGAACTTTAACGAAAGCGTGTGAGGGTGACATGGAAACTAAAGATCTGATTGTGATTGGCGGAGGAATAAATGGGGCAGGTATCGCCGCTGACGCCGCAGGCCGTGGTTTATCCGTGTTGGTGCTTGAAGCTCAGGATTTGGCGAGTGCCACGTCTTCTAACAGCTCGAAATTGATCCATGGTGGCTTGCGCTACCTTGAACATTACGAGTTTCGCCTGGTGAGTGAAGCATTAGCCGAGCGTGAAGTGTTGCTGAACATGGCTCCCCACATTGCTTTCCCGATGCGTTTTCGTCTGCCACATCGCCCCCATTTGCGTCCGGCGTGGATGATTCGTATCGGTTTGTTTATGTACGACCACCTCGGTAAACGTACCAGTTTGCCTGCGTCCACCGGTTTGCGTTTTGGCGCAGACTCCGTTCTGAAATCGTCTATTGTGCGCGGTTTCGAATATTCCGACTGCTGGGTTGACGATGCGCGCCTGGTCTTAGCGAACGCGCAAATGGTGACGCGTGAAGGTGGCGAGGTGAAAACCCGCACTCGCGCAACGCGCGCCTGGCGTGAAAACGGTTTATGGATTGTCGAAGCGCAAGATAGTGTAACCGGTGAAACATTCAGCTGGCGTGCGCGTGGTCTTGTGAACGCTACTGGACCATGGGTGAAAAACTTTTTTGACGACGGTCTGCAATTGCCTTCGCCATATGGCATCCGGCTGATCAAAGGCAGCCACATTGTGGTGCCACGCGTACACAATCAGAAGCAGGCTTATATTCTGCAAAACGAAGATAAGCGCATCGTGTTTGTTATTCCGTGGATGGATGAGTTCTCAATTATTGGTACTACCGATGTGGAATATCAGGGTGATCCGAAAGATGTCCACATTGACGAGAATGAAATTAAATACCTGCTGGAAGCCTACAACGCGCACTTTAAAAAGACGCTGAGCCGTGACGATATCGTCTGGACCTACTCGGGTGTCCGTCCGCTCTGTGATGATGAGTCCGATTCACCGCAGGCTATCACCCGTGATTACACGCTCGATATTCATGATGAGCAGGGCAATGCTCCTCTGCTGTCTGTGTTTGGTGGCAAGCTCACGACTTACCGCAAGCTGGCAGAACATGCGTTGGATAAGCTGAAAGGCTACTACCCGAAAATGGGGCCAGCCTGGACTAAAGGCTGCACCTTGCCAGGTGGCGATATTCAGGGCGATCGCGATGATTACGCCGCGCAATTGCGCCGCCGCTACACCTTCCTGAGCGAAAGCCTGGCGCGTCGTTTCTCACGGACTTACGGCAGCAACAGCGATTTGATTCTGGCGGGGGCGACCAGCGTCAGTGATTTGGGCGAAGACTTTGGTCATGAGTTTTACGAAGCAGAGCTACGCTACCTGGTTGAGCATGAGTGGGTTCGTGGTGTGGATGATGCTATCTGGCGTCGTACCAAATTAGGAATGTGGTTGACGAAAGAACAGCAAGTGCGTGTCGCCCAATGGCTGGGAAAGCGTGTCGGTAAAGCGAAGTTATCGTTAGCATCTTGAATATATTGCCCTTTCCCGAATGGGAGAGGGCGATGTCTTAAACGCCATACCCCATCATTTTCAGCAATTTCTGTGCGTGTAGCACCGCATCCTGGCGGTGCGTCACACCCAACTTCTGATACAAATTTCGAATGTGCGTTTTAATCGTGGTGGCCGCAACATCCAACTCACCCGCGATTTGCTCATTGCTGTAGCCCGAATAGATAAGCCCCAGCACTTGCCATTCGCGTTGCGTCAGCGGACTGGTGCGAATCAGCTCCGGCACTTCAGGATGCGTCAATAAACGGTTAACAAAGTTCTCATCGAAATGGGCGAACTTGTGGCGATGATGCTGGTTAATCTCACGCAAAATGCGTTGCGCACGATGCTGATCCAGTTCCGGCAGCGTGTTGAGTTGAATCAGCTGGCGTAGTTGTTGCGCCATAGCTTCTCCCTCAATCACAAAGTGGCTGATAAATCCGGTGCGGTTGGCCAGTGCCAGCGCTTCCAACAATACACGTTGCGCATCACTCTTGCGGCCAGCCTGCCAGTAAAGTTGGTTAAGCAGTAACAGATTGCGGTTGAGATCGCTCATCAAGCGCAGGCTGCGGGCATTCTCATTTAACTCCTCCAACACCATTTCGGCTGGCTCAAAGTCGCTTAGCAAAATCTGCGCTCGCGCGATATTACGCCATTGGCCTTGCAGGAAGTGATTATTGGCAAACTCGGGTTTTGGAGTCAGACGTAACCAGTTGGCGGCGGATTGTTTATCACCGGTCATTTGCCAGTAAATCACACGCACTTTGTCGGCGTTGGACACCCAATCGCTATGGAACGCACCATTCCCTAGCAAGTTTTCCAGACGGTTCAGATGATTACGGGCGTTATCCAGATCGCCGCGCGCCAGAGAACATTGCACTAACAACGCAAGGCACTGTAATTGCTGCTGTGGCTGATACCCGGAAAGCACTTCCAGGCCCATGCGCGTTGTCGCTTCGGCTTCGTCGAGCCGCGACCACGCCCACAGCAACTGCGCACGAATACGCAGTAAAAATTCGTGCAGCGGGAGTTGCTCAAGGTGTTGCTCTTCAATCAGCGTGAAGGCCTTCTGTTGCGCTTCCCATGCTGACTGGAGGAAACCCTGTGCCAATAAAATTTCGCTCTGTTGGCATAAGCCCCATAGTGCGTAATGCCACATGTCATGGCGGCGCGCCATTTGTTCAGTTTGCTGCATCACAGAAAGCGATTTGGTGAGATCGCCTTTGCAGTGCAGCACTTCGCCATGCACTGATGTTGCGACAATACGGCTGTAGAAACTGGCCAGCGGCAGCACATCGAGCGCGATCATTGCCAGCCGTTCGGCCTCATCCGGGTTACCATCATTAATCGCAACCTGAGCGCGTAATGCATTGAATTCGCCGTGCATGGTATCGTCCATTACGACATTCATTTCCTGCTCAGCACGGGCCAGCAGTGTGTTGACTTCACTGTAGCGATGCTGGCTTTGCATCAGCCAGGCTTGCAGTAATACAAGCTTCGGATTTTCCAGCAAACTGGTCCACGGCAATGCTTTTAATGACTCTTCCAGCAGGGCTAATTCGCTGTGATTAAACAGTGCCCAGGCGTGATTGAGCAGGATATCGCGCAGCAGGGTTGCGTCGCCTGCAGCCAACGCGTGGTGAATAGCTTCGCTTGGGAAACCCTGCGCCATCCAGCTTTCCGCTGCCGCACGATGGATTTCCGGGAGTTCGGTCGCCAGTTCCCACTGGCAACGTTGGCGTAAGAAATTGCCAAACAACGGGTGAAAACGGAACCATTCGCCGCTGTCATCCATGCGCTGAATAAATAGCCCCTGGCGTTCGGTCTCTTCAAGGCGCATCTGGCCGTTTTCTTCGCCGGTGACACGGACAATCAGCGCGTCATTCATCGACCGTAGAATCGAGCTGCGCAGCAGGAAATTACGCGTTTGTGCGTCAACATTATCCAGCACTTCATCGGCCAGATAGTCAGATAAATGGCTGGCGTTGATGCCTGAAAGCCGGCGTGCTGAGTGTTGTGCTGAGGAGTTACTGTTCTGGCGTGCGGAAAGCGCGATGAGTTGCAGCGCAGTCGCCCAACCGGCGACATCATCACACAGGCTGTTGCTCTCGGTGTTCTCGAGAGGTGAATTGAGCCGGTGGTCGAAAAATTGTTTCGCTTCAAGGTGTGTAAAAGCGAGTTGTTGGCTGCCGATTTCCAGCAGTTGGTCGCGCACGCGTAAATTGGCGATACCCAGTTGTGGCAAATTACGCGACATCACAAGCAGCGTCAGATTTTCTGGCTGATGGCGAATGAAAAAGCGCATCGCTTCATGAATCACTGGGTTGGTAATGAGATGGTAATCATCAATGACCAAATACAGGGGGCGATGCCATTCCACCATTTCGATAAACAGTTGGGCAAACAGCGCGGTTAAGCTCGAGTATTGGCGTTTTTGCACCATGACTTCGCTGGTCACGCAATGGCCAGAAGTCGCCTGCTGAATGGCCGCTATCAAATAGCTGGCAAAACGTTCTTGTTGGTTATCACCCTCATCAAGGGAATACCAACCTAACTCATTTTTCCCCGCCGCCCACTGAGAAACCAGAGTCGTTTTTCCATAACCCGCCGGGCTGGTTACCAGTGCAACTCGATAATTATTGGCCGTTGATAACTTCTTCAACAGACGGTCGCGGACCACTGTATTTTCCAGACGTACTGGACGACTTAATTTGGAGGGGATCAGCATGGTCTACCACTTCACTGTGTAAGAAATATGTTCGATTGTGAATTTTTTTACGCTTCGTAATTAATACTTACTACAAAGTCGACCAGTTTGCGGGTTATTGCAAGATTGTTGAGGGTTTGAGACGTGGTAAGTTGCTCCTGGTCACAAATCTATGGATTAGATGAATTCATTCATGAAATGTCAGCTGCCGATGTGAAAACTCAGTGCTGGTGGGCGTTTGTGATAGCCGCGCCTCATTTTAAGTGGTGGCGATCACATTTTTAGCTACTCCCCACTACTCCTCCCTCCCTAATCCGACTCAGGAGGAGGAATTAGCCCTGGTCACCCTGCACACTAGCGGGTAATGAAATTAGAACATCACAGGACCGAGCCCTTATGTCACAGACGACCTTCAATAAAGCACAATTTCAGGCTGCACTGACACGTCAGTGGCAGCGTTATGGGTTGCATTCAGCTTCCGAAATGAACCCGCACCAATGGTGGCATGCTGTCAGTGGCGCGCTTGCTGAATTGCTGGCAGCTCAACCTGCGGCTAAACCTGAAAAAAATCAGCGCCACGTAAACTACATCTCAATGGAGTTTTTGATTGGTCGTCTGACGGGTAACAATTTGCTGAACCTCGGTTGGTATCAGGACGTCGCTGATGAACTGAAAACGTTCGATATCAACCTGACCGATTTGCTGGAAGCGGAGACCGATCCAGCATTGGGTAATGGCGGGTTGGGGCGTCTTGCTGCGTGCTTCCTGGATTCCATGGCTACCGTCGGACAGTCAGCGATTGGATACGGCCTGAATTACCAGTACGGTTTGTTCCGCCAGTCCTTTAAAGATGGGCAGCAGATGGAAGCCCCTGACGACTGGCATCGCGGCAGCTATCCGTGGTTCCAGCACAATTCAGCACTCGACGTGCAAGTGGGTGTCGGCGGCAAAGTCGTGAAAGATGGCAAGACTCTTCGCTGGGAGCCTGCGTTTGTGTTCCACGGCGAAGCCTGGGATTTGCCGGTTGTCGGCTACCGTAACGGCATCGCGCAACCGCTCCGTTTATGGCAGGCAAAACACGCTCATCCATTTGATTTAACTAAATTCAACGACGGCGATTTCCTGAAAGCAGAACAGCAGGGCATCGACGCTGAAAAACTGACTAAAGTGCTTTACCCGAACGACAACCACCTGAACGGCAAGAAACTGCGCCTGATGCAGCAGTATTTCCAGTGCGCGTGTTCGGTGGGCGATATCTTACGTCGTCACCATTTGGCGGGCCGTAAGCATAAAGAACTGGCGGATTACGAAGTCATTCAGCTGAACGATACCCATCCGACTATCGCCATTCCTGAGCTGTTACGTGTGCTTATCGACGAGCACCAGATGAGCTGGGATGACGCCTGGGCCATTACCAGTAAAACCTTCGCGTATACCAACCACACACTGATGCCTGAAGCGCTGGAGTGCTGGGACGAGAAACTGGTGAAAGCGTTGCTGCCGCGCCATATGCAGATCATCAATGAAATTAATGCCCGCTTTAAGAAGCTGGTGGACAAAACCTGGCCTGGCGACGAAGCCGTGTGGGCAAAACTGGCTGTGGTTCACAACAAGCAAGTTCGCATGGCGAACATGTGTGTGGTCAGTGGTTTTGCGGTAAACGGTGTGGCAGCGCTGCACTCCGATCTGGTGGTCAAAGATCTGTTCCCGGAATATCACCAACTGTGGCCGAACAAATTCCATAACGTAACCAACGGTATTACCCCACGTCGCTGGATCAAACAGTGCAACCCGGCACTTGCGGCACTGCTCGATAAAAAGCTCAAGAAAGAGTGGGCAAACAATCTGGACGTGCTCGAAGGTCTGGAAAAATATGCTGATGATGCGAAATTCCGTAAGGAATACCGCGACATCAAATATCAAAACAAAGTGAAGCTGGCTGCCTTTGTTAAACACCGCACGGGTATTGTTATCAGCCCGGATGCGTTGTTTGACGTACAGATCAAGCGCCTGCATGAGTACAAACGCCAGCACTTGAACCTGCTGCACATTTTGGCGCAGTACAAAGAAATCCGTGAAAACCCGACCGCTTCCCGCGTGCCGCGTGTGTATCTGTTCGGTGCGAAAGCGGCTCCGGGCTACTACCTGGCAAAAAATATCATCTTTGCGATTAACAAAGTCGCGCATGCCATCAACAACGATCCGGTCGTTGGCGATCAGCTGAAAGTGGTATTCCTGCCGGATTACTGTGTCTCTGCGGCAGAGGTGATGATTCCGGCGGCTGATATTTCCGAGCAAATCTCTACCGCAGGTAAAGAGGCCTCCGGCACCGGTAACATGAAACTGGCGCTCAACGGAGCCCTGACGGTCGGTACGCTGGATGGGGCGAACGTCGAAATCGCTGAGAAAGTCGGTGAGCAAAACATCTTTATCTTCGGCCATACCGTGGAAGAAGTGAAAGCGCTCAAAGCCAAAGGCTATGACCCAGTGAAATGGCGTAAGAAAGACAAAGTGCTGGATGCCGTACTTAAAGAGCTGGAAAAAGGGGTTTATAGCGATGGCGATAAACATGCCTTCGACCAGATGCTGCACAGCATCGGCAAACAAGGCGGCGATCCGTATTTAGTGATGGCCGATTTCACGGCGTATGCGGAAGCGCAAAAACTTGCAGATGCACTGTATCTCGACCAGGAAGCCTGGACGCGCGCCGCCATTCTGAATACGGCTCGTTGCGGTATGTTCAGCTCCGATCGTTCTATCCGTGATTATCAACAACGTATCTGGCAGGCAAAACGCTAAGGGAAAGCATGGACAGCAAACGTCTTGATAACGCCGCCCTGGAGGCGGGAATTAGCCCAAACTACATTAACGCCCATGGCAAACCGCAGGCGATTCCTGCGGATACCAAGCAGCGTTTGCTGGAAGCCATGAACCGTACTGTCACCTTGAAAAAGGTGGCAGTAACACCAGTGGCGAATGTGCTGGTGTTTACTTCTGGCACTCGCATGGCGACGGTATTGGAAGGAAACGGTGAATACACCTGGCATCTGACCACCGAAGAGGGCAAGCAGCATAAAGGGCATGCACAGGCAGGCAAAAAGATGCTGTTGCCTGCAACATTGCCGGAAGGCTATCACGACCTCACAGTCAGCCAGAATGAGCACAACTGGCAATGCCGCGTGATTGTCGCGCCAAAGCGTTGTTATGAACCTGCCGCGTTGATGCGGGATGAAAAACTGTGGGGAGCGTGTGTTCAGCTTTACACCATACGGTCGACGCATAACTGGGGTATTGGGGATTTCGGTGATTTACAACGCATGCTGGTGGATGTGGCAAAACGGGGTGGCTCGTTTATCGGCCTGAATCCGATTCATGCGCTGTATCCTGCGAATCCAGAAAGTGCCAGCCCGTATAGCCCGTCATCACGTCGTTGGTTGAACGTGATTTATATCGATGTGAACGCGGTTGACGATTTCTTGCTTAGCGATGAAGCGCAGACGTGGTGGAAAATGCCGACCACCCAGGCAACGTTGCAAGCGGCGCGAGATGCGCAGTGGGTCGATTATTCCACCGTTACCGTGCTGAAAATGGCTGCGTTGCGCATGGCGTGGAAGCAGTTTTCTTTACGTGGCGCGCGGGACGAGCACGTCGTTGCTTTCCAGAAATTTGTGCAAGAAGGCGGCGATAGTCTCTACTACCAGGCGGCGTTCGACGCACTGCACGCTTATCAGGTGAAAGAAGATCAAATGCGCTGGGGCTGGCCGGTGTGGCCGGAAGGTTTCCGCGACGCACATAACCCGGAAGTCAAAGCGTTCTGCACCGAACACAGTGATGAAGTGAATTTCTATCTGTGGTTGCAATACCTTGCTTACGCCCAGTTCGAGATGTGCTGGCAAACGAGCCAAAGCTTTAAAATGCCGATTGGCTTGTATCGCGATTTAGCAGTTGGCGTGGCGGAAGGGGGATCGGAAACCTGGTGTGACCGCGAACTTTACTGCCTGAAAGCTTCCGTGGGTGCGCCGCCGGATATTCTTGGCCCGCTCGGCCAGAATTGGGGTTTGCCACCGATGGACCCGCATGTGATTACCGCGCGTGCGTATCAACCGTTTATTGAACTGTTGCGTTCCAATATGACCAGCTGTGGTGCGCTGCGTATTGACCACGTTATGTCGATGCTGCGTTTGTGGTGGATACCTTATGGCGAAACCGCAGACAAAGGCGCATACGTGCATTATCCGGTGGACGATCTGCTGTCGATACTGGCGCTGGAAAGTAAACGCCATCACTGCATGGTTATCGGTGAGGATCTCGGTACGGTGCCGGTTGAGATTGTCGGCAAGCTGCGTGACAGCGGGGTTTACTCCTACAAAGTGCTCTATTTCGAGCACGATCAGGAAAAACAGTTCCGCGCGCCGAAAGCGTGGCCGAAACAATCCATGGCGGTTGCCACCACTCACGATTTGCCGACGCTGCGCGGTTACTGGGAAAGCGGCGATCTGACGTTGGGTAAAACCCTTGGTCTGTATCCTGATGAAGAGATGCTGACTGAGTTGTATCAGGATCGCGAGCGTGCCAAACAAGGTTTGTTGGATAGTCTGCATGAATATGGCTGTCTGCCAAAACGCGCAGGCCATAAAGCCTCGTTGATGGCGATGACGGCCACGCTAAATCGCGGGATGCAACGCTACATTGCTGATAGCAATAGCGCTCTGTTGGGTTTGCAACCGGAGGATTGGTTAGGTATCGCGGAACCTGTGAACATTCCGGGGACTAGCTATCAGTATAAAAACTGGCGGCGCAAGTTATCGACCTCGCTTGAGGAGATGTTCGCAGATGACGAAGTGAATAAGTTGCTGAAGGATTTAGATAAGCGGCGCAAGAAGAAGTAGTTCTGATTCCCCTCACCCCGACCCTCTCCCAAAGGAGAGGGGGAAAACCAGTATCCATGTGTAGTGGAAAACCGGTCAGTCCCCTCTCCCTGTGGGAGAGGGTTAGGGTGAGGGCAAAATAAATCAGTAGTAAGAGTGCTCGCCACGTTGGTGCTCGGTCAAATCACGAACACCTTTCAGTTCAGGGAACTCTGCCAGCAGTTGTTTTTCGATGCCTTCTTTCAGGGTCACGTCTACCATTGAACAGCCGTTACAGCCGCCGCCGAATTGCAGAATCGCAAAACCTTCATCGGTAATTTCCATCAGCGTGACACGACCGCCGTGGCCAGCCAGCTGTGGGTTTACCGTGGCTTGCAGCATGTACTCAACGCGTTCCATTAACGGCGCATCATCAGAAACCTTACGCATTTTGGCGTTTGGCGCTTTCAGCGTCAGTTGTGAACCGAGTTGGTCGGTAACGAAATCAATTTCGGCATCTTCAAGATAAGGTGCGCTTAACTCATCCACATACGCGGTTAACTGCTCGAATTTAAGGGCAGTATCTGATGCTTCTACCGCATCCGGCGGACAGTAAGAAACCCCGCACTCCGCATTTGGAGTACCAGGATTAATGACGAATACGCGAATTTGCGTCCCTTCTTCCTGACCCGCCAACAGTTTGGCAAAGTGGGATTGTGCTGTATCGGAAATACGGATCATAACGATTGCTCAATAGTTGACTATTTTAGTCGGTTATAATACGCCCATCATCGAGGGTCTACAAGGTTCGACAAAGGCACCACACCTGGATAGTCGCCGCGCCCTGCTTTTTCAGCAACCGCGCAATTTCCGCCACCGTACTGCCCGTCGTGACGACATCATCCACAATAATTATATGGCGGCCTGCCACGGGAAAATCAACCCTGAAAGCGCCTTTTAGATTGTTGCGCCGCTGCCGGGCCGTGAGTTGATGTTGTGTTTGCGCGGCCCGAATTCGAATGATCCCCTTTGGGAAATAGTCACACTGTAGCCAACGTGACAGCGAGTGTGCCAGTAGGTCACTTTGGTTAAAGCCACGACGCCAGGCACGGCGTGAATGCAGTGGAACACTGACCATGCAATCAGGTTTGCACCCGCTTTGAGTACGTTTTGCCTCAAGCCCACGCAACATGATTAAACGCGCCAGAGCAGGTGCCAATGCGACGGTGCCATTGAATTTGAATCGCTGGACGAGCTGATTAAGCGGGGGTCTGTAATCCGTGACGAACACGATCGAATCCCACTCTGGAGGCTTTTGCACACAACGCCCGCAAGGCAAGTGCGTATTGGCGCAGGGCAGCCCGCAGCATGGACAGCAGGGCGGTGGCGTGGGTAATGCCTGAGTACAACGCGAGCAAATTCCCCAATGCGCACAAGCAAGTGGCATCTGGCATAGCCAACATAGCCCTGGGATTGTTAGCATATTCGCCTCCTTGCTGAACAAAATGAGAACAGTAACTGATGAGTAAGCTTTGGTGGCAGACAAAAGGTGAAGGAAAAGACGATCTTGTGCTGCTGCACGGATGGGGATTGAACGCGGAAGTGTGGCATTGCATTTGCGAGGAATTAAGCTCGCATTTTCGCCTTCATCTTGTCGACTTACCCGGTTACGGTCGCAGCCAGGATTTTGGTGCGCTGACACTCGAGGAAATGGCCGAGACGGTATTGGCACACGCGCCGGAACGGGCAATTTGGCTGGGCTGGAGTTTGGGTGGGCTGGTGGCAAGCCAGATTGCGTTAACTCATCCGCAACGCGTGAGAGGACTGGTGACCATTGCGTCCTCGCCTTGCTTCACTGCTCATGGTGACTGGCCGGGCATCAAACCTGAAATTCTGGCGGGTTTCCAACAGCAATTGAGTGAAGATTTTCAGCGTACCGTGGAGCGTTTTTTGGCGTTACAAACGCTGGGTACAGAAACCGCTCGCCAGGATGCTCGCCGCCTGAAAGCTGTGGTTCTCGAGCAGCCAATGCCAAGTGTTGAGGTGCTAAACGGTGGCCTGGAGATCCTGAAAACGGCGGATTTACGCCAGCCGCTCGGCCAGCTAACACTGCCGTTTTTACGCTTGTATGGACATCTTGATGGGCTGGTGCCGCGTAAAGTCGCGGGCTTGTTGGAAGAGCTTTGGCCGCAAAGTGAAGCGGTGGTTTTCCCTAAAGCCGCCCATGCGCCGTTTATTTCGCACCCGCAGGATGTTTGCCAGGTGCTGGAAGATTTTCAAAAGCGTCTTGAAGATTAAATAAAATGGGCAGGATTCACATCCGGCCCTTTCTCATTCATTTTAGGCCCGTAGCGCCCAGACTTCGCGAATACATTTTTTACCTTCCGGACAGCTTTTACAGCTTCCCGTCAGGCAGTCGTTTGGGTCTTCGGTGATGCGCATGGCTTTGCCCATCGCTTCAAGACGACTCAGCATCGCGTTAACCAGCGGCAACGGTGTGGAGAGCTGTTGGCTAATTTGCGTCGCATCCAGACGGCCTTGCAGCGCCAGTGCATCACGAATCTCAATTAAACTCGCCATGATATCCCCTTAGAGCCTATCTCATTAGGCTATTTTATTTGTGAGTTTTGCCCTGGGCTGTGCTCAAAATCCTCACGTACTTCGTGTACGTTCCGGTTTTTCCGCGCAGTCCGAGTCAAAACTCACTGCATCAATCACGCCTACTGAGATGGCTCTTAGTGACAATCGCCCGTGGTGCTTTTGCAGCACGCAGCTTCGACAGTTTTACGCGTCGTCATCAGGCTAACATCCACACGGCTACGCGCCCGGCGCAAACCACCTATCAACAGCACATTGAACAATACCACCGCGAGAATACAGACCAGGCTGTATTGCGGATGTGCACTAAACGTCACGGTCTGGTAGTAAAGCGTGGAAAGCGAGTAAGCAATATTCAGCCCCCAAAGTACGGAGAACATCATCCAACCACGGCTCGATTCACGTGCCACTGCGCCCATCACGGAAATACATGGGATGTAGAGCAGAACGAAAATCAGGTAGCTGTAAGCCGCTGCTGCGCTGCCAAATTTGCTGCTCATGACGCCCATTGCTCCGCTTGCCATTTCGCCGTCGCCTTTACTGGCTTCGATTGGGTTGGCCAGCACGCTCAGGCTAAAGGTGTCTTTCAGACTCTGCCAGGTTTCTCCGGCGGCGGCACCTAACTCATCTGTCAGGCTGAAACTGGCGGCATCAAACGGTTCTTCATGCATATCTTCTGCGGTGTAGAGGGTGTTGAGTGTGCCAACCACCACCTCTTTCGCCATTGCCCCAGTGAACAGGCCAACGGTCGCTTGCCAGTTGTCTTCATGCACGCCAATCGGCTTCAACAGCGGGGTGAGTACGCGGCTAACCGACGCCAGAGCAGAGTCGTTAATGTTGTCCACTTCTTTGCCGCTAAACGAGAAGCTATTCAGCGCACCGATGAAAATACTGACGATGACGATCACTTTACCGGCACGCAGCACGAAGCCTTTCAGGCGTTGCCAGGTTTGCAGCAACAAGCTTTTCAGGTGAGGGACGTGATACACCGGCAGTTCCATGACAAACGGCGTGGCTTCACCGCGCATGATGGTGTGTTTGAGCATCAGACCGGTAAGAATCGCCATCACAATGCCAAGAATGTAGAGCGAGAAGACGACCAACGCCCCCTGCTGACCGAAGAAGGCCGCAGCAAACACCGCAAAAATAGCCAGACGAGCACCGCATGACATAAACGGCGCCATCATGATGGTCATCAGGCGTTCACGTGGTGCGTCCAGCGTACGCGCACCCATTACCGAAGGGACGTTACAGCCGAAGCCGACAATCAACGGAACGAAGGATTTGCCCGGTAAGCCGAGCGACTGCATCAGGCGGTCCATAACAAATGCCGCGCGCGCCATGTAACCGGAGTCCTCAAGGAAGGAGAGGAACAGATACATCATGCCGATTTGCGGCACCAACGGCAGCACGGTGTTAATACCGCCACCGATACCCTGCGCGAGGAAAATTGTCAGCCAACCTGGGAAGTGCAATGTTGCGCCTATCCACTGAATGCCGTGGATAAAGATAGCCGCAGAACCACCGTCGAAAATCGGCTGCAACGCGCCGCCGATGTTAATCGCCAGCAAGAACATCAGATACATCACGAGCAGGAAGACAGGCAAGCCGAGGAAGCGGTTCAGGATAATTTTATCCATCATCGCGGTGAGGCGATGCGGTTCGGCGGTCAGACTGTTGCTGATGGAATCGCAGATGGCGGCGATGGTTTGATAACGCGCATCAGCAATCAGGAGTGCCGGATCTTCATTTTCTTCAGTCAGTTGGGTGCGAATGGCATCCAGCTTATCAGCGGCTTGACCGGCATATTCACGGCTATAGATATCGCCTTCAAGCATTTGCAGGGCCAGCCATTGGCGTTGCTGCGCAGGCATATCCTCTGGCATTTCTGCTGCCAGTGTCCGGGCGTTTTCAAGTAATTTCGGTGGGTAAAGGACTAAGTCGGTATGTGCATTAGGCTGACGGCGGTCAATTGCCAGCTTCAGACCTTCCATGCCACGGCCACGAGTCGATACTAATGGAACCACCGGGCAACCAAGGCGTGCTGCAAGCGCATCGATATCAATACGAATGTTTTGCTTCTCGGCAATGTCGAGCATGTTGAGCGCGACCACGCATGGAATACCCAGCTCGAGAAGTTGCAGCGTTAAATACAGATTGCGCTCGAGGTTCGACGCATCGACCACGTTTATCAGCAAGTCTGCTTCGCCGCTCAGAATGTAGTGGCAGGCGATTTGTTCATCGAGCGATGTCTGCGATGAGATGGTGGTCAGCGAGTAGGTGCCCGGCAAGTCGACCAGCGTGACTTGATGCGCAAGCGTTGAAAACTGACCTTCTTTACGTTCAACAGTAACGCCCGCCCAGTTACCCACTCGTTGGCGTGAGCCTGTGAGCTGGTTGAATAACGTGGTTTTCCCGGAGTTAGGGTTACCGATTAAGCCGATAGTTAATTTTTTCATTTTATTCGTGAACTTAAAGAAAATAGCAACGAGCGCGAGCGCTCACCCCGCCAGTCAGGCAATGGCTTCAACGTGCAGCAGTTCGAGATCTTTTTTGCGCAATACCAAACTGACGCGACGCGTTTCGATATGAATGGGATCGCCTAAAGGCGCGACACGTACAACGTTAAAGGACGAGCCTGGCAACATACCGAGTGATAATAATTTCTGGCGATATGAAGGGCTGATTTCGTTGGCAAAGCCGATAATTTTCCACGAGCTACTTGGCAAGAATCGCATAGGACCTACTTAGAGCTGGGCTCTTTAATTGCGCTAACGAGAAACGCTAACAAGAATTTTCTTTGGATGGAGGAGAATTAACGAACAAACCAATGATAATGAGAATGGTTTCTGTCTTCAATAAATATTTTTGTGATGAATAAGAGGGTGTGGCTTATTTCACAGGAAACAGAAGTTTATTTTATGGGAGGGTTTTGAAAGGCTGTTTTTATATAAAAATTAATAATAACAATGAGTTGTGTTTATTTTGAATTGATAAAATTATTATTTTATCTCTGTTAATGTTGTCTGGATATTTCAAGTGTTACGCATTTGATAAATATTAGTGCTGTTTTATATCGCGGTGAAAATTGATCTGCCGCAAATTATTAAATCAGACTTTTTCCGCTCTCTCCGGGTTAAGAGGAGAGAGCGGAATTAACAACGTATATTAGCGTTTCTTGCCTAATGCCGCGGCCAGCGCGTCACTCATCGCAGAGTTACCGCTACTACTTGCGGCGTTATCACGCCCACGAGGTTTCTGCTGTTGTGCCGGACGGCGCTCGTTTTGTTCACGCGGTGCACTACCACGGCGGTTGGACTCGCCAGGTTGCTCATCAAGACGCATCGTGAGCGCAATACGCTTACGCGCCAGATCCACTTCCATCACTTTCACTTTGACGATATCGCCGGCTTTCACCACTTTGTGTGGGTCATCGATGAATTTGTCTGAAAGCGAGGAGATATGAACTAAACCATCCTGATGAACGCCAATATCTACAAACGCGCCAAAATTGGTCACGTTAGTGACTGCGCCTTCCAGCACCATGCCAGGCGTCAGGTCGTTCATGGTTTCTACGCCATCAGCAAACTTCGCGGTTTTGAACTCAGGACGAGGATCTCGGCCTGGTTTTTCCAGCTCTTTGATGATGTCGGTAACCGTTGGCACACCGAAACGTTCGTCGGTAAATTCACGGGCGCTCAGGCCGCGCAGCGCCTCACCGTTACCCATCAAGTCCTGCAACGCTTGTTCGGTCGCGGCCAGGATGCGCTCGACAACCGGATACGCTTCCGGGTGAACCGTTGAAGCATCCAGCGGGTTATCACCATGGTTTATGCGCAGGAAGCCCGCACACTGCTCGAAGGCTTTCGGCCCTAAACGGCTGACTTTAAGCAACTGTTGGCGGTTCTGGAAACGGCCATTTTCATCACGCCAGTTGACGATGTTCTGCGCCATCATGCGCGTTAATCCTGCCACGCGGGTTAACAATGGTACTGACGCGGTATTCAGATCCACGCCCACGGCGTTTACGCAGTCTTCGACGACCGCATCCAGCTTCTTCGCCAACTGCGACTGGCTAACATCGTGCTGATACTGGCCGACACCGATAGATTTCGGGTCGATTTTCACTAACTCTGCCAGCGGATCTTGCAGGCGACGGGCAATAGAAACCGCGCCACGAATCGACACGTCTAAGTCAGGGAACTCCAGCGCCGCCAGTTCCGATGCGGAATAGACGGAAGCACCCGCTTCACTGACAATCACTTTTTGCGCGGTGACTTTCGGGAATTGTTCTTGCACATCGAGGAAGAAACGTTCGGTTTCACGCGATGCCGTGCCGTTGCCGATGGCAACCAACTCGACGTTGTATTTCTCACACAGTGCTGCAACGACGACGGCGGCTTTCGCTGCCTGCCCGGTGTGCGGGTAGATGGTGTCGAAGGCGACCAGTTTGCCGGTTGAATCCACAACCGCCACTTTCACGCCGGTACGCAGACCTGGATCGAGGCCCATAGTCGCACGCAGACCAGCCGGCGCCGCCATCAATAAGTCGTGCAGGTTGCGGGCGAAAACGTTGATTGCTTCGTCTTCGGCGCGTTCGCGTACGGTACCCATCAGCTCAGTTTCAAGGTGCATCAGCACTTTGATACGCCAGGTCCAGCTCACTACTGCACGGCGCCAGGCATCGGCCGGGGCATTATTCAGACGTAAACCAAGATGGTCGATAATCAGCTGTTCGCAATAGCTTTCACGCGGTGGCTCGTCGTGTTGCGGATCGGCATTCAGCGCGAGCTGTAAAATACCTTCGTTGCGGCCACGGAACATGGCGAGCGCGCGGTGGGAGGGAACGGTGGCAATCGGTTCGTGATGGTCGAAGTAGTCGCGGAATTTCGCGCCTTCCTCTTCTTTACCGCTCACCACATTGGCAACCAGATGCGCGTTCTTCCACAGATAATTACGCACTTTTGCCAGCAGCGCCGCATCTTCGGCAAAGCGCTCCATCAGAATATAGCGTGCGCCATCAAGGGCGGCTTTGGTATCAGCAACACCTTTGTCGGCATCAACGAAACGGGCGGCTTCTTCTTCTGGTGTGTGTGACGGCTCGTTCCAAAGCAATTCGGCCAGTGGCTCAAGACCGGCTTCAATCGCAATTTGCCCGCGTGTACGACGTTTTTGCTTATACGGTAAATAGAGGTCTTCGAGCTCGGTTTTACTCAGCGTGCCATTGATGGCCGCGGCGAGTTCGTCACTCAATTTACCTTGTTCGGTAATGGATTTGAGGATGGTCTGGCGGCGATCTTCGAGTTCGCGCAGATAGCCCAGACGAGTCTCCAGCTGACGCAGTTGAGTGTCGTCCAGCCCGCCGGTGACTTCCTTACGATAACGTGCAATAAACGGCACGGTATTCCCTTCATCCAGCAGGCGAACGGCGGCATCAACCTGTTCATTTTTGGCTTTTAGCTCGCTGGCGATAATGCGGCAGAGTGAATCATTCATCATGGGTTTGTCATCTGTCCAGGTAGAAATTTCAAGGCATAGTTATACGGATCGGAGGGCAAAAATGCCAGCCACAGCGCCCGACAGGTGATGAATCGGACAGTTCTGTTGCTGGCTGTGCGGGTTATTTCACATACTCGATATTATTGACGTACCACTGCGCTTCACCTGCGGGTGTTTGCACAATGGCGAGGTCGCCCACTTCTTTTTTCAGTAGGGCGCGAGCCATCGGGGAGTCGATAGAGATGTAATCTTTGCGCCCAAAGATTTCGTCATACCCCACGATACGAAAACGCAGCTGGTTTCCGTCGTCGTTTTCAATTTCCACCCACGCGCCAAAGAACACTTTGCCTTCTTGCTGCGGGGAATAGTCGACAATTTTCAATTGTTCGAGGCATTTCGTGAGATATCGCACTCTGCGATCTATTTCTCGCAGTCTTTTTTTGTTGTACTGGTAGTCGGCATTTTCACTGCGATCGCCAAGACTGGCCGCCCAGGTGACCTTTTTTGTCACCTCCGGACGCTCTTCTCGCCACAAGGCGTCCTTTTCTTGTTTTAGCTTTTCATAGCCTTCGCGGGTAATTAATGGCGTTTTCATCATCAAGCCTTGAATGAGTAGCACAATAAAGGTGATTTAAACCGAAATATCAGGGTGATGGCAATCCCAGAAATTTGCGAACCAAGTCATCATTTTTGGTTAAAAAGAGTCTATAACCATCTGTTTAATATGCTTTGTAACAATTTCGACTAGAATATATACCAGATTTGACTGGTCGTAACGCCGCAGTTTTTTAAGAATACGCACTCACTGTTCGAGCCTTTGGGAGTATAAGAATGCAAGAGAACTATAAGATTCTGGTCGTGGATGACGACATGCGCTTACGTGCGCTGCTTGAACGTTATCTCACCGAACAAGGCTTCCAGGTCCGTAGCGTTGCTAACGCAGAACAGATGGATCGCCTGTTAACCCGTGAATCCTTCCACCTGATGGTACTTGACCTGATGTTGCCGGGCGAAGATGGCTTGTCTATCTGCCGCCGTCTGCGCAGCCAAAGCAACCCAATGCCAATCATTATGGTTACCGCGAAAGGCGAAGAAGTTGACCGTATCGTGGGGCTGGAAATTGGTGCTGACGACTACATTCCAAAACCATTTAACCCACGCGAACTGCTGGCCCGTATCCGTGCTGTTCTGCGCCGTCAGGCTAATGAACTGCCTGGTGCACCTTCTCAGGAAGAAGCGGTTATTGCCTTTGGTAAGTTTAAGCTGAACCTCGGTACTCGTGAGATGTTCCGTGAAGACGAGCCTATGCCATTAACCAGTGGCGAGTTCGCGGTGCTGAAAGCGCTGGTGAGCCATCCGCGCGAGCCGTTGTCACGCGATAAATTGATGAACCTGGCGCGTGGCCGTGAGTACAGCGCGATGGAGCGCTCTATCGATGTGCAGATTTCTCGTCTGCGCCGCATGGTTGAAGAAGACCCTGCGCATCCACGCTATATCCAGACCGTATGGGGTCTGGGCTACGTATTTGTGCCGGACGGTTCTAAGGCATGAGGCGAGTCCGCTTCTCCCCCAGAAGCTCGTTTGCCCGCACACTGTTATTGATCGTCACCTTGCTGTTCGTCAGCCTGGTGACGACCTATCTTGTGGTGTTGAACTTCGCCATTCTGCCGAGCTTGCAGCAGTTTAATAAGGTATTGGCTTACGAAGTCCGTATGCTCATGACCGATAAACTGCAACTCGAAGATGGCACGCAACTGGTGGTTCCGCCTGCATTTCGGCGTGAAATCTACCGTGAGTTGGGAATTTCTCTGTATTCCAATGAAGCGGCGGAAGACGCGGGTTTGCGCTGGGCGCAGCATTACGAATTCCTCAGCCATCAAATGGCGCAGCAATTGGGTGGCCCAACAGAAGTGCGTGTTGAGGTTAACAAGAGCTCGCCAGTTGTCTGGCTGAAGACGTGGCTGTCGCCAAATATCTGGGTTCGTGTCCCCCTGACTGAAATTCATCAGGGCGATTTCTCGCCGCTGTTCCGCTATACGCTTGCAATAATGTTGCTCGCGATTGGTGGTGCGTGGCTGTTTATTCGTATTCAGAACCGACCCTTGGTTGACCTTGAGCATGCCGCTTTGCAAGTCGGTAAAGGCATTATTCCGCCACCCTTGCGCGAATATGGCGCGTCGGAGGTGCGTTCAGTGACCCGAGCCTTCAACCACATGGCCGCAGGTGTGAAACAGCTCGCCGATGACCGCACGCTATTAATGGCGGGTGTCAGCCACGATTTGCGCACGCCGCTTACTCGTATTCGTCTGGCAACAGAGATGATGAGTGAAGAGGATGGCTATCTATCTGAATCGATTAACAAAGATATCGAAGAGTGTAATGCGATAATCGAGCAGTTCATCGATTACCTGCGTACCGGGCAAGAGATGCCGCTGGAAATTGCCGATCTCAATAGTGTATTGGGTGAAGTGGTGGCCGCAGAAAGTGGCTATGAGCGCGAAATTGATACCGATCTGCAAGCTGGCGAATTGCTGGTTAACATCCATCCGTTATCCATCAAACGCGCAGCCGCCAATATGGTGGTGAACGCGGCGCGATACGGTAATGGTTGGATTAAGGTAAGCAGTGGCGGCGAGCTAAACCGCGCATGGTTCCAGGTGGAAGATGATGGCCCAGGGATTAAACCTGACCAGCTTAAGCACCTGTTCCAGCCTTTTGTGCGTGGCGATAGCGCGCGTAGCACCAGCGGAACCGGTTTGGGGTTGGCCATCGTGCAGCGTATTATCGACAACCATAACGGCTTGTTGGATATCGGCGTTAGCGAGCGGGGCGGTTTGCGGATACGGGCTTATCTGCCAGTACCGATGAAGAAGTCTCCTCAACCTCTCAATGGTGAGAGAGAATAAAAAAAGCCTTCCCGGCAGGGAAGGCTTTTTAGTTTTTAGGTCAGGTCGAATTAAATCTTCGGCCCAGCACTAACAAGCGCTGCACCCGCAGGGGTGTCGGTGTACTTCTCGAAGTTTTCGATAAACAACGTAGCCAGTTGCTCGGATTTTTCCTGCCACATTTCTGGTGATGCGTAAGTGTTCCGTGGGTCCAGGATGTGGCTATCAACGCCTTCCAGTTCTGTTGGAACAGCAAGGCCAAAGATTGGCAGCGTGAAGGTTTCGGTGTCGTCCAGAGAACCATCCAGAATGGCATCAATAATCGCGCGCGTATCTTTGATAGAAATACGTTTGCCGGTGCCGTTCCAACCGGTGTTAACCAGATAAGCCTGAGCACCCGCCGCTTGCATGCGTTTCACCAGCACTTCTGCATATTGTGTCGGATGCAGAGACAAGAATGCAGCGCCAAAACAGGCGGAGAAAGTCGGAGTGGGTTCAGTCACGCCGCGTTCAGTACCCGCCAGTTTAGCGGTAAAGCCCGACAAGAAGTGGTACTGCGTTTGATTTGCCGTCAGACGGGAAACCGGAGGCAGAACACCAAAGGCATCAGCGGTCAGGAAGATAACTTTGTTGGCGTGGCCCGCTTTAGAGACCGGTTTAACGATGTTATCGATATGGTAAATCGGGTAGGAAACACGGGTGTTTTCGGTTTTGGAACCGTCATCAAAATCGATAGAACCGTCATCGCGAACGGTTACGTTTTCCAGCAGTGCATCACGGCGAATCGCGTTAAAGATTTCCGGTTCGGCTTCTTTGGATAAACGAATGGTTTTCGCGTAGCAACCGCCTTCAAAATTGAACACGCCGTCATCGTCCCAGCCATGTTCGTCATCGCCAATCAGGCGGCGTTTTGGATCGGTAGAAAGCGTAGTTTTGCCAGTGCCGGACAGACCAAAGAACACCGCCACATCACCTTTCTCACCGACGTTTGCCGAGCAGTGCATAGAAGCAATGCCTTTCAACGGCAGCAGGTAGTTCATGATAGAGAACATGCCTTTCTTCATTTCGCCGCCGTACCAGGTCCCGCCAATCAATTGCACGCGCTCGGTCAGATTAAAAGCGATGAAGTTTTCAGAGTTCAATCCCTGCTCTTTCCATTGTGGGTTAGTGCATTTCGCACCATTCATCACCACAAAGTCAGCTTTGAAGGTTTCTAACTCTTCGTCAGTTGGACGGATGAACATGTTCTTAACGAAATGAGCCTGCCAGGCCACTTCGGTAATAAAACGTACGGAGAGGCGGGTATCCGCGTTAGCACCGCAGAAAGCATCAATAATAAAGAGGCGTTTGCCAGAGAGTTGTTGGGTGACGAGTCCTTTCAGATGCTGCCAGGTTTCTTCGCTAAGCGGTTTATTATCGTTTTTACCCTCGCCAGTGTCTGCCCACCAAAGGGTATCGCGCGTCGTGTCGTCACGGACAATGTATTTATCTTTCGGGGAACGGCCGGTAAAAATACCGGTATCAACAGCAATCGCACCGAGATTTGTTTCTATGCCGCGCTCAAAACCTTGCAGGTTGGGATTGAGTTCCTCGCGGTACAACGTGTCGTAATCAGGGTTATAAATCACTTCACTTGCGTCATGAATTCCATAAGCCTTGAGATCTTGCGGGGTTATGCCTTTAACTCGCATTTCACTGCTCCTTAGCCAATTTGTACTGCTTAATATTGTAGGGTTGTTTATGGGTTGTTAACCGCGACACTTATCATAGATTTGAGCATCCACTCGAATCCATATAGCGGAAAACGCTGTGAAGCGAGTCGCAACGGGGTGAGAGTATGGCAGGAAATGCTGGCTCGGCAGGGAAAATATTCTGAATATGTTAAAAAATAGTGCGATTAACGGACGAGGTGTGAGCGAGAGCGCATTCGTGTGCAAATGATGAAACACTTTGAGTCTGAATGCCTCACTCCGGCTGTCTCTTAGTCACATCTTTGAGACGAGCATGGGTTGTTTATGTCGGAAGCGGTGAAGTTTCCGTTCACCCGAAGCCTTTCGATATATGCAGTCACCGAACCGGTGAACGTCATAGGGGAGCCGTCGCTCCCTTATGGACCCCGACTCCCGGCAATTTAAAACCGGGCGCCGAGGTCGCCAGGAGGATGGCGTAATCCTCCTGGCACGTTCACCGTTAACGGCGGTTACAGAGATAATCAGCCGCACGGGTGAACGGAAAACCGGTGAAGCAAACAGATCTCACCGTGACAGACCGCTAAAGTGAGGTCAGGAAATCAATGAACCTGAGGGTCTGCCGGGGAGGCGTTGTTGCGGATCTCAGCGATGTCCATGGAGTTGAACACGTAATGGTTGCCGCAATAATCACAGTTCATGTCGATTTCACCTTCGTCTGCAATGATGCTGTTTACTTCTTCATCAGGCAGAGTTTTTAGTGCATCGGCACAGCGTTCACGTGAACACGTACATTTAAATTCGACCGTCTGCGGATCGTAAAGTGTCACTTCTTCTTCGTGGTACAAGCGCCACAGCACATCGTTGGCCGGTAACGTCAACAACTCTTCAGCCTTGATGGTTTCGGTCAGTGCTGCCAGGTGATTGAAATCATCTGCCTGAGCATCTTGTGCTGGCAGAACTTGCAACAGCATACCGCCTGCAGCAGGTTTGCCTTCAACATCGCCAGTACGGATGAACAGGCGCGTCGGTAACTGTTCGGAACGTAAGAAGTAATCTTCCAGACACGCTGCCAGAGTATCGCCTTCAAGCCCTACTACGCCTTGATAACGCTCGCCTTCAGCTGGTGTAATCGTGATCACCAGATAGCCGTTGCCCACCAGAGTTTTCAAGTCCGCATCAGCAGGGATTTCACCTTTAAAACGCGCAACACCGCGCATTTGCTGGTTATTATTGCCGTTAATCACTGCCAGGCTCATTGGGCCGTCACCCTGCAATTGCACGGTAATATCGCCGTCAAATTTGAGGGTTGCAGTCAGCAGGCTGGTGGCGACCAGCAATTCACCGAGAATCGTTTTAACGGGAGCAGGATAATCGTGGTTTTCCATGATGTGATGCCAGGTGTCGGAAACCGTTACCAGTTCACCGCGCACGGCGAAGTTTTCAAACAGGTAACGATGTAATTGGTCTTGTTGAGCCATAGTTTTCTCTCATTCAGGTGGCAACTATTCGTTGCCACCGTGTTTAAATTTCATCAAATCGCGACGCTCTTTTTTATCGGGGCGACGGTCGGGATGGGGCATAGTCAGCGCATTCATCTTGCGTGCCAGCGCCACTTTTTCCCGCTTAGTAATACTTTCTGCTGTCTCTTCATATAGCTGCGAGGCATCCGTGGCCGGGCGACGCTGCTCAGTGACAGCCAGTACTTTGACAGTTTTCTCGTCATTGCCCTGGCGTAGCGTCAGCATGGCATTCAGCTCAACGATTTTACTCGGCTTGCTGCGCTGGCCGTTGTAATGCACCTTGCCGCCTTCAACCATTTCCCGGGCAATCGCGCGGGTTTTATAAAAACGCGCAGCCCACAGCCATTTGTCGAGACGCACACCTTCAGACGATTTTTCTTTCATCACGACTCCTTAAACATCAACTTCGGGAGTAGTCGGCGATAGTCGTTCAATGCAGGATGGCGTTGATAGGTTTTGTCGGACTGGCCAGAATCGGGATTGGTCACACCCAAACAATAGCGAATGCCAAACTTCGCGGCGGAATCCAGAATCGGTTCGCTATCATCGATAAACAGCGTTCTCTCAGGTTCCAGCCCGGTATGCTCAGCAACAGCCTGCCACAACCGCTGATCTTCTTTCGGATAACCAAATGTGTGGGTGGAAAGTAATAAATCAAGGTGCTGAGCTAAACCTGTATGTTCGAGTTTGACCGCCAGATTATGTGGATGCGCGTTCGTCAATAAAATTCGGCGCTTCCCGCAGGATTTCAGGGCGTCGAGGAACGGAACGGTATCTTCACGTAACACTGCGTTTGGCCCTTGCGCGGTTGTCATCGCACAAATATCCAAACCCAGACGCTCACTCCAGTAATCCAGACAGTACCAGTTTAGTGTATGTTGCACGGCGTGATATTCCTGACGAATCAGCTGATGTGCTTCATCAAGTGGAATCGCTCTTTGCTGACTGACACATTCTGGTACCAGTTTCTGCCAGAAGTGATTATCGAACGCGAGATCCAACAACGTGCCGTCCATATCCAGCAAGACGGTATCGACATCTTGCCAGGCAATATCAATATGCATAGGGTCTTGGCCTGATTAAAAGAGACTGCGTGACAGGTTAGCACAACCTGTCACGCGAAGTTTAGAACAGCGGGCGTACAGCGGAGATCGCGGTCAGCGATGGATTCATGCAGTTGTCATAGTACTGCTGGATTTGCGCCAGACGGTTGCGGCTGCGGCGATATCGACAAATTGCCAGCGCACCGTTAACGAGTAGACAAACAATCATGCCGATAAGCAGCAGCGTGGTACTGATGTAACTCCACAGGCTGCTGCTGTCCGGGACCCGGTGCAGTGAAATATGCTTCGTCCCGTTCGCATCCTGTCGAATGCCTGTAATAATTCCTTCGGCTTTAAACGGTGTTTTGAGAAGCATATCGGCTAGCCGTTGGAACTCCGTCCATTGCTCCTGCGCCGGAATGTCATACAACGGAACCGGTGGCAAAGGTTGGTCTACCAGGTCGCTGCCTTCGTCACTCATGATCACATATCCGCCGGGCGCTGGGCTATTGAGAGCCTGTGCTGCGCGAGACGTTTCTCGGATAAAGAACGGTGCTGTAGACGTGGTAACCAGATTATCCAGCGACTCGGCACTGACCGGACGCAGCAGAACATTCACGCCAGTGAGTTTTCCTGAATCCGCTTTTTTGGTCAGGGTATCCCAATCTTTCGTGTTGCCCAGGTTCACCAAGGCATTTTTCAGCCGGATACATTCGTCATCAGTGGTGCAAAGCGCCTGGGTTTTCAGAACAATGCCAGCGAAATCATCCAGTAACACCATGCCTGATTTCTGAATGGCACTGCGTAACTGCGGGTTAACTTTAGAGTCATTGCTGGGCTGCGGATGAATTTGCCCGCTGACTGCCTGCGTCAATGCCGTGGCTTTGTCCATGATATCTGATTCCGGCACCGGCAGAGCCGGAGCGGTATTCCAGATGATTTGTGAACAATCAAATGGGGTAAACGGATACGTTTGACGCGCGGTGTAGTTATCTGGCGTGTGGATATTACACATACCCGTACCGTTTACTTTCAACGTGTCGCCAACCCGGAGCGTTTTTTTATCGAGATCAGCCACCGTTTTGGCTTCGATAGTTTGCGCGCCTTCCAGCCAGGACATGCTCAGTTTAAGCGGCATTTCTAACGGAACCCAGACAGTCAACATTGTCAGCACCAGCAGGCTACCCATGGCAATCACCAGGTTGCGCACCCAATGCTGAATAGGGAAGTTGCGGACTTCATCATGCAAAGACAGAAAACGCCCCTGGCGAAGCACATGACGGTCGAGATAAATATCAATATCTGTTTTTTGCCCAAGATCCTGAGCAATGTAGGGTTGCCAGTGTGCAGGGTAAATCAGGTCGATTATCCCTAACGAGATATTGTTAATCTGTTCCTGATTTGACTCACCGAAAAGTCCCCAACGCTTAGGCGTACCGCGTAAGCAGTGGACTTCACGCAGTGCATTTTTTGTCGGAGGAGCGAACAAACCCCACAGACTTGCCGCCAGCAGCATAAAGGCACCACCCACTAACCACGGTAAAACAACCGATGGGGTCACGAGGCACAAAAACAGCATTATGAAAGCCACACAAATGAGAATGGCCTCGCGCAGCCCATCAGGACGGCTTAGCGCGTATTCTTCAGGCGTTTCCTGACGGATATTCAGCAGCTCTATTTGTTCGCTTTCTTCGCCGCGAATGGATGCCTGACTATGAGGGTTTTTCTCAAGAGCGAAACCAAAATTTTCGCTGCTGTAGTCGATAAGTGTATGCCCGTTAAGGGAAATCACTAACGGCATGGTTTCCGTACGAATCAACTCAACGTAGTTATCGTTGGTAATGTATTGTTCCCAGAATGGCGGAAGATGCACTTCTACAGAGTCGAGGTAGTAACGCCACTTATTAGGATCGTCTGTGGATAAGCCATATCGGGTGATAGAGCGTGTGAGCGACAGCGCAGTGTTACTCAACGCATTGAGGACCAGTTTGGTCGGCGCGGCACTGGCGCCAGAGGGCCCCACGATATCCTGCGTGCGGGCTAAAGATTCAATGTAGTTTTCAACCGCGGCGCGTTCTTCAGCGGTTAGCTTGCGTGAGGTCGCGCCACTAAATGATTGTGCTTGTGATACTCGAGCGCGTAAGCGCAGGCTGCGCCAAATTAGCCACCCCGCAATTAAGATGCAGGCCAGCATAGCAGCTAAAAGAAGTAATAAGGTGCTCATGCTTTCCCCATCAAACACTCGTTTTCTTATTAAAACGCAGCAAGTTGCACCCCTGACAGCATTCGGGTGCCTTTCCAACGGACGTCAAACGAGATAGCTGTTGGCAACATTCACTCGTCCGAGTCACATACTCACGTTAGTTTATCGAAACTCGTTCTCTTCCTGCCGCGATTAAACTCAAATTATGTAGGGCATAGAAGTATTTATCGGCAGCCATGGCACCATTCTTGAGACATTTTTTTGTGCATAGCGTGCTGTAACATAATGTTAGCAAAGCGACTTTACGAGAAATATCAGCAAATTCCTATTTCAATTACAGCCTATTGACATGTAGCAGAGACTTTGAAAAATCACTTAAAGTTACAGAAATGTAAATAATAACGAATGTTCATTGCGTGAGATATGTGGCATACCGCACAATGACGTACCTGCATTTACTGTTAGCCCAGCCACGATGAGTAAACCATTACAAAAACCGACCATTTTACATGTTGAAACCGTGGCCCGTTCACGCCTGTTTAATGTCGAAACGGTGGACCTGGAATTTAGCAACGGTGTGCGCCGCGTTTATGAGCGGATGCGTCCGTCTGCGCGTGAAGCTGTCATGATAGTACCTATCATCGATAACCATGTGATTTTGATTCGTGAATACGCGGTTGGAACCGAATCTTATGAGCTTGGGTTCTCTAAAGGATTAATCGATCCTGGTGAAACCGTCTTTGAAGCAGCGAACCGTGAGTTGAAAGAAGAGGTTGGATTTGGCGCTAATCAGCTGACATTCTTGAAAAAACTGACGATGGCACCGTCCTATTTCTCGAGCAAAATGAACATTGTTATTGCTGAAGACCTCTATCCCGAATCGCTGGAGGGTGACGAGCCAGAAGAGTTGCCGCAAGTACGTTGGCCGCTGGAATCGCTGCTTGATTTGCTCGATGAAGAAGATTTTAGCGAAGCGCGAAATGTAAGTGCGCTTTTCTTAGTGCGGGAATGGTTGAGAGAGCAGGGGCGTTTGTAAACCCGTCATACTTCAAGCTGCATGTGCGTTGGCTGCGTTATTATTCGGCCCATCGTGGGCCTCACCCCTTCGGGGCCAGCGCAAGCGCTGTTCTAAAACACCTTTGGCGTTTTAGTCCTGCAACTCGAATTATTTAGGGTTTCAATTTTTTCAATACAGCCCGCTTCAACGCGAAGCGGGCTGTATCAAGTTTTTAGAACAACTCGTGGCTCTCGCCGTTATCAATTATTGTCGTACCCACTTCATGCACTGCCTGCTGCGTAGGTTGAGTGCCTTCAATAAAGTACTCCGGACGACTACTCCCGCCATTCGCCAATTGCCCTGTATAACGGTCAATATTAACGGTGACGATGCCCGGTGGCGGCGTTAACGGTTCTTCTGGTACACCTTCCAGAACGACTTTCATAAAGTCATCCCATGCCGGTTGAGCACTCTTCGCCCCACCTTCGTAACCCGAGATTTGATCTTTGATAGCACCTGATGCGGATGTCCGTCCCAGATCACGACGGTGATCGTCAAAACCAATCCATACGGATGTCACCACACCCGGCCCGTAACCTGAGAACCATGCATCTTTCGAGCTGTTCGTGGTACCGGTTTTGCCGCCAATATCGTTACGCTTCAGGTCACGACCTGCACGCCAGCCGGTGCCTTGCCAGCCGGGTTCGCCATAAATATTGGAGTTAAGCGCGCTTTTTATCAGGAACGCCAACGGCGTGTTAATGACGTGCGGTGCGTACTCAGGCGGGCTGCTTTGGGCGACCAGTTCGCTATTGGCTTGTTCAAGCTTCGGCATTGGAACGCTGGCGTTCTGCTGTTCCTGAGACTGCGCGACGTCTTCAACATTCTGATTTTCCAGCACGTTAGACTTCGGCGTTTCGCCGTAAATCACAGGAATATCGCAATCAGGGCAGGCGATTTTCGGCTTGGCTTCAAAGATCGTGCCGCCAATTTCATTCTCAATTTTTGAGATGTAGTACGGATCAACCAGGAAACCACCGTTGGCCATGACGGAATAACCGCGAGCGACCTGCATCGGCGTGAAAGAGGCCGAGCCAAGTGCCAGAGATTCGGTATGCACAATGTTCTGCGCAGGGAAGCCGAAGCGCTGCAGATACTCTGCTGCGTAGTCAACACCCATAGCTCGCATTGCACGCACCATCACCACGTTCTTCGACTGGCCAAGGCCCTGACGCAATCTGATTGGGCCTGCATACTCTGGTGGAGAGTTTTTCGGACGCCAGTCGGAACCGGCACCGGCATCCCAGCGAGAAATCGGCACATCGTTCAGCACGCTCGCCAGAGTCAGGCCTTTATCCATTGCCGCGGTGTAAAGGAACGGTTTGATGTTGGAGCCCACCTGACGCAATGCCTGAGTGGCACGGTTGAATTTGCTCTGATTGAAGTCAAAACCACCAACCAACGCCACAACGGCACCGTTCTGTGGATTGATAGAAACCAGGGCGGAGTTCACGTCCGGGACTTGCCCAAGCCACCAATTCTCATCAACTTTACGAACCCAGATTTGTTGCCCCGCTTGCACCACATCTGTCACTTTACGTGGCGTTGGGCCTTGCGCGGTGTCAGAACGATAAGGGCGCGCCCAACGCATTCCATCCATACTGATAGAAACGGCGCTGCCATCAGCCATCAATGCTGTCGCTTCCGCAGGGGTTGCCTGAGTAATTACAGCAGGGAACAGCGGGCCGTAGACGGGTAGATTCTTTAACGAATCAACAATCTTAGTTTTATCCCACGGGGTTTCACCCACTTTCCACAACACATTCGATGGGCCACGGTAACCGTGACGCATATCGTAAGCCATGACGTTATTGCGTACGGCTTGTTGAGCGGCTTGCTGAGTTTTACGTGTGATGGTGGTGTAAACCTTATAACCATCTTCGTAGGCTTTCTCGCCATAACGCGCCACCATATCCTGGCGCACCAACTCAGAAAGGTACGGTGCAGAGAATGCGATTTCTGGCGCGTGATAGTTAGCGTCGATTGGCTGGTTGCGTGCTTCGTCGTATTGCGCCTGAGAAATGTAGTTTTCGCTCAACATACGCGATAACACGACATTACGACGGGAAGTGGCGCGGTCCATTGAGTAAAGTGGGTTGAAAGTTGACGGTGCTTTTGGCAACCCGGCAATCACCGCCATTTCGCTTAGTGTCAGCTGATCAATCGACTTACCAAAATAGACCTGGGCTGCGGCCCCGACACCATAGGCGCGGTAACCGAGATAAATCTTGTTGAGGTATAACTCGAGGATTTCATCTTTAGTCAGCAACTGCTCAATACGAATCGCCAGGAACACTTCTTTTATCTTGCGCATCAGAGTGCGTTCAGGACTCAAGAAGAAGTTACGTGCCAGCTGTTGCGTGATGGTACTTGCACCTTGAGATGCATGGCCAGAAAACAGCGCTACGCTTGCGGCACGGAAGATCCCGACAGGATCTACGCCATGGTGTTCGTAGAAGCGGCTGTCTTCGGTCGCAATAAAAGCTTTCACCATCACTGGCGGGATTTGATTGAGCGTTACCGGAATACGGCGCTTCTCACCATATTGAGCAATGAGCTCACCATCAGCGCTATAAACCTGCATTGGGATCTGGAGCCGCACGTCTTTAAGCGTGGCGACATCAGGCAACTGCGGCTCAATAAATTTGTAGAGCCCGAAGATCGAGCCTGCTCCCAGCAGAATGCAACACACTGCAAGGATTAATAAATACTTTACGAACTTCACCTTAGATTTCCCATTACGTTTCCATTGGGCAGTTTATAAACAACCGCGCGGTAGTATAAAGGCAAGCCAGTGGCATTGGTATGGCATTTTCCTCGCACGGCGATAAGGAGACCGTAATCATGATGTTCGCAACCTGGCAAATAGGCCTGGATATTCAACATACAAGCGTGCGTGCGGTGGCGGTTCAACGCCAACGGCAAGGGTGGCAGCTTCGGCATTGGTGGCAACTTCCCCTGCCTGAAGGAACCTTTCGCGACGGTTTGTTAATGAATACGGAAGCATTCGCTAACGCTTTGCTGGACTGGCGAAAAGAATTGCCGGTGCGCCATCAATTGCGTGTCTCTTTTCCAACCCAGCGGACATTGCAACGCCCTATTCCTGCGCCTGACAAACGTCTGGCCGAGTCTGCAAGTGACGCGTATATCGCATCAACAACCGCCCGGCAGCTGCAAATGACACCCGCTCAATTGTGCTGGGATTATTTAGCGTCACAAGATGTTGCTGACCCGTATTTGATAGTAGCTGCGCGCCAGACAGATGTCGCTGCGTTGATAAAAAGTCTGGCAGTGGTAAAGCTTTTTCCGGCAACTCTGACCCCTGGCGCGAGTGCATTGCCAGCGCTTACTACGCCCTGTCATTTGGAGAAATGCGAGTATTTGGTGCATCGCGAAGAGAATCACTGGTTATGGGCTTCAACCGAAACCACGCCACGTTGGGGATGGGCTGATACCCATGTCGTACCCACGATTAGCGATTTATGCCAGCAACTTAAAACCGAGCCGGGGAAGGTGGCGCTGAGTTTCGCGCAACCCGAGTCACAGCCGGTGGGGTTTTTGCCATTGGATGCGTGGTCCGCACTTTCACGCTTGCAACCGCCGCTGCCGCGTCATGGTGGAGTGTTTACGGTTGCGATAGGACTGGCCATTGGCAGGGTGTCCCGATGAGCGCGCTGATTAATTTGTTGCCATGGCGCCAGACGCTGCGCCAGCAGAAGGTGCACCGTTGGAGTGTTTTGCTTGCTCTGGTTTTAATACTCGTGCCCCTCATCGCTTTTGCCGGGCGGCAGTTATCGGCATGGAAAGTCAGTCAGCACCAGACTCAAAGTGAATACCTGGCAAATACGCTCCCTGCATTACAGGCCCTTTATCAGCAACGGCTGGGGTTCGAAGAGCAGCAAAGAAAACTCCTGCATTTGCAGCAAATTCGTAATGCGCAGCAACGGGCTGTGCAGGTTTGGGAGCGGCGATTGGTTCGGCTGGCAGAGGGGTTGCCTGCCGGTTCCTGGCTGTCTTCACTGACCCTGCAAAATGGGCGGTTTGAGCTCAAGGGGCATGCAACGGATCTGGATGATATGCACAGGCTGGAAAAGATGCTCGCACAGCTTGACGGTGTTGCTGCCGTTCAGGCAGGCGCGGTTCAGCATGAAGCACAAGGTGGATACGGCTTCGGTGTCACACTCATGCTTTCAGAGGTGGAAAATGCACGGGTTCATTGAGCGCTGGCTAAGTGGGGCGCGTTGGATACGCATTGCAACGTTTACCTGCATAACAAGCATGGCGACGCTTGCTGCTGGGTTGTTTCTGATACTGCCGCAGAACTCTCAGATTCAACAGCTGCAAGCGCACTGCGAGCAAATGAGTCAACAGCTGGCGCGGTTAAGACACAAAATCCAGCAGTTGGCTGCACTCGAACAACCTGTTTCGCCATTGAAGGCACCGCTGTTTTCCGTGACGGACTTTGTCAGTCAAGCGGGAGGGCAGCTAGTGAAGTGGCAGCCTGACGATAAAGGCGCAGTGCTGAACATGCTGGTTCCATGGGAGAAACTACCGGGATTATTCATACGGCTTGCCGAATATCGTGTTGTGGCAAACCACTCGTTCACCATCACGGCGCAAGGGGAGTTACTCAGTCTGGTGATGACTATGGAGTTCGCTGATGAACCGTAGCATTGGTGGGTTGGTCTTTCTGGTGATCTCCTCAGCGTGGGCGATACCGCCAAACCCGTTTCTGCCACATATTTCGCCTTGTGAAAGCCTGTCTGCCCAACTTGGGCGTTGGACGTTAAAGGGCGTTATCAATTCAACTGAGACCAGTACGGCTTTGATGCTCGACCCTCAAGGTGTATGGCGGCGTATTAAGCCAGATAGCGTGCTCTTTAAAGGCGCGCAGATTGAAAGTGTGGGCAAAGGAGCTGTGGTCGCAAAACTTGACCCCGGCTGCCCACTCTCTTCTTACCGCTGGGAAATAAAAGGAAAAACACATGCAATGGATGAGGGGATTACTTTTGATACTGGTGCTGCCGTTCGCAAGCCAGGCCGATAAAGGTATTTCGCTGGTGCTTGATGGCGCACCAATAACCCAGGTGTTGCAGGCGCTGGCTGAAGCTCGACGAGTTAACCTGCTGATTGCACCTGGCGTTGAAGGTGTGCTGTCGCTCAACTTAGTAAACGTACCGTGGAAGCAGGCATTTCAACTGGTACTCAACAGCGCTGAGCTCAGCCAGCAGCAGGACGGGAATGTTATACAGATTCAGCCTAAGGCTCGCCTCCGGGAGCAGCAAGCGTTAGCGATGGAACAGCGCAAACAACTCACACTCAACCAACCGATGTTGCAGCAAGTATTTGCTCCTCATTATGCTGATGTAGAAGAGTTAGCCGCTGCGCTGAAATCGGCGGGAACTAAACTGACAAGCGCCCAGGGCTATGCCACGGTAGATAAACGAACTAACAGGCTGATTGTGCATGACAATAAAGATGTCTTGAAACAGATTGCTGCCTGGGTTGCCGAAATGGATTTACCGATTGGGCAGGTAGAGATTGAAGCCCATATTGTGACCATCAACCAGGATAAGCTGCGTGAGCTGGGTGTGAAATGGTCTGCTGCGGAGCAAACTGGTGAAAATAAGCTCCATCGACCCACCGGAGTTTCGGCAGATGTTTCTGTTGGCAGTGCGACAGCAAAAGTGGGTTTTAACATTGCTCGTATCGATGGAAGGCTGCTGGAACTGGAGCTATCCGCTCTGGAACAGCAGCAACAACTGGAGATTATTGCGAGTCCTCGCCTGATGGCGGCGCATCAGCAGCCCGCCAGTATTAAACAAGGTACTGAAATTCCTTATCAGGTATCTAGCGGTGAGAGCGGGGCGACCTCAATCGAATTTAAAGAGGCGGTTTTGGGGATGGAAGTCACGCCAACTATTCAGCCGCATGGCAACATTCGTTTAAAACTGCGTATTAGCCAAAATATGCCGGGTCGAAGTATTCAGCAGACTGATGGTGAGGTATTGGCAATAGACAAACAGGAGATAGAAACGGTTGTAGCGGTGAAAAACGGTGAAACCCTGGCTCTTGGCGGGATTTTCCAGCAGCACAATAAAGACAGCAGTGATAGCGTCCCTCTGCTGGGCTCCATCCCACTAGTGGGGAGTCTGTTTCGCCATGATGCTAAAGACCACCAACGCCGAGAGTTGGTGGTCTTTATTACACCGCGACTTATCCCTGTTCCGTAGTGTTTTCTTGCATCATCGTGGAGTTTTTCTTTGAAACGACGCCCAGGTGTTTGACGGCAGAGAGGAATTAGCTTACAAGGTGTACCGTTTCGAGAGGCTGGTTGCTCAAGACTGTGACAGATAACCCTGATTTATGTATTTTCTTCTTCATGAGAACGCTGGGGAATATAATCGGTTGCCAAACTACCTTGAGTATTGAGATAATTTTCAGTCTGACTCTCGCACTATCGCTTATGAGGTTTCAGTTCATGTCCCGCTGCACCTGGTTGTAACAGGGCGGGTTTATCATCAACGAATTGTCTTAGTAGTACCGAAAAAATGGCAGAGAAACGCAATATCTTTCTGGTTGGGCCTATGGGTGCCGGCAAAAGCACTATTGGGCGTCAGTTAGCTCAGCAACTCAATATGGAATTTTTCGATTCTGATCAAGAGATTGAGAAACGTACCGGAGCTGATGTGGGCTGGGTATTCGACGTTGAAGGCGAAGACGGCTTCCGCGATCGCGAAGAAAAAATCATCAACGAACTCACTGAAAAACAGGGCATCGTGCTGGCAACTGGCGGTGGTTCTGTGAAGTCTCGTGAGACCCGTAACCGTCTCTCCGCCCGTGGAGTTGTGGTGTATCTTGAAACCACAATCGAAAAACAGCTTGCTCGTACTCAGCGTGATAAAAAGCGCCCACTGCTGCAAGTTGAGACTCCACCGCGTGAAGTTCTTGAAGCATTAGCTCAAGAACGCAATCCTCTTTATGAAGAGATTGCTGATGTGACGATTCGCACCGACGACCAAAGTGCCAAAGTGGTTGCTAACCAGATTATTCATATGTTGGAAAGCAACTGATTCTGGCTTAATCGAAAAAAACGCCTGCGGGCTAAGCAACATCAAGGTGGACTTCGCGTTATGGAGAGGTTAACAGTCACTCTCGGGGAACGTAGTTACCCTATCACCATTGCTGCTGGGTTATTTAGTGACTCGGCATCTTTTGGGCCGTTGAAAGCTGGCGACCAAACGATGCTGGTGACCAATGAAACCCTGGCGCCGCTCTACCTGGATAAGGTGCGTGGCGTGCTTGAGCAAGCGGGCGTTAAAGTCGATTCCGTCATCCTTCCGGATGGCGAACAATTTAAAAGCCTCGCAGTATTAGACACTGTCTTTACCGCGTTGCTTGAAAAGCCACACGGTCGTGACACGACACTCATCGCCCTTGGTGGCGGTGTCGTTGGTGACCTGACTGGCTTTGCTGCTGCGAGCTATCAACGTGGCGTGCGTTTTATTCAAGTTCCGACCACATTGCTTTCGCAAGTGGACTCTTCTGTTGGCGGAAAAACAGCCGTTAACCATCCTCTCGGTAAAAATATGATTGGTGCGTTCTACCAGCCGGCTTCGGTTGTGGTGGATCTCGACTGTCTGAATACTTTACCGGCGCGGGAGTTAGCATCTGGCCTGGCAGAAGTGATTAAGTACGGAATTATTCTCGACGGTGAATTCTTTGATTGGCTTGAAGAAAACCTGGACGCATTGCTTGCGCTTGATGGCAAAGCTTTGGCCTGGTGTATTCGTCGTTGTTGTGAGCTGAAAGCAGAAGTTGTTGCCGCTGACGAGCGCGAAAGCGGCTTACGTGCTTTACTGAATTTGGGTCACACCTTTGGTCACGCTATAGAAGCTGAAATGGGCTATGGCAACTGGCTGCATGGTGAAGCTGTTGCTGCAGGTATGGTAATGGCGGCGCGTACGGCACAGCGTCTTGGTAACTTCAGTGAAGCCGATGTTCAGCGAATCATCAAGCTGCTGCAACGTGCTGGGCTGCCAGTTACTGGGCCGAAAGAAATGTCAGCAGACGCGTATATGCCCCACATGATGCGTGACAAGAAAGTGTTGGCTGGTGATTTGCGTTTAGTGCTGCCACTGGCTATCGGGAAGAGTGAAGTGCGTGGCGGAGTGCCACACGATGTCGTTTTGTCCGCCATTGCTGACTGTCAGCAGGCTTAATTATTAGAAATTTCGGTCGCTGCAGTCAGGCGATTTTTAACTTCGGGTGATGTGCTGAGTACGAATCGCTGGCATAAGCCTTTTAGTGGGGTGTTAAATGGATGAGTTTAAACCGGAAGATGAGCTGAAACCCGATCCCAGCGATCGTCGTTCAGGTCGTACCCGTAGAGCTGATGAGCGCGAGAGTGAGCCACAAATCAATGTCGATGATGTTGAATTAGATGCCGACGAGCCTCGTCCAGCGCGTTCCCGCCGTACTCGTGATGAAGAAGAGTATGAAAGCGAAGATGATCTTCAAGTTGATGCTGAAGAACGTCGCCCGGCGCGTGCTCGTAAAAAATCCGCTAAACAGAAAGTTCCGGTATCTCGCCAGCATCTGATGATGGGCATTGGTGTTCTAGTGCTGCTGCTATTAATCATTGGAATTGGCTCGGCGCTGAAAGCCCCTTCGACGACTGAAACTGCAGATCAGACACCTGGTGCTGAGAAAAACATCGATTTGTCTGGCGCTGCGGGCAACACCGCCGATCAGGCTAATGGTTCGACAACTGCGGCCAATCAGACAGAAAATGCCGCGAACCCACAAGAAGTGACTCTTCCTGCAATTTCTTCAACCCCTACTGACGCGCAAACTCAGCCTGTACCTCAGGGCCAGCAGCGTGTTGAAGTTCCGGGTGATCTGAATAATGCACTGACTCAACAATCGGGTCAGATTGATAATGTCGTGAGCAATTCAACGTTGCCAACAGCGCCAGCTACAGTTGCGGCGGTTGCGGGTAGCAATAGCTCAACTACCGCTCCACGCCCGGTCGCGAAATCTGAACCAGCGAAGCAAGCGGCACCACGTCAAGAACGTAAAACTGCTGTGATTGAGCCGCAACACAAAGCTCAACCGGCTAAGCAACAGCCGGTCGCGAAAAGCACAGTAGTCGCTGAACCAAAACCTGTGGTGATTGCGAAACGTAGCGAAGCAGTGACGGCTCCAGCACCAACGGCGACCGCGCCAGCTAAAGCACCGGTTACCGCAACTACTCCAAAAGCCACAGCCACTGAGACAGCAACGTCTTCAGCACCGAAAGCCACGACAGCAGCCCCTGTGACTGCGGCTACTGGCGCGGTAGCGGGTGATGCTGGTGCAATCAAAGGCGCTCCTGGTAGCCATTACACTTTACAGCTCAGCTCATCTTCTAACTCAGCAAACTTGAATGCCTGGGCGAAGAAAGAGAATCTGCAACATTATATGGTCTACCAGACAGTACGAAATGGTCAGCCATGGTATGTGTTGGTTAGCGGTATCTACGCCAGCAAAGATGAGGCGAAACGTGCTGTTGCAACATTGCCAGCTGATGTGCAGGCCAAGAACCCATGGGCAAAACCTATCCATCAGGTTCAGTCTGATCTGAAGTGATGAACAAGCGCAGCCGCTGTTGGAACCTTTCCACAGCTGGAAAAGGTGTAAATAGTTAGGCAGCATGAAAAAAAATCGCGCTTTTCTGAAATGGGCAGGGGGTAAATACCCCCTGCTCGAAGACATTAAAAAGTATCTGCCGAAAGGTGATTGTTTGATTGAGCCGTTTGTCGGTGCCGGCTCAGTTTTTCTGAATACTGATTACTCCCGTTATATCCTCGCAGATATTAATAGCGATCTGATTAACCTATACAACATCGTTAAAACCCGCACGGATGAGTACGTTGAGGAGTCTCGAAAACTCTTTACCGCTGCACAAAACGACGAACAAGCGTTCTATCTCAATCGAACTGAATTTAATCTGTGCAAAGATGAGTTCCGTCGTGCTTTGCTGTTTTTATATCTGAACCGCCATTGTTACAACGGCCTTTGTCGTTATAACCTACGTGGTGAATTCAATGTCCCGTTCGGCCGCTACATCAAACCCTACTTCCCGGAAGAAGAGTTGTATCATTTTGCCGAACGAGCACAAAACGCGACATTCCTGTGCCAGTCGTATGACGTCAGCATGGCGAATGTAACCGCGGGTTCTGTTGTCTATTGCGACCCGCCGTACGCGCCATTGTCTGCTACTGCTAACTTTACGGCGTATCACACTGATAGCTTTAATATGGTGCAGCAGCAACACCTGGCGCAGTTAGCGGAAAATTTGCAAGGAAATCACATCCCGGTTCTGATTTCTAACCATGATACAGAGCTCACCCGGTTGTGGTATCAGCAAGCCAAACTGCACGTGGTACAAGTGCGACGCAGTATTAGCCGGAATGGCGGAAAACGTAACAAGGTGGACGAACTGCTAGCGCTGTATAAAGTCGGTGCCTAAGCTGTTTCGCCCGCAGACGTTAATGATTTGCTACTGGAGAAGCGGATGAAACAGTTTTTGATTGCCCCATCAATCCTCTCAGCCGATTTTGCCCGCCTGGGTGAAGACACGGCTGCTGTGCTGGCTGCTGGTGCGGATGTCGTCCATTTTGATGTTATGGATAACCATTACGTTCCGAATCTCACCATCGGCCCGATGGTATTAAAAGCCCTGCGAGATTATGGGATTACCGCCCCTATTGATGTGCATCTGATGGTGAAACCCGTTGACCGTATTATTCCGGATTTCGCCGCTGCGGGTGCCAACATCATCACCTTCCATCCTGAAGCGTCCGAACATGTTGACCGTTCCCTGCAACTGATTAAAGAACACGGCTGCAAAGCAGGGCTGGTGCTAAATCCTGCAACGCCGCTGAGTTGTCTTGATCATGTGATGGATAAGCTGGATGTGATTTTGCTGATGTCCGTAAACCCTGGTTTCGGCGGGCAATCTTTCATTCCTCATACGCTGGAAAAATTGCGTCAGGTGCGCGAGCGTATTGAGGCTTCCGGTTATGACATCCGTCTGGAAGTTGACGGCGGCGTGAAAGCTGACAACATCGCTGAAATTGCCGCAGCAGGCGCTGATATGTTTGTTGCCGGTTCTGCGATTTTCAATCAGCCAGATTACAAAGCCGTAATTGACCGTATGCGAAGTGAGTTGGCAAAGGTAAGTCATGGATAAGTTAAATAAAATTCGCGGTATCGCCTTTGATTTAGACGGTACGCTGGTTGACACCGCGCTGGGTTTAACCCAGGCAATGGACCAGACGCTGTATGCCCTGGAGTTGCCAACGGCAGGTGAAGACAAAGTTGAAAAGTGGATCGGCAATGGTGCAGACGTGCTGGTTAAGCGTGCGCTGACCTGGGCTTTAAAAGGCGAAGAGCCAGAAGCCGACAGATGTCGTATCGCGCGTAAACTGTTTGATACCTTCTATGCGGAAACGGCGGAGGAAGGCAGCTTCCTGTTCCCGGAAGTGGCTAACACGCTGGCGGTATTCGCTGAAAAAGGCCTGCCGATGGGTCTGGTCACCAACAAACCGACGCCATTTGTGTTACCGATGCTGGAAAGGTTGGGTATCGCACATTATTTCAAAATCATTATTGGCGGCGACGATGTGGAGAATAAAAAACCGCATCCCGAAGCGCTGCACAAAGTGATGGAACAGTTGAATCTGAGCGCCGAAGAGTTGCTGTTTGTTGGCGATTCCCGCAATGATATTCTCGCAGCACAGGCAGCCGGATGTTGTTCCGTCGGCCTGACCTACGGCTACAACTACGGTGAATCCATCGAGTTGAGCAAACCAGACTACATATTTGACCATTTCAACGAGTTATTGCCCGCATTAGGGCTCTCTAACAAAGAACATCAGGAATCAGAACATGAGTAAGCCCATTGTCTTTAGTGGCGCACAGCCATCAGGTGAATTGACCATTGGTAACTACATGGGTGCGCTGCGTCAGTGGGTCCATATGCAGGACGATTACGATTGCATCTACTGTATCGTCGATCAGCATGCGATTACTGCGCGTCAGGATGCAGCACAACTGCGTAAACGGACGCTCGACACGCTGGCACTGTATCTGGCTTGTGGTATTGACCCGGCTAAAAGCACCATCTTCGTACAATCCCACGTGCCAGAACATGCACAGTTGGGTTGGGTGCTGAACTGCTATACCTATTTCGGCGAGCTGAGCCGTATGACTCAGTTTAAAGACAAGTCTTCCCGTTATTCGGAAAACATTAACGCGGGTCTGTTTGATTATCCGGTGCTGATGGCCGCGGATATTCTGCTGTACCAAACCAATCTGGTCCCGGTCGGCGAAGATCAGAAACAACACCTGGAACTGAGCCGCGACATCGCTGCACGTTTCAATGCGTTGTATGGTGATGTGTTCAAAGTGCCTGAGCCGTTTATTCCGAAGTCTGGCGCGCGCGTGATGTCTCTGCTTGAGCCGACCAAGAAAATGTCTAAATCAGATGATAACCGCAACAACGTTATCGGCCTGCTGGAAGACCCGAAAGCGGTAGTGAAGAAAATCAAACGTGCGGTCACTGACTCTGATGAGCCGCCTGTTGTTCGTTACGACACCACTAACAAAGCTGGTGTATCCAATATGTTGGATATTCTGGCGGGCGTTACAGGGAAATCTATCCCAGAACTTGAGCAGCAGTTTGAAGGCAAAATGTATGGTCATCTGAAAGGTGAAGTTGCTGATGCTGTTTCCGGCATGCTGACTGAGTTGCAGGAACGTTTTCACCGTTTCCGTAACGATGAAGCCTACTTGCAGCAAGTGATGAAAGACGGTTCCGAGAAAGCGCGCGCGCATGCGAGCGCCACCTTGAAAAAAGTTTATGAGGTGATTGGGTTTGTAGCCCACCCGTAGTTTAAAACCATCCTCACCCTAACCCTCTCCTTGAAGGAGAGGGGATTGTTCGGTTTTCTTCCTCTCCTTCAAGGCAAGAGGATTGCTCGGTTTTCTCCCTCTCCTGGGGGAGAGGGCTGGGGTGAGGGCAATGAATCTCAAACCCTCCATCATTCCCTTTTCTTTTGTGATCCCATTCTCTTTTTGCATCTTCCCCATTTGCCATTTATATTCAATTTAATGAAGATATAACCATTCAATAAAATGAAGATTAAATATGAGCCGTAGCTTTATCAAAAAAGAGGGCGTTGCGCAGGCCAGCCTGGCGCGTTATTTACTGGGCGAAAAAAGAGGCAGTCGCCTGAAAACCATCGATGAACTGGCGACTGAATGCCGTTTCTCCGTGGGCTTGATTCAGGCAGCCTTAAAAACTCTTGAGAAAGCAGGTGCGGTAAAAGTTGAGCGACGCGGGCGCAACGGAAGTTATCTGGTGAGTATGGATAACAAAATCCTGTTGGCTTTTGCGGATATTGGCAACGTCGTGTGTGCCATGCCGCTGCCCTACACCCGTCTATATGAAGGCTTAGCCAGTGGGTTAAAAGCTCAGTTTGATGGGATTCCATTTTACTACGCGCATATGCGTGGCTCGGATGTTCGCGTGGAATGCCTGTTGAATGGTGTTTACGATCTGGCGGTGGTTTCGCGGCTCGCGGCGCAGAGTTATCTGGATAATACAGATGTGTGTATTGCGCTGGAGCTGGGTCCGCATACTTACGTGGGTGAACATAAACTCATATGCCGTGTGGATACACAACAAATTAAGCGCGTAGGGCTAGACCCGCGATCGGCCGACCAGCGAATTATGACGGAGATTTATTTTTCTGGTCAGCCGGTTGAGATCCTCGATGTGCCGTATCACGAGTGTATTAACCGCGTCGCAAAAGGTGAAATTGACGCCGTTATCTGGAACGTGGGCGGCGAGGACTCGCTTGAATTGCTCGGTCTGGAAGCGCTGCCTTTGCAGGGTGATGCCCGTTTTGTGCAAGCCTCAGAAGCGGTAGTGCTGACGCGTGCCGATGATGTGCCAATCCAGCAACTTCTGCGCACGGTCGTGAACAAAAATGAGCTGCTTGCTCATCAGCAAAGAGTTCTGCTGGGTGAACAAGAGCCAAGTTATTGAGTATTTCACCAGGGGGTAATACGGGATGGAAGAGCGGTTAAATCTGTTATGCGATGCAGGCCTTATCGACAGGGATATCTGCGACGGCATGTTAGGTGTTGTTATCCAATTGGAAACGGAATGGTCCATTCCGCTGCGAAACGAACAGGGGGAAATGGCGATCACTCATATGGCGAATGCATTGATGCGCAGCCGCCGGGGTGAAGAGATCGGCCCGCTTGATGACGAGTTGCTGGAAGAAATCGTCAACTCGCAGGTTTATACGCAGCTGCTGCAGATTCATCGCGCCATGCTGTCTCCATTTGATGTCACGCTTCATCCCAATGAAGAAGGTTATCTGCTCGCCAATCTTTTTAGCCTGTGGATGGCGAGCAAAGAATAATTATTGTCAGCAAACTGCTTTATCTTAAATATTCAAAAAAATGATTATTTAGATTTTTTGCAGCATGGAGTCGAGAGGCAAAGGCATGTTTATTGAAGCACTCAAGGCACAAAATCCGGCGCTGATTGAGGCCGCAATTAAGTTATGGCAACAGGGCGACATTCTGCCAGATACCTGCGTGATTGATGTTGATCAGGTGATGGAGAACGGTCGTCGCCTGCTGGAAACAGCGGAAAACCTGGGCATCACGCTCTATCTGATGACGAAACAGTTGGGGCGTAACCCGTGGATTGCGACACGCCTGATTGAGTTGGGCTTTCATGGCACTGTCGCGGTGGATTTTAAAGAAGCCCGCACATTGCGTAACGCGGGTGTTCCGGTTTCCCACGTTGGGCATCTGGTTCAGGTACCCAAAAGTTTAATAGTGGAAAGCGTTAACGCTTCACCAGAAATGATCACCATTTTCTCACTGGAGAAAGCGCAGGAAATTTCTGATGCGGCGCTGCACTGCGGGCAGATTCAGCCAATCATGCTCAAAGTTTTTGGCGATAAAGACACATTGTATCCAGGTCAGGAAGCGGGATTCCCGTTTTCAACGTTGCGCGAAGTGGTTGCTGCCATCCAGAAAATGCCTGGGGTAAAAATCACCGGGCTGACTCACTTCCCTTGTTTGTTGTGGGATGAGGACATGCAACAAACGCAGCCAACACCGAATTTGACCACGTTACTACATGCTCGCGATCTGCTTCGTACGCAGGGAATTGAACTGGCACAAATTAATGCGCCATCTGCGTCCAGCTGTAGCTCGTTACCCCTGCTGGCGCAGTACGGCGTGACACATGCAGAACCGGGTCATGCACTAACGGGTACGATTCCTGCAAATCAACACGGCGACCAACCAGAGCGTATCGCCATGTTGTATCTCACTGAAATATCGCATCAATTCCAGGGGCGGAGTTACTGTTTTGGCGGGGGCTACTATCGCCGGGGCCATGCGCAAAATGCCCTGGTTTTTCCGGCAGCAGACAGTGACGCGGTGCCTGCAAAAATACTGCCAATGGATGACAGCAGCATCGACTACCACATCGGCCTTGCGGGCGAGTTTCCAGTGGGCGCACCGGTCGTCATGTGCTTCCGGACACAGGTTTTTGTTACGCGCAGCGATGTGGCGTTGGTCTCCGGGATAAGCCACGGAAAGCCGGTGCTAGAAGCGCTGTACGACAGTCTCGGTAACCCTATCGCTGGAGGTTTGCGTGAGTAAATTTGTGGTCGTGGTGATAGACAGTTTTGGTGTGGGCGCCATGGATGATGTGCCGCAAGTCAGGCCAGAGGATATCGGTGCCAACACTTGCGGGCATATTTTGCAATGCTTCCCGCAGTTAAGTTTACCGGTGCTGGAAAAACTCGGTTTGATTAATGCACTGGGCTTTACGGAAGGGGCGATGCAATCCTCTGCGAGCGCTGTTTACGGGACGGCCATGTTGCAACATGAAGGTGGCGACACTTTTATGGGCCATCAGGAAATTCTGGGCACTCGGCCACAACCGCCTCTGCGCATGCCTTTTTCAGCGGTCATTGATGATGTTGAACGCGCGTTAATTGCCGATTGCTGGCAGGTCGAGCGTAAGGGCAGCGACCTGCAATATTTGTGGGTAAATCAGGCCGTTGCCATTGGCGATAACCTCGAAGCCGATCTCGGGCAAGTGTTTAATATTAGCGCAAATTTAAACGCTATTTCTTTTGAAGAAGTTCGCGTCATAGGTGAGATTGTTCGTCATTGTGTCCAGGTTGGGCGAGTGATTGCATTCGGCGGTTTGCTGGAAAGCAGCCAGCAGCTACTGGACGCCGCTGAGGAAAAACTGGGCCAGTATATCGGCATAAACGCACCACGATCCGGAGTCTATCAACACGGTTTCCAGGTTGTTCACATGGGTTTTGGGGTCAATGCCAGCGTGCAGGTTCCACAAAAACTGCATGAGGTGAATATCAAAACCGTATTGGTGGGCAAAGTGGCTGATATTGCGATTAACCCGCATGGCGTTAGCTACCAGAACCTCGTTGATACCCAGCAGATCATGAACATTACGCTCAATGAACTCCAAAAGCCGGGGGATATTTTTATCTGTACCAACATTCAGGAAACCGATCTAGCCGGGCACGCCCAGGACGTGGATCGCTATGCCGAAAGGTTACAGGTTGTAGATGAGAACCTCGGTCGGCTAATGAGCGCAATGCAGCCTGGTGATTGTCTGGTCGTCATGGCCGACCACGGCAACGATCCCACGATTGGTCACAGCAAACACACGCGTGAAAACGTGCCGTTACTGGTCTGGCAACCGGGAATCACCGGCGCGCATCTTGGCGTCAGAACAACACTGTCCGATGTTGGCGCAACAGTTTGCGATTTCTTCAGCGCAAGCGCACCACAAAACGGCACCTCGTTCCTGTCACTGCTGCATAACACAAACACTGGAGGCAATCATGGTTGAACAATCGCGAATTGATGTGAAGGGCTACACCTACGCTCACGAACATCTGCATATCGATCTGTCGTCATTTAAAAACAACATTGATTGCCGCCTGGATCAATACGACCTGATTTGTGCAGAAATGAAATCGCTCTATGCCCAGGGCGTACGCAACATTATTGAAATGACCAATCGATACATGGGGCGTAATCCGCAGTTTTTGCTCGATATTATGCAAGACACCGGAATGAACGTGATGGCTTGCACGGGTTACTACCAGCATAATTTTTTCCCGCAGCATGTTGCCACAACCCCAGTGGAAACGCTGGCGAAGGAGATGATCGCCGAAATAGAAATCGGCATTGATGACACCCGCTTAAAAGCCGGGATCATTGCTGAAATTGGGTCGAGTGTGGATGTGATTACGTCGGACGAAGCTAAAGTGTTCGCCGCCGCAGCCATAGCCCATCGGGAAACGGGTCGCCCGATTTCTACCCATACCTCGTTTAGCACCATGGGGCTTGAGCAACTGGCGCTACTGAAAAAGCACGGCGTGGACCTCTCGCGCGTTGTCGTCGGTCATTGTGACCTGAAAGATAACCTCGACAACATTCTGCGCATGATTGAACAGGGCGCGTACGTTCAGTTCGATACCATCGGTAAAAACAACTATTACCCGGATGAGAAACGCGTGGCGATGCTGCAAGAAATTGCCCGCCGCGGCCTGCTGGACCACGTCATGCTCTCGATGGATATTACCCGCCGCTCACATTTAAAGGCGAATGGCGGCCTTGGTTTTGATTACTTGCTGACAACGTTTGTCCCTTTATTGCGGGAGGCTGGTTTCACCCAGGCCGACGTTGATTTGATGTTGCGTGACAATCCCTCTGTATTCTTTAAATAAGGAATTCCCATGAAAAAGATTGGCGTTGCTGGCTTACAGCGTGAGCTCATTAAAAAAACCATCGAGACTTCTGCACCTAATCACTTTGAAGTGTTTATTTACAACGATATGGAAGCGGCCACGAAGGTTAAATCCGGCCAGCTTGATTACTACATTGGCGCCTGCAACACCGGGGCGGGGGCCGCATTGTCTATCGCTATTGCGATAATTGGCTACAACAAAAGTTGCACCATAGCGAAGCCGGGAATTAAGGCGAAGGAAGAGCAGGTCGCCAAAATGGTCGCGGAAGGAAAAGTCGCTTTTGGCCTGTCGGTTGAGCATATCGAACATGCCATTCCGATGCTTATCGCCCACTTAAAATAAAGGCGGCGCTATGGATTTCTACATTCAGATTCTCGTGGTTGCTTGCCTGACCGGCATGACGGCACTGCTGGCGCATAAGTCGGCGGCGGTATTCCACGATGGTATTCGCCCCATTTTGCCTCAGCTTATTGAAGGCAATATGAATCGCCGCGAGGCGGGAAGTATTGCATTCGGACTGAGTATTGGCTTTGTAGCATCGGTCGGTATTTCGTTTACGCTCAAAACAGGTTTGCTCAACAGCTGGTTGCTGTTTTTGCCGACGGATATTATCGGTGTGTTGGCTTTTAATAGTGCACTGGCGTTTGGTCTGGGCGCGGTCTGGGGGATTCTGATCCTCACCTGCCTGCTGCCGGTAAACCATTTGCTGACGGCGCTGCCGGTAGACGTGCTGGGTTCGCTTGGTGAACTGAGTTCTCCGGTCGTTTCGGCTTTCGCGCTGTTCCCATTGGTGGCGATTTTCTATCAATTTGGCTGGAAGAACAGCCTGTTCGCGGCGGTAGTGGTATTGATGACGCGCGTGCTCATCGTGCGCTTCTTCCCGCATCTCAACCCTGAATCTATTGAGATTTTCGTCGGCATGGTCATGCTGTTGGGCATTGCGATTTCGCAGGATCATCGCACTCGCGATGAACGAGATGGCGACGATGGCGGTTCGTCGGTCTTTGAAGAGCGAACATCGCGAATCATCAAGAACCTGCCGTACATCGCGATTGTCGGTGGCCTGATTGCAGCCGTAGCCAGCATGAAGATTTTTGCGGGTTCAGAAGTGTCTATCTTCACGCTTGAGAAGGCTTATACGGCGGGACTTGATCCGGCGCAGTCGCAGACCCTGATAAACCAGGCGGCGCTGGCTGAATTCATGCGCGGTTTGGGATTTGTACCCATGATAGCAACCACCGCGCTGGCGACGGGTGTTTATGCTGTCGCGGGCTTCACCTTTGTCTTCGCTGTGGGCTATTTAATCTCTAACCCGTTGATTGCCTTTGTGGTGGGGGCGTTGGTCATTTCTGCAGAAGTGCTGCTGTTACGCTCCATTGGTAAATGGTTGGGGCGATATCCTTCGGTGCGAAATGCCTCAGATAACATCCGTAACGCGATGAATATGCTGATGGAAATGGCATTGCTGGTTGGCTCTATATTTGCCGCCATCAAAATGGCGGGATACACCGGTTTTACCATCGCCGCCGCGCTCTATTTCCTTAATGAATCACTGGGGCGTCCGGTTCAGAAAATGGCCTCACCTGTCGTCGCAGTGCTGATTACCGGTATTGTGCTTAACATTCTCTACTATTGCGGCCTGTTCGTTCCGGTCTGATCCCTTCCTTACGCCTGCTGTTGATCGCGACGGCAGGCTTTCATGGAGCGAGTAAAGTGAAAACCTGGCCTTTGCAAAGCCTGACGATGGAGCAGGCGCAGTGTAAGCAGTTCCAACTGGTGGATGTGATTTGTCGGCATTTTCCCGGCAGTGATTTTCTCAATGGCGGCGATTTGGGTTTGGTTCCCGGCCTGAATCAGCCGCAGATGACTCGTCGTGTTGAGGCCGTGCTGGCCAATTTCTTTGGCGCACCGGCGGCGGCATTCGTTCAGGGGGCTGGAACGGGGGCGATTCGTAGCGGCCTGGCAGCTATGTTGAATGCGGGAGAAAGTTTACTTATCCACGATGCCCCTCTTTACCCCACGACTGCCGTCATTGCCGAACAGATGGGTTTGCGACTGATTCGTGCCGATTTTAATCAGCTTGAGGAAGTCAAAAAAGTGATTGAATTGCACCAGCCGAAGGCCGCACTTATCCAGCATACGCGGCAAAAGTTAGATGATTCATACGAATTGAACCATGTTATCTCTTGCTTTAACCAATACGGATTGCCGTCACTGACTGATGATAATTATGCGGTGATGAAAGTAGACAATATTGGGTGCGAATGCGGCTCCACACTTTCTACTTTCTCGTGCTTTAAACTTTTCGGCCCACCGGGAATTGGCGTGGTAGTGGGGGAGGAAAAAGTGGTGAGTGCTGTGCGACAGAGTATGTATTCAGGTGGCAGCCAGGTTCAGGGGTTCCAGGCAATGGAAGCCTTGCGTGGGCTGGTGTTCGCGCCAGTGATGCACGCGGTTCAGTCGCAGGTTAACAACAACCTTGTTGAGGCGCTGAACTCTGGGCATATTCCACAGGTTAAACATGCATTTATTGCTAACGCCCAATCTAAAGTTCTTCTGGTGGAGTTTCATCAGCCGATTGCGGAAAAGGTACTTTATTCAGCGCAGAAATTGGGGGCGTTGCCGTATCCGGTCGGAGCCGAGTCGAAATATGAAATCCCACCGTTGTTTTACCGGGTGTCCGGCACGTTTCGGCAGACCGACCCAACGCTTGAACAACGTATGATTCGTATTAATCCCAATCGCAGTGGGATGCAGACGGTGTTGCGTATTTTGCAGGAAAGTTGTCAGGGGCTATAAATAAAATCGCTCTCATAATATGAGAGCGATTTCGAGTACTTGCTTATTTAGACTCATCCGCAGGGCCGCAGCCGCCAATGATTCTTGAAATAGAAATAGCTGGGTGAAGAAGGTAGTCGTAACCACAGTTTTTGCTTTTGTTTTCAATGTGTCCGCTACATGCAGTCAATGTGGATAATACAGTAAATACGGTAGCAATTTTCACGAGCTTAATCATGAGTCTTCCCTGGTTATAAATAGAATAATATGGATGATGTTTAATATAAAAAAGGCGATTAAGTGTATGTGATGAAAGGGAAATTGCTAAGTCCGCAATCCTACCGACATTAAATGCTAATCGTATTGCTAATTAAAATTCCGTTTGTACTCAGAACTCAGAAATAAAAAAGCCTGCGGGAATTAACCAGCAGGCTATCTTTTATCTAAGATAATATCTTTAGTGATTCGAGAACCAATTTAATTTATCGCGCAATGCCACAACACGGCCAACAATAATTAATGCCGGGCTTTCAACCTGAGTCGATAATGTGCCGAGCTCGCTTAATATTCCGCTGACAACACGTTGTTTTACCGCTGTGCCGTTTTCGACCAGCGCGACCGGCATCTCTGCGGTCATACCGTGTTTAATCAAATTTTCCTGAATGGCTGGAGCCTGGTTCAGACCCATATAAAACACCAGAGTCTGTTTTTCAGCGGCCAGGTTTTCCCAGTCCAGTTCACCACCTGTTTTCAAATGGCCTGTAACCAGACGGACACTTTGCGCGTAATCGCGGTGGGTTAAGGGAATACCTGAATATGCGGAACAGCCGGACGCAGCAGTAATGCCGGGGACAACGGAGAACGGAATGCCGCCCTCACACAGCGTTTCTAACTCTTCACCACCACGACCAAAGATGAACGGATCGCCACCTTTCAGACGCACAACGCGTTTACCGCTTTGCGCTTCTCGCAGCAGAATTTGGTTAATTTCTTCTTGCGGAACACAGTGATAACCCGCGCGTTTTCCCACGAATACGCGGTCAGCATCGCGGCGAACCAGGTTCATGATGTCGTCGGAGACCAGGCGATCATATACCACGACATCGGCTTGCTGGATTTGCTGTAATCCTTTTAATGTCAGCAATCCGGCATCACCAGGCCCTGCGCCGACCAGCACCACTTCACCGCGGTGATCCAGTGGTGTCGCGAACATCGACTCAGTTTCTTTATCGATAGCTTTCTGGTCTTCGTTGGCCAGATACTGTGCCAGACGATCATTGGAGAAGAACTTCTCCCAGAAGCGGCGGCGTTCGCCCATCGTTTTGAAATTTGATTTAACTTTGCCGCGCAGAGTCCCGGCATAAGCGGCGATTTTCCCCAGATGCAGCGGCAGAATGGCTTCGAGTTTTTCTCGTAACAGACGGGCAAGAACAGGAGATGTGCCACCGGAAGAGACCGCAACCATCAGCGGTGAGCGGTCAATAATCGATGGCATGATGAAGCTGGCTTGTTTGGGCGCATCAACAACGTTACAGAAAATACGGCGGGATTCGCATGCCTCGCTGACATGTTGATTCACGGCGTCGTCGTCTGTCGCGGCAATGGCGAGCCAGCACTCATCGAGTAACGCGGGGAGGAATTCCCCCTGTACCAACGTAATCATGCCCTGTTCAGCCCACACCTGAAATTGTGGGGAGAAGTCCAGGGCATTTACAGTGACTTTTGCACCTGCCTCCATCAACAAACGCGCTTTACGTTCTGCAACGTCGCCGCCACCCACGAGCAGGCAGTCACGACTTTGCAATTGACAAAATATTGGCAGGTGATCCACGGTCAATCCTCAAAAGAAATTAGTTACGTGCAGTCTCCGGCGCGGCGATTCGCTCAGGCTGTGGACGCTCCGCTTTCGGAGTAGCATACCAATAACCCAGACCCATGAATACTACGCCAGATAGGGTATTCCCAAGCGTTACCCACAGCAGGTTGTGACCGATACCTGCAAGGGTATAAGCGTCGCTGTGATGGCCAAACCAGGAAAGTGCAAACAGAGTCATGTTGGCAATGGAGTGTTCGTAGCCGGAAGCGATGAATGCCAGAAGACACCACCAGATAGCGATGAATTTCGCGGCACCTTCAGTACGTACAGCCATCCAGATTGCAAGACAAACCAACCAGTTACACAGCGCGCCTTTAAAGAACAGCACCATAGCCGGAGCGGTAGTTTTTGCTAATGCAGCGGTGTGAACAAGGCTGGTATCTAACGGTAAAAGACTGCCGCCACCCCATTTGTAGAGCAGTGCCACAAACACAGAGCCCACCAGATTGCCTAACCAGGTTTTCGGCAAAATGCCCCACATCTGACCATGGGAGATAGTGCCGGCTTTCACACCAAACGTCAGGAACATCGTGTGTCCAGTGAATAACTCAGAGCCCGCGATGATGACGAGTGTCAGGGCGATACCGAAGGTAGCCCCCATTACCAGTGGACGCAGCGAAGGCTCAACCAGATTACCGAGGGTGAAAATCAGGATGATCCCAAGTCCCACGTAAGCCCCTGCCATCGCGGAGCTTATCCAAAAACCCAGCGGGTTGTTTTTCGACAATCGGGCAATGCGAGCGGCATTAGCCGCACATTTGTTGATGGTATCGGTGAACATTTTTGTTATCCCAAGAAAGTGAAAGAAAATTAAAAAATGAAGATCTGAAAGTTTGCCCTCACCCCGGCCCACTCCCCCAGGAGAGAGAGAAAACGGTCTATCCCCTCTCCCCCAGGAGAGAGAGAGAACGGTCTATTCCCTCTCCCTCAGGGAGAGGGGCAGGGTGAGGGTTGTTTTATGCTTTAATCTGAACCTGGCCGTCTTGTACACGCGCTTTATAGTGCGCGATTGAGCGGCTCTCATCTTCCATGCACAATCCATCACGCAGTCTGAAACGCTGCTTTTTCAATGGACTGGCAACCCAAAGTTCGTTCTGGTGTTCGGCAATTAACCCACGAGACAACACGCTGGCTTCAAAGAATGGGTCGATGTTGCTAAGAGCGAAAACCTGATCGTCATTACGTGGGCGGAAAATGGCTATCTGCTGATTACCCACCAATGCGCAAACACCGGTAGCAGGCAGGATGTCGTTTAAGGGGCAAACGGTAGTCCACTGGCTCATACATTTTCCTCCACTTCTTCTACCAGGGTGACCGGGATACGTTCGTAAGGTGTAGCCGGACGGTGCTGCTCACGCTCAGGAACAATCTGTACATTCGGATCACGCTGCGGGCTGTTGATAAAGTGTTTGAAGCGAACTTGCGCTTCTGGGGTATTTACAGTTTCAGTCCACTCGCAAATCACTTTCTCGCGCAGGCGCTCCAGTTCGGCTTCAAGTTGAGCGTTCAGACCCAGTTTGTCGTCGATAATGACCTGTTTTAGGTATTCGATACCGCCTTCCAGACTATCCAGCCAAGGTGCGGTACGGGTCAGTTTGTCTGCGGTGCGGATGTAGAACATCATGAAACGGTCGAGGTATTTGATCAGCGTTTCACGGTCTAAATCAGCGGCCAGTAAATCAGCGTGGCGTGGTTTCATACCGCCATTACCGCAGACATACAGGTTCCAGCCTTTTTCGGTAGCGATAATGCCCACGTCTTTACCCTGTGCTTCTGCACATTCACGGGTACAGCCGGATACACCGAATTTCATTTTGTGCGGGGTACGAATCCCCTTGTAACGGTTCTCCAGCTCAACGCCGAAGCCGACGCTGTCGCCTACACCGTAACGGCACCAGGTGCTGCCCACGCAGGTTTTCGCCATACGCAGTGCTTTCGCGTATGCATGGCCTGTTTCAAAACCGGCATCAATCAGCTGGCGCCAGATTTCTGGTAAATCATCTTTTTGAGCACCAAACAGGCCGATACGCTGGGAACCGGTAATTTTGGTGTAGAGATTGAATTCTCGGGCGATACGACCTACTTCCATCAGGCCTTCTGGGGTAATTTCACCGCCAGCAGAGCGTGGGATCACAGAGTAAGTGCCGTCTTTCTGGATGTTGCCGAGGAAGTTGTCGTTGGTGTCTTGCAGCGGCGTGTGCTTAGGTGCCAGCACATATTCGTTCCAGCAAGAAGCCAGCAGAGAACCGACGGTCGGTTTACACACTTCACAGCCGTAACCTTTACCGTATTTTTCCAGCAGCTCGTCGAAGGATTTAATACCTTCAACGCGGATCAGGTGGTACAGCTCCTGACGAGAAAACGCAAAGTGTTCACACAGGTTATGGTTAACTTCGATGCCTTGTTTGCTCAGTTCGGCATTCAATACCTGAGTGATCAATGGAATACAGCCGCCGCAGCCAGTGCCCGCTTTGGTTTCCGCTTTCAGCGCAGCAACGGTATGACAACCCTTGTTGATCGCTTTAATCAGATGACCTTTAGTGACATCGAAGCAGGAGCAGATTTGCGCGCTGTCTGGCAGTTTGTCGACACCAATCGCGGGTTTACCAGAGCTTGCGTGCGCCGGAAGAATTAACGCATCCGGGTTTTCAGGCAGTTCAATGTTGTTCAGAACCAGTTGCAGCAGGTTGCCGTAATCGCTGGTGTCGCCCACCAGAACTGCACCAAGCAGAGTTTTATTGTCGGCGCTGACAATCAGACGCTTATAAACTTCTTTGCTTTCGTCGAGATAAACATAGCTGCGGCAATTTGGCGTGCGGCCATGTGCATCACCAATCCCGCCAACATCAACGCCGAGTAATTTCAGCTTGGCGCTCATGTCTGCGCCTTCGAAGGCGTTTTCAGAACCAAGCAGATGGTCGGCAGTGACCTGCGCCATTTTGTAGCCAGGTGCAACCAGGCCGAATGTACGGTTATTCCAGCTGGCACATTCGCCGATGGCGTAGATGTCCGGGTCAGAAGTCTGGCAAGTGTCGTTGATAACGATACCGCCACGTTGCGCTGTTGCCAGGCCGCATTGGGTGGCGAGTTTATCGCGTGGACGGATACCGGTGGAGAAGACGATGAAGTCCACTTCCAGGTCGGTACCATCAGCAAAACGCATAGTTTTACGCGCTTCGTTGCCCTGCTGGACAATTTCCTGGGTGTTTTTGCTGGTGTGAACGCGTACGCCCATGCTTTCGATTTTATTGCGCAGTTGCTCGCCACCCATGCGGTCGAGTTGTTCAGCCATCAGCATTGGCGCGAATTCGATAACGTGAGTTTCGACACCCAGGTTTTTCAGCGCACCTGCGGCTTCAAGGCCTAATAAACCGCCACCGACAACGGCACCGCGTTTACTACGACGGGCGCACGCTTCAATGGCGTTCAAATCTTCGATAGTGCGGTAGACGAAACAGTCTTGTGTTTCAGAACCTTTGATTGGCGGGATCCACGGATAAGAACCGGTTGCCATCACCAGTTTGTCGTAATACACGGTACGACCGGTATTCGAGTGGATGACCTTTTCCTGGCGGTTGATGGTGATGGCGCGTTCGCCAACCAGCACTTTTACACCATGTTTTTCGTAGAAGCCGTCACGAACCAGCGATAACTCTTCAGCGGTATGATGAGAAAAATAGGAAGAGAGGTGTACGCGATCGTAGGCTTTTCGCGGCTCTTCACAAAAAACAGTAATGTCGAATTGGCCTGGCTGGGCTTTATCAAGTAGGTCTTCGATAAAGCGATGGCCAACCATGCCATTACCGATGATTGCGATTTTGACTTTGCTCATAATTGCCTCAATTTCTTTTCTATTACTGCCTACCTTAACGATTCAGCAATGGCGATTATTGATACAAATCAAATACACCTTTATATACCTCTTAATGGGTATATGTATGATTTTAGTGAGTTTTTCTAAGGTGTGGAATTGTTTGGCTTTTCGTGAAGAGACAATAAATGTTCTCATTTTGATGAGTGTGCTATGAAGAAGGGGTGGTTAATCAAGAAGAGGTGGATATGAGCAATAAGGTGTTGGAGCTAATTCAAAATGTGCGTCTGGTCGGGCGCGAAGGTTTGTGGCAATTAACTCTCGAAAACGGGCACATTCTGGCAATCAAACCGATGGGCGAAACCCAGCCTGAGAGCCAACAGATTCTTGATGGGCGAGGCGGTTTAGCCATCCCGCCTTTTATCGAACCACACATTCACCTTGATACCACGCAGACCGCGGGGCAACCCCACTGGAATCAGTCAGGAACTTTGTTTGAAGGCATTGAACGCTGGGCTGAACGCAAAGCATTGCTGACGCACGAAGATGTAAAACAACGCGCCTGGCAAACACTGAAATGGCAGATAGCCAACGGTATCCAGTATGTACGCACCCATGTTGATGTGTCGGATCCAACGCTGACTGCGTTAAAAGCGATGCTCGAAGTGAAAAAGGAAGCTGCGCCGTGGATTGAGGTACAGATTGTCGCCTTCCCGCAGGAAGGGATCCTTTCTTACCCCAACGGTGAAGCCCTGCTTGAAGAGGCCCTACGCCTTGGTGCTGATGTGGTTGGGGCAATTCCGCATTTTGAATTTACCCGCGAATATGGCGTGGAATCGCTGCATAAGGCTTTTGCGCTGGCACAAAAGTACGATCGCCCGCTAGATATTCACTGCGATGAAATAGACGATGAGCAATCACGCTTTGTCGAAACGGTCGCGGCACTCGCTCTGCGAGATGGCATTGGCGCGCGCGTAACCGCCAGTCATACCACGGCGATGCACTCTTACAATGGCGCTTATACCTCGCGTTTGTTCCGTTTGCTGAAGCTATCCGGGATTAACTTTGTCGCCAATCCGCTGGTGAATATCCATCTGCAAGGGCGTTTTGATGATTACCCGAAACGCCGGGGTATCACCCGTGTAAAAGAGTTGCTCGAAGCGGGAATCAACGTCTGCTTCGGCCATGATGATGTGTTCGACCCGTGGTATCCACTGGGCACTGCTAATATGCTACAGGTGCTGCATATGGGGCTACATGTTTGCCAGATGATGGGATATCAGCAAATTGATGAAGGCTTGAAACTGATCACCGAGAATAGTGCGCGTACGTTCGGGGTACAGGATTACGGCATTGTTGAGGGAAATACGGCGCATCTGATCATTCTGCCTGCAGAGAATGGCTTTGATGCAGTGAGGAGACAGGTTCCTGTGCGCTGGTCGGTGCGCGGTGGAAAGGTCATTGCGACGACACAATTGTCACAAACCTGGGTGATGCTGGACGAGGCGGAAGAGATAAATTTTGGCGGGTAAGATCTACCCGCCATGACAATATTCGCGATTAGTGTGCGGCAGTCGCATTATGTTGGCGGTGTTTCGTCACCAGTCCCAAAATCAGGCACATAATAAACACCACTGCATACAAGGCGTTTGCGGTTTGCAGCGCCGCATGTGGGCCGCTGTGAGCCACAATCGGGCCGGTGACAACGAAGGTCAGCATGGTACCGATGGTGCCGCAAGTCAGGATGAAGTTAACCAGTTTTGGCGAAGCCACTTTGGTCTGCAAAGAACCCAGCGTAATGACCGAGGTGTAAATCGCGCTGGAGAAGAAGCCCAGAGCCAGTATAAACCACGCCAGATGCGCAGGTTCGCTTGTGTTGAACAGATACATCAGCACTGTGGCAGCACCCGCAAGCACAGTCAGAATGCGTTGTAGATCGAAGAAGCGCAAAATAAAGCTAAATGCCCACATACCAAACATATAAGACATCCAGAAATCGCTAACTAACTGACCCGCATCATTCAGATTCATGCCCAGGCTTTTGGCGTATTCCGGAACCCAGGAGATGAAGCCCAGTTGACCAAGGATGTAGCACAGCGCAGCAATGGACAGGAACAACACGCCAACGCCCCATTTTTCTTTCTCGACGACTTTCTCGGTTTGCGCAGCGTGTTTACCTAATGCCGGGAAATCACAACCAATTGTCAGAATAAAAATCGCAACGTAAACCAGGCCGATACAGACATAGACCCAATACCAGTTGATGCTGCGTGCCAGAAGAATCGCAGCCACCATTGGGAAAATCATCCCCGCCATACTAAAGAAGGAGTCGGTAAATAACAGACGTGATCCCCGCTGACGGCCTTCGTACATATGGGTTATCAGGAAGGTACCAATCGACATGGTGATACCGCTGACCAGACCAAGAACAAACATCGCCACTGAGAAAATGGTCAGGTTGTCGCCAAAGATAAGCCCAGCAACGGCCAGAACCATCAGGATGAAACCAAAGCGAAGTTGAGTTTTGAGTGGCACGATTTCCATTAACCAGGCGTTCAGGAAGATAGAAATCAAAATGCCCGCATTCAGGAAGGTAAAGGTATTACTCATGCTGGAAACGGGAACGTGGAAGTATTCGGCAATATTGCCCATCACCATCCCGGTGACGATCACCAACGCGCCAGTCAGGGCGTAGGAGAAGAAGCTGATCCATGTGAGCTTAATACGGTTGCTGTTAGTCATGACAAGCCTGTGAATATCCCCGTCATACTTCAAGCTGCTTATGCGTTGGCTGCTCCCACTCACTCCAGTCACTTACTCAAGTAAGCTCTTGGGGACTCGCGGGCTTGCCGCCTTGAAGTAACTTGAATTATTTAGGGGTATAAAAATGTAAAGTGCTTTGACAGCACTCGAGAAGGATGGATTTTAGTCAAAAATGTGACCTATTCATACATTTTATGAATCATTTGCTGTAATTACATGCATTTTAAGTGATATGAATCACATTGAAATGCGTCGTATGTTTATTCGTTCATTTAACTTATTGATTTGTGTGAAAGTAAAAAACCGTAAATGGCTGGCGCATAGTTGAGTGCCTCTTTACAATCTAGCAACTTGCTTCATTCACTGCCTTCGTAAGGAATTATTCATGCTCAAATCGACTCTGGCGGCCGTAGCAACCGTGTTTGCTCTTACCGCGCTATCTCCTGCTGCGCTAGCTGCTAAAGGTGACCCACACGTCCTGCTGACAACTTCAGCGGGTGAAATTGAGCTTGAGTTAAATAGCCAAAAAGCCCCCGTTTCTGCGAAAAACTTCGTGGACTATGTGAACAGCGGCTTCTATAACAACACCATTTTCCATCGTGTGATCCCAGGCTTCATGCTTCAGGGTGGCGGCTTTACTGAAGATATGAATCAAAAGCAGCCGAATCCACCGATTAAAAACGAAGCCGATAACGGGCTGCGTAATACCCGCGGCACCATTTCTATGGCGCGTACCGCAGATAAAGACAGTGCTACCAGCCAGTTCTTCATCAACGTGGCTGACAATGCTTTCCTTGACCACGGGCAGCGCGACTTTGGTTATGCAGTATTTGGTAAAGTTGTGAAAGGGATGGACGTTGCCGATAAGATCTCTCAAGTGCAGACGCATGATGTGGGTCCATACCAAAATGTTCCGTCAAAACCTGTCGTTATCCTTTCCGCAAAAGTCCTGCCGTAAATAATACCTGCGCGGGTAATCTCTACCTGCGCAATCTCCTCCTTCCAGCACTTCCAACGATTGCTGCTTATACTTGTGGCAATAAAGGGTCATGTTAGGGAGGCACCATGGCAAAGAAACTGACCGACAAGCAAAAGTCCCGCCTTTGGCAACAACAGCGAAGCCGTTCATTTCAGGCCAGTAATCGGCTGGATGTTCTTGAACCTCATGCGCAAGATGAGGCTATCGCACTACGCGCAGACACGATTGAACTTGGTCCGCTGCATCGCGGATTGCCGTGGTTGTGTGCCATCCATCAGCAACTTTTTCAGGATGTCTTCGATTGGGCAGGCGACCTACGTGATGTGGATATTTCCAAGGGCGAGACACGTTTTTGCCATTTCGAATACATCGAAAATGAAGGCAACGATCTGCTGCAGGAGATGGAAGACGAACATTATCTGACGGGGCTTGCCAGAAACGAGTTTGTTAATCGTCTGGCACATTACTACTGTGAGATTAACGTTCTTCACCCGTTCTTTGTGGGGAGTGGGCGCGCGCAACGTGTGTTCTTTGAGCAACTGGCGATTCATGCCGGATATCTGTTGGACTGGAGTGACGTTGATCCTGACGAATGGCAAGCTGCAAATCAGGCTGGTGCGTTGGGAGATTTAACCCAGCTCAGCGAGATTTTCACTAAAGTCGTGAGTGAAGCGCGGGAAAGCGAATAGAATAGCGCGGTTCATTTTTACCCGGGAGCCGCGATGCTACTGCTTATCGACAATTACGACTCATTCACATGGAACCTTTATCAGTACTTTTGCGAATTGGGCGCGGAAGTCATGGTGAAACGTAACGATGAGCTGACCCTTTCAGAAATCAGCGCGTTGGCACCAGAAAAACTGGTTATCTCCCCAGGACCTTGTACACCTTCTGAAGCGGGCATTTCCCTCGCGGCGATTACCCACTTCGCCGGAAAGCTACCCATCCTCGGCGTTTGCCTTGGTCATCAGGCTATTGCCCAGGCATTTGGTGCGACGATTGTCCGCGCCCAAAAAGTGATGCACGGTAAAACCTCCGCGATTTCGCATAACAATACTGGTGTATTTAACGGTCTGAACAATCCTCTGACCGTGACGCGTTACCACTCTTTAGTCATCGACCCGCCAACGCTACCAGAGTGTTTTGACGTGACGGCCTGGACCGATAAGCAAGAGATTATGGGTATTCGTCATCGCGAGCTGAAGCTGGAAGGCGTGCAGTTTCACCCGGAAAGCATTCTCAGCGAGCAGGGACATCAACTGTTAGCCAATTTCCTGAAGTATTGATTTTTTATTGCCACTAAATGATTTTTTATGCATATTCCATGATTATATTTTCATGTGTCTTCCATGGCGTTTGATGCGTAAAAAGGGATGGGCAATAAATGGCAACTGAACAATCAGCAATTACCCGGGCAACTTTCGATGAAGTCATTTTGCCGATTTATGCACCGGCAGAGTTTATCCCGGTAAAAGGCCTGGGGAGCCGTATCTGGGATCAACAAGGAAAAGAGTATGTTGATTTCGCGGGTGGGATCGCAGTTACGGCGTTGGGGCACTGCCATCCGGCATTAGTTGAAGCGTTAAAAAGCCAGGGCGAAACGCTATGGCATACCAGTAATGTGTTCACCAACGAACCTGCTCTGCGCCTCGGACGTAAGCTGATTGCTGCCACATTTGCTGAACGCGTGCTCTTTATGAACTCTGGCACCGAAGCAAATGAAACCGCATTTAAACTGGCTCGTTATTACGCGTCCACACGCCATAGTCCGTACAAAACCAAAATTATTGCCTTCCATAACGCTTTCCATGGTCGATCTTTGTTTACCGTTTCTGTCGGTGGGCAGCCAAAATATTCCGATGGTTTTGGGCCGAAACCCGCCGATATTATCCATGTACCGTTTAACGATTTACATGCGGTAAAAGCCGTAATGGACGATCACACCTGTGCGGTGGTGGTTGAGCCGATTCAAGGAGAGGGCGGCGTCACGGCGGCGACGCCAGAATTCCTGCAAGGCTTACGCGAACTGTGCGATGAACACAAAGCCCTGTTAGTTTTCGATGAAGTGCAGTGTGGCATGGGGCGTATCGGCGAACTGTTTGCGTATATGCATTACGGCGTGACTCCGGACATTTTGACCAGTGCTAAAGCGCTTGGTGGCGGATTCCCTGTGAGCGTCATGCTGACGACGCAAGAAATAGCCTCGGCATTCCATGTTGGTACACACGGTTCTACCTACGGTGGAAATCCGCTGGCGTGTGCTGTTGCAGGTGCAGCGTTTGATATCATCAATACGCCTGAGGTGTTGAAGGGCGTCACTGAAAAACGTCAGCAGTTCGCGAAGCATTTAAAGCAGATTGATGAGCAGTTTGATGTGTTCAGCGATATTCGCGGCATGGGTTTGTTGATTGGTGCGGAGCTGAAACCGCAATACAAAGGCCGTGCACGTGAATTCCTTCATGCGGCCGCTCAGGAAGGCGTGATGGTTTTGAATGCCGGGCCTGATGTCATGCGCTTTGCACCAGCTTTAATCGTTGAAAAGGCTGATATTGATGAAGGTATGGCGCGCTTTGCTAAAGCGGTCGAGAAAATCGTATCTCAGGTCGTGTAAACGCCCGCGTCATCCGGAAAAACGGCGGATGACGTAGGTTTACTTACTCTCAGGCCGACGTAAACGGTTCAGCCAGATACCATGATGGGGGCGCTGGCGCCATGCAACCGACGAAATGGTGTGCATTGTGCTGAGGTGACCCAAAATCCGCTGTAAATGTTGTTCCATTGTGCTCAGCGGCCCACTCGGAAGCCCTTCCAGTGGGTCGAGAATGTTCGCGTCGTTAGTCTCTCCCGGCCCATCGTACTGCAACCGCTGTTGGCATCGTTGCAGCGCAATTTCACATGACTGCAAATAATGCTGGGCTAAATCCGGGGTCAGCATGTTGTGCTCGCGTGCCAGAGTCGTCATGGCATTGATGTGCTCGACGATAAACTGGCTGTGCGTCACCCACAGTTTCATATCTGCCAGATAATGCGAGTTGAAACCGGGCTCCTGCATCGCCTGGTTCAGCGAGTTAAACAGTGCATTATGGGCCTGATTGACCTTCATACGCTCCCAGGCCAAAGGCGTGGGTTCAGGGTCGTTACTCAGGATAAGACGAATGGCCTCTTGGTCTGTTTCCAGTGCGTCGTGGGCGTTCTGGCGCAGCAACCCACTTTGCCATTGCGGCCAAAGCCATACCATGCCACCGAAGGCAATCAAACAACCCAGCAGGGTATCTATCAAACGCGGAACAATATATTGCTCCGCGCTAAGCGTTAGCAGTTGCAGGGTATATACCGCCGTCACGGTGAAACCAATTGTCGCCCAGCCATAGCTTTGACGAATAATCAAATAGCTGACGAGGGTAATGACCAGCATCGCGGCCAACGCAATGTCTTGTGGGAAGTGAAAGTGCAGGGCGAAACCCGCAATGGCCAGGCCAGCAATGGTACCTGCCGAACGGTGCAGAATGCGTACCCGAGTGGCGCCGTAGCCATTTTGCGTTACAAACATCACCGTCATTAAAATCCAGTAGGGTTTTGGCAGATGTAAGAATGCGCCAAAAATACTGGCGATGGTTAACATCACGCCTAACCGGGCGGCGTTGCGCAGGGCCGCTGATTTCAACGATAAATAGCTTTTCAGCGCTGCCCACAGTGGCAAACGGCGTTGCCGGTCTTCCATTAAATCACGGACGTACAGTGGGCGTTGGCTGCGTAATACACGCGCGATACGGCTGAAGTGATAATGGCAAAACTGTCCGACCGGGTTATCCGGATTCTGCCGGGCGATTTTCTCGAGGGCTTCAATTTGCTTTTCCATCGTAAAACGCTGCGGGTAACGATGGTAAAGAATGTCATCGGCCAGAACGCGTAAACGGGCCGCAATGGTCTGCGCATTCCAGCGAATAACGGCTTCCGCATGACTTTGCGCGACAAGTTTTTGCACCTCGGCAGGTTGATGCAAACTGACGGAAATGTGCTCTTGTAGGTCTAACGCGATTTGAAAGGAGCGTAACAAATGCTTGTAACCGTTTTGCTGGTTCGCCGATAGCATATGCAGTTGTTGGTAGCAGTTGGTAATCAAGTCGACGGCTTTTTGCTGGCGAGCCAGGAGCGGTGGGAGTGATGTTTCGGGATCGGTATGCTGAGTTAGCATGCTGTATTTGGCTTCACAGTAATCCGCTAATTGGCGATAGAGCAGGCTTAACGATTCGCGCAACGGCTGCTCGCGCCACATCCAGAACCAAAGCCAGTTAAATACCCCGTACCAAATCGTGCCAGAGACATACAGCACCATCGGCTTCCAGATAGGCATATTGCCGGCCATGCTGAGTGTAAAGATGGCAGCAATCAACGAGGCAGGAAGCAACCGAGCATGCAGGGCGCTGATTTCTGCGGTAACGCCAAGCATGAGCGCCATCACCATGAGAATAACGGGTAATGGAACGGAGGTGTACAGCAGCAAAAGCTGCATGATTAAACTGCTGACAGCGAAAAGAGTGCCGCCAACAATCAGGCGTTTGAAGAAGCGTTTATGAGGTGTATCCAGACCGGCAATGTTGCAACAGGCGGGCACTAACGAGAACAGCAGCCCTAACTGCAAATTTCCGAGCAGTAAACCTACTCCTACAGGAAGGCACAGCACCAGCGTTTGCCGCAAAGCGTAGTTAACTTCTGGATGGTAGATCAGTCGGCGCCACATATTTCCTTCTTACTTGAAGCTGCAGCGGCGTTAGCTGCAGTTACTCACTCGATAAATCTGCCGGGTGCAGATTGAATGCTACTGGCAGTAACCCCAATGGGGAGAGGCCCATGCAAGGGCTGAATCATCACTTATTTGCAAGTTCATCAGGAGAACTTATTTGCTGTTTTGTTGCAACCCCAATGACTCGGATACAAAATTTAGATACAAAAAAGGCGTGTTACCTGAGCGACACGCCTTTTTTGAGAACGGAGATTAACGAGTGCCGTAAACGACGATCGTTTTACCGTGAGCGGAGATCAGGTTTTGATCTTCCAGCATTTTCAAGATACGACCAACGGTTTCACGAGAGCAACCTACGATCTGACCGATTTCCTGACGGGTAATTTTAATCTGCATACCGTCTGGGTGGGTCATTGCATCAGGTTGTTTCGCCAGGTTCAGCAGTGTCTGTGCGATACGACCAGTCACATCCAGGAATGCCAGGTTACCGACCTTCTCAGATGTCACTTGCAGACGACGAGCCATCTGGGAAGACAGGCGCATCAGAATGTCTGGGTTGACCTGAATCAGCTGGCGGAATTTTTTATAGGAAATTTCAGCCACTTCACAGGCAGATTTAGCACGAACCCATGCACTACGTTCCTGGCCTTCTTCGAACAGCCCTAACTCACCAATAAAATCGCCCTGATTCAGATAGGAGAGGATCATTTCCTTGCCCTCTTCATCTTTAATCAGAACAGCCACAGAGCCCTTGACGATGTAATACAGCGTCTCAGCTTTTTCACCTTGGTGAATCAGTGTGCTCTTCGATGGATACTTATGAATATGGCAATGGGACAAGAACCATTCGAGAGTCGGGTCTGTTTGCGGTTTGCCAAGCACCATGCGCGGTTATCCTCTGTTTATAACTAGCTACCAACGACAAGACGCTAAACATCCTGTCTGGCGTTGCAAGTATTAGAATATTCCCCACCTTGGGGAGATGGCATGCAAGTCATTCTTGCTGCCTGTAATTAGTGACGTCCTCTGCATACATGCATTACGTCAATGTATCGATGTAGCATCTGGATTGTTTTAGCATAGCTTTTGACAAGTGTCTCCTATTGTCTCGTTTCAGCATGACGCAGGTCGCCTTCCGTTGCCAGTTTTGCTGCATCCGCGTACTCTGAAAGGGTTTTTTTCAACTGGAGAAGTAACATGCAGGCACGAGTGAAGTGGGTTGAAGGGTTAACCTTCCTTGGGGAGTCCGCTTCAGGACACCAGATTTTGATGGATGGTAATTCTGGCGATAAAGCCCCAAGTCCGATGGAGATGGTTCTGATGGCTGCGGGGGGCTGCAGTGCAATCGATGTGGTTTCTATTTTGCAAAAAGGTCGCTACAACGTGACGGATTGCGAAGTAAAACTGACCTCTGAGCGCCGTGAAGAAGCCCCTCGTCTTTTTACCACCATTAACCTGCATTTCATCGTGACAGGCAAAGAACTGAAAGATAACGCGGTTTCCCGTGCGGTGGATTTATCTGCTGAAAAGTATTGTTCTGTTGCTCTGATGCTGGAAAAAGCTGTGAACATTACTCATAGCTATGAAGTGATTGAAGGCTAATGTGTGTCAGCAGGGCGGTAACTATCCGCCCTGATTGATGTGTCGACCTTCTGCCAGCCGTTTAACTAGCGGCGCCATAATCAATTCCATTGCCAGTCCCATCTTGCCACCCGGCACCACTAATGTATTGATGTGGGAAATGAATGAGCCTTGCAGCATGGCGAGCAGGTACGGGTAGTCAATGTTATCCAGCCCACGAAAATGAATCACCACGAAGCTTTCATCCAGTGACGGAATACCACGTGCCGCAAATGGGTTCGACGTATCAACGGTAGGCACGCGCTGGAAGTTGATATGGGTACGGGAAAATTGCGGCGTGATGTAATTGATGTAATCGTCCATCGAGCGTACGACTGAGTCCATCACCGCTTCTCTGGAGTGCCCGCGTTCGCTGGTGTCCCGCACCAGTTTTTGTATCCATTCCAGGTTCACAATCGGCACTACGCCAACCAACAAGTCGACGGCATTCGCCACATCATGATGCGGGGTGACAACTCCTCCGTGCAAACCTTCATAGAACAAGACATCAGTCGGTTCCGGCAGCGATTGCCACGGAGTAAACGTACCCGGAATTTGGTTCCAGGGTACCGCTTCATCATAGGTATGCAGATACTTGCGTGATTTACCTTGCCCGGTATTTCCGTACTCCAGAAACGTTTGCTCAAGTAAGCCGAAGTCATTCGCTTCCGGGCCAAAGTAGCTGATATGGCGACCCAAATCGCGAGCTTTACGGATAGCCATATCCATTTCAGGGCGAGTGAAACGGTGGAAACTGTCACCTTCGACTTCGGCTGCGCGAAGATTGAGTTGCTGAAATATTTTGCGAAAGGCAAGGCTGGTGGTGGTCGTTCCCGCGCCGCTGGAACCTGTTACGGCAATAACCGGATGTTTGGCTGACATAAGGCAACAACTCCCTGGGTAATCACAAGTGGGTTTAGCTGGGTTTGGCCCTCACCCTAACCCTCTCTCCCCCAGGAGAGGGAACTGGATTGAGCATGTTCTTCTCCCTATCCCGAAGAGGGAACTGGAGCGGGCCTGGTTTGTTTTTCTCCCTCTCCTTTGGGAGAGGGTTGGGGTGAGGGGCATTATGCAGTATAGAAGATTAATATTTAGCCGCGAAATTGCCCACGGGCCATGATATTCACCGTTTCATGGAGTTCTGACCAAACCAATACGGCCTCTCCACTTTGCAGTTGGCGCTTAACATCGGCCACCTTTTGCTCTAGTGAGCGCTCTTGTTCACCATAATCTGTACCTTCGCGTAATACAAAGGATTCAATCAGATTATCAAGCGTTTCGGGAGGGAGATCTTGCCAGGGAATCATCATAGTGATTTTTCCAAAAATTTAGACAGCCACTGTGGGATACGCTGTTCAAGCCACATTTCCGGGCGACGCAGTGTGCCACCCACAAACCCAACATGGCCGCCGTAACGCGTCAGTTGGTACTCAATGTTGTCGGGCAATATCGCTTTATCAGGGATCACATGGTGATCCATAAACGGGTCATCTTTGGCGTGGATGATAAGCGTAGGCGTTTTGATTTGTGGCAATAGTGGCATGGCGCTGCACTGGCGGTAATAGTCGATAGCATCGGCGAAACCGTGAATCTTTGAGGTAATCAAATCGTCAAACTCGCGCAGACGGCGCATACCTTTGAGCTGACGCATATCGACAGGGAGAGTCCCCGGATAGCTTCTCAGTTTGCGTGCCGCATTTTTCTTCAATAGATTCAACAAGTAATGTTGATAAACGCGCGAAAATCCTGTTTCGATATGTTTGCTGCAATGCTCAAGCATGAGTGGGGCAGAAACCACAACACCGGCCTGTAGTGTGCAATGAGCACCTTGTTTTGCCATTAAGCAGGCAAGCATATTTCCACCAAGTGAAAACCCGACAGCCGCCGTTGGTGCGTTGCCGTAACGTGTACTGAGCCAGTTGAGGAAGTAGCTTCCATCTTCGGTTTCACCGGAGTGATAGATTCGTTCCTTGCGATTCGGTACGCCGCTGCAACCCCGAAAATGCATCACTACACCGAGCCAGCCTTGCTTACGTGCGGCATCAATTAATCCATGCGCATACGGGCTGTGCAGGCTCCCTTCAAGACCATGAAAAACGACTAACCGTGGTTTATGCGTTGCCTGTCGCGGGTCTTCGCTCCAGGCAAGATCGACAAAATCCCCATCCGGCATATCCAGACGCTGCCAGTGAGGTTTGAAATTGAGGCGGCGGCGAATTAAGCGAGGGAGCATAGTTTGCAGGTGCGGATTACTGACACCCTTTAACGGACGAAATTGTTCATCGTCTACGTGATTAAAATTCAATACTGCGGGACTTGTCGTGGCCATATCACACTGTTAGTTTCATTTAGCTTGCTCATTAACTTTACCGGGTGTGGAACACCCATTTCATGGAAACGTTTTTCTTCTCTATGCTTGGTTTTCTTTGGGTCGCGGCGATTACACCCGGCCCAAACAATATGTTGCTGACTTCTTCCGGCGCCAACTACGGCTTTATGCGTACCGTACCTTTGATGATAGGCATCATGCTGGGGATGCAGTGCATCTTGTTGCTGGTGGCCTTTGGCGTCGGTAGCTTAATCCTTTTATATCCAGCGTTGCACCTTATCCTGAAAATTGCCGGGAGTGCTTACCTATTGTGGCTTGCATGGAAAATCGGCACAGCGACATATGAAAAACTGGAAACCGATGCGCCACCTCCGTCACCGATTCCATTCTGGCAGGGTGGTTTGTTGCAGCTTATCAACCCGAAAGCGTGGCTGATGGCGTTAGGCGCAGTGGCAAGTTTTAGCCTTGCCGGTTCTCAGTATCTGCACTCTGTGGTGCTAATCAGCATCGGTATTGCGCTGGTTAACATCGTTGCAGGTATCATCTGGATTGCGTTTGGCAGCATGATTGGCACGTTACTTCGTAGCCGCCGCGCCTGGGCAATCTTTAATATCTTTATGGGTTTGCTGACTGCGGCGTGTGTGCTGCTTATCTGGCATTGAGTCATCTGGCCTCACATTGGGTGAGGCCAGACTGTCATTCGACCTGCATCATCTGTTCTAACTGGTCATGCGCATCCAGCCATTCCATTTCACACTCTTCCAGAGCCGCTTTTACCTTAACCTGAGTTTGCAGGCATTCCGTCATTTCCGCTTTACGACTTTGGTCGTAAATGGCGCTGTCAGCCAGCTTCTCTTCGACCTCTGCAAGTTGCACATTTAGCTTTTCCATCTGCTTTTCAAGCTTGGTAATTTGCTTGCGTAGCGGTTGGGTTTGCGTGCGTAACTCTGCTTCCCGGCGTTTTTGATCTTTACGCGCTTGCGCACTGTTGACGTTATCTTTTGCCGAGTCTTGCGGTTGGTTTTCCTGTTTTTGCAGATCAACCAGCCATTGCTGATAGTCTTCAAGATCGCCGTCGAACGCTTCGACTTTCCCGTCGTGGACTAAATAGAGATCGTCGGTCGTCGAACGCAGTAAGTGACGGTCGTGCGAAACCACGACTAATGCGCCTTCGAAATCAATCAACGCTTCAGTCAGTGCCTGACGCATGTCGAGATCAAGGTGGTTTGTTGGTTCATCGAGCAGCAGCAAGTTCGGGCGCTGCCAGACAACCAGTGCCAATACCAGACGCGCTTTTTCACCGCCGGAGAAACGTGCGGTCTGCTCGGTCACTTTATCGCCCCGGAATCCAAAGCCGCCCAGGTAATCGCGAAGTTGTTGTTCTAATTCTTTTGGCGCGATACGTGCCAGATGTTGCAGCGGAGATTCGTCAGCACGTAAATATTCAAGCTGGTGCTGTGCGAAGTATCCCAGCTTGATGCCTTTGGCCAGACCAATATCGCCCTGCAGTGGTTGAATTTCTTCCGCTAACAATTTGATAAGGGTGGATTTACCGGCACCGTTACGACCCAGCAGGCCGATGCGGGAACCAGGAACCAGATTAAGCTTGATGGAATCAAGGATCACGCGGTCGCCATAGCCAGCGCTGACTTTTTCCATGCGCAGCAGCGGGTTTGGCAAGCTTTCTGGGGCACGGAAACTGAAATGGAACGGGTTATCTACGTGTGCCGGGGCAATCAATTCCATGCGTTCGAGCATTTTCACACGGCTTTGCGCTTGCTTCGCTTTGCTGGCTTTGGCTTTGAAACGGTCGATAAAACTTTGCAGGTGCGAGACGCGCTCTTGCTGGCTTTCGTACATCGACTGCTGTTGAGCCAGTCGAGTGGCGCGTTGGCCTTCAAACGACGAGTAGTTACCGGTGTATTCAAACATCGATTCTTGCTCGATATGAATAATTTTCCCCACGACAGGGTCAAGGAAGTCACGGTCATGGGAAATAAGAATCAACGTCCCCTGGTAACTTTTCAGCCAGCGCTCAAGCCAAATAACGGCGTCTAAATCCAGGTGGTTGGTCGGTTCATCGAGCAACAGCAAATCTGAACGGCAAATAAGTGCTTGAGCCAGGTTCAGACGCATGCGCCAGCCACCCGAAAAATCACTGACCGGACGTTCGAGCTGCTCATTGCTGAAGCCTAAGCCGTGCAACAAACTGGAGGCACGTGAGCGAATCGTCCAGGCGTCAACCGCATCCAGTTTACCGTGAACCAGCGCGATAGCATGGCCGTCATTACGCTCATTGGCTTTTGCCAGTTCAGCTTCAAGCTGGCGGAATTCACGGTCGCCATCAATAACATACTCAATGGCGGGCATTGCCAGCGCAGGAGTTTCCTGATTGACCCAGGCTAAAGCCCAGTTTCCAGGGTAAGTCATACTTCCGCCATCGGCGCTGATCTCGTTCTTCAGCAGCGCCAGCAGCGTGGATTTTCCGCAGCCGTTTTTACCCACCAGGCCCACTTTTTGGCCCGGATTGATGGTAGCGGTGGCATTATCCAGCAGAACGCGGGTACCGCGACGAATTTGTAACGAGGAGAAAACAATCATAAAGCGCCGTATGTTCAGAGTATGTTAAATTGTCATTATATTTAGGTAACGTGAAGCTTCTGCCTTCGCGTCGGGCTGCATGGTAGCCCAAAATAACGACTATGACGACGCCCTGGAGGGTAATGATGTTGCAGCCGCCGAAAGTTTTGCTGCTATATGCCCATCCGGAGTCACAAGACTCGGTCGCAAACCGCGTCTTACTCCAGGCGGCGCAGAAGCTTGCTAATGTCACTGTGCATGACCTTTACGCTCACTATCCTGACTTTTTTATCGATATCTATCATGAGCAGGCATTGCTGCGAGAGCATGATGTCATCGTCTTCCAACATCCTCTTTATACCTATAGCTGCCCGGCGTTACTCAAAGAGTGGCTGGACCGTGTGTTGAGCCGTGGCTTTGCCAGCGGTATTGGAGGTAATGCTCTGGAGGGAAAGTATTGGCGCAGTGTGATTACCACCGGCGAGCCTGAAGGTGCGTATCGGCATGACGGTTTTAATCGGTTTCCACTGACCGATATTTTGCGCCCGTTTGAGCTCACAGCTGCAATGTGTCGTATGCACTGGATGAATCCCATCATCGTTTATTGGGCTCGTCGGCAGACTCCGCAAGAACTTGCCAGCCACGCGAAGGCCTATGGCGAGTGGCTGGCTTCGCCGTTACTTCCGGGAGGTCGCTAATGGAAGGTTCAGACTTATTGTTGGCTGGCGTCCTGTTTTTGTTTGCCGCGGTAGTTGCTGTGCCGATTGCGGCCCGTTTAGGGATTGGCGCGGTGCTGGGCTATTTATTGGCGGGTATAGCCATTGGCCCATGGGGGTTAGGTTTTATCAGTGATGTGGATGAAATTCTTCACTTCTCTGAATTGGGCGTTGTCTTCCTGATGTTTATCATCGGTCTGGAGTTGAACCCATCCAAACTTTGGCAACTTCGACGTTCTATTTTTGGTGTCGGTGCCGCGCAGGTGCTGCTCAGTGCCGTTGTACTGGCAGGGTTGCTGATGTTAACGAAGTTTTCCTGGCAGGCGGCGGTGATAGGCGGCATAGGTTTAGCGATGTCATCCACCGCAATGGCGCTACAACTGATGCGTGACAAAGGAATGAATCGCAATGAAGCCGGCCAGCTTGGTTTCTCAGTGTTGCTGTTCCAGGATTTAGCTGTCATTCCTGCGATTGCATTGGTGCCGCTGCTGGCCGGAAATGGTGATGACAGCCCCGACTGGATAAAAATCGGCTTCAAAGTGTTGGCCTTTGCAGGAATGTTGATTGGTGGTCGGTATCTGCTAAAACCGGTTTTCCGGTTTATTGCGGGTTCTGGTGTGCGTGAAGTCTTTACCGCCGCAGCACTTTTGTTGGTGCTGGGCTCGGCGTTATTCATGGATGCGCTCGGCTTTTCAATGGCGCTGGGTACGTTTATCGCCGGCGTATTGTTGGCCGAAAGCGAATACCGGCACGAGCTGGAAATCGCTATCGATCCATTTAAAGGACTATTACTGGGATTGTTCTTTATTTCCGTTGGCATGGCGTTAAACCTTGGCGTGCTCTACACCCATCTTTTCTGGGTCGTGTTAGGCGTCATGGTATTGGTGGCCGTTAAAGCCAGTGTGCTGTACGGCCTGTCGTGGTTTTTCGGTTTGCGCAGCTCGGAGCGTTTGCAGTTTTCAGGTGTGTTAAGCCAGGGAGGGGAGTTTGCTTTCGTACTTTTCTCAACGGCTTCATCGCAAAAGCTATTTAGTGGCGACCAAATGCCGCTGTTACTGGTGACCGTCACGCTTTCTATGATGACGACACCGCTGCTGATGAAAGGTGTCGATGCCATTCTTGCGCGGCGATTTAATGTTGCTGATGACGAAACGGATGAAAAACCTTATGTGGAAGACGATCAGCCACAAGTCATTATTGTTGGCTTTGGGCGTTTTGGGCAGGTCATTGGCCGTTTGCTAATGGCAAACAAGATGCGCATCACGGTACTCGAGAGGGATATCAGCTCTGTAAGCCTGATGCGCAAATACGGCTATAAGGTTTATTACGGTGATGCAACAGAACTGGAGTTGCTGCGATCGGCGGGTGCAGAAACGGCAAAATCGATTGTGATTACCTGTAATGAGCCGGAAGACACCATGAAAGTGGTTCACTTGTGTCAACAACACTTTCCACATCTGGCGATACTGGCGCGAGCCCGGGGGCGTGTAGAAGCTCATGAATTGTTGCAAGCTGGAGTGACCCAATTTTCACGTGAAACCTTCTCCAGTGCGCTGGAGCTTGGGCGTAAGGCCCTGATGACGTTGGGTATGCATCCGCATCAAGCGCATCGTGCACAACTCCACTTCAGGCGGTTGGATATGAGTATGCTGCGTGAATTAATGCCCATTCATACCGATAACGCACAAATTTCCAGGGTGCGTGAAGCGCGTCGTGAACTGGAAGAAATTTTCGAACGCGAGATGCAGCAAGAGCGTCGCCAGTTCGATGGTTGGGATGATTTTGAATAATTAAGGTGAAGCCAATGCCGGTGCGTAAACGATTTATTGCCGGGGCTGTTTGCCCCGAATGTCAGACGCGGGATTCTCTCGCGATGTGGCGTGAGAATAATGTCGATATAGTTGAGTGTGTTAAGTGTGGACACCAAATGCGTGAGGCGGATAAGCAACCGCAGGACCATGCTCGCAAACAAGAGCAAGTCATTGGGATTTTTCATCCAGACTAGCGAGGTGCGCCAGCTTTTTTTAAGCTTAGGGGTACACCGGCGCTAAATTCCGCTACAATCGGCGCCAGTTTTTTTTCCCATGCTCGCTCAGGAGATATCATGAAAGTAGCAAAAGACCTGGTGGTCAGCCTGGCTTACCAGGTACGTACAGAAGACGGTGTGTTGGTTGATGAGTCTCCGGTGAGTGCGCCGCTGGACTATCTGCATGGTCACGGCTCCCTGATTTCAGGCCTGGAAACTGCGCTGGAAGGCCACGTAGTGGGTGATCGTTTCGACGTGAACGTTGGCGCAAATGACGCTTACGGTCAATACGACGAGAATCTGGTTCAGCGCGTTCCTAAAGATGTGTTCATGGGCGTTGATGAGCTGGAAGTGGGTATGCGCTTCATGGCTGATACCGACCAGGGTCCAGTGCCAGTTGAAATTACCGCTGTTGAAGATGAGCACGTTGTTGTCGATGGCAACCACATGCTGGCAGGTCAGAACCTGAGCTTCAACGTTGAAGTTATCGCTATTCGTGAAGCTACCGCTGAAGAGCTGGCTCATGGCCACGTTCACGGTGAGCACGATCATCACCACGACCATGACCACGAAGGTGGTTGCTGTGGTGGTCACGGTCACGACCATGATCACGAACACGGTAAAGGCGGTTGTGGCGGCAATGGCGGCTGCGGTTGCCACTAATCCGTTCGAGATAAAAAAAGGCGTGTCACTGACACGCCTTTTTTGTGCTGCTAGTAATGCGGCGGCGGGGTTTCTTCTGATTCTGAGGCAACCATTGACGGTTGGCTGGCTTTTAACTTTTCAACCAGCAATCGGAAATGCTCGCGCAGTTTGACCATTTCTAATTCGTGAGCCGTTACCGTCTGATTTAACTCTTCTATCGTAATCTCCTGGAAAGCGAGACGACTCTCAAGTTCTTCCAGCCGTTGTTCGGTCGATTTTTGTTGCATGGCTAATCTCTCCTGCTCTGCGGATGGACAATTTCCGGCGATTCTACTGAAAAATTCCACACGTTACAGCGCAGTTTTGCTCTGGACGAAACTTCTTTAAACAAAAAGAGTCTGAATTTGTCTCGATAAGACGCGGAGAGATTGTGTAGATTTCTTCCACGACGTTATAGTACATCTCTTAGTTGATAATAACCTTGGGGTTTGAGGCCCCGGCCCTGGAGAAATGGATGAAATCACTGTTTAAAGTAACGCTACTGGCGACCACGATGGCCGTTGCCCTGAGCGCTCCTGCGTTCGCTGCTCCAGCCGCTGCAGCAAAAGATGCTGCTGCACCTACCGCGCCAGCTGCAAGCAACGCGGCATTTAAAAATGACGACCAGAAATCTGCGTATGCATTAGGTGCTTCGCTGGGCCGTTACATGGAAAACTCTCTGAAAGAACAAGAAAAACTAGGGATTACGCTGGATAAAAATCAGCTTATCGCTGGTGTTCAGGACGCATTTGCTGACAAAAGCAAATTATCCGACCAGGAAATCGAGCAGACTCTGCAAGCTTTCGAAGCTCGCGTGAAATCTTCCGCTCAAGCGAAAATGGAAAAAGACGCTAAAGAAAACGCGGATAAAGGCAAAGCCTTCCGTGATGCTTTCGCAAAAGAGAAGGGTGTTAAAACCTCGGCTACTGGCTTGATGTACAAAATCGACAAAGCCGGTACAGGTGAAGCACCGACCGACAGCGACACTGTTGTTGTGAATTACAAAGGTACACTTATCGACGGTAAAGAGTTTGATAACTCTTACACCCGTGGTGAGCCACTCTCTTTCCGTCTTGACGGTGTTATCCCTGGCTGGACTGAAGGTCTGAAGAACCTGAAGAAAGGCGGGAAAATCAAACTGGTTATTCCACCAGAACTGGCTTATGGCAAAACTGGCGTTCCGGGGATCCCTGCTAACTCCACACTGGTATTTGACGTTGAGCTGCTGGATATCAAACCAGCACCTAAAGCAGACGCGAAACCAGATGCCGCTCCAGCTCCAGAAGCTGAAGCAGCTAAGAGCAAATAAGGCATTATTAACCGCCGCCCCCAGGGCGGCGGTTTTTTATTTGAGGCAGGATATAATAAAAGCTGGAAAGCGCATCTGACGCTGTATTACCTTAGCAGGCTGCGCAACAACTGAGTATGAGTCTGCCCTGACACCATTTAAGCGCGACAGGCTCTCTGTAGAGGGTGGTATCTTTAAATGTCCAATTCGCTTTTAACCAATGAAACCAGTGAGCTCGACTTACTGGACCAACGTCCATTTGAACAAACCGACTTTGAAATATTGAAATCCTACGAAGCGGTCGTGGACGGGTTAGCGATGCTGATTGGTTCTCATTGTGAAATTGTGTTGCACTCGCTGCAAGATTTAAAATGTTCCGCTATCCGGATCGCAAATGGTGAACATACCGGGCGTAAAATTGGCTCGCCAATCACCGATCTCGCCTTGCGTATGCTGCATGATATGACTGGCGCGGACAGTAGCGTTTCCAAATGCTATTTTACACGTGCTAAAAGTGGTGTTCTGATGAAGTCAGAAACTATCGCCATCCGCAATCGTGATGAACGCGTCATCGGCCTGCTGTGTATCAACATCAATCTGGACGTACCGTTCTCGCAAATTATGTCGACGTTCATTCCGCCGGAAACGCCGGAGGTTGCTTCGTCCGTAAACTTTGCTTCATCCGTAGAAGATCTGGTCATGCAGGCTTTGGAATTCACAATCGAAGAAGTGAATGCCGACCGCAATGTGTCTAATAATGCTAAGAATCGACAGATTGTGCTTAACCTCTACGAGAAAGGCATTTTTGATATCAAAGATGCTATCAACCAGGTTGCTGACCGTCTGAATATTTCTAAGCACACTGTTTATCTCTACATCCGTCAATTCAAAAACGGTGATTTCCAGGGGCAGGATAAGTAATGCGTTTTGCCATCCTGGTGACAGGTCCGGCCTATGGCACGCAGCAGGCGAGTAGCGCATTGCAGTTTTCCCAGGCCGTCATCATGCAAGGCCATACGTTAGAAAGCGTGTTTTTCTACCGTGAGGGTGTCCACAACGCAAACGTTTTGACGTCGCCTGCGAGTGACGAATTCAATGTCGTACAGGCGTGGCAGCAATTGCATCAGCAGCATGGCGTTGAGTTGCATATCTGTGTAGCAGCAGCACTGCGTCGCGGTGTGACGGACGAAGAGCAAGCCACTCAGCTCGGTTTACCGAGCCATAACTTGCAGCCAGGTTTTATTCTCAGTGGTCTGGGAGCGCTGGCACAAGCTACGCTGACTTGCGATAGAACGGTGCAATTCTGATGAAGCGTGTCGCATTTGTATTTAAATCAGCCCCTCATGGGAGTGCTGCCGGTCGGGAAGGGCTAGATGCCTTACTGGCGACATCGGCGTTAACTGAAGATGTCGGTGTGTTTTTCGTTGGTGACGGTGTATTGCAACTGCTCCCAGGACAACGGCCTGGTCTCATTCTCGGCCGTGATTACATCGCAACATTTCGCGTACTGCCGTTATATGACATTGACCAGTGTTATCTCTGTGCGGCCTCTGTCCGGGAGCGGGGATTACCAATAGACAGTGCGTGGATTCTAGATGTACAACCTCTTGAACCGGATGCACTGGGCGAAATGCTACATAAGTTTGATGTCGTATTAACCTTCTGAGGCTACATGCTGCATATTTTACAACACTCACCTTTTCAAACCGATCTGGAATCGATGCTGCGCTGCGTGAAACATGGCGATGAGTTGTTATTGATCCAGGATGCAGTTATTGTCGCCCTCAGTGGGACGAAGGCCCTTGATTTGCTGCTCGCCGCCCCCATTTCTATTTATGCTCTGCAGGAAGATATCGAGGCACGCGGCTTAATCGCTCAAATTTCGACCAGTGTAGGCCAGGTCAGCTATACTGATTTCGTCAGATTGACAGTTAAACACGAACAGCAGATTACCTGGTAAAATCCAGGATTGTTGTATATTTCTTGACACCTTTTCGGCTCAGCCCTAAAATTCTGCGTCCTCATATTATATGAGGCCGTTTTATTACGTGTTTACGAAGCAAAAGCTAAAACCAGGAGCTATTTAATGGCAACAGTAAATCAGCTGGTACGCAAACCACGCGCTCGCAAAGTTGCAAAAAGCAACGTGCCTGCGCTGGAAGCCTGCCCGCAGAAACGTGGCGTATGTACTCGTGTATATACTACCACTCCTAAGAAACCAAACTCCGCACTGCGTAAAGTATGCCGTGTGCGTTTGACTAACGGTTTTGAAGTTACCTCCTACATCGGTGGTGAAGGTCACAACCTGCAGGAACACTCCGTGATCCTGATCCGTGGTGGTCGTGTAAAAGACTTGCCAGGTGTTCGTTACCACACCGTTCGTGGTGCACTTGACTGCTCCGGCGTTAAAGACCGTAAGCAATCTCGTTCCAAGTATGGCGTGAAGCGTCCTAAGGCTTAATGGTTTCCGTTAAGTAAGGCCAAACGTTTTAAATAAATGTCAAACTCAATAGAGTTTTGGACAACCCTGAATTAACAACGGAGTATTCCCATGCCACGTCGTCGCGTCATTGGTCAACGTAAAATTCTTCCAGATCCTAAGTTCGGATCAGAGTTGCTGGCCAAATTTGTAAACATTCTGATGGTAGATGGTAAGAAATCTACTGCAGAATCTATCGTCTATACCGCGCTGGAGACCCTGGCTCAGCGTTCTGGTAAAAACGAACTGGAAGCTTTCGAAGTCGCTCTGGACAACGTTCGTCCGACTGTCGAAGTTAAGTCCCGCCGTGTTGGTGGTTCTACTTATCAGGTTCCAGTAGAAGTACGTCCGGTTCGTCGTAATGCTCTGGCAATGCGTTGGATCGTAGAAGCTGCTCGTAAACGCGGTGATAAATCCATGGCTCTTCGCCTGGCGAACGAACTTTCTGATGCTGCAGAGAACAAAGGTACTGCAGTTAAGAAACGTGAAGACGTTCACCGTATGGCTGAAGCCAACAAGGCGTTCGCTCACTACCGTTGGTAATCCCTTCGTAGTGTTAGTCACCAAGCGGGCGCTTCATGTGAGCTGCCCGCTTTGGGTTACTTAAATGAACGTCCTAGGATATAGAGGAATCAAATGGCTCGTAAAACACCCATTGAGCGTTACCGTAACATTGGTATCAGTGCTCACATCGACGCCGGTAAAACTACTACTACCGAACGTGTTCTGTTCTACACCGGTGTAAACCACAAAATCGGTGAAGTTCATGATGGCGCAGCCACCATGGACTGGATGGAGCAGGAGCAGGAACGTGGTATTACCATCACGTCTGCTGCGACCACCTGTTTCTGGTCAGGTATGGCCAAACAGTTCGAACCACACCACATCAACATCATTGACACCCCAGGGCACGTTGACTTCACCATCGAAGTTGAACGTTCAATGCGTGTTCTTGATGGTGCGGTAATGGTTTACTGTGCTGTTGGTGGTGTTCAGCCACAGTCTGAGACCGTATGGCGTCAGGCAAACAAATATAAAGTTCCACGTATCGCGTTCGTTAACAAAATGGACCGTATGGGTGCTAACTTCCTGAAAGTTGTTGATCAGATTGAAAAACGTCTGGGCGCAACTCCGGTGCCTCTGCAACTGGCTATCGGCGCGGAAGAGAAATTCACTGGTGTTGTTGACCTGGTGAAAATGAAAGCAATCAACTGGAACGAAGCTGATCAGGGCGTGACCTTCGAATACGAAGAGATCCCAGCTGATATGCAGGAACTGGCAGAAGAATGGCGCCAGAAACTGGTTGAAGCCGCTGCTGAAGGTTCTGACGAGCTGATGGATAAATTCTTTGGTGGCGAAGAGCTGACTGAAGAAGAGATCAAAACTTCTCTGCGTAAGCGCGTTCTGAACAACGAAATTATCCTGGTAACCTGTGGTTCTGCATTTAAGAACAAAGGTGTTCAGGCGATGCTGGATGCGGTTGTTGAATATCTGCCAGCTCCGACTGACGTTACCGCGATTAACGGTATGCTGGACGACGGTAAAGACACTCCGGCTGTTCGTCACTCTGACGACAACGAGCCGTTTGCTGCTCTGGCGTTCAAAATCGCTACCGACCCGTTTGTTGGTAACCTGACCTTCTTCCGCGTTTACTCTGGCGTTGTTAACTCTGGCGACACCGTGTTCAACCCGGTGAAATCAGCGCGTGAACGTCTGGGCCGTATCGTACAGATGCACGCCAACAAGCGTGAAGAGATCAAAGAAGTTCGCGCGGGCGATATCGCTGCAGCGATTGGTCTGAAAGAAGTGACCACTGGTGACACCCTGTGTGACCAAGATAACGTGATCATTCTTGAGCGCATGGAATTCCCTGAACCGGTAATCTCCATCGCAGTAGAACCAAAAACCAAAGCTGACCAGGAAAAAATGGGTCTGGCTCTGGGCCGTCTGGCTAAAGAAGATCCATCATTCCGCGTATGGACTGATGAAGAAACTAACCAGACCATCATCGCAGGTATGGGTGAGCTTCACCTCGACATCATCGTTGACCGTATGAAGCGTGAATTCAACGTTGAAGCTAACGTTGGTAAACCTCAGGTTGCTTACCGTGAAGCGATTCGCGCGAAAGTTACCGATATTGAAGGTAAACACGCTAAGCAGTCTGGTGGTCGTGGTCAGTACGGTCATGTTGTTATCGACATGTACCCACTGGAGCCGGGTTCGAATCCGAAAGGCTACGAGTTCATCAACGACATCAAAGGTGGTGTGATCCCAACGGAATACATCCCTGCTGTTGATAAAGGCATCCAGGAGCAGCTGAAGTCTGGTCCTCTGGCGGGTTACCCAGTAGTAGATCTCGGCGTGCGTCTGCACTTCGGTTCTTACCACGACGTTGACTCCTCCGAACTGGCGTTTAAACTGGCCGCTTCTATTGCCTTCAAAGATGGCTTTAAGAAAGCTAAACCAGTTCTGCTTGAGCCTATCATGAAGGTTGAAGTTGAAACTCCAGAAGAGAACACTGGTGACGTTATCGGTGACCTTAGCCGTCGTCGTGGTCAGCTGAAAGGTCAGGAATCTAACGCTACTGGCGTTCAGATTCACGCTGAAGTTCCGTTGTCTGAAATGTTCGGGTACGCAACTCAATTGCGCTCCCTGACCAAAGGTCGTGCATCTTACTCCATGGAATTCCTGAAGTATGATGATGCGCCTAACAACGTTGCTCAGGCCGTAATTGAAGCCCGCGGTAAATAAACCCAGGGTTTATAAAACATTGATCCCGCGCTCTCTCCTTGAGGGGGGAGCGCAACAGTAAGGAATATAGCCGTGTCTAAAGAAAAATTTGAACGTACAAAACCGCACGTCAACGTCGGTACTATCGGTCACGTTGACCATGGTAAAACCACTCTGACTGCAGCAATCACTACCGTTCTGGCGAAAACCTACGGTGGTTCTGCTCGTGCATTCGACCAGATCGATAACGCACCAGAAGAAAAAGCTCGTGGTATCACCATCAACACTTCTCACGTTGAATATGACACCCCGACTCGCCACTATGCGCACGTTGACTGCCCAGGGCACGCCGACTACGTTAAAAACATGATCACCGGTGCTGCTCAGATGGACGGCGCTATCCTGGTTGTTGCTGCGA
>NZ_BJFN01000006.1 GCF_014189855.1 Buttiauxella sp. A111
GAACTCAGAAGTGAAACGCCGTAGCGCCGATGGTAGTGTGGGGTCTCCCCATGCGAGAGTAGGGAACTGCCAGGCTCCAAATAAGTGGAAAGCCCTGTACTGACGTACAGGGCTTTTTGCTGTCTGCGATTTATGAAATTCAACTCTGCATCCTCATGATAATCCTCTATAAATTATGCTATTACCCAGCGTAATTCACTGAATCAAAAATTCGTTCTTAAGTGAAACATTTTCAACTATCTTATGAATACTCGACATTTGACAAAGGTCGCGTTATCTTCAGCTATCTGGATGTCTAAACGTTTAAACGTATGCTGTGAGGATGTAATTTTATGCCAATTCGGGTACAGGATGAGTTACCAGCCGTCAATTTCCTGCGGGATGAGAATGTCTTTGTCATGACATCATCGCGTGCCAGCAACCAGGAGATCCGTCCGCTAAAGGTACTTATACTTAATCTGATGCCGAAAAAGATTGAGACCGAAAACCAGTTTTTGCGTCTGCTATCTAATTCTCCTCTGCAAGTTGACGTCCAGCTATTGCGCATCGATTCCCGTGAATCTCGTAATACACCGACAGAGCACCTCAATAATTTCTACTGTAATTTCGACGATATTCAGGATGAAAATTTTGATGGGCTGATCGTCACCGGTGCTCCACTTGGCCTGGTTGAATTTAACGATGTCGCCTACTGGCCGCAGATAGAACAAGTGCTTCACTGGGCAAAAGATCACGTTACCTCAACGCTCTTTGTCTGTTGGGCCGTGCAGGCTGCGCTCAATATTCTCTATGGCATCCCTAAACAAACGCGTAAAGAGAAGCTGTCTGGTGTTTATGCGCATAACCTCACTTATCCGCACGCACTGTTAACCCGCGGTTTCGATGATACCTTCCTGGCACCACACTCACGCTATGCCGATTTCCCCGCATCATTGATTCGGGATTACACCGATCTTGAAATTTTGGCTGAATCAGAAGAGGGTGATGCGTACTTATTTGGCAGCAAAGACAAGCGTATTGCCTTTGTTACGGGCCATCCAGAATATGATGCGCATACTCTTTCAGGTGAATATTTCCGTGACGTTGAAGCGGGGCTGAACCCTGATGTGCCGTATAACTATTTCCCTAATAACGATCCGCAGAAAAAACCCCATGCTACATGGCGTAGCCACGGGAATTTACTCTTCACCAATTGGTTGAATTACTATGTCTACCAGATCACTCCGTTCGATCTGCGCCATATGAACCCAACGCTCGACTAAGCGTTTCAGCATCCCGCCAGCTCTAAGATCAAGGCACCTACGGGTGCCTTTTTTATTTTCTAAAAACGCATTCTTTACCTGAATAAATTTTAATCTCATATATATCAATGCGATAAATGATTTTCATTTCAAAAATGGAAATTGTTTTTGATTTTAAAAAATCATGAAGTAGTCTTAATCCTGTTGAGTGAAAACAGGACGCTGGACGGACCAGTTATATTTGGCATTACCGACGGGATAAGACGAGGGGAATATCCAATGACACAACAGACAGTTAGCGAAGAGTTGGCCTTTAGCCAGCCGTTTGGTGAAGCAGAGCGGCAGATCCTGACGCCTGATGCAGTAGAGTTTCTCAGTGAGCTCGTCACCCGCTTTACACCGCAGCGTAATAAGCTGCTGGCGGCACGCACCGTTCAGCAGGCTGAGATTGATGCAGGCAAACTTCCAGATTTCATTTCGGAAACCAGTTCCATTCGTGAATCTGAATGGACTATCCGCGGAATTCCTGCCGATCTCCTCGACCGCCGTGTTGAGATTACCGGGCCAGTCGAGCGCAAAATGGTGATTAACGCGCTGAATGCTAACGTCAAAGTGTTCATGGCAGACTTTGAAGACTCCCTGGCGCCGAGCTGGAACAAGGTTATCGACGGGCAAATCAACCTGCGCGATGCTATCCGTGGGACGATCAGCTGGACCAACGAAGCTGGGAAAATCTACCAGTTGAAGCCTGATCCGGCTGTATTAGTCTGCCGCGTGCGCGGGCTGCATTTACCGGAAAAGCATGTCATCTGGCGTGATGAACCTATTCCTGGCAGCCTGTTTGATTTCGCGCTCTACTTTTTCCACAACGTGGATGCTCTGCTGGCAAAAGGGAGTGGCCCGTATTTCTACCTGCCAAAAACGCAATCCTGGCAGGAAGCGGCCTGGTGGAGCGAAGTGTTCAGCTTTACCGAAGATCATTTCTCCTTACCACGTGGCACCATTAAAGCGACGCTGCTGATTGAAACGCTCCCTGCGGTATTCCAGATGGATGAGATCCTGCATGCGCTGCGCGATCACATCGTCGGCCTGAATTGCGGGCGCTGGGATTACATCTTCAGCTACATCAAGACGCTGAAGAATCATCCGGATCGCGTCTTGCCAGATCGTCAATCTGTCACCATGGACAAACCATTCCTGAATGCATATTCGCGTTTGCTGATTAAAACCTGTCATCGCCGTGGTGCTTTCGCCATGGGGGGCATGGCGGCGTTCATTCCTAGCAAAGATAGCCAGCGTAACGACTGGGTACTCAATAAAGTGAAAGCCGATAAGCAAATGGAAGCGACTAATGGCCACGATGGCACATGGATTGCGCACCCCGGTCTCGCCGACACGGTGATGGAAGTCTTTAGCAAAGTGTTGGGCGACGATAAAAACCAACTGCAGATTTTGCGTGAAGAAGATGCGCCGATCACCGCAGCACAACTGCTGGAACCTTGTCCTGGCGAGCGTACAGAAACAGGGATGCGCGCCAATATCCGCGTTGCAGTGCAATACATCGAAGCCTGGATTTCTGGCAATGGTTGCGTGCCAATTTATGGCTTGATGGAAGATGCCGCCACTGCAGAAATCTCACGCACCTCAATCTGGCAGTGGATCCACCATGAAAAAACGTTGAGTAACGGCGAGACGGTCACTAAGGCGCTGTTCCGCCAAATGCTGGCCGAAGAGATGTTCGTTATTCAGGAGGAGTTAGGGGACAAGCGTTTCAGCCAGGGGCGCTTTGATGAAGCGGCTCGACTGATGGAGCAAATCACCACTTCCGATACGTTAATCGACTTCCTGACACTGCCGGGCTACCGCCTGCTTGCCTGAACCTTACCTAAATAAAAATATGGAGCACCTGCAATGAAAACCTCACGCACTCAACAAATCCAACAATTACAACAAGATTGGACGCAACCACGTTGGGAAGGTATTAAGCGCCCGTATAGCGCAGAAGACGTCATCAAGCTGCGCGGCTCGGTGAATCCAGAATGTACCCTGGCGCAAAACGGTGCGGCCAGAATGTGGCGCTTACTGCACGGTGAATCGAAAAAAGGTTATATCAATAGCCTCGGCGCGTTAACGGGTGGGCAGGCTTTACAGCAGGCGAAAGCGGGCATAGAAGCCATTTATCTTTCAGGATGGCAGGTTGCGGCAGATGCCAACCTGGCCTCCAGCATGTACCCGGATCAATCGCTGTATCCAGCGAACTCCGTTCCAGCAGTGGTAGATCGGATCAACAACACCTTCCGTCGCGCCGATCAAATCCAGTGGGCATCGAACATTGAGCAAGGCGATCCGCGTTATGTTGATTATTACCTGCCGATTGTTGCCGATGCTGAAGCGGGTTTTGGTGGCGTACTGAACGCATTCGAGCTAATGAAATCGATGATACAGGCCGGTGCCGCGGCCGTTCACTTTGAAGACCAACTGGCCTCGGTGAAAAAGTGTGGGCACATGGGTGGCAAAGTACTGGTGCCGACTCAGGAAGCCATTCAGAAATTAGTCGCTGCGCGTCTTGCTGCTGATGTTATGGGCGTGCCAACGCTTGTGATTGCTCGTACTGACGCTGATGCGGCTGATCTCATCACGTCTGATTGTGATGAATACGATCGCGAATTCATCACTGGCGAACGCACGCAAGAAGGGTTCTACCGTACCCGTGCAGGTATCGAACAGGCAATTAGTCGTGGTCTTGCTTACGCACCTTACGCTGATTTGGTGTGGTGTGAGACGTCGAAACCTGACCTTGAGCAGGCCCGTCGTTTTGCTGATGCCATTCACGCTCGTTTCCCTGGAAAACTGCTGGCTTACAACTGTTCCCCATCGTTTAACTGGAAGAAAAACCTGGATGATAAAACCATTGCTTCGTTCCAGGAGGAGCTTTCAGCGATGGGCTACAAGTACCAGTTTATTACGCTGGCGGGCATCCATAGCATGTGGTTCAACATGTTCGACCTGGCTCATGCCTACGCACAAGGTGAGGGAATGAGGCATTACGTTGAGAAAGTGCAACAGCCGGAGTTTGCCGCTGCGCCTGAAGGCTACACTTTCGTTTCCCATCAGCAGGAAGTGGGGACTGGCTATTTCGACCGCGTGACGACGATTATTCAGGGTGGAGCTTCTTCCGTTACCGCACTGACCGGCTCAACGGAAGAAGAGCAGTTTTAAAACCACCCTCATCCCGACCTTCTCCCAATGGGAGAAGGAGAAAACCAGTCCAGTTCCCTCTCCCTTGGGAGAGGGTTAGGGTGAGGGGAAATCATGACGGAGAAGCCCATGACACCCAGGCTTGAGTGGCTAATTGCACACACTATCTTGCAAGGCTTTGATGCGCAGTACGGCCGCTTTCTGGAGATAACTGCCGGAGCGCAGCAGCGCTTTGAGCAAGCAGACTGGCATGCGGTTCAGCGGGCGATGAAAAGCCGCATCCATCTTTATGATCACCACGTTGGCCTGGTGGTTGAGCAATTGCGCTGTATCACGGGGGGCCAGAATACTGACGACGAGTTTTTATTGCGCGTCAAAGCGCAGTACACGCAGTTGTTGCCCGACTACCCCCGTTTTGAAATTGCAGAAAGCTTTTTCAATTCCGTTTATTGTCGCCTCTTCGATCACCGCTCGTTATCTCCCGAGCGGCTTTTTATCTTCAGTTCCCAGGATGAAAAACGCTTTCGTGAGATCCCTCGTCCGCTGTCAAAAACATTTACCCCAGCTTTAGGATGGCAACCTCTTTTACGCACGTTGCTCAGAGACTTGCCCTTACGCCTGCCATGGCAAGATTTAGCGCGGGATGCGGGTTACATCATTGCACATCTGACAGAAACCTTTGGCGAGGATGTTTTACAACATGCTTCCCTCGACATTGCCAACGAACTCTTTTATCGCAATAAAGCTGCCTGGCTGGTAGGCAAGCTGGTCTTACCGACCGGTAAAGTGCCGTTCTTGCTTCCGATTCATCGCACAGATGATGGGTTTTTGGTGATTGATACCTGCCTGACCAGCACCTCCGAGGCGAGTATTGTCTTCGGCTTTGCGCGTTCGTATTTCATGGTTTATGCCCCGCAGCCCGCCGCTTTGGTTGAATGGCTACGAGAGTTATTACCGGGAAAAACGACCGCCGAACTGTACATGGCGATTGGCTGCCAGAAACACGGTAAGACCGAAAGCTATCGAGAGTATTTGACCTATATCTCGGCCACTGACGAACAGTTTATTGAGGCGCCAGGTATCCGTGGCATGGTGATGCTGGTGTTCACGCTTCCGGGTTTTGACCGGGTCTTTAAGGTCATTAAAGACAAGTTTGCGCCACAAAAAGAGGTGACGGCCGAGCGCGTGCGAGAATGCTATCAGCTGGTTAAGGAGCACGATCGCGTGGGTCGCATGGCCGATACGCAAGAGTTTGAAAACTTTGTGCTATCAAAACATCAGATTAGCCAACCGCTGCTGGAGCTGTTGTGCCAGGAGGTTCCGGAAAAATTAACCGATCTGGGCGACCGTATTGCCATCAGCCATCTCTATATTGAACGCAGAATGGTGCCGTTGAATTTGTGGCTGGAACAGGCAGAGGGGCAGCAACTGCGCGACGCCGTTGAGGAATATGGTAACGCCATCCGCCAGCTAGCGGCGGCGAATATTTTCCCCGGTGACATGCTATTTAAAAACTTTGGTGTCACCCGGCATGGCCGCGTCGTGTTCTATGATTACGATGAAATTTGCTACATGACGGAAGTGAACTTTCGTAACGTACCGCCACCGCGTTACCCGGAAGACGAACTCTCCGCTGAGCCGTGGTACAGCGTGGCGACGGGCGATGTTTTCCCGGAAGAGTTTCGTCACTATTTATGTGCCGATCCACGAATTCGTCAGCTTTTTGATGAGATGCACAGTGACCTGTTTCGCGCAGATTATTGGCGTGCGTTGCAGGAGCGTATCCGTAACGGACACGTAGAAGATGTGTTTGCCTATCGCAAACGCCAGCGCTTCTGCCAGCGTTTTTCCTCGTCATTCTTCAAGTCGTAGGGGTGTTGGCTGCACTTGCCGCCTACCTACGACTTGAATTATTTAGAGGAAATATCCAGATAATGGCGGGTTAGCGCCCGCCGCCGTATGCCTGAGTAATCTCTTTTGCCGCTTTGATGACTAACGCGCCTAACTCAGTAACGCGGTCATCCGTCACACGTGAAATTGGACCGGAAATCGAAATCGCGGCAAAGGCTTCATGATGCTCGTCGTATATACACGCGGCGACACAACGCAGGCCCAGCGCATGTTCTTCATCATCAAACGAATAACCACGTTTGCGGGTTTGCGCTAAATCTTCTTTCAGATGCAGCGGAGAAGTGAGGGTCGCTGGGGTGTAACTGTGCAGCCCTTTGCGATGCAGCAAAGTCGCAACTTGATCGTCGCTCAGATTGGCGAGAAATACCTTTCCTGCGCCCGACGCATGCATGGGCAGTTTGCCGCCAATCGGGGCGGACATACGCATCAGTTGGGCACACTGTACTTGGTCGATAATAATCGCCTGGTGATCGCTATGATCCAGCACCGCCAGATTCACCGTTTCGCCGGAGTCTTCCATCAGCTTGCGCAGCATCGGATGCACAATCGCCAGCAGATTACGGCTTTGCAGGAAGCTACTGCCGACGACGAACGCGTGCGCCCCAATCGTCCAGTGCCCTAAATCACCAATCTGGCGAACAAAGCCAAGCTGCTGCATGGTGGTCAACAGACGATGCGTTGTGGAGTTTGGTAAGCCAGCCTGCTGTGCAAGCTCCGTGAGCGCAACGCTCCCATGCGATTCTGCAATCCATTCAAGTAGTTTCAGACCGCGAGTAAGCGACTGAACCTGCCCGGTGGGCTGTGGTGCGGCCACTGTAGCAGCGCGCGGTTTTTTTCCACGTTTGGCGGGAACGGCAGCGACCATGACTGACTCCTGTTTTCGTATCGTGGAAATCATTTTCGTTTTATTTGATGATAATGCAACCTGCATCGGACTCATCGGAGCAGTCAGGTGAACATGTCTCATGTTCCATTCCTTTGCGACTATTACAACTTATGACAGTATGACTTGTTAGGCTGACAGGCTTGGGTAAACAGGTGGGAGTTAGAGTGAACAATAATTTAGAAAAACTGCATCAGCAGTTGCAACAACGCATTTTGGTACTGGATGGTGGTATGGGAACCATGATCCAGAGCTACCGTCTTGACGAGAGCGATTTCCGAGGTGAACGCTTTGCGGACTGGCCGTGTGACCTGAAAGGGAACAATGACTTGCTGGTGCTAAGCAAACCGGAAATCATTGCCGCGATTCACTACGCCTACTTTGAAGCCGGTGCCGACATCGTCGAAACCAACACCTTCAACTCAACGACCATCGCGATGGCGGATTACCAAATGGAATCCCTGTCGGCAGAAATTAACTACGAAGCTGCCAAACTGGCCCGCGCCTGCGCCGACGAATGGACAGCTCGCACGCCTGAAAAACCACGCTATGTGGCCGGTGTTCTCGGACCAACCAACCGTACAGCGTCTATTTCTCCGGACGTCAACGACCCCGCGTTTCGTAACGTCACCTTTGATCAGCTGGTGGATGCTTACCGTGAATCCACCCGTGCGTTGGTGGAAGGCGGGGCAGACCTGATAATGATTGAAACGGTGTTCGATACGTTGAACGCCAAAGCGGCTATTTTTGCTGTTAAAACTGAATTTGAAGCGTTGGGTGTGGATCTGCCAATCATGATCTCCGGCACCATTACCGACGCATCAGGCCGCACGTTGTCCGGGCAAACCACCGAAGCCTTCTACAACTCACTACGCCATGCGGATGCGCTGACCTTTGGCCTGAACTGTGCGCTGGGGCCAGACGAGCTGCGCCAGTACGTCGCAGAACTTTCGCGTATTGCAGAATGCTATGTCACCGCGCACCCGAACGCCGGGCTGCCAAATGCCTTTGGTGAATACGATCTCGACGCGGACGAAATGGCGCGTCAGATTGGCGAGTGGGCGCAGGCCGGTTTCCTGAACATCATCGGTGGCTGTTGTGGCACAACTCCAGCCCACATAGCTGCAATGAGCAAAGCGGTTGAAGGCGTTGCACCGCGTAAACTGCCAGAGCTGCCGGTTGCCTGTCGTTTAGCGGGCCTTGAGCCGCTGAACATTGGTGCGGATAGCCTGTTTGTTAACGTCGGTGAACGTACTAACGTCACCGGTTCCGCCAAATTTAAGCGTCTGATTAAAGAAGAAAAATACAACGAAGCACTGGAAGTGGCACTTCAGCAGGTTGAAAGCGGTGCGCAAATCATCGACATCAACATGGATGAAGGGATGCTCGACGCCGAAGCGGCGATGGTACGTTTCCTGAATCTGATTGCCGGTGAACCGGATATCGCCCGCGTCCCGATCATGATTGATTCCTCGAAATGGGACGTCATCGAAAAAGGCCTGAAGTGTATTCAGGGTAAAGGCATCGTGAACTCAATTTCCATGAAAGAGGGGGTTGAGCCGTTTATTCATCACGCAAAACTGGTACGTCGCTACGGTGCCGCCATGGTGGTGATGGCGTTTGACGAAGTCGGGCAGGCTGACACCCGCGAGCGCAAAATTGAAATCTGCCGCCGCGCCTACAAAATTCTGACTGAAGAAGTCGGCTTCCCGCCGGAAGATATTATTTTCGACCCGAATATCTTTGCCGTCGCAACGGGTATCGAAGAACACAACAACTACGCCCAGGACTTTATCGGCGCGTGCGAAGACATCAAACGCGAACTGCCTCATGCGATGATTTCCGGCGGCGTGTCGAACGTGTCGTTCTCCTTCCGGGGTAACGATCCGGTGCGCGAAGCGATTCACGCCGTGTTCCTGTATTACGCCATCCGTAACGGTATGGACATGGGTATCGTCAACGCCGGGCAACTGGCCATTTACGACGATCTTTCTGATGAACTACGTGATGCCGTTGAAGACGTGATTTTGAACCGTCGCGACGACAGCACTGAGCGTTTGCTGGATCTGGCAGAAAAATATCGGGGTAGCAAAAGCGATGACGGCGCGAATGCCCAGCAAGCCGAATGGCGCAGTTGGGATGTAAAAAAACGCCTCGAATATTCGCTGGTGAAAGGTATCACCGAGTTTATTGAACTTGATACGGAAGAAGCACGCCAGCAATCTGAACGCCCGATTCAGGTCATTGAAGGCCCGTTGATGGACGGCATGAACGTGGTTGGCGACCTGTTTGGCGAAGGGAAGATGTTCCTTCCGCAAGTAGTGAAATCAGCCCGCGTCATGAAACAAGCGGTGGCGTATCTCGAACCGTACATTGAAGCCAGCAAAGAAAAAGGCTCGACCAACGGCAAAATCGTGCTCGCCACGGTGAAAGGCGACGTCCACGACATCGGCAAAAACATCGTCGGCGTGGTGCTGCAATGTAACAACTACGAAATTATAGACCTTGGCGTGATGGTGCCCACCGAGAAAATTTTGAAAACCGCGCGCGAAGTGGGAGCGGATATTATCGGTCTTTCTGGTCTGATTACGCCTTCGCTGGACGAAATGGTGAACGTCGCTAAAGAGATGGAACGCCAGGGCTTTACGCTACCGCTGCTGATTGGCGGGGCGACCACCTCTAAAGCGCACACGGCAGTAAAAATCGAGCAGAACTACAGCGGCCCAACGGTTTATGTGCAAAACGCCTCGCGTACCGTAGGCGTGGTTTCGGCACTGCTTTCGCCGACTCAACACGACGATTTTGTTGCGCGCACCCGCAAAGAATATGTCACCGTGCGCACCCAACATGGCCGTAAAAAACCTCGCACTCCGCCCGTTACGCTTGCCGCCGCACGTGAAAACGATCTGGCATTTGACTGGGAAAACTATACGCCTCCCGTTCCACATCGTCCCGGTGTGCAGGAAGTCACGGCCAGTATTGAAACGCTGCGTAATTATATCGACTGGACGCCGTTCTTTATGACCTGGTCGCTGGCCGGGAAATATCCGCGCATTCTCGAAGATGAAGTGGTGGGCGAAGAAGCGCAGCGCTTGTTTAAAGATGCCAACGATATGCTCGACAAACTCCATGCGGAGAAACTGCTGACGCCGCGTGGCGTGGTAGGGTTATTCCCGGCAAACCGTGTCGATGATGACATCGAAATCTATCGTGATGAATCTCGTACTCGTGTGCAGACTGTCGCGCACCACTTGCGCCAGCAAACCGAAAAAGTCGGTTTTGCTAACTACTGCCTTGCTGATTTTGTAGCCCCGAAACACAGTGGCAAAGCGGATTACATCGGCGCATTTGCGGTAACTGGTGGCATGGAAGAAGACGCGTTGGCAGAGGGTTACGAAGCACAACACGATGATTACAACAAAATCATGGTGAAGGCGCTTGCTGACCGTCTGGCCGAAGCATTTGCTGAATATCTGCATGAGCGCGTGCGCAAAGTTTACTGGGGCTACGCGCCGACAGAAAACCTCAGCAACGAAGATCTTATCCGCGAAAACTATCAGGGGATTCGCCCGGCACCAGGCTATCCGGCCTGCCCGGAGCACACCGAAAAAGCGACCATCTGGGAACTGCTGGATGTAGAAAACGTCGTCGGAATGAAACTTACCGAATCCTACGCCATGTGGCCGGGTGCGTCGGTTTCCGGTTGGTACTTCAGCCATCCAGACAGCAAATACTACGCCGTAGCGCAGATTCAACGCGATCAGGTGGAAGATTATGCGCGTCGCAAAGGGATGTCAGTGACCGATGTGGAACGCTGGTTAGCACCGAATTTGGGCTACGACGCGGACTGATCCGCCTCGACCTGGTTTACTTGCCATTTTGAACCTGGGCAGTGCTCGCCCCCGTCACGTACTACGTGTACGCTCCGGGGGCTGTGCGCTGTCCGAGTTCAAACTGGCTGCGACACCGACGGTCGAAAATTAAGATCCTCAGTATTTGCCGCTCTGCTCAACGTTTACGCCTGATAACATTCGCTTACCTTCAAACGCGATATACTCTCAAAATAAGGCGTTTCTAATAATTACAATACTCTGGAGAAAGTGTGCTAACTCTTCTGCATCTGCTCTCTGCGATTGCTTTACTGGTATGGGGCACGCACATTGTGCGTACCGGTATCATGCGCGTATACGGCGCAAATCTCCGTAACGTGCTTAGCCGCAGTGTTGAAAAAAAACCGTTTGCCTTCTGCGCCGGTATTGGCGTCACCGCATTGGTCCAAAGTAGTAATGCGACCACGATGTTGGTGGCTTCGTTTGTTGCGCAGGATTTGGTGGCGCTGACGCCTGCTTTGGTGATTGTGCTGGGAGCCGATGTCGGTACCGCATTGATGTCGCGAATTCTGACATTTGATCTCTCCTGGCTATCACCGTTACTCATCTTCCTTGGCGTGATTTTCTTTCTGGGGCGCAAACAAACAAGAGCAGGGCAACTGGGGCGTGTCAGCATTGGGTTAGGGCTGATTCTGATGGCACTGGAGCTGATTGTTATTGCAACGGCTCCTATCACGATGGCTCCAGCCATAAAGGATATTTTCACCTCGCTGACTGGCGATATCATGCTGAACGCCATTATTGGTGCACTTTTTGCCATTATCAGCTACTCCAGTCTTGCCGCCGTATTGCTCACCGCAACTCTCACCGCGTCCGGCGCTATTTCGCTTGATGTAGGGCTATGCCTTGTCATCGGTGCCAATCTTGGCTCTGGTCTGTTGGCCATGATTAATAACAGCGCGTCTAATGCGGCCGCTCGTCGCGTTGCGCTGGGCAGCCTGTTATTTAAGCTGGTGGGGAGTTTAATTGTGCTGCCCTTTGTGCATATTCTCGCTGATAAAATGCACAAACTGCCGCTTCCTGCCTCTGAACTGGTTATCTATTTCCACGTCTTCTACAACCTGATTCGCTGCCTGGCGATGGTGCCATTTGCCGGCCCAATGGCGAATTTCTGCCGAAAAGTGATTAGCGAAGAGCCCGAAATCGATGCGCGCATGAAACCCAAACATCTCGACCCTACTGCCATCGATACCCCGGCGCTTGGGCTATCCAACGCAGCGCGTGAGACCTTACGCATGGGGGACGTGCTCGAGCAAATGCTCGAAACCTGGAGCAAGGTGATGCACGGTGAACCGCGCCAGGAAAAAGAGCTGCGTAAGCTCGCTGATGATGTTGATGTGCTGTACACCGCCATCAAACTGTATATGGCACAGATGCAAAAAGAGGAGCTGGCGGAAGTCGAGTCGCGTCGATGGGCGGAAATTATTGAGATGTCGCTAAACCTCGAGCAGGCGGCGGATATTCTCGAACGTATGGGGAGTGAAGTCGCAGATAAATCGTTGGCCGCGCGTCGGGCGTTCTCGCCTGATGGCCTGAAGGAACTGGATATTCTGCTTGAGCAACTCACCAGCAACCTGAAACTCAGCTTATCCGTGTTCTTCTCAGCGGATGTAAACAGCGCACGCCGTTTACGCCGTAATAAACATCGCTTCCGTATTCTGAATCGTCGTTTCTCACATGCGCACGTTGATCGCCTGCATCAACAAAACGTGCAGAGTATCGAAACCAGCTCGCTGCACCTCGGTTTGCTCGGGGACATGAAGCGTCTGAACTCGTTATTCTGCGCCGTCGCGTACAGTGTGCTCGAGCAACCTGACGATGATGAACGCGACGAATATTAACCAACAAAGCACATTCTGAAATGAAGGTGCTTTGCTATTTATTGCCTGTTTTTTCTTCGGGTTGGTCACCACGCCGTTTATACTCCTGTCGCTTAACTTCATAAAACCAAAGGGATTCGACAGTGAATTTAAAAAAATTATTGGCAGGGGTACTTTGTGTTGCTGCATTGGCGGGATGCTCGGCACTTGACCGTACAGAACCCGTGCGCACACCACGCACGATTATTACCCAACATGTGACCACTGAGCAGGTCAAGGATGCGATTATTAATGCCGGGCAAGGGCGTGACTGGGTCATGTCCGTGGTAGGTCCAGGTGTGATTAATGCGACACAAAATATTCGTAAGCACAGCGTCACTGTCCGCATTAACTACAGCGAAAGGGATTACTCCATTAATTATGTCAGCAGCGTTAATTTGCTGGCATCAGGCGGTGAAATACACCGTTCATATAACCATTGGGTGAATAATCTGGATAAAGATATCCAGAAAAAATTAGCGGTGATTGCTGCGACACCTAAGTAGAGCCACAACTCTGGGCAATGAACGTCGTGTTTGTTGCCCGAACTTTTGACTTTCAGTTCTGACACCTACTGTTCCCCAGCCTCATTTTTTCGCTCTGCGAGATCCCTCGAGATAAATAGACAAAGTGCGCGCTGCCTGTTCGCATCGCTCCTCAGGTAGGGTATATTCCAGGTTTTACGGAGGAACCATGCTGCCCAACTCATCAACACGTCTGAACAAATACATTAGCGAGAGCGGTATCTGCTCCCGCCGTGACGCCGACCGTTACATCGAACAGGGAAATGTTTTTATCAACGGCAAACGCGCCGCGATTGGCGATCAGGTATTTGCCGGAGATGTGGTGAAGGTCAACGGCCAGTTAATAGAACCCCGTGATGAAGACGATCTGGTTCTTATCGCGCTAAACAAGCCTGTGGGTATCGTGAGTACCACCGAAGATGGCGAAAAGGACAACATTGTCGATTTCGTTAACCACAGCAAACGCGTTTTCCCTATTGGGCGTTTAGACAAAGATTCCCAGGGGCTGATTTTCCTCACCAACCATGGCGATCTGGTGAATAAAATCCTGCGCGCCGGGAACGACCATGAAAAAGAGTATGTCGTCACGGTCAATAAACCGGTCACTGACGAATTTATTCGTGGCATGGGCGCAGGCGTTCCGATGTTGGGAACGGTAACCAAAAAATGCAAAGTGAAGAAAGAAGCGCCGTTCGTGTTTCGCATCACCCTGGTTCAAGGCCTTAACCGCCAGATTCGCCGTATGTGCGAACACTTTGGTTATGAAGTGACGAAGCTGGAACGTACTCGCATTATGAACGTCAGCATGAAAGGGCTGCCGCTGGGTGAATGGCGTGATTTAACTGACGATGAGTTGGTTGAATTGTTTAAGCTGATTGAGAATTCTTCTTCAGAGGCGAAGCCTGCGAAAAAACCAAAGGCTAAACCCGCCGTTGCAAAAAAACCGGTAAGTGCGGGGCCAAAGAGCAGCGCGAAAACCCCGGCAGAGCTTGCTTCACGCAAACGCTTTGCCCAGCCAGGGCGTAAAAAGAAAGGGCGCTAGATTAGCGCTTTCCGCGTGAATGGCTGTTGGCAGACCAGGAATAGGTTGCAGAGGTATCTGGTTTTGCAGCTTTTTGCTTTTTGATCTGGCGAACTTTTTTAGCCGCCTGTTCACGCGCTTCCATTAATTGGTCGATATAGGTTTTTTTAACGTGGTTGATTTCTGAGTTTGTCAGGGGACGACCATGGGCGATGCGTGCGCGGTCTAGCCGCGTTTTCAGTTCGCGCTGCTCGGCTTCGGTCATATCTTGTTGTGTCAGTCTTGATGTGGACATTGTTGCGGCCTCTTAAGAAGTGACCTCCAGTGTAAAGCAAACTGCTCGCCGGCTCAGTAAAAATCAGCTTCTGGTCGCAAAGTTCCCCTAAAATGTTGGTAAAAACGCTGAGTTGTATTGGCAGATTTGCCGATGTTTTGTTGAGTTAAAAGCAAAAAGCCCGGTTTCCCGAGCTTTTTGCTTAATCAGCGGTAAATCACGCGCGGCGTTTTTTCAAACGCTTGCCTTCGTTTTCATCAATCGGTTTGCCAGACCAGTAACCCGCCAGAATCGAGCCGGACAGGTTATGCCATACCGAGAACAGTGCGCCAGGCAGTGCCGCTAACGGAGAGAAGTAGATCTTGCCGAGCGTGGCAGCAAGGCCTGAGTTCTGCATACCCACTTCGATTGCCAGTGTGCGACAAGTGGACTCATCAAAACCAAACAGCTTCCCGCCCCAATATCCGCTCAGTAACCCAATACCGTTATGCAGAATGACCGCAATGATGACCATCAGCCCAACCGATGCGATATGCGAAGCCGAACCGGCCACCACAGCGCTGATAATCGCCAGAATGCAGAGCATCGAAAATGCCGGCAGATAGGGCTCTACACGCTTTACAAGGCGCGGGAATAGGTGGTGCACAATCAAACCGAGGCCAATTGGAATCACCACGATTTGCAGGATGCTCAGAAGCATACCCATCACATCCACTTTGATATCCGCATCGACATACAAACGCGTCAACAATGGCGTGGCAAAAACCCCAACCAGCGTGGAAACAGAAGAAATGGTCACCGAGAGTGCCACGTCGCCTTTTGCCAGATAAATCATCACGTTTGACGCCGTACCGCTTGCCACGCTGCCTACCAGCACCATGCCAGCGGAAAGGTCAGGAGGCATATGGAACAGTTTCGCCAGCACCCAGGCTGCCAGCGGCATGATGAGATAATGCAGAAACGTCCCCGCCGCGACAGGAGCCGGGCGTGATAGCACCCGTTTAAAGTCATCTATCCGGAGATGCACGCCCATCCCAAACATAATCAGCATCAAAAGGGTGCTAACCCACGGGCCAATGGGGGTGAACGTGCCGGGAGTATAATAGGCGAGTACAGACAGCAGTACCGCCCACAGCGGAAACAGCCGGGTGAATACAGCGAGCATATTGAGATCCTTGCAAGTGTTGTGTTGTTTTATGGTTATAAAAATGCCGGGATCGAGCCCGGCATTTGGTATTCATTGCATGAGATTAAAACTTATTCAAACAAATTATGATGAAGTTTTTGCACCACTTGTTCAACGTCATCGCCAGGTACCAGGAAGCACAGGTTATAGCTGGATGCGCCGTAGCAAATCATGCGAATGTTGAATGGTTCGAGTACGCCGAAGACCTCTTTGCCCACGCCACACGCTTTGGACAGGTTGTTACCGATGATCGCGACCAGGGCGAGGTTTTCTTCCACTTCCACACGGCATAGCGAGGAAAGCTCAGTCAGCAGTGAGGTAGTCAGCAGGCTTTCATCCGTTGACGTAGAACCCGTGGTATCCAGTGTCAGCGCGATGCTGACTTCGGACGTAGTAATCAAGTCTACGGAAATATTGTGATGCGCCAGAATATTGAACACTTCCGCGAGGAAACCGTGAGCATGCAGCATGCTCAAGCTGTTCAGTGTCACCAGCGTTTGTTTACGACGGACGGCCAGAGCACGGAATAATGGCGGATTGTCGGTTTGGTTGCAGACCAGCGTTCCGCCTGCTTTTGGATCTTTGCTTGAACCCACAAACACCGGAATATCACAACGAACCGCAGGCAGTAATGTCGCCGGGTGCAGGACTTTAGCACCGAATGTCGCCATTTCAGCGGCTTCTTCAAACGCGATTCTGTCGATACGTTTTGCTGCTGGCACCATGCGCGGGTCGGTGGTGTAAATGCCCGGGACGTCGGTCCAGATATCAACACGGATGGCTTTCAGCGCTTCACCCAACAATGCCGCAGTATAGTCGCTGCCGCCACGGCCAAGCGTGGTGGTGCGGCCTTTGGCTTCGCTTCCGATAAAACCTTGAGTGATCACCAGGGATTGCGCCAGACGCGGTTGAAGCTGCTGGCTTGCCAGCTCTGCTAATGTCGCCACATCAGGCTCAGCACGGCCAAAACGGTCATTGGTGCGCATGATTTTACGGATATCGAACCATTGCGCATCGACTTTGCGCTCACGCAGGATCTCGACAAACAGCAGTGTCGACATTAATTCGCCGTGGCTGACCAATTCGTCAGTTAACGCAGCAGACGTCGCCAGAGATGCCGCTTCAGCAAGCGTGGTGATATTTTCAAGCAGGCGTTCAATTTCTTCGCGGATGATCTGCGGATTCGCCAAACGCTCGACGATGTCATATTGAATTTTGCGAATAGCATCGAGCTTAACGAAACGCTGCGTCGCTTCCAGGCCTTGCGCCAGCGCAACCAGTAAATTGGTAATACCCGCAGAAGCGGACAGTACCACTACGCGAACGTTTTCATCGGCCAGCACAACATCAGCGCTGCGATTCATTGCGTCGTAATCAGCAACGCTGGTGCCGCCAAATTTGGCGATAACGGTTTGTGGGTAAGACATTACAACCTCGTGTCAGGGACCAATCCGTCATTCTTCAGGCCGCATGATTGTAGGATGCGCTCGAATAATTCCGGGGTAATAGCAGTAAATTTTCAGCCTTGGCACAAGGGGGGAGCGGGAAAGGGGCAGACGTAGAAAAGAAAACCTGAACTACGGATACACCCAGAAGCGCCCCACCTTGTCTACCCAGAGTGTGTGCTATCCGGGTATAAGCATCCAACTGCCGAATGCTTCGGTGACAACCCAAGGGATTCAGCCCTTGTAGTCGATAACATACGCTGCCATACGCACATTATCTCGGCGCCGCTCCCCCTCCTGTGTCGTCTGCGGATTGGCTCCTCAGACACGATACCTGGGCGACGCGCCTCTTCTGGCTTACTCACAAGTGAGCAAGTAGCCGTATAGAAATAAAAGGTAACGCGACAGATGTCAACGCCTGGAAGATGCAGAGTTTTCATTCTGCACCAGTGCAATCAGGGTGCAGGGTAAGGTCGGAGGAGTGCGTCCATTTATCGCGGTAGTTTTTCCTTCTTCCAGACGTGAAAATAGTGGCACTACGCCGCGATTTTTCTCCAAATAATCCAGCCAACCAAAATTTTCATTTAGTCGCGTCGCTTTGATGGTTGCACCTTTGGCCAACTGACTACTCAAACTGCTCCAGGTGACATCTTCAGGAAAAAGTTTTTCATGACGGCGAAAACGAGCACTTTCGTTGCTGGTTCGACCTTTTAATGCGGAACCTGAGCGGATAGAAAAAACTTTTTCACTGCCGAAAATGTGGCTGAAATGATAAACCGCCAGTGCGTTTTGATGGCGATTGGGCGAAAGTGCCAGCACTTGTGCAATATTGCTTAAATCGAGGTAGTTTTCTGCATGTTCAGACCAGGCGTTACCGTAATAGGCCGGTAATCCCTCCATGCGCGCCAGACGATAATATTCCCAACTGTTATCGGTGAGCAGCACCGGTACATTTTGTTTTACCAGCGCATGAGCCAGCGTACGCGCCACCGTGTTAGCGCCAATAATGAGTACGCCGCGGGGCTTGCGCTGTTGCACCCCCAACCACCGGGCAAGCGGGCCACTGGTCAGGCTTTGCAGGACGACAGTACCAATGATGATGGCAAACACCACACTCACCAGTTTATCCGCACCTTCGTAGCCATTTTTTTGCAATGTCAGGGCGAACAATGAACTGACCGCCGCAGCGACAATACCGCGTGGAGAAATCCAGCTCAGCAGCAATTTGTCCCGCCAGGTTAGCGTCGAACCGAAGGTTGAAATCGCAATGCATAACGGACGGGCGACGAACTGAATCACCAGCAGCAACGCTATCAGCGGCCAGCCCATCGCAATCACGCCATAGATATCTAATCGCGCAGCCAGAATAATAAATAGCGCCGAGATAAGAATAGCGGAGAGCTCCTCTTTGAAAGCGACGATATCGCTGACGTCAACATCGCGCATATTCGCCAGCCAAATACCCAGAACCGTCACTGCCAACAACCCAGACTCATCGGCCAGCGAGTTAGAGAGGCCGAATGTCAGTAATACCACCGCCAGCACCGCAAAGTTTTGCAGATAGCCCGGAAACCAAACGCGCTTTAACGCTGTCCCAAGCAGCCAGCCAAACAGCCCGCCGCAGGCTAAGCCGACCACGACGGTTTGCGCGAAGGTTATCAGCAGGTGCAAATTCGAGCCCGCGTCATGGCGCAGGGTAATAAATTCGAATACCAACAGGGTGAAAATCGCGCCTACCGGGTCGATGACAATCCCTTCCCAGCGCAATACCTGATTAATCGCCGCATTGGGACGTACCACGCGCATAAGTGGGGCGATAACGGTCGGGCCGGTAACAACCGTCACTGCGCCCACTAATGCCGCCAGCGCAGGATCTAAACCCAGAAGACCCCAACAGGCGAGGCTGATGACGGCAAAGGTCGCCAACATGCCGATACTGACCAGGTTACGCACAACCCCACCCAGCCCACGAATCTCATCAATACGCAGCGTCAACGCGCCTTCGAACAAGATAATGGCAACCGATAAGGAAACAATCGGAAAGAGCAGCTCGCCAAACAGAAGGTCGGGATTGAGCACATGGGTAAACGGGCCAAGAATCAAGCCGAATAACAACAAAGGCAAAATGGCTGGAAGCCGAATCGCCCACGCCAGCCATTGCGCGGCCAGTGAGCTGATGGTGATAATCACCAATAAAATGGGAACGGATAGTTCCATAAACTTTTACCTTACCGGGTTTACGAGGCCATACTGTTTTTCTCAGTGTAGACGGGCTCTCCATGGGCGGAAAACGGCCCGACGATTTATTCGCTGGCACATAATCTGAAACGGTATTCCCTGAGCAAGGGGAGAAAAATCATCACAAATCCCGTTTTGTGGATATACAATTGACCGCAGTCACAGTTCTCAAATCAAAAGGGTATCGCTATGAAGAATATCAACCCAACGCAGACCGCTGCATGGCAGGCTTTGCAAGCGCATTTTGACGAAATGAAAGATGTCACTATCGCTGAGCTTTTTGCGCAGGATGCCGACCGTTTTGCTAAGTTCTCCGCCACTTTCGATGATTTAATGCTGGTGGATTATTCAAAAAACCGCATCACGGAAGAAACCCTGTCTAAGCTGCAGGCGCTGGCGAAAGAGACGGATTTGCAGGGCGCAATCAAGTCCATGTTCTCTGGTGAGAAAATTAACCGTACTGAAGACCGTGCTGTTCTGCATGTTGCACTGCGTAACCGCAGCAACACGCCAATTATCGTTGATGGCAAAGATGTGATGCCGGAAGTGAACGCCGTGCTTGAGAAGATGAAAACCTTCTCTGAAAGCATTATCAGCGGTAACTGGAAAGGCTACACCGGCAAAGCGATCACTGATGTTGTGAATATCGGTATCGGCGGTTCAGACCTTGGCCCATTCATGGTGACTGAAGCGCTGCGTCCTTACAAAAACCACCTCAACATGCACTTTGTGTCCAACGTTGATGGTACGCATATCGCTGAAGTGCTGAAGAATGTTGACCCAGAAACCACGCTGTTCCTGGTGGCGTCTAAAACCTTCACCACTCAAGAAACCATGACTAACGCCCACAGCGCGCGCGACTGGTTCCTGGCAACCGCTGGCGATGACAAGCACGTGGCGAAACACTTTGCTGCACTGTCTACCAACGCGAAAGCCGTCGGTGAGTTCGGTATTGATACTGCCAACATGTTTGAGTTCTGGGACTGGGTCGGTGGCCGTTACTCCCTGTGGTCAGCCATTGGCTTGTCCATCATCTTGTCTGTTGGTTACGAAAACTTCGTGGAATTGCTAAGCGGTGCTCACGCAATGGACCAGCATTTCGCGAATACACCAGCAGAACAGAACCTACCAGTGCTGCTGGCGCTGATCGGTATCTGGTATAACAATTTCTTCGGTGCTGAAACCGAAGCGATTCTGCCATACGACCAGTATATGCACCGTTTTGCCGCTTACTTCCAGCAGGGCAACATGGAATCCAACGGTAAGTATGTTGACCGTAACGGCAATGCTGTGGATTACCAGACTGGCCCAATCATCTGGGGCGAGCCTGGCACCAACGGTCAGCACGCGTTCTACCAGCTGATTCACCAGGGCACCAAAATGGTTCCTTGCGATTTCATCGCCCCAGCAACCAGCCACAACCCGCTTTCTGATCACCATCCTAAACTGCTGTCTAACTTCTTTGCACAGACAGAAGCACTGGCGTTCGGTAAAGCTCGTGAAGTGGTTGAGCAAGAATACGCAGCGCAGGGTCTTGACCCTAAAACGCTGGATCACGTTGTGCCGTTTAAAGTCTTCGAAGGCAACCGCCCAACCAACTCCATCCTGCTGCGTGAAATCACTCCGTTCAGCCTTGGTGCACTGATTGCGCTCTATGAGCACAAGATCTTCACTCAGGGTGCAATTCTGAACATCTTCACCTTCGATCAGTGGGGCGTTGAATTAGGTAAGCAACTGGCGAACCGTATTCTTCCAGAGCTGGGCGATGATAAAGCGATTAATAGCCACGATAGCTCCACCAACGGCCTGATTAACCGTTACAAATCCTGGCGCGGATAATACCGGTCATACTTCAAGTTGTGGTGGTGTTGGCTGCAACTCGAATTATTTAGGGTATAGGAATCGTAGTTAAATATAAGCCGACATTATGTCGGCTTATTCATGTAGGACATTATAAGATTAATCCCCTTGCTGAATAACATCCCCGATACACCTCCGTGAGGTTAATCCTAAAAATGAATATACGCTGATGATGCAGCGGGATTATTTTCGGATTAATTGGATGTCTATATCACCTGAATGTATTTTAATTTATTGTTTTTAATGAATTAAATTTAAATTAAGTAAGCCTGAATATATTCTATTTCCCTTTTTCTTAAAGCGTCTTTCATATTTTCCCTTTCGGCCTGTCATTATTCCTTGTTGTGTATACTCCAAAACGCCTGAAATTCTTTTGGGCACATCTCCATTCATTCAATGAAGGGAAATTGTTATGAAGAAAGTTCTTTATGGCGCTTTGGCCATATTCACGCTGGCAGCGTCAGGTGTTTCGATTGCAGATCCGATATCAGTGGGTGAAGCAGCCGGCGCACAAGCGACTTCTGTGTCCGCAGGCAGTTCTACTGCGACCAGCGCCAGCACTGTCGGGTCGGCAGTGGGTGTCGCACTTGCTGCAACCGGTGGTGGCGACGGTTCCAACACTGGAACGACAACCACGACGACGACCAGCACCCGGTAATTTCAAGGGTGATTTAATCCTAACCACACTTCGGTGTGGTTATTTATTGATCTTAGGGAAACCTTGTGCAGCGACTCGCAATCCTTCTTGTCTGCTTATTACTTCAGGCTTGTTCTGACTCCACCAAAGGCCTTGGCACGTCGCTTTGGCACAGCATTGTTGGTGATGACGGTATTCAGCTCACTCATGACGAGATCCAGAATATACGCTACGCCAGCCAGTACATGCGCATTAATCACGGCCCGCAAATATTTGTGGTGTTGGCCTATGACGAAAATGGCCAGCAAAAGTGGGTCACTCAGGACCGGGCGATGATCGTCACGGAAAATGGACGCATCGTAAAAACCACAGGTCTTGGCGACAACCTCCAGCAAGTGACAAACCTGGCAAGCGACCCGCTGGCAAAAGTGAACCAGATTGTGGACGGCACCCGTTGGACACGGCAAATGGCCTGGACCGAACACCAGCAGGTGCGCATGGCGACTGCGCATTCAACCTTCACCTGGGAAGGCACCGACACGCTGAAAGTGGCTATCAGCACCACGCCTGTTCGCGTCCTCGATGAAGAAGTGACGGCCTCGGGTAAAACCTGGCATAACCGTTTCTGGATAGACAGCGAAGGGCAGGTGCGCCAGTCAACACAATATCTTGGCCCCGATTATTGGCCTGTCACTACGATCCTGTTGAAGGCGGCAAAACAATGAAAATAAAAGCTTCACTTTGGTGGGCCGCACTTTGCTTATCCGGCCTGGCCAGTAGTGCTGCCACCTACGCCGCAGGTACGGTCACTGTTTATCCTGGCAATCAGCAACTCACCCACGTCGAACGCCTGGCAGATTTAGTCTCCCAACCTTCAGTTGCTCACACATGGTGGCCAGGTGCTGTCATCAGCGAGCGGCAAGCAACGGCGATTGCAGAACAACAACATCAAAAGTTACTGGCCGCACTGAGCGAATTATCAGCACAGGAAAACGGTGATGATGCTGCCGCAATCAATGGGTTGCGCCAGCAGATGCAGGCTATTCACGTCACCGGACGGCAGTTTGTTGACCTCGATCCCGACTGGGTTCGCGTCCATCCTCGCGCCAATGTTCCCTTGCATGGTGAATACAGCCTGTGGGCAGGGCCGCAGCCTTCCACGGTCACTGTCATGGGGTTGGTGAGCACGCCGGGCGCGAGGCCGTTTGTTGCGGGGCGCAGTGCGGATGAATATCTGGAGGGCATCGACAAACTCAGTGGCGCCGATCGCAGCTATGCATGGGTGATTTATCCGGACGGGAAAACACAAAAAGCGCCGGTGGCGTACTGGAATAACCGCCATGTCGAACTCACACCGGGAAGCATCCTGTTTGTTGGTTTTAAGGACCGACTTTTTAATTCTGATTTCAACGCTATGAATCAGCAAATCCTTAACTCTCTGACTCATCGGAGACCGGATTGATGAAGAAAAAAACGCTCTACAGCCTGCTTGCTCTGGCTGTTTCTTCTGCCTGCCAGGCAGAAACCTTCCCTGCACCTGTCGGCCCGTCTCAATCGGATTTCGGCGGTGTCGGTTTGCTGCAAACCCCCACGGCACGCATGGCTCGCGAAGGGGAGTTTAGCCTCAATTATCGCGATAACGATCAGTACCGCTTTTACTCGGCTTCGGTGCAGCTTTTCCCCTGGCTGGAAACGACGCTGCGCTATACCGACGTGCGCACGAAACAGTACAGCAATGTCGATGCTTTTTCGGGGGATCAGACCTACAAAGATAAAGCTTTCGACATGAAAATCCGTCTTTGGGAAGAGGGGTATTACTTGCCGCAAGTCGCGGTGGGAGTCCGTGACTTGGGCGGTACCGGGCTGTTCGACAGTGAATATGTGGTTGCGAGCAAAGCCTGGGGACCATTCGATTTCACCCTTGGGCTGGGCTGGGGTTACATGGGCACGAGCGGTAACGTAAAGAACCCGTTTTGCGAAGTGAGCAACAGCTTTTGCTATCGCGACAACAGTTACAACCAGGCGGGTTCATTTGATTTCAGCGGCATGTTTCATGGCCCCGCGTCATTGTTCGGCGGTATCGAATACCAAACGCCGTGGCAACCGCTGCGCCTCAAGCTGGAATATGAAGGCAATAATTACACGCAAGATTTTGCCGGGAAAATCGAGCAGCGTAGCAACGTTAATGTCGGTGCTATCTACCGTGTCGCCGACTGGGCAGACGTTAATCTCAGCTATGAGCGCGGCAATACCTTCATGTTTGGCGTAACGTTGCGGACTAACTTCAACGATTTACGCCCAGGTTATAACGATAGCCGTCGCCCGCAATACCAACCGCAGCCGCAAGACGAAATTTTGCAGCCAACGGTGGTCGCCAACCAACTGACGCAACTCAAATACAATGCGGGCTTCGCCAATCCGAATATTCAGGTGAAAGGCGAGACTTTGTATGTGACGGGGGAGCAGGTGAAATACCGCGATTCCCGCGAAGGAATTGAACGCGCCAACCGCATCATCATGAACGACCTGCCGGAGAATATCCGCACCATTCGTATTACTGAAACGCGTTTGAATATGCCGCAGGTGACGACCGAAACGGATGTGTCGAGCTTACGTCATCATCTGGAAGGCGAGCCACTTGGTCATGAAACACCGCAGGTGCAGAAACGTGTTGAGCCAGTGGTGCCTGAGAAAACGGAACAAGGGTATTTCATCGATAAATCCAGCGTGAATTTCTCGATTAACCCGGTGCTGAATCAGTCGATTGGCGGGCCGGAAAGCTTCTATATGTACCAGATCGGCGTTATGGGAACCGCCGACTGGTGGGTCACGGATCATTTGCTGACGACCGGCAGCCTGTTTGCCAACATTGCCAATAACTACGACAAATTTAACTACACCAATCCACCGAATGACTCAACGCTGCCGCGCGTGCGTACACACGTTCGCGACTACGTCGAGAACGATGTCTACGTCAACAATCTGCAAGCCAACTACTTCCAGTATCTGGGTAACAGCTGGTATGGGCAGGTGTACGGTGGTTATCTCGAAACCATGTATGGCGGGGTGGGGGCGGAAGTTCTGTATCGCCCGGTCGACAGCAATTGGGCGATTGGTGCCAACGCCAACTACGTCAAACAGCGTGACTGGACCAGCTCGTTAGACATGATGAAGTTCACTGATTACAGCGCACCCACCGGCCATATTACGGGCTACTGGACGCCGCCGTTTGCCGACGATGTTCTGGTGAAGCTGAGCATTGGCCAGTATCTGGCGAAAGATAAAGGCGGTACGCTGGAAATCTCCAAACGCTTCGACAGCGGTGTGGTCGTCGGAACTTACGCCACGATTACTAACGTTTCCAAAGAAGAATACGGGGAAGGGGACTTCACCAAAGGTTTCTACGTGAATGTCCCGCTGGATATCTTCTCGTCGTCACCAACACGTAGCCGTGCGCAGATTGGCTGGACGCCGTTAACGCGTGACGGTGGGCAGATGTTGGGACGTAAGTTTGAGTTGTATGGGATGACGAGCGATCGGGATATTAATTTCCGCTAGTGATGTGTTTGCCCTCACCCTAACCCTCTCCCCCAGGAGAGGGGACGTTCTTTTCCTACCTCGCGATCAGGAGAGCGCACTTTGTTTTCTCCCTCTCCCTTAGGGAGAGGGTCGGGGTGAGGGTGCATATATAAGTAAATAATCTAGATCCAGATCACACTTTCAACGTATAACAGCCCTCGGAAACATAATCCATCAGGTGCTGCTATGACGACTACCACCCGCGTTGAGTTGATCGCCACCGTTCTGCAAACGGTACTTAATCTGGCCCTGCTCACCCTCGGCCTGATCCTCATTATCTTCCTCGGTAAAGAAACCCTGCACTTAGCCAATGTGCTATTCACGCCCAGCGAACAGGCCAGCAAATATCTGCTGATCGAAGGGCTGGTGGTTTACTTCCTGTATTTCGAATTTATCGCGTTGATCGTTAAGTACTTTCAGTCTGGTTATCACTTCCCGCTGCGTTACTTTGTCTATATCGGCATAACCGCGATAGTGCGGCTCATCATCATCGACCATAAAGAGCCGCTGGATGTGCTGATTTACTCTGGAGCCATTCTGTTGCTGGTGATCACGCTGTGGTTATGTAACAGCAGCCGCTTAAAACGCGAGTGACTGAAATAAAAGAAAAAAATGGCGGCCCTAAGGCCGCCGGAAATGATAATAAGGTCAAATTGAGGGTTTGCAGTGGCATTACATAATGTGAAGCAATAACTTACAGGTAATCTTAGCCTTTCACCCCACCGGCCGTCAGGCCGCTCACCAGCCAGCGTTGCGCCAGTAAGAACACCACGGTAATTGGGATGGCAGAAAGTACCGCTGCCGCAGCAAAGTCGCCCCACAAATAGTTTTGTGGGTTGAGGTATTGCTGCATACCTACCGCCAGGGTGTAGCTGTTGACATCACGCAGCAACAACGAGGCGACAGGCACTTCGGTAATCGCGGCAATAAACGACAGGATAAATACCACCGCCAGAATCGGAACAGACAGTGGCAGCAGCACCAGGCGGAAAGCTTGCCATGGGGTTGCGCCATCTATTGCCGCCGCTTCTTCCAGCGAGTTATCAATCGTTTCGAAGTAACCTTTAATCGTCCAAACGTGCAGCGCGATGCCGCCAAGATAGGCGAAGATCACCCCACCATGCGTATTCAGACCGATAAACGGAATGTACTGACCGAGGCGGTCAAACAAGGCGTATAACGCGACCAGTGACAGCACTGCCGGGAACATCTGGAAAATCAGCATCCCTTTGAGCAACGTCGCCTTACCTGAGAAACGCATACGGGCAAAGGCATAAGCACACGTTGTCGAGAGCGTCACAATCCCCAGCGCAGTAATGGCCGCAATTTTGACGGAGTTCCACAGCCATAACAGCACCGGGAACGGCGGAGGCGTTACGCTGCCATCGGCATGTTGCACGCTAAAGCCCAGCGCCAGCTTCCAGTGTTCCCAGGAGATTTGATCCGGGATAAGGCTGCCCGTCGCGAAGTTACCCGGACGCAGTGAAATCGCAATGACCATCAGCAGCGGGAACATAATTGCCGCGATAAACAGCAGCAGTAACAGGTGCGTCGTGAGTAGTCGCAGTTTTTGAGATTTGGGTTGAACCATGGCCATGAGTGTCGCTCCTTAATCAAACTTCATGCGGGTGGCTTTCAGGTTAACAATCGCCAGCGCGCCAACCAGAATGAAGATAAGCGTCGCGATAGCCGCGGCTAAACCAAAGTCCTGACCACCGCCGCCTTCAAAGGCGATACGGTAGGTGTAGCTCACCAGCAAGTCCGTGTATCCGGCAGGTGTCGTAGTGCCGAGGCGGTCTGGCCTACCGTTGGTTAACAGTTGAATCAGTACGAAGTTGTTAAAGTTAAAGGCAAAGCTTGCGATCATCAGCGGCGTTAAAGGTTTAATCAGCAGAGGCAGCGTAATCTTAAAGAAGTTCTGGAACGGACCTGCGCCATCCATCGCCGAGGCTTCGTACAAGTCGTCTGGAATCGCTTTCAACAAGCCCATGCACAAGATCATCATGTATGGATAACCGAGCCAGGTATTCACGATAATTATCATTGAACGCGCGGTCGTTGGGTCGTTAAACCACTCGGGTTTGATACCAAATAGCGATCCCAACAGCATGTTGATTTCACCGAAGCTTTGGTTGAACAACCCTTTGAAAATCAAGATGGAAATAAACGACGGCACCGCGTAGGGCAGTATCAGCAGCACGCGATAAATCGCTTTGCCTTTCAAGGATTCCCACTGCACGACGCACGCCAGAATCATGCCGACCGCCACGGTCAGAATCACCGTCAGGATTGAGAAGATAATCGTCCAGACGAAAATCTCCATAAACGGTTTCTGGATGCCTTCATCATGGAAGACACGTAAGAAGTTTTTCCACCCGATAGTTACGGTGTAGCCCGGGCTTAATTGCTCATTGCCCCAGTTGCCGTCGGCATTAACAGACTGATAAAAACCAATTTTGTTATTCGGACGGTACTTAACGCCGCTTTGGTTGTTCGTCAGCTCGCCATCCTCGGCCTGCGTATACAGTGGGCGCGTGCCGGAAAACTGGCGCAGAGAACTCATGGTCAGCGTGGTTTCATCAGGCATTTGAGCGGTAATTTGCGTCAGCGCCGTACGGTTTTGCGTAATCACACGCAGATTTGCTTTTTCGCCTTCAGGCAGCGCTTCCGCTTCTTTCAGTTTCAGATGTTGTTCGCCGCCAAATTTAAAGGCGTCGGAGATGAAATTCTTGCCGGTTTCGCCATCGGTGAGGGCCAGTTGCCACTCATCGCCCGCCGGATAAAGGCCGAAATTAAAGGTTTTGCCCGCCTGATACTGGCGGTCCATCAGCACCTGCTGGGCACGTTCTTGCGTAAGTTGGTTGGTGCTGCTGTAGTTGGTGAAGGCAATCGCAATGGTACACACCAATGGGAACAGCACGAACAGCCCCATACCGGCCATACCAGGGTAAACATAGCGCCAGGCATACGCCTTGCGATTAGCGAAAATATAGAGGCCAAGTGAGCTTAAAATCAGCGTCATAATGGCGAACAGGTACTCCCCCTGGGCGTACATTATTACAATAAGATAACCCACCAGCAGGCCCAGCAGGCCGATGACTGACCATTTCAGTACATCGCTTTGCCACCAGTGGCTCTTTTTAACAACATCCATGGGGTCTTCCTCTACATCATGATTTTTTCTCCCTCTCCTGGGGGAGAGGGTCGGGGTGAGGGCGAATTTGGCAAAACAACCCTCACCCTAACCCTCTCCCTGAGGGAGAGGGAAATGGTCAGATAATTACTTAGTAATACGTCCCTGAGCGTCTTTCAGCGCTTCATCAACAGTCTGACGGCCGCTAACTGCGTTAATCACCGCGGTGCGAGTGGCGTACCAGAAAGCAGCCATTTGCGGGATGTTTGGCATGATTTCGCCTTTCTGGGCGTTATCCATGGTTGCAGCGATGCGTGGGTCTTTCGCCAGTTGATCCTGGTAAGATTTCAGAGCAACAGCGCCTAATGGCTTGTCTTTGTTGACTTCAGCCAGGCCCTGGTCGGTCATCAGGTAGTTTTCCAGGAACTCTTTCGCCAGCTCTTTGTTCGGGCTGGCGGCATTGATACCGGCACTTAGAACACCGACGAACGGCTTGGAAGCTTTGCCTTTGAAGGTTGGCAGCAGCGCCACGCCGTAATTGACCTTGCTCTTCTCAATGTTGGACCATGCCCACGGGCCGTTAATGGTCATCGCGGTTTCGCCTTTGTTAAAGGCCGCTTCGGCGATGGAATAATCGGTATCCGCGTTCATGTTTTTGTTTTTAATCATGTCGACCAGGAAGGTCAGGCCCGCTTTCGCGCCTGCGCTGTCCACGCCGACATCTTTCACGTCATATTTGCCGTTTTCGAGTTTGAACGCATAGCCACCGTCGGCAGCAATCAGCGGCCAGGTGAAGTACGGTTCTTGCAGGTTGAACATCAACGCGCTCTTACCTTTCGCTTTCAACTGCTTATCCAGCGCAGGGATTTCTTCCCAGGTTTTTGGCGGATTGGGTACCAGGTCTTTGTTGTAAATCAGAGAGAGCGCTTCAACCGCGACTGGGTAAGCGATAATTTTGCCGTTGTAACGTACCGCGTCCCAGGTAAACGGATACAGTTTGTCCTGGAATGCTTTATCTGGAGTGATTTCGGCCAGTAGGCCAGATTGCGCGTAACCCCCGAAACGGTCGTGCGCCCAGAAGATAATATCCGGGCCATCGCCAGTGGCTGCGACTTGTGGGAATTTCTCTTCCAGTTTGTCCGGGTGTTCGATGGTGACTTTAATGCCAGTGTCTTTCTCAAACTTTTTACCCACTTCGGCCAGGCCGTTATAGCCTTTATCACCGTTAATCCAGATAACCAGTTTGCCTTCTTCTATTTTTGCCAGTGCAGAGGCGGAAAACATCATCGTTGTCAGGGCAGACAGAGCGAGGATGCGGGCGCCAGTTTTAATTTTCATGTGTCCCATCCTTTGAATGGTTGTTTGCGCGTGGATACATCAAGGTCAAGGTAGTGGCGTTACGGTTGCCAGTTTGCTCAGATGGCAAGTGCTTCTCATCCTCCTTAGCCCTACGCCCCACCCCGATTATCTGTGATCCCCATTCCATAACTGCCAGTTATGTGTCCTGGCGCACACAAAACCCCCCGGAAATTTGAAACCACGATCACGAAAATCTCTTGTGTGCACTGTAACCGGTTGCACAAACCCACATCTCATCCTCCCGCCTCCTCCCCCATAAAAAACATCAGGGTGGAGGAGTTACCAAATGTATAGATCCGTCATAGTCCGACACATATTGAATCACCTGCCAATTAGCATCGTGACGGAATGAAGGGAGAAGTACATGGCAAGCGTACAGCTACGGAACGTAACAAAAGCCTGGGGTGATGTGGTGGTATCGAAAGATATCAATCTGGACATCCAGGAAGGTGAGTTCGTGGTTTTTGTTGGTCCGTCGGGCTGCGGAAAATCCACACTGTTGCGTATGATCGCGGGGCTGGAAACTATCACTAGCGGTGATTTATTCATTGGCGAAGCACGTATGAATGACATTCCACCCGCTGAACGTGGTGTTGGTATGGTGTTCCAGTCTTATGCTTTATATCCCCATCTCTCCGTTGCAGAAAATATGTCTTTCGGCCTGAAGTTGGCCGGCGCTAAGAAAAGCGAAATTAATCAGCGAGTCACTCAGGTTTCGGAAACGCTGCAATTGGCGCATTTGTTAGAACGTCGCCCGAAAGCGCTTTCTGGTGGGCAACGTCAGCGTGTCGCGATTGGCCGTACGCTGGTGGCTGAACCACGTGTATTCCTGCTTGATGAACCTCTTTCAAACCTTGATGCGGCGCTGCGTGTACAGATGCGCATTGAGATCTCCCGACTGCATAAGCGCCTTGGGCGCACCATGATTTACGTGACTCACGATCAGGTCGAAGCGATGACGCTTGCCGACAAGATTGTGGTGCTGGACGCAGGTCGTGTCGCACAAGTCGGTAAACCACTCGAGTTGTACCACTATCCGGCAGATCGTTTTGTTGCGGGCTTTATTGGCTCACCAAAAATGAACTTCCTGCCAGTGAAAGTGACCGCAACCGCAATCGATCAAGTGCAGGTTGAATTACCTAACCGTCAGCAAGTTTGGCTGCCGGTTGAAAGCAAAGAAGTTCAGGTCGGCGCCAATATGTCTCTTGGTATTCGCCCGGAACATCTTCTACCAAGCGAGATCGCAGACGTCACTCTGGAAGGTGAAGTCCAGGTGGTTGAGCAACTCGGCCATGAAACTCAGATTCATATCCAAATCCCCGCCATCCGTCAGAACCTGGTGTACCGCCAGAATGACGTGGTGTTGGTAAAAGAGGGTGCCACATTCGCTATTGGCTTGCCGCCAGAGCGTTGCCATCTGTTCCGTGAGGATGGCACTGCATGTCGTCGGCTGCATCAAGAGCCAGGTGTTTAAGCATTCCCATAAAAAAGAAAAGCAATGATTCAGGAGATAGATCGATGATTACTCTGCGCAAACTTCCACTGGCAGTCGCCGTAGCAGCAGGCGTTATGTCTGTTCAGGCTCTGGCTGTGGATTTCCACGGTTATGCCCGTTCTGGTATCGGCTGGACTGGTAGCGGCGGACCTCAAGAATGTTTCCAGGCAACAGGTGCTCAATCTAAATACCGTCTTGGTAACGAATGTGAAACCTATGCGGAAATTAAATTAGGACAAGAAGTCTGGAAAGAAGGCGATAAGAGCTTCTATTTCGACTCCAACATTGCCTATAACTCTCCACAGTTAAACGACTGGGAAGATGGCAATACTCCAGCAATCCGTGAATTTAACGTGCAGGGTAAAAACCTCATCGACTCGCTGCCAGGCGCCAACATGTGGGCTGGTAAGCGCTTCTATCAACGTCATGACGTTCACATGATCGACTTCTACTACTGGGATATTTCTGGTCCTGGTGCAGGTCTGGAAAACATCGATGTCGGCGTAGGTAAACTCTCCTTTGCTGCGACTCGTTCCGCTGAATCTGGTGGTTCTTCCGGTGCTGCTGAGTTCGATCCAGTGACGGGTGAGCGTACTTATAACAACAAAGTACCAAACGACGTGTTTGACGTGCGTTGGGCGGGTATTGAAACCAACCCAGGCGGTACCCTGGAGCTGGGCGTAGATTACGGCCACACCAACATTCCTGATGACTATTATCTGCAACCAGGCGCGTCTAAAGACGGCTGGATGGGGACTCTTGAACACACCCAAAGCATGATGAAAGGCTTCAACAAATTCGTTGTCCAGTACGCAACTGACTCTATGACCTCCAATGGTAAAGGTCAGGCGCAGGGCGGTAGCATCAACAACGACGGCAGCATGATTCGTGTCCTCGACCACGGTGCAATTACTCTGGCCGACCGTTGGGACCTGATGTATGTCGCTATGTACCAGAACCTGGATATGGATGATAACCAGGGGACTGAGTGGTACACCGTCGGTGTGCGTCCAATGTTCAAATGGACGCCAATCATGAGCACCTTGCTGGAACTTGGCTACGACAACGTGAAATCCCAGGAAACGGGCGATCACAACGGTCAGTACAAAATTACGCTGGCACAACAATGGCAAGCAGGCGACAGCATCTGGTCTCGTCCAGCACTGCGTCTGTTTGCAACTTACGCACGTTGGGATGAGCAATGGGGTTATGCGAAAAATGCTAGCGGTGATACCACTCGCTTTGCCATCGCAGACAATACCGGTAACGGTACATTCTCTACCAGCCGTGGCGATAACGACGAGTTCACCTTCGGTGCCCAGATGGAAATCTGGTGGTAATTCAGCTTTAACCTGATGTTATGAAACGATGAGGGGTTCGTCACTGAGCCCCTCGTTATTACCCTTGTATGCCAATGCCTGTTTCGATGGAAAGCGCTATTGCCTGGCTAACTTTCCACCGACTTCCCAGCCGAGGTTTATAACAATGAAAATGAAAAAAAGTCTCATCGCACTCTGCCTATCCGCAGGGTTGCTCGCCAGCCTGCCCGGCGTAAGCCTGGCGGATGTGAACATCGTGCCTCAGGATCTCTCTGCCGCACCTGCAATTCCGGCCTCTGCATTGCAACAACTGCAATGGACTCCGGTTGATCAAACGAATACCCAAAAAACGAATCTCGCTAACACCGGGCAGACGTTGAATGCCGGTGATATTGTGGGACCAGTGGCTGCCTACAGCGTACCGGCAAGCATCGGTGAGTTGACAATTACGCTCACCAGCCTGGTGAATAAAGAGTCAGTATTTGCGCCAAACGTGCTGGTACTTGATCAGAATTTGACGCCTGCTGCTTACTTCCCATCCAGTTTCTTTCCCTATGAAGAGCCGGGCGTAATGTCTTCCAACCGTCTGGAAGGCGTACTGAAATTAACCCCAGCGTTGGGGCAACAAAAACTGTATCTGTTGGTCTTCACCACCAATAAAGACCTCCAGCAAACCACTACCATGGTTGACCCGGCGAAAGCCTATGCCAAAGGAAATGGTAACGCAGTTCCGGATATCCCAGACCCGATTGCACGCCATGTCAAAGAGGGGGAACTGTCGCTTAAAGTCAGAACCTCCTCCGGTTCCAGCATTTTGGTTGGGCCGCTGTTTGGTTCAAAAGGCCCAGGTCCGGTCACTGTAGGAAATACGGCTGCACCAGCCGCGACTTACGCAGCACCTGTAGCAGCCGTTGCAGCGACATCCGCAGCGCCTGCGCCAACGTATTCAGCTCCTGCTCCTGCACCCGTTGCTGCCCCTGCGCCAGCGGTGAAAAAAGAGCCAATGCTTAACGATACAGAAAGCTACTTCAACCAAGCTATTAAGCAAGCAGTCGACAAAGGCGATGTAGATAAAGCCTTGAAACTGTTGGATGAAGCAGAGCGTCTTGGATCAACTTCTGCCCGTAAAACTTTTATCAGCAGTGTAAAAGGCAAGGGGTAACCGTCTCCCCGCAATGCTGATGTTTGGAGTATTGGTGCGTCCTTGTGGCGCACCTTTTTTTTTGCCCGTCATATTTAGAGCCGCTTCTGCGTTGTTAAATCAATGTTGTGCTTTTGCCTGCCACGCTCTACCCATTCTGCGTTACAATGACTGCCGGTTTTATTTCGGAGAAATTCACATGTCTGACGCGCTTTCGGCACTGCGCGCCTTACGTTTTGAGGCTACGATCCCCGAGGGGCTGAGCGCATCCCTTCTTGACTGGTTGTTGCTTGAAGACTCAATGACTAAACGCTTTGAACAGTATTGTTCGCGAGTCACTGTTCGTATTGTGCGTGAAGGTTTTTTCGATTCGCCTGTCGATTTTCCCGAAGCTGAGATGATGCCAGTAGCCAAACGCTACTGGTTGCGTGAAGTTGTGCTATGCGGTGACGATGAGCCCTGGTTGCTTGGGCGCACGGTCGTACCGGAATCAACCCTTGAAGGGCCTGAGCTTGCTTTGCAGCGGCTCGGAACCACGCCGCTCGGGCGTTATTTGTTTAGTGCATCATCCCTGACGCGGGATTTTATTGAGATTGGACGCAGTGCGGAGCTGTGGGGACGTCGGTCCCGCCTGAGATTAGCCGGAAAGCCATTGGTACTGACCGAGTTATTCCTTCCCGCTTCGCCGTTGTATGCAGAGGAAAAATAATGGAGTGGAGTCTGAAACAGGGCAAATTACAGGCCTACCAACGCCTGATGCGGCTGGATAAGCCGATTGGCTCGCTTTTATTGTTATGGCCCACGTTATGGGCGTTATGGCTTGCGACACCGGGTGTCCCGCCGCTGACTATTTTATGCGTGTTTATCGCCGGAGTCTGGATGATGCGCGCCGCGGGTTGCGTGGTTAACGACTACGCCGATCGCAAGTTTGATGGCCACGTTAAACGGACCGCCCATCGGCCGCTACCGAGCGGTGCTGTCAGTGAAAAAGAGGCGCGTATCCTGTTTGTTGTGCTGGTGCTGCTCTCGTTTTTACTGGTGCTGACACTTAATACCATGACGATTTTATTGTCCGTCGCGGGATTGGCGTTAGCCTGGGTCTATCCGTTTATGAAGCGTTACACCCATCTGCCACAAGTGGTGTTGGGTGCGGCATTCGGTTGGTCCATCCCAATGGCATTTGCTGCGGTCAGTGAATCTGTTCCGCTAAGTTGCTGGCTGATGTTTTTGACCAATATTTGCTGGGCGGTAGCCTACGACACACAGTATGCGATGGTTGATCGCGATGACGATCTGAAAATAGGCATCAAATCCACTGCGATCCTGTTTGGACGCTATGACAATGTGATCATTGGGATTTTGCAGGTTGCGGTAATGGTATTGCTGGCGGTAATTGGCTGGCTGAACGGCTTAGGCGGCGCTTTTTATTGGTCTATTGCATTGGCTGGCGCGCTCTTTATCCATCAGCAACGGTTGACGGCGAATCGCGACCGCGATGCCTGTTTCCGCGCATTCCTGAATAATAACTACGTTGGGCTGGTGTTGTTTATTGGCCTGGTGCTGAGTTACATACACTTCTAGAAAATCCCCTCATCCCGACCTTCTCCCTCAGGGAGAAGGAGAAAACCGGGCATATCTCCCTCAGGTGAAGGAGATGCCGTTATCCCCTCTCCTGTGGGAGAGGGTTAGGGTGAGGGCATTACTCAGTCGCAGCCTGCGACGTCGCACTTTCAATCGTTAAACGCACATCCGGCATGATCAGATCTGCCAGCAACTGGTAGACCTTCATCGTTTCGCCTGGCTCTGCATCCCCGGTGTCACTGATATAGCCTTCATCACGCAAGGTTAATACCAGCGAGGTGAAGACCGCTTTATCAAAGAACTCAGGTGCATTAATACCATGCAAAACAGACAAGCGCTGGGCAACGGTGCGGCTTTCGCGCTCCAGTGTCCCACGGTTAATCGACGGATTCGCGCTCAACAACCAGAACGTAATCGCATAACGCTGTAGCGTTTCACGAACACCCGCTGCCAGTAGCTGCATGGTGCGTGAACGCGCAGGGTTCATCTGCACTTCGTCGTCTGTCAGCGTTACCAGTTCCTGACGCGCCAGCTCATTGAGCATAATGTCAATTTCACCGGCAAGTTCAGCGGTGTTCCAGCGCAGGAACAGCTCTGTCTTCAGCATCGGGTAAAGTAACGTGACCTGACGCAGCAGTTCACTACGGTCAATGCGGCGATGTTGAGTAATGATCGCTGCCAGCAGAGAAGGCAACACCAGCATATGCAGGATGTTGTTACGGTAATACGTCATCAGAACCGCCTGCTCACGCGGCAGAATGATGATGTCACCGATAGTGTCTTTCTCTACTTCAAACTTGTTCATCTGCAACGCGTGTTCAATCAGCGCTTCTGCTGGCTGGTCTGGTGTGGTCGCGTCCGGTGAATACGGCACATTACGCAACAGGCTCAGGTAACAGTTGAGCTGCTCTGTCAGTTGCTCACGGGTGAGTGAACGCTGACGTGAGGCTAACAGCGCGGTACAGCACAGGTTCATGGCGTTCGCCGCACCTGCGTTGTTAATTCGCACCATCAGTTCGGTGGCAATTTCATTGACCGTCGGCGTCAGCCACGCAGGACGGATCGCTTCGATTGGGTCGATGGAGTCGCGCCACTCAGGAACACGCTGGTTCAGGAATGCCATCAATGGCATCGGTTCGCCAAAGTTCACATAGCCCTGACCGAGGTTACGCAGCTTACTCAGGCCACGAACCATCTGCATGAAACTCTCTTTCTCTTTGGTCGCACCACGCAACTCTTTTGCGTAAGTCCCCACTTCCATTACATGCTCGTAGCCAATGTAAATCGGCACCAATGTAATAGGGCGAGTACCGCCGCGCAGCATTGCCTGAATGGTCATCGACAAGGTGCCAGTTTTCGGATCGAGCAAACGCCCGGTACGAGAACGACCACCTTCCACGAAATATTCAACGGAATAGCCACGGCTAAACAGCTCGCCAAGATATTCACGGAACACGGTGGAGTAGAGTTTGCTGCCTTTAAAGGTACGACGGATAAAGAACGCACCGAGGCGGCGGAAAATCGGGCCCGCTGGCCAGAAGTTCAGGTTGATACCCGCCGCGATGTGCGGAGGAACCAGCCCCTGGTGATAAAGCACGTAGGACAGCAGCATGTAATCCATGTGGCTGCGATGGCAAGGGACATAAACAATCTCATGACCATCGTGAGCCAACTGGCGTACGCGTTCTGCATTGTGAACGTTTATCCCCTGGTACAAGCGGTTCCACGTCAGACTTAGCACGCGGTCACTCACCCGAATCGCTTCATAAGAGAAGTTAGCGGCAATCTCTTCCATCAGCGCCACAGCGTTTTGCTGTGCTTTTTCATGGGAGATTTTCTTGCTGCGTGCTTCATCTTCGACGGCGCGAGCGATAGCTTTCGATGCCAGAAGCTTATTAAACAGATCCTGACGTACCGGCAAACGTGGCCCGATGGTCGCTAAACGCTGGCGAGCAAAGTGCATACGCGCAACGCGAGCCAATTTCTGAGCGATCTTTTTATCCGTACCGTGCTCGGTTGCCATGTTGCGCAGTGAGACAGGTGGTGAAAAACGCACGAAACTGTCGCGACCAAGCCAGGTAACGGCGAAAAACTTCTGGATGCCGTTCAGCATCTTTAATGGCGGATTAACTTCGCCTTTTTCGCGCCCCGGAGAGCGGCCAAACATCACCGAAACCGGCACCATCTGCACATCCAGATTTGGATTGCTGCGGTGCAAGTCGAGGTAATCGTGGAACAACTTGATCGACTCTTCTTTCGGCGTGTAATAAGTGAATACACGTGGGCCGCCGTGGATAAAGACGTAACGCGGGAGTACCGCTCCGTCAATCTCTAACGGCTGAAGCGGATCGGGTAAGCCATGCGCGAGACATTGCGCGCGCAGCGTTAATAAGTCCGCCTTAGAGTTATACGGCAGCACATACATTATCGGGCGTGTGGGATCTAAGCCCAGTTCGGCTTGTGGATCTGCCGGAATGGACTTGCTTTTTACCAGAACGCCTAATGGTAAATTAAGTAATTTGTAGTAGATTCTTGGCCAGCCTGACATAAACGATGTAAAGCCTCAGGTTAATAATGCAATTTCGCCGCAAGAATATCAGAATCTCACTCAGATTTCTGTGGCGTTGCGCTTTATACCCGTCATTCTTCAAGTTGTAGCAGTGTTGGCTGCAATTTGAAGAATGACGGGTATAGATAAGAATTGACGCAAATAATTTGAAAAGGTTTCCAAAAATGGCGAGTAACGTCACCGGATTTACCCGTATCATCAAAGCCGCTGGCTATTCATGGAAAGGGCTCAAAGCAGCCTGGATCAACGAAGCTGCGTTCCGTCAGGAAGGCGTTTGTGCCGTAATCGCTATTGCCATTGCCTGTTATTTAGATATCGACCCCATCACCCGTATTCTACTGATTGGTTCTGTCGTGCTGGTTATGATTGTCGAGATCCTCAACAGCGCGATTGAATCCCTTGTCGACCGCGTGGGTACGGATTATCACGAGCTTTCAGGACGCGCCAAGGACATGGGATCAGCTGCCGTGTTAATCGCCATTATCCTCGCAGTGATTACCTGGGTCACACTGCTTTGGCAACATTTGCGATGATCTTTCCAGAATAGTTAAGTGGCTGGTTTTTTGCTTAATTTGTGGTTCCAAATTCGCCTTTGACTGTATATACTCACAGCATAACTGTATAAACACCCAGGGGGCGGAATGAAAGCGTTAACTACCAGGCAGCAAGAGGTGTTTGATCTTATTCGGGATCATATCAGCCAGACCGGCATGCCACCGACTCGTGCCGAGATTGCTCAACGTCTGGGGTTCCGTTCTCCAAACGCCGCTGAAGAGCACCTAAAAGCACTGGCTCGTAAAGGCGTCATTGAGATTGTCTCTGGTGCGTCGCGCGGTATCCGCTTGCTGGTGGAAGAAGTTACCGGTATTCCGCTGGTTGGGCGTGTTGCTGCAGGTGAGCCACTTTTAGCACAGCAGCATATCGAAGGCCATTACCAGGTTGATCCATCGCTGTTTAAACCTAATGCCGATTTCTTGCTGCGCGTCAGCGGTATGTCTATGAAAGACATCGGCATTATGGACGGTGATCTGCTCGCGGTGCATAAAACTCAGGATGTGCGTAACGGCCAGGTTGTGGTTGCGCGTATTGATGATGAAGTTACCGTTAAGCGCTTAAAACAGCAGGGCAACGTTGTTCATCTTCTTCCAGAAAATAGCGAGTTTGAACCTATTGTGGTTGACCTGCGCGAACATAACTTCTCCATTGAAGGGTTGGCGGTTGGGGTGATTCGCAACGGCGACTGGCTGTAAAGTTTCTTAAAACTGTAAACCCAAATAATTCAAGTTGCATTGAGGCGGCAAGAGAACGAGTCCCGATGAGCTTACTTGAGTAAGTGATTCGGGTGAGTGAACGCGGCCAACAAAGATGCAGCTTGAAGTATGAAGGGTAGAATGCGATTTTTCTCAACGGCTGACAAAGCACTCTGGCGCCTCGCCTTACCCATGATCTTCTCCAACATCACCGTCCCCTTGCTGGGTCTGGTCGATACGGCAGTAATTGGTCATCTGGACAGCCCTGTCTATCTTGGCGGAGTCGCTATTGGCGCTACGGCAACCAGTTTCCTGTTCATGCTTTTGTTATTCCTGCGCATGAGTACCACGGGCTTAACCGCCCAAGCGTTTGGCGCAAATAATCCCTCGGCGTTAGCTCGTGCACTGGTACAGCCTTTATTGCTGGCGCTGGGTGCAGGCGTTGTGATTGTCGCGCTGCGTGCCCCCCTAATTTCACTGGCATTACACATTGTTGGTGGTAACCAGGATGTGCTTTGGCAGGCGCAACGTTTTCTTGAGATCCGCTGGCTAAGCGCCCCGGCTTCACTGGCTAACCTGGTCTTACTTGGTTGGCTGTTAGGCGTACAGTATGCGCGTGCACCGGTTATCTTACTGGTCGTCGGAAACGTGCTGAATATCGTGCTCGATGTATGGCTGGTGATGGGGTTGCATATGAATGTGCAGGGGGCGGCGTTAGCGACGGTCACTGCAGAATATGCGACATTTATCATCGGGTTGCTGATGGTGAAAAAGGTGATGGGTCTGCGTGGAATCAGCGTAGAGATGCTGATGAAAGCCTGGCGCGGAAACGTTCGGCGTTTACTGGCGCTTAACCGGGACATTATGTTGCGCTCTCTGTTGCTGCAGGTGTGTTTTGCTTCAGTGACGATTTTCGGCGCACGGTTAGGCAGCGAAATCGTTGCGGTAAACGCGGTGCTGATGACGTTACTGACCTTCACCGCCTACGCACTTGATGGGTTTGCTTACGCTGTTGAAGCCCATTCGGGGCAGGCATTTGGTGCGAAGAATCGAGGCCAATTGCTGGACGTGTGGGGAGCAGCCTGTCGCCAGGCAGGTTTGGTCGCGTTAATTTTTGCCATAGTGTACGCACTGTTTGGCGAGAACATTGTTTCGCTCCTGACATCAATCCCTGAATTGCAGCTACAGGCCGATCGCTATTTGCACTGGCAGATTGTTTTACCGGTGGTGGGCGTCTGGTGCTATTTGCTTGATGGCATGTTTATTGGCGCAACGCGTGGTGCAGAAATGCGAAACAGCATGGCAGTTGCAGCACTGGGCTTCGGGCTAACGCTTTTCACCGTACCTTATCTTGGGAATCATGGCCTGTGGTTATCTGTGGCGGTTTTTCTGTCTCTGCGCGGGCTGTCTTTAGGTTGGATTTGGCATCGCCACTGGCGTGACAATACGTGGTTCCCCGCTGGAACTCATAGCTAGTTACAACTCCTGACACGTTTTTAATCATCCCCCAGTATGCTGATTTGCCACTTAATTGTGGGGCAGGTCAGCATCATTTCTATTCCCCTTGTGGTTCAATATTCTTAGTTTTCTCCTCGCTGCCATATCCTTGACTAAAATTATTTTCACGTCCAGCAGAAACAGTATGTCAGCCAAACGGCAACATACGGACGATGTTCATTTAGCAGTTTTTCACCGAACGATGAGGATATCATTATGAATAAAGACGAAATCGGCGGTAACTGGAAACAGTTCAAAGGCACAGTAAAAGAGAAATGGGGCAAACTGACTGACGATGACATGACCGTCATTGAAGGGAAGCGCGATCAGCTAGTCGGTAAAATCCAGGAACGTTATGGATACGCCCAGGAGCAGGCAGAGAAAGAAGTCGTTGATTGGGAAAAACGTAACGATTACCGCTGGTAATCTCATCCCTCAGATGTGTTAACTCTCAATGGCTACCCTGCCCAGGTACAAGGATGTACCTAACCCTTCATACTTCAAGTTGCCTGTTTATTGGCTACATTCACTTCACTTAGCTGAGCAAGCTCATCAAGATGTGCTCTGGTGTCGCCGCGATGCAACTCGAAATATTTCGGGTAATGATTTCAAATCAACGTGATTTTTTCTTCGATTGAATAGTGTGGTCATGCCCGCATGCTTCGGGGTGGCTACAGGCTTCAACTTCTGCGCAAGCGCTGCATAAACCATGTGCCTCAATGACATTATGATGCAGAGCAAATCCTAACTGGGCAGCCAATTGATGCATGATATCTTCAACGCCTTGCGCGCCATGCTCTTTCACCGCACCACATCTGTCGCAAATAAACATCGCTGACGAGTGCGTTGGCTGATCAAACAGATGGCACAAAACATAGCTGTTGGTTGACTCAACGCGATGCACAAAGCCTTGTTCAAGTAGAAAATCGAGCGCACGATACACCGTCGGAGGTTTTGCTTGTGGTTCACTGGCACGCAATAAATCCAGCAAATCATAAGCGCTGATTGCACCCGCTTGTTGCGTCAGTAAACGCAGCACTTCCAGGCGTTGTGGCGTCAGGCGCACATTACGCTGCTCGCATAGTTTTTCAGCCTGCGCTAACACGTTTTGTGAAGTCGTGATGTCCATCAGCATTCCCCTGTAGATTAGCCCTACACTCTATCACAACGCGCAAAAAACGCCGAGTGGTGCACCATTCTGGCTGCATCCTTTTGAGATGACTATCCCGGAGTTTGTTATGAATAAACCTGATTGCATACGCCACTGGAAAGAGCTGGAAGGTGAAGATGATTCAACTTATCCAGACAGCGCTGAACTGTTTTCTATTGGCGCGCCACTGGCTCGCAAACTCGGGCTAACACGCCTGGGGATCCATCATGAGCGCCTGCTGCCCGGTCGCCGGACGTCCTATCCGCATGCGGAAAGTAGTGAGGAAGAATATGCTTATGTTCTGGAAGGGCATCCGCAGGTATGGATCAATGGTCATCTTTACCCGCTTGAGCCGGGCGATAGCGTTGGCTTTCCGGCCGGAACCGGCATTTGCCATACTTTCATCAACAATACAGAGCATGAAGTCAGGTTGCTGATTGTGGGGGAGGCCAACAAAGCTGAAAATCGAATTTATTACCCGCTAAACGCGAGCTACGCCGCACAACGTCAGGACCGCTGGATTGATCATCCCCCGCAATTTTTCGGCCCACATGACGGTCATCCTTCACGGAAACCAAGCGGTAAACTATAAATATAGGTACAGGAATTAAATAATATAACCCATTGGATTAGTACGGGATTTTAATTGGGTGAAACTACCCGCGATTGAGTTTTTCTTCACGGCATTAACCACTTCTTGTCAGCTCAGTTCTGGCAAGAAGTGAATTATAAATCGGAAGTAAGACGGGCGGGTTGTGAATGATAAAAACCAGAACTTTGGTGGCGGTAAACGTCGCCTTTTTCTTTATGGCAAATACTGCTAATGCGGCAGGGACATGGACGGAATCACGCAATGATGCGATGGGCGGCACCGGTGTTGCATCATCCCGGTGGAGCAGTGCAGTACTGATTAACCCAGCGTTACTCACCAGTAGCCAGGAGGGTGATAACGCCGGACTCATCATTCCTTCGTTGGGTGTGCAAATGACGGACCCCGACAACCTCCAGGATAATATTGACGACATCAGCAACTCGGCTGAGGATTATCTGAAATACACGGATATTCCGTTACGACAACTTATCCGCAACCCTTCGTTGTACCGTCAGTTGCAAAATGATGCGGCCGATCTTGCCGGGCAATTGCGAGATGTTAAAGGGGAAGAGGCTCGGGCAAAAGCAGGTGGTGCCCTGGCGGTAAGTATCCCGAATGGCGTTTTGCCTTTTGCGTTTGTGGCGAAAGTGTATGGGACCGCCAGAGTTACGTCAGATATCACTCAGCACGACCTCGATTATCTTGATGGGATCGCCAACGGGACTGTTATCCCTAACCCCAATGACCTGCAAAACCTCACCTCAAAAGGCTTTGGTCGTGCGGCAATGGTCTCGGATTACGGTGTCGCAGTGGCGCACAAATTTGATGTAGGCGGGGTGCCTGTCTCTGTTGGTGTGACGCCGAAGCTGCAATATACCTCGTTGTACAACTACAGCACCTCTGTTTATCAGTACAAGAAAGATGATTTCACTGACAGCCGTTATCGCAATTCCAATACGGGTTTTAACATCGATGCAGGGTTGGCGGCAGACTTTGGTGATTCCTGGACCGTAGGGTTAAGCGGGCAAAATCTGGTGTCTCGTGATATCGATACGAAAGTGGTTGATGGTTTTAAAGATACCTGGCAAATTCGCCCATTGGTCACCACCGGTGTTGCCTGGCACAGCGATTTGCTGGTGTTGACCACTGATGTTGATCTCACCGAAACCAAAAACTTCAAGAGTGAAGATAATTCGCAATTTGCGGGCATCGGCGCGGAAATTACGCCGCTTCCCTGGCTTGCGGTGCGTGCAGGTTATCGTGCGGATATGCGCTCCACTGAAAGTAATGTCTTTACTGGCGGTGTAGGTTTCGCCCCGCTCGACCTGGTTCATGTTGATCTCATGGGCTTGTATGGCCAGGACGAAACCTGGGGAGCGGGTGTTCAGGTGGGTATGACCTTCTGATTTTATCCGGCGGTCGGGCAACACATGCTGGCCGCTGGTTTATGCTATAGTAGCGACCCTTTTTTAACCGTAGCCCGAAAACGCCAGTGCCTATGTCCTCACAAATAAACCAGACTCCCTTCCAGCCACATCGTTTTTCCATTGCGCCGATGCTTGACTGGACTGACCGCCACTGCCGCTATTTTTTGCGCCAGTTATCAAGCCAGACACTGCTGTACACCGAAATGGTGACAACCGGTGCGATCATTCATGGCAAAGGGGACTATCTGGCTTACAGCGAAGACGAGCATCCTGTTGCGTTGCAATTGGGTGGTAGCGATCCGGCGGCTTTGGCGCAGTGCGCGAAACTGGCTGAAGCGCGCGGCTATGATGAAATAAACCTCAATGTGGGTTGTCCGTCCGATCGCGTACAAAACGGTATGTTCGGCGCGTGTTTGATGGCTGATGCGCAGCGCGTGGCCGATTGCATCAAAGCGATGCGCGATGTGGTTTCTATTCCTGTTACTGTCAAAACGCGTATCGGCATTGATGACCAGGACAGCTACGAATTCCTGTGTGATTTTATCGGCACGGTCGCCGGGAAGGGCGAATGTGAGATGTTTATCATCCATGCTCGTAAAGCCTGGCTTTCGGGTTTAAGCCCGAAAGAAAACCGTGAAATTCCGCCGCTGGATTATCCACGCGTGTATCAACTTAAGCGTGATTTCCCGAATCTGACGATGGCCATCAACGGTGGCATCAAATCACTGGAAGAGGCAAAAGCCCATCTGGAACACATGGATGGTGTAATGGTTGGGCGCGAAGCCTATCAAAATCCAGGCCTGCTGACGGCAGTTGACCGAGAGATTTTTGGCATCAATACGCCGGAAGTCGATACGGTTGCTGCGGTTCGTGCCATGTATCCATACATCGAGCGCGAGTTGGCTAACGGGACCTACCTGGGCCATGTTACTCGCCACATGCTGGGCTTATTCCAGGGGATCCCTGGTGCGCGTCAATGGCGACGTTATCTGAGTGAAAACGCGCATAAAGCGGGTGCCGGAATTGATGTTGTGGAACATGCTCTGTCATTGGTTGCCGACAAACGCTAGGTTTCGTTTGTAATAACCCGGCATATTGCTCGGGTATTGCGGAGTTGATCACAACCTCGCATCTTTCTGGCTAAGTTTGCAGGGTGTGGCATATCAATTATTTACCAAACCTGACATTATTACCGTGTTGCGAAAAAAGAATTCATCGTGCTGTACCCTACACACAGCGCGAACAAAAAAAAGAATGGGCTTCCCTTGGGAAGCCCAAATTCTTTTATGGAATCAGTAAGCTAGAGCCTAACGTGCTTCGGCTCTCCAGCGTTTGATGTGCCAGAGCGGCATCGCTCAGGGCAAACTTCTGGCTTTCAGCCACATCCACTTTGATAACCCCACTGGCAATTAGGGAGAACAGCTCATTGCAGGCTTCTTCCAGCTCTTCACGCGTGGTCACATAACCATTTAATGACGGACGCGTAACATATAGCGAGCCCTTCTGGTTTAAGATCCCCAGATTCACACCCGTCACAGGACCAGATGAGTTACCAAAACTCACCATCAATCCCTGGCGTTGTAGGCAATCTAATGACGCCTCCCAGGTATCTTTCCCTACCGAGTCATAAACCACCGCGACTTTTTTGCCCGCGGTCAGTTCTTTGACGCGTTCAGCAAGATTCTCTTCGCGATAGTTGATGGTCTGCCAGGCTCCCGCCTTTTTGGCGCTTTCGGCTTTTTGCGCCGACCCTACCGTACCAATCAGTTTTGCACCCAGCGCCTTGGCCCATTGGCAAGCGATAAGCCCAACACCGCCGGCGGCGGCATGGAACAAGAAAACTTCGTTGGCTTTGATATTGTAGGTTTTACGCAATAAATAATAGACCGTCAGACCTTTAAGGAATGACGCAGCGGCTTGCTCAAATGAGATGGCGTTGGGCAGTTTTGCCGCTTTATCCGCCGGCACGTTATGAACGCTGCTGTATGCCCCAAGCCCGGATTGTGCGTAGACAACACGATCGCCAACTTTAAGATGCGTGACTGCGCTGCCCACTTTACTCACCACCCCTGCGGCTTCGGTTCCGAGGCCACTTGGCAACATCGGCGGCGGATACAAACCGCTACGAATGTAGGTATCAATGTAGTTGATACCAATGGCTTTGTTTTCAACTTGCACTTCATGTTCTGCGGGGGCTGACGGGGTAAAATCGACAACTTTTAAGACTTCTGGCCCACCGTGCTGACTAAATTCAATGCGTGTTGCCATGAGAACTCCTTCTGTTTCCGCGGAGGGATAGAGTAAACTCTCGTCTCTCTTATCTGAATTTTGGTAACTCCCTCACTATGGCAGGAAATAAACCCTTCAACAAACCGAACGAACACCGCGACCGTCAGATGGAAGGGCTGAAAATGCCGCCACATTCTCTGGAAGCGGAGCAGTCGGTGTTGGGCGGTTTAATGCTGGACAACGAACGCTGGGATAACGTTTCCGAGCGCGTCGTGGCTAACGATTTTTTCAGCCGTCCACACCGCATGATCTTCACCGAAATGCAGCGTTTGCTCGAAATGAGCAAGCCAATCGACCTGATCACCCTTTCTGAATCTCTGGAATTACAGGGCAACCTGGAAAGCGTGGGTGGTTTCGCCTATCTGGCCGAATTATCTAAGAATACGCCAAGTGCTGCGAACATCAGTGCTTATGCCGACATCGTGCGTGAACGCGCCGTTGTTCGTGAAATGATTGCCGTGGCGAATGAAATTGCCGATGCCGGTTATGACCCGCAAGGGCGTACCAGTGAAGATTTACTCGACCTCGCCGAGTCACGCGTGTTCCAGATTGCTGAGAGCCGCGCGAATAAAGACGAAGGGCCAAAAAGTATCGACCAAATTCTCGAAGCCACTGTCTCGCGTATAGAAACGCTCTTCCAGACCCCTCACGATGGTGTTACGGGTGTGGATACTGGCTACCAGGATTTGAACAAGAAAACCGCCGGTCTGCAGAAATCAGACCTGATTATCGTGGCGGCGCGTCCGTCGATGGGTAAAACCACGTTTGCCATGAACTTGTGCGAAAACGCCGCGATGTTGCAGGAAAAACCGGTGCTGATTTTCAGCCTCGAGATGCCCGGCGAGCAGATTATGATGCGTATGCTGGCGTCATTGTCGCGCGTCGATCAAACCAAAATCCGTACTGGCCAACTGGATGATGAAGACTGGGCGCGTATTTCGAGCACCATGGGCATTTTGCTTGAAAAACGCAACATGTACATCGATGACTCATCCGGCCTGACGCCAACGGAAGTCCGTTCTCGCGCCCGTCGTATCTACCGCGAACATGGCGGCCTGAGCCTGATCATGATCGACTACCTGCAGTTGATGCGCGTGCCTTCATTGTCTGACAACCGTACGCTGGAAATCGCGGAGATTTCACGCTCGCTAAAAGCGCTGGCCAAAGAGCTACAGGTCCCTGTTGTGGCGCTCTCGCAGCTTAACCGCTCCCTGGAACAACGTGCCGATAAACGCCCAGTTAACTCGGATTTGCGTGAGTCCGGCTCCATCGAGCAGGATGCCGACTTAATCATGTTCATCTATCGTGACGAAGTTTATAACGATAACAGTGACGAAAAAGGCATCGCGCAGATCATCCTCGGTAAACAGCGTAACGGCCCAATCGGCACCGTGCGCCTGACGTTTAACGGTCAATTCTCGCGTTTTGATAATTATGCTGGCCCTCAATACGACGAAGACTAAATCCTCTTCATCCTTCACGCCACAGCGGCGTTGGCTGCACTCACTCACCCGAATCACTGACTTTAGTCAGCTCATCGGGATGAGTTCCCTTGCCGCCTTGCTGTGACACGAATGATTTAGAGGATTACTGAGAATAAACAACTTTTTGCAAGGAACGAACATGCAAGCGGCAACCGTAAAAATTAACCGCCGCGCTCTGCGACACAATCTCCAACGCCTGCGTGAACTGGCTCCTGCCAGCCGCATGGTCGCGGTTGTGAAAGCAAACGCATACGGGCATGGTCTGCTGGAGACAGCCCAAACATTGACTGACGCAGATGCATTTGGCGTGGCCCGACTTGAAGAAGGTGTTCGCTTGCGTGCGGGAGGGATCACTCAGCCCATTCTGCTGCTCGAAGGCTTCTTCAACGCAAGCGATCTCCCGACTATTGCCGAACAGAACTTCCAGACCGCGGTTCACTGCATCGAGCAGCTCGAAGCGCTGGAACAAGCGGAACTTAACCAGCCTATTACCGTGTGGATGAAGCTCGATACCGGCATGCACCGGTTGGGTATCTTGCCGCAGGAAGCGGAAGCGTTCTATCAACGTCTTTCACGCTGCAAAAATGTCACACAGCCAGTGAATATCGTCAGCCATTTTGCTCGTGCTGATGAGCCAGAGTCCGACGCGACAGTGCGTCAGCTCGATATTTTCAATTCATTTACCGCAGGCAAACCGGGGATGCGTTCTATTGGCGCATCTGGCGGCATCCTGCTGTGGCCCGACTCGCATATGGACTGGGTTCGCCCTGGTATTATTCTTTACGGTGTTTCTCCTCTGGAGCAAAAACCCTGGGGTGTCGACTTCGGTTTCCAGCCGGTCATGTCGCTGACCTCCAGCCTGATTGCGGTTCGTGAACACAAAGCCGGTGAAGCGGTAGGTTACGGCGGCACCTGGGTTGCTGAGCGCGATACTCGCCTGGGCGTGGTGGCGATTGGGTATGGTGATGGCTACCCGCGCGCGGCACCTTCAGGTACACCTGTGTTGGTGAATGGCCGGGAAGTGCCGATTGTTGGGCGCGTCGCGATGGACATGATTTGTGTCGATCTCGGCCCCGATGCCGGGGAGAAAGTCGGTGACAGCGTGGTGATGTGGGGCGACAAGCTTCCGGTTGAGCGCATCGCTGAAATTACAAAAGTGAGTGCTTACGAACTTATCACACGCCTGACCTCAAGGGTGGCGATGGAGTATCTGGACTAGTTGTCCTTCCCTGGTTTACATTGGTCATTCGCCACACTGTAAACCAGGAGAACCTCACCGTGTTTCAAAAAGTTGACGCCTATGCTGGCGACCCAATCCTCTCCCTTATGGAACGTTTCAAAGTCGATCCGCGCAGTGACAAGGTAAACCTCAGCATCGGTCTCTATTACAACGAAGATGGGGTAATCCCGCAGTTACAGGCTGTTGCTCAAGCTGAAGAACGTTTGAATTCTCAACCGCATGGCGCATCGCTTTATCTTCCGATGGAAGGGCTGAACAGCTACCGCAGCGCAATTGCGCCTTTGCTGTTTGGCGCGAATCATCCGGCACTGCTTGAAGGTCGTATCGCGACAATTCAAACCCTTGGCGGCTCCGGCGCGCTAAAAGTGGGCGCAGATTTCCTGAAAACCTGGTTCCCGAGTTCGCAGGTATGGGTCAGCGATCCGACCTGGGAAAACCATGTCGCAATCTTTGGTGGCGCTGGTTTTAAAGTGAATACCTACCCGTGGTTTGATAGTGAAACCAACGGTGTGCGCTTCGAAGCGTTACTGGAAACCCTGAATACACTGCCTGCGCAAAGTATCGTGTTGCTGCATCCGTGCTGCCATAACCCGACAGGCTCTGACCTGACGGATGCTCAGTGGGATGCCGTCGTCGAAATCCTGAAAGCCCGCGATCTGATTCCATTCCTCGACATTGCCTATCAGGGCTTCGGCGCGGGTATGGAAGAAGATGCCTACGCGATTCGCGCGATTGCGAGTGCGGGTCTGCCTGCATTAGTCAGCAACTCGTTCTCGAAGATTTTTTCAATGTATGGCGAACGTGTCGGCGGATTGTCGATTGTCTGTGATGATGCCGATGCAGCAGGCCGTGTATTGGGCCAACTAAAAGCCACTGTTCGCCGCAACTACTCCAGCCCGCCAAACTTCGGTGCGCAGGTTGTCGCAGCGGTTTTGAATGATGAACAGCTGAAAACCAGCTGGCTGGGCGAAGTGGAAACCATGCGTCGCCGTATTCTCGATATGCGCCAGGCGTTGGTGTCCGTATTAAAGGCCGAAATGCCAGAGCGTAATTTTGACTACCTGCTGAAACAACGCGGGATGTTCAGCTACACCGGTTTGAGTGCTGAGCAGGTTGACCGTCTGCGTGACGAGTTTGGTGTTTACCTGATTGCCAGCGGCCGTATGTGTGTCGCCGGGCTGAACAGCAATAACGTACAGCGCGTGGCGCAGGCATTTGCCGCAGTAATGTAAGTGCTTACTAACATTGAGGGGCCCTCACCCTAACCCTCTCCCTCAGGGAGAGGGAACAGTTCGGTTTTCTCCTTCTCCCTAGATGAAGGAGGTAATCCAGGCCGGTTTTTCTCCTTCTCCCTCAGGGAGAAGGTTGGGATGAGGGTGGTTTTCCACCAATTTCCCATTCTGTGATCATCGCCTTTTTCTATGACATTCCCTGAGAAACTCCTTTTAATACAAGACTGCTGCGAGTATGGTCGGGTAGGTTTTTGACCAGTCAGTCTACTTTCTAACGATAAAAACTAATGATTATTAAAGGGAAAACGATGCGTAAAATTACCCTGGCACTCAGTGCCGCGTGTTTGTTATTAGGGTTGAATCAGTCTGTTATTGCGAAGGAATCTGCACCCGCTCCACTGAATCCTGGCGTCAACGTTGCTCAACTGGCGCAGCAAGTTCCGGTTCACTGGGTTTCTGTCGCGCAAATTGAGAATAGCCTGTTGGGTCGAGCGCCTATCGCTGTGGGGTTCGATATTGACGATACGGTGCTTTTTTCAAGCCCTGGCTTCTATCGCGGGCAAAAAGAGTACTCACCGGGTAAACAGGATTACCTGAAAAATCCTGCCTTCTGGGAAAAAATGAACAACGGCTGGGATGATTTCAGCATGCCGAAAGAGGTCGCGAAGAGTCTGATTGCCATGCACCTCAAACGCGGCGACAGCATTTATTTTATTACTGGCCGTAGCCCAACGAAAACGGAAACCGTAACCCAAACGCTGAAAAACGATTTCCTGATCCCACAAGCTAACATGAATCCGGTTATTTTTGCGGGTGACCAGCCGGGACAAAACACGAAAACCCAGTGGCTGAAAGATAAGAAAATCAAAGTGTATTACGGTGATTCTGACGGTGATATTACCGCCGCTCAGGATGTCGGCGCGCGCGGTATTCGCCTGTTACGCGCTTCGAACTCAAGTTATCAGCCTTTGCCAAAAGCCGGAGCCTTTGGTGAGGAAGTTATTGTTAACTCTGAATATTAATTAAATATCACTTCTAAAAACGGCGATGTGCGAAAGCAGATCGCCGTTTTTTTCATCAAAATTCCCCTGTGGGGTTTTACCTTTTGGCGAGTAGCGAGCACACTTAGATGAGCGAAAATTACTCATCTTGTTGCCATAAGGGGAATAAAAATGACCAACTCGGAGCTATTGCAGTACTGCATGAACAAACCCGGAGCGGAACAAACTGTTCATAGCGACTGGAAGGCAACACAAATCAAAGTGGCAGATGTGATGTATGCGATGGTGCATGATGTGGAAGCTCGCCCGGCGGTGTCATTGAAAGCCAGCCCGGCACTTGCTGATTTATTACGTGAGCAACACAGCGATGTTTATCCTAGTGCGCATCTGAATAAAGCACACTGGAGCACGGTTTATTTAGATGGGTCACTACCCGATTCGCAGATTTACTATCTGGTGGATGCCTCTTATCAGCAGGCATTATCGCTGCTGCCAGATCAGACCCGGCAGCAGCTTTCTAACTGATTACTTGATTGATTATTTAAGTAATGGCTTGAGGAAGCGCGCAGTATGCGAGGCTTCGCATTCCGCGACGGTTTCTGGCGTGCCGGAAACGAGAATTTCCCCGCCGCCGCTGCCGCCTTCTGGGCCAAGGTCGACAATCCAGTCTGCGGTTTTAATCACGTCAAGATTGTGCTCGATTACCACAATGGTATTGCCCTGATCGCGCAACTGATGCAGAACTTCCAGCAATTGCTGGATATCGGCAAAGTGCAGGCCAGTGGTTGGCTCATCAAGGATATACAACGTCTGGCCGGTGCCGCGCTTAGAAAGCTCACGCGCCAGTTTCACACGCTGTGCTTCACCACCGGAAAGTGTTGTAGCCGATTGCCCAAGGCGAATATAAGACAGGCCTACGTCGATTAACGTTTGCAGCTTACGCGCCAGCGCAGGAACAGCATCAAAGAACTCGCGAGCATCTTCAATGGTCATATCCAGCACTTCGTGGATACTTTTACCTTTGTACTTAATTTCCAGCGTTTCGCGGTTGTAGCGCTTGCCTTTGCACTGGTCGCACGGCACATAAATATCCGGCAAGAAGTGCATCTCGACTTTGATAACACCGTCGCCCTGGCACGCTTCGCAGCGCCCGCCACGCACGTTAAAGCTGAAACGGCCTGGCGTATAACCACGCGCACGTGATTCAGGCACACCGGCAAACAGTTCACGCACTGGCGTGAACACACCGGTGTAGGTTGCAGGGTTTGAGCGTGGTGTACGGCCAATCGGGCTTTGGTCGATATCAATCACTTTGTCGAAATGCTCGAGGCCATGAACATCGCGGTATGGCGCAGGTTCAGCAATCGTCGCGCCGTTAAGCTGGCGCTGAGCGATGGGGAATAACGTGTCGTTAATCAGCGTTGATTTGCCAGAACCAGAAACTCCGGTGACGCAAGTGAACAAACCTACCGGCAGCGTCAGGGTTACGTCTTTCAGGTTGTTACCTTTCGCGCCCACCAGTTTCAACACTTTCTCAGGGTCGGCTGGCACACGCTGCTTCGGTACGGCGATTTCACGCTTGCCGCTGAGGAACTGCCCGGTCAGCGATTCAGGAACATCCATGATGTCCTGCATGGAGCCTTCCGCCACCACCTGGCCGCCGTGAACACCGGCACCAGGGCCGATATCAATAATATGGTCTGCGGCGCGAATAGCATCTTCGTCGTGCTCAACCACAATCACGGTGTTACCGAGGTCACGCAGGTGAATCAGGGTTTCCAGCAGGCGTTCGTTATCACGCTGATGCAGACCGATAGACGGTTCATCCAGCACGTACATCACGCCGACAAGACCCGCACCAATCTGGCTCGCCAGACGAATACGCTGCGCTTCACCACCGGAAAGGGTTTCAGCGGAACGCGAAAGTGACAGGTAGTTCAGACCGACGTTAACCAGGAACTTCAGGCGATCGCCAATCTCTTTCAGTACTTTCTCAGCGATTTGCGCACGCTGGCCGCTGAGCTTCATGTTCTGGAAGAATTCCATCGCATGGCCGATGCTCATATCTGAGATGGTCGGCAGCGGCGTATTTTCGACATACACATGACGTGCTTCACGACGCAGGCGTGTACCTTCGCAGCTTGAACATGAACGGTTGCTGATAAATTTCGCCAGCTCTTCGCGCACTGCAGAAGATTCTGTCTCTTTATAGCGGCGCTCCATATTATGCAAAACGCCTTCAAATGGATGGCGGCGCACTGACGTATCGCCACGATCATTTATATATTTAAATTCAATGCTTTCTTTACCCGAACCGTTGAGCACCACGTTTTTCACGCTGGCACTCAGTTCATTCCACGGCGTTTCGATATCGAATTTATAATGCTCGGCCAGCGAACGCATCATCGTGAAGTAATAGAAGTTACGGCGATCCCAGCCGCGAATCGCACCGCCAGCCAGTGAAAGCTCGCCGTTTTGTACCACACGCTCTGGGTCGAAATACTGCTGCACACCAAGCCCATCACAGGTTGGGCAAGCACCGGCCGGGTTGTTGAACGAAAACAGGCGCGGTTCTAGTTCGCGCATGCTGTAGCCGCAGATTGGGCAGGCGAAGTTAGCAGAGAACAGCAACTCTTCGGCTTTTTCGTCGTCCATATCGGCAACAACCGCAGAACCACCGGATAAATCCAGCGCTGTCTCAAACGACTCAGCCAGGCGCTGTGCTAAATCTTCACGCACTTTGAAACGGTCAACCACCACTTCAATGGTATGTTTTTTCTGTAATTCTAGCTTTGGCGGATCGGAGAGATCGCACACTTCTCCGTCGATCCTTGCGCGGATATAACCCTGGCTTGCAAGGTTTTCCAGCGTTTTGGTGTGCTCGCCTTTTCTATCTTTAATGATGGGAGCGAGCAGCATCAGGCGCTTGCCTTCAGGTTGCGCTAAAACGTTATCGACCATCTGGCTAACCGTTTGTGCCGCCAGTGTCACATCGTGGTCTGGGCAACGAGGCTCACCCACGCGGGCATACAGCAGGCGCAGGTAGTCGTGAATTTCAGTGATAGTACCGACTGTTGAACGCGGGTTGTGGGACGTGGATTTCTGCTCGATAGAAATGGCAGGCGACAAACCTTCAATGTGGTCGACATCCGGCTTTTCCATCAAAGAGAGGAACTGACGCGCATAGGCGGAGAGGGACTCAACGTAACGACGCTGCCCCTCGGCGTATAAGGTGTCGAAAGCCAGTGAGGATTTGCCAGAACCCGAAAGCCCAGTCACGACAATCAGCTTGTCGCGTGGGATCACGAGGTTAATATTTTTGAGATTGTGGGTGCGGGCGCCCCGAACTTCGATCTTATCCATTCACCTTTCCCGGTTTAAACGCTTTTTGCCAGGCCGCACAGGAGGCCGCCGACGATCACAAACGGCTAATTATGACACAATAAAACCTGAATGAATATCCAGTGTTTTAATGCAACAATGTATACATTGACGAGATTCTGGAATGCATTCCGCAGCTATAAAGATTAGGGGTGGCATGGTAGAATCGAGGGTTTACACTATTCATACAACGTTTCAGGAGACACGATCATGGCCAGCAGAGGCGTAAACAAGGTGATTCTCGTCGGGAATCTGGGTCAAGACCCGGAAGTACGCTACATGCCAAATGGTGGCGCAGTTGCCAACATTACTCTGGCCACGTCAGAGTCCTGGCGCGATAAGCAAACCGGCGAAACCAAAGAAAAGACTGAATGGCACCGTGTAGTGCTGTTTGGCAAACTGGCAGAAGTGGCGGGTGAATACCTGCGTAAAGGCTCCCAGGTTTATATCGAAGGTGCATTGCAGACGCGTAAATGGACTGACCAGGCTGGCGTTGAAAAATACACCACCGAAGTCGTGGTTAACGTTGGCGGTACCATGCAAATGTTGGGTGGCCGTGCAGCAGGCGGTGCTCCAGCAGGTGGCGGTAATCCAGGTCAGCAGCAAGGTGGTTGGGGCCAGCCTCAGCAACCGCAGCAGGGTGGAAACCAGTTCAGCGGCGGCGCGCAATCTCGTCCGCAGCAGAGTGCACCAGCACCCTCTAACAATGAACCACCAATGGACTTTGACGACGATATTCCATTCTGATATTTGGAATAAAACGTTATTAAAAACCTCGCTCATGCGGGGTTTTTTTATATCCAAAAACGGTGATCCTATTAGCAATCTGAATGTATTTCATTCTGCCATAAGTAATCCCACTTGCATTAAAACATTATCCAGCTAAGTTATTTTGTGCAAACACAATAAAACTCCACTGGAGAACAGCATGACGGATTTCCTTATTCCAGAAATAAAAGCATCTGAAGATGAGATGATAGCAATACGGCATTATCTACATGCGAATCCAGAATTAAGCCTGGAGGAGTTTAAAACCAGCGACTTAGTGGCTCAACAGCTTGAAACTTGGGGCTATAAAGTCACTCGTGGTATTGGCACCACAGGTGTTGTCGGGACGTTTAAAAAAGGGGACTCAACTAAATCTATCGGCCTGCGTGCTGACATGGATGCACTGCCCATCTTTGAAGAAACCAATTTACCGTGGGCCAGTACCGTTCCCGGAAAAATGCATGCCTGCGGTCATGATGGACACACCACCATTCTATTAGCCGCCGCAAAATATATTGCCTCACCAGCCTGTGAGTTCAACGGTACAGTGCACCTCATTTTCCAGCCAGCCGAAGAAGCCATTGGCGGTGCGGACTTAATGATTAAAGAGGGGCTATTTGAACGCTTCCCATGCGATCGCATTTTTGGTCTGCACAACATGCCGGGTTTACCTGTAGGTAAATTAGGATTTTATGCAGGTAATTTCATGGCCTCGGCGGATACGGTGAAAATAACCATTAAAGGTTACGGCGGCCATGGTGCTTACCCGCAACGTACCGTTGACCCTATCGTGACGGGCGCTGCATTAATTACCGCGCTGCAAACCATTGTTTCCCGCAATGTGACACCGGGTGAAACCGCCATTGTGACCGTGGGGACTTTCCAGTCCGGTATTGCATCGAACGTTATCCCGGATAGCGCAGTGATGGAATTAACCGTGCGCGCCATGAAACCAGAAATCCGTGATTTATTAATTAAAAGAATTGAAGAATTAGCCGATCTTACGACGAAAAGCTTTGGCGCAAGTTGTGATGTGGAAGTTTACGATTCTTATCCAGTGCTGATTAACGATGATGAACAAACTACCTTTGCCCGCGAGCTGGCTATCGATTTCTTCGGTAAAGATGCGGTGCTCGATAAAGTTCTCCCTTCAACGGGCAGCGAAGATTTTGCGTTTATGCTGCAAGAAAGACCGGGCAGTTATTTCTTATTAGGTAATGGAGAAAAGGGCGATAAAGGTGGTTGTATGGTGCATAACCCGGGTTATGATTTTAATGATGATATTATTTCAACCGGCGCATCATTCTTTTCCCGTTTAGTTCAGGCTTATTGTCGTTAATTCACTGGAGCTAATATGAAAAAATATCTACTGCCGTTAATTGCTCTGCTGGCGACAAGTTCGGCATTGGCAAATAATATTAAAGAGATCCGTTTTGGTGTTGACCCAACATTTGCTCCATTTGAATCGAAAGATGCCAATGGGAATGTTGTCGGTTTTGATATTGATTTAGGCAATGCTATTTGCGAGAAACTTCAGGCTAAATGTATTTGGGTTGAAAATAACTTTGATGCAATTATTCCTGCGCTACAGGCGAGAAAGTTTGATGCTATTTTATCCGGAATGTATATGACGGAAAAACGCAAAGAGCAAATTGCCTTTACGGATAAGATTTATAATGGTCCGGTATTCCTCGTTGCAAATAAAAAAACTGAGATTAAGCCAAATGTTGAGCAACTGAAGGGCAAAACGATAGGTGTGGAACAAGGTTCAGCCCAGGAAACCTTCGCCAACAAAAACTGGCGCAGTGCGGGTGTGAATGTTGTCTCTTATCAGGGCGCTGATATGGTCGTGCGGGATTTAGAATCCGGGCGTATTGATGGCGCTGTGCTTTCTGGCGTAATGGCAGAATACAGTTTCCTTAAAAAACCTCAGGGTAAGGATTTTACCTTTGTGGGGGGCGCATTGCAGGATCCTGAATTATTCGATGCGGGTGCCGCTATTGGCTTGCGTAAAGATGACACGGAATTGCGCGAAGCGATTAATGGCGCGATTAGCCAGATCCTCGCCGATGGAACCTATAAAAAGCTGGCATCAAAATACTTTAGTTTTGATATCTACTCAGGAACCTAAACGTACGCTGTCGATGCACAAAAACAAAAATGGCCTCGAAAGAGGCCATTTACATTTTCAACACAGACTCATCAGGTCATTACCATCGGCCATTCCGGCGGGGCATGACTTGAGATCTCAATCATAATGTCTTTAAACGATGCCCAGATGATCGGGAAATCGGCCAACTTCAGCCCCAGCAAACCCGTCGCAAACCACAAGGCAGATGCAATCCCCAACATACTGCTGACGATGGCAAAAAACGTGTAATCGGATTTGCGAAACTGGATATTCAACGTACTCGCTAAAAACATCAGAACTGCACTGACTAAAGGCCAGCGCATTAATAAAACGCTGGTAGTGATTGCCGCCATGAAAATTGTCCTTTATCACATAACTCATTACGCTCAACGGTTATGCGCGACACAAGGCGCAGCAATTACAGCACAGGGACCGTCTGGAAAATGAGTGGGTACAGAAAATGTAAGAAGAATCCCGTTACACAGGATGTGTGAACTATATCACATTTGTTCTTTTAATCACCACACTTGTAGCGCATTTTCTGTTCCGCTTTATCGACGTGCTAAGCGACAAAATTCTGGCAAACCGCGTCAGGCGTGATGACGATAGTCAGTTGGCGTGCGGTCAAACTCACGGCGAAACACGCGTGAGAAAGTCTGCTGAGAGACATAACCGTAATCCATCGCGATATCAAAAATCGGGCGTCGGGTGTTGCGTAACTCTTTCGCCGCCATCAACAAACGGCGCTGCCGAATATATTCACCCAGAGTTTGGCGCTTCACGGTACGGAACATCCTTTGCAGATACCATTTTGAATAACCAGATTTTTTTGCCACAACATCAATGTTCAGCGGTTGATCAATATGATCGTCAATCCATTCAGTCAAAGTTTGAATAATATCCTGATGTGCCATAAGCCTTCCCCAAGCCCGATTACAATTAGCAGGTTTTGTTGGCAGCGAGTATAATTCCTCAAGTTAACTTAAGGTAAAGACCATTTTGGAAAAGAAATCACCCCGATTTAAATCTTTGCTAAGCCCTGGTGAAGTTGCGAAGCGCAGTGGTGTGGCGGTTTCTGCGTTGCACTTTTATGAAAGCAAAGGACTCATCAAAAGCGTACGTAACAGTGGAAACCAACGGCGCTACACGCGTGATGTGCTGCGAAACGTGGCAATCATTAAAATTGCGCAGCGCATTGGCATTCCACTGGCGACGATTGGTGAAGAGTTTGGTGTGCTACCTGACGGGCATAAAATTAATAAAAACGACTGGAAAAAGATGTCGTCGCAATGGCGCGAAGAACTCGAGCGGCGCATTCATACGCTAACGGCTTTGCGCGATGAACTGGATGGCTGCATTGGTTGCGGCTGTCTGTCCGGTGCCGATTGTCCCTTACGCAATCCGGGTGACGCGTTGGGTGAGCAGGGGACGGGCGCGCGTCTTCTGGAAGAGTAAAAATGGCGGGTGGATATCGCTGCGCTAAGCCGTGTCACTCAGCAAGAATGAAAATTCATTTATTGATAGAAAAACTAAAGCGCCAAACATCGGCGCTTTAGTTTTTCCCGGTCTTTGTCTTTCGATCTATCCCGCTTTTCGCAAGGAGGGTTTCCCCCGACATCAGCGTCCCTCAATCACACATTCTCAGGAGGTTCCGGATTGCACTGACAATTTAAGTGTAGATCCCCTTCGCCAGGTTTCAAGGCTATTTGAGTATTTTTTGTACACTTCTAATACTTCACTTTTTGCCCATTTACCTATAGTTAACTCATCTTGTTAAACAGAAGGTTAACTCATGCTTATCGTCCATCATCTCAATAACTCTCGCTCACAGCGTATTTTATGGATGCTTGAGGAGCTGCAGGTGCCGTACCAGATTATTCGTTATCAACGCGAATCCACCATGCTGGCACCCGAGTCATTAAAAGCTGTGCACCCGTTGGGTAAGTCACCGGTGGTGGAAGATAACGGCAACATCCTCGCGGAGTCGGGCGCAATCATTGAATACCTGCAAGAAACCTACGATCTCGAAAGTCGCTACAAACCAATTTCCAGCGAAGAAAAGCTGCGTTATCGCTTTTGGCTGCATTACGCCGAAGGATCGTTAATGCCACTGTTAATGATGAAACTGGTGTTCGGCAGTCTGGGGAAAGAACCTGTGCCGTGGTTGCTGCGTCCGGTGGGTAATTTATTGGGGCAGGGAGTGCAAAAGGCTTATCTGAACAAACAGATTATGACTCATGCGCGTTATCTCGAAGATTCACTGCAAAAAAATCCATGGTTTGCAGGTCAGGCCTTCAGTGCGGCGGATATTCAAATGAGTTTTCCGGTCGTCGCTTTACTGTCTCGCGGCGGCATCAACGATTTACCCAATCTGCAAAATTGGTTTGATAAAGTACAACAACGACCGGCCTGGCTGCGAGCAATTCAGCAGGGGGGGCCGTTCGAAATCCCTGGCGGCTAAATACCCTTCGTCTTTCAAGTTGCCTTTTTGTTGGCTTCCTCGCTCACCCCAGTCACTTACTTGTGTAAGCTCCTGGGGATTAATGAGAGACTCCTGTCTCTCACCGGAGGCCAGCCTTTGGCTGGTCAAATTCGTTCCCGACGAATTTGTCACTACGTCGCCGCCGCAATGCAACTCGAAATCCATTGGGTATGCAAATTAACGTATCGAAAAATCCTATGAGTCAGGAAAATTCATTACCGGTATCTTGCATCATTGTTGCTAAATTGCGCATCGACGATAACGTTTGCGCACGGGGTGGCGATAATTTAGCCAGCCAACGCGTTTTTCAGCAAAAAGCGGCAAAGTTCGGTTGAAAATCCATGTAAGAAGGCCGGATAATCGTTTGCCTTAATATTTACACCCAGTTTGTATACGCGGAGTTAAACGTTTGCTTTTTTTGTGACGCCCCTTTTTGTCACAAATGCAGCACAGGGATTGATTCGTAGTATTTTAGAATTTGAACGTTTAATCAGCAGTGGATTGTCCACCACGTATACCGACGTAATCATAAAAATCTCAGGGGATTTTTCACTATGTCTAATCATTCTCCGCGTGCAACCGGCGGTCTTGATGCCTGGTTCAAAATATCTGCACGTGGCAGTACCGTTCGTCAGGAAGTTGTGGCGGGTTTAACCACTTTCCTTGCGATGGTGTACTCCGTGATCGTCGTTCCGGGCATGCTCGGTAAAGCAGGTTTCCCTCCTGCGGCGGTCTTTGTGGCAACTTGCCTGGTCGCCGGTGTTGGCTCACTTGTCATGGGCCTTTGGGCAAACCTGCCGCTGGCAATTGGTTGTGCCATTTCACTGACGGCTTTTACCGCATTCAGTCTGGTATTGGGCCAACACATCAGCGTGCCTGTTGCGCTGGGCGCAGTATTCCTGATGGGTGTGCTGTTCACCATCATCTCCGCGACCGGCATTCGTAGCTGGATTTTGCGTAACTTACCGATGGGTGTTGCGCATGGTACTGGCATCGGTATCGGCCTGTTCCTGCTGCTGATCGCTGCAAACGGTGTCGGCCTGGTTATCAAAAACCCACTGGATGGTCTGCCTGTCGCACTCGGCCATTTCGCCAGCTTCCCTGTCATCATGTCTTTGATTGGCCTGGCGGTGATTATTGGTCTGGAAAAACTGAAAGTCCCTGGCGGCATTTTGCTGACCATTATCGGTATTTCTATTTTCGGTCTGATCTTCGACCCATCTGTACATTTCTCTGGCATCTTCGCAATGCCATCGCTGAAAGATGAAGCGGGTAACTCGCTGATTGGTAGCCTGGATATTATGGGCGCACTGAATCCGGTGGTGTTGCCAAGCGTTCTGGCGTTGGTGATGACGGCGGTATTCGATGCAACTGGCACCATCCGTGCTGTTGCAGGCCAGGCAAATCTGCTGGATAAAGACGGTCAAATCATTGATGGCGGCAAAGCGCTGACCACCGACTCCTTGAGCTCCGTGTTCTCAGGCCTGGTGGGTGCAGCTCCAGCAGCGGTATATATCGAGTCTGCGGCAGGTACTGCGGCGGGTGGTAAAACCGGCCTGACAGCCATCACCGTTGGTGTGCTGTTCCTGCTGATTCTGTTCCTTTCTCCGCTTTCTTACCTTGTTCCTGCATACGCAACCGCTCCGGCGCTGATGTACGTGGGTCTGCTGATGCTGAGCAACGTTGCCAAAATCGACTTCGCAGATTTCGTTGATGCAATGGCTGGCCTGATTACCGCGGTATTCATCGTGCTGACCTGTAACATCGTTACCGGCATCATGATTGGTTTTGCCTCACTGGTGATTGGACGCATCGTATCGGGTGAATGGCGCAAGCTGAATATCGGTACCGTAGTCATCGCTATCGCATTAGTCGCGTTCTATGCGGGCGGCTGGGCCATTTAATCTTCATACTTCACGTTGCAGCTGCGTTGGCTGCACTCACTCACCCCAGTCACTTACTTGTGTAAGCTCCTGGGGATGAGTTCCTTTGCCGCCTTGCTGCAACGCGAATTATTTTGATTAAAAGATTTTTAGAACACTCCGTCTAAAACCACTTCAAGTCTTTTCCTGTTTCCTTCCGGTGTATAAAGTTGTTTTATGATAAGAACAACATCCTGCAAAAAGGGTTTCACAAAACACCGCGACTAAGGAAAGCATGGAAATCTTCTTTACTATTCTCATCATGACCCTTGTGGTTTCTTTGTCTGGGGTTGCGACACGTATGCTGCCATTCCAGATCCCGCTCCCGTTAATGCAGATAGCGATAGGTGCGGTGCTCGCCTGGCCGCACTTCGGTTTGCATGTCGATTTCAACCCGGAACTGTTTCTGGTGCTGTTTATTCCACCGTTGCTGTTTGCCGATGGCTGGAAAACCCCGACAAACGAATTTCTCCATCATGGGCGCGAAATCATCGGCCTTGCGCTGGTTCTGGTGCTGGTCACCGTCGTCGGTATTGGCTTCCTGATTTATGCTGTGGTGCCGGGGATCCCGTTAATTCCTGCATTTGCGCTGGCGGCGGTGCTCTCGCCGACAGATGCCGTGGCGCTTTCGGGCATCGTCGGAGAAGGGCGTATTCCGAAGAAAATCATGGGGATCTTGCAGGGCGAAGCGCTAATGAACGACGCTTCCGGCCTGGTTTCGTTGAAAATGGCCGTGGCGGTTGCCGTGGGTACGATGGTGTTTAGCGTCGGCGGGGCAACATTTGAGTTCTTCAAAGTGGCAATTGGCGGCCTGCTGGCGGGGATAGCCGTGAGCTGGCTCTACGGCAAATCGTTACGTCTGATGAGCCGCTGGAGCGGTGACGAACCCGCCACGCAAATCCTGTTGCTGTTACTGCTGCCATTCGCGTCTTACCTGATTGCGGAACACATCGGCGTTTCCGGCATTCTGGCGGCGGTTGCCGCCGGGATGACCATCACCCGTTCTGGCGTGTTGCGCAGTGCGCCGCTGGCAATGCGCCTGCGTGCAAACAGCGTCTGGGCAATGCTCGAGTTTGTGTTTAACGGCATGGTGTTCTTGCTGTTAGGCCTGCAATTACCCGGCATCATGAAGACGTCTATTGCGGCGGCAAACGCGGATCCGAACGTAGAATTGTGGATGCTGTTTGTCGATGTCGGGCTTATCTATTTCGCCCTGATTGGCGTGCGTTTCTTGTGGCTGTGGTCGATGAAACGCATCAGTTTACGCTTTATGAAAAAACGTCCGCTGGAGTTCGGCTCTTACACTATGCGCGAGTTGGGCATTGCCTCGTTTGCTGGTGTGCGCGGGGCTATTACCCTTGCCGGTGTGTTATCCATTCCGCTGCTGTTAGGTGACGGAACGCCATTCCCGGCGCGTTATGAGCTTATCTTCCTCGCGGCAGGCGTGATTCTTTTCTCACTGTTTACCGGGGTTATCATGTTGCCGATTTTGCTGCGCAATGTGGAAGTTCCTGATAAGTCGGTGGCACGCCAGGAAGAGCGAGTTGCCCGTGCGGCAACGGCAGAAGTCGCGATTACCGCGATTGAGAAAATGGAAGAACGCCTGCAATCTGACGTTAATGAGAACCTCGATGATCAGTTGCTCAAAGAGGTAAGTTCACGCGTGATAGGGAACTTGCGCCGTCGGGCTGATGGGCGAAATGACATGGAAAGCAGTGAACTGGAAGAGAACCTTGAGCGCCGTTTCCGTCTTGCCGCATTACGTGCCGAGCGTGCAGAGCTTTACCATTTACGCGCGACGCAGAAAATCAGCAATGACACCTTGATGAAGCTGCTGCACGATCTCGATTTGCTCGAAGCGCTGCTAATCGAACAGCAGTAACTGGCAAAACAACCCTCATCCTAACCTTCTCCCTGAGGGAGAAGGGACTGCTCGGCGAAATAGTTGGGGACGGTTTTCTCCCTCTCCTCAGGGAGAAGGGACTGCCTGGCGAAATAATTGAGGGCGGTTTTCTCCCGCTCCTGAGGGAGAAGGGATAGCTCGGCGGAATAGTTGGGAGCGGTTTCTCCCTCTCCTGAGGGAGAAGGGACTGCTCGGCGTAATAATTGGGGGCGGTTTTCTCCCTCTCCTGAGGGAGAAGGGACTGCCTGGCGAAATGATTGAGGGCGGTTTTCTCCCTCTCCAGGGGGAGAGGGTTGGGGTGAGGGCATCCTACGGATGCTCCGGCCAAAACTCCTTACAGCATGAAATCCACGCCTGAGCGCTATGCGAAATATAAACCCCTTCGCGCCAAATCATCGCCAGTTGCCACGTCAAATCGCTGTTTAGCGGCAGCCACATCAGCGTGTTTTTATCAAGCCGCTGGCAAATAGTCTCTGGCAAAATCGCAATCCCAACGCCCGCCTGCACCATGGCGGCGAGGAAATCCCACTGCCCGCTGCGCACCGCAATACGCGGTGTAAATCCATGCTCCTGAAACAGCTGAATTAACTGGCGGCTTAATGCGAAATCTTCGTTGTAGATGAGTAACGGATGAGCGGCCAGTTCGCCAGGTTCGATACTTTCGCGTGTCGTCCACGGGCCTGAACGCGGCACCAAGACGCAGAGCGGATTCTGGACCAAGGGCAACGTGGAGAACGTATGCTCGTCTTCTACCGGAAGGGCGGTCATAGCTAAATCCAGCTCGCCATTAAGCACCGCCTGTTGCACCGTCAAACCGCCAAATTCAGAAATCTTCAGCTCTACGCCCGGGTAACGCTGGCGATACAGGCTAATGGGCCCCGCCATTAACATGCCGACCATAGGGGGAATGCCGAGGCGTAGCACGCCTTTGTTGAGATGGTTAATGTCACCCAATTCGGCTTCCAACTGGCGAAATTCCGCCAAAATAGCCAAGCCGTGTTGGTAAACCACCTCACCGGTATCCGTCAGTAAGAGTTTTCGCCCATCACGAATCAGCAGCGTGCAGCCGAGTTCATCTTCGAGATTGCGCAGCATTTTGCTGATGGTCGGCTGAGTGACGAACATCTTCTGGGCAGCGCGGGTAAAACTTTGCTGGCGAACCACCTCAACAAAATAACGCAGTGTCCTGATGTCCATAACTATTCCCGTTGACTATACCTCTGATGATTTTAATTCATTTCTTTCAATGACGTTGGCTAACTATAATCGCCTCCTCATATTTTTTTGGAGTGCCACTCTCATGTATGTGGCGATACGTGGATTTACGCCGGTTATTTTTCGCCGTATGCAAGTGCCAGTACAAGTTGCTCTATACGCGGGATTGTTTGTTTTTGCTCAGCAGTTAGTGGAATGGTGGCATTTGCCGTTGCCTGCAAACCTGGTCGGGATGTTGCTGCTGTTGGCGCTGATCCTTTGTCGTGTGGTGCCGCTGAAATGGGTGCGTGCAGGCTCTCGCTGGTTACTGGCTGAAATGTTGCTGTTCTTTGTGCCTGCGGTGGTCGCGGTGGTGAATTACGCAGAACTGCTGATGGTCGATGGCTGGCGCATTTTCCTGGTCATTGCTATCAGTACGACGCTGGTGCTCGGTGCAACCGCACTGGTGGTGGATAAGGTCTACCGTTTTGAACTGGCGCGAGAAGCGCGCAGGCAGGCTAAGCTGTGAATAATTTCCAGTTGAGTATTCTGTGCCTGGTGATCACTCTCGGGCTCTATTTTGCCAATAAAAAACTCTATCGCCGATTTCGCAAACTGCCGTTAATGCCGCTGGTTTTGACCCCATTACTGCTGGTGGCAATGCTCATTTTTGGCCATATCTCCTATCAAAGTTACATGGGTGAGGCGCACTGGCTATTGTGGCTACTTGGCCCGGCGACAATTGCATTTGCCGTACCGGTTTATGACAACCTCAAGGTGATAAAACGTCACTGGATGTCACTCACCGCAGGCGTTATCACCGCAACGGTTGTGGCGGTGACCAGTTCGGTCTGGCTGGCGCGGTTATTTACTTTGTCGGATGAAATCCAGCGCAGCCTTGCGGTGCGCTCGATTACCACACCTTTTGCACTGGCGGCGGCAAAACCTCTCGGCGGGCAACCTGAACTTGTGGCGCTGTTTGTGGTAGTGACCGGCGTATTTGGAATGGCTGTCGGTGATGTGTTGTTTTTGCGTCTTGCGATTCGTGAAGGGATGGCAAAAGGGGCTGGTTTCGGTGCCGCTTCTCACGGTGCGGGTACTGCGCGTTCTTACGAGCTGGGTCCGCAGGAAGGCGTAGTTGCCAGTTTGGTGATGATGTTTTCCGGCGTCGTTTTGGTGGTGCTGGCACCCGTTGTGAGTTGGTTGATGTTCTAATATACCCTTCGTCTTTCAAGCTGTATGTGCGTTGGCTGCGGTCACTCGCCCGAATCACTTACTTAAGTAAGCTCATCGGGACTCCTTCTCTTGCCGCCTGCCTACAACTCGAAATCCATTGGGTATGAGCTGTGAATATTGTGTCGGGCAGTGAAGCACTGCCCGACATTTCATCGCTAGTTTTTGGAGAGCGTGGCTGCGTGGGCTTTGGCCGCACTAATCGCTTTATCATCAAATATGTTTTGCTCAAACCCGTTCGAAACATCCACCACCCGGTAGATTTTCCAATTCCTGTCTTCCTGGCGCAGATAGTCACGAAGCTTAAGTTTTTTGCCCTCCTGAATACCCAGCCAGACATCCAGCACTTTACCCCCTGCATCGTCTCTGGCGGTTCCGACTTCAAGAGCGGGTATCCATTCGGCAGCATAATCTTGGCAGTAAGTGAAATAGTCCGCCTCTACAATCTCTTGCTCTTCGATATCCTGAATGGCTTTAAGCCTTGTCAGCGTTTCTTTCGCGACGTACTGCTGCATTTTGGAGGAGGTCAGTGGGTTCTCGTGACTATCTGAGACAAAATCTGCCAAGTAAAAATGATAAAAATCACTGACGGTTGCTTCAGGCGTCTGTGCGTGAGTGGTGCAACCCATTAGCAGGAGTGATACCAGCAATAATGCGCGCATTAATTTTTCCTGTAGATAACATACGATGGATGAGAACTGCGATAGCCAGGCCCTGCCCACATATCACGCTGGCGAAAATCAGAGTACCAGGTGGTGCCATCAAAAATCGCCATATGCCCGTTCCGGTTTCCGCCTGGATAGGGCTGAATGACGACAACATCTCCAGCGAGTAAATTTTCTCCTTTGCCTATAGCTCTAAAACCTGCGTTCTCCAACAATACTCCATAGTCTTTAGCTGAATTGGTGTGGCCAATTTCGACCCCGCCTGCATTGATCGCTTCTCTGGTGTATTCAGCACAACGACCATGAGAGCTGGCGTTTGCGTGCCCTCTGGCGTGTTCTACAGCCGCATTTCTGTTCCATCCCATCGTGATTTCCTTTTTTGATATTGTGAAAACCACAAATAAACCACTGATTTAAAATGGTTTTATTGCATAAGGTGCCATAGATAAAAAGTATAGAAACTGTTGATGCATGGGTAATGTGGATGAACGTAAGAGAGGCTTTTAACTAGTTGATATTTAGAGATATTATTCTTGATGATTATAACTTTAATCGTGAATGTTGCGTCGGGCAGTGAAGCACTGCCCGACATCACCCAGTAAGTGCTTACTTACTTTTTAGCCGTGAAACCAACTCAAACTCTTTAAAGCAAACCGGGCGCTGTTGTTGCATCGAAATATTCCCGGCAATACCGGTCAGGATCGACATCGCCCCGTCATGGTGATCGGCGGCACGTTTGAGTGGGTCGTGACCCGGTTCGCCAAATAAGTCGGCCAGCATCGCGTTATCGCCACCGCCGTGCCCACCCGCGCCAATACTGAAATCGGCTTTGTAAGGTGCTGAAAACATCGGGAACACAGTGATGTCACAGCTTTCCAGACTGCCTTCATTTTCACGTTCGCCGCCAGCATTGACATAAGACATCTCCACCAGTTTCATCTCAAGCCGTCCGCGACTACCGTTGAACACCACGTTCAACCCTTCCCACGGCAAATATGCGTTCAGTGAATAGGTCATCTGCACCTGGTTTTGGTATTTAACCATCACCGACAGGGTGTCTTCGATGTTAATCCCGTCGCTGAATACGCTCTGGTCGCGGAAATAATTGTCTTCATGTTCCGCTTCCAGATATAGCGCCTTGAGCTGCGCATTGTCCTCCATGTGTAGCGCAAACGGGTCATCTTTGGCCGCAGCAAAACCATGGGCTCGTGGATAAAACTGCGAAACACCGCGCTTTTCTGCATTCTCTTTACCGTAAAAACGCAGGCCGCCTTCCGCATACACCCGTTCCGGATAACTGCCCAGCCAGAAGTTCATCAGGTCAAAGTGATGGGTGGATTTATGCACCAGCAGGCCGCCGCTGTTACGTTTTTCGCGGTGCCAGCGACGGAAATAATCCGCACCATGTTCGGTATTGAGTAACCATTCGAAATGCACCGAGAACACTTCACCAATGGTTTCATCCATCAGCAGTTCACGGATTTTGCTGTGGTGCGGCGCATAACGATAATTAAATGCGACGCGCACTTCCCGGCCAGTCTGTTCGATGGCATCCAGAATGCGCAGGGCGCGCTGCTCATCAATGGTCATCGGTTTTTCGGTAATCACATCGCACCCTGCGTGTAGCGCTCGCACGATGTAATCGTCATGCGTACGGTCCATGGTGGTGACAATGACAATATCCGGGCGCGTTTCGCGGATCATGGTTTCGAAATCCGCAGCTTTCCAGGTGGACGCCTGTGCCGCACCGGTGTTGGTCAGCAGCTTATTGGCGTAATTCATGCGCGTCTGATTGGTGTCGCAAAACGCGACTAACTGCGCATTGTCTTTCCATTTTCCGCCGATCGCCTCGATATATAAGCCCGCTCGGCCACCGGTTCCCACCAACGCATATTTTTTCATAATATCCTCATATTCAATAAGGGGTAGATGACGCTGACGTTTATCCACCCTACAATTCCAACCTGGCTTTATTTCCGGTAATGCGTATGAAACTGGTTCCGCATCAATTAATGGAGTTAAACAGCCCGTTTATTTGGCACTGGCCGTGGTTTGTTTCTTGTGTCAATGCCGCCAGAATTCATGGTTTTACCGGCATTATTCTTCATCAGCAGGAGTTGCTTTCGCTGCTGGCAACACCGTCACCGTTGAGTTACCGCCACGACGTTGAAAATCTTATTCACCAGCAAAAAAACGCCCTGCAATATTTAAAAAAGGTCAGTGCTTATTTGCAGGAAAATAACCTCAGCTTTTGGCTACAAGGCGAAGCCGCGCCGACCGATGACATCATCAGACGTAAATTTCCTGAGTTTTCTTTTGATGAGCGCAGTACGCCTGATTTCTGGAAACAGTTTTATTCGTCGATATTGACCCGGTTATTACCGTTATTACCGCACCTCAGCGGTTTGATATTGAGCCTGACCACCCCGCAGTTTCAGACTGACGGCTGGCAGCAAAGCCTGCATCACGTCTGGAGCCTGTTACGGGCTCAGGGTAAAAAACTCATTCTGCGCGATTTCATTGATACCAGTTGGCCGCGCCAACAACTTTCTCGCGTGTTATCCGGCCTGCCGGATGATGTACGCGCTTCGATAAAAGCCACGGAACTGGATTACCATCCCGGTTTTGCTAACCACCCGCATATTGTGGCGCTCAGCGGGCGTAAAAAATGGATCGAATACGATCTCTGGGGCACCGGCTACGGCTGGACGATCCTGCCCTGCTATCTGGGCGATGAAATCCAGGGGCGTTTAAGCTGGGCGACCAGCCTCGCTGACCACAACATCGAAACCATCACATCACGCGTTGCCTGGCAGTGGCTGCCTGACGGTCTGACGATGGAATCTGCCAATGCCATCAATCTTTTCGGCTTAAGTGCCGCGAATAACACCGCGCCTTCTTCTGTCATCGACCGCTGGATTGAGCAGCAAAAACTGGGTTTCCACAGCAAGCTGGACCGCCAGCGTTTTAGCGATTTGTACACCTCAAGTTACGACTGGCTATGCAAAACACCGAATCTTCTCGGGCGGCGCATGCACTACCAAAGCCAAATCCCGGAAAGCTATGCTCAGGCGCAGCAACTGCTGCATACCGACATTCGTAGCGCCAACTGGGTACAGGCTTTTCAGCCGCTGTTTCCAACCGACGATCCCAAACTCGGTGCCGATCAACGCCAGTTGATTGGACTTGAAAAAGAGAGCGCCCAGTTTCTTGCAACCTCTGCGGTACAACAACTCCGCGAACTACGCATCACCTGCCCCAACGACACGCTGGAACGCCTTGAAGCCGCCTGGCGTAACGCCGAAATGTACGGCCAGCTGTTCTCACGCGTTGCTTTCGCCGTCAGCGACATGCAAATGAGCGAACATTATGGTGATGCCGCCCAGGTGTTGAAGATGTCCACCGGGCACCGGGAAACACTGCTGCGTTTTGCAGATACGCTGGAACGTTGGGCTGATTCGCCGCCAGCAGGTAGCCCGCACTATGTTTCATTACTGCTCAATGCTGAACGGTTACGTGAGTTCGCCGCGAGCCTGCTGAGATAATCATATGAAGGTGGAATGGGATTGTCGTGCGGCAATCGGCGCGCAAAACCGCGCTACGACTGGCAATGGCTAAACTCGCGATCAATCTCGCAAAATGGAGAAATTCTCTGTGACGCGAATCACTTTTGTTGGGCGGGAAACTGTGAGCAACGGCGTATTAAGCGAGGGAAAATGCGAAGTCGATCGGCGAGAAATTTCCCGGCTCAGGCGAGCCGGGAAGGGGAAAACGATCAGTGTGCGCGACCTTGTTCGATACCAATCCCTGTTTGGGAACGGATGAACTGAGCACGGAATTTCTCACGTTCCAGATTGCCTTCAGGGCTGTTATCGGTGATGGAGAATACCCAGATACCGACAAACGCCACCAGAATCGAGAACAGCGCAGGGTATTCATACGGGAAGATGGCTGAAGCGTGACCGAGAACCTGTACCCAAACCGTTGGGCCGAGGACCATCAGAATGACCGCAGTCAGCAAGCCGAGCCAGCCACCTACCATCGCGCCACGTGTGGTCAGTTTTGACCAGTACATTGAGAGCAAAATAATAGGGAAGTTACAGCTCGCCGCAATCGAGAACGCCAGGCCGACCATGAAGGCGATGTTTTGTTTCTCGAACAAAATCCCCAGCAGGATAGCCACCACACCCAGCACCAGAACGGTGATTTTCGACACTTTCAGCTCATCACGTTCAGATGCCCCTTTGCGGAATACGTTAGCGTAGAGGTCATGCGAAACCGCTGATGCGCCTGCAAGCGTTAAACCGGCGACCACCGCCAGAATCGTGGCGAAGGCCACTGCCGAAATAAAGCCTAAGAACAAGCTGCCACCCACGGCATCAGCCAGGTGAACCGCTGCCATGTTATTGCCGCCAATCAATGCGCCAGCCGCATCTTTAAAGGCAGGGTTTGCCCCCACCAACATGATTGCGCCAAAGCCGATGATAAAGGTCAGGATGTAGAAATAACCCATGAAACCGGTGGCATAAAGCACGCTTTTACGTGCTTCGCGGGCATCGCTTACGGTGAAGAAACGCATCAGAATGTGCGGCAAACCGGCGGTACCAAACATCAAACCTAACCCCAGCGAAAGCGCTGATATTGGGTCTTTCACCAACCCGCCAGGGCTCATGATGGCGATGCCTTTCGGATGGACTGCGATCGCTTCAGCGAACAGATTGTTGAAACTAAAGCCGACGTGTTTCATTACCATAAAGGCCATGAAACTTGCGCCGAACAGCAGCAGTACTGCTTTGATGATTTGCACCCAAGTGGTTGCCAGCATGCCGCCAAACAGCACGTACATCACCATCAACACGCCAACCAGCACCACCGCAACGTGGTAGTTCAGGCCGAACAACAGTTGGATCAGTTTGCCCGCGCCCACCATCTGGGCAATCAGGTACAGTGCCACGACGACCAGTGAACCACAGGCCGACAGAATACGAATTGGCCCTTGTTTCAGGCGATACGATGCCACGTCCGCAAAGGTGTATTTGCCCAGGTTTCGCAGACGTTCAGCAATCAGGAACAGAATAATCGGCCAGCCGACCAAAAAGCCCAGTGAGTAAATCAGGCCGTCATAGCCGGAGGTAAATACCAGCGCCGAAATCCCGAGGAACGACGCGGCAGACATATAATCGCCCGCAATCGCCAGGCCATTCTGGAAGCCCGTGATATTGCCGCCTGCGGTGTAGTAATCGCTACGGGTGCGTGTGCGTTTGGACGCCCAGTAAGTAATGCCTAAAGTAAAGGCGACGAAAATGATGAACATAATGATCGCCTGCCAGTTGGTTGGCTGGCGTTGCACAGCCCCCGTAATCGCATCAGCCGCAAAGGCAGACGCAGGCAGGCTCAGGAGCGGTGCGGCAAGGAGGCCGAAAAGACGTTTCATGATACCTTCACCTCGCGCACAACGGCATTATTCAGGCGGTCAAATTCGCCGTTCGCCCGCCAGACATAGACCCCTGTCAGGAAGAAAGAGATCAAAATCACGCCAACACCAATGGGAATTCCACGTGTCACGGTGGTGCCTTCGTGTAAAGGCGTGCCCAACCAGCCGGGAGCAAAGGCAATCAGCAAAATAAAGCTGACGTAAATCACCAGCATGATGAGAGATAAAATGGTGGCAAACCGTTGCCGTTTAGCGACTAACTCCCTGAAATGCTCACTGTCTTCTATCTGTTGATAAATGTTATTCATCACAGATTCTCCAGAGGTTTCCCCTTCGTCTTTTACGCCGCAGGTGTGTTGGCTGCTCTCGCGCACCCCAGTCACATAGTTATCTATGCTCCTGGGGACACGCTCGTTTGCCGCCTTCCTGCAACGCAAAATCCTGTGGGGAAAGGGTTTTTATTTTCCCTCTCCTGGGGGAGAGGGTTAGGGTGAGGGCATTATGTTGATTGCATCCGATTTCCCTCTCCTGGGGGAGAGGGTTAGGGTGAGGGCATTATGTTGCTTGCATCCCCCTCACCCCGACCCTCTCCCTCAAGGGAGAGGGGGAATGTTTACGAAGGCATGGTAATGGCTTGTTTTTCTTCCAGCAGCTTCTCAACAACACCCGGATCGGCAAGCGTTGAAGTATCACCAAGGTTGCTGGTATCGCCGGCGGCGATTTTGCGCAAAATGCGGCGCATAATTTTGCCGGAGCGCGTTTTCGGTAGTGAATCAGTCCAGTGCAGGATATCCGGTGTGGCAAGTGGGCCAATCTCTTTGCGTACCCAATTACGCACTTCGGTATACAGCTCAGGTGTCGGTTCTTCGCCGTGGTTTAGCGTCACATACGCGTAAATCGCCTGGCCTTTAATGTTATGCGGGATCCCAACCACCGCCGCTTCAGCGACTTTCGGGTGCGACACCAGGGCTGACTCGATTTCTGCGGTGCCCAGACGGTGACCGGAAACGTTCAGCACATCGTCCACGCGTCCGGTAATCCAGTAATAACCGTCTTCGTCACGACGCGCGCCGTCACCGCTGAAGTACATATTTTTAAACGTCGAGAAATAGGTCTGCTCGAAACGTTCGTGGTCGCCAAACAGCGTGCGCGCCTGGCCTGGCCACGAATCGGTGATCACCAGGTTGCCTTCGGTTGCACCCTGTTGCGGATTACCTTCGTTATCCACTAAAGCGGGCTGAACGCCAAAGAATGGGCGTGTGGCGGAACCTGCTTTCAGCTCGATTGCGCCAGGTAGCGGAGTAATCATGAAACCGCCGGTTTCGGTCTGCCACCAGGTGTCGACCACAGGGCATTTTTCATTACCGATTTTCTTCCAGTACCATTCCCACGCTTCCGGGTTAATAGGCTCACCCACTGAACCCAAAATGCGCAGCGACGAACGATCGGTATTTTCAATCGCTTTATCGCCTTCAGCCATCAGCGCACGGATCGCAGTCGGTGCGGTGTAGAGAATATTCACTTTATGCTTATCAACCACCTGCGCCATGCGGTTTGGTGCTGGCCAGTTTGGTACGCCTTCAAACATCAGCGTGATGGCACCGCACGCCAGCGGGCCGTAAAGCAGGTAGCTGTGGCCGGTGACCCAACCCACGTCTGCGGTACACCAGTAAACGTCGCCCTGGTGGTAATCGAATACATATTTAAAGGTGGTGGCGGCATACACCAGATAGCCACCCGTGGTGTGCAGCACGCCTTTTGGCTTGCCGGTTGAACCGGAGGTGTAAAGGATAAACAGCGGATCTTCAGCGTTGACCTCCACTGGCTGGTGGTGTGTGCTGGCTTTTTCGACCAGTTCGTTCCACCACAGATCGCGGCCTTCATGCCACTCAACATTTCCACCGGTACGTTTCAGTACCACAACGTGCTCAACGGTTTTAACGCCTGGGTTTTTCAGCGCGTCGTCGACGTTTTTCTTCAGTGGAATAGAACGCCCGGCACGTACGCCTTCATCGGCGGTAATCACCAGACGAGAGTTGGAGTCGATAATACGGCCCGCGACCGCTTCCGGCGAAAAGCCGCCAAAAATCACCGAATGCACGGCACCGATACGCGCACAGGCCAGCATTGCAACGGCGGCTTCCGGCACCATCGGCATATAAATTGCGACCACATCGCCTTTCTTGATGCCCAGCTCTACCAGGGTATTGGCAAAACGGCACACTTCGCGATGCAGTTCGCGATAAGTAATGGTTTTACTTTGGGTCGCGTCATCGCCTTCCCAGATGATCGCCGTTTGATCACCGCGATCTTTCAGATGCCTGTCCAGGCAGTTGGCGGCCAGATTTAGGGTGCCGTCTTCATACCATTTGATAGAGATGTTACCAGGGGCGAAAGAGGTGTTTTTCACCTTTTTATAAGGTTTGATCCAATCAAGAATCTTCCCTTGTTCGCCCCAGAATGCATCGGGATCATGTACCGAGTGTTGGTACATGGACTGGTATTGCTCCGGGTTTATCAGGCAATTGTCCGCAATATTTGCGGGAATGGCGTGTTTATGTATTTGGCTCATGGCTTTTTTTCTCCTTGTAGGATGTTAATAATATGTCAAGCAAACGTTAATAATAGGGCTTTTGAGGGCTTTGTTTACTTTTTGGGCGACAGATCACGCATTAATTAAATTGTTGAAAATCTAATCAATAAATCCAGCAAGGAGAGCGTATTTGGCGAGGTTGTTGCACAGAGAGGGTATTGATAAACAGGAGTATTTTGGAACGGCATCTTAATCACACTATGAAGATGCCGTTTGCTTTATGCGGCGTGATTACCACGGATACTCTTCAATCTCTTCCACTAACGTTTTCTTCCCGCTAAAGCTAATGCCGCATAGCCCGAGAACGATAAGTACAATCCCGGCACCTTCGAGAGTATTGGGTACTTCACCTAACAACCACCAGGCAAACAGCACGCCTAATAAGGGAATGACGAGGGTGCTCATACTGGCGACTGCCGTGGATAAATGTTTGAGAACAAACAGCCACGTCACCCAGGCGATGGCGGTGGCGAGAATTGCACAGTAGGCCAGTGCACCAAAGACATAGCTATTCCACACAATCGGCTGGTGGTGGAAGATGATCGCCAGAACGCACAGCACCAGCGCCCCGTAAAGCATTTGCCAGGCGGTTAATGAGAGCAAATTCAGATGGGGCTGGCGCTGATACATCTTCTTGATAACCAGTGCGCTAGCCGCCCAACTAAGGCCAGAAAGCAGCGCCAGAATCGGGCTTAATAACGAGCCTGTCATATTCCAGGGTTGCAGAATCAACACTAACCCAATCAGGGCGACGGCCATAAATGTACCCTGAATCCGACGAATACGTTCGTTCAACAGCGGTACTGCCAGCAATATTGCCCAGAACGGCATGGTGTAAGTCAGAATGGCCACTTTCCCTGCGCCGCCGCTAATTAGCGCCAGCTGCGACAAACCATTCATGCCAACGGTTTGCAGCATCGCAATCAGTAGAGTGGATTTAAACGGCGGCGGTTTGAGCTTGCCGCTGCGTACTTTCACCAGAACCAGCAGCAATATCGCGCCGAGTAAACAGCGCAGGGCGGTGATATCAAACGCACCCATGTATTGCATCACGGATTTCAGCACAATCCAGTGAAAGCTCCAGACCAGCGTAATAAAGGCAAGCCCTGCAAGAGCGAGGCGGCTGTTTTTTGAATCAGACATGGTGAACCTGCGAAATAGAAAGAGGGAGGTTTGCCGCGATGCGGCGTTTCCGAATGGCGTTATTATTGCAGCTCTCTCTTGGCGTTAATCCTCATTAGCTGTCAATATGTATCGAATACCCGCCAATCTGAAAACATGCCATGCTCCTGAAAGATAAACGGCCACCTTTGCCGATGGATGTTGTTGATTTACAAGAGTTGCCGCGCCCAATTCACAGCCGTTCATACACCATGTATAGCGGAACGCATTTTGCGCCGCACACGCACTCCTTCGCGCAATTTTTATTCGCACGTGCTGGCAATATGCGTATTGCGGTGAACGGCACAAGCTGGGTGATCCCAACGCTGTATGGCATGTGGATCCAGGCCAACATCGAACATGAAGTGTGGGCGCTGGATGATGTTTTTCTGGAAAGCCTGGATGTTCAACCCGACGTACCCATCTTGCAACAAAGCCAATGCCGGGTGCTGCTGGTCAACAACGTGGTGCGCGAGCTGATTCACCACGTGACTTTGCATGTTCCCAGGCTTTATGACATCGCAAGTAAAGACGATCGGCTGCTTTTGGTGTTGCTGGAGTTGATAGAAGATCTGCCGGAAGCCCAATTCGCGCTACCGTGGCCGTTAGATGAACGCTGGCGTAAGCTCTGTTTTTCCATGCAGAACTCACCGCATCTTCCTCATACTCAGGACGAATGTGCAAAAAGCATGAACATGTCGGAACGCACTTTCTCCCGCCATTTTAGTCAGCAAACGGGAATGCCGTTTAATAGCTGGAAGCAGCGGATGCGCTTATTGCAGGGGATTGTGATGCTGCGCCAGCATAAGCCGGTGACGGAGGTGGCGTTGAATCTGGGCTATAGCAGTACGTCGGCGTTTACTTATGCCTTCCGGCAATTGTTTGGCGTGCCGCCTTCGCGATTTGAGTTTTAAAAAAAAGCACCGAAGAAATCTCCGGTGCTTTGTGTTTTGTAGGTCGGGTAAGCGTCAGCGCCACCCGACACAGCCCGACTAAAATCAGCCCGCAGCGCTCTCGCGCAGACTGGCTTTTAGCTTGCTGTACTCATCAATCACATACTGCTCGGCGGCACGCTGATCGGCAATCGGCTCCACACGCACGGCGCAATACTTGTACTCCGGCGTTTTGGTAATCGGGCTGAGGTTTTCAGTCACCAGCTCGTTACAGGCACCAATCCACCACTGATACGTCATGTAAACCGCGCCCTTATTCGGACGTTCGCTCACATTCGCACGCGTGATGACGCGACCTTTGCGGGAATTGACCCACACCAGCGCTTCATCTTCGATACCCAAGCGAGCGGCATCGTCGATGTGGATTTGCGCGTATCCTGGTTCATCCGCCAGCGCAGCCAGTGCCGCACAGTTACCGGTCATTGAACGGCAAGAGTAGTGGCCCACTTCACGCACCGTTGAAAGCACCATTGGGTACTCTTCGGTGACTTTGTCGATTGGCGGCGCCCAGTCGCAGGTAAAGAATTCACCCAGACCATTTTCACGGTCGAACTTACCGTCATACAGGAACGAAGTTCCCTGGTCGCTTTCCGCAACATCGCGGCAAGGCCACTGGATATAACCCAATTCGCCCATTTTCTCGTAGGTGGCACCATAGAAGTCAGGGCACAAGCCACGCAACTCATCCCAAATTTCCTGGGTGTTGTTGTAGCTCATCGGGTAGCCCATACGGGTGGCGATTTCACTGATAATCTGCCAGTCCGTTTTCAAATCCCACTTCGGTTCTACCGCTTTAAAGAAGCGCTGGAAACCACGGTCAGCGGCGGTATAAACGCCTTCATGTTCACCCCAGGAGGTGGACGGCAAAATCACATCGGCCGCAGCCGCGGTTTTGGTCATGAAGATGTCTTGCACAATCACCAGTTCAAGCTCTTCAAACGCTTTACGTACGGCTGAAAGCTCCGCATCCGTTTGAAGCGGATCTTCACCCATGATGTACGCCGCATGCACTTCGCCATGGGCGACGCGGTGTGGCAATTCGCTGATGCGATAACCGGTGTGCGCAGGTAAAGAATCTACGCCCCAGGCTTTTGCGAACTTCTCGCGGCTTGCTTCATCTTTCACGTACTGATAGCCCGGATAGGTATCCGGCAGTGCGCCCATATCGCAAGCGCCCTGAACGTTGTTCTGGCCACGAACCGGGTTTACACCAACGTTTGGTTTACCCAGGTTACCGGTCATCAACGCAAGACTTGTCAGCGAGCGAACGGTTTCCACACCCTGATAGAACTGGGTCACGCCCATGCCCCACAGAATTGTGGCCGTTTTTGCGTTTGCATACATACGCGCTGCGTTGCGAATTTCCGACGCGCTCACGCCAGTAATTTCTTCAACGGATTCAGGCGTGTAGCCTGCAACAATTTTGCGATACTCGTCGAAACCTTCGGTACGGGCAGCCACAAAGGACTGGTCATACAGGTTTTCTTCAATAATCACATGCGCCATTGCGTTAAGCAGGGCGATGTTAGAACCATTTTTTAACTGCAAATGCATATCAGCGATGCGCGCGGTTTCAATTTTTCGCGGATCGACAACAATGATTTGCGCCCCTTTTTGCTTCGCACGAATCACGCGGTTAGCAACGATAGGGTGTGAATCTGCCGGGTTGTACCCGAACACAAACACTAAATCGGTATCCTCAATCTCGACGATTGAGTTGCTCATAGCGCCGTTACCGACCGATTGGTGCAGACCTGCAACCGATGGGCCGTGTCAGACGCGTGCGCAGCAGTCAACGTTATTGGTACCAATAACGGCGCGCGCAAATTTTTGCATCACATAGTTGGTTTCGTTGCCAGTACCACGGGAAGAACCGGTGGTCATGATGGCATCGGAGCCGTGTTTCGCTTTGATTTCGCTAAGACGAGTGCTGACGTAGTTCAGTGCTTCATCCCAGGAAACATTTTCGAGTTTGCCGCCTTTCTGGCGACGAATCATCGGTGATTTCAGGCGCGGGGTAAGGATTTTAGTATCGTTAATAAAATCCCAGCCGTAGTAACCCTTCAGGCAAAGATCGCCCTGGTTAGTTTTACCTTGAGCCGCTTCCGCCTTGACGACTTTGCCGTTATCGACCACGAGGTTGATTTTGCAACCTGAGGCACAATAGGGGCAAACCGTGACGACTTTTTTCATCAGTGTTGCTCCAGTCAATGCTGTTATAGGTGGTGTGACACTAAACAGCTGATCACATCTTCCCATTCCAATGCATTATCTATGCCATATAAAAAGAAAGGGAATAACAGCCATCTTACGGCGATAAAAACGGCAAAACGCTGACGAAAAACAGGTCATCGTCAAAAGTGACGTGTCGACTTAAGCAGGGTTTGTGACACTGGTTGAAAATTCAGCATGGGTATGCGGCACTCCTTCAACTATCACCCACAATGATTATTTCAAACCTGCATCCTCCACGGAGATGAACCATGAAGCCTGCCATATTGCTGGTGGATGACGATCTGGCAATTTGTGATGTGCTACGCGACGTGCTCAATGAACACGTTTTTGAGGTGAGGGTTTGCCATTCGGGGAACGACGCGCTGACAGCGATAACCCAACAGCCGGAAATCGCGCTGGTGCTGCTGGATATGATCCTACCTGATATCAATGGGCTGCTTGTGCTGCAACACATTCAGCGCCAGCGCCCGGATTTACCGGTGGTGATGCTAACCGGGCTGGGTAGCGAATCCGATGTGGTTGTCGGGCTGGAAATGGGCGCAGATGATTACATCGCCAAACCGTTTAACCCGCGTGTGGTGGTGGCTCGCGTCAAAGCCGTGCTGCGCCGCAGCGGGGCGCTGGCGATCGAAACAACCACAACAAAAACCAGTGGCCTGCATTTCAATGGCTGGCGACTGGATACCGAACGTTGCCAGCTTTTAAACCCACAGCTTGAACAGATTGACCTAACCCAGGGCGAATACGGCTTATTACTGGCGCTGATGCAAAACGCGCGCAAAGTACTATCGCGTGAAAGATTGCTGGAACTGACTCACAGCGAAAGCCTGGAAGTATTCGACCGAACTATAGATGTGCTCATTATGCGCTTGCGCAGGAAAATAGAAATAAACCCACACCAGCCTGCATTAATTAAAACTATTCGTGGCATAGGTTATGTATTTTCGGCAGATGTTATTCAGGCTGAGAATAGTGCTGCGTAATACAGAAATTATATTCTCTAAATAATTGAAGTCGCAGCCAGGCGGCAAGTGGGCAAATCCAGAGTAGCTTACTAAATTAAGTGACTGGGGTGCGCGAGGGCAGCCAACAACGCTGCGGCTTAAATTATGACGAGTATAAAATGGGTGCTTAAGACTTATCCCTTCTCCTTCACAAGTTGGGCGGGGCGAACCCCGCCCGGATAGCTTTACTATTCGGAGCAGGCCAGCCTGGCCGCTACCTCCTGTTTGTCATTCCTTATTTTCACTTCGCATAAATTACGTCGTGTTAATAAGGTAATCGCTATTAGTGTTACACAAACAATTAATAAACAAATGACAACAGTTTTTGTCGGCTTCATGCCTGTTACTCCTTGCCTTTCGGTGAGTAAGAGGCTAACCTCAACTTGTCTAGGGGTTGGGGATAGCCTCGGGTTAACGTCAAAGTTGCCCGGGGCTTTCTTATTCCTTGAATTCAAAGAATATCCCTCACTCATGCTCAGGACTGAAAGCCCTAAGCACCCGACGCGTATTCTACGCATTTTTTATTTATTTCAAATGAAATTAATAATGTAATTTATTATTTAAAATTACATTGTTCTGGAATCTCTCTCGCAAAATAAATTCTAAATATTGATGCCGTTATTATTAATGGATCGTCTAATAAAGACTAACCATTATCACTAATAAATATCTGTAATTCCGTCAGGGTTTTTGCACCATCAATCGCATTGGCGCATAAAAGATTCGCGCGGGCGCAGGCGTGGGCTAATTTCAGGCTATCGATAAGCGGCCATTTTTCATGGCAGCCATATAATATTCCGGCGCAGAACGCATCACCGGCACCGACGCTGCCGATAATTTCTTTCTGAGTTAACATAAACGACGGCACCCAAATCCCTTCGCTTCCCGGTTCAACACCCCATGCACCTTCTGGGCAGTGAATAACGACGCGTTGCCGCACGCCCGCTTCCAGCAGTTGGTTTGCTGCCTGGGCGATATGTTCGATATGGGGTGAGCCATCCGTGTGGCGAATGTCCAGCCCGCTAAACTCACCGGCTTCCAGTTCATTAATCACCAGATAATCCAGCCAGCGCAGGGCAGGGAGCACCATCGGGCGGTAGCGCGGGTCGCCCTGGCGTGAGACTAAATCAAGCGATGTTTCGTAACCTTGCTGCGCCATCATCGCCAACAATCTGGCGCTGCGCGTGCCATACTCCGCGTCTTCCATATCCAGACTATCGAGCAGTAATAAATAACCGAGATGGAAGATTTTGAACGACGATTCAAGGCGGTCAAAGGCGGGTAAATCGAGCAGGCGATTGGCACCCGGTGAGTGAAAAAACGTGCGCTGTCCGCTCGGGTCAGTCATCACCTGAGACATTGACGTCGGCGCGAAAGTGGTGCGGTGCACGTGTTGGCGATTCACATGATACTGATCCAACATCGCCATAATGTAGTCGCCGTCGTGGTCGTCTCCCACCAGACCCACCGCCTGAAGCGGCAGGCCGACGTGCATTTTCGCCAGCGTCAGCAACACGTTTAAAGGTGCGCCACCGGTTGAACGTTCACTGTGGACAATTTCCGCAAGCCACCCGCGTTGCGGCCATTGCACAATTTGATGCACATGATCGACCAACATATTTCCGGCGGCAATAATCCCGCTGCGCTCTGTCATAGTCCCTCCTCACGCCTTGCCTGAACTGCCAAAAACCTGCATTTGCTGGGCGACAACGTCAGTAATCGCCTCCTCAATCCCCAACAGTAACTCGGCGAATTCGTCATAAATGGCGTGTCGTTGATTCATCCGTTGCTCTATCGCGCCGAGAGCAGCCTGCGACATCCCGGTATAGAAATTGATTTTGTGGATACCGAGGGTTATCGCTTTGCGGAAATCCTCGTCGCTAATACCTGAACCACCGTGCAGCACCAGCGGCAGACCAGTTTGCTGACGAATAGCGGCCAGACGATCAAAATCGAGTTTCGGCTCGCCTTTATATTTGCCGTGAGCATTACCGATGGCGACGGCCAGCGTGTCGATACCGGTTCTGTCGACAAAATCACGCGCAACAGAAGGGTCGGTGAATTTGTCGCTGTCGGCCTCGCCATACAGCGCGCCGCCTTCATCACCGCCTACTGCGCCAAGTTCTGCTTCAACCGAAACTCCCACCGCGTGGCACATCTTCACCACCTCACGGGTCTGGCGAACATTCTCTTCATATTCAAGTGTAGAACCATCGAACATCACTGAACTAAAACCAAGGCGTAAAGCGCGAACGACTGCCTCAAAATGCAGACCGTGATCGAGATTGAGCACCACCGGAATATCGTGGCGCGCCGCTTCGAATTTGACGGCTTCAACCAGTGAATCCAGTGACACATACTTAAAATGGACTTCAGCGATGTTGATAATAAAGGGTGAGTTTTCCTGTTTTGCAGCGGCAAAAAGGGCACGTAGAAAATGGCTGTCGAGCACGTTAAACGCCCCTAATGCATAGCCGTTTGCACGTGCATGAGCCAATCCATCTGCGAGTGAAATTAAAGCCATGAGGATCCCCCTTGAACATAAATTAAAGGTGTTGGCGATATTCGTTGCACAGCAACTGCTGCACGGGAGCGTCTTCGATGATGGTGTTAAAGCGTTCGAGTGGCTTAAGAAAACGGTTGTCGCGGTCGTCATCATTGACCATCGACACTTCCCCAACCAGCACGTCGCCATAGCCTGGCTCGCCCCAGAAACTGTGGTAAATACCCGGTATAAGGCAAATGCTTTCCCCTGGTGAGAGGCGCAACTGACTACCCGCCGCGTGAGTCTGGCGGCAGCCATCGATAACGACCGTGACGTCGGTCTCTTCGGTCTGCTCGAACTGATCGGAATTCCACAGTTCAACAATCAAATTACCGCCGCCGCGATTAATAATGTCTTCGCGTTTGCGCCAGTGAAAATGCATCGGCGTGAGCTGTCCTTCACGCACATGCATGATTTTTTCGGCATAGCATTTGGCATACGGCGTGCCATCGGGTGAACCGTTACGTAGCGTGAACAGCGTCAGGCCTTGAGCAAGAAAGTTGTTACCACCGAACGCTGTCACGTCCCAGCCCAATTTGAGATCGAACACTTCCTGCCAGATTTGTTTATCCACCTGTTGCCATTTTGCCTGGTCAAATGAGGCGAATGGCGGCAGATGAACGTCGTGCTGCATAAAGAAATGACGCGTCTGTGAGAGGATCTCGTTCACTTCGGAGCGTTTCATTTTGTCTCCTGAAAACCACCTTCGCCCTCACCCTAACCCTCTCCCACGGGGAGAGGGGACAGTGCGGAGAGGGGATGAAGGCGCGGGGATCGTTTTCCCTCTCACCGTTGGCAGAAGGGACGGTACGATTTTCCCCCTCTCCTTTGGGAGAGGGCCGGGGTGAGGGGAAAAGGTTATTTCACCGTCCAGCCCTTATAAGTCCCGATATTGTTTTTATCGATCATCGTCACCGGGATCAGCACTGGCTCTTTCGGCGCAGGTTTGCCTTGCAGAATGTCGTAACCAATCTCTACCGCTTTCGCCGCCATCACTTGCGGATCTTGCGCAGGCGTTGCCACAAACAGCGTACTTCCACCACGTTTCAGCGCTTCTTCCGCATCCGGGCTGCCATCCACGCCAACAATAAAGAACTCATTACGTTGTGCCTGTTTCGCTGCCAGATCGGCGCCGATCGCGGTCGGATCGTTGATCGCAAATACGCCGTCGATCTTCGGATTCGCCGCCAGTAATGACGTCATTACTTCCAGACCACCTTCACGGCTGCCTTTGGCGTTCTGGTTAGATGAAAGCACTTTGATCTCTGGATGCTTTTTAAACTCGGTTTCGCAGCCTTCAACACGGTTCTGCACGGCGGAAACTGGAGGCCCGTTGATGATCACCACATTGCCTTTGTTTTTCAGACGATCCGAAATGTACTTACAGGCCATTTCACCCGCCTGGGTGTTGTTCGACGTGATCGTTGCATCCGCACCTTCCGCGGCAACGTCAACCGCTACCACCACGATCCCGGCATCTTTCGCGCGTTTCACCGCAGGACCGATCCCTTTAGAGTCCGCCGCGTTGAGGATTATCATGTCGACTTTGGCAGCGATAAAATTATCAATTTGAGAAACCTGCTGGCCGAGATCGTAACCACTGGAAACCAGCGTCACTTTCACGTTATCGCCTGCAAGTTTGCGGGCTTCAAGCTCCGCCCCTTTGGTAATCTGCACGAAGAACGGGTTGGCGAGATCGCCCACCGTCACCCCGATGGATTTCAGTTCTTTTGCCTGAACAAATGGCGCGCTCGCAATCAGGAGTGCAGCGGCTATTAGCTTTAAACGCATGTTGTTTTCCTCACGTAGGGTTGAGTTTTGTTGTTATGGATACAGCTATGCACTTTGATGGTGACGGGTACGGTATTTGTCGATCAGCACCGCAATGATGATCACCGCACCCTTGATCACCAGTTGCCAGAAATACGAAACGCCCATCAGCGTCATGCCATTGTTAAGCGTGGCGATAATCAATGCGCCAACCAGCGTGCCGGTTATCGTGCCAATACCACCGACAAAACTGGTGCCACCGAGGATAACCGCCGCAATGGCATCCAACTCATAACCTGCGCCGAGGTTGCCGTTGGCGCTATATAATCGCGATGCACTCATCACACCGCCCAGGCCTGAAAGCAGTCCGCTCATGCCATAAACGAACAGCAGAACCATCCAGACTTTAATCCCCGTCAGACGTGCCGCCTGCATGTTGCCGCCGACCGCATAAATATGAACGCCGAGCGTGGTGCGCCGCAGGATGAACCAGCACACTACAATCACCGCCAGCGCAATCACTACCAGCCACGGAATCGGTCCGAGATATGAGTTACCAATCCATTCAAAATTGATATTGGAATTAATCACCGTGGTGCCGTCAGCCAGTAAATAGGCCGCACCGCGCAAAGCGGTATAGGTGCCGAGCGTGACGATAAACGGCGGTAATCCTGCCCAGGCGACCAACATGCCATTAAACAATCCAAGCCCGGTACCCATCATCAGTGCGGCAGGAATCGACAGCGATTCCCAGCCCGGCATCAGCGAAACCACCATCGCAGTCACCGCTGTGGTGCCAAGAATCGAGCCGACAGAAAGGTCGATACCGCCGGTCAAAATAATGAAAGTCATCCCGGCGGCGAGAACGATATTGATCGACGACTGGCGGGCAATGTTCAGCAGGTTAGATTCGGTAAAAAAGTTCGGCGTAATAAAACCAAATACCGCCACGATCAGGATCAAAATCGGCAAAATACCGACGGTTTGCATCAAATCGCCGAATAACGCTTTTTTCAACGAGGCGGATTTGCCGACGTGTTGCGGTGTGGTTGGCGCCAGCGGCGTTGCTTTACGTTGATCAATTGCCATGGTGAACCGCCTTTTTGTGGGCATCTTCGACACCGGTTGCCAGCGTCATAATATTTTCTTGAGTGATGTCGGCGGGGTGTAATTCGCCCGCGATGCTACCTTCGCGCATCACATAAACCCGGTCGCTCATCCCGACGATTTCCGGCAATTCGCTGGAGATCATCAGGATCGCCACGCCCTGTTTTGCCATCTGGCTCATGATTCGGTAGATCTCACTTTTCGCGCCGACATCGACACCGCGCGTGGGCTCATCAAGGATCAAAATACGCGGGCCGATCGCCACCCAGCGTGAAATCAGCAACTTTTGCTGATTGCCTCCGGATAAACCGCCAGCGCGAACTTGTGCATGTGGTACGCGGATATTCAGCAGGCTGATGGCATCGTCAGAAATGGTCTGGGCTTTTTTGCGGTCGAGCCAGCCGTAGTGCGCGTCACGCTCAATCGTTGCCATAGTGATGTTGTCTTGTGCGGCGAGTTCGAGGAACAAACCCTGCTCTTTGCGGTTTTCTGTGAGAAAGCCAATGCCGTGGTGAATAGCTTCACGAGGTGAATGAATCTTGACGGGTTTGCCGTCAATTTCGATGCTCCCACCGGTGGATTTGCGCACACCGAAAATGAGTTGTGCCAGTTCGGAACGTCCGGCACCGACCAGACCCGCCAGCCCGACGATTTCGCCAGATTTCACCTGTAAACTCACCGGTTGAACTTTGGCCCCATCCGTCAGGTGGTGAACATTCAGGCGCACGCTGCCCAGTGGAATATCGCGTTCTTTATTGAACAGATCGCTCAGCGGACGCCCCACCATCATGCGCACCAGTTCATTGGCGTTAAGGTGCTCGCGGGTCAGGCTGCCGACGTATTGTCCGTCGCGCAGTACGCTTACGCGGTCAGAAAGTTCGTACACTTCCGCCATGCGGTGGCTGATATAGATAATCGCCATCCCTTCATCGCGCAGTCGCATAATCAGTTCGAACAGGCGGTGAGTTTCACGAGAAGAAAGGGCGGCGGTGGGTTCATCCATCACCAGGATGCGGCTCTTGCGGTGCAGTGCGCGGGCAATTTCCACCTGTTGCTGCTCGGCAATCGTCAGACGTGAGACTAAATCACTGGCCTTAAACTGCGCACCCAGACGGTCAATAACCGTTTGGGCCTGCACCACCATCTCTTTGCGTTTCACTAAACCGCCACGTGAAAGCTCGCTGCCCAGAAAAATGTTCTCGGCGACCGTCAGGTTGGGGGCGAGTTGCATCTCTTGATAAATCAGCGTGATGCCTGCGCTGAGTGCGTCTTTTGGCCCCTTAATGCTGTAAGGCACTCCTTCAATCAGGATTTCGCCGCTGGTGGCGGTGTAGGCACCGGCCAAAATCTTCATCAGCGTGCTTTTCCCCGCGCCGTTTTCCCCCATTAATGCGTGAATTTCACCGGGGAATACCGTTAAGTCGACACCTTTCAACGCATAAAACTTGCCGAATGACTTGGCAATATTGCGCATCTCCAGAATGGGAACGCGATTCATGGCGCGACTCCTGCGGGTGAAGTTTTCATTGCTCGCAGTTAAACACGCCCAGGTAAATGGAAGATGTCAAAAGCCGTTCATATTTGTCATATATCTATTCTTCTTCAGGATGCTGGTGTGTTGGTTGCAACGCGTATGAGGATGGGTAAATTGTTTGTGGGCTATTTGATTATTATTTACGACAATTAATTTTGACCCATATAAATGAAGTTCAATAAAGACATTATTAGCCATTTATTATTGGGTGACGATAATGTTGATCCACTGAAAGCATACTCAGTGAATAAGCTATTAAATCAGCCAGCATATCTGTAACGCGTATATCACGAATGAACACCGCTCAGCTTGAGGATCCGTAACGGAAAGGGCCAAAATCAACACAAAATGAACGGTTATAGAGATAGATTATTAGTCTGCTGTTTGTGTTTTTTTGTAGTGTAAAATGTGCTTTTTTACCTCTTTAACTTGGTTGTTGTTGCTGTGTTGAGAGTAATTATCAATACAATCAACTTGATCTTATGCTGATGCCTGGAGCTAAGCTGATGCTCCCGGCAGCAGAGAAAAAGTATGTTAATGGGGCTGAATGCGTCGTTGAAAAGTGTGACTTAAGTCATGTTTTTCAATCAGATAATGGAAAAGATGTATTTATTTTATTATTTCCAGAAATCACTTTCTTATTTGGTCATATTAGTTATGACTGTTATTTTTTTAATAAAAATAATGATAATTACCTTGTCTATTGTGCATATGTTGCATTATATTTCGCCCCGATACAGTTTCATCCCATTTCAGGTAGTAAGTCTGCTTATGACCTCTCTTAAGCAGTTTCTGGTTATGTACGGATATTGTTATTACAGGAAGTTATGAAAAAAAATCATTTCAAGCAGAACATGCACCTTCGAGAGAAGTAGCGCAACTCTTTGTCATCATTCAAGTTGTATGAGCCAGCATTTGTATAATTCAAATGCGATATTGTATTTTGTTCTGCAACTCGAATTATATAGGGTATAGATAAGTATTATATCTATGCTGAGCACCTATTTTCTAAAAATAATATATAAGATTATGAAATTAAATAAACGTAACAATTTTAAATTGTCATTACTGGCGTATTTGACCGTGTCTAATGTCTCCATTTCTCATGCGAAAATGGATTATGATCTCTCGGTTTTAAAAGATGTTGGACAAGCTGCAGCCATATCATCCGATGGTAGCGTGACCGGTGGTACGTATGAGCTATCTAATGATGTTTACCGTTCCTTTATTCGTAAAGACGGGAAAGATATTGATATCTCAGTATTAAACAATGATGGCCGTAACGTTTATGTTACCGGTATTTCAGATAATGGTGAGGTCGCCACCGGTTATTTTAATGATGTTCAATCCAATGAATCAGAAGCCTATATTTATAATCTGAAAACGGACAGCGTAAAAATTGTAGGTAAAGATAAAGGCCTTAAGGAAGTTTCTGCACTTGCGGTGTCTGGTGATGGTAACACCATTGTTGGTTTAGCCGACGAGCGCGCATATCGCTTCTCAGAAACTCAAGGGCTTTCATTTTTATCTAACAGCAATTCTGGTTTTTCTAGCGCCAATGGTGTCAATTATGATGGCAATGTTATTGTTGGCAGAGCGACATTTAATAACGAAGCTCAGGCATTTAAATATACCGAAGCTAAAGGTATGGTCTCTTTAGGGACATTGCGTAAAGCCAATGATGGTGCATCAAGCGCTAATGCCGTCTCTTCAAATGGGCTGGTGACTGTTGGTTATTCAGAAAATGACCAGAATGAAATGCATGCCATTCGCCATACTGATGCAGAAGGCATGAAAGATCTGGGTACTCTGAAAAAAGATAATACCGGTTATTCATCCGCTTCCGGCGTCTCGCATGATGGTGAATTTATTGTCGGTTCTTCGTGGAACGAAGATGATTCTGAGCGCGGATTTGTCTATGTCTCCAGCGCGAAAAAAATGTATGAGCTCAAACCTCTGGGTAATCAACAGGGTGGCGAGACCAGTGCCGAGGCGATTTCTGATGATGGCAAAGTCGTTGCCGGTTATGTTGAGGCGAACAATGGCGAAACGAGTGCGGTGCTGTGGAAATTAAATTATACCCCGGACATGCTGCCACTTGAGCCGTCCAGGCCCGTGGACCCTGTTGAACCGCTGACGCCAGTTGACCCTGCTGAACCAACTACACCGGTTGACCCTGTTGCTCCGCAGCCGCCAGTTGACCCAATTGCGCCGCCGGAACCGCGTGGGCCTTCAATATCAGACCCTATTGATATCAATAAAACGCGCCAGTCAATCAACAAAATGGCAGAAAATGGCTACAGGATCCTCGACCTTTATCAGACCGCGCTATACAACCTGGCTGAAAGTCGCTGCCAGCTGGGCGATAGCGACTACTGCGTAGGTTTATTTACTCAGTATGATAATGTTCACCAAAATAACCGTATTGCTACGGGCCTGTTTGGTTCATTCCGCTTCCCGGCAGAAAACTGGACTATGGGTGCATCCCTGAATTTAGCCAATAACACGAATCTGGTCGAAGGTTATAAAACCAGTGGTAACAACCATCCTGGTGTGGGCACATGGTTGCGTTACCAGGAGAATAAAGATAACGCTGGTTTCAGTTCAGAAATTTCCGCAGCCTTCCTGCAACAAGGGCTGGATATCACCCGTGCCGCTCAATATGGTACTGAAGCAGGTGAAGGAAATTCTAAGATTAAAGGTTACTACGCGAAGTTAACCGCGAGCTACGGTATTGTTGCCAGTGAACAAACACGCATCACACCTTTGGCTGCGCTGAAATATCATAATGTTTATCGTGCGGGTTACACTGAACAAGATAATATTAATTTCCCTGCCACTTATGGGCGCATGGGGAATGAAAACTTCGATCTTCAATTAGGCGTTGATATGAATCATCAGCTCACGGAAACTATCGAATTAGACGGTGGTATTGGTGCTGATATTAAGCTTAATCACAAGCGTGATGCATTTACTGGGCTGATTCAGTATGTAAACGACGCAGACTCTATTTACGATCGTGGAGATAGCCAAAGCGTTAAGCCTTATGCACGAGTTGGCGTCAATTACTACATTACCCCTAATTCCACTCTGCGTGGCAATGTGGGTTACCAGACTACCGATTACCAAAATGACGGTATGCAGGTTGGGTTGAGTTATTCTTACCACTGGTAATTTTATTCCCTCTGCCCTTCAGGTTGCAGGTACGTTGACTGCAACCTGAAGGGTTTGGGTATTCATTAGCAGTCTAAAAAATAACGCTGAATATAAAGCATCGAACAAAACCGGAAAGGAATATTCACTTCCGGTTTTTTTTCGCCCATTAAATTTAGAGGAGAGGCTGATTCGCTTATTCATCTCTTTATTTAAGGTGTGGGTGCTTTACTTCTGCTGGGAGGAATACTAGACATAGGTTGGAGAATCAGGCGATTCTGTTTTCGGTTGTTATGACGAAGGGAAAGCCGGGTCATTCCCTTGCAAAGAGCGAGGGAGCCAAATCAGCACGGAGCCAACCATGCCGCAACCCCGCACACCGTTCTTCGCAAGCGCCCGAGGACGCCTGTTGTCCTTCAACCTTCTGGTGGTGGCGGTAACATTGTTGGTGTGTGGCGTGGCGGTGCTGGGGTTTAATCACGCCAGCCGTTTACAAGAACAGGTTCAGGGACAAACGCTCAGTGACATGTCTGGCAGCATGGAGCTGGCGCGGGATACAGCGAATGTGGCGACGGCAGCGGTGCGCCTCACGCAGGTGGTTGGTGCGCTGGAATACCAAAGTGAAGCGCAGCGTTTGAAACAAACACAGCTTGCGTTGCAAAACTCACTTAATCACCTGGCGAATGCGCCTTTAGCTCACCACGAACCCGCGCTGGTCAAACGCATTACCGAGCGGAGCAACGAACTGGAAAGCAGCGTGACACGCATGCTGGAACTCGGCCATCGCCGCCATCTGGAACGTAATGCGCTACTCAGTGCGCTGTATCAGAACCAAAGTTATCTGCATCATATTCAGGATATTAATGCCCGGGACGGATTAGACGTTCCCGAAGCCCGGCTGTTAACTGAAATGGACCGGCTGATTCTGATCGCCATTCAAACGCCTTCCCCAAAAGCCACCGTGGTGCAGCTTACTGAAGTGATGACACAGCTTCCGACCCATGCCGATTCGCCACTGGTTGATGGCATATTGCAGGAGTTCACGGCGCATTTGCGTCAGTTGCTGCCGCTTTCTCAGGCGTTGGATAACAGCGATCTAGGCATCGCCTGGTTTATGTATCACATCAAAGCGCTAGTGGCGTTCCTGAATCAGGACATCAACCAGTATGTGCAAAAGGTGGCGCAGGAGTCGCTCAACCGTACAGACCAAAGCCATAAAGAGCTGCAATCGATGATTGCTTTTATCGGTCTGTTTGCCCTACTGGCGCTGGTGATCACCGGTTTTGCTGGCTGGTACATTTACCGCAATCTTGGCTCAAATCTCACGGCGATTTCCCATGCCATGACGCGGCTGGCCCGTGGCGAGAGGGATGTCAGCGTACCTGCGTTACAGCGGCGTGATGAACTGGGCGAACTGGCGCGAGCATTTAACGTTTTTGCACGTAATACCGCCTCGCTTGAACACACCTCTAAATTACTCAAAGAAAAAAGCACCCAACTGGAAACCACTTTTCATGCGATGCGCGACGGTTTTGCCCTGTTTGATAACGAGGGGATCTTAGTCGTGTGGAACCCGCAATATCCGTTGTTGCTGGGGCTTCCAGCAGAGCGGCTACAGCGCGGACAACACTATTTAAGCCTGCTCAAACACGTGACGCCCTTGCAGGAGCATATTCTCGAAAACCTCTCACGCCCGCTACCCAAACCACAAGAACTGCGGCTGGCAGATAATCGCACTATTGAGTTGCGTTTTAGCCCTGTGCCGGGGCGCGGAATGGTGAACGTCGTACTGGAGCGTACCGAGCGCAAAGCACTGGAAGAAGCGCTGGTTCACAGCCAAAAAATGAAAGCGGTAGGGCAGTTAACCGGTGGCCTGGCGCATGATTTTAATAATCTGCTGGCGGTGATTATCGGCAGCCTTGAGCTGACATCGGTGGATTCACCCGACGCAGTACGCATCCAGCGAGCCTTAAAAGCCGCTGAGCGGGGGGCGCAACTCACTCAGCGTTTGCTGGCGTTTTCTCGCAAGCAATCGCTGCATCCGCACGCCGTTTCGATGAAAAACTTGTTGGAAAATCTCGATCCACTGATTCGTCACTCGCTCCCCGCAGCCCTGACGCTTGAGATTGAAGCGCAGCATCCCGCCTGGCCTGCATGGATCGATGTGAATCAACTTGAGAATGCGATTATCAATCTGGTGATGAATGCGCGGGATGCCATGGATGGGCAAAGTGGCACGATTAAGATCCGCACCTGGAATCAGCGAGTTGTGCGCACGGATGGGGGCAAACAGGACATGGTGGCGCTGGAGGTTATCGACAGTGGTCATGGTATGTCAGAGGAGGTCAAAGCCCAGGTATTTGAGCCGTTCTTCACCACCAAACAGACCGGCAGCGGAAGTGGTCTGGGTTTATCGATGGTCTATGGATTTGTGCGCCAGTCAGGGGGGCGAGTACAAATTGAAAGTGCGCCTGGGCAAGGAACGCTGGTGCGTTTGCAGCTCCCACGAGCGCCCGCACAAGCGCTCAGCGAAGCCTTGCCTGAGCCGCTGGCGGCGAATACCGATGAAGATCAATTGGTGTTGGTGTTGGAAGATGAGCTCGACGTGCGCCAGACGCTGTGTGAGCAGTTACATCAATTGGGCTATCTGACGCTGGAAACCGGCGACAGCCAGCAGGCGCTGCAATTTCTCAAGGATGTACCGGAGATTCAGGTTCTGATTAGCGACCTGATGTTACCCGGGCCGATGAGTGGCGCTGATGTTATCCAACACGCTCGCGATAACTATCCACATCTCACGTGCTTGCTGATCAGCGGCCAGGATTTGCGCCGCAGCAGCCAGCAATTTCCCCAGGTGGAGCTCCTGCGCAAACCTTTTAATCAGCAAAAACTGGCACAATCTTTACGCAGAAGTAGACATTCGTAAGCTGCATTGCAAATCAATGAAAAGGTCACTCGCAAACAATTGACTCAGAGTCCAGAAGAAGACATTAATAGAAAGACCCCTTCCAGTATCCCAGGAGGAAGTGGGTGGGTTTAGGAACACAACTTAGCCGCCACATTTATTGTTATGCACCTCATTGATCATCCTGTAGCAAGGACTAAGCCCCTCTGCAAAGAGGGGCTGACTTTACCCCTCTTTCCGCATGTCACCTGTTGAATCAACGTCAATGACACGTTATTAAATTATCGACACCTGGTATCACTGAAAAAGAGTTGTTCTACGAATTGAGAATACTCCGCTGTTGAGATGCGGGGACTTTCCCTATCGTTTTCAGAGTTACCAGACATCAGACAGGCTTATGAATCGATACTCCACCTTACTGCTGCTCGGCAGCCTGACCATGGCAACATTTGCCCGTGCTGATGCGCTGGATGGTCTGTTTGATAATTCCATTGTCAGCTCAATTTCGCAGGCACTTAATGATGCCTACCATCCTGACAATGGCCGCAACAATGACGACAATAACTCGTATGAGGATGATTCGCGCGCGCGTAATAACGACAATGAAAGACGTCGGTATGAGGATCGCCAGCGGCAGCTTGAAGACCGGCGTCGCCAGTTGGATGAGCAGCAACGCCAGTTAGATAATCAACGTCGCCAGCTTGAAGACGATGAACGCCGCCTGGATGAGGATTATCGTTAAGTTTTTTGTATGAGATGAGTTTCGGGCGGGTGGCGAGTTGCTACGTCATCTGCTCTCAATTCATGCTACGCCTCGCAAATCACCATTCCATCAAACCCAGCTTCATACCCTTTTGGCAGTTCGTTCTCTATCAACCAACAATCAAACTGATGGCTGATGTGCGTGAGGATCACTCGCGGGCAGCCGATGTATTCATTCAGTTTAACGACGGTATTCAGATCGCAATGGTTGTTAGGCGTTTGCGCTCTCGGCTCGTGGCTGCAATCAATCACGATAACCTGCGGCTTGTTGTTTGCCAGAAACTTCAACGTCTTATCCGGCAACCCGGCGGTATCACTTAACCATGCCACGCGGCTGTGCGGCGTTTCGAACAGATAACCGAGCGTGAGTTTTGAATGGTTAAGTGGCAGAGGCGTGATGCGCAGCGCTTGCAGCGTAAACCCAACAAAGGGTTCAAGCCGGTGGCTGAAATCCAGAATGCCGGGGTGTTTAAACAGATCGTCGCAGCCGTGTTCATCGGCGGGGCCATAAACCGGGATCTTCTCGCCCACGCCCCAACGCAGCGGGAACAGGCCCTGCACGTGATCCATATGGTAATGCGTCAGTAAAAATTGCTGAAATTCGCCAGGCTGCCAGTGGTCCATCAAATCAGGAATGCCCGCATCCAGAAGCGTCACCGCATCGTTGAACTTCACCACTGCGCTACAAGGCTTGCGGCGATATTGCGGTTTTTTGCGAGCCCGCTCGCAGGCCGCACAAGTGCAACCAAAAGCAGGAACCAGTTGTGCACCGCCGGTACCGCTAAGCGTGAGTGTCAGGCTCATAGGGGTTCTCCACCGGTTTGGTAAAGCGAACATGCGTTGGTTGATAACCTTCTCGTTCGTAGAATCGATGGGCATCGAGGCGCTTTTTGCTGGTGGAAAGCTCGGTCAGTTCCGCGCCGTTAAGACGCGCATGATCTTCGGCCCAGGCCAATAATTTACTGCCCACGCCATAGCCGCGTGCCTGCGGCATCACCACCAGTTCCTGAATCTCACCGACCCAGTTCACATGATGCAGGTGGAACTGCATATGCAAACCGATCATGCCGACCACTTCACCGTTAAGCACCGCGAGTTGGTAATGCAAATGGCTATCTGCGAGGTTTGCCGCAAACCCAGCATTAAACGCCTGGCGGTTAAATTCGGCCTGCTTTAGCTCGCAAATCAAAGCGTAAACGGCATCGGTGTCGGCAAGTGTCGCAGGGCGTAATTCAATAGTGTCAGACATGGCGCGGCTCTTTTTTGTAAAAATGGACGATATTGGTATTGCGCTGGCTTTCTACCATACGCATAAACGATAAGACAGCCTCCGCCAGGCTGCCATCGTTATTAAGTACCAGACAATCGTCTAAATCCGGGGCATAGAAGGCCGCACGTTGCAGGCGTTGCTCGATTTGCTGTGTGCTTTCGCGCCCGCGTTGCTCGAGCCGCTTACGCAAAACATCGGTCGAAACATGCAGACAAATCGGCACCAGTGCTTCGCCATAACGCGCCCGCGCTTGCGCCAGATGCTGGCGTGAGCCATTCACCACCACATCGAAGCCAGACTCGAGCCAGATATCCAACTCAATGCCGACGCCATAACGTTGGTGGTGCGCTTGCCAGTACAAAGCGAACAAACCTTGCTGCTGGCGCTGGGTGAACTCCTTTTCACTCAGCGCGACGTGATTTTCACAGCCCGCGTCGGCGGCGCGAGTGATGTAACGGTGAGCCACCAGCAGTTGATTATTCTCCTGCTGGCGCAGCGCGCTCAGCAGGCTGTCTTTTCCTGAGCCTGACGGCCCCATCAACCAGACTATTTTGCTCATCAGAACACCCGTATTCCCTGACGCCAGACATGGCCGACGTGGATGTGATCGTTATGAAGATGCGCCAGTACCATGTCGGCACGCTTACCCTCTGCCAGTATGCCGCGATCGGCCAGATTCAGCGCTTTGGCTGGGTTACGCGTCACCAGCGCGACGGCTTGCGGCAACGTAATGCTGTTGGTTTCGTCTTGCGCCACGCGGAAAGTCGCGTCCAGCAAACTGGCCGGATAATAATCCGAGGAGAGAATATCCAGCAGGCCGACTTGTGCCAGTTGATGGGCTGCCACGTTGCCGGAATGCGAGCCGCCTCGCACGATATTCGGCGCGCCCATGAGTACGCTCAAGCCATGTTCGCGTGAGGCCTGTGCGGCTTCAAGCGTGGTGGGGAATTCGGCAATCACGCTGCCCAGTTCGTGGGATTCTGCGACGTGCGCTTTAGTTGCATCGTCGTGGCTGGCAAGGGCGATATTGCGTTCGCGGCACTCGGCGGCAATCGCCACGCGATTAGGCTGCGACCATCGTTCGGCCAGAGCCAGTTGCTCGGCTTCATAGCTATTCATATCGGCGTCGCTCAGTGAATATTTTCCCTGATAATATTCGCGATATTTGACCCGATTTGCGAACTGGCGCTGGCCCGGCGAGTGGTCCATCAATGACACCAGCGACACGCCATCACGTTGGATTAACTGCTGAAACAGCGGCAATGTGGTGTGATGCGGCAGTTCGCAACGCAGATGCAGGCGGTGCTCGGCGCGGTTGATGCCACGCGCCTGGCTGTGCAACACCGCATTAATCATCTTCTCCAGGTTTTCCAGACGGTCACCGCCGTCGCGTACATCGCCCAGCGCCACGGCATCCAGCACCGTCGTAATACCGCTGGCGACCATCATCGCGTCGTGGCTACTCATCGCAGAATGCGCCGGCCAGTCGACTTTCGGGCGCGGGGTGAAGAATTTATCGAGGTTATCGGTATGCAGTTCGATAAGCCCTGGCAGCAACCAGCCGCCTTCGCCGTCTTGCGCTTGTGGCAATTGACTTGGGCTGTCGGCAAAGTTACGAATCACCCCTTCACTCACTTCCAGCGACCCACTCACCACTTCATTTTCCAGCACTAATTTTACGTTATTGATAATCATGCTGTGCCTCCACTGCTGCCATCGGGGTTGCCATATTGTGCAGTCTGTCTGCGACCTGATTACGCACGGCCTCGTCGTGGAATATCCCAACTACCGCAGCACCTCGTGCTTTGGCTTCCAGAATCAGCTCTACGACCGCCGCGCTATTTTTCGCATCCAGCGAGGCAGTCGGTTCATCCAGCAGCAAAATGGGGTAATCAACGATAAAGCCACGGGCGATATTCACACGCTGTTGTTCGCCGCCGGAAAACGTGGACGGAGCGAGGTTCCACAGGCGCTCCGGCACGTTCAGACGGGTGAGTAACATGGAGGCTTTGTCTTCACAGACGTCACGCGATACGCCTAAATCCAGCAGTGGCTGCATCACCACTTCAAGCGCTGAAATACGCGGGATAACGCGCAAGAATTGGCTGACCCAGCCGATGGTCTGACGGCGCACTGCCAGCACGTCACGCGCCGGAGCTTGCACAATATCCAGCCACTGCTCGTTATGCTTGACCCAGATATGCCCAACATCCGGCAAATAGTTGGCGTACAGCGAGCGTAAAAGCGTGGATTTTCCGCTGCCGGAGTGGCCGTGTAGCACGACGCATTCTCCACCTTTCACTTCAAGCGAGGCGTTCGACAGCACCGGCAGACGAATGCCGTGCTGGTGGTGTAACACAAAGGTTTTGCTCAGGTTTTCAACCCGTAATCTGGTCATCGTGTGCACCTAATTCTGAAGGACGGAAGAAACAAGCAGTTGGGTATACGGGTGGTGCGGGTCGTCGAGTACGCGATCAGTCAGGCCACTTTCCACGACTTGCCCCTGCTTCATCACCAGCAGGCGGTCAGCCAGCAAACGCGCCACGCCCAAATCGTGAGTCACAATCACCACCGCCAGGTTCAGCTCGCGCACCAGGCCGCGTAATAAATCGAGCAAACGCGCCTGTACCGAAACGTCCAGCCCACCGGTTGGCTCATCCATAAACACCAGCTTCGGGTGCGTCACCAGGTTGCGTGCGATTTGCAGGCGTTGCTGCATGCCGCCAGAAAATGTCGTTGGCAAGTCGTCGATACGCGAGGCCGGGATTTCCACTTCCTCTAACCAGCGCTGGGCGGTGGCCCGAATGTCACCGTAATGGCGCGCACCGGTTGCCATTAAACGCTCGCCGATATTGCCGCCTGCCGAAACGTGGCGGCGCAGGCCGTCCATCGCGTGTTGGTGAACCACGCCCCATTCGGTGCGCAGTAAGCGGCGGCGCTCGCCTTCGCTCATGCCGTACAGCGACGAATCCAGGTAAACCACTTCGCCGTTTTGCGGTGCCAGGCGCGCCGAGATCGATTTCAGCAGCGTGGTTTTGCCAGAGCCAGATTCGCCCACAATCCCCAGCACTTCGCCGGGATAAAGCTCGAATGAAACGTCGCTGAAGCCTTTGCCGGGTGCATAAAGGTGCGTCAGATTGTTGACGGAAAGTAAGGGTTGAGTCATTGGCTTGCGGCCTCGCTGTTCTGGCGGCAGAAATCGGTATCGGAGCAGACGAACATGCGGTTGCCCGCATCGTCGAGCACCACTTCATCCAGGTAACTTTGGTGAGAGCCGCAGATGGCGCACGGTTCTTCCCATTCCTGAACGGTGAACGGATGGTCGTCAAAATCGAGACTTTCGACGCGGGTATACGGGGGCACCGCGTAGATGCGTTTTTCACGCCCGGCACCGAACAGTTGCAGCGCGGGCATCATGTCCATTTTCGGGTTGTCGAATTTCGGAATTGGTGACGGGTCCATCACGTAGCGCTGGTTCACTTTCACCGGGTAGGCGTAAGTGGTGGCGATGTGGCCGAAACGGGCGATGTCTTCGTACAATTTCACTTGCATCACGCCGTACTCTTCCAGCGCGTGCATGGTGCGGGTTTCGGTTTCACGCGGTTCGATAAAGCGCAGCGGCTCAGGGATCGGCACCTGATAAATCAGGATCTGATCTTCAGTCAGCGGCGTTTCCGGGATGCGGTGGCGCGTCTGAATCAGCGTGGCGTCGGCGGTAGATTCGGTAGTGGCAACGTTGGTCACGCGCTTGAAGAAGTTGCGAATCGACACCGCATTGGTGGTGTCGTCTGCGCCCTGATCAATCACCTTCAGCACGTCGTTTTCACCAATCACACTGGCGGTAATTTGAATGCCGCCGGTTCCCCAGCCGTAGGGCATCGGCATTTCACGCCCGCCAAACGGCACCTGATAACCCGGAATGGCGACCGCTTTCAGGATGGCGCGGCGCAGGGTGCGCTTGGTTTGTTCATCAAGATAAGCAAAGTTGTAGCCGCTTAAATTAGCCATTTGCGCGCTCCTTAATCAGACGGTTCAGCAGTTCCAGTTCGGCCTGGAAATCGACGTAGTGCGGCAGTTTCAGATGCGAGACAAAGCCAGCGGCTTCGACGTTATCGGCATGGGCCAGCACGAACTCTTCATCCTGCGCGGGGCCAGCGACGGTTTCGTCGTAGTCCGGGGCTTGCAGGGCGCGGTCAACCAGCGCCATCGCCATCGCTTTGCGTTCGCTCATGCCAAACACCAGCCCGTAGCCACGGGTGAAGTGTGGATCTTCGTTCTCTGGTGCCACAAAGCCGTTCACCATTTCGCACTCGGTTATCAGCAGTTCGCCGATGTTCACCGCAAAACCCAGCTCTTCCGGCGTGATTTCCAGATCCACATAACCGCTGCGAATTTCCCCCGCGAACGGGTGGTTGCGCCCGTAACCGCGTTGGGTGGAGTAGGCGAGTGCCAGCAAATAACCTTCGTCGCCGCGCACCAGTTGTTGCAGGCGCGAGGAGCGTGAGCACGGATAAACCGGCGGCTGGCGGGTGATGTCATCAGGCTGTTCGCCGTTGTCTTCTTCGGCTTTTGCCAGCCCCTGTTTTTCCAGCAGGCTGAAAACATGCGGTGCGGGCTCTGCGTTGTCGTCATCCTTTTTAAGCTGTGGCGTTTCGCCGTTTGCCAGCAAGGTGAAGTCCAGCAGACGGTGGGTGTAATCGTAAGTCGGGCCGAGCAACTGGCCGCCCGGCACGTCTTTGTAGACGGCGGAAATACGGCGCTCTAAGCGCATATCGGCGGTGTTCAGCGGTTCGCTTACGGCCAGACGCGGCAGCGTGGTGCGGTAAGCGCGCAGCAGGAAGATGGCTTCGACCATATCGCCGCTGGCCTGTTTGATGGCAAGTGCCGCCAGTTCGCGGTCGGCAATGCCGCCTTCGGTCATCACGCGGTCAACCGCCAGCCCTAACTGCTGTTCGATTTGTGCGACGTTCAGTTCAGCCAGGTTTTGGCTGCCACGGCGGTTGTGTTCCTGGAGTTCGTGGGCGGCGGCAATCGCCTTTTCGCCCCCTTTGACGGCGACGTACATCAGCACACCTCCACGTGAGTGGTGCGAGGAATAGCCAGCAGGCGGTCGCCGCAGGTCAGGATTAAGTCGATGCCCAGCGGGAACGGGTGCGGGCGCTCGGTGAGTTCGTGAATCACGCAGTCCGGCAACTGCGGGGCAATCATGCGTTCTTCGCGAATACCCGCACCGGTTAAGCGCAACATGCGGCCACCGCTCAGGCTTGGCACTTGCAAAATCAGTGTCGCGCTGGTGTCGGGAGCGACGTCGGTGCCTTGCGCCAGTGCGTTGAGTTGCTCGGCAGTAATCGTGCTATCGGCGACGGCAAACTGCGCATGTTCTGGTGTTTGAGTTACAGGGGCATTTGTATGAAAACGGACATTTTGCAGCGCTACGTCATTGCTTAACGCCTCGCTAATCCATACCGACGTGTCGTTGTCGGCAAGTGTGAGCAGCACGCTGGTGGAGGCGACATTCAACGGTTTCCAGCCATGTTGCAGCGAATGCAGGGCGACGATCACGCCCGGTTCGCTCATCGCTTTGAGCAGACGACGGAAACTCTGTTGGGCATCCTGCACGGGTAGGTTAAAAGCGGTCATCAGGGTCATGCGTTATCTCCGCGAACCAGAGTGAAGAAGTCGACTCGGCTGCTATTAATTTGTGTGCGGCGTGCGGCCAGGCGCTGTTCGCGGTTTGCTACCAGCGGCGCAATTAAGGTTTCCTGCAAAGTCCGAAATCGAACTTTTTCCTGCATCAGCGCGTCGATGACTGCGCAAAGTTCAGCGTGGGTTTTATTGCGCCCTAATGAATAGCTGTAACCGTAAGTGCCATTGGCAAGCTGCACGACGGCGCGGGTTAGCGTGGTATCACCGGCAAAAAAGCGTTGCCCGGTTGCGCCCATCCGCGCCTGAATCTGTACCAGCCCAGTTTCGGGTTGGCGGATAACCTGATATTCAGGATTCAGTTTTTGTTCTGCCCAAAGTGCTGCCAGTTCTTGTGGCTGGCTGTGGGCGAGCACGGCCATCCACTGCTGGCGCTGTGCGACATCAAAATGCGGTGCGTCCATTTAGTGCTCCATGGTGAATTCAATCATGTCGGCACGGGTCAGACTGACGGAGTATTCCGCAGGTCTGGCGTGGCCTTCACGGTGGTTAAGGGTGCGTACGCAGAGCAGCGGCGCCATATTGGGGATTTCCAGCAGGCGGCTTTCTTTGGCCTGAGCGCGGCGTGCGCTGATGCGTGTTTGAGTGCGTTTAAGGCTGATACCGAGCTGTGCCTGGATAACGTCGTGTAGCGAACCGCTGTTGAAGTGTTGCAGCGTGGGCCACCAGGAAAGGTCGGCAAAGTAGTGGTCAATCAGGCACACCGCGATGCCGTTAACGCGGCGCAATGTGCGCAGATGAATAATGTTCTCACCTTCGGTGATGCCCAGCGCGTCAGCCACATGGCTTGAGGCCGGGCGCAATACGGCGAGTAAGCGCTCGCTGGTGGGGTGGCTTCCCTGGTCGAGCAGGTTCTGGCTAAAACGAGCCTGCGCGTTCAGCGGGTAATCGAACGGACGCATCAACACCAGCACGCCGATTCCCTGGCGGCGCTGTACCCAGCCCTTTTCGACTAACTGGTCGATGGCGCGGCGCAGCGTGTGGCGATTCACCTCAAAACGTGCCGCCAGTTGGCTTTCGGCTGGCAGGTAGTCGCCACAGCGGTAGTTTTTACGCAGCTCCTGTTCGAGCAGGGCGGCGATTTCCTGATAACGCGTCGGGTAACTGGTCGGATGTCTGGATAAGTGCATCGTCAACAAAGCCTCGTTAAATAAAGTGCTTACGCAGTCGTTGCGACAGGAAATCCAGCAGGCTGACGGTGATGATGATGACAATCATCAGCGCGCAGGTTTGCTGGAACTGGAATCCACGAATCGCTTCCCAAAGTGTTACGCCAATCCCGCCTGCGCCCACCATGCCGACCACCGTTGCCGAGCGGACATTCGACTCGAAGCGGTAGAGCGAGTAGGAGATAAGCAGTGGCATCACTTGTGGCAGCACGCCGTAAATGATCTCTTCAAGTTTGTTGGCACCGGTGGCGCGAATGCCTTCAACCGGGCCGGGTTCGATGGCTTCCACCGCTTCAGAAAGCAGTTTCGAGAGCACGCCGGTAGTGTGGATAAACAGTGCTAAAACACCTGCGAGTGGGCCCAGGCCGACGGCGACCACGAATAACATCGCGAACACCATTTCGTTGATGGCGCGGCAGGCGTCCATCAGGCGGCGCATCGGTTGGTAAACCCACCATGGCACCAGGTTGTCGGCGCACATCAGTCCACAAGGTATGGAAAGGACGATGGAAAGTGCGGTACCCCAGACGGCGATTTGCAGCGTGACGCCCATTTCGCTGAGGTATTGCTGCCACTGGCTGAAATCAGGTGGGAAGAAGTCGGCGGCGAAGGTCGCCATATTGCCCGCATCGCGGAACAAGGTGAGCGGGGCCATTTCCGCGCCTTGCCAGGAGGCAACGAGTACCGCCAGCAAAATCGCCCAGCTGAGTAGCGAGAACCAGCTACGTTTGGGTGCGGCGACTTGAATGGTTTGTTGCATGTGGTGCTCCGTTAATCGTATGAGTTCGGACGCCCTCACCCTTTGAAAACCACCCTCACCCTAACCCTCTCCCTGAGGGAGAGGGGGCTGACCGAGTAGTTTCCCCCTCTCCTGGGGGAGAGGGTCGGGGTGAGGGCTAATCGATCACTGAACCGCTTTATTCACACTGCTCATCGCAGAAAGCGCGGCGGTCAGGCGGTCCAGATCACTAAGCTGGTTTTGAATCTCGGTGACTTTGGAGTTTTTTTCCGGCTCGGCTAACCCTTTGTTGTCCTTCACGCCTTGCATCTGTTTGAACAGAGCAAGCTGGCGAATTGGCACCAGTTGCAGGTCGCTGGATGGGCGGAACGGTGCCCATGTCAGGCCTTTCAACACGGCCGCTTCTTCCGGGGTTTTGCCGTAAGTCATAAAGAAGTCGTAAATTTTGTCTTTGGTGGTTTCGGACAGGTTCTTACGCCACACGATCGGATCACCTGGGATCAACGGGGATTTCCAGATGACTTTCAGATCTTTGAATTTCTCAGGTGCGGTTTTCTTTAAACGATCGAGGTTTTCAGTGTTGTTGGTCGCGACATCCACTTGCTTGTTGGCGACGGCCAGGGCGTTGGTTTCGTGGTTGGCATTCACGGAGCGTTTAAATTCATTGGCAGCCGCGTTGTTCTTAGCGAAGACGTAATACCCAGGGACCAAATAACCCGATGTAGAGTTAGGATCGCCGTTGCCAAAAGTCAGCTCTTTGCGCTTCGCCAGCATGTCTTGCAGGTTGTTGATCGGACTGTCTTTGTTGACGATCAACACGCTCCAGTAACCCGGAGAACCGTCTGCCGCAACGGTCTGAGCAAATACTTGCCCGTTAGCGCGGTCTACCGCTTCCATCGCGGAAAGGTTGCCGTACCAGGCGATATCCACTTTGTTAAAACGCATCCCCTGGATGATCCCTGCGTAGTCCGGCGCGAAGAAAGCATTCACTTTCACGCCCAGTTTCTTCTCCATATCCTTGAGGAACGGGTCCCACTGTGGTTTCAGGTTTTGCTGCGATTCTGTCGAGATAATGCCGAAGTTCAGCGCTTTCTCTTGTTCATCCGCATGAGCTGCGCTGAACAGGGTGCTGACGCTTAACAGGCTGGTAAAGACAAGGGCTTTAGCGGCTTTGTAGCTCATGGCTGACTTATTCCTGAAGGTGGATAAAAGTATTAAGCAGCGACCGCGTCGACGCGATTCATACTGCGGTAAAGATTTCCCAGCCGTTCGTTGTCGAACGCTGAGCTGCTTCCGTCGTAAAACACATGACCCTGGCGCAGTGCGACAATGCGTTCGCAATAGCGCAGGGCGTAGTCCACCTGATGCAGCGTCACCACCACGGTGATGCCGTCCAGACGGTTAATGTCGTGCAGGGTTTCCATCACTATGCGTGCAGATTCCGGGTCGAGGGAGGCAATCGGCTCATCGGCCAGAATCACTTTCGCCTGCTGCATCAGCGCACGGGCAATTGCCACGCGCTGCTGCTGCCCACCGGACAGGGTGGAGACGCGCTGATACGCAAACTGCGCCATGCCGACACGGGTCAGTGCCTGCAATGCGCGTTGTTTCTGCTCGCGGGTAAACCAGTTAAAACAGGTACGCCAGAACGGCGTGGAACCGAGCGCGCCAATCAGTACGTTTTCCAGTACCGTCAGGCGATTCACCAGGTTGAACTGCTGGAAGATGTAGCCGGTGTGGGCGCGGCTTTTGCGTATGTCACTTGCCAGGCGACCCGCTTTTTGTACGGTGCGGCCGAGCAATTCAACGTGGCAGTCTGCTGATTTATCGGAAGTAATCAGGCCGCTCAGGTGACGTAAGAGGGTAGATTTGCCTGAACCAGACGGCCCCAGCAGAGCAACCATCTCACCTTCATTAACAACCAGATCAACCGCATTCAGCGCCTGATGTTGGTTGAAGGTTTTGCTCAGTTTGTTGACGCGAATAATTGTTTGCATCATTCGGCTCCTTAAAAAAGTTGCCTCATGGTGCCGATAGAATGTGACGATTTTGTTAAAGATAAGTTTCGATATGATGAAGAGTGAGCGGTAGCCTGGAAGTCATCAAGCTAATCAGCTATTTGTCGTATTGTTTGGCGCTTCGTTTTTGGCTTTGCTTACAGTTACCCGCCGGTCATTGGGAAGGTAACAATGAGCAAGAATATTATTTTTTGTGCCGATGGCACATGGACCGCTCCCGGTTTTGAATCAAAGCCGGATGATGAAACCGTCGCCAGTAATGTTTATCAGTTATTTATTGATTTTAAAGGTATTGTTGACCAGCAAAGTTTGTTGTTAGCCAATGAGCAAGAAAAAACGCTGACGGATAGCAGCGGCAATGTGGTGCAAGTCGCGAAATACATTTATGGAATGGGTGATCCGCATAATGGCCTGATCAAGCGATTGGGTGGCGCATTTGGCGCAGATTTGATCGTGCCGATCATTCGCGGGTACACCTTTATCAGCCGCCATTGGCAGCCGGGCGATCGGATCTATTTGGTGGGATTTAGCCACGGTGCCTATACCGCGCGTGTTCTGGCGGAGATGATCATCGATCGTGGCTTATTAAATCGTGAAAAGCTGAAATTAAATCAGCGCAATAAAGATGAGGCGTGGCGGTTTGCCGCGTCGGTGTGTGCGCAGTTTCTTGCCCATTCGCCGGAAATGAGCCCGAGCCTGCTAGGGAGCGTGGTGCGCGAGTTGCCGGGTTTTTTTTGCGACAGCGTTGACCCTACCTGTATTTCGCGTCCGGCCTCCATTGAGGCTGTCGCGGTGTGGGAAACGGTCGGGCTGATGGGCATCCCCAGGTATTTCACCGATAAACGCTACAACGTTTTCCGCTTTAACAATACCGAGCTGCATCCACGGGTGAAATACGGGCTACAAGCACTGGCGATTGATGAGCAGCGTGTCGATTTAGAACCCGTATTGTGGGACAACCGCGATCGTATTTTGCAGGTGATGTTTCCTGGTATTCATCAGGATGTGGGTGGGGGATATCAAAACACTCAGGAGGACCGCGGTTTGTCGAATGGCGCGTATTTGTGGATGCATGATGCGCTCGACGATTTGGGGATTAATCTTGCACCCAGCGAGGTTATTGCAGACCCGCTTGGGCTGCTGCATTGCGATTGGTATCCACCAACCCGATATTTGCGCATCACCCCTCGACAGCTTCCTCCACCGGTGACTTCGTCAATGATGGTTCACCAGTCGGTTATCGAGCGGCTAAGTGGCGGCCCAATGTTGTTGCAGCAGTCAGCGATAACCGGGGAATGTCTGCCAGGACCTTATGCGCCGCAACCGTTACAGAACTATTTACATGGGCAGGGCGCCATCCCTATTAACTGGGCAATAGCGCGGTAGGTGTAGAGGTGCTGCCGTCTGTCATCGCAGGCGGCAGCACCCTAAAACGTTTTACATCGGTTTTTCGACATTCACCATCCACGGGATACCGTACTTATCGGTCAACATGCCAAAGCCTTTGGCCCAGAATGTTTCGCCCCATGGCATAGTGACATTTCCACCGGCGGCCAGGTTATCAAACCACCGTTTACCTTCGTCGACATCTTTACTGGTCAGGCTCAGTGAGTAGCCTGAATGTTTCACCTGATCGGTGGCCATATTGCCGTCACTCATCATGACTTCACTGTCACCTATTCGGACATTGGCATGCATGATTTTATCATCAGGCCAGTTAAATCCACTGTTGCAGCCTTCTGCTGCATTGTTTGCTTCCTCCTTTGGCATTTCGCCAAAAGTCATTTTAAACAGCAGTTCAGCACCGATAGCTTGTTTATAAAACGCGATAGCTTCTTCGCAGGTGCCGTCAAAAAAGATGTAGGGGCCAACAGACATGGTTTTTTCCTCATATGCGGAGTGCATATGAAGTGTAGATGTGGGAATAAGGGCAAGCCAGGCGGGGGACGGACGCTTTTCACCCTCCTGAAGGAGAAGGGATGGTACGGTTTCTCCCTCTCCTGGGGGAGAGGGCTGGGGTGAGGGCAATTCTCATTAAAACTGAAAACCATCCTCACCCTAACCCTCTCCTTGAAGGAGAGGGGATGGTCTGGAGTTCTTCCTCTCCTTGAAGGAGAGGGGATTGTTCGGTGTTCTTCCTCACCCATTAGGAGAGGGAAAAGACTTAGTTCTTTTTCACAAACTCTGACTTCAATTTCATCGGGCCAAAACCATCGATTTTGCAATCAATGTTATGGTCGCCTTCAACCAGACGGATACCCTTCACTTTGGTACCGATCTTCAGCATTGAAGAACTGCCCTTAACTTTCAAATCTTTCACTACGGTGACGTTATCGCCGTCAGCCAGCAGGTTGCCGTTGGCATCTTTAACAATCAGCTGGTCGCTGTCTTGTGCGGGTTCGGCATCATTCCATTCATGCGCACATTCCGGGCAGACAAACATACCGTTGTCTTCATAGGTGTACTCGGAACTGCATTTCGGGCAATGAGGGAGAGTCATCTTAATATCCTCAAAAATAGCGGCTTTCCGCCAAAAGTAGCGCAATTATACATTAAAACCCTACTTTTGCAGGGATTATTGCCGCTACGCCTTGCGCCATGAGGATGAGTTGAACGCAAAGATTGATATTTTGTATCTGTAATCAATTGCTAAATTCGGGATGAAAATACAGAATTAGCTTATTGAAATGCGCTATTGTTTCTTTCTTTGTCTATATCATCAGATAAATTTTTTTGAAACGTAAGCTTAATAAAAATATCGAATAATTGATTTCCGCACGAAATTATAATTTCCGGTACTGAATTGACCTGTAAATATAACTATTTTTATAAAAATCCGGATAATTTTATTTAAGTAAGGATTTTTTATGCACACACAAGCAATATTTGAGTTAAGTCAGGAGGCTGAGCGGCTATTACAACTCGCCCTGCAAAACCTTAATTCCTTAAAAGCAACCTCTTTTACTACACAGAATGAAGAAAATAACGCTGGGCAATCGCAAATGGGGCCGGTTGTCCCGTCTGCGTTTTGCCCGCACACCCTTCAACAGCAGCAGGCAATGCTGCAAAATGAATTACGCAAAATCACCCAGAATGAGATGGTGCTGGCCATTGTAGGCACGGTAAAAGCAGGGAAATCCACCACCATCAACGCCATTATTGGCACAGAAGTTTTGCCTAATCGCAATCGCCCGATGACAGCATTACCGACATTGATTCGTCACACGCCAGGCCAGCGTGAGCCAGTTTTGCATTTTCCTTACGTGCAACCCATCGACCAATTAATGCATGCGTTGCAACTTCGTTTGCAACAAACCGACAGAGCAACGCTTGGCAGGCATTTAGAAATTGATCGGGATATGGCGGCGTTATTAACCAGAATAACTGAAGGGGAATCTTTCGCTAAACATTATCTGGGGGCTCAGCCTATTTTTCATTGTCTGAAAAGCCTTAATGATTTAGTGCGTTTATCCAAAGCGCTGGATGTTGCTTTTCCCTTTAAAGCCTATGCAGCAATTGAACATGTTCCGGTAATTGAAGTGGAGTTTGTCCATTTAGCGGGAATTAATGAAGGTTATGGGCAACTGACATTATTAGATACGCCTGGCCCGAATGAAGCCGGGCAACCGCATCTGAAAAAAATGCTACAGGAACAACTGGCGCAAGCGTCTGCTGTGCTGGCAGTACTGGATTACACCCAGTTGAAGTCAGTTTCTGACGAAGATGTGCGAAAAGCGATATTAGGCACCGGTTCTTCCGTGCCGTTGTACGCGCTGGTGAACAAGTTTGATCAAAAAGACAGAAACGGCGACGACGAAGAACAAATTAAAGCATTGATTTCCGGCACGCTGATGAAAGGGATGATTGAGCCGAGCCATGTTTTCCCGGTTTCTTCCATGTGGGGATATCTGGCCAATCGCGCGCGTCATGAACTGGCATTACACACTCAGTTGCCGAACCCCGATGAACATCGCTGGGTGCAAGATTTTGCTGATGCCGCGCTGGGCCGTCGTTGGAAACGTGATGATTTGGCGGATAGCGATGTTGTGCACCAGGCGGCGGAACTGCTTTGGCAAGACTCGCAGTTTGCCGAACCCATCAAAAAGGTGCTTCATGCCGCACACGCCAATGCCTCGATGTACGCACTGCGGTCTGCCTGCCAGAAATTACTTAACTACACGCAGGGCGCGGAAGAATACCTGAATTTTCGCCGCCAGGGCTTGCGCATCGCCAGTGAGCAATTGCAGCAGAATATTGCGGCAATTGAAGAGGACATGAGCCTGGCCGCTGAAAGCCAGCAGTCGGCAAGTGCGGTTGCGCGCAGTAACGTAAACCAGGCTGTGCAAGCGATGGGGGATTTTATCCGCCGTTATGAGCAACAGATTAATGCCAACGTAGCCGATTATTTCCAGCAAGGCATGGTGCCTGAAAAACTGACTCGCCCGGTGATGTCGTTTGGAACTCGTCGCAGTGTCGATTTTGACGCCCGCGATGAAACGCTGAATTTTGACGATGAACAATCGGCGCAAATTGCGCTGCACAGAATCCGCGCCTCATGCGAAATCATCCTGACCGCTGCGCAAGAAAAGATGAATGAGGAGCTGATGCATCTGTTCAGTTATCTGGAAGTTGAACTGGCGGATACGCTGCGTAACATCTTAAAACCCATTGAATCCCGAGTCTCACAAGGGCTCGCCCAGGCAGGGTTTCGTACCCATTTCAGCCTGCCGGTGTTCCATGTCGGATTGTTAAATTTCAATGCCCATAAAGCATTCAATGAGCTTATCGAAGAGCAGGATATTCCGGTCGCGCAATTACGCCGTCCGGCTGGGATGCGAGGCACCGTCGCACGCTGGCTCAATAGCGAGGAGTGGGGTTGGGAAGGGTACACCGTGATGCAAAGTCGCTATGTCATTTCGTTGCCCGATGTACAACGCAAGCTGTGCGAGCATGTTGCCAGTTTCCTGTTGCAGCTCAATCGCACCCTGGCTATGCAAATTGAGAATGCAGTGAGTGAGGGAATGACAGCCTTCTTTGCCGATTTTTCCCAGACGTTGGATGCGATACGCCTGAATCTGCAACAAAGTTTGTTGGCGCGTCAGCAAAATGAAGACGCGGTAATGGCTTTGCGTCAGCGGCTTGAGCTGTGCGTGCGAACCACGCGCTACATCCACGAAGACACCCGCCTGCTGCGGGACGATATTCAGACGCTATTTACGGTAGAACAGTAATGAACAGCCTGGTACAGGGTACTCAAACCCGCGCTTTGGAATGTGTTGCAGAGAAATTTGTCGTCGATTTTGCAAAAAATAGGGGGGTTACACGTGAGTTGTGGCACAGCCAGCAAAGCAAAGCGTATTTCCAACGGCTGACCGGCGAGTTTATTGGCAGCAGCCAGTTGCAAAAATGGGCGGTGGACGATGTGTTACTCGAGACGCCTGAATTCACGTTAGCGATGCTCGGGCAGCTCTGCCAACGTGTGGTGAAAAAACATCGGGCGATGACGAAAGTCTATGACAGCGTCTGTTCTATGTCCGCCGCTTCTGCGCGAATGAATAACGAGGCCCTGGAAACTCGACAGCTGTTTGCTCTCGTGCAACAGCAACTGGCGCTGCGCATTGGCAAGCTGGAGGCGCAACTAAACGGCACCGATCTCACGCATCTGGGGATCGTGCATTGCGAGCAAGTTTTTGCCCGCTGGCAGGCTGGACACTATTTATCATTTTCGCCCGCTGGACGCTGTTATGTCGCGTTGCAGGAGCTGTACTGGGGCACTTTTGGCGATGCGCTGCGTTTCGGCAGCACGTTACAGGCAAGTGAGCTGATAGAACAGGCGCGAGCGTTGGCCATCAGGCAGCTGGCGCAAGATGTGAATGCCTCCGCTCGCACTCGTCATTACTATTATGAATGGCTGATGTTTCCGTCTACGCCTTCAATGATGGAAAGCAAAGACGCGCTGACATGGCTGGGTGACGATTGTGACCGCGAGTATCAGCCGGTGAGTTTTGCTACCACCCAAACGCATTTGGGAGTTTCTCTCGGCATGCCACGCATTTGTTCCGCAATGCGTCTGGGAAGTGCGATGGTCGATGAGGTGTTTATCTGATGATCTCAGGATTGAATATGCGGCAAAATATCTGAAGACATTTCCTACACATGTCATCAAGAATATGATCGATATCATATTAAGCAGGATTAATTTAAATGAAAGGTAATGAACTGAATAAATAGAAGCCATTTTCTTTGCTGGGTTGTACACAGTGTAAATATTTAAGGACACCTTTTCCTGGTATATCTAAATGTCATCCACCCCTGAATCCTCTCTAAAAAGTAATAATATAGCTAACTTCGCTATTTTTTATTACATCAGGATTTCTTAACGCAATGAACGCGATAATCGTTGACGATCATCCATTGGCGCGGATCGCCATTCGCAATTTACTCGATACTAATGGCATCACCGTCATCACTGAGCTCGATAGCGGCGAACATGCGGTGCAAACCACGGAGAGGCTCAAACCGGATCTGCTGATAATCGATGTTGATATCCCCTGCATTAGCGGCATTGAGGTGCTGGAACAATTACGCAAACGCCATTTCGCGGGCTTTATCATTATCATCTCGGCCAAAAACGAACTGTTTTATGGCAAGCGTAGCGCAGAGTGTGGCGCGAATGGGTTTGTCAGTAAAAAAGAGGGGATGAACAATATTCTCGCCGCCATCGACGCGGCAAAGAATGGTTATAGCTATTTCCCTTTCTCTCTTGAACGTTTTATTGGTACCAGCATTACTGAGCAAGACAAACTGGATACGTTATCGACCCAGGAAATGAAGGTGCTGCGTTATATTCTCAATGGCATTGATTACACCACCATCGCCAGCAAAATGAATATCAGTAATAAAACGGTGAGCACGTATAAAACCCGCTTAATGGAAAAACTAGATTGCTCCTCATTGATGGAACTCTACGATTATGCGCAAAGAAATAAAATAGGGTAATGAGATGCTGGCTCGTTTGTTTATTTATTTGATGATTGTTTTTGGCTTGAGCAGTTTTTCCACCTTTGGCGCGACACAAGTTATTGAGCTTAAAAGTAACTACCAGCCCGCAGTGCTGGATATTCGTTTAAACCCGGAAGAACGGTTTTGGCTGGAGCACAAAAAAAACCTCACTGTCGGTACCTGGTTGCCGGAAGTTTCCCCTATCGATTATGAAAGTACCGGGGGAATTTATCAGGGAGTGAATGCCGATTACCTGGCCCTGATGCAAAAAAATCTGCATATTAAAATTACTATTAAACAGTACGATAGCGAGAAAGAAGCCCTTGCGGCGCTTTCGAGGCACGAAGTCGATACGCTGCTCACTCAGCTGTCTGTCCACAAAGATGTGGGAAGCGCTCTGTTGACGACTTCGGCGTTGATCAAAACCTGGCCGACGCTTGTGACTTCGCTCAAAAATACCTTGCTGCCGCTAAAAACGGATAAGGAAGTGACCCTTGCCTGCGTGCAGGATTGCGCATTTTCCAGTGTCGCCAAAGAAGCCTTCCCTAACGCCAGAATGGCCTTTTACGATGATGACTATCAGGCATTGTCATCGGTGCGGGACGGTAAAAATCAATATTTTATAGGTAATAACGTAACCACCGGGAATTATATTTCTAAATACTTCTCGCAATCGCTGGTTATAACTCACTACTTCAACAAGCAAGAGCAATACAATTACTTTATCACCAGTAAGAACCAGCCGTTGTTGCGAAATATCCTCGAAGCTTTCATTACTTCTATTAGTAATGAAACGCATATGCGGATGATGCAGAACTGGTTGAATCGCGGCAATCTTTCCTACCTGAATTCACCTATTCCGTTCAGTAAGGAAGAGCAGGAATGGCTTAAAAAACATCGTAATATTAAGGTGTTGATTAACCCTAACTATCCACCGTTTACGCTTATCGACCAGGGTGGCGAGCTACGCGGCATCATGGCTGATTTACTCAATATTATTCAGCTACAAACCGGGCTTGAATTTCAGCCGGTGATGGTTAATTCCGGCAACAAAATGGCACCAGACCAATGGGACATGATCCCCGCCGCTACGCTAAATAATGCGCCGCAGAAATTCATCTCGTTTAGCGATTCGCTGATGAGTATCTCGTATGTGATTGTCACTCCACACCAGGAAAACGCCGACCTGTTGCTCACAAAACCCCTGCGCATTGCCGTCGCCGCGGGGACTATTTTGACCAACGATTTACATCAACGTTATCCGCAGGCGACCCTGGTTGAAACGGAAAACATCGTTGAGGCAATGAAAATGGTGGAGAAGGGCGAGGTCGATGCGGCGATTACGAGCGAGCTATCCGCCCGCTACATGATTGATCATTATTATCTGCAAAAAATGTACTACATGCGGCTACCCGGAATGCCGAGCGCCTCGCTGAGGTTTGCGATGGCGCGCGATGAACCAGAACTGAACGCCATTATGAGTAAGGCGCTGCAAGCGATTCCTCCACGCGATATTCTGCAAATGACGGAGAAGTGGTCGAAAATTTCTAGCGTACAGAAAGACACCTGGAGCCTTTATAGCAAGCAGTTTTATCAGCTGGTGTTCTTCGCGTTAGTGCTGATTGCCATTAGCCTGGGATGGGGGTTATCGCTTTCGCGTGAGGTGCGCAAAAGAAAACAGTCACAACGGCAACTCGAAGAAGAATTGCAGCTTAAAGAGGCGCTCTCACATGAGCTGGAGGCTGAAAAAGATAAAGCGATTCAAGCCACGAAAGCGAAAAGTCGATTCCTTGCGAGTATGAGCCACGAACTGCGTACTCCGGTGAGTTCGATTGTTGGTTTTTTAGAGCTGCTGTCGAGTTCGGATCTCAACGCCGCTCAGCGCAAAGAGGCGATAGCGCTTGCCGCGGCTACTGCACAATCGCTGCTGGGGTTGATCGGGAAGATCCTGGACGTTGATAAGATTGAGTCCGGCAAATACCAGATTGCCCCACAATGGACGGATTTGTCGCAGCTTATCGACGTTCAGTGCCACTCTTTTGACGCACTGGCCAGACAGAAAGGCGTAGAGCTGCGTTTTAGCAGTCATCTTGCGGCGGATGATCGTGTGCTGATTGACCCGCAAGCCTGGAGGCAAATTCTCAACAATCTGGTCGGCAATGCGCTGAAGTTTACCGAGCAAGGGCATGTAGAGGTTTCTTGCCGTCTGACACCCGGTGAGGATAAACATGGGACTTTGACCGTGACGGTTAGCGATACCGGCTGCGGGATCAGTACGGAAGAACAGAAGACATTATTCCACCGTTATGTTCAGGCAGGTCAGGGGCGTAAACATATCGGATCTGGGCTGGGGCTGGTTATCACCAAAGAGTTGGTGACGCTGATGGGCGGCACGCTGGAACTCAGTAGCCAGCAGTCGCAAGGTTCCACTTTCACCATTACGCTTGCGGTTGAAATCGCACAGCAAACCCGTACCCCGATGAAGAATACTCCAGCCGCTTTGTCGCCACTGCCTCGTTTGTCGATTTTGATTGCTGACGATAACCCGACGAATCGACTGCTGCTAAAACGCCAGTTGAATGCCATTGGCTACAACGTGGATGAAGCCTGTGACGGCGAGGAGGCTGAAGCCAAAATCGCCCACAAGCAGTACGATTTGTTGATAACTGACCTGAACATGCCGAAAAAAGATGGCCTCGCGCTGACGGCATCTTTACGTCGCAAGAATGTGCGGCTGCAAATCTGGGGACTTACCGCCAGTGCACTTTCGCAGTCACGCGAGCAATGCCTGCAAAGTGGGATGAATCAGTGCCTGTTTAAACCGATTTCGATTCAAACGTTGACTCATGAGCTGAGTAAACTCGATATGGGGCGTGCGTCCTCTGGCAACACGCGACATTTGAAACTGAGTATTCTGACTGAGAACACCGGTGGTGACAGGACGTTGATGAACGAGATTCTGGAAACGTTCCGCGAAGCGTCGGCCAATGATTTGCAAGTCGCCGTGCGCTCAATTGAGCAGGATGAACCTAAGATGTTTTTGCACGCGTTACACCGTTTGCATGGCTCGGCACAGATTCTGGAAATCACAGCGCTTCAGGCGTTGTGTGAACCTTTCGAATCACGCCGACATGATGCGATACCGCTTGAGGAACGTAAGGAAACGCTTGAGAAAATTTCTGCGGTGATGCGGGAAATCGACATTGAGATAGACAGTTTGATAAGCCACTAGAAAAGCGGGTTACCGCTTAGGCTAATCCTTCCCATAACGGCATCCGACCTACGAGACGATAATGCAAACGCAGCTTTCGTAGGTCGGATTAGCGAAGCGACATCCGACATTCAAGACGAAAATCACTTCGGCAATGTTAACGCTGCTTAGTTGGTTGCAGCGAACATTTCGCTATCCACTACGATACCGTCTTCAGCACCTTTCAGTACCAAATTAGCCTCGTAGTATTTGCCGTCTGCCAACAGTTTTTGAGCCTGAGCCACCGCTTTACGGGTTTGGTTCAGTGGCATCAAATATTGATTTTCCATTACGCCAATACCCGCCAGACGTAAGGTATCCATTGCCCCTTTTTTATCGCCTTTTGCCAGTTTTTCATTGGCAGACTTGATGGCGCTCTCTTTGGCCGGTGACGCAATATAGTCTTCAGATAAGGTGACATTGGCATTAATGATGACGTATTGATCGTCAATCATCTTCGCTTTGGAATCGGTTTTGACAAATTTCTTCCAGTCCACGCTGTCATCTTTAAGCAGCGTCGCCGCGTCATCAGTCAGTTTTTTAGCCGTGGCGGGTTCGCCGTGAAACAGTGCCAGTCGTGCGAATTGGATATCACGCATGGCATTCGCGCCCTGTACGGCAACCTGCATCACGTCAGCAGCTTCTTTTTGGATTTGTGCGGTTGCAGCAGCGGTTTGCGCTGGAGTCGCTGTTGTTGCAGCAAATACCGGTGCAGAACTCATCATGGTTGCCAGTACACCAGCCAGAATTAATTTTTTCATTATCTTCTCCTCAATAAAATGGGTGTTAATCACCAACGGAGCCAGAATAGAAAATAACGCTAAGGATGAAAATCAGAGCGCAGAATGAATATTGCAGGAGCCATCTGACGCTTGTCAGATTGCTGAGACAGACGTCAGATTGGGCGTATAGCAATGGGGCTTCACTCTTATTTACCTCGTCGGGTAACTGGTTTTACTATTTTAAGTATCAACTACAGGGTGGATATCAAATGTTCATATTTAACCAATTTAGAGTGAAAGCGCTTAGTGAAGCTTCACGTCTTCAATATAAAAGACATGCCATGGTTATGGCAGTGCTTCTATATCTATGCGGTGCTTGCTGTCTTATTTTCCCCTTTATGGCTGGGATGTACCTCTGCTATATCATTGGCATGCTGTTTATGGTCTGCGGTTTTTACACTCTTTATAGCCTGGTGGTTTTTCGTTCCCAGCACTGGCGCTCTAAATTTGTCAGCGCGGTGTTTGCCATAGCCTGGTTATTGTTGGGCTACAGCTTCGTCTCTCATCCGCTGGTTGGAATGAATTCGTTATCAATAGTATTTTGCTGCTTGTTTATTGTCGGTGGGGTTTCACGCATCGTGTCAGGGTTCACTATGCGAGGCCACGTAGGCGCTATCCCGAACATTTTTATCGGTATTTTTGATCTGCTGATTGCGATTATCTGGCTAGGGATGACGCCTGAACAATCGTATCTCTTTACGACCGCATTTATTGGCATTGAGATGATTTTCAGCGCAGTGAGTTTTCTCATTTTGCGCAAGAAATTGACGACTGCTCCGCAGATTAAACAAGCTTTTTCAAATTCACAATAAACACTGGATTAACTTATGAAGAATAAAGTATTTATTTCGTTAATTGTTTCTGCTGCCGCTTTATCTGGCTCAATGAATAGTGCTTTCGCTGCTCAAGAAACGACGCCGCAGAATATGACCTGTCAGGAGTTTATAAACATGAACCCAAAATATATGACGCCAGTCGCCTTTTGGGTGGTGAATAAAGATACCGACTTTAAAGGTGGTGATTATGTCCACTGGCAGGAAGTTGAAACCGTATCGGTACCAAGAATTTATAAACAGTGTCAAAAAACACCTAAAGCAAAATTGGGTGAACTGACTCATAGCGTTAAGTAAATCTACACTCACGATTAATTGAACTGTTAAATGAAATGAGACCAATAGAGGAGTTATTATGATCATATCAACTCAGTCTGTCGAAGATGAAAATGACGATATTTATGCATCCGTAGAGTTATTGGCACCGCTACCTAAAACCGCATTTCCGGTAAAAGAAAGTAATCCACGTAATGTTTTTCATGCCATTCATGATGAACTGATGCTGGACGGCAACTCCCGCCAAAATCTGGCGACCTTTTGCCAGACCTGGGTTGATGATGAGATCCGCCAGTTAATGGATCTCTCCATCGACAAAAACATGATTGATAAAGATGAGTATCCGCAAACCGCTGAAATTGAGCAGCGTTGCGTGAATATGCTCGCCGACCTTTGGCATTCCCCGTCAGCAACCGACACGATGGGTTGCTCAACGATAGGTTCTTCAGAAGCCGCAATGCTTGGCGGCCTGGCGATGAAATGGCGTTGGCGTAAACGCCGTGAACTGGCCGGGAAATCGACTGATAAACCGAATTTGATTTGCGGCCCGGTACAGATTTGTTGGCACAAATTCGCCCGCTACTTTGACGTTGAGTTACGTGAAATTCCACTGGAAGGCGATCGCCTGATGATGACCGCCGAAGAAGTGCTTAAATATGCGGATGAAAACACTATCGGTGTCGTGCCAACGTTGGGCATTACCTTTACCTGCCAGTACGAGCCGGTAAAAGAAATTAATGATGCGCTGGATGATTTGTCCGCGAAGACCGGGATTGATATTCCCATTCACGTCGATGGTGCCAGTGGGGGTTTCCTTGCTCCGTTCTGCGCACCGGAAATCGAATGGGACTTTCGTCTGCCACGTGTGAAATCCATTAATGCTTCCGGCCACAAATTCGGCCTTGCACCACTGGGTGCCGGTTGGGTGGTATGGCGTGAAAAACAGGATCTGCCAGAGGATTTGGTCTTCAACGTTAATTACCTCGGCGGCAATATGCCGACCTTTGCGCTGAACTTCTCGCGTCCTGGTGGGCAAATTGTCGCTCAGTATTACAACTTCCTGCGTCTGGGCTGTGAAGGCTACCGTAAAATTCATATGGCTTGTTACCACACTGCGCAGTATCTGGCGCGTGAGATTGCCGCTATTGGCCCATTCGAGGTTATTTATGACGGTAATCAACAACATGGTATCCCTGGGCTGACATGGACGTTAAAAGCGGACCACCAGAATTGTGGCTACACGCTTTACGACCTTGCCGACCGCCTGCGTAGCCGCGGCTGGCAGGTGCCAGCTTATTCCATGCCAACTCACCGCGAAGACTTAGTGGTGCAGCGAATTCTGGTTCGCCATGGTATGAGTACCGATTTGGCCGAATTGCTGATTGCTGATCTGAAACGCACCCTTGCAACGCTTGAGCAAAATCCTGTCACACGTCCGCTGACCATCGAGGAAGCGGGTGGCTTCAACCACGCATAAAACCCTTTCTTATCAGTATCAATCATTCAGAGAGCCTGTCGATTTCGGCTCTCTTCCATAATTTTGTATGAGCATCAATAGGTTATTCATGCCTGAAGATGTGGAGAGGCTTATGTCCAGTACAACGACGAGCGGCCCTACAAGATCGCTCACTTTGCTCGGCTTTTTCGCCATTACCGCCTCTATGGTGATGGCAGTTTATGAATATCCAACGTTTGCTACCTCAGGTTTTAGCCTGATTTTCTTTCTCCTGATGGGCGGTATTTTCTGGTTTATCCCCGTGGGACTGTGTGCCGCAGAAATGGCGACCGTAGAAGGCTGGCAAGAAGGCGGCCTCTACGCCTGGGTTTCTAATACGCTCGGGGAGCGCTGGGGATTTGCAGCGATCTCCTTTAGCTATTTGCAAATCGCCATCGGTTTTATCCCGATGCTTTACTTTGTGCTTGGTGCACTCTCTTACATTCTCAGTTGGCCTGCGTTAAACACCGATCCGCTGGTGAGAACAGTGGCTTCCATCGTTATTTTGTGGGGGCTGGCGCTGACTCAATTCAAAGGGACGCGCTATACCGCGATAATTGCCAAACTCGGCTTCTTCTTTGGGATTTTATTCCCGGCAATTGTGTTGGTGGGGTTGGCGGTGGCCTGGCTTTATCACGGGCAGCCGCTGGCCATTGAGATGTCGGCGAAAACCTTCTTCCCTGATTTTTCCCAGATTGGCACATTAGTGGTGTTTGTGGCGTTTGTGCTCAGTTACATGGGCGTTGAAGCCTCGGCAACCCACGTTAATGAAATGACAAACCCAGCCCGCGATTATCCTCTGGCGATGTTCCTGCTGGTGATTGCCGCCATTGTGTTGAGCTCCATTGGTGGCCTGTCCGTCGCAGCGGTGATCCCGCACAATGAAATCAACCTTTCTGCGGGCGTTATGCAGGCGTTCAGCACCTTGATAAATTATTACGGACCTGAATATGAGTGGGCGGTTCGCGTGATAGCTGCATTGTTAATGCTGGGGGTATTGGCAGAAATCGCGTCGTGGATTGTAGGCCCTTCCCGCGGCATGTTAGTGACGGCACAAGACGGTTTATTGCCTTCACGCTTCGCCAAAGTGAACAAAAATGGTGTCCCAGTAGCACTGGTGATTTCCCAATTAACCATCACAACCATCGCATTGATTGTTCTCACCAATACCGGTGGCGGTAGCAATATGTCATTCCTGATTGCGCTGTCACTCACCGTGGTTATTTACCTGTGCAGCTACCTGATGCTGTTTCTGGGATATATCCAGTTGGTTCGCCATCAGCGTGATAGAACGCGTGCCTTCCAGATCCCCGGAGGGAAGTCGGTGAAGCTGGCTATCGCCTGTTCAGGTCTGCTGGTTTCAGTATTGGCGTTTGTGGTTTCGTTTATTCCACCGAGCTCTCTGCCTGGCACCCATGCCCATGATATCTATGCCGGCTTGCTGGTAATCTGCTTCGGTCTGGTATTTATTCTGCCGTTTATCGTTTATATGTTCCGCGACCATTCACGAATAAGGCACGCGCCGCATATCGTCCCTGTGACCGTTGATAACGCGCCGACAGGCCATTTTGCGATTCACCCGAAAGCCCGTCCGTCACATTATCCAAAGCCATAAATTAAATGTTGTGCCATCTGCTCAACCGCAAAGTGTGGATGGCACTCTCGCGAGTTTATTTTTAGGGAAGGGGAGGGGCGTCCATCACATCACTACACTTTCAAATAAGACATCGAACGAACGGGATAGTATTGGCACATCTGCTTTGCAAAATATTAATCGAGTCTCTATATCAGCCCTTATTCTCTGTCACTGCTTCTTTATATAGTGAAATCATTTATTTCCTCATGATGATGGCGGTAATCCTAAATCCGGGTCGCAGCGCATTTTGTCCCAACCGGTGTAGTTTTTAACTTCGGGGACTTTGTTGGGGATGTTCTGGAAATTCTTTCGATTAGCATCAATAGTCCAGGATTCAGGGCCGGCAAAAGAATTCCAGGATGCATACTCTTTACCCCATTTCCCCCCTTGTCCTGATTCAGGATCTACAGCATCAAACGGTTTTGAACTCATGTAGATATCACCGGTTTTTGTCAGCATAAAGCCCTGGTCGTTGACTACGGTGAAAGACTCGATTTCATCGCGATGAGGTTGATCATCTGCATATCTAACGGCACCGCCACCAGGGGAGAAACTTGCTCCATCCCAGGTGCGTCCATAATCTTTTGAAATAGAAAAACCATCACCCTCAAATGAGGTTATGGCGATATAGCGCTCCGAGGGGTGGATAAATTTTTTAGTGAATATCCTGTAGCCATCAGATACATCGTAAATCTGATATCGGATGTTTAATGTTGTATCGATGTAACGTAGCCCTCCCTGGCAGTTAAATCCTGTCAGCTCCAGGTAACGATGGTCATCAAAGCGGTAAACCACCTGCGTTGGCGGTGTTTTCGGTGCTGAATGACAACCGCTAATCAGACTAATGCCAAGTACAATTAACACTTTTTTAAATGGTTTCATTAACGTTTCCTTGTCAGACCTGTGGTTTTGGCATATCCCACTGAAGAATACCCGCCGTCTGGTTTTCCGTATCACGCTTGTTTCCTGGTATCACTTTCTGGCGTGAACCGTAATCATTGACTACCCCGAAGTGGCCTAATGGCATGCCATTAGGTCGCTCTGGCTTATTCATAAATTGTTTGATACGCCCAAAAGGTAAAATACCTTCCTGGTAGTACGTTTTTACACCTTCAATCGGATTGTCAGGCCTGCGCCAGTCTGCCTGCAATAACAATCGATTCCAGAAATCCTTATTCTCAAAAGATTTATTCTGCCCGATAGCCATGTCATAAACTGTTGCCTTTGTCGAAACCTCTTTATTGGTCACGATGGAAGAGTGCTGGCTATACTCAGAGGGATTATCCGTTATCACTTTATTCAACTCTGCCTCCGTCATTCGCCGCCAGACAATCAGCAACTGAAAAGAGTCCCGGTTGCCGGATACGTTACCTTTTAATATTTCCCACGGTGAATACCTGATATTTAATTCGTTCAACTGAGCCTGGCCCAGCGCAGAGCCATCGGCCAGAAGATAAAATTGCGGGGTGTCGGGGACATGAATAGTTTCAGAAATTAATCTTTCTGCTTTCATGGCGGCTTTGGCAATTTTGGGGTCATTGCCGCTTAATTCAGCTTTATAACCCTTTCCCTGGCCCATCAGTTTAAATGTAAAAGGGGCCGGGAGAAGCGGGGCGTTGATGGTGACGTCGGTAAAGTCGTAACCCGTATTTTTAGAGTCGTCCGGTTTGTGTGCAGGCATTACATAATGAAAACCTGTTCTATCGCCAATCCGTATGTCTTTGCAAAAAGCGCGTTGGCAAAGGTTATTGCCCAGTTGTGCTTTGATTTCGTCCGGAATACCTCTCCAGCCAAATCCCTGAATGGGTGACATGGACACCACCTGGTCGTTAGGGCAGAAATAATTGTAAACCCGGCCAAAATTGTTGCGGTTATAAAGTGGATTTTTCCAGAGGGTTAGCTGTGCTTGTTGAGGCAGACAGCCTGTATCCGTTATTTTCTGAATATAGGCCGCGTTATGAGAAAGTGAGCCCTGCGGCGCGAGTGGGTTTTTTGCCATCAGATTACAAAAATGGGCAAAGGTCTTTTTTCGGGCGTCGCTGGTTTGTTGGTTACCGGGCATGGCGTTTTCCAGCCAGCGGTTTTCCAGCGCATAAGGCGAATGGTTCAGGATGGCACAATCTGCCGGAGGGAAACCTTCGGCCTCAACCCACATATTCGCCAGCATAGTGATAATGGTGCCCTGGCTGTGGGCGACGATATTAATCGTGTCATTTTGAGTTTTCTCATTGCGGCGGATATCCAGGATCAAATCCGCCAGCCTTCGCGCGGCATAAGCCTGGTAAATGCGATGCGGGTTCTGGTAAATCGGGTGGCTCCAGTCGTGGCTGTTGAATACTTCAGTACGTGACATCAGCTTGGCAATCATGGCCAGTATCACCCCTGCGGCTCCCGGCCCGAACATATCGGGAATATTGGTGGTCGCATTGGCGAATGTTCCTCCGCCTTTGGAGGATACAGAGTCTAACCAGTTATACAGGTTGTCGATGTTTTCATTGTTGTGCGCTGCAATATTATCTGCGTCATCTTCGCGGTAGGTATCGTAGGCTAGGTCAGCTTCATTGCCTTTTTTCTCTGGTTTGAGTTCGTCTTTGTAGCGTAGCTGGTCTTGTTTAAAAACATCGTGATCGACCGGTTTATACCCCCAGTAAAAAGGGATCACTGGTGAAAGGGCAACGTTACCGCCTACATCTGTAATCATGAATTTGTCAGCGTCCCAGCGGTGATGCTGTATATCTTTGCGCCCCAGCCGTTCATTTAGCCCGGCACAAATGCCTTCATCCTGGGTCTGATAGGCCTCACCCACATCGTTCACACCATGCACCAGAATCACGATACAGGGCATGGCCTGTGGTGGGTCATCATCTGTTGGAGGGGGAGTTGAGTCATTCTTGTCGGACGATGGGGGTGTTGACGCATTTTCATCAGACCGCGGGGCTGGTGGTGGTGCGGACTGCTTCCCGTCTTCTGACCCGGAACTGGCGGATGAATTATCTGGCAGTTCTGGCACTGGTGGTAGTGGGGCCTGCATAAGACCTGCCATATTCACCGTGTTCCCATGATTCATAAGTAGTTTGTCAGTCAAACGACACGCTGGTTTCTTCTCAAAAAAGACATCGAACGAGTGGGATATCCATTCTGTTTCAGCCCTGTTGGTTCCCGAAATGACCCCGCCCATACTTCCCGGCTCATCAAAAACGCTACGAGCAAACTGTGAGCCCATATTGGCAATCATGTTGCCGCCATCCGCAGACACACTGACTGTCCCTTTGACCAGGTCTGCCGAATAGGCTTCATTCTCATAGGGGATGGGGATGGCGAAAGGTGGCGTTTTACAGACATCGGGCAATGTGTTGTGGCTGACGCCCTCACTTCCTTTATGGCAGAGCGTAATTCCATTGATATTAATTGTCAGCATGCTGGCTTCCTTGAGTTTTTGACATGACTACCGCGCCACGCCGCCCGTCATCCGACGTGGAAAGTAGTAGCGTATTGCTGGGGTGTTCTGATGAGCGCATTCGCCATGCAGTCAGCGCCATGTGTGCCACCAGACTGGCGCATCCCAGATCGCCTGATGCCAGTACGGGCGTTTCTCGTATGAGCCCTTCACCGTTATAACGATGCATTGCGAACAGGGTAAAACCCAGTTCGTCTGCGCGGTAAGGCTCACCGTTAATATCGCTCACGAGATGGTGTAATTCGGTTATGTTTGCCGCCTCAAGCGCCAGTGATGCGGCCTGACGCAACCCTTTTCCGTGACAGACGCCTTTGTCTGAATACAACACATCTTCAATAGATTGCCCGCTACCCCGGATGTGGCACCATGGCTTGCATCCTGTGCCAGGAGATGCCAGCACCAGTGCAGCCGCGCCCTCGGAAGGTACCCGTCCATAAGGATTGACTATCTTGTTTTCCTGAAATGTTCGGTGAGCATTGTGGAGTAAGTTTTCACCGTCCAGCCACTGCAGAGAGGGCGCTAACAGCCATGATTCGACGGCGAGCAGCACGAAGGACGCTGCTTCCGTTGCCAAATCCATCATGCCGACAGCCTCGGCACTTCCACCGTGCAGAACATGAACCGGGGTGTCGTACCAGCCGGTAATTTCCTTCACTGCTTCTTTTACCGCTGCGGTCAGTTCAGGGGTGATGCCTGGCCTGTCCAGAGGTGGAAGCAAAATAGATACCCGACCAGGGGGAGGGTGCTTCAGTGCTGGTTGGTTATTTATTAGTTCCGTCAGCACTTGCCAGAGTAACTGCCGAAAACGTTCAACCAGGGAGACCGAAACTATTTCTGGGAAATAGCAGGCTCTTATCGGTGAGCCACGCTGATCCACATAAATCGGGTGCTTTCTTATCAGAGAAAACTGAAGGCGGTGAGCAACGGCGGCCAACGGGAGTGTTGGCCCGGAAGGGAAGATACAGGCGGCTGCGACAATAGCTTTCACAGTAATGCCTCCCATTCTGGAAACTGCACAGGAAGGGCTTTCGTTTTGACAGACAGAAGAGGCTTTTCCGACACTGTGGTGGACTCAAGCTGATTAACCAGATGATGGCAAGGAAGTGCGCTATGCCAGACCATGCTAACGCGAGGAAAATCAGGTTCGATAATGACCGTGTGGAGCGTAGCCTGGTGGAGGCGAATCCTTCCATCATAAAACTGGGTGCTGAAGGCGGGGACAAGACGCGGGAGGGCAAAGATAAGCAGCCCATTGTGGCCATAGTCGGATGGTGTGAGATTTCCCAGACTGACGACCTCACCGCCTTTCAGTCGCCCACCTGCATACATTGGCGGCGGTGTACATTGCCAGTAACGTTCATCCAGGTCGTCCGGCAGCAATGGCGCACGGTGGCGTTGCCAGTTTTCGTCATATGTCCCAGCAAACTGAGAGCGGCCCGGCCATTGCCGCGGCACAGCACCAAACCCTGGCATAGTTTCGTCGCCATAAAATTCAATATTAGGCAGGGCTGATAGCCCCTTTTCAGGAGTCGCAGTGACAGAGATTCCCACAGGATTAACATCACTCATGCAAGTCGGGATACAGCTTCCCCGACTCATGTTGCTATAATTGAGAGGTATTTTGTTAAAGGGAACTGGATGACTGTACTGCTTGCCGTCCCAAATCCGTTCGCCATAAGCACGGGCAAGCCGGGTAACATTTCCGACTTTGAGCCCTATGGGCAGAGTGCGGAACGCTTTTCCATTTGGAGAATGAACGTGCCCGTTGAGTACGACATCGGTGGCTGTCTTGGTTGGGCCAAAGTCCGTGTCATAAAGTAATGTCTTGCCATCATCCTGAAATACCGGCCCGGTATTGGGCTGTAGCTGAATGGCAGACAGTACAGTTATACCACCAGGCAATATATCCCAGGTGGCTTTTAGCGCAATGGTCCAGATTTCTTCTCCCTGCCTGCTTCTTATCCAGCTTCCCTTTACAGCATAGGGCGTCTGATTTTTTACTTGCCACATATCACTGCTCCGGTTGGTTAATTCGTCCTGTTTTCTTATTCATGCGTTATGGCTGTCTTTAAGGTTGTTTTGTTTCAGGGTGATGATTTAGTTCACTTCGATACGACCACCAGAAAGACGGTTTACCCCTTCTGCGTCGCTGAGAATGTAATCACCCTTAATCACTACCTTGCCGTTTGGATGAAGCGTGATAGATGATTTTCCACACCTGAGTGTGATTTTCTGTTGCGCCGTGAAAATCAGTTCTTCCGGTATGCTCGTAACTGGAATGGCTTCTTCTCTTTTTTCATCATGTGCTGCCGTCTTTACTAATGTCCGTTGCATTGTTGTTCCTTTATTAATTTTCAGTGAGTTGGCTGAGATTAACGACAGGCAGGGCCGCCAACTCTGAAAGCATACCCATCCTCATCAACGCCAGCGGGCGCAAATTCAGATAGCCTTGTTCAAGCACCGTGTTCAGCCCTTTCTGTGTATCAGGTTGCCCACAAAGATAATGTGCATCCGGCGAAAAACGGCCTTGATTAGCCTCCCACCAGCTAGCAAAAGCTTTTCTGTCAGGCCAACACACGCCTTGTTCGGTATCACGCACCGGAAAATCAGCTGACTCAGGTGTTAAGTCGGGGGGGATTTCTCCATCTTTTTTACGCTGCCAGCCATCATGTTCGGGTAACGAACCGGTGATGGTAATGACGGACAGTGCACTCAATCGGGCGTATTCAGGCGTGTCAAAATAAGCCATTAGCGAAGGAATATACTCAGCCTGGCCTGACCAACCCATTGCCTGTATGACCAGGCGGGTATCATTTCCTTCTTCGAGCAGGTCACTCACCAGAGAATGAGAACCCCCCCGTGTTTGAGTTAACAGATATTTGACGGCAAAGGTTCGAATGTCGGTTTTTTTACTGCGGGTGAGCAGATGAAGATTCCTGGTCGCTGCAATGGTGTATTCATTCGGCAGTGAGTCAGAACATAAAACAGCCTGGCTTCCCTGTAATATGAGTTCATCCTGACCTGAGGAAAATAGGGTTTCCAGGGCAGGAATAAATAGCGGCGACGCACTTCGGCAAAGAGTCTGAAGCAGATAATCGACACACTTATCTTGCTCAATCAACATCTGGACTTCTTGCTGGCTGAACATTACAGATGCAGGCTGATCGTTTCGTATTGCCGCCGTGTAAGCACGGCAAGCCGGTAGTGACAGTATCTGCGACCATAAATTCGATTGGCCTGGCATCCAGTTAATCGCAGAGCAGAGGGGAGGGAATAAATGTGGCAATGCCTGTGCCATTCCTAGACAACCCGACAATAGAAACTCATCGTTCGCATTGGCTGCAAATAGCGCCACAGAAAACAGTTCTCCCGCAGACAGCGGTTCATGAATCTGGCGGCTGAGGTAATCGGATGTCTGTTCCTTCAACAAAATCATCCCTTCCTGGTAGGTCTGCATACGCAAGTCAAACCAGGTCAGGTCACTGAGGGTATGGCAATGTGACGATAACAGTACACTGCGCAGTCGGAAATCCTGCGCCAGCATATCGGTATATTGCTCTGCAAGTAGATGGCGAAGCCTAAGGGTTAACATGACGCGTTCTCAGTGGTATCAGTTGAAATGAATATCACTGGCAACACCTTTAATACTGTCTTGCGCCTTAAACTGAATCTTCACACCGTTCAGCATGATGGTGCCGTCCTTGTTCATTTTCAGTAGGCATTCCCCCACTTTAATCGTCAGACTGTCTGTTACCGTTAGGGTGTAATCTTTTCCAATAGTGATCTTCTGGGATTTATCAACATTTTCCGTATCATCTCCTGTCACTTTACTGTTTTGATCCTCCCCCACACTTTTGCTGCGATTTTTCGTGACCTCTACTTTCTGATCATTTCCAATACTCATGCTCTGGTCATGGGCCACAGTGATGGTCTGGTCATGCCCGCCGGCATTTTCTTTACCCACCGTCACCGTCTGCCCCAGACCCACAGTAATCTTCTGGTTGTTGCCGATGGTTTCGGTGTGATCGACTTTCACATCGGTAGTGCGATTGTTCAGTACTTCGGTATCCATGTTTTTCTGTGCATGGATATAGACCTGCTCTTTGCCGGTCGCGTCATCGAATTTCAGTTCGTTAAACCCGCTACCTTTGTAGGTTTTAGAACGGATGGTCATCTGGGTTTTGGTACCCGGTAGATCGCCTGGTGAACGGTTGTCTTCGTGATAGGCCCGTCCCATCACGATCGGCTGGTCGGGGTCGCCATGTAGAAAATCAACAATCACTTCCTGGCCGACGCGTGGGATGGCGAGGTTGCCGAATCCTGCACCCGCCCATGCCTGCGAGACGCGTATCCAGCAGGAGCTGTCTTCGGTGGTCCCGTGATAACGATCCCAGATGAATTTGGCGCGGATCCTCCCATACTCATCGCAAAAGATTTCTTCTCCTGGTGGGCCGGTGACGACGGCGCTCTGCGGGCCATCCACTTTCGGCTTCGGCAGGGGGGCTGAGCGCCATGTTCTGTCTGCCGGTATCACTTCAAATTCATTGCTGAGAGTGGTGCCTCTGCCTTGGCTGCCGTGCAGTGCCTGTGGCTGGTGGCCAAGCAGTGTGCTGCTGACCACCTGCCAGTCGCGATTGAGGTTGTCCTGCGGATGTCTGGTCAGCGTAAAGCGTACGCCGGGCCACAATTTTGGCGTATTAGCCGAGCCGCTGGCTTTTTCTGCGTCATTGCGCAGGCCGTCCATGCGGTAGCGGGTAAAATCTTTTCCGTGCTGCTCGTCTTTATAGCGCCCCGGGTAATCAAAGATTTTATATTGCGAGAACTGGCCGTTCAGGTTTTGGCCATCATGGCTATAGAGACCTGGCCAGTCCGGTATTTTAAAGGTGTAGTCCCGGCTTAATACCGATGAAGGGCTGATGCAGGCTTCATAGCAAAACATGTTGATGCACTCACCGGTGACTTCGCGGGTATTCGGGTTAAACGGGAAGGAGGATTCAGCCCGGGCCAGGCCCGCCTTATCATCACACAGAGTTAATGTCTGGCTCGCACCGTCCGGAGAGTGCTTGTCAAAGAAGAAAATCCCCTCTTCAGCCCACAGGCGTGACAAAAACGCCAGGTCGCTTTCGCCGTACTGGACGCAGAACTCCCGGGCCGGATGGTCTTCATAAAACCAGGGCTGCCAGTCAGTGATGCCATTTTCCTGCAGCAGGAGAGCTGAAATAGTCTGAATATCCTGTTGCTGGAAAATACGGAAGTTCTGGCGCAGGCCTGCACGCCACAGGGGAGGATGGATAGTGAAACGGTACAACATTTGCCAGCCGGTGTTTTCCTGCATCCCGAAGGTGGTGATTACACCCGTGACATAACGTTGAGGCGTATCGCCCTGCCAGATAGTCAGCGTGGCGTTCTTTTCCAGCAATTCTTCTGCAGTCAGCCGGAAAGTGTCGCTGGCAACGTCCACGACGAGAACAAACGGAAAGGAGTGATGCTGGGCTAGGCTAAAGTTCACGACCGCAAAGGTATCGGACTCCTGGCCGTCGACCTCGAGGGTAAAGCGTAATCCTTTTAATGACATAAAACCTCCATGGCACTAATCCACGATTGTAACAGTACGGTGTTACGCCTGTGCTCAGGCCCGCTACCCGGACATTCCCGGTGCCGCCATCTTTCGCGAAAACGTAATCCCTTACTGATAGCCCTTGAGTGCATGATACAAAACAGCCCCCTGTCCGCAGGGGCAGGAGGCTGTTAACTGATGCTTATGCTTCCAGCGGCGCACGCCAGTCATCGGCACCGGAAGTACCAGACTTGACGTGTTCCCACTCGATTTTGCGGTAGGCCAGCTTCACGGCGAGTAACTGTGTAAATTCACGCTGTGCTGGATCCTGGCAGTGCGGCATATGAAGGTTGATATCGACAATAGTCGAGTCAGTCAGGCGGGTGGTGAAATAGTGCTCTTGCTTACCTTCGATCGAGGTACGCCACCATTTAAGTTCAGTGGTTGGTAGCATTTCACCTGAAGCTAAGGCGTTGTATAGCAGCGGAACTGCTTTATTCAGCGCAACAGTAAAGATAAACGGCTTATGCGCGCGCTGGCCTGAAGGCTGACCGGATTGCGGATCGGTCGGCACGGTAACGTTGTGCAGGAATTCCTGCACCAGCATTTCATCTTCATGGCCCTGTACATAAATGTTACCGACAGAATCAGCGGTGAATGCACCTGCAGTGATGTTTCCCTGGGTTTGTCCTGTCATCGAGATATAACATGGTGTTGGCATAATCATTAACTCCTTGTGGATGGTCTTAGTTACTCTTATGGCTGCCTGCCGTTAATCCTCGGCAGGCGAAAGCGGTACGGCTAGACATCGAGAACCGCTTTGTTCCTGTATCCGGTTTACGAATAAATTTCGCCAGACCAGATAACTGTACAAATACCTGCCAATGCTATTTAAATATGTTCCCATAAATATTTTAGTATTGTTGGTTCTATTTTAAATATATCCGACTTAGGACAATATCGAATCATATATAACATTGCATTTTATGATTTAAATCTCATTATCGATGGTTTTTTAAATGTTTATCAATGTCACAGGCGTTAATAATAATGCATGTAAATGAATTCGCTATTTGCCTGAGCTATGGATGGTTGTTTTGATATTTTAAATTAAAATAAATTAAGTGAATAGATATTTTATTTTGTTGTTTTTATTGATTATTTTTATGAATCTATTAATTATTTATATGCTTCTTTAATTTGTATTTGCATTTTGCATGTTTATATAAAACTCTTTTAAAATTATTTTTAGTGCGTAATATGCGACACGATTAAGTAGTTGTTTAATTATTTACTGCCACCGAGTAAGCGTTCCCGGTATTTAATTGCTGTCCGGGTTATGTTGTATTCATGGCCTGAACGATAACCTGATGGACTTTTTTATGAGCAGCAATAAAAACGATGGCAGTATCGCGCCTAAAGAGCGCATCAATATACGTTACACCCCAAAAACTGATGGGCAAATGACAGAGGTTGAGCTGCCGCTTAACCTTTTGGTTACTGGGGATCTGAAAGGTGGAACTGATGACACGCCGCTGGATGAGCGCCACCCAGTTGCTATTAACCGAAACAATTTTAACTCGGTGCTGGAGCGTGCAGGGATCGAACGTGAGTTCGCTGTTTCGTCAGCACTAAGTGAAGACCCCAATGCCTTGATGAATATCAGCCTGAAAGTGAAGTCGATGGCCGATCTTACGCCGGACAATATTGCAGCCCAGGTGCCAGAAATAAAAAAAATGCTGGAATTGCGTGAAGCACTGGTGGCTCTACGCGGTCCTATGGGCAACGTGCCAGCGTTTCGGGCCCGGCTTCAGGCGTTGCTGAATAACGAAGAAACCCGCGAGCAGTTGATTGCGGAGTTAGGCCTTGCAGGCCAGAAATAACTTTGTACAAGGATTTCAGTATGTCAGACATCTTATTACAGGAAGACTCTGTTACCACGAATCCAGCCGCTGCATCGTCTTTGCTGGACGAAATTATGGCGCAGACTCGCTTCCAACCTGAGTCAGAAAGCTACGATGTTGCCCGCCAGGGTGTGACGGCATTTATTACCGCCCTGTTGCAGAGTGACGATAGCGCAGAATCCATTGATATCCTGGCTGTTAACGCCATGATCGCCGACATTGATGAGCGTACTGGCCGTCAGATGGATCTCATTCTTCATGAGCCGAAGTTTCAGGAGCTGGAATCTTTCCTGCGTTCACTGAAGTTACTGGTTGACCATGCCGATCCACGCGAAAACATCAAAATTCATGTGATGCATGCCACCAAAGAAGAATTACTGGATGATTTCGAATTTGCCCCTGAAATCACTCAATCTGGCTTCTATAAGCATGTTTACTCCAGCGGTTTCGGTCAGTTTGGCGGCGAGCCTATTGCAGCGATCATTGGCAACTACGCCTTTGAAAACACCTCTGCTGATATGAAGTTGTTGAAATATATCAGTGCGGTCAGTTCGATGGCACACGCGCCATTCCTTTCTTCAGTCTCACCTGAATTTTTCGGATTGAACTCCTTCACCGAACTACCGGGGATTAGGGATGTAGCGGCTATTTTTGAAGGCCCGTCTTACACCAAATGGCGCAATCTGCGCGATTCAGATGATGCTCGCAATCTTGGCCTGACGGCGCCACGTTTTCTGCTGCGCCATCCGTACGCGGCGTACGAAAATCCAGTAAAAAGTTTTAACTACCAAGAGAATGTCAGCCGTAGTCATGAAGATTACCTGTGGGGTAACACCGCGTTCCTGCTGGCAGCCAATATGGCGGAAAGTTTTGCTTCTACTCGTTGGTGTCCAAATATCATTGGCCCGCAAAGCGGCGGGGCAGTAAAAGATTTGCCAGTCCATATGTACGAAGCGATGGGGCAGATTCAGTCAAAAATCCCGACAGAAGTACTCATCACCGATCGGCGCGAATATGAGTTGGCAGAGGAAGGGTTTATTACCCTGACTATGCGCAAAGGCAGCGACAATGCCGCTTTCTTCTCTGCAAACTCTGTGCAGAGGCCAAAAACATTCAGTAAAACCCCAGAAGGAAAGGCTGCAGAAACCAATTACAAACTGGGTACTCAACTGCCTTACTTATTTGTTATCAACCGATTAGCTCATTACATCAAAGTGTTGCAACGTGAGCAATTGGGTTCATGGAAAGTGCGTGGCGATCTGGAACGCGAGCTGAATACGTGGATCCGCCAGTATGTTGCCGACCAGGATAATCCACCCTCTGAGGTGCGTAGCCGTAAACCGTTACGTCAGGCGAAAGTGGAAGTGATGGACGTGGAAGGGGAGCCGGGCTGGTACCGAGTCGCGCTTAGCGTTCGCCCTCACTTCAAGTTTATGGGTGCAAGTTTCGAACTGTCACTGGTAGGGCGTCTGGATAGGGAATAACCATGATGATGGAACGAGAGTCAGGATGTGCAGGCAGTCTGTTTGAACGTATTCGGGAGGCGGCTGAGTCGCCTTTACGCAGAAAACCGAAACAAGCGCTATTGCGCTCTGTTCTGAACAACCTGCAAAACGTGCTTAACACTCGTTCCGGCAGTTGTCATGGGTCACCGGAGCTGGGGATCACTGACTTAAATGATAGTGTCCTGGTGTCCGGTGATTTCAGAGAGGGAATCAAAAATGCCATCAGCAACTGCGTTCTGCGTTTTGAACCACGAATTTCTGATGTGAATGTGACGGCTGTGGCAGAGGATGGTTATGCACCGCTGGAACTGCGTTTTCATATTGTTGCGACAATGGATTTCAGTGATAGCAGGGATGTTCTGGAGTTTGACATCCTACTGGATAACCATCAGCACTGGCGTGTGGAGTAAACCTGATGGCCTTCGAAGAGCGCTACTATCGTGAAGAGCTGGATTACCTGCGTCAGCTAGGAAAGCTGTTGGCGCAGGAAAAACCTTATCTGGCCCGCTTTCTGGCTGATAAGGAAGGTGACCCAGATGTAGAGCGCCTGATGGAAGGTTTCGCTTTTCTATCTGGTGGGTTGCGACAAAAGCTGGAGGATGAATTCCCTGAATTCACGCACGGCTTAATTAATATGCTGTGGCCAAATTATTTGCGCCCGGTACCAGCCATGACGGTCATCGAATATCAGCCTAAAAATGAACTGAAAACGTCAGTTCAGGTTTGCCGTGATGAACTGGTAAGAACCCAGACCAAAAGAGGGTCACTGTCCGCCACTCAGGGTACGCTGACCGACGATAAAGAAGATTCGCCACCTGCCTGCCATTTTACTTTGGCGCGTGATATCTGGTTACAGCCCTTGCATGCCGGGGATGTGCGTAATAGCAGCACCATGAAAGATGGGTGCATTGAAATAGATCTGTTTACTGACAGTAACGTACCTCCTGGTGCACTGGACCTGAATAAACTCACTTTCTGGTTGGGCAACGAAGACGATTACACCCGCCATCAGCTTTATTTGTGGCTCAGTGAGCGGTTAATGGATGCTGAATTGGTCGCCGGAGATCGTCATGTGCCACAGCCGGATCTGTGGCTGGAGGCGGCCGGATTTGAGCGTGAGGATGCCCTGCTACCCTGGCCGAAAAATGTCCATAACGGCTACCGCGTTCTTCAGGAATATTTCTGTTATCCGGAGAGTTTTTTCTTCTTTCATCTACGGTGTGCCACACCACTGCCGGAAGATTTTCCGGTCACTAACTTTACGTTGCGCCTGCGCTTTAATCAGCCGCTACCTGTTGATGTCAAACTGCGTAAAAATTCTTTACGCCTCTATTGTACGCCAGCAGTAAACCTGTTTGCGCATCATGCTGAACCCGTCAGTCCGGATAACAGTGCATCGCAGTATCCACTGCGAGCCAGCCAAAAGCACCCGGAATCCTATGATATTTTTTGGGTAAAATCGGTTTCCAGCAATATAACAGACAGCGTTAAGGATAAACGTGTTCGTCTCTGGCCTGAGTTTGAAGGATTTCAACATCAGATCGAATACAGCCTCAAACGAGAAGTTATTTACTGGCATCACCGCACAAAAAACTCACTTTTCCATAGTGGTCAGGATCATTCCATTGCTTTTGTCCATGCTGACGGTAGCCAACCGGATAATTCCCTGTTGGGGGGGGAAGTCATCACGGCTTCACTGGTTTGCACCAACCGAATGCTTCCAGTTCAACTGCATGCTGGCGACATCTGCGTTGCCGTTAATAAAAATCCAGCGGTAGCGTCCTTCAGTAATGTCACTCGACCGACCAGGCCGCTGTATCCGATAACAGACGGTGATATGCACTGGTCGCTGATTTCCTGCATGAACCTGAACTATCTCTCCCTGTTGGATCGAGAGGCTCTGGTTCAGGTGCTGCGCACATTCGATTTACCCGGCATTCATCATCCGCAGCAGGCTCGACTCTCCGGCCAAAAATTGGATGCAATCGAAAATATAGAATCTCGCCCTGTTGATCGATTGTTTAAGGGCGTGCCAGTGCGGGGACTGTCAACCACGCTGTGGATAAACCCCGCACCATTTATTTGCGAGGGGGAAATCTATTTGCTGGGAACCGTACTGTCAGAATTCTTCTCGTTGTATGCCAGCATCAATTCGTTTCACTGTCTGAAAATTATTAACACGGAAAGTCAGGAGTACTGGGAATGGCAACACACCGGCCAGCACGCACTGATGTAGGGAAACCTGCGTCGTTTCCGTCAGATGTACGTGGGGCAAATTTTTATGTGCTGATGGATGCGCTGCACCGCAAGTACGGCGATCCGAATCAGGAACCCTCCCTGCGTACTGAACCAGAAGGGGAAGTTGCGCTGTTCAAATCCAGTGCCAGTATTGCTTTTCCGGGCAGCGATCTGGATGTGCTCGAGCGTAACGGCGTCGGGCAGTTCACCCTGACAACTAAATTTCTCGGTTTTTCCGGCAGCCAATCGCCGTTGCCTGGTTACTACCTGGATCGGATGGCGCGGGAGTCTGCACAGAATGAAGAGGGAATGGCGGCGTTTCTCGACTTGTTCAGCCACCGCTGGACACAGTTTGTGTACCACGCCTGGCGCAAGTACCGCTATTACATCTGTTTTCGCAATGGTGGTACGGATGTTTTTTCACAACGGATGTACGCGCTAGTCGGGCTGGGTAATAAAAGTGTGCGTGACAAGCTGACTATAAACCACAGCAAAATGCTGGCTTACGCGGGTGTGCTGGCAACGCCGGGACGCTCGCCAGATGTAGTGTGCAACCTGGTATCTCACTGTTTTGATCTGCAGGAAGTCACTATTGAGAACTGGCAGTTGCGCAAAGTGCCGATTGAGTCTTCGCAGCAGAACCGCCTGGGCGTGCGTAATTCGAAAAAGAAAACAGCCGGTCATATTCCTGGGCGTTCGGTGATTGGCGTTAATTTTACGCTTGGTGCCCGCGTGCCAGATCGCAGTGGGAAATTTCTGTTGCAGATTGGCAACCTGTCAATGGAGCGCTATCTCTCGTTTTTGCCGGACGGTAAAAACCACCAGGCATTGATGATGTTTATTTCCTTCCTGTTGCGTGACCAATTCGCCTGGGATTTACGGTTGTGCCTGGCTCCGGATCAGGCAAAAGGAATGCGTTTGGGCGATCGGTCTAGATCTTGTGTGGGACGTACTGCATTTATTGGTCAACCGAAAGCACCGCCTTCAGTCACCCTCCACATCAGGGAATAATTCTATGGAACAGCATATGGCTGAGGAAAAACCACAGTCTTCTGCACTGTCATTGACTTTGCAGATAATGAACGGCAATGAACTGGAAAGCGGGCGTGCCGCAAAATGTGTCTTTACTGCCGAAGGCGGAGATATCGGTCATTCCTCTACGTGCCATTGGCCAATGCAAGATCGGGCCGGATCGATCCCGGGCCGTGCCTGCCAGGTGGTCCTGCATGACGGTGCATTTTGCCTACGGAGTTTGATGCCTGGACTGATGATCAATCTGGCTCCTGTCTCTGTGGATACAGGGTTAGTACGGCTGCGTCAGGGGGATGAAATAGTTCTCGGTGCACTTGCACTGAAGGTGTTTATCCATGAAGGAAAGCTGCTTAGCTATAGTGAGCAGATGGCAGCACCGGAAACTATCGTGAGTAACCGCGATCGTCTGGCAGATGCATTGTTGACCACCGATGGTCAGCCTGCTTACCCTGGAATGCCTCATCGCCACCAGTTGGTTGACACTGTAGTAAACGGTTTTTCGGCTGACCCATTACAAGCATTGCAGGCTGAAAGCCTGACCACAGCAGGCGATTTATTTTCTGGTGTGACGCATGTTCGCTCTTCCGCACCGCAGTCCGATCTTGCCAGGAATGGTGGGATCAATAATCAGTTTATGGATCTACCGCCGATATATGCCGACCCACGTCACAGTAATGATGAAGTGACTTCCCCGGCTGACATGGCGCAGCTCCATCTTGCCGTTACCCCACTGTTGCGTGGGCTGGGTTGTTCGCTTGCTGTGCGTAATTCACAAGATGCCGATGATTTTCTGGAAGAGGCGGGGCGTGCATTGCGTGCGGCGATTCAGGGGTTGCTCGATTTACAACACCGCCAGAATAGCCTGTCTGATAAACACTTGCGCCCATTAGAGGACAACCCGCTACGTCTGAACATGGATTACTCCACCGCGTTGGACGTGATGTTTGCCGAAGGTAAAAGCCCGGTGCATCTGGCGGCTCCCGCCGCTATTGGTGAGAGTTTGCGCAATATTTGCCATCACGAGGATGCGAACCGGGTGGCGATTAGCGAGGCATTACGCGTGATGCTCGACGCTTTTTCGCCGCAAAATCTGATGCGTCGTTTTGTGCAGTATCGCCGTAGCCACGAACTACGCCAGCCGTTGAATGACGCTGAGGCCTGGCGGATGTATAGCCATTATTACGACGAGTTGGCATCAGACCGCCAGCAGGGGTTCTCCATGCTGTTCAACGAGGTTTACGCCCAGGTTTATGACCGGGTATTACGTGAGAACCAGCGGGAGCCGGAAGCATGAATACAAAGGCGCTTCTGGCCTGCGTACTGATTAGTGTTGCATTAACCGGTTGCGAAACGGCGAAGAAACTTGGTCAGGTGATCAGCAACCCGAATATACAGGTTGGAAAGATGGTGGATCAGCCCTCAGAAGTTACCGTCACACTACTGACTGAACCAGACACCAATGTCAACGCAGATGGTGAAGCTGCTCCAGTGGATGTGCAACTGGTTTATCTGAGCGACGATTCAAAATTACAGGCCGCTGATTATGACCAGGTTGCCAGTACGCCGCTGCCAGATGTTCTGGGGAAAAACTATATCGATCACCAGGATCTCAGCCTGCTGCCGGACATCATGAAAACCCTGCCACCAGTGAAAATGGATTCGAAAACGCAGTTCATTGGCGTTATTGCCTATTTTTCCGACGACCAGACCACCGAATGGAAGCAAATCGAGCCAGTAGAAGGAATCGGTCACAGTTACCGCCTACTAGTGCATGTACGTCAGAACAGCATCGAAATGAAAAAAGAGGACAACTAACGATGGCGACCACGAAAAATAAGGTGCTCTGGCAGGAAGGTTTGTTTGCCATACCGCAGCATTTTCAGCAACAGCAGCGTAACCATGAATACCTGCTGAACCAGCGCATGAATGCGCTGGATGACTTTGTCTGGGGATTTACGACACTGGCTCTCAATACCGAATTGCTGGCTCAGGGCAAGATTATGCTCGATAGCGCTGCGGGCTGCATGCCGGATGGGACTGTATTCAGCGTACCTGAACAGGACCAGCTTCCTACGCCGTATCAGCCACTCGGTCTATCGATGCCAGGAAGCCATGATATTTACCTGGCGTTACCGGTGTTAAGCGATATCACTTGTGAAATTGAAGGTTACAAAAGCGCCGGACAAGGAACTGAGCGTTATCGACTGGCCCGTGCTGACGTTCGTGATCTGCACTCGGATGGTGGTGATGTACAGCAGATAGTGTTGGGGCAACTGGCCCTGAAAATTGTTAGTGGCGCTGATGATCTCAGTGCGATGGTGACGTTGCCGCTATGTCGTATTCGTAACCAATTGCCCAATGGTGCTCTGGTATTGGACGATAGTTTTATTCCCACTTGTCAGGCAATCCGGGTTAGCTCGGTACTAAACGGGTTTGTCGGTGACGTGCAAGGGCTTATTAGCAATCGCGCCAGTGAACTAGCAAAGCGCATTGGTTCGCCGGAGCAAAGTGGTATCGCTGATGTGTCGGAATTTATGATGCTGCAGATGCTCAACCGCAGCCAGATGCACTTCACTCATCGGTCACACCTGCATACCTTGCATCCGGAAGCCTTTTATCTGGATCTGGTCAGGTTGCTGGGCGAACTCATGACGTTTACCGAAAACAGCCGTCTCCCTTGTCCTGTCGAAGTTTACAGTCACCGCGATCTCACCCAATCGTTTAAAACGGTGATTCCAGAGCTGCGTCGGGCTCTTAATACTGTATTGATGCCGCGGGCGCAAAACCTGCCGCTCATCTTTAGTGATGGGGTTTATATCGCCACCGTTAACGACCCAACACTGTTGCAGTCCGGTTCCTTTGTGCTGGCAGTACGTGCGCGGATGCCACATAACCAAATTATTCTCCAGTTCACCCAGCAGTCGAAAATTGCTGCCACCGATAAAATCCGCAACGTGGTTAGCGTACAGGTTCCGGGTGTGCCATTACGTTCATTGACTGCTGCTCCACGCCAGTTGCCGTATCACGATGGCTACGTCTATTTCGATCTCGACAAAGGCGCAACGGCCTGGCAAGACGTGGTGAAAGCCGGTGCGCTGGCGCTGCATATTTCCGGCAACTTCCCGGAACTGGATATGCAGTTGTGGGCGATAAGAGGTTAAGGCCATGAGTGAACAGTCCGTTCTTATACCCGACAGAAATGACCTCTTGAGCACGACCGACGAGCCAGATCCAGGGCTGGCATTTTCGCTAGAAATAGGGGGAGAAACCACCCGTCGCCAGTACCGGCTTACTTTGCGTGGTAACAGCCTCAATCCAATAATCGATGCTGCCACGCCCCTATTGGGTATGGTGATGCGCGTTGCGGGGATGAACAGTAACGCCATGCCGGAGCAACTTTTCTCTCAGGTGGTGACGGACGTCCAGGCTGTGGAGCAACTGCTTCAGGAGCAAGGTTACGAACCTGGTGTGATTGTTTCGTTTCGCTACATCCTTTGTACCTATATAGACGAAGCCGCGCTGGGTAATGGCTGGTCAAACAAGAATGAATGGATCAAGCAATCGCTGTTAGTTCATTTTCACAACGAAGCCTGGGGTGGCGAAAAGGTATTTATCCTGCTTGAACGCCTGATCCGTGAGCCGAAGCGCTACCAGGATCTGCTTGAGTTTCTGTACCTCTGTTTCTCGTTGGGTTTTCGCGGGCGTTATAAAGTCGCGGTACAGAGTCAGGATGAGTTTGAACAGATTTACCGCCGTTTGCACCACGTCCTGCATGGGCTGCGCGGCGATGCCCAGTTTCCGTTGCTGCATCAAGATAAAAAAACGCAAGGCGGGCGCTATCAGTTAATCAAACGGTTGACCATCAAACATATTTTCTTCGGCAGCGTTACCGTGCTGGTGTTTTTTTATCTGTTTTACCTGCTGCGCCTGGACAACCAGGCACAGGACATTTTGCAGCAGCTTAACAAATTACTGCGATAAGGACGTTTATGATCCAGATTGATCTCCCCACGCTGGTAAAACGGCTGAACCTTTTTACCCGCCAGGCGATGGAAGCTGCCGCTGCGGAGTGCATGAGTCAGCAGGCGCCGGAAATTACCGTGGCACATGTATTGTTGCAAATGCTGGCCTCTGTGCGCAGCGATCTGCGTGTGATAGCTGAACGAGCTGAAATTGATATCAATGCGTTGCGCCAGGCACTGACGGTGGAAAACTGGCCTGGAACTCGTACACCGGATAACTATCCTGCTTTTTCCCCGATGCTTGCCGAGTGGCTGAAAGAGGGTTGGTTGCTGGCATCGGCTGATATGCAGCACAGCGAACTGCGCGGCGGTGTTTTGTTGATGGCTCTGTTGCACTCACCGCTGCGCTATATCCCCGTTGCTGCCGCCCGACTGCTAACCAGTATTAACCGTGATCAGCTACGCCAGGCGTTTACAGAATGGACACGTGAGTCTGCTGAATCTGTTGCACTGGATACTGATGCCCAAACCGTCAGTGCGAAAACGGACAATAGCGACAGCCTGCTGGCGCGTTATGCGAAAAACATGACTGAAGAGGCTCGTCAGAACCGGCTGGATCCGGTGCTGTGTCGCGATCGTGAAATCGACTTGATGATCGATATTCTTTGCCGCCGCCGCAAGAATAATCCGGTGGTAGTCGGGGAAGCGGGCGTTGGAAAAAGTGCATTAATTGAAGGCCTGGCGCTGAGAATTGTGGCAGGCCAGGTGCCAGACAAACTGAAAAATACAGACATCATGACGCTCGACCTGGGCGCATTGCAGGCCGGGGCATCGGTGAAAGGCGAATTTGAAAAACGGTTTAAGGGGCTGATGGCGGAAGTCATTTCCTCACCGGTTCCAATTATCTTGTTTATTGATGAAGCTCATACGCTTATCGGAGCTGGCAATCAGCAAGGGGGGCTTGATATCTCCAACCTGCTTAAACCTGCGCTGGCACGTGGCGAGCTGAAAACCATCGCTGCCACCACCTGGAGCGAATACAAAAAATACTTTGAGAAAGATGCCGCGCTCTCGCGCCGCTTCCAGCTAGTGAAGGTGAGCGAACCCAATGCTGCGGAAGCGACGATTATTTTGCGCGGCCTGTCGGCGGTATATGAACAATCTCACGGAGTGCTGATTGATGATGAGGCGTTACAGGCCGCGGCGATGTTGAGCGAACGCTACCTGTCAGGCCGTCAGTTGCCGGATAAAGCTATCGACGTGCTCGACACCGCCTGTGCCCGGGTGGCGATTAACCTCTCTTCTCCACCGAAACAGATATCCGCGCTGACCACGTTATCTCATCAGTGCGAGGCCGAAATCAGCCAACTTATGCGTGAAATTCGTATTGGGTTACGCACCGATACTACGCGGCTGGACGAGGTACATGCGCGGCACGAAGCCACACAGGATGAGCTGCGAAAGCTGGAAGAAGCCTGGAATCAGCAACAGACACTGGTGCAGAAGATTATTGCGCTACGCCAGCAATTGTTGAACGCAATACCTGATATGGAAGCTGTCAGTGATATCGAGCCAGAAACCCCTTCATCGGCTGAATGTCTGGCACAACTGACGGCGGAGCTGGACGCTTTGCATCACACCCAGTTGCTGGTCTCTCCGCATGTGGACAAAAAACAAATTGCTGCCGTAATTGCTGAATGGACTGGCGTGCCGCTTAATCGTCTGTCGCAGAACGAGATGTCAGTCATCACCGATTTGCCGCAGTGGCTTGGCGATACTATCAAAGGCCAGGATCTGGCGATTGACAACCTGCATAAACATCTGCTCACCGCGCGTGCTGACCTGCGGCGTCCTGGTCGACCACTGGGTGCATTCTTGCTGGCGGGGCCAAGCGGCGTGGGTAAAACTGAAACCGTGCTGCAACTGGCAGAACTGCTCTATGGCGGCCGTCAGTATCTCACCACGATCAATATGTCGGAATTCCAGGAAAAGCACACCGTCTCCCGGCTGATTGGTTCACCTCCAGGCTATGTCGGCTACGGTGAAGGCGGCGTATTGACCGAGGCTATTCGCCAGAAGCCGTACTCAATAGTACTGCTTGATGAAGTGGAAAAAGCCCACCCGGACGTACTCAATCTGTTCTACCAGGCGTTTGATAAAGGCGAAATGGCCGATGGAGAAGGGCGTCTGATTGACTGTAAAAATATCGTCTTCTTCCTGACCTCTAATCTCGGCTACCAGACCATTGTTGAGCATGCTGACACCCCGGAATTGATGCAGGAGGCTTTGTATCCGGTACTCGCTGATTTCTTCAAACCGGCGCTGTTGGCACGAATGGAAGTCGTGCCTTACCTGCCGCTGTCACGTGAAACGCTCGCCATAATTATCGCCGGGAAACTGGCGCGGCTAGATAACGTTCTGCGCAGCCGCTTTAACGCGGAAGTCGTTATTGAGCCGGAAGTGACCGACGAAATCATGAAGCGCGTCACCCGCGCAGAGAACGGAGCCAGGATGCTGGAGTCGGTGATTGATGGCGACATGCTGCCACCACTCTCGCTATTGCTACTCCAGAAGATGGCGGCCAATACGGCGATCGCACATATTCGGTTATCAGCCGCCGAAGGTACGTTTTCCGCAGAAGTAGAAGACGTTCCCGATGCCTTGCCGCAGACAGAGGAAGAAACTGTTTTATGAGCTGGGTGCGCGTTTTCCGGCAAAGAGGATGGCTGATGGCAGGGCTGTTCGCCTGTACTGCCTATGCGGACGCGCCATCTGCATCTGGTGTGGGGTTGGCTAGTGCGACCCCTCCGGACACGCAAGCTACCATCAAGGCGATGCAGTCTTGTCGCCGTGAGCCTGCGGCGCTGGAGCGTCTTGGCTGCTATGACCACATTCTCGCACCAGAGCAGACCGGGTTCGAAAGCGCGTTGGTCAAAGCCCGCTATCAGGGTGAAGCGTGGACACGTGCCACAGAGCAGGAAAAGCAACGTTCAGGTAACACCACTTCGCTGTTGGTAACGCAAACACCGGGAGATCGCCCAACTGTGGTCATAACTACCCCTGCAATTGGCAATGTCCCGCCGCGCCCGGTTCTGATGTTCAGCTGTGTGGACAACATTACCCGGATGCAAGTGGCGCTGAGGCACTCACTGGAGACGCATGATATCGCCGTGACTCTGACTGCGGATAACAAGACATTCCGCAGCCGCTGGTTTGTGCGCGAGAACGGCGTGTTGCTCGAATCCAGCCGAGGGTTGTCCGGTATAGATGAAATAACCCAGTTGTTCGGTGCCAAAACGCTGACTTTGGATACGGGCACGAACAGCACCGCCGGAAAGTTGACCTTTAATATCGACGGGCTGGCACAGGCCATCAGGCCGCTGCGCGATGCCTGCCACTGGGCGGGAGAATAAAATAATGACAATGGATTTAAGTCATCCGGATACCTGGATTTCCCATCTGCTGGAAAACCTGCCAGATGAGAAACTGTGCGCGGCACTGAAAGACGATAACCCGGACTGGGAATATATAGATGGCGAAATCGTTAAGCTGGGGTCGCTGGCTCACAGCCAGCTAGATATTCCAGAAATACAGCGTCGGGGATTAATGCTTCTGGCTTCAGAAACTAAAGATTTCCGCCTGCTGGCGCATCTGTTGCGCACCTTGCAACATGCTGGTGAACAGCTATTGGCGCTGCGTCTGCTGACGTTATATGTAGAACATTATTGGATGGTCGCCGCGCCGCAAAATATGGCACACAAAAAGCGTTTTGCCACTCAGGTGGTAAAACGCTTTGAAGGCGGCGTTTCCAGTTTTGCAGAAAGCGCTGATACCGCGCAGCGTGATGCCTTACTGGGGGAACTGGCGAAGTTAGCGCAGTGCTGGCAGGTCAATAATACCCCAGAGTTGGCCCAGGTGACGGACGATCTGTTTGCTCTATACCCGCGTGCGTTTCGTGATATCGCATCAGTACCATCTACGACGCCTGCCACCACATCCTCGCGGGAGTTACAGCAGAACACCACAGTAGGGAATAAACCTGCTGCTGTTGCTTCTGCACCGCAGGTATCCATCGATAGCCACGACGATAAAGCCTGGCGAGACACGCTGTTGAAAGTTGCCGCCATTCTCTGTGAACGCCAGCCGGATTCGCCACAGGGCTACCGTCTGCGCCGCCATGCGCAGTGGCAAAGCATTACTGGTACACCGCAGGCAGAGAGTGATGGACGGACACCGCTGGCGGCAGTGCCAGTCGATATGGTGGCAGATTATCAAGCCCGGCTTGCTAGTGCAGATACAGCGTTGTGGCAACAGGTGGAAAACAGCCTACTGCTGGCCCCGTACTGGCTGGATGGCCACCATCTTTCTGCACAAATTGCACAACGTCTGGGTTATGAGGATGTGGCACAGGCCATCCGCGATGAGACAGGACGTTTTGTTACCCGATTGCCCCAGCTTGCTGGTTTGTTGTTTAACGACCGAATCCCGTTTATGAACCCACAAACAAAACAGTGGCTTCTATCGCCTTCTGGTAGTCAGGCTGTGCCTGAGACAGATGAATATACACAAGCTGCACGCCAGTGTTTTAACGAACAGGGGCTGGAGGCTGCGCTGCGGTATCTGGAGGCACTTCCCGAAGGCGATCCCCGCGACCAGTTTTACCGGCAGTATCTAGGTGCGCAATTGATGGAAGAAACCGGGATGGTGCAACTGGCGCAGCAGCAGTACCGGATGTTGTTCAAAACGGGACGACAAATAATGCTGCCCGACTGGGAACCATCCCTGTTAGAGCAATTAGAAAAAAAGTTCACGGCAGAACAGTAACAGATAACCAGGAGTTTTTGTGTTCAGATTACCGACACCCCGACTATTCAGCGGGCTAAAGTCTGCCCTCCGACCGGCGATGCCCCGATTTAAAGTTTCCGCAGCCGGGCTACTCGCGCTGGCGTGGATTTTTCTGCTGGTGTGGATCTGGTGGAAGGGGCCGACATGGACGCTGTATGGCGAACATTGGTTGCAGCCACTGACTCGCCGCTGGCTGGCAACGGCGGTTTGGGGATTTATCGCACTCGCGTGGCTTACGGTCCGTGTGATGAATCGCCTTAAACAGCTGGAACATCAGCAGAAACAACAGCGTCAGGAGACTCAGGACCCGCTTAAAGTGGAAATGAACGTCCAGCAGCGCTACTTCGACCGCTGGCTGCTGCGCTTGCAGCGTCATCTCGATAGCCGCCGTTATCTGTGGCAGCTGCCGTGGTACATGGTCATTGGGGCGGCCGGAAGCGGTAAAACCGCGCTACTGCGCGAAGGTTTTCCGTCCGATATTATTTATACCCCAGACGCCATTCGAGGGGCAGAACAGCATATTTACATTACCCCGTATGTCGGAAAACAAGCGGTGATATTTGATGTCGATGGATCACTCCTGGAACAGGTTAATGCGGATGTGTTGCCTCGTCGTCTGTGGGAACATGTTCTGGGCTGGCTGGTGGAAAAACGTGCCCGCCAACCGCTGAATGGACTCATTCTTACGCTTGACTTCCCCGACTTGCTGACCGCCGATAAGCGTCGCCGTGAATACCTGTTACAGATGTTGCGCCAGCGATTACAAGAGATTCGCCAGCACCTACATTGCCAGTTGCCAGTCTATATCGTGTTGACGAAACTGGATCTTTTGCACGGTTTCGCTGCGTTATTCCAGTCGCTGCCCAGAAAGGATCGTGATGCTATCCTCGGTGTCACCTTTACTTGCCATGCCCACGAGAATGATGGCTGGCAGGCCGAATTGAGCAGCTTCTGGCAGGCATGGGGAGAGCGGATGAATCACTCTTTGCCGGACCTGATGTTGGCACAGAACCACTCCCGCAGTTCTCTGTTCAGCTTTGCTCGCCAGATGCAAGGTGGCCGTGAGCATCTCATCGCCTTACTCAGCGGCCTGCTGGACGGCGAAAACATGGATGTGATGCTGCGTGGTGTGTATCTGACCTCTTCATTGCAGCGCGGTCAGGTGGATGACATTTTCATGCAGTCTGCTGCTCGTCAGTATCAACTGGGTAACGGGCCACTCGCGGCCTGGCCGCTGGTGGATACGGTGCCGTATTTCACCCGCAACCTTTTCCCACAGGCGTTGCTGGCAGAACCCAATCTGTCTGGGGAAAACAGTGTCTGGCTGGGGAATGCTCGTCGTCGGATGATGGTGTTTTCTGCCAGTAGTGCCGTGCTTACTGTATTGGCAGTCACCGGCTGGCAGCACTACTACAACAGTAACTGGCGCGCTGGCGTCCAGGTTTTAGCGCAGGCTAAAGCTTTTATGGAAGTGCCGCCTCCGCAGGGAATTGACGAAGATGGCCATCTTCAATTGCCACTGCTTAACCCGGTTCGTGACGCCACCCTGGCTTATGGTGACTGGGGCGATCGCAGCCGTCTGGCGGATATGGGGTTGTACCAGGGCAAACGCATCGGGCCGTATGTGGAACAGACTTACCTTCAACTATTAGAACAACGTTATCTGCCCTCCCTTTTTAATGGCCTTATAAAAGCAATGAATGCCGCCCCTGCGGAAAGTGAGGAAAAACTCGCGGTACTGCGCGTCATCAGGATGCTGGAGGACAAAAGCGGTCGCAATAATGAAGTGGTTAAACAGTATATGGCGAAGCGTTGGAGCGAAGAGTTCCACGGTCAGCGTGATATCCAGGCACAGTTGATGTCCCATCTGGATTACGCACTATTACACACGGACTGGCATGCAGATCGTGAGAAAGGTGATGGGGACGCCATAAGCCGCTGGACGCCTTATGACAGCCCGGTGGTAGCGGCACAAAAAGAACTGAGTAAGCTACCGGTTTACCAGCGCGTCTATCAGAGTCTGAAAACGCGGGCGCTGGGTGTTCTGCCCGCTGATTTAAACTTGCGCGACCAGGTTGGCCCCACTTTTGAATCGGTGTTTACCTCCGCAGACGACAATAAACTCGTCGTCCCGCAGTTTCTTACTCGCTATGGGCTACAAAGCTACTTCGTCAAACAGCGTGATGAGCTGGTGGAGCTGACGGCGATGGACTCGTGGGTGCTGAACCTGACCCGAAGCATAAAATACAGTGATGCCGACCGCACAGAAATCCAGCGCCAACTGACGGAACAATATATCAGTGACTACACCGCGACCTGGCGGGCTGGTATGGATAACCTCAACGTGCGCGAATATGAATCGATTGCACAACTGACCACTGCTCTGGAGCAGGTGATCAGCGGCGACCAGCCACTCCAGCGTGCGCTGACCGCGCTGCGGGATAACACACAGCCTGCCCTGCTTTCTGAAAAACTGGACGACAAAGCACGGGATGAAGCGCAGGCCGAGCCAGACTACCGTTTGTTGACTCGGTTGGGGCATGAGTTTGCCGCAGAGAACAGCACGCTGGCGGTACAGAAAGATAAAGAAAACACGATGCAGGCGGTATATCAGCAACTGACAGAACTGCATCGTTATCTGTTGGCGGTACAAAACGCGCCAGTGCCAGGAAAATCGGCCTTAAAGGCCGTGCAACTGCGTCTGGATCAGAACAGCAGCGACCCAATATTTACTACGCGCCAGATGGCAAAAACCCTGCCTGCACCGCTCAACCGCTGGGTGGGCAAACTGGCCGACCAGGCCTGGCATGTGGTTATGGTGGAAGCCGTTCACTATATGGAAGTGGACTGGCGCGACAACGTGGTGAAACCGTTCAACGAGCAGCTTGCAAACAACTATCCGTTTAACCCACACGGGCAACAAGATGCGTCTCTGGATGCATTCGAACGTTTCTTTAAACCGGACGGCGTACTGGACAGCTTCTACCAGCATAACCTGAAGCTATTTATGGAGAACGACCTCACCCTGGAAGATGGGGATAACAGCGTGATTATCCGTGAGGACATTAGCCAGCAACTGGACACCGCACAGAAAATTCGTGACATCTTTTTCAGTAAGCAAAACGGGCTGGGCACGCAATTTGCGGTGGAAACCGTGTCACTGTCAGGCAATAAACGCCGCAGCGTGTTGAACCTTGATGGTCAGCTTGTCGATTACGCTCAAGGGCGGAATTTTACGTCGCACCTTGTCTGGCCGAACAACATGCGTGAAGGCAACGAAAGCAAGCTGACACTAGTCGGGGCGGGCGGAAGTTCACCGCGCAGCATCAGCTTCAACGGGCCGTGGGCGCAGTTCCGGTTATTCGGGGCCGGGCAACTGACCAGTGTGCAAAATGGCACTTTCAACGTCCGGTTTAATGTGGACGGTGGTGCGATGGTGTACCGGATTCACACCGATACCGAAGACAATCCATTCACTGGTGGGCTGTTCAGTGAATTCCGACTGCCGGATACGTTGTACTGACACAGGGATACTAAATAATGGACTCATCTGAAATTCAAATCATCACGGGGAACGATCCGCGCAATCTGCCGGAGTTCAGCGCTATTCGTGAAGAAATCAACAAAGCGAATCACCCGTCACAACCGGAACTGAACTGGCGGCTGGTCGAATCGCTGGCGCTGACGATTTTCAAATCGAACGGTGTGGATTTGCATACCGCCTCTTATTACACGCTGGCGCGTACTCGCACGCAGGGGCTGGCGGGTTTTTGTGAGGGGACGGAGCTGCTGGCCGCGATGATAAGCCATGAATGGGAGAAGTTCTGGCCGCAGGGTGGCATAGCTCGAGCTGAAATGCTCGACTGGTTCAATGTGCGCACTGGCAACATCCTGCGTCAGCAACTGTCATTTATTGGCTCTGATCTGCCTCTGCTCTACCGTACCGAGCGGGCATTACAGCTTATCTGCGACAAGCTTCAGCAGGTGGAACTGAAGCGTCAGCCGCGTGTGGAGAACCTGCTGTATTTTGTACAGAACACGCGAAAGAGGCTTGAACCTGCCCCAAAAAATGGTGCCGCAGGATCTTCGGAGACCACGCTAAGAACTCTGGTGTATGCGCCGGAGAGCGCGCAGTCCACTGCTGTGCCGGAGGCAATGTTTCCTCTGCCCGATTTGCCTGAAATGAAGGTGTCAGTTCGCAGCATGTCAGGCGCTGGGGCAGCACCAACTCGAGGTCGTAGCATAAAAGGTTTTATAGCGGGTGTTGCCTGCACAGCAGCTATCGCTACGGCCGTTTGGTGGTGGCAAGTTCACCCGCTACAGCAACAACTGGCACGGGTTAGTGACACCGCGCAGGGGGCTGCGAGTCTCTGGCTGGCTTCCCCTGAACTGAAGAGTTATGAGGAAAGACTGAAACGGCTTCCTGACGCTTCGCTGTTACAGCCGCTGGAAACCGGGATGCAAATGGTGCATCAGGCAGACACATTGTGGCCGGAAAGCTTGCAGCAGCAACAGGCAAGTGCGCAGTGGAACGAAACCCTGAAAACCCGTGCAGAAAACACGCCTCAGCTAAAAGGCTGGCAGCAGACCCGCCAGGATCTACGGGCTTTTGCTGACCTGGTGATGCAGCGTGAAAAAGAAGGACTCACTCTTTCTTATATCAAGAATGTTGTCTGGAAGGCGGAGCGCTCACTAAGCCAGGAGACTCCACTGGAGTTCCTGCTGACGCAATATCAGGAGGCTCGTGCGCAGGGGCAGAATACAAATGCCCTGGAAAAAGAGATTAATACACGGTTGGGCGGCATATTAAGCCGCTGGTTATTACTAAAAAACAATTCCCTGCCGGAAACGGCAAATACCGACACTAATGCTGGGAAATAACTACCAGCCTCAAGGAGTATTAACATGGCAAATCTTGTTTATCTGACCCTGAACGGACAACAGCAGGGACTAATTTCTGCAGGATGTTCTTCACAGGCTTCTATCGGTAATAAAGCACAAATTGCGCATATGGATCAGATTATGGTGCTGGGGTTATCTCACGGTTTGAGTCGGGAGCAGAACGTTAATCATCTGGCATTAACCATCCATAAACCGGTGGATAAATCTACCCCATTGCTAAGTAAGGCCATTACCGAAAATGAATGCCTGACCTGCGATTTTGAATATTACCGCACTAACCGTTTTGGTATTAATGAGCTGTATTTCAAAGTGAAACTGATCAATGCGCGTATTGCCAGTATTCATACTGATGTGCCGCATACTATCGACAATGCCCAAGGGCAACCGGAGGAGTCGATATCATTCACCTATGAAAGTATTACCCAGGAACATTGTATTGCCGGAACCAGTGCTTATAGCCTGTGGGAAGAACGGATTTTTTAACCTGCGCAAATAAATAGACTTCAGTCAGTGTTAAGTAAAACCGAAACGGGAGATGTTTCACAAGGAGAATAAATATGGTCGCAACACTTTGGATGTATGCAAAAGGTAGCAACGTATTAAAGTTGCAACAATTGCTCAATAAAAATAATGCTATGCCAAAGCTCGTAGAGGACGGTGATTTTGGTAGGAATACTTACAACGCAGTGACAATATTTCAGCGAATTAATGGGTTGAATGATGATGGTATCGTGGGGCCGAAAACCTGGCGAAAACTGGGGGGGCTGGACCCTGTAATTAGTAGCCCGTCAAGTTCTTCTGCTGGTTCAAGTGGTAGTGTTGGCGGTTCAAATAGCACGACAACTGGATCAAATGGTACTGTGGCAGAGACAAATGAGGGGTTCTGTTTTCCCTTCCCCAGACTACCTGGCCAATCATGGTTAAATGGAGGCCGCCAATTTGGGGCTCCGCGCGATAGAGGCGCTCGCAGACATGCCGGTTGTGATTTGATATTTCCTGAAGGAACGCTTATTTATGCTGTTGCTGATGGGGTGCGAGTTCATGATCAATGGCCCTTTTATTCAGGAACTTCCGCTGTATCAATCAGGCATGGCAACATTCTCGTTCGTTATGGTGAAATTGCTAATGGGTCATATATAGGTGGTGCGATTGTCACCAAAGGTCAGGTTATTGCTAAGGTTGGGAGACTCGACAGTGGTAGATCCATGCTGCATCTGGAGATTTATACCAATGCAGCATCTTCGGCTGAACTTTCAATTAGAGGCGAACGTGGCGGCCCTTACAGAAGACGTGCCGATTTGACAAACCCTGCCCCATACTTGGATGTATGGAAAAATATTCTTCCTAACCCTTAATATTCAAGGAATTGATAAAATGTTAAAAAGTATCGCACTTCTTTTAGGATTGATGATGTCTGGCATTATTTCCTGTGTTGCAGCAGATCCTGTCAATATTCCATCGGAAAACCTTGTCATAAATAATTTTGATGTCGATAAAATTGATGGTTTATCCCCTGTTTGTACCTTGATCTTGGCTGAAAATAAGAAAAAGTATTTTTATAACTATACTGAAGGAGATATTTGCCCTGTGGGTGGGGAATGTACATATTCTGCAGTTATGATTTTGAATGGAAAGATAAAGATATTGAAACAGACGTTGTCAGACAAAGATACTTCAGTTTTCAAAAACGATGATATGACTATTATTACAACATATGATTTTAGTGAAGGAGGTAAGGATCATGAAGATGGTGGCGTCAATGCCGTTATCGTCATCAAAACAAAAAGTGGTGAAAAGAAAGTTAGTATGTCGGGATATTGTGGTGATTAATGCTTGGGTGCCATTTCGGACAGTGAAATAAAATATATCCAGGGCGGCTGGAATGATTCAACGGAAAGTAATATTCCTAACCCATAATATTCAAGGAGTGAATGAAAATATTCAAAAATATAGCGATAATTTTAGGATTAATGATGTCGGGCACTATTTTATGCAATGCAGAAAATCTTGACGGCATATCGATAGAAAGCCTTGTCATAAATAGCTTTAATGTTGATAAAATTAATGGTTTACAACACTTTGTTTGTACCTTGAGCTTGGTTGATAATAAAAAAAGGGCTTTGATAACTATGTTGAAGGCGACATTTGCCCTGCTGGAAAGAAATGTTCATACTCTGCCATCATGAAATTGAATGGGAAAATAACCATATTAGAGAAGGTGTCTTCAGAAAAAAATATTTCAATCTTCAAAAGCGATGATATGACTATTATCTCAACTCAGACTCCGATAAAAGGCTCAGGTGATGACGAGGGAGGTGACGTGAATGCCGTTATCACCATCAAAACGAAAAATGGTGAAAAGAAGGTTAATATGTCTGGATATTGTGGTATTTAAATATGGATTTATCTTAGATAGTAACAGTATATAAGCAGCCGCCAAAACCCGCGGCTGCCAAATTTTATTTACTGATACCGATTAACCAAATCTTTAACTACCGCTGCATAGGTTTTCTGTTTTAGCTGAGTAATTTGTTGCTCCGTATTACCCATGTCCATTTTTCCAGTCTGTAGAGGGAGAATACTATATTCATAATTCACCGGAGACCAGGCTGCCCATTCACCTGTTGCTACGTCCAATAACGTAAAGCGAACCAGGTATCGTAATGACGCCACATCCGGGAGTTTTTCGCTTTTATAATCCGACCATACCGTTGTTTTTGTCACCGTGTCGTATTTACCTGACTGCAAAGTATCCTGGTAAACAATAATGGCTTTCTGATGTCCTTTTGCTGCAATATAGCGCAGTGCCTGCATGTAATTCATATTTTCGCTAGCTACAGGTTCCCCTTCTTCTGTCTTATTACAGACAACGGGTTTCTGCCTATCTGGAATCCCTGAAAAAGTTGAAACGGTGTAATACTTACTCATTTCTTGTTGTATAGCGGTTTCCGGTACATGGCTGCCTGATTGAACGAGGATAACCGTAGAATTCAGCGGTACGCGGAAGGCTTCCCCCTCTAGTGCTGCCTGAATATCCTCTTCAGAAACCGCCAGGGTGGTTTCATTACCAAATATATCTTTGTCCGTGAGCAGTGCAGATGTATTTCTGTTTGCGCTGCTCTCTGTTCTGGATACACCTGTTTTCTTCGCATCAATGGGGGAACGTGGTGCACAACCGGCCAGTAAAAATGCTGTCGCACATAAGTATATTGTTGACCTGAAATTCATGTTACGTGCTCCCTTATATTTGAAAGATAATTTTTATTATTTCCTTAAAAGCTGTGATGGATTATATACCGGTATCATAAGTCGACAACTATAAATTATTTTATATAAAATATTTACTCGTTGAATATATTGAGTGAAATATATGGCATATAGTGAATGTGATAATGTTATTAATTGTGGTGTTCATCGTTCTGTAGCGGCAAGATGAGCCTTATGTACACACCGCGTGGTGTGCTGGAACGGAATGAAGCATTCTTCGAACTAAAAACAAGCAATTTATGGCATTTATCCGGATAATGGTTGGCAGAAAAACTGTGTTTAATTGTTCATAGGATGAAGTTGTGAATAACAGTGTGTCACTTTTTACTAACAAGAAATTCGCCTGGATGGGCGCCGCTTTTTGTTGCTTGTTATGGGGAAGTGCTTACCCGGCAATTAAAAACGGTTATGAGATTTTTCAAATAGCGACGGATGACTTACCGGGAAAAATTGTGTTCGCCGGTTATCGTTTTGTCATCGCAGGCCTGTTATTGCTGGCGTTTGCTATGTTGCAAGGCAAGTCGATTTCACGATTATCCCGCCACCAGTTTTCGCAACTCGCGGTGTTAGGTGTTACCCAAACTGCCATTCAATACATCTTTTTTTATATTGGCCTCGCTTATACCACTGGTGTGAAAGGCTCAATTATGAATGCCACAGGCACTTTCTTTAGCGTACTGCTGGCGCATTTTATCTATCAAAACGACAAGCTCAGCATTAACAAAGTGGTGGGCTGCGTGCTGGGGTTTGCCGGTGTCATGGTAGTGAACTTCAACAGCCAGTTGATGGATTTTAGTTTTAGTTGGATGGGGGACGGCTTCGTTGTGTTGGCGGCGTTTGTTCTTTCTGCCGCGTCGCTGTACGGAAAGCGAATTTCGCAAACGATGGATCCGACCATCATGACCGGCTGGCAACTCGCCATCGGTGGGGTGGTGTTGACGGTCGGAGGCTACGCATGCGGCGGGCGGCTTGAGTTTCACGGGCTGGAGTCTGTGGCGATTCTGGGATATCTGGCGCTGTTATCTTCCGTGGCATTTGCGTTGTGGAGCCTGCTGCTCAAACACAATCGCGTGGGAATGATTGCGCCGTTTAACTTCCTGATCCCGGTGTCGGGTGCGGTGCTTTCCGCCATCTTCTTGCAAGAAAGCATTCTGGAATGGCGTTATGCCCTTGCGCTGGTGCTGGTGTGCTTCGGGATCTGGCGAGTGAATGTCGTGAAATCCCGCTTAAATTAGAACAGGCAAAATCATCAAATGCAGGCCATTATTTATCCATCTTTTATCGATAAAGGGCCTGCAAATGACCAGACTTACCGCAAAAGATTTCCCTCCTGAATTACTCGAATACTTCGATTTCTACGTCCACGGCAAAATCAGCAAACGTGAGTTTCTCGACCTGGCAGGGAAGTTTGTGGTCGGTGGGCTTTCGGCGGTAGCGCTTGGCACTTTGCTGACGCCAAATTACGCCTTCGCGCAGCAAGTGGAATTTACCGATCCCGATATTTTGGCTGAATACATTCAGTACCCAAGTCCACAAGGGCACGGGCAGGTGAGAGCCTACATGGTGCGCCCCGCAAAAGCCTCGGGTAAAGTGCCGGGCGTTGTCGTGGTACATGAAAACCGTGGGCTAAATCCCTACATAGAAGATGTGGCGCGGCGTGTTGCTAAAGCAGGGTTTATTGCGCTGGCACCCGATGGTTTGAGCTCTGTCGGGGGGTATCCGGGGAATGACGAAAAAGGGCGCGAACTACAATCTCAGGTCGATCCCACCAAACTGATGAATGATTTCTTCGCTGCGATTGAGTTCTTGATGCACCACGAAGCCGTGACGGGAAAAGTCGGTATTACTGGATTTTGTTACGGTGGTGGGGTCGCTAATGCCGCAGCGGTCGCCTATCCAGAATTAGCCGCTGCGGTACCGTTCTACGGACGCCAACCAAAAACGGAAGATGTGCCGCGTATTAAAGCGCCATTATTGCTGCATTACGGTGAGCTGGATTCGCGCATTAACGAAGGATGGCCTGCGTACGAAGCGGCGCTCAAAGCGAATCATAAAGTTTACGAGGGTTACATCTATCCGGGTGTGAATCATGGTTTTCATAACGATTCGACACCGCGTTATGACAAGGCGGCGGCGGAGTTGGCATGGTCGCGAACTCTTGACTGGTTCCGCAAATATCTGGCTTAACAGTGCAGCAGGATGCTGGAACCTAGTGCGATGCCATTCTTGCCAGTGTGTTTAATCAGGTACATGGACTCATCGGCACGAATCACCGCGTCGGCAAAGTTGTCGCTCGCCCAGGATTCATTAACGCCAATGGATGCGCCGACTTTAGCTGCGCCATTGCTCAATTCAAACGGAGTAATGGCAGCATCCAGGCAGCGTCGGGCGAGGGTTTTGATTTCGGTATCTTCAAGCGCCCACGGAATCAGCAGGATAAACTCATCGCCCCCTATGCGGCCAATCGTCACTTCTGGAGGGCAGACTTCGGACAAACGTTGACTCAGCTGTAGCAGAACTTCGTCGCCGCTGCGATGCCCCAGGGTATCGTTAACGTTTTTGAAATCATCAAGGTCGATAAAAGCCACTGACAGCGGGCCGAGTTTCTTTAATAGATCGAACTGCGCATGCAGCGCGTGGCGGTTGGCAAGACCGGTGAGTGGGTCGTGGTTGGCGAGCTTCGCAAGCTGTTCCTCGTACTGCTTTTCTTTGGTCATATCGATGTGGGTTCCGGTAACTTTCAACGGTTTTCCCTCATCGCTCCATTCGGTCACTCTTCCCCGGTCGAGCACCCAGGTGATGGTGCCGTTTTTAGCCTGCATGCGGTGTAACGCCTCGTAATATGGCGCTTTCCCTTCGAGATGGTTATAAAACGCAGCGAGCACCATATCTTTATCTTCAGGGTGCAGGTGCTCACGCCACACATCAAAATGAGCGCTGAGTTCTTTGGGACGATAACCTAACATGGAACCCCAGCGGCGATTGAAAATCACCAGCTTGCCGCTGCTTACATCGAGTTGCCACAAGCACAAACCTGTCCCGTCGAGAGCCGCACTCAGCTTGTTGCGTGAGTCATGGGCGATTCTTCTGAGCCGGGCGTTATGCTTTTTAAGGTTCTGGATCTGCTGCCTGAGGATCTCTTCTGACATTGACCATATTTATGTTCAAATAATATCCATTCTTAACAGTTATTAATAAGTTGTAAATATGGGAAAGAAAAAATCGCGCTAATTCCACTGCTGTTGCGATGTCGAGACTCTTTTTCTCTTCTCTACAGAGATTAGAGACAGGAAGACGCCGCCCAGCATCATCGCGAGCAGAGCCCATGATGTTTGTGAGAATACGCTGTCCATCAACAGACATTCGAGAAAGACCGTAATAACCGGAAAACAGATAAATACCAACGATGTACTGAACGTCGAAATGCGCTTTTGCAGCGAGAAGTAACACAAAATCCCGAACACGCCAGCCACGATGCCAAGGTAAATAATCGAGGCAAACGACAGCAACGTAATATTTTCCAGCATCGGTTTCTCCACGATTACGCCAATCATCGTGAGGATTAATCCAGCGGCGAGGCAAGGCAGGGTGTTAAACGTGAAAAGCGATACCTGGCAACTGCGCTTCTTGCATTGAACATACATAAAAGCATGCATGAATACGGCGAGAACCACGGCTAAAGCACCTTTCCAATTGTTGCTCATGCTCACTCTTGCCTCCTCTTGCAGGATGCAAAACAGTGATAGCAATGCCAGCATGGCACCCATGAGTTGTAACAAGCTGGTAGGGGCATTGAGCACTACAATCGAAATAAGCATTACGGCGACAGGCATCACGGCAAAGATTATCGCAGCGGTGCTGGGATCGACGTATTGCTCACCGTAGAGCACCAATGTGAAGGGTAGGCAGTAACAGAACAGGAACACGCAGAACTGGAAAATACGGTGGCCTGGTGGGAATAACAACGTAGAGCGTGTGATTCTCAATAGCCACAGTAGCAGCGGAGCTGCGCTTAAAAAGCGCAGGCCCGTGGCAAAGATAGGTGGCATGCTGACCAACGCGAACTTCATCGCAAGCCAGGTGCTCCCCCATGTCAGAATAACGATGGCGAAAAGAGTGAACATTTTTGCTTTCTGCATGGGGAGCTCCTGGTTTACCTCTGTTAATGATCGATATACAGGTAGTGCATCCAACTGGTCATACGCAGCAGGATTTTACGGATAATGGAAACGTGCTCGAAATGATCTGAATAGACGGCAACTTGTCCCATGGTACCTGCAGGTAATCTTTCAACATCTGCCACGTTGTGGAGTTCAATTTCTGCGTAGATTCCGTCGAGTTTCGGGTCAAGGCTTAAGCCTTGCAGATGTCCCTGTGCCTGGTAGCTACTGTTGGCAATGGCTGGAAGGATTTGTTTCACTTTTCCTTTCACGACGCTGCCTGGCAGACCGTTGAACACCACTTCGGCTTCATCACCTGCGACTAAACGCAGCGCTGAGTTCTGACGGAAAACGGCGTAAACACTGGTTTTCTGATCCGGTACAAACACCATGACGGGACGCAACGGTATCGGACGTACAAACATGCCTGGTTTCAGGAAAAGTTGCGTCGCGTAGCCATCGGTAGGGGCGCGAATAACGGTTTTCTCAAGGAAGTATTCTGCTTCTTTGAGGTTGGATTTCAGTCGATACACCACGGCATTTTCGCCGTTAATCAGAGCGCTAAGTTCCGCTGCCGTTTGGTCTCTCTTCGACAGAGAAGAGCGCCATTGAGCTTGTGCCGCCAGATAAGTTTGCTGCGCACGAACCACTTCCTGGTCGGTGAACGGGCTTTTCATTTTGTCCTGGCTGCCATTGCGGTAACGGTCAGCATCTTTCATGGCTAAATCACGTTGCGCTTTAGCCTGGGCGATATCGGCATTTTCGGAAGCCAGACGCGCTTTAAGCATTTCAACATTTTGCTGCGCGCTTTCAATCTCACCTTTAATTGACTCGACTTTTGCTTGATAAGCCGTTGGGTCAATACGGAACAGGAAATCGCCTTTTTTCAGCATGGTATTGGATTTAGTGGTCACTTCTACCACCGTACCCGATACTTCAGGGATAATAGGTACCGTAACGGTAACCATCTGGGCGCGTTCAGTATAAGGATGGTTGTAATTCATTAATAAAAGCAGAGAGCCAATAAGAATAATCCCACCCAGAACTGCAGTAGGGACGCTCCATTTATTTAATGGAATTTTGAAGAATTTAAATATACCAACGCAAAGCGCGGTATATGTAAGAATAAGTAATAAATCCACAATGAATCCTGCTCAATAATTCAGTTACTGATGGTTTGCTGTGTTATTTTTTTGCTGAGCTTCCAGTTGAGCCAGACGTTCACGAAGCGCGTCCAGTTCATGGTTTTTAGTCGCAAATCCCCAGCCACGGTCTTCGCGATATAACATCGCCCAGATCCACAAAAACGGCCATAATGCATGCAATGTGAATAAACTCACCCAACCTGCGGCATGAATCGCATCCTGGTGCGGGTGGTTACGATGTACTGCAATTTCGTAGGGGATGTCGTGAACAACAATGACACCGTAAAAGAGCGTGAGTCCCACAAATATAAGAGCGCCTAAGGCAAGATAGTCCAGAATCATAGATGGGTGCCCCCGTAAGAAAATGTTCGGAGACACTAATGAGAAGGCGTGCATGGCACCACATTTATTTTGTTTAAAAATAAACATTTAGCGATTTTTTAATTGCACAGAATCACAATAATGTGCAAGAGGAAAAGTCAGAAATTACACTTCTTTTCATCATCGACATAGTTGTAAAATTTTTATCGAATAGTGTATGTATTTTGCAAAACATAGTTGTATCTAAGTACTAAACACCGCTAAGGTAGCGCTCCCAGCTAGATCTTTGGCGTGGTATATACTTCAAGGAACCTGCATATATAGTAAGTAATTTCAGGAAAACAAATGATTATACCTCCTCCTACACGACCAGAAGCCGCCATTCAGCGCCTGCTTTCTATCCTTGAGCCCCATGGAACGCCGATGGAGATCATTCCTCGCAAGCGTATCAACTGGGAATATAAGGATGTCCCGCAGTTCTATGTTTTCAAGAAAGGCGAGATTTCAGTACTCCGCGCAACGGACGGTTTGGTTATCGCGACGGTAGCCGGTCAAAATTTGTTTGGTATTGCAGAGAGCATCCAACCTTTGCGTAGCCATATCCTGCGTGCAGAAACCGAATGCACCATGCTTCGTCTTGATGCCAGCCTGGCGCATGAGATAATCACTCAAGAAGGGCTGTGGAAAGATGTTGCTATTATTCTCGCTTATTACACCAGCCATCTTTTCTACCGTGACTCGGTCGTGGTGCAACAACGCACCTATTCCATTATTCGTGGTCACCTTATTGAGATGAATCGTCTGCCGGAAGAATCTCGTTTAAGAACTTCAATTCTGGATTACATTCAGGAAAGAACGCACTTATCACGTAGCAGTATTTTAAATGTTATGTTTGCTTTGAAAAATGGTGGCTACATTGATATTCGACGTGGTGGCTATTTATTAGAAGTTATAAATTTGCCTGAGAAATTCTAAAGCAGGCTAATTATTTTAGCGTTATTAATTCTATTGGTGCGTTAATGCAATAATTTCATCTACTTCTTTTTCATTTAAATTTAAACAAAGTTCAAATTCCTTCTATTGGGGAATCTGAATACTATTCGTCGCTAGAACATTAATACCATTGAGAAATCTCCCAGCAGCGACTTCAAGGAATATGATGAAAAAGACTCTTATTGCGTTAATCGCACTCAACGCCTTCGCAGTAACGAACGCTAATGCCGCAGCCGATACCAATACTTGGTATGGCGGTGCTAAATTAGGTTGGTCACATTATTTTGACGGCAATGGTAACAATGATTTCAATGATAATCTGAGCAACGCTACCGACTTTGATTTGAGCAGCGATAATGTCGGCGGTGGTGTATTTGGTGGTTACCAAATTCTTCCATGGTTGGCTGTTGAAGGTGGCTACGACTACCTTGGCAACATGCAAGTTGAAGGCAACAACGGTGTAGCGGGTGCCAAACTGGGCTCTCAAGGTCTGCAACTGTCAATGAAAGCCAGCTATTCATTCAATGAAAACTGGGACATCTACGGCCGTGCTGGTGCAATGGCGTACCGTGCTGAAGCACAACAAGATGGCAACACCAAGTTTGAAACCGGCGTTCGCCCATTGGCGGCATTTGGTACCGAATACGAGTTTAACGACAACTGGGCTGGCCGTCTGGAATACCAGTGGGTTAGCAATGTTGGTAACTCCAACCAAATTGGTATGACTGCTGATGTTAGCACCGTGACGGCAGGCGTGGTTTACCGCTTTGGTCAAAATACTCCAGCTCCAGTTGCTGCAGCACCAGTTGTAGAAGAAGCACCAGTTGAGCCACAGCGCTTCAACCTCAAGTCAGACGTTATGTTTGCCTTCAACTCTGCAGTGCTTTCACCAGCAGGTGAAGCTGCAGTACGTGATCTCTACAACCGCCCAGAAATTCAGGCGTCTAAAGAGAAAACCACAGTGGTTATCGGTTTCACAGACCGTCTGGGTTCCCAGAATTACAACCTGGATCTCTCTACTAAACGTGCACAAGCCGTTGCGGATGAACTGGTTCGTTTAGGTATGCCAGCTCAACACGTCCAGGCCGAAGGCCGTGGTCCAAGCGAGCCGGTGACTGGAACAACTTGTGATGCAGTGACTGAGCGTCAAGAATTGATTAACTGCCTGGCACCTGATCGCCGCGTTGTTGTTGAAATCGCCGGTGTAGCAGCACAGCAGTAAGCATTAATATGCCATTAAAAAAATAGCAGTAACGTCCGTTTTGCCCGATGCATTTGTGCCTATCGGGCTTTTTTTTGATCTGAAAACCCTATGTAGAAAAGAGGAACCGATGAAATATTTAAAAGTGGCTTATCTGGTTGTTGCGACACTTGCCGCAGGTTCGGCAAATGCAGTTTCATTTCACGGCGAGGCGGGTTCTAAATGGACCAACCTGGGCATGAGTTTTGGCGCCAATGAACCCGGTTTTACCTTCAGTGGCAACTGGGCACATAACGATAATGACGGTGATGTTGCGAGTCTGGGATTAGGCTGGAATATTCCGTTGGGTTCCGTGTTGATCACCCTCGGGGGCAAAACAATTTATCTGAACCCGGATGATAACGACGAAGGTTATGCCGTAGCGGTTGGTGGTGGTGCACAGCTTCCACTTGGTGAACATTTTACTCTGTTTGGTGATGCTTATTTTTCACCTGATTCGCTCTCAAGCGGCGTTGCACAGTACGGCGAAGCCAATGCGGGTCTGCGTTGGAATGTGAACAAAACATTTTCCGTTGATGGCGGATACCGTTATGTTGGTATGGAAGGGAAAGATGGCCACAGAGACAATATCATAGCGGACGGCGCTTACGCCGGGGTTAATTTTAGCTTCTGAGAAGTTTATTTTTACACATGAATAAATTTGCCGCAGAAATTATCACGCACTACAATTATCACGTTGAGACATCAAGCCTCATTGATATCATCAATTCGAGTGATTCGATCCTTTAATATTGTTTGTGCATCTTGCAGTGCCAATACAATAATCCCGCCCGTCCGGCGGGTTTTTTTTATCAAAAAAATGAGATTTATTTTTAAATAAGAATGCTTTTGAATGCCTGGCTTATTAACTTTATGCTGCCTGTAGCTCATAGGGATGTGAGCTAAGAAAGCAACCATCAAATAAGTAAGCAGTACGAAGCCACACTATGGCAACATAGTGTGGCTTTTTACTATGTGTTGTTATTACTGTTTGAAAATAAACGCTTTTATAATATTTTCGCAAATCAGGGTATAAAGCAGCATCAATTCTCCCGACAATCTCCAGGACAAATATATTGATTGGATGGAGTGTCATTAAAATAAAAATTAGGAATTTTCACCTTTTCTTTTAATAATAATTCACAGCAAGAATACAGGCTAATAAAATCTATTCCCAATATAGGGGGCGCCAGATTACATACCTGCAATGTTTTAGTGAACGTTGTTAGCAAATAGTTAATTTATTTGTTTAAAAATAAACGACTAAGGATTTTCAATGTCATTCTTGCTGCGTTATTAATATAAGGGTGCTATTGGAATTGTTACTTATTATTTTTAAGGGTATCGAATGAAGAAAATGTTTAAAATTGCCATGATGGCAACAGCTCTGACTTTTTCAGGTATGGCTTCTGCATCTACCTCAACAGAAACGCTGCCGCAAGATAGCCTGGCACAGCAATTAAATCTGACACCAGAACAAATAAAGACGGTGAAGGCACTGCGTGATGAGGCACAAAAAGAGATCAGCAAGATTAATACTGATGCTTTGGCTCAGGATGCTATTGTGAGTATGTTTAAATCTGGCGTGTGGGATGACAGTGCGGCGAAGAAACAACTGTCTGCCATTGGGGACATTCAGAGTCAGGTGCGCTACCAGCGAGCAAAATACGTGTTTAATGTCAGCCGAGTGCTCACTGCTGAACAAAAGCAGCATTTACAGCAGTTGCTGATTGAGAAACAACTTTACTGATTGGCTTTGTAGGAATTTTAAAAGGATGTCATCAGGACATCCTTTTAATTGACGTTCAGGAGTTTTTCTCGGTGAGAGGTTTTAATGCATTGCCAATCTGTACCAGACCATTTTTATTCTGATCTTTCAGATAGATATTGTTCAACTCATTAAACTCTTCAAGCCGTGTCAGCGCCTGAAACACGTTATCGATTCCATCGCGATTATCAAGGACATCATCACTTCTCAGGCCATTCACATGTGTCGCTTTAATCTCTGACGTCAGGCTGGCAATGGCTTTCTGATTGATGTTGTGCAGGCTTTCTAATTCCACAGGGTTGCCGTTAGCGGTAGCAGATGTTTTCGGGCTGGCCTGGAAGTCGAGAGTATTTAACGCTTCGACCTTATCATCTCCAGGATTAGCGCAACCAGCGAGAATTAGAGTGAATAACAGGATAGATTTCTTGAACACGGTATTTCCTTGCAGTTTGCTTACTGATTAACTCAGACGGCAACTTACCTGCACGGTTATCTTGAAACACTATTAAGTTTGTTTATTTTTAAACGATAAAATAGGCAGGCCACGGTTGCAACCTGCCATGAGAATGTTATTTCGCCAGTTTATCTTCGGTACGTAACTCAAAATCAGATGCATCATGGCGTTCGTGTAACTGCTCAGACGGCTCCCCGAACGTGCGATTCACAATGCGCCCACGTTTCACCGCAGGACGATTTGCCACTTCATCGGCCCAACGCACGAAGTTTTTATATGAAGCTATGTCGAGGAATTCTGCCGCGTCATACAACCCACCTTTTGCCAGGCTTCCGTACCACGGCCAGATAGCGATATCGGCAATGGTATATTCCTCGCCAGCAATAAAGCGATGCGTCGCCAGTTGTCGGTCGAGCACATCGAGTTGGCGCTTGGTTTCCATTGCAAAGCGATTAATGGCGTACTCGATTTTCATGGGGGCGTAATTGTAGAAGTGGCCAAACCCGCCGCCGAGGTAGGGGGCGGAACCTTGCAGCCAGAACAGCCAGTTCAATGTTTCGGTGCGTGCCGCAAGATCCTTTGGTAAGAAATGGCCGAACTTCTCCGCCAGATACAACAGGATTGCACCGGACTCGAAGACGCGAATCGGTGGTGTGACTGAATGGTCCATCAACGCCGGAATTTTCGAGTTCGGGTTCACTTCAACAAAGCCACTGGAGAACTGGTCCCCTTCGCCGATTCGAATCAGGTGAGCATCGTATTCTGCCTCGTTCACGCCTATCGCCAGCAACTCTTCAAGCAGAATGGTTACCTTCTGCCCATTCGGTGTACCAAGAGAATAGAGCTGCAACGGGTGCTTGCCGATGGGCAACGTGCGCTCATGGGTTGGGCCTGCAATCGGGCGATTGATGTTAGCAAAGGTGCCGCCTTCGCCTTTTTTCCACGTCCAAACTTTTGGGGGCTGATAGTTATTATCTGACATGTTGTGTCGGCCTTTTAGTTGCCAGGGGAGTGACTAAAAAGTGTAATCCCTCTTTGTTTTGTTCGGTAATCGCCCGCTATTTTTTTTAACTTCTGGCGGCGTGATCTGGGGTAACAATTAATTAACTATAAGTTTGCAATATGAACCAAATGATACAACATTAACTCACTTACCCCGATCCCCAGGAGTCAACATGCAGCGTTCAATTGCAACCGTATCTCTCTCTGGCACGTTGCCAGAAAAACTGGCCGCAATCTCGGCTGCGGGTTTTGACGGTGTCGAAATCTTCGAAAATGACTTGCTCTATTACCCGGGAACACCCGCCGACGTGCGAAAAATGGCGGCTGATCTTGGGCTTTCCATCACGCTATTTCAGCCTTTCCGGGATTTTGAAGGAGCATCGCGCCCGCAGTTTGCCAGCAACCTGGAACGTGCGCGGCGTAAATTTGCTCTGATGCAGGAGCTGGGGTGCAACACCATGTTGCTGTGCAGCAACGTGGCACCGGACTGCTCCGCGAATATTGATTTACAAGTGAGCGACCTTGCACATCTGGCTGAATTAGCACAGCAAAATGAAATTACTGTTGGCTATGAGGCGCTGGCCTGGGGCACACATGTGAACCGTTATCGTCAGGCCTGGGAACGGGTAAAGCAAGTTAACAGCCCGGCGTTAGGGCTGGTGCTGGACAGTTTCCACGTGCTGTCTCTTGGCGACCAGTTGATTAATCTTGATGACATTCCACTGGAGAAAATCACCTTCCTGCAATTGGCCGATGCGCCACTGATGAAAATGGATGTGCTTGAGTGGAGCCGCCATTTCCGCTGCTTCCCGGGGCAAGGTGAACTGCCGGTAGTTGAATTTACCCGCCTGCTGACTGAGAAAGGGTATCGTGGCCCGTGGTCGCTGGAGATTTTCAATGACAATTTTCGTGCCACGCCAAACGCGCCAACCGCAAAAGATGGCTATCGTTCGCTGCTTTGGTTGGAAGAGCAGACCTGGAATAACAATCCACACATTGATGCACCGTTGTTCCACAGTGCGCCCCAGGCCAGTTATCAGGGCATCGAATTTTTAGAGTTTGCCACGGATGCCCAGGATGCCGTCGCCCTGGGTGAGGCGCTGCAACCGCTGGGGTTTGCGCTGGCTGGGGAGCACCGTTCAAAAGACGTTTCGCTGTGGCGTAACGGTGGCGTGAATGTGATCATCAACCATCAGTCACACAGTTGGGCAGATGAGTTTCATCGCCGTCACGGTGTTTCGCTTTGCGCTATGGCGTGGCGCGTCAAGGGTGCGGCAAATGTGCTCAAGCGTGCGCAGGATTATGGCTATCCCATCTGGCATGAAGAACATGGCCCAGACGAGCGAGCGCTGGCGGCAATTTGCGCCCCAGATGGCAGCTTAATTTATCTGATTGAAGCGCCAGATTTAGGCGAGAGGGATATTTATCAGACAGATTTTAAGCTTTCAGATCCCGCGGCCTCGGGTGCTTTGCGCGGCATTGATCACCTGGCGTTAGGCCTGGTCGAAGGCAGTCGCGATAACTGGATTATGTTTTTCCGCGCGGTGTTTGGCTTTGAGCTGGATAACGAGTTGAGTGTGCCGGACCCGTACGGGTTGGTCAGAAGCCAGGTCATGCACAGCCCCTGTCATTCGATTCGCTTGCCGTTAAATATGTCGCACAGCCTGGATACTCAAATCGCACGTTCGGTGGCGAGTTATCAGGGAACCGGGCTGCAACACGTGGCATTTTCCTGTGATGATTTACCGGCAACCGTCGAAAGTCTGCAAGCTAACGGCCTGGAATTGCTGCCGATCCCGGCGAATTATTATGGCGATTTGCTGGCGCGTTACGGGGTAAACAATTCGTTATTACAAGGGCTGGAACGTCTGGATATCCTTTATGAGCGAGATGCCCGGCAGCAGGAGTTTTTACACGCATACACACCACCTTTCCGCCCCGATCGTTTCTTCTTTGAATTGGTCGAGCGGCGAGGAGATTATCAACAATATGGAGCAACCAACGCGGCGGTTCGTCTGGCGGCGATGCAAATGCGTTAATGCGATTTAAAACAATAAATGAACCATCAGGTTCAATTAGAACACCTGCAACCTACAGACAGAGGAATAAAAAATGGCGAGTTATGGCCAGGGCGACATTGCCGCCCCGAAAACTGGTGTAGAGAAACGCTCCCGTACCCGGCTGGTTATCCTGACCCTTCTGGCTATTGGAACCATGATTAACTACCTCGACCGAACGGTATTAGGTATCGCCGCGCCGCAGTTGAGTGCCGATCTCGGCATTGGTGCGGCAACGATGGGGATCGTTTTTTCTGCGTTTGCCTGGACTTACGCGGCCATGCAAATACCCGGCGGTATCTTCCTCGACCGCTTTGGCAACAAAATCACCTATGCACTGGCGCTGTTTTTCTGGTCGGCATTTACCTTATTCCACGGTTTAACCATGGGGCTGAAAACTCTGCTGCTATGCCGTTTAGGATTGGGGATTAGTGAGGCACCGTGCTTCCCGGTGAATAGCCGCGTGGTTGGCAAATGGTTCCCGCAACACGAACGCGCCCGTGCTACGGCGGTGTATACCGTAGGGGAATACATCGGCCTCGCGGCATTTGCGCCGTTATTGTTCTTTATTATGGAAACCTTCGGCTGGCGGACGCTGTTTATCACCGTCGGCGTTGCGGGGATCTTGTTTGTGTTGGTGTGGTGGCGTTTTTATCACGAGCCGCATGAATCGAAAACGGCTAACCAGCTTGAGCTGGAATATATCGGCCATGACCGAAAAGAAGCAGAACCTGAGCCGAAGATGAACTTCAGTTGGGCGAACGTGGCCAAACTGGTGAAATGTCGCCAGATCCTCGGCGCGGGAATCGGCCAGTTTGCCGGGAATACCACGTTAGTCTTCTTCCTGACCTGGTTCCCAACTTATCTCGCAACCGAACGCCATATGCCCTGGCTGAAAGTGGGGTTCTTCGCCATTCTGCCGTTCCTCGCCGCCGCCGTTGGCGTGATGTTTGGTGGATGGGTATCTGATCAGATACTGAAACGCACGGGTTCGGTGAACATCGCGCGTAAATTGCCGATTATCGCTGGCCTGTTGATGGCGAGCCTGATTATCTCGGCTAACTGGATGCCGACGGATGCGCTGGTGATTTCGGTGATGTCCATTGCCTTCTTTGGGCAGGGGATGGTGGGACTGGGGTGGACGCTGATTTCCGATATGGCGCCGAAGAATCTGGCGGGGCTGACCGGCGGCTTATTCAACTTCTGCTCAAACCTTGCCTCTATCATCACGCCGCTCATCATCGGTTTTATCGTCGCGGCAACGGGCAACTTCTTCTATGCGCTGGTCTACATCGGCGGAGCAGCGCTGCTGGGCGTATTGTCGTATGTCTTTATTCTTGGCGATATCAAACGTATTGAACTGGATGATTAATTAATGATGCGCAACGGCGTCCCAGAACCCGGTGACGCCGTTAATGAGGAAGATGCAATGGAAATTAGTGGCAATACCCGGTTAATCGCTCATCTGGGCTACCCAACCACCACCTTCAAAGCGCCGATGATTTACAACCCATGGTTTGAAGAGCAAGGGATTGATATCAAAGTGGTGCCAATGGGGGTAAAAGGCGAAGATTATGCGCAGATGATTCCTTCTCTATTTCGTCTGACCAATATTGTGGGGGCGTTGGTGACCATGCCGCACAAAGTCTCGACCTGCGCCTTAGTCCAAAGCCTGAGCCCTACCGCGCAAATTGCCGGCGCTTGCAATGCCATTCGTCGTGAAGCGGATGGCAGTTTGCGCGGCGATATGTTTGATGGCGACGGTTTCGTCCGCGGCGTGTTGCGCAAAGGGATTCAGGTGAAAGGGGCGCGGGCGTTAGTGGTGGGATGCGGCGGAGTCGGTTCGGCTATTGCCGCGTCGCTGGCGGCGGCTGGTGTCGATACGCTAGCGTTATTTGATAACCGCACGGCAAGCAGCGAAGAGCTGGCAAAACGCCTGCGCCGCCATTATCCGTGGCTCACCGTGCAGACCCACTTGCGCAACCCAAAGGCGTTTTCCATTGTCGTGAACGCAACGCCGCTGGGTATGAATGCTGGCGACGAACTGCCGATGGATATGAACGCGATAACGCCGGGAAGTTTTGTCGGTGAAGTGGTGATGAAAAGCGAAATCACGCCATTTTTACGCGCAGCCCTGGAAAGAGACTGCCAGATACAACCTGGAACAGATATGTTATTTGAGATGATTCCTGCATATATGGAGTTTTTTGGCCTGCCAGAAGTGACGCCAGAAGCGCTACGTAGGGTAGCAAAAATAGATTACTAACAATGGATTAGCGGTGCAAACCATGGGTGTGTTGTGGTGCCATTTACCCCCTCTAAGCGAAGCGCTAAAAGAGGGGGGCTTTAGCTCCAGACCTGTGGACGGCTAAAATAATCCTTGTCATTCATCGCCTAAGCATGAGTTAATACGCCCCATCGGTTTGACGTACAGACCTTTAAAGCAACTTAGTAAAGCAGTCCTTCAAGAGTCATCCCTGGATACCCTTTGTCGTGTGCTCCTCTACCGCTTCATAAAATCTGTAAAGCATACCAAATCGCCGTAAGGCACACTTATTTCAAAAGGTAATATTCATGTCTAACAAAATGACTGGTCTGGTAAAATGGTTCAACGCTGATAAAGGCTTCGGCTTCATCACTCCAGACGACGGTTCTAAAGACCTGTTCGTACACTTCTCTGCTATCCAGAACGATGGCTACAAATCTCTTGATGAAGGCCAGAAAGTTTCCTTCACCATCGAGAACGGCGCTAAAGGCCCAGCAGCTGGTAACGTAACTAGCCTGTAAGGTTAGCGTTAACTAAGCTAGAAATTTAAAAACCCGCTTCGGCGGGTTTTTTCGTTTTTGTGGCATCGATTTCGTGGAGCAGATAAGTGCTGCGCCGTTTTAATAGCAAACCCTATTTCTACCGTTTTGCTTCGCTTGATAAAGTTGCTGATCGGCCTGTTCGACCAACCCTTCCAGTGTCACTCCTTCGCTCCATTGCGCAATACCCTGGCTGACCGTAAGCACTGAAGAAATAGCCGAACCCTCATGAGGAATATGGGCATGAGAAATATTTTGTTGGATCCTGTGGCTGATCGCTTTGGCCTGGGAAATATCGTTGCACACCGTCATGACGACAAACTCCTCACCGCCAAAACGAAACGCGCTGTCAGTCTCTTTACGCAGGGATTGCTCAATGCATTGTGAGACTTTGATCAGGCATTTATCACCGGCCACATGGCCATACTTGTCGTTGTACTGTTTGAAGTAATCTATATCCAGAACAATCATGAACAGCTTTTTCTTATTGCCGGAAAGGGCGCTGACACACTCTTCGAAAAAACGCGCCATGCTCAGCCGGTTGAACAAGCCGGTTAAGGCATCATAGTGCGCCTGCTGCATCAACTTTTTAATCAGGATGTTCTTCTCGTATTCGCTACGTTGTACGCGCTGATACCACTCCAGCAATATGTAGCGTGCAGAATAGATAACTGACAGCATGATCAGCGAGCCGATGAATTGCATCAGGCTAAATTGCTCTTTTAATGCAGTCTCGACATACAGCAAACACAGCACCAGAGGTGTGGAGAAAAGCAGCAACAATCGCCCTGAAATAAAGAAGGTAATGGTGGCAGGGAGTAACACCGACACGATCATTATCAAGGTGATGAGTGGGTTTTGATAATAAAGGGTGAAATTAATAAATAGAGCGGCCCACAACAATCCAAGAGTCAGCACCACAAAAGGAAGTACGGTGTGGTAGAAACCGTCGTTGATATTCTTCTTTATATTGATCGTAATAATGAGATTGGTGGCGGAGAGCGCAGCGATACAACCACACAGAATTTGTAATATCGGAGGAAGTGCGTCGGCATCGAGTCGGTAAGTGCTACGCAACAATAACCAGGCACAAAATATAATGTTCAGAGACAAAAACCACATATAGGCTTTGGTGCTGGTAATGACATTTTCGCCAGTGCTGTGATTAATATCCATTAATGCCTGCCTTTTAATAAGTTTTTTTGATGATACCGCGCTTGCTTTGGCTGTGCCATCGTTGAAATCCGCACTCTCCAGGCCCTGAACTTCTCCCCCTTTATCTTGAATGTGCATGATGCTGGACTATGCTCAAATCAGTTCTTTGACGGGAATGATATTTCTCGTGTGATTGAATAATAAAACAAAATTACATTTTTACTGGATGATGCATATGATTAGGGCGTTGCTTTTCCTTTTGGCATGGACACCTGTGTATACCTCCTGCGTGCTGCAAACGTCAGTACAACCCGATAAACGCTATGAATAAATTCACGTTCCTGCTCGCTGTTCTTATATCGGCAGGGCTGTGGCAGCCCGTAGAAGCCCGTGCATCTGGGTTTATTGATGATAGCGACGGCATGCTGGATATGAGCCAGTACCTGAGTGAAAACCGCTACGGCTTCTTACCGGTTCCGGTGGTGATAACCGAACCCGCAGTAGGTTACGGAGGCGGGCTATTTGGCCTGTTTTTGCATGACACTGAAGACAGTCGGAGAGCAAAAAACCGTCCCGATGGGCGACCCATTCCTCCGGCCGTTTCGGCTTTTGGTGGTGGGGCGACGCAAAATGGCACCTGGTTTGTTGGCGGCGGGCATCGTCATACCTGGAACAACGACAGCATTCGATATCTGGTCGGCCTTGGCTATGCCAATGTAAATATTGATATTTATTCGGGTGATATTGCAGGTTTTGAGAACGGAAAAGGCATTAGTACCCAAACAAAGGGGTACGGAGGTATGCAAAAATTACTGTTCCGCGTTGCAGATACTCCGTTTTTCCTTGGTGGTTCGCAATTCTATGCAAATATGAAAATCTCGGCCGATAACAAGCTTATCAACCGTACATTTCAGCGGGTGCTTGGCGAGGAAAGTTCGACCTCGGGCGTTGGGTTGCTGATGGAATATGACACGACAGATAACTTTTTCTATCCACGCAGTGGCTTGTCGGTCACTGGCGAATACCAGTTTTATTCCAACTTTCTCGGCGGCGATTATCGGTACAACATGCTGACCATTGACGGTAAATATTTCCAGCCGCTCGGAGCCGATTTCACTTTGGCGTTGGCGGGAAATTATCAGTCACTTTCGAATGCTGACAGCCATTTGCCGCCGATGGCGCGACCCTATATCTATTTGCGAGGCATCTCGCGATATCGCTATCAAGGTGATTATGTCGGTACCGTGCAAACGCAGCTTGAGTGGCAAATGACGCCGCGCTGGGTGTTGCAGGGTTTTGTGGGCGCAGGGAGCGCTGCAAATAATGTGGATGAGCTTTATCAGACGACTGAAGTGGCGTGGGGCGGGGGGTTCCGTTACCTGATCGCGCGCGAGTTTGGGTTACATACTGGTATTGATGTTGCATTTAGCGACGACGAACAAGCGGTCTATTTCAACGTGGGGGCGGGTCTGTAAATGGAATTTACCGCGAGACTGACAAAGCAAATTATAAAGAGAACCTAATGAAATCAATATTAAAAGGTGTGCAACAGTGTCGGGTTTACGCGCTGCCGTTGCTGTTTTTATCCGGCGGAGCATTTGGTGCATCAACGGATACGGCGAGTGAGAGCAGCACGTTTCCAATCTGGGGAGATGAAGCGCGCGCACGTGGTTATTCCATTCCACTGCCGTTTGGCGTGAATCTCAGTTACATGAACATGCGCCAGAACGTTGATGTCGAAAGTATTGCCCTGACGGGACTGAGCTTTGCTGGCCGACCGATCCCTGATGACTTGTTTAATATCGGCGTCGGCGATACCCGCGAGCGCAGTGAAACCGAAAACCTGCGCCTTGATATGTGGGTGTTTCCGTTCCTCAACTTCTACGGCATTCTCGGGCATACCAAAGGGTCTTCCGTTTCACAAATCTCGGTGGATGCCGATCCGTCGCAATATGGTCGCTTCGATCCGAACCGGATCATTGCCCAGGCGGTGCATGCGGGTTATGAGAGTGGAGCGCTACAGGATCTCGACTTTACCCTGAAATTTGAAGGTACGACCTACGGTGCAGGGATGACGCTGGCGGGGGGCTATGAAAACTGGTTCGCGCTGCTGGATACCAACTATACGCAGACCAGTTTCGATATTCTCGACGGTAAAATTTCGGCGCTGACGGTTTCGCCGCGCGTGGGTTATCGCTTTGAGCTTCCGGGGGTTTCCGGCCCTTCACACCTGAGCCTCTGGGTGGGCACGATGTATCAGGATGTTGAACAAGAGTTTAAGGGGAATCTGTCGGATTTAGGTTTGCCTGCGGCGCTGAACAGCGTGGTGGAAAATGGGCGCTTTGACGTCAAGCAACACCTGAGCTCGCCGTGGAACATGCTGGTGGGGGCGCAGTATGAAATTACGAAGAACTTCAATGTGCTGACTGAATTTGGCTTTAACGAACGCAACAGCTTTTTCATCGCGGGTGAATACAGATTCTAATGAACAAACGCGGCGCGCTATTTTGGGGTTTGCTAAGTTTCATGATGGCACCGGCGAGTACTGAAGCCATGACGCGCGAAGAGATTGACGGCTTTCTGGGAAATTTAGGCGCGGATAATCAATATGATGCCAGCAAAGGTATTAACTGGAGCGTGCTGCCAGGGCCGTTTTATACCCCTGAATTGAAACTGGGTTTGGGGACTGCCGTGGCGGGCGTTTACCGGGTTGATCCCAACGATCGTGCAACCCAAAACTCATCTATTTCCTTAACTGGATTTGTCAGCACCAGCGGTGCGCTGGGGTTGGGAATGAAAAACTACACGTTTTTCACGGGTGACGAATGGCGGCTGTTTGTTGATGGATCGCTTGCGAAAATCCCAACTGGGTTTTGGGGTATTGGTTATGACGCGGCCCAAGGCAACGAGCAGAAATATACCCAGCAGTCGTTTAGTCTCCATCCGCAGATAATGCGCCAAATCGTTGATAATCTGTATGTTGGCGTGGGGTGGGACTTTTCAACCTATGATGCTGAGAACATTGACGATCCGAATCCTGACGATAATTTTTCCCGCTACGATGCAGGCGGGAGGACACTAAGCTCCGGCGTCACCACCAGCATTAACTACGATACGCGAGACGTGATCACCCGCCCGCGACACGGCCAATTTTTTAGCGCCGAATACAGCCTTTTTGATCCTTCCATTGGCTCGGATACCCATTTCTCCGTGCTTGAGATGCAATATAATTATTACTTTCCGCTCAATGATCAGGATGTATTAGCGTTTGATCTTTGGGGACGTTTTGCGCGGGGTGATGTGCCATGGGATCGTTTATCTCAGGCGGGAGATAGCGATAGATTGCGCGGATATTATCAGGGGCGTTATCGCGACAAAGACGTGGTCAGCACTCAGATTGAATATCGCAAGAAGCTCAACTGGCGACATGGCTATGTTCTGTGGGTGGGGGCGGGTGCATTGGGCGATAGCCCGCAAAACCTTGGGGATCATCCATTGTTACCCACTTTCGGCGCGGGCTATCGCTTCGAGGTTAAACCGGACATGAACATCCGTCTTGATCTGGGATTTGGCAAAGAGAGTACCGGTTTTTACTTTCAAGTTGCGGAGGCATTTTAATGCGGGTCTGGATTGTTACTCTGCTACTGGGCGTGGCCTCTTTGAGTTATGGCGCGCAACCGCAGTCAGCCGATATTTTACCCATCGAGCAGGCGCGGCGTGTGTGGCCCGTGGCACAAGATTTGATTGCACCTGAGTCCTTGCGCCCTTGCTGCGCATTTGGTTATGACTTGAAAGTACGGGCCGTTGGCGTACCGATTCCGGTTTACCAGATTGGTAATATTCTGACACTCGCGACGCTCGGCCAGCATCGCTATAACGACAGTGCGCTGGGGGCGGTCAAAAATATCGTCGGTCTGAGCGAAGAGAAAAGCGGCCTGATTTATACCCATCGTGGTGGCTTTATCGACATCGCCCACGTCCGTGATACTGCCGATAATACCTTTTATCTTTTCTCGCAGATTTACTCCCGACTCGGCCAGGACTGGCGATTGTTCTATAGCGAAGAGCTGGGAGTCAGACGCATTCAACTGCATGCGTTTACACCGCCTGCTTCCATGGTTGAGCGCTACACAATTGCGGCGTGGCTTGCGGGGCATCTCGCATTTCAACTCGCGCAATGGCATGAGATTGCCCAGTGGTACGGTTTCGAGTCTGTACCGGGGTTTCCTGAGGAAATATCCGCTTTCTCTCCAGAAGATCTCTATTCCAATTTATTAGGGGCAAGGCTTGCGATAAACGTGATTTTGCACGGCAATGCGGGGTCGGTTGATTCATACAATAAAGCGATGGATAAAGCGCTCCACAAGGCGTTGGTGCAACTTGGCGCTGTCAGTAAATCAGAAACCGAAAGGCAATTCCGCGCCGTTGACGGTGACTGGTGGAACAGTAAGCGCCGGGTGCCGGATAAATTTTTGGTGCTCAATCGTAACTACGATTTGAGCGAAAACCGCTACCCGACCAAAGTGCCGTTTGAAAATACCCAGGCTTATCGTTTGGAGATGCCCGCGACAGTTGCAGGCGTTACGCTAAGCCAGCTCGGGGAGCTACAAATCCATACCGGCAGTGATATGCACAGCCTTAAAGCGCCTGAGAGTTTCTATCTGCCATCGCAGTTTTCCGAGCTGGCAGAACAGGCTAAAGCTGCCGATCAGATTCAGCTCCAGCGAATGAATAAGTAAGTGTCATAAGTACTTTGTATTGGACGAGGTTTCGGTTATCCGCTTTGATGTTGCAAATATGTTGTAGGTTCTAAAAACACTCATTTGGAAACAGAGCATGTTCACTATCAAAGTTGATGATCTTACACATCACGCGGTGCAGTCATTAGTGGCTTTTCATATTTCTGGAATGCTGGAACAGTCTCCACCAGAAAGCAGCCATGCGTTGGATGTGCAAAAGCTGCGTGACCCTGCGGTGACTTTCTGGTCGGCGTGGGAAGGGGAGCAGTTAGCCGGAATTGGGGCGCTAAAAATACTGGATGAACGACATGGCGAGCTGAAATCCATGCGCACGGCCACGGCGTTTTTACGCCGTGGCGTCGCCAACCAGTTTTTAGTTCACATCCTGCACGTTGCCCGCGAGCGTGGTTTACAGCGCCTGAGCTTAGAAACGGGGACACAACCGGGATTTGCGGCCTGCCATCAACTTTATCTCAAGCATGGTTTTGTCGATTGCGAACCGTTCGCTGATTATCAATTCGACCCGAACAGCCGTTTTATGACGCGGGTATTGTAGTGAACATTTACCGCTCTCAGAGGATGTGCTGAGTTTCTCCATCCTCTGCAATCCGTCCATCGTCAAGCCGGATAGTGCGGGCGAAGTGCTGTTTTACAAACGTATAATCATGGCTGATAGTCAGAATGGTTGTACCTTGAGCGCGGCAGCACGTGAGCCACTTGTTAAAAATCCCCAACCAGTGGCTATCAAAATCGCGGCTGGGTTCATCTAATAGCAGTAACGGTGGTGCAACGGCGGCGAGGCTTGCGACGGCGACCATGCGGCGTTGACCGGCATGCAAGTCCAGAGGATGAGCATCTGCAACGTCTGTTAATTCACACAGTGCGAGGGTGTGCGCAATTTTTTCGTCCAGTGCCTCACCTTTAATCCCTTGATGGCGTAAACCAAACGCGATCTCATCTCGTACCCGATTGTGAAATATTTGCCGCTCAGCTTCCTGAAATAACACCCCCAGTAATGGCGCCCGCTGCGCGGCTTTCAGGCTTGAGATGTTTTTTCCCTGCAAACTGACTTGCCCGCTGTTCGGTTTTAATAATCCGGCCATTAAACGCAGCAGTGTGGATTTTCCCGCACCGTTATCGCCGATCAACGCTACCCATTCGCCGGTTTTAACCGTCAGGTTCACCCCTTTAATTGTGGGCTGAGCCGCCGAAGGCCACTGAAACTCCAGCGATTCAATGTTTAGCATAACGTCCCCTCAGTCAGCATCCAGGTTTGTCGGCACTCGACAGCAACGTGTGCCAGTGAACGCTCAAAAAGTATGATGATGCACTGCTGTTGGTGGGCGTAGTCTGTCAGCCGTTGCAATAATTCCGCGGTCGCTTGCGGTGTCAGGCGGCTAAAGGCTTCATCAAGGATTAATAACTTCGGGCGCATCGCTAATGCACAGGCCATCACGACACGCTGCGCTTCACCGCCAGAAAGGGTGGCCGGATGGCGTAAACGTAACGCATGACAATCGGTAAATGTCAGCGCCTCGTCGATGCGCTCCATAATCTCGGCTTCACTGAGGCACAGATTTTCTGGTCCGAAGGCAACCTCTTCTTCGACGCTAAAGGTGCATCCTGACAGGTGTAGCTGTGGCGCTTGCTGAATCAATTGCACTTGCTGCGCCATTTCCACCAGAGGCAGCGAACCCAATACCGTATCCAGTACTCGTCCTTCACCTACTAACGTTCCCGGTAAGAAGTCAGGAAAACAGCCTGCCAGAAGCTGCGCAAGCGTCGTTTTTCCGCTGCCATTGCCTCCGATAATGCCGTAGAGCCCCGGCGCGGAGCAGTGCAAATTGATATTTTGCAGCCGCCAGCCTCGGCTACCTTGCGGGGTAAAACCCAGCGCATTCAGTGCCACAGCCATAGCCAGACTCCGGTTTCCAGTATCATCACCAACAACAGAACGTAGCGAACACCACGCTGAAAAGTGCTATCAGGTGGAGCCCAAAGCGTGGTGCGCCTTGGGTGCAGGCGGAATGCACGCATATCCAGTGCGGAACTGCGGGCCGTTAAATCATTCAGCGCACTGTGGGTCAGTGGCATCACGAGCGCCGGGATGTAGCGCAGGCGCTGATACCAGCGACCATCAAGGGGGACACCGCGTGCAAGCTGTGCCTCATAGATGGCTGCCAGCTGTGCGCGTAATTGCTCGACAATCAGCAGAGGTCCGGCAAGTAAATAGGAAAGCCAGAGTGGTAATCGGCTGGCAAACAGCGCGCGAATAAAGCGTTGTGTCGGCATAAATTGCAGCAGGATTTGTCCGCTGCTGAGCAAGGCTAACAACCGTAACCATAATGCTGCAGCTCTCAGCAACTGGCTGTTATCTCGCACCTCGCCGTGTAACCACCACGCCAGCCAACCACTGTGTACCAGCCATAAACCGCCCGCCATCGGTAGCATAATCCACACCACATAACGCCAGCGGTGGCGGGTGCTTTTCATCAGGATGAGCGCGAGGAATATGGCAAGACTGTAGACCAGTAGTGGATAACCAAGCGGCATCAGTAAACTACTGATGCCGAGCACCACCCAGATTGTCAGGGAGGTAAAAGGGTGCATTAACGAACGGCTGCCATGGCTGGGAAGCTACGTAACGTGCGTTGTGGCATGTTACGCACCAGCAGCCAGACAATGATTGCGGTCAGTATTTTATCCACCAGGTTCGCGCCCAGCACCGTCATGGCGACGGATTCAATCAGGTCGTTGCCCATTGAGTGCACGTATGCCACAAGGAAATCAGCGCCGCTACCCGTCACGCCACCAAACAGATAAGTACGAATCGGCACGGCAATGACGGTAACTGCCAGAGTGATCACCACGCCGCTGGCGATAACTTTTGGCAGCGAGCGGAACCAGCCAATACGCGCCAGTAAACCTGCGACCAGGCCGATGACCATTGCTACCGGGGCAAAAGCCGCCGCCATGGGATCGGTTAATAATCCCCAAATAATATTCGTCAGTAAGCCTGTCAGCATGCCGATGATTGGACCCGCCAGTACGGCACTGAGCAATGTCCCGATAGAGTCGAGGAAAATAGGCAATTTCAACATCGACACTAACTGACCCGCAATCATGTTGATCGCGATAGAAATGACAATCAAAACCAGTGTCTGACTCGACAACCCTTTACGTGCCATAAATACCTCAAAGATAAAAAGAACCAAGTAATGTTTAGCGTGTTTTTAGCGAGGAGTGACGATCAGTTCGTCATACCCCGAATGCGTACAAGGTTGTCGGCTAAATGAAATCTCGCTCAATTCCCCAATCACCAGCTCAAGCGTCGTGCGCACCAGGCAACCGTCCATCACATGTCCGCCAGTCATCTGCCCATTTTCATCGGCTATAGACAAATGAAGATGTTCGCCACCTTTTTCCAGGGTGCCAATCAGCGACACCACTTCAAACTTCCCGCTCAATAAGGTGGTTTCTTCGCGCCCGGCAAAGCGAAAAGCGACGTCGCTAAGACTACCGACGCAACCGCTTATCCACGCGGCACGAAGCCCGTTTAAACGGATAAAATCGCGTAATGCACTGAGCACTTCTTGTTGTGGCAGCAGACGTAGAGCATAGAAACGTGCCGTTGATGGCATAGATGTCACCACGATGAGATCCTCTTGAGAGACAAAAATTAAAGCTCAGAGCAAAGCATAGAGTTAAGTGGCGTCGAGAGGGCAGGGTGCAGCATTTGGGAGGGTAATTATTTCCAGATAACTCCGAACCTCGGACGTTGGGGCACATCATAAGGACGGATTTTAGTGATGTATATGACGTACATCAGTTAAAGCGGGTGTAGTTTTTAAGGGGAGAGGCTACTGACAGGCGAGTTAAAAGAATCCAGAAAGCAAAAAACCAGCCCGTAGGCTGGTTTCTTTAAATAGTGGTGCCCGGACTCGGAATCGAACCAAGGACACGGGGATTTTCAATCCCCTGCTCTACCGACTGAGCTATCCGGGCAACGGGGCGCATTAAACCGTAAAGGCCGTTTGCCGTCAACGGCTTTGTCATAAAAAAGGTGTTAAATGCGTTTAACTGCCTGCTTTTCATGCAGAGTGGCGAGAAAATCACTCATCACGTTAAAGCGCCACCCTGTCGGCACTGCGCAAACCGTAGAATGTCTTCGGCCAGTCGGCGAGCGGTTTCGATATCTGCCTGGCTGCGTTTCACCAGTAAGCGGCTCAGACAACCTTCCAGCACCAGTTCCATTTGGTGAGCCACCATCGCTGGGTCATCCACTTCCAGTTGCGTCAGCAACTCGTGGGTGAATTCCCATGCGGCTTTTTTCTGCTGATCGGCCAGTTGATGAATGGGATGTGCTGCATCTGGATAAAACGTGCAAGCGGCGATAAACAGGCAACCCGGATAGCGCTGGTTGTTAACGCATTCGGTCAACGCCTGGTAGCGCTTCAATAGTTTTTGTTCCAGCGACAGCTCATCGTCGAGTATTAACTGACGACGCCATACATCAATCTGCTGGCTCAAATAGCGCAGGGCATCGTAGAGCACTGCTTCAGTATCGGGCCAGAATTGACGAATTTCTTTTACCGGATAGTCAGCTTCATTCGCGACCATCTCCAGAGTGGTGCTTGCAATCCCCACACGTTCAAGGACGTGTAGGGCGTGCTCAAGTACGTCTTCGCGTTGCACGGTATTCTCCTCCCTTGTACCCGTCATACTTCAAGCTGCTTCTGCGTTCTCTTGCCGCAGCGATGCAACTTGAACTATTTAGTGTACGTCCCATAGTAGTGTTGTTTACGGTGCTTGATTGCGCAAATGTGCATCAAACGTGCTCGCATCCATAAAGCCTTTCACGCGTGCTTCCGGCTGCTCGCGCCCTTGATCATCAAAGAACAATATAGTGGGTAGCCCTAAAACCTGTAGATGCTTTAACAATGCGACATCTTGCGCGTTATTGGCTGTAACGTCCGCTTGCAGTAAAACAGTATTTGCCAACCGTTGCTGCACTTTAGGATCGCTAAAGGTGTATTTCTCAAACTCTTTGCAGGCCACGCACCAGTCGGCGTACAAATCGAGCATCACTGGATGACCTTTTGCATTGGCGAGCGCGGCGTCTAACTGCTCTACGTTGGCAATCTTCGTGAAATTGAGATGTGCCTGGTTTGCCGTGACGGTGCTGCCAAATGCCCAATCTTGCACAGGGCGAGCACAAACCAGCGCCGCACCGAGCAAAATGATCTGCACGATGCGCATCCATGAATTTTTGGCGTGCAGGCTCGTGATAAACGCCCAGCTAAAGAACGCCACGCCGAGCAATCCCCACAAACGAATCCCCCATGTTTCTCCCAGTATGCGTTCCAGCAAAAATACTGGTAGTGCGAGGATCACAAAACCAAACGCGATTTTGACAGTTTCCATCCACGGGCCGCTTTTTGGCAGCAGACGGTTGCCGAAAACAGTGATCAACATCAGCGGCAGCCCCATACCTAACGCATAGAGATATAACGTGCCGCCGCCTAGCCACATGTTCCCGCTTTGGGCGATGTACAGAAGGATGGCGCTCAATGGTGCGGTGGTACAAGGTGAACAAATTAATCCGGCCAGTGCTCCCATCGCAAAGACGCCACCTGCTGATCCCCCCTGCTGGCGATTACTTATTAGCGTCAGACGCGTTTGCAGTGATGATGGCAGTTGCAGCGTAAACAACCCAAACATCGAGGCGGCAAGTAGCACAAAGAGGGCTGACAGCCCGATGAGCACGTAAGGGTGTTGCAGCGCGGCCTGGAATTGAAGGCCAGCAGCGGCGACGACCAGGCCCAGAGCGGTATAGGTCAGCGCCATTCCTTGCACGTAAACAAAGGTCAGAAGCAGAGCTCGAGCGGTGGATAAGCGCTGCTTTCCGCCCAACACGATGCCGGAAATCAGTGGATACATCGGCAGCACGCAAGGCGTGAAGGCGATACCGATACCGATCAGGAATGCCCAGAGTGCGGAGAATGGAAGTTGTGTGGTGGCTGAATTGTCTGAGCCCCTCACCCCGGCCCTCTCCCCAAGGGAGAGGGAGGTAGAAGCTCCAGTGTTTAATTCCTTCTCTCCAGGGGAGAGGGGGGAAGGAGCTGTTGTGGCAATAGAGGACGAGGTTTGTTCCCTCTCCTGGGGGAGAGGGTCAGGGTGAGGGCGGTTTTCATCACCCGTAACCACTTCACTCAGCGGCACGACGCGCGTTTCAGGCGGATAACAGAACCCTGCTTCGGCGCAACCCTGGTAAGTCACGCTGACGGTCGCGCCTTTGGCAGCCGTTTGAAGCGTGACGGGCAGATTGAGCTGCTGGGTGTAAATCTCGGTCTTGCCGTAGAACTCGTCTTCATGCCAGGTGCCTTTCGGCAATTCCAGCGGTGCGAGCTCAGCTTGCGCCGGGGTCAGCTTGATTTGTTGACGATAAAGGTAGTAGCCAGGTTTTATCTGCCAGTTCAGGTTGAGCTGGTTTCCTGATTGCTGAAAATCGAAAGCAAAAGCCTGGTCGACAGGAACAAATTGAGATTTGCTCTGGTTATCGAACAGGCCTGCAAAAGCGTGGGTGCTGAAAAGCGCAAAGATTAGCGCAAAGATGCGTAGAGCCATGAGAGGTAATCACTATCTCCGTGGGTAACTGGCAGAACCAGTAATTCAGGGGTTTGGTATGGGTGATGCGATTTGAGACACGCTATCAAGGCTTCTTGATGGTCGATATCGCTTTTTAGCAACATCTGCACCTCATACTCCTGTTCCATTTTCCCTTCCCAGTAATACAACGAAGTGGCACCAGGTAATAAGGTGACGCAGGCGGCCAGTTTTTCAGACAGCACAAGGGTGGCAAGGTCCTGGGCGGTGGCTTCGTCAGGGGCAGTACAAAGGATGACAACAGCCTGGGTCGTTGGCATAGCAAACCTCGTATCTGGGGAAACAGCGGTTGACTATAGCATGGCGGAGAGAAGGGAGGTGTTAAACGGGCCGCAGCGCGACCCGTGTTTTAAAAGATTTACAGAACCATGCCGCCGACGATAAAACCGAGGATGACGCACAGCGTGATAGCAATCACCCCTGGAATTAAGAACGCATGGTTAAACACGTACTTACCAATACGCGTCGAGCCGGTATCGTCCATTTCCACCGCCGCCAACAATGTTGGGTAAGTCGGCAGGACGAACAATGCAGAAACCGCAGCAAAAGAGGCGATGGCCGTCAGCGGGCTTACGCCGAGCATCAATGCTGCTGGCATCAGGGCTTTAGTCGTTGCCGCTTGAGAGTAAAGCAGCGTTGCGGCGAAGAACAATACCACCGCTAACAACCACGGATAACTTTGCAGTAAGTCACCTGCAACAGCCTGAATATCCTGGATATGGTTTTTGACGAAGGTGTCACCCAACCAGGCCACACCCAGCACGCAGATACACGCACTCATACCCGATTTGAACGTGCTGGCGTTGAGGATTTCGCCGGTATCAATTTTACAGGTGACGCAGATAAGCGTAGCGATGGTCAGCATGAATACCACAATCGCTTCGTTACGCGGCAGAATTGGGTTTTTAATCAGGCCAACGGTATCGCTGATGGCGGTGGCGTAGAACATCACCGCGACAATACCGATAAGGAACAGGAGAACCGAGCGTTTGGCGTGTGGCTTCAGGTTAAACACGCTAGTCCCGCGCAGTTTCACTTCACCTTTAGCAAGACGTTCCTGGTACACCGGATCGTCTTTCAGTTCGCAACCGAGGAAGTTACAAACCACCGCCGTCAGCATTACCGCAACGAGCGTCACAGGAATACAGATACCCAGCAGCGTCAGGTAACTGATGCCCATTGGCTCAAGGATACCCGAGAAGAACACCACGGCTGCGGAAATCGGAGACGCCGTGATCGCAATTTGCGACGCGACAACCGCGATAGACAGTGGGCGCGATGGGCGAATCCCTTGCTCTTTCGCAACTTCAGTAATCACCGGCAGCGTAGAAAACGCAGTGTGGCCTGTTCCCGCCAGGATAGTCATAAACCAGGTGACCAGCGGGGCGAGGAAGGTGATGTATTTGGGATGGCGACGCAAAAGTTTTTCTGCAAGACTTACCAGGTAGTCCATTCCCCCAGCCACCTGCATGGCGGCAATCGCGGCAATAACTGCCATGATGATTTCAATAACGTCGAACGGAATTGCCCCGGGTTTAACCTGAAAAACAAGGGTTAAAACCAGAACGCCAAAGCCGCCAGCAAAGCCAATGCCTATGCCGCCGAGTCGGGCTCCGAGATATATCGCCAAAAGCACGATAACAAGTTCTGCTCCAAACATAATTCCCTTCCTGGTGTTTGCTTATATGATAATTATATGTTGTGTTTTTGTTTAAAGTAGAAATGAAAAAGGCACGTCCAATGGACGTGCCTTTTGTTATCTACCGTAAAGATTACTGTTCATTTTCATCGGTATAACGCTTCGCTTTATAAACTGGATGCATCAGGTTGTTGATGGAGAAAATATCATCCAGCTCGGCTTCGGTGAGAAGGCCGCGCTCCAGCACGACTTCACGCACGCTTTTGCCGGTCTCCGCACAAATTTTCCCGACGATATCGCCATTGTGGTGGCCAATGAACGGGTTCAGATACGTGACAATACCAATCGAGTTGTAGACGTAGCTTTCGCACACTTCTTTGTTCGCGGTAATGCCGTCGACGCATTTTTCCAGCAGATTGTAGCAAGCGTTAGTCAGAATGTGGATAGACTCAAACATCGCCTGGCCAATGACAGGTTCCATGACGTTCAACTGCAACTGACCTGCTTCGGAAGCCATGGTGACGGTGATGTCGTTACCAATAACTTTAAAGCAAACCTGGTTAACCACTTCTGGAATTACCGGGTTCACTTTGGCAGGCATAATAGATGAACCCGCTTGCAGTTCTGGCAGGTTGATTTCGTTCAGACCCGCACGTGGGCCGGAGGAGAGCAGACGAAGGTCATTACAGATCTTCGACAATTTCACCGCCAGACGTTTCAGCGTGCTGTGAACCATCACGTACGCGCCGCAGTCGGAGGTGGCTTCAATCAGGTCTTCAGCCGGAACGCATGCCAGATTGCTGACTTCTGCCAGTTTCTGCACAGCCAGTTGCTGATAACCTTCAGGCGTGTTCAGGCGGGTACCGATAGCGGTAGCGCCGAGGTTTACTTCCAGCAGCAGTTCTGCGGTGCGCAGCAGGTTGCGTGTTTCTTCGTTCAACAGAACGTTGAAGGCATGGAATTCCTGGCCCAATGTCATTGGGACCGCGTCTTGCAACTGAGTACGGCCCATTTTCAGGACGTTTTCAAACTCAACTGCTTTGCGCTGGAAGCCATCACCTAATTGGTTGATAGCATCAACCAATTTCACAATTGAAGCGTACACCGCGATGCGGAAACCGGTTGGGTAAGCATCGTTGGTGGACTGGCATTTGTTTACATGATCGTTCGGATTCAGGTACTGGTACTCACCTTTCTGGTGGCCCATCAGCTCAAGCCCAATGTTGGCGAGCACTTCGTTGGTATTCATGTTAACGGAGGTACCGGCACCGCCCTGGTAAACGTCCACCGGGAATTGGTCCATGCATTTGCCGTTATTAAGAACTTCATCACAAGCCTGGATAATGGTGTTTGCGATGCTTTTCGGAATGGTTTGTAACTCCTTGTTCGCCATTGCCGCTGCTTTCTTAATCATCACCATGCCACGTACAAATTCAGGTATGTCGCTGATTTTGCTGTTGCTTATGTAGAAGTTTTCAATCGCTCTCAGAGTATGAATACCGTAATAGGCATCCGCTGGCACTTCCCTGGTACCCAACAAATCTTCTTCGATACGAATGTTATTTAACATGTGAACCTTCTTAATTAAAGCTGCCATTGGTTGATCACAGCACGCACAGGATCTTTGGTCGTGCGATGAATAGACCGACGATTATGTCCATATTCGGTCTCTACGCCGTGATGATATGCTGATGATAGAGAAATGCAGTAATCTGGATCACTTATTAAACGTCATATTACATAACAATTATTAATATGTGATGCCGATCAATTGTTGAAAATTTCCAAAAAAATAATACAGCGCGTAGATTGATTTTTGACTATGGCGCCGCCATCTCTTTGACTACGCTTAATGGCCAAACTATTTGACGCAAGGGCTTGATGGCGCTTGCTACAGTCTTTCCCAACTACAGGAGTGTACGGTGCGCTGGATACCGTTAATTGCCATTTTTCTCTATGTTTACATAGAGATCTCGTTATTTATTCAGGTTGCCCACGTGATGGGGGTTTTCCTGACGCTGGTGCTGGTGATATTCACCTCGGTTATTGGTATGTCACTGGTTCGCAACCAGGGCTTTAAGAATTTCATGCTGATGCAGCAGAAAATGGCGGCGGGTGAAAGTCCAGCGGCAGAGATGATCAAAAGCGTTTCGTTGATCATTGCAGGTTTGCTGTTGCTGTTGCCTGGTTTCTTCACCGACTTCCTCGGTTTACTGCTGTTACTGCCACCGGTACAAAAACATCTCACTCTGAAGCTGATGCCGCATTTGCGTTTTTCACGCATGCCGGGTGGTGGCTTTAGCGCGGGCACTGGCGGTGGTTCAACGTTTGACGGTGAGTATCAGCGTAAAGATGATGCGCCGAAACAGCTCGACGACCACGAGAATGATGATCGTCACAATCGCTAAAAATCGAAAATTTTTTTGTTTTCCCCCCTTGAAGGGGGGGAAGCGCATCCCCATCTCTCAGGTCACCAGCCGATAACCCATTTTGGACCGGCGTTACCTAAACAATTGATACTGACTTTCTCAAAGGAGAGCTATCACATGAGCATTCGTCCATTACATGACCGTGTCATCGTCAAACGTAAAGAAGTTGAATCTAAATCTGCAGGCGGCATCGTTCTGACTGGCAGTGCAGCTGGTAAATCAACTCGTGGCGAAATCATCGCTGTCGGTAAAGGCCGCATCCTGGAAAACGGTAACGTACAACCGCTGGACGTAAAAGTCGGCGACATCGTAATTTTCAACGATGGCTACGGTGTTAAGTCTGAGAAGATCGACAATGAAGAAGTGTTGATCATGGCAGAAAGCGACATCCTGGCAATTGTTGAAGCGTAATCCGCGCAAAAACTGAACGAACATAAACGAATTTAAGGAAAGTTAAGAATGGCAGCTAAAGACGTAAAATTCGGTAATGACGCTCGTGTGAAAATGCTGCGTGGCGTTAACGTACTGGCAGATGCAGTGAAAGTTACCCTCGGTCCTAAAGGCCGTAACGTTGTTCTGGATAAATCTTTCGGTGCACCGACTATCACTAAAGATGGTGTTTCTGTAGCGCGTGAAATCGAACTGGAAGACAAGTTCGAGAACATGGGTGCGCAGATGGTTAAAGAAGTTGCCTCTAAAGCGAACGACGCTGCAGGTGACGGTACTACTACTGCAACCGTACTGGCTCAGTCCATCATCACTGAAGGCCTGAAAGCTGTTGCTGCGGGCATGAACCCAATGGACCTGAAACGCGGTATCGATAAAGCTGTTATCGCCGCTGTTGAAGAGCTGAAAGCACTGTCTGTTCCTTGCTCTGACTCTAAAGCAATTGCTCAGGTTGGTACTATCTCTGCTAACTCCGACGAAACCGTGGGTACTCTGATCGCTGAAGCGATGGAGAAAGTAGGCAAAGAAGGCGTTATCACCGTTGAAGAAGGCACTGGCCTGCAAGACGAACTGGACGTTGTTGAAGGTATGCAGTTCGACCGTGGCTACCTGTCTCCATACTTCATCAACAAGCCAGAAACCGGTTCTATCGAACTGGAAAGCCCGTTCATCCTGCTGGCTGACAAGAAAATCTCCAACATTCGTGAAATGCTGCCAGTTCTGGAAGCCGTTGCGAAAGCTGGCAAACCACTGCTGATCATCGCTGAAGATGTTGAAGGCGAAGCGCTGGCAACTCTGGTGGTTAACACCATGCGTGGCATCGTGAAAGTTGCTGCTGTTAAAGCACCTGGCTTCGGCGACCGTCGTAAAGCCATGCTGCAAGACATCGCGACTCTGACTGGCGGTACCGTAATCTCTGAAGAGATCGGTATGGAGCTGGAAAAAGCGACCCTGGAAGACCTGGGTACTGCTAAGCGTATCGTTATCAATAAAGACACCACTACCATCATCGATGGTACCGGTGAAGAAGCGGCAATCCAGGGTCGTGTATCCCAGATTCGTCAGCAAATTGAAGAAGCAACTTCTGATTACGACCGTGAAAAACTGCAAGAGCGCGTAGCGAAACTGGCTGGCGGCGTTGCGGTAATCAAAGTTGGTGCGGCTACCGAAGTTGAAATGAAAGAGAAGAAAGCACGCGTTGAAGATGCCCTGCACGCTACCCGTGCTGCGGTTGAAGAAGGCGTGGTTGCCGGTGGTGGTGTTGCGCTGATTCGCGTAGCAAGCAAACTGTCTGAACTGCGTGGCCAGAACGAAGACCAGAACGTGGGTATCAAAGTTGCGCTGCGCGCAATGGAGTCTCCACTGCGTCAGATCGTTCTGAACTGCGGCGAAGAGCCATCTGTTGTTGCTAACAACGTGAAAGCGGGCGACGGTAACTACGGTTACAACGCAGCAACTGAAGAATACGGCAACATGATCGACATGGGTATCCTGGATCCAACTAAAGTGACTCGTTCTGCTCTGCAGTACGCAGCGTCTGTAGCTGGCCTGATGATTACCACAGAGTGCATGGTTACCGACCTGCCAAAATCTGACGCTCCTGATTTAGGTGGCGCAGGTATGGGCGGTATGGGTGGCATGGGCGGCATGATGTAATTGCCCTGACACTCTCGTGCTAAAAGCACCGTGTTAAGAAAACCCTCAGGCAGAAATGTCTGAGGGTTTTTTCTTTTTGGTCGCAGTCTGGTATAAGGTCATACCGGGGCGACAATGGCCCACTACACTGAATACGGCATTGATTACGGGGAACAACATGCGCATAAAAGTTTCAGCAGGAATGGCTGTGGCAGCATTGCTGCTGGCAGGGTGCAGTACCAGCAATGATCTGAGTACCGCCGGGCAGAGCGTTCGTTTTGTTGAGGAAAAACCGGCCAGTAACTGCCAACTGTTAGGCACCGCTACCGGTGAACAAAGCAACTGGTTGTCTGGGCAGCATGGCGATGAAGGCGGTTCTATGCGTGGTGCGGCAAATGCCCTGCGTAATAACGCTGCGGCAATGGGTGGGAACGTGCTGTATGGCGTGAGCAGCCCGACTCAAAACTTGCTGTCGAGCTTTGCGCCAACTGCGAGCAAAATGACCGGCCAGGTTTATAAGTGCCCGAACTGATTTTTGTGTAAAACAACCCTCACCCCGACCCTCTCCCTGAGGGCGAGGGAGAAAACCGTGCAATTCTCTCTCATGTGGTCGAGGGAGAAACCGTACAATTCTCTCTCATGTGGTCGAGGGGGAGTCGTGCAATTCCCTCTCCTGTGGGAGAGGGTTAGGGTGAGGGCCGCAATCAATTTTGCCGTAGCTGCAAATCCAACGGTGTTTTACTCGGTTCACCGCCAATTTCACGTGCCAGCTTCGGCACCATATAGCCTGAAATCAACGTCAGCAGTTCACGCATAATCAATCTTGCTTCGTCGTCACTCACCATAAAGTGTGCCGCGCCTTGTACTTTATCCAGCACGTGCAGGTAGTAAGGCATAACGCCGGAATCAAACAGCGCATTGCTTAACTCCGCGAGGGTCTGCGCATTGTCGTTCACGTCGCGCAGTAACACGCTTTGGTTGAGTAGCGTCACACCAGCCTTGCGTAAATGGCTCATGCTGGCTCTAAATTCATCCCCAATCTCATTGGCATGGTTGATATGGTTAACCAAAATAACCTGCAACCGGGAGCGAGCAATGCGTGTAACCAGCGTTTCAGTGATACGAGCCGGGATAACAATCGGCAAGCGGCTATGAATACGCAGGCGCTTGATATGCGGGATAGCTTCGATTTCGGTGATTAACCAGTCGAGCTCGTGATCCTTCGCCATCAGCGGATCGCCACCAGAGAAGATAATTTCATCCAGTTCCGGGTGTTCGCTGATGTAGTTAATGGCTGCTTGCCAGTTACGTTTGTTGCCCTGATTTTCGGAATACGGGAAATGGCGGCGGAAACAATAACGGCAGTTGACGGCACAGCCACCTTTAACCAGCAACAACGCCCGGTTGCGGTATTTGTGCAACAGGCCTGGAACAACACTGTGCTGCTCTTCGAGCGGATCGGTACTAAAGCCGGGGGCGGCAATAAATTCCTCCCTGGAAGTCAGTACCTGGCGCAACAATGGGTCATTTGGGTTGCCTTTTTCCATGTGCGCGACAAAAGATCGCGGCACACGCAAGGCAAAAAGTCGACGTGCATCACGTCCCGCCAACAACTCTTTGTCGGCGTCCAGCTCTAAAATATGCAGCAGTTCATCAGGATCGGTTATAACATCGGCAAGTTGCGTTAACCAATCTTCTCTGCGGGGGGGATTTAGGGTTACAATGTGTGCCATTTTTTGGCTAAGCTACCAATTAACAATTTCAGAGGGCCTTATGGCGACTTATTCTAGCAACGATTTTCGTGCCGGTCTTAAAATCATGTTCGAAGGCGAACCTTACGCAGTCGAATCCAGTGAATTCGTGAAACCAGGTAAAGGCCAGGCCTTTGCTCGCGTTAAAATGCGCCGCCTGCTGACAGGCACCCGCGTTGAGAAGACCTTCAAATCTACCGACTCCGCTGAAGGCGCAGACGTTATCGATATGAACCTGACTTACCTGTACAACGACGGTGAGTTCTACCACTTCATGAATAACGAAACCTTCGAGCAGCTGGCAGCTGATGAGAAAGCGATTGGTGACAACGCTAAATGGATGCTGGATCAGGCCGAGTGTATCGTGACCCTGTGGAACGGCCGTCCAATCGCAGTACAGCCACCAAACTTCGTAGAGCTGGAAATCGTTGAAACGGATCCAGGTCTGAAAGGTGATACTGCTGGTACCGGCGGTAAGCCTGCAACACTGTCTACTGGTGCTGTGGTTAAAGTACCTTTGTTCGTTCAGACTGGCGAAGTCATCAAAGTTGACACTCGCTCTGGCGAATACGTTTCTCGCGTTAAGTAATACGTGATGGTTGGCGGTGGGGCGTTTGACGCATCACCGCCGATTGCTAAAGGCAGGGAAGATGAGCCGTTTAATTAAACATTTACTTTTCATCACGTTGCTAACCACGATTCTGACGGGCTGTAACGCCACCCGCGGCTTTGGCGAAGACCTGAAACACCTTGGCGGCGCTATTGAGCGCGCAGCAAACAAATAATTTCCAACACTCCTAAAAATCTGCTTTTTCCGTCAGCCTGCCATTTTTTGACTATGCTTTAACTGCTATACACAAACAAAATCGTCAAAAAAGGATACGGTCATGATTAAGAAAACTATTGCAGCGTTTTTTTCTCTCATAGTGCTTTCGTCATTATTGACTGCATGTAATACGACTAAAGGCATGGGTGAAGATATTCAAGATGGTGGTCAAGCGATTTCTGGTGCAGCAACAAAAGCACAGAATTAATATATTAGCGGACGGTACGGTATTCATGCCGTACCGTTGTTAATTCATTATTGCTGATGCTGTTCTATGAACAATGAAAATCGATTGTTTATCCCGAGTTTCATCCGGATATTTCGTTTGTAGGTATATACCGTCTTAGTGCTAATTCCCATCATGTTGGCAATAAAATCATTGTTGGCCTCATCGGTCCATAATTTTAATATCCGTTCTTCCCGCAGCGTGAGCAAGGGAGAGGTATACTGACGCTTAGAGTAAAACGGAGGGCGGGAGCTAAGCTGTGCCTGAATAGCCGCATAAAGTTCAGGTAACGGCAGTGATTTACTTAATATAGAGTGCGAGCCTTGTGATAAGCAGTATTCTTCAATCTTCTCGTGTCGAATACTATTAAATATCATTAGGCGAATAGATTTTCCACAAGCTGAATAAATAGATGAGAGTTGCTGGATATTATGTAATGAGTTGGCGAAGCTAGTAAAGTCGGCAATAACAAGGTTTGGCCGCCATTGTATTATTTTTTCGCGAGCTAAAAGCAAATTGTCTGTTTCAACAATAGAGAATGCCATATTGTTGCTCAGCCAGCTTTTAAAACCTTGTCGACTATAATGACATCGGTCCACTAACAATATCTTATGCATACTTACCGTTCGCGTGACTCACTATTACAGCCTTTTCTGAATGTTCGAGAAAACATTATAATATGAAGAAAACTGCTGAAATGAATTGTGGATTTACGGGTTAATTAGCAGTCAATTCTTGGCTTAGCGTCAGCGTACCCCCACACGTGGCAACTAAACGTTACTGGTTTGTTGGCAGCAAAGTGTCATTTTGGTTTTTCTGCGCGTGATGGGTTGCTAGAATCATCGCCTCACCAGCCTTAGGGGACGACCCTTAAGCGCTTCTTGATTTCCGGGGACGGCCCCATTGCTGGAGCTGTTTATGGCCTGGTTGATTCTTGTTATTGCTGGTTTATTAGAAGTTGTCTGGGCTGTCGGCCTGAAGTATACCCACGGTTTTACCCGCTTGTGGCCTAGCGTTATCACGGTGGTAGCGATGATTGTCAGCATCGTGTTGCTGTCATGGTCGATGAAAACCTTGCCGACCGGCACGGCATACGCTATCTGGACAGGTATTGGTGCTGTGGGTGCTGCGACGACGGGTATCTTGCTGTTAGGCGAATCAGCAAGCCTGGCCCGCATTGCGAGCCTGGCGCTGATTGTCCTCGGGATTATTGGCCTGAAAATCAGCACGCATTAAGAGCCATCCCATCAGTGCTGTTTAATCCACAGAAGTTTTTCCACCGGGAAGCCCTGTTGTGTCGCGATCTTCAGCATTTGCTCTTTCACCTCAGGGCTGATGGTTGGCGTGCGTGACAATATCCACAGATAGTCCTTATCCGGCCCGCACACCAGTGCGTGTCGGTAATCTTTATCTATCGAAATCACGTTGTAACCACCGTAAAACGGCCCATAGAACGAAACTTTAAGTGACGCACGGCTTGGGTCACCCGTGAAATAGGCTTTGCCAATACTTTGCTGCCACATCTGCCTGTCCGGGTTAAAACCTCTATTTATCACTCGAAGACCGCCATCATCCATGGCGCTGTACGTGGCTGTCACTTGCTCCAGTCCGCTTTCAAATTTGTGGTCAAGTCTGGCAATTTCATACCACTTGCCGAGATACCGTTTAGCATCAAAATTATTAACCACCGTGGTGCCTGGTGGTGGAGTCGGGGTGCTACAAGAGACGACGAGAAACGCAACTGCAATGGTGGTGATAATCGGCCAGATGCGCATAGAAAAATCCTTGTCTGTTTTTGCTAAGTGTAGATTGTGGTGGGGAAAATGCGGGGAATGGCTGGAAATAAAAAGGCCTGCTGCGCAGGCCCGTTTGTTTTACTGCAATGCTTCGAGGATTGCGTATCCTGCTTTTACGCGCTCGGTGTTGGGGTAGCTTTTATTTGCCAACATCACAATGCCGAGTTGTTGCTCGGGGATAAATGCCACATAAGTACCAAACCCTCCGGTTGACCCTGTTTTGTGGACCCAGGATGCTTTAACAACAGGAGCGGGTGGCTCGATGGCTACTGCTTTTTGCGGGGCGAGTGCCACTTTATTGTCGCTACCATTAATCAGCGTTTTGGCATCCACCGGCAAGTTGTGCATCTCCCAACCTAATCCCTGATACATGCTGCCAATTCGCCAGTAGCGCGTTTGTGCCAGTTCGATGCCTTGCCGTAACGTTTGGTCGCCGACATGTTCAGGCTTCATATTGGCTTGCACCCAACTTGCCATGTCTTCAATCGTCGATTTCACACCATAGGCTTCAGCATCCAGCATACCTGGTGAAACGTGTACGGTTTTGCCGTCGCGGTAACCCCAGGCATAGCTGCTTTGTTCAGATGCGGGCACTGTTATCCAGGTATGCGAAAGGTTCAGCGGCTGGAATACACGTTTGGACATCGCGTCTTCAAAGCTCATCCCTGAAGGTTTCACTGACAGCGCGCCGAAAAGGCCAATGCTGGCGTTGGCATACACACGAGTCGAGCCCGGAACCCATTGTGGCTGCCAGTTCTGATAAAAGTGGAGCAGGGACGTCTGGTTGGTGACGTCATCAGGCACCTGCAACGGCAATCCACCTGCGGTGTAGGTGGCAAGTTGCAGCAGATTTATCTCTTTCCATTGTTTACCGGTTAATGCAGGCCAGTACTTCGTAACCGGGTCGCTGAGCTTAATTTCACCGCGAGCGACAATATCGCCGCCAAGAACGCCGGTAAAGGTCTTACTGACCGAGCCGAGTTCAAACAATGTCTCTTTCGTTACGGGTAAATTGTGGCTGATATCCGCTTGGCCATAAGTGAAGTAATGCGGTGTCCCCTGATAAATAACGGCGACCGCCATACCTGGAATACTCTGTTCTTTGAGCAATGGAGCGATAACACTATCAACGGTCTGAGCAAGCTGCTTTTCGGTGAGGGTTTTCTGGGCGGCAAAAGCAGGGTAAGAGGCCGTGAGCATCAACATGCAGCAAAGCGTTTTTTTTATCATTGGTGTTCCTCCATAAAGTGACACTTTAGTTCGCGCTGGTACAAATAAAAAGGCCTGCACAATGGCAGGCCTTTTTAACAATCCGCGTAATTAGAGAGTAATTACACCGATAAAGGTCACAACGGTCAAGATCGCCGCAAGACCGTAGAACACCCACTTGCCAGATGGCACGTGAATTTTCAGGTCGTGCATCGCATGGTGAATACGGTGTAGCCCGCACCACAGCGGCAGAACAATCATCAGGAAGATGAACAAGCGGCCAATCAGACTTTGAGAAAATGCCAGCACACGCTCATAGCCCAACGCATCGCCCGGGAACAGACCCAGCGGCAACATAATACCAACCAGCAACACGATGACGGGTGCGATGATCGCCCCCCACATACCGCCTGCGCCAAACAGACCCCAGAATACCGGCTCGTCGGAGCGTTTTGGATTTGGATTAATCATGACGTCCCCTTACCAGAACAGTGCAACAAACAGAATGACGACAGTGGCGACAGCCGTCACCGCCCACAATCCTTTAATCACCGGCTCAGGGCCCATTTTCTCATCTTTAATGATGATATTGGCGGCCTTCGGTGCCAGTTCAAACCATGTTTTGGTATGCAGTAAAGCAGCCGCTAAGGTGATCAGATTGAGGATAACCACAATCGGGTTCTGCAGAAAACTGACAAATCCCGCCCAGCTTTCAGGGCCGCTTTTCAGTGAAAACAGACCGCAGATAAGCAGAATGCTGAACCAGACGGTCGGCACGGCTGTACCTTCGCGAATCATATAAAAACGGTAGAAGCCCAGCTTTTGCCACCAGGTCGGAGTCATCGTCCGTACATATGGCTTACGTTTCGTAGTCATTTTGCACTCCTTAGCGTGGTTTCAGGGTGGCAATCAAAAAGTCTTTCGAACTTTCGACTTTACCCTGCTGGATGGCCGCTGCCGGATCGACGTGTTTCGGGCAAACTTCGGAGCAATAGCCCACGAAAGTACAGCTCCAGACGCCGTTCTGGCCGTTTAACTGCGCCATACGCTCTTTCTTGCCATGGTCGCGGTTATCCAGGTTGTAACGATGAGCAAGCGTAATGGCCGCTGGGCCAATGAACTCAGGATTCAAACCAAACTGAGGGCAAGCCGCGTAGCACAAGCCACAGTTGATGCAGCCGGAGAACTGATGGTATTTCGCCATCTGTGCTGGCGTCTGGGTGTTTGGCCCCTGATCTGGCGTGCGCGGGTTGCCGATGATGTACGGCTTAATGGCTTCCAGGCTTTCGATAAAGTGGGTCATGTCGACCACCAGATCGCGCTCGATAGGGAAGTTGCCCAGCGCTTCAACCTTCATGCCCTGTGTGTATTCACGCAGGAAGGTTTTACAGGCCAGTTTAGGCACGCGGTTGACCATCATGCCGCAAGAGCCGCAGATAGCCATACGGCATGACCAGCGGTAGGTCAGGTCTGGTGCCAAATTGTCTTTGATGTAGCCCAGCGCATCAAGCAACGAGGTTTGCTCGTCATAAGGCACTTCATACATTTCGCTGTGCGGCTTGCTATCCGTTTCCGGGTTGTAGCGCACAATTTCAATCTTCAGAGTTTTCATCGCATCAGCCATTCGACGTCTCCTTCTTCTTATCGGCCGCTTCTGCTTCCGCACCGTAGACGCGTTTAGCCGGTGGCAAAGTCGTGATTTTCACATCGCTGTATTCCAGGCGCGTGGTTCCATTTGCGTCACGGAATGCGAGAGTATGTTTCAGGAAATTCACGTCATCACGCTCGGTACAACCTTCGTCTAAGCGCTGGTGTGCCCCACGAGACTCTTTACGTGCCATCGCCGAGTGCGCCATACATTCCGCCACATTCAGGCCGTGGCCCAACTCGATGGTGTAGAGCAAATCGGTATTAAACACGCTGGAGGTGTCAGTGATGCGCACGCGTTTGAAGCGATCTTGCAGCTCAGCCAGCTTATCGATAGTTTTCTGCATCAGTTCTGGAGTGCGATAAATACCGCAACCTTCTTCCATCGACAGACCCATTTCATCGCGGATCTTCGACCAGTTTTCAGTACCTTCCTGATTAACCAACTTCTTCAGACGCGTTTCTACGTCAGCGGCTTGTGCATTCAGCGCGGCATCATTAGCAGGTTGCGCTTCGTTCGCACGACGCATCGCACTTTCACCCGCCATACGGCCAAATACAACCAGCTCAGCAAGGGAGTTAGAACCCAGACGGTTTGCCCCGTGCAAGCCAACTGAAGAGCATTCGCCAACGGCAAACAGCCCTTTGATACGGCTTTCACATTGGCTATCCGTTTCGATACCCCCCATGGTGTAGTGCGCGGTAGGACGAACCGGAATCGGTTCTTTTACCGGGTCTACGCCGACATAGGCTTTTGACAGCTCACAGATGAATGGCAGACGTTCGAGGAGTTTTTTCTCACCCAGGTGACGCAGGTCGAGATAAACCACATCGCCGCGTGGCGTTGGAACGGTGCGGCCAGCACGCCATTCGTGCCAGAAAGCTTGAGAAACTTTATCGCGCGGACCGAGTTCCATGTATTTGTTACGTGGCTCGCCCAGCGGAGTTTCAGGCCCCATGCCGTAATCTTGCAGATAGCGATAGCCATCTTTGTTGACCAGAATACCGCCTTCACCACGGCAGCCTTCCGTCATCAGAATGCCGGAACCTGGCAGGCCAGTAGGGTGATATTGCACGAATTCCATATCACGTAGCGGTACGCCGTGGCTTAACGCCATACCCATACCATCGCCGGTCACGATGCCGCCGTTGGTGTTGTAGCGGTAAACACGACCCGCACCGCCGGTTGCCATCACCACAGCATTTGCGCGGATCTGCACCAGCGTACCTTCCATCATATTCATGGCGACCAGGCCACGTGCTGCCCCGTCATCAACCAGAATATCGAGCACGAAATGCTCGTCAAAACGTTGGATTTGCGGGAACTGCAATGAAGTCTGGAACAGGGTGTGGAGCATGTGGAAGCCGGTTTTATCCGCGGCAAACCAGGTGCGCTCAATCTTCATGCCCCCAAAGCGACGCACGTTGACTGAACCGTCCGGGCGACGGCTCCACGGGCAACCCCATTGCTCAAGTTGAGTCATTTCAGTTGGGCAGTGGTGGACGAAGTAGTCGACCACATCCTGCTCACACAACCAGTCACCACCAGCAACGGTGTCATTAAAATGGTATTCGAAACTGTCGTGATCCTGCGCAACGGCGGCAGAACCCCCTTCGGCGGCCACGGTGTGGCTACGCATCGGGTAGACTTTGGAGATCAGAGCAATTTTGGCTTGTGGATTGGCTTGTGCTGCCGCGATGGCAGCTCGTAAGCCCGCTCCGCCAGCGCCTATTATGGCGAGATCGGCTTGAAAGGTTTGCACGACATTCCTCCAGATTTTAGTTATTCCGCTTAGCTGATTTAACCAAAGGTAGTTCACCGATACGGCGCTAGCTATAGCGAAAGGGTTATCCCTGCTCCTTTGTAGGTAGCGGATTATAGCCGTAGGCTTACTATGGAAATTTGACGTGTTCGATTTTTTTGCTGTTCAGTGCAGCAATTAATTAATTTTGGTGATGAGTTATGTCACGAAATTCAAATTAGTACCGCCAGATCGGTGCGGCTGGCGATGAAAAATTACTGCGCAAAATTTGTCTCCCTAATACGTTGCGAGTAGACTTCTCCGCCTTGTTTGAATACGGAGACATCCACATGAGCGAAACGGCCACCTGGCAGCCGAGCGCATCCATCCCCAACCTGTTGAAACGCGCCGCGATCATGGCGGTTATTCGGCGTTTTTTTGCCGACCGCGGTGTACTGGAGGTGGAAACACCCTGCATGAGCCAGGCTACGGTAACGGACATCAATCTGTTCCCGTTTGAAACCCGTTTTGTTGGCCCAGGCCACGCTCAGGGCGTCAATTTGTACCTGATGACCAGCCCGGAATATCACATGAAACGCCTACTGGCGGCGGGCGTTGGCCCGGTATTCCAGCTGTGCCGTAGCTTCCGTAACGAAGAGATGGGTCGCCACCATAATCCAGAATTCACCATGTTGGAGTGGTACCGCCCGCACTACGATATGTATCGTCTGATGAACGAAGTTGATGATTTGTTGCAACTAGTTCTGGAAACCGATGCTGCCGAGACTCTTTCTTATCAGCAAGCATTCCAGCGCCACCTGGAGATTGATCCGCTTTCTGCGGACAAAAACCAACTGCGCGAAGCGGCAGCGAAACTTGATTTGAGCAATATTGCCGATCAGGAAGAAGACCGCGACACATTGCTGCAATTGCTTTTCAGCATGGGTGTAGAGCCGCACATTGGTAAAGACAAGCCGACGTTTGTTTACCACTTCCCGGCAAGCCAGGCCGCACTGGCGCAGATCAGCACCGAAGATCACCGCGTAGCCGAGCGCTTTGAGGTTTATTTCCGAGGCATTGAACTGGCGAATGGTTTCCACGAATTAACGGACGCGCGTGAACAGCAACAACGTTTCGAGCAGGATAACCGTAAACGTGCCGCTCGCGGTTTACCGCAACAGCCAATAGATGTGAATTTGCTGGAAGCGTTGAAAGCCGGATTGCCGGATTGTTCAGGCGTGGCGTTAGGTGTGGATCGTTTGATTATGCTGGCGTTGAAGGCTGAAAGACTGGCTGACGTGTTAGCGTTCCCGGTAGACCGGGCATAGAACAACCCTCACCCTGGCCCTCTCCCTGAGGGAGAGGGGATTTACAGTTTTCCCCTTCTCCCCTGAAATAGAGGGTGTACGGTTTTCTCCTTCTCCCTGGGGAGAAGGCCGGGATGAGGGGGGAACGTTTACAAACTCCCCGGCGTTCTGCCCGCTTTACCTGACGATGTCAGCGTCTTACTACTACGTTGCCCGCCCAAACTATCCAGACGCATCTGGAATGGAGGGAACGGCAGTTCGATACCGTGTTCGCGGAACCCTTGCAGAATCAGCTGATGAATCTCGTGGCGCAGCGGCATACGGTGGTTCATCTCTGCGGCGTAAATACGCAGTTCAAAGATTTGAATACCGGCCTGTAAATCCACCAGGAATGCTTCTGGCGCTGGGTTATCAATCACCAGTGAACAACGCTCTGCCGCTTGCAACAGCACCTTCGTTACTTCTTCGCTGTTAGCATCGGAAGGTGCCGGGACCGTTAACACCACACGCGTGACGGAGTCCGAGAGTGACCAGTTGATAAACTGCTCGGTGATAAAAGCCTTGTTAGGGACGATTATCTCTTTGCGGTCCCAGTCGCTGATCGTGGTCGCTCGGGTGTTGATTTTGGTGACGCTACCGGTGAGATCGCGGATTGTTACGGTATCGCCAATACGAATCGGCTTTTCAAACAGGATGATCAGGCCAGAGATAAAGTTGGCGAAAATCTCCTGCAAACCAAAACCTAAACCCACACCCAGAGCGGCGACGAGCCACTGCAACTTCGACCACTCAATACCAATCATTGAGAAGCCCACCAACGTCCCGACCAGCAACAGCAGGTATTTGGTCACGGTGGTAATGGCGTAACCTGTGCCCGGTGCTAAATCCAGATGCTGAAGCAGCGCGAGCTCGAGCAGCGCAGGCAGATTACGCACCAGTTGCATGGTGATAATCAGCACCAGAATAGCAATCAGCACGGCACCGAGCGTAATCGGTTCAAGGCTTTCCACACCTTGTACCGTTGAGGTCACATCCCACAACGTGATGTTCTCAAGGAAGCCAAAGGCGGAATGTATTTCTGACCACAATACAATGACCGACAACAGCGCAATCAACATCAGAATCGAACGCACCAGACGCAAGGATTGTACGCTGATGGTATCCAGATCGATTTCCGGCTCCTCGATGGCTTCCGCCGAACCTTCAGTGCTGTGGGCATGTGCGGGTTCTTCTTCGCCACGGGCACGTTGAGCAAGGATTTCCGCGCGGCGATGTTTGGCACGGTCAAATGCCAGACGGCGGCGCTGGATGAGCATCCAACGGCGGAAGATATGGTAAACAACCAGCAACAGGAACCAGATAGCGACGGACGTTTCTAGCCTTGCGAGCAACGCTTGCGCAGTGGCCAGGTAGCCGACAGCCGCTGCCAGAATGGCAATTAACGGGGCCGCAAGTAGCAGGTTCCACAGCATCGTGTTCGCAATGTTTTCGCTATTACCTTGTTTATCCAGATACAGCGGAATACCGGCGCGTTTCAGGCTTAAAGTCACGAGCGCCATCGCGCCGCAAATTAAAATAAAGCACAGCCGTCCAAGCGAGTCGGAGAACTCTCGGTCGTTGAGATTATCAAACATAATCAATGCCATAATCAGTGGCACGATCAGGCAGATACTCAGCATGTAGTAACGCATGGCGCGAGCCACGCGGTGCTGAGGCCAGCCAAAATGCACAATGAACAAGCCATTCGGACGGGCGAACGTCGCACAAATCATCACAGCCCACAGCAGTGGAACTGTCGCTGTCACGCCATCACCTATCGCCACCGCCAGGGGGTACGGCCAACCGGCTTGCAGTCCGAACCCGAGTGTTGCCCACAGCACCGGCAAAGGCAGCGCCACAAGAATTGACCAGAACACCGTCCGCAACGTTAAGCTGAAATGATCCTGAGTGACCTTGCCAACCTTTGCACTGGATCGTTCAAGGAAGGCTGTGAAATGGCGGCGTGAGCTGATACTGAAGCCCACCAGTATTAATGCGCCGAACAACGGCAGCAGGGTTTCCTTACTGGTCAGCATCATGATGGTAGCGCTGCCGAGCTGGCTGAATGTATCCATCGACACCAGGCGGCGTAAATCCTGCACGATCTCAACCGGCCAGGTGATACCTATCGGGCTGACATCCGAGGTCCAGAACAGGTAACGGTGGGTCGCCTCGTTCACCTCTTTTAACGCATCTTCAAGCTGGCTGTTCGCCACTTTCAGTTTGGTCAGTTCGAGAATCAGGTTATCGCCGCCTTGCAGCAGGGAATTGAGCAGTTCGCGCTGGGTACGCAGTTGCGCTTCCAGGATACGATTTTGCTCGCTGGTGAGCTCCTTGCCATCAGCTTGCCGAATCTGGCGTAATTGCTGCTGCTTGTTTAGCAGGTCTTCGTAATGCAGGCGTTGAACGCGCAATTGGCCGAGTTCGGTATCCACCTGCTGGGGTTTTGGCATTTCAGGCAAACGAGCAACCTGCGCACGTAATGCTTCGCCCAGAACGTTCGAAACGCCAAGCCATTGTGACTGCTCGCGTAGCGTGTTCAGTGCCTGACGAACTTGCAACGTCTGGCTGGATGCCTGGCGCTGTTGAGACGCCACTAAATCCATACGCTGAGCTTGTTGGTTCAGCGCCTGGGATAATTCGCGGTTATTTTTAAACTGCTCAACAATATCTGCGGGCAGGTTTGCGCTGCTTTCTGCCAGCAATTCGGTACTTTCCAGGGCTTTTTCAGCTTCACGCTGGCGCTGGTTATTAAGTTGGTTACGCAATGCCTGAAGATAAGCATCCAACTGCGTGCTCTGTTTTTGAGCCAGTTCTGCCCTCAGGCGCGCGAGTTCCTGGCGGTTACTGGCTGACAGTTGCGCCAGCTCCAGTTCATCGACTAGCGCTTTAAGGCGCACGGATTCGGCCTGCAAAGAGAAACTTTGCGCCTGTGCTAACGGTGTGCTGGTGGCCGGCAGGGTTCCAATCCGGCGTTCAACGTCGTTTAACTGACGGCGCGCATCGGTTTGCTGCTGCGGGAGTTGGCTGAGTGAATCAGTGATTTCGCGAGTACGTTCCTGCTCTTGCTGCGCAAGGCGGCTTTTATCCAGCAACTGGCTGCTTACTTGCAGGATTTCCTGATTCAGCGCATCGGTCGACATGCCTTCCGGCACTTTTTGCGGTTCATCGCTCAGGTTGTTGATCTGTCGGCGTAAGGTGTCAGAGAGCTTGGGGAAATTATCTATGACTTGCTGATATTGAGTGGCTCGTTCCAGGGAGACTTTGCGTTCATCAAGCGAATTGAGGGCAGCCTGAAGCGCTTCCACGATTTCAGCGTTACCTGGTTTGTCTTTTGCAGACTTAGCTTGTTCAAGTTCCTGGGAGATTTGCCTGGCGTCAGGGGCCGTTGCGGCGTACAGCGGTGAGCTAAGGCACAAACCGATCAGAAATGTGATTATCAGGCGCACGGCACGTCGGTTCCTATAGGTGAAACAGCCCTCGTTATGAGGGCTGAGGATAACGAGTTAAACGTCTGGCTTGTTTTCTGGCGGTGGGCTGGTTTCCGTTTCCGCTGCAATTTCTGCTTCAGGGATTTCGCTCACTGGCACTTCTGGTTCGTTTCTGAATTCGGTGGAAATAGCCAGCGGCTCACCAATCTTCGTGGCTGACAGGTTTTGTAACTGCTCGACCAGATTCACTTTACCTGGGGCGAACAAGTTAATGACCGTCGAACCCAGTTTAAAGCGACCCATTTCCTGGCCTTTTAACAGGGCCACAGAACCTTCGCTTTCACCCGCAGGCCATGTCCAACGTTTAATAACGCCTTCACGCGGTGGAGTGATCGTCCCAGCCCAAACGGTTTCGATGCTGCCAACAATGGTGGCACCCACCAGAATCTGCGCCATCGGGCCAAACTCTGTGTCGAACAGGCAGATAACGCGCTCGTTACGAGCAAACAGATTCGGTACGTTTTGCGCCGTTAAATGGTTTACGGAGAACAGGTCGCCCGGCACGTAAATCATTTCGCGCAAAATACCGTTACACGGCATGTGAACGCGGTGGTAGTCGCGCGGTGACAGATACGTCGTAACGAAGCTGCCGTTACGGAACAAATCTGCCATTAAGTAATTACCCGCAAGCAGGGCTTCAAGGCTGTAGTTGTGGCCTTTTGCCTGCAAGATTTTGTCTTCTTCGATTGGGCCTAACTGGCTGATAACGCCGTCTGCTGGCATCACCAGTACATTCGGATCGGTATTCACAGGACGAACATCGTCACGCAGCGGGCGTACGAAGAATTCATTGAAGGTGCGATAGCTGGCGGTGTCCGGCTTCTGTGCTTCCTTCATGTCGACTTTGTAGTATTTGACGAACAGGTCGATAACCAGTTTGGTCAACCAGCCAGCTCGTTTGCTTGCACCCCAGCCTGCCAGGCGAGTTAGCCAAAGTTTAGGCAGAATGTATTGGAGTGAAAGTTTAAATTTATCTAACAAGATAGCCTCCTGGCTAATGCCCGTCGTCTTTCAAGCCGCAGGCGTGTTGGCTACGTTCGCTCGCCCGAATCACTTACTTATGTAAGCTCATCGGGCCTCGTTCTCTTGCCGCCTTCCTGCAACTCAAAATACATTGGGCATAGAGATATATGCGTACACAAAAAGAAAAATGGAGCGCGATTCTAGCGATGCCCAGCTTAATTGTCAGCGGTCAGTATCGGAAAAGGTTTTACGCGATTTTACCTCGGACATGCTTTCCAGTATGCGATGGTAGTTTTCGAAACGCGTTTCGGCTATTTCCCCACGTTCCACGGCCTCGCGCAGTGCGCAGCCTGGGTCGTTGGTGTGGCTGCAGTCACGGTATTTGCAATGGCCTAAATAGTCATGGAATTCAGTGAATCCATGGGTCACCTGGTCCGGCTCTAAGTGCCACAAGCCAAATTCACGCACGCCTGGGGAGTCGATAACATCGCCGCCGCCTGGGAAATGATACAGACGCGAAGCTGTGGTTGTGTGCTGACCCAAACCGGAGTTGTCAGAAACGTCATTGACCAGAATCTGGACTTCTTTAAAACCAAGCAGGTTATTCAGCAGGCTGGATTTACCCACGCCCGATTGCCCGGCAAAAATACTGACGCGCCCAATCAGCGCTTCTTCCAGCTCTTTCAGGCCTTCTACTTTGTGGCTGGAAACCAACAGCACGCGATAACCAATGCGGCGGTAGATATCCATTTGTTCGTTGACGAACTTCAGGCCTTCTTCGTCGAGCAGATCGGTTTTGTTCAGCACCAGCAGCGGTTCAACGTCGAGGGTTTCGCACGCGACCAGATAACGGTCAATAATATTCAGTGACAGCTCAGGCAAGATTGCGGAAACAACGATGATTTGGTCGATGTTGGCGGCAATCGGTTTTACGCCATCATAGAAATCAGGGCGTGTCAGAACGGTTTTGCGTTCGTGTACTGCATCAACGATGCCTTTGATTGTGACACCTGTCGCAGCTTCTTTCGCTGGACGCCAGACCACGTTATCGCCGGTTACCAGCGAACGGATGGTGCGACGAATATTGCAGCGGTGAATGTCACCACCGGGAGATTCAACATCGGCATGTTGGCCGAAGCGGCTGATTACGCGACCATCGCGCGGCTCGCCAAACTGAGAGTCGTCAGGATCGGCTTTCTCCACAGTCTGTTTAAGCCGACGCTGGTGGTTTGCACTAACCCGGCGCTGCTGTCCTTTGGAGAGTTTATTTTTGCTCAATCTTACTGGCTCCTGGTCGCCCGTGATGGGCAAAACCTCTATGATACACACTATTTTATACGAATTAACCCATCGACAAAGGTGGGCTACGCACAAGAAGGGTGGAAAATAGCATGAGTGGAAATGAAAACAATCTCATTTGGATTGATTTAGAAATGACCGGCCTGGACCCCGAGCGGGATCGCATAATTGAAATTGCCACTCTGGTTACTGATGCCAATTTGAATATCCTCGCCGAAGGGCCAACTATCGCTGTTCATCAGTCTGATGAGCAGTTGGCACTGATGGATGACTGGAATGTGCGTACCCATACCGGCAGCGGCCTGGTTGAGCGTGTTAAAGCCAGTACAATGGATGACCGTGCGGCGGAACTGGCAACGCTTGAGTTCCTGAAACAGTGGGTTCCGGCAAATAGCTCACCAATTTGTGGTAATAGCATAGGCCAGGATCGCCGTTTCCTGTTTAAGTACATGCCTGAGCTGGAAGAGTACTTCCACTACCGTTATCTGGATGTCAGCACGCTAAAAGAGCTGGCTCGTCGTTGGAAACCTGAAATTTTGGCTGATTTCAAAAAGCAGGGCACTCATCAGGCAATGGACGATATTCGCGAGTCGGTGGCAGAGTTAGCATTCTACCGTGAGAATTTTATTAAGCTTTAAAGCTTACGGAAGGAGGCATTTCGCCTCCTTCGTTGATAAAGTAATCATCTTGTTGGTTAAGTAACCACTTGAACATAATTTTTGAAAAAAGTGGTTTGAGGGGCTTGCGACTAAAACGATTTCTCGTATAATGCGCCTCCCGTACCGATGCAGAATTTGCAGCGTTACACAGAGCGGGAATAGCTCAGTTGGTAGAGCACGACCTTGCCAAGGTCGGGGTCGCGAGTTCGAGTCTCGTTTCCCGCTCCAAATTTGATTACAGCAGTACCACCAAATTCGATGGCTTTTAAGCATCAGCTTAAAAGACGAAGAATATGCGGGAATAGCTCAGTTGGTAGAGCACGACCTTGCCAAGGTCGGGGTCGCGAGTTCGAGTCTCGTTTCCCGCTCCAAAATTTGATTTGGCTTTTAAAAGCCAGCACCACCCAAGCGGGAATAGCTCAGTTGGTAGAGCACGACCTTGCCAAGGTCGGGGTCGCGAGTTCGAGTCTCGTTTCCCGCTCCAAATTCTTATCTCCAGTACAAATTATCCACAACGCTAAGCAGCGTCGGTGGTGGTTTTTACGTTCCTGATAAATTGTTGTAAACAGAGTTATCCACAGCTCGCTTCCTTTCTCTTAGATTGCTAATTATTTCTTAACTTTTACATGAATATTTTAAACTATTGATTTTTATCATGTTTTAAATAATTAGAAATGTTAACTCTATCGCTTGACGTTTTTTTTCTTTTTACGCCATAAGGTGTTCTAATTTTTATTCACATCCTGTGGACATGTCACGCATCACGTTTTAACCCCTTTTCAATGACGCGGACCAGACGCTGTTTTTGCGGTAGCTGGACTTCCGTAGCATCCGCGCTTCGCTTGGTTAATTGTTGCGCAATCGCCCAGTCAATGTGTTCATCAAGAAGTGGGTGCTCACCTTTTCGCTGTTGTAACGCTTCCAACATTGTTTCGTCCCAGGGTGCATTGCCCATCGCCACAGCAATATTTCGCAGCCAGCGCAAATGTCCAATCCGTCGAATCGCTGAACCTTCCGTCACGCGGAGGAAGTAATCTTCACTCCAGCCAAATAGCTCAACGAGTGGCGGTGCATGCAACGCGCGGCGCGGGCTAAAATCGTCTTCTACGGTTAATTGCGAAAAACGGTTCCACGGGCAAATCAGCTGGCAATCGTCACAACCATAGATGCGGTTACCTATTAACGGTCTGAACTCTTCTGGAATTGCCCCTTCCAGTTCAATGGTCAGGTAAGAGATACAACGCCTGGCGTCCACGGTGTAAGGCTCAACAATTGCGCCGGTAGGGCAAATTGTCATGCAGGCCACGCAGCGCCCGCACTTTTCCTCGATTGCTTCATCAACAGGAAGAGGAATGTCGACCAACAATTCCCCCAGGAAAAAGAACGAGCCTGCTTCTTGATTTAGGATAAGTGAGTGCTTACCTGTCCAACCCAAACCGGCCTTTTCAGCCAGAGGGCGCTCAAGAAGCGGCGCTGAATCCACAAAAGGTCTAAAATTCAGCGTGGAACAGTGTGACTGGATCATTTCACCCAGTTTTTTGAGCCGATTACGCAGCAGTTTGTGGTAATCGCGTCCCAGGGCATAACGGCTGATATAGCCAATTTTGGGGTTTTTGAGCGTTGATGCAAACGCGGCATTAGCTGGAAGATAGTTCATCCTCACGCTAATCACACGTAATGTACCGGGGAGCAATTCGTGAGGTCGGGCACGCATCATGCCGTGACGAGCCATCCAGTCCATCTCGCCGTGGTATTGTTTATCCAGCCACAACTGAAGCGCGGGCTCACTGGCGGTGAGATCGGTATCGGTTATCCCCACTTGCTGGAAGCCGAGTTCGATTCCCCACTGTTTAATATTTTGCGCTAATTGATTGAGATCGAGGGGCTGTGACATGACGGACCTGAGCCTAAAAATAACCGCTAAAAGTATACCACACTCAGTCTGGTCAGCAGACTGGCTACGTACAGCGGAAAAGCAGGCAGCAGATGACTTAGGATTAACGCTGTATGAATTGATGCAGCGAGCGGGAGCGGCGGCGTTTAATCTGGCTCGCGAACTCTATCCACAGAGTCAGCATTGGCTCGTGGTATGCGGGCATGGGAATAACGGCGGTGATGGATACGTGGTGGCTCGCCTCGCTCAGGCTGCCGGGATCCGTGTGACATTGTTGGCGCTAGAAAGTGATAAAGCATTGCCAGAAGAAGCCGCCACTGCGCGGGAAGCCTGGCTGAATGCTGCGGGCGTCATACATGCAGCTGAACATCTCTGGGCTGATGATATCGACCTTGTCATTGATGGCGTGATGGGAATCGGTCTGAATAGTGCCCCGCGCGAAGCTGCCGCACAGCTTATCGAAAAGTGTAATCAGTGTTCAGCGCCCGTCATAGCGCTTGATATTCCTTCCGGTTTGCTTGCAGAAACAGGCGAAACACCCGGTGCGGTGATACACGCGTCACATACCCTTACGTTTATTACCCTCAAACCTGGTTTACTGACTGGAAAAGCGCGTGATGTCGTGGGAACGCTGCATTTCAATGCACTCGGACTTGAAGAGTGGTTGAGCGGACAGACCGCGCCAATTTCTCGCGTGGATAGCGCGCAATTATCCGGCTGGCTGCACCCAAGAAAACCGACATCGCACAAAGGTAGTAACGGGCGTCTGGTGATTATTGGTGGCGACCACGGAACGGCGGGCGCGATTCGCATGACGGGTGAGGCCGCATTACGTGCAGGAGCTGGCCTGGTCAAGGTGTTGACTCGCCTTGAGAACGTCGCTCCATTGCTGACGGCACGTCCTGAATTAATGGTCCAGGAACTGACACCACATTCACTGGATGAATGCCTTGAATGGGCAGATGTCGTGGTCATTGGGCCAGGTTTAGGATTACAAGAATGGGGAAAAAAAGCCCTGCAAAAAGTAGAGAACAGCCGCAAACCGATGCTCTGGGATGCCGATGCGTTGAACCTTCTGGCAATCAATCCCGATAAACGTCAGAATCGCGTGATTACGCCGCATCCTGGCGAAGCTGCCCGGTTATTAAATTGCTCAATATCTCAAATTGAGAGTGACCGCTTACTTTCAGCTGACCGCCTGGTAAAACGTTATGGCGGAATTGTGGTCTTAAAAGGTGCCGGTACGGTTGTTGCCAGCCAACACGGTGAATGCGCAATCATTGATGTGGGCAATGCTGGAATGGGCAGTGGTGGAATGGGGGATGTGCTATCCGGAATTATCGGAGCATTGCTGGCACAGAAGCTAACCCCGTATGATGCAGCTTGCGCTGGATGCGTTGCTCATGGAGCCGCTGCTGACATGTTGGCCCATCGCTACGGTACACGTGGCATGTTAGCAAGCGACTTATTAACGATGCTTTACCCTTTTGTTAACCCGGATTTGAATAGCAAAGAAAATGATTAATCGAGTTATCGCATTACCTGATGAAGACGCGACATTAGCGTTAGGCGCCTGTCTGGCTAAAGCCTGTGTCGGTGCTACCGTCATTCATTTGTATGGTGACCTGGGCGCGGGGAAAACCACATTCAGCCGCGGTTTTGTGCAAGCGCTAGGCCATAAAGGGAACGTTAAAAGCCCAACATATACATTGGTGGAGCCTTACACGCTCGGCGAATTAATGGTGTATCACTTTGATCTGTACCGACTTGCCGATCCAGAAGAACTCGAGTTTATGGGAATTCGTGACTATTTCACTAATGACGCTATCAGTCTGGTGGAGTGGCCGCAAAAAGGTCAGGGTGTGCTTCCAGAACCGGATGTCGAAATCCACCTAAGTTACCAGGCTGACGGGCGCGAAGCGTGTCTGAAAGCAGTTTCCTCATCTGGTGAGTCGTTACTGGCGCGGTTAGCCAAATAACAAGGATGACGGGATGATCTATCGCGTAAAAAGTTGGTTGATGGCTGTGTGTATACTGGTGTTGACGTCACAGGTCAGCGCCGCAAATTTGGCAGATATTCAGGTATCAAACGGTGATTCTCAGGCCAGAATCACGTTCAGTTTTATTGGCGATCCTGAATATGCATTTTCTCAGGATGATAAGAAAAGCGTTGCTCTGGACATCAAACAAACCGGTGTGATCAAAGGTCTGCCATTGCTATTCAGTGGTAATAACCTGGTGAAAAGCATCCGTTCGGGGCAACCGAAAGATAGCGATTCCCTGCGTCTTGTTGTTGATCTCACCGAGGCGGGTAAAACGCGCGCCGTGAAACAGCAAAATGGTGCTAATTACACAGTGGTGTTCACCATCAATGCTGATGTTCCTCCACCGCCACCTCCGCCGCCAGTCGTGGCCAAACGCGTTGAAGTGCCAGCGGTTACCCGCTCAACGGAACCAGCAAAAAATCCCTTTAATTCACAAACCGTTACTGGCGCAATAAGTTCGAATACTGCGATGCACCCCGCACGTACAGAACACCCTAAGCGTGTCAGCACCCAATCTGATGCTGTCGTAGTCGCTATTGATGCCGGGCATGGTGGTCAAGATCCTGGCGCAATTGGGCCTGGTGGCACCAAAGAGAAAAATGTCACCATCTCGATTGCGCGTAAACTTCGCTCACTGCTTAATGACGACCCTATGTTTAAAGGCGTGCTGACCCGCGATGGAGACTATTTCATTTCGGTAATGGGGCGCTCGGATGTTGCTCGTAAGCAGAACGCCAATATTCTGGTTTCGATTCATGCTGATGCCGCACCTAATCGTGATGCAACCGGGGCTTCAGTCTGGGTGCTATCAAATCGGCGTGCGAATAGCGAAATGGCGGGTTGGCTCGAGCAACACGAAAAACAATCTGAGCTACTCGGCGGTGCGGGTGACGTACTGGCCAACAGCCAGGCTGACCCTTATCTCAGCCAGGCGGTACTGGATTTGCAATTCGGCCATTCGCAGCGTGTCGGGTATGATGTGGCAACCAAAGTGCTGTCGCAGATGCAGCGAGTAGGATCGTTACATAAACGTCGTCCTGAACATGCGAGCCTCGGGGTATTGCGTTCCCCTGATATTCCTTCTGTGCTGGTGGAAACCGGGTTTATCAGTAATAACTCGGAAGAGCGTCTGCTGGATAGCGATGACTATCAGCAAAAAATTGCCCAGGCTATTTATCAAGGGTTAAGGGATTATTTCCAGACGCATCCGTTACAATCTGCCCCTGAATCTTCTCAGACCGCACGCTCTGGCGTGGGTATTGATCAGGTCGCGATTACTCAATAAGGATATTTCATGCCGATTCAGGTTTTGCCGCCGCAACTTGCCAACCAGATTGCTGCTGGCGAAGTGGTAGAGCGCCCCGCGTCGGTGGTGAAAGAGTTGGTTGAGAACAGCCTTGATGCAGGCGCGACGCGGATTGATATTGATATCGAACGCGGTGGCGCCAAGCTTATTCGCATCCGTGACAATGGCTGCGGTATTAAAAAAGACGAGCTGGCATTGGCGCTGGCTCGTCATGCCACCAGTAAAATCGCCACACTTGATGACCTGGAGGCCATTATTAGCCTCGGTTTTCGCGGCGAAGCGCTAGCGAGTATTAGCTCGGTTGCACGGCTGACGCTAACGTCTCGAACCGCTGAACAAAGCGAGGCGTGGCAGGCCTATGCCGAAGGACGCGAGCAAGCTGTGACGGTGAAACCCGCCGCGCATCCGGTTGGAACTACGCTCGAAGTGCTGGACCTGTTCTACAACACGCCAGCACGTCGCAAATTTATGCGCACCGAGAAAACCGAATTTAACCACATTGATGAGATCGTCAGACGTATTGCGCTGGCGCGGTTTGATGTGTCGATTAATCTCACGCATAACGGCAAAGTGATACGCCAATATCGTGCAGTCGCGGAAGGCGCACCACGTGAGCGACGCCTTGGGGCGATTTGTGGTACCGCGTTTCTCGAACACGCGTTGGCCATCGAATGGCAGCATGGTGATTTGGCGCTGCGAGGCTGGGTGGCTGAACCGTCAGCGACGACGCCTGCATTAGCTGAAATCCAATACTGCTATGTGAACGGACGTATGATGCGCGATCGCCTGATCAACCATGCGATTCGCCAGGCCTGTGAAGATAAACTTGGGGCCCTTCAGCAACCTGCGTTTGTGCTATATCTTGAAATTGACCCCCATCAAGTGGATGTGAATGTACATCCGGCTAAGCATGAAGTTCGTTTTCATCAGTCGCGCCTGGTGCATGATTTTATCTACCAGGGGGTGCTGAGCGTCTTACAGCAGCAGAGCGAAAATCGTCTGCCGCTGGAGGAATCAGCCGAAGTTCCGCAGCCGCGCTGGGAACCCGAAAACCGCGTGGCGTCGGGGCGTAATCAATTTACGACGCCGACTCCTGCGACGGCACATCGCGAAGCGCCATATCGTGAAACTGCACCTCGCAGTTCTGGGCAAAATTTCACTGGGGATAGTGGCGGTAGCACGAATAAAAGTGCACCGTTGTGGCCCCACGCGGCACCGGGTTTTCAAAAGAAAGAAGGCGCGTTGTACCGCGAATTACTGAATACGCCTGCACCTGCGGTGGAAAATCGTGTTGCTGAGCCTGAAGTATTCGACGTGTTAGATGCACATGCGCAGAGTTTTGGCCGCGTGCTGATGGTTCTTGCGCCGGATGTCGCCCTATTGGAACGCGATGGCAAATTGATGCTGCTCTCACTGAGCGTCGCTGCGCGCTGGTTGAGAATGGCGCAGCTCGTACCTGGTAGTGAAGGTGCGCGAGCTCAACCATTACTGATCCCTGTTCGTTTAAAAGTCACCAAAGAAGAGCAGGACGTTTTGGTGAAAAATCAGCCGCTTTTGCTGGAAATGGGCATCGAATTTGTTGTGGAGTCGCGTCAAATAACAATTCGCACGGTACCTTTACCTTTGCGTAAACAAAATTTACAAATCTTGATTCACGAACTGCCAGGATACCTGGCGCAACAGACAGAGGTTAACGCAACACAGATTGCTCAATGGTTTGCTCGTCAAATGGACGGCTCTCATGAGCAATGGAACCAGGCGCAGGCTATTGCCCTGCTCGCTGATGTGGAGCGCCTTTGTCCGCAGCTGGTGAAATCACCACCTGGCGGTTTGTTACAACCTGTTGATTTACAATTGGCGATGAACGCCCTGAAACATGACTGAAGTTAAGCAAAACCTGCCACAGGCAATTTTTCTGATGGGGCCGACGGCCTCAGGTAAGACAGCGTTAGCCATTAATTTGCGTAAAACGTTGCCGGTAGAGTTGATAAGCGTCGATTCGGCCCTTATCTATCAAGGGATGGACATCGGTACAGCGAAGCCAACGGCACAAGAACAAGCCCAGGCTCCGCATCGGTTACTTGATATTCTCGATCCGGCACTGTCTTATTCCGCCGCAGATTTCCGGCGTGATGCGCTGGCTGAAATGGCGGAAATTACCGCGAGCGGACGTATCCCCTTGTTAGTAGGGGGAACGATGCTCTACTTCAAGGCATTGTTAGAAGGTTTATCGCCGTTGCCATCCGCCGATCCACACGTTAGGGAGCGGATAGAAAAACAGGCGGCAGAGCAAGGATGGGATGCGTTGCATCGTGAGCTGGCACAGGTTGATCCGGTAGCCGCTGCTCGTATTCATCCAAATGATCCACAAAGGCTTTCCCGAGCACTGGAAGTTTTTTTCATTTCGGGTAAAACTTTAACGGAACTGACACAAACGTCAGGAGAAGCTCTGCCTTACCAGGTGCATCAGTTCGCCATCGCCCCGGCGAGCCGTGAACTGCTCCATCAAAGAATTGAGCAGCGTTTTCATCAGATGTTAGCTTCCGGATTTGAAGCTGAAGTACGGGCTCTTTTTGCCCGTGGTGATTTGCATACGGACATGCCTTCCATTCGTTGTGTGGGTTACCGACAGATGTGGTCTTATCTGGCGGGTGAAATTTCACATGATGAAATGGTTTATCGTGGTATTTGCGCGACGAGACAATTGGCTAAGCGACAGATGACCTGGTTGCGAGGTTGGGAAGGGGTTCACTGGTTAGACAGTGATAATCCGTCTCAGTCTTACAACGAAGTAGTACAGGTAGTTAGTGCGAAGCATCAATGAATGTGTACAATTGAATCGTTATGGTGCGCAGTATCTTACGCAGTTTTTCAGAGCCTCAGGGTTCTTGAGTTACAAACAACAAGCATATAAGGAAAAGATAGAATGGCTAAGGGGCAATCATTACAAGATCCGTTCTTGAACGCACTGCGTCGCGAACGTGTTCCAGTTTCTATTTATTTGGTGAATGGTATTAAGCTGCAAGGTCAGATTGAGTCTTTTGATCAGTTTGTGATCCTGTTGAAAAACACGGTTAGCCAGATGGTCTATAAGCACGCGATTTCAACTGTTGTTCCGTCTCGTCCGGTATCTCATCACAGCAATAACACCGGTACTAGCGGTTCTGGCAGCTACCACCATGGTGGAAGTGCGCAAGGTTCTGCGCCACAACAAGACAACGAAGACGCCGAATAAGGCTAACGTTGTTTTTCCAAGCCGGGGAACCAGGGATGCTGGGTTCCCCGCTGGTCTTTTTTAAGAGGTTATACGCTTGTTTGACCGTTATGATGCCGGTGAGCAGGCGGTGCTGGTACACATCTATTTTACGCAAGACAAAAATAAAGAAGATCTGGATGAGTTTGAATCCCTGGTCTCTTCAGCTGGCGTCGAAGCGTTAGAGGTCGTTACTGGTAGCCGTAAAGCTCCTCACCCGAAGTATTTTGTTGGTGAAGGTAAGGCAAGTGAAATTGCCGATGCAGTGAAAGCCACTGGGGCATCGGTCATTTTGTTTGATCATGCGTTGTCTCCAGCTCAGGAGCGTAACCTCGAAGCGCTGTGTGAATGTCGTGTCGTCGACAGAACCGGCCTGATATTAGATATTTTTGCTCAACGTGCACGTACCCATGAAGGTAAGTTGCAGGTTGAACTGGCTCAGTTACGTCACATGGCAACTCGCCTTGTGCGCGGCTGGACCCACCTTGAGCGTCAGGGAGGGGGGATAGGTTCACGAGGCCCTGGGGAAACTCAGCTCGAAACCGACCGCCGCTTGCTGCGCAATCGGATAATGCAGATCCTTGGTCGCTTAGAACGAGTCGAAAAACAGCGTGAACAAGGGCGAAGATCGCGTGCCAAGGCTGACGTTCCAACCGTTTCTCTTGTGGGCTACACCAACGCCGGTAAATCCACTCTGTTTAACCAAATAACAGCGGCTGACGTGTATGCCGCAGATCAGTTATTTGCCACACTGGATCCAACATTGCGTCGTATTGACGTGGTGGATGTTGGCGAAACCATTCTGGCAGATACAGTAGGTTTTATTCGTCATCTGCCACATGACTTAGTGGCTGCCTTTAAAGCGACCTTGCAGGAAACGCGTCAGGCGACATTGTTATTACATGTCATTGATGCAAGCGACCTCAGGATCCAGGAAAACATTGCCGCGGTTGATACCGTTCTCGAAGAGATTGAGGCCAATGAAATTCCTACGCTGCTAGTGATGAATAAAATAGATATGTTGGATGACTTTGTTCCGCGTATCGACAGAGATGATGAAAATATGCCGATACGGGTCTGGCTTTCTGCCCAGACCGGTGACGGCGTTCCACTGCTTTTCCAGGCTTTGACTGAGCGTTTATCTGGTGAAATTGCACAACATACATTGTGCTTGCCCCCCCAGGCTGGGCGACTGCGAAGCCGTTTTTATCAGCTTCAGGCAATAGAAAAAGAGTGGATGGAGGAGGACGGCAGTGTTGGCTTACAAATTCGTATGCCTATTGTTGACTGGCGCCGCCTCTGTAAACAAGAACCGGCACTCGCTGACTATATTGTCTAGCAAGTCAAGGGAATGTCCTGAAGACTTTTTCCCCTTCGGGGGATATCACCGCACAACAAATATGGAGCATAAACATGGCGTGGAATCAGCCCGGTAATAACGGACAGGACCGCGACCCGTGGGGAAGCAGCAAACCTGGCGGCGACTCTGGGGAGAAGAAAGGAGGGCGGGATCAGGGGCCTCCTGATCTGGATGATATCTTCCGGAAATTAAGCAAAAAACTCGGCGGCCTCGGTGGCGGTAAAAGCGGTGGTGGTGGTACCGGTGGTGGTTCTTCACAACTTCCGCGTCCTCACGTCGGTGGCCGTATGGTCGGCATCGTTGCTGCTGTAGCCGTGGTTATTTGGGCTGCAACTGGGTTCTATACCATTAAAGAAGCTGAACGTGGTGTTGTGACGCGTTTTGGTCAATTCAGCCATTTGGTTGAGCCGGGCCTGAACTGGAAACCGACCTTTATTGACAAAGTCACAGCAGTCAACGTTGAAGCAGTCCGCGAATTGGCGGCTTCTGGTGTGATGCTGACGTCCGATGAGAACGTGGTTCGTGTCGAAATGAACGTCCAGTATCGTGTGACCGATCCACGCAACTATCTGTACAGCGTAACCAGCGCAGACGACAGCCTGCGACAGGCTACCGACAGCGCACTGCGTGGTGTAATTGGTAAATACACCATGGATAAGATCCTCACAGAGGGTCGTACCATCATTCGTAATGATACTCAGCGCGAGCTGGAAGAAACCATTCGCCCGTACAACATGGGTATCACCTTGCTGGACGTTAACTTCCAGGCTGCTCGTCCGCCGGAAGAGGTGAAAGCTGCGTTTGATGATGCGATTTCCGCACGTGAAAACGAACAGCAATATATCCGTGAAGCAGAAGCCTATACCAACGAAGTTCAGCCACGTGCTAATGGTCAGGCGCAACGTATTCTTGAAGAAGCTCGTGCTTATAAAACACAGACCGTGTTAGAAGCGCAGGGTGAAGTTGCTCGCTTTGCCAAGATGTTGCCGGAATATAAAGCCGCACCGGAAATTACCCGTGAGCGTCTGTATATCGAAACCATGGAAAAAGTGCTTAGCCATACCCGTAAAGTTCTGGTTAACGACAAAGGTGGCAACCTGATGGTTCTGCCTCTGGATCAGATGCTGAAAGGTGGCTCACAACCAGCAGCAAAGAGTGACACCAGTGCGGCAAACAACTTGTTACGTCTGCCGCCGGCATCCAGCTCTAGCAGCGGTAGCGCCAGCACACAGTCCTCATCAAGTCGGGGCGATATCATGGATCAGCGCCGTGCCGATGCACAGCGCACTGATAACCAGCGCGTAGGGAGTGAATAACGATGCGTAAGTCAGTCATTGCTTTAATTATCATCGTGCTGGTAGTGCTGTTTACCTCGGTCTTCGTGGTACAGGAAGGCGAGCGCGGGATTACGTTACGCTTCGGTAAAGTGTTGCGTGACGATGAAAACAAACCCGTGGTCTATGAGCCAGGTCTGCATTTCAAAGTACCGTTTATCGAGTCGGTAAAAACGCTTGATGCGCGTATTCAGACCATGGACAACCAGGCCGATCGCTTTGTTACCAAAGAGAAAAAAGACCTGATCGTTGATTCTTATATCAAATGGCGTATCAGCGATTTCAGTCGTTACTACCTGGCAACCGGTGGTGGTGATGTTTCTCAGGCAGAAGTGCTGTTAAAACGTAAATTCAGTGACCGTCTGCGTTCTGAAATTGGTCGTCTTGATGTAAAAGACATCGTGACTGATTCTCGTGGCCGTCTGACTCTGGATGTACGTGATGCGCTGAACTCTGGTACCGCGGGCGCTGATGATGAAGTGTCAACACCTGCTGCGGACGATGCCATTGCCTCGGCGGCTGCACGTGTAACGGCGGAAACCAAAGGCAAAGTGCCAGTGGTGAACCCGAACAGTATGGCGGCGCTGGGTATCGAAGTGGTCGATGTGCGTATCAAGCAGATCAACCTGCCAGCAGAAGTTTCTGAAGCCATCTACAACCGTATGCGTGCAGAGCGTGAAGCTGTTGCTCGTCGTCACCGTTCACAAGGTCAGGAAGAAGCTGAGAAGCTGCGTGCTACCGCCGACTACGAGGTCACTCGTACTTTGGCAGAAGCTGAGCGTCAGGGCCGTATTAGCCGTGGTGAAGGTGATGCTGAAGCTGCCAAACTGTTTGCTGACGCATTCAGCCAGGATCCAGACTTCTATGCCTTTATTCGTAGCCTGCGTGCTTATGAATCAAGCTTCCAGTCTGGCCAGGACGTGATGGTGTTAAGCCCGGATAGCGATTTCTTCCGCTACATGAAAACACCAGCGAACAGCTCACGTTAATCTTCGCGAGTGATACAAGAGCCGGTCTAACCGGCTCTTTTTTTATTGGTGTTTGAGGGAAATATGAATTCGACTATCTGGATGGCATTAGCGTTAGTTTTAGTGCTCGAAGGACTCGGGCCAGTGCTTTATCCGCGTATGTGGCGCCGAATGATTGCCGCTTTAACTCAGCTTCCCGACAACACGTTGCGCCGTTTTGGTGGCGGACTAGTGGTTGCGGGAGTCGTTATCTACTATATGTTGAGTCGTATGAGTGGCTGAATATCATTCAGGATACTGATTGTCATTTTGTGGACTAAAAGGGCTGATCATCAGGGAAACCGATGGTAGAATCCTTTTTTAAGCAAACGGTGATTTTGAAAAATGGGTAACAACGTCGTCGTACTGGGCACCCAATGGGGTGACGAAGGTAAAGGAAAGATCGTAGATCTTCTGACTGAACGGGCTAAATATGTTGTGCGCTACCAGGGCGGTCACAACGCAGGCCATACTCTCGTAATCAACGGTGAAAAAACCGTTCTTCATCTTATTCCATCAGGTATTCTGCGTGATAACGTTACCAGCATCATCGGTAATGGCGTTGTGCTGTCTCCTGCTGCACTGATGAAAGAGATGAAAGAGCTGGAAGACCGTGGGATTCCGGTACGTGAGCGCCTGCTGTTATCTGAAGCATGCCCACTTATCCTTGATTATCACGTAGCGCTGGATGTGGCTCGTGAAAAAGCTCGTGGTGCTAAAGCAATCGGGACTACCGGTCGTGGTATCGGTCCTGCATACGAAGACAAAGTGGCCCGTCGTGGCCTGCGCGTTGGCGACTTGTTCGACAAAGCCACCTTTGCAGACAAACTGAAAGAAGTTCTGGAATACCATAACTTCCAACTGGTTAACTTCTATAAAGTTGAAGCGGTTGATTACCAGAAAGTCCTGGACGATGTCATGGCAGTGGCTGACATTCTGACCAGCATGGTAGTTGATGTGTCCGATCTGCTGGATCAGGCACGTAAGCGCGGCGACTTCATCATGTTCGAAGGTGCTCAAGGCACGCTGCTGGACATCGATCACGGTACCTATCCGTACGTAACCTCTTCCAACACCACCGCGGGTGGCGTGGCAACAGGTTCCGGCATCGGTCCACGTTATGTTGATTACGTTCTGGGTATTATTAAGGCGTACTCGACTCGCGTTGGCGCAGGTCCATTCCCAACTGAACTGTTTGATGACATCGGCGAGTTCTTGTGCAAACAAGGTAACGAGTACGGTGCAACAACGGGTCGTCGCCGTCGTACAGGCTGGCTGGACATCGTTGCTGTGCGTCGCGCAGTGCAGATTAACTCCCTGTCAGGTTTCTGCCTGACCAAGCTGGACGTACTGGACGGCTTGAAAGAAGTTAAACTCTGCATCGGTTACCGCCTGCCAGATGGTCGCGAAGTGACCACCACCCCAATGGCTGCGGACGACTGGGAAGGCATCGAGCCAATCTACGAAACGATGCCTGGTTGGTCCGAAACCACCTTTGGTGTGAAAGAGCGTAGTGGTTTGCCTCAGGCAGCGCTGGACTACATCAAACGTATTGAAGAACTGACTGAAGTTCCTGTAGATATTATTTCTACTGGTCCAGACCGTTCTGAAACCATGATTCTGCGCGATCCGTTCGACGCATAATTGTGTGATGGGGTGTGCCTGGCACGCCCCATATTGTTTTCCCCCTGTCGTTTTATCCACCTTCCCCGTTAAATAAATTAGCCGCCAAACATACGGCTGGTTTATCATCAATATATCGCCACAATGGCGACAAGTGTTTCCCCTCCCACCCAAGAGGTTGATGTGCAGTTAACGAGTTTTACTGATTACGGTTTACGTGCTTTGATTTATATGGCGTCTTTGCCAGAAGGCAAGATGACTAGCATTTCTGAGGTGACAGAGGTGTACGGCGTGTCACGTAATCATATGGTGAAAATCATCAATCAACTCAGCCGTGCAGGCTACGTGACGGCAGTGCGCGGCAAAAACGGTGGCATTCGCCTCGGCAAACCGGCGGAATCTATCCGCGTTGGTGATGTGGTGCGCGAGCTGGAACCGCTTTCTTTGGTGAACTGTAGTAGTGAGTTTTGTCATATTACACCCGCATGTCGCCTGAAACAGGCACTGGCCCAGGCGGTGCAAAGCTTTCTAACAGAGCTAGATAAGCACACGCTGGCCGATTTGGTGGACCAAAACCAACCGCTCTACAAATTATTGCTGGTGGAATAAATTACGATTTCCTCAGCAGATGACAACGGAGGAACCGCAATGTCAAAAGATCCTTTTCAGGAACGAGAAGCCGAAAAATACGAAAACCCGATCCCAAGCCGGGAGTTTATTCTCGCCCATCTCTCCAAACGTGAAAAACCAGCCAATCGTGACGAACTGGCTGAAGAACTCAATATTACCGGTGAAGAGCAACTAGAAGCGTTGCGCCGCCGTCTGCGGGCCATGGAACGCGATGGTCAGTTGGTCTTTACCCGTCGCCAGTGTTACGCCCTGCCAGAACGTCTTGATTTGCTAAAAGGCAAAGTTATTGGCCATCGCGATGGTTTCGGCTTCCTGCGTGTAGAAGGCCGTAAAGACGATCTCTACCTTTCATCTGAACAAATGAAAATGTGTATGCATGGCGACATCGTACTGGCGCAACCACTGGGGGCCGATCGTAAAGGTCGCCGCGAAGCGCGTATTGTACGTGTGCTGGAGCCAAGAACAGGGCAAATCGTTGGCCGCTACTTTACCGATGCAGGCATTGGTTTTGTGGTGCCAGACGACAGCCGTTTGAGCTTCGACATTCTGATCCCACCAGAAGAACTGATGGGCGCACGAATGGGCTTTGTAGTGGTGGTTGAACTCACCCAACGCCCAACTCGCCGCACTAAAGCGATCGGTAAAATTGTCGAAGTGTTGGGCGATAACATGGGCACTGGCATGGCCGTTGATATGGCGCTGCGCACCCATGAAATCCCTTATGTCTGGCCGCCAGAAGTTGAAGCGCAAGTTGCGTCGTTGAAAGAACAAGTGCCGGAAGAAGCCAAAGTGGGCCGCGTCGATTTGCGTGACCTGCCGCTCGTCACCATTGATGGTGAAGATGCGCGTGACTTCGATGACGCCGTGTTCTGTGAGAAAAAACGTGGCGGTGGCTGGCGTTTGTGGGTGGCCATTGCCGACGTAAGTTACTACGTTCGTCCACCAACTCCGCTGGACAACGAAGCGCGCAACCGTGGTACGTCAGTCTACTTCCCGTCGCAGGTTATCCCGATGCTGCCGGAAGTGCTGTCCAACGGTTTGTGCTCGTTGAATCCACAGGTTGATCGTCTGTGCATGGTTTGCGAAATGACCATCTCTTCGACGGGGCGCCTGACGGGTTCGAAATTCTACGAAGCGGTAATGAGCTCCCATGCACGTCTGACCTACACCAAAGTGTGGCATATGTTGCAGGGCGACCAGGAACTGCGTGAGCAGTATGCGCCGCTGGTCAAACACATCGAAGAGCTGCATAACCTGTATAAAGTGCTGGATGTTTCCCGTGCCGAGCGCGGTGGCATCTCGTTTGAAAGCGAAGAAGCGAAGTTTATCTTCAACGCCGAGCGCCGTATTGAGCGCGTCGAACAAACCGTTCGTAACGATGCGCACAAGCTTATCGAAGAGTGCATGATCCTTGCGAACATTGCGGCGGCGCGTTTTGTTGAAAAACATAACGAACCGTCACTGTTCCGCGATCACGATCGCCCAAGTACTGATGCGATCACCTCGTTCCGTACTGTGTTGGCAGAGCTGGGCCTGGAACTGCCTGGCGGGCAGAAGCCTGAACCACGTGATTACGCCGAATTGCTGAATTCGATTGCCGATCGTCCGGATCATGAAATGCTGCAAACGATGTTGCTGCGTTCCATGAAACAGGCGGTTTATGACCCAGAAAACCGCGGTCACTTTGGTCTTGCGCTGCAATCTTATGCGCACTTTACCTCGCCGATTCGCCGTTATCCGGACTTGCTGCTGCACCGTGCGATTAAATATCTGCTGGCAAAAGAGCAGGGGCACAAAGGCAATAGCACCGAGTCTGGTGGCTGGCACTATGACATGGAAGAGATGCTGCAACTTGGCCAGCACTGTTCTATGGCGGAACGTCGTGCCGATGAAGCCACTCGTGATGTTTCTGACTGGCTGAAGTGTGACTTTATGCAGGATCAAGTCGGCCAGACCTTTACCGGGATCATCGCAAGCGTTACCGGTTTCGGCTTCTTTGTACGTCTGACGGACCTGTTCATCGATGGTCTGGTACATGTTTCGTCTCTGGATAACGATTACTACCGTTTCGACCAAATTGGGCAACGCCTGATTGGCGAATCTGGTGGTCAGACATATCGTCTGGGTGATCGCGTAGAAGTGCGTGTTGAAGCCGTCCACATGGATGAACGCAAGATTGATTTTGCTTTGATCTCCAGTACTCGTGCACCACGTGGTGCTGGTAAAACGGAAAAAGACAAAGCTAAAAAAGGTGCTAACGGCAACGGGCCAAAACGTCGTCAAGGTGGTAAACGCGTAAACTTCGAGCCAGACAGTGCTTTCCGTAAAGAGAAAGGACCTGCCAAACCGAAGAAAGCGAAAGCTGACAAGAACGAGAAGAAGGAGAAGAAAGCAAAAACTCCGTCTGATAAAACCCGTAAAATAGCCGCAGCGACTAAAGCTAAGCGTGCAGCGAAAAAGCAACCAAGCTAACACCACCCTCACCCTGGCCCTCTCCCTGAGGGAGAGGGAACCGGATCTGTTTTCTCCCTCTGCTGAGGGATGGGGAACCGGATCTGTTTTCTCCCTCTCCTGCGGGAGAGGGCTGGGGTGAGGGCAACCATATCAGCATTAAACACAGTCGCATCAGCGGCTGAAACGAGTGACATCAATGAGTGAAATGATTTACGGCATCCACGCCGTCCAGGCGCTACTTGATAACGCCCCCCAGCGTTTTCGGGAAGTCTTTATTCTTAAAGGCCGCGAAGACAAACGTCTGATGCCTTTAATTCATGCGCTGGAAGCTCAGGGTGTGCCAGTGCAAATGGCAAACCGCCAATGGCTGGATGAAAAATCTGAAGGCGCGGTGCACCAGGGCATTATTGCTCGTGTGAAACCGGGTCGTCAGTATCAGGAAAATGATATTCCGGACCTGCTTGCCAGTATCGATACCCCGTTCCTGCTCATTCTGGATGGCGTTACCGATCCCCACAACCTCGGTGCCTGCCTGCGTAGCGCAGATGCCGCTGGCGTGCATGCGGTTATCGTTCCGAAGGATAGATCTGCCCAGTTGAACGCGACTGCCAAGAAAGTGGCCTGCGGTGCCGCAGAGCACGTTCCGCTTATCAGTGTGACCAACCTGGCTCGGACTATGCGTTTATTGCAGGAATCGAACGTCTGGATCGTCGGTACAGCGGGTGAAGCTGACCACACTTTATTCCAGAGCAAAATGACTGGCCCAATGGCACTGGTGATGGGCGCTGAAGGTGAAGGCATGCGTCGCCTGACGCGTGAGCATTGTGATGAGCTGATAAGCATCCCAATGGCCGGGACGGTTTCTTCATTGAACGTCTCTGTTGCGACGGGTATTTGCCTGTTCGAAGCTGTGCGTCAACGCAGTTAATTCCCAGTGGGGTGCGCTCGCACCCCGCTTTGTGATCCTCCTCCATGCATAACTGCTGTCACCGTCCATACTAATGGCATTGCCATAAATGGAGGGAACACGATGCGCTGGCAAACTCATACCGTTTTTAACCAACCAATACCCCTCAATAACAGTAATCTTTTTCTTTCTGATATCTCGTTAACTGAAGCTGTTGCCCGTGAAGGTGCGAGTTGGGATGCTGAGCTTCTGGCGAGTATTGGTCAGCAACTGGGCTCGGCTGAATCACTGGAGCTCGGGCGGTTGGCAAACACCAATCCTCCCGAATTACTGCGTTACGACGCCAGCGGCGAACGACTCGATGATGTACGTTTTTATCCGGCCTGGCATCTGCTGATGCAGGGATTGTGTGCCAATCGAGTACACAATTTGCCGTGGCAGGAAGATGCTCGCCAGGGTTCATTCGTTGCCCGTGCCGCGCGTTTTGTTCAGCACGCACAGGTGGAAGCAGGCACGTTATGTCCGATAACCATGACTTTTGGTGCGATCCCATTGTTGCAAAAGCATCTTCCTAAGGAGTTTCAGTCGTGGCTGAAACCGTTACTTAGCGATCGGTATGATGCGCATCTCTCTGCTGGCTCCCAAAAACGTGGCCTGCTGATTGGCATGGGCATGACCGAAAAACAGGGTGGCTCGGATGTACTCAGCAACACCACGCGAGCGGAAGCTATCGACAAACGTGGCGCAGGTGAAATGTATCGCCTGGTAGGTCATAAATGGTTTTTCTCCGTTCCGCAAAGCGACGCGCATTTGGTACTTGCTCAGGCGAAAGGCGGACTATCCTGCTTTTTCCTGCCGCGATTTTTACCCGATGGGCAACGCAATCAGGTTCGCTTTGAGCGCCTGAAAGATAAACTCGGTAATCGCTCAAATGCCAGCAGTGAAGCTGAATTTTTCGATGCAACAGCATGGCTTATCGGCGAAGAAGGCGAGGGGATTCGCTCGATTCTGCAAATGGGCGGTTATACGCGCTTTGATTGCGCGTTGGGCAGTCATGGCCTGATGCGTCGTGCACTTTCGGTTGCGTTGTATCACGCACATCAACGACAAGCATTCGGCAAAACGCTGATCGACTTGCCCATTATGCGCCAGGTGCTTGGGCGTATGGCTTTACAACTTGAAGGCCAAACGGCGTTTCTGTTCCGTCTGGCGCGCGCCTGGGAATCACCCGGTAACCCGCATGAATTGGCATATAGCCGACTCTTTACCCCAGCCGCCAAGTTCAGCGTCTGTAAATCGGGTATCCCGTTTGTTGCGGAGGCGATGGAAGTTCTCGGGGGTATCGGTTATTGCGAAGACAGCGAACTGCCACGTATCTATAGAGAAATGCCGGTGAACAGTATTTGGGAAGGCTCCGGTAATATCATGAGCCTGGATGTATTGCGTGTTCTGGCCAAACAACCGGGTTCGATGGAAATGTTGCACGCTGAATTTGATGAGGTGAAGGGGCAAAACCGGCATTTCGATCGTAGTTGGCGGCAATTGCAACAACGTTTGCATAAACCACAAGAGGAGTGGGGCAGGGAACTCACACGGCTGCTGGCACTACTGGCAACTGGTGCGCAAGTATTACAACATCTCTCTCCACCGTTGGGCGAGGCATGGTGTCGTATGATGCTGGATTCGCGAGGGGAAAGTGTATTACCGAATCAAGTATTGACTGATGTGCTGTTGCGAGCGACGGGGCGAACAGGATAGAAATATAAAAGCCAGCGCCATACAGTTGAATTAAATGGTCGCTGGCTTATTTACGCATAAATAATGGCTTGTACACGCCAACCTTCGGCAAGCTGGTTTTCCTGCATTTTAACGATGCGATAGTACGACGCACCATGCTCATCAGCTTTTAAGGCAATGACTTTTTCCACATCTTGTACGGTACCGGCGATACCATTAACTGAAATCATGCCGATTTCGTTCAAGCCCGTCACACAATCTGCGGCAACATCCTCTGCCGATTGCGCCGACGTTGTGATTAGCCCCACGGACAGCAGTAATGACGTTAAGGCAAGCGATCGTTTCATAGTGAGCTCCTTTAATACTTACCCTAAATCAGTAGGGCATTCCTTCGCGTTAGGTGAACTCCTGGCCTGTCCAGTGGCTGAAGCTCATTGTGCATAACAAACGATCAGTTGGCGCAAAGCTATGTAAATCTTAATAAAGTAAACACAGCGCTACATTACTTGCGGAACAAAATTGCCTGGGCATACCATTGGCCTGGAATCACCGTCTCATCGTTTAACACGATTTGGTAGTAATCCGCTTTCGCAGCAGCAGCTTTCTCTTTTATCACCCGCTCTGAGTCCATTGGAGAGCCGCGTTCGAGTGCTGATACTGTCCCTATTTTGGTTAATCCCTGCGTTTGCGAACGCTGAATTTCCTGGGGAGTTCCGGTTACCGGTGGTGCGGGTTGTGGTGTACCCTGTAACACGCTACAAGCACTGAGTGCTGTCGCAAGTAGCAAAGCAGATAGCAGTCGCATGATCGTTTCTCGTCTCTTAATAGCCATATTGTAGCCCCGGTTTTTTTCTGGGAAGAGGGAATGTTCCCATTCTGTTAGCTTCCCCGCGCTTTTTAATCACTTTCGAATGAAAATCGCTAAGCAGATCGCATAGTGAATAATAATCTCTGTAAGCCTTTGGCTTGCCATGTAGTGAATGCTGGCTTACAAAGGAATGCGCACAATGATACGGAGCGATTCCAATGATAGAAATGTACACTGAACAGTTAGGCGGTATCGAAGTTCTGCATGCGGTACCTGCCGGGAAAAAAGAGAACACGCTGCCGGTGGTTTTTTTCTATCATGGTTTTACTTCATCCAAACTGGTGTACAGCTACTTTGCTGTAGCACTCGCTCAGGCCGGCATGCGAGTGATTATGCCCGATGCCGAACAGCATGGTTCCCGCTTCGATGGTGATGACACGGCACGCCTTTATCAATTCTGGTCGATTCTCAAACAAAACATTGATGAGTTTTCTCTACTTCACCAGGCACTCTGCGAGAATTATCCTGTCGATGAGCATCGTGTCGCCGTGGGCGGCGCTTCGATGGGAGGCATGACCGCTCTAGGTATTATGGCGCGTTACCCACAAGTGCGCTGTGTGGCATGTCTGATGGGCTCTGGATATTTCCTGTCGCTTGGGAAAACACTGTTCCCGCCTCGAGTAGAAGAGCCCGAATCGCTTAACGCACTCGCGGGCTATGACATTAGCCACCAACTGGAAACTCTCGGTAACCGGCCACTTATGTTGTGGCACGGCGAGGAAGATGATGTGGTTCCGGCAGCCGAAACATGGCGCTTACAACAGGCGATGATTGAGAAGGGGCTGGATAAACAGCTGATCTGTTTACGCGAGCCGGGCGTGAAGCATCGTATTACCCCCTCCGCACTCGCGGCAACAAGCCGCTTCTTTAACACAAATTTATGACTAAACCAGAATGACTTGCACACCCTGTTCTTCAAGCTTTTTGATGACTTCAGGGTTTGCTTGTTTACCGGTAATGACCAAATCAATTTGTTCTGCCCGGCTAAATAGCATTCCAGCACGCTGACCAATCTTTGTGCTGTCGACCAGTACCGCCAGTTTACCCACCACACCCAACATTTTCTGTTCTGCCATGGCAGTCAGCATATCTGTTTTATAAAGGCCTTCTGCTGTCAGCCCTTTTCCGCTGGTAAACATCCAGTGTCCCGCGTAGAGCGAGGTTTCATTGTCCTGCGGACCAAGCGTGATGGAGTGACTTTTATTGTATTGACCGCCCATGATCACAACACTTTCATGCTCTTGATCGATAAGATAATTTGCCAGTGGCAGGTAGTTAGTGATGATTTGTACCGGCTTCCCACAAATTTGCTGCCCAAGCAAAAAAGCAGTTGAGCCACAGTTAATAACGACGCTTTCTCCTGGTTTTACCAGCGCTGAAGCCGCACTGGCAATACGGCTTTTCTCATCATGATTTTGCGCCAGATGAATGTTCATCGGAGTCCAGCGTGGGCGCTGTTGGCTGATAGCTTCGGCACCGTTACGGACTTTCTTCAGCCTGCCACTTTCATCCAATTTATTGATGTCGCGCCGTGCGGTTGCTGGCGAAATGGCGAGACGTTCCATCACTTGCTCGACAGTAACAAACCCTGTTTGCTGTAGCAGTTCGAGCAGTATCTGGTGGCGTTGTGCTTCAGTCATGCGTGTTTCCGATGGATGATGATTTTTAAAGATGATATTTGAAATAGGATGAAATACCTATGAGTAAACTGAAAAAGCCGGGTATTACCCGGCTTAACATTAAAGGAAGGATTTAAACGGTAAATCCGGTTCGATCGTAAAGCAGTCCTCAAACCCGCGTGGATAGTGGTATTCAAACTGATCTTTATCTAATGGCCAGGTAAATTTGCCACCCACTTGCCAGATAAATGGCTTAAAGCCATATTTCAAACGATCTTTCTTCATCTCCCACAGCACGCGGATCTCTTGTGGATCAGCCTGGAAGTTTGACCAAATATCATGATGGAATGGGATCACCACTTTGGTGTTCAAAGATTCAGCCATGCGTAGGATGTCTGAGCTGGTCATTTTGTCTGTAATGCCGCGCGGGTTTTCACCATAGGAACCCAGTGCAACGTCAATCTGATGGTCGTTACCATGTTTGGCGTAGTAATTGGAATAATGGGAGTCACCGCTGTGATACAGCGAACCGCCCGGCGTTTTAAACAGATAGTTCACCGCCCGTTCGTCCATACCATCCGGCAGCACTCCAGCCGCTTTTTCTTCCGCAGGGAGGGTGATCAGAGCGGTGCGATCGAATGCGTCAAGTGCATGAATTTCAATATCTTTCACTTTTACGATATCACCTGGTTTCACCATGATGCAGCGCTCACGCGGTACACCCCAGCCAACCCAGATATCAACGCAAGTTTGCGGCCCGATAAATGGCACATCAGAGGCACAGTTCTGCATCACTGCCGCTGCAACGTTCACGTCGATATGATCGTTGTGATCATGAGTGGCAAGTACCGCATCAATACTGCGAATAGCAAAAGGATCGAGTACAAACGGCGTGGTTCGCAGATTCGGCTGTAACTTCTTCACGCCAGCCATGCGTTGCATCTGATGGCCCGTTTTCATCAGTGGGTTACCGTGGCTTTGTTTACCTGTACCGCACCAGAAATCGACACAGATATTTGTCTCTCCCTGTGATTTCAGCCAAATACCGGTACAGCCCAACCACCACATAGCAAAGGTACCTGGTGCGACCACTTCCTGCTCAATCTCTTCATTTAGCCAGCTACCCCATTCCGGGAAGGTGTTTAGTATCCAGGATTCACGAGTAATGGTTGCCACTTTGCTCATTCAATCTCTCCTCAGTTAATACGGTTTTAATCAAAAATAATCATTTATTGACTTGATATGATTGATACTGACATTAAAAATCATCATTGAGAAGTCATTTTTATGTGCGTCATGTCAGGTTTTTAGGTGTTGCTCAGCTGAGACTGGTTTGATTAGTTGTTGCTATAATCATTCAAATAATTGATTTTTATGTAATTTATCATTTATTTTTTTGATGGCTATTAGCCATATTCTAACCATGGATAATAATTTGCGGCGCATCTCACAAATAATCAAATTCAATCTTGTTGTGATTATATTTGACGAATAGAGTGAGTGCGAACACAACATCCGCCTGTTTTCTGACCGGGGACAGGGAGCGACTACCCAACGGAGAGCTTTATGGAGACCCTCTACAGCGCCTTTACTATTTTCTTTAATCAGGTAATGACTAATGCCCCTTTACTACTGGGGATTGTCACTTGCCTGGGCTACGTGCTGTTGCGTAAAAGTGCGAATGTAATCATCAAAGGAACGATCAAAACAATTATCGGTTTTATGTTGCTACAGGCGGGCTCCGGGATTTTGACCGGCACCTTTAAACCCGTGGTGGCAAAAATGTCAGAGGTCTACGGGATCAACGGCGCAATTTCGGATACCTACGCATCGATGATGGCAACCATCGAAAGAATGGGTGATGCCTATAGTTGGGTGGGATACGCCGTTTTACTGGCTCTGGCGCTCAATATTGGCTATGTGTTGCTGCGGCGAGTCACAGGGATTCGTACCATCATGCTTACTGGGCACATCATGTTCCAGCAAGCCGGGCTGATTGCGGTGTTCTTCTTTATCCTCGGCTACTCAATGTGGACGACGATCATATGTACCGCCATTCTGGTATCGCTGTATTGGGGAATTACCTCCAATATGATGTTCAAACCCACGCAAGCTATTACTGAAAATAGCGGATTCTCCATTGGTCATCAGCAACAATTCGCGTCGTGGATTGCCTACAAAATTGCCCCGTATCTCGGCAAAAAAGAGGAAAGTGTTGAGGACCTCAACCTGCCAGGCTGGCTGAATATTTTCCATGACAACATCGTCTCTACCGCGATTGTGATGACACTATTCTTCGGGGTCATTCTTTGCTCATTCGGGATTGATGTCGTGCAAGCGATGGCCGGTAAAACTCACTGGACCATCTACATCCTGCAAACCGGTTTCCAGTTCGCCGTTGCGATTTTCATCATCGTACAAGGTGTCCGCATGTTCGTTGCGGAACTGTCAGAAGCTTTCAATGGTATTTCACAACGGCTCATCCCCGGCGCAGTACTCGCCATCGACTGCGCAGCGATATACAGCTTTGCGCCGAATGCCGTGGTGTGGGGCTTTATCTGGGGAACGATAGGTCAGCTTATTGCCGTGGGTATTCTGATTGTTCTTGGCTCCTCCATCATGATCATCCCAGGCTTTATTCCTATGTTTTTCTCTAACGCCACGATTGGTGTGTTTGCAAACCACTTTGGCGGCTGGCGCGCGGCACTAAAAATATGTCTGGTGATGGGCATGATTGAAATCTTCGGCTGCGTTTGGGCTATCAAACTTACCGGGCTTAGCGCATGGATGGGAATGGCTGACTGGTCAATTTTAGCTCCACCATTGATGCAAGGGCTTACGTTTGGCCTGTGGTTTATGGGTGTCGTTATCGTTATTGCACTGATTTACATGTTCTTTGCCGGGCGTACTTTGCGTCAGGAAGAAGATGCTGAAAAACAACTGACAGAATCATCAGCTAAATAAGGAATTGAGATTATGACCGTACGCATTCTCGCTGTTTGTGGTTGTGGGCAAGGCAGTTCCATGATTATGAAAATGAAAGTGGATCAGTTCCTGACGCAAGAAGGAGTGGACCATAGCGTCAATAGTTGTGCAGTTGGCGAGTACAAAAGTGAGCTGAGTGGTGCCGACATTATTATCGCTTCAACTCATGTTTCTGGCGAAATCAATGTGTCGGGTAACAAGCATGTCGTTGGTGTTCGCAACATGCTTTCTGCCGCCGATTTTGGCCCAAAGTTAATGGACGTGATTCGCGCTCATTTCCCACAGGATATTAAGTGAGGGAAGCCAATGAAACTGCGTGACTCACTAGCACAAAACCATTCTGTACGCTTGCAGGCTGAAGCGAAAACCTGGCAGGAAGCCGTAAGAATTGGCGTTGATTTGCTGGTGGATGCTGGCGTCGTTGAACCGCGTTATTACCAGGCGATTCTCGACGGAGTCGCACAATTTGGCCCTTATTTCGTGATTGCACCGGGGCTTGCAATGCCACATGGCCGTCCAGAAGAAGGCGTGAAAAGTACGGGCTTCGCACTGGTGACATTGAAAACACCGCTGGTGTTCAACCACGAAGATAACGACCCGGTGGATATTCTTATCACCATGGCCGCCGTTGATGCCACCACCCATCAGGAGGTGGGCATCATGCAGATCGTCAATCTGTTCGAAGACGAAGACAATTTTGACCGTTTACGTGCCTGCCGTAGTGAGCAGGAAGTTTTGGACTTAATCGACCGCGCTACGGCCGCGGCAGTATAAGGAGCTTGGTATGTCTCAATCTTTACCGATGTTACAGGTCGCACTGGATAACCAGACAATGTCAGATGCTTATAAAACAACGCGCCTGATTGCCGAAGAAGTCGACATTATTGAAGTGGGTACGATTCTTTGCGTGGGCGAAGGTGTGCGAGCGGTACGCGATCTCAAAGCCCTTTACCCGCATAAGATCGTGCTGGCTGATGCCAAAATTGCCGATGCCGGGAAAATCCTCTCGCGTATGTGTTTTGAAGCTAATGCAGATTGGGTCACCGTAATTTGTTGTGCCGATATCAACACCACCAAAGGCGCGTTGGAAGTTGCTCGCGAATTTGAAGGTGATGTGCAAATTGAATTAACCGGTTTCTGGACATGGGAACAGGCGCAAGAATGGCGCGCGGCAGGCATTGAACAGGTGGTTTATCACCGAAGCCGTGATGCGCAGGCGGCGGGTGTCGCCTGGAGTGAAGCGGATATCACCGCTATTAAACGCCTTTCTGATATGGGCTTCAAAGTCACTGTAACGGGCGGCCTGGCACTCGAAGATTTGCCGTTGTTTAAAGGCATCCCTATTCATGTGTTTATTGCCGGGCGCAGTATTCGTGATGCGGCAGATCCTGTAGAGGCTGCTCGACAGTTTAAACGTTCCATCGCCCAATTGTGGGGATAAGGAACCATTATGTTGCACAAACAGGTCCCGCTAGGCATCTATGAAAAAGCACTCCCCGCTGGGGATTGCTGGCAGGTAAAACTGGCGCTCGCCTCTCGCCTGGCGTTCGATTTTGTCGAGATGTCGATTGATGAAACAGACGAACGCCTGGCGCGTCTTGACTGGAGCAGTGAACAGAGGCTGGCGTTGGTCCAGGCTGTTGCGGACACAGGCGTTCGCGTTCCTTCAATGTGTCTGAGTGCGCACCGTCGTTTTCCATTGGGTAGCGAAGATGATTCTGTGCGAAATCATGGGCTGGAAATTATGCGTAAAGCCATTGAGTTTGCTCAGGATGTAGGTATCCGCGTGATTCAACTGGCGGGATATGACGTCTATTATCAACAAGCCAATGACGAAACGCGTCGTCGTTTTCGCGAAGGTTTAACTGCCGCTGTGGAAATGGCGAGTCGTGCACAAGTAACGCTGGCGATGGAGATCATGGATTATCCACTGATGAACTCTATCAGCAAGGCGATGGGCTATGCACATTATCTCAATAATCCGTGGTTCCAGATCTACCCAGATATTGGCAATTTATCCGCATGGGATAATGACGTGCAGATGGAGTTGGAAGCAGGGAGTGGGCATATCGTTGCCGTACATGTAAAAGATACTCGTCCAGGGGTATTTAAGAATGTGCCATTTGGAAGCGGTGTGGTGGAGTTTGAACGCTGTTTTGAAACACTAAAACGCAGTGGTTACCGTGGACCGTATTTAATTGAAATGTGGAGCGAAGCCGCGGCTGACCCGATTGCTGAAGTGACTGCGGCTCGTGACTGGGTACTAGCTCGTATGGCAAGCGCAGGGCTGCTGGAGGTTGATCATGCAGCAGCTTAAGCAGCAGGTGTTTGAAGCCAATATGGCGCTTCCGCGCCATGGTCTGGTCACTTTCACGTGGGGTAACGTCAGCGCTATTGACCGTGAGCGGCAGTGTATTGTCATCAAGCCAAGCGGTGTGGCTTATGAGCAAATGTCTGCCGATGATATGGTGGTAGTCGATATGAATGGTGTCGTCATTGAAGGGAAATATCGGCCTTCTTCAGATACGGCAACCCATTTGGCACTTTACAAACAATATCCTGAGCTTGGTGGTGTTGTGCACACCCATTCAACACACGCAACCGCATGGGCACAAGCTGGGTTGAGCATCCCCGCATTGGGTACGACTCACGCAGACTACTTTTTTGGCGATATACCCTGCACGCGAGCGCTAACGGCGCAAGAAGTGCAGGGCGAATATGAGCTAAATACCGGCAAAGTGATTATCGAAACGTTAGGAGAAGGTAACCCACTGCATACGCCAGGAATTGTGGTCTATCAGCACGGCCCCTTTGCCTGGGGTAAAGATGTCGATGACGCGGTGCATAACGCGGTGGTTATGGAAGAAGTCGCGCGTATGGCGTGGATAGCCCGCGGAATAAACCCTGCGCTCAAGCCTATAGATAGCTATCTGATGAATAAGCATTTTCAACGTAAACATGGCGCTCATGCTTACTATGGTCAACGCTAAAACGTGTATAAAAAAGCCCCCGATTAACGGGGGCAAGTCAAACGTTGGCTTTCTATGTCGTTGTGGTATTCCTGGTGTTAACGCGTTACTTCATTACCTCATTGCATTCGGTTACCGATAGATGTCCGCGCTAACGCGCATATTGCCGTTACTGCCCGGTTCTCTCATCAGTATTGTGTGGTAGTACTTTGCTCCGTGTTGATCCGCGTCGTCATTAATCGCGACTTCGGCCTCTTGTTCGGTAGCAAAATTATGATTGATATAAATCACACCTAAGCTCATTACATCATCCATATTTTTGGCCTGATGGTTGTCAATTTTGATCGCGGCCGTTGCATTTGAGCTAAGCAAGAGTGCCGCTACAAAGGCATAAGCGATAGTTTTCATAATCCGCTCCACGACAACTTAATGTGTCAGCTTTGGTCGTCGCTCCTGTTAATGAATAGTGGCGGCCTATGACAATAAGTGTAACCCCTCAATGTTGAATAAAAAGCGACCATTTCTGATGGTGTTGGTCAAAAATTTTAAGTGATCCACGTCAAAGTTATAGATTTCACCGGGTTAGTACGCTGTTCGAATTTTATCCTTCATGCAAAAGAATTAATTTCTCTGTGGCCTTGAGTTTATTGGGCTGCGCTTGTATGATTACGCGTCAATTTTTCAGCCGCCTTTATAAACACGTTCCTTGCTTCCATGGGCCGCGGCTGACCCTGACAGGAGGCTGAATAATCCGTAAGGAGCAATTCGATGCGTCATTACGAAATCGTTTTTATGGTCCATCCTGACCAGAGCGAACAGGTTCCGGGTATGATCGAACGTTACACTGGTGCAATCACTGCAGCAGAAGGTACGATCCACCGTCTGGAAGACTGGGGCCGCCGTCAACTGGCTTACCCGATCAACAAACTGCACAAAGCACACTACGTTCTGCTGAACGTTGAAGCTCCGCAGGAAGTGATCGATGAGCTGGAAACTAACTTCCGCTTCAACGACGCCGTTATCCGTAGCATGGTTATGCGCGTTAAAAACGCGGTAACTGAAGCATCTCCAATGGTTAAAGCTAAAGACGAACGTCGTGATCGTCGCGATGATTTCGCTAGCGAAACTGCTGATGATGCAGATGCTGGGGATTCTGAAGAGTAATTTCCAATGACGGCCAACCGCCTGGTGTTGTCTGGCACAGTGTGCAAGACGCCCCTTCGCAAGGTCAGCCCGTCAGGAATTCCTCATTGCCAGTTCGTGCTTGAGCACCGTTCTGTGCAAGAGGAAGCCGGTTTAGGTCGGCAGGCGTGGTGCCGTATGCCAGTTATTATTAGCGGGCACGCACACTCAGCCATTACTCAAAGTATAACGGTCGGCACGGTACTCACGGTTCACGGTTTCATTAGTTGCCATCAGGCAAAAAATGGTCTGAACAAAGTGGTATTGCATGCCGAGCAGATTGAATTGATAGATACTGGAGACTAGCCATATGGCACGTTATTTCCGTCGTCGCAAGTTCTGCCGTTTCACAGCGGAAGGCGTTCAAGAGATCGATTATAAAGATATCGCAACGCTGAAAAACTACATCACCGAAAGCGGTAAGATTGTCCCAAGCCGTATCACCGGTACCCGTGCAAAATATCAGCGTCAGCTGGCTCGCGCTATCAAACGCGCTCGCTACCTGTCCCTGCTGCCGTACACTGATCGTCATCAGTAATCGGTCACGGTCCATTAATACGACTTTGAGAGGATAAGGTAATGCAAGTTATTCTGCTTGATAAAGTAGCAAACCTGGGTAGCCTGGGTGATCAGGTTAACGTTAAAGCGGGTTATGCTCGTAACTTCCTGGTACCACAGGGCAAAGCTGTTCCTGCTACCAAGAAAAACGTTGAATTCTTCGAAGCACGCCGTGCAGAACTGGAAGCTAAATTAGCTGACGTTCTGGCTGCTGCTGAAGCTCGCGCTGCGAAGATCAACGCACTCGAAACTGTTACTATCGCGTCTAAAGCTGGCGACGAAGGTAAACTGTTCGGTTCCATCGGTACTCGCGACATCGCTGACGCTGTAACTGCAGCTGGCGTTGAAGTGGCTAAGAGCGAAGTTCGTTTACCGAACGGCGTTCTGCGTACCGCTGGTGAGCACGAAGTGGACTTCCAGGTTCACAGCGAAGTATTCGCTAAACTGATTGTAAACGTAGTTGCTGAAGCGTAATTTTCGCTAAGGTACACGTTAAAACGCCGGCCTCGTGCCGGCGTTTTGCATTCTTAAGCCGCCTGGCTGCAACTCGAATGACTTAGAGCAAAAAATCAGCGAGCCCGCGTGAAACTGCCATCCGGTTGGCGTGTAAACAGTACCTGCTGATCGTTTCCGATATCTATAGTGAGCCCCGTCACCACGCCATTCGCATTCTGGCGAATCTGTACCATTTGCCCGGTTTGCAACGTACTCAGCGGCTTATTGCTACCTTCGACCTGTGCCATTGAATAAACATCAGCTGGCGGTAAATTATGATCGCGGAAGAGTTGCGCCATGGTTTGCCCGGACTCAACACGGTATGAACGCCATTGCTGGTCAATATCGTTATTGGCATGAGGAACCGGAGCTTGTGTATCAGCCTGCGGCTGTTCTTCAACGCGTGAAGGTTCGACAGGCGTGGCAGGCGCCGTATTAACCGGCGGATTTACCAGTTCGGCATGTATCGGGGATTGTGATTCAATAGATAGCTGTGCATCACGCGTGACTGGACGGAGTGGCTCATCAGGCGTTGGCCACAGGAAACCAACCACGACGACCAGTGCCGCAATAATAATGCCACGGCGATGCAGAACCGGCAGGGGGTCCATCAGGCGGATGTGATCGGGTGCGTGCCAAATCCGCGCAAGCCAAGGTTTAACAGCGAATCGCATCAGCAACACTCCTCATATTCACACAATATGCTCTGTAATTTACCCTTTCCATTATAGAACGCTAACTATTTGATGCATTGAACAATCCCGGTTTATGTGACGTTCTACCCGTCGCTGTCTCGAACACGCAACCGCCATTTAGCGCTCATTCAAACCATTGTTCCTGTTTCACCTGCATTTGTCACCTTTGCCGTTTTTGCATTTTACCCGATAGATTGACGCTGCTATGCTGCGGGCTTGCTTTTAAACACATGAAAGGAAAACCCATGACGACCCCTTCTTTTGACAGCGTCGAAGCGCAAGCAAGTTACGGTATTGGTTTACAGGTAGGTCAACAACTCAGTGAATCTGGTCTGCAAGGTCTGCTGCCAGAAGCGCTGGTCGCTGGTCTGCGTGATGCGCTGGAAGGGAATGCTCCGGCAGTTCCAGTTGACGTGGTTCATCGCGCACTGCGTGAAGTCCACGAGCGCGCTGATGCCGTTCGCCAGGAACGCCAGAAAGAAATGGCTGTTGAAGGTCAGAAATATCTGCAAGAAAACAGCAGCAAAGAAGGCGTGAGCAGCACCGAATCTGGTCTGCAATTCCGCGTTCTGACTCAGGGCACTGGCCCAATCCCGGCACGTAAAGATCACGTTCGCGTGCATTACACCGGTAAATTGATTGATGGCACCGTGTTCGACAGCTCCGTACAACGTGGCGAACCTGCTGAATTCCCGGTAAGCGGCGTTATTGCGGGTTGGATCGAAGCTCTGACTCTGATGCCAGTTGGCTCAAAGTGGGAACTGACTATTCCTCATAACCTGGCTTATGGTGAGCGTGGCGCAGGCGCGTCCATTCCTCCATACAGCACTTTGGTTTTTGAAGTTGAACTGCTGGAAATTCTGTAAGCGTTCAAATGACCCCGCTGCGGCGGGGTTTTTATTTGTCTGTTAACAAAATTAGCGTGATTTAATCTGGCTTGCGCCTTAATTCTGGGTGTTTTTGTGAAGTATTTCTCGTTATGAAAGCGATTTCACACTCATTTCAAACAATAAATTAACAATAATCTTCGCTATTAGTATTCATCCCCTAAATATTTACCTACTATCTTTGCGTTCCCCGGAACAACATCACTTCTCTACAATTTTTATAAAGGCCAGAAGAGCCTGAACACAACACAGACAGGTACAGGAAAAATACAATATGGTAGATCAGATAAAAGTAGCTGACGTAGCTGAAGCTCCGGCTGAACAGTCGCTACGGCGCAATTTAACTAACCGTCACATCCAGCTTATTGCCATTGGTGGTGCAATCGGAACCGGCCTGTTCATGGGGTCGGGTAAGACGATTAGCCTCGCAGGACCTTCCATCATCTTCGTTTACATGATCATTGGCTTCATGCTGTTCTTCGTGATGCGAGCGATGGGCGAGCTGCTGTTATCGAATCTCGAATACAAGTCATTTAGTGATTTTGCGGCGGATTTACTTGGCCCGTGGGCGGGATATTTTACCGGCTGGACGTACTGGTTCTGCTGGGTAGTCACCGGTATGGCCGACGTGGTGGCGATAACCTCCTACGCGCAATTCTGGTTCCCCGGCCTTTCGGATTGGGTGGCATCGCTTGCCGTCATCGTGGTGCTGTTAAGCCTGAACCTTGCCACCGTGAAGATGTTCGGTGAGATGGAGTTTTGGTTTGCGATGATCAAAATCGTCGCCATCGTCGGTTTGATTGTTATCGGCCTGGTGATGATTTTGACGAACTTCCATTCGCCGTCTGGCGTTGAAGCTTCCCTCAACAATCTGTGGAACGATGGCGGCTGGTTCCCGAAAGGTCTTAGCGGTTTCTTCGCGGGCTTCCAGATAGCAGTGTTTGCGTTTGTGGGTGTTGAGCTGGTGGGGACGACTGCCGCCGAAACGAAAGACCCGGAAAAATCGCTGCCACGCGCCATCAACTCGATTCCGATTCGTATCATCATGTTCTACGTTTTCGCGCTGGTCGTGATTATGTCGGTGACGCCGTGGCGTTCCGTGGTGGCGGATAAGAGCCCGTTCGTTGAATTGTTCGTGCTGGTGGGCCTGCCTGCTGCCGCGAGTATCATCAACTTTGTGGTGCTGACTTCCGCAGCTTCTTCAGCTAACAGTGGCGTGTTCTCGACCAGCCGTATGTTGTTCGGCCTGGCACAAGATGGCGCTGCGCCAAAAGCGTTTGGCAAACTGTCTAAGAATGCGGTTCCGGCGAAGGGTTTAACCTTCTCCTGCATCTGCCTGCTGGGCGGCGTGGTGATGCTTTATGTTAATCCGGACGTGATTACCGCCTTCACTATGATCACTACCGTGTCGGCGATTCTGTTCATGTTCGTCTGGACGATTATTCTGTGTTCGTACCTGGTGTACCGCAAACAGCGTCCAGAATTGCATCAGAAATCCATCTACAAAATGCCGCTCGGCAAGTTCATGTGTTGGGTTTGTATGGCGTTCTTCGTGTTTGTGATTGTGCTGCTAACGCTGGAACAAGATACCCGCCAGGCGCTGATCGTGACGCCATTGTGGTTTGTATTGTTGGGTGTGTGCTGGATGTTTATCGGCAAGAAACGCATCGCGGCAATGCGTAAGTAACAGAAAACCCCCCTCTCCCTCAGGGAGAGGGCTGGGTTGAGGGTTGTTTAGACTAAATTCCCCCTCATCCCAACCTTCTCCCACCGGAGAAGGAGATAACGACTATTCTCCAGCTAACGCGCGTGGAAACAGCACGTTATTCTCAAGACTGATGTGATTCATCAAATCATCAATCAGCTCATTAATCCCGTTATACATGGCTTTCCATGTGGTGCAGGCTTCTGGCGGTGGTGTCACGTTATTGGTGGTGTGTTTGATAACGTCCAGCAATTCACCGGCTTCGTCATGCTCGCTTTCCATCACGCTAATTGGGCCATTCGCCTGTGTCCCCATCCCTTGCTTGATCATCGGGAACAGGATTTGTTCTTCTTTCATCATATGGCTGCTCAGTTCCTGATGCAGCATAGTGAGATATTTCGCCAGGCCTTTCGGCACATTCGGTTTATCTGCGTGTACACGCTCAACTTTTGTTGCCTGAAGAATCAGTTCTGGTAGTTGTTCGCGGTGGCGGTCGTGATAGCGCACGATGATGTGGTCGATGATTTCGGCCAACGGTGCGGCACGCCACTCTTTCTCGATAGGCTCTTCAGCAAGGGCAGCGAGTTCAGCTTCAATCGCCTCCAGATCCAACTCTTTACGGGTCGCTGCACGCTCAAGCGTTTGCTTCCCGCCGCAGCAGAAATCGAGATCCAATTTACGGAACAGCGCAGAAGCGCGTGGGATGGTTAAAGCCAGTTCACCTAAAGGTTGGTCGCGGAATGCCATGAGAAGATACCTCGTTGTCGATAATATAAGATGTATATTAAATGCATCTTTAAGTCGGCGCTATGACTATTTCGAGGTAAGGCGTTATTTATCCGTTGTTATAACCACCTCAGCGAGCGTGTTTTTCTGTGGCTTTGTCATCACGGCCATCACCACACCCGCCACCAAACAAACAATGCCCAGCAACGTGAGTAACGGTGGCCAGCTTTGGCGCAACATAAAGGTGTAAGCCAGTCCAGCCAGCGTTTCGAAGACGATTAGCGGGCCAACGATAACAGTCGGCAAACGTTGGCTGGCAATATTCCAGCAAAGCGCACCCAGCCAGGAACAAAATAGTGCAATGGCTAACATAAGGGTTAAAAAGACCTCCGGACGCGGCCCGAAGGGGAGGGTAAAGTCGCTGTGTGTGCGTGACATCCACAGGCAAACCGCGATGTATCCGAGGAATGAGAACGGCAATATAGAAAGCCCTTGCGCCGTCGCCCACATCAGTGGATTTTTATCCGGATTTTCACGTAACCAACGCGCATTTCGTAGCGCATACCACGCCCAGCAAATCACGGAAATAAATGCCAGCCCTATCCCACTAACATAACGCCACCAGCTAAATTCGAGCTCCCCGCTACGCAATTCAGCGGTATTCACCATCACCAGTCCCAGCGCGATAATTACCAGCGCAGGTGCCAGGCGGTGCCACGGGAGTTTTCCATCGCGTTTGCTGTAAAGCAGATTGGCAAACACCGGAATGACAACAGGTAGTGTGCCGATAATCATGGTGGATATCGGGGCTCCGGTGCGCTGAATCGCACTGGCCAGGCACACGTAATAAATGAGATTACCGACGGTGGAGAGTTTAAGCGCCGTGAACCAATCCTCGCGGCACAACTGGCGCAGGCGTTGGCGTCCAAACCAGGCCAAAGGCAGAGCAATGAATCCCAACGCCAGGTAGCGTCCGGTTGATTGCATCGCGGCAGGGTAGTCAGGAACAATCAGTGGCCCGACAAAAATCAGCCCCCACATCAACCCCGCAAGCAGGGCGTACAGTACACCAGTTAACATTTTCTTGTTTTTCCACTTAACTCTTTGCGTAGAGTGTAGGTGTGATGAGACTAAAAATATTGTACCAGCTTGCGGTGTATCTAACGGGCGACCTGTTTTTGGTAACGCACAGGTGTGATGCCATAACGCTGGGAAAAGGCGCGTGTAAGGTGAGCCTGGTCAGTTAATCCGCTGGCAGCAGCCACTTGCGCGGCAGGCATACCGCTCGTCAGAAACTGTTTTGCACGCCACAGGCGAATCGCCATCAACATCTGATGCGGCGTAACGTGGAAATGCGCTTTAAACATGCGTTGAAAGTGGTAAGGACTCAGCGAAACGACAGCGGCAAGTTCCTCGAGTGTCACCGGATGCATATAGTTATCGTGAAGATAGTCCCGAATTTGCTCAAAACGATGCGGCGAACCAGGGGAGCCAGATGGGAGATGACGTGCGTACGGTTGAAACGTTTCGATGAGATTGAGTAGCAGGCCTTGCTGCGCCAGCGAATCACTCTCGCGCCATAGTCCATTAATCAGGTGTGAAATGTGCCCCGCGCGCAGCGGATCGTGATTGACCACTTCGCTAAACGACCAGTTGCGTGAACCCGTCACCGCCTCAAGAATTTCCGGCTCGAGGTAAATCATGCGGTACTGCCAGCCGTCTTCGGTTGCCGCTTCTCCTGTGTGGAGTTCGTCGGGGTTCATTAATACTAAAGAGTCGGTAGCGGCGACATGCTGGACGCCACGATAGCGAAAACGCTCAGCACCCCATGTCACGGTCCCAATACCAAACGCTTCGTGGGTGTGAGGCTCAAAAGCGTAACGCGAAATATGAGCATGATACAGCTCAACGCCGGGCAACTGCGGCAAATGCCGAAATTGGGCGCTGTCTTTCTTATCGTGGAACTGCTCAGGAACACCTTGCACGTTTCACTCTCCGCTCGGACATCCCTGTAGTATAGGGATGTCCTGGTTTAACGGAAAGTTAACAATTACAGTGCAGCGCGAATGCTTTCTTCGAGCGTGGTGGTTGGGCGGCCGATCAGTGCGCTGAGCTGGTGGCTGTCATCAAACAGGCCACCTTTAGACGCTCCGACATCGGAGTTTGCTAACAGCGCCGCTAACCCTTCTGGCAAGCCTGCACCCAGCAATGCTGCTTTAAAATCAGCTTCTGGCAGGTTCTGATACACCACAGTTTTGCCACTTTGTTTAGTCAGTTCCGCGGTGAGTTCGGACAGCGTCCAGCCATGGTCGCCTGCCAGCTCGTAAACTTTCCCGCCTTGATTTTCCAACGTGATCACTTTGGCTGCGGCTGCTGCGTAATCCGCGCGGGTTGCCGATGCAATTTTTCCGTTCCCGGCGCTACCAATAAACGCGCCGTGTTGCAGAGCTGGCGGTACGCTGGCGAGATAGTTTTCGGTGTACCAACCGTTGCGCAGCAGCACAAATGGAATGCCCGACTCATTGAGCATTTTCTCTGTCGCAATATGTTCATCTGCCAGGCCCAATGGGGATGAATCCGCATGCAGCAGGCTGGTGTAAGCAATCAGTTTCACGCCCGCTTCTTTCGCGGCTTCGATTACGTTGCGATGCTGAACTGCACGTTGGCCCACTTCGCTTGAAGAGATCAGCAGCAGTTTTTCAACGCCCGCAAGAGCCTGCACCAGCGCGGCTTTATCTTCATAACTGGCAGCACGAACCTGAACGCCACGTTCAGCAAACGGCTTTATTTTTGCTGGGTTACGCACAATAGCCACCAGTTGGTCTGCCGCTACGGTTTTCAATAATTCTTCAACAACGAGTTGGCCCAGTTGGCCGGAAGCACCGGTAATTGCGATCATGGTAAATCTCCTGTGGGGGTTCTGGTTAAGTTGTGTCACACTATCACCAGCACTAACTTTTAGTAAGTACGCACAAAAAGGTAAGTATGAAATGAGTGAAATTGAAAACCGTGTGCCGTCGTTAACTGAGCAAATGCGTAACGGCAATTTGTTCGCTGAACAATGCCCATCGCGAGATGTGCTTAAGCACGTCACCAGTCGCTGGGGCGTATTGATTCTGGTGGCATTGCAGGGCGGGACGCATCGCTTTAGCGACCTGCGCCGCAAAATGGGCGGGGTGAGTGAAAAAATGCTCGCGCAAACGCTGCAGTGGCTGGAGGCGGATGGTTTTGTGAATCGAAAATCGTACCCGGTTGTGCCGCCGCATGTGGAATACAGCCTGACGCCGATGGGTTATGAGGTGAGCGAAAAAGTGGCTGAGCTTGCCGACTGGATTGAAGGGAATTTGCCAAAAGTGATGGCGTCCCGAAGCGAACGGGACGCCTGATAGCCTTCATCTTTCAAGTGGCCGCCTTCCTGCCACTCGAAATCTATTGGCTATTAAATTACTTGCTTAAATCCAGCTGATAAATCGCAAAACCGATTTCATCGGTAGCGACGTTCTTCATCGGATACTGACCTTTATCTTTGATAAACGCGGCGGCTTTGTCACTAGGTGAAGTTTCAAAGCGAATATCTAATGGCTGCTTGCTATGAATCGGAGCCAGGCGCCAGTTGTTATCGGCAGCAGGGTGGATCTCTTTGCTCGCAGTGATCCAGTTTGCCAGCACCGAGCGGTTCTCATCCGGGGAGGCGAACGCGATATGGCTATCGCCCGTACCGGCAAATTTTCCGCCGTAGGCACGATAGTTATTGGTCGCTACCAGGAAGGTCGCATTCGGGTCGATTGGTTTACCTTTAAACGTCAGCTCTTTGATTCGCTCAGCTTTCGGATTCACCATCTGGCATTCGCCGTCGTAGCGAGCCGGTTGCGACACATCAATCTGGTAATCCACGCCGTCGATGACATCGAAGTTATAGGTACGGAAACCGTCCCAGTTAATCAGCGACTGCGGCTTAGTGCTGTTCACATCAATCTGATTAAACTGCCCGGCAGAACACTCCAGCCACTCTTTTACCTCTTTGCCACTGGCTTTCACCACCACCAGAGTGTTTGGATAAAGGTACAAATCAGCTGCGTTGCGGAAGGTTAACTGGCCTTTTTCCACTTCGACAAAACTGGCTGGATCGTTTTTACGCCCACCGACTTTAAACGGTGCTGCGGCAGAGAGAACCGGCAGATTAGCCAGATCCGGGTCGCCCTGAATGTATTTTTCAACGTAAGCCGTTTGGGCGTTATTCACCACCTGTACGGTTGGGTCGTCCTGCACCAGCGCCAGATAGCTGTACATATTGTCGGATGATTTTCCGATTGGTTTGCTGACAAACTCACGTGTAGCGTCGTGATCGTGCTTCAACACTTTCACCAGTTTTGTATCTTCAGGCACCAGGGCTTTCTTCGCCACGCTATCGTAAATCGGGCGTGCTTCCGCTTTGCTGCTCGTGACTTTCCACGCACCGCTGTCGTTATTCAGCACCAAATCAACCACGCCGAGATGGTCGCCCCACATACCAGGCATCACCGCAGGAATACCGTTGAGGGTGCCTTTCTCAAGATCGACACCTTTAATATTGGCAAAATCTTTACCAGGGAAAACGGCGTGTGCGTGGCCAAACAGAATGGCATCAACGCCCGGAACTTCGCTGAGGTAATAAACCGAGTTTTCCGCCATGGCGTGATACGGGTCGCTGGAAAGGCCAGAGTGGGCGACAACCACCACTAAATCAGCACCTTGCTTACGCATCTCTGGCACATATTGGCGGGCTGTTTCGGTAATATCTTTAACCGTGACCTTGCCTTCCAGGTTGGTTTTATCCCACGTCATAATTTGTGGCGGAACAAATCCGATATAGCCGATGCGCAGCGTCTGTTCTTTGCCGTCTTTATCTTTCACGGCAGTTTCTTTAATCACGTAAGGGGTGAACAGCGGCTTATTGGTTTTGGCGTCAATAACGTTGGCATTCACATACGGGAATTTTGCGCCAGACAGCGCCATCTGCAGGTAATCAAGGCCATAGTTAAACTCGTGATTGCCTAAGTTACCCACCGCGTAATCCAGCGTATTCAGCGCCTTATAAACCGGGTGGATATCGCCTTTTTTCAGGCCCTTTGCCGCCATGTAATCGCCTAGTGGGCTGCCCTGAATCAGGTCTCCGTTATCAACCAGAACGCTGTTTACTGTCTCACCCCGGGCGGCATTAATGAGACTCGCGGTACGCACCAGCCCGAATTTCTCTGTTGGTGTGTCTTTGTAGTAATCGAAATCCATCATATTGCTGTGGAGATCGGTCGTTTCCAGGATACGCAGGTCAACTGTTGCCGCATGAACGCTGGTAGTAACCAGCATGGCAACAACCGTTGCACTAAACTTAATCATGATAAAGGTCCTTTTCTCGAGATAGGCCACAAAAGACTATGTATATAAACGTTGTTGCTTACAAAAATGTGAAGTGTGCCAGAAATGAGAATCGTTAAACCGGAATCGCTTCACAGATAGCGCAACCAGGTGCAATGAGATATAAATAAAACAACAGGTTATTCGCGCGATGCTGCGTGTGAAACACAACATGAGGTGCAGAATGCTAGAAAAAATTTGCCAACTGGCGCGCGAAGCGGGAGCCGCCATTATGGATGTTTACCAGGGTGTGAAACCGCTGGAGGCGACGAAAAAACTGGATGACTCACCCGTGACTGCGGCCGATATTGCGGCTCACACCATTATCCTGAAAGGGCTGCAAGCGCTCACCCCAGAGATACCCGTGCTTTCAGAGGAAGATCCGCAGACGTGGGAAACGCGCCAACATTGGCAGCGCTACTGGCTGGTAGACCCGCTGGATGGTACTAAAGAGTTCCTGAAACGTAACGGGGAATTCACCGTCAATATCGCCCTGATTGAGCAGGGGAAAGCGGTGTTGGGCGTGGTGTATGCGCCGGTTCTAAACGTGATGTATAGCGCGGCTGAAGGTAAAGCCTGGAAAGAGGAAAATGGCACACGTAACCAAATCCATGTGCGCGATGCACGCCCGCCGTTGGTGGTGATTAGCCGATCGCACGGCGATGACGAACTCAAAGAGTATCTTCATCAACTGGGTGAACACCAGACAACGTCTATCGGTTCATCGTTGAAGTTCTGTCTGGTGGCTGAAGGGCAGGCGCAGCTTTATCCGCGCTTCGGGCCAACCAACATCTGGGATACCGCGGCAGGCCACGCGGTTGCATCAGCAGCAGGTGCGCACGTTCATGACTGGCAGGGTAAGTCTCTTGACTACACCCCGCGCGAGTCATTCTTAAACCCAGGTTTCCGGGTTTCTATTTACTAAGCAACTATTTACTTAGTAATTCGCGCAGCAGGCTCATGACCTGCTGCACTTCTTGCTGCGTCAATGCGCCATCCTTCGCAAACTGCACGCGTCCTTCTTTATCCAGCACCACAATCGCTGAACTGCCGGTTTCGAGCAGCCAGGATTTTTGCGCCACGCCGTTGCTGTCGACGATAAATTGCGACCACGGATACTGAGTCTTATTGTTCTCAAGGCTGCTGCGGACGAACATCCCGGTGCCGACGATGGCATCATCGGTGTTCACAATCGTGGTGGTTTGATAGCGGTCATGGGGGAATTTTGCCGCCTTAATCGCTTCAATCAGCCCCGCATTTTTCTCTTTCGCACTGGAGCGCCCGGCAATATGTTGCACCACTCGCACTTTTCCCACCAACTGCGCACTATTCCAGTTTTTGTAGCTAAACTTATCATTGTCGAGCATCAACTCACCTTTATCCGTAATACCAATAGGTGAGACTCGCTGATTTTTCTCGAAATTATGTGCCGATGCTGCAAGAGGCAACAGCAGCAAGGCAAGCGCAAGGGTTGTGCGTAGGGACATGATGACTCCTTATCTTATTATTGACTAAAAATAGCAGGTGATCCGACCACTCGTCGCGACGTTTTAAGCATATGTGCTGAATAGCTTTCTGTCCCGCAAGAGCAATGCCAGTTTGAGAGATACAACACATATCCCTATTTTTTGAAGGCTTAAACTAAGATTTGTTTACATTTGAAAAGATTATTCTGAGATTTTGTAATAATACCGTAAATAAGATTGTGCAAACTAGGTGTCGATTTGCATATGGACTATAGTTTCCAGGCACCAAATTTTTCGCCTCGTTTTGTCGGACCAAATGTGGAACCGCAGGGGCGTTAACACTGCAGGAGAAAAAAAGAATGAAAATTTTCCAACGGTACAACCCGCTTCAGGTGGCGAAGTACGTGAAAATCCTGTTCCGTGGACGGTTGTACATCAAGGACGTTGGCGCTTTTGAATTTGATAAGGGTAAAATTCTTATTCCAAAAGTGAAAGATAAGCAGCATCTATCTGTTATGTCTGAAGTAAACCGCCAGGTACTGCGTATGCAGGCGGAAATGGCGTAAATACCCGTCATACTTCAAGCCGCAGGTGCGTTGGCTCGCCCTCTCACTCCAGTCACATAATGGATTATGCTCCTGGAGATTCGTGGACTTCGCCGCCATCCTGCAACTCGAATTATTTAGGGTATTAAATTGAAGTATAAAAAACGGCACCCGAGGGTGCCGTTAGTGTTTTTTATTCAACGGAGTCTGGCCTAAGGAATATAGCCTGCAGGCCGGTCAATATTCTCAAGAAAGCCTCGTATCGCCTCATCGTGATGCTGAAAACGCGTCACAATTTCCCGTATCGCTTTACCCGAACCGGCAGATTTCCAGGCCAGCGAAAGCTGCGATGGCTGACGTGCGCGCTCAACCTGCCGGGTGATGAGCTGCCCGCTATCAATCCACGGCTGGCAAATGTTTGCCGGTAAAAAACCAATCCCTAATCCCTTTAGATGACACTCCAGCTTGGTGCTCACATCGGGCACTTTTATCTCTTTTTGCCCAGGCAGCAACCAGGCGACGCGGCGCGTCAGGGTGCGCGACGTATCGTCGATATTAATAGCGGGATAGCGACGCAGCCTGTCTTCGCTGATGACCTTCTCTTCATTAAGCGCAAGCGGGTGATTTGGTGCGATGACAAACAACCATGAGATTTCCCCCAGCGTATGCAAAGAGATATTGTTCGACAGCGATTCAGATCCCGTCACGCCGATGGCAAGGTGGAAATCGTCGTACAGCAGGGCATCCCAGACCCCCATATAAACCTGACGGGAGAGCTGAAATTGGGTGAAAGGAAAATGTTGATGCAGCCAGGCCAGGAATGTTGCCGCCACGTGCGGTTGGTAGAGCAGGTTATTGACCACAATATTCACCTGCGTCTCGACACCCGCGTTGATCTGCTGCAGTTCGTTTGGCATGGCATCCACCCAGCTTAGCCACTGCCGACAGTGCTCCAGCAAATGCTTACCCGCAAGTGTCAGGTTAACGGTTCGCGTGGTGCGCATAAACAATTGCGTGCCGACATGCTCTTCGAGCGTTTTAATCCGGTAGCTTATTGCGGCGGGCGTCTTGTGCAGTACGGCGGCGGCCTGGGAGAAGCTCTCTGTTTCTGCCACCTTAATAAAAGTACGAATCGTTTCATGATCCAGCATAGGCTTACCCTTTTTCAGTCTCTTTCATCCAACGCAAAGCGGTCACAAAGCCGATGAGCGTATCTGCGCCTGAGGTATGTCCATGCGCAAGCAAATGTTTTATGGCAGAACGGCTATCGCGTCCGGTAGCAAGGCTTCGTAGCAGGCGCAGCAAAGGTGTTGAAAATAGCCCTTGTACAGCATTGTCCAGAAAAGTGCAGCTTACGGATGTTGTCAGCAAAAGAAGCTGATCGAAGGGGGGTAAAAAGCGGGAAAAAGTCGGCAATGAATGTAAATGTCCATGACAGAAAAGGGCGGCCATCGCCCCCGTCAGCATATCGTCCCCGGAAGGCGTCAGGCCGGGACCCAAGCCAATCAGGTTGCTCCAGTTAGGTTTACCGCCTGCCTGCCAAAGCGCGATTCCTTCACGCAGGGTGATGAGATGCGGATGGTCCATGCGCTGGTACGCTTCGTTAATCGGGCCGACCAGGCCGGTCTGCACAGTACAAAAACGGAGGTCGGGTAGAGAGAGTTGTTCGTAACTCGAGGTCGAAAGATCTAACGTTCTTCGGGCGCAGAGGTCCAGGCCACCGCCAACCAGACGTTCTCCTTTCACACACAGCAAACTTGTGGCATTGAGCCTTTCGCTCAGCCTTTCAAAATCGTTAGTGCGAAAAACCCATCCGGTGGGACTACAGCCTTTGCCGAAGCGGTGCAACGTCAGCAATTTCTCCTGTGAATCGGTCAGGTTGATGGCCTGGCTAAAGCGGCTGTGCAGCCGATACTCTGCACCCTGAAGCAGAGGGGAGTTGCTGCGGGCGAGGGCCTGAATGGATAAAAGCATAGCCAGTCTCTCAGGGGTGACCATCGTCACCCCAATGGATAACACTTATGCGGTGATATGGTGGGCCTGAGCCAGCGCTTCGAGAGCTTTTTCGAAGCATGGCAAAGGTGCACGTACGGTCCCTGCGCCAACCTGACCCACTCCTGCTTCGCGGTGAGCAATCCCGGTGTTAATTAGTGGCGTAATGCCTGTTTCCACCACGCGGCGGATATCGAGGCCCATACACGCGCCCTTGAAGTTCCAGCTTGGGATTTGCAGCAGCGGGTTGTGGTCGAGATAAATTTCCGTCATCTCTTCCGAGGTTTCCAGTGCGGCTTCCATTCCACCAGCACCGACAAAACGCGTCACGCCAGGTGCAGCAATCATTGCCGCACCGCCAATGCCCAGCGTTTCGGTAATTGCACTGTCGCCGATGTCTGGGTTGGCATCATCCTGGCTATAGCCAGTGAAGAACAGACCCTGCGGCGTGTTCACCGGAGCGGTAAACCAGCGGTCGCCCAGGCCACTGACGCGGATCCCGAAATCACGCCCGTTGCGCGTCATCGCCGTGACAATCGAGCCCGCTTTGATTTGCGCAGCAGCATCCATCACCGCCTTGCTGTACGCCATTGCCAGGTTGAGGAAAAACTGGTCGGTGACGCTCAGGAATTGCATCACTTCTGCCAACTGAGCTTTAGGACGATCCAGTTGTACGATAAACGGTGCCAGAGTACGCATTAACAGCGCGGAAGATGCGATGTTTCGCTGGTGGAACTCGTCCCCCATGGTAATGGCCTGTGCCATTAATGCGGTCAGATCGATTCCGTTATCAATACTGGAAAGCGCTTCCTGCAACACTGGAGCAAGGGTGTCGCGCATCCAGCGCAGGCGTTTTTGCACGTCTTCACCGTAGGCACCGAAGCGCATCACTTTGCCAATACCTTCGTTGAGGTTGCAGCAGGCGTGGTTACCGTGAACAGCATTTTTCACTTCCAGCACCGGCATGTGCGCGGAGGTGATGCCGCCCATCGGGCCGACGGCGCTGACGTGATGGCAAGGGATAAACTCGATTTCGCCGCAAGCGAGCATCGCCTCGGCTTCTTCTTCGCTGCTCGCCCAACCCTCAAACAGCGTGGCTCCGAGGCAGGCGCCACGCATTGGGCCTGTCATGTCAGCCCAGGCAATAGGTGGGCCAGCGTGAAGCAGTTTTTTGCCCTGCGCTAGTTCGGGAATGGCATGGTGTGCCAGGCGAACGCCCGTCCAATGTGGGCGAGCCGCTTTAATGCGTTCGATGATTGCCGCGTTGGCTTCAGAAATAGAAGAATACATAACCGAACCTCTTTTAATTTAATTGTTTTAACAGACTGGCAAGATGCGCGTTGCCACCGGCAACAGGTGCCCATTGATACTGAACAACCGGAACGCCAGTGCTTTGCAAATCCAAAGCAAAGCTGCGTAAACCGATGTTGATAACTTTTGCGCCATCCAAAAGCGCAGGGCGCGGCAGGACCGACGAGGCTGGTTTGCGCGTAATGAGATGGCACGCCAGCAGCAACGCTTCCTCCAGTGTATTCATCACTACAATGTCTGCATTAAGCAGCGCATCGGCCTGTTCGGAGCGGCACTGCGGATCTTTTTCGGTGCCGGTCAGCGTCGCAATGACCACCAAAGGATGTTGTTCGCCACGAGCGCAGCGCACTTTATTGACAGCGTCGACTACCGCCCCTGCTGGGTCGCTACAGGCGCCAAAGCCCAGCACCACATCCAGCAGTAGCACACCGACATCGGTCTTCTTGATGAGCTTTTCGATTTCGATTGAACGGGTGGTTGGGTCAATCATGGGATGCGGACGGCCCAGGGTATAGACGTCGTCCCCAAGGTCGATGATCAGATGACCGCAAGTGTTGAGCATCACGCCGTTGTGATGGTGCGCATCTGTTTCCACCCCGAGCTGTTCGGCCAGCAGCATCGCTGCTTCGGCGGCTAGCGTCCCTCCCGCATACAGGCCAGAGATTTTAGTTCCGGCGACATCCGGTTGGTTTTGCGCCACTTCACTCACGCTTGCCAGCCTGACCGCCAGTTGTGCGGCTTCGGCAAGCGTTGAGGCCAGCCAGACGTTACCCTCATGGCGCTGTTCGATTTTTGCGCCAAGAAACAGTGCCACGACCGGTTTGGCGATAGTCTGCATCGCCGCAATCACCTTCTGGCGCACCGCGGGGGCTGGGGGTTTAGAGACAAACGCCAGCACTTTGCTTTGCTCATCTGCCGTCAGTATTTCCAGGGCGCTAAGGGCGCTGATCCCGCCAATATCAGCACTTAAATCACGGCCACCCAAGCCGATGGCATGGCTGACTCCCTGACCATGCAGCGCGATTTGCGACGCTAGCTCCTGAATACCCGTTCCGGATGCGCCAATAATGCCGATATTGCCTTTTGGCAGGACGTTAGCAAAGGCCAGCGGCGCTCCCGCAATCATCGCCGTCCCGCAGTCCGGCCCCATCACGATCAGACCATTTTCACGAGCCAGTTGCTTGAGTGCGATTTCGTCCGCGACCGGCACGTTATCGGAAAACATCATGACGTTTTTGCCACTGCGTAAACCCTGCTCGGCAACACCTGCCGCGTACTCACCGGCCACAGAAACCAGCAGCAGATTTGCATCAGGCAATTTATCGCAGGCACTCTGCCAACGGCGGGCTTTCGGAAGTCGTTGCCCGCTGCTTGCCGCCAGGGCAATTGCCGTCAGCTCTACATCAAGCTGTTTACTCATCAGCTCGACAATAGTCGGATTTTCAACGTGCGTGCGGACAGCCGCACAGATGTCATTTGGTGTCGCGGCAGCAAAGTCTGGGTGCCAGAACCCTGTCGCTTCCAGCAGGGATTTGTTGGCTGGGGTGCCCATCATGACCGATACCTCATCGACATCGGCAGACTCACTCAGCTTGCGCGAGATGATCATCAGACTCACCGAGTCCTGAAAACTCCCTTTTTTAACAAACGCATAAATCATGGTGATGACCTCTGGTTATTTCTTTTCTTTCAGGAACAGAATGCCAACCATGCCGATAGCCAGCAGGGTGGCAGAAACATAGAAACTGGATGCCAGGCTGCCGGTAACATCGCGTGCGGCACCGGCAATAATCGGGGCAAGAATCGATGAGCTCATACCAATGAAGTTGAACAGACCGAAGGCGGTGCTGTAGTTGTTTTCATCGACGCTGTCGGCGACAAGGGCGACTAATACTGGGTCCAGCGCCAGCTTGCCGACCAGACCATAAACGCACAGTGCAACCACAACTCCCGTCATGGTCGGCATCCAGATAATCGACAGCATGCTGATGATGGCTAACGGGACGAGGATCAGGATCAGAGGCTTACGCTTGCCGAGGCGGTCAGACACGGAGGAGAAGATCAACGCACCAGGGATGGAGATCCATGCCACAAGAGAGGAGATAAAACCGGTTTCGCTGCCCGCGATGCCGCGTTCGCTTTGTAGGTAGTAGGGCAACCAGGTGAGGATGACGAAGAAGCCAAACAGGCTGCAGAACACCATCAGATAAGTCAGCAGCAGGTTACGGTTTTTCAGCAGATCGCTGAATTTGCCCTTTTTGATAGCCTGACCGTCCGCTGTTACGGCGCTGCGTTTTTTCTCTTTAACGAAGAACCAAATGCACAGCCCGACCAGAATTGAAGGCACCGCCATGGCGTAGAACGGCATCCGCCAGCTATGACCCTGATCGTAAACCAGCCAGCTCGAACTCATCAGGCCGAGTGCGATACCAAATGCCATGCCGCTGTTAATGATGGCACTGCCTAATGAACGGAATTTTTTAGGGATTTGTTCCGATGAGAGACCGTACTGAGGGCCGTAATAGGTGCCTTCTCCTGCACCTGTGACTACGCGGGCAAAGAGCAAGGTGGTCCAGGTTTTGGCCCAACCGGTGACGGCAGTAAACACGCCAAATAAAAGAAAACCAGGTACGAGGATTTTTTTCTTCCCTATTTTATCGCCAAGGATCCCTGCTGGAACCTGTAATAAAGCGTAGGAAAAATAAAACACAGAGTTCAGAATGCCAAGCTGGGTACCACTTAACCCAAACTCCTTTTGTAATTCCCCCATCACGGGATTTAATATCGTGCGGTCGGCGTACATAAATATCCAACCGAGCCAGAAAAGAAATATGGTAACCCACCACGCTGGGATACCTCTCTTTTGAGTTTCTACTGCTGTAGCCGCGGAATCAGACATATTATTATCCTTAAATATTATGCTTGTAGTCAGGATGCTCTCAGCCAGGAGACTGAGTGGATGCGGCTACCTTAGCGGCGTTTAGCAGGCTTTCTTTTGAGCAAAGTCACAGTTGGTTGATTGTCATAATTTTCTATCGAGTGCTTCATTTATTATTAAAAATCTTTAAAGAATAATGTTGTTAAATTTATTTAAATAATATGTGTAAGTTTTTTCTGCTCTCTTAAAATATATTTATCTATATCCTCACTGCCACCTGCGTCACATTTTATTGTGATGACCAGATTATGTTATTGGCCATTAACGAATGAGTGGTTGAGGACGAAATGAAAAAAACACTGGTGATTGCTTTAGGTGGTAATGCGTTATTGCAGCGTGGCGAAGTTTTGTCGGCTGAAAACCAATATAAAAATATTGGCTTAGTGGCAGATGTGGTGGCAACGTTGAGTCAAGATTATCGGGTGGTGATTGTGCACGGCAATGGTCCGCAGGTGGGGCTACTTGCGTTACAAAATCTGGCCTGTGATGTGGCCCCAGCTTATCCGCTGGATATTCTGGTGGCAGAAACCCAGGGTATGGTGGGTTATATGATTGCCCAGAAACTCGGCCAGATCCCGGCTATGCCACCTGTTAGCACGTTGCTGACACGTATTGAAGTGCATGGCGACGATCCTGCATTCAGCGTACCAGGCAAGTATATCGGCCCGGTTTATCAGCCTGACGAAGAAGCAAATCTGCGGGAGAAATATGGCTGGGAACTGAAGCGAGATGGGGGATATGTGCGGCGTGTGGTCGCCTCACCACGTCCACAACGCGTTTTGGATCTACCCGGTATCAAAGCGCTGTTGGAGCTGGATCATGTCGTGGTATGCGCAGGTGGCGGTGGGATGCCGGTTGTGAAGGTGTCTGAGGGATATTGCGGCGTGGAAGCGGTGATCGACAAAGACCTGACGGCATCACGCCTCGCAGTGGAGATAAACGCAGAACATCTGATGATCCTGACTGATGCAGACGCGGTGTATCAGGACTGGGGCACGCCGCAGGCAAAAGCCCTGCTGGACGTCACACCAAATGAATTGCGCCCGTTCGCGGCACCAGATGGTGCAATGGGGCCAAAAGCCGAAGCGGTGATCGATTTTGTAGAACAGACTGGGAATGTGGCGTGGATTGGGGCGTTGAAAGATGCGCCAGCTATTCTGGCAGGGCTTAAAGGCACGCGGGTACATCTGTAAAAAAACACCGCCCTTATTGAGGGCGGCGTCATTATTATGCGGTGGTCTGTTCTTCCGCATCCGGCTGTTTTGGCGTCAGCGGTGTCGGCTTAGTGTCGATACGCGTGACCAGCAACTGGTCGATACGGTAGTTATCAATATCCACCACCTCGAACTTATAGCCCGAGAACTTCACCGAATCAGTACGCTTCGGGATTTTGCGCAGCATAAACATCATGAAGCCGCCGATGGTTTCGTAATTTCCAGACTGCGGGAACTCGTCAATATCCAACACACGCATGACATCATCAATCGGTGTGCCGCCTTCAACCAGCCAGGAGTTTTCATCACGAGCAACAATCTGCTCCTCCATGCCTTGGCCAACCAGGTCGCCCATCAGTGTCGTCATCACGTCGTTGAGCGTAATGATACCCACCACCAGCGCGTATTCGTTCATGATAACCGCAAAGTCTTCACCGGCAGTTTTGAAGCTTTCCAGCGCTTCAGAGAGGGTCAATGTATCCGGCACAATCAGCGCATTACGCAGATGCACACCACTGTTGAGCGCCAGGCTTTGGTTGCCCAATACGCGGTTCAGCAGCTCTTTTGAATCAACATAGCCAACGATATGGTCGATATCGCCATTACACACCAGGAACTTGGAGTGAGGATGCTCGGCGATTTTATTCTTCAGGCTCTGCTCATCGGTATGCAAATCAAACCAAATGATGTTTTCGCGTGACGTCATGGACGACGGCACGGTACGCGATTCCAGCTCAAACACGTTCTCGATCAGCTCATGCTCTTGCTTACGCAGCACACCCGCCAGCGCGCCTGCTTCAAAAACGGCATACACGTCATCAGATGTAATGTCGTCATTACGCACCATTGGGAGTTTGAAAATACGGAAAATGACGTTTGCCAACCCGTTGAAGAACCACACTAATGGACGGAAGACAAACAGACAGAAGCGCATCGGGTTGATGATTCGCAAAGCAACAGATTCAGGCGAAATCATACCGATGCGTTTCGGAGTGAGGTCTGCAAACAAAATGAACAAGCTGGTGACCAGGGTGAAAGAGAGCATAAAGCTCAGTTGGTCAGCCATTTCTGGCGAGAAGAAACGCTCCAGAAGGACTTTAAACGCAGGGGAGAATGCCGCGTCGCCGACGATACCACCGAGAATTGCAACCGCGTTCAGGCCAATCTGCACCACGGTAAAGAACATGCCAGGACTTTCCTGCATTGTCAGCACGCGTTGCGCGTTAACGTTACCCTCATCAGCTAAAAGCTTGAGTTTAATTTTGCGGGATGCTGCCAGCGAGATCTCCGAAATAGAGAAGAACGCACTGACGGAGATAAGAAGAAGTATTAGTAAAATACTGTTTAACATAGTTTATCCGGCTTAGAGCCAGAGCCTCGGAAGGAAAGTTGAAAATCTAAGGGTTAATACGTTTTGACTGCCGGTCCGTGGAGGTTGGGCCAGCAATATCAAGGGGTAGTATAGCTTAAGGGTGTGTGAAGCTGCCAGAGGGGATAATTGGGTGGCGTGAGCGTTATTTAACCTCTCTGGATTTTAGTTCTTTTCTGAATATCCGCTTAATCCAGGCCGCCAGGATCATGACAATCCTGGCGCGAGTCAATTTACTGTCTTACTTTTTATCCGCATCCAGTTTGGCAACATACGCCTTCACTACCTGATACACATAATCCTGACAGGCCAGGCCGGTTTGCGGATCGTATTTACCATCGTTGGTGATGTTATTGGATAACACGCGGATCCCGATGAACGGGATCGCAAATGCCGCTGCGGTTTGTGCGGCTGACGCGGTTTCCATCTCCTCCGCAGAGGTTTGATAGGCCGTGTGGAAATGGCTGATTCTGTCCAGTTCGCTGTTCCAGAGATCCGCCGAACCAATCACACCATCCACCACTTTACCTCGTGTGTATGTGCTTTTAACGCTGTCTGCAACCGCAAGCAACTGGGCGTCACCCGGGAATTTACGGATGGTGTGCGGGGTTTTATCTTCACCGGCACTGCCTTTAGAGGCCAACAGATCCATCGGTTTCCACTGCAGGGAATCGCTGCCTTCACCCTTCAGTTTGTGCGGGGTTTTGAACGCGCCCAGGTTTACGGAGTATTTGCCCAGCACGATGTCATACACGTTCAACGCTGGGTCGTGGCCACCTGCCGTGCCCTGGTTAATGATTGCCACCGGATGAAACTGGGTGGCGGCAATCGCCGTGGCAGCAGCGGCGTTTGACATGCCCTTCAATGTCTCAGAAACCACCACCGGATAACCATCCACCGTGCCGCTCCAGAAACGCCAGCCGCCAATCTGCTGTTCCTTCGGGTTATCCAGGCGTTGAGCAAAATGTTCGGCTTCGATTGGCATTGCGCCCTGAACCACGATCGGCCCTTTCGGTGACGGCTGGGCCAAACTCAGGGAAGGCAGTACCAGGCAGCACGCTGACAGCGCCAGCAGACATGTTTTTTTGATGATCATCGGGCTATTCCTTTATACGCAAACGTTTACTTTAACCAATACGTGGCGCTGAAGGTACGTTTTTTCTGGATTGATGAACGGGTTGCGCGTTTGTTCGCCGTTCTTGCTCACGCTAGTTTTAGAACGGTCCGGCTTTTATCAACCCCGTCTGGCTCGAGGGTGGTTTTCACCGGCTGATCGACTTAGGTCTTTTCTTGAGCATCTGAAATTTATAAAATTTTGACTTAGCTCAAAACATTTTTACCGATCAAGAGCTATTTATTTGCCGTTAAATCAACTCGTATCGATACATCAAAAAAGGAGGAATGATGATGTTGACCTATGATTGCTACCGTAACGCTATCTCAACTGGCAGCCGTGTTATGGTGTTCAATAAGGGTCTGACTGGTGTCATTAAAACCATTCACGGCGAAGGTAAATCAGCCGAACAAATTCGTCGTTCTGAATGTGTTGAAATCGAAGGTTGTGAAGGTGTGTTCTGCCCGATGGAGTTGGTCAGACTTGAACTTCACTGATAGGGCATATCGCGTCAAATTAGATAACCCTGAAAACCCATTGTTTAAGGCCACCTATTGGTGGCCTTTTTTGATGGATGGCTTAGCCGCTCAACTTCTCCTCAAACCTTAACAATCGCCCGGCATTACCCAATACCAGCAGCGTGCTCAGGTTATGCAATATCGCGGCAATGACGGCACCGGACGCACCCAGCCAACCAAACGCCGCTGCGGCGACAATCACCAGCGTCCAGCCCAGGCCAATCATCACGTTCATCTGCAATGTGCGTCGGCACAGACGGCTTAATCGCACGCAGGTTCCCAGGCGGCGTAAATCATCGCCAATCAATACGATATCTGCCGATGCCATAGCGATATCTGAGCCGCCTGCGCCCATCGCCACGCCGACGACGCCCGCTTTTAGTGCCAGTGAATCGTTGATGCCATCGCCGACCACCATGGGCCGGAAGCCATTGTCGATATGTGCGCTGACTTGCTGCAATTTATCCGCGGGAAGCGCGCCGGCGATAACGTTGTTGATGCCGACGTTTTTCGCGATGCGTTCTGCCACAGCCTGGCGGTCACCGGTCAGTAACAACTGCTGGTTCAACCCTAACTCACGCAATTCTTTCATGGCGTTGGCGGCTTCGTCACGCAAGCTATCGGCCAGTAAAATCCAGCCACGAAAACGGCCTGCCAGCACCAGGCCAACAATCGGCCCGTCATGCAGTGGCTCTTGTGGTAAATCGACAACCTGGGTTTTTAAGAGTTCATGCCTGCCGAGAAATGCCTCACCTGCCGCCGTGGTTGCCGACACGCCCAGGCCCTGATGTTCATGCACATTTTCCAGATGTGGCCAGGCGCTTTGCGGCGCGATATTCACCAGCGCACAACTGACGGGATGGTTACTGGTTGCGCCCAGGCTTGCCGCCAGCGCAGAGAGTGCTTCTGGCGATTCGCCTGCTTGTGGGAGCAGCGCATGCAGTTGCAGTTTGCCGTGCGTGAGCGTGCCGGTTTTGTCGATGATGACCGCATTCAGTTCGGCTAATTCTTCGAGGAATGCCGCACCGCGAATTAAAATACCGTGACGTGCAGCGACGGTCAGACCGGCAATGGAGGTTGCGGGTGCTGAAAGCACCAGCGCACACGGGCAGGCGGCAACCAGCACCGCTAACATCGCCTGCGTATTTTGCGTTAAAAACCAGGTACTGGCCGCAATCAGTAACACCAGTAGCAGGTATCGCGCCGCGTGGCGTTCCAGTAAACGGGTGATTGGCGGGCTGGCCTGCTCGGCGCTTTGCATTAATGCCACAACTCGCCCAAGGGTTGAGGTTTCCCCGGTACGCGTGACTTCAATGCGCAACCGCCCATCAAGATTTATCGCCCCGCCATAAACATTCATCCCGGCTTTTACTTCCTGCGGAACGGATTCTCCCGTTATGGGGGCTGTGTCGAGGCTGGCCTGGCCGTCCAGCACGCGCCCGTCGGCAGGCAATCTGTCACCCGCACGCACTTCCACAATATCGCCCGCTACCAGTTCATGGTTATCGACCTCATGCAGATTGCCGTTTGCATCGAAGCGCCGTGCCCGGCTGCGGGTCAGTTTGCTCAATGATTCAATGGCTTCTTGCGAGCCAATCACGCTGCGTTCTTCGAGGATATGGCCGACGATCATAATCAGCGGTAACAACGCGGCGGTGAGCAAATCTCCGGTTGCCCACGAGCCAATCAGAGCCAGCGCCACCAGTTGATCGGTAATGCCGTGCAAACTTGGATAACGCAGGCTGTAAAAGGCGTGGCGCAATACCGGGATGGCGACCATCAGCGAAGCGCTGCCCAATATGATATCGGCCACGGCAAGTTGATCGGGCGCCAGGACTCGCCACAGCAAACCCAAAATGAGCGTGCCACCGGCGGTCAACGCCAGGATGAGCTGGCGGGCTACCTGCCGCTGTTCTTGATGCGACAGCGCACCACCGGGATTCACAGAATGGGTGCTCATGGTTTAGAAGGTTCCTTTTGCCCGGCCGCTTGCAGGATCATGTTCGCATCATCCTGCGGGGCGACGGTGATGACGGATGCAGCCTGCGCGAGAATCGCCGCAATGCGTTCGCGGTACACTCGCGCTAATAAATCTGGGTCGTTTGGACTCCTGGCCAGCCGGTTCACCATCGCCGTATCGGACTGGGCTTTTGCCACGTTTTCTCGCGCCTGCGCTTGTGCTGTCTGGCGTAACTGATCCGCAAGCTGCGTGGATTTCTGTCGAATTACAGACGCATCGGTATTCGCGGTCGCAATAGCTTGCGATGCCTGCTGGCTGGCGGTTAACACCGCATTGAAGGCGGTGACGGTAGGAGTAGGCAGCGTGGATTGCACCGTCACGCGCTCAAGTGTGATACCCAGCGAACTGCCCGATTGCGTCAGGCGTTGCAGGTTCTGTTCGATGTTGTGCTGCACATCGACCCGCAGGCGTTCGCGCTGTTGAGCAACATTCAAATCGCTGCTAACCATTTCCGGGCGCGCAACCAGGATCGTATCCAGATCCCTTGATGCACACACGGCAATGGCTGCGCGCTGAACCAGACGGTCGAGTGCCGGAATCACGTGTTCACCCTGCAACACATAATCCATTGGCGAAATGACGCGATAAAACACGCTGATATCCAGTTGCACCACCGCCGTATCACCCGTGAGCAGATAACCTGAACCGGCCAGCGCATCGCTGCTGCTGTCGCCGCGAGCATCCGCATGCTGTGCGTCGGTCGAACGCAAAAGCGCCGTAACGTGATGTTCGATAACGCGGTCTGGAGCAGGCACCATCACCACATCGTCAATGGGCTTCGGCCAGGTTAGCAACAAACCCGGCTCGGCCACGCGCTGCTCAGCGCCAAAATGCAGCACCACCGCGCGGCTGTCGGCGGGGATTTGGCGAATGTTAGAGAACAACCACGACGCAGCCGCCAGCAGCGTCAGCCCATACAACGCGTAAAAAGCGAGGCGTATCGACTGCGTCCACGGGCCAACCGACTTTTTGGTCTGGATATCACTCATGGGTTTTATCCAGTTTCGGTCCTTCGACCAGCAGGCGGAACGGTGCGGCATCGGTGCGTAATACCAGACGGGTACTGGAATTCACCACACCACTCAGTGCATCAAGCTGGCGTAACAGGCGATAAAGCTGCGGCGAGCTGGCGTAGGCTTTGCCATAAATTTCTGCCGCCTGTGCCTGAGACTGCGCTTCGATGTCAGCGGCCTGAACCTGTGCCTGCGCTTCCACAATACGTGCGTCACGTTCTGCCGCAGAGCGGATTTCTGCTGCCGCGCGCTTCCCTTCAGCGGTGCGTTCGGTGGCAATGGTTTCGCGCTCGGCACGCATTCTATCGACCGTGGCGTTGAGCGTCACCGCCGGTAGCGTCAGGCGTTCGGTGCCAACTTGCACCAGCCGAATCCCATAACTTTCCAGCAGCGGCTGGCTGATTTGCGCCTGCAAATGGGATTCAAACTGGTTGAGTTGCACGTGCTGGCTGTCGGTATTCACCAGTTGCGAGAGGGTAAATCCGCTGGCGGTGGTTTCCAGCGCTGAACCTAAATAGGCACGGATTTGCCGTGCTGCTTCGTCCGGCTGGTTTTGCACTGCACGCATAAAACGCTGTACATGTTCCGGCGTGTTATCGACCTGCCAGACGGCAAAAGACTGCACGATAATCCGCAGGCCATCGCGCGTGCCAACATCCTGTAAGCCGCTCGACGTGGTGCGTAGACGCAAATCCACGGCGGTGGACATTTCAAACGGTGCGGGCAATCGCCAGGCAAGGCCAGGGTCGAGTAACACGCGCACCGGATTGCCAAAGCGGGTGATGATCAGTGATTCACCAGAGCGCACCTGCACAAGACTTGCCGCCGCGACCAGCAAAACAACCAGCAATCCCGCGCCCGCAATGCGTTTCCATGCTCCCTTTTTCTGAGTGTCCGAAGCAGAATGAGGGTTGTGTTGGCAACCACAACCATGATGATGTGAATGGCTCAACGGGAAAGCTCCTGTGTCGGTTTTGATGGCGCATCGCGCCTTGTGGCATCGTTCAAAGAGGGAAATTCGCGCAGGTCGATAGTGGGTGGTGAGCCCGCGCCGATGCGGTGGTCGATAATCAGCAACGGGCTGTGGCCGAGTGTCTGGCGTAGCTGGCTGTACCATAATTCATCGACAAACACCTGCCCCGACTGCGCCACTGCCTGTTTTTGTGCGGCGAAACGCACCGCCGTGGACTGTGCTTTGCTGGTCACCTCGGTGGCATTCATGAGTGCCTGATTTTGGCGGCTGGTCGCGGTGGTTTGGGCGCTGGCAGCCAGTTCAGCGGCATGTCCACGTTCGCGGGATATCAGCGCCTGAGCCGAAATTTGCGCCGCCTGCACACCATGGAAAGCATCAGCTGCGCCTGCCGGAGGATGGATGGCTTCGACCACGGTTGAGAGCAGTTCGACGCCTGAATGCAGGTTATCGAGTTTTTGCTGCACCGCTTGCTTAATCTGGTTGGCTAAGGCGTTGCGTTGGTCACCCAATAGCTGCTCAAGCGTCTGAGAGGAAAACTGATGTACCAGCACCTGATTCGCGGTGCTGCGAATCAATTCCTGGAGATTGGTGCTGTGATACGTCGCCGCCAGCGCGGCGTTGTCGCTCATGCCAATGCGCCACATAAACCGCACATCGCTATTAATGATTTGCAGACTCTGTTGGCTACCGCTTTGGCTGGCAATAATCTGCGCTTTATCAAAACTGTGGATAGCATCCCACAGGCGATCGGCACTTTGCGGCGCCTCGCCTTCCGCGCTTGCTAAAGGCTCTGTTGCACTATCGGGGTCTTCGCCTGCAGCTAACTCGTGTACCTGACCATTTTCCGTGAGTATCACTTGTCCGAACGGCCACGGTAGCCCGTAATGCAGGCCGGATGACAACACTTTTACGGGATTACCAAAGCGTTCATAAATCCCACGCTGGGTGGCTGAAACTTGCTGCATCCCGGTCAACAGCCAACCACAAAGCAGCATCAACGCCAGCATGGGTAAGAATGCGCGTTTCAGAACGGTGAAAGCCCATAACTGGCGTAAATCAATTCCGAAGTGTTGATGTAGCTCATGCTGCAAAAAGAGTAACGGGCGTGGAGGCCAGACAAGCTGCGCGGCCAGTTGGCTCTGAGCGAGGAATGCAGGCTCGCACCCTTCTTCATTTGGCGGTGTGAACAGTGAAAACAGCCCGCGCAGCAGGAACTCAAACGCCACCAGAATGAGCAGAATGGCAAGGAGATTGACCAGCAATGGGATATTGGCTGTAGGGAAAATGAGAGTTGGCAAAGAGAGAAATTGCACCGCCAGAGTCAGGCGTAGTAACGGCGCAATCAATTTTGCTTCAGGCCAGGCTTCGTCTGCGGTGGCGGCCAGGTGGCGTTCAGCCACTAACGTGGCAAACATCGCTGCCGCAAGGATCCCGACTGCAACCCAGCGCAGGTTGCCTTCATCGAGCGCAAGGTAGTTAGCGGATACTCCCGCTTGCGTGACAAACAGGGCAAACAGCGCCATTGACCCAAGCCAAACGCCATCGCTCTTGAGCAATACATTGATGCGGCTGAAGTTGATGGGAATAAGCGCCCAAAGGCGTTGGTAAATCGTCGGCGGTAATTCGGCTTCGACTTCCGCTTCAGGTTTTAGCCGTGGCGAGAACTTCGCAGCCCGCCACTGGCAAATTCGCTGTGCATTAAATAAAGAGGTCGCGAGCAAAATCAGGGCAGCGGCATTGCTGGTTAAAAACGTTGGCCAGCGGGAAGATGGCTCGAAAATACTGGCAATCAGCGCCACCACCATCATCAGGAAAATCACGGCGCTTAAGCCAAAAACTAATCTTGCGGTAAGCATGGCCTGCGCGGGAGCCAGGGCGTAACGAGCCTGAGAGCAAAACGGTGAACGTTCCGTAGGTTCAGTCAATTGGATGGGCTGCATGGAGTCATTATTGTCAGGCGCAGGACGGCTACGTCATTGCGGTTTAATTGTTACCATATAACATATCATGATTGTCAATTAACCGTAAACGAAGCGCGGGTAACCGTTTGTACAAACGCAGTCAGCGGGGGAGTCGGGGGGAGGCGATACGCTAAAAGCGGATAGCCATCAAAGCTATCCGCTCGAAAGGGAATTGATTAGTTCTGCGGCGGCAAACAAACGCCAATGCCACCAATGCCGCAGTATCCATACGGATTTTTATGCAGATATTGCTGGTGGTCGTCTTCGGCATAATAGAACGGACCCGCATTGGCGATTTCCGTGGTCACCTTACGGTCATCTCCGGCGAGAGCCATCGCCTCCTGGAAGCGTTCGAAGCTGGCACGAGCGGCGCTATCTTGCTCTGGCGTCAGCGGATAAATCGCGGAACGATATTGCGTGCCGACATCTCCGCCCTGGCGCATGCCCTGAGCCGGATCGTGATTTTCCCAGAACACATGCAGCAATTGTTCGTAACTCACCACTTGCGGATCGTAAACCACACGCACGGCCTCGGTGTGCCCGGTCATGCCGCTGCACACTTCGCGGTAGGTCGGATTGGGTGTAAAGCCGCCAGCGTAACCTGCGGCGGTGCTGTAAACCCCAGGTATCCGCCAGAACAGTCGTTCAACGCCCCAGAAACAACCCATCGCAAAATAAGCGGTTTCCATCCCATCTGGTACATTTGTCATTGAATGTTCGTTAACCGCATGCAACGTGGCGATCGGCATCGGGGTGTTGCGGCCAGGCAACGCTTCTGACTGGGTCACGGGATGGGTTTTCTCAAATAATTTCATCAGTCATGCTCTCCCGATATCGGCAAAATTTAACAACAACCGTCGCGCGGTTGTAACGAGGCGTGTTATTGCGGACAATAACCACGCATTATCAGACTACAGTACATATAAGAAATATTTGGGTTATTGTGCAGTTTTCAACCCCAATTGTTGGGGTTTTGTTAAGCCTAAGGGCGGCGATAACGTTTCCTTCCAGGGGTGGGAACAAGGATATTCAGGAGAAAACGTGCCACAAATCCGTATTATTTGCTCGGCCTGTTTGTGCCTGGTAAGCACGTGGGCGGGAGCTGCCAATGTGCGTTTACAGGTTGATGGGTTAAGCGGCGAGCTACAAAAAAACGTTCGTGCTCAACTTTCAACGATTCAGGGTGATGAAGTCACGCCGGACAGGCGTTTTCGCGCGCGCGTGGATGATGCCATCCGTAATGGTTTGAAAGCGCTCGGGTATTATGAGCCGACCATTGAGTTCGACCTGCGGCCACCACCGGCCAAAGGGCGTCAGGTTTTGATAGCCAAAGTCGATCCAGGCCCGCCTGTGCTGATTGGCGGCACCGAGGTCATCCTGCGCGGCGGCGCGCGCGATGATAAAGACTACATCGCGTTATTGGGCGAACGCCCGAAGATCGGCACTGTTCTTAATCACCACGATTACGACAGCTTCAAAAAAGATCTTTCCAGCATCGCGCTGCGAAAGGGCTATTTCGACAGTGAATTCCTCAAAAGCCAACTCGGGGTTTCCCTTGAGCGTCACCAGGCGTTCTGGGACATCGATTACAACAGCGGTGAGCGATACCGTTTTGGTGCGGTGACCTTCGAAGGTTCACAAATTAATGAAGATTATCTGCAAAATCTGGTGCCTTTTAAGACGGGTGATTATTACCAGTCGAGTGATTTGGCAGAGTTAAACCGCCGCTTATCGGCAACGGGCTGGTTTAATTCGGTCGTTGTGGCACCGGATTTTGATAAATCTCGCAAAACCAAGGTGTTGCCATTAACGGGCGTTGTTTCACCGAGAACTGAAAATACGATTGAAACAGGTGTGGGCTATTCCACGGACGTTGGGCCGCGCGTAAAAGCGTCGTGGAAAAAACCGTGGATGAACTCTTACGGCCACAGCCTGACCAGCAGTATCAGCCTTTCAGCACCCGAACAGATTATTGATTTCAGCTACAAAGTCCCGCTGCTTAAAAATCCACTGGAACAATATTATCTGGTGCAGGGTGGCTTTAAAGCGACTGACCTGAACGATACCAAATCCGACTCCAGCACGCTTGCGGTCTCCCGATACTGGGATTTATCCAGCGGCTGGCAACATGCCATAAACCTGCGCTGGAGCCTCGACCACTTTACTCAGGCAGACGTCACCAACACCACGATGCTGCTTTATCCGGGTCTGAGCCTCAACCGTACCCGTTCGCGTGGGGGGTTGATGCCAACCTGGGGGGATTCACAACGCTACTCGGTTGATGTTTCCGACACCATGTGGGGGTCAGATGTCGACTTTGCCGTCATTCAGGCACAACAGGTCTGGATCCGAACGTTGCAGGAAAAACACCGCTTCGTGGTGCGCGGCAATGTGGGCTGGATTGAAACCAACGACTTCGACAAAGTGCCACCAGACTTGCGTTTCTTCGCCGGTGGCGACCGCAGTATTCGTGGTTACTCCTATAAATCTGTCTCACCGGAAAACGACAAAGGCGAGCTAACGGGTGCATCCAAAATGATCACCGGTTCACTGGAATACCAGTACAACGTTACGGGTAAATGGTGGGGAGCCGTGTTTGTTGACTCGGGCGAAGCGGTCAATGATTTCAAACAGAGCAACTTTAAAACTGGCGCAGGTCTGGGTGTGCGCTGGCAGTCACCTGTCGGGCCAATAAAGCTCGATCTTGCCGTTCCTGTGGCTGATAAAGATGAGCACGGTTTACAGTTTTACATCGGTTTGGGGCCTGAACTATGAGTCGTTGGAAGAAGATAAGCCTCGCGGTGTTGTTTTTTGTTGTGCTGCTGATAGGTGCAGTCGGTTTCCTGGTGGGCACGACGAGCGGTCTGCACGTCTTATTTAATGCCGCTAACCGTTGGGTGCCGGGGCTGGATATTGCGAGCGTAACAGGGGGGTGGCGCAACCTGAGTATCAAAGGTTTGCGATACCAACAGCCGGGCGTCAATGTGACTGCTGGTGAAATTAATCTCGCGGTAAAACTCGGTTGCCTGCGCGACAGCAGCCTGTGCGTGAATAATCTCTCGCTCAAAGATATCGACGTCGTGGTCGACACCAAGAAAATGCCGCCATCGGCACCGGTGCAGGAGGAGGACACGGGTCCGTTAAATCTCACCACGCCGTACCCCATCACGCTGAGCCGTGTGGCGCTCAACAACGTCAATATCAAGATTGATAACACCACCGTTTCGGTGATGGAATTTACCTCGGGTCTGAACTGGCAAGAACGCAACCTGACAGTGACGCCGACAAATCTTGAAGGGTTACTGATTGCGCTGCCGAAGGTTGCCAAAGTCGCCAAAGAAGAGGTGGTCGAGCCGAAAATCCAGAACCCGCAACCGGAAGAATTACCGCTGGGCGAAACACTCAAACAGTTGTTTGAACATCCTGTTTTGCCAGAAATGACCGATGTGCATCTGCCGCTAAACCTGAATATTCAGGAGTTTCGTGGCTCGCAGTTGCGCCTCACCGGTGATACCGATTTGCTGGTCAGCAGCCTGTTGCTGAAAGTCAGCAGCGTCGACGGTTTGCTTAAACTGGATGCGCTGGATGTCGATTCAAACCAGGGGCTGGTCAACGCCACGGGTAGCGCGGAGCTACGTGATAAATGGCCGGTGGATCTCACCTTAAACACCACGCTCAACATCGATCCGATTAAAGGCGAAAAGGTGAAGATGAAGATCGGTGGGGAACTGCGAGATGTGCTGAAAGTCGGCATGAATCTTTCAGGCCCGGTCGACATGGAACTCACCGCACATACCCAGCTTGCCGAGGCCGGTTTGCCGCTTAATCTGGAAGTGGTCAGCAAACAGCTTTACTGGCCGTTTACCGGGAAAAAAGAGTTCCAGGCAGACAACCTGAAACTGAAATTTAGCGGGAAGATGACCGACTATACGCTGTCATTGCGCACCGCTGTGAAAGGCGAACAGCTTCCGCCAGCCGTCATCACGCTTGACGGCAAAGGCAACGAGCAACAGCTTAAACTCGACAAGCTCCGGGTTAGCGCTTTGCAGGGTAACACCGACCTGAAAGCGGTTCTCGACTGGAGCAAAGCGATTAGCTGGCGCGGTGAGTTGACACTCGACGGCATCAACACTGCGAAGGAATTCCCGGAATGGCCTGCGAAGCTTGATGGCCTGGTGAAAACCAGCGGCAGTTTGTACGGCGGGACCTGGCAGGTGGATGTGTCAGAGCTGAAGCTTGCCGGTAACGTCAAAAATAACAAAGTGAATGTCGCCGGGAAACTTAACGGCAACAGCTACATGCAGTGGAAAATCCCCGGTGTGCATGTCGAACTGGGTCGCAACAGCGCAGATATTAAAGGCGAGCTGGGTGCGAAAGATTTGGAGCTGGATGCCCACATTGACGCCCCGAGCCTGGACAACGCATTACCAGGACTTGGCGGTACGGCAAAAGGTCTTATCAAAGTGCGTGGCGACGTGAAAGCGCCGCAATTACTGGCGGATGTCACGGCGAATAATCTGCGCTGGCAAGAGCTGTCCATTGCACGCGTTTTGCTGAAAGGGGATGTGAAATCTACCGATCAAATCTCCGGCAATCTGGATCTGCGCGTTGAGCAAATTGCCCAACCTGGCGTCACCATCAACCTGGTGACTCTCGCGGCAAAAGGTTCTGAAAAGCAGCATCAGTTGCAATTGCGTATCCAGGGCGAGCCGGTGTCCGGGCAACTGGATTTGAGCGGCAGTTTTGATCGGGCAGAAGAACGCTGGCGCGGCAATCTCAGTAACACGCGCTTTGAAACACCGGTTGGCCCGTGGTCGCTCAATCGCGCTATGGCGCTGGATTACCGCAATAAAGAGCAGAAGATTAATATCGGCGCGCATTGTTGGACCAACCCGAATGCCGAGCTTTGCGTACCACAACCGATTGATGCTGGCGCAAAAGGTCGTGCGGTCGTTAACCTGAATCGCTTTGATCTCGCGATGCTCAAACCGTTTATGCCGGAAGATACGCAAGCCGTGGGCACTTTCACGGGCCGCGCGGATGTGAGCTGGGATAGTGAATCTAAGGGGCTGCCGCAAGGTACTGTCACGCTGCAAGGTAGCGGTGTGAAAGTCACCCAAATGGTTAACGACAGTCCACTGCGGGTGGCGTTTGATACGTTGAATCTGAATGCGCAACTGAAGAATAACCAGGCGCAACTTGGCTGGTTGATTCGCGTCGCGCAAAACGGCCAGTTCGACGGCCAGGTCCAAATTACCGATCCTCAAGGTCGTCGTAATCTGGGCGGTAATGTGAATATGCGTAACTTTGATTTGGCTATCGCTAACTCAATTTTCTCACGCGGGGAAAAAGCCGCCGGGAAGCTCAACGCTAACTTACGCCTGGCGGGTAACGCAGAGCGACCGCAACTGTTTGGGCAAATGCAACTTAACGGCATCGATGTTGATGGTAACTTTATGCCGTTTGATATGCAGCCAAGCCAGATTGCCATGAACTTTAACGGCATGAACTCAACGCTTGCTGGTACGGTGCGCACCAAACAAGGGGATATTGCTCTGAGCGGTGACGCGGACTGGACGCAAATCGACAACTGGCGTGCGCGTGTGGCGGCGAAAGGCAATAAGGTGCGCATTACGGTGCCACCGATGGTGCGCCTCGACGTTTCGCCAGATATTGAGTTTGTGGCGACGCCGAGTCTGTTCACGCTGGATGGTCGTGTCGATATTCCGTGGGCGCGTATCGTGGTACATGACGTGCCTGAAAGCTCGGTCGGGGTTTCCAGTGACGAAGTGATGCTGGATAAAAACCTGAAGCCAATTAAACCTCAAAGCGCGGGGATCCCAATCAACAGTAATCTGATTATCCACGTCGGCGATAACGTGCGCCTGAATGCATTTGGTTTGAAAGCACGTTTGAACGGCGATTTGAAAATGGTTCAGGATAAACAGGGGTTGGGTCTTAACGGGCAGATCAACATTCCGGAAGGGCGATTCCACGCTTACGGACAGGATCTGATCGTTCGCAAAGGCATACTGTTGTTCTCGGGTCCACCGGACCAACCGTTGCTCAACATCGAGGCGATTCGTAATCCAGATTCGACGGAAGACGACGTTATTGCCGGTGTTCGTGTCACAGGAACGGCTGATGAGCCAAAAGCTGAAATATTTTCTGATCCGGCTATGCCACAGCAAGAAGCCTTGTCCTACCTGCTTCGCGGGCAAGGTTTAGACACTTCTGGCGACGATGGTAACGCAATGACATCAATGCTTGTTGGCTTGGGGGTTGCACAAAGTGGCCAGGTTGTGGGTAAAATCGGCGAGACGTTTGGCGTAAGCAACCTGGCGCTGGACACCGCAGGGGTGGGGGACTCTTCCCAGGTGGTGGTCAGTGGCTATGTACTGCCAGGTCTCCAGGTAAAATATGGCGTGGGTATTTTTGACTCGTTAGCGACACTCACACTGCGCTATCGCCTGATGCCTAAGTTGTATCTGGAAGCGGTGTCTGGTATCGACCAGGCACTTGATCTGCTTTATCAGTTTGAGTTTTAGCAATGCGAATATTTGTTTACGGCAGTTTACGACGCAAGCAAGGTAATAGTCACTGGATGACCAACGCCCAGTGGCTTGGGGAGCATCATGTCGAAAATTACGCTTTATACAGCCTCGGCCATTATCCGGGCGTCGTTCCGGGTGAAGGCGCGGTGGTGGGTGAAGTGTATCGCATTGATGCTTCTACTCTTTCTGAATTGGATGCGTTGCGCACCAAAGGCGGCGAATATAAACGCCAACTGATTCAGACCCCCTATGGCAGTGCGTGGATGTATGTCTACCAGCGGCCAGTCGATGGGCTAACCCGCATTGAAAGCGGGAACTGGTTGGATAAAGACCAGTATTAACATGCTTTCAACGGCCACTCATTCGGGTGGCCGTCTCTATTGCGAAACATAAAAAAACACCGCCAGTTGGCGGTGTTTTCACAAGCATTCAGCAACGTAAGAATTACTTCTTAGCACGCTCGAAGGAAGCAATGATTTCAGCTTTAGCCGCTTCTGCATTGTCCCAACCTTCAACTTTAACCCATTTGCCTTTCTCGAGAGCTTTGTACTGCTCGAAGAAGTGGGAGATCTGCGCTTTCAGCAGTTCTGGCAGGTCGTTCACATCTTTAATGTGATCGTATTCTTTGCTCAGTTTGGTGTGCGGAACCGCAACCAGTTTGGCATCTTCGCCCGCTTCGTCGGTCATTTTCAGCACGCCAACTGGACGGCAGCGAATCACAGAACCTGGTTGCAGTGGGTACGGAGTTGGGACCAGAACGTCAACCGGGTCACCGTCTAAAGACAGGGTGTGGTTGATGTAACCGTAGTTGCACGGATAGAACATTGCGGTGGACATGAAACGGTCAACGAACAGCGCGCCGGTGTCTTTATCAATTTCATACTTGATAGGGTCAGCGTTTGCTGGGATTTCGATAACAACGTAGATGTCTTCTGGCAGATCTTTGCCCGCAGGGACGTTGAGTAAGCTCATGTCTTTTTTCCTTTAAACTGGTGTCATTCAAGTGCCCGGTATTATAGCGGAATAGCACAGAATGTCTTTTCCTCTTTTCTTAGTCTGTTCCCTGGTTTTAAAGCCCTGCGGCAACGCGAATATCCATAAACATAGCCGTATTCTTTATAAAAATTTGTAAGCGGTTACAAGCATGTAGATGACTTGTTTGAATTGTGATGTAACTCATTCTGTTAACCCATACGTCGTCTATAGTTTTTCCCGAAGGCCAGGTATTAACCAACAATAACCCTACGAGGATGTACCTATGTGGAAGCGCTTACTTTTGGTCTCTGCTGTCTCCGCAGCTATGTCGTCTATGGCGATTGCTGCTCCGTTAACCGTCGGATTTTCGCAGGTAGGATCTGAATCCGGCTGGCGCGCAGCAGAAACGTCAGTTGCGAAGAGCGAAGCTCAGAAACGTGGAATCACGCTGAAAATCGCTGATGGTCAACAAAAACAAGAAAACCAGATTAAAGCGGTACGTTCGTTTATCGCTCAGGGCGTTGACGCTATCTTTATCGCGCCAATCGTCGCCACGGGTTGGGAGCCTGTATTACAAGAAGCAAAAGAGGCAAAAATCCCGGTATTCCTGCTGGACCGTAATATCGATGTCAAAGACAAATCGCTGTACATGACGGTGGTGACGGCCAACAACGTGCTGGAAGGTCAGTTGATTGGTGAGTGGCTGCTAAAAGAGCTCAACGGCAAGCCGTGTAACGTGGTTGAACTGCAAGGCACCGTGGGTGCGAGCGTGGCAATCGACCGTAAGAAAGGTTTTGCTGACGCCATCTCTAAAGCGTCCAACGTGAAAATTATTCGTTCCCAGTCCGGCGACTTTACCCGCAGTAAAGGTAAAGAGGTCATGGAAAGCTTTATCAAAGCTGAGAACAACGGCAAAAACATCTGCATGGTTTACGCACATAACGATGACATGGTGATCGGTGCGATTCAGGCGATTAAAGAAGCGGGCCTGAAACCGGGCAAAGACATCCTGACCGGCTCCATCGACGGTGTGCCAGATATCTACAAAGCGATGATTGATGGTGAAGCGAACGCAAGCGTTGAGCTGACACCGAACATGGCAGGCCCGGCGTTTGACGCACTCGAGAAGTTCAAGAAAGACGGCACCATGCCGGAAAAAGTGACGATCACCAAGTCCACGCTGTATCTCCCGGATACGGCGAAAGAAGAGCTCGAGAAGAAGAAATCGATGGGTTACTAAGTAATACCACCCTCACCCTAACCCTCTCCCAAAGGGAGAGGGGATGATTCTGTGTTCTCCCTCTCCTTTGGGAGAGGGTCGGGGTGAGGGGATTGAGTGCGGTTTTTGCTTTTCCCCCTCTCCTTTGGGAGAGGGCTGGGGTGAGGGTCATATGGCGAACACAAACAACAACCAGGAAATTCTGCGCACGGAAGGCTTATCAAAACATTTCCCAGGGGTCAAAGCGCTCGACAAAGTCGACTTCAGCCTTAAACGCGGCGAAATCATGGCGTTATTGGGCGAAAACGGCGCGGGCAAATCTACGCTTATCAAAGCCCTTACCGGCGTTTATCAACGTGATAGCGGCAATATTTACCTCGAGGGTGAACTGATTTCACCGAAAAATACCGCTCATGCCCAGCAGCTTGGCATCGGCACCGTTTATCAGGAAGTTAACCTGCTGCCGAACATGTCGGTGGCAGACAATCTGTTTATTGGCCGCGAGCCACGTCGCTTTGGGTTTTTACAACGCAAAGAGATGGAAAAGCGCGCCACCCGTCTGATGGAATCCTACGGTTTTTCGCTGGATGTTGCCGAACCGCTGAACCGTTATTCGGTGGCGATGCAGCAGATCGTGGCGATTTGCCGGGCCATTGATCTATCGGCCAAAGTGTTGATCCTCGACGAACCGACCGCCAGTCTCGATACCAAAGAGGTCGAAATGCTTTTTACCCTGATGCGCCAGTTGCGCGATCAGGGTGTGAGTCTGATCTTCGTCACGCACTTCCTCGATCAAGTTTATGAAGTCACTGACAGGATCACCGTTCTGCGCAATGGCGCGTTTGTTGGTACGCGGACAACAGCCGATCTGCCGCAGATCGAACTGGTCAAAATGATGCTGGGGCGCGAGCTGGAAACGAACGCCCTGAACCGCGCAGGCCGCACATTGCTAAGCGATAAACCGGTCGCCGCGTTTAAAGACTTCGGTAAAAAAGGGGTGATCAACCCGTTCGATCTCGACGTTCGCCCTGGTGAGATCGTCGGTCTTGCCGGGCTGCTGGGATCGGGCCGTACCGAAACTGCCGAAGTGATATTTGGGATCAAGCCCGCAGACAGCGGCAACGCGTGGATCAAAGGCAAACCGCAGTCGTTGCGCTCACCGCATAAAGCCTCGTCGCTGGGGATTGGATTCTGCCCGGAAGACAGGAAAACCGATGGGATCATTGCCGCCGCTTCGGTGCGCGAAAATATTATCCTCGCCTTGCAGGCCCAGCGTGGCTGGCTGCGGCCGATACCGAAACGTGAGCAGTACCAGATTGCCGAACGGTTTATCCGCCAACTGGGGATCCGCACACCGAGCCCCGATCAGCCGATTGAATTTCTCTCTGGCGGCAATCAACAAAAAGTCCTGCTGTCGCGCTGGTTGCTGACCAAACCCCAATTCCTGATCCTCGATGAACCTACGCGCGGGATCGACGTTGGCGCGCACGCCGAAATTATCCGTTTGATCGAAACGCTCTGTGCCGATGGCCTGGCGCTGCTGGTGATCTCGTCTGAACTCGAAGAACTGGTGGGTTATGCGGACAGGGTGATCATCATGCGTGACAGGCAGCAGGTGGCGGAGATCCCACTGGCTGAGCTTTCTGTATCGGCAATTATGAATGCCATTGCGGCATAAGGAGTTAAACGTGATGCCTCGTTCATTGCCGCAGACGGAAGTCGATAAGCCAAAGCGGAGTTTCCGCTGGCCGCCAGGCATTCCGCAGTTGGTGGCGCTGGTGCTGGTCCTGTTGGTTGATAGCCTGGTCGCCAACCATTTTTTCGATATCGTGGTGCAAAACGGGCGGCTGTTTGGCAGCCCGATAGACATTCTTAACCGTGCGGCCCCTGTCGCATTATTAGCGATTGGTATGACGCTGGTGATCGCGACAGGCGGTATCGATCTTTCCGTGGGCGCAGTGATGGCGATTGCAGGTGCTACGGCGGCGACGCTGACCGTTGATGGGCACAGCCTGACGGTGGTGATCCTGTCTGCACTGGGCGTCGGGATTCTGGCGGGCTTGTGGAACGGGATTCTGGTGGCGATCCTCAAGATTCAGCCGTTTGTTGCCACGCTTATCCTGATGGTAGCCGGACGCGGGGTCGCGCAACTGATTACCGCCGGGCAGATCGTTACCTTTAACTCGCCAAACCTTTCGTATCTCGGCAGCGGTTCGCTGTTCTTCTTCCCGACGCCGGTGATAATCGTGCTGGCAACGCTGCTGATCTTCTGGCTGTTTACCCGCAAAACGGCACTGGGTCTGTTTATCGAATCTGTCGGGATCAACATTCGTGCGGCCAAAAATGCCGGGGTGAATACGCGCACGGTCGTCATGCTCACTTATATGCTCAGTGGCCTGTGCGCGGCGATTGCCGGGATTATTGTGGCTGCCGATATTCGTGGTGCCGATGCCAATAACGCCGGGCTGTGGCTGGAGCTGGACGCGATTTTGGCGGTGGTCATCGGTGGCGGCTCGCTGATGGGCGGGCGTTTTAATATCGCGCTCTCCGTGATTGGCGCGCTGATTATTCAGGGGATGAACACTGGCATTCTGCTTTCGGGTTTCCCACCTGAGCTTAACCAGGTGGTGAAAGCCGTGGTGGTGATGTGCGTGCTGATCGTTCAGTCACCGCGTTTTATTGCTCTGCTCAAAGGACTCCGTCGCCATGATCAAACGTAACTTACCGTTGATGATTACCCTGGCGGTGTTTGTGCTGGGGTATCTGTATTGTCTGACGCAATTCCCCGGTTTTGCGTCCACGCGGGTGATTTGCAACATTTTGACCGATAACGCGTTTCTCGGAATTATTGCTGTCGGCATGACCTTTGTGATTCTGTCCGGCGGCATCGATCTTTCCGTCGGTTCGGTGATCGCTTTTACCGGGGTATTCCTGGCGAAAGCGATTGGCTTCTGGGGATTATCGCCGCTCGTTGCTTTCCCGCTGGTCCTGGTGATGGGCTGTGCATTTGGCGCGTTTATGGGGCTGCTTATTGATGGGCTGAAAATCCCCGCCTTTATCATTACGCTCGCCGGAATGTTCTTCCTGCGCGGAGTCAGTTACCTGGTGTCGGAAGAGTCAATTCCCATTGATCACCCGATTTATGACACGCTTTCAAACCTCGCCTGGCGTATTCCCGGCGGCGGGCGTTTGAGCGCCATGGGCTTGCTGATGTTAGCCGTCGTCGTCATTGGCATTTTCCTTGCGCACCGTACTCGTTTTGGCAATCAGGTATACGCCATTGGCGGCAATGCCACGTCAGCAAACCTGATGGGGATTTCAACGCGCAGCACCACCGTCCGTATTTATATGCTCTCGACTGGCCTTGCTACTCTCGCTGGAATTGTTTTTTCGCTTTATACCTCTGCGGGTTATGCGCTGGCGGGTATGGGGGTGGAGCTGGATGCGATTGCCTCGGTGGTGATTGGCGGCACGCTGTTAAGTGGCGGCGTCGGAACCGTTCTCGGCACGCTGTTTGGTGTGGCGATTCAGGGGCTGATTCAGACGTATATCAACTTTGACGGCACGCTCAGTTCCTGGTGGACGAAAATCGCCATCGGCATTTTACTGTTCATTTTCATTGCCCTACAACGCGGTCTGACCGTGCTATGGGAAAACCGCCAAAGTTCGCCGGTGAAGCGGATTAATGTTCGGCCAGGGCAAAGCTAACTAAATATTTTCTGAGGGCGGTCGATAACTAATCAATCGTACTGCCACCGGGAAAAGAGCATGTTGAGAAATTTGTCTATTCGCACGGGGCTGCTGACGTTACTGGCAGTCATGACCTTTCTATTGTTATTTGTCAGCGGTATGGGCATTTACGCGCTGCAACAAAGTTCTGTTTCACTCCAGAATATCAATCGCTTACAGGGCGAACAGATGGTGCGCTTGTCGGACGGCTATATCTCTTTGTTGCGTGCGCGCAACGGGGCGGGGCAGGCGGTTCGGCAGATGGAGATTGGTTTGCTGGAAGATGCGACCAAATCCACCGACTATGTCACCAGTGATGTGAATGCAGCGCAACAGCAGTTAAAAGACTTTATCGACAGCGGTGTCGGTGATGAAGAGGGCAATCGCCTGATCCAGAATTTAGCGCAAACCTATGCAGAATACGTCTCTAAAGGCATCAACCCGATGCTGGCTGCCCTCACCAAACAAAGCCCCGATGATTATTACGATTTGCTCGAACACACTCTGATTCCGTTGTCGCAGAAGTTTGATACTGACGTGGAGATTTTCAAACAATGGGGCGAGCAGCGCGGCAACAGCGAAGTTGAAGCGGTGCAACGGCACAAAACCATCGTCCTGACGCTTATCATTATTGCTGCATTGCTCACCGCCGGAATTATCGTGCTGGTGTGGCTGGCGCTGCGTCATTTGCTGCTTAAACCGCTTAACCAGTCGATTGAACAACTGGAGTTTGTCGCTAAAGGCGATTTAACCCAGACATTGCCACCTGCGGGCAATAACGAGTTCGGTCGCCTGGCGGCGGCCATTACCGTGATGCGTGATTCCCTGATGGAATCCGTAAGCCGCGTACGTGACGCCAGTTCGCAAATTGATACCGGCAGCCGGGAATTGGCCGCGGGTAACCTCAATCTTTCCCAGCGCACTGAATCAACCGCAACGTCGCTCGAACAAACTGCCGCCAGCATGGAGCAGATTACCGCGACGGTTAAACAGAATGCCGACAACGCGGAGCAGGCGCACAAGTTAGCAAAAGACGTTTCTGATATCGCCGATCGCGGCAGCGAAATGGTGTGCTACGTCATTGAAAAAATGCAGGATATCTCCAGTAGCTCAGGCCGCATCGCAGATATTCTGAGCGTGATTGACGGTATCGCCTTCCAGACCAATATTCTGGCGCTGAATGCTTCGGTGGAAGCAGCGCGAGCGGGTGAGCAAGGTCGTGGGTTTGCGGTGGTGGCGGGTGAAGTTCGCACGCTCGCCAGCCGCAGCGCTGATGCAGCAAAAGAGATCCGCTCGCTTATTTCAGATTCACAAAATCACGTTGGCGAAGGTCGCGAACTGGCGCAGCAAGCGGGTGAAACAATGGATGAGATTGCGGAAGAAGTGATGCGCATGACCCGACTGGTGCGTGAAATCGCCAGTGCGTCAAATGAACAAAGCCACGGTATCGAGCAGGTGAATATCGCGGTCAGCCAGATGGATGAAGCGGCGCAGCAGAATGCGGCGTTGGTTCACGAGTCTACAGCGGCGACCCGTTCACTGGAGGAGCAGTCGCAGCAGCTTGTGGCGGCAATGGCGACGTTTAGGTGTTAATTTTTTTTGCCCTCACCCTAACCCTCTCCCCCAGGAGAGGGAACAGTATGGTTTTCTCCCTCTCCTGGGGGAGAGGGCCGGGGTGAGGGCGGGGCCTTAAGCGTCCGGGAACTCACGAATAAAGCGTTCTACATCATCAACCATATGCTCATTACCGACAAAGAACGGACGGCGCTGGTGCAGGGTTTCAGGGATGATATCCAGAATACGTTCTTTACCGTCACTCGCTTTACCGCCAGCTTGCTCAGCCAGGAATGCCATCGGATTACCTTCATACAGCAAACGCAGTTTCCCTTCCGGGTGGCTTGCGGTGCTTGGATAGAGGTAAATCCCGCCTTTGAGCAGGTTACGGTGGAAGTCTGCCACCAGAGAGCCGATGTAGCGCGAGGTATAAGGGCGCTGCGTGTTGGCGTCTTCTTCCTGACAGAACTTAATGTATTTCTTCACCCCAGTAGGGAAACGGATGTAGTTCCCTTCGTTGATGGAGTAGGTGTTTCCTTTGTCCGGGAAGCGCATACGTTCCTGGCATAGGCAGAACACGCCCAGTGACGGATCGTAAGTGAAGGCATGCACACCACAACCGGTGGTATAAACCAACATGGTTGAGGAGCCGTAAACCACATAACCTGCTGCCACTTGCTTGTTACCAGGCTGGAGGAAATCGGCTTCGGTGACTGGCGTACCTACCGGAGTGATACGGCGATAGATTGAGAAAATCGTACCCACTGACACGTTGACGTCGATGTTTGAGGAGCCATCAAGTGGGTCCATCAGTACCACGTACTTGGCATGTTCCGCGCCTTCGAAAACAACAATGTCATCTTCTTCTTCGGAAGCCACACCCGCCACAATCCCTCGGGCTTTCAGTGCTGCTTTCAGTTTTTCGTTTGCGAACAGGTCAAGTTTTTGCTGCACTTCGCCCTGGATGTTTTCAGCTCCGCTGGCACCTAAAATATCCACCAGACCCGCTTTGTTGATGTCGCGGTGGATGATTTTTGCGCCGAGCTTTATTGCCGACAACAATGCAGTCAGTTCACCGGTAGCGTGCGAGAACTCATGCTGCTTTTCGACAATAAATTCACCTAACGTTTTCATAATACTTTCCCTGCATCTTATGTTGGATAAAGCGTCTGCAACAATCCTAACAAAGATTCAAATAGTCGCGTACAGGTGAATCGCGCCAGCAAAATACGGAATTAACTTAAATGCGATTTGCCAGCACCCAACATGCGGTTAGAATATGCGCCAAATAATGAAAGGATAGATTTATGCGCATTCATATTCTGGGTATTTGCGGCACCTTCATGGGTGGCCTGGCAATGCTGGCCCGTTCCCTCGGCCATGAAGTTACGGGCTCGGACGCCAACGTATACCCACCGATGAGCACTCTGCTACAAGAGCAGGGGATTGATTTAATTCAAGGTTACGACGCAAGCCAACTCGATCCTCAGCCGGATTTGGTGATCATTGGCAACGCCATGACGCGCGGTAATCCTTGTGTTGAAGCGGTGCTCGAGAAAAACATCCCTTACATGTCAGGCCCGCAGTGGCTGCACGACTTCGTGCTACGCGACCGTTGGGTGATTGCGGTTGCGGGAACGCACGGCAAAACGACGACGGCAGGAATGGCGACCTGGATTCTGGAAGCCTGCGGCTACAAACCTGGTTTCGTGATTGGCGGAGTACCGGGTAATTTCGACGTTTCTGCGCGTCTGGGTGAAAGCTCATTCTTCGTGATTGAAGCCGATGAATACGACTGTGCGTTCTTCGACAAGCGTTCCAAATTCGTGCATTACTGCCCGCGCACGTTGATCCTCAATAATCTTGAGTTCGATCACGCGGACATTTTTGACGACCTGAAAGCGATTCAGAAACAGTTCCACCATCTGGTGCGTATCGTGCCGGGGCAGGGGAAAATCATCTGGCCTGAAAACGACGCCAATATTAAGCAAACGCTGGCGATGGGTTGCTGGAGCGAGCAAGAGCTGGTGGGCGAACAAGGCCACTGGCAGGCGAAGAAACTCAATCCTGATGCTTCTCACTGGGAAGTGTATCTGGATGGTGAACGCGTCGGTGAAGTGCACTGGCAGCTAGTGGGCGAACACAACATGCATAACGGGCTGATGGCGATTGCCGCTGCGCGCCATGTGGGTGTGACGCCTGCTGATGCGGCGAAAGCGTTGGACAGTTTCGTGAACGCGCGTCGCCGCCTTGAATTGCGCGGTGAAGCGAACGGCGTAACGGTGTATGACGATTTTGCTCACCATCCAACGGCGATTCTGGCAACGCTTGCTGCGCTGCGTGGCAAAGTGGGCGGAACCGCGCGTATTTTGGCCGTGCTTGAGCCGCGCTCTAACACCATGAAAATGGGCCTCAGCAAAGACGATCTCGCCCCTTCTTTAGGCCGTGCAGATGAAGTCTTTTTACTCCAGCCGCCGCATATTCCCTGGCAGGTAGTGGAAGTGGCAGAAGCCTGTATTCAGCCTGCGCACTGGAGTGCGGATGTCGACACGCTGGTGGATTTGGTGATGAAAACCGCGCAGCCGGGTGACCACATTCTGGTGATGAGTAACGGTGGTTTCGGTGGTATTCATCAGAAGTTGCTGGATGCGCTGGCGAAGAAAGCCGAGAACCAGTAATAGGGTGAAGGTGAAACAACCCTCACCCTAACCCTCTCCCTGAGGGAGAGGGGATAGCCCGGTGCCAGGTTTTCTCCTTCTCCTTGGGGGAGAAGGCCGGGATGAGGGGGGGGTTAGGCCTGGGCTTCGGCCAGCTCACGCAGATAAGAGAAAATCTGGCGGTAAGATTTTGGCGGCTTGTTGGCTGCCTTCTCTTTTTGAGCGTTACGGATCAGTACGCGCAGTTGCTGGCGATCGGCATCCGGGTAAAGTCTCAGGACTTCACTCATTGCGTCATCACCTTCTTCAACCAAACGATCGCGCAATGCTTCCAGTTTATGGAACAGCGCAACTTGTTGGTTGTGACGGTTTTTCAGTTTATCGAGCGCCTGACGGATAGGATCCATGTCACGCGAACGCATCATTTTACCAATCAACTGAACCTGACGGCGACGGCCTTCTTTTTTGATTTTCTGCGCTAATTCAATCGCTGCACGCAAATCGTCATCAAGAGGGATCTTGTCGAGCGCGTTCTTGCCCAACTCCATCAGTTCCATACCCAGGCGTTTTAATTCCTCGGCATCACGTTTAATTTCGCTTTTACTGACCCAGATAATCTCATCATCTTCGTCTTCATTTTCGTTATCTGGTACGTCGTCGAGCCAGTCATCGGGCTGCTTAGTCATATTAGGCTCCTTAAAAAAAGTGGCTAATTCTACCAGTAAAGCCTGTTCACTGCGAAATTGTTCTGTTCCTGTTAGACTTAAATCACTCACCTTACATTATGGCAGTAGCGATGAAAGTAAACACGCAAGTAGCACAACAACGTCAGGTTCTGGAACACGCAGTATCTCAGGCGCTGGAACTGGCCTCCGCTCAGTCCGATGGCGCAGAAGTTGCCGTCAGTAAAACCACTGGTATCAGCGTCAGCACGCGATACGGTGAGGTGGAAAATGTCGAATTTAACAGCGATGGTGCGTTAGGCATCACCGTCTATCATCAAAACCGTAAAGGCAGTGCCTCCACCACCGATCTCAGCCCGGATGCCGTGGCGCGTACCGTGCAGGCTGCTTTGGATATCGCCCGCTACACGTCGCCAGATCCGTTCGCGGGTGTGGCTGATAAAGAATTACTGGCTTTTGACGCGCCAGATTTAGATCTTTTCCACCCCACTGAAATGGACGCCGACCGCGCCATTGAGCTGGCCGCGCGTGCTGAAAACGCGTCACTGAACGTCGATAAGCGCATCAACAATACCGAAGGCGGCAGCTTTAATAGCCACTACGGCATTAAAGTGTTCGGCAACAGTAACGGCATGCTGCAAAGCTATTGCTCGACTCGCCACTCGCTTTCAAGCTGTGTGATTGCAGAAGTGAACGGCGAGATGGAACGTGATTACGCGTACACCATTGGCCGTGCGATGGAAGACCTGGATAGCCCGGAATCCGTTGGCATTGAGTGCGCTCGCCGCACGCTGGCACGTCTGTCTCCGCGTAAATTGTCTACCATGAAAGCACCGGTTATTTTTGCTGCCGAAGCAGCAACCGGCCTGTTCGGGCATTTGGTTGGCGCGATTGCTGGTGGCTCGGTTTACCGTAAATCGACTTTCCTGCTTGATTCGCTCGGGAAGCAAATCCTGCCGGAATGGCTGACGATTGAAGAACACCCGCATCTGCTCAAAGGCCTGGCATCCACGCCGTTTGATAGTGAAGGGGTTCGCACAGAGCGCCGCGACATTATTAAAGACGGCATCCTGCAACAATGGCTGCTGACCAACTATTCTGCCCGCAAACTGGGCCTGAAAAGCACCGGCCATGCGGGTGGCATCCATAACTGGCGAATCGAAGGGCGCGGCCTGGATTTCGACGGTATGCTAAAAGAGATGGGCACGGGTCTGGTGGTCACTGAATTGATGGGCCAGGGCGTAAGCGGCATCACCGGCGACTATTCGCGTGGTGCGTCTGGTTTCTGGGTTGAGAATGGCGAAATCCAGTATCCGGTGAGTGAAATTACCATCGCCGGAAATTTAAAAGATATGTGGCGAGAAATTGTCACAGTAGGCAGTGATATTGAGAAGCGCAGTAACATTCAGTGTGGTTCAGTGTTGTTGCCAGAAATGAAAATTGCTGGCCAGTAAAAACCCTTCATACTTCAAGTTGTGGGGGGTTGGCTACACTTACCCACAACTCGAATTATTTAGGGTTAATACTAACTATTTTTAAAGGGTGATTTAATGCGTAAGCAACTGATTGCAATGTTGGCAGTATCGACCGTGTTATTTTCCGCAACGAGCATGGCAAAAGAAGTCGCCGATGATATGGACGCGATTGCGGAGAACTACAAAACCGTGATGAGCACCGATAGCGCGGCAGAACTAAAAACCTCGCTCAACAATATGCGTACTGCAGCACTGGATGCGCAAAAAGGCACACCCACTAAACTTGAAAACAAAGCGCCCGACAGCGCGGAGTTGAAAGACTATCGCCACGGTCTGGATTTGCTGGTGGGGCAAATTGATGGTGCGCTGAAACTTGCCAACGAAGGTAAAGTGAAAGAAGCACAGGCGGCAGCAGAAGATTTTAAAACCACTCGCAATGCCTACCATAAGAAGTATCGCTAAGGTAATACTGATCAACCCTAAGGGTATATAAGTTATTTTATTATTTATAAGGACATCCGATTCATGAAACCGATTCGTACCATTGCCAAAGGTGCCGCAACTGTTTCGCTACTCGCGTTCAGTGTTTTCTCTGCAAATGCCACACTTCTGCCTGTAGCGGGTGATCTCCAGGCCGATCACTTTTCCGCGAAAGTGGTTTCAGTTGATCAAAAAAACCATGTCGTAGTACTGGAAGGTGAGCAAGGCAATAAAGTTTCGCTCAATGTTCCTGAAGAAGCCGGTACTCTGGCAAATCTGAAAGCGGGCGACACTGTTGATACCACCGTGACTCGCTCCGTTGCCGTTGCATTTGATACCGATGTTGATAAAGCCGCACCGACTGCTTCATCAACCAAAGGCATGGAAAAAGCGACCAAAGATAGCCCAGAGCACGAAGCTTTCCGCCAGGTTAACGTTCAGCTCAAAATTAAACACATTGATGTGAAAAAGAACGAAGTGACTTTTGTCGGTCCTAAAGGGCAGGAGAAAGTGATTACGGTTGAAGATCCTGAGGTTCAGGCTCGCTTGAAAGACCTTAAAGTTAATCAGAGCGTGCGTGTGACTTACACCGACTCAATTCAAATCACCGCACATCCAGCCGCTAAATCGTAATAGCGCTTGCGTCAGCCCCTCTTTCTGTCTGTGGGAAAGAGGGGTACCAATAAAAATCCCCTGCGACAAAACCCTCCTTACCGCTATCTACCCCTGTCACAAAACTCAATATCCATTGTTACTCTAAGGCTAATGATTAGTCCCTGAGCTTAATTGATGGTCTAACCAGTCAGGCGCACAATTTAACCAGACTAAAGCAAATCAGAATGATGCGCTGAATCAGGAGGTTAAAATGACGGCTTACCAAAAGCCAGCACGAGTCTGGAACACACGTCGCATCGAGAAACAGCGTCGTATGGCTTCCACCAACGTGCAGGGCAAGGTGCTTCCAACCGAAGGCCTTGTCGATATGCTGGAAAAACTGATCGCTCCCGGCGATCGTGTGGTGCTTGAAGGCAATAACCAAAAACAGGCGGATTTCCTTTCCCGCATGTTGGCCGAAGTGAGTCCATCTAAAGTTCACGACCTGCATATGATCATGCCGAGCGTCGGTCGCAGCGAACACCTTGATATTTTTGAAAAAGGTATTGCCCGCAAGCTCGATTTCTCCTTCTCTGGCACCCAAAGCCTGCGTATCTCGCAGCTGCTTGAAGACGGTCAGTTAGAGATTGGTGCAATTCATACCTACATCGAACTCTATTCCCGCTTGTATGTGGATCTGGTTCCAAACGTGGCATTAATTGCCGGTTTTAAAGCCGACCGCAAAGGCAACCTGTATACCGGTGCCAGCACTGAAGATACCCCAGCGTTAGTCGAAGCGGCTGCCTTCCACGACGGCATTGTGATCGCCCAGGTTAACGAACTGGTAGACGACGAATGTGACCTGCCGCGTGTTGATATTCCGGGCTCGTGGGTTGATTACGTGGTTGTTGCCGATAAACCGTTCTTTATCGAGCCGCTGTTTACCCGCGATCCGCGCCTGATTAAGCAAGAACACATTCTGATGGCGATGATGGCGATTAAAGGCATCTACGCGGAACATCAGGTGCAATCGCTCAACCACGGCATCGGTTTTAACACCGCCGCCATCGAACTGCTGCTGCCAACCTACGGCGAACAGCTCGGACTGAAAGGCAAAATCTGTAAACACTGGACGCTAAACCCGCACCCAACCTTGATTCCTGCCATTGAAAGCGGCTGGGTTGAAACTGTGCACTGCTTCGGCGGTGAACTGGGTATGGAAGAGTACGTTCGTGCTCGTCCGGATGTGTTCTTTACCGGTGCCGATGGTTCGATGCGTTCGAACCGTGCGTTCTGCCAGCTGGCAGGCCAGTACGCGGTGGATATGTTTATCGGTTCCACCTTGCAGGTTGACGGTTACGCCAACTCCTCAACGGTCACTCGTGGTCGTCTGTCCGGTTTCGGCGGTGCGCCAAATATGGGCCACGATCCACACGGTCGCCGCCACGCGACAGCCGCCTGGCTTGCGATGCAGGCTCAGCCCGATCTGATGCAACGTGGCCGCAAGCTGGTTGTGCAAATGGTTGAAACCTTCCAGGCCGGCGTTAAACCCACGTTTGTTGAAAAACTCGATGCCGTTGACGTAGCGAAAGCCTCCGCAATGCCACTGGCTCCGGTGATGATTTACGGCGACGACGTGACCCACGTACTGACCGAAGAAGGCATCGCCTATCTGTATCGCGCTGAAAGCCTTGAAGAACGCCGTGCGATGGTGGCTTCTGTTGCGGGGATCACAGATATCGGTCTGGGCGTTGATGCGAAACGCGTTGCCGCACTTCGCCAAAGCGGAAAAGTGGTCTTCCCGGAAGACATGGGCATTCGTCGTACCGACGCCACCCGTTCACTGCTGGCAGCCAGCAGCGTAGCGGATTTAGTGGAATGGTCTGGCGGTCTTTATAACCCACCTGCGAAATTCCGGAGCTGGTAATGAAACTACAGCCACAGATGGGTGTTGAGGGCGGGGCGCTTTGGCTTGCACGGGTTGCCACCCAAAGCTTGATCGAAGAAGTACGCCTGAGTCCGAAACCCGGTCTGGTGGACAGCCGGGGAAACGGGGCTCATCACGATCTGACCCTGGACCTGATGGAGCGCTCAGCGCACAGCCTTTCCCCGACGTTTCATGCTCTTGCGTTACAAAGCTGGCAGCGTCCGGCAGATATCGCACTGCGTCAACTGGTTGGCCGTTTAGGCCGCGAAGGCGAAGTGCAGATGATGCTGGCGACCGGCGGAGTGAACACTCACCGGGGCGCTATCTGGGCGCTCGGATTACTGGTGAGTGCCGCCGCGATGCACGGATTAGAAGGCAGTAGTTCAGACATTGCAGCAACTGCCGCAAAACTGGCCAGCCTGCCGGACAGCTCAGCACCAAAAGTTTTCAGCAAGGGGTTGCTCGCCACACGGCGTTATCGCGTTCACGGCGCTCGCGAAGAAGCGCAGCTTGGCTTCCCGCACATCATGAATCTTGCGTTGCCGCAACTGCGCCGTAGCCGTCAGTCTGGTGCAACCGAACAGCAGGCTCGGTTGGATGCGCTGATGGCCATCATGACCTCGCTTAGCGACACCTGCGTGCTTTCACGCGCTGGGCTGGAAGGCCTGGAAGTGATGCAAAACGGTGCGCGTAGCGTGCTGGTGGCAGGCGGCACGGCAACCGTCGAAGGCCGCGCGGCTTTAGCCTGGCTTGATAAGCACATGCTGGCACTTAACGCCTCACCGGGCGGAGCCGCCGATTTGCTGGCGGCCACGCTGCTGATGGACAGCATCGCGATTGATACAACCCCGCTTCACACACTTATTTAAGAGGGTGTTATGGAACACATTACGTTGTCATTTCCGGCAACTCGCACCGTTAGCGGCAAAGCGCTGGCGGGTGTAGTTGGCTCCGGTGATATGGAAGTTCTGTTTACGGCGACTCAGGGTGAAACCCTGACTATCAACATCACGACGTCCGTAGATAACAGCGAACAACGCTGGCAGTCCCTGTTTGAGCGCATCGGCGCGTTAGCCAGCCTTCCTGCCGGGCAGATGCAGATCCACGATTTTGGCGCGACGCCAGGTGTGGCCCGTATTCGTATCGAACAAGTTTTTGAAGAGGTTGCCCATGCGTAACGACAGCAGCTTTATCGAACTCAAAGCGCGTGAACGTGCGCGCCTGTTGCTGGATGACGGCAGCTTCCGCGAACTGCTCGACCCGTTCGAAGGCATTGTTTCACCGTGGTTAGAAGCCCAGGGCATCGTGGTGCAATCTGACGACGGCATGGTGGTTGCCAAAGGCACCATTAACGGCGGCCCGGCGGTCGTCATTGCCATCGAAGGTGCTTTCCAGGGCGGCAGCATGGGCGAAGTGTCCGGCGCGAAAATGGCCGCGGCCCTTGAACTGGCAGCAGAAGATAACCGCAACGGCATCCCGACTCAGGCCGTTTTGTGCCTCGAAACCGGCGGTGTGCGTTTGCAGGAAGCGAACCTTGGCCTCGCGGCAATTGCCGATATTCACGCCGCCATCGTTGATCTTCGCCGTTACACGCCGGTTATCGGTGTGGTGGCGGGAACCGTGGGGTGCTTCGGCGGGATGTCCATCGCGGCGGCACTTTGCAGTTACTTAATCGTGACGCGTGAAGCTCGCCTGGGCCTGAACGGTCCGCAGGTTATCGAACAGGAAGCGGGGATTGATGAATACGACTCCCGTAACCGTCCGTTTATCTGGAGCATGACCGGTGGCGAAGTGCGCTACCAGAGTGGTTTTGTTGAAGCGCTGGTGGGTGATGGCGTAAACGCGATCAAACAAGCGGTTAACGCGGCTATCGGCAAAGGGGTTCCTGCTCAACATCGTACTGATAACTACGCAGAGTTTCTGGAACGCCTGAACAATTTCGACACACGCAAACAAGCCGATGCCGAACAGATTAAACAGCTTTTTGGGGAGAAACGCGCATGAGCCAGAAACTGAATCGCGCCGCCATTTGGTTGGACAAACTGACAGCCAGCGCCCCGCGCATGGCCGGATTGTGTGCTTCGGTACAAGTTGCCGACGGTGTTGTTGACGGCAAAGCCGCACGCTTTATCGCGGTTGTGCCGGATGAAAACAACCATTATCCACGCGCAGCGGGTGGGGAAGTTGGCCTGCTTGAAGGCTGGACACTGGCGAAAGTCATCAGCGAAACCATCGCCGAAGATGCTGAAAAGACAGAAAAACGCGCCATTGTGGCGGTGATCGATGTACCGAGCCAGGCTTATGGCCGTCGTGAAGAAGCGTTTGGTATCCACCAGGCTTTGGCGGGGGCAGCGGCGGCTTACGCCAATGCGCGTCTGGCTGGCCATCCGGTTATCGGCCTGATTGTCGGCAAAGCGATGTCCGGAGCCTTCCTGGCGCATGGCTACCAGGCTAACCGCTTGATCGCGTTCAACGATTCTGGCGTGATGATCCACGCGATGGGCAAAGAGTCTGCAGCGCGTATCACGCTGCGTACTGTCGAAGCGCTGGAAAAACTGGCCGCGACCATCCCACCGATGGCTTACGACATCAGCAACTACGAAACTCTGGGCCTGTTATCCGCACTGCTCGATATTGCGAACCCGCAAGCGCCGCAAAGCGAAGACATGGAAAAAGTGAATGCCGCGCTGGTCACCGCAGTACGTGAAGCTCGTACCGATAACACTCTGAAAAGCCGGTTGAATGCGGAAAACCGCCGCAGCTCGGCTCTGGTTCGCGAGCGTATGCGGGCAATCTGGTAAACATCGTTTTAAAAAGACAGACCTGCCAGACGACCCGATGGGCACGATCGTTGTGCCCAATAAAAAATAGCCGTCTGAAAATAAAAACTATCGCGCTCGTGCCAGATTTCTTTTTTTAACTACAGGTGAAGTTATGACTTACGTGATTGTTCATGCTCTTGCACCCATTTTTGTCATCATGCTACTCGGCTTTTTCGCCGGCAAAGCAAAGATGGTCGATAACAAAAATGTTTCCCTGCTCAATATCTTTGTAATGGATTTTGCACTTCCTGCTGCGTTGTTTAGCGCGACGGTTCAGACTCCGTGGGCCGGTATCGTCAAACAGTCGCCAATGAGTGTGGTGCTGGTTCTGGCGATGTGGATCACCTACGCCGCTATCTACTTTATGGCGACTAAAGTCTTCAAAAAATCTCCGCAGGATGCGGCGGTACTGACGTTAACCGTAGCGCTGCCAAACTATGCGGCTCTTGGTTTGCCTATTCTGGGAAGCGTATTGGGTGAAGGCCCAGCCACGTCATTGTCTGTTGCGGTATCTATCGCTTGCGGTTCCGTACTGATGACTCCGTTCTGCCTGATGATTCTCGAACGTGAAAAAGCCCGTGCGGCTGGCGAAGCGGCAGGCTCTACGCTTGCGATGCTGCCGGTTCTGATGTGGCGTTCGCTGAAAAAACCTATCGTCTGGGGTCCGCTGCTGGGTGTGGTGCTGTCGGCTATTGGCATCAAAATGCCTGACTTGCTGCTGTCGTCTATCAAGCCGTTGGGTTTGTCTGCCACCGCAGCCGCGCTGTTCCTGACCGGTGTTATCCTTTCTGCCCGTAAGCTGAAAATTAACACTGTGGTGTGCGTGGCAACCGTTACCAAACTGCTGATTCAGCCGTTCATTGCCTGGGGCATCGTGCTGGCGCTGGGTCTGAGTGGTCCGATTGCGATCACCGCGATTCTGATGATCGCGCTGTCTGCTGGTTTCTTCGGCGTAGTATTCGGCAACCGTTTCGGCGTGCAATCACCGGATGCAGAAGCCGTCTTGCTGTTGAGCTCTGTGCTCTCTATCCTGTCGTTACCGCTGTTTATCTCTTTGACTTCAGGAATGTAAATCATGAACGCACCGCGCCCACACGACTTACTCTGGCTTACCGAAAGCGCAGCACTTGAAGGTGTGAGTGAGGAGTGGGTGGCAAGCCAGTGGCGGCTCGTGCTACCGGTAGTGGTGCGACGTGATGTCAACCATGAAGGGCGCATTCCAGTGGGTGTTCGTGGAATGCGCCGTGACCAGCGGGCGGCAGGATGGGTGAAAGCCGCGAAAATCAAACGCGTAATTTCCCCTGAATCCTTGGCTTCCCGCGATCTGTTAATCAACTCTCCGTTTGTTTCTATGCCACCGGTTCAGGGCGCAATTCAGCTCGCACTGCGTGAGTGGCCCTGGATTTGGGGCATTACGGGCAGCGTGGGTTACGCGCTGTCGACCGAAGTTCCGGTGCTGCATGCTGATAGCGATCTCGACCTGATTATTCGTTGCCCGGAGCGCGTTGAACGCGAGGCATTGCTGGAATGGCAGCAGGTCGCCGGGCAGTTGTTATGTCGCGCTGATACGCAAATTGAAATGCCGTACGGCGCTTTTGCGCTCAATGAATGGCTGCGTGATGGGCGTGTTTTGCTGAAAACCAACAGCGGGCCACAACTTGTCACTGATCCATGGGCGTTTAAGGGCTAAACATGAAAATTCTGTTCACTTTCCCCGGGCAGGGAACCCAACGTGCTGGCATGTTGCAACAGTTACCGCAGAATGGCGGTATTTTGTCACGTGTTCGTGCCGTTTTGGGCGATGAAACGGATTCGCTCGATACGCCAGACGCGCTGAAACACACCCGCGCGGTTCAGCTTTGTTTGTTGATTGCAGGCGTTGCGGCAGCAATTGAACTTGAGCGTCATGATGTTGTGCCGGATATGGTCTGCGGTTTGTCCATCGGCGCATTTCCCGCAGCGGTTGTCGCGGGGGCTTTAAGCTTTGAAGACGCGCTGCGCTTAGTCGCACTGCGTGGCGATTTAATGGAACAGGCTTACCCGCAAGGCTATGGTTTAACAGCGATTACCGGCTTGCAGTTAAGTCAGGTGGAAGCGCTGGTGAAAGGCAGCGGAACGTACATCGCCAATATCAACGCCGAGCAGCAAATCGTGATCGCCGGGCGTGACGAAGCGATGGCAAACGTCGCGCAACAGGCGTTGGCAACTGGAGCGCAAAAGGTAAAACAGCTGGCGGTCAGCGTGCCGTCGCACTGCGAGTTACTGCGCGAACCGGCTTTAAAACTGCAACAGGCATTTAGCGAAGTCACGCTAACGCGCCCTAACTGCACGTATCTTAGCGGCAGCACCGCGCGCGTGGCCTGGCAGCCGGAGCACATTGCCGAAGATTTGGCGCTGAATATGTCGCGTACGGTTCGCTGGCGTGATGCGATGATTGCCGCCAATGAACGCGATGTGCGTCTGGCAATCGAAATGCCGCCAGGTAGCGTATTGACGGGCCTGACGCGTCAGGCATTCCGCGAAGGCGACATGCTATGCGCCGAACAAAATAGCATCACGCTGATTAAGCGCCTGGCCGAGCGCGTTAAAGCGGCTCGTTAGGCGTATCGCTAAACGAACGGGCGTACATGCGCCCTTCGGCGGCGAGTGCCAATAAGTTCGGGTCGAGTTCGCGGCTACGGGCAAACACTATCGCGATGGACTGTTGCATTTGATACGGTTCGGCGAGCTTCAGTAGTTGCACGGAATTTTCATACACTTTCTTCATGCGCCCCGGCATTAGCGACAATCCCACTCCCGCCTGTACCAGACTGAGCATGGAGAAAATATCGTTCACTCGCGTGACAATTTCTGGCTCAAAACCGGCGATATGAAAGGCCTCCTGAAAACCTTTGTAAGTCGCAAACCCTTCGGCTAACGAAACAAACTTCTCATCAGAATAATCACGCAAATCTGCCAGCGTGCTGTTATCAAGCGGGAATGAGGAGGAGGCGGCGAGGAAGATATCGTCGTGAAAAAGCGGCAGCACTTCCAGGCGGTTACGGTCGATTTCACTTTCGGAGATAGAGATAAGAATGGCATCCAGCACGCCGTCTTCAAGCATATTGAGCAGCGTTTGGTTGGAACCCATGGTGAGATCCATTTCCAGTTCCGGGCGACGCAGTTTCATCCCCATTATCAGGCGTGGGACGGTTTCGAGCGTCAATGAGTAGAGCGTGCCGATACGCAGTCGGCCTTGCCCAACCCCTGCAGCCTGGCGGGTTTCTGTAATACCCCGTGCCATCAGTTCTACCACTTCTTTGCTGTGTTCAAGCAGCGTTAATGCCGCGGGCAGCGGCACCAGATTGCGACCTTTATGGATAAATAATGGGCAGCGAACACCTTCTTCAAGGGTATGCAATGCGCGATGGACGCTGACACCGCTGATCCCAAGCGCCTCAGCAGTACGGGCGATGTTTCCCTTTTCCATAAAAGACATGAATATTTCAAGCTTACGGAAGGTAATTTCTGCGTCTATTTTCATTGATTGCCCGAATGCCTGGCTCTACATATTTTCTATAAAGTATCCTAAAACCACACTTTCTTCACTGACTCATCCCCGCCTTGTTGTTTTTCAATACAAAAATCGCCTGTTTTTTGCGCTAAATGGGGCGTGATTTTGCGATCTTAATTACAAAATGAATCAAAATTTCTTTTTTAGTGAAATATAGTTTCAATATCCAATCATTCAGTGAGTAAATACCTCCGAATTGAACTAGTTCCGCAATGAAACTATGGATAATAGGGAGTATTAGGGATGCTGCATTTGAAAGATGTTATGCCAAAAATTTCGCTCGTTGCTACCGCTGTTGCCGCAACGATTTTGCTGAGTGGATGTGGCGAGGACGCTGCTCCATCAGGCACTGTTATGTTGAAAACCGCATTTAACCAATCTGAAAATAACCCACAATACAAAGCGTTAATCTCCTTCAGCGATAAACTGGAAGCGGCAACGAATGGCCGATACAAACTCGAAATCCACCCTAACGAACTGTTAGGCGATCAACGCGCTTCACTGGAACTGGTTCAATCTGGTGCGATTCAAATGGCGGTAGTAGCGAACCCACTGGTCGAAAACTTCAATAAGAACTTCTCGGTTCTGGCGATGCCGTATGTCTACGACAACCCTGAGCACCAGCGCAAAGTGTTCACTTCTGGTGTGCTGGATAGCCTGTTTGCGTCCACGAAAGGTACGGGTTTTGAAGTGATAACCGCATATACCGCAGGCGCGCGTAGCGTTTACACCAAAGGTGCTGCAGTCACCAGCCCGGCAGACATGAACGGTAAAAAAATCCGTGTCATGCAGTCTGACACGATGATCAAAATGCTCAGTTGCATGGGGGGGACGGGCGTACCAATGGGCCAGGGTGAAGTTTATTCCGCTATTCAGCAAGGTGTTCTGGATGGCGCTGAAAACAACGAAATTACCTACGCTGACCTCAAGCAATACGAAGTGGCTCCCTATTTCTCTAATACCCGTCACGTGATGGTGGCTGACCTGTTAGTCGCAAACGAAACCTTCCTTGCCAAAATGGACGAAAGCGACCGCGAATTGTTCCGCAAATTAGCCAAAGAGAGTACTCAGACTCAATTCGAGCTTTGGGATAAAGCGCTTGATGGCGCTCGTCAGACCGCGAAAGACAATGGTGCAACCTTTACCGAAGTGGATATCAAGCCATTCCAGGAGCGTTGCAAACCCTTGCAGGCTGCGATGTTGACCACCCCTGAACAAAAAGCGTTATACGAAAAAATCCGTGAGTTGGCCAAGTAATCAGGCTTAGAAGTTAGGGGGCAGGAATGCCCCCCGTGGAGATAAAAATGAAAGCTGCTCAATCTGCTCCTTCAATTGCCGTGCCCAAATCGGGTTTTTATTCGCAGGTCACGCGAGTCAAACTGGCCGTTGATAAAGTGGCGTCCTCTCTGTGTATTCTGATTGTAGGTTTAATGACTTTGCTGGTGACCTGGCAGGTTGCTTCCCGTTACTTATTGAATAGCCCAAGTGCGGTCAGCGAAGTGCTGGCGCGCTATTTGTTTATCTGGCTGGTACTGATTGGTGGGGCCTATGTTTTTGGTCTGCGTGAGCATATGGCGATTACGTTTATGCGCGATAAAATGCCACGTAACTTACGTATTTCAATGGAAATCTTGGGTGAGCTTGCCACTTCTGTCTTTGCATTTTTGGTTCTGACAATCGGTGGTTACATCGGTATGAGCCGCCAGATGGCACAGCTTGATTCCGCGTTACAAATTCCTATCGGCATTATCTACATTGCGATCCCGTTAAGCGGTGCAATGACGCTGTTCTACTGCCTGTATAACCAATATGGGCTGTTCAGAAAGTTTTCTTCAAAACAAGATTGATTAGGTGTCGACATGGATATAGCCATTATTGTTGCTCTGGTAATGTTTTGCGGCGTGTTTATTTTGCTGATGGCGGGAACGCCAATTAGTATCAGTATTGGGATTTCATCCTTTGCTGCGATGTGTCTTATTTTACCTTTCGATGGTGCCATTCTCACATCCGCGCAGCGTGTGTTTGTTGGCCTGGACTCCTTTGCATTATTAGCCATCCCCTTCTTTATTCTGGCCGGTAATTTAATGAACAATGGCGGGATAGCCATTCGTTTAATTAACTGCGCAAAAATGATCAGTAATTTCCTGCCGGGCCCATTAGCGCAGACCAACGTGGTCGCCAACATGCTATTTGGTTCCATCAGTGGATCAGGCGTGGCATCTGCGGCAGCCGTCGGCGGCATCATGTCGCCCATTCAGAAAAAAGAGCAGTACGATCCTGCGTTTAGTGCCGCGGTTAACATTGCCTCTGCGCCAACGGGAATGCTTATTCCACCGAGCAACTCACTGATTGTTTATGCAACGGTGGCGGGCAGTGTTTCTATTTCCGCGCTGTTTATGGCCGGTTATATCCCAGGTATCCTGTGGGGTTTAGGCGTGATGTTGGTGGCGGGCTTTATTGCTAAACGCCGTGGTTATGTTGCGGATCGCTCGGCGAATAAAGGCCAGACGCTTCGTATTCTGTTTGATGCCGTACCAAGCCTGATGATGATTGTCGTGGTTATCGGCGGTATTCTCGGTGGCGTATTTACCGCAACGGAAGCCTCAGCCATTGCGGTGGTTTATTCCCTGGTGCTGGGCATTATTTATCGCAATATTAAAGTAGAAGATTTGCCGCAGATATTCCTCGCGACGGCGAAAATGACCGCTATCGTTATTTTCATGCTGGCTGCGTCGTCTATTATGTCGTGGGTGATGGCATTTACTAAAATCCCGGCACTGATTGCCTCCGGTTTACTTTCTGCAACCGATAGCTTTATAGTCATTCTGCTCATAATGAATGTGGTATTGCTGCTGGTAGGGACCTTTATGGACCCAACGCCTGCGGTGTTAATTTTCACCCCAATCTTCCTGCCAATCTGCATGCAGTTCGGTATGGACCCGGTGCAGTTTGGCATCATGATGGTGTTTAACTTGTCACTCGGCACGATTACGCCGCCGGTGGGGCCAATCTTATTTACCGGCTGTAAAGTGGGGGATATTAAGATTGAGCGGGTGATCAAACCGCTGTTGCCATTCTTCGCGGTGATTGCGGTGGTTCTGATGCTGGTGACGTATTTACCGGCTATCTCCATGGCGTTGCCACAGAGTATGGGTCTGGTGAAATAAAGAAAAACGAGCGAGGTATCCCTCGCTCGTTTTTTCAGGTTGCTTACAGCATTTGGATGCCGCTTACTTCGGTCAGAAGCTGTACTTCACCCCAACCATAGCGGACGAATCGCTGTAACCTTTATCGCCCACCTGAACACCCACGTTGCCCCACAGATTCAGATGTGGATTCAACTGGCCCTCAACACCAGTTTTGATTTCCCCGATATTGCGCGCACCGCTTTGATAAACACTGGCACCGTCCATCCGTGTGCCAAAGTCATTGGTGTTGTGGATCCAGTTAGCTTCTACGAAAGGCTGGAAGATGCGGTTTTTACCGTCATCAATTTTGCTGTGTCCTTTCAGGTAGGTACGCACACCCAGACGAGTCTGGATATTACCGTCACCTCCACCGCTGACACGGGTTCCGTTGCTTTCACGTTGGTCGTCTGCCTTGACACCCATCCAGATTGCCTGTGCCTGAGGCTGGATAAACCATTCATTCGTAGAACCCTGGCTACCAATAAACTCACCCAGTTTGTGGGTGTAGCCTAGTTCCAACGAGGCGGTTACACCGCTTGATTTATAGGACTCGCCCTGGATGTTCTGACCTTTCACATGGTTGTTAAACCAGCCGTATTGTGCCCAGCTGTCCAGGTAAGTGCCCTGATGTGTTTCGTCATTTTCATACCATGTGGCGTAAAGACCCGCGCTGTAACCATCCACCGAACCTTCAGAGTGATATCCGGTGATATTGGAGTGGCTATTACTGCGGTTGTTACCGTAACCGGCCATTGCCCCCAGATGCCAGCGTTGCAGACCGTCGTTGCTCCACTGTGCGAGATCGCCACCCAGTTGCACGACATAGCGATTGCTTTGGGTGCTGATCTGTCCGCTGCTATCTTTCCAGCGGTTATGCCCACCCACCTGACGTAACCACAGGCTGGTGACTTTCTTCTTGCCGGTAAGCGCGTCGGTATACTGTGTTTCACCCAGACGGTCATGCAGTCGGGTAACAAACATGGTATTGGCTGCCGCGAGGTTGGCGGTATAACTGGCAGATTCAGGGCGAACGGTCGGTTTGCCTTGATTATCCGGTTCAGGGTTAGGTTCTGGCGTTGGTGGAGTTTCCGGATCTTCCGGGTCGACAGGACCTACCGGAGGCTCTGGCGGTACAATGATGTCAGGTGGCGTTGGTGGCTCCGTTGTATCCAGGCTTGTCAGGAACCAGTCGGACCCTTTTTTCACCAGGCTGTAATCATAAGCGCCAGCAACAATACGCCCTGATTTAGTGAAAGTACCGTCTGACTGACCGTTCACTTCCACAACGCGGATCCCTTCAACGGTGCTGGCTCCGCCACCACCGGCATTGTTGATCTGCATGAAGGTGTTGCCGCTGGTATTGCCGTTGACCACGAGCTTATCGGTTACCGAAGTGTCATCACCCAGAACCGTGTTCATCTGCAATGTCCCGTCCTGGCCATTCCAGTTATTAACGGTCAGCGTGTGACCGCTGGTCATTGGCAATGTGGACGGCGCTGCATAACGGATGGTCCCGGCGAGGTTAACGTCACCGGTCAGGGAATCCGCCGTCATGTTCCAGGAACTGGTTTTATCGATGTTCACATCCGTTGGGTCAATCCAGCCAGTCAGGTTTGCACCGTTTTGCAGAGACAACGTCGTGTTGTCTTTGCCAATGATATTACTGACCAGTTGTGCGCCGCCGTTTGTGCCATCCAGCACTAACTCACCGCCGTCGATATGGGTGTCGCCCGTCCAGGCTGTTTTGCCGGTCAGCGTCAGAGAACCGTCGCCAGCCTTGGTCAGGCTACCTTTGGCTGTGCCATCGATAATATCGCCGTCATAGCTGGAATCATCTGCGGCCGTTGCATTATTAGCGGTCAGCGTTGCACCGTTAAGTTGGACTTCACCACCGGTCCCACCCAGTCGGTTCACCCACTGGTTATTCCCGTTCAGGTCAAATACACCGCCATTGATGTTCACCGCTTTACTGCTGGCAATACTGTCAACGATGTCGGTACGCAATGTGCCTGCGTTGACCACCGTTTCGCCAGTGTAGCTATTAGCGGATTGTAAAGCTGTGGTGCCCGCGCCTTGCTGAGTGAGCGTGCCCGTACCGGAAATAACGCCACCGAGAGTGGTTTCCGCTGGGTTGTTGATAACAAACGCGCTGTTATTGGTAATATCGCCCACGAGTGAGCCCGCAGTACTACCATCGCCAAGTTGCAAGGTGCCACCGCTGATGGTCGTTCCACCGGTGTAGATGTTTGCGCCAGTCAGCACGGTGGTGCCATTTAAGTTTGTCACTGAACCCTGGCCCGTCACGATGGGGGAGAAAAGGTAATTTCCCGACGTGTCAGAGTGGTTAAAGACCAGGGCAGTCGTGTCGTTCAGTAAGTTAACTTTGGCCGTTTCCAGAATTCCCGGTGCAGCTGCAGGCTCCCCGTCTTTCGCGCCGATATAAATCGTACTGGCGTCACCCGCGACATTAATGGCTTTTCCTGCCACCACACGGCCCCCATCGGCAACCGTCAGGGTTCCCGTACTTGAAGCGATGTTGGAATCTTTAGAGGTATAGCCGATGGTGAGGGTGCGGTTTGACCCAATATCCCATGTTGAGCCCGTCCCACTGACAAGAGCGTGGCCGACAGACCCGTCTTCAGTTGCAATTCCGCCGCCGGCGCTGTTGACTGTGCCGCCTGAGGTAATGTTCATAACGCCTGAGCCGTGGCGACCCACATGTAATGGACCATCAGTAATCGTCCAGTTTGAATCGTTGCCACTGACGTTTACTGTACCGCTGGCCCCGTGGCTATCGCCAACATAAGAGGCTGATGTAGAAGTCACTTTGCCTGCGTTGCTGATGTTAAGCGCCCCGGTGCCGTTAGTTCCGACGGTGATTCCCGAGCTTTGATCCGCATTAACAAATAAGTGTGAATCGGCACCGTCGACGTTAACGACGCCATTGCTACCGTTGTTTTGCCCGATATTAATAAACATGGCGTACGCTTCGCCGCCGTTCTTAATATCCAGCGTGCCATCGCCCCCGCCGCCCACTGCCGTGGTGCCACGGCCAGACGGGTCGTTTGAGGTGGTGACGCTGTCGTACCAGGTGCCACCATCAATAGTCAGCGTCCCTTTATCACCACGGCCATAACCCAGGACTGAACCCGTATCAAAGGCGGGATCTTGTCCTGAAACGACTGACTCGTTTTGTTTAATGGTGAGAGAGCCGGTTCCGCCGTTACCGATATATAAGGCTGTGGGGTCTGAAGGCAGGTCTGCAACCCTGTGCGAGTCATTGATCGTTTCGGCACGTGCAGTGGTACACAGCGAGGCGACAATAAATAAACCTAGTCCTTCGCGGGATACCGCTTTATAAATATATTTCATACGTTTTATTATCTCGGAGCCTATTATTATCGTACTAATTATCTGGGGATCCATTCCCATGATATTGGTAACGGCAAATTCATTATCTGGTTATATGAAGACGAACAGGAGCAAGCATCCAATGATGCAGTCTGCCTATTTTCCATACAACTCGTTGCCCGCTAATATATCATTTCTGGCAAAGTGGGTGAGATGGGGTGATTATTATTAATGACCACTAAGTGTAATCATTAAATTGCACATATAAAAACAGAGTGAATTTTTATCTATTAGCATCTATGTCTTCAAAAGAAACGCTATAAAAAGCCACAAAATTATTTAATGGTGTTTTTGATTTAATTAATTGATTTTAAATGTTTTTATTGCTTTGTGGTGCGTGTGTTTATAAGAGGTTTTATGACGAATTATGAAACCGTTTTTCTTACAAGTATTGAATGCATCTTAATTAATTACGCGACAATAAGTGGAATCAATTATTTACACAATTGGAGTCGTGTTTCCTGATAATTATTTAATTAAAGTGTTCTGATTTTTCCAGTTAATAACCGTTTTGAAAAACATTAGTTTTAGTGTGGTATGATTAATTAACTAAAATAATTAGTCGATGAAATAGACAAAACGATTATTATTGTCGTTTATTTGGGCAGTTAAAGTCGGACTGGTTATTTAATCATCCTTTGCTTGCCTGATATTCAAGAATTGATTCTCATTTAACCCTTTACAGCAATGTCGCATTGCGAACCGCGCTGATCCCTTTTCTCACCATCCACCTGTTATAAGTCTTTCCAATATTTTCTCAAAAACAGCCCTCACATCACAATTTTGCTCAAAAAATATCACTGTGACTGATGAGTATTTCCTCATTAATCCGTGAGTGTTATCACATTAAACTGGCGATTTATCATGAATCGGCCACTTTTTGTGAGACATATCACTATTGAAGCCACGATTTCCACTTCGAAGTGGAAAACAACTCGCTACAAAGCTTTAACACCTCCCGATACCTTAAAAGCCTAATAGCGAAGAGGTACGTAGTGTGAATAGCGGAGCGGTAATGGTTAATGAAGCCGGGAGTACCGAGGTTACACAGCTTACAGAACGGGTGCTGGCGTTTATCTATACGCTGCTCAACAACAGAAACATCACGCCCAATGCGGTGCAAGAACAGATGCTGACTTCCCATGTTCGTGCCATGGCGCATCGGTCACTGACCGGCGAACCGTTGCCAGAAGTTGAAGAGAGTCTGTTTGAGGAAATCTCTGCTGACTCGCTGGATATGGCGAAAGCAGTGGTGGGACAGTTTGGCAATTTACCGGTTGAAGAAGCGTGGTTGTTGTCAGTGCATTTTGAAGTCGCGAAAGACAATCTTTGAATAATCAGGAGATAACAATGGAACAAATTACCGTAGTAATTGGCGACCGCCTGGGTAAAGGCCAGAAAGTGGCTGCAGGGATTGAAAAAGCGGGTGGCCGGGCAGTGGTTATTCCTGGTGTTGCCGCTGATATGAAACTGGGCGACGTGATGAAAGCAGAAAATGCCACCTTTGGTATTTCATTCTGCGGTAGCGGTGGTGCGGGTGCCATTACCGCGCAGACCAAACACGGCTACAAAGCCAAGTACGGCATGCGTTCAGTGGAAGAAGGCGTTACCGCAATCAATGAAGGCAACAATGTACTGGGCTTCGGCTTTATGGATAAAGAAGAGTTGGGCGAGCGCCTGGTTCTGGCCTGGGCCAAGAAGCACGGTAAGTGAGTATGAAAGAACACTTCTCAGAAACGGTGAGAGTGAAAGGGCGTGGCGATACTAAAGCCAAAGCCTTTGCTGACGCCCTGAATCATGTTCAGGGCTCGGTTATGAAATCGTCTCCCCATATTTTACTGCGTATTGAGCCACAGGATGTGCAGGTCATTCAGGCGCGAGTCCAGGTAAAGAAAGAGGCATTTTTGTTCTTCTTTCTCAAGCGCGAAAAGCAAATGTTCAGCGTGGAGTTGGATGTTAGCGTCAATGTTACCGCCATCAATATGGACAAAGTGGACTTTATTACATCCTAGCCCGTCATCCTTCGAGCCGCAGGTGCGTTGTCTGCACTCGCTTACCCCAGTCACTTACTTAAGTAAGCTCCCGGGGATAAACGAGCTTGTCGCCTTCCTGCAACTCAAATGATTTAGGGCATACATATCAATGTAAGAAGGAAGAAGGACAGACTGATGTTCTTAATAATACTAATAAAATCACTCATAATCGGGGGGCTCGTCGGCGTAGGTGTTGGCGCCGGGGCTGCACGTATGTTTCACGCGCCAACCACTCAAGGTATGGGTGCTTTTCGTACATTAGGTGAACTTAACTCCTGCGAAGGAGATCCCGCTTCACACTTCTCATTCGGATTAGGCTTCTTCTTCAACGCCTGGGCATCTTCAGTTGCGGCGGGTGCTTTTACTCAGGACGTTGACCATCGCATTATCCCAAACTGGGGTGCTGCCGCGTTGATGGTGAAAAACCGCAACGTCGCTGAAACCCTGCATGACCCGAAAAAAATGGCAATCGCGTGCGGCCTCATCGGCATGATTGTGGTCGCTTTCCTTAACTCCACCGCTTCTGCCGTTCCAGCAGCATTACAGGTCACGGCGGTAAAAGTCCTTGTTCCTGCGGCTAACTTGCTGGTTAACACCGTGATGCCGGTTATTTTCTGGCTGGCGGCGATTGATGCAGGTAAGAAATCAGGCTTCTGGGCCACGATTTTCGGTGGCTGCGCGCAATTGATTATGGGCAACGCCGTTCCGGGCCTGGTACTGGGTATCCTGATTGGTAAAGGCGTGGAAGAGAGCGGTTGGAACCACGTCACCAAAGTGATGATGGCTGCGATTGTGGCGCTGTTTGTGCTGAGCGGATTCTTCCGTGGCTTCGATATGAAGATGATTGAATCCTTCCATCTGACCGTGCCGAACTGGCTCGATCTGATCCACAGCTCGCTCAGCGGCAAATAACAGGAGCCTCGACATGGAACAAAATAAAGGTTTTTGGTATGCCGACTGGTCGTTCCCGATCTTCGTTGGCCTGCTTTCATCCGGCGTGTTCGCCGGAACGCACATGTACTACCTGTACGGCATCGGCGCATTTAACGAAGTGGCCTTCGTGGCCATGCTGAAAGCGGGCATCGACACCGGTGTTTACGGCGCGGTGGCAGCGTTCGGCGCAAGCTTCCTGTTCGCCCGTATCATCGAAGGTTCACTGGTCGGGATCCTGGATATCGGCGGTGCGATTCAAACCGGTGTCGGGCTGGGTGTTCCGGCGTTACTGCTGGGTGCAGGTATTATTTTCCCGGTAGCGAACTTCGCAGCATCGCTGGCGACGGGGTTGGTGATTGGCCTGGCCATTGGCTACCTGATCATTCTGGCGCGTAAATTCACTATCAACCAGAGCGATTCGACGTACGGCGCTGACGTGATGATGGGCGCGGGTAACGCTTCCGGTCGCTTCCTTGGGCCGTTGATCATCCTGAGCGCGATGACCGCTTCTATCCCGATTGGTATTGGCTCCCTGATTGGTTCGCTGCTGTTTTACCTGTGGAACAAACCGATTACGGGTGGCGCAATTCTGGGTGCGATGATCCTTGGGGCATTCTTCCCGATCGCTTTATAGACAGGAGAAAACCATGTTCGACTTGATCCTGCGCCAGGCTCGCCTGGTGGACGATACGGTTATCGACATCGCGCTCAAGGGCGGCAAAATTGCCGCACTGGGCGAGGTTATCGGCGATGCACATGAAGAGCGGCAACTGAACGGCGAGTTCTACGTCAGCGCGGGCTGGATTGATTCTCACGTTCACTGCTACCAAAAATCCCCTATTTATCATGATGAACCCGATAGCATCGGCATTCATACAGGGGTGACGACAGTTATTGACGCCGGAAGTACCGGTGCTGACGATATTGACGAGTTTTACGCGCTGACGCGCAAAGCCGCGACGGACGTTTATGCATTGCTGAACATCTCCCGCGTGGGGCTTATTGCGCAAAACGAACTGTCGGATATGGCGAATATCGACAAAGTTGCCGTGCGCGATGCCGTGCAACGGCACCCGGGTTTTATCGTCGGTATCAAAGCGCGCATGAGCAGTAGCGTCGTCGGTGCCAACGGCATTAAACCGCTGGAGCGAGCGAAAGAAATCCAGCGTGAAAATGGCGATTTGCCGTTGATGGTTCACATTGGTAATAACCCGCCTGATCTCGATGAAATTGCCGATTTACTGACGAGTGGAGACATTATTACCCACTGCTATAACGGCAAGCCCAACCGCATCCTGACACCTGCGGGTGAACTGCGGGCTTCGATTTCTAAAGCGATTGCGCGGGGTGTGCGCCTCGATGTGGGTCACGGCACGGCAAGCTTTAGCTTTGAGGTGGCGAAAATCGCTATCAGCAAAGGCATTTTGCCGCACACCATCAGCTCCGATATTTATTGTCGCAACCGCATTAACGGCCCGGTGCATAGCCTCGGGATGGTGATGTCTAAATTCCTTTCTATTGGCATGTCTGTTCCGCAAGTTATTGATTGTGTTACCGCTCATGCCGCCGAAGACCTGCGCCTTGCAAACAAAGGGCGTTTGTCTGTGGGTCTGGATGGCGACTTAACTATTTTTGCCTTACGCCGCCAGCCGACGGTATTTACCGACTCAGAAAGTCAGACTCTCCAGGGCGAACAGTTACTGGTTGCACTCGCTGCGGTTCGTGCCGGGAAGTGGTTTGCTACCGAACAAGGAAAAGAAGAACATGCCTTCCATCTATGAAAAATACAATTTAAAACAAGTCATTAACGCATCTGGCCGCATGACAGCGCTGGGCGTTTCTACTCCGCGTGCTGAAGTGGTTGAAGCCGTTGCCACCGGCATGAATCATTACTTTGAAATGAAAGACCTGGTGAACAAAACTGGGGAATACATCGCAAAATTGCTCGATGTTGAAGCGGCGACCGTGGTGTCTTGCGCCTCAGCGGGTATCGCTCAATCTGTGGCGGCGGTGTTAGTCAAAGATAACGCCTGGCTGATTGAAAATCTGCATGGTACACCGCTTGAAAACAACGAAATTGTGCTGCCAAAAGGCCACAACGTGAACTTCGGCGCGCCAGTCAGCACCATGGTTTATCTCGGCGGCGGTAAACCGGTTGAAGCCGGTTACGCCAACGAATGCTCTGCCGATCAACTGGCTGCGGCTATTTCCCCACGCACTGCCGCCATTTTGTATATCAAATCGCACCACTCGGTTCAGAAAAGTATGCTCAGCGTTGAGCAGGCAGCCGTCGTGGCGCGCAAACATAACCTGCCATTAATTGTTGATGCGGCGGCGGAAGAAGATTTGCAATGTTACTACCGTGCCGGTGCGGATCTGGTGATTTACAGCGGTGGTAAAGCGATTGAAGGGCCAACCAGCGGCCTGGTGATTGGCAAAGAGCAGTATGTCGAGTGGGTGAAGTTGCAAACCAACGGCATTGGCCGTGCCATGAAAGTCGGCAAAGAAGGCATTCTTGGTCTGACGTGCGCCATCGAGCACTATTTGACGGCAGCAAAAGAAACGGGTGCTCAAATGTCGGAAAAAATGACGCCGTTTATCGATAACCTCAATACCCTTGATGGGATCAGCGCCCGCGTGGTGTGGGATGCCGCTGGCCGCGACATCGCCCGCACTGAAATCAAGTTCGACGAAGCGGTGATTGGTACCAGCACGGTGGAATTAGTGAGTGCGCTCAAACAAGGTGAATACGCGATTTTCTTCCGTGGCTACAAGGCTAACGAAGGGATTATTGAAGCCGATGTGCGCAGCGTGAGCCCACAACAGCTAGAGATTATCTATCACTGCATTAAAGCATTGGTCAGCAAGGAGAAACAGGCATGAAATTGACCCCGAACTTTTATCGTGACCGTGTCTGCCTGAACGTGCTGGCGGGCTCGAAAGAGAACGCGAAAGAGATTTATCAGGCGGCAGAAGGTCATGTGCTGGTCGGTGTGCTTTCCAAAAACTACCCGGACGTTGCCAGTGCCGTAGCCGATATGCGCGAGTATGCGGCGTTGATTGAAAATGCCCTTTCTGTGGGCCTGGGTGCGGGTGACCCGAACCAGTCAGCCATGGTCAGTGAAATCTCCCGCCAGGTGCAGCCGCAACATGTCAATCAGGTGTTTACCGGCGTGGCGACATCGCGAACACTGCTTGGGCAAAGCGAAAGCGTGGTCAACGGCCTGGTTTCGCCAACCGGAAGAGTAGGCTGGGTAAAAATCTCTACAGGCCCGCTGAGTTCTGGCGCACCGGATGGGGTTGTACCTGTCGAAACGGCGATTAGCATGTTGAAAGATATGGGTGGCAGCTCCATCAAATACTTCCCGATGGGCGGGCTTGAGTGCCGTGAAGAGTTTGAAGCGGTTGCACGTGCTTGTGCGAAACACGATTTCTGGCTCGAACCGACCGGTGGCATCGATCTCGACAACTACGAAGAGATCCTCAAGATTGCTCTGGACGCGGGCGTGAGCAAAATCATTCCGCATATTTACAGCTCGATTATTGATAAAGCCAGCGGTAACACCCGTCCGGAAGATGTGCGTACGCTACTGGAAATGACGAAGAAGTTGGTGGGCTAATCCCAAAAGCGGCTTAATGATCGTAAGGTGGATGCGCTCAACGGCATCCACCTTTTAAGCCACTATTCAAAGGAACCTCCAATGTCTGTAATACACAATCCAGGGATGGCAGACCCTCAATTTGCCTGGGTTGGAACCTACTCTCCCAATGGCGAAGGGATTTATCGCTTTCAGGTTGATGCGAAAACCGGTGCGCTGAGCCACAAAACATTAGTCTGCGAATGGCCAAATGCCGCGCAACTGACGATCGCTCGCGATGGCAAAACGCTGTATGCGGCCAGTGAAGTGGAAAAGGGCGTTGTTGCCGCTTTACGTGTGGGTGACGACGGGAGCCTGAAAAAGCTTAACCAGGTTTCATCAGGTGGTGCGGGGCCGGTTTATCTGTCTCTGACGCCTGACGAGCGTTATCTGCTGGTGGCTAATTACACCAGTGGCTCCGTTGCAATATTGCCGGTGCAAGCGGATGGTAGTCTCGGTGACGCCACTGATATCCAGCAAGATTCTGGCCCTGCGGGGGCGAAAAAACCTGAAGCTGCCGTAGAAGGCAGTTTTGCCGTAAGCGGGCATAGTGGCCCACACGCCCATATGATCAGTACCGATCCCAGCGGGAAATTTGTCTTTACTACCGATCTTGGCCTCGACAGGATTTATCAATATGACTTTGATGATGAAAGCGGGAAGCTGACGCCTAACGATCCTCCGTTTATTGCCGCCTCCTCAAAAGGTGCCGGGCCACGCCATTTTGTGTTTACGCCAAAAGGTGATGGCTTATGGTTAATCAATGAAGAGGCTTCTACGCTGACTCACTATCAGCTGGATGCAAGCAAAGGGACATTGACGGAAGGTGAAAGTATTTCTACTCTGCCCGAAGGCTTCAAAGGCACTAACTTCGCATCGGGTCTGGTGCTAAGCCTGGATGGAAAGCAGCTGTATGTCGCTAATCGTCTGCATAACAGTATCGGGCACTTTACTGTTGCAGAGAACGGCAAGCTGGTTCATCAAGACAATGTCTGGACGCGCGGTGATTATCCGAGGATGTTAACCCTCGACCCTACGGGAGCGTATCTGTACGTCATGAATCAGCGCAGTGACAACATCACTCGCTTTAGTGTGGCGCCGGCAGGTGGAAAACTGACTTTTGTTGAGGATTACTGTGCGGTAGGAAACCCGTCACAGATGGTTCTGCAACCGATAAAGTAGTGGCTGTAACGGGTGCTAATCCCTCCCGACTAACGAAAGGAAACGGCAGTGAGATTCCCCAACCAACGTCTGGCTCAGTTGTTTGAGATGCTACAAAACGAGACGCTGCCCCAGGATGAACTGGCGCGGCGTTTAGCTGTTTCTACGCGCACGGTGCGTACGGATATCACGGCTTTAAATGCATTAATGGCTGATCACGGCGCGCAATTTGTTCTGAATCGCGGTGCAGGCTACCAGCTCAACATCACCGATAAGGCGCTCTACCAGGCGCTTCAACAGCAGCCTTCGCGCCAATTGCGTATCCCACGTAGCTCGCCTGAGCGGGTGCATTATCTGGTGGTGCGCTTTCTCACCTCCGCATTCTCTTTAAAACTCGAAGATCTGGCAGAAGAGTGGTTTGTTAGCCGCGCGACGTTGCAAAGTGACATGGCAGAAGTGCGCGAGTGGCTCGCTCGCTACAATCTGACCATTGAAACGCGCCCGCGCCACGGCATGAAGTTGTTTGGCAGCGAAATGTCGGTGCGCGCTTGCCTGACCGAACTGCTCTGGCAACTGACGCAGGAAGACAGTGACAACCCACTGCTGACCGAAGAAACACTTAATGCAGGCGTGCCGGAGCAACTGGCGGCTGAACTGCATAGTTGCTTCACACGCTGCCGTATCCGCCTGACTGACGAAGGGGAACAGTTTATACGCTTGTACTGTGCTGTCGCGGTTCGACGTATCAGCGAAGGCTACCCGCTGCCAGATTTCAGCGCCGACAATGTCGACGAAGCCGTACGTGAAGCCGCACGGCAAATCACTGGGCTGTTACAGACGCTGGCTGGCAAACCGCTTTCGGAAGCGGAAGAACAATGGTTGCAAGTGCACATCGCTTCACGCCAGGTACAAGAAGTGGCACCGAGTGCCATTAGCGCCGACGATGACGAAGCGCTGGTGAACTATATTCTGAGTTTCATCAACAACAACTATAACTACAACCTGCTGACAGATAAGCAGTTACATGCTGATTTACTGACGCATATTAAAACCATGATAACCCGCGTGCGTTATCAGATTAACATCCCCAATCCTCTGCTGGACAATATCAAGCAGCACTATCCGATGGCGTATGACATGACGCTTGCCGCGGTGTCGAGTTGGGGCAAATACACGCCTTTTGTCATCAGTGAAAACGAAATTGGTTTCCTGGTGCTGCATATCGGTGTCGGGCTGGAACGCCACTACAACATTGGTTATCAACGTAACCCGCGTGTGCTGTTGGTTTGCGATACCGGGAATTCCACGGTGCGCATGATTCAGGCGATGTTGCTGCGTAAATATCCGCAGATAGAGGTCAGACGTATTATTTCGCTGCGCGACTACGAACAGCTCGACAGCGTTGAGGAAGATTTTGTTATCTCCACCGCCAGAGTCACAGACAAAGCGAAGCCTACCGTGGTGGTGGCACCGTTCCCGACCGAGTATCAACTCGAACAGTTAGGCAAACTGGTGCTGGTGGATCGTACTCGTCCCTATATGCTGGAAAAATTCTTTGATGCCAGCCATTTCCGCGTCATTGACGAGCCCATGTCGCAGCAGGAGTTGTTCAGCACGCTATGCCAACAGCTTGAGCAAGAAGGGTTTGTCGGTGAGGACTTTTATCCGTCGGTGGTGGAGCGTGAGGCGATTGTCAGCACCGTGCTGGGCGAAGGCATTGCGCTTCCGCACTCATTGGGACTGATGGCAAATAAAACCGTGGTTTATACCGTGCTTGCACCTCAGGGTATCAATTGGGGCGATGACACGGCGCATGTCATCTTCTTGCTGGCAATCAGCAAAAGCGAGTATGAAGAGGCGATGGCGATTTACGATTTGTTTGTCACTTTCCTGCGCGAAAGGGCAATGCCGAGGCTGCGAGACAGTAAAGATTTTGACGAGTTTAAAGCCGTGGCGATGGATTGCTTGAGTCGGTTTTGATGGGAGTCCCCCCTCATCCCGACCTTCTCCCTGAGGGAGAAGGAGAAGTCAGATGATCCCCTTTCCCTGAGGAAGAAGAAGAAGTCAGATGATCCCCTTTCCCTGAAGAGGAAGGAGAAAAGAACGCCATCTGAAGGAGAAGGAGACTAAGTCCCCTCTCCTGGGGAAGAGGGTTAGGGTGAGGGGAAAAATTATTTCAGAATAGTAAACGCAGTCGTCACATGTTTTACGTCACTGACCCGGCTGGCAATATCTGCCGCTGCTTTAGCTTCCCGTTCTGTCACCAGACCCAGTAAGAAGACTTCGCTATTCTCGGTAGTGACTTTCACACTGGTCGATTTTACCTGGTCGCTTGCCAGCAATTGCGAGCGTACTTTGGTGGTAATCCAGGTATCTGACGACGCCGTACCTAAGCCAATCGGTGCCATGATACGGATTTCGTTGTACACCTCGGTGGTGCCATCAACGCCCAACGCAATTTGTTTGGCTCGTGAAGCGAGTTCAGTATTTGGTGCCTGGCCGACAAGCAGGACTTTTCCCTGATAAGCCGAGACGTTGATACGTGCGTCTTTCTTGATTTGTGCGTCTTTAGACAATGCGCTGCTTACGCGCAATTCCAGAGTACCATCGTCAACCTGAGTACCGACTGAGCGAGGATCTGTCGCGGTTTTAGTGGCGACAGCGGCGGTACCCACTACTGCGGCAGCAACACAACCTTGTAGAAGTAACGCAGTAAAAAGGACTGCAAGTGGCTTTAATGCCTTCATTTGTACTCCTTAAACGTCCTGGTGTGGGAATAACGTATTATCAATCAGATCGCACAGGCAGTTTACCGTCAGCATATGCATTTCCTGAATGCGTGCGCTGCGGTGAGAAGGGATGCGGATTTCAACATCCTGCGGCCCTAATAAGCCGGCCAATTCCCCGCCGTCATAGCCAGTTAATGCAACGATAGTCATGTCACGTGTCACGGCAGCTTCTACCGCTTTGACAATATCACGACTGTTACCACGGGTCGAAATCGCGAGCAAAACATCACCGGTATGGCCGAGCGCACGTACTTGTTTAGCGTACACTTCTTCGTGTAAACGATCGTTTGCGATCGCGGTTAAGACCACATTATCGGCATTAAGTGCAATGGCAGGTAAACTCGGGCGCTCAGTTTCAAAGCGGTTGATCATGCTGGCAGCAAAATGCTGGGCGTTAGCCGCAGAAGTGCCGTTGCCGCAGCACAGAATTTTATTGCCATTGAGCAGTGACTGAACCAGTGTCATTGCTGCACGGGAGATAGCATCTGGCAACGCTTCAGCGGCGGCAATCTGAGTTTGAATACTTTCCGTGAAGCAGACTTTGATTCTTTCGAGCACGTTTATTTACCTGGTTACTTTAAACATCTGCGGTGAACGCGTTGGTTAACCACTCTATTTCATTGCCGGTGAAGGCTAACACATCGAAACGGCAATCCACAGTATCAAAACTTCCTGATGTGCGTGCTAGCCAATACTGAGCGACATGTAACAATTTTTGTTGCTTGCGGCGCGTGACGCTGGCAGCAGCACCACCAAAGAGGTCGGAGCGCCGGTATCGTACTTCTACAAAGACGATAACGGCACCGTGTTGCATGATGAGGTCGATTTCGCCACCGCGTGCATGAACATTGGCAGCAATAAAGCGCAGTCCTTTACGTTCAAGAAAGCGGCGCGCGCTCAACTCGTGGTGCGCGCCAGCTTGTTGACGGGTCAGGAGGCTGGAACGATTTGACCCCGACTGAATTGCAGCCAATTTAACTTCCTGTTAATGACGCAATCTGGATTTGCAGACAGCGTACCGGTGTTGCCATTCACCTGATAACCAGGAACCTGGCGGATTTGAGAGAAGTGATTTGCCAGTGACCATGCATCCACACCCATCGCATACAGACGCGCCAGCGAGTAGTCGTTATGCACACTCCCCAACGCTTGTTGCATCAACGATGGATTGTTGCCCGCAAGCATCGGGATTTCACTGAACTGCAAACCGTCCATTTCCAGACGGAAATCTGGACCGTTCACGCCCTGAGAGCTGCGCGAGCTGGCATACAGCTGTGCTGCGCTACGGCTACCGGTACGCATGGCGATCATCGGTTTGATCAGAGCGACTTCATCCGGCGTTGCCACAATATAAGCGGCGTCTACGCCACCGGACGTACCTGCGGTAATTTGTGCATCAGTCGGTGGTGGTGGGATAGTCAGCCCGCCGATGGTCACACCCGCTGGTTGAGCGGAGGCTGGCGTTACCGGAGTTCCGCTTAACGCGATACCTGAACCGCTGTTAATCCCTTGTTTGAGTTCGGCAATGGAACCGAATTTTTGTTGCAGCACCGTGCTGCCACCCAGCTTCAGCCATTCATCGGCAAAGGCTTTGGTCACGCGATCGCCCAGTGTGCTACGCGGCACCAGTAACAGCGGTGCACGGTGGCCCTGTTGCCAGATATGGCCTGCTGCATCACGGGCTTCATCTTCTGGCGACAGTGCGAAGTAGCAGATATTGGCACGGTTCTGTACGTTTTCCGGCTGGTTCAACGCCAGGATATTCAGTGGCGAAGTCGTGGTGGCTAACTGGTCAACATTGTTTTTAAGCAATGGGCCGACGACTATCGTTGCACCATCTTGCTGGGCTTGAGCCAGTATCTGCGCCAGTGGCTGCGTGGTGGTATCGTAGACTTTGATTTCAGCGGATGGATTCGCCGGGGCTGCTGCCGCTGCCTGCACTTGTGGCGCAGGTTGCGCCGCTGGAGCAGGTTGTACAGGAGTCTCCGTAGGCTGTTGGGTTAAATCATCAACCGAGGCGGCTGACGGGCTTGCCACCATGTTGGGATCGACTGGCTGTGGCAGAGCTGCTTGTGTGGTATCACCAGGTTGCGCATTGGCATCCGCTGGCTGCGCTGGTGCCGTCGTTTGTGAAACCGGTGCGGAACCCATGTTTTTCGCTGCTTCAAAACCCTGCTGAATGGTGCGACCAAAAACCGCGGCCTGGCCGCTTAATGGCAGCAGCAGGGCAATTTTGTTAGTCGACGCGGGTTTGTAATTCTGCATATTGCTTAACTGCGTCGGCAGTGTTTTCGCACCCGGATTCTGCGGATAGCGCGTTTGCCAGTCTTTAATACCGGCTTTGAGCATTTCAGGATCGTTACGGTTGTCGTTCCAGACGCGTTGCAGATCCAGCCAACCTTGCAGTGTGTTTTCGTCGGCATTGATAACCAGAGACTTCATCTGCTCGGCCGTCATCAGCGATAACGCCTGCCAGGTACCATCAATATTTTTTTGATGCGCAGGGCCGGTCAACATTGGCTCTTGCGCGATGTATGCGCGCAGCAGTTCAATCGACGGGTGATTCTGGCTTGCGTCGATAACCGCCTGGTAATAGCGCGCCTGCTGATTTTTGTTAAGCGCAGCAACATTGATTTTGCTCAGACGCGCGTTGGCATCGGCATAATCTTTCTGAACGACTTTCACTTCGGCTGCCAGCAGTGCCTGTTCGCGGCGTTGCGTCTCGTCCATCTCTTTCGGTAGCTGATTGTAGAGATCAACGGCTTGCTGGGTTTTGCCTTCTTTTAACAGCGCATGAATGGCGAGTAATTGCCAGGTGGTCTTGCTATCATCAGTGCTTTGCTGCATTTGTTGCAGGTAATACGCCGAATTAGCAGTGGCTTCGCCCTGCATATGCGCATTCGACTGGTCTGGTGCTTTAGTAGTACAGCCGGCAAAAAATAGCGCGGCCAGCACAACAGGCAGACAACGCCCGGCTTTAGAACGAATAAATTTAGACGGTACCATTCTGTATCCAGTGTAATTTTTATCTCAGTGTTCAATATTAAATCGGCAATACGGATGAAACAATGAAACAACTCGAAACGGCGGCTATTTCTGCCAGCACGCTCTACATCGTTCCGACACCCATCGGTAACCTCGGCGATATCACACAGCGGGCGTTATCCGTGTTGCAAAGCGTTGACCTGATTGCCGCTGAAGATACTCGCCATACAGGATTACTGCTGCAACATTTCGCCATTAATGCGCGATTGTTCGCATTGCACGATCATAACGAGCAACAAAAATCAGAAACCTTGCTGGCTAAGCTTCAGGAAGGGCAAAGCATTGCGTTAGTTTCTGATGCAGGAACGCCATTAATTAACGATCCTGGTTACCATCTGGTGCGCACATGCCGCGAAGCGGGTATCCGCGTCGTGCCGCTGCCCGGCCCTTGTGCTGCTATTGCGGCATTAAGTGCTGCCGGTTTACCTTCCGATCGCTTCTGCTACGAAGGTTTCTTGCCTGCTAAATCGAAAGGCCGCCGCGATGCGCTTAAGGCCATTGAGCAAGAACCTCGCACGCTGATCTTCTATGAGTCCACGCATCGCCTGCTCGATAGTTTAGACGATATCTGCGCTGTGCTTGGTGAATCACGCTATGTGGTGCTGGCTCGCGAGCTAACGAAGACCTGGGAATCGATTCACGGCGCCCCGATTGGTGAGTTGGCGGCATGGGTGAAAGAAGACGAAAACCGCCGCAAAGGTGAAATGGTCCTGATTGTCGAAGGCTTTAAAGCGCCAACCGATGATGCGCTGCCGGCCGATGCGCTGCGTACTCTTGCTTTGCTACAAACAGAACTACCGCTGAAGAAAGCCGCTGCACTGGCCGCCGAAATTCATGGTGTGAAAAAGAATGCGCTGTATAAATATGCGTTAGAAAACAGCGAGAAATAACGTTTTACGAGAAGCCTCGCATTGTGTTGTTACGGGTATCGGTATTGTTTGAAAACTAAAAATAAGTGATGTTAATTTGCTCAAACTGTTTTTAGCTTAGGATGAGCAAATTATGCCGGTGTTAATGCGTGGGGACTCGAATATGATCGTAATGCCATTATCTTATAGCCCTGCGGCGATTGAGCGCTCTTTTCAGGTGGTTGATGAAATCACGCTGGCGGGGAAGAAGTTTCTGGTTATCTTTGATAAACAGACGCCGCGCGCCGCTATAGTTAAAGCTGATATTGAAGAGATTGATGGTGTCGCGCGTCATATCGCGGTGGCAATGCTTGAGTTAGCCAATCAAAAAAGTATTGGCGATAATGTCATTTCGGTTGAGCGTTTTTGGGAAGAAACGGATCTGCTTCAGGTTGAGGGGGTCTGTGTGGAGAGGCGCTATCAGGAGGCGGGTTTTGCCACCCGGCTGTATGAAGCGCTAGTGATTAACTGCGGGGTCATTCTGATGAGTGATAATACGCAGTATCAAGGCGGCAAGGCTTTGTGGCAAAAGATTGCACGTGAATCAAAGGAACTGTCTGTGTTTGTTCTGGACACCGATTCCGGCAGATTCTATCCCTATGATGGCACGAAAGTTATCTACGATGGCTCGAGCATTCCAGAAGAAAAAATCTGGAGTGAACATCCTGATACGGCTCGTTTTGGCGTAGTGTTGATAGCTGAAGATAAGAAAAAAATCGACAAACTTGCCTCAAATTAAAAACCCGCTTTCGCGGGTTTTTTGTTTTAACTACCAATGATGAAAATATTATTTCTCGCCAGTAACCGGCGTCGCCTCAATCACCAGCGTTTCCAGCGGCTTCAGGGTGACAATCACCGGCTTGCTGTAGTCATCTGGCAGCGTACTATTCTTGCCGTAGACCGATTTCAGTGTGAAATGCGTGGCTTCGCCATCAGGGATTTCAAAGCTCTTCGTCAAATCCAGATAGTAGCTTTGTTCTTTGTCAGACGGGTTACGCAAACCAAAGATAGCTTTATCTTTGCTCCACGATGCCCAGCCATACGCTTCAAGCAAAGTTGGGTCACCGCCAATCCAGTGAGTATCAACCAGCACAGCGCTATTTGCGCGTGACCATTTCGCGGCATCTGCCAGCGTGTCCCACTTGGCGCTATTCAACATGGATGGCGTGATGTACAGCTCTTGCAGTTGAGTCCCGGTGGCAAAATAGCTCCAGACCTGGTCGGCAAAGTCACTGTCGGTTTGTACTTTCTCAAGCCCGAAATAGGCATGCTCGGCGCTAACAATTCCGTGGTACATCAGCGAGTTTATCGGGAACAGCGGACCTTTACGCACGATAGAACGATAAGTTTCGGCATCGCGGTAGGTCATCCATTGTTGAACCGGTAAGCCTTTACCATAGACATTAATATCATCGCCCTGGCGCCAGATGGAATCGGCGTAAAATAGCCAGGAAGGGCTGGCGTCAGTACCGGTGGTGAGGTTAATAAACAGATCTTTATTTGCCTCACGCATGTTCTTGATAAGCTCGATCGATGCATCAAAGTCGGACGCAAACTGGCTGCCCTGAATCCAGTTATTGGCATTCCCCATACCATCAAGTTTGAACGAGGTAATATGTTCATTCTTGATTAACTTAATGATCTGCTCGTTAAAATTGCGGAAGTAATTTGGGCCGGAGAGGGCCAGTTTCCCGTCAACGGTTTCAAAGCCATTTTCTTTGGCATGAGAAACGCGAATATCGCGCGGTTTGTTATAGCCGCCCCATGGCGATAACCATAAACCCACCGAAGTATGCAGGCTGTCGGCTTTTTCTTTCACGACACCAAAGCCATTGCTGAACGCCGGGCCAAATAGCCATTTGCCCGTGCGGTCATCCCAGCCGTCATCCAGCAGGAAGCCATCAAGTTTAACGCCGCGTTTTTTAATGAGCTCATCGGCGTAGCTATCCATCCGATTGAGCACATCTTTTTCGGTATATGTGGTGAAGAACCCAATATCCATCCAGCTGTTGTAATGCAGATACGGCTGATATGGGCGCGGGCGCATCGCATTAATAAATTGGTTGAAGTTACGGCGCAACTGATTCGTCGCTTCAAAGGTACCGAAATAAGTTGTAAAGGTAACCGGCGCGTCGGTTTTAATTGGGGTTTTTAGCGCAACGTTCAGATTCGTTGTTGTTTCATACGCGTAAGTATTAACGATAGGTTTTTCCGGCAGAATAAAGAAACTGTCGGCAATAATCGGTGAGCTATTAATTGCGCCATCAACGTAAGGGGCTTGCGATTGTCCTTTCGTTGGGAAGAAGGTGATTTTCGCAACATCCTGCGCTCTATCTTTCGCCTTTATCGTGTAGTCGATGCTGGCGTACTTGCCTTTAAGGACATTCAATACCACCGTAACCGCGAAATCTTTATGGTCGTAATCGATATGAATAGCGTCATCTTTTTGGCTGACATTTTTAATTTTAAAGTCGGCGGCGTGAATAACATCTTCATTAGGTAGTGTCAGAAAGAACAACTCTTTGGGGGCGAGTTTACTTTGTGAGAGCTTGTCCTTTATCACGACGGCAGAATTAGTGTCATCAAATGAGATAGAGATATTGTTGTTATTTAGCAGATATTCAGAAGCAAAAGCGCCATTGCTAATCAGAAGTAATAATACCGAGCTCTTTATGATTTTCTTCATCGTTTGTCCTTGTGATTCGAGGGTTTCGTGGCAAGTATCAAACTGATTGCGTTACCCGGTTTTCCAGGTAACGCTTTAAAAAATAAGATTTATAGCGAGGTTTCAGCTTCAGGAATTAATTTATTGGCAGACCCGCAAACGGTGACTTTACTGCGTACCACTTCTTTCATGGCATCCATCCCGACACGCATGTAATAGCGGGGATCGTTGCCTTCAGGGTTATCGCCAAACCATTTTTTAACAGCGGCCGCAAACGCAATTTTTAGCTCGGTTGCGACATTCACTTTGCATACGCCCAGTTCGATGGCGCGTCTGACATATTCGTCAGGCACATCGCTTGCACCGTGCAGAACCAGAGGGATATCCACAACTTCGCGGATTTCACCCAGGCGTTGGAAATCAATTTTCGGGCGTTTAGTGTAAAGCCCATGCGCGGTGCCAATAGCAACGGCAAGGCTGTCGATGCCGGTGAGTTCAACAAAGCGACGCGCTTCTTGCGGATCGGTGAGGAAAGCACTTTCTTCGTCCACATCCATATCGTCTTCCACACCACCGAGACGCCCTAATTCGGCCTCGACGCTGCAATCATGACGATGACAAAAATCGACTACGGATTTCACCAGCCGCACGTTTTCGGCAAGCGGGAAGTGGCTGCCGTCGATCATGGCGCTACGTACACCGGCGTTCACTTTACGGCTGATATCCGCCAGTGATTCATGGTGATCCAGATGCAGCGCAAGCGGCATGTCGTAGCTTTCAGAGTAGGCCTCGCACAAAGCGTAGATCTCTTCAAAAGCGATATGTTTAAAGGTGCCTGGCGTGCCTGCCAGGATAACGGGTGACTGCATCTCTTTGCAGACTTCCAGAATCGCCTGGATAGTTTCCGCGTTGTGAATATTAAATGCAGGAACGGCATAGCCTCTGGCCTGCGCATCCTGAAGAAGATATTTAGTGGAAATAATACTCATGTTGGGATCCTCTCAGCCTTTCCACGGATGAATAATCACACCTTTCACAACACGGTTTACCGTGCCGCTGGCAGAAGGCGTATCAGGGGTGATGCCTGCTTTGATTGATTCGGTTAGCGCGAAAATCTGTGCATACATCAGGAAGCAGAAAGCCTGCTCAACGTCGATAAACTCACGGGAAGGTGGCAGCCAGATATGCGGCCCTGTCTCGACTTCCGGGCAAGGTGACGCGCAGATTGCCACGACGCGCATCGCCTGTTGGTCGCGACGCAGTTCAGCCAGTAAATCGAGATCGTATTGGCGGGTATACGGATGGCTTGAAACCATCACCACGACTAACGTTTCGTTATTGACCAGTGATTTAGGGCCGTGGCGGAATCCGGTTGGAGAGTCATAAAACGCGGCCAGTTTTCCGGCGGTGAGCTCCAGTACTTTTAGTGCAGACTCACGAGCCACACCCTGCAATCCACCGCTGCCGAGATAGACAACACGCTTAAACGCAAGGTCGCCAAACACGTTTTCGTTGAACTCACCCTGTGAGGCAATAATTTGCTCGCAGCGAGTCGCCACATCCTGGAAGGAGGTGCTGTTGATGACATCAGGGGCAAACACCGCAAGGCAGCTAGCCATCATGGTGGTGATACTGCTGGTCATGGCGAAGCCGCGATCGTGCGTTTCCGGCGGCATTAATAGCGCCAGGGAATTGTGACTGGTGGCCGCATTCTGATACAGGCTACCGGCTTCGTTACACGTAATGATCAGGTGGTAGCAGTGCTCCATCACCTGATTGACTAAATCGACTGCCGCCACGCTTTCAGGACTGTTGCCAGAGCGTGCAAAAGAGACCAGTAACGTCGGCTCCTGCGGGGATAAGTAATCCAGCGGGTTGGTGACCAGGTCGGTGGTTGGCACCGCAACAAAGTTTTTCCCGGTGTGGCGTGACAGCCACGGCGTAACAATATCGCCAATAAAAGCGGAGGTTCCTGCACCCGTCAGGATAATTTTTAGAGAGGTGTTTTGCAGCAAAGGCTCAAGGAATGCATCGATGTTGCTACGTTGATTACCGATATTTTTTAACGATCGGCTCCAGCTTTCCGGCTGTTGGCGGATCTCTTTTTCGGTCCAGGTTGATGTGCCGGAAAGACAGGCAGATTGGGTTTCGCTCATAACTCAGTCCTTAGCAGTGCAAGATCATCGGAAGTAGCACAAAGCAGTACAGGACAATCTTTCGTTTTGTTTCATTTACTCAACTTCATGCTTAAATAAAATCTATAGAAAAGAAAACGAAAGGTCAACGTAAGAAAAACAATAAAACGAAAAATGTGATCCAGGAAATGATCGTTTTCATTCAATCAATTGATTTTAAATATAATTATGAATAAATAGATAATTGACGTGAAGCTAATCGAAAGGAAAAGAAAGATCTGCCGCCGGCAGGCGACAGATCAAAGCGAGGAGCAACGAAAGAACTACAAAGGGAGATGTTGGCCATTAATCCAGATGTTTTGAAGCTCTAGCAGTGGATTAAGCGCTATCAAACTGGCACGTTTACCTGGGGCTAACGAACCTAACTCTTTGTCTAAACCGAGCATTTTTGCCGGATGCAATGAAGCCATATGGATGGCATCTTCTGCATGCACGCCGACGTGATTCACCAGATTGCGCACAGCGGCATCAAGCGCAAGGGTGCTTCCTGCAAGACCGCCGCTTTCGGTTCGCACGATCCCATTGCTCATGGTGACCGGGTGCCCACAAATCGAATAATCACCGTCAGGCATTCCCGCTGCACTCATGGCATCGGTTATCAGCAAAATTCGGGACTTAGCGCAGCTGCAAGCAATATTCATGACCGCTGGATGAACGTGATGCCCGTCGGCAATTAGCTCAAGCCAGGCGCGTTTGTCAGTTAAACCCGCACCGACCATACCCGGATTACGGTGGTGCAAACCCGTCATACCGTTAAAGCAATGCACCAGGCCGTCAGCCCCGGCATCGAATGCCTGAAGTGTTTGTTCATGGCTGGCGGCGCTATGGCCGAGCATCACGCGAACGTTACGGCTTTTCAGATGTTTTATCATCTCAAGCGCTTCGGGCTTTTCAGGCGCCAGTGCCACGACGCGCAACGTGTTTTGCGATACATCTATCAACCGATCCAGTTCCGGAATATTCAGTTCGCGGAATAACTCGGGTGGATGAGCCCCCTTATTCTGTGGTGTGAAGTATGGCCCTTCGAGATAACTGCCCAGCACGCTCGCACCAGGCCCGCCGCGATAATAGCGTTGCGAGATACGCCGCAATGCACGTTCAATATCTTCAAGCGGCGCGGTGACGGTGGTGGGCAACCAGCCGCCGACACCTTCACGCGCTTTGTGCATCGCCAGACGGTCGAGGACGCCGGGGTCGTCATCCATCACATCAACCCCGTCGCCGCCGTGCACATGAATGTCTATGTACGCCGGGCACAGCAGTTCCGCATCACGCGCCATCATTCCAGCAGGAATCGGTTCGATGGCGACAATCGTTTCGTTATCAATGAGTAACTGATGATTGTCTAGCCAGCCTTGTTCGGTGAGAACGCGCCTGGCCCGCAGCAGCGTGGTCATATTCCTTCCTCGACCGCCTCAGCTTCGCGGTAGCGTCCCATTTCATCCACCAGGCTGGTTAGCCCACGATGGCCGCATTCCAGTGCCTGAAGACGGAACTCTTTACTGCTCAGCCCGTCGCGTTCCAGCACCATTTCCAGCAGTAATTGCAGGTTGATGCCGGTGATCACTTCACGGCCTGGTTTCTCCAGCGCCAGGGTTGAAGCCACGCGGAACGGGGTTCCGCCAAGTAAATCGGTTAAAAACACCAGCCCTTCGCTTTCATCTAATACGCTGATGGCTTCTTCGAACTGCGCGGTAAGCAGTGCGGTTGAAGACGTTTCAGGGAAATCTATGGCGATAAGTTGCTCTTGTTCACCAAGAATCTGTTTCATCGCTTTTTCCAGTCCGGTGGCAAAGCCACCGTGACCGCTAAGAATAATACTTAACATATTGTTTTCTCTCGCTTACAGGATGTCACTTACAGGAAGTGAGCAAACTTCCCGACAACACCCAGCACTACCGTGATACCGATAAGGCGCAGCGGGCTCCATCCACGCCGTACTAACGCGTACATGCACAGTGTATAAACCAGGGGCAAAAATGCAGGCATTAACTTGTCGATAACGTCGGTTTGCAGTTTCACTACCGCATCACCCGCCGTAATTTCCAACGTGGTGGAAAGGCGAACGTAAGTGGCAACCAGCGCACCAATAACCGTCATCCCCACAATAGACGCGGCATGACCCACTTTGCGAGTGTTGGCTTTGATCAGTGGGATGGCCGCCACACCCATGCGGTAAGCGTAATGCGCAAGGCCGAAGCGCAAACCAAGGTGCACGACGTTAAACAACACGATAAAGATAACCGCGCCGAGGATTGAACCCTGAAGCGCAAGGCTCGCCCCGATACCGCCGCATATTGGCAGCAAGGTCAGCCAGAACATGGCGTCACCAATTCCGCCCAACGGCGCACCCACAGCAATTTTAGTGCTCTGGATACTGTTCACATCCTGCTTTGAGCGCTCCATCGCCAGAATAATGCCGATGACAAAGGTCACGAGGAAAGGGTGGGTGTTGAAGAATCCCATGTGGCCTTTCATGGCGCGAGCCAGATCGTTCTTGTTGGTGTGGATCTTTTTCAGCGCGGGCAGTAAACCGTAGAGCCAGCCGGAGGCCTGCATACGCTCATAGTTAAATGATGCCTGTAATAGCATGGAGCGCCATGCTACCCGGTTAATATCCTGCTTCGTCAGTTCCGCACCGATACGTTGATCTTCATAGATATTGTCGTTTTTTTCGACCGCGGCGGTGTCTGTTACGTTAACGCCTGGCAGAGTCTGATCGTTAGATACCATCTTCAAATTCCTCTTGCTTCACGTGTGTAGGTTGCTGTGGTGCCGGGTCTTTGCGTAAGAAATCAATTAACGCCATCGCCAGTGCTGCGGCGGCAATAGCCAGCACTGGCAGTTTCAGCCAGGCTGCAGCCACAAAGCCGAGAATGAAATATGGGATGTAGACATTCTTCATCATGATTTTCAGCAGCACGGCAAAACCGATGGCTGGCATGATTCCACCCGCGACACCCAGGCCGTCAATCAGACGAGCAGGCAGCATGTCGATAGCGGTTTTCGCATGTTCTGCACCAAAGTAGATGGGCAGGAATGCGCACAGAAAATAGAAGGTGCCGAGCGCCAGTAATGCCAGGTAGTTCACGCGCTCAATACCATCGGTGTCGGCGTTAGCTGCCATTCGGTCGCAGCGAGCCATCACGCCAGACATGATGGAGAACAGGAAGGTAATCCCCATCTGTACGGCAACAGCGAATGGCACCGCGACGCCAACAGCCACTTCCGGTTTAACGCCCGTGGTAATGGCGAAGGTGGTGCCGACAATGGTACCGATAATCACGTTAGGTGGCTGCGCACCGGCAAGTGGCGCAAGACCCATCCAGACCAACTCCAGCGTCCCGCCACACAAAATCCCGGTATGAAGGTCGCCAAGAATCAAGCCAACCAGTGGCCCAAGTACCACCGGACGGTGCATATGCGTCAGGCCGTTGAACATATCCAGACCTGCTATAAAGGCCAGAATACCCAACGCTAATGCCTGTAATAAGCTAATTTCCATAGAAATTCCCTCAGAGGAGTTTATAGAGATCCTGCGCGGATTCCGTCGGCACACCCTGAACAAAACATTCCACTCCGGCCTTTTGTAGGCCATTAAAAGCGGCAATATCCTGGTCATCTACAGAAACGGTTTTCGCGATTTGTTGTTTGCCTTCTGCGTAGTGCATGTTGCCGACGTTAATCCGCGTGACAGGCACGTCACCTTTCACCAGTGTCAGAAAATCATCCGGATTTTTGCAAACCAGCAGGATTTTCTGGCGGTCAGCTGCGCGGTGAATATTGTCGATAACTTTTTGCAGCGACCAGAAACGCACGGAGATCCCTTCCGCCAGAACCATCTCCATCAGATTTTGCTGTACCGGATCTTCTGCAACTTCGTCGTTGGCAACGAGGACGAGGTTTGCTCCGGCAAAACCGACCCACTGAACGCCTACCTGGCCGTGGATCAGTCGTTCATCAATGCGGCTTAATACAATGTTTGGCATGTTTTTTCCTCTTATTATCATTGTGTTAATGGGATGGTTGAGTGCCCAGACAGGCGGCATGGTACTGGCGCAACACATCCTGAATATGGTCAATAATCAGCTCATGCGGCGTTGCCGCGAGTTTTCCTTCACGGACCTTAGCGTATTGAAGTGGTAGATACTGACTGATTAACGGCAAAGGAATAGATTCATCAGACAAATTACTAACAAGTTTTGAATACGCCTCGTCAATATCATGATCTGGCCAGTAGTAGCGAACGCGGTCGGAGTAGCTGTATCCGCGAGCAAGGCGACGGTTGCTGTCGCTGCCGTGGTAATGGTGTTTCCAGTTTTCAGGGTGCTCAAGCATCACACTCTCAAGCACTTCCCGCAGTCCTGAGCATTTATGTGCCGGACGTAATTCACGCTCGATAGCGGCCAGTGAAAATAGAGTTTCGCGCAAAGCAAAGGTCAGCGCGGGGCCAACTTTCAAAATAGCGAAGTGGTTCTGAACCAACTGTTGTAATGCCTGTGGTGTCTGGTAATCCGTGGAGTGCGCTTCGAACACCATGGTGTCGAAGTCTTCAATCATCTGGCTGAGTGTCTGGGATTTCTCCGGTTGGTAATCAATAACCTGGGTGTGATCAAACTCAACACCCGGCTGAACAACCAGACCGATTATGCGCGGCCACAGGTCGCTCAACCCCTGGCGTTCAAACGCATGGCGATGGGCTTCAAGGGTGGCTTTTGCCGCGTGTGGCGTGGTAACGGCTAACTCTGCCAGGGTTTCGTGAGCGCCACCCGGAACCGGTACTTCGGTGCCTATGACATAGACCAAATCGGAAGTGCCACTTTTCTCAATGCAGGTTTGCTCGGCAATTTTTGCAAGCCTTGCTGCACGTATCGCGACGATGGCATCGGTTAAAGGAATTGGGTCATCAGCACAGGACATGCTGCAATCGAGGTGGATTTTTTTAAAGCCAGCGGCGACATAACAACGAATCAGCTCTTCGGCATTGCACATGGCTTCTTCTGCTGGCAGGGCCTGCCAACGGTTTGGGCCCAGGTGATCGCCGCCCAGAATTAACTGCTCGCGCGGGAAGTGATGTTTGTCGGCCATCTGTTCGGCAAAACCGCGGAAATCTTCTGGTGTCATTCCGGTGTAGCCGCCGAACTGGTCAACCTGGTTGGATGTCGCTTCTATTAATAAGAGTGAATTCGCTTCCCGGGCATGGCGCATTGCCGCTTCGAGAACCAATGGGTGAGCAGAACAAACGGCAAAAATGCCACATCGTGAATCCTGTTTATGGTCGGCCACAAACTCGGTTAAATGTTTCACTTTCCTCTCCGTATCGATTTGTCTTTCGATTTGTTTCATTTAATAGTGGTGTATCGTGCGATAAAAACAAAACGAAAGATAATAGAATTGAGATCTGTTTCGCAAAAGAAACATAATGAAAGGCTATTTGACATGATGACAGGGAATGCAGCACGCGATGTAAAGGCTTGCTTTCCGCGAAAAGAAAGGTGTTAATAGGCAAAGCGAAATGAAACGAAAGGTTTTATGAAAGGATCTATTATGAGCAATACCGACGCAGCAACGGACAAGCGTGTAACGGGGACAAGTGAAAGGCGTGAGCAAATCATCCAACGTCTTCGCCAACAAGGAAGCGTACAGGTTAATGATCTCTCATCATTTTTTGGTGTTTCGACGGTGACAATCCGTAACGATCTGGCTTTTCTGGAAAAGCAGGGCATAGCGGTACGTGCTTACGGCGGGGCATTAGTTTGTGATTCAGGTACGGCGATGGTTGAACCGACTGTCGAGGATAAAAGCTCGCTGAATACCTCGTTGAAACGCAGCATTGCGCGTGCGGCAGCTGACCTGATTAAGCCTGGTCATCGTGTGATTCTGGACTCAGGCACTACCACTTATGAAATTGCGCGCCACCTGCGCCATCATAAAGACGTGATTGCCATGACCAACGGCATGAACGTGGCGAACGCGTTGCTTGAAGCGGAAGGTGTCGAATTGCTGATGACCGGCGGGCATTTGCGCCGTCAGTCGCTGTCGTTCTATGGCGATCAGGCTGACCAATCCCTGCAAAACTACCACTTCGACATGCTGTTCCTTGGGGTCGATGCCATCGATCTGGAGCGAGGTGTCAGCACCCATAATGAAGATGAAGCGCGCCTTAACCGCCGGATGTGTGAAGTGGTGGAGCGGATTATTGTGGTAACGGACTCCACAAAATTTAACCGCTCCAGCCTGCATAAAATCATTGATACCCAACGCATTCATATGGTCATCACCGATGCGGGTATTCCTGAAGAGAGTCTGAATGGGCTGCGTAAAGGCGGAATTGAAGTCGTGCTGGTGGATGAGTAAAAGACCACCGCGCGGCAGGAGAGAAGTTAATGGCTGGCTACCAACCCCCTTTTTCCATTACACCTGGAATTATCAATCGAGTTATCGAGGTCGGTGAATTACTGGGCCGCTGGGCCGCCCATGCGGAGCAAGCGTCCCCGATGTTGCGCAAAGAAAATCGTATTCGCACTATTCAGGCATCGTTAGCCATTGAACATAATAGCCTGTCGACCGGGCAGGTTTCCGCCATCATGGATGGCAAACGGGTGCTGGCTCCAGCTAAAGATATTCAGGAGGTTCGTAACGCAATTCTTGCATATGAATCAATGTCTTCATGGCGCAGCAACCAACGGAAAGATTTGCTGGCGGCGCATCGTCTGTTAATGACCGGGCTGGTTGATGCGCCGGGTGTTTTGCGCAGCGCTGATGTTGGCGTATACCGGGAACGGAAGTTGATTCATATGGCTCCCCCAGCCAGCCAGGTTCCGCGTCTGATTGAGGATTTGCTTTGCTGACGGCAATGGGCGAATGGGGCGGTTATGGCAAACGCTAATTCTGAGTGAATGGCGCTCAGAATTAGCCTGGTTGCCCGTTGAGACAATTATTCATAATCAGCAGCAACGTTATTACCAGGTTTTAGGCGAATGTGATCGACTTAGTGATTGCACGCCTTTTATCGACTTTATGCTTGAGAAGCTGGCACAGGCTCTGGCGGAAGGCATTCATTTCTCTGACGACAATATGTCGGAAGAAATGTCGGAAGAAATGTCGGAAGAAAAACTCACAGACTTTACGCAGAGTGAAATTAAGATCCTGGCTTTGCTTCGCGCAGGACCTCAACTCACGATAGCTGAGCTTGCACAAAAACTCTCCCTGACAACCAGAACCATCGAAAGAAATCTCAAATCTCTCCAGGAAAAAGGAAAACTCCAGCGGGTTGGGGCAACAAAGAAAGGTTTCTGGCGGGTGGTGTAACACCACCCTAAAACTTTATTCCGTCGTTAATTTATAACCCCGCAAGCGACTCAGGCTCAGAGCGATGGCTAAAACCGTGGCGATGACCGCCATCCACAAGCTGATATCTACGGCGCTGCTTTGCACATAAAGCGACATGAAAATCCCGACCAATGCCGCGCCCAGGCATTGCCCAAAAGTGCGCACGATTGCCAGCACTCCAGAGGCATATCCGCTGTTTTCACGTGACGCATTGGCCAGCATCTCTCTGTTATTCGGACTTTGAAAGCAGCCAAAACCGATACCGCAAACCACACTGCGCAGACAAATATCCCAGGCTTGAGCATGTTCAGGAAGCAGCGCCAGAAGCGTCAACCCAATAGCGAAAATCCCCAGTCCGATTGTCGAGATTATCGCGGCTGAATAGCGGTCGGCCAAACGCCCGGCATGGGGCGCGGCCAGAATAATACCTATCGGCCACGGGGTGAAAAGCAGGGCTGAAACCAGTGCGCTGTAGCCGTAAACGCTCTGGAACAGGAAGGGTAATGCGATGAAAGTAATGCCCTGGCTGACAAAAGAGGCCAGCGAGGTGAGCGCTGCCAGCGAAAACCGTGAAGAAGCAAAGATGTTGAGCGGCAGCAGAGGTTTTATTGCGCGTCGCTGAACCCTGATGAACGCAAAGCCTGTGAGAATAGCCGTTGCAGCGTAAGCCATCGCCACTTTCAGGTCGCCGTTGCCGGGATGAGTAAAGGCGTCTGCGGCCATAATCAACGCGCCTAATGCCATTGCCGATAATAAGGCTCCTGCATAATCGAACGGTTCACGTTTTAAAGCGGGGTTGTTGGGCACAACACGCAGCGTAAGTAATAAAGCCATCATGCCCAGCGGAATATTAATCGCAAACAGCCATTTCCAGCTCATTGCCGAGAGTATCGCGCCCCCAAGAATCGGTGCAATAGCGGTACTTGCACCAATTAGCAATGCGTTAAGGCCGAGTATTCTCCCCAGCAGGCGGTTAGGGAAAACCGAGCGCAAGATTGCCGGGCCAATACTCAATGTGGCTGCTCCGCCAATGCCCTGTAATACGCGCATGGCGATTAACATTTCCAGTGACGATGACAGCGCACAGCCCACGGAAGCCAGCGTAAACACGCTGAGGCCGAAGGTGAAAATGGTGCGGAATCCCAGGCGGCTGGAAAGCGCGGCAAAGATCGCAAGTGTCATTGCTGCCGATAGCAGGTAACCGTTCGCCACCCAGACAGAAGCGCCTGGCGATACGTTAAGCGATCGTGCGATTTGTGGCAGCGCGATGGTGATCATCGAGCCGTCGAACACGACCATGGCTGCCATCGTCATAACGGCGGCCATGGCTAAGCCACGCTCGAGGCCGGGTAAACCTTCATCGCCAGGTTGACTGGAAAATAACGCCATCTTTCAGAACTCTTTATCGCGGATAGATGCCAGAAATATAGCGGTGTCAGATACGTGGCGGAAGACGCACTGCTTACACTAATAAGCTGTACCAAACGCCTTCTCTTATTTTTAATGATCGCGTTACTATACCCAAAATAATTCAAGTTGCAGGAAGGCGACAAGGCCGTAAGTCCCCAGGAGCATAGGATAACTATGTGACTGGGGCGCACGGACGTAGTCAACGCACCTGCGGCTTGAAGTATGAAGGGTATACGTTATGAATGAACCTGATTTGAATTTGCTCATTGCCCTTGATGTGCTTCTTGCTGAAGGAAGCGTGGTGGGCGCTGCGCGTCGCCTGGGGTTAAGCGCTTCGGCAATGAGCCGCACGCTTAGCCGCCTTCGCGAAACGACCGGCGACCCGTTGCTGGTGCGGGCTGGGCGCAATATGGTGCTGACGCCTTATGCTGAAGAAATCCGTGAACGTACGCAAAACGCAGTCTTTGAAGCCCGTGCGATACTTCGGCCCTCAACGGCTGCGCTTAATCTCGCCACGCTTGAACGCAACTTTACCCTGCGGACTAACGCCGGGTTTATCGAGATTTTCGGCGCTGCACTGATTGCTGCCGTAGCCGCTGTCGCGCCTTTAGTACAACTGCGTTTTATGCCAAAACCTGAGAAAACCGCGAAGTTTTTACGTGAAGGTGTGATTGATCTTGAAATCGGTGTGCTCGGGGAAATGGGACCGGAAATCCGTTTAACGGCGCTTTATCGGGACAAGTTTGTCGGCGTGGTCAGAAAAGGCCATTCGCTTGAGTTGGACGGTGAAATGACTGCCGCGAAGTACGCCGCGTGTGGGCATGTTGTGGTGTCGCGCCATGAACGGGGAACCGGCCCGGTAGATGTGTTGTTAGGTGAACTTAACCTGAAACGCAAAATTGCGGCGATGGTGCCAGGGTTTCCTGCGGCGATAGCGGTGGCTCAGGCATCCGATCTGGTGGCGCTGGTGCCGGCGACATTCTTGCTCAATCAGCCGGGGTTAAATGGTAATTCAGGGGAGGCCCGGCTTTATGTGTTTGAGCTACCGGTGAAAACCCATGAAATTACGGTGTCGTTGATGTGGCACCCGCGCTCGGAGGCAGACCCGGCGCATTGCTGGTTAAGGCAACTGGTGTTGAGTGTTTGCCACCAGAAATTGGCGGGGTAAAGCTAAAGAATATTGCCTTGGCTGTACCCAAAATAATTCGAGGTGCAGGAAGGCGGCCAGGCCGTAAGTCCCCAGGAGCATAGCTAACTATGTGACTGGGGCGCACGGATGCAGCCAACGCACCTGCAACTCGAAGTATGAAGGGTAATCAGGTCACAGGAGCCGGGTTAAACACCGCCAGAGCATTGTGTAAACCCCACTGATCTGAGAAGGTTTTCTTGCGTCCACTTGCGACATCAAGAATAAATTTGAACAACTCCCAACCCACGTCCTCAATCGTCGCTTCGCCTGTCGCGATGGTGCCTGCGTTGATATCCATTAAATCATACCAACGGTTTGCCAACGCGGTACGGGTGGCCATTTTAATGACTGGAACGGCCAGCAAGCCATATGGTGTCCCGCGACCGGTCGTGAACACTTGCACTGTAATCCCTGATGCCACCTGTTGTGTGCCGCAAACGAAATCGCTGGCTGGCGTGGCGGCGAAAATCAGGCCGCGTTTGGTTGGGCGCTGCCCTGGGGAAAGCACTTCAACAATCGCGCTTTGACCTGATTTGGCAATGGAGCCGAGCGCTTTTTCCACTACGTTCGCCAGCCCGCCTTTTTTGTTGCCAGGGGATGGGTTGGCGCTGCGGTCAGTTTTCCCCATATCAAGGTAGTTGTCGTACCATGCCATCTCTTCGAGCAGGCGTTTGCCCACTTCTTCGTTGATGGCACGCGGCGTTAACAGGTGGATGGCATCGCGCACTTCGGTGACTTCAGAGAACATTACCGTTGCGCCACAGCGCACCAGCAAGTCAGAGGCGTAACCTACCGCTGGGTTTGCCGTGACGCCGGAGAACGCATCGCTGCCGCCACATTGCATACCGACAACCAGTTCAGATGCCGGGCAGGTTTCACGCTGGCGCTGGTTCAGTTTTACCAAATGGCGTTCTGCAACGGTCAGAATATCGTCGACCATTGATTTAAAGCCGACGTGGTGTTCGTCTTGCAGGCGCACAATACTGGCGTCGCCGACGTTAATGGATTGAACGTCATCGGTGCCTTCCAGCAGGCGTTCAGGCTGTAACTTCTCACAACCCAGGCCAATCACCATAATCTCACCGCCGAAGTTTGGGTTCAGAGAGATGTTATGGATAGTGCGAATAGGAATGACCGCCGCAGGAGCGTTGATGGCCACGCCGCAACCGTAGAGGTGGTTCAGGCCAACCACGCCGTCGACGTTCGGGTAGCGCGGCAGCAAATCACGTTCAATAATTTTGATGACATAATCCACCACGCCTGCAACGCAATGTACGCTGGTGGTGATGCCAAGCAGGTTCTTGGTGCCGACGCTGCCGTCTGCGTTGCGGTAACCTTCAAACGTGTAGCCTTCAAGCGGTGGCATCGGCTCCGGCACTTTAGTGGCCAATGGCAGAGTGTGGAGCGGTGGCGCTTTTGGCAATTCCACTAAAGACTCGTCAATCCAGCTGCCGCGTGGAATATCACGCACCGCGTAGCCAATGACTTCACCGTAGCGAATAATTTCACCCTGCGCCGGAATATCAACCAGCGCGGCTTTATGCCCTTGTGGAATATGTTCAATCAGCTCGAGTCCATCCGGAAAACGGGTTCCAGCTTTTAAACCATTGTCATTAACAATAATAGCGACATTATCCGTGTCATGAACCTTTATATAAAACGATCCTGGTGGTTGTTGTTTAATTTCTATATTTGACATTGTCACTATTCTCCAGGCATTAACTGAATTTAATAAATTCATTATCTATACCCTTCATACTTCAAGTTGCTTATGCGTTGGCTGCACCCGCTCACCCCAGTCACTTACTCAAGTAAGCTCCTGGGGATTCACGGCCTTGCCGCCTTTAAGCAACTCGAATTATTTTGGGTATGATCGTGATTTAATCACAAGCTAAATAAAGAATGTCAGGCTGTGAGGAATAAAAACGTGACGGTGATCACTTTATATTGTGAGGCCTTACTCACGAACAAGGGTAATCGATGAATTTGTGCAATACGCCCCACAAACATGTGCATAAGTTTAATTATTTAATGTTTTAAGTGTTGTTAATTGTGCATTAGCCCAATGTCCATTCGTTCTGTGCTGGCTATACTGTGTTGCGATGAATGGCGAATAACAAACACCAGGTTAATTTCAATTGGCGGTGTTATCCCAAAAACATATTTGTGAAATACCGCTTTTAATAAATAAAAAATCCTTGAATTTAAGTACCCTCAACAGAGGATGTAGAAATGATTTTAGATACAGCAGTTGAGTCAAAAAAGGGTAAGAACACTCGATACTTAATATTATTAATTATTTTTATTGTGACGACGATTAACTATGCGGATCGCGCCACTCTCTCCATTGCAGGGACTGAAGTTGCAAAAGAATTGCAGCTCAGTGCAATCTCAATGGGCTATATTTTCTCAGCATTTGGCTGGGCTTATCTACTGATGCAAATCCCTGGCGGCTGGTTACTTGACCGCTACGGCTCGAAAAAAGTCTACACATACAGCTTGTTCTTCTGGTCGCTGTTCACTTTCATGCAGGGCTTTGTCGACATGGTGCCGCTGGCTTACGCGGGCATTTCCATGTTCATCATGCGCTTTATGCTTGGCTTCTCTGAAGCGCCTTCTTTCCCGGCAAACGCCCGTATTGTTGCCGCCTGGTTCCCGACGAAAGAACGTGGTACAGCGTCTGCGATTTTTAACTCTGCACAATATTTCTCGCTGGCACTTTTCTCACCGTTGCTTGGTTGGCTGACCTTTGCATGGGGCTGGGAGCATGTGTTTACGGTAATGGGCGGGATTGGCTTTGTGCTGACCTTCCTGTGGGTGAAGTTCATCCATAACCCGACTGACCACCCGCGGATGTCAAAAGAAGAGCTGGATTACATCACTAAAGGTGGCGCGGTGGTCGATATGGACCACAAAAAACCCGGTGTTGCCGTTCAGGGCCCAAAACTGCACTACATCAAACAATTACTCACTAACCGCATGATGTTGGGCGTGTTTTTTGGCCAGTACTTCATCAACACCATTACCTGGTTCTTCCTGACGTGGTTCCCGATTTACCTGGTGCAAGACAAAGGGATGTCGATTCTGAAGGTAGGGATGGTTGCTTCAATCCCGGCACTGTGTGGCTTCGCCGGCGGCGTGTTGGGCGGCGTATTCTCTGATTCGTTAATCAAACGCGGTTACTCGCTGACCGTTGCTCGTAAGATACCGATTGTTCTCGGAATGCTGCTGGCTTCAACCATTATTCTTTGTAACTACACCGACAGCACGGCTCTGGTCATTGTCCTGATGGCATTCGCCTTCTTCGGCAAAGGTTTTGGTGCTCTGGGTTGGCCGGTGATTGCTGATACCGCACCAAAAGAGATGGTTGGCCTGTGCGGTGCGGTTTTCAACGTGTTCGGCAACGTGGCTTCTATCGTGACTCCACTGGTGATTGGCTACCTGGTGTCTGAGCTTCACTCCTTCAATGCGGCGCTGATTTTTGTGGGCTGCTCGGCGCTGATGGCAATGGTTTGTTATCTGTTCGTTGTGGGTGACATTAAACGTATGGAATTGCAGAAGTAAGCAATTGAAAAACTAAGGTAAAACTCATGAATAACAACGTTTTCCCAAATAAATTCAAAGCGGCACTGGCAGCACACCAGACACAAATCGGTTGCTGGTCGGCGTTAGCCAACCCCATCAGCACTGAAGTGCTGGGTCTGGCCGGGTTCGACTGGATTGTGCTGGATGGCGAACATGCGCCAAACGATATCACCACGTTTATTCCGCAACTGATGGCGCTGAAAGGCAGCCACAGCGCGCCGGTGGTACGCGTTCCAACGAACGAGCCGGTGATTATCAAGCGCCTGCTGGATATCGGCTTCTATAACTTCCTGATCCCGTTTGTGGAAAATGTTGAAGAAGCAGTACAAGCCGTGGCGTCGACTCGTTATCCGCCGGAAGGCATTCGTGGGGTATCGGTTTCTCATCGCGCCAACATGTTTGGCACCGTGCCGGATTACTTTGCCCAGTCCAATAAGAACATCACCATCCTGGTTCAAATTGAGAGCCAGCAGGGCGTCGACAATGTGGATGCCATTGCCGCTACCGACGGCGTGGATGGCATCTTTGTCGGCCCAAGCGATCTGGCTGCGGCGTTTGGCCACCTCGGCAATGCAAATCACCCAGAGGTTCAGCACGCGATTCAGCACATTTTTGCCCGTGCCAAAGCACACGGCAAACCGTCTGGCATCCTGGCTCCTGTTGAAGCTGACGCCCGCCGTTACCTGGAAATGGGCGCAACGTTTGTTGCCGTGGGCAGTGATTTGGGCGTGTTCCGTTCCGCCACGCAAAAATTGTGCGACCAGTTTAAAAAATAACTTCCACCTGTAAATAACGAGAGAGATTGACGATATGACACTGAAAATTGGGTTTATTGGCCTGGGCATCATGGGCAAACCAATGAGTAAAAACCTCATCAAAGCCGGTTACTCCCTGGTGGTTGCTGACCGTAATGCTGAAGCGATTGCTGAAGTGATTGCGGCAGGTGCAGAAACTGCGGCGACTCCAAAAGATATTGCTGAGCAGTGTGATGTGATTATCACCATGCTGCCTAACTCCCCGCACGTTAAAGAAGTCGCGCTTGGCGAAAACGGCATTATTGAAGGGGCCAAACCTGGCACTGTGGTTATCGACATGAGCTCCATCGCGCCGTTAGCAAGCCGTGAAATCAGCGAAGCGCTGAAAGCAAAAGGCATCGACATGCTGGACGCACCCGTCAGCGGTGGCGAGCCAAAAGCGATTGAAGGCACGCTGTCTGTGATGGTCGGCGGTGATAAAGCCATTTTCGATAAGTATTACGACCTGCTGAAAGCGATGGCCGGTTCCGTGGTGCATACCGGTGATATCGGTGCGGGCAACGTCACTAAATTGGCAAACCAGGTGATTGTGGCGCTGAACATTGCGGCGATGTCTGAAGCTCTGGTGCTGGCAACCAAAGCGGGCGTAAATCCTGAATTGGTCTTCCAGGCCATTCGTGGCGGCCTTGCGGGCAGCACCGTTCTGGAAGCCAAAGCACCGATGGTGCTGGACCGTAACTTCAAACCGGGTTTCCGAATCGATCTGCATATTAAAGATTTGGCGAATGCACTGGATACGTCCCACGGTGTGGGGGCGCAACTGCCGCTGACGGCTGCGGTCATGGAAATGATGCAAGCGCTGCGTGCGGACGGTCATGGTAACGATGACCATAGTGCAATTGCGTGCTACTACGAAAAACTGGCGAAAGTAGAAGTCAGTAAATAAAAGAGAGGGGCATCCCAGGATGCCCGATTTTCTCGGCACTTTTTGGCATGGACTCATTATGAAAATCGTAATCGCACCCGACTCTTATAAAGAAAGCCTCTCAGCGGTTGATGTGGCGCAGGCTATTGAAAAAGGTTTCCGCGAAATATTTCCTGATGCGGAATATGTATCGGTCCCGGTTGCCGATGGCGGGGAAGGTACGGTCGATGCCATGATCAGTGCCACGCAGGGTAAGAAAATCACCACCACGGTGACAGGACCGTTGGGCGAGCCGGTGACGGCATGCTGGGGAATGTCAGGCGATGGTAAAACTGCATTTATCGAGATGGCTGAAGCCAGTGGCCTTGCGCTGGTATCCATTGAAAATCGTAATCCGCTGATTACGACGTCGCGCGGTACAGGTGAGCTGATATTACGTGCGCTGGATAACGGTGCGCGCAACATTATTATTGGCATCGGCGGTAGTGCAACCAACGACGGCGGTGCGGGTATGGTGCAGGCGTTGGGCGCAAAACTGCGCGACGCAATGGGCAAAGAAATCAGCCATGGCGGTGGCAGTTTAATGAGCCTGAACAGCATAGATGTGGCTAATCTGGACAGCCGCCTGGCAGATTGCGTGATTAATGTTGCCTGTGATGTGACTAACCCATTGATTGGCGACAACGGCGCATCACGCATTTTCGGGCCGCAAAAAGGGGCTGATGAAGCGATGATTGTTGAGCTCGACGCTAATCTTGCTCATTTCGCCAATGTGATAAAAAAAGATTTGCACATCGATGTGAAAAACGCAGAAGGCGCAGGTGCGGCAGGCGGTATGGGGGCGGCACTAATGGCGTTCCTTGGTGCCGAATTGCGCAGCGGCGTCGAGATTGTGACGGAAGCTTTGCATCTTGAAGAACATATCCATGATTGCTCGCTGGTGGTTACTGGCGAAGGGCGCATGGACAGCCAGAGCATCCGCGGCAAAGTCCCTGTGGGCGTAGCGGCAGTGGCAAAAAAATACCGCAAGCCGGTTATCGGTATTGCGGGAGCGCTGACCAGCGATGTGGCCATTGTCCATCAATATGGCATCGACGCGGTGTTTAGCGTACTTAATAGTATTGGCACGCTGGAAGAAGCGTTGAAAAATGCGTTTGATAATATCTACCGTGCCTCGCGCAATATTGCAGCAACGTTGGCGGTGGGGATGAACATCCCTCATTAGCGGAGGTGACAGAGGAACATAAACCCTCTATACTTCGCGCCGAAGCTGACCAGACAGTCGCCGCTTCGTCGTCGTCCTTCTTCGGAAGGAGACAGGCGGAGGGGAGGAAAGTCCGGGCTCCATAGGGCAGGGTGCCAGGTAACGCCTGGGGGGGTAACCCACGACCAGTGCAACAGAGAGCAAACCGCCGATGGCCCACGCAAGTGGGATCAGGTAAGGGTGAAAGGGTGCGGTAAGAGCGCACCGCGCGACTGGTAACAGTTCGTGGCACGGTAAACTCCACCCGGAGCAAGGCCAAATAGGGGTTCACAAGGTACGGCCCGTACTGAACCCGGGTAGGCTGCTTGAGCCAGTGAGCGATTGCTGGCCTAGATGAATGACTGTCCACGACAGAACCCGGCTTATCGGTCAGCTTCAACCATTCATAGACGCCCTGCACAGTGAGAACTGAGCAGGGCGTTTTGCATTTTAAGCTCGCCCTCACCCCAACCCTCTCCCTGTTGATGAGGGGAGAGATCGAGTTGGAAAGCTGGCGTGTTTTTCTCCCTGTTGATGAGGGGATAGATCGAGTTGGAAAGCAGGCGTGTTTTTCTCCCTGTTGATGAGGGGATAGATCGAGCTGGGAAACTCACGTGTTTTCTCCCTCTCCTGGGGGAGAGGGTTGGGGTGAGGGCGAACAATTGCCATAATAGAACTCCCTTCCCATCATCGGACTACCCCTGCATGATCAAATCCCTGTATATCGACAACTACCGCTCAGTGCGCAAACTTTCCATCGACCTCGAAAGGTTGAACGTGGTTGTCGGGCCGAACGGTTGCGGTAAATCCAACATCTATAAAGCTATCCATTTGATCCATGGGGCGGCGATGGGGCAGCTATCCCATTGGCTATCGGATGAAGGCGGGATCCAGAAAGTGATGTGGGCGGGCGATCGTGCCAAAGGGTATGCCAGCGCACCGCGCCGCATGACGCTTGCAGTAGATACCGACGATTTTGAGTATGAATTACAGGTCGGTTTCCCCGATAAACTGCCGTATCCAACCATGTTCGACCTCGATCCCATCGTTAAAGAAGAACAAATCTGGCTGAGCGGTTTTCGCCGTCGCCCTTCGTCTTCCATCATGCATCGGCGCAATCAGGCTGTTTTTCTCAACGATGTGACGGGGGAGAAGGTGACGCATGCCGCCACGCTTTACGAAAACGAATCGTTGTTCGGTCAGCTAGGTGAACCGCACCTCTATCCTGAAGTATCCCGTGCACGCGAAACACTGTGTAATTGGCGTTTCTACCATGAGTTCGATATTTCGAAGGGGGCCGGGCTGCGTTTACCGCAGGTGGGATATCGCTCGCCAGTGCTGGCCGGTGATGGTTTGAATTTAGCCGCCGCTTTCCAGACCATCGTTGAAATTGGCGATAGTGAATTATTGTTTGCGGTGCTGGATGACGCTTTCCCGGAATGCACGTTCTTCTGTGATAACAGTAACGGACGTTTCCAGATGATGATGCACCGCCAGGGGATTAATCGCCCACTCGAGTCGGCTGAGTTTTCTGACGGAACGTTACGTTTTCTGTGCCTGACTGTCGCGCTACTTAGCCCAAGGCCGCCACGTTTTATTGCCCTCAATGAACCGGAAAACAGTCTGCATCCGCAAATGTTGCCTGCACTGGCACGTCTGATTGCCGAAGCGAGCCGCTACACGCAAATTTGGTTAACCAGCCATTCGCCAGAACTGGCGACGCTTATTGAGAGGCATACACCGTTTACGTTGTATCAATTGTCGATTGAAAATGGAGAAACGCGCGTTAACCGACTTTCCTGATAATTTGCTGTAACGATATGGCAATTTGTCAGATGAAAACTCCAATCCTTAACATTAATGACACAATAATCAGTGGTTAATGCTGATGTGCTGCTATGACGTGAAGTGTATCAAGATCTGAGCGCCGAATTGTCACATCGCATTAACCTAAGTTGTTGCTCCAGCTCACATTATCTGCGACCAGGTAATCCCATTAAAAGAAAGTGGTTATCAGTAAAGTCATTAAAAACAATGAATTAACTTTTCAGATATTGCTTTCCAATAACTCTTTTCTACTAAATCATCGAAATGATTTGTGAAAAGTGCAGATATTTCTCTGAATGGAGAAAAATTTACTCTTTTGCCTGACATGGCTTCGTAGAGTAGCAAATTTTTTCTCCACCGCTCGCGCTATCCTTTTCGAATACTAATAACACCTCCAGAACAATAATTTCAGTAATGAGAATGTCTGGTAATCACTCTGTATTTAATCATCACAATTAAAACCTACACGTATAAGCGAGCACTTTTATGGAAACGGGAAGCATTACTGCGGTTAATATTCCAGCATCCGGTAGAGCTGGAATGACAGAAAGTGAATGGCAAGCAGCGACTAAGTTCGATAGTACCGATGTCGGCTGGGTAATTATGAGTATCGGAATGGCGATTGGTGCCGGAATAGTTTTTTTACCCGTTCAGGTTGGATTAATGGGATTGTGGGTGTTCCTGCTCTCTTCTGTCGTTGGATATCCAGCAATGTATCTGTTCCAACGCCTGTTTATTAATACCCTTGCCGAATCGCCTGAGTGTAAAGATTATCCAAGTGTGATTAGCGGTTATTTGGGTAAAAACTGGGGCATATTATTAGGTGCGCTGTATTTTATTATGCTGGTCATCTGGATGTTTGTTTACTCCACTGCCATCACGAATGACAGCGCCTCTTATTTGCATACCTTTGGCGTGACCGAAGGGCTGTTATCAGATAATCCATTCTATGGGTTGGCACTGATTTGTATCCTGGTCGCCATCTCTTCACGAGGCGAACAGCTTTTATTTAAAGTCTCAAGTTTCATGGTGCTGGCAAAACTGTTGGTGGTCGCGGCACTTGGGGTATCAATGATCGGTATGTGGCACCTGTATAACACCGGGGCGCTTCCGCCAGCAGGGTTGTTGATTAAGAACGCTATTATTACTCTGCCATTTACCTTGACCTCTATTCTGTTTATTCAAACACTGAGCCCGATGGTTATTTCATATCGCTCGAAGGAAAAATCACGGGAAGTTGCGCGTTTTAAAGCACTGCGCGCCATGAATATCGCGTTCGGTATCCTTTTCGTAACGGTGTTCTTTTATGCCGTGTCCTTCACACTGGCGATGGGACATGACGAAGCGGTAAAAGCCTATGAGCAGAATATATCTGCCCTCGCCATTGCTGCCCAGTTCATTGATGGAGCCTCGGGTGCGTGGGTCACAGTCGTCAGCGTAATGCTAAATATCTTTGCTGTAATGACGGCGTTCTTTGGTGTATATCTTGGTTTCCGTGAAGCGACTCAAGGTATCGTGATTAATATTTTACGTCGCAGAATGCCAGAAGAAAAAATAAACCAGAAATGGGTGCAGCGCGGAATTATGGTGTTCGCCATTTTGTTGGCATGGAGTGCAATTGTCCTTAATGCACCCGTCTTAAGCTTTACATCTATTTGCAGCCCAATATTCGGTATGGTCGGTTGTTTAATCCCGGCGTGGCTGGTTTATAAAGTTCCCGCATTGCATAAATACAAAGGAACTTCGCTGGTGATTATCATTATTACCGGATTGCTGCTGTGTATTTCTCCATTCCTTGCTTTCTCCTGATAAGCAGGTCTTTGAATTGTAGTTCCAGGAATTAAGGCTAAAAAAATGGCAAATTCAGAAATGAATCCCGCGTGGGCTGAGTTAATCCGCGCGGTAAAACAAAATGTGAAGCCAGCGGTAGGGTGTACTGAACCTGTTTCACTGGCGTTGGCAAGCGCACTGGCAGCCTCACATTTGGCTGGGAGAGTGACACGAATTGAGGCCAGAGTTTCACCGAATCTGATGAAAAATGGTATGGGCGTCACCGTGCCGGGAACGGGAATGGTGGGCTTGCCCATTGCCGCAGCGGTGGGGGCGTTGGGCGGCGATCCGCATGCCGGTTTAGAAGTTCTCAAAGGCGCGCCGGTAGAGGCAATTGCCGCCGGAAAATTGCTGCTGGCAAGTGGCAAAGTGAAGGTGACGATTCAGGAACCTTGTGAAGAAATTCTCTATACCAGTGTCACTGTTTACACCGAAGAAGCGTCAGCCAGCGTGGTTATTTCTGGTGCGCACACGAGGGTGACTCGTATCGAAAAGGATGGAGTGGTGTTGTTCGATGCGAAAGAAGCAGCGCATCCTGCGGAGAATGCACAAGCATGCCATATGGAGCGATTTACCCTGGCGCAACTTGTTGAATTTGCTCAGGCCGTTCCCTTTGAAGATATCGGTTTTATCCTTGATGCGGCGTTGCTCAACGGTGAACTGTCGCGCGAAGGACTGCGGGCGCAATATGGTTTGCATATTGGTTCGACACTCCAGCGCCAGCAAGATCGAGGCCTAATGGCTAAGGATCTGTTAACTGACATTATGATCCGTACTGCGGCAGCGTCTGATGCGCGAATGGGGGGCGCATGCCTTCCTGCAATGAGCAATTCAGGTTCGGGTAATCAGGGTATTACGGCGACGATGCCTGTTGTCGTGGTGGCTGAGCACCTGGGTTGCGATAGCGAGCAGTTGGCACGAGCACTGATGCTTTCCCATCTCACAGCCATCTACATTCACCATCAGCTACCGTCGTTGTCTGCATTGTGCGCGGCAACCACGGCAGCGATGGGTGCAGCGGCAGGGATAACCTGGTTAATTAATGGAAGTTATCAGAGTATCTCAATGGCGATAAGCAACATGATTGGTGATGTCAGCGGGATGATTTGCGATGGCGCATCAAATAGTTGTGCAATGAAAGTTTCGACCAGCGCGGCTTCGGCCTGGAAATCGGTTCTGATGGCGCTGGACAATAGCTCCGTCACGGGTAATGAAGGGATTGTCGCGAATGATGTGGAGCAGTCGATCCGCAATCTGTGTGCACTGGCAAGCCAGTCAATGCAGCACACAGATCGTCAGATTATTTCGATCATGGCGAGTAAAGTCGGCTGATAAAACGGGATGCTACAAAGTGGCTTCTTCTTCCGCTAACCGTGCATCCGCGTCGATAACAATGGCTTCCAGCTCGTTCAACATTTCGTCGTAGCTGAGCTCTGATTTAGCGGTTGCCGTTACAATGGCAACCGCTGCCACAGGCGATGGCGTTGCTTTTTTTGTACTCTTCCGGGTAGCCAGTTTTTTGCTCACTGATAACTCCTGTTGGTCTAACGTTGGCACTGGTCAGACCGGTAAATCTATCAGCAATGCGCGCAATGGTGTATCTGCAACCAGCGTAATGTTAGCCTCATCACGAATAAAAGCGCCGTCACCACAGGTAAGCCCTTCTTTTTCTTCGGTAGAAGTAACCGCATGAACCGTGCCATGAATTGACTGCAAATACGCACGTGGGCCATGTAACTGGAAACTTAACTGCTGGCCTTTCTCGAGTTCAATCTGGTGAATCCACACTTGCTGACGTAATTGCAGGCTCTCCTGGCTACCATCAGGCGAGGCCAGCAATTGCTGCGGTTGGTTTGCCAACGTGATTTTTTGCACCAGCGCATTTTCACGTTCCGGGCACGCATCGAGCCACAGCTGCATGCGTGTCAGTGAATTTTCTTTACTGAGATTATGCTCGCTATAGCTAAGCCCCGGTTGGGTGGAAAGCAGCAGGGCTTCACCCGATTTAGCCTGAACGTGGTTACCTTCGCTGTCGCGGTATTCCGCTTCGCCTTCCAGAATCAAATTAAGAATATCGACCTTTGGATAGGTACGCGGCTGGAATGACGCACCAGGCGCCAGTACTTCTTGGTTGAGTACGCGCAACGAAGCATAGCCCAGCAATTTCGGGTCGAAATAGTGACCGAATGAAAATGTATAGCGGGCCTGGAGCCATCCATAGTCCGCTTTTCCGCATTGTTTGGCAGTTCTTGGCGTAATCATAATTTCTTGACCTCTTTTTACACTAGGCCCATGGTAAAACTCTGGACGCTGCATTGTTAGCCAGTTAATCTGCTGGGTATGTTCAAATTTCCTGAATGAGAACCCCATGGCTAAAGAGAGAGCATTGACGCTGGAAGCATTGCGGGTAATGGACGCAATTGACAGGCGTGGGAGTTTCGCCGCTGCTGCTGATGAGCTGGGGCGTGTGCCGTCGGCACTGAGTTACACCATGCAGAAGCTTGAAGAAGAATTGGATGTTGTGTTGTTTGACCGTTCTGGCCATCGCACTAAATTTACTAATGTCGGGCGTATGTTGCTGGAACGTGGGCGTGTTTTGCTCGAAGCGGCTGACAAACTGACTACCGATGCCGAAGCGCTGGCTCGGGGTTGGGAAACACATCTGACTATCGTGACTGAAGCACTGGTGCCGGCGACTAAATTGTATCCCCTGGTGGAGAAACTTGCGGATAAAGCAGATACCCAGTTGTCGATTATTACCGAAGTATTGGCGGGTTCCTGGGAGCGTCTGGAGCAGGGGCAAGCTGATATTGTCATTGCCCCCGATCTGCACTTCCGTTCATCTTCGGAAATCAACTCGCGCAAACTCTACAAAGTGATGAGCGTTTATGTTGCGGCACCTGACCACCCGATTCATAACGAACCGGAACCGCTTTCGGAAGTGACTCGCGTTAAGTATCGTGGAATTGCAGTGGCGGATACTGCACGTGAACGCCCTGTGTTGACGGTGCGATTACTGGAGAAACAGCCGCGTCTGACGGTGAGTAGTATGGAAGATAAGCGTCAGGCACTGTTGGCAGGGCTTGGTGTGGCAACAATGCCTTACCCCTTTGTTGAGCAGGATATTGCCGAAGGGCGTTTACGCGTCGTGAGCCCTGAGTACACCAACGAAATTGACATTATTATGGCGTGGCGACGCGATAGCATGGGCGAGGCGAAAGCCTGGTGCCTGCGTGAGATACCTAAATTATTGAAATAAATACCCCTCATACTTCAAGCTGTCTCTTTGCTGGCGGCGTTCTCTTGCCGCTGCGATGCAACTTGAATTATTTAGGGTATAAATATCTGGGGAGGCGAATCACGCCCCCCACTGTTACTCGCTGACCAGTCGTGCATCCATTTCTTTTGGATCACGCCCAAACTTGTTTTCACCCGGCGTGCCGTTCTGGCAGTTAAACACCAGAATAATCAGCCAACCGACTACGGGAATTAACAGCAGTAAAAGCCACCAGGCTGAACGATCGGTATCGTGCAAGCGCCGGAACTGCACAGCCCAGTAAGGCAAGATGATGAGCACACCGTAAATGGTGGTGAGCGCACCCTCATCCCCCGCGATTCGTAGGCCTAGCATCTTATCCAGAATGCTTAATACCCCTGTCAGAACAAGGTTTACAAGGATGAACATCCAGTATTCTTTGCGGCGTGCACGCCCACTAAAGCCAACGTAATTTCTTAATACTTTGAAATACCAATCCATTTGTAGCCCGCCTTGAGTAGTCATCAATCACTTGATCTCTAAGTGATCTATTTCAAGAATAGCCATGAAAGGATTTTACGTAAATCATAGTGTGAATGAATTTTATCAACCTTTGTTAAATCGCTCATCGCGACCGTGTGGCTCCTTTAAATCTTGGGCAGGTCCAATCGAGATAATACCCGTCGGGTTAATGGTTTTATGGCTACGGTAATAGTGATTGCGTATATGGGCGAAATCGACGGTTGCTGCAATGCCTGGCATTTGGTAGATATCCCGCAAGAACCCGTACACATTCAGGTAATCACTAATGCGGTGTTTATCGCATTTAAAGTGAGTGACATAGACCGGGTCGAAACGTACCAGGGTTGTCCACAGGCGAATATCAGCTTCAGTAAATTGATCGCCGGTTAAGTAGCGGTGCTGACCCAGGATTTGCTCAACGCGAGCCAGCGATTCAAACACTTTCGTCACCGCTTCATCATAAGCTTCTTGCGAGGTGGCGAAACCGGCCTTATACACGCCGTTATTAATCGTGTCGTAAATCCAGGTATTCAGCTCATCAATCTTATTGCGTAACGGCGGGGGATAATAATCTCCAGCGCGAGCCCCTTTTGCATCGAACGCGGTATTGAGCATACGAATGATTTCCGCAGATTCGTTACTGACGATAGTCTGGGTTTTCTTATCCCATAAAACCGGAACGGTGACGCGGCCAGTGTAGTTTGGGTCGGCTTGCAGATAGAGCTGATAGAGATATTCGTGTTGGTATAAGCCATCGCCGGTCGCGTTCGGGAAATCGTCATCGAACGTCCAGCCATCCTGCAACATCAGCGGGTTTACCACCGAAACCGTGATAAAAGACTCGAGGCCTTTTAAGGCTCGCATGATTAAGGTGCGATGCGCCCACGGACAGGCGAGGGAAACATAGAGATGGTAACGATCTTTCTCCGCGGCGAAGCCACCTTTACCGTTCGGGCCGGGTTCACCATCGGCAGTCAACCAGTTGCGAAACGCTGATTCAGAACGTTTGAAGCTGCCACCGGTTGATTTGGTGTCGTACCAGACATCGTGCCAGACGCCATCAATGAGCTGTCCCATGTTTCTTTCCTCTTCATCGACCTTAAAAACAAAAAAGCGAAGGGATTAACCTTCGCTTTTATTCAATTCAGTATAGAGCCTTACCAGTTTTTCTTCAGCAGACGGTCGATGCTGTATGCGCCCGGCCCGAAGATTGCCAGTAACAGGTAACCACCGGCGATGGTGAAGTTTTTCATAAACATGGTGGAGTTCATGCCTTCAGCAAAGTTACCGTGGAACAGGAACGCAGTCAGAATGGTAAACACCGCAGTAATAATCGCTGTGGTACGAGTGAAGAAGCCGAACAGAATTGCCAGACCGCCGCCGAACTCAAGCAGAATAGTCAGTGGCAGCAAGAAACCTGGGACACCCATCGCTTCCATATATTGTTGAGTGCCAGCGTAACCATTAATTTTGCCCCAGCCTGCAACGATGAACAGAATCGGCATCAGGACACGAGCTAACAGTACACCTGCATCATCTAATTTTTTCATTTTACTCTCCAGCGAATCTCTTGTGGGTGCTATCAGCCCAGCGATGTTTGTCTTTGCAATTTCCGGTAGTTACCGTTGATTGCGGTTGATGTGGAGGATAATAGACGTGACGTTAAAGGATTGTTAGCAAGGATTATTGTCGATGTTCTTCAATAATACTGAATACCCATGTCTTTCAAACTGCCTCTTTGTTGGCTGCGAGAACTTACCCGAATCACTTACTTATGTAAGCTCATCGGGATGCGCTCTCTTGCCGCCGCGATGCAGCTCGAAATCCATAGGGTATTGGCTTGTATACAAAAAATAATGCCGCCTAAAAAGGCGGCGCGAAGATTTAGTGGTATTGCTGCTGAATTGTATTGCGGATCAGGCGCCATGCGCTCCAGGCACCAAATCCGCGTCTGGCCCAACGCATCAGAAAACTTGGGTGGCGCACCGTCCAGATAGCCATAACGCTGCTGGCGATTAAAGCATAACTACGCAAGCTTAATAACGTGTTCCAGCCGCGGTCATAAGCATCGGTCGCCTCAAGCCAGTTACGCCTTCCCGCGCTTAAATCCAGCCGTTGTTGCTGAATCTGGCTGAGTAGAAGTGCTTTGCGCTTATCAAGTTCACGTTTGCTCATGATTAGTCATCTTCCAGCAATGCACGGTCATTTTCCAGCTCGCGTCGTGTATGACGAAGCAGCGTGGACTGGCGAGATTTACGCAGCGTCCAGATGCCGCCGATCAACGCCAGTGCCAGTAAAACGACAGTCGTTGCGATCATGGCATTCAGACGGTACTGCGGTTCGACGGCCCAGAAAACCAGCACCACCAGGCTCATTAACCCGAATGCTGCAAACAGCATGGTTAACCCGAGCATTAGCAGCAGCTGAACAAGATGAGCTTTCTCCTCTTCAAGCTCAACCACCGCAAGGCGTAAGCGCGTTTCCACCATCCCAACAATGATAGTGACGAGGCGTTGGCCTATACCGAGGACGCTTTTACCCGGCCCTTGTGTTTGATGGGATTCAGGCATAATTAACGACGAGTCAGCAAAACACCGAGCACGACGCCAATCGCCGCACCAATGCCCACGCCGGTCCATGGATTTTCACGGACATAATCGTCAGCTTTGGCAGCCGCTTCACGTGTTTGTTTAGCAATCACGTCGCCGGTATCACCCAGACGTACGCGGCTTTCTTTCAATGCTTTTTCCGCTTTGCCACGCAGTCTTTCGAGTTCGGACTTAGACTTGTCCGTCGATGCACTCAGCACTTCTTCCAGGGTATCTGCCAGGGATTTCAACTCAGCTCGCAAGTGTTCTGATGTAGTATCTTTTGACATAATTTTCTCCAGGTCTTTGAAGTTTGGCGGTAACTTTTATTGAAGGAATTTAGTAATCACGAGCCTGTAAAGTTTTGAGCTCATGCTCAGCTTCGGAGAGCTTCTGTTCACGCTTAGAAATTTTATCAGCGTCGCCTTTTGCTCGAGCTTCTTTAAGGTCTGCTTTGCGTTCGGTGATCTCAGCTTTTTGCTCGTTGATTTTCTTCTGATGAGCCGCGCGTAAACTGCTGTCGGTACAATTGGCGCGGACTTCTTTCAACGCTTTGTTAAGCCCATCAACACGACTTTGATTATGATGCTTCTCCGCATAGCCAATTTCACGCTGAATATCCTGCTCTTTTTCGCTACATAGCGAGTTTGCTTGCGCTAAAGAGGTCATAGATAACAAAGCGATAGCCAATACGGTACGATAATTCATGATAAAAACCTTCCATTGTGATGTACGTTTAGCCATGAGGTTAAGCACACATAAAGTCCAGAAATACGGCGAAAAGGGTGAGGTTTAACAATATAAGTAAGACCAAGCATAGTCAGAAATTGAGTAAAAACCCAATCCCTATTAACAAATTAGGATTTCAGGAAAAGATTAACCGATGCGAATATTTTCGTTGAGCACGCGCGTCAGCCAGCTACTGGCGTTGTCTTCTTCTTCTTGTTGGGCGATGACGTAACCCTGTGGCAGTGTTCTATATAACACGACTTTTGCTGCTTCACTTTGCGCACTTGATTCAAACTTGATCAATAAAGAATTGTTTTCAGGGGTAATGCTTTTGAAGCGGATCCCGTTGGCATCAAGATGATGCCAGACAAAAAAGCCATCAGGCATGCTGATACCTTGTTGGCTGGAGCGGATTTCCAGCGTTGATTCAGTGCGTTGCATTCCAGACCATATCAATATGGCTGCGACGGCAACAACACCGATCAGCGTCGTGGCCCGCAGGCCACGAAAAAAGTGTGTTTTCATCGTTATCCCTCTTAACTGCGGCTACCGTATTTTTTACGCCAAAGCACAATCAACGAACCGATCAGGCCGAATACCAGCAACACGACGGGTAACAGCATCAGGCAGGACATCAATGCATCTTCATATTTCAGGAATACAGGCGTTTTGCCGAGCAGATATCCCAACGTGGTCAAAATCAGAACCCATAACAATCCACTCATCCAGTTGAAAAACTGGAAGCGTGCATTATTCAGACCTGATAAACCGGCAATAGTGGGTAGCAGGGTACGAACAAAAGCAATAAAACGGCCAATCAGTAACGCAGACAAGCCATGTTTATGGAATAAGTTGTGCGCGCGTTGATGATAGTGAGCAGGGAGGTGGGAAAGCCAATTCTGCACTATGCGCGTGTTTCCTAGCCAGCGTCCTTGAATATAACTGAGCCAACACCCGAGGCTTGCGGCGGTGGTTAACAGGATGACGGTTTCTGGAAAACCCATTGCCCCTTTGGCAATCAGGACACCGACCAAAACCAACAAACTGTCACCAGGCAAGAAAGCTGCTGGAAGCAGGCCATTTTCAAGGAATAAAATCATGAATAATACGAAGTAAAGCATGCCAATCATTCCTGGATTGGCGAGCGTTTCAAAATCCTGGTTCCATAGAGCGTTCAATAATTGCGTGAAAAGTTCCATTCAGTATTCCTGGTACATCGGTTATGACCGCTGATCAAAGTCAGATTGGTGAAGCACGGCATTATTTGTGTTGTTTTAATGTGCTGTTGCCGATTGCAACCCACCGCTTATTACCCGAACAGGCTACAGTTCCGTTTTAACGTGTTCCGGTAGGTGAAAAACAAAGCTTACACCGACAGTGAAATTGCATCTAATTGTAACAAAGCTCTGTGTGAGGCGTCACAGTATTTATGCTTTGCCGAGGGTTGATTTTGATGACTCGCTGAGGTGCTGGCGAGGGTATTTACAAACGCTGACACTATTGGTTGGTTTGCTTACCCTCGCGGGAGAAAATGGCTATTTTTGCCCGTTTGTCGCGGTATCGAGATGAATCACCGGATTATCAGCAAACAAATAGCGATCAGCATTAAATTCGAAATCATCGCTGGTCGCATCAAATAACATTTGCTTTGTGTTTTCAAGGTGTTGCCACATCGCCAGTTTAGCGGCATGCGGGTCTTTACGAATCAATGCTTTAAGGATCTGGTCGTGATCGTCACACCAGTTGTCAGCGGTGCGCTTATCAATATGCTCATGCAGTTTCTTCCAGTATGGGTTGTGGATACGTTGGCTCCACATTTTTTCCACGATGGCGGCGAGGGCGCTATTTTGCGACGCGAGAGCAACCTGAGTGTGGAAATGAAGGTCCCATTCTGAATCCTGGAAATTGTGCTCATTACGCGCCATTTCCTGAATTTCCATGAGTTTGACGATATCTTGCTTGGTGACTTGAGTCGCCGCAAATTCAGCGATATTGCTCTCAATCAGTTGGCGAGCTTGCAGTAGCTCAAACGGACCAAAATTTGCGAATTCAAACTGTTCATCTGGAAGCGTGGTGTATTTCGCCTGATTGGCGATGACATGGATGCCGGAGCCTTTGCGTACTTCGACGTATCCTTCGACTTCCAGCATGATAATGGCTTCACGAACCACAGTGCGGCTCACGTTCTTTTCTTCAGCAATAAAGCGCTCGGCCGGGAGTTTTTCACCAACCAAATACACACCGTTTTCGATGCGTTGTTTAAGCTCAGCAGCCAATTGCTGATAAAGACGACGTGGTTCCATAATATCCATCTGTAGCTCCGGGAAAGATCCTGCGGTTAACCTTATTTGTTATACCACTTTTCAAAGTTAGGCTCCATATTCCAGATACATAAAAGCCGCCAATTAGGCGGCTTTTAATGCTAACTGAAACGCCGATTAAGCTAGCGCTTGCTTCGGTTTTTGTGGGTCTTCCAACTCACTGATTGGTTTGTTTTGCAGTACGGTCCAGATAACGATAGCGCCGAGGATATCGAACACCGCCAGTGCAGCAAACAGTGGGCTGAAGCCAATGGTATCTGCCAACGCACCCACCACCAGAGCAAACATGGTGCTTGCAGTCCAGGCCGCCATACCGGTCAGGCCATTCGCCGTTGCCACTTCGTTACGACCAAATACGTCAGAAGACAGTGTAATCAGTGCGCCAGACAGTGATTGGTGCGCAAAGCCACCAATACACAGCAGAGCGATTGCAACGTATGGGCTGGTGAACAGACCGATGGTACCTGGAGCAATCATCAGAATCGCACCCATGGTCACCACCATTTTGCGAGAGACAATCAGGTTTACGCCGAATACGCGTTGGAACAGCGGTGGCAGGTAGCCGCCGACGATACAGCCGAGGTCAGCAAACAGCATTGGCATCCAGGCAAACATCGCAATGTGTTTCAGGTCAAAGCCGTACACTTTAAACATGAACAATGGGATCCACGCGTTGAAAGTACCCCATGCAGGTTCAGCCAGGAAACGTGGCAGAGCAATCCCCCAGAACTGACGGTTCTGCACGATTTTCCAGGCGCTCATTTTTTTGCTGTTGTTGGTCTGGTGTTGAGCTTCCTGACCGCCAATGATGTACTCACGTTCTTCATCGGACAGTTTTTTCTGATCGCGTGGGTGTTTGTAGAAAATCAACCATGCCATTGCCCATGCAAAGCTCAGCACGCCAGAGATGATGAATGCCATCTGCCAGCTGTGCATCACAATCGCCCACACCACTAATGGTGGAGCAATCATGCCGCCGATAGAAGAACCCACGTTGAAGTAACCCACTGCGATTGAACGCTCTTTAGCCGGGAACCATTCGCTACTGGCTTTCAGACCTGCAGGGATCATAGCGGCTTCAGCAGCACCAACGGCACCACGCGCGATGGCCAGGCCACCCCAGCTTCCCGCGAGTGCAGTTGCACCACAGAAAATTGCCCATGCGACAGCGAAGAAGGCGTAGCCAACTTTAGTACCCAGTACATCCAGCACGTAGCCAGCAACAGGCTGCATAATGGTATAAGCAGCCGAATAGGCTGCGATAATGTAGGAATATTGCTGAGTGGAAATATGCAGCTCTTGCATCAGGGTTGGCGCAGCTGCTGCAATGGTATTACGTGTCAGATAACCCAGTATGGTGCCCATGGTAACCAGGGCAATCATGTACCAGCGCAAGCCTTTAATCTTTCGCATTTTGAATTTCATCCCGTCTTATAGACAACCGCACATTGTGTGGTTGCACGTCCGGCATTGCTGCCAGAAGCGTGTTCTGTTTGAGGGTTCATATCCGGGGGTATCACCCGGTACGACCCCGTACCTTGCCATAAAAAATAAAGTGTCAGTGGCAACTACGGTTTCCGTACCGTGATGCGCTGTTCGTGAAACCAGCGTCTGATGTAATTCCATTACTTTTGTATTGCGACGGCAGAAAGATAACTTGTCATACAGCTTTAAAAGTTGAGTGATATCACAAAAGTGTCGATCTGCTCACTCCAAGGTGGTAGGGCCTTGTAGGCCAGAAGTGGCGCGGGATATAGGTTATTTTTAAACAGAATATTAACAATGAAAGTGTGGTTTTTGTGACGAATGCCTCAAAAATCCACTCGGTCTCTGGAAATTGGTGTGATAACTTTATTTGCATTATGCGCAAGCATCGAACTGCTATGAACAGAGGAACCCTACAATGGCCCAGTTTATGACTGAAGATTTTTTGCTGGATACCGAATTTGCTCGCCGTTTGTATCATGAGTTTGCAGCCGATCAGCCAATTTTTGACTATCACTGCCACTTACCACCACAGCAAGTTGCCGAAGATTACCGCTTTAAAAACCTGTATGACATCTGGTTAAAAGGCGATCACTATAAGTGGCGCGGTATGCGTGCAAACGGTGTGGAAGAGCGTCTTTGTACTGGTGACGCGACTGACCGCGAGAAATTCGATGCCTGGGCTGCAACGGTTCCTCACACTATCGGTAACCCTCTTTACCACTGGACTCATCTCGAACTACGTCGTCCGTTCGGCATCACCGGCAAACTGCTATCCCCAACCACCGCTGATGAAATCTGGAACGAATGTAACGAGTTGCTGACCCAGGATAACTTCTCTGCGCGTGGCATCATGAAGCAGATGAATGTGAAAATGGTGGGCACGACTGATGATCCTATCGATGATCTGCGTTTCCATCGCCAAATCGCACTCGACGCGTTTGAAACCAAAGTGCTGCCGAGCTGGCGCCCGGATAAAGCGTTCAATATCGAACAAGAAACCTTTGCTGAATACATGGGCAAGCTGGCTGAAGTGTCTGATACCGACATCCGTCGTTTCAGTGACCTGCAAGCGGCGCTGAGCAAGCGTCTGGACCACTTCGCAGAACATGGCTGTAAAGTTTCTGACCATGCATTAGACGTGGTGCTGTTTGCCGAAGCAGACGAACCTACTCTTGATGGCATTCTGGCTCGTCGTCTTTCAGGTGTTGCCCCAACCGAGCACGAAGTTGCTCAGTTCAAAACTGCGGTTCTGGTGTGGCTGGCTACGGAATACACCCGTCGTGGTTGGGTTCAGCAGTATCACATTGGCGCGTTGCGCAATAACAACCTGCGTCAGTTCAAATTGCTGGGACCAGATGTGGGCTTTGACTCCATCAACGATCGTCCAATGGCTGAAGAACTTTCTCGCCTGCTCAGCAAGCAGAACGAAAACAACGAACTGCCAAAAACCATTCTTTACTGCCTGAACCCGCGCGATAACGAAGTGCTGGGCACCATGATCGGCAACTTCCAGGGCGAAGGTATGCCAGGAAAAATGCAGTTTGGTTCAGGTTGGTGGTTCAACGATCAGAAAGATGGCATGGAGCGTCAAATGACGCAACTGGCGCAATTGGGTCTGTTAAGCCGCTTTGTGGGCATGCTGACTGATAGCCGTAGCTTCCTGTCATATACTCGCCATGAATATTTCCGCCGCATCCTGTGCCAGATGATTGGCCGTTGGGTTGAAGCGGGCGAAGCGCCAGCTGATATCCAGTTGCTGGGCAAAATGGTGGAAAACATCTGCTTTAACAATGCCCGAGACTACTTTGGCATTGAACTGAACTAATCAGGCTCTGAGGTTGATATGCAATACATCAAGATCCATACGCAAGATAACGTCGCTGTTGCGTTAGTGGACCTGGCTGAAGGTGACGTTGTTACCGTTGAAGGCACAGAAATTACCCTGCGCCAGCCAGTGCTGCGCGGCCACAAATTTGCGCTTGGCACACTTGCGCAGGGCGAGAATGTGGTGAAGTACGGTTTGCCGATTGGCCACGCGTTGGCCACTATTGAGGCCGGTGAGCACATTCACTCACACAACGCGCGTACGAATCTGAGCGATCTGGATGAGTATCGCTATCAACCTGATTTCCAGGCTCTGGCAAGCCAGGCCGCAGACCGCGAAGTGAGCGTTTATCGCCGCGACAACGGAACTGTGGGTGTACGCAATGAGTTGTGGATCCTGCCAACCGTGGGCTGTGTAAATGGCATCGCGCGTCAGATCCAGAACCGTTTTTTGAAGCAGAATAATGACGCCGAAGATATCGATGGCGTCTTCTTGTTCAGCCACCCGTTCGGTTGTTCGCAGTTGGGTGAAGATCACATCAACACCCGCACTATGCTGCAAAACATGGTGCATCATCCAAATGCGGGTGCAGTGCTGGTGATTGGCCTGGGTTGTGAAAACAACCAGGTGAGTGCCTTCCGCGAAACGCTGGGTGAATACGATGCTTCTCGCGTTCACTTTATGGTTTGCCAGCAGCAAGACGACGAAGTGGAAGCCGGGCTTGAGCAGTTGCAAGAACTGTATGAAGTGATGCGCCATGACAAGCGTGAACCTGGCAAAATCAGCGAGCTCAAATTCGGCCTTGAGTGCGGTGGTTCAGACGGTTTGTCCGGTATTACGGCCAACCCAATGCTGGGGCGTTTCTCAGACTATATGGTGGCGAACGGCGGTACGACTGTACTGACGGAAGTCCCGGAAATGTTTGGTGCAGAACGCATTCTGATGAGCCATTGCCGCGACGAAGCCACGTTTGAAAAAACCGTCACCATGGTGAACGACTTCAAACAATACTTCATCGAACACAACCAGCCTATTTATGAGAACCCATCACCAGGGAACAAAGCTGGCGGTATCACCACGCTTGAAGAAAAATCCCTCGGCTGCACGCAAAAAGCCGGTGAGAGCGAGGTTGTCGATGTCCTGCGTTATGGCGAGCGTCTGAAAACGCCAGGCCTGAATCTGTTAAGCGCACCAGGTAACGATGCCGTTGCTACCAGTGCCCTTGCCGGAGCAGGTTGCCACATGGTGCTGTTCAGCACCGGTCGTGGAACACCATACGGCGGTTTTGTGCCAACCGTTAAAATCGCGACCAACAGTGAACTGGCGACCAAAAAGCCGCACTGGATTGATTTTGACGCGGGAAAACTGCTGCACGGTAGCGACATGAACACCTTGCTAACCGAGTTTATCGACACCATTGTGGAGATCGCGAACGGTAAAAAGACGTGTAACGAACGCAATGATTTCCGCGAGTTGGCGATCTTTAAAAGCGGCGTCACGTTGTAAATAGCCCGTCAGGTGTTAACATGAAACGGCATTTTGATTTTTAAAATGCCGTTTTTTTTCGCCTCGTTTTTACTCTCAAGGATTCGTCATGACCGCGTATTGGGTTGCCCAGGGCGTCGGCGTTCTCGCCTTTGTGGTTGGCATTACCACGTTCATCAATCGTGATGAACGGCGTTTCAAGCTACAACTGGCGGGTTACAGCGCCATTATCGGCATTCACTTCTTTTTGATGGGTGCAAGCCCGGCGGGCATGAGTGCGGAGCTTAATGCGCTGCGAACTGTTATCTCTCTGCGCACGCGAAGCCTGTGGGTGATGGGGAATTTCATCGCGCTGACGGTGGGATTGGGCTTGGCTAAATTTAACCATGCGATGGAATTACTGCCGATTGCCGGGACGGTTGCCAGTACCTGGGCTTTATTCCGCTGCAAAGGGTTAACGACGCGCTGCGTGATGTGGTGCTCCACTGCTTGTTGGGTGACGCATAACTTCTGGTTGGGCTCGATTGGCGGCACGTTAATCGAAGGGAGTTTTTTGGTGATGAATGGTTTGAACATCATTCGTTTCTGGCGAATGCAAAGGCGGGGAATTGATCCGTTTAAAGTCGAAAAAGAAGTGCAACAGCAGGAGTAAAACTCCCTGCCTCGAAAGACAGGGAGCTTGAAGCATTAACCGCGTAACGGATTATTATCAGCCAGGCGAGCATCTTCTGCCTGGCAAGCCGCCGCAGTAAACAGCACGTCGGTTGAGGAGTTCAGTGCGGTTTCGCAAGAATCCTGCAACACGCCGATGATGAAACCAACCGCAACCACCTGCATGGCAATCTCATTTGGGATACCAAACATGCCGCAAGCCAGTGGGATCAGCAGCAGAGAACCACCCGCCACACCAGACGCCCCGCAAGCACACAGCGACGCCACCACGCTCAACAGCAGCGCGGTTGGCAAATCTACCGGTACACCCAGCGTATTAACCGCAGCCAGCGTCAGAACGGTAATGGTGATCGCCGCGCCCGCCATGTTAATGGTTGCGCCCAGCGGGATAGATACGGAATAGGTATCGCGGTCAAGATTCAGCTTTTCACACATCGCCATGTTTACGGGAATGTTAGCTGCAGAACTACGGGTGAAGAAGGCCGTTACGCCACTTTCACGCAGGCAAGCAAACACCAGCGGGTAAGGGTTGCGGCGAATCTTCACGAACACCAGCAGCGGGTTGATTACCAACGCCACGCCGAACATACAGCCCACCAGGACAAGCAGCAGCTGCGCATAGCTCCACAGCGTTTCAAAGCCGGTGGTTGCAAGTGTTGATGCTACCAGACCAAAAATACCGATAGGGGCAAAACGAATCACCACTTTAACCATGAAGGTCACCGCATCGGAGACATCATTAATCAGGTTTTTGGTGGTTTCATTGCCGTGACGCAGCGCGAAGCCCAGACCCACAGCCCACACCAGAATACCGATGTAGTTTGCGTTTAGCAGCGCGTTGATTGGGTTAGCAACCATGCTCAGGAGCAAGTCGCGCAGAACTTCCACAATACCTGACGGCGGAGTGATATCGGTTGCGCCAGTCACCAGATGCAGTGTGGAAGGGAACAGGAAGCTGACCACAACTGCGGTTAATGCAGCGGTAAACGTTCCCAGAAGATAGAGGACCAGAATCGGGCGAATACTGGTTTTCTGACCGTGCTTATGGTTGGTGATTGACGCCATTACCAACATCAGAACCAGCACCGGTGCGACGGCCTTTAGTGCACCAACGAACAATGTGCCGAGTAAACCCGCGGCAACGGCTGCGGGTTTTGAAACTGCTGCCAGCGCGATACCCAGCACCAACCCAATGAGAATTTGTTTGACCAGACTGCCTTGCGCCAGCCGTTTGATAAGACCTGGAGATTGTATAGCCATGGATAACCTTCCTGTATTGTATGTCGTCCCATCCCGATCTGTACTCTGAGGCACTTTACTGACCGGATGTAATAAATGCGTTTGCCTGGTGGAGTATAAGGAAATGTCGCGGGGTAGTAAGTGGTAATCACTGATAATTACGGTATGGGCTAGATTTTATAACCATGTATTAACAAATATGTGACATTAGCAACAAATTGCTCAGTAAATGCATTGTCGCTAATTGACTTGCCAAAATAGCGCGTCACCAAAAGAAAACCCCGCCGAAGCGGGGCTGGAGTCTGTCGATTTTAATCGGTCGGAGAAGCGTAACGCCATCCAGTAAAACACGCAGAATGGCGGGGTATTACTTCGCCAGTTTCTTCTGATCGTTACGGTAGTTCACGATAGCGTTGATGATCAATGTCAACGCCAGAATGCCACCGACCACGCCCAGCGAAATCGCGATAGGGATATGATAGAAATCGACAATCATCATCTTCACGCCGATAAATATCAGGATAATCGACAAACCGTACTTCAGCATTGTGAAGCGCTCCGCCACGCCTGCCAGCAGGAAGTACATGGCACGCAAGCCGAGGATCGCAAACAGGTTTGATGTCAGCACGATGAACGGGTCAGTCGTTACCGCGAAGATAGCTGGGATACTGTCGACTGCGAAAATCACGTCACTCAGTTCAACCAGAATCAATACCAACAGCAAAGGCGTTGCGAACAGCACGCCATTTTTACGGGTGAAGAATTTTTCGCCTTCGATTTTATCCGTCATGCGCAGGTGGCCACGAATCCAACGCACTAACGGTTTATCACCGATGCCGCCTTCATCTTCCCTTGAGAACGCCATCTTAATACCGGTGAACAGCAAGAAGGCACCGAACACATACAGCAGCCACTCAAACTGGGCAATCAACCAGCTACCCGCGAAGATCATGATGGTACGCAGCACAATCGCGCCCAGCACACCGTAAACCAGCACACGGCGTTGCAAAGCTGCAGGCACTGCGAAGTAGCTGAACAACATTAGCCAGACAAAAACGTTATCCACCGCGAGGGATTTTTCAATCAGATAGCCGGTGAGGAAGGCGAGAGCCTGAGCGTCTGCGACTTCACGACCAGATGTTCCGGTGAGATACCACCAGAATGCCGCATTAAACAGCAGCGAAAGCGTAACCCAAACCAGGGACCAAACCGCCGCCTGCTTCATGGTCATGGTGTGTGAGCCTTTACGACCCTGAAGCAGCAGGTCGATGGCCAACATGATAAGGACCACGACAGCAAAACTGCCCCACAGTAATGGAGTACCGACACTATTCATAAAAGGGTTTCCTTCAAACAAAACAAAAACGGCCAACGTCGGAAGACGCCAGCCGCTAATGCTTGCAACAGGGATCTCGCCTTCCGGCAAGGTCTCACTTACAACATATATACATGACATATATATGTTGCCCGGTAACCGGGTGTTTGTTTTTTAAACACCGTAATGACGATTAACCGACGAAGAAGTTACTCCCCTTTGCGGGCGGGAAATTATTATATCTGACACATTTCGTCAACATTCCACCCTTCGGTTTACACAGCTTTACGCCGGTATATCATGCTGGTGAATGTGCAGACACTTCATCCGCTGGGAATTTCACGCCAGTCTGCGCGCGGATTTCCGTACTCAGCGCTGCAGTGATGCGCGACGTGACTAAACCTGGATGATTCACTTCATTGCCGGCAACCAAACGAGCAAAGACTTCGGCTTCATAAAGCATAGTATTGATATGCTGCGGCAGCGTCAGATCCTGCGGTTTTCCACCACGCGGTATAAAGGTGATTCGCTGGCATTCTGAGATTTTCTCGATAACCAGTGAGCCGGCCTCGCCCTGAATCTCGCTAGGGGTTACGGAATCGCTCACTTTGGAATGCAGCAGATTCACGTCAAAATCACCGTAATTCATTTGCACCGAACCGTGAGCATCGACACCACTTTCCAGAAGACTTGCCGTTGCGTGGATAGCTCTAGGTTCACCCCACAACGCGGCGGCAGAGGCCAGCACGTAAAAACCGATATCCATAATCGAGCCGTTCGAGAACGCCGGATTAAAGGTATTTGGGTTTTCACCGTCCAGATAACGCTGATAGCGCGAAGAGTACTGGCAATAGCTGAGCAGCGCTTTACGGATCTTGCCCACTTTTGGCAACGCTTGCTGCAGGGCGATAAAGTTCGGCAAGCTGGCCGTTTTAAATGCCTCGAACAACACCACCTGGTTTTCGCGAGCGCAGGCAATCGCCTTTTCCACTTCATGTAAATTAGATGCGAGTGGCTTCTCACAAATCACATGCTTTTTATGGCTTAAAAACAGCAGCGTTTGTGGAGAATGCAGGGAATTCGGGCTGGCGATGTAAACCGCATCTATCGCGTCGCTTTTCGCCATCGCCTCAAGATCGGTAAAAAGATGTTCCACCGGATAGTCGCTGGCGAAGGATTGCGCCTGTTCCAACGAGCGGGAGTAGACCGCGGTGAGTTTATATTTGCCACTTTCGTGGGCAGCATCGACGAACTGACGTGTGATCCAGTTAGTTCCAATAACAGCGAGGCGTATCATAAACGGGTGCTATCTCCGAAGGCGGGTTATGTTTGAAAGACTATCACGATGTAAGGGGAAAACCAGTGGTGGCTAGCGTTTTGTGAGAAGTGCATTCAGCCATATTTCATCTCGCTCAGGACGGTTGTCTTGCGTCGTCCACAGCGTTTCTATTTCGACTTCTGGTGTGGTTTCCAGTAATGCACCGAGACTTGCTTCGTTCATATCCGTAAATAAGCGCCCATCCTTCTCGCGCTCACTGTCGCCATACTTAAATGACACATACCAGACGCCACCCGGTTTAAGTGCATTTGCTAGTTTCTGCATCACTGACGGTAATTCCTGCGAGGGAACGTGCAGTAGAGAGGCACAACACCAGATTCCGTCGTATTGTTGCTGAGTCTCCACGTCTGCAAACGTCATCTGCTGAACAGATAAACCCGTGTGTTGGCTTGCTAAAGCCACCATCTTTGACGAGGCATCAAATGCTTCAACCTGATAACCCATTTCAATGAATGCTTTAGAATCGCGCCCGGAACCGCAACCAGCGTCCAGAACTTGTGAGCCTGGCAGTAAAAGGCGAGTAAAAGATTCGTACAGCGAAGACATATCGACATTCACCGTACCATTGAAAAAGACCTGTGCGTTGTTTTGGTAATAATTCAGCGTCATCAGAATGTTGCCTCGCCTTCTGCTTTTGGTTCCCAGATGTGGAACAGAATGTTGTTTTTTGCTCTCGCCCAGTTACTTTCAAGAAAATCTATCCGCTGCGCAGGTTGCGTGCCAGTCTGATTCACAATAGTTTCATGTAGTGGAAGCTTACTTTGAATAAAGTACTCATTGCGAATGTGAAGCCGCTGCAATAGTTTGCGGCTTGGCAAATGCGAAGATTTGCCTGCTTTGCCCCGGTTACAGCATTGGCAAGATAGAACCAGATTCCACACGCCATTGATATTGGCCACCTCATCGCGTGCTTTCCACGGAATAAAGTGGTCTACATCTGCCAGTTCGGTGTCACCTGGTACCAGGCTGATCGGTTTAAAGCAATAGAAGCAACGCCCTTTCTGATAACCATTAAGGCTATCCCGACAACTAGTGATATTCACCCGACGTGTATTAACGTGGCTAAACAGAAGCTTCTCTTGCTCGTCAAACTCTATCGCAACCAAATTACGGGAAACGCCCATCGCCCAGGCTTGCTCAACCAGATTCCAGCGCGCATTCGTTTCAAAGGCCAGGTTCTGGTATTGCTGACGCACGCTCAATTGATAGAAGTTATCGGTGAGGCGAATCCCCTTATGAGTTTTTCGCTCATCAAGGAAAAAGCGTTTCTCAATCTCACCCGCGTTCACATTATGGAAAGCATCAATCACATTGTTAAACCCGAGGCGAACCGTGGTTTCTGTTAACGTATCTTGCGTGAGCTCACCGTTATTAAATTGCACGCAGGTATCCAGAAACTGGCTACCGCGTGATGTGATTTGCTTTGGTGCATGCAATAGATGCTGGCAAAGGTGGCGGCTGAATGGAACGGCAAGTTCCTCAAGCGTAACCAGATCGCTACCGGATTTATCAACCTCATACAAAGCATGCGCGAGAGCAAATTTGTAAGATGCGACGTTTCTTCCAAAAAGGATCACTCCACGCCAGTAGTTCTCAAGCGTAGGGTCAGCCTGATAAAAATCCATTCACGTTTTCCCGATTCGGTTTGGAAATGCAGAAGGGGAGATTGGTTAATGAAACCCGTAACGAGATCACATAACAAATGAAAGGTGATGTAAACCTTGGAACGATAGATTTAGTGAATTTGTGAGGTGAGGCTGGAAGCGCAGAACCGACAGAAAAGGGCAACGAATTGATGATGCGCTGGTTTTTTCAGCACTCAGCACGCTGAAGCTAGAATGGGGCTTGCAAAGCGGCGTGTGACATATATAATCCCCAACGTTTTCCGCATACCTCTTCGTGCCGAAGTGGCGAAATCGGTAGACGCAGTTGATTCAAAATCAACCGTAGAGATACGTGCCGGTTCGAGTCCGGCCTTCGGCACCAATAGTATGTAAATAGACCTCAACTGAGGTCTTTTTTTATGTCTAAAATCCAGTCCCCGCAAGGCTTCCCTCGCTTTTCAGTCAACCGACGTCAATCTGAGTTACCCCACATCAACATGCTTGTGAGTATAGAACCGAGTATATATGCTGGTTCGATAATGCTTATATACTCACGGCAGCATATGGAAGGAATACCATCATGGCCCTGACTGATACCAAGGTGCGTTCGGCAAAACCAGAAGAAAAGGAATACTCGCTAGTAGACGGCGATGGCATGTTTTTGTTGATACATCCTAACGGCTCCAAATACTGGCGCTTTCGTTTCCGCTTTGGCGGCAAGCAGCACCTTATGGCTTTTGGGGTTTACCCCGAAACGTCACTGGCTGATGCTCGTCAAAAGAGGGAAGAGGCCAGGAGGCTTGTTGCTGCCGGAGTCGATCCTCGTGAGCATAAGCGTGCAGTAAAAGAAGAACAGGCTAAAGAGATCATAACTTTTGAATCTGTTGCCAGAGACTGGCACGCCAGCAATCAAAAATGGTCTGAGTCACATAGTGGTCGTGTTCTTAAAAGTCTCGAAGATAATTTGTTCGATGCGATTGGTAAGCGGAATATCGCTGAGTTAAAAACAAGGGATTTACTGATTCCCATAAAAGCAGTAGAGATGTCTGGACGTCTTGAAGTGGCGGCGCGTTTACAACAACGAACAACAGCAATCATGCGATTTGCCGTGCAAAGCGGTTTAATCGACTACAACCCCGCACAGGAGATCGCTGGAGCGGTTGCTACAGCTAAACGACAGCATCGTGCTGCGCTAGAACTTAATCGCATTCCTGAACTACTTCATCGTATCGACACATATACTGGCAGACCACTAACACGCTTAGCTGTGGAGCTGACGTTGTTGGTCTTCATTCGGTCTAGTGAACTGCGTTTTGCACGCTGGTCAGAAGTCGATTTTGAAACTGCTATGTGGACGATTCCGGGTGAGCGTGAACCGCTGGAGGGTGTCAAACATTCTCAGCGTGGCTCCAAGATGAAGACCCCACATCTTGTTCCCTTATCGCGTCAAGCTCTCGCCATTTTGGAAAAGATCAAAAACATGAGTGGAAACCGTGAGCTGATTTTCGTCGGCGATCATGATCCACGTAAACCCATGAGTGAGAACACGGTGAACAAGGCGCTGCGGGTGATGGGCTACGATACGAAGGTTGAGGTTTGCGGACATGGTTTCAGGACTATGGCATGTAGTTCATTAATTGAGTCGGGATTGTGGTCGAAGGATGCGGTAGAGCGGCAGATGAGTCACCAGGAGCGTAACTCGGTGCGTGCGGCCTACATTCATAAGGCCGAGCATCTGGGGGAGCGCAGGTTAATGCTGCAGTGGTGGGCGGATTATCTGGATGTGAATCGGGAGAAGATTGTAAGTCCGTTTGAATTTGGGAAGTAGCAACAATATTAAGACATATATTACTAGTATCTAGGATATATGCTTTTTTAGTTCTTAACTAAATAAAAGTTAAACCCTTTCAAAACTAAATAAAAGTCACGGGAAGTTATTCCCGTGACTTTTATTTTATCTACGCGTGTTCAACCTAGGTTTGTTCAAATAATGGCTGTGTTTATGTACAGTTGTTGTTGAGTATTTACACACAAAATGATACAATCTATCCTGATGATGGAAGAGATATATTACATGAAACATATCCATTTAATTAATTCACTGCCTTTAAATAATGCTGAAAAGTTCACTGAGAAAGCAACAGGTAAGTACTATACTGATGAAAAAATTGCATTATTGATGATAGAGAAGTTATTGCCGTTAATAAATGCAATTGGTAAAAAAAATTATAATATTGCGGATCCATTTTCAGGAGATGGACGACTTGTCACATTGCTTATTAAACAATGGATGTTAAATGGCTTTCCTGATGTGGAATGGAATGTTTATCTTTTTGATATAGAACACGCTGGCCTTGTTCATGCTAAAAGTGAGTTAGCTCAACTTAAATTAGCTGGTGCAAGTATTAACGTTACTGTTAAAAATATTGATATTTTTTATGAATTTGAAAACTATATTGATTACTTTGATTGTGTTATTACTAACCCACCTTGGGAGAATATAAAACCAGATTCCAGAGAGCTTAATCTTTTTGAGCCATCTATCAAATTGAAATATATCGAGTCTCTTCGAGAGTTTGATGATTATTTGTCAAGGGTTTTGCCATATTCACAACCGAAGCGCAAATTCGCTGGTTGGGGGACTAACCTTTCACGTGTTGGTGCAGAGCTTAGCTTAGAAATATGTAATAAAAATGGTATGTTAGCTATCGTTATGCCTGCATCTTTTTTCGCTGATGAACAGTCTTTTACTTTGCGTCAAAAGTTCTTTAACACTGGAAGACTTGATTTTATAAACTATTATCCGGCGGAAGCAAAGTTATTTAATGGCGCTGATGTATCTTCATGTTCTTTTATTTTAATTAAAGATAATTTTTTTAAAGAGGACATGCAGCTTAGTGTATATGATAAAAAATTGAATATTAATTCATTCGGGTGTTTTGACTTTTCTAGTATAGATACTCAACACCTTAGCATTCCAATATCTCAAGGTGTTCATGCAATTCATTTATTAAAAAGGCTGCAAGAAGAATACTCAACTTGGAATAGTTTAGAAAAAAATGGAGAAATATGGGCGGGAAGAGAAATCGATGAGACGGGGAGTAGTAATTGGACGAAAAAGAATGGAGATGGATACCTATTCGTTAAAGGAAAAATGATCGGGAGATACAACTTTGACATTAGTCATAATTTAAAGGTAACTAAGAAAATTGATAAAGTTCCATCCAGTTCTAATTTTGAAAGGATTGCATGGCGTGATATTTCTCGCCCAAGTCAAAAGAGAAGAGTAATCGCAACAGTAATTCCTCCTAATTCATTAGCAGGGAATTCACTGGGTGTAGTCTATTATCAAAGTGGATCACAGGATTCACTCTTTAGTTTACTGGGAATAATAAACTCCCTTTGTTTTGAATTTCAATTAAGAAGCTTTTTAGCCACTGGCCATGTTTCATTATCAGCCTTAAGAAAGACTGCGATACCGTCTGAAAAAATATTATCACAACATACTGAATTAAAACATCTGGTAATCTCTTGCATGAATGGATGCTGTGATGCTGAACTGAAAGTTGAGGCTTATATAGCCAAAAAAATTTACAAATTGAACTTGAATGAATTTAATAAACTTTTATCTTCATTTGATAAAATTGAGTTAGCAGAAAAAGAAAATTTACTGAGGATGTTTCAACATTATGGCTAAAAGTGAAGCATTAATGATTCCCAATCATAAGGCTGCAAAGCTAAGTGAACTGGATATGATGATTGTTAATTCAGTACCGCCAGGCGGCAATTGGAAAAACATTCCTTTAGATGTACCATCTAAAAGAATAGAGCAAATTCGGGAAAGTTATGCACAAGGAAAAGGAAGCCGTTCAACCTACTACGGTAGATTACTTCCAGATATGCCTGCATATACTATAAATACATATTTTAACCGGCCTGGAAATGGTTGCCATATCCACTATGAGCAAAATCGTGTCCTATCCCAGAGAGAAGCAGCAAGATTGCAATCATTCCCAGATGATTTTATTTTCTGTGGAGGGCAAACAGCAGTTAATACCCAAATTGGTAATGCCGTACCTCCATTTTTGGCTTTTTTGATTGCGAAAGAAATAGAGAAAGCAATAGGTAATACTGGTTACTATGTCGATCTTTTTTCTGGGGCTGGGGGGCTTGGGTTAGGATTCAAATGGGCTGGGTGGACTCCATTATTAGCGAATGATATTGAGGAAAAGTATCTACAAACATATTCAAAAAATGTTCATGAAGAAGTTATATGCGGAAGTATTTCTGATGATGAAAAATTCTCAAAAATAATACTTAAGTTATCAGAGTTTAAAAAAGTATATTCTGATAAACAATTGTGGATACTTGGAGGTCCTCCATGTCAAGGATTTTCTACGGCAGGAAATGCAAGAACAATGGATGATCCAAGAAATTCACTCTTCATGCATTATAAATCTCTCTTGGATGAGATAAAACCAAACGGTTTTATTTTTGAAAATGTTGCTGGTCTGTTGAATATGGAAAAAGGCAAGGTCTTTGAAAGGGTTAAAGAAGAATTATCATCAACCATGAAAACTATGAATGGATGGGTATTAAACTCTGAACATTATGCAATTCCTCAACGCCGAAAAAGAGTTATATTAGTAGGTTCAAACGATCCTTTATTTTCAATTGAACCGCCAGAAAAGTTAACAGAGCAAAAGGATTCTTGGGTATCTGTTAAACAAGCATTATCTGATCTTCCTCCTTTACAACATGGTGAAGATGGAATTGGTAAATACTATATCCACCAACCTGAAAATGACTATCAACTATTTATGAGAGGCCTTATCACTGCTTCAGAGTATTATAATAAGAATGTAAAGCCCTCTTTTTAAGAGGGCTATTTTTTATTCTATGATATCATCAGGGCTTGAGCGAACATAACGATCATTTGTCCAAGACGATTCTAATTCCTTTCCTATTTCACTCATCCCTGACATTAGGTTTTTTAATATTAGATTGAATTTTTCTTGATTTCTTGTAATTATTTCTTGTAGTTCTAAAATGATGACTCGGAACTCGTTTTCTGAATTTGAATTCTCGGACATTATTCCGGCTATTCTTTCATCTAAACTAGTTGTAACTGTGCTTAATGATTGTAGGTTATCCATGGCTTCAGAGAAGTAATTCTCAGATAATTCATTTGATACTATAAATGCGTTCCTACTTTCTTTTCTATGATAATCATTCAATGAAGTAAATGCTATTCTTATTCTTCTTGCTTTTTGTACAATTGTATATTTTGTTTCACGTTTTGATTTTTTTATTGCTTTAAAATAAGTTACATGCTTTGAAATATATAACCCTTCAAATTCTGGAGTATAATTAGCTACTTCAAGATGCAAAAGACTCGCAAGGAAAGTATAATAACCTTCATCGAGTATCTTTTTTAGGAGATTCATATATGTATGTCTGTTATCACGTAGTATTTTACTTAGCCTTAAGGCTTTTTCGGTATCATCTACAGAGTGTTTTAGACGATTCCATACCTCTTCTGCGAACCATGAAATAACTGTATGTCCTTCATTCTCAGCTTCTAATAAAGAGGTTACATCGCTTAAATACATGCGATTATTTTTGGCACTATTACATGATTTACAAAGCAGCTGAAATTGAGGGCGATGGGAAAATCCTAGTGATATTGGACCAATATGGTCTGCTTGGCAAGGCATAGGGTGTAAACCTCCATTCCCTGTATTCAAGCATTCTTCTTTAATAAAAATATCATTTGTTCTAACTTGGCCCATTAACCTGTCTGCAGCAACCCAATCACCGTCTACCCAATATTCGAAAACTCTTCGATCAGTAACATAGGATTTAAGATTTTCTTTAGTTCTTCCTTTATCAGCAGTTGAGCGACAACAGCGGTTAAATGAATGGAACCCATCAAAACGGTCTGGAGGGTTTGCCATAGCTCCAGGGCTTAGCATACGAGATTCTTGAGGTATGTATTGTTCTTTCAGATATTCAATCCATGCTTCGAGATTGTTTGGTAATTCAGGCGTTGTGATAAATTTTGTAGAAAATAAATATGATAAGTCTGAGTATATTTTTTCACCAAATCGATCGTCTAAACGTGTTAAAAGATCGACTATGTGTTCATTTTGAGATAGCTCAAAAGTCTCATCTATATAATTAAGCTTTTTAATCCGAGAAAAGAAATGTTCGTTGGGATAAGAGTAAGACAATTGCATTTCTTTACCGCATTTTTTGCAGGGTTTAACTCCAAATGGATGAATTATTTTAGCTGTTTTACTAATCCATGCATTTTCAGTATCGGGATCTATTCCGATGCTTCTTGCTTTATTTTTCCACCATTCGTAGCGTCGTTGATGAGTGTGCTTAAATTTTCCTGATGCCCTATTTGATGGGGCTTCCCATTGAATCTCACCTTTTTCCCCAAAAGGGTCTGGCATTCCAGCATAATTTGGATGCTTAACTATTTGTTGGGAATATGCTAAAAATGCTGCATCGCCATATTTTGGTTTTACATTTTTTTTTATTATATTTTGGTCTGAGTAGTCACTTTTGTAGTCGCTGATTATGTTATCAAAATCTGGAACAACTGCAATTTTTGCACTTTTCATAACATCTCCATGTAAGAAAGTCGTAATTAGACATTATATTTATTTTCACCTAAAACTATGCTTAGAGGATACCCATTTGTCATAGGACTGGTTCCTCATCATCTTAGCTCCATGAACACATCACTCGGCCACATCATCCTCTCCCCACGCTTTGCTGTTATCTGGTATGGCACAACCCATAATTTTAAAGTTTCTGAAAAAGCAAAGTGCTGCTGTATCGGTTGGTTAAAATCATCGTGCGCAGGGTAGATCAGGTACATTTCACCAGTCCCATCAAGATATTTTTGGCCGTAGGCAAACATTTGATAGAAGTCGGATTGCGCTAATCCATACAGTGATTTTTTTTGTGAGTTATTATCCACCAGCTTCCATTTTGTATCCATCACCATTTTGGTTTGGACTGGTTGGCGTGACTGTATCAACAAGTCTGGGCGAAGCTTAAAGCAATCGTTAAGCCCATGCTTTATCAAAGAATAAGTGGCAGCCTGTGGTTTAACTTTAAGGTGAGGAGGGAGTTCGTCGGGAAGGGTTTGTGCAACAAAGGATTCAAATACCGCTTCCATCGGGAACAAGAGAGATATTGCTTTGGCATTTCCCTGCAGAGCGCTCGGGCTCATTCCTCTCAGGATCAATTGCGCCCAGGCCATTGGCTCATTGTAATGAGCCATACCACGCTCCAGGCGTAGGCTGTTTATATCGCTCTCAATATCCCGGCTAAGTGGAATACCGTCAAAAGCAAAGCGCAGCTCGTAAAGCCAGCGCTGATTCTCTGATGAAAGCTTCAGGCTAAGTAGCTTATCCAGCGCGGAGTGTAAGAGCCGATTGGCTGCACAATCCGGCATGTAGTCATCATAATCGACACAAAACTTATGACGACTCACCACGTTATGCCGCAACTGTGCAGAAAGCATCAGTTTGCCCTTCATAAAAGGCAGATTCCCTTGCTCGCTCACATAGTTAGAGCATAAACCTTGTTTAAGCAATTGGCTGACGCTATGCAAAAACTGACTGATAAAAATCTCAAGCAATGGTAGACGCTGAGCCTGCAGAGTTGCCTGCCGGGTTTGAATATGTCGAAACCTAGGCAGATGGCTTAGCATCGTCAGCAGTGTTTCACGCGCATTAGCAGCTGTGAGGTTTTTACCAACCTTGGGCAGTATCTCAAGTTGGAAACCGTGAGGTGTGGAAAGCATCCCCGCGTAGTTTTGCACCTGAAGCAATTTTAAGCCTGAGCGAGAGGTGAGTTTGAGAAACTGGCTCCCTTGAATACTTGCTAGGCTAAGTGCTTCTAAATAATTAAAGACCTGTTGAGGCACCAGCTTTGCGCCAACTGAAGCCGCTTGTCCACTCCCCAGCAGATCATATTCAAAAACTGAGATAACTTCACCCATGGTTTACAGCCTGCTCATCAGGAGTGGTCTGCTGGGGTTGATAAATAGCGTGGTAAGCCTGCGGCATATTCCAGATCTCTTGATCGAATGCTTCTAGCTCATAAGCTGTCGATTGCTGCTCATGGCGTCGTAAACCATGGTCGTTACCAAAAAGCGTATCCAGATCGTCGGTTTTCTCAATTACGAATTGTAGGCTGTCGTCTTGCTTTTGGTTGTCTGCCAGCACTAACCTGATCTTGTTCCAGTCATCGAAGAAGTATTCCTGTAATAGCGGAAGGATCTTTTTCTGGAATGCGATCTTCAGTTGTTTAAATGCAGCTTCTTCATCACCGGCATCGAGTGCACTTTTTACCGGCATAAAGAACGCATGCCCCAGTGTATGTTCACGATCGTAAAGCGCTTCGATGCGGCTATTAAGTTTCTCTAACAACGACTCGAGTTCTATGCCTTTCACCTTAGTGCCACTCAGTAAAGAGAGATCAGGCATCATCTCGACAAAGTCAAAACGACGGCGCAAAGCCGTGTCCATCAGAGCTAAAGAACGGTCCGCTGTATTCATGGCTCCAATGATGTCAACATTGGCAGGAACGCTGAAGTGATCTCCGCTATAAGACAGTTGCAGGCTCATTGCATTGGACATACCCGCACGCTTGTCTATTTCAATGAGCGAGATCAATTCGCCAAAGATCTTGGAGATGTTGCCGCGATTGATCTCATCAATGAAAATGGCGTAGCGATGTGCCGGATCAGCATTGGCCCGCTGACACAGGCGCATAAAGATACCCGGCTCAATAGGGTAAGAGATATTGCCACTTTCGTCTGAGCGAGCGCGGATACCTTCAATAAATTCTTCATAGCCGTAAGATTGGTGGAACGTAACCACTGCAAAGCGCTGGATGGCTTCGGCGGATTTAGGACCGCGTTTAAGCTCAGCGTAGAGCTCTACCAAATCCTCCACTTGCTCCAGCTGTGATTCAACAAGTAACCATTCACTACTATCTGTTTTGTTAAATATTGCAGGTTCACGCCGATTCTTATAATTAACAGTTAACGACTCGGGAACTGTGTAGGATTGCAAAGCAGCCCAGGCCGTATTCGATAAATTGCCATTATGACCATTTAATAATGCCTTACGTTGAAACCACGTATGCTCAATAATTTGGCGAACTTTTGCTCGTTTATCAAGATCGAGCAGCACTAGCGTTATGACCTGCATCCAGTTCAACGATTCAAGGCGAGAATCAAGCCAGGCATCACGATCGGCTGGTACAGCATGAGAGGTGTACTCTTTCATCTTTTGCTGCAGCGTGAATGTCTTCCCTGTACCTGGTGGACCAAAGTAAATAACGTTCATGGGTGAATGTGGGAGGGTCTTAATTTCAGTGAGTTCACTGCTGGCTGTTGATGTGATGCTGGATAATTTCTCCTGTTTCTGCTCATTGTCGCGTTGGCGTAATAATTCATAGAGATGCCAAATAGCCATATTCACGTAATATGGATCTGCATTGGGAGATTGAGCGTGTATGGCTTGCTTCAATTCATGGTTTTTCTGCAGCCAACTTCCATTCAGTTCCAGACCAAGGCTGAACTTCTTATTTAAGAAATCTGCCACTTTTGTAAACGCATTCTCATCCACAGTACTGGTGCAGGTTTCTGGCAAAAAAGCGGCAAAAACGCGGTTTCTCAGACTCCAATACATACGTTTAAGTAGCCCGGTTTCTTTGGCCTTCTGCAGAGCACTTCCCACGTATTGATAAGTTGCTTCATCTGGTTGCTGACGAACGCGTTCGGTCAATTCTCTAAGCAGTGGCAGACTTTGCTGATATTCCGCCAATGAAGGGACACCCTGACGAATGCTGGCAATGCCGTTATCACGTTCATACCAAAGTCGTTTGATCAAATCTTCCGAACCAGGCACCGTGAATGTTGGGACTTGCTGTAGCAGCCTCGTAAATTCACGATATCGCTGATTCCACCTGGAAGGTTCATAATTTACATCTTTTGCTAGGAAATCAATCAATTCACTGAGAGTCAGCTTACCTGCTTCGACACTATCTACAAGATCCATCGTGAGTTTCCTTTACTGTGATATTACTTACTAGATAGCTAGTGTGCTGTTTGAAAACTTATCTTACCAAGCATGAGTTTGTAGCCAAGCGCAATAAGTAAGATTTTCAATGCAAAGTACAGTTTTTTCATGTTATTGAATTTATTGCTCTCAGACGAGTTTTTGGCACCTTCACTTTGAGTCGTGATTCTCGAGTTACTTTGTTGTGCTGAAGTGCTGTTGGTATCAATAGAGTGTGAGCTGTGCGGATACTAGTGCAGGGCATGCTCTCTTTCTGGGTCAGAAAGGTGCGATGGCTTTGAGTTGGTATAGGAAAGTACGGGGAGTTTTGTTCACACCTGTAGAAAAGGCCTGAACAATTTAGTCAGATAGCGGGAAATTACGCTGTGCGTTGGTGTCGTGTAGCAATGCACAACACATCAGAACAGCTTGCCCAGCAGCTTAATTAAGAAAAACATATCGCTAAAACTGCTGATACCTCTGAATAAATAGGCGGCGGATATGTTCGCTTTGAAGCAGTTCTTTATGCTAGATTTGTCCCCAACGCGATTGCGGTAAAGTCCCAAAAAATGACGTGCTTCCACCAGCGCATGCCTGTACAAAAACACCTTTATTTTTTTGTTTTGATCCTGTTTTGCCAGTCGGATGATTTCCGCTATTACATCGATATAGCTTAGTGCCCGAACATCGTAGTAATCAGGCCTGTGCGTGATAGAGGCTGTGTTGCTGATGTAGATATAATCCCTTACGTCCAATATACAGAAACGACCATTGCAAGCGGCGAGTTGCACGGTCCAGAGAATGTCTTTATGGCTCTTGCCAGACTGGAAGGAAAGGGAATGCTGCCTGATGTAGGTTGACCTGACTATTTGTAGCCAGAGGTAATGCGGCCACTCACGTTGGGTAACGCAGTGTCGGACCCAGTCATGACCTGAAAGGGTTTGCCGGTAGGGCTGCTTGAGGTGTACAGCTTTTCGGCGGTGACCTGTGCCGGAATGCCAAGCGTTGAAAATAACCACATCGACTTTTGTCACTGTTGCAGCCTGCCATCGTGCTTCCACAAACCCGTCTGCTATATCGTCGTCAGCATCAAGCAAAACCACCCACTCTCCCCGATGAATAGCTAGTGCCGCATTGCGTGCTGCGTAGACGCCCTGATTAGCCTGCTCAATGAGAATGAGCCGATCATCCTGGATACGATGAAGAACGTTGCTGGTATCATCAGTAGAACCATCGTTGACGATAATAAGTTCAATATCAACACGGGTTTCGCTTAGGATTTTGTTGGCCAGACAACCAATGGTCGAGGCGGCGTTGTAAGCAGGGATAATGACACTGACATCGATTTTAGTCTTCATGTTAAGTCACGACTTCCCTTCGTTGCCGTTGTTATGACACCTGACCGGGAAGACTCTCCTTTCCCGGATTTCCTGATTCATCTCATACAGGCATTCGTCACAGTATTCTTTATCCAATGCGAACCACCGCTCGAGCAGGTTTCTTTTCTTGTTGCATCGTGCACATTTATTCATGTTTCAGCGCTTCCGCGACCTCATGCCTCTGGTATTCCTAGAAAATAGGCGCAGCAAGCCTCGGCTGTGTAACCAACCGTAATACAAAGGCTTTTTCTGCGATCAATGATGGTGCAAGGATAACCAGCCAGACCACATGAAAGATAATCGTTTTGGTAGATCAATTTCTGAAGATTGATCGGTACTGTCGATCAATGCGAAGCGGGGCAACATTATTGCATGACTGGTTCGGCCCAGATTTCAGGTCAACGAAGGGATAGTGAGTGAGACTGGTGTATATCGAGGGAATTGTCCTATCTAGCCTATCAGCGCTACAAGTACGTTCGCCAAGTATAGAATCGATACAACACCACCAGCACCGCGATATTGACTATTTCGCTGATGATGAACCATGTCTTAAACGGCTGCTGTTGCGTTTTATGCCGGAAGATTTGCTGACCGAGAATGGCTCCGGGCCACCCACTGACAAAACAAAATGTCAGCAGGGTGACACTACGGTACTCTACGCCAGGCTTTGCGGGCCGCCATTTTGGCCACGCCATAAAATACCAGCGTCAGTAAGTTGGCGAGCAGGAACCATGTCACGAGAGGATGAGGTAGGAGAGAGCAGCCTGTAGCGGCCAGGGCCTGCAGTAAGTAACAAAAGCGATTGATGTTCATACCATTAGCCACCGAAGCTCTCAGCCAAAAAAGAGGGGCCACTATATCGGATCCAAATGTCATGAATATATTGGAGCCGTAGAACACTGGCAGGTTGAAACGACGGATACAGTAAGCTTCCATCATATTGCCCATTTTTTCGGTATGGTCTGTGTATCCCGCAGTGCCGTTTCAGTACTGTACAGACTGTTAAGGCAATAGGGACACTTTCTCAACCCGTAATAAGCATGATTACACAGCACGCAGAAATAATCTTTTGAGCTCGGTACCTTAGGGAGTGGTTCAGTACGCTGCAATATTTCACTGACCGCTTGAGTGAAGAGCGATGGTGATTTATCTGATGAGGTGAGTAGATATTCGCAATGTTTCAGTACGATGTTTTCTGCAACCTCAAGATCGTGTTCAAAGTACCCACCGTTGTCGTATGTCCAGCACAGTCGAAGAACACTATGACAGGAACGGCAGGACCAGGTACCACGGGAGCGGGGCGTCAACTCGCTTGCCCGGACAATATTGCCCTCACGGTCAAGGGCGGTCCGAATAGTTCGAAACTGCATAATAATCATCCTGAAGTGATACCTCGCCTGAGCGTCGGTAGAGGTATGAAGTTACGGGACCCGTGACGGGTGGCTCAGCTCTGGTAGATTTCAGTGCTATGGTTACCAGTACGGCAATCCACGCAGTAGCGTTCTCCGTGGTAATCGCTGTTGCAGCCAGAGCAGTACCAGTCGGCCTTGCGAACCATCGGTAAGACATCCGGCATATAGCGACGCAGCATACGTATTCGTCGCGCTTCTTCCGGCTCCAGATGCACATACGGGCAATGGTGGCGTCCGTTTTCCGTCAGGTCTTCCCGGGTATGTTCAAACCACGGACGGCTGGTGACCCATTCCGGGTTATATACCAGCGCACTGCCGCAAAGATGGCAGGTGTAATGGTCGTAAGGGGAAATCTGAGCAGTGGTTGCGCCCGTCAGGCGCTGGTTACCATCAAGTGCGATAAAGGATTTGGCGTAAATCGTCATAGTACGGGTCCTTTGCCATGCGACAGGCAGCCGTAACCCGTCCCGGTATGGGCAGATGTACATGGTGGAATGCTGAATTAGGAAGCGGTGCTGTCTGGCTGAGTCGTTGTCAGCCTATGAGAAGACTGATGTATTTATTCGGTAGCAGAATGGACACGGAGTCGCTCCACAGTACCGGCGCTGGCATTTAGCACATATCCAATGGGCAGGAATATTCAGTGTGCGCATCGCAGTCAGCTCCGGGAGTCTGCTATACGCTGCTGCAGCCAGGCCTCCACCTCGCTCTCAAGCCAACGAGAGCTACGTCCCAGCTTAATCGGCTTTGGAAACCTGCCGTCTTTTATCAACTTATAGAAATATTTGTCCGTTAAGCCGGTCAGTTGTGTGATAAACGCCATATTGACAAACTTGTCGGTAAGAAGGCAGGTTGGGCTGGTCATCGTTTTTTCTCCGTTGGTGGTAAGGGAGAAGAAGCCAGGGGTTCGAATGATGCAGACTTCTTCAAACGATGACGCACTGGAGTATTTTTTTATTCGCTAATAGCACACCTGCGACGTCTGCCACTCACCGCAGGAGCGGGAATGTCACTCAACTGGCAAACCACTTTCTCGCCCTTCTGGTCCTGCTTGCTCAGGTAGCTCAGAATGTACAGCATGCCCTTACGGCCTTTCATATCGCTATGCGACGTTACCCGCTCGCCCTGCACTTTGTAGTATTTCTGGGGCGCACAGCGGTAAGCATGGCCCTCACCTGCTGTGACCTCAACCCAGAGGGCTTGCAGGGTTTTAAAGGTCGGCCATATCTTCCGATGCCGCTGACCATTGAGATAAAACGCAGCGTGGATATGAAAACCATGTTGATCGGTATGTTCCAGTACCCAGGTATACCCGACAATCTCTGTCATCGTGTTACACCGCTGGAGTAACAGAATCATATCCGCCGTCGTGGAATGTTTATCCGCGTGGCACCAGGCATTGCTGTCTACCCGGTAGTAGAAATCAACCCGGAGCATGAGCAACTTGGAATAGCGTTCAAACAATTCGAAGAGGTGATGACGCTGGTAACGTTGTAGCGTGCGGTGCTGGACGTAGTTAAGATTGGTATCGGTGATGTTGTGGTAAGTCATATGCCGTTTCCCGGTGAATACTTGTCACGGGAATGGGCACAGGCTTCAGATTTGACGGATACGCAGATCACGAGGCTGAGGATCAGTATCGTGAGATGTTTCCTTCAGGAAGATTATCGGTATGTCGATCTGACGGAAAGTCATTGCTGGATAGCATCGATCATCAGCGAGGGGGAAATGTGATGACAGCCTGGGGGAAGGAAGATTAATTGAAAATATCTCTTCTTTAGAAACAGTATTATATACCTTAATTACAGCGTATACCTGACCAACAATATGGCATTGAAGCAGCTGACTTATCGTAAGGAAACACCGTTCATGCGCCATTTTCTGACAACGTACCGCGACTCGATCCTCGCATCTGCAGGCATCATCATTGCCATGATCTCGCTTGTGTTCGCTATCTGGCAGGGCAGAGAGGAAATCAAGCACAACCATATTTCTGTAGAACCGAGGATGAATGCTTATTTCTCTATTGACGGCCGCAAAAATCAATGGGGAATTTATGTCATCAACAACGGTATGGGAACGGCTTTTGTTAACGGGGTTACCGTGACAGTCAATGGCAAACCCGTGGATGCCGTTGACAACAATATCTTCGTCAGGGCTGTTCAGGCATTAGGACTTCGAGCTGAGTGTTTTGCGATTGGTGGCCCACGTCCGAATGATTCCTTTAAAGTTGGAGAAGAAATATTTCTGGTGGAAGCAAGAGACTTTGATAAAAAATGTGCTTCAGACCTGTTAAGACTGAAGTGGGCATCACAGCAGCCACACCAACTGGACTTTGTGCTGGATACGGAATCCATCTACGGTGATAAATTTCGTTATACTTATTCTCAGAACCGTCAGGTAAAACAGGATTAACGTCTGGAACACATGGGCGTGGTCTGCTGCTCACCGCCGGTGCCGGAATAGCGCTGACTCTGTAAATCCGGCGTACTGTCCGCTACGACTGCTTACCCAAGTAGTTCAGGATGTATTGCATCCCCTTACGTCCCTGTAGGTCATGGTATGGCGTAACACATTCCCCCTGAACCTTGTAGTAACTCTGAGGAGCACAGCGGAAGGCAACATCTTCGCCTTCGGTGACTTCCAGCCAGATATCTTTCAACTTTTCAAACACAGGCCATACTTTCCGATGCTTTTGCGCATTCATATAGAAAGCAGCGTGAATATGCATCCCGTGCCCCTCCGTGTATTCCAGCACCCACGCATACCCCACCAGCACGTTGATGTCGTAACTGCGCTGGAGCAATAACGCCATATCGGCCACTGTGGAGTGAATATCGCCTTCATCCCTTGAATGGCTGTCCAGTTGGTATGATAAGTCCACTCGCAGCATGATCAGTTTGGAGTAACGAGCAAACAGCTTAGTCAGGTGATGGCGCAGATGCCGGTTTAGCGTCCGGTAATGGGTGTCGTTCAGATTAGTATCAGTTCTTGGGGAATGTTGCATATGGTTATCACGCCCTCGGGCTATACCCATTAAACTTCAAAACTGAATGACGACTCCAAGAAAATGCTGTTAACAGGTATCTGCCTGGTTGGTGCCAATTCACTGCAAACTGAAATTGGTTGCCCTTGTCGCTGCGTTCTACTTGTGGGAATTCATTGACTGCTTGCATTCCATCTGCGCGTTTTTTCTATAAAAACTACACTAAGTCATATTTCCCCCCATTAATGCTGGAAAAAATGACTTTTCAGGTGTTATTTTCCGACATGAAAAACGACATTTATAATGGTGATTATCTGTAATGCTTTGGTCGAATTTTTATTCTTTACACATCAAAAATTACTGTAAAAAATGGTCATAGGTAATGCTTTGTTGGGGGAGGTTAAGAGCGGTATGCCAGATAAGAGAAAAGTACGTTCACGAGGGAATGGTGAAGCTATGAAGGGAAAGCCTACAGGTCAGCAGCAGGATCTAATGCGGTTACCTTTAGACGAACTTCGTTTTTTTGGCGTCGAACCGCGAGATGCAGGACGAGGGTTCGATGAGGTTACGTATGGCGACATTGCTGATAATTACACGTTCACCTGCTTCAATAAGCGTTCGTCTGAACAGAATGATGGTCAAAAGAATAAAGATTATGATCCCATCAACTTTTGGCAAACATTACTCATCAAGGATATAGAGAAAGAGGAGCGGAGTAGAAAGGAGCGACGTACCCAATCGCAGTCTTTCAGCTCAAGCCGTAACGCAAGTAATGATATCTCGTTTGCAAAGAAAAAGAATGCTGACCGCTGGACATATCCGTTCCGGCACCCACTGCAGAAAGATGATCGCCGGGTAGTGAAAACACTGCTGAATGATAAAAAGAGGCTTTTTGCGGATCTTCAGCAACATTACTTTTCTCTACAACGTAACAGCCGTTCTGACAAAAAAACGCTGACCCTTCTCCCCATGTCAATCTTCCTCAGTCAGGAAGGTTCGCAGCATAACGGCTCTGCACACCAGCGGATGAAAGAACATGTGGCCCGGCTTAATAAGCTATTGCCGCAAGTGATTAGAAAGCTCAGGCATAGATCACCCTATTCATCTTTCCTGGGATATTCAAAGGTGGTCATGTTGACAGACACATACTTTGTGCCGTTTCTGCATATCATCTTCTATCTTACTGAAGACAATTTGAGTACCTGGTATGCGCATGACATTGGCAGCACCTTGGGCAAAGTGAGTGGTTGCCATGTCGACATCCATTACTACTCATTTGCTGGCGAGTTGCCATCACCGCCGAAACATTTGCTGAATGCCGAAATGGTTGATGGTGGAAGTGGGAGCTATCAGATTGTTTATAAAGATGTCCTGCTTCCCTTTCCATCTGAAGACCCTAATAAATACAGAGGGATAGAGGAGAAAACTGTGGCTGAACTGACTGCATTGATTGCCAGAGCAGAAATGAAAAAAATCAATAAGGAAAGATACAGTCAGACCCATCTTAAAGCGTTAAAACAGCAGTTGAAGAATATTACGGGCATGGATGATAGTCAGAAAAATCACCTTAGCTACCTGGCCAGGGTGGCAAAAAACTATAGCAAAATCCCCGGGGTTACCTCGGTTACACAGAGCGACAAACCTGTCTATAACAATCAGTACAGCAGGCATAAATACGAGCAGAGAAAACTCCGTAAAAAAATGGAACAAGAGCTTCAAAATGATACTGCTATGCCCTCCAACTATGGAGAGCATATAGCGTCGATAAGTAAAGGGTGACCCTTCATGCTCACGAGTTACAGCTCGAAAACGATACCGTACGCACCGGGTGCGGAGTCGTTAGCATAGAGATCCATTGAAATCACAGCGAGGAGCGGACGTAGGAATCTATATAATTGGCATCCATTTCAACCCAAAGTTTATAAATCATATTTAACAGTGGTGGCATTACACTACACTCATAATCATCAATACCTTTCAATGTGGTAACTTATTAAAAAGATGAAGAATTGTATGAGTAGGGTTGGCCTATTCCAGGACGATGAGCATGGCCTGGCCAAAGTGTAGCGATATTAGGATCGGCTATTTAGACTCGCTAAGCGACTTTACCTATCATGGGCGTTACCAAATGATGGGTATAGCATTCGCGCCATTCCTGCCAATGAACTGTGAGGGTTGACCGTTCTTAACATTTCCTTGCCCATTTATCCGATAGTTCGATGTCATCAATACGCAAGCTTTAACAGCACGCGTGACCCCAACGTAATGCAGATTTAAACATTGAATTTCATTCTCAAAGATAACCTGACCAAACTTTCCTGGAGGATAGAGGCGTGTAGGAATAACGTGATCGTAAAGGTCAGCATGGAAAACAAGTTCAAATTCAAGCCCTTTGGCCTTGTGCAGGGTCATAATCTGAACGGCATTGTCGCTGGATCTTTGGAACCAGCGAAGCTTGCCGTTATCTCCACAAACGCTTTCAAGCTCAGTCACAGCGACAGACGAAGGTTGTTGTCTCAGTAAGCTTGCGGCTGCAGCTAACACTTTCACAATGAGATCGCCATCTAAGCAAGATCGGCAACTTAAAATCGCTCGACGAAGCGCACGCCGCTCCTGTGTAGTTCGGTTTAATTTACCTGCTCGATCAATCAGATACTCGGCAGTCATCATTGGATCGTAACGTAGTTTCAGCAAATCAGAAAAAAGTAGTGCTTCGCTCGTTGATGCGGCCTCGAAAGGATTATCCTCGACAAGTCGGTTAGAAAGTCTCAGATGATTAGCAATCAACTTCGCCGAATGCTGATGTCGACACAGAATGGCCACTCTTTCCGCCGATGCGATTTGATAATGATCCATAAGATGAGGTATGGCGGTTTCTAACCAGAGACTCATAGTACGTTGGTCACCATTGATCGTCTTGATTAACACCCGCATATCGTCCGTTGGCGTGATTGGATGGTTTGGGTTGAGCAAACGAAGTGCAAAATCATTGATGGATGGATGACAGCGGAAATTAGTAGTGATAGAAAAATGCTCAAAGCCGCTTCCTTGAGCAGTGAGTGCTAGTAGATATTTGTCTGATTTTTGAGCAAATGCATAAATAGATTGGTCATTGTCGCCGACTGCAACAGCTGTCAAACCAAATTCCTTCAACTTTTGAAATAGCTGATGCTGAAAGTACCCACTGTCCTGATATTCATCAATATAGACTGCTCGATAACGTGCCACGAGGTATTTCTGGCAGGCAAATGACCGTTCGACCACGTAATGGGCAAGCATACCTACTGCCTCTAAGGGGACGAAACCTAAGGCCAGTGCCTGCTGTATGAACGGCAGAAAATTGATTGTGTTGGCAACGCTACCATCCTTAAGCGGCGTTAACGGCAGCATGCGAGTCACCGAGTCGGGCAATTCCCTGATCTTGGCAGTTTTGATCTCAGCGGCTACAGACATCAACTGCCGCCCAAATGGAAAGATGATCTCTCGAAGACAAAAATCGTCGATAGTGCCAAAGAAAGAACTCTTCACGTCGAAAGCGTCGGCTCTGCAGCGGCGCTCCAGTTCATTGCTCGCTTTGTTTGTGAAGGAAATGGCAATGATGCCTTGGTGGGGACGTAGCTCAGAGATCATATTCCGAACCTTGCATGAAAGAACGCTGGTTTTTCCACTGCCGGGACGGGCGGTGATAACCATGTTGCTCTTGTATTGAATAGCTTGGTTTTGTTCTGCACTTGGCGTGAAGGTGGCCATAATTAAACCTGCGCTGCAGCTTGGATGCAATAGAGTAACGGTTTTAACAGATGTCCATTAATTTGAACTCTGAGCTGGGGCCCGCAGTGCTCAACGAACTCCTGCATGCGAATGGCTTTTTTGCCTTGCATGTAAGCGATCGCTTGAATTAATTCATGACCTTTAAACCCGTTCAACAGGGCCGGGAGTTCGACAGCAATGTCATTTTCCAGATCAATTTTCGAAAGGAAGATGCCGTGGGGGGCGACGGAGGTACTGACTGCTTGCCAGGTGCCGTCAGCCAACGATGCAGCATGATCATATGGTTGAGAACGGTGTAGCTGAGGAGGCATACCAGCTAGTGATAGAGCACGGTTCATACCCGCGAGGTTACGATGCACCTCTTGCGCGCCTCGAGGGCCGATCAGAATATTTGAGATGTCATTATCGGTTCGCACAGCCCATGGGATCTCCAAAGCGTCTAGTACGCGTTTATAAACCTCAAACGCCACACCATCAACAGACAACAATGATACATTGCTCTGATCAAGATCGTAATCATGAGCACGTGCTAGTGCTGCATAGAACAGCATTTCTGAAGGTCCTTCAACTAACATGACTGCTGAGGAGAAAAACGCCTCCGCGGGAAGAATGCTTATTCTGTAGCCAAGCCCTGTCCATGCGCTATTGATGCAATCAGAGCAACCTTGACTTGCCGCTCGGGACGCTCCGTTGCTACGCAATAGGCGAATAATCGAGTTGGGGTGGTAGCTTGCAGCAATCTGTGGAGAATGTGTGGTAACTATGGTTTGACCTGGTAACGCGCTGATGAGATAGCTTGCTAGTTTGCGCTGTTGGTGGGGGTGCAGATGTGCTTCGGGCTCTTCGACGCAATAGATCACCACCTCGCTGTCTTGGTCATGCTCAAGCACACTTTTTGCTTTCCACAAAGCCAGCAGGATTTGATTATTGCGGCCATCACCCCCGAGCATTACACGAGAACCATTGGTGCTGGCTCCCAGCTCCAACTGCTCGATGAACTGCTCGATACCTATTGCTCCGGTATCCAGTGAAACGTTGTATCCCATGTGATGGTGTGAGAGAGCCTGCAATTCATCGTTTAGGTCTCTGGTTGCCTCTGCAACATAGTGCAGGTTCTTCACGCCAGAGTTTATGGATTCCAGCAGCCCAGCAAGTGTCTGTAGCTGTATGGCATCGGCATCCACTTGGGCATCATCGCGTGATTCCTGCGCAAGACGCAAAAGATGCCGCTTCTCTGAACGGATGTATCGTACAAGGTCCCGCTGAGAGTGGATGTACTTCAGATGAAGGTGCTTTAGGTAATGACGACTAGGAATAACCTCCATTGCAGAGAGGTCATAGCCTGCAGCGATCTCATAGCTATGGTTCGCCCTGGTGGCCCTAAATTCAAGAAAGAAGTGGCCTGTAGCACTAACAAAGCCCTTGAGTTGGGAAAGAACGGCGTCCTGAGTTACTTCTGAGAACGCAACTCGAATCATAAAGTAATTGGCCTGTATGCCATTTTGCCCACAATGGAAGTCACGTGCCGTCGGCTCGATATCAGCCTCTGACAAACTCTTGTCGAGCAAAAGTCGCAACGCATGAATCATATTGGTTTTACCAACATCGTTGCTTCCAATCACCAAGCTGTTCTTGGCTAGATTGATGTGTGCTTCAGCGAAGTTTCGGTATTGATGCAGATAGACGTAGTCGATTTTCATAAGAGGAACGGAGCGCCCTGGAAATTGTTATGGAGGCCCTGCCAATAACAAGACCCTGCGGTTAGGGGAACTATACTTTTTGGCAAGTATTACCTTGTGGAGACTCAGTCCAGACTGAGCAATGCCAATCATAGCACTGAGCTGCCCCCCATAATGTAAGCAAGGTCCGCTTCTGACACATAGCAGCCCCTCAGCTCTAATCCATCAAATGCATTAAATGACCGCTGCGCAGTACGTCTAAACTTTTCTCAGTTATATATCACCTTAATGAATTCCCTCCCGTTTCACCTCAACAGGCCATCCACTCCGGATGGCCTTTTTGCTATCTGGAAGCCACCATGAAAAATCCATCGGGTTATGCCCTTATCCGCCGCCATCTGCGGCGCTATCCACGTTCACTACGTCAGTCCCTTTTAAGCGAGCTTAACAAGCTTGTTACCTATGAACCGGTTATCGGCATCATGGGCAAAACGGGCGTCGGGAAGAGCAGCCTGTGCAACGCGCTGTTTCGCAGTGAAGTCTGCGCCGTCAATGCCGTAGAATCCTGTACCCGAAAACCTCAGCGCATCCGGCTGCGTTTGGGCTCTCACTACCTGACGCTCATCGATTTGCCCGGCGTAGGGGAAAGTCAGTGCCGTGACGGTGAGTACCGGAAGCTTTACCGCGAACTTATGCCTGAGCTTGATATGGTTATCTGGGTGCTTAAGGCCGATGACCGTGCTTATGCGGCTGAAGAGCAGTTCTATGAAGATGTATTTGCACAGTACTGCGGCTCGTTGCCTCCTGTCCTGTGGCTGCTCAACCAGGTGGATAAGACTGAGCCAGCCGAGCTGTGGAACCGGGCATCGGCGCAGCCTTCTGCGCGACAGGCGGAGCATATTGTACTGAAACGTCAGGCCGTGGCCCGTCAGCTTCCCGTGGCGGCTGACGAGATTCTGCCGATCTCGGTCAAAGGCCGTTATCAACTGGCAAAAGTGGTGGAGGCCATGATCACCCGGCTCCCAAAGCAGGCCCGCAGCCCACTAGTACCTCATCTTCACAGTGCTTACCGCACGCACTATACCACCAGCACCGCCCGCGACAGCTTCGCAGAACTCGTGGCGGATACCGTTGATCACGTCATTGACCTGATACCTATGCCTCAGGTTGCCCGCAATGCTCTTCACGCCGTAACTCATACCGTGGCTCGAGCTGCTCATAGCGTCTGGTCGTTCTTTTTCGGTTAATACCATCAACAAGCAATTTTGCTGAATTACGATCTATTTTGTCGATCGAACCGATCGGGTTTATTCATTATCCACTATTAATATCAGGTTATAGAATCTCTCAGGGATTGCTTTGCTTGAAATTTTATTTATTAAAAATCAATGCGATGAATCGTAGGGTTGATCGCGTTTTAAGGACTCAGATGAAAAAAATTTATCCTGTCACCGCCGCCATGGCACTACTGGCAACGGTGTCTTTGCCTGCCGGAGCGACTGAAAATGATGTTATTAAACTCGATGTCCAGAAGAGTGGTTTCGAGCTGCTTGTCACTGTTATCGCCAGGACTGACAACATCCAGATCAAGAACATTGACGTAAACCGGGGCAGATGCCTGCTGTTGGCAAAAGGAACGGTCACCTATCAGGGCATTACGGTTGAAGGCTGGGTGCCCAAAAAGGAGGGATTTACCCCCACTACCATGAAGTTTGCCGATGGCCTGACGTGGCATTTCGGCAACCCGCTCCAGCAAAAAGGAATTAACTGCAGCTTCGTTGAAGCACGTGTATTTACCAACAAGGGAACCTTCACTATCAGCGAATGAAATAAACGCCTTATCAGCAGTGTTTCCCTTCCTCACCCATTTAACGGACTAAAACTATGACACTAAAACCTTGCATACCCCTTGCTCTCGTTCTTCTTTTATCCGCCCAGGCAATGGCATTTGGTAGCCAGGATGCCTGGACAAGCGGCTACGCTCAGGGCACCGCTGAATACACCATCCTCGGTAAGGGGCAGTCACAGTTATACCTCGCCTGCGAAAGTACCGGTTCACAGGCGGTAACCATTATCTTCACTGATGTAAACGGCCATCAGGTCAGCATGGATGATGGCCAGAAGCTGACCATGAAAATTGATAACGAAGAAGAAGCGAATATCAGCGAAAGCGAATCCCATGGGGGTTCAGACAATGTGATGTGGGCATGGAATAAATTACGTAGCGGCAAGCGCGTTATTGTCTCGGGAACCAGCGCAAAAGCAGCAACGTTCACGCTCAACGGCGCTGCCAATGTTCTTCCTGAATTTGGCGATAACGGCTGTGTGCCGAAATTTGCACTTCCGTAAGTCTTACCCACAATGCTTAAAACATCAGTAATACACCACCAGCGCCCTGCTCATTCGAGCAGGGCGTTTTCTTTTGTCTCAAATACAGGAAATAACCATGAAATTAGCCAGCCGCTTTAGTGTGGTCAATCTGGTTCGCCGCGACCGTCCATTGACACACGATGAACTCGCGCATTATGTACCCAGTGTTTTTAGCGAGGAGAAACATGAATCCCGTAGTGACCGCTATACCTATATTCCAACCATTACCCTACTGGATAACCTGCAACGCGAAGGGTTCCAGCCATTTTTTGCTTGTCAGACCCGCGTTCGCGATCCCAGCAAGCGCGAGCACACAAAACATATGTTGCGTCTGCGGCGTGAAGGCCAGATTACTGGCAAACAGGTCCCGGAAATCATCCTGCTGAACAGCCATGATGGTTCTAGTTCTTATCAGATGCTGCCGGGCTTGTTTCGTGCTGTTTGTCAGAACGGATTGATATGTGGCGAGTCTTTCGGCGAAGTGCGTGTGCCACACAAAGGCAACATAGTGGAGAAGGTTATCGAAGGTGCTTACGAGGTACTGGGGATATTTGACCGGGTGGAGGAGAAGCGCGATGCCATGCAATCGCTAATGCTACCTCCACCAGCCCAGCAGGCGATGGCAAAAGCAGCATTGACGTATCGCTTTGGTGAAGAACATCAGCCGGTAACCGAATCACAAATTCTTTCCCCACGCCGCTGGCAGGATGAGAGTAACGATTTATGGACCACTTACCAGCGTATTCAGGAAAACCTGATTAAAGGTGGTTTGTCGGGGCGAACGACCAAAGGCAAACGTGCCCATACCCGTGCCGTAAAAGGTATCGACGGTGATGTGAAGCTTAACCGCGCTCTGTGGGTGATGGCTGAGAATATGCTGCAGCTTACTTCATGAACCTTTTTACCTTCCATCTCTTCATGCCCTGCCACTAATCCGGCGGGGCTTTTGTTTTAAGGAGTAATTATGTCCGCACTCAATTTATCCCCGGTATTACTACCAAATGAGCAACGCGTTATCCGTCGGGCGTTACGACTGCTGGAAAAGTATCAGCGTCAGCCGAGTGAGTCTTTTACCTCCACCAGCTTCACCAAAACCTGGCTACAACTGCAGATGGCTCACCTGGAGCGGGAAGTCTTTATCGTGATGTATCTCGATAACCAGCACTGCCTTTTGGGGCGCGAAGCACTCTTTACCGGCACTCTCAGCCATACCGAAGTGCATCCCCGTGAAGTGGTGAAGTCAGCCCTGAAGCACAACGCCGCTGCGGTCATTCTGGCCCATAACCATCCTTCAGGTACAACAGAAATCAGTCAGCAGGATAAACATGTTACTCAGCGGATCGCGAAAGCGCTGGCACTGGTGGAAGTGCGGGTGCTGGATCATCTCGTGGTCGGGAACGAAGTGGTGTCTTTTGCTGAATGTGGCTGGTTGTGAGGTGCAGAATGAAAATCATCAGTAAACGCCAGGCGATGCATATTTATCGTCAGCATCCCGAATCCCGGTTATCTGCCTTCTGTACAGGTCACTACCAGTGGCATGGCAGTGTCTGCCATTACTACGGACGTGAAGTTCAGAATATCAGCGGCGTACTCGCTGTTTTTGTTGAGCGTCGTCAGGACCGGGCAGGCCCATATGCCATCCTTCGCAGCGTGACGATGAATTAATCACCTCTCTCAGTCATTAAGGAATATGTTAATGCAGTCGACCACCTTATCCGGCACATCGGCGGAGAGCGCATTCTGCCTTCAGTGGGGATTAATACGTAATATCACGCCATGCTTCGGCGCTCGCCTGGTTCAGGAAGGCAACCGTCTCTACTTTCTGGCTGACCGAGCTGGGTTTAATGGCTCATTCAGTGACGATGAAGCATTGCGTTTGGATCAGGCGTTTCCACTGATGATGAAACAGCTGGAAAGAATGCTGACCACTGGAGAACTTAATTCCCGCAGCCAGCACTGCGTCAGTCTGCATCATAACGGACTCACCTGCGAAGCTGACACTCTCGGCTCTCATGGCTACGTTTATATTGCTATTTATCCCCAGTCAGCTGTAACCAGATAACAACTTCCTCTTCCTTTATCAGGGATTCAACTCATGTATATTTCAACTGTACCGGTCACGGTGCCGGTTGCGTCACGCCTGTCGCCCGTGCAGATCTGGCAGCAACTATTAACCTATCTGCTTGAGCATCATTACGGCCTTACGCTCAACGACACACCATTCCATGATGATTCAGCCATCCAGGAACATATCGAAGCAGGAATAACACTGGCTGATGCGGTGAATTTTCTGGTTGAACGTTATGAACTGATACGCACTGACCGCAAAGGGTTTACATGGCAAGAGCAGACACCCTTCCTAACCGCTATCGATATTCTCAGGGCCAGGCGAGCTACCGGATTAATGAATATTTAAATTCTTCGAGCACCATTCCTGATTTTTACCTCTGAAGTTCCCACCTTATTTATTCATCGCATAATGCGCCTGCCATTTCCGGCAGGCGTGTTTGCTTTTATGGATGATTGACGATGCAAACAGAACCCGATGTATTAACGGAACACAATGAACTCATCTGTTCGACCAGTATCGAACGAGTAGTTTCTGGCCGCGATGCAGCACTGCTGCAAATTGAACAGCTCATATAGCAGCTTGATGCCATTTCACTATTAACCTCAGAAGTTGGCGGTGGTACGGCGCAAGACTGGGCGATGAAAGCCGGGCACCGCTACGATAGTTGGCTGACTGAAACGGTGGATAAAGCGCTCCCTGCTGTCACCCGCAATATTGACCGTAGTATCTGGCGTGATTTGATGTTGAAGTCTGGCATGATGGCATTGATGGATGCTCAGGCGCGCGACCAATGGCATAAGAACCTGGAGGAGGGCGATCTACCTGCCATCAGCGAGGCGAATATACTCAGTACTTTTGAGCAGTTACATCTGAATAAAATGGATGTATTTGAGCGTGGGATCATCAATGTGTTCAAAGGTCTGTCATGGGATTATAAGACCAATAGCCCTTGTAGCTTTGGTAAGAAGATCATCATTAACAATCTGGTGACGCATAACCGCTGGGGATTTAGTCTGAACTGGGGCTGGAGGCGGGATCAACTGGCGGATCTGGGGCGGATGCTGTTTTTACTCGATGGCAAACCGATTCCCGACAACCGTGGTGATATTTCTACCCGGTTGATGGAACATATTCGGGATAACCCTGCTAAGGATATGTACGAGGATGAGTTCTTCAGTATTCGTTACTTTCAAAAGGGAACAGCCCATCTGACGTTCAAGCGTTTGGAGTTGATAGAAAGGATGAATGACATTATTGCGAAACACTATCCGGGGATGTTAGCTAAGCCTCGTTGAAGCGGAGAGTTTGAGTTGCTTCCTGCTGGTAAAAATGGCTCAAAACTGAGACTATACACATTGCTCTAACTCATTGATTTATAATCATAGCAAACTAAAATCAATTGAGTATACAAGTGAGTATATAAAGAAGGTTTAAATGATTTAATATTTATGTAATTCAGATGGTTATGTTGATTTGGCGAGTCCGGCCTTCGCACCATTTGATATGCAAATTAAGTCGCTCACGAGCGGCTTTTTTTGTAATTTTTTTCCGTGAATGTTCTCACATCTTTGATTTAGTACGGCTAATTTTTATCCTCACTTGTATTATACAAGGGAAAGTAGAAATGCCTTATGATTTGTCCTCTCGATTAGTAATGGGTTTAGCTTCCAGTGCTCTTTTTGATCTCGAGGAGTCGGATGAAATATTTAGAAAAAAGGGAGAAGAGGAATATCGAAAATTTCAGAGAGAAAATCAAGATGTATTGTTAAGTAAAGGGGGGCATTCCCATTTATCAGAAGGTTGTTAAGCCTAAATAATATTAATCCAACAAGCCCCCCGGTCGAAGTTATATTATTATCGCGAAATGATCCTGATACCGGCCTGCGCGTTATGAACTCTATAGAAAGCTATGGTTTAAGTATAACACGAGCGCTTTTCTTGCAAGGGTGAACGCCCCATAAATATATACCAGCTTTAGATATAGAGTTGTTCCTTTCTGCAAATTCACAGGATGTTAATCAAGCTGTAATGGCAGGTTACCATGCTGGGCAGATCTTGAAAGGAAATATAAAGGACGATGTTCTAGACCGCGAATTGAGAATTGCTTTTGACTTCGATGGAGTTATTGCTGACGATGAAGCTGAAGCAATATTTCAAGAAAATCGCATTCTAGCAGATTTTCATCACCATGAAGAATCAAAAGTAAATGTTTCACATAATCCAGGTCCTTTAAAAGAGTTTTTAAAACGTATATCTGACATTCAGAAAATGGAGGAGGAGATGGAGGAAAAAGATCCCTCATATCAAAGGATATTACGTATATCAATAGTTAGCGCTAGAAATGCTCCTTCGCACAAACGTGTCATTAATACCATGCGTTCTTGGGGGATAAATGTGAATGAGGCATTCTTTATGGGAGGAGTGGAAAAGAGTAAAATTCTTGGCATAATGAAGACGCACATGTTTTTTATGATCAACGCCTTCATTCTGATGCTTCTGCGTCTGTACTTCCTTCTGTACATATACCATTTGGTGTGACTAACAGAGCTAAGTAATACTTGAATGCTGACAATTATAGCTACATTTTTATAATGTTTATAGTTGTTAGGTTTTAGTGAGTTATCACGCTTTGCTTACTCTGAGTAAATGGTAGAATTTTAATTATGGTTTTGTAAACTACAATGGTCTTTTTTTATCCTTTTGGCAAGTATCCTTAATAAGGATATTTGCTGTTGTGAACATGATTTCATATTGAAGGTAAATTATCTTTGCTATTTTTTAATTTTAACGTGAATTACTTCATTTAGTTACTCTCTAGCCTTTCGGATTAAATTCTTACGCTCAAAAATTTCCCCATCAACCCCAAAATATCTACCAGGCCAAATTTCACTCGGATGTACCCCTAAAGCCTCAGCAATCAAAAACTCACCTTTTGGCCAGGGCCGTATAAGTGCATTAGCCAGTGTTGATGAACTCAAACCAGCACTTCTTGAAAGCGCTGCAAGGGAAGTACCCTTTTTATGTAAACCCGCGATGATATCTGCCTGATGCCAGCCGTTTGTCATGATTCCCTCCTAACTACTACTTGTAAATAGAACTGTCACAAATCAATGCTACGTTATTCGTAGTTTTGTGTCTAAATGAAAACTACGAATATCGTAGTTATACGAACAACAACAAATTATCGTGAAATTTTCTGCAAAAGGCTCAAAGCTTCCCGGCTTGCGTCTGGTCTTTCACAAAGAAACCTTGGGATTTTGGCAGGTATAGATGAGTTTGTTGCGAGCGCTCGCATCAATCGGTATGAGCTTGGGATTCATGAAGCTGATATACAAACGGCTCAGTATTTGGCTGAAGTATTAGATGTACCGCTTGCCTATTTCTATGCTGATGATCAATTGGCAGAAATGCTTTTGCTCTTTAGCCGATCATCTTTGCAGATTAAAGAAGAAGTTTTAGATCTAGCCCGTTAGCCATCTGTGTTACCACTCTATTTAATACAAAAACTACGTTACTCGTAGTATCTGCTACGCTATAAAGCTACGACTATCGTAGCTATGAAAACTTCTATTAATTACCCCGATATCTTCTGCCAGCGCCTAAAAGCTGCACGTCTTTCGAAAGGGCTGTCACAAAAGAGTCTTGGCATTCTTGCTGGGATAGACGAGTTCGTTGCGAGCACGCGCATCAATCGCTATGAAAAGGGTGTGCATCAGGCCAATATTGAGATCGCACAGCAGCTTGCTACAGCTCTGGAAGTCCCACTTGCTTACTTCTATATGGTAGATGATCAACTGGCAGAACTTACATTAAGTTGGGTGAAGTTATCTGACCTGGATAAAACGGAACTGCTTGCTCAAGTAAAAGCAAAGTCATCCTGGTAGTTGGCTTAATCTATCGCCCTCGTCATCATGTTTCCTGCTACTGGTTGCAGATACATCCTGTCTGCATCCTATTCCCACAGCCCACCATCACATTTTCACCCAACTGAATGTTGTTCCAACTTTCGGGGTTGGGGTTGAATTTTCCAGAATGGAAGAGGGCATTGGTGACGCCACGTTGTGCCCAGTAACGCAGTGTCTTTGAATCTCCTCGAACGGGACGACGATGACATCATCGTGCAGCGTACATTTATATAGGCATACCGACCCGCATGTGTTTTACATGTTTGCTGTGTTTAAGCGGATAACATAACTACGAATCGACACTGGCTGAAAGCGGGTAGTACTGAACGCCAGAAGTGTGCTCTTAAGGAAGCGATGCTTGCTGATTCCATCGTGGCTTGGCTGTAACAACATCTCACTCGCGAGAGGCCGGATACATTTCCACAAAATGCCGTCGCCATCAAAAGCCTTGCTCTCCATGCCGTGAATCTTCTTCGCCTTCTATATATAGAAGGGATAGTTGGAGATGACATACTTCCGGTAGATCTCACGGGCAGGAACGCCAGGCCCGGCTTCGTGGCGGATACTGATGAGCTGGTCTTCAGAAAAACGCGTCTTATTGGGGATGTTCTCATACTGCTAATGAAGGTATTACTAACCTCATGGTGTGTATATCAAGGGGAGTCGATCAATTTTGTGGATAACTTTGTGCACAACTGCGTATAAGGCGGGGTTTTGCTGGGGATTGCAGCAGTCAGTCAAATTAGTGCAAATTTAGGGTTGCAGCCTCAGGATAACTCCCTATAATGCGCCTCCATCGACACGGAACATGTGAACAACATCACAGAGTAACGGCGGCGATGAGAGTCAAATATCCTGAAATTAAGGGTTGACTCTGAAAGAGGAAAGCGTAATATACGCCACCTCGAGTTAGCAAGCGAAAGCGCGTAACTCACTGCTCTTTAACAATTTATCAGACAATCTGTGTGGGCACTCGCAGGATTGATATCTCAGAT
>NZ_BJFN01000007.1 GCF_014189855.1 Buttiauxella sp. A111
GCGCAGATGGTGAAGTTACCGATAAGAAGAGAAAGAGCCTTCCCGAGGGTGGTGAAGGAAAGGCCACATAAATATGGTAAAGCCAGGAACAAAAATGCCAGTCAGTTGCTTAACTGACTGGCATTACCCAAATTTGGGGCGTTTTTTTACATCTGCGGTTCTGTTGGCGGCGTAACTTCAGGTGCCTGGGCGTTACGATTTTCCAGCTCGGTTAAACGCTGTTCCAGTAAAGCCAGTTTTTCACGGGTGCGTAACAGCACTTGAGTCTGCACATCAAACTCTTCACGGCTAACCAAATCCAGACGGGTTAACTGAGCCTGTAAAACCTGACGTACTTTTTTCTCGACATCATCCCCGAACTCACGAATCCCTTTCGGCATTGACTCGTGGACCTGGCGAGCAATCTGTTCAATTTTTTTCGGGTCAATCATAGTGGCTTCCATAATCTTACGGGATTGTCTTACGCGATTAACACTAATTGTAATGCCTGTGAGACTCCTTAGAAACCCGAAATGTTATTAGGTTTGGCGTTGCCAGAGAAAATCATCGGCGTTATAGTAAGTCTGCTTATTCTCAGGGCGGGGTGTAACTCCCCACCGGCGGTAAATCAGCGAACGCTGAAAGCCCGCGAGCGCTCCAGAGTAATCTGGAGGTCAGCAGATCCGGTGTAATTCCGGAGCCGACGGTTATAGTCCGGATGGGAGAGAGTAACGACTAAGCACAAGCTTTAATAAGCTTGCTCACGTTATTTTTTTAGCTCCTAAGACTGCCCTGATTCTGGTAACCATAATTTTAATGAGGTTTTTTTACCATGAATCAGACGCTCCTTTCTGCATTTGGCACCCCTACACAGCGCGTGGAACATGCTCTTGAAGCACTGCGTGAAGGCCGCGGGGTAATGGTTCTTGACGATGAAGATCGCGAGAACGAAGGTGACATGATTTTCCCTGCGGAAACCATGACCGTTGAGCAAATGGCTCTGACCATTCGCCACGGTAGCGGGATTGTTTGCCTGTGCCTGACTGAAGAACGCCGTAAACAACTTGATTTGCCAATGATGGTTGAGAACAACACCAGTGCTTATGGCACCGGGTTTACTGTCACTATCGAAGCCGCGAGTGGTGTTACCACTGGCGTTTCTGCCGCAGACCGTATTACCACGGTGCGTGCCGCGATTGCTGATGGCGCAAAACCAAGTGACCTGAACCGCCCGGGCCACGTATTCCCGTTGCGCGCTCAACCGGGTGGCGTGCTTACCCGTGGTGGCCACACCGAAGCAACTATCGATTTGGTATCACTTGCGGGCTTCAAACCTGCGGGTGTTTTGTGTGAATTGACCAATGATGATGGCACCATGGCGCGCGCGCCGGAGTGCATCACTTTTGCTCGCGAACACAACATGGCTATAGTGACAATTGAAGATCTGGTGGAATATCGCCAGACTCACGAACGCAAAGCCAGCTAAGACTCGTTTTTAATGTTTCCATGCCGCTTGAACTCGAAATAATTCGAGTTGCAGGTAGGCGGCAAAAGAATGAATCCCCAGGAGCTTACTCAAGTAAGTGACTGGGGTGAATGAATGCAGCCAACACCCCTGCAACTTGAAGTATGATGAGTTATTATCCAATTCCGTTTGTTTGTAGCAACGTCAGACTAAACCCCATCACAGCCATACCGCAAAGCACGCCATAGCTCGGGTTATTGTGAGGATCAATCTCTTTGGCGAGCGGCATCAGTTCATCGACAGATAGCGCCACCATAATCCCCGCGACAGCAGCCATAATCGCCGCCATGACGACCGGCGAAACCATTGAGCCGAGAATCAGCCAGGCTAACACACCACCGAGAATTTCTGCGAGCCCCGAAATCCCTGCCCAGAAAATCGCTTTGCGTTTCGAACCCGTTGCGGCATACACCGGGCCTGCAACCGCTAATCCTTCCGGAATGTTGTGCAGTGCTACGGCGAGGGCAATACCCATCCCTAATTCCAGATTACTGCTGGCAGTTACAAAGGTTGCGACCCCTTCCGGGAAGTTATGCAAACTAATACCGAGAGTCAGCAGTAACGCGGTGCGCCGTAAATTCCGAGGCTGCGGTTTGCTGTCCATCAAATCTTGCGGATGTGCATGGGGCAGGGCGCGATCAAGAGCGAAATAGCCCAACAAGCCCAACATGAACATTCCGTAACCTAATACTGGCGACATCCCTTCGGTATGAAGTGCTGCGGGTAGCATCTCCATTAACGAGATAAGCAGCATAATTCCTGCTGCAAAACCGAGAGAAAATGCCAGTACACGGTTCGATGGTTTCTGGCCGATAACGCCAAGAAAAGCACCAATAAAAGTGGCTCCCCCTGCTAACAGGGTCAGAATCAAGGGTACTGACATTCATTGCTCCTTTTGATAATGATTCTCATTTATATTAATGGGCGACGTGATAAAAATCGAGAGCCAGATGGGAAGCTTTACACATCGCTTACATTCAAATTTCCTGAAGATCTTCATCATGCTTATCTGAGTTCTTCATGCTGCAAAAGCGCGTAATGTGGTGTGCATAAACTGAATATCCCGCTAAAGGACACCACCATGACAACTCAACGAATGCCTGCGCTGTTCCTCGGACACGGTAGCCCAATGAACGTGCTGGAAGATAATCACTATACCCAAGCCTGGCGTCATTTGGGAGAGACCTTACCGCGACCAAAAGCCATTGTGGTGGTATCTGCGCACTGGTTCACCAAAGGCACGGGTGTTACGGCGATGGAAACACCAAAAACGATTCATGACTTTGGTGGTTTCCCACAGGCGCTTTACGATACTCATTACCCGGCACCGGGTTCACCTGAACTGGCTCAGCAATTGGTGGATCTGCTGGCACCTGTTCCGGTGATGCAAGATAAAGAAGCCTGGGGATTTGACCATGGCTCCTGGGGCGTATTGATCAAGATGTACCCGAATGCTGATATCCCAATGGTACAGCTCAGTATCGACAGCACCAAACCGGCAGCCTGGCACTTTGAAATGGGACGTAAGCTTGCTGCATTGCGCGATCAGGGCATCATGCTGATTGCCAGCGGTAATGTGGTCCATAACCTGCGTACCGCCCGCTGGCACGGTGAAAACACGCCATATCCATGGGCTGAGTCGTTTAACCAATATGTTAAAGACAACCTCACATGGCTTGGGCCGGTTGCAGATCACCCGCTGGTAAACTATTTACAACACGAAGGTGGTTCGTTATCTAACCCAACACCGGATCACTATCTACCGTTGCTGTATGTTCTGGGGGTGTGGGATGGCAAAGAGCCGATTACATTACCGGTAGACGGTATAGAAATGGGGTCGTTGAGTATGCTTTCGGTGCAAATCGGCTAATTATTGTTTTCCCCCTCTTCCTGAGGAAGAACCTCGATCAGTTCCCTCTCCCTCAGGGAGAGGGCCAGGGTGAGGGTGGATTCGATATCAATTCGCCCTCATCCCAACCTTCTCCCCCAGGAGAAGGAGAAACGATTATTCTACAAACACATGCGGGTAGAAGCGTGAAAGATCCTGAGTAATTAACTCGCGATCTTCACGAATACCAATGCCTGCGGGTTGATCGTTGATAAGCCAGCTTCCGAGCACCACGTAGCTGTCACCAAATTTTGGCAGCTGATAGAACTGTTGGACGATCATGCCTTCTTCGCCGTAAGGGCCATCGACACGCGCAATTTCCTGGCCATTTTCGATGATCTTCACATTCGCACCTTCACGCGAGAAGATTGGCTTCACTACATACTTATCCATCGGCGGATAGCTATCTTCGGCGAAATAAGCAGGCAGCAAGTTTGGATGATCCGGGAACATTTCCCACAGCATTGGCAGCAACGCTTTGTTAGATATGATACTTTTCCAGGCCGGCTCCAGCCAACGTACGCCAGCATCTTCCAGCTTGGTGGAGAACATCTCACGCAGCATAAATTCCCACGGATACAGTTTGAACAGGTTGCTTATCACCTGATCCTGCAGATCGGTAAACTGGCCTTTCTCGCCCAGACCGATATCTTCCATGTATACGAACTCGCTGGCCACTTCTGCTTCTGCGGCACAATCCTGTAGATACTGAACCGTGCCACGATCTTCTTCCGTGTCCTGACAGCAAGCGAAATGCACCAGGTTGAAGCCGTGTTGCTGCTTCAGCTCGGCAAAACGTTCGATGATCTTCTCTTGAAGGCTGTTGAACTGGTCGCTTTCTGCTGGCAGATTTCCAGACTGGATCTGATCTTCGAGCCAAATCCACTGGAAGAACGCTGCTTCATATAAAGAGGTTGGCGTGTCGGCATTGTTTTCCAGCAACTTTGGTTCGCCAATGCCATCCCATGCAATATCCAGGCGTGAGTAAAGCGACGGCTGCTGGGTACGCCATGATTGACGCACAAATTCCCAGGTGTGTTTAGGAATGCGAAATTTAGCTAACAGCTCATCACTGCTCACCACTTTTTCGACAACCTTCAGGCACATCTGATGCAATTCAGCAGTGACTTCTTCCAGCCGCTCAACCTGCGGAAGCGTTAGCTTGTAATAAGCGTCTTCACACCAGTAAGGTTCGCCATACATGGTGTGAAAATTGAAACCGTATTCTGTGGCTTTCTCGCGCCAATCCGGGCGCTCAGTAATCGCAATTCTTTCCATAATTTATTAGCCACCCATGGAACGAGAAGAACCTGTTGCGCTGTTGCTGCGCTGCATAGTCGATTGTTTAGCTACAGAGTCACCGAAACCGCCGCGTGTCACAGTGCTGGTAGTCGCAGGTTTAGGTGCCATAGCTGTTTTTGGTACGGTTGTCGTACGGCCTGGCGTAGCTGCGCCGTAGCTCTTACCACTGGCATCGGCATATTTACCGTAAGCAGGGCTTGATGGATTCTTTGAGGTAAACAGAGGTTGCTGCGCAAAGCCTGCGCCGCCGCCCATCAGTCGGCCCATCATGTAACCGGCCATCAATGGCATCCAGAAGCTGCCGCTTTGTTGAGGTTGAGCCTGAGCTTGTTCACCTGCCATATTGGCCTGAGCAGGAGCTTGCTGACATTGGCCTTCACCAAATTCAGCAATACATTCTTCACGCGATGCATATTTAGGCGCAGTACGTTCTGCTTCTTTCAGCGCGTTGTTGTAGGAAGTCGTACATTCGGCACTTTTGCCTGGGTTGGCTTGAGAACAGTCATCTGCGTTTTGATACATAGAGACTGTTTCGTCATTTTGTTCGCAACCGGCAAGCATAAACACAGCGGTAACCGCCAATGCAACCGGCGTCAAATGGCGGGCGTTCCAGCTTTTGCGGAACGATGCGTGGTTTATGGTTTTTGTCCGTTTCATTTATCTGTCCTGAGCCCAAAGGAATGAAGCTAATATTGTGCTTAGAATAGGGGATGAATGGTTGAAATTAAAGCGATGACGGGCACCAGGAGGGCGATCTTTACGTTGCCTTACGTTCAATGTCGCAAGTTGTGATGGGGGCGTGTCGTCACGCCCCCAAATAATGTCATCAGTTACCGAACGGGTTAGCTGATTTGCTGCTGGTTGCTGAAGCTGGAGTCGCTTTAGCAGGTGTTGCAGTAGCCGTTGTTGCTTCGGTATCCGCTGAATAACCATCTGCGCGAGCATTCTGGTCTGGCGTTTCTGGAGCGACATTGTCTGCAGTCGTTGATACGGGTTTACCCAGTGTTGCATTCAACGCAACAAGATCCTGTTCGTTAAGCGTACCCAGTGCTGACTTAATATTCAGCTGGTTGATCAGGTAGTTATAACGAGCGCTGGAGAGCTGTTGTTTTGCGTTGTACAGAGTCGTGGTCGCATCCAACACATCAACGATGGTACGAGTACCAACGGAATAGCCCGCTTCCATTGCATCTAAAGAGCTTTGTGCAGACACAACCGCTTGTTTATAGGCGTTGATGGTACTGATGGACGCATTCACGTTGTTAAACGAAGAGCGGACGGTTTGCACTACGCTACGATGCGCGCTTTCAAGCTGCTCACTCGCGCCAACAAAGTTGTATTGCGCTTGTTTCACCTGAGAGTTCACCGAACCACCGGTGTACAACGGCAAGGAGAAGTTCAGGCCGATTTTATTCTGGCCATTATCGTTGTCATCGAACTGAGAGCTGTTGGTTTTAGAACCGCTGTAGGTGGTATTGGAAACACCAGTCGATGCAGTCAAGCCTACAGTTGGCATGTGGCCAGTTTCTGCGAAGCGAATTTGCTCGCGAGCCAGGTCCTGAGACAAGCGTGCTTGCAGCAATGCCAGGTTACGTTTTTCTGCTTCTTTCAGCAGATTATTCACGCCATCAGGCTTGTTGGTTTTGAAGCCGTCAACATTCAGCGATGCCAAAGACGGATAGTAATTGCCCGTCACCTGGCGCAGCGTTTCTACCGCGTTATCCAGATTGTTTCGTGCAGTGACTTCGTTTGCCAATACGTTATCGTATTGCGCACGGGCGTTCTGTACGTCGGTAATCGCTACCAGGCCTACGTTAAAACGCTGAGTGGTTTGATCTAATTGACGATAAATAGCCTGTTTCTGTGCTTCTGTGAAGGACAGTGCATCAATGGCGCTCAGCACATTAAAATAGGCTGTTGCAGTATTCAGAATCAGGGTTTGTTGGTCAGTCTGATAAGTGACATCTTGAATACCTGCTGATTTCTCTTGCAGGGTCAATGCACGCCATTTCGACATATCAAAAATGGTTTGCGTCAATTGCAAAGAGGCACTTGCCGCTCTGGAGTCGATACCATTCGAATCGTTAAAACCATTGGTGTATTCATAATCAGCACCAAGGCCGAGTTGTGGCAGTAACGGGCTGCGTGCTTCGTTAATTTTTTCGAATGCGGCATCACGGTCAGCAGCGGATTTGCGCAAGTCCGGGTTGCTTAAACGTGCCTGCTGATAAACCTGCATCAGGTTTTCTGCCTGGCTCATGGCACTGAAACCCGTTAGGCTCAGACCGATAAGAATTGGGAGCAGTTTCTTCATTTGCATTCCTTGTTGTGAAGCAGAAATAATTTGTTAGCGCTGACAAGAGCCGGAAATGATCGCCGATTTTAGCAGAGTCCGCCAGCAGGGGCGCTTGGCGTAATGTGCCATTGACCCTTAATTTTCATCAATCTATCACATAGGAAATGAAACGGCAGACAAACTGGCTTGAAATTGCCCATTTCATAACCATTAAAATCAGGAAATCATTATGACTAAGCAAAACGATCAACTCGTCACATTAGCCAAAAACGATGTTGAAATTATTGCACGGGAAACACTTTATAGTGGTTTTTTTTCGCTGGATCTTTATCGATTCCGCCATCGCTTGTTTAATGGCGAAATGAGTGGTGAAGTTTGTCGCGAAATTTTAGAACGCGGGCACGCTGCAGTACTGCTACCCTATGACCCTGTGCGAGACGAAGTCGTCTTAATCGAACAGATTCGAATTGCCGCGTATGACACCAGCGACAGCCCGTGGTTGCTCGAACTGGTTGCGGGGATGATTGAAGAGGGTGAGAGTGTCGAGGACGTTGCTCGCCGCGAAGCCGTTGAAGAAGCAGGAGTGACTGTCGGTCGCACTAAACCGGTCATCAACTACCTGGCAAGCCCCGGTGGAACCAGCGAGCGTTTATCTATTCTTGTTGGGGAAGTCGACGCAACAACCGCGAAGGGCATACATGGTCTGGCAGATGAAAACGAAGATATTCGTGTTCATGTCGTGAGCCGGGAACGGGCTTATCAGTTAGTAGAAGAAGGGAAAATCGACAACGCGGCTTCAGTCATCGCACTGCTTTGGCTGCAATTGCATCATGAGAAATTAAGAGAAGAGTGGAACAACTAAACATGAAGCGCTATACACCTGACTTCCCTGAAATGATGCGTCTGTGCGAAACCAATTTCGCACAACTACGACGCCTGCTTCCTCGTAACGACGAAGTGGGCGAAAAAGTCACTTATCAGGTCACTAGCGCTCAATATCGACTCTCTATCCTTGAGTCGACTCGTTACACGACACTTGTACAAATCGAACAAACAGTCCCGGCGATCAGCTACTGGAGCCTACCATCGATGTCGGTCAGGCTTTATCATGACGCGATGGTCGCGGAAGTGTGTTCAAGTCAGCAGATCTTTCGTTTCAAAGCACGATATGATTATCCTAATAAAAAGTTGCATCAACGTGACGAAAAGCATCAAATTAATCAGTTTCTAGCCGATTGGCTGCGATATTGTTTGGCGCATGGAGCGATGGCGGTTCCGGTTTGTTAGTGAGGGTGAAACCTAAGGACACCATTTGGAAAGCCTGTTAAATCTTCCTGTGGCCGGTGGGGGCCAGATCAGGATCTTGCAAATTACAGATACCCACCTGTTCTCTGGAAAGAACGAAACGCTGCTTGGTATCAATACCTGGATGAGCTATCAGGCTGTTATTGCCGCCATCCTCGCCGAGCAGCGTCATTATGACCTTATCGTTGCAACTGGGGATTTAGCCCAGGATCACAGTGCGCAGGCCTACCAGCATTTTGTTGAGGGCATTGCGGAGATTCCTGCGCCCTGCGTTTGGCTGCCAGGCAATCACGATTTCCAACCTGCGATGTTTAGCTCGTTGCTTGAAGCGGGGATCTCCCCGGCAAAACAAGTTTTCCTCGGAGACAATTGGCAAATATTACTGCTCGACAGCCAGGTCTTTGGCGTCCCACATGGTGAACTGAGCGACTATCAGCTCGACTGGCTGGAGCGTAAGCTCGCCGGTGCGCCTGAACGGCATACGCTATTACTGCTGCATCATCACCCTGTACCCGCGGGTTGTAGTTGGCTGGACCAACATAGCCTGCGCAATGCCGCAGAACTGGATGACGTTTTGCAAAAATTCCCGAAAGTGAAAACGCTGGTGTGTGGTCATATTCATCAGGAGTTGGATCTGGACTGGAATGGCAGACGAATGCTGGCAACGCCGTCCACATGTGTGCAATTTAAGCCGCATTGCTCCAACTTCACTCTCGACACCATTGAGCCAGGCTGGCGTTGGCTGGAACTCCATCCCAATGGCGAAGTCACTACTGAGGTTTGCCGCCTGAAAGGTGCGGTGTTCAACCCAGATACCGCTTCAGAAGGGTATTGATGTCAACGCTACTTTACTTACACGGTTTCAATAGTTCGCCGCGTTCCGCTAAGGCCACCAGCTTTCAGGCATGGCTTGCGCAGAATCATCCGCATATCAATATGATTATCCCGGAACTTCCACCGTATCCTGCCGATGCGGCAGAGTTGCTGGAGTCGCTGGTACTCAAGCATGGCGGTGAGCCGTTGGGGATAGTCGGCTCCTCTTTGGGGGGCTATTACGCCACTTGGCTGTCGCAATGTTTTACGCTACCGGCGGTCGTTGTAAACCCAGCGGTACGGCCTTTTGAATTGCTCGTCGATTATCTTGGCAAGAACGAGAACCCCTACACCGGGCAGCAATATGTGCTAGAGTCACGCCATATTTACGATCTTAAAGTCATGCAAGTTGACCCGTTAGAATCGCCAGATCTCATCTGGTTGTTACAACAAACGGGTGACGAAGTGCTTGATTACCGCCAGGCAGTGGCGTACTACACCCCCTGTCGGCAGACGGTAGAGTCCGGTGGCAATCACGCCTTTGTAGGCTTCGAAGATTATTTCACACAGATCGTCGACTTCCTTGGCCTGCATTAAAGGCTTGATGTCGAATTCCTGTTTCGCAATCTGAACGAATAAACCATGACGCAATCCAGTTATAACGCCGATGCCATTGAGGTACTCACCGGGCTTGAGCCTGTTCGCCGCCGCCCCGGGATGTACACAGACACCACCCGTCCAAACCATTTGGGCCAGGAAGTCATTGATAACAGCGTGGATGAGGCGCTGGCAGGCCATGCGAAGCGTGTTGATGTTATTCTTCATGCCGATCAGTCATTAGAAGTCATTGATGACGGGCGCGGCATGCCGGTTGATATCCATCCGGAAGAGGGCGTTCCGGCTGTAGAACTCATTCTTTGTCGTCTGCACGCGGGCGGTAAATTCTCCAACAAAAACTACCAGTTCTCTGGTGGCTTGCACGGCGTGGGTATTTCGGTCGTCAACGCCTTGTCAAAACGTGTTGAAGTGACGGTACGCCGTGATTCGCAGGTTTACAGCATCGCGTTTGAAAACGGCGATAAAGTCCAGGAACTGGCGGTTGTCGGGACCTGCGGCAAACGTAATACCGGCACCAGCGTTCACTTCTGGCCTGACGCTTCGTTCTTCGACAGCCCACGTTTTTCCGTTTCCCGTTTAAGCCATTTACTGAAAGCCAAAGCGGTTTTGTGCCCGGGTGTTGAAATCACTTTTACTGACAAAGTGAACAATACCGAGCAGCGCTGGTGTTATCAGGATGGCCTGAAAGATTATTTGAGCGAAGCGGTAAACGGCCTGCCTACACTGCCGGAATCACCCTTTGTCGGAAACTACGCGGGCGATGTTGAGCAAGTTGACTGGGCGCTGTTATGGCTGCCAGAAGGCGGTGAACTGCTGACAGAAAGCTACGTTAACCTGATCCCAACCATGCAAGGCGGTACCCACGTCAATGGTCTGCGTCAGGGGTTGCTTGATGCAATGCGTGAATTTTGCGAGTACCGCAACATTCTGCCGCGTGGCGTGAAGCTCTCTGCGGAAGATATCTGGGAACGTTGCGCTTACGTGCTGTCGGTGAAAATGCAGGATCCGCAGTTTGCTGGGCAAACGAAAGAACGCCTGTCATCACGCCAGTGCGCAGCCTTTGTTTCCGGTGTGGTGAAAGATGCCTTCAGTTTATGGCTGAACCAGAATATTCAAATTGCGGAACAACTCGCAGAACTGGCTATTTCCAGCGCTCAACGCCGTATGCGCGCGGCCAAAAAAGTGGTGCGTAAAAAGCTGACCAGCGGCCCGGCATTACCCGGAAAACTGGCTGACTGCTCCGCGCAAGATTTGAGTCGTACGGAACTGTTCCTGGTCGAAGGGGATTCCGCAGGCGGTTCTGCTAAACAGGCTCGTGACCGTGAATATCAGGCGATCATGCCACTGAAGGGTAAGATCCTTAATACATGGGAAGTCTCCTCCGATGAAGTGCTCGCTTCGCAAGAAGTGCATGATATCTCGGTGGCGATCGGCATCGATCCTGACAGCGAAGATCTGAGCCAGTTGCGCTACGGCAAGGTCTGTATCCTTGCGGATGCGGACTCCGATGGTCTACACATCGCGACATTGCTTTGTGCGTTGTTCGTACGCCATTTCCGCTCGCTGGTTCGCGGTGGTCACGTTTATGTCGCGATGCCACCGTTGTACCGTATCGATCTTGGCAAAGAAGTCTATTACGCGCTGGACGAAGAAGAGAAAGCGGGTGTGCTTGAGCAACTTAAACGTAAGAAAGGGAAACCGAATGTGCAGCGCTTTAAAGGGCTGGGCGAAATGAACCCGCTGCAATTACGTGAAACCACGCTCGATCCTAACACTCGCCGTCTTGTTCAGCTCACGATCGACGATGAAGATAACGACAAAACCATGGCAATTATGGATATGTTGTTAGCGAAGAAACGTTCTGAAGATCGTCGCAATTGGCTGCAAGATAAAGGCGATATGGCGGATATTGAAGTCTAATTACCGCTTTCGGATAAATGTGATCAACGGCTGAATCGCGTTGATCACATTTTCCCGCTTTGCTAAATCCTCTGTTCCTTCTCGCAATTCCTGACTCCCTTCACATTTTTCCAGTTTGTCACTTGAATGGGCCATACTCCGTCCGTTACTCTTTTTTGGAGTTAAACTTCATTGAGGTTTATAAGGCGGAGCAAAATGTCACTATTAGCCAGGTTAGAACAACGTGTGCGTGATTGTGGGGAATTTACAGGCCCCAGCCACTGTTTCAGCGACGCCATTAAGCGCGGAGAAATCAATGAACACACTAGCCATTGATATCGGCGGCACCAAACTGGCCGCAGCGCTCATCAACGATGAACATAAAATTTTCCAACGTACCGAAATTTCCACACCGGCAAATGCCGCGCCGCAAGCCCTTGAACAAGCGCTAGCCCAGTTGGTTGACGTTTATCAGGGGCAAGCTCAGCGGGTGGCGGTGGCATCCACCGGGATTATCGACAAGGGCATTCTTACCGCGCTTAATCCCGATAACCTGGGCGGACTGAATCATTTTCCCTTGCAGGCGACGGTTGAAAAACTCACGGGGCTGCAGTGTGTAGTTCTGAATGATGCGCAGGCTGCTGCCTGGGCTGAGTATTGCTATCTGTCTGCTCAGTTTAAACATGTCACCTTTATCACGGTTTCCACGGGAGTCGGTGGTGGCGTTGTTGTGAATGGTGAGTTATTAACCGGCCCGTATGCTTTTGCAGGTCATATTGGCCATATTCAGGCCGATCCCAATGGCCCACTGTGCGGTTGCGGGCGCGTCGGTTGTGTCGAGGCGATTGCTTCGGGGCGTGCGATTGCCGCGGCAGCCGGACATGAACTCGAGGGTAAAAACACCCGCGAAATCTTCGCTCAGGCTCAATCAGGGAACGCGCAAGCTCAGCAGTTAATGACGCGTTCAGCACAGGCAATTTGCCAGCTAATCGCCAATATCAAAGCTCTGCTGGATACCGAATGCATCGTGCTTGGCGGCAGTGTTGGCCTGGCTCAGGGTTATCGCCAACAGGTGGAGCAGCAGCTCGCACAATCTCCTGCGGCGTTCCAGGTCCCGATTTATGCCGCGCATTATCAACACGATGCGGGGTTAATGGGCGCGGCACTCTGGTCTGAAAACCACTCAGCCTGAAAATTGATAAACCACGTGAATATAAGGTGACACTATGATTTTAGGACGAATTTCAGAGCTCACGACCCAGACCGGTATCGCCCCTCAACTACTGGCCATCATCAAGCAGGCGCTGTCATTGCATCCAGAAACCTTAAGCCCTGGCCGACATGAGATAGACGGTGACGATATCTTTATGAATGTTATGGCGTTTGATACCGCAGAACCGCAGAGCAAACGTTACGAGCAACATCGCGAATATCTTGACGTTCAAGTGTTACTCAATGGGCAGGAGCGCATCGATTTTGGTCCACTTGGGTCAGCAATTGCACCGGATATTTACCATGAGGATGATGACTATTTGCTGTGTGATGCCGTATCCCCTTGCCAGACACTGCATTTACAACCGGGTATGTTTGCGATCTTTCTTCCTGGGGAGCCACATAAACCAGGTTGCATCAGTGAAACTGCACAGACAATTAGCAAGGCAGTGATAAAAGTACACTATAGTTGTCTTTCAATGAGTTAAATTTTCAAATCAAAGCATTGTTGTATCGAAGTGGATGGAGAACCTGTCTAATAACAGCTGGCCTGAAGTAGGGCGTTTTTTTCTCTTTGACACGTGATGCGGGCAGCCCCCTTTGCCTGCATCACGCTTTTTTTCACGCTACAGACTTGTTACGCTCTCAACCATTCGATATTGCAGGCTTTCGCCACGCTACGCATTCAAAGCAGGAAATTTATGGAGCCTCAAGCCCTTCGCCTTAAACCTGGTAAAATCCTCGATACCCTTGGTGCGATGCAAAATAGCCTGACGCGTGTATCTCAGCGTATCGCACACTATATTTTGACCTCACCACAGCAGGTGACTCAGCTTTCTATCGCCGAATTGTCACGTGAAACGCAGGCAGGCGAAGCGACCGTGATTCGTTTTTGTCGCACGCTGGGCTACAAAGGTTTTCAGGACTTTAAAATGGATTTAGCCATTGAGCTTGCCACTGCGGAGTCCGATAACAACGGCCCGCTGTTAGAAGGGGAGATTAGCGAAGCTGATGATGCGCATACCATCGGGTTGAAGCTGCAAAGCACCATTAATAACGTGCTGTCCGAAACCCTAAATTTGCTGGACATGAGCCAGGTCAGTGAAGTGGTAAAGGCGCTACGAACCAGTAACTCGGTGTATATTTTTGGCGTGGGGTCTTCCGGGATTACTGCCGAAGATATGAAACATAAACTGATGCGTATTGGTATGCGGGTCGATGCTGTCACCAATAATCACTTTATGTATATGCAGGCCACCTTATTAAAATCAGGTGATGTCGCCTTTGCTATCAGCCACACCGGGAATTCCCCTGAAACGGTCCACGCACTAGAGCTTGCCAAACAAGCGGGGGCAACCACCGTGGCACTCACCCATAATTTGGGCTCACCGCTGTGTGAAGTTGCCGACTTTAGTCTGATCAACGGCAACCGTCAGGGCATGCTACAAGGGGATTCGATCGGGACCAAAACCGCGCAGCTATTTGTGCTGGATTTGCTCTACACCTTGCTGGTACAAGCCGCACCAGAACAGGCCCGCGAAAGCAAACTGCGCACTATGGATGCTCTAAATATTGCAAAGTAATGCCGCGTTAGCGGCATTAGACTGAGTGCAAACAACAAATCAGAACTTAATTTTCAAACCGACAATCCCGCCGTAATTGATGCTGTCACCTACAAACGACTTTTCAACGCTCAACGAACCGGCAATCGAAACTGACTTATTGATCTGATGGTCAATGCCCGCATTTAATTGCCCCCATGTTCCAGCGCTGTTGGTGACAAACGGTATGTCGCCTTGCTGAGAAGAAAAGGCTGTTTTGCTGTCTCCTCTGAACTCATGCAAGATCCCCGGGCGTAACCAGGCGGTCGTTCTGGTGCGTTCCTCTTTCACTTTGTTCTCATCATCATGATTCCAGGTCTGATGGATACGCAAACTGAGGCGGCCAGTCAGGGAATCTGCATTGCTGAATTTAACTGTGGATGCCTCGTCATGAGTGTTATCCAGTTTCACCGTTGAGTAGATCAACTGCGCCTGAGGTTCGATAAAGCGCTGAACGTCAGTATCCGGCTGCCACGGATAACCCGCCTCCAGCGAAGCACTTAAACCATAGCCTTTGGTTTTCATTGGGCTGAGATCGGTGGGGCTGGATTCCACATACAACTGGTTGTACTGGGCGACGGCATCAAGATAACTTCCCGCTGGCGTAAAGTGCGTCCAGTAACCACCCAGGCCCCATGATTTCACCGTATTGCGGCCTGCATTTTCACCATCGGTATGGGTGACTTTGCTGTTAATTTTACCGATGTTCCCTAGCACGCCGGCAAAACTAGAGCTCCCGTCATCCTGGCTCTCCCGATACAAATCAATGCCGAGCTGAATGGCATTCAGTGAAAAACGCGATTGTGGCCCATCAAAATCAGATTTCCCGTTTTTAACAATTACCCGACCCCAGCTCATATGCGGCGATTGTGTTGCCGCAGTGATTTTTTCCGGGCTGGCAAATTGTTCCCCGGTACGTTCGTGCAGGCTATCAACCAGCATCCGGCTATACAGTAATGCCAGTTGAGGGATGTCCTGATACAGCGACGTTTCTGCCCGATAATCAGGTACAGCGACAGGCTGTTGAGAAGGTATTGGCGTTGCCGGAGGGGCATTATCACCTTCGTTAACGACGGGAGGCTCATCTACAGGAGGAACGCCCGGCTGTGGCTCTGGTGGCGGAGTGAGTTCTTTATCATCAATTTCCGGCGCAACCACTTTGTGAGAACGCAGATACCAGGCTTCTTCATTGCTGTTATCGAGACTTGATCGGTAAAGTGAATATACATATGGCCCCGCTTTTACCTTGTTGAGCAAATTGAAGGCTTCAGTTTCTGTTGTGGCACCGCTTATCGCATCCACCACTTTAATGCCATTGCCCTGGGTTAGTGCGCCCTGACCATCGGTATTCGTGATTTTCAGGCTGGTGGAACCATCTGCATGCCCACCGTCGATAACGAGTTGGTCGGTTGGGGAATTGTCGGCATGTAAGTGAGTATTTAACGCAATCGTTGCGTTATCGCCGTGGTAATTATTCACTTTAAGCGTTTTGTACTGGTTACTTTCAGGCGCACTGAAATTGATAAGGCTTTGATTATTCGTTAATTGGCTAAGAACAGAATTGCCAGTCAAAAACCACAGACTGGTTTTGCTTAACGAAACTTCAGAGTAGGCATTTGCTTCCGTTAGCGCTGCGCCGGAAACGATGCTCGCCGACACATTTACGCTGGCATTACCTTGTGAAGCTCCGGGGCCATTTTGCACCTGCAACCACTGCTTTTCTCCGCTAACCCGGCTATTTTGCAGTTCAACATCGGCGAAGCCCGTGGTTTCAATACCGTGACCATGCTCGCTTGAAAGAATACTGTTATTTAAATTTGCCTGTCCCGTAAACGCAGCCGTGCCCTGAACGGCCAATGCAGCCGCGTTATCGCCGTGCGTTGAGGCAACCACATTATTGGCTTGAACCTGCCCTCCGTTACTGGCGAGTATGCCGTGAGATTGTGCGCCATCGGTCTTTATCGCCGAGTCTTCGACCATAAGCTCAGCCCCCGCTTCTGCCCAAAGCCCTCGGGAATTATCACCATGAGTCGTGAGCGTGACGCTATCCAGCGCCATCTCAGCCGTTTCGGTTTTATATTTGCGCCCAACGAACGCGCCAGTTGCATTATCTCCAAAGGTCTCGACCGAAACATTTGTAGCGCTCAGGCTGACGCTGCCAGGTTTTGCCGCGCCAATTCCTGCATATAAACCAGTTGAATGATCGCCCAGGGTTTTGACCGACAAATTTTTCAGGATGATATTACCTCCATCATCAGCGGCGGCACCGTAAGCTTGATTTCCTTCTGTCAGCAAAGTGGTTCCTTCCACTTTGAGCAGCGAACCTTCGTTACGTGAAGCCAGCGCATGTGGGAAGGTGAGGTTGCTCTGAACCGGCGATCCATTTCCCGTTGTGGTGACGCTTCCTTCCATCACCGTAACGGTGGCACCCACGTCGGCAACGATGCCCATCGCATTATCATCACCAGAGGTTTTGATATGGCTATTCGTTATCGAAGCCGTTGAATTGGCAGCAGCAATTCCTGTGCTGTAATTTCCGGATGTCGTGATATCCGAGGTGTTGACCAGCAGATGACTTCCGTTGGTTGCGCTGATGCCGAGGCTGGATTTTTGCGTGGTGGTGACATTACTGCCCGTAAGTGATAGTGAAGAGTCTGTCCCCTGAAGCAAGATGCCCGGCCCCCAGGGGCCAACGGCGTTATCGGGAGCCGTGGTCTTGATTTGGCTGGAGAGGATCTTGGCGGTTGCGCCGTTAATAATATTGACCCCAGAGCTGCGTGCTCCACGGGTTTCAATCTCGACGTTGTCCAGTTGAGCGTTAGATCCAGGGCCTTCAACTGACACGCCGTGGCTTTGCATGCCGGATGCGGATATTTTTGAATGGTTAATGGTCAGTGAAGCACCAGCAATCGCCCTGGCCGCCGTTGATAAAGCCTCAGCACTTCCCGCCCCGCTGACACTAAGTCTGCTGTTATCAAAAGAAAGTGAACTGTCAGTTCCTTCTGCTCGGACGGCCCCCTGATAATTTCCCGATACGTTAATCATAAGATGGTTGCCCGTAATGGCGGCACCTGAAAGCGCGTGAAGGGCGGCGGTAGAAGCCGTGCTGGCGGCCCCTCCGGTACTGTCTATTTGGCTGTATTGCAGATCAATCTGTGCGCTATTCTCCGCTCTCGCAGCGCTGGCACTTAACGCAGAAGTGGTCAAATGCAGATTCTTCCCGCGAATAGACGTTGCGTTATCGCTGGCCAGTAACCCGTGACTTAAACTCAATGTTTTTTCATTATCCAGCGGTGAGGTTGATGATAATCCAGCACCTGAGGTGCTGATGGTTGTTCCATCTTGCAGCGATACGCTCGCGCCATTGCGGGCCCAGATCCCGACGGCTCCTTTACCCGACGTCAGAATCGAACCGCCGGAAATTTTGCCGTCAGTTGTTTCGCCATCTAACAACAAGGCATGCCCGTAACCGCCGGTCGTCTCAATGGCTGTCTCTTTTAAAACTATCTTGCCGCCGTTTTCTGCTTTGATTCCGTAAGCTGAAGCGCCAGTGGTGCGAATTGTGGCGTTATCTGAATTAAGGGCGCTGTTCTCTCCGCTAAGATATACACCGTGGCTTCCGCCAGTAGTGGCGCTTCTGGCTCCTACCGTCTCGATTTTTGTATTTTTCGAAAGGTCTATTTTGCCGCCTTGTGTCGCGGAAATACCAACCGCTCCCCAGGAGTTTGTCTGCACGCTGGAATTATCCAGAGAGACCTGGGAATGATCGCCTGATACCGCAATCCCACGGTTATTATTTCCCTTTGCATTGCCGCCTACGGTTAGCGTGGAGTTTTTCAGTGACAGTGATCCACCTGACTCTACGAACATCCCCGTCATATCACTGGCTGTTATAGCAACCCCGGTTCCTGTTTTTGGATCGAGAGCAACCTCCACTTCATCCAACTCAACGCGGCTACTGCCAGAGACGTGTACACCGAACTGGTCTTTAGAGCCTGCGCCGGACACGGCATTATTTTTGATACTGCCCCGGCTCAGGGTAATGGTTCCTCCATCGCCGATTTTTATTCCGGCAGTATTTGCCACACTCATTTTTATCGTTTCGTCAGAGTAAGTACCACGGGTACAAATACCCACGTTTCCTGCGATATTGACGAGTCTTTCTGCATTTGCATCCACGCAGCCAAAACTCAGCACGCCTGCAACTATTCCTGCTGACGTTTTAAGTATTATTTTGTGACGGCTGTGTTGATTATTTTGTGGGAATATCTTAGTAATTTTCATACGAATGCCTCTAAAACGTGAATATGTTTATTCATCGCAGGGGCAGTTAATTCTTCAGGGAAATATAAGATCACTATGTGACGTGGTGTAAATATAATTAGTAACGTTTAACTGCCTTGTGCGTTCAAATATTATACGGGCAATTAATAACCAACCTATTACTCAGGACTAAGTGCGGATTTAGTTTTATTGCAGAGGGGTGTTATTTTTCGAGAATCGTCGCCAGAAATTGCCTAAAACTGGTCTTTTGTTCCATTTCTTTCCGGTAGATCAGATACACACTAAGCTGTTGCAACGGGAACAACGGTGTGAGTTTTCGCAGCCCGAAAGCGTGTTCGTAGCGGTTAAAAGCCTCATGTGAAATGAACCCGACGCTGTCAGTTTCTGACAAAACAGTGAGAAGCATCAGCAATGAATTCGTTTCAAACGCAGGGGGCGTTCTTCTCATTGTCGCCTGTAGGGTCTGCTTTTTCTGGTGGATCATCTCGTCGGCAGTTAAATGGCTGACCATATCAAGACCCTTTAACTGCTCAATACTGACTTCGCTTTGCAGTAGCGGGTTATCTTTGCGACAAACTAGCGTTGGGGTTAATTGATGATGCAAAATACAGCTCAGACTTGCATTGGTGATGGGGGTGGCGGAAAAAACAATATCTGCTTTGCGTAAGTTAAGTAATTCGACCGCATCAGGAATATCCAGATTGGTTTCGATATACTTTATTTTATAATTAATGTTTTCGGATTTTATTTTTAATAATGTGACAGACAAATCATGCACCGCTACTGAAAATGGAGAATATATTACCAGTGTTTCACGATGGCGATTTTTATGACTCGTGTCTATTGAATCACTCATTATTTCTAGCGTTTGCTTTAACTGTAGATAAAGGTCATCAGCAAATACCGTTGGCGAGATCGTATTTCCATGGCGGATAAATAAAGGGTCTTCAAAGTGCAGGCGTAGTTTGCGCAGGGAATGGCTAATGGAAGGTGGGGTAACATCCAGAATCTCAGAGACTTCGGTGATGCTGCGAGTGGAATAGATCAAACAGAAAGTGGTTAGCAAATTAAGATTAAAACTGGAAAGTTTTAGTACTTTATCGGAAACCATATTCGTTTTCATATCCCGCCCCAATAACCACTCAGAGTAAAGAGTAGCTTAGCAGCGTTTCATGACTATGAATTTTATACCCAAAATAATTCGAGTTGATTAAAGGCGGCAAGGGAAAGAGTCCCGATGAGCTTACTTTGGTAAGTGATTTGGGCGATTGAGCGCAGCCAACGCATAAGCAGCTTGAAGTATGACGGGTATATCCGTAAGAAAGGGAGCGGGTGTCAACACCGCTCCCTTTTGTTTTCCAGCAAACCGATTACTTGATTGCGTCTTCCAGAATATGGATATGCACATCCAGCACATCGTCTTTTACGGCAGCGCTGTGATCTTTCATATGCTGGGTTTGAAGGTGAGCTTCGAGATGAGCAGCACTCTCCCATTTTTCCAGCATAAATACGGAAGCGGGTGCTGTCGTCTGAAACGCCACTTGTGCGTTATGGTCGACTAATGGCGCGTAACCGAAGCAGCCTTCTTCCTCCAGCACGGTAGGAATAATTTTTGCGAAGGCATCTAAAACCGCCTGGCGATGATGCGCACCTGGACGGGTACGAATTTCAGCTATCACTGTTAGCATGACTTACTCCTTTCGATAATTACTTAACAGTTAAGCAAAAATCTGACCGAGATGCTCGCGGTATTCTGCGATAAAACGTGGAACGTCAGGCACTTTCATCACATCGTTAGCGATAAAGGTCGGCAGACCTTCCATTCCAAGGAACTGGTTCGCTTTGTGGAATGGCAGATAAACGCCATCAACACCCACGCCATGGAAGAACTGTTCTTTGTCTTCAAAGGCTTGCAGTGGAGCGTTCCAGGTCAGGGAAAGCATATAGGTTTTGCCCTGAATCAAACCGCCGGAGCCATACTTTTTCTCAGCGTCTGAGCGGGTACGGCCATCGCTGGCATACAACGAACCATGACCTTCAGTGAACACATCATCGATGTATTTCTTCATGGTCCATGGTGCACCCATCCACCAGCCTGGCATTTGGTAAATCACGGTATCGGCCCACAGGTATTTTTCGACTTCTTCTTTTACGTCGTACTCACTGTCGGTTCGGGTGACCAGAACATCATGCCCGAGGTCGCGCAAAAAGCTTTCCGCGACGTCGGTCAGGGTGTCATTGAGTTGGCCGTTAGAGTGGGCGAATTTTTTCGCACCATTGATAATCAGGATGTTGCTCATAGTTAACTCTCGAATTATTGCGTCTGGCGCGAAGTTTAATGTGAATACCATCACGATTAAATGCTCCGTTTGGCAAAGACTTTTGCTTTAAACGCAATAATTAGAGGGTGTAATGATGTTTACCAACGAATCCTGACCTGGAAACCGCCCTGGTCGCTGTTCAAAAATAGCGCCTGCATCCCATGCAAAGCGGCAATGCGTCGTACGATGGACAACCCCAATCCACTGCCGGTTTTTTCCTGTCCTGGCGGGCGGAAGAATCGCTCACCCAACGATGTTAAAAACTCCGGGCTGACCCCTGGCCCGTTGTCGGTAATCGTTATTTCGCGGCTTTGCAAAACCACATCCACCACGCTGCCACGCGGACTATAACGCACGGCGTTATCCAGCACATTTCTCACCATTAAACTCAGTAACAGCTGCTGCCCCTGGCGTTTCACGCTCGCGTCCTGGATATCAAGACGGATATCGATACCTTCGCGCACGGCCTGATGCCACACGTCCATCACTGCATTTTGCAGCAATGATTGAAGTTCGACTTCCTGTACATCATCCAGACCTGCTAAAGAATCCAGGCGTGATAAAGTCAGTAACTGATCGACCAGACGCGTGGCACGATCGATACCCGCACTGAGATTATTGAGAGCATGATCGCGTACCGGCTCGTCGTTTTGCGCAAGTTGTGCAACTTCGGCCTGTACTTTTAACGCGGCAAGCGGGCTGCGTAGTTCGTGTGCAGCGTCAGAGGTAAAGCGTCGCTCGCGCTGCATTAATTCCCCGGTGCGAGAAAATAGCTGATTGAGCGCGACGACCAATGGGCGAACTTCCTGCGGCAGCGCTTGTGTTGGCAGTTCGCTGCCGTCGTCAGGTTTGCGGCTGCGTAATTGGTGCGCCAGCTTGTGAAGCGGGGCGAGGGCGCGACTCACCAACCACACCAGAAGTAGCAAAATAAGCGGTAGCGCGATAAGCCATGGCGTGAGCTGCGACAACACAATATCCAGCGCCAGGTCTTCCCGGTACTCCCATTCCTGGCCGACGACGATGCGGTACTTACCATCCGGCGTGGTGACCCACACCATGCGCCACATATCGTCGTCACCCGCAAGTTTACCGTCGGTGAAACCGTCGCGTTGGTAGCGATAAGTGAGGTTGCGGCCATTGTCGCCATCATTGAGTAACAGTCTTCCATCGGCGGTGTAAATGGCGAAAGCCAGCGTATCGTCGTCTTGCTTGCCGCGATGATGGGAAATCATGTTTTTAGTACGCGGAAGTTCCGTTTCCCCCTGCATATTATCCAGCTTTAATGCACTCAGACGCTTGGCAAACAGCACCTGCTGAGTATCAAACAGCTTGTTAAGCGTTTTGCTGGTTTGATGCCAGGCCGCGACGCTTGCGCCAACCCATGCCAACAGCGTCAGCAAAACATATCCGGCAATTAATCTGGCGCGTAAACTTTGAGTCAGTGCTTTTATCATTCTTCGCCCAACGTATAACCAATTCCGTGCACTGTGCGAATAAACCCGCTGCCGAGTTTACGGCGCAAATGGTGGATATGGACTTCCAGCGCATTTCTGGATACGTCGTTATCCCAGTTATAGAGTTTTTCTTCGATAAGCGTGCGCGGTAATACACGCCCGGCGTTACGCATAAATAACTCCAGTAGAGCAAACTCTTTGGGTTTTAAGTGCAACGCTTCACCCTCGCGAGTGACGGTTAATTTAATAGGATCAAGCTCGATACCGGCGTGATGAAGTGTCGATTGAATTTGCCCATGATTACGGCGAATTAAAACCTGAAGCCGGGTGGCAACTTCTATTAACGCAAAGGGTTTACACAAATAATCATCTGCACCGAGTTGCAACCCCTCGACACGTTGTTCCAGCGCGTCACGCGCGGTTAGAATCAACACGGGTTCGGTTTGTCCGTTACGACGCCAGGTTTTTAGAATATCCAGCCCGTCGATTCCAGGCAGGCTTAAATCCAGTACGACGGCGTCATAAGGTGCCAGGCTCAGCGCCGCCTGGCCCTGAAGGCCATCGGTAAACCAGTCGACGATAAATCCCATTTTGGTTAACCCGGCTTTTAATCCGTCACCGATGAGCTTATCGTCTTCAATCAGTAATATGCGCATATCGTTGCCTTTCCATTGACCATTACCGGCAAGTAAATAACGTTTGCAACCGCCTTGTACAGAGGAAAAATGCCGGGGTTGATGCTGAATGGCATTTTTATAAAATATACGTTGTTATGGTGAAAAATTAAGATCGCGTTAAGATCTCTCGCGTTAAATAGCACTCAGAAAACGTTCATTCATATAGGGAAAATTAACAATGAAAAAAATAGCCGCTATTCTGACTATTCTCGCTATTACCGCAGCACCTGCACTGGCTGCCCAACAAGGTGGATTCTCGGATCCTAATGCTCCAGCCGCACAAACCACCCCAACTCAGACTGCTGGTGGTTTTGTTGGACCAAGTGGTAGCAACACAACTACGGCACAAGCGAAATCACTTTCTGACGACACTTGGGTGACCCTGCGCGGTAAGATTGAATCGCGTATCGGCGGAGATCACTACATTTTCCGCGATGCAGCCGGCACGATTAATGTCGATATCGATCATAAACGCTGGAATGGGCAGACCATCACACCGAAAGACACCGTTGAAATTCAAGGTGAAGTCGACAAAGACTGGAACTCCGTTGAAATCGATGTGAAGCAAATTACCATCGTAAAATAACCCCCTCAATGAGCCGCAATTCGCGGCTCATTTCATATCGCCTCACTTCCTAAAGATACTCACTCCTCTGTGACTACGCAGGCCAGATAAGGTACTATCGGCGGCAATTACGCCATTACCCACGACTCAAATTATTTGGGTTTATGGCCACTCGTCAGTTTGAGGATGATTAATGAATGAGTGATTTAACTCATGATGGTGCAGAACGCCTTGCGCTGCACGAATTCACAGAAAATGCGTATCTCAACTACTCCATGTACGTCATTATGGACCGCGCGCTGCCGTTCATTGGTGATGGGTTAAAGCCCGTACAACGTCGTATCGTCTATGCGATGTCAGAGTTGGGATTAAGCGCCAGCGCTAAATTCAAAAAATCAGCCCGTACCGTCGGTGACGTTCTGGGTAAATACCATCCACACGGCGACAGCGCCTGTTATGAAGCGATGGTGCTGATGGCACAGCCGTTCTCTTACCGTTATCCGTTGGTTGACGGGCAGGGGAACTGGGGGGCACCGGATGACCCGAAATCCTTCGCCGCGATGCGTTATACCGAATCGCGACTGTCAAAATACGCAGAAGTCTTGCTGGGTGAGTTAGGGCAGGGGACGGTCGACTACGTGCCGAACTTTGACGGCACTATGCAGGAGCCGAAAATGCTGCCTGCACGCCTGCCGAATATTCTGCTCAATGGCACCACCGGTATCGCGGTCGGGATGGCAACAGACATTCCTCCGCACAACTTGCGCGAAGTGGCGCAAGCGGCAATGACCCTGATTGACCACCCGAAAACCACGCTCGATGAAGTGCTGGATATCGTTCAGGGGCCGGATTACCCAACCGAAGCCGAAATCATCACTCCGCGTGCTGAGATTCGTAAAATCTACCAGAATGGCCGTGGCTCTGTGCGCATGCGCGCAGTATGGAAAAAAGAAGATGGCGATGTGGTGATTACCGCATTGCCTCATCAGGTTTCCGGTGCGCGTGTACTTGAGCAAATCGCCAGCCAAATGCGGGCTAAAAAGCTGCCAATGGTTGAAGATTTGCGCGATGAGTCGAACCACGAAAACCCGACCCGTCTGGTGATTGTTCCACGTTCTAACCGTATCGACGTAGAGCAGGTGATGAACCACCTGTTTGCCACCACCGATCTTGAAAAAAGCTATCGTATTAACCTCAATATGATCGGTCTGGATAACCGTCCATCGGTGAAAAACCTGTTGGAAATCCTGACTGAATGGCTGGTTTATCGCCGTGAAACGGTGCGCCGTCGCCTGAGTTATCGTCTGGAGAAAGTGCTCAAACGCCTGCATATCCTCGAAGGTTTGCTGGTGGCGTTCCTCAATATTGACGAAGTGATTCATATTATTCGTACCGAGGATGAGCCGAAGCCGGTGCTGATGTCGCGCTTCGAGTTAAGCGAAACGCAAGCTGAGTCCATCCTCGAGCTGAAATTACGCCACCTCGCAAAACTCGAAGAGATGAAAATTCGCGGCGAGCAGAGCGAACTGGAAAAAGAGCGTGATCAATTGCAGGGTATTCTGGCGTCCGAACGCAAAATGAATACGTTGCTGAAGAAAGAATTGCAGGCTGATTCAGATGCTTATGGCGACGATCGCCGTTCACCATTGCGTGAGCGTGGTGAAGCGAAAGCCATGAGCGAACATGATATGACCCCGTCTGAACCGGTCACCATTGTGCTCTCTCAAATGGGTTGGGTGCGTAGCGCCAAAGGCCATGATATTGACGCACAAGGGCTTAACTACAAAGCGGGCGATAATTATCTGGGTTCTGCCAAAGGTAAGAGCAACCAGCCAGTGGCGTTTATCGACTCCACCGGGCGCAGTTACGCGCTTGACCCGATTACGTTGCCATCGGCACGTGGGCAGGGCGAACCGCTGACGGGCAAACTTACGCCGCCGCCAGGGGCTGTTGTTGAGCACGTCTTAATGGCACCAGACGACCAAAAACTGCTGATGGCTTCTGATGCAGGCTATGGTTTCGTTTGTACCTTCAATGATTTAGTTGCACGTAACCGTGCGGGTAAAACGCTTATTTCATTGCCGGAAAACGCGAAAGTGATGCCGCCGATGGAAATCTCAAGCGCTGACGATTTGCTGTTGGCCATTACCGCGGCAGGGCGCATGTTGATGTTCTCGGTGGCTGATTTGCCGCAACTTTCCAAAGGGAAAGGGAATAAAATCATCTCGATTCCTTCAGCGGAAGCGGCAAAAGGCGAAGACAAACTGGCGCATTTGTTTGTCTTGCCGCCGCAAAGCACCGTGACTCTGCATGTTGGTAAACGCAAAATTAAACTCCGCCCGGAAGAGTTGCAGAAAATCACCGGTGAGCGTGGCCGTCGCGGTACGCTGATGCGTGGCTTACAACGTATTGATCGCGTTGAAGTGGATTCACCACATCGGGCCAGTGCGGGTGACAGCGAAGAGTAATACTCTTCATACTTGAAGTTGCATCGGTGTTGGCTGTGTTCACGCACCCAAATCGTTTACTTGTGTAAGCGCATTGGGATTTGTTCACTTGCCGCCTTAATGCAACTCCAATTATTTTGGGTATCGATATATATCCGTCATACTTGTCAGCGGTTTTGGTTTTTGAGGTTGTTATGCTATCCATCGTACGTTTTATAATCGTTGTAATTTATTGCCTGTTGGTGTGCATTTTTGGCTGCATTTATTGCTTGTTCAGCCCACGTAACCCACGCCATGTTGCGACGTTTGGTCATCTCTTTGGGCGTCTTGCGCCTGTCTTTGGTTTGAAAGTTGAAACCCGTTTACCGGCGGGCGCCGAAAATCATCCAACGGCGATTTATATCTGTAACCACCAGAATAACTACGACATGGTGACTGCCGCGAATATTGTGCAGCCGCCAACGGTGACCGTCGGGAAAAAAAGCCTGCTGTGGATCCCGTTCTTTGGCCAAATTTATTGGTTAACCGGGAATATGCTTATCGATCGTGATAACCGTTCCAAAGCGCTTAGCACCATTTCCCAGGTTGTGACGCAAATTAAGAAACGTAATGTGTCGGTCTGGATGTTCCCGGAAGGGACTCGTAGCCGTGGCCGTGGCCTGCTGCCATTTAAAACGGGTGCATTCCATGCCGCAATTGCTGCGGGCGTCCCAATTATTCCGGTGTGCGTTTCGAATACCAGTAATAAAATTAAACTCAACCGTTTGAATAACGGTTTAGTCATTGTAGAAATGTTGCCGCCGATTGATATCAGCCATTACGGCAAAGACCAGGTGCGCAAACTTGCCACCGATTGCCGTGAAATTATGATGGCAAAAATCGACGAACTAAATAAAGAAGTCGCGGAGCGCGAAGCCTCCGGTCGAGTTGAAAGCAAGCAAGCGAATTAATCGCTTTTATTTTGGCGGTACGTTTTGTGCAGCCTTATGTTAGTCAGTTTCACATGGAGTTAATATGTCACTCAGTCGGCGTCAGTTTATACAGGCATCCGGAGTCGCACTTTGTGCAGGCTCGGTGCCACTGAGGGCAAATGCCGCAGGAATGCAGCAACCTTTACCCGTTCCTCCGTTACTGGAATCTCGCCGTGGCCAACCTTTGTTCCTGACGTTACAACGGGCGCATTGGTCATTTACTGGCGGCGCTAAGGCACCAGTCTGGGGCTTCAACGGGCGTTATCTTGGGCCGACCATTCGCGTATGGAGCGGCGATGATGTGAAGATGATTTACAGTAATCGTCTGCAAGAAAACATCGCTATGACGATTGCCGGGTTGCAAGTACCAGGCCCGCTCATGGGCGGCGCGGCGCGCATGATGTCTCCTAATGTTGACTGGGCGCCCGTTCTGCCGATACGCCAGCAGGCCGCCACGTTGTGGTATCACGCCAATACACCAAACCGTACCGCGAAACAGGTCTACAACGGCCTGGCGGGTATGTGGCTTATCGAAGATGAAGTCAGTAAATCGTTGCCGATCCCAAACCATTATGGTGTCGATGACTTCCCGGTCATCATTCAGGATAAGCGCCTGGATAACTTCGGTGCGCCAGAATATGAAGAACCGGGTAGCGGTGGCTTTGTCGGTGACACGCTGCTGGTGAATGGTGTGCAGGGGCCGTATGTCGAGGTTTCACGCGGCTGGGTGCGTTTGCGTTTGCTTAACGCCTCTAACTCGCGCCGCTATTTGCTGCAAATGAGCGATGGCCGGGCGATGCATGTGATTTCCAGCGACCAGGGTTTCCTTCCGGCACCTGTTTCTGTGAAGCAATTATCCCTGGCACCAGGTGAGCGTCGCGAGATCCTGGTGGATATGACCGACGGCAAAGAAGTGTCGATAACCTGCGGCGAGGCTGCGGGTATCATGGACAGGATCCGTGGCTTCTTTGAACCTTCGAGCATTCTTGTCTCTACGCTGGTACTCACACTGCGGGCCACCGGGCTGCTGCCTTTGGTGACGGATACCTTGCCAATGCGCTTGCTGCCGGAGGAGATTGTCAACGGCAACCCGTCGCGCAGCCGTGATATCGCACTTGGCGATGACCCCGGTATTAACGGCCAACTCTGGGATATGAAGCGTATTGATATTCAGACTCAGCAAGGCACCTGGGAGCGTTGGACAGTGCGAGCGGATATGCCGCAATCTTTCCATATCGAAGGTGTGAGCTTCCTGATTAAAAACGTTAATGGCGCGGCACCGTTTGGTGAGGACCGTGGCTGGAAAGATACCGTTTGGGTTGATGGGCAAGTCGAGCTACTCGTGTACTTTGGCCAGCCTTCCTGGGAACATTTCCCGTTCCTCTATTCCAGCCAAACGCTGGAAATGGCGGACCGTGGCTCTATTGGGCAACTGCTGGTTCAACCCGCGCCATAAACCACCCTCACCCTAACCCTCTCCCTGAGGGAGAGGGGATCGTCAGGTGTTTCCCCGTATCCCTGAGGGAGAGGGGATTGTCAGGTGTTTCCCCGTATCTCTGAGGGAAAGGGGATCATCTGGTGTTTCCCCCTCTCCCTTTGGGAAAGGGCCGGGGTGAGGGCCTGGGTTTTAACATTGCAATAACACTTCATTTTTGACCCAATACCAGCGTATAATCGCCGGCTTTGGTTATTTTTAAATCATTTTTTATACCCATGTGACTTCGGGAAGCCGCCTGGCTGCATCCTGAAGGGCGATGGGTATATTCATTTTTTCGGAAGCATTATGAGCTCTATTAGCCTGATCCAGCCCGATCGCGAACTCTTTTCGTGGCCACAATACTGGGCAGCCTGTTTTGGCCCGGCACCGTTTTTACCCATGTCACGCAAGGAAATGGACGAATTAGGCTGGGACAGCTGTGACATCATTCTGGTTACGGGAGATGCTTACGTTGACCATCCAAGTTTTGGTATGGCGATTTGTGGCCGTATGCTGGAAGCTCAAGGTTTCCGCGTGGGGATCATCGCCCAGCCAGACTGGAACAGCAAAGAAGACTTCATGCGCCTGGGTAAACCGAACCTGTTCTTCGGTGTGACCGCAGGCAATATGGATTCAATGATCAACCGTTATACCGCTGACCGTAAACTACGTCATGACGATGCCTACACGCCTGATAACGTAGCGGGTAAACGCCCGGATCGTGCCTCGCTTGCCTATACCCAACGTTGTAAAGAAGCCTGGCGTGATGTGCCGGTGATCCTTGGCGGTATTGAAGCGAGCTTGCGTCGTACTGCGCACTACGATTACTGGTCTGATACCGTTCGTCGCTCCATTCTGGTCGATGCTAAAGCTGACATGCTGATTTTCGGCAACGGCGAACGTCCGCTGGTGGAAGTGGCTCATCGCCTGGCGATGGGTGAGAAAATCGACGAAATTTGCGATGTGCGTAACACCGCGATGATGCGTAAAGAAGCGATGCCAGGCTGGTCTGGTGTGGATTCTACGCGTCTGGATATGCCTGGCCGTATCGACCCTATTCCACACCCATACGGTGAAGATTTGCCGTGTGCAGAAACCGGCAAGCCAAGTAAGCCTGTGGATGAAGCGAAAGCCATCGTGGTGAAGCCTGCGCCAATGAAGCCGTGGGAAAAAACCTACGTGTTGCTGCCGTCGTATGAAAAAGTTAAAAACGACAAAGTGCTCTACGCGCACGCATCACGTATTTTGCACCACGAAACCAACCCAGGTTGTGCGCGTGCATTAATGCAAAAACATGGCGATCGTTACATCTGGATCAACCCGCCAGCCATCCCGCTTTCCACCGAAGAGATGGACAGTGTGTTTGCTCTGCCTTACAAGCGTGTTCCGCACCCTGCGTATGGCAAGGCGCGTATTCCTGCTTATGAGATGATCCGTTTCTCGGTGAATATCATGCGCGGCTGCTTCGGTGGTTGCTCGTTCTGTTCTATCACCGAACACGAAGGGCGTATTATTCAGAGTCGTTCAGAAGACTCGATCATCAGCGAAATTGAAGCGATGCGCGACACCGTTCCAGGCTTTACCGGCGTGGTTTCGGATCTGGGTGGCCCAACAGCCAACATGTATATGCTGCGCTGCAAATCGCCACGTGCAGAACAAACTTGTCGCCGTCTGTCTTGTGTTTACCCGGACATTTGCCCGCACATGGATACTAACCATGAGCCGACGATCAACTTGTATCGCCGCGCCCGTGAGATCAAAGGCGTTAAGAAGATCCTCATCGCTTCCGGTGTTCGTTACGACATCGCAGTAGAAGATCCACGTTATATCAAAGAACTGGCGACGCACCACGTGGGTGGTTATCTGAAGATTGCCCCGGAACATACCGAAGAAGGGCCACTTTCTAAGATGATGAAGCCGGGGATGGGCAGCTATCAGCGCTTTAAAGAGCTGTTTGATACCTACTCTAAACAGGCTGGTAAAGAGCAGTATCTGATTCCTTATTTCATCTCCGCACACCCAGGTACGCGTGATGAAGACATGGTGAATTTGGCGCTGTGGCTGAAGAAAAATCGCTTCCGTTTGGATCAGGTGCAGAACTTCTATCCATCACCGCTGGCGAACTCCACCACCATGTATTACACGGGCAAAAACCCACTCGGTAAGATTAGCTATAAGAGTGAAGATGTTGTGGTCCCGAAAGGTGACCGTCAGCGTCGCCTGCACAAAGCGCTGCTGCGTTATCACGATCCGGCTAACTGGCCGATGATTCGTGAAGCGCTGGAAGAGATGGGTAAAAAGCACCTGATCGGCGGTCGTCGTGAATGTCTGGTGCCTTCACCAACGCTTGAAGAGATGCGTGAAGCGCGTCGCTACAATCGTGGGGCTCGTCCTGCTTTGACGAAACACACACCGATTGCACATCAGCGTAAACCAGCTCCTGCGGGCGCGAAAAGCGTGGCAAAACCGGCAGTGGTGGCGAATGCCGCGCAGAAAAAGGCTGGCAAGCCCGCGACAAAAAAACGCCCGGTTTGATCAGTGTTGTAAGGTTGTGATGCCCTCACCCTAACCCTCTCCCACAGGAGAGGGGACGGATCGAACGAGATTTTCTCCTATCCCACTGGAGAGGGGACGGATCGAGCGGGCTTTTCCTCTATCCCACAGGAGATGGGACGGATCGAACGAGATTTTCTCCCTCTCCCTGAGGGAGAGGGTCGGGGTGAGGGCTACTTTAGCCATTACGCACCAAAAACATCCGGGTCTGGTCCCAGACGCTTATTGCTATCCAACTTCGCAATCTCGCTTAACTCGTCTTTATCAAGACGGAAATCAAACACGTTAAAGTTCTCAGCAATGCGCGAAGGCGTCACCGATTTCGGGATAACCACCAGGCCGCTGTCCAGGTGCCAGCGAATCACAATTTGCGCCGGTGTTTTGCCGTATTTATCGGCCAGATCGCGGATGATTTTCTTATCGAACACCCCTTCGCCACCCTGAGCCAACGGGCTCCACGACTCGGTTTGGATCTTGTGTGTGGCATTCCAGGAATGAAGCTGGCGTTGTTGCAGTAACGGATGGAGTTCTATCTGGTTGATAACCGGTGAGACACCCGTTTCATCAATCAAACGCTGAAGATGGTTGAGCTGGAAATTACACACACCGATGCTTTTGACCAGGCCCTGTTTTTGCAGTTCAATGATCCCTTTCCATGCTTCGACATAATGATCTTTGCTCGGCACGGGCCAGTGCATCAGATACAGATCAACATAATCCAGTTGGAGTTTTTCGAGGCTGTCTTCAAGCGCCTGGCGTGGACGTTGCTGATCGTCGTTCCACAGTTTAGTGGTGATAAACAGTTCTTCACGCGGGATGCCCGCGCTTTTTAGCGCACTGCCTACGCCGTCTTCATTCTTATACGCGGCGGCGGTATCAATGGATCGATAGCCAACCTCCAGCGCTTTATCGATTGCAATCTGAACCTGTTCGTTGCTGGCTTGCCAGACACCGAGGCCCAATTGCGGCATCACATTCCCATCCTGGAGCTTGATTACAGTTGGAGTTGTCATGTATTCCTCCTTAATGATTAAACCCGAAAATTTCAAATTGCAGGGGCGTTGGCTTCCCTGCAACTTGAATAATTTAGGGTTTAAGTCTGGACCAAATACTCAAAAACGAGAACCAAATGACTAAATTACTTAACGTGCAGCTTCGTAAATACGACGGCTAACATCCAAAGTAATGTCTTTGTGTTCACCCAATTGCGTCATGCCTTTCTCTTCGAGTTTCACCAGTAATGCCGGGATAGAACTGCCATCCAGACCATAGGCGGAGAGGCGAGTTGGTGCACCCATTTGCTCGAAGAAATTACGGGTTGCTGCGATTGCGGCATCAATACGCTCTTCTTCGCCACCGGTGGTGATATTCCACACGCGTTCTGCATATTGCAGCAGTTTGCCGCGTTTCTCGTTACGCTTTTCATTCAGCAAAGATGGCAGAACTACCGCCAGAGTTTGCGCGTGATCCAGACCGTGCATTGCGGTCAGTTCATGGCCTAACATATGCGTTGCCCAATCTTGCGGTACGCCTGCACCGATCAGGCCGTTTAACGCCATGGTCGCCGCCCACATGACGTTGGCACGCACATCGTAGTTTTCTGGTTCTTTCAACGCTGTTGGGCCGTCTTCAACCAGTGTTAACAGAATGCCTTCGGCAAAACGATCCTGGACTTTGGCGTTCACCGGATAAGTAATGTATTGCTCAACGGTATGTACAAACGCGTCCACAACACCATTTGCGACCTGACGTGGTGGCAGGGTGTAGGTGTAAACCGGATCAAGAACAGCGAAGACCGGTTGCACGTGCTCAGACATAAACGCCTGTTTGTCACCGGTTGCGCGGCGAGAAACAACAGCACCTTTGTTGGATTCAGAACCGGTTGCTGGCAGAGTCAGAACAGAGCCCATTGGGATGGCGCTTTTCACGTCATTACCGTGAGTCAGCAGGATATTCCATGGGTCGAGATCGGCTGGGTAGTTGGCTGCTGCTGCGATGAACTTAGTCCCATCCAGCACTGAGCCACCCCCTACCGCTAACAGGAAAGTCACTTTCTGTTGGCGAACCACTTCGACCGCTTTCATCAGCGTTTCGTAAGTTGGGTTCGGTTCGATACCACCAAACTCCAGAACATCCAGACCTTCGAGCGCAGCATAAACCTGATCCAGCACGCCATTTTTCTTCACGCTACCGCCGCCGTAGGTAATCAGCACGCGAGCATCTGCTGGGATTTGAGCACGCAGTTCGGAAATGGCACCTTTGCCAAACAGGATGCGAGTCGGGGTATGTAGGTTGAAATTGTTCATTACAGGATTCCCGTTTTGTGGGTGATGAATAACATTGCTTATCGAATTTGATGGTAGCCATTGTCGGCCCAGGGTGGCTATCGCTCAATGCTTATTCCTGCCTTTATCTTGCCTATTTCTCCAGAGAGCTGGAGAAATGAAAAGATTCATTGCACACTGACATCGTCAGAAAAGCTATATAGAGTGCGGGAAAATGAAGCGGAAAGCGATTTGTCAGCAGTTAACTAACAAGATTAATTATCTGATACAAAAAGAAAATAGTGGCCTCAGTTCACTGCCTAATGTCAGTTTGCTGTATGGCACCAAACCCTATGCGCGTACGCCAGTGATGTATGAGCCGGGGATCATTATTCTCTTTTCCGGGCATAAAACGGGTTATCTGAACGATCGCGTGTTTCGCTACGATGCCAATGAATACCTGTTGCTGACCGTGCCGCTACCTTTTGAATGTGAAACCTTTGCCACACCTGAAGTGCCGCTGGCTGGACTGCGCATTAATATTGATATTTTGCAGCTTCAGGACTTGCTGATGGATATTGGCGAAGATGATGTATCGCACCCGCAAACCTGCTCAACCGGGATTAACTCCGCCGAGCTATCTGAAGAGATCCTCTGTGCTGCCGAGCGTTTACTGGACGTGCTGGAAAACCCGCTCGACGCGCGTATTTTGGGCAAGCAAATTATCCGCGAGATCCTCTATCACATTCTGATGGGGTCGTGCGGTGCCGCGCTCTTAGCACTGGTCAGCCGGCAGACACACTTCAGCCTGATAAGCCGCGTGCTCAGGCGCATCGAAACACAGTACACAGAAAACCTTTCTGTAGACCAACTTGCTGCGGAAGCGAACATGAGTGTTTCGGCGTTTCACCATAACTTTAAGTCGGTGACCAGCACCTCGCCGCTGCAATATCTCAAGAGCTACCGTTTACACAAAGCGCGCATGCTGATTTTGCACGATGGGATTAAAGCCAGTACTGCGGCGATTCGTGTCGGATATGAAAGTGCGTCGCAGTTTAGCCGCGAGTTTAAGCGTTACTTTGGCGTTACGCCGGGGGAAGATGCCGCGCGGATGCGGGTGTAGGCAGCTTTATTTGTCATTTTTCCCCTGGGCAGTGTCAGAAATGCCTACCCAGGGTTGGTCTTTAAGAGGCGGTCTTTACTTATGCAGGATTTAATCTTTTCTTGATGAGGACAAACAACGTTCCGATTAAGCCTGCCACCAGAAGCACCATCGGCAACACCATCAGACAAGTCATGACCTGATCTTCGTGGCGTTTTACAAACGGGATCATGCTCAAGGCATAGCCCAGACTGGACACGCTACCCACCCATAACAGCCCGCTTAGCCAGTTAAACACCTGGAAGCGACGATTGCTGAGACCTGAAATACCCGCCATGGTTGGCAGCAGAGTGCGAACAAATGCTAAAAAACGCCCAGCCAGCAATGCAAATAACCCGTGTCGGTCAAACATATGCGTCGCACGTTGGTGATATTGCGGCGGCAACTGTTGCAGCCAGCTTTTAACTGTTTTGGTATTACCTAGCCAGCGACCTTGCGCATAACTTAACCAGCAGCCAAGACTTGCCGCTGTCGTGAGAATGAGTAATGTCGGGACAAAATTCATGACCCCTTTTGCCACAAGCGCTCCCGCGAGTAACAAAAGACTGTCGCCCGGCAAAAATGAGGCGGGCAGTAATCCATTTTCGAGAAACAGCGTCGCAAACATGACGCAATAAACCACTCCAACAACATGAGGGTCCGCGAGTGCAGCAAAGTCATGTTGCCAAAGCGCCTGAACGATATGATGTATAACAGCCATGGCAAATCCTGTGGAACCGCTTTATTCGGCGCGTCTAAATCTATAGTAGTTAGATTAGGTACACCTTAATTTCTCGGCGTACCTTTTTTTGAAAGCATAGTGTAACGCTAAATGGCCTGCGACACCTTGATCACAGGCTCAACTAATCATCATGAATTTAGAAAAACTGTCCTTTCAGGTATCCACTTCTGGAAAATTCAGGCAATACGCTGGAAACCTGCATCGAGATCGGCAATCAAATCGTCAACATTCTCCAGGCCGATATGAAGGCGAACTAACGTACCGGAGAAATCAACTCCCCCTGCCGGGCGAATCTCTGCCACTTCTTCCGGCTGGTTGGCGAGGATCAGTGATTCAAACCCTCCCTATGAATAGGCCATACTAAAATAGTTAAAATTGTCCAGGTAGTGCTGATACTGATCATGACTTAAGCGTTTTTTGAGCACGAATGAGAATAAACCGCTGCTGCCTGTAAAGTCTCGTTTCCAGAACTCATGGCCTTTACTGCCGGGCAATGCAGGGTGATTGACGCGTTCAACTTGCGGGTGTTGCGCCAGCCATTCGGCAACTTTCAGACTGCTTTCATGATGTTGGCGCAGACGTACCCCTAAAGTGCGTAAACCTCGGCTGGTCATATAAGCGGTATCCGCATCCAGCATTTGCCCCATCAGATAAGAATTCTCACGTAATTGATCCCAGCAACGGGCATTCGATACCGCCGTCCCGACCATCGCGTCAGAATGGCCAATCAAATACTTGGTGCCTGCCTGAATTGAAATATCAATTCCGAAATCCAGCGCTTTAAACAAAACTCCCGCAGCCCAGGTGTTATCAATCATGATGATGGCTTCTGGAGCAACGCTGCGTACCGCCTGAACAATGGCGGGTACGTCATGTACTTCCATTGTGAGTGAGCCAGGGGATTCCAGAAATACGACTTTAGTATTGGGTTTAACGAGTTCAGCGATGCCCGCGCCAATCATCGGGTCAAACCAGGTGGTGCTGACGCCGAGTTTTGCGAGGATCTTGGTACAGAAATCCTGGCTCGGCTCATAGGCGGTGCCGGTCATCAGCACATTATCGCCCTGTTCTACAAATGCCAGAATCGCATTGGCCACGGCTGCGGCGCCACAAGGATAAAGTGCGCAACCCGCGCCACCTTCCAGTTCGCACATCGCTTCTTGTAACGAGAAATGGGTGAGGGTGCCACGACGGCCATAAAACAGCTCGCCTTTCGCGCGGTTGGCGGTGGCGTGTTTTTTAGCTTCGACAGTTTCAAAAACCAATGATGAAGCGCGTTGAATGACGCTGTTAACAGAACCCTGAGTGAATTTCTTATCGCGCCCGGCATTCACCAGCGCCGTTTCAATGTGTTTTTTAGTCATCTTCACTTTGCCCTATTTACCCATCTGGATGTCCAAAACTAACTTATCATGCTTTTGCTGCGTAAGCGCAAGGAATCCATGGACAATTTCAGGCACTCTTTAAATACTAATGAGAACTACTATCAATTCGATGTCGTTTTGATATTATTGCGCACAGTTTTTGTATTATTTCGTGGTGGAGAGTAAGAGTGACGAATAATTTGATGCAGACAGACCTCTCTGTCTGGGGCATGTATCAGCATGCTGACATCGTGGTAAAAATTGTGATGATCGGCCTGATTCTGGCCTCTGTCGTCACTTGGGCAATCTTCTTTAGCAAAAGTGTTGAGTTGATGTCGCAAAAACGCCGTCTGAAGCGTGAGCAGCAGCAACTGGCTAATGCCCGCTCTCTGGATGAAGCCAGTGATATGGCTGAAGCGTTTGATGCGAAAAGCCTGAGCACGATGCTGATCAATGAAGCGCAGAATGAGCTTGAGCTTTCCACTGGCAGCGAAGATAACGAAGGCATAAAAGAGCGTACCGGTTTCCGCCTTGAGCGTCGCGTTGCGGCGGTGGGTCGACACATGGGACGCGGTAACGGTTTTCTCGCGACCATCGGTGCAATTTCGCCGTTCGTCGGTCTGTTTGGTACAGTCTGGGGCATCATGAACAGCTTTATTGGTATTGCACAATCGCAAACCACTAACCTTGCTGTTGTTGCACCGGGTATTGCAGAAGCATTGTTGGCAACGGCTATCGGCCTGGTTGCAGCCATTCCTGCGGTGGTTATCTACAACGTGTTTGCCCGTGTGATTGGCGGCTATAAAGCTTCTCTGGGTGACGTTGCGGCACAAGTTTTACTGCTGCAAAGCCGTGACCTGGATTTAGAAGCCAGTTCTCACGCTCGCCCGGTACGTACGGCTCAGAAACTGCGTGTAGGTTGATCTCATGGCTTTGCGTCTTAACGAAAATCTCGACGATAACGGTGAAATGCATGAAATCAACGTGACACCGTTTATCGATGTCATGTTGGTACTGCTGATTATCTTTATGGTGGCCGCGCCGCTGGCAACAGTCGATGTGAAGGTTAACCTTCCTGCCTCTTCAAGCCAGCCACAACCGCGTCCTGAAAAGCCGGTCTATCTTTCTGTCAAAGCCGATCGCACCATGTTTATCGGCAACGATGAAGTGACCAAAGAAAGTATGATCAATGCGTTGATGGCGGCGACTGAAGGCAAGAAAGACACGACGATTTTCTTCCGCGCAGACAAATCGGTTGATTACGAAACGATGATGAATGTGATGGATACGCTGCATCAGGCAGGGTATCTGAAGATTGGTCTGGTTGGGCAAGAAGTCACGAAACCTCAGTAACCTCGTCAAATATCACTATTTTTAAGCGGCCTGTTAGTTGTACTAACCAGGCCGCTTTTCATTACAAATTCGGTGTTTTATAGCTGTTTTCCAGCAGGGCACGAGTCCGCGACAGCGTTTGGGCTTCCTCATTTCTCAGTTGCTGATAAACCGCCTCAAGCCGGGCAAGAATCACGTTTTTCATCCGCGGTTGATGAGCCAGAATTTCACTGAGTACAGAGCCGTAAATTTCTTCTTTCATGCGATAAGGAAACATTTGATGGCGGTTGTGCCACTTTTGCTCAACCAGCGCTGAAGTAATGTTAATTTTCCCTTCCGTGAAACGAGCAATATTTTCATTTTTTATGGCCACCAGAGCAGCGATATTATCACGCAATAACGTGTTCTCAGGTGATGCATCATTCGAGGTAGCGGTATCGTGCTGAATGGGGTGCTGTACATCTGACATTGAGCTTACTCGTCGAGGGAATAAAATAGCGGCCAGCTTTTTTCCCGGGTTAACTGATTGACCCAGATTTGCTGTGAATGCTGACTTATCTGCAATTTTTTATCTTCTATTAGCATTTGCAAATCGGCAGGGCTGATTTTTTCTTGTTCTATTAGTTCATTTAATACAGTCACCATTGCTTCAATTTTTACCGCACAAAATAAATGGTCTTTTAAATGGCGATCGTTTTCTTCAAGCAGGGTATTTTTTGCCTGCCCAGCGTAATGATTGGCGCTGAGAATCGTTTTCTCTAGATCTAAAAGATTATCCCGAGGAATTGGATTTAGGGCGCTATCTTCTGCTGATTGAGTAATTTCAACCTGTAGAACAGGGAGGATTACTGGCACCAGGTTGTTGGGCAGCATTAACGATATCCTTTTAAATCAACAGAATGAAGTTCATAGAAACTACGTGTGACGTTGACAATATATTGCCTCAAAATTACTATAAAAAAAACAGGAGCCTCCATGCAAAGCGTCTTTTATTCTATTGTATTAATACTGTTGTTGTTGTGCGGCGTATTAGTGTTAATGCGTGAGAAACCCCGCGCCAGAGTGAATCCAATCCCGCCCGTTTCCCCTAAATTAAATTTCTCTGACAATGACGAACGTGAAGATTACTTTGCGACGCTTATTTCGAAAATTACCCCGGACTATTATTGGCGAGTGAGCCATGAATATGTTGATTTCGCCTATGCCACGATAAAGCAGATGCGAATCGATGAGCTAAGTGCGAATCGTGAACTGTTTAATGCCCAGCGGCGTTGCAGTGACTTAAACTCTGCCATTTATCGTTACTACGATAACCTGCGCAAACGCTGCGCTGAAGGTGAAAAAGTACCCTTTGCTGATATTGAAGTCCTGAATTTACGCCAGTGCTTCGATGAGTTCAGTCATCATGCTTACCCAGAGCTGGTGGCTTTGGTGTGGCCGCATTATCAACGTCCCGAAGTCGATCTGGCCAACGTGTAAGCATTTTCACAAGCAGCTTGAATCTCTATCAAGCTGTTTTTAAGGTTAAAAAGTCAGGGTCTATTATTGGACTGAATGAACATTGGATAATTTTCACTCAGTGGTTATTATTTGCTCACCCAAAAGGAGTTGTTCGTCCCGTTGCCATCAATCAGGCAATGGTTTGTTTGCCCGAATTTGAAAGATATGACTTATGCCTCGCATTAAACATCTCGTAGCTCTGGTCTTTTTTGTTGCACCTTTAATTGTTAGCACCAATTCTTTTGCTTTTAATATGCCAAAGGAGTTTGCATCATTAGGAATAAAATCTATTTCTCACAAAAATAGTTTTTCTGAAAAAGATAATTTTATAAAAATGACAAATGGTAGTGATGCTGAAAATATCCGTTCGGCAATATTGTCACAATATTCAAACTGGAAAGGAACGCGTTATCACCTTGGCGGAACGACGCACAATGGTGTGGATTGTTCAGCGTTGATGCAGAAAATATTCAGTGCTTCATTTGGTCAGTCGCTGCCAAGAACGACCACACAGCAAATTCATAATGGCCAGCAGGTCAGTAAGGAAACGCTCAAGCCTGGTGATTTAGTCTTTTTTAAAACGTCCCCAGGACAGCGTCACGTTGGGGTTTACGTGGGGGATAATAAGTTTATTCACGCGTCGAGCAGTGAAGGTGTGACGATGTCATCGCTTGCAAATCATTATTGGGTTGATCATTACGAAACGGCACGCCGTCTTAAAGTGATGGGGTGATATTGAACGCTAATCTTTTGCCACATCTTCGCCGCTTTTACCTTTTCCCCACGCAATGCGGCGATGGAGCATTTTTTTCACCGCTCGCCCTGTAGTATTTAACCAACCGGTTGGACGTGGGTCGGCGAGCATGCTCAGAGCGCGGGCATAATCCAGTACCAGACCCGGCGTCCAGGCCATTGTTTCGGCACGTTTGCGAAGTTGCAACGCGACCCAAAGCTCCGGTGTCGACATCAGTTTTCCCATCGCGACCCAGAATCCACGTTTATGCCACAGCCTGCCGACCGCACCCTCAAGCGCCGCTTCTAATGCACGCGCCACGCTGCTCGAGCAGTTTCTGTGGGTCAGGTTGTAGGATTCATTCTTCCGATACGTTTCCCAAAAATCTTTAAGCCGTGCTTCGCTGTAATTACGAATGCGGACCTTTCTTGTCGATGGGCACCACTTTGCGGCCTCGGTCGCATAATCCGGTTGGAAAATTCCCGGGACATTGTTTTCTGGCGTAGCCCGTAACAGGCGAGCAAACTCATCGGGGGACTGATCAATGAGTTCAGCAGGATAGAGGCTAATGTAAATGCCCCCTGGGGATTCAAGTGCCGCGTGGCCAGTCGAGATAACGCCATTGCGGTCTACCGCTGCGATATAGCGGTTAATGACGGGACGGGGAAGCGTCTCACCGGGGGCCGAGCCTACGGGAGTCCAGACATGCACAGTCAGCGCTTTTTCGTCGTCGTCCGGCGGACCGTTCCACTCCACAATGTCAGGTGGAAGATGATCGGCTTCTTCCATAAATACAGCGCCTTTGAGGCCCGGGTTTTCTGCGGCATTTTTAACGCGATTGGCGAGAATAAACAGGTTCCAGCCGGCAAATGCTAAACCTAAACCCAGGCAATAAGGAACCGTCCCTTCATAGTATGTAGGCCATGGCTGGAAGAAAAATATCGCCAGTAAAATTTCGACAATACCTCCCCATAAAGCAGGTCGCCATCGGCGATAACGTACGACCACGGCTGAAGCAATTTGCAGAGCGCCATCGAATAAAAACAACAGGCCGAAGATCATCGACAACACGAAGTTACCGTGGTGATGACCCGCCAGAATCAATAGCGCCGCAACGGTAAATGCCGCGCCTTTCACGTAGCGCAACAGGCGTTGCCCACCCATGCCGCTGTGGGCCACCATCAATGTTGCCGCGCCTTCTAAAAGCAACAGACAGGCGAAGGGTTCGAGAGGGAAAAACAGCGAGCTATCTAAAGCATCCAGAATAACGACCACTCCGGCAATGAGTGTAATCCAACCGAAACGGCGCAGCCCGCGCCAGTGGGAACGCAGAAAATCAACGCCAAGCAGGATCATCGTCAGCCGCATCATGGGGGGATTTCCGTTAATCACTCCACCCAATATATAGCCCACCAGGCGCAAGTACGACATGTCCAGAAATGACAGAACTTAGCAGTGGGAACAAGAATTAATGATTCATATTTATTCATTAAATTAGAAAAAATGAATGACAAATTTAGTTACCACGCTCACGATTTTATCTAAAACTGGGTGCTGTAAATGGATATTACTCGCTCCGTTGCTAGTATCGTTTTGCGAGTCTTTCACCCGTAAGAGGATACAATGAAAAATAAAAATGGCCTTATTGTGAGTTGCTTTATGGCAGGGGCGGCTGCGTTGTGGTGTGCACAAGGGATGGCAGCGGAACAAAGCAAGGAGGTAAAAATCATTCGTGATGAATATGGGGTTCCCCATATTTATGCCAACGACACCCGAAACCTGTTTTATGGCTATGGCTACGTCGTGGCACAGGACAGGCTTTTTCAAATGGAAATGGCACGCCGCAGCACGCAGGGAACCGTCGCGGAAGTGCTGGGCAAAAAGTATCTCGAATTTGATAAGGACATCCGACTTAACTACTGGCCTGCCAGTATTCATGCTCAGATTGAAGCGTTACCTGCGGAAGAAAAAGCGATTCTTCAGGGCTATGCCGATGGCATGAACGCCTGGATCGATAAGATCAATGCCGAGCCTGACAAACTACTGCCAAAAGAGTTTTCTACGCTTGGCTTTAAGCCTCAGCACTGGCAGCCTTTTGATGTGGCGATGATCTTTGTTGGTACGATGGCTAACCGCTTCTCTGACAGCACCAGTGAAATTGATAACCTTGCTCTGTATAACGCGCTCCAAGATAAATATGGTGAAAAGCAGGGGATGGGGGTATTTAACCAAATCAAATGGTTAGTTAACCCGTCAGCGGCAACAACCATCGAACCCGCAGAGCATCGCTATCCGTATAAGCTTACCAATCAGGCCACGCAGCTTGCCTATAATTTACCGCGTTACGACCAAACCCCACCGATGCTTGAAAGGCTGGCGAAGGGCAATGATGGTGCCTTGCTTGCGCTGAGTCGTGAGCAAAATAAGCAGGTTATCGAAGAACAATTTGCCCGAAGTGGCGCGAATGGCCTCGCGGGTTTTCCAACCACCAGTAATATGTGGGTGATTGGCAAAGCAAAAGCTGCGGATGCAAAGTCCATAATGGTTAACGGACCGCAGTTTGGCTGGTACGTACCTGCATACACCTATGGTATCGGTCTGCACGGAGCGGGATATGATGTTGTCGGCAACACCCCATTTGCCTATCCCGGCCTGGTGTTTGGGCATAACGGCACGATCTCCTGGGGGGCAACCGCAGGGTTTGGGGATGATGTGGATATTTTCGCGGAGAAAGTCGATCCCAAGCGGCCTGACTATTACCAGCATCAAGGGCAGTGGGTGAAAATGCTCAGTCGCACCGACACGATCAATGTGAAAGATGGTGCACCGGTTTCTATTACCCTCTACCGGACCGTTCACGGAAACGTAATTCAAAACGATCTGCAAACTTCCACCGCATATGCAAAATCCCGCGCCTGGGAAGGCAAAGAAGTCGCGTCATTACTGGCCTGGACGCATCAGATGCAGGCAAAAACCTGGTCGCAGTGGACTCATCAAGCAGCAAATCAGGCTCTGACCATCAACTGGTATTACGCCGATAAACAGGGAAATATCGGTTATGTACACACTGGTGCGTATCCGCAGCGCAAGCCTGGGCACGATCCTCGTCTGCCGGTTCCAGGAACGGGTGAGTGGGACTGGGATGGCATCTTACCTTTCTCCAGCAATCCACAAATTTACAATCCGAAATCGGGCTACATCGCAAACTGGAACAATGCGCCAGAAGAGGCTTATCCGGCGTCGGATCTTTTTGCTTTTCTGTGGGGGGGTGCAGATCGAGTGGATGAGATCAAAAAGCTTATCGATGAACAGCCGAAACTCACACATGAACAGGCATGGGGCATTATTGCGAAGACCAGCCGCCAGGATCTGAATTTACGTCTGTTCCTGCCGTCCATTAAACAGGCGGTTCAAGGATTGCCGGGCAATGATCCGCGCCGTCAGCTTGCCGACTTGCTTGCAAGCTGGAATGGCAACAATCAAATGAATGCAGATGACAAAACCTGGCAGCATCCGGGCTCTGCGATATTAAACGCCTGGCTGACCAGCATGCTGAAAAAAACGGTTGTCGCAGCCGTTCCTGAGCCGTTTAACAAGTGGTACAGCGCAAGCGGTTATGAAACGACGCAAGATGGCCCGACGGGGTCACTGAATATCAGCGTGGGAGCCAAAATTCTGTATGAGGCATTACAAGGCTCGCGTTCGCCAGTTCCGCAGGCGGTCGATCTCTTTGGCGGAAAATCACCGGATGAAGTTGTCAGAAACGCTCTGGAAGAGTCCTGGCAGCAACTCTCACAACGTTACGGAACCCAACCGGGAAGCTGGAAAACTCCGGCGATGCCGCTGACCTTTAGAGCGAATAACTTCTTTGGTGTCCCTCAGGCAAATGCTGATGAAGCTGTGCACCAGGCGGAGTATCAAAACCGTGGTACCGAAAACGACATGATTGTATTTGGTGCGCAAGGTGAGGAAGTGCAAGCGTGGGATGTTGTTGCGCCAGGGCAAAGTGGGTTCGTCGCCCCTGACGGTACACCTGCGAAGCATTATCGCGATCAGCTTGAGATGTATAAAACGTTTGGTCGTAAACCACTGTGGCTAACTCATGACGAGGTCACTGCGCATAAAGAGTCTGAAGAGGTTATTCAGGTGGCGCAGTAGTTAATGATTGAAACAGTCAAAATGACATTACGTTGTCGTTTTGACTGTTTTTTGTATTGTCATAATGACTTATAAGATTAACTGAATTCTTATAAGTGCTTAAATAATAATATAATAAATAACTGGCATGTATGTTGCTCTATCTTACCCAGACACTTTTTAAATCTGGAGAACACCATGGCACATCGCATCCCGGCAGATTACAAACACACTCGTTCCACACCTTTCTGGAGCAAAGACTCCGTTCCAAAAGCCCTGCTCACTCACCACAACACCAAAAAAGATGTCTATGGGCGCCTGTCAGTAATGCGCGGCGCGGTCAAATATATTGGTTTTAAAAATGAAAATGACACCGTTGCTGAAATCGAAGTGATTATCGAAGAAGGGCGCTTTGGTGTCAGTCCTCCGCAGTACTGGCATCGCATTGAATTGCTGACAGAAGACACTTATTTCAATATCGATTTCTTCGCCGCACCGGATGCAGAACTTGAAGGGAAGGGGTTTGGGCAGGTTGTGAATACGGGGAAGAGTTAATATTTTCAACGCCAGAAAGCAAAAAACCAGCCCTAAGGCTGGTTTTTCTAAATTAGTGGCGCCCGGACTCGGACAAAAACGTCGGGAACGTTTTTGAACAGCGCTTGCGCTGGCCCGTCAGGGTGAGTCGCAGGGAAGCGACGAGTAATCGAACCAAGGACACGGGGATTTTAAAAACCCTTGTCAGATCGCACTTTGAAGTCTTGGCCGAAACTCATGTCGGCCAACAGTATTGCCTCGGAATTGAGAAAGTAGTTCTCAATATAGTGCCTGGGATTATCGTGGATATGAGTCCATTGTTATTCTGTAGTAAGTTTAATCTGACCACTGAAGATATATTCACCGATAACGGCAATCGCCCCAACCAATGGGGCATTAGCACCAAAGCTGGAATGGACAATTGACACTTGTCTGTTTTCATTAAAACCGGGTGCATTATTGATATTAGCCATCAGTGTCTCTTCGATAAAACATCCAGGCACACTTTTCTCATAGCCGATAATAATAAAGTCACTGTCAATCAATGACAGGGCATTGGTCAGGGACCATGTCAGAAAACGACAAAACTCATCAAGAACTTGAACTGCAAGGGGATCCTGTTCATGGGTAGCATCGATAATATCGGCCAGTGTAGGTGTTTCCAACTGAACAAGTCGTGAGGCAGGATTCAACTCGACCAGAGTCGCGACGCGTTTACGCAAATTATGAATATTGGTGTAATAATCCAGGCAACCGCGATTTCCACAGGAGCAGACTGGTCCCTCGAAATTAATTGAAGTGTGACCAATTTCACCGCTTTGCCCAACATTCCCGGTGTGGATTTTTCCGTTAAGTACCAGACCAGCACCAATACCATTCATCAGATGCACATAAATATAATTAATGCATCCTTTGCCTATTCCGTATAGTTTTTCAGCCAGTGCTGCGGCATTAGCATCATTAATCAGTAAGACCGGAGCTTGCGTTAATTTTGCAATCACTTCTACGGCATTAAAATGATAAACATCACCAAATTCAGGCGGGTGCAACAGAACACCTTTATTTTCATCAAGTGGTCCGATAGAGGATATCCCGGTACCGAATACTGGCCGCGAGGTATGTTGCAATGCCAGGGAGTATTGTTCTGAAATTAATATTTCAAGCGTGTCGTTATTTAATGTTAACGGATATTCAGCAATGCTTTTATAAATGATATTTCCGGTGAGATCACTCACTATTGTAGTTAATACATCCCTGCGAATCAGAACACCTAAAATACATGGTGAATGGGGTGAAATCATTAATAAAACCGGCTTGCGTCCGGTCTGATAATCGTCAGGTAGTTGTTCTGACTCAGAAACCAAATTTTCAGCGATCATATCCTGGATAAGATTTGAAAGAGTCATTTTGGTCAATCCCGTATGACGAGCAAGCTCTGCGCGGGACATCATTTTGTTGGTCGCCAGAAGGCGCAGGACAGACAGACGATTAGCCTCCCTTACATCATTGAGGTTCAATCCTTTTTTTTTATTCATTCACGGCTACCCTTTCTGTTCATCGCAAGAAAATCGTCTTCCATTGGTCACAATACCATAAATTACAATCCTTTTTGGAGCATTTTCCTTTTAGGATTGCAAAGCTGCTTTTGTTTATTTGTAAATAAAACAATTGACTAAAAAAGCAATGATTTCTTTGTAACTGGCTGATTTATATTGTCTTTTTTGGTGTTGATTTTCTGTGAATTTTCAGTTGTGAAGTTTATCACACATTAATAAAAAAACCATTTATAGTTAGTAAATCAAGTTTACCAACTATTTTGTTTACGATATAACTTCTGTGCATTATCCCTGTTTGCTCCCGATTGCGTGGGCTGATGGCCAGTTAACTTTTATTTTCATGAGGTAATATGAACCAGAAACTCATTGGCGTGGATATAGGTGGGACAAAATGTGCAATCTCCCTTGGCGCTATAAATGAAAGTGGCCTGATTCTTGTTGATAAACATATTTTCAACACGGGTGACAGCACTGATGTGGATAAAATAATTAGCGAAATTATTTTATCTATTAGCGAGGTGTTACACCGCAATGAATTAACTGAAAGGCAGATAGGTGCCATTGGTATCAGCTGTGGCGGACCACTGGATGTCAAAGCGGGTCTTATTTTATCTCCGCCAAATTTAATCGGCTGGGATAATGTCGCCATCGTCGATATTTTGCAAAAACGTTTTGATGTACCCGTTAAATTACAGAATGACGCCAATGCCTGCACGCTTGCCGAGTGGCGATTCGGGGCTGCACGTGGATATGAAAATGCAGTGTTTTTAACTTTTGGTACCGGGCTGGGTGCTGGCCTGATCCTCAATGGCAAACTCTATTCTGGCAGCAATGACATGGCAGGTGAAGTGGGTCATATCAGACTGACGGAACAAGGCCCGGTTGGTTACGGAAAAATGGGCTCTTTTGAGGGATATTGCAGCGGTGGTGGCATTGCACAACTTGCGAAGAGCAAAGTGTACGAAAAATTCCAGGTCGGCCAGTCGGTAACGTTTTGTCCCGATGCACGAGCACTTGAACAACTTGATGCGCGTATTGTTGCCAGCGCAGCGCGGGACGGAGATGAGTTGGCTCAGGAGATTTTCCACCTTAGCGGCGAATCATTGGGCAAAGGCCTGGCCATTATCATCGATATTCTCAATCCTCAGGTCATCGTCATTGGGGGGATTTTCGCTCGCTGCCACGACCTGCTTTGGCCGTCCGCCAGTTCAGTGCTGTTCCGTGAGTGCCTTCCTTCCTCACTGGCCGTATGCCGGGTAGTACCAGCAGAGCTTGGGGATAATGTGGGCGATTATGCCGCGCTGGCCGTGGCGCTTAACGACCAGGAGGTATACGCATGAAGACCATGACACTGCGTATTCTGCAACAGACCATGACTGATAATCCGGCGCTTCGGGAATGTGAACCAGCAATTGTCAGCGTCTGGGAAAGCCTGCTGCTCTGTTTTCGCAAGGGAGGGAAATTGCTTCTGTGTGGCAATGGGGGGAGTGCATCCGACTGCGAGCATATCGTCGGCGAGTTGATGAAAGGATTTGTTTTACCGCGGCAACTTCCTGACAGTGTGAAAGCAAGAATCACCGCAGCATGGCCGGAACAGGGAGAGTACCTCAGCAGCCACCTGCAGGGCGCATTACCGGCGATTTCACTGGTCAGCCATACCAGCCTCAGTACCGCATTTATTAATGATGTTGCCGCCGACATGGTTTATGCCCAGCAGGTGTATGGCTATGGCAAACCTGGAGATACATTGCTGGCGCTTAGCACTTCCGGCAATGCCGAAAATGTCATCAATGCTGTGCGCATCGCAAAAATCTGTGGCATGGAAAGCATTGCCATCACCGGTAGTAAGGGAGGAGTACTCGCTCATCTCGCCGATAATGTCATCCGTTTACCCGCGGAAAAAACCTACCGTATCCAGGAAATGACACTGGCGGCCTACCACTGCCTGTGCGCCATGCTGGAGATGGAAATTTTCGCTCCTGACGACGCTGTATCTCTGTAAAAGCCCTGAACGTAACAATAAGAAAAGGAACCTACCATGAAATTACGTAATGCTGCTCTCTCCTGTGTACTGTTATCGCTTATGTCGCAGTCGGCCATGGCCGCTGATGTTGCAGTTATCCTGAAATCTCTTTCCGATCCGTTTTTCCTTTCGATAAAACAAGGGATTGAGGAAGAAGCCCAAAAACGCGGTGTCACCGTTGATTTCTTTGCACCTGCCAGCGATGCAGACCCACAGGGGCAGCAGCGTCTGCTCGAAGATGCAATTAATAAAAACTACAAGGGTATCGCCCTCGCTCCAACGTCACCTGTCAGTCTTGTGCGTGCTATTGCCAAAGCCAACAGCAAAGGTATCTACGTCGTCAATATTGATGAGAAAGTTGATATTCCTCAACTGCGCTCCGTAGGTGGCAGCATTGTGGGCTACACCGGTACTGATAACGTACTGCTGGGGGAAAAAGCGGGGAAATTCATTGTCAAACAGCTTGGCGAGGAAGGCGGTAAGGTAGCCATTATCGAAGGAAAACCAGGCTATTTCGCCAGCGAAACTCGCAAAAGTGGGGTTAGCAAAGGCTTTGAGACGGGTCCGAAAGTGACGATTGTTGCCAGCCAGCCTGGGGACTGGGATCGTGTGAAAGCGATGGACGTTACGGCTAATCTTCTGCAGCGCTACCCGGATGTTCGCGCAATCTATTCCGCTAATGATGTTATGTCGCTGGGCGTTGTTCAGGCGGTAAAAAATGCCGGGAAGCTTGACAAAATCATGGTCGTGGGGACCGATGCCTCGCCTGAAGCGCGTGACTCGATTAAACGCGGTGAACTGACCGCTTCGATTGCCCAGAATCCGCAGGCTATCGGGGCGGCTGGACTGGACATGCTGCTCGATGCCATTGCGACTAAATTGCCAATGGATCCAAAAGCAGAACCTAAGTTCGTGCCGGTTGATACCTATATCGTGACCAAAGACGGCAGGGTTAACGAGTAATACCCATTGCACAGTCCGACGAGGACTGTGCAACTTCCGCTTCGTCCCAGTAAGGCCCACCTTTTCAATGAGGTAGATTATGACCCGACTCGTCGCGGTGAAAGACGTAGTGAAAAAGTTTTCCGGGACTGTCGCGCTAAAAGATGTCACCTTTGACATTCAGGCCGGCGAAGTCCATGTCCTGTTGGGAGAGAACGGCGCAGGAAAGTCGACGCTGATGAAGATTCTGTCAGGTATCTATGCCCCAACATCCGGAGAAATTATACTTGGTGACCAGTCCTGGAAATCATTGACGCCTGTCCAGTCGCGAAAGTTTGGTATAAGACTGATTTATCAGGAATTATCAGTTATTGATCATCTTTCAATTGAAGAAAACCTGTTCGTCGGCAGTATTCCTACCCGAAGAGTCCTGGGGATCTCAGTGGTTGATCGCGCGCTTATGCGTGAAAAGGCCAGTAAAGCGATGTCACGCGTCGGCCTGAACCGCCCGCCACAAACGCTGGTCAGTGCACTTTCTATTTCAGAAAAACAGCAAGTCGAAATCGCCAAAGCCCTGGTGGAAGAACCACGCATTATTATTATGGATGAACCGACCTCATCATTGAATGATGAGGAAGTCGCGCGTTTATTCATCATCATCAACGATCTGCGGCGCTCGGGAATTGGTATCGTATATATTTCCCACAAACTGAAAGAGATCCCAGTTATCGGTGACCGCGTGTCGGTATTAAAAGATGGCTGCTATGTCGGAACCTGGGACGCGAAAACCACGCCGATTGAAACGCTGGTCGCCCGCATGGTGGGTCGCGAATTAAATCACGCGCGACCAGACGGCCAGAATATCGATAAGAACGATAAAGTGTTTGCCGTTGACGCACTCTCGTCAAAAGATGGCATGGTAAATAATGTCTCGTTCGAACTTTATCGGGGAGAGATTCTCGGTTTCGCCGGGTTAATGGGGGCTGGACGCAGCGAATTGATGGAAACCATTTTCGGTGTGCGGCCTAAAAGCCAGGGGAGCCTGACATTAAATAATAAGCGGTTAAATATTAATAATCCAACTGATGCTATTCGTGCTGGTATTGCATTTGTGACAGAAGACCGCCGCCGCACCGGATTTTTCCACAACTTCAGCGTCGCGGAAAATATATCAATTCTGCCTTATATAAAATCATCACGGCATGCATTATCTCTGGAACGACTTGATTATCAGGCTGAAAATAAAATGGGAGAGCAATATAAAACAGCTCTGAACATTCGCTGTACTTCCTCAAAGCAGGCAATTACACAGCTTTCTGGTGGTAATCAACAAAAAGCCATTATTGCTAAATGGCTGGCTGCAAAGAGCGATCTGTTTATTTTCGATGAACCAACACGTGGTATTGATATCGGCGCAAAGGCTGAGATTTACTCCATTTTACGTGATCTTGCCAGCAGTGGTTGTGGGATTATTGTGGTTTCTTCCGAATTACCTGAACTTTTGTCTGTTTGCGATCGAATCGCGGTTTATCGCCATGGAGAGATTGTCACCTGCCTGGATAACCAGGATGCCACTGAAGAAAAAATTATGCATGCCGCCACGGTGTGTTGATCGGAATATTGATGACGGAGTACCCTATGAATAAGACGAGTGCAATTGTATCGGCAGAGAAAAAAACTTCGCGTAATTTCTCAGCACTGTGGCAGGAATATGGCATTGTTGGCGTGTTAATTTGCTTATTCATCATATCAAGTATCCTGTCGCCGGAATATTTTCTGAGCCGTGATAACTTAATTCAGGTTCTGCTACAAAGTTCCGTCATGGTTCTGCTGGCTTGTGGTGTATTTTTCACCATTCTAATCGCAGGCATTGATTTATCCGTTGGTTCTGTTCTGGCCCTGACCGGGATGGTGACTGCACAGATGATGATGGCGGGTTGCCCATTCTGGATAGCCATTATTGTCGGTGGGGTGATGCTCGGTGCGTTGCTGGGGTTAATCAATGGCTTCCTGGTTAATATGACCGGATTGCATCCTTTTATCATTACACTTGGCACTGTCGCGGTTTATCGTGGGCTGACACTGATTATCTCTGATGCCCGTTCAGTATTCGGTTTTGATCCGACGTTTGGCGATACGATTGCCGGAACCTTACTTTCTATTCCTGTGCCGGTAATCATTGCTTTACTGACGGCGGTAATTCTGTGGTTTATTACGCGCCATACCAAGCTTGGTCGTAATATTTACGCTATTGGTGGTAATAGTCAGGCAGCGTGGTTCTCAGGGATTAATATTAAATACCACACACTGGTTGTGTTTATGATTTCCGGAATTTGTGCGGGGATTTCAGGTGTGATTACAGTTGCCCGTACCGCAGCAGCTGAACCTAATGCGGGCGTTGGGTTTGAGACCTTCGCAATCGCTTCGGCCATTATCGGCGGCACCAGCTTCTTTGGTGGACGTGGACGGGTCTTCGGTGTTGTGGTTGGTGGGCTTATTATTGGCGTGATCAGTAATATTCTTAATTTAATGAACGTACAGACCTACTATCAACAGATTGTTATGGGTGCATTGATTATTGTGGCGGTTACGATTGATAAGATGATCAGTAGCCACGAAGGTAAATAAGATAGGTTATGTGCATTCTAAGATGAACTGTTAAAAATTAGGTGATGGCTAATTTTATTGAGGATGTATGATGGCAGGGTAGGTGGCTGAATAATAATGAATATGGTATGCGTGATAACACTATTTTCAGTATGTTCAGACGCTTCCTGCCTGAAGTGAATAATTGTCTGTTATGGTGAAGTCAATATATTTTTATTCCTGTGATGACAGCGATTTGGATTGTACCCCAATAATGGGCGTGGCTTAATTTTTATTGACGCGCGAATAAGGCACTACCCATTCAGTTATTGTCTGTCACTTAAGTAATTATGGCCTGTTAATTCTGGCCTCCGATATCAGCATTAAGATAGAACTGATTTTCTTCTCAACGCCTTACACGTGGAGTTTAAAATGTCCTCTCGTAAAGAGCTTGCCAATGCTATTCGTGCACTCAGCATGGACGCAGTACAAAAAGCCAAATCCGGTCACCCGGGTGCCCCTATGGGTATGGCCGACATTGCCGAAGTCCTGTGGCGCGATTTCCTGAACCATAACCCGCAGAACCCTGCATGGGCTGACCGCGACCGTTTCGTTCTTTCTAACGGCCATGGTTCAATGCTGATTTACAGCCTTTTGCACCTCACAGGTTATGACCTGCCGATTGAAGAACTGAAAAACTTCCGTCAGCTGCATTCCAAAACTCCGGGTCACCCGGAAGTGGGCTACACCGCAGGTGTAGAAACCACCACTGGCCCACTGGGTCAGGGTGTTGCGAACGCAGTCGGTATGGCAATTGCAGAACGCACCATGGCGGCACAGTTCAACCGTCCTGGCCACGATATTGTTGACCACTTCACCTGGGCATTCCTGGGTGATGGCTGCATGATGGAAGGCATTTCCCATGAAGTTTGCTCTCTGGCGGGTACGCTGGGTCTGGGTAAACTGGTTGCTTTCTATGATGACAACGGTATCTCTATCGACGGCCACGTTGAAGGCTGGTTCACAGACGATACGGCTAAACGTTTCGAAGCTTACGGCTGGCATGTCGTACGCGGCGTTGACGGCCACGATGCTGACGCAATCAAACGCGCAGTTGAAGAAGCCAAAGCGGTTACCGACAAACCTTCACTGCTGATGTGCAAAACCATCATCGGTTTCGGTTCTCCAAACAAAGCCGGTACACACGATTCCCACGGCGCACCGCTGGGTGATGCAGAGATTGCTCTGACTCGTGAAGCGCTGGGCTGGAAACACGCGCCATTCGAAATCCCGCAGGACATTTATGCTCAGTGGGATGCGCGTGAAGCAGGCCAGGCTAAAGAAGCGGCATGGAACGAGAAGTTCGCCGCTTACGCAAAAGCCTTCCCACAGGAAGCGGCAGAATTTACCCGTCGTATGAAAGGCGATATGCCTGCTGAGTTCGCTGCGAAAGCCCAAGAGTTCATCAAGAACCTGCAAGCTAACCCGGCAAAAATCGCCAGCCGTAAAGCGTCCCAGAACACCATCGAAGCATTCGGCCATTTGCTGCCAGAATTCCTCGGCGGCTCCGCTGACCTGGCACCTTCTAACCTGACTATCTGGTCTGGTTCTAAAGCCATCAATGAAGACCTGGCCGGTAACTACATCCATTACGGTGTACGTGAATTCGGTATGACGGCGATTGCTAACGGTATCGCGCTGCACGGTGGTTTCCTGCCGTACACCTCTACCTTCCTGATGTTTGTTGAATATGCCCGTAACGCGGTGCGTATGGCAGCATTGATGAAGCAACGCCAGGTGATGGTTTACACCCACGACTCTATTGGTCTGGGCGAAGATGGCCCAACTCACCAGCCTGTAGAGCAGCTTGCTGCCCTGCGCGTTACACCAAACATGAGCACATGGCGCCCATGTGACCAGGTTGAATCTGCGGTTGCGTGGAAATACGCAGTAGAACGTCATGACGGCCCAACCGCTCTGATCTTCTCGCGTCAGAACCTGGCACAGCAGGATCGTACTGAGCAGCAACTGGCGGATATCGCTCGTGGCGCATACATCCTGAAAGATTGTGCAGGTCAGCCAGAGCTTCTCCTGATTGCGACCGGTTCTGAAGTTGAACTGGCTGTTGCCGCGTGGGATCAACTGACTGCGGAAGGCATCAAAGCGCGCGTGGTTTCCATGCCGTCTACTGATGCATTCGACAAGCAGGATGCGGCTTACCGTGAAGCGGTTCTGCCGAAAGCGGTTGCTGCCCGTGTTGCTATCGAAGCCAGCATCGCTGACTACTGGTACAAATACGTTGGCCTGAACGGCGCAGTTGTAGGCATGACCACCTTCGGTGAGTCAGCACCTGCTGAGCAACTGTTCGAAGAGTTTGGTCTGACAACCAACTCCGTTATTGCAGCGTGCAAAAAAGTCATTGGAAACAGGAAGTAAAAATGAATACGTTTCAGAGCCTGAGTCAGTTAACAACGCTTGTTGTGGACAGCGGTGATATTGAATCCATCGTGAAGTATAAGCCGCAGGACGCGACGACGAACCCATCGCTGATCTACAAGGCGGCTACAATGCCAGCCTATGAAAAGTTCATCCACGAAGCCGTGTCTGCTTGCCGCAGCAGGAAAATCCCGACTGATAAAATGCTTAGTGCAGTATGCGACTATGTATCCGTGCTTGTCGGGAAACACATTGCCGAACATGTTCCTGGAGTCGTATCCACCGAGGTCGATGCCCGTCTGTCATATGACAAAGAGGCCTGTATTCTTAAGGCCAGAGAGCTGATTGCGCTGTATGAAGAATATGGCGTAAGTAAGGATAAGGTCTTAATAAAACTGGCCGCCACCTGGGAAGGCATTCAGGCGGCAGAGCAACTGGAGAAAGAGGGCATTCAATGCAATCTGACGCTGTTGTTCTCGTTCGCTCAGGCAAAAGCCTGCGCTGAGGCTAGTGTCACGCTCATTTCTCCATTTGTGGGGCGTATTTCTGACTGGTACAAAGCGAGAAAGCCTGAGGTTTTGGAAAATGAGGATCCCGGCGTAGAGTCTGTCAGAAAAATCTACAGCTACTATAAATCAAATGGTTACAAAACAATCGTGATGGGTGCCAGTTTCAGAAACCCTGAACAGGTAATGGCTCTCGCAGGCTGTGACAAACTGACGGTATCGCCCGTGATATTGCAACAGTTGCAGGAAAGTCACCAATCCGTATGCCGCACATTGCATTTCGAGAGCAGTCTGAAGGCATTGCCTGAGAGGATGTCGGAGAGTGAATTCCGCTGGGAGCACAACCTTGACCCGATGGCAGTAGAAAAACTGGCTGAAGGCATACGCCTGTTTGCTGATGACCAGCAGAAGATGGAGCAAATGATTGCTACGTACTTTTAACTTTGTAGCGTCCTGGAGTAACGTTACTCATTAAAGTTGAGCAGGGCGCCGGAATGGCTGATACCGGTATGGTGCCCGGAGGATAAAGCGTGCTGTCAGAGGGAAATGTCCACATAGGGTGCAAGAGGTAAGGTGGCTTTGTCTGAGGGCCGGAGCGACCAGAAATCTACCTGAACGCCAGAAAGCAAAAAACCAGCCCGTAGGCTGGTTTTTCTAAATAGTGGTGCCCGGACTCGGAATCGAACCAAGGACACGGGGATTTTCAATCCCCTGCTCTACCGACTGAGCTATCCGGGCAACGGGGCGCATTAAACCGTAAAGGCCGTTTGCCGTCAACGGTTTTGTATTAATAAGCCGTGCGTTTGCACGAATAATGTGCTCCAGGTAGCAGCATCGCCTTGAACCGTCATGCAGAAGGTGCCATGATTGCGCGAAATTTCACTCATCCGGAACGGGGCGCTTATTGATGTTTATAGTCAATGTTCACCGACATCTCTCGATGGCGCTCGTTCACCATTCTGCTGTATCCCGAAGACCCTTGCTCACCATGCGGTGAGGGCAACGCACGCTCACTGCAGGACAACAGTAAAATCAGGTGATGCCTGGTTTTACTGATGTCTGGCGGTCGGAGTGGGTATCATCCATCAGACCATCAAGACACATTCACCGGGGAATGCTCCCTTTGCCGTGCCACAAGGCACTCACTCATCCTTGACCTCTGGGATTTGTGCATATGAAATCTTTGAAAATTGCCGCCAGCCACGATGTGGTTGCCACACTAGAAACACATCGTGAAGTGGTTACGCTTGATAGCACTGACTTTACCGATATTGCCGCCGTTGTCCTTTCTGTGGCGGATAGCCGCAGCGGCATTCTGGCGTTACTTAAACGCACGGGCTTTTCGATTCCTGTTTTTTTAGTGACTGATAGCGGGTCAAGTGAGCAAGAAGGTATCACAGGGCTGATAACCGGTAATGCGCAGGATTATCTGGAGCTTGAAACGGCGGCTTCTGGTTATGAAGAGGGTCTGCTGCCACCGTTCTTTGATACGCTGACGAAGTACGTGGCGATGGAAAACAGCACCTTTGCCTGTCCAGGTCACCAGCACGGTGAGTTTTTCAAAAAGCACCCTGCAGGGCGCCAGTTTTATGATTTCTTTGGCGAGAATTTGTTTCGCGCGGATATGTGCAATGCGGACGTTAAACTCGGTGATTTGCTGATTCATGAAGGATCGGCCAAACATGCTCAGAAGTTTGCAGCCAAAGTCTTTAACGCCGATAAAACCTATTTCGTTTTAAATGGTACGTCGGCGGCGAACAAAGTCGTTACCAACGCGCTGCTGACCCGTGGTGACCTGGTGCTTTTCGACCGCAACAATCATAAATCCAACCATCATGGCGCGTTGATTCAGGCTGGTGCGACGCCAGTTTATCTCGAGGCGGCTCGCAATCCGTTTGGTTTTATTGGCGGGATAGATGCGCACTGTTTTAATGAAACGTATTTACGTGAATTGATTGCGGAAGTGGCACCTGAACGTGCGCAGGAAAAGCGTCCTTTCCGCCTTGCAATTATCCAGCTGGGTACTTACGACGGCACGATTTATAACGCACGTCAGGTGGTGGATAACATCGGCCATCTTTGCGATTACATCCTGTTTGATTCCGCATGGGTCGGTTACGAGCAATTTATCCCGATGATGGCAGACTGCTCGCCGCTGCTATTGGATCTCAATGAGAACGATCCGGGTATTTTTGTCACGCAATCGGTGCATAAACAGCAGGCGGGTTTCTCACAGACTTCTCAGATCCACAAAAAAGATAACCACCTGCGTGGTCAGGCGCGTTTTTGCCCGCATAAGCGGCTGAACAATGCGTTTATGCTGCATGCGTCCACCAGCCCGTTTTATCCGCTGTTTGCTGCGCTCGATGTGAACGCGAAAATTCACGAAGGGGAGAGCGGACGCCGTTTGTGGGCCGAATGCGTTGTGCAGGGGATTGAAGCTCGCAAAGCCATCATCAATCGTTGCACGATGATCAAACCGTTTATTCCGCCTCTGGTTGCGGGTAAGCCGTGGCAGGAGCATACAACCGATGTCATCGCGCAGGAACGCCGATTCTTTAGCTTTGAACCGGGCGAAAAATGGCATGGTTTTGAAGGTTATGAACCGGATGAATACTTTGTTGATCCATGCAAACTGCTGCTGACCACCCCGGGCATTGATCCACAAACCGGGCAATACACGAAATTTGGTGTGCCTGCGGCGATCCTCGCAAACTATCTGCGTGAGAACGGTATTGTGCCTGAGAAGTCGGATCTCAATTCGATCCTGTTCTTGCTCACTCCTGCGGAAAGTACTGAGAAAATGGCGCATCTGGTCGCGATGCTGGCGCAGTTTGAGCGGCATATCGAAGACGATGCGCCTTTGGCGGATGTACTGCCGACAATCTATCAGAAGTATTCACAGCGCTATCACGGCTACACGCTGCGTCAACTTTGCCAGGAAATGCACGATCTTTACGTCAGCTTTGCCGTGAAGGATCTGCAAAAAGCGATGTTCCGCAGCGCCAGCCTGCCTGCCGTTGCAATGAACCCACAGGATGCAAACAGTGAGTTTATTCGCGGTAACGTCGAGCTGGTGCGTTTGAGTGAGTCTGAAGGGCGTATTGCTGCTGAAGGCGCGTTGCCATACCCGCCAGGCGTGTTATGTGTGGTGCCGGGGGAAGTGTGGGGCAGCGCTGCGCTGCGTTATTTCCTGGCACTGGAAGAAGGTGTGAATATGCTGCCGGGATTCTCGCCGGAATTGCAGGGTGTTTATAGTGAAACGGATGCGGACGGGATTAAGCGACTGTACGGCTATATGATCCAAGCCTAAAAAAATGTTCCCCATGTCGGGTGACACGGGGAACATTATCTATCAGGCCGCTGGCTGGGCTGCCGTTGGTGTTCTGACGTGTTTATATTTGAAGAGTGCGACAAAGGCGAAGGCCAGAACCAGTGAATAACCGGCGAAAATTAGCCATACGCTCTGCCAGTCGGTGATTCCCGCCGTAGTGAAGTTCTCCACCACTTTCCCGCTGACAATCCCACCCAGGATGCAACCAAACCCGTTGGTCATCATCAGGAACATGCCCTGAGCACTGGCACGAATCTCTGGTTTCACCTCTTGTTCCACGAATACAGAACCGGAGATGTTGAAGAAGTCGAAGGCACAACCGTAGACGATCATCGACAATACCAGCAGTACGGTGCCCATTGGTGTTGGGTCGCCAAAGGCAAACAATCCAAAGCGTAGCATCCACGCAACGATACTGATAAGCATCACGTTTTTGATGCCGTAACGAATCAGGAAGAACGGAATCGTCAGGATAAATACGGTTTCAGAGATCTGCGAAATAGACATCAGCACTGACGCATGTTCGACAATAAAGCTGCTGGCGAACAATGGGTTCTGATCAAAGCTGTGAAGGAAGGTATTACCAAACATATTGGTAATTTGCAGTTCTGCGCCTAACAGCATGGAAAAAATGAAGAAAATTGCCATGCGCTTGTTTTTGAAAAGTGCGAACGCATCCAGTCCTAACATTGAGCTCCAGCTCTGATTTTTTTGTGCATTGGCGACTGGAATATGTGGCAGTGTCAGGGTGAAAAGCGCTAACACGACTGACAGTGTTGCACCGATATAAAGCTGCATGTGGCTGAGTTCAAAGCCTGAGAAGCTTACGCCCCACATGGCGAAGATGAAGCCGATTGTTCCCCAAATACGAATTGGCGGGAAGTCGGTGACGATATTCATCCCTGCGGATTGCAGGCGATAGTAAGAAATCGTGTTAACCAGTCCAAGCGTTGGCATGTAGGCGAGCGAGTTCAGCAGGATCACAATGAACATCGCACTTGGTGAGGTAACCTGGGCTGCGAAATACAATGTGATGGCGCCTACCAGATGACAGGCCGCGTAGAGCCAGCGCGCACTGATCCATTTGTCCGCAATAATACCAAGCAGCGTTGGCATAAATACCGCAGCAATACCCAATGAACTGTATACCGCGCCGATGGCTGCACCATCGAACTTGAGGGTGACGAACATATATGAGCCGAGCGTAGTCAGCCAGCTTCCCCACAAGCAGAACTGCAGAAACGAAAGTACTTTAAGCTGCAGCTTAAGGTTCATGTAAATTACCTCACAGGATTTAATATCGGATGTTGCATTTCTAACATATCCCTTTCGATATGTTGTAATCGTAACATTAGCAGTGCTGCGGGGTAATTTTTGGTACATTCAGCAAATAAATGAAAACATCTGCAGGTTACATTTGAAAATAGTGACCTGGGCTGCATTTTTGGGTGTTGAAACGTGGAAATCAGAAGGGAGTTGTATCTCCCGCCGTCAAAAAGAGTGGCAGGAGATACAACAAACTGAGTGTTAACGCCGACGATAGCTCTTCTGCGCGGTATTCACTTTGTACAGATAATGACGTGATTCCGCTGAAGGATGGCGTGTTGTCAGTACCTGATACACATCACCTGGCGTCATGCTGTTGATAATACTGAAGGCGCGGTTCTTATCGTTGTTGAACACACGCAGCACACTGCCCGCACCACCGTTATACGCGGTGATCACTGCATAGCGGCGTGAGGTTGGGTTATCAATTCCGCCCAAATAACTCTCTTGCAAAATTGCCAGATAAGCCGTGCCGGTATCGATATTGCTTTCAGGATCAAACAAGAAGCTGCGGCTCGGTTTGCCCCATTTGCCTTGCGATTTAAAGACATCAACCCCTGCGCTGTGCTGTACAACCTGCATCAGACCCAGTGCATCAGCGTGGCTCACTGCATACGGGTTAAAGCTCGATTCGGTTTGCATGATAGCCAGAATCAGGGATTCATCGACACCATATTTCTTCGATGCTTTGCGCACCATGCCAAGGTATTTATGTGCACGTTTATCAAGGTGGTTGGGGACCAGATTGATGGTCACGCTATAAACAATTTTCAGCCCGGTGCTGCGGCTTTTCATGCGTGTTTGCAGCAGGTAATCAGCAAATTTTGACGCACGTCCTTCCCAGCGAATAGGCTGGCCGGTGTTATCCACAACCTGACCATACAGGAACGGTTCTTTGGAGATAACCACATCGTTGGCATCAGAATAAAGATCGATAGAGCCTGGATCGTCACCCATCAGTAAGGTGTTGATAATAGCCTGACGCAAGTGCGCGGCAGGTTCAGTGCCGGCAATGGTTTCGATGGTAATCGTACCTTCGTCAAAGTTGATATGGCTACGGGTCAGGTATTGGTCGGTATATTTTACGTAGTCTTTTGGACCCGCAATCAACACTTCCTTCATGCCCCAAATATTTTCGATGTTATGAGCAAATTGCCCCATCAAAATATCGAAACCATTGGTGTCCTTAACAAAAGCCTCGTTATAGGCATCGTCTTTTTTGCTCGAACATGAAATGAGCAGGGGGACAACCAGAGCTAGCGCGAGAAATTTTTTCATCGTTCCGTGTATGAGTTGTGCTTGATGTGTTGTGCAAAAGGGCCGAAGGCCCCTGTATTTTTATTTTTCTGGTGGCGTGTAGCCTTCGATATGGACTTCTTTGCCTTCGAACAGGAAGTTGACCATTTCAGCTTCCAGCTCTTTACGGTGTTCAGGATTCATCATGCTCATTTTACGTTCGTTAATCAGCATGGTTTGTTTGGTTTGCCACAACGCCCACGCTTCTTTTGAGATCTCGTTATAAATACGTTTGCCCAGTTCGCCCGGATAAAGTTGGAAATCCTGGCCTTCTGCGTCACGTTGCAGGTAAGTACAAAAAATAGTTCTGCTCATCATTATTCCTCTTCAACGATGCGGGCGGGTTTTAGTACCACCGGATCGGCGTGTAATTGCTGTAATAAACGCTCTACCGGAGCGGCCAGTCCTACGGACGGAGGCTGCGCTAAGTTATACCAGAGAGCGGTTCCTTCATCCATGCACCCGCTAAACGAAAGCACCGGGAGCCACATTGGAACAATATCCAAATGGAAGTGGCTGAATGTATGGCGGAAGGCGGTTAATTGCGTGAGATTTTCCGCAGGGATTTGGCGTTGTGCTAGCCAGTCGCGTAACTCTGCTTCGGTTTCGAACTGTGGGAAGCAATACAAACCGCCCCAAAGACCAACAGCAGGGCGCTGGGATAGCAAAATACTTTGCTGATGCTGCATCATCAGGAAATAGCCAGTACGCTCCGGTATTGTCACCTTCGGTTTTTTTCCTGGATAGTTCGCCCAGCTATTATTGGCATACGCCAGACAAATATTATTCACCGGGCATAGTTCGCATTTGGGTTTCGAGCGGGTGCAAACCATCGCGCCCAAATCCATCATCGCCTGGTTAAATTGGCTAACACCTTGCGCTGGCGTGACTTGTTCAGCTATATCCCACAGCTTCTTCTCTACGTCTTTTTTACCCGGCCAGCCAGAGACTGCGTAACAACGTGCGAGCACGCGTTTGACGTTGCCATCCAGAATAGGGAAATGTTTGCCGAGTGAAAGCGAAAGAATGGCACCCGCGGTAGAACGCCCAACACCGGGAAGTGCGGCCACTTCTTCAAAGGTTTCCGGGAATACGCCGTGGTGCTGGTTTGCCACCATTTGCGCAGCTTTGTGCAGGTTTCTGGCACGCGCGTAATAGCCAAGGCCGGTCCACAAATGCAGAACTTCATCCAGTGGAGCGTTGGCAAGATCGGTTACCATTGGGAAGCGATCCATAAAGCGCTCAAAGTAAGGAATGACGGTAGCAACTTGCGTTTGTTGCAACATCACCTCAGACAGCCATACTTTATAAGGCGTTTTTTCGAGTTGCCATGGCAGGGTTTTGCGCCCGTATTTTTGATACCAGTCAAGAACCTGGTTGGCGAATTGCGGCGCTTGTATCATTGTTGCCCAGCATCCGATAAATGTGTGATTTAGGGGGCTGATTCCAGCACAGACGGCTCCGTGCTGTAAACCGGAACTTTCTGGTGCTTGCTTCTCATCATTAACTTTGGATAATGCCCGTTTCCCGAACACTAACTCAAAGCCTGAACACCATGAAAAATGACGTCATCTCACCGGAATTTAATGAAGAAGGCCGCGCAATGCGCCGGATTCGTAGTTTTGTGCGCCGCCAGGGCCGCCTGACTAAAGGTCAAGAGTTCGCACTGGAAAACTATTGGCCGGTGATGGGCGTTGAATATGAAACCGCACCTGTTGATTTTGCAGCACTATTTGGTCGCGAAGCGCCAGTAACGCTGGAAATTGGTTTTGGCATGGGGACGTCGCTTGTCGCAATGGCACAGGCAAATCCACAGCAGAATTTTTTGGGTATTGAAGTACACTCGCCAGGTGTCGGGGCTTGTCTCGCGACAGCCCATGAAGAAGGCGTTGAGAACCTGCGTGTGATGTGTCACGACGCAGTAGAAGTGTTGCAAAAAATGATTCCTGACAATTCTTTATCTATGGTTCAGCTCTTTTTCCCTGATCCATGGCACAAAGCACGTCATAATAAACGCCGTATCGTTCAAGTGCCGTTTGCCGAGTTGGTGAAAAGCAAATTGAAACTGGGTGGTGTGTTCCATATGGCAACCGACTGGGAACCTTATGCGGAACACATGCTCGAAGTGATGTCCTCTATCGACGGTTATCAAAACCTGTCGCAGAGTAACGACTACGTACCGCGCCCGGATTCACGTCCGGTGACCAAATTTGAACAACGTGGCCATCGTCTTGGTCACGGCGTATGGGACTTAATGTTCGAGAGGATAAAGTAATGGCAAAAAATCGTAGCCGTCGTTTGCGTAAGAAAATGCACATCGACGAATTCCAGGAGTTGGGGTTCTCTGTTGCATGGCGTTTCCCGGAAGGCACCTCCGAAGAACAAATTGATAAAATCGTTGATGCATTTATTGACGATGTTATCGATAAAAATGGTCTGGCTTTTGATGGCGGCGGCCACCTCTCCTGGGAAGGCTTAATTTGTCTGCAGGAAATCGGTAAATGCACCGAGGAGCATCAGGCTCTGGTGCGCAAATGGCTCGAAGAACACAAAGCTGAAGACATTCGCACCAGCGATCTGTTTGATGTTTGGTGGGATTGATATTTGCAGCATAAACAGGTCGGTGAAAACCGGCCTTTTTTTATAGGAATGAATATGATTCGTAAGGCTCTGATGGGCGTCCTGCTGCTTACTGCGATGCAGGCGCAAGCCGACTATAAGTGCAGCGTCACGCCTCGCGATGACGTCGTGATCAGCCCGCAATCTGTTCAGGTTGTGGGTGAGAATGGCAATCTGGTTATTGCCCCGGATGGCAGCCTGCAATTTAACGGCAAGCCACATACTTTAAACGCAACGCAGCGCCAGTTGGCGGTGAGTTACCAGCAAGCGTTGCGCACTGACCTGCCGTGGATCAACAACGGTGCGCTGACTCGCGTGGAAAAAGGCCGTATTGCGCTGGATAAAATCATCGCTCAGGAAGTCGGTGAGAGCAGCAATATGCGTGGCCGTCTGACTAAACTCGACGCGCAGCTTAAAGAGCAAATGAGCCGCATTATTGAAACGCGTCAGGATGGCTTAACGTTCCACTATAAAGCGATTGATCAGGTTCGTGCCGATGGGCAACAACTGGTGAATCAGGCAATGGGTGGCATCTTGCAGGACAGCATCAATGAAATGGGTGCTAAAGCCGTTCTGAAAGGTGGCGGTAATCCGTTACAAGGCGTGTTGGGTAGCCTCGGTGGGTTACAGACAGCTATCCAAAAAGAGTGGAAGAATCAGGAACAAGATTTCGAGCAGTTTGGCCGCGACGTATGCAGCAAAGTCGTGACGCTGGAAGGGCAGCGGAAAGGACTGGTTGAAACATTAAAATAGTTACCCTTCATACTTCGAGCTGTGGGGGTGTTGGCTGCACTGGCTCACCCCAGTCACTTACTTTAGTAAGCTCCTGGGGATTCGTCAGTTTGCCGCCTACCCACAACTCGAATTATTTTGGGTATAAACAGGCGAGTGGTATACCCGCCATACTAATTAGCGCATAAACACCGGTTGTTTCTGCTCGTAAGCAGAAATTGAACCTTCGTGTTGCAGCGTCAAGCCGATGCTATCCAGCCCTTCCAACATGCAGTGGCGGCGGAAAGTATCGATGTTAAACGCGTAGTTTTTCTCACCCGCTTTCACCGTTTGCGCTTCCAGGTCGACAACGAACGTAATCCCCGGATTTGCCGCGACCAGTTTGAACAGTTCATCCACCTCTTCTTCGCTCAACGTCACCGGCAGCAGCTGGTTGTTGAATGAGTTGCCGTAGAAGATATCTGCAAAACTTGGTGCGATAACCACTTTAAAACCGTAATCGGTTAACGCCCACGGCGCGTGTTCGCGTGAAGATCCACAGCCAAAGTTTTCACGTGCCAGCAAAATAGAAGCACCTTTAAACTCCGGGAAGTTCAGGACAAATTCTGGATTCGGCTTTTGGCCTGCATCGTCCAGAAAACGCCAGTCATTAAACAAATGTGCGCCAAAACCGGTGCGCGTCACCTTCTGCAAAAACTGCTTAGGGATGATTGCGTCGGTATCAACGTTTGCGGCATCCAGCGGAACGACCAGGCCGGTATGTTGGATAAATTTCTCTGCCATGGTGTTTTCCCTTATTTCAACGTGCGGATGTCAGCAAAATGACCGGATACAGCAGCGGCAGCGGCCATTGCCGGGCTCACCAGATGTGTGCGTCCACCGCGGCCCTGACGGCCTTCAAAGTTACGGTTGCTGGTGGAGGCGCAACGCTCGCCTGGCTCCAGACGATCGTTGTTCATCGCAAGACACATAGAGCAGCCAGGCAAGCGCCATTCAAAACCCGCTTCGATGAAAATCTTATCCAGGCCTTCAGCTTCAGCCTGCGCTTTCACCGGACCAGAGCCTGGAACGACTAATGCCTGCACGCCTGGTGCGACTTTACGACCTTTGGCGATTTCAGCCGCAGCACGCAAATCTTCAATACGTGAGTTAGTACACGAGCCGATAAATACTTTATCGATAGCCACTTCGGTCAGCGGGATCCCCGGTTTCAAACCCATGTACGCCAGCGCTTTTTCAGCAGACGCTCGTTCTACCGGGTCGGCGAAGGATTCAGGGTTCGGGATATTTTCAGTAACCGAAATGACCTGGCCTGGGTTTGTGCCCCAGGTGACTTGCGGTGCGATATCTGCGGCATCCAGGGTGACAACGGTATCAAATTTAGCACCTTCATCTGTGCTGAAGGTTTTCCAGTACGCAACCGCATCGTCCCAATCGGCAGCTTTCGGAGCGTGCAGACGCCCCTTCACATAGTTGAAGGTCGTGTCGTCTGGCGCAACGATACCGGCTTTAGCACCCATTTCGATTGCCATGTTGCACAACGTCATTCGTCCTTCCATCGACAGCGCCTGAATCGCGCTACCGCAGAATTCCACGACATGCCCGGTGCCGCCAGCGCTGCCGGTTTTGCCGATGATCGCCAACACAATATCTTTCGCCGTGATACCAGGTGCTGCATGGCCTGTGACTTCAATTTTCATGGTTTTGGCGCGGCCCTGCTTCAGGGTTTGCGTGGCCAGAACATGTTCAACTTCAGAAGTCCCGATACCAAACGCCAGTGCACCAAATGCGCCATGGGTTGCAGTGTGGGAATCGCCACAAACGATTGTCATGCCCGGCAAAGTTATGCCTTGCTCAGGGCCCATCACGTGGACGATCCCCTGGAATGGGTGGTTCAGGTCGTACAGCTCAACGCCGAATTCTTTGCAGTTTTTCATTAATTCCTGCATTTGAATGCGGGCCATCTCGCCGGAGGCGTTGATGTCTTTGGTCTGCGTAGAAACGTTGTGGTCCATAGTGGCAAATGTTTTGCCTGGCTGACGCACCGGGCGCTTATGCGCGCGCAGGCCATCGAATGCCTGCGGAGAGGTGACTTCATGCACCAGATGACGGTCGATATACAGCAGAGGAGTTTCATCCACTGCTTCGTAGACGACATGGGCATCGTACAATTTCTGATATAACGTCTTCGCCATGATTATTTCCCCTCTGCAACAAAACGAGCAATGGTATCGCCCATTTCATCGGTGCTGATTGCGTTGCCATCACGCGCTAAATCGCCAGTACGGAAGCCTTCTTCCAGCGCAAGGTTGATAGCGTTTTCGATAGCCTGAGCGGCCTCTTCAGCATCCAGGCTGTAGCGCAGTAACAGAGCCAAAGACAGGATTTGCGCAATTGGGTTAGCAATATTTTTACCCGCGATATCTGGCGCAGAACCACCAGCAGGTTCGTACAGGCCAAAACCTTGTTCGTTCAGGCTGGCGGATGGCAGCATGCCCATCGAGCCTGTGATCATCGCGCATTCATCTGACAGAATGTCGCCAAACAGGTTGGAACACAGCAGTACGTCAAACTGGGATGGATCTTTGATCAGCTGCATCGTGGCGTTGTCGATGTACATGTGGGACAGCTCAACGTCCGGATATTCTTTCGCGATTTCGCCAACGATTTCGCGCCACATCACAGAACTTTGCAATACGTTGGCTTTATCAATCGATGTCACTTTATGGCGACGTTTGCGCGCTGACTGGAAGGCTATGTGCGCAATACGTTCGATCTCGAAGCGGTAATAGACTTCAGTATCAAAAGCTTTCTCGTGTGCGCCGGAGCCTTCGCGACCTTTTGGCTGGCCGAAATAGATACCGCCAGTTAATTCACGAACGCACAGAATATCGAAGCCGTTAGCCGCGATGTCAGCGCGCAGTGGACAAAACTCTTCCAGGCCTTGGTACAAGCGCGCTGGGCGCAAGTTGCTGAATAATTTAAAGTGCTTACGCAGTGGCAACAGCGCACCACGTTCAGGTTGTTGAGCGGGCGGCAGGTGTTCCCATTTTGGGCCACCGACGGAGCCGAACAGAATCGCATCGGCTTGTTCACAGCCTTCAACTGTAACCGGTGGCAGCGGGTTGCCGTGACGGTCAATAGCAATACCGCCCACGTCATATTGACTGGTGGTAATACGCATATCGAAGCGCGTACGAACTGCATCCAGCACTTTCAGCGCCTGAGCCATAACTTCTGGGCCAATGCCGTCACCCGGCAATACTGCTATATGATGAGTTTTTGACATGTCACACGGTTTCCTGATTATTTTCTTTATTATGAGCTTTGCGTTGCAATTCTTTTTCAACGATGCCTGCGCGCCAGATGTTATTCAGCACGTTTACCATCGCTTTCGCAGAAGATTCCACAATATCGGTCGCCAGACCTACACCATGGAAGCGACGACCTTTATGAGTCACGACAATATCTACCTGACCCAGCGCGTCTTTACCCTGGCCTTTCGCAGACAGCTGATATTTAACCAGCTCAACATCGTAATTTGTGATGCGGTTAATCGCCTGGTAGACCGCATCGACCGGGCCGTTGCCTGTTGCCGCTTCAGACTGTGTTTCTTCACCACACTGCAACTGGACGGAAGCGGTAGAAATCACGCTTGAGCCGGATTGCACGTTGAAATATTCCATGCGGAAATGTTCTGGTTCTTCTTGTTGTTTACCGATGAAGGCCAGCGCTTCCAAATCGTAATCGAAGATCTGACCTTTTTTGTCTGCCAGTTTCAGGAAGGCGTCGTACAAAGAATCCAGGTTGTAATCGTCTTCTTTATAACCCATCTCTTCCATACGGTGTTTCACTGCCGCACGACCTGAGCGTGAAGTTAAGTTCAACTGCACCTGATTCAGACCGATAGTTTCCGGGGTCATGATTTCGTAGTTTTCGCGGTTTTTCAGCACGCCATCCTGGTGAATACCGGAGGAGTGAGCGAAAGCATTAGAACCGACAACCGCTTTGTTGGCCGGAATTGGCATATTGCACAGCTGGCTGACAATTTGGCTGGTACGGTAAATTTCATGGTGATTGATATTGGTATGCACGCCCAGCATTTGACTGCGCACTTTAATCGCCATGATGACTTCTTCCAGCGCAGTGTTACCGGCGCGTTCGCCGATACCGTTCAGCGTGCCTTCAACCTGGCGTGCGCCAGCCTGAATTGCGGCGATGGAGTTTCCGGTCGCCATCCCTAAGTCGTCGTGACAGTGCACAGATATAATCGCTTTATCAATGTTTGGCACACGGTTGTACAACGTCTGGATGATGCCACCGAATTGGACTGGGGTGGTGTAACCCACAGTGTCAGGGATGTTAATGGTTGTCGCGCCTGCGCCGATTGCGGCTTCTACGATGCGGCACAGGTTGTCGATGGGGGTACGACCGGCATCTTCACAAGAGAATTCAACGTCATCGGTATAGTTACGAGCACGTTTTACGGAATTGACTGCGCGGGCTAAAACATCATCGAAGGTACTGCGCAATTTGGTTTCGATGTGCATGGTGGATGTTGCCAGGAATACGTGGATACGAAACGCTTCGGCAATTTTCAACGCTTCGGCAGCGACATCAATATCTTTATCCACACAACGAGCGAGACCACACACACGGCTATTTTTGATATTGCGGGCGATGGTTTGTACAGATTCGAAATCACCAGGGGAGGAGACCGGGAAACCCACTTCCATTACGTCAACACCCATACGTTCCAGTGCCATCGCAATTTGCAGTTTCTCTTTAACACTCAGACTTGCCTGTAACGCCTGCTCACCATCACGTAAGGTTGTATCGAAAATAATGACTTGTTGGCTCATGTTGTGGTCCTTTCTTGTCTTGGGGGCCGTTGCTACGAGCAAAAAAAAACCCGCGCAGTGGCGCGGGTTTTTTGTCTGGAGGCTTGAATCAACGCTTGATTTCGCCCACCAGTCTACCGCGCAATGAAGTTGCGTTTAGTAGTAGACCTAGTAGGCGAATGGTGCGAATCATGTTTCAAGTCCCAAGTAAATTCGTTATGCATTTATTGGTACTTGATCTGTCCTGCTGTGTCAATACTCGATTCTTTTAGATAGAGGTAATGCTGAGTCAGTCAGGGTTATGTCGTAGCAAATCATGCTGGTATACGGAGGATTCATAATATATATATATAAAGTATGAAAAAGGATTGTTTACCCTTGCATGAAGAAATGAAATCATCAGAAACAATTATAAATATGATGTTTATTATATGTAGTATTCATCATGGTTATGATTTGGCAGGGTTATTCATTATCTGGATTGTTTTTTAGGAATTTGGCCTCTTTTTTTATTGGTAATTTTTTAGTAAGCCGGCTGTTTCTGAATAGGATATGTTATCCATACTTAATATATTATTCATTTGGCGAATCATTGTGTGTTAAGTCATTTTGTGATTTGATTAGCACGATCCAGAAGTCAACTGACGAAATAAAATCATATGAATTTTATAGATTTATCAGACTTGTCAGTAGCTGAAGTCGTGTTGATACATTAGAAAACGTAAGTTTATTGATTTATATTCAAATTGTTTAAATAACGTTTTTAATTGCAGTAATCAGCATGTTCTGCATAGCAAATGATAATAGGGGAAGCTCGCAGAGTTAATCTGTGAAGAAGGAAATGCAATCTTAGTGGAGTCTGACATGTCTGAAGATTATGTAGAACAACCGGCAGTGCATGATGGGTTTAAACCTCAACTGCGTTCTGTTGACTTAAATTTATTAACTGTATTTGATGCGGTTATGCAAATGCAGAATATTACCCGTGCTGCTCAATCTCTGGGAATGTCTCAACCCGCAGTGAGTAATGCTGTAGCCAGGCTGAAAGTGATGTTCAACGATGAGTTGTTTGTTCGCTACGGGCGGGGTATCCAGCCTACAGCGCGTGCGTTTCAGCTGTTTGGTGCAATTCGCCAGGCATTGCAACTGGTGCAGAATGAATTACCAGGAGCAGGCTTCGACCCAGGTAGCAGTGAAAGAGTATTTAACATCTGCGTCAGTAGCCCTTTAGATAATATGTTGACCTCTGTCATTTTCAATAATATGAAGCGCTTTGCTCCGGGCATTCAATTATTGTTTAAATCAGCTTTAAATAAAGACATTGAACATCAATTGCGTTATCAGGAGACCGATTTTGTTATTAGCTACAGTGAATTCCGTCGTCCAGAGTTCACTTGTATCCCATTGTTTGAAGATGAAATGGTGCTGGTGGCTAATCAGAAACACCCACGCTTAATTAAACCGATAACGGAAGAAGACGTCTATAACGAAAAACATGCGGTCGTTTCTCTTGAGCGTTTTGCATCATTTAGTGCGCCGTGGTATCAAACTCCGGAAAAACAAGCCAGCATTGCTTATCAGGGAATGGCATTGACCAGTGTTTTAAATGTCGTCTCACAAACCCACCTGGTCGCTATCGCGCCACGTTGGTTAGCTGAAGAGTTTGCTGATTCACTTCATTTGCAAACCTTCGCATTACCACTAAAAGATAATATAGCGACCTGCTATTTATCATGGCACGAAGCTGCCGGACGGGATAAAGGGCATCAATGGATGGAAAAACTTTTGACCACGGTATGTAGTAAATAGATACAGACTGTTAGCCTTGATTCATCCGGGTGGTGAAAACCATCCGGTTATTCTTCATTTTTTTCATTTTGTAGTTTTTTCAGCTGTTATTGATTTGTCTCTTAATCACCGAGTGAATCAATGAACCCTCCCACGAATTAGATTTAACCTGCAAAACATCTTTTTATAACATTTCCAATCATACTATTTCCTTATGTTCAGAGTTTTACTTTGCCAGATTAGGCTTTTGTAGTGTTCGTCAGGAATCCGCGTATTGACGGTTGAAGATTGACAATTGATTGCCTGATTTTCAACGGTTATGTTAGGCGGACTATCAAAAATAAAAAGAGATATGCAGGGCGCAACAACCTGCCTCAACGACTTAGCGGAAATGATTTCAGCGGTCGGTCAAACACGTAAGCCTGGAGGCAAACCATGGAGATGTTGTCAGGAGCCGAGATGGTCGTCCGATCGCTTATCGATCAGGGCGTTAAACATGTATTCGGTTACCCCGGAGGCGCGGTACTCGATATTTACGATGCGCTTCATACTATTGGCGGCATTGATCATGTGCTGGTGCGCCATGAACAAGCAGCAGTGCATATGGCCGACGGTCTGGCACGTGCGACTGGGGAAGTGGGTGTCGTACTGGTGACGTCAGGTCCTGGGGCCACAAACGCGATCACCGGTATTGCTACAGCTTATATGGATTCAATTCCAATGGTGGTGCTGTCAGGCCAGGTCGCGACGTCCCTCATTGGTTACGATGCTTTCCAGGAATGCGACATGGTGGGAATTTCTCGTCCGGTCGTGAAGCACAGCTTTTTAGTCAAGCAGGCGGAAGATATTCCGGCCATTATCAAAAAAGCTTTCTGGCTTGCTGCAAGTGGTCGACCAGGGCCAGTTGTGGTGGATTTACCGAAAGACATCATGAGCCCGGCTAACAAACTGCCGTATAGTTACCCTGAATCCGTTAGCATGCGCTCTTATAATCCCACCACTCAGGGTCACAAAGGGCAGATTAAACGCGCACTGCAAACTTTGCTGGCCGCGAAAAAACCCGTGATGTACGTTGGCGGTGGTGCGATTACATCTGCCTGCCATGACGAATTACGCGAGTTGGCGGAGAAACTCAATATTCCCGTTGTCTCTTCCTTAATGGGATTGGGGGCATTCCCTGGAACGCATCGCCAGGCATTAGGCATGCTGGGCATGCACGGCACTTACGAAGCCAATATGGTGATGCACAACTCTGACGTTATTTTCGGCGTCGGTGTGCGCTTTGATGACCGCACCACCAACAATCTGGCGAAGTACTGCCCGAACGCGACCGTGCTGCATATTGATATCGATCCGACTTCTATATCCAAAACCGTCGGTGCAGATATTCCAATTGTGGGCGATGCACGGCAGGTTCTGCAGCAGATGTTGGAATTGCTCGCACAGGAAGATACGCCGCAGTCTTGTGATGACATTCGTGACTGGTGGCAGCAGATTGAGCAATGGCGTGCACGTCAGTGCCTCGAATTTGACCGAACCAGTGATAAAATTAAGCCACAGGCGGTTATTGAAACAATCTATCGACTGACGAAAGGCGAAGCTTACGTCACTTCGGATGTCGGTCAGCATCAGATGTTTGCCGCACTCTATTACACCTTTGATAAACCACGGCGTTGGATTAACTCCGGCGGTCTGGGCACCATGGGCTTTGGTTTGCCGGCGGCACTCGGTGTGAAATTGGCATTGCCGGACGAAACCGTCGTCTGTGTCACCGGCGATGGCAGTATTCAGATGAATATCCAGGAACTTTCCACCGCACTGCAATATGGATTGCCGGTGCTGGTGTTAAACCTCAACAACCGCTATCTCGGAATGGTTAAGCAGTGGCAGGACATGATCTATTCCGGGCGTCACTCCCAATCTTATATGGAATCGTTGCCTGACTTTGTGCGCGTCGCAGAAGCTTATGGGCACGTAGGGATTGGTATCAGTAAACCTGAAGAGCTGGAAAGCAAACTGATTGAAGCACTGGAAGCGGTGCGCAATCAGCGTCTGGTTTTCGTTGATGTCACAGTTGATGGCACTGAACATGTGTACCCAATGCAGATCCGTGGCGGCGGTATGGATGAGATGTGGTTAAGTAAAACGGAGAGAACCTGATTATGCGCCGGATATTATCTGTATTACTCGAAAATGAGTCCGGGGCGCTGTCCCGTGTTATTGGCTTGTTCTCCCAGCGTGGTTACAACATCGAAAGCCTGACTGTGGCGCCGACTGAAGATCCAACGCTTTCACGTATGACTATCCAAACGGTAGGGGACGCGAAAGTCCTTGAGCAGATTGAGAAGCAACTGCATAAGTTGGTGGATGTGCTGCGGGTAAGCGAACTGGGGCAGGGAGCGCATGTTGAGCGTGAAATCATGCTCGTAAAAGTTCAGGCGAGTGGTTATGGGCGCGAAGAAGTGAAGCGCAACGCAGAAATCTTCCGCGGGCAAATCATTGACGTGACTCCTACGCTCTACACGGTTCAGTTGGCAGGAACCAGTGATAAGCTGGACGCATTCCTGAATACTATTCGTGAAGTGGCAAAAATTGTCGAAGTGGCGCGCTCTGGGATCGTAGGCGTTTCACGCGGTGACAAGATTATGCGTTAGCCATGAAAGGTGGCTAAATAATAAACCCGGTAAACTCGTGCCGGGTTTTTTTTTGCAAATCACACAACAACTGCCAGTAAAAGCGGTTGCCCGAGTTATTATTCTGCGCTTAGATGATAAAAATGAAACCATGACCAGAGTATGGATATGGCAATCCTATAAATTAAGGGGCTACTGTGAAATTGGATGAAATCGCGCGCCTGGCTGGAGTTTCGCGCACCACGGCGAGCTACGTCATCAACGGCAAGGCAAAGCAGTATCGTGTCAGCGATAAAACCGTTGAGAAAGTCATGGCGGTTGTTCGCGAGCATAACTACCACCCGAATGCGGTGGCCGCGGGGTTGCGGGCCGGGCGTACGCGTTCTATCGGATTAGTTATTCCAGACCTTGAGAACACGAGTTATACCCGTATTGCTAACTATCTTGAGCGGCAGGCCCGTCAGCGTGGATACCAGCTGCTCATTGCCTGTTCTGAAGATCAGCCAGATAATGAAATGCGCTGCATTGAACATCTCTTGCAACGCCAGGTGGATGCCATCATTGTTTCCACTTCACTGCCGCCTGAGCATCCTTTCTACCAGCGTTGGGCGAACGACTCCTTCCCGATCATTGCGCTCGACCGTGCCTTAGACCGTGAAAACTTCATCAGCGTCGTCGGTGCGGATCAGGAAGACGCGGAAATGCTGGCCAGTGAGCTTCGTACTTTCCCCGCCGAAACCGTACTTTACCTTGGTGCGTTGCCGGAGCTTTCCGTCAGCTATTTGCGTGAGCAAGGTTTCCGCAGTGCATGGAAAGACGACCCTCGTGAAGTGCATTTCCTTTATGCCAACAGCTACGAGCGCGAAGCCGCGGCGCAGTTGTTTGATAAATGGCTGGAAACCCATCCAATGCCGCAGGCTCTGTACACCACTTCATTTGCATTATTACAAGGTGTTATGGATGTCACGTTGCGACGTGAAGGGCGATTACCGACTGAGCTGGCGATCGCCACCTTCGGGGACCATGAACTGCTCGATTTCCTGCAATGCCCAGTTCTGGCAGTCGCGCAGCGCCACCGTGACGTTGCGGAACGTGTGCTGGAACTCGTTCTTGCCAGCCTTGATGAGCCACGTAAGCCGAAAGCAGGCCTGACTCGTATTCGCCGTAATCTATACCGCCGCGGAAGTTTAAGTCGCCACTAACAAGAGATGGCAGTTACGGCTGCCATTCTTAATTAAGAATATTCTCGCTTTATTTTTATTGGTTATTCAGGTAATTATTTTTCTTTGGTAAAAGATGAATCTTTAATTCCTTAATCGATATAAGACTACTTCAGAATTATTTTGTTACATAGCATTGTGTAAAAATGCCGGATAATTAAACAATAGCTATCTGATAAGAATCAAACTTCCCTCCAGCCCGCGCTTCGCCTGCATCTGACGCTGTTAACCTGTCGAGAAATACCTTAAAATGCCGACCGCGTCGCAAACTGAACACTTCATATTTTACCTGTCAGGTTTTCAGTCGATTTAACGATATTTATGCTTATTGACCATTTTTCTTTCAAATATTCATAACGTTAATTTTGCATCGTGAATGTAGCGCCTTTTCACGCCAGTCATTTATCAATCGCTTATGAGATGAAAATTATTTCCATCAGCGTTGTAGCTTGCTTGACAAGGTTTTCCTCCGCTCCGTAAACTCCTTTAGGTGGGATTTTGTGGGTGAAAGTGGTGGAAAGGGGATTTTAAGGGTGAGGCTGGCATGTTCCGTGGGGCAACATTAGTCAATCTCGACAGCAAAGGGCGGCTCGCCGTACCTACCCGTTACCGGGATGCGCTTGTCGAAACCTCTGAAGGTCAGATGGTTTGTACCATCGACATCCATCACCCATGCCTGCTGCTTTATACCCTCCCCGAGTGGGAAATTATTGAACAAAAGCTAGCTCGTCTGTCGAGTATGAACCCTGTAGAACGTCGCGTGCAGCGACTGTTATTGGGCCATGCCAGTGAATGTCAGATGGATAGTGCCGGGCGTTTGTTATTGGCACCTGTTTTGCGCCAACACGCCGGGCTAACCAAAGAAGTGATGCTGGTTGGGCAGTTCAATAAGTTTGAACTGTGGGATGAAACAACCTGGCATCAACAGGTCAAGGAAGACATCGACGCTGAGCAGGCCACGACGACTACGTTGTCGGATAGGCTGCAGGACTTGTCACTATAAATAATGATGGAAAATTTTAAACATACTTCGGTGCTGCTTGATGAGGCCGTGAATGGTCTCAACATTCGTCAGGATGGCATCTACATTGATGGCACGTTTGGTCGTGGCGGACATTCTCGATTGATTCTTTCCCAACTGGGACCAGAAGGACGCCTGCTGGCTATCGACCGTGACCCGCAAGCCATTGCAGCAGCACAAGCAATTGATGACCCGCGCTTCTCCATCATTCATGGACCTTTCTCTGAATTAGCTCAATACGCAAGCGAACGCGATTTGCTGGGCAAAATTGACGGTATTCTTTTGGATTTGGGTGTCTCCTCGCCTCAGCTTGATGATGCCGAACGTGGCTTCTCGTTTATGCGTGATGGCCCGTTGGATATGCGCATGGATCCGACTCGCGGCCAATCTGCGGCAGAATGGTTGCTTAGCGCTGATGAAGCGGATATCGCCTGGGTTATCAAAACCTTCGGTGAAGAAAAATTCGGCAAACGTATTGCGCGCGCCATTATTGAGCGTAACCGCGAACAGCCAATGACGCGTACCAAAGAACTGGCAACGGTTGTGGCTGCGGCAATGCCGGTCAAAGACAAGTTCAAACACCCGGCGACGCGCACGTTCCAGGCTATCCGAATCTGGATCAACAGTGAACTTGAAGAAATTGAACAGGCGCTCAAAGGTTCAATTCCAACACTGTCACCAGGTGGTCGTCTGTCGATCATCAGTTTCCACTCTTTGGAAGATCGAATTGTTAAGCGCTTTATGCGTGAAAACACCCGTGGGCCGCAAGTTCCTGCGGGGCTGCCAATGACTGAAGCACAACTGAATAAGCTCGGCGGCAGATATTTAAAATCCATTGGCAAAATGATGCCGGGTGATGAAGAAGTGGCGGAAAACCCGCGCGCGCGTAGTTCGGTACTGCGCATCGCTGAAAGGACAAACGCATGATCAACAAAGTGGCAGAAGCCCTCACTAAAGTTACTGGCCAATTGAGCAGTGGCGAACGCCATGCACTACCAGCGGTGATTGGTGGTGACTTGCTGCGTAATGGGAAAATGCCACTGATTTTGTTTACCGCCATTATCGTAACAGCCATTTTCGTTGTAACGACCGCGCACCATACCCGTCTGCTCACCGCACAGCGTGAGCAAATGGTGGTGGAACGTGATGCGTTAGATATCGAGTGGCGTAACCTGATTCTGGAAGAAAACGCACTGGGCGATCATAGCCGGGTGGAGCGGGTCGCGACGGAAAAGCTGCAATTGCAGCATGTTGACCCATCGCAGGAAAACATCGTAGTTCAGCAATAAGGAATCGCGTGACAGATGAGAGCAGCGGCAAAAACGCTTAAACCGAAACGCCAGGAAGAACAGGCCAACTTTGTAAGTTGGCGTTTTGCGTTGCTTTGCGGTTGCATTTTGCTGGCGCTGGTTTTCCTGTTGGGGCGCGTTGCCTGGCTGCAAATCATCGCGCCGGACATGTTGGTACGTCAGGGAGATATGCGTTCCTTACGTGTACAGGAAGTTTCGACTTCTCGAGGCATGATTAGTGACCGTGCGGGCCGACCATTGGCAGTTAGTGTGCCGGTTAAAGCCATTTGGGCCGATCCGAAAGAGCTGCATGACGCGGGGGGTATTACGCTGGATAACCGCTGGAAAGCGCTGGCCGATGCACTGAAAATCCCTCTTGATCAGCTCGCTTCCCGAGTGAACAGCAACCCTAAAGGCCGCTTTATTTATCTGGCTCGTCAGGTGAATCCAGATATTGGCGACTACATCAAAAAACTCAAACTCCCAGGGATTCATCTGCGCGAGGAATCTCGTCGCTACTATCCTTCTGGCGAAGTCACCGCTCACCTTATTGGTTTCACGAACGTCGATAGTCAGGGGATTGAAGGTGTTGAAAAAAGCTTCGATAAATGGCTGACCGGCCAACCTGGCGAGCGAATCGTACGTAAAGACCGCTTTGGTCGCGTCATCGAAGATATCTCCTCAACCGACAGCCAGGCCGCTCATAACCTGGCTTTGAGCATTGATGAACGCCTGCAGGCACTGGTTTATCGTGAGCTAAACAACGCCGTGGCTTTCAACAAGGCCGAATCGGGCAGTGCAGTACTGGTAGATGTGAATACCGGTGAAGTATTGGCGATGGCAAACAGCCCGTCCTATAACCCAAATAATTTAAGTGGAACCCCGAAAGACATCATGCGAAACCGTACCATTACGGACGTTTTCGAACCGGGTTCAACAGTTAAGCCAATGGTGGTCATGACAGCGCTGCAACGTGGTGTCGTGCGTGAAAATACCGTCCTGAATACCGTGCCGTACCGCATCAATGGTCATGAGATCAAAGATGTGGCGCGCTACAGCGAATTGACCCTTACCGGGGTACTACAGAAGTCGAGTAACGTCGGGGTTTCCAAACTGGCGTTAGCGATGCCCTCCTCAGCGTTGGTAGATACTTACTCACGTTTTGGATTGGGAAAAGCGACCAATTTGGGGTTGGTCGGAGAACGCAGTGGCTTATATCCGCAAAAACAACGGTGGTCTGACATAGAGAGGGCCACCTTCTCTTTCGGCTACGGGCTAATGGTAACGCCGTTACAGTTAGCGCGTGTCTACGCAACGATAGGCAGCTACGGCGTGTATCGCCCGCTGTCGATTACGAAGGTTGATCCTCCGGTTCCAGGTGAGCGTATTTTCCCTGAACCGTTGGTTCGTACCGTCGTTCATATGATGGAAAGTGTGGCATTGCCTGGTGGTGGTGGCGTGAAAGCGGCTATCAAGGGTTACCGCATTGCAATTAAAACCGGTACTGCGAAAAAAGTCGGTCCGGATGGACGTTATGTTAACAAATACATTGCTTACACCGCAGGCGTAGCACCAGCCAGTAATCCGCGATTCGCATTGGTAGTGGTAATTAACGATCCTCAAGCAGGTAAATATTACGGTGGTGCCGTCTCTGCACCTGTGTTCGGTGCCATCATGGGCGGCGTTCTGCGCACCATGAATATCGAACCGGATGCTCTGGCGACAGGTGAAAAAAGTGAATTTGTAATTAATCAAAAAGAGGGATCAGGTGGCAGATCGTAATTTGCGCGACCTTCTCGCTCCGTGGGTACCAGCGCTACCTGCGAGAGCTCTGCGAGAAATGACACTCGATAGTCGCGTGGCGGCATCGGGCGACCTTTTTGTGGCTGTAGTCGGTCATCAGGCGGACGGGCGTCGATATATCCCGCAGGCAATAGCGCAAGGCGTAGCCGCTGTCGTTGCTGAAGCTGAAGGCGAAGCAACGGATGGCGAAGTCCGTGAAATGCACGGTGTGCCGGTTATTTATCTGAGCCAATTGCATCAACGTCTTTCTGCTCTGGCAGGGCGTTTTTACAACGAGCCTTCAAGCGCATTACGTTTGGTTGGTGTGACCGGGACTAACGGTAAAACCACGACCGCGCAACTGCTTGCTCAGTGGAGCCAGTTGTTAGGCGAAACCAGTGCGGTAATGGGTACTGTGGGTAATGGCCTGCTCGGCAACGTGAAACCAACTGAAAACACCACCGGTTCTGCCGTTGATGTACAGCAAGTGCTTGCTAACCTTGCAGATCAAGGGGCGAGCTTCGCCGCCATGGAAGTTTCCTCACATGGCCTGGTTCAGCATCGTGTTTCCGCTCTGAAATTTGCCGCCAGTGTGTTCACCAACTTAAGTCGTGACCACCTCGATTACCACGGGGATATGGCAGGCTACGAAGCGGCCAAATGGCTGCTGTTCTCTGAACATGATTACGGCAATGCCATCATCAATGCTGATGATGAAGTCGGACGCAATTGGTTAACGCGTTTACCTGACGCCGTTGCTGTCACGATGGAAGATAATTTACAGCCAGGCTGTCGTGGCCGTTGGTTGAAAGCAACCAATGTGCAGTATCACGATGGTGGGGCGACTGTTCGCTTCAGCTCTTCCTGGGGCGACGGTGAAATCGAAAGCCGCCTGATGGGCGCATTCAATGTCAGCAACTTGCTGTTAGCGTTGGCAACTCTGCTAGTGCTGGATTATCCCCTTGAAGAACTGCTGAAAACGGCACCGAGTCTGCAACCCGTTTGTGGACGTATGGAAGTTTTCAGCGCACCGGGTAAACCGACGGTAGTGGTGGATTATGCCCACACGCCGGATGCTCTGGAAAAAGCACTGCAAGCGGCGCGTTTACATTGCAGCGGTAAGCTGTGGTGTGTCTTTGGTTGTGGTGGTGACAGGGATAAAGGCAAGCGTCCAATCATGGGTGGTATTGCTGAACAGTATGCTGATGTTGTGGTTGTCACCGATGACAATCCGCGTACCGAAGAGCCGAATGCGATTGTGGCTGACATTTTGGTTGGCATGCTGGATGCAGGTCGTGCGCATGTGGTTGCGGGCCGTGCTGAAGCAGTAACCAACGCGATTATGCAGGCGAAAGAAAATGATGTCGTTCTGCTGGCAGGCAAAGGCCACGAGGACTATCAGATTGTTGGGGTGCGCCGTCTGGACTACTCCGACCGCGTCACTGCCGCCCGCTTGTTGGGGGTTGTGGCATGATCCGCGTTTCATTAAGCCAACTCGCCACTGTTTTGCAGGGTGAATTGCACGGGGCCGATGCCGACATCATTGATGTCACCACTGACACGCGCAAATTAACCCCTGGCTGCCTGTTTGTTGCCTTAAAAGGCGAGCGCTTCGATGCCCACGATTTTGCGCAAGATGCGGTCAGCGGTGGGGCAGGGGCGCTGCTGGTTTCCCGTAAGCTGGATGTTAATGTTCCACAGCTTGTGGTAGCGGATACACATCAAGCATTCGGCGAACTGGCTGCCTGGGTTCGTCAGCAGGTTCCGACACGTATTGTTGCGTTGACCGGCTCTTCTGGAAAAACCTCCGTAAAAGAGATGACCGCCGCGATTTTGCGCGAATGCGGTAGTACTTTATATACAGCCGGAAACCTGAATAACGATATTGGCGTGCCAATGACGTTATTACGCCTCACACCAGAATATGAGTATGCGGTCATTGAGCTGGGTGCAAACCATCAGGGTGAAATCGCCTGGACGGTGGGCTTGACGCGCCCGGAAGCGGCATTGGTCAACAATTTGGCGGCTGCACACCTTGAAGGTTTTGGTTCGCTTGCGGGTGTTGCGAAAGCGAAAGGTGAGATTTTCGCTGGCTTGCCTGCAAACGGCATCGCTATTCTCAATGCCGATAATAATGATTGGCTGAACTGGCAACAAACCATTGGCGAGCGCAAAACCTGGCGCTTCTCACCCAATGCAACCGGCAGCGATTTCACCGCGACCAATGTGCATATCACTGCCCATGGCACTGAGTTCACAATCAAAACGCCAATTGGCGACGTTGATGTGAATTTGCCACTTCCTGGGCGCCATAACATTGCTAACGCACTGGCTGCAACGTCACTTGCAATGGCGGTAGGTGCCTCGCTGGAAGCGGTTAAAGCAGGTCTTGCCGACTTAAAAGCTGTTCCTGGACGTTTGTTCCCGATTCAACTTTCTGAAAACCAACTTCTGCTTGATGACAGTTACAACGCCAATGTGGGGTCGATGACCGCCGCAGCACAGGTGTTGTCAGAAATGCCGGGCTTCCGTGTGATGGTTGTTGGGGATATGGCTGAGCTTGGTGATGAATCTGTAGAGTGCCATCGTCAGGTAGGCGAAGCTGCGAAAGCGTCCGGCATTGATTGCGTACTGAGCGTGGGCACACTGAGCGAAACAATCAGTCTGGCCTCTGAAGTGGGTGAACATTTTACCGATAAACCCTCTTTAATCGCACACCTGAAGGCGTTACTCGCCGAGCATTCGATGATGACTATTTTAGTGAAGGGTTCACGTAGTGCCGCCATGGAACAGGTAGTACGCGCATTACAGGAGAATGGAACATGTTAGTTTGGCTGGCCGAACACTTGGTCAAATATTATTCCGGCTTTAACGTCTTTTCCTATTTGACGTTTCGCGCCATCGTCAGCCTGCTGACTGCTCTGTTCATCTCGTTATGGATGGGGCCGCGTATGATTGCCCGTTTGCAGCAACTTTCTTTCGGCCAGGTCGTGCGTAATGACGGTCCTGAATCCCATTTCAGTAAGCGCGGAACACCAACGATGGGCGGGATTATGATCCTGACTTCTATCGTTATTTCCGTATTGATGTGGGCATACCCGTCTAACCCTTATGTCTGGTGCGTATTGTTCGTACTGGTCGGCTATGGTGCGATTGGCTTTGTCGATGATTACCGTAAAGTGGTGCGCAAAGATACTAAAGGCTTGATCGCCCGCTGGAAATATTTCTGGATGTCCGTCATCGCGTTGGCTGTGGCCTTCACGATGTACAGCGCAGGGAAAGGAACGCCAGCCACCGAGCTGGTTGTGCCGTTCTTTAAAGACGTGATGCCTCAGCTTGGCCTGTTTTATGTGCTGCTGGCGTATTTCGTTATTGTCGGCACCGGCAATGCGGTAAACCTGACCGATGGCCTCGATGGCCTGGCTATCATGCCTACTGTGTTGGTGGCATCCGGTTTTGCGCTAGTCGCGTGGGCAACAGGTAACATTAAGTTCGCTGAATATCTGCATATTCCTTATCTGCGCCACTCCGGCGAACTGGTTATCGTCTGTACGGCGATCGTGGGGGCTGGGCTTGGTTTCTTGTGGTTTAACACCTATCCAGCGCAAGTGTTTATGGGCGATGTTGGCTCTCTGGCACTGGGCGGTGCGCTCGGGACTATCGCCGTATTGCTGCGCCAGGAATTCCTGTTAGTGATTATGGGCGGGGTGTTTGTTGTTGAGACACTTTCGGTCATCTTGCAGGTTGGCTCCTTCAAATTGCGCGGGCAGCGCATTTTCCGTATGGCCCCGATTCATCACCATTATGAATTGAAAGGTTGGCCGGAGCCGCGAGTCATTGTGCGCTTCTGGATTATTTCGCTCATGCTGGTCCTGATTGGCCTGGCTACCCTGAAGGTGCGTTAACCATGGCTGATTACCAGGGTAAAAAAGTCGTTATTATCGGGTTGGGCCTCACCGGCCTTTCCTGCGTGGATTTCTTCCTTGCGCGTGGTGTGACGCCACGCGTGATGGACACCCGCATGACACCGCCTGGACTTGAAAAACTACCAGAAGCAGTGGAACGACATACTGGCTCACTCAATGAAGATTGGTTGTTAACGGCTGACTTGATTATTGCCAGCCCTGGTATTGCTATTGCCCATCCAGCGCTGAGTCGTGCTGCAGAAGCGGGCGTTGAGATAATCGGCGATATCGAACTCTTCTGCCGTGAAGCGACAGCACCGATTGTGGCGATCACCGGTTCGAACGGTAAGAGCACTGTCACCACTTTGGTTGGTGAAATGGCCAAAATGGCGGGCGTAAATGTAGGTGTAGGCGGAAATATCGGCTTGCCTGCCTTGATGCTGCTAGATCAAAACCGCGAGCTATATGTACTGGAGCTTTCCAGCTTCCAACTGGAAACCACTCATAGCCTGAAAGCAGCGGCGGCAACCATTCTCAACGTGACTGAAGATCATATGGACCGTTATCCGTTTGGTCTGCAGCAATACCGTGCGGCCAAATTGCGCGTTTATGAAAACGCCGCTGTGTGTGTAGTGAACGCGGATGACGCATTGACGATGCCTGTACGTGGTGCAGACGATCGTTGCGTTAGCTTCGGTGTAGACGTCGGTGACTATCATCTCAACCATCAGCAGGGCGATACCTGGCTGCGGGTGAAAGGTGAGAAAATCCTGAACACCAAAGAGATGAAAGTGGTGGGGCGCCATAACTACACCAACGCACTTGCTGCATTGGCGTTAGCGGATGCGGTGAAACTACCACGCTCCAGCAGCCTGAAAGCCCTGACGACCTTCACCGGTCTTGCTCACCGCTTCCAGCTTGCATGGGAACGTAACGGCGTACGCTGGATTAACGATTCCAAAGCGACCAACGTTGGTAGCACTGAAGCGGCGCTGAACGGTTTGCAGGTCGAAGGGACACTGCACCTGCTGTTGGGCGGTGACGGTAAATCTGCTGATTTCTCCTCACTTGCTCAATACCTGCAAGGGCCAGCGATTCGGCTTTATTGTTTTGGTCGTGATGGTGCGGAACTTGCTGCATTGCGTCCTGACGTTGCAGAGCAAACTGAAACGATGGCGCAGGCAATGAAATTAATTGCCGCTCGTGTACAACCTGGCGACATGGTTCTGCTCTCTCCGGCGTGCGCGAGCCTCGATCAGTTCAAAAACTTTGAGCAACGCGGTGACCAATTCACCTTACTTGCGAAGGAGCTTGGCTGATGCGCTTCTCTCTGCCTCGCCTGCGTATGCCAAGACTGCCGGGATTTGCCGTCCTGAGTTGGCTTGCGTCAGCAATTAAAGGCTGGGTGATGGGCTCCCGCGAGGCCGACTCAAATAACATCGTAATGTATGACCGCACCATGCTATGGCTGACTTTCGGGCTAGCTGCGGTTGGTTTTATTATGGTGACATCCGCGTCAATGCCTGTCGGGCAACGCCTGGCGAATGACCCATTCTTGTTTGCTAAACGTGACGGTCTGTACATCATTCTGGCGTTTGTGCTGGCGTTGTTCACCCTGCGTTTGCCGATGGATTTCTGGCAGCGTCACAGTACCGCGCTGCTGTTGTTATCTATTGCTATGTTGTTGATTGTGTTGGTTGTTGGTAGCTCGGTTAACGGTGCGTCACGTTGGATTGCTTTTGGTCCACTGCGTATTCAGCCCGCTGAGTTCACTAAGTTGTCGCTGTTCTGCTATCTCGCCAACTACCTGGTTCGTAAGGTTGATGAGGTGCGCAATAACCTGCGTGGCTTCCTCAAACCGATGGGGGTTATCCTGGTTCTGGCCGTGTTACTGCTGGCACAGCCCGATCTTGGTACGGTGGTTGTACTGTTTGTTACTACGCTGGCGATGTTGTTCCTGGCGGGTGCCAAACTCTGGCAGTTCCTCGCCATCATTGGTATGGGTATTTCCGCAGTTGTGCTGTTGATCCTTGCTGAGCCGTATCGTATTCGCCGCGTAACATCCTTCTGGAATCCGTGGGATGACCCGTTTGGTAGCGGCTACCAGCTAACACAATCTCTGATGGCATTTGGTCGCGGTGAATTGTGGGGGCAGGGGTTGGGCAATTCGGTACAAAAACTCGAATATTTACCGGAGGCTCACACCGACTTCATCTTCTCAATTATCGGAGAAGAGCTGGGATATATCGGTGTGGTGCTGGCATTATTGATGGTATTCTTCGTGGCTTTTCGTGCGATGTCCATCGGTAAGCGGGCGCTCGAAATGGACCAGCGCTTTGCTGGTTTCTTAGGCTGCTCCATCGGGGTCTGGTTTAGCTTCCAGGCGCTGGTAAACGTGGGTGCTGCGGCGGGGATGTTACCAACCAAAGGTCTGACATTACCCCTGATCAGTTACGGTGGTTCAAGCCTGTTAATTATGTCTACAGCAATCATGATGTTGCTGCGTATTGATTATGAAACACGTCTGGCTAAAGCGCAGGCGTTTACGAAAGGTGTGCGATGAGTAATCAAACCCGGCGGTTAATGGTGATGGCTGGTGGGACCGGTGGGCATGTATTCCCTGGTCTTGCCGTAGCGCATCACTTAATGGCTCAGGGCTGGCAAGTACGCTGGCTGGGAACCGCTGATCGTATGGAAGCAGATTTAGTTCCTAAGCATGGAATTGAGATCGATTTTATTCGTATTTCAGGTTTGCGTGGGAAAGGCCTGAAAGCCATGTTGCTGGCACCCGTGCGGATTTTCAACGCCTGGCGCCAGGCTCGTGCAATCATGAAGGCTTATCGCCCTGACGTTGTTCTGGGAATGGGCGGTTATGTCTCTGGTCCTGGCGGGCTGGCGGCCTGGTCGCTTGGCATTCCGGTCGTGCTGCATGAGCAAAACGGGATTGCTGGGCTGACCAACAAATGGTTGTCAAAAATTGCCAAAAAAGTGATGCAGGCATTTCCAGGTGCATTCCCGAATGCTGATGTAGTGGGCAACCCGGTTCGTACCGATGTGTTGGCTCTGCCTTTGCCGCAAGAACGTTTAGCGGGGCGTGAAGGCCCGGTTCGGGTGTTGGTTGTCGGTGGTTCTCAGGGCGCACGCGTGCTGAACCAGACCATACCGCAAGTTGCTGGTCGCCTGGGCGACGCTGTCACTATTTGGCACCAGTGTGGCAAAGGTGGTCAGGAAGCGGTGCAGCAGGCTTACGTACAAGCCGCACAGCCACAGCATAAAGTCACTGAATTTATTGATGATATGGCCGCTGCTTACGCGTGGGCCGATGTCGTGGTATGTCGTTCCGGAGCGTTAACCGTAAGCGAAATCGCGGCGGCAGGATTACCTGCACTGTTTGTTCCCTTCCAACATAAAGACCGGCAGCAGTACTGGAATGCACTGCCACTGGAAAAAGCTGGAGCGGCAAAAATACTGGAGCAACCGCAGTTTACCGTGGATGCCGTTACCCAAACGCTCGCCGGGTGGGACAGAGCAACGTTATTGGCAATGGCCGAACGTGCGCGTGCTGTTTCCATTCCCGATGCCACAGAGCGGGTAGCAAAAGAAGTGAGCGCCGCAGCACTGGCGTAATCATTGTGGGTGGCTGTTTTGCCCATGAATATTTGAAGTAATGGCGTTTGACGCTGCAGGTTAGAGAATGAATACACAACAACTGGCGAAACTGCGTTCTATCGTGCCCGAGATGCGTCGCGTCCGGCACATTCACTTTGTTGGCATCGGCGGCGCCGGTATGGGCGGTATTGCCGAAGTTTTAGCTAACGAAGGTTACCAGATCAGCGGGTCTGATTTGGCTCCGAACCCGGTTACTCAGCAGTTGTCGGCGCTGGGCGCCACGATTTATTTTAACCATCGCCCGGAAAACGTGCTTGATGCGAGTGTTGTGGTGGTTTCTACCGCAATCTCTATGGATAACCCAGAAATTGTCGCGGCTCATGAAGCGCGTATCCCTGTTATCCGTCGTGCTGAAATGCTGGCAGAGTTGATGCGTTTTCGTCATGGCATCGCGATTGCCGGGACACACGGTAAAACCACAACCACAGCGATGGTTTCTAGTATTTATGCAGAAGCAGGTCTTGATCCTACTTTTGTTAACGGTGGCCTGGTTAAAGCCGCAGGAACGCATGCCCGTTTAGGCAACAGCCGTTACCTGATTGCTGAAGCTGATGAGAGTGACGCGTCATTCCTCCATTTGCAGCCAATGGTTTCCGTGGTGACGAATATCGAAGCCGATCATATGGATACCTACCAGGGCGACTTCGAAAATTTAAAACAGACGTTTATTAACTTCCTGCACAACTTGCCGTTTTACGGTTTGGCGGTCATGTGTGTGGACGATCCGGTTATCCGCGAGCTACTGCCGCGTGTGGGACGCAAAACCACCACTTACGGTTTTAGCGAAGATGCTGACGTTCGTGTAGAAAATTATCACCAGAAAGGGCCGCAGGGTCATTTCACTATCGCGCGTCAGGGCAAGCCTGCATTGCAAGTCACGCTGAATGCGCCAGGTCGCCACAATGCATTAAACGCCGCTGCTGCGGTGTCAGTGGCGACAGAAGAAGGCATTGATGATGCTGACATCCTGCGTGCGCTGGAGAGCTTCCAGGGTACAGGGCGTCGCTTCGATTTCCTCGGCGAGTATCCGCTTGCCGAAGTGAATGGCAAAGAAGGCACCGCCATGCTGGTTGATGACTATGGTCACCATCCAACTGAAGTGGATGCCACCATTAAAGCGGCACGTGCGGGCTGGCCGGATAAAAATCTGGTTATGATTTTCCAGCCACACCGTTTCACGCGTACTCGTGATTTGTACGATGATTTTGCTAACGTATTGTCACAAGTTGATTCTTTGCTGATGCTGGATGTTTATTCTGCTGGCGAAGCGGCGATTCCTGGTGCTGATAGCCGTTCACTGTGCCGCACGATTCGTGGGCGTGGAAAAGTTGACCCAATTCTGGTTCCTGATGCAAGTCAGGTTGCAGATGTTTTAGCACCCGTTTTGTCGGGAAATGACTTGATCCTGGTGCAAGGTGCAGGAAATGTTGGGAAAGTTGCCAGAAACCTGGCTGAATTTAGATTGCAGTCCCACACTAAGGAAGGAGACCAACATGGCTGATAAAATTGCAGTCCTGCTGGGCGGAACTTCCGCTGAACGTGAGGTGTCTTTGCAATCAGGTGCGGCGGTTCTTGCAGGCCTGAGAGAAGCAGGAATTGACGCGCATGAAGTCGACCCGAAAAATACGCCAGTTACTGAGCTAAAAGCGCAGGGTTTTGACAAAGTATTTATTGCCTTACATGGCCGTGGCGGCGAAGACGGAACCCTTCAAGGGCTGCTGGATTTCCTAAAACTGCCTTACACCGGTAGCGGCGTGATGGCTTCAGCTATCACCATGGATAAGCTGCGAACCAAATTGTTGTGGCAAGGTGCAAATTTACCGGTAGCTCCATCGGTCGCATTAACGCGACGTGATGTGGAAGCGGGCATTTGCGCAGGTACGGTAGAACGTATTGCAGGCCTGGGGATGCCAGTCATCGTTAAGCCTAGTCGCGAAGGCTCAAGCGTCGGTATGTCGAAGGTCGACAATGTTGCGGCACTGCCAGCAGCACTTGAACTGGCCTTCAAACATGACGAAGAAGTGTTGATCGAAAAATGGTTAAGCGGCCCTGAATACACGGTCGCTATCCTGGGCGAAGAAATTTTACCGTCTATTCGTATCCAACCCGCCGGAATTTTCTATGATTATGAGGCGAAGTATCTCTCTGATGAGACTCAGTATTTTTGCCCAAGCGGTTTAATTGAGCAGCGCGAGCAAGAATTGCAGGCTTTAGTGCTGCAAGCCTGGCAAGTTTTGGGTTGCAGCGGTTGGGGACGTGTAGATGTCATGTTAGATAGCGATGGACAGTTTTACCTGCTGGAGGTTAATACCTCTCCAGGCATGACCAGCCATAGCCTGGTGCCGATGGCAGCTCGTCAGGCTGGGATGACATTCTCTCAACTGGTCGTGCGTATTCTGGAGTTGGCAGACTGATATGTCGCAAGCAGCTCTGAATACGCGTAATCGCCAGGAAGAAGAAGAAACCAGTTCTCGTCGCAGTAACGGTGGGCGACTGGCCGGGATAATTTTCCTGAGCGCAGTACTGTTTACGGTATTTATTGGCGGCTGGATTGTCGTGGGCTGGATGGAGGATGCGCAGCGCCTTCCACTGTCTAAGTTGGTGGTTACTGGTGAACGGCATTACACCCGTAACGATGATATTCGTCAGTCAATTCTGGCACTGGGTCCGCCTGGCACCTTCATGACCCAGGATGTGAATATTATCCAACAGCAAATTGAACGTTTGCCATGGATTAAGCAGGCGAGTGTGAGAAAGCAGTGGCCTGATGAATTGAAGATTCATCTGGTTGAATATGTGCCCATCGCGCGCTGGAATGATCAGCATATGATTGATGCGCAAGGAAATGCGTTCAGTGTTCCAGCCGAACGTGCTGTAAAGCAGACTTTACCTATGTTATCTGGACCGGAAGGCAGTGAAGGTGAAGTATTGCAAGGCTTTCGCGCAATGGGCGATGTGCTGGCAAAGGATAAATTTACATTGAAAGAAGCGGCAATGACCGCTCGTCGTTCCTGGCAATTGACGTTGAATAATGGCATTAAGCTTAACTTGGGCCGGGGCGATACGATGAAACGCTTGAGTCGCTTTGTGGAGCTTTACCCTGTTCTGCAGCAGCAAGAGCAAGCCGACAATAAAAGGATTAGCTATGTCGACTTGCGTTATGACTCAGGCGCGGCAGTGGGATGGCAACCTGCTCCCGTAGAAGAACCTAATCCTAATCAGCAACAGAATCAGGCACAGGCAGAATAACAATGATCAAGGCGACGGACAGAAAACTGGTAGTAGGACTGGAGATCGGTACCGCAAAGGTTGCCGCTTTAGTAGGGGAAGTTCTGCCTGACGGTATGGTCAATATTATTGGCGTGGGCAGTTGCCCATCGCGTGGTATGGACAAAGGTGGCGTAAACGATCTCGAATCAGTCGTGAAATGCGTTCAGCGCGCGATTGACCAGGCCGAATTAATGGCTGATTGCCAGATTTCTTCGGTCTACCTTGCGCTGTCAGGTAAGCACATTAGCTGTCAAAACGAGATTGGCATGGTGCCAATTTCTGAAGAAGAAGTGACGCAGGAAGACGTTGAAAACGTCGTTCACACCGCGAAATCGGTGCGTGTACGTGACGAGCATCGTGTTTTACACGTTATCCCGCAAGAATATGCAATTGACTACCAGGAAGGCATCAAAAATCCTGTAGGTTTATCGGGTGTCCGCATGCAGGCTAAGGTGCACTTGATTACCTGCCATAACGACATGGCGAAAAACATCGTTAAAGCCGTTGAACGCTGCGGCCTTAAAGTTGACCAACTGATCTTTGCAGGGCTTGCGGCAAGCTACGCAGTATTGACCGAAGATGAACGTGAGTTAGGTGTCTGCGTAGTCGATGTCGGTGGTGGTACTATGGACATCGCGGTCTACACCGGAGGTGCGTTGCGCCACACCAAAGTTATCCCATATGCAGGGAACGTGGTAACCAGCGACATCGCTTATGCCTTCGGTACACCGCCAAGTGATGCCGAAGCCATTAAAGTACGCCATGGCTGCGCACTGGGTTCGATTGTTGGCAAAGATGAAAACGTTGAAGTGCCAAGCGTCGGTGGACGTCCACCACGTAGCCTGCAACGCCAGACGCTCGCTGAAGTTATCGAGCCTCGTTATACCGAATTGTTGAACCTGGTAAACGAAGAGATTTTGCAATTACAAGAGCAACTTCGCCAGCAAGGTGTGAAGCACCACCTGGCGGCGGGGATTGTGCTAACGGGGGGCGCGGCGCAAATTGAAGGCCTGGCAGCCTGTGCGCAACGTGTATTCCATACGCAAGTGCGTATAGGACAACCGTTAAATATTACCGGCCTGACTGATTATGCCCAGGAGTCTTATTACTCCACCGCAGTCGGCTTGCTGCACTACGGGAAAGAAACACATCTCAGTGGTGAGGCAGAAGTGGAAAAAAGGACCTCTGTCGGCTCATGGATTAAGCGAATCAACAGCTGGCTGAGAAAAGAGTTTTAAATTTTATAAGAGACCAGACAAAATTAGTGGTCTCAGGCGACAGGCACAAAACGGAGAGAAACTATGTTTGAACCTATGGAACTGACCAACGACGCGGTGATTAAAGTCATCGGCGTCGGTGGTGGCGGCGGCAATGCCGTTGAGCACATGGTGCGCGAACGCATCGAAGGTGTTGAATTCTTTGCAGTGAATACTGACGCTCAAGCGTTACGTAAAACTGCGGTAGGCCAGACTATCCAGATTGGTAATGGTATTACCAAAGGTCTGGGTGCTGGGGCTAACCCTGAAGTGGGCCGTACTGCTGCGGAAGAAGACCGTGATGCATTACGTGCTGCACTGGAAGGCGCAGACATGGTATTTATCGCCGCAGGTATGGGTGGCGGTACAGGTACAGGTGCAGCACCTGTAGTTGCAGAAGTCGCTAAAGATCTGGGCATCCTGACCGTAGCTGTTGTGACGAAGCCTTTCAACTTTGAAGGCAAGAAGCGCATGGCATTCGCGGAGCAGGGTATTGCCGAACTGTCTAAGCATGTTGACTCATTGATCACCATCCCGAATGATAAGCTGCTGAAAGTTCTGGGCCGCGGTATCTCTTTGCTTGACGCTTTTGGCGCAGCTAACGACGTACTGAAAGGCGCAGTGCAGGGTATCGCTGAACTGATTACCCGTCCGGGTCTGATGAACGTCGACTTTGCTGACGTGCGCACCGTAATGTCCGAAATGGGATATGCCATGATGGGTTCCGGTGTGGCAAGTGGCGAAGACCGTGCAGAAGAAGCGGCAGAAATGGCGATTTCCAGCCCACTGTTGGAAGATATCGACCTGTCTGGTGCGCGTGGCGTTCTTGTCAACATCACCGCTGGCTTCGACCTGCGTCTGGATGAGTTCGAGACTGTGGGTAACACCATTCGTGCGTTTGCATCTGATAACGCCACGGTAGTTATCGGTACATCTCTGGATCCAGAGATGAACGACGAACTGCGTGTGACCGTTGTTGCAACCGGTATTGGTATGGACAAACGTCCAGAAATCACTCTGGTGACCAACAAGCAAACTCAGCAACCTGTAATGGATCGCTACCAGCAGCACGGAATGGCTCCGCTTCAACAAGAGCAAAAGCCAGTTGCTAAAGTAGTGAATGACAATACGCCACAAACAACGAAAGAGCCTGATTATCTGGATATTCCAGCGTTTTTGCGCAAGCAAGCTGATTAAGAATAAACCGGAAGTTGGGGATCTCCGCTCTTTGTGCTAAACTGGCCCACCGATTGTGATATACACTTCGGTTGGATAGGTAATTTGGCGAGATTATACGATGATCAAACAAAGGACACTTAAACGTATCGTTCAGGCGACTGGTGTCGGTTTACATACCGGCAAGAAAGTCACACTGACGTTGCGCCCTGCGCCGGCAAATACCGGGGTCATCTATCGTCGCACCGACTTGAATCCTCCGGTAGATTTTCCGGCAGATGCCAAATCTGTGCGTGATACCATGCTCTGTACTTGCCTGGTGAACGAGCACGATGTGCGGATTTCTACCGTTGAGCATTTAAATGCCGCCCTTGCGGGATTAGGTATTGATAACATCATTATTGAAGTCAATGCCCCAGAAATCCCAATCATGGACGGTAGTGCAGCGCCATTCGTCTACCTGCTGCTTGATGCCGGGATTGACGAATTAAACTGTGCGAAGAAATTTGTGCGCGTCAAAGAAACAGTTCGCGTTGAAGATGGCGATAAATGGGCTGAATTCAAACCGTATAATGGTTTCTCGTTGGATTTCACCATCGACTTTAACCATCCGGCGATTGATGCCAGCACCCAACGCTACAGCATGAACTTCTCTGCGGAAGCATTTATGCGCCAGATTAGTCGTGCTCGCACCTTCGGTTTTATGCGTGATATCGAATATCTGCAGTCCCGTGGTTTGTGCCTGGGCGGTAGCTTCGATTGTGCCATCGTTGTTGACGATTATCGCGTACTGAACGAAGACGGCCTGCGTTTTGAAGATGAATTCGTTCGTCACAAAATGCTCGACGCGATTGGCGACTTGTTCATGTGCGGCCACAACATTATTGGTGCGTTTACTGCCTATAAGTCTGGCCATGCGCTGAACAACAAATTGCTTCAAGCGGTTCTGGCGAAGCAAGAAGCCTGGGAATGGGCAACCTTCCAGGACGATGCCGAACTTCCGCTAGCGTTCAAAGCACCGAAAATGGTTCTGGCTTAACACCAGAATTATTTATTGCGACTGGTTTCATTGGTACTCTCTCCGGCCAATGATGCCAGTCGTTCTATTGCTGCCTTTAATTTCTCTGGGCTACGTTCAGCCACCATCCGTAATGCCTGAGCACTTTGCTGGCTCAATTCTCTGTTTACCCCCTCAGTTTTACCTTTCACCGTTTGAATGCTGTTTTCTTGTACTGATTCTTGCCCAATAGCAGCCAGTGATGGATTAATCCTGATGTCGATTGATGTCAATGATGGTAATATTTGTGCGCGTAATGCACTCAGTAGCGTGGCTTGTTCATAGCGTAAGCGCATCAGCCAGCTAGCATTCGCGGTTTCAAGCACGAGAATGCCTTGTCGGAAATTAGCTACCCGGCACCAGGGATGCAGTTGAGCGGGTAATATCCCTTTCACTGCCCTGTTGAGCTTAAGTAGCGCAGTTGCGCGTTGTTGCACGTTTTGCAACACGCTTTCGGCACCAGCATCATCGAACAAATGATCTAAAGATTGTGGGCGACTATCACGCATACATAATGCTCCGGCGGATAAAGTGATTGGTATTCTAAATCGTTGGCGACAGTTTGGCAGACGTTATTTCTGGCCGCATCTCCTGTTGGGGATGGTCGCGGCGAGTTTTGGCATGCCTGCTCTCAGCCAAAATACCGAGCCAACAGCCCCCGCAGAAACGTCTACCAGCAGTCATGACTACCTGAATAAGGTCAGCTTCAACAGTCTGGCATTATTGCAGGAAAGTACCCGGCGACCATCATTTAGTGTCGATTACTGGCATCAACATGCCATTCGCACAGTAATTCGCCATCTTTCATTTGCTATGGCACCCCAGACGTTGCCAGCTGCACAAGAAAGCTTGCCACTTCAGGCACACAAACTTGCTTTGCTGGATACGCTCACGGCGCTCCTCACTCAGGAAAGCAAACCCCCTGTAATTGTGCGCCATACTGCACTTTGGCAATCCCCTGCGGTTGAGACTTTCAGTCCTGCCATTTGGATTAGCCAGGTTTACGGTATCCGCGCCGGTCCGCAACGCCTCAGCTAAAACCATTTCCTTAAATTATAACGTTATTTTTAGCTCTGCCCTGACGGCAGGCGTTTGAGAATTTATTATGCTAATCAAATTATTAACTAAAGTTTTCGGTAGCCGTAACGACCGCACCCTGCGTCGTATGCGTAAAGTTGTTACTCTGATCAACAGCATGGAACCGGAAATTGAAAAACTTTCCGATGACGAATTAAAAGCAAAAACCAATGAGTTTCGCGCACGTCTTGCGAAAGGTGAAGTGCTTGAAAATCTGATCCCTGAAGCTTTCGCCGTTGTTCGTGAAGCGAGTAAGCGTGTATTCGGCATGCGTCACTTCGACGTACAGTTGCTCGGCGGTATGGTTCTAAACGACCGCTGTATCGCAGAGATGCGTACAGGTGAAGGTAAAACGCTGACTGCAACGCTGCCTGCGTATCTGAACGCATTGAGCGGCCGCGGTGTTCACGTGGTTACCGTCAACGACTACCTGGCCCAGCGTGATGCTGAAAACAACCGCCCTCTGTTCGAGTACCTGGGTTTGAGTGTGGGCATCAACTTGCCTAACATGCCAGCCGTTGCAAAACGCGAAGCTTACGCTGCTGACATTACTTACGGCACCAACAACGAATATGGTTTTGACTACCTGCGCGACAACATGGCGTTCAGCCCTGAAGAACGTGTTCAGCGTAAACTGCACTACGCGTTGGTGGATGAGGTTGACTCAATTCTTATCGATGAAGCGCGTACGCCGCTTATCATCTCTGGCCCTGCTGAAGACAGCTCCGAGATGTATAAAAAAGTAAACAAAATCATCCCAAGCCTGATTCGTCAGGAAAAAGAAGATTCTGATACTTTCCAGGGTGAAGGTCACTTCTCAGTAGACGAAAAATCTCGTCAGGTAAACATTACCGAACGTGGTCTGGTACTGGTTGAAGAGCTGCTGGTACGTGAAGGCATCATGGAGGAAGGTGAATCACTTTACTCTCCGACCAATATCATGCTGATGCACCACGTAACTGCTGCATTGCGTGCACATGTGCTGTTCACCCGTGACGTTGACTACATCGTGAAAGATGGCGAAGTCATCATCGTTGATGAACATACCGGCCGTACTATGCAAGGCCGCCGTTGGTCTGATGGCCTGCACCAGGCTGTTGAAGCCAAAGAAGGCGTCGACATTCAGAACGAAAACCAAACGCTGGCGTCTATCACCTTCCAGAACTACTTCCGCCTGTATGAAAAACTGGCTGGTATGACGGGTACAGCAGACACTGAAGCGTTTGAATTCAGCTCAATCTATAAACTCGATACCATCGTTGTGCCAACCAACCGCCCAATGATCCGTAAAGATATGCCTGATTTGGTCTATATGACCGAAGCGGACAAGATTACTGCGATTATTGAAGATATTAAAGAGCGTACAGCGAACGGCCAGCCAGTGCTGGTGGGGACAATTTCTATCGAGAAATCCGAAGTGGTTTCTGCTGAATTGACCAAAGCTGGTATCAAGCACAATGTTCTTAACGCTAAGTTCCACGCGAATGAAGCAGGGATTGTTGCCCAGGCGGGTTATCCAGCCGCAGTGACCATCGCGACTAACATGGCTGGTCGTGGTACGGATATCGTATTGGGTGGTAGCTGGCAGGCAGAAGTCGCTGAGCTGGAAAATCCAACCCCAGAACAAATCGCGCAGATTAAAGCAGACTGGCAGGTTCGCCATGACGCGGTTCTGGCATCGGGTGGTCTGCACATCATCGGTACAGAGCGTCACGAATCTCGTCGTATCGATAACCAGTTACGTGGTCGTTCTGGTCGTCAGGGGGATGCGGGTTCATCTCGTTTCTACCTCTCTATGGAAGATTCCCTGATGCGTATTTTTGCATCAGATCGCGTTTCAGGCATGATGCGTAAGCTGGGGATGAAACCAGGCGAAGCCATTGAGCACCCATGGGTGACTAAGGCGATTGCTAACGCACAGCGTAAAGTTGAAAGCCGCAACTTTGATATCCGTAAACAGCTGCTTGAATACGATGATGTAGCTAACGATCAGCGTCGCGCTATCTACAGCCAGCGTAACGAATTGCTGGATGTGAGTGACGTCAGTGAAACCATCAACAGCATCCGTGAAGATGTCTTTAAAGTGACTATCGATACACACATTCCTCCGCAGTCACTGGAAGAAATGTGGGATGTTGAAGGCCTGCAAGAGCGCCTGAAAAACGACTTCGACCTCGATCTGCCAATCAAAGAGTGGCTGGATAAAGAACCTGAGCTGCATGAAGAAACTCTGCGTGAGCGTATTCTGCAGAACGCGGCCGAAGTGTATAAGCGTAAGGAAGAAGTCGTTGGTGTTGAAATGATGCGTCATTTCGAAAAAGGCGTGATGCTACAGACTCTGGATTCATTGTGGAAAGAGCACCTGGCGGCAATGGACTATTTGCGTCAGGGCATTCACTTGCGTGGCTATGCACAAAAAGATCCTAAGCAAGAATACAAGCGTGAATCTTTTGCCATGTTTGCTTCTATGCTCGAAGCTCTGAAATATGAAGTTATCAGTACGTTGAGCAAAGTTCAGGTGCGTATGCCTGAAGAAGTCGAAGCGATGGAACAGCACCGTCGTGAAGAAGCTGAGCGTCTGGCACAGATGCAACAGTTGAGTCACCAGGATGACGACACGCTGGCTGCGGAGTCACTGGCAGCAGAAACGGGTGAGCGCAAAGTAGGTCGTAATGATCCTTGCCCATGCGGTTCTGGTAAAAAATACAAACAGTGTCATGGCCGTTTAAGCTAAGAACGGTATTGTCGACGAAGGCGCAGCTTGCTGCGCCTTTTTTCTATGGAGTACCTGCACAAAAATGAAACAACTAGAAATTGCCGTCGGTATCATTCGCAACTCTCGGCGGGAGATTTTTATCACGCAACGAGCTGCTGACGCTCATATGGCAAATAAACTGGAATTCCCGGGAGGAAAAATCGAAACCGGTGAAACCCCAGAACAAGCATTAGTTCGTGAACTGCAGGAAGAAACAGGCATTACAGCGAACCAGTATGGACTGTATGAAAAACTTTCTTATCAGTTCCCGGATCGGTTTATCACTTTGTGGTTTTTCATGGTGGAAAGCTGGGAAGGCGAGCCGTGGGGCAAAGAAGGGCAACCGGGTCAATGGATTGCGCAAAATTCGCTGGTGGCAGCAGATTTCCCACCAGCAAATGAACCGATTATCAGCAAATTACTGCAGAGTTAACGCAGGTCTTCTTCACTCCAGTCATCACTCTCTGACAAATCGCCGCTGCTAGGAATTCGTTTTTCCTCGGCGGCCCATTCACCTAAGTCAATGAGCTGGCAGCGTTTGCTGCAAAACGGGCGGTACGGGCTGGTTTCATTCCAGATAACGACTTTGCCACAACCTGGGCAGTTTACTTTTGTTGGTTCAGACATATGCGCTCCTTAACAGCATGCCAGCTCAAAATCGAGGCGCTCAGGGATAATTCCATTTTCGCTATCAAGTGGTAAGAAGCGGATCGCAAAACGGCTTTTATGCCCGGACACCTGAGGATAAAGCTGTGAAGAGAGAGAAAGCTGCAAACGCAGCAAATCAGCATCATCACCATTGTCCTGATAAAAACCGTTCAGACTGGTTTGCTTACGGAATGGCGCAGAATTACGAATAATATCCAGTAGCAGATCCAATGCCTGTTTCAACGGCTGCAAACTTGTCCGCCAGGCATTAATTTGTGCATTGCGCTGATCTTGTGGCGAATAAAGCCAGATATGCAAAGTCGGTAAATCAAAGCTACAGCAACCACCTGGAATACTTAGACGCTGACGAACAAGGGCAATCAGACGATCTTCACGCAAAGACTGCCCGAGGCGCGGTGCTGCCATTAAAACACTGCCGCGTTCTTTAAGTTGGCTACGCAGCGAATCGATAAGCTGCATATCTACACCAGGAACTTCGGCCCAGTTCAATAGTTTACGCTGCTGGCGCTCCAGCTCTTTGAGAATATCTGTGCGGATCTCGCCGCGCTCAAAGACGTCTAGCAGGTCACCGACATTACGGAAAAAATGAAGGGCTTTGGAAGTCTCATCTACCGGTAATGAACTTTCGAGCTGTTGGATTAAAAACTCGATACGCAACCAGGTGCGCATTTTTTCATTCAGTGGGTGCTCAAAAAGAATCTGGGTGCTCATTATTAATTTTCCTGCTGTGCGGCCTGGGCCGCCAGTTCCAGATACTGGCGGTGCAGACGGTCAACATGTGCGGCCACCTGCTCGGCGGCACCATCATTATTAATTACATCATCGGCAACGCTCAAGCGTGCCTCGCGTGTCACCTGTGCCGCAAGGATTTGTTGCACATGTTCACAACTGACTTTATCGCGCGCAATAGTACGTGCGATTTGCACCTCTGGCGAGACATCCACAACCAGCACGCGATCGGCCATCTGCTGAAGGTTATTCTCAATTAGCAACGGAACAACCCACAAAACGTAGGGAGAAACGGCTTGATTGATTTCAATTCGGGTTCGTTGATGGATAAGTGGATGTAACAGCGCATTGAGCCACTGTTTTTCCTCTGGGGAGGAGAAGATCTTTTCACGAAGAACCCGGCGGTTAAGAGAGCCGTCCTGAAGAAGAATTTCTTTACCAAAATGGTCAGAGATAATGGTGAGAGCAGGCTGCCCTGGCTCAACTACCTGACGAGCAATCACGTCAGCGTCTACAACGGTAATACCTAATCGGGAAAAGTTATCGGCGACAGTACTTTTACCACTGCCAATCCCGCCCGTTAATGCCACCGTATAAACCATAAAAACCAGACCCTAAATCTACGTTTTATCAAGGATATAAAAAGTTAATTTATACCTGGTATGTTGCAGGAAGGCGCGGAGGCATTGGAAAAATGAACCCCATATAGCGATTTCCTGTTTCTCAGGTAAATTTTAACGATTGTAGCGCAAAAAAGAGTGTTTTCGCAGTCTTGCAGCGGCATTAATAGTGCGTATGATAACGTCACTGGAATTGGTGCCTAAATAGCCAATTGCGTTCACGCGTCCTTCGCCATTCGACCCAGGAATCTGCAACATGCGTATTGAAGAAGATTTGAAGTTAGGTTTTAAAGACGTTCTTATTCGCCCAAAACGTTCCACTCTTAAAAGCCGCTCTGATGTAGAGCTTGAGCGCCAATTCACTTTCAAACACTCCGGTATTGCATGGTCAGGTATTCCGATCATTGCGGCTAACATGGACACCGTTGGTACATTCGGTATGGCTCAGGCGTTAGCCTCGTTTGATATCCTGACTGCGGTCCATAAACACTACTCTGTGGAAGAGTGGAGCAACTTCGTTAAGTCTGTGTCAGACGACATCCTGAGGTTCGTTATGGTTTCAACCGGTACATCAGACGCTGATTTCCAGAAAACCAAGCAGATTCTTTCTCTTCATCCTGCACTGCAATTTATCTGCATCGACGTGGCTAACGGCTACTCTGAACACTTCACTCAGTTCTTGTCTAAAGCGCGTGAAGCATGGCCGGATAAAGTTATCTGTGCAGGCAACGTTGTGACTGGCGAAATGTGCGAAGAGCTAATCCTCTCTGGTGCTGACATTGTTAAAGTCGGTATCGGCCCTGGTTCCGTATGCACTACTCGCGTGAAAACAGGCGTAGGTTACCCGCAACTGTCTGCTGTGATTGAATGTGCTGATGCTGCTCATGGCCTTGGCGGTCAGATTGTTAGCGACGGCGGCTGTACTGTTCCGGGTGATGTTGCTAAAGCATTCGGCGGCGGTGCAGATTTCGTGATGCTCGGCGGTATGCTGGCTGGCCACGAAGAAAGCGGCGGTACAGTTGTTGAAGAAAACGGCGAGAAATTCATGCTGTTCTATGGCATGAGCTCTGAATCTGCAATGACTCGCCACGTTGGTGGTGTTGCACAATACCGTGCAGCGGAAGGCAAAACTGTAAAACTGCCATTACGTGGCCCTGTAGAAAACACTGCCCGTGATATCCTGGGCGGATTGCGTTCTGCATGTACTTACGTTGGTGCTTCTCGTTTGAAAGAGTTGACCAAGCGCACGACGTTTATTCGTGTTGCTGAGCAGGAAAACCGCGTTTTCAATAGCCTCTAAGCTATACACGCATACGGTGCGGCACTCGCTGCACCGTCATCCAGCACTCATTGCGTCTCCTAGCTGGAAAATAGGTAGATACATCGCAATCACCAGCGTCCCAATAATGACTCCCACGATTAACATCATTAGCGGTTCCAGCGCAGCGGCCAGGTTATCAGCCCGTTCTTCCGTATTGTTGTGATGCCAACTCGCCAGTTTTTCTAGCATCAAATCCAAAGCACCTGACTCTTCACCCACTCGTATCAACTGGTAACACAACGGTGTAAATCGCTCACTCTCAGTGAGTGCAAGCCAAAACGGGACGCCTTGCATCACTTTGGTACTAATGCGTGAAATAACCTTCTTCCACAAAAGTGATGAGAGGGTTGTCTCCACTGCACTAAGCCCTTGCAGCAAAGGGATCCCTGCCTGTTGGGATAGCGAAAGAGTGGTGTAGATTTGGCTGAGAACTTGTCCACGCCAAAGTGGGGCAACCAGAGGGATGCGGAGTAATAGATTTTGTTCATACTCTTGCCAGTGAGGTTTTCGCTGTCGAAGAAAATATCCGCAAGCAAAGAGGGTGGCAGACACCAGTAACCACCCCAACCCTTGTGTTGTTACCCAGTTTGAAATCGCCATTACTGCCAGTGTTATAGCAGGCAGAGGAGCGTTAAAAGACCGATAGATATTGGCAAACTCCGGCAATACAAATCCCATCATCCCGATAGTGACAAGCAGAGCGACAGCCATAATAAACAGTGGGTAACGTAAGGCTTTCATGACCTTTTTATGCAGTTGATATAGTTTTTCTTGTTGGTCAGCCAGCCTTTTGCAACATTCGTCTAGCTTCCCCGTTAACTCACCAATATGAATCAGGGCAATAAACAATGCGGGGAAAATCTTCGGCCATTGGCTTAATGCGGCTGAAAATGGCGTACCACTCGAAACACGTTTTTCTATGTCTTTTAGTAATGCAGACCATTCTTCAAAGGGATGCTGCTGCGCGATAAGCAACAGCCCATCAGATAAAGAAATTCCAGCCTGAAGTAAAGTGGCAAGCTGGCGAAATACCTGAATTTTTTGCTGAATATGCCAGCAACCACGACGGGTTCGCGACGTTTTGCGTAGATGCAAAAGCTGAAGATCCGCATTGAACAATTGATCGGTAACAGATGCGGTATCTTCTGCAATTAACGTTCCCTTCTGGAGTTGCCCGAATTGATCGACCGCTTTCCAGTGCCAGAGCAAAAATTTAGCCATGAGGCACACCCAGCACACGATACAGTTCTTCAAGCGTAGTTAGACCCTGCTCAACAGCCTGACATCCCCTTTCGAATAGCGTCATCATGCCTTGTTGACGAGCGAGCGTTTCGAGCTCGTGAGCAGCCATCCCCTTGATAATGGCTGTTTGTAGTGCTGGCTCGATAAGCAGGATCTCAAACAATGCGCTTCGCCCATAAAAACCGCCGTAGCAACGTTCGCACCCCACAGCCTGCCAGTGTGGTAATGCTCGTTTCCAGAGTGTTGTCGGAAGGAGGATGTCATCGGGTTGCTGCTGCTTGCAGTGAGGGCAGAGTTTGCGAACCAGACGCTGTGCGACCACCATGTTCAACGCAGAAGCTAACATCCAGGGCTCTACTCCCATTTGTTGCAGGCGAACGACGCTCTCTGCCGTTGAGTTGGTATGCAGAGTTGAAAGAACAAGATGTCCGGTCTGTGCCGCCTTAATGGCAATTTCTGCAGTATCGCCGTCCCGAATCTCACCCACCATAATGATATCGGGATCCTGGCGCAGTAAGGCGCGTAACACACTGTGGAAGCTCAGCCCTGCTTTGCTGTTTATTTGCGTTTGATTGAGCCCACGCATTGGGATCTCTATAGGATCTTCTACGCTACAGAGGTTGCTGGAAACCTGGTTTAGTATTTTTAGTGCGCTGTAAAGCGTGATGGTTTTGCCGCTCCCGGTGGGGCCGGTGACCAGGATCATGCCTTGCGGGTTGGCTAAACAACGCTGAAAGCGGATGCAATCATCTGGTGACATGCCTAAATCCGAAAGCTCAAAAGTTTGTTCGGTCTGGGTCATTAAACGTAAAACAACTTTCTCACCGTGATACACCGGTAACGTAGCAATGCGAAATGAATATTTATGTTGTTCGACTTCAATCTCCATTTGTCCGTCCTGCGGCAGACGGCGCTCCGCAATATCCAGATTCCCCAGTACTTTTAGTCGTGCAGTTAACGGAGCGGCTACATGAGCCGGAAGGAGAGGTTGCAGTTGCAGTACTCCATCGACCCGAAAACGAATCTGGTAGCCTTGCTCTATCGGCTCAAAGTGAATGTCCGATGCGCGCAACTGAATCGCTTTGTGAAGCGTTTCCTGTAGCAGTTGAACCACGGGAGCTGTGTTTTCATGCTGTACATCTGTGTTTACCAAAACACCAGAATGCCGTGCTTTTTCTAACTGTTCAGCCGACCAGTATTCAACGTTTACCTCCGTATCGCAGATAAAACGCAATGCTTCAAAAAACTGAGCAGATGGATTCGGTGCAATAGCGATGTGCAGTATGGGATCTTCAGAAAGTAATACCGCCTGATACTGGTTGCACAGAGCCAGGATTTGCCGATTTTCCATGGCTTAGTGACTCGCAGAGTTATTATCAAAACGGAAAACTTCTTCGCAGCTTTGCTTCAGCGAAGCGCCATCGGTAGTGGCACAGGCCCGACTCCAGCCTTCAACGCCCTCAGCGTCACTCCATCGTGGGGATAACGAAACGGTAAGACCGTTCAGGCTTTCTTGCCCTGTCAGCGTGACAATGCCGTTTGCAACGCTCATATCGCTGATATAACGGGTCGTTTTAGGCGAAGGAATACTGTTACTACCCGCATTGCACTGGCTAATCCCACCCCGTTCAATCGCGCAAAGTTCAATGGCGGTACGGTAGGGAACAAAGGTTTGTAACATGTCGGTAAGTGCTGCTTTTCGCAGGTAGTTCTGATAGGCGGGAATTCCAATGGCACTCAGTATCGCGATAATGCCGATAACCACCATCAGCTCGATAAGTGTAAATCCACGTTGTTTGTTCATATGCCGCTCCTGATTGGGATGGCGGCACTTTGCGCTGTAAAAAACAGACAGGCGAGAGTGAGTTATAGCTTCAGGAAGGGGCTTTCCAGCATTTCTGTGAAGTTTGCACGGAGCAACAATGAAAATGCGAGCATTGACGCAAGGGAAAGAAAAAGGCAGATGAGTTTCACCCCATCTGCCTGGCAGAAATTAGCGGAAGCGCATTGAGAGATCGAGTGCGCGGACATGTTTAGTCAGCGCGCCCACAGAGATAAAGTCGACACCGGTTTCAGCAAATTCACGGATAGTTTCTTTCGTCACGTTTCCGGAAACTTCCAGACGTGCTTTGCCATTTGTGAGCACGACAGCCTTGCGCATATCTTCAACATTGAAATTATCGAGCATGATAATGTCAGCGCCGGCATGTAGCGCTTGCTCCAGCTCTTTAAGTGACTCAACTTCAACTTCCACAGGCACATCAGGGTGGTACCAGAATGCTTTTTCTACCGCCTGGCGAATAGAGCCGGAAGATATGATGTGGTTTTCTTTAATCAAAAAAGCATCAGACAAGCCCAGGCGATGGTTGCTGCCACCACCGCATAGCACCGCGTATTTCAGTGCCGTGCGCAGGCCAGGTAGAGTTTTACGCGTATCAAGCAGTTGGGTATTTGTTCCCGCCAGCAGATCAACATAAGTGCGAACTTCGCTGGCAACGCCTGACAAGGTTTGTACAAAGTTCAGCGCGGTACGTTCACCAGTGAGCAGCACGCGTGAAAGCCCCGTCAGTTCGAATAAAGGCTGGTCTACCACTACGGTTTGGCCATCTTCAACATGCCAGGTGACTTTGACATCCCCGCCAAGCTGAATAAATACCTCTTCGACCCAACGTTTGCCACAGAACACACCGTCTTCACGTGTGATAACAACGGCATGCGAACGATGATCTGCATCCAGTAATTGCGCGGTGATATCGTTATTAGGATCGATCTCACCACCAAGATCTTCGCGCAAAGCCTGCGAAACAGCCTGTGGAATATCAAGGTTGATACGGTCGAGAAGCTCGTCACGTCGGCGGTCTGAGTTATAACGGCGAGGCGGCATGATAAAACTCCGAAATGGCTTAGTTAATGTCGAAACATGCTACATTGATGCGACGCCAAGTACCACTCAAAGGAGACCGCGGATGCAGCTAAAAAACGGCTGGCTGGTGGGTGTTAAGCAAGTTCCTTCCCCACATTTTGATTGCCGACCGGAGGATGAGACACCTTCGCTACTGGTAGTGCATAACATCAGTTTGCCACCGGGAGAGTTTGGTGGCCCATGGATTGACGCGCTGTTTACCGGAACGCTCGATGCGCACGCCCATCCCTATTTTGAGGGAATTGCTCATTTGCGTGTTTCCGCACATTGTTTGATTCGCCGTGACGGTGAAATCGTTCAGTATGTTCCTTTCGATAAACGCGCCTGGCATGCCGGAATCTCTTTATATCAGGGGCGTGAGCGTTGTAACGATTTTTCAATTGGTATTGAGTTGGAGGGGACAGATACGCTCCCCTATACTGATGCGCAATATCAACAACTTACTGTGATTACTGACACACTAATTCAGGCTTATCCGGCTATTGCAGACCATATGACAGGGCATTGCGATATAGCCCCGGGGCGCAAAACGGACCCAGGTCCTGTTTTTGACTGGCCGCGTTTTCGCCACTCGGTTGAGGTAACGTCAAATAAGGAGATGAAATGACGCTGTTTACGTTGCTGCTGGTGATGATTTGGGAACGGTTGTTCAAACTGGGCGAGCACTGGCAGCTGGATCACCGCCTTGAAGTTCTCTTTCGGCGGGTAAAAAGTTTTTCTCTGCTTCGTACGATCTTGATGACTGCTCTGTGCATGCTGGTGGTTTTCCTGGGGATTCGTGCGCTACAAGGTTTGTTTTTTAATGTGCCGTTGTTGGTGTTCTGGATTGCCCTCGGCGTTTTGTGCATGGGCGCAGGCCAGGTTCGTTTGCATTATCACGCTTATTTAAAGGCCGCGAGCCACGACGACAGCCATGCTCGTGATGCAATGGCGAGTGAGCTAACGCTGATCCATGGGGTTCCGCCAGATTGCGATGAACGTGAATATCTGAAAGAGCTGCAAAACGCGCTTTTGTGGATTAACTTTCGTTTTTACCTCGCACCGCTTTTTTGGTTTATCGTCGGTGGAGTTTGGGGGCCAGTAACGCTGGCAGGTTATGCGTTCCTGCGTGCATGGCAAACCTGGCTTGCTCGCCATCACTCACCGCAACAGCGTTTACATTCTGGTATCGATGCGATTCTGCATGTTCTGGATTGGGTGCCGGTGCGTCTGGTTGGCGTGGTATATGCGCTGGTGGGTCACGGTGAGCGAGCTCTTCCTGCATGGTTTGCATCACTGGCTGACCGCCATACTTCGCAATATCAGGTGTTGACTCAACTGGCGCAGTTTTCGCTAGCACGCGAGCCGCATCTGGATAAAGTGAAAACACCAAAAGCTGCCGTAACGATGGCAAAGAAAACGTCTTTGGTGATTTTGGTTGTGGTTGCGTTACTGACGATTTACGGCACTCTGGTTTAAGTAAAATAACCAGAGCACCGCATTAGGTTAGTTGTTGTCAGCAGGCGGTATGCCAAACAGTGGCATACCGTTTTCGTCCCATTCGAGCGTTTTCAGGCGCGTATGACGATTTGGGTCATACAGTGGATCGCCTTCAATTTCCGTGTAGTTCCGTGCGTGGTAGACCAGCACATCTTTCCCGTCTTTTGTTTTAGTAAAACTGTTATGCCCTGGCCCGAACTGCTTGTTTGGGTAACTCGTGGTAAACACGGGCTCAGAAGATTTATGCCAGTTTGCTGCGTGGGTTGGGTCAGCATTGAGATCGATCCACAACAACCCGATACAGTAGTTTTCGTCGGTGGCGCTTGCGGAGTAACTGACAAACAGTTTGTCGCCGTGAACCAATACCGCGGGCCCTTCATTTACCAGAAAGCCCCGGCATTCCCAATCCAGTTCAGGTTTACTTAACAACACGGGTTTGCCTTTGATTGCCCATGGCGTTTCCAGCTCGGCGAGATACAGATTTGAGTTACCCGCAATATTGGGGTCTTTCTGCGCCCATAAATACCACTGTTTACCTTGATGGTGGAAAGTGGTGGCATCCAGACAGAAGCTGTCGAACTGCGTTTTTACCTGGCCTTTTTCTACCCATTTACCCGTTAAGGGATTTGCATCGGCACACTCCAGGGCAAACATCCGGTGCTGGAACATATTTAGCTCGTCCAGCTCCTGTGTGTGGGTTGCGGCAAAGTAGATGTACCATTTCCCGTCAATATGGTGCAGCTCTGGTGCCCAGATCAGTTCGCTCATCGGGCCGCAGCTCGGCTTGCGCCACACAACGGCGGGTTGGGCATTTGGCAGTTCGCTTATTGTTGCCGCTCGGCGGATTTCCAGCCTGTCATACTCGGGTACTGATGCAATAAAGTAGTACTCATTTTCATGCAGCAAAATAAACGGATCGGCACGCTGCTCGATAAATGGATTAGGCCATTGCTCCTGATTCATAAGGCTTTCCTTATAGTTTTGCTTCGACGGGTTTGCTGTCGTGATATTCGTTCAATTCGCGATAGTTAAGACGGCGCTTTTCAAGGTCTGCCTGAATGCGTTGCATCATTTCACGGTCAACTTTCAGCAGGCGTACGACCCCTGCGGTAATCAGGTATCCAACGCCGGGAATGATGGTAAACAGCATCACAATGCCGTTGATTGAATCCGCACTTTGTTGTTTCGCACCTGCATCGTAGCCGTACCAGGAAAGCAAGAAACCTACCATCGCGCCCGCAATCGCCAGACCCAATTTCAGGAAGAACAAGTTACCGGAGAAGCTAATGCCGGTGATGCGTTTACCGGTTTTCCACTCGCCGTAATCATCAACGTCAGCCATCAACGACCAGTGTAGTGGAGAAGGAATCTGGTGCAGAATGTTCAGCAGGAAATACATCACCACAATGAGCGTGGTCGCGTGCGGGTCGAGGAAGTAGAAGCCGCATGAGAAAATTGCCAATACGATGTTGGTCCAGAAGAACACTTTCAGTTTGCAAATACGGTCAGTTAACACTTTAGCCAGCATACTGCCGCCCATCATGCCAACCACGCCAAGGCTGATAAAGAGAGTGGCGAAACTGGTGCTTTGGCCCATCACCCAGGTGACGTAATACATGGTTGCTGCCATGCGGATAAACCCTGGGCAAACGTTACACAGCGTCAGAAGTAAAATCCGCACCCACTGGTCATTTTTCCACACGTCTTTCAGGTCAGAATTTAAATCGTCATTGCTGGGTACTGCAGGGCGTACACGCTCTCTGACGGTCGAGAAGCAGAACAGGAACATACACATGCCGAGCACTGCCAGAATGCCCATCGCCATTTGGTAGCCTTTCGCTTTATCACCGCCGCCAAACCAGTCAACCATTGGCAGCAAGGAGAGTGAAAGGATCAGCGTCGCGATACCAACCATGACAAAGCGATAGGACTGGCAGGCAACACGTTCTTTCGGGTCGTTTGTAATCACGCTTCCCAGGGAGCAATAGGGAATGTTGATCGCGGTATAGGTCAGCGAGAGCAGGAAGTAAGTGACGAAGGCATAGATAACTTTGCTGCTGTATCCCCAGTCAGGCGTGGTAAACATCAGGTAACTGAAGAAGGCAAATGGAGCCGCCATCCATAAAATCCATGGACGAAAACGCCCCCAGCGGCTTTGGGTTCTGTCGGCAATAGCGCCCATAATAGGGTCGGTAACTGCATCAATGACTCTAATTGAAAGCAGCATAACTCCAACAAGTGCCGGAGACAGGCCAAAGATGTCAGTGTAAAAATAGTTAACAAACAACATAATGGCGCCAAAGATAATGTTGCACCCGGCGTCGCCCATTCCATAGCCGATCTTTTCTTTAATTGATAGTTTGCTGTTTTCCATTGGAAATGCTCCTGGCCTGAATATGGACAAGAGTATTGGGCTATTGGAATAAATTTGCGTGTCAGGAAACCGTTGCAGAGATGGACAATACTGTCGTTGTAAAGGAAGTGTGAAGCAGATAACAAAGCGCCCCGGCGAACCGAGGCGCTTATCAAAGCAGAAGATCGTTAAGCTTTAACGCTTTTCAGGTTCTGTTGTTTAATGAAGTAACCAATACCCAGAATCACGATCCACACCGGAATCAGCCACACAGAGATGGCCATGCCCGGGGTGATTGCCATAATGACGAGAACAGCCGCCATAAACAGCAGGCAAACATAGTTACCCAACGGATAGAACAGGGCAGGGAACTTACTCTTAACACCTTGTTGTTGCTTAGCCTTGCGGAACTTAATGTGTGCCAGGCTAATCATCGCCCAGTTGATCACCAGAGCAGAAACCACCAATGCCATCAGCAGGCCAAAGGCTTCTGCCGGGGCAAAGTAGTTAATCAGTACACACAACGCGGTGAACAGTGCAGAAACCAGAATGGTATTTACCGGCACGCCGCGTTTATCCACTTTCTGGAACGCTTTTGGCGCGTTGCCTTGCTGGGCCAGACCAAACAGCATACGGCTGTTACAGTAAACACAGCTGTTATAAACAGACAGTGCAGCGGTCAGAACCACAACGTTAAGTGCGTTTGCTACGAAGGTGTCACCCAGTTCGTGGAAAATCAGTACGAACGGGCTGGTATCAGCAGTCACGCGAGTCCATGGCATCAGAGACAGCAGAACAGCCAGTGAGCCCACATAGAAAATCAGAATACGATAGATAACCTGGTTGGTCGCTTTAGGAATGCTGACTTCTGGGTTATCCGCTTCTGCAGCAGTAATACCGACCAGCTCAAGCCCGCCGAAGGAGAACATGATAATCGCCATCATCATGACTAACCCGGTAAAGCCGTGTGGCAAGAATCCACCTTGCTCCCAAAGGTTACGAACAGTCGCTTGTGGGCCTGCATGGCCGCCAAACAGCAACCAGGCGCCAAACACGATCATGGCAACGACGGCGATGACTTTAATGATAGCGAACCAAAACTCCATTTCACCGAACACTTTTACGTTAGTCAGGTTGATGGCATTGATCACGACAAAAAAGACGGCGGCAGAGGCCCAGGTTGGGATCTCGGGATACCAGAACTGGATGTACTTACCTACCGCAGTGAGCTCTGCCATCGCTACGAGTACATACAGCACCCAGTAGTTCCAGCCAGACGCAAAACCTGCAAATCCACCCCAGTATTTGTAAGCAAAGTGGCTAAAAGAACCCGCTACAGGCTCCTCAACAACCATTTCACCCAACTGGCGCATGATCAGAAAGGCAATAAAACCTGCAATCGCGTAGCCAAGAATAATCCCCGGCCCGGCGGATTGGATGACAGACGCACTGCCCAAAAACAGCCCTGTTCCGATAGCTCCACCCAGCGCGATGAGCTGGATATGGCGGTTTTTAAGGCCGCGTTTCAGCGTGTCGCCTTGCTGTTGACCTTCCATAATTTAACCTCGTGTGTGGTTATTTTCAGGGCGCTGACCGCGCCTCTGTAAGTTTGTAATTCCGCATTGTGTAGTAATTATTTTACGGTTTTTAATTCCAGTATTTTGCGTAGTGGACTACCGCAGCGCAAAGAATAGTGGTAAGCGCAAATGTTTGCACCTGCTTTCTATTACTGGCGTGACCAGTTGAATAAAAAGAAAGCAGTTTGATTCCGTGCATCTCTTCTACTTCTGCAGTTATTTCTTCAGCCTAAGCGCAAACAGTGAATTAATATTCATATTTTAAACTGATGAATCGGTTCAATTTGCAAGAAAATCCATTTTTTACTGTTTCGTAAAAGTTAAATGCATCTGGGTGTGAGTAAATGTGACATTTGTGCAAAGTTACAACCTTGAAACATCATTTCTGTAATCTTGTTAAAATGTGCCGGGTTTAATGATTTCAATCAAAACCAATATGGACAGAAGGTGAATACTTTGTTACTTTAGCGTCAAGAATGTGAAATTGGTCATACCAATTGACTTTGCCCAGAATGATGTAATGTTTGAAGGGCATAAGCGCTAATGGCAGAGACAGGGAATAAATGGCCTACAGCAAAATCCGCCAACCAAAACTATCCGATGTGATTGAGCAGCAGTTGGAGTTTCTCATCCTCGAGGGAACCTTGCGTCCCGGCGAAAAACTCCCACCAGAGCGTGAATTGGCAAAACAGTTCGACGTTTCTCGTCCTTCACTACGCGAGGCCATTCAGCGTCTCGAAGCGAAAGGGCTCCTGCTTCGTCGTCAGGGCGGCGGTACTTTTGTCCAAAACAGCCTTTGGCAAAGTTTAAGCGACCCGCTGGTCGAACTGTTGTCTGACCATCCTGAATCCCAGTTTGATCTGCTTGAAACCCGCCATGCACTTGAAGGTATCGCTGCGTATTACGCTGCCTTGCGTGGTACGGACGAAGATCTCAAACGTATTGGCGACTGTCATTTAGCCATTCAAAAAGCACAAGAGTCCGGCGATCTGGATGCTGAATCCGATGCGGTCATGCAGTATCAAATTGCTGTAACCGAAGCCGCCCACAACGTGGTGCTACTACACTTGTTGCGCTGTATGTCACCGATGCTCGAACAAAACGTTCGTCAGAATTTTGAATTGCTCTATGCGCGCCGGGAAATGCTGGCGCAAGTGAGCAGCCATCGCGCCAGCATTTTTGCGGCGATTATGGCTCGCCAGCCGGAGCAGGCGCGCGAAGCGTCGCACCGTCACCTGGCATTTATTGAAGAAATATTGCTGGATCGCAGCCGCGAACAGAGTCGTCGAGAACGTTCTCTGCGGCGCTTACAGCAACGTAAGGAATGAGAACCTGAAATTTCTGGTTCTTTTAAGCGCCACTAATTTAGAGCGCGGCAACTAAACGCAGAACCTGTCTTATTGTGTTTTTTCAAGGAAAGCACAATTAGACAGGTTCCAGATAATCAACGTATTAGACACAGATAAGGAATACCACCCATGTCAGAACGTTTCCCAAATGACGTGGATCCGATCGAAACTCGCGACTGGCAACAGGCGATCGAATCGGTCATCCGTGAAGAAGGTGTTGAGCGCGCACAGTACCTGATTGATCAGTTACTGAGCGAAGCCCGTAAAGGTGGAGTAAAAGTTGCAGAAGGTTCTGCTGCCCGCCAGTACGTAAACTCCATCGCCGTTGAAGATGAACCGGAATACCCGGGGAATCTGGAGCTGGAACGCCGTATTCGTTCTGCTATCCGTTGGAATGCCATCATGACTGTCCTGCGTGCGTCTAAAAAAGACCTCGATCTGGGCGGCCATATGTCCTCTTTCCAGTCTTCTGCAACCGTGTATGACGTGTGTTTCAACCACTTCTTCCGCGCTCGCAATGCAAAAGATGGCGGCGATCTGGTGTACTTCCAGGGCCACATCTCCCCAGGCGTTTACGCACGTGCTTTCCTTGAAGGCCGCCTGACTGAAGAGCAGATGAACAATTTCCGTCAGGAAGTTCACGGTAATGGTCTGTCCTCTTACCCGCACCCGAAATTGATGCCAGAATTCTGGCAGTTCCCGACCGTATCTATGGGTCTGGGTCCAATCGGTGCAATCTATCAGGCTAAATTCCAGAAATACCTGGAACACCGTGGTCTGAAAGACACTTCCGCACAGCGCGTTTACGCGTTCCTGGGCGATGGTGAGATGGATGAGCCAGAATCCAAAGGTGCGATCACTATCGCAACCCGTGAAAAACTAGATAACCTGTGCTTCATCATCAACTGTAACCTCCAGCGTCTGGATGGCCCAGTAACCGGTAACGGCAAAATCATTAACGAACTGGAAGGTATCTTCGCGGGTGCTGGCTGGAACGTTATCAAAGTGATTTGGGGCTCTCGTTGGGATGCTCTGCTGCGTAAAGATACCAGCGGTAAACTGTTGCAGTTGATGGGCGAAACCGTTGACGGTGACTACCAGACCTTCAAATCCAAAAATGGCGCTTACGTTCGTGAGCACTTCTTCGGTCGTTATCCAGAAACTGCTGCACTGGTTAAAGATATGTCCGACGATGAGATTTGGGCTCTGAACCGTGGCGGCCACGATCCGAAGAAAATCTACGCTGCACTGAAAAATGCACAAGAAACCAAAGGCAAGGCAACTGTCATCCTGGCTCATACCGTTAAAGGTTATGGCATGGGTGAAACTGCCGAAGGTAAAAACATCGCTCACCAGGTTAAGAAAATGAACATGGACGGCGTACGCTATGTGCGTGACCGTTTCAATGTGCCGGTGACCGATGCTGAAATCGAAAAACTGCCATACATTAAGTTCGAAGAAGGCAGCGAAGAGTACAAATACCTGCATGGCCAGCGTGAAAAACTGAACGGCTACCTGCCGAGCCGCCTGCCAAAATTCACCGAGAAACTGGATCTGCCTACCCTGGCTGACTTCAGCTCTCTGTTAGAAGAGCAGAACAAAGAGATCTCCACCACTATCGCTTTCGTTCGTGCCCTGAACGTGATGCTGAAGAACCCGTCTATCAAAGACCGTCTGGTTCCAATCATTGCCGATGAAGCGCGTACTTTCGGTATGGAAGGTCTGTTCCGTCAGATCGGTATTTACAGCCCGAACGGCCAGCAGTACACCCCGCAGGACCGTGAGCAGGTTGCATACTATAAAGAAGACGAGAAAGGTCAGATCCTGCAAGAAGGTATCAACGAGCTGGGCGCAGGTTCATCCTGGCTGGCTGCTGCGACCTCTTACAGCACCAACGATCTGCCAATGATCCCGTTCTACATCTACTACTCCATGTTCGGTTTCCAACGTATTGGCGACCTGTGCTGGGCAGCGGGTGACCAACAGGCGCGTGGCTTCCTGGTCGGCGGTACTTCCGGTCGTACCACACTGAACGGTGAAGGTCTGCAGCACGAAGATGGCCATAGCCATATTCAGTCTCTGACTATTCCTAACTGTATCTCTTATGACCCGTCTTACGCGTACGAAGTGGCTGTCATCATGCATGACGGTCTGGTGCGTATGTACGGTGAAGCGCAAGAGAACATTTATTACTACATCACCACGCTGAACGAAAACTACCACATGCCAGCCATGCCACAAGGCGCGGAAGAAGGCATCCGTAAAGGTATCTACAAACTGGAAACAGTTGCAGGTAGCAAAGGTAAAGTTCAACTGCTGGGCTCCGGTTCTATCCTGCGTCACGTCCGTGAAGCAGCGCAGATTCTGGCGAACGATTACGGTGTCGGTTCCGATGTGTACAGCGTGACTTCCTTCACTGAACTGGCGCGTGATGGCCAGGATTGTGAGCGTTGGAACATGCTGCACCCACTGGAAACTCCGCGCGTTCCTTACATCGCTCAGGTGATGAACGACGCTCCTGCAGTGGCATCTACTGACTATATGAAACTGTTCGCCGAGCAGGTTCGTACTTATGTACCGGCTGATGATTACCGCGTACTGGGTACCGACGGCTTCGGTCGCTCTGACAGCCGTGAAAACCTGCGTCACCACTTCGAAGTGGACGCATCTTACGTGGTTGTTGCAGCACTTGGCGAACTGGCTAAACGTGGCGAAATCGATAAGAAAGTGGTGGCTGACGCTATCACCAAATTCAACATCGATGCAGATAAAGTCAACCCGCGTCTGGCATAAGAGGTAAAGAATAAAATGGCTATCGAAATCAACGTACCGGACATTGGTGCAGACGAAGTTGAAGTCACCGAAATCATGGTGAAAGTGGGCGATAAGGTTGAAGTTGACCAGTCCATCATCTCCGTGGAAGGTGATAAGGCTTCAATGGAAGTTCCTTCTCCGCAAGCAGGTGTGGTCAAAGAGATCAAAGTTGCGGTAGGTGACAAAGTTGAAACCGGCAAACTGGTTATGATTTTCGAATCCGCCGAAGGTGCCGCGCAAGCGGCTCCTGTTCAGGCAGAAGAGAAGAAAGAAGCAGCGCCAGCGGCCGCTCCTGTGGCTGCCGCGGCCAAAGAAGTGAACGTACCAGACATCGGCGGTGACGAAGTTGAAGTGACCGAGATCATGGTTAAAGTGGGCGACACCGTTGCCGCTGAACAATCCCTGATCACTGTAGAAGGCGATAAAGCTTCTATGGAAGTCCCGGCTCCGTTCGCGGGTGTGGTTAAAGAAATCAAAATCAATACTGGTGACAAAGTGTCTACCGGTTCCCTGATTATGGTCTTTGAAGTGGCGGGTGCTGCACCAGCTGCCGCTCCGGCACAGGCTTCGGCTCCAGCTGCACCAGCGGCATCAGCTGCTAAAGAAGTTAATGTTCCAGACATCGGCGGTGACGAAGTTGAAGTGACTGAAGTGATGGTTAAAGTGGGCGATAAAGTGGCCGCTGAACAATCACTGATCACCGTAGAAGGCGACAAAGCTTCTATGGAAGTCCCGGCTCCGTTCGCGGGTGTGGTTAAAGAAATCAAAATCAAAGCGGGCGACAAAGTGTCTACCGGTTCTCTGATTATGGTCTTTGAAGTGGAAGGTGCTGCACCAGCTCCTGCCGCTAAGCAAGAAGCAGCAGCTCCGGCTCCTGCAGCACAAAAACCAGCGGCAGCGCAAGCTCAGGCTTCTGGTAAAACTGAATTCGCTGAAAACGATGCTTACGTTCACGCAACTCCACTGATTCGCCGCCTGGCGCGTGAATTCGGTGTGAACCTGGCGAAAGTGAAAGGGACTGGCCGTAAAGGTCGTATCCTGCGCGAAGACGTTCAGGCTTACGTGAAAGACGCGGTTAAGCGTGCTGAATCTGCACCTGCTGCTGCAACCGGCGGCGGTCTGCCTGGTATGCTGCCATGGCCGAAAGTGGACTTCAGCAAGTTTGGTGAAATCGAAGAAGTTGAACTGGGCCGCATTCAGAAAATCTCTGGTGCTAACCTGAGCCGTAACTGGGTGATGATCCCGCACGTTACGCACTTCGACAAAACGGATATCACTGAGCTGGAAGCGTTCCGTAAACAGCAGAACGTAGAAGCTGAGAAGAAGAAACTGGGCGTTAAAATCACGCCAGTGGTCTTCATCATGAAGGCTGTTGCTGCCGCGCTTGAGCAAATGCCACGCTTCAACAGTTCTCTGTCCGAAGATGGTCAGAAGCTGACGCTGAAAAAATACATCAACATCGGTGTTGCGGTTGATACGCCAAACGGTCTGGTTGTTCCTGTCTTCAAAGACGTGAACAAGAAAGGCATCGTTGAGCTGTCTCACGAACTGATGGCTATCTCCAAGAAAGCTCGCGATGGCAAGCTGACTGCTGGCGAAATGCAGGGCGGTTGCTTCACTATCTCAAGCCTGGGTGGTATCGGGACGACTCACTTCGCGCCAATCGTTAACGCGCCAGAAGTGGCAATCCTGGGTGTCTCCAAGTCTTCTATGGAGCCAGTCTGGAATGGTAAAGAGTTCACGCCGCGTCTGATGATGCCAATGTCTCTTTCCTTCGACCACCGCGTGATTGACGGTGCTGATGGTGCGCGCTTTATCACCATCATCAACAACATGCTGGCCGACATTCGCCGCCTGGTGATGTAAGTCAAAAAGCCGGCCAATCGGTCGGCTTTTTTCTGGTAATCTCATGATGCTGTTTGAGATTATCAGGTGCCAAATACAAATCGTTTGCCGTTTGTTGTTTCAAATTTGTTAACAATTTTGTAAACTGCGGGCGGATAGAACGTCCCGGTGGCAATGGGCGTTAAAGACCAGGGACCGCCGGAAATAAATTAAGAGGTCATGATGAGTACTGAAATCAAAACTCAGGTCGTCGTACTTGGGGCAGGCCCGGCAGGTTACTCTGCTGCATTCCGTTGCGCTGATTTAGGTCTGGAGACCGTCATTGTAGAGCGTTACAGCACCCTTGGTGGTGTTTGTCTGAACGTTGGCTGTATCCCTTCTAAAGCCCTGCTGCACGTTGCTAAAGTTATCGAAGAAGCGAAAGCTTTAGCTGAGCATGGCATTGTTTTCGGCGAGCCGAAAACTGACATCGACAAAATCCGTACCTGGAAAGAAAAGGTTATCAACCAGTTGACTGGTGGCCTGGCGGGTATGGCGAAAGGTCGTAAAGTTAAAGTGGTGAACGGCCTGGGTAAATTTACCGGTGCTAACACCTTAGTTGTTGAAGGCGAAAATGGTCCAACGACCATCACCTTTGATAACGCCATTATCGCAGCGGGTTCCCGTCCGATCGAACTTCCATTCATTCCGCATGAAGATCCACGCGTATGGGATTCTACCGACGCACTGGAACTGAAAACCGTTCCGAAACGCCTGCTGGTCATGGGTGGCGGTATCATCGGTCTGGAAATGGGTACCGTGTACCATGCGCTGGGTTCAGATATTGACGTGGTTGAAATGTTTGACCAGGTTATCCCGGCTGCCGACAAAGACGTGGTGAAAGTGTTCACCAAACGTATCAGCAAGCAATTCAACCTGATGCTGGAAACCAAAGTGACTGCGGTTGAAGCCAAAGAAGATGGCATCTACGTCACTATGGAAGGCAAAAAAGCCCCAGCAGAACCACAGCGTTACGATGCGGTTCTGGTTGCAATCGGCCGTGTACCTAACGGTAAACTGCTGGATGCAGGCGCTGCTGGCGTTGAAGTTGATGACCGTGGCTTCATCCGTACCGATAAGCAAATGCGCACTAACGTGCCGCACATCTATGCAATCGGCGACATCGTGGGCCAGCCAATGCTTGCGCACAAAGGTGTTCACGAAGGTCACGTTGCCGCTGAAGTTATCGCTGGCATGAAGCACTACTTCGACCCGAAAGTGATTCCTTCAATCGCCTATACCGAACCAGAAGTTGCATGGGTGGGTCTGACCGAGAAAGAAGCGAAAGAAAAAGGCATCAGCTACGAAACCGCCACCTTCCCGTGGGCTGCTTCTGGCCGTGCTATCGCTTCAGATTGCGCAGACGGTATGACCAAGCTGATTTTCGACAAAGAAACTCACCGTGTTATCGGTGGTGCGATTGTCGGTACTAACGGCGGTGAGCTGTTGGGCGAAATCGGTCTGGCTATCGAAATGGGTTGTGACGCAGAAGATATCGCGCTCACTATCCACGCGCACCCGACTCTGCACGAGTCAGTAGGTCTGGCTGCTGAGATCTTCGAAGGTAGCATCACCGACCTGCCAAACCCGAAAGCGAAAAAGAAGTAATCGCTTGATGGTAATAAAAAAAGCGGCTTAGGCCGCTTTTTTTATTGGGTTATTGCTGCTCTTCTTCCCAGCTTTTATCTGGGTTGAAATGTTTTATCTCATTCACTTTTTCAGCCGTTTGCTCACCCAAATCCTTCTGATAAACCGCCCCCTGGTTATTTACCATAAAGGTAGTGACACCCGTTTCCCCATACTCGACAGGCCAGGCAATTAACGCAAAGCCGTCTACCATTTTCCCGTCTGAAATATAGTTTTTCTCACCACCCGGTGCGTCTGGGCCTTGAGCTGTAAGAATACGGAAGTGATAACCGTGATACCCCATGCCAGGTTGCGCAGGGCTGAAGCCTGGACCGAGCGGGCTGGGCGCTTCACCCGGAGTGACTGGCCAGTACAAACCGTCTTTCTTACCTTCGCTACTGACAAATTTTTGTGCGTATTGCTGATCGAGCTGATAGTAATCTTGCTGAGCCGCCACATAGGCATCTATCGCCTGAATCGCAGACAGTTCGTTAAGGCCAATGGTGCGCGTGAGAATTTCATCCGCAGCCTTCTGCATATCGAAGTGCCAGCCCGCATCCGTTTTCACTATCGGGATAGGCAATTGCCAGTTTTCTTGCCCAACATTCAGATGCGCAGTTTCCTCTTTCTGCTCGATTTTATGACTCACTTTCCAGTCACGAATAAAACGCGCTACCGCTTCAGGATCGGCTTTGTCATCAGGAAGATACTGCCGCCAGTTATCGCCAAGTACCTTGGTCAGTGCGGCTTCATCCTGGTTAATAACGGCATTCGCAAATGTGGTGGCTGCCAGTTCAGGTGTGGTGAACAGTTGCTGTGCCTGCACAAAGGCAGGCAGCATAAGCATTACTAATGCACTTAACTTCATACGATTTTTCATGATGCCTCCTTTTAACGACGATTAAATTCACGACCCTGAGAGCCACGTTCTCTGCCACCACCGCGCTGTTCACGGTTTACCGATGAGCGATTAAGACTTTGTTGCCCACGTTGGTTTTGTGCCTGCCAGGAAGGGGAACGACTGTCGTTACCGCTTAATGCAGATCTGGATTGTTGTGGAGCGCGTTGCTGACGCTGCGCCACATTGGTGCTGGCCCGATTCTGTTGTTCACGCGTCTGTGTTCTGGCCGCTTCCTGACGACGTTGGGTCTGCTGATTCGTTGAACGGTTGGCCTGCGTCTTCGCGGCGTTGCGGCGAGCATCCGTGTTTGGTGTGTCGTAACCCCTATAATTATTGCGCTGAGCAATTTTGTTCACTTGTTGGGAAGATGCCTTACGCTGAGCATCGCGGGAAGAGAGCTGTGGTGCTGAGCCTCCCGTTTTCCGCTGAGTTTGCTGCATCTGGGTCTTGGCCGCTTGTCGCTGGGCATCACGGTTGGCTGATGCGGCGTTTGGCGTTGCGCTAAGCCCTGCGGCAGCATTCGTCCGGTTATAACGCTCAGAAACAGCATTGGACTGGTAGCCAACCCCATCCCTGTACGCAGGGTTATGCTGGAAGCGCATATTGTTGCTATTGGCCAGATGTTGCCCGGAAACGCGGTTGTAACGGTCAACGTCAATATTGATGTTGTTGTCTCCATTACGGTTATATCCGCCGCCGCCATTGTAATTATCATGGTGGTGGTAATCGTCATCATCCCAGTCGATGCTGCCAAATAAAGCCGCCGTGGTGACTATGCCGAGACCAAATCCCAGCCCATCAACAAAGTTGTCACCGAATTGATCTTCCGGAGGGGGAAGATAAACGGGTGGATAAGCCGTGTTTGGCCAGGTGCCGTACACAGTCGATGGATTATAAGTCGGGACATAAACGACCTGCGGGTCAGTCGGTTCGATTTTTATGACCGTCGGAGCCGGGGCTGCGCTGGTGCCCGATGACTCTTTAACCGTTGTGTTCTGATTTACTGTTACCGGGGCGGTGGTCACCGTTTGTTGCGGTGTCGTTTTCAGGGCACCGGTTTGTTCCGCCAGCAAACGCAATTTCTGCACGGAATCCATCACATCTTTAGGTTGTGCAAGGAAGGCATCACCCAGATTCTGCACCCACTGCGGGTTTTCCCCCATCAGCGCCGTTAATTGCGGGAATGCGACCAGAGATTTCACACTCGGATCCCAAGGCTGATTAGAGACAGCCTGAACGGCGGCATCACCCTCGAGTTTAGGGTTGTCATGAGACCATTGCACTGCCTGAACCACGTTCGCCGGGTAGGTCGCCGCCATGAGCACTTGCGATAAAAGTGGGTCAGGGAATAGCGCAACAGGCGCAACCCATTGGTCGATTTGGGCAGACGTAAAGGTGGGGGCATTTGTGAGTGGTGCAGTCGTCCCTGCTACGGGTGTCGCGGGTGCGGCAGCAGGGGCAGGCGCTGCAGGTTGTGCGACTGGTTCAGGTACAGACGATGCTGCCTCTGTTGACTGGCTTTTCACTATTAGCATGCCTGACGCCGCTAAAATGACAGCACTCCCAACGAGGGCAAGAATATGAGGCTTGAATGGCAACTTCATTTAACGTCTCCTGGTATTCAGAAGTAGGGAGCTGTGCCGGGAAGCGGCAAATCGTGGCGAGTATAGAGAGCTGATAGTTTAATTTTTGTCTTAAACAGGGATTCTTGCCGTGAAAATAAGACAAAACCGTGAAATATTATTTCCGCCTATACAAATCTTGTACAAAACCTGGCATCCCAATGCGGTTTTTTTGTGCCAGAAGCTCATATCTAAAAGTAATATTTTGTCCTTAACGATTCAGCAAGTATTTAATGTTGCTTTTTTGTAAACGGATTAACACCCCCTGAAAATCCTGCTATGCTGCCCGTCGCGGAACCGGGCATTGACCCTACAAACTGCTGTCTCACAGGAGCGTGAAGAGAATAGCCGGAACCGAAATGACAATGAGAGCGAGGAGAACCGTCGTGCTAGAAGAATACCGTAAGCACGTAGCCGAACGTGCTGCAGATGGGATTGTTCCAAAACCTTTAGAAGCATCCCAAATGGCCGCACTGGTCGAGCTGCTGAAAACCCCGCCAGCGGGTGAAGAAGAATTCCTTTTAGATCTTATTACCAATCGTGTTCCGCCAGGCGTTGATGAAGCCGCCTACGTTAAAGCCGGTTTCCTGGCTGCCATCTCCAAAGGTGAAGCCACTTCCCCGTTAATCTCCCCTGAGAAAGCTGTAGAACTGCTTGGCACCATGCAAGGTGGCTACAACATTCACCCGTTGATTGACGCGCTGGATAACGAAAAATTGGCACCGATTGCAGCCAAAGCGTTGTCCCACACGTTGCTGATGTTTGATAACTTCTACGATGTAGAAGAGAAAGCAAAAGCCGGTAATCCCCACGCACAACAAGTGCTGAAAGCCTGGGCTGATGCCGAGTGGTTCCTGTCTCGCCCTAAACTGGCTGAGAAAATCACCGTTACCGTATTTAAAGTGACGGGTGAAACGAACACCGATGACCTGTCTCCTGCACCTGATGCCTGGTCACGCCCGGATATCCCTCTGCACGCGCTGGCGATGCTGAAAAACGCCCGTGAAGGTATTGTGCCGGATCAACCAGGCAGCGTTGGCCCGATCAAACAGATCGAAGAATTAAATAAGAAAGGTTTCCCACTGGCATATGTGGGCGACGTTGTTGGTACCGGTTCTTCGCGTAAATCTGCGACCAACTCTGTACTGTGGTTTATGGGCGACGATATCCCGAACGTGCCGAACAAGCGCGGCGGTGGTGTGGTGCTCGGCGGCAAAATCGCGCCAATCTTCTTTAACACCATGGAAGATGCCGGTGCACTGCCAATCGAAGTTGACGTAAACAATCTGAACATGGGCGATGTTATCGATATCTACCCATACAAAGGTGAAGTACGTAACCACGAAACTAACGAAGTCATCGCGAATTTCGAGCTGAAAACCGATGTGCTGCTGGACGAAGTGCGTGCTGGTGGTCGTATTCCGTTGATCATCGGTCGCGGTCTGACAACCAAAGCGCGTGAAGCGTTGAACTTGCCACGTAGCGAAGTGTTTGTGCAGGCGAAAGATGTTGCGCAAAGTACTCGTGGTTTCTCGCTGGCACAGAAAATGGTTGGCCGTGCGTGTGGCGTTGAAGGTATCCGCCCGAATCAGTATTGCGAACCAAAAATGACTTCAGTCGGTTCTCAAGACACCACCGGTCCAATGACCCGTGATGAACTGAAAGACCTGGCGTGCCTGGGCTTCTCTGCTGATTTGGTGATGCAGTCCTTCTGCCACACTGCCGCTTATCCTAAGCCGGTGGATGTGAATACTCACCACACGCTGCCTGACTTCATCATGAACCGTGGCGGTGTGTCGCTGCGTCCGGGTGATGGTGTTATCCACTCCTGGCTGAACCGTATGCTGCTGCCTGATACCGTGGGTACCGGCGGTGACTCCCATACTCGTTTCCCAATTGGTATTTCCTTCCCTGCGGGTTCTGGTTTGGTGGCGTTTGCTGCGGCAACCGGCGTGATGCCACTGGATATGCCTGAGTCAGTACTGGTGCGCTTCAAAGGCAAAATGCAGCCGGGGATCACCCTGCGTGATTTGGTTCATGCGATCCCGCTGTATGCCATTAAGCAAGGCCTGCTGACCGTTGAGAAGAAAGGTAAGAAAAACATCTTCTCTGGTCGCATCCTGGAAATCGAAGGTCTGCCAACGCTTAAAGTTGAGCAGGCATTTGAACTGACCGATGCTTCCGCTGAGCGTTCAGCTGCTGGCTGTACCATCAAGCTTGATCGCGAACCGATCGAAGAGTATCTGAGCTCTAACATCGTGCTGCTGAAGTGGATGATCGCAGAAGGTTACGGCGATCGTCGTACGCTTGAGCGCCGTATCCAGGGCATGGAAAAATGGCTGGCCGATCCTCAGTTGATGGAAGCGGATGCCGATGCAGAATACGCAGAGATCATTGAAATCGATCTGAACGATATCAAAGAGCCTATTCTGTGTGCGCCAAACGATCCGGACGATGCACGTCTGCTGTCTGATGTTCAGGGCGAGAAAATTGATGAAGTGTTCATCGGTTCTTGCATGACCAACATCGGCCACTTCCGTGCGGCAGGTAAACTGCTCGATAGCCACAAAGGTCAGTTGCCGACTCGTCTGTGGGTTGCTCCGCCAACGCGTATGGATGCCGCTCAGTTGACTGAGGAAGGCTACTACAGCGTGTTTGGTAAGAGCGGTGCACGTATCGAAATCCCGGGCTGTTCACTGTGTATGGGTAACCAGGCGCGTGTGGCAGATGGCTCGACCGTGGTTTCAACGTCGACGCGTAACTTCCCTAACCGTTTGGGTACTGGTGCTAACGTGTTCCTGGCTTCCGCAGAACTGGCCGCAGTGGCTTCACTGCTGGGCAAACTGCCAACGCCTGACGAATACCAGACCTTTATGGCGCAAGTTGATAAGACGGCTGTCGATACCTACCGTTATCTGAACTTTGACAAACTTTCTCAGTACACCGAGAAAGCAGACGGTGTGATTTTCCAGACCGCGGTGTAAATGATTTTCCCCTCACCCTAACCCTCTCCCAACGGGAGAGGGGACTGTCCGGTTTTCTCTCTCTCCTGGCAGAGCACGGTTTTCTCCCTCTCCCCGTGGGAGAGGGGCGGGGTGAGGGCATCAGACCACTCAATTTTATTTCCCTATCCTCTACTTACATCCTGTTTTTCGCCGGTTTTGCTGCGATAATTACCTTATACGCTAAGGGGTACTGTATTTCCCCAGGCCGGGTAGAGGAAAACACCATGGAATATGAATTTTTGCGCGATGTCACCGGGTTGGTGAAAGTGCGTATGTCGATGGGTCACGAAGTGGTGGGTCATTGGTTTAATGAAGAAGTAAAAGATAATCTCGCCCTGCTCGATGAAGTTGAAGAGGCAGCAAACTCAGTAAAAGGTAGTGAACGCCAGTGGCAACGTACTGGGCACGAATACACGTTGTGGCTCGATGAAGAAGAGGTGATTATCCGTGCCAATCAGCTGGAAATAACCGGTGATGAAATGGAAGACGGGATGAATTACTACGACGAAGAGAGCTTGTCATTCTGCGGCGTTGAGGACTTTATGCAAGTGGTTAACGCCTACCGGGAATTTATTGCGCAAAAGCGTTAATTCACTAAAACCCAAAATAATTCGAGTTGCAGAAAGACGGCAAGTGAGTAAATCCCCAGGAGCTTACATAAGTAAGTGACTGGGGTGAGCGAACGCAGCCAACGCAGCTGCAGCTTGAAGTATGACGGGTTATTTCACGTAGGCGAGCAGACTTAATGAATCCCGAGCCAGCGATTTACATTTGTTCGCTGTTGGGATGGCAATGCCACTAAGATCGCGATAGCTGTCTTCACCCAATGCTTTCATGTTGAAGGTATCGTAATTGCTCAAATCCCACTGGTTTTGTTGTGCAAAAAACACCAGTGCGCGACGAATTTGTCCGTTAGGCAGATTTTGGTAGCCGCAATCATTTTTCAGGAACACAAAAACCGCAGTAAGATCGGCCATATCTTCTGCTTCAGACTCGCTAAGTGCCTGACTGCTGGTAGAAAAAGCCAGCAACAATCCCAGCATTAATGCCCTAACACCCATCTTCATCACATCTACCACTTTTTATCAGATACGAAACGTTAGCACAGTTGAGCAAGACGCGACGAGAATTATTCACAGCTCTATTCTCTGGGTAAAACTTGACCTTCCCCTTGGGTAAAGGTTTATGCTCAACAGCACGCCTGCTAAAGAAAGGAATTGAATATGCATCGCCGTGATTTTCTAAAATATTCTGCTGCTATTGGTGCGTTTAGCGCTCTGCCGCTCTGGAGTAAAGCGGCACTGGCGGCCGACAGACCCGCATTGCCGATCCCCGGAATTCTCTCCCCTGATGCAAAGAATAGCATCCGTTTAACCGTACAAGGCGGCAAAAGCACATTCAATGGAAAAACGGCCACCACTTGGGGTTATAACGGCAATTTGCTTGGGCCTGCGTTACAGCTTAGTCAGGGTGAAGAAGTCACCGTTGAGATAAATAACACCCTCGCGGAAGAGACGACGCTTCACTGGCATGGTTTAGAAATCCCCGGCGATGTCGACGGCGGTCCACAAGGTGTCATTGCCGCAGGTGGCAAACGCACCGTGAAATTTACACCGCAGCAACGCGCGGCAACGTGCTGGTTCCACCCGCATCAGCATGGAAAAACGGGTCATCAGGTCGCGATGGGCCTTGCGGGGCTGGTATTGATTGAGGATAGCGAAAGCCGTGCGCTGCGCTTACCGAAGCAGTGGGGCATCGATGATGTGCCGCTGATTATTCAGGACAAGCGTTTCAGTGCCGATGGGCAAATTGATTATCAACTGGATCTGATGAGTGCGGCTGTTGGTTGGTTTGGCGACACGCTGTTGTGTAACGGAGCGGTGTACCCACAGCATGCTAACCCGCGTGGCTGGCTGCGTTTACGTTTGCTCAATGGCTGTAACGCTCGTTCATTAAATATTGCTGCCAGCGATAACCGACCGTTGTACGTGATTGCCAGCGATGGTGGCCTGCTCGCGGAACCGGTTAAAGTCACCGAACTCTCCATGTTAATGGGGGAGCGCTTCGAAGTGCTGGTGGATACTCGTGACGGCAAAGCGTTTGATATCGTCACGCTGCCGGTTAAACAAATGGGTATGACGGTCGCGCCTTTTGACCAGCCAGTGCCTGTCGTGCGCATCCAACCGTTGATTATCGCCGCTTCTGCCGAACTGCCCGATAAGCTGGCTACTGTCCCGGCGATACCCAATCATGAAGGGGTTACCGAACGCTGGTTGCAACTGATGATGGATCCGATGCTGGATATGATGGGAATGCAGGCGCTGATGGATAAATACGGCCCTCAGGCGATGGGCGGCATGGGCATGTCCGGGCATGGCAATATGGGCGGCATGGGGAATATGGACCATGGCAAGATGAATCATGGCGGCATGAATCACGGCAAACAGGGCGCTGGTTTCGATTTCCATAATGCGAATAAGATTAACGGCAAAGCGTTTGATATGAATACGCCAGCTTTCGCCGCCGAAAAGGGCAAATACGAGAAATGGACGATTTCCGGCGAAGGCGACATGATGCTGCATCCTTTCCATATTCATGGAACGCAATTCCGTATCCTCAGTGAGAATGGTCAACCGGTAGCGGCCCATCGTCAGGGCTGGAAAGATACCGTGCGTGTGGAAGGCGCGCGTAGCGAAGTGTTAGTGCGTTTTGATCATGTCGCTTCAAAGGAGCATGCGTATATGGCGCACTGCCATCTGCTCGAACATGAAGATACCGGCATGATGCTCGGATTTACGGTGGCGTAAAATGGCCCTCACCCCGGCCCTCTCCCACGGGGAGAGGGGGAATACCGAACGGTTCCCTCTCCCCGTGGGAGAGGGTTAGGGTGAGGGGAAAACTACTTAGCGTCGTCCGGCAAAGCATAAGCAACAATATAGTCGCCCATCTTGGTTCCGAAGGAGCCGTGGCCACCCGCAGAAATCACGACGTACTGCTTGCCATTCACTTCATAGGTCATCGGCGTCGCTTGTCCACCGGCTGGCAGACGCGCTTCCCACAGTTTGTCACCGTTGCTCATGTTATAAGCGCGCAAATAGTTATCTGCGGTTGCGCCAATAAACAGCACGTTCCCTGCGGTCGAAATTGGGCCGCCCAGCATTGGCATCCCCATTTTAAACGGCAGTGGAAGAGGTGAACTGTCACGCACCGTACCGATACGTTTCTTCCACACCACTTCATTGGTTTTCAAATCGATCGCAGAGATGTAGCCCCACGCCGGTTGCTTACACGGTAAGCCGAACGGAGAGAGGAACGGGTTCAGCGTCACGCCATATGGCACGCCGTACTGTGGCTGAATGCCAGATTCAGAACCGCTACCTTTAGCATCTTTCGGTGGTTCCATTGGGTTGCCTGGACCGCGTGGCATCAGCTTAGAAACAAACGGCAGGGCCATTGGGTTGGCGATCGCCACCTGACGGTTCGGGTCAACTGAAATTCCACCCCACTCGAACATCCCCAGGTTGCCCGGGAATACCAGCGTGCCTTGCTCAGACGGCGGTGTGAAAATGCCTTCATAACGCAAGTTGTGGAAGATAATACGGCAGACCATCTGGTCATAGAGCGTCGCCCCCCACATATCCGCGCCGCTGAGATCTTTCTTCGGACGGAAGCTGAGGTCGGAGAACGGTTGGGTTGGCGTAACGTAATCACCTTTCGCTGCACCCTGCGGAACGGGTTTTTCCGGAGCCGGAACGACCAGTTTGCCGTCACGACGGTCCAGCACAAAGATGTTGCCGGTTTTCGCAGGTGCGTAGATAACCGGGATCAGGTTGCCGTTCTTGTCGCTAATATCGGCAAGTGTTGGCTGCGATGGCATGTCCATATCCCACAGGTCGTGGTGAACCGTTTGATAAGACCATGCCAGTTTCCCGGTCGTTGCGTTCAAAGCGACAATGCTGCTGGCATAGCGCTCCTGTTCCGGTGTGCGATTACCGCCCCAAATATCTGGCGTGGTGACCCCCATCGGCAGGTAGACCAAATCAAGCTTTGCATCATAGGCGGCTGGCGCCCAGGAGTTCGGCGAGTTAAGGGTGAAATGATGTTCGTCGCCTGGAATGGTATTCGGATCTTTTGCACCCGGGTCGAATGCCCACAGCAGCTTTCCGCTGTTCACATCAAAGCCACGGATAACACCAGACGGCTCGCGAGTAGAGAAGTTATCTGTTACTGCACCCGCAATCACAATCACTTTATCGGTGATAACTGGCGGTGAAGTGGGTTCATACATGCCTGGTGTTGTCACCGGCATATTGGTTTGCAGATTCAGAATGCCTTTGTTAGCAAAGCTTTCGCACAGCTGGCCGTTATCGGCATTGATGGCAAACAGACGCCCGTCATTCACCGGAAGGATGATACGACGTGGGCAGTCTGAAACGACATCCGGACTTGCGTTATCCGCAGTCGCTTCGTGATAAGAAACCCCACGGCAAGTCACGTGCTGGAACGAAGGGTTGGTATCCAGTCGCGGATCGAATTTCCACTTCTGCTTACCGGTTGCCGCATCCAGCGCAAACAGTTGCTGGTGAGCGGTACACAGGTAAAGCGTGTCGCGGATTTTAATCGGAGTGACTTCGTTGGTGATTTCACCCGGATCGGTTGGGCGCTTCACGTCACCCGTCTGGAAGGTCCACGCCTCTTTAAGCTGACCGACGTTTTTATCGTTGATCTGTTTTAAAGGAGAGTAGCGCTGTCCTTCCTGATTGCGACCATATGCAGGCCAATCGGCATCAGGAATGGTGGAGCTTGCTGTCTTTGTCAGTTCATCGCTTTTCAGCGTGCCGTTAATTTCTTGCGGATCGTTAAATACCGCCCAGGCCAGCCCAATCACGGTAACAACCAGTACTGCCCCTAGCGCGGGAGCGGCACCTGTAGCCGGTTGAATCAGATGACGATAAACAAACGGTAGCAGTAACCAAACGCCGAAGAAGAAAAGTACGTCTAAACGCGGTGTTAATGCCCAGAAATCGAAACCGACTTCCCAGACTGACCACACTGCGGTGCAAAGCAGTAATGCGGCATAGAGCCACAGCGCCAATGCTTTACGTTGCCAAAGTAAACCTGCGGTGACTAGCATCACCACCCCTGCAATTGGGTAGTACCAGGAACCCCCAATTGCCACTAACCATATCCCGCCAATAAGTAAATACAGCCCGGTCAGTACTGCAAACAGGGCTGTTAAGGTTGCGATGACTCGCGAACCAGAGTTATTTGTTTTCACAATTATCACGCTCTTAAAAATTTGATAGCAATTCATTATAGTTATTAACAAGTGTGATATTCATCACATAAATGGCCTTTTTACGGATAGCGGATGAGAATGTGTTTTGCTGTTATACTGCTGGCCTGAATATTTTGTATTGGTTTACAATCAACCAATATCGAATGATTTATTTTTAAATCATATGGTTATAACTATGAAACATACTGTTGAAGTGATGATCCCCGAAGCGGAGATCAAAGCCCGTATCGCTGAGTTGGGTCGTGAGATCACTGAACATTATCGTGATAGCGGTAGTGATATGGTGCTGGTTGGTCTGCTGCGTGGCTCATTTATGTTCATGGCGGACCTGTGCCGTGAAGTCCACGTGCCACACGAAGTCGATTTTATGACGGCATCGAGTTATGGCAGCGGCATGTCCACCACCCGCGATGTGAAAATCCTGAAAGATCTCGATGAAGATATTCGCGGTAAAGACGTGCTGATCGTCGAAGATATTATCGATTCCGGTAATACGCTGAGCAAAGTGCGCGAAATTCTGAGCCTGCGTGAGCCAAAGTCACTGGCAATTTGTACGCTGCTGGATAAACCGGAGCGTCGTGAAGTGGACGTGAACGTTGAGTGGGTGGGTTTCGCCATTCCTGACGAATTCGTGGTGGGTTATGGTATTGACTACGCTCAGCGTTATCGCCATCTGCCATACGTCGGTAAAGTGGTTCTGCTGGACGAGTAACGTGTCGAAAAGCGCGAAGTTTTGACGTTAAAAAAGGGCCTTTAAGGCCCTTTTTGCTATCTGTGTTACTGAGAAGGTGTTCTATTCTTGTGGCTGATATGAGAATTCTGAAGATTTGAAATCCCGCTACGGTAGCCCTGTTCCAGCGATTCGCGGCTGGTGGCAGTCACTTCCAAATCGCGCAGGCGACCATCGTGAATACCGTAAGCCCAACCGTGTACGGTGACTTTTTGTCCACGTTTCCACGCGGACTGCATAATGGTGGAATGGCCGAGGTTATAAACCTGCTCCATTACGTTCAGTTCGCAAAGCGTATCCAGACGCTGCTCCGGTGGGAGTTCTCCCAGTAGGGAGCTATGCTTGAACCAGATATCGCGGATGTGCAACAGCCAGTTGTTAATCAGCCCTAAATCTGGGTTCTCAACCGCCGCTTGTACACCACCGCATCCGTAGTGACCGCAGATGATAATGTGTTCAACTTCAAGAACATCTACTGCGTACTGAACAACAGAAAGGCAATTCAAATCCGTATGAATGACCAGGTTTGCCACATTACGGTGAACAAACAACTCGCCAGGCTCAAGGCCCGTCAGACGCTCGGCAGGTACGCGGCTATCGGAACAGCCAATCCACAAGAAGCGAGGTTTTTGGGCTTGAGACAAACGTTCAAAAAAACCCGGATCTTCGTCCTCCATCAGTTTTGACCAGACCTGGTTATTGCTGATGAGGGTATCAATGTCTTTCATGGAAGTTAACAACCTGTAACAGGAGAAGTGCGTTGAGGTAATATAGGGCAACTGAATAAATTTTAAAACAGCTATCCCCTTCATACTTCAAGCTGCATGTGCGTTGGCTGCGCTCAATCACCCGAATCACTTACCTGAGTAAGCTCATCGGGATTCTTGTTCTTGCCGCCTTCATGCAACTCGAATTATTTGGGGCGCAACTTTTTTTGTACCGGACAAGGCAACCGTAAATAATGACAATTGCATTAGAACTGGAACAGTTAACGAAAACCTATGCAGGCGGTGTACAGGCACTGCGCGGCATAGATCTTCGTGTTGAAGCAGGGGACTTTTACGCCCTGCTGGGGCCAAACGGCGCAGGAAAATCCACCACTATCGGTATTATCAGCTCGTTGGTAAATAAAACCTCAGGTCGGGTTCGCGTGTTTGGTTACGATCTGCAAAAAGACATTGTTAACGCCAAACGCCAGCTTGGGCTGGTGCCGCAGGAATTTAACTTCAACCCATTTGAGACGGTGCAACAGATTGTTGTACATCAGGCGGGTTATTACGGCGTTGAACGTAGCGAAGCCATCGCACGTAGCGAAAAATACCTGAAACAGCTCGATCTGTGGGAAAAACGCAACGAACGTGCGCGCATGTTGTCCGGTGGCATGAAGCGCCGTTTGATGATTGCCCGTGCCTTGATGCATGAGCCTAAATTGTTAATTCTTGATGAACCAACAGCGGGCGTCGACATCGAACTGCGCCGTTCAATGTGGGGCTTCCTGAAGGATCTGAACGACAAAGGCACCACCATTATTTTGACCACCCACTATCTTGAAGAAGCAGAGATGCTGTGCCGCAACATCGGTATTATTCAAAATGGCGAGTTAGTCGAAAATACGTCAATGAAATCATTACTCTCCAAACTGAAGTCAGAAACTTTTATCCTCGATTTAGCGCCGAAAAGCCCGCTGCCACAGCTTGATGGCTACCAGTATCGCCTGGTGGATACGTCGACTCTGGAAGTTGAAGTGCTGCGCGAGCAGGGGATAAATAGTGTTTTCAGTCAGTTAAGTTCGCAAGGTGTTCAGGTATTAAGTATGCGTAACAAAGCAAACCGTCTTGAAGAGCTGTTCGTCACGCTGGTAAACGGGTCAAAAGGAGACCAGGCATGATGCATCTCTATTGGGTGGCGTTAAAAAGTATCTGGACCAAAGAAATCCATCGTTTCACGCGTATCTGGATTCAAACGCTAGTACCGCCGGTCATCACTATGACCCTGTATTTTATTATTTTCGGTAACTTGATCGGCTCGCAAATCGGCTCAATGCATGGTTTTACTTACATGCAGTTCATCGTGCCGGGTTTGATCATGATGGCGGTGATCACTAATTCTTATGCCAACGTAGCGTCTTCATTCTTTAGCGCAAAATTCCAGCGCAACATTGAGGAGTTGCTGGTGGCACCGGTGCCGACCCATATCATTATTGCGGGTTACGTTGGTGGCGGTGTTGCACGTGGCTTGTGCGTTGGGGTTATGGTAACTGCCGTTTCGTTGTTCTTCGTGCCATTCCAGGTTCATTCATGGCTCTTTGTCGCATTGACGCTGTTGCTGACGGCAATTCTGTTTTCGCTGGCGGGTCTGCTGAACGCGGTGTTTGCCAAAACCTTTGACGACATCAGCCTGATCCCCACTTTTGTGCTGACTCCGCTGACCTATTTGGGGGGGGTGTTCTACTCTCTGACGCTGCTGCCGCCGTTCTGGCAGGCGCTGTCCCACTTGAACCCAGTGGTGTATATGATCAGTGGTTTCCGTTACGGCTTCCTGGGCATCAATGACGTACCGCTGCTGTTCACCATCACGGTACTGGTCGGCTTTATCACCGCATTCTATATTCTGTGCTGGTATTTGATTCAACGTGGGCGTGGTCTGCGTAGCTAATTTTCATAGCCTCCCTGAGAGGCTGTCTCTTAGTCACATCTTTGAGATTAGGATTGGCTGTTTATGTCGGAAGTGGTGAAAGTTCCGTTCACTCGAAGTCTTCCGCTACATGCAGCCACCGAACCGGTGAACGTCCGAAGGGTGTTCACCGTCACACCCCTCGCTTTCACTCCACAATACGATGTTTACATTGCATCGCTTTAGATTTTTCAGCAAAACAAGGTCTGCGTTATCTACCTGAACTTGCCGCGACCCCCTTGTTCCCGGCTTAAATCGCCACAGTTTTTCCCCTTCAGTCAGGGTTGAGCCGCTGGGAGCGGCGAAAGAGAGCGATCGTCGGGAACGAATCGCGAACGACCCTGAATGTTGGGGGAAAACTGGGGTTTACCGCTTTAGCGGCGATTTATTGGCCGGGCGCCGAGGTCGCCAGGAGGATGCGTAATCCTCCTGGCACGTTCACCGTTCGCAATAGTGACAGGGATAATCAGCCGCACGGGTGAACGGAAAACCCACGAAGCCAACAGATCTCACCTTGGCAGACGGCCTCAGTGAGATCTGCATAAGCAATAGCCGAAAGGGGACATAAATTAAGAATTTTCTTACCTGCTATTGATTCGTATCACAGCGCAAAAATCTCACCTTGGCACACTGTCGCCCTGCAAAAAGGAGAATGCCATGTTAGGTTGGGTGATTGCGGGTCATGACTACTACGCTCAGGATATGCTGGATGCAATTGAGCGTCGTTTTGGGCCTCAGGCTCAATGTTGTTCGGTGAATTACTGGAAGGGACTGAGCACCAACATGCTGAGTCGTATGATGTGTGATGCGTTGTACAATTGTGATTCGGGTGACGGAGTGGTCTTTTTGACCGACCAGGCCGGGGCTGCCCCTTATCGTACTGCGGCATTAATCAGCCACCAACATACCCATTGTGAAGTGATTTCCGGCGTTACGTTACCCGTGTTGTTTGCGATGCGTGCGTATCGAACCACGTTGACCAGTGAAGCGTTCCGCGACCATATTGTTGAGCATGGCGGGGGCGACATCACCAGTCTTTGGCATCAGCAACAAAAAAATCCCCCCTTCGTGTTACTACACCATTATTGATTTGATCGGTTGGTATTGGGCGGGCTTTTGTTAGAATGACCGCTTCTTCTCGTCATTGAGACACTCAGTGCAATCAAACCCGTTATGCTAACTCGTCTTATCTTTGCAGCCCTGATGCTGATTTGTGGTAGTAGCGCTAATGCTAGCCTGCTCAGCAGCCACCATACTCCCGCGCAATATATGCAAACCACTGAAGATGCCGATATTTGGGCGCAAGTGGGGGATAAAGTCATCTCTGTCGGCACCATTCAGGAAGGGCAAATACTGGCAGTCGTCCCGACGGCGGCAGATTATTACGAGTTCAGTTTTGGCTTTGGTACGGGCTTTATTGATAAATCGCATCTGGAGCCAGTGCAGGGAAAACAACGTGTTGAAGATCGTCTGGGCGATTTGCATAAGCCATTGAGCAACCAAAACCTGGTGACCTTCCGTGATGTGGCCGTGTATAACGCACCAGACAGTGGCAGTGCCCCGTTTGGTACGCTGGCGAATAACTTACGTTATCCCATTATTGCCAGTCTGAAAGACCGGCTTAACCAATCCTGGTATCAGATTCGAATTGGCAACCGCCTTGGGTATATCAGCAGCCTTGATGCCCAGCCGGATAACGGCATTCCGGTGCTTACCTATCACCATATTCTGCGTGACGAAGAGAACACGCGTTTTCGTCATACATCAACCACGACGTCGGTTGTGGCATTCAACAACCAAATGACCTGGCTGCGGGATATGGGTTACACCACGCTGACTCTGTATCAGCTCGAAGGTTACGTGCGCAATCGAATGAACATGCCTGCGCGCGCGGTGGTGATTACTTTTGATGATGGGTTAAAGTCGGTGTATCGCTACGCATACCCGATCCTCAAAGAATACGGTTTTAAGGCAACGTCATTTATTATTTCGTCACGTATTAAAGCGCACCCACAAACCTGGAACCCGAAAACGCTGCAATTTATGAGCATATCGGAATTACAGGCCAGCCAGGATGTGTTTGATATCCAGTCGCACACGCACTTTTTGCATCGCGTTGATGCAAACCGCCAGCCGACACTTTTACGCCGTACCTACCGCAATATCTTGCTCGATTTTGAACATTCCAGACGCGCGCTGGCACAGTTTAATCCGCATGTTTTATACCTTTCGTACCCCTTTGGTGGCTATAACGATAAAGCCGTGAAAGCAGCCAACGATGCGGGGTTCCATATGGCGGTGACGACTGTACGTGGGAAAGTGAAGCCAGGAGATAACCCGTTTTTACTGAAACGGCTTTATGTATTACGCACCGACTCGTTAGAAACGATGTCGCGACTGATTTCCAACCAACCGAAATCATGAGACAAAAAAAGGCCTGCTTAACAAAGCAGGCCTTTTTAATTCAACGATCGGGGTCAGGCAACCTGAACCGGTACAGCCTTCGCCAGGCGTTTCATTTCGTTGTCGCCATCGAAATAAGCCACTTTCGGCTGCCAGCTACGCGCTTGCTCATCCGGCATCGTCACGTAAGTTGCGATAATCAGAATGTCGCCCACATCGGCACAATGTGCCGCAGCGCCGTTAACCGAAATAATTTTAGAACCGCGTTCACCAGCGATTGCGTAAGTAGAGAAGCGCTTACCGTTGGTGACGTTATAAATATCAATGGCTTCATATTCCAGAATGCCAGCCGCTTCAAGGAAATCCTGATCAATGGCGCAGGAACCTTCATAGTGCAAATCCGCCTGCGTCACTTTGACACGGTGAAGTTTGCCTTGCAGCATGGTGCGTATCATAGCTTAAACCTTCGTCACTATTGGGTTACATAAGCGGCAAGCTCAGTGCTTGCCGCCGGAATTTAGTTGGGCAGTATTGCCCGATTTTGCCAGGCTGTCTACTGCGCGAGCTCGACCTGAACATTATCAATTAAACGCGCTTGTCCGAGCCATGCCGCCATCAGCACCACCGCTCGCTTGCTCTCTGCACCCAGCTCCAGCAATGTATCCGCATCGCGGATTTGCAAGTCGTCTGAACGGAAGCCTTTTTCATTTAGCTCAGTTGCCGCGATCGCTAACAGCTCTTCGGTATCGCGCTCACCGGCAAGCAGCTTGTCCGCCAGAGACTGCATCACCTTATGCAGGCCCGGTGCGATTTTGCGTTGTTCAGCGTTCAGATAGCCATTGCGTGAGCTTAATGCCAGGCCATCTTTTGCGCGCACCGTTGGTACACCTATGATTTCGATGTCGTAGCCCATGTCTGCAACCATCTTGCGAATTAACGCGAGCTGCTGGAAATCTTTCTCACCGAAGCACGCGATGTCAGGCTGCACCATGTTAAACAGCTTACTGACGATAGTAGAAACGCCACGGAAATGCCCCGGACGGCTTGCACCTTCGAGCATGGTCGAAAGCCCTGGAACTTCGACGAAGGTCTGCGAATCCAGGCCTTTAGGGAAAATGTCGCCAGGAGCAGGTGCAAACACCAAATCCACTTTGCGGCGATTTAACTTTTCGCAATCTTCCTGCAAGGTGCGTGGATAGCGCGTTAAGTCATCCGGGCGGTCAAACTGCATCGGATTAACAAAAATGGTGGTTACTACCACATCGGCGCGGCTTTTTGCCTCATCGACCAGCTTCATATGCCCGTCGTGCAGGTTCCCCATTGTTGGGACCACCGCAATGCGCTTACCTTCCTGGCGCCAACGGCGGATTTGCTGACGCAGCAGCGGTATCGTTTCGATAATCAACACAACCCTTCTCCTGTCAGTGGAAACTGTGTTCTTCACCTGGATAGGTGCCGGACTCAACTTCGTTGATGTACTGGCGCACCGCAGCACGCATGTCGCCGGTTCCTGTAAGGAAGTTCTTCGCAAATTTTGGAATATGACCACCGGTAATGCCGAACGCATCGTGCATCACCAAAATCTGTCCGTCAGTGACATTGCCAGCCCCAATACCAATAACCGGGATAACCAGCGCGTCAGTGATGCGTTTTGCCAGTGCAACCGGCACACATTCCAGCACTAACAGCTGCGCACCTGCGGCTTCGAGCGCCAGGGCATCATCAAGCAGCGTTTGCGCCGTGGTTTCATCGCGCCCCTGGATTTTATAACCCCCGAAAATATTCACAGACTGCGGCGTTAAGCCCAAATGCCCACAGACGGGAACCGCACGTTCGGTGAGCATTTTGACGGTATCAACCAGCCAGCGACCCCCTTCGACTTTGACCATGTTCGCACCGGCGCGCATTACTTCTGCGGCGTTGGCAAAAGCTTGCTCCGGGGTGGCGTATGCCATAAACGGCAGGTCAGCCAGCAACAGGCAATTCGGCGCGCCACGGCGTACCGCGCGAGTGTGGTAGGCAATATCTGCTACGGTTACCGGCAGCGTGGAGTCGTGGCCTTGAACGGTCATCCCTAATGAATCGCCAACCAGCATGACGCCAATGCCTTCCTCGGCAAACAGTTTTGCGAAGCTGAAATCATAAGCAGTGATGGTGGCGAACTTGCGTTGTGCCTGTTTCCATTGGCGCAACTGAGACATGGTGATTGGTTTCATGGCAGTCCCTGAAAATTAAGGGTGGGGAGTGAATCTAAATACTCTTCAACTTTCAAGCTGCAGTTGTGTTGGCGGCATCTTGAAGTAGCCTGGGTATAAGAAGTAAAACACGTCCGTGGTTACCAAAAAGTAATCCCGTCCTGGGAGAGATTTTCTAAAACTTTAGCGACCAGTTGGCCGTCAGGGAAGGCGCAATCAGGCGCGATCTCCAGTAATGGAACTAACATGAACGCACGGTTTTTCATATCGTAGTGCGGCACGGTAAGTGCTGGCGTGACAATCGTCAGATTACCGAACAGCATAATGTCGAGATCCAGCGTTCGTGGTCCCCAGCGCTCGGCTTTTCGTACTCGTCCGTGCTCCAGCTCAATACGTTGAGTATGAGCCAGTAATGCCTCGGGAGACAGCTCAGTTTCAAGGGCGACAGCGGCATTCAGGTAATCAGGTTGGTCTTGCGGGCCGAGCGGTGGGGTGCGGTAGTACGAAGATGTTGCAACCACCCGGCTTTGCGGGATGGTTGCAATGGCGTCCAGTGCATGAGTCACTTGCTCAAGCGGCGACACAAGGTTGCTGCCAAGGGCGATATACGCCAGTGTCATGCACTTCCTCCGCTACGCGGTGCACGTTTGCGCGGACGGCGATGACGGCGGCGTAGCGCAGGTTCATCACCTAAAACATCGAGCATATCTTTTTGTGCTGGTGGAGCAGCCACCTGGAACTCACCCCACCATTTGGTCAGGCGCAGTAATTCCTGGTTATTTTCCACTTCAGCACGCAGTGCCAGCAAATCATACGCAGCGCGGAATTTAGGATGCTCCATTAACTTCCATGCGCGTTTGCCCTGACGACGAGACAGACGAAGCTGAAGGCCCCAGATGTCACGAACCAGAGTGGTGATACGTTTTGGAATAGCCAGCGCACGGCAGGCTTCGTCCAGCACTTCGTTCATCGCTAAAGCGAAGGCGTCCATATAGGCAAGCCCGCTTTCCTGGGTCAGCTTTTGAGCCATCTCCAGTTGCGGATACCAGAAAATGGCAGAGAACAAGAAGGCTGGGTTAACGCGCATATCGTTCTGAATGCGGTTATCGGTATTCTTCAGCACCTGAACGATCATGCGTTCCATTGGGCTGTCACCCTGCTCGGTGAAGTAGCGGGTGATGGTCGGGAATAACGGCTGGAAGAGCTGATATTCACGCAGCAATTCATACGTCTCGTAACCGTGGCCGGCTTGCAGAAGTTTCAGTGACTCTTCAAACAAACGAGCTGGAGGGACGTCATTGATCAAGGTGGCTAAACGCGGAATGGGCTCGCCTGTTTCCGGGCTGATCGTCATATTCAGCTTCGCGGCAAAGCGCACGGCACGCAGCATGCGAACCGGATCTTCACGATAGCGTGTTTCAGGATCGCCAATCAGACGGATGACACCATTGCGTAAATCACGCAGGCCACCGACATAATCGCGAACTGAGAAATCAGCCACGCTGTAATACAGGCTGTTGATAGTGAAATCGCGGCGCTGAGCATCTTCTTCGATAGAACCAAAGATGTTATCGCGAAGCAGCATGCCGTTCTGACCGGTCTGCGATGTCTGTTTATCAGACTTTTGCTCTTCGTGGTGACCACGGAAAGTGGCAACTTCGATGATTTCCGGCCCAAACATGACATGCGCCAGGCGGAAGCGACGGCCAACCAGACGGCAGTTGCGGAACAGTTTACGCACTTGATCCGGCGTGGCGCTGGTGGTGACATCAAAGTCTTTCGGCTGTTTACCGAGCAACAGGTCACGGACACCGCCGCCCACGAGGTAAGCCTCGTAGCCTGCTTTGTTCAGACGATAGAGCACCTTGAGGGCATTTTCACTGATATCTTTGCGGGACAGAGCGTGCTGGTCACGCGGAATTACCGTGATTTGCGGGAGATCTTCACTCTCCTCGACCACGACGTCATCGCGGTTAAGCACCTTGCGGCAAAAATTAGCGACTCGGGTAAAAATAGTACACCTCGGCAGTGTCAATCATAGGGACAAAAAAAACAGCGGCTAATCATAGCTCAGTGCGTGGCATTTGAGAATGACGTATTCACGAAGAGCCTGCTCCTACAGCCTGCAGCGACCAATTTTGCACCGCTAGACTGAGTAACTCACTCAGCGTTAAATCTTGCCAGCCAGCAATTTCTGGTTGGTTCAAAAATGCCAGCGCTGCATGAATAACCGGACGTGGATCGCCCTGTGGTAGGGCTGGCGCATGATTTTGCTTCGATAACTTGGCGCCATTCTCGTTGAGCACCAGCGGCAAATGGACGTAATCAGGTACCGTCCAGCCAAACTGTTGATACAGCGAAATTTGTCGTACTGTCGGCTCAATTAAATCTGCACCGCGTACAATTTCACTCACACCCTGAAAATTATCGTCCACGACCACAGCAAGATTATAGGCAAATAACCCATCACGGCGATGAATGATGAAATCTTCACGGGCCAGTTTTTCATCGGCAATTAATTTTCCGTGCAGTTTATCGGCAAAACTTAATACCGGATGATGCTGCACAAACCGTAATGCGGCATTCTCTGACCCATGATTTAGCGTGCGGCAATGACCGTCGTAGTAACCGCCAATTTGCTGAATGCGGCTGCGGGTACAGGTGCAGTAATAACTCAAACCTTGCTGCTGCAAGAAGGACAGGGCTTCGCGATAGGCTTCGTGTCGTTGGGATTGCCACAAAACTTCACCATCCCAGTGCAAACCATAATGCTCTAACTGCTGCAAAATCGTGGTAGCGGCGCCCGGGATTTCACGAGGTGGGTCGATATCTTCAATGCGAACCAGCCATTGGCCCTGCTGCGCGCGAGCTTGCAGATAACTACCAAGCGCGGCAATCAGTGAACCAAAATGGAGTTCACCAGAAGGCGAGGGAGCAAAACGTCCAATGTATCCCCGTCGCCCTTCAAAATGCAGGGGTGTTGACTGCTCTCGTTCACCCGAATCACTTACTTGAGTAAGCTCATCGGGACTCTCTCGTTTGCCGCCTACCTGCATCTTGAAGTTACTCGGGTATCGTGGAAAGTGGTCATCAGTATTGTGACAGGCTACAAATGAATAAGGCGGGAGAGTCTCCCGCCTTTGAAAGTGGTGAAATTGCGGGCCGTTAGCCAGCCATTTGTTTTTCGCGAATTTCTGCCAACGTTTTACAGTCAATGCACAAATCAGCTGTCGGGCGAGCTTCGAGACGGCGGATGCCGATTTCAACACCACAGGATTCGCAGAAACCGAAATCTTCGTCTTCTACTTTCTTGAGGGTCTTCTCGATTTTCTTGATCAGTTTACGTTCCCTGTCACGGTTACGCAGTTCGAGGCTGAACTCTTCTTCCTGGGCTGCACGGTCAACCGGGTCCGGGAAGTTTGCTGCTTCATCCTGCATATGCGTTACCGTGCGATCAACTTCATCCATAAGTTGGCTACGCCAGGCTTCAAGAATACGCTTGAAGTGCGACAGCTGGGCTTCGTTCATATATTCTTCGCCCGTTTTCTCCTGATATGGCTCCACCCCAGCGATGGCGAGGATACTCAGGGACGATGTTTTACGCTTTTGCCCTTCTTGCATGTTGTTTCTCCTTAACACGCACTATCGGTCCCCTGGTCGGGGGAAAATCAGGCCGCTATAAATAGCAGATGCTTTTCAGGATGGCAATTATATAAATTCCTCTCTTGACAAGCCTGTGAAGAAAAGCGTATTTACGCGAGCCGCCAGCACACAAAACAGACAAACGTTAACTGCTCTTTATTAAGTAAAAATTATAAATGGACAGGCAACGGCGAAATTAGAGTTAACCCACTTGCAGAAAGTTCAGCCTTATAAGCAAGAAGTTCGACTCCACACTGTTGCGCCTCTGATAACAATTGCGCATATTTTGCATCGATGTGGCGTGCCGGGGAGACCTGGGTAATAGCCGAATGCAACACTGTAAACAGCAGCACCGCGCGTTCGCCCTGCAAAACCACGTTCATCAATTCCCGCAAATGCTTTTGCCCTCGGAGGCTTACGGCATCTGGGAAATAGCCACAACCTTGTTGTGATAACGTGACTGATTTCACTTCAATATAGCAGTTAACCTTACAATCTGCTTGCAACATAAAATCAATACGGCTGCGCTCCGCGCCGTACTTTACTTCGCTTTTAATTGTGTTGTAACCCGATAGTTCTGAAATGGTTTCTGCCGCTAATGCTTCTTTAACCACTCCATTCGCGCGCAATGTATTTACACAGATAAATTCGCCACGTTGCGTCTGGGTTATTTCCCATGTGTGAGGATATTTACGCGTCGGATTGTCTGAGGTGGAATACCAGACAGTATCCCCAGGTGTTGCGCAACCGGTCATTGCTCCGGTATTCGGGCAATGAAGTGTTAATTCTTCGCCGGAAAGCGTGACGACATCGGCCAAAAAGCGTTTATAACGTTTAATCAGAGTGGCTTGCTGTAATGGCGGGCTAAATTCCATTTATTCTTCCTTATTACTGAGCGACCAGCGCTGCAATGGCTGGTAACGCGTTCGCCCTTGTTTGAAAACAGATTCATACAACACAAATTCATCTACCTGATATTGCCAGCGGAAATTGGGGGGCGGAATAGCGACTGCGCGCGGCGTATTGCGATAAATCGTGATATGCGGATGAAACGGCTGCGGGCTTTGATAACAACCGCTGCGAGCCGCCTGTGAGCGTAACATGTTTGCCAGTTGAATGAGTCCTAAAGGCGCATGGCGCGGGCCAATCCATACGACATTCGAACGCAGCCATTGCCCGGCATCATCAATGGTCAGGGTAAAACCGCGCTGGCGAATTCGCCCAGCTAACTGGCTGAGCGCCTTTTGCTTTTCCACGCTGATGTCACCTAAAAAGGCGAGCGTCAGATGCAGGTTAGCGGCGGCAATCGGCCGCCCGGTATCTTCAGGAAACTGTGCGGCGCGCCACTGGATAATCTGTTTTTGCACCTCTGCTGGGAGTTCGAGTGCAAAGAACAGACGGCGAGTTTCAGCCATTGTTGGGTCTCTCGGTTATGTATGATTTGGCGTGATGCTACAATAGCGAACTTTCAATAATACCTTTTTGGAGCCGTTTGTGCCGTCATTACCGGTCGCCGCAGTGCTACCCGATATTCTTCACGCTTTGCAAAATGCACCGCAAATTTTACTGAGCGCGCCAACAGGTGCCGGTAAATCGACCTGGCTGCCATTGCAGATTTTGCAACAGGCAAACTTAGGCGGGCGCATTCTGCTACTTGAGCCGCGACGGCTGGCGGCACGCAATGTTGCACAGCGTCTGGCTGAACTTTTGGGTGAAAAGCCGGGTGAAACTGTGGGATATCGCATGCGTGCTGAAACCTGCGTGGGGCCAAATACACAGCTCGAAGTCGTCACCGAAGGTATTCTGACGCGCATGATCCAGCACGATCCGGAACTCGACGGTGTGGCGCTGGTGATTCTGGATGAATTTCATGAACGTAGCCTGCAAGCCGATCTTGCGTTAGCGCTGTTGCTCGATGTGCAGCAGGGATTACGCGACGATCTCAAACTTTTGATTATGTCGGCAACGCTTGATAACCCGCGCCTGCAACAGTGTTTGCCGAATGCGCCAGTGATCGCCTCTGAAGGGCGGGCATTTCCTGTTGAGCGCCGCTACAGTCCGCTTCCCACTCAACCCCGTTTTGATGAAGCGGTGGCTATCGTCGTGGCGAATTTACTGCGGGAAGAGTCGGGGTCGGTGTTGCTGTTTTTACCCGGCGTTGCTGAAATCCAGCGCGTTCAGCAGCAGTTACAAGAGCGGGTAGCAAGTGACGTGCAGCTTTGCCCGTTATACGGTGCGCTGCCTTTAAACGAACAACGTAAAGCGATTTTGCCTGCGACAAATGGCATGCGCAAAGTGGTGCTGGCGACCAATATTGCTGAAACCAGTCTCACCATCGAAGGCATCCGCCTGGTGGTGGATACCGCGCTTGAACGCGTGGCGCGTTTTGATGTTCGCACCGGTTTGACGCGACTGGTTACGCAACGTATTAGTCAGGCGTCGATGGTTCAACGTGCAGGGCGAGCAGGGCGACTGGAATCGGGTATTTGCCTGCACTTAACCAGTGCCGAGCAAGCAGAACGCGCCTCCTCGCAAAGCGAGCCGGAAATTCTGCAAAGCGATCTGTCCGGTCTGCTACTCGATTTGCTGCAATGGGGTTGTCAGGATCCGCATCAACTCACCTGGCTTGACACTCCTCCCGGTGCCAATCTTGCCGCTGCTCAGACATTACTACGCCAGCTCAATGCGCTGGATGAGCAAAACCGGCTCACGTCAGTCGGCCAGCAGATGGCTAATTTGGGTAATGAACCTCGCCTCGCCGCAGTCCTGATCAATGCCAAAACCGCCGATGAACAAGTCACAGCCGCTCGGCTGGTCGCGATTCTGGAAGAACCGCCCCGTGGTCAGGACAGTGATTTGCGAAACGCATTTAGCCGTCGGCAGGAAAACTGGCAGCAGCGGAGTTCTCAGTTGTTAAAGCGGTTGAATAATCGTGGCGGTGCTGCTGATGCCTCTCTTATCGCCCCGTTACTGGCTCACGCTTTTCCCGATCGTATCGCCCGGCGCCGTGGCCTGGATGGTCGTTATCAATTAGCTAACGGTATGGGGGCGATGCTCAATCAGGACGATCCTCTCACGCGTTATGAATGGTTGTTAGCACCTTTATTATTGCAGGGAAGCCAAACTCCAGACGCACGTATCTTGCAGGCGATACCTCTGGATATTGATGTGCTGACGGCGAAATGTCCGTCGTTATTAAACCAAAGTGACTCCATTGAATGGGATGAAACCCAGGGTACGTTGAAAGCTTATCGTCGCACGCAGATTGGCAAACTCGTGGTGAAAGTCCAGCCGCTGGCGAAACCTTCCGAAGGGGAGTTGCATCAAGCAATGCTCAACGGCATTCGTGAAAAAGGCCTGGCGATACTGAACTGGTCACCCCATGCGCAACAGTTTCGTTTGCGTCTGGCATGTGCAGCCAAATGGTTGCCGGAAGTTGCGTGGCCTGATGTTTCGGATGATGCTTTGCTACGAAATTTAGACAGCTGGTTATTACCTGAACTGCATGGTGTACACTCGTGGCGCGCGCTTAAAAACATTGATGTCACACGCGCGTTACAGAATCTGCTCGACTGGAACACACGCGTTCGTCTGGATAGTGCGTTGCCAACTCATTACACTGTGCCGACTGGAAGCCAGATAGCGATTCGCTATGATGATGAAAATCCGCCAGTTCTTGCTGTTCGTATGCAAGAAATGTTTGGTGAAGCGCGAACGCCAGTGATTGCTGAAGGCCGTGTGCCACTGGTTCTGGAACTGCTCTCCCCGGCTCAGCGCCCTTTGCAGATAACGCGTGATTTAACCGCTTTCTGGAACGGAGCCTATCGGGAAGTGCAAAAAGAGATGAAGGGACGTTATCCAAAACATGTCTGGCCGGATTCGCCAGCAGACGCGCAGCCCACGCGGCGCACTAAAAAATATTCGTAGGTGTGAGCTGTCTGACGCCCTCACCGCGGCCCTCTCACATTGGGAGAGGGAGGAAACACTGTTTATTTTGAGAGATTTCCTCTTTCGCCTTTGGTGGAAGAAAGGAGAATCAGGCCGTGCGCCTTATTTTTGGTGGAGAAAGCAATGGCGGGGAATGACCGCGAACCGATTGGACGTAAAGGTAAACCTTCACGTCCTGTAAAAGAGAAAGTAAGCCGCCGTGTCCGCGAAGAGGAATACGATGCGGATTACGACGATGATTATGACGACGAGGAACCGATGCCACCGCGTAAAGGAAAAGGCAGCGGCAATGGCCGTCCGCCACGTAAAAAGCGCCGCTGGTTGTGGTTCTTACTAAAACTGTTTGTCGTTTTTGTTGTGCTGTTCGTGATTTACGGCGTCTATCTGGACCAGAAGATCCGCGCGCGTATTGATGGCAAAGTCTGGCAACTCCCGGCGGCGGTATATGGCCGCATGGTGAACCTTGAACCAGACATGCCGTACAGCAAAAAAGAGATGATCAACCTGCTGGAAGCCACGCAATATCGCCAGGTGACGAAGATGACTCGCCCTGGTGAATTTACGGTGCAGGGCAACAGTATTGAGATGATCCGTCGCCCGTTTGATTTCCCTGACAGTAAAGAAGGGCAGATCCGCGCACGTCTTGTTTTTGATGGCGACCATCTTGAATCGATCCAGAACATGGATAACAACCGCAGCTTCGGTTTCTTCCGTCTGGATCCGCGTTTAATCACTATGTTGTCTTCACCCAATGGTGAACAGCGTCTATTCGTGCCACGCACCGGATTCCCGGAACTGCTGGTTGATACGTTGATCGCTACGGAAGATAAGCACTTCTACGAACATGATGGGATCAGCTTCTACTCCATCGGTCGTGCGGTGCTGGCGAACCTGACTGCCGGTCGTACGGTGCAAGGTGCGAGTACGCTGACGCAACAGCTGGTTAAAAACCTGTTCCTGTCGAGCGAACGTTCTTACGTGCGTAAAGCTAACGAAGCGTACATGGCGCTGATCATGGACGCCCGTTACGGTAAAGATCGCATCCTTGAGCTGTATCTGAACGAAGTGTACCTCGGCCAGAGCGGCGATAACGAAATTCGCGGTTTCCCGTTGGCGAGCTTGTACTACTTTGGTCGTCCGGTTGAAGAGCTGAGCCTTGACCAGCAAGCGTTGCTGGTCGGCATGGTGAAAGGGGCGTCGATCTACAACCCATGGCGTAACCCGAAACTGGCGCTGGAACGTCGCAACCTTGTGCTGCGCTTGTTACAAGAGCAGAAGGTGATCGACCAGGAACTTTACGAGATGCTGAGCGCTCGTCCTCTGGGTGTGCAGCCGCGTGGCGGGGTGATTTCGCCGCAGCCTGCATTTATGCAGATGGTGCGTAACGAACTCCAGGCCAAGCTTGGTGATAAAGTTAAAGACCTGTCCGGCGTGAAGATCTTCACCACTTTTGACTCCGTTTCCCAGGACGCGGCAGAGAAAGCAGTGAGCGAAGGCGTACCGGTTCTCCGCGCTTCTCGTAAGCTGAAAGATCTTGAAGCAGCAATGGTGATTGTTGACCGTTCAACCGGCGAAGTTCGTGCCATGGTTGGGGGGGCGGAAACACAATATGCAGGCTTTAACCGCGCAATGCAGGCACGCCGTTCTATCGGTTCTCTAGCCAAACCTGCAACGTATCTGACAGCGTTAAGCCAGCCCGATGCCTATCGCCTGAATACCTGGATTGCCGATGCACCGATTGCGCTGAAGCAGCCAAATGGTCAGGTTTGGTCGCCGCAAAACGATGATCGTCGCTATAGCGGTCAGGTGATGCTGGTTGATGCGCTGACACGTTCGATGAACGTACCAACGGTGAATCTGGGTATGGCGCTTGGCCTGCCAGCCGTCACCGACACCTGGATTAAACTGGGTGTGCCGAAAGACCAGTTGCATCCGGTTCCGGCAATGTTGCTGGGCGCATTGAACCTGACGCCAATTGAAGTGGCTCAGGCGTTCCAGACCATTGCCAGTGGTGGTAACCGCGCAACGCTGTCTGCATTGCGTTCGGTGATTGCTGAAGATGGTACCGTGCTGTATCAAAGCTTCCCGCAGGCGGAACAGGCAGTTCCTCCACAGGCGGCTTACATGACGCTGTACACGATGCAGCAGGTTATGGCTCGTGGTACTGGGCGTGCGTTGGGTGGCAAGTATCCGAACTTGCATCTGGCAGGGAAAACGGGGACCACCAACGATAACGTTGATACGTGGTTTGCCGGGATTGATGGTAAAGAAGTCGCCATCACCTGGGTTGGGCGTGATAACAACCAGCCGACCAAACTGTACGGTGCGAGCGGGGCGATGTCGCTTTACCAACGCTACCTGGCGAACCAAACGCCAATTCCGTTGGTGCTGAACCCACCGGAAGATATCGTCGATATGGGCGTTGATAGCGCAGGTTACTTCCAGTGCGGTGGCGGTGGTGATCGTGTGCTGCCAGTGTGGACGACGAATCCGGATGGATTGTGCCAGCAAAGCCAGCAGGTTGAGCAGAACAATAATCCGTTTAGCCAGTCGCAGCAGCAGCCTCAACAGCAGCCGCAACAACAACAGCAGCAACCGCAGCAGCAACAACAAGAGTCAGGTGATGGTGTTGCCGGTTGGATAAAAGACATGTTCGGCAGTAAGTAATCGTTACTGCTTTCCAAAAAAGCCTTCGTTTATACCGGGGGCTTTTCTTTTTTCATACTCCATGTAATTACTCTGGTTAATTATTATTCCCTCGCACTTACAAGGGGTGTGATCCGCTTGCTATGCGCTTTCCGTTTCGTCTATTATTCTGCGGCATAATAATAATTCTCGTTTTCGTTATCATTCGTCACTTCATCAGAGATAAAGCACAATGGCACGTTTAAGAACTGGACAACCAGTCAACACCTCTATTCGCAAGCTCGCTTTTTTTGTTGCTGCCGCTGTAAGCGGTGTCAGCGCACCGAGTTTTGCCGCTGATAGCACAGCAACCAAAGAAGATACCATCACCGTTTCTGCAAGCGCGGCTGATGAAAGTGCATGGGGCCCGTCTCCGACGATTGCGGCTAAACGCACGGCAACCGCCACCAAGACCGATACGCCAATTGAAAAGACTCCGCAGTCTATTTCTGTTGTGACGCGTGAAGAGATGGATACTCACCAGCCAGCTTCCGTTAAAGAAGCGCTGGGCTATACGCCGGGCATTACCGTTTCAACTCGTGGCTCTTCAGACACGTATGACGCGGTGAAAATTCGTGGTTTCGGTTCTGTTAACCAGAACAACTATTTAGATGGTCTGAAGCTTCAGGGTGATTTCTACAACGAAGTCATCATCGACCCGTATATGCTTGAGCGCGTGGAATTAATGCGTGGCCCAACGTCCGTACTGTACGGAAAAAGCAGCCCAGGTGGCATCATCACTATGGTGAGCAAACGCCCAACCACTGAACCGCTGAAAGAAGTGCAGTTCAAAATGGGTACCAACAACCTGTGGCAAACTGGTTTTGATTTCAGTGATTCACTGGATGATGCAGGTGAGTACTCTTATCGTCTGACCGGCGTGGCGCGTTCTAACGACGACCAGCAGCAGTTCTCCAAACAGAAACGATATGCGATTGCACCGTCGTTCTCCTGGCGTCCTGACGATAAAACCAATTTCACGTTCTTAGCTAATCTGCAAGACACCCCAGAAACCGGTTATTACGGTTGGTTGCCTAAAGAAGGCACCGTTGAGCCGTTGCCAGATGGTTCGCGCTTGCCGACTAACTTCAACGAAGGTGTACCAAATAACACCTACTCGTTGTCCCATAAAATGGTCGGTTACAGCTTTGACCATGAGTTCAACGACACTTTCACCGTGCGTCAGAACCTGCGTTATGTTGACTCCAAAACCAATCAGAAAAGCGTTTACGGTACAGGTGTAGATTCAACGGGTCATATGTTGACTCGCGGTACCGTTGTGGATAACGAAAAACTGCACAACTTTGCGGTTGATACCCAGTTGCAGAGCAACTTTGCAACTGGCGAAATTGCACATACCTTGCTGACAGGTGTGGATTTCCAGCAAATGCGTAACGATGTGAACGCGACCTTTGGCAGCGCGCCTCCGCTGGATTTGTATAACCCAGTCTATGAAAACTACGATTTTGGCGATGCGGATCCGTATCAGCAAAACAAACAGAAACAGACCGGTATCTACATTCAGGATCAGGCGGAGTGGAACAAGTTTGTTCTGACTGTAGGGGGCCGTTACGATTGGCTCAAACAGTCTACTCTCGCGTACCAGGCGAATAACTTCACCGAGCGTGACGACAGCGAATTCACTGGCCGTGCAGGTCTGAACTATCTGTTCGATAACGGTGTATCGCCATACATTAGCTACAGTGAATCTTTCGAACCCAACTCAGGTGCGGATTTTTACGGCAACACCTTCAAACCTTCTAAAGGCCGTCAGTACGAAGCGGGCGTGAAGTATGTGCCGAAGGATATGGCGGTGGTCATTACCGGTGCGGTTTATCAGCTGACCAAGTCTGATAACCTGATGTCCGATCCTGATACTTCCCACGGTTTTTCCTCCATTCAGGGCGGCGAAATTCGTTCTCGTGGCGTAGAACTTGAGGCAAAAGCGGCGGTTAATGCCAACATTAACGTCACTGCGTCCTACACCTACACCGATGCGGAATACACCACCGACACCACTTTCAAAGGCAATACGCCTGAGCAGGTGCCAGAGCATATGGCTTCACTGTGGGGTGATTACACCTTCAATGAAGGTGCGCTGACCGGTCTGACTATCGGTACTGGCGGCCGCTTCATCGGTTCCAGCTACGGCGACCCGGCGAACAGCTTCAAAGTGGGTAGTGCTGCGGTGCTGGATGCAGTGGTTAAATATGACCTTGGCCGCTTCGGTATGAATGGTTCAAGTGTTGCGGTAAACGTGAACAACCTGCTTGATCGTGAATACGTTGCCAGCTGCTTCGCCACTTACGGTTGCTTCTGGGGCGCAGAGCGTCAGGTTGTTGCGACGGCAACATTCCGCTTCTAAGTTGGTTTAGAATCAGCAATTTAGGGCACGGTTCGCCGTGCCCATCAACAAAGTTGGCTACCATGCAGGACAAACACCTTCATCCCGATACCACGTTTAGCCTCACTGACGTTACCTTCCGCGTACCCGGTCGCACGCTCCTCCACCCCCTGTCGATGACCTTTCCTGTGGGAAAAGTCACCGGTCTGATTGGGCACAATGGGTCGGGCAAATCGACATTGCTGAAAATGCTTGGCCGTCATCAGAAGCCCTCTGAAGGGGAGATTCACCTCAACGATCATCCTCTGGATAGTTGGAGCAGCAAGGAATTTGCGCGCAAAGTCGCGTATTTACCGCAGCAACTTCCTGCAGCAGAAGGGATGACGGTGCGTGAACTGGTGGCGATTGGGCGTTATCCGTGGCACGGCGCGCTGGGTCGTTTCGGTGCGGCCGACAGAGAGTTGGTTGAAGAAGCGATTACGCTGGTTGGGCTAAAGCCTTTTGCGCATCGCCTTGTGGACAGTCTTTCCGGTGGTGAGCGCCAACGTGCGTGGATTGCCATGCTGGTGGCACAAGATAGCCGTTGCCTGCTGTTGGATGAGCCGACATCGGCGCTGGACATTGCCCATCAAGTTGATGTGCTGGCACTTATCCATCGTCTTAGCCAGGAGCGTGGTCTGACCGTGATTGCTGTGCTGCATGATATTAATATGGCTGCGCGCTACTGCGATAACCTCGTGGCGTTGCGCGGTGGCGAAATGATTGCCCAGGGTAGCCCGGCTGACCTGATGCAAAGCGCTACGCTTGAGCAGATTTACGGTATTCCAATGGGCATTCTGCCCCATCCTGCGGGTGCAGCCCCGGTAAGCTTTGTTTACTGATGAGTGAGCTGATTAATCCTTTTTTGAGTCGTCGGCAGTTGCTAACCGCGCTGGCGCTCTCACCGTTACTGCTCAAAATGGGCAATGCACAGGCTGCAACAATAGATCCTCGCCGCATTGTGGCGCTGGAATGGTTGCCCGTCGAACTGATGCTGGCGCTGGGCATCACGCCTTATGCGATGGCAGATATCAAGAATTATCAAGCCTGGGTCGGTGAGCCAAAATTGCCAGAAGGCATTATCGAAGTTGGCTTACGTACTGAACCTAATCTCGAACTTCTCACCCAATTAAAACCGTCGCTGATTCTCTATTCCGCAGGCTATGGCCCGTCACCGGAAAAGATGTCGCGTATCGCGCCGGGTTTAGGTTTTAGCTTTAACGATGGTTCCGGCAAACCGCTGACCGTTGCCCGCCAGTCACTGACGCAACTGGGTGAGAAACTCGGTATGCAGCAAGCGGCAAGCGATCACCTACTGAAGTTCGACCAATTTATCGAGCAGATGAAACCTCGCTTCGCTTTGCGCGGTGACAAACCGGTATTGCTGATGACACTGTTAGATTCCCGCCATGCGCTGATTATTGGGAAAAACAGTTTGTTCCAACAGGTAATGGATTTGCTGGGTGTGAAAAACGCATGGTCGGGTGAAACCAATTTCTGGGGGAGTGCGGTGGTTGGCCTTGAGCGTTTAGCCGAGGTCAAAGACGCCGATGTTATCTGCTTTGATCATAATAACGATGCTGAAATGGCTCGCGTAACCGCGACGCCTCTGTGGAATGCCATGCCTTTCGTTCGTCAGAATCGTTTCCAGCGTGTACCTCCGGTGTGGCTTTATGGCGCGACGCTTTCCGCGATGAGCTTCACAACCACGCTGGCTAAAGCCATAGGGAGCCAGGCGTGAAACATCGTTATGCGCTGTTCCCTGCGTTGCTTTTATCACTGCTGTTTATTCTTGCCTGTGCGCTGACTCTGCATAACCTGAATGCACAACTGCCTTTCGCGCAGTGGACTGCGGCCTTACGACAACCGAGTATTGATGACATCAATCAGATGTTGTTCCACTACAGCTTACTCCCGCGTCTGGCTATCTCGTTATTGGTGGGAGCCGGACTTGGGCTGGTAGGTGTGCTATTCCAGCAAGTGCTGCGTAACCCGCTTGCCGAGCCGACCACGCTTGGCGTGGCGAGTGGCGCGCAGTTGGGCGTCACGGTTGCCACGTTGTGGGCGCTGCCCGGCGGATTTGCGACACAACAGTTCGCGGCATTAGTCGGGGCGGGCGTTGTCGGCTTATTGGTGTTTGGTGTCGCCTGGGGCAAGCGTTTATCGCCAGTCACACTGATTCTTGCCGGTCTGGTGCTTAGCCTGTATTGCGGTGCGGTAAACCAGTTGCTCGCTATTTTCCATCACGACCAATTACAGAACATGTTCCTGTGGAGCACCGGTTCGCTGAACCAGCAAGACTGGGACATCGTTAACGGCTTGTGGCCGCGTCTGGTGGGCGGTTTGCTGCTAACGCTTTTGCTGCTGCGCCCGTTAACGCTAATGGGTCTCGACGATGGCGTCGCACGTAATCTGGGCCTGGCACTTTCGATGGTGCGCCTGGCAACGCTGGTGCTGGCGATTGCCATCAGCGCGTTACTGGTTAATGCGGTTGGGATTATCGGTTTTATCGGCCTGTTCGCCCCGTTGTTGGCGAAAATGCTCGGTGCGCGCCGCCTGGTTGCACGCTTGTTGCTGGCACCGGTTATTGGTGCGTTGATTCTGTGGCTATCGGATCAATCGGTTGTCTGGCTTACCAGCGTATGGCGTGAAATTTCTACCGGTACGGTAACGGCGTTGATTGGTGCTCCTTTACTGCTTTGGCTTTTGCCACGCCTGCGCACCGTTGGCCAGCCAGCCATGAATCAGGGCGATACCGTTCCTGATGAGCGCCAGCATTTAGCATGGTGGGCGTTAATCGGTAGCGGCGTGTTGGCGCTGATTATCGTGACTGCGCTGACGCTTGGGCGCGACGCGTATGGCTGGAATTGGGCGAGTGGTTCGTTATTCCACGACTTGTTGCAGTGGCGCTGGCCTCGGGTATTAGCGGCACTGACGGCTGGCATGATGCTGGCGGTTGCGGGCAGCGTGATACAACGTCTGACCGGCAATGCCATGGCGAGCCCTGAAGTTCTGGGTATCAGTTCCGGCGCGGCATTTGGCGTGGTCGTGATGCTGTTTATTGTACCAGGAAATGCATTTGTCTGGTTGTTCCCAGCGGGCAGTCTGGGGGCGGCAGTCACATTGCTGGTGATTATGGTCACGGCAAGTCGTGGTGGTTTTTCACCCCAACGCATGCTGCTGGCGGGGATGGCGCTGAGTACGGCGTTTACCATGCTGCTGATGTTACTGATGGCCAGTGGCGATCCGCGCATGGCAGGCATACTGACCTGGATTTCAGGATCGACTTATAACGTCACCGGCGATCAGGCCGTCAGAACGCTTATCCTGATGGTGATTTTATTTGCTCTGACGCCTCTGTGTCGCCGTTGGTTAATGATTCTGCCGCTGGGTGGAGCCACCGCGCGGGCGATTGGTATGGCGCTGACGCCATCACGCTTTGCACTGCTTTTACTGGCCGCGACGTTAACGGCTGCGGCCACGATGACCGTCGGCCCGCTGAGTTTTGTTGGTTTAATGGCACCGCATATCGCGCGTATGCTCGGTTTTAGACGCGCAATGCCACAGTTGATGATATCGGCGTTGTTGGGTGGGATGTTGATGGTAGCGGCGGACTGGTGTGGCAGGATGATTCTGTTCCCGGATCAAGTTCCGGCGGGGTTATTGGCAACGTTTATTGGTGCGCCGTACTTCATCTATTTGCTGCGTAAGCAGACTCGCTAATCTTTCTCCTTCTCCTGGGGGGAAGGGCTGGGATGAGGGGGCTATTGACTAAAACCACCCTCACCCTGGCTATTGTTTTCTCCTTCTCCTGGGGGAGAAGGCTGGGATGAGGGGGCTATTGACTAAAACCATCCTCACCCTGGCCCTCTCCCAAAGGGAGAGGGGAATTGCCGGGTTTCCTCCTCTCCCGGAGGGAGAGGGAACGACAGATTAAAGCTTCGCGAACACCCGACGCGCGGCGTCGATGGTTTTCTGAATATCTTCTTTCGAATGCGCAACCGACATAAAGCCTGCTTCAAACGCAGACGGTGCAAGGTAAACGCCTTCTTCCAGCATTAAGTGGAAGAACTTCTTAAAGCGCTCAACGTCACACGCCATCACATCCTGATAGCAGGTCACAGATTCTGCATCGGTAAAGAACAGACCGAACATCCCGCCGACATTATTGACCACCAGGGGAATATTTTCGGCTTCAGCCGCGTTCAACAAGCCATCAGCCAGCATTTCCGTCAACTCGGTCAACGTCTGGTGAATACCCGGTTGTGCGACTTCAGTCAGGCAAGCGTAACCGGCTGCCATCGCGATTGGGTTACCGGAAAGCGTACCCGCCTGATAAACCGGCCCAGTGGGTGCCAGCGCGTCCATGATTTCGCGACGACCACCGAAGGCGCCGACTGGCATACCGCCACCAATAATCTTGCCCAAACAGGTTAAGTCTGGCTCAACACCGTAGTAAGACTGTGCGCCAGCCAGTGCGACACGGAAACCGGTCATCACTTCGTCGATAATAAACAGTGCGCCAAACTCGTCACACAGTGCACGCAGGCCTGGCAGGAAATCATCGTTTGGTGGAATGCAGTTCATGTTGCCCGCAACCGGCTCAACAATAATGCAGGCGATCTCTTGCGGATATTGCTCAAACGCTGCGCGTACTGAGGCAAGATCGTTATAGGTGCAGGTGAGGGTGTGTTTGGCAAAATCAGCCGGAACGCCCGGAGAGTTTGGCTGGCCGAGGGTCAGTGCGCCAGAACCGGCTTTCACCAGCAGGCAGTCGGCGTGGCCGTGGTAGCAGCCTTCGAATTTGATGATTTTATCGCGGCCGGTGAAACCACGTGCCAGGCGAATGGCACTCATGGTGGCTTCAGTACCGGAGTTCACCATACGAACCATATCCATCGTTGGAACCAGTTCAGTTACCAGTTCCGCCATTTTCACTTCCATCTCGGTTGGCGCACCAAAGCTCAGGCCGCGTTCAACCGCTTCAATAACGGCATTGCGGATCGCCGGATGGTTGTGGCCGAGCACCATTGGCCCCCATGAACCGACGTAATCGATATAGGCTTTGCCGTCAGCGTCATACAGGTAAGCCCCGTCAGCACGTTCGATAAACAGCGGCACACCGCCGACACCGGTAAAAGCACGAACAGGTGAGTTAACCCCACCAGGAATGACTTTACGTGCGGCAGCGTACAGGTTTTCAGACTTACTCATGAATCGGCTCCTGATTCGTGGAAATAGTGGCAACACGCTATTCTAAGGGAAACGGTGGACGTTATGAAGGTATTGCCCAAACGCATCGAGGGAGTAGAATGCCCCTTCGATTTGTATTACCAATAAATGATTAGCCAAATGAATCACTCCCACCCCTCTTTTGAAGCACAGCAGGTTGTGCGCTTACGTAGGGGCGACATGGTGCGTCGCCTTATTAGACAGGATAAAACTCCAGTCGCAATTCTATTTATGGCCGCGATAGTAGGGACGTTAGCCGGTTTGATGGGTGTCGCCTTTGAGAAGTCGGTGACGTGGATGCAGCAAAACCGCCTGGCAATGCTGGCGCATGTGGCTGATTACAGTCTCATTGTCTGGCCGTTGGCGTTCATCAGTTCAATGCTTTTGGCGATGGTCGGTTACTATCTGGTGCGTCGTTTTGCTCCGGAAGCGGGGGGATCGGGTATCCCTGAAATTGAAGGGGCTCTCGAAGAATTACGCCCGGTCCGCTGGTGGCGCGTCATCCCGGTTAAGTTTATCGGTGGTATGGGAACGCTCGGTGCGGGGATGGTTCTCGGGCGCGAAGGCCCGACAGTGCAGATGGGTGGCAATATCGGGCGCATGGTGCTGGATATTTTCCGCCTGCGGGGTGCTGAAGCCCGCCATTCTCTGTTGGCAACCGGTGCGGCTGCGGGTTTGTCCGCAGCGTTTAACGCGCCGCTGGCGGGGATACTGTTCATCATTGAAGAGATGCGTCCGCAGTTTCGCTATAACCTGATTTCGATAAAAGCCGTGTTTATTGGCGTGATCATGTCGAGCGTGGTTTTCCGTATTTTTAACGGTGAAAACGCGGTGATTGAAGTCGGGAAGCTTTCGAATGCACCTGTTAATACGCTGTGGTTGTATCTGGTGTTAGGCATGGTCTTCGGTATCGTTGGCGTGTTTTTCAACGCGATGGTGTTCCGCACTCAGGATATGTTCCAGCGTATGCACGGTGGAAACCTCAAAAAATGGGTGATCATCGGCGGCTTGTTGGGTGGCATTTGTGGCGTGTTAGGGCTTATCCAACCCGCAGCGTCTGGCGGTGGTTTTAACCTGATTCCCATCGCGGCTGCCGGAAATTACACGTTAGGGATGCTGCTGTTTATCTTTATTGCGCGTGTGATTACTACGCTACTGTGTTTTTCTTCCGGTGCACCAGGCGGGATTTTTGCGCCTATGTTGGCTTTAGGCACATTGCTTGGGACCGCGTTTGGTATGGCGAGTGCTGCCTGGTTCCCTGTCTATCACCTTGATGTTGGGACATTTGCGATTGCCGGAATGGGCGCGTTGTTTGCCGCATCGGTGCGTGCGCCGTTGACGGGGATCGTGCTGGTTCTGGAAATGACTGACAATTATCAGCTCATTCTGCCAATGATTATTACCTGCCTTGGCGCGACACTATTGGCACAATTTCTTGGCGGAAAGCCGCTATACTCCTCGATCCTTGCGCGAACGCTTGCCAAACAAGAAGCCGAGAAGCAGGCTAAAGAACAGCAAACCCCGAGCGGGGAGAATACTTGAACGATTTACTCGGGTATTAGATAATGACCTTAAAGTCTGGGTATCTTTTTTGTCCGACTACCTATTTCGTTGGGAGCAAATAATGAGTGATGACGTAGCAGCGCTGCCGTTGCAGTTTACAGAAGCAGCAGCCAATAAAGTAAAAACCCTGATCGCAGATGAAGAGAACCCAAATCTGAAACTGCGTGTTTACATCACCGGTGGTGGTTGCAGCGGCTTCCAGTATGGTTTTACTTTCGACGATCAGATCAACGACGGTGATATGACTATTGAGAAGCAAGGTGTTTCGCTGGTTGTTGACCCGATGAGCCTGCAATATCTGGTAGGTGGCGCGGTGGATTACACCGAAGGTCTGGAAGGTTCCCGTTTTGTGGTGACTAACCCGAACGCGAAAAGTACTTGCGGGTGTGGTTCTTCCTTCAGCGTCTAAACCCGTCATACTTCAAGTTGCTGGTGCGTTGACTGCACCCGTGCGCCCCAGTCACATAGTTATCTATGCTCCTGGGGACTTACGGCTTTGTCGCCTTCCTGCAACTCGAATTATTTAGGGTTAGATTTGGTACAAATTAAGATTTTAATAGGGCGGGTAAGCGAAAGCGTTACCCGCTTTTTTATCTCTTATGCTCGGTCATCCAACGCAAACGTCGGCAGTTTAAGGTGCCAACGAATGGCGGCCAGTCGAATAGCCAGGGTGACGACCATGCCAATCATACTGGCTTGTTCTAACGGGACGTGGAACGTGTCATATGCTGTCGCGTGCACAATACCGCCTGCGATACAGGCCGTGGCGTAGATCTCGGTACGCAAGATCATCGGGATTTCACGCGCTAATACGTCGCGAATAATCCCGCCGCCAACACCGGTCAGCACGCCCATGCAAATAGCAATCAGCGGACTGGTGCCAGCCAAAAATGCTTTGTTAACCCCAATCCCAACGAACACCGCAAGGCCGACAGCATCCAGCACCGGCAAAATCCATTTTGGCAGGCGACGCGGCTGGCGCACGAGCAAGATAGTCAGCAAACAGGTGACCATCGCGACCACTAAGTCTGTGGGATCTTTAACCCAAAATACCGGGCCGTTATCCAGCGCCATATCGCGAATGGTCCCGCCGCCGACGGCTGTTACTACGCCCAGCACCAGCACGCCGAAAGGGTCCATACGAAGTTTTCCAGCCAACAGCACGCCGGAGATGGCAAAGACGGCTGTGCCAATGATGTCCAGCCAATAGACGAGCATGGGAGATTACCCTCAGTAAGTTTATTTTTCTGCCAGCTCCTTACAGAGCTGTTTTGCGGCGAGGATAATACGTGGGCTCGAGCGACTAAACCAGTCATCATTCACTGCAATAACCGGAATTTTTAACTGGGTATTCCAAAAATGTTCAACGGGTGGAATCTGGGTCTCATCGCCGGTAATAATAATAGCCTGCGGACGCCGACTAATCACTTGTTCGCGGCTCACTTGCGGCCAGGGAACCCGACTATCAGCAAAGATATTTTGCCCGCCACAGACTTCCAGAATTTCGTTTTGAATCGAACCGCGCCCAGAAGTAAACAGCGGCTGCTGGCCGAATTGTAAAAACACTTTTTTCTTCGGATGCTGGGAGTAGTGCGCTTTCAAATCTGCAAATTCTTTTGCCAGTTGATCAGCGGCGTCTTGAGCGGTTTGTGGTGTTGGACTGTATTGGCTCAGTTGACGCAGTGCGGCAACAACACCTTCGACGGTCGTCGGATCAAGCCAAATAACGTTAATCCCCAGCGCCTGCATCTGATTGACTTGCCGTTCTGCATTTCCACCACGCCACGCCAGCACCACATCGGGTTTTAGCGCCACGATGCGCTCGAGGTTCATCCCTTGCCAGTTTGAGACTTGCTCAAGCTTTTTGGCCGCCTCCGGATAGTTTGACCAGGCGCTAACCGCAACCGGTGTGATCCCCGCAGCGAATGCCAGTTCAGTATTACTCGGCGACAATGAGATAACCCGCGGCGCTGCAATCAGCAACGCCGGGAGACAACATAGCAGCGCGACTAGCCCGCGCCAGAGGTTCTTATTACGCACGCGCCAGTTTCTGTATCAGGTTTTCAACCATCAGCGTGGACTGCTTCGCTGCTACGGCGAGGAACTCGTCAAAGCTCAGGTGAGATTGCTGATCGGCAACGTCAGAAATAGCGCGAACCACGACAAACGGCGTACCAAAATTGTGGCAAACATGCGCAACGGCAGTGGCTTCCATTTCAACCGCGATAGCCTCAGGGAAGTTATGGCGGATTTTTGCCAATGCCACAGAACCATTAATAAAGGCATCACCACTGACAACCAGGCCGCGTACCGCGTTCAGGTTCAACTCGGCAATGCACTCTTCAGCTGCTGCAATCAGTTTGGCATCGGCGGCGAAACCTGCCGGGCAACCTGGCAGTTGGCCGTATTCATAGCCAAAAGCGGTCACGTCTGCGTCGTGATAACGCACTTCATCAGAAACCACGATATCACCGACGTTAAGCGTAGGGGCAAGACCACCCGCAGAACCGGTGTTAATGACAACATCCGGTTTGCAATGCTCAAGTAGCAGCGTTGCACCCATTGCAGCGGCAACTTTACCGATACCTGATTTCAACAATGCCACTTCAACACCGTTAAGCTGACCGGTGTAGATTTCACACCCTGCCAGCGTCAGAGTTTGACGGTTTTCAATTTTGTCACGCAGTAGCGTAACTTCTTCTTCCATTGCACCAATAATGCCTGCTTTCATAGTGATACTCGCTAATGTGGTGGAATTTGAACCAAATTTCAGCGCATAGTCTATCATGGCTGGCAGCGAGGCTTTAAATGGAACAGAGGTGGGCATGAGCGAAATAGATTTCCGCAAGAAAATTAACTGGCACCGTCGTTTCCGTTCGCCCGAAGGACAAAAGAACGAGCATGAGATCCTGCGTATTTTTGAAAGCGATCGCGGGCGAATCGTTAACTCTCCGGCAATCCGCCGTTTGCAGCAAAAAACCCAAGTCTTTCCGCTGGAGCGTAATGCTTCTGTTCGCACCCGTTTGACCCACTCGATGGAAGTTCAGCAAGTCGGGCGCTATATCGCCAAAGAGATATTGAGTCGCCTGAAAGAACAGCAAGATCTTGAACGCTATGGATTGCATGAACTGACTGGCCCATTTGAAAGCATCGTGGAAATGGCGTGCTTGATGCACGACATCGGCAATCCGCCGTTTGGTCATTTTGGCGAGTCGGCAATAAATGACTGGTTCCGTCAGCGCCTGTTTCCGGGAGATGCGGGAAGCCAACCGCGGAGCGACGATCGTTGCCGGGTCGCAACATTACGTCTGCATGAAGGCGAAGATCAGTTGAATGGTTTGCGCCGTAAAGTCCGCCAGGATCTTTGCCAGTTTGAGGGGAATGCGCAAGGTATTCGCCTGGTGCACAACCTTTTACGCATGAATCTGACCTGGGCGCAGGTTGGCTGCATTCTCAAATATACCCGTCCCGCCTGGTTTGTGGGTGAACCGCCAAAAAGCCATGCGTATTTGATGAAGAAACCAGGCTTTTATCTGTCTGAAGAGTCGTACATTGTGCGTCTGCGTGCAGAGCTTGGGCTCGGTGAGTACAGCCGGTTTCCACTGACGTGGATAATGGAAGCGGCTGACGATATCTCTTATTGCGTGGCGGATCTCGAAGATGCCGTTGAGAAGCGCATCTTTAGTGTTGAGCAGCTTTATCAGCACTTATGTGATGCCTGGGGCGAGCGCTGCGAGGGCGATCTTTTTGAGCGAGTGGTGAATGAAGCCTGGGAGAAATCCCGTTCAAATCAGATGCGTCGCAGTACCGAAGACCAGTTCTTTATGTACCTGCGCGTCAATACGCTAAATCAACTGGTGCCTTACGCCGCGCAACGTTTTATCGATAATCTGGATGAGATATTTAGTGGGGAGTTTAATCACGCGCTTCTTGAAGATGACAGCTCATTTGCTCGCTTGTTGGAACTCTATAAACAAGTGGCATTTAAACATGTGTTTAGCCATCCGGAGGTAGAGCAGCTCGAATTACAGGGTTATCGTGTCATTAGTGGTTTACTTGAAATTTACAGTCCGCTACTCAATATATCCTGCGAGGATTTTGCTGAACTGGTGGAAAAAGAAAGTTTACGTCGTCTACCGATTGAGACACGGTTATTCCACAAATTATCGACAAAACACCGGCTTGCTTATATCGAAGCCGTCAATGACTTAGCACCGTCAGCCAGTCATTTCCCAATATGGGAATATTACTACCGCTGTCGTCTGATTCAGGATTATATCAGTGGAATGACGGACTTATTCGCCTGGGATGAATATCGCCGTTTAATGGCCGTGGAATAAGTGAGTTATTGAGTTTTGTAAAGACGGACAATAAATTTTTACTTTTTCCAGTGACTTATCGGCGGAACTTAGCGCCTCAATTGTCACTCTATATTGGCCTACACAGCAATTTTGCGTGACTTATTAACTTGAGACTTATACAGATGAAAAAAACAACTTTAGCAATGAGCGCGCTGGCTCTTAGTCTGGGTTTGGCGCTGGGTCCTGTATCCGCTATCGCCGCAGAAACGGCTTCTTCTTCCACCGCAACGGCTGCGCAACCGTTGCCAAGCCTTGCGCCAATGTTGGAAAAAGTAATGCCATCAGTGGTGAGCATTAATGTTGAAGGAAGCACCACCGTTAACACGCCACGCATGGGGCGTAACTTCCAGCAGTTCTTTGGTGACAACTCACCGTTCTGCCAGGAAGGTTCACCGTTCCAGAGTTCACCTTTCTGCCAGGAGGGTGCGGCTGAAGGGGGTTCCCAGGGTGGTGCACAACAGCAGAAATTCGCAGCCCTTGGTTCTGGTGTCATTATTGATGCAGCGAAAGGCTATGTCGTAACTAACAACCACGTTGTTGATAATGCAACAAAAATTCAGGTTTCACTGAGTGATGGCCGTAAGTTTGAGGCAAAAGTCGTGGGTAAAGATCCACGTTCTGATATTGCGCTGCTGCAGTTGCAAGATCCGAAAAACCTGACCGCGATTAAGATGGCTGATTCCGATGCACTGCGCGTTGGTGATTACACCGTCGCAATCGGTAACCCATATGGCCTGGGTGAAACGGTGACTTCCGGTATTGTTTCAGCGTTGGGTCGTAGCGGCCTTAACATTGAAAACTATGAAAACTTTATCCAGACCGATGCGGCAATCAACCGTGGTAACTCCGGTGGTGCACTGGTTAATTTGAACGGTGAACTGATCGGGATTAACACCGCGATTCTGGCGCCAGATGGCGGCAACATCGGGATCGGCTTTGCTATCCCAAGCAATATGGTGAAAAACCTCACCGCGCAAATGGTTGAGTTCGGCCAGGTTCGTCGTGGCGAGCTGGGTATTTTGGGTACCGAACTGAACTCTGAACTGGCGAAAGCCATGAAGGTTGACGCACAACGCGGCGCATTTGTAAGCCAGGTTATGCCGAACTCTTCGGCTGCAAAAGCAGGTATTAAAGCCGGTGATGTGGTGGTTTCATTGAACGGTAAGCCGATTAGCAGCTTTGCTGCACTGCGTGCGGAAGTCGGTTCTATGCCAGTTGGCAGCAAACTGACGCTTGGCTTGCTGCGCGATGGCAAACCCGTCTCCGTGGATCTGGAACTGCAACAAAGCAGCCAGACTCAGGTTGACTCAGCAACCATCTTTACCGGTATTGAAGGTGCTGAAATGAGCAACCGCAGTGGTAAAGGTGAGAAAGGGGTTATCGTTAATAACGTGAAAGCGAATACCCCGGCTGCGCGTATTGGCCTGAAAAAAGGTGACGTCATCATTGGTGTGAACCAGCAGGTGGTCAATAACATTGCTGAGCTGCGTAAAATTCTCGACACCAAACCGTCAGTCATGGCACTCAACATTCAGCGTGGTGATACCACTATCTACCTGCTGATGCAGTAATCGTCACTGAGTCACACTCAAAACTATCAGGGCCGCGCTATGCGGCCCTTTTTTGTGAGCCTTTCCACAACTCCATATTCTTCATTCGCGCTTTGTGCATTTGCACAATGCCGAGGCAATTCATCTCGCCTATGCTAGTCCATTAGCACGACTCAGGAGGAAGCATGGCTGGCTGGCATCTTGATACCAAAATGGCGCAGGACATCGTGGCGCGCACCATGACCATCATTGATACCAATATTAATGTGATGGATGCGCGTGGGCGGATTATTGGTAGCGGCGATAAAGAACGTATTGGTGAATTGCACGAAGGTGCGTTGCTGGTGCTCTCTCAGGGACGAGTTGTCGATATTGATGATGCGGTTGCCCGGCATCTGCATGGCGTGCGTCAGGGTATCAACCTGCCATTGCGCATCGACGGTGAAATTGTTGGTGTGATTGGTTTGACGGGCGAGCCAAAGTCGCTGCGCAAGTACGGTGAGCTGGTGTGTATGACCGCTGAGATGATGCTTGAACAATCTCGCTTGATGCACCTGCTGGCGCAAGACAGTCGCTTACGCGAAGAACTGGTGATGAATTTAATCCAGGCTGAAGAACATACGCCCGCGCTGAGTGAATGGGCGCAGCGTTTGGGGATCGACCTGAATCAGCCTAGAGTGGTTGCGGTGGTGGAAGTCGACAGCGGCCAGCTTGGTGTGGACAGCGCGATGGAGGAGTTGCAACAGTTGCAAACCGCACTGACAACACCTGAGCGGAATAACCTGATTGCGATTGTATCGTTAACGGAAATGGTGGTGCTGAAACCCGCGCTAAACCAGTTTGGCCGTTGGGATGCAGAAGATCACCGTAAACGCGTTGAACAGTTGATTAGCCGCATGAAAGAAAACGGTCAGCTGCGTTTTCGCGTTGCGCTGGGAAATTATTTTACTGGCCCTGGTAGCATCGCACGTTCATACCGTACTGCCCGCACGACCATGATGGTCGGCAAGCAGCGTATGCCGGAAAATCGCGCTTATTTTTATCAGGATTTAATGTTGCCGGTGCTGTTGGATAGTTTACGCGGTGGCTGGCAGGCAAACGAACTGGCACGTCCTTTAGCGCGACTGAAATCAATGGATAACAACGGGCTACTACGGCGTACCCTCAGCGCATGGTTTCGTCATAACGTACAGCCACTGGCTACGTCCAAAGCCTTGTTTATTCATCGCAATACGCTTGAGTATCGGTTGAACCGTATCTCTGAATTAACCGGTTTAGATTTAGGGAATTTTGACGACAGATTGTTGCTCTATGTGGCATTGCAGTTGGACGAGCAGAGGTAATAAATACAAAACGGTAACCCAAAGGTTACCGTTTTTAGTGAATGCACCCTCTCCACGTGAGAGAGGGTGAGGGCATCAGGCTGCTTATTTACCGCGGGTTAGCTTATCCAGATCGGATTCAATTTCACTGATCTTATGAGCAACCACAGATTCCAGATGGCGAAGATCATCGAGAATTTTGCGTTTCAGATCGACTTCAGTGCGATCGCGTTGGCAAAGTTGATCCAGTTCATCAATCACATAACGCAGGTTCGGGCTGATTTCCTGCACTTCTTTGTAGCCCTGGCCCACGCCATCGGCAACGACAGTTTTACGCTGGCGTGGGTATTTGAATTTCACGCTTTTAGCAAAAAACTCGCCTTTATCCTTCTGGAAATAGATTTTCAGGATATCGTTGTTGGCTTCCTGCCGGAGGCTGTAACGATCGATTTCATCAGGATTGGTAATACCCAAACTTTTCAAGTTATCGTACATAGCGTTACCTTTTTCCATACTATTAATCGACAGATAATCAGCGGGAAACTCTTTTTCCGCCAGTCCCGGATGCTAAAAAGGTGGGTTACCCCACCTTTTACACATTTATACCCTTCATACTTCAAGTTGTGGGGGTGTTGGCTGCACTGTCTCACCCCAGTCACTTACTTTAGTAAGCTCCTGGGGATTCGTAAGTTTGCCGCCTACCCACAACTCGAATTATTTTGGGTATGTATTTAGTCGATGGTGCGAAGTAGCTCGTTGATACCCACTTTACCACGGGTTTTGGCATCTACTTTTTTCACGATAACAGCGCAGTACAGGCTGTACTTACCATCTTTTGATGGCAGGTTACCGGAAACGACAACAGAGCCCGCAGGCACGCGGCCGTAATGTACTTCGCCGGTTTCACGGTCATAAATACGTGTGCTTTGACCGATGTAAACGCCCATGGAAATGACAGAACCTTCTTCAACGATAACGCCTTCCACAACTTCTGAACGCGCACCGATAAAGCAGTTATCTTCGATGATGGTAGGGTTAGCCTGCAGCGGCTCCAGAACACCACCGATGCCCACACCACCAGACAGGTGAACGTTTTTACCAATCTGCGCGCAAGAACCCACGGTTGCCCAGGTATCAACCATCGAACCTTCATCAACGTATGCACCGATGTTGACGTAAGAAGGCATCAGTACGGTATTGCGTGCAATGTATGCGCCCTGACGTACTGCTGCTGGTGGTACAACGCGGAAACCTTCTTTCTGGAAGCGAGCTTCGTCATAGTTGGCGAATTTCATCGGCACTTTATCGAAGTAGCGGCTTTCTGCGCCATCAATAACCTGGTTGTCATTGATACGGAAAGAGAGCAGAACGGCTTTTTTCAGCCATTGGTGGGTTACCCACTGGCCATCAATTTTTTCGGCAACGCGCAGCGCACCGCTGTCGAGCAGGGAGATGACCTGGTTTACCGCTTCACGAGTAACGGTATCAGCATTTGCCGGAGTGATTTCGGCGCGGCGCTCGAAAGCGGTTTCAATTACGTTTTGTAGCTGCTGCATTGACTTGTTCCTGATTGTGACAAAATTAAAAAGACTGTTATTTATCGTTTGGATTAAGGGCCGCTGTCAACCGTTGCTGTACTTCCTGTTGTAACTCATCATTAAGAGCACGCCGGTCGGCAGTGGCGATTATAAATAAATCTTCTACTCGCTCACCAATTGTCGTGATTCTTGCACCATAAAGCGAGATCCCGAGATCGGCAAACACTTCTCCCACACGCGCCAGCAAACCAGGCTGATCTAAAGCAATCAGTTCCAGGAAGGTGCGCCTGTCGGTATGTGTCGGTAGGAAATTCACCTCGGTATCGACAGTAAAGTGACGCAGTTTTGCTGACTGGCGGCGTGGTTGAGGCGGCTGCCAACTGGTCTGGGTGATAGCCTGTTCCAGGCTGTGGCAAATAAGTGCGTGACGATCGGCGGAAAGCGGGCTGCCATCTGGCTCCAGAACGATAAAGGTGTCCATTGCCATGCCGTCACGCGTGGTAAAGATTTGCGCGTCATGAACGCTGAGATTGCGCCTGTCCAGCTCTGCACAAACCGCAGCAAACAGGTAAGGGCGGTCAGGGCTCCAGATGAAAATCTCTGTGCCACCGCGAGTTGCTTGTGGGCTGAGCAAAATCATCGGTTTGCTTAGATCGTGTTTCAGCAAATGACGGGCGTGCCAGGCAATTTGATTAGGTGTATGGCGGACGAAGTAGTTGGCCCGACAACGACGCCAGATGTTATGCAATGCTTCTTCGTCAATGTTATCCATACGCAGCAATGCCAGCGCCTGCAATTGATGGTGACGGACACGCTCGCGCATATCCGGGCTGTTTTGCATCCCACGACGGAGTTGTTTTTCGGTAGCGAAATACAACTCGCGTAACAAACTCTGTTTCCAGCTATTCCACAAGGTTTCGTTCGTCGCGCAGATATCAGCAACGGTCAGGCAAACCAGGTAGCGCAGACGGTTTTCAGTCTGGACTTCTTCGGCAAACTGCTTGATGACTTCTGGATCCTGAATATCGCGGCGTTGTGCCGTAACGGACATTAACAAATGCTGGCGTACCAGCCAGGAGACGAGCTGTGTTTCACGAGAATTCAGCCCATGAAGCTCCGCAAATTTTACGATGTCCTGAGCGCCGAGTACCGAGTGATCCCCACCACGGCCTTTGGCGATGTCGTGGAATAGCGCGGCGATCAGAATCAGCTCCGGGTGTGCCAGGCGTGGCCACAAATCTACGCATAAAGGGTGTTTAGGGCGCGTTTCTTCTTTGGCGAAACTTTCCAGTTTTAGCAGCACACGTATGGTGTGTTCATCAACGGTATACGCGTGAAACAGGTCAAACTGCATCTGGCCGACGATATGTGACCATTGTGGCATATATGCCCACAGCACGCTGTGACGGTGCATGGGCAGTAATGCGCGGCTCACGGCACCCGGATGGCGCAGGATGACGAGGAACAGTTCACGTGCTTCGGGAATGTAGCAAAGGGGTTGCTTGAGATGGCGACGCGCATGGCGCAAATGGCGCAGCGTGGTTGAATATATGCCGGTGATGTCCCGGTTGCGCACCATCAAGTAAAACATGCGCAAAATGGCCTGCGGCTCGCGTATAAACAGCGTTTCGTCGCGTAGATCAATAAGTGATCCACGCAGTTGGAAGTCATCATCCAGAGGTCGCGGCTTTTCGCTGGCATCGAGTGCGAGAATCGCTTCATCAAAAAGCTGCAATAGCATCTGGTTAAGTTCACCCACACGTCGCGTCACACGATAAAAGTCTTTCATCATATGCTCGATCGGCTGATTCCCTTCGCCGTGGTAATTCAGGCGTTGGGCGACGCTGAGCTGTCGGTCGAACAATAACCGATTATCGTAGCGATTCACTTCAAGGTGCAGGGCAAAACGGATGCGCCACAACAGATGCTGGCACTCATCGAGTTCATTTCGTTCCGCTTCAGTTAAAAAGCCAAAGCCGACCATTTCGCTTAATGACGTTGCGCCAAAGTGGCGACGTGCGACCCATTGCAGGGTATGGATATCGCGCAGGCCACCAGGGCTACTTTTGATATCCGGTTCGAGGTTGTAACTCGTGCCGTGATAACGTTGATGACGTTCGTTTTGCTCATCAATTTTGGCGGCGAAGAATTTCGCCGAAGGCCAAAAGCCATCACTAAAAATGTGTTTGTGTAGTTCGAGGAAGAGGGCGACATCGCCAATCAGCAAACGTGATTCAATCAGGTTAGTGGCGACCGTTAAATCTGACAGACCTTCGAGTAAACACTCTTCAAGCGTACGCACGCTGTGGCCGACTTCCAGTTTCACATCCCAAAGTAGCGTCAGCAGCTCGCCGATTTTCTGGGCTTGTGATTCGGTCAGACGTTTACGGCTGAGAATCAGCAAATCAATGTCGGAAAGAGGATGCAGTTCCCCGCGTCCGTAGCCGCCTACTGCAACCAGGGCCGTTTCAGTCACATCGCCAAAGCCGTATTTCAGCCACAATCGTTGTAGTAGTTGGTCGATAAATTCGGTGCGGGCATCCATCAACTTTTCGGCAGAAATACCGTCGTCGAAAGCGCTCCCCAGCCATTGTTGGAAGAGGTCGATACGGGCTTTTATCTGGCTGCAATGGAACTCTGAATCTGGCCAGTTGACGGGGTATTCAGGTTGCCCGGAAATCTCAGGAAGCACAGTGGTCGCGTACTGCTCGGGTAAGCTCTGGGTCATATCGCCATCCATAAAAAAAGCCGGCATAAGCCGGCTTCAATTGCTGACTTTTGTCAGGCGAATCACTCGTTATGCGAAATTACACTTGGGATAGTGTCATCTTTACGCAAAGTGAGAATTTCGCAGCCGTTATCTGTCACCACAATAGTATGCTCGTATTGTGCAGACAAGCTGCGATCTTTGGTTTTCACCGTCCAACCGTCTTTCATGGTGCGAATGCGGTAATCACCGGAGTTGACCATTGGCTCGATGGTGAAAGTCATGCCCGGTTGCAGCACCACGCCACCGTCATCAGCATCATAATGCAGAACTTGTGGTTCTTCGTGGAATACACGGCCAATACCGTGTCCGCAGTACTCACGCACCACAGAAAAACCTTCCGCTTCAACGAACTTCTGAATTGCTGCACCGAGGGTACGCAGGCGAATGCCTGGTTTTACCATGCGCAGCGACAAATACAGGCTTTCTTGCGTGACTCGGCACAGGCGCTCGCCCAGAATTGTTGGCTTGCCAACGATGAACATTTTTGAAGTGTCACCGTGGTATTCGTCTTTGATGACGGTAACGTCGATGTTGACGATATCGCCATCTTTCAAGATTTTAGTTTCGTCAGGTATGCCGTGGCAGACGACTTCATTGATAGAAATGCACACTGATTTTGGGAAACCGTGGTAGCCCAGGCAGGCTGAAATCGCCTGTTGATTGTTAACGATGTAATCGTTGCAAATACGATCCAACTCGCCAGTGCTGACGCCGGGTTGTACGTGAGGTTCAATCATTTCCAGCACTTCAGCGGCAAGTCTGCCCGCAACGCGCATTTTTTCAATTTCTTCTGGGGTTTTAATTGAGATAGCCATTCATTCGATCCGCAGGTGTCGTCAATATCGACAATAATTAAGCAAGTGTATGGCAATGTTATCAGGGCGTGCGATCGGTGCCAAATCGAGAATAGGTGAACACGCTTTCTGCTAACAACTATTGGTGTCTGGGTCTGTTTTATGGTATAAAGCGCGCCGGACTTGTATTCCGATTTTTCGGATACAGCCAACACTCTCACTTTGTGTAAATAACACACACGTATCGACACATATTCCGGGGTGCCCTTTGGGGTCGGTAATATGGGATACGTGGAGGCTTAACCCCATACTTTTATATAGAGGTTTTAAACATGGCAACTGTTTCCATGCGCGACATGCTCAAGGCTGGTGTTCACTTCGGTCACCAAACCCGTTACTGGAACCCGAAAATGAAGCCTTTCATCTTCGGCGCTCGTAACAAAGTTCACATCATCAACCTTGAAAAAACTGTACCTATGTTCAACGAAGCTTTGGCTGAACTGAGCAAGATCTCTTCTCGTAAAGGCAAAATCCTTTTCGTTGGTACTAAGCGCGCAGCAAGCGAACCAGTAAAAGACGCTGCTCTGAGCTGCGATCAGTTCTTCGTGAACCATCGCTGGTTGGGCGGTATGCTGACTAACTGGAAAACCGTTCGTCAGTCCATCAAACGTCTGAAAGATCTGGAAATCCAGTCCCAAGACGGTACCTTCGACAAGCTGACCAAAAAAGAAGCACTGATGCGTACCCGTGAGCTGGAGAAGTTAGAAAACAGCCTGGGCGGTATCAAAGATATGGGCGGTCTGCCGGATGCTCTGTTTGTAATCGACGCTGATCACGAACACATTGCAATCAAAGAAGCGAACAACCTGGGTATCCCAGTATTCTCTATCGTTGATACTAACTCCGATCCAGATGGCGTTGATTTCGTTATCCCTGGTAACGACGATGCAATCCGTGCTGTAACCCTGTACCTGGGTGCTGTAGCTGCTACCGTTCGTGAAGGCCGTTCTCAGGATCTGGCTTCTCAGGCAGAAGAAAGCTTCGTAGAAGCTGAATAATAAGGTTCGCTCTTATTTGAGCCCTTATTAACCAGGTATTGAATAGTTTGGTTAGGGGGCCTGTCTCAGGCCCCCTTTTTATTTTGAGCCAGGGTTCGTCTGTTCCGTGGACCAGGGCTTATCTCTCTCTACGAGATAACCGAGGATTTTAGAATGGCTGATATTACTGCTGCTCTGGTAAAAGAACTGCGTGAGCGTACTGGCGCAGGCATGATGGATTGCAAAAAAGCACTGACTGAAGCTAATGGCGACATCGAGCTGGCAATCGAAAACATGCGTAAGTCTGGTGCGATCAAAGCAGCTAAAAAAGCAGGCAACGTAGCTGCTGACGGCGTGATCAAAACTAAAATTGCAGACGGCTATGCTGTGATTCTGGAAGTTAACTGCCAGACTGACTTCGTTGCTAAAGATGGTGGTTTCCAGGCATTTGCTGACAAAGTACTGGACGCTGCTGCTGCAGGCAAAGTTACTGACATCGAAGTGCTGAAAGCACAGTTCGAAGAAGAGCGTGTTGCACTGGTTGCTAAAATCGGTGAGAACATCAACATTCGTCGTGTTGCTGTTCTGGAAGGCGATGTTCTGGGTAGCTACCTGCACGGTGCTCGCATCGGTGTTGTTGTTGCTGCTAAAGGCGCTGACGAAGAACTGGTTAAGCAAATCGCTATGCATGTTGCTGCAAGCAAACCAGAATTCGTTAAGCCAGAAGACGTGTCTGCTGAAGTTGTTGAGAAAGAGTACCAGGTTCAGCTGGACATCGCTATGCAGTCTGGTAAGCCGAAAGAAATCGCAGAGAAAATGGTTGAAGGCCGCATGAAGAAATTCACCGGTGAAGTTTCTCTGACTGGTCAACCTTTCGTAATCGACCCAAGCAAAACTGTTGCGCAGCTGCTGAAAGAGCACAATGCTGACGTTACTGGCTTCATCCGCTTTGAAGTGGGCGAAGGCATCCAGAAAGTTGAGACTGACTTCGCAGCAGAAGTTGCTGCAATGTCCAAGCAGTCTTAATTTTTAAAGGGAGCCGCCAATTGGCGGTTCCTTTTTATCTGGCTTTAAAAATCAGTCTGCTCTGATACAGAACTTGCTGATATGCGACACAATGTCGCCTGAATTAACCATCCCCATTCGTTGACTGTTCCCAGGAAAGAATCATGGCTACCAATGCAAAACCTGTCTACAAACGCATTCTGCTCAAGCTAAGCGGCGAAGCTCTGCAAGGTACCGAAGGCTTCGGTATTGATGCTAGCATCCTTGATCGTATGGCTCAGGAAATTAAAGAGCTGGTTGAATTGGGCATTCAGGTCGGGGTGGTGATTGGTGGTGGCAACTTATTCCGTGGTGCAGGCCTTGCGAAAGCAGGCATGAACCGTGTTGTGGGCGACCACATGGGCATGCTGGCTACTGTCATGAACGGTCTGGCAATGCGTGATGCTCTCCATCGCGCCTATGTGAACGCTCGCCTGATGTCCGCTATTCCATTGAATGGCGTGTGTGATAACTACAGCTGGGCAGAAGCAATCAGCTTGCTGCGAAATAACCGCGTAGTTATCCTGGCTGCTGGTACGGGTAACCCGTTCTTCACCACAGATTCCGCAGCGTGCCTGCGCGGGATTGAAATCGAAGCCGACGTCGTATTAAAAGCCACTAAAGTTGATGGCGTATTTACTGCCGATCCGGTGAAAGATCCTACCGCAACGCTTTATGAGCAACTGACTTACACTGAAGTGCTGGATAAAGAGCTGAAAGTAATGGATCTGGCAGCGTTTACCCTGGCTCGTGACCACAAATTGCCAATTCGTGTTTTCAATATGAACAAGCCTGGCGCATTACGTCGTGTGGTTATGGGTGAAAAAGAAGGCACATTAATCACTGATTAATTTCAGTCGATGCTTAATCAGGGTAATATTCAGTTTCAAATACTCTGAACAGTTTGAGTAACAGGCAACCCCAACGGGCGCCATGAATAAACAGGGCTATACTTAGCTCGCAGCGTCTGCATCGCGGCGTGAAGTGTGGTCTGCCCTAAACCAGTTTTCAAGGATTCGTAACGTGATTAGCGATATCAGAAAAGATGCCGAAGTGCGTATGGAAAAATGCGTAGAAGCATTCAAAACCCAAATCAGTAAAATCCGTACTGGCCGCGCCTCTCCGTCCCTGCTGGACGGGATCATTGTGGAATATTACGGAACGCCAACCCCACTGCGCCAGCTGGCAAGTGTCACGGTTGAAGATTCACGCACTCTGAAAATCAACGTGTTTGACCGTTCTTTGAGCCAGGCCGTTGAGAAAGCGATTATGACTTCTGACCTGGGTCTGAACCCAAGCTCTGCAGGTACTGACATTCGTGTTCCACTGCCTGCGCTGACTGAAGAACGTCGTAAAGACTTGATCAAAATTGTACGTGGCGAAGCTGAAGGCGCACGTGTTGCGGTTCGTAACGTTCGTCGTGATGCTAACGACAAAGTTAAAAACCTGCTGAAAGATAAAGAAATCAGTGAAGATGACGATCGTCGCTCCCAGGATGACGTTCAGAAAATGACTGATGCTGCTATCAAGAAAGTAGATGCTGCCCTGGCTGAGAAAGAAGCTGAGTTGATGCAGTTCTAATCCGTTAATATGACGGATCAAACGCCGTACGCAGGCTGTGGCTAACGTCGCAGTTATTGTTTACGGCGTTTTGTTTTTATGCGCGTTAAACTTTTTATCTGATTATTCATACTAAAATTCCAGAGCGTCTTATGAAGCAACTGACCATTCTTGGCTCTACCGGATCTATCGGTACCAGTACCCTTAGCGTTGTTCGTCATAATCCTGATACGTTTTCCGTCACGGCATTGGTTGCCGGGAAAAATGTCGCACGAATGGCTGAGCAATGCCTGGAGTTCAAGCCTCGTTGGGCAGTGATGGATGACGAAGTGTCTGCCGGGGAATTGCGTCGTCTGCTGAAAGAGCAGGGGAGTCGCACCGAAGTCCTGGCAGGGCAGCAAGCAGCTTGTGAAATGGCGGCGCTGGATGAAGTTAATCAGGTTATGGCGGCGATTGTGGGGGCTGCAGGGCTGTTGCCTACACTTGCGGCTATTGCTGCAGGTAAACAGGTTCTACTGGCAAACAAAGAGTCATTAGTCACCTGTGGGCGTCTTTTTATGGATGCGGTCCAGCGAAGTCACGCTCAGTTGCTGCCTATCGACAGTGAACACAACGCGATTTTTCAGAGTTTACCAGAACCCATCCAACAGAATCTTGGGTACGCTGAACTTGAGAGTAATGGCGTTTCGTCCATTATCCTTACTGGGTCAGGTGGCCCTTTTCGTGAGACCGCATTAGGTGATTTGGCGGCGATGACGCCAGACCAGGCATGTAGTCATCCGAACTGGTCGATGGGGCGTAAAATCTCTGTCGATTCAGCCACTATGATGAATAAAGGTCTCGAATATATTGAAGCTCGCTGGCTATTTAATGCTTCAGCGAAGCAAATGGAAGTCCTGATACATCCGCAATCGGTTATCCATTCGATGGTTCGCTACCGTGATGGCAGCGTGCTGGCACAGTTAGGCGCCCCAGATATGCGGACGCCAATCGCACATGCAATGGCGTTTCCAGAGCGAGTCGTATCAGGTGTTGAGCCGCTCGATTTTTGTAAAATTGGCACTTTCACGTTTATGGAACCAGACTATGATCGCTATCCGTGTCTGAAATTAGCGATGGATGCATTTGAGCAGGGGCAGGCCGCAACCACCGTGCTGAATGCGGCGAATGAAGTGGTTGTTGAAGCCTTCTTACGCGAACAACTGCGATTCACAGAGATTGCCTCCCTGAACAGAGCCGTATTGGATAGTGTTGATTTGACGGAGCCAAAGAGTGTTGACGATGTGATTGCTGTGGATGCGAAAGCGCGCGAGGTTGCCCGAAATCTGGTGACACGTATCGCGTCCCGATGATTATTTATTCAGCCGATGTACCTCCATTTGTTAGCTTTGTGCTTCAGTGATATAGTCTGCGCCATCTTTTGGTCGAAAATTTCTGACTGAACGATAGGTAAGCCGTGTTATAGCACGGCTTTTTTATGTAGAAGCTGAAATCATTCTGAGTACCGCTTAGTCCTTATCTGGGAATAATTACGTCTTATGTTGTCTGCAAACCAACAATTAAGCGAATCACAATCTGACCATGGCGCTCGTCATGTTGCCATCATTATGGACGGTAACGGACGCTGGGCTAAACGACAGGGGAAGATGAGGATTTCTGGTCATAAAGCGGGTGCGAAATCTGTACGCCGAGCTGTAAGTTTTGCAGCAAATAACGGTATTGATGCGCTTACACTTTATGCCTTCAGTAGTGAAAACTGGAATCGCCCGGCTCAAGAAGTCAGCGCGTTGATGGAGTTATTTGTGTGGGCTTTAGACAGTGAAGTCAAAAGTTTACATCGTCACAATGTCCGTCTACGAATTATTGGTGATACCAGTCGATTCAATGCTCGCCTGCAAGAACGTATTAACAAAGCCGAAGCTCTCACCAGTACCAATACCGGTTTGACTCTCAATATCGCCGCGAATTATGGTGGACGTTGGGATATTATTCAGGGAGTGCGGCATCTTGCCGAACAGGTACAGGAAGGCTTATTGCGTCCAGACCAGATTGATGAAGAGATGCTAAGTCAGCAAATCTGCATGAATGAACTGGCTCCCGTAGATTTAGTAATTAGGACAGGGGGAGAGCATCGTATCAGTAACTTTCTGATTTGGCAGATTGCCTATGCAGAACTTTATTTCACAGATGTTCTTTGGCCTGATTTCGATGAACAAGACTTTGAAGGTGCACTACATGCTTTTGCAAATCGAGAGCGTCGTTTTGGCGGCACGGCACCTGGTGGTGAGTAAGCCTGTTGGGGGTCACCTTTGCTGAAGTATCGTCTGCTTTCTGCGTTTATTTTAATCCCGGTGGTTATTGCCGCGTTATTTTGGCTCCCACCTGTAGGATTTGCTATTACCACCCTGGTGGTCTGTATGCTCGCCGCTTGGGAATGGGGGCAACTGGCAGGCTTTAAAGCGCGTTCACAACGTGTATGGCTTGCAGTGCTGTGCGGTCTGTTATTGGCTCTGATGTTGTTTGCATTGCCTGAATACCAGCGTACGGTTCACATACCGCTGATTGAGGCCTCACTCTGGGCATCACTTGCCTGGTGGTTTGCTGCATTGCTACTGGTGTTGTTCTATCCAGGCTCTGCATCAATCTGGCGCAATTCAAAAACACTGCGTCTGGTATTTGGTGTGTTGACGATCGTGCCGTTTTTCTGGGGCATGATTGTACTGCGTAACTGGCATTACGATAGCAACCATTACACCGGCTCAATTTGGTTGTTGTATGTGATGGTTCTGGTCTGGGGTGCGGATTCCGGCGCGTATATGTTTGGCAAAATGTTTGGTAAACATAAACTGGCTCCGAAAGTCTCACCGGGCAAAACATGGCAGGGTTTCTTTGGTGGATTGTTCACTTCTGCGATTATCTCCTTGCTGTTTGGCATGTGGGCGAATCTGGACGTGGCTCCGGCTATCCTGTTGACCTGTTCGGTCGTCGCTGCGCTGGCTTCAGTGCTGGGCGATTTAACTGAAAGTATGTTCAAGCGTGAAGCAGGGATTAAAGATAGCGGTCACTTGATCCCCGGTCATGGTGGTATCCTTGACCGCATTGATAGCCTCACAGCAGCAGTACCGGTCTTTGCCTGTCTGTTATTGCTGGTATTCAGGACGATTTAACGGAAGGTTATATGCTGAGCTTACTCTGGAATTTGGCTGCATTTATCGTTGCACTGGGTGTGTTAATTACCGTGCATGAGTTCGGCCATTTTTGGGTTGCTCGCCGCTGTGGTGTCAAAGTTGAGCGCTTTTCCATTGGTTTTGGTAAAGCGCTCTGGCGTCGTACCGATCGTCACGGCACCGAATTCGTCATTGCCCTGATTCCTCTGGGCGGCTACGTTAAAATGCTGGATGAACGTGTTGAGCCGGTGAGTCCGGAACTACGTCATTATGCTTTTAATAACAAAACCGTTTCTCAACGAGCCGCAATTATTGCGGCCGGTCCGATTGCCAACTTTATCTTCGCTGTGTTTGCCTATTGGCTGGTATTTATTATCGGTGTCCCTGGTGTTCGGCCGGTTGTTGGTGAAGTAATGCCCAACTCGATAGCGGCAGAAGCACAAATTGCACCAGGAATGGAACTTAAAGCGATTGACGGCATCGAAACGCCTGATTGGGAATCAGTTCAACTCGAGCTGATGGCGAAAATTGGCAATGACAGCACGAAGGTAACACTGGCTCCTCTGGGGTCAAATTTACGTACTGAGAAAACGCTGAATTTGCGCCACTGGCAGTTTGAACCAGAAAAGCAGGATCCGATTTCGTCCTTGGGCATCGGGCCTCGCCGTCCACAAATTGAAACGGTATTACAAGAAGTGCAGCCAGATTCCGCAGCAAACAAAGCGGGTTTGCAAGCTGGAGACAGGATCGTTAAAGTCAGCGGTGCGGCACTCACTCAGTGGACAGAATTTGTTAGTCAGGTGCGTGACAATCCAGGTCACCCACTGGAGCTAGAAATAGAAAGACAAGGGGCGCTCTTGTCTTTAACGCTGATACCGGATACAAAACCGGGTAAAGCAAAGGCTGAAGGGTTTGCGGGTGTGGTACCAAAGGTTATCCCGCTACCGGATGAGTATAAAACAGTACGCCAGTATGGGCCGTTTGCTGCTGTTGCGGAAGCCACGGATAAAACCTGGCAACTGATGAAGCTTACAGTCAACATGCTGGGGAAATTAATAACCGGTGACATCAAGCTGAATAACCTCAGTGGGCCAATTTCCATAGCTCAAGGGGCAGGTATGTCAGCGGAATCTGGGTTGATTTACTATCTGATGTTCCTGGCGTTAATTAGCGTCAATCTGGGGATTATCAACCTGTTTCCGTTACCCGTCTTGGACGGGGGGCATCTGCTCTTTTTGGCGATTGAAAAGCTGAAGGGTGGGCCGGTTTCCGAGCGAGTTCAAGACTTTAGTTACCGCATTGGCTCTATATTGCTGGTGCTGTTGATGGGGCTTGCACTTTTCAATGATTTCTCTCGGTTTTAGAGAGTAGGTTAGGAAGAACGCATAACAACGATGGCGATGAAAAAGTTGCTCATAGCGTCGCTGCTGTTTAGCAGCGCCACCGTATACGGTGCAGACGGGTTCGTGGTGAAGGACATTCATTTCGAAGGCCTGCAGCGAGTCGCCGTCGGTGCGGCCCTCCTCAGCATGCCGGTTCGTGTAGGCGACACCGTCTCTGACGAGGATATCAGTAATACTATCCGTTCACTTTTCGCTACCGGGAACTTCGAAGATGTTCGGGTACTGCGTGATGGTGAAACGTTGGTTGTTCAGGTGAAAGAACGCCCGACAATCGCAAGTATTACTTTCTCTGGTAACAAGTCCGTGAAGGACGACATGCTTAAACAGAACCTCGAGGCTTCTGGCGTGCGTGTTGGCGAATCACTGGACAGAACCACTCTGGCTGATATCGAAAAAGGGCTGGAAGATTTCTATTACAGCGTTGGTAAGTACAGTGCCAGCGTGAAAGCCGTTGTTACGCCACTGCCGCGTAACCGTGTTGACCTGAAACTGGTATTCCAGGAAGGCGTTTCGGCCAAAATTCAGCAAATCAACATCGTAGGCAACCATGCGTTTACGACTGACGAACTTATTTCGCATTTCCAACTGCGTGATGAAGTGCCGTGGTGGAACGTGGTGGGCGATCGTAAATATCAGAAGCAGAAGCTTGCCGGTGACCTCGAAACTTTGCGCAGTTACTACCTTGATCGTGGTTACGCGCGCTTTAATATCGATTCCACACAGGTCAGCCTGACGCCTGATAAGAAAAGCATTTACGTTACCATCAACGTGACCGAAGGCGAGCAGTACAAGATCGCTGGTGTGACGGTAAGCGGTAACCTGGCTGGGCACTCTGCGGAAATTGAGACGCTGACTAAACTCAAGCCGGGCGAGCTGTATAACGGTACTAAAGTGACCAAAATGGAAGACGACATCAAGAAATTGTTGGGTCGTTATGGTTACGCCTATCCGCGTGTGCAAACGCAGCCAGAAATCAATGATGCAGATAAGACAGTTAAACTGCATGTAAACGTTGATTCCGGAAACCGTTACTACGTACGTAAAATTCGCTTTGAAGGCAACGACACCAGTAAAGATTCTGTCCTGCGTCGCGAAATGCGCCAAATGGAAGGAACCTGGCTGGGCAGCGACCTTGTCGACTCAGGCAAAGATCGTCTGAACCGTCTTGGATACTTCGAAACCGTCGATGTCGACACGCAGCGTGTTTCAGGTAGCCCTGATCAGGTTGATGTGGTGTACAAAGTTAAAGAGCGTAATACCGGTAGCTTCAACTTCGGTATTGGTTACGGTACTGAAAGTGGTATCAGCTTCCAGGTCGGTGTCCAGCAGGATAACTGGTTAGGGACGGGTTACTCTGTTGGTATCAACGGTACCAAAAACGATTATCAGACATATGCTGAATTGTCGTTAACCGATCCATACTTTACAGTTGACGGTGTGAGTCTTGGCGGTCGTGTCTTCTATAACGACTTTAAAGCAGATGACGCGGATCTTTCCGACTACACCAACAAAAGTTACGGTGTAGACGGTACCCTTGGCTTCCCGGTTAATGAAAACAACACGTTGCGTTTGGGTATGGGTTATGTGCATAACGACCTGTCCAACATGCAACCGCAGGTTGCGATGTGGCGTTATCTGGACTCCATGGGTCAAACAACGGGTACAACGTCGACTGACAATGGCTTCGCGGCAGATGACTTCACGGTAAACTACGGTTGGACATATAACAAACTTGACCGTGGTTACTTCCCAACCGAAGGCTCGCGTGTAAACCTTAACGGTAAAGTGACCGTACCGGGCTCTGACAACGAGTTCTACAAAGTGACGCTGGATACGGCAAGCTACTTCCCAATTGATGATGATCATACCTGGGTTATGTTAGGTCGTACTCGTATTGGTTACGGTGATGGTTTGAGCGGCAAAGAAATGCCGTTCTATGAAAACTTCTATGCCGGTGGTTCCAGTACGGTGCGTGGCTTCCAGTCCAACAACATTGGTCCGAAAGCGGTCTATATTGGTGGCCCAGGAAATGATAACTGTGACCAGGCTGGTGGGGTTTGCTCATCCGACGATGCAGTCGGTGGTAACGCAATGGCCGTGGCAAGTTTAGAACTTATCACGCCAACGCCATTCCTGAGCGAGAAGTACGCGAACTCAGTTCGTACATCACTGTTCATGGATATGGGTACCGTTTGGGATACAAATTGGGACAATGAGAAATATGGTGCGGATGGGATTCCGGATTATAGTGACCCAAGCAACATTCGTATGTCAGCAGGTATTGCATTGCAATGGATGTCACCGTTAGGGCCGTTGGTCTTCTCTTATGCCCAACCGTTCAAGAAATATGAAGGTGACAAAGCGGAACAGTTCCAGTTTAACATTGGTAAAACCTGGTAATTGTTTTGCGCAAAGGAATGCGGATAAGCAGTGTCGCGTTGATGCCAGTTCGCTAAATGCAGAACTGGCACGCGCAAAAAGAGTGTCTCAGGACACATACGGGATGGTAAGGAGTTAATTGTGAAAAAGTGGTTATTTGCCGCAGGTCTTGGCATCGCTATGGCTGCATCAGCCAGTGTTCAGGCTGCAGACAGCATTGCTGTAGTAAACATGGGTAATCTGTTCCAACAGGTTGCGCAGAGCACCGGTGTGTCCAAAACTTTGGAAAACGAGTTTAAAGGCCGCGCGAGCGAATTGCAGAATATGGAAGGCGATCTGCAATCCAAAATGCAAAAGCTGCAACGTGATGGTTCTACCATGAAAGCTGCTGACCGTAGCAAAATGGAAAAAGACCTGATGGCTCAACGCCAGCAGTTCCAGACCAAAGCTCAGGCTTTTGAACAAGACCGTAACCGTCGTTCTAACGAAGAACGTGGCAAACTGGTTACTCGTATTCAGAGCGCAGTGAAGAAAGTTGCTGACGACAAAGGTTACGATGTCGTGCTGGATACTAACACCGTTGCTTATGCAGGCAGCAGTGTAAAAGATATCACTTCAGATGTTCTGAAACAGGTTAAATAAGTAATGTCTTCAATTCGACTGGCTGATTTAGCCCAGCAGTTGGATGCAGAATTGCACGGTGATGGCGAACTCGTCATCACCGGCGTTGCATCTATGCAAACGGCCCAGGCTGGCCAAATTACGTTCATGGTTAACCCTCGTTATCGTGAGCAATTGGCTGTTTGCCAGGCTTCTGCCGTCGTTATGACTGAAGCCGATCTTCCTTTCGCACATAGCGCAGCCCTGGTAGTGAAGAATCCCTACCTGACTTATGCTCGCATGGCGCAAATTCTTGATTCAACGCCGCAACCTGCACAAAACATCGCGCCAAGCGCGGTTGTTGATGCTACTGCGACGTTGGGTAATAACGTCGCTATAGGCGCTAACGCGGTTATCGAATCTGGCGTAGTGCTGGGTGATAACGTCGTGATTGGCCCTGGCTGCTTCGTGGGTAAAAACACCAGCATTGGTGCGGGCACTCGCCTGTGGGCAAATGTGTCGATTTACCACGAAATTCAGATGGGTGAACAGTGCCTGGTTCAGTCCGGTACCGTCATTGGTTCTGATGGTTTTGGCTACGCTAACGATCGCGGAAACTGGGTGAAGATCCCTCAGCTTGGCCGAGTGATCATTGGCGATCGTGTTGAAATTGGTGCATGTACAACAATTGACCGTGGTGCACTGGACGACACGATTATTGGCAATGGTGTTATCATTGATAATCAATGCCAGATTGCACATAACGTTGTGATTGGCGACAATACTGCTGTTGCTGGCGGTGTGATCATGGCAGGCAGCCTGAAAATTGGCCGTTACTGCATGATTGGCGGTGCCAGTGTTATCAATGGTCATATGGAAATCTGCGATAAAGTCACCGTGACTGGAATGGGCATGGTTATGCGCCCTATCACAGAACCAGGGGTTTATTCCTCGGGTATTCCATTACAGCCGAACAAAGTGTGGCGCAAAACAGCCGCGTTGGTGATGAATATTGACGAGTTCAGCAAACGCTTGAAATCCGTTGAGAAAAAAATCAATCAACAAGACTAAAAGTCACCCGCCCAAGACGCGTTAGTGCTTACTGATTTGCGGCCTGCTAGCTATCCTGAGATAGTCGCAGGCCGTGTTATTATTGTCATTTGGTACATTTAGACAGGAAGAGTATCTTGACTACCGACACTCATACTCTGCACATCGAAGAGATTTTAGAACTTCTGCCGCACCGTTACCCGTTCTTACTGGTAGACCGCGTGCTGGATTTTGAAGAAGGCCGTTTTTTACGTGCAGTAAAAAATGTCTCAGTAAACGAGCCGTTTTTCCAGGGCCACTTCCCTGGTAAACCGATTTTCCCAGGTGTTTTGATTCTTGAAGCGATGGCGCAAGCCACCGGTATTCTTGCGTTTAAAAGCGTAGGCAAACTGGAACCTGGTGAGCTTTATTACTTTGCTGGTATCGATGAAGCGCGCTTCAAACGCCCAGTTGTGCCTGGTGACCAGATGGTCATGGAAGTTACTTTCGAGAAAACCCGCCGTGGTCTGACGCGCTTCAAAGGCGTGGCAACTGTTGACGGTAAAATTGTCTGCGAAGCAACGATGATGTGTGCCCGCAGCCGGGAGAGTTAATACGTGATTGATAAATCCGCCTTTATTCATCCATCCGCCATTGTGGAAGACGGTGCCGTCATTGGTGCTAACGTCCATATTGGTCCGTTTTGTATTGTTGGTCCGCATGTTGAGATAGGTGACGGTACCGTTCTGAAATCTCATGTTGTGGTAAATGGTCATACGACTATTGGCCGTGATAACGAGATTTATCAGTTCGCATCCATTGGTGAAGTTAACCAGGATCTTAAATATGCTGGTGAACCGACTCGTGTGGAGATTGGCGACCGCAACCGCATTCGCGAAAGCGTCACCATCCATCGTGGAACAGAACAGGGCGGTGGTTTGACGAAGGTGGGCAGTGATAACTTACTGATGATTAACGCCCATGTGGCGCATGATTGCACGGTTGGTAATCGCTGTATCCTCGCAAATAACGCAACACTTGCTGGCCATGTTTCCGTTGATGATTTCGCAATTATCGGCGGCATGACCGCGGTTCACCAGTTCTGTATTATTGGTGCGCACGTGATGGTGGGTGGTTGTTCCGGTGTGGCACAAGATGTTCCGCCATATGTTATTGCGCAGGGCAACCACGCGACGCCGTTTGGCGTTAATATCGAAGGGCTCAAACGCCGTGGCTTCAGCAGAGAAGCAATCCATGCGGTTCGTAACGCGTATAAAATTCTCTACCGCAGCGGGAAAACCTTCGAAGAAGCTAAGCCTGAAATTGCTCAAATTGCCGAGCAACATCCAGAAGTGAACGCATTTGTTGAATTCTTTGCTCGTTCAACGCGTGGTCTGATTCGCTAAATGAAACCTGGTCGTCCGCTTACGATTGCCCTGGTCGCCGGAGAAACTTCCGGCGATATTCTTGGTGCGGGTCTGATTCGAGCGTTGAAAGCTCGGGTTCCTGATGCCCGCTTTGTGGGTGTCGCTGGGCCATTGATGCAAGCCGAAGGCTGCGAAGCCTGGTATGAGATGGAAGAACTGGCTGTGATGGGTATTGTTGAAGTACTCGGGCGCCTGCGTCGATTACTCCATATTCGTGCCGATCTGACGCGCCGTTTTACTGAATTGCAGCCTGATGTTTTTGTCGGTATCGATGCGCCGGACTTTAACATCACTCTGGAAGGCAATCTTAAAAAACAAGGTATTCGCACCATTCATTACGTCAGTCCCTCCGTTTGGGCGTGGCGCCAAAAACGTGTTTTCAAAATAGGCAGAGCAACGGATTTAGTGCTCGCATTTCTGCCTTTCGAAAAAGCGTTTTACGATAAGTTTAACGTCCCGTGCCGCTTTATCGGTCATACCATGGCTGATGCCATGCCACTCGATCCCGATAAAAATGCCGCACGCGCGACTTTAGGTATTTCCCCTGATGCTAAATGCCTGGCGTTACTTCCAGGTAGTCGTGGGGCAGAAGTTGAAATGCTCAGTGCTGATTTCCTCAAAACTGCACTTTTGCTGCGTGAACGTTTTCCAGGTCTGGAAATTGTTGTACCGCTGGTGAACGCTAAGCGCCGCGAACAATTTGAGCGTATCAAAGCAGAAGTTGCTCCAGATCTGACTATGCATTTGCTCAATGGGCAAGGGCGTGAGGCCATGGTTGCAAGTGACGCCGCGTTACTGGCCTCAGGCACTGCGGCACTTGAGTGCATGTTGGCCAAATGCCCAATGGTCGTCGGTTATCGAATGAAGCCATTTACTTTCTGGCTGGCGAAGCGTCTGGTAAAAACTGATTATGTTTCACTGCCGAATTTGCTGGCGGGCCGTGAACTCGTAAAAGAATTGTTGCAGGAAGAGTGTGAGCCACACGCACTTGCGCAGGTACTTGCTCCGTTGCTTGAAGACGGCGCTCAAAGCCACCAAATGCACGACGCCTTCCGTGAATTACATCAGCAGATTCGTTGTAATGCCGATGAACAGGCAGCAGATGCTGTGCTGGAGCTTGCACAATGATTGAATTTATTTACCCTCATACGCATCTGGTTGCGGGTGTTGATGAAGTGGGTCGTGGCCCGTTAGTTGGCGCGGTTGTCACTGCTGCGGTGATTCTTGATCCTCTCAATCCCATTGTCGGCCTGGCTGATTCTAAAAAATTATCAGAAAAACGCCGTCTGGCTCTGTATGACGAAATTACAGAAAAAGCGCTGGCCTGGAGTCTTGGCCGTGCTGAGCCGGAAGAGATTGATCAATTAAACATACTGCATGCCACCATGTTAGCGATGCAACGTGCCGTTGCGGGTCTTACGGTGGTGCCTGAATATGTGCTGATTGATGGCAACCGCTGCCCGGCGCTACCGATGCCTTCACTGGCGGTAGTTAAAGGTGACAGCCGGGTTGCAGAAATTAGCGCGGCGTCAATAATTGCCAAAGTGACGCGCGATCGTGAAATGACAGAGCTCGATCTCTGTTATCCGCAATACGGTTTTGCCCAACACAAGGGTTACCCTACCGCTTTTCATCTGGAAAAGTTGGCAGAGCATGGTGCTACTGAACATCATCGCCGTAGTTTTGCTCCGGTCAAACGCGCTCTCGGACTGGCGTCCTGATTTGCGGACGTACGTTACACATCTAAACGGAATGAGAAATGGCTGAACCACGTTTCGTACACCTTCGGGTGCACAGCGACTACTCTATGGTTGATGGCCTGGCAAAAACCGCTCCGCTGGTGAAGAAAGCCGCGGCGATGGGGATGCCAGCAATCGCAATCACTGATTTTACGAACCTTTGCGGGTTGGTGAAATTCTATGGTGCTGCCCATGGCGCAGGGCTCAAGCCGATCATCGGGGCTGATTTTAACGTAGCCAATGAGTTGTTAGGTGATGAGCTCAGCCATCTAACCGTTCTCGCCAGCGATAATGCCGGTTATCAAAACCTTACTCTGCTAATTTCAAAAGCCTACCAGCGTGGGTATGGCGCTGCGGGCCCGATTGTTGACCGAAGCTGGCTTGCCGAACTCAACGAAGGGCTGATCCTGCTCTCTGGTGGGCGCATGGGGGATATTGGCAAAAACTTGTTGCGTGGAAATACGGCACAGCTTGATCAGTGCCTGGAATTTTACCAGCAGTATTTTGCCGATCGCTTCTATCTGGAGCTGATTCGTACCGGTCGTCCCGATGAAGAAAGCTATTTGCATGCTGCAGTAGCTCTTGCTGATGAACGGGGTTTGCCGGTGGTGGCGACCAACGATGTCAGGTTTATCGAAACCACAGACTTTGATGCCCACGAAATCCGTGTCGCGATTCATGATGGCTTTACACTTGATGACCCGAAACGCCCACGCAACTACTCTTCGCAGCAATATTTGCGCACTGAAGAAGAGATGTGTGAGCTGTTTTCCGATATCCCGGAAGCGCTGGAAAACAGTGTAGAAATCGCCAAGCGTTGTAATGTCACGGTACGCCTCGGCGAGTACTTCCTGCCACAATTCCCAACCGGCGAAATGTCGACAGAAGATTTCCTGGTGATGAAATCCAGGGAAGGGCTAGAAGATCGTCTTGAATTCTTATTCAAGGATCCTGAAGAACGCGCAGCAAAAAGACCGCCTTATGACGAACGTCTGGAAATCGAACTTAAAGTTATCAACCAGATGGGGTTCCCTGGTTACTTCCTGATCGTAATGGAATTTATCCAATGGTCGAAAGATAACGGCGTGCCGGTTGGGCCGGGTCGTGGTTCTGGTGCGGGTTCACTGGTCGCTTACGCACTGAAAATTACCGATCTCGATCCTCTGGAGTTTGATCTGCTTTTCGAACGTTTCCTTAACCCGGAACGTGTTTCGATGCCTGACTTCGATATCGACTTCTGTATGGAAAAACGTGACCGGGTTATCGATCACGTGGCAGAAATGTACGGACGCGAAGCGGTATCACAGATCATCACCTTCGGTACAATGGCGGCAAAAGCGGTTATCCGCGATGTGGGTCGTGTACTGGGGCATCCTTACGGTTTTGTCGATCGTATTTCCAAGCTTATCCCGCCAGATCCAGGGATGACGCTTGCGAAAGCCTTCGAGGCCGAGCCGCAGCTTCCTGAAATTTATGAGGCTGACGAAGAAGTTAAAGCGCTGATCGACATGGCGCGCAAACTTGAAGGTGTGACGCGTAACGCCGGCAAACACGCCGGTGGTGTGGTCATTGCACCCACAAAAATTACCGATTTTGCACCACTTTATTGTGACGATCAGGGACAAAACCCGGTCACCCAGTTTGATAAAAACGATGTGGAATATGCAGGCCTGGTGAAGTTCGACTTCCTCGGTTTGCGTACACTGACGATCATCGACTGGGCGTTGAAGATGATTAACCCGCGTCGGGAAAAGCAGGGTTTAGAGCCGATTGATATCGCCGCTATTCCGCTCGACGACAAGAAAAGCTTCGACATGCTGCAACGCTCGGAAACCACTGCGGTCTTCCAGCTTGAATCCCGCGGCATGAAAGATCTGATTAAGCGTCTGCAACCGGACTGCTTCGAAGATATGATCGCGTTGGTAGCACTTTTCCGTCCAGGCCCGTTGCAATCAGGCATGGTAGATAACTTTATCGACCGTAAGCATGGGCGAGAAGCGATCTCTTATCCGGATATACAATGGCAGCATGAAAGCCTGAAACCTGTGCTGGAGCCGACTTACGGCATCATCCTGTACCAGGAACAGGTTATGCAGATTGCGCAGGTGCTGGCGGGTTATTCGCTAGGCGGCGCGGATATGTTGCGTCGTGCGATGGGTAAAAAGAACCCGGTCGAAATGGCGAAGCAACGTGGTGGTTTTGAAGATGGCGCGAAGTCTCGTGGCGTTGATGGCGAACTGGCCATTAAAATCTTTGACCTGGTAGAGAAATTTGCCGGTTATGGATTTAACAAATCTCACTCCGCAGCTTATGCGCTGGTTTCATACCAGACTCTGTGGTTAAAAGCGCACTATCCTGCAGAATTTATGGCCGCAGTAATGACTGCGGATATGGATAACACAGAGAAAATTGTTGGCCTTGTGGATGAATGCTGGCGCATGGGCCTGAAAATACTGCCACCGGATATTAACTCCGGGCTGTACCATTTCCACGTGAATGACGACGGAGAAATTGTGTATGGCATTGGCGCGATTAAAGGTGTTGGTGAAGGTCCAATCGAAGCGATAATTGAGGCGCGTAACGAAGGCGGATATTTCCGCGAATTGTTCGACCTCTGTGCGCGTGCTGACGTTAAAAAACTCAATAAACGCATCCTTGAAAAATTAGTGATGTCCGGGGCGTTTGACCGCCTTGGGCCACACCGGGCAGCACTTATGAATGCGCTGCCCGATGCGTTGAAAGCTGCTGATCAACACGCGAAAGCCGAGGCTATCGGCCAGGTGGATATGTTCGGTGTGCTGGCAGATGAGCCGGAGCAGGTCGAACAGTCCTATGCCAGCGTAATTCCGTGGCCTGAGCAAGTGGTACTGGACGGTGAACGTGAAACGTTGGGCTTGTATCTTACTGGCCACCCGATTACCCAGTACCTGAAAGAAATTGAGCGTTATGTCGGTGGCATGCGCCTGAAAGAGATGCACCCGACAGAACGTGGTAAAATGACCACGGCTGCGGGTCTGGTGATTGCTTCGCGGGTGATGGTTACCAAGCGCGGCAATCGCATTGGCATCTGTACTCTGGATGACCGTTCTGGTCGTCTGGAAGTGATGCTATTCACAGATGCGTTAGAAAAGTACCAACATCTGTTGGAAAAAGACCGTATCCTGATCGTCAGCGGACAGGTCAGCTTTGATGACTTCAGCGGTGGCCTTAAAATGACCGCTCGCGAAGTAATGGACATTGACGAGGCCCGCGAAAAGTATGCGCGTGGGCTTGCTATCTCGCTGACGGACAGGCAAATTGATGACCAGCTTTTGAACCGTCTCCGTCAGTCTCTGGAACCCCATCGTTCGGGGACCATTCCAGTACATCTCTACTATCAGAGAGCGGATGCACGAGCGCGTTTGCGTTTTGGCGCAGCATGGCGTGTATCCCCAAGCGATCGTTTGCTTAATGAGCTTCGCACGCTGATAGGCCCGGAGCAGGTGGAACTGGAGTTTGACTAATACAGGAATATTATGAGTCTGAATTTCCTCGATTTTGAACAGCCGATTGCAGAGCTGGAAGCGAAAATTGATTCCCTGACTGCAGTTAGCCGTCAGGACGAAAAGTTAGATATTAATCTCGACGAAGAAGTGCAGCGTCTACGTGAAAAAAGCGTAGAACTCACACGTAAAATTTTCGCCGATTTAGGAGCATGGCAGATTGCTCAACTGGCGCGTCATCCGCAGCGCCCGTATACGCTCGATTACCTGCGTCTGGCTTTCGATGAGTTTGATGAGCTGGCGGGTGACCGTGCGTATGCTGACGATAAAGCTATTGTTGGCGGGATTGCGCGTTTAGAGGGGCGTCCGGTGATGGTCATTGGCCATCAGAAAGGCCGTGAAACCAAAGAGAAGATTCGCCGTAACTTCGGTATGCCAGCACCAGAAGGCTATCGTAAAGCACTGCGTTTGATGGAAATGGCTGAGCGTTTCAATATGCCAATCATTACTTTCATCGACACCCCAGGGGCATATCCTGGCGTGGGTGCTGAAGAACGTGGCCAATCGGAAGCTATCGCTCGCAACTTACGCGAAATGTCTGGCCTGAAAGTGCCGGTCATTTGTACCGTAATTGGTGAAGGTGGTTCTGGTGGTGCGTTGGCGATTGGTGTGGGCGATAAAGTGAATATGCTGCAGTACAGCACCTATTCCGTTATCTCTCCGGAAGGCTGTGCGTCAATTCTGTGGAAAAGCGCTGATAAAGCACCTATTGCCGCAGAAGCGATGGGCATCATTGCTCCACGCCTGAAAGAACTGAAGCTTATCGATTCTGTGATCCCTGAACCACTGGGCGGTGCGCACCGTAATGTGGAAGCGATGGCTGCATCGCTGAAAGCACAACTGCTGGCTGATTTGGCTGATTTGGACGTGCTGAATACCGAAGAGCTGCTGGCTCGTCGTTATCATCGTCTGATGAGCTACGGCTACGCGTGATACCCGTGGCCCTTCAAGCTGCAGGGTTGTTGGCTGCTCTCATTCACCCGAATCACTTACTTTAGTAAGCTCATCGGGATTCATTCGATTGCCGCCTACCTGTATCTTGAAGATGCTTGGGTATAAATATATTGTCAAAGAAAGGTCAGAAGAAATTCTGGCCTTTTTTATTGCCTGAAATCGATACTTTAAGAAGCTTTACACCTCGACACTTGTCCTGAATGCAATTTCAATAAACTATGCTTACCTGAAGGTTTTTTGCCAGGAGGTGAGTGTTGAATATTATTGCAATCATGGGGACGCACGGCGTTTACTACAAAGACGAGCCAATCAAAGAGCTGCATCAAGCACTGGAAATACAAGGTTTCCGGCTCATCTACCCCACCAACAGCACCGACTTGCTGAAACTCATCGAACATAATCCACGCATTTGCGGCGTCATCTTTGACTGGGACGAGTACAGCCTGGATTTATGCAGTGAAATTAATGCGCTGAATGAATATTTACCACTGTACGCGTTTATCAATACGCACTCATCACTTGATGTCAGCATCAACGAGATGCGCATGGCACTGTGGTTTTTCGAATATGCGCTCAGTGTCGCCGACGATATCGCTTTGCGTATCCGCCAGTACACCAATGAATACCTGGATAACATCACTCCGCCGTTGACTAAAGCGTTATTCAACTATGTTAACGAAGGGAAATATACCTTCTGCACGCCAGGCCACATGGCGGGTACGGCCTACCAAAAAAGCCCGGTCGGCTGCCTGTTCTATGATTTCTTTGGGGCGAATACGCTTAAAGCGGATGTCTCAATTTCGGTCACTGAACTGGGTTCTCTGCTTGATCACACTGGGCCACATCTTGAAGCCGAGGAGTATATTGCGCGAACTTTTGGCGCGGAACAGAGCTACATGGTGACTAACGGTACATCGACATCGAATAAAATTGTCGGCATGTACGCAGCCCCCTCTGGCAGCACGGTTCTTATTGACCGTAACTGCCACAAATCGTTGACTCATTTGCTAATGATGAGCGACCTGGTGCCCATCTGGTTAAAGCCGACACGTAACGCATTGGGAATTTTAGGCGGCATTCCAAAGCGTGAATTTATGCGTGAGAGCATCGAAGAAAAAGTCGCTGCTACCGAAAATGCGCAGTGGCCAGTACATGCGGTAATCACTAACTCAACTTACGACGGTTTGCTATATAACACTGAATTCATTAAGCAAACGCTCGATGTTCCCTCAATACACTTTGATTCTGCCTGGGTGCCTTATACCAACTTCCATCCTATTTATCAGGGGAAAAGCGGCATGAGTGGCGATCGTGTGCCGGGGAAAGTGATTTACGAAACCCAATCGACACATAAATTATTGGCCGCTTTGTCCCAGGCCTCGCTTATTCATATCAAAGGCGATTACGACGAACAGACTTTCAATGAGTCTTACATGATGCATACGACCACTTCGCCAAGTTATCCGCTGGTGGCATCGATTGAAACCGCAGCGGCGATGCTGCGAGGGAATCCGGGTAAGCGGTTGATCAACCGTTCGGTCGAGCGTGCATTACATTTCCGCCGAGAGGTTCAACGCTTGCGCGAGGAGTCTGAGGATTGGTTCTTCGATATTTGGCAGCCGGAGTTCATTGATGAAGCGGCTTGCTGGCCAATTTCACCAGGTGAAGAAGACTGGCACGGATTCAAAGATGCTGATGCTGACCACATGTACCTCGATCCAATCAAAGTCACGATTCTGACGCCGGGAATGGATGAGCAGGGCACGATGGCCGAGGAGGGAATTCCGGCGGCATTGCTCGCGAAGTTCCTAGATGAGCGAGGCGTTGTTGTCGAAAAAACCGGACCGTACAACCTGTTATTTCTGTTCAGTATTGGCATAGACAAAACCAAAGCACTCAGTTTGCTGCGGGGTTTGACGGAGTTTAAACGCGCCTACGATCTCAATTTGCGCGTGAAAAACATGCTGCCAGACTTGTACGCAGAAGACCCTGATTTCTACCGCAACATGCGAATTCAAGATTTGGCGCAAGGTATCCATAAACTGATTAAACAGCATAATCTTTCGGACCTTATGCTGCGTGCTTTCGATGTGCTACCTGAAATGAAAATGACGCCGTACAAGGCTTATCAGCAGCAGGTCAAAGGTAACGTTGAAACGGTCGAAATTGAACAACTGTTGAATCGTGTTTCCGCCAACATGATTCTGCCTTACCCGCCGGGTGTGCCGGTGGTGATGCCGGGAGAGATGATTACCCATGAAAGCCGTGCCGTGCTCGATTTCTTATTGATGCTTTGCTCAGTCGGGGAGCATTATCCAGGGTTCGAAACGGATATTCATGGGGCGAAACTGGGTGACGATGGCATCTATCGTGTGCGAGTCCTAAAATCGTTGTAGTGTATTGATTTGCCGATGCATGATAGTTACCGTGCGGAAAAGACAAAGGAGCATTTATGCTGGGTTTAAAGCAAGTTCACCACATCGCTATCATTGCCTCGGACTACGCAATCAGTAAGCATTTTTATTGCGATATTCTGGGCTTCACGTTGCAAGCTGAAGCTTACCGCGAGGAACGGGACTCCTGGAAAGGTGATTTGGCGCTGAATGGGCAATATGTCATCGAGCTGTTCTCATTTCCTTTTCCACCTGCGCGTCCAAGCCGCCCAGAAGCCTGCGGATTGCGCCATCTGGCATTTAGCGTTGATAACATCGACAGCGCAATTGCTCATCTTGAGAATCATGGCGTGAAATGTGAACCGGTACGTATCGATCCCTTCACGGATAAGCGTTTTACTTTCTTTAGTGACCCTGACGGGCTGCCTCTGGAGCTGTATCAGCAGTAAGTCATCCAACAGTAACGCTTGCCTCATATGACGTAGCCCAGTAACGTGCTGGGCAAATCCTTATTTAAACTACTGACTATGCAACTTCGTCCTCTAATCACATTACTGCAGCCGCACCAAAAATTGCTGGTGGCGTTTAGTGGCGGGCTGGATTCCACGGTTTTGCTTCATCAGTTAGTCACGCTGCGTGACACCCTGGTTCCTGATTATAAAATTCGCGCGATGCACATTCATCACGGCTTAAGCCCTTTTGCCGAAGAATGGGTGGAGCATTGCCGGAAAGTGTGTGCGCAATGGAACGTGCCATTTGAAGTAAAACGAGTGCAGCTTGCCGAAGATGGGCTGGGAATTGAAGCTCACGCTCGAGCCGCACGTTATCAGGCACTGGCGGATGCATTAAAGCCTCAAGAAGTACTGCTTACAGCACAGCATCTTGACGACCAATGTGAAACGTTTTTGCTCGCCTTGAAGCGTGGGAGTGGCCCAGCAGGATTAGCCGCAATGCCTGAACGCTTGTCTTTTGGTGAGACTGAATTAATCCGTCCACTACTTGGGCAAACACGTAAACAACTGGAAGCATGGGCGGTTGAGCACCAGTTAACGTGGATAGAAGACGAAAGTAATCAAGACGACAGCTATGATCGTAATTTCCTACGGTTGCGAGTACTCCCTGAAATACAACAACGCTGGCCCCATTTCCCGCAAAGTGTGGCGCGTAGTGCTGAGTTATGTGGCGAACAAGAGCAACTCCTTGATGAGTTGCTGTTTGAACAACTGAATAGTCTGATTCAGCCTGACGGGTCGTTATTAATTGAGCCTATGCAGGCGCTAAGCGATATTCGTCGCGCAGCGCTACTGCGCCGTTGGTTTTCCCGGCAGAAAGCGGTAATGCCCTCCAGGGCCGCGCTCGTACGCGTATGGGATGAAGTGGCAACCAGCCGTGAAGATGCTAATCCGCGCTTGAAGTTTGGCGGCTATGAAGTCCGTCGTTTTCAGAAGGCATTGTATTGGCTGCCGATCAGCAACGGTCTGGCAGATGAAGTGGTTTGCTGGGCAGCACCATTCGAGCCATTAGCTTTGCCTGACGGTTTGGGAACTATCCAACGTGCGGCAATAGGGCAAGAAATCCGCGCCCCTCTGGAGAACGAACCGGTGACGGTACGTTTTAAAGCCTCAGGCCAGTTCCACATTGTTGGGCGCGATCGTGGGCGAAGCTTGAAAAAGATCTGGCAAGAATTAGGGATTCCGCCCTGGCAGCGGGAAAGAACTCCGCTGTTATATTATGGCGAACAATTGATAGCCGCACTGGGCGTGTTTATTACCCAGGATGGAAAAGCGACGGAACAATCATGCTGGCGTATCGACTGGCAAAAGGGAAATAAACAATGAAGAGAGTGATTATTTTTGCTGGCGCACTGTTATGTGCTCAGCCTGTTCTGGCAAAAGGTGATGCAGCCGCCGGTGAGCAGAAAGCAATGATGTGCGTGGCGTGCCATGGAGCGACAGGGAAAGTCTCTGTACCGATGTACCCAAATCTTGCGGGTCAAAACCAGGCGTATCTTGAGCACTCATTGCAAGCGTATAAAAAGGGCGAACGTAGTGGCGGGCAAGCTGAAGTGATGAAAGCTTATGTTAGCGGTTTGTCTGATGAGGATATTAGCAATCTGGCGGCCTACTACGCTTCAATGAAACCGTAGTAAAAAAAACGGGCAGCCTCAGGCTGCCCGCGCATGCGGATACTTTGCGTATCAGGACTCGCTGACGACGACAGTCCCAATTTCAGGATGGCTGAAACTGGTTATTTTATCGAGGCGAACTTCGCGAGTGGCACCGGCATCATCGACAATCAAATATTCGACGTTTTTACGAGACACCAGGTCACTGGCTTTCGCCTTGAAAACTTCTCCGCTCTTTAACTCCAGCGTCAATAATAAGTGATGCTGGCAGGCGAGCTCGAGATTGTCATAATCATCACAATTGATGGGTTGATAGGCATCATTCATTGACATAATCGCTCACCAGTAAGTTCGCGGCAGCATACGCCGCCTGTTCCCTAATAGATTCTGGTTGTGCTTCATCGGAAGCCACTTCGTTCAGCACCTTCAAGACGCAACCCAGTGCATCCGGAATGTAACCCAAATCTCCGCTGGCTATTTCCGCATAGCGCTTTCGTACTAATTCACAATACTTTTCCACACGCCCTCCTTTCAGAGTCCCGACCTCAGACTTAATCGTGGGATGCCAGTTAAGCCTACGAAGATAAACTCTGTTTAGCAAGGTGACTATACCACAGGCATGAAACCGATATCAGCAGCGTAACTCTCTACTATCGTGAATACATAACAGCGTTTTAGCGACGTTTTCGTTACAATGACTGCCTAATTAGTGTGGAGAAGTGTGATGGCGTTAAAAGCGACAATCTATAAAGCGATGGTGAATGTTGCCGATCTCGATCGAAATCAGTTCCTGGATAGCAACCTGACGCTTGCGCGCCATCCCTCGGAAACTCAAGAACGCATGATGTTGCGTTTGCTGGCGTGGATTAAATATGCCAATGAGCGGCTGCAATTTACCCGTGGATTAAGTGCTGAAGATGAGCCGGAAATCTGGCTGCGCAACGATCATCTGGGCATCGACTTGTGGATTGAACTCGGTCTGCCAGATGAAAAACGCCTGAAAAAAGCGTGCAGCCAATCTGGTGAAGTGGCGCTGTTTACCTATAACAGCCGTGCCGCTGAAATCTGGTGGCAGCAACATCAAAATAAACTCAAGCAGTATCAGAATTTGTCTATCTGGTATCTCGATGATGAGCAGTTGGCGAAACTGTGTGAGTTCGGTACGCGTTCTATGAATTTGCAGGCCACTATTCAGGATGGCGCGATTTGGCTGTCAGACGCTGAGAATAATCTCGAAATTCACTTCACGGCCTGGCAACATCATTAATGATTGTCGTCTCCAGGGCGGTAGCAATACCGGACAGTGAAGTCACAGTTACGGCTATTCGCGCGCAAGGGGCGGGTGGTCAACATGTGAATAAAACCTCAACGGCAATCCACCTGCGTTTTGACATTCGTGCATCGAGCCTGCCAGAGTACTATAAAGAACGCTTGTTGGCGGCTAGCCACCACCTGATTACACCTGATGGTGTCGTGGTGATAAAGGCGCAAGAGTATCGTAGCCAGGAAATGAATCGTGAAGCGGCGGTGGCAAGACTCGTTTCCTTGATTCAGGAATTAACCGTTGAGCAAAAAAGTCGCCGGGCGACTCGTCCAACGCGTGCGTCAAAAGAGCGTCGTCTGGCATCGAAATCACAAAAATCTACGACCAAGTCTCTACGAGGAAAAGTCCGTCGTCCTGAATGACGAATGGCAAAGAAATTGACCAGCAGAAGGAAGATATGGTGAAAAAGATTCTATTGTCAGCTGTTGCTGTGTGCAGTTTGTTCGCGCTTTTTGGCTGTAATAATCGAGCCGAAGTTCAAGCGTTACAATCGACACAAGTTGCAGAACTGCAACCCATGCAACAAAGCTACCGTGGCGTTTTACCTTGCGCAGATTGCTCAGGAATTGAAACCTCGCTGTTTTTGGAAAAAGATGGCACTTGGGTAATGAATCAACGCTATCAGGGGGCGAAAGAACCGGCAGTGTTCGCTTCTTATGGTAGCTGGGCACGCACGGCTGATAAGTTAGTATTAACTGAGTCAGACGGTGAAAAAATCTATTTCCGCCCTAAAGGTCATAATCTGGAAATGTTGGATCGGGCAGGTAATCCAATTGAATCAAAGCTCAATTATACATTGCAGCCGATGAAAGAAGCGTTGCCCGCGACACCCATGACAATGAAAGGCATGTACAAATACATGGCTGATGCGGCGATTTTCCAGGACTGTGCGACAGGGAAAACTTTCGACGTTGCCAGCAATGCAGAACTTGAGCGAGGGTATGCAGCCGCACGTGGTGAGGATTTCCAGCCAGTGTTGCTGGTGGTTGAAGCTCACTTTACCTTACAGGCTTCTCCCGATAGCGGTGAGTTGAGAAAAACAGTTGTTGCAGATAGGGCTGCTAAGTTCGAGCCGAAGAAAACCTGCCGCGATTAATCAGATGCATAAAAAAAGCCCCGCTAAGAAGTTAGCGGGGCTTTTTACTGAGTACGAGGGTTCTTAGCGTTTAATCTGCGCCAGCAAGAAATCAATGATTTCGCTGGTTTTGATCATTTGCTTCTCGCCTTCACGACGGTTTTTGTATTCGACTTCTTCGCTATCAAGATTACGATCGCCGATAACGACAGTGTGTGGAATACCAATAAGTTCCATATCAGCAAACATCACGCCTGGACGCTCTTTACGGTCATCCATCAATACGTCGATGCCTTTGGCGCGCAGAGTCGAATACAACTCTTCAGCCAACTCTTTCACGCGGAAAGATTTGTGCATGTTCATTGGCAGGATAGCGACCTGGAACGGTGCAATCGCATCAGGCCACAGAATCCCACGGTCGTCATAGTTCTGCTCAATGGCTGCCGCTACCACACGAGTGACACCGATACCGTAGCAACCCATAGTCAGAGTCTGATTACGGCCATCTTCACCTTGAACAGATGCTTTCATCGCTTCAGAGTATTTCGTGCCGAGCTGGAAGATGTGACCCACTTCGATGCCGCGTTTAATCAGCAAAGTACCTTTGCCATCAGGGCTTGGATCGCCTTCAACGACATTACGGATGTCGGCAACTTCTGGCAGCGCCACATCACGCTCCCAGTTAATACCCACGAAGTGTTTACCGTCGATATTAGCTCCGGCTGCGAAATCGCTCATCGCCGCCACAGTACGGTCAATTACCACTGGGATTGGTAGGTTAATTGGGCCAAGTGAACCTGGACCTGCTTTAACGATTGCACGAATCTCTTCTTCAGTAGCAAAAGTCAGCGGGCTGGCAACCTGCGGCAGTTTTTCTGCCTTAACTTCATTCAGCTCGTGATCGCCACGAACCAGCAGAGCAACAAGAGGGTAAGCACTCCCTTCGGTTGCCTTAACCATCAATGTCTTAACGGTTTTTTCAACGGACAGGTTGAACTGCTCAACCAACTCAGCGATGGTTTTTGCATTCGGGGTATCAATCTGCGTCATTTCAACAGTCGGTGCTGCACGACCACCTGCTGGCGCAACCGCTTCAGCAAATTCGATGTTAGCGGCGTAATCAGACTCAGTTGAGAAGATGACATCATCTTCTCCGCTTTGTGCCAGAACCTGGAATTCATGAGATGCGCTGCCGCCGATGGAGCCGGTATCTGCTTCTACCGCGCGGAAATCCAGACCCATACGGGTGAAGATTTTGCTGTAGGCCTGATACATCGCATCGTAAGTTTCCTGCAAAGATTCCTGAGAAGTATGGAAAGAGTAAGCATCTTTCATCAGGAATTCACGGGAACGCATCACGCCGAAACGTGGGCGCACTTCGTCACGGAACTTAGTCTGGATCTGGAAGAAGTTCAGCGGCAGTTGCTTGTAAGAGCTCAGCTCGTTACGAATCAGGTCAGTGATGACTTCTTCATGAGTTGGGCCGAGTACAAATGGGCGATCGCCGCGATCAACAAAACGCAGCAGCTCTGGGCCATATTGCTCCCAACGGCCGCTTTCCTGCCATAACTCTGCGGGCTGTACAACCGGCATACTCACCTCGATGGCACCGGCGTTATTCATTTCTTCACGCACGATGTTTTCGACTTTTTTCAGAACACGCAAACCGGTCGGCAACCAGGCATATAAACCGGAGGCGAGTTTGCGGATCATCCCGGCACGCAGCATCAGTTGATGACTGATGACTTCGGCGTCGGCTGGTGTCTCCTTTAATGTGGAGAGCAGATATTGGCTAGTACGCATGTTGTTACGGTTCCATTTGAACGGCAGATAACTGGCTACCTAAGTAGCCTGATGCAAAATAAGTGAATTAGTTTACCAGTGTGGCAGAGATGTCAAAAGAGAAGGGTGATAAATTAACGAGCTTCGAGAGCAAACACTTCTGAACCTTGATCGGTTACACGCCAGCGAACGTTAAAATCCAACAATAAAACAGCGTAGGTTTTACCGACTTCCTCACCTTTACGGTATGCAGGACGAGGGTCCTGAGCCAGTACCTGACTGATAAAACGTTCAATGTGGGGATAGCGCTTATCAAGCTGTAATAGTTGTTGCTGCACTTCTGCCGTGAAGTAAACAGGCATATCGGCTGCAGGGGCGTTTTGCGCGTACCCGGCAAGAGCCTGTGGTACGGCTTCGGCAAACGGCAAATAGGGTTTGATATCAACGATTGGCGTACCGTCGACCAAATCCAGACTACCAAGCTGCAAAATGACCTGATCTTTTTGGCAGCGAATCCCATTCAGTTCAACTAATGACATCCCGATGGGATTGGGTCGGAATGTCGAGCGCGTAGCGAAAACCCCCACCCGTGCATTGCCACCCAGACGAGGAGGACGCACCGTGGGCCGCCAACCGCCCTCCATCGTTTGATGAAAAACAAATAGCAGCCATAAATGACTAAAACCTTCGAGGCCACGAACCGCATCGGCCACGTTATACGGTGGCAGAAAATGCAACTCGCCACCGCCATCAGCGACCAAACCAGGTTGGCGAGGAACGGCAAACTTCTCTTTATAAGGGGAGTGAATTACGCCGATTTGCTCGAAATGAAAAGCTGTCATTTTGCGGAAACATTCAATGCCGAACCGACACAAACGGCCTGACGGTAGCAACCTGGTGTGCCGCTCGTAACATCACAGCTATGCAATAGCACCGCGTTTGCTTTCATCTTTGATGCATTGATTTGCAGGCGTTTACGGGCCGTTGGGATATTAGGTGGAGAATCCTGATTGCTCACCTGGCATGATTCGCCGCTTACTTCACCGAGATCGCGGAAAGGTTTACCCACTAACTCTTCAGCATTGGTATAGATTTTTACCGGTGCAGGACGCACTGCTTTTGGTTTAGCAGGTTCGGTTTTCTGCGGTGTTACGGTGCTTTGAACAGGTTCAACAGGGGATCTGTCTAGCATGGTACAGCCGCTCAGCATGACGGCTAATAAACAGATCGGTAAAGCACGCATAATTTTTCCTCAATGAATGATAAAACGCGATTATTGAATCAAGCTATTGCACAAATAACAAGACGGGCATTAGCCCGTCTTAGATTATTTACGCAAAATAGAAGAATGGAAACTTACCAGCCTTTTACTGCGCCGCCGTTAAAGACTTTGTTTGCAGCTTCGTAAACTTCGTCAGATTGGTAAGCCTGAACGAATTTCTTCACGTTTTCTGCGTCTTTGTTATCTTCGCGGGAAACGATCAGGTTCACGTATGGAGAATCTTTATCTTCAACGAAGATACCGTCCTTCGCAGGTGTCAGGCCAATCTGGCTTGCGTAAGTGGTGTTGATAATAGCCAGAGCAATCTGAGCATCGTCCAGAGAACGTGGTAACTGAGGTGCTTCCAGTTCAACCAGTTTCAGATTTTTAGGATTCTCAGTAACGTCCAGCACGGTTGGCAGCAGACCAACGCCATCTTTCAATTTAATCAAACCTTGTTTTTGCAGCAGCAGCAATGAACGGCCAAGGTTAGTTGGGTCGTTTGGCAGAGCGATCTGCGCGCCAGCTTGCAGTTCATCTACTGATTTGATTTTTTTGGAGTAGCCAGCAATTGGGTAAACGAAAGTATTACCTACAGATACCAGCTTGTAGCCACGATCTTTGATCTGCTGATCCAGGTATGGTTTGTGCTGGAAGGCGTTAGCATCGATATCGCCTTTGCTCAGCGCTTCGTTAGGTAGAACATAGTCGTTAAAGGTAACCAGCTCAACATCCAGGCCGTATTTCTCTTTTGCAACTTTCTGCGCAACTTCGGCAACCTGCTGCTCAGCACCAACAATGACGCCAACTTTAATATGGTTTGGATCTTTTTCGTCCTGACCACAACCCACGAGTGCCAGAGAACCAATCAGAGCACCAACTGCCGCAAAGGTTTTAAATTTAAAAGACATATCCTTTCCTTACTATGTGTAAAAAACGATGTTGTGTTGAACGTATTATTTGTGAGTCACAGCCCGGACGATACGATCGCCAGAGAATTGAATTAAATACACTAATACTACCAATAACACTAATACCGTATTCATCACGGTAGCGTTATAACCGATATAACCATACTGATAACCAATCTGACCTAAGCCACCGGCACCAACAGCACCACCCATCGCGGAATAGCCAACGAGTGTAATCAGCGTAATGGTTGCAGCATTCACCAGACCTGGCAGCGCTTCTGGCAGCAGAACTTTGCGGATGATCTGCATCGGAGTCGCGCCCATTGCGCGTGAGGCTTCAATCAGGCCTGATGGAATTTCCAGCAGAGCATTTTCTACCATACGTGCGATGAATGGTGCAGCACCGACCGTTAACGGGACGATAGCGGCTTGCAAACCAATTGAGGTTCCGACAATGGTACGGGTAAATGGAATCATCCATACCAGTAATATAATGAATGGAATCGAGCGGAAGATATTCACTAATGCTGACAGGCTGTTATAAAGCTTGCTGTTCGCACTGATTTGCCCTGGACGCGTAATATAGAGGAGGACGCCAACAGGCAGGCCGAGAACGAAGCCAAAGAAGCCAGACACAAAAGTCATTGCCAGCGTTTCATACACTCCTTTAAGGAGTAACCACATCATTGGCTCAGACATAACCCAGCACCTCTACTTTTACATGTTGCTGCTGCAGGTAAGCGATAGCAGCGTCCATATCCTGATGTTCTCCATGCAATTCGCACAGCATAATCCCGAATTTTACTCCACCGGCGTAATCCATCTGCGCACTGATAATATTGCTGTTCACATTAAAACGGCGGGCGGTTTCGGAAAGTAACGGCGCATCAACCGATTGCCCGGTAAATTCCAGACGCAGCAGCGGGAAGGTTTCGCCGCTCTTCTGCGTGCTTAAGCGTTGTGCGTAGTCTTCAGGAATATCCAGATGCAAGGTGGATTGAATAAACTGTTGTGCAAGTGGTGTCTTAGGATGGGAGAACACTTCGCTTACGGTATCTTGTTCTATCAATTCACCATCACTGATGACCGCGACGCAATCACAGATACGTTTTACGACATCCATTTCGTGGGTAATTAACAGAATTGTCAGACCAAGCCGACGGTTAATATCTTTCAATAACTCGAGAATCGAACGCGTAGTTGCCGGATCAAGAGCGCTGGTGGCCTCATCGCACAACAGAACTTTAGGGTTGCTTGCCAGCGCACGAGCAATCGCAACGCGTTGCTTTTGTCCGCCGGACAGATTGGCGGGGTAAGCATCGTGCTTTTCGCTCAGCCCGACTAAATCGAGTAATTCGGAAACGCGACGCTTAATTTCTTCGCGTGGCGTATTGTCCAGCTCTAACGGTAATGCGACGTTGCCGTAAACGGTACGGGAAGAGAGCAGGTTAAAGTGCTGGAAAATCATACCAATCTGACGACGTGCTTTAGTGAGCTGGCTTTCAGACAGAGTCGTCAATTCCTGGCCATCGACCAGAACAGAACCTTGTGTTGGGCGCTCAAGCAGATTCACGCAGCGAATCAACGTGCTTTTCCCTGCACCTGATGCGCCAATCACGCCATAAATTTGCCCAGCAGGAACATGCAAGCTGACGTTATTCAACGCCTGTATGCTGCGGTTACCTTGCTGGAACACTTTGGTGATATTTGAAAGTTTAATCATTAGGTTATTTATTATCGTATGAGTGTAAGCCGTGGCATATTCTGCTGCCGATAACGGGCGATGACCGCCATCGGTATGGATGTTAAGGCATCCAGACGTCTAAATCAATCGAGGATTGATTGTCTGTTCTCGCCCAAATAGTAATTCATGCGATACTACACCAAATCCCCAGTATCAGGAGTTTCCAAGTGGCACAGTCTATCCCCGCTATTTTTCTCGATCGTGATGGCACCATTAATGTTGATCATGGTTATGTTCATGAAGTTGACCAGTTCGAGTTCATTGATGGTGTGATTGACGCAATGCGCGAGTTAAAAGCAATGGGCTATGCGTTAGTTCTCGTCACCAACCAATCGGGTATTGCCCGTGGCATGTTTACTGAAGCTGATTTTGAAAATCTGACTGAGTGGATGGATTGGTCTTTGGCTGACCGTGGCGTTGACCTTGATGGTATCTACTATTGCCCGCATCACCCTGAAGCAATAGTAGAAGAGTTTCGCCAAACCTGTGATTGTCGTAAACCGCAACCGGGCATGCTGCTCTCAGCACAAGAGTTTCTTCATATAGATATGGCTTCTTCTTATATGGTGGGTGACAAATTAGAAGACATGCAGGCAGCTTCAGCGGCACAGGTAGGAACAAAAGTACTGGTACGCAGCGGCAAACAGGTCACTGAACAAAGCGAAGCGGCGGCGGATTTTGTCATCAATAGCCTCGCAGAGCTGCCAAAAGCGATAAAAGCGCGTCAAAAATAGACGTAACGCTCAAAAAATGAACGCTTAGTAATTATTTTGAAAATAGGGGTTGTCAGCTTCCAGAAAATCCCTATACTGCGCCTCCACTGACACGGCACAACGGCTTACAAACCGGCTCGTCAGTCAGATGAAAAGCGAAAATAAACGCTTGACTCTGAAAGAGGAAAGCGTAATATACGCCACCTCGAGTTAGCAAGCGAAAGCGCGTAACTCACTGCTCTTTAACAATTTATCAGACAATCTG
>NZ_BJFN01000008.1 GCF_014189855.1 Buttiauxella sp. A111
GCGTATATTACGCTTTCCTCTTTCAGAGTCAAGCGTTTATTTTCGCTTTTCATCTGACTGACGGGCCGGTTTGTAAGCCGTTGTGCCGTGTCAGTGGAGGCGCAGTATAGGGATTTTCTGGAAGCTGACAACCCCTATTTTCAATTTTTATTTCAACCGTCGCTTTTTTATTCAAAATCGTCGCAAACAGCCAGTTTTTCTAGCCTTGGGAAGCCATAACGCTGCAAAACGGGTGCTAATTGTGCAATCTCAGGGGTTAGCCCCATGCAGAATGCAATATTCTCATCAGCAGATGTTGCATTCGGAGATTCATGCTCCAGAAGCCATACCGTACGACGAGCAATCGCAGCACCCGAATCTATCAACCTGGTGCCTTCCGGAAGAACTTGCAGCAACTCTTCTTCTAATAGAGGGAAATGGGTGCAACCTAATACAACTGTATCTGGCGGCTCCTTCATTCGTAACCACGGGCGAAGAATCTTGCGCAGCTCCTCAAGGTCAACAGGCTGACCGTGTAACTTGGCCTCTGCTAATTCCACCAACTCTGCCGAGCCGAGCATTTCGATTCTGCATTCCGAAGCAAAACGCGCGACCAGCTCATGAGTATAAGGACGGCGAACCGTACCGCGAGTCGCCAGCAATCCGACAACACCATTGGTCGTCAGACGGGCAGCAGGTTTAATCGCAGGAACGACACCAACAACCGGGAAAGCGAATTTTTCACGAAGAGCGGGAAGCGAAACGGTACTCGCCGTATTACAGGCGATGATGGCGAGCGCGAGTGGATAACGTTCCTGAACAGCGGTAACAATTTCCACTACGCGTTCAACAATGAATTCTTCGCTTTTCTCACCGTAGGGAAATGCTACGTTATCGAAAGCATAGATATAGTGCAGGTCAGGCAGAAGTTGCCGGACTTCATCATACACAGAGAGCCCACCGACACCGGAGTCAAAAACCAGTACGGTGGGACGTGTATTAGAAGGTATAGCTGCCAGAGAGGTAGTATTCCCGTCCTGGGGTTTGATAGCCATAAACCGTCTCGTAATCTTTATCGAACAGGTTGGCGATTCTACCACGAACGATTAACTGAGAGGTGACTGGATATGAAGCCGCAACATCAACTGTGCTGTAACTCGGCAAAATTTGCTGAGTAGGGTTATAAGCTGAGGTGTTGTTGTCATAGCGTTTTCCGTAATACTGCCACGCCACATCCATATCTACGTTAAACATGGTCCAGTCGAGCTGGTACTTTGCCTGGCGCTTGGCGCGGCGAGCCAGCACTTCATCAGTCTGGTCATCACGTGGGTCCATATACTGCAGCGTCAGCTTGTGGGTAAAGATGCCAGTATCAACGCTCCCGGTCCATTCAAGCCCTTTGATGGTCGCAGACTTGATGTTGTCATAAGACCCATCATAGGTAATCGGATCGGAATAGTAGGTAATCAGGTTATCAATTGTGTAGTGATAAGCCGACAGACGCCAGTCCACCGGTCCGGTCAAACCTTCAAGCCCTGCTTCCCATTGTTTGGATTCTTCTGGTTTCAGGTTCGGGTTTGAGTCGATACCAAAACGTGTGGAACCGTACTGTTGCCCCAGTGATGGCGCAAGGAACCCTGTGCCGTAAGAAATAGTTGCACGATACCCTTCAACAAACTGCCAACCCGCGGCAGTCTGCCATGTGCCGTGCCAGCCGAATTGTTCGTCATTATCTTCACGACCAGAGGCTTCTAAGGTTACGTCACCAAACTGCTGCTGCCCACTCAGGTACACGCCCGTGTTATCGCGTTTATAGCTATCAGACATCACAGTGTCAGAGGACGTCAGACGCTGTTGCTGCCAGTCCACCCCAGCACTGATGGAGCCATTCCCAACAAGGAAGTTGTTACCCCATTGGATGTTGCTCTGGGTCATGCGGTCGAGCGTCGTACCATCGTTATAGCGGCCATACACACTGCTATAGTTGTAGTCCTTAACTTTTTGATAGCTCGCTAACAGCTGCGTGGAATAGATTCCAGAATGGAAACGCAGGCCCGCATCATAATTCTGGTTATAGAGTTGATGCTCATCGGCGCTATACGCTGGTGAATAAGGAGGAGCACCTAAATCATAATCGCTGTTGTTGGTGTAACCGTAGGTACGGAAGAAGCCATCAAACTCTTCGCTAAATTTGTGCTCAAGGCCAGCCCAATAGCTTTTGCTACGGTAGCCATCGCTGTCGTTATCACCGCTATAAGTCGAGTGTGGCTGAACGTTGAAACCGTTGGTGGATTCATACGCACCAGAGATTGTCGCCACCGTATCACCAAAGCGTTTACGTACAGTCCCGTCGTACTGCTGGTAGCTATGTGAACCGACACCTGCATTGATCTGCGATTTCTCTTCATCGCTCTGGGTAATGATGTTCACTACACCACCAATCGCACCGGAACCATAAACGGCGGAACGCGGGCCACGAATGTATTCCACTCGCTGCACTAAAGAGATAGGGATTTGGCTGATATCTGAAGAATTGGAAATACCAGGCCGAGCAAGCGGAACGCCGTCCACCAGCACTAAGACATGGCTGGCGCTTGTCCCGCGAACAAACATGGAGGAGCTCTGCCCCAGACCACCGTACTGTACAATATCGACACCCGGTAAACGGCGCATCACATCATTAAGTGATTTTGCCTGCCATTGGTCGATCTCTTCCCGGGTGACAATATCAGTTGGAGCCAGAACAGTATTCACCGGTTGCTGAAAACGGTTAGCCGTTACCACCAGGGTTTCGTCAGAATTGCTGTCTTGCGCCCAGCCTGAAAAAGCCGTTACGGACAGAGCCGTAAACAGCGAAAGTTTTTTTACCATCATTTTTAATAAGCATCCGCTTTCCAATAAGGATGCCGCAGACATAACCGATAGCACGCGATAGTTATGCAGATTGCGACGTATACCGGTAGGTCTTCGGGCTTGGATGTGTTTTACGGATGATGACTTCCCACTTATATAAGCAGTGTCTGCATATAGCACTCATCCCACTCTTCCTTACCGCTGCGCGTCAGCCCCAGAATTACACTGGGTTCCCTTTTAACTCATAAAAAAGAGGCCGGAACCGCTATGCTACGATTTTGTTAACAAGTTTGTCTAGAAACATCAAAATGCAACAGCACTGGACATCACGTACCTATTCCCTACAATCGCCGCGTAGTTTGACTTCATTAACAGGTATGAGCTCATGACCCCCGAACATCTCCCAATTGAACAGTACGACGCGCAACTGGCCGAAAAAGTCGCCCGCTTGCAAAGCATGATGGCCCCTTTTACGGCACCAGCGCCGGAGGTGTTTCGCTCGCCGGTCAGCCATTACCGGATGCGTGCCGAATTCCGCATCTGGCACGATGAAGACGATTTGTACCACATCATGTTTGACCAGCAAACCAAACAGCGTATTCGGGTCAATAGCTTCCCGGCTGCCAGTACGCTTATCAATGCACTGATGCCTGCAATGCTTGATGGGGTTCGTGACATCCCTGCCCTGCGCCACAAACTTTTCCAGATCGATTATCTGACAACAATGAGCAACCAGGCGGTTGTTTCACTGCTTTATCATCGCAAGCTTGGTGAAGAGTGGCAGCAGCATGCCCAGGCACTGCGCGATAATCTGCGCGCGCAAGGTTTCAACGTTCATTTAATTGGCCGCGCCACCAAAACCAAGATCGAACTGGACCAGGACTTCATTGATGAACGCTTAACCGTTGCCGGTAAAGAGATGATTTATCGCCAGGTTGAGAACAGCTTTACTCAGCCTAACGCGGCGATGAATGTTCATATGCTGGAATGGGCGCTGGATGCGACTCAAGGTTCAAAAGGCGATCTGTTGGAATTGTACTGCGGTAACGGCAACTTCTCGCTGGCCCTGGCGCGTAATTTCAATCAAGTGTTAGCGACGGAAATTGCCAAGCCTTCTGTTGCTGCGGCGCAATACAACATTGCCGCTAACCAAATCGATAACGTGCAAATTATCCGCATGGCCGCTGAAGAGTTTACTCAGGCGATGAATGGCGTACGTGAGTTTAACCGCCTGAAAGGTATCGATCTGAAAAGCTATCAGTGCGAAACCATTTTTGTCGATCCTCCTCGCAGTGGCCTGGATGCTGACACGGTGAAAATGGTACAGGCGTATCCGCGCATCCTCTATATTTCCTGCAACCCGCAAACCCTTTGCGAGAACCTGGAAACATTGAGCGAAACCCATAACGTGTCACGCCTGGCACTATTCGACCAATTCCCGTATACGCACCATATGGAATGCGGCGTTTGGCTAACACGCAAATAGCAAAACGGACGCCTCGGCGTCCGTTTTTGTTTCTTCCAGCGTGATTATTCAGTCACCTGCGTTTTACGCGCGCGGACTTTAAACCCAATCCAGAACAACAGAGCAACTGAAAGCACGGATGGCAAGAAGTTAGAGCCAATCGCCGGGTATTCAGCGCGCACAACAGCGCTATACAGCAACACACCCAACACGAAACTCGCGGCGGCAATACTTGGCAAACCAACCGGCATCGTGCGGTTTTGGTAGCGTTGATGCAAACAGTAGACCGTCAGCACCAGCGCAATAATGGGGAAAATGGAAAATGGCACAACCGAGCTAAACACCGCGGCAAACGTACCGTTTATCGACAAGCCAGCGATAAACGCTAACCCGAGCGTACCTCTCTCTTGTAACTGTTTCATAGCTCTTCCTTCACTCACTCTTCGGATAAATGAGCCAATGCCATTTTTTCTTGCTCCCGGCGATACCAGTAATACGCACCTTTAGAAATCATGCGCAGCTGAAGCACCAGTCGCTCTTCAAGCTGACGACGCTGATCGGCATCAACGTCCAACGCTTCGGCACCAGCACTAAATACAATAGTTACCATCGCTTCCGCCTGCGCCTCGGTAAAGCTGCGCGGCATGCGGTTTTCGAGTTCCAGATAGTCAGCAAGTTCCGCAATAAAGTGCTGAATTTCACGTGCGACGGCGGCACGGAAAGCAGCTGACGTTCCAGAACGCTCACGCAGCAGTAAACGGAACGCGTTGGGATTATTACCGATAAATTCCATAAATGTTGAGACGGAAGTACGAATTACGCTTCCGCCTTTAGCAATTCGTTGTCGAGCCTGGCGCATTAACTGGCGCAGCATCAGGCCGCTCTCGTCGACCATCGTCAGCCCAAGTTCATCAACGTCACGGAAATGGCGATAAAACGATGTTGGCGCAATACCAGCCTCACGAGCGACCTCGCGCAAACTCAGGCTGGCAAAACTCCGTTCAGCACTTAACTGGCTAAACGCGGCTTCTACCAGAGAACGCCTGGTTCTTTCTTTTTGTTGCGCTCTTACACCCATCATATTGCCTGAATCTCTTAAATCGAAACCGCACTATACCAGAGATTAACTTAACTGGTTTTATACGGGATCGTGAATGATTGTTTACGCGAGCTTCCTCGCGTTACGTAGCAAAAAGCACAACGACAATTGGGTTATCTCGGCGTTGATGTTACCATCGTGTTGCTTTTATGTATAAGAACAGGTAAGCCTTACCATGTCACACACCTACGATTATGACGCAATAGTAATTGGTTCCGGTCCTGGCGGCGAAGGCGCTGCAATGGGGCTGGTGAAACTTGGAGCAAGGGTAGCCGTAGTCGAGCGCTACCATAATGTGGGCGGCGGTTGTACCCACTGGGGAACCATCCCCTCGAAAGCCCTCCGCCACGCAGTCAGCCGCATTATCGAATTTAATCAAAACCCTTTATACAGCGACCACACCCATCTTCTCCGTTCTTCTTTCGCCGACATTCTTAATCACGCCGACAGCGTTATTAACCAACAAACACGCATGCGTCAGAGCTTCTATGAGCGCAACCGCTGCGAGATGTTGCAGGGCGATGCACGTTTTGTCGATGAGCACACCATTTCACTGGAATGCCACGATGGTTCAGTGGAATTGATCACCGCTGAGAAATTCTTGATAGCTTGCGGCTCACGGCCTTATCGTCCATCAGAAGTTGATTTCAGCCATCCCCGCGTCTACGACAGCGACTCCATTCTCAATCTGCACCATGAACCGCGCCACGTCATTATTTATGGTGCAGGGGTGATTGGTTGCGAATATGCGTCAATTTTCCGTGGCATGAACGTCAAGGTGGATTTGATTAACACCCGCGATCGCCTGCTGGCGTTTCTCGATCAGGAGATGTCCGACTCGCTCTCTTACCACTTCTGGAATAGCGGCGTCGTCATTCGCCACAACGAAGAATTCGAGAAAATCGAAGGCGTGGAAGATGGCGTCATTGTTTCGCTGAAGTCCGGCAAAAAAGTGAAAGCTGACTGTCTGCTGTATGCCAACGGACGTACCGGTAATACGGACTCATTATCACTGGAAAATATCGGGTTGGAAGCAGATGGTCGCGGTCTGTTGAAGGTCAACAGCATGTACCAGACAGCGCAACCGCACATTTATGCCGTGGGCGATGTCATTGGATATCCAAGCCTGGCATCAGCGGCTTACGATCAGGGCCGGATCGCGGCGCAAGCGATGGTTAAAGGCGAAGCAACGGCTCATTTGATTGAAGATATTCCAACCGGTATTTACACCATTCCAGAAATCAGTTCCGTCGGGAAAACTGAACAACAGCTGACCTCGATGAAAGTGCCATACGAAGTGGGCCGTGCGCAGTTCAAGCACTTGGCTCGCGCGCAAATTGTAGGCATGAATGTGGGTACGCTAAAAATTCTCTTCCATCGCGAGACGAAAGAGATTTTAGGTATTCACTGCTTCGGTGAGCGCGCGGCTGAAATTATTCACATCGGCCAAGCGATTATGGAGCAGAAAGGTGGCGGTAACACGATCGAGTACTTTGTTAACACCACCTTCAACTACCCGACTATGGCGGAAGCCTATCGGGTTGCGGCACTAAACGGCCTGAACCGCTTGTTTTAACGCTGGCTCAAAATGGCCATCCATGTGCGTACGGATGGCCTCTGCGAGCTGCTCATAGCGACCGCGCAGCGGAGAACCCGGACGATAAACCAGGCCGATTGTACGGCGCGGTTCTGGTTTATAACACGGCAGATAGACGACACCATCACGGCAGCGTTCATTTGGCACAGCCAGCGCGGGTAGCAAGGTAATTCCGCTCCCTGCCGCAACCATGTTACGCAGCGTTTCAAGGCTGGTTGCACGGAAATGCGTATCTTCATCAGCGCCCGCTTCAAAGCAGAAACCCAGAGCCTGATCGCGCAGGCAATGCCCATCTTCCAGCATTAAAAGCTTTTCACCCGCAAGATCTGACAATGGCACGCGGTCGCGCTCTGCCCATGGATGATCCTGGTAAATCGCCAGCTTCATCGGCTCGTCGAATAACGGTACTTCGATAAACGCTTCACTCTCTTTCACCAGAGCCAGAATCGCACAATCAAGCTTGCCGCTATCAAGCTGCGCGAGCAGTTGATGGGTTTGCGCTTCGTGAAGGTACATTTCTAACTTTGGGAAGGTTTTATGCAGCATCGGGATAATCTGCGGTAACAGATAAGGCCCAACGGTTGGAATCAACCCAATGTGCAGCGGCCCGGACATCGCTTCGCCTTGTTGGCTCGCCATCTCTTTCAGGACTTTCACTTCACGCAGCACTGTACGAGCCTGATCCACTAACAGTAGACCCGCTTGAGTGAACAACACTTTCCGGCTGGTGCGCTCAAGCAACATGACACCGAGTTCATCTTCAAGTTTACGAATCTGGCCGCTCAGCGTTGGCTGACTGACATGGCAGGCATCCGCTGCCCGACGAAAGTGGCGATGTTCAGACAACGCCACCAGATATTCAAGATCACGAATATTCATTCTCTATCCTCCGTCGCCATGATAGCCCATGGCGATAGAAATCATAGCAACGAACGATTATCCCTATCAACTATTGATGGTAAATAATAGCCAGCAACAGCACAAACCATCCATGACCGTGGTTTTGTTGTAGAGACAACCCCGAAAACCTAAATAAGTACTGAAGCCAACGTGAGTTATTTAGCGGACAATATGTCCGCTTTTTTTTATCCGTTATAAACAAAAAAACCTGGCACCAGGCCAGGCTCTTCCGTTTGAAAACGATTTTAACCCAGACGCTGTTTCGCGTCGGCAATCGCCTGTGCTACCTGCTGTGGAGACACGCCGCCTTTTGCTGCGCGCTTATCCAGGCAAGATTGCAGAGACAAAATGGGATAAACATCATCACCAATCGTCGCGCTAAATTTCTGCAAATCAGCGAGTGACAATGCTTCCAGCGCTTTGCCCTGACGAATCGCTTCCACCACAGCCTCACCCACAATATGGTGCGCTTCGCGGAATGGTACGCCTTTCGCGACCAGGTAATCAGCCAGCTCCGTTGCGTTGGCATAGCCCTGCTCGGCGGCTTCTTTACAGCGCGGACGTTTAACCTGAATTCCATCCAGCACCAGCACCGACATATGCAGGCAATCCATCCAGGTATCGAGTGCGTCGAACAAGCCCTCTTTGTCTTCCTGCATGTCTTTGTTATACGCCAGCGGCAGCCCTTTCAGAGTCATCATCATGCCCGTCAGCGCACCCTGCACACGGCCACATTTGCCACGGATAAGCTCCAGCGCATCCGGGTTTTTCTTCTGTGGCATCAGGGAAGAACCCGATGTCACACGGTCAGACAGCTCAACAAAGCCTGCTTCGCCGGTGTTAAAGAAAATCAGATCTTCAGCAAAACGCGACAAGTGGACCATACCGATAGACGCATCTGAAAGCAGTTCCAGCACGTGATCGCGGTCAGACACGCTGTCCAGACTGTTACGCGTTGCAGAGGCGAAACCTAACCAACCCGCCAGTTGCTCACGGTCGATTTCATAGGCAGTGCCCGCCAGTGCGCCGCTACCCAGAGGGCTGACATCCAGACGCTCGAGTGTGCTCTGCAAACGGCTTTCGTCACGCGCCAGCATTTCTACATATGCCAGACACCAGTGTGCAAAAGTCACAGGCTGGGCACGCTGCAAGTGCGTATAGCCCGGCATCACCGCATCTTGATTGTTTTCTGCAGTCTCAATCAGCGCCTGTTGCAGTTGGCGAGTCGCCCCCAGAAGTTCGCTGATTTGCATTTTGCACCACAGTTTAAGGTCAGTGGCGACCTGGTCATTACGGCTACGACCCGTGTGGAGTTTTTTACCAAGCTGACCGACTTTATCGATGAGTTTGCCTTCCACCCAGCTGTGAATATCTTCCGCATCGCTTTCAAGAATCGCCTGCGGATTAGCCTGAACCTCTTCAAGCAAGAAACTCAGCGCTTGCTCAAGTTCCTGTTGCTCAGCAACCGTCAGAACACCAACCGTGACCAGCGCTTTGGACCAGGCGACAGAACCAACAATGTCAAACTCCGCCAGTCGATAGTCAAAGCGTAATGAATCATTGAACGATTTGAACCGCTGATCTGCTGCCTGAGTAAAACGTCCACCCCAAAGTGCCATATTGATGCTCCATTAAATTATCATCTTGTCCCCCTCACCCCGGCCCTTTCCCTGAGGGAGAGGGAGAAAACCAATACTCGATCAGTCCCCTCTCCTGAGGGAGAGGGTTAGGGTGAGGGCAAAAATTACTTCTTCAGCTCGTTCAATGCACGAATACGTGACGACAGCGAGAACAGACGGATGAAGCCGCCCGCGTGGCTGTGGTCATACACTTCATCTTCACCGAAGGTGGCGAACTCTTCGCTGTACAGGCTGTTCGGAGATTTTTTCTGCAACGCCGTTACCTGACCTTTATAAAGTTCCAGGACGACTTCGCCGTTCACTTCTTCTGCCAGTGACTCAGCGGATGCCTGCAAAGATTTACGCAGCGGTGCAAACCAACGGCCATCGTAAACCACGTAGGACATCTCCAGGCCCAGTTGCTCACGCCATTTGAAGCTATCACGATCCAGAACCAACTGCTCAACACCACGCAGTGCAGCCATCATGATGGTGCCTCCTGGGGTTTCGTAGCAGCCGCGGGATTTAATCCCTACCAGACGGTTTTCTACGATATCAATACGACCAATGCCGTGTTTAGAACCGATCTTGTTCAGCGTTTCCAGGCACTGGAATGGGCTCATGGTTTCGCCATTCACCGCAACGACTTTGCCCTGCTTAACAGTTACAGTGACTTGCTCTGCTTGATCTGGTGCTTCTTTAGGATCAACCGTCCAGACCCAGCAATCTTTGTTCGGTGCATTCCACGGGCTTTCCAGCACGCCGCCTTCGGTCGAGATATGCCATGCGTTTTCGTCACGGCTGTAGATTTTCTCTAGTGAAGCGGTGGTCGGGATATCACGCTCTTTCAGGTAATCCAACAGTGCTTCACGGGAACGCAGGTCCCACTCACGCCATGGCGCAACCACTTTCAGATGTGGCGCCAGAGCCGCCCACGCGGATTCAAAACGTACCTGGTCGTTACCTTTACCAGTCGCGCCGTGGCACAGGGCATCTGCGCCGACTTTATTCGCTACATCAACCAATGCTTTAGCAATCAATGGACGCGCCATAGACGTACCCAGCAGGTAGCTGCCTTCGTACAGTGCGCCAGTTTGCAATACTGGATAAACGTAATCGCTGATGAATTCTTCACGCGCATCCACGACATAGCACTCAGTTGCGCCAGAGCGCAGTGCTTTTTGTTCCACGCCTTTCAGGTCTTCGCGATCCTGGCCAATATCCACCACACACGCGACCACTTCACAGCCGCCGTAGTTTTCTTTCAGCCATGGAATGATGGCAGAAGTATCAAGGCCGCCAGAGTATGCGAGAACGATTTTTTTGATGCCGTGATTTTGCATTGTCTTATCCTTCAAAAACTTAATTTTAAACTAGGCCAGAATACGGGTGCCAATAGCCACACCGTTAAACAAAGAAGGTAACTGCTCCGCGTGACGCCAGGACGCGATGTCCACAGGGCGACCCAGAGTGCGGGCTGCATCCAGCGCCGCGTTGACTTTAACAATCATGCCGTCGGTAATAATGCCTTGAGCGATTAACTGCTCCGCTTTTGCCGCCGTCATTTCTGCAATACGCTGCCCTTTGCCATCAAGAATGCCGCTGACGTCGGACAACAGAATGAGATCGGCACCCAGTGTTGCTGCCAGCGCCGTAGCCGCCTGGTCAGCATTTACGTTCATCAACTCGCCTTCAGCAGTCACGCCAATAGAGCTGACAATCGGCAGGAAGCCAGAATCCAAAAGCGTGGTAATCAGCTTAGCTGAACCTGGTTTTGCCAGGCCTACATGGCCCAGTTCTTCGTCGAGTCTGGAAACCGTTACGCTGTCGCCATCGCCGAGGCAAAGACCGACACCATTGATGTCATGTTTTTTTGCCCACGCCAACAATGTTTTGTTCGCCGTTCCCGCCAACGCACCGGTAATAATGTCAATCTGGTCAGCAGGAGTCACACGCAGGCCATTTTTCTTGATAACCGGTAAGGAGAGCTTTTTCATCAGCTCATCGACCACGCAGCCGCCGCCGTGAACAATTACCAGTGGACGTTGATGAGACTGACGATAGTTCACCAGCGCAATAAACAGACGCTCCAGCGCTTCTTCGCTATCCAGCAGTACGCCACCTAATTTGATAATTAATGGATTCATCATGTCACCCAACTACCGGTTAAATAAGAGACTGCGTTTCGGCAAAGCCAAAACGAATATTCAGACACTGCACGGCCTGAGCCGACGCGCCTTTAAGAAGATTATCTTCAGTTGCGACGACAATCAGATGCTCGCCTTGCACGGCGAAACCAATATCGCAGAACGGCAGGCCAACCACGTTTTTCAGTGCTGGCACGCCTTTGTCATACAGGCGCACTAACGGTTTATCTTGATAAGCTTGATTAAACACCTCAGCGACTTGCTGCTGAGTTACCCCTGCTTTCAGACGGCAGGTAATGGTCGCCAGGATCCCACGCGGGAAATTGCCCAAGTGCGGGGTGAAAATCACTGGAGTACCAAGATGGCTGACAATTTCTGGATGATGGCGATGATTAAAAATGCCATACGGCTGCAGACTCACTTCGCAAAAGCTGTTGGAAATCGCAGCCTTACGCCCAGCGCCGCTAACACCGCTGGTCGCGTTGATCACAGGCCATTGGTTCAAATCCAGCAGTCCGGCATCAATCAGAGGTTTTAACGCCAGCTGAGATGCAGTGGGATAACAGCCAGGAACCGAGATCAAACTGGTTTCTTTAATGTTGTCGCTCTGCCATTCCGCCAGACCATAAACTGCCTGTTCCAGCAATTCAGGATGTTGATGCGTAAAGCCGTAGAAAAGTTGATAAAACTTGGCGTCGTTAACGCGGAAGGCGCCAGAAAGGTCGATAACGACACAGCCTTTTTCCAGAAACTGCGGTGCCAGGTCATGGCTGACTTCATGGGCAGTTGCGAGAAACACGACATCTACACCGTCGGTAAATTCGCTGATATCCGACATTGGCTGTAACGGCATATCAACGATACCTTTTAATTGCGGGTGCAAATCAGATATCAATTTTCCTGCGTCATTACTTTGCGCTGAAACCGTCAAAGCGGTTATGTTCATATGAGGATGGCGATTCAAATAGTTCACAAGCTCTGCGCCTGCATAACCGCTGGCACCAACAATCAGCGTATTCAACATCTCGGCTGTACACCTTCTTAGGTTGTGTCTGCTAAAGGTGTCAGCTGGAAAGCCATCACCCAACGTACAATTACGTGGTTCAATCCACCGGAACCAGGGGTTCCATCGCGGCAGGTAATAATGTATTTTTATTCAATATTACTGCATGATTATGTATACCAACCTGAGCTAAGGCCTGTCAACAGTGAAGATGAAATTACCTCCTTTTATCGAGATTTACCGCGCATTGATCGCTACCCCTTCCATCAGCGCTACCGACAGCGCGTTGGATCAGAGTAATGAGTCTTTAATCAATTTGCTGGCGGGATGGTTCCGCGACATTGGATTTAACGTCGAAATACAACCGGTGCCGGGTACGCGCAATAAATTCAACATGCTGGCGAGTACCGGTAGCGGTGCCGGTGGGCTACTGCTGGCGGGTCATACCGATACCGTGCCGTTTGACGATGGCCGCTGGACACGCGATCCCTTCACGCTGACCGAGCATGAAAATAAACTGTACGGCCTCGGTACTGCGGATATGAAAGGCTTCTTCGCCTTTATTCTTGATGCACTGCGTGATGTGGATGTCACCGCGCTTAAAAAACCACTCTACATTCTGGCGACCGCCGATGAAGAAACGACGATGGCAGGTGCACGTTATTTCTCTGAAACCACGCATATTCGCCCGGACTGCGCCATCATCGGCGAACCAACGTCTTTACAGCCCGTGCGTGCCCACAAAGGCCACATTTCAAATGCTATCCGCATACTTGGGCAATCTGGCCACTCGAGCGATCCGGCTCGTGGTGTGAACGCAATCGAACTGATGCACGACGCAATCGGCCATATCATGTCGCTGAAGAACACGTTGAAAGAGCGTTATCACCATGACGCCTTCACTGTGCCTTATCCCACGCTGAACCTCGGGCATATTAACGGTGGCGATGCGGCCAACCGTATTTGTGCCTGTTGTGAACTGCATATGGATATTCGCCCACTACCTGGGCTGACGTTAAATGATCTTAATGGTTTGCTAAATGAAGCATTAGAGCCCGTGAGCCAGAAATGGCCGGGTCGTTTGACGATTTCTGAACTGCACCCGCCGATTCCAGGCTACGAATGCGCCAAAGATCACCAGTTAGTGCAAGTTGTCGAGAAATTACTGGGCGCGCAAACCGAGGTCGTGAACTACTGCACCGAAGCGCCATTTATTCAGACGATATGCCCAACGCTGGTTCTGGGGCCGGGCTCAATCAATCAGGCCCACCAGCCAGATGAATACATAGAAACGCGTTTTATCGAACCCACTCGCAAACTCATCACGCAAGTCGTGCATCATTTTTGCTGGCATTGAAAAATAGCGTTTATGGGGGTTTTGCCCCCTTTTTAAGCTACTTTTTAGCGGATCCTCATAAGAAATGCTTATCCACGAAGTTAGTAATTAAATTTCATGAATTAGCGCAATTTATTCGTTTGCTGAAACGATTTCGTAGCAATTGACGAAACAAAACTTACGTGGCTTTATAAAGACGGTGTTGAACCTTCACGGGTGAAATTAAGTTACATAAAAGATGGGGTGTGTGGGACTATAATGAACGAACAATATTCCGCTTTGCGAAGTAATGTCAGTATGCTCGGCAAGTTGCTCGGGGATACCATCAAGGATGCGTTAGGTGAAAACATTCTTGACCGCGTAGAAACAATCCGCAAATTGTCAAAGTCCTCACGGGCAGGCAATGAAGCAAACCGTCAGGAATTGCTGACCACGTTACAGAACCTGTCTAACGACGAATTACTCCCCGTAGCCCGTGCATTCAGCCAATTCCTGAACCTGGCCAACACCGCCGAGCAATATCACAGTATTTCTGCCAATGGCGAAGCTGCCAGCAATCCTGAAGTCATCGCTAAGACACTCCAAAAATTAAAAAATCAGCCTGACCTTAGCGAAGCCGCCATTCGTGATGCTGTTGAATCATTGTCACTGGAATTAGTGCTGACCGCACACCCGACTGAAATTACCCGTCGCACCTTGATTCACAAGCTGGTTGAAGTAAACAGCTGCCTGAAACAGCTCGATCACAGCGACATCGCCGACTACGAGCGCAACCAGATCATGCGCCGTCTGCGCCAGTTGGTCGCTCAAGCCTGGCACACCGATGAAATCCGTAAACACCGCCCTTCCCCAGTCGATGAAGCGAAATGGGGTTTTGCGGTGGTAGAAAACAGCCTGTGGGAAGGGGTTCCAAACTACCTGCGTGAGCTGAACGAGCAACTCGAAGACAACCTGAATTACAAACTGCCGGTCGATTTCGTTCCGGTGCGTTTCACTTCGTGGATGGGCGGCGATCGCGACGGCAACCCAAATGTGACCGCCGATATCACCCGCCACGTGCTGTTGCTCAGCCGCTGGAAAGCAACTGACCTGTTCCTGCGCGATATTCAGGTACTGGTTTCCGAACTTTCAATGGTGGAATGCACGAAAGAACTCAGCGAACTGGCAGGCCCTGACGCTGCGCAAGAACCGTACCGTTGCATTATGAAAGGCATTCGTCAGCAATTACTTGCGACTCAAGCCTGGTTAGAAGCTCACCTGAAAGGCCAGCGTCTGCCAAAACCAGAAGGTTTATTGACGCAGAACGAACAGCTTTGGGAGCCGCTCTATGCGTGTTACCAGTCGCTGCAAGCCTGCGGCATGGGCATTATCGCCAACGGCCAGTTGCTTGATACCTTGCGTCGTGTGAAGTGCTTCGGCGTGCCGTTAGTACGTATTGATGTCCGTCAGGAAAGCACTCGTCATACCGAAGCGCTGGGCGAAATGACTCGCTATCTGGGCATTGGTGACTACGAAAGCTGGTCCGAAGCAGACAAACAAGCCTTCTTAATCCGCGAGCTGAATTCTAAGCGCCCACTGTTGCCACGCCAGTGGGAGCCAAGCGATGAAACTCGTGAAGTGCTGGAAACCTGTAAAGTCGTTGCCCAAGCACCACGTGGTTCTATCGCTGCGTATGTTATTTCCATGGCGAAAACACCGTCTGACGTGCTGGCAGTCCACTTGCTGTTGAAAGAAGCGGGTTGCACCTTCGCTCTGCCTGTTGCTCCGCTGTTTGAAACACTCGACGACCTGAACAACGCCGATGACGTAATGACCCAGTTGTTGAACATCGACTGGTATCGCGGCTTCATTCAGGGTAAGCAGATGGTCATGATTGGCTATTCTGACTCTGCAAAAGATGCCGGCGTAATGGCTGCATCCTGGGCACAGTACCAGGCACAAGACGCACTCATCAAAACCTGTGAGAAAGCCGGAATTACTCTGACGCTGTTCCACGGACGCGGTGGTTCAATTGGCCGTGGCGGTGCACCAGCACATGCTGCTCTGCTTTCTCAACCGCCAGGAAGTCTGAAAGGTGGCCTGCGCGTGACCGAGCAAGGCGAGATGATTCGCTTCAAATATGGTCTGCCGGAAATCACTATCAGCAGCCTGTCGCTCTACACCAGCGCGATTCTGGAAGCGAACCTGTTGCCGCCACCAGAGCCTAAAAAAGAGTGGAAACATATCATGGAGGAGCTGTCTGTTATCTCCTGTGATATGTATCGTGGCTATATCCGCGAAAACGAAGACTTTGTGCCGTACTTCCGTTCAGCCACACCAGAGCTGGAACTGGGCAAACTGCCGCTGGGCTCACGCCCTGCAAAACGCCGCCCGAACGGTGGTGTTGAATCTTTGCGTGCTATCCCGTGGATCTTTGCCTGGACGCAAAACCGCCTGATGCTTCCAGCCTGGCTGGGTGCCGGCGCCGCACTGCAAAAAGTAGTAGAAGATGGCAAGCAAGACGTCCTGGAAACCATGTGCCGCGACTGGCCGTTCTTCTCCACGCGCCTTGGGATGTTGGAAATGGTATTCGCCAAAGCTGACTTGTGGCTGGCGGAATACTACGACCAACGTCTGGTGAAACCAGAATTGTGGAAACTGGGTAAACAGCTGCGCGATCAACTGGAAGCAGACATCAAAGTGGTGCTGGATATCGCCAACGATTCACACTTGATGGCTGACCTACCGTGGATTGCTGAATCCATCATGCTACGTAATATCTACACCGACCCGCTAAACGTGTTGCAGGCTGAATTGCTGCACCGTTCGCGTCAGTCGGAAGAGAAAGGTGAAGTGCCAGATCCGCAGGTTGAACAAGCGTTGATGGTGACCATCGCCGGTGTTGCGGCAGGCATGCGCAACACGGGTTAAGCAGTAAAAATCGTTTCTTTCAAACCCCGCGCAAGCGGGGTTTTTTGTTTTGGCGCATGCGCAAAGTACGACTATTGTGCCAGGATAAGCCATCCCGGCAGGCCCAAAGCAGATTCCTATGAATGACGACGTAAGCCAAATTCTTTCCCGACTGCTCAATAGCCCCTCAGGCGTTCATCACGTCTGGTTTGCTGGCAGCCAGGTGGCCCCATCAGAACTTGCCTGGCAGGTAGACTTCCCGCGCATTGAAGTGGTGCTTGATGGCGTGCTTCTGGACGCCTGTGATGAAGGCATGCCTGCAAGGCTTGAGCAACACGACGTGCTCTACGTCCCGGCCAAATGCTGGAACAACCCTCAGTGGAACACCCCTGTCACCACGCTAAGTATTTTATTTGGCAAACAGCAGCTTGGGTTCAGCATTCTGCACTGGGACGGAGCGAAATTTACCACGTTGGGGAAACAAAACGTGGCGCGTCGCGGGCCGCGTATCGGCTCATTCTTGCTTCAGGCACTCAACGAACTGGTCACGCAACCTCAAGACCAGCAAACCGCAAAATTTATCGTCAGTAGTATTCTTAGTCATTGCACTGATTTACTGGGCAGCCAGATCCAAACAGCCTCCCGCAGCGAAGCGTTGTTCGATGCTATACGCGAGTACATTGATGAAAAATATGCCCAACCGCTCACGCGAGAGTCAGTAGCCCAGGCTTTTTATATTTCACCAAACTACCTTTCGCATCTGTTTCAGAAAACCGGTGCAGTGGGCTTTAACGAATACCTGAATCACACCCGTCTGGAGCATGCCAGGACGTTGCTTAAACGCTACGACCTGAAGGTCAAGGAAGTGGCTCACGCCTGTGGATTTGTCGACAGCAACTACTTCTGCCGCCTGTTCAGGAAGAATACCGAGCGCTCGCCGTCAGAGTATCGCCGCCAGTACCACAGCCAGCTAACGGAAAAAACGCTCAGCTAAGGATGATATGAGTATCCTGGGGCGTTCCAAAAATTCGGCGTACAGCAGAGATTGTCTTTTGTGGCTCACGCAGAAACGCGTTAATCCCAGATTGCACGCAGCGACAGTGAGTAAAACGCGCAGCACCAGCAAGCTCAATATCCGTGATTAACAAAACCACATCAGCTTGTTCTATATCCGCCGCGGTCAGTTCGTTTTCAATACCCAACGCTCCCTGGGTTTCGATTTTTATCGACCATTTCTCTATCTGGCAGAGCTTTTCAAGACGCTCTGCCGCCATATAAGTGTGAGCGACACCGCTGACACATGCCGTAACGGCAACCAACTGTCTTGTCATCTGCACTCTCCTTAGGCTTGTCATACTTCAAGTTGCAGGGGCGTTGGCTGCAACATGAATGATTTAAAGCATTATCATTAACCGCCAATGATCACCCGATACCCTGCATCTTCAGCCATCCGGCGCATTTGAGCTATTTCCCTCTCATCAGGCGGTGCTATTCCTGCCATTTGCCATGGTTTGCCGAGCAACTGATATTTCGGCTCTCCGTACTGATGGAAGGGTAGCAGATGCAGTTCAGTAAGCTTCATGGGAGCGAGGAAATTGATAATCGCCTGCATATTATCCAAATCCAGGGTATAGCCAGGAATAAGCGGCACCCTTGGAATAACACACACATCCGCTTCTACCAATAGCCTGAAGTTTTCCAGCACGCGTGACTGATGCATATTCAGTACATTCTTCGCTTGAGCCACATCCATGATTTTCAGGTCAAACAACACTTCATCACACTGTTGTGCGAGAGCGAGCACTTTTTCAGGTGCCGCGTCACCCGCGGTTTCAATGGCGGTACGAATACCTAACGACTTCAGGCGCTTCAAAAAGCGTGTGGCAAAGGCCGCTTGCATCAGCACTTCACCTCCAGAAAGCGTTACGCCACCGCCAGATGCGCGAAAAAAAACCTCATCTTTCAGCACTTCTTTTTCCAGTGCAGCGAAAGAAATATCGCGCCCAATTCTTTCTGTGGCACCTGTTGGGCATTCATCCGCATCATTAAGGCAGGTTGCACAATGTATGCATTTCGCCACGCGCCGCACGGTCTGGATTTTGCCGGAAATAGACTCAGGATTAGCGCACCACGGGCAGTGATGCGGGCAACCCTTGAAAAAAACAACTGTCCGAATCCCATGCCCATCGTTTAATGAGTAACGCTGAATATTAAAGATCCGTGCGGTTAATTCCCCTTCATCAATAATCACGTCACAGTTGATGCGCTGTGCGGCGAATAATGTCATCCTGGATCTCCTTCGACAACTCAACAAAGAAGGCACTGTAGCCTGCAACCCGCACCACCAAACCTGCATAGTCTTGTGGGCGCAGCTGCGCTTCACGCAACGTTTCTGCATTCACCACGTTAAACTGAATATGCTGTAATTTGAGTTTGGTGAATGCTCCAAGGAAATCGGCAAGTTTGTGTAAGCCGGCATCACCCTCTAAGGTGCTGGGGGTGAATTTCACGTTGAGTAGTGTTCCGTTGGAAAGCAGATAGTTATCCAGTTTGCTAACTGACTTGAGCACAGCGGTTGGCCCCTGACAGTCTTGCCCCAGCATTGGCGACAATCCTCCATCGGCAAGCTGCTCACCCGCATAGCGCCCGTCAGGCGTTGCGCCCACTACCGCGCCAAGCGGTACGTGTGCAGAAACGGTATAAGAACCTGGCGTGAAATAACCGCCGCGAGGATTAGCGTATTTCTCGACTTCTTTGCAGTAAAAACGCAACAGATCAGCACTAATGTTATCGACTTCGTCGATATCGTTGCCGTATTTCTCAAAACGATTAATCAGCCGTCCACGGATCTGCTCACCTTCTGGTGTGGCAAAATTCGCCTTCAGCACTGCCAGCAGTTCATCAAAACTCAAACGCTGCTGCTCAAAAACCATGCCGTTGAGAGCATGCAATGAGTCACTGAGGTTTGCGATACCGATACCCTGCACACCCGAAAAGTTATAGCGCGCGCCACCATCGGTAATGTCTTTGCCCTTCATCAGGCAGTCGTCAATGAATGACGAGAGCAACGGAACCGGTGCCCAGTCGCGGTGGCCGATATCGCAAATGTTGCTGCCTTCCACCATCAGCTTGATGTAATGACTGATTTTGTTACGGATTTGCGCGATTAAATCTGCGTAATCCAACCCCTGACGCCCTTCGTTTTCAAGTAATACAATTTCCATCACCTTCAGCAGGTTAAACATGGCAATGTCGTGCAAACCGTAAGTTTTACCAGGAATGGAGAGTTCTACACAGCCAACAACCGCGTAATCACGGGCATCCTCTAGCGAAACACCCCGATTGAGGAATGCAGGTACCACAACTTCATCGTTGAAAATTTGTGGAATCCCCGTCCCGAGCCGTACAGTTTCAGCTGTTTTAAGCAGGAATGGGCGGTCGATAAGCTCATTGACCCGCACCCCAAGGTTAGGCTGCGGCAACTGGATGCTCTGGTAGGCGTCCAGGCACAGGAAAGAGAGCACGTTCACCGCGCTGCGCCCGCTCTCCGTCAGACCGCCTAACAAAATGGTATAACCCGTCGGGAAGCCAGCGAAGTAGCGAGCACTGCTTGTGGAGCGCAACAATACGATATCGTTACATTTCACCCATAGGGATTCGAGCAATTCACGCAGGAACGCCGGGCTTTCGCCACGATTGAGAGAGGCCTGATAAAACGGCAACATGTACTGATCAAAACGACCGAGTGATAACGAACTGGCGTTGGATTCATACTGCAAAATAATGTTCATGTACCAGAACAACTGACACGCTTGCCAGAAATCTTCCGGGCGGCATTCCGAATTATGGCGAGAAATGGCCGCAATTCTCAGCAGCTCTTCACGCCGTACCGCATCTTCGCATAGCGTTGCCATCTGCTCCGCCAGAGTGGCGTAGCGCAAGATATGTCTTTGTGAGGCTTCAAGCAGAATTAACGCTGACTGATAGAAAGGGTTTTCTGGGGCTTGCCCGCAATGTTCACGTAGTTCCAACACCAACTTACCCAGGCCATTTTGTAGCAGGCGCGGATAATCAATGATGATATGCCCTTGCCCTTTGTCAGTCTGGTTAACGCTAAAAATCTGCGTTTTTACTGCAGCTTTAACTTCATCTGTCATCTGGCTGTTGATGAAGTCTTTCATTGAACGCTTTTCCCAGTAGGGATAAAGCTGCTCACGATAAAGCGCTTTGTCTTGCTCGCTGATTTCAAAACGGTCTTGCGGGCGAGTGGGAAATTTATCTAACTCGTTGAGCAGCCAGTAAGGGTCCATCTCCGGGGACATAATTCCAGCACGGGGTTTCACTGTGCGATTCCCCGCGATTAACTCATCTTCACGAATGGCTATTTCAACATTGTCGAGAATGTACGCCGTTGCTTTTGCTCGCCGCAAAAGGACATGTTCCCCTTCCGTTGTACGATGGCTGGCGGTGTACAGCACAGCTCGTTCAAGCGAGATTTCGCGCGGGTGAGTAAACAAAGCTGATTTCAGTCGTTCGATGCGATGAGTCATGATGAATTCCTTCCTGCATATCCCCTTCATCCTTCAAGCTGCAGGGGTGTTGGCTGCAAACGTTCGCCCCAGTCACTTATTTAAGTCAGCTCCTGGGGACTCTCGTTCTGGCCGCCTACCTGCAACTCGAAAGCTAAAGGGCATGTAAAATTAAGCGGTCTGCGCTAAGTGGGCTTCAATTTTATTCATAATGGCGTCAGCGCGTTTCACCGCATCGCTGATGTTAACGCGCACAATCGTTTTACCGGCAAAGCGCTCTTCCATTTTGATGCCAATGTCTTTGGTCAGGATCACCATATCGGCGCTTGCTACATCGGATGTTGTCAGTTCATTTTCCAGACCAATTGAGCCTTGAGTCTCAACCTTAACTTCCCAGCCCTTCGCTTTTGCAGCACTTTCCAGCGCTTCAGCGGCCATGTAAGTATGGGCAACACCTGATGGACAAGCGGTCACAGCAATAATTTTCGTCATGGTCAATTCCTTCTATCTCAATCAGTTAATTTCAAAATCCAAATCCAGGTCGTCTTCAGCCTTTGCAGGCGTAGCAGACTGATTTTTACGTGCATAGCTTTTGAGGAGGTTGACGCACACCGCAGTCACCACAGCACCCACCAGCAATGCGGCGATATAGCCTAATTTCCCGTCAACGACTGGCAGTACAATCAAACCACCCCAACCCGCGTAACACTGCGCACCTAACAATGCGGCTGTCACTGCACCGCAAGCTGAACCCAACATAATTGAAGGGATCACACGTAACGGGTCAGACGCTGCAAAAGGAATTGCCCCTTCCGTTACGCCCACGCATCCCATCACCAGCGCCGCTTTACCCGCTTCTCGTTCTTCACCCGTGAAGTTTTTACGGTTCATTAATGTCGCAAGACCCAGCCCAAGTGGAGGTACTGCAATCCCCACGGCGGCAATCGCAACGACGCTATAAACCCCTTGCGCCACACAGATCAGCATGAAGGCGTAGGCCACTTTATTCACCGGGCCACCCATATCGAATGCCAGCATCAGTCCCATAATGACGGCCAGAACCACGATGCTGCCCTGCTGCATTCCTTGCAGCCACTGCGTCAGGCTGCCTGTTATTGCCCCAACAGGTTCACCAAGACCCCACATCATTACGCCTGCGGTAATAAAGGTGCCAATGATTGGAATAACGAAGATGGGCATGACTGAACGCAAGATTTTAGGAACAGGGATTTTCTTCAGGTAAAAAACGATGATGCCGCCAATGATGCCGGCGATGATGGCACCAAAAAAACCTGCGCCGAAACTGTTACCTACCCATGCACCAATTGCGCAGGGTGCCAGTGCGGAACGCTCCGCAATGGAGTAACCAATGTATGCCGCCAAAAATGGCACCATCAGCGTTAGCCCAGCCACTCCGATATCAAATAACTTTTTCAGATTGGGGTCTGTTAACGCATCCGGGACAGCGCCTTTGCCATAGAGCATCACCGAAACAGCCAACAAGATGCCGCCAGCCACCACGAATGGGATCATATGTGAAACGCCAGTCATCAAATGCTGACGCGTATTCTTGAGGATCTGGACTAACTCTTTCATAAAGCACTTCCTTCTCGAGCAGTGATTGTCCAAACAGCGTTGGGCACACAATAGGTAATCTGTGCAACGGCAGACAGTGGACAAAAAAGCCATTTACTGGATTTTTGTAATACAGAAAGAAAAATGCGATCAGACTCAAAACTTCCACTGGTGGCGGACATTATCTGTTACACCTTGATTTTGTGAGGCGTCTCGCAAATTGGCATGGACATTACATTTGTCCAGTTTTTGGCAGTTTTGTCTCGTGGTAGTCCAGGTCGTGGCGCTCTTATGCTGTAACTCATTTCAAGCGTTGGCTCAGGAGAAGGTTATGGCCTTGATAGTAAAATTCCGCTGCGACTTACCCAATGGCGTACACGCCCGTCCAGCCAGTCATGTTGAAACGCTGTGTAATCAGTTTTCCTCTACCATTGAGTGGTTCAACCTGCGTACCGAGCGGAGCGGTGATGCTAAAAGTGCGCTGGCGTTGATAGGTACCGGTACTTTGAAGGGAGATGAGTGCCAGCTGTCGATCAGTGGTGAAGATGAAGAAAGTGCCTTCGCAAGGCTTTCAACCTATATCGTTGAAGAGTTTCCTCATTGTGATGCACCTTTGCCCCAGGCACCCATCGCTGAAATCTCCGAACTTCCTGAATCTCTTTCGCGCTTGAATCCGTCCTTTTTCCGCGCTCTGCCCGTCTGTGGTGGCACAGCCAACGGGACGTTGATTCGCCTGGCTTCTCTTGATTTACAACAGTTGGGCGAGCTACCAATCGCACGAAGTCTCGACCAGGAACAAGCGGCTCTGGATCAGGGGCTGGCGCAACTTCTTAAAGCGATAAATCTCGAGCTGCTGGCCAATGAAGGGACTGCCAGCGCGATTCTGGAAGCACATCGTTCACTAGCGAGCGATTTATCACTACGCAACATGTTGTTGGAAATCGTGTCCACTGGCGCGAGTTGTGCGCAGGCTATCGTTGCAACAGCCGACCATTTCTGCACGCAATTTACCCAGTCTGAAAGTACCTATCTTCAGGAACGCGCGCTTGATGTTCGTGATGTTTGCTTCCAGCTTTTACAGCATATTTATGGTGCAAGCCGTTTCCCTACGCCTGGAAAACTACAACAAGCGGCGATATGCATGGCGGACGAACTCACGCCAAGCCAGTTTCTGGAATTGGATAAAACGTTGCTCAAAGGCTTGCTGTTACGTAGTGGCGGCACGACCTCTCACACGGTGATCCTCGCGCGTTCTTTCAATATTCCAACGCTGGTAGGGGTTAATCTCGACGCCCTCACCCCGTGGCTTGGGCAGAACGTGCAAATTGATGGTGATACTGGCCTGGTTGCCGTGGCGCTAACTGAAGAGGTCACCCGTTACTACCAGCAAGAAGCCGCAGTGCAACAAGCAATTCGCGCACAACAGCAGGTTTGGCTAGACCTGCCTGGGCGGACACATGACGGAATACAACTCGAAGTCGCAGCAAATATTGCGCATTCGATAGAGTCAGCTCCAGCCTTCAATAACGGTGCTGAGGCCATTGGCCTGTTCCGAACAGAAATGCTGTATATGGACCGCGTTCATGCTCCCTCCGAGGATGAACTTTACAATATCTACTGCCAGGCTCTGGAAGGGGCTAAGGGGCGTAGCATTATCGTACGCACTATAGATATAGGTGGTGATAAACCAGTGGAATATTTAAATATTCCGACTGAAAACAACCCATTCCTGGGGTATCGCGCTGTACGAATTTACCAGGAATTTTTGGCACTTTTTCAAACGCAGCTGCGTTCAATTTTGCGCGCTTCGGCACACGGATCGTTAAAAATCATGATCCCTATGATCTCCTCAATGGAAGAGATCCTATGGGTGAAAGATCAACTGGCGGAAGTGAAGCAAAGCCTCCGCAATGAACATATTCCATTTGATGAAAAAATCCCGTTGGGCATTATGCTGGAAGTGCCATCGGTGATGTTTATCATCGACCAGTGCTGCGAAGAAATTGATTTCTTTAGCATTGGTAGCAACGACCTGACGCAATATTTGCTGGCAGTAGATCGTGATAACGCCAAAGTGACCCGCCACTATAACAGTCTGAATCCGGCATTCTTACGCGCTCTGGATTACGCAGTGCAAGCCGTTCACCGCGAGGGGAAATGGATTGGTTTATGTGGTGAATTAGGTGCGAAAGGTTCTGTACTTCCGTTACTGGTTGGCCTGGGCCTGGATGAAATCAGCATGAGTGCCCCGGCGATTCCAGCCACCAAAGCGCGTCTTGCACAACTCGACAGCAAATCCTGTCGCCAGTTACTCAATCGCGCTATGGCCTGCCGCACCTCGCTGGAAGTCGAGCATTTATTAGCGCAGTTCCGTATGACTCAGCAAGATACTCCTCTGATCACCACGCAGTGTATTTCGCTCGAGAACGACTGGCGCAGCAAAGAAGAAGTGATTAAAGGCATGACAGATAATTTGCTGTTAGCCGGACGTAGCCGCTATCCCCGCAAGCTGGAAGCCGATTTATGGGCGCGTGAAGCGGTGTTCTCCACAGGCCTGGGCTTTAGTTTCGCCATCCCGCATAGCAAATCGGAACATATTGAGCAGTCCACTATCAGCGTGGCTCGTTTGCCTGCACCGGTTCGTTGGGGTGATGACGAGGCGCAATTCATCATCATGTTGACACTCAACAAGCATGCCGCAGGCGATCAGCATATGCGTATTTTCTCCCGCCTGGCGCGACGCATTATGCATGAGGAATTCCGTAATGCGCTGGTAAATGCTGTGCGTTGCGAAGACATTGCTGCTCTGCTGGAGCGTGAGCTGGAACTGTAATTCAATTAAGAGGAAATATTGATGGAGCTTTATCTCGATACGGCAAATGTCGCAGAAGTGGAACGTCTGGCACGTATTTTCCCGTTACAGGGCGTGACTACAAACCCAAGCATTATCGCAGCTGGTGGAGAATCTATCTGGGATGTGCTGCCGCGCTTGCAAGCAGCAGTGGGTAAAGAAGGCCGCTTGTTTGCCCAAGTAATGAGCCGCGAAACCTGCGGGATGGTTGATGAGGCGCAAAAACTGGTTGCGCATGTTCCCGGTATTGTAGTGAAGATCCCAGTCACATCTGCTGGATTAGCCGCCATTAAACAACTCACTGCATTGTGTATTCCAACACTGGGTACTGCCGTTTACAGCGCAGCGCAAGGGCTATTGGCAGCATTGGCTGGAGCGGCTTATGTCGCACCTTACGTTAACCGCGTTGATGCTCAAGGCGGGGACGGGATTCACATGGTGCAAGAGTTACAAGCACTCCTCGAGCTTCACGCGCCAGATAGCAAAGTTTTGGCTGCTAGTTTTAAAACACCGCGTCAGGCCCTGGATTGTTTACTGGCTGGATGTGAATCCATCACGCTCCCCCTGGATGTTGCCCAGCAGTTCTTAGCGGCACCCGCAGTAGAAGCGGCGATCGTGAAGTTTGAAGAGGACTGGCAGAAAGCGTTTGGTCGCTTAAGCCTGTAACCCGATTTATTTGGCTTAATCACAGGAGGCAGTAAATGGACCGCATAATACAGTCACCGGGTAAGTACATTCAGGGCGCAGAGGTTATTACCCGCCTCGGCAGCTATCTCAAACCACTGGCGGAGCGCTGGTTGGTCGTCGGTGATAAGTTTGTATTAAGTTTTGCGCAAGAAGCATTATGCAAAAGCATGAAGGATGCCGGGCTCGCGCTGGAAGTTGCACCATTTGGTGGTGAATGTTCGCAAAGTGAAATTGATCGTTTGCGAGCCGTGGCCGAAAAGATGCAGTGCGGTGCCATTCTGGGGATCGGCGGGGGGAAAACTCTCGATACTGCCAAAGCACTGGCGCATTTTATGAATGTCCCGGTTGCTATCGCCCCGACCATTGCCTCAACAGACGCCCCATGCAGCGCACTGTCCGTCATTTATACGGACACAGGGGAATTTGACCGCTATCTGTTGCTCCCCAATAACCCAGATATGGTCGTCATTGATACTCAGATCGTCGCCAACGCCCCCGCTCGTTTACTGGCCGCAGGTATTGGCGATGCTCTGGCAACCTGGTTTGAAGCCCGCGCCTGTTCACGCAGTGGCGCCACCACTATGGCAGGAGGCCGTTGCACACAAGCAGCTCTGGCTCTGGCGGAGTTGTGCTACAACACGCTTCTGGAAGAGGGTGAAAAAGCAATGCTCGCGGCAGAGCTGCATGTTGTCACACCGGCACTGGAACGCGTCATCGAAGCAAACACCTATTTGAGTGGTGTCGGTTTTGAAAGTGGCGGCCTGGCTGCAGCGCATGCGATACATAACGGCTTGACGGCAATTCCAGATGCTCATCATTTCTATCATGGTGAGAAAGTGGCTTTCGGGACGCTAACCCAGCTAGTGCTGGAAAACGCACCGCAAGAAGAGTTCGAAACGGTCGCAGCATTGTGCCATGCAGTCGGTTTGCCGCTCACGCTTTCGCAGTTGGATATCAAAACTGACGTTGAGGAAAAAATGCGGATTGTTGCGCAAGCTGCCTGCGCGGAAGGAGAAACTATTCACAACATGCCAGGTGGCGTATCACCCGACCAGGTCTACGCTGCGCTTTTGGTCGCCGACCAGTACGGCCAGCGTCTCCTGCAAGCGTGGGAATAACACTAATAAAAAAATCCCCGCATTTGCGGGGATTTTTGTGTCAGATACAGGTTTAGTTCAGGTCAAAACGATCCAGATTCATCACTTTTACCCAAGCCGCAACGAAGTCTTTCACAAATTTCTCTTTCGCATCTTCACTGGCATAGACCTCTGCCAGTGCACGCAAAATGGCGTTGGAACCAAAGACCAGATCCGCGCGAGTCGCCAGGTGCTTCACTTCACCCGTTTGACGGTCACGGCCTTCAAACAGTTCAGAAGAGGCATCGGTCGCTTTCCATTCCGTGCGCATATCCAGTAGATTGACAAAGAAATCGTTACTGAGTACACCCAAACGATCGGTGAACACCCCATGCTTGCTACCATCAAAATTTGCACCCAGCGCGCGTAAACCACCCACCAGCACTGTGAGTTCCGGCGCGGTTAGCGTCAATTGTTGCGCTTTATCAATCAGCAGTGACTCTGTTGTTGTCTCCGAATCAATACGCGCACGGTAGTTGCGGAAACCGTCTGCAGCAGGCTCAAGCAGGTTGAACATCTCGATATCAGTCTGTTCCTGACTCGCATCCACACGTCCAGGAATAAATGGAACACGTACACTGATACCTGCAGCTTCCGCCGCCTGCTCAACACCCACAACGCCCGCCAGCACAATGATATCGGCCAGCGAGGCTTTACCAGAGGCTTTCTGAATGGTTTCCAGTGCAGGCAGAGCACGCGCAGAAGTGGCGTTCACATCCCAGTTACGCTGAGGAGCCAGAGCCAATCGCGCACCATTTGCGCCGCCACGTTTATCGCCGCCACGGAAAGTAGACGCTGACGCCCAGGCCACAGAAATCAGTTCACTAACCGACAGACCGGAATGAGCAATCTCTGCTTTCAGGTGATCAATATCTGCTGGAGTTGGCTTGAATGTAGCTTTTGGCAATGGATCCTGCCAAATCAGCTCTTCTTTTGGCACTTCTGGACCAATGTAACGCGCTACCGGCCCCATATCGCGGTGAGTCAGCTTGAACCATGCACGGGCAAAAGCTTCATTAAATGCTTGAGGATCATTGAGGAAACGGCGTGAAATTTTTTCGAATTCCGGGTCGAAACGCAGCGTCAGGTCAGTAACCAACATAGTTGGCTTACGTTTTTTCGATGGGTCAAAGGGATCTGGAATGATTTCTGGCGCATCCACTGCTTCAAATTGAATGGCGCCAGCAGGACTGCGTGTTTGTACCCATTCGAATTTGAACAAGTTCTCGAAGAAGTAGTTGCTCCATTGAGTCGGCGTTTGTGACCAGACGACTTCCAGACCAGAAGTGATTGCGTCAGCACCGACTCCAGTACCGTGGCTGCTCGCCCAACCTAAACCCTGAGCTTCAATAGGCGCTGATTCTGGATCGACTCCCACATGGGTTGCCTCTGCGGCACCATGGGTTTTACCCAGCGTATGACCGCCAGCAATAAGCGCAACTGTCTCTTCGTCGTTCATTCCCATGTTGCCGAACGTAGCACGAATGGCAGCGGCCGCTGAGAGCGGTTCACCACTGGCATTTGGCCCTTCAGGGTTAACGTAAATCAGCCCCATTTCGGTCGCAGCTAATGGACGTTTGGCCAGCGCTTCTGGGTCACGATGCTCAAGCCAGGCTTTTTCATTACCCCAGTTCACATCGAGGTCTGGCTCCCAAACGTCTTCACGTCCAGCGCCAAAACCAAAGGTACGGAAGCCGGAATTTTCCAGCGCCACGTTACCTGCCAGCACATAAAGGTCGGCCCAGGAAATTTTCTGACCATATTTCTGTTTGATAGGCCACAGCAGGCGACGAGCTTTATCAAGGCTCACGTTATCCGGCCAGGAATTGAGTGGAGCAAAGCGCTGCTGACCACGGCCTGCACCACCACGGCCGTCAACAGAACGATAAGTACCGGCACCATGCCAGGCCATACGAATAAACAGCCCGGCATAGCTGCCCCAGTCCGCAGGCCACCATGGTTGAGAATCCGTTAATAATGCTTTCAGATCGCCTTTCAGCGCAGAGTAATCGAGTTTGGTAAATTCTTTGCGGTAATCGAAATCTTCACCAAGAGGGTTTGAACGGTTGGAATGCTGATTGAGGAGATCGACGCGGAGTTGTTTCGGCCACCAATCACGACTGCTTGTTCCGGCTCCAGCACTTTCATCATGGCTACTCTGATGGAACGGGCATTTTCCTGCGGACAACGTATTTTGATCGTTTTCGTTTGTGCTCATCTTCCTGCTCCCTTCACTATTTTTATCAGGATATACAGCTCTGCAGATAAGTTATAGATGAAAAAAACTACAGATTTGATAGTTATTTCCTGTTGGCTACCAGGCAACATAGCAAAAATTGTTATACGAAACGTCGACAGCTACATAAACTTTCAAAACTTAACATTAGAAATGAAAGGGGTATTTGAAGGGAGAGTAGAACTATAGAGGGAGTAATGGCCCTGGCGGGCCATTTCTGAATCAAACTGTTGGGCGAACACCCAGGGTGTGGCAGATCGCATAGCTCATTTCTGCACGATTCAGCGTATAGAAGTGGAAATCTTTAACCCCTTCACGGCTCAGAATCTTCACCATATCCATCGCGATATTGGCGCCGACCATTTTGCGAGTCTCTGCGTCGTTATCCAGCCCTTCAAACATCTGCGCCATCCAATGTGGAACACGCACGTTGGTCATAGTGGCGAATTTATGTGCCTGGTTGTAGTTACTTACCGGCAGAATGCCCGGCACGATTTCGACATCGATACCAGCGGCAGCACAACGGTCACGGAAACGCAGGTAGCTTTCCACATCAAAGAAAAACTGAGTAATAGCGCGGTTTGCACCGGCATCAATCTTACGCTTCAGGTTGATCAGATCAGCTTGCGCACTTTTTGCTTCAGGGTGGACTTCCGGGTAAGCAGCGACCGAAATATCAAAATCACCGACATCTTTCAGTAACGTCACCAGATCAGAGGCATACATATCTGGCTTGCCGCTACCTGGGGGTAAATCACCGCGCAGAGCAACAATATGACGGATACCGTTATTCCAATAGTCCTGAGCGATGCCGCGCAGTTCGTCGCGAGTTGCATCAATACAGGTCAGGTGAGGTGCCGCTTCCAGGCCCGTACGATCTTTAATGCCTTTGATGATGCTATGCGTACGGTCGCGTTCTCCAGAATTTGCGCCGTAAGTCACGGAGACAAATTTTGGTTTCAGGCTGCTGAGCCTGTCAATTGAGCTCCACAGGGTCTGTTCCATTTCACTGGTGCGCGGCGGGAAAAATTCAAAGGAAACGTTAATTTGCCCAGCAACTTCAGCCAGACTCTGATTTAGTGCTTCCCGCTGGTTGGCGTGAAAAAAGCTCATACCCTTACCTCATCAATCGCTTTGTAATAATGTGTTGTTATATTCGACTTCTATACGTTTAGACGTCTAGATAGCAAGATGAAGGAAAAGCGTGACGTCGTCAACTGAAAATTCAACACAAGAAATGAGGAATTCTCAATCAACTTGAAATTTCTTCATGTTAGATAAAAACAATAAAAAAAGACCAGCAAAAGCTGGCCTTCGTATTTTTATGCCTCAGAAATTTACAGCAACTGCGCCAGGCGGTTGAGGTCCGACTGAATAGCACCCGCAGTCACATCACGTCCAGCACCTGGCCCACGAATAACTAATGGGTTATCGCGATACCAACGGCTTTCAATGGCAAACACGTTATCGCACGGCAGCAATGAAGCCAAAGGATGCTCAGGACGCACCGCTTCCACACCCACACGCGCTTTACCGTTAGCGTCGAAACGTGCGACATGACGCAACACCAGTCCCATTTCCTGAGCGGCTTCCAGACGTTGAATCATCTGCTCATTTATCTCATCGCCATTTTCAAAGAAATGGTCAATAGAGCCTTCTTCGCTGCCGTTGGTTACCAGAGACTCAACACGCACCTGATCCGGTTCGATGTCATAACCCGCTTCGCGAGCAAGGATCACCAGCTTGCGCATCACATCTTTACCGGAGAGATCAACGCGTGGATCAGGTTCAGTCAATCCTTGCTGCCAGGCCTGGTCCACCAAATCGGTAAACGGCACCGTGCCATCGAATTGCAGGAACAGCCAGGAGAGCGTGCCGGAGAAAATACCGCTGATCGCCAGAATCGAGTCACCACTTTCACGCAAGTCACGAACGGTATGGTTCACCGGCAACCCCGCACCCACGGTGGCGTTATACAGCCAGTGACGGCCAGTTTTGGTAAATGCGTTACGAATTTCACGGTACTTCTGGCTGTTGCTGGCACCCGCCAGTTTATTAGCGCTAATAACGTGGAAACCGTGGCTTGCGAAATCAAGATATTGGTCGGCCAATTGCTCGCTCGCCGTTACATCCAGAACCACCAAATCGTCATACGGATGCGAACGCATCCACTGGAACAGCGATTCTTCATCCTGCTCTACCGCTTCGTCGTTAAAGAAAGCGAGCGCGCGGCTGGCGTCCAGTCCCTCGTAATTCAACAAGCTGCGGCTACTGTCCACCACACCGGCCAGAACGAACTCAAAACCGGTACGAGCAGAAAGGGTTTCTTGTTCGCGAGCGAACAGTTCCAACCAACGCGAACCAATGTTTCCTTTGCCGAACAAAACCAGACCAACGCGTTTTTCAGCACGGAACAGAGACTTATGCAGACCCTTGATTAAGTTTTCAGTTGGGCCAACACGCAGCACCGCAACCAGACTAATTCCGTCCTCAGACTGCCAGATAAACTCAACAGGCTGGTCTTTTAGCTGCTGCCAGAAGCGGTGGCTATGAAGCGGGTTACGGCATACACCTGCGCCGACCATTGCCACCAGCGCCAGACCTTCGCGCAAGCGTAATTCGCCAGGCAAACTCGCCTTCGTGAGCGTTTCTAACACGCTGCCTGCAACTTCTGAGGTATAGCAAAGTTGCAACAGGTTACGATCGGGGTGAACACCCACTGACAGCGGGCGAATCTGAGCACGTTTTAAAAACGTATCCAGCTCTTTGTGCGCCAGCTTAAAATCTTGCTGTTGGGAAATCTGTAGTTCAATCAGGCAGACATCGTCGTGGCTGGTGACGATACGCGCGCCAGTACCTGATGCCAGTACACGTTCGATACGTGTTGAGCCTTGTTCCGGGGAATAGCTGCAACGTAATTGCAGGTCGATGTCGCTACCGGAAACAGGCTGCAATGTACGAGCGTGCAGTACAGGAGCGGCCAGACGAGCCAATTCACTTGCTTCATCAAGGCGTAAGAGTGGGAGCAAGCACGCATCTTTCACTTTGCGTGGATCCGCGCTGTAAACCCCTGCGACATCACTCCAGATGGTCACACGGGAAACCCCAGCCAGTGCGCCAATCTGCGTTGCAGAATAGTCAGAACCGTTACGGCCAAGCAACACGGTTTCACCCGCATCATTACGACAAATAAAACCGGTAACGACGAGGCGTTTATGCGGATGTTGCGCCATGAGCTCTTGCAACAAAGGCCATGATAAGCCTTCGTTAACTTGTGGTTGAGCAGCACGTTCAGCGCGCATAAATTCGCGGGCATCCAGCCACGCGGCTGGATGACCTAATTGATTCAGCACCGCAGACATCAGACGTGCAGACCAAATTTCACCATGACCCACAACTTCGGCATACACTGCATCAGTTATTTTGCCATCGAGCAAACCTGCCAGACGCTCAAGATCATGAATAAACTGACCAATTAAGCTATCAGCAACATCAGGCGCCACAAGACCGCTAATCAAATCGCTCTGATAACGGCGCAGTGCTTGCTGAACCTGATGAGCTGAAAGACGATCGCTTTGGCTCAATTTCAACCAGTTAATCAACTGGTTAGTTGTGCTACCGGCGGCGGAAACCACCATCATATCGCCAGGATTAGAGTACTCGGCCATAATCCCCGCAACGCGCAGGTAACACTTCACATCTGCCAGACTACTGCCACCAAATTTATGCAGTTGACGAACCGGCGCCCCTGCAGGTGCTGAAACACTCATGCTTACCCCTCGGCTGCAACCCGGAACGCATTTTCCAGGTCAGCAATTAAATCGTCGCTATCTTCAATGCCAGTCGAAATACGCAGCAGGCTTTCGGAAATCCCCGCTGCGGCACGCGCTTCTGGCGCCATGCCCGCATGGGTCATTGTCGCCGCGTGTGAAATCAAACTTTCTACTCCACCCAGCGATTCCGCCAAAGTGAAGAGAGTCAGGCTACTCAGGAATCGACGCAGCGTTTGCTCGTCGCCATTAAATTCAAAACTCAGCATCGCGCCAAAACCTTTTTGCTGACGAGCAGCAATTTCATGGCCCTGGTTTTCTGGCAGCGAAGGATGATACAGCTTTTTCACCAGCGGCTGCGTTTGCAGGAAATCGACAATCGCCTGTGCATTTCGTTGCGCCACTTCCATACGTGGTGAAAGCGTACGCAGGCCGCGCAGCAGCAAGTAGCTATCGAAAGCACCGCCAGTTACGCCAATGTTGTTTGCCCACCAGGCAAGCTCTGTGACGGTTTCCGCGTCTTTCGCAATCACCACACCCGCAACAACATCTGAGTGACCATTCAGGTATTTAGTACAAGAGTGCAGGACCAGATCCGCGCCCAAGGCCAACGGGTTTTGCAGCGCAGGGCTCAGGAAGGTGTTATCCACCACACTGATTGCCCCTGCTTCGCGCGCAGCGGCGCAGATTTTCGCAATATCTACCACTCGTAACAAGGGATTACTTGGGCTTTCGACCAGCACCAGTTTTGGTTTTTCGTTAAGAGCCTTAGCTAAGGCTACTTCATCACCTTGATCGACAAACAAAACACGATATGCGCCGCGTTTTGCCAGGCTATCAAAAAGTCGATAGCTGCCGCCGTAACAGTCATGTGGAGCCACCAGCAGATCGCCAGGTTTCAGGAAAACCGTCGTGACCAGGTGAATTGCTGACATACCGGTATTGGTCAGCACAGCCCCCGCTCCCCCTTCCAGTTCGGCCAGTGCACGCTGTACAACATCACGCGTAGGGTTCCCTCGACGCGAATAGTCATGCGCGCGCGGTTCGTTAAACCCGGTGAAATTGTAAGTACTGGAGAGGTGGATAGGCGGTACAACGCAGCCGTATTGCTCGTCATCGTTTAAACCGCTACGTACTGCGATAGTTGCCTGTTTACGCGTCATGGCTCTCGAATCCTTGCTGGTCGAATAAAGGTCAGGCACCAGAGTAAACACTGGCGAGTTAGACGTCAATACATCTGGACATCTAAACTTCTTTGCGTATAGATTGAGCAAACGCGCAATAGCCGTTAAAATTATACGCTTTAGGGTGATAGCGTCGCAGACCGCGAATCAATAAACGCTTACACTACGACCAGATAATCGCTTCAATCACATATAACCCGATTGAAGCACGTATACATTGATAAGAGGATTAAGTATCTCATGGCTGAATGGAGCGGCGAATATATCAGCCCTTACGCTGAGCACGGGAAGAAGAGTGAGCAAGTAAAGAAAATTACGGTTTCCATTCCTCTGAAGGTGTTAAAAATCCTCACCGATGAGCGCACCCGTCGCCAGGTGAATAACCTGCGTCATGCGACTAACAGTGAACTCCTGTGCGAAGCATTCCTGCACGCGTTTACTGGCCAACCGTTGCCAAACGATGCAGACCTGCGCAAAGAGCGTAGCGATGAGATTCCAGAAGCGGCGAAGGTGATTATGCGTGAGTTGGGGATCGATCCAGAAACCTGGGAATATTGATTCTAACCGTTATCCTTCAAGTTGCTGGGGTGTTGGCTGCACTCACAAACCCCAGTCACTTACTTGAGTAAGCTCCTGGGGATTTGCTCCCTTGCCGCCTACCAGCAACTCGAATTCTAGCGGTTATAGTAAATTGCAGATGTAAAAAAGGCGCCCGAAGGCGCCTTTCTCTTACCGTGCGGGAATTACTTCTTCGCGCCTGGAACGCTGAAACGCTTGTTGAAGCGGTCAACGCGGCCACCGGTAGCAACATCACGCTGCTTGCCAGTGTAGAACGGGTGGCATTCGCCACATACGTCCAGGTTCAGATCATGACCCACGGTAGAGCGAATCTTGATAGAATTACCGCAAGAGCAGTTTGCAGTAACTTCTGCGTAGTTCGGGTGAATATTCTTTTTCATGGAAAACCTCTGTATAAGGCCGCGTCGCTCTTCCAGCCCTAACGCCAGACACCACGCGAAGTTGATAAATTAGGTTTTTTGATACCAAAAACTGCGCATCAAAGGCGGCGAATCATACAGAACCCCGCCCACGGATGCAAACTGATCCGCATTTTCTGGAACACACAGTGTACACTATTTCCTCTTTTTCAGCCTGGAAGCTTTCATGTCAGTAGCCCACGTCGCTTTGCCGGTTCCCCTTGCCCGAACTTTTGACTACCTCGTTCCCACTGGAATGCAGGTGGCATCAGGCTGCCGCGTCAAGGTGCCGTTTGGCAAACGCCAGGCTGTCGGGATTGTCGTAGCCGTTAGCGAGCACAGCGAATTGCCGCTCAACGAGCTCAAGCCAGTGGCTGAAGTTCTGGATGGAACCTCATTGTTTCCAGCTTCGCTATGGCGTGTCCTGATATGGGCTTCCGAGTATTACCATCATCCCATCGGCGATGTGCTTTTTCATGCGCTCCCTGGTTTGCTGCGTGAAGGCAAACCCGCGCACCACGCGCCTTTGTGGTACTGGTTCGCCACCGAAGAAGGCAAAGCTGTTGACCTTAATAGCCTCAAGCGCGCGCCTAAACAGCAGCAGGCGCTGGCAGCGGTTCGGCAAAATATCATCTGGCGTCATCAGGTAAGCGAGCTGGAAATCAGCGAAGCAGGGCTACAAGCGCTGCGGGCCAAAGGTTTGTGCGACCTGAAAAGTGCCGCACCTGCGACGACTGACTGGCGCGACAGCTATTCCGTCGAAGGCGAACGCTTACGCCTGAACACTGAGCAAGCCACCGCAATCGGTGCCATTCATAGCTCTGCCGATCACTTTGCGGTCTGGCTTTTGGCGGGCATTACCGGCTCCGGTAAAACGGAGGTGTATCTCAGCGTGCTGGAAAATGTACTGGCACAAGGCAAGCAGGCATTGGTGTTAGTGCCAGAAATTGGTTTAACGCCACAAACCATCGCCCGTTTCCGCGAACGTTTTAACGCGCCAGTAGAAGTCCTGCATTCCGGGCTTAACGACAGCGAGCGTCTTGCCGTGTGGTTAAAAGCACGCAGCGGCGAGGCCGCGATTGTCATTGGCACACGCTCGTCGCTGTTTACCCCATTCTGCCGACTCGGCGTGATCGTCATTGATGAAGAACACGACAGCTCGTATAAACAGCAAGAAGGCTGGCGCTACCACGCACGTGACTTAGCCGTTTATCGCGCCCATGCGGAAGACATCCCTATTATTCTTGGCTCCGCGACTCCCGCACTGGAAACCCTGCACAATGTGCAATTGGGAAAATATCGGCAGTTGCGCCTGACAAAGCGTGCCGGTAATGCACGCCCTGCGACACAACAAGTCGTGGATTTAAAAGGACAGCCGTTGAAGTCCGGCCTGGCACCTGCGCTTATCAAAAAAATTGGCCAGCATTTAAAGGCTGATAATCAGGTGATCCTGTTCCTTAATCGCCGTGGATTTGCCCCCGCACTGCTGTGCCATGAGTGCGGTTGGATAGCAGAATGCCCACGTTGCGATCACTACTACACCTATCATCAAGGTCAGCGCCATTTACGCTGCCACCATTGCGACAGCCAAAGGCCGATTCCGCAGCAGTGCCCTCACTGTGGTTCTACCAATCTGGTTCCGGTCGGAATGGGAACGGAACAGCTTGAGCATAGCCTTGCGCCGGAATTCCCTGGTGTGCCAATTTCACGTATCGACCGCGATACTACCAGCCGAAAAGGGGCACTTGAGCAACAACTGGCGGAGGTCCATCAGGGTGGCGCGCGTATTTTGATTGGTACGCAAATGTTAGCGAAAGGCCATCACTTCCCGGACGTCACTCTGGTGGCTTTGCTGGATGTCGATGGTGCACTTTTTTCCGCTGATTTCCGTGCAGCGGAGCGCTTTGCCCAACTCTACATCCAGGTTTCTGGGCGCGCTGGACGAGCTGGCAAGCAAGGTGAAGTCCTTCTACAAACGCACCATCCTGAGCACCCTTTATTACAAACATTGCTCACCAAAGGTTACGACGACTTCGCAAGCCAGGCTCTAAAAGAACGCCAGACGGTCTTTTTACCGCCGTTTACTAGCCACATCATGTTCCGCGCGGAAGATCAGAATAATCATCAAGCACCACTGTTTTTGCAGCAATTGCGCAATCTGCTGGAATCCAGCCCGTTAAGAGATGAGCAGTTATGGATTATGGGGCCCGTTCCTTGTTTGCAGCCTAAACGAGGCGGACGTTTCCGCTGGCAAATTCTGCTGCAACACCCTTCTCGAGCACGCCTGCAACGCCTGGTCAGTCATTCACTGAAACTGGTCAATACCTTGCCGGAATCACGCAAAGTGAAGTGGACGCTGGACGTTGATCCGATAGACGGGTAGCACAAACTCCTGCGGATATGCGAAGCGGATCTAGAAATTCAACAAGCATCACACTTTTAATGAAATAACTGTAACCAACGAACATCAATTTCTGCTAAGAATGTGGACATGGTCAGACACCAGGGACGTTGTCAGCACCTGTCGAGTGCACGCGAGGAGAAGAAGTTGAAGCCGAAGAATCAGGTTGCAAGTGCAACCATGAAAGATGTTGCTGTTAAGGCGAAAGTCTCAACCGCAACAGTGTCCAGGGCACTAATGAACCCGGACAAAGTATCGCAAAGCACTCGTAATCGTGTGGAACAAGCGGCAATAGCCGTAGGTTATTTACCCCATTCATTGGGGCGAAATTCAAAGCGTAATGAATCACGCACTATTCTGGTTATTGTCCCGGATATCTGCGATCCCTTCTTTAGCGAAATTATTCGCGGTATCGAAGTGACGGCAGCGGAACAAGGCTATTTGGTGCTAATTGGTGATTGCGCTCATCAAAACCAGCAAGAAAAAACCTTCATCAATCTGATCATCACCAAGCAGATTGACGGGATGCTATTGCTCGGCTCGCGTCTTCCCTTCGATGCCAGCATTGAAGAGCAACGTAATTTGCCGCCGATGGTCATGGCAAACGAATTTGCGCCTGAACTGGAACTGCCAACCGTTCATATTGATAACCTGACAGCCGCGTTTAACGCTGTTTATTATCTGCAGCAGCTTGGTCATCAAAAAATTGCCTGTATTGCGGGCCCTGAAGAGATGCCGCTTTGTCACTACCGCTTGCAAGGGTACGTGCAGGCATTGCGCCGTGCAGGAACCGTTGTCGATCCGCATTACATAGCGCGCGGAAACTTCACCTATGAAGCCGGTGCTGCGGCGTTAACGAAATTACTGGCGCTGCCGAATCCGCCGACCGCGGTGTTCTGCCATAGCGACGTTATGGCGCTGGGTGCATTGTCCCAGGCCAAGCGCAGCGGCTTACGCGTACCGGAAGATTTATCAATCATGGGCTTTGATGACATCGCTCTTTCCCAGTTCTGTGACCCACCGCTCACCACTGTAGCGCAACCCCGTTTCGATATCGGGCGAGAAGCTATGCTGTTGCTATTGGATCAACTTCACGGGCAAGCCGTGAGTAGTGGTTCGCGTTTGCTGGACTGTGAGCTCATTGAACGAGGCTCCACCAGCGCACCAGGCAGTAGAAAATGAACCGCTTTAGGACACTGGATTCTGGTCAAAGGGATGTCCATTAAGTAACATGGCGGGCTGATAAACGTAAAAAATATAGCGAATCGATAGTGGCACAACGAGATTATGTACGCCGCGGGCAATCGGCAGGTACGCGGCGTAAGAAAAGTAGCACCCGCAACAAGCAACGCAGCCTACCATCTGTCTCGCCGACAATGGTCGCTATTGCGGCCGCCGTTCTGGTGACCTTTATTGGTGCTCTGTACTTCATTACTCATCATAAGAAAGATGAAAGCGAAACCCTGCCTGGCCATAAAGTCACAGGAAATGGTCTGCCACCTAAACCAGAAGAACGCTGGCGTTATATCAAAGAGCTGGAGAATCGCCAGACCGGTGTGCGTAGCCCTACTGAACCGACTGCCGGTGGCGAAGTGCAGAATAAAGATCAGCTCACCAGCGAACAGCGCCAGTTGTTGGAGCAAATGCAGGCGGATATGCGCCAGCAGCCTACTCAGTTGAATGAAGTGCCATGGAATGAACAGACGCCAGAACAGCGTCAACACACATTACAGCGCCAGAAAGCCATTCAGCAACAGCAAGTACAACAGCAGCAGTTCACCGCTCAACAAGTTGCGCCGCAACCAAGAGCCGTGCAACAGCAATCGCAGCCAGTAACGACGCAACCACGTCCAGTACAGCAGCAACCGCGTACTACAGTGTCAACGCAACAGCCGTACCAGGATTTGTTGCAAACGCCGCCGCATACTCAGCAGCGTGCATCGACACCAACGACACAACCGCGTGAACAGACGCAACCAAAAGCGGCTCAACCGGCAGCGCCAATCGACGTTGTAAAATCAACTCCGGCTCCGCAGGACAAACCGAAAGATGAAAAACGCTGGATGGTGCAGTGTGGTTCATTTAAAGGTAGCGAGCAGGCAGAAACCGTTCGAGCTCAATTGGCTTTCGAAGGTTTTGATTCGCGCATTACCACCAATAATGGCTGGAATCGCGTCGTGATTGGGCCAATCAAAGGCAAAGAGAATGCTGATGGGACGATCAACCGTCTGAAGATGGCGGGTCACTCTAACTGTATTCGTCTTGGCACTGGGGGTTGAAACCCCCAAAATCCCCCCCATCTATAATTGCATTCAGCCCCGATATAATATCGGGGTACTTTTTTAGCTGATGCAATAAGGGGTCTGCTCGTGACAACAATAGTAAGTGTACGCCGCAACGGCCATGTCGTAATCGGTGGTGATGGTCAGGCCACTCTTGGCAATACCGTGATGAAAGGCAACGTCAAAAAAGTGCGTCGTTTGTATAACGACAAAGTGATTGCCGGTTTTGCTGGCGGCACCGCTGATGCCTTCACCCTATTCGAACTGTTTGAGCGCAAGCTTGAAATGCACCAGGGTCACCTGGTGAAAGCGGCGGTTGAACTGGCAAAAGACTGGCGTACCGACCGTATGCTGCGCAAGCTCGAAGCGCTGCTGGCCGTCGCCGATGAAAATGCTTCCCTTATCATCACCGGTAATGGTGACGTCATCCAACCAGAAGACGACCTGATTGCTATTGGTTCAGGTGGCCCTTACGCCCAGGCTGCAGCGCGTGCGCTTCTTGAAAACACCGAACTGGGTGCTCGTGACATCGTAGAGAAATCGCTGGGGATCGCCGGTGATATCTGCATCTACACCAACCATTTCCATACTATTGAAGAATTAGCGTCTAAGGCGTAAGGAATCCCCATGTCTGAAATGACCCCACGCGAAATTGTCAGCGAACTGAACAAACATATCATTGGCCAGGACAATGCCAAGCGTTCCGTGGCGATTGCGCTACGTAACCGCTGGCGCCGTATGCAGCTTGATGAAGAGCTGCGCCATGAAGTTACCCCAAAAAACATTCTGATGATCGGCCCAACGGGTGTCGGTAAAACCGAAATTGCCCGTCGTCTGGCGAAACTCGCAAACGCACCGTTCATCAAAGTTGAAGCAACCAAATTCACCGAAGTCGGTTATGTTGGTAAAGAAGTGGATTCTATCATCCGCGATCTGACTGATTCCGCGATGAAAATGGTACGTCTGCAATCCATCGAGAAAAACCGCTTCCGTGCCGAAGAAATGGCCGAAGAGCGCATTCTTGATGTACTGATCCCACCAGCTAAAAATAACTGGGGCCAGGCTGAAGCACCGCAAGAGCCATCAGCAGCTCGTCAGTCATTCCGTAAGAAATTGCGTGAAGGCCAGTTAGACGATAAAGAAATTGAAATCGATCTGGCTGCAGCACCAATGGGCGTTGAGATCATGGCTCCTCCTGGCATGGAAGAAATGACCAGCCAGTTGCAGTCTATGTTCCAGAATCTGGGCGGCCAGAAGCAAAAGCCACGCAAGCTGAAAATCAAAGATGCGATGAAACTTCTGATTGAAGAAGAAGCCGCGAAGCTTGTGAACCCGGAAGAACTGAAGCAAGACGCGATTGATGCCGTTGAGCAACACGGTATCGTGTTTATCGATGAGATCGACAAAATCTGTAAGCGTGGCGGCAACAGCTCCGGCCCGGATGTATCTCGTGAAGGCGTGCAACGTGACTTGCTGCCGCTGGTTGAAGGCTGCACCGTTTCGACCAAACACGGTATGGTCAAAACTGACCACATTCTGTTTATCGCATCCGGTGCGTTCCAGGTGGCAAGCCCGTCAGATCTGATCCCTGAATTGCAGGGCCGCCTGCCAATTCGTGTGGAATTACAGGCGCTGACTGTCGAAGATTTCGAACGTATTCTGACTGAGCCAAATGCGTCTATCACCGTGCAGTACAAAGCACTGATGGGCACTGAAGGCGTGACTATCGACTTCACTCCAGACGGTATTCGCCGTATCGCTGAAGCCGCATGGCAGGTGAACGAGTCCACCGAGAATATCGGCGCACGTCGTCTGCACACTGTGCTGGAACGTCTGGTAGAAGACATCTCTTATGATGCCAGCGACCTGAGTGGCCAATCCATTCTCATTGACGGTGAATATGTCAGTAAGCATCTGGATGAGTTGGTAGCAGATGAAGACTTGAGCCGTTTTATCCTATAATCCCGCTCAACGTATTTTCTTCATTTCAAATGGAGGGCTTATGCCCTCCATTTTTTATATCTAACAGAGAGACTTATGAGCGAATCGCACTCTGTAAGCACAACTCAGGCCTGGCTTGAAAGCTTGCGTCCACGCACGTTACCACTGGCATTTGCCTCTATCGTCTGTGGTTCCGCGTTGGCTTTTTGGCAAGACGTGTTTAATCCGGCCATTGCATTACTGGCGTTGCTGACAGCGGGGCTACTTCAAATCCTCTCGAATCTGGCGAATGACTACGGCGATGCGGTTAAAGGTAGCGATAAAGAAGACCGAATCGGCCCACTACGCGGAATGCAGAAAGGGGTGATTACTCAGGCGCAAATGAAAAAAGCGCTGATGATCACCGTGGTGTTGATTTGCTTGTCTGGCCTTGCTTTGGTCGCCGTCGCTTGCCGCACATTGGCAGATTTCCTTGGTTTCCTGGCCCTGGGTTTGTTGGCCATCATCGCCGCAATTACTTACACCGTTGGAACGCGCCCGTATGGTTATATGGGGCTTGGCGATATTTCAGTACTGGTCTTTTTTGGCTGGCTGAGTGTTGCAGGAACCTGGTATCTGCAAGCTCATACCCTCGCGCCATTGGTATTTTTCCCCGCGACGGCATGCGGATTACTCGCAACAGCAGTGCTTAACATCAACAATTTACGTGATATCGACAGCGATCGGGAAAACGGTAAAAACACGCTGGCTGTACGCCTGGGGCCTGTGTTAGCTCGTCGCTATCATGCCTGCCTGTTGCTAGGCGCTCTGGCGTGCCTTGCGCTATTTAATCTGTTCTGGCTACAAAGCCTTTGGGGATGGCTGTTTGTCCTGGCCGCTCCATTGCTGATAAAGCAGACGCGTTATGTCTTGCTTGAGCAGGAACCTGTCGCTATGCGTCCGATGCTTGAACGCACGGTAAAAGCTGCATTACTCACTAACCTGTTGTTTGCAGTAGGGGTTGTGCTAAGTACGGTGTCGTTTTAGCTGACAAATATCAATTAACAATTGATGATTTTGCCAACAGTTAACATTAAGCGATATACTGACAACTCGTGCAGCAACAGAATCTTAATCCTATGAAATATGATACTTCCGAGCTTTGCGACATCTATCAGGAAGATGTCAACGTCGTTGAACCGCTGTTTTCCAATTTCGGTGGGCGGTCGTCCTTTGGCGGGCAAATCATCACGGTGAAATGTTTCGAGGACAACGGATTGTTGTATGATCTGCTCGAACAAAATGGCCGTGGTCGTGTTCTGGTCATTGATGGCGGCGGCTCTGTTCGCCGTGCTTTGATTGATGCAGAGCTTGCCCGTCTGGCGACTCAAAACGAGTGGGAAGGCATTGTGGTTTACGGTGCCGTGCGTCAGGTTGATGACCTGGAAGAACTGGATATTGGTATCCAGGCGATTGCCGCCATTCCAGTGGGTTCCGCAGGTGTTGGTGTTGGCGAAAGCGATGTGCGCGTTAACTTTGGTGGCGTGACATTCTTCTCCGGTGACCATTTATATGCCGATAACACTGGCATCATCCTTTCCGAAGATCCCCTCGATATAGAATAACGAAATCGAATAACAAAACGGGCGCCCAAGGGCGCCCGTTCTTTTTGAAGCTCTGGTCTTACACTTCTTCCATTTTACCTAATAACGCGTGCAGACGATCCTGCCAAACGTGCTGTTGTTCTTTCAGAGAATTGTTTTCGCGTACTAATTCTTCATGATTGCTCTGAGACTGCTGAACTTGTTGAGACAGATTGTTGTTGGTCTCTTTCAGCTCTTCGATTTCCATTTGCAGCAGGGTGATGGTATCAATCGCCTGCTGTACTTTTGCTTCCAGTTTCTCAAACACTTCAAATGACATTTAGAATCTCTCCTGAATTGCAAGGCGTTGATGGATGTTTAAATCCCCGTCCCGGATATTCCCCGAAGACACCTTATGAATATATGCGCTCCACGCGGCGTGTCTCGATTGTAAGTAGCGTGAGTACCCGTGTCCAGCGAGTTCAAGCGCTCTTTGCGTAACATAACGTTTTTCAGCATATGCCGAATGATGCTGCCCCCAAAAATCACTCTTTGTTAACCCATTGATTACTTCTATGAGCGTTTACGTTGTCTTTTTTGGGTGATAATGCGCACAAGTTGGCGCGAGATCGCTCATTTTTATGACGTAACACACAAATTTAAAGCTCGATATTTCTCGTTTATGTTCGTTAACGATAAATTAACACTATGCCTACATGGCACCTGCGCGGCAGGGAATGCCCGAACAAACAATAATCATTAATTTTGCCTTCAGGACCCTATTATGAGTCAGACAGCTCCATCAACCTTGAAAGGTCAGTGCATCGCCGAGTTCATGGGTACCGCGTTGTTGATTTTCTTCGGTGTAGGATGTGTAGCCGCCTTAAAAGTGGCAGGTGCCAGCTTTGGACAGTGGGAAATTAGTGTCATCTGGGGTCTGGGGGTGGCAATGGCTATCTACATGACCGCGGGGGTTTCCGGCGCGCATCTTAATCCGGCTGTGACTATCGCATTATGGTTGTTTGCCTGTTTCGATAAACGCAAAGTCGTGCCATTTATTGTGTCGCAAGTTGCAGGTGCGTTTTGCGCAGCAGCTTTGGTTTATGGCCTGTATTACAATTTATTCCTTGATTACGAGCAGACGCACCACATGGTGCGTGGCAGCGTAGAAAGTCTGGATTTGGCGGGGATTTTCTCAACCTACCCTAATCCGCACATTAATTTTCTACAGGCGTTCGCAGTAGAGATGGTGATTACCGCCATTTTGATGGCCGTTATCCTGGCGCTGACGGACGATGGCAACGGCGTCCCTCGTGGCCCGTTAGCTCCACTGTTGATTGGTTTGTTGATCGCAGTAATCGGCGCATCAATGGGGCCTTTGACCGGATTTGCCATGAACCCTGCGCGTGACTTTGGCCCGAAACTTTTCGCCTGGCTTGCAGGTTGGGGTGACATCGCCTTTACAGGTGGTCGTGATATCCCTTACTTCCTGGTTCCGGTATTTGGCCCGATAGTCGGCGCTGCGTTAGGTGCGTTTGGCTACCGTAAGCTTATTGGTCGCCATTTACCGTGTGATGTTTGTGTGGAAGAGGAAGAAAAATCCAGTCAATCCACGCAGCAAAATGCTTCTTTGTAAGACTGACTTCAGGACAAAATTATGACTCACGAAAAAAAATACATCGTCGCACTTGATCAAGGTACCACCAGCTCTCGCGCCGTCGTCCTGGATCACGATGCTAACGTCGTCAGCGTTTCACAGCGCGAATTTCAGCAAATCTATCCAAAAGCAGGATGGGTAGAACACGACCCAATGGAGATTTGGGCAACTCAAAGCTCCACGTTGGTAGAAGTCCTGGCGAAAGCGGACATTAACTCAGACCAAATTGCCGCTATTGGCATCACTAACCAGCGTGAAACCGCGATTGTCTGGGAAAAGGAAACCGGTAAACCGATTTACAACGCCATCGTCTGGCAATGCCGCCGCACCGCAGAAATCTGCGAACAGCTGAAGCGCGATGGCCTGGAAGAGTACATCAAATCAACAACTGGCCTGGTGGTTGACCCGTACTTCTCTGGCACTAAAGTGAAGTGGATCCTCGACCACGTGGAAGGCTCGCGTGAGCGTGCTCGCCGTGGCGAACTGCTGTTTGGTACGGTTGATACCTGGCTTATCTGGAAAATGACTCAGGGGCGTGTGCACGTTACCGATTACACCAACGCCTCACGTACCATGCTGTTTAATATCCACACTCTCGACTGGGATGACCGCATGCTGGAAGCGCTGGATATTCCGCGCGCCATGCTGCCAGAAGTACGCAAATCCTCAGAAGTGTATGGCCAGACCAATATCGGCGGCAAAGGCGGTACACGTATTCCTATCGCCGGGATCGCCGGTGACCAGCAGGCTGCACTGTTCGGCCAGCTTTGCGTCAAAGAAGGGATGGCGAAAAATACCTACGGTACGGGCTGCTTTATGCTGATGAACACCGGTACGCAGGCGGTTAAATCCACTCACGGTTTGCTGACCACTATTGCCTGTGGCCCGCGTGGCGAAGTGAATTATGCGCTGGAAGGTGCGGTATTCATGGGCGGCGCATCCATTCAGTGGCTGCGCGATGAGATGAAACTTATCAGCGATGCAACAGACTCTGAGTACTTTGCCACTAAAGTCAAAGACACCAACGGCGTGTATGTCGTTCCAGCCTTTACCGGCCTGGGCGCGCCGTACTGGGACCCGTATGCCCGTGGCGCTATCTTCGGCCTGACTCGCGGTGTGAACGCAAACCATATTATCCGCGCAACGCTTGAATCCATCGCCTACCAGACCCGTGATGTTCTGGAAGCGATGCAGGCCGACGCTGGCATTCGTTTGCACGCTTTACGTGTTGATGGCGGTGCAGTGGCGAATAACTTCCTGATGCAATTCCAGGCGGACATTTTGGGTACCCGCGTAGAGCGCCCTGAAGTGCGCGAAGTGACTGCTTTAGGCGCAGCTTATCTGGCAGGTCTGGCTGTTGGCTTCTGGCAGAATCTGGATGAAGTCAGCGAGAAAGCGGTTATCGAGAAAGAGTTCCGCCCGGGTATTGAAACCACAGAGCGCAACGTCCGTTATGCTGGCTGGAAAAAGGCCGTTAAGCGTGCGCTGGCCTGGGAAGATCACGAAGAAAGCTAATCTTCATTTCCCCCTCACCCTGCCCCTCTCCCTCAAAGGAGAGGGGATCAATCTGTGCTACAATCCGTCGCAATTGGGCTTGCTAAATGAGTGTGCGATGAGACGAGAACTTGCGATTGAATTTTCCCGTGTAACCGAAGCTGCAGCGCTGGCGGGTTATAAATGGTTAGGGCGTGGCGATAAGAATATTGCGGATGGCGCCGCTGTTAACGCGATGCGTATCGTGCTCAATCAGGTCAATATTGATGGCCAGATTGTGATTGGCGAAGGAGAAATCGACGAAGCGCCCATGCTCTACATTGGCGAAAAAGTCGGTACTGGCCAGGGCGACGCGGTAGATATCGCCGTTGACCCGATTGAAGGCACCCGTATGACTGCCATGGGCCAGGCAAACGCGCTGGCAGTCTTAGCCGTGGGTGATAAGGGCAGCTTCCTGAACGCTCCCGACATGTATATGGAAAAGCTGATTGTGGGTCCGGGTGCTAAAGGCATCATCGACCTGAATCTTCCGCTGGCTGAAAACCTGTATAACATCGCCGTAGCACTCAATAAACCGCTCAGCGAACTCACCGTCACTATTCTTGCTAAACCTCGCCACGATGAAGTCATTGCTGAAATGCAAAAACTCGGGGTGCGCGTATTTGCGATTCCTGATGGTGATGTTGCGGCTTCTATTTTGACCTGCATGCCTGATAGTGAAGTCGATGTGATGTACGGTATTGGCGGCGCACCTGAAGGCGTTATTTCCGCAGCGGTTATCCGCGCTCTGGACGGTGATATGCATGGCCGCCTGTTGGCTCGCCACCACGTGAAAGGTGACAACGAAGAAAACCGTCGTATCGGTGAGCAAGAGATAGCTCGTTGTACAGCAATGGGCATTGAAGCCGGTCTGGTGTTGAAGCTCGATGATATGGCGCGTAATGACAACGTTATTTTCTCGGCCACCGGTATAACCAAAGGCGATTTGCTGGAAGGGATCACGCGTAAAGGGAATATGGCGACCACTGAAACGCTGTTGATTCGTGGTAAATCACGCACCATACGCCGCATCAAATCCATTCACTACCTCGACCGTAAAGACCAGGACGTACAGACTCATATTCTGTAAGCCCGTCGTTTGTCTGATTGAGCTTTCCAGCTTTAACCGGCTGGAAATCTCTCACTTTTCTGGTGAAGATAGGGAAAACACAACAAAGGGGAGCGTGCATCATGGCGGAATGGGTTAAAGGTAAAGTTGTTCAGGTTCAAAACTGGACTGACGCTCTTTTTAGTCTCACAGTTCATGCGCCTGTCGCCCCTTTCACTGCGGGTCAATTTACCAAACTTGGGTTGGAAATTGATGGCGAACGCGTTCAGCGCGCCTATTCCTACGTCAATTCGCCGAGTGATCCCAACCTTGAGTTCTATCTGGTTACGGTACCTGAAGGCAAACTCAGCCCCCGCTTGCACGCGCTGCAACCTGGCGATGAAATTATGTTGGTGAGCGAAGCGGCTGGATTCTTCGTGCTAGATGAAATCCCGGATTGTCAGACATTGTGGATGCTGGCAACGGGAACAGCACTCGGCCCGTATCTTTCTATTTTACAGGAAGGAAAAGGCCTCGAGCGCTTCGAAAATATCGTTTTGCTGCATGCTGTGCGCTATGCGCAGGACTTGAGTTATCTACCGTTGATGCAGAAACTTCAGCAGCAATATGAAGGAAAATTACGCATTCAGACGGTTGTTAGCCGGGAATCTATTGCAGGGTCATTAACCGGGCGTGTGCCTGCACTTATAGAAAGCGGTGAGCTTGAAGCAGCGGTTGGCCTGCCGATGAATATCGAAACCAGCCATGTGATGTTGTGCGGGAATCCGCAAATGGTACGAGATACGCAGCAGTTGCTCAAAGAGACCCGGCAGATGACCAAACATCTTCGCCGCCGGCCGGGGCATATGACTGCTGAACACTATTGGTAAGATCAAAAGCGGTGAGTTAGCGGTATTTCACTTCGCTAGTGTCTTTTCCAAAGCGATTTTCACCCTGGGTGCCAACAAATGCGCCCAGGTCCATAATAATCATCACAAAAATGAGCGTCGGGATAAAACGACCAAGCCCCCACTGCGCTAACGTACCGAAAGTTTCCCAATTACCTGCAAGCAGCAGCCACGCAGGAATAAACAGCAGCGCCCACCAGCCTTTCTTATTTCGGTCATGCAGACGTTTCACAATCACGGCGGCAGTCGGTATCAACGAACCCGATAAAAAGAAACCGGCGGTAGAATATGGCATGATTTCAGCACCCGCGAGGGTGAAGAGAATGATCAGCGCGATTAACCAAACGCCAATCCAAATCCAGAAATCACGGCGCCCTATACGTCCGTTAAAAGAGAACAGCCATTGCTGTATGGTCATGGTAAGGTCCATTTTATTGTTTAGCGCCGTAGTGTACCCTGGCTATGCTGGGTTTTGACAAGCCAACGGAATGCCGATTTAATCGGAAAGCAGAATTCACAGGAGAATTTGTCGATGAGACATCTGGTTGCAGCTCTGGCTTTACTGACACTACCCGTCGCGGTGGTTTGGGCTGATCCGCCTTCAGATTCCACCTCAACGCTACAAGTCGCTCCCTATTTATTAGCAGGCGCCCCAACATTCGACATGAACATCACGCAGTTTCGGGAAAAATTCAACTCTGAAAACCCGACATTGCTCATCAATGAGTTCCGTGCCATTGACGCCAATGCTGATGAAGTAAACTTGATACGTGCTGCCAGTAAAATTAACGAAAATCTCTACACATCTTCTGCGCTAGAGCGCGGCACGTTGAAAATAAAGTCTATCCAGATAACGTGGTTACCGATTCAAGGACCTGAGCAAAAAGCGGCGCGGGCAAAAGCGACAGAGTATATGGCAGCGCTGATCCGCACATTTACGCCCTCGCTTTCAAAGCCGCAAAGCGTGGCAAAACTCACTAAACTCCTCAGCAATGGTAAGAACAAACGTTATTACGCACAAACCGATGGCGCTATCCGCTATGTTGTCGCAGACAACGGTGAAAAGGGGCTCACTTTCGCTGTTGAACCGATTAAGCTGACGCTATCTGAAACACTTAACAACGGCGAATAAATGACAAAAAGCAAAGCCTTTCGCCTGTTGAGTCTCTATACTGTTTCACAGACCATGCTGCCCTGAATGGCAGCGATTCTTTTATTAGTTTGACCTTGTGGAGAATGAAGATGCGACATCCTTTGGTGATGGGTAACTGGAAACTGAACGGCAGCAAGCACATGGTACACGAGCTGATTGCTGGCTTACGCAAAGAACTGGCTGGCGTTGCTGGCTGTGGCGTTGCTATCGCTCCTCCTACTATGTATCTGGATCTGGCTAAACACGCCGCATCTGGCAGCCACATCATTCTTGGTGCTCAGAACGTAGACCTGAACCTGTCTGGCGCATTCACTGGTGAAGTTTCTGCAGAAATGCTGAAAGATGTAGGTGCTAAATACATCATCATCGGTCACTCCGAGCGTCGTACTTACCACGCAGAGTCTGATGAACTGATCGCTAAAAAATTCGCAATTCTGAAAGAAGTTGGCCTGATCCCCGTTCTTTGCATCGGTGAAACCGAAGCAGAAAACGAAGCTGGCAAAACTGAAGAAGTTTGCGCACGTCAAATCGACGCCGTTCTGAAAACTCAGGGCGCTGCGGCATTCGAAGGCGTTGTTATCGCTTACGAACCAGTATGGGCAATCGGTACTGGCAAATCAGCAACTCCAGCTCAAGCTCAGGCTGTTCACAAATTCATTCGTGACCACATTGCTAAAGCTGATGCGAAAGTGGCTGAGCAAGTCATCATCCAGTACGGCGGTTCCGTAAACGACAAAAACGCAGCAGAGCTGTTTGCTCAGCCGGATATCGACGGCGCGCTGGTTGGCGGTGCTTCCCTGAAAGCTGACGCATTTGCCGTTATCGTTAAAGCTGCAGCTGAAGCGAAAAAAGCGTAAGTTTCTGCTTAGCTAGATAACCCTTTGATTATTCAAAGGGGTATAAAGGCTCTGCTCTGGCAGGGCCTTTATTTATTCAACAATCTACAGTCGTGATCTTGCAGTTGCTCAGCAGACGCCAGGTTGAAACGCAGTAAATTCCGCTCCGTCGCCAACACTATCCACTCCCCATCCTTCAGTTGTGCCATCGCCAGGCTGTATCGCCCCATATTTTCCCTTGCCTGCGGAACCTGAGAGGCCAACATCATAAATGGGCTATGTTGTGAAAACTCAGTCGTAGTGACCTTTCTGGCAATGTACTGATTTCCAGCCAGAGATACCGGGAAAGTCTCCCAGTCGGCGTGTATTGCATTCGCATACTGATTTAACTGGTCACGTACTTCCGCCCGCAAACAAGAAATATGGATATGAAGCTGATTCTGCGAGCGCCCTGTCGCGGAGTTAATAGTCAGTGAAATGACATCGTCAGAAACATGAGCCCCCCGCCGCACACTCATAACGTTACGCTGTTGCCACGCCAGCCATAAGAAATTAGCGGTTTTAGACTGCAACAATTCCGGGCTTTCCATGCCGTTCATTTTCTCAGTCGGTAGCAGCAGGTATTGCAGCGGGCCATTGATATCTTTTAGCAGCACATATCCCGTCTGCAAATCCACTTTGGCGCAAGGCTCAGGGTTCTGATTATCACGCTGATGAGGGACACACTGTTCGCTAACGATACGCCACAAGGCGTCAGGATGATGCAGGTATTGCCGCAGGGTTAACCCACCAACAACAGCCACGATTAATAAGAGGATAAAGAGAACAATTGTGCGTCGGCGGCGCAGCATTGAAACCTCAGGAACAATGAAGAGGGCTGCTCAGCGTAACGCAATCGTAAGGGCCACAAAAGCAAAACGGCCCTTTTCAGGGCCGTTATTACTCTTAACGCTGACTAATTTGGTCGAAGGTACCACCATTCGAGAAGTGTTCTTTCTGCGCTTTCGTCCAACCGCCAAACTCGTCATCAATCGTGAACAATTTAAGTTTTGGGAAGACGTTTTCATATTTCTTCGCCACTTCGGCATTACGTGGACGATAGTAATTTTTCGCCACAATTTCCTGCCCTTCCGGTGAATAGAGGTATTTCAGGTACTCTTCAGCAACTTTCTGAGTGCCTTTCTTCTCTGCCACTTTATCTACGACTGAAACAGTAGGCTCAGCAAGAATCGACTCACTTGGCGTTACGATTTCAAACTTGTCTTTGCCCAGTTCGTTAGTTGCCAGAAACGCTTCGTTTTCCCAGGCAATCAACACGTCACCAATTCCACGCTCAACAAAAGTACTGGTTGAACCACGAGCCCCAGAATCCAGCACTTCAACGTTTTTATACAACGCTTTCACAAAATCCTGCGCTTTAGCCTGGTCGTTATTGTTGTGATGCAGAGCGTAGCCCCAGGCTGCCAGATAGTTCCAGCGCGCGCCACCTGAGCTTTTTGGGTTCGGGGTGATAACAGAAACGCCCGGTTTAATCAGATCGTTCCAGTCATGAATTTGTTTTGGGTTGCCTTTGCGTACCAGGAACACGATGGTCGAGGTGTAAGGTGCGGAGTTATCCGGCAGACGTTTGATCCAGTTTTTATCGATACGGCCACGCTCAGCAATAGCATCCACATCGTATGCCAGTGCCAGAGTCACCACATCAGCTTCAATACCGTTGATAACAGAGGTCGCTTGCTTACCGGAACCACCGTGAGACTGACGAACCACAACGTCATCGCCGGTTTGCTGTTTCCAGTGAGCGCTGAACGCCTTGTTGTACTCGTCATAAAGTTCGCGAGTGGGATCGTAAGAGACGTTAAGTAACTGAATATCTTTAGCCAATACGCTGGTTGATGCCAACAGTAATGTAAGTCCAACTCCCCACTTATTCATCGTTCGCTCTCTTTAATCGGATTTGATAAAAGCAGCGTGCCAGAAAGTTAACCATTCATTAAAGAATAAAAAAAGATTGGCTATAACTATTGAGCATATAACAAACAGCAAAAAGCCGGGTTTCCCCGGCTTCAATTTTCACAATCCGCGAATTAGTACAGCTTCTTCGCGCAATCCAACCAGTCACCTTTGAAAGGACGCTTCATGTTTTCGATAGCGTCGATAATGTCATGGTGAACCAGTTTTTCGTTCTGAATACCAACGCAACGACCGCCATAGCCCTGCAACAGCAGTTCAATGGAGTACGCGCCCATACGGGAAGCGAGAATGCGGTCATAAGCAACCGGAGCCCCACCGCGCTGGATGTGGCCCAGTACGGTTGCACGCGTTTCACGTTTGGTTTCAGTCTCGATGAACTGCGCAAGTTCGTGAATATCACAGATGTGTTCAGTAATCGCGACAATGGCGTGTTTTTTTCCTTTCGCAATACCGGCTTTGATTTCTTCAACCAGCTCTTCGCGCTTGAACTCGACTTCCGGCAATACGACAAACTCACAACCACCTGCGATTGACGCAGCCAGGGTCAGATCGCCACAGTAACGCCCCATCACTTCAACGATAGAAATACGTTGGTGAGAAGAAGAAGTGTCGCGTAGACGGTCGATAGCTTCAACGACTGTTTCCAGTGCTGTGAAGAAACCGATAGTGTAATCGGTACCTTTGATGTCGTTATCAATCGTACCTGGCAGGCCGATGCATGGGAAACCCATTTCGGTCAGACGTTTTGCACCCATGTAGGAACCGTCACCACCGATAACCACCAGCGCATCAATGCCACGTTTTTTTAAATTCTCGATAGCTACTTCGCGAATTTTCTCATCACGGAATTCCGGGAAGCGGGCTGAACCCAGGAAAGTACCGCCACGGTTGATCATATCGGACACGCTATAGCGGTCCAGATTTACCATGCGGTCTTCGTACAAACCGAGATAGCCGTCATATACGCCCGCAACTTCAAGACCTTCGCTCAATGCTGCACGGACAACACCACGAATTGCAGCGTTCATGCCTGGAGCATCACCACCACTCGTCAACACACCAATTTTTTTGATCATGACTACCTCTGAACTTTTGAATGCAAATTAATCCTGTTGCCGGAAACGGCCTGCGGCATGCCGTGGCTCGACTCTGCTACAAATAGTATAACAGCCGCTTCTTGCTGAATTGATTCAGGTCAGGCCATATGTCGGTATTTTATTCACAAAGCATCGACTCTGTCTGACTTTTACAACGAAAAATTAAAGCTCAAAATGCCCTTGCTGCTGCGTCGGCACAACCGAGCAGGGGTCCTGGTGAATAATCACATCTGATCCAGGGAAACGACGCAAGAGAGCTTGCTCCACTTGTTCAGCAATAACATGTGCTTGAACCAGTGGTAGGTTGTCTTCCATTTCGATATGAACTTGAATAAAGCGGGTCGGCCCTGACTGCCGCGTTCGTAGATCATGCGCCCCTTTAACACCCGGCCATGAATTGATGATATCAATAATTACCTGTCGCTCGTCATCGGGTAAAGCGCGATCTAAAAGAGATTGCACGGCTTCATAACCCATACGCAGCGCGCTATACAAAATATAGACACCAATACCTAAAGCAAATATCGAATCTGCGCGGTGCCAGCCATGCCAGGACAACGCTAGCGCAACCAGAATGGCTCCATTCATCATAACATCAGACTGATAATGAAGCATATCTGCTCGAACCGCCTGGCTTTGTGTTTTCCGCACCACCCAGCGTTGGAATGTCACCAGAATTAACGTGCTGACTAACGCAATGACCGTGACCACAACCCCCACTACAGGCTGTTTCATTGGTGACGGTTCAGCTAAATGCTGAATGCCCGTCAAAAACAGGAACAGCGCAGAACCGGAAATAAACATACTTTGCGCCAGTGCTGCCAGCGATTCAGCTTTGCCGTGGCCAAAAGTATGTTCTTCATCTGCAGGTTGCAGCGAGTAACGCACGACAAGTAGGTTAGTCAGCGACGCAGCAATGTCCACCAGCGAATCGACCAATGCGGCCAGAATACTGACCGAACCGGTGTTCCACCAGGCGAAAATCTTTATCAAAAGTAACAGTGAGGCCATTACCGTCGCGGCAATTGCAGCACGGCTAACCAGCATCCCATATTGTTGATTCATAGGGGCTCCAGCAAATCATTGCTGGCTAGTATAGCGGATTCATGTGAACCATCAGGCAAAAAAAACCCGCCTTGGTAGGCGGGGAAGACAGGGATGGTGTCTATGGCAAGGAAAACAGGGTTTGTTACTGGTTACTACGCTTACTGCTACTACTCAGTTCCTGCAACGAAGACATCTGTTGCAGATCCGCCAGTTCACGAAATTGATCCATGCGCTGTTGGTGTTTGTCGTTTAAAACGGCCTGCTGCTCAGGCGTTAACAAGCGGTACATTTGATTGCGTACTTTCGCCATTTCAACCTGGCGAGCCACTTGTTCTTGTGCCATTTTTTCAGCCTGGACACGCACTGCCGTTTCATCAAAATTTTCAGCGATGACCAGATTATGCATGGTCTCCATTTCGCTTACATTCACGGGTGGGCTATCATGCCGTGCCCGTTGCATTAGATCGCGCATTTGTTGGCGCTGTTGTTCGGTCAGGTTTATCCCTTCGAACATATGGCTCTGAAGGTTATTACGCTTAACTAAGCCTTCACCGCCTTGATACCAGTTGTCGCTTGCCTGACTGGACAGGGTTATCAGAGTCAATGTAGAGGCCATGACGGCAGCGGTAACATTGCGCATCACTTGCTCCTGAAATCATCTGTGCTGCGATTCAACGAGAGCCAGTCTACGATTCCCGCTGCAAACTAGCGTCAGGGGGTGTAAAACAACGTAAAGTCATAGATTAGCGCGCCTTGATGACGTAATTTCTGCCTCGGAGGTAATTTAACAATGAATAAAATTCTGCTAGTTGATGATGACCGAGAGCTTACTTCCCTGTTAAAGGAACTGCTCGACATGGAAGGTTTTAACGTAATTGTTGCCCACGACGGCGAGCAAGCGTTGGAGCTTCTTGATGACACCATTGACCTTTTATTGCTCGACGTGATGATGCCAAAGAAAAACGGCATTGATACGTTAAAAGAGTTGCGCCAGTCACACCAGACTCCTGTCATTATGCTTACAGCTCGAGGAAGTGAGCTAGATCGCGTTCTCGGCCTTGAACTGGGTGCAGATGACTATCTGCCTAAACCATTCAACGATCGTGAACTGGTGGCCCGTATACGCGCTATTTTGCGTCGTTCACACTGGAGTGAGCAGCAGCAAAACAGCGACAGCGGTTCTCCGACGGTCGAAGTTGACGGTTTAAGCCTAAATCCTGGTCGTCAGGAAGCGAGCTTTGATGGACAAGCGCTTGATTTAACCGGCACCGAATTCACCCTGCTCTATTTGCTTGCACAGCATCTGGGCCAGGTCGTTTCACGCGAACACTTAAGCCAGGAAGTTCTAGGTAAACGCCTGACACCTTTCGACCGCGCTATCGACATGCATATTTCCAACTTGCGTCGTAAGTTACCGGATCGCAAAGATGGGCATCCGTGGTTTAAAACATTACGTGGCCGCGGCTACCTGATGGTGTCTGCTTCATGATAAGTAGCCTTACCGCGCGTATTTTTGCCATCTTCTGGTTGACGCTGGCGTTAGTGCTGATGCTTGTACTGATGCTGCCGAAACTGGATTCGCGTCAAATGACCGAGCTGATGGAGAATGAGCAACGTCAAGGCATCATGATTGAACAGCATGTCGAAGCGGAACTTGAAAACGATCCACCGAACGACCTGATGTGGTGGCGTCGCTTGTTCCGGGCCATTGATAAATGGGCACCACCCGGACAACGTTTGTTACTCGTGACCAGCGAAGGGCGAGTTATTGGCGCCCAGCGCAATGAAATGCAGATTATTCGTAACTTTATCGGCCAGTCTGATAACGCCGATCATCCGCAAAAGAAAAAGTATGGCCGCGTGGAATTAGTCGGGCCATTTTCGGTACGTGATGGTGAAGATAACTACCAACTCTACCTAATTCGCCCTGCAAGTAACTCCCAATCTGATTTTATTAACCTGCTGTTTGATAGACCTTTATTGCTGCTTATTGTCACGATGCTGGTCAGTTCGCCGCTGCTGCTGTGGCTGGCATGGAGTCTGGCAAAACCTGCACGTAAGTTGAAAAATGCCGCCGATGAAGTGGCTCAGGGTAATTTACGTCAACATCCTGAACTCGAATCCGGGCCCCAGGAGTTTCTGGCTGCCGGTGCCAGTTTTAACCAGATGATTACCGCGCTGGAAAGGATGATGACAACTCAACAAAGACTGTTGTCCGATATCTCTCACGAATTGCGTACCCCACTGACCCGCTTGCAATTAGGCACCGCGTTATTGCGACGCAAAACCGGTGAAAGCAAAGAACTGGAGCGTATCGAAACGGAAGCTCAGCGTCTGGATGGGATGATCAACGACCTGCTGGTGATGTCCCGTAATCAGCAAAAAAATGCGCTGGCGAGCGAGACCATGAAAGCCAATCAAATCTGGTCCGAAGTGCTGGATAACGCAGCCTTTGAAGCAGAGCAGATGGGTAAATCGCTGGAAGTGACCTACCCGCCAGGCCCATGGTTGATGTACGGCAATCCCAACTCGCTGGAAAGTGCGCTGGAAAATATTGTTCGCAACGCATTACGCTATTCACACACGAAAATTGCGGTTAACTTCTCCGTTGATAATCAAGGTATTACTATCACCGTAGATGATGATGGCCCAGGCGTTAGCCCGTCCGATCGTGAACAAATATTCCGTCCTTTCTACCGTACAGACGAAGCGCGCGATCGTGAATCTGGCGGTACGGGTTTGGGGTTAGCGATTGTAGAAACTGCCGTTCAGCAACATCGTGGTTGGGTGAAAGCCGACGACAGTCCTCTGGGTGGATTGCGCCTGATACTGTGGTTACCGCTCTACCATCGTTAATTCTTCAGCGTAAAGAACAGGTCCTTCGGGGCCTGTTTTCCTTCTGGTAATAAATTGATATTCTGCGCGCCAAGTCTTATGGGGGCAGTATGCTAAATATCGTTTTGTTTGAACCTGAAATCCCACCGAATACCGGGAATATCATCCGTCTATGCGCCAACACTGGCTTCCGGTTACACATCATTGAACCAACAGGCTTTGGCTGGGATGATAAGCGTCTGCGCCGCGCCGGGCTGGATTATCACGAGTTTGCCGCTGTGAATCGCCATAAAGACTATGACGCCTTTCTGGAAGCAGAAAATCCGCAGCGCCTGTTTGCATTAACAACCAAAGGCACCCCAGCCCATAGCGCGGTAAGTTATCAGGATGGCGATTATCTGGTGTTTGGCCCGGAAACACGTGGCCTGCCTGCAACTATTCTTGATGCATTGCCCGCTGAACAAAAAATCCGCATCCCAATGATGCCGGACAGCCGCAGCATGAATTTATCAAACGCAGTATCGGTAGTGGTGTATGAAGCCTGGCGTCAGCTTGGTTATCCTGGCGCCGTTTTGAGAAGTTAGATTCCGTCGCCGTACTCGAAGCCATTGCTGGCGCCGTTAAAGTGCTGATCCATATCGATGGCAGGCTTATCGCTTTCAGGCTTGCCAACAATTCGAGCAGGAACGCCTGCTGCCGTGGTATGAGGTGGCACAGGTTGTAACACCACGGAACCTGCGCCAATCTTCGCCCCGCGCCCTACTTCAATATTGCCAAGGATTTTAGCCCCGGCACCAATCATCACGCCTTCACGAATTTTTGGATGGCGATCGCCGCTGGTTTTACCTGTACCGCCCAAAGTGACCGACTGCAAAATTGACACATCGTTTTCGACAATGGCCGTTTCACCGATCACAATGCCGGTCGCGTGGTCGAGCATGATCCCGCAGCCAATTTGGGCTGCCGGATGAATATCCACCTGGAATGATACGGAAACCTGGTTTTGCAGGAAAATCGCTAACGCTCGACGCCCCTCTTTCCACAGCCAATGGCCGATACGGTAGGACTGCAAGGCATGAAAGCCTTTCAGGTATAACAGCGGAGTGGAATATTTATCAACAGCCGGGTCACGGGTACGCACAGCCTGAATATCACAAGCGGCTGAGGCAATCATTTGTGGTTCTGCCGCGTATGCTTCTTCGACAACCTCACGAATTGCGATAGCGGGCATAATCGGGGAAGCTAACTTATTGGCGAGCATATAGCTCAATGCACTACCGAGATTTTCGTGCTTGAGGAGAGTTGCGTGGTAAAAACTGGCCAACATCGGTTCACAATCGGCAAGCGCTCTTGCTTCGGCTTTAATGTTGTTCCACACCAGATCCAGTTCTTCAGACGACATTGCTCTCTCCAGACAGAAAAACAGCGCCCGGCACGTAGTACCGGAACGCTTCAGTTATCGCGGTTGTGTTGTTCCATCAGTTGCTGTTTCGTTCATCCTTGCGCGTTCGACCCAGCAACGTTAATGCTGCCTCGCGAGCGTTTTTTCCGCAATACAATACCTGATAAATTTCCTCGGTTATTGGCATTTCGACACCAAAACGCGCCGCCAACTCCCGCACTTCTTTGGTATTGCGGTAACCTTCAACGACCTGGCCGATTTTCTGCTGTGCCGAATCAACATCCGCACCCTGCCCCAGCGCCATGCCGAAGCGACGGTTACGTGATTGGTTATCCGTACATGTCAGTACCAGATCGCCCAAGCCCGCCATTCCCATGAAGGTTTCAGGATCAGCACCCAAGGCGCAACCAAGACGAGTCATCTCAGCAAGACCACGGGTAATCAACGCTGTACGTGCGTTCGCCCCGAAGCCAATGCCATCAGACATCCCCGCACCAATTGCAATCACATTCTTCACCGCGCCGCCTAGCTGCACGCCAATGAAGTCAGGGTTGCTGTAAACACGGAAGCTTTTGCCGCAGTGCAGCAATTGCTGGAGGTCTTGAGCGAAGGTTTCATCCGTTGCCGCCAGCGCGATTGCCGTCGGCAACCCTGCAGCCAGCTCTTTGGCAAACGTCGGGCCGGAGATCACCGCTAACGGGATTTCATCGCCAAGCGCTTCACGCGCAACGTCTTGCAACAAGCGTCCGGTGTCCGCTTCCAAACCTTTTGTCGCCCAGACGATACGAGCATCGTTACGCATTAACGGTTTGATTTGACGCAGCACTTCCCCAAAAACGTGACTCGGCACGACAACCAGAATATTACGGCTGGCAGACAGTGCTTTCGCTAAATCGCTTTCGAGGTGGAGAGTGTCAGGGAAAGGGACATCAGGAAGAAACGCCGCATTACAGCGATCGGCCTGCAATGTAGCAAGGTGTTTAGGGTCATGGCCCCACAGTACAACGTGGTGACCATTACGCGCCAGGGTGATGGCAAGAGCGGTGCCGTACGAACCGGCACCGATCACAGTCATTGAGGCATTAAGGCTATTCATCAGGCATCCTGATGGTTTTCAGCACCTTCGCCGTTTTGCTGCTGCAGGTAACTCATGAACAGCGCATCGAAGTTAACCGGTGCAAGGTTCAGCTGCGGGAAGGTACCACGAGAAACCAGGCTAGTGATTGCTTCACGTGCATAAGGGAACAGAATGTTCGGGCAGTACGCACCCAGGCAATGTGCCATCTGCGGACCTTCGATCCCACCGATGGAGAAGATACCTGCCTGCTGAACTTCACACAGGAATGCAGTGTCTTCGCCCAGTGTTGCGGTCACAGTCACACGCAACACAACTTCATAGACGTCGTCTGCCAGTTGGCTGGAAGCGGTATCAAGATCCAGCTTCACTTCTGGCTGCCAATCTTTCTGGAAAACGTGCGGCGCATTAGGTGCTTCAAAAGAAATGTCTTTGGTGTAGACACGCTGAATCTGGAAAGCCATTTCTGTGTTGTTTTGTTCTGACATTGTTAACCCTTAAAAAATTAATACGTCCTTAAACGGCAGTAAGCGACAAAGGAGTTGCACTAGCGAAGTAGGGGATCGAGTCCACCACGAGCATCAAGTGCATACAAGTCATCGCATCCGCCAATGTGCTGTGCGTCAATAAATATCTGCGGCACTGTGGTTCGCCCACTGCGTTTAATCATCTCTTCACGCTTAACGGCATCACCGTCAATCGCTAACTCCTGAAACGTGACCCCTTTGCTTTGCAGCAGGTCTTTTGCACGGTGGCAAAACGGACAGGTTGCTTTAGTGTAGATTTCAATATTCGCCATGGTCTTCTCCAATGTGCGTCTCGATTTATTTACCGCGAACTAATGGCAGGTTATCCCCGCTCCAGCCAGCAATACCTTCTTTGAGCAAGGTGACTTTCTCGAAACCAGCTTTTGTCAGCAATCCGGCTGAATCTTGAGAAGTTACGCCATTGCCACAAACCACGATAACAGGCTGCGCTTTATGTTTTTCCAGCTCACCGAAGTTACCACTTTTAATATCAGCTGGCAGGACATTCAATGAGTTAGCAATATGGCCTTTGCGATAATCATCACGTGAACGCACGTCGACTACAATGGCATCTTCTTTATTGATGAGGCGTGTTGCTTCGCCACGGGTGATGACCTTCACCTTGGAGGTTAAACCTTTAAAGGTCATGAAAAGTACGGCGGCAAACAAGCCAACCCACGCCAGACTAAGTATGGGATGACGACCAATGAATTGCATAATTTCTTGCATGGGGGGGTGTAGCTCCCGACTAAGTAATATGAAAAAACCAAGTGAGGAGTATACATTTGCATTGTGCCAAATACAGCCAGTCTGCGTTAGGTTATGTTGATTCTGCGGACTGTTACGAAAAAAATTACCTTAACGACGTAAAACCGATCACAATCCAACCCGTTTCTTTGATCTTCTGCGGCTATTTACCCCGTGGCCTGTAGTAAAATTACGCAAATTTTGTCTTTGACTTAGAGGTTATCGCAATGTCAGTTACTAAAAAACCTATGGTTCTGGTGATTCTGGATGGCTATGGTCACCGTGAAGAGCAGCAGGATAACGCTATTCTGAATGCTAAAACCCCGGTTATGGATAACCTGTGGGCACAGCGTCCACATACCTTGATTAACGCTTCTGGTATGGAAGTCGGTTTGCCAGACGGCCAAATGGGTAACTCCGAAGTGGGTCACGTAAACCTTGGCGCTGGCCGCATTGTTTACCAGGATCTGACTCGTCTGGACGTGGAAATTAAAGAACGTACTTTCTTCTCCAACCCAACGCTTACCGCTGCAGTAGACAAAGCTGTTGCCGCAGGTAAAGCAGTACACATCATGGGTCTGGCATCAGCTGGCGGCGTTCACAGCCACGAAGAACACATCCTGGCAATGATTGAACTGGCTGCTGAGCGCGGTGCTGAAGCAATCTACCTGCACGCTTTCCTGGATGGTCGTGATACTCCACCTCGCAGTGCAGAGTCCTCACTAAAGAAATTTGCTGATAAATTTGCATCCCTCGGTAAAGGTCGTGTTGCCTCGCTGATTGGCCGTTACTACGCAATGGACCGCGATAATCGCTGGGACCGCGTTGAACTGGCTTATGACCTGCTGACTCAAGCAAAAGGCGAATTCCAGGCAGAAACTGCCATTGCAGGTCTGGAAGCAGCATACGCTCGTGATGAAAACGACGAATTTGTTAAACCAACCGTGATCCGCGCAGAAGGCGAAGCTGAAGCAGTCATGAACGACGGCGATGCGCTGATTTTCATGAACTTCCGCGCAGACCGTGCACGTCAAATTACCCGTACATTTGTTAACGCTGACTTCGACGGGTTTGCTCGTAAGAAAGTAGTTAACTTCGGTGATTTCGTGATGCTGACTGAATACGCAGCAGACATCAAAGCCGCATGTGCCTACCCACCAGCATCACTGACCAATACATTTGGTGAGTGGATGGCGAAGCACAATAAAACTCAGTTGCGTATCTCCGAAACTGAAAAATATGCACACGTTACTTTCTTCTACAACGGTGGCGTTGAAGAGCCGTTTGCTGGCGAAGACCGTATTCTGATCAACTCCCCGAAAGTTGCCACCTACGATCTGCAACCAGAAATGAGTTCTGTAGAACTGACCGAAAAACTGCTGGCAGCAATCAACAGCGGCAAATACGACACCATCATTTGTAACTATCCAAATGGTGACATGGTTGGGCATACCGGTGTTTACGAAGCGGCTGTGGCAGCAATCGAAGCGCTTGATAACTGTATTGCTCAGGTTGTTTCTGCCGTTGAAAGCGTGGGTGGGCAGTTGCTCATTACCGCTGACCACGGTAACGCAGAGCAGATGGCTGATCCGGCAACAGGTCAGGCTCATACTGCGCACACCAGCCTGCCAGTTCCGTTGATTTATGTGGGTTCCCGCAGCGTGAAAGCAGTAGAAGGCGGCAAGCTTTCTGACATCGCTCCGACTATGTTGAACCTGATGGGTATGGAGATCCCGCAAGAGATGACTGGCAAGCCGCTGTTCATCGTGGAATAATCCCTCCCCATGAGGGGAAAGGCGATTTATTCAATAACATGGGCCGTGAAATCGAAAATGTTTTCAGTCAGGCCTATTTTATACGCCAGCGTTCTAAGCGCTGGCGTATTGTTATGCCCTTTTACCAGTCACGCCGACGATCGCGACCAGTTGAAATCTATCCAGCAGGATATTGCGACTAAAGAACGCGCGGTACGTCAGCAACAGCAACAACGCTCAACATTACTTGCCCAACTTCAGGCACAAGAAAAAGCGATTGCCGAAGCCAGCCGCAAGCTGCGCGACACGCAAAATACGCTTGCCGATCTCAATCGCCAAATTGCCACCATGAATGCTTCCCTCGCGAAACTGCAAAAACAGCAGGCATCGCAGGAACGTAATCTGGCCGCTCAACTCGATGCTTCATTCCGCCAGGGCCAACATACTGGTATTCAGCTGATTTTAAGCGGTGAAGAAAGCCAGCGTGGGCAACGCTTACAGGCTTACTTCGGCTACCTGAACGCCGCACGGCAAGAAACCATTGAACAGCTTAGGCAAACTAAAGCAGAAGCGGCGGAGCAAAAAGCGAACCTGGAATCGAAGCAAACCGAGCAACAGACGTTGCTCTACGAACAACAAGCTCAACAAGCTAAGCTTGAAAGTGCGCGTAACGAGCGTAAAAAAACACTCTCTACTCTCGAATCCTCTTTGCAGCAAGATCAGCAAAAGCTGAGTGAAATGCGCCAGAACGAATCGCGTCTGCGTGATCAGCTCGCCCGCGCAGAAGCCGCAGCTCGAGCGCGTGCCGAGAAAGAAGCACGTGAAGCTGAACAGGTTCGAAACCGTCAAAAAGAAGCGACCAGCAAAGGTAGTACCTACAAACCCACAGAGAACGAACGTTCGCTGATGTCACGCACCGGCGGTCTCGGGTCACCTCGTGGGCAAGCATTCTGGCCAGTTCGTGGCTCAATCTTGCATCGCTATGGCGAACAGCTTCAGGGTGAGCTACGTTGGAAAGGGATTGTTATCGCCTCAGGTGAAGGTACTGAAGTTAAAGCCATTGCTGATGGACGCGTGATCCTTGCTGATTGGCTACAGGGTTATGGCCTGGTCGTTGTCGTTGAGCACGGTAAAGGCGATATGAGTTTGTACGGTTATAACCAGAGCGCACTGGTTAATGTTGGAACACAAGTTCGCGCCGGCCAGGCTATTGCTCTGGTAGGCAACAGTGGCGGTCAGGGCCGCCCGTCACTTTATTTCGAAATTCGTCGCCAGGGCCAGGCCGTCAATCCACAACCGTGGTTGGGAAGATAAGTTTTGCTTCAAATCCGTCGTGTGTTTTTCTCTCTCGTCAGCACACTAATGCTGACAACCCCCGTTTACGCCGGAAAACTGGCAATTGTGATAGATGATTTCGGTTATCGCCCCGCACAAGAAAATCAAGTTATCGCACTGCCTTCTAACATTTCTGTTGCCGTTCTGCCCAATGCTCCTCACGCCCGCGAAATGGCCACCAAGGCGCATAATGCCGGGCACGAAGTGCTGATTCACTTGCCAATGGCTCCCCTGAGCAAACAGCCTTTGGAAAAAGACACCCTGCGCCCGGATATGAGCAGCGGTGAGATCGAAAGAATCATCCGTGACGCGGTCAATAAAGTGCCCTTCGCAGTGGGTTTAAACAACCACATGGGTAGCGCCATGACCTCCAGCCTGTTCGGCATGCAGAAAGTGATGCAGTCACTTGGGCAATACAATCTTTATTTTCTCGACAGTATGACGATAGGTAATAGCCAGTCGATGCGGGCTGCTGCAGGTACTAATGTCAAAGTTATCAAGCGCAAAGTTTTCCTGGACGATACACAAAACGAAGCCGATATTCGCTTCCAGTTTAATCGGGCAGTAGAGTTAGCTCGCCGAAATGGTTCCGCGATTGCCATAGGCCATCCGCATCCGTCGACCGTACGCGTGCTGCAACAAATGGTCTACAACCTGCCTTCGGATATTACGTTGGTGCGCCCAAGCAGCTTGCTCAACGAACCTCAGATTGATACTTCCAGGCCAAATAATACGCGCCCTGTACAGCCTGTTAAACCGACTGAACAACCCAGAAATCCTTTCAGTGGCGTGAAACTTTGCAAGCCGAAGAAACCGCTGGAACCGGTGTATGCCACTACATACTTTACTGTTCTGAGCGACAGTATCAGTCAAAGCACGCTGGTGAAATATATGCAGTATCAATGGCAGGGATGGGACACAAGCAAACCTCAGTCCTGACGCGATACACGCGCAGAGGAAGTCGTGGCTGAACTTTCTTTGCGCGCGTTCTTGTGTTCCTGCCCTTTTTTATACCAGGCTTTAAAATATTTCAGGAAACTATAGAGGGTGGCATAAATACCCGTAACGACTCCTACTCGTCCGGTTCGCCATGCGCCGCTAAATAAATACCATTTAAAAAACGCCCCTATAGCGCTAAATATTCCTCTGGTAAGTGAAGGAGTGATATCTTTGTTGACAACAAGTCTTGTGGTGTAACTATTTAATTTATTAAAAACTTCATGAAGATTATAAAAAGTATCATGACGAACAAAACCGGGTATTACTGATGAGTGAGAATACCCGGTAACCTGATCGTCCACAGGGCGATCGTTAAATTTTGCTTGCTGGCGATTAAACAGTCGGACGGGAAAATCAGGTGAGGAAACAGGATAAATTGTTCTGACTTGTTCACCCAACACGAACCAGTAGCGCGAAATTCGCCATGACTGCCCTGCCTCTGGGCTTTCGCCGGATTTCAATGCCAACAGATAACTCACCGTCTTATCATCAAGTATCTCATCGCTATCCATGCAGAATACCCAATCGTGGCTGGCAAGAGTGATGGCATAATTCATTTGCTGACCATGTGTCTGGAATTTATTGTAGACAGGTTCAATACCAAACCGACGAGATATATTAATCGTTTCATCAGTACTTCCGGAGTCTGCAATAATAATCTCATCGGCAATTTTCATTAATGGCGTCAATACATCACTCAGCAAACGAGATGAATTAAAGGTCAGGAGACAAACAGTTAATTTAAACATGGCCACACATCGAAAAAAAGAAAAACTATATAATGAAAAAACCACCAACTTTAAAATAAATGATGTCCGGTTTCATATTATATATAATCATAAAACTGGAAGCAGCACCGCATGAACAGCTAAAAGCATTAGTTATCGCACTTATCAGCCTTTATAATGCGAGCTGATTATTGCTACAAAGGCCTGGGCTTCAATGACGCAACAACGGCGTAAAATTCTCCTGCTGGATAACGGTAAAGAGTGGGGTGGCGGTACCAACAGCATGTTGGAACTGCTCAAACGTATTGACCGTCAGCGGTTTGATATCACGTGCTGCTTTTACTACAACTACGCACGCGGAGAAGGTGAAACCATTGAGAAGGTGCTGAATAGCATTGATATCCCTGTTATTTTCATCCCGCAGCGCAAACAGCCGGGTTGGGCAAAAGTCAGCAAAGAAGTGGCACGCGCATTTTTGTTTTTCAGCAAGGCTGGGCGCAAAAAAGTGACCGCGTATATTGATGCTCAATGGCGAATCCAGCCGAACGCAAAACGTATTCGCGAGATAATCCAGCGCGATAATTACGAAATTCTGTACATGAATAACCAACCTGGATCCAATTTGGAAGGTTATCTGGCGGCAGAGCCACTTGATGTTGCTGTCGTTCAACACTGCCGTATCGAGCCGGTGATGAGCCAGTCGATTTCCAGAATAGTGAACCGTGTCGGCGATGCCGTTATTGCAGTCTCCCATGGTGTAGAGCGGGTATTGCTCAATCATGGCGTGAAGAAATCACTCTGTGTTACGGTTCCTAACGCCATTGACATACACCAACCTCTGCCCTCCGGTGTGGCGATACGCCGGTCGTTAGACATTGAAGACGGCACATTTTTGTTTGGCAGTATTGGGTCATTGATTCCGCGAAAATCCTGCCATCATACACTCGAAGCCTTGCATCGTTTTCAACTGCAGCACCCCGAAGCAAAATGGAAGTTTGTCCTGGTTGGAGAAGGCGCAGATCGCGAAAAATTAAAGCGCCAGGCAGCTGATTACGGATTTGCCGATCGCGTGATTTTTACTGGCTTTCGTAATAACCCACTGGATTATTTGGCCGCGTTTGATGCCTTCATACTTGCTTCTAAAAGTGAGGGATTGCCGCGAGTTGTCCTCGAATCCATGTTGCTCAAAACTGTAGTTATCGGTTCAAATGTGACAGGTACTGCTGAGTTAATCGACTCAGGCCGCACCGGTCTGCTCTACCCATATGGTGATACCGTTAAACTCGCTTCGCAACTTCAGCAAGTGTGGCAAGATAGCGAATTACGTGATGCTTTAATTGAGCAAGCTTACGTGCGCGTGATTGATAATTATGCGATCGAGCACTATGTTGCCGGTGTCGAAGCCGTTCTTGGCGCAGCAAAACCAACCCGGAATGAAAATGTTTAAATTTCTGAATGCAAAATATCGCCATATTACGGCGCGACATAACATCCCTTATCAGGAGCCAGCAGTTGGAAGTGCAGCTGTGCCGGTAACGTCAATTGTTATTCCTTGCGCTGGCGCGGATTACATCGAAGAAGGTTTGCTTTCAGCAACGTTCGCGGCACGTTTCGCTCCTGATGTTGAGGAGATCGTAATTGTTTCCGATCGCCCTGCTATAGAGTTTGGCGAACTGCCACCTAAAACCCGAGTCGTGACGCTTGAGCTCACACAGCGTGAAGAAGGCTATCGTTACAAGCAAATTTATCTAAGTCGCTTAATCAAGCTGAATGCGCCTTTGCAAGCTCGTACCGACGGCATTTTGATGATCGACTCCGATCTCAACTTGCTGCAAATGCCACGTTTTAAAATCGAAGAACATCATATTTATTCCAGTTTCCGTCAGGGGAAAATGATCGCCAAACTGGATAAAGCGCCGGCCGAAAAAGTGCCTGCGTATTACAAAGATACCGTTCGTCCATACATTGTCGATCACGTTAACGGGGCTTTCCTGGCCGCATCACGAAAAACCTGGCGTCGAATCTGCCCGTTATGGCTCACGTTATTCCAGGACACATGGGAGCTGATGGACGATAGCCAACCGCCAACAGACCAGCTACCTTTGGCTGCATTACTGGATATGCTTGATATCAAAACGGTGAATTTGGGTGACTGGATGAACTGGCCGGTATCCAAGAAAATTGGGGGCGTAGCCTCAGTTATCCCAAAACCGGTTGTTGGTGCACATGGCGGCTTCCCGCTTTCTGAATGGCAAAAATATCTTGTCTCGCCGGAGAGCGAATTGCTGTTTAAAGGACAAGATTACACCCGTAAAGTGCGTTACCTGACGGATGCTGAAAAGCTTACTGCAAGCGAGTAAAGATGTTAAAAAGGCCGGTTTCCCGGCCTTTTTTAATCGTCACGGCGTGATTAATCCCAGCTAAGAATCACTTTACCTGACTGCCCGGAACGCATTGCATCAAACCCTTTCTGGAAATCATCGATACCAAAACGGTGAGTGATAATTGGTGATAGATCCAGACCAGACTGAATCAATGCCGCCATTTTGTACCAGGTTTCGAACATCTCACGTCCGTAAATCCCTTTGATGAACAGGCCCTTGAAGATAACTTTCGTCCAATCAATAGACATATCTGATGGCGGGATCCCCAGCATCGCAATACGGCCACCGTGGTTCATAGTATCGAGCATGGTACGGAATGCTGGTGGTGCACCTGACATTTCCAGTCCCACATCAAAGCCTTCAGTCATACCCAACTCTTTCATCACATCTGTCAGGTTTTCTTTGCTGACGTTTACCGCACGGGTGATACCCATTTCACGCGCAAGTTCAAGACGATACTCGTTCACATCAGTAATGACGACGTTACGTGCACCCACGTGCTTAGCTACGGCCGCAGCCATAATGCCAATCGGGCCTGCACCAGATACCAGTACATCTTCGCCGACCAAATCGAATGACAGCGCAGTGTGAACAGCGTTGCCAAACGGGTCAAAGATAGAAGCTAAATCGTCGGAGATGTTGTCAGGTATTTTGAAAGCATTAAAAGCAGGCAGGACCAAATATTCTGCAAAACAGCCAGGACGGTTCACTCCAACGCCTGTCGTATTGCGACACAGGTGAGTACGGCCCGCGCGGCAGTTACGGCAGTGGCCACAGGTAATATGGCCTTCGCCGGAAACACGATCGCCGATTTTAAACCCTTTCACTTCCTGGCCGATTCCGACCACTTCACCTACATACTCATGGCCAACAACCATCGGAACCGGAATGGTCTTCTGGGACCATTCATCCCAGTTATAGATATGCACATCGGTGCCGCAAATCGCGGTTTTACGGATTTTGATCAGCAGATCGTTATGACCCATTTCTGGCTTGGGCGCATCCGTCATCCAGATGCCTTCTTCTGCTTTCAGTTTCGCTAATGCTTTCATGACCGCTCCCTCAGGCGATAACGCCCAACTTTTTACCGATACACGTAAATGCGTCAACCGCACGTTCAATTTGCTCTGTGGTATGTGCCGCAGACATTTGAGTACGGATACGCGCCTGACCTTTTGGTACCACCGGGAAGAAGAACCCAGTGACATAAATGCCTTCTTTTTGCAGTTCACGAGCAAAGTTCTGCGCCACAACAGCTTCACCTAACATCACAGGAATGATGGCATGATCAGCACCGGCTAAAGTAAAACCAGCCGCGGTCATTTTCTCGCGGAACAAGCTTGCATTAGCCCACAGGCGATTACGCGTTTCAGCGCCCGTTTCCAGCATTTCCAACACCTTAATTGAGGCAGAAACAATAGCGGGAGCCAAAGAGTTGGAGAAAAGATATGGGCGAGAACGCTGACGCAACCACTCAATAACTTCTTTACGACCCGCGGTGTAACCACCGGAAGCGCCACCCAGTGCTTTACCCAACGTGCCGGTGATGATATCTACACGATCCATCACATCGCAGTATTCATGGGTACCGCGTCCGTTCTCACCCACGAAACCTACCGCGTGAGAATCATCAACCATGACCAGTGCGTCATATTGATCGGCCAGGTCGCAAACCCCATTCAGGTTGGCAATAACCCCATCCATAGAGAACACACCATCGGTGGCGATCATGATGTGGCGAGCACCTGCCGCTCGCGCTTCTTTCAGGCGAGCTTCAAGTTCTTGCATGTCGTTGTTGGCATAACGATAACGCTGAGCCTTACACAGGCGCACACCATCAATAATAGAAGCATGGTTCAACGCATCAGAAATAATCGCATCTTCTGGGCCGAGCAACGTTTCAAACAAACCACCGTTGGCGTCAAAGCATGAAGAGTAAAGAATCGCATCTTCCATTCCCAGGAAACGAGCAAGTTTCCCTTCTAGCTCTTTATGGCTGTCTTGTGTGCCACAAATGAAACGAACAGAAGCCATCCCAAAACCATGTTTCTCCATACCCTGCTTAGCGGCATCGATCAGTTGTGGGTGGTTAGCAAGCCCCAGGTAGTTATTGGCGCAGAAGTTAATAACATGGCTGCCGTCAGCAACAGTAATATCAGCCTGTTGGGCTGAAGTAATAATACGTTCTTCTTTGAACAACCCTTCCGCGCGTGCGGTTTCAAGTTGGGATGTTAACTGTTGGTAAAAATCTCCGCGCATTGCGATTCTCCAGGCATGGCTAATTTCAGAACATATTACCCAAACCTATACCAGGAGACGAGATGACGCTTCAATGAAATTGGAATTTTCAGCATAAATCACGAGGTGCTTTCCAGAATCGGGTTATTAGGAAAGACAATTCGGGTGGTGGTATGATAGGAGTCATATACGCGTGAGGTATTGGGCCTCATTGCCCCCTAATTTTTTAAGGTTACGCTTATGATCATTGTCACCGGTGGTGCCGGATTTATCGGCAGCAACATCATTAAATCGCTGAATGATATCGGTCTTACGGATATCCTGGTTGTAGACAACCTGAAGGATGGCACTAAATTCGCCAACCTCGTAGATTTAAATATTGCTGATTACATGGATAAAGAAGACTTCTTAATCCAGATTATGGCCGGCGAAGAGTTTGGCGATATTGAAGCAATCTTCCATGAAGGTGCATGCTCTTCCACCACTGAGTGGGACGGTAAGTACATGATGGATAATAACTATCAGTACTCTAAAGAAGTTCTGCATTACTGCATGGAACGGGAAATTCCTTTCCTGTATGCCTCCTCAGCTGCAACCTATGGTGGCCGTAACAGCGACTTTATTGAATCTCGTGAATACGAACAACCACTGAATGTCTACGGCTATTCAAAATTCTTGTTTGACGAATACGTTCGTCAAATCTTGCCTGAAGCTAACTCTCAGATTACGGGTTTCCGTTATTTCAACGTTTATGGGCCACGTGAAGGCCACAAAGGCAGTATGGCAAGCGTTGCATTCCATCTGAATACCCAACTGAATAACGGCGAGAATCCGAAACTCTTTGAAGGTAGCGACAGTTTTAAACGCGACTTCATCTATGTCGGTGATGTAGCAGCTGTGAATCTGTGGTTCTGGCAAAACGGCGTATCCGGTATTTATAACTGTGGCACAGGTCGAGCAGAATCCTTCCAGGCCATTGCTGATGCAGCACTCGCATTCCATAAAAAAGGCAGCATTGAGTACATACCATTCCCGGAAAAACTCAAAGGTCGCTATCAGGCATTTACTCAGGCCGATTTAACCAATCTGCGTGCCGCAGGTTACGACAAGCCATTTAAAACTGTTGCCGAAGGCGTAACAGAATACATGTACTGGCTTAACCGTGACGCATAAGCAGGTAGCCTGACGCATGAAAATACTGGTGATTGGCCCGTCATGGGTGGGCGACATGATGATGTCGCAAAGTCTCTATCGCACGCTCAAAGCGCGCTATCCCCAGGCAATCATTGATGTGATGGCACCGGCATGGTGCCGTCCATTACTGTCACGTATGCCGGAAGTTAACGAAGCGCTGTCGATGCCACTTGGGCATGGTGCTTTGGAAATTGGAGAACGTCGTCGCCTTGGTCACGCCTTGCGTGCCAAACGTTACGATCAGGCATATGTGCTGCCCAACTCATTTAAGTCAGCGCTTGTTCCGTTCTTTGCCAATATCCCGCAACGCACGGGTTGGCGTGGTGAAATGCGCTACGGGTTACTCAATGACGCGCGTGTTCTGGACAAGCAAGCCTGGCCATTAATGGTCGAGCGCTACATTGCTTTGGCTTATGACAAAGGCAAAATGCAGTCCGCTAAAGATCTTCCCCAACCGTTGCTGTGGCCTCAGCTGCAGGTTAACGACGGGGAAAAAATGCAAACTTGTCAGGCTTTTAGTCTTGATGCACAACGGCCGATAATTGGTTTTTGCCCTGGAGCTGAATTCGGCCCGGCTAAACGTTGGCCGCATTATCACTATGCTACGCTTGCGGGCAAACTCATTGATGATGGCTATCAGGTCGTGTTGTTTGGGTCGGCAAAAGACAAAGAAGCGGGTAACGATATCGTCGCCGCTTTGACCACGCAACAACAGGCTCATTGCCGCAATCTGGCAGGTGACACCGCGCTTGAGCAAGCAGTTATTTTAATTGCGGCTTGCCAGGCTGTTGTGTCCAATGATTCAGGCTTGATGCATGTTGCCGCCGCGCTGAATCGTCCGCTTGTAGCATTATACGGTCCGAGTAGCCCTGACTTTACTCCACCACTTTCACACAAGGCGCGAGTTATTCGCCTTATTAGTGGTTATCACAAAGTCCGTAAAGGCGATGCTGCAGAAGGCTATCATCAAAGCTTGATTGATATTACGCCCGAGCGCGTTATGGATGAGCTAACCGCCCTTATTTTGGCGGAGAAGGAAGCGTAATGCGGGTATTGATCGTCAAAACATCGTCAATGGGTGATGTCTTGCATACGTTGCCAGCCCTTACAGATGCGATGCAAGCTATTCCCGGCATCCGTTTTGACTGGGTTGTTGAAGAAGGTTTTGCTCAAATCCCAGGCTGGCACCCTGCAGTCGATAACGTTTTTCCAGTCGCAATTCGTCGTTGGCGTAAAAGCTGGTTTTCAGCCCCCGTAAAGGCCGAGCGTGCCGCTTTCTACAAAATTCTACGCGCTGAAAATTACGACGCCGTCATTGATGCCCAAGGACTGATAAAAAGTGCCGCTCTGGTTACAAGAAAAGCCAGAGGGATAAAACACGGCATGGACTGGAACAGCGCCCGCGAACCATTGTCGAGCCTGTTCTACAACCGTCGCCACGCCATTGCGAAGCAACAACATGCCGTTGAACGCACGCGTGAGTTGTTCGCCAAAAGTCTGGGTTACCAGAAGCCAGCAGCTCAGGGCGATTACTCTATCGCACAGCACTTCCTGACTACAGCCTCCTCCGATACGGGGAATTATTTCATTTTCCTGCATGCAACAACTCGCGACGAAAAGCACTGGCCGGAATCACACTGGCGAAATCTTATTCAATTAATGCATGATGCGGGATTACATATTAAACTCCCGTGGGGTGCGGAACACGAGCACAAACGAGCAATCCGTTTGGCTTCCGGATTTGATAATGTTGAGGTGTTGCCGCGCTTGTCGCTTGAACAAGTAGCCAAACAGCTTGCAGGAGCCAGGGCTGTAGTTTCAGTCGATACTGGACTGAGCCACCTGACTGCTGCACTTAATCGGCCGAACATAACATTATATGGCCCTACCGATCCGGGTTTGATTGGTGGTTACGGCGAGAATCAGCACGAACTACGAGGCGCAGAGAAAAGCATGGCTAACATTACCGCTGCAGATACGTTTACCGCACTCCAGAAAATTAGTCACATAGCAGCAGAATAACGATTAATGAGCTATCTATTCCTCTTTGTCATCTTTCTCCCGTTCAAGCTATTCGGAAAACTGTTTTATAAAAAAACAGGCCGAAACTTGATGATTCAAACGGCAAAAATAGGTGATTTCGTCAATATCACGCCTTTGCTAAGCCATCTGAAGCACAGTGATGTGTTAATCAGCAAAACAGTTCTTCCATTGGCTAAATATGATGAAACCATCGACACTATTTTTCTTATCGAAGAACATAAAAAGAGCCTGTGGCGTAAGTTTCATCTGGCATTCACTCTGTTGAATCGCTACGAAAACGTCTATTTGTTACAACCTAACAGCACTAATCTGTTCTTTGCTGCAGTTTGCAATGCAGCAAACAAGCAATTCCTCTCGACTTACACTCGCCGTTGGTATCACACTTTTTTTTACCTGACAGCGAACGGCATTGTTGAACATCGCAAAGATCAACTAACTGTGGACGATTACCTTAAGCTTGCAGATCGCAGCCTAACCTGGCGTGATGTTCCTAAGCATGCCACCCTCCCGTTAAGAAAACCTACGGCCTATCCACTATCACTGGATAAACAAAACGTAACCAAAATAGGTCTGAGTATTTCTGCAGGAAACAAATCAAAAACCATTCCATCAGCAATCTGGAAGAAAATTTTTAATGCGTTAGAGGGATTAAATTGTACTTATTTTGTTTTTGGCCCTAAAAGTGAACAAGTATGGTTAGATGATCTACATCGCGAAGTCGGAATGCGGGAAGATATTGTGAGTCTGGTTGGTGAACTTCCTTTAGAAGATGTGCCTTTTGCCATCAGCAAAATGGATTTCTATATTGCATCAGACTCTGGAAATGTCTACATAGCTGATGCAGTCGGCGTCCCAATTGTTCTCATTTACGGTCCATGCTGCATTGCAGAACAAAGGCCGTTGGGGAACGTGTTGTTGCTTGGAAGCAAAGAATATGAAAAATCATATATCTTCGAAGCACCTTATTATTTTGACCGGACAAGAGAAGAGATGTTTGCATTGAGTGATAACGATCTCAATGCTATCCGTGATTTCATCCACCAAAATCTACAACACAATGACATCATCAAAAATTAAATCAATTCTGTGTTGTGCTTTTAAAGAGTAAGTTATGGCAGATAAACCACTTCTAAGCATCATCATTGCTGCACATAATTGTGAAGAAACGATTAATGCTACGTTTCAAAGCTTGCTCGACGCTCTAGGCTCGGAGATTAATGAGTCTGAAATCATCATTATTAATGATAGCTCTGTAGATTCTACACACGAAAAAATAAAAAGCATTGCCCAGCAATGTGCGCAAGTAGCTATTTCTACAGTAAATTATAAAAATGTAGGGTTAGTTCGTCAGCATGGAATTTCCTTATCTCATGGGGAATACATCACAATGCTGGACAGTGATGACATAGTAAAATCAGGAAGTTTTCCTTCGATTATTTCTTTTCTTCGAAAAAACCAGCCTGACATGTTGCTAACACGACTGCATGAAATTCGTGATCTCACAAAAATAGATCATCAATGGTCAGGTCTAAACCCTGAAAAAATATCTCAGGATGAAGCAATTACCCGCTTCTTAATCCATAAAGATCTACAAGCCCACCTGATTGGTCAGTTTATTAAGCGTTCAATTTATCTCAACAATGAAATTCCTGCCATGACGTGTTATGAGGATTTCTATGTATTTCCTCGAATGTTAATGAATGCAGTTAATATCTATTTTCAGTTTGACAGCCATTATTACTATATTAAAAGACAAGGCAGTCTGTCTTCAGCACTAGATCCAATTAAAATAAATAATCTGCTAACCTGCACAGTGAAAATGGAAAATGATCTACCCGATAGATTCCACCACCTAATATTATGTCACTGGCTAGATATTTACCTTAAATATAATAATTTATTGCAGGATGCAGAGCATAAAAATATCGTTAAAAAACATGTATTGCAGTCACATTCTTTAGGATTTTTTATTAACCGCCATGTTCGATTAAGTTATAAGAGAAAAGCTTTGAGTACATTATGGAAAAATTAAAATCTCGTCTCTATGTTACGGCATTTATTTTTGCAGCTCTTTCAATCGCATTCACTTTACTGAGCAATGGAAGGCAAAAAGACTTTTATTATATTGCTGTATATTTAAGCATTGCGGGTATGATTATTGAACGGAAGAGTCTTTCATTTAAGAAATTCAATATCGCGTATCCGATAATATTACTCGGTGTCATAAAATTGATATGGTTTCTTTGGTTAGGTCGCGATACAACCGGCTATAATACCTATAGTGATCAACTTGGAGCTGGGAAAAAGTTGCTACTGGGTGGGTTCCTGGTCTTTTACATAACATATTTCAAACACTATCTCAGAGCATTAAACTATAAGAATGTCATGCTTGCCATAATCGGCATTGCGTTTATATTAGCCTCTTCTTATGCCTTTTGGCAGTCTTTCCATGGAATGGTACGTGTTGAAATGGCAATTAATCGAGCAACAATTTCAGCATATATTTACTCGACGTTGAGCATGATTTTCATTTATTTCTTGTACCTCCAAAAAAAACCAATATTCTATGTTATCGCGGCCTTATCTATTTTAATCTCGTTTGTGGTAATTATTTTAACAGGCACTCGAGCCGCAATCATTTTTCATTTACTCATTATCGCAGTGATGACAACGTATTACTTCAAAAAAATCCATCTTAAATCAATGCTGGTTGTTTTGATTGTTGCGATATTTGCTATTTTCTTTTTGTATAAAAATTATATTTATCCAAAAATTGAGCAAACCTATGATGAAGTGAGTCTCTATCAGGAGGGGAAAGACAACACCTCACTTGGTGCTCGCTTCTCTATGTGGACCGTGGGAATAAATAACTTTGTCAATGCCCCATTTGGGCAATCGATGCAATCGCGGTATAGTTACTCAGATCAATTCACCATTCAAAATCCACAATATAAAAGTGCAATGGATTTCATTTCTGTCCATCTACATGATGAGATGATTGAAACATTGTCCTTACAAGGGATATTTGGTGGTCTGGCATTATTGTGGTTATACGTGAGTCTATGCTGGGTGGCTTTACGTGAGCGGAATACTCCATTATTGTTTGCAATGAATGGGTTGATTGTCTATGGCTTAAGTGATGTATTACTTTTAAGTTCAGAGGCGATATTGTTTTACGTTGCTGTAATTGGGGTATGTGGGATTAGTTTCCCACCCAAACAAAAAGAAGTGTAGTAAGAAAAGCCGGGCTCTTACCCGGCTTTTTTATAATCATAATACTCTGCCAACGTCATCCCCTTGGTTCGCTCTGCGAGCCAGGAGAATAATGTCTCAAGGTCCTGATAAAGCCTCTCAATATCCGCTTCATCTTTGAACGTGGGACTACCACCTGGCATAAACTCTGATGAATGAAGCATAAACTCAACGTAATCATTACCTTGAGATAATGTTTTTTCGGCCACCGCTATCATTTGTGCAGCATTACCGCCTGACGGGCGCAACCAATTAACCGAAGGGCTACGATATTTACCTCTCAGCCGATCATAACTTTGTTTAAAGCTATTCATCAAAGCACTGTGCTTATACTGAATACTCATCGGAACCTCGAGAAATGATGAATTTCCTGTCTGATGAATATTATCCAGATCCATAAAATAAGCCTGACTTGGAAAATGTTGATAATCCGTTCCGCCAGAGCCTGAAGGGGATCCTTTCGCATTTCGCCAGTTAACCCTCGGCGTCACTGAGCAATCGACTTTATAACCCAACTCCACCAGTAACCTGGCGTAGCGGCTATCAAATGCCCAACGTCCTGCACGGTGGCTGATCATTTTTGTGCCGAATGTTTCTTCCAGCAATGTGGTCATATAAACCACTTTCTCTCGCATGATCTCATCACTGTACTCAATGAGATAGGGCTGCCAACGCCAGTCATCACCGGTTAAATCGTGTTCTGGTGGGCTATTCCAGGCGTGCAAATGCATGCCTACTTCACCCTGGCCACGCGCAATCACATCTTTAGCAAACTCGATAAAAACCGGATCTACAGCCATCTCATAATTCGTTAGCCAAACCGGTTTGAACCCGTACTTTTCACATAAAGACTGGAAACGAGGTAAAAAACGCGCATTTTCAGTTTTAATTTGTCGGTGGTTTTGCCAGAGATTATCGCCTTCGGTATCAATGGTGATGATAAATGCAGGTTTGGTCATTTCCGTCTCTGAGATAAAGATGTTCACATCATGTTACGCAGCCTGCCAGATAAGGGCAAACCGCATACGTTCAAATTTCTAACTCCTGAGCACAAATGTAGCAACCACACTCAAGGTCTATTAGAATCACTCTTTGGTTAATCACCTAAAGATGATAATGAATAACGCTTTGAATGCTCTCGCGGCCGTGCCACCAGCCCGTATTTTACTGATAAAGTTGCGCCATCATGGTGACATGTTGCTCACTACTCCGGTGATCAACGCATTACATCAAGCCTGGCCACAAGCAGAAATTGATGTTCTGCTCTATGAAGAAACGCGAGACATGCTAGCGGCACATCCATTCATTCATCGTATTTATGGAATTGACCGTAAATGGCGAAAACTCGGTACTCGCCAGCATTTATGCAAAGAATGGCAATTACTGAAAACTTTGCGCGATCAAAAATACAGCCTGGTTATCAATCTTGCAGATCAATGGCGTAGCGCCATTGTTACCCGCTTCACCGGAGCTCCTTCGCGTATCGGCTTCGATTTCAATAAGCGCCGTGGTTGGTTTTGGCAATATTGCCACACGCAACTCGCTTCAGTGTCCGGTCACCAGACACTGCACACTGTGGAACAAAATTTATCCATTGTTGCCCCATTGAATATTGCGCCTGTCAGAGATGTTACGATGAGCTATCAGCCTGACGACTGGCAGTCCGTGCAAAGGAAGCTGCAAAGCAATGGGGTTGAAGGCTCTTACATTGTTGTACAACCCACCTCCCGCTGGTTCTTCAAATGCTGGGATGAGGGCAAAATGGCTGAAACAATCACAGCGCTGCAAAAAGACGGGCATACCCTGGTGTTAACCTCAGGGCCCGATAAATATGAAAAAGCGATGATTGAAAAAATTCGTGCGTTATGTCCTTCAGAGCGTGTTTATTCCCTCGCTGGTGAGTTAACCCTGCGTCAATTAGCGGCTCTGATCGACCATGCCAAACTGTTCATTGGTGTTGATTCAGTACCAATGCATATGGCTGCCGCATTAAAAACGCCATGTATCGCCCTATTTGGCCCTTCGAAACTGGTGTTCTGGAGCCCGTGGGACGTCGTCGGTGAAGTTATTTGGGCTGGTAATTATGGTGAGCTGCCAGACCCTGACAAAATTGATACCAACACGAAAGAACGTTTTCTCGATGCCATCCCGGTGGATGTTGTTGTCGCTGCTGCAAGGAAACAATTGTTATGAAGCGCTGCCGTCTGGCTATCGTCCGCCAAAAATATCGCCCCGATGGAGGGGCTGAGCGTTTCGTTTCACGCGCACTTGAGGCGTTAAGCGCCCATGACATGGAACTCAACGTTATCACGCGGCAATGGCAAGGCGTGCGCCAGGACAATTGGCATATTCATATTTGTGATCCGATGAAGCTAGGTCGAATCAGCCGTGAAAAAGGTTTTGCGGATGCGGCAAGAGCGATATGGCAACGCGAGAATTTCGATATTGTCCAAAGTCATGAACGCATAGCGGGCTGTGATATTTATCGTGCGGGTGATGGTGTTCACCGCCGATGGTTAATGCAAAGAGCGAGAATTTTACCTGCATGGCGTGGAAAGTGGCTGTTTCTCGATAGGTATCATCGTTACGTGATGCAGGCCGAAAAGGCGATGTACCAGGCTCCCGAGCTCAAAGCCGTCATCTGTAATGCAGAAATGGTTAAAAGGGAAATTATTGAAGATTTCTCTATTCCTGCTAATAAGATACATGTCATCTATAATGCAATTGACTCCTCCCGCTTCGTTCCGGCAAATGAAGAACTACGTGTGAAACTGCGTGAGGAGATGTCTATCCCGCAAAACGCAGTGACATTGGTTTTTGTCGGCTCAGGATTTGAGCGTAAAGGACTGGCCAATGCAATCAAAGCCATTGCACCTACCGATCGCTATTTGATTGTGGTCGGGCAAGATAAAGCCGAGAAAAACTATCGCGAACTGGCACAATCTCTGGGGTGCCTGAATCGGATACGGTTTATGGGAATGCAGAAGAATACGCTGCCTTTCTATCAGGCCGCAGATGGACTATTACTGCCAACACTATATGATCCATTTCCAAATGTGATTCTTGAAGCAATGGCATGTGGTTTACCGGTTATTACTTCAGCCACTTGTGGTGGGGCTGAATTTATAACAACCGGACAAAACGGATACGTTTGTGATGCACTCATTATCCCCCAGCTTTCAGAAGCGGTAATGGCAATATCTTCACGCTTTGTGGATGAGAAAATGGGGAGTTATGCTCGCGAACGCGTCAGGGATGCGACACCGGAAAAACTTTCACAGCAACTTATTTCGCTGTATCAAAATATACTGGATTAGACGATGCGTATCCTAATGATTATTGATGGTTTACCTGGCGGTGGTGCTGAGAAGACCGTACTTACCTTATCGAAAGGTTTGGTAGGAATGGGCCATCAGGTATCCGTTTTTTCACTGCGCCGCGTCTGTGATTATGAGATCCCGGAAGACGTTGATTATCAGGTCATACTGGATACCTGTAAAAAACCCTGGCGCAAGCTGACAGAATTGTCTCGCCGTGCTGCCTTGCTTGATAGCGCAATTGAACAAGCGCAGAAAAAAGGGAATTTCGACCTCATCTTTTCTCACCTGCATAAAACCGACCGCATTGTTGCTCATACCAAATCAATTGCGCGTGAGAAGCTCTGGTACTGTGTCCATGGCATGTTTTCTTACTCCTATCTTCAGCATCGACAGGGGTTCTCTCGTTGGATAAAACGTAAAAAAATTCAAAGCGTTTACCAAAATAGCAATGTCGTTGCCGTGTCTCAGGCGGTACTACACGACATTACTACGGCTTTCGATATTACGTTGTCCAAGGGCACAGTTATCCATAACCCTTTCGATATCGACGGAATATATTTAAAAGCGAAAGAACCGTGCGAAATGGCGGGGCAGGAGTATTTAATCCACGTTGGTCGTTTCCATGAACATAAACGCCATGACCGGTTGATCAAAGCTTATGCACTCAGTGGAATTCAGGCACCGCTAATCCTGATGGGTAACGGCAGTGCTGAGCGTATTGCCGAAATAAAAGCGATGACCACAAATGCGGGTGTTGCCGACCGCGTGATTCTGAAACCATTCGCATCAAACCCTTATCCGTGGATTGCCAATGCGCGTATGCTGCTGCTGAGCTCCGATTGCGAGGGATTTGGCAATGTGCTGGTCGAAGCGCTAATTTGCCAGACCCCCACAGTGAGTACACATTGCCCTGGTGGACCAGCAGAGATTCTTACCGGAGAACTGGCTCGCGGCCTTTCAGGTATGAGTGATCAGGACTTTGCAGACACTATGCTGGATATTTATAACAACCCACCCGTTATTGATACCACGACTATTGAGTCATATAGCATTGGTGCCATCTGCCAGCAGTATCTGTCACTGGCAACGGAAGAAAGATAACAATATTTCCAGGTAATTTTATGCAACAGAACCTACGTCCACTCCTCAGCGTTGTCGTTGCTGTTTATAACGGCGAATCTTTTTTGGCTAAATTCTTTGCCTGTCTAGACGCTCAGAATATCGACGGCATGGAAGTCATTATGGTGAACGATGGTTCAACCGATGGCTCCATGGCGATTATTGAAGCCTGGAGTAGCAAGTTCCCTGGCATGAAAATCATTGAGCAGGAAAATCAGGGCGTTTCGATTGCGCGTAATACTGGGCTCGCTGTAGCCACAGGCCAGTATCTTTCCTTCCCGGATATCGATGATGACTTCAAACCCGGCATGTACCGTCATTTGCTGGATCTGGCATTAAAAAATGACCTGGATGTCGTGACGTGTAATGGGAATTATGTTTACGAAAACAACAAGAAACCTTCACGACCGATCTTTCCGCGAGACAAACTTCAGTCGACCGACGTCCTGAGTGGCCCCCAGTGGCTTAAACGTGCGCTGGATTCGCGCAAGTTTCTGCACGTGACCTGGCTGAACCTTTATCGACATGATTTTATTCGCGAACATGGTTTTACTTTTGAACCCGGTTTGCGCCATCAGGACATTCCGTGGACAACAGAGGTGTTACTTGCTGCGGAGCGCGTCCAATATACTGACGAGCAATACTACGATTACTACATCCATTCAGCCTCGGTTTCCCATAAACCAGATACTGATGACACCCTTATCCGCTCAGCTCGCCATTATATGAAAATACTGGAAATGTTGGATGCTATTAACCAGCGTTATCCGGAAGCGGTAAAGAATATCCCTGCCTGTAACTGGCAAATCGCTAAAGAGGGTCTTGGGATATTACACACTTTCAATAATATGAAAGATCCGCACAAGAAGAAGATGATCGTTCAGGAGTTTTTTGATCGTGGCATCTGGCGTCTGATTTGGAAAAATGCTCGCGGATTCCGACTACGCTGGCGCCTGGGTCGTCGCTACCTAAAACTGAAGAAAGCGACCCGCGTACCGGGTTGAAAAAACGCTCACAAGCGGGTGGCCGCATGCCGCCCGCAACTTCTGCAACTCAAGCACTAACGCATCTGAATACTAAGCAATGCCTTCGTGATATTACCAAAACAATAGCTTTAAGCTTCCCGAATGCTTAGAATTTGCCCGCCGATAATGAAAATACGGAAAATTCGCTTGGAATCGTTGTATACCGCTCTGTTCTATCTTATTCAGCCGCTTGTTTGGCTGCGACTGTTACTCCGTAGCCGTAAAGCTCCCGCGTACCGTAAACGCTGGGCGGAACGTTACGGCTATTGCCGTGGAAAAGTGGAGCCCGATGGTATTCTTCTGCATTCAGTTTCCGTTGGCGAGACACTGGCGGCAATTCCGTTAGTTCGCGCCCTGCGCCATCGCTACCCAACGATTCCAATTACCGTCACCACAATGACCCCAACGGGTTCGGAGCGTGCGCTGTCGGCCTTTGGGAAAAATGTGCACCATGTTTATTTGCCATATGATCTCCCTTGCGCCATGAAGCGCTTTTTCAATACCGTGCGCCCTAAATTAGTTATCGTGATGGAAACAGAATTGTGGCCCAACATGATCAACGAATTACACCAACGTAAAATCCCACTGGTCATTGCCAATGCTCGTCTCTCTGCACGCTCGGCAAAGGGATATAAAAAACTGGGTAATTTCACGCGTCGTCTGATGAGCAAAATTACACTCATCGCTGCGCAAAATGAAGAAGATGGGGCTCGGTTCATCGAGCTTGGTCTTAAACGCACTCAGTTAACCGTCACCGGCAGCCTGAAATTTGATATTTCTGTGACCCCAGAACTTGCCGCACGTGCAATTACGCTACGCCGCCAATGGGCCCCGCATCGTAAAGTGTGGATTGCCACCAGCACCCATGATGGTGAAGAGAGCATTATTCTGGATGCGCACCGTCAGTTGCTGGCCAAGTTCCCAGATTTACTGCTAATTCTTGTTCCACGCCACCCTGAGCGGTTCAAAGATGCTCGGGATATGACTCAGAAGGCTGGTTTCAGCTATATCATGCGCAGCAGTGGCGAAAAACCGTCCAGCAGCACGCAAGTCGTTATTGGTGACACAATGGGCGAATTGATGATGCTGTATGGAATTGCCGATCTCGCCTTTGTGGGCGGAAGCCTGGTTGAACGCGGAGGCCATAATCCGCTGGAACCTTCGGCACACGCGATTCCAGTATTGATGGGCCCACATACCTTCAATTTCAAAGATATTTGCGCCCGATTGCAGCGTGCGGATGGGTTGATTACCGTCACGGATGCCTCATCGCTAGTGAGTGAAATTACGACTCTGCTAACCGATGAAGATTATCGTCTTTACTATGGCCGTCATGCCGTGGAAGTCCTTCACCAGAATCAGGGTGCTCTACAACGGTTACTGCAATTATTGCAACCGTATCTGCCGCAACGGAGCCACTAATGCCCAATCGTTTGTCAGTGGTCATGATCGCTAAAAACGCGGCGGACGTGCTGCCAGAATGCCTGGCTTCGGTCGCGTGGGCAGATGAAGTGGTCTTGCTGGATTCGGGAAGCACAGACTCCACCGTCGAGATTGCCCTTCAGGCGGGTGCGAAAGTTTTCATTAACGAAAACTGGCAAGGGTTTGGCAAACAGCGTCAACTGGCGCAGAGCTATGCCAGTCACGATTATATTCTGATGATCGATACCGATGAGCGTGTTACGCCGGAACTGGCCAGTACGCTTAAAGCCGTGTTAGATAATCCTCAGCCAGACGCGGTATACAGCATTGCGCGCCGCAATCTATTCCTTGGCCGTTTTATGCGCCACAGTGGATGGTATCCGGATCGTGTGACACGCCTCTATGCCCGCTCACGCTACCGCTATAATGACAATCAGGTTCATGAATCTCTCGAAGCGCCAGGTGCAAAAACTATCCCGCTCAAAGGGGATTTGCTTCATCTGACCTGCCGCGATTTCGCCAGCTTCCAGCGTAAACAGTTAAATTATGCGACCGCCTGGGCTCAGGAGCGCCACCAACGTGGCAAGCGAGTTTCCCTTGCCGGGATTTTTGGTCACACATTTGGCGCTTTTTGTAAAACTCTGCTGTTGAGAGCGGGCTTTCTTGATGGAAAGCAAGGCTGGTTACTTGCGGTGGTCAATGCACAGTATACGTTTAATAAGTACGCTGAACTCTGGGCGCTGAATCAAGGCTATACGGAAAACAAAACTCTATGACCACCCGAGCGATTTACCCTGGTACGTTTGATCCCATTACCAACGGTCATCTGGATATCGTGACACGTGCTGCGACGATGTTTGATACCTTGATTCTGGCCATCGCCAATAGCCCGCACAAGAAGACCATGTTCACGCTGGAAGAAAGAGTTCTGCTGGCACAAGGGGTTACCGCACACTTACCAAACGTTGAAGTTGTCGGCTTTAGCGATCTGATGGCGAATTTTGCTAAAACTCAACATGCTAACGTTCTGGTCAGAGGATTGCGTACAGCAGCGGACTTTGAGTATGAAATGCAGCTGGCTCACATGAACCGCCACTTAATGCCCGAACTTGAAAGTGTGTTCCTGATGCCTTCGAAAGAGTGGTCTTTTGTCTCTTCATCGCTGGTAAAAGAAGTCGCTCGTCATCATGGCGATGTTGCACACTTCCTGCCTGAGCCTGTCTGCAAAGCGCTATTGGAAAAACTCAAGCAGGCACCCGCGAATTAAAGATTTAGTGCTGGCAATGGCGGCAGTAAAACGTGCTGCGTTGCCCGTGCTTACTGGTAACTATTGGCGCACCACAAGCCTTACATGGCTCTCCTGCTCGCCCATAAACCTGCAACTCCTGAGCGAAATAGCCAGGTTTTCCATCCGACTGCAAAAAATCTTTTAGCGTAGTTCCGCCCTGCTCAATCGAACGTAGCAATACCGCTTTAATGGTTTTGACCAGTATTTCGCATTCAGCGTATGAAAGTGACTGGGCAGTGCGATCAGGATGGATTCCTGCAGCAAACAGCGATTCACTGGCATAAATGTTACCCACCCCCACCACCAGTTTGTTATCCATAATCCACTGCTTTATTGCCATTTTCTTTTTCGCAGATTTTTCGCGTAGATAATCTGCCGAAAACGCATCACTTAGAGGTTCCGGGCCAAGATGCGCCAGCACATTACTGCCTTCTAACTCTTTCGCCCATAACCAGGCACCGAAGCGGCGCGGATCGGTATAGCGCAGGACTTTGCCATTGCTCATCACCAAATCGACATGGTCATGTTTTTGGGCAGGATAATCTTCTGGAAGAATACGCAGGCTACCCGACATGCCAAGATGGATAATAATCCAGCCATCCGGGAGTTCGAGAAGCAGATATTTAGCGCGGCGCTGCACACTTAAGACGGGTTTATCACTTAGAGCATGGATTTCATCGGAGACTGGCCAACGTAAGCGACCGTTACGCACAACGGCATGCAGGATAGTTTCCCCCACCAAATGTGGTTCAATGCCACGTCGACTGGTTTCTACTTCAGGTAATTCGGGCATCTCTCCTCCAGACTAAAAGCCTAAAACGAAAAAACCCCGCCGAAGCGAGGTTTTCATCAAAGACACTAAAATTATTTAATTTTAGCTTCTTTGTACAGTACGTGTTGACGGACAACTGGATCGAACTTTTTCAGTTCCAGTTTTTCCGGCTTAGTACGCTTGTTCTTCGTAGTGGTATAGAAGTGACCAGTACCAGCAGAAGAAACCAGCTTGATCTTCTCGCGAACACCTTTAGCCATGACTTAATTCCTCTTAGTACTTCTCGCCACGGGTACGCATATCGGCCAAGACCGTTTCGATACCCTTCTTATCAATTACACGCATACCTTTAGCAGATACACGCAGTGTGACAAAACGCTTCTCGCTCTCAACCCAAAAACGGTGAGAGTGCAGGTTCGGCAGGAAACGGCGTTTGGTCGCGTTCATTGCGTGGGAACGGTTATTACCGGTCACCGGACGCTTGCCAGTAACTTGGCAGACTCGGGACATGTCTATTCTCCAAAAATCAAATTAGCTCGAGCTTCGTATAGGGTTATGGCGCCTCGTCAGGCCGCAAGCCTGGTCCCTGGCGGTTCAATGTGAACCACAGTGCCAGGCGCATAATGCCAAAACCCGAGATTCTCAAAGGTGGCGTAGTATACGCTGCCTAACGCATGTGCTCAAGTCCCGAACAGACAAAGATCCCCAAGGATCGCGCAATTCGGCCTAAATCCACCCACGTTCTGCAAAAGAAACGTACTCTCCACGGCCAATAACAAGATGGTCGAGCACTCGAATGTCCATAAACAGGCAAGCTTTTACGATGCGTTCGGTAATAACACGATCAGCTTTACTCGGTTCTGCTCGACCAGACGGGTGATTATGCGCGAGTATTAGCGCCGCTGCATTTGATTTCATCGCTTCGCGCACAATTTCTCTCGGATGGACCTCTACATGGTTCAAAGTTCCAGCAAACATTGGACTATGTTTAATCACTCGGTTCTGGTTATCCAGGAAAATAACCATGAAGATCTCGCGTTCTGCTGTTGTCAGTTGACTTTGGATATACTCCCTGACTGAATCCGACCCTTTTAAGGATAGCTCATCAACGCCACGTGAATAGTAGTAACGCCTTGCCAGCTCAGCAATAGCGTTAAGCTGGGTGTATTTCGCATCACCAATGCCCTTCACGTCTTTAAATTCCGAATGATCTGCCGACAACAGCCTGCTTAATGAGCCGAATTGATGCAATAAGCTCTGTGCAAACGCGAGTACATTCATATTTTGGCAACCCGTACGTAAAAATAACGCCACTAACTCGACATCCGTTAATGAGGCAGCACCAAATTTCAGCAGTTTTTCTCGCGGCATGCATGCTCCAGCCTGCTCTATGATCTCACTCATCAGAACCTCCTTGCCCTTAATGCTGCTCATTGTGCACAACTTGAGAAGCACACACGATATGCAGATATTCCCCATGCGGGATGTCTCGCAAACTGCAAAAAAGTCGTTACCGAATGAGTGTGGTAAAATAGCCAGATGACTGTGACTTCTGGTGGAAAAATCATGATGGGGCTTTCTGGCAAAAAAATTGTTCTGGGTGTCAGCGGCGGTATTGCTGCTTATAAAACACCTGAACTGGTACGGCGCCTGCGTGAACGCGGGGCTGAGGTAAGAGTGGTAATGACAGAGGCGGCAAAAGCCTTTATTACGCCACTGAGTTTACAAGCCGTGTCAGGTTACCCGGTGTCAGACAGCTTGTTAGATCCCGCCGCAGAAGCAGCAATGGGTCATATTGAATTAGGTAAATGGGCTGATTTAGTTATTCTTGCACCTGCCACGGCCGATTTAATTGCCCGCATTACTGTAGGTATGGCAAATGACCTGGTGAGTACGATTTGTCTTGCAACCCCTGCGCCTGTTGCCGTTGTCCCTGCTATGAATCAACAGATGTACCGAGCCGCAGCGACACAACATAACCTTGAGGTACTCTCTGCACGCGGCTTATTGATGTGGGGGCCGGATAGCGGTAGCCAGGCCTGTGGCGATGTTGGCCCTGGTCGTATGCTTGACCCATTAACGATTGTAGACATGGCCGCTCAACATTTTGCTGTCATCAAAGATCTGCAACATCTCAATGTCATGATTACCGCCGGCCCGACTCGCGAACGCCTGGATCCTGTACGCTATATCACCAACGATAGTTCCGGGAAAATGGGTTATGCCATCGCAGCAGCAGCGGCAGCACGCGGCGCAAATGTGACATTAATTTCAGGTCCTGTTTCTTTACCAACGCCGCCATGGGTGAAACGTATTGACGTCACCACAGCGTTGGAAATGGAAGCTGCAGTCCAACAGCATGTGCAGGAGCAACAAATTTTCGTTGGTTGTGCCGCCGTTGCAGACTATCGTGCCGCCGCCGTTGCTGATGAAAAAATCAAAAAGCAAGGCGATGAAATTACGATAAAAATGATTAAAAACCCGGATATTGTTGCCGGTGTCGCAGCACTTTTAACTCACCGTCCATATGTTGTTGGGTTTGCCGCCGAAACAAATAATGTGGAAGAATACGCCCAGCAAAAACGCGTGAGTAAAAACCTTGATCTGATTTGTGCGAACGATGTATCACAGGCAGGCCAAGGATTTAACAGCGAAAACAATGCATTGCACCTTTTCTGGCAGGATGGAGATAAAGTCTTACCTCTTGAACGTAAAGAGCTCCTTGGCCATCTTTTACTGAACGAGATAGTTACCCGTTATGATGAAAAAAATCGACGTTAAGATTCTGGACCCACGCGTTGGCCAACAATTCCCACTGCCGACTTATGCAACTTCCGGTTCTGCGGGACTTGACCTACGTGCCTGTCTGGATGACGCCGTAGAGCTTGCTCCTGGTGTAACCAAACTGATTCCAACCGGGCTGGCTATCCATATCGCCGATCCAACTCTTGCGGCCGTCATTCTGCCTCGTTCAGGTCTTGGTCATAAGCATGGTGTTGTTTTAGGCAACCTTGTTGGACTGATAGACTCAGATTATCAAGGGCAGTTAATGGTTTCCGTCTGGAACCGCGGTCAAGATCACTTCACTATCGAACCCGGTGAACGCATTGCTCAAATGGTGTTTGTGCCCGTCGTCCAGGCAGAATTCAACCTGGTTGAAGATTTCGATTCCAGCGATCGTGGCGAAGGTGGTTTTGGCCATTCAGGACGTCAGTAACTTCATTTAAAAACGTAACCCCACAGCGTAAAAAATGTGAAAAAACCGCAAACTTTAAGTTTGCGAGCGCTGTGTGGCTACCTGCCTGACAAGTGCGTTATTTCAGGGGTATTTTAGAACATGGCAGAAAAGCAAATTGCGAAACGGAATCGTCGCGAGGAAATACTTCAGTCTCTGGCCCAAATGCTTGAATCCAGCGATGGCAGTCAACGAATTACGACGGCTAAGCTCGCAGCGACTGTTGGTGTTTCCGAAGCTGCACTTTATCGACATTTTCCCAGCAAAACGAAAATGTTCGATAGCCTTATCGAATTTATTGAAGACAGTCTGATTACCCGTATCAACCTCATCCTGAAAGATGAGAAAGATACCCACGCACGTCTGCGATTAATCGTTCTCTTAATCTTGGGGTTTGGCGAACGTAATCCGGGGCTGACGCGTATTCTAACCGGGCATGCGCTGATGTTTGAACAAGACCGTCTGCAAGGCCGTATCAATCAGCTTTTTGAACGTATCGAAGTTCAATTGCGTCAGGTCATGCGTGAAAAGAAGATGCGCGAAGGTGAAGGCTACTGCACTGATGAATCGTTACTCGCCAGCCTGCTTTTGGCATTTTGTGAAGGGACGTTATCGCGTTTTGTACGCAGCGAGTTCCGCTATTTACCTACAAGTGATTTTGATACCCGCTGGCCGCTGATTGCTGCACAACTTCGTTAAATATTAAGGGCCTTTGAAAGGCCCTTTTACTTACACTCCGTACTGGGTACGGTACTCACGCACCGCGGCTAAATGCCCGGCCATTTCAGGTTTTTCTTCCAGATAATCAATCAGGTCTTTCAGCGTAATGATAGAGATGACCTGACACTGATAATCGCGTTCCACTTCCTGAATCGCAGATATTTCGCCACGACCACGCTCCTGACGATCCAGAGAAATAAGGACACCCGCGAGCGATGCGTTATTTGCAGCAATAATCTCCATTGATTCACGAATGGCAGTACCGGCGGTAATAACGTCATCTACCAGCATCACGCGCCCTTGCAGAGCACTGCCGACCAGGTTCCCACCTTCCCCGTGATCCTTCGCTTCTTTACGGTTGAAGCAATATGGCACATCACGTTCATGATGCTCTGCCAACGCAACCGCTGTAGTCGTAGCGATAGGGATCCCTTTGTAAGCCGGCCCAAACAGCAAATCAAAATCAATACCAGAATCCACTAAAGCGGCGGCATAAAAACGGCCCAACAGTGCCAGATCACGCCCGGTATTAAATAGCCCAGCGTTGAAGAAATAAGGGCTGGTGCGCCCGGATTTCAACGTAAACTCGCCAAACTTCAGTACCTGCTTGTTAAGCGCAAATTCAATAAACTGGCGCTGATACGGTTTCATGGATTTGCTCCTTTGCATTTCATTTTGGTAGATGCACAAAATAATTCGAGTTGCGTCGCGGCGACAAGAGAACGCATCCCGATGAGCTTACGTAAGTAAGTGTCTCGGGTAAGTTCGTGCAGCCAACAAAGATGCAGCTTGAAGTATGACGTGCATAAAAAAGGCGACTCTCAGAGTCGCCTAATATTAATTTTCTAACGCCGCCTTCTGCGACGTTACGATAGATTCAATTCCCCCTCGCGCCAGCGCCAGTAGCGCCAACAGCTCTTCATGGGTGAACGGCTCGCCTTCAGCGGTGCCCTGAATCTCAATCATGCGGCCATCTTCCATCATCACGACATTCATGTCGGTTTCAGCAGAAGAGTCTTCAACATATTCGAGATCGCAGATAGCAGCACCATTGACGATACCCACTGAAACCGCAGCAACCATCCCTTTCATTGGGTTAGTTTTCAGCTTACCTGCAGCGACCAGTTTATTAAGAGCATCAGCCAGTGCTACACATGCACCGGTAATAGATGCGGTACGAGTACCGCCGTCTGCCTGCAGCACATCGCAGTCCAGCGTAATGGTATATTCGCCAAGGACTTTCAAATCTACTGCTGCACGCAGAGAACGCGCAATCAGGCGCTGAATCTCAAGGGTACGGCCGCCCTGTTTGCCTTTTGCAGCTTCACGGGCATTACGGCTATGGGTTGCACGTGGCAGCATCCCATATTCAGCAGTGATCCAACCTTGGCCCTGGCCTTTCAGAAAGCGCGGAACACTTTCTTCAACGGTGGCGGTACAAAGTACTTTAGTATCGCCGAACTCGACCAGCACGGAGCCTTCTGCGTGTTTGGTGTAATTACGGGTCAGGGTGACTGGGCGCACTTGTTCGGCGCTACGACCTGATGGACGCATGGGGTTATCTCCGGCTAAAACGAATGTGGCTGCGCATTATACGGACTTCGTTCGCTTATACCCAATGAATTTCGAGTTGCAGAAAGGCGGCAAGTTCGTAAATACCCAGGAGCTTACTAAAGTAAGTGACTGGGGTGACAAATCTGTCCGGAACAGATTTGAACGCTGCTCGCAGCGGCCCCGAAGGGGTGAGGCACACGATGTGCCGAATAACTGAATGCAGTCAACGCATCTGCAACTTGAAATACGACGGGTATATTCCTATCCTGCAAGTCCTGGCATGGCTATAATCCCCACATCTATCACAGAATACGGTTACGAAATATGATCCGCAGTATGACCGCCTATGCCCGACGTGAAGTAAAAGGCGAATGGGGCAGCGCCTCCTGGGAGTTACGTTCGGTAAACCAGCGTTATCTCGAAACTTACATACGTATGCCGGAACAGTTCCGTAGCCTCGAACCTGTGGCTCGCGAGCGTATTCGTACACGCTTAACTCGCGGAAAAATCGAATGTAATTTACGTTTCGAACCTGACGCCCGTTCCCAGAGCTCTTTGCTGCTCAATGAAAAACTGGCCAAACAGCTGGTTGAAGCGGCGAATTGGGTAAAAATGCAAAGCGACGAAGGCGAAATTAATCCGGTTGATATTTTGCGCTGGCCGGGTGTGATGGTAGCGAAAGAACAAGATCTTGATGCCATTACCGCTGAAATTCTTGCGGCACTTGATGGCGCTCTTGATGACTTCATCATTGCCCGAGAAACAGAAGGCCAGGCTCTGAAACAGCTTATCGAGCAGCGTCTTGAAGGCGTCAGTGGCGAAGTCGTTAAAGTTCGAGCTCAAATGCCAGAAGTCCTGAAATGGCAACGTGATCGTCTGGTTGCGAAATTGGAAGATGCGCAAGTTCAGCTTGAAAACAACCGTCTGGAGCAAGAGCTAGTATTAATGGCTCAGCGTGTCGACGTTGCCGAAGAGTTGGATAGGCTGGAAGCTCATGTCAAAGAAACCTACAACATTCTGAAGAAAAAAGAGGCTGTTGGTCGCCGTCTCGACTTTATGATGCAGGAATTTAATCGCGAATCGAACACTCTGGCATCAAAATCAATCAATTCTGATGTCACCAATTCAGCCATCGAACTGAAAGTGCTGATTGAACAGATGCGTGAGCAGATTCAGAACATCGAATAATTTTCAGCTTTGACCTTCTTAGCCCGCTTCTATGCGGGCTTTTTGTTATTGGTGAACATTCATCACCTAATCAACCGCAATAAAATTAATCCATTTTAAATTTTAAAATCAGCATTAAACCCTGCCAATCTAGCTAAAACCAAGTAAAGCCATTAGAAAATCTAATTAAAAAACCATCGCTTTAGAAAAACTCAATCGTGATTTTGCTCACAAAACGCTACCCTCTTAGCGTTTCCTCTGGGGGTACTAATGCTGTTACATATTCTTTATTTGGTCGGCATTACTGCCGAAGCAATGACCGGCGCGTTAGCAGCTGGCCGCCGCCGTATGGATACTTTCGGTGTAATAATCATTGCGACAGCCACAGCCCTTGGCGGCGGTTCGGTTCGCGATATTCTTCTCGGCCACTACCCTTTAGGTTGGGTGAAACACCCAGAGTATGTGGTGATTGTCGCAGTTGCAGCCGTACTAACCACCGTATTTGCCCCCGTAATGCCTCATCTGCGTCGCCTTTTCCTGGTCCTCGATGCCCTTGGGCTCGTGGTGTTTTCCATCATCGGTGCGCAAATAGCGTTGGATATGGGAGAAAGCCCCATTATCGCAATCATTGCAGCCGTTATAACGGGCGTATTTGGCGGTGTTTTGCGCGATATGTTTTGTAAGCGTATCCCCCTGGTGTTCCAGAAAGAACTCTATGCCGGCATTGCTTTCGCCTCCGCAGTACTTTACATCGTTCTGGAGCACTACGTTTCGAACCAGGACGTCGTGATAATCTCCACGCTCTTGTTCGGTTTCACCACGCGCTTACTCGCGTTACGCCTGCGCCTTGGATTACCTGTGTTTCATTACAAACACGCGGATCACTAATCGGCAAATCCCCGAATTCCCTGCTCTGCCAAAAAAACGACTAGCGCAGCAATTTGGGGGTGATTTACAAACTCCACCAACTTTTTGGCCCTCGCTGCACCAATACCCGGTAGTTTTTGCCAACTATGCTCATCCCGCGCAACTAACTGCGACCACTGTGAATCTGGCAGCGTGGCAAACACCGCCCGGGGTAGCGGTAAACCAAACGCTAGCAGCCACTGCCTGAAGGGTTGTTGTCGAACTTGCGAGAATTGCTGCCAAAGATGGGCTGCTCTGGCTGGAGAAATTCCGCTAATTTGCTGCAGCTCTTCCTGAGTGACAGTAAGCCAGGAAAAAATGTTCTTTAGGCTGAGATTCTGTTGGATCTGCTGCCAGGAGCGCACGCTCACCCCATTGATATTCATAACCTCTGGAGAGCTAATCCAGGCCAGGCGAGCAATAAACTGCTCGCGACACCAAATCTCAAAAAACAGGCAACTCAGCGGGGTGACCATTTTATCTGTGGGGGGCTGCGGTTTGTTGCGTTGGCTTACACGCCATACGGCTTCATCGACGCGTGGAATCCCTTGCCCTGCAAGACTTACCATCACCTGATCGCCCAACGCAATATCCAGAACTTGCCAACGTTTTACTGAACCTATGTTCACACGTTTAATCTTTTTATCATCTATCTGTAGGGGATTCAGTCGGAGAACAACGGCTATTTTTCCTGTGCGCCCTACCGTAAATTGAATATCCTTAACTTCGGCAATTTGCTGGGCTGGCGGGTATTTCCATGCAATCACCCACGTTGCTTTACCTGGAAGCCAATATTTCCCCGCAGGTTCTTTGGCCACGCGCACCACAATCCCATCAGTCACAAAAGGAAGAGGGGTTGTAAACCAGGACTCCCGCAACATCGCGATTTTGTCCACTGAGTTGACGGGCATTGACCACTTTTTGGTTAGCGGAAAACCAGCCTGAGCGAGCATGTCTAATTTCAGATTCATATCAGCAGGACCATCAGGCCACGCCCAGATAAATATTCCCAATTCGCTCATCAGACCCGGGGAGGCTTGGCTCATCATGGCTCCCGCCACTTTTCCTCTCGCATTAATGCCCCCCATCGCTTTCTGTACGTGGCTATCTCTTTTCCAGAAAACCTCGCCTTGCAACACGCTATTGGCAAGTTGGCCTGAAAGGGTCTTGGGGATAGCGGGGATCATTTTGGCCTTTTCTGTCCAGTCCTGCCCTTTCTCACCATCCCCGCGGCTAAGGAGTTTAAACAGATGCCCTTGCTGATAAATCAGGGTCACTGCCACACCATCGACTTTAGGTTGTACCCAAAGATCGGTTTTGCCTTTTGTCCACTGGGCAACAGCTTCACTGTCTGGCAGTTTTTTGACACCTGTATGAGCAATCGGATGCAATGCTTTGCCCAGGGTAGCTATCTGCGGCTGCTGTGGTTTTTCAGAGGGATGAAAGCATCGCTGCCATTCATTATATTGCCGACGTAGGCCATCATAGGTTGCATCACTGACTTCGCTCACACCTTGTTGGTAATAAGATCGGTCCCACTTCCCGAGCTTTTCATTCAATTTCACCATCTCCTGCTGGGCTTGCACTGATGACCAGGCCGGACACGCCGCCGACGCCATTGCGCTCAGCAACCCCAGAAACCCGATAAGCTTTGTTATCCACTTCATAAGTCCCTCCGTGTAGAAGCAAGAAGAGGTATAACGCCAGGAAACCATCAACGCGACTGCGTTTTAAAAATGATACGAGGAGCTTTCAGAGGTATTTAACTCGTTGCAGCAACACGAGGTGTTTTTTGGAAAACATTACGCAAATTGGTAGAAATATTGCCGAGGGACACGACAAATTCTCCGTGACACGAAGACGGCGTGTATAATAGGCCCGTATACGCACTTCTTTTTATGCTTACCGAATAAGTTAGAACTCATGGCTCAAGGCACGCTTTATATCGTTTCCGCCCCTAGTGGCGCGGGAAAATCCAGCCTCATCCAGGCTTTGTTAAAGACACAACCGCTGTATGACACACAGGTTTCGATCTCCCATACCACTCGTGGTATTCGCCCGGGAGAGAACCATGGTGAACACTATTTCTTTGTGGAAAAGGAAGAGTTTAAGCAGATGATTGCTGAAGACGCATTCCTTGAGCACGCTGAAGTGTTTGGCAATTACTACGGCACTTCACGCCATGCTATTGAACAAGTTCTGGCAACTGGTGTGGATGTGTTCCTGGATATTGACTGGCAAGGTGCGCAGCAGATTCGCCAGAAAATGCCGCAAGCCCGCAGTATTTTTATTCTGCCGCCGTCAAAAGACGAATTAGACCGCCGCCTTCGTGGTCGTGGGCAAGATAGTGAAGAAGTTATCACTAAGCGTATGGAGCAAGCTGTCGCAGAAATGAGCCATTACGCCGAATATGACTATTTAATCGTCAATGACGATTTTGACACTGCACTGTCAGATTTAAAAATTATCATTCGTGCCGAGCGTCTACGAATGGGTCGCCAAAAAGCGCGACATGACGCTTTAATCAGCAAACTATTGGCAGACTGAGCCCAGTTTCAGTATCATGCCCAGTCATTTCTTCATCTGTGGAGCATTTTAATTATGGCACGCGTAACTGTTCAGGACGCTGTTGAGAAAATTGGTAACCGTTTTGACCTGGTTCTGGTCGCCGCACGTCGCGCTCGTCAGATGCAAACTGGTGGTAAAGATCCACTGGTGCCTGAAGAAAACGATAAAACGACTGTAATCGCACTGCGCGAAATCGAAGAAGGGTTGATCACCAACCAGATTCTTGATGTTCGTGATCGCCAGGAGCAGCAAGAGCAGGAAGCCGCAGAACTGCAGGCTGTTACCGCTATTGCTGAAGGTCGTCGTTAATTAACCTGCGGGTAGCCCTTGTATCTGTTTGAAAGCCTGAATCAACTGATTCAACAATACTTGCCCGAGGAGCAAATAAAGCGACTTCGGCAAGCATACCTTGTTGCGCGTGATGCTCACGAGGGACAAGCACGTTCAAGTGGTGAACCCTATATCACCCATCCCGTAGCTGTTGCCTGCATTCTGGCCGAGATGAAACTCGACTTTGAAACGCTGATGGCCGCACTACTGCATGATGTGATCGAAGACACCCCTGCCACCTACCAGGATATGGAACAACTGTTTGGCAAAAGCGTTGCCGAACTGGTGGAAGGGGTATCTAAGCTAGACAAACTGAAATTCCGCGATAAGAAAGAAGCTCAGGCTGAAAACTTCCGCAAAATGATCATGGCGATGGTGCAAGACATCCGCGTCATTCTGATCAAACTCGCCGACCGTACGCACAATATGCGGACACTCGGGGCATTGCGCCCTGATAAGCGTCGACGAATCGCTCGTGAAACCCTCGAAATCTATAGCCCCCTTGCGCACCGACTTGGTATTCATCACCTGAAAACTGAGCTGGAGGAATTGGGCTTTGAAGCGCTTTACCCGAACCGCTACCGCGTGATTAAAGAAGTGGTCAAAGCGGCACGAGGTAACCGCAAAGAGATGATTCAAAAAATCCTCTCTGAAATTGACGGACGTTTGCAAGAAGCGGGCATTCCGTGTCGCGTTAGCGGCCGCGAAAAACACCTCTACTCCATCTACTGCAAAATGACGCTCAAAGAACAGCGTTTCCACTCGATTATGGATATCTACGCCTTCCGCGTGATCGTTCATGACATGGATACCTGTTATCGCGTCCTTGGGCAAATGCATAGCCTTTACAAGCCACGCCCTGGACGGGTGAAAGACTATATTGCCATTCCGAAAGCGAACGGATATCAGTCTTTGCACACCTCAATGATTGGCCCACATGGTGTGCCGGTAGAAGTGCAAATCCGTACCGAAGATATGGATCAGATGGCAGAGATGGGGGTTGCCGCTCACTGGGCTTATAAAGAGCAAGGTGAAAGTGGCACAACGGCACAAATCCGCGCTCAGCGCTGGATGCAAAGCCTACTGGAATTACAGCAAAGTGCGGGTAGTTCATTTGAATTTATCGAGAGCGTAAAATCCGATCTGTTCCCGGATGAGATTTACGTTTTCACTCCGGAAGGGCGCATTGTCGAATTACCGGCAGGTGCGACACCTGTTGACTTCGCGTATGCAGTGCATACAGACATCGGCCACGCCTGTGTCGGTGCCAGAGTCGACAGACAACCCTATCCCCTGTCTCAGTCGCTCAGCAGCGGCCAGACAATCGAAATCATTACCGCCCCAGGCGCACGCCCGAATGCCGCCTGGCTGAATTTCGTTGTGAGTTCTAAAGCGCGCGCCAAAATCCGCCAGATGCTGAAGAATCTCAAGCGTGACGACTCCGTTAGTCTCGGACGCCGTCTGCTAAACCACGCTTTAGGTGGTAGCCGCAAATTAGCTGAGGTCCCGCCAGAAAATATTCAACGTGAGTTGGAGCGCATGAAGCTCGCCACGCTTGATGATTTGCTGGCTGAAATTGGCCTCGGTAATGCCATGAGTGTGGTTGTCGCGAAAAACCTGCAAGGTGAGTCGTCCGCGGTTCAGCAAGGCCATTCACCGACTCACAGTCATCTGCCGATTAAAGGTGCTGATGGTGTATTGATCACCTTTGCCAAGTGTTGCCGACCAATTCCTGGCGACCCGATTATTGCGCACGTAAGCCCAGGCAAAGGGCTGGTTATCCATCATGAATCTTGCCGTAACATCCGTGGCTACCAAAAAGAGCCAGAGAAGTTTATGGCGGTGGAATGGGATAAAGAAACAGAACAAGAGTTCACCACCGAGATAAAGGTGGATATGTTTAACCATCAGGGTGCGTTGGCAAACCTGACGGCTGCGCTCAATAATGCCGGTTCCAATATTCAAAGTCTGAATACTGAAGAGAAAGATGGCCGTGTTTACAGTGCGTTCATTCGACTGACTGCACGCGACCGTGTCCATTTGGCGAACCTCATGCGTAAAATCCGTGTGATGCCGGATGTGATTAAAGTTACCCGCAACCGAAACTAGTGTTATGAATCCTCAACGTTATGCGCGTATTTGCGAGATGCTCGCCAGGCGTCAGCCTGATCTGACCGTCTGTATGGAGCAGGTCCATAAACCTCATAACGTGTCAGCGATTATTCGTACTGCTGATGCTGTTGGTGTACATGAAGTTCACGCGGTCTGGCCGGGTAACCGAATGCGCACCATGGCCTCCTCTGCAGCAGGTAGCAATTCATGGGTTGAAGTCAAAACCCATCGCCATATCGGTGACGCCGTTGCTCATCTCAAAAACAGCGGAATGCAAATCCTCGCGACCAACCTTTCTGATAAAGCTGTCGATTTCCGCGAAATTGATTACACGCGCCCAACCTGCATTTTGATGGGGCAGGAAAAAACGGGCATTACTCAGGAAGCATTAGCACTGGCTGACCAGGACATCATTATTCCGATGATCGGGATGGTGCAATCGCTCAATGTTTCCGTGGCCTCAGCACTCATACTTTATGAAGCGCAGCGTCAACGTCAGAACGCCGGAATGTATCAGCGTGAAAACAGCACTCTGCCAGAGTCCGAACAACAGCGTCTGCTGTTTGAGGGCGGTTATCCTGTACTGGCGCGAGTTTCCCGCCGGAAAGGTTTGCCCTACCCGCATGTGAATCAGCAAGGTGAAATAGAAGCTGATGCCGCATGGTGGGCCACAATGCAATCTGCGGAGTAGTCAGATGAAAGGCCGTTTGCTGGACGCCATACCGTTAAGCACGCTTGCCGGAGTGGGTGCCAGCCAGAGCGGTAAATTGGCCAAGATTGGCCTGCATACCATTCAGGATCTCCTGCTTCATCTCCCACTGCGCTACGAAGACCGGACTCAACTCTATCCTATAAACGACCTCATGCCTGGCACTCACGCCACGGTTGAAGGGGAAGTGCTGAACTGTAATATCAGTTTTGGTCGTCGTCGCATAATGACTTGCCAAATTTCTGACGGCACCGGCATCCTGACCATGCGTTTTTTCAACTTCAATGCGGCGATGAAAAACAGTCTCGCAACCGGTAAGCGTGTACTTGCTTATGGCGAAGCAAAGCGAGGGACGCACGGCGCGGAGATGATTCATCCGGAATACCGCATTCAGGGCGATCTGAGTACCCCGGAATTACAGGAAACTCTGACCCCGGTTTATCCCACCACTGAAGGTATTCGCCAGGCCACTTTGCGCAAACTGACCGATCAGGCACTGGAGTTGCTGGATACCTGCGCGATCACTGAATTACTCCCTGCTGATTTGCGTCAGGGAATGATGAGTCTGCCAGAAGCGTTGAGGACGTTACATCGTCCACCACCAACAATGCAGTTAGCCGATCTCGAAACGGGGAAACATCCGGCTCAGCAACGATTAATCCTTGAGGAGTTACTGGCGCATAACCTAAGTATGCTCGCACTTCGTGCGGGCGCTCAGCGTTATCACGCTTTGCCTTTGCATAATCATGACGAATTAAAAAACCAATTGTTGGCAGCACTCCCGTTCAAACCGACAGGTGCTCAAGAGCGTGTCGTGGCAGAAATTGAACATGATATGGCGCTGGATGTCCCGATGATGCGTCTGGTGCAAGGCGATGTGGGCTCGGGTAAAACATTGGTTGCGGCACTTGCCGCATTGCGTGCAATTGCGCATGGCAAACAGGTCGGTTTGATGGCTCCGACGGAATTGCTCGCCGAACAACACGCCAATAATTTCCGTCAGTGGTTTGCACCATTGGGCATTGAGGTTGGCTGGCTTGCAGGTAAGCAAAAAGGCAAAGCGCGTATCGCCCAACAAGATGCAATCGCCAGCGGTCAGGTATCGATGGTGGTGGGAACACACGCAATCTTCCAGGAACAAGTGCAGTTCTCTCAACTCGCACTGGTTATCATTGATGAACAACATCGCTTTGGCGTCCATCAGCGCCTGGCGCTATGGGAAAAAGGTCAGATTCAGGGATTCCATCCCCATCAACTCATCATGACCGCAACGCCCATTCCACGAACCCTGGCTATGACGGCCTATGCTGATTTGGATACGTCTACGATCGACGAACTGCCGCCTGGCCGTACACCGGTCACGACTGTTGCCATCCCTGACACGCGCCGCAACGATATTATCGACCGCGTGCGTGGCGCATGCAGCGATGAAGGCCGCCAGGCATACTGGGTTTGTACGCTGATTGAAGAGTCGGAGTTACTGGAAGCACAGGCCGCAGAAGTTACGTGGGATGAGCTAAAAGCCGCTTTGCCGAATCTGAATGTTGGGCTTGTACATGGCCGGATGAAGCCACAAGAAAAGCAATCAGTGATGCAGGCTTTCAAGGAAGGGTCGATTCATCTTCTGGTCGCCACAACGGTCATTGAAGTGGGCGTTGATGTCCCAAATGCCAGCCTGATGATTATCGAAAACCCAGAGCGTCTGGGGCTTGCGCAGCTCCACCAGCTCCGTGGGCGTGTAGGACGTGGTGCCGTCGCCTCCCATTGTGTGTTGCTGTATAAGTCGCCACTATCGAAAACAGCGCAACTGCGTTTGCAGGTGTTACGCGATAGCAACGATGGCTTTGTGATTGCGCAAAAGGATTTGGAAATTCGTGGGCCGGGGGAATTGCTTGGCACGCGTCAGACAGGGAACGCTGAGTTTAAAGTAGCAGATTTACTGCGCGATCAGGCGATGATTCCAGAAGTACAGCGCCTTGCACGCCATATCCATGAACGCTATCCAGAACAGGCAACCGCGCTCATTGAGCGCTGGATGCCTGAAACGGAACGCTATTCAAACGCCTGATTTTCCGCCCTCCTCCCAACCTTCTCCCCCAGGAGAAGGAGGGAAAATAACTTAGCCAAAGATTGGCAGCATCAGGTACATCTTGATGACCAGTGCGTTGACGATATCAATAAAGAACGCGCCAACCATCGGAACCACCAGAAACGCCATATGCGACGGGCCAAAACGCTCGGTAATCGCCTGCATATTGGCGATAGCCGTTGGTGTTGCCCCCAGGCCAAAACCACAATGACCCGCAGCCAGTACCGCTGCATCATAGTTTTTGCCCATAAAGCGATAGGTCACATAGACTGCATACAACGCCATAAAGATGGTTTGTACGGTCAGAATCGCCAGCATTGGCAATGCCAGTGAAGCCAACTCCCACAACTTCAGGCTCATCAACGCCATGGCGAGGAACAGAGATAAACAGACGTTCCCCAGCACCGAAACCGCACGTTCAAATACCCGATAGAAGCCGAGCAGAGAAAGCGTATTACTGAGTATTACCCCAACAAACAACACGCAAACGAACGTCGGCAGTTCAAAGCTGGTGCCTTGAATGAGGTGCGCCACAAACTGTCCAACAGTAAGACAAATAGCAATCATCGCGATGGTTTCTATCAACACCATCGAGGTGATCATGCGCCCTACTGCAGGTTTTTCGAAGGCTGTGGGATCAATGCTATCGTCCGGCGTGCCATCAGGTGTGGATGAGTGTTTAACCAGATAACGTGCAACTGGCCCACCAATCAAACCGCCCAGAACCAAACCAAACGTTGCGCAAGCCATCGCAACTTCGGTGGCATTCTGGAAGCCATAACGCTCACTAAATAACTTACTCCAGGCCGCACCTGTACCATGGCCGCCAGACAGAGTAATGGACCCCGCCAGTAACCCCATCAACGGATCAAGGCCTAGCAGACTCGCCATACCAATACCGATGGCGTTTTGCATCACCAGCAAACCCACCACCACAATCAGGAAAATACCGACCACTTTGCCACCTGCACGCAAGCTGGCCAGGTTGGCATTCAGGCCTATTGTGGCAAAGAAAGCGAGCATCAATGGGTCTTTGAGACTCATATCAAATTCAAATTCCCAACCGACACTTTTTTTAAGCACTAACAAGGCAAGGGCGATTAAAAGCCCACCCGCGACAGGTTCAGGGATGGTGTATTTTTTTAGAAACGGTATGGTGTGGACCATTTTTCGGCCCAGCAACAACACGAGCGTCGCAGCAACAAGGGTAGAAAGGGTGTCGAGATAAAACATAGAATTGCTCCTGTTTGCGCATATTTATCACAGACGCTTTTAATTTATCCTTCACTGGAATTTCAGATTCTAGAAAATCTAGCAGCCGGATTTTAACCAAAAACAGGTCAAAAGTTATATAAAAAGCTGTGTATATATGCTTTTTATCTTAAGAAAGTTTGTTAGCAAACGTTTGCTTTTACACTTCAGTCCGCTAAAATCACCGTTTTTTCTCCAAGGGATAATTTCCGATGTCTGTTAATGCTGTTGAGTCTGATGATGCGCAACCGATTGCTCAGGCTCGTTCCAGTGAATTGATCTACCGCCTCGAGGACAGACCCCCTCTCCCACAAACTCTTTTTGCTGCCGGCCAGCACTTGTTAGCGATGTTTGTTGCGGTAATCACGCCTGCGATGTTGATTTGCCAGGCTCTGGGACTTCCGGCCGAAGATACCCAACACATTATCAGTATGTCGTTGTTTGCCTCAGGCGTAGCATCGATTATCCAGATTAAAGCCTGGGGCCCAGTAGGTTCTGGGCTTCTGTCTATTCAGGGCACCAGTTTTAACTTTGTTTCGCCATTGATCATGGGCGGTATGGCATTGAAAAATGGCGGGGCTGACGTTCCGACTATGATGGCTGCCTTATTTGGCACATTGATGCTCGCAAGCTGCACCGAAATGCTGTTATCTCGTTTCTTGCACCTGGCTCGCCGTATCATCACCCCGCTGGTTTCAGGGGTTGTTGTAATGATTATCGGCCTTTCTCTGATTCAGGTTGGCCTGACGTCTATCGGTGGTGGTTATGCCGCGATGAGCGACCATACCTTTGGTGCACCGAAAAACCTGCTACTGGCGGGTGCCGTACTACTGGTTATCATTCTGCTTAACCGCCAGCGCAACGCTTACTTGCGCGTAGCTTCTCTGGTTATCGCTATGGCGGTAGGTTATGCGCTCGCCTGGGCGATGGGCATGCTGCCAAACGTCGCGCCATCAACGAATACAGACCTGATTATGGTGCCAACGCCGCTGTATTACGGTTTGGGCATTGACTGGAATCTGCTTATCCCACTGATGCTGGTCTTTATGGTGACGTCACTGGAAACGATCGGCGATATTACTGCAACGTCTGACGTTTCTGAGCAGCCTGTATCTGGGCCGCTGTATATGAAACGCCTGAAAGGTGGCGTGCTTGCTAACGGCCTGAACTCGTGCGTTTCAGCTGTATTCAATACCTTCCCGAATTCCTGCTTTGGCCAAAACAACGGTGTGATTCAGCTTACCGGTGTTGCCAGCCGTTATGTTGGTTTTGTTGTGGCACTGATGCTGATCGTTCTCGGCTTGTTCCCGGCAGTGAGCGGATTTGTACAGCACATTCCTGAGCCCGTTTTAGGCGGCGCGACTATCGTGATGTTTGGCACCATCGCTGCATCGGGTGTGCGTATTGTCTCCCGCGAACCGTTGAACCGCCGCGCGATTATGATTATCGCCTTGTCGCTGGCAGTCGGTATGGGTGTATCTCAACAGCCATTGATTTTGCAGTTCGCTCCTGACTGGCTGAAAACCTTGCTCTCATCCGGTATTGCGGCCGGGGGTATCACCGCTATCGTGTTAAACCTGATTTTCCCGCCTGAGAAAAATTGATGTACTTCACGCGCTGGTGATTTGTTCGCGCCAGCGCGTGTTCCCCCTCCTGACAATCCGATCCTTGAGCTATAACGGTAAATGGGGCATAACTCCCTTACCGAAACTTCATGGGATGGAAGACAATGAAATTTCTCGGAAAGCTATTTATTGCGTTATTGGTTGTCGTACTGGTTGCGTTAATAGCCTCGTACCTTTTGCTACAAACTCGCTGGGGAGCGTCCCAGGTCAGCCGTTGGATCAATGAGAATAGTGATTATGTCTTCTCTTTCGAAGAGATGGATCACCGCTGGGCATCGCCCACGCATCTCACTCTGACGAATGTCACTTTTGGGCGTAAAGGCCAGCCGGCAACTCTGGTTGCGCAAAATATTGATATCGGCCTGAGTTCTCGGCAGTTTTCAGAGCCTATGCATTTCGACAAGATTCTGTTGCAAAACGGAACGCTAAATATCAGCCCCAATGCTGCACCGCTGCCATTTCAGGCGGACATGTTGCAATTAAGCGATATGGCGCTTAACAGCCCAAATACTGAATGGAATTTACACGCACAGCGCGTCAATGGTGGCGTAATGCCCTGGCAGCCACAGCAAGGCAGAGTTCTGGGAAATACCTCGGATATTCAGTTTAGCGCAGGTTCCATGACGCTCAACGGTGTTCCTGCCACCAACGTACTGTTACAGGGTGCGATTAATAACGAGCAGGTGACGCTCTCGACCATTGGTGCGGATATGGCTCGCGGTTCGCTCACTGGCAATGCAAATCGTCTTGCGGACGGATCCTGGCAGATTGGCAGCCTGCGTTTGAACGACATCCGATTGCAAACGGAAAAATCGATTACCGATTTCCTGGCACCGCTTTCCACCGTCCCTTCTCTTAAAATTGGTAGTCTGGAAGTGACAGATGCACGACTGGAAGGTAAAGACTGGGCGGTCACTGATCTAGACCTGAGTTTGCGCAACCTGACGCTGGTAGATGGCGGTTGGCAGAGCGATGACGGGCGACTCTCGATGAATGCCAGCGACTTTATCAATGGCGATCTGCATCTTAATGATCCGATTGTGAATATCGATTTTAACGGTCAAACCGCTACGCTACGCCAGTTCACCTCGCGCTGGGAAAGAGGCATGGTTCGCGCCTCAGGCGTTTGGCTACGTAATGATAAAAAACTGGCACTCGATGAGCTGGTTTTTGCCGGGATTGAATATACGCTGCCGGAAGACTGGAAGGCTCGTTGGATGAAGCCGTTGCCGGAATGGCTGCATTCAATGACCATTAAAAAGCTTTCGGCGAACCGAAATCTGGTTATCGATATCAATCCGGCCTTCCCGTTCCAGTTCACCGCATTAGACGGTACGGCGAACAATCTTGAAGCTGTGCGCAACGGTCAATGGGGGATCTGGAGCGGCAACGCTACGCTGAACGCCTCTTCAGCCACCTTCAATCGTGTTGATGTGCGCCGCCCATCCATTTCGTTGACTGCCACAGACAGCCAGATTTCAATTACTGAGCTAAGTGCTTTCGCAGGTGAAGGAATGCTTGAAGCGACGGGAGCTATTTCGCAGGCTCCGCAGCGTAACGCAGCGGTCAATCTACGAGGGCGTTCGGTGCCAGTAAACGTGTTGCAACAATGGGGATGGCCCGCGCTACCGATAGAAGGCAATGGCAATTTACAGCTTTCCGTGACCGGAAACCTTGCAGCACAAACGCCATTGAAACCGACGGTGAATGGTACTTTGCAAGCCACCGGAAGCGATGGCAAACAAGTACAGCAAACCATGCAGAATGGTGAAGTACCCGGCGCATAAGCGCCGGGCGGTTACTCTTCTTCGTTCCCACCCTCTTCGAGTGGCCCAAAAGGTTTAGCTGGCAATACCAGGTACACACCTTCAAAAACAGCGCCCTGTTCATCATCACCAAAAAGCTCAACTTGCAATGCAACGCGAGCTTTGCGGCCTCGTGCCAGACGATCCAGATCACCACTTAAAGAGCCCAGGTCGGCAATCGCTCCTGGCCTTCCGGTGATCGGGCTGCTATATCGGATGTGCGCATCAGCGAGAATAATCGTGCCACCCAAATGGCGCTCGCGCAGCATTAACCAAATCAGCCCCCACCCCGTCAGCGTAGCAAGAGAAAACAGGCTGCCTGCGAATAACGTCTGATGGGGATTTTGATTGCCTGCCTCAGGCATGGTGGTAATGAATTTCTGCCCGGTGTACTGCAGTATCCGCACCCCCATTTTTTCACTTAATGGAATATGCTGATACCAGGCTTGCTGTAGCTGCCCGCACCAGTCAGCCCGATGGAGAATATCATCCAGCGAGGCAACCGGTTTTATCATCAGATAATGGCGAATAGGAGTGGTCGAAGGCGTGGTGATTTCGCCCTGATTCTCAAAACCCAGCTTGGCAAAAAACTCAACGGCATCTTCGCGTGCGCTACACACCACACGTTTGACCCCTTCCTGGCGCGCAACAGACTCCAGCGTCATCGCCACTAGCGTTCCGAGCCCTTTATCTTGTACTGATGGATGAACCGCCATGAAGCGGATAGCGGCTTCGTTATCGGCATTGATGTACAAGCGACCAATAGCAACAATATTCCCTTCTTCATCCACCACCATTTGGTGATGCGCCATGGCATCCCAGGCGTCACGTTCGGAGCCTTTGGGTTGATGCAGAGGCTTGCGCAACATCTCCCAACGAAACTGGTAATAGAGCTCAAGCTCTTCTTCGGTTTGCGGTACGCGAAGGTGATACATACATGTACTCTCTCTTGTTACGCGGGACCGTAAATGCTGCGAACTCAGACCTGTAACCAAAACGTCACCGGACCATCGTTGGTCAGGCTCACCTGCATATCCGCGGCGAAGCGCCCCGTTTCAGCCACGATGCCCTGTTGTCTACAGCGTTCAACAAAGTATTCATACAACTCTTCAGCAAGTTGTGGTGCAGCACCACCCGAGAAGCTCGGACGCATACCGCGTTCGGTATCGGCTGCGAGGGTAAACTGCGATACCACCAGCACGCTGCCACCCGCTTGCTGAACATTCAGGTTCATTTTGTCGTTTTCATCGCCAAAAATGCGGTAACCCAAAACCCGTTCGCAAAGACGATTCGCTTTCTGTTGGTTATCTTCTTTTTCGACACCCAATAACACTAAAAGTCCTGGGCCAATTTTACCCGTCACTTCACCCGCCACGGTGACGCTTGCGTGGGTGACGCGCTGAATTAATGCAATCATGGTTCTTCCAATTCTTCCTGCTGTGATTCGATGCGAAGTTTTCGGTAATCGCCGAGAGTGACAGTAATTTCGGCGCCGAGCAATACGATACACCAGGTCCAATAGACCCAGACGAATAAAATGGGGATCACGGCTATTACACCGTAAATCAATTGGTAAGAGGGAAACATGGTGATGTAGAGGGCGAAGCCTTTTTTCCCCAACTCAAATAAAAGAGCGGCGACCAACGAGCCAATCAGTGCATCACGCACGGGAACGCGAGTCGTTGGGACAATGCTGTAGAGCATCCAGAAAGACAGCCAGGAAAGGATTAATGGCAAGATGCGTAACATATCATCAATAACGGTATTAAAGCCCGTGACCCACCGTAGAGACAGCAAATACGAACTGATCGCCAGACTCGCCCCAGCCAACAGCGGCCCAAGCGTTAAAATCATCCAGTAAACCGCAAACGAGTAGATTTTTGGTCGTGTACGAGTACTGCGCCAGATGGTGTTTAGCGCGCTATCCACGGCATACATCAGTAATAACGCGGTGACGATAAGCCCGCAGGCCCCCACCGCCGTCATTTTGGTAGAGTTAGCGACGAACTGTTCGATATAGCGCTGAATAATGTCACCGGTAGCGGGCAGAAAATTTGAGAACACGAAGTGGCGCAGTTGGATACTGATATCGGCAAACATGGGAAATGCCGCAAATAACGCAAACACCACCGCAACCAAAGGCACCAGCGAGAGCAATGACACGTAGGCAAGGTTCCCTGCAAGCGTGGTCATATTGTCCTGGTCGATGCGGTGCCAGAGTAACTTTCCCCAGGCGATACACGGACTGAGGTGTTGGCTCGTTTTGCGATGAACGTCTTTTATCATAGGCCTTTTGCGAAGTAGCCAGGCACCGTGTCTTTTCCGGTCACCAAAATGCTGGTGATACCCAACTGTTGAGCTCCTTTAATATTATCGGCGTTGTCATCAAAAAAGACCGCCTGATCTGCAGAAAAACCTTCTGTTTCGAGTAGCTTTTGATAAATCTCTGCGTCGGGTTTACGCATACCCATTTCCTGAGACAGGTAGATTTTATCTGCCGCCTGTCCAATTTGCGGATATTCGCCAGGCCAGAAATACGTATGTAAGCGGTTAGTGTTAGAGAGCACAACAACGCGATGCCCTTGTTCGCGAAGCTTGTTCATAATAGCGATAACGTCAGGACGTAGTCCGACAAAGATAGCCTGCCAGCCTGCGGAAAATTGGTCGAAGCTCAATGCCATGCCCATCTCGTCACAGACCGCTTGAGCGAATTCTTCATCACTAATTTGCCCACGTTCGTGGCGCTTGAAGGCATCTCCCATCACAAAGCTTTTTTGCAAATTCGCTAGCGGGACGCGACTGTAATCGCTCCATACCCCCATCACGCGGTTGAAGTCGATATCAACAATGACGTTGCCTAAATCAAAGATATACAGCATAAGCCTCTCCTTTGCGCATGGACAAATAACTGTAGCGGTAAAGGGGGGCTTTGACTATCGCTGGCAGAAAAGCGATCCGAGTTCTGCGAACAGTTCGGCAAAAAAGAAGCAAAAAAAAGCCCCGCCTAAACAGGCAGGGCTTCAATGCTTTATAAACAGCTTTGCAGGAAAGAAACTTACGCTTCTTTGCCGCCACGACCTGCGCGTTTGCGGTCGTTTTCAGTCAGGTGACGTTTACGAATACGTACGGACAGCGGGGTAACTTCTACCAGTTCGTCATCATCGATGAACTCCAGTGCCTGCTCAAGAGTCATTTTCTGAGCTGGAACCAGTGTAGTCGCTTCGTCAGTACCGGACGCACGCATGTTGGTCAGTTTCTTACCGGTCAGGCAGTTAACAGTCAGGTCGTTAGAACGACTGTGAATACCGATGATCTGGCCTTCATAAACTTCAGCACCGTGACCCAGGAACAGCTTACCGCGATCCTGCAGACCGTACAGAGCAAACGCAACCGCTTTACCCTGGCCGTTAGAGATCAGCACGCCATTCTGACGCTGGCCCACTTCGCCCTGACGAACGTCGTCATAATGGCTGAAGGTGGAGTACAGCAGACCTGTACCAGACGTCATGGTCATGAATTCGTTACGGAAACCGATCAGACCACGGCTTGGGATCACGTAGTCAAGACGTACGCGGCCTTTGCCGTCTGGATTCATGTTTTTCAGGTCGCCTTTACGCTCACCAAGAGCCTGCATCACAGAACCCTGGTGTTGCTCTTCGATATCAAGAGTCACGTTTTCAAACGGTTCCTGCTTACGGCCATCGATTTCACGGAAGATAACTTTCGGACGGGACACAGCCAGTTCGAAGCCTTCACGACGCATGTTTTCGATAAGAACAGACAGGTGCAGTTCGCCACGACCGGATACACGGAATGCATCCGCATCTTCGGTTTCTTCAACGCGCAGCGCAACGTTGTGCACCAGCTCTTTGTTCAGGCGGTCAAGGATCTGACGGGAGGTAACGAATTTACCTTCTTTGCCACAGAACGGAGAGGTGTTGACGTTGAAGAACATAGAAACGGTTGGTTCATCAACAGACAGTGCTGGCAACGCTTCAACATTTTGCGTATCGCAAAGGGTGTCGGAGATATTCAGTTCGCCAAGACCGGTAATCGCGATGATGTCGCCTGCTTCGGCTTCGGTGGATTCAATACGCTCCAGACCGAGGTGGGTCAGCACTTTGCCAACTTTACCGTTACGAGTTTTACCTTCGCTATCGATGATAGTGATCTGCTGGTTAGGCTTCACTTTACCGCGTTTGATGCGACCGATGCCGATTACGCCAACATAGTTGTTGTAGTCGAGCTGGGAAATTTGCATCTGGAACGGACCATCAAGGTCAACGCTTGGTGCTTTAACGTGGTCAACAATCGCCTGGTACAGCGGGGTCATATCTTCCGCCATATCACCGTGATCGTTGCCCGCGATCCCCATCAATGCAGATGCATAGATAATTGGGAAATCGAGCTGCTCGTCGGTTGCTTCAAGGTTAACGAACAGGTCGAATACCTGATCAACAACCCAGTCAGGACGCGCACCAGGACGGTCAACTTTGTTGATTACAACAATTGGCTTCAAACCATGGGCAAATGCCTTTTTGGTTACGAAGCGCGTCTGCGGCATTGGGCCATCCATTGCATCAACGACCAGCAGAACGGAGTCTACCATGGACATTACACGTTCAACTTCACCACCGAAGTCGGCGTGCCCAGGGGTATCAACGATGTTGATACGGTAGTCATTCCATTTGATAGCGGTGTTTTTAGCGAGGATGGTAATCCCACGCTCTTTCTCCAAATCGTTGGAGTCCATCACGCGTTCAGTAGCTTCAGCACGTTCGTTACTGAAAGTACCAGATTGCTGCAGCAGCTTATCAACCAGGGTAGTTTTACCATGGTCAACGTGCGCGATGATGGCGATATTACGCAGATTTTCGATCACAACTTTGCCTCAGGCATTAGAAATAGCGCGTTATTGTACACGTATTAATCGAAGGACAGAACAGGATCACAAAGAACCTTTACAAACAATGTTGAAAGTAAGGGTTTGTGATCGCTTTCACGGAGCAAAAAAGGGAGCCATAACGAAAATTGCACCAATATGGTGCTCAAATCTCAGACCGAAGCACTACATTGGTGCAAACTATCCATCATGGTGCAGCCCTTTTGCACTATACCGCGCATGATAGCGCCTTTTTAGGGTAATTTAAAAGTTGGCACAGATTTCGCTTTAATCATTTCAGGGCGAAAAGCCAAATAGAATGTATTGAACACCTCGTTACCACGACGACAATGACCAATCCAGGAGATTTAAGTATGTCCGCTGAACACGTATTGACGATGCTGAATGAGCATGAAGTGAAATTTGTTGATTTGCGCTTCACTGACACCAAAGGTAAGGAACAGCACGTCACAATTCCTGCTCACCAGGTGAATGCTGAATTCTTCGAAGAAGGCAAAATGTTTGATGGCTCCTCGATTGGTGGCTGGAAAGGCATCGACGAATCCGACATGGTTCTGATGCCAGACGCATCTACCGCGGTTATTGACCCGTTCTTCGCAGACTCCACTCTTATCATTCGTTGTGACATTCTTGAGCCAGGCACTTTGCAGGGTTATGACCGTGACCCACGCTCCATCGCAAAACGTGCTGAAGACTACCTGCGCTCAACTGGCATTGCCGATACTGTACTGTTCGGGCCAGAGCCAGAATTCTTCCTGTTCGATGACATCCGTTTTGGTAGCTCTATTTCCGGTTCTCACGTTGCTATCGATGATATCGAAGGCGCATGGAACACCGGTACTAAATACGAAGGCGGTAACAAAGGTCACCGTCCTGCTGTTAAAGGCGGTTACTTCCCGGTTCCTCCGGTTGACTCATCTCAGGACCTGCGTTCTGCAATGTGTCTGACCATGGAGCAAATGGGCCTGGTGGTTGAAGCGCATCACCACGAAGTTGCAACAGCGGGTCAGAACGAAATCGCCACCCGCTTCAACACCATGACCAAAAAAGCGGACGAAATTCAGATCTACAAATATGTGGTTCATAACGTTGCTCACGCATACGGCAAAACTGCGACCTTCATGCCAAAACCAATGTTTGGTGATAACGGTTCCGGTATGCACTGCCACATGTCCCTGTCCAAGAACGGTGTAAACCTGTTCTCTGGCGACAAATATGCAGGCCTGTCTGAGCAAGCGCTGTACTACATCGGTGGCGTTATCAAGCACGCTAAAGCCATCAACGCCCTGGCGAACCCAACAACCAACTCTTACAAGCGTCTGGTCCCGGGTTATGAAGCTCCAGTTATGCTGGCTTACTCTGCGCGTAACCGTTCTGCTTCTATCCGTATTCCAGTGGTTGCGTCTCCGAAAGCACGTCGTATTGAAGTGCGTTTCCCAGACCCAGCAGCTAACCCGTACCTGTGCTTTGCAGCTCTGCTGATGGCTGGTCTTGATGGCATCAAGAACAAAATCCATCCGGGCGAAGCAATGGACAAAAACCTGTACGACCTGCCGCCAGAAGAAGCGAAAGAGATCCCACAAGTTGCTGGCTCTCTGGAAGAAGCACTGAACTGCCTGAACGAAGACCGTGAGTTCCTGACTGCAGGTGGCGTGTTCACCAATGACGCAATCGATGCTTACATCGCCCTGCGTATTGAAGAAAATGACCGTGTGCGTATGACTCCGCACCCGGTAGAGTTTGAGTTGTACTACAGCGTTTAATATTAGTAATACTCTGCGGATTTCTTGCCACAGCCAGGCTGGCAATCGAATGAATCCCGATGAGCTTACTCAAGTAAGTGATTCGGGTGAATGAGAGTAGCCAACACCGCTGTGGTAAGAAAGACGCTGAGGATTTTGTTGCCGTGGAAACTTTTGGCCCATCTCATGATGGGCTTTTTTCTCCACAAATAACCTTCTGTAGCAATATCTTTTGCCCGCAGGAAACTATACTGCACCATCACAGTGCAAATTATCGGAGACTGCTGTATGGCAACCGGCACACTGCCCGATGCTGGGCAGATCCTGAATTCTTTAATCAACAGTATTTTACTGGTCGATGACGAGCTGGCGGTGCATTACGCCAATCCAGCTGCACAGCAACTTTTGGCGCAAAGTTCGCGCAAGCTGTACGGCACACCTCTTCCAGAGCTGTTGAGTTACTTTTCGCTAAATGTTGGCTTGATGCAGGAAAGCCTGACCGCAGGCCAGGGTTTTACCGATAACGAAGTCACACTGGTTATTGATAGCCGTTCCCACATTCTTTCCCTGACTGCACAACGTTTGCCAGAAGGTTTCATCCTGATGGAAATGGCGCCGATGGATAATCAGCGACGTTTAAGTCAGGAACAGTTACAGCAAGCGCAGCAAATTGCCGCTCGTGACTTAGTCCGCGGGCTGGCACATGAGATTAAAAATCCACTGGGTGGGTTACGCGGCGCGGCGCAGTTACTGGCAAAAGCCTTACCCGATCCCTCTCTCACCGAATACACCAAGGTGATTATTGAGCAAGCTGACCGCTTACGTAATCTGGTGGACAGGCTATTAGGCCCGCAACAACCCGGCATGCACGTCACTGAAAGTATTCACAAAGTTACAGAGCGTGTGATGAAATTGGTGTCGATGGAGTTACCAGCGAATGTAACGCTGGTGAGAGATTACGACCCAAGTTTGCCTGAGTTGGCGCATGATCCCGACCAAATTGAACAGATTTTACTGAATATTGTGCGCAACGCGCTTCAGGCGTTGGGCAGCGACGGCGGTGAAATTGTGCTACGCACGCGAACTGCGTTTCAAATTACGCTGCACGGGACGCGTTATCGCCTGGCTGCTCGCATTGATATTGAAGACAACGGTCCGGGGATTCCGGCCCATCTGCAGGACACACTATTCTACCCAATGGTGAGCGGACGTGAGGGAGGGACGGGTTTAGGTCTTTCTATTGCACGCAACTTGATCGATCAGCATTCGGGAAAAATCGAATTTAACAGTTGGCCAGGTCATACCGAGTTCTCGGTTTACCTGCCTATTCGTAAGTAGAGGTCTTTATGCAACGAGGGATAGTTTGGATCGTTGATGACGATAGCTCCATCCGTTGGGTGCTGGAACGCGCTCTGACTGGGGCGGGTTTAAGCTGCACCACGTTTGAAAGTGGCAATGAAGTCCTGAATGCTCTTGCAACCAAAACCCCGGACGTTTTGTTATCTGATATTCGCATGCCCGGCATGGATGGTTTGGCGCTGCTAAAGCAGATTAAACAACGGCACCCGATGTTGCCGGTCATCATAATGACAGCTCATTCAGACCTTGAAGCGGCGGTGAGCGCCTATCAACAAGGCGCATTTGATTACCTGCCAAAGCCTTTTGATATTGATGAAGCTGTTGCACTCGTTGAGCGAGCCATCAGTCATTATCAGGAACAACAGCAACCGCGTAATGTGCAGGTTAATGGGCCGACGACCGATATCATCGGTGAAGCTCCCGCGATGCAGGATGTGTTTCGCATTATTGGCCGCTTGTCCCGATCATCAATAAGTGTGCTGATTAACGGCGAATCCGGTACGGGTAAGGAGTTGGTTGCCCACGCTTTACATCGTCATAGTCCGCGAGTGAAATCCCCTTTTATCGCGCTGAATATGGCCGCCATTCCAAAGGATTTGATTGAGTCCGAGCTGTTTGGCCATGAGAAAGGTGCTTTTACCGGTGCGAATCAAATTCGCCAGGGCCGTTTTGAGCAGGCTGATGGCGGCACACTGTTCCTCGATGAAATTGGTGATATGCCGCTGGATGTGCAAACCCGCTTACTGCGCGTGTTAGCTGACGGGCAGTTTTATCGCGTTGGCGGTTATGCGCCCGTAAAAGTGGATGTGCGAATTATTGCCGCGACTCACCAGAATCTTGAGTTGCGCGTACAGGAAGGGAAATTCCGTGAGGACTTATTCCATCGCCTGAACGTAATACGTGTGCATTTGCCACCTCTGCGTGAGCGTCGCGAAGATATTCCGCGCCTGGCTCGCCATTTCTTGCAAGATGCCGCGCAGGAATTGGGTGTGGAAGCAAAGCTGCTCCATCCCGAAACCGAAACGGCGTTAACGCGTTTGGCCTGGCCTGGAAACGTCCGCCAGCTGGAAAATACTTGTCGCTGGTTAACAGTCATGGCGGCAGGTCAGGAAGTGTTGATTCAGGACTTGCCCGCCGAACTATTCGAGACAACGATTCCCGATAGTCCGGCACATTCTCAGTCCGACAGTTGGGCAACACTACTGGCACAATGGGCAGATCGTGCATTACGTTCCGGTCATCAGAACTTACTCTCTGAGGCTCAGCCAGAGATGGAGCGTACACTGCTGACGACTGCACTACGCCATACGCAAGGGCATAAGCAGGAAGCAGCAAGGCTTCTTGGCTGGGGACGCAATACCCTGACGCGTAAGCTCAAAGAGTTGGGAATGGAGTAGCTTACAATTTATATCCTAAATAATTCGAGTTGTGGGTAGGCGGCAAGAGAGCTAATCCCCAGGAGCTTACTTGAGTAAGAGACTGGGGTTAGTGAGCGCTGCCAACGCCCCCACAACTTGAAGAATGACGGATATTTAGATTACGCGAGAGAACTGTTGCAACCGTGCCTTCTGGCGCAAGTAACTATCAAAACACATGCAGATATTACGGATTAGCAAACGACCTTTTGCCGTGACCTGGATATGTTTGCCGTCAATGTCCACCAGCCCATCTTTCGCTAGTGGCTTCAGCAATTTCAAATCTTCTGCGAAGTATTCTTCTGCATTCAGATCCCAAAGCTTTTCTATTTCCACAAGGTTGAGCTGGAAGTTACAAATCAGCGCTTTGATAACGTCACGACGAATACAGTCATCACGGGTTAATGCCAGACCACGCCATAGCGCATCGCCTTGCTGATCAACCTGTTGGTAATACGTTTTAAGCTCTTTCTGGTTCTGTGCGTAGCAATCGCCAATCATGCTGATGGCGGAAACGCCCATACCCAACAGATCCGTATCACCCTGGGTGGTGTAACCCTGGAAATTACGGTGCAATTTCCCTTCGCGTTGAGCAATCGCCAGTTCATCATCCGGACGAGCGAAATGGTCCATGCCAATAAACTGGTATCCAGTCGCCGTTAGCGAGCTGATGGTCTCTTGCAGAATATCGAGTTTCTGCTGCGCGCTGGGTAAGTCTGCATCTTTGATTTTGCGTTGCGCCGCGAACAATGTCGGCAAGTGCGCGTAGTTAAAAACGCTTAAACGATGCGGGCTGAGTTCTGCCACGCGTTTGAGCGTGAAGGCAAAACTTTCCGGCGTCTGTTTTGGCAGACCATAAATCAAATCGATATTGGTTGATGTGAAACCCAGTTCGCGCGCGCGCTGAATCAAGGCAAAGATAAACTCTTCGTCTTGTTCACGGTTAACCAAACGCTGAACTTCTTTGTTGAAATCCTGCACCCCCATACTCAGGCGAGTAAAGCCTTCCTGGCGCAGGTGGTCCAGCACATCAAGTTCGATTTCACGCGGATCGATTTCAATAGACAGCTCGGCGTCTTCATTGAAATTGAAATGACCCCGTAGAAGCCCCATCAAACGGCTTATCTGCGCTTTACTCAAGTAAGTTGGTGTACCGCCGCCCCAATGCAGTTGGCTGACGTGACGGCCCTTGAAGAGCGGCGCACGGTGGGCAATCTCTTGTTCCAGCGCATCAAGGTACTGATCGGCCTTGTGCGTCTGCCGAGTCACGATCTTGTTGCAGCCGCAGAAGTAGCAGAGCTTGTGGCAGAACGGGATATGAACATATAGCGACAGCGGGCGCTCAGGATAACGAGCCACCGCCTGTAGAAATGCCGCCTCACCGAAGTCTTCTGAAAACTCCAGCGCAGTCGGGTAAGAGGTATAACGCGGCCCTGAATAATTATATTTCTGGATCAGGGCCAGATCCCAATCGATTAACAGCTCAGACATACTCACTTCCTCCGGTGATGCCGCATTCGTTGACGGCGCAACGATTTTTGCAATCGCGACAACCGCCGTAGTTTAACGAATAACCACAGCAGATAACACACCAGAGGAATAACCACGAAAAGAACAGGTAATCCCATCGGGGTAATCGTTAATCAGTGCCTTTGAGCAGGCGCATCAGGTCATCGCCCTTCTCTTTTTCTTCTTCATCTTCGTCATCATCGTAAGCGATGCCGAGTTCAGCCATCAGTGCATCGATACGATCAAGCTTAGCGTTAACCCAAGCCTGCTCTTCGGCATTGAGCGTTTCACCTTCTTCAAGACGTTCCAGCAACGCATCCAGGCGTTCATCATTCTCCAGCAAATCCAGCTCAGCCTGTGGTGTTAGCATAGGTTTCTCGCTCTTAGGTTTGTGCTGTTTCGGTTTTTTGACCTGGACTTCAATTACGCCCAGGGCGATTGGTTTTTTACTGCCAATGCGCGGATCTTTGGCCTGGCTGCTGCCTTTTCCACTTTTAGCCGACTCGACGCCGCCAGTTGCACGACTACCTGCTGCGTGGCCACTGTGTTTTTTCTCACGTTTGCGATCGCGAGCTTCACGATCAAGCTCTTCACGCGTTTTGCGGCGTGCTTTTGAAGGTTTAGAACCAGGTACTGCTGAGTTTTGTTGCTTCATAATAATTTTTCTTGAGCCGTTTTCATTCAGTATAGAATTGCGGCGGAATCTAGCAGAAAGCAAGCAAAGAAAAAAGGCGGCAGGTTAACCTGTCGCCTTTTTCTTGTTCCTGGACCTTTATCTGGTCACACAATCCCTGTTTGCACTCGACGCCCTGTCTTTCCTTTGCAAACAACTTCCGTGTCAATCCATGTCCTTGTTAAACGTCTCCTGACGTTGCCTCCTGGCATTCCCACTGGTTCCTCGCCATCCTGACAATCCTGAACCCTCATCCTGAGTTGCTATCCTTTGTGGCTCTCCTTTGCCTGTGCCGCTAACTTTACTCTTACCCATTGATTCTACAAGATGAGTATTTGTGTTAAGTCATGAATGCAATCCGAGAGAGTAAACATAATGCACTGTAATATATAGCCTTTTAATTATCATGGCATCAATCAACACTGCGTTCTCTGACAGATAGAGTGGTCAATATCCTACAAACCTCGGGCGGATTTCTGTAATCCTGTAAGCCGCGCCGAGAAACACGGCGTTTTCCCCATGTTCAGGTATAATCCCCCACAATGCTCATCCTGAGGGAGACAACCGTTTTGACAAACTGGAATTATCAACTGACCCACTTCGTGCTTAGCGCACCGGACATTCGCCATTTACCTTCTGATACCGGTATTGAGGTTGCTTTCGCAGGCCGCTCTAACGCAGGGAAATCCAGCGCATTAAATACGCTGACCAATCAGAAAGCACTGGCTCGAACCAGTAAAACACCAGGCCGTACTCAGCTCATCAACCTGTTTGAAGTCGCTGAAGGTAAACGTCTGGTGGATTTACCGGGTTACGGCTACGCCGAAGTGCCGGAAGAAGTAAAACTGAAATGGCAGCGCGCGCTCGGTGAATATCTGCAAAAGCGTAATAGCTTGAAAGGCCTGGTCGTGCTGATGGATATCCGTCATCCACTTAAGGACCTTGATCAGCAGATGATTCACTGGGCTGTTGCCAGCAACATTCCCGTCATGTTGCTGTTAACCAAGGCTGATAAGTTGGCATCTGGTGCTCGTAAAGCACAGTTGAATATGGTGCGCGCCGCAGTAGTGGACTTTAACGGTGACATTCAGGTTGAGGCGTTTTCGTCACTGAAGAAAATTGGTGTCGATGTACTGCGTCATAAGCTTGACGGCTGGTACAACGATATCGCTCCAGCAACTGAAGAAGATGGTGTAGAAGAAGACGACGAGACGACTGGCGAATAACCATCCTTCGTTATTGGCCATACCTAAAATAATTCGAGTTGCATTGCGGGGGCAAATGAACGCTGCCAACAAAGATGCAGCTTGGAATTTTATGGGTATGGCACAATAAAAAACGCCCCAGTCATTACTGACTGGGGCGGCTAAAATATTCAGCCAAATCCGATTACGTGAAGTAAAAGGTCTGAAAGATAGAACATCTTACCTCTGTACCCTACGCAAATAACTCTACTCCTTTTTATTCGGATGAAAAAGCATTTTTTGTAGTTTTTTTTCACTCTTTGCACGCCAATTTTGAAGCGTCATCACAAAAAGCTATGACTTATGTTCTTTAGTTACAGAACTCGCTTCAAATTAGTGCGCTTCATCCCAATTTGCACCGCTCCCAACTTCCACCAGCAACGGCACATCCAGTTTCATGCTGCCTTCCATCAGTTCGTGGACTTTCTTCGATACGGCTTCCAGATCGTCCTGATGAACTTCAAATACCAATTCATCGTGTACCTGCATGATCATTTTTACGCGTGGTTTATCTGCCTCAAGCCAGGCATCGACGGCAATCATCGCGCGTTTGATGATGTCAGCTGCCGTTCCCTGCATAGGCGCGTTGATAGCCGCACGTTCAGCACCAGCACGACGTGCCGCATTACTAGAGTTGATATCTGGTAAATACAGACGACGTCCATCCAGGGTTTCAACATAACCTTGCTCTTTAGCCTGCTTACGAGTGCGCTCCATGTACTCCAGCACGCCAGGGTAGCGCTCAAAGTAGAGATCCATGTATTTCTGCGACTCTTTACGCGGAATGTTGAGCTGGCGTGACAAACCGAATGCGCTCATGCCGTAAATCAGACCGAAGTTAATCGCTTTCGCGCTGCGGCGTTGCTCTCCAGAAACGCTATCCAACGGAATTCCGAATACTTCAGATGCAGTAGCACGGTGAATATCTTTGCCTTCGGCAAATGCAGTTAGCAGCCCCTTGTCACGAGATAAATGCGCCATAATGCGCAACTCGATTTGCGAGTAGTCGGCAGAAACGATCAAGTAATCTTTGGGTGCAATAAAAGCCTGGCGAATACGTCGCCCTTCTTCATTACGCACCGGAATGTTTTGCAGGTTCGGTTCGGTAGAAGACAAACGCCCGGTCGCTGCCACCGCCTGATGATAAGAGGTATGAACGCGCCCGGTTTTCGGGTTAATCATTAGTGGCAGCTTATCGGTATAAGTCGATTTCAGCTTCGCCAAACCACGGTGCTCAAGAATGACTTTTGGCAGCGGATAATCCAGTGCTAATTCTTCCAACACTTCCTCAGAAGTAGAAGGCGCGCCGCCAGGGGTTTTCTTCAGTGGCTTAATACCTTGTTTCTCAAAAAGAATAGTCTGCAACTGCTTAGGTGAAGCAAGATTAAACGCTTCGCCAGCTATTTCATGTGCAGTCAATTCAAGCTCTGCCAGTCGTTTCGTCAACTGCTCAGAATGGGTGTGCAGAATAGCGGGATCAATTTTGACGCCGTTACGTTCAATGCGTGACAGCACTGGGACAAGCGGCATTTCAACATTTTTAAAGATGCTTAATGGCCCTTCACGTTTCTCGAGCTTTGGCCACATCTTCAGATGCAACTGCAAGGTAACGTCTGCATCTTCTGCGGCATAACGTCCAGCTTGCTCAAGATCGATCTGGTTAAATGTCAGCTGCTTTTTGCCTTTACCGGCAATCTCTTCGAAGGTGATAGTCGTGTGCTTCAGCCAGCGAGAAGCCAGGCTGTCCATATCATGACGGCCTGCCACGCTATCAAGTATGTAGGACTCGAGCATTGTATCGAACGCAATTCCGCGTAACTCAATATCGTAGTTCTGCATGATGCCGCGGTCATACTTCAGGTTCTGTCCAACTTTAAGAACACTTTCATCTTCAAGTAACGGCTTAAGAAGTTCGAGCGCCCGTTCACGAGGGATCTGCACCGGTGCATCTAAATAGTCATGCGCGACAGGGATATAGCACGCAACACCCGGTTCGGTAGCAAACGAAAGCCCCACGAGGTTCGCACTGATATTGTCCAGGCTGTCGGTTTCAGTATCGAAAGCGATAACAGGCGCTTTCTTCAGGCGGGAAATCCACTCTTCAAGTACGGTTTCGTCAAGAATGGTGACGTAGTTGTCATAAGAAAGCACACTGGCAGGCTCTTCCGGTTCAACTTCGGCTTCAATTTCAATGGTTTTAGGGGATTGCGCTACAGGTTTCGCGCCCTTAGCTTGCATCCACTTGCCCGCTTCAACGTCCGTAATCCAACGTTTAAATTCATATTGTTTAAACAGGCTAAGCAACTCTTCACCTGCTGGCTGCTGCACTTCTAATTGCTCGCAACCTAACTCGAGCTCAACATCCGTTTTGATGGTAGCCAGTTTATAGGAGAGGTAAGCAAGGTCTTTGCTTTGCTCAAGCTTCGCTGCCATGGTTTTCGCACCACGGAAGGTCAACTCTGCGATTTTTTCTGGGTTGGCATACAACGCATCTAAACCACCTAAACCTTGCAGTAACGCCTGTGCAGTTTTCTCACCAACGCCCGGTACACCAGGAATGTTATCTGATGAGTCACCCATTAAAGCCAGGAAGTCGATAATCAGCTCAGGAGGTACACCATACTTAGTGCGGACTTCTTCCGGGCCAAGGATAGTATTAGTCATGGTATTGATTAGCGTAACGCCAGGAGTAACCAGCTGCGCCATATCTTTATCGCCGGTGCTTATCAGTACCGGACGGCCAACACGTTCCGCCTCAAGCGCCAGCGTACCGATAACATCGTCTGCTTCCACACCTGAAACAGCCAACAGAGGTAAGCCCATGGCTTTTACCATCGCATGAAGTGGCTCAATTTGCGCTCGAAGATCATCTGGCATTGGTGGTCGGTGTGATTTGTAATCCTCAAACAACTCGTCACGGAAGGTTTTACCTTTAGCATCAAACACCACAGCGGCGTGAGTCGGCTGGTACTGCAACAACAAGCTACGCAGCATGTTCAGCACGCCGTACATTGCCCCGGTCGGTTCACCTTTGCTATTGGTCAGCGGTGGAAAGGCGTGATAGGCACGATAGAGATAAGAGGAGCCATCAACGAGGATAAGTGGGTTTTGCGCGATCTGAACCATAATGTTCCGTTCCGTGACTGGTTTTAGTTTATAGGTAAAGGATGCCATAGCCTGGCTGAAAACATGAACTTTTGAGGAAGATAAGGTGAAAAGTTTTGTTGATCTTCGAGATCGGCCCCACGATCAATATTGTGGATAAGTTTGTGCATAATTCTTTAAGCAATTGATTGCTAATCTGTAAGGAAATCATCACCAAGATTAATTTCAATAATTTTCAATATCTTGCATAACACTCATTCACTGAGAAGACATTTTGCTAATGATCGATAAATGTGGATATAAAAATAAATTATGTTATAGACCGGTATTATTCAAAGCATGTGGTATGCGGGTTTATTATTCAGCAGTTTTAGTGTCATCACTGGTGATAAATTTCTGATAAAATTCAGCCTTACTATCCTATTCCCAGCACCCGACACTCCTTAACCATCTGAAAAATTTATTTATGTCGAGATTATTCGCCGCGATAACTTTGATTCTGAGTGTCGCTCTTACTATCGTGGTCACTGTAGCCTGCTCAGTACCCATTATTATTGCTGGCATCATCAAGCTACTTCTACCTATTCCCATCATCTGGCGCTCAATCTCGGCATTTGCTGATTTCATGATGTACTGCTGGTGTGAAGGATTGGCCTTTTTGCTCAGGTTAAATCCACACTTGAAATGGGATGTTGAAGGGCTCGATGAGCTCAGTAAAAAAAACTGGTATCTGCTGATTTGTAATCACAGAAGCTGGGCTGATATCGTCATTTTGTGTGTGCTGTTTCGTAAACATATCCCAATGAATAAGTACTTTTTAAAACAACAGCTCGCCTGGGTGCCATTTATGGGTTTAGCTTGTTGGGCGTTGGATATGCCTTTCATGAAACGCTATTCGCGCGGGTATTTGTTACGTCATCCGGAGCAACGTGGCAAAGACGTCGAAACCACTCGCCGTTCTTGTGAAAAATTCCGCTCTCACCCAACAACCATCGTGAATTTTGTCGAAGGTTCAAGGTTCACTAAAGAGAAGCGTTTACAGACTCGTTCAGCTTTTAAAAACCTACTTCCGCCAAAAGCAGCAGGAATCGCAATGGCTCTCAATGTGCTTGGAAAACAATTCGATAAACTGCTGAATGTGACGCTTTGTTATCCTGAAAATACACAAAAACCATTTTATGACATGTTAACCGGGAAAATGACGCGAATTGTGGTTAGAGTGTCGCTGGTGCCTATTGCAGAGGATCTGCATGGCGATTATGTAAATGATAAAGCTTTTAAACGTCGCTTCCAGCAATGGTTGAATGCATTGTGGCATGAAAAAGACGAGCTACTGACAAGCATCAAGCAATAGAAAAAAGCCGGTCAATGACCGGCTTTTTTGTTATTTCTGTCCAACCAGGAACTTGGCTACATCAGCATATTGCTGAATAAACACGTCCATGTTGCTCGTGTCCATGCCTTGCGGATTCAACTGATATTTTCCGTTGACGAACATAGCTGGAACGCCCTGCAATTGCAGATCCGCAGCAGCTTTCTCTTGTTGAGCAACCAGTGATTTCACAACAAAACTGTTCCATGCAGCGTCGTACTCTTCTGGTTTAACACCAGCGTCGATGAATACCTGGCGGATATCAGCAACGTTTTGAACAGTCTGAGTCTTCTGTACAGCTTCAAACAGTGGAGCGGTGATTTTGTCTTCCACGCCCAATGCCATCGCAACAGCCCATGCCTGAGTTAAATCTTTGCCCAATGGGCCCAGGAACTCAACATGGTATTTTGTCATTTTGGTGCCTTCTGGCAGCTTTTTCTTCACAGTATCAGAGACATGAAGAACTTCTTCAAACTGATAGCAATGTGGGCAGTAGAAGGAGAAAAACTCTAAAACTTGTGGCTCACCGGCAACAGGTTTTTCTAAAGTGATAAATTCTTTTCCGTCTTTAAACTGCGCGGCAGACACGCTGAATGCCAGGATCATCCCCGCCAGCGCCAGCCAAATCTTTTTCATCATTAAATCTCTCCTGAATAAATACTGATTAATACATTGGCGTTAATGTTAGTGGTGGTTCACGCAGAACCCTTACCTGCTCTGTAAAAGTCGCAGTTTGTCTTCGCCAGTAATCTTCGTCTGTAAGCCACGGAAAATTTCTGGGGAAAGCAGGATCATCCCAGCGTCGAATTATCCACGCGAGATAATAGACCATTCGCATTGCACGTAAAGGTTCTATGAGTGCAATTTCGTCTGATTCAAATGGGGTAAACTCTTCATACGCTTCGACAATCATTTCCAACTGCATTCTCTGCTCGGCTTTGTCACCGTTGAGAAGCATCCAGATATCCTGAATTGCCGGGCCATTTCTGGCATCATCCAGATCGACAAACAAAGGGCCATCACGCCAGAGAATATTCCCTGGATGACAATCACCGTGCAGTCTCAATGGCTGAAAATCGGTATGCCAATGAAGTTTAACTTCAGCTATTAGCGCATCTGTTGCACTGAGAAATCCCTTCTTGAGGGCAGAGGGAATCAAAGGCGTATGCTCAAACATTTCGCGAGGCTCAAATAAGTATTCACTTAAGCCTATGTCAGGACGCGCAGAAAATTGCTTACGTCGACCGGTTTGATGTATACGGCCAAGATAGCGCCCCACCCATTCCATCTGGTCGAGGTTATCTGTTTCGTACTGCCTTCCCCCCAAACTTGGGAACACAGCATACATAAAGCCGTTGTGGCGTAATAGCGTGTTGCCGTTGAAATGCAGGGGAGCGGCGACCGGAACCTCATCAGCTTGCAACTCAAGTGCAAACTGATGCTCTTCTTCTATCTGCTCAGGTGACCAACGATGAGGCCGATAAAACTTAACCACATAACGTTTACGATCCTCGTCCTGAAACTGGTAAACGCGGTTTTCAAAACTGTTTAATGGGGTCAAGCCGGAATCCACCCGTATACCCTGTTCGAACAGGGCATCCATGATGGTATCCGGATGTAGTGTTTGAAAATTGAAAGCGCTGTCTGTCATCCAGGCAACCAACTGTAAATACGAATAGTTGAGGATAACATTTCATCACCGCTAAAGTGGGCCGGCTTACAAGCTTTTACTCTTTAATTACGCCGCGAGCGCGTAATAATGCAGTCTTAAAATCTTCTTCATAGTCTTTCTGAATGCCGGGAATAACAGCATCTTTTGCAGAGTCGCGCATTTTCAGATGATAAATCAGCACATCATCAGTGAGATCGGTTAATTCACCGGTATAACCTGACTCTTTGCTGAGTTTCTGCAAAAATTGAATCAAGTTGAGGTCCGGCTCTTTCTGCCATGCGGGCTGAAGTAACTCGAGCAGTTCGTTAAGACGTTTGCATTTCATGATTGTGCTCCTTTCACATGAGAGATGTGACACGTTAGCAGGCTCAAACCCACATTAAAAGAGGCGATATAAGTGAGATGTTTAACGGAAGTTACTGGTGTGGTGTTGGCGGGAGGAAGAGCCACAAGAATGGGTGGCAAGGATAAAGGACTGATACACCTAAATGGTCTGCCATTATTTGAGCATGTCACCAGAAAACTCACGCCTCAAGTCAATAACGTGGTAATTAGCGCAAATAGAAATATTGATATATATCAGTCTATTGGATTACCTGTCCTGAGTGACACTCTGCCTGATTACCCTGGGCCATTGGCAGGAATGCTATCTGCAATGCAAAAACTTGATAGTGAATGGTTTTTGTTTTGCCCTTGCGATACCCCTAATATCCCGGACGATTTGGCATACAAACTTTGGGAACAGAAAGGGGCGTCCTGCGCCATATGGGTAAATGATGGTGAGCGAGATCATCCAACCATCGCTCTTTTACATAACAAACTAGCGATATCGCTGGAAAACTATCTGGCTTCTGGCGAGCGGCGGGTTATGTACTTTCTACGAGAGGCTGGCGGTCACGCCGTATTATTCCCGAACCAGATGCAAAACTTCATCAACGTGAATTCACCTGATGATCTCGCCCAATGGGAGCGTAAATAGATGATACCTCTGCTCGCTATTGCCGCCTGGAGTGGCACCGGCAAAACAACGCTTCTCAAGCAACTGATCCCTTTACTCATTCAACAAGGGATACGCCCAGGCCTAATCAAACATACTCATCATGATGTGGATGTCGATAAACCTGGAAAGGACAGCTACGAATTGCGGAAAGCTGGTGCAGCACAAACGATTGTGGCCAATAAGAATCGCTGGGCGCTAATGACTGAAACATCTGAGCAAGAAGAACTGGATTTACATTGGCTCGCCAGCCGAATGGATCCGACCTCACTCAATGTGATATTAGTTGAAGGTTTTAAGCACGAGGCGATACCTAAGATCCTGCTTTATCGGTCAGGAGTAACGCATAGCATTGATGAGCTGGAAATCGACAGTAATGTTATTGCCATATCAAGTGACGTGCCGATCCCGAATGCAAGACTTCCGGTTCTGGACATCAATTCACCCAGCCAGATTGCTGATTTTATTGCTAAATGGCTTAATAAATGAGTTTCGCCTGCGCAGTTGCAAGCTTTTTTCGTGTAAATACTCGTATCATCCTGATACTCGCCCCTCCGGGGCCGCCGTGACCGGCGTGCAAAATTGTTCCCGACAGTTTATTGCAGACAGCAAAAAGCCCTGTACGTCAGTACAGGGCTTTCCACTTATTTGGAGCCTGGCAGTTCCCTACTCTCGCATGGGGAGACCCCACACTACCATCGGCGCTACGGCGTTTCACTTCTGAG
>NZ_BJFN01000009.1 GCF_014189855.1 Buttiauxella sp. A111
GGCTGCCAGAGACAACACATCGGTCTGGCCCAGCACGTTATCGGCAATCATTTTCAGGGTGCCGGAACGAATATCGGTATTCCCGACATAATCGTTGAGCGTGTTGGACAACGACACGGTGTTGCCCGCGCCAGTGTCAATCGCCAGGTCACCGGTACCGGTGATTTTCGCGCTCAGGTCAGCCGCGTTGCCGCTCAGGCCTGCCGCATTCAGCGCCAGTGCATCAGCACCCGCCGTCAGCAGGTCAACCTGGGTCAGACCGTAGTTAATGTACAGGCCGTCGCTGTTTTCACCGCTGGTCAGACGGTAGTCATAGGTGCCTTTCGCCACCGTGCTGCCGTTCTGGGCAATATCTGCCGTGGTGCTGTCGGTAATAATGTTGCCGTCCTGGTCTTTCAGCTTCAGCGCGCCGCCGCTGCCGATGGTCGCCGTGTCTGATTTACCCAGCTGCACCATGGTGGTGGCATCGTCCTGCGCCAGGATATCCAGCAACGTATCTGCCAGCGGGTGATCGTTGCTCACGCTGCCTTTGGCAACCTGCACGTTACCGGTGCCACTCAGATCCATAGATTTGGTGGTGTGTACGCTACCTTTGGCCACGGTTTCGCCCGGGGTGCCGCTGTCAAACTTCAGCGTACCGCCGTTAAATTTCAGGCCAGCGATGGTCTGCTCGCCGTCACCGACGTGTGTATTGCTCAGACCATCCAGACGCAAAGTTGCATCGGACAGAGCTTTAGTGTTCACACCCGCCAGTTCCATATTGGCGCGGCTCAGAGCCACGGTGCCGGTGAATTTATCGCCCGAGTTGTTGTCGGTGAAGGTAAAGTTTTTACCCTCTGCGAGGTTCACCTGTACCAGACCCGTGCCTGCCAGATGGCTTGCAAACGCCACGTCGTCTTTATTGGATAACGTCAGTGAGCTGTCCGCATCGATATTAAAGCCCGTTCCGGTGATATCCCCCTTAGCATCACCCAGTGGCAACAGGGTATTGTCCAGCGTCAGGTTGGATTTGCCAGCGGTTCCCTTGACCAGATTGACCTTTTCAAAACCAGACAATGCCGCAGGATCCGACAGATTGTAATCACTGCCAATCACGTTCAGGATATCGGTTCCGGTTCCTGCTACCAGGCTGCTGAATACACCAATCGTCTTCGAGCCCAGGTTGTTCAGGTTAAAGACATCATCACCTTCGTCAGTGACAAAATCAGTGCCCTTACTGCCCACTTCCAGATTGACGGTGTTATTACCCGCCATCAGATTCACGTAGCCCTGAATGACAGCATCTGTCAGGTTAGTGAAGGTCACACCATTACCAGACAGTGTTTCTACTGCTTTCTGATCTTTAGTCGCCGCTTGAATAGTGCCGCTGTTTTTAAAGGTGGTTACCGTACCGTTATCAATATCCACCACGCTGCTGATAGTCGACGTGGAAGTCAGGGTGCCAGACTGCTCAATGTTTTGGGTCGTACCGTTAACAATAACCGCAGAACCACCCTCAACATTGTCCACTGTAACGCTTACGCCCGTCTTCAGATCTGCTGAAGAATTTGTCACCAATCCTTTGCCATCTTTAGACTTCACCGTAATGACCAGATTCTTAGAGTCGGACATATCCATCGCTTGAGCGGTAGTACCACCGCCATCGCCAACTTTTTCGAACCGAATCCCGGCACCGCTACCGTTAACGGTGATAGTTCCGCTGTTTGTTTTTGCCATCGATACACCGGTGTGAACACCGGTACCGTCACCGACACTGATTGTGGTGCCAGTAAGGGCGATATTCGCCACACCGGCTTTGTTTTCAATCGCACTACCGCTGCCTGTCGCAGACATATTGATGGTTGCGCCGTTGACCGTCAGGGCTGTCGCCCCTGTATCCAATAGCACGCCATGCGCCGTTCCCGCAGCAGACGTGGTCCCTGTACCGGTTAAGGCGAGGCTGGCACCTTTGTCCACATGGTAAGCTGCAGTACCATCGGTCGCTTTCACAGAAGCACTGCCAGAGTTGGTGACCGTAGATGCGCCTTTGATGTGTACGCCAGTGCCATTCACTTCAATGCTGCCGCTGTTGGCCAGAATACCGCCATCAACCAGCACACCAGTGCTGTTAGCATCAGTAAAATCGATAGAACCCTGATGATCGAGTTTACCGCCGTTACGCGCGATATAACCGAAAGCCCCGCCCGTTGTGTTTTTAGAAGTCAACGCGGCATAGCTGGTCAGAACCGAATCGCCTTTATTTGCCACCACTTCTGTTCCGGTAATATCGAAGTATTTACCGTCAACAATACCGGCAGTGGTGCCTGTACCGCTGATTTGTTCCATGTTGGTGCCCGCACTCAGCGTAGCCGTTGCTCCACCTTCAACCTTGATACCTGTTGCGCCGTCACCATTAATTTTAAAGGTGCTGGAGTCAGAGGTGTATGCACTTTGTTTGCCGGTAATCTGGGCGATGGTAGAATTCTTACCTGAAGCCTGGAGTTCTACAGAACCGCTATCCGCACCAGAAAGCGCAGCACCCATATCAACACGATACAAAGTGGAGTCGGCTGTCGAGACATTTTTCTTCGCGGTAGAAGTATTGCTCAACGTGGAATCTGCGCCGAACAGGTAGTAACCCACCTGATGGTTTCCGTCGCTAAAGTTAATGTGCGCCTGATCTTTGACCTCAGCAACACCGCCATTAAGGATATACATACCAATGGTCTGGTTGCCTTTCAGGTTGATGATGCCGTCACCAGACATCACGCCTTTAGCTGATTGCGCTAAAATATTTTTCTCTGGGTTCGCCAATGTCCCCGCAATAAACATCCCTGCGCTCTGGTAGCGAACATCTTCCCCTGCTGGCAGGGTGTTGACGTTAATCACACCGGTGTTGGTTGCTTTTGCATCGCTGTTAACCTGGATACCACGGGCATTCAGGCCATCGAGTGTGATCGAGCCGCTGTTGACCACGTCCTGCACGCCATCATGCGCATAGATACCTTTGTTATCTATGGTCGATGAGCCAGCAGTAATGTTTGCACCGTGGATAAGTATTTCGCCGCCCTGGAGCACATGAGATGTGCCAGCAGCATCGATACCCACCGAGTTTTCAACCTGGCTGCCAATAACAATTTGAGAGCCAGCCGTTCCGGTGTATGTCGCGTTCCCAGACAGACGCACGCCCTGCGATCGCTCTTTCAAGAACAAATCGTTAGTCGCGTCACCTGCCGTTCTTTGCGCTTCACGGCCAATATAAATAGTGCCGTTGTTGGTGATTTTTGAGTTACTTTGCGCATGAACACCGACATCGTACTGACCCGCAGTGGCAGGGACCCCAACGGTACTCGCCACGTTGATGCTGCCGTTATTGGTCATCTGCGTTGTGCCATCAAGATGCGCCGCAATGTTATCGGCGTTCTGACCACGTGTAGAAACGTTGATAACACCTGAGTTGGTGACGGTCGATGCACCGTTTGCACGAATACCCGTTTGTTGCCCTAAAGCCGTGAAGCGGTTGACATCATAACCTTCCATATCCGGGTTGGTGCCAGCATCAATCACGCCGTTGTTTTCCACCACACCGTTGGTGGCTTTCACCACAACTGCGGCGCTTTTCGCCGTGTTACCTGCGGTACCCAGGGTACCGTTGTTCACCACTTTGGCCCCATTTTCAACGAAGACTAAAGACGCATCGCTCCAGAACAGTTCAACATTCGCGTCGTTGCCAATATTGACCTGAGATTTATCACCAGTCGCATGAATATAAGCAACACGATCGCGATCGTTTACATAAGGAATATCACTATTCTCAGCTAGATGAGTCGGGTCCGTCAGATAAATGCTTTTTATCTCGTTGTCCCACGCCAGCTTAATCTGTTCGTCGTAGACAGCCTGAGATTTAATGATTCCATCACCTATAGCTTTCTGTAAGGCTTGGTTATACACATCAAAATCATCGATATCTTTAATATCTTGTGGACCGATAATGCTGTCAAAGGAGCCTTTGAAGATATCCAGGGCAGCATTGAACACCGCAACTTTGGAGTCGTGAATGTTGTTGTTCTGGTTGCCAAGGTTCACCACTGTTTTAGCGTTATAGTTGAGCACGGTATCCGAAGAACCGTCAGACTCGACATAAAATGCAGATGAAGTGGTTTTCTTATCCACAGAGCCTTTCATGATCGCGCTAAATTGATTGCTGGCATCACGAGCCCAACCCGCACCGGCCCCGGCGTTACCAACATTGACATCCACAGAACTGCCCTGGGTCAGCGTATGCAGACGGCGATCGAGATATTGACCATTAGCAATATCATCCGTCGTTACGGTTACCTTATAATCTGCAACATTCTGTGAATCATCAAAATTGCTTTTGTCATAAGTTTTGATGGTGACATCGGAGTTCGTCTGGCCATCATGGTAGGTAACGCCTTTATTCTGAGCACCAATTTTAAAAATCTTATTGCCCAGATATTCACTGCCCTTACTGAGAGAGGCTTCGGACAATTTAACGGTTTTGTAACCGCCATCACCACGGTTCATATTGGCAAAAGAGCCAACCAGGAAGTTATTATTGCCGTCAAAGACCATCTGCAAGTTGCCATCATCACGTGGCGAGAATAACCAGTCTTCTTCGTTTACCGTACCGCTTACCGCAGCATAGCTTGTTGCGACAGGAGCCATCGCCATTGCAAGCACAAGCGCTAAACGGCTAAATGCAAAGGTCTTAGTACGGGTCGCCGCTTGCTCAGTTTCAGCCGAAAGCGTGCATTCAGATTTAGTTTTATTACGGGACAGCTCGGACACAGCAACGAAACATTGCAGACTGTGATTCCAGATAACTTTGAAAACCTTATTCATTTTGTCTCTCAAGAGATTTATTTCGCACTTTCGTGCGAATAGCAGAAAACTAACGCTATCCGTCGCTTAACGGAAAGCATCACATAATGGTTAATATTTCTCAGTGGAATATCGACAAAAGATATTTGAATAAGCTCGAAAAACTTATCGCAGTAAATGTGCCACGGACTGCCGACCGAGCTATTAATTCTTTCCGACTTTCCTTTCCAGTGGAAAAACGTATTTCTGGATTTATCCTTTCCTTGGCTTAAAGTGCGAAGTTTTGAAATGTAGCGGGTAAAAACACGACAACCCGCTTGTTTGTGCGGATATTAAATAGCCATGTTACATATAGCAATAAAAATACAAATTTTAGTTTTTAGAAACATTGAATTTATTGATAAAAACCAGAACACATCACACCTAAGCACAGCTTAAGCATCTGATATCACATCATTAAAAAAATGACCAAAGAGAGTTATTTATTTTTTAGAAATGTTTATTACATTATTTCAAAGTAACAATCGAAATAAAATACTTTCGTTTTGGCTACCAATTATACTTAAAAGTATAAATTCAATGCATTTATAAATAGGAATGCTCTGCTTTATACGCGCCCCCCCTCCTCTACTAGCCTGATATTAAAATACAAAACCTTTAAATTTTCGCGCTTTCTAAAAATTAGAATTTTGTATTTCATTGTAATTTATTCACTTCGAAACTAGATTGCCGACACTATCTGGTGACACAAGGCACCTTACCGGGAAATCCACACCAGAACCGTGATAGAAATAAACACCATCACTCGTGCAATAGCGGATAAAAGATATTCCTGGTGATTTCTATTTTTTACTGGTGTTTATTTTAAAAACTAAAATACGCTGAATGAGAATTAATCCATGTCATCGCTGACATTTTTCAGCCTTTTATTACGCCAACCAACGCATCAATAGAAGTTACACCTGCGTTGAATTCTGTTTATAAAAAAAATTAAGCAAATGCGAGTTCGATTATGAAGATAGATTTTAACTCTTTGGTCATACTTAACGCAGTGGTTGAAAGCGGTAGCGTTTCTGTTGCTGCACAACGGCTGTCCATTTCACCGTCGTCCGTTACCTATGCCATAAATAAGTTACGTCGCGTAACGGATAACCCAATTTTTACGCGTTCGAAAACGGGCGTTAAACCGACCACCCTCGCCCACGAACTTAATACGCGTTATAAAAAAACGGTTCACATGATCAACGAAGGGTTAGGGATTGACAGTGAAGATAACCCCTCTGATGTGTCAAAAACCATCACGATCAGCACCTATACTTACGTTGAACTGTGGATTTCGCAGATGACGCTCAAAAAAGAAAGCATTATTAATAATGGCATTCTTAATTTTCTGACGCATCCGAGCACCAATGACGAACGCCTGATGAAGTTACGTAATCGGGAAGTGGATATTGATATTGGCGCGCAGCTCCCTAACGATCCGTCGATTGTTTCGTACCGGTTGTTCAGCTCTGCCTTCAAAGTGATGGTCAGTAAAAACCACTCCACCATTAAAGATTCGATGAGCATTAAAGACTGGTCTGCCAACAAGCACGTCACCTGGAACCGGATTAACAGCGAGACGTCTTCGATGATGGGCGATGCTCAGATCATTGAGGAAATGCTGGATCGTGAAACTCACATCACTTCTGACTCTTCTCTGAATATGATGATGATGTGCGCCCACAGCGACTCACTGATGTTGATTCCCGAGTATTTCTGTTGCTGCATTGACGAAATATTGCCGGTTAAATTCTTCGACATTCCGTTCCCAAACAGTATGGAATCGTCACTGTATGTCCACGCGCATACCACTTCGCTGAAAGATTCCGTTGTGGAAGGCTTCCTGAATGTCATTCGGCACTACAACTGTTAAGCCATGTGCAGGTCAGCGCCATTTTCGTATGACGACTAGCAAAAGTTGCCGTTGTTAGAGCCTCGACGTAAGACGTCGAGGCTTTTTTAGTTTAAGCGAATGTTTATACAGCAGAATATCGACTGGTGAATTCGGGCTTTCTGTATATAGTCAATACAGAGACATTATATAAACTCAGCAGGTAAGCCATGAAAAATGAAAAGATTGAGCTGAAGTCGTTAGGGATCCTTAATGCTGTACTGGAGACAAAAAGCGTTACGGCCGCCGCCGAATTGCTCTCTCTTTCGCCCTCCTCCGTCACTTACGCGATAAATAAACTTCGCGATGTGACCGCCAACCCCATTTTTACCCGCTCCAAAGGTGGGGTCGTTCCTACCACGCTTGCTCTGGATCTGAATGCGCGCTATCTGAAAGCGATGTCGCTGATCAATGGTGGCCTGGAGGTTGGTCATTTAAATGAAAGCGAAATGGGGTTTAGCAAAGAGATCAATATAAGTACTTATACGTTTATCGAGTTTTGGCTTTCGATGACCTCTCTGAATAGCGGCATGCTTGAAAGAGACGGCGTTGCACTTAAATTTTCTACACATCCTCTCTCGTCAGAAGAGAGGATCAATAAGTTACGTAGCCGGGAAGTGGATATTGATATTGGTTCTGAGCTACCAAGAGATAAATCCATCACCTCCTATAAATTATTTACGACGAATACCCAGGCTATGGTGAGTAATCGCCACCCATCAATTAAGAACAGACTGACCCTTGAAGACTGGCATAATTATAAACATTTGGTCTGGTTTAGAGACGACTACGGCAAAACGACTCTGTTAGGTGATGCGGTGACTCTCAATGAACTCAGGGAACGCCGGGCCGTACTGGTTACCAGCACATCTTCTCTTAATATGATGATGCTGTGTGCTCAAACGGATAATATTATGCTGACCCCGCGGTTATTTACGCCTTTCCTGCAATCAATCCTTCCCGTCAATATCTTTGATTTGCCCTTCGATGTGGATATCAGCGTTGATGTCTACCTGCACTTTCATAATCAATCACTCAGCGATCAATATATCAGTAAATTATTGAAAGAAATTAACAAGCTGGTAGGCAAATAGCCTACCAGTCACAGCAATAATAGCCATTAACTTCAATCGCTTAACAGTGAGTTTTAGGGCATTCTAAAAATCGAAATTTTCGTTTCTAATTGCAGCCATCGCTTATTTACTCCCCCTACGTTATTATCTTCACATCGACAAACATGCGTCGACAATCAAAAAGAAATTAATCATCAAATTTAATTTCTTTATCTTCAAACATCATTTTTAATTACCTGTGAGTTTTTATGAACCATTTTACTAAAGTAGCAACTTTGACCTCTTTGTTAGTCGCTGGCGCATTTGGTGCAGCATCTACCGCATCAGCTAATACCGGTATTATTAAATTCTCCGGCGCTATTTCTGCGGCAACCTGTGATATGAACGTTTCCGTAAACGGTATTGTCTCCCCAACGGGTGTTGTTGATTTAGGCGTGCATAAAGCAAGTGATGTTACAGCCGTGGGTACCTTCGGTACGGCAGTTGACCTGGCGCTGACTCCAGACGAAGCGACTTGCGATATTTCTCCAGCGGGTGAAGATGCCCTGGTACAGATTTCTGCCGCACAAACTGATGCCACCAACACCAGTGTTGTGACCTCTGCTGAAACCACAACCACCAATGCTGGCGTGCTGTTCCAGTTGGCAAGCGGCGGTAATGTGGTCAACAACGGCAGCGTTTCTCTGACCTCTGGTTCTGCCGATCTCGACGCCGCAGGCGCTATCCACTTCACCGCACAGCCTTATGCCATCGCGGCAAGCGTAAACCCAGGCATCATTGGTGGTTCTGTTTCTTACACCGTTGCCTACCTCTAAGTATTCTATTAAATAAAATATCTCACCCATTTAATTAATAGATTCGTCGCAAATTTTCAGGCCAGCCTGCTGGCCTGCGTACAACTCTGTCCTTAATTGGGTGACCTTTTAATTTTATTTATAGGTATTAAGAATGCGTTATATTTCCTTCACACTCTTTGGTACTTCATTATTAATTACCTTGACTCCGGCCTTTGCCAGTGAAGGGGACGATTTTAATACTGATTTTATTGTAGGGAAATATAACCAAACTGCTATTAGCAAGGCACTTGATGAAGGTTTAAATCAAAGTGCTATTTATGCTGTCGACGTAAATGGACAATTTGTCGGTAATTTTTATTTTAGTCGAAAAATGCAAGACCTGGTTTTTACCAAGGATTTTCTGGAGACACTTGCTCCATTAGTCAAAAAAGAGCGACTCGAAGAATTACAAAAAAACCTCTCTTTAGACGCGACTTCTGAAGATTACAAGTTTCAGGAGAATACCAGCGAATCATCTTTGGCTATCTGGTTTAACGACCAGGATATGGTGCGTGCCGACAGCAGCAATATGGAACTTGCCCAATCCATCAATGCCGCGATGATGAGCTACAACATGAGCAGCAGTTATTATCGCAATCGCAAAACCGGCGAGTCGCAAACCACATTGCCTTTCAGCAGCCATCTGCAATTGGGAATGTACGACTTTCCAATTAACCTTGATCTCTCAAGTTCGGACGTACTTAAAGAGGGAGTCAGCGTTGATAACCTGAGCGTCTCTCACCTGTTGCCGTCAATTAACAGTGAAGTCACTGCCGGACAAACTTACACCAGCAGCCGCTATGGTGAAGGTTTCAGTTTCATTGGTGCTCAATTAAATCATGTCAATGAACTCTTAAGCCGCCGTGAACGCCTTTACACGCCAAGCATCACAGGGTTTGCCAACAGCAACGCCACAGTAGAGGTTTATCAGGAGCAACGCCTGCTTTACACCAAAACGGTCGCAGCGGGTAAGTTTGTGATTGATGAAGTTCAGGGGTTATCTAACCAGACATTGCGCGTGGTCGTTAAAGAGTCTAATGGCTCAGAACACACTTTCTATTATGAGAACACGATTGTTCCCGGCCTGTTAACACCCGGAATTAATGATTATGAAGTTAGCTCGGGTCGCTATCGTTTTAACGATAACAGCATGGGTGATAATTTCGTTTCTGGTGAATACTCCCATGGTTTTGAATACTGGACGCCGACCATCAGCAGCATTGTTTCGACCGATTATAAAAATATTACTTTGGGTGCGGCAGTCCCGTTGCAGCATATTGGTGCTGTCGGTCTGGCCGTAGCCAACTCTAAATTTAAACATAATGATAAAGAAGATACCGGCCAGAGTTACAGCATCAACTACGCAAAATATATGACCAATGGGGTAAACATCCAATTGGCAGGCTACCGATATTCAACAAGGGATTACTACACCTTCAACGAAGCGATGGAAGCCAAGCGTAGCGATAGCCAGAATCACAGTTCAGTGCGTAATCGATTTACGGCGACCGTGATGGCGCAGGAACCTATTTTTGACAACCAGATTTCAGTTAACTTTTTACGTGACAGTTATTGGGCGAATAAAGGAAAGCGTAATACTTATTCCGTGAACTATGGCGGCTATACCCATGGCGTCAGCTACAACGTCTCTTTGTCAAAATCATATACTGATGACTATAAGCCTGATACGAGTCTTGCGCTGTCGATTGATATTCCATTCGGAAACAACGGTAAAAGTGTTTATACCCGTTATAACCAGAACAATAACAGCAATAACACCGAAGTGGGGATGAACAGCTATGACGCTGATTCAAGTTATAGCGTTGCGGCCTCGCACGATAGCGGATCACATGAAAACACCTTGTCCGGTAGTTACAGTAAACATACCGACCGCATTAATTCGCAGATCAGTTCCAGCGTAGGGACCAGCTCAATGTATGCCTCGGGTTCAGTCAGCGGCACAGTCGCGTTTGCCGACGGGCATTTTGTCACCAGCAGCAGCCAGTCCTCGACCATGGCGTTAGTCAAAATGGATGGGGTAGAAGGTGCAATGGTGAATGGTATTCAGACCCAGAGCAACGGTTACGCACTGGTTCCTCTTAATGACAGCTTCGATGCACAGGATGTTTCGGTGGATACCTCATCGTTGCAGAACAATATTATGCTCGATAAGTCACAAATTAAAATCAGACCAAAGCGTGGCAGCGTGGTGAAAATGGATTTCTCAGCGAAACGCGTGAAATACGTGCGTGCCGTATTGCTTGATCCGCAAGGTAAAGAGATGGGCTTTGGCTCTCAAATTTCAACGGATGATGGTCAGGAATATTACTTAGGAAATGGTGGCGGTTTGTTATTACAGCTGGCCATTAAGTCCCCGAAAGAATTGAAAAATATGGTTTTCATAAGCAGCGATACTGGCTGTAGCTATACTCTTCCTGTAGGCGTTTTGAAAAAGAACTTCCAGGAAGACTTTATTAATGCCGGAGAATTAACATGTTCAAGAAATTAATCCCAGCAGGCGTAAGTCTGGCTCTGTTATTGGGTATGAATCACGCAAATGCGGCCCTGTCGCTCAGTAATACTCGCGTGATTATTGATGGCCAATCCTCGAATTCTGTCGAAGTGATTAACGGTTCCAACAGCCGTTACGGAGTACAGTCCTGGGTTGAAGACAGCGCAGGGAAAAACCCTGGCCGCGCACTGGTCGTCACCCCTGAGTTTCAGGCTCTGGGAGGCAAACAAAAAGCGGTGTTGCGCCTGCTCTCGTTTGCACCGGACAAAAATCAGGAACAGCTGTTTTTCCTGAATGTGCAGGAGATCCCGCCAAAAGGGCCCGATACCGGTCGCAATCAGCTTTCACTGGCGGTGAGGACAAAAATTAAAGTTCTGGTTCGCCCGGTCGCATTAAAAGAAGCGCGTAAGCAGGCTGAAGAAAAGATTGAGATATCCAAAACGTCCGGCGGATTGCGTTTCAAGAACCCGACGCCTTACTACTTTGCGATTTCTAAAGTTTCCGTGGGTGGAAAAGATTATACCCGGACCGCGCTTGGGACTTTCGCCCCCTTCAGTACAGTAGAACTCAAAGTCAGCAACAATAATGCGACGTCGGCAACGCTGAGTTATCTGGATGACTACGGTGCCGTGAGTAAAACGACAAAAAAAATAAACTAACGTAGATTGTTTTGCGATGTAAGGATTTCACTGGCATGAGAATGAATTAATGAAAAAAATTATCGCACTATTAGTGATTGTGCTGGGCTATGCGACAAATGGATTTGCCGCAGCAGATAAGGTTTGCTATCCCTCATCAGGCACACCGGGCAAGCAGAACTTTACAATTACCAAAACGCTGACTAAAGATGAAAACATGGCGAATGCCGTTTTAGTCGATAAAGAAAGTACCACCAGTTCCGGTAGTGTTAGCTTCACGTGTGACTGTACCAGCCCAAATACAAGTGTTTCTCACTGGTGGTCCACTCAGGGTATGTTCCCTTATACCACTTCTGATGGCTACTCCTGGCAGCAATTAAGCCCCTTCCTGGCCGCAAGCGTTGAGTTATATATTTATAATTCCGGTGGCAATAGTATGCACGTCGTACCGTTTACCGGTATCAGCAATAAAGTATCTGAAAAATGTGGTATGAGCGGATCTGCAGCCTCTGGTAGCAGAGGGACGGTCTCTATAAAAATTATTAAACCTGCCGTTGGACAAATCAACTTCAACGGTACGGTGGCAAAAATGTGGCACTACAGGAAGGCAAATTACATCAACCCAGCCGACCCCGTCGAGATGATGGTTAATCTCAACCTTAATATCACCGTACCGGAAGGTTGTACTTTACTGGCAGGAAGTACGCTGAATATCGATCTGGGAAGCCAAACCCGGCAAACACAATTCGTTGGCCAGCCTTACCCCGAGCCGCCAACATCCTACACACCCCGTGCCGTTAATCTGCAATTTGACTGTGATTTTGCCAACGCAGCGCTTGATGTTGTGTTGTCTGGAAACGCAGACGATCAGGGCCAGGGTTTTGCAACATCAAGCCCGGATGTCTCCGTTATTGTGACAGACAGTAATGGCTCAATTATTCCCCCAAACACACAGGCTGGTAAGGTAAACGTGGGTCTTTCAACCATAACCGATACGCTGAAGTTAAAGGCTTATCCAACCAATTCAGGCTCAGAAGTCGCCCCGAATGCTGCACCGTATACGGCGACTGCAACAATCTTGTTAACTTATGAATAATTTTTTAAAATAAAAAATTGTACTTCATTGTTAAATAAGAGATCTGCATGAAATTACAAACATTAAAAAATACATTTTAAATGCTTATTATTGGCAGTAAATATAAAATCATTCATTAATTGCTATTTAACCTTCAGCCCTCCCCTTGCTGTTGCCATGGGCATTGATATTCCAGGAAGCATGTAATGATTGATGTTATTATTTACAGTAAGAACCACTATGTGGGGTTAGGCCTGACTTCATTATTTAAGTCCTACAGGCAGACATATGATTTGTCGGTATACCAATGCCAGTCCTATTTGTCAGCATTGAGGCAGGTAAAAAAAGCCAAGCTCATTTTTTATGATGAGCATGAAGGTGCAGAACAGACTAAAAGACAAATTTACCTCATAAAAAAACTAAACCCTGACATTAAAGTATTTTCCTTGGCTAGTGGCAGAGAATACAACTTTAAAAACTTAACTCGCACTTATATTGATAAGAAACACACTTTCATATTCTCCCCACTGGAGAGAATAATAAAAGAAATCCAATGCATTAAGTGGAACGTACCGGCACTGGACAGAGAGATCGATTACTCTGACAAAACACAGATAAATATCAGCACCTTGCCAAGGCTAACCGAGCGGGAATCCATCATACTCAGTCTCATTATGAAGGGAAAATGCAATGCAAGAATATCGTCACTGCTTGATATTGCACCCAAGACCACCAGCGGTCATCGACGGAGTCTCTTCAGGAAAATTAAAGTTCGTGGTTTAGTCGAATTGTATGACTACATGCACTAGAGTCTATTATTCTCGCCATTGACAAAAAGATATCCGGAAAGAAATTTCCGGATTTTTTTTGCTTTCATCTATCTCTATTTTCACTTCATGTTAGCACGGTGTATTTTAGACAAAAAAAAGCATAACTGCTGTTACAGGCAGTTATGCTTCTAAAGTGCTTTACTTTATAATATTAATTATAAAGATCCGCTGTGCCGTATGCTTCAGTATGGGTATTCAAAGAAGTAATAACGAAGTATTTTGCCCCCATTTCTGTTGCAGCACGTGCGAATTTAGCATCCAGATCATCGCTGGTGGATGCACTACCGCTGATGGTGCCAACTTTTTTATGCCCCATCATATCTTCTTTAGCTTTCTTCAACGCAACTTTGGTGATTTCTTTAGCCTGAGCTGGAGCCATTTCTGAGGTCGTCGCAGCAAACGCTGAGAAAGAACCTGCTGCCATGAATAAAGCGGTTGCCACTGCAATTCTTTTCATTATAACTGTCCCTATTTATTTTATTGATAATAAAAATACAGAATCAATAGCGATTACTTAGCCATATCATCTTTTTTCATGCCATCTTTAGACATGTGACCCATTTCGTCTTTTTTCATGCCGTCTTTAGACATGTGGCCCATTTCGTCTTTTTTCATGCCGTCTTTAGACATGTGGCTCATTTCGTCTTTTTTCATTTCATCTTTAGACATATGGCCCATTGCCTCTTTCTTTGACATCTGGCCCATTTCGTCTTTTTTCATCGCATCTTCAGCATGAACGGTGGTGACACCAAATACCAAAGCGCTTGCCATCATAATTGCAGAGATGTTTTTCATAAGAGCACCTTTCGATTAATTGAACACACATGTATACCCGTCATACTTCAAGCTGCTTATGCGTTGGCTGCGCTCAATCACCCGAATCACTTACCTGAGTAAGCTCATCGGGATTCTTTCTCTTGCCGCCTTCAAGCAACTCGAATTATTTTGGGTATAAATAATAAATTAACTTCCACCAAACCAGTTATACCCCTGGTCTTCCCAATATCCGCCTGGATATTGGTTCGTTACTTCAATCACTTTAATATGCTTAGGGTTTTTATAACCTAGCTTTGTTGGCATCCTTAATTTCATAGGGAAGCCATATTTTCGCGGTAAAATCTGACCATCATAGGTTAATGCCAGCAACGTTTGTGGATGCAACGCTGTTGCCATATCAATACTGGTATAATAATCATCTTCACATTTGAAGCTGACATACTTAGCCGTCAGATCGGCACCAATTATTTTAAGGAAGTCAGCAAAAGGAATCCCTCCCCATTTACCAATGGCACTCCAGCCTTCAACACAGATGTGTCGGGTAATTTGGCTCACGCTACTCATTTTATGCAACATCGGCAGTGTCCAGCTGCGTTTATCCGACACCAGTCCAGCAATGTCTAATTCGTAATTATTTGGGTCAATTACCGGTGCGTCATCTTCACCATAATATGCATTAAAAGGAAACGGTCGGGTCATTTGCGATTCTGTGTAAACCGGTGCAAGTCGCTGCCCGTCAAATAGCCATGCCTGAACACGATCGTTAAAACCTGACATTGTCGTCAACGCTTTATCCACACTGCTATTGTCGCTGATATCGCATCCGGTAAGCATAACAATGCCACCAAGCGTTAAGCCTTGTTTCAGGAACAAGCGTCTCTTTTCGCCATCTAATTTTTTGGCAACAATATTGTTCGCTTCGTTAATAAAAGCCCTGGTGTCAAGTGCAGAATTAATACTCTTCTTTTTTTCGCTCATGTTTTTATCTCAGCGGCCACGTAGCATGGTTAACAGTGTTTTAGGCACCAGCATGACCATAATTAAATGGATAACAACGAAGCCGACCATTGCCGACATAGCAAAGAAATGAACATATCTTGCGGCATCAAAGCCACCCATTAACGTATTCAGTAACGGGAATTGAACCGATTTCCATACCACCAGGCCGGAAACCACTAATAACACACCATCACACATCACAAACAAATATGCCAGTTTCTGTACCATGTTGTATTGGCTTAGATCGGCATGAGCGAGTTTTCCGCGAAGTGCATCTTTAAAATCAGCAAAGATGCCTTGAATAGTTAACGGGAAAAACTTCCTCTTCAGGCGGCCACTGAATATATTGATCAACAGGTAAACGACGCCATTAATACCGAATAGCCACATACCCGCAAAATGCCATTGAATTGCGCCGCCTAACCATCCGCCCAACGTTAAGTTATCAGGGAACATGGCATCAAACAGCGGCGAGGCGTTATAAATGCGCCATCCACTGGTCACCATAATGAGCATTGCCAGGACATTAACCCAGTGGCATAGCCGTAACCAAACACTATGAATTGTTGCGCTTTTCATCAATAACCACACACAATTGTGTTTAATAGAATCAAGCTATAATAATTGCCAAATAAATAAATCATACCAAAATGGTACTTTTAAATTTTAAAATCCATATGCGCAACACTGCTTATTTTAATTTTCAGAAAATGCTCTTTCAGAGCTATTTATCACCAGCAGCTTACTATCTGGTTATTCATTAAATTCGTGTAACTCCTCATTTGTTCTGGAGTTAACCACAAGCGTTAAAAACCAGAGGTCGTAAGCATGAACATCACGAAAAAAGCCTGTGGACAAACCCAGTGTGCCTTAGCGTCTTCCTTCCCGCATATCGTCAAGTGTGAGCGGCTGAAGAATACACTTCTCGAAAAAGAGGAAACTGACCCTAACGGTTTTAATGCTTGCGGTGAAGCAAGCCCTAAATATGTTGCGATAACCATGTTTAATCGCGCACTCGCCCTGGCCCACACAGGCTATGCAAACGATGCCCTCACCTGCTATAGCGCGCTGGTGACGAGTTTTAGCGGCGACGAGGAAGGCACACAGGAAATTATTGCTGGTGCAAAACACAACCATAAAGTTTTAGAGAAGCTGATCGTTCGTTTCCCATAATCTCTGTCATCCCCCCGTGTCTGAGAGCATGAGTACCGCAAAAAATGCCCTCAGCTCAACCTTGTTCTGCAGCCTCTCCCCATCAGAGCTTTAATAAGTTGCTGGATAAATGAACGCTCCAATGAAAAGCGACAACGAAATTAAGCAATCTGCCGTATAAATCCCGGAAAAGCTTCCATATCAATGACATTATCCAGTGACAGTCCAACGAACCAGGCAACTCACATGAAATCAATCACCCTAAATGACATGCAAAAACAGAGCGAAGCCGCAGCAAGCTCTCCACGCCTTCGCGCGCACCAAAACTTTCACCCTGAATTAAGCGATCCCGTACAGCGACTGGCTGTCGCCATGGAACCGGGTACTTACGTTCGACCGCATCGCCACCCACTCACTTTTGAGCTGTTGTTTGCACTCCGTGGGCGCTTCCTGGTGTTGAATTTTGATGACAACGGGACGGTGACTCATCGCGTGGTGTTGGGCGAAGAATGCAAAGCGCTGGAGATGGATGCCGGAACCTGGCATACGGTTCTGTCTTTGGATCATGGAGGGGTGATTTTTGAAGTGAAGCAAGGCGGCTATCAACCCGTTGCAGAAAAAGACTATGTCTCCTGGGCACCCGCCGAGGGTGAAAAAGGAACAACTGAGATGATGAAGTGGTACGCACTGGCACAGGTTGGTGACGGAGGTTTTACTTTGTAAAACTGGCGGTGCATTCATGCAGGTGTCGCGTGTTACGCTCATTCCACGTGACTAAATGTGTGCCCACAGCAGGTTGTATGAAACGCAGATTACCTTTTCAGGTGAAACTCTTTTTATCTTTGGTGGGGTTTTCCTGCCTGCTGTTAGCCCTGTTGGGGGCGATCTTGTTTCATGTTCTTGACCGCCAGCTTCATCGAGATCTTGGCCAACGCGCACGGGTTCAGGCCACTCAGATTGCATTGATGCCAGGGCTTGCTGAGAAAGTCGCCGCCAGGGATGTGTCAGGCATTGCACATTTGATTCAACCCCTGCGCAATCAAAGTGATGCCAGTTATATCGTGATTGGCGATGTGCGTGAACAGCATCTCTATCACTCGGAATCACCGGAGCGGCTACATCTGCCGATGATTGGCGGTGATAACGCAGAGGTTTTGCAGGGGAAAACCATTATCTCCATGCGTAAAGGGGGAATCGGTGTTTCATTGCGCAGCAAAGCCCCTATTCTCGATGCCAACAATCAGGTCATTGGTATTGTTTCGGTCGGCTACCTCACCTCCTATATCGCCAATATTAATGCACGGCTGCTCTGGCAAGCCGGTTTATATGGCCTGTTGCTTTTAATACTGCTGTTTATTTTTTCGTGGATGTTTACCCGCAACGTCAAAAGGCAGATGTTTTGGCTTGAGCCAAAAGAGATCGCATTACTGGTGCTACAACAAAAAGCGCTGCTGGAAGCGATGTATGAAGGGATATTTGCGGTTAACGCCGAGAAACAGCTGATCTTAATTAACCGTGCCGCACGGGAATTACTGGATATTCGCCAGCCCGAAAATGAACTCATTGGCAAACCCATTGAGAAAATCGTGCAAACCCCGCTGACCTTTTTTGACCCAACCCGCGCGGTAGATAACCGCAGCCTCCACGATCAAATCACGGTATTGAATCAACGCGAAGTGATCGTCAACCGCGTGCCTATCGAAGTGGAACCCGGCGCTGAAAGGGGTTGGGTCTTTAGCTTTCGCGACAAAAATGACATCAACACCTTGAGCAGCCAGTTGAGCCAGGTGAAGCGCTATGCCGACAACCTGCGTATCATGCGCCATGAGCAACTGAACTGGACCGCGACACTGGCCGGTCTGCTACAAATGCAACGTTATGACGATGCGATGCGCTACATTCAGGCGCAATCCGAAGGCGCACAGGCAGTGCTGGATTTTGTCTCCACGCGCATCACTTCCCCATGTTTATGCGGTCTGTTATTGGGAAAATTCGTCAGCGCGCGAGAAAAAGGAATTGAGCTGGCGTTCGATCCAGCCTGCCAGCTCACCCGCATTCCCAGTGGTATCAGCGAAACGGCACTGATGTCAGTGATTGGCAATTTGCTGGATAACGCAGTCGACGCCACGCTAAAAGCCCACAATAGTGCAGCGCCTGTAGAGCTTTATATTTCGGACAGAAATCAGGAATTGTTGATTGAAGTCGCCGATCAGGGTGTCGGAATTGAGGATGCATTAAAACCCCATATCTTTGAGCAAGGGGTGTCGAGCAAACCTTCAGACGTGCATGAGATGGCAGGCTCGGATCATGGCATCGGCCTGTATCTGGCTGCGGGATATGTCAATCAGGCTGGCGGCAGTATCGAAGTCACAGACAATTCGCCACAAGGTACGATATTTTCTGTTTTTATTCCGTTCCCCGGGAGCGTTTCAACAGGACAACACCATGAGTAAAAGCAGCGCATTCGATGTCGTCATCGTGGAGGATGAACCCTATCTCGCCAGTTTGCATCGTGACTTTATCGAGCAAAATTTCAAACTGCGCGTGGTGGGGATTGCCGCAACGCTTGAACAGGCTCGTGCCCTACTGGAATTACATCAACCCCCGTTGGTGTTGCTCGACAACTTTTTGCCCGACGGGCAAGGCGTGGAGTTAATTGATAGCCCCTTGCTGAAAAGCTTCGATTGCTCCGTGATTTTCATTACAGCCGCAAGCGACATGCAAACCTGCAGCCAGGCCATGCGCAGCGGCGCGTTTGACTACATCATAAAGCCCGTCTCTTTTCACCGCCTGCGCAGTTCGCTTGAACGGTTTATGCAACTGGTAGAAACAAAGCGCCATGTGAAAGTTGTGGATCAAACAGCGTTGGACCGGCTTTTTAATCTCCCTGCTATTAATATCCCGTCAGCCTCGTCAACCAAAGGGATTGAACCCAATACGCTTGAGCGAGTACAGGCTGTTTTTACCTGTAAGCCTGATATCTCCTGGTCCGTAGAGCAGGTCGTGCAAGAGGTGGGGATCAGCAAAACGACCGGTCGCCGCTATCTGGAGTATTGCGTCGAAATGGGGTTAATCGTGGTGGAGATGCAGTATGGAAATATCGGCCATCCGCGACGGCTTTACCGCAAAAAAATCGGGGCGTAAAAGCCCCTTTTGGGGTCCGATTGAAAACACTTTCCGTGGTGTTAATGGTGTTAATTGCCTGGAAAAAGCCCCGAATCACAATTCAGAAAGATATAAAAATCCCCCCATTGCCTGAAAGATGGCTTGCGTTATGTTTACCTTTAGTTTCTCAAATGTAACTAGAAGGTTAAAAATAATGTCGAATAAATTACGCATCTCTCTGATTACTGCCGCTGTCCTTATGTCTTCATCTGCAATGTCTGCTCTACCGCAAGGCTACCCGGCCGACTATCAAAAAGTCGTCGATGCTGCGACCAAAGAAGGGAAAGTGGTTATCTATTCCACGACCGACACAAAAGCCGCAGGCCCGCTTATTCAAGGGTTTGAAGCGGCTTATCCGGGAATAAAAGTTGAATATAACGACATGAACAGTACCGAACTGTACAACCGTTATATCAGCGAACAAGCCGCGGGTGGCAACAGTGGCGACGTGGTCTGGAGCTCTTCAATGGACACCGCGCTGAAACTGGCGGTGGACTATGCGCAAGAATATAAATCCCCTGAACAGAGCCAGTTGCCAAAATGGGCAATGTGGAAGGATAAGGCCTACGGTACAACCTACGAACCGGTGGTGTTTATCTATAACAAACGTTTGATTCCGGCAGGCGAAGTGCCTGATTCCCATAGCGCACTGGCGAAGCTGATTGCCAGCCAGACCGACAAGTTCAGCAAAAAAGTTACCACCTACGATATCGAGAAATCGGGCCTGGGCTTTATGCTTTCCGTTCAGGACTCCAAAGCCGATCCTAACTATTTCAAAACGCTGGCTGACGTCGCCAAAGGTGGGTTAGCGGTGCAGTCATCTACCGGCACCATGATGGAACGCGTGTCATCCGGCGAAAACCTGATTGGCTTTAACATTCTTGGCTCATACGCAGAAGCCCGCGCGAAAACCGATCCTTCGCTCGGCATCTCTTATCCAAAGGATTACACCCTGGTGTTGTCACGCGTTTCTTTCATCAGTCAGCAAGCGCAAAACGGCAACGCTGCGAAACTGTGGCTGGACTATGTGCTGTCTGATAAAGGGCAGAGTATTCTGGCAAATCAGGCTGATATCCCGTCCATCCGCAACGATATCGAAGGCAAAAACGATATTGATGGCATGACCAAAATGTTAGGCAGTGCGCTCAAACCTATCCCGGTCGATGAAAGCCTGCTTGAGTATCTGCAACCTAAAAAGCGTCTCGATTACATCAAGCAGTGGCGTGAAGCTGCTCAGAAATAATTTACCCGTCATCCTTCAAGCTGCGAGTGCGTTGACCGCACTCGCTCACCCGAACCACTTACCTGTGGATTCCTAACCGAAGGGAAGTTGTATGAGTCCATTACTCAGAAAGTGGCAGAGCCTGCCGCGCGGTGTTGTGGTGTTGATAACCGCGCTCGTTATCTACATTCCACTCTCGTTCATCGTTATCCAAAGTTTTCTTTCCGCGCCATTCTTTGCGCCGTCAAAAGAGTGGAGCCTCGAATCCTTCGGGTTTATTTTTACCGATCCTGATTTCTACAAAGCGCTGAAAAGTGGTTTTATTCTGGCATTCGGACTGGTGATTATTGCCATTCCGCTTGGCGGGATTCTGGCGTTTCTGATGGTGCGCACCGATTTACCCGGCCGACGTCTGATTGAGCCGCTGATCCTGGTGCCCATTTTTGTCTCACCGATGGTTCTGGGGTTTGGCTACGTGGTCGCCGCAGGTCCAGTAGGCTTCTTCTCGCTGTGGGCGCAGTCGGTTCTCGGTTTCGTGCCGTGGAACATCTACGACATGTCGAGCATCGTGGTTATCGCGGGCCTGACACACGTTCCGCACGCCTATCTATACATCTCTTCTGCGCTGCGTAGCGTGGGTTCCGATGTTGAAGAAGCGGCGCGTATCGCCGGGGCATCGCCGTTACAGGTAATGACGGCAGTCAGTTTGCCCATGGTGCGCCCGTCGATTCTCTATGCTTCGGTTTTGCTGTTCTTCCTCGGTCTGGAAGTGTTCGGGCTGATGCTGGTGCTCGGTGATCCTGAAGGCAACATGGTGCTGGCGACTTATTTGTATCAGTTGACCAATAAGCTCGGCACGCCGTCGTATCACTTGATGGCCGCGGTTGCTGTGGTGCTGATTTGCATCACTATTCCGCTTGTGATGTTACAACGCCGCCTGATGCGCACCGCCAACCGCTTCGTCACAGTCAAAGGTAAAGCGTCGCAGGCGCGTGCATTGCCGCTGGGGAAATGGCGCTGGGTGGCGGGTGCGGTGGTCGCATTCTGGCTGACGGTGACCATTGGCGTTCCATTAATTGGTGTCGTGCTGCGTGCTTTTATCTCCAACTGGGGCGTTGGGGTTTCCCTTTGGGATGAGCTGTCGCTCAATACGTTCCGCAATATCTGGGAACAACCTAATCTGCTGCGCGCCATCATCAACTCCATGGCGATTGGAGTTATCGGCGGCGCACTCGCCGTGGCCTGTTACCTGTTTATCGGTATCGCCATGCATCGCAAACCTGACAACGTTACGCGTTTTCTGGATTACAGCGTGCTCGTGCCTCGTGCGGTTCCAGGTCTGTTGGCCGGCCTGGCATTCTTGTGGGTGTTCCTGTTCCTGCCAATGTGGCTCGATAGCGCGCTTAAATCTGGCTGGCTTTCCGGAATGCCGTGGTCGCAATGGCTGCGGGATAATCTGGTGGTCTGGTTACGGTCATTACGCAGCACTATTTTCAGCGTCTGGCTGGCGTACACCGTGGTGTGGATGGCATACGGCTTACGACTCATCTCCTCAACGCTACTGCAAGTTGGGCCGGAGCTTGAAGAAGCCGCGCGCAGCACCGGGGCCACTCGCGGGCAAATCACTCGCCACGTCACCATCCCGTTATCGCGCTACGGCCTGATTGGTTCATGGCTGCTGATGTTCCTGATTTTCGAACGTGAATATTCAACGGGTGTGTACTTGCTTTCACCGGGAACCGAAACCATCGGCTCGATGCTGGTGTCCCTGTGGGCCGCAGGTGCCATTGATATTGTCGCAGCGCTCTCGTTTATTAACATCCTGCTGGTGGTGGTAGGTCTGGGTATTGCCCTTCGCTTCGGAGTCAAATTACATGATTGAATTATCGGTCGACAATCTTCATTTAACCTACGGCGACAACCCGGTGCTAAAAGGCGTTTCGATGAATTTGAAACGCGGCGAAGTGGTGTCGTTGCTCGGGCCTTCCGGTAGCGGAAAAACCACGTTGCTGCGGGCCGTCGCAGGCCTTGAAAAGCCGACGCAGGGTGCCATTACCATTGGCAACAACAAAGTGTATGACGGCACACCGCGCAGTGAAATTCCTGCCGAGGAACGTAATCTCGGGCTGGTGTTTCAGTCCTACGCGTTATGGCCGCACAAAACCGTGTTTGAGAATGTCGCCTACCCGCTGAAACTACGCAAAGTGCCGACCGCTGAAATCGCCCAGCGAGTGCAGGCGGTGCTGGATCAACTTGGCCTCGGGCATCTTGGCAAGCGCCATCCGTATCAGCTTTCGGGTGGGCAGCAACAGCGCGTGGCGATTGGCCGGGCACTGGTTTACAACCCACCGGTTATCCTGCTTGATGAACCGCTGTCGAATCTCGATGCTAAGTTACGCGAGGAAGCCCGTGTCTTCCTGCGCGAACTGATTATTAAACTCGGTTTATCGGCGCTGATGGTGACGCACGACCAGAACGAAGCAATGGCGATTTCTGACCGCATTCTGCTGCTTAACAACGGCAAAATAGAACAACAAGGTACGCCGCAGGAAATGTACGGCTCACCAAAAACCCTGTTTACCGCCGAGTTCATGGGGAGCAACAACCGCTTGCACGGCAAAGTGACGGAGGTTCGCGATGGCTTTGCCCGCATTGAAGGAAAGGGTTGGAGTCTTTGGGGACAGGCAGGAGCAGGCGTACAGGTCAGCCAGGAAGGCACCGCCGTTATCCGCGTTGAGCGTGTGGAACTGGTGGACGGCCCGGGAGAAAATCAACTTGAATTGCCACTATTGACCAGCATGTATCTCGGCGACCGCTGGGAATATCTGTTCCGTACTTCAGGCGACGATTTTGTTATCCGGGCTTACGGCCGCGAGGTTCGTGACCCGCAACATTGCCATCTGGCGTTACCAAAGCAACATGTCTGGATTTTCCCAAAAGCCTGAAAACCCAAAGCCTGAAAATAAGAGGCAACCGCTAAAAGCGGTTGCCTCGCAGGCTTCAACCATGACATTCACCCCACTTATTAAAATCTATAGATTCATTTTACAAAACATGACGTAACATCCTGCAAAGAGTTTGTTATAACGTTATGCACTGCCTAATAGAATGAAAAAATGTATGTTTTACTGGTTCTTAGCTAGCCTGATTGTTTTAATGTCTGGTGTCTGGGGTTTACTGCTATTCAATGTTTTTGATATCACTCTGCATCTGGCTTACTTACTCGATACTCTCGAAGAGGCTATGCAGTAGCGGCAAATTTAACGTTTTTTGTCAGGAATGCTGATCAATAACAAACCAAGAAAAATGACGCCGACCCCAACCAATTTCCCCATACTAAAACCTTCATGCAACCACGGCAGCCAGATCGCGGCAGCCCACACCAGCACGTAGCTTAAACTGAGCAACGGATAGGCTTTACTCAACGCCACTCGGCGCAACGCCAGAAACCAGCAGCCCATCGAACAAACATATGCAAACAGGCCAACCAACAGCGCCACAGCACCAGGGCTGAGGGCTAAAAATGCCGTTAGCAGTTCATGGGGTCGGTTAACCAGAGGCAACGTCATCATCGCCCATTTCATAATGAGCTGAGCGCAACTGACTAACAGCACGCTCATCAATGCCCAGAAGTATCCCATCAGGCAGCCCCTCCGAGGATGGAGATCCCGGCAATAATCAGCACCACGCCCAACCCATGCCGCAGGGAAATGGGCTCATGCCAGATAAAACGGGCAGCAAGCGTAATAAAGATAAAATTAAGGCTAAGCATCGGATAAGCAACGCTGACCGGTACACGCTGTAAAACCAGCAACCACAGCAGCATGGCGCAGCCGAGCAGCACAACACTGAACGCCAGCCAGCCCAATAAATGCCGCCTGCCTCGTTTCCAGGTGGCCTGCTTCTGGCAAAGCTGGCCGCCGCAACTCAGCAGGCTGGCCAGCATAATCAACAGATAACTCATGGTGTTTTTTCGTAGAAGAAGAGCACGAAGCGCCCTTTACGATAAAGTTGATCGGGCTCAGGTACAGAGTGGTCTTCCGGCAGTTTATCTTTCGACAGTAGCATCACCAGCGAGACATTCCCCTCTTTACGATGAACCGACAGCCAACGGGCGAAATCCTCACGGGAAACCAGGTTGTCCTTTGCATCATCAAAATTAGTCAGGCCATAATTCAGCTCACCGGGTTTGGCGTACATCGTGATATCACTACGCTTTAATTCCCAGGCAATACCTGCGCCCACGCCTACGCTATCGGCAAGAATGTAGCGGCTGCTTTCGAGTTCCGGACGTACCACGTCGATAAAGACCTGCGGATGTTTGGAATCGATAACTTTGTCAGGGATAACGCCGCCCACTAACAACGCCAGGCCAAGTGGACATAACGCCGCCCACTGCCAGAGCCTGTTGTTATTACGCAACGTGAGGTAGCCCACCAGCGCCCACACCAGAAACGCAACGCTCGCCTGAATCACCTTCAGCACTTCATGATTGGCATAAACCGGATGCTTTGCCACGCCCCACGGTGCCAGCCCTATCAGCACCACCAACGTGCAGACTCCGCCAAAAATCATGTTAATCCAGCTATTGATTTTCAACGTCCGCGACTGGGCCAGCAACTGCGTGGCATGGCGTGCCAGCAGAATAGCCAGAGGAGCAAAACACGGCAGAATGTAGGTCGGCAGCTTTCCTTTCGCGATGCTAAAGAACAGCAACGGCATGACTACCCAACCCAGCAGATAAAGCGAGCCGCTTTCAATTTTGCGCTCCTGCCAGCCGCGTTTTAATGCGCCAGGCAGCAGCGCCAGCCATGGCAAACACCCGGCAATCAGGAACGGTATGTAGTACCAGAATGGCGCTTTATGCTGAGCATCTTTTTCTGCGAAACGCTGAATATGCTCAACCCAGAAGAAGTAGTGCCAGAAATCAGGTTCCGCTTTAGCGATAGCCAGCGCCCACGGCAACGTAATCAGCGTGGCGCTGATAACCGCCAGCGGCCCAAACAGCAGAACCTCTTTCCAGCGTTTCTGAGCAATTACCCACGGCAATACGCCCAGCACAGGCACAGCCAGCGCAAGGAAACCTTTGGTCATGACGCCCATTCCGCAGGCAAGTCCCAGCAGAATATAGCCGCCCGCCTTTCCCGCTGTCGTTTGCGCATTCGCCCCAAGCCAAAAACTGCACATTGCGGCCACCAGCCACAGCGTGATCATCGGGTCGAGCACGGCGTAAGAGCCCACACCATAAACCAGCAGACAGGTCAGGAAAATCACACCCGACATGACGGCGACGGTTTTATCGCGCCACAAACGAAACGCCAACCACGACACCATCAGCGCGCTTAACGTAATAGAAAAGACCGAACCAAACCGCACCGCGAAGTTGTTATGGCCAAAAATTAACTGACTGATGTTGTTTATCCAGTAGCCCGCCACCGGCTTTTCGAAATAACGCACATCCAGAAAGTGCGGCACTATCCAGTTTCCTGCCGCCAGCATCTCGCGGCTGATTTCCGCATAGCGGGTTTCATCCGGCTGCCACAGGGCGCGAAACTCGAGGGGGAGCAGGTAAAGCAGAGCAAAACCTAATAACAGAACCACCGAATATTTGACTAATTTCATCCGTTTAACTCTTAATGTTCTGTTGGCAACCTAACCACCCTTCACGGCCAGGGATCACATCGCGCACCACTTTACCTAGCGGTAAAGTGGATAAATCTTCCGGTAACAATTCGCTTAACGGGCAGAACTGAATACCTTCCTGCGCGGCCAGGGTCAGCAATTGACTAAAGTCCCGGCGCATGACAATCCCCTCCACTTCGGCGTGAATGGTGTACACCGGGGTTCCCGTATCTTGCTTGATGCGATCCAGGATAAAACGGTTGTAACCTTCACGGCTGACGTCTGGGCCAATCACTTCATCCCAGGTGGGAAGCGTCACCGGTATTTGCACCGTCCCGATACTGCCGTCGGGTAATAACGGACGAAACGGCGCGGTACCCCGGCAATCGCTATTGTAGGTAAAACCAAACGACTCCTTCGCCCGCACCACACGCTGATCAGCACGCCATCCGGCAACGGCTGAGCACGTCACCGGTTGTTCGATGATCGCGCTTAACGTATCAAGCCCGAGGCGGATTTGTTTTTCCAGATGCGCGTTATCCCAGACACCCGCCCAGGTTTGCCAGGCAAAATGGTCCCAGGCGTGCAAGCCCACTTCGTGGTGATCCGCCGCGGCTGAAATGATCTCCGCGTTTCCCTCACCGATTTTACGGCCCGGCCATGCGGTGCCGGCCAGTAAAATATCCCAACCGTAGAGCGATGCTGCTTTTGAGCGCAGCATCTTCCACAGAAACTGTGGCTTCACCAGCCGCCACAAATGTCGGCCCATATTATCCGGGCCAACACTGAAGAAAAATGTGGCCTGAATACTGTGCAAACTTAAGATCTCAAGAAGATGCGGAACCCCTTGCTGGGTGCCCCGCCATGTATCTACATCAATGCGCAGGCCAACTTTTCTCATGCCTGAGGTTCCGTCAGTTCAACTGTTTTCAGGAAGAAATCCAGCGTTTCGTCGATGGTTTTTTCCATCTCGACCCCAGGAGTCCAGTTTAGCAAGCGCTGGGCATTACGAATGCTCGGTTTACGGTGTTCCACGTCCTGATAACCTTTGCCGTAATAGGTGCTGCTTTCCACTTCGCGGAAGCCAGCAAACGGCGGGAAGTGGCTGCGCAATGGGTGTTTTTCAAAGCTTGCCAACAGCATTTCAGCCAGTTCTTTAATGCTCGCTTCGTTATCCGGGTTGCCGATATTGATGATTTGCCCGTCGCAGTTGCTGTTTTTGTTTTCAATGATGCGGAACAGCGCTTCGATACCGTCGCTGATATCCGTGAAGCAACGTTTTTGGCGGCCACCGTCAATCAGCTTAATCGGTGATCCTTCTACCAGGTTGAGAATCAACTGTGTAATAGCGCGCGAGCTGCCGATACGCGCCGCATTCAGGTTATCCAGGCGTGGCCCCATCCAGTTAAACGGACGGAACAGCGTAAAGCGTAACCCCTCTTTCTCGCCGTATGCCCAAATCACGCGGTCAAGAAGCTGCTTGGAAACCGAGTAAATCCAGCGTTGTTTGTTGATAGGCCCGACAATCAGGTTCGAGTTATCTTCATCGAAAACTTTGTCGGTGCACATGCCGTACACTTCGGAAGTAGACGGGAAGATAATGCGTTTTTGATACTTCACGCAGTCACGAATAATCTTCAGGTTTTCCTCGAAATCCAGCTCAAACACGCGTAGCGGATTGCGGGTATATTCAATTGGCGTGGCAATCGCCACCAGCGGCAGAACCACGTCGCATTTCTTGATGTGATATTCAATCCACTCGGAGTGAATGCTGATGTCCCCTTCCACAAAGTGGAATCGCGCATTGCCAATGAAACGGCTGATTGCATCAGAGCTAATATCCAGGCCGAAAACTTCAAAGTTATCGTCCTGCAACAGACGCTCAGTCAGGTGGTTACCGATAAACCCGTTCACGCCGAGGATTAACACCCGGGTGCGGCGTTTTATGACAGAGGCCGGTTGGCTGCTGAGCAATGCGCCCGCCACCAGACCGAGGCTTTGTGCCAGTTGTGAACCCTGCATGTAAACGCCATTTTCGGTTTGCCCGGTCAGGATTTCCAGCGCACCGCCGCCGGTGGCAATCACTAACGGACTCGCAGACAGCACGGTTCCCGCTTTCGCTGCCTGCAAACCTTCCAGCACGCGCGCTTTCCAGACGATGAATTTGCTGCCACCGACGTAGCTAAAGGCACCAGGCCACGGGTCAGTAACCGCGCGTACCAGGTTATTAATTTCACTGGCGGTTGATTGCCAGCTGATGCAGCCATCCTGCGGTGTCCTGCGGCCAACCACGGTAGCTTTCGTGTGGTCTTGTTCGAACTGGGGGAAATGCCCGGTTTTGATAACGGGCAGGATGTCTTCCAGTAAGTCAGACGCCGCCTTAGTCAGTTTATGGTGCAGCGTTAATGCCGTGTCTTCCGGGGTAATCTTCACCCGGTTTTGTGCCACGATCGCACCTGCATCGGCACGTTTAACCATGCGGTGCAGAGTGACGCCGGTTTCAGTTTCGCCATTCACCAGTACCCAATTCAGCGGAGCACGACCACGATATGCAGGCAAAGCCGAACCGTGCAAATTAAATGCGCCAACGGATGCGCTATTTAAAATTTCATCGCACAGCAAGTTGCGGTAGTAGAAAGAGAAAATCACATCAGGCTGAGCCGACTGAATGCGGTCAACCCACAGCGGATGATTCACGTCATCCGGGGCATACACCGGAATGCCGTGTTCCGCAGCCGTTCGCGCCACTGAGCCAAAGAAATGGTTTTCAGCAGGTGAATCAGGATGGGTATAAATCGCGGCAATGTCATAACCGGCGGCGACCAGTGCGTTAACGCCCGCGCACCCCATGTCGTGATAAGCAAAAACGACAGCTTTCATTAATGATTTTCCTCTGAAGAAGTTGAAACGGGATCGCGGCTAACATCATGGCTAACGACGCGTTGAATAAAGTAACGAGGGCGGGCGCGGACATCGGTGTAAATACGGCCAATGTATTCACCGAGCAGCCCCATGCCGACAAACTGCGCACCGATAAACATAAACAGGACGGCAAAGAGCATGAACACCCCTTCCGCCGCCCATTGCGGCCCGAAAGCAAGGCGTAAAACCACCAGCAGTACCGAAAGCGCAAATCCCATTACCGCGATGATGCTGCCGAATACGCTGAGCATGCGCAGCGGCGTGGTCGTCAGGCAGGTGACCAGGTCGTACATCAGATTGATCAGGCGCATAAAGCTGTATTTCGAATCACCAAACTCGCGTTCGGCGTGATGTACTGGGATCTCAGTGGCTTTACGGGCAAACGTGTTGGCAAGGATCGGGATAAACGTGCTGCGTTCGTGGCAGTTGAGCATCGCGTCGATAATATGGCGGCGATAGGCGCGCAACATGCAGCCGTAGTCGCCCATCGCTTTACCGGTGGTGCTCTGGATCAGGCGGTTAATCAGGCGTGATGCGCGTTTACGGAACCAGGTATCCTGACGGTTCTGACGCACGGTGCCGACCACGTCGTAGCCCTCATCGGCTTTTGCCACCAGGCGTGGGATTTCTTCTGGCGGGTTTTGCAAATCCGCATCGAGCGTGACGATTAAATCTCCGGTGACGTGGCTAAAGCCCGCCATAATCGCGTTGTGTTGCCCATAATTTCGGTTGAGCAAGACGGCAACAATATGGCTGCCCGGCGCTTCGGCCGCATCGCTTAACATGTCCGCAGAATTGTCACTGCTGCCATCATCTACCAGCAGAATTTCATAATCTTTTCCCAGGGTTTCGCAGGCAGCCGTTGTCCGTCTGATCAGTTCGGGCAAACTTTCCTGCTCGTTATAAACCGGGATCACCACAGACACTTTGTGAATGGCTTCGGGTTTGGTCATATTATTTTCCTGCCACTTCGCGTAAGGCTGTAATCACGCGAGTGACATCGTCATCCGTCATCGTTGGGAATAAAGGAATGGAACAAATACGTTCACTGTTCCATTCGGTTTCAGGTAAAGAGAGTGCCGGGTAGCGTTCGCGATAATATTTCTGGGTGTGGGCGGCGCGGAAGTGCAAACCGGTGCCAATCCCTTTTGCTTTCAAAGCATCCATAAGATCATTACGGGAAATACCGCAGCGAGCTTCATCAACACGAATAATAAAAAGATGCCAGGCGTGTTTATGCGCCCAGTTTGGGTGGATAAGGGGTAAATAAGGCGTGTTCACCAGTTCAGCCAGATAACGCTCGGCTATTTCGGTGCGGCGTGCATTATTTTGTTCCAGTTTTTTTAACTGCACCAACGCGATGGCCGCGTTAATATCGGCAAGATTGTATTTATAACCTGGGCTAATCACCTCAGCCTGAGGCGCACGTCCGAGCGTTTGCCTGTCAAAGGCGTCAACGCCTAAACCATGAAACTTCAGGCTCCGCATCTTGTTTGCGAACGATTCATCGTCAGTGACAATCAATCCACCTTCGGCACAGGTCATGTTTTTAATGGCGTGGAACGAGAATATTGCCGTCCCACGGTCACCCACATGTTTGCCTTTGTACCAGGTTCCAGCAGCATGTGCCGCGTCTTCAATCACTGGAATACCGTGGCGCTCACCTACCGCGCGGATAGCGTCAATGTCCACTGGCGCACCGGCATAATGGACCGGAATAATTGCGCGAGTACGCGGGGTTATCGCGGCCTCAATACTTTCTGCGGTCACCATCAGCGTGTCGCGGTCAACGTCGATCATCACCGGCTCAGCGCCCAGCAGCACAATCATATTCAGGGTCGAAACCCAGGTCAGCGAAGGTGTTATCACCTCATCACCCGCCTGTATTCCCAACGCCATCAAAGCGACGTGCATCCCCGCCGTGGCGGAACTGACGGCTATCGCGTGTTTATTCCCGGTCAGTTCGCAAAATGCTTGTTCAAGCAGCTGATTCTTTGGCCCTGTGGTTATCCAGCCTGATTGCAAAACTTCACTAACAGCGGACAGCTCTTCTGGCCCCATAGCGGGACGCGAGAACGGTAGAAATTCACTCATTGGATAATCCCATCATTGGCAAGCACAGCATAAACGTTGTCCACATCGTGATTCGCCCATTAAGAAAACGCATGAAGGCATTCATCATGTAATAAATAATATAAATAAAAGTACAACATGACTGATTCAACAAGCTGCTATCTAAACCGCAGCTAAATTAAAAACAACCTAACAAAGTTTTCTTAGCTCAATATTAAGAATGGGGAGGTTGGGATAAATAAATTTGCCTGATTTAAATAAGTGACAGATGTCTCAAATTTGTCACTTATTCACATAACTGCAAGAATCCTTTCATCTTTCAGTCATCTGTGGGAAATGAGGAGGGGTTAACTGTTTTAAGTGAATAAATTAAGGTTAAATTAAGGTTGGTGGGAATAACTAAAATTTCTGTTATTTCCCTCCGATTGTGAATTACCGATTGCTCGGTTAAAAAGCGGGCAGCATTGGAAACACAGCAATAAAGTAAGTGTCGAGTTTTGAGGGGCAATCTGAGCAATCGCCTTTTTTCTCTTAGTCACATATTTGAGATGAGAGTGAGGGGTTTATATTGGAATTTGTGAAGGTTCCGTTCACTCGAAGTCTTCCGTTTTATGTGGCCACCGAACCGGTGAACGTATCAAGGGTGCCGCCGCGGCACCCTTGATAATCCCGGCTCCCGGCTCTAAATCGCCGCTGCGCGGGGACCTCCATTTTTCCTTCACCGTCCTGGGTCGGTTGTGATTCGCTCCCGGCGATCACAACCTCACGTCGTTCCCGACGACGTGACCCGTCCGTTAAAGTAAAAATGAAGGCGATTTATGCCGGACTCAAAGGTCAACATCAAAACACACAGTCAAAAGCCCAACCGGTGTTGACTTTGTTCCCGGTATAAATTGCTCCAGCGTTGCCCAAAAGTCAGGGTGGCGTGGTCGGGAACCACGCCAGTGAGCGATCGTCGGACAAAAATGTTAGGAACATTTTTGAGCAACGTTTACGTTGGCCACGAAGTGGTTCGTCACAGGGATGTGACGAATAACCGAATCGCGAACGACCCTGAACGTTGGGGATAAGCTGGGGTTTACCGCGTAGCGGCAATTTAAAACCGGGCGCCGAGGTTGCCAGGAGGATGGCGTAATCCTCCTGGCACGTTCACCGTGAGCTGTGGTGACAGAGATAACCAGTCGTACGGGTGAACGGAAAACCTGAGAGGCTTACCGATCCCACGGTTTACTCTCGCGGATAATCATGATTAATCCATGCGTGATCCGCTTCCCAAGTAAACATCCATTTGCGTACCGGCCCGGCCATCACGTTGAGGTAGTAACTGTCGTACCCCGCCATCGTTGCCACCGGGTGATACCCTTTTGGCACCATCACCACATCGCGATTGTAGACAGCCATACACTCATCGAGCTTCCGGTCATCGGTATAGACGCGCTGCATGCAGAATCCCTGCACCGGGTTGAGGCGATGATAATAGGTCTCCTCAAGGTAGGTTTCCTGCGGCGGATTGTCGGTGTCGTGTTTATGGCTGGGATACGAACTGGTGCATCCTTCGTTCGTCCAGACTTCCACTACAAGCAGGCTATCGGCTGCCTGATCCTCCGGCAGAATATTGTGTACATAGCGCTGGTTATGCCCCTTACCGCGGGCTTCAGCGTTAATATCCTGCGGTGCGATAAGCCGGGTCGGCCAGGTTCCTTTGCCAGGTGCTGCGCACACCGCCAACTCAATGCGGGTCAGCGCCTGCACATGCACGCTTTCGCCGGGCGTGACGTAGACCGCCCACGGTTTTTTACGCTCAAACGGGCTCATCCTTTCACCGATATCAGCAAAGTTTGCCGTCGATGTACTGATGGAAGCCCGTCCGGCCACTAACACCAGACAGCGCTCTTCGCTCACCGCAGGCAAGTTCAGTTGCTGCCCTTCGGTTAGCTCAAAAACCTCAAAGCCAACATAGCCCCAGCCCGCACGCTCCGGCGTGACACATTGCGTGCGTCCTTGTGCATCCGGCGACTGCCAGCGCGATAATAAACGCGACATATGACCTCCTTAGATAAGCCCGGCGTGACGTGCAAAGCGGCTCAGATTGTTATAACCGAGCGTTGCATACGTCAGTGGATGCGCTATAGCCGGATCCTGCTCGGCTTCCACCACTAACCAGCCCTGATAATGGTGCTCTTTGAGCAGTGACATGATCGGCTCGTAATCGACACAGCCGTCGCCAGGTACGGTGAAGACACCGTTGAGTACGGCATCGAGGAAGCTGGTTTTACGGTTTTTGACCTCCGCTAACACTTCAGCACGCACATCTTTGCAGTGGACGTGATTAATGCGCGAAGCCCAACGCTGCGCAACCCGTAGCGGGTCGGCCCCGGCAAAAGTCAGGTGGCCGGTATCCAGCAACAGTCCCACTTCCTCACCGGTGTGAGTCATCAGATTGTCGACATCCTCAGCGGATTCAATCACCGTGCCCATATGGTGGTGATAGGCAATCTGCACACCCTGCTGCTGGGTGTAGCGCGCGAATGCGGTCAGCTTCTCGCCATATTCCGCCCAACGTTCCTGCGGAAAACGCGGGCGCAGATGTACGGGGGTTTGCTGCTCGCCGTGGATGCAATGGCTGACTTCGGCAAACACCAACACCTTAGCCCCCAGTTCACGCAGTAGCGTCAGATGCGGCTGTACGGCGGCAATCTCCTCCTCCACGCTGCGCTCCAGCAAGCGGCCCGAGTACCAACCAGACACCAGTTGCAGGTTGTGGCTTTGCAGAATCGGCCCCAGCAGGCGCGCTTCACGTGGGAATTTGTTGCCCAATTCAAAACCTGCAAAACCGGCTTGTTTACCTTCGCTCAAACAGGTCTCAAGCGATGTTTCAGCACCCAGTGATGGAAGATCGTCGTTGGTCCATGTCAGTGGGTTAATACCTAATTGCACAGTCATAGTCTTCTCCTGAATTATGCTTGCCCACGCTCGCGCCACCAGGCGATAAGCTGTAGATAGTTGTCCCGAATACGCGCGACGAACTGCGCATCGTTGATGTCATGTTTCAGCCATGCGAGGGAGGCATCGCCAAACAGTGTGCGACCGACGGCGAACCCTTTCACCAGAGGGTGATCGGCTACCGCTTTAAACCCGATGCGAAGCTGTTCCGCTGGCGCATCGAGCCCGAGAATAACGACGCCGCGGCAGTGCGGGTCCCTGCGTTCAATGATTTCACTCAGCGCCGACCAACTGTCAGAGGCAAGCGGCGGCAGTTTCCACCAGTCGGGGTAAATCCCCAGGTTGTAGAAACGGGAGACGGCTCGCAGATAGAGATCGTCGCGAGCAGGCATCCCGGCAGGCAAAATCACCTCCAGCAACAGCTCATGCCCTGACTGGCAACAGGCGTGATAGACCTCAGCTACTTTTTGCTCTTGCTCCAGGCGCAAACCGTGCGCATCTTCCGGATGGAAGAAAACCAGGCATTTCACCACATGTTCCTGCGGCCAGCTGATCAGCTGAGTGCCGATGTTGCCATGCTCCATTTCCAGCGGACGTGAGCCTGGCAGCTCAATGGGCCGCCCAATCCACCAGCCCTCTCCTGTTATCGAATTCAATGCGTCCTGACCGAAGGTGCCGTCGCACAGCAGCCCGGCTTTCCCCTCAAGATTGGCGCGTTCAGCCGCTTCACGGCTGGCTTTCAGGATGAGTGTTTTCAGCGTCGGTATGCGTTTCAGGCTGGCACCACACTGCAGTGCCATCTCTTCAAGTTGGCTGCGATGATCGAAAGCCATCACGCACAGTTCCGGCCACTCGCGGCGGCGGGTGGTTACCCGATGCAGGTGGTTAAGACGCGCGTCGAGATCGGGACGCGGTACCTCGCTTGCGCGCGAGAGATAATCATCGAGTTCGATTTTGCTCGGCATGGCGGGCGCACAACCATGGCGCGATACCACCAGCGCACCGCAGGCATTGGCGTAGCGACAGGCCTGCTCCCAGCCTTCGTCATTAAGATAGCCGCGCAGCAGCCCGGAGATAAAGGCATCCCCGGCTCCCAGCACATTGAGCACGCCCACCCGCACACCTGTGACGGTCAGGCCATCATCAAGCTGTGATGGGATCTCCCCGGTATAGACCGAACAGCCCAGCGCACCGCGCTTGCACACAAGGACGGCCTGGCTGACCTGGCGTACGCGGCCGAGCGCTTGCAAGGTATCGGTGCTGCCACCGGCAATATGAAACTCCTCTTCGGTGCCGACCACGACGTCAAAAAGGTGCAGCACCTCTTGCAGCTCGCGAGTCACCTGGTCTGCGGCAATAAAGCGCGTCTCACCATCTCCCAGCGAAGTCAGCCCCCACAGTACCGGGCGATAATCAATATCCAGTACCGTGCGCACACCGTGGCGACGGGCATACTTCAACGCCGTCAGCACCGCATTGCGGGTTTGCGGGTGTGAAAGATGCGTCCCGGTGATGGCAAGGCTTCGTGAAGAGGCGATGTATGCCTCGTCCACATCGCTTGCGACAATCGCCATATCGGCACAGTTGTCACGGTAGAAAATCAGCGGAAAGGTGTCCTGATCCTTAATTCCGAGCAGCACCAGCGCCGTCAGGCGGTCTTTATCGGTGATCAGATGGCTGGTGTCGCAGCCCACCTGGTTGAGCTCCTCGCGCAGGAAGCGCCCCATGTGCTCGTCGCCGACACGGGCCAGCATGGATGAACGCAATCCCTGGCGCGCCGTACCGTAAGCCACGTTACCCGACGAGCCGCCAAGGTATTTGGCAAAACTCGACACATCCTCAAGTCGCGCACCAATTTGCTGGCTGTAGAGGTCAACGGCGACCCGGCCCATGCATATCACATCAAACTGTTTTTCCACGTTGAACCCTCGTCAGACAATATCAATCACGTTCAGCCAGCGGCCTTCACGGTGAGAAAGAGCGATAGCGTCAAGCACGCGCGACACCTTCCAGCCCTCTTCGAAGTCCGGCCACAGGGGCGCATCGGCGGCGATGCCATCCACCAGGTCGCGAACTTCCACCGTTTTCTGATCGTTAAAGCCAATGCCATGCCCTGCCCCGAGGCAAAACGCGGCGTATTCTGGATGCGCTGGCCCCACCAGCAGCGTGCGAAAACCCTGACGATTCACCGGGTCGTCGTGCAGATACAGCTTGAGTTCTGCCATACGCTCCTGGGTAAAACTGATGGTCCCTTTGGTGCCGGTTATCACGTACGACAGCCCCATTTTGCGTCCACAGGCCACTCGGGAAGTTTCAATCACACCCTGCGCGCCTCCGGCAAAACGCACCATCGCATGCGCCTGGTCTTCATTCTCTACCGCGACCATCCGCAATGTACCGGCGTGCGCCGGGCGTTCAGGGACAACGATTTTTAAATCGCCGCACACCTGTTCAATCTCGCCGACCAGGTAGTGCGCCATATTGACGATATGCGCGGCTAAATCCCCCAGAGCCCCCAGCCCGGCCGTTTCCTTAAAGCAGTGCCAGTGAATCGGGGAAAGAGGGTCGGCCATGTAATCTTCGTTGTGCGTGCCGTAAAAATGGATGACCTCACCGATTTCACCCCGGGCGATAATCTCTTTGGCTAACGTGGCCGTCGGATTTTTCATGTAGTTAAACCCCACCAGCGTTTTCACACCGGCGTGTTTTGCGGCTTCCACCATTTCACGCGCGTCATGGGCATTAAGTGCCAACGGTTTTTCCGAATAGACATGTTTGCCGTGAGCGATGGCCGCCAGCGCCATCTCTTTGTGCAGATGGTTCGGCGAGCAGATATCCACGACATCAATGTTCGGATCCGCCACCAGCTCGCGCCAGTCACCGGTTGAACGGTTAAAACCAAAGGCCTGCGCCCGTTGCTTTGCAAGTTCTGGCGTCACTTCCGCCACCATTTCGCGCACCAGTTTCCCGCGCAGGTTGAATACGGTTGGCGCCTGAGCATAAGCAATGGCATGTGCTCTGCCGATGTACCCGGTACCGATTAGTCCAATGCGTACGTCTTTCATGTTTTGTTCCCTCACAATGCGCCACGGCGGCTCTTGGCATAGGTGTCAAAAGCAACAGCCAGCACGATAATCAGCCCCGTTATAATTTGTTGGTAGTACGCCGACACGTTCATCAGTACCAGGCCGTTAATCAGAACGCCCATGATGATGGAGCCGATAACGGTACCGGCAATCCGGCCATAACCGCCCATTAGCGATGTCCCGCCAATCACCACTGACGCGATCACACGCAGCTCAAACGAGATCCCGGCGACCGCTTCGGCGCTGCCAAGGCGGGCGCTGAGGATAAAGCCCGCAAGCCCGGCAAGGCAGCCAATCAGGACATAGACGCTGACCAACACACGTTTGACGTTCACTCCGGCAAGACGCGCCGCTTCCGGGTTGCCGCCAATGGCGTAGACAAAACGTCCCCAGCGCGTTTTGTGCAGCGCCAGATATCCGCCAATCGCCACCAGTGCGAAGATCCAGATAGGAATCGATATCCCCAACAGTTCACCACGCCCCCACCAGCGGTATCCGGCATCGAAACCGGCAATCGGCGCGCCGTCGTTCACCACTAATGTCAGGCCGCGCCAGATGGTCATCCCACCAAGGGTGACGATAAACGGTGGCAGGCGCAGACGGGTCACGCCAAGACCGTGCAGAAAACCAATCACCGTCCCCATTCCAAGGCAGATACCCAGACCAATCAGCCAGCTCAATCCGCCCCAGGCGTCAGGGTCAACGGTGGTGAAGTTATCCCCTTTAATGACATATGCCGCCGTCATGGCACATACCGCCAGAATGGAGCCGACGGAGAGGTCTATCCCGGCAGTCAGAATGACGAACGTCATCCCCACCGCGATGATCCCGTAGATGGAAACCTCGGTCAGAATGTTGAAAATATTGCGTTCAGACAGGAAGTTGCTGTTCTGTAACTGGAAAAAAATCAGCAGCAGGAACAAGAAAATCAGTACCCCAAAGCGCTCGAAAAAAGCGATCAGGTCAAGACGTCCGGCGCGTTTCACCGGCATCTGGGTTTTGGAATCTATCTGCGTCATGGGAACTCCGTTATGCCGCGTTCAGGGCGTTGTGGTTGATGGCCATCATCATCATGAGACGTTCTTCAGTGGCGTCATCCCCGTGAATTTCGCCAGTCACCCGGCCTTCGCTTAGGGTGATAATCCTGTCGGACACGGCCATCACTTCCGGCAGGTCGGACGAAATCACGATCACCGCCACTCCCTGTTTCGCCATATCAAAGAGCACCTGATGCACTTCTGATTTGGTGCCGACATCAATACCGCGGGTCGGCTCATCAACGATAAGCACACGCGGGTTGAGCGCCATGCAGCGCGCGAGGATCACTTTTTGCTGATTGCCACCCGAGAGCTTGCGCACTTCCTGGTCGCTATTGACCATTTTTATCTGTAACGCCTTACGGTAAGACTCGATGAGGTCATCCTCTTTGCGGCTGTTAACAAAATAGCGCCAGTGTAATAACGAGGAGAGACAGGAGAGCGAGAGGTTGTCGCGAATGGACAGACCGAGAACCGCGCCCTCTTTTTTGCGATCTTCGGGGACCAGCGCGATGCCCATGTCCAGCGCGTGCATCGGATCTCGCGGTTGGTACGGAACACCATCAAGTACAAACGCACCGGAGGTGAAGCCGTCTGCACCAAACAGGCAACGAGCGACTTCGGTACGTCCGGCGCCCACCAGCCCGGCGATACCCAGCACCTCACCCGTATGAACGTGGAAGCTGATATCGTGAAGCGCGATGCCATGCGGATCCATTGGGGGTTTTACGCGGCTCAGGCCTTTTACCGCAAGGCGTACAGGTTTGTCTTGATGATGGGTTTCGCTGGCCGGGCGACGGTTAAATGCCACATCACGCCCGACCATCAGGCGAATCAGTTGTTCTACGGTTGTCTGTGCCACCAACCCCGTGCCCGTGAAACGGCCATCCTGAAATACGGTGAATTTATCGCATAGCTGAAACACTTCGTGCAGACGATGGGTCACATAAATAATGCTGACCCCACGGCCTTTTAGCTCACGCACGACCCGGTGAAGGCTTTCCACTTCGCTATCGCTAAGGGCTGCGGACGGTTCATCCATAATGATAAGTTTTGCATTGAGCGTCAGTGCGCGGGCGATTTCCACCATCTGCTGCTGCGCAACACTTAACCGTGCCACCGGGGTGGTCGGTGCAACGTTCAGTTGCAGGTAATCCAGAATCACCTGTGCTTCCCGGTTAACGGCATTTTCATCGACAATCAGATTACGTTTGCGTGGCTCACGCCCGAGAAACATGTTTTCTGCGATAGTCATATTGGGCAGCAGGTTAAATTCCTGATAGATATTAATAATGCCCTTGTTTTGCCGGTCTATTGGCGAATCCTCCACCGACAGCGTTTCGCCGTTGAACCAGATTTCACCGCTTGTTTGCGGCTGCGCGCCTGCCAGCGCTTTGAGCAGCGTGGATTTTCCCGCGCCGTTCTCGCCCAGCAGGGCATGAATTTCGCCCACGCCTACGTCAAGCTGTGCGCTACTCAGCGCCCAGACGCCAGAAAAGCTTTTCGCCAGATTGCTTACGTTGAGTAAAGGTTGCGGCATTGACCTGCTCCTTCTTCAAGAAGGGCCGCCACAACGGGCGGCCCAGGACAAATCAGTTACCGACCTCATTAATGCGCTCGGCCTGCTCCAGGTTTGCTTTGGTGATAAGTGTTGGCTGGTAGTCCGCGCCGGTGATCTCTTTCTTCTCACGCACGCTGGCAACCAACTGGCTCATCGCCGTCTGTACAGCAAAACCTGGGCGTTGATCCGCAGTCGCCGCCATCCAGCCGTCACGTACACGAGCCAGCGCTTCCGGCACCGCATCAAAACCCGTCACCAGGACTTCGCCCGGTTTCAGCCCCTGCCCCTGTAATGCTTCGATAGCCCCTAACGCCATATCGTCGTTAGCCGAGAGGATCACCTGCGGACGCTTTTGCAACGACGGTAGAACGCTCTCAACGATGCGCATCCCTTCAGAACGCATCCAGTTGCCCGTCTGATCGGCGACAATCTTATATTTCTCGCCACCGGCCTTCAGGCTGTCGCGGATGCCTTTAGTACGTTCAATGTTGGAAGAGGAGCCCGGCTGCCCGGTCAGCAAAATAATGTCCGCACCGTTGGGGAATTTGGTTTTCACAAAGTCACCAATCGCCTGGCCACCTTTGTAGTTGTTAGCACCGAAGTGCGGCACTTTCTTCTGACTGTCGACGGAACGATCGAGGGTAACGACTGGCAGCTTCGCATCCTGAATTTCATCTACCGCGCTGGAGATGGCATTGACATCATTTGGCGAGACGATAAACCCCTGAGCGCCACGGGTGATGGCATTTTCCAGGTCGGCGGCCTGCTTGGGCGAACTGCCCTGCCCGTCCAGCACCTGCAAATTCACACCCATCTCTTTCGCGGCTTTTACCGCTGTACGCTGCATGTGCACTTCAAACGGCATCGCCAGGTTCGGCGTACTGAAAACAATCTGCTCGTTCTCAGCAATGGCCGCCCCAGATGTCACGGCGATGAGGGCAGCTAAGATCAGTTTTTTCATTTTTATGTCTCTCTGTGTAGGGGAAGCTATCAAACTTATTAGAGGGAGACTTCTCGCTTGCTGTGCAGCGACTCCAGCGCTTTATCCGCCAGATAGAGCGCCCGTTCACCATCATCACCACTGCATTGAGGAACGGCATCACCGCGCATAACGGCAACAAAGTGTTCCCATTCCGCGGCGTAGGCAGATTTGTAACGTTGCAGGAAGAAATGTTCTGGCAAAGCACTGGTGCAGCCCTGCTGGCCGTAGTGCTGAACCTGGTTTTCCAGAATATTGCCCGCACACAGCAGCCCTTCAGAACCGTGCAGTTCAAGGCGCTGGTCGTATCCGTAGGCAGAGCGGCGGCTGTTGACGATTGTCGCCATTGCACCAGATGCATATTTAAGGACGATAAATGCAGTATCGATATCGCCCGCCTCACCAATCGCCGGGTCCACCAGATTGCTGCCTTTGGCGTACACCGACACCGGTTCTTCACCCATGATAAAACGCGCCATGTCGAAGTCGTGGATGGTCATATCGCGGAACATACCGCCGGACACACGGACGTACTCAACCGGTGGAGGCGACGGATCGCGGGAGATAATCAGCAGCGATTCAGGTTTACCGATACGCCCAGCCAGGACTTCAGTTTTCATCTTGCGGAACTGCGGGTCGAAGCGGCGGTTAAAGCCGATAAACAACGGTACGTCATACTCTTTAACCACTTTCAGGCAATCACGTACGCGCGCCAAATCCAGGTGGACTGGCTTCTCGCAGAAGATAGCCTTGCCATGACGAGCGGCGAGTTCAATCAAATCGGCGTGAGTATCGGTCGCCGAGGCGATCAGTACAGCGTGTACGTTAGGATCTGTCATCGCCTCGTCGATCGTCTGCAAACGGGCCTGATATTGCGTCGCGAGACGCGCGGCGAATTCCTGGTTTGGGTCAACGACGGACCACAGCGTCGTCTCGCTGTGGGTGGCGATGTTAGCGGCATGTACCTGGCCGATTCGGCCTGCGCCCAGTAAAGCAATGTTAAACATAACGGCTCCCGGTGTTGGTTAATGCGGTGAACTTGCTACCCTTCAAATAAAACATTTATTTCGTTTTTATAAATAGTGGAATACTATTTTTGAGCTGGAGTTAACACTTTTTAGACAATCTAGGTTATTTTTGTTATCAATATCACAACATTAAAGAAGCAATTTGAAGGTGAAAGCGTTCAGAGATGGGGAGGTAACTTACCCCGCCCCTTAACGGAGTGAGGTAAGCTGAAAGGAATGGAGAGAATGAAATGAATATTTCGTTATGGAGAGAAGCTTAATACTGGCGAGCGATCTTCACCTGCGCTCTGGTGTGTTCCGCCGCTTCACAAACTGCGGAAGATGCCGCCACTTGTGCATCACCGGTTCGCCACCAGGCTTCGTAATCATGCGTCATGGTCTTTGGTAGCACTTTGATATCGAGCAGCGTCGGCCCTGGGTGTGCGCGTGATGCTGTTAATGCTGCCAACAGGCTTTGTTCGTCATGTACCCGCCACGCACGACAGCCATAACTCTCTGCATTTAGCGCGAAATCGACCTTCACCAGTGGCCCGTCAAGCTGCCCGGTACGCGAGTTTCGATGACGGTTTTCGGTGCCGAAACTGCCCATGCCGTGCCCCATCTGCAGGTTATTGATGCAGCCGAACCCGGCGTTATCAAACAGCAAGATGGTGATTTTTATCCCCTCCTGCACCGCTGTTTGCAGCTCGGAATGGAGCATCATGTACGAGCCATCGCCCACCATGGCATAGACCGGTTGCTCTGGCATCGCAAGCTTTGCACCAATAGCGGCGGCAATCTCGTAGCCCATGCAGGAATAGCCATATTCCAGATGATAGCTATCGGGGGTTTTGACCTGCCAGATGCGTTGTAAATCGCCCGGAAGCGATCCCGCCGCACCCACCACAATGGCGTTATCTTCGACATGTTGATTGATAAGCCCCAGCACCCGCGTCTGAGTCAGATGGGTGTTGAGCACTTCGCTGTACTCGGTCAGTTTTTCATCAAAATGACCGGCTATTTCCGGCGAGCTATCGGGCTGCCACTCGCGCGCCCACAGGCGGTGACACTCGTCGCGCCAGGCAGATTTGGCTTCAGCCACTTCATTACCCCACTCACTACGATAGTGAGCAAGCGACGCGGTCAGCATCGTTAACCCGATACGGGCATCGGCCACCAGCGCCGTGGCGTCGAGTTTTAAGGCATCAAATTCGGCGACATTCAGTAATAAAAATTCGACATCCGGGTGTGAAAACAGCGCTTTCGAACCCGTGGTGAAATCGGTCAGACGTGTGCCGATACCAATCACCAGATCAGCCTGCGGTGCCAGCTGATTCGCCGCCAACCCACCCGTGACACCAATACCCCCCATATTCAGCGGATGATCGCTTGCCAGCGCACCTTTCCCCGCCTGGGTTTCAGCAAAGGGCAATTGCAACGTTTCAACAAACTCACTCAACGCCTCATGGGCGCCTGAGTAGCGCACCCCGCCACCACACACCACCAGCGGCTTACGCTTACGAGCAATCAATTCCCGTGCCATCTCCAGGCGTCGGGCGTCCGGTGGACGGCGTTCGATGTGGTGAAGCCGGCGGGCAAAGAAGCTTTCCGGGTAATCCCAGGCTTCGCCCTGTACGTCCTGCGGCAGGCAGATAGTCACGGCACCCGTATTTGCCGGGTCGGTGAGCGTGCGCATCGCGCTCAGCATTGCGCTCATCAACTGTTCCGGGCGGTTGATCCTGTCCCAATAGCGGGAAACCGGACGGAAGCAGTCATTGGTGCTAATACTGAGATCGTGATACTGCTCGATTTGCTGTAATACCGGGTCCGGCTGGCGGCTGGCGTAGATGTCGCCTGGCAGCAGCAACAGAGGGATTCGGTTTGCCGTGGCGGTGGCCGCAGCCGTCACCATGTTGGCCGCACCTGGCCCCACAGATGATGTCACGGCGTAAATTCGCAGGCGGCGGTGCTGCTTGGCAAATCCCGTCGCCATGTGCGCCATTCCTTGCTCGTTACAACCCTGCATTACCTTCAGATGACCCGCATCTTGTTCCAGCGCCTGGCCGATGCCGAGCACGTTTCCGTGGCCAAATATGGTCGCCACGCCCTCCACGAAGGGCGTTTCCTGCCCGTCGACACAGACATACTGTTGATTAAGGAATTTGACCAGCGCCTGTGCCATGGTCATGCGTTCGGTTTTCATAACTACTCCTGTCAGCCTAACGTTGGCATGGAGAATGCGGCACCTGTATCTTGTTGCATTTCGGGCCAGCGGGCGGTCACTGTTTTCATCCGGGTGTAGAAACGTACGCCGTCGCTGCCGTGAACGTTGAGCGGACCGAAAATGGAACGCTTCCAGCCACCAAAACTATGGAATGCCATCGGCACCGGGATCGGTACGTTAATGCCTACCATGCCGGCTTGAATCTCTTCGCTAAAGCGACGCGCGCAGCCCCCATCCCGAGTGAAGATAGCGGTGCCATTACCATATTCATGACGGTTAATCAGTTCCACTGCGCGGTGGTAATCTGCAACGCGCACCACAGAAAGCACCGGTCCAAAAATCTCTTCTTTATAGATGGTCATCTCTGGGGTGACGTTATCGAACAGCGTCGGGCCGACGAAGTAGCCCTGTTCGTAATTTTTAACCTGATAACCCCGACCGTCGACGCGAAGTTTCGCCCCCTGAGCCTCACCGCTATCGATGTAACTGAGCACTTTACTGCGATGTACGGCGGAGATAAGCGGCCCCATCTCATTTTCTGGTACCTGGTCAAGACCCGGCCCGACACGTAATTCGGCAATGTGTTTTTCCAGCCGCTCACAAAGGTCGTCGGCCGTTTCATCGCCCACCGCCAGCACGACGGACAGCGCCATACAGCGTTCGCCTGCAGCACCGTACGCCGCGCCCATAATGGCGTTTGCCGCCATGTCCATATCCGCATCCGGCATCAGAATGCAGTGATTTTTTGCGCCACCCAGTGCCTGGCAACGTTTACCGTGCGCCGAAGCGGTCTGATAGATATATTCGGCGATCGGTGTCGAACCGACAAAGCTGACCGCCTGTACCCGTTCGTCAGTCAGCAATACATCTACCACCTCTTTGTCACCCTGCACCACGTTGAAAACACCGTCTGGCAGGCCAGACTCTTTCAGCAGTTTTGCCAGCTCCAGCGCAAGCGAAGGGTCCTTTTCCGACGGTTTGAGCACGAAGGTATTGCCGGTCGCCAGCGCTATCGGGAACATCCACATTGGCACCATCGCCGGAAAGTTAAACGGGGTAATCCCAACACAAACCCCCAGCGGCTGCATTAGCGAGTGGCTGTCGACACCGGTTCCCACATTGGCGGAGTGCTCCCCCTTTTGCAGATGCGGGATCCCGCAGGCAAATTCCACGACTTCAAGGCCACGCGTCACCTCACCCACAGCATCTGAGTACACTTTGCCGTGTTCTTCACTGATAACCCGGGCCAACGCATCCATGTTTTGCTCAAGCAAGGCTTTAAAACGGAACATCACTCGTGAACGTTTTAGAGGCGACTGGCGAGCCCAGCCAGGGAATGCCTGTTCAGCGGCGGTGATCGCTTGCTGCGTTTCCTGCACGGTGCTCATCACCACCTGACGAATTTGCTCGCCCGTGGCTGGGTTGAAAATTGCCTGGATGCGCTGACCTGAACCGGTGGTACATTTGCCGTGAATAAAATTCGCTACCGTCTCCATCCTGAACCTCTCGCTGTTGATGTGTGTTTGTGACCTGAACACTGTATACGAAATAAACATTCCATTTTTAGTCAAAATAAAACATAAATTAATTATTGTGATCAATAGTTGATTTTTATGTTACAGCTATGCGTCAGCGACACAGATGGCGTTATTTATAATTTCAGGCGAACCTTTGCTGAAGTTGTTGTTTCATTTAGGCGCGTTTTGAATCATCAACATTTAAAAAATGCGGTCTAGTGTTTAGAATGAGGGAATGACACCTTGGGGGTAAAATGACGACAGCATCCAGCCTGAATGAGCTACAGCAACAAATCCGCGACCGCTACGATAACCTGAGCAAAAGGTTGCAGCAGGTATCCCATTATGTGCTGGACAACACCAACAGCGTGGCCTTCGATACGGTTGCCGTCATCGCCGAACGTGCAGGGGTTCCTCCGTCGACGCTTATCCGATTTGCCAACGCCTTCGACTTCACCGGTTTTAACGAAATGAAACAGTTGTTCCGTATGAATCTGGTTGAGGAGACGGCAAGTTACAGCGACCGCGCGCGAATGTTTCGTGAAATGGAAAGCGAAGCCATACCGGAAACACCACTGGATATTCTGCAGGAGTTCGCCCGTTCCAACGCCCAGGCGTTGCAGCAACTTGCCGCCCGCGCCGAACCGGAAATGCTTCAACGTGCGGTTGATTTGCTGGCGCAGGCCGACACGATTTACATCGTTGGGTTACGCCGCTCGTTTAGCGTCGCCACCTATTTAACCTACTCGTTAAGCCATCTCGAGTGCCGACCTATTTTGCTTGATGGTATGGGCGGCATGCTGTCTGAGCAGATAAGCCGCATCAAGGCGAAGGATATTGTGGTTTCAATCAGCTTCTCACCCTATGCAGAAGAGACCTTGATGGTGAGTGAAACTGCCGCCAATGCAGGCGCCCGGCAGATTGTCATTACTGACAGCCAGATTAGCCCGCTCGCGACCTTCAGCGATCTGTGCTTTGTGGTGAAGGAAGCGCAGGTGGACGCCTTCCGTTCTCAGTCCGCTACGCTGTGCCTGGTACAGTCACTGGTCGTCGCACTGGCGTATCAGTTGGGGAATGTGAATAATTCGCCGGCATAAATGATGAGGGCGCTTTACGCGCCCCTCTTTGTATCAGTCAAATTCTTTAGCGACATCAGACCATAAACTCACCCGCTGATGACGCCCCTGGTAAAATTCAATTTCTCTTTTGATTCCAGCACTCTTATCCCAGCCTTCAAGGTCCAGAATAATAAGCTCTTCCATAGCATCGAGAAAAACAGCATCAACAGGAGCCCACATTTTACCTACGTTTGATTTTTCAGTTTTTTCCAGAGCCAGGTTTATTGGATGTGACATCGTTACCTGGCTAAAGACGGTATTGCCTGACTCTACAATTTTGGCGGCAACTTTATTGCATGCCAGGAATCGATGGTGGATAACATTTTCGTCGGTATGGCTATATGGGCAGGCAAGAAATATTTTACGCATAATGACCTCATCGTGTTTATTCAGCAATCGGTGCAAATACCACAGACCAATCCAAAATATTCTTATCCGTCCAGGGATAGATATTTTTTGGCAACCGTTCGAAAGGCAAATGCTTCAGATCAGAGCTGGCCGAACCTGGTGTATTTGCTTCACAAATAACTCCCGCTAGTTTTTCGTACGCAACCCGGAACGAGGTTGATGCTTTGACCACAACTAAGTCATATAACGTCGGTTCAATACCGTGCGCGCGATAAAGTTGCGGATCGCCATTACCGGCCATCCACTCACAAACTACGATATCCAGATTACCCACGCTGAGGACTGCCGTGAGCCCGATCCGCTGCGTCATGCCCCTTCCGGCAGGCCCTTCTTGTCTGAAGACGCCATCATGAAGAGATTTTACATAGGCCTGCACCGTGACGGCCTGCGAGCGCTTGTCGCGAGATGCCCCTAAGGTAAACTCAGCTCGAGCACCTACACCTAATTTATGTGCTTTCTGCGCCGCCTTTTCATCATTCACCACCGTCGCGGCACGGAACTCGCAGTCTGACGCAAGAATTTCTGCCGCTACCGCCATATTGTCTCCGGCGGCTCCTGCATTACAGGAATCAGCGGAGTCCACCAGTATCACAGGCTTCATCACATGGGGATCATTGGCACGTTTAATAACCTCAGCGATTGGCATGAGTTGTAAACTAAATTCGTGCCGTTTGGCATACAGTAATTCTGCCAATTGTTGTGCATATTTTGCCGCGTCTTCTTGTGAATACGCTGCGACAACAACTGACGAGTTAGGTGTGGGTATATCCAGCCACGGCTGCATTTGATAGACCGAGAAATCAATAATTTTGCGCTGCTGCTTCAGGTTATTTCCAAAATCAATAATCTCTTTAAACGCACCTTTAAGCGTATTATAAGCCGCGGCAGGAACAATCATCGGCACAGGCACCCAAGCCGTTACCGGTTTAACCGCGCTGGTAATACACTCAAGCCCTAACTTTGCCACGCGATAACCCGTTTCAAAATAATCCACGTGCGGATAGGTAAGATATGCCAGCACGACGTTGGTATTGCGGACTAACGTTTCCGAAATATAAGCATGCAGATCCGTCGCGACGGCAATCACAGCGGAATTGCCGACCAGTTCACGCACTCTCCGGGTTATTTCACCTTCCGGATCATCATATTCAGTGGTAACCAGCGCACCATGATAAGAAATGAAAATACCGTCAAGAGGGAGGTTTGCGGTTATTTGTGGTATCAGTTTCGACATATAATGATCCATCACCGATTGCTCGGCAACCCCACCACTCTGGCACGCCATCACCGTCCCACAGATAACTTCTGGTTTATGCTCCGACTCATCAAGAGCGTGTAAGAACCCGCCTATCGCGCAGGGATATCCGTCAAATTGTGCACGGACATCGGCACCTTCATACTCGCCAGTTTGCATCCAGAATTCTAAAGTAGAGTTTGTAGGGTTAAATGAATTACTTTCCTGGCGGAATTCAGTAATAAGAGTCTTCATTAATATTCACCATTAAGTTCATTATATATTTCTTTCAGAGCCGGATGGAGTTTCATATAAACACGGTAGTTTCTGTCATAAATTTCACGATGAGTTGGATTCGGTGCAAACACTTTGCCAATATTGACCTCGCTGCCCATGGCATCAGCGTTACTAAGCCAGCCTAACCCTTGTGCAGCACAGTAATACGCGCCAAGCGTTCCGCTATATCGCGGGGATTCAGGTACCTGAACACTGATATTCAAAATATCCGCCAGCATCTGCATCCACACATCGCTTACCGCGCCCCCACCCACAACGCGAATATGGCTCAGTTGCATGTTGCTACGCTCTTGTAAGGTGGAAATATTCCGACGATGCGTAAAGCACACACTCTCCATCATGGCCCTGACCATATGGCGGCGGTCATGATTTGTCGTGAGATTAAAGAACGATCCTTTCGCATTTTTAGATAAAGGCGCCAGTTCCCCGGTCAGCCAATGGGTGGCGATAACGCCATCGCTTCCTGGTGAAATCTGGCTGACTTCATTGCCAATAAAGCGATAGATGTCTGGACCCAAAACGCTGCGTTCAGTGCGATAAACCTGATCTATCACCCAGTCTAGCGCCAGGCATCCCGTCTGCAGAGCGTATACCGCACCTTCTTTATCCTGGTTAATAGAGAAATAGAGAGGCGCCTCTAATTCTGAACGATTTGTTATAATGCTCACCAGCCAGGAAGAGGTGCCAAAATAAAGATGTGCATCGCTCAGTTGCGCTTTGCCAGCACCCCAGGTAATGGCGACTAAATCTCCAAACCCACCAATAACCGGCGTACCCGCAGCTATACCGAGTTGCTGCGCTGCCGTTTCGGTCAGATTCCCGACTATTTCGGTTGCGTCTTTGGCTACGGGAAATTTTTCTGTATCCGTTAATAGATCTGCGGCTTTCAATATAGTCTGATAATAATCATTTAATTCTGGATTGGCTGAGCGAATAAAATCATCCGAGGGTTCGGTATAGACCTCACCCGTCGCCCTAAATTTAAAATAGGTATTCAGACCGATAATATGCCGAGCCCGATGCCATAATTCAGGTTCTTGCTCTTTCATCCACATCAAACGCGGCCAATATTCTTGCCCGCTGCCAACAAATTTACCGACGGATTGATTCAAACGTTCTGCTTGCTCGGCCGCGCGTGCATCCATCCAAATAATGCTGTCTCGTAAAACTTTGCCCTGGTCATCAAGCGCAATAATATTTTTCCATGGTGCAACAAATATCACCGCGCTAATTTCATTCGCACTGGCTGCGCTTTGGTTAATAACATCCTGACTTGTTGCACAAATATGGTTCCATATTTCTTCAGGATCTTGTTCGGCCCAACCTGGTTTTGGATGAGAAACGGTATAACTTGTCCCACCTTCAGCCACCACCTTTCCCGATTGATCAATCAATGCGGCTTTCAGGGAAGATGTCCCTATATCAAATGTCATGATGTGCATGGGCATAAGACCTCCGGTATAAGGTGGGTTATGTATTGTTTTGATAATTCTTTTTGTTTATTACTTTTAATAATGACTAAATTGAGGGTGCACGGTACCGCAACTTATTTGCAGGCACAGCCACCACCCTCTCGGCTCAGGATTTTCCGTTAATCGCGTTGGTCGTCAAAACTTCAACACCCGCTTCTTTAAGCGCCGCCAGTAAGTCATCATCCGGCACGGCATCCGTGATGAGCCGATCAACCTGATTGAGTGAACAAACAGAAAACAGTGCTGAGCGCCCCAACTTGCTGTTATCCGCCAGAACGGTGACTTTTTTTGCCATGGAAATCATAGCCTTGGCAATTTCCGTTTCTTCCAGGTCGTAGTCCATTACACCATTGGTATCAAGCGCCCCAATCGTCATAACGACATGAGCGGCCTGGAACTGTTTAATTTGAGCTACGGCTATCGGGCCAATATTTTCAGCCGCATCATCACGATATTGCCCACCAATCAGGAACACACGATGATTGCCACCACTGGAGGCAAGTATCTGGGTAATGGAGACAGAATTAGTAAAAATCGTGAGCTCTTTTGCGCTGACTGCCAGTTCTCGGGCAAAGGCTAATGTCGTGGTTCCGGTATCAATAAATAGTGAGTCGCCTGTCTGAAATAACGTTGCAGCCAGCTGAGAAATAGCTTTCTTTTCATGTGATTGCTCACTCAGTCGGGTACTGAATTTACCTTCATGAAAGTTATCCAGTACCGTTGCCCCACCATGAAATTTGCGCAACTGCCCACTGATGGCCAGATCGGTTAAATCACGGCGGATAGTCTCCCTCGATGCACTGAAATTTTCCGACAAAAAGTCAACCGTCACTTTTCGTTTCTCGTTGACCAGTGTGAGGATCTCTGCACGTCGTTGCTCAGGTCGCATGACCACTTACCTCCCAAAAACCTGTCGCGATATTATTAGCAAGCGTAACAAATAACCCAAGCTACCCCAGCTTCATTTGAAACGTGTTTCAGGCGAAAATCCCGCCTGAACCACTATCATCCGAAGATAATGCATTTATTCTGTGTAATAGTCAGCATCATTAATATGATATTGCTTCCTGTTTATCAGTTGTTTTTCAGTGAGATGCTTATCTTGCTGAATGAATCCGTTAACGGAATTTGCTGCAACGGTATTAAAATTCGCCGCTCTGGTAATAACTTCATTTCTTTGCTCCAGATAACGCGGCCATTCTGGATGAGCTGTAATTCTCCTTGCGCCGATTGCAACGCCCGAAGTTGTAGATTATCCATGCCTCTGTCTTTTTCAGTCGCCACAATACGTTGTGGGACTATCCATTTAATCTGCTTATCTGCCACCACCAGTTGTACGTATTCCTGAGATGATTTTCTTTCACCCGCTAAATCACTGGCTACCATTTCACCTACACGATTGCCTTCACGGAAAGACCAGCCTGCGGTTTCCAGCGCTCTGAGCATATTCCCGGTGGCGTAGTAAGAGGGATCGCTGCAACGACCAAATTGATCAATTTCAGGACCACCGCTGGACGGATCCAATTGTAGATGACTCCCCCGGATAAGGGCCGAGTCGGGAATAAAACGTCCGGTAAACAGCACACCATCACAGGCTATTTCACGCTCCTTCCCTTCCTGGCGAATCAGCACTGACTCCACACGCTTCATCCCATCAATGCGTGCAATCTCGCAGTTGTAATGCAACGGCACGCCCAGCAAACGGGGTAATAGCATCATCGGGCGTCTGGCTGTTGGCCGTTGATTGGCTTCCACCATAGCAACAGGTTTGATACCGGCCTTGCGACAGGTCAGCAACGCGGACAGCGAAACCAGCTCAGTACCGACAATTAAGGGCCGTTTGAAAGGAAGCAGACCACGCAAATAGACCCAGGACTGCAACGCACCTGTATTGAGTACGCCTGTAGGGCGATCGCCAGAAACCAGCAATGCAGAGCGTGGCGATTCACGAACGCCGGTTGCCATAATCACACGCAGGCCTGTAAGTCGGCGCAGGCCTTCATGATTGCTCACCAGAAGCGTCGCATTAGGTTCCACATTGATAACAGTGGTATTCGTCATTATTTCAATTTGATGTTCTCTGGCTAATTGCACCAAACGGCGCGCATATTCAGGCCCGGACAGAATGCGCCCAAATTCCCGCATACCAAAAGGAGGATGGCCACAATGACGCGGAATACCGCCAGCTTCTGGCTCGCGTTCAATAATAATCACGCGTTTTATCCCTTTGCGTCGCAATGCGACTGCAGCGGAAATGCCAGCAGGCCCTCCCCCGATGACCAACACATCAGCATCAAATTCGTTATTCATTGACGTCTCCTACAATGAGGGATTCACCCCATTTTTCCCGGCTTAACTCAGCAACCCGACTACTGCAATAGAACCCCTGGCAGCGCCCCATACAGACGCGAGTTCTTCGTTTCAGCCCCCCAAGATCCCTGGCAGGCACCGGGCCATTGAGTGCTGCATCTATTTCGCGCCGTGTGACACGTTCGCAATGGCAAACCATTTCGTGACTGCCTGGCATCTGCCAGTCACGAGGTAAATGTTCAGCCAGGTTAGGGACTGAGTTCGCTACTGGATCAAATAAGGGAGTTAATGTCGTTGAAGGTTGAGTGCTGTAGAGGTCAAACAAATGTGCTGCCAGCCCAAGTGAAGCCGTCAGACCGGTGGAGCGAATTCCCCCCGCCGCCAGATAACCGACATCGGCGTCATGATAGATACGATACTCTTTACGCTCCGTCGCAGGGCGTAACCCCGCATAAACCGCGGTAACCGGCACACCCGACAGCGCAGGGATCAGGGAAACTGCTTTAGCAATTAGCTGCTCAAGCATCGGCTTTTCAACCGCCGCATGCAGACGATCGTCTTGCTCCTCGGCTGTTGGCCCAACCAGTAGATTGCCAAATATGGTTCTGACGAGCACCACACCTTTGGTGCGCTCATTCGGGACCGGCAATAGAATGGTGTTAAGCAAGCTTGAGGCGACTTTATCGAATACCACGAACTGGCCTTTACGCGGTTTAATCGTAAAGCGCGATGTCCCCAGCAGAATTGATTCCACCTTATCACCCCAAACACCGGCGCAATTGATGACCGTTGAGGCGCGAATTTCTCCCTGATTCGTCGTAAGAATCCATTCGTTCCCCTCTCTTATGGCGGAGAGAAGCTCGGTGTCACACATCACCTGGCCACCGTTCTCGACGGCCTGCCGTAAATAGGCTAGCGGCGCACTCCAGGGGTCAATCACATGTTCTTCAGGGACTAACAATCCCCCCAATACTTCAGGAGACAGAAAAGGTTCGCGTTTTAGTAAGCTTGCGCGATCCAGCATTTGCACATCTGCAACACCATTTTGTTTGGCCTGCGCCATAATGCCAGGCAGACGATCCATTTCATCCTGATTCCAGGCGGCCACCACTGCGCCCGTTTTTAGTATCGGCAGATTCAGCTGACCGGAAATTTCCAGATATTCGCGGTAGCCTCGTTGCATACAGGATAATTCGGTACTGTCTGGCGGAGCATCAAACCCGGTGTGCAAGATAGCGCTGTTGGCTTTGCTGGCACCCGACAGAATATCGCTGCTTTTTTCAATCAGCAGAACGCGAGCCCCCTCGAGGACAAAGCGGCGAGTGACCGCGCAACCGACAACACCGGCACCAATCACGACGACATCAACGTTCAATTTCTTCATTGCGACACCTGCTTACGGTGATTGCGAGCAAAGTTAATGCTCTGATCGAGAAGAAGAATGCAAATAATGATTGCACCTTTATAGAGATCCAGACTGGAAGGTTCGACACCTAAGATACGCAGTGCTGCCGTGAGTAAACTGATGATGAGCGCACCGCAAATCACTCCGCCAACGCTCCCACGACCACCGAATAAGCTCGTACCGCCAATGACCGCCGCCGCTATCGCATCTAGCAGCAGACTGACACCGCCAACGTTCGGATTGACGACAGGGATACGTGAAATGAACACGGTTGCCGTCAGGAAAACAAACACAGAAGAGAGAACAAAAACGCCAATCTTCTGTTTTTTCACAGAAATACCTGCCAACTCGGCGCGTTCTGCTGACGAGCCGACCGCGTAGGTCTTCAAACCGAAAGCTGTACGGCGTGAAATCCACCAGCACAGGAGCGCCATTAAACAGACAAACACGACTGTTGGCGGAAACCACAGTGAAGAAGTAAATGCCCCAAAGCTGCGCAGCAATGGGTTAAACACGAGAATGGTGCCGGTTTTCGCCACCATCAATGTTGCCCCCTGCAGGAACAACATCGTGACTAAAGTGGCAATAAACGACGGTAATTTGAGAACAGTCACCATCAGGCCGTTTAGAAAACCAAAGGTCAGACACGCAAAGAAGCCAATCGCTAACGCGGGTGCCAAACCCGTCCCGGATGAGAGCAACGTGCCCATGGTTACGGCGCAAAATGAAACCAGGTGACCGGCTGATAAGTCAATTTCGCCTGTCAGTAGGATCCAAAATAGTCCCAATCCCATCAGCGCAACTGACGTTGCCTGTAACATGATGATGTTTAAATTATTTAATGAAACAATTCTGTTATCCACCACACCGAACACCAGCAGCAGAATGATTAACAGCAGTATCGGAGCCAGGTCCAACACCAGATTTACCCGCGAACGCGATGACTTCATGATGGTTTTTCCTTGTTTAAACATATTTAAAGGCCAGACTCATCACCTGTTCTTCTGTAGCCCCACGGGGTAATTCCCCGGCAATGCGCCCTTTGCTAAGAACGATTATTCTGTCGGCTACACCCAAAGCTTCCGGCAGTTCGCTGGAAACCATCAAAATGCCCATGCCCTGCTGTTTCAATTCGGCAATTAAATTGTGAATTTCAAATTTCGCACCGACATCAACACCGTTGGTCGGTTCGTCGAGCAGAAGTAACCGGGGACGGGTTGCCAGCCATTTACCGATAACAATTTTTTGTTGATTACCACCGGACAAACTGGCAACAAGGTTTTCGGGATTGGATGGGCGCACACCCAATTGCGTAATGATATTTTTTGCTAATTTGGCAATGGCTTGCCTGCGCAGGATGCCGACAAAGCTGTTATGCAAAATCCAGCGTAAGGAAATGTTATCTTTCAGAGACATACTGCCAATAAAGCCCTCTTTGTGACGGTCCTCCGGCACATAAGCGACGCCTAACTGGCTGGCGCGGCGGGCATGTCCGGACGTCATCTTCTGGGCATCAAGCGTGATAGAGCCGTGATTAAAGTGGCCAAGCCCGGCGATACACCGCATCAGCTCAGTACGACCACTGCCCATCAAGCCGGTTAATGCCACCAGCTCACCATGACGAACGGTGAGGTTGATGTTTTGTAGCAAGCCACCCGCTGACAGGTCTTTCACTTCGAGCAACGCCTCTCCCGGCACGGTTTCATGCCATGGGAAAACATTGCCGATATCGCGTCCAACCATCATATTGATCAGCTCAGATTCTGAGGTTTTAGGCAAAGGAGCCTCGCCCACTTTTTGACCGTCACGCAACACCACCGCTCGGCTGGCCAGGGTATAAATTTCCTGCATTTTGTGCGAGATATAGAGGACGCAGCAGTTTCTTTTCAGCAGACGATCAATCAGTAAATAGAGTTGATCGCGTTCAGGGTTAGTTAACGCACTGGTCGGTTCATCCATCACAATCAGCCAGGCGTCAGCCATCATTGCCTTGGCAACTTCCACCATCTGGCATTGTCCGATTGTCAGTTCTGCAACTTTCGCATCCGGATCGACATCAAGCTGTAATTCATTAATTAATGTTCGTGCATGCTGGCGCATTTTTTTCCGGTTAAGCGCAATACCGAAATACCGTGGAAGTTTTGTCTGCGCCAGTGCCAGATTCTCTGCCACTGTTAATTCTGGGATCAGGCTGAAATGCTGATGAATAATCGAAATGCCTGCCCGACGGCTTTCTGCTGGCGAAGTTAATTTGATTTCGGCATCATCGAGCCATATTCCGCCTTCTTCCGGGTGATAAATCCCAGAAAGCACTTTTACTAGCGTGGATTTACCCGCGCCGTTTTCCCCCATTAACGCCACCACTTCTCCACGATTCAGGCGCAATGAAACGTTAGATAAGGCCTTCACCCCAGGGAATATTTTAGAAATACCCTTTAATTCAATGCTATTTACCGACTGGGTAATATTTTCACCTGAAGACAAACTGACGTTTTTTGGCGGAAATAACGCTTTTAGGCTTATTCCTTGCAGGAGGCCACGCTGGCTGAGCAGTACAGCGACCAGCACAAATCCTCCGGTGACGAAGTAATTGACCTGTTGGGAAACTTGCAAAAAGGAGAGCCCGGTATTCACCACGCCCAGTAACAGTGCGCCCAGCGCCGTACCTAAAATAGAACCCTGCCCGCCTGCCAGTCTCGCACCACCAATAATTGCAGCTGTAATGGCAGAAAACTCCAGGCCAAACCCAGCCAGTGGCTGTGCTGAGCCGACTCGCCCCGTGGTGAGCAATGCGCCAATCCCGGCGCTGGCACCTGCAAATACATAAATTAGCGTACAGGTGACGCGCACCGGTATTAATGATGCATGAGCAGCCTCTGTATTTCCGCCAGTGGCGTACACCCAGCGGCCAAATATGGTGCGATTAAGCAAGAACATCCATAATGCGGCCAGTACAACAGCAATAAGCAAACTGACTGGAATACCTGCAATATCGGTATGACCAAACCATAAATATAATGAAGAATCGACAGCCACTGACTGTGAGCCGGAAAAACTCAGCGCAACACCACGGGCAAAAGCATAAACCGCAAGAGTCGTAACAAAAGGACTGATGCCAATGACACTAATCAGTGTGCCATTTAACAGGCCAAATCCTGCACCTATTAAAATCACGACTATGATACCCAGCCAGCCTGGTATGCCTGTATTTTGCATAATCAGTGCTGCCAGAATTCCGCTTGCTGCCAGGACGCTTCCGACTGAAATATCAATACCTTTACAGATGATGACCGCCGTTATCGCATAGGCAACAGTCGCTATCACTGAGGTTTGCTGGCCAATATTAAGCAGATTTTCCGGGGATAAATAATCGGGTGTAGCAATACCAAACACCGCCACGGCAATAAGGATAATGACAAATAAAACCATTTCCTGATTGAGTCTCAGGCCCTTTAACCCCGGGGAGATGGGGGTACTCTCACTGTTTTGCGACATCGTGGGATACTCCAAAGCCCGGTTATTCACCGGGCAACAGTTTTTATTACTGTTCAGCGACTGTCATGGCTGAGTCAGGCTTCGAAGGTGACATTTCTGTACGGTATTCCTTCGCAACCAATTCGGCCTTAGACGGAGTGATATAGGGGAAGCTCAGACCATTAGCTTTTAATTCAGCCGCCGTTTTATCTGATGTAACAAAATAGGTAGGCATAAACAGATCTGTTGGGTATTTCGCCCCTTTAGCGAGACGAGCAGCAACGGCAATATTCCAGTAACCCACTCGAGATGCACCGTTTAATACATCAACGACATTCGAGCCATCGCTGACATGAGGGAACATTTCAGGGTCGCCTTCATAGCTGGCAAATGAAATAGGACGGCCATTAGCATCCGCAATCGCTTTTGCCGCAACGCAGATTGAATCGGCGAAACAACCTACGCCTTTTAAATTTGGATAGGTTGATAACCATGTTTGCATGGCATCAGAAGAGCGCGTGCTATCCCAGTTGGTTGCTTCGACTCCCACCAGTTTGATACCAGGGAATTCTTTTGACATCACATCGCGAAACGCTTTTTCGCGAGTGTCAGAGACATAGTTGCCTTTTCCGCCAACCAGTAGAGCCACCTCGCCTTTGCCGTCGAGTTTCTTGGCTAATGCACGGGCGACCGTACTCATATTGGAATAGTCGGGATAAAGTGTGTTGTAATTCCAGTTACCATCGACTTTATTACCCATGGCAACCACAGGAATATTTTTTGCTTTCGCTTTTTGAACCGCATTGGCAATAGCAGCACGATCAAGAGGATCAACTAAAATGACATCGACGCCCTGGTTAACAAAGTTTTCAATATTTGAGATTTCTTTCTCAAGGCTACCTTCAGAACCCTGCCATATAACCTTAACGCCATAATCTTTTGCCGCCTCATCACCCGCCTGTCTCATCCGTACAAAAAATGAGTTTTGCAGATCAATGGCAACCACACCGATTACCGGTACTTTTTCCGCAGCAAAGGTTGAAGCCGATGCAACTAACGCCAACATCACAGCACTGGCAACACCTGTCTTGTTTATAAACATGTTTACCCCTTGATTGAAATCCCAACGTTACTGAAATGAAGCCTCATACCTGGCTACTGGTATTAAGCGGCTATAAAAAAAGCACCTCACGACTGAAAGGTATATCTTGAGTTACCAAACGGTCAATTGAGATGTTGTGAAAAAGTGATCAATACGTAATATTTTTACTGCGAAGGGGTAACAAACACCTTAAAACAAGCTCTGTGTCGCATAAGCATGCAAAATTTTTCCGAGAATTGTTTTTTAGATAAAAATGACCGAACGGTCATTAAAGAATGGTATTTCTAGCCTGGTGATTACCGGTATTGGGTTTGTCGGAAAGAAAGGTAAACATCCGATGGACTCATCATCACAGGGTTTTTAGACGAAGAAAGGAGTTCGCCCGCTCCATCAGTTGGGGAATGTGAATAATTCGCCGTCATAAATGATGAGGGCGAAAAAGCAAGCATTCTGCCTGGCCATCAACGCGTTGAAAATTTGACCCAGGCGCCAGCATAAACATTTAACACAACTAAAAGAACAGCATTATAAAGGTGGATTTCGTTCCCTTTAATAAATCCTTTAGTTCGGTTGGCGTATGCTGGCGCCACAACGTCTTCTCCTTATCCGATTAGAATAAAATCATGAATATCGATACTTTTAGAGTTTACGTTTTCTAAAGTAATGACATTGTCATTAGCAGGATTGCCGATGCTAATGACGGTACTATTACCGGCTCCCCCAGCAATCGTGACGCTGCTGGCAAAATTCGCCACGCTAATGCCTAATAAACTCAGATCGAGGTAGTCCTGTCCGCCGCTGGGATTACTATCGAAACCGTTGGTAATACGGTCTCGCCCAAAGCCTTCGCTAAAGACGAAGGTGTCATTTCCGGCACCACCTGACATGATATCAGCGCCCTGGCCACCATCGAGTCTATCGTCACCCGCTCCGCCTATCATGTTATCGTTGCCGGCCCCGCCCTGAAGGTTATCGGCACCGATACCACCATCAAGGGAGTCATTTCCTGCCCCCCCCCTGAGCGTGTCGTTTCCTCCCAGACCATACAAAAAGTCATTACCGCTGCCACCGTTGATGGTGTTGGCAATGGCATTCCCTCTGCCGGTGAAAGAGCCTGTCCCGGTGAATACCAGTGTTTCAACGTTATTGGTCAACGTGTAATTGTTGAGGGTGGTCTGGACAACATCCGCCCCGCCATCAAGAGCCTCCTTGACAACATCCATAGCATTATCAACCAGATAAACATCATCTCCGGCACCACCTGTCATGCTATCGGCACCCTGACCACCATCGAGTCTATCGTTACCCGCTCCGCCTATCATGTTATCGTTGCCGGTCCCGCCCTGAAGGTTATCGGCACCGTCACCACCATCAAGGGAATCATTTCCTGCCCCACCGTTCAGCTGGTCGTTTCCTCCCATTCCATACAAAAAGTCATTACCGCTGCCACCGCTGATGGTGTTGGCAATGGCATTCCCTCTGCCGGTGAAATTGCCTGTCCCGGTGAACACCAGTGTTTCAACGTTATCGGTCAAGGTGTAATTGTTGAGGGTGGTCTGGACGACATCCGTCCCGCCATTAAGACCTTCCGTGACAACATCACCCTTATTATCAACGATATAGGTGTCATTACCGAGACCGCCCGCCATCGCATCGGCACCAGAACCGCCGTTGAGGGTATCGCTGCCGGCCCCACCGTTGAGCGTGTCGTTGCCGCCGCCGCCATTGAGGACGTCGTCGCCGAGCCCACCATTGAGGACGTCAATGCCATTTCCACCATTGAGGACGAGGTTGCGGTAGGCAACGACCGGCGGATTATCGAGCTGACTCGTCCCGAAGATGTTCTCGGGAAGATTGGTCAGGCCCGTGTTGCGTGCCACGATCCCGGCAAAGCCCTGCTCCTCAATGGCCTCGTAGAGGTCCAGATGCTCCACGCGGTCGAGATAATACAGCCGGTCACCTTCCTGGATCCGGTCAAGTTGCTCGTGAATGATGACCCAGAAGGTCTGGCCAACCACACCGCCATTGATGTGCTTCTCGGCGAGTCCGCCAACGAACAGATCCACTCTGTCGATGCCTTTGACGGTGTTTCCGTTGACCAATTTATAGCCAGGATTAGCCGCCAGGAAGTTTGCAATTTGAGCATCCTCCAGAACGAGGTCTGGATAGGCCTGTTTGAATTGCGCAATGACGGTGTCGCTGAGATTGTTCCGTGCCTGGAAGTCCTCCCACGAACTGTATGGTGTGAGATCGCCGGCAAAGCTGACCGCCTCCCTCACATACGGATCGAGAGAGGCCATAAGGTCGGCCCGGATCTGGTTCATCGAACCCAGACCGACGTCCCACTCGCGGGCGACGTCAAAGGCGAACACGTCAGCACTGATACGAATGAGGTCATTTCGGACAGCATCGACGATATTGACGTCGACTTCTTCCGCAGGCTGGACAACACCACCGGCAATGATCCCGGCGACACCTATTTGCTCATAGCCAGGCTGTGGAGAGTAAGGCAATTGCGCTTTGGGGAAGTTGAACGCGCTCGTATCGTTGGTCGGATTGAGGAATGCGTCGAACAGCGGCACCTGTGTTGCATTGCCCTGAGCATCTAGCACCGTCAGCGTCTGCCCTATCAACGAATGACCGAACCGGTAAGCTGCCGTCGCGAACTCGTGCGAGACTCGTGCATCCACTTCCGGATTGTACCCGGCGAAGCCGTGATCGCCCTCGCCTCTCATGCCACCAAGCAACTTGTCGGCAAAGTCGGTGTAAATAACGCGCTGATATTCAGCCTCGTTGATGATCTTGGCAGCCTGGAAAAGCTCTTCCGCTGTTCCATTAAATCCGGCGTCGAGCAATCCGTTGACATGGAAGTTGTGATTCCGCGCCCAGATGTTGTGGACCGCAGTGAGTGCGATGTTCTCGTTCGCCCGTCCATCACCCGCCACGTAGTGGTCGAGCAGGTTGATAAAGGGGTTGGTGTCGAGCAGCAGCGCAAAGCCACTTCCCATGAAATTAGATGTCATGGCAGGGAGCATCGCCTGGTTGATAACGCCATTGCTGTCGACCAGTCCGGCGAAGTACTCCTGGAAGGTCACGCTGTGGTCGCCCGGCAGTGAGCTGTCGGTGAATCGCGTGTTGTTGTTCCAGTGATTCAGGATCAGTTCCCTCAGTGTGGGCAGCAGCTTGAAATTCGGATTTGATGGATCCAATCCGCCCTCCAACAGCTTGCCCGTAAACCCGCCATGTCCGTCGCCTTCGCGCAGGAACAAGCCGACGAGTTCGTTCGAGCCATAAGTTTGGTTCTGGTCAGCGAATGGTGATGTCTTATTGAGATGCTGCGGGATGCCATTGGCATCAATGCTGTCAACGGTGCCGCGAGTCAGGTCCGCGGGATTTGGAACCGTGCCAGGAGCACCAATCTGGATCGTTCCGTTACCTCCCTTACCGAGGAAATCGAGACCGTGATCGAAGTACTGACCGAAGGCCGTGAACAAGCTGTTCACACCGGCGGCGTTGCCGGAAAGGTTTGCTTCCTGTGCGCCAAGGACATTGCTGATGGCACGCGGGTCCAGCCCAGAAAACAGGGGATTAATGTCGCGGTTGTGAGTCGTCTCATTGTATGCACCGTAGTGCGCGTCGGTGAGTCGTATGAACGGCTGATCGGCCGAACCATAGTCAAGGTGAACACGGTTATTGCCGGTACCTTCGAGATCGCGGATCCCGAGTGCATCGTTGTCTTCACCTCCTTCAAGCCCGTTGACGAGATTCTTCAGGTTGGCGACATCACTGGCGTTGAGCGGGAAGGCACCGTCGCCGCCGACATCGTCATCGTCATCGCCATCCTTCGACGTTTCCTTGCTTGCTAAGAGAGTTGGAGCTGTAGGGTTCGACTTGGTGTTCATGCCGTCAGGCACTTTGCTCGTGTCCTGGGTCAGCGTAGAAGGCCCGGATCTCGACGCCAGCTCAATAACCTCCTGCGGCGATGGCGTGCCAAACATACCATCCAGACCAGTGCCGATCGCGGGATCGGTACCTTTGTTCACTTCAACTGCGGATAAGATGTGGGCGGTCTTGTTACTGATAATCCATGACGGCGGATCTATAACCGACCATATTCCATCGTATCTCGCTTGAAACGAGGAATCAAAAAAGCGCAGGAAGGAATGGTCTGCGGCCCCAAACTTGCCTAGCCCTGTGACCAGGTTGTTAAAGCTACCATCGAAGGTATGCATACCGAATGGAACCAGACGGTTGGATAGTATATTTAAGTTGACATCGTCGACATCCGTTTGTGTTATAGAGACTTGCTTGAGGATATATTTTAGGTCAGGCTTTTTGGCATCGGTCATTTTCATTTCTCTCAATAATGATTATGAAAAGGCACGAAAAGCCGAAGCCGGTACGCGGCACTCGAATTACGCGCCTGGAGTTGCTAACTGAGCAAATAGACAGAGCAGCTCCGAGTTCCGGGGGGTAAACGATCTATATTCCCCTTCACTTCACAAAAGACCCGATGATGGATATGCTCAGCCCCCTGGAAAATCGCGACGACTTACTTTGCCAAAGTGATAGCAGGCTTCAGACAAGCGATCCCCTAACATTTAATAAAGCTAAAAAATTAACAACCGTCAATTATTTGTAATTACCATCAACAACCTTCAATTCTCCAGACAAATATTGAACCAATCATAAAGATAATTAATTATTAATATAGCCATGCTAAAATCAATAATATAAAAGTTTATAAAACAAACCTGAAAATAATACTTTATTAGTACCGCTTCGTTGACATATCTAAACTAACTTATATTTACTTGTCATCAACATCATAATCGAGGTCATTATGTGTGATGTGACCTGCCCGCAGATATTAATGATTTTCCTGGCGTGAACAATATCGCTGAACCCGTGCTCATTCAGGCATTCATCGCCATGCTTCGTAGTGAGTAGCTAAAGACAGTGACTATGCTCAAACTATAGGGCCTATGACAGTTATTGCTTCCAGCAGGGACACTAAAGGGTTAGGAGGCGTCAACTTATGGTAAAAACACCAGAAACGAAAAAGCCCCAGCTTATTTCTAAGCTGGGGCTTGAATGTTGGTGGAAGCGTAGAGATTCGAACTCTAGAACCCTTTCGGATCGCCGGTTTTCAAGACCGGTGCCTTCAACCACTCGGCCACGCTTCCAACGAGCCGAACTATAAACATCTCAGAACTTCTTGTAAAGCCTGACTTTGTTCGTTCGCCTTAAAAATAACCAAAATCGTGTTATTTAATTGAAACATCAAAAAGTTAAAACGAAAAAGCCCCAGCTTATTTCTAAGCTAGGGCTTGAATGTTGGTGGAAGCGTAGAGATTCGAACTCTAGAACCCTTTCGGATCGCCGGTTTTCAAGACCGGTGCCTTCAACCACTCGGCCACGCTTCCAACGAGGCGAACTATAAACATACCCATACTTCATGTAAAGCAAGATTTTGTTCGTTCGCCTGATAAATCACCAATCCTGTATTGTTTGAATGAAACATCAGCAATTTGATTGGTTTAACAACAGAAACCATTGTGGGCTCCGCTTCCCACAATGAGATGAGCTTTAGTGTTTTTTGATGTACATATCTTTGGTGTAGTAGAAACCGAGGTTGTTCGGCGCATATCCACCAACATAAGGCTTCACTAACTGGACCAACACATAGTGATAAACCGGAATTGCTGGCACATCTTCAGCCAGTTTATCTTCGGCTTGTTGGTAGAACTTACCGCGCTGCTCAACATTGTCTGCTTTGGCTGCATTTTTTAGTGCGTCATCAAAAGCGGTATTGCTGTACTTCGAGGTATTCTCACTGTCACCCGTGCGGAAGTTATTCAGGAAAGTCGCTGCATCGTCGTAATCAGCAATCCACGCATAGCGCACCACGTCAAAAGTCCCGCTGTGCATGGTGTCGAGCATGGTTTTCCATTCCTGGTTTTGCAGCTTCGCTTCTACCCCCAGGTTTTTACTCCACATTGAACTGGCGGCAATGGCAATGCGTTGATGCGATTCAGAAGTGTTGTACAACAGATTGAATTTCAATGGATGGGTGGCATTAAATCCCGCCTCTTCCAGCAGCTTTTTCGCTTCTGCTACACGCTTCTCATGGCTCCAGCTGGCGTAATCAGGAGATTTGAGTTCAACACCACCAATATCTTTTTGGCTGATGACCCAGGCCGGGATTTGCCCCTGCCCCAACACTTTTTCAGCGATGATGTCTTTATCCAGTGCCATGTTTAGCGCACGACGTACACGCGGGTCATTAAATGGCGCTTTAGTGGTATTAAATTGGTAGTAGTAGGTGGCAAGCTTAGGCGTCACATGGACCTGATCGGGTATGGATTTCTTCAGTGAAGCGTACAGCGTTTGCGGGACAGTTAAAACAATATCAATCTCACCCGCTTTGTATCGGTTGATATCGGCAGTTTCGGAAGCGATGGGTAAGTAAGTTACTTTGTTAATAACGGTGTGGCTATCATCCCAATAGTTTTTATTACGCACCCCGATAACTTTTTCGTTTACCACCCAGTCAGAAAGTGTGTATGGCCCACTACTCACAAAATTAGCAGGCTGCGTCCATTTATCGCCGAACTTCTCAACGACGGCTTTATCAACAACCACCAGCGAGGTGTGCGCGAGCATTGCGAGGAATGCGGCAGTTGGTTGAGTCAGCGTAACTTGTAGCGTGGCATCATCTAATGCTTTCACACCCAACGTATCAGGGGATTTTTTACCTTCTGCAATATCTGCCGCGTTTTCTACATGCATATTGCCAAGATAGCTTGCATAAGGTGACCCTATTTTGGGATCAACCAGGCGCTGCCAACTCCAGACCACATCTTCAGCGGTGATCGGCTCACCATTGGACCATTTAATACCAGGACGAAGATGGAAAACCCATTCCGTGCTGCTTTTCTGTTCCCATTTTTCAGCCAGTCTTGGCTCTATGGAACCATCATTGCGGACTTCTACCAGCCCTTCAAAAAAGTCACTGATAATCGCCGACTCAACATTGCTCTCTACCTTATGAGGATCAAGCGAGGCTGGCTCACTGCCATTGTTGCGCACAAGCTCTTGTTTTTGTGCCAATTCAGTCCCTGCCGGCACGTTGGCCGCCCAGGCACCCGAAATGGCACTCGCCAATCCAATAGCAATAAAAGATTTCATAACTGTGATGTGGTTGTTTGTTTTCATAACACGCCTTATTTGAGTTATTAACGACGGTACGGTTAATACTCTTAGCACCCGAATTAATTTAAGCAATAATTTTCAGTCACATATAAGTGAGTTTTATGACGTATGTCTTATCTGTTATTTTCATTTGGGCTTGGTAAAGATGGGTAAAATGACTTCCTTGCAATAAAGGAGGCCATTATTCTCAGTCACTATAACCACCTGCTATAAGAGAGAGTTTCTGAATGGATCGCATAATTACATCCTCGCGTGACCGTTCGTCACTGCTGAGTACCCACAAGGTACTGCGTAATACTTATTTTCTACTCAGCCTGACGCTGGCGTTTTCTGCGATTACCGCAACTGCCAGCACCGTGTTGATGCTGCCGTCACCAGGCCTGATTCTGACGCTGGTTGGCATGTATGGTCTGATGTTTTTAACCCACCGTCTGGCGGATAAACCAACGGGCATTCTTGCTGCTTTTGCTTTCACCGGTTTCCTGGGGTACATCCTCGGCCCAATGCTTAATTCGTTTATTTCGGCGGGTATGGGCGATGTGATTGGAATGGCGTTAGGCGGTACGGCGCTGGTGTTCTTTAGCTGCTCCGCATATGTGCTGACTACCCGTAAGGACATGTCTTTCCTGGGCGGTATGCTGATGGCGGGTGTTGTCGTCGTGCTGGTCGGTATGGTTGCTAACATCTTCCTGCAACTGCCTGCTCTGCACCTGGCAATTAGCGCGGTGTTTATTCTGATCTCTTCTGGCGCCATTTTGTTTGAGACCAGCAACATCATCCGTGGTGGTGAAACTAACTATATTCGCGCAACAGTGAGTTTGTACGTTTCTCTGTACAACATCTTCATCAGCCTGTTGAGCATTCTGGGCTTCGCAAGCCGCGATTAATTGCGAGCCAGCCGAAACCTTACAAAGCCTCGCGAATGCGGGGCTTTGTTTTTTCTGACACGGCAAAATTTGCTACACTGCGCCCAGTTTGTCTGGAGCAAAGAATAATGACGTTGATGTTTGAAGGCACAGAAATAGAAACCGATGCCGATGGTTATTTGAAAAATAGCCAGGAATGGAGCGAGCCGCTTGCGGAAGTTATTGCGGCAAAAGAAGGTATTACGCTTGCAGTAGAGCACTGGGAAGTGGTTCGATTTGTACGCGAATTTTACCTGGAGTTTAATACCTCTCCGGCAATTCGTATGTTGGTCAAAGCGATGGCGGCCAAATTTGGCGAAGAGAAAGGCAATAGCCGCTACTTATATCGTTTGTTCCCCAAAGGGCCGGCCAAGCAGGCAACAAAAATTGCCGGGCTGCCAAAGCCGGTGAAGTGTATTTAGTAGCGAATACTAAAATCTGCCCATTGACGGTCGGGTTGGTGAGGCTCAGTCAGCACTTTATCAACCCGAGCACTGCGCGGCCCTCCTGCTTTTAGCCACGCGATAAGTTTTTCCACCTGCGGTGCATCACCGCAGGCTAATACCTCAACGCTTCCATCATCCATGTTACGGGCGTAACCGGTTAAACCCAGTTTTAACGCCTCGCGCTGTGTGCTGTAGCGAAAACCAACCCCCTGAACCAGGCCGTGGACCCAGGCAAGTGTGCATACTGTGGTCATAACTTCCTCCGTTTCGGGTTCTTACGTTGCATTTACCCGGTGTTAACCGGAAAATGACGCCAAATTATTAGCAAGAAAGCATAGCAAATTATGAGTGTACGTTTAGTGTTAACCAAAGGGCGTGAAAAGTCGTTATTGCGCCGTCATCCGTGGGTGTTTTCTGGTGCTGTCGCACGCATGGAAGGCAAAGCCAATCTCGGCGAAACAATTGATGTTGTCGATAGCCAGGGCAAATGGTTGGCACGTGCCGCCTACTCCCCTTCATCGCAAATCCGTGCTCGCGTCTGGACTTTCGATGCCAATGAAAGCATCGATATCGAATTCTTCACGCGTCGTTTGCAGCAGGCGCAACAGTGGCGCAACTGGCTGGCCGCTCGTGATGGACTGGATAGCTATCGTCTGATCGCTGGCGAATCTGATGGTCTGCCCGGTGTGACAATTGATCGCTTCGGTAACTTCCTGGTTCTGCAACTGCTTTCTGCTGGCGCTGAATACCAACGCCCGGCGTTGGTCGCCGCACTGCAAAATCTCTATCCAGAATGCGCAATCTATGACCGTTCGGACGTGGCAGTGCGTAAGAAAGAAGGAATGGAATTGACGCAAGGCCCGGTGAGCGGCGAATTGCCACCTGACCTGTTGCCAATCGAAGAGCACGGCATGAAGTTATTGGTTGATATTAAGGGTGGCCACAAAACGGGTTATTACCTTGACCAACGCGACAGTCGTTTTGCAACTCGCCAGTATGTGAAAGATAAGCGTGTGTTGAATTGCTTCTCCTACACCGGTGGTTTTGCGGTTTCTGCTCTGATGGGCGGCTGTCGCCAGGTTGTCAGCGTTGATACCTCTCAGGACGCTTTGGATGTAGCGAAGAAAAACGTCGAGCTGAACAAACTCGATTTGAGCAAAGCGGAATTCCTGCGTGACGACGTGTTCAAACTGCTGCGCAAATACCGCGACCAGGGTGAGAAGTTCGACGTTATCGTGATGGACCCGCCGAAATTTGTCGAGAATAAGAACCAGTTGATGGGCGCATGTCGTGGCTATAAAGATATCAATATGCTGGCAATCCAGTTATTGAATCCGGGTGGCATTTTAATGACGTACTCATGTTCGGGATTAATGACGACAGATTTATTCCAGAAAATCATCGCCGATGCCGCCGTAGATGCTGGGCGTGATGTACAATTTATAGAGCAGTTCCGTCAGGCCGCCGACCACCCAGTGATCGCGACCTACCCGGAAGGCCTGTATCTGAAAGGGTTTGCCTGTCGCGTCATGTAACTTGAAAAATGGAATGTTGCCCGCACATTAATGGCAGGTAATGTTTCTCAGGAGGTGACTATGATTGCCAGCAAATTCGGCATCGGCCAGCAAGTACGACATTCTTTGCTGGGCTATCTGGGAGTCGTGGTCGATATTGACCCGGAATACTCTCTGGATGAACCCGCAGAAGATGATCTGGCCGTTAACGATGCCCTCCGGAGTGCCCCCTGGTATCATGTAGTGATGGAAGATGATGATGGCCAGGCGGTGCATACGTATCTTGCTGAAGTCCAGTTAAGTGGGGAGTCACAAGACGAGCATCCCGAACAACCGTCGATGGATGAATTGGCGGCTTCGATACGGCAGCAGCTTCAGGCACCTCGCCTGCGTAATTAGCAAAAACCCCGCAAACGCGGGGTTTTTTATTATTTCGCCAGGCCCAGTCGAGGGATTTCAATCGCCGGACATTTGTCCATCACCACGTTTAAACCGGCATCCTGTGCCAGCACCGCAGCCTGTTCATTGATGACACCTAGCTGCATCCACAACGTTTTTGCACCGATGGCGATAGCTTCTCTCGCCACTTCCCATGCCGCTTCTGAGTTTCGAAACACGTCGACCATATCCACTTTTTGCGGAATATCTGCAAGCGATCCATAGCCTTGCTGACCCAAAAGGGTTTTACCGGCCACTTTTGGTGACACGGGAATCACTTCATATCCTTGATCCAGCAAATAGGCCATCACCCGATAGCTTGGGCGATCCGGTTTATCACTGGCTCCCACAAGGGCAATTGTTCGGGTGTTTTTTAAAATAGTTTGAATATCTGCCTGTTTCATCACACTCTCCGCTGGGACTTCGTAATCAAAATTGTATGCCATCCCTTACTGACTCACCATCTTTCCCATACACAGGTAGTAGAGCAATTTTATGAAATATGTCTATATGTTAATGAACTGACCTTGTGAAAAATTTTGATACATTAAGTCAAGGATAGTCCCATTTATCCTGGCAGGAGAAATTGATGAGAACAGTGTTCTTTATCGCGATATGTTGGTTACTTCTTTTGCCGCTTGAATCGTGGGCGACAACGTTACGTCTTTCCACGGATGTCGATTTGCTGGTGCTTGATGGGAAAAAGGTTTCCAGTTCTTTATTAAGAGGGGCTGATAGCCTCGAACTGGATAACGGCCCACATCAATTGGTGTTTCGCGTTGAAAAAAATATTCGTGCCAACGCCCGCGAACAGCGTCTTTATATTTCCCCTCCTTTGATAGTCAGTTTTGATACTAAGGAGGTCAGCCAGGTCAATTTTAATTTACCCCGCATTGAAAACGATAAAGAGAGCGAAGAGTTTGACCAGGCACCGCATCTTCAGTTGCTGGACGGTAATGCCACGGTCATTCCTGTGAAAGTTGATGTTTTGCCAGTAAAAGTGACACCGCAAGGAATTGATTACGAACAAGACACCCAGCTTTACAACAAATCAGGCAAGGTCGCGTCGATAAAAGGCTTCGCCACGATGATGGCAGATGATAGTACGTTACTGTCACGGACGTCCGAACTTGATGCGCCACCCCAGTCAGAAACGTTGACCGAACAACGGCTCAAGTATTGGTTCTTACAAGCAGACAAACCCACTCGCGAGCGTTTCTTACAATGGGTGAAGGACAACCCCAGCCAATAATTGCCTTTCAATTCCCGCATTTTTGACACCCTTCTCTTGCAGCATCAGTGGCTTCCAGTAAGCTGTAGACATTATTAATCAATCAATATTAATCAATCAGGATTAACCAATGGAATTAACAACCCGCACCCTGGCGGAAAAAAAGCATATTGCACTGGTTGCGCACGATCACTGCAAAGATGCGTTGTTGAAATGGGTGGAACGCCACAAGTCGGTTTTGGCCCAACATGTGTTGTACGCCACCGGGACCACCGGGAATCTCATTCAGCGCGGCAGCGGTCTTGATGTCAATGCCATGCTAAGCGGCCCAATGGGTGGTGATCAGCAAGTTGGGGCGTTGATTTCTGAAGGGAAAATTGATGTGCTCATTTTCTTCTGGGACCCGTTGAATGCCGTTCCACACGATCCGGATGTTAAAGCATTACTGCGTCTGGCGACGGTGTGGAACATTCCTGTAGCGACCAATTTATCCACCGCCGATTTTATTATTCAATCGCCGGGCTTTAATCAGTCAGTAGAAATTTTGATCCCCGATTACTCACGTTATCTTGCAGAACGACTGAAATAATTACGGTCGATTCGCAGCGGGCACGCCAAGGTGTTTCAGGATATCGACAAAACTGGACGGTTCTTTTTTGTTGAATAGCAGCCAGACACGATGACGGGCCCGCGTCATTGCCACATACAACAATCTCCGCTCCTCAGCATCCGGATAATCTTCTGGCTGCGGCAGTAATGCTTCTTCCATGACAGATTCACGCGCCACCGCCGGGAAACCGTCTTTCCCTTCTTGTAAGCCCAATATCACAACATAATCAGCTTGTTGCCCTTTACTGGCGTGAATGGTCATGAACTCAATCGCCAGTTTTGGCCAACGTGTCGCAGCCTTTTCCAGAATGGCCGGACGTAAATGATGGTAACGCGCCAACACCAGAATTCGCTGCTGTGGCTGCACATAGCCGCTCATCTTATCGAGCAATGCTTCAAGCTGATCATCGGCTAATAACGTGACGGCTTTTTTATCACCTTTAGACAGGCTGTTTAACGGCTTGGCAAGTTGATGTGGATTCTGCTGCACGAATCGGTTCGCGATTTCACCGATGCGGTCGTTGAAACGGTACGTGGTATCCAGCGCACACTGATCTGCATCGCCAAAGTGGTGAGCGAAGGCGGTCGTCAGCGACATTTCCGCACCGCTGAAACGATAAATCGCCTGCCAGTCATCGCCGACGGCATAGAGCGATGTATGCGAGTTTTGCTTTCTCAATGCTGCCAGTAGTGCGGCGCGTTGAGGTGAAAGGTCCTGAAATTCATCCACCAGAATATGCTTCCATGGGCTGATAAATCGCCCCTTTTCCAGCACATTGACAGCCTGATGAATCAAGCCTGAAAAATCGACGGCTTCTTCGGACTTCAGCGCCGTTTTCCAGGTTTTTAATAACGGAGCCATAAGTTTGACGCGTTTCGCAAATACATCCCGGATTTCCTCAGGTGCGGAGGCAATCATTTCAGCCTGAGATCCCCCATGCATACGCATTAATCCTAACCAACGATCTAAGCGGCTGGCCAGGCGTTTGGCTAAGCGTTCATCTTTCCAGTATTCGCCTTCTGGCACTTCCCATTGCAACTCTTCGCTTAGCCACTCACGCCACCCTTTTGCCTGCGCTTTTTTCTCACGACATTGTTGCTGCCAGCTTTCAATGAGCAGTTGATGACGTGCGTGGGTATCAGATTCCAGTTCACTAACGCGCGGTACTTTTTTGCTGCCTTGCTGAATAATATGCAATGCTAACGCATGAAATGTGCGGGCTGAGATCGCATCCGTATGCAGGCGTTCGGCAATGCGCTGATCCATTTCTTGCGCGGCTTTACGGCCAAATGCCAGCAATAAAATTTGATCTTCACTGGCTTCGCCGCGTTGCAACAACCAGCCGGCACGCGCAACCAGGACTGAAGTTTTGCCGCTCCCGGCTCCCGCCAGCACTAATAACGAATCTTCACCATTTACTACAGCGCGCGCCTGGGAAGGGTTCAGTGGCGAGCTCTCTATTTTCTGGAAGAAATCAGCATACTTTTCAAGCATGTGTTTGGTAAAAGCAGTATTGCGTTGACTGCGACGTTGCTCGCCTTGCTCAAGCCAGGCTTTGCACTGTAGCCAGACTTCTCGGCAATTCTCAAAATCTTCTAGTCGTGCCTGAGGAAGTGGCAGCCCGGTAAATGCAGCGCGAACATTTTGTTGTAATTCCTGCATATCGCTGCGTTTAAACCACTTTTCCTGCTGAATTCGACGCGTAATTTCAGCGTACTGTTGATGCAAAACCTGAGCCGCAACTTCACTCATCTCAGCACTCCAACTCTGCCATAGCGCATCGAGATGATGATAAAAGCGCTGCGTTTCACTCCATTCTGTCCCGTGGAGACGCACGACTTTGTCATCTGGCAGGACAAATTCAAGTTCCCCCCACACCAGGCCGCGCTTGCAATTAATGGCAATTAACTGATTGAATGGAATAAGGTATTCATGACGTTCACCCTTTACCTCGACACCAGCAGCCAACAATCTCACGCGATTGTAGGGATGTTGTGCTAAATGTTTGCCTAAGGAGGTCGCTTTCAGTTCCATTACGCTTTGCCTGATCCAAAATAGGGGTTGAGGTTAAGTTTACCCGCCGAAGGAATGACGCTCCAGGGTAAAAACGCGTTACAATTGTTGTGGTTATTCATTTACCTGCTTTTATACCCCAAATAATTGGAGTTGCGGCAAGTGAGCAAATCCCAATGAGCTTGCTCAAGTAAGGGATTGGGGTGCGTGAACGCAGCCAACACCGATGCAACTTCAAGTATGAAAGGTATATACCAACGAAGAGTGAGTATGCGTACAGTCCTGAACGTTTTGAATTTTGTACTGGGTGGCTTTTTGACCACCCTATCCTGGTTGCTGGCGACGCTTGTCAGTATCATTTTTATCTTCACGTTGCCGCTGACCCGGTCCTGCTGGGAGATAACCAAACTCTCATTTGTACCGTACGGTAACGAAGCCATTCATGTTGATGAGCTCAATCCACAGAGCAAAAGTGCCCTGATGAATACCGGTGGTACATTGCTGAATATTGTCTGGCTGGTGTTTTTCGGCTGGTGGCTCTGTGTGCTACATATCTGCACCGGTATTGCACAATGCATCACTATTATTGGTATTCCTGTTGGAATCGCTAACTTCAAAATAGCGGCTATCGCGCTTTGGCCTGTTGGCCGTCGCGTAGTTTCTGTTGAAACTGCGCAAGCTGCACGTGAAGCCAATGCCCGACGTCGTTTCCAGTAAATCAGAAAAGAATAGTGAGTATTAATGCTTAGTCCAATTCTGCGCCGTTATACCTGGAACAGTACCTGGCTCTATAACTTGCGCATCTTCATCGCGCTTACGGGGACTGCCGCCCTCCCCTGGTGGCTGGGTGACGTTAAGCTGACTATCCCATTAACACTCGGTGTCGTTGCCGCAGCGCTCGCAGATCTGGATGACCGCCTGGCTGGGCGCTTGCGCAATCTTCTGATTACCTTAGTTAGCTTTTTTATTGCGTCAGCATCAGTAGAGTTATTGTTCCCGTGGCCGATATTTTTCGGCATCGGGCTAATGGTTTCCACCAGTGGATTTATTCTGCTGGGTGGGTTAGGCCAACGTTACGCCACCATTGCCTTCGGGGCATTGCTTATCGCCATTTATACCATGCTCGGTATTTCTTTATACGAGCACTGGTATCAGCAACCGATTCTACTGTTGGCAGGTGCTATCTGGTACAACGTGCTGACGCTTGCCGGACATCTTGTTTTCCCGATTCGGCCGCTCCAGGATAACCTGGCGAGATGTTATGAAAGCCTCGCACGTTATCTGGAAGTCAAAGCGATGATGTTCGACCCCGACATCGAAGACGAAAACCAGGCGCCAATGCTGGAACTTGCGATGGCTAACAGCCAACTGGTCACCACGCTGAATCAGACGAAAGGCTCATTATTGACGCGTTTACGTGGAGATCGTGGGCAACGAGGCACGCGTCGTACTTTGCACTACTATTTTGTCGCGCAGGATATTCACGAACGCGCCAGTTCTTCGCATATCCAGTATCAGGCATTACGCGATACATTCCGCTACAGCGATATAATGTTCCGCTTTCAACGCCTTCTGACCATGCAGTCACAGGCCTGTTTACAGCTTTCACGTTCAATTTTATTACGCGAGAAGTATCAACATGACCTACGTTTTGAACGTGCGTTTACGCATCTTGATGCCGCGATCGAAAGACTGAAAGCTGACCAATATCTGGCAGGTGAATTTAAAGCGATCGGCTTCCTGGTCAGTAACTTACGCGCCATTGATGCCCAACTGGCGACAATTGAATCCGAGCAAGCGCTTGCCGCTCCGCAAAGCGATATCGAAAACCGCCTGGCTGATGATCGTATAACTGGGTTTGGCGATGTCTGGCAGCGGTTGAAACGCAACTTAACACCGGAATCGGCGTTATTTCGCCATGCGGTGCGGATGTCGCTGGTGTTGTGTGTCGGCTACGCATTCATTCAGTTTACCGGGCTAAAACATGGCTATTGGATCCTGCTGACCAGCCTGTTTGTTTGTCAGCCAAACTACAACGCCACTCGCCGCCGTTTGGCATTGCGTATCATCGGCACGTTAGTGGGGGTAGCGATCGGGCTTCCGGTGCTGTACTTCGTGCCCTCAATTGAAGGCCAGCTGGTTTTAATCGTGATTACTGGCGTGCTCTTCTTTGCGTTTCGCAACGTGCAGTACGCGCATGCCACGATGTTTATCACCTTACTGGTATTACTGTGCTTCAACTTACTCGGTGAAGGGTTCGAAGTCGCCATGCCGCGTATCTTCGATACTCTGTTGGGCTGCGCCATTGCATGGGCAGCGGTAAGTTTCGTTTGGCCTGACTGGCGTTTTCGCAGATTACCGTTGGTCGTCGAGCGTGCTTTTAACGCGAACTGCCGCTATCTGGATGCGATTCTTGAGCAGTACCACCAAGGGCGAGATAACCGCGTTGAGTACCGAATCGCACGGCGGGATGCACATAACAAAGATGCGGAACTGGCATCAGTGGTGTCCAACATGTCATCTGAGCCGCGCGTTTCGCCAGAGATGCAGGAAACTGCGTTTCGCTTACTGTGCCTCAATCACACCTTTAACAGCTATATTTCGGCGTTAGGTGCACACCGCGAACAGTTAACCAACGAGGATATCTTGTTATTACTTGATGACGCGGTGTGTTACGTAGATGACGCACTACATCATCTGCCTGCCGATGAAGAGCGGGTTCAAAAGGCGCTGCGGGGGCTTTCAGAACGTATCAACTTACTTGAGCCGCAACCAGATACCAAAGAGCCATTGGTGCTTCAACAAATTGGCCTGCTGGTTGCGCTGCTGCCTGAAATATCACGCCTTCAGCAACTTGTTTCGCAGCAACACGTTTAACGAGGCTGCCGTTTCGCGTAAAGATGCCCCCACTCGACCAACTCCCGGCGCGTTGCTGCCGGGAGTGCCGCTTCATGAACACCGCAGATTGCGCCCGCTAACGCCAACAATACTCGTACACCCAGCCCTTTCTTCAAATGTCTCAATTTTATCCATGACCGTTTTGCGCCATAGGCGTGAAGCGTCCGCACATCAGCAATTCCCACTTCCCATAACATCATTTCCAGACTGTGGGTTAAATTGGGTAAATCTTTGAGCCGTTGCTGCGCTTTAAGGCGCGATTTTTCTCGTCGTGCGCTATACAAAGCATCGGTTGAAAGCTGCAATAGTTTTTCCCGATCGGACCACAGTGCTTCGTCAACATGATAATAATTGAGCGCGATTGCTCGTCCGCGCTTTTGATAAACCAGGGACTCTGATGCTTTTTCAACAAAGTAAACTTCCGATTGTTCACTTGCCCGGAGATAAAGTTCCCCCTCCGAAACCATGGCAAACACCACATTCTCGACGGTCAAACTATATCCACCAAATAGCGAGCGATAACTGATATCGCCTAACGGAGATAGACATTCCTTTGATTGATGAATCCTTGCATAAGACCGCTTCTTCATGAATATATCCTTAAATATCAATCTATAACGCACCATAACGATTTATTACCGCATCCAGTAACACGAAAATAAGTAACATGATGACCGACGGCAATCACATTCTCTCTTTCCGCCGATTTACATGTTGAAATTGCGATACGCTTTCCGAAATTTAGATTGATCTTTGTCCGAACTGGTATTACTGTATATTCATACAGTAACCCATCAGGCGGGATTAACTATGCAATCACATAACGTTCTAACTCACGTTGCCAATGTTCCAGATTCTGCGTCTTCATTGACTCAGCCATCAGCGGGTAACAACATAAAAGGGTTGATCAGTGAAGTGATCTACAGTGAAGATCAGCCGTGGATTACGCAGTTGGTACTCCTGCCCCTGCTGCAACAGCTTGGTCAGCAGTCGCGCTGGCAGTTGTGGCTAACGCCGCAGCAAAAATTGAGTCGTAAGTGGGTACAATCTGCGGGTCTTCCGCTGACAAAAGTGATGCAAGTAAGCCAGTTAGATCCACTTTTCACCGTAGATGCTATGGTAAAAGCACTGCAGACAGGAAATTACAGCGTTGTGATCGGTTGGTTACCTGAAGAATTGACTGATGAGGAGCATATTCAGTTGTCATCTGCAGCTGAAATGGGTAACGCAATTGGCTTTATTATGCGTCCAACACGTACTTCGAAAACAGGTGATCGACCACGAAGTGGCCTAAAAATTCATTCTAGTTTGTATCATTAAGTAAATTTAAGAGAATTCCTGGAACTTTTTCTTTCCTGCTGACAATTCATTGTGAATTATCAAGAATCCGCGCTGCAAGCCGCTCCAGGCGGCCTTCCGCCCTATCCGCATAGTCCATTTTTTACACAAATCTGTTAGAAAGTGTGAACGTAAATCGTTTTTTTTCATATGCCTGAGGGACTTCACACTTGTAAGTTTTCAACTACGTTGTAGACTTTAGCTCGCCAGGGTTGCTCTTCCATAACACCGATTGATCGGTAGAGTAACAAGTGAGCATAAACTCGGGCGAAGGATTTAACCCTGGGCTTTAGAGCGATTTTAAAGCTCATGGCCTTTTTGGATGATAATGAGGCGCAAAAAATGAAAAAGACAGCTATCGCGATTGCAGTGGCACTGGCTGGCTTCGCTACCGTAGCGCAGGCCGCACCGAAAGATAACACCTGGTATGCAGGTGGTAAGTTGGGTTGGTCCCAGTTCCACGATACCGGTTTCTACGGTAACGGTTACCAGAACAACAACGGCCCTACTCACAGCAGCCAATTGGGTGCTGGTGCGTTCGGTGGTTACCAGGTTAACCCGTACGTTGGTTTCGAAATGGGTTACGACTGGTTAGGTCGTATGCCTTATAAAGGCAGCGTTGATAACGGTGCTTTCAAAGCGCAAGGCGTTCAACTGGCTGCTAAACTGAGCTACCCAATCAATGACGACCTGGACATCTACACTCGTCTGGGTGGTATGGTATGGCGTGCAGACTCTAAAGGTAACTACGCTTCTACTGGCGTTACCCGTAGCGAACACGACACTGGCGTTTCCCCACTGGCAGCAGTTGGTCTGGAATACGCAATCACCCGTGATATCGCAACTCGCCTGGATTACCAGTGGGTTAACAACATCGGTGACGCGAATACCGTAGGTACTCGTCCAGACAACGGCATGCTGAGCCTGGGTGTTTCTTACCGTTTCGGTCAGACCGAAGCAGCTCCAGTTGTAGCTCCAGCTCCAGCTCCAGCTCCAGAAGTACAGACCAAGCACTTCACTCTGAAGTCTGATGTTCTGTTCAACTTCAACAAAGCAACTCTGAAACCAGAAGGTCAGCAGGCACTGGATCAACTGTATACTCAGTTGAGCAACCTCGACCCGAAAGATGGTTCTGTTGTAGTTCTGGGCTTCACCGACCGTATCGGTTCCGACCAGTACAACCAGAAACTGTCTGACAAACGTGCACAGTCTGTTGTTGATTACCTGATCTCTAAAGGTATCCCAGCTAACAAGATCTCCCCACGCGGTATGGGCGAATCTAACCCAGTTACTGGCAACACCTGTGATAACGTAGCTCCTAAAGCTAAACTGATTGATTGCCTGGCTCCAGATCGTCGCGTAGAGATCGAAGTTAAAGGTATCAAAGACGTTGTAACTCAGCCTGCTGCATAAGCTGGTTTAAGTTACCGTTATAAAAAAACCCGCTTCGGCGGGTTTTTTGTTTTTAAAATTTAGGAACATAACAACAAAATAAAGCCCAGTAGCATTTCACTGCGCTCTACTCTTTGCCAAGCATCGCCTGAAGATCTTGTTTCAGTGATGACATCTGATTAGCGTACTGTTCTTTACGCTCAGCATCTTCAATCAGCTGCACAATAGTTTCTGAGAGTGTGCATTCTCGTCGATGAGCAAGCCCTGCTAACCGCTGCCAGACCAGATACTCAAGGTCAATGGACTTTTTACGCGTATGCTGGTGTTCGGCATTAAAATGCCGTTTACGACGCGCGCGGATAGTTTGCTTCATGCGGTTGTGGAGTTCTGGATTCATATGCTTTTCTATCCAGCTCAACACGTGCACAGGCTCATTTTCAAAGCGTAACAGCTCATCAACAGCTTCTTTCGCAGCGCTCGCCTCGATATAACGCGTGATAAGCTCGCCTTCACGGTGTTTTTTAACCAGATACTTCCACTTCCAGCCGCTCTCGAGATTTTCCAACTGTTGATATTTCATTGTTGTCTCAGTGTGACCGTGTAACTCATTTCAGGATAACAGTTTTTTTTATTTTCGCTTACCTGAAAAATGAAAGCTGTGAGCTAAGTAAACTTGCCGCTCCGCATAAACCGTGTGCTGCTCGGCCTATTCTTGTATAATCGCGCCTTTGACATCTAATTAATAAATAGCGACTTTGACGACTAATCGACTTGAATGGCGTGCACTTGTACCTGATACCGAAAGTTATCAGGAAATTTTCGCACAGCCTTATGATTCCGAAACTGCCCCTTTCTCCGCTGTGCAACCCCGTCTGACTTATGGACTGGTGCAACTCAGCCAACCGGTAGCCTCGGCCGGTCTGATGCTGGTAAAAGCCGCTGAAGAAGCCGAATACCTTAATCTTATTGCGAGCGCTGCGCGCGATTGCTGGTCCCCGGATAACACATTGACCGGCGGACATTATCTGATAGAAGGCTCGCGTGTCACGTTACGCCCAGCCGAAACGGCTGAAGACAATTTTGCGGGTCAATCCGAAGTCGTCGTGGCTGACTGGATTGAAGCCGAGCAACTGTTTGGTTGCGTTCGTCAGTTCGCTGGTGAAATTAGCCTGACGCCGGGTTTAGTTCACAAGGCTAATGGTGGCATTCTGGTACTGTCATTGCGTAGCGTGTTGGCACAACCGCTGCTCTGGCTACGTCTGAAGCAAATGGTGATTCAGGGTCGCTTTGACTGGATTTCGCCTGACGAAACGCGTCCGTTGCCAGTTAGCATCCCGTCATTGCCGCTGAATCTCAAACTGATTCTGGTCGGTGAACGTGAGTCGCTGGCTGACTTCCAGGAAATGGAACCAGAACTGGCAACCTCCGCTATTTACAGCGAGTTTGAAGAAAATCTTCAAATTGCCTCTGCCGATGATATGGCATTGTGGTGTCAGTGGATTTACGCCGTCGCGAAATCTAAAGCGCTCCCTGCGCCTGCAACTGATGCCTGGACTGCTTTCATCCGCGAAGCGGTGCGTTACACGGGTGATCAGGAAACGCTGCCACTGTGCCCATCGTGGATTGGCCGTCAACTGCGTGAAGTGGCCGCTTTTACTGAAGAAGAAACCTTCGGCGCGGCTGAACTGATCCAAATGCTGGCCCAGCGTGAATGGCGTGAAGGTTATCTGGCTGAGCGCATGCAGGACGAAATTCTGCTTGAGCAAATTCTGATTGAAACTGAAGGTGAGATGGTTGGCCAAATCAACGCGTTGTCGGTGATTGAATTCCCAGGCCATCCACGCGCATTCGGTGAACCTTCCCGAATCAGTTGTGTCGTCCATGTGGGTGATGGTGAATTTACTGACGTTGAGCGCAAAGCGGAGCTGGGCGGCAATATTCATGCGAAAGGCATGATGATCATGCAGGCATTTTTGATGTCTGAATTGCAGCTTGAGCAGCAAATTCCCTTCTCAGCATCACTGACTTTTGAACAGTCCTACAGCGAAGTTGATGGCGACAGCGCGTCAATGGCTGAACTGTGCGCATTAATCAGCGCACTGGCGAATGTGCCGATTTTTCAGCATATCGCAGTGACCGGCTCAGTCGACCAGTTCGGACGTGTGCAGCCTGTTGGAGGACTCAATGAGAAGATTGAAGGTTTCTTCCGCATCTGCCAGGAGCGCGAATTTACCGGCAAGCAAGGCGTGATAATCCCCCTGTCCAACGTCCGCCACCTGTGCCTGCATCAGGATGTTCTGGATGCCGTTGAGCAAGGGCAATTCACGATTTGGGCCATCGACGACGTCACAGATGCGCTACCATTATTAACAAATCTGCCCTGGGATGGTGAAGGGCAAAATACGCTCATGCGTGCGGTACAAGAGCGAATTGCTCAGGCATCGGCGCAAGACATTCGGCACCGTTATCCATGGCCACTGCGTTGGCTCAGCTGGTTCAGTCCAAACTGATCGGACTTGTTGAGCGTACACGTGTTAGCTAACATGCGTGCTTCATTATAAAAAGGCTTACTGTAAACATGGTAGATAAACGCGAATCCTATACAAAAGAAGATCTTCTTGCCTCTGGTCGTGGCGAACTGTTTGGCGCTGAAGGCCCACGGTTACCTGCGCCATCCATGCTGATGATGGACCGCGTGGTCAAGATGACCGAAGACGGCGGTAACTTCGATAAAGGTTACGTTGAAGCAGAATTAGATATTAATCCTGATCTGTGGTTCTTTGGCTGCCACTTTATCGGCGACCCGGTAATGCCTGGCTGTCTGGGCCTGGATGCGATGTGGCAGTTGGTTGGTTTCTACCTCGGCTGGCTTGGTGGCGAAGGTAAAGGTCGTGCTCTGGGCGTGGGTGAAGTTAAACTCGCAGGTCAGATTCTACCAACCGCGAAAAAAGTTACTTATCGTATCCATTTCAAACGCGTCATCAATCGCCGCCTGATCATGGGCCTGGCAGATGGCGAGGTGCTGGTTGATGGCCGTGTCATTTACACTGCTACCGATCTGAAAGTAGGTCTGTTCAAAGACACGACTGCTTTCTAAGTCCTGTTTTCTCAGTGATGAAATGCGAAACCTCCGCAGTGCGGAGGTTTCTTTTTCTAAAGAGACAGTGATTACGCGGTAATCGCCCTGTCCTCCATGGCTTCTCGCCAGCCTCCCATCCAGTACGACCTCTGGTTCAGTGTCTGATAAGGACACATCTCTTTAGAGCGTCCGACGATTCCTGCTTGATAACCACGTTGATGAGCCCGTTCCAGGCGATCTCGTTTTTGTCTCTTCATGCCTCGTTTCCCTCATTTTTTGAGTCTGGTGGAAAAGAAAACAGTGGCCACAAAACGTGCAACCACATATAACGAATACCCTCAAAAACCGTTATCGTCAATGCGCAAAATTCACGCCAATGTCATAAATGTGAGCTACGTGGGATATGATTTTTACAAAAAACGTGAGCCAGGAGAGATAACAAATTCATGCCAAAAGAAAAGCTGCGCTTCGCTTGATTGCGAATGACGCAGCTTTTTTGTGCTATTGAACGGATTAATTAAAGCGGGTTAGCTGGCTGGCAATGCTTTGGGACTCTTGCTGCCAGGCCTGAGCTAATGATTTCACCATCGCATCATAACCATCGGCTTCCTGCTTCAACTCAACATGGAACGGTCGCTTTATCAGTTGCCCCTGATGATTGAGCAGCCATTCACCGCTCACAATCACTTTCCCGTCGTAGCGTCCATGGAAACCCGTCACGTTAACACTCAGCGTATCCTGAACACTGCCAAGCGGCTGTGATGCCACCACCCAACCCGGCAGCGCGCTACTTAAATTGCTCACCAGGGTATTGCGCAGTTGCTGATCCAATGGGCTCGCCCACAAATTATTGTTGGCAATGACGTATTGCACATCACTGGTTTGATAAACCACGCCGTTTCCGGCGAGGTAATCAGGAACCGCAACCTGCTCTACCCATAATAAATGGGTTCCAGGCTGGCTCACAGCCTGCATAGCAGGCACGGAGCTTTGAGGCAGCTGGTAATACGTTTTTCCATTATCGGTGCTGCTACAAGCCGTTAAAACCAAAGCAGCAATTATCGGAAGCCATTTTTTCATTATTGTGCCCTCTTCGGCTGGGGATCTTTTTTATCCTTCGCTTCAAAGATCAGCGAATTGCTCTTATCGTTCAACGTGCGCAGGACAGGCTGCAACTCGCGCAGAACTTGATCAAGTCGCTGCATATCGGCAACCATCTTGTTGTACGCCGCTGAGCCAGGCTGGAAGCCCTGCATGCTACGATTGAGCTCACGCAATGTTGTTTGCATATCCTCTGGCAACGACTGCATAGATTTATTCGACGTAATCTTATTCAGATTATCCAGCGTCTGCTGCAAGCGCTTCATGGTGCGTTGGCTTTCAGCAAGCGAATTGGTTGTCTCCTGAATCATTGGATTCAATGGCAAGTTGTTAATCTTATCCAGAGTCTCCAGCAAACGTTGTTGGATTTGCGCCAAACCACCACTCATCGTTGGAATGATCGGGTAACCCCCAAAGGTCGGCAAATCAGTTACCGGCGGTGCTTTAGGGTTGAAATCAAGATCGATAAACAGAGCACCGGTCACCAGACTGCCGGTCTTCATTGACGCCCGCAAACCGCGTTTAATCAGCGATTCCATGTTGTCCTGAATCCGAATGTCATCACCTACAAGATTCTGCAAGCGTTCAGGTTCAAGACGAATCAGCACCGGAATACGGAAGTCATCATTAATTTTCTGACGCATTTCCGCTGTAAAGAATGGCACCTGAGCGACCGTGCCGAGGCGAATGCCGCGGAATTCAACCGGAGCCCCAGGCTGCAAGCCACGTACAGAATCTTTGAAGAACATCAGGTAATCAATGTGATCGGTATAGAGGGAATCCTGAATACTTTTCTGATCGTCAAACAGTCGATATTCGCTGCCAGGTAGTGCTGGCTTACCGAGATCCCACCCTTCCGGGATATCAAAACTCACGCCGCCACTAAACAGCGTCGTAAGCGATCCCATTTCGACACGCATACCCTGGGAGGATAAATCCACTGCGATGCCACTGTCCTTCCAGAAACGCACGTTGCTGGTTACCAGGCGATCGTTTGGCGCAGCGATAAACAGTTGATAACTGATGCTACGTTTGGCCGGATCGAAATTACTGGTTTCAACCGAACCTACCCGATAACCACGGAACAGGACCGGGTCGCCAGGAGAGAGCTGCCCTGCCTTATTACTGTCGAGGGTAATACGGATCCCTTTCGCGTCAGGCGGAGCCAACGGAGGGGAATCCAGCAAATCATACTTCCCTTGTTTCGAGCCTTTTTTTCCCGGTTGCAGTTCGATATAAGCACCGGAGAGCAACGTTCCAAGCCCGGAAATACCTTCACGCCCGACCTGCGGTTTCACGACCCAAAAAACCGAATCTTTATGCAGCAGCTTTTCCATGCCGGAATTCAGACGGGCTGTAATTTCGACATGCAGCAAGTCATCAGACAACACCGCACGTTCCACAACACCCACATTAACGCTACGGCTTTTGATGGTGGTTTTCCCGCCTTCAATACCTTCAGCATTGGTGGTGATTAGCGTTACTTCAGGGCCCTGATGACTATAGTGGTAGAATAAAATCCACGCGCCAATGAGCAGCGTAACAATAGGGAAAATCCAAACTGGGGACCAGTTTTTAACCTTTGCTACTTTTGCTTCCCCGCTTTTATTTTCCATGCTCAGACGACTCCTCATGAGTTGAATCAGGTGCGCGATCCCAGGACAAGCGAGGGTCAAAGGTCATCGCCGCAAACATTGTCAAAATAACTACTAATGCAAACATAACGGCGCCAATTGCCGGGTAGATACTCATCAATCCCCCCATCCGCACCAGCGCCGATAAAACGGCAATCACGAATACATCGATCATCGACCATCGTCCAACAAACTCGACGACCTCGTAGATCAAATGCATCCTTTCACTGTCACGACGACCGTGACCCTTTGCATCCCAACACAACCACGCGATCGCCAACATTTTTAGCGTTGGGACCATGATACTGGCGATGAATATCACCCCAGCCACTGGATAAGATCCTTCACTCCACAACAAGATAACCCCGGCAATAATCGTCGAGGGAATTGGACTTCCCAGAACTTCGGTTATCATGATGGGTAATATGTTCGCAGGCAGATAAAGCATAATTGAAGTCAGCAACAGAGCGAGCGTCCATTGCAGACTATGGCGGCGACGGATGTATCCTTTCGTTTCGCAACGCGGGCAGATTTCCTGAGCTTCCGGCACGATTGCCGTGCAGCACGAACAAGAGCGCAGCCCTTGACGAATCCCCGGCACTCCAACTTTAAGCGGTGCATCTATAACTGGTTCAGGGGCAATATCATCCCAAAGCCAACGTCTGTCCACACACTGGAAGGCCCGTAACTGCAGCACACAGAATAAACACCACGGAATAAAGCTACTGCCGACACCAAGATCGCCATACGCCATCAGTTTGACGAAACTCACCAGTATCCCGGCAAGGAAGATCTCGGCCATGCCCCAGGACTTTAACTGAAACAGAATACGAGCAAGGCGCTTTTTGAGCGATAGCGGCAATTTAGCCCGGTTAACCAACAACAAAATTGTGATTAAACAGAAGGCCGGCACCACTTGCACAAAGGCGATGAAAAAGGTTCCCAGACTTGCGTAATCTTCGTTAAAGAGAACGCCTGGTATTTCAAGCAGTGAAACTTCGCTGTTAATACCCGCGACGTTCATACTGATGAAAGGAAAAAGATTGGCGAGCACCAGCATAAACAGGGCTGCCACCGAATAAGCTGTAGGCCGTTGTCGCGGCGACGCCCACTGGGTTAATAGCGTGGTGGCGCAACGAGGACAGACGGCCTTTTGGCCGTCTTCTAATACTGGTAGAGCGACCAGTAAGTCACATTGTGAACACAATATGTGTGAACGATGGTGATGCGTGGCACACATATCGTGTCTCCTTGCGTTATGCGCCGTTTTTCAGAGCTTCAAGATATTCCCAGCGCTCAAAAGCATCTTCCAATGCTTTCTCAGCTGCAGACAGGTCGCCCAAGGTTTTTTGCGTGACATCATGCGGTTGGTTGAAAAACTCTGCGTCGCCGACTTTCGCTTGTAGCGCTTCCAGCTCGGTCTCAAGCTGCTCAAGACGTTGCGGCAATTGCTCTAATTCGCGTTGCAAGTTATAGCTTAGCTTGCTGCTTGCACGTTTAACAACTTCAGCTTTAGCTGCAGTGGTGTTTTGAGCTTTATCTGCTACAGACTGGCGCAAAGATTGAGCAGAAGCCTGTTGGCCTTTAGCATCATGGTAGCCACCAACGTAGCGACCAATTTTGCCCTCACCTTCGAAAATCCAGCATTCGGTAACGGTGTTATCGACAAATTGACGATCGTGGCTCACCAACATTACAGTACCCTGATAACCATCAATCAGCTCTTCCAGCAATTCAAGCGTTTCGACATCCAGGTCGTTTGTTGGTTCATCGAGAATCAACAAGTTACTTGGTTTCAGGAATAAGCGAGCCAGCAACAGACGGTTACGCTCCCCCCCTGATAATGCACGAACTGGCGTCATCGCACGCTTTGGATGGAACAAGAAGTCCTGCAAATAACCCAGAACATGGCGCGGCTTACCGTTCACCATCACTTCTTGTTTACCTTCCGCGAGGTTGTCCATCACGGTACGATCCGGATCCAGCTCAGCACGGTGCTGGTCGAAGTACGCGACTTCCAGTTTAGTACCGCAATGCACACGGCCGCTATCAGCCTGCAATTGGTCGAGCATCAGTTTCAGCAGCGTCGTTTTACCGCAGCCGTTTGGCCCCACCAGCGCGATTTTATCGCTGCGTTGAACCTGGGCCGAGAAGTCTTTCACCAGCGCACGTTCGCCAATGGAGTAGCAAACGTCTTCCATTTCAAAGACGATTTTGCCTGAACGCGCCGCTTCTTCGACCTGCATTTTAGCGCTGCCCAACACTTCGCGACGCGCACTACGTTCGTTACGCATGGCTTTTAACGCACGGACACGACCTTCGTTACGGGTACGACGGGCTTTAATGCCCTGGCGAATCCAGACTTCTTCCTGCGCAAGTTTGCGATCGAACTCGGCATTTTGCAGATCTTCAACGCGCAACGCTTCTTCTTTCGCCAGCAAATACTGATCGTAATCGCCAGGGTAAGAAACCAGTTTTCCACGATCAAGATCGACAATACGGGTTGCCATATTGCGGATGAATGAACGGTCATGGGAAATAAATACGATGCTGCCCTGGAACTCTTTCAGGAAGCCTTCCAGCCAGTCAATCGCTTCAATATCCAGGTGGTTCGTCGGTTCATCAAGCAGCAATACGCGCGGGGAACTTACCAATGCACGCCCAAGTGCCGCTTTACGCAACCAGCCACCTGACAATGCTGACAGTTCGGTATCCGCATCCAGGCCGAGTTGTAGCAGCACTTCATTGATACGGCTTTCCAGTTGCCAGAGATTCTGGTTATCCAGAATTTCCTGAATACGCGCCATCTCGTTGAGATTTTTCTCGCTCGGGTCAGTCATCACTTTATGAGAAATATCGTGATACGCCTTGAGATGTTCAGCCTGTTCTTCAACGCCTTCAGCAACGAAATCGTAAACGGTTCCCGCAACATTACGCGGAGGATCTTGCTGTAAACGCGCCACGATCAAGTCTTGTTCATAAATCATGCGCCCATCATCCAATGGGATTTCACGATTCAGGATCTTCATCAGCGTGGATTTACCCGCACCGTTACGACCTACCAGACAAACGCGTTCGTTTTCTTCAATGTGGAGTTCAGTGTTATCTAATAACGGTGCGTCACTAAAGGACAACCAGGCACCGTGCATACTAATCAATGACATGACAATTAATCCTTGGCTACGTGAGTTACGAGCCAGCAGTTATGAATTTGGCGATTACGGGCAAAGTCTTGCGACTGGGTTTTCTGAGTGATTTCCTGAGCGTTCAAACCCAATTTATCCAGCCCGTCAAAGTCCATTTTAAAGCCACGTTTATTGTTGGAGAACATAATGGTGCCGCCCTGGCGCAGCAAGCGCTTCAGGTCTTTCATCAGCAACAGATGGTCGCGCTGGACATCAAAAGATTCTTCCATACGTTTTGAGTTCGAGAACGTCGGTGGATCGATAAAAATCAGATCAAACTGTTCATCCGTTTCACGCAACCAACCCAGGCAGTCCGCCTGAATCAGACGGTGAGCGCGGCCACTCAAGCCATTAAGGCGCAGGTTACGTTCAGCCCACTCCAGATAAGTACGAGACATATCGACGGTGGTCGTGGTTTTTGCACCACCTAAACCTGCGTGAACCGTCGCAGTGCCGGTATAAGCAAACAGGTTAAGGAAGTCCTTCCCTTTGCTCATTTTGCCCAGCATATGGCGCGCAATACGGTGATCGAGGAACAAACCGGTATCCAGATAATCCGTCAGGTTAACCCACAGACGAGCGTTATATTCGCTCACTTCCATGAAGTCGCCTTTCTCATCCATTTTCTGATACTGGCTTTTGCCCTTCTGGCGTTCACGGGTTTTCAGAATCAGCCGGTTGGACGGTAATTCAAGAACAGACAGCGTTGCAGCAATCACGTCAAACAGACGCTGACGCGCTTTGTTGGCATCAACCGTTTTTGGCGGTGCGTATTCCTGCACCACGACCCATTCGCCATAACGGTCAACGGCAACGTTATATTCCGGCAGATCCGCGTCGTAAATTCGGTAGCATTCGATGCCTTCCTGACGCGCCCATTTGTCGAGCTTTTTGATATTTTTGCGCAGACGGTTCGCGTAATCGTCAGCAATTTGGCCAGATGCCGCGCCGGTGCTGGTTTCTGACAACTGGTAGTTTTTCTGCACGCAATCCAGCGGGCCGTTCTTCGCTTTAAACTGGCGTTCTGCGCGCAGTTGCAGGCAACTGAGCAGATCTGGCGAGGCGCTAAACAGTGACAGATTCCAGCCGCCGAAATGATTTTTCATGTTGCGGCCTAACAGGCTGTGTAATGCAATCAGCGCAGGCTCACTGTCAAGACGCTCACCGTAAGGCGGGTTGCTAATCACCGTTCCCACTGGCCCTTCCGGCAGAGGATTGCTCAGTTTAGCAACGTCTTTCACTTCGTAACTGATGATATCAGCCAGGCCCGCACGGCGGGTGTTGGCGCGAGCGCGTTCGATAACGCGTGAATCATTATCTGAGCCATAGAAACGAGAGGTATATTCGCCGAGGCCTTTACGGGCACGAACCTGCGCTTCGGTGGTGATTTCTTTCCACAATTCCACATCGTGGTTCGCCCAGCCGAGGAACCCCCAATGCTTGCGATGCAGACCCGGTGCGCGATCGGTTGCGATCATCGCGGCTTCAATCAGCAGCGTACCAGAGCCACACATTGGATCGAGCAGCGGTGTACCCGGCTGCCAGCCTGAACGCATCACAATAGCGGATGCCAGAGTTTCTTTAATCGGAGCCGCACCGGTGCTGTCACGGTAGCCACGCTGATGCAGGCCATCACCACTTAAATCCAGCGCAATGCTGGCGGTGTCTTTATTCAGCCAGACGTTAATGCGCAGATCCGTCTGTTCTTTATCGACGTTCGGACGTGGCAGATTTTTACGGGTGAAGGAGTCAACAATCGCGTCCTTCACTTTTAATGCGCCGTACTGGCTGTTACGAATAACGTCGTTCAGGCCGCTGAAGTGCACTGCGAAGGTGGCATCTGGGCCAAATAGCGCAGGCCAGTCGATGGTTTGTACTCCAAGGTACAAATCAAGATCGCTATACACTTTGCATTCGTTTAATGGCAGCAGAATGCGGGACGCAAGGCGGCTCCACATCAGGCTTTGATAGAGCAGACGTGAGTCCCCCTGGTAATGTACGCCGCCCTGAACCACCTGGCATGCTTGCGCACCAAGGCCCTCCAGTTCAGTTTTTAATAGCTCTTCAAGCCCACGCGCCGTACTGGCAAACAGAGAATTCATATCGTCACTTAATCAGGTGTTAAAAGAAAATTGTGGCGCATTATAGCCAATCCGCCACGCATGTCATAAAGTTGGCTTCCTTTATTGCCTATTTATTTCTGCCAAGGGAATGCGATGATCACCTTATCCCAACTTTATATCCACCCGGTGAAATCGATGCGTGGGTTGGCGCTTTCTCATGCACAAGCCACCACCAGCGGTTTAGCCTTTGATCGCATTTTTATGGTAACGGAACCTGACGGCACTTTTATTACCGCACGCCAATATCCGCAGATGGTGCTGTTTACTCCCGCCATCATTCACGATGGTTTGTTTCTGAGCGCACCGGACGGCAGTTCTGCCACCGTGCGCTTCGCCGATTTTCAATCTGAATCCGAGCCGACTGAAGTCTGGGGAAATCATTTCACCGCGCAGATAGCACCAGATGAAATCAACCAGTGGTTAAGCGGCTTCTTTTCGCGGCCAGTGCAATTGCGCTGGCTGGGTGAAACATTAACCCGCCGAGTGAAACGTCATGAAGAAGTGCCATTATCGTTTGCCGATGGTTTCCCCTTCTTGCTGGCCAACGAAGCCTCATTGCGTGATCTGCAAAACCGTTGCCCGGCAAGCGTGAAAATGACGCAGTTTCGCCCGAATATTGTCGTGACAGGCGCACAAGCCTGGGCAGAAGACACCTGGCAAGTGGTGCGGATTGGCGGCGTGACGTTTGATGTCGCCAAACCTTGCAGCCGTTGTATTTTCACGACCGTCAGCCCAGAAAAGGGCCGCAAACATCCTTCAGGTGAACCGTTAGCCACACTGCAAAGTTTCCGCACAGCGCTTGATAATGGTGATGTCGACTTCGGGCAGAATTTGATTGCCCGCAACAGCGGCGTGATTCGCGTCGGTGATGAACTCGAAGTATTAGCCAGCAAACCAGCGAGGGTTTATGGCGCGGGCCAGGTTACGCAGAGCATTGAACCTGAAGCACAGCCTGAAAGTACGGTTGAGATTAACTGGCAGGGTCAACAATTTCGCGGTAACAACCAGCAAATACTGCTGGAACAGCTTGAACAACAAGGCATCCGTGTCCCCTACTCTTGCCGGGCCGGGATCTGCGGTAGTTGTCGAATTACCTTAGTCAGTGGGGAAGTCAAAGCGTTGAAGAAAAGCGCTATCAACGATGATGGGACAATCTTGTGTTGCAGCTGTATTCCGGCCGGAGATGTAAAGCTCGAAGAAGTTTAGACCGCTTTATCTAGACTGAGGTCGTCGCCTACGGGTTGCGGCCTTAACCTGTCGTTCATCACTTTAATGGCATCCCCAAGTTGCATAGTACGGCCTGCAAGTTGTAAACCCGGTTGTGCCAGCAAACACAGTGCAGCATTATCACCGGTTTCAACCACCAGCAAGTTAACCTGCTGCATATCATCACTCAACCAGACACAAGCAGAATCGCCAGGGCCAGGCTGCCAGCACTCTCCATGGGAGACGAAATGCCAGCTTTTTGGCATTTGCGGCTTGAGATAACGAATCGCAACCAGCGCATTTAATACCAGCTCAGCACGCTGTTCTTTACTTAATATCAGGTCGCGGCATTTCTCTTCAAAGGAGAAGAATAGAGCTGCATCATCGACACAAAAACCTGTGTTTTCAAAGGCATCTGGGGTGAGCATTTTACGAGGGAAACGTGAACGGAATAGCATGCCATTGGCTAAATCGAGCATCATACGATCATGCTCTTCATCAAAATACCAACGCCAATTATCGTCCGGTTTTATCCGCATAACTATTTGCCCTTTCGTTTATTCCCACGATATAAAAAATCCTTATCGCCGCTTCGTTAAAGACCATATTAATAAAAGACCAATATGTATAATTTAGCAACAGTGGTGAAATATAAAACAACCAGGGCTGAAAATAAAGCCCCGGTTGTCTGAAAGGTAAAATGTGAGAACTAGATTCCTGAGACGATTTCTTTTATCAAAGGTGGGCCTTTAAATATGAAACCAGAATATATTTGAACCAGTGAGGCACCCGCTGCCATCTTCTCGCGAGCAGCAATCACCGAATCAATACCGCCGACACCAATAATCGGTAAACGACCATTTAATTCTTGCGACAGTCGGCGAATAATTTCTGTACTCTTCAGTTGCACTGGGCGGCCACTTAATCCCCCCATTTCATCGCAATATTTCATCCCCTGAACCAGGCTACGATCCAAAGTTGTATTGGTCGCAATGACCCCGTCAATATTATGACGAACTAAACTATCGGCAACCTGGATCAATTCTTCTTCAGAAAGATCCGGCGCGATCTTCACCGCAACTGGCACATATTTATGGTGCAATTCCTGAAGCGTTTGCTGCTTATTTTTAATCGCAACTAACAGATCATCTAACGCTTCACCGTATTGCAATGTGCGTAATCCAGGGGTATTTGGCGAGGAAATATTGATCGCGATATAACCGGCATAAGGATAAATTTTATCCATGCAGATCAAATAGTCGTCTTTACCTTGCTCAACTGGAGTGTCTTTATTCTTGCCAATATTGATACCCAGCACCCCATCAAAATGGGATTTTTTGACGTTCTCAACCAGGTTATCTACACCCAGATTATTGAAGCCCATGCGGTTGATCAAACCTTCTGCTTCTACCAGACGGAAGATTCGCGGCTTATCGTTTCCTGGTTGTGGACGAGGCGTTACGGTACCAATTTCAATGGAGCCAAAGCCCATGGCGCCCAGTGCATCAATACACTCACCATTTTTATCCAGCCCGGCTGCAAGCCCTAAAGGATTCTTAAACGTCAGACCCATGCAGGTCACAGGTTTAGAGGGCACATTTTGCCGCACCAGCCATTCGAGTGGTGTACCTGTTACACGACGCAATTGCTGAAATGTCACTTCATGAGCGCGCTCTGGATCGAGCTTGAAAAGGGCTTTACGAACGAAGGGGTAGTACATGAACACTCCAGAATTCCCAGTATGCAAACTGGGGCAGTATTATTAACGATAACGTCACTGAATGGAATTGACCTGCAACAAAAAAGGCCGAATCAGCGCAAACGTTTTCCTCCCTCCTGCTTGTTATTCATTTTTTAGCATTCCAATCCTAAATAAATCATTTAGTGGAATAACACTTCTGCGCGAATATCACACTCAATTGTTATCAATGTTACCTAAAAGCAAACATTTAGTTATAAGGAAACAATATGCGTGTGATAACCCTGGCTGGAAGCCCGCGCTTCCCCTCTCGTTCCAGTGCGCTGCTGGAATATGCTCGCGAAAAATTAAGCGCTTTGGATATCGAGGTGTGTCACTGGCATCTACAGAATTTCGCGCCTGAAGATTTGCTCTACGCCCGATTTGATAGCCCCGCGCTGCTGGCGTTAAACGAACAATTGCAGCAGGCCGATGGCGTCATTATCGCAACACCTGTTTATAAGGCTTCATTTTCTGGCGCACTGAAAACGCTGCTCGACCTGTTGCCTGAACGTGCACTGGATAAGAAAGTCGTCCTGCCATTGGCTACCGGCGGAACAGTCGCACATATGCTGGCGGTCGATTACGCCCTGAAGCCCGTACTTAATGCGCTGAAAGCACAAGAAATCCTGCATGGCGTATTTGCGGATGACAGCCAAATAGCCGATTACCAGCACAAGCCCGTGTTCTCTAACAATTTACAACAACGCTTAGATGGCGCACTGGAGACCTTCTGGCAGGCGCTGCATCGCCGGGACTTTATCGTCTCTTCTCCGTTTAAAACTCAGGGAGTTGCTCATGTTTAATCTGTTAAAACGTACCGCTCCCTGGCTGATGCTAACAGGCGCACTAAGTATTAGCGCCACGATCCACGCCGCAGAAACCGGACCAGAGCAACTGCGCATCGGTTATCAAAAAGGGTCGGTCAGTATGGTGCTGGCAAAAAGCCACCAGCTTCTGGAAAAAGAGTATCCGCAAACTAAGTTTCAGTGGATTGAATTCCCCGCAGGCCCGCAAATGCTGGAAGCGCTGAATATTGGCAGTATTGATCTCGGCAGTACCGGCGATATTCCGCCAATCTTCGCTCAGGCGGCGGGTGCGGATCTGGTTTATGTCGGTTCAGAGCCGCCGAAACCTAAAGCCGAAGTCATTTTAGTGCCGGAGAACAGCCCACTGAAAACCGTGGCTGATCTTAAAGGGCATAAAATTGCTTTCCAGAAAGGCTCCAGTTCTCACAACCTCGTCCTGCGCGCATTACAAAAAGCCGGGCTGAAATTTACCGATGTCCAGGCCGCCTATTTAACCCCTGCTGATGCGCGTGCTGCATTCCAGCAAGGCAATGTTGATGCCTGGGCAATTTGGGACCCGTACTACTCCGCAGTCTTGTTAAACGGCGGCGTTCGCGTATTAACCGACGGCAGTGAATTAGTTCAAACCGGTTCGTTCTATCTCGCCTCGCGCCCTTACGCTGAGAAAAATGGCCCGTTCTTGCAACACGTTCTCAAAACATTTAGCGGTGCTGATGCGTTAACCCGAAGCCAGCGTGAAACAAGCGTTGCGCTACTGGCAAAAACCATGGGGCTGCCTGAAAACGTTATTGCCACCTATTTCGACCACCGTCCACCGACAGTGATTACCCCAGTCAGTGCAGAAACGGCTGCCAAACAACAGCAAACCGCTGACCTGTTTTATGACAACCATTTAGTGCCTAAAAAAGTCGATATTCGCACCCGTATTTGGCAACCCACTTCCACTAAAACCATACCCTAAATAATTCGAGTTGCATCGCGGCGGCAAGAGAGCGCATCCCGAATCACTTAGTTAACTAAGTGATTCGGGTAAGTGAACGCAGCCAACAAAGAGGCAACTTGAAGTATGACGGGTATTAGGAGATAAGTTATGAGTTTGAATCTATTCTGGTTTTTACCTACCCACGGCGATGGCCACTATTTGGGTAGTAACGATGCAGCGCGCCCGGTTGACCACGGTTACCTACAACAAATCGCTCAGGCGGCGGACAGACTGGGCTTTACCGGTGTACTGATCCCGACGGGCCGTTCATGCGAAGACGCGTGGCTGGTTGCTGCATCCATGATTCCGGTGACCCAACGCTTAAAATTCCTGGTCGCACTTCGCCCAAGCGTGACGTCCCCCACGGTGGCTGCACGCCAGGCTGCCACGCTCGACAGACTTTCTAACGGGCGCGCTTTGTTTAATCTGGTGACAGGCAGTGACCCGGAAGAGTTAGCCGCAGACGGCGTGTTCCTGAATCATCAGGAACGCTACGAAGCCTCCGCTGAATTTACTCACATCTGGCGACGCCTGCTGGAAGGCGAAACGGTGGATCACGAAGGTAAACACATTCAGGTTAAAGGCGCGAAACTGCTGTTCCCGCCGGTGCAGCAACCGCGTCCTCCCCTCTACTTTGGCGGCTCGTCAGATGTGGCGCAGGACCTGGCGGCCGAACAGGTTGATCTCTATCTCACCTGGGGCGAACCACCGCATTTAGTGAAAGAGAAAATCGAGCAGGTTCGTGCCAAAGCCGCAGCCCACGGGCGCACCGTGCGTTTCGGTATTCGCTTGCACGTGATTGTACGTGAAACCAATGAAGAAGCCTGGGACGCCGCTAATCGCCTGATATCCCAATTAGATGATGAAACCATTGCCAAGGCGCAGGCCGCTTTTGCCCGCACCGACTCGGTTGGCCAACACCGCATGGCGGCGTTGCACGGCGGTAAACGCGATAACCTGGAAATCAGCCCGAACCTGTGGGCGGGCGTAGGTCTGGTGCGTGGCGGTGCGGGAACGGCGTTAGTGGGTGATGGCCCCACGGTAGCAGAACGCATTAACGAATACGCAGCATTGGGCATCGACAGCTTTATTCTTTCCGGTTATCCGCATCTGGAAGAGGCTTATCGCGTCGGCGAACTGCTGTTCCCGCATCTTGATGTCGCCATTCCACAAATACCACAGCCACGCCAGATTCATGAGAAAGGCGAAGTGGTGGCGAATGACTTTATCCCACGCAAAGTCGCGCAAAGCTAAGGAGCCGCTAATGACCCCTTCAACGCACAAATTGTTGTTGAGACTTGCCCCGTGGGCGTTGCCGGTTGCCATTATTGCAATCTGGCAACTCTCTTCGAGTGCAGGCTGGCTCTCTAATCGCATCCTCCCTTCGCCAGAAGGGGTGGTTGTCGCATTCTGGAACCTCTCATCCAGCGGCGAATTGTGGCAGCACCTGGCGATCAGTTCGTGGCGTGCGGTGATTGGTTTCAGTATCGGCGGCTCTCTGGGGTTAACTCTCGGGCTAATCAGTGGGCTCTCCCGTTGGGGAGAGCGTTTGTTGGATAGCTCAATTCAAATGTTACGTAACGTCCCACATTTGGCGCTGATCCCGCTGGTGATTCTGTGGTTCGGCATCGACGAGTCAGCAAAGATTTTCCTTGTGGCACTCGGCACCCTGTTCCCGATTTACATTAATACCTGGCACGGTATCCGCAATATCGACCCCGGTTTGCTGGAGATGGCGCGCAGCTATGGTTTATCCGGTTTTAGCCTGTTCGCTCAGGTGATTTTGCCCGGCGCGCTGCCTTCTATTATGGTCGGGATTCGTTTCGCCCTCGGTCTGATGTGGCTGACTTTAATTGTGGCAGAAACCATTTCAGCTAACTCAGGGATTGGCTATCTGGCGATGAATGCGCGGGAATTCCTGCAAACCGATGTGGTCGTTGTCGCCATCATTCTTTATGCCTTACTCGGCAAACTCGCTGATATCAGCGCGCAATTACTCGAACGTGTCTGGCTTCGCTGGCACCCGGCTTATCAGTTGCAGGAGGAGAACGCATGAATACCGCTCGTTTAAATCAGGGGACTCCCCTACTCCTTAACAACGTGACCAAACGCTACGGCAACAAAACGATTCTGGATGAACTGGAATTACGCATTCCCGCAGGGCAGTTTGTCGCAGTGGTCGGTCGCAGCGGCGGCGGGAAAAGTACGTTGTTGCGTCTGCTTGCAGGGCTGGAGAATCCCAATGGCGGATCGCTGATTGCCGGAAATGCGCCGCTACGTGAAAGTCAGGATGAAACACGCTTAATGTTTCAGGATGCGCGTTTGTTGCCATGGAAATCCGTCATTAATAACGTTGGGCTGGGGCTCAAAGGAAACTGGAAAGAGGCGGCAACCAAAGCACTGGAGTCCGTTGGGCTTGCCAACCGTGCAACCGAGTGGCCTGCTGCACTTTCGGGTGGACAAAAGCAGCGTGTGGCACTGGCTCGTGCTCTAATTCACCGCCCACGTCTGTTGTTACTTGATGAGCCGCTGGGTGCGCTGGATGCCCTGACGCGTATCGAAATGCAGGAGTTAATCGTTTCTCTGTGGCAAGAACACGGCTTTACCGTGTTGCTGGTGACGCACGATGTCAGCGAAGCTGTCGCCATGGCCGACAGGGTTTTATTGATTGAAGAAGGGAAGATTGGCCTCGACCTGACGATTGATCTGCCTCGCCCACGTAAGCTCGGCTCTGTCCGGCTGGCTGAACTGGAAGCGCAGGTATTAGAACGTGTGATGAAACGGCAGGTGGTTGAGGAACCGGCACGCGTGGTGCGCACCGGTTAGCATTAGAAGCCCTCAACCCGGCCCTCTCCCCCAGGAGAGGGAGAAAACCAATCAAGCTCCCTCTCCCTTTGGGAGAAAGAGAACACCGATCCAGTTCCCTCTCACTTTGGGAGAGGGTTAGGGTGAGGGGAAAACGATGAAAACCTAAGCCAACGCTTTAGTGATTTTCTCGAACAAATCCCCGGACAGGTTTTCCAATCCTTTCAGCTGAACCAGTGCCGCACGCATCATTTCCTGACGTTTCGCATCATAACGTTTCAGTCGAATTAACGGCTCAATCAAGCGCGACGCCACCTGCGGGTTACGATGGTTTAGCTCGCTGAGCATTTCCACCATAAATTGATAACCACTGCCATCAGGTGCATGGAAGGCAGAAGGGTTAGCAGACGCGAATGCGCCAATCAACGAACGCACGCGGTTCGGGTTACCCATGCTAAACGAACGGTGGTTCAGTAATTCACGCACAGTGTTCAATGTGCCTTCCGCAGGGCTTGTGGCCTGCAATACAAACCACTTGTCCATCACCAGGCCATCCTGATGCCACTTCTCATCAAATGCCGCCAGCAGCTCTACACGGCAAGGCAATTGTGCCGCGACGCTTGCAGACAAGGCCGCGATGGAATCGGTCATGTTATCGGCACTTTGATACTGATGGCGCACCAATTGTTCAGCTAACTGTTGCTCACCAAACGCCAGATAACGCAGACAAGTATTACGCAATGCTCGTTTGCCAATATCAGCATGTTCCACACGATAAGTATCGAGTTTATTGGCGTTGTAAACCGCGAGGAATTCATCCGCCAGCTCGTTTGCCAGAGTGCGCATCAATGCTTCATGCACAGCGGCGATCGCATGTGGATCAATTATCTGGAACAGTTCGGCAATTTCGTTTTGTGAAGGCAGCGTCAGAATTTCTGCCGCCAGTGCCGGGTCAATTTTCTCGTCCAACAAAATGGCGCGGAAGGCATCGGCCACATGCAGCGGCAGTGAAAGCGGCTGCCCTTGCTGGCAACGATTTACGTTCAATTTAATGTAGGTCGCCAGCAGACTTTGCGCGGCATCCCAACGGGAGAAATCGTTACGAGCATGGCGCATCAGGAACGTCAGTTGCTGGTCGCTCCATTTGTATTCCAGTTTTACTGGCGCCGAGAACTCACGCAGCAAGGAAGGAACCGGCTGGAAATAAACGTTATCAAAGACAAATGTCTGCTCTGCCTGCGTCACATTCAGCACGTGGTGAATCGGATGGCCATTTTTCTGCAGCGGAATGACTTTGCCTTCGTTGTCATACAGTTCGATGTCGAACGGAATATGTAACGGCTGCTTTTCTTGTTGTTCAGCAGTTGGCGGCGTTGTCTGACTGATAGTTAGCGTATAGAGCTCTTTTTCCGGATCGTAGTCATCACGCACAGTGACGACTGGCGTGCCTGCCTGGCTATACCAACGGCGGAAATGGGACAGGTCAACGTTTGACGCATCTTCCATCGCTTGTACGAAATCATCACAGGTTGCAGCACTACCGTCATGACGTTCAAAGTAAAGTTGCATACCTTTCTGGAAGTTTGTTTCGCCCAGCAAAGTATGCAGCATACGGATAACTTCTGAACCCTTCTCATACACGGTCAGCGTGTAGAAGTTGTTCATTTCAATCACTTTATCCGGGCGAATCGGGTGCGCCATCGGGCTTGCGTCTTCGGCAAACTGCATTGCGCGCATGGTGCGCACGTTTTGAATGCGGTTTACCGCACGTGAGCCCAGGTCAGAGCTAAATTCTTGATCGCGGAAAACAGTCAGTCCTTCTTTCAGGCTTAACTGGAACCAGTCGCGGCACGTAACACGGTTACCGGTCCAGTTGTGGAAGTATTCGTGGCCGATAACGCGCTCAATATCGAGGTAATCTTTATCGGTCGCCGTTTCTGCACGCGCCAGCACATATTTGGAGTTAAAGACGTTCAGGCCTTTGTTTTCCATGGCGCCCATGTTGAAGAAGTCGACGGCGACGATCATATAAATGTCGAGGTCATACTCGAGGCCGAAGCGGGTTTCATCCCATTTCATTGATGCTTTCAGCGACGTCATCGCCCAGCTTGCACGATCCAGGTTGCCACGGTCGACAAACAGCTCCAGTGCAACATCACGGCCAGAACGTGTTTTATAGGTATCGCGCAGCACGTCGAAATCACCCGCCACCAGCGCAAACAGGTAACACGGTTTTGGGAACGGATCTTGCCATTGCACCCAATGACGACCATTTTCCAGTTCACCTTCGGCAATACGGTTGCCGTTAGATAGCAGGAATGGGTACTGTTTTTTATCGGCAATGATTTTAGTGGTGAAGCGCGCCAGAACGTCTGGTCGGTCGAGATACCAGGTAATGTGGCGGAAACCTTCAGCTTCACACTGGGTGCAAAGCGCGTCGCCTGAAAGGTAAAGCCCTTCCAGCGCGGTATTGGTCGCAGGGCTGATTTCATTAACGATGGTCAGGGTGAAGGCGTCTGGCAGTGATTCGATAATCAATACACCCTCTTCCTGGCGGTAATCTTCCCAGGCAGCACCGTTTACAGCAACAGACACCAGCGTCAGGTCTTCGCCATCAAGACGCAATGGCGCACCTGCTGTACCCTGGCGGGTTATCTGGCTAATGGCTGTGACCAGGGTTTTTGCGGCATCAAGGTCAAAGGTCAAATCGATATCGGTAATCGTGTAATCCGGCGCACGGTAGTCGTGGCGATATTTGGCTTGTGGCTGTTGTGTCATAAAAAACCTTATACATCATCCGTAAGTTTGCGGAGTTCAGTCTATTCCTGTTGCCCGAATGTTGCCACGCAGAATCATCAACTTTTCTGGGCTTCTCACGCGAATTGCTACATATATATAACAAGCGGCACGAATTGCCATCGACCATTAACTACTCGTATGTTGTGATCGAGGTTTAATAAACAGATAATCAGGGTATACTCCTGCGTCTTTTATCTGCTTAGCCCTTGATGGAAACGCTCCTGTGAGAGGATGCTGCAACGCGCCATGACACGACACGCTTCCCCTATTTTGCAAACGCTACTGGATACTGACGCCTATAAGCTTCATATGCAGCAGGCGGTATTCCACCGTTATCACGACGTGAGCGTCGCTGCCGAGTTCCGTTGCCGCGGTGATGATCTGCTGGGCGTCTATGCAGATGCCATCCGTGAGCAGGTTGATTTAATGCAGCACCTCGCACTGACCGACGAGGAGTTCGCCTTTTTGGAAACTCTGCCGTTCTTTAAGGCAGATTATCTCTCGTGGCTGCGTACTTTCCGCTACGCCCCCTCTCAGGTACACATCAGCAATAACAACGGCCATTTAGATATTCGTCTAACCGGCTCTTGGCTGGAAGTGATTATGTGGGAAGTCCCTTTGCTGGCCGTGATCAGTGAAGTGGTGCACCAACACCGCTCACCAGCGGTAACCCCACAGATGGCGCTGGAGAATCTGGAAAGTAAACTGCTTCAGTTCAAAGAACTGACGGAAGATATTGATCTATCTGCATTCCGTTTGATGGATTTTGGCACTCGCCGCCGTTTCTCGCGTGAGGTTCAGGAGGCTATCGTTAGCCGTCTGCAACAAGAATCGTGGTTTGTTGGCACCAGTAATTACGACCTGGCGCGCCGTCTGAATTTAACGCCGATGGGCACGCAAGCTCACGAGTGGTTCCAGGCGCATCAGCAAATCAGCCCGACGCTTGCAAACAGCCAACGTGCTGCACTTCAGGCGTGGCTCGATGAATACCCCGATAAGCTAGGCATCGCGCTGACAGACTGCATCACCATGGATGCCTTCTTACGAGACTTTGACCTCGCATTTGCCAGCCGTTATCAAGGGCTGCGCCACGACTCAGGGGATCCTGTTGAATGGGGCGAGAAAGCTATCGCTCATTATCAGAAACTGGGTATCGACCCTAAAACCAAAGTATTGGTGTTCTCTGATAACCTGGATTTGCCTAAAGCCATTGAGCTGTATCGCCATTTCTGCGACCGGGTAAATCTGAGTTTTGGTATTGGAACTCGCCTGACCTGCGATATTCCACACGTTAAGCCGCTCAATATTGTGATTAAGCTGGTGGAGTGCAATGGCAAACCGGTAGCCAAACTTTCTGACAGCCCAGGCAAAACCATTTGCCACGATAAAGCCTTTGTTCGCGCGCTGCGTAAGGCCTTCGATTTACCGCAGGTTAAGAAAGCAAGTTAATTCAAATACAGCCCATTAATGACGCATGTGCGGTTTCTGGGCTGCCCTTCTTCTGATATTTCTTCATTCGCACACGATTTCTGCTTGTCAGTCGGCTCGCGACAGGTAACATAGATAACCCCGCGGTAGCGGGTAATTATTTTTATACCCGTCGTCTTTCAAGTTGCAGATGCGTTGGCTACGTTCGCTCACCCGAATCACTTAGTTGACTAAGCTCATCGGGATTCGTTCTCTTGCCGCCTTTCTACAACTCGAAATCCATTGGGTATATGTCACTGACCATTTAATAGAGAGAAAAATATGAGCGTTGTGCCTGTAGCCGACGTACTCCAGGGCCGCGTAGCCGTTGACCAAGAAGTCACCGTGCGCGGATGGGTGCGTACTCGTAGAGATTCAAAAGCTGGTATCTCCTTCCTCGCCGTCTATGACGGTTCCTGCTTCTCTCCTGTACAGGCCGTCATTAATAATTCTCTGCCTAATTACAATGATGACGTTCTGCGCCTGACAACGGGCTGTTCCGTTGTCGTGACGGGTAAAGTTGTAGAGTCTCTTGGTCAGGGCCAGAGCTTTGAAATCCAGGCAACTGAAGTGGAAGTTACCGGCTGGGTTGATGATCCTGACACTTACCCAATGGCGGCAAAACGCCATAGCATTGAGTACCTGCGTGAAGTCGCGCACCTGCGCCCACGCACCAACATGATCGGCGCTGTGGCTCGCGTGCGTCATACCCTTGCGCAAGCACTGCACCGTTTCTTCCATGAGCAAGGTTACTTCTGGGTATCCACACCGCTGATTACTGCGTCAGATACTGAAGGTGCAGGTGAGATGTTCCGCGTTTCTACGCTTGATCTCGAAAACCTTCCGCGTACTGATGCAGGTAAAATTGATTTCGATAAAGACTTCTTTGGTAAAGAAGCGTTCCTGACCGTATCCGGCCAGTTGAACGGCGAAACTTATGCGTGTGCGTTGTCCAAGGTTTATACCTTTGGCCCAACCTTCCGTGCTGAAAACTCGAACACCAGCCGTCACCTGGCTGAGTTCTGGATGCTGGAGCCTGAAGTCGCTTTCGCAAATCTTGACGATGTCGCAGGTTTGGCTGAAGCCATGCTGAAGTATGTCTTCAAAGCTGTGCTTGACGAGCGTATGGATGACATGGAGTTCTTCGCTGAGCGCGTTGACAAAGATGCAGTGGAACGTTTACAGCGCTTCATCGACGCTGACTTTGCGCAGGTTGATTACACCGACGCTGTTACAATTCTCGAGAATTGCGGCCAGAAATTTGAGAACCCTGTTTACTGGGGCGTAGACCTTTCTTCTGAGCATGAACGTTACCTTGCCGAGCAACACTTCAAGGCACCGGTGGTTGTGAAAAACTATCCAAAAGACATTAAGGCCTTCTATATGCGCCTTAACGAAGACGGTAAAACCGTTGCCGCAATGGATGTATTAGCGCCGGGTATTGGTGAAATCATCGGTGGTTCTCAGCGTGAAGAGCGTCTGGATGTGCTGGATGCGCGCATGGCCGAGATGGGTCTGAATAAAGAAGACTACTGGTGGTATCGCGATCTGCGTCGTTACGGCACTGTTCCGCACTCCGGTTTCGGTCTTGGTTTTGAACGTCTGATTGCCTATGTAACAGGTGTACAGAACGTTCGTGACGTGATCCCATTCCCACGTACACCACGTAACGCGAACTTCTAAAACCGCATTTATTTTCTAAGGCCAGCACTGCTGGCCTTTTTTACATCTGCGGGTTGAACGTCTTTTTTCTTCAACGAAAGTTAAACAAACGTCAATTTCAACCCCATTCCGCAACTCCCCCGTTACGAAGTGTGTCTGTGAAACAGATAAACATAAAATAACCCCACTTTCCGCTCGCACTCTCGCTCTTAGCATTGACTTAGCACATTTGGATAAAATTTACCCAGATGTCTGGACATCCAAAAATCACTCAAAGAATGTACAAATGTAAGCGAAAAATTCACTCGCAATTTCATTATGCGAATTAAACATAAGTAATTCATATATATAGGATAGGAAAGGTGTTTTTTTAGGCGAAGCGGCAAGGAAGTTTGAGTTAGTTCACAAAGTTCCACAGAATACATATTTAGTTACACATAGTTTCCTTTTGTAACTCACTCTCGATGTTTGTAGCACTTTCTGGCTAGCGAAACGGTTTCATGGATGGAAAGATGCCTGACAGATACAGAAAGACACCAAACTCTCATCAATAGTTCCGTACAGAATTATTGACGGCAGTGGCAGGTGTTCACAAAAAAAACCAATGAGGGTAATAAATAATGATGAAGCGCAATATTCTGGCAGTGGTAATCCCTGCTCTGCTGGTAGCCGGTGCAGCTAACGCTGCAGAAATCTATAACAAAAACGGCAACAAACTTGATTTCTACGGTAAAGCTGTAGGCGAGCACGTATGGACAACTAATGGTGACACTGATAGCAACGACACCACTTACGCTCGTATCGGTTTCAAAGGCGAAACTCAAATCAATGACCAACTGACCGGTTACGGCCAGTGGGAATACAACATGAACGCCTCCAACGCGGAAGGTGGTCAGGGTACAGCTACTCGTCTGGCATTTGCTGGTCTGAAATTTGGTGATGCAGGCTCCCTGGATTACGGCCGTAACTACGGTGCAATCTACGACGTAGCTGCTTATACCGATATGCTGGTTGAGTGGGGCGGCGATACTTGGGCTGCAACCGACAACTTCATGAACGGTCGTTCTAATGGCCTTCTGACTTACCGTAACAGCAACTTCTTCGGTCTGGTTGATGGCCTGGCATTTGCTCTGCAATACCAGGGCAAAAACGAGCGTAGCAACGCTGTTGGTAACTTTGTAGATGACAACGGTGTTCCACAATTAGGTCGTGCTGGTAACGGCGCTAAAGCTAACGGCGACGGCGTAAGCACTGCTGTAACTTATGACATCGGCGAAGGCTTCAGCCTTGCTGCGGGTTATGAGTCTGCAAACCGTACTTTCGAACAACGTGAAGCTGCAACTAACCCAACATGGGCAAGTGCTGGCGGCGACCGCGCTGAAGCATGGTCTACTGCGGCTAAATACGATGCGAACAACATCTACGCAGCAGTGATGTATGCAGAAACTCTGAACATGACTCGTGAAGCTGACAGCAACTTCGCTAACAAAACTCAGAACTTCGAAGCTGTAGCTCAGTACCAGTTCGACTTCGGTCTGCGTCCATCCATCGCTTACGTGCAGTCTAAAGGTAAAGACCTGATCGCACGTGGCACCTTCAACGGTGGCGATGCTGACCTGGTTAAATACGTAGAAGTAGGTACCTGGTACTACTTCAACAAAAACATGAACGTATACGCTGCGTATAAGTTCAACCTGCTGGACGACAACAACTACAGCGAATCTGCTAAACTGGCAACAGACGACCAGGCTGCAGTGGGTATCGTTTACCAGTTCTAATTATCCAGCAACGTTGTTGCAAGGATGGTTCAAAAGACAGGGCTTCGGCCCTGTTTTTTTATGCCTGAAAAGTTAAAAAAAATAACTTGTGACCAGGGTGGTTTCTTTTTGTTGCAAACGGTTGGCATTTACTAAAACAGCAGTTAACCTGAGAGCGTTACTCCCTCGATATCACAATGGAAACTCGTCATGTTTGAGAACATTACCGCTGCTCCAGCTGATCCAATTCTTGGTTTGGCCGATCTGTTTCGCGCCGATGACCGTCCGACTAAAATTAACCTCGGCATTGGTGTTTATAAGGATGAAACGGGTAAAACTCCGGTTTTGACCTGCGTTAAAAAAGCAGAGCTTTATCTGCTGGAAAATGAGAACACCAAGAATTACCTCGGTATTGACGGTATTCCAGAATTTGGCAGTTGCACCCAGGAATTACTGTTTGGGAAAAATAATGCTCTGAGTGCAAATAAACGTGCTCGCACTGCACAAACCCCAGGTGGTACAGGTGCGCTGCGTGTTGCCGCTGATTTCCTCGCGAAAAACACCACCACTAAACGCGTTTGGGTGAGTAATCCAAGCTGGCCGAACCACAAGAGCGTGTTTAACTCCGCAGGGCTGGAAGTGTGCGAGTATGACTACTATGACGCACAGAACCACTCTCTTAATTTCGACGGCCTGATTAACAGCCTGCAAGCCGCACAAGCGGGTGATGTGGTGTTGTTCCACGGTTGCTGTCATAACCCAACCGGTATCGACCCTACGGCTGAACAGTGGAAAACGTTGGCAGAAATGTCATTGGCTAAAGGCTGGTTGCCACTGTTTGACTTCGCCTATCAGGGCTTTGCTCGTGGTCTGGAAGAAGATGCTGAAGGCCTGCGTATCTTTGCTGCAAGCCACAAAGAACTGATTGTTGCCAGCTCTTACTCTAAGAACTTTGGCCTCTACAATGAGCGCGTAGGTGCTTGTACGCTGGTTGCTGCTGATGCAGATACCGTAGATCGCGCATTCAGCCAGATGAAATCGGTTATTCGTGCCAACTACTCTAACCCACCAGCACACGGTGCATCTGTTGTTGCAACCATTCTGAGCAACGACGCGCTGCGTACAATTTGGGAACAAGAGCTGTCTGACATGCGTCAGCGTATTCACCGTATGCGCCAGCTGTTCGTGAATACGCTACAAGAGAAAGGCGCTAACCGCGACTTTAGCTTTATCATCAACCAGAACGGCATGTTCTCGTTCAGCGGCTTGACCAAAGAGCAGGTGCTGCGTTTACGTGAAGAGTTTGGTGTGTATGCCGTTGCTTCCGGACGTGTGAACGTTGCGGGGATGACGCCAGACAATATGGCTCCGCTGTGCGAAGCCATTGTCGCTGTGCTGTAATACCAGTCATTCTTCAAGCTGCTTATGCGTTGGCTGCACCCGCTCACCCCAGTCACTTACTTGTGTAAGCTCCTGGGGATTTACGGCTTTGCCGCCTTTAAGCAACTCGAATTATTTTGGGTATAGATCGTAGAAAAAAAGAGCCGCATTTCGCGGCTCTTTTTGTTTTACCAGACCGGTAATTCGTCTTGCAGGAAGGGATTATGCAAGCGCTCGTAGCCCAGAGTCGACAACGGACCATGGCCTGGAATAAACGTCACATCATCGCCAAGTGGCAACAGTTTACGTTTAATTGAGTCAATCAGTGCGGCGTGGTCGCCACGCGGGAAATCACTTCGCCCTACTCCGCCTTTGAAAATCACATCGCCGGAAATCAGTAACTGAGATTGCGCATCAAAGAAAACGACATGACCTGGAGTATGACCCGGGCAATGTAGCACTTGTAAGGCCACATTTCCCACCGATACGCTATCACCCTCATTCAGCCAACGATCTGGCGTCAGTGGCAAACACTCTTCAAGCCCAAACATTTGGCTTTGCGCCGGTAGGCCTTGCAGCCAGAATTCGTCTTCTTTTTCCGGCCCAATAACAGGAACACCGTAATGCTTTGCCAGTTCAGCGGCGGCTCCAACATGATCAAGATGGCCATGCGTTAACAGGACCTGCCTAACCGTCACGCCTTTCGTTGTGACTTGCTGGATGATTTTTTCAGCTTCGCCGCCTGGATCAATCACTGCTGCTTGCAGCGTTTCTTCACACCAAACTAATGAACAGTTTTGGGCAAACGCAGTGACCGGAATAATGTGATAGTTCATGACACTCCAATACCGGCAACAATCGCCGGATTCCGTTGTTTTACCAGTGCCTTAGTGGCCCGGTATCAATATGCACAAAGTTGCTGCTGGGGTAGTATCCTACACCACCTGCGCGCATAGATAATGCTGCTTTGCGAACATTGCTCAACGAAATCCCTTCAATATGGAAATCCATTGCCTGCCCTTTTGTGTGATAGCTTTTTTTCGCCACCCCACGACTGCGGGCTCGAAGTTCATTATTGGTGTCTAAAGAGCGATAACCTGATACCAGTTGCACAGGTTTGTTGGTCCCCAACAAACCTTGCAGGCGATAAAGCTGGTCGAATAGTTTAGGGTCGATAGATTTAATTTTATTCGCGCGAAAATCACGGAAGAAATGATTAAGTTTTGCTAATTCATCCTGAATATAGCCTTTACCATCGAAAAATTCGGCTTTTAATGACTCACCAGTATGCAAATTATTGAGAGTCAGAATGCGCGGGCGCGGTGTTGATAGCATAGCAAATGCTTGTGTTGGCAACAGCGAGGCACCTAAAGCCACGCCGCCCAACGCCAGCAGCTTGCGGCGGTTTGCGTCAAATTTGTCCATGATGTCCAGGTCTACATGTAAAAAACGATCGAATAATATGCACTTCAGGCGCACTGCCCGCACCTTAACTGCCAAAACAATATGAGTCAAGGCGCGCTAAAACCCATATAAACCGGGCCCTGTACAGGGCCCGGATGAGTTTCACAATTATTACGACCGCTAATTCATTAGAATTACTGCATTTACCGTATCAATAATTCAGCTTTCGACAGGATTTGTGCGCCAGATCGCGCGGCGAGATCATAATTGTAAATGTCTGTCCGATATTGCGTGCGGCCATCATCACCGACAAACGCGGTCAGATAGTAGAGATTGACCGGGATGGTCTGCCGAATGTTCACATACTTGGTGTTGCCATCTTTGAGCTGGCTGGAAATCCGTGCATCGTTCCAACCCGCATCTTGCAACAACATGTTTGCCAGTTCAGATGCTTTATTGACCCTTACGCAGCCAGAGCTCAGCGCACGCGCATCTTTCTGGAACAGGTTGTGATTCGGCGTGTCATGCAAATAGATAGCGTCAGAACTTGGCATATTAAACTTATAACGCCCTAACGAGTTATGAGCCCCAGGTTTTTGCTGGAAACGGAATGGCAAATTGCTGGCGGTGATGGTGCCCCAGTCGACGCGCCACGGGTCGATGGCCTCGGCATTGTTGCTCCAGCCACGCAGAACGCTATAACCATGTCTGTCGAGATAGCCAGGATCCTGATGTACTTTTGGCAGAATATCGTTGCGAGCAAGTGTCGGTGGCACATTCCACGGTGGGTTAACGACCACATTATTGAGCGCACTGCTCATCATTGGCGTTTTACGGTCAGGACGTCCAACAATAACGCGCGAAGCCAATACTTCACTGCCGTTAAGGTAATAGCTCAGCGAATAGTTAGGGATATTTACCATAATGCCGGTATCGAGTTTATTCGGCAGTAATCGCAAACGTTGAATATTTAACGCCACCAGTGAAGCTCGCTGTTGTGGCGTCATATTCAGCCAGTCACGTGTTAATTGCCCAATTGAGCCATCTACGCCCAGCCCCTGCCATTTCTGGAAGCGTTTCACCCCTTCCACCAGCTCTTTGCTGTATACACTTCGGACCGCTGGCATTGATTTCTTCTTCTTCCCGGCAACCGCAGCAGGTACCTGTTGAGCGATTTGCTCACTGTCTTGCTGAATGGCTGAAGGACTGACTGCAACATCGGCAATAGCCGTACTCGAGCGTGACGGAAGTGGTTTCGCAGACTCAGCTTGCAGCATGCCGGTGCGAGCCAGAATCTCTCTTAGCGCTGGAATATCATTGCTCCACTGGCCAGGGCGGAGCGTTTCGCTGCCAGTCAGCTGCGGCCATGGTCGCGAATCACTTAACAAATGCACCAATGATTGACGCAGTTTGGCGTATTGCGGATGCGATGGCGCAAGTGTTTCGACAAAATTCACCAGCGTTCCTTGATCAACCGCGACTTGCCATTGGTTAATCACAGAAATTGGCGGTGTTTGCATCTTGTAAGGCTTGGTGCCATACAACCAGCGATTACCTTCCGTTGGGATGCCATAAACAAATTGCAGATAACCCATCATCGCATCGGACAACACAATATCGCGGGTTAAACCGGTTACGGAAGGATCGGTCAGCAGCTCAACCCAGGTCGTGAATTGTGGTTGAATACCCGCAATCGCCAGCTCCGCGAGCTGTTGCTGGAAAGCCTTAACGGCATCGCGGTTCTCCCACATAGGCTTCATTTCGCGCGCAGCATAGAACGCTGAGAGGGCATTCAGGTAAACGGGTGTGTAACCCGTCGGCAAATGGGCGATCAGTTGAGAACGACTTTGCGCAGCAGACATGCCTGTCGAATTGAGTGGTAAAACGCCCACCATCGTAGCGGTAGCGGTAGATTGTGGTAGCGGCTGGTCTGGTGAATTTGCGGGTTCAATGCTCACCGCAGAACTGTCAGATTGTACGACTGCTGGCTCATCTGCATGCGCCATAAACAGTGGAGCGAAACTGAGTGCCAGCCCAAACGTAAGCGCTGACAGTCGAAAACCGTGCAATTTTGTAAGCAACATCCCTTGCCCCCTGTTTAAAACTTCATTTTTCGCCCAGATTTTCGCGCTGGGTTTTAATATCAGTATATAAACAGCGAATACTAATTGCCCGTATAAATGTAAATAAAATTAAAGATTAAGAACTTTCGAAAAAGAAAACGCGGGCCGTAGCCCGCGTTTCTTTATGATGCATCTAAGGTGTCAGCAACTGGCTCGGGAAGCGGTGGCGCAAAGCCTCGCAGCCCTACAACGTGAACATGTTCATGGTTCTGAACAACCTTACGTACCAGCTTATAGGTGGTACCTTTTTCTGGACTGATGTTCTCAGGTGCTGCAATGATCAGTTGCATTTCAAGGCGTTCGCACAACTCAAAGAGCGTAGCAATCGACTTCGCATCCAGTCGTGCCGCCTCATCGAGGAACAGCAAACGACATGGGGAGATGTCTTTACCACGCAGTCGACGGGATTCTTCTTCCCAGCTCTGAACCACCATCACCAGAATCGACATCCCGGTACCGATAGCTTCACCGGTGGACAACGCGCCACTTTCCGCACGCAGCCAACCATCCGAACCACGGTTAACCTCAACTTCCATTTCGAGGTAATTACGGTAATCCAGCAGTTCCTCACCGATCGTCTGCGGCGTACGCTGGCCCATATCAATTTGCGGATTCAGGCGTTGATACAGTTTCGCTAATGCTTCAGAGAAGCTCAGGCGATTGCTGTTAAACAGGTCCTGATGCTGCTCATGTTGTTCTGAAAGCACATCCAACAACATCGCATGAGTTTCACGCACGTTGACATTCAAACGCACACTGTTCACCTGGCCGAAGGAGACACTTTGCAGACCCTGGTTCAGCATGCGGATACGGTTTTGCTCACGCTGAATCGTCTTACGAATGATATTCGCCACACTGCGTGAACTGATCGCCAGTTTTTGCTCGCGTGAAGTCAACTCTTCCGTCAGACGGCTCAGTTCAATCTCCATCTGCTCGATAGCTTCAACAGGATCATCGGTACGGATAATGTCCTGACGAATACGTTCGCGAAGATGCTGATATACCGCAACAAAGAATTGAATCTTACGTTCAGGTCGCTTTGGATCTTCAGACATGCGCAGTACATCGCGCAGATGTTCGTTATCCGCAACAGCCAAACGCAGCGCACCCAATGCTTTATCCGAGATAGAACGTAGCTCGTCACCAGTGACATAAGCCAGTTCACGGCGATGCAGACGGCGCTCAACACCATTTTCTTTCACCATACGCATCACGGCACACCAGCCCGCTTTTGCGGTGACAACTTGTTCACGCATTTCAAAATAGCTGCGTTCCAGTTGCTTCAGTTTACGCGTCAGGTTACTCATCTCCGCTTCACACATCGTCAGCGCTTTTTCAAGCTGATTGCGGCGGCTACGGTTGGTGCTCAATGCCGTGTGTAATTCATCACGACGTGAGCGGGCACGCTCTTCAGCACCAATATCCGCACGTACACCGATGTCCTGGAGTTCTTTGTGCAGATCGGTTAATAGCTCTTTTTTGGTATCAAAGGAGCTTTTCAGCGACGCCATTAACTGGCTGAACTGACTTAATTGCTGTGCATGTTGACGCAATGCCTCGCGGGAGCGAGTACGTTCAGCTTCCGCTTGCTCCAGACGACTGCGCAATTTTTCGTTTAAATCACTGTTGCCATCGAGCATCGCAGCGGAGTCAGAATAACTGAAGTGCGCTCGACGTTGGACCACTTCAGTTAAGGCAAACGCCTGCTGACGAGCATCACGCTGCACTTGCTGCGCGTACTGATAATCTTCTTTTAGCTGTTCAAACTGCTCAGGGTCACTTTGCAGAACCGATGCTACAGCTTCAAGTTTCGCAAGTGGGTTACCAAACTGATGCAGGAAGCGTGCGGCTTCTTCCGCTTCGTCGAGACGTTCACGAATTTCATCACAGCGATCAGCCAGCGTTTCATCATTGAGTAAACTGATACGTGGCAACAGGCGGTTAAGTTGGTCAACCCCTTCTTTCGCCTGATCGTATTGCTGGCGCTGTTGCTGGTTGTCGTTTTCATGGTTGCTGATAGCACGCTCAACTTCACCACGGCGAGTGTTGAGCTGGCGAATCTCCGCTTCCGGGTCGTCATCAAAAGCCACACCCAAATGCTGGCCAATGAAACGACTGAATGCCTGGTGTAAACGCTGTGATTTCTGCACATCAAATGACAGTGTCGCGAAACGCTCTGCCAGGGTTTCGCGTTCTGCATGCAGGTTTTCAAGGCGGTTTTCACGTGCGGCTCGGCCAAATATTGGCAACTCAGGCAGACGAGAATAACGCCACTGGCGTTCAGCGGTTTTCACCAGAACGGCTGCGTTTAACTCTTCAACCGTAAAGACGTTGTCATCGAAGGAAGACGGGTCACCTTCGATGAGATAGAGGTCTTCCGGGCAATCTTCCAGGTTGTCTAATTGCTCGCGGACCAGCGACAAATCTGGCACCACAATGGCGTGACGCGACGGGCCATACAAAGCCGAGAAATAAGGAGCGTCGTCGAGGCTAATGTCGTCATAAATTTCTGACAACAGTACACCGCCAAAACGTTCAGCCAGCGCATTTAAACGTGGATCTTCGGCACCGCCTGGTTGGCTAAGGCGTTCGATCTCTTCGTCAATGGCACGTTTACGCGCACCGACTTCATCACGTTCAACCGTGACGTCACGCTCACGCTCAAGCAATTGCTGCATGTATTCGGTCACATGCTGACTGCTTTCAAACTGCTCGTGAGTCTGCTCGCACAGTTGATTGAGACTGGTTTGTGCTGCCAACCAAATTGGCGCACGCAGTGTCAGACGTTTGATGCGAGCCTGGATCTGCTCTTGTTCCTGACGCAGATTTGCACGTTGATCGCTTGCATCAGATACACGTTGCTGCAAGGTTTCGATACGATCGGTGAGCTCTTCATGCAACACCTCCAGATCTTCAGGATCAAAGTGTTTACCCTGGCGCTTGCAGAATTCAGCGAACATGCGTTCAGCTTCTTGCTGCTCGCGTAGACGTTGCTCAAGTTCATTGAGACGCGCTCTGAGCGGCTGAACTTGCTCCATCAAATGGCGTTGGTTATTGCTGTCACGCAGTAATTCACGTGCAACGCTCCACGCTTCACTGCGACTCACAGGGCCATTAATAGCGGTAACAAGCTGATAAGCATGTTCAAACTGGCTATGTGCCGTTTGTGCCACACTCATTTTCTGCTCAAGCGTCAGCAGTTTTTCTGTCGTTTCCTGCTCTTTTGCCTGGAAAGTCTCTAACCATTCTTCCGCGCTTTCGGCGGTCAGGTCAGGCAAATGGCACAGTGAACGCGCACGTTCCAGAGCCTGCAACGCTTGTTGATACTGAATGGCTCGCGTTTGCTGAACATCAAGCGCTTGCTGGTAATCGGCAAGCTGGCTTTTCAGCTCATCCACTTCCAGCTCAGCAGCTTCTGCACGGGCTTCATTCTCTTCTTGCTGCTCGGAGGCTTCAGCAACAATTTCATTTTGTTCTTCGAGGCGCATTTGCAGTTCGTCGAGGTCAGCTTCATAACGCTCGATTTTTTCCTGCTGGCGAATCGCCGTTTGCACCAGGTTCAGGTGGTCGCTGGCCGCCTGATAATCCGTTTCCAGATCCCCTTCTGCACCGCTATGTTCAGCCAGTTCACGCGCCATTTCGACATGTTTATATTGCTCAGCAGCCAGTTGCTTACGGCTGGTGAATAATTCACGACGGAACTCGAGCGCTTTATCCAGGTGGATGCGGCGTTCATTGGCATGACGCATGTAATCTGCCGCCACATAGTTGGTGGCTTCCGAAATCAAATGCTTAAACAGATCACGGTCTGACTGAGTGACGCGAATCGCTTCCAGGGTCATGCGGTTTTCGCGCAATGCGGCTTCCATGTCCTGGAAGGCCTTACGCACACCACCGTTTTCGGGCAACAGGTAGTCGCGTAGCGAGCGGGTGATGGCGCTGGAAATCCCGCCGTACAGCGAGGCTTCGATCAGTCGGTAGTACTTGCTACGATCCGAGGCGCTACGCAGACGACGCGCAACAATCCCCAAATCGAACATCAGTGAGTGGTAATCGGTAATCGAGTTGAACTGCTTAAACTGAACGCCTTCGATGGCTTCCACTTTATCTTTCAGTTCTTGCAGGCTCAGTACGCGAGCCTGGCGTTCATTAAGCGTTTCCGTCAGCAGTTGCGTAGGCTGAATGGAAGTAGGTAATCCCTGAATCGCGAACGGTTTGATATCGACTTTACGATCGCGGCCCGCCACTTGTTGCAGACGCACACCGACGACAACCCGCTGGTGGCGCGAGTTAACGACATCAAGCAGTGAGTAACAGACGCCAGCTTTTAACTTACCATGCAGACCCTTGTCGCGCGAACCGGATGTCGCCCCCGCTTCCGTGGTATTACGGAAGTGCAGCAGCGTTAAATCGGGAATAAGCGCCGTAACAAATGCCGCCATGGTGGTGGATTTACCGGCACCGTTACCGCCAGAAAGTGTTGTTACCAGTTCATCTAAATCAAAAGTACGCGCGAAGAAACCATTCCAGTTAATCAGCGTTAGTGAGCGAAATTTTCCGCGTTCAATCATTCCTGTTCATCCTCCGCGTTATCCTGAACAGCTTGCGACTCTTCAGTTTCATCATTGAGTTGCAAACGAGTTTCTACCGGCATCGCTTCACCATCGCGGATCATGCGTAATTGCGCTTCACGCGCGTCATCACCGGCGCGCACATCGGCGCCAAAGCGGAATACAGATTCAGAGATACGGAATTTGCTGCTGTCGTGTCCCATAAACCAGATCATGCCGAGGCGGCGTAAACGGGTTAACGAAGCACGGACTTTTTCTTGCAGTTTTTGGCGATCCAGATCTGAGCCAGTAGAACGGTTATTCACAAGTTTGAGTAACTTGTTTTCATCCGCAAGTGTTAACAGCTCATCGTACAGTTCTGCCTGCGTGAAGATACCTTCGTTTGCCAGGCGCTCCGGGCTGAGATAGAGGTAGCAAAGAATTTTACCGACCATCATATCCAGTTCGGACAGCACAGAACGTGGAATCAGCGTGGTGGAGCGCGGGCGCAAATAGAAGAAACCTTCCGGGGCGCGAATCAACTCCACGTTATAGCGGGTGTAAAACTCTTCCAGTTCATCCTGGAAATCCATCAAATAGGCATGATTATCGAGCTCATCAAGCCCAACGTGCCTACCTGCGCGTAATTGGCTATCGAGTGCCGGAAATAACGGATTGGCCAACGCCTGTGCCAGTTTTACCGGCATCACTTTTTCAATATTTGTTGATGACATGCGCCTGTACCTTGGCTCCGTAATCGTTAATTGCCTGCCAGTGTGGCGGCAAGCCAGTAAAATCTGCTTCAGCCACACCCAGACGTACCGCCTGGTCGACTACGATTCTCGCCACATCAAAATGGCGGGCGCGTGGGTATTGCGCCAGATAGTCCCGCATTACTACGCCTAAATCTAGCGGCACTTGTCTGGTTTTGTAGACTTGCAGCGCAGCCTCGATCATTGCGGCAAGTTGCTCGCGGATTTCATTGAATTCTTCGAATTCCAGATCGCTTGGCAGTTCACCCGTTACTTCATCATCACGTAACGCCATTTCTTCATCGCGCATATCCAGTAAGCGATCGGCATTGGCATACGTCAGCGCCCATGGCGCATCGAAATAGTTCTGTACCGAAACACGCAAACGCTGTGCAAAGACACGGTTTTTATCCATGTCGATAGCGGTACGAATGAATTTATGAACGTGGCGGTCGTAACCTATCCACAAGTCGATTGCCTGTTGGCCCCAACTGACGATACGGTCGAGTTTGCTTTGCAAATCAAACACCAGACGGTCAACAAAGTGCAGATCATCACGTCCCAGTATTGCATCCTGAATACGCAACAGATTCGCCTGCAATTTATCACCCGCCGCTTCCAGGGTGTCTTGCAATTCTCGTAATGTGCCGGAGGTTTCCGACAACAACATTTCGCAACTGGAAATGGCAGCACGCCAGTCTTTGTTCAGGAGTTGCGCGATATCATCCTTAACCTGTTGCTGGTGCTCATCCATGATGCGCTGGGTGAGATCGATGCTGTCGAAAATCTCAGCAACCGAGTATTTCAGAGGGGCAAAGACGTTACGGTGCCAGTGGAATTCATCACCACCTTCATTTGCCGAATCGGCGGCACGTTTCAGTTCACCAGCCACAATCGACAATTGCATCGATAAACGCAGAGTCGAAAATTCACGTTGGCGAATGTAGTAATCTGTAATACCAATGCCGAGCGGAGTCAGGCGATAAATCGCATTGCCTTCATTGATTTCGCTGACAAAACGGTTAAGCAAACGCTGGCGCACCATATCATTGATGGCATTATTGGCACGAACGTTAATGGTTTCGCTGGTCTGCTCAAAACCGTCACTTACGTGACGGAAAGCATCAATCAGTTCACCTTCACTCATCTCACCGTCGAGCCGCTCACCATTTAACGTGGCGATCGCCAACAGAAACGTCAAACGCTCTGTGGGTAGCGAAATCGAATAATCATTTTTCCTGGCCCAGGCAACCAGTTCCGGCACTGTCTGGGAAACATCACTCATAATTTGTCCTTGGCTCAAGCGGCTTGATAGCTGTCACGTGGATATAGCGGCCGAGGCTCACAAAAGGCTCCTGCCGGCAATAACGCGTTTCAAGTTCAAGCAAATCGTCAAAACCATCGCGTTGTTTGTGCTTATCGCGCAAGTAGTCGTGGAACACTCGCACACCGGTTTTACCGGTAATCTGCCAGCCAATTTGCTCCAGCCAGTGATAAACCTGTTCTGGCTGCAGCGGATTGTCAGGCGAAAGTGTTTTTCTCTTATTCTTTTTCATACCCTGAAGAACATATTCGAAGTTACCGACAAACATGTTTCGCATCAGCAGGCCGTTAGCATTGTAGAACATCAGGGATAAAGCACCGCCAGGTGCAAGATTGTCCCACAAAGTTTTAAGCACAGCTTGCGGGTCGACGACCCATTCCAGCACAGCGTGAAACAATATCAGATCAACCGGTTTTTCCAAATGTTGACCAATATCCTGGGCTGCGGAATGTATGAATTGCATGTTGCTGCTCACACCTTTTTCACAGGCCAGGGCCTGAGCGCGGGAGATCATCTCAGCAGAAACATCACAAAGCAGCACGTCATGGCCACGTTCAGCGAGACCACACGCGGTTTGCCCTTCGCCGCCGCCCGCATCCAACACGCGTAATTTTTCAGGTAACGTGGCAAGCAAAGCATCAAGATCTTGCCACAAGATGGCCTGGCGGAGCTGTCCTTTAGTTGTACCGTAGATGTTGCGTGAGAACTTCTCAGCAATGTCGTCAAAATTGCGGTCACGCACGGGTACGGCTCCATGGGGGAAAGGGTTCATCTAAGAAAGTCGCTATTTTGGCACAGCCGAGCCAAGAATGAACCCGTCTGGTGTAATATCACCCGCGTTTACCTGCTGTATGGCTAAAAAAGGACCCATAATTCATGCTTTTTATCCTGAAAAAATATATCGGCGGGCTGCTGCTCCCCTTACCCTTTTTGTTAATGCTTATGGGCCTTGCACTTTGTTTGCTTTGGTTCAGCCGTTGGCAAAAGAGCGCAAAAGCGATATTAAGTGTGAGTTGGTTAGTTTTGCTGCTGATTAGCCTACAGCCAGTGGCAGACAAAATGCTCAAACCCATTGAAGACAGCTACCCAACCTGGCGCGGTAGCGAAAAAGTGGATTACATCGTGGTGCTTGGCGGGAGCTATACATGGAACCCGGAATGGGCACCAAGCTCTAATCTCATCAACAATAGTTTACCGCGCGTAACCGAAGCGATTCGCCTATGGCAGGCAAATCCCAGTGCAAAAATGATCTTTACTGGCGCGCGTGCGATTACAAATCCAGTCAGTACGGCAGAAGCTGGTGCTCGGGTTGCGGAGAGTTTAGGTGTGCCGCGTTCGCAGATAATCGTGTTGGACTCGCCAAAAGATACCGAAGAAGAAGCGGCTGCGGTGGCAAAAACTATCGGTCAGCAGCCATTCTTGTTGGTGACTTCCGCATCTCACTTGCCACGAGCGATGATTTTCTTCCGCCATGCTGGGTTGAATCCGCTCCCCGCTCCTGCCAATCAATTGGCCATTGCGTCGCCACTTAATCCATGGGAGCGAATTATCCCAGCACCGATTTGGTTAATGCACAGCGATCGCGCCATTTACGAAAGTGTGGGGCGTGTCTGGCAATGGTTAAAAGGATCGTCAGGAGATCCAGGGCAGTAAGTTTTTCGACGCAATATCAAAAGCGGGTCGATTAAGTCGGCCCGACTGTAACAGCTGCGCTACGCAATCCCACAGGACGTACATCCACCGCCGCCATAAGAACGACTCAGCAACGGGTGCTCGTTGTAAATAATGCCAAAGCAAGCTTTCCGACTGCCCTTGTTCATACAGGCGGAATATTTCATATTCACGCGGTGCCCAAAGCATCATACCAGGATTGACCATTGCCAGTAATTGGTCGCTGCGCCCGTCTTTCAGCATGCTGCTGAGCGTAAAATTGCCGTGTACCAACACGCAATTATCGTTGAAATCTTCGAATAAGCGCGGCAAACATTCGCGGGTACGGAACAGGATCCGACGATCCTGCATGGTCAGGCCATTATTGGGGTATTGATTGAGGGTTGCCCACAGCGTTTCGACACGCTGTCGATACCATGAAGGCCAGATATTCTCTTGAGTGCTGTCGACGTTACCGACACAACCCCGGCTATCGACACGATGCCAGGCGAGCAGCCCTTCCACGATTTGGTCTTTAAGAGGCTCCCAGCGATCAGGCGTGCGGGTGGGCGCTTCGACCGGTACACCACGTAAGCGTTCCATTAAAAGGACATCTGGCCCCGGCGTGTCATCATGCGTCACCACACCGTAAACCACAGGCAAACGCACCGTGCCGGATCGTGCAAGCATGGACATTTTCCAGGCAAGTTGCGCAGCAACACCTGGAATGCTAAAACTTTTCGCCAGCAAAGACATCGCATTCCCGTCGCTGTCATACAGCGACCATAGGGCGGTGTTTGGCTGTTCGTTGATACATTCGATCCGGCTTAGTTTTTCACCCAGCAGATGACTCAATTCCTTGCGTAGCAACTCCATGACTCATTACCCCTTACAACACTGGTGTTTTTATAATGAGCTTGCTGGCACAGGATGTCATCACCTCAGATCAATATGCCTTGAGATAATAAAAAAACCGGCATTTTGCGCCGGTTTTTTATGCATGGACATGATTTACTCAATCTACGTTGAAGAAGTCGAGTTGCAACCACACCAGATCAGTTAGCGCATCGCCTGACGGACACGTTCTAAATCTTCAGGCGTATCAACGCCAATACTCGGCACCTCTTTCGCGACGGCAACATGGATTTTTTCACCATTCCACAGCACACGCAATTGTTCGAGCATCTCGATTTGTTCGAGCTGGCTTGGCTCCCAGGTCACATAGCGACGAATGAAACCTGCGCGGTAACCGTAGATACCAATGTGGCGCAGCAGGGTATCACCTATCGTTTCACGAGACTGCGCAAAACGGTCTCTGTCCCATGGAATCGTCGCACGGGAGAAATAAAGCGCATAGCCCTGTGCATCCATCACCACTTTTACCGCGTTCGGATTGAATGCTTCTTCCGCTGAGTCGATTGGCACCGCAAGAGTTGCCATACCTGCCTGACTATTTGCCAGATTGCTGGCAACCTGGCGAATGATAACCGGAGGAATCATCGGCTCATCACCCTGCACATTCACAATCACGGTATCATCGCTAAAATTATATTTTTCAATAACTTCAGCAAGTCGTTCCGTACCTGAATGGTGATCAGCTCGCGTCATGCACACTTCGCCACCTGCCGCTTCAACGGCACGAGCAACATCTTCATGATCGGTTGCAACAATAATACGATCGGCTCCCGATTCACGGGCACGTTCCAGAACGTGCACCACCATTGGTTTACCGTTAATGTCTTTTAGCGGCTTGCCCGGCAAGCGGGTGGAAGCGTAGCGAGCAGGAATGATTGCCACAAAACTCATGGGTTAGTCTCGTCAGAAGTCAGAACTCGGGCTTCAGTTTCCAGCAGCACTGGGATGCCATCGCGCAGAGGAAACGCCAGATGATCAGGTTTGCAGATAAGCTCCTGCTTTTCCTGATTAAAGTAGAGCTTGCCGTTACAAACCGGGCAAGCGATGATTTCAAGTAATCGATGATCCATGGTTACTCCAGAATGGCCGCCATCAAAAGCGAAAGAATAACATAACTCACGCACTCTCCTGGCTAATTTCCCAACCTTCCCCCCATGATGAGGCGAATGCCGCTGGAATATTGCCAAGGCGAATCTGCTTAGCACCTTGCCAATGAGCAAATTCAGTAAACGCAGTGCGCAGGCTCTTTATCAAGGACTGGTTCGGCTTAATGCCGTCCTCAAGATACAGACTGATAATTTCAAGCTCTTCAATTTTACGATGCATTTTTGCATCGATTCGCCCTACAATTCCCCCTTGATGCAGCAATGGCAGAACAAAATATCCGTATTTGCGTTTTTGGGCAGGGGTATAGCATTCAAGGCGATAAGAGAAGTTAAAGAGTGTTTCGGCGCGCTTGCGATCCCAAACAACAGGATCAAATGGTGATAACACTGCCGTGTGAGTGGCACGCAAGGTGTTTTGTTCTGCTTGAGCCAACAATGGGAACTGGTCGCAGTGCAGCCACATTTCGCCAATGTCCTCAACGTTAACCAGCATGGCGCTGCCATTTTCCTGCCATTTGGCGAGCAACGGCTTGAGGGATACTTTCTTCAACCGGTAATAATCAGCCAACCATTCAGGGCGAAAAATGCCGAGACTGCGCGCACTGTTTTCCAGCATCTGCTGTTCGGCATCATGCTGATGAATAAGATGCAAATCATCATTCCAGTGCGGTAATACGCGCGAGGTCAGATCATAAACACGCTGAAAATTGCGCCGTTCGATCACCATGACTTTCCCGGCCGTGAATAACCCCTCAAGGTGTTTCTTATGAGGCTTCCACTCCCACCACCCGCTCGCGCCTTTGCGTGGATGTTCAAAGTCAGCAGAACGTACCGGACCATTGTGCTCAATATAAGCCAGGAGTTTCTCTATCTCTTCCGCATGCTCGATCATCCATTCAGGACGATATTTCCAACCCATATTTTCGGGATTAAGCATCCGATGACGAATTAGAGAAAAATCTTTTCTCGGTAAAAAACATGCTTCGTGTGCCCAATACTCCATTAAATCGCCGTTAAGCAAAGCATCATCCAGCCAGTTTTGCGGATATTGACCTAAGCGACTGAATAACACCAGATAGGGGCTTCGAGCGACAATGTTGATGGTATCGATCTGGAGTAACGACATGCGGTTAATGGCCGCGACAACATCGGTAGATTTTGTGCAGCGGCGGGGCTTGAGGAGCAAACCCTGCGCCGAGAGATGGAGGTTACGAGCAGCACGTAAAGTCAGTTGCGGTACGGACATAAAAGAGTCCTGTATTTAGCAAACTCGAATTCTGGTGCGGTAAATAAGGTTTATCGCACCAGCGCCAATAATGACTGCAATAACGCATCGGCTTGTGGTTGTGCCAGATGGGCATTCACCGGCAAAAACCACCAGTTATCGTGACCGGTAGCGAATGCGCGGCATTTCACTGCGTCTTTTTCAGTCATTAACAGGGTTTGGCCCGGCTGCACTAATTTCACGACGTCATTTTCACTTAGAGCCTGATGGTCTGCGAGACTGACGGTTTTCATCGGGGTCAAACCACATTGCTGTAAAGTAGCGAAAAAACGCGGAGGATGGCCAATTCCAGCCATAGCGACCACTTTTTCCAGCGTATGCACTGGGCGGCGTTCGCCAGTCAGCAAATTAACTGCGTTGTCTGGCTGCAATGTCATGCTGATTTCCCCCGGCTGAGCTTCACCACCATTGGTGATGATTGCATCAACAGAGGCCAGACGCCCCGTTCGTTCGCGCATCGGCCCGGCAGGAAGCCACCAGCCATTGCCAAAGCGTCGAATCCCATCAACAACCACGATTTCTTTGTCACGCGCTAACGCATAGTGCTGCAAACCATCATCTGTGATGATCAGCTGCGGTTGTGCTTTTTCCACTAACATTTGCACGGCTTCACTGCGGCGCGGGGCTACAGCAACAGCAGCGCCAGTACGCAGATAGATCAGTACAGGCTCATCGCCTGCCTGGGAGGTAGTCGTATTATCATCGAGCAACAAGGGATAGTGTTCAGCTTTACCGCCGTAACCACGGGAGACCACCCCAACACGGATACCACGCTGCTGAAGTTGTTCAACCAACCATATCACAACAGGTGTTTTTCCATTACCACCGGCTGTCAGATTGCCCACCACCACTACCGGCACCGGAGCACGCCAGGACTTTTTTAATCCTAACCGGTAGCAAAGACGTATTGCACCGCTCACCAGGCCATACAGCCAGGCGAGCGGTAAGAGCAAAAGGTAGAGGGGGGATTTTCCCGACCAAATGCGTTCTATCATGAGCCGAATTGCATTCTATGTAGTTGGGCGTAAACCCCACGATGCTCAATCAACTCTGCGTGAGGACCGCGTTCCACGATACGTCCATCTTCCACCACCACAATTTCATCAGCCTGTTCAATGGTTGATAAACGGTGAGCAATGACCAGCGAAGTACGGTTTTTCTGCAGTTCATCCAACGCAGCCTGAATGGCACGTTCTGACTCTGTATCTAAAGCGGAGGTCGCTTCATCGAGAATCAGAATTGGGCTATCACGCAATAATGCACGCGCAATCGCAATACGCTGGCGTTGACCACCCGAGAGCAATACGCCATTTTCACCAATAATCGTATCCAGGCCATTCTCCATCTTGCTAATGAAGTCCATGGCATACGCCATACGCGCAGCATTTTCAATGTCGGCACGGCTGTACTGTTGAGTACGCGCATAGGCAATATTGTTAGCAATGGTGTCATTGAACAAGTGAACGTTTTGCGAAACGAGAGCAACCTGATTACGCAGAGAAGATAAGGTGTATTCGCGAATATCTACCCCATCAATCGTAATGTTACCTTCCTGAATATCGTAGAAACGCGTCATCAGGCTGGCGATTGTTGACTTACCGGAACCGGAACGACCAACCAATGCCACCGTCTTACCGGCAGGTATATTGAGGTTGATCTTACGCAGAGCTGGTACTTCGCGGCCAGGATAGGTAAAGGTCACGTCACGGAATTCAACATCGCCTTTAGCACGTTCAATCACACGCGTCCCTTCGTCTTTCTCTTGTTCCGAATCAAGAATAGAGAACAGAGTCTGGCACGCAGCCATACCACGCTGGAATTGGGCGTTGACGTTAGTCAGTGATTTCAGTGGACGCATCAATGCAATCATTGAAGAGAACACAACGGTAATCGTACCGGCGGTCAACGTTTCCATCACACTCGGGAAACTCGCAGCATAAATCACGAAGGCCAGAGCCAGAGAAGCAATAAGCTGAATGATTGGGTCAGATATGGACGAAGCAGAAACCAGTTTCATCCCCTGACGACGCATACGGTTACTGACGTTATTGAAACGTTCAGTTTCCACTTCCTGGCCACCGAAGATCAGGACTTCTTTATGGCCTTTCAGCATTTGCTCAGCACTGGTGGTGACTTGCCCCATCGTGTTTTGCATATTTTTGCTGATATTACGGAAACGTTTGGAAACCATACGAATCGCAAAGGAAACGATGGGAGCCAGTACAATCAGGATTAACGAAAGCTGCCAGCTATACCAAAACATCAGCACAAACAGGCCGATGATGGACGCGCCTTCACGTACAACGGTGATTAACGCGCTCGAAGATGAGGAAGCAACCTGTTCAGAATCGTAGGTAATACGTGAGAGCAGCGTGCCCGTGGATTGTTGGTCAAAGAACGCAACCGGCATCCCCATCATGTGGCTGAACAAACGACGGCGCATGTTCATGACAACCTGCCCGGAAACCCAGGAGATGCAATAGCTGGAGACGTAGCTCGTTACACCGCGAAGCACCATTAGTCCGATAACAACCAGCGGCATCCATAGCAGCACTGATTTATCCGTTTTTCCAAAACCATCATCAAGTAACGGCTTAAGCAAAGACAACATATAGGTATCACTGGCAGCGTTCAGGATTAACGCAATACCTGCCACAATCAGACCCGGCTTGAAAGGAGCAATCATCGGCCAGAGGCGGCGGAAGGTCTGCCATGTGGAAAGATCTTTATCGTTATGCATTCAGTAAACCAGCATTAGATGAAATAGCCGCATATTCTACCCATTATCCTGGGATACACCAAACCACTGATGATACCAACGGGGTGAAATTTGTTCTCTGAAGCTATTGATTTGCCATTTATCACTATTTATATCGATAGTGAGCTGGCCTGATTGCGCCGTGCTGTACCATTTATACCCTTGAGATTTGTAGCGTTGAACCACTTTCCCGGAAGGCAAATGCCATGCGTTGTAGCGCGATGTTGATGCAAGCGCTGCGCTTGCGGAAACGGCACGCAACAGCGGTGCGCTAGATGATGTGCGGCTTCCATGATGTGGAACCTGAATAATATCAGCATGTAAGATACCCCACCGCCCCTTTAGCATAGCCAATTCTGCCTCAGCTTCCACATCACCGGTCAATAAAATCCGAAAATGCCCGTCACTGACCATCACTACACATGAACCATTATTACCCGTCATTACCGGCTGAGTTGGGGGCCATAACGCGGTAAACTGCAATCCCCGCCATTGCCACTCCTGCCCTTGAAAACAGGGATGATGCCCTGCCCATCGCAGCGGGCTGAGAATTTTTAAACTGGGCCATTCGTTCTGCAAACTGTTTAAACCACCGCGATGATCAAGGTGCTCGTGGCTAATGACAACTTGCTCGGGGGTAAGATTGTGCCAGCGCAACCATGGAATGATCACTTGCTGAGCAGCATCGCCACCAGGCCAGGCATTCCCGGTATCGTAGAGTAAAACTTTTCCCTGCCGAATAAAGGCAATAGCCAGCCCGTGTCCAACATCCAGCATCGTGATTTGCCATGCGTCGTCTTTTTTCTCCGTCCGTATTGTTGAAACAACCAGAGATATCAGTAGAGATATCAATGACAGATAAGAACTGCGCCATAACGATAACCGATGGATGATGACTGCAATCCAGCCACTCAGGCTCAAAAGCTGGAAACGTTTATCCACTTCCCTCCAGCCGTCAGGAAGCAGTGACAATGAAGTAAAAAGCAGCGCCAGCAGACGATCAACACCCCACCACAAATGCTCACCTAACCACGGAATAGTGGTTAGCACTAACCCCGCCAACAGCAATGGAACAACAGCGAAAGTAATCAGCGGTACTGCGAGTAAATTCGCGATTAACGCACTGAGGCTAACGCCGTGGAAAATGAAAATTTGGAGAGGCATCAGCAAAAGCATGATGCCAATTTGTAAGTGCAGTAACGAAAGTAGGTAGCGATATAAGCCTTTTGCCTCAGCAACAAACCCTGGAAGCTGCATCCATTGATACCAGAAAATCAGTGATGCAACAGCCAGTACCGATAGCCAAAAGCTGTCAGACAAAACAGTCAGAGGGTCATAAATCAGAATGCCCGAGATACAGCAAAGCCAGACCTCCCACCCGGACCAACTTCGGCCCTGAAGCCGCAAAAAAAGCCAGATAACGACCCCAATCAGCGCTCTTACCGCCGGAGGATTTCCACCCGCGAGCCAGGTATAAACGCCCGCCGCGATAAGACTGGCGAGTAAAGGCATTCTGAAATGAATTCGATATGCAGGAAAACTCAGCTGTATCACGCGGGCTATTAGCCAGCCAACCATCGCAGCCAGCGAGATATGCATCCCTGAAATGGCCATAAGGTGTGCCGTTCCGCTCTGGCGAAGTAAGTTTTTCTGCTCATCACTCACTCCTGAGCGGTCGCCAAATGCTAATGCCAAAATTACGCCTTGATATGGCAGCGATTGAGATGCGAGTTTAACAGCAGCCATCCATTGCGCGCGTAAACTGCATTGCCGCGTGATCGGCTCAGCCGAGATAATTCGTGCGCTCAAAGGCTGATGCTGTGCAAGAGCATATCTTTGACTATCAAATCCCCCGTCGTTCAGTTGACCATGTACTGGTCGCAGTTGCAGTTTCATGCGCCAGCGTTGTCCAGCACAGACGCTGCCCGGTAAGTAGCTGTCCCGGCTCCTGACACCGACAGGGGGAAATATGAGCCTCCCCTCTACCGAAGCCATTTCCCAATCGTGGTTTTGCTTGCCATCCGTACTCGTCATTACCGCATCAACCGTAATAGGTTTAGCGGTCCATTGTTCAAAAGGCGCCAGGCTTTCCCTTGCGTTGAATAGCGCCCAGCAAAAACACAACAGACCAAAAGCAACATAGCGTGCAAACAGGCGAGGAATGAGCCCCAAACAGAATGCCGCAAAGAAAATTGCTGTGATAATTGGCAGTCCAGGAATACTGGGCAACCACAACAGCGGCTGGATACCAATAATTGCACTGAAACATAATCTGATTGTATTTCTCACGCCACTCTCCTTGTTGAAGTGAGTGTGGAGTATCAAAAAGATATCGTCAGCTACGGATAACTTGTTCTACGAGGAGGGTTCCAGGCTTTCGGCGCCGAATGTAATACGGCCGAGATATTTGCGGGCAGCATCGAAAACTGTGATTTTGAGCATAAAAAAACGGCACCCGTAGGTGTAATGCCAGTCAGTTAAGCAACTGACTGGCATTTTTGTTCCTGGCTTTACCATATTTATGTGGCCTTTCCTTCACCACCCTCGGGAAGGCTCTTTCTCTTCTTATCGGTAACTTCACCATCTGCGC
>NZ_BJFN01000010.1 GCF_014189855.1 Buttiauxella sp. A111
GCGCAGATGGTGAAGTTACCGATAAGAAGAGAAAGAGCCTTCCCGAGGGTGGTGAAGGAAAGGCCACATAAATATGGTAAAGCCAGGAACAAAAATGCCAGTCAGTTGCTTAACTGACTGGCATTAGGGCTAAGGCCCCATTTTTTATCCAATAAGCTGCTGTAAGTGAATCAGCAAGCGGTCGATTGCGCGATAGCTTAGCGCCTCCAAAAGATGTTCCCGCTTTATCTTCTCGCACTCCTGAATATCTGCGATTGTTCGTGCAACTTTTAATAATCGATGCCATGCGCGAACTGATAATCCCAGTTTTAGCAACGTTGCTTCCAACCAAATCGCATCACTGTGCTCAATGACACAATGTTTGCGAATTTCATGGTTATCCAGCCTCGCGTTTAGCTTTTGTTGGCGAATATATTGCCGCTGCTGTGTGGCGATGACCCGAGCTCTTACATCGCTGCTGCTTTCACTGCTCAGAACGGGATTGCTTAACATGCCGGATGGAGGCAGGGGGATCTCGACCGATAAATCAAAGCGATCGAGAAAGGGCCCTGAAAGACGACTGAGATAGCGTAATGTCTGCTCGGGAGTGCAGCGATTATGCTTGCCCTGGTAATGCCCTGTCGGGCTGGGATTCATCGCAGCTAGCAATTGGAAATTAGCCGGATAACTGATTTTGGCCCGAGTACGAGAGATGTGAATTTCACCCGATTCTATAGGCTCACGTAATGCATCAAGCACACGACGTTCAAATTCCGGGAGCTCATCGAGAAACAGGACTCCGTTGTGCGCCAACGAGATTTCACCGGGCCGGGGAATCGAACCGCCACCAACCATGGCACTTAGTGAAGCACTGTGGTGAGGCGCCCTGAATGGACGCTGACGCCACTGCTGCTGTAGCGTATGTGGATTGACCAGGCTGAGAATGGCCGCACTCTCCAATGCTTCGTTGTCGTTTAATGGCGGGAGCAGCGTTGTCAGACGGCTGACTAACATGGTTTTGCCCGTACCTGGTGGCCCAATGAGCAAGAGGTTGTGCCCACCCGCTGCTGTGATTTCCAGCGCTCGTTTCCCTTGGGACTGGCCAAAGATTTCATTGAGATCTTGTCGATGCTCAATCTGCTGATGCTGTAGCTTTTCTGGGGCAGGCAATTCACCCTTGCCTTCCAGAAATGCGCATACCTCGGTGAGATGACTTGCAGTAAGGCAGCCTGCTTGCTCAATTAAGCCAAGTTCCGCAGCGTTTTCATCTGCAACAACAATCTTCTTCCCTGATTTTAAAGCCTCCATGGCAGACGAAATCGCGCCAGGGACGCCACGTAACGCACCGGTAAGCGCGAGTTCTCCAACGAACTCATATTGACTCAACTTATCGGTTGAGAGTTGCTCAGACGCTGCCAGCAGCGCTAGCGCGATGGGTAAGTCATACCTACCACCATCCTTCGGAAGATCTGCTGGCGCGAGATTTATGGTTATCTTACGGGCCGGAAAAACGTAACCACTATTTATGATGGCACTTCGTACCCGGTCCCGTGCTTCACGGACGGTTGTTTCCGGCAAGCCAACCAGAGTCAAACCTGGCAATCCCTGGCTGATATGAACTTCTACGGTGACCAGCGGTGCGGCAATGCCTAAAGCTGCCCTTGTATTAACAACTGCCAGTGACATAGTTGGTTCCTCTGGGATGAGTTTTTATCCTGGCAGTTAGCAGATACCGTCAAAAGAGGTGAAATGCTATTTCTCGATAAGCCTTCCAGACTTTCGAGCGAGACATCTTATTTTGAAAACTATTCTGCGATGTGTATTGCAAAAGATTTATTTATTGAGGGTGTTTTTGGTAAAGGAATAAGAGTTTGCTCTGCGTGAAATATTTTCACTATCGCGTTATCTACTGAAAACAAATAGGTTTTCTGTAAGTCTATTTTTAAAGTCTTTCACTGGTCATAAAAAAATCTTGTGTATCTGGCTGAGCCTGTGATAACTCTGTAGGCATTACTTCGAACAAGTTGTCAGAACATACAAATATGAAAGCCCTTCTACAAGTGATTAGCCTAGTCGTGATTAGCGTGGTGGTGATTATTATCCCACCGTGCGGGGCTGCACTTGGAGAAAGAAAGGCTTAAAAATCAAGCCTGAATCGAAAAGAACCCCCGCACCGAAAGGTCCGGGGGTTTTTTGTTGGGCAAAGAAATTCGGAGAGGAACAGATGATGCGTTACAGAATAAAATTCTGTTTCTCCGATAATGAGACGGGGAACTAACTATGAATGGTGCACAGTGGGTGGTACATGCGTTGCGAGCGCAAGGGGTAGAGACTGTATTCGGCTATCCGGGTGGCGCAATAATGCCAGTTTACGATGCGTTATATGACGGTGGTGTAGAACATTTACTTTGCCGTCACGAGCAGGGCGCAGCCATGGCAGCCATTGGTTATGCTCGTTCTACTGGAAAAACAGGCGTTTGCATCGCAACTTCCGGGCCTGGTGCGACCAACTTAATAACAGGTCTTGCTGATGCGCTATTAGATTCCGTTCCAGTCGTTGCCATAACCGGCCAGGTTGCAGCTCCATTTATTGGTACTGACGCTTTCCAGGAAGTCGATGTTTTAGGATTGTCACTCGCCTGCACTAAACACAGTTTCCTCGTTGAATCTTTTGATGATTTGCCCCGCGTTCTCGCAGAAGCTTTTGAGATAGCAAACTCCGGTCGTCCAGGCCCAGTCTTGGTCGATATACCCAAAGACATCCAGCTTGCACAAGGCGACCTGGAGCCCTGGTTATCAACTGTTGAAGATGATGTTGAAATGCCACGCGCAGAGCTGAACCTGGCCTTCGAAATGATTGCCAATGCTCGCAAACCGATGCTGTATGTTGGTGGTGGAGTTGGTATGGCTCAGGCTGTTCCTGCATTGCGTGAGTTCATCGCAGTTACCAACATGCCTTCAACCGTAACACTGAAAGGTTTGGGTGCGGTTCCGGCAGACAATCCATTTTATACCGGCATGTTAGGAATGCATGGCACCAAAGCGGCGAATCTTGCCGTGCAAGAGTGTGACTTGCTGATTGCTGTGGGCGCACGTTTTGATGACCGCGTAACGGGCAAACTGAATACCTTTGCCCCACATGCCAAAGTGATTCATATGGATATCGACCCGGCGGAATTGAGCAAGTTGCGCCAGGCGCATGTCGGATTGCAGGGGGATTTGACTCAGTTATTGCAGGCTCTGCAACAACCGTTGGATATCACTGAGTGGCAGCAGGAAGTTGCGACCTTACGTGCCGAAAACCCGTGGCGTTACGATCATCCAGGTGAAGCCATTTTTGCTCCGCTGTTGCTGAAGCAAATCTCCGACCGTAAACCACAAGAATGCGTGGTGACCACCGATGTGGGCCAGCACCAAATGTGGACGGCTCAACATATGTCCTTTACTCGACCGGAGAACTTCATCACGTCGAGTGGTTTAGGGACGATGGGCTTTGGGTTACCAGCGGCAGTAGGGGCGCAAGTAGCCCGGCCGAACGATACGGTAATCTGTATCTCCGGTGATGGCTCCTTCATGATGAATGTTCAGGAGTTGGGCACCGTAAAACGAAAACAGCTGCCGTTGAAAATCGTTTTACTGGATAACCAACGTTTAGGGATGGTTCGCCAGTGGCAGCAGATGTTTTTCTCCGAACGTTACAGCGAAACCAACCTCTCTGATAACCCCGATTTCCTCACGCTGGCCAGCGCCTTCGGTATCCCTGGCCTTCACATTACCCGTAAAGACCAGGTCGAAGCCGCCATCGACACCATGCTGAATAGCGATGGCCCGTACATGCTTCACGTCTCAATTGATGAGTATGAAAACGTCTGGCCGTTGGTACCACCCGGTGCCAGTAACTCACAAATGCTGGAGAAATTATCATGATGCAACATCAGCTCGCTGTGCAGGCCCGTTTTCGTCCTGAAACCCTGGAGCGCGTGTTACGCGTCGTGCGCCACCGCGGTTTTCAGGTGTGTTCTATGAACATGGTCACGCTGGGGAATACCGACGATATTAATATTGAATTGACCGTTGCCAGCCTGCGTCCAGTCGAATTACTGTTTAGTCAATTAAGCAAACTGGTTGACGTGGGCCGCGTCGAAATCCAGCACCAAACAACACAACAAATCCGCGCCTGAGCGTAGAAGGAAGAGAATAATGACAACGAAGAAAGCTGATTACATCTGGTTCAATGGTGAGATGACGCCGTGGGGCGAGGCAAAGGTTCACGTAATGTCTCACGCACTGCATTACGGGACATCGGTATTTGAAGGCATCCGTTGCTACGAATCTCACATTGGTCCAGTGGTGTTCCGCCATCGCGAACATATGCAGCGTCTGCGTGATTCAGCAAAAATCTATCGTTTCCCTGTATCGCAAAGCGTTGATGAGCTGATGGAAGCTTGCCGCGCCGTTATTCGCAAAAACAATCTGACCAGCGCATACATCCGCCCGTTAGTGTTTGTTGGTGATGTCGGTATGGGCGTGAACCCACCAGACGGATACACCACTGATGTGATCATCGCAGCCTTCCCATGGGGTGCATATCTCGGTGCAGAAGCGCTGGATCAAGGGATCGATGCGATGGTCTCCTCCTGGAACCGTGTGGCGCCAAACACCATTCCTACAGCTGCGAAAGCAGGGGGTAACTATCTTTCTTCCTTGCTGGTTGGCAGCGAAGCGCGCCGCCATGGTTATCAGGAAGGGATTGCGCTCGACGTGAACGGTTACATCTCCGAAGGTGCGGGCGAAAACCTGTTTGAAGTGAAAGATGGCATTCTGTTTACCCCTCCGTTTACCTCATCCGCGCTGCCGGGCATTACTCGCGACGCCATCATTAAACTGGCGAAAGATATGGGTATCGAAGTGCGCGAACAAGTGTTGTCTCGCGAATCACTCTATCTGGCGGATGAAGTGTTTATGTCCGGCACAGCGGCAGAAATCACGCCAGTTCGTAGCGTTGATGGTATTCAGGTGGGCGAAGGTCGTTGTGGCCCGGTCACCAAACGCATTCAACAGGCTTTCTTTGGCCTGTTTACGGGTGAGACTGAAGATAAATGGGGCTGGTTAGATCCAGTAAACCCGCAGTAAAAAATGATAATCAAGCGGATGGCGATAGATCGTCCGCTCTCAGACAGACGGGAGTAAATAAGCATGCCTAAGTACCGTTCAGCCACCACCACCCACGGCCGTAATATGGCGGGTGCCCGCGCTTTGTGGCGCGCAACTGGGATGACTGATGCCGATTTCGGCAAGCCAATTATTGCGGTAGTGAACTCCTTTACCCAATTCGTACCAGGCCACGTACACCTGCGCGATTTGGGAAAACTGGTTGCCGAACAAATTGAAGCCTCCGGTGGCGTGGCAAAAGAATTCAACACCATTGCCGTTGATGACGGTATCGCCATGGGACACGGCGGCATGCTTTATTCTCTGCCGTCACGCGAGCTGATTGCCGACTCCGTGGAATACATGGTGAACGCACACTGCGCCGATGCGATGGTGTGTATCTCCAACTGCGACAAAATCACCCCAGGGATGTTAATGGCCTCTTTGCGCCTGAACATTCCGGTTATTTTTGTTTCTGGCGGCCCGATGGAAGCCGGGAAAACCAAGCTGTCTGATCAAATCATCAAGCTGGATCTGGTTGATGCGATGATTCAGGGTGCCGATCCGAAGGTCAGTGACGAGCAAAGCGAGCAGATTGAACGTTCCGCATGCCCAACTTGCGGCTCTTGTTCAGGTATGTTCACCGCCAACTCGATGAACTGCCTGACCGAGGCGCTGGGCTTATCCCAACCGGGTAACGGATCTTTGCTGGCAACACACTCCGATCGTAAAGAGCTGTTCTTGAATGCCGGCAAACGTATCGTCTCCCTGACCAAGCGTTATTACGAACAAGATGATGAAAGTGCGTTGCCACGCAGTATCGCCAGTAAAAAAGCTTTTGAGAACGCCATGACGTTGGATGTTGCGATGGGTGGCTCGACCAATACCGTTTTGCATTTGCTGGCTGCGGCTCAGGAAGCTGAAATCGACTTCACGATGACTGACATCGACCAGCTTTCTCGCAAAGTGCCTCAGTTGTGTAAAGTCGCGCCAAGCACCCAGAAATACCATATGGAAGATGTGCACCGCGCGGGCGGCGTCATCGGTATTTTGGGCGAGTTGGATCGTGGTGGTTTATTGCATCGTGACGTGAAAAACGTGTTGGGCCTGACGCTGTCGCAAACGCTGGAACAGTACGACGTCATGCTGACCAAAGACGAAAGCGTGAAAAGCATGTTCTCTGCGGGCCCGGCGGGTATTCGTACCACTAAGGCGTTCTCACAATCTTGCCGTTGGGATTCTCTGGACGTTGACCGTAAAGAAGGTTGTATCCGTTCCAAAGAGCATGCGTACAGCCAGGAAGGTGGTTTGGCGGTTCTGTACGGCAACTTCGCGGAAAATGGCTGTATCGTGAAAACCGCAGGCGTGGACGATGAAAGCCTGGTGTTCCGTGGCCCTGCAAAAGTCTACGAGAGCCAGGATGATGCGGTTGAAGCCATCCTTGGTGGAAAAGTTGTGGCGGGCGACGTCGTCGTCATTCGCTACGAAGGGCCAAAAGGCGGGCCGGGCATGCAAGAGATGCTCTACCCAACGACTTTCCTGAAATCTATGGGCCTCGGAAAATCTTGTGCTCTGATCACGGATGGCCGTTTCTCTGGTGGTACGTCTGGTTTGTCTATTGGCCACGTTTCTCCAGAAGCGGCAAGCGGCGGCAATATCGCACTGATTGAAGATGGCGACATGATTGCGATTGATATCCCGTCTCGTGGTATCCAACTGGAACTGTCGGAGCAACAAATGGCAGCTCGTCGTGAAGCGCAAGAAGCTCGCGGTGATCAGGCCTGGACTCCACTTGCGCGTGAACGTCAGGTCTCCTTCGCTCTGCGCGCTTACGCCATGCTTGCCACCAGTGCTGATAAAGGTGCGGTGCGCGATAAAAGTAAGCTTGGAGGCTAATGATGGCCGAATCACAACCGCTACCAGACGCCCCTTGCGGGGCGGAATATCTGCGAGCCGTGCTGCGCGCTCCGGTTTACGAAGTTGCGCAGGTCACGCCATTGCAGAAGATGGAAAAGCTGTCGTCACGTCTGGATAACGTCATTCTGGTGAAACGTGAAGATCGCCAGCCGGTGCACAGTTTTAAACTGCGCGGCGCGTATTCGATGATTGCTGGACTGAACAGCGAGCAAAAAGCCAGTGGCGTGATTACGGCATCGGCGGGCAACCACGCCCAGGGCGTGGCGCTTTCTTCAACGCGTTTGGGCATTAAATCTTTGATAGTCATGCCGGTGACCACGGCGGATATCAAAGTGGATGCTGTCAGAGCGTTTGGCGGTGAAGTGCTTCTGCATGGCGCAAACTTTGATGAAGCGAAGGCTCGCGCCATCGAACTTTCGCAACAGCAGGGTTTCACTTACGTGCCTCCGTTCGACCATCCGGCAGTGATTGCCGGACAGGGCACGCTGGCGCTTGAGCTGCTGCAACAGGATGCGCATATCGATCGCGTATTTGTACCTGTTGGCGGTGGCGGTTTGGCAGCGGGTGTTGCGGTGTTGATCAAGCAGTTGATGCCGCAAATCAAAGTGATTGCCGTCGAAGCAGAAGATTCAGCCTGTCTGAAAGCGGCATTGGATGCGGGCAAGCCGGTTGATCTGGCGCGTGTGGGTTTGTTTGCTGAAGGCGTAGCGGTAAAGCGCATTGGCGATGAAACTTTCCGTCTGTGCCAGGAATATCTCGACGACATCATCACCGTAGATAGCGATGCAATCTGCGCCGCCATGAAAGATTTGTTCGAAGATGTTCGTGCTGTTGCGGAGCCGTCTGGCGCTTTAGCGCTGGCGGGCATGAAGAAGTATATCCAGCAGCATCAGATCCGTGGCGAGCGCCTTGCGCATGTGCTTTCAGGTGCTAACGTCAATTTCCACGGTCTGCGTTACGTATCTGAACGTTGCGAATTGGGCGAACAGCGTGAAGCATTGCTGGCCGTCACCATTCCTGAGCAAAAAGGCAGCTTCCTGAAATTCTGCCAGGTGCTGGGTGGGCGTTCGGTCACCGAGTTTAACTATCGTTATTCCAGTTCGTCAGATGCCTGCATTTTCGTGGGGGTTCGTCTGACACGCGGCGTAGAAGAGCGGCACGAGATTATCGCACTGCTGAACGAAAATGGTTATGGCGTGGTCGATCTTTCTGATGACGAGATGGCGAAACTGCACGTGCGCTACATGGTGGGTGGGCGTCCGTCTAAGCCATTGCGCGAGCGGTTGTACAGTTTCGAATTCCCGGAATCACCAGGTGCTTTGCTGAAATTCCTGCAAACACTGGGGACGCACTGGAATATCTCGCTGTTCCACTACCGTAGCCACGGTACGGATTATGGTCGTGTGCTGGCGGCATTCGAACTGGGCGATAACGAGCCTGATTTCGAAACCCGGCTTAACGAGCTGGGCTACGATTGCCATGACGAATCTAACAATCCGGCGTTCCGTTTCTTCCTGGCGGGTTAGTAACTGCCGGGCAGTAACTTCCAGAACGCATGAACAAGCGGCTCATTGAGCCGCTTTTTTTGTACACAAACGCCTAGCTCGAACGGCGTGGTTTCATCGCTGCGTTCCAGTATCTGCACGCGGTTACGTACCGGCTCAGGGCTATTTTCCAGCACGATTTCGGGAATCAACGCCACGCCGCAGCCCAATGCCACCATCGAAACCATTGCTTCATGCCCCGCGACAGTCGCGTAAATAAACGGATTACTGATTTTTTGTCGGCGAAACCATAGCTCAATGCGGCGGCGTACCGGTCCTTGATCCGGCAAAATAAACGGTACTTTTGCCCAGTCGGGATCGGGCTGATTCACTTGCGCACGAACCGGGCAGGGCAACGCCGGGGCGATAAGTGCCACAGATAAGTTATCCAGAATCGAGAATGCAATACCTGGAGGCAATGTCTCAGGTTTGCCTGCAATAGCGATATCAGCCTCGTCAGAATCCACTTTTTCTACGGCGTCGGCGGCATCGCCCGTGGTCAGTTTTATCTCCACGTTGGGGTGCTCCGCACGGAATCTATCGAGAATGGGGGGTAAATGACTGTACGCAGCGGTGACGGAGCAAAAAAGATGTAACTCCCCGGTGAGCGACGGCCCTTCCTGCCCAATGGTGTGGCGCATTTGCTGATATTGCAAAAGGGTATGTTGGGCGAACTGTTTGAGTTGTTCTCCGGCTTCCGTCAGCGTAACGGTGCGGTTATCGCGTAAAAACAAGGGTTGACCCAGATCGTCTTCAAGGCGCTGGATCTGGCGCGAAAGCGTCGAAGGGCTCACGTGCATCGCACGTGCACTTCTGCCGAAATGGCGACTTTCCGCAAGATGAAGGAACGTTTTCAGATCGCGCAAATCCATGGTCATCAACCCTCATTTCTACGTTGCAAAAATTGCAACGTCACGTTGTTAATATATCAATTTAAGCAACGCGTTTCCTGTCATATAGTGAATTCATTATCGCAAGCAAGACACGGCTGGCGAACCTTACAAAAGCACAACACGACAATGACGGAGTACCACTACGATGGCTAATTATTTCAACACTTTGAACCTGCGCCAGCAGTTGGCGCAACTGGGTAAATGTCGTTTCATGGGGCGTGATGAATTCGCCGATGAAGCAAGCTACCTCAAAGGCAAAAAAGTCGTCATCGTCGGTTGTGGCGCACAGGGCCTGAACCAGGGTCTGAATATGCGTGACTCCGGTCTGGACGTGGCTTATGCGCTGCGTGCAGAAGCTATCGCTGAGAAACGTGCATCCTGGCGTAAAGCGACCGAAAACGGTTTTAAAGTTGGGACTTACGAAGAGCTGATCCCGCAGGCGGATCTGGTCGTTAACCTGACACCAGACAAACAGCACTCAGCGGTAGTTAAAGCTGTTCAGCCAATGATGAAAGATGGCGCAGCACTGGGTTACTCCCACGGTTTCAACGTGGTTGAAGTTGGCGAGCAAATTCGTAAAGACATCACCGTGGTGATGGTTGCTCCAAAATGCCCAGGTACTGAAGTTCGTGAAGAATACAAACGTGGTTTCGGCGTACCGACGCTGATTGCGGTTCACCCGGAAAACGATCCGAAGGGTGAAGGTATGGCGATCGCCAAAGCCTGGGCTGCGGCTACTGGTGGCCACCGCGCAGGTGTTCTGGAATCTTCCTTCGTGGCTGAAGTGAAATCAGACCTGATGGGCGAGCAAACTATTCTGTGCGGTATGCTGCAAGCCGGTTCCCTGCTGTGCTTCGATAAGCTGGTGGAAGAAGGTACCGATCCAGCATACGCTGAGAAACTGATTCAGTTCGGTTGGGAAACCATCACTGAAGCGCTGAAACAAGGTGGTATTACGCTGATGATGGACCGTTTGTCCAACCCGGCAAAACTCCGTGCTTATGCGCTTTCTGAACAATTGAAAACCATCATGGCTCCACTGTTCCAGAAACACATGGATGACATCATCTCTGGTGAATTCTCTTCCGGCATGATGGCTGACTGGGCAAATGACGATAAAAACTTGCTGACCTGGCGCGAAGAGACCGGCAAAACGGCATTCGAAACCGCTGCGCAGTTTGACGGTAAAATCTCTGAGCAGGAATACTTTGATAAAGGCGTTCTGATGATCGCCATGGTGAAAGCGGGCGTTGAGCTGGCATTCGAAACCATGGTGGATGCGGGTATTATCGAAGAGTCTGCTTACTACGAATCTCTGCACGAGCTGCCATTGATTGCGAACACCATTGCTCGTAAGCGTCTGTACGAAATGAACGTGGTTATCTCCGATACCGCAGAATACGGCAACTACCTGTTCTCTTACGCAGCGGTTCCATTGCTGAAAGAGTTTATGACCACGCTGCAAGCGGGCGATTTGGGCAAAGAAATTCCAGCGGGTGCGGTTGATAACGCACAATTACGTGAAGTTAACGAAGCGATTCGCAATCATGAAATCGAAACCGTTGGTAAGAAGCTGCGTGGGTATATGAAGGATATGAAACGTATTGCAGTAGCAGGCTAATTCCTCGTCGCCTTTCGACTTGCAGATGCGTTGGCTGCATTCGCACAGTCCAGTCACATAGTTATCTATGCTCCTGGGCTGTACTCATTTGCCGCCTTCCTGCAAACCGAAATCCTTAGAGGAACTCTTTCGCACGTAAGCCCGGTAAGCATTAGCGCTGCCGGGCTTTTTGCTCTTAGTTCCGGTACAACACTTTGATGATGTGGTAGCCAAACTGCGTGTGCAGCGGGCCTGTTGGCTCGAGCAGCGGGCAGGAGAACACCACTTTATCGAACGCCGGAACCATCTGGCCCTGACGGAATTCACCTAAGTGACCGCCTTTTTTGCCTGACGGGCAGGTGGAATGCTTTTTAGCCAGTTTCTCAAAGTCGCCGCCATTCTGAAGCTGCGCCAAAATTTCCTGAGCCAGTTTTTCTTCCTTAACAAGGATATGCAATGCTGCCGCGGTTTTTGCCATGATAGTACCTTGAGTCATGTTGATTACGCTCGTTATACTACCATGCTCTTTTTCTCCCCTCCTGACTTTCATTGAGTGACCTTATGCGTTTAAACCCTGGCCAACAACAAGCCGTCGAATTTGTCACTGGGCCTTGCCTGGTTCTGGCTGGCGCAGGCTCAGGCAAAACGCGTGTCATCACCAATAAAATGGCGTATTTGATCCGCGAATGCGGGTATCAGGCTCGTCATATCGCCGCCGTTACGTTTACCAATAAAGCGGCGCGTGAGATGAAAGAGCGTGTCGCACAAACGCTGGGGCGCAAAGAAGCGCGCGGCTTACTGATCTCAACTTTCCATACCTTGGGGCTTGAAATCATTAAGCGTGAATACGCGGCGCTTGGGATGAAATCTAATTTCTCATTGTTTGATGACACCGACCAGACAGCCTTGCTGAAAGAGCTGACCGAAGGTTTGCTCGAAGAAGATAAGACTTTATTGCAGCAACTGATCTCAACGATCTCAAACTGGAAAAATGATCTGATGTCGCCTTCTCAGGCCGCAGCGCAGGCGAAAGGAGAGCGTGACCGAATCTTCGCCCATTGCTATGGCCTGTACGATGCACACCTGAAATCCTGCAACGTGCTGGATTTTGACGATCTGATTTTGCTGCCGACGCTGCTTTTGCAACGTAACGAAGAAGTGCGTGAACGCTGGCAAAACCGCATCCGCTATTTGCTGGTGGATGAATATCAGGATACCAACACCAGTCAGTATGAATTAGTGAAGCTGCTGGTGGGTGCGCGCGCGCGGTTCACCGTGGTAGGGGATGATGATCAGTCGATCTATTCCTGGCGTGGCGCGAGGCCACAAAACCTCGTCCTGCTAAGTCAGGATTTTCCGGCACTTCAGGTCATTAAACTTGAACAGAACTACCGTTCATCCGGGCGTATTCTGAAGGCGGCGAATATTCTGATCGCCAATAATCCCCATGTTTTTGAAAAGCGGCTTTTTTCGGAGCTGGGTTACGGCACTGAATTGAAAGTGGTGACGGCAAATAGCGAAGATCATGAGGCTGAGCGGGTGACTGGCGAGCTGATAGCTCATCATTTTATCAATAAAACCAGCTACAAAGATTACGCTATTCTCTATCGCGGGAATTTCCAGTCGCGCGTGTTTGAGAAGATGCTGATGCAGAACCGCATTCCTTATCGCATTTCAGGCGGAACATCATTTTTCTCCCGACCGGAAATCAAAGACCTCCTGGCTTATTTGCGTGTACTGACCAACCCAGATGATGACAGCGCATTCATGCGTATCGTGAATACACCGAAACGTGAAATCGGACCGGCTACGCTGCAAAAACTGGGTGCATGGGCGATGCAGCGCAATAAAGGTTTGTTTGGCGCCAGCTTCGACATGGGTTTGAGTCAGACGCTTAGCGGGCGTGGCCTGGAGTCGTTACAGCGTTTTACCCATTGGTTGCGCGATGTGGCAACTCTTGCTGAACGTGAGCCGATTGCGGCTGTACGCGATTTAATTCATGGCATTGATTATGAAAGCTGGCTCTACGAAACATCGCCTAGCCAGAAAGCGGCAGAAATGCGTATGAAAAACGTCAACCAACTGTTTAGTTGGATGACCGAAATGCTTGAAGGATCGGAAATAGACGAGCCGATGACGCTAACTCAAGTCGTCACCCGTTTTACCCTGCGCGATATGATGGAACGCGGAGAAAACGATGAAGAAGCCGATCAGGTTCAGTTGATGACTCTTCATGCCTCGAAAGGGCTGGAGTTCCCCTATGTATTTTTAGTGGGGATGGAAGAAGGACTGCTGCCGCATCAAAGCAGTATTGATGAAGATAATATCGAAGAAGAGCGTCGCCTAGCGTATGTGGGTATTACTCGCGCGCAGAAAGAATTGACCTTTACGCTGTGTAAAGAACGCCGTCAGTATGGCGAACTGGTGCGACCGGAGCCGAGTCGCTTCTTACTGGAATTACCACAAGATGATTTGCAGTGGGAGACCGAACGCAAAGTGGTATCGGCTGAAGAGCGGATGCATAAAGGCCAGAATAATGTTGCCAACATCCGTGAAATGCTGGCAAAAGCACGTAAAAACTGAGTTACTTGATGGTCAGAGGCCAGTGAACATAGCTTTGCCACAGGCTTTCTTGTGCCAGTAATTCAGCCCCCAATGGATGACATTCAAGCCACTTTTCTGGCAGCTCCAGAAGTAAGGTTTCACTTTCCACTTTCAGCGTGATTTCCGGCAGGATGTCATCCCGGCGGCGGCTGGCGAAAATAATCGCCAGACGTAGCAGACGGCAAAGATGTTCTGCAATGCGCGGCGGCACAGCATTTTGCTGGTGGAGTGAAGAGAGATCGACGGGGTTTGTCTGGTTTAACATCAGTGTCGAAAGCAGCTTTTTCTGTGCAGGTGTATAACCCGGAAGATCGAGATTCTTCACCAGATAGGCGGCATGTTGTGGTGCTTGTTTAAAATCGACACTCAGACCAATTTCATGAAGCAAAGCGGCGCTGTTTAGCATTTCGATGCTGAGCGGTGTAAGGCTCCATGCGTCCTTGACCTGGTTGGCGAGAGCCTGAGCTAACTGTTGGACGCGCTCTGCCTGGCCAGTATCGACCATAAAACGGCGTTGGATATTACGCACCGTGCGACTTCTGATTTCCTGATTAACAGACAGATGAAGCATTCCGTAGACCAGACCTTCACGCAACGCGCCACCTGCAAGCGTCATGCAATCAATCGATAACTCTTCGAATATCGCAATTAAAATGGCAAGACCGCTTGGGAACACCAGTGCTCTTTCGAGCGTCAGACCTTCAATTTCCAGCTCTTCAAGCCGCCCACATTGAATCGCTCTTTGCTTCAGCTGTTGAAGTTTTACAAGCGTGATGCGTTCGTCCATTCCCTGCGCCATCATGATTTCTTGCAATGCTTGCACGGTGCCAGAAGCCCCGACGCATACCTTCCAACCATGATGTTTTAACCGATCACAAATGGGCCTGAGCACTTCTTTTGCAGCCGCTTCTGCGGCATCAAAGTTTTCTTTTGCCAGATTTCGGTCGCTGAAGAAGCGCTCGAGCCAGGTCACACAACCCATGGATAAGCTAAACAGCGCTGTAGTTTGCGCACCGCTGCCAGTCACGAGTTCAGTACTGGCACCGCCGATATCAACGACTAAGCGCTGATCTGCACCACCCGTAGTGTGAGCAACCCCCTGATAAATCAGGCGAGCTTCTTCTTCACCATGGATAATTTGTACCGGGCAACCGAGAATTTTTTCAGCCTGCTCGATGAATTCATTGGCATTGATAGCAAGGCGCAGTGTCGCGGTGGCGACAACACGAATTTGTGTCTGAGGGATATCTTGTAGACGTTCAGCAAATAAGCGCAGGCATTGCCACCCGCGCTCCATCGCTTCGCGTGAAAGCGTATTATCGCTGCTTAAACCAGCAGCAAGACGTACTTTCCGTTTAATGCGGGCAAGGGTTTGTATACTCCCTGCCACCTCACGTACAACCAACATATGAAAGCTATTTGAGCCTAAATCAATTGCTGCATACAGCGAGGTGGAGCTGAGCATAAATTTTTAACCTGTGCGACGACGATTACCACGGGAGGCGCCACCATTACGGCGAGGACCGTTACCCGGACGGGAACGTGTCAGACGCTTCGGTGGAGGAAGTTCGCTTAACAGTGCTTCAGTTTTGTACTTACTGACTGGGATTGAGTGACCGATATAGGTTTCAATAGCAGACAGGTTTAACGCATAGTCTTCACACGCAAGGCTGATGGAATGGCCACTTTCACCTGCACGACCGGTACGGCCAATACGGTGAACGTAGTCTTCGCAGTCATCCGGTAAATCGTAGTTGAAAACGTGAGTCACTAACGGGATATGTAAACCGCGAGCGGCAACATCGGTTGCAACCAGAATATCGAGATCGCCACGGGTGAATTCATCAAGGATGCGCAGACGTTTTTTCTGAGCAACATCACCTGTTAACAGCCCAACACGATGTCCATCTGCAGCAAGGTGACCCCAGATATCTTCACAACGGTGTTTGGTGTTGGCAAAGATGATTGCGCGATCTGGCCACTCTTCTTCGATAAGCGTCTGTAGCAGGCGCATTTTTTCTTCGTTAGAAGGGTAGAACAGCTCTTCTTTGATGCGATGACCGGTTTTTTGTTCCGGCTCAACTTCCACGTATTCCGCGTTGTTCATCTGCTCGAACGCCAGTTCACGCACACGGTAAGATAATGTGGCGGAGAACAGCATATTCAGGCGTTGGGTGACAGGTGGCATGCGACGGAACAACCAGCGGATATCTTTAATAAAGCCCAGATCGTACATCCGGTCGGCTTCATCCAATACCACAACCTGAATTGCACCTAAGTTAATGTGGTTTTGTTTAGCGTAATCAATCAAACGGCCCGTTGTGCCGATAAGAATATCAACACCGCTTTCCAGTACTTTAAGCTGTTTGTCGTAGCCATCGCCACCGTATGCCAGCCCGAGTTTCAGACCGGTCGATTGTGCAAGTGGCTCTGCATCAGAGTGAATTTGTACTGCCAGTTCACGAGTCGGCGCCATGATTAAGGCACGCGGCTGGTTCACCTGGCGATTCTCTGGAACCGGGTGAGAGAGTAAATAATGGAACGTTGACGTTAAAAACGCCATCGTTTTGCCAGTACCGGTTTGCGCCTGCCCTGCAACGTCACGATTCGCTAGTGTCAGCGGTAGTGCCAGTGCCTGAATTGGGGTGCAGTTATGAAAGCCTTTATTTTCAAGGGCTTCAATCACCTTAGGGTGTAGGGCGAAGTCGGAAAACTTCTGTTCGGTCAAATGTGTTTTGCTCATAGTGTGGTAGAATATCAGTTTACTATTGCTTTACGAAAGCACATCCGTTGAAATAAACGGGGTGAAATAAAGTCACCCTGAGTTGGTTAATGCTACACCAACAAGGTAGACATAATCCTGCGGAGTAGAACATGAGCGATAAAATTATTCACCTGACTGACGACAGTTTCGACACGGACGTGCTAAAAGCTGATGGGTTGATTCTGGTTGATTTCTGGGCAGAGTGGTGCGGTCCATGCAAGATGATCGCCCCGATTCTTGATGAAATCGCTGATGAATATCAGGGCAATCTGACCGTTGCTAAACTGAACATCGATCAGAACCCGGGCACGGCACCGAAATACGGTATCCGTGGTATCCCAACTCTGTTGCTGTTCAAGAACGGTGAAGTGGCTGCGACCAAAGTAGGTGCGCTGTCTAAAGGCCAGTTAAAAGAGTTCCTCGACGCTAATCTGGCATAATGGAATCTCAGCCGGTGCGTGCGGGTTCGCAAATTTTTGTGAGCTGCTGGACGCCCGGCGTCAGTCATGCTAAGTTACTTTTACTGCATTTTGAACTTGTCTTGTAGTTTGAATCTTTGTAATACCCAATGCTTCCAGTTAACTTTCACTAAGACGCTGTTTTACAGTGAACATACGGTCGCAAAATCGATTTCGGGCGTATCACCCATTCCGTCGTGTCGTTTCAGTTCTGCGTTTTTCCTATGACCAGACAGCGATAAGACATGTGGTGGTGGCCATTAAACAGGCATGGATGATCCTGCCATACCATTCACGATACATGTTCGAGATTTACCCCGAGTTTAAGAACCCACCATTATGAATCTTACCGAATTAAAGAATACGCCGGTTTCTGAGCTGATTACTCTCGGCGAAAATATGGGGCTGGAAAACCAAGCCCGTATGCGCAAGCAGGACATTATTTTCTCCATCCTGAAGCAACATGCGAAGAGTGGCGAAGATATCTTTGGTGACGGTGTACTGGAGATATTGCAGGACGGATTTGGTTTCCTCCGCTCTGCAGACAGCTCCTACCTCGCCGGTCCCGATGACATCTACGTTTCTCCCAGCCAAATCCGCCGTTTCAACCTCCGCACAGGGGATACCATCTCCGGTAAGATTCGTCCGCCGAAAGAAGGTGAACGTTACTTTGCACTGCTGAAAGTTAACGAAGTTAACTACGACAAACCGGAAAACGCGCGTAGCAAAATCCTGTTCGAAAACTTAACCCCGCTGCATGCTAACTCTCGTTTACGCATGGAACGTGGTAACGGTTCTACTGAAGACTTAACCGCTCGCGTACTGGACCTGGCATCCCCAATCGGTCGCGGCCAGCGTGGCCTGATTGTGGCACCGCCGAAAGCCGGTAAAACCATGCTGTTGCAAAATATCGCGCAAAGCATCGCCTACAACCACCCTGATTGTGTGTTGATGGTTCTGCTGATTGATGAACGTCCTGAAGAAGTGACTGAGATGCAGCGTCTGGTTAAGGGTGAAGTTGTTGCTTCTACCTTTGATGAGCCAGCCTCTCGCCACGTTCAGGTTGCTGAAATGGTCATCGAGAAAGCGAAGCGTTTGGTTGAGCATAAGAAAGACGTGATCATTCTGCTCGATTCCATTACCCGTTTGGCTCGTGCCTACAACACCGTAGTACCGGCATCCGGTAAAGTATTGACCGGTGGTGTGGACGCCAATGCCCTGCATCGTCCAAAACGCTTCTTCGGTGCAGCGCGTAACGTGGAAGAGGGTGGTAGCTTGACTATCATCGCTACGGCTCTGGTTGATACCGGTTCTAAAATGGATGAAGTTATCTATGAAGAATTTAAAGGTACCGGCAACATGGAACTGCATCTGGCGCGTAAAATCGCTGAGAAGCGCGTGTTCCCTGCTATCGACTATAATCGTTCAGGTACGCGTAAAGAAGAATTGCTGACGACTCAGGAAGAACTGCAGAAAATGTGGATCCTGCGTAAAATCATCCACCCAATGGGTGAGATTGATGCGATGGAATTCCTCATCAATAAGCTGGCGATGACGAAAACCAACGAAGACTTCTTCGATATGATGAAGCGCTCGTAAGCAATAAAAACTCGGGGAACGCCACGCTTAGTCGTGGCGTTTTTCTTTAGTGGTATATACGATATAGAATCGACCATCACCGTTAGGCATCAACCGTGGCAAAGGATGCCATAATTTTATTATCAAAAACGCTGAGATAACGTTGTGTAAATAATAAATCGGTTGTTCAAGGATTCGATGTATATAACCATTGGACTGGGTAGACTTTGATTGAGTTCGCCTTGACCTTTTATTTTGCAGAGAGCTTGCACTGTGAATTTAATCACCGCTGGAACTGACCTGGTAAGTATTTTTTTATTCACCACCGTTTTTCTTTTCTTCGCACGCAAAGTGGCGAAAAGAATCGGCTTGGTAGATAAACCAAACTTCCGCAAACGCCACCAGGGACTCATTCCTTTGGTGGGCGGCATTTCTGTTTATGCCGGAATCTGCTTTACCTTCCTGATTGCCAATTATTACATTCCCCATGCGTGGCTCTATTTGACCTGTGCCGGGGTACTGGTGTTAATCGGTGCTCTGGATGACCGCTTTGATATCAGTGTAAAAATTAGAGCCTCAATACAGGCATTAATTGGCATTGTTATGATGGCTGTCGGGAAATTATACCTGGTCAGCCTTGGGTATATTTTTGGTTCCTGGGAAATGGTACTCGGCCCATTCGGTTATTTTTTAACCTTGTTTGCGGTTTGGGCAGCAATAAATGCTTTCAACATGGTTGATGGTATAGATGGCCTGCTGGGAGGACTTTCTTGCGTATCCTTTGCGGCAATGGGAATTATCCTTTATTTCGATGGGCAATTGAGTCTGGCGATGTGGTGTTTCGCAATGATTGCGGCCATCCTGCCTTATATTCTTTTAAACCTCGGGATACTTGGACGCCGCTATAAAGTGTTTATGGGTGATGCGGGTAGCACACTCATTGGCTTTACTGTTATCTGGATCTTGCTGGAAACTACGCAGGGTCAAACTCATCCAATCAGCCCAGTCACTGCCTTGTGGATTATCGCCATTCCTTTAATGGACATGATTGCCATCATGTACCGTCGGTTACGCAAAGGTATGAGTCCATTCTCCCCAGATCGTCAGCACATTCACCATTTGATCATGCGTGCTGGGTTTACTTCTCGTCAGGCTTTCGTGCTTATCACAGCAGCAGCAGCGTTGCTTGCCAGCATCGGTGTTGCTGCTGAATATATTCATTCTATTCCTGAGTGGGTAATGTTGGCATTATTCTTGCTTGCATTTGTTCTATATGATTATTGCATCAAGCGCGCCTGGAAAGTGGCTCGTTTTATAAGACGTCATAAGCGTCGGCAACGTAGAAACAGCAGTGGCATTTCTTAATTCTGAATGTAATTGGGGAAGTGATGAAACAAAACGTGCCAGGAAGTAACCCGGGAATGGTAGACAACGAGTTGGACATTCGTGGTTTATTCCGGACACTTTGGCAAGGTAAGTTGTGGATTGTGGGTGTGGCAGTGTTGTTTGCAGCTGTCGCGCTAATCTACACCTTCTTTGCTAAGCAGGAGTGGAGTGCTAACGCGATAACTGACCGCCCTACAGTTAATATGCTGGGTGGTTATTATTCGCAGCAGCAATTCCTGCGGAATCTTGACCTCAGAGCCAATATGCTGCCGGTTGATCAGCCGTCGGTGATGGATGAAGCTTACAAAGAATTCATCATGCAGCTATCTGCCTACGATACCCGCCGTGATTTTTGGCTGCAGACTGACTATTACAAACAACGTCAGGTCGGCAACAGTAAAGTTGATGCTGCGTTGCTAGACGAAATGGTTGATAACATTCAGTTTACAGCAGGCGACGTCACCCGTAATACCAGCGATAGCGTCAAGTTAATTGCTGAAACTGCGGCCGACGCTAACAATCTGCTGCGTCAATATGTCGCTTTTGCCAGCCAGCGTGCAGCAAGCCATCTGAATGAAGAACTGTCGGGAGCCTGGGCTGCTCGCACTGTTCAGATGAAAGCACAAGTTAAACGCCAGGAAGCCGTTGCGAAGTCAATTTTCGACCGCAAAGTGCACAGTATTGAGCAGGCGCTGAAAATCGCAGAACAGCAGAATATTTCTAAAAGTGAAACAGAAGTTCCTGCCGACGAGTTACCCGATTCTGAAATGTTCATGTTAGGACGTCCTATGTTGCAAGCACGCCTTGAAAGCCTGCAAGCGGTAGGTCCAAACTATGATATCGACTACGACCAGAATCGAGCCATGCTGTCGACGCTAAATGTTGGGCCGACGCTCGACGCTCGCTTCCAAACCTACCGCTATTTACGTACCCCTGAAGAACCTGTGAAGCGTGATAGTCCACGCCGGGCATTCTTACTGATCATGTGGGGTATGGTTGGGGCCCTGATTGGTGCTGGCGTGGCATTAGCTCGCCGTCCAAAATTGTTATAACGCCCTTACCCGGTGAAAGCTCGATGGACGGCTTTCACCTTTTTTAATAAAAGAGAATTGCTGTGAAAGTGTTAACTGTTTTTGGCACGCGCCCGGAGGCTATCAAAATGGCTCCTCTGGTTGATGCGTTGGCAAAAGATCCATTTTTTGACGCAAAAGTCTGCGTGACTGCACAGCATCGCGAGATGCTGGATCAAGTGTTGAATTTATTTTCTATCGAGCCGGATTATGATTTAAACATCATGAAGCCGGGGCAAGGGCTGACGGAAATTACCTGCCGAATTCTCGAAGGATTAAAGCCGATTCTTGAGTCCTTTAAGCCAGATGTGGTGCTGGTGCATGGCGATACGACGACGACGCTTGCCACTAGCCTGGCTGCATTTTATCAGCGTATTCCGGTCGGACATGTTGAAGCGGGTCTGCGTACTGGCGATCTGTTGTCTCCGTGGCCAGAAGAAGCGAACAGAACGATTACCGGGCATCTGGCGACATATCACTTTGCTCCGACAGAAAATTCCCGACAAAACCTGGTACGTGAAAATATCAGCGACAATAATATCTTCGTCACTGGCAATACGGTGATTGATGCGCTGATTTCTGTCCGCGATCGTGTACTTGCCGATGACAATCTGCGTAGCTCTTTGGCGCAGTGTCACCCATTCCTGGATAGCAGTAAGAAACTGATTCTGGTCACGGGGCACCGTCGCGAAAGCTTTGGTGATGGCTTTGAGCGTATTTGTCACGCTTTGGCTGAAATTGCCAAACAAAACAGCGATGTTCAGATTGTTTATCCTGTACACCTGAATCCGAATGTTAGCGAGCCTGTTACGCGCATTCTTGGGGACGTCAAAAACATAGTGTTGATCGACCCGCAGGAGTATTTGCCATTTGTCTATTTAATGAACCATGCGTATCTGATTCTGACTGACTCAGGTGGCATTCAGGAAGAAGCGCCATCGCTGGGTAAACCCGTATTGGTTATGCGTGATACCACTGAACGCCCTGAAGCTGTAGATGCAGGTACTGTTCGTTTGGTGGGGACGGATACTCAAGAGATCGTCCGCCAGGTAACGCGTTTGTTGAAAGATGAAAACGAATATGAAGTGATGAGTCGGGCACATAATCCTTACGGCAACGGTAAGGCCTGTGAACAAATTTTGGCTGCATTAAAGAAAAATCAGGTGACACAACAATGAGTTTTGCAACCATCTCTGTGATTGGTCTTGGCTATATCGGATTACCCACTGCGGCGGCATTTGCTTCTAAACAGCAAAACGTCGTAGGTGTTGATATCAACCAACATGCGGTAGATACCATAAATCGTGGTGCTATTCATATTGTTGAGCCTGACCTCGATAAGGTGGTTAAAACTGCTGTGGAAGGCGGTTTCTTACGCGCCAGCACACAACCAGTTGAAGCGGATGCTTTTTTAATTGCGGTGCCTACGCCGTTCAAAGGCGATCACGAGCCGGATATGGTTTTTGTCAAAAGCGCCGCTGACTCCATTGCGCCCGTTCTCAAGAAAGGGGCTTTGGTTATCCTGGAGTCAACTTCGCCTGTCGGTTCAACCGAGCAAATGGCGGAATGGCTCGCCGAACTTCGCCCTGACCTGACTTTCCCACAACAGGCAGGTGAAGCAGCAGATGTTAATGTTGCTTACTGCCCGGAACGCGTATTGCCAGGCCAGGTGATGGTAGAACTCATCAAAAATGATCGGGTGATTGGCGGTATGACACCGCTTTGTTCCGCGCGAGCCAGCGAACTGTACAAGATTTTCCTCGAAGGTGAGTGCATCGTGACGAACTCCCGCACTGCTGAAATGTGCAAGCTGACAGAAAACAGTTTCCGTGATGTGAACATCGCATTCGCTAACGAGCTTTCGCTGATTTGTGCTGATCAGGGGATCAATGTCTGGGAATTAATCCGCCTTGCTAACCGCCATCCGCGCGTCAATATTTTGCAGCCAGGTCCTGGCGTGGGTGGGCACTGTATCGCGGTTGACCCTTGGTTTATCGTCGCGCAGAACCCTGAACATGCACAGTTGATCCGCACCGCGCGTGAAGTCAACGACGGCAAGCCACAATGGGTTGTAAACCAGGTGAAAGCTGCCATTGCAGACTGCTTATCAGAGACGGGTAAGCGCGCCAGTGAAATCACTATTGCCTGCTTTGGGTTGGCCTTTAAACCGAATATTGATGACCTGCGTGAAAGCCCGGCGATGGAAATCGCTGAAATTATCAGTTCGTGGCATAGCGGCAAAACATGGGTTGTTGAGCCCAATGTCCACCAACTGCCAAAAGCGCTCGTTGGACACTGTGAATTAGCAACGACTGATGAAGCCCTTGCGCAGGCCGATGTCCTGGTGATGTTGGTTGATCATCAGGTATTCAAAGCCATCCCAGGTACGCAAGTCCAGCAGCGCTGGGTTGTTGATACCAAAGGGGTCTGGCGCTAGTTTTCGCCAGGCGAAAATGAAGCCGATGACGTTTTGCTCTGTGCCCGTTCAAGCAAGAATTGAATCTCTCGACTGGGAGAATCAATTCTTTGCGGTAAACAGCGGAATTCTTCGCTTTGAAGAAGACGCGCCTTTGCTGACCCTGCAACACCTCGATGCCTATGCTCGCGTACAGGCGAAAATCTCTACCCAGCAAACTGTCCTGCTTGATGGTTTGCAGCAACTCGGTTTTAAACTGGTTGAAGGGGAAGTCGATTTTGTACTGAAAGTTGGCACGCAACATGCTCCATCTTCTGTAGAGCTTGCCACAAGTGCTGATATTCCTGTGTTGCGGGATTTAGCCGCCAATATCTTCACACAAAGCCGTTTTCGTACGCCCTGGTATCAGGCAACGGATAGTGGTCGTTTCTACGCGCAATGGGTTGAGAATGCCGTGCTGGGCACCTTTGACCATGAGTGCCTGTTATTGAAAAACGGCAATGCGATACAAGGTTTTGTGAGCATGCGTCAGCTAAATGATGATGAGGCTCGTATTGGCTTGCTGGCAGGTCGTGGTGTTGGCGCTCAGCTGATGGACGCAGCCTGTTTTTGGTGTCAGCAACGTGGCCTTCAAACACTACGCGTGGCTACACAAATCAGCAATACCGCAGCTCTGCGGCGCTATGTTCAAAGCGGTGCCACTATAGAAAGCACCGCCTTCTGGTTATACAGGTGAAAAAATGATCCCATTTAATGCTCCTCCAGTAGTAGGTACGGAAATCGAATACATGCAGGCTGCGATGGGTAGCGGCAAGCTTTGTGGCGATGGCGGTTTCACGCGTCGTTGCCAGCAATGGATGGAGCACCGCTTTGGTTGCAAAAAAGTGCTGCTAACACCTTCCTGTACGGCATCACTGGAAATGGCGGCGCTGTTGTTAAATATTCAGCCCGGCGATGAAGTGATTATGCCGAGCTATACCTTTGTTTCTACTGCTAACGCTTTCGTTCTGCGTGGGGCAAAAGTGGTGTTTGTCGATATTCGTCCGGACACCATGAACATTGACGAAAAGCTGATTGAAGCGGCAATCACCGAGAAGACTCGTGCGATTGTTCCTGTTCATTACGCCGGTGTAGCCTGTGAAATGGACACCATCATGGCGATTGCCAACAAGCATAATCTGTTTGTTGTGGAAGATGCAGCGCAGGGAGTGATGTCGACCTACAAAGGCCGCGCGTTAGGGACAATTGGCCACATAGGTTGCTTCAGCTTCCATGAAACCAAAAACTATACAGCGGGTGGTGAAGGTGGTGCGACGCTGATTAATGACCCTTCGCTTATCGAGCGTGCGGAAATTATTCGCGAGAAAGGCACTAACCGCAGCCAGTTCTTCCGTGGACAGGTAGATAAATATACCTGGCGGGATATTGGCTCAAGCTACTTGATGGCCGACTTGCAGGCTGCTTATCTGTGGGCGCAACTCGAAGCGGCTGAAAAGATTAACCAACAGCGACTGAAGCTGTGGCATGCCTACTACGATGCCCTGAAACCGCTAGCTAAAGCAGGGCGCATTGAACTGCCATCTATTCCAAAAGACTGCGTGCAAAATGCGCATATGTTTTATATCAAATTGCGTGATATTGACGATCGCAGTGCTCTGATTTCCTGGCTGAAAGAGGCGGAAATTCTGGCGGTGTTCCATTACATCCCATTACATGACTGCCCGGCTGGCGAGAAGTTTGGTTACTTCCACGGCGAAGACCGTTTCACTACGCAAGAAAGTGAGCGCCTGTTGCGCCTGCCGTTGTTCTATAACCTGTCTCCTGCGAATCAACGTACTGTTATCAATACGTTGTTAAGCTTCTTCTCCTGATATGTCACTCGCGAAAGCTTCGGTGTGGACCGCAGGGTCCACACTGGTAAAAATTGCTGCCGGTTTGCTGGTGGTGAAGCTGCTTGCTGTGGCATTTGGCCCGAGTGGGGTTGGGCAGGCTGGTAACTTCCGCCAGATGGTTACCGTATTAGGCGTGCTTGCCGGGGCGGGGATCTTCAACGGCGTGACAAAATACGTCGCGCAATATCACGATCAACCCGAACAATTACGCAAGGTGATTGGCACGTCATCAGCGATGGTGCTTGGCTTCTCGACGCTTTTAGCCATCATTTTTGTTGTGGCGGCAAAACCCATTAGCCTTGGGTTATTTGGGCATGAAAATTACCAGGGGCTCGTGCGCCTGGTGGCGTTAGTGCAGATGGGGATCGCCTGGGCGAACTTGTCGCTGGCAATCATGAAAGGGTTTCGAGACGCTGCGGGTAACGCGCTGGCGCTGATTGGCGGCAGTATTATCGGTGTGATGGCGTACTACCTTTGTTATCGTCTGGGCGGTTATCAGGGAGCGTTATTGGGGCTTGCGTTAGTTCCTGCACTGGTGCTTATTCCAGCGGGAATCATGCTGGTTCGCCGTGAACACGTCCCGTTTGGTTATCTGAAACCGCAGTGGGATAAGGTTTACGCCAGCAGCCTGGGTAAGTTCACGATCATGGCGTTGATTACGTCCGTGACGTTACCCGTGGCTTACGTGATGATGCGTAACCTGCTTGCCGCGCACTACAGCTGGGATGATGTTGGAATCTGGCAGGGGGTGAGCAGTATTTCAGATGCCTATCTGCAATTTATCACCGCTTCGTTTAGCGTCTATCTGTTGCCAACGCTTTCACGCTTAACCAACAAATCTGATATTAGTCGCGAGATTGTTCGTTCGCTGAAATTCGTGCTGCCCGCGGTGGCTCTGGCAAGTTTCACCGTCTGGCTATTGCGCGACTTTGCTATCTGGTTACTTTTTTCACATAAATTCATCGCGATGCGCGATCTCTTTGCCTGGCAGTTGGTGGGGGATGTGCTGAAAGTGGGTTCGTACGTATTTGGTTATTTAGTGATAGCGAAAGCCTCGCTTCGCTTCTATATCTTGACGGAAATCAGCCAGTTCACATTATTGACCGGTTTTTCACATTGGCTTATACCTGCGCATGGTGCTCTGGGGGCCGCGCAGGCCTATATGGCAACGTACATCATTTACTTCACGCTCTGTTGCAGCGTTTTTCTCATTTATCGTAGACGAGCATGACGACACTGATTCACGTTTTGGGATCGGATATCCCGCATCATAATCAAACGGTACTGCGTTTCTTCAATGACGCACTGGCTGTCTCAAATCCGCATGCACGCCAGTTTATGGTGGTGTCAAAGGACGACGCTTTGCTTTCCGCTTTTCCTGCGCTTGCCATAACGCTTTATCCCACCAAAAAAGCGCTGGCGCAGGCTGTTGTGGTAAAAGCTCGAGCTAACCGCCAACAACGCTTTTTCTTCCACGGCAACTTTAACAGTGCGCTGTGGATAGCACTGTTGACCGGTGGTTTGAAACCCGCCCAGATGTACTGGCATATTTGGGGCGCTGATCTTTACGAGGCCTCGAAGAGCTTAAAATTTCGGGCTTTTTACCTGCTGCGTCGCATCGCGCAGGGCCGTGTCGGGCGCGTGTTTGCCACCCGGGGGGACCTGAACTATTTCCATGAACGTCACCCACGCGTGCCGGGTGAGCTGATTTATTTCCCAACAAGAATGGACTTATTGCCTGAGAGTAACGCTTGCGAAGACGTCAAAACGGGGAAAATGACATTGTTAGTCGGGAATTCCGGCGATCTTAGCAACCAGCATATTGCAGCGTTGAAAGCGATTCATACCCAGTTTGGCGACACGGTACGCGTCGTGGTCCCGATGGGGTATCCTGGCAATAATGACGCCTATATTCATGAAGTGCAGCAAGCGGGGCGGGCGCTCTTTAGCGAAGAAAACCTGCAAATCCTAACGGAAAAAATGGACTTCAACGAGTATGTGGCTCTGTTACGCCAATGCGATCTGGGGTATTTCATTTTTGATCGCCAGCAAGGCATCGGTACGCTCTGCTTGCTTATCCAGGCGGGGATCCCTTGTGTACTCAGCCGCAAAAATCCTTTCTGGCAGGACATGACCGAGCAGCATATCCCGGTGTTGTTTACGGGCGATCCGTTGAATGAGTCGATAGTGCGCGAAGCGCAGCGTCAACTACGCTTACTGGATAAACAACAAATCGCCTTCTTTAATCCAAATTACATCGATGGCTGGAAACGGGCACTGGAAATTGCATCAGGAGAAACCGCATGAGTTTGCTGCAATTTGGCGGTTTGTTTGTGGTCTGGTTTGCCTCAGTGATGTTCATTGGCATTTTAACGTACCAGGAATTCCGACGGGTGCGTTTCAATTTTAATGTGTTCTTCTCACTGCTGTATTTGCTGACGTTTTTCTTTGGCTTCCCGTTTACCTGCACCCTGGTGTTTCGCTTCGGTGTGGCAGTCGTGCCGGCAGATGTGTTGCTCCAGGCTCAACTCGCTGCCGTGTGTTTCTACGGTATCTATTATGTCGCTTACAAAACGCGACTGCGTGAAAAGCGAACCACAACGGTTCGGCGTCCTGTCTTTACCATGAACCGGGTCGAGACTCATCTCACGTGGGTGATGTTGATGGTGGTGGCGCTGGTAAGCGTCGGCATCTTCTTTATGCATAATGGATTTTTGTTATTTAAGCTGCATTCTTATAGCCAAATATTCTCCAGCGAAGTGTCGGGCGTTGCGTTAAAGCGTTTCTTCTACTTCTTTATTCCCGCGATGCTGGTGGTCTATTTCCTGAAACAAGATGGGCGAGCCTGGCTGTTCTTTCTGGTCAGCACGGTAGCCTTTGGTCTGCTGACCTACATGATTGTCGGCGGTACACGCGCCAATATCATCATCGCATTCGCCATTTTCTTGTTCATCGGCATTATCCGCGGTTGGATTTCGCTATGGATGCTGGTGGCTGCGGGCGTCTTTGGCATTGTTGGGATGTTCTGGCTGGCGTTGAAACGCTACGGTCTGAACGTCAGCGGCGATGAAGCGTTTTATACCTTCTTGTACCTGACGCGCGATACCTTCTCTCCATGGGAAAACCTGGGATTACTACTGCAAAATTACGACAAAATTGAGTTCCAGGGACTGGCCCCGATCTTGCGTGATTTTTATGTCTTTATCCCAACCTGGTTATGGCCAGGTAGGCCGAGCATCGTTCTGAACAGTGCGAACTACTTTACCTGGGAAATTCTCAACAACCATTCTGGGCTGGCGATTTCACCTACCTTAATTGGCTCGCTGGTGGTGATGGGCGGAGTGTGGTTTATCCCGCTGGGCGCGGTGGTGGTGGGACTCATCATCAAATGGTTCGACTGGTTATATGAATTGGGCAATCGGGAAACCAATAAATACAAAGCGGCCATTTTGCATAGTTTCTGCTTCGGGGCGATCTTCAACATGATTGTTCTGGCGCGAGAAGGGTTGGACTCCTTCGTTTCACGTGTGGTGTTTTTCCTGATGGTATTTGGCGTCTGTTTGATGCTCGCGAAATTGCTTTACTGGTTATTTGATAGTGCGGGGCTGGTGCATCAACGGTTACGGCGTTCACCGAAAATTACCTCCGGCACCCAAAATGCATCACAAGGAATATCATGAGTCCACTGACTACAGCACCTTCATACGCTATTCGTGGCCTGGATCTTCTTGGCTGGCGCGATATGCAGCACGCTCTGGATTACCTCTATGCAGATGGTTCGCTGCGCTGCGGTACTTTGGTGGCGATTAACGCTGAGAAAATACTCGCCGCAGAGCGTGAGCAAGAAGTGCGAACGCTAATCCTGGAGGCGGAATACAAATACGCTGACGGTATAAGCGTGGTTCGTTCTATCCGTAAAAAATTCCCCGGTGCGGTCGTGTCGCGAGTGCCAGGTGCTGATCTATGGGAAGCGCTGATGCAGCGCGCAGGGCAAGAAGGCACACCGGTTTTCCTCATCGGTGGCAAACCGGAAATACTGGCGCAAACAGAGGCCAAACTGCGCAAGCAGTGGCAGGTGAATATTGTCGGCAGTCAGGATGGGTACTTCAACGCGGAACAGCAGCCAGCTTTGTTTGAGCGTATTCGCGACAGTGGTGCTGCGATTGTGACGGTTGCGATGGGATCGCCACGGCAGGAAATCTTTATGCGTGATTGCCGTAAGGTGCATCCTGATGCGTTGTATATGGGCGTTGGCGGTACCTATGACGTGTTTACGGGCCATGTGAAGCGTGCACCAAAAATATGGCAGAACCTTGGTCTGGAATGGCTTTACCGCTTGTTGTCGCAACCGAGCCGTATCACGCGCCAAATAAAACTGCTGCGTTACCTGGCCTGGCATTATACCGGTCGCCTTTAAAATATCCCTTTGTGTGCAGATAAAGTGAGTTTGATGGGTGAAATTGGCTGGATAATCATCAGAATGTGCAAAGCATGACCAAATGCGCATTTTATTTAAATAAGCACTAGACAGCCGAGCATGAAGGCCGTAATATCCGACCCCGCAACGGCGCTATGCGCCCGTAGCTCAGCTGGATAGAGCGCTGCCCTCCGGAGGCAGAGGTCTCAGGTTCGAATCCTGTCGGGCGCACCATCTTTATTAAGAAGGGCGTTGGAGCTGCGGCGGCACTTCTTTCTAAGAAAGTTGGCCGTGCAAAAAAGTTTTCAGTGGTGGCTATAGCTCAGTTGGTAGAGCCCTGGATTGTGATTCCAGTTGTCGTGGGTTCGAGTCCCATTAGCCACCCCATTAATTTAGTGATATTGCGAAGGTGGCGGAATTGGTAGACGCGCTAGCTTCAGGTGTTAGTGTTCTTACGGACGTGAGGGTTCAAGTCCCTCTCTTCGCACCATCTCTAAGTTAAGTAGTAAGTAGTAAAAGCAGTATTTCGGCGAGTAGCGCAGCTTGGTAGCGCAACTGGTTTGGGACCAGTGGGTCGGAGGTTCGAATCCTCTCTCGCCGACCAAATTCAAGAAAACCCAACCGCAAGGTTGGGTTTTTTTACGTCTGTAGTTTATAGAGGAAGAGAACCTCCGAAGGAGGTTTGAGCCGAGCGCAGCGAGACAACATTGCCTTAGCAACGGCCCGCAGGGCGAGTCACGCAGTGGCGAGTAATCCTCTCTCGCCGACCAATTTTAGAAAAAGCCAACCTTCGGGTTGGCTTTTTTGCATCTGAAGTTTATAGAGGATGAGAACCTCCGAAGGGGGTTTGAGCCTGGTGCCGTGAGACAACATTGCTTTAGCTCAGTCTCAATTTCACGACATTGTGGTTTTAATTGTCGTTGTTTGGTGACTTATAACTATTTAATAAATAACAAAAATTTTATTAAAGCGTATTGATGTCTCTAAAAAGAGACACTATTGCGATGAGATTAATGAGTGAAAGCAACGGACCAGGCACCTGAAAGTCCTCCGGTAACATGCTGAATGCAAAACGATTACATGCTCATATTAATTTTGAATACAAACATGGCACGTATCGTGCAATAATATATCTGTAGATGCTCATTCCACTTCTTATGTTTGCTTAGGCTTCATAAACCCAGGAATGACGCAGAGCCGATTTACGGTGCTTATCGTCCACCGACAGATGTCGTCTTTCAGACCTCATCCAACACCATGGACATAACGTTGAGTGAAGCACCATTTAGTTGTCATACAGACCTGTTTTAACACCTGCCTTTTGGCGGGTGTTTTTTTTTGCTTTCAGAAAGGGAAGCGAGAAAGGGAAAAGGGCGAAAGATTTCGCCCTTAGTGGACTACGTATTAGGATTATTTTGCAGAGTTAACAACAGGCCGTCACGACGCATGGTCGCCGCTTCTTCAGGTTGGTGCAGACGATCCAGACAATCTGCCAGCCAGGCGTAATCAAACGCATCAGGGCGCTGTTTGATGGCTTCGCGGAATGCCTCGCATGCGGGTTGCCATTCACCGTGCTTCATCAGCAACTGTCCCAGTGTGCTGTAAAGCAACGGACGATCGCCCTGAGTTTTGATCTGCTGACGAAGGGCTTTTTCGAGTTGCTCTGGGTTTCCTGATTTCAAACGCGGCATCAGCAACACCAGACGTTCATCAAACTGGCGTTTTAGACCATCAAGGATAATTTCCTGCGCAGCGTCATGATCGTCACATTCAATGAGATGCTCCGCCATAGCGACCTGCAACGCCGTCTCGTGGCGTGTTTTACGGCTTTGGTTTTTCCACCAGGTTTTCAGGCCATCGTTACCTTGATCAGCCATCGCCTGATCCATCAAACCAATCCAGGCCTGGCGCTGAAGCTCTGCACGATGGGCTTCATCACTAACCTGTACTTTGTCCATTGCTGGCAAAATATCAAGCAGCGATCCCCACGCACCGGTACGAACATAAGCCATTTCAGCCAGACGCAGAACTTCTGGATGACGCGGAGCCGTTTCCAGTAATTTATCCACACCATGACGCGCTGCGTGATTCTCATTGCGAGCCAGTTGCAGGCGTACACGGGTAATTTCTACTGGTAACTGATCGTGGTCTGCCAGCTCTGCCGCACGTTCGAGATGTTGGTTTGCCCGGATTTCATCGCCGCGCTGTTGTGCAGCTTCGGCGGCCAGCAAATAGTTCACCACTGGCTGTTCCGCATGATCGGCATTTTTCAGCATGAGCTTTTCAACTTGCTGATAATCACCTTCTGCCAGTTTCAGCAATGCAGCTTTAGTTTGCTTACGCGCACGGCTGCTTTTACGTCCAACAAACCAACCACGTGTACGAGCACCGGTACGGAAAACACGACGCAGTAGCCACTCGATGGCGAACAGCACAACCATGCTCAGGATAAGAATGATCACCAGGCCCGTGACGCTGGTTTCCACGTTGTAATTGTCAGTCTGGATCAGCACATAGCCCTGATGCCCGGCAAGCATCGGCCCGAGGACGATCCCGGCGATCAACAACAGAAAGAGTAATAAGACTTTAATCATGCTTATTCTCCTTGAGTCGGTGCAGGCACCGGTGCTGGTACAGGTTCAGTTGGGACTGGAGCTGGCGCTGCGGTACTCGCAGCGGGCTGAGCGAGTAAATTGCGCACCCGAGTCTGCATCAGTTTTTCCAGCAAAGGTTGGCTTTCCAGCGTTTGCGGCACATCCATATTGATGCTTTGCTGGCTGAGAGAGTCCAGTTCATCGAGGAACGATTTGGTCACACTGTCGTTGGTATCGTAATAGGCACGAACCCAGGTAGAGACATTCTCCAGCGACTGCTTATAGGTTTCATCCTGATGACGTGGAACGGCTTGCGCTGCAACCAGCAGACGCGAGCGGATATTCTCACGCAGATAAACATCCTGGTTTGGTGCCAGAAGCGGAACCGCTGTTTCATCACGACGACGAATAGTAATGAAACTATCCATAAAGTTGTGCCAGCTTTTTGCCAGGTTCTGACGCCATTCCGTGACGGTGCTTGAAAGCTCGCTACCATCAGAGTCCATCGGCGTGTCATCGGTATTATTGTCTGCAAGGCGCAAGTTATCGACTTGATTAGAAAGCTGATTTAGCTTGAGGATAATCCCGTCGTAATCGACCTGAGTAATAGAAGACAGTGCAGCAATGTCATCTGTCAGCGCACGGCGAGCAACAAGCAGACTCGGATCATTCATGTCAGCAAGGCTGGCATCTGCACTTTTCAAAAGTGCAGCGGCGGTAGTGACATCCTGATCGCTCCACAGTTTTCGACCGGCCAGTTTCACCAGGAAATCGGACTGTGCTAACAGCCAGGTTTTCGCATCACTTCCAGAAATCGTCGCCACTTTTTGCTGTACTTCATCAAGCTCACGCGCCAGATTCGCCTGCTGACGATTCGACTCTTCGAGAGCCGACGCTTGCTGCTTGATGGTCGTTTCCAGCGCTGATTGCTGCTGTTCTTGCTGCTTTTGTAAGGCGATTAACTGTGTTGCCAGGGCATCGGTGTTGGCCGTTTGCGCCGCCGCCTGATGCTTGCCATAACTGTAAAGACCGCCACCTAGCGCCAGGGCAATAGCAATGGCAATCGCACCCAGGGCAATTCCGGCAATACCATTACGATTTTTTTTTGGTGGTTGTTCTGGAAGCGGTGCGCTTTCCACCGCAGGTGTGGTCTCTTCAACCATGGCGGAGGTATTCTGTTGTTCCGTCATTGTAGCGTCCCATTATTGTATACCCGTCAAAATCCAAGTTGCATGTGCGTCGCCGCCTTCCTGTAACTCGAATTATCTTAGGTTAAAGTTTATTGTAACGCGCGAAGCAGCGCGTCATTGTCTGCGTTATCGGCGACCCGAATATCTTGCCAGCCCAGATCCCGGGCAAGGTCTGCCAGACGCTCACTAACAACTAAGAGTTGGCAGTGGAGTAACCAGTTTTTTCGATACCATTCGGGAATGAGCGCATAAAGTTGCTGTAGCATTTCACCGCTGGTCACGACCAGCGTTGAAACCCCACGCTCGCGCCAGCGAAAGGCTTCTTCTGTTCCATCATAAATTCTGGCACTTCTTTGGTAACATTCGCAGAACGTCACTTCTGCACCGCGTTCTGTCAGCGTTTCACCTAACAGTTCACGGCCACCATTGCCGCGTAAAATGAGCGCTCGTTTCCCGGCAACATTCTGTAATTCAGGTAATTGTAGCAAGACTTCCGACGTTTCCCGATCTTGTGGATAACGAACCGGCAAATGGCTGACTGTATGAAACGCTAATGCAGTCGTACGTCCAATCGCAAACCAGGCAAGATTTGCAGGCCATGACATCGCATTTTGGCTTAATTGTGGCTGGGCATAATGTATGACGTGCTGCGATAGAACGAAAACCAGATCGCCTGCGGAAAGGCTCGCGAGCATTGCCGGCAGTTTGTCCAACTGTCGGCCTGGGGAAAACTCGATGAGAGGGAAGCTGTACGCCACCTGCCCCAGTGCGCGCAGTCTGCTCACTAACTCGTCCCCTGCGGGCGAAGGGCGGGTGACAAGGATCGTCATGCCGGAGCATCTCCGTCATAAACTGCGGCCAGAATTTCACGGGCGCCTTTATCAAGGAGTTCTTCAGCAAGGGAAACACCCATGGCTTCGGCATCTTCTGGTTTACCACGACGTTCACCGCGAACCAGGATTGAACCATCGGGTGCGCCTACTAATGCCCGCAGCCATAACTCGCCATTGCTTAATTCGGCATAGCTGCCGATTGGCACCTGGCATCCGCCTTCAAGACGCATGTTCATGGCGCGCTCTGCGCGGACGCGAATCGCTGTTTCTTCGTGATTTAGCGACTCAAGCAACTCCTGAGTACGTATATCGTCAAGGCGACACTCGATTCCGACAGCTCCCTGGCCCACAGCGGGAAGAGAAACTTCAGCTGGCAAGGCGTAACGAATGCGGGATTGCAATTCAAGGCGGTTAAGACCGGCGACGGCAAGAATAATCGCATCGTAGTCACCGTTATCGAGTTTACCCAAACGGGTGCCGACGTTGCCGCGTAATGAACGAATGACCAGGTCCGGGCGACGCTCGGCAATCTGGCATTGGCGGCGGAGGCTTGATGTACCGACTACGCTGCCAGCCGGCAAATCATCAAGGTTGGCGAAATTGTTGGAAACAAAGGCATCACGTGGATCATCGCGCTCGCAAATTGTCACCAGGCCAAGCCCTTCAGGAAACTCGACAGGTACATCTTTCATTGAATGCACTGCGATATCTGCACGCCCTTCAAGAAGGGCGAGCTCTAACTCTTTGACAAACAATCCCTTGCCGCCAACTTTTGCCAGCGGTGTATCAAGAATGATGTCGCCACGCGTAACCATAGGCACCAGTTCAACCGTGAGCTGGGGATGGTTCGCCATCAGGCGTTGTTTGACATAATGTGCTTGCCAAAGTGCTAATGGGCTTTGGCGAGTGGCAATTCTTAATACATTGTCTAACATTGCTAGTTACCGTAATTATCGTCCCTGACCATCCTACCACTCTTCACGGAAGGCTGTCAGTTTCAACGGTTTTTCGGAAAAGAGGGATGTCTTTCGTATTATGGAATATAAAGCAGGGAGCCGGAGAGGAACTTGGCGTGTAGCGCATCTTTCTTTACGGTCAACCAGCAAGGTGTTAAATTGATCACGTTTCCAGCAATTCTTTGCCTTGTCGTTTATAATAGAGGCAACAACCGGGAAACGGGTTTTTTCGAAATACTGAAACCATCAGGCGATATGTCTTGTACCTCTATATTGAGACTCTTAAACAGAGACTGGATGCCATTAACCAACTGCGTGTAGATCGCGCACTTGCTGCCATGGGGCCTGCTTTCCAACAGGTCTACAGTCTTCTGCCAACATTGCTACATTATCATCACCCGCTGATGCCAGGTTACCTTGAGGGTAACGTTCCACATGGCATTTGCATCTACACGCCTGATGAAACCCAACGCCACTACCTAAACGAACTCGAATTGATGCGTGGCATGCCGCCGCAGAAAACCGATCTGGGTGAATTACCTATTACAGGTCTTTATTCAATGGGCAGCACCTCGTCCGTTGGGCAGAGCTGTTCATCCGATTTGGATATTTGGGTGTGTCACCAGTCCTGGCTCGATAACGACGAGCGCCAGTTACTGCAACGCAAATGTAGTGTGCTGGAAAGCTGGGCAGCATCCTTAGGTGTTGAAGTCAGCTTCTTCCTGATTGACGAAAACCGCTTCCGCCACAATGAAAGTGGCAGCCTGGGCGGCGAAGATTGTGGTTCTACACAACACATCTTGTTGCTGGATGAATTTTATCGTACTGCGGTGCGCCTGGCCGGGAAACGTATTCTCTGGAGTATGGTTCCGGGTGATGAAGAAGATCATTACGACGATTACGTGATGAGTCTCTATTCTCAGGGCGTGCTCACACCAAACGAGTGGCTTGATCTCGGTGGTTTAAGTTCCCTTTCGGCTGAAGAGTACTTTGGTGCCAGCCTTTGGCAGCTCTATAAAAGTATCGACTCCCCTTATAAAGCGGTGCTGAAAACGCTGCTGCTGGAAGCTTATTCCTGGGAATATCCAAACACGCGTTTGCTGGCAAAAGACATCAAACAACGTTTGCATGATGGTGAGATAGTCTCTTTCGGGCTTGATCCGTATTGCATGATGTTGGAACGAGTAACCCACTATCTTTCGCAAATCGAAGACAACGCACGTCTGGATTTAGTGCGCCGTTGCTTCTATCTCAAAGTGTGCGAAAAACTTTCCCGTGAACGTGCGTGCGTTGGCTGGCGTCGTGAAGTATTAAGCCAACTGGTCAAAGATTGGGGCTGGGACGAAGCACGCCTGGCGATGCTGGATAACCGCGCCAACTGGAAAATAGACCAGGTTCGTGATGCACATAACGAGCTTCTGGATGCGATGATGCAAAGCTATCGCAACCTGATTCGTTTCGCGCGCCGCAATAATCTGAGCGTCAGTGCAAGCCCACAAGATATTGGTGTTTTAACCCGTAAATTGTATGCGGCGTTTGAAGCGCTGCCGGGCAAAGTGACATTGGTTAACCCACAGATCTCCCCTGATCTGTCTGAACCCAATCTGACCTTTATCCATGTGCCGCCGGGCCGTGCCAACCGTTCAGGCTGGTATCTGTACAACCGTGCGCCGAACATGGACTCCATCATCAGCCATCAACCGCTGGAATATAACCGTTATCTTAATAAGCTGGTGGCATGGGCCTACTTCAATGGCTTGCTGACTTCCCGCACCCGTCTGTTTATTAAGGGCAACGGTATTTGTGATTTACCAAAACTGCAGGAAATGGTTGCCGATGTGTCGCACCATTTCCCGCTGCGTTTGCCTGCACCAACAGCGAAAGCGTTGTATAGCCCATGTGAAATTCGCCATTTAGCTATTATCGTTAACCTCGAATATGACCCGACAGCGGCATTCCGCAATCAGGTTGTTCATTTCGATTTCCGTAAGCTGGATGTATTCAGTTTCGGGCAGCAACAGCAGTGCCTGGTGGGAAGCGTTGATTTGCTTTACCGCAACTCATGGAATGAAGTGCGTACGCTGCACTTCAATGGTGAACAGTCCATGATTGAAGCCCTGAAAACGATTCTGGGCAAAATGCACCAGGATGCGGCGCCACCTGATAGCGTTGAAGTTTTCTGCTATAGCCAGCATCTGCGTGGGCTAATCCGCACTCGAGTACAGCAACTGGTTTCTGAATGTATCGACTTCCGTTTGTCGAGCACTCGCCAGGAGCCTGGCCGCTTTAAAGCGTTGCGGATCTCTGGCCAAACGTGGGGACTGTTCTTCGAACGTCTAAGCGTATCGGTGCAAAAACTAGAAAATGCGGTCGAGTTCTACGGCGCGATTTCGCATAACAAACTGCATGGTTTGTCAGTGCAAGTTGAAACCAACCAGGTTCAACTGCCGTCGGTGGTCGATGGGTTTGCCAGCGAAGGGATCATTCAATTCTTCTTTGAAGAAGCGAATGAGGATCAAGGATTCAATATCTACATTCTTGATGAGAGCAACCGGGCAGAGGTATATCACCACTGCGAAGGTAGCAAAGAAGATTTAGTGCGTGACGTTAGCCGTTTCTACTCATCGTCGCACGATCGCTTTACCTACGGCTCAAGCTTTATCAACTTCAACCTGCCGCAGTTTTATCAGATTGTGAAAGTGGATGGGCGCTCTCAGATCATTCCGTTCCGCAACCAGGCTATCACAGCAGCGACGCCAGCTAATCATGACGATAGCTCAACACCGCTGCTTCAACAGTACAGCAATAGCTAAAGCTAGCTAAAACTAACCGGCTCTCCGGCTTGCTGCGTGCAAGCCTCTTCCAGCAACGCCCAAAACTCAGCGCCGCTGCGATCGCAAATCCAGAGATCCCCTTTCAGGTCAAAATGGTAGCCGCCACTTTTGGTCGCAAGCCAGACCTGATGCAGAGGCTCCTGGCGATTGATAATAATTTTGCTGCGGTTCTCAAAACTCAGGCTCAGCACGCCACCATTGATTTCGCAGTCAATATCGCTGTCCCCATCCCAGTCATCCAGGCGTTCTTCGATTGTTGACCACAGGCCATCAGCCAGGCGATGAAATTCACTGTCGTTCATATCTTTTTCTCAGTTGTTCGTCTTCAGGGCAGTATAAAAGCAACACCCGTGAATAGAAAAGAGTATTGCTTTTCAGGGATCACCTGCGATGATAGAAGACAGAATATTGGATTACAGGCATCTCAATAATGAAGAAAATTTTCTGCCCACTGGCATTTATGCTGGCACTTTTCAGTCTTTCTGGCTGCGGTCTTAAAGGGCCTCTGTACTTTCCGCCTGCCGATGGTAAAACCAAACCCGCGACTCAGGTAAGCCCTGAGAAAAAGACCCAATCGGCGACGCCAGACCGCAATAATCGTGGTACGGATAACGCACCGACTCAGGTTATCTACTAGCTAATTATCGATAAGTAGCCGCGTATATGGAGCAGAAGATGCAGTTTTCGAAGATGCATGGCCTTGGTAATGACTTTATGGTCGTCGACGCGGTGACTCAAAACGTCTATTTCTCCCCTGAGCTGATTCGCCGCCTGGCCGACAGACATCTGGGAGTGGGTTTCGATCAGTTGCTGGTGGTTGAGCCACCTTACGATCCTGACCTGGATTTCCATTACCGTATTTTCAACGCCGATGGCAGCGAAGTTTCTCAATGCGGCAATGGTGCGCGTTGTTTCGCGCGTTTTGTGCGCCTGAAAGGGCTGACTAACAAACGCGATATTCGCGTCAGCACTGCCAATGGTCGCATGGTCCTCAGCGTGACCGAAGATGAGCTGGTGTGCGTGAATATGGGTGAGCCGAATTTCGAGCCATCCGCCGTGCCGTTTCGCGCAAACAAAGCGGAAAAGACCTATATTATGCGTGCCGCCGAACAAACCATTATGTGTGGCGTTGTCTCGATGGGTAACCCGCATTGCGTTATTCAAGTCGATGATGTGACGACGGCTGCAGTGGAAACATTGGGGCCGGTGATGGAAAACCATGAGCGTTTCCCGGAGCGCGCGAATATCGGCTTTATGCAGGTCGTGACGAAAGAGCATATCCGCCTGCGTGTTTATGAGCGCGGCGCGGGGGAAACTCAAGCTTGTGGTAGTGGAGCTTGCGGCGCAGTTGCCGTGGGCATCTTGCAAGGAATACTTGCGGAACAGGTTCGCGTAGAGCTGCCTGGTGGCCGCCTTGATATCGCCTGGAAAGGGCCGGGAAATCCGCTATTTATGACCGGTCCGGCGGCCCATGTCTATGATGGATTTATACATCTATGAAGAACGCCGAGGAACAGCAAGAAGCCGTACTGGAACTGGATGACCGTGTTGTAGCGGAGTATCTACTACGTCATCCCGATTTCTTTATTCGTAACGCCCAGCATGTAGAACAGATGCAAGTACCGCATCCGGTGCGCGGTACTGTATCGTTGGTTGAGTGGCACATGGCGCGCAGCCGTAACCATATCAATTTTCTTGAAGAAAACATGACCTTGTTGATGGAACAAGCGAGTGCCAACGAAGGGCTTTTCTATCGCTTACTGAAATTGCAGGGTCGCCTGGCTTCTGCAACCAGCTTGCAGGAAATGCTCAACCGTCTGCACCGTTGGGCGCGTGAAATGGGTCTGGCTGGCGCGAATGTGCGTCTTTTTGCAGACCGTTGGCGGATTGGTGCTCCTTCTGATTTTACTCATTTGGCACTGAGTCGACAGGCTTTCGAGTCGCTTCGCATTCAACGTCTGGGCGACCGACAGCATTATCTCGGGTCGCTGAACGGCCCTGAGTTACTGGTTGTTTTGCCTCAGGCAAAAGCTATTGGTTCTGTGGCACTGTCGCTGTTAGGAAGTGATGCGGATTTAGGCGTGCTGGTGTTCAGTAGCCGCGATCCTCAGCATTATCAGGAAGGGCAAGGCACGCAATTACTGCACGAACTGGCGCTGATGCTGCCCGATCTTCTGGAGCGTTGGATCGAGCGAGTATGACCGTCTCCCCGCTGCAATCCTCTGTCGATGGCTTTCTGCGCTACCTGAAAGTAGAGCGCCAGCTAAGCCCGCTGACCTTGCTTAATTATGGTCGTCAGTTGGCTGCGATTATCGGCCTTGCCGCTGAGATGAAGTTGAACTCCTGGCAGCAGTGCGATGCAGCGGTGGTTCGTTCCCTGGCCGTTCGCAGCCGCAAGGCAGGTCTTGGGCCGTCAAGCCTGGCATTACGTCTCTCCGCGCTTCGCAGTTTCTTCGACTGGTGTGTCAGCCAGGGTGAACTTAAAGCCAATCCCGCAAAAGGTATAACGACGCCGAAAGCTGGCCGTCACCTGCCCAAAAATATCGATGTCGATGACGTTAACCGTCTACTGGATATCGACATTAACGATCCGCTTGCGGTACGCGACCGTGCAATGCTGGAAGTCATGTACGGAGCAGGGCTGCGTCTTTCTGAACTGGTTAATATGGATTGTCGTCATATTGACCTGACGACGGGCGAAGTTTGGGTGATGGGGAAAGGCAGCAAAGAGCGTCGGGTTCCGGTGGGGAAATCTGCCGTTATCTGGGTTGAGCACTGGCTGGATTTGCGTGAGCTTTTTGGTCCGGATGACGATGCGCTGTTTCTCTCAAAACAAGGGAAGCGTATTTCAACGCGCAACGTCCAGAAACGTTTTAGCGAGTGGGGGATAAAACAGGGGCTGAACAGCCATGTACATCCACACAAACTGCGTCACTCGTTTGCCACGCATATGCTGGAATCCAGCGGTGATTTGCGCGGCGTGCAGGAGTTATTAGGCCACGCCAATCTTTCCACGACGCAAATCTATACCCATCTCGACTTCCAACACTTAGCCTCAGTGTATGATGCTGCCCATCCACGCGCTAAACGAGGGAAATCGTAATGCATTTTTACCGCCCATTAGGGACTATTGCCGCGCTCACTTTTGATCTCGACGATACGCTGTACGACAACCGTGCGGTGATTGAGCGTACCGAGCGGGAATCAATGAGCTTCGTGCAGAATTACCATCCGAAGCTAAACCATCTTCAACGTCCCGATTTTTTGCGTATTCGACATGCGCTGCGCCTCGCAGAGCCAGATATTTATCACGATGTCACCGAATGGCGTCGCCGTGCGGTAGAACACGCGATGTTAAACGCGGGTCTCTCGGCAGAGGAAGCCTCCGCAGGCGCACAGGCATCGATGGAGAACTTTGCCCACTGGCGTAGTCAAATCGACGTGCCGCAAGAAACTCACGACACGCTGGCTGCGCTTGCTAAAAAGTGGCCGCTGGTGGCGATTACCAACGGTAACGCCGAGCCCCATCTTTTTGGCCTCGATCAGTACTTTAAGTTTGTCTTGCGAGCGGGTCCTCATGGGCGTTCCAAGCCCTTCAACGACATGTATCATTTGGCAGCAGAAAAGCTGAATGTGCCGCTCGGCCATATCCTGCATGTTGGCGATGACCTGACGACGGATGTCGCAGGGGCGATTCGCAGCGGGTTACAGGCGTGCTGGATAAACCTGCGCGATGGCGACTTGATGCAGATTGATGACAGCCGTTTATTGCCACATCTGGAAATTTCGCAGTTGGCATCCCTCACCGCGCTGATATAATCATCAACAACTCTGTATAAAATTCCAGGGGTGGCTGACCGCCACTTCTCTTACGTGGCGGTGCCAATGGACGTTTCTTACCTGCTCGACAGCCTCAATGACAAACAGCGCGAAGCCGTCGCAGCCACGCGTAGCAATATGCTGGTGCTGGCTGGAGCGGGCAGTGGTAAGACACGCGTATTGGTTCACCGCATTGCCTGGTTGATTAGCGTCGAAAATTGCTCGCCATATTCCATTATGGCCGTGACGTTCACCAACAAAGCAGCAGCAGAAATGCGCCACCGTATTGGTCAGTTGATGGGAACCAGTCAGGGCGGGATGTGGGTCGGTACTTTCCACGGCCTTGCACATCGTTTACTGCGCGCGCATCACATGGACGCGAATTTACCGCAGGATTTCCAAATCCTCGACAGCGAAGATCAACTCCGTTTGTTAAAGCGTCTGATCAAAGCCATGAATCTTGATGATAAACAGTGGCCCGCCCGCCAGGCGATGTGGTTTATCAACGGTAAGAAAGACGAAGGTTTACGTCCGCACCACATAGAAAGCTATGGCAATCCGGTAGAGCAAACCTGGCAAAAAATTTATCAGGCCTATCAGGAAGCGTGTGACCGCGCGGGCTTGCTGGATTTCGCCGAGTTGCTGCTGCGTGCTCATGAGCTTTGGCTGAACAAACCGCACATCCTCAATCACTATCGCGAACGCTTCACCAACATTCTGGTGGACGAATTCCAGGATACCAACAGCATCCAGTACGCGTGGATTCGTATGCTGGCAGGTGACACCGGCAAAGTGATGATCGTTGGCGATGATGACCAGTCCATCTATGGCTGGCGCGGTGCGCAGGTCGAGAACATCCAGCGCTTCCTGACGGATTTCCCGGGCGCACAAACCATTCGCCTTGAGCAAAACTACCGTTCCACCAATAACATCCTGAATGCCGCCAACGCCTTGATTGCGAATAACTCAGGCCGTCTGGGTAAAGAGCTGTGGACTGATGGCAGCGACGGGGAACCTATTTCACTTTACTGTGCTTTTAACGAACTGGACGAAGCCCGTTTCGTGGTTAATCGCATCAAGACATGGCAGGAAAATGGCGGTGCACTCGAGCAATGCGCGATTCTTTATCGCAGCAACGCCCAGTCTCGTGTACTGGAAGAAGCGTTATTGCAGGTCAGCATGCCGTACCGTATTTACGGTGGGATGCGCTTCTTCGAACGCCAGGAAATCAAAGATGCGCTCTCTTATCTGCGCCTGATCGCCAACCGTAACGACGATGCCGCATTTGAACGTGTGGTAAACACGCCAACGCGTGGCATTGGCGATCGCACGCTGGACGTTGTTCGCCAGACTTCCCGCGACAAGCAACTGACAATGTGGCAAGCCTGCCGTATGCTGCTTCAGGAAAAAGTGCTGGCGGGGCGTGCGGCTTCTGCGCTGCAACGCTTTATGGAGCTTATCGACGCGCTGGCCCATGAAACCATTGATATGCCGCTGCACGTACAAACTGACCGTGTAATCAAAGATTCCGGTCTGATGATGATGTATGAGCAAGAAAAGGGTGAGAAAGGCCAGACACGTATCGAAAACTTAGAAGAACTGGTCACAGCAACACGCCAGTTCAGCTACCAGGATGAAGACGAAGACCTGATGCCTCTGCAGGCTTTTCTGTCACACGCGGCTCTAGAAGCCGGTGAAGGGCAAGCGGATACCTGGCAAGACGCGGTGCAATTGATGACATTGCACTCGGCGAAAGGTCTGGAGTTCCCGCAAGTCTTTATCGTTGGCATGGAAGAGGGCATGTTCCCGAGCCAGATGTCACTGGATGAAGGTGGACGCCTGGAAGAAGAGCGCCGCCTGGCTTACGTCGGCGTGACGCGTGCGATGCAAAAACTCACGTTAACCTATGCCGAAACGCGCCGTTTGTATGGCAAAGAAGTGTATCACCGGCCGTCACGCTTTATCGGCGAGTTGCCGGAAAACTGCGTGGAAGAAGTGCGCCTGCGTGCAAGCATCAGCCGCCCGGTCAGCCATAAACGCATGGGAACGCCAATCTCCGAAAATGATTCTGGCTTTAGCCTTGGGCAGCGTGTGCGCCATGCGAAGTTTGGTGAAGGCACCATCGTCAATCTGGAAGGCAGTGGTGAACACAGTCGGGTTCAGGTGGCATTCCCTGGTCAGGGAATTAAGTGGTTGGTGGCAGCTTATGCGCGCCTGGAAACCGTGTAAGTCATAGAAAAACACATCGTTTTTTACACAGTTGCTACCCTATAAATATCACGGGAATTAATTAGTCCATGGTATCCCGTTGCGTGTTGACGCCATATTTGTGGTGGCGTAACATGCGCGCACGATTACGCTAAGAGGACACTCGCCTTGGACACACCCAGTAAATACTGGCTCAATAACCTGTCATCCAGGTACAACTTCTAAGGCTATCCTCTTATGCTGATAGCCTTAGTGGTTGTCGGCGACCTCATATCTCGTATATCCCGTCGCAATGAGTCAGACTTTTTAATGGTCTGAAACCTATATCGTTTCTGTCTGTGTGCCAACCGAACTGTCCCTGTTATTTTTTGCATTGGGAGTACCGGTCATGCTGAGCGCATTTCAACTGGAAAACAATCGTCTGTGCCGTCTCGAATTAGACGAGGCCGACAACCTGAGCAATTCCGTCTGGGTTGATTTGGTCGAGCCTGAAGAGAACGAGCGGCAGCGCGTGCAAACGGAACTTGGTCAAAGCCTGGCAACACGCCCGGAACTGGAAGACATCGAAGCATCCGCGCGTTTCTTTGAAGACGAAGACGGCTTGCACATCCACTCATTTTTCTTTTTTGAAGATGCAGACGATCATGCAGGCAACAGCACCGTGGCATTCACCATTCGTGAAGGCCGCCTGTTTACGCTTCGTGAACGTGAATTACCTGCATTTCGCCTTTACCGTATGCGCGCTCGTAGTAACGCGATGGTGGACGGCAACGCTTATGAATTACTGCTCGACCTGTTTGAAACCAAAATCGAACAGCTGGCAGATGAAATCGAAAATATTTATAGCGACCTCGAGAAACTCAGCCGCGTGATCATGGAAGGGCATCAAGGCGATGAGTACGACGCTGCACTTTCAACACTTGCTGAACTGGAAGATATCGGCTGGAAAGTGCGTTTGTGTCTGATGGATACCCAACGCGCACTCAACTTCCTGGTGCGTAAAGCGCGTTTGCCGAGTGGGCAACTGGAGCAGGCGCGTGAAATCCTGCGAGATATCGAATCCCTGCTGCCACACAACGAATCCCTGTTCCAGAAAGTTAACTTCCTGATGCAGGCGGCGATGGGCTTTATCAACATCGAGCAGAACCGCATCATCAAGATCTTCTCGGTGGTATCGGTCGTGTTCCTGCCGCCAACGCTTGTGGCGTCCAGCTACGGGATGAACTTCGAGTTTATGCCAGAGTTGAAACTGAGCTTCGGTTATCCTGCGGCGATTATCGTGATGATCCTTGCGGGGCTTGCACCGTATCTCTACTTCAAGCGGAAGAACTGGTTGTGAGATGAAAATGGAAAGGGAGCCGAATGGCTCCCTTTTTACTATTTATCAGCCGCGCTGCGTGCTGCAATTCGCGAATTCCGTTGTGTATAAACCGCATCAAGAATAAACAACGCCAGTGCTGCCCAGATAAATCCGAAGGTCAGCATCTTATCTTTGCCGACCACTTCACCGTAGAACGTCACGGCCAGCAGGAACATAAGGGTAGGGCCAAGGTACTGGAAGAAACCCAGTGTCGAAAGACGCAAGCGCGTTGCCGCTGCGGTGAAACACAGTAGCGGAATCGTTGTGACCACACCTGCCGCGATCAGCAGCAAATTCAGAGACATGGGATTTTGCCCCATATGGCTGGTTGAGCTGTCTGCGATACCAAACAAATAGATAGCGGCAATCGGCAATAGCCACAGCGTCTCCACCAACATTCCCGTTTGCGCATCGACGGCGATTTTCTTACGCACCAGCCCGTAAAACGCAAAGCTGAACGCGAGGCCAAGAGCGATAATCGGTAGCGAGCCGAATGTCCAAAGCTGAACCAGAACGCCACAGGCTGCGAGTGCCACGGCGATCCACTGCATTCTGCGGAACCGTTCACCAAGGAAGATCATCCCCAGCACGACGTTAACCAACGGGTTAATGAAGTAGCCGAGACTCGCTTCCAGCATGTGATTGTTATTCACCGCCCAAATGAACAGCAACCAGTTCCCACCGATCAGCACCGCAGACAGCGCCATCGCAAAAACCTTCTTACGGTTTTGACAGGATTTTTTCACCTGTGGCCACTGGCGGCTCAAGCTAATCAACACCACCATAAAAAAGAACGACCAAATCACGCGATGCGTCAGGATTTCATCTGCTGGGACGTAGTGAATTAATTTGAAATAAGCAGGCGCAATGCCCCAAATAAAATACGCCGCCAGCGCAAGTAACACGCCCTGGCGGGTTTGTTTCGCATCCATGAAAGGAACTCGTTGATGAATAGTAAGCAAATAGTAACAGGAATTACCTTTTCACCCCACCATGTAGGTGGCGGTTGCGCTGGCGATATGCACCAGTTCTTCGTTGTGTAATTCCACGCGCGCAACCGCCACTTTATTCCCGGCACGCAACAGGCTGCTACTGGCGGTAAATCGTTGCCCACGGCCCGGACGCAGGTAGTCGACACGTAAATCGATAGTGCCCATTTTTGACAGACGCTGACGCAGTTCTTCTTCGCTAATACTGTCGTGGCGGGTCAGCGTACTGCCGACACAAACCAGGCCTGCTGCGACATCCAAAGAAGAAGCAATGACGCCACCATGCAAAATACTTTGCGCCCAGTTCCCCACCATCATCGGCTGGTTATTAAAGCTCAGTTCAGCGTAGTTTTTTTCATACCGGATAAGTTCCAGACCCAGCGCGCGGTTGAATGGCATGTGATAAACAAAAATCTCACCGACCAGTTGCAGGGCGGCCTCAGGGCTCAGAAATGGGGTAGACATGGATCTTCCTCGATCTCGTTATGTTAATTAATTGTTTATTTTATGCTTCCAAATCGTTGATTTCCACTTTAAGAAAGGTAGACAGAGCTTGAACATGCATATCTATGTAAAATGTGTCGGAGAAAATAATTTGAAACCTTTTTGTTCAGGAGAATATTGCCAATGCGCAAGTTTCTGGGATGGTTAGTGGCGGCGAGCCTGCTACCGCTGACTGCTTACGCACAGGAAGCAACGATTAAAAGAGTGCACGATACGCCTGCTGTACGCGGCAGCATCATCGCCAATATGCTTCTGGAACACGATAATCCATTTACACTTTATCCGTATGAAACCAACTATTTAATTTATACGGTGACAGACGACCTCAATAAAGAAGCGATCAAAACCTACAACTGGTCTGAAAATGCCAAGAAAGATGAAGTGAAATTCCAGCTTAGCCTCGCGTTTCCAATCTGGCGTGGCATTTTTGGATCAAACTCGGTGCTGGGCGCGTCCTACACACAGAAATCCTGGTGGCAGCTATCAAACAGTGAAGAGTCTGCACCTTTCCGTGAAACCAACTACGAACCGCAAGTTTTCCTCGGTTTTGCGACCGATGAATCCTTCGCGGGTTGGACATTACGTGATGTCGAATTTGGTTATAATCACGATTCCAATGGCCGTTCAGACCCGACGTCCCGCAGCTGGAACCGTTTATACACGCGTTTGATGGCTGAAAATGGCAACTGGATGGTGGAAGTGAAGCCGTGGTATGTCATTGGCAGCACCGACGATAACCCTGATATCACCAAATATATGGGCTACTACCAGCTGCGAGTCGGCTACCAGTTTGGTGATGCAATTCTGAGCATGAAAGGCCAGTACAATTGGAATACCGGTTACGGCGGCGCAGAATTAGGCTTTAGTTATCCGGTCACTAAACACGTCCGCCTATATAGCCAACTGTACAGTGGCTATGGCGAATCATTAATTGATTACAACTTTAACCAGACACGCTTTGGTGTCGGCGTTATGCTTAACGATCTTTTCTAAACGATTTGTTTTAAAAACTGGCGGTATTTGTGGTGGGGAAAGCGTGACACAGGCGGAAGTCATTAATCAGGCAGTGCTGGCCAGGCAGGTTTTGCAAGATACCTTTGGCTACCAACAGTTCCGCCCGGGCCAGGAAACCATCATCGAAACGGTGCTGGAAGGGCGTGATTGCCTGGTTGTTATGCCGACTGGTGGTGGCAAATCACTGTGTTATCAAATCCCGGCACTGGTGTTCGGCGGGCTAACCGTCGTGGTTTCGCCGCTGATTTCTTTGATGAAAGACCAGGTTGATCAACTGCTGGCAAACGGCGTTGCGGCGGCCTGTCTTAACTCAACGCAAACTCGCGAGCAGCAGCAAGAAGTGCTTACGGGGTGTCGCACCGGGCAAATTCGCCTGCTGTATATCGCCCCCGAACGATTGATGATGGATAACTTCATTGATCAACTCAGCCAATGGCATCTCTCGATGGTGGCGGTCGACGAAGCGCATTGTATTTCGCAATGGGGTCACGATTTCCGACCAGAATATGCCGCGCTGGGCCAGTTGCGTGAGCGCCTGCCCACGGTGCCATTTATTGCCCTCACCGCCACTGCTGACGACACCACTCGTGCTGATATTGTTCGCCTTTTAGGCCTGCACGATCCGTTTATTGAAATCAGCAGTTTTGACAGACCGAATATTCGCTACATGCTGATGGAGAAGTTTAAACCTCTCGATCAGCTGATGCGCTACGTGCAAGAACAGAAAGGAAAATCCGGCATTATCTATTGTGGCAGCCGCGCCAAGGTTGAAGACACCGCCGCACGTTTGCAAAGCAAAGGGATCAGCGCCGGTGCTTATCACGCTGGGCTTGAACACCAGGTTCGTGCTGAAGTGCAGGAAAAATTCCAGCGAGACGATCTGCAAATCGTGGTCGCTACGGTGGCGTTCGGTATGGGTATCAATAAGCCCAACGTCCGTTTTGTCGCCCACTTCGACATCCCACGTAATATCGAATCCTACTATCAGGAAACCGGGCGCGCGGGGCGTGACGGCCTGCCTGCGGAAGCGATGCTATTTTACGATCCGGCCGATATGGCCTGGTTGCGTAAATGCCTGGAAGAAAAACCGGTCGGGCAATTGCAGGACATTGAACGCCATAAACTCAATGCGATGGGGGCGTTTGCTGAAGCGCAAACCTGTCGCCGCCTGGTATTGCTGAATTACTTTGGCGAAGGTCGCCAGCAATCTTGTGGCAACTGCGATATTTGTCTCGATCCGCCGCGTCGTTACGACGGGCTGGTGGATGCGCAAAAAGCGCTGTCTTGTATTTATCGCGTCAATCAGCGCTTTGGTATGGGCTATGTGGTGGAAGTGCTGCGTGGCGCTAACAATCAACGTATCCGCGACTTGCAGCACGACAAGCTGCCGGTCTACGGAATTGGCCGTGACCAGACACACGAACATTGGGTCAGCGTTATCCGCCAACTCATTCACCTGGGCGTGGTGACACAAAACATCGCCCAGCACTCCGCATTGCAGCTCACCGAAGCGGCTCGCCCGTTCTTACGTGGCGAAGAACCTTTAATGCTTGCCGTGCCGCGTATCGTCGCGGTCAAATCCCGCAGCAGCAGCCAGAAAGCATTCGGCGGTAACTATGACCGCAAGCTGTTCGCCAAGTTACGCAAACTGCGCAAAGCCATTGCCGATGAAGAAAACATTCCACCGTATGTGGTGTTTAACGACGCGACATTAATCGAAATGTCCGAACAGATGCCGATTACCCCAGGCGAAATGCTGGGCGTGAATGGTGTTGGAACGCGTAAGCTGGAACGTTTTGGTCGTGAGTTCATGGCACTGATTCGCAGCCATGTTGATGGTGAAGATGAGTAGTAGCCAGCCTTGCCCGAACGTGGCAGGATGGTTGCTCACTGAATAATTATCCTGCGAGTTAACTCCTATGTTGATGCTCTTCCTCACGGTGGCATTAGTGCATATCGTTGCGCTGATGAGCCCCGGTCCCGATTTTTTCTTTGTTTCCCAGACCGCAGTCAGCCGCTCTCGTAAAGAAGCGATGATGGGTGTATTGGGAATTACCATGGGTGTCATGATCTGGGCAGGCGTAGCGCTGCTGGGTTTGCATCTGATTCTGGAAAAAATGGCGTGGTTGCACAACATCATTATGGTTGGAGGTGGTTTGTATCTTTGCTGGATGGGCTACCAGATGCTGCGTGGCGCATTGAAGAAAGAGAAGCCTTCCGAGCAAGCACCGAATGTTGAACTGGCTCGTAGCGGGCGCAGTTTTGTAAAAGGTTTACTCACTAACCTGGCAAACCCAAAAGCGATTATCTACTTCGGCAGCGTGTTCTCACTGTTTGTCGGCGATGATGTAGGTAGTGCAGAACGTTGGGGCCTGTTTGTTTTGATTTCACTGGAAACACTGGCCTGGTTCACCGTGGTTGCCAGCTTATTTGCACTGCCGAAAATGCGCCGGGGTTACCAGCGCCTTGCTAAATGGATTGATGGGTTCGCAGGTGCATTGTTTGCCGGATTCGGTATTCACCTGATCATCTCCCGCTAATCCTTTCCTCTGATGTTATGCCTGGCGTGCTCCGGCTAAAAGCGCGCCAACCAGCATAAACAGTGAACCAAACACGCGGTTCAGCGCTTTCATCTGACGTGGCCCTTTAATCCAGCCCGCAATCCGTGTTGCCAGCGTCGCGTAGCCTATCATCACAATAATATCGACCACGACGGTAGTCACGCCGAGTATTAAATACTGTGCCGCTTGCGGCTGATGGGGGGCGATAAATTGTGGGAAAAGTGCCGCGAGAAAGACAATGCTCTTGGGATTGGTGAGATTCACAAAAACCGCACGCTTAAACAGGCGGCTACGTGGTTGGCTGGCCGCTATCGTATTTAAATCTATCGCCCCAGCGGCACGCCATTGCTGAATCCCCAACCAGACAAGGTAAGCGGCTCCCGCCCATTTCAATATTTCAAAAGCCAGCAGCGAATGCGAAAAAATTGCCCCCAGGCCAATGCCAACCAGCACGATATGAATCGCAAGACCGGTTTGTAGCCCTGCAATAGACGCAGCCGCACCGCGATATCCGTGGCTGATGGCGGTCGTCATGGTATTAATCGCCCCGGAACCGGGTGAAAGACTCAGAATTATTGTGGTTACGAGATAGGTAAACCACCACTCAACGCTCATGTGAAATTCCCTGATCGAACACTTTTATGCCACAATACGCTATTGTTGATGAGCGTGCTACGAATCACAAAAAAGCGAAATGACTCAGCATAAAAATGGATGGTTATCCAGGGAAAATGCCTTTGCGGCTTTCACCACGGGTTCACTGATGGACTTCTGGCGTAAGCGCGAAGAGTGTGAATTTTCAGGCGTCGACGAAGTGCCGGTACGCTACGTACGGTTTCGCTCGCAGGATCATGACCGGGTGATTGTTGTTTGTCCTGGGCGTATCGAAAGCTATGTCAAATATGCTGAATTGGCGTACGACTTATTTCTGTGTGGATTCGACATTTTAATCATCGACCATCGTGGACAAGGGCGTTCTGGACGCATGCTATCGGATTCGCATCGCGGGCATGTGGCGAAGTTTAGCGACTATGTCGACGATTTTGATCGCTTTTATCAGCATGAAGTCGCGAATGGTCCGTGGAGAAAACGCTACGCGTTAGCGCATTCCATGGGCGGGGCGATTATCACGCTGTGGCTGGAAAAGAACTCACAATGCTTTGATGCCGTTGCGCTGTGCGCACCCATGTTTGGCATCGCCTTACGCTGGCCGGACTGGATGGTTCGTCATATTCTTGATTGGGCGGAAGGTCATCAACGTTTTCGTGAGGGATATGCAATCGGAACAGGCCGCTGGCGCGCATTACCATTTAGCGTTAATGTCCTGACCCATAGCCGTGAACGTTACCGCCGAAACCTACGTTTTTATGCTGACGAGCCAGCATTGCGGGTCGGTGGGCCAACGAATCACTGGGTACGAGAAGGGATACTCGCAGGAGAACAGGTTTTAGCAGGAGCCACTGCGATTACCACGCCGATTTTTATCCTGCAGGCAGAAGAGGAGCGCGTCGTTGATAATCGCGCGCATGACCGATTCTGTGAACTTCGAGCCACGGCGGGCAACCCTTGTGAGGGGGAAAAACCTTACGTCATAAACGGTGCATATCATGAGATCCTGTTCGAAAAGGACGATATACGGACCGAAGCGCTGAATGCCATTATCACGTTTTTTGATAGGCATAATTAATCTGAATTCAACACCTGAGGTTTCAAATCCTATGTACCATGTCGTTGCGTCTGACTTAGATGGCACGTTGTTGTCCCCCGATCACCTGCTCACCCCGTACGCCAAAGAAACGCTGAAATTGCTCACCGCTGAAGGGGTACATTTCGTCTTTGCTACGGGTCGTCACCATATCGATGTGGGGCAAATCCGCGATAACCTCGAAATCAAAGCCTACATGATCACCTCCAACGGTGCGCGCGTGCATGATACTGACGGCAACCTGGTATTCAGCCACGATCTTGATCAGGACATCGCCCGTGATCTGTTTGGTGTCGTGCATACCCATCAAGATATCGTGACCAACGTCTACCGTGGTGACGAATGGTTCATGAACCGTCATCGCCCTGAAGAGATGAAATATTTTAAAGAGGCCGTGTTTAATTACAGTCTGTTTGAGCCAGGTTTGCTGGACGCCGATGGTATCAGCAAAGTGTTCTTCACCTGTGATTCGCACGAAAAATTGCTGCCGCTTGAGCAAGCGTTGATTGCCCGTTGGGGTGACCGAGTCAATGTAAGCTTCTCGACACTCACTTGTCTGGAAGTGATGGCGGGCGGGGTATCCAAAGGTCACGCGCTGGAAGCGGTATCCAAAGCAATGGGTTACAGCCTGAAAGAGTGCATCGCTTTTGGTGATGGCATGAACGACGCAGAAATGCTCAGCATGGCGGGTAAAGGCTGCATCATGGGCAATGCCCACCAGCGCCTGAAAGACTTGTTGCCAGAGCTGGAAGTGATTGGCACCAACGCCGATAACGCCGTTCCGCATTACCTGCGTAAGATGTTCCTCGGTAAAGATTAATTCGCCGACATTGAGTGGCGATTTAATCGCCACTCGTCAACCAAATACCTAAGCCTCTGCCAACACCCTTCGCTACAATAAGGCATAACCTGTTGTAGAGACTTCATCGTGCCGTTACTGATCATCACCACAATCCTGTGGGCCTTCTCATTTAGTCTGATTGGCGAATATCTTGCCGGGCATGTCGACAGCTATTTTTCGGTGCTGATGCGCGTCGGGCTTGCGGCACTGGTATTCCTGCCGTTTCTGCGTTTTAAAGGTTACAGCGCGAAAACGTTGCTGTTGTATATGCTGGTAGGCGCGCTGCAACTCGGCGTGATGTACCTGTTCAGCTTCCAGGCCTATCTCTACCTGACCGTTTCAGAATTCCTTTTGTTCACCGTGATGACGCCGTTGTACGTCACGCTAATTTACGATCTGATCAGTGGCAACAAACTGCGCTGGGGTTATGCGTTAAGTGCAGGGCTGGCGGTGATTGGCGCGGCGATTATTCGCTATGACAAAGTGAGCGATCACTTCTGGACTGGCCTGCTGTTGGTGCAGGCGGCCAACATCTGCTTTGCTATCGGCATGGTGGGCTACAAGCGTTTGATGGAAACTCGTCCGATGCCGCAGCATTGCGCATTCTCATGGTTTTATCTTGGCGCATTCATTGTGGCCGTAAGCGCCTGGTTTGCGCTAGGGAATCCGCAAAAACTGCCGAGCACCAACCTGCAATGGGGCATCCTGGTGTGGCTCGGCGTCGTAGCGTCAGGGCTGGGTTATTTCATGTGGAACTATGGCGCAACGCAGGTGGATGCAGGAACGCTCGGCATCATGAACAACGTGCATGTTCCGGCAGGGCTGCTGGTTAACCTCGCCATCTGGCAAGAACAGCCCCACTGGGCGAGCTTTATCATTGGTGGGACGGTGATAATGGCCTCGCTATGGGTGCATCGCCGTTGGGTCGCTCCGCATTCTTCACAAACGGCAGATGCTCGCAAGCGTGTGAGCGCGTCGAGCGAATAAACGCTTCTGTCACCGGTTGACGCTGCTCGCCATCGCGCACGGCGGCGTACAACCGGCTCCACAATCCTTCGCCCAGGGTTTTAGTCACCACCAGACCCTGGCGCTCTACATTCTCGACCACCCAATGCGGCAGCGCGGCAATGCCCATGCGCGCCGACACCATCTGAATTAACAGCAACGTGTTATCCACACTTTTCAGCGACGGGCTCACGCCTGCGGGTTGCAGGAAATGTCGCCAGATATCCAGCCGCTGGCGCTGCACCGGGTAAATCAACAATGTCTCACTGCTCAAATCTTCCGGATCAATTCGTGTTTTGTTCGCTAATGGGTGGTCCGTTGCCAGCACCAGGCGCACTTCATAATCAAACATCGGCGAATAGTGCAGACCGCTGCGCGGCAGAATGTCCGAAGTCAAAACGATATCCAGCTCGCTTTGCTGTAGCGCGGGCTGCGGGTCGAACGTCACGCCTGATTTGAAATCCAGATCCACCTGCGGCCAGGTTTTGTGGAAGTTCTCCAGTGCCGGGGTTAGCCACTGAATACAGCTATGGCATTCGATGGCGATACGCAACGTTGTCTGATGCGGTTCGTTGCAGGCCTGAAGCGCACGGCTAATCTGCGGCAGCACTTGTTCTGCCAGTTGCAATAGCACTTCGCCCTGCGGAGTAAAGCGCAGAGGCTGACTTTTACGGACAAACAGGCGGAACCCAAGCCGTTGCTCCAGATCGCTGAACTGATGAGAGAGAGCCGATTGGGTTTGATGCAACGCGGCGGCGGCGGCGGCTAAAGAGCCGCAATTTCGTAACGCCTGGAGCGTCCGCAGGTGTTTGATCTCGATCATGAAAGTCCTTCACTTCGGCATGAGCAAATTGCGCTTGAGGAATATACAGTACCTTTGCAAGATGGCGGTGTAAACATCTGGACGTCCAAATCCAAAAAATTCACCATGAGGACATAAAAATGACAATCAAAAATCACACCCTCGGCTTCCCCCGTGTTGGTCTGCGTCGCGAACTGAAAAAGGCACAAGAAAGTTACTGGGCAGGCAATTCCACCCAGGAAGAATTACTGGCGGTGGGCCGCGAACTGCGTGCTCGTCACTGGGATCAACAAAAACAGGCCGGCGTTGAGTTACTGCCTGTGGGCGATTTCGCCTGGTACGATCACGTTCTGACCACCAGCTTGTTACTTGGCAATGTACCGGCTCGTCATCAGAACGCGGACGGCAGTGTGGACATTGATACTTTATTCCGTCTGGGTCGTGGCCGCGCACCGACTGGCAAGCCTGCTGCCGCCGCAGAAATGACGAAATGGTTTAACACCAACTATCACTACATGGTGCCGGAATTTACTCAAGGCCAGCAGTTCAAACTGACCTGGACACAGCTTCTGGATGAAGTGGACGAAGCGCTGGCACTGGGCCACAACGTGAAACCTGTGCTGCTTGGCCCGGTCACCTATCTGTGGCTGGGTAAAGTGAAGGGTGAGCAGTTCGACCGCCTGAGCTTGCTCAACGACATTCTGCCGGTTTACCAACAAGTTCTGGCTGAACTGGCAAAACGCGGCATCGAATGGGTGCAAATAGACGAACCCGCACTGGTGCTGGAGTTGCCGCAGGCGTGGCTGGATGCGTTCAAGCCTGCTTATGACGCGCTGAATGGTAACGTTAAGCTGTTGCTGACCACCTATTTTGAAGGCGTCACGCCAAACCTGAACACCATCACCGCGCTGCCGGTCCAGGGTTTGCACGTTGATTTCGTACACGGTAAAGATGATATCAACGCGTTGCATCAACAGCTTCCGGCTGACTGGTTGCTGTCTGCGGGGGTGATTAACGGCCGTAACGTCTGGCGTGCCGATCTGACGGAAAAATATCAACAATTGCAGGCAATCGTCGGGAAACGTGATCTATGGGTGGCCTCTTCTTGCTCCCTGTTGCACAGCCCAATCGATCTCAGCGTGGAAACGCGTCTTGATGCGGAAGTGAAAAGCTGGTTTGCCTTCGCCCTGCAAAAATGTGCTGAGCTTTCACTGCTGACTGAAGCGTTAAACAGCGGTAACACCGAAAAGCTGGTGGAATGGAGCGCGCCAATTCAGGCTCGCCGCCATTCAAGCCGCGTACACAACGCCGCAGTAGAACAGCGTCTGGCGACCATTACCGCGCAAGACAGCCAACGTCACAGCGACTATGCCGCTCGTGCCGTGGCGCAGCGTCAGCGTTTTAACCTGCCAGCGTGGCCGACAACGACTATCGGTTCTTTCCCGCAAACCACTGAAATCCGCGGCCTGCGCCTGGACTTCAAAAAAGGAAATCTGGATGCCAACAACTATCGCACAGGTATCGCTGAACACATCAAACAAGCGGTAGCTGAACAGGAACGCCTGGGCCTGGATGTGCTGGTGCACGGCGAAGCAGAGCGCAACGACATGGTGGAATACTTTGGCGAACACCTCGACGGTTTCGTCTTCACGCAAAACGGCTGGGTGCAGAGCTACGGCTCCCGCTGTGTAAAACCACCGGTCGTGATTGGCGATATCAGCCGCCCGGAAGCAATCACCGTGGAGTGGGCAAAGTTCGCGCAATCCCTGACTGACAAACCGGTAAAAGGCATGTTGACGGGCCCGGTGACGATTCTGTGCTGGTCATTCCCACGCGAAGACGTGTCGCGCGAAACCATTGCGAAGCAAATCGCCTTAGCGTTGCGTGACGAAGTGGCGGATCTGGAAGCGGCGGGCATTGGCATCATTCAGATCGACGAACCCGCGCTGCGCGAAGGTTTGCCGCTGCGTCAGTCCGACTGGCAGGCATATCTGGAATGGGGCGTGGAAGCTTTCCGCCTGAACGCCGCTGTGGTACGCGACGATACGCAGATCCACACACACATGTGTTACTGCGAATTCAACGACATCATGGATTCTATTGCGGCGCTGGATGCAGACGTGATCACCATTGAAACTTCACGTTCCGATATGGACCTGCTGGAGTCGTTCAAAGAGTTCGAATACCCTAACGAAATTGGACCGGGCGTGTATGACATTCACTCGCCGAACGTGCCAAGCGTGGAATGGATTGAAGCCTTGCTGAAGAAAGCGGCAGAAAGTGTTCCGGCTGAGCGTTTGTGGGTTAACCCGGACTGCGGCCTGAAAACTCGCGGCTGGCCAGAAACCCGCCAGGCGCTGGCGAACATGGTGAAAGCGGCGCAGAACTTGCGTAGCGCTTAATTATTTACCCTCACCCTAACCCTCTCCCAAAACGGGAGAGGGGACGTTCTTTTCTCCCTCGCCCAATAGCGAGAAGACGATCTTTTCTCCCTCACCCAATAGCGAGAAGACACTCTTTTCTCCCTCACCCAATAGCGAGAAGACACTCTTTTCTCCCTCACCCAATAGCGAGAAGACGCTCTTTTCTCCCTCTTCCTTTGGGAGAGGGCTGGGGTGAGGGGCAAAGCGTTTATTCAACTCCCACCCCCCAACTTCCCACTCACCGCGGGCTGCAACAAATAATCCATACACCAACGGCAAACTTTGCCCATGCCATCAGAACGGGCGGCCAGGAATAATTTGGTGGCGTGTTTATGTTCCTGCATCGGTTTTTTCAGCAATTGACCGTTATTAAGCAGAGGCAGCGCCAGATGGTGCGGAATATAACCGATGCCGACATTTTGCTGGATCAACGCAATAGCGGTGGCGAAGTCCGGGACAAACAGCGGTTTTTGACCTTCCAGCAGCCACGCCTGTTGTGGGGCGAAGTTGACTGCGGTGTCGCGGATGCAGATAGCGGAATACTGGCGTAGCTCGGCGTTTTCCAGCGGCTGGAGATGCCCGGCAAGCGGGTGCTGTGGGCTGACCACGAAATCCCACTCCAGTTGACCAATCGGTTCGCTGATGATCCCTTCCGTGCTCGGCACTGAATGCGGCGCGCCAATCACTAAATCAGCGCGTTTACTGTAAAGCGCGTCCCAGCAGCCGTTGTAAACCTCAAGATTTACCGTCAGCGTGGTGGAGGAAAATTCGCGCTCAAAATCTCGGATAAACTCAACCAGCGTGGCGGTGGGGATAATATTATTCACCGCGACAGACAGCTCTTTTTCAATCCCGTCATGAATCAGTACTGTGTTGCGTTTAAGCGCATCAAGATCGCCAAGAATGGTTTTGCTGTGTTCGATGAAATAGCTACCCGCAGGCGTTAGTTCGATATAGCGGCCCTTGCGGATAAACAGCTCCGCGCCAATGCTCTCCTCGGCTTTTTTGATGGTGTAACTGATAGCGGATGGCACCTTGTTCAACTGCTCGGCGGCGGTGGTGATGCTCTGATATTTTGCGACCAGATGGACAACGCGGATGGTTTCATCGGAGATAAACATGTGGCTTCCTGTCTGTGCGTTGAGTGGCCTGATTCTTCCTGAACCAGACCACTGTATTACGCAAGTATACCCAGGAATTAGCTGCGGTTACTTATACGGCTCAACACCGCATAAGCGACGCAGGCCACAGCAATTGAATCTACTGAAGGGATGGTGGTGAGCGTAAACAGCCCATTGACCGTCATAAAGCCAACGGCGGCACCGAGAATCCAGGCAACGAAGGTCATAACTTTGATTTGCGGGTCGCGGGTCAGCACTGATTCTTCGTAACCGTTACGGCGATAAAGGAAGAAGTCAGCGATATAAATCCCGGCAACCGGCGGCGTGGCAATCCCGAGGAACAGCAGGAACGGGATAAACCAGGACATGATATCCATGCTACCGACGATGGCGGATAAAATTCCTAGTGCGACGGTGATCTGCCATTTAGGGAAACGGGTCACCAGGGTGGAAACCACCAGCGTACCCTGGAACATATTCCCGGCATTACCGGTGACGCAGGCAAAAATCAGCAGCACAGCGGCAGGCAAAACGGCACCGAATACCGCCATTGCGCCGAGTAAAGAACCCTGACCGGAGATGGCACTAGGCGTCGCACCCGCCCAATACAGCAGCGGATAAGCCACCAGAAACGTCAATCCTGCGGCGATCAGCGCATGTTTGCGGTTATGCACGAAACTGCCGAAATCGGGCAGCGTGGCAACCAGCACGATGATTGTGCCGACCACGGTTGATACTGCGACGCCGGTGTTCATGCTGGTGAACGCAGCGGGTGCGGCGACTTCTGTATGCGTTGCGACGTAAAGAATGTAGCAAAGCACCAGCGCAATCACCGGCACGGCGAACTGTGCCACTTTACCTAACACCGCAAAACCAAACGCGGTTGAGGCAACAAAAATCACACAGCCCGCAGCTACCAGCAGTTGCACCGGCAGTTCCAGCCCATGTTGTGCCAGTAAATCATGCACTGAATGGCCGAACATATTGGCGGTCACCGCAATCCAGCCAAACAGGCTGATGGCCATCAGAATGTTGATAGCAATCGCGCCTTTCTCGCCAAACGGATATTTCACAATGCCGTAAGTGGGCAGACGGGCTTTTTCGCCCACGCTGATTGTAATCGCTGACAACACGGTCAGAATCAGGCCGCCCAACAATACGACGCTTATCAGACTGGAGCTGGAAAGCTGGTTGCCGAGGCTTGAAGACGACAGCAGCACGGGCGTGACGGCAATGCCCAGCAAAATCATGGCAATACGTAATCCTGACGCCGTGTTGAGACTCTCTTGGGTCTTACGCATATCTTGTTCCCTCTGAATGGCGTTTTACGCAGTATGGAAATGGCCGGTGTATTTGCGCCAGCATCCCAGATCGGTGATCTCTTTTTGCCCTTCGGTCAGCCAGTTTTCCGCCAGCACGCCCAGCACTTCGCTGCCGTCTTCGAGTTTGACTTTGCCAATGGATAACCCGGCAGGCTCGCTTTCCAGCAGTGCGGCGAAGCTGGCTAACGGCAACTCCCAGATTTCCAGCGATACATTTGTGCCGCCTTGCATCACGCGGATCATGCCTGGATGGTCGTCGTTAATGCTCCAGATGCGGTAGTGGGCGTCGGTACGGGCTTCACGCACGAAGACACCGCCTGCTTTTTGCATGTTCGGGTTGAGTTTCAGGCCGCGCATCAGGGTGCCGTTGACTGCGAGTAAAGTTGTTGCTGTCATGATAGTTCTCCAGAAATTTGCCAAAAGGAAGGTTTTGTCTCCCTTCAATAAATACGATTAAGGTGCGATCCAGGTGCCGCTTTGGTGAGCAAGAGCCGCTTTAATGGCCTGCGGGCTGGTGATCAGGCCGCTGGCATTTTTGCCCTGCTTCTGGCTGGCATTCACAAAGCCGAGAATCGCTTCCACTTTTGGCTGCATGCTGCCAACGCCGAATTGCCCTTGATCTAAAAGCTCCTGCGCTTTGGCGACGGTCAGCGTGTCCAGCCATTCCTGCTGTGGGGTGCCGAAGTTAATCGCCACTTTTTCCACGCCGGTTGGGATCAGCAACAGGTCGGCACCTAATTGGCTTGCGAGCAGCGCGGAGGCCAGGTCTTTGTCGATCACCGCTTCAACGCCTTTCAGCTCGCGCTTTTCGTCGCGAATCACAGGAATACCGCCGCCGCCGCAGGCGATGACGATGTAGCCCTGTTTCACCAGGTTGGCGATGGTTTCGCGCTCGATCACTTCAAGCGGAGCAGGGGATGGCACGGTGCGACGCCAGCCGCGACCGGCGTCTTCCATCATTGTCCAGCCGAGTTCTTTCTGGCGCAGTTGCGCGGTTTGCTCGTCCATAAACGCACCAACCGGTTTGCACGGGTTGGCAAAAGCCTCATCGTCTTTGCTTACTAAGGTTTGCGTCACGAGGGTGACAACCGGCTTGTTGATACCGCGACGCATCAGTTCGTTATGCAGCGCTTTCTGGAACATGTAGCCAATCGCGCCCTGGGTGTCGCCTACCGCGTAATCCAGCGGCACCGGAGCCACTTCGTGGCTTGCCATTTCGGAGCGGCGCAGGATAAAGCCCACCTGTGGGCCGTTGCCGTGAGTCAGCACCAGATCCCATCCGGCTTCTACCATGTCGGTAATGTGCTTCACGCTTTCCATTACGGCTTCGTACTGATCCGGAATGCTGTTGTGACTTTCGTCCTGGATCAGCGCGTTGCCGCCTACCGCGACGACAGCTAAAGGTTTGCTCATTTTTTTTCTCCTACAGATTGGGCTAACGCCTGAATCGCGTCCACGAAGCACGACATCGGTGCAGTGGTGATCCCGGCCCCAATCTGGCCTACGCCCGCCTGTTTGTGGGCGATGCCGGTGTTGATGATGGGCAAAATGCCACGGTCAGCGACTTTGCGGGCGTCGATGCCAGCGGCGGTCGGCGCGAAGTTCAGCGCGGGCAGCGTAAATGCTGGGTTCGAGCCAATGACGATCGCCTGCATGCGACGGCTGTTATTGGTGGCATCGGCAGGTGTGCCGCCGACGAATTTCACGATGGCTGGTGAAGACGCCATCGCAAAGCCACCGACGCCTGCGGTTTCGGTAATCGCGCTGTCGCCCAAATCCGCAGCCGCGTCGTCCACGCCGTAGCCTGGGAAGAACAGCCCTTCGACCGGATTCGCCGGAGCCTGATACCACTGGTCGCCAGTGCCGGACAAACGAATGCCAAAGTTCACGCCGTTGCGCGCCATCACCGTGACCATCGAGCTGAATGGCACATCGGCGGCGGCATCCATCATCGCTTTACAGGCGGCCATCGACAGGTTGAGGAAGAAGTGGTCGTTGCCGGTAATAAAGGCCACCGCGTTCTGCACGGTTTCCAGCGGCAGGTTACAGGCCAGCAGCGCAGGCACCAGACGCTTGATCAGCAGGCCCGTGGCGGCGGCGTTACGGTTATGCACTTCATCGCCCATGTGCAGCGCTTGCGCCATCAGCGGTTTCAGCTCCAGCTCGCCGATTTGACGCACTGCTTTTTTCAGTGCCGGAGCCAGTTCATTGCGCATCCAGTGCAGACGATTGAGGACTTCCTCGTTGTTGGCGCCGAAACGTAAAACCTTGCCCAGCCCTTCGTTGAAATTGCTGAATGCGCGCTTGCCGTTGGTTTTGTTTTCAATCACCCACAGCGGCATCGACGGGCTGATAATCCCGGCCATCGGGCCGACGGCGTTGTAGTGGTGGCAAGGCTCGAGGTCGATGGTGCCGCTCTTCGCGAGAGCTTCCGCTTCTTCATGATTGGTGGCCCAGCCTTCAAACAGGATCGCGCCGACAATCGCCCCTTGTACCGGGCCGCACATGTTGTCCCAGCTGATTGGCGGGCCGGAATGCAGAATCAGTTTGCGTTCAGCCATCTCCGGAATTGCTTCTGCTGCGAACATCACGTCTACCAGCACCGGCTGTGCGTTCAGGTAACGTTCCATCGCAACCTGGTTTGCCTGCTCGACCAGCGGGTGACGCAGTAAACTCGCCAGATCCAGCCCGGCGTCAATATTGCCGAGGGCTGGCGGCTGCCAGCTCAACGGAGTCACTTCACCGCCGACTTTCTGGATGTTGTTCGCAAATCCTGCCAGCCCGGCGTTGACCACTTTCAGCGGCTGATTAAATAAGGTGTTCATGCGGTTGCTCCGTTTTTCTTAGCCTGAATCAGTGCCACGCTGCTTGCCCAAACGGCGGCTTGCGCGTTGCAATCGGCGACAATCACGCCTGCCTCACGCAGGGCTTCAATCTGGCGGTCACGCTGCTGTGGGTCGGCTTCAGTGCCGCAGACGTGAGCGATGAGAACCGGCAATTTCTGTTTATCAATTTGGGCGAGCAGCTCCAGCAGCCCGGCAGCCGGGTCTTCCGACGCGCCATAGCCGAGTACCAGGTCAAACAGCACCACGGCGGTTTGCGGATCGTTTAGCTCGTCAAGAATGCGCTGGTTGCGCAGCGTCGGGTCGATCATCGGGTGCGGTTTGCCGCGCGTGAAATCGTCATCGCCCATATCGATCAGCGTATGGCCGCTGCTTTTCCAGATATCCGCCAGCTTGCTGTTGCCGGAAACCGGTGTGTTGGAAGATGCGGTAAAGCCGTTTTGCTGGCACAGAAGCTGTGCTTCATAGCAGAAAGTGCCGCCCGCAAAGACACCGCGAATAAGCTGACGCGTGGCTGGCAATGTTGAGCAGGCTTGTTCCAGCATCGCGAGCTGTGCTTCATCAGGACGAGTTGCGTGCTGGCGTAGTTCAGTTTTATTCAGCAATGCAACGGCGAGATCGGCCGCGCTGGCAAGCGTGGTCGCTGCGGTCACGCCTGGGCGAGCGATGTCTTCTGGCTTCGCGCCAAGGAAGTTCACCACCACTGGTTTACCTGCTGCCTGAGCCTGCTCCAGAATGCGCTCGGCTACAGCTTTTGCTGGTGGTTTAGAGATCAATACGATGACCTGAGTCGCCGGGTCTTCTGCCAGCGCTTGCAGGCCAAACAGCATGGAAATGCCGCCAATCTCTTCACTTAAATCGTGGCCGCCGGTGCCCAGCGCCTGGGAAATACCCGCGCCAAGCTGGTCGATACGGCAGGTGACTTCCTGAACGCCAGTGCCGGACGCGCCGACAATGCCAATCGCGCCGCGGTTCACCACGTTGGCAAAGCCCAACGGAATACCGTTCACAATCGCGGTGCCGCAGTCCGGGCCCATTACGATACGGTTGCGTTCACGGGCGAGGGTTTTAATCGCTTTTTCCTGTGCGACGCTGACGTTATCGCTGAACATCATCACGTTCATGCCCAGATTCAGGGCTTTAATCGCTTCGGCGGCGGCGTAGTCGCCCGGTACGGAAATCAGTGCCAGATTGGATTCAGGCTCTTTTTCCAGCGCCATTTCCATACTCACTAAATCCGGTGCGCGCACGCCGTCGTTGCCGCTTTCCGCTGGTTTGCTATTCAGGCGCTGATGCGCCAGATCCAGCGCTTCCTGGCAGGCGTCGTCTTCGCCCTGTACTGCGATAACCAAATCGTTTGGCCCGGCGGCGATGTTGTCCCCAAGCCCTGCGTCGTGCAGTTGCTCAAGGTTGGTGGCGGTGCCCATCACCACGGAGGCCTGCAGAATGCCGGGCAGCTTGCTGATTTGGGCGGAAATCTGCATCAGGGAAACGGAATCCTGATAGAGATTTTTAAAAACTTTATGCTCTGATTTCATTAGGTTGTGCCTGTTTCTTTATTCCCGAATGTTGAAATCCGGGCAAAGCGATCCCGCGCAGAGCGTTTGCCGCGCTGCGTGAATCAGTTGTGTTTTTTCAATGAGCTGTGTTGATGTTTCGCAGCCCGTGCAATATTCCTGCGAGGCAGTCCACGCCGGAGGACGCGCCAAACTGCATAACGTGTTCCGTGGCGGCGATAACGTCTGCCGTGGGTGTCCGTGTCGTAATTTTTTCGAGCAACTCGCAGACCGGCTGCGAATAATGGCCTTCCAGCGCCCGGTTAAGGTAATGGCGGCTGATATCCGTGGTGCGCGGCAGGTTTATGCTGATGGCCTGATGCAGCCTTTGTTGATGTTCCCTGAGCCCCACGTTCAGCTTCCAGGGCCAAAGTGCAGCCAGGTATCCCAGCAGATAATCGTCGCCATCCGGGGTGAGGCCGCGCCCAAAACCGATAAGCTGTGCCACCTGAGATTCGAACTGTTCCATCGCTTCTGCGGGAGCCAACTGGCGTTTGCTTTCGCTGGGGCTTAATGGGCTGCGCGCCCAAAGCAAATCACTTTCAACCTGGTGCTCAAGGCAGAACAAAAAAAGCTGCGAGCTGAGCGTTTCGTAATGGCGCAGTGCGTCTGGCAGCGCGTTCAAGCTTACCGATGAACCGCCAAGCCTGGGTTGCCAGATAGTCGCTGCGCTGATATCGACCTGCCAGTGCCGTGCCTGTAATTTTCCTGCGGTTGTGCGGACTGTCTCTCCGCGGCTTGCCTGCTGCCGCCAGTCCCAGTTTTCCGGCTGCGTGACGCGCACGGCATCGGGCAGATTCTGATATTTCTCGCTACTCAACAGGGTAAAAAGATGGCCATCGTCGTCGATCAGGTTGAGAGCGTGTGAAAAACAGCTATGAACCTGAATAATTTCTGGCAAACGCCTGGCGGTTAAATATCCGCATGAGTTTGCCGTAAGGGTGACGATAGCCATGCCGTTTAGCCTTTAAGACCTTTAATGATGTTGTTGGCGTCGCTGACCCAGCCGAAAATTGCGCCCTGGGCTTTGATCATCTCAAGGGCGTATTTCTGGAATTCAGGGAAGTAAGAACCGACGCAGTCTTCTGGGATGATGCATTCGTAGCCGCGGTCATTGGCTTCACGAACGGTGGTATTCACGCAAACTTCAGTGGTGACGCCGCAGACGATCAGCGTTTTGATACCGCTGTTTTGCAGGATCAGGTGCAGGTCAGTCTGGTAAAACGCGCCTTTGCCCGGCTTATCAATAATCGGCTCGCCGGCAATAGGGTACAGCTCAGGAATAATGTCGTGACCGGCTTCACCGCGCACCAGCGTGCGGCCCATTGGGCCTGCTTCACCGATAAACGTCTTACCGCCGCGCGTGAGTTTTGCTGGTGGGCAGTCGGTGAGGTCAGGGCGATGTCCTTCGCGGGTATGAATCACTAACAGGCCTTTCTGGCGGGCGACCTCCAGAACACGTTTGCACGGTTCGATTGCGCTACGCACCAGTGAAACATCATTACCTAACGCTTCGCCAAAACCACCGGCTTCGACAAAATCGCGTTGCATATCAATCATCACCAGTGCGGTGCTTTTGGGATCAAACGGCAGTGCAAAAGGCTGGGCATCAAAAGCGTGAGTCATCGTAAATCTCCTGTTCACCAAGTGAGAATTCGTTGTGTCTGTTGTGAGTATTGAGGAGAACAGATGTGTTAAACAGAGAAATAGTTTGGTGTGCAGCGTCGAAAATTTTGATTTCGGAGCAGAACAATAAAACCTGTTAGGGAAAGTGTGAACAGGGTCATGAAGGTGTTTGCTGCGGCAAATTTTTTGATGCTGGGTGCTGGCAAGAGTAAAAAAAACAGGCTCAGGAATGTGATGAAGTACACTTATTAATATCAGGGATAAAGCCCTGGGTTGAACCAGGGCGGCATGTATTACTTCTTTGTGCCATATCGTTCAAACCACTTCAGCATGCGCTGCCAGCCATCTTTTGCTGAATCGGCATGGTAGCTCGGGCGATAATCTGCGTTAAACGCGTGGCCAGCTTCCGGGTAGACGATGATTTCTGCGTTGGCATTCGCAGCGCGCAGAGCATGGCGCATGGTTTCTACACTTTCCTGCGAAATCCCGGTGTCTAGCCCGCCGTAAAGTCCAAGCACTGGCGCGTTCAGATTAATGGCGATATCGACTGGATGATGTTGTGAATTAAGGGATTTCTCGCCCAACAGTTTTCCATACCAGGCAACGGCTGCTTTCAACTGTGGATTATGTGCGGCGTATAACCAGGTAATTCGTCCACCCCAACAAAAACCGGTAATCATCAGGCGATGAGCATCGCCGCCGTTTCTAGCCGCCCAGTTTGCGACGTGATCGAGATCCGCCAACACCTGCGCATCGGGAACCTTAGAGACCAGTCCACTTAAAAGCGTCTGAATATCAGCAAAATCACTGGGATCGCCCTGGCGGAAATAGAGTTCTGGCGCGATGGCCAGGTATCCTTCCAGTGCTAATCTGCGGCAAACATCGCGAATATGTTCATGCACGCCGAAAATTTCCTGCACTACAATCACGATGGGCAAAGAACCTTCAGCGCCTTTTGGCCTGGCGTGCCAGGCAGGCATCTGTTCACCCTGCGTAGGAATTGATGTTTCCCCCGCCAGAATCGCGTCATCTGGGGTATGCAAGAGGGTTGAAGCCAGAGGGGAGGCCGCTGGTGCATAATTTCCGCCCGGCAATTTATCTATGGATTTTTCTTCTTTCATTGGCATTCTCCTGACCAGAATTAACGCAGTGCGATAACTATAGCTTTTACCTGCCATTCTTCGAGTTGCTGTATTGTTGGCTGATTAATGGATCATTCTGTGATTGAGTGTGATTCAGATCACTATCTCAATTGAAAATAATGTAATTTGTTTCATTCAAAGTGAAATCGGTCACGTAATTCTTTGCAGAGGTTCGGTACAGTACCTCCTTAGATATACAAGCCAACCTATTCAACGCAGGAGTCTGTTATGTCCAAGTCTGATGTTTTTCACCTCGGCCTCACTAAAAATGATCTGCAAGGGGCAACGCTTGCCATCGTCCCGGGCGATCCAGAGCGCGTGGAAAAAATCGCAGTACTGATGGACAAGCCGGTAAAATTGGCTGCCCACCGTGAATTTACTACCTGGCGTGCTGAATTAGATGGCAAGCCAGTCATTGTCTGCTCGACCGGCATCGGCGGCCCGTCGACTTCTATCGCTGTGGAAGAACTGGCGCAACTGGGCATTCGTACTTTCCTGCGTATCGGGACGACTGGCGCAATCCAACCGCATATTAATGTCGGTGACGTTCTGGTGACCACTGCGTCTGTGCGTCTTGACGGTGCCAGCCTGCACTTCGCACCGCTGGAATTCCCAGCCGTTGCTGATTTTGCCTGTACTACTGCACTGGTTGAAGCGGCGAAATCTATCGGTGCGACTACGCACATTGGTGTGACGGCTTCTTCTGATACCTTCTATCCAGGCCAGGAACGTTACGACACCTTCTCAGGTCGCGTAGTGAGCCGCTATAAAGGTTCCATGGAAGAGTGGCAGCAGATGGGCGTGATGAACTACGAGATGGAATCCGCGACCCTTCTGACCATGTGCGCAAGCCAGGGCCTGCGTGCAGGTATGGTGGCTGGCGTGATTGTGAACCGTACTCAGCAAGAAATCCCGAATGCTGAAACCATGAAAAAAACAGAAAGCCACGCGGTGCAAATCGTGGTGGAAGCGGCTCGTCGCTTAATCTAGTCCCAATAAGCCGGTGCAAGCCGGCTTAATTTTTACGCTTTGCGTAACGCCTCGCAGGAAATCCCTTTTCATCTGGACATTTATACAGCAGAATTTTATTTTGCTGATGTTTAGCATGGCTTGCAGGAGTGACTGTGGATATTTCTATTTTATTCGGGATCGGTATTGCACTGGTTGGTGTTCTGACTGGATGGTTGCTGGCGAGTTTGCGCGCAACCGGGAGGCAATCCGCACTGTATGAAGAGCAACGAGAAATCTACGGTGAACTGACTGCTGCCCGGCAGGAGTTACAGCAAAACCAGCACTGGAAAGAGGAATGCGAGCAACTCAATCGAGAATTGCGCACCCAGCTTGAGATCAAAAGTGCGCAGGAAGCGGATATCCGCGAACTTTCCACGCTTTTAGAACAAACCCGCCTTAATGCCGATGACAAACATCGCCAGATGCTTAACAGCGAGCAACGCCTGAGCGAACAATTTGAAAACCTCGCCAACCGTATTTTTGAGCAAAGTGGCCGCAAAGTTGAAGAACAAAACCGCCAAAGTTTAAATGGCTTACTCTCACCATTGCGCGAACAGCTGGATGGTTTCCGTCGCCAGGTGCAAGAGAGTTTTGGTCAGGAAGCCCGCGAGCGCCACACGCTTACTCATGAAATCCGTAGCCTTCAACAGCTGAATGCCCAAATGGCGCAAGAGGCACTGAATCTCACCAAAGCTCTGAAAGGGGATAACAAAACTCAAGGGACCTGGGGTGAGGTTGTTCTGACTCGTGTGCTGGAGGCATCTGGTTTGCGAGAGGGTTATGAATACGAAACTCAGGTCAATATTCAGCTCGAAAATAACAGCCGAATGCAGCCCGATGTCATTGTGCGTTTGCCGCAAGGCAAAGATGTCGTCATCGATGCCAAGATGACGCTGGTGGCCTATGAGCGTTATTACAACGGTGAAGATGAGCTAACTCGCGAAAGTGCGCTCAATGAGCACATTGCCAGCATGCGTAACCATATCCGCATGCTTGGCCGCAAAGACTACCAGCAATTGCCGGGGCTGCGTTCTCTGGATTATGTGTTGATGTTTATCCCCGTCGAACCTGCGTTTTTACTGGCGATTGACCGCCAGCCTGAACTTATCAGCGAAGCACTCAAAAATAACATCATGCTGGTGAGCCCTACGACCTTGCTGGTAGCGCTACGAACCGTTGCCAATTTGTGGCGTTATGAGCATCAAAGCCGAAATGCGCAACAAATTGCCGAACGCGCCAGCCGACTGTATGACAAAATGCGCCTCTTCGTTGACGACATGTCGGCAATGGGTCAAAGCCTGGATAAAGCGCAGGATAACTATCGGCAGGCGATGAAAAAACTCTCTTCAGGCCGCGGAAATATACTCATTCAGGCAGATGCGTTTCGCAGCTTGGGGGTTGAGGTTAAACGTGAGATTAATCCCGATCTGGTCGAACAGGCCAGACTGGAAGACGAAGAGAACGCGAGTTTAGAGAACCGACATATCGTTGGTGAGCGTTAAGCCCAGGGTAAGCTCCGGAGCTTGAAGCATAGGGCTTTGGGCCTCATTCTGTTACACTCCACAAACATTTTTTGGACAAGCAGGCATCGAGATGGTTGAAGAATCCCAGGAAACAACACACTTTGGCTTCCGCACTGTAGCGAAGGAACAGAAGGCCGATATGGTGGCCCATGTGTTCCATTCTGTGGCCGCAAAATACGACGTAATGAATGATCTGATGTCATTCGGTATCCATCGTATCTGGAAGCGATTTACCATTGATTGCAGTGGTGTTCGCCGTGGTCAGCGCGTACTGGATTTAGCGGGAGGCACCGGTGATTTGACCGCTAAGTTCTCCCGTCTGGTCGGCGAAACAGGCGAAGTGGTTCTGGCGGATATCAACGATTCAATGCTGAAAATGGGGCGTGAAAAACTGCGCAACATCGGTATTGTTGGCAACGTGAGTTATGTTCAGGCTAACGCCGAAGCTCTGCCTTTCCCTGACAATTTCTTTGATTGCATTACTATTTCTTTCGGTCTGCGCAATGTGACAGACAAAGAAAAAGCGCTGCGCTCGATGTACCGTGTTTTAAAACCGGGCGGTCGTCTGCTGGTTCTGGAATTCTCTAAACCGATTATCGAACCTCTTAGCAAAGCCTACGATGCGTACTCGTTCCATATTCTGCCGCGTATAGGTGAAATTGTTGCACAAGATGCGGAAAGCTACCGTTATCTGGCTGAATCTATCCGTATGCACCCTGATCAAGAAACGTTGAAAGCGATGATGGAAGATGCCGGTTTTGAAAATACCACCTACTTCAATCTGACGGCTGGCGTTGTTGCGCTGCACCGTGGTTATAAATTCTGATTGGGAACTCGTGATGCCATTTACACCGCTAATGACTGCCGGAATAGAAAACCTGCTCAATACATTTCTCTGGCAAGACCGAGGCTTGAAGGCGGCACGGCAGCGCTTAGTGGGTAAGGTGTTACGTGTTGAGCTCAAAGAGTTCTCGTCGCCAATCGTTTTGGTTTTTAGCGAACAACAAATCGATGTATTAGGCCAGTGGGAAGGTGAAGCTGATTGTCTGGTGAAGACTGGGTTTAGCACACTGCCGAAATTGCGTGACCGGCAACAGCTTACGGCACTGATTCGCAGCGGTGAATTAGAAGTTCAGGGTGATATTCAGGTCGTCCAGAATTGGGTTGCCCTGATGGATCTTGCTGAGTTCGATCCCGCTGAATTGTTAGCGCCTTATATCGGTGATATTGCTGCTGAAGGTATCAGCAAGGTTATTCGTGGCGGCAGTAAGTTATTGAAAAAAGGATTTTCCCGTAACCAGCAATACCTGTCAGAAGCTATTACTGAAGAGTGGAAGATGGCACCGGGCTCGTTGGAAGTCGCATGGTTTGCTGAGGAAACGGCAGCTGTCGACCGTAAGGTCGATGCACTTATTGCGCGACTGGACAAACTGGAGAACAAATGACGCCTGGAGAGATTCGCCGCCTCTATTTTATTATCCGCACTTTTCTTAGCTACGGTTTGGATGAACTGATCCCTCGGATCCGTATTACGTTGCCGTTACGCATCTGGCGGCGCATGCTTTTCTGGATGCCAAATCGCCATAAAGAGAAACCTCTCGGTGAGCGGCTGCGCCTTGCACTGCAAGAGCTGGGGCCGGTCTGGATCAAGTTTGGGCAAATGCTTTCGACTCGTCGTGACCTGTTCCCGCCACAAATTGCAGACCAACTTGCGATGTTGCAAGACCGGGTTGCCCCTTTTGATGGCGCGCTGGCTAAAAGGCAAATTGAACAATCGATGGGTGGGATCCCTATCGAAACCTGGTTTGATGATTTCGAAATACAACCGCTCGCATCAGCTTCAATTGCCCAGGTTCATACCGCGCGCCTGAAAGAGAATGGGCGCGATGTTGTTATCAAAGTCATTCGTCCGGATATCCTGCCGATTATCAAAGCGGATATGAAACTCATCTACCGCCTTGCTCGATGGGTACCGCGATTGATGCCAGATGGTCGCCGTTTACGCCCTCTGGAAGTGGTGCGCGAGTATGAAAAGACCTTGATTGACGAGCTTAATCTTCTGCGTGAAGCCGCCAACGCAATCCAGCTGCGCCGCAACTTTGAAGACAGCCCGATGCTCTATGTGCCGGAAGTATTCTCTGACTACTGTAGCGAGAACATGATGGTCATGGAGCGGATCTACGGTATTCCTGTTTCTGATATCGTCATGCTTAAAGAGCAAGGCACCAACATGAAACTGTTGGCAGAACGCGGCGTACAGGTCTTCTTCACTCAGGTCTTTCGGGACAGCTTTTTCCATGCCGATATGCATCCCGGTAACATCTTTGTCAGCTACGATCACCCTGAAGATCCGCAATATATTGGAATCGACTGCGGCATTGTCGGTTCACTGAATAAAGAAGATAAGCGCTATCTGGCGGAAAACTTTATTGCCTTCTTTAACCGTGACTATCGCAAGGTTGCGGAACTGCATGTCGATTCAGGTTGGGTACCACCGGATACCAACGTTGAAGAGTTTGAGTTCGCTATTCGCACCGTTTGTGAACCTATCTTTGAGAAACCGCTGGCAGAAATTTCCTTCGGCCATGTGCTGCTTAACCTGTTTAACACGGCACGCCGTTTTAATATGGAAGTGCAGCCGCAGCTGGTTTTACTGCAAAAAACGCTACTATACGTTGAAGGCCTTGGAAGACAGCTTTACCCACAACTAGATTTGTGGAAAACAGCCAAACCTTTCCTGGAAAGTTGGATCAAAGATCAGGTTGGTATTCCTGCGCTTATTCGCTCTTTTAAAGAAAAAGCACCGTTCTGGATAGAAAAAATGCCAGAACTACCAGAACTGATGTACGACAGTTTGCGCCAGGGTAAACAATTACAGCAGAGTGTTGATAAAATAACGCGTGATTTGCAACGCAATCAGGTGCGTCAGGCTCAATCCCGCTATCTGTTTGGCATTGGTGCCACGCTGCTGTTAAGCGGCACGTTATTATTGATTAGCAAACCGGAATGGCAATACCTGCCTGCAGGGCTTATGGCCGCTGGCATTGTTGCCTGGCTGATTGGTTGGCGGCGCTCATCCTGAGCTGTTTTTAATCGTTTTTAACAGACAACGTGCGGTACAATAAAGACCGTTATCTATTCATCACTGTGATTTGAGGCAACATTATGGGTGGTATCAGTATTTGGCAATTGTTGATCATTGCCGTCATCGTGGTTCTGCTTTTCGGTACTAAGAAGCTGGGTTCTATCGGTTCTGATTTGGGCGCATCCATCAAAGGCTTTAAAAAAGCCATGAGCGATGATGAAGATAAAGAGAAAGATAAATCCATTCAGGATGCCGATTTCACAGCGAAAACGCTTGCAGATAAGCAACCAGGCGATGTGAAGAAAGACGAAGCTAAGAGCAACGATAAAGAGCAGGTGTAAACCGTGTTCGATATTGGTTTCAGTGAGCTGCTGCTGGTTTTTGTCATTGGTCTGATCGTTCTCGGGCCACAGCGTTTGCCTGTGGCTGTTAAAACGGTTGTCGGCTGGGTGCGCGCTTTGCGCTCTCTGGCGGCAACGGTGCAAAACGAACTGGTTCAGGAGTTGAAAATCCAGGAGCTACAAGACAGCCTGAAGAAGGTTGAAAAAGCGAGCATGGATAACCTCACTCCAGAACTCAAAGCATCAATGGATGAACTGCGTCAGGCGGCGGAGTCGATGAAGCGTTCGTATACGCATGAACCTGAAAAGGGGAGTGACGAGGCTCATACCATCCATAATCCACTGGTGAAAGACGCTCAGGATAGCCATGAAGGCGTGACTCCAGCAACTGCTGCACATCAGGCCAGCGCGCCTGAAGAAGCACCAGTCGTTGAAACAGAAACAGCTCCTGCCTCAGCGGCAGCAGAAGTTTCTGAAGAGTTGACTCAGCCTCAGATTAAACCCATAGCAGAGCCCGCGAAAACACCCGTTTCCTCACAACCTTCGAGTGATAAACAGTAACCATGGCCGTTGAAGATACCCAACCGCTTATCAGCCATCTGATAGAGCTGCGCAAGCGACTGTTAAATAGCATTATCGCTGTGCTGGTGATTTTCCTGGCACTGGTTTACTTTGCCAATGACATCTATCAGATTGTCTCATCTCCGCTGATTAAGCAGATGCCCGTTGGGTCAACCATGATTGCCACCGACGTCGCATCTCCTTTCTTTACCCCAATTAAACTGACAATTTATGTCTCGGTGTTTTTGTCCGCGCCGGTCATTCTTTATCAAATTTGGGCGTTTATCGCGCCTGCTTTGTATAAACACGAGCGTAAACTGGTCACGCCGTTACTCATCTCCAGTTCGTTATTGTTCTATCTCGGCATTGCGTTCGCTTATTTTGTCGTTTTCCCGCTGGCCTTTGGTTTCCTGACAAAAACCGCACCGATGGGCGTGGTGGTGTCCACTGACATCGCCAAGTACCTCGATTTTGTTATGGCATTATTCATGGCATTTGGGGTGGCATTTGAAGTGCCGGTGGCGATTATTCTGCTGTGCTGGATGGGAGTCACAACGCCGGAAGCGTTAAAGAAGAAGCGGCCTTACATTTTTGTTGGGGCTTTTATTGTCGGCATGCTGCTCACCCCGCCGGATGTCTTCTCTCAAACGCTACTGGCAATACCCATGTACTGTCTGTTTGAAATCGGTGTGTTCTTCTCCCGCTACTATGTCGGCAAAGGTCGCAGAGACATGGAAGACGTAGAAGATGACGTTGAAGAAGACAGGAACTCTAAATAAGAGTCATAAAATCAGGCCGCCCTTTAGGGCGGTCGTCGTTTGGAAGACGCTATGTTTGATATCGGTGTAAATCTTACCAGCTCCCAGTTTGCTAAAGACCATGTTGATGTTGTTGCGCGTGCACAGCTTGCGGGAGTGAGCGGCATGTTGCTTACCGGAACCAATATTCACGAAAGTCAGCAAGCACTGTTACTGGCGCAACAGTACCAGGGCTGTTGGTCGACTGCGGGTGTTCATCCGCATGATGCCAGCCATTGGCAAGACGAAACCGCAGACGCTATTCGCGAACTTGCCGGCGCATCGGAAGTGGTGGCTATCGGTGAGTGTGGCCTGGATTTCAACCGTAATTTCTCAACGCCTGCTGAGCAAGAACGCGCTTTTACTGCACAACTGGCCCTTGCAGCTGACCTGATGATGCCAGTATTTTTGCACTGCCGCGAAGCGCACGAGCGCTTTATCGCTTTGCTCGACCCGTGGCTTGATAAGTTACCGGGTGTGGTTTTGCACTGCTTTACCGGAACAGAAAATGAAGTTCGTGAATGCCTTGCCAGAGGAATTTTTATCGGTGTCACTGGCTGGGTATGCGACGAGCGCCGCGGCCTTGAATTACGTGAATTGTTACCGGTTATTCCAGCGCATCAGCTGTTGTTGGAAACTGATGCCCCCTACTTGTTACCGCGGGATCTAAAACCAAAACCTGCTTCCCGACGGAACGAACCCTGTTACTTGCCTCATATCCTGGAAAAGGTGGCTGGATGGCGTGGAGAAGATCCCGCCTGGCTTGCGCAAGTAACAGATGACAATGCCCGCCGTCTTTTCCGGCTGGCTTAAATCAGGAGAAAATCAATGAGCTATGCATTTCCCGGTACGTTTCCTGGCCGCCGTATGCGCCGCGTCCGTCGCCACGATTTCAGTCGTCGTCTTGTGGCGGAGAATCAATTAACGGTTAACGACCTTATCTATCCTGTGTTCGTGATGGAAGGCCAGAACCGCCAGGAAGAAGTCCCGTCGATGCCGGGTGTTTACCGTATGACTATCGATCTGCTGCTCAAAGAAGCGGAAACTGTCGCCAAACTCGGTGTGCCGGTATTGTCACTGTTCCCGGTTATTGAAAGTGCTGGAAAGTCGCTGCACGCGGAAGAAGCTTATAACCCGAATGGCCTGGTCCAGCGTGCGGTACGTGCGTTGAAAGATGCAGTGCCAGAGTTGGGTTTGCTGACTGACGTAGCGCTCGACCCGTACACCACTCATGGGCAGGATGGCGTGATTGATGCAGACGGCTACGTTATCAACGACATTACACGTGAGATTCTGGTGCGCCAGGCGCTTTCCCATGCGGAAGCCGGTGCTGAAATCATAGCGCCTAGCGATATGATGGATGGCCGTATTGGGGCGATTCGTGACCAGCTTGAATTAGACGGTTTTGTTAACACCCAAATCATGTCTTACGCAGCTAAATACGCGTCTTGCTATTACGGTCCGTTCCGCGATGCGATTGGCTCATCGGGCAATCTGAAAGGGGGTAATAAGAAGACCTATCAGATGGACCCCGCTAATGGTGACGAAGCTCTGCAGGAAGTTGCGCAGGATCTGCAAGAAGGCGCGGATATGGTGATGGTGAAACCGGGAATGCCATATCTGGATGTGGTTCGTCGTGTGAAAGATACCTTCGGCGTGCCGACCTTTGCCTACCAGGTTTCTGGCGAGTATGCGATGCACATGGCGGCAATTCAGAACGGTTGGTTGGCAGAGAAACCGGCTATTATGGAATCGTTGCTGTGCTTTAAACGTGCCGGAGCAGATGGCGTGTTAACGTACTTCTCGAAGCGTGTCGCACAATGGTTGCATGACGAGCAAATGCAGCGCTAGGTTTTCGTTCCAGGGCGGAGGCTTATCCGCCCTGATTAGCTTTACGTCTTTTTAAAATCAGTATTTTTCACACTCTGCGTCACTTGTTTATTCAACAAATTCAGCAGCAGCATGGAGCGGGCTTCACCGTCCGGCTCGCTAAAAATAGCTTCCAAACCTTCGAATGCCCCTTCAGTGATGACCACGCGATCGCCTGCGTACGGCGTATCGGGATCGGTGATATTTTCTGGCTGGTGGTTGACGAGCTGCTCAATGACATCACCTGGCACGGTGGCAGGAAGACTGCCGAAACGCACGAAATGGCTGACACCGCGGGTTGAATGAATTGTCGTTGTGTGAATGGTCTCAGGGTCAAACCGAACAAACATATAATTTGGGAACAGTGGTTCATCGACCGCAGTGCGTTTGCCTCGCACGATCTTTTCAATTTTGATCATCGGGGTGAGGCAATTCACGTCCTGACGCTCAAGATGCTCTTGCGCCCGCAGTAATTGACCCCGTTTGCAGTACAACAGATACCAGGATTCCATAAGTTCTCTTTTTCCTAATCAACCCAGGAAGAATAGCAAAAGGCCGTTATTAGGGATAGACAGCACAAGTATAACCATTCACTGATTGGTTATCAGACAAGCATTTACGCGTTATTAACAAAAATACAGCATGCAGTGCATGAAGCCCGTATAATGACCGCAAAATCCTGACTACGATTAATTGCATGAAATACCACGACCTACGCGACTTTCTGGAATTACTTGAACAACGCGGCGAGCTAAAGCGTATCGCAATGCCGGTCGATCCGTACCTGGAAATGACGGAAATTGCCGATCGTACTTTGCGAGCGAATGGCCCGGCTCTGCTATTTGAGAACCCGAAAGGGTACGATATGCCAGTGCTGTGTAATCTGTTTGGCACTCCGAAACGCGTCGCGATGGGAATGGGGCAGGAAGATGTTTCTGCATTGCGTGAAGTCGGCAAGTTACTGGCCTTCCTGAAAGAACCTGAGCCACCGAAGGGTTTCCGCGATTTATTCGATAAACTCCCGCAGTTTAAACAAGTCCTGAATATGCCGACCAAGCGGCTGCGTAACGCCCCTTGTCAGGAAATCATTTTGGAAGGTGATGAAGTTGATTTATCGCGTATTCCTGTCATGCAATGTTGGCCTGAAGATGCAGCGCCGCTGATAACCTGGGGTTTGACGGTAACGCGTGGGCCGCATAAAGAGCGCCAGAATTTGGGCATTTATCGCCAGCAGGTTATCGGCAAAAACAAACTTATCATGCGCTGGTTATCTCATCGCGGTGGCGCGCTGGATTTCCAGGAGTGGTGTGCTGAACATCCTGGTGAGCGTTTCCCTGTTTCTGTTGCATTAGGTGCCGACCCTGCAACCATTCTTGGCGCGGTCACTCCAGTGCCAGATACCCTGTCAGAATATGCTTTTGCCGGTTTATTGCGTGGCACTAAAACCGAAGTCGTAAAGTGTATATCTAACGAGCTTGAAGTTCCTGCCAGCGCGGAAATTGTGCTGGAAGGCTATATTGAGCCGGGTGAAATGGCACCAGAAGGGCCATATGGTGACCACACGGGCTACTACAATGAAGTAGATGACTTCCCGGTATTTACCGTTACGCATATTACCCAGCGCCAGAATGCGATTTACCATTCAACGTACACCGGGCGGCCACCGGATGAACCGGCGGTTCTCGGTGTGGCACTCAATGAAGTGTTTGTGCCGATTTTGCAGAAGCAATTCCCGGAAATTGTTGATTTTTATCTGCCACCGGAAGGATGTTCCTATCGCCTTGCGGTTGTCACCATTAAGAAGCAATACGCAGGTCACGCTAAGCGCGTGATGATGGGCGTATGGTCTTTCCTGCGGCAGTTTATGTACACCAAGTTCGTCATCGTCTGCGATGACGACGTCAACGCGCGCGACTGGAACGATGTCATTTGGGCCATCACGACACGAATGGATCCTGCGCGAGATACCGTTTTGGTAGAAAATACACCAATCGATTACCTGGATTTTGCCTCGCCGGTTTCCGGCCTTGGTTCAAAAATGGGACTGGATGCCACCAATAAATGGCCAGGGGAAACCCAACGTGAGTGGGGTCGTCCTATTAAGAAAGATGCAGAAGTATGTGCGCGTATTGATGCAATCTGGGACGAGCTGGCTATTTTCGACGACAGTAAAAACGCCTGAGTGGCGGATTTTTCTGCTTTGCATTATTGACCCGACAGAGGGGAAGCATGACAACCTTAAGCTGTAAAGTGACCTCGGTAGAAGCGATAACTGACACGGTCTATCGCGTTCGATTACTGCCGGAAGCGAAATTCTCCTTTCAGGCCGGGCAGTATTTGATGGTGGTGATGGATGAGCGCGATAAACGCCCGTTCTCCATGGCATCCACGCCGAGCGACCATGAGTATATTGAACTGCACATTGGCGCATCAGAGATCAATCTGTACGCCATGGCGGTGATGGACCGTATTCTGAAAGAGAAAGAAATCGTCGTAGATATTCCGCACGGCGATGCCTGGTTGCGTGAAGACGAAGATCGTCCGTTAATTTTGATTGCGGGCGGGACTGGCTTCTCTTACGTACGTTCGATTTTGCTGACTGCTCTTGCACGTAATCCACAACGTGAAATCGCCATTTACTGGGGCGGTCGCGAAGATAAGCATCTTTATGACTTGTCTGAGTTGGAAGCGCTGTCGGTTGTTCATCCAAACCTGCGAGTTGAAGCGGTAGTTGAGCAACCGGAAGAAGGCTGGCGCGGCCGTACTGGCACTGTGTTAACCGCAGTGATGCAGGATTATGGAACGCTTGCCGGACACGATATTTATATTGCCGGGCGTTTTGAAATGGCAAAGATTGCGCGTGACCTGTTCTGTAATGAACGTGGTGCCAGTGCTGAGCGTATGTTTGGCGATGCTTTCGCGTTTATTTAAGAGCAAACTGAACAGACAGGCCACCGCATAGTCGGTGGCTTTTGTTTTTGAGCGAAACGTTAAGAAAAAGAAAGAAAAAACCCGCCCCTGACAGGCGGGAACTACAGCAACTAAACTCTTTTTCTTCGTCCTTGATGCCGTAGCTTTGTTGGCTGCTTTCGCTCATCCAAATCACTTACTTCAGTAAGCTCATTGGGACTCACTCATTTGCCGCCGCGCTACAGCATCAATGACTTTGAAAAACGTTATTAAGTACGTTCAATAACAGTGGCAATACCTTGTCCTAAACCGATGCACATGGTGGCTAGGCCAAACTGCGCATCGCGACGTTCCATCAGATTTAACAGTGTGGTGCTAATACGGGTGCCGGAACAACCGAGCGGGTGACCAAGAGCAATCGCGCCGCCGTTCAGGTTAATCTTCTCGTCGATCTTATCCATCAAACCCAGATCTTTAATACACGGCAGGATCTGCGCGGCGAAAGCTTCGTTCATCTCAAACAGGTCGATATCAGCGGCAGTCAGGCCCGCTTTTTTCAACGCCATTTGCGATGCCGGAACTGGGCCGTAACCCATAATGGATGGGTCGCAACCCACCACCGCCATAGACCGAACATAAGCGCGGATCTTCAAACCCAGCTCTTTGGCGCGTGATTCGCTCATCAGCAACATCGCCGACGCCCCATCTGACAGAGCAGAAGAACTGCCCGCCGTGACGGTGCCGTTGACCGGATCAAATGCAGGTTTCAGCGCCGCCAGGCCTTCAACGGTGGTTTCCGGGCGAATCACTTCATCGTAATCAAAGCGTTTAAGCACGCCGTCTGCGTCATGGCCGCTGGTCGGCAGGATTTCAGATTTGAAATAGCCCGCTTCTGTGGCTGCCCATGCACGCTGATGCGAACGAGCCGCAAACTGATCCTGCATTTCACGGCTGATGCCGTGCATACGTGCCAGCATTTCGGCGGTTAAGCCCATCATGCCTGCTGCTTTGGCGACGTTGCGGCTCAAACCAGGATGGAAATCAACGCCGTGGCTCATTGGCACATGACCCATATGTTCTACGCCGCCGACCAGGCAGGCATGCGCATCACCGGTCTGAATCATACGCGCCGCGTCATGCAGGGCTTGCATGGAAGAACCACACAGGCGGTTGACCGTAACAGCCGGGACTGAATGCGGGATTTCCGCCAGCAGCGACGCGTTACGCGCAATGTTAAAACCTTGCTCCAGAGTCTGCTGTACACAACCCCAATAAATATCATCCAGTGCGGCAGCTTCTAACGCTGGGTTACGTGACAGAATTCCACGCATCAAATGGGCGGAAAGATCTTCTGCACGCAGATTACGAAATGCCCCACCTTTTGAACGGCCCATCGGGGTGCGGATGGCATCAACAATTACAACCTTTTCCATAATCACTCCTTAGGCACTTTTCAGGTCACTGGCTGGGCGCGCAGGCTCGACCGGTGGATAGTACGGCTCGTTACGGGAAGCTTTCGCACGCAGACCGTCCGGCGCCTGGTAGAGCGGGCCAAGATGTTCATACTGCTGAGCCATATCGAGATATTTTGCGCTGCCGATGGTATCTAACCAGCGGAATGCGCCACCGTGGAACGGAGGGAAACCTAAACCGTAAACCAGCGCCATGTCGGCTTCTGCCGGGCTTGCAATAATGCCTTCTTCCAGACAACGCACCACTTCGTTGACCATTGGAATCATCATGCGGGCGATGATTTCTTCGTCGCTAAAGTTGTGGCGTGGCTTGCTGACATCCGCCAACAGGCTGTCTGTGGTTTCGTCCTGTTCTTTACGCGGTTTGCCTTTGCTGTCTTGTTTGTAGCGGTAGAAACCTTGCTGGGTTTTCTGGCCGTAGCGGCCCGCGTCAAACATCGCATCAACGGCATCGCGATAATCTTTCTGCATACGCTGTGGGAAACCCGCGGCCATAACGGCCTGAGCGTGATGCGCGGTATCAATGCCGACAACGTCGAGCAGATACGCCGGACCCATTGGCCAGCCGAACTGTTTTTCCATGACTTTGTCGATTTGACGGAAATCAGCACCGTCACGCATCAACTGACTGAAGCCCGCAAAATAAGGGAACAGAACACGGTTCACGAAGAAGCCAGGGCAGTCGTTCACCACGATCGGTGTTTTGCCCATTTTGCTGGCCCACGCCACGACTTTCGCGATAGTTTGCTCAGACGTTTTCTCGCCGCGAATCACTTCCACCAACGGCATACGATGTACCGGGTTGAAGAAGTGCATACCGCAGAAGTTTTCCGGGCGCTTCAGACTGTTTGCTAATTCGCCGATAGGAATGGTTGAGGTGTTTGACGCCAGAACGGTATCCGGGCGGACTTTATCTTCCACTTCTGCCAGAACGGCTTTTTTCACTTTCGGGTTTTCAACAACCGCTTCAACCACCACGTCGACACGCTCAAAACCGGCGTAATCCAGTGTTGGGTGAATTGTGGCAATGACGCCCGCCAGTTTCAGCCCGTCGATCTTTCCACGTTCCAGCTGTTTATTGAGAAGCTTGCTGGCTTCATTCATGCCCAGCTCAAGTGACTTCTCATTAATATCCTTCATTAATACCGGTACACCTTTCCAGGCAGACTGGTAAGCAATGCCGCCACCCATGATCCCGGCGCCAAGAACGGCAGCCTGTTTCGGGGTTTCGGTATTTTTGGTCAGCTTCTTCGCCTGACCTTTTATGTATTGGTCGTTAAGGAAAATCCCGACCAGCGCACGGGCCTCATTAGAACGCGCCAACGGCACGAAACTTTGAGTCTCCAGTTGTAATGCTTCGTCTCGGCCCATTCTTGCCGCGGCTTCAATCGTTTTTACCGCCGTCATCGGGGCAGGGTAGTGTTTACCTGCAATCTGCATCACCATGCTTTTAGCAATCGTGAAGCTCATTGTGGCTTCGATTTTGCTCAGCTTGAGAGGTTGCAGTTTCGGTGCGCGTTTCGCTTTCCAGTCCAGATCGCCATTAATTGCCTGGCGCAGGATTGCCAAAGCACCGTCGCGCAGTTTTTCAGTTTTAACGATGCCATCAACTAAACCGAGTTTCTGCGCTTCAGTGGCGCTGACATCTTTACCGGCTGTGATGATTTCCAGTGCACTATCGGCACCCAACATACGCGGCAAGCGCACTGAACCACCAAAGCCTGGCATGATGCCAAGTTTTGTTTCAGGCAGACCGATGCGGGTATCTGGCGTTGCCAGGCGATAATCCGTTGCCAGCACGCATTCACAACCGCCGCCAAGCGCATAACCATTCACTGCAGAAATAGTTGGGACAGGCAGATCTTCCAGACGATTGAAAACGCTGTTAGCGAATTGCAGCCAGTGGGTCAGCTGTTCCGCAGGAACCAGGAACAACGACAGGAATTCGGTAATATCGGCACCGACGATAAACGCGGCTTTATTGGAGGTCAGCATCAGGCCTTTCAGCGTTGGCTGCTTTTCCAGAACATCGAGCGCGTAGCCAAGGCTGGCTACTGTCGCGGTGTCGAGTTTGTTCACTGAACCGGGCGCATCAAATACCAATTCTGCGATGCCGTCTTCCAGCCAGTCGAGATGTAAGGTTTCACCTTGGTAGAGCATGTCAGTCTCCTGAATCCAGCAATGGGATCTGGTCGTACCAGATGGAAAGGAGTGTGGAATTGATGTTAATGAAATGCAAATTACTCTTTAAATATTTGCAAAGATGATCACAGCCGCTGGAAATAAGTTCGCGAACTTTGCGGTGTGCTAAGATGCGTGGCGTTCAGTTTAAAAAAACAGAAGGGTAAATCATGGATTCACTGGCCTCACTTTATAAAGATCATGTGGCAACCTTGCAAGAACGCACCCGCAATGCCCTGGCGCGTTTTAATCTAGATGCGCTGTTGATTCATTCGGGCGAGCTTTTCAACGTCTTCCTTGATGATCATTCATATCCGTTCAAAGTTAATCCACAGTTCAAGGCGTGGGTTCCTGTGACACAAGTGCCAAATTGCTGGTTGCTGGTGGATGGCGTTAACAAACCCAAATTATGGTTCTACCTGCCTGTTGATTACTGGCATAACGTTGAACCGTTGCCTGAATCCTTCTGGACTGACGAAATTGATGTGATTGCTTTGCCAAAAGCGGATGGCATAGGCAGCCAGCTTCCTGCGGCACGTAGCAACATCGGCTATATTGGGCCGGTGCCTGAGCGTGCATTGCAGCTTGATATTCAAGCCACGAACATCAACCCGAAAGGGGTCATTGATTACCTGCATTACCATCGTTCTTATAAAACTGATTATGAACTGGCCTGCATGCGCGAAGCGCAGAAAACGGCGGTAGTGGGTCATCAAGCAGCACACGAAGCATTTTTGTCCGGGATGAGTGAGTTTGATATCAATCAGGCTTATCTGACCGCAACGGGTCACCGCGATACTGATGTTCCCTATGGCAACATTGTGGCGCTCAACGAGCACGCAGCTGTGTTGCACTACACCAAACTTGATAACCGTGCGCCTTCCGAAGTGCGTAGCTTCCTTTTGGATGCGGGTGCGGAATACAACGGTTACGCCGCTGATTTAACGCGTACCTGGTCGGCTAAAAGCGACAACGATTATGCTCAATTGGTGAAAGATGTTAATAGCGAACAACTTGCACTGATTGATACGCTGAAAGCGGGTGTGCGTTACACCGATTACCATCTTCAGTTTCATCAACGCATCGCTAAGCTGCTGAATCGTCATAAACTGGTTACAGGTATTAGCGAAGAAGCAATGGTTGAATCCGGGATTACGGGCCCATTTATGCCGCATGGTTTGGGTCACCCGCTCGGTTTACAGGTGCATGATGTCGCTGGCTTTATGCAAGATGATTCCGGTACGCATTTGGCAGCGCCGTCGCAGTATCCTTACCTGCGCTGCACCCGTGTGCTGGAACCACGTATGGTATTGACTATCGAACCTGGTATTTACTTTATTGAATCTTTGCTCGCACCGTGGCGCGAAGGGCAGTACAGCAAGCACTTTGACTGGCAGCGTATTGAAGCCTTGAAACCGTTCGGCGGCATTCGTATTGAAGACAATGTGATTGTTCACGAAAATAGCATTGAAAACATGACGCGCGATTTGAAACTGGCGTAATGGATAGTTGGCTGATTCCTGCTGAATCCGTAATGGTCAGTGAGGAAATTAAGAAAAGCCGTTTTATTACGCTGGTTGCTCATACGACCGGCGTAATAGCAGCAAAAGAGTTTCTTGAAAAAGTACGCTCTGAACACCCGGCAGCCCGGCATCATTGCTGGGCCTGGGTGGCTGGTGCTCCCAATGATTCGCAGCAGTTAGGTTTCTCTGACGATGGCGAGCCAGCAGGAACCGCTGGAAAACCAATGCTCGCCCAGCTTATGGGGAGCGGCATCGGGGAAATTGCCGCCGTGGTAGTGCGCTACTCTGGCGGTATAAAACTCGGTACGGGCGGTTTGGTGAAAGCCTACGGTGGTGGAGTGCAGATGGCATTAAATCAATTGCCTACTTTGCTCAAAATCCCGCTAACCGAATATACTTTGCAGTGCGACTATGCGCAGCTTGCGGGAATCGAAGCGTTGCTCAAACTGTGCAACGGAGTTCTCGTGCAAAGTGATTTTCAAGCATCTGTATTATTACGTATCGCGTTACCACACGCGAAACTGGCTGAGTTTTCAGTCAGACTTGCTGATTTTAGCCGCGGTGCATTGCATCTATTGCCGGCTGAACAATAATTCCCTCTCGTTATTTTTTGATAGTTAAGGAAGCGGCTGAAATGCATTTTCGCGCCATAACCCGAATCGTTGGTCTGTTAGTCATTCTATTTTCCGTGACCATGATTATTCCAGGGTTGGTAGCTTTAATTTATCGCGATGGTGCAGGCCGAGCTTTCACCCAGACTTTCTTCGTCGCACTGACCATTGGTTCTTTTCTGTGGTGGCCAAACCGGCGGCAAAAAAGTGAGCTCAAACCGCGAGAAGGCTTCCTGATTGTCGTACTGTTTTGGACGGTGCTGGGGAGTGTGGGTGCGTTGCCATTTATCTTCGCTGAACAGCCGAATCTTACCATTACCGACGCATTCTTCGAATCGTTCTCGGGCTTGACCACTACCGGTGCGACGACCCTTGTCGGGCTTGATTCGCTCCCACATGCCATTCTGTTTTACCGGCAGATGTTGCAGTGGTTTGGCGGTATGGGAATCATTGTTCTCGCCGTCGCCATTCTGCCAATCCTCGGTGTAGGCGGGATGCAGTTATATCGCGCTGAAATGCCTGGGCCGCTGAAAGATAACAAAATGCGCCCGCGTATTGCTGATACGGCAAAAACCCTGTGGATCATTTATGTCTTGTTAACCGTCGCGTGTGCGTTGGCGCTTTGGTTTGCCGGTATGCCAGCATTTGACGCGATAGGTCATAGTTTTGCGACTATCGCGATTGGTGGTTTTTCCACGCATGATGCAAGCGTTGGTTATTTCGACAGCCCAACAATTAATACTATTATTGCCATCTTCCTGCTGATCTCAGGTTGTAACTATGGCCTGCACTTCTCTTTATTAAGTGGGCGTAATATAAAAGTCTACTGGCGCGACCCTGAATTCCGCATGTTTATTGGTGTGCAACTTACCCTGGTTGTTATCTGTACTCTCGTACTGTGGTTCCATAATACTTACCAATCGGCATTGCTAACGGTGAACCAGGCATTCTTCCAGGTTGTCTCGATGGCGACGACCGCCGGGTTTACGACCGACAGTATCGCGCGTTGGCCTCTATTCTTACCGGTGCTATTGCTGTGCTCTGCTTTTATCGGTGGCTGTGCGGGTTCAACGGGCGGCGGTCTGAAAGTTATTCGCATCCTGCTGTTGTTCAAACAAGGTAATCGTGAGCTGAAACGTCTGGTGCACCCTAATGCGGTGTATAGCATTAAGCTTGGGAACCGTGCGCTGCCTGAACGTATCCTTGAGGCTGTGTGGGGATTCTTCTCGGCCTATGCGCTGGTGTTTATCCTTAGCATGCTGGCGATTATCGCCACCGGGGTGGATGATTTCTCCGCTTTTGCTTCGGTTGCGGCAACACTGAATAACCTGGGCCCTGGTTTGGGTGTCGTGGCTGACAACTTCGCGAGTATGAATCCTGTGGCAAAATGGATATTGATAGCCAATATGCTGTTTGGCCGTCTTGAAGTGTTTACTTTACTCGTACTGTTTACGCCAACTTTCTGGCGAGAGTAACCGGAGCCTGTTGTGAGAACTTTGATTCTATTTTCGACCCGTGATGGTCAAACTCGCGAGATTGCTTCTTATATAGCATCTGAGTTGAAAGAGCTGGGCGTCGAGAGTGATGTCGTTAACCTGCATCGCATTGGCGATATAGCCTGGGGAAACTATGATCGCGTCGTTATCGGTGCGTCTATTCGTTATGGGCATTTCCATTCTTCAGTGGCTGCGTTTGTGAAAAAGCATCAACAAGCGCTGAATACCATCCCCAGCGCTTTCTTTTCAGTAAACCTGGTTGCACGTAAACCTGAGAAGCGTTCTCCACAAACTAACTCTTATACGCGCAAGTTCTTGCTGACCTCACCATGGCAGCCAAATCACTGTGCTGTGTTTGCTGGTGCGCTTCGTTATCCACGCTATCAGTGGTACGACCGCGTAATGATTCGCTTGATTATGAAGATGACGGGCGGCGAAACAGATATTAGTAAAGAAGTTGTCTACACCGATTGGCCTCAGGTAGCGCGTTTTGCTCAGGAGTTAGTACACTTAAACAGCAAATAGTGTCCAAAATACCCATTTTGATGAAAAAAAACACGGCCAGTCATATTTTTGCAATAAACACTTGTCAGCTTCCAGAAAATCCCTATACTGCGCCTCCACTGACACGGCACAACGGCTTACAAACCGGCCCGTCAGTCAGACGAAAAGCGAAAATAAACGCTTGACTCTGAAA
>NZ_BJFN01000011.1 GCF_014189855.1 Buttiauxella sp. A111
GCACCCTGTATGTGGGCGCGCAGAATGAAAGCGGTGCGGCACAAACCTTTACCGTCGGTCAGGACCTGGTGAACAACGGTACGGTGAATATCGCTCACGGCAGCGTGGCGGGTAACGTACTGAATGTGAACGGGAACTACACCGGTAACGACGGTCTGATTAACTTCAACACCGTGCTGGGCGACGACAACTCCGTCACCGACAAAATGGTCGTTGCGGGTAACACCGCAGGCACCACTAACGTCAGCGTGACCAACGCAGGCGGCACCGGTGCGCAGACCCTGAACGGCATTGAGCTTATCAGCGTGGGTGGGGCTTCTGACGGTGAGTTTAAGCAGGCCGGGCGTATTGTGGCCGGGGCGTATGACTATGCACTGGTACGTGGCGCGGGCAGCAACAACGCCAACTGGTACCTGAGCAACGCCGTTGATGGCACAGTGCCGGTTGATCCGACGGTGCCGGTTGATCCATCGAACCCAACCGATCCGGCGGCACCATCGGCTCCTGAGCAGATTATTCGTCCGGAAGCGGGTGCATACACAGCGAACCTGGCAGCAGCCAACACCATGTTCCTGAACCGCCTGCACGATCGTCTGGGTGAAACCCAGTACACGGACGTGCTGACGGGTGAAGAGAAAGTGACGAGCATGTGGATGCGCAACGTGGGTGGTCACACTAACTCACGCGATAACAGCGGCCAGCTGAAGACCCAGAGCAACCGTTATGTGTTGCAGATGGGGGGCGACGTGGCGCAGTGGAGCACCGACGGTCTGAACCGCCTGCACCTGGGCGTGATGGCGGGTTACGGTAACAGCCACAGCAACACGCGTTCTCATGCGACCGGTTATTCGGCAGACGGCTCGGTTGACGGTTACAGCACCGGGGTGTACGCGACCTGGTATGACAACGACGCCGAGAAGAACGGTCTGTATGTGGATACGTGGGCGCAGTACAGCTGGTTCAATAACCACGTGAGCGGTGAGAAACTGGCGACGGAATCGTACAAGTCGAAGGGCGTGACGGCGTCGGTAGAAACCGGCTACACCTTCAACATGGGCGAGTTCAAAGGCAGTAAAGGCACCACCAACACCTGGTACATCCAGCCACAGGCGCAGGCCATCTGGATGGGTGTAGAAGCTGACGATCACCGTGAAGCGAACGGCACCAAAGTGCAGGGCAGCGACGGTAATGTGCAGACGCGTCTGGGCGCACGTGCTTACCTGAAGAGCCATGATGCAAGTGACAACGGTAAAGATCGTGAGTTCCAGCCGTTCGTGGAAGCGAACTGGATCCACAACACCAGCAACTTCAGCTCAACGCTTGACGGCGTGAGCAGCAGCCAGGCGGGAACGCGCAATATTGGTGAAGTGAAAGTGGGTGTGGAAGGTCAGCTGAACAAAAACCTGAACATGTGGGGTAACGTTGGCGTGCAGGTGGGCGACAAAGGTTACAACGACAGTGCGGCGATGATCGGCGTGAAATACAGCTTTAAATAATAATAAGTAGTACTTCTGCAGGTAATATTTGCCCCGGGCTTAAACCCGGGGCTTTTTTAACTCAATAAAATCAGGAATTAAATAAAATGAATCATCATATTCTGTGTTGTGTATTTGTTTGGCCTTAATGCTTACAGCTTGTTTTTTCAATGAGTGAGACAAAACGGGGTGGCTGAAATCAATCAATAACAGCAAACCATCCAGTTTCTAAGTATTTGTTTTAAAACTGCCTGTCATCAAGATTTGGAGAATCAGAAATGCAGAAATTAATTATTATCATGGTGGTGATAATATCCGTGATTACTTATTTTGCCGTTAAGTTTGTTCGTAGTGTTAAAAAAGAGGAACAAGAGAAAGAGCAACTTTATAGCCAGCATCAACTTCCACCTGAAAAGGAGAGCCTGCTTGCGTTCGGAGCCCTGTTAACCCGGCAGAGAGGTGAGGTTCCTGGCATTTTACCGGTGCGTAAATTAGACGAAACGGCTGATGGTTTAGCTGCTCAATGGGATATTAACGATAGCCAAAGTGCTCATTCCACTATTGAGGGATTATTGCATCACTCGGAAGAAAAGACAGAGTGGAGAGCATATTCAGAAAATCTGTTAATAAAACTAAGAAACAAGGATATTCAGGACACAGAGGAGACAGCCGAAGAGGTCCGTTCCTCGATTAATAACTACCAGGCCGCGACGACGGCATTTAAAACCGATCTTGACTATGACGATAGCCTGTCTGTAAACACGGACCTGAGAGCGTGGGATCTTGAACGTGCAGCATTTCTGGCCAGGTGTAGTCTGGCGTTAGGCTATATTACTGAAGACGAAGCCTGGTCATATATAAATGAAGCACAGCGTCAGGCGAAAGAAAAATACGCAGACTGGAAGGACTATTTTATCGCCTTTTTCCTGGGGCGTAGCCTTGAGTATGCTGAGTCATCGTATGAAATATCCAGATTTTATAGAAACATGTTCGAGGAAAACAGCCTGTGGGTTAAATATCCGTTAAAGAGTGTTTCGAGTCAGGAATAAAAATAGACAGTTGTAAAGCCTCGTAGAAGAGCCCCGTCGTAAAACACGGGGCTTTTTTTATTTATCACAGATGCACGTGAATGCAATTTCACAAGGTTAAAACAAGTACAAAAGCAGTAAGTGTGGGCTGTTTATTTCGAAAAATAGAAAATGCAATTTGATTGCCTGTTTGAACTATTCTATCTATTATTGGTTCCATGAATGTTTGTGGTCGAACTCTGTCATATTGACTGATTTGTGTGAATAAATCAGCCTCTCCTAATTCAATAAAACCGCAATCTCCTGGGTGTTTTCACTCAGTTATAACGATGGCTCTAATGCTAAGCGCTTATTTTATTGCGTGTTAAGGACCGCTTTTCTCAAATTTTAGGCTGTGACATCTAATTAATCATCATCCATGGTGCGGGGTTTTCATTTCTGAAAATACCTCCAGAGTCGTGCGTATTTACTCTTTGCCGCATCGCAATATTACTATGTGAGTGAAAAATGAATAAAATTTTCAATGTTGTATGGAATCATTGCTTGCAATGTTTTGTTGTGACGTCTGAATTGGCTCGCCGCTGTGGCAAGGTAAAAAGCACGTCATCTAATGACGGTAAGAAAAATACCCGCTTAACCAGCATGGGTACTTGCTCCCGTAAATTTTTAGCGCTCGTCGTGGCGCAGCTATTTGCTATTCCTTCCTATGCTATTGAAATAACCGTCGAGGAAACCCGACCTGAAGATGCCAGTGTGGGTAGATTTATAAACGGATTCAACGTATTGACCGGTTCATTTGGCATGATTAATTCAGGTCATATGGGATATGAACTCATGACGTTGGGGCAGGCCCGTGACCAGGGATTGATAGTGACGCCCGAGCAGGCAAGCTATGTTGATCTCAACGTATTCAAAATTGGCGACCAGACGAAAACGGTCTCTTACATCGACCCTATTACCCATAATACGGTGACTGTCCGCGTCTATGACAATGGCAAAATGACCAGTTCATCTGCGGCGTCTATCGGCATTGCGCCGAGTATTGCTGTTGGCGCAAACGGGCAATATGTCGATAAAAACCTCTGGCAGGTGAAAGACGGTGGTGAGTTGACCGTACAGGTTGCTAAAGAGACCGCAGACTGGACGAATGATTCGTCATCACGCTTTTATGCTTATCTGAAAGGGACGACGCCGGGCGCAACCACTTCCTCAGCATTTCTGGTAGATGCAAATTCGACGTTAAATTACGATACCAAAACGGTCGTCATTGCGGGTAATAACGCCAGCAATATTAAAGACCCCACAAAATATGTTGCAAACTTTACCTCAGATACCTTTGTTGGATCCTTCACCAGCGTGCTGGGGAAAAGAAATGTCACAAACATCGCTGAATTCAAACAATATAATAGCGACTTGATTGCTGCGGTACAGCAAGGGAAATTAACGGAAGCGCAATATTCCGCCGAGCTGTTAAAGGCCTGGGATAACACACCACGCCAAATATTTGTTGATACCCATATTTCACCTGATGATGCCGTCAATGCGATCGTTCGCTTTGATCAAGTGGCTTATATTCATGGGGATGGCGCACAGGCAAAAATAAATATAAGCAAAGACTCAAACATCGAAATCGTGAATTCCGATATTAGCGTGGTACGCGTTGAGAATGGGGCTTCATTGGTAAACGACGGCGTATTAGGTAGCGTGAGCGGCAAAGTTTATGGTTCGGCTGTGATTATGGCGACGGGTGCTGGCACCAGCGTGATTAACAATGGTGTCGTCGATGTTGGGACTAACCCGGATATGTTGAACTACAAACTCCCAGACGGCAGTACTTATACTCTGAGCAACCTGGGGGGCGATGGTTTGTATGGTCTGCGAATTTTTGATAGCTCTACAGGCGTGAATAATGGGGTCATCAACCTGGCATCCCATGGGGTGTCGACCACCAATATGGGCGTTTTTGCCAGCACCGGGGGGATTTTTACCAATAACGGTTCACTGAATATCTCCACTTCACCGGATGCTCAAAACTCGCTGGCGGGCATGTATAACTATGGCTTTGTGGTAAATGGTAACTCGACGGTAAAAAATGCGGGTGAGATCTACATTGGCCGCGAGTCGCAAAGAAAGACGACTGATATCACGGCAGATATCGCTATTAACCAACCTTCGGTCGGTGCCAATGTCTCGTATGGTCATTTCACTAATATGGCCGATGGGACCATTACCATTGGTTCATTAACCCGTAACGCCACGGCAATTTCGACCCAGGGCGTTAATCCTCACTCGCTGAACCAGGGCACGATAAATGTTAACGGTAATACCTCTGGTGGCGCGGTCAATATTGGCATGCTTGCCCAAAGTGCCGCGACGGATGTGGTCAATGCCGGCACCATTAACCTCAATGGTGTGAATGCCTATGGCATGAAAATTACGACCAACAGCGCAGCTGAAAACAGCGGCACGATCAATATTAACGGTGGACTTGATCCTGTTTCGAGCGAAGCGAACTACGGAATGTTTATTGATGGCGCTACGGCTCGAGGGAAGTTTTCGGGGCAGATCAATCTTAATGGTGCCGGAACGATTGGCGTCCATGCGCGTAACAAAGGCGCACTAACTATTGCTGACGATGCTTCCATGACTTTTGCTGGAGGCAATAAACAAATTGGTTATTTCGTTTCGGGTGCCGGGACCAAAATTACCAGTACCGATCGTGGCAGCGTAGATATTGCTACCGACGACTCAATGCTATTCCGCATTGAGGACGGCGCCACATTTGCACGCACAACGCCTGTACAGGCAATGATCACCGCTTCTGGCAAAAATAGTGTGGTGATGCAGGTGACCGGTAAAGGCAGCGACGTACATGCAACCGGTCTTGGCTTTACGGCTGCGGGAGAAGATAGCACCGGCATCAAAGTTGAAGGTGGCGCGAGTGGAACGTTAGAGTCTGATGTAACGATTAAACTTCAGGGTAAGGGTGCGACTGCGGGAATCGTTGACGGAAACTATTACGATCTCACCGGAACATTAGTCACAAACAAAAAAGGGAATTCGATCCTCACCAGCTACGCTGAACTGCTTGGCAGCAGCGGTGAAATGGCCGAAGGCGCTTACGGATATAAAGCGCTTAATGGTGGCACCCTGAACCATGCTGGGCTGATAGATTTCAGTACTGCAGGCAGCACGGGTGTCCTGGTTAATGGCGGCACACTCAATAATAGCGGTGATATTTCGGTTAACGGGACTGCGGTTCACGTCACTGGGGCGACATCCACGATTTCCAATACTTCTACTGTTAATGCGACTAACGGCACCGCAGCGTATCTTGTTGATAACGGCGCGTCCCTGAACCTGACAGGTGGTGGGAGCACTGCTGCGGCTGGTACCGCGCACGGCATCCTGCTGGGGACCGGGGCTAAAGGGCTGACGGTAAAAGATACCACGATCAATATGGATGCCAGCGGGACCGGTAGCGGGATCGAAAACCAGGCGGGTGTCACCGGGATTAAGCTCGGTAACACCACTATTAGCGTGGGTAACGGTAACGGCGTGCATACCGCCGTATCTTTGGCCGACACGAACAGCGGTAAGATCACCGTTAGCGGCAGCGGTACCGGGATTCTGTTTGAAGGCATGAACGGCAACACCACCAGTAATAAGCTGGATATGTCGAAATCTCAGGATTTGGTCATCGATGTGCTCTCAGCAGACGGCAAAGGTCTGGTCACCAACACGACTCAGGATCTGGATACGGGCGTCAGCGTCAATGTCAAAAATAACGCCGGTGGATCAGCGCTTAAAATCAAAGGCAGCACGAAGACGGTTAACCAGTCGGGTGTACTGACCTCCACATCTTTAGCCAGCAGCGTGGTGGATATTGATAACGGTGCGGTAACCACCTTTAACAACAGCGGCAAAATTCTGGCAGCAGATAAAACCCAGAAAGCGGTGGAAACGTTGACCGGCGCGGGTGTGACTTTCACCAACCTGAAAGATGCCGTCATTCAGGGCCATGTCAACCTGATGGCAGGTAACAACACCGTCAATCTGGAAAAAGGCAGTAAAGGGACTGATTTCACGACTGGTAGCGGTGATGACGTCTTTAACCTGAATCACCTGAAATCAGCCGTAACAGGGGTGTTTGATACCCTGACAGGCGGCACAGGTAGCGACGCGCTCAATATGGTGGATTCGTCTTATGTGCTGACAGATGTTGCAGCACTTAAACAGTTTGAAATAATCAATTTATCAGACGCGGCAGACCTGACGCTGCAAGACACCTTGTTGCCGCTGGGTGATGCGCAGAATGATGCAGCAGGCACCGGATTTGCGATCGCAGCTGACAGTGCGCTACGTATTCTGAACGCTAATAACGTTGATTTTAACAGCCACTTAAGCGGCAGCGGTTTGCTGCAGGTTCAACTGGCACCTGAAGGCGATAAAGCCTTTAACTTCACGGCCAACAACGCAGCGGACAAATTTGCCGGAACAGTGGCGCTGGCGGATGCGACCTTTGAGTTAGCGGGTCTGAACACCACCGCTCTGTCCGATGCAACTCTGCGTCTGGATAACGGCAGCACCACACACGTGGGTGACGGCGAGCAGACCATCAGCGGCCTGAAGTTCAACGGCGGTACGCTGGAATTTGACAGCGGTACACCGGGTGAAACCGTGGCCAAAGGCAGCGTACACACCACCAAAACCATGGATCTGAGTGGCTCTGGTACCGTGCAGGTCGCTGTCGGTACGGTGAGCAACGATCACCCACTGGCCCCGACACTGCTTGATCTTCTGGCGCAGGACGATGCCAACGCGATGGTACAACTGGCGACGTCTGCCACTGCCACTGCCACTGCCACTATCGGCAGCGGCGGCGCTCTGGTGCTGAAAGACCAGGATGGCAACGTGATCAGCGATGGCACCACAGCAGACATTACCCAGAACGGTAACACGGTGGCGAAAGGCACCTATGACTACCGTCTGACCAGCGGTGATGCGGCTGACGGCCTGTACATCAGCTACGGTCTGACCCAGGTTGACCTGCTGACGGCGGGTGCTGATGCACTGGCGCTGAATGCGGCAGGCCTGAGCGGTAACGCGGCTGACCTGAGCGCGAAAATCACCGGTACCGGTGACCTGGCGATTGATACTGGCGCGGGCAATACCGTGTCGCTGTCTAACACGCTTAACGATTATGTCGGGAACACCGATATTCGTTCCGGCACCCTGAAAATGATTGCCGATAACGTACTGGGCCAGACCGATGTGCTGTCTCTGGCAGCGGATACGGCGCTGGACATGAACGGCAAGGCACAGACCGTGGGTTCCCTGCAGTCTACTGCGGGCTCAACCGTTAACCTGAACGGCGGGGCGCTGAGCCTGAGCCATGGCGGCGTGTCTGACGGCGCACTGGCAGGTAGCGGCGAACTGAACGTGCTGGCGGATACGCTGACCGTGAACGGTGCTAACACTGGCCTGAGCGCAACCACCACCGTAGCAAACGGGGCAACAGTTGCCCTGAATGACGCCGCGGGTCTGGGTGTGGGCGATATCGTCAACGCCGGTAAAGTGATGTTCAGTGATGCGGCAGGTACCGTTGCCAACAACATCCGTGATGGCGTGGCAGCAGCGACTCGTGCACTGTCTGCTACTGCAGGCAGCGTGGATCTGGTGAACAGCCAGCTTGCACTGAGTGGTGATAACAGCGGCTTCAGCGGTGTGTTTAACATCGACGCAGCTTCACAACTGACGGCTACGGCGGCACAGCAACTGGGTACTGCGGACATTGCTGACGAAGGCGAACTGGTACTGAATGCGGCCGATAACTGGGCGCTGACCAACAACCTAAGTGGCGCAGGCAACCTGACCAAACAGGGCGCTGGCGTGGTTACGTTGTCCGGCAATGCCGCCTATACCGGTCTGACGGATATCCAGGCAGGCGGTCTGATGCTGGGCAGCGAAGCGGCTCCGGTCACACTGGCAAGCACGCAAGTTAACGTGGCACAGGATGCGTTCCTCGCCGGTTACGGCGGTGTGGCAGGCAACGTGAACAACCTGGGCACCCTGTATGTGGGCGCGCAGAATGAAAGCGGTGCGGCACAGACCTTTACCGTCGGTCAGGACCTGGTGAACAACGGTACGGTGAATATCGCTCACGGCAGCGTGGCGGGTAACGTACTGAATGTGAACGGGAACTACACCGGTAACGACGGTCTGATTAACTTCAACACCGTGCTGGGCGACGACAGTTCTGTCACCGACAAACTGGTCGTTGCGGGTAACACCGCAGGCACCACTAACGTCAGCGTGACCAACGCGGGCGGCACCGGTGCGCAGACCCTGAACGGCATTGAGCTTATCAGCGTGGGTGGGGCTTCTGACGGTGAGTTTAAGCAGGCGGGTCGTATTGTGGCCGGGGCGTATGACTATGCACTGGTACGTGGTGAAGGCAGCAACAACGCCAACTGGTACCTGACTAATGCCGTGGATGGCAGCGTGCCGGTTGAACCCACTGACCCAGGCATACCGGTTGATCCGACGGTGCCGGTTGATCCATCGAACCCAACCGATCCGGCGGCACCATCGGCTCCTGAGCTGATTATTCGTCCGGAAGCGGCGGCGTACACGGCGAACCTGGCGGCAGCCAACACCATGTTCCTGAACCGCCTGCACGATCGTCTGGGTGAAACCCAGTACACGGACGTGCTGACGGGTGAAGAGAAAGTGACGAGCATGTGGATGCGCAACGTGGGGGGGCACACTAACTCGCGTGATAACAGCGGCCAGCTGAAGACCCAGAGCAACCGTTATGTGTTGCAGATGGGTGGCGACGTGGCGCAGTGGAGCACCGACGGTCTGAACCGCCTGCACCTGGGCGTGATGGCGGGTTACGGTAACAGCCACAGCAACACCCGTTCGCATGCAACCGGTTATTCGGCAGACGGCTCGGTTGATGGTTACAGCACCGGTGTGTACGCGACCTGGTATGACAACGACGCTGAGAAAAACGGTCTGTATGTGGATACGTGGGCGCAGTACAGCTGGTTCAATAACCACGTGAGCGGTGAGAAACTGGCGACGGAATCGTACAAGTCGAAGGGCGTGACGGCGTCGGTAGAAACCGGTTACACCTTCAACATGGGCGAGTTCAAAGGCAGCAAAGGCACCACCAACACCTGGTACATTCAGCCTCAGGCGCAGGCCATCTGGATGGGTGTGGAAGCTGACGATCACCGTGAAGCGAACGGCACGAAAGTGCAGGGCAGCGACGGTAATGTGCAGACGCGTCTGGGCGCACGTGCTTACCTGAAGAGCCATGATGCAAGTGACAACGGTAAAGATCGTGAGTTCCAGCCGTTCGTGGAAGCGAACTGGATCCACAACACCAGCAACTTCAGCTCAACGCTTGACGGCGTGAACAGCAGCCAGGCAGGAACGCGCAACATTGGTGAAGTGAAAGTGGGTGTGGAAGGTCAGCTGAACAAAAACCTGAACATGTGGGGTAACGTTGGCGTGCAGGTGGGCGACAAAGGTTACAACGACAGTGCGGCGATGATCGGCGTGAAATACAGCTTTAAATAATAATAAGCAGTACTTCTGCAGGTAATATTTGCCCCGGGCTTAAACCCGGGGCTTTTTTATGCTGCGGCTGAATGGGGGGGCGAATTTTGAGCAAAAAAAATCCCCGATTATTTCGGGGAAAGACACAAACACAAAGAAAACAATAACTCGTAATTGGAGTATCAACCTGCCCGATTATGATAGAGCGCAAAAATTAAATTTATACAGCACAATTCCTAAAAACAGCGAAGGCAACGTTTATTGGCGACCTTACGTCAGTCATTGCAGCGAATTCTTGTTACCTATTTTTAACGTCAGCGATAAAAGCGAGAAGAATCTCAAAAAGTGTATACGTGTAGTTTAATTCTTTACAATTAAATTCGATGTTTTAGTATTGCGTTGTTTATTATGGTTATTTTTATTGGGTATTTTATACCTGTATTTTGTTTTTGCCATTTCTATAATAAATAACTATCAATTTGACGAGTTATCATAAATATCAAGGAAGAGAATTTTGAAAAACATCATGACCGCAATGCTTGTTTCAGGTGCACTATTTATTTCTGTGGGTGCCCACGCTCAAAATATGCCATTTGACAGCGGTGGTGGATACTGGACTCCCTGGTACACAGTTTCTAAAATGAATCTTTACCTGCCTTCTCTTAATATCTGTAAGTATGAACGATATCGTTACAAAAACGGTAAGTTGTCAATTCAAAGAAAAGGTGGCTTTTGCTAGAAACATAATTTATATCCGCTGTTATCGGTAGGATAAGGATATGTGTGATTAATAAAAATAGAGTGCTTGTGCAGTATAAAACTGACACTTGTGGTGCAGGCGCTAAATAAAAAACTCCCTTAATTTTATCTTATGGTGCTGTGGATTAAGAGCAGTGCCATATTCCGCATCGCATGCACAAACATGTGATTGTCACATTTTGAAGCTTAGAGAGTTGCATGCAAATGAACATTCATGAGGAGGGAAAAGAAAAAATAAACGCTTCAGCCTTGCTAAAAAAAAGAAAAAGAGTGTGGGTGTCAGGCTGTGCGCTGTTAATTTTTATTATCACTGTCGTGTGTTTCTTCAATAGAGATAACCCTATGCCAGTGTTAGCCAGAACTATCGATAAAGGCGACATTGAAAAAACGGTACTGGCAAGCGGTGTACTCAAACCTTCTGTACAGGTGAGCGTGGGAGCTCAAGTCAGCGGTCAGCTAAAAAAACTACATGTCAAAACAGGTGACCGAGTGGTAAAGGGTCAACTGCTCGCTGAAATAGACCCAACCTTGCAGCAAAATGAACTTCAGAAATCGGAAGCTGAATTGCAAAGCGCCAGGGCGCAGATGCAAAGCGCACAGGCCTTATTAAAGCAAAAGCGGCAGGCTTTAACGCGGCAATTGGCGTTAGACAGCGATGGTTCCGGTATTAAAAGCAATCTGGAAGATGCCCAGGCACAATTCGATATTCAAGTTGCCCAGCTTAAAGTTAATGAGGCACTCATCGTCCAGGCTCAAACCGCATTAGATACAGCCAAAGCCAATGTGGGTTACACCCAAATCACCGCCCCTATTTCAGGAGAGGTATTGGGGATTGTCACCAAAGAAGGGCAAACCATTGTTTCATCACAGATTGCGCCAACTATTTTAGTCCTGGCTGATGTCGATACCATGACGGTTCATGCCTCTGTTTCAGAAACAGACATTTTGAAAGTTCATGCAGGTCAGCCTCTATGGTTTTATGTCGCAGCGAATCCCAGCCAACGTTTTGACAGCGTAATGGGCGAAATTCAGGAAGCTCCACTTGCTGCATTGATCGAAAATGATCAGCCAGGCTCACAAAACCCATCCAGTTCAGCCGTCTATTACACCGCAGAATTCAATGTGGCGAATCAGGCTCGCCTATTGCGCAGCTCAATGACGGCACAAGTTTTTATTATCACGGCGCAGGCCAAAGACGTTGTCAGGATCTCGGCGGATGCGTTGGGTGAACCCAAAAGCCCGGATCACTATGTGGTTAACGTCAGGGTGGATGAAAAAATAGAACCGCGCGAAATCGTGACCGGGATTAACAACGGCGAGTACGCGGAAGTGAAACAGGGTTTATCCGAAGGTGATGAAATTGTGATGCCTGTTCCAGACACTGAGAGTGAACAGCATGAATACCCGTAATGATATTGCCATCGAGCTTAAAAATATCTCCCGCTGTTTCTCCTCAGGTACTGAGAAAATCACGGTTTTAAAAGAGGTATCGCTCTCTATCCAGCGCGGGGAGATGGTGGCAATTATCGGTGCTTCCGGGTCTGGTAAATCCACGTTGATGAATATTATTGGTTGTCTGGACAAGCCGACATCAGGGGAGATGAAGCTCGGTAACGTAGCCACCCCATCAGCCACTCCTGAGCAGCTTGCGCAATTACGCAGCCAGCACGTTGGCTTTATTTTTCAGCGTTATCATTTGATACCGTATCTCACTGCCGCAGAAAACGTTGCCATGCCGGCACTGTATACAGACTTGCCTGTAGCCGAACGTAACCAAAGAGCACGTACTTTATTAGCGCGACTTGGGTTGGAAGAGAGGCTTCATCACAAACCTGCGCAACTCTCCGGTGGGCAGCAGCAGCGGGTGAGTATCGCCCGCGCATTAATGAATGATGCAGACATTATCCTTGCGGATGAACCCACTGGGGCACTGGACAGCACTAACGGCAAGGCGTTGATGGACATCCTGCATTCATTACACCAGGACGGCCGCACCATTATTATCGTTACCCACGATCGCGCAATCGCGAATCAGGCGCAGCGGATTATCGAAATCAGTGACGGAAGCGTTATCAATTCGCCATCGGAACGTCATGCCGTCCGCACTCCCATAACGTCGGCATTACCGATTACGCAATCCATCGCTCGGCCAAAAGCCTGGCACAATCTGGGTGAAACGATACGTGGCGCACTGCACTCTTTATTGGGCCATCGCCTGCGTACCTTTCTCTCGATGCTGGGCATTATCATCGGTATTTCTTCCGTTGTTTCCTCAATTGCCTTAGGCAAGGGAGCGCAGAAAGATATTCTCCAGCAGATAAGCCAGTTGGGGAGCAGCACCCTGGAAATAAGACCGGGTCTGGGGTGGGATAACCCGCGTCCGGATTTTGAAAACTCGCTTACCCTCGCGGATGTAAAGCTATTAGCCAGACAGCGGTATGTTGATAGCCTTTCGCCTGTTGTGAGCAAAGTCACTGAGATATCCCGTAACGGAAAACAGGTTCCTGTTCAGCTTTCTGGCGTCAGTAATAGTTATTTCCGTGTTCAGGGGATGCATTTTTCCGCGGGCAGTAACTTTACCCGGCAAGATATTGCAGCGCGTGAATCGCTGGTGATTATAGATGCTGAAACCCGCAGAACTTTATTTGCACGGCAGGAGAATCCCGTCGGTCAGATAATTCAACTATCGGGTGTTCCATTTAGAGTTGCAGGTGTTGCTTCCCAGAACACAACGTCCTGGTCTGGTGGCAATTTGTCTGCATGGATGCCTTACACATCGCTTATTGAGCGCCTCTCTGGCGAAATAACCATCGAGTCAATTCTTGTTCGTGCTGGCGAACGTGAGTCACTTAAACAGATTCAGGGCAGTATTGAACGGCTATTAATTCAGTCTCATGGGCAGAAGGATTTTTTTACCCTGACCAACGACCAAATGACAAAAACTATCCAGGATGCTTCAGATTCCATGGCCCGCTTTATTGCTGCGATTGCAGGAATATCGCTTCTGGTGGGAGGCGTGGGGGTGATGAATATAATGTTGGTGTCTGTCATAGAGCGTACTCATGAAATAGGTATTCGCCTCTCCGTTGGTGCCAGACCTGCCGATATTATGCGCCAGTTTCTGATTGAAGCTGTGGTGATATGTCTTATTGGTGGAATGCTGGGAATAGGGCTCTCTTTGATTATTGGGTTGATCGTTAACGGGCTCAGCGACAGCATTAAGTTATTGTTCACATGGCAACCTCTGGTCCTGGCTTGCGGTACTTCTGCAATCATTGGGCTGTGCTTCGGCTTTTTCCCTGCCCGAAGTGCCTCTGCTCTTCAACCTACAGAGGCATTAGCACGCGAATGAAGCAAATCATTAAACTCCCGCTTTTCTTTATTATTTTACTCACCGGCTGTGGCGCCTGGGTAAAAAGTGACTATCAGAAACCAGTGATATCTATTCCTTCTCAATGGCGAGCTGAGGTGACAGGTTCTGCCTATCTGAAAAATAATCTTCACTGGTGGAACAATTTTAACGATCATCAACTATCAATGCTTATCGAACAAGCACTGACCAGTAATAATGATCTTGCGAAAGCAGGATTGCAGTTACAAAAAGCGAGATTGCAGGCGGGTTTAACCAACACCAACCAGGCTCCTGATTTCACGCTGAGCAGCACGGTTAATAATAATAAAAACCTCAATGACAACACGGCGTCGAATAAATCATTCAACACATCACTGGCACTGAGTTATGAACCAGACCTGTGGGGGAAATTAGCCCGAATTCGCGAACAAGCTGAATGGGAAGCTAAGGCGTCAGAGCAAGACAGGCAAGAAATTGCACTAACCCTAATAGGGAATACCGCACAGTATTATTGGCAGATTGCCAATTTAAATCAGCAAATTAAATTGCAAGAGCAGGGAATAGCGATTGCTCAAGACACTGTCAAAATAACCACTTCACGTTATAACGCCGGTGATGTCACACAGCTTGACGTCTTACTTGCTGATCAGACGGTTATTGAAAGACAGAATCAACTTAATACCTTACAGCAACAGCGCGAGGAGACTCGCAACGCGCTCGCGCTGCTTTTTAATCGTCCACCGGGTGACCGTCGCCCGGAGCGGGAAATGCTGGATACCAGCCAGAACGTGCCTGTGGCGCAACGAACGCCGCTGGAAGTGATATCACGTAGGCCAGATGTCAGCTCAGCGGAGTCTCAGTTGCGTGCGGCTCTTGCAGGCTCGGATGCCGCGAGACTGAGTTTTTATCCTTCTCTGACTCTTGATGCTTCGCTGGGGGCCGCGAATGCAGTGTTTCAGCAATGGTTTGCTAACCCTGCAAGCGTAGTGGGGGGAGCTTTAGCGCTTCCTTTTGTGCAGTGGAATAAAGTCCAACTCACCATCGACCAATCCCGTGTGGATGTACAAATAGCCGCGCTTAATTTTCGCGCCAAAGTTTACAGTGCATTGTCGGATGTGGATAACGCAATGTCTTCACGCCTGAGTTATCAGCAGCGCAAGAATGAACAACAAAAAATATCATTGCTGGCTGAAAAAAGAGTGTCGCTTACAAAGAGTCAATATTTGGCGGGTGAAGTTTCATTTCAGACATGGCTGGATGCACAGGACAGCTTGCTGAATAGTGAAACGACGCTTTCTGAACTGCAATATAACTATCTTTATTCGACGATGAAACTGTGGTTAGCGCTAGGAGGGTAATAGTCAGTAAACGAACCGTACTGTAAATCACCGATTAACGTGTGCGGTGGTCTTGTATACCATTTTTATTCTATTGAAATTAAAGGAAGAAATTGAAATGAAAAAGGTTTTATTATCATTGCTCGTATCAGGTGTGATATTAGGGGCAACGTTACCGGTTCAGGCTCAAAATATGCCTTTTGATGGTCCTGGGGCTGCGGGAGGGAAAACAGGTTGGACTAAGTGGGAGAGAATAAAATTAGCCAGCCCCCTAACAAGACACATGTGCTATCGTGAATATTATAAAAATGGAAAATATCACCACCAGCAAATTAAAGATGTATGGTTTTGGCAATCTTGCTAAATAGTTAAATAGTAACGCTGATATAGATATTAGTGCTGAGGCACTACGCTTTTGCACATCTGTTAAACATAACTTTAGATTAAGGACGATATTTAAATGAAAAATAAAATTCTGTCAGTCATTCTCCCTGGGTTAATTTTTGGTGTTCTGGTATCGGGTTCTGCCTATGCCCAAAACATGCCATTTGATGCGGGTGGTGGTGGTAAAACTATTTATGGTCCATGGAGGAAAGTTCCCACGGGGCTTTTCGGCAGCGTTTGTTTTCGTACTATTTATTATAAAAATGGCAGTAAAAAAGAACAGCAAAAATGGATTCCGATTGGGTTTAAATGCTAAGGCAATACCTTTAATGGCGTTGATGCGAAATCCAATAGTTAGTGGAAATCGCACGATAATAAAATGATATAAACAGTATAAGGACGATATTTAAATGAAAAGTAAAATTCTGTCAGTCATTCTCCCTGGGTTAATTTTTGGTGTTCTGGCATCGGGTTCTGCCTATGCCCAAAACATGCCATTTGATGCGGGCGGTGGTGGTAAAACCATTTATGGGCCATGGAAGAAAACACAAAACGGTTTCCTTTCGATTACATGTAAACGATTTGTATATTATAAAAATGGTAATAAGAAGTTGGAAAGTAAGCATATTTTATTTGGTACTAAGTGCTAGCATAACTCAGTATCTTTAAATAACTTCGAACATCTTAACCTTCATGCATGCGTGAAGGTTTTTTTTTGAGAAAAATTTCATATTCTTCAGACCGAAAGACGCTCATTAAATCCAGGTTAGGCATGGGCCATCCCAGGAAACAATTACGCCCTTTCTTTTTAACAATTAGAATTTTCATTTCTAATTACGTGTATGGAAAAAACGTAGTGCGGTGGTTATTATTTGCTCGCTGTCTACATCGCTCCACATGACTGGTTATACCCAGATACGAGGGGGCTTTCTGTCTCGCACTCTAGATTTTTATGACTACAGGGCCGTTAGATAAAGATGCAAGTGCCAACTACTTGGGTACTGTTGAATGATTTCCCGTCTGATTAAATTTGTATTGTTTTTGATGTTTCTCATTTCTCCTTTTTTTGCGCATTACATTCATGCTGAACCGCTGCCAAGAAACGAACTTTTTGCTGAGCTTACCCTCAGGCCTTCAGATATCAGCCAGAGCAAAGTGTCTAAATTCTATAGCAAATGGAAGGGCGTTAAGTACAAGTGGGGCGGGACTTCTATGGCGGGTATCGACTGCTCTGCGTTCACTCGCGAGGCTTTTAAAAAGCTGCATATCAGTTTGCCGAGAACCACAACAGAACAAATTAAACACGGCACAGAAGTGCAGAAATCGAATCTTAAGATTGGCGACCTGGTGTTCTTTAAAACCACGCCACAACAGCGCCACGTTGGCATTTATGTTGGCAACGGCAAATTTATGCATGCTTCAAGCAGCAAAGGCGTAACCATCTCCTCGCTGGATAACCCGTACTGGGTGGAGCATTACGAGCTTTCAAAGCGCATTACTTCCTGAGTTAAGCGGTGACAAAGTCTTAGGTATGCTTCACTTTATGGAAAGAGAAAGGTCATCATGTGAGGGCTTTCAGAGAGAAGTGCGATGATGATTTTGTAAGGGGGAAAAAAGTCCCCAAAAAAGAAAATCCGTATCATGAGTAATTAACCCGAAAAAGAAACGACTTTTTTGCTGGATATTTTTGATGGGTTGCTTGTGGACGGAACTGGCAATAGCTATTTCCGGCTTCAGGCAAACCACGCGTTAAGCCCTCCTCCTCTCAGCGCATTCTCTTGTCGGACTCTAACTATGTGGCTCCTTGAGCTATCTGCGAAGATTTATGATGTGAAAAATGGCAGTTTATTTCTGTCAGGAATTAAGAGACTGCTAAAACTCTACATAAAATGAATATTGCAACGCGATATTTCTCAAATATCTCTTGTTTAGAGTTTTTTTTGATGGGATTTCTTGCGGAGAACACGATTTCTATCATATCTGGATAAATATAGAATTATTTGTTTATGTAATGAGCAATTGAACCGGGAAAGTTCTTATTTAAATTGGCTTTATAAATGGCGTTTTTATTTGTCAAAGTATTTTATTGATACGAGCAAAATTGAAGGGGAAGTTGATGTAATCAATACAAACAAATAACATATCTGTTTGTTTTGTAATCACTCTGGAGTGAGGTTTACCGTGAAGGTGAAAGTGAGTGTGGAGTTAATTTTATGATTTATAAATGAAATTTAATGTGATTTCGGTCTAAGCAATGTCTATTAGAAGTGTGGGTTTATAAAAAATAAAAACAAGAAAAAAACTTTCAAATGAAGTTATGAATTGTTACGTAAGAAGTTTTTTTGTGGATTGAATTAATTGTAATTGATTGATCTTACTATTTTATTCTTGATTGTGACGTTTATGTTAAATTTTACCTTCCACGTTATTCCTGCCATTTGCATAAGCGCTAAGATGTTTATATAAATGGCCCGCCAAATAAATTGCGGATGGAATAAAAAATGAAGTTTCGGAAAGCAACGGTAATTTTGCTTGGCCTTTCTTTATTCTCTGGAATATGTGGTGCAAATTCTTCTCAGGTTGTCATTGTTAAAGGCAGTGTCTATAGCGAGGCGAACCAGGGGGGAGTTGCGTTAACGAACATAGGCTCGGTTTTAGGGAATGGTAAGCAGAACGTTACTGTGGACGGTGTGTCGCAAACCGTTTCCATTGGCGGTTCAGTTGTGAATGTATCAAAGGGCAAAGGCTCTAAATCTGAAATTAATGTCAGTTCTATAAACAATCGATAATTTATCAATTAATAAGAGAGAATCATGAGTTTAATTAAATCAATCTTTACTGGACTAGTAATGACTGCTGCTGTTGTAACGACTGCACAAGCAGATGTCACCATTAAGGGAAATAATAAACAGACGGTAAACGTTCAGGGTGCGGTCGCGAACTCCGTAGTTGGGGCAGCTTCAAAAGCAAAACAATCATTAGCATCAAACGTGGGTAACGTGACCGTTAAAGGTAACAACACGCAAACCATTGCCGTTCAGGGCGCAGTAGCGAACTCAGTAGTGGGTGCCGCTTCGACGGCAGAACAACATTTAGGTTCCAACGTCGGTAACTAAATTGTCTGACAATGCCAGCATTCAATTGCTGGCATTCCGAAGAGGTAATGGAAATGAAAAAAATAATTACCCTTATTTTTATGCTTGCGATTTCAGGTGATGTTATTTGCGCACAAAGTAGTGTCGTCCAGCGCAAATCTTTAGATCCTAAAGATGCTGCGACAGTAAAATCGCTTGAAGCAAAAAAGTGGGTAGGATTTGGTGTCAAGCAACAAACAAAGGATTCGGTTAAATCAAGCAATAACATCGGCAGCGGTGTGAATTGTACAACAACAGTAGGGAATGCTCCCGACCCTTCTTACCCCCATCCACTGGGAAATTCTAAAACGCAGCCAAGCGTAGTGGTCGTTACAGGCAATGTAATCAATGTCTGTGGATAAGAGTTCCAAGGATAACTAATGGCATTTGTAAAAAAAACAGTTCTTTCATCCATTGTTTGCCTCGTATTAAATGGTTGTAATACTTCGCCTCGCGGGGAGATTCCTTTTTTTGAAACTTCCCTGGTAGAAAATCAATCATTAATGAAACCTGTGCGCTCAATTTCAAATTTTGACGACAGTCTTTCTTGTATGGATAAACTTTTACTGAAGAACAATGTGCCGTCTACCTACATCACCAGTAAGTTAATTCCTGATGCTTCAGGAAAGGTATTTGTTTCAGTAAAAGATATGATTGTGACATCACTTTCTAAAATGTCCCGCTCGAGCCATGCTTTCGAATTTGTGGATTTTGAAACAGATCCATTAAAACAAGATACCGTGCAAAACATTACGACCTTGCTACTCAATAGTGGCGATATGCATATTCCTAAACCGAAGTTGTATGTTTCAGGCGCGATAACGAGCATGGACCAGAACGTGATGACTAAGGGAACCGGTCTGGGTATTGCAAGCGACGATTTCGAGTTAGGCATGACAAGCGATTTAATTGCGACTAATTTCAGCCTTGAACTCCATCTTGGTGATTTTGATACCCGAACGATTCTGCCTGGTATTGAGTCCGCGAATGAACTGGCGATTGCTGGAAAAGGAGATGCACTGGATGGTGGTGGCAGAATCAGTAAAGCGGGCACTCAATTTAGCCTGAGCGCAGCTTATAGTCAGGGGGTTGGACCAGCAACGCGTGCATTGGTTGACTTAGGAATGATAGAAGTCATTGGCAAATGGGCAGAAGTTCCTTATTGGCAGTGCTTATCTTTGGATCAGACACATCCAGAGTTTCAGCGTGAAATGCACGACTGGTACAGGGAGATGAGCTCCTCCCAGCAAATTGAATTTTTTGCCAATGCGCTGCACTCCGGAGGGTATCTTTCCACTCGTGAAACGGAAGGTTTATCTCAGGATCTTAAACAAGCTATTCTGACTTTCCAAAAAGATGAAGGTATTGTGATTACTGGAATACCTAATTTTGAAACCTATGAAAAAATAATGCGCCATTACGTTACCATTGATAACAATGGTCGTTTTAAAAGCATTGGTTGGGATGATTCAGAAAAACGCAACAAGGATAACGACAATATTTGGCCAGATACAAAGACTAATGAAACTAACCCCTTAATGATAAATGTAGAGCTTCAGCCAGAAAGAAAAGAGTATTCAGTAAATGAAAACATTGCATTCTCTGTGCAGGTAAATAGAGAAGCCTGGTTGTACTGCTATTATAAGAATAGTAATGGGGTGTTAACTAAAATTTATCCTTCAGTTTTCCAGTCTGCACCAAAGGTTGATGCCTCTCGTTTACATACAATTCCGCCAAATAATAATGCGGATTTGTTTGCGTTGACCATGTCTAAACCGGGGCAAGAATCCGTGCTTTGCGCAGCAACAGCACAGAAACTTGCAGAAGAAAAGATACCCGATCTGTTTAAAACCGATTTCACTTCGGTTAACGCAGCATTTGATAATATCTCTTTGCAAAACACCCTTAAAGGTTTAAGCACTGGGGAAATTACATTTGGTACAGTTAACTGGACGGTTAAATAATGATTTTCCAGTGCAGTTGTGCGTTGCAAAGGTGGCGCTGGTGTTTTATTTCTACATTCGCATTCACATCATACATTTCATATGCTGATGTCATTGTTGATGGTGTCAATATGAGCAAGAAGAGCAGCGGTTTTTTATTGAATGCAGATGAAAAAAATCCAGGGAAAGATGTCTCTGGAGGTTTGCAGGAAGAAGAAAAAAAACCTCATGAAAATGAAGAGACTAAAAAAACTGATGTAAATAATAATGCTATTGATACTGCGACAAGTGAAATAAAAGCAAAGCTTTCAATGCTCGTTTTAAAAGCAGAAGCAGGGGATAGTACCTCTGCGTATCGTCTGGCCGTGATATACCATAAGGGGTCTTCGGTACCCCCAGACTATAGCAAGGCTATTTATTTTTATAAGTTAGCCGCTGCAGGAGGAAGTTATCAGGCTCGAAAAATGATGTCGCTAATATTGTCAGGTCCAAAGGATAAACAGGGTAGTGTAACGCCACAGTGGATGTTATTGCTTGCCGGTTCAATTCCAGAAGCAAAAGAAGAGAAGGAAGCTCCACAAGGAAAAGTAATTGAGGATCAAAATAAATAAATGAATCTATTAATATAGGTGTAACTTATTGTATGAATGATAGATTACTCATGATGGTATTTTCTGTGTTGTCATAAACAACCTGGTGTATTCCCCTCTGTGCATGTGTTTTTAATAAAATGAAAAACACTTTCTCAGTGACTTTCTCTGTGTGTGGAATAAAATAAATCGATAGTAATTCCCTGGTGTTTTATTGTCAGGTGTCGGGTTGCTTAATTGTGGAGGGCTTGGTGTCCCTCCAGCAAAATAATTTGCATTTATTCTGTTAATCAGTTGCCGCTGAAGATATGCAGTGAGCAACTGTCTTATTTCTTCAAATTAGGTGTTGTTATGTCGTTTATTAAAGCTGTAGGCGTGTCTTTGCTGGTTATGTTTTCTCTCACCGCGTGTTCGGAGGTTGAGACTCAAGGCACTAAAGTGCTGGATGGGGAAGCTTATATTGAGCTCCCGGCAGGCTATACAAAAATGAGTGATGAAATGCGCAAGACTAAATTCCCTGTGCAGACACCACCAGAGGCATACTCTACTGCGGATACTACCGCAGCGTTTGTTTTCAACATGACATCATCGGCTATTTCTGAAAAAGACCTCCCGAAATTTACTGATGTTATGAAGAAACAGTATGCACCTCTTTCTCCAACCTTTAATGACATGGACATTGATGGTCATAAAGTGGTTTTGTTGAAAATGACGACGCCTGCTGCAGATGGAAACGTCAAAAATGTCATAATGTTTACCAGCTTAAACGGCAAACTGGCAGTAGCATCGTTTAACACGACTGAAAAAAATGAATCTAAATATCTGGCTGATGGCGAAAAAGCGTTGATGGCGTTGAAGTGGAAAAAATAACGTCGGTTTTCAAATGGAGTGATGCAGTTTAAATGTCATCCGTTTGTTTAAGCTGAATTATTTCGCAAAAAGCCCCGTAGTTCAAAGAACTGCGGGGCTTTTGCGTTTTGTCAGATGACGCGCTGTGTATCTGACTTATCATTCCTCAGAATCGAATTTTCATCCCAATTGACGCATTGATATCGCTGCTGATGCTGGTATCGCTGCCACCGTTGCTCCACATTTTACCCACTTCCGTATAGGCTTCGGCGTTTTTATAAATGGTCCATGTTGCGCCAACGGCGGCTTCAGTGGTGCTGTATTTCTGGTCTGCGGTAATGACCGATTTACCTGCGTTATTGGTGGTGTTTTCAAACGTGGCGGTATCCTGCCCGTCGGAAAGCTGTTGCCACAGGTTAACCCGCACGTACGGTTTGACTTTGCCGACGCCGGTTTCATATTCCGCCGTGAGGCGTGCACCGATACGCCCGATGATGGCATCGTCGGCATCCACCGAAGCACGCGTTTTGGCGTCGCCCTGCAAAATCACGCTGTCGAAATCGCTGTGCTGCCAGATGAGCTGCGCCTGCGGTTCAAATGCCCAGTTGGTGTCACCAAATCGAATCGGGTAACCCGTCTCGACCGAGGCCACAAAGCTGTTGCCGTCCGGGCTGTAGCTGTTGCGATTTTGCGCATTTTTCAGGTCGATACTGTGGTTTCCATACTGCAACACGTTGTCGACGTAGAAACCGCTTTGTGCAGTATATGTCGCATAACCGGCAACATAAGTGGAGAGGGTGGAATTGTACCCCGCAGTGCCATAGCCGCCAGAGTTCGCGCCCTGGATACTGGTGTCGTTATCCACAATGGCGGTGTACATCCCGGCACGCCAGTTTTCATCGACGTACAAATCGAAGCCAATCTGCATGCCGTTGATATTGCTGTCTGTTTGTGACGCGGTGGCATCATTAAACGATTGATGGGTGGATTGAGCGATATACCGCGCCCAGAAGCGCTGGTCGTTATCCTGAGTGACGCTGGTATTCCACGGTTGTTCGTCACCGACGCGCTGGTGCAGGGTGCCAAGTACCGCCAGATCGCCCTGACGAATCGTTGACGGAATGGTCACGAAGATCGGCACTTCAGGACGATAAGAGGTGCGCAGGAACCAGTCCTCGCCTTCTCCCAGCCCGTTACCGGCAAACAGACGGTATTCCCACGCGCCCGCTTCCAGATGATCCGCGCCAATGGTAAACGCGTCTTTGGTGGTCTGCGCGGTGGTGGTGGCACCGTTGACTGCGTCAACCACCAGAATACCGTCGCCTTCGGTTTGTTCACCCAACTGGCTGACGTCGATATCGAGTAACGTTTTGCCTGTCGCTGTGCCACCGTTAATCACCAGATGGTCAGCCACGCCTGGGCTATGCTGCTGGGCGGCGATTTTCAGCACGCCGTTAAGCCCAACATAATCGCCGTTGACCGTCAGCGTAGAGCCGACATCGCCGCCGCGCAGGTTCACCGTGCCCTGGTTCACCAGCGAGTTGACGGTCTGGTTTTCACCTCCGGTATCCAGTGTTGCACCGCTGCTGACGATATGGCTTGAAGCCGCGCTAAACCGGTTCGCCCCTTGCGCCTGCAACGTGCCGCGTTCCACCAGTGTGATACCCGAATAAGTGTTAGTTCCGCCCAAAACGGTGGTGCCAGAACCCTGCTGCCACAGCTGACCGGTTCCGGAGATATTGCCCGTCAGTGCAAGCTCATTAGAACGGTTAACCTGGAGTACGCCGTTATCGACGATATTGCCGATAACGCTACCCTGTTCGCCGCCGGTACCCAGTTGCAGATTCCCTTCGCTGATGGTGGTGCCACCCGTGTAAGTGCTGTCCTGGGTCAGGGTTAACGTGCCAGCACCGGCTTTGGTCAGTGCGCCGCTACCGGAAGCTGCGCCGAGCAGCGACACGTTATTACCGTTGGTATCGAGTGTGCCGCCGTTTGCGGCAACCGTAAGATTGCGGTCGGTATTGAATGCCGCACCATAACGGAACGTCCCGCCGTTAAGCGTAATCCCTGTTCCGATCTTGCCCAGGTTCGCATCTTGCGAAACCTGTAACGTACCGCCAGAAACCGTCGTGCCGCCGCTGTAGGTGTTATTGCCGTTGAGCAGCAACGTCCCCACGTCGGCTTTATCAATCCCGCCCGAGCCCGCGATGACCGAGTTGATGGTTGCTGTGTAGTTAGCACTTGGTGCCGTGCCATCGCCGACGCGAATCAACGTGTCGGCGGTGTTGGTGGTGATCGTTCCGTCATTGATGACATAACCGTCTGTGGCAAATTGCGCGCCGCTAATCAGCACTTCACCCAGGCTGTTATCCACCGTAACGGTGCCTTGTTCGCCGCCAAATACTGCAAACGAGCCGTCGCTGAAGGGGGCGTTAAACAGCCCATCCGGGTCAGTCGCATCGGTTGACCAATTGTCGTTACCGCGGCTGTTTTGCCATACGCCGTTACCGCCGTCTATTCCACCGTTATTTTTAGAGACGGTAAGGTCACCATCCCAGAAACGCAGGACCACGCCCGTTCTGTTCACCAGGTTGACCTGGCCTGCAATCGACGTCTGGACATACAAATCGTCGGCCGCGTCCGGAGCGGTGCCGATATCCATAATGTTGTTAATCAAATTACCCGTGTAATTAAACACGCGGTAAAGCCCCACATTGAAGGTGCCGCCCGGCGTTTGGGTGATGTTGAGCTTACCGTCGAGGTTAAGATCGCCGTTAATATTAATCAGATCGTTAAGCGTGCCGCCCGGTGTAAACGCCTGGCCGAACTGGAAATCGACCTGAGCATTGTTACCCAGCGTCAAACCGCCAAGCGTGAACACGCCGACGCTTGCCAGGTCTGCACCCGCGGCAAGATGCGCGTTATCTGCCACGGTGACTTTGCCGCCTGATGTTCCCGCGCCGCCGAGAGTGGAAAGGGCATCAACGGTAACATCCCCGGTTGCCGCTTGTTGATTACCGTTCACCAGTAATACGCCTTGCTGCACGGAAGTATTGCCGGTCCAGGTGTTATCGCCAGTCAGCGTTAATGTGCCGCTGCCGATTTTGGTCAGTCCGCCGTTCGCGCCCGAAATCACGCCGCTGATGATATCGCTCAGGTTAAGCGAACCCTCGCTCAGCGTTTGTGCGCCCAGCTCAACGTTCCCGGCACCTGAGAGCGAGCCGACCGTGGTACCACTGGTGGAACTGGCGATATTCACCACGCCGCCCGTGTTGTTCGCGATTTTCGCATTCTGCGCCTGCGCATTGCCGGCGAAAGTCACCAGACCGCTATTCGCGACGGTCGCAGAACCGGCGTTAGCCGTATCACTCAGGTTAAGCGATGTGCCTGCCGCCAGCGTAATGGCTGAATTGCCGCCGTTGGCGGAGCTTGCGAAATTAACATCGGCACCGTTTGCCGCGTTAATCACGCTGCCTTCCGCCGTCGCACTGCTATTGAAGTTCAGCGTTGAATTGTCGAGGTTGACGGTATGCGTCTGTGCCGATGCACTGTTATTGAAATTCAACGTCGCCTGGTTGTTGACCGTCAGCACGCTTGCCGCCGGGCCAAGTGCCCCGGTGATATTGGCGTTGACGTTCACGTCAGCGGTGCCATTTTTACCGGTGATGGTGGTGGTGCCTTGATAAGTATTGGCGTTATTGAGCTCCAGATTACTGGCATCGGTTCCCGCTGATGAGTCCAGCACGGTCAGCCCGCCATCACCGCCAATCAGCGTTGGAGTAAAGGTGTGGCCGAACAGGTCGAACTGCCCGCCGCCGGTCGCACTCAGGAATATTGGCCGCGCGGTGGCGTAGTCCGCACCGATTTGTAGCGTGGAATTGTTGTTAACCAGAATCGACGTGCCCGCAAGACCGAGGTTGGCGTCGGAGGACACGTTAAGTGTGCCATCGTAAATGACTGTGCCACCCTCATAATCGTTATTACCGGTCAGAATTAAGCGGCCAGGGTCGAGTTTAATCAGCTTGAGTATCTCTGACGGGCTGGGCTGATGCAGGGTGGTATTAATGGTGGTGGTCACGTCAGCACCGGCACCGCCAGCCCCGACTCGGATAGCAAAAAAGGCATTCGCCGGCGTTTCGCCTTGAGATGCATAGACCGTCGTCGGGATTTGGCTAATGCTGCGGGCCATATCCAGCGTGCCGCCCGTCAGCAAATAGCCATCGGTATCAAATTGCATACCGGAAGTCACCACCGGGCCATTGGCATTGCTGACCACAACCGTGCCCGCATCACCCTGGAAAATAGCAAATGCCTGCTGCTGCCACGGTGCGTTACCGATACCATCGGAAAGCGTCCATTTATTGTCATTGACGCCTGCGCTTGCGCTCCATATCCCATTCCCACCGTTAACCACGCTATTCCCTTCAATACCTGTCGGGCCGTGGTTTGCCGCGGCATCCCCATCCCAGAACTGGAGATTCGTGGTATCCGGCGCAAAGCCTAAGACTAAGTTAACCTGGTTGGGTAGCGTCACCTGGACATTATAAATAGCGGAGTTGTTCGGGGGCAGCGACACAATACTCAGCCCGTTGTTGATGAGTGAGCCATTGTAGTTAAACAAGCGATAGACGCCCGGTGCGAATATCCCGCCCGCCGACGTGGTGACGTTCAGGTCGCCATCCAGGGTCAGATTGCCGCCCACATTCACCAGGTCGTTTAAAGTACCGCCGGGTACAAAACGCTCCCCCAGCTCAAACTGGTTGTTGGTGGTAGGGGCAAGCGTCAGGTTGCCATTAATCGTCAGCGTGCCTGCGCCGCCGTCGCCGGGTGCCAGGGTCGAGCCGGTAAAGATGACGTTACCGCCGATAATCCCTGTACCGCCTAATGTTCCTGCAACGGTCGTATCACCTATTGCGGCCGACTGATTGCCGTTGACCAGCAGCGTACCCGCATTTACCTGTGTCACGCCGGTGTAGCTGTTGGCACCCGTCAAACGGGTGACGCCGGTGCCATCCTGATGGAATGCGCCCGTGCCGATAATCACACCGCCGAGGTTGACGACATCAGATTGGTTAATGATCAGAATGCCGTTATCAATAATGTCAGTGGCTGGGGAAAGTGCGCCTTCGGCACCCCCCACACCCAATTGTAAGGTGCCGCCAGCATCGATAATCGTATCGCCGGTATAGCTGTTTTCACCGGTCAGAATCGTGGTGCCGCCGGTTGCGCGATTCAACTGACCCGTTCCGCTGACAATGCCGGAGTACACTTGAGCGGCTGACGTTCCATCGAAAACAATGCGGCTTTCCAGGCCGTCAATGTTGACGTTGTAATTATTGATGGTGGCGTTATTGACCGTCACCGCGTTGTCGCCGGTGCGCAGTCTGGCTCCGCCCGTCACGCTAATCGATGGCGTTCCGGAAAGCACAAGGTCATTGACTACGCGTACATGACCTTGTGTACCGTTGATTGAAAGTGTGCTCCAGCCAGTGCCGATGTTGGTTGCGGTGAGAACGTTATCCGCCGCCAGCGTGCCAATTAATGCCGGGCCTGCGCCGCCGTTCCACAGATGTGTATCGGTGAGCGAGAGCTGATTATTGGTGCCGCCCTCGCTCAGGATATGGCGCGTGTTGCCTAAATCGACATTGCCAATCAGCGCCTTATCGTTGCCATCGGCCCCGGTAAAATCTACCGCGCCGTCAAAGGTGCCGCTGTTCCAGGTGAACGTATCTGTACCGCTGCCTGCGGCAATCAGGCCGAGCGTCGCGCCACCGTTAAGGGTAATCAGATCGTTACCGCTGCCGCTTAAAATGGCGGTTGCCGTGTTGCTGGCAGCACTCAGCGTCCCCTGGTTGGTGATGGTGTTATTGGCGGCTCCACTGGCGTCGATGGCCACTGAATTCTGGCTGCTATCGGTAATCGTCCCGCTGTTCAAAATAGTGCGCGCTGAAGCGGCACCGTTCACGCGCACCAGTGCCTGGGTGTTTGCGGTGCTGGTGGAATTAATCGTGCCGGTGTTGGTAAACGATGAGGCGTTGTCTGCACGCACGCTGCTGTTCACGTCGCTGGTGGTTTGGATGTTCCCACCGTTAGTGACGGCGCTGGCATCAATGGCTGAGATTGCCGAGCCGCTGTTTGCCCCCATGGTGATATTGGCGCTGGACGTCACGGAGCCGTTGGTTTTTGCCAGAATACCGTTGCCGTTGGCTCCTGTCGTTCCGGGTACAAATATCGTGTAGCCCGTACCGATGCTGAGATCGCCGGTGGTATTACTGCCATCGGCCTGTTCAAACGCAAAACCTGCACCGCTGCCAGAAACGTTGAGAATGTTTCCTGTCCCTTCGGCGTTAAACGTCACGGCGGTGCGAATGGCTGGCCCGTCTGAGGCGTTAATCGTCACGGTATTCAGGTTAATGTTTGAGGTGGAAGCGTTGTTGTTGATGCCCGCGCCCGAACCAGAAATATCAATCACCGTATTGCTGGCAGTGAGGGACGCCGCACCCGCATCCATACGGATACCGTCCGCGCCACCGCTGGCGGTGATGTGGTTGCCTGCACCGCTGATGGCAAGCGTTGCGCCGTTATCGATAAGCTGAACGGCGGCAAGTCCTCCATTGGCGGTGACACTACCCAACTGTGTCACCTGAGCGCCCGCGCCCTGAACCTTCACGCCCACATTGCCACTGCCGGGAGCGCCGCTCACCGTAATAGCCCCGGTGTTAGTCAGCGTGCCCTGGTTCTGAATATGGACGCCGATATTGTTAGCGCCTGAAACGCTAATTGGCGCGTTATTAATACCGATACCGCCGTCATGCAACCGCAGGCCGGTGCTGTTATCGCCATTCAGATTAATGCCCGCACCGTTGAGCGTGGCCTGGCCTTTGTAAGACACGTCATAACCGGTAATGCCGCTTTGTGCGGCACTGGTGGTGATGGCGACATCTGAGTTGACCAGCGTGCTACGCGCGTCACCTGCGTTGCTGACGTTTCCATCAATGGTGTAAACACGCCCGTCAATGACGACGCCTGTCGTATTGTCGTGGCTGAGGATGATCCCGCCGTCGTTGATCGTGCCTTGTGCGCCGCCGGTCACTTTTACGCCAACCGCATTTTCACCATTCACGTTGATGGTTGCCGCACCGGTATTGAGGGTTGTGAGCACATCGTCGCCAGTACCGACTTGCCCATCCGGGCCATCGTCCAGACCATGCGCAAACACCCCAATGGAGCGATCGCCCGTCAGGGTGAGTTGATAAGCACCCGCCGACGTGCCGCTATCGCCGTCGAAAGTGGCACCGTGGTCGATAAGAAACAGGAACGCGTGCGTCTGGCCGTTATCATCAATGACCGCATTGGCGAGGTTTATCTGAGCGGCTTGTCCGTAGGCGTAATAGCCAATCTGGTCGCTGTTATTAAAATTCAACGCAGCATTAGCGCCAACGTTAATCGTGGCGCTACCACGGGCATGAGCGCCAATGGCACCCGCGGCGAGGAGATTCATCGTTGAATCAATATTCGCGGTGGCCTGGATACCTTTTAGCCCCTCGGCATAGACCGCGTAATTACGGTAGGTCAGTGGGTTGTTATCGGAGCCGCCTGCGTCTCCGGCAGCCCCAACGGTTATTATCCCGGTGTTTGTAGAAACGGCGGTGGCAGCCTGAGTGGAGGCCAGAATACTGATGGCGGCATTGTTATCACCAAACACGTTAATGAACCCGTTATTGGTGACATTTTGGGTATCAATAACGGAAAGCCCATAGTTAGGCGCAGCGGCCCCGCCCGCCAGTTGCCCAAACACATTAATGATGCCGTTGTTGGTGACCTGGCCTGTTGCGCCGTTAACCAGCATCCCGACTGCATTGCGGGTTTGCGCGCCGAGCGTAATGGTGCCGTCGTTGGTGACGTTCCCGGTGCTGCTGGTCACAATACCCGCCGATTGCGCCTGTCCGCCCACCATTAAGACCGGCGTATAAACTTTGGTTGCGGTAATGGGCGTGCTGCCAATAAAAATATTTCCGGAAGCCTCGTTGGTAAAGGTTGCGGCATCGCCAATATCCACGGCATAACCGGACGCTCGCCCATCGGCGTTAAAACTGTTACCTGTTAAGGCAATGGTGCCGCTACTGGTTGCCGATGTGGTTCCTCGCGCCTGAAGGCCAACAGCGCTGGCTGAACTGCCGTCGGTCAATGCGATGTTGATAAATCCCTCGTTGTTTACCGTACTGGCTCCCAGACCCTGAATACCGATGCTGCCCTGGTTATGGACATTCTGATTTGTCTCATCTTTTTCAATAAACAGGCCTGCGTTTATCGTTCCGGTGTTCAACGCGGTGGCGTCAGTGACCTTCATAGCAATAGCCGTCGGGCTGGACCCGCTGCTGCTCCAGGCATTAATCGCGCCGTTGTTGGTCAGGACGGCGTTGTTATCGCCACGCATCACGGCTGACGCGCCGTCAACCCCCAGGCTGCCTTGTGCGGTCACGGTACCGGAGGCGTTGGCACCCGTGGCGTAGATGACATTCAGATCGCCTGTGGAGAGAGTGGCGTTATTGGTATGCGCCAGTTGGTCATTCCAGACATGGTAAGACAAGTTAACGCGGTTCTGTTGCTCATCGCCCAGCAACTCTTCAATGATGCCGTTGTAAGTATTTTGAGCGATGGTGCTGGAATCAATAACGATACTGCCGAATTCAGGCGGGAGTTGTACTCCGCCGGTTAACCAAAGCTGAACCTGGCTTTGTCGACCCGCATACGCCCCCTGGCCCAGTAAAAAGTCGTTGACGGTGGCAATATCCTGAGCGGAATTAATCGTGAAGGTAATTGAGGGTTGGAGGGGATCCAAAATAACCTGTGGCCCAACCTGGATATAATTCGGCAGCGTAATACTGTCACTGTACTCCGAACTCACGGCCTGCAATCCCGAGATATCGGGAGAGATAACCGCTGCGGGGACAAAATGAATGTAGTTATCAGAGATCCAGTTCGTGCTGCTGGTTGGTGTGCCTGTTGCTGATGCCTGAGCAAGAATCGAGTTTTTTGCCAGCAGCTCAATGGTATTTGTCGGTGCGGCAATAGGGGTCGTGCCGTTGGTGTCATCGCCGATATTAATATTGGCTATGCCGCCTACGTCGGTGACCGCCGCAATACCAAAGTTGTTATAAATGCGGAAAGAGTTGGGATCGTAAACGTTGAGTGAAAGATCGCCGACCAGCGACGTCCCAGGCGCTGCAAAAGTCCCTGAATCATAGACTTTAATCACCGAAAAACTTCCTTCAAGGCCCGGCACCTCAACGTTGAGCTCCTGGTTTTGTTGCGGGGTAGAAGGGTTTGTGGAGTAGCTGAAAGTATCAATGTTGGCCGAGGTGATTGGCGTGGTATTGCCCTGCGAATCCGTGGCGACAATCGTGGTAATGCGCCCGGCTTCCGGGCCACCGCTATCGGCAAGGGCATCCCTGACTAACACCTGCGTCGCACTGCCGTTCACACCCGGTGCGATTTGTGGAATAGGGCCCAGAATATCCAGCGTGGTGCCTGTCGCATAATGGTTGGCCGTGGCGGTATTGTTATCAATGGTAAAGGCGATCCCCGTTTCCCTGACCTGATCGTAATTCACCAGAGGTGGGAATAAATAGGAAGGGTATGCCGTCGACCAATTGACTTCATCTGCGTAAACCGGAGCGGCCATTAATAGCGAAACGCTTAAGGCGACCGCATGGCGCACTTTACCCCGGCCTTTCTTACGGCTTTTGGTGGTTTCTGAAGCCACAACGAGCGCCTGTTGGCTCTCGTTCCATACGAGACGATAAATACGGTTCATATCCAGAGCTCCTGACGCGAATCAATACTGTTATGATAATTTTTATTAATGCTAAGCCATTCGGTATTTATTACTCTTTGAAACACCTGAGGTTTTTATTGCAAAGATTGTTTGAGTAATATCAGGTTCTGCGGTTCGATAAGGATTAATCCCCCTCGAGGGCTTGATATATCAGCAACAAGAGTCAGGGAGGTGGCAATCATTAACGGTAATATAAAAAGATAGACCTTATTACTTTTGCGGCTATGCGAACCATAGCCAATAAGAATGTTGCAAAATACGGCTATCGTAATAAGTAACACCCAGGCCGAAACGGGAAAATGTTTAATCCATGCTGCTTGAGTATAGCCCTGGGTGTTAATAACTTCATTCATTCCAGAAATCGCCAGCGCGGTAACAGGTGTGGTTGAGAGGCTGGCCTCATTTTTCATGGTTTGCCACAGATCGTTTTGAATAGCAGCGGTTTTTTTGTCTACCTGCGCGAGTTCTTCACGGTCCGTTAATTGATACCAGCTGATACGTAAATCGAGATATTTTTTTAATTGCTCTCTCGCAGTAGACGTATTTGCGGCAGAAAGCAAGTCGGTGCGTAAATATTCTGTCCCTATCGCGTTGGCTTCTTCTGATTCACAATCTTTTCTCTGGTCGTAGCGATTAACCGCAACGGAAAAGCTAAAGCCAATCAATAAGGCAAGCAGAGTCAGCGTGGCGGCTTGCACAATACTGAAATCTTTCAGCGTTTCTTCATCAAGATTCCCTTTACGATTCAAACAGTAGACGCCAATGCCTGATGCCAGTGGCAAGATGACAAGCAATGCAACAAATAAATAAAGCGGATGGCTGATTAAAGTGCTTAGCATTACTTCTTATTCCCTGGCTGGTGAAAAAGTTGTACAGGTATCTTAAGCGTTGCACAGTTCTAAAAAAAAGGTAGCCATTCCATAGAATTTTTATGCAAATCAGGCGTTAAATCTTCAGGTTAAAAATCCTTATAAATTACCGGGTCGGTTATTTCTAATAACATAGTATTAGTATGGTTTTATTTTTATTGTTTTAACTCACGGGTATGAATGTTGTCTTCTATAGTTTGAATGGTTAGTTGATTAGTCTATATATTCCAGACTAACTCCTCGCATCTGGATAGTAATATGTTTGTTTTGATTGTGTTTTTTAAAATATAAAAATGACATTTTGTTTTTTTCGTGGTTATCCCTGAGCGATTTAGAACTCATGCTTATTTAAACGAGGCTATCTATGCAAAAGATTTTGTCGCAGATTGCTTGTGCGATGTCGCTTTTGTGCGTAACGCAGACTTTTGCCAGCGGGCTCTATCTTTATGAAGTGGGGACTGAAGATGTGGGGCTTGCGGGTGCTGGACAGGCAGCGCGGGCACAGGATGCTGGAACGATAGTGAGTAATCCCGCAGGTTTAACCCGTTTGCAGGGTGACAACCTGACGCTCGGTGGTCAGGCTTTGTATGGCGATGCGCACTACAATCTGGAGGGCGAAGGAAAAGGGCCCGGTAACGTCATCGGCTGGTTTCCCGGAGCCAGTAGTTTTCTCAGCCACAGTGTCAATGATGACATCAAAGTGGGTCTGGGAATGTACGGTAACTACGGTTTAGGGCTGCATTTTAATGACTGGGTTGGCAGCCAATTAATCAATGATACAACGTTAATTGCGCTGACTTTCCAACCGGTTATTGCGTGGAAAATTGGCGATAAGTGGTCGATAGGTGGCGGTCCTGGTATCAACTACGGGTTATTTTCCCTGAAGCGCAACACGGCAGACGGTGAGGAGAAAACGGACGACCACGACTGGGCGCTCAACGGTAAGCTTGGGCTCTTGTTTGAACTGAGTGAGGCGACGCGTTTTGGTCTGACTTATACCAGTAAAACAAAATATGACTTTGACGTTAAAACCGATATCACGTTAAACCGTTTGCCCGGTAGCCCAACCTATTCACTGCCCTTGAGTGCGGCAGTTCAGACACCGCAACAATTGATGTTCAGCGCTTTCCACAATTTGAATAGCCAGTGGGCACTTTTGGCGGATCTGGGTTGGCAGGACTGGAGTGCTTACAGTGGCAGTGAAACGTCAGTTGCTGGCCAGTCGTTGCAAAGTAAAGATCGCCTGAAAGATACCTGGCATACGGCACTTGGCGTGCAGTTTCAGGCAACGCCTGAATGGCGGCTCAACAGCGGTATTGCTTACGACAGCAGTTTTTATAAAAACCAGAATGACACATCAATCACCATGCCATCCGGTGATGCCTGGCGCTGGGGAGTGGGAGCGCAGTACCAACTCACTAAACAGAGCAGCGTCGGCGGAGCTTTTGAATATATGAAGATGGAAAGCTCTACGGTTTCGGATTCCGCATTAGGCGGTACTTACGATAATCCCAATCTCTATTTTATTACGGCGAATTACAGTTATTTATTTTAAATGCCTTCGCGGTCATGGTCGTCATAGCCGTTAATAATCTGTCTCTTATACAGTTCTTACTCTGTTGGCCTGCTAGGGTGAGATCTGTAAGCTTCGCTGATTTTCCGTTCACCCGTGCGGCTGATTATCTCTGCAACCGTTGTGAACGGTGAACGTGCCAGGAGGGTTACGCCACCCTCCTGGCGACCTCGGCGCCCGGTTTTAAATTGCCGCTTCGCGGTAAACCCCAGCTTATCCCCAACGTTCAGGGTCGTTCGCGATTCGTTCCAGACGATCGCTCTCTGGCGTGGTTCCCGACCACGCCACCCCGACTTATGGGGAACGCTGGGGCAATTTATACCGGGAACAAAGTCAAAACCGCTTCGGCTTTTGACCTTAGGTTTTGAAGTTGAAGTTGAAGTTGAAGTTGAAGTTGAAGTTGAAGTTGAAGTTGACTTTGGTTCCGGCTTAAATCGCCTCCGTTTTGACTGTAAGGAGCGGGTCTCGCCGTCGGGAACGGCGAGAGGTTGTGATCGCCGGGAGCGCATCACAACCGACCCAGTGACTGAAAGGAAAAATGGAGGTTTACCGCGAAGCGGCGATTTACTTGCCGGGAGTCCGGGTTCTTAGGGTGGCGACGGTGGCCACCCTAAGTCGTTCACCGGTTCGGTGGCTATAGAAATCGAAATACTTCGGGTGAACGAAATCTTCACCGTTTCCGATATAAACAACCCATCCAAATCTCAACAATTTTGACGTGATATCACCGTTACCAAATTAAGAACCTTTGAGCTATGAATAGCTTATTTTTTGCATAATGCCGGATCGAACACCGTCTTCCATGCTTGCTTCATATCGACGACGGTCCAGCCTTTTTCCTGCGCCACTTTTAACCCTTCAATCAGCTTCCCGCTTGCAGGGGGATGGCTGTCATAGGCGTATTCGCGCTCGGCATCGGTGTGATGAACCAGCAAACCAAAGGTTTTATAATCCGGGTTTGACGCGGTGTACTGCATCATCGCCAGGTCGCCGTCACTGTTACCAAACGCGGCCACCGGGCGCTGGCCCATAAACAGATGAATGGCGACCGGTTTGGCTGCCGCATCGTCAAGAAACGCGCCTTTCATGGTTTTACGGATTTCGGTACCGTTATCCGTCAGCGAAAACTCACCGATTGAGAACGAACCAATAACTTGCTCAGGAGGGATGCCATACATCTTTTCTGCCAGCACGCGCATAAAATCGATACCGCCACCGGAAACAATCCACGTTTTAAAACCGTTATCGCGCAGGTAGTCGAGTAACTGGCGCATTGGCTGGTATCCCATCTGGTCGTAACGGCAACCAAAACGGCTGTCGCGATGGCTGTCGACCCAGTTGCCAACTCGCTGGGCGAACTCTTCGGTTGTGATGTCGCTGTGGGTCAGTTCTAAAAGCCGTATGATTCCTTTATCACCCGCTGCGGCAATGGTTTTCAAATCATCATTAAGCGCCGCGCTCACAATCGGGTCGCTTTTCCATTCTGGGTGCTGTGGCGCCAGGCGTTTCACTTCATCAATCGCAAACTGTAACTGGAAAGTCAGCGGGGCTTCAGGCCATAACGTCCCGTCGTTATCAAATACCACGTAGCGTTTTGCAGGCGGGATAAAGGTCGAGCGATCTTTGTTGGTCGCGTTTTGCACCCACTCTTCAATAGCCTGTTTCGCGGCGGTGTCGTTCCACGCCGAAAGCGGGTCAGCAGCATGCGCTACGCCAAAAGTGCCCAATAATATGGCGCTGAGTAATAAGGTCTTTTTCATCGTTCACCCCTTTTGGTGGGAGTCAGTTCGGGCAGTCGGATAGGGTTCCAGAAGCGTTGCCAGATGTGGCGTAGATACTTCACACAGCGCTTCAACAGGCGTCGTGTAAACCAGATGAGTAATGCCATGATGACGCAAGCACCGATTATCAGAGCGTTGCGCCAATTCGCCTCGTTGGTTGTGCCGCGCAGGGCGGATTCACCGCCCGCCGCACGAGCCTCAAGAACTCGCATTGTTGAGCCGGGCAATTGAGCGACCTGCCACTGCTGATTTGCGGTATCCCACCAACGTAATTTTACCGGTGGCAGGGTGAGGGTGCCCGCCTGCGAGGGCAGGTAGCGCAGGACTTCTTCGCGCAGCGCCCCTTCGATTTCACCACGCCCAGATTTTAGCAGCGTATTCACCGGCGTCAGGCGTTGGGTGTCAGTTCCCGGAATCGCATACAACAACTGCGGGATTTGTGTTGCGACAATCCCATTGGCTTTTACCGTGACGGTGCGTTCCACCACGTCTCCGGCGTGTAACTTGTCGTCTTTGCTGGCGTGATATTGGGTGATTTTTTGGCTTATCGTTAAGTGACTGGCTGGCAGGAAACGGTCCGGCTGCTCCACGCCTTTTGGCCAGACAACCTCTTTTTTCAGCTCCGGCAGTTGTACGGTGATCGGTGACTGGTTGGCTGAAGTGAGTGTGATTTCCACGGCCGGCATCCGCAGCACCCCTTGATCCCATGCGGTGACTTGCCGTTCAAGGCGTACACCGCTCCAGCTAATGCCATTTTTCTGGCGGCTGAGGAGCTGGTTGGGTAACGGCGTGGCCATCAGCGCACCGTTTTCGATTGTAAAATCAGGCCACACCGGTGGCGGGTTAAACCAGCTATCTGTCCAGAAGGTGACGGCAACCCGCATCGGCTGACCGGGCGCGACATGTTCAGGCGCTTCAAGCTCACGAGTGATGTCCATTGCCGCGTGGGCTGGGAGCGCTGCCAGCAAAAACAGTGCCCAAAAAACTCTCATGGCGTCTCCTCCGTATTGGCGCGATAGAGGTTTTCCAACAGGCCGGATGGGGAGACTTCCAGGTTTTCAAACCACTGATTCACCTGCGGACTGCTGCTGGCAACCGGTTGAATATCCTTCTGATTCACGCCCTGATCTTTCTTCAGGTCGTGCTTGATTTCGTCCGGCTTATAATCCTGTTCTTTACCCTGAGCGGCCTGTCGATCGCGCTCTTTTTGCCGCAGTTCCATAATGATTCTGGCGATTGCCGCACGGTTTTTCAGCGCCATTTCCCAGTCCGGGCGCAGGCTCAACGCGCGGTCATAGCTGTTAATTGCCTGCTGCCACTGTTTTTGTTGAGCGTAGCTGTTGCCCGTCCATAACAGCGTTTCAGCGGTTTGTGGTGCCTGACGAAACGCCGAGGTTGCCGCAACAAAATCTCTCGCACGGTAATACGCAATGCCTTGCCATAGCGGGTCCTGAAAACGCTCTGCCGCCAGTGTGTAATCACCTTTGTTGAACGCGATTTGGCCCTGCATATCCGGGCTCACCCACGCATCCTGCCAGGCGGCAGAGCTTTGCGGCATGTAGAGAAGCGGTAGCAGGACAACCAGCCAGCAAATCAACTGACGCCGCCCAAACAGCAGCAATAAAAGCATAGGGATAACCAGCAGATAGCCGCTGTTTTTCCAGTGCAAATCGCCTCGAGCGTTGTTTTGTGCGGCTACCGATTGCTGAATGTGGCTGGTGATAACAGCCAGATCGCTATCGTCGGTGGTGACCAGCGTCACCGGAATACCGCCGTCGCGAATTTGGCTAAAGCGCTCGACGTTCAGGCGTGTATCAATGCCGCGCTGGGCATAACTTTCCGGTAATTCCCCTCCACGAGCGGTGCCGGGAACCCAGATTTGAATCGGCGCTTTAAGCTGTGCAAGCCAGGCGGCATCCTGCGGTGAAACCGTGTCAGCGACCAGTATGATATTGCGCGGCATATTCGGCGTTTCTGGCATGTTTTTTAGCGCTAAAGCGATGGCCTGCTTCAGCCCTGAGCCTTCCCCCTCTGGCAGTAAATTCGGGCTTTGCGCGTGTAAAAACAAGGAATAAAACGTCGGGTCGGAGGTTAACGGCGTGGTCAGATACGCATGGTGGTTGTAAACCACCAGTCCGAAATGCGTGCCGGTCGAGCGGTTCATCAAGTCCATGATTTTACTTTGCATTCGCTGGTGGCGGCTGGGGGCGACATCCTGCGCGAGCATCGCCGGGTCTTGCTGCAAAACCACCATCATATTGCTTTGCTGGGTCAGTGCTGCGGGCAATTCACGCTGCCAGGTTGGGCCCGCCAGCGCGATGACGCCCAGCGCGCATAACCACGGTAATATTTGAGTCAGTTTTTTTTGCCGCCCGATAATCAACGCGTTGGCGAAAGGTTTATCCATAATCTGATGCCAGGCGCTGCGGCTGCGGGTGGAGATAAACCATAACAGCACGCAAATCAGCAGGCCGAGTAGCCGCCAGGGATAAACAAAATGGAAGTCACTCATGCTGTTTTCTCCCGAATAAACCGCCCGGCCGCGAGCAAAATCAGCAACGCCAGCGCCAGTAGCAGGGGCCACTGGAACAACGGAATGTGCCACGACCAGCCGATGGATTTCACCTGTACCGGCGTAATGGCATCGATCTCTTGCCAGACACTGTCCAGCGCGGTTCCTGAGTTGGCGGCGGTCCAGGATTTTCCGCCAGTAATGCGAGCAATGTCCTGCATGAGCGGCAAATCTACTTTGTCATCGCCAGTGCTATTGAGGTCGCCAAAGGCGATGGTGTGAACCTGAACGTGATGCGTCGCCGCCAGTTGTGCGGCGAGTGCTGGCGCTAATTGTGAAGCGGTATCATTCCCGTCGGTGAGCAAAATCGCCAGCTTGCTGGCATCTTTATTGGTGGTGCTGTCGAGCAGTTTTACGCCAACACCCAGTGCATCGCCAATGGCGGTTTGCTGGCCAATCATGCCGGGAGCGAGTTGGTTAATCCGCGTTTGTAACGCCTGTTTATCCTCGCTGACCGGGGCAAACGGCCAGGCCTGGCTTGCAAAAATTACCAGTCCGATACGGTCGGTTTTACGCGCCGCGACGAATTTACGCACTGATGCCTGGACCGCCTGCAAACGGGTTAAACCGCCCTGAACATCGTTTTTCCCCATCGAACCGGAAACATCCAGAATCAGCACCACATCGCGCATCGGTTTTTGAATGTGTTGCGGCGGCGTCAGGTATTCCGGGCGTGAAAGTGCTGCGACAAGCAGGAGCCACACCAGCCAGAAAACCAGGTTGGCGAGTTTACTGCTGCGCACCGGCTGGCTGTTAAGTTTAAGCTCATCAATCAGTTCCGGTAAAAACGGCACGCGCACATGCTCTTTCACTTCACGGTCTTGCGGTAAAAAATAACGGCCAATCAGCGGCAGAAAAATCAGCAGCCACGCCCAGGGCCAGGCAAAATCCAGGCGGCTCAGAAACTCAGACATAAGGCAGTTTCTCCAGCCAGGTGTTCAGCTGCGATTGCAGACGTGCGTTTTGAACCGGGTCGAGTTGGTTATCCGGCTGGCAATATTTGTCGCTCAGTTGCTGGCGCAAATCGTTGTCGATTTCCACCTGCTGTAACAGTTGCTGTGGTGAAAGAGTGTGGCTGATATGGCTGCGCGCCTGGTGCATCAGAAGAATGCGTTTAATCAGTTCCAGCCAGCTATCGGCGCTGTGCGGTTGTTGCAACGCAGCCTGTGCTTCACGACGCCATAAATTGCGCCGCCAGCGGGCAAAGCGGAATAACAGATAAACCAGTAACACGAGGAGTAACACGCCGCCCAGAACAAACCAGCCTGGGGGCAGGGGAAACCAGGATATTTTCTGCGGTAGCGCCGGGAGCAATAACGCCGGCACGCTAAATCCTTTCTCCAGCATTCACACTCCCTTTTGTAGCTGTTTGATAAGATCCTGCGCGACCACTATCTGATTTACGCGAATGCCCAGCCGTGTCAGTCGATTCGCAAGTCTGGACAGCCGCGATGTCACGCTCTGTTGGATCTCATCTTTTAGCCCTGGTGAGAGCGAAAATGCCGCTTCATGACCCTGATAGCGGGCAGCCAGATTGCCCTGCGCAGGGAGCGTCAGATGGAGATCGTCAAGGGTGATAAATGCGCTGATTTCACAGCGTCTTCTCAGGTTCGCAAGCAAGGCTTCAGCGGGGGCATCCAGATCGTGAAAATCACTGATTACCGCCACCCAGGAGCCGCTGGGGATCAGTTGTACGGCGTGTTGCAACACGCTTGCGAGAGTGACTGTAGCGGGCGTTTCATCAGGATAACGTTCGGGTAATTGTTGGTTGTATTGCAGCACGTCGTCGAGCACGACAGGCAGACTGGTTCGTGGAGCCCGGCATTTTTGCAGGCTGTAATTCGTGTCGCTGAATATCGCGCAGCCCAGACGATCGCCATCGTGCCAGCTTCGCCACGCCAACAGGCCTGCAATTTTGGCGGCGGTTACCGATTTGGTTTGCCCCCGGGTGGCAAAAAACATATCCAGACGCTGATCGACAATCAGAAAAACCGGGCGTTCGCGCTCTTCGTTGTACAAGCGAATCCACGGCGATCGCAGACGTGCAGTGGCTTGCCAGTCGATTAGCCGGACATCATCCCCTGGTTGATAGCGCCTGAGACTGTCAAAGTTTAGCCCGCGCCCTTGTTGGCGTGACACGCGTTCACCCGCCAGTGCACCCGGTGGGATCTGCCCCGGAGGGTTCGACAGCAGCCGAGCTTCGCCTGCAAGTGCCATCAGCGTTTGGCGGTCCACCTGCAATGCGCTATTCATTACGCCACCACCGCATCGAGCAATAGCTTAATCACGTCATCCGGCGAGCAGTTATCGGCATTTGCCTGGTAGCTCAGCATCAGGCGGTGGCGCAGCACCGCAGGGGCGACGCGCTGAATATCTTCCGGCAGTACCGCATCACGGCCTTCAAGCCACGCCAGCGCGCGACCGCAACGGTCGAGAGCCAGCGTGCCGCGTGGGCTAACGCCAAAAGTGATGTAGCTGGCGAGCGTGTCGCTGATTCCTTGCGGGTGGCGCGTCATGTCCACCAGGTTGACGATGTAATTTTCAATGGTGGGTGCGACGTAAACCGCTGAAATTTCCTGCCAGCAGATCGCGATATCTTGCTGCGAGAGCATCAGGGTTTCGGGTGGTTTTTCTTGCGATTCTTGAGTACCAGACTGGTATTTTTGCTGCTGTTCGGAGCGCACCAGTTGCATCACTTTCTGCTCATTGGCTTTAGAAGGGTAATCCACCAGAACTTTCATCAGGAAGCGGTCAAGCTGGGCTTCCGGCAGAGGCCAGGTGCCTTCCTGGTCAACGGGGTTTTGCGTCGCCAGCACCATGAAAACCCCCGGCAATGGCCAGGTTTTACCGGCAACGGTGACGTGGCGTTCTTCCATCGCTTCAAGCAATGCCGACTGCACGCGTGCCGAGGCGCGGTTTATCTCATCGGCAAGGATGATGTTGCCAAACACCGGGCCTGGGCGGAAACGGAACTGGTCTTCTTCACGCGTGGCGTTTTGCTGGTAAATCTCGCTGCCGGTAATGTCTGATGGCAGAAGATCCGGCGTGAACTGAATACGCCGGAAATCGCCCTCTACGTGGCGGGCGAGCTCACGCACTGCGCGAGTTTTTGCCAGGCCCGGCAAACCTTCGAGCAAAACGTGGCCGTCACACAGCAGGGCGATTATCAGCATGCGGACCAGCGATTCCTGCCCCAGTACTTGTTGGTTCATGCGCAGCTCAAGTTCGAGCAGTTTCTCTCGGTTTGTCATTTACGCAATCCTGCAAAGTCACGTTTCAAAATAGTGGCAATACCGACCAGGATCGGTTCGGCGTAATTGAAGAACGCTTTGATGCCGGGGCAGAGGTAATTGAGGCCGGGTTCGCCGTCTGGGGTGCGCACGAGGCGGTTTTTCGGGCATTCACCCCAGCATAACTTCAGGTACGGACACTGTTTGCAGTACTCCGGCAGCGTATCTTTTTTACCCATGCCGAAGGCTTGCTGACGCTCGGAAAACGCCATGTGCGCCAGTTTGGTGTTTTCGATATTGCCTAGCTGGTATTCCGGGTAGACGTAATGGTCACAGGAATAAATATCGCCGTTCTTTTCGACGGCCAGGCCTTTGCCGCAGAATTCAGACGCGGTACAAATCTGCGCGGGCATGCCCATGGTTTGAGCAACGGCGGTTTCAAACAGGTTGACCTGTACACGACCTAAATCGTTATTAACCCACTCTTCAAATACCGTTTTCAGGAAGGTGCCCCAGTCTTCAGGGTCCACCGACCAGTCTGTGACGATAGAGTCGAGATCGCCTGGTCGTGCGCGGCGTGAGCCGGTAATCGGGATGGTGTCATCGCGCCAGAATTGCGGGGCGGTGACTTTGAAATCAACCGGTTCTACGCACGGGTTAAACTGCACGTAGGTGGCACCCAGTTCGCGGGTGACAAAGCGGTACACTTCCAGCGGGAAGCGGGCGTTGGTGCGGTTGACCGTGACCAGCGCATTAAACGGGACTTTGTATTTTTTAAGCGCCTCGACGCCTTTCATCACTTTATCGAATGTCGGTTTTCCGCTACGCGTGACGCGATAGCGGTCGTGCAATTCTCGTGGGCCGTCTATCGACAGGCCAACCAGAAAACGGTGTTCTTTGAGAAATTCAGCCCATTTGTCGTTGATCAGCACACCGTTGGTTTGTAAGTCGTTTTCGATGCGCTGGCCGGTTTTTTGGTACTGTTTCTGGAATTTGACGACTTTTTCAAAAAACTCGAGTCCCATCAAGGTCGGTTCGCCGCCTTGCCAGGAGAAAACCACTTGTTCGCCATCTTGCCCGTCGATGTACTGACGAATGAAATTTTCCAGCACCTCGTCGCTCATGCCGGTGTGGCGGTCTTGGTGCAGTAACTCCTCTTTGTGCAGGTAAAAACAGTAAGAGCAGTCAAGATTACAGGTTGAGCCAGTAGGCTTCGCCATGACGTGGAAGCGTCGTTTGTATTCAGGGCCTTTGCCATCATATTTTTCTGCTGACGGTAATGCTTTAACCGGCAATGTCGTGCTGTATTTCATGGCTTTCCCCTGACAGCAGGCCTTGAAAAACCGGGCAGCTTACCGCCCGGTGTGTTGTTTTAATTATTCGCGCCTGGACCTTGCTCAATCAGCGACTGAACGTCGGTGACGGTGAACGAGCCCGGTTTCTGACGTGGTGGGAAATCTTTGAAGCTTTGCAGCATCTCACCCACATATTTCTGCGCACCACCCAGCAGGAATAGACGGCTGTAGAACCAGTCGTTGTAACCCATACCGGTATCGCCTTTTTCAAGCGGGTCAATGTCCAGGTCGAAAATCATTGGTGCACGCAGTACGGTGAATGGATAGCGCCAGACATCCATGCCAGTGTGCTCCTGAATCATGAAGTGCGCTTTCCAGCGGCCATAGCGAATCGCCAGCAAGTCGCCATCATCGCTCCAGTAGAAGAACTCTTTACGCGGGTCTTCACCTTTGCCTTGCAGGAAGTCGAGCTGGTTATAGCCGTCAAGATGGACTTTGTAGGTCATGGATGTGGTTTTGTAGCCTTTGAGCAATTGCTCTTTAATGTCAGGAACGCCTGCTGCGGCAACCAGCGTCGGGAACCAGTCATTACTGCCGAAAATGTCGTTAATCAATGTGCCGGGTTTGATATGACCCGGCCATTTGATCATGGCAGGGACGCGGAAACCACCTTCCCAGCCGGTGTTTTTCTCACCTCTGAACGGCGTCATGCCTGAATCCGGCCAGGTGGCGAGCATCGGGCCGTTATCGGTGGTGTAAAGCACGATAGTGTTGTCTTCAATGCCGAGGTCTTTAATTTTCTGCAACACTTCACCGATCATCTTATCGTGTTCAACCATACCGTCTGCATACGTCCCCAATCCGGTGACGCCAATACTGCCGTCTTTGAGGTGGGTTCTGTTATGCATGCGGGTGGTGTTAAACCAGGTAAAGAACGGCTTACCGGCTTTGGTCTGGCGTTCCATAAAGTCGTTGTTGGCGGCGAGAGTTTCCTCGTCAACCGTGCCCATACGCTTGATGGTGAGCGGGCCGGTATCCTCAATTTTGCCGTCGGCGGTGCTCTTAATCACGCCGCGAGGGCCAAACTGTTTACGGTATTCAGGATCTTTCGGGTAATCCGGGTTTTCGGGCTCTTCTTCGGCATTCAGGTGGTACAGGTTACCGAGGAATTCATCGAAACCGTGGGCGGTTGGCAGGAATTCATCCCGGTCGCCAAGGTGGTTTTTACCAAACTGCCCGGTGGCATAACCGAGTTGTTTAAGGATGTTTGCGATGGTTGGGTCGTCTTTGCTGATGCCTTGTGGCGCACCTGGCATGCCGACTTTACTCATCCCGGTGCGGAATGGCATTTGCCCGGTAATGAATGAAGAGCGCCCGGCGGTGGAGCTTTGCTCAGCGTAATAGGATGTGAACTTGGCACCTTCATTGGCAATACTGTCAATGTTCGGCGTTTTGTAACCCATCGTTCCCTGGTTATAGGTACTGATATTCCAGTAACCAATATCGTCGCCGAAAATAACCACGATGTTAGGTTTAGTTGAATCTTGCTTAGGGGCTTCAGACGACGTTGTTGTTGTAGTTGTTGTTTCTGTAGGGGCGGCATAGACGCTGGACACGGCAGTACATGCTAACGTCAGCATGCTGGCGACCATCGTCTTCTGGAAAGGAACGTTCTTTAGCATCAGTAAAGCTCCAGTGAGTTAGGGGCTTTTTGAGTATAGAAGCTATTTAAAAGTCATCAGATTTTTCCCAAGACGGTTAAATAATATCGGTGTGTAACTATCACTATAGTAATGTGATGCGGGGGTTAAATCGATATGGGAGGTGACGCTGAATTTGCGCGAAATTGAGGAGTGGCTATCGGAATAAAAGCAGTTGTCACCCTCTATGCACAATTAAGAGGATGACATCAAAACCAATACATCATATTACCGAGAAACGTAAAGCCATCATGCGGCCTTACGCCAGCCTCGATAATATGTGTATTTTTAATTTAATGACTATTACTGATTATCAAATGTATCGTTTGAGTAATTGTTTTCTTCTGCAACGGAGACGGTGACATCATTAAATTGCAGGCCATTAACCGCAACGATGCGCCCAAATTCTTTTGCCTCAATATTACATTGGCTGAATCGAATGTTCTCCATCGGTTTTTCTGGGAATGCGACCAGATCAAATGCCCTTGCAGGTAAAGCATAATCAGAATCTAAGGTGGCATTAACATTAGAGATACTAATATTTCTGACCTTAGTCATTTGCATGTCTTCGGGTATTTGCAGAGCAACGGCTTGCCACATAGTCGGTAACTGCTCAATATTTTCAAAGAGCTTTCTGTTATACGAGTTATGCCAGTCCATAATCCATGAGAATGGGAATTGAACATTCTTCATATGGAGGTTTTCTACGATGACATCTTCAATAAAACCACCGCGTTCTTTGGATGATTTCATTCTAAATCCACAATCCGAATTTTCAAATTCGATGTCATGAATATGTACGCCACGAATACCGCCGCTGACTTCACTGCCCAGCGTAATACCGTAACCAGATTTTATTTTGCAATTATCCACTTCAATGTTTTCAGCGATTCTGCCCACACGGTGACCGTCGCCATCACGACCGGATTTGATAACGATGCAATCATCACCACATGAGGCTTCGCATTCGGTGACACGCACATTTGTGGAGGAGTCAATGTCAATGCCATCAGTGCTTGGGCCGTGGTTATCACCAATTTTTACTTTACGAACCAGGACATTATTGGCGTAGGTGATCTGCAAATTCCAGAAGCCAGCACGCTCAAATGTAAGATCAGAAATCTTGATATTTTCAGCTTCATAAATCAAGCAGGAGCGCGGGCGCTTAACGAGATAGTCGGCGATCCAACGCAGGCCTTTTTTATCGTAGTCAACGCGCAAACCGCTGTTTTTGTCGGCACCACAATAGATATCCCACCAGTGTTGGCCTTGCCCATCAATCAAACCTTCACCTGAAATCTCGACATTATTTGCAGAGATAGCATTCAGTATTGCTGCAGGCCATAACATTTCAACACCGGCTACGCGGGTATTAATTTCCGGATAATCAGAGATATCGGTTGAACCTAACAGCGTTGCTCCCTTCTCAAATTTTAATTTACTTCCTTCTTTTAAGAATAGCGCACCAACCAAATAAATCCCTTTTGAAATAAAAACAGTAACACCTTGTTCTGCACCCTGGTTAATCGCTTGCTGAATAGCGAAGGTATCTTTTTCGATCCCGTCTCCGATTGCACCAAAGTCTTTAATATCGAGTTGAGTTGTCATGCTAAATCTCCCTTAATTAATTAAACGGTTAAATTCCGTTGATCTTATTCAAAGTTTTTTCCATATCAAGAGTGGTTTTCTTGTTCAATGGATAGAAGTAAATCAAAATTACAGCTGAAGCAAACAAGCAAAATGCTGGAAGAAGGTTTGCCATGGTATAAATACTTTCTTGAACTTCGAGGCTTTGTACTGATCCACCTGTAGAAGAAGACTGATAGTTAATTAATGCCAACATGAAACCACCAATTCCTCCTGCACACGCCTGTCCAATTTTTCTGGCGAAGAAGTTGACGCCGTACACGGTGCCGTCTTCACGAGTGCCAGTGACATACTGATGGTAATCACACACATCTGTCATAAATGCCCAGATCATCAGGTTAAACAGGCCTGCACCCAATGTTGCCAGGAACAGCAGAACCAAATAGATCTTCGGATCTGTGATGTGGCAGAAATACATAAGTACATACATGCCAACTGAGAACATCAGTGCACAAACGCTGGCTTCTTTCTTGCCAAATCGCTTGGTTAAGTAAGAGGCAGAAGGTGCCAGTAATACGAGAGAACCAAAGGTAAACAAGAGTGCGACGGACATAGCCTGTTTATCATGGAAATAATCATTGAACAGGTAAGTCATGTTGGTACCGGATAAGCCCTGGTTGATAACAATGAGCAGGTCAACCACGACCAGAACGATCAGTGCTTTATTTTTCAGCAAGCCTTTAACCAGTTGTGAAACGGGTACGCTCTCTTTCGCTTCAACACGGACACGCTCGGTTGTTAATTTGCAGGTCAATGTCAGGAAGATGAAAGCAAGACATGCGCAACCAATAGAGATCCAGAAGAAGTGCTGTCCAGAAATAACCTGGCTGCCATCAACAAGGGTTTTGTACATCAGGATAGGGATAAAGAAGCCTGTTGCACCACCACCGATTGCCGAACCTACGCTTCTGTATGTAGAGAGCGATACGCGATCGTCTGGGCTGGAACTGATCGCCGCTGACATTGCGCCATAAGGAATGTTGATGGTCGATAGCAGGGCGCCGTATAAAAAATACGAAACACAGATATAAATTATTTTGCCTGTATAGGAGAGTTCTTGCGCAAATGGCAAAAATAACATGACAGCAATAGCACAAAACGGATACTTCATTCTCCGAATCCACGGGTTAAAACGACCTGTTGCTGTCAATTTTGACGTGTCACACATGCGACCAACAGTGACATCAACAAATGCATCAAACAGTTTTGTTCCGAAGTACAGTGACCCAACGATTATTCCTGACACACCAAGGACGTTGGTGTAATAGATCATAAGGAAGCTGTTAACCAGGCCTAAAATAAAGCAAGTCCCTAAATCACCACACAAGTAGCCAATTTTATCTCTCATGCCAAAAGGCCTTATTTTTGCCTTTATCGCTTTTTCATCAATCAAAACATTGGAACCCATAGAGTTAACCCCTTTAATCTCATGTAATAAAAAATTTAAAAATACATGTGAATCTGTAGACCAGTTTGTATTGGTGTCATACATGTAAGTGGCGGCAAGAATAATTGGTATGACATCATTGTTTATTGCTCGCTGTCACACAATTAATAACTGAGCGTGATTATTTTAATAATTGTGATTTCATTCACACGATTGATGTATATCTGTCCGGATTTCATTTTACCTTTGCAAAATAAAGGGATAGTGGTTCACCAATAATTTATTATTAAACGAATCTTTTATTGTTTTTCTGGAATGAATTTCTTATTGTTTTCGAAAGATAACGAATCTTAAAATTGTTATAAGTATTGGTTTTTATGATGGTTTATCTGTAAAGAAAACGCTGATCACCAAGTTAATCAAGCGGTTAGGTTTGGTTTTCGACGCTTAGTAATGGATGGCTGGTTAATATTTTGTGAGAAAATGAGGTTTTTTTGAGAGGGATATCAGATAACTATCAGACAGGAAGTAAAATTGGTCTAACAAGGTTGGTTGGCGCCAACGTTATTTCGCATGAAATATCCGGGGGAAGCACTTTTATTGAGGGCCATCTTCCGTTGTTGCCTGATTTTTTACGCCTGGCTCCGACTTCGCTTAATGCCGCTATATTCGCTGATCTCTGAAAACTATCCATTTGCATGGTAATAATGCGGAACTCAGTTCGAGGTCAGAAATGACCTGTAGCTCTAACAGGAATTTACACGAGTTTACACTATGAATACGATTGACATGGTGGGGTTTATAGGTGGTGCTTGTACCACTGTTTCATTTATTCCCCAGGTGGTTTTGGTTATAAAAAATAAGTCAACAAAAGATATATCTTTAACAATGTACTCCGTCTTTGTGTTTGGGATTTTCTTATGGTTAACCTATGGCATTATGTCTAATGCGTTGCCAGTCATTATTCCAAATCTCATTACCTTTATCCTGGCCGGCTCGATTCTTTTCATGAAAATAAAAAATGACATTCTCACCGGGAAAAAGGTGAGGGGATAAATAGGAAAAGATTTATATCGGTTCGTTGACATCCTGAATGGATTAATAAGGGACAACGAACCGATAACAGCTACCGGCTCTGATGCCGATTAGTTCTGATAACGCGGTGCAGGAACGCCTGTACGTGAAGCATCGAAAATCGCCAGCCTCGCCGATTCATAAGCCTCCCAAAGCGCCAGATCGTGCAGCGGCGGCACGGTGACCTCCTCACCCTGATCTAACCCTGCCAGTGCGGCATCTACCATGTTTTCTGTGGTCATGATGGATTCAGGTGGTAAATGATCCATTGATACACCCGATACTTCCCAAATTTCCGTTGCCGTCACCGCAGGCAAAACCGCCTGAATACGAACATTGCTGCCGGTAATCTCTTGCTGCAACCCACGGGTGAAGTTCAGCACATATCCTTTTGTACCGCTGTACACGGCGCTGCCGGCGATGGCATGAAGGGAAACAACTGAAGCGATATTAATAATGGTGCCGCTGTTTTGTGCCTGGAAACGGGTGAGGGCGGCGAGGCTCAGGCGAGTCAGCGCCGTGATATTCAGCATAATGTCTGCTTGATGTAACTCAGCACTGCCTGCGGTGAAAGGGGCGAGGTGTGCGGTACCGGCATTATTCACCAACACACTTATCCGATCATTGCTGCGTAACGCTTCTTCTACGATTTGAATCCCTTCATCACGAGCCAGATCCGCAGGCAACGTCTGCACTGAAATACCGTATGCCGATTCAAGCTTCGCGGCCAGGTCGCGCAGGCGCTCTTCGCGGCGTGCAACCAACAACAAATCGTAGCCACGCGCGGCGAAACGCTCTGCATAAACCGCGCCAATACCAGAAGATGCGCCGGTAATTACTGCAACTGAAGGGGATGTGGTCATGGTAAAGCCTCGTCGATGAAAGATGAATTGTGGTTTCATAATGAAACTTAATTAAAAATAGATGCCATGGTTTTATAATGCAACCAAATTGCGCATCTTTTTTTATTTCTGCATTGAACGGAAGGCTTGTTGAATGGCTAACAGATTAAAAATGAAAGGAAATGGATGGATGTCGCGGCGCTCATCCATCCGAAAATCACGTTACTCCACAGGGACATCGGGGCGTTGGGCAACAACTTCGTCTGGTGTAAGCACTCGGCCATCCTGCGCTTGCAGCATCAATTTTCGCAGCGGTTGATGGCCTTCATCATCGACCAGCACACTGCATTTTTCATGGCTGGCATACAAATGATCGCCACCCCATTGCGCCAGGGCGACCAGAACGGTTTGCAGAGCGCGCCCCTTTTCAGTCAGCACATATTCATGCCACGCGCTGCCGTCAGTTGCCGGACGCACGGTCATAATCTCTTGCTCCACGAGTTGTTTAAGCCGCTGAGTGAGCATGTTTTTGGCAATACCGAGGTTTTTTTGGAACTCACCAAAACGTGTCAGGCCATTTAACGCATCGCGCACGATAAGCAACGACCACCAGTCACCGATGATATCCAGCGAGCGGGCGACCGGGCAGACACTACCTTGCATACTTTTGCGTTTCATTGATCCTCCATGGGCATAGAGCCAGATAGTTTTATTATAAAACCTATTACCGGGATTGAGTAGTTTTCCTGCCTTCTCTGCTTCGTTTTGCGATCGGCCCAAAAGGCGGCATTGATATTTTCTGCCAGAATGGATCCTGCACTTTTGTGCAATAACATCTTGAGGATTAAGAGATGAATAAAAAGACGATCGCAGTTTTACTGGCAATGGCTTACTTCGCTCCTGCTCTGGCGCAAGCCGAAACCGCACCGCAGGGTTATCAGCTCCAACAAGTTTTGTTAATGAGTCGCCATAATTTGCGCGCACCGCTGGCGAATAATGGCAGCGTGCTGGAACAATCCACGGCGCAATCCTGGCCGGAGTGGGATGTTCCCGGTGGCCAACTCACCACCAAAGGTGGTGTGCTGGAAGTTTACATGGGGCATTACCTGCGCGAGTGGCTGGCCGAGCAGGGGATGGTGAAAAGTGGCGAATGCCCAACACCACAAAGCGTTTATGCCTACGCCAACAGCTTGCAGCGTACGGTGGCCACAGCGCAGTTCTTTATTACGGGCGCGTTTCCTGGATGTGATATTCCTGTCCATCATCAGGAAAAAATGGGCACCATGGACCCGACCTTTAATCCGGTGATCACTAATGACTCGCCGGAATTCAAAGAAGCCGCGTTGAAGGCGATGGAAACGCAGCGTGAGCACTACAAACTTGATGACAGCTATCAGCTTCTTGAACAAATCGTTGCCTTCAAAGACTCTCCGAGCTGTAAAGAAAAACAGAAGTGCGATTTAACCGCCGAGAAAGATAAATTTAGCGCTAATGCCAGGGAAGAGCCGGGTGTTAGCGGCCCGCTTAAAGTGGGGAACTCGCTGGTTGATGCCTTTACCTTGCAATATTACGAAGGTTTCCCGCTGGACAATGTTGCATGGGGGCAAATCAAAACTGACCAGCAGTGGAAGGTGTTATCGGAGCTGAAAAATGGCTATCAGGATACGTTGTTTACCTCGCCACAAGTCGCACGAAATGTGGCGGCGCCGCTGATTAAATATATTCAGAAAGCACTGGTCGGAAATGACGCTAAAGGGCCAAAAATTACCTTGCTGGTGGGGCATGACTCCAACATTGCGTCATTGCTGACGGCACTGGATTTCAAGCCTTATCAATTGCCTGGCCAATATGAACGCACACCAATCGGTGGGAAAATCATGTTCCAGCGCTGGCATGATGCCAACACCAACCATGATTTGATGAAAGTGGAGTACGTTTATCAAAGTAGCGACCAACTGCGCAAAGCGGATGTACTCAGCCTGCAACAGCCACCGCAGAGAGTGACACTACAACTCAATGGTTGCCCGACTGACGCGAATGGTTTTTGTCCGTGGGATAAATTTACTGAAGTGTTAACGCAGACCGTAAATCAGGCGAAATAATAGAAGAAGTAAAACCCCCGCCATCGGCGGGGGATAAGGCTTAGACGTTTCTCCGTTCTATGGTCTGCTCGCCCCAAAACAGCGAGTCTTTATCGGTTTTTTCAAATGCTAACGACAGCACCTCATCGCTACCATTTTCCCAAATTTTCTCCGCCATTTTTTCGTCGAATTTTGCTACTTCAAAAATAGCTTCTGCTATTTCAGGAGATGTGTTTCTCAAACTCGCCCATTCACCAACATGATGAATTTTGGATTGTTGATTCTGCATGTTCTCCTCCGTTAACCGTTTAATTTGACTGCTAAACCCGCCACGTACTCACCCTGGTAACGAGCGATAGACAGCTCTTCCTGGCTTGGCTGGCGCGAACCGTCAGCACCGGCAATCGTTGTGGCACCGTATGGCGTCCCGCCGCGAACTTGTGAAACATCAAACAATTCTTGTGCTGCGTAACCGATAGGGACAATGACCATTCCGTGATGTGCAAGCGTTGTCCATGTGGATGAAATTGTGTGTTCCTGGCCGCCGCCCGTGCCGGTAGAACTAAACACGCTGGCAAGTTTGCCGTGCAGGCCGCCTGCAACCCAAAGGCCACCCGTCTGATCGAGGAAGGTGCGCATTTGTCCGGACATATTGCCAAAGCGAGTGGGAGTGCCAAAAATGATTGCGTCGTAATCGGCAAGCTCTTGCGGAGTCGCTTGCGGAGCATTTTGCGTTTTCCCTCCCGCTTTTAAGAAAGCCTCTGCTGACATGGTTTCCGGGACGCGTTTCACCGTGACTTCTACACCATCAACTTTCTGCGCACCCTCTGCCACAGCGTGTGCCATGGTTTCGATGTGTCCGTACATTGAGTAATAAAGCACCAGAACTTTAGCCATTTCGCATCACTCCTACCTTGACGCAGCGTTTTGCTGCACTGAACTAAAGATATGTGCTGTGGCCCAGAGTGCAACTTAGAGTGCCGATTCCTTGATCCTTCACAATAGAAAGGGGAGGCTAAGTAAATGTCGCATTACGTCACATTTTCACTGAGTGACTATTTCATTAAAAATAAGAATGTCTTATGGTTTGAGCAGCGAAAAAATCACCCGTTTCGGCGATTACATGTTGCAAGATATTACGATTAACTGGTCAATTACCCTGACTGCACTAAGCTTAGTTCCACGCGGCACATTAAATGAGGTCTATTTATGTCGCCAGGTGAAAGACGACTCTTCCACTGAATGCAATATGATGACTTAACTATTTCACTAATCTGGAGGTTAGAAATGGCAAACCATCGTGGTGGTTCAGGTAATTTCGCTGAAGACCGTGAGAGAGCATCAGAAGCAGGTCGTAAAGGTGGCCAGCATAGTGGCGGGAATTTCAAGAATGACCCGCAACGCGCCTCGGAAGCAGGCCAAAAAGGGGGCAAAAATAGTCACGGCAAAGGCAGCAGTAAGTAAGCCAGCCAAGCTTTCGCAATTCGCTAAGTTATCTGTTTTCCCTTTTTAGATAGCTGATTGCCATCCCCACCGCCGGTTTTGACCGGCGGTTTTTATTTTCACTCGCCCATTGCAGCACAGTACGCCTGAACGCAAACTAATAGCCTTCTTTGTTACGCTTGAATTTGCTCTGGTACTTCCATGTCTGCCTTTTTGCGCCGTTACTCATTTACCGTTAAACCCCAGGAAGCCATTTTGATCCTCATCACCATGTTTTGGGGTGGGACTTTCCTCGCGGTGCAATATGCCATGACGATGAGCGGGCCGTTCTTCTTCGTTGGATTACGCTTTGCTACCGCGGCTCTGGCTGTGGCGCTCCTTTCGTTTAAAACGTTACGCGGCTTGACCTGGCTTGAAGTCAAAGCCGGTGTGTTTATCGGCATTTCGATTGCTATCGGTTACAGCTTGCAAACCTGGGGATTGCAGACCATCCCGAGCAGTAAATCGGCATTTATCACTGCGATGTATGTTCCACTGGTGCCGGTGCTGCAATGGATTTGTCTGGGAAAAATGCCGGGGATCATGTCCTGGATTGGTGTCCTGCTTGCATTTATCGGTCTAATTTTCCTTGCCGGGCCTGATGGGACTACGCTAACGCTGGGGGCCGGTGAAATCATCACGCTTATCAGCGCGTTGGCCATTGCCGCAGAAATTATTCTGATTAGCGCCTGGGCTGGTAAAGTCGATATCAAGCGCGTGACCATTGTGCAGCTTGCCACCGCCTCGATAGTGGCGTTTGCCACCATGATCCCGGCGGGTGAAAGTGTCCCTTCATTGACGCCTGGTTTGTGGGGCATCGCGCTGGGGCTCGGCATTTTTAGCGCCATTATTCAGGTAACAATGAACTGGGCGCAGCGCAGCGTTTCACCTACCCGTGCGACAGTGATTTATACCGGTGAGCCGGTGTGGGCGGGGATCTTTGGTCGTTTAGCCGGTGAGCGATTACCGATGCTGGCGTTATTAGGCGGCGCATTGATTGTGTTGGGCGTTCTGGTGAGCGAGCTAAAACTTAAACGTATGAAAAAGGCACCGGTATCGGGTGATGAACTCAACGGGCAGGAGTCCTGATATGTGTGCGGCAGCTTTAAAAGAAACCGGACGGCGTGTCCGGGCAGTAGCGGCGAAAAAGCAGGCTATTCTTGCAGCAGGGCTGGAGTATTTCTCGCAATACGGTATTCACGGCACCAGTATCGAACAGGTGGCGGAACGCGCTGAAGTGTCTAAAACGAACCTCCTCTATTATTTTCCGTCGAAAGAAGCGCTCTATATCGCGGTGCTTAAACAGATCCTGGATATCTGGCTTGCGCCATTACGCGCGTTTCGTGAAGATTTACAGCCGCTGGTGGCCATCAGCGAATATATCCGCCTGAAGCTCGAAGTGTCCCGTGATTATCCGCAGGCTTCACGCTTGTTCTGCCTGGAAATGCTACAAGGTGCGCCTCTGCTTAAAGAGGAGTTGACCGGAGATTTGAAATCTCTGATTGATGATAAATCGGCAATCATTGCGGGGTGGGTCGAAAGTGGCAAACTGGCGGCAGTTGATCCGCATCATCTGATTTTCATGCTTTGGGCGACGACGCAGCACTACGCCGATTTTGCAAGCCAGGTCGAGGCGGTTGCTGGCAGCAATTTACAAGATGAAGAGTTTTTCCGCCGCACCGTAGAAAACGTGCAGCGGATGATTATTGAGGGGATTCGGGTGCGTTAACTAGCGCGGTGGGAAAACGCAGCTGACATCGCCTTCTTCACAATGCAGTGTGCTTTTCAACAGTTCCGTGCGTTCGCGGGTTTTGTCTGCCATGCACTGGGCATGAACCATCGGCGCAACGGATGCACCGTCAGCCCCGGATGTCATCAATGCGCAATCAGCATCGCGAAAGGCAATCCACGCATTTTGCGCTGTTTTTAACAGGGGTTTTTGTGTGTCGGTGGCGAGTTTCATCGCCTCCTGATAAGTCTGATTCAGTAAATCATCCTGCTTTTTGTACTCGTTACTGTAGCACTCGTTGAGTCCTGCCTGCGAGGTGGCGGCGTCGCAACTGTCTGCCAGAACGTTTGCGCTTAATAGCAGACCCGAAAGAAGTAAACACACGCGTTTCATTATTATTCCTCAAAGAAAAAAGGCTCCATAAAAGGAGCCTTTCTAGCGTAGTGAAATCTTAGCCGATTGTCATCAAACTGGCGTTACCGCCTGCTGCTGCAGTGTTCACGCTCAGTGAGCGCTCAACGTATAAACGTTCCAGCAACAGGTTTGTTTCACCGCGAGCAAAGCCTTGCACCGAAACTATCGCACCGGTACGTGCCGCAACTTTTTCACAGAGCGCGCGCAGTTGGTCGGAATCGCCGTGGTAGATCACGGCATCAAACACCTGACCGAGCAACGCTTCTTCTTTGGCAAAATCGATGTGCTTTTGCACCAACGCAGGAAGCGCTTTTGCCAGTTCACGACGCAGCTTGTCATCAGCCCACAGCGCACGGCTGCCAACACTGGTCACCGCCGCCAGTTGCACCAATGCATCTTGCTCGTTATCCGCAATACACAGTACGCGTTCACGTGGCATTAAGGCGTAAGTGTTGCGTTCGCCCGTTGGCCCCGGCAATTGGCGAAGTGTGCCGCTTTGCGCGAGTTGTGCAAAACGTTCGCACAAGGCTGGCAATTCACCTTTGTTGGCTGCCCATTGCGTCAGCGCCTGATGGGATGCCTGCAAGCTGGCTTTAAGCGTCGTATCCACCGGTAATTCAGCATCCTGGCGGTTTAACGTGGTTTGCAGTGCATTATCAGGGCGGTTCGCCAGCAAGCGGTACAGATACAGCGGACCACCGGCTTTCGGACCCGTACCCGATAAACCTTCGCCACCGAATGGCTGCACACCTACAACCGCGCCAACCATATTGCGGTTAACATACATGTTGCCGACATGCGCGGAGCCGGTTACCTGAGCAATCGTTTCATCAATACGCGTATGCACCCCAAGCGTCAGGCCATATCCCGCGGCATTGATTTGGTTAATCAGTGCTTCGAGGTTGCTGCGGTTGTAACGCACCACGTGCAGCACTGGGCCAAATACCTCTTTTTGCATCTCGTCGAAGCTTTCCAGCTCAATCAGCGTTGGCGCAACGAAAGTCCCGTTCTGCCACTCTTTCGCATCCACGGCGTTATCACGTACGGCCTGGAATACTTTGCGGCCTTTGCTGCGCAGGGTCTGGATGTGCTGTTCGATATTCTCTTTGGCTTCGGCGTCGATAACCGGGCCGATGTCCGTCGTCAGGCGGCCTGGATTACCCATACGGCATTCTGCCATCGCACCGCGCAGCATTTGCAGCGTATGTTCGGCAACATCTTCCTGAATACACAGCACACGCAGCGCAGAACAACGCTGTCCGGCGCTATCAAACGCCGAGGCCAGCACGTCAACGACCACTTGCTCAGTGAGCGCTGAGGAATCCACGATCATCGCGTTCAGACCGCCGGTTTCAGCAATCAGCGGCGTTGGACGGCCTTGTGGATCAAGACGGTCAGCAATGTTGCGTTGCAGCAGCGTCGCCACTTCGGTGGAGCCAGTAAACATCACGCCGCGAACACGGGAGTCGCCTGTCAGCTGAGCACCAACGGTTTCACCACGGCCAGGCAGCAACTGCAACACGCCCGCAGGTACACCCGCCTCCAGTAAAATTGAGACACCCAGGGCGGCAATCAGTGGCGTTTGTTCAGCCGGTTTTGCCAGCACGCTGTTACCCGCGGCAAGGGCGGCGGCAATCTGGCCGCTAAAGATAGCCAGTGGGAAGTTCCACGGACTGATACAGACCACTGGGCCGAGTGGACGGTGGGTTTCGTTATCGAAATCATTGCGCACCTGGCCTGCGTAGTAGTGCAGGAAATCCACCGCTTCACGGACTTCAGCAATGGCGTTGCTAAAGGTTTTACCCGCTTCGCGCACCAGAATGCCAATCAATTTCTGCATCTGGCCTTCCATCATCACGGCTGCACGTTCAAGAATTGCCGCACGCTCTTGAGGAGGGGTTGCAAACCAGATTGGCGCATTGTTAACCGCACTTTCCAGTGCTTGCGACACTTCTTCTGGCGTGGCTTCGCGAGTGAAGCCTACGATATCAGTCGGCTCTGCCGGGTTTTTCACCGCCACAAGGTCGCCTGTTGCAACGGCCTTTTCCAGAATCGGCAGCGCTTGCCATTTTTGTGCGGCGCTGTTGAGCAGGGCAGAGGAGAGTGACGCCAGACGATGTTCGTTCGCTAAATCCAGGCCGCTTGAGTTGGTGCGATCCGCTCCATACAACTCTTTTGGTAGTGGGATTTTTGGATGCGGTAGACCGAGTTGGCCTTCTTTGCCTGCAATCGCTTCAATGGCGGTCACCGGGTCGGCAACCAGTTCGTCGAGCGGCAAGGTATTGTCAGCAATGCGGTTAACGAATGAGGTATTGGCCCCGTTTTCCAACAGACGGCGCACCAGGTAGGCCAGCAGTGTTTCATGTGTACCGACTGGCGCATAAATGCGGCAAGGGCGGTTCAGTTTGCCATCAGCAACTTTACCTACGACCTGATCGTAAAGTGGCTCACCCATGCCGTGCAGGCACTGGAATTCATACTGACCCGGGTAATAGTTTTGCCCCGCCAGGTTGTAGATTGCTGCAAGAGTGTGGGCGTTGTGCGTGGCGAACTGCGGGTAAATCAGATTTGGTACAGCCAGCAATTTTTTCGCGCAGGCCAGATAGGAAATATCGGTGTAAACCTTACGCGTATAAACCGGATAACCTTCCAGGCCATCCATTTGTGCGCGTTTGATTTCGCTGTCCCAATAGGCGCCTTTCACCAGGCGAATCATCAGGCGGCGACGGCTTCGGGAAGCCAGATCAACCAGGTAATCAATGACAAACGGGCAGCGTTTTTGGTACGCCTGAATCACAAAGCCAATGCCGTTCCAGCCTGCCAGTTCTGGCTCGAAGCAGAGTTTTTCCAACAGATCGAGAGAGATCTCCAGGCGGTCGGCTTCTTCGGCGTCGATGTTAATGCCGACATCATACTGGCGTGCCAGCAGCGTCAGCGATTTTAAACGTGGGTACAACTCTTCCATGACGCGGTCGTACTGCGCGCGGCTGTAACGCGGGTGTAAGGCAGAGAGTTTGATGGAAATCCCAGGCCCTTCATAAATGCCACGTCCGTTCGATGCTTTGCCAATGGCATGAATCGCTTGCTGATAAGAGACCATGTATGCCTGCGCATCGGCAGCGGTCAGCGCGGCTTCACCCAACATATCGTAGGAGTAACGGAAACCTTTTTCTTCCAGTTTGCGGGCGTTGGCTAACGCTTCGGCGATGGTTTCACCGGTGACAAACTGCTCGCCCATCAGGCGCATCGCCATATCCACACCTTTACGGATAAGCGGCTCACCACTCTTACTGATAATGCGGTTAAGCGAATGGGACAGGCTGGCTTCGTTGTGCGTAGACACTAGGCGGCCGGTAAACAGTAATCCCCAGGTGGCGGCGTTGACGAACAGCGATGGGCTGCGGCCAATATGCGAATGCCAGTTACCGTTGCTGATTTTGTCGCGAATTAACGCATCACGCGTCGCTTTATCCGGGATACGTAATAAGGCTTCGGCCAGACACATCAGCGCCACACCTTCTTGTGAGGAAAGCGAGAATTCTTGCAGCAAACCTTGTACCATGCCCGCCCGGCCCGAGGCGCTCTTCTGATTGCGCAGTTTGTCGGCCAGCTGATAAGCCAGTTTATGAGTTTGTTCGGCGATGGTTTGCGGCAAGCGAGCCTGTTCCAGAATCATCGGTACTGCATCGGTTTCTGGACGGCGCCAGGCGGCGGTAATGGCGGCGCGAGTGACCGATTGCGGCAGAATTTGTTCAGCGAAATCGAGGAAAGGCTGGTGCGCTTCGTCAACGTGCGGCGCCGCTTCGTCACTTTCGTTTGCCGCACCTGCTAACAGGGCTGGGAGTTCTGGCAATTCATCGTTGTTTTCGAGGCGTTCCAGATAATTAAAAATCGCCTGTTTAATTAGCCAGTGAGGAGTGCGGTCAATGCGTGAAGCGGCTTCTTTAATACGCTCGCGAGTTGCGTCGTCCAGTTTTACGCCCATGGTGGTGGCCATTCCAGTAACTCCTGTTACCCGTTATGCATCGGGTAAAAATATGAAGGGTTGATAAAAGTTATCCGGCAATATCCATCATGTTGCAACTTTGTGCAACCTTGTTAAATGTGAGCTAGATAGCAAGCTGGAAAAAGAGTGAATTGTTAAATCAAAAAATAAGTACGTTGTCTGGCAGGTCATTGGTCGCAGGGGTGATTTATGGACGCAGTTAACACTTTTCGCAGGTGCAACCATAAAAAATGTGAGCAAGTGCAACCTCCAGCAAAAAGCTATTTTTTGTGTGGTGAATGTTTTGTGAATAACGTGTTAAATCGTTTGTGAATGGAAAATGCTTCCTGTACGTTACGGTCGCAAACTGGAATGACTATAAATAAACCGCGCTGCGTTCCGGTGCGGTAATACCGGGTATAACCGGTAATAATCTGGAGAACTTGCATGACCATGAGTACACCAATGCTGGTGACCTTCTTCATCTATATCTTTGGCATGATATTGATTGGGTTTATCGCCTGGCGTTCAACCAAAAACTTTGATGACTACATTCTGGGCGGTCGCAGCCTGGGAAGCGTGGTCACCGCATTATCAGCAGGCGCGTCCGACATGAGCGGCTGGCTGTTGATGGGCTTGCCAGGTGCTATCTTCCTTTCTGGTATTTCGGAAAGCTGGATTGCCATCGGTTTGACGGCTGGCGCTTACATTAACTGGAAACTGGTTGCCGGTCGTTTACGTGTTCACACCGAAGTGAACAATAACGCACTGACATTGCCTGATTATTTCACCGGACGTTTTGAAGATAAAAGCCGCATCCTGCGTATTATCTCGGCGTTAGTTATCCTGCTGTTCTTCACCATCTATTGCGCGTCTGGCATCGTGGCGGGAGCTCGTCTGTTCGAAAGCACATTCGGCATGAGCTACGAAACCGCATTGTGGGCGGGGGCTGCGGCAACCATCATTTATACCTTCGTGGGTGGCTTCCTGGCAGTAAGCTGGACCGATACCGTGCAGGCGAGCCTGATGATTTTCGCCCTGATCCTGACACCGGTTATGGTGGTGATTGCGGTTGGCGGGTTTGACGATTCCATGGCCGTTATCAAGCAAAAAAGCATTGAAAACGTCGATATGCTGAAAGGCCTGAACTTCGTGGCAATCATCTCGCTGATGGGCTGGGGCTTGGGCTACTTCGGCCAGCCACATATTCTGGCGCGTTTCATGGCGGCAGATTCCCATCACACAATCGTTAACGCGCGTCGCATCAGTATGACGTGGATGATTCTGTGTCTGGGTGGTGCGTGTGCCGTGGGCTTCTTCGGCATTGCTTACTTCTCTAATAATCCGTCACTGGCGGGAGCGGTTAACCAAAACGGCGAGCGCGTGTTCATCGAGTTGGCACAACTGCTGTTTAACCCGTGGATTGCGGGCATCTTGTTATCTGCCATTTTGGCGGCGGTAATGTCCACGCTGAGCTGCCAGTTGCTGGTGTGCTCCAGTGCAATTACCGAAGACTTGTATAAAGCCTTCTTCCGTAAAAATGCCGGGCAGAAAGAGTTGGTGTGGGTAGGGCGCTTTATGGTGCTGTTGGTTGCCCTCATCGCCATTGCGCTGGCGGCAAACCCTGAAAACCGTGTTCTTGGCCTGGTCAGTTACGCATGGGCAGGTTTCGGTGCGGCGTTTGGCCCGGTAGTGCTGTTCTCGGTCATGTGGTCACGTATGACACGTAATGGCGCGTTAGCCGGGATGATCATCGGTGCGCTGACGGTTATCGTCTGGAAACACTTCGGCTGGTTAGGGCTGTATGAAATCATCCCAGGCTTTGTTTTCGGTAGCATCGGTATTGTGGTGGTTAGCCTGCTGGGCAAAGCGCCAAGCACCTCAATGCAGAAGCGCTTTGCTGATGCTGATGAGATTTATCACACCGCGCCACCGAGCAAATTGCAGGTTGAGTAACAGGGTATCGCTTAACTGAATCATCCCCAAAGGGCCGCAAAAATGCGGCCCTTTTTACATCTTCTTATAAATATCTTAACAATCCGCTTGTGTTTATTTTTGTGGTAATGATAATCACAATCGTTCTGGTTTTACTTTTCTTTACGTCTTTTGACCTGAGTTCACAGTTGGAGTGTCAGGAATGTTTGTTCCGTTTCTCATTATGTTGCGTGAAGGCCTGGAAGCCGCGCTGATTGTTAGTTTGATAGCCAGCTATCTGAAACGCACACAACGCGGCCAATGGATTGGCGTTATGTGGATTGGGGTTGTTGCAGCGGCAGCACTTTGCCTGGGTTTGGGCATCTTCATTAACGAAACTACCGGTGAATTCCCGCAAAAAGAGCAGGAGTTGTTTGAAGGTATCGTCGCGGTTATCGCGGTCTTCATCCTGACCTGGATGGTGTTCTGGATGCGCAAAGTGTCGCGCAACGTCAAAGTCCAGTTAGAGCAAGCGGTAGACAACGCATTACACAGCAAAGGTAGCCACGGCTGGGCGCTGATTCTGATGGTGTTCTTTGCCGTCGCGCGTGAAGGGCTGGAGTCGGTCTTCTTTCTACTGGCGGCATTTCAGCAGGACGTCGGCATCATGCCACCGCTCGGGGCAATGCTGGGTCTGGGCACCGCGATTGTGCTCGGCTTCCTGCTGTATTGGGGCGGTATCCGTCTGAATCTCGCTGTCTTCTTTAAATGGACCAGCTTGTTTATTTTGCTGGTGGCGGCAGGCCTTGCTGCGGGTGCGGTGCGCGCATTCCACGAAGCGGGGTTGTGGAACCATTTCCAGGACATCGCTTTTGACCTGAGTAATGTCCTTTCAACGCATTCCCTGACTGGCACGCTGCTTGAAGGCATTTTTGGTTATCAGGAAGCGCCGAGCGTCAGCGAAGTGGCGATGTACTTTATTTACCTGATCCCCGCGCTGGTGCTGTTCTTTATCCCCCCGCGCATGGGCAACCAGGCGACAAATCAGGCTCGTTAATCATCTTGCGGCGAGTATGTCGCCGCTTAGTTACAACATACTAAATTTTTAAAGGGATTGGTCATGACTACACATTTTCGTCGTAAAGCCCTGCATGTAGCGCTGTTTGCGCTGGTTTCTTCAGCCTTCGCCGCGCAGGCTGCGGATGTTCCTCAGGTAAAAGTCACCGTTACCGATAAACAGTGCGAACCGATGAACATCACGGTTAACGCGGGCAAAACTCAGTTCATCATTCAGAACAACAGCCAGAAAGCGCTGGAGTGGGAAATCCTCAAAGGGGTGATGGTCGTTGAAGAGCGCGAAAACATCGCACCGGGCTTCTCGCAGAAAATGACGGCTAACCTGCAAGCGGGTGAATACGACATGACGTGCGGCCTGCTCAGCAACCCGAAAGGCAAGCTTATCGTTAAAGCAGTAGGCGACCAGGCTGCGCCGAAGAACGATCTGCTGGCGTTGACCGCTCCAATTACGGAATACAAAGCGTATGTGACCGCGCAAATGGTCGAGCTGGTTAAAGGCACCAAAGCCTTTACTGATGCGGTAAAAGCGGGCGATATCGAAAAAGCAAAATCCCTGTATGCGCCAACGCGTCAGTATTACGAGCGTATTGAACCGATTGCTGAACTGTTCTCCGATCTCGACGGCAGCATCGATGCCCGTGAAGACGATTACGAGCAGAAAGCGAACGATCCGAAATTCACCGGCTTCCACCGTCTGGAAAAAGCGCTGTTTGGTGATAACTCTACCAAAGGCATGGAAAAATATGCTGATCAGCTGAATACCGACGTGCTGGAGTTGCAAAAGCGTATCTCTGAACTGGCCTTCCCACCAAGCAAAGTTGTCGGCGGCGCTGCGGGTCTGATTGAAGAAGTTGCCGCCAGCAAGATCAGTGGTGAAGAAGATCGCTACAGCCACACCGACCTGTGGGACTTCCAGGCAAACGTTGATGGCGCACAGAAAATCGTGAACTTGCTGCGTCCTGTATTGGCGAAAGACAACGCACCGTTGCTGGCTAAAGTGGATGCCAACTTCAAGAAAGTCGACACTATCCTCGCGAAATATCGCACCAAAGAGGGTTTTGAGACTTATGACAAATTGACTGACGCTGACCGTAATGCGCTGAAAGGGCCGGTAACGGCATTGGCTGAAGATTTGTCGCAACTGCGTGGCGTTCTGGGTCTGGACTAAGTTTGATGGAAGAAAATAGCAAAAACGGCGTGCATCAACCGGCACGCCGTCGGTTACTGAAAGGGTTGGGCGCACTTGGTGGCGCCCTTGCCGTTGCCGGTGGTTGCCCGGTGGCGCACGCGGCAAAACAAGAGACGTCTCCGGGGACGTTGCCGCCTGACGCTCGCATGGAAAAGCAACCGTTCTACGGTGTGCATCAGGCCGGTGTGCTCACACCTCAGCAAGCGGCAATGATGCTGGTGGCTTTCGATGTGCTGGCAAGTGACAAAGCTGACCTCGAGCGCTTGTTCAAATTGCTGACTGCGCGTTTTGATTTCCTGACCACGGGCGGCCCGGCGCCGGATACACCGAATCCACGGATGCCACCGATGGACTCCGGTATCCTCGGCGCTGAGATCTACCCTGATAATCTGACTATCACGCTGTCGGCGGGAACGTCGCTGTTTGATGAACGCTTTGGTCTGAAGGGGCAGAAGCCGACAAAACTGCAAAAAATGGAACGTTTCTCCAACGATTCCCTGGACGCCAGTTTGTGTCATGGTGATTTGCTTATCCAGATTTGCGCGAATACGGCGGACACGGTTATCCACGCGTTGCGCGACATTATCAAACACACGCCAGATTTACTCAGTGTGCGCTGGAAGCGGGAAGGGTTTATCTCCAACCATGCGGCACGCTCACGCGGCAAAGAAACCCCGATCAACTTGCTCGGTTTTAAAGACGGAACCGCCAATCCAGACAGCAGCAACCAGCCGCTGATGGATGAAGTGGTTTGGGTGACCGGCAACCAGCAAGAACCAGCCTGGGCGGTGGGTGGCAGTTACAAAGCGGTGCGCATTATTCAGTTCCACGTTGAGTCATGGGACAGAACGCCACTGAAAGAACAGCAAACCATTTTTGGCCGCGACAAACACAGTGGTGCGCCGTTGGGAATGAAGAATGAGCATGATGAACCTGATTATGCTGCCGATCCCGATGGTAATGTGATTGCGCTGGATGCACATATTCGGCTGGCAAATCCGCGCACCAAAGAGACCCAGTCGAACCTAATGATGCGCCGGGGTTACAGCTATTCGTTGGGCGTTTCCAAATCTGGTCAGCTGGATATGGGATTATTGTTTGTCTGCTTCCAGCATGACCTTGAGAAAGGTTTTCTGGAAGTGCAGCAACGGCTTAACGGTGAGGCGCTGGAAGAGTATGTGAAGCCGATTGGCGGCGGATATTTCTTTGTCCTGCCAGGCGTTAAAGATAATCAGCATTATTTAGGGCAGGGGCTTTTAGAGGCTTGATGCGGTAATTTTTGAAACCACCCTCATCCTAACCTTCTCCCTGAGGGAGAAGGGACCAGGTCAGTGTCTGCTGAAGGATGCTCTGATTTCTCCCTCTCCTGGGGGAGAGGGCCGGGGTGAGGGCGTCCTGCACTCCCACAAAACCCCAATTCCTTGCCCTGCTAATTTTTCATTTGCTAACAATTTGCCTGTCTATTATTCATTCAATTTTTAAATAACTATACCTTTGATATAAAAGTGTAATATTTTTATGTCATAAATCTGATTAACGCGTGACGAAACGCGAATGTTGAATTAAAGTAAAATAAGTGTTGCATTTAAGATAAAATTTGATGTATTTAAAGCAAGAGCGGTAGTTCCCGACTGTGAATTTAAATCACAATGGAGACAGCGCATGGTAGGGTCCTGTACTGGACGATTAAACAAACATCTTACCCGCACCATCCTGTGCGGAGGTCTCTCCTCCGGCTTCGCTATCTTCACCGCTAAAACCTCAAACCCTTCAAAAACTCAGAGTGTCAACGATGCGCTAAGCGGCGTATTTCGTCTAACTGGTGCATCCTCTCAACCGGCAGTTTATGGCTTAAAAGGAAGCCAAACCTCATCCGTTAGTAAGCATAATCGCGTATCTGAAAGTGACGCGGGAAATGAAACCAACTGTAAGGTGCCATCCATGGGAAGACAGAAAGCAGTGATCAAAGCTCGTCGCGAAGCAAAACGTGTGCTGAGACGGGATTCACGTAGCCACAAACAACGTGAAGAGGAATCGGTCACATCGCTTGTGCAGATGAGCGGCGTTGAATCTATCGGCATGGCCAGGGATTGCCGTGATAATTCACCTATAGCAGCGCGAAACGAGGCTCAGCAGCACTATCTTAACGCCATCGAGAAAAAGCAGCTGATATTCGCCACCGGCGAAGCAGGTTGCGGCAAGACGTATATCAGTGCGGCGAAAGCCGCTGAGGCCCTGATACATAAGGATGTCGACAGGATAATTGTTACCCGCCCGGTTCTGCAAGCTGACGAAGATCTCGGCTTCTTACCTGGGGATATTTCGGAAAAATTCGCCCCTTATTTCCGCCCGGTATATGACATCCTGGTGCGACGTTTAGGGTCGTCTTTCATGCAGTACTGCCTGCGTCCCGAAATTGGCAAAGTAGAAATCGCGCCGTTCGCATATATGCGCGGACGTACCTTCGAAAATGCGGTGGTTATTCTTGATGAGGCGCAGAATGTCACCGCAGCGCAAATGAAAATGTTCTTAACGCGCCTTGGGGAAAACGTGACGGTGATCGTCAATGGCGATATCACGCAATGTGATTTGCCTCGGGGTGTTCAGTCCGGCCTGAGTGATGCTCTGGCACGTTTTGAAGAAGATGAGATGATAGGCATTGTCCAATTTGGCAAACAAGATTGTGTGCGCTCAGCCCTTTGCCAGCGCACGTTGAATGCCTACGACTGATTTCTGGTGTGATAGATTCGTAAAGCCCAAACTCTGTTTGGGCTTTTTTCTTTGCGCGAATTATTTGCCCAAAATGTGAAGGGTATCAAAACGGATGGTCAAGGAGAGACAATTTTAGGTTCTGCAAAATTATTCCCAGCCAGATTGTTGCCGTATACTTATTCCAACCAGAAACAATCAGAACTTATCAATGATTTGCTTTCGCAGGTGTGCTGACATTCGACATGCAGGTTATTGCAACGTGAGGAAACTATTATGACTAAAAAACGTATTTACCTATTTTGTTCTGCCGGTATGTCCACTTCATTACTTGTATCAAAAATGAAGGCGCAGGCAGAGAAGTATGAAGTGCCTGTTGTTATTGAAGCCTGGCCAGAAACTCTGGCGGCGGAAAAAGGCAAGGATGCAGATTTGGTATTACTTGGACCACAAATCGCTTACATGCTTCCAGAAATTCAAAAAGTATTACCGGGTAAGACCGTCGAAGTTATTGATTCGGCCATGTACGGCAAAATTGATGGTTTGGGCGTGCTTAAAGCAGCCGTCGCATCGATCAAGAAAGCAGCAACTAATTAATTTTTCTTATTGTTTTATTTTTCCGTCAAAGAACGACCTTACACAACCTGGCCGCAAGTATCTTGCGGCAATAAAGGAAATTACAAATGAGTAAAGTCATTGATTCACTTGAGAAGATATTGCTTCCTTTCGCAGTGAAAATTGGGAAGCAACCGCACGTCAACGCAATTAAAAATGGTTTCATCAAATTAATGCCATTGACCCTTGCCGGGGCCATGTTTGTATTAATCAATAACGTCTTTCTGAGTTTTGGCGCCGGTTCCTTTTTCTATTCTTTAGGTATTCGCTTAGATCCCTCGACCATTGAAACTCTTAATGGGTTAAAAGCCATTGGCGGCAATGTGTATAACGGCACATTGGGTATTATGTCGCTAATGGCTCCTTTTTTCATTGGTATGGCGCTTGCCGAGGAACGTAAAGTTGACCCCCTTGCTGCCGGTTTATTATCCGTTGCAGCATTTATGACCGTAACACCTTATAGCGTTGGTGAAGCTTATGCTGTTGGTGCTAACTGGTTAGGTGGTCAGAATATTATTTCCGGTATTGTTATTGGCCTGGTCGTTGCGGAACTCTTTACGTTTGTTATCCGTCGCAATTGGGTTATTACTTTGCCAGATAGCGTGCCGACTTCGGTATCGCGTTCTTTCTCTGCATTAATTCCAGGCTTTATTATCCTGTCTATTTTCGGGATTATTTCCTGGCTGCTGGCTAATCACGGTAGCAACTTCCACCAGATCATTATGGATTCCATCTCTACGCCGCTGGCGTCGATGGGTGCAGTAGTGGGCTGGGCGTACGTGATTTTCAACTCCCTGCTGTGGTTCTTTGGTGTGCATGGTTCACTGGCGCTTACCGCGCTGGACAACGGCATCATGACCCCATGGGCGCTGGAAAACATCGCAATCTACAACCAGTATGGTTCAGTTCAGGCAGCACTGGATGCGGGCAAACAGTTCCACTTCTGGGCTAAACCAATGCTCGACTCCTACATCCTGTTGGGTGGTTCTGGTGCGACACTGGGTCTGATTATCGCCATCTTTATCGCTTCACGCCGTGCGGATCACCGTCAGGTTGCGAAACTGGCACTGCCATCAGGCATCTTCCAGATTAACGAACCTATCCTGTTCGGTCTGCCAATCATCATGAACCCGGTTATGTTCATCCCGTTCGTGCTGGTTCAACCGATTCTGGCAGCCATCACGCTTGCGGCTTACTCGCTAGGCATCATTCCACCGGTCACAAACCTGGCACCGTGGACCATGCCAACCGGCTTAGGCGCCTTCTTTAACAGTAACGGTAGCATCGCAGCCCTGTTAGTCGCTCTGTTTAACCTGGGTGTCGCGACAATGGTTTACATGCCATTTGTTGTCCTGTCGAACAAAGCGCAGGCGGTTATTGAAGAAGAAGAAAGTGAAGAAGATATTGCTAACGCACTGAAATTCTAATCTTAAATTCTGAATAGTTTTGGCTGGGGATAACCCCCTTATCCCCAGCCACTTTAAAAGTACCGGGAGAGAGTTTGATGTTTAACTTAGATAACGCTGTAGATAACGAAGTCGATACCAACGACCTTGAAGAAGTTGTAATGGGCTTAATCATCAATTCCGGCCAGGCGCGCAGCCTTGCGTATGCAGCACTGAAAATCGCTAAAGCAGGCGATTTTGAAAAAGCCTGGGAATTGATGGGGCAATCTCGTGAAGCGCTGAATGAAGCCCACCTGGTGCAAACTAAACTGATTGAAGGTGACCAGGGCGAAGGCAAAACCAAAGTTAGTCTGGTGCTGGTTCATGCACAAGATCACCTGATGACCTCCATGCTGGCACGTGAGTTGGTCACAGAACTTATTGAGCTTCATGAAAAAATAAAATAAGTTGGAGTCCCTTATGCAGCCACCGGTAATCAGTATGGAAATCAGTACGGCACGTGAGAGTCAACTTTTTGATGGTCAACATTTCCACATGTTCATCCACAACAAAGTCGAAAGTGTCTCCGGGCTGCACCAGCATGATTATTATGAGTTCACGGTGGTACTAACCGGGCGTTATTACCAGGAAATTAACGGTAAACGCGTGCTGCTGGAAAGAGGAAGTTTTGTTTTCATTCCGCTGGGTTCTTATCATCAAAGCTTTTATGACTTTGGTGCCACCCGGATCCTGAATGTCGGTATCAGCAAGGCTTTTTTTGAACAGCATTATTTACCGTTATTTCCAGCCTATTTTATTGCTTCACAGGTTTATCAGATTAAGAACGAATTTCTGACTTATATTGAATCTGTGACGGCTTCATTAAACTTCCGTCAGGGTGAGTTTAATGAATTTCTTGAAATGGTGACGTTTTATATTGTTAATCGTCTGCGCCATCATAAAGAATCAGAATCAGGGGGGGATATTCCCGCCTGGCTGAAAAACACCGTCGAGCAGATGCATGGTAAATCAATGTTCGGTGATAAAGCATTAGTGAACATGGTTGAGTTGTCTGGAAAGTCGCAGGAGTACTTAACCCGCGCCACACAACGCCATTACGGTAAAACACCGATGCAAATTATCAATGAGATAAGAATTAATTTTGCCAAGAAACAGCTGGAGATTACCAACTATTCTGTCACCGATATCGCTTTCGAGTCAGGTTACAGTAGCGCCAGTATGTTTATTAAAAACTTTAAAAAGTTAACGTCATTTACACCGCAGCATTATCGGAAGCAGTTATACAGTATTAAATAATCTGTATATGTATTAGTGAGGGTTGGGAATTAATCCTGGCATATTCATGCCATATATAACCCTCAATAATACATCTATATCTCTGCCTTAATTAAAGTGCAATCGGAGTCCCTATGAGTAAAAAATTGAAAGTCGTCACAATTGGTGGTGGGAGCAGTTATACCCCTGAATTACTCGAAGGTTTTATTAAACGTTACGAAGAATTGCCGATCACTGAATTATGGTTGGTCGATGTTGAGGCCGGTAAAGAGAAACAAGATATTATCTTTGATCTTTGCTTGCGCATGATTGAACGCGCCGGTGTGCCGATTGCGCTATATAAAACCCTCAATCGTCGCGAAGCGCTGGTGGATGCCGACTTTGTTACCACGCAATTGCGTGTTGGCCAACTGAAAGCCCGTGAACTTGATGAGCGCATTCCGCTGGGTTACGGCTACTTAGGTCAGGAAACAAACGGGGCTGGCGGTTTGTTTAAAGGCCTGCGTACTATTCCCGTGATTTTTGACATTATTAATGACGTGAAAGAAATCTGCCCTGACGCGTGGGTAATTAACTTCACCAACCCGGCCGGCATGGTGACTGAGGCAGTGTATCGCCACACCGATTTCAAGAAATTCATTGGTGTGTGTAACATCCCAGTGGGCATGAAAATGTTCATTAAAGATGTGTTAAAACTCAAGCCAACCGATGAATTGAATATCGACTTGTTCGGTCTGAACCACATGGTGTTCATCAGAGATGTGCTGGTCAACGGAACTTCTCGCTTTGACGAACTGCTGGATGGCGTGGCCTCCGGTACACTGACCGCGGGCTCGGTGAAAAACATCTTTGATCTGCCATTCAGCGAAGGCTTGATTCGTTCATTGCGTCTGCTGCCGTGCTCTTATTTGCTCTACTACTTCAAGCAAAAAGAGATGCTGGCTATCGAAATGGGTGAATTCTACAAAGGCGGCGCGCGAGCAACTGTCGTTCAGAAAGTGGAAAAGCAACTGTTCGAGCTGTACAAAGATCCGGCATTGAATGTCAAACCGAAAGAACTGGAGCTGCGTGGTGGGGCTTACTACTCTGATGCGGCTTGTGAAGTGATCAGCGACATCTATAACGACAAGCAAAGCGAGCATTATGTTAACGTGCCGCATCACGGTCATGTTGATAATATTCCAGCTGATTGGGCGGTCGAAATGACCTGTACTATCGGTCGCGATGGCGCAACGCCGAGTTCGCGCATCACCCATTTTGATGAAAAAGTGCTGGGCCTGATTTATACCATCAAAGGTTTTGAAGTTGCGGCAAGCGAAGCGGCTTTGAGCGGTAACTTTAACGATGTGCTACTGGCGCTGAACTTGAGCCCACTCATCCATTCCGACAAAGATGCTGAGAAAATTGCCCGCGACATGCTGCTCGCGCACGAAGCAAATCTACCAAACTTTGCGCAGGCAATCGCTGCACTTAAATAACTGGAGGCCTTCCCTTACCGGGGAAGGCAGCCTACCGAGGCGACAATGGATAAGTTATTAATTGTTAACGCGGACGATTTTGGGCTTTGCAAAGCCCAAAATTATGGAATTATCGATGCTTACATCAACGGTGTGGTGACGTCGACCACCGCGATGGTTAACGCTCATGGCATTGAACATGCCGTTGCGTTAAGTGCTAAACAACCTGGACTGGCGATTGGCATGCACTTTGTGCTGACGCTAGGGCGCCCGATATCGGCTATGCCGGGGCTTACGGATGAGAAGGGCGAGTTAGGGAAATGGATTTGGCAACGTGCCGAAGAAAACACGTTACCACTGGCAGAAATTGAACACGAACTGGCATGCCAGTTTGCGAGGTTCATCGAATTATTTGGTCGTGCGCCAACGCACATCGACAGCCATCACCATGTCCATATGATCCCGCAGATCTATTCTATTGTTGAAGCCTTCGCGAAGGCGAAAGGTCTTCCAGTACGCTTTGACTACGATGCGGCCAGAACGGGTGAGATTGAGCAGCATGGAGTTAAAACCACGCAAGGCTTTGATAGCGGTTTTTATGGTGATCAAATAACGGAATCGCTGTTCCTCGATACGTTAGAGAGATCAATGACCCGAGGTGAGCAATCGTTAGAGGTGATGTGTCATCCTTCGTTTATCGATAACACGATTCTTGCCAGCAAGTACTGTTATCCGCGCCTGGCTGAACTGGATGTCTTAACTTCCGCTTCGCTTAAATACGCGATTGCAGAACGCGGGTATCGCCTGGGAACGTTCAAAGATTTGTAATTATAGTCGTGGGGGAGCAGTAATTTAGCCCAACGGCGTGTTGATATACCCGAACTTAGGTTCGGGTTTTTTTTGTCTTTTTGGCAGGCTATAAACGAAAAAAAAGCCCGTATTTTCATACGAGCTCTTTTTTAAATGTGGCGGTGAGAGAGGGGCTGACTGCGCTGCGCTTGCCCTTCGGGCGTCATGGTCGCAAGCGCCCCTGACGTCCAAATGCTATAGCATTTGTCGAACCTCGGGTCGAGGGTTCTCACCCGTCTCTCCACGGGTTACGGGCGAAAAAAAAGCTCGTATTTTCATACGAGCTCTTTTTTAAATGTGGCGGTGAGAGAGGGGTTCGAACCCTCGATACGTTGCCGTATACACACTTTCCAGGCGTGCTCCTTCAGCCACTCGGACACCTCACCGTTTTGTTTCTGTTGCCAACTTCAGGGGGCAACGGGGCGCTACTATAGGGTTTCAACCCTATTCGGTCAAGTTTAATCTTCGGTTTACGAATCGTTCGGTTAAGGTGTGAACGATACTGAATTTAAGGCGAAAAAAAAGCTCATATTTTCATATGAGCTCTTCTTTAAATGTGGCGGTGAGAGAGGGGTTCGAACCCTCGATACGTTGCCGTATACACACTTTCCAGGCGTGCTCCTTCAGCCACTCGGACACCTCACCGTTTTGTTGTTCCTGACTTCTGGAACGGGCGCTAATGTAGGGAAATCTGCGGGCTGCGTCAATTCACTTTTCGAAAAATCGGCGCGTTTAGCCAAACTTCAAACAACTTGCTTCTTAAAACAGCAAAGCGTGGTGATTTTTTATTAGATTCATCTAATGTATTGTTAAACGCTGCGCGTAAGTCTAAGAATAAATGGAGAAAGCATGGACATCATTTTTCATCACCCGACATTTGATACTCAATTTTGGCTCGACGGTATGCAACAGCAACTTCCAGGTGCCACGGTTCGCCAGTGGCATCCCGGTGATAACCAACCCGCTGATTACGCGCTGGTTTGGCATCCACCCGTGGAGATGCTCAGTGGACGTCGTGAGCTCAAAGGCGTATTCGCGTTAGGGGCGGGTGTAGATTCTATTTTGAGTAAACTGCAAGCGCATCCTGATATGTTGCCTGATGGTGTGCCGTTATTTCGCCTCGAAGACACTGGAATGGCGCTGCAAATGCAGGAATACGCTGTCAGCCAGGTGCTGCATTGGTTCCGCCGATTTGATGACTATCAGGCCTTAAAGCAGCAGGCTAAATGGCAACCGCTGGAAGATTATCGCCGTGAAGACTTTACCATTGGGTTGCTCGGTGCCGGTGTTTTAGGCGGGAAAGTGGCTGAAAGCCTTGCTGCCTGGGGGTTCCCGGTACGTTGCTGGAGCCGCAGTAAGAAAAACTATCCAGGTGTCACAAGTTACGCTGGTACAGAAGAGTTGAGTGCCTTCCTTAATGGCACGCGCGTGTTAATCAACCTGTTACCGAACACGCCACAAACCGTGGGCATCATCAACAGCCAACTGCTTGAGCAACTGGCCGATGAGGCGTTTATCATGAACCTCGCTCGTGGTGTGCATCTGGCCGAAAACGATCTGCTGGCGGCACTTGAGAGCGGCAAAGTGAAAGGCGCGATGCTCGACGTGTTCGCGAAAGAACCTCTCCCTGCAAATAGCCCTTTGTGGAAACATCCTCGCATTGCCATCACACCGCACCTGGCTGCGGTGACTCGGCCGCAGGAAGCAATGGAATACATTGCGAAAACCATTCGTGAAATTGAAAAGGGTGAGTCCCCGAGCGGGCAGGTCTCTTTGCATAACGGTTATTAATGCTATGCCCGGCTGGCGTCGGGCTAAAAAACAACGGTGATAACTGCTATCCTTGCGGGAAAGAGATAAAAGGAGAGAGCGATGTATCCCGTTGACCTGCACATGCACACCGTCGCCAGTACCCATGCTTACAGTACCCTTCATGACTACATTGCAATGGCGAAAAGCAAAGGTATCAAACTGTTTGCTATCACCGACCATGGGCCAGACATGGCTGATGCGCCGCATTACTGGCATTTTGTGAACATGCGTATTTGGCCGCGAATGGTTGATGGCGTCGGTATTCTACGTGGTATTGAAGCGAATATTAAAAATATCGCCGGGGAAATTGACTGTACTGGCCCAATGCTGGATTCACTGGATCTGATTATTGCCGGTTTTCATGAGCCTGTTTTTCCTCCAACAGATAGCGCTACCCACACTGAGGCAATGATCGCGGCAATGGCGAGCGGCAACGTTCACATCATTAGCCATCCGGGTAACCCGAAATTCCCGGTCGACATTCCTGCCATTGCCCAGGCGGCAGCAAAATATAATGTCGCGCTGGAGTTGAATAACTCTTCATTTACTCATTCGCGTAAGGGGAGTGCCCCGAACTGCCGTGCTATCGCCGCCGCAGTGCGTGATGCCGGTGGCTGGTTATCGCTAGGGTCTGATTCTCATACTGCATTTACTCTTGGGGATTTCGATGAATGCCGCAAAATTCTGGCAGAAGTTGAGTTCCCGGAAGACCGCATTCTTAATGTTTCAGTGCGTCGTATGCTGGGCTTCCTTGAATCACGCGGCATGACGCCCATTGAAGAATTCGCCTTACTGTAGTTTTTACTTAACAAATCTCTACTAAATGGACCGTTAGCATGAATGAGTTTTCAATTATTTGCCGCATTTTAGGATCACTGTTTTACCGTCAACCTCAGGACCCGCTTTTGGTTCCATTGTTGACGATGATCCGCGAAGGCAAACTGGCAGAACATTGGCCGCTTGAGCAGGACGAATTACTGACTCGCCTGCAACAAAGCTGCGATCCTCAGCAGCTCGCAGCCGATTACAATGCGATGTTTGTGGGCGAAGAGTGCAGCGTACCGCCGTATCGTTCAGCGTGGGAAGCGGGCAGCCATGAAGGCGAAGTTCGTGAATTTCTGAAACAACGTGGAATGCCGCTTGCAGACACCCCTGCGGATCATTTTGGCACCTTGCTGCTGGCAGCCTCGTGGCTGGAAGATCAATCACAAGAAGATGAGTTTGAAGCCCAGATTCGTTTATTTGATGATTACCTGATGCCATGGTGTGGCACTTTTCTCGGGAAAGTTGAAGCGCACTCCACCACTGCGTTTTACCGCACGTTGGCGTTAATTAGCCGTGAAGCCATTCAGGCAATGCGCGACGAGCTCGAAGAAGAGAGTGATGAATAAACTGGTGTGACATAAGTCACATTTAAAATGTAACACTGCTTTCTGATTTACAAAAAATGTGCGGTAGATCGTGGTCGAGCCATAAGGCTCTGCTATGATATGCCGCTATGAACATACTTATTTCTCTGGCATTGACCACCGGTATTCTCTCAGGCCTCTGGGGTTGGGTTGCGGTGAGTCTCGGCCTTCTCAGTTGGGCAGGGTTCCTCGGTTGTACTGCGTACTTTGCGTGTCCGCAGGGCGGAATCAAGGGGCTTTTCATTTCTGCATGCACGTTATGTAGCGGCGTACTTTGGGCGCAGGTGATCATCCACGGCAGTGCACTGGCACCGCATCTGGAGATCCTGGGCTATATGGTTACGGGCGTCGTGGCATTTCTGATGTGCGTTCAGGCTAAACACATGCTGTTGTCATTCGTGCCAGGGACTTTTATTGGTGCGTGCGCGACCTTTGCAAACCAGGGCGAATGGCGCATTGTCGTTCCGTCTTTACTGCTGGGTTTGGTGTTTGGCTTTGCGATGAAAAACAGCGGATTATGGCTGGCGGCGCGAAAAACGAAATCTGAGCCCCGGGTGATAGCCGAATAAATAAAAAACCAGCCACAAAGGCTAATGCCAGTCAGTTAAGCAACTGACTGGCATTTTTGTTCCTGGCTTTACCATATTTATGTGGCCTTTCCTTCACCACCCTCGGGAAGGCTCTTTCTCTTCTTATCGGTAACTTCACCATCTGCGC
>NZ_BJFN01000012.1 GCF_014189855.1 Buttiauxella sp. A111
AGTCGTAACGTGAAACGAGATCAAGAGCCTGCCCGATATGCATAAAAAAATCCGGAAACGAAGAACATTTCCGGATTCTTACACAGCTACTGGATCGATCAACTGATCCTTAACTGATCGGCATTACCCCAAATTTGGGGCGTTTTTTATTATCCGTAACCGCTTATGCGTCGTGGCTTTGAATCTTCTTAATGATGTTGGTTGTTGAGCAACCATCTTCAAAATTCAGCACCATCACTTCACCACCGTTGGCCCAGACCTCTTTACTCCCGGCAATATCATCCGGTTTGTAATCGCCGCCTTTAACCAGCAAATCAGGCAGAATCTCGCCGATCAGGCGTTGTGGCGTGTCTTCTTCAAACAACACCACCCAATCCACGGCTTCCAGCGCGCCGAGCACGATCATGCGTTGATCTTGCGGATTCACCGGGCGAGTTTCGCCTTTCAGGCGTTTGGTTGACGCATCACTGTTGACCGCAACGATCAAGCGGTCGCCAAGCTTACGTGCATTTGCCAGATAAGAAACATGACCAGCATGAAGAATATCGAACACGCCGTTGGTCATGACGACCTTCTCACCGCGTTTACGCGCCGCAGCCACAGCCACTTTCAACTCAGCTTCGGTCATCACACCAAAACCTGAATCAGCACGCCCACGCACCGCATTTTCCAGTTCGATAGGTGAAACGGTAGATGTACCCAGTTTTCCCACCACAACCCCTGCTGCCGCATTCGCAAAGTAGCACGCTTCTTCAAGCGAGTTACCCGCCGCAAGCGTCGCCGCCAGCACGCCAATCACCGTATCGCCAGCACCGGTCACGTCATACACTTCTTGTGCCTGGGTTGGCAGATGGAACGGCTTAATACCCGGTTGTAATAGCGTCATGCCATGTTCAGAACGGGTAATCAGTAGCGCAGAAAGTTCGTATTCAGCAATAAGCTTCATACCACGTTCCACCAGCTCTTCGTCGTTCTTGCATTTGCCGACCACCGCTTCGAACTCAGACAGGTTGGGTGTCAGCAGCGTCGCGCCACGGTAACGGTTAAAGTCTGTGCCCTTAGGGTCAATCAGCACCGGAACATTGGCCTTACGCGCAAGGCTAATCATTTGCTGAACGCTCGCCAATGCACCTTTTGCGTAGTCAGAAAGCACCAACGCGCCAATGTGTGGCAGCGCCTGGCTAATGCGTTCATGAATTGGCTCTGGATCAACGCCTTCGAAACCTTCTTCGAAATCGAGCCGAATCAGTTGCTGATTGCGGGAAAGTACACGCAGTTTGGTGATTGTCGGGTGCGTCGGCACCGAGACGAAATCGCATTTAACGTTCACGCCAGCCAGTGTTTGGCTGAGTGCACGCGCCGCATCGTCAATCCCCGTCAGACCCACCAGACGCGAATTCGCGCCCAACGAAGCAATGTTCATTGCCACGTTTGCAGCACCGCCAGGGCGTTCTTCAATGGTATCGACTTTCACGACCGGCACCGGCGCTTCCGGGGAAATGCGGCTTGTAGGGCCATACCAGTAGCGATCCAGCATCACATCACCCACTACCATGACGCCTGCACGGCTGTATTCGGGCAGCGTTACTTTCATTCCTGACTCTCCAGAGAGGGATAAAATTTTGTCGCGAATAATATCACAATTAATCTTATGCGCGTGTTTGCGGCTCAATCAGCCACGTTTGCCAGCTTTTCATTACCTGCTCGCGCTCTTGAATGAAAGTATCCATTGCCACATTCCCGGGCAGCTCTTGCAATGCAAGGTGATGAAGTTCATCACGTAACGTGACATAAGCATGTGTCAACGCTTTCGCTTCGTCATCACTCATAATGTCGTTTTGCGCCATTAATTCCAGAATGCGTACATTGTCAGACCAACGCGTCAGTTTTGGAGCCTGCGCCGCATAACGCAAAACCAGATACTGGGTGATAAACTCAATATCGGTAATACCGCCTTCATCGGCTTTTATATCAAAGCGTTCACGACTTTTGCCACCCAAATGCGCGCGCATTTTTTCACGCATTTCTCGCACTTCGGTCTGGAGTTTTTCGCCTTCACGCGGAACACACAAAATGCTGCGGCGAATAGCATCAAACTCCTGCGTCAATTGCGGATCGCCATAGACAACACGCGCACGAACCAGGGCCTGATGCTCCCAGGTCCAGGCTTCATTCTGTTGATAATCGCCAAACGCTTCGGCAGTCGTGACCAACATGCCCGCAGCACCAGAAGGGCGTAAACGCATGTCCACTTCATACAAAATACCTGATGAAGTTCGGGTGCTAAACAGGTGCACTACTCGCTGTGCGAGCCGCAAATAGAACTGACGGCCATCGATTTCACGCTCACCATCGGTCATGACATCCGATGGGCAATCATGGAGGAACACGAGATCCAAATCAGAGCTATAACCCAGCTCCCAACCCCCAAGTTTCCCGTAACCGACCACGGCAAAACCGCGCCCTTCACGATTCTGTAAGTGTTTTGGCTGACCATAACGCGCCACCATTTGCACCCAGGCCTGCTGGACTACAGCATCTATCATCGCTTCAGCAAGCCAGGTGAGGTGGTCACTCACTTTCATCACCGGCAATGTACCTGTGATATCCGCTGCAGCAACGCGTAGCAGCTGCGCTTGCTTAAACTGGCGCAATGCTTCCAGTTGTTGCTCTTCATCGTCATCCGGCACTCGCAGCAAATACTGGCGAAGTTCGTCACGATAAGCATCGGTAGCGGTAGGTTGGTAGAGTGTATTCGGGTCGAGCAGTTCATCAAGCAACAGCGGGTAACGCGCCAGTTGGCTGGCAATCATCGGAGATGCCGCACATAACGTTATCAGATGCTTCAATGCGCCCGGATATTCCGTGAGCAGCTCAAGATAGGTCGTCCGCGTGACAATACCGAGCAGCAGCGGCGTTAAGCGTGACAACGGCAAAGGTGCATCATTGCGGGAGCAGGCTTCGCACAACAAGCGTGGCATGAGCTGATCCAACACCTGGCGGCCACGCGGGCCGATGGTGCGTTTGTCGGTATCCTGACGGAAATCGCTGATCAGGCGTAACACTTCGCTACGTGCTTCTGGCGTTAAATGTTCCAGAACTGGCGTGTTGGCATCTGCATCCAGCGCATCCTGCCACAGTTCGCGCCACGCTTCAGAAAGCTTATCTTCACCCGGTTCAGGTTCATCGTCGCCGATTAATTCGTTAAACACCTGACGCACTGCATTCATATGCTGTTGCAGGCTGACTTGCAGAGAATCCCAGGTTTGCTCGTTCATGCCCCACGCAAGGCGCGCACGGTTCAGTTCATCGCCAGGTAGCGTCTGAGTCTGCTCATCATTAATGCTCTGCAGGAGGTTTTCGAGGCGACGCAGATATAAATAGGCTGCATGCAATTTTGCTGCATCAGATTCCGACAGCAGATGTAATTGCTGAATAGCTTCAAGGGTTGGCAGTAACGAGCGGGATTGCAAAGCAGGCTCGCGGCCCCCGCGAATCAACTGGAATACCTGGACGATAAACTCAGTTTCACGAATCCCGCCCGCGCCGAGTTTAATATTATCGGTCAACCCTCTGCGGCGAACTTCGCGAGCAATCATCCCCTTCATGTTTCGCAGCGACTGAATGACGCTGAAATCGATATAGCGACGGAAGATAAACGGCCGCAACATGTTGCGCAGTTCCTGGCTCCACACGTCATCGGTATCACCCATAATTCGGGCTTTGACCATGGCGTAACGTTCCCAATCGCGCCCCTGCTCCTGGTAATAATCTTCTAACGCGGCATAACTGAGCACCAGTGGGCCACTGTCGCCAAACGGACGTAAGCGCATGTCGACGCGGTAGACGAAACCATCTTGCGTAGGCTGGTCGAGGACTTTAATCAACCGCTGGCCTAAACGGGTAAAGAATTGCGCGTTATCCAGTTCGCGCCGCCCGCCCTGCGTCGAACCGTTTTCCGGCCAGGCAAAAATCAGGTCGATGTCGGAGGAGAAATTCAGTTCGCCACCGCCCAGTTTCCCCATGCCAAGAATCATCAATGGCTGCGCGACGCCGTTTTGATTGCACGGCGTACCCCACTCGCGACAACAGGCGCTGTACAGCCAGTCACGGGCAGCAATAATGAGCGTTTCGGCAAGCTGGCTGAGCTGCTGAAGAGAGCTTTGAGTGGAGACCTTTTGCAGCGTTTGCGCCCAGGCAATTCTGACCATCATGCGGCGACGGAACAGACGCAACGCGGCCATTAGCGCAGATTCACTGTCCACCCCCTGCAATTCTTCTTGCAGCCAAGCCGCATAGTGTTGCCATTCGTCGGCTTGCGGTGGGAACTGTTCGATTTCCGCAATCCATGCGGGGTAAGCCGTCATGCTGTCACAAACAAAATCACTAAACGCCAACACGGCTTGAGCTTCGAGGCTCAGCGTTTGGCCGTCAATCTCTTGTGGCAGACGCGCCAGCGCCGCCTGCAAATGCTGCTGTAAAAGTGGCGCTTGCGACATCATGGTCGTATCCCTTATTAACGATATCCCCTAAATAATTCGAGTTGCAGGACTAAAACGCCAGTGCGTTTTTGAACAGCGCTTGCGCTGGCCCCAAAGGGGCGAGGCCACCGGCCGAGTAACGCGGCAAAGGAACGAATCCCCTGGAGCTTACAAGAGTAAGCGACTGGGGTGAGCTCCTGCGGCTAACAACCCTGCAACTTGAAGTATGACGGGGAAGATTATTTCCCGCTATGCAGCCAGAAAGGCGCCTGCGAAATAGCTTCATTGCGATAATGTTCAATTTCAACCTGTTGGCGTGTCACAATGGCATGACGCAGCCCTTGCCAGTTATCCAGCCATGGTTGTGTCTTCGTATCGTCGTAAACGCCCGCCAGCAGGCGGATAGAACCGGTTTCTCGTGCCAGACGCGGCAGTTGATCGGCATAGCTATCACCCAGTGGGCGCTGGAAAGTCTCTTTCAGTTCCGCCGCGTGACGAGAAAGATGAGTATCAGCAAAACGCTTAAACGAACCCGCCAATTTGGCGCTGGCTTTTTCGTCGGTGAATTTCTGCCACTGACGCCCGACCAACCATTCAGTCAGCGCCAGTTTTGCCTGGCTGCTTTGCGCGCTGAACGCGAGTTCAGGAGCTTTTAGTTCTTGCGGCAGCATCGCTTCATACGTTGCCAACAATTCACGCAGTTCAGTGCTCGCTTTACGTGGAATGATACCGCCGAACAGTGCCAGCGCGTGGCGCACAAGGCCAACCGCTTCCAGAACCTGAGCTTTCGCTTTGCCGTTACCACGCAACCACAACTCTTCGTGGTATTGCCAGTGGGAAAGCGCCAGTTCAACTGAACCTTCCAGTCCTTGCTCAACCGTTGCTTTCGCAGGCACTCGCAAAACCGTTAACGGTTTAATTTCTCTTTCGCTATTGCCCTGAGCCAGGCGGTAGCCGCGCGCCGCTTTGCTCAGGCTACCCTGACGCAGCCCCGGTTGTGCAACCAGTTGTTTGGCAAAGGCCAGAACATCTGCCGTTTCGCCTTCCAACAATTCAAGCTCCAGCTCGCACAACGGTTCACTGAGTTCACCGGCTTTCACTTCACCGAGATCCAATGCCAATTCGATGCGGCTTTTACCGTGCGTCACGACCCATTTCTCACGTACAAAGTCAGTGCTAAATAAAGGATTCAGTTGTGCCTGCAACGCATCGGCAGAAAGATCTTCCGGCCAAACCTCTTGCGGAAATAGCGACAAGGCAAGTTCCGGCCCGTTCAACTCGACGTTATATTCCGGACGCTGATGTAGCCCGCCCGTGACGCGGCCTGCGATTTTCATCGTCATTTCGTAATGACCGTTATCGCCGCGGATGCGCAGTCCCATATCATGACGGCGCAGTTGGTTATCAGCGGTTTCATAATAGATGTTGAGTAGCTGGCGAGGTTCGCTGTGTTGGCTTTCCAGCGAATTTAACGTGTTACGAAGGGAATCCAGTTCAGCTGGATTAACAATAAATTTGAGTTCGATTTCTTGAGTCATCGTCTTTTTACTTTTAGTTGGGTCAAACTGGGCTCACGCCCAGAGAACTTAATCGTTTAATGGGTGTCAGTAGATAATATTTTTCACCAAATTACCATGAGTGGCACGCATTTCGGCGGGCCCTAAATCACGAGTAAGTGGTCAAAATCACACCAGGATGATTCTCATTCAGGTTTACGGATTGCACCGTCAGACTGATGCCACTACTATCGTTCCACTATTTATGACAATAATGACGAAATCATGCACAAATTCCGCCTAATTTGCCTTACTTTGCTTTCTCTTAGCGTTTCTGTTGTGGCTCATGCCGATGAAAAACGTTATGTCTCTGATGAACTCAACACCTGGGTGCGTAGTGGTCCTGGGGACAATTATCGCCTGCAAGGAACCGTGAATGCGGGTGAAGAAGTGGTTCTGTTGCAAAGCAACGAAGAATCCAAATATGGCCAAATCCGTGACAGCAAAGGCCGTACCTCATGGATCCCTCTGGCGCAACTGAGCACCTCACCAAGCCTGCGCACCCGTGTGCCAGACCTGGAAAACCAGGTTAAGACCCTGACTGATAAGCTGACTAATATCGATACCACCTGGAATCAGCGCACCGCTGATATGCAGCAAAAAGTGGCCCAAAGCGACAGTGTCATCACCGGTCTCAAAGATGAAAATCAACAGCTTAAGAACCAATTAATCGTCGCGAAGAAAAAAGTTGAAGCCGCGAATGTTCAGTTGGATGACAAGCAACGCGCCATCATCATGCAGTGGTTTATGTACGGCGGCGGCGTTGCAGGTTTCGGTCTGCTGCTTGGCCTGTTACTGCCACACATGATCCCAAGCCGTAAGAAGAAAGATCGCTGGATGAACTGATCGCCAACCCTGTATCCTACACTTACGTATTATCGTAATTGGTTAACAGATGCAGGGGCTTTAAAGCGTGAAGATTTATCTGGTCGGTGGTGCAGTACGCGATGGGTTATTGAGATTACCGGTCAAAGATAAAGATTGGGTGGTTGTCGGTGCAACACCGCAAGAAATGCTTGATGCGGGTTTCCAGCAGGTTGGGAAGGATTTCCCGGTTTTTCTGCATCCTAAATCGCGGGAAGAATACGCATTAGCGCGCACCGAGCGTAAATCAGGCCAGGGATATACAGGTTTTACCTGCTATGCCGCGCCTGATGTCACGCTTGAGCAAGACTTGCTGCGCCGCGATTTAACCATCAACGCCATTGCCCAGGACGAACACGGCGAGTTTATCGACCCGTATCATGGGCGTGCTGATATCGAAAAACGCCTGCTGCGCCATGTCTCTCCTGCTTTCAATGAAGACCCGCTGCGTGTTTTACGCGTCGCGCGTTTTGCTGCGCGTTACGCCCATCTCAATTTTCAAATTGCCCCTGAAACGCTCTCCTTGATGACCGCAATGGCGGCAAACGGTGAGCTGGCGCATCTCACGCCAGAACGCGTGTGGAAAGAGACAGAAAACGCCCTCACCAGCCGCAATCCGCAAGTTTATTTCGATGTCTTACGCAAATGCGGTGCGCTGGCTGTGCTCTTCCCGGAAATCGATGCACTGTTTGGTGTTCCGGCACCAGAAAAATGGCACCCGGAAATCGACACCGGTATTCACGTACTGATGACGCTGTCGATTGCAGCACAACTCAGCCCTGATGTTGACGTCCGTTTTGCCACGCTATGCCACGATTTAGGCAAAGGATTGACGCCAAAAGAGTACTGGCCACGTCACCATGGGCACGGTCCAGCCGGGGTAAAACTGGTGGAGCAATTGTGCCAGCGGATACGTGTGCCAAATGACATTCGTGACCTTGCCAAGCTGGTCGCCGAATATCACGACCTGATTCACACATTCCCGATTTTGCAGCCGAAAACCATCGTCAAATTATTCGACAGTATCGATGCCTGGCGCAAACCGCAGCGCGTCGAACAAGTGGCGTTGACCAGCGAGGCGGATGCTCGCGGGCGCACCGGTTTTGAAGCCAGTGATTATCCTCAGGGAAGGCTGCTTCGTGCCGCGTGGGTTGCGGCACAAAGTGTCACCAACAAAGAGGTGATTTATGCTGGATTTAGCGGCCCGGCGATTCGCGATGAGCTCAATCGCCGCCGTATTGCCGCCGTAGAAGCGTGGAAGAAAACAGCCGGGCTGGTGACACCTCCCGCTAACTGACAGACACAGGTGGTTTGATCCCCGAGATTGCGCACGCTTTGGGAGAAAATCACCGGATACATCAGCGAATTCGCTAAAGTGCCAGTTCAGTGGATAACAGAGCCGTGATTGCCGCTGAGTCTGACAGCATGTAGAGCTTTTCGCGAAAGTCGCTGTGCATGAGTTTACGAGCCAGGCGCGAGAAGATCTTCATGTGATCCTCCTGTTCCTGCTCATTGACCGTCAGCATAATGACCAGTTGTACATCCACATCTTCGCCCCAACAGAGCGGCGTCGTAAGACGTAAAAGCGAAATACTGCTGTGCAGTATGTGCGGTGATTTACAGTGGGGAATCGCCACCGAAAAACCCAGCGCGGTGGAGAATACCGCCTCGCGTTCCCAGATAGCCTTTTCCACCAACGACCCCGATACAACCCGCTGCTGTACTTCAAGGTTGTCGGTCAGCAATTTGATGGCTTCCTCTTTGCTGCTCACGGTTTTATCCAGTAACAGCAAATCCGCATCCAGAACCGGTTTTTGCATTTGTACTCGCATGAATTGCTCTACATGCTCCGATACGTCTTCACTGCTTTCGCTTAAAATAGCCGTTTCAAGTAACTGCTGGCATTGCTGAATATTCAGTGACATCAGCGCTTCCTTGCATGAAGCGATCGTCCCTGCAGCCATACTCAACTGCGTTAACCCCATGCCCACTAGCAACGGCAACATCTGCTTATCTGCCGCCATTTCCCCACACAGACTGATAGCCAGCCCTGCCGCCTGCGCACGCTGGGTTATATCGCGCATTAACGCTAAAAACGTCGGGTTACGGTAATCATACAGATGCCGGACATAAGGATTACCACGATCGCAAGCGAAGAAATACTGCGCCAGGTCGTTACTCCCGATAGAGACAAAATCGAGATATTTCGCTGCTTTTTCGAGGAGATAGAGGGTCGATGGTACTTCAACCATGATCCCGAGGTGCCATTCGCCAACGGGAATTTCTCCTTGTTGCAAGGTGTCTGCGATCTGATGGAATTGGCTGTGCAACCACTGGATTTCTGCAAGCGTTGCCACCATCGGCACCATAATATTCAGCGGCCCAGCGACACTCGCTCTGAGCAACGCGCGCGCTTGTGTGGTGAAAATATCGTGAAATTGCGGATACATGCGCACGGCGCGATAACCCAAAAAAGGGTTTTCCTCTTTGGGTAAATCGAGAAAATCACAGGGTTTATCGCCGCCAATATCTAACGTTCGAATCGTGATTTTTTTACCCGCAGCACATCGCAATACCTCGCTGTATGCCTGATATTGCTCTTCCTCATCGGGTGCCTGGCTGCGTTCACAGAACAGCATTTCGGTGCGGAACAGTCCGATACCATCGGCCCCCTGAGCAAACACGCCTTGCGCTTCAACCGCTAGCGCAATGTTTGCCAGAACGCTGACGGGTGTTCCATCAGCTGTCAAAACCTGCTGCCCACGCAGCGGCGCACTACGGGCAGAAATCCGCTGCTGTTTTTCGCTTTCCATTCGATACCAGCTTTCCATCGCCGCATTGGGATTTGCCACCAGCACGCCGTGGCGGCTATCGAGAATCAACATGCTGGCCGTGCGCATTATCGAGTCGCATTGAGTCACGCCACTCAGCAATGGAATGCCAAAAGAGCGCGCCAAAATAACGGTATGCGAGGTTTCACCGCCGTCGCCCATCACAATGCCTTTTAAATGCGGATTCCGCAGCCGCAGGAACTGCCCCGGCGTCAACGTTCCGCTGCTTATGACAATGCTGTCCTGATTGAGGGTTAATGGTGGTTCCAGCGCCCTGCCCAGCAGATTAGCGGCGATGCTCTGACAAAGATCGCGTATGTCGATGACGCGCTCCCGCAGATACTGGCTGCTGCTTTTGAGCAACGGTTCACTTAACGCCTGTGCCGTCAGCGCAATCGCCTGCAATGCGTTACGCGTCGTGGTATGCGAGAGCAAGCATCTTTTAAAGGCAGGATCACTCAACAATTTCAACTGCGCCGCCAACACCGGTGCAGCCCCTGTATCGGCATCACCGAAGTTTTTTTGCGTTAACGCCCAGGCATCTTTCAATTGCTGCTGCTGGCGTACTGCGTCAGTTGCAGGCTCAAGGCGGGATAACTCAAGGAGATCAACTGCATCAATATGAACCGGAATACCGCGCCCAATCCCCTTGCTGACGCCATTGCCACGCACATAATCAGGGTTGGCATGCTCAATAAAGACCGGCAGCGGCAACGTGTGGTTGTCCGGTGAGACTGCCAGCGGTTCGTCGCAATCTTCAAATTCATCGCGTAAAAACGCATGCAGAAGATCAAAGGCCGCCTGCTGATCGCGGCCTTCAATCAGAAACTGGCACAGGTCGCCATGAGTGATATCCGCACCAATCATCCCCAACACACTTTTCGCATCGGCCTGGGTCTTTTTACTCAAATTGATCAGTGTGATCGATGCGCTAAAGGCTTGTGCGCGTTGTTCAATTTCACTGGCTGGCCGCGCATGAATGCCATTGGGCAAAGTACATGTAAAGTCGAGGGTTAACATGTTTTATCGCCCCCAAAATTGATAACACATGTCGCCGGCGCACACGTCGGCACCGACTCTTGATGGAGGTCTGTTTGCAACGTGGTTTCCGCAAGCGTTGCTGCCGCGACTTCGCCATTTGCCGTAATACTTCCACGCGCTAAAGTCCGTGCAGTCGGGTTCCAGGCTCGAACCACCAGAGCATCACTATGCTGGGCTTTTTTCAGGGTGCTGAAATGCAGCTCAGTATCCCAACTCAATATGCTGAAATGAGGCGGAAATACACGTCCATGGGGATTGGTGCGAAAGCGTGACCAACCGGTAGCCAGCCATGCGTGAAGGTTGCCACGCGCGCGTTCAACATCACGCCAGAACGCGCTATCCGCGCCGTTATACATTGCCAGGAGGCTGAGTTTAAAGTGATGCATTCCCTGAATCTGCGAATCCGGTGATGGCAATACCATTCCGGAGGCCCGCCCAGGACGATAAGGCATATTGGCCTGTCCGAGCCAACCGACACTGCGCAGCAATGTCACCGCCATCACATCCTGCTGGTTTTCAGGAATTTGATACTCGCGCAGCCCTTCGGTTAACACGCACAAGCCACGTTTTTCGTCATACATCATGACCTGACTCTGCATCGGATAAAGTGCAACCGGTGCTTCGGTCCATTGCTCGTCTTGCCAGACCGCCATTTCTGGAGGCATATTCTGGCGCTCAATCAGACCAAATGGCTGATCGGCAAAGTGAATATGTTGTTGTACGTTGGTCGGCAGCAATACCTGTAAACGGTGGTCGCAAACCGTGTTGTTGACACTGATCGCTACCTCAAGCCAGGCGTTAGTATGCGCAAGCGTGATGGTCATCGTGACATCAAGTTCACTGTTGGCGCGGCGCGCATTGCGCGCAGCCAGATCCTCAGGCACCGCCATTTGCCAGTTCAATGTCAAACTGCTTTGTAACACCCCTTGCTGCCCCGTCACTGAAGTCAGGAAATCATCGCTATTGATAAGCCAGTCATTGAACGGTGGCGAATAGTTGTAGTTGTCCCCCGCATCCCCACCATCCACCAACTGCAAAACATGATGATAGGTCTGTTGATTGCGCTTGTCGGTTAAGGTGAGGACCCCTTGTTTATTCGCTTCCAGCAGCAGCCATGGGTTTTCTAGTTTCACCACCGATTCAACCTGATGATCACACTCCGCGCGGACGCCCTCTTGCAGATACAAGGTTTGATAGCCACACGCCGGAATATCCGCGACCTCCAGCAACAAACGGCATTTGCGATACCAGGTGGTTTCGGTGCTATTTGACAGTTCCTGCACGATTATCGACATGTCCTGACGACCTTCTTCGACAATCTGCCAGCGGCATTCGTTGCCGTCCCCATCGACCACACGGAAATCTTGTTCTGGCGTGTATATCGTCAGTTCGACCAGGCCCCCGCTAATTTGCGGGCGAGCGTTGAAGATAATGATTTTCTTGCCGTCAAGCTGTGCAGAAATCCCTTCGGCCAACATCTTCATATTCAGATCAATAAGTTGCTGAGCCATTTCCAGACCCGATTCAAGGCGGTTTTTTACCATCGCATTCACGCGATCGGAGTTGCATCCGCCAATGCTGTCATGAGCGTGAGATTTCATCGCTTCCCGCCAGATGTTGTCCACGGCGTGTTGTGGATACGGCAGACCCAGCCGCCAGTTGAGTGCGAGCAGCGGCTCCAGATGCTGACTCAGGGTCTGTTCAAGGCGAGCATTCAGTTGCTTAATGTCGACGCGGGTTGAGAAAATCCCGCGATGAATACGCATGTATTTCGGGCTTATCAGCTCACCCTGATAAATCGGCAGAGTCACATTGGTATTTTCCAGCGACTGGAAAAACTGGCTGAAACTGCTGCGTACAAAACGATACTCATCTTGCTGTTGATTGAGTTGGTCGAGCAGTTGCGGGACGCGATATTCAAACGGCGACTGGTCATTTCCATTGGGCAGCAGCACGTTCCCGGTGAGGGAAAAACGCGTCTGTTTTTCCAGAATCGGTTGCAGCGCTGCCAGGCATGCGGATGGAGAATCTGGCAGCCATTTCGCACAACCATAACCCCAGGGGAGCACGGCGGTTGTCACTTTACTGCCGTCCGCTGCCTGCCAGCTAAACTCACTGAACGGCACGTTGTGTTCACTCCAACCGCGCCAGATAACGGCATGGTCGATAGCAAATTGCTGCAAGAACATCGGCAGTTGCGCGCTTTGTCCAAAAGAATCAGGGACATAACCCACAGGCATCGCGTCACCAAAACGCTGGTAATCCGCCTGCCCGAGCAGCAAGTTGCGGGTTATCGACTCCGCACCGACCACCAGAAAATCGCTCTGCGTATACCAGGGGCCAATGACAATTCGCCCCTGCTCGATTAATTGCCGCAGCCGGGTTTCCTGTTGGGGCGCCACACTTAAATAATCTTCGATTACAACCGTTTGCCCATCAAGTACAAAGGGTCCTAAGGTGTTATCGTCCTCAAGACGCTGCAATAAATCATCCATAAAATAATAGAGCACGGCTTTTGAATCATTCTCAGTGAAATACCACTCGCGATCCCAATGAGTGTGTTGTACCAGATGAACAGTTTTCATATATCGACCTCATCACGATGCGCGAGATAATATTAACACCAGCATCATGCCTTTATTTTAAGTGTGGAAAACTCTGAGACTAATAAGCCTCATTAATATTTATTAGCACCTTATAAAACCGCCCAAAAATACTTCTAGCCACAGTCAACGAACCTGCAATTTGAAGTATGAGGGATATTATCGGCTCACTTTAAATTTCGGTGCAGGTGCACTCGCTTTTTCTACTTTGTTGCCAGAAAGTGTCGACTGACGGAAAACCAGCAACGACCCCAAAGCAACAATCGCTGAACCCACAGCAATAGACAGAACGTAAACCGGCCAACCATCGACGGCCAACCAGCCGTAGAAACCGGAAATCGGCGCATGGTTTACCGCACCTAAGCCCACCGCCATCGCCGCACCTGTTGCAGTCCCTACCACGTTGATAATGATGATTTTTGGATTTGCTAAGGCAAAGGGAATCGCCCCTTCAGAAACGCCAATCAAGCCCATTAATGTTGACGCTTTTCCCGCTTCTTGCAAAGACTCAGGGAAGCGATGATTCCAGATAAGTGTTGCGACGCCAAGGCCTATCGGCGGGATAATTATCGCCACTTGCGCCGCCGTATTAGGGTCGTATATGCCCGAAGCCAGCAGCGCCATCGCTGTTGTCACCGCGGCTTTGTTTACCGGGCCGCCAAGGTCAAAGCCCACCATGCCACCCACAACCGCTGCCAGAATGATTTTGTTAGTACCGGACATCGTCAGCAACCACGCTTCCATGCCACGATTGAGTGCTGCAAGCGGTGTACCAATAACAAACGCCATGATGATACAAGTCAGCAGCGTCCCACCGACGGGCAGGATGAAAATCGGCCCTGCTGAGGCGAGCGAGCGCGGCAGTTTAATTTTTGCCGTCAGTAAGCGAACCACATAACCCGCGACAAAACCTGCCGCCAGCGCGCCCAGGAACCCGGTCCCCAGGTTACTTGCCAGCAGCCCGCCGACCATCCCAGGCGCAATCCCTGGTTTGTTGGCGATGGCAAAGCTGATGTAACCCGCCACAATCGGCAGCATTAATGACAGCGCCAACCCGCCAAAGCCATCGAACTTATGCAGCATTTGCACCACCAGGCTTGCGGCCTGTTCATGGCTGGCATCCCAAATATTATCAATGCCATACATCGAAGCACCAATACGGGCAATCCCCATAATCACCGCTCCGGCGATAACAAAGGGCAGCATGTAGGAGACGCCAGTCATGATGGCGTTTTTCACTTCCGTACCCGTGGAGGACTTCGGCCCGCCACCCTGAAATTTAGCCATGATTGATCTCCTGCTCGATGGCTTCAAAGACGGCTTCACCAAACTTAATCGGGTCTGCCACGCTGCATTCCAGCTTCAGCATGCCATCGAATCGTTCTTTGTTGTTGATGGCAACATCCGCGGCAATGATAACCCCATCAGCACGTGCCAAATCGTCAGCAGTTATTTCGTTTTCCACTCCCATACTTCCCTGGGTTTCGACTTTAATTTCGTGTCCACGACTTTTGCCCGTGATTTCCAGTGCTTCAGCGGCCATAAAGGTATGGGCGACGCCCGTTGGGCATGCAGCTACACAAACGATATACATAGTGACTTCTCTCTCGGGTCGGATTTGGACAATAAAAAAAGCACAATGGCGATGAAGCGCATTGTGCTTTTTAAGCAATAAAACAGCATGTTGGGTAAATCTGAATTCGCATCTGACTCGCCGCTCAAACGATGGCAAACCAGCAACTGGTGAACACTGCGGGTGGCATAACTAAACGCCAGTTCCTGGCGATGTTGCGCCACCAGACGAACCTGAACAGCGGTGTCTACGGCGTTGGAAACGTGTGGAATAAGCAGAGGCTTCGATGTGATAAACAGGCTTTGACTTGCGCAGCCCCATAAACGCGACCATCCGCCAGAAATGTCATCTTCGTTATTTTCCTGCGGGCATCCGTCATCCGCACTCAGCGACTGAACCGAGTTGAAACAGCACAATCCACTCAGCAATGTCTTCACGCTGCTGAATTTCCCCAGCAGGCAGTAGAAGCAGTAGCTGATTAATCGGTGGACTATGTCGCGCATATTTCCTCCAGGAGTGAACGAATAATAATAGTCATTAACCTGATGAGTGAATGTGATTATTCGCACAATTCCTGGCATTCTAATTAACCCAATAGCAGAAATAAAAAAGCCACTCATTTCGAGTGGCTTTTATTATTAGTGGCTAATGCTAGAAGAAAACGAAATACACCACCGCCGCGACCGCAAAACGATAAATTGCGAACGGAATAAAGGAAATGCGTTTGATGATATGTAAGAAAGTTTTAATCGCGACCAGTGCAACAATAAACGCGGTAATAAAACCAACAGCAAACATGGGCAAATCTGCCATGGTCAGGAAGCCGATGCTCTTATACACATCCAGCACGGTTGCACCCATCATCATTGGCACAGCCAGCAAGAACGAGAACTCAGAGGCGGCGTAACGGCTAACCCCCATGAGCATCCCACCGGAAATTGTGGCTCCAGAGCGAGAAAAGCCCGGCCACAGCGCCAGGCACTGGAAACAACCAATCATAAATGCCTGACGATAAGTAATGTCGTCGACACCCACCGCACGGGGTTCTTTCGGCTTCAACAGCTCTGCGGCAATCAGTAACACACCGCCAACCACCAGCGCATACATCACGTTTATCGGATTAAAGAGTGACTTGATGGTGTCGTGGAAAATCAGCCCCAGAACAACGGCAGGCACCATACCCAGCAGAATATGGATAAGCGTCAAACGCCCTTTGCCTTCCCCTTCATGAGGCAGAGGCTTGCGGCCAAAATGAATTCCGATAAGCCCAAACAGGCGGCGCCAGAACATCACCACAACAGCTAAGATCGAACCGAGCTGAATAACCACTTCAAATGTTTTCGCCGTATCACCTTCAAATCCAAGAAGATGGCCGACAATAATCATATGTCCGGTGGACGAGACAGGTAAAAACTCCGTTAACCCCTCAACAACACCCAGAATCGCGGCTATCGCCAGCGAGTGTAGATCGCTCATCAATAAATCCTCTAACCCCTAAAACGAACACAAAAAAAGCGGCGACTGCCGCGAAAAGATGACAGTTATGACCAGGTTACACATATTTGGTTTAACAAATATGAAATTAATTATTAGCTTTCAGATTACTGCCACGCTCAATGATAACGCCTACATTCGTGGCGTGTGCAACAGCACCAGGCTTGCTCACTTTTAAACGCACCCAGGGTGAGTTAAAACGGGCTAATAATAGCTGTGCCACCTCTTCTGCGACACGTTCTACCAGTGCAAAACGCCCGCCAGAGACATGGTTTATCACCGCTTCGCTGACATCAGCATAACTTAAACAGTCATTAACATCGTCGCTACTGGCGGCCTGGCGGTTATCCCATGCCATTTCGATATCGAATACCAGCTTCTGGGAAATCGTTTGCTCCCAGTCATAAACACCAATTGTTGTGATTACAGTAAGTTGCTCTATAAATACAATATCCATCACGCCCCGCCCGGTTTTTAGTCACGCCAGATACCACTTCTGGCGAAATATGCGTATTATCCACAGATGCAGAGAATACAACGACACTTTCAAAATGGAACAGCGTTATGAGTGCAATCGCGCCTGGCATGATCCTGCTTGCGTATCTTTGCGGCTCAATTTCTAGCGCCATCCTGGTCTGCCGAATCGCCGGTCTTCCTGACCCGCGAGAGAATGGTTCCGGTAATCCAGGTGCGACCAATGTCTTACGACTTGGCGGCAAAGGTGCGGCCGTAGCGGTACTGATTTTTGATGTTCTCAAAGGAATGCTACCCGTCTGGGCGGCTTACGCACTCGGCGTGACGCCATTCTGGTTAGGGCTTATCGCCATCGCCGCCTGCATTGGTCATATCTGGCCTGTCTTCTTTAACTTCCATGGTGGCAAAGGCGTTGCGACGGCCTTTGGTGCTATTGCCCCTATCGGCTGGGACTTAACCGGCGTTATGGCTGGAACCTGGCTTCTGAGCGTTTTACTGAGCGGCTACTCGTCACTGGGTGCGATTATTAGCGCACTGATTGCCCCGTTTTACGTCTGGTGGTTCAGACCGGAATTCACTTTCCCGGTTGCGATGCTTTCCTGTCTGATTTTGATGCGCCATCATGACAACATCCAACGTCTGTGGCGCGGCCAGGAAACCAAAATCTGGAAGAAGCTGCGCAGAAATAAAGACAAAAAAAAGGAGTGATTTCTCACTCCTTCTTAGCCTGTTCACTGAGCAATTACGCCGCAGGTAACTCAGCCAACGGCCAACGCGGACGCACAGTCACGCTCAACTCCCCTGCTGTTCCCGCTTTTAAACGAATCATACCTGCGTAAGCAATCATCGCACCGTTATCGGTACAGAATTCAGGACGTGCGTAAAATACTTCTCCACGACGCTTAGCCATCATCTCAGCCATTCGCGCTCGCAACGTGCGGTTTGCACTCACACCGCCCGCCATCACCAGACGTTTAAAACCGGTTTGATCCAACGCGCGCTTGCACTTAATTGCCAGCGTATCAACAACGGCGTCTTCAAACGCTCGGGCGATATCAGCACGGGTTTGAGGATCTGCATCATTGCCACGAATGGTGTTAGCCGCGAAGGTTTTCAGGCCAGAGAAACTGAAATCAAGGCCGGGGCGATCTGTCATTGGACGCGGGAAAGTAAAGCGCCCTTCAGTGCCTTCAGATGCCATTTTTGACAGCATCGGGCCACCAGGATAATCCAGCCCCAATAGTTTGGCTGTCTTATCAAAGGCTTCACCTGCAGCATCATCAATAGACTCACCCAATAGCTCGTATTGCCCGATTCCCGTCACGCTAATCAGTTGTGTATGACCGCCAGAAACCAGCAGCGCCACAAAGGGGAACTCTGGGGGATTTTCTTCCAGCATCGGCGCCAATAGATGCCCTTCCATATGATGGACGGGCACAGCAGGGACATCCCAGGCGAACGCCAACGAGCGGCCAATAGTTGCCCCCACTAACAGGGCACCAACCAGTCCAGGGCCTGCCGTATAGGCGACGCCATCAATATCTTTGGCGGTTAATCCTGCTTCTTTAAGAGCAGCCTGAATCAATGGTACGGTTTTGCGTACATGGTCGCGGGAGGCAAGCTCCGGCACCACACCGCCGTAATCAGCGTGTAATTTCACCTGACTATACAATTGATTAGCTAATAACCCTTTTTCATCGTCATAAATGGCGATGCCAGTTTCATCACAGGAAGTCTCTATACCCAGTACGCGCATGGCTTTCTCTACCTCAAAGTCTTGCGGCGAAGTTTAAGCCCCTGAGCGCTTATTGTAAAACTTTGCTCACCTATTGCGCGCAGGTGGTGTATAATCCGCACCCCTGGAAGATTCCGGCCTTAAAAGCCAGGTTTCTGGTTGTCCGGTGCTTTACAAAGCAGCAGTAGTTGCAGTAAAATTCCGCACCATTTTGAAATAGCTGACGCCTAAGTCAGCGGCAAACCGAATTTATCAAAGGTGAGAGTTAATGCCGGTAATTAAAGTACGTGAAAACGAGCCATTCGACGTAGCACTGCGTCGCTTCAAGCGTTCTTGTGAGAAAGCAGGTGTTCTGGCGGAAGTTCGTCGTCGTGAGTTCTATGAAAAACCGACTACCGAACGTAAACGCGCTAAAGCTTCTGCTGTGAAACGTCACGCGAAGAAACTGGCTCGCGAAAACGCACGCCGCACTCGTCTGTACTAATTTTCTGGAGGTTCAACCCTCCAAAACAGACCAGTAGTAGTTGTAAAGGCCGTGCTTCCGAAAGGAATGCGCGGCTTATTTTCGTTCATGAACTGACATACTTCTGCTCTTTCATCGCGCTGTTATATCGCAAGATTGAAAGAAAGCGAGTACCAAACGGGGCCTATGGCTGGACGAATTCCACGTGTTTTCATCAACGACTTGCTCGCTCGCACCGACATCATCGATCTGATCGATGCGCGTGTTAAGCTTAAAAAGCAGGGCAAGAACTATCATGCGTGCTGTCCGTTCCATAACGAAAAAACCCCCTCTTTCACCGTAAACGGTGAAAAACAGTTTTACCATTGCTTCGGCTGTGGGGCACATGGCAACGCCATCGATTTTTTAATGAACTATGACAAGCTTGAATTTGTCGAAAGCGTTGAAGAACTGTCGGCAATGCACAATCTTGAAGTGCCTTACGAAGCAGGTAGCGGACCAAGCCAGATTGAACGTCATCAACGGCAAAGTCTGTATCAATTGATGGACGGCCTGAACGCCTTTTATCAGCAATCCCTGGCTCAACAATCAGCAGAACCTGCTCGCCAGTATCTGGCACAGCGCGGTTTAAGTACTGAAGTTATTCAGCATTTCGCCATCGGCTATGCCCCTCCCGGCTGGGACAACGTGTTAAAGCGTTTTGGTGGCAATAGTGAAAACCGTCAGGCACTGACGGACGCAGGCATGCTGGTAACTAACGATCAGGGGCGCAGTTACGACCGCTTCCGCGAAAGGGTGATGTTCCCCATCCGCGACAAGCGTGGCCGGGTAATTGGTTTTGGTGGCCGTGTGCTGGGCGATGCCCTGCCAAAGTACCTGAACTCCCCGGAAACCGATATTTTCCATAAAGGCCGCCAGCTCTATGGCCTGTATGAAGCCCAACAGAGCCAGCCTGAACCCTCGCGTTTGCTGGTTGTGGAAGGCTACATGGATGTAGTGGCGTTGGCACAGTACGGTATTTCTTACGCCGTTGCCTCACTGGGTACCTCAACCACCGCTGACCACATCCAACTGCTGTTTCGGGTTACTGATACCGTTGTCTGTTGTTATGACGGGGATCGCGCAGGACGAGACGCCGCATGGCGCGCGCTGGAAACTGCACTACCTTATATGACAGACGGGCGCCAGTTACGCTTTATGTTCCTGCCTGACGGTGAAGACCCCGACACGCTGGTGCGTAAAGAAGGTAAAGAAGCATTTGAAGCGCGCATGGAACAAGCCCTGCCGCTGTCTACGTTTCTTTTTAATAGCCTGATGCCGCAGGTCGATTTAAGTTCTCCTGATGGACGTGCGCGCCTGAGCACCCTTGCATTACCCCTGATTAGTCAGGTGCCTGGTGAAACTTTGCGTATTTACTTACGCCAGGAATTGGGCAACAAACTGGGTATTCTGGACGATAGCCAGCTTGAAAAGCTGATGCCTAAGCTTGCGGAAAACAGTACGCCGCGCCCGGCTCCACAGCTAAAACGCACAACCATGCGTATACTGATAGGACTACTGGTTCAAAATCCAGAATTGGCACCGAGTGTTCCGCCGCTAAATGGTCTGGAGCAGGCAAAGTTGCCAGGGTTGAAACTCTTTATCGACCTGGTGAATACCTGTCTGGCGCAACCGGGTTTAACCACCGGGCAGCTTTTAGAGCTATATCGCGGCACAAATGAAGCGGCCACCCTTGAAAAACTCTCTTCATGGGACGATATAGCAGATAAGGACATTGCAGAAAAAACGTTCAACGATGCACTGGAACATATGTTTGATTCCGTACTGGAGTTGAGGTTTGAAGAATTGATGGCACGTTCCAGAACAACCGGGCTAACGCCTGCGGAACGTGAGGAAGTCCGTGTGATAACAGAATCACGCGCGAAAAAGTAAATATTCGCGGCTTAAGTGCCGAACATTAGTCGGGTCAAACCCGAACGCCGCAAGGATGGGCAGCGGCAATAAAATAAGTCAGCCCTCGTTACGTTATTGTTGGCGGTTTCGCCGACCGACACCAACCCTAATACTGAAGTGTGGATACCGTCTTATGGAGCAAAACCCGCAGTCACAGCTTAAACTTCTTGTCCAACGTGGTAAGGAGCAAGGCTATCTGACCTATGCTGAGGTCAATGACCATCTGCCGGAAGATATCGTCGACTCCGATCAGATCGAAGACATCATCCAAATGATCAATGATATGGGCATTCAGGTGATGGAAGAAGCACCTGACGCCGATGACCTGTTGCTTGCTGAAAACTCAAACAACACAGACGAAGATGCGGAAGAAGCTGCCGCTCAAGTACTGTCCAGCGTAGAATCTGAAATCGGGCGTACAACTGACCCGGTTCGCATGTACATGCGTGAAATGGGTACCGTTGAGCTGTTAACCCGTGAGGGTGAAATCGATATCGCTAAGCGTATCGAAGACGGTATCAACCAGGTTCAGTGTTCCGTTGCCGAATATCCGGAAGCGATCACTTATCTGCTTGAACAGTACGACCGTGTTGAAGCAGAAGAAGCACGCTTGTCTGATTTGATCACAGGTTTTGTTGACCCGAACGCAGAAGAAGATCTTGCCCCAACCGCCACTCACATTGGCTCTGAGCTGACTAGCGAAGAAAACAGTGATGATGACGACGAGGAAGAAGATGAAGACGACGCGGACGATGACAACAGCATCGACCCTGAACTCGCTCGTGAGAAATTTGGTGAACTGCGCACGCAGTACGAAAGAACTCGCGATACGATCAAAGCGAAAGGCCGTGCACACGCAGATTCCGCTGCTGAAATTCTGCAACTGTCTGAAGTCTTCAAACAGTTCCGCCTGGTACCGAAGCAATTCGATTACCTGGTAAACAGCATGCGCGTCATGATGGACCGCGTTCGTACGCAAGAACGTCTAATCATGAGAATGTGTGTTGAACAGTGCAAAATGCCGAAGAAAAACTTCATCACACTGTTCACCGGCAACGAAACCAGCGAAACCTGGTTCAATGCCGCCATTGCAATGAACAAGCCATGGTCTGAAAAACTGCATGACGTCGCAGACGACGTGCATCGTAGCTTGCAGAAACTGCAACAAATTGAAGAAGAAACCGGCCTGACCATCGAGCAGGTTAAAGACATCAACCGTCGTATGTCCATCGGTGAAGCGAAAGCCCGCCGTGCGAAAAAAGAGATGGTTGAAGCAAACTTACGTCTGGTTATTTCTATCGCTAAGAAATATACCAACCGCGGTCTGCAATTCCTGGATTTGATTCAGGAAGGTAACATCGGTCTGATGAAAGCCGTTGATAAGTTTGAATACCGCCGTGGTTATAAGTTCTCAACTTATGCAACCTGGTGGATCCGTCAGGCTATCACCCGCTCGATCGCTGACCAGGCGCGCACCATCCGTATTCCGGTGCATATGATTGAGACAATTAACAAACTCAACCGTATTTCGCGTCAGATGTTGCAAGAGATGGGCCGTGAGCCAACTCCTGAAGAATTGGCTGAACGTATGCTGATGCCGGAAGACAAAATCCGTAAAGTGCTGAAGATCGCTAAAGAGCCAATCTCCATGGAAACGCCAATCGGCGACGATGAAGATTCGCATCTGGGTGATTTCATCGAGGATACCACCCTCGAGCTGCCACTGGATTCTGCCACTTCCGAGAGCCTGCGTAACGCCACGCATGACGTGTTGGCTGGCCTGACTGCTCGTGAAGCGAAAGTACTGCGTATGCGTTTTGGTATCGACATGAATACCGACCACACGTTGGAAGAAGTGGGTAAACAGTTCGACGTCACCCGCGAACGTATCCGTCAGATCGAAGCGAAGGCACTGCGCAAACTGCGCCACCCAAGCCGTTCTGAAGTTCTGCGTAGCTTCCTGGATGACTAAGTTTTATTAGCATCAACAAGAACCCCGGCTCGCCGGGGTTTTTTGCATCTATTTCAATGCCAAAAACAGTTCGCGGTAACTCGCAACAAGTTGTTCCAGAGTGGCACGATTCAAGCCGCTGGGGTTGGGCAAAACCCACACTTCGGTTTCCCCCAACTTCAACTCCTGCCGTCCCCACGGTGGATTTCTCAGCCCAAACGCACTGCTGAACGCTTGTTTCCCTAGAATCGCTAACGCTCGCGGCTGATAGCGCAAGACTTTCTCTTTTAACACTTCCCCGCCGTCCCGCAGCTCATAACGCATCAACTCACTGGCCGCTACGGTCGGACGTGCAACCAGAGCCGTAATACCGCAGCCATAGTCCTGTAATTGCTGCCACTGCTCTGGTGCCAACTGATGCTCGGTAAAACCAGCCTGATGGATCACCTTCCAGAAACGATTACTGGCGTTAGCAAAAGGATAACCTTTATGGGCAGAGGACAAGCCGGGATTGATACCACAAAACACCACCTGCAGGTTGGGTACTAAGAGTTCCATAAGCGTTGTAAGTCTAATAAAGTGATTAACCATGGTTATCGCAAAATCTACCTGCAATTACAACAAACTAGAACTGTGCATAAAAGCATCATATGGTTTTATGGCTGTAGACCTGCATCCCCTGATTACCGTATAATCCTGCGCCACGGCCCCTTAGCTCAGTGGTTAGAGCAGGCGACTCATAATCGCTTGGTCGCTGGTTCAAGTCCAGCAGGGGCCACCAAACATATCAAGGACCTGGATAAGAAATTATCCAGGTCCTTTTTGTTTTGTTTCAATCTGGATGCTGTAGCTCAATTGCAGGTGCCGTAGTCAGAGAGATTGCCAGCAGCCAGCATTGGCGCTCACTCCACCCGGCCCGAAAGCGACCCAGCAGAATGAAATAAGCCTTGGATCGGCATGGTCGAAATCAAAGTGCTGTTGCTGAAGGGTAAAAAACAGCGCCCAACACAACTCCGGGCGCTGCAAAGGCAAGGTAACCTTAATCCAGTGCTTTTACCGCCTGGCGCATCCCTTGCACCAGAATATTTTCCAGACATACAGTCACCTGGGCTGCAAGCCCCGGTAACAACGTTAAATCTTCACCCCAATGCGTGTTATCGCTGAGCACAGCATCCACCAGTTCGCGCAATGTCAGATCCGCCCCCACGCGCGGCCACATCTGCTGATAGAGCGTGAGCCACTGTTCATCGTCCTGGAGTGGATATGTCCCCCCCGCGCGCTCACCACGGTAAAAAGCAATCAGTGCAGCAAGCGCAAACGTCAGTCGCACGGGATACGCGCCATTCTGTTGACCCGCCAGTAACTGAGGCAAAATACGCGTGCGGAATTTCGTCATACCGTTGAGTGCGATAGAAAGTAGCTGATGGCGGATGTATGGGTTCTGGAAACGTCCTGTCACCGCATCGGCAAATTCACGCAGCTCGCCGGCGGGGAGATCCAACACCGGAATAATCTCCTGGTTAATCGCCTTTTCCACAAAGTGGCGAACATCATCGTCCTGCATCGCCTCGCCGACGGTATCTAGCCCACACAGCAACGCCACTGGCACCAGTGCGGTATGCGCCCCGTTGAGGATGGCGACTTTACGCTCTTTATACGGTTTGATATCAGCAACAATGCGGATATTCAGCGAACACTCCGCCAGTTTTAACTCATCTGCCAGCCAGGCCGGCCCCTGAATCACAAACAGATAAAAATGCTCGGCGGCGACGAGAAACTCATCGTGATACCCCAACTGATCTTCCAGCGCTGGCGCCTCCTCGCGTGGATAGCCGGTCACGATTCTGTCCACCAGCGTAGAGCAGAATGTGTTTGCCGTCTCCAGCCAGTCGAGAAACGCCGGAGACAGTTGCCACTCCTGTGCATAACGCTGAATTAAGGTCTTGAGCGCATCGCCGTTATAGTCAATCAGTTCGCAGGGAATGATCACCCAGCCTTTGTCTGGTGCGCCGTTGAAGTGGTTAAAACGTTCCAACAGCAGGCGCGTCAGTTTGGCCGGAAAGCTCACCGGTGGGGCATCATTGATACTGTCACCTGCGTGATAGCTAATCCCGGCCTCAGTGGTGTTAGAAAAAACAAAGCGAATATCGGGGTTATGCGCCAGCGCCAGATATCCGGCAAAATCCTGATATGGGTTAATCTCGTTATTCACCGAGCGGATCAGCCGTGCGTCACTGACGGCCTCGCCCTGTTCGTTCAGGCCACGAACCACCGTGGTGTACAGGCCATCCTGGGTATTTAACGACGGCGGAAAATCAGTATTAATGGGGCGAACAAGGGTGACTCCCGCCTGCAAATCGGTGTTCTCATTAAGGATATCTATCTGCCAGTCCACGAACGCCCGCAGAAAGTTACCTTCACCAAACTGGATCACTTTCGTTGGATAGCTCGCACCAGGAAAATCATTCCGATTCAATGTGTTCATGGTCATATCCTTATCAGAAAGTAATCACGCCTTTGATCAGATCACGGTTGTTAATCACATCACTTTCATAGATTTCCGCCAGGGTGGCGAAGGGGTAACGATGCGTCAACATCATGTCTGCGGTCAGTTTGCCCTCAGCCATCAGACGTCCCACTTTGGCGAAATCCTCCGGTGTGGCATTACGGCTGCCCATCATCGTGGTCTCTTTCTTGTGAAAATCGGGGTCAGAAAACTGCAAATCGCCCTTAAACAACCCAACGAAAACGATACTGCCGCCATGGCGAATCAGATTGATGGTGTTGTTCATCGCGTGTTGATTCCCCGTGGCATCAATGACTTTTTGTGCCAATGAGCCGCCGAATTGCGCGCGCAGTTGGAGGTCAAAATCCTCGGCTGACGGGTCGATAACCGGTAGTGCCAGACGAGATATCACATGCTCCCGACGAGAGGGACTGGTATCGGCGACGACGACCTGCGCGCCATCAGCTTTGGCGATGGCTGCCGCACCCAAGCCAATGGGGCCGGCGCCGACAACCAGTACCTGTTCACCGGGTTCAATCGCCGCCCGGCGTACCGCATGTGCGCTAATGGCATATGGCTCAATCATCGCTGCCGCCAATGGATCAATACCGTCAGCAACCAGTAGGTTCGTCACCGGAACAGACAAATACTCGCTGAATCCGCCATCCTGATGTACACCAATCACCGAAATTTTCTCGCAGCAGTTGGTACGCCCGCTTTTACACGCTGGACATTGTTGACACGCCACGTAGGGAATAACCGCAACCTGCTGACCATTTTTCAGCTGCTGGGTATTTTTTCCCAGCTCAACAATTTCACCGCATATTTCATGACCCAGAACGCGGGGGTAACTGAAAAAAGGTTGATTACCTCCCCAGGCATGAATATCTGTCCCGCAAATCCCAACGGATTTAATTTTTATTAATGCTTCACCTTCCCCTGGAATAGGAATTTTACGTTCATTCCAGACTAATTTTTTCGGTTCCTGACAAATCAGTGTATTCATCGTGGACATAATTCTATTCTCCTGTTTTCTGTTGCATCAGATATCAATGAAAATAAAAACATCGGAGAAACAGGAATCGTAATCTGTGAATACAGACGCATAAAAATGTTCTAAATGTGGTTTTAATACACCAAAATCGGGTTTTAATTCGCCAAAAATGGAGAGTCCAATGAGCCGCTCGCAAAATTTACGCCACAATGTGATTAACCAAATGATCGATGATATGGCTCGCGACCATATCCCTTCCCCACTCCCTTCGCAGAGTGCTCTGGCGGAGATGTACAACATCAGCCGCACCACGGTGCGCCATATCATGGGTCATTTAAGTGAGTGCGGCGTACTGACGCCAGTCGGCAGCGACTACGTGATCGCCCGTAAACCCAGCCATGACGACGGCTTCTCCTGCATCACCGCCTCACTGGCTGAGCAAAATCATATTTTCGAGCAAGCTTTTTTCACCATGATTAACCAGCGGCAGTTGCGCGCTGGTGAGACATTTTCCGAACTTCAACTGGCGCGTGCCGCAGGCGTCAGCCCGGTCGTTGTGCGGGAATATCTTTTAAAATTCGGGCGTTACAACCTCATTCAAAACGAGAAACGCGGCCAGTGGAGCATGAAACAGTTTGATCAATCCTGGGCAGAGCAACTGTTTGAACTGCGTGAAATGTTGGAAACGCACGCTCTGCAACATTTTCTGAATCTACCGGATAGCGACCCTCGTTGGTTAAGGGCTAAAACCTTGCTGGAACGCCATCGGATGCTACGCGATAGCATCGGCAGCAGTTTTCGCATGTTCTCCCAGCTTGACCACGAGTTTCACGCCCTGCTGCTTTCAGCTGCTGATAATATCTTTTTCAATCAATCCCTTGAGATAATATCCGTCATCTTTCACTTCCACTACCAGTGGGATGAGCGGGATCTCAAGCAGCGAAACATCATTGCTGTCGACGAACACATGACCATTCTCAGCGCCCTGATTTGCCGCAGCGATCTGGATGCGACGCTGGCGCTACGTAACCATTTGAATTCAGCCAAACAATCGATGATTCGTTCAATAAACCAGAGTCTTGAAAGTGCCCATTAAATGCCGATTAAAAACAGATAATCATTAACGGCAACACGATTTTATCAAATTTAAACACCAGAAAATTGTGCCTTACCTATGCTCACGTCAAGTCGACTGCATTAGAAAAACTCGTGAGTGGTGGTGAATAACATTTATCACTTGTCGTTTAAATAAATTCTGCTCAGCATTTTGTTGAGCAGAAAATAAAATCATAAGGTTCAGGAGTCCGGTGTGGAAAGAGAAAACATTAGCCTAGACCCGCGTTCTTCATTTGACGCGCCCTCACCTGCGGATATTTCCGCCCCGCCAGATGGGATGATTCAACGTAGCAGTAGAATAAAAAGAATACAGACTACGGCAATGATTTTGCTATTTTTTGCTGCTGTAATTAATTACCTCGATCGAAGTTCACTGTCGGTAGCGAATTTAACCATTCGTGAAGAATTAGGACTCAGTGCAACTCAAATCGGTGTCCTGCTTTCCGTCTTTTCACTCGCTTATGGTATTGCACAACTTCCCTGCGGCCCGCTGTTAGATCGCAAAGGTCCGCGCATTATGCTCGGCCTGGGAATGTTCTTCTGGTCACTGTTCCAGGCGCTCTCCGGCATGGTGCATACCTTCACTCAGTTTGTCCTGGTCCGCATCGGCATGGGGATTGGCGAAGCGCCAATGAACCCGTGCGGCGTGAAGGTCATCAACGACTGGTTCAACATCAAAGAACGGGGTCGCCCGATGGGGCTTTTTAACGCCGCCTCCACTATTGGGGTAGCGATAAGCCCGCCAATTTTGGCCGCAATGATGCTGGTGATGGGTTGGCGTGGGATGTTTATTACTATCGGCGTATTAGGTGTTTTCCTCGCCATCGGTTGGTACATGCTCTATCGCAACCGTGAACAGATTGAACTGACTGGCGTGGAACAAGCGTATCTGAATGCCGGAAGCGTTAACGCACGCCGCGATCCGCTGAGTTTTGCAGAGTGGCGCAGTTTATTTCGTAACCGCACCATGTGGGGCATGATGCTTGGCTTTAGCGGCATTAACTACACCGCGTGGCTGTATTTGGCCTGGCTGCCTGGCTATCTGCAAACGTCTTACAATCTGGATCTCAAAAGCACTGGGCTAATGGCCGCGATTCCGTTCCTGTTTGGTGCTGTGGGTATGCTGGTGAACGGCTTTGTCACTGACTGGCTGGTGAAAGGTGGGATGGCACCGATTAAAAGCCGTAAGATCTGCATCATCGCCGGGATGTTCTGTTCTGCGGCATTTACCTTCGTGGTTCCTCAGGCCACAACGTCTATGGAGGCCGTCTTACTGATTGGTATGGCGCTGTTCTGTATTCATTTCGCCGGAACTTCCTGCTGGGGACTGATCCATGTGGCTGTTGCGTCACGCATGACCGCGTCAGTCGGCAGTATCCAGAACTTTGCCAGTTTTATTTGTGCGTCTTTCGCACCGATTGTCACCGGCTTTATTGTTGATACGACCCACTCGTTCCGTCTTGCGCTGATCATCTGCGGTTGCGTCACGGCTCTGGGTGCGCTCGCTTATATCTTCCTGGTCCGTCAACCCATCAGTGACCCACGTACTCATTGATCACTGGCAGCCCGATAACACAATGCTTATCGGGCTAAGCCGGGACTGCAATGACTCATCAACGCCTCCATAAACACACGAAGAATAGCGGGTTGTGTTGCTGCACGTTTGGTGACTGAAGAGAACGGCCATTTAGAACCAAATTGCTTCGGCACAATCTGGCGCATCTGACCGGACTCAACCCATTGGCGGGCGTAATGTATGGGAAGGAAACCGATGTACGCCCCGGTCAGGATCAGAATGGCCTGTGCTTCGACATTGTCTACGGTCGCCGCCGCACTTCCTGATTTGAGCATTTGCAGATCGCGTTGTTGCAGGAAGCCACGCGCCACGATTTGACTATCCCGCACCGCTGCAATCAGGTCATCGCCCTCAGCCCGGTTTTCGAATAACGGATGGTAGCAACTGCAGTACAAACCATCTTCTTCGTCGTATACCGGCTTGTAGTCTAACCCTGCCACCTCGAACGGAAAATGTCCTATGGCGACGTGCAACCGTCCATCCAGCACGCGCTCCTCCAGCTCAGCAGGCGTACCAATGTAGATATCCAGTTGTACATCGTGTCCATGCGAGACGAACTGTCGCAAAGTGCGTGACAGTATGCTGCCGCTATCGGTAACGGTGTTGTCGATGATACCCAGATAGAGTCTGCCAGAGATGTGCCGCTTGAGTGACGAGGTATCCATACAAAATGTATCTACTGCCAATAACAAACGTTGTGCTGCCTCGTAGGTAGCCGCGCCATGTTCAGTCAACCGAAAGCCACTTCGTCCGCGTTCGCATAATTTGACACCGAGCCGTGTCTCAAGGCTGGTCATCTGTTCACTGATCGTGGATTGACTGACATTCAGGGCTGCCTGAGCGGCCGAAAAGCCTTTGCATTTCACAATTGTCATGAAAATTCTCAGCAGCTTCAGGTCAATATTGTGCAGTTGATTCACTTCTTTTTCCTCTTACGCTTTGCTTCGGAAATGGCGATATGAACATCTGATATTTTCTATTTTTATACTGCGAATTGTTGACCATAGTCATTGTTAAGGCAAATAAACCAGTGCCTGCCCTTTACCAGAAAATCCACAGATGGGGAGTGAAAATGGGGAACAATAACTATGAGTCTGGACGATTAAACTTGCCGTTTGTCGGGCATTGTACTTTTGCAAAATCGCCGGTGTGCCTCAACTGGGAAGAGATTGATGCCGACGTGGCAATTCTGGGTGCCCCTAACGATATGGGAACCCAATGGCGTGCTGGCGCCCGCTTTGGACCACGCGGTATTCGCGAGGCATCGACTCTGTTTTCATTTGGTCATGCCGGTGCTTATGACCATGAAGATGATGTGCTCTACCTGACTCAAGATCAGGTACGCATGGTCGATGTGGGTGATGCTGACATTGTGCATACCGATATGGTCAGTAGTAACGCCAACATCGAACTGGCAGTACGCAAAATTCTTGACTCCGGCGCCATGCCGGTGGTGCTGGGAGGCGACCATTCGATACACGCTCCGGTCATCAAGGCGTATGCCGGACGAGGGCCGATTCACATCGTGCACTTCGACGCCCACCTCGATTTTGTCGACGAACGCCACGGTGTGCGCTACGGACACGGCAGCCCACTACGCCGCGCGTCAGAAATGGACCATATCGTCGGTATGACGCAGCTTGGTATCAGGAATGTCTCCTCATCCAACCGCAGCGACTATGACGCCGCCCGCGCAGCAGGTTCAAACATCTTGTCTGTGCGTGACGTGCGCCGACTAGGTACCGAGGCTGTGCTGGCGCAGATCCCCGAAGGTTGTAACTACTATCTCACCATCGATATCGACGGTTTCGACCCGTCTATCGCGCCAGGTACCGGCACGCCGAGCCACGGTGGCTTCCAGTACTACGAGGTACTGGAAATCATTCAGGCACTGGCCAAACGCAGTGGTGGAAACATTATCGGCATGGATTTGGTCGAAGTGGCCCCTGCCTACGATCCCACCGGTGTGACCTCAATTCTGGCGGCCCAATTGCTGATGAACAGCATTGGTTTCATTTTCCACGAGCGTAAGCAAGCCCTGTCTCGCTGAACATAATCCGGGTGGCGCTGCCACCCACATGACCCTACATCCATAACCCGGAAGCCAAAATCCGGGTAATAAAAAAAGAGAGGATGATCAAATGGATGCAACCGTAAAACACTATCTTGACCAATACGGTATTTCCGAGGCAACGCAACGCTTCCTGGCTAAGCCGCAGAAAATGTTTATCGGTGGCCAGTGGATTGATGGAAGCGCAGGGGAAGTGAGTGCCGTTATTGAGCCGTCCACGCAAGGCATACTGACCTCTATTCCATTGGCGAGCACCGCAGACCTTGACCGCGCCGTGGCTGCTGCCCGCCACCAGTTCGACCACGGTGAATGGCGTCGCCTGAAGCCGCTGGAGCGCGAGCGCCTGATGCACCGCCTGGCTGACCTGATAGAAGCCAACGCTGATGAACTGGCTGAGATCGAATCGATTGATATGGGGAAATCGGTGTCACAGGCACGTGATGTCGACATTCAGGGCACCATCGACACCTTCCGCTATTTCGCAGGCTGGGCTTCTAAGCTGCATGGTCGCACCGTCGAGCCATCCCTGCCGGGCAATTATCTGGCGTATACCCGCAAAGAACCGATTGGCGTCGTTGCCGCGATTGTTCCGTGGAATTTCCCACTGCAAACCATGGCGTGGAAACTGGCGGCTGCACTGGCGGTAGGTTGTACTGCCGTGATTAAACCCGCTGAACTGACATCGTTGTCGACGCTGCGTTTTGCTGAATTAGTCCAGGAAGCCGGTATTCCTGACGGCGTGGTCAATATCATCACAGGACACGGCAATGTGATTGGCGCAGCTATGGCCAACCATCCGGGGATCGACAAAGTCACCTTTACCGGCTCCACTCCTGTTGGCCGTAAAGTCGGGCATACCGCCGTTGAGAACATCAAGCGTGTGACCCTGGAACTGGGAGGCAAGTCCCCTGTTCTGGTACTGGAAGATGCGGATATTCCTGCTGCGGCTCAGGCTGTCGCCAACGGTGTGTTCTTTAACTCCGGCCAGGTGTGCGATGCCGGTACCCGCGCCTATATTCACCGCAGTATTTATGATCGCTTCCTGACCGCACTTGCCGACTACACCTCAACGCTGAAGGTTGCTCCAGGGCTGGATCGGGAGTGTTTCATCAGCCCACTGGTATCAGCCAGGCAGAAGGACTCTGTTCTGTCCTACATTGATGCTGGAGTGCGCGAAGGTGCGAAACTTTACTATGGTGGAAAGCCTCATAAGGGCGAAGGGTTCTTCGTCGAGCCAACCATCTTTGCTCACTGTCGCAACGATATGCGTATCGTACAAGAAGAGATCTTTGGCCCGGTATTGGTGACTGCCCCATTCGATACCGTCGAGGAAGCTATTGAGCTCGCCAATGATTCGCCGTTTGGCCTGGCTGCCGCTATTTATTCTAACGACCTCGCCCGCGTACACACGCTGATTCCTCAGCTACGAGCCGGCTCAGTGTATGTCAACGCGCACAGCACAATCGACCCGGCACTGCCGTTTGGTGGTTTCAAGGATTCTGGTTTTGGTAAAGATCTGGGTCCTGAGCAGCTCGACTACCTGATGGAAACGAAAACGGTGTGGATCACCCTGCCTTCGTAATCCCACTCGCCTGTCACTTCCGAATTAGCTTGCAGCGGTTCGGAAGTGACCAGATTGCACGCAACACACTGAACTAGCGAGCCGGTCAGCGCCTGGCTTAACGAATTCTTATTGCTTCACCCTTATAGCTCACGGGGTACATCATGCAAACAGAATCAACAGCAGTTAAAGGGAGCAGCAACGAGCAAAGCACCATCGAAGGACGCTCAATAGACTTTGTGCCAGAACATGAACGTACTGACAAACTCTCCAGTCAGGGGCCTTTCTGGTTCGTCGGCAACTTTACTTTTTTTACCATGACCATCGGCTTTGTCGGGCCGAGTGTCGGGCTTGATTCAATATGGACCACTGTCGCCGGTACCCTGGGCATCATGTTTGGCACGCTGTTTATGGCCTTCCATGGTTCACAAGGGCCGCATTTGGGGCTTCCGCAGATGATCCAATCACGCGCCCAGTTTGGCTATCGTGGCGTGGTGCTGGTATTGATCGCGACCCTGTTTGTGTTCGCAGGCTTCAATATCGTCAACCTGGTGTTGATGATGCAGGGGCTCAAAACGCTGTTCAGTTGGGATCCGATGCAAGTTGCGCTGGCCGTGACTTTACCGGCCACGATTCTTGCCATACTCGGCCACGACTGGATGCACAAAACCTTCAAATGGTCACTGTACCTGTCGCTGCCTTTATACGGCCTGGTCACTCTGGCGGTGCTGATGGGCTGGGTTCAGGATGCTCCGGTGATCAAAGGGGTTGTTCCGGAAACACCTTTAGGCTTCAACTGGACGGGATTTATTGCCCAGTTCGCAGCGGCTGCCAGTTACAACATCGCCTATGCACCGTATGTTTCTGATTATTCACGCTACCTGCCGAAAAACACGTCGAGCAGCAAGCTGATCACAGCGGTATTTTTGGGCGCATCGTTGTCGGGTGCATGGATGATCTCGGTAGGAGGCTGGTTGGCGTCCCATCTGCACACAACAGATGTGCTGGTGGCACTTAACGCGGTCGGCGCAGGTTTTGCCCCTCATCTGGGTACGGTTGTGGTGGCGATTACTATCCTGGCTTTCCTGCCTGTTATCGCGATGAATATTTACAGCGCCAAACTCACCGCGATTACCAGTATCGACTCCTTCAAGAAGATAGAACCGACTGCCAAAGCCCGTGTTGTGGCCATCATCTTCGTGGTGTGCTTGCAACTGGGTGTGGCGATGAGCATCTACAACTCTGGCTCTGGCCTGTCAGTGCTCAACATCTACCTCGTCGTGATGCTGTACTTCCTGGTGCCCTGGACTGCGGTCAACCTCACGGACTATTTCTTTGTGCGTAGAGGCCGTTATGCCATCCCACATTTCTTCTTGCCACACGACAACATTTACGGCCGCTGGGGGACGCGTGGCTTGCTCTCCTACCTGGTGGGTTTCATGGCGATGGTCCCGTTCTTCTGCATCTTTGATGGGAGTCGCGAGGTGTTTGTCGGCCCGATTGCGCAGGCAATGGGCAGCGTGGATTTAGCCTGGCTGGTGGGGCTTATCGTTTCAAGCATCGTCTACTACCTGTCTTGTCGTTCGCTGAATCTTCATCACGAAGAAGCGGTTATCGCGCATATCGAAATCAATATGCCGGAATACACCACCGGGAATAAAAGGCGCGCCTGAGGCGGTTGTCCAGAATAAAAATGGAGCAAGAATATTATGTCTACCAAACAATATGACTACATCATCGTGGGTGCCGGATCGGCAGGTTGTGTGCTGGCAAATCGTCTAACCGAAGACCCTAAAGTCAGCGTGCTGGTGGTCGAGTATGGCGGAAGTGATAAAAGCGTCATCATTCAGATGCCCAGCGCATTCTCGATACCGATGAACACCAAAAAATACAACTGGCACTATGAAACCGAACCCGAGCCACATCTGGATGGCCGCCGCCTGCACTGCCCGCGCGGCAAAGTGCTTGGCGGTTCGTCGTCGATCAACGGCCTGGTTTACATTCGTGGCCATGCCTACGACTTCGATGAATGGGAGTCATTAGGTGCCAAAAACTGGGGTTATCGCAACTGTCTGCCGTATTTCCGCAAAGCGGAAAACTTCAAATTTGGCGGCGATGATTATCGTGGATCAGAAGGCCCACTGAGCACCAACAACGGCAACAATATGCAAAACCCGCTGTACGGTGCCTGGATTGAGGCTGGCGCGCAGGCGGGCTACATCAAGACCGAAGATACCAACGGATACATGCAGGAAGGTTTTGGTGCGATGCATATGACGGTCAAGAATGGTGTGCGCTGGTCGACGGCGAACGCCTATTTACGGCCTGCGATGGAGCGCCCAAATCTGACCGTCGTCACCCATGCGATGACCCGTAAACTGGTGCTCGAAGGCAAGCGTGTGGTGGGCGTCGAGTATGAGCAAAATGGGGAAGTACACACCGTACGCTGTACACGAGAGGTGTTGGTGTCTTCTGGCCCTATCGGCTCCCCTCACCTGTTGCAGCGTTCTGGCATCGGCCCGGCTGAAGTGCTGCGTAAAGCCGGGATTGAGGTGAAACACGACTTGCCCGGTGTCGGTGAAAACTTGCAGGATCACTCCGAGATTTACATTCAATTCGAATGTAAGGAACCGGTGTCGCTTAATAGCAAAATGGGGTTGTTCTCTAAGGCGCTGATTGGCCTGCGCTGGTTATTGTTCAAAGATGGTTTGGGCGCGAGCAACCATTTTGAAGCCGGTGGATTCATCCGCTCAGGGAAAGGGTTGCGCTGGCCGGATATCCAGTTCCATTTTTTACCTGCGGCGATGCGCTATGACGGTGATAAACCGTTTAAAGGACACGGTTTTATGGTGCTCACAGGCCCGAATAAGCCCAAAAGCCGGGGTTATGTGCGTGTGCGCTCAGCCGACCCGTATCAACATCCGGAAATCCGTTTTAACTATCTTGAGCGCGAAGAAGACCGCGAAGGCTTCCGCCGTTGTGTGCGCCTGACGCGTGAGATAATTGGCCAGCAAGCGATGGACAGCTTCCGTGGTGTGGAACTGGCCCCCGGCCCTAATGTGAAAACAGACGAAGAAATTGATGCGTTTGTGCGTGCCAACATGGAAAGCACCATGCACCCGTGTGGTTCTTGCCGGATGGGTGAAGACAGCCTCGCCGTGGTGAATTCCGAATTGCGCGTACATGGCCTGCAAGGTGTGCGAGTGGTTGATTCATCGGTGTTTCCAACTGAGCCGAACGGCAACCTGAACGCACCGACTATTATGCTGGCAGAACGTGCGGCTGATCTGATTCGTGGCAACACTTTGCTGGCACCGTCCGATGCGCAGGTCGGCCTTGCCGATAACTGGGAAATTCAACAACGCACCAGCATCCCTCGTCGCGACGTTGCCGTCTAGGTCTGCCTGTTTCGATAAATTATTGATTAATCCCGCAAGCCACCAGCCCAAAAAGCGGTTGGTGGCTTCGTGCATATACCCTGTTAGTTGCACTGGAAATAGTGTTGAATAATACCTTTGGCGGCTGGCATCCGCTTAATTGGTACTCATAAGGGTCAATCAATAATGAATGCTCAAACACCGAAAACCCCAACGTCTTCTGTATCAACAGGTGGGATATTTAGCGCGGCTTGCCTGCAATTTCTAAAACAACTTGCGCAAAACAACTCCCGCGAGTGGTTCAAAGCCCATCAGGATGAATACGAAAATAGCGTGAGAACGCCAGCTCTACGGTTTATTGAGCAGATGCAGCCCAGTATTCTTGCTCTATCACCGAAGCTCACCGCCGTGCCGAAAAAAGTCGGTGGTAGCCTTATGCGCCCGCAGCGGGATAGCCGCTTCAGCAAAGATAAAACACCTTACAAAACCAATGTTGGCATTCAATTTCGCCATTTTCAGGGCAAAGATGTCCATGCACCGGGGTTATATCTGCATATAGCTGAGGAGGGTTGTTTTATTGCGGCGGGGATCTGGCACCCTGAATCTAAAGCCTTAAATGCTATTCGCAGGTGTATTGATGAAAACCCAAACGCTTATCAAAAGGCATTACAAGCATTGCAAAGTCAGGGATTTATCATGGATGGTGATAGCTTAAGTCGCCTACCAAAAGGCTACGACAAGACTCATCCTTTGTTACAGGAATTAAAACGCAAAGACTTCATCGCGGTGAAAAATATCGACTTTGAAGAGCTGTGCAAGCCTGGGTCCGTCAATTTCTGTGCCGAACAGTTTCAACATTGCAGTCAACTGATGGCCTACCTGTGCTTTGCTCTGGAACTGGATTTCTAGAACACGCCGGAACAGTTGCCAAAATGTTAATTACGTCACAAATATGGTGCTACACTACGCGGCTTTATCGCAGAAACGACGCCAGGTGACGAAATGAGTGAGCATATTGAAGGGACAATCGAAGCAAGGGCCAGAACGCGGCCTAACTGGTCAGCGGTATTTGCCGTAGCGTTTTGCGTAGCCTGTCTGATTACCGTGGAGTTTTTACCGGTAAGTTTGCTGACACCAATGGCACAAGAGCTGGGAATTTCTGAAGGACTTGCTGGGCAGTCCGTCACCATCACCGCTTTTGTCGCCATGTTCGCGAGCCTGTTTGTGACCAGTATTATTCGCACAACCGACAGGCGCTATGTGGTAATCCTGTTCTCCGTGCTGCTCACCCTCTCCTGCCTGCTGGTTTCCTTTGCGAATAGCTTCACCATGTTGTTGATTGGCCGCGCGTGTCTGGGTATCGCGCTGGGCGGATTCTGGGCGATGTCAGCGTCCCTGACTATGCGACTGGTTCCGACGAGCAAGGTGCCAAAAGCACTCTCGGTGATCTTTGGCGCCGTCTCAATCGCACTGGTGATTGCCGCCCCGCTCGGCAGTTTTTTAGGCGGTATTATTGGCTGGCGCAATGTGTTTAACGGCGCGGCACTGATGGGTGTTGCCTGCATCATTTGGGTGTGGAAAGCGCTACCTTCGCTTCCTGGCGAATCGACCCAACATAAGCAAAACATGTTCGGCCTGCTTAAACGTCCCGGCGTGCTGGCAGGTATGACGGCAATCTTTATGACATTTGCCGCCCAGTTCGCCTTCTTTACTTACATCCGCCCGGTTTACATGACGCTCGCCGGATTCGACGTTGATGGCCTGACGCTGGTGCTGTTGAGCTTTGGTATCGCCAGTTTTGTCGGCACATCGCTTTCCGCAGTATTCCTCAAGCGTTCGCTGAAACTGGCGCTCACCTGTGCCCCGCTCATATTGGCACTGAGCGCGGTAATACTGGTGTTGTGGGGTTCGGACAAAATTGTCGCCTCAGCCATTGCCATTATCTGGGGCTTCTCGTTCGCGTTGATCCCAGTCGGTTGGTCAACATGGATAACCCGTTCACTTGCGGATCAAGCTGAAAAAGCGGGATCAATTCAGGTTGCGGTGATCCAGTTAGCGAACACCTGCGGTGCCGCAATTGGTGGGTTCGCGCTTGATAACCTCGGCTTGCTTTCGCCGCTGGTGCTGTCTGGCAGTTTGATGCTGCTAACGGCATTGTTGGTGGCGGTAAAGGTTCGAGTAAAGTAGTGGTGCCGGACGGTGCGTTGCTTTTCGGAACGACCGTCCTTTAAACGTAGAGTGGGTAAGCGCCAGCGCCACCCACCAAAAACAGTCAGCCCCGCCAGAAAGGTTTATCCCCAAGAATCGTCGCGCGATGCATTATGCGGCGAGCCGGCAGGTAGTCGGCATTCGCATAATGCTGTGTCACACGGTTATCCCAGATGGCAATATCGTTTTCAGCCCAGCGCCAGCGCACCTGAAACTCCGGCTTTGTAATGTGCGCGAACAAGAAGGCGAGCAGCGCATCACTCTCTTTTTGTGAGAGATCGACAATCCGCGTGGTGAACCCTTCATTAACAAACAGCGCCTGTTTGCCGCTCACTGGATGAGTGCGGATAACCGGATGAAGCAGTGGGGGATTTTTAACAACGGCCTCGCGCCAGCGCTGATGCTCTTCCTCACTTCGCAGATGCTTATACTCCGGGAATGACTTCTTAAAATCATGCTCCGCATGAAGACCAGACAGCAAACGCCTGAAGGGTTCCGAAAGCGCTTCATAGGCCGCAATGCCGCTGGTCCACAACGTATCGCCACCGGTTTCAGGAATCAGCTTCGCTGCCAATATTGCCCCGGCTGGCGGCGTTTCAATAAACGTGACATCGGTATGCCAGTTATCGTTATCCGGCGGATTATCGTTGTGCGTATCCAGCACGATTATCTCTTCCACCCCTTCCGCGTGTGGATAAACCGGGTGAATGTGCAGATCGCCAAAGCGCTGCGCCAGTGCACGTTGCTGTGCGGGTGTAATAGGCTGATCGCGCAGGAACAGCACCTGATGGCGGATCAGCGCATGATAAATCTGCTCAAACTGGTTATCGGTCAACCCTCGGCTCAGCGTCACACCGCTGACCTGCGCACCAATGTAAGGCCCCAGAGGCGTAATATTCACTTTTTCACTCATTGCCCTTCTCCATGCCATGGGGTTAAACGACGCTGCAAAGCACGCAAACCCAGCTCTAAACAAAATGCGATTACGGCAATCACACCGATGCCTGCAAGCACCACGTCTGTTGCCAAAAACTCACCTGCAGATTGCACCATGAAGCCCAGCCCACGCGTGGCGGCGATAAGCTCAGCGGCAACCAGCGTTGACCAGCCCACGCCAAGTCCAATGCGAAATCCAGTCAGGATTTCCGGCAGCGCACCAGGCAAAATGACATGCCACACAACCTGGAGGCGTGATGCCCCAAGAGCCTGGGCGGCACGAATGCGAACCTGTTTTGCACTGCGAACCCCAGCCATGGTCGACATCGCGACAGGGGCGAAAATCGCCAGGTAAATCAGCAAGATTTTCGAGGTTTCACCAATGCCGAACCAAATCACCATCAGTGGTAGATAAGCCAGCGGAGGTACCGGGCGATAAAGCTCAATCAGAGGATCGAGAATGCCTCGAACCGTTGGGCTAAGCCCCATGGCGATGCCTACCGGAATGCCAATCAATACTGCGGCTAAAAGTGCTGTGAGGATACGCAACAGGCTGGCGGCAAGATGCTGCCAAAGTGTTGCATCCATAAACCCCTGCGGCCCGGCAATGCTAATCAGCTTTACCAATACCTGGCCTGGAGGAGGCAAAAACAGCGGGCTTACCCATTGCTGTGCGGCCACCCACCACCACAGCAATACGATTGCCGTGACCGTTGCGATGCTCAGCGTTAGCTGGCGCGAGAATGGCCAGTGCACTGCCAGCCTTTTGCGGCGGGCTTTATCCTGAATAACGATGCTCATAGGAAGCCCTCGCGTTGCTCAAACACTCGGCTCAACACGTACTCGCGTTTAGCAATAAACTCAGGGTCGGATTTGATACTGCGGCATGGCTCGCCTTCTGTGAAACGGCGGCCAAAATCGAGCGGTAAACGCTCCAGTACACGCCCAGGTCCGGGTGACAACAACACCAACTCAGTCGCCAGGAAAACCGCTTCTTCAATGTCATGCGTAATCAGCAGCACCTGACGGCGGCTTTCGTGCCACAGCTTTAAAAGCAGCGTCTGCATTTGCTCGCGGGTGAAGGCGTCCAGTGCGCCAAAGGGTTCGTCGAGCAATAAAAGTTGTGGCCGTGTTGCCAGCGCTCGGGCAATCCCTACTCGCTGACGCTGTCCACCAGAGAGCTGCCAGATGGCTCGTTTCGCCTTATCTTCCAGACCCACTTTGCGCAGCATATCGAGCGCGATTTCCTCACGCGCTGGCTTTGGCTCCCCTGCAAGTTGCAGGCCAAAAGCGACATTTTCCAGCACCGTACGCCACGGCAGCAGCCCTTCATGTTGAAAGACCACGCCGCGCTCAGCGCCCGGTCCCGTCACCGGTTTGCCTGCAAGCGTGATGCTCCCGGAATGATAAGGAACAAAGCCAGCAATCAGGTTCAACAGCGTGGTTTTCCCGCAGCCGGATGGGCCGAGAACGACCAGTAACTCGCCCTCATCCACGGTCAGATTGATGTCGTTGAGAACAGTTTTACCGTCATAATCCACGCTTAAATGCGAAACCTGTAACATGACTTACCCCTTACTGCGCCAGCGTTTTCACGAAGCGGTCAGTGACGAACTGGCTGTAATCCGTCTCAACTGCCGGGACTTTACCCTGCGATTTTAGGAACTGCGCGGTATCGACAATCGCTTTATTCACCGGGCCACTGAGCTGCTCTGTTTGCTGGCTCGCGGTGAGATAGGTATTGCCCTTCACCAGCACAGGAACGTCGCTTTCAGGCACGCCGCTCAAACGTGAGAGCTTGCTAAGGTTGTCCGGTTGTTTAAGCCAAACATCTGGGTTATCGATGTAACTTTTCTGTGCCGCAAGTGCACTTTTGGCAAAGGCTTCAACCACTTCCGGATGCGCTTGAGCAAAATCTTTACGCACGACCCAAACATCCAACGTCGGAGCTCCCCACTTGCCGACTTGTGCAGAATCCGTCAGCACGGTGCCCTCTTTTTCCAGCTCGTTAACCGCTGGCGCCCAGACATAAGCACCATCAATATCGCCACGTTGCCAGGCCGCGATAATCGCTGGAGGTTGAAGGTTAAGGATTTCCACCTGGCCAGGCTTAATACCCCAGTGTTTCAGAGCTGCCAACAGGCTGTAATGCGTGGTGGAGATAAACGGCACGGCAATACGCTTGCCGATAAGATCTTTTGGACTGGTGATGCCTTTCTTCACAACCAGCGCTTCGGAGTTACCCAACTGCGAAGCAAGAAGGAATACTTCGATAGGTACATTCTGGCTTGCAGCCACTGCCAGCGGGCTGGAGCCAATATTACCAATCTGCACATCGCCCGATGCCAACGCGCGCACAACACTCGCACCGCTGTCGAATTTGCGCCATTCGACTTTTGCGCCACTATCTTTGGCAAAAGCATTATCGGCCTGCGCAACTTTGGCCGGTTCAGCGGAAGTTTGATACGCGACGGTCACATCCACCGCGAAGACAGGCGTTGCAATAAGAGCCAGAGCGGCCAGCCAGAGAGAATGTCGTTTTGCCATGATGAGTGCTCCTGTATTGATGATGGGAGCAGTATTTCTAACGGCGACGATTACATAAAAGAATTAAAAATTATCGCTAATGCTTTTATGTTTTTAGATGAATTTTGGGGAAGGATAGCTGGGGAATGGGATATGGATAATGATCAGAAAATCGAATCTTTTAGCGGCCTGTAGGTCTTTGGAGATCCAAAGACCTGGTGTGATCGGCGAGGATCCTCGCGTCCAGTCACATTCTTTCCTTTGCGACAAACACTGGCTCCAGGTACTCGTCAGCCTCGTATCGCGGCTTCGATAGCAGCAACGTCTATTTTCTTCATCGACATCATCGCACCAAATGCACGCCTGGCGGTGTCACCACCCGTGGCCAGAGCATCGGTTAGTACACGTGGAGTAATTTGCCAGCTAACACCCCATTTATCCTTGCACCAGCCGCACTCACTTTCCTGGCCGCCGTTACCGACAATAGCGTTCCAGTAGCGGTCTGTTTCCGCCTGATCGTCGGTGGATATCTGAAAGGAAAAAGCTTCATTATGTTTGAAATGCGGCCCGCCGTTGAGGCCAATGCATGACACGCCCGCGACGATAAACTCGACAACTATTGTGTCGCCAGCCTTACCATTCGGATAGTCGCCTGGGGCAGGAATGACGGCTCCAACACTGCTGTCTGGAAAAGTCGCAGCATAGAAACGTGCGGCCGCCTCCGCATCATGATCGTACCAAATGCAGATTGTATTCTTAGCCATAAGTTAGCCTGCTTGTCATGTTTCTTACCGGGTGGCACCGATACCTGTGCGCTCAATTCCGGTAACCGTACCCGCAGTGCCTTACCGGCATTACGCCTTTTGTGTTTAACCAACCATAAGTATGTACCGGATCTGGATCATGTGACTGTAAGAGGTGTAATTTGTGGTCTGTATCGCTTAACTGACGGGAAACTTACCCACGAAAACAGTGAATAAATAGAGTCATTCTACGAGGGTATTAAGGGTATTTTCACAGGTTGGCTTGCATGAGAGCGGATATGCAGGAGCGGTTCGGGTAAATCGCAGACAGCAAAAAGCCCTGTACGTCAGTACAGGGCTTTTACTCGTATCATCCTGATACTCGCCCCTCCGGGGCCGCCGTGACCGGCGTGCAAAATTGTTCCCGACAGTTTATTGCAGACAGCAAAAAGCCCTGTACGTCAGTACAGGGCTTTCCACTTATTTGGA
>NZ_BJFN01000013.1 GCF_014189855.1 Buttiauxella sp. A111
CTGGTGAGAACGTTGGTGTTCTGCTGCGTGGTATCAAACGTGAAGAAATCGAACGTGGTCAGGTTCTGGCTAAGCCAGGCTCTATCAAGCCGCACACTCAGTTCGAGTCTGAAGTTTATATCCTGTCCAAAGACGAAGGCGGCCGTCATACTCCGTTCTTCAAAGGCTACCGTCCACAGTTCTACTTCCGTACAACTGACGTGACTGGCACCATCGAACTGCCAGAAGGCGTTGAGATGGTAATGCCGGGCGACAACATCAAAATGGTTGTTACCCTGATCCACCCAATCGCGATGGACGACGGTCTGCGTTTCGCAATCCGTGAAGGCGGCCGTACTGTAGGCGCGGGTGTTGTTGCTAAAGTTATCGCTTAATCGCTGATAACATTTGACGCAACGCGCAAGAAAAGGGCATCATTTGATGCCCTTTTTGTACGCTCTCTGCCCAGAACCTGGCTCATCAGTGATTTTTTACTCATAATCATTGCTGAGACAGGCTCTGAAGATGGCGTTATACCGAATAGTACCTGAGAAAGAGCCATTCGGTTTGGTTTTGCCTCGCACATGCGGGGCAAAAATGTTTGTCTGAATTACTGTGACGGGTTGGTTTATGAGTGCGAATACCGAAGCTCAAGGAAGCGGGCGCGGCCTGGAAGCGATGAAATGGCTGGCAGTTGCTGCTCTGCTTATTGTGGCGATCGTGGGCAACTACATTTATCGAGATGTGAGTTTACCTCTGCGTGCCCTGGCCGTGGTTGTGCTGATTGCTGCAGCGGGTGGTGTCGCGCTGTTAACGACGAAAGGCAAAGCTACAGTTGCTTTCGCCCGCGAAGCGAGAACCGAAGTTCGTAAAGTGATTTGGCCAACTCGCCAGGAGACTTTACACACCACCTTAATCGTGGCAGCAGTTACAGCTGTAATGTCACTGATTTTGTGGGGGCTGGATGGTATTCTTGTCCGCCTGGTTTCTTTTATTACTGGCCTGAGGTTCTGAGATGTCTGAAGCCCCTAAAATGCGCTGGTACGTCGTTCAGGCGTTTTCCGGTTTTGAAGGCCGCGTAGCAACATCGCTGCGTGAGCATATCAAATTGCACAACATGGAAGAGTTGTTTGGTGAAGTCATGGTTCCGACTGAAGAAGTGGTCGAAATCCGTGGTGGCCAACGTCGCAAAAGCGAACGTAAATTCTTCCCGGGCTATGTTCTGGTCCAGATGGTAATGAACGACGCGAGCTGGCACTTGGTGCGCAGCGTACCGCGAGTGATGGGTTTCATCGGCGGTACTTCTGACCGTCCTGCACCAATCAGCGATAAAGAAGTTGATGCGATTATGAACCGCCTGCAGCAGGTTGGTGATAAGCCGCGTCCTAAAACGCTGTTTGAGCCAGGCGAGATGGTACGCGTCAGTGATGGTCCGTTTGCCGACTTTAACGGTGTGGTTGAAGAAGTAGATTACGAAAAGAGCCGCTTGAAGGTTTCTGTATCTATCTTTGGTCGTGCTACGCCGGTTGAGCTGGATTTTGCTCAGGTAGAGAAAGCTTAAAAGTTAGCTTGTAAAAGCAGCGATTATTCGTTGCACAAGGCGCGAGATTGAACTACAATTTCGCGCCTTTTGTTTTTATACGTCCTGTGCGTATAAAACGATTTATTCACGGGGAGCCTTCATTGCGTAAGGCGTTATAACCCACTAGAGGAAATTAAGATGGCTAAGAAAGTACAAGCCTACGTCAAGTTGCAAGTTGCAGCTGGTATGGCGAACCCAAGTCCACCAGTTGGTCCAGCTCTGGGTCAGCAAGGTGTTAACATCATGGAATTCTGTAAAGCGTTCAACGCCAAAACTGATTCCATGGAGAAAGGTCTGCCAATTCCGGTTGTTATTACCGTTTATGCTGACCGTTCTTTCACTTTCGTTACTAAAACTCCACCGGCTGCTGTTCTGTTGAAGAAAGCTGCAGGTATCAAGTCTGGTTCCGGTAAGCCGAACAAAGACAAAGTGGGTAAAGTGACCCGTGCTCAGGTGCGTGAAATCGCAGAAACCAAAGCTGCGGACATGACTGGTTCTGACGTTGAAGCGATGACTCGCTCCATCGAAGGTACTGCTCGTTCCATGGGCCTGGTAGTGGAGGATTAAGAAATGGCTAAACTGACCAAGCGCATGCGCGTGATCCGTGACAAAGTTGATGCAACTAAACAGTACGACATCAACGAAGCCGTTGCTCTGCTGAAAGAGCTGGCCACTGCTAAATTCGTAGAAAGCGTTGACGTTGCTGTAAACCTCGGCATTGACGCTCGTAAATCTGACCAGAACGTACGTGGTGCAACTGTATTGCCGCACGGTACTGGCCGTTCAGTTCGCGTAGCCGTATTTGCCCAAGGCCCTAACGCAGAAGCAGCTAAAGCTGCTGGCGCTGAGCTGGTAGGTATGGAAGATCTGGCTGACCAGATCAAAAAAGGCGAAATGAACTTTGACGTTGTTATCGCATCTCCAGATGCAATGCGCGTTGTTGGCCAGCTGGGCCAGGTTCTGGGTCCACGTGGCCTGATGCCTAACCCGAAAGTTGGTACTGTAACACCTAACGTTGCTGAAGCGGTTAAGAACGCTAAAGCTGGTCAGGTTCGTTACCGTAACGACAAAAACGGCATCATTCACACCACCATCGGTAAAGTGGATTTTGACACTGACAAACTGAAAGAAAACCTGGAAGCTCTGCTGGTTGCGCTGAAAAAAGCTAAACCATCTCAAGCTAAAGGCGTTTTCATTAAGAAAGTTAGCCTGTCTACCACTATGGGTGCAGGTGTTGCGATCGACCAGTCTGGTCTGAGCGCAGTAGTGAACTAAGATTCACTGCTTTACGCGGGCGTTCGATTAGTCTAAAATCTTACGCCCGTTGCCTTACTATGTAAGGCACACAGAATTTTCGGTTGGAGCCTGGCCTTATCCAGGCCTCCGTCCAAGACCGCAGGAGTTTCGCAAGAAACTTAATTCCCTGCGTAGACGGTGACAGAACCTGAAGAATATTTTTGATAGTCTTTGGCTTGTTTCTGCTCACCGTATGTCGACGTTCATTATCGTTTTGGTAATGAATGAAGTGAGTTCCGGGGGAAACCTCGGCTAATATCCAGGAGCAAAGCTAATGGCTTTAAATCTTCAAGACAAACAAGCGATTGTTGCTGAAGTCAGCGAAGTAGCCAAAGGTGCGCTGTCTGCGGTTGTTGCGGATTCCCGTGGCGTTACCGTAGGTAAAATGACTGAACTGCGTAAAGCAGGTCGTGAAGCTGGCGTTTACATGCGTGTTGTTCGTAACACCTTGCTGCGCCGCGTTGTTGAAGGTACTCAGTTCGAGTGCCTGAAAGACACGTTTGTTGGTCCAACCTTGATTGCATATTCTATGGAACACCCGGGCGCTGCTGCTCGTCTGTTCAAAGATTTCGCTAAAGCGAATGCAAAATTTGAGGTTAAAGCTGCAGCCTTTGAAGGTGAATTGATCCCTGCATCGCAAATCGATCGCCTGGCAACTCTGCCAACCTACGAAGAAGCAATCGCACGCCTGATGGCAACCATGAAAGAAGCCTCTGCAGGCAAATTGGTTCGCACTCTGGCTGCTGTACGCGATCAGAAAGAAGCTGCTTAATAGCACTTTTCTCTCTAACGCATTTGCTTACGTATAAACTTATTCTGATTTTCAGGAACAATTGTTATGTCTATCACTAAAGATCAAATCATTGAAGCAGTTGCAGCTATGTCTGTAATGGATGTTGTTGAACTGATTTCTGCAATGGAAGAAAAATTCGGCGTTTCTGCTGCTGCCGCTGTAGCTGTTGCTGCAGGCCCAGCTGAAGCTGTTGAAGAAAAAACTGAGTTCGACGTTATTCTGAAAGCTGCTGGCGCTAACAAAGTTGCCGTCATCAAAGCAGTACGTAGCGCAACTGGTCTGGGCTTGAAAGAAGCTAAAGACCTGGTTGAATCCGCTCCAGCTGCGCTGAAAGAAGGCGTGAGCAAAGATGACGCAGAAGCTCTGAAAAAATCTCTGGAAGAAGCTGGCGCTGAAGTTGAAGTTAAATAAGCCAACCTTTCCGGTTGCAGCCTGAGAAATTAGGCTGATGGCTGGTGACTTTTTAGTCACCAGCCTTTTTGCGCTGTAGGGTACCAGTAGCATTTCACACTGTTTGACTGCTGGTTACCTTTCAATGCTTGTCTCTATCTACGACTTAATATACTACGACTTTCTATGCCGGGAGTTCCGGGATAAAGCGTAGCGAAATGGTTTAAGAGTGATAGAAACAGGTATTGCGGAAAGTGTTCCACTTTCCGGTCCACAAAATAGTGTTGCACAAACTGTCCCCTTGTCGGGCAGATGGGTCGACTTGTCAGCGAGCTGAGGAACCCTATGGTTTACTCCTATACCGAGAAAAAACGTATTCGTAAGGATTTTGGAAAACGTCCACAAGTTTTGGACATTCCTTATCTCCTTTCTATCCAGCTTGACTCGTTCCAGAAGTTCATCGAGCAAGATCCTGAAGGCCAGTATGGTCTGGAAGCGGCTTTCCGTTCCGTGTTCCCTATTGCAAGCTACAGCGGTAACTCTGAGCTGCAATATGTGAGCTATCGTCTGGGCGAGCCGGTATTTGACGTGAAAGAATGTCAAATCCGCGGCGTGACGTATTCCGCTCCCCTGCGCGTAAAACTGCGTCTGGTGATCTACGAGCGTGAAGCGCCGGAAGGCACCGTTAAAGATATTAAAGAACAAGAAGTCTACATGGGTGAAATTCCACTCATGACTGATAACGGCACCTTCGTTATCAACGGTACTGAGCGTGTTATCGTTTCTCAGTTACACCGTAGCCCAGGCGTGTTCTTCGATAGTGACAAAGGTAAAACCCACTCTTCTGGGAAGGTGCTGTATAACGCACGTATCATCCCTTACCGTGGTTCCTGGCTGGATTTCGAATTCGACCCGAAAGACAACCTGTTCGTGCGTATCGACCGTCGCCGTAAACTCCCTGCGACTATCATCCTGCGCGCATTGCAGTACACCACTGAGCAGATTCTTGATCTGTTCTTTGAGAAAGTTAATTTCGAAATCCGTGACAACAAGCTGCAGATGGAATTGGTGCCAGAACGCCTTCGTGGTGAGACTGCATCCTTTGACATCGAAGCTGACGGCAAAATCTATGTCGAAAAAGGCCGCCGTATTACTGCGCGCCATATTCGTCAGCTGGAAAAAGACGATATTAAGCTTATCGAAGTTCCGGTTGAATATATTGCTGGTAAAGTCGCGGCTAAAGACTACGTTGATGCATCGACTGGCGAACTGATTTGCCCGGCGAACATGGAACTGTCTTTGGATCTGTTGGCTAAGCTGAGCCAGTGTGGTCATAAGCGTATCGAAACGCTGTTTACCAACGACCTGGATCACGGTGCATACATTTCTGAAACCATCCGTGTCGACCCAACCAACGATCGCCTGAGCGCGCTGGTTGAAATCTATCGCATGATGCGTCCTGGCGAGCCACCAACTCGCGAAGCGGCTGAAAATCTGTTCGAGAACCTGTTCTTCTCCGAAGACCGTTATGACTTGTCAGCGGTTGGTCGTATGAAGTTCAACCGTTCCCTGCTGCGTGATGAGATCGAAGGTTCAGGTATCCTGAGCAAAGACGACATCATCCAGGTAATGCGTAAGCTGATCGGTATTCGTAACGGCCAGGGCGAAGTGGATGATATCGACCACCTCGGCAACCGTCGTATCCGTTCCGTAGGCGAAATGGCGGAAAACCAATTCCGCGTTGGCCTGGTACGTGTAGAGCGTGCGGTTAAAGAGCGTCTGTCTCTGGGCGATCTCGATACCCTGATGCCTCAGGATATGATCAACGCTAAGCCTATCTCTGCTGCGGTTAAAGAGTTCTTCGGTTCCAGCCAGCTGTCTCAGTTCATGGACCAGAACAACCCGTTGTCTGAGATTACGCACAAACGTCGTATCTCCGCACTCGGCCCGGGTGGTTTGACCCGTGAGCGTGCAGGCTTCGAAGTACGTGACGTACACCCAACCCACTACGGTCGTGTATGTCCAATCGAAACCCCTGAAGGTCCGAACATCGGTCTGATCAACTCCCTGTCTGTATATGCACAGACTAACGAATACGGTTTCTTAGAAACTCCGTATCGTCGCGTTGTTGAAGGTGTTGTGACTGACGAGATTCATTACCTTTCTGCTATTGAAGAAGGTAACTACGTTATCGCTCAGGCGAACACCAACCTGGACGAAGAAGGCCGTTTCGTAGACGACCTCGTAACTTGCCGTAGCAAAGGCGAATCAAGCTTGTTCAGCAACGACCAGGTTGACTACATGGACGTTTCCACCCAACAGGTGGTTTCCGTCGGTGCATCCCTGATCCCGTTCCTGGAACACGATGACGCCAACCGTGCATTGATGGGTGCGAACATGCAACGTCAGGCCGTTCCAACTCTGCGCGCTGATAAGCCGCTGGTTGGTACTGGTATGGAACGTGCTGTTGCCGTTGACTCCGGTGTTACTGCGGTTGCTAAACGTGGCGGTACTGTTCAGTACGTTGATGCGTCTCGTATCGTTATCAAAGTTAACGAAGACGAAATGCTGGCTGGTGAAGCTGGTATCGACATCTACAACCTGACCAAATACACCCGTTCTAACCAGAACACCTGTATCAACCAGATGCCTTGTGTGTCTCTGGGTGAGCCAGTTGAACGTGGCGACGTGTTGGCAGACGGTCCGTCTACTGACCTCGGTGAACTGGCTCTTGGCCAGAACATGCGCGTAGCGTTCATGCCGTGGAACGGTTACAACTTCGAAGACTCCATCCTCGTATCCGAGCGTGTTGTTCAGGAAGATCGTTTCACAACTATTCACATCCAGGAACTGGCATGTGTGTCTCGTGACACCAAGCTGGGGCCTGAAGAGATAACCGCTGATATCCCTAACGTGGGTGAAGCAGCTCTCTCCAAACTGGATGAATCCGGTATCGTTTATATCGGTGCTGAAGTGACCGGTGGTGACATTCTGGTTGGTAAGGTAACGCCTAAAGGCGAAACCCAGCTGACTCCAGAAGAGAAACTGCTGCGTGCAATCTTCGGTGAGAAAGCGTCTGACGTTAAAGACTCTTCTCTGCGCGTACCAAACGGCGTTTCCGGTACCGTTATCGATGTGCAAGTCTTTACCCGTGATGGCGTGGAAAAAGACAAGCGCGCGCTGGAAATCGAAGAGATGCAACTGAAGCAGGCTAAGAAAGACCTGACTGAAGAACTGCAAATCTTTGAAGCTGGTCTGTTTGCTCGTATCCATGCTGTGTTGGTTGCTGGCGGTGTTGAAGCTGAGAAGCTCGACAAATTGCCACGCGATCGCTGGTTGGAACTGGGTCTGACTGACGAAGAGAAGCAAAACCAGCTGGAACAGCTGGCAGAGCAGTACGACGAGCTGAAGCACGAGTTTGAGAAGAAACTTGAAGCTAAGCGCCGCAAAATCACTCAGGGCGATGACCTGGCACCTGGCGTGCTGAAAATCGTTAAAGTGTATCTGGCCGTTAAACGTCAGATCCAACCTGGTGACAAGATGGCAGGTCGTCACGGGAACAAAGGTGTTATCTCCAAGATCAACCCGATCGAAGATATGCCTTACGATGAAAACGGCACGCCGGTTGACATCGTACTGAACCCGCTGGGCGTACCATCTCGTATGAACATCGGTCAGATTCTGGAAACCCACTTGGGTATGGCTGCTAAAGGCATCGGCGAGAAAATCAACGCTATGCTGAAGAAGCAGGAAGAAGTTTCCAAGCTGCGTGAATTTATCCAGAAAGCATACGATTTGGGTTCAGATGTTCGTCAGAAAGTTGACCTGAACACCTTCACCGACGATGAAGTTCTGCGTCTGGCTGAGAACCTGAAAAAAGGTATGCCGATTGCTACTCCTGTCTTCGACGGTGCAAAAGAGTCGGAAATCAAAGAGCTGTTGAAACTGGGTGACCTGCCGACTTCCGGTCAGATCACACTGTTTGACGGCCGTAGCGGTGAGCAGTTTGAGCGTCCAGTAACCGTAGGTTACATGTACATGCTGAAACTGAACCACTTGGTTGATGACAAAATGCACGCGCGTTCTACCGGTTCTTACAGCCTGGTTACTCAGCAACCGCTGGGTGGTAAGGCTCAGTTCGGTGGTCAGCGCTTCGGTGAGATGGAAGTGTGGGCGCTGGAAGCTTACGGTGCTGCTTATACCCTGCAGGAAATGCTGACTGTTAAGTCTGATGACGTTAATGGCCGTACCAAGATGTATAAAAACATCGTGGACGGTAACCATCAGATGGAACCAGGCATGCCGGAATCCTTCAACGTATTGTTGAAAGAAATCCGTTCGCTGGGTATCAACATCGAGCTGGAAGACGAGTAATCACTCGTATCTGCTGTACTGGTTACAGGATGTCCGGGTCACACCGGACGTCTCTGAGAAGTCTCACTCCGACGGGAGCTAATCCGTGAAAGACTTACTTAAGTTTCTGAAAGCGCAAACTAAGACCGAAGAGTTTGATGCGATCAAAATTGCTCTGGCATCGCCAGACATGATTCGTTCATGGTCGTTCGGCGAAGTTAAAAAGCCGGAAACCATTAACTACCGTACGTTCAAACCAGAACGTGACGGTCTGTTCTGTGCTCGTATTTTCGGGCCAGTAAAAGACTATGAGTGCCTGTGCGGTAAGTACAAGCGCCTGAAACACCGTGGTGTAATTTGTGAGAAGTGCGGCGTTGAAGTCACCCAAACTAAAGTGCGCCGTGAGCGCATGGGTCACATCGAACTGGCTTCCCCAACTGCACACATTTGGTTCCTGAAGTCTCTGCCGTCTCGTATCGGCTTGCTGCTGGATATGCCACTGCGTGATATCGAACGTGTTCTTTACTTCGAATCTTATGTGGTAATCGAAGGCGGTATGACCAACCTCGAGCGTCGTCAGATCCTGACTGAAGAGCAGTATCTGGATGCGCTGGAAGAGTTCGGTGACGAATTCGACGCGAAGATGGGTGCGGAAGCTATTCAGGCCTTGTTGAAAAACATGGATCTGGAGCAAGAGTGTGAAACTCTGCGTGAAGAGCTGAACGAAACCAACTCCGAAACCAAACGTAAAAAGCTGACCAAGCGTATCAAACTGCTGGAAGCGTTCGTTCAATCTGGTAACAAACCAGAGTGGATGATCCTGACAGTTCTGCCGGTTCTGCCGCCAGATCTGCGTCCATTGGTACCGCTGGATGGTGGTCGTTTCGCAACCTCAGATCTGAACGATCTGTATCGTCGCGTTATCAACCGTAACAACCGTCTGAAACGTCTGCTGGATCTTGCTGCGCCTGACATCATCGTACGTAACGAAAAACGTATGCTGCAGGAAGCGGTAGATGCCCTGCTGGATAACGGCCGTCGCGGTCGTGCGATCACGGGTTCTAACAAGCGTCCTCTGAAATCTTTGGCCGATATGATCAAAGGTAAGCAGGGTCGTTTCCGTCAGAACTTGTTGGGTAAACGTGTTGACTACTCCGGTCGTTCTGTAATCACCGTAGGTCCATACCTGCGTCTGCATCAGTGCGGTCTGCCTAAGAAAATGGCACTGGAGCTGTTCAAGCCGTTCATCTACGGCAAGCTGGAATTGCGTGGTCTTGCTACCACCATTAAAGCTGCGAAGAAAATGGTTGAGCGCGAAGAAGCTGTCGTTTGGGATATCCTGGACGAAGTTATCCGCGAACACCCGGTACTGCTGAACCGTGCACCAACTCTGCACCGTTTGGGTATCCAGGCATTTGAACCTGTACTGATCGAAGGTAAAGCTATCCAGCTGCACCCGCTGGTTTGTGCGGCATATAACGCCGACTTCGATGGTGACCAGATGGCAGTACACGTTCCACTGACGCTTGAAGCTCAGTTGGAAGCGCGTGCGCTGATGATGTCTACCAACAACATCCTGTCACCTGCGAACGGCGAGCCAATCATCGTTCCTTCTCAGGACGTTGTATTGGGTCTGTACTACATGACCCGTGACTGTGTTAACGCCAAAGGCGAAGGCATGGTGCTGACTGGCCCTAAAGAAGCTGAGCGTATCTATCGCGCAGGTCTGGCCTCTCTGCATGCGCGCGTAAAAGTGCGTATCACTGAGTACGAAAAAGACGAAAACGAAGAGTTCGTTGCGAAAACCAGCTTAATCGACACCACCGTTGGTCGTGCGATTCTGTGGATGATCGTACCGAAAGGTCTGCCTTACTCCATCATCAACCAGGCGTTGGGTAAGAAAGCCATCTCCAAAATGCTGAACACTTGTTACCGCATTCTGGGTCTGAAACCGACAGTAATCTTTGCTGACCAAACAATGTACACCGGCTTTGCATATGCAGCGCGTTCAGGTGTTTCTGTTGGTATTGATGACATGGTCATCCCAGCGAAGAAAACTGAAATCATCTCTGAAGCGGAAGCTGAAGTTGCTGAGATTCAGGAACAGTTTCAGTCCGGTCTGGTTACAGCGGGCGAACGCTATAACAAAGTTATCGATATCTGGGCTGCGGCGAACGATCGTGTATCCAAAGCGATGATGGACAACCTGCAAACTGAATCCGTTATTAACCGTGACGGCGTCGAAGAGCAGCAAGTTTCCTTCAACAGCATTTACATGATGGCCGACTCCGGTGCTCGTGGTTCTGCGGCACAGATTCGTCAGTTGGCAGGTATGCGTGGTCTGATGGCTAAGCCAGATGGCTCCATCATCGAAACGCCAATCACCGCGAACTTCCGTGAAGGTCTGAACGTACTCCAGTACTTCATCTCCACGCACGGTGCTCGTAAAGGTCTGGCGGATACCGCACTGAAAACTGCGAACTCCGGTTATCTGACGCGTCGTCTGGTTGACGTTGCGCAGGATCTGGTTGTTACCGAAGACGATTGTGGCACCCTCGAAGGTATCACGATGACTCCGGTTATCGAAGGCGGCGACGTTAAAGAACCACTGCGCGATCGCGTATTGGGTCGTGTAACGGCTGAAGACGTACTGAAACCTGGCACTGCTGATATTCTGGTAACACGTAACACCCTGCTGAACGAGCAATGGTGTGACCTGTTAGAAGCAAACTCTGTTGATAGCGTGAAAGTACGTTCCGTTGTGGGTTGCGAAACTGACTTCGGCGTATGTGCTCACTGCTATGGTCGTGACCTGGCTCGTGGCCACATCATCAACAAAGGTGAAGCTATCGGGGTTATCGCGGCACAGTCCATCGGTGAACCCGGTACTCAGCTGACGATGCGTACGTTCCACATCGGTGGTGCTGCATCTCGTTCTGCTGCTGAATCCAGCATTCAGGTTAAGAACAAAGGTAGCATCAAGCTCAGCAACGCGAAGTCTGTTGTGAACTCTGCCGGTAAACTGGTAGTGACTTCTCGTAACACTGAACTGAAACTGATTGACGAATTCGGTCGTACTAAAGAGAGCTATAAAGTTCCTTACGGTGCGGTAATGGGCAAAGGTGATGGCGAGCAGGTTGCAGCGGGCGAAACCGTAGCAAACTGGGATCCGCACACCATGCCAGTCATCTCTGAAGTAAGTGGTTTCATCCGCTTTACTGACATGATCGACGGCCAGTCCATTACTCGTCAGACCGACGAACTGACAGGTCTGTCATCTCTGGTTGTTCTGGATTCTGCAGAACGTACCGCGGGTGGTAAAGACTTGCGTCCTGCTCTGAAAATTGTTGATGCTCAAGGCAATGACGTACTGATCCCTGGTACCGATATGCCAGCGCAGTACTTCCTGCCGGGTAAAGCAATTGTTCAGTTGGAAGACGGCATTCAGATCAGTGCGGGTGATGCCCTGGCGCGTATTCCTCAGGAATCCAGCGGTACCAAGGATATTACCGGTGGTCTGCCACGCGTTGCGGACTTGTTCGAAGCACGTCGTCCGAAAGAGCCAGCTATCCTTGCTGAAATCAGCGGGATCATCTCCTTCGGTAAAGAAACCAAAGGCAAGCGCCGTCTGGTAATTTCTCCACTCGATGGCAGCGATGCTTACGAAGAGATGATTCCTAAGTGGCGTCAGCTGAACGTGTTCGAAGGCGAAGTGGTAGAACGCGGTGACGTTGTTTCCGATGGTCCAGAATCTCCGCATGACATTCTGCGTCTGCGTGGCGTGTATGCTGTGACTCGTTACATCACCAACGAAGTGCAGGACGTTTACCGTCTGCAAGGCGTTAAGATTAACGATAAACACATCGAAGTCATCGTGCGTCAGATGTTGCGTAAAGCAACTATCGTTAGCGCTGGTGGTTCTGACTTCCTGGAAGGTGAGCAGGCTGAATACTCTCGCGTCAAGATCGCTAACCGCGAACTGGAAGCGAACGGCAAGATTAACGTGTCCTTCACACGTGATCTGCTGGGTATCACCAAAGCCTCTCTGGCAACCGAGTCCTTCATCTCCGCGGCATCGTTCCAGGAGACAACTCGTGTGCTTACCGAAGCAGCTGTTGCGGGTAAACGTGACGAACTGCGCGGCCTGAAAGAGAACGTAATCGTGGGTCGCTTGATCCCAGCTGGTACCGGTTATGCGTATCACCAGGATCGTATGCGCCGTCGTGCAGCGGGCGAAGCGCCTGTTGTACCTCAGGTTACTGCTGAAGATGCAACTGCCAGCCTGGCAGAGCTTCTGAATGCCGGTGGTCTGGGCGGCAACAACAACGATTAATCGTTAGAGTCGCTAAAAACAAAAACCGCTCGAAAGAGCGGTTTTTTTTCGCCTGAAAAAATTGAAATATAACCAACATAATTCAATTTAAAGAATGACGATTAATCAGTTAGCTAATGGCAGGCGGCGATACAATTCAATCATATCTTCGGCTAAATCCTGAATCACCATCGCATTCATCAGGTGATCCTGCGAATGTACGGTAATCAAGTTAACTGGAAGTTTACCGGTGCCTTCATCTAACCCGATAAGCTGGGTCTGAATTTTGTGCGCATGTTTCACAAACTCACGAGATTCTTCCATCGCTTGTTGAGCCGCTGCGAAATCACCTTTACGCGCCATTTGCAGTGCTGTCAGTGCCTGGCTGCGTGCGCTACCCGCATTGACCAACAATTCCATGATAATCGTTTCTAAATCTTCCACGTTTTACGACTCCATCATTTTCAAAGCTTTATCCAGAACGACATCACCTTTCATCATTCCGTAATCCATCATATCGATAACTGCCACGGTTTTACCCATCGGCTCTGCGATAGCCTGAAGCTTGGCGTGCTCATATTTAACTTGTGGGCCTAACAGCACAATATCGGCGGTGTCGATATTGTCTTTGAATTCGGCAACCGGCACTGCCTTGATAGAGACTTCAATACCCTTCTTCTGAGCGGCGTCCTTCATGCGTTGGACCAAAATGCTAGTCGACATACCCGCTGCACAACACAAAACGATATTCTTCATAGATCTGCTCTCAGTGTCCGTTCGATACACTGATAATTATCCGTGACGCCTCGCTACAACAACCGCTTTACGATGATTGTGTGTGAGGTATCACAAAAGAAACTTATCAGGGCTGAAACCGGTTACATTTTTTAGTTTCCTTGACCACTTTGAGTGTGTCGCTGCTCACAAAATCCGCATATTCCAGACAAACACGTTTGCACTCCATTGACACAAAACGGTGAACTACATAGTCTTCATTCCAGTGGTATATACCACTAACACAAAAACCAGCACAGTGAGTGACAACATGAATAATTTCACTGCATTTATGGAAAGGAAAATATTGCCTCTGGCAATGAAGATTGAAGGGAATGATTATCTCTCGGCCATTAAAGATGGCTTTATTCGGATCATGCCATTTCTGATTATTGGTTCTTTCTTTTTGCTGATAGCTAATTTGCCTATTCCGGGATATAGCGAATTTATTATTCGAATTTTCGGTGAGCATTTTATTGGGCAATTAAACTATATTCTTGATGCCACTTACTCTGTGATGGCATTGCTGGTGGTGGTCAGTACCAGTATAAGCCTTGCAAAGCGCTGGCAGTTAAATGAAATATCCTGTGTATTAATTTCACTGGTGGCTTTTTTAATTGTCACGCCGTTCAGAATACCGCAAGAAAATGGCGGTGCAATTACGGATGTTATTCCGACCTTTTCTCTTGGTGCGCAGGGGCTATTCCTGTCTTTAATTGTCACACTAGTGGCGGTTCGGCTCTACAGATTGTTCAACCATCCACGGCTGATGATTTCAATGCCGGATAGCGTCCCGCCAGCGGTAGCCAATAGCTTCAGCTCGCTCATTCCGTCATTTTTGATTGTTGTTATCTTCTGGCTGCTTCGCCTGGTTTTTGAAATCACGCCGTTTGGTACGGCCCAGGAGATGATTTTCAAAGTGCTACAAGCTCCGATGATGCACCTTGGCAACACACTACCGTCGCAGATGGTGGCGGAGTTTTTTGTCAGCTTCTTCTGGTTTTTCGGCCTGCATGGCGACTCTATCGTGACTGCCATCATGGGGCCAATCTGGCGTTCATTAACACTTGAAAACATGCAGGCAATGAAACAAGGTCTGCCGCCAGTAAACATCATTACCCAGCAGTTCCGCGATGTATTCTTAATCTGCGGCGGGACTGGTTTTACTCTAGCTATGCTCCTGGTGATGTTGTTCCGCGCGAAGAGCAAACGCATGCGTGAAATCGCCAAACTTGCCTCTCCAGCCGCTATTTTTAATATTAATGAGCCAATTATATTTGGCGTTCCCATTGCACTAAACCCACTGTTGTTTATCCCATTCATCATCGTTCCGGTTGTACTTTGCGTAATAACCTATAGCGCTATGGCATTTGGCTGGCTGCCATTGACATCGGGTCTGGAAATTCCCTGGACTACACCTATTTTTATCAGTGGTTTTTTAATCTGCGGTTGGAAAGGCATGTTGTTCCAGGCCATTAACCTCGCGGTCGCGATGACAATTTATTATCCGTTCGTTATGACGCTGGATAAACAGTATCTGCGAGAAGAAAACGAGCTGGAAGAAAGTATCGTTAATCAGGATGAAATAATCCTGGGATATAAAGAAGGATTACGTAATGAATAATAAATTAAAGATAGTGACTATCGGTGGAGGCAGTTCATATACGCCAGAGATCATCGAAGGCTTTATCCAGCGCTATGCAGAAATGCCAATTAAAGAAATCTGGCTCGTGGACGTAGAGGCGGGGCGTGAAAAACTTGAGATCGTTGGCAATCTGGCCAAACGCATGGTTGAAGCAGCGGGCATTGATTGCCAGGTTCATCTAACGCTCGACAGGCGCGAAGCGCTCAAAGATGCCGACTTTGTCACTACCCAGTTGCGTGTTGGGCAACTCGATGCACGCATTAAAGACGAACGTATCCCTTTGTCGCACGGGCTAATCGGTCAGGAAACAAATGGAGCGGGTGGCCTGGCAAAAGCCCTGCGCACCATTCCAGTTATTCTGGATATCTGTCGTGATATGGAGGAGTTATGCCCTGATGCCTGGCTGATTAACTTCACCAATCCAAGCGGCATCGTGACCGAAGCTGTTATCAAGCACAGCAAAATCAAATGCGTTGGCTTATGTAATCTTTCACAATCAATGCAGCGCATGGTGGCAGAAATTCTCGGCGTGGATAAATCTCGCTTCCTCCTTCAACTCGTAGGATTAAACCATTTTCTTTACGGTACCCATGTCTACATGGATGGTAAGGATGTCATGCCTGAGGTGCTGAAAAACCTCAAGTACGACAGCGAACATAAGCCAAAAAACATTCCCGATATTCCCTGGCTCCAGGAACAAATCCAGCATCTTGGCGTAATCCCTTGTCCGTACCATCAGTATTACTACGCCACCAGTGATGTGTTGGAAAAGCAGCTTCAGGAATTCGAAGAGCATGGAACGCGCGGGGAAGTGGTGCAGGCGGTAGAGCATGAATTATTCGAACTCTATCGAAACCCACATTTGCATGAAAAACCAAAACAGCTAGAGCAGCGCGGTGGGGCCTATTACTCAGAAGCAGCCTGCGAGCTAATCAGCGCAATCTATAACGACAAAAATCTCCTGATGACGGTCAACGTACGCAACAACGGGGCGATTCGTTCACTCCCGGATAACGTCGCCATTGAAACGACCTGTGTTATTGGGCGCTATGGTGCCATTCCTCTTAATAACGATCCGTTGCCAGCCACCGTTTCTGGGTTGGTGTCATTAATGAAGTCGTGGGAAGAAATGGCAGTAGAGGCCGCGGTTACAGGTGATTACGGTGCAGCTTTGCAGGCATTGACGCTGAACCCACTTGTGCCGTCAGGCAAGGTAGCAAAAGTCGTGCTTGATGAATTGCTCGAAGCGCACCGTGAATATCTACCGCAATTCTTTAAGGAATAAGGATTTTTCGGCTGCGCATTCTGAAGAGGTCGCCACGGTTGTAGCTCCAGGAGTAGTTAAAAACCGTGCCGTCCTCAAGCCAGGTGCTTTCTTTAATGTGCAGCATTGGTGAGTTTACGGGAATTTCGAGCAGTGCCGCCATTACGTCATCAAACAGGCTGGCCCCGACAACGGAGTCCGTGCCGCCGATTTTTTGCTGGCACTTATCTTCGATAAACGCATACAGAGAGTGGTTTTGCAGTACGTCGTCGTCAATGACATCGACAATCGCCCGCGGAATGTAGCTGTCTTCGACTAACACCGGCACGCCATCAAACAGGCGAACACGGCGGATGGCGTGAACGGGTTCGGTAGCCGAAACACTAAATTGGTTTGCGAGGTAGTCCCCCGCAGGTTGCTGGACATGGTAAATCAGGCGGCTGGTGATGGTGACTTTACCACTCAATTCTTTTGTGACGCCCAGCGCGCTGCTTTCCCCGTCAGGGTTGAGTAGATAAACCGGCGGGGCAAAGGCTCGGTTTACATAAGTGCCTTTGCCAACCACTTTTTTGACCAGGCCTTCCTGCTCCATTTGAGCAATGGCTTTTTGCACCGTAGCACGCGTGACCTGGTAGGTTTCCGCCAGTTCGCGCTCAGAAGGGATCAGGGAGCCAACCGGGTACTTTTGGTTCTGAATATCGCTTTTCAGCGTATCGCGAATAAGGATGTACACCGGTTTCATGGTTCCCCCGATAGGGTTGTTAACGAATAAAAGTGCGAGTGTCGGCATGCTAAAGCAATTTTCCGGCGCGGCGCAAGTTCCATAAGAGGTGGAAAATAAACATGTTAAATCATAATGAAGCGTACTGGCAGCAAAAGGGAGCCAGTTTAACCGTTGAAGCCATCGTGGCTCAGCCGCGTTTATGGCAAGAAGGGCTGGAGCAGATAAAAGCTCAGCAGCCCATTATTGAAGCGTTCTGGAGCAAAAGCGATTCCCACACACGCATTCTCATCACCGGAGCGGGTTCCTCGTTGTTGGCCGCACAAGCGAGCGTGAATTGGTTACGTAGTGTCGTACCCAATCACATCGATGTGGTGCCGGCAACGGATCTGGTACTCATGCCTGAAAGCTTGCAAGAAAATACCGTATTGGTTTCCGTGAGTAGCTCGGGTAACACACCAGAGACAGTTAAGGTTGTGGAGCATGCACTCGCCGCCAACCCGAAATTGCGCCATCTGGCGGTGACTAACAACGCCAGTAGCCGCCTTGCACAGCTCGCACAGCAGCATACCGAAGGGCTGTTTATCCCGGTACCAGAAGGCACTTCTAACGGTAGTTTTGCCGCCACTTCTGAATTCACCGTTCCACTTTGGTACCTGATGCTGCTGGTGGCTCCGGCGGGTTGGGCGGAAGCCGAAAAAGTGCTTCCCGTTTTGCAGCGTGGCATGAACCACTTTTTGACTCACTATGCCGCTGATATCGAACAATGGGCGACGCAGTCACGTAATAATGTTGTTGCTGTCGGCTCGTTATCTTTAAAAGCCATTGCCTGTGAAACCAGCCTCAAACTGCTGGAAATGGGCAACGGCAATGTGATGACGGCCTGGCATTCGATGCTGGAATTCCGCCATGGCCCGAAACTGATTATTAACCGTGATGCTACGATTATTGGTTATCTTGCCGCGCGTCCGGAAATCCACCGTTATGACATCGACATGATGACTGAGTTGACACGTGAGCGTAGCGCAGGGGCGCAGGTTATCGCAATCGGCCATGATGCTCTCCCTACGGACGTTAAAGCGGGGGATCGTTATTTTCATTTTGCCGCTCCGGAACTGGTGGATTACCACGAATCCTTCACGGCATTAATTTATGTGGTGTTCGCGCAACTCGCCGGGCTTTATAGCGCGATTGAATTAGGCGTGACGCCAGATACCCCTTCCAGCGACGGTAAAGTGGCTAAGGTAGCCAAAGTGACTGTCTATTAATTCAAAGGTGGGGCGGCGTTACCGCCCCAGAAAACTATCCCAATCCTTCCAGACAGGTTGCAAGCCCGAACGTGTTAGGGCAGCTGCGACCTCATTTGGTGTACGCCCGTCGTGCGGTGCAAACTGTTCAAGCTCTGGATGATTATCGGCATAGCCTCCCGGCTGAGTTTTGGAAAAGGCGCTGACGTTATTAATCGCGAGCGGAATCATATGATCCCGGAACCAGGGGGATTCGCGCGTAGAAAGCGAAAGTTCTACGTCTGGTGACAGTAGACGAAAGGCACATATCACCTGCACCAGTTGGCTTTCCGTCATGATTGATGCGGGCTCAACACCGCCTGTACAGGGACGTAAACGCGGAAACGAAATCGAATAACGGCTTTGCCAGTAGTTTTGTTGCAGCCACAGCAAATGCTCCGCCACCATAAAACAGTCAGTACGCCAGCTATCCGATAAACCAATTAACGCGCCGAGCCCGATTTTATCGATCCCCGCGCGGCCTAGTCTGTCTGGTGTTTCCAGACGCCAGAAGAAATCCCGCTTGTTGCCGCGCAAATGATGCTGCGCGTAAACCGCCTGATGATAGGTTTCCTGATAAACCATCACGCCATCCAGCCCCAGCGTTTTGAGTTCGGCATATTCCTGTTCATCCAGCGGCTGCACTTCCATTTGCAGAGAGCTGAACTGGCGGCGAATGGCGGGGAGGTGCTGACAGAAATAATCCATGCCCACTTTGGTCTGGTGTTCGCCGGTCACCAACAGCAAATGCTCAAAACCCAGTTTGCGAATTGCCTCGCACTCTCGTTCAATTTCTTGTTCATCCAGTGTTTTACGTTTGAGCTTGTTACTCATCGAAAAACCACAGTATGTACAATCATTAGCGCAGAGGTTGGAGAGATACAACGGTACGTAAAAACTCACCGTGTTGCCAAAACGCTGGCGAGTTAATTGCTGTGCCTGCTGTGCGAGAGGTTCAAGATACTGGCTGGCAGCCGGAGAAAGCAGCGCCATAAGATGGTCGCGGGTGATTTTGTGGGCGCTCAATGCATGCTCCACATCAAGGGCTGTTTTGCTGTTGATGCGTAAAGTGATGTCATCCCAGTCGAGTTCACGCCAGCGATCTGTGAAGGTTCCGGCCATTACGCCCCCTCCTGGCTGGATTGCAGGAACTGTGTCAAAGGGCTGGACGCCTGAGCCCGCTGGTGGCGAGCTCCCAAACCAGACTGTGCGGCTATCGAACCGGCTTCAACGGCTAGGCGGAAAGCGTGCGCCATCTGCACGGGATCTCGTGCTACGGCAATGGCGGTATTCACCAGTACAGCGGAAGCGCCCATTTCCAGTGCTCGTGCTGCATGGCTCGGTGCACCGATTCCCGCATCAACCACTACCGGCACCTGAGCCTGCTCAATAATAATTTCCAAAAATGCGCGGGTTTGTAAGCCCTGATTGGACCCAATCGGTGCGCCAAGTGGCATGACCGCGGCGCATCCTGCTTCCTCAAGCCGTTTGCACAAAACGGGATCGGCGCCGCAATAAGGCAAAACAACAAAGCCTAATTTGACGAGTTTCTCGGCCGCTTTCAGTGTTTCAATCGGATCAGGTAAGAGATAGCGAGCATCCGGGTGAATTTCCAGTTTTACCCAGTGCGTGCCTAGCGCTTCACGTGCGAGTTGTGCAGCAAAAATCGCCTCCTCAGCATTTTTCGCTCCAGAAGTGTTTGGTAGCAGTTGCACACCGGCTTCGAGCAGAGGAGTGAGAATCGCATCGTTATGATTACGCAAATCGACGCGCTTCATCGCCATGGTCACTAATTGCGAACCCGAGGCGCGAATCGCTTCGATCATAACTTGTGGTGAGGCGAATTTTCCCGTGCCAGTGAACAGGCGCGAAGAGAAAGTTTTATCCGCAATCTTGAGCATGTTAACCCCCAGCAATGGCCTGAAAAAGTAAGATCTGGTCACCATCATTCAGTAAATGAGTCTCCCATTGCTCGCGTGGAACGATGGTGTGGTTAATGGCTAGCGCAATTCCGGGCTTCATCAGGTGCTGTTGCTTGAGCAGTGTTGCCAGCGTCAGGCTGTCCGGGCACTCCATCGGTTCATCATTAAAATGAATGCGCATTGTGCCCTCCGCATACCAGGCACTCTTTGGCCTTTTGCATGGTGAGGGAGCGCCAGCTATGTTGGCGGGCGTCAAACAGGCGTAAAGAACCCGCCGCCGGAGCCATACCGCTGAGTAGTTTTATCGCTTCAAGCGCCTGCAATGTGCCCATCACACCGACCACGGGGCCGATAATCCCTGCGGTGCGGCAGTTGCGTTCCGGTTCGTGTTCATCCGGCCAGACACAGCGATAACACCCATTTTCCCATGGGGGAGTGAGAACCATGAGTTGCCCGCCAAATCCTACCGCGCTGGCGGAAATCAGCGGTTTGCTGTGTGCGACGCAGGCGGCGTTTACTGCGTGGCGCGTCGCCATATTGTCGCTACAATCGAGAACCAAATCGACGCCGCGTACTGCCTGAATCAGCAAATTTCCTTCAAGGCGTTCACTGATAATGTGCAGATCGATATCAGGATTGAGTTGCTGAAGATGGCGCTGGGCGATCCGAGATTTAGGCTGATCGAGATCCTTTGAAGTAAACAAAATCTGGCGTTGTAAGTTACTGATATGCACGCAGTCATCGTCTGCAAGAATCAGTGTGCCAACACCTGCCGCAGCAAGATACAGCGCCGCTGGTGAACCTAACCCTCCGAGCCCGACAATTAACACTTTGCTGGCGAGTAGCTTTTGCTGTCCTTCAAGTGCGATGTCTTCGAGCAGTAACTGGCGGCTGTAACGCATGAAATCGCTATCATTCATCGCCAGCCCCCACCAGTGACAGTAATTGCGCGGTGGCGGCTTGCCAGTCTGGAGCCTGAGTAATCGCGCTAACCACGGCAACACTTCCTACGCCTGTTGCGAGCACTGAAGGAACGCGTTCAATGCTAATCCCGCCAATGGCTACGGTAGGGTAATCACCCAGCGTTTTGATGTGTTTCGCAAGTTGCGTAATCCCTTGCGGAGATGAAGGCATTTGCTTGGTATTGGTGGGGAAAACATGGCCCAGCGCGATGTAAGAAGGGCGCGCCTCGAGGGCGCGGTCCATTTCCATGTTGTCATGCGTGGAGAGTCCGAGGCGCAAACCCGCATCACGAATAGCATCAAGATTTGCGACATCCATATCTTCCTGGCCCAAATGCACGCCGTAAGCATGGTGCTTTACTGCCAGTTTCCAGTAATCATTGATAAACAGACGTGCTTCGTATTGCTGACCAAGTTTAATGGCCGCCACAATGTCAGCCTCAACGTCTTCGTCTTGCTTATCTTTGATGCGCAGTTGAATAGTACGTACGCCAGCGTCCAGTAAACGGGCAATCCATTCCACGCTATCCACCACCGGATACAAGCCCAAGCGCCGCGGAACAGGGGGAAATGCAGAGTGTTTCATCACACTTCCTCCTGGCGCAGATAAATTTCGCCACCTTTTGCCCGGAAGGTTTGCGACATATCCTCCAGTCCGACTTCAATGGCTTGTTTGGCTGCGAAATCGCGGACTTCCTGGGAGATTTTCATTGAGCAGAATTTGGGGCCACACATTGAACAGAAATGCGCGACTTTTCCGGATTCCTGCGGCAGCGTTTCATCGTGATAGGCACGCGCGGTAAACGGGTCGAGCGCCAGATTAAACTGGTCTTCCCAACGGAATTCGAAGCGCGCTTTTGACATGGCGTTATCGCGGATTTGCGCGCCTGGGTGACCTTTTGCCAGATCTGCGGCGTGCGCTGCAATTTTGTAAGTAATCAGCCCTTGTTTAACATCTTCTTTGTTTGGCAGACCGAGATGCTCTTTGGGTGTGACATAACACAGCATCGCACAGCCAAACCAACCAATCATTGCCGCGCCAATACCTGATGTGAAGTGGTCGTAACCCGGTGCGATATCGGTCGTCAGCGGGCCGAGTGTATAGAACGGCGCTTCGTGGCAATGTTCCAGTTCTTCGGTCATGTTGCGGCGAATCATCTGCATCGGCACATGCCCGGGACCTTCAATCATCACCTGTACGTCATATTCCCAGGCAATTTTGGTCAGCTCGCCGAGAGTGTGTAGCTCCGAGAATTGGGCTTCATCATTGGCATCCTGGATGGAACCCGGGCGCAGGCCATCGCCTAAAGAGAGCGAAACGTCATATGCGGCGCAGATTTCGCAGATCTCACGGAAGTGTTCGTACAGGAAGTTTTCCTGGTGATGGGACAGGCACCATTTCGCCATAATCGAACCGCCGCGCGAGACAATCCCGGTGAGGCGTTTGGCGGTCATCGGCACATAGCGCAGCAGCACGCCAGCGTGAATAGTGAAGTAATCGACACCTTGCTCGGCTTGTTCCAGCAAGGTGTCGCGGAACATTTCCCAGGTCAGGTTTTCGGCGATACCGCTGACTTTTTCCAGCGCCTGGTAAATAGGTACTGTGCCAATCGGTACCGGGCTGTTACGCAGAATCCATTCGCGGGTTTCGTGGATATAGCGTCCGGTGGACAAGTCCATAACGGTATCTGCACCCCAGCGTGTGGACCACACCAGTTTTTCTACTTCTTCTTCGATAGAAGAGGTGACCGCCGAGTTGCCGATATTAGCGTTTACTTTGACCAGGAAATTACGCCCGATAATCATCGGTTCGGATTCCGGGTGATTAATGTTGGCGGGGATAATTGCGCGTCCCGCCGCAACTTCGTCGCGCACAAATTCTGGTGTGATGTTTTCAGGAAGACGAGCGCCAAACCCCTGGCCCGGATGCTGGTGGCGTAAAACCTGGTCGCGGATTCGCTCACGGCCCATATTTTCGCGAATCGCGATGAACTCCATTTCAGGCGTCACCATCCCCTTGCGTGCATAGTGCAGTTGCGTGACGGTTTTCCCGGTTTTTGCGCGCTTAGGCGTGAGTTGCGTTTCAAAGCGCAATTCGTCCAGACCGTCATCGGCCAGACGCTCTTTGGTATAGGCAGAACTACGGTCAGTCAGGATTTCGCAATCATCACGCTCAGCAATCCAGTTGGCTCGAAGAGGATCAAGCCCGCGCAGTACGTCAATGATGATAGCCGGATCGCCATATGCGCCAGATGTGTCATAAACGGGGATGGCGTCGTTAGGCGTAAATTGTGGGTTTTCTTTGCTGCCGCCGGTTGCGGTTGGGCTTAATTGAATCTCGCGCATTGGCACGCGGATATCATCGCGGGAGCCAGTGAGATAAATACGCTGAGAGTTGGGGAAAGCCGTGCCTTCCAGGGTATTGATAAAATGTTGGGCTGCGGCGCGCTGCTCGCGGCGGTTTAGTTTTTTTTCAGTGGTAGACATAGCTCATTCCAGTAATTATCAGGAAGTGGCTTGTCAGAACAACGGAGGAGTAATGAATGTGGACCGCCCGCGCACGGGTGAGCCCAAAAGCAGAATTACTCTTGTTCCCTTCGCAGGTATTAGCCTGATCAGGTTCCGCGGATCCCGAATTAACGGTCTCAGCCGGTGCTTGCGCACTCGGCACTCCGACAAGAAGAAACCCGTATTGCTACGGGTCGGGTTGTAAACTACTCGTTAACAGGGCAGAACTCAAGCCGGGCGTGCAAGACCGCGGGTATCGTTAGCACTGTCATCTAAATCGTGGTCGTACGCCAACTGAATGAGTTTATCTTCCAGCGAAAAACGTGATTCCAGTGCTTCGCCGATGCCGGACAAGGCTTTCTGGAATTCAATGTAGTTATCGTCATCGATAGCGCTTTCAAGATGCGTATCGTAGAAATCCATGATTTGCTGGGTATTGGCTTCAAGCTGTGGGTAAAGATGGGTGGCAGCAAAAAGTGGGCTGTTGCCTTCCATTTCGCTGATAATACGTTCATAAATATTAAAATGGCCGGCAGACAGATAATCCACCAAATTGTGGCAAAAATTATCCAGAGCCTTTTCATTGAGCGCGGTATGGGAATCCTTGTTAGGCTTGATCCCAACCATATTGTAATAAGCCACCAATAAATGTTTGCGGGCATGAAGCCATTGGTCGATTAACTCATTACTACCACCAACGCGCTCAGTCAGATTCTCTAACTGGTTAAGCATGATTGACTCCGTGAGTTATTTACTCGAACTGTTTAGAGTAAAAAGATGTAACGCAAACGTACCCAAAATTGTTACGACCATTTGTTTATACCAGCGAACTCGGGGATGTGCACCAGGTTATGGAACGTGTAATTCAAAAGTTAGATCAGGGCTGGTTTATCGTCAGTCATGAACAAAAACTGTGGTTGCCAAAAGGTGAGCTGCCTCACGGAGTGGCACAAGATTTTCAGCTCGATGGTGCCGTTGGGATGCCCATCGGTGAGTGGGAAAATGAACCGGTATGGCTTGTGCGACAAAATCGCCGGGTGGATATGGGTTCTGTGCGTCAGGTGATCGACCAGGATGTGGGATTGTTCCAGCTTGCCGGTCGCGGTGTGCAATTAGCGGAGTTCTACCGCTCGCATAAATTCTGCGGCTACTGTGGGCATGAAATGCACGTCAGCAAAACTGAATGGGCCATGTTATGTAGCCACTGCCGTGAACGTTACTATCCGCAAATCTCACCGTGCATCATTGTGGCTATTCGGCGTGACGACCATATTCTGCTTGCCCAACATACGCGTCATCGCAACGGGATTTACACCGTACTGGCGGGGTTTGTCGAAGTCGGGGAAACCCTCGAACAAGCCGTGGCTAGGGAAGTCATGGAAGAAAGCAGCATTCGCGTGAAGAACTTACGCTACGTCACTTCCCAGCCCTGGCCGTTCCCGCAGTCTTTGATGACCGCATTTATGGCGGAATATCATAGCGGTGAGATTGAAATCGACCCGAAAGAGTTACTGGATGCAGGCTGGTATCGCTACGATCAATTGCCGTTATTGCCACCACCGGGTACGGTTGCACGCCGCCTGATTGAAGACACCGTCGCCCTGTGTCGGGCAGAGTACGAATGACGTGGTAAACTGCCGGGATACAGCCAAAGGAAATTAAAAATGACTGAACTCAAGAACGATCGTTACCTGCGGGCGTTGCAACGCCAGCCTGTAGATACCACGCCAGTATGGATGATGAGGCAGGCAGGTCGTTACTTGCCAGAATACAAAGCGACGCGTGCGCAGGCCGGTGATTTTATGTCACTGTGCAAGAATGCTGAGTTGGCTTGCGAAGTGACTCTGCAACCGCTGCGTCGGTATCCGCTGGATGCGGCAATCCTCTTTTCCGACATTCTGACGGTTCCAGATGCGATGGGGCTTGGCCTTTATTTTGAAACTGGCGAAGGCCCACGTTTTCGCTCACCTGTAACCTGCCGTGCCGATGTCGAAAAACTGCCTGTTCCTGATCCAGAAGATGAACTGGGTTACGTGATGAATGCGGTGCGTACCATTCGCCGTGAGCTAAAAGGCGAAGTGCCTTTAATTGGTTTTACTGGCAGCCCGTGGACGCTGGCGACGTACATGGTCGAAGGCGGCAGCAGCAAAGCCTTCACCGTTATCAAAAAGATGATGTATGCCGATCCTCAAGCGCTGCATCTTTTGCTCGATAAGCTGGCGCAAAGCGTCACGCTGTATCTGAATGCGCAAATCAAAGCAGGTGCGCAATCGGTGATGATTTTCGATACCTGGGGCGGCGTGCTGACCGGACGTGATTATCAGCAATTCTCGCTCTATTACATGCACAAAATCATTGATGGCCTGCTGCGTGAAAACGAAGGTCGCCGAGTGCCGGTGACGATGTTTACCAAAGGTGGCGGTCAGTGGCTGGAAGCGATGGCTGAAACGGGCTGTGATGCGCTGGGATTAGACTGGACAACCGATATTGCCGACGCTCGCCGTCGTGTCGGTCATAAAGTTGCGCTACAGGGCAACATGGACCCTTCCATGCTGTATGCGCAGCCTGCACGTATCGAAGAGGAAGTAGCAACGATTCTGGCAGGATTTGGTAAAGGTGAAGGCCACGTGTTTAACCTGGGCCACGGTATTCACCAGGATGTTCCGCCAGAGCATGCCGGTGCGTTTGTGGAAGCGGTGCATCGTTTGTCAAAACCGTATCACCAATAACGCTATTTTCAGTAAAGAACAGGAGAGGGAATGGATCTCGCAAGCCTACGTGAACAGCAGATCGAATTGGCTTCGCAGGTCTGTCGTGAGGATCGCTTTGATCACAACCCTCCCCGGTTAATCGCTGGAGCTGACGTTGGTTTTGAGCAGGGCGGTGACATTACGCGTGCCGCCATCGTATTGCTGACGTATCCTTCCCTCGAAATGGTTGAATATCAGGTGGCGCGTGCCACCACCACCATGCCTTACATCCCCGGATTCCTTTCCTTCCGTGAATATCCCGCGCTGTTAGCTGCATGGAAATTGCTGTCGCAAAAACCTGATTTGTTGTTCGTGGATGGTCACGGTATTTCACATCCGCGACGTTTGGGGGTTGCCAGCCATTTTGGCTTGCTGGTGGACGTGCCAACGATTGGCGTTGCCAAAAAACGGTTGTGTGGGCGTTTTGATCCCTTGTCTGAAGAACCCGGCGCATGCCAGTTGCTGATTGATAAAGGTGAATCCCTTGCGTCGGTGTTGCGTAGCAAGAGGCGCTGTAATCCGCTATTTGTCTCTACAGGTCACCGTGTGAGCCTGGAGAGCGCATTGCTATGGGTAAATCGTTGTCTGAGGGGTTACCGTTTACCGGAGCCGACTCGCATGGCAGATGCTGTGGCTTCGGGTCGTCCTGCTTTCACGCGGTGGCAAGCAATTCAGGGGTGATTAAGGTAAACTGCCGCTAATATTCCGTCTTTGAGACATCGCTATGTTACAAAACCCAATCCATCTGCGCCTTGAGAAACTGGAAAGCTGGCAGCATGTCACTTTCATGGCTTCTTTATGCGAACGTATGTACCCGAATTACGCCATGTTCTGCCAGCAGACTGAATTTGGCGATCCTCAACTGTATCGCCGTATTCTCGATTTGATTTGGGAAACATTAACGGTCAAAGATGCGAAAGTTAACTTTGATAGCCAACTTGAGAAATTCGAAGAAGGCATTCCTGTTGCTGACGACTATGATATTTACGGTGTCTACCCGGCTATCGATGCTTGCGTTGCATTAAGCGAATTACTTCATTCACGTCTTTCAGGGGAAACGCTGGAACACGCCATTGAAGTCAGCAAGGCATCCATTACCACTGTTGCCATGTTAGAAATGACTCAGGCTGGTCGTGAAATGACCGATGAAGAGCTGAGAGAAAACCCTGCTGTTGAAGAAGAATGGGACATTCAGTGGGAGATTTTCCGTCTGTTAGCTGACTGCGAAGAACGTGATATTGAGTTGATCAAAGGTCTCCGCGCGGACTTGCGCGAGGCGGGTAGCAGCAACATTGGTATAATTTTTCAGCAGTAAGACAGCAAAACGTGACTTACAGTCCGAATTGTCACCCCTGAAGGCTTCCAATTAGCCCCCCGTCTGGTCTACATTTGTGGGGCGAAAAATAGTGGCTATCGGTGCGTGTATGCAGGAGAGTGCTTTTTTGGCATTTCCGTCGCACTCGATGCTTAGCAAGCGATAAACACATTGTAAGGATAACTTATGAACAAGACTCAACTGATTGATGTAATTGCTGACAAGGCTGACCTGTCTAAAGTACAGGCTAAAGCTGCTCTGGAATCCACTCTGGCTGCAATTACTGAGTCTCTGAAAGAAGGTGATGCTGTACAACTGGTTGGTTTCGGTACCTTCAAGGTAAACCACCGTGCTGAGCGCACTGGCCGCAACCCACAAACCGGTAATGAAATCAAAATCGCCGCAGCTAACGTGCCGGCATTTGTTTCAGGTAAAGCACTGAAAGACGCTGTTAAGTAATTTAACAAGTGTCAGTGAACAGTTTTAGCAGGGGGGCGTTTTCGCCCCTTTTGTTTGTCTGGCGTCCTCTTGCCGTTCTGACAGGCACATTGCTGGTAATGGCATGCAGCAGCAAGCCTCCTATCCCGCCATTTACCGCGAGCGGTTATATTGCCGATCAGGGTGTCGTGCGCATTTGGCGTAAAGACAATAGCGATGACGACAGTATTCACATGCTTACGGCGTTCAGCCCGAGACAGAAGGGTGCAACGACCACAAGTGATTACCGTTGGCAGGGTGAGCAACTCATATCTATTGAAATGACGATTTTGAGTGAACCATCAGAGCACATAAAAGTGCGTTTTGACGATCACGGCGAACTGAGCTTTATGCAGCGCGAAGTCGACGGTCAAAAACAGCAACTCTCCAATGACCAAATCAACTTGTATCAATATCAGGCGAGCCAGACGAAAGCCATAAGCGAAGTATTGCGCATTGGTCGTGTTGTTTTGCGGCAAGGGCGCTGGCACAGCAACGGTACAGTGACGACTTGCGAAGGTGAGACGTTCGAACCCAAACTCGACAGCGTGGCGCTAAGCCATATCACGAATCGACAACGCCACTCATCGATGGATGTCAGCATTGCCTGGCTGGAAGCACCGGAAGGTTCACAACTATTACTGGTCGCGAACCAGGACTTCTGCAGCTGGCAACCGAAGCCTGCGACTTTCTAGATAAAAAAACCGCCACGCGGGCGGTCTTTCAGAGTACTTCAGGTATTACTTCGCGTTTTCACGCTCAATGGCGCGATAGCCAATGTCTGAGCGGCTAAAACTGCCATCCCAGCGGATATCCTTCATCAACTCATAAGCACGCTGCTGTGCAAGCGCTACGGTATCGCCTAATGCGGTGACACATAATACGCGCCCGCCGTTAGTCACTACCATATCGTCTTCACGCAGACGGGTTCCAGCGTGGAACACTTTGCCATCCGCCACTTCTTCCAACGGCAGGCCATGAATGACATCACCGTTACGGTAATCCGCAGGATAACCGCCAGCAGCCATCACGACGCCCAGTGACGGACGCTCGTCCCACTTTGAGGTCGTCTCATTCAACTTGCCGTCACATGCGGCGAGGCACAATTCGACCAGGTCCGATTGCAGGCGCAGCATAATAGGCTGGGTTTCAGGGTCGCCAAAACGGCAGTTAAATTCGATAACCTTTGGATTGCCAAGTTTATCAATCATCAGACCCGCATACAGAAAACCGGTGTAGGTATTCCCTTCAGCAGCCATGCCACGCACGGTTGGCCAGATAACTAAATCCATTGCGCGCTGATGCACTTCATCAGTGACAACGGGAGCCGGAGAGTAAGCGCCCATACCGCCAGTGTTCGGGCCGCTATCGCCATCCCCAACACGTTTATGATCCTGGCTGGTGGCCATTGGCAGCACGTTCTCTCCGTCGACCATGACGATGAAGCTGGCTTCTTCGCCATCAAGGAACTCTTCCACCACGATGCGATGACCCGCGTCGCCGAATGCGTTGCCCGCCAGCATATCGTTCACTGCGGCTTCCGCTTCTTCGAGCGTCATCGCAACAATGACGCCTTTACCTGCGGCCAGACCATCGGCCTTAATCACAATCGGCGCGCCTTTTTCACGGACGTACGCCAGCGCTGGCTCCACCTCGGTGAAGTTTTGGTATTCGGCGGTTGGGATTTTATGGCGAGCCAGGAAATCCTTAGTGAAGGCTTTGGAGCCTTCTAATTGTGCTGCACCCTGAGTTGGGCCAAATATTTTCAGACCAGCCGCGCGGAAGGCATCCACGACGCCAATCACCAGCGGCGCTTCTGGCCCAACAATCGTCAGGTCGATCTTCTCATTTTGCGCAAAGCTTAACAGAGCCGGGATATCGGTTGGGCTAATCGCCACGTTCTGCAAAGCCGGTTCCAGAGCTGTGCCGGCATTGCCTGGCGCGACAAATACAGTGCGTACTAATGGTGACTGCGACGCTTTCCAGGCCAGCGCGTGTTCGCGCCCGCCATTACCAATCACTAATACTTTCATATATAGAGGCTCCAGGATTAATGGCGGAAGTGGCGCATGTCAGTAAAGATCATTGCGATCCCATGTTCGTCAGCGGCGGCGATCACTTCGTCATCACGGATCGAACCGCCAGGCTGGATAACACAACTCACGCCGACTGCTGCTGCTGCATCAATACCATCGCGGAACGGGAAGAACGCATCGGATGCCATTGCAGAGCCTTTCACTTCCAGACCTTCATCGGCGGCTTTAATACCGGCAATCTTGGCAGAGTAAACACGGCTCATTTGACCGGCGCCTATGCCGATAGTCATATTCTCGCGGGCATAAACAATCGCATTGGACTTCACGAACTTCGCGACTTTCCAACAGAACAGTGCATCACGCAGTTCTTGCTCGGAAGGCTGGCGTTTGCTGACCACTCGCAGGTCGGCGGCAGTCACCATTCCCAAATCGCGATCTTGTACTAACAGACCACCGTTGACGCGTTTGAAATCCAGACCCGGAACGCGCTGCTGCCACTGGCCACAAGTTAGTACGCGAACATTTTGTTTCGCTGCCGTTATCTTCAATGCTTCTTCGCTTGCCGATGGGGCAATAATCACTTCGACAAACTGGCGAGAGATAATGGCTTGCGCAGTCTCGGCATCCAGTTCACGGTTAAACGCGATGATGCCGCCGAATGCTGAAGTCGGATCGGTTTTGTAAGCGCGATCATAAGCATCTAATAAGGAGTTGCTGACAGCCACGCCGCAAGGGTTGGCATGCTTCACGATAACGCAGGCAGGTTCGCTAAACTCTTTTACGCATTCCAGTGCCGCATCGGTATCGGCAATGTTGTTATAAGAAAGCGCTTTGCCCTGAACTTGCGTTGCAGTAGCGACGGATGCTTCTTTAATTTCTTCTTCTATATAGAAGGCAGCTTGCTGGTGGCTGTTTTCACCGTAACGCATATCCTGCTTCTTAATGAAGTTCAGGTTGAGCGTACGAGGGAAACGACCGGAAGGTGCGTTGCTCTCACCATGATAAGCAGGAACCAGGCTACCGAAATAGTTGGCGATCATGCTGTCGTAAGCGGCGGTGTGTTCGAATGCCTTAATCGCTAAATCGAAACGCGTCTCCAGGGTAAGAGAACCTTCGTTAGCATCCAGCTCATTAATAATCGCCTGGTAGTCGCTGCTCTTAACCACGATCGCGACATCTTTATGGTTCTTCGCCGCGGAGCGCACCATGGTTGGACCGCCGATATCAATATTCTCTACCGCATCTTCCAGAGAGCAGCCTTCGCGGGCAACAGTCTGAGCAAACGGATAGAGATTGACGACAACCATATCAATTGGGGAGATTGCGTGTTGTTCCATGATGGCATCATCCTGGCCGCGACGACCCAGAATGCCGCCGTGGACTTTTGGATGCAGGGTTTTGACGCGTCCATCCATCATCTCCGGAAAACCGGTGTAGTCAGAGACTTCGGTTACCGGCAGGCCAGCATCAGCCAGCAGACGAGCGGTTCCGCCTGTAGAGAGCAGCACTACACCACGTTGGGAAAGTGCCTGGGCGAATTCGACGATACCGGCTTTGTCAGAAACACTGAGCAGAGCGCGGCGTACAGGACGACGTTGTTGCATGGTTTGATCCCTTAGCTTTGGTTCGCATATAGAAGAGCGTTAGCTGAATTTTAGTTATTTCCCCTAAAACTCAGCTAACGCCCCAAAACGGGGCGTCCTTTTAATGCGGGTGCATTGTAGCGAAAACGTTTGCGTCGCGCTCGCAAAATTTGGGTCTTCATCACGATTGTGGATAACTTTGTGCACAACTGCGTATAAGGCGGGGTTTTGCTGGGGATTGCAGCAGTCAGTAAAATTAGTGCAAATTTAGGGTTGCAGCCTCAGGAGAACTCCCTATAATGCGCCTCCATCGACACGGAACATGTGAACAACATCACAGAGTAACGGCGGCGATGAGAGTCAAATACCCTGAAATTAAGGGTTGACTCTGAAAGAGGAAAGCGTAATATACGCCACCTCGAGTTAGCAAGCGAAAGCGCGTAACTCACTGCTCTTTAACAATTTATCAGACAATCTGTGTGGGCACTCGCAGGA
>NZ_BJFN01000014.1 GCF_014189855.1 Buttiauxella sp. A111
CATCAAAATGGTTGTTACCCTGATCCACCCAATCGCGATGGACGACGGTCTGCGTTTCGCAATCCGTGAAGGCGGCCGTACTGTAGGCGCGGGTGTTGTTGCTAAAGTTATCGCTTAATCGCTGATACCTTTTGTATGAAAAAGAGCGCTTAGGCGCTCTTTTTTTTATCCCTAAAGACATCAATCCAATATACGCGTGCTATTGTAATCATAACTATTCTCATTTACACTTTGTGCGTAATTTGAACGGGAGTGATTATGTACGTTTGTCTGTGTAATGGCGTAAGTGATAAAAAAATTCGGCAGGCAGTTCGCCAATTTCATCCACAATCTTTCCAACAGCTTCGCAAATTTGTGCCCGTGGGAAATCAATGCGGCAAATGTGTTCGTGCGGCTCGAGAAATCATGCAAGAAGAGTTATTGCAGATCCCAGAATTTAAAGAGATTGCCTAAGAGGCTCACTTTTTTTTGACTTACTCCGTGCTACATCTACGCTTCATGTAGTGGAAGCGGAGGGAGTAAAAATGAAAGGTGATACTAAGATTATAAATTATCTCAATAAATTATTGGGAAACGAGCTTGTCGCAATTAATCAGTATTTTCTCCATGCGAGAATGTTCAAAAACTGGGGCTTAATGCGCCTCAACGAAGTTGAATACCACGAATCCATTGATGAAATGAAACACGCCGATAGATATATCGAGCGTATTTTATTCCTCGAAGGTATTCCAAACCTACAAGACTTAGGCAAACTTCATATCGGCGAAGATGTCGAAGAAATGCTTCAGTCAGACCTCAAACTAGAATTGGAAGGTGCTAAAGATTTGCGTGAGGCGATTGCTTACGCGGATACCATCCATGACTATGTCAGTCGCGATATGCTGATCCAAATTCTTACTGAAGAAGAGCATCATATTGACTGGTTGGAAACTGAATTGGATCTCATCTCTAAAATTGGTTTGCAGAATTACCTTCAGTCGCAAATCAAAGAAGGAAACTGAGTTCTTTAAACTGTGGGAAGGAAGAACATATCCAGCCTATGGAACCACCCGCTATCGCAAGGTTTGGTCCGAAGGGTAGCGGAGTGGTAGTCAGTGAAGCGAAATTTTTCAAAGACACTCTTCTGACTAGTGCCCACACTAATCCAGACGTTGCCGCAGCAAATATAATCCATCCCAGACTTTGCCACCCATGCCATGCACCTAGCGCTGCCAAAAGCTTCATATCCCCATATCCAATACCCTCAACATTGCGCACAAAAAAGTAAACCCAGTAAAGCACCCATAAACTCAAATAACCCACCATTGCACCTACTACAGATTCTAATAAATGGTCCGGAGAAAAACAGACTTGGTACAGTAACCCAGACCACAACAAGGGATACGTCAGCCTATCTGGTAGGATCATGCAGTGATAGTCGACCCAGGCTAGGCGGAGCAGAAAACCTATGTGCAGGCCAATAAAAAGAAATGCTAAAAGGGAAGAGGGCATAGCGATTAGCCAATCTCAAGCAAGATGAACTTGAACGCTAAATGAATGAATTACGTAAAGCAAAATGGTGTTTGAGGGTTTTCGAGTGAAGTTCCTTAGAGAATTTTCTAAACGACATCTTTTACTAAGCCAGTGGAAGGCAAACCGTAACCTTACATAAAAGATTGTTTAATTCGTATCCATGGCTTGCGTAAGAGGCAGATTTACGTATAATGCGCGGGCCTGTCTTAATTGACGGCTGGTTCGATATGAACCCGGTAGATGTTTCGTCTACCAGACAACGCCCCCAATTGGGGGGCAACGTAAGAACGGTTACACTCGCCCATCAATCGTAATGGGTACGGGGAGTAATCATTTCGTTTATAAAACAATTGGAGCTCTGGTCTCATGCAGAACCAAAGAATCCGTATCCGCCTTAAAGCGTTTGATCATCGTCTGATCGATCAATCAACTGCGGAAATCGTCGAGACTGCTAAGCGCACTGGTGCGCAAGTCCGTGGTCCGATCCCGCTGCCGACCCGCAAAGAGCGCTTTACCGTTCTGATCTCCCCGCACGTCAACAAAGACGCGCGTGATCAGTACGAAATTCGCACTCATAAGCGTCTGGTTGACATCGTTGAGCCAACTGAGAAAACCGTTGATGCTCTGATGCGTCTGGATCTGGCTGCTGGTGTAGACGTGCAGATCAGCCTGGGTTAATCAGGTCATTGACGATTGAGAGGTTGAAACAATGATTGGTTTAGTCGGTAAAAAAGTGGGTATGACCCGTATCTTCACAGAAGACGGCGTTTCTATCCCAGTAACCGTGATTGAAGTAGAAGCAAACCGTGTTACTCAGGTTAAAGACCTGGCTAACGACGGCTACCGTGCTGTTCAAGTTACCACTGGCGCTAAAAAAGCTAGCCGTGTAACTAAGCCGGAAGCTGGTCACTTCGCTAAAGCTGGCGTAGAAGCTGGCCGTGGCCTTTGGGAATTCCGTCTTGCAGAAGGCGAAGAGTTCACTGTAGGTCAAGACATTAGCGTTGAGCTGTTTGCTGAAGTCAAAAAAGTTGACGTAACTGGCACCTCTAAAGGTAAAGGTTTCGCAGGTACCGTTAAGCGCTGGAACTTCCGCACCCAGGACGCTACACACGGTAACTCCTTGTCTCACCGCGTTCCGGGTTCTATCGGTCAGAACCAGACTCCGGGCAAAGTGTTCAAAGGCAAGAAAATGGCAGGCCAACTGGGCAACGAACGTGTAACTGTTCAGAGCCTGGATGTAGTACGCGTTGACGCTGAGCGCAACCTGCTGCTGGTTAAGGGTGCAGTTCCGGGTGCAACCGGTAGCGACCTGATCGTTAAACCAGCTGTGAAGGCGTGAGGAGATAGCAATGGAATTAGTATTGAAAGACGCGCAAAGCGCGCTGACTGTTTCCGAAACTACCTTCGGTCGTGATTTCAACGAAGCGCTGGTACACCAGGTCGTAGTTGCTTATGCAGCTGGTGCCCGTCAAGGTACTCGTGCTCAGAAGACCCGCGCTGAAGTAACTGGTTCCGGTAAAAAGCCGTGGCGCCAGAAAGGTACCGGCCGTGCGCGTTCAGGTTCTATCAAGAGCCCGATCTGGCGTTCCGGTGGCGTAACCTTCGCTGCTCGCCCGCAGGACCACAGTCAAAAAGTTAACAAAAAGATGTACCGCGGAGCGCTGAAAAGCATTCTGTCCGAACTGGTACGTCAGGATCGTCTGATCGTTGTCGAACAGTTCTCTGTTGAAGCGCCTAAAACTAAGCTGCTTGCTCAGAAACTGAAAGACATGGCTCTGGAAGATGTGCTGATCGTAACTGGCGAACTGGATGAGAATCTGTTCCTGGCTGCACGTAACCTGCATAAGGTTGACGTTCGCGATGCTGCAACAATCGATCCAGTTAGCCTGATCGCCTTCGACAAAGTCGTTATGACTGCTGATGCAGTTAAGCAAGTTGAGGAGATGCTGGCATGATCCGTGAAGAACGTCTGCTGAAAGTACTGCGCGCGCCGCACGTATCTGAAAAGGCATCTATGGCGATGGAAAAAACAAATACCATCGTTCTCAAAGTTGCAAAAGACGCGACCAAAGCAGAGATCGTTGCTGCTGTTGAGAAACTGTTCGAAGTTGAAGTTAAAGGCGTTAATACCTTGGTTGTTAAAGGTAAAACTAAGCGTCATGGACAGCGTATCGGTCGTCGTAGCGACTGGAAAAAAGCTTACGTCACCCTGAAGGAAGGCCAGAATCTGGACTTCGTCGGCGGCGCTGAGTAAGTCGGAGGAGAAAAACAATGGCAGTTGTTAAATGTAAACCGACATCTCCGGGTCGTCGCCACGTTGTTAAAGTGGTCAACCCTGAGCTGCATAAGGGCAAACCTTTTGCTCCGCTGGTTGAAAAAAACAGCAAATCCGGTGGCCGTAACAACAATGGCCGTATCACCACTCGTCACATTGGTGGTGGTCACAAGCAGGCTTATCGTATTGTTGACTTTAAACGCAACAAAGACGGTATCCCAGCTGTTGTTGAGCGTCTTGAGTACGATCCGAACCGTTCTGCGAATATCGCACTGGTTCTGTACAAAGATGGCGAACGCCGTTACATCTTGGCCCCTAAAGGCCTGAAAGCTGGCGACCAGATTCAATCTGGCGTTGATGCTGCAATCAAAGCTGGTAACACCTTGCCGATGCGCAATATCCCGGTTGGTTCTACTGTTCATAACGTAGAAATGAAACCAGGTAAAGGCGGTCAGCTGGCACGTTCCGCTGGTACCTATGTGCAGATCGTTGCACGTGATGGTGCTTACGTTACCCTGCGTCTGCGTTCTGGTGAAATGCGTAAAGTTGAAGCTGACTGCCGCGCAACACTGGGCGAAGTTGGCAATGCTGAGCATATGCTGCGCGTTCTGGGTAAAGCGGGTGCTGCTCGCTGGCGTGGTGTTCGTCCTACCGTTCGCGGTACTGCGATGAACCCAGTCGACCACCCACACGGTGGTGGTGAAGGTCGTAACTTTGGTAAGCACCCGGTAACTCCGTGGGGCGTACAGACCAAAGGTAAGAAGACCCGCAGCAACAAGCGTACTGATAAATTCATCGTACGTCGCCGTAGCAAATAATTTTAGAGGATAAGCCATGCCACGTTCTCTCAAGAAAGGTCCTTTTATTGACCTGCACTTGCTGAAGAAGGTAGAGAAAGCGGTGGAAAGCGGTGACAAGAAGCCCCTGCGCACTTGGTCCCGTCGTTCAACGATCTTTCCTAACATGATCGGTTTGACCATCGCTGTCCATAATGGTCGTCAGCATGTTCCGGTATTTGTTTCCGACGAAATGGTCGGTCACAAACTGGGTGAATTTGCACCGACACGTACTTATCGCGGTCACGCTGCTGATAAAAAAGCCAAGAAGAAATAAGTAGGAGGAAGAGATGGAAACTTTAGCTCAACATCGCCACGCTCGTTCTTCTGCTCAAAAGGTTCGCCTTGTTGCTGACCTTATTCGCGGTAAGAAAGTGTCGCAGGCACTGGAAATTTTGACCTACACCAACAAGAAAGCGGCTGTATTGGTTAAGAAAGTTCTGGAATCTGCCATTGCTAACGCTGAACACAACGATGGCGCTGACATTGACGATCTGAAAGTCGCGAAAATCTTCGTAGACGCAGGCCCAAGCATGAAGCGCATTATGCCGCGTGCAAAAGGTCGTGCAGATCGCATCCTGAAGCGCACCAGCCACATTACTGTGGTTGTGTCCGATCGCTGAGACTCTGGAGACTAGCAATGGGTCAGAAAGTACATCCTAATGGTATTCGCCTGGGTATTGTAAAACCATGGAACTCTACTTGGTTTGCGAACACCAAAGAATTCGCTGACAACCTGGACAGCGATTTTAAAGTTCGTCAGTACCTGACAAAGGAACTGGCGAAGGCGTCTGTATCTCGTATCGTTATCGAGCGTCCAGCTAAGAGCATCCGTGTGACTATTCACACTGCTCGCCCTGGCATCGTAATCGGTAAGAAAGGCGAAGACGTAGAAAAACTGCGCAAGGTCGTAGCGGATATCGCTGGCGTTCCTGCACAGATCAATATCGCCGAAGTTCGTAAGCCTGAACTGGACGCAAAACTGGTTGCTGACAGCATCACTTCTCAGCTGGAACGTCGCGTTATGTTCCGTCGTGCTATGAAGCGTGCTGTACAGAATGCCATGCGTCTGGGCGCTAAAGGTATCAAAGTTGAAGTTAGCGGCCGTCTTGGCGGCGCCGAGATCGCACGTACCGAATGGTACCGTGAAGGTCGCGTGCCGTTGCACACACTGCGTGCTGACATTGACTACAACACCTCTGAAGCGCACACCACTTATGGTGTAATCGGCGTTAAAGTGTGGATCTTTAAAGGTGAGATCTTGGGTGGGATGGCTGCTGTTGAACAACCGGAACCGGCTGCTCAACCTAAAAAGCAGCAGCGTAAAGGCCGTAAGTAAGGAGAGTCGCTGATGTTACAACCAAAGCGTACAAAATTCCGTAAAGTGCACAAAGGCCGCAACCGTGGTCTGGCTGCCGGTACGGATGTTAGCTTCGGCACTTTCGGTCTGAAAGCTGTTGGCCGTGGTCGTCTGACTGCACGTCAGATCGAAGCAGCACGTCGTGCAATGACCCGTGCAGTTAAGCGTCAGGGTAAGATCTGGATCCGTGTATTCCCGGACAAACCGATCACCGAAAAGCCGCTTGAAGTGCGTATGGGTAAAGGTAAAGGCAACGTAGAGTATTGGGTTGCCTTGATTCAGCCTGGCAAAGTCCTGTATGAAATGGACGGCGTACCAGAAGAGCTGGCCCGTGAAGCATTCAAGCTGGCAGCAGCGAAACTGCCGATTAAAACCACCTTTGTAACTAAGACGGTGATGTAATGAAAGCAAAAGAGCTGCGTGAAAAGAGTGTTGAAGAGCTGAACACCGAGCTGCTGAATTTGCTGCGTGAGCAGTTCAATCTGCGTATGCAAGCAGCAAGTGGCCAGCTGCAACAGACTCACCTGCTGAAGCAAGTGCGTCGTGATGTTGCACGTGTTAAGACTTTATTGACTCAGAAGGCGGGTGCGTAATGACCGATAAAATCCGTACTCTGCAAGGTCGCGTGATTAGCAACAAAATGGAGAAATCCATCGTTGTTGCTATCGAACGTGTGGTGAAACACCCGATTTACGGTAAATTCATCAAACGTACGACCAAACTGCACGTACATGACGAGAGCAATGAATGTGGTATCGGTGACGTGGTTGAAATCCGCGAATGCCGTCCACTGTCCAAGACTAAGTCCTGGACACTTGTTCGCGTTGTAGATAAAGCGGTTCTGTAATACAGTGAGCTTTGTCTAACGAATAAACGGCTCAGTAAATGAGCCGTTTATTTTTTCTACCCATATTCAGGAACCGGTGTTATAATGCCGCGCCCTCGTTTATGGGGCTTTTTAACGACCTAATTATGGGTCCCGAAGTAGTAGTTGACATTAGCGGAGCACTGAAATGATCCAAGAACAGACTATGCTGACCGTAGCCGACAACTCCGGCGCGCGTCGCGTAATGTGTATCAAGGTTCTGGGTGGCTCGCACCGTCGCTACGCAGGCGTCGGCGACATCATCAAAATTACCATCAAGGAAGCAATTCCTCGTGGTAAGGTGAAGAAAGGCGATGTCCTGAAAGCGGTAGTGGTGCGCACCAGGAAGGGTGTTCGTCGCCCGGACGGTTCTGTCATTCGCTTCGATGGTAATGCATGCGTTATTTTAAATAATAACAGCGAGCAACCAATCGGCACGCGTATTTTTGGGCCGGTAACTCGTGAACTGCGTAATGAAAAGTTCATGAAAATTATCTCTCTGGCACCAGAAGTACTCTAAGGAGCGAATCATGGCAGCTAAAATCCGTCGTGATGACGAAGTTATCGTGTTAACCGGTAAAGATAAAGGTAAGCGCGGTAAAGTTAAGAATGTCTTGTCTTCCGGCAAGCTTATTGTTGAAGGTATTAACCTGGTTAAGAAACATCAGAAGCCGGTTCCGGCCCTGAACCAACCAGGTGGCATCGTTGAAAAAGAAGCTGCTATTCAAGTTTCTAACGTTGCACTCTTCAATGCGGCAACCGGCAAGGCTGACCGTGTAGGCTTTAGATTCGAAGAGGGCAAAAAAGTCCGTTTCTTCAAATCTAACAGCGAAACTATCAAGTAATTTGGAGTAGTACGATGGCGAAACTGCATGATTACTACAAAGACGAAGTAGTTACAAAACTCATGACTGAGTTTAACTACAATTCTGTCATGCAAGTCCCTCGGGTCGAGAAGATCACCCTGAACATGGGTGTGGGTGAAGCGATCGCTGACAAGAAACTGCTGGATAATGCAGCAGCTGACTTGACAGCAATCTCCGGTCAAAAACCGTTGATCACCAAAGCACGCAAATCAGTTGCAGGCTTCAAAATCCGTCAGGGCTATCCGATCGGCTGTAAAGTAACTCTGCGTGGCGAACGCATGTGGGAGTTTCTTGAGCGCCTGATCACCATTGCTGTACCTCGTATCCGTGACTTCCGTGGCTTGTCCGCTAAGTCATTCGATGGCCGTGGTAACTACAGCATGGGTGTCCGTGAGCAGATCATCTTCCCAGAAATCGACTATGACAAAGTCGATCGCGTTCGTGGTTTGGATATTACCATTACCACTACTGCGAAATCTGATGATGAAGGCCGTGCTCTGCTGGCAGCCTTTAACTTCCCATTCCGTAAGTAAGGTAGGGTTACTAATGGCTAAGCAATCGATGAAAGCACGCGAAGTCGTTCGCGTGAAACTGGCCGACAAATACCGCGCTAAACGCGAGGAATTGAAAGCTATCATCTCTGGTGTGAACTCATCCGACGAAGAACGTTGGGATGCGGTTCTTAAGCTGCAGTCTCTGCCGCGTGATTCCAGCCCGTCCCGTCAGCGTAACCGCTGCCGCCAAACTGGTCGTCCGCATGGTTATGTGGGCAAATTCGGGTTGAGCCGTATTAAGCTTCGTGAAGCCGCTATGCGCGGTGAAGTACCTGGCTTGAAAAAGGCTAGCTGGTAATATCCAATTGAATCACGGGAGTAAAGACAGATGAGCATGCAAGATCCGATCGCGGATATGCTGACCCGTATCCGTAACGGTCAAGCCGCGAATAAAGTTGCGGTCACCATGCCTTCCTCCAAGCTGAAATTGGCAATTGCCAACGTGCTGAAAGAAGAAGGCTATATTGAAGATTTTAAAATTGAAGGCGACATCAAGCCTGAACTGGAACTGACTCTTAAGTATTTCCAGGGCAAGGCTGTGGTAGAGAGCATTCAGCGAGTCAGCCGCCCAGGTCTGCGCATCTATAAGAAAAAAGATGAGCTGCCTAAAGTTATGGCCGGTATGGGTATTGCTGTCGTTTCTACCTCTAAAGGTGTTATGACTGATCGTGCAGCGCGCCAAGCTGGTCTTGGTGGCGAAATTATCTGCTACGTAGCCTAATTGGAGGAATAAAATGTCTCGTGTTGCTAAAGCACCGGTCGTTATTCCTGCTGGCGTAGAGGTAAAACTCAACGGTCAGGTTATTTCGATCAAAGGTAAGAACGGCGAGCTGACTCGTACAATCAACGATGCTGTTGAAGTTAAACACGCTGATAATGCACTGACTTTCGCTCCGCGCGAAGGCTTTGCAAACGCGTGGGCCCAAGCGGGTACCACTCGTGCGCTGTTAAATGCAATGGTTATCGGTGTTACCGAAGGCTTCACTAAGAAGCTGCAGCTGGTTGGTGTAGGTTATCGCGCAGCAGTTAAAGGCAATGCGGTGAGTTTGGCCCTGGGCTTCTCCCACCCTGTTGAACATGCTCTGCCAGCGGGAATCACTGCTGAATGTCCAACTCAAACTGAAATCGTGCTGAAAGGCGCTGATAAGCAGATGATTGGACAGGTGGCTGCTGATCTGCGCGCCTACCGTCGTCCTGAGCCTTATAAAGGCAAGGGTGTTCGTTACGCCGACGAAGTCGTGCGTACCAAAGAGGCTAAGAAGAAGTAAGGTAACACTATGGATAAGAAATCTGCTCGTATCCGTCGTGCGACCCGCGCACGTCACAAGCTCAAAGAACTGGGTGCGACTCGTCTGGTGATTCACCGTACGCCTCGTCATATTTATGCACAGGTTATCGCACCGAACGGTTCAGAAGTCCTGGTAGCTGCATCTACTGTAGAGAAAGCTATCGCTGAGCAACTGAAGTACACTGGAAATAAAGACGCCGCTACAGCTGTGGGTAAAGCTGTTGCAGAGCGCGCACTGGAAAAAGGCATTACGAAAGTATCCTTTGACCGTGCTGGTTTCCAATATCATGGTCGTGTCCAGGCACTGGCAGATGCTGCCCGTGATGCTGGCCTTCAGTTCTAAGGTAGAGGTGTAAGATGGCTCACATCGAAAAACAAGCTGGCGAACTGCAGGAAAAGCTGATCGCGGTAAATCGCGTATCTAAAACCGTTAAAGGTGGTCGTATTTTCTCCTTCACTGCTCTGACAGTGGTTGGCGATGGTAACGGTCGCATTGGTTTTGGTTACGGAAAAGCGCGTGAAGTTCCAGCAGCTATCCAGAAAGCGATGGAAAAAGCCCGTCGCAACATGATTAACGTCGCGCTGAACCACGGCACCCTGCAGCACCCTGTTAAAGGTGTGCACACAGGTTCTCGTGTGTTCATGCAGCCGGCTTCTCAAGGTACCGGTATTATCGCCGGTGGTGCAATGCGCGCCGTCCTGGAAGTCGCTGGAGTTCATAACGTTTTGGCTAAAGCATATGGTTCCACCAACCCGATTAACGTGGTTCGTGCAACTATTGATGGCCTGGCGAATATGAAGTCTCCGGAAATGGTCGCTGCCAAGCGTGGTAAATCCGTTGAAGAAATTCTGGGGTAATTGACCATGGCAAAGACTATTAAAATTACACAAACCCGCAGTGCGATCGGTCGTTTGCCGAAACACAAGGCAACGCTGCTTGGCCTGGGTCTGCGTCGTATTGGCCACACCGTAGAGCGCGAGGATACTCCTGCTGTACGTGGTATGGTCAACGCGGTTTCCTACATGGTTAAAGTTGAGGAGTAAGAGATGCGTTTAAATACTCTGTCTCCGGCCGAAGGGTCTAAGCACGCTTCCAAGCGTCTGGGTCGTGGTATCGGTTCTGGTCTCGGCAAAACCGGCGGTCGTGGTCACAAAGGTCAGAACTCTCGTTCTGGTGGTGGCGTACGTCGTGGGTTCGAAGGTGGCCAGATGCCGTTGTACCGTCGTCTGCCGAAATTCGGTTTCACCTCTCGCAAAGCAATGATCACTGGTGAGATTCGTCTCTCTGATCTGGCGAAAGTTGAAGGCGACGTAGTTGACCTGAACACGCTGAAAGCAGCAAACATTATCGGTATCCAGATCGAGTTCGCGAAAGTGATCTTGTCTGGCGAGGTTTCTCGTCCGGTAACTGTTCGCGGTCTGCGTGTCACTAAAGGCGCTCGTGCTGCTATCGAAGCTGCTGGCGGTAAAATCGAGGAATAAGTAGCAGATGGCAAAGCAACCGGGATTAGATTTTCAAAGTGCTAAAGGCGGGCTTGGCGAGCTGAAACGCAGACTGATGTTTGTTATCGGTGCGCTGATTGTGTTCCGTATTGGCTCTTTTATTCCGATCCCTGGTATTGATGCCGCTGTACTTGCCAAACTGCTTGAGCAACAGCGAGGCACTATCATTGAAATGTTTAACATGTTCTCTGGTGGTGCTCTCAGCCGTGCTTCTATCTTTGCATTGGGTATCATGCCGTATATTTCGGCATCGATTATTATCCAGCTGTTAACGGTGGTTCATCCAGCGTTAGCAGAGTTGAAGAAAGAAGGGGAGTCTGGTCGTCGTAAGATCAGCCAGTACACCCGTTACGGCACTCTGGTGCTGGCAATATTCCAGTCAATCGGTATTGCTACCGGTTTACCGAATATGCCTGGTATGCAGGGCCTGGTGTTAAATCCGGGCTTTGCATTCTATTTCACCGCTGTTGTGAGCCTTGTCACAGGGACTATGTTCCTGATGTGGCTTGGTGAACAGATTACTGAACGTGGTATCGGTAACGGTATCTCAATCATAATCTTCGCTGGTATTGTTGCGGGATTGCCGCCGGCCGTTGGCCATACTATCGAACAAGCAAGGCAAGGCGACCTGCACTTCCTCCTGTTGCTGTTGGTTGCAGTACTAGTATTCGCAGTGACCTTCTTCGTTGTTTTTGTTGAACGTGGTCAACGCCGCATTGTGGTAAACTACGCGAAACGTCAACAAGGTCGTCGTGTCTATGCTGCGCAGAGCACGCATTTACCGCTGAAAGTGAATATGGCTGGTGTTATTCCAGCAATTTTTGCTTCCAGTATTATTCTGTTCCCAGCGACGATTGCATCGTGGTTTGGGGGCGGTACCGGTTGGAACTGGCTGACTACAATTTCGCTGTATTTGCAGCCTGGGCAACCGCTTTATGTGTTACTCTATGCGTCTGCAATCATCTTCTTCTGTTTCTTCTACACGGCGTTGGTTTTCAACCCGCGTGAAACAGCAGATAACCTGAAGAAGTCCGGTGCATTTGTACCAGGAATTCGTCCGGGAGAACAAACGGCGAAGTATATTGATAAAGTGATGACCCGCCTGACCTTGGTTGGTGCGTTGTATATTACCTTTATCTGCCTAATCCCGGAGTTCATGCGTGATGCAATGAAAGTGCCTTTCTACTTCGGTGGAACCTCACTGCTCATTGTTGTCGTGGTTATCATGGACTTTATGGCTCAAGTGCAAACTCTGATGATGTCTAGTCAGTACGAGTCTGCATTGAAGAAAGCGAATCTGAAAGGCTACGGCCGTTAATAGTCGCTTGAGAAGTTACGGAGAGTAAAAATGAAAGTTCGTGCTTCCGTCAAGAAATTATGTCGTAACTGCAAAATCGTTAAGCGTGACGGTGTTATTCGCGTGATTTGCAGCGCCGAACCGAAGCATAAACAGCGTCAAGGCTGATTATCTCGCATATTTTTCTTGCAAAGTTGGGTTGAGCTGGCTAGATTAGCCAGCCAATCTTTTGTATGTCTATGCGTTTCCATTTGAGTATCCTGAAAACGGGCTTTTCGGTATGGAACGCATAATCTAAATAGTAGGAGTGCATAGTGGCCCGTATAGCAGGCATTAACATTCCTGATCAAAAACATACCGTAATCGCTTTAACTTCGATTTACGGTGTTGGCAAGACTCGCTCAAAGGCAATTTGTGCCGCGGCGGGTATCGCTGAAGATGTTAAGATCAGAGAGCTGTCTGAAGAACAAATCGACACGCTGCGTGACGAAGTTGCCAAATTTGTCGTTGAAGGTGATCTACGCCGTGAAGTGAGTATGAGCATCAAGCGTCTGATGGACCTTGGTTGCTATCGCGGTTTGCGTCATCGTCGTGGTCTGCCAGTGCGCGGTCAGCGTACGAAGACCAACGCACGTACCCGTAAGGGTCCGCGCAAACCGATCAAGAAATAATCGGGGTGATTGAATAATGGCAAAGGCACCAGTTCGTGCACGTAAGCGTGTAAGAAAACAAGTCTCTGACGGCGTGGCTCATGTCCATGCTTCTTTCAACAACACAATCGTTACTATTACTGATCGTCAGGGTAACGCTTTGGGTTGGGCAACTGCCGGTGGTTCCGGTTTCCGTGGCTCTCGCAAATCTACTCCGTTCGCAGCTCAGGTTGCAGCAGAGCGTTGTGCAGAAGCTGTGAAAGAATACGGTATCAAGAACCTTGAAGTTATGGTTAAGGGACCGGGTCCAGGCCGCGAATCTACCATTCGTGCTCTGAACGCCGCTGGTTTCCGCATCACTAATATTACTGATGTGACTCCGATCCCTCACAACGGTTGTCGTCCGCCGAAAAAACGTCGCGTATAACGCTTACGTTTTCTAGGTTTGTTGGAGAAAGAAAATGGCAAGATATTTGGGTCCTAAGCTCAAGCTGAGCCGTCGTGAGGGCACCGACTTATTCCTTAAGTCTGGCGTTCGCGCGATCGATACCAAGTGTAAAATTGAACAAGCTCCTGGCCAGCACGGTGCGCGTAAACCGCGTCTGTCTGACTATGGTGTGCAGTTGCGTGAAAAGCAAAAAGTTCGCCGCATGTTCGGTGTTCTGGAGCGTCAGTTCCGTAACTACTATAAAGAAGCAGCACGTCTGAAAGGCAACACCGGTGAAAACCTGTTGGCTCTGCTGGAAGGTCGTCTGGACAACGTTGTTTACCGTATGGGCTTCGGTGCTACACGTGCAGAAGCACGTCAGCTCGTTAGCCATAAAGCAGTTATGGTAAATGGTCGCGTTGTTAACATCGCTTCTTATCAGGTAACTCCGAATGACGTAGTCAGCATCCGTGAGAAAGCCAAAAAGCAATCTCGCGTGAAGGCCGCTCTGGAGCTGGCTGAACAGCGTGAAAAGCCAACCTGGCTGGAAGTTGATGCTGCTAAGATGGAAGGTGTGTTCAAGCGTAAGCCTGAGCGTACTGATCTGTCCGCGGACATTAACGAACACCTGATCGTCGAGCTTTACTCCAAGTAAAGCTTAGTACCAAAGAGAGGACACAATGCAGGGTTCTGTGACAGAGTTTCTAAAACCGCGCCTGGTAGATATCGAGCAAGTGAGTTCGACGCACGCCAAGGTGACCCTTGAGCCTTTAGAGCGTGGCTTTGGCCATACTCTTGGTAATGCACTGCGCCGTATTCTGCTCTCATCGATGCCGGGTTGCGCGGTGACTGAGGTTGAGATTGATGGTGTACTACATGAGTACAGCACCAAAGAAGGCGTTCAGGAAGATATCCTGGAAATCCTGCTCAACCTGAAAGGGCTGGCGGTAAGAGTTCAAGGTAAAGATGATGTAATTCTTACTCTGAATAAGTCTGGCATTGGCCCTGTGACTGCAGCCGACATCACCCATGATGGTGATGTCGAAATCGTCAAGCCGCAGCATGTGATCTGCCACCTGACCGATGAGAACGCATCTATTAGTATGCGTATCAAAGTTCAGCGCGGTCGCGGTTATGTGCCGGCCTCTGCCCGAATTCATTCGGAAGAAGATGAGCGCCCAATCGGTCGTCTGCTGGTCGACGCCTGCTACAGCCCTGTAGAGCGAATTGCCTACAATGTTGAAGCTGCGCGTGTAGAACAGCGTACCGACCTGGATAAGCTGGTCATCGAAATGGAAACCAACGGTACAATCGATCCTGAAGAGGCGATTCGTCGTGCGGCGACCATTCTGGCTGAACAACTTGAAGCTTTCGTTGACTTACGTGATGTACGTCAGCCGGAAGTTAAAGAAGAGAAACCAGAATTCGATCCGATCTTGCTGCGCCCTGTTGACGATCTGGAATTGACTGTCCGCTCTGCTAACTGCCTTAAGGCAGAAGCTATCCACTATATCGGTGATCTGGTACAGCGTACCGAAGTTGAGCTGCTCAAAACGCCTAACTTGGGTAAAAAATCTCTTACCGAGATTAAAGACGTGCTGGCTTCCCGTGGTTTGTCTCTGGGCATGCGCCTGGAAAACTGGCCACCGGCAAGCATCGCTGACGAGTAACCGGATCACAGGTTAAGGTTTTACTGAGAAGGATAAGGTCATGCGCCATCGTAAGAGTGGTCGTCAACTGAACCGCAACAGCAGCCATCGCCAGGCTATGTTCCGCAATATGGCAGGTTCACTGGTTCGTCATGAGATCATCAAGACGACTCTGCCTAAAGCGAAAGAGCTGCGTCGCGTAGTTGAGCCGCTGATTACTCTTGCCAAGACTGATAGCGTTGCTAATCGTCGTCTGGCATTCGCCCGCACTCGTGATAACGAGATCGTGGCAAAACTGTTTAATGAACTGGGTCCGCGTTTTGCAGCCCGTACTGGTGGTTACACTCGTATTCTTAAGTGTGGCTTCCGTGCAGGTGATAATGCTCCGATGGCTTACATCGAGCTGGTTGATCGCGCCGAGTCTCAAACAGAAGCTGCTGCAGAGTAATCTGTAGTAACGTGAAAAAACCGGGCTTGCCCGGTTTTTTTATATCTGTAATTTCCCTTCCTGCACCAATTCATCGTATCTTAGTTTCATCTTTGGTAAACGCTGACATACATTATGTGGTTACTTGATCAATTGTCAGAACGTCATATTCTCGATGCACAACGCAATGGTGAGTTTGACTCGCTGGCGGGTTCTGGTGCTCCTCTAAAACTTGATGATGATTCATTTATACCGCCTGAACTGCGAGTCGCCTGGCGCATTTTGAAAAATGCAGGTTGTTTGCCTCCAGCTCTCCAACAGCGGAAAGATGCCATTGAACTCAATGACCTTCTCAGGACTATTGACCGCGAAGATTCTGAGTACGAGGCTATAAGCAAGAAACTGTCATTACTTGAGCTAAAACTGCAGCAGGCTGGTATGAGCACTGATTTTCTGCACGGAGAGTATGCCGACAAATTACTTCATAAAATTGATGAGGATTAAATGATCATGTTTCGTATTGGAGAGTTGGCCAGACTGGCAGATGTTACGCCCGATACCATACGTTATTATGAAAAGCAGAAAATGATGGATCATGAGGTCAGAACGGAGGGTGGTTTTCGGCTTTATACTGAAAGTGATTTGCAGCGTCTAAAGTTCATTAGATACGCAAAACAGTTAGGTTTTACACTAGAAACGATTCGTGAATTGCTATCGATCCGAATTGATCCAGAACATCACACGTGTCAGGAATCAAAGAGTATCGTGCAATCGAGACTTGTAGAAGTGGAGTCCAAAATAAAAGAACTTCAGCATATGCGACGATCGTTGCAGAGGCTGAATGATGCATGTTGTGGAAGTGCCCACAGCAGCGCATATTGTTCAATTCTTGAGGCGCTTGAGCAAGGGGCGAGTCAGCGTAAAGAATAATTGCGATCCGCCAACTGCAGGCATACACTTGCGCCGTTATTTTAATCATTTGGAGTTTATATGAGTAAGTATCAGCATAAGAAAGGGACCATAAAGGATAATGCCATAGAGGCTTTGTTACATGATCCGCTGTTTCGTCAACGAGTTGAGAAGAACAAGAAAGGAAAGGGAAGTTATCAGCGTACTGCAAAATATGGCAAAAAGGATAACTGGGAGGCCAGTGGCAAACAAGCAAATAGCTTTTTTACCACTGGCCTTCCTCTTTTAATGAGCGCTATCAGATTCGCTCATTCTGCTGTTTTAGCAGGTCGCGGATTTCGCTGAGTAATACTTCTTCTTTAGTTGGTGCCGGTGGTGCTGCAGGTTCTTCTATTTTCTTACGGTTCAGTTGGTTAATTGCTTTGATTGCCAGGAAAATTGCGAAGGCAACAATCACAAAATCGAAGATGTTCTGAATAAAGACACCGTAATGCATAACTACTGCTGGAATATCACCTGCTGCAGGTCGTAGGGTTAAAGCGAATTGTTTAAAATCAACCCCACCAATCAGCAATCCCAGTGGCGGCATAATAATATCCGCTACAAGCGACGAAACAATTTTCCCGAATGCTGCCCCGATAATTACACCCACTGCCAAATCCACAACGTTTCCGCGCATCGCAAATTCGCGGAATTCTTTTAACATGTTCATTTTTCTCTCCTTGTACTGGCTGACGCTAATAAGTCTAACAAATGATGACTCGATTGCCATTACATCAGGCAATAAGAATTTAGCGCCAATCCCTTAATAATATGATGGTTTTTGATGGTGATAATAATGGAGCGGAGAAATTCTCCGCCCAAATAAATTACAGGAAGAAAGGACTTGGCTGGAACAAGCGTTCTACATCGCTGACAAATTTCTTATCTGTCAGGAACATAATTACATGGTCGCCCTGTTCAATGCGTAAATTGTCATTAGCTATCATGACGTCATTGCCGCGAACAACCGCGCCAATAATGGTCCCTGGAGGAAGTTTTATTTCATCGATTGAACGACCGACAACACGCGAAGTGCTTTCATCACCATGAGCAACGGCTTCAATCGCTTCAGCTACACCTCGACGCAAGGAGGAAACACCGACGATATCGGCTTTACGCACGTGGCCGAGTAAAGCCGAAATAGTGGCTTGTTGCGGTGATATTGCTATATCAATCACGCTGCCTTGAACCAGATCCACGTAGGCTTTACGCTGGATGAGCACCATCACTTTCTTGGCCCCCATGCGCTTTGCCAGCATCGCGGACATAATATTTGCTTCATCGTCATTGGTGACGGCAATAAACAAATCGACTTGTTCAATATGCTCTTCGGCTAGCAGCTCTTGATCGGAAGCGTCACCGTAGAAAACGATGGTGTTTTGCAACATTTCGGCCAGCTCTGCGGCGCGTTGCGCATCACGTTCAATGAGTTTTACGCTGTAATCTTTTTCAAGTCGCTGCGCGAGACCGGCCCCAATATTCCCACCACCGACCAGCATGATGCGTTTATAGGGTTTCTCGAGGCGCTGCAATTCGCTCATTACCGCTCGGATATGCTGCGAAGCGGCAATGAAGAATACTTCATCTCCAGCTTCAACAATGGTTGAACCTTGCGGACGAATAGGCCTGTCGTGTCGGAAAATTGCAGCAACACGGGTTTCAATATGCGGCATATGTTCACGCATAGTTGAAAGTGCATTGCCTACAAGCGGGCCGCCGTAATAGGCTTTCACTACGGCCAGGCTGACTTTCCCTTCGGCAAAATTGACAACCTGCAGTGCACCCGGGTACTCAATAAGACGATAAATATTATCGATAACCAATTGTTCAGGTGCGATAAGATGGTCAATTGGCACTGCTTCAGCGTTAAATAAACGTTCTGCATCCCGTACATAGTCTGGGGCGCGGATACGCGCAATACGGTTTGGAGTATTAAAAAGCGAATATGCAACCTGACAGGCAATCATGTTCGTTTCGTCTGAGCTCGTCACTGCGACCAACATATCAGCATCATCCGCGCCCGCTTCCCGTAAAACGCGAGGATGCGAGCCGTGCCCTTGTACGACGCGTAAGTCGAACTTATCTTGCAAACTGCGTAGGCGATCCTGGTTAGTATCCACAACCGTAATATCGTTGTTTTCACCCACCAGATTTTCTGCCAGGGTACCGCCAACCTGGCCCGCACCCAGAATTATTATTTTCATTGTTTATAGCTTCATTGGTGATGAAACCTAAGATTCAGCATGCCTGAATCAGCTTTTAATTAGCTTAGCGTAAAAGAAGCCATCACCCTCTTCTTGTGAGGGGAGATTCTGGAGCCCTGGTTTTTCAGGCGTCCCCGTTTCAACCAGTTTCGCTTCAGGATGATGCGCCAGGAATGCAGCTACCTGTTGCGAGTTTTCTTCCGGCAGAATAGAACAAGTCGCATAAACCAGTGTGCCGCCTGATTTGAGTCTTGGCCAAATAGCTTCGAGGATCTCTTTTTGCAATGCGGTTAATTCAGCAATGTCCCTGTCACGGCGCAGCCACTTGATATCGGGATGGCGGCGAATAACACCGGTAGCTGAGCAAGGTGCATCAAGAAGAATTCGGTCAAATTGTTGCTGACCACACCATTGTTCAGGAAAACGCCCATCTCCTGATTTAACTTCAGCTGTCATACCCAAGCGCTGCAAGTTTTCATGCACTCGCTTCAGACGTTGTTCGTCAATGTCTACAGCTAATACACGAGCTTTAGGTGCTGCTTCCAAAATATGGGTTGTCTTTCCGCCAGGTGCCGCACATAAGTCGAGGATCGTGTCGCCATTTTGTGGATCAAGCAGATCAACACAACCTTGCGCTGAGGCATCTTGAACAGTAACCCAACCTTGCTCAAATCCCGGTAAGGCATGGACGGGGGCTGGAGTCTCCAGGCGGACCGCGTCGCGATACTGCGGATGAACATGGCCTTCCAGCCCGCTTTCAGCCAGTAATGCTAACCACTCTTCACGCGTCTTGTGCTGACGATTAACACGCAGCCACATTGGTGGGCGCTGATTATTGGCCTCGACAATGGATTGCCATTGATTTGGATAAGCTTTTTTCAGACGTTGCAGCAACCAGGCTGGGTGCAAGAAACGGCTTTCGTGTTTCGCAGCTTCAGCCATCAATTCTTCCTGCTGACGCTGGAACTGGCGCAGGACACCGTTAATCAAACCTTTTAGTGACTGACGCTTAATTGCAACCGCCCCTTCAACCGTCTCCGCCAAAGCAGCATGGGCCGGAATACGGGTATAAAGCAGCTGATAAAAACCCACCATAATCAAATAGTGGATGGTGCGTTGCTTTCCGGTCATTGGGCGGGACATCAACTTACTGACCAGCCATTCAAGTTGCGGTAATGTGCGCAATACGCCAAAGCAGAGCTCTTGAAGTAGTGCTTTATCTTTATCAGAGACTTTGTGTTGCATCGCAGGCAGTACATTGCTGAGCGATTGGCCTTGCTCTACAACTTGTTCAATCGTTTGGGCGGCCATACTGCGAAGATTTAGTGTTTTTTTCATAACCACGCTCTGGTTTTCCGGCGCTTAAAAACAAAAATGCCCAGGTGTTTGGCCTGGGCGCAAAGAATTTCTTTTATCAGGCGAGGAGTGTACCTGGCTTAAACCATTCACTCCGAGAGTTCAGGAGATCCTGAGCTTTCATCGCTTTCTTTCCAGCGGGCTGAAGTGATTCCAGATTTAAAATCCCTTCACCAGTCGCCACCTGAATACCTTGTTTATTGGTTTCGATAATGGTTCCAGGGGCAGCTTTAGTGTGCTGATTAATCACTGAAGCTTGCCAGATTTTTACCGGTTGCTCATCGATTTCCAACCAACTCATTGGCCATGGATTAAATGCCCTAATGCAACGTTCCAACTGTTCAGCAGAAAGTGTCCAGTCAATACGCGCTTCTTCCTTGCTGAGTTTCTCGGCGTAAGTCACCAACTCTTCGTTTTGAACTTCTGGATGTGCACAGCCAGTTGCCAGTTGGTTTAACGTTTCCAATAAACCTTCAGGGCCAAGGTTTGCCAGCTTATCGTATAGTGTTGCACTGGTATCAGTGGCTTCAATTGGGCAGGCAAGTTTTAACAGCATATCGCCAGTATCCAGACCAACATCCATTTGCATAATGGTGACGCCTGTTTCGGCATCACCAGCCCACAATGAACGTTGAATCGGTGCCGCACCTCTCCAGCGTGGCAGCAGCGAACCATGCACATTTATACAGCCCATGCGTGGCATATCGAGCACGGCTTTTGGAAGAATCAAACCGTAAGCCACGACGACCATAACATCGGCATTCAGGCTGGAAACCAATTCCTGATTCTCTACAGGGCGCAACGAGGCTGGCTGAAAAACGGGGATATTCTTTTCTGTCGCCAGCACCTTCACCGGGCTCGGCATCAGCTTTTTGCCGCGCCCCGCAGGTCTGTCTGGCTGTGTAAATACGCCAACGACCTGGTGCTGAGAAGACAGCAGCGCGTCAAGATGACGCGCTGCAAAGTCAGGAGTACCCGCGAAAATAATACGCAGTGAATCAGACACATTATTCCCTTTTATGATGGGTTAGGCGCTCTTGTTCAGACGAGCCATTTTTTCCAGTTTCTGACGAATACGCTGACGTTTCAACGGTGACAGATAATCGACGAACAGTTTGCCAACCAAGTGATCCATCTCGTGCTGAATACAAATAGCGAGTAGACCGTCAGCTTCCAGTTCATACGGTTGGCCTTCACGGTCCAGCGCTCGAATTTTGACGCGCTCTGCACGAGGAACTAACGCACGTTGTTCTGGAATAGAAAGACAACCTTCTTCGATGCCCGTTTCACCGCTTTTTTCCAGCAGCTCAGGGTTGATTAAAACCAGGCGCTCATCGCGGTTTTCAGAAACATCAATCACAATAATACGTTGATGGATATCCACCTGCGTTGCTGCAAGGCCAATACCTTCCTCAGCGTACATTGTCTCAAACATGTCATCGACAATCCGCTGAATCTCCGCATTCACCTCTTTGACCGGCGTCGCTACAGTGCGAAGGCGCTCGTCCGGAAAATGTAATACCTGCAAAACTGACATAAATATCCAGAGCTGTGTTCAATTGATAAAAAGATTAATACCTCTATTCTAGACATTTCCAGGCCTGATTGACAGCATCAGTGACCAATCGCAAGGATTGCATTTATCGCTTATGGCAGGAGGATGCTGTGCCATTAAAAGAGATCTGGTTACGCCTGATGGCAGTGCAAAATTTGAGCGGTGATAAGTTATTAAAAATTGCCCATTTCTTATTGAACGATCCAGGATGCTCGATTGCTTCGCTAACTCAAGCCGGTTTATCAACCCGCCAGATTGCCCAATTTAGGGAGTGTAGTGACAGGGGGATAGAAAAAGGGTTGTTATGGCTTGAACAACCCAACCACTATCTTCTCACAGCAAATGACGACAATTACCCTGAACAGTTGCGGGCAATAGATTGTTATCCCGCAGCGCTATTTGTCGCGGGCAATATTGAGCTTCTTTCCAGTAATCAACTCGCTGTGGTGGGAAGCCGTAATCTTTCATTGTATGGGGAACGGTGGTGCAGGATGTTTTGTGAACCTCTTGCCATCGCGGGATTGACGATAACCAGTGGTTTGGCGCTGGGCATAGATGCAGTTGCTCATCGTGCGGCGTTGAGTTGTCACGGAAAGACAGTGGCGGTATTGGGAAATGGTCTGGCCAGTATTTATCCCAAACGCCATAAATCATTGGCCGAGCAGATTGTTGCTGAAGGTGGCACAGTCATCTCAGAATTCCCCCTCGAAACTACGCCCTGGCCGGGTAATTTCCCTCGCAGAAACCGTATTATCAGTGGGTTGAGCCGAGCTGTATTTGTTGTGGAAGCCAGCGAGCGGAGTGGATCACTGGTCACTGCTCGTTATGCAATTGAACAAGGTAGGGAATTATTTGCATTACCGGGTGCAGTCGGTAGCCCGGGGAGTGAGGGGCCACACTGGTTGATAAAGCAGGGCGCTACACTGGTGAGCCATCCCTCTGACATCCTCGAGCACCTGGAAAGTGAACTGCATTGGCTTCCTTCACCTCACAAAGCACTAATATATTCACAGAATGAAGGGGTTCGTACATTGCCATTTCCTGAGCTGTTGGCTAACGTAGGAGATGAGGTTACACCTGTTGACGTCGTCGCTGAACGTGCCAGCCAACCTGTGCCAGTGACAGTAGCTCAACTGCTCGAATTGGAGTTAGCAGGGTGGATCGCAGCTGTACCCGGCGGCTATGTCCGATTAAGGAGGGCATGCCATGTTCGACGTACTAATGTACTTATTTGAAACCTACATCCATAACGAAGTGGAAATGCGAGTTGATCAAGATAAATTGACGCGTGATCTCTCCGATGCTGGTTTTGATCACGAAGACATTTATAACGCGCTTGTGTGGCTTGAAAAGTTGGCTGACTATCAAGATGGTCTTGCTGAACCCATGCAATTGGCTGCTGACCCGCTTTCTATGCGTATGTATACCGCAGAAGAATGTCAGCGACTTGATGCATCTTGTCGGGGGTTTTTACTGTTCCTGGAACAGATTCAGGTGCTAAACCTCGAAACCCGTGAAATGGTCATTGAAAGAGTATTAGCTTTAGACACTGCCGAGTTCGAGCTGGAAGATTTAAAGTGGGTCGTGCTTATGGTGCTATTCAATATTCCTGGTTGTGAAAACGCTTATCAGCAAATGGAAGAATTACTCTTCGAAGTAAATGAAGGTATGCTGCACTAAATAAAAGTCGCAGCATGAGATGTTATGACCAAATCAGCACTGTTCACTGTGCCTAAAAATGAACCCTGTCCCCAATGCGGGGCAGGGTTAGTCATTCGTTCCGGTAAACACGGCCCTTTTCTTGGCTGTTCCCATTATCCGGAATGTGATTATGTGCGCCCGTTAAAAAGCCTGGCAGATGGCCATGTGGTCAAAGTGCTTGAAGGCCAACTCTGCCCTGTATGTCAGGAAAACCTCGTCTTGCGGCAGGGCCGCTTTGGGATGTTTATCGCCTGCAGTAACTATCCAACATGTGCGCACACTGAAGTTATCGACAAACCTGATGAAACTGCTATCAGTTGTCCGCAATGCCAACAAGGGCAATTAGTCCAACGACGTTCTCGGTTTGGCAAAACCTTTTGGTCATGCGATAGCTTTCCGACATGTCAGTTCGTCATTAATAGCAAACCAGTGGCAGGCGAATGCCCTGCGTGTCACTATCCTTTACTTATCGAAAAGAAAACGGCGCAAGGATTGAAACAATTCTGTGCCAGCAAACAATGTGGAAAGCCGGTAACGGCGGAATAAAGCTTGTGAAGACAAACCTGCAAACAGAGCAACTCCAAGAGATCGTTGCCGCCCTGAAACAACAACAAGTCATCGCTTATCCAACCGAAGCTGTTTTTGGCGTGGGTTGTGATCCTGACAGTGAGCTGGCAGTCACGCGCTTGCTTGATTTAAAACATCGGCCTGTAGATAAAGGCCTGATTCTGATAGCTGCGTCTTATGAGCAACTTATTCCTTATATAGATAGTGCCGTTCTGTCGCAAAAGCAGCGAGAAGAGGTGTTTTCTTGCTGGCCAGGACCGGTGACCTTTGTCTTTCCTGCGCTGCCTTCAACACCGCGCTGGTTAACCGGGCGATTTGATTCCTTAGCAGTGAGAGTGACGGATCATCCTTTGGTACGCGAGCTATGCCTTGCTTATGGCAAGCCCCTGGTTTCTACCAGTGCCAATCTATCTGGTTTACCACCGTGTCGTACTGCGGATGAAGTCGTCACGCAATTTGGCGATGACTTCCCGGTACTGCGAGGGGATACCGGAGGCCGGCAGAATCCTTCAGAAATTCGTGACGCTTTGACCGGCGAACTGTTCCGCCAGGGGTAAATAATGGAAGTCTTTGCCGTATTTGGTAACCCAATTCAGCACAGTAAGTCACCGCAAATCCATAAGATGTTTGCTGAGCAATTAAACATTAAGCATCCATATGGTCGTGTTCTTGCGCCAGTTGATGCTTTTATAGAAACGCTTGAGCAGTTTTTTCAATCGGGCGGTAAAGGAATCAACATTACGGTTCCTTTCAAAGAACAAGCATACTTGCGTGCAGATGAGTTGACCGAACGTGCCGCGTTAGCGGGAGCGGTAAATACCCTTAAGCGCCTGGAAGATGGTCGTCTGTTGGGTGATAACACCGATGGGATTGGACTGCTAACCGATTTGGAGCGTCTATCTTTAATTAAATCCGGCTACCGTATTTTACTGCTTGGCGCTGGTGGCGCTGCCAGGGGAGTATTGCTGCCATTGCTTTCGCTAGACTGCGCTGTGACGATAACCAACCGAACTTACTCGCGGGCAAAAGAACTCGCTCAGTTGTTTAACCATATGGGAAGTGTTCAAGCATTAGAGCAGATTGAATTGGATGGCCATGAATTTGACCTCATTATTAATGCCACTTCGAGCGGAATAGCTGGCGATATTCCCTCAATCCCTGCATCTGTGCTTTCTCATAATGTCTATTGCTATGACATGTTTTATCAAAAGGGCGAAACACCTTTCTTGAGTTGGTGCAAACAACACGGCGTTCAGCATTATGCTGATGGCTTAGGAATGCTGGTGGGCCAGGCTGCACATGCATTTTTCTTGTGGCACGGTGTGTTACCTGAAATCACACCAGTAATAGAGAAGCTAAAGCTGGAAATGTCACAGTGAACCAGGCCATCCAATTTCCCGATCGTGACGAATGGGACGATCAGCGTCATGCTATTTGCTTCCCTGCTTTAGTCAATGGCTTTCAAGTGATGTGCGGTATTACCGCCGAGATTATCGCCAGCCGTTATGGTGGCGATAATAAAGAGAAATGGCTCGAGCTCTTTCGTCTAAATCGTTGGGATCTTGAAGAAGAGGCTGAAGCGCTGATTGAAAAAGGCCAGGAAGATGCTCAAGGCTGGATTTGGCTTTCCTGAGCGAGATATTCATCCTTCCAGCGAACATAGTTATTCGCAGAGTATGTTAAACCTTCTAATTCTTCAGGTGTAAGAGGGCGAATTTGTTTAACGGGGCTGCCAAGATAAAGGTAGCCACTTGCAAGACGCTTGTTTTGCGGTACCAAACTTCCCGCCCCGATCATGACATCATCTTCTATTACTACCCCATCCAACAAAATTGATCCCATTCCGACAAGCACGCGATTACCAATAGTGCAGCCGTGTAGCATGACCTTGTGCCCAACCGTCACATCTTCGCCGACAACAAGAGGATTCCCCTCGGGCTTATAGGATGATTTATGTGTGACATGTAACACGCTACCATCCTGGATATTGCTACGTGCGCCAATTACCACATAGTTAACGTCTCCGCGAATGGCAACTAACGGCCAAATGCTCACATCATCGGCAAGACGTACGTCACCAATCACAACACTTGAATCATCAAGCATCACGCGTTGGCCAATTTCAGGATAAGTTTTTTGGAAAGGTCGTAATACTGCGGACATAAACACCTCTGAAAGTTCTCTTCGTAGATAGACTCTGGCTGCTTTCTGAACCGATGGCAAGGAGGTAAAGCATCGAAAACAGGCCAGATCGAACACGATCGCAGCGAAAAGGGCGAAAACTAAACAGTCAGCAGGAAAGATCGAAAAAAGGCTTGTGCAATAAAAAGAGATCCCTATAATGCGCCTCCATCGACACGGAACATGTGAACAACATCACAGAGTAACGGCGGCGATGAGAGTCAAATATCCTGAAATTAAGGGTTGACTCTGAAAGAGGAAAGCGTAATATACGCCACC
>NZ_BJFN01000015.1 GCF_014189855.1 Buttiauxella sp. A111
CGTAACGTGAAACGAGATCAAGAGCCTGCCCGATATGCATAAAAAAATCCGGAAACGAAGAACATTTCCGGATTCTTACACAGCTACTGGATCGATCAACTGATCCTTAACTGATCGGCATTACACCCGTAGGTGCCGTTTTTGAGGATTAAATCCGAAGATTTAATTACCGTAAATATTGGCGCGGTCACGTAATTCTTTACCTGGTTTAAAGTGTGGAACGTACTTACCTTCCAGATCAACTTTATCGCCAGTTTTTGGATTACGTCCGGTGCGAGGTGCGCGATAGTGTAAGGAAAAACTGCCGAAACCCCGGATTTCAATACGCTCACCTTGGGCGAGTGTAGAGGCCATATGCTCCAGCATCTCTTTCACTGCATCTTCTACAGCTTTCGCCGGGATGTGAGATTGCGAAGTTGCAAGTCTTTCTATCAATTCTGACTTGGTCATGATTCCTCCGGTTTCCTTTCAGGAAAATTAACTTACAGCTATCAATCGAACAAGGGCGGCCGTAGCCGCCCTGATTTAGTGCTCAGACGATTACTCGCCTTTAGCTGCTTTGAATGCTTCAGCCATAGCGTTAGAGAAGTTCGGTGCATCTTCCTGTTTGTTGTTAACAGAAGCGATTGCATCTTTCTCGTCAGCTTCGTCCTTAGCACGAACAGACAGGCTTACAACACGGTTTTTACGGTCAACGCCAGTGAATTTAGCTTCAACGTCGTCGCCTACGCTCAGAACCAGAGTTGCATCTTCAACGCGGTCACGGGAAGCTTCAGAAGCACGCAGGTAGCCTTCTACGCCATCTGCTAATTCAACTGTAGCACCTTTCGCGTCAACTGCTGTTACTTTACCAGTAACGATAGTACCTTTCTTGTTCAGTGCAACGTAGTTGTTGAACGGATCTTCTGCGAGTTGTTTAACACCCAGGGAGATACGCTCACGCTCTGCGTCAACTTGCAGAACCACAGCCGCGATTTCGTCGCCTTTCTTGTATTCACGAACTGCTTCTTCGCCTGTAACGTTCCAGGAGATATCAGACAGGTGAACCAGGCCGTCGATGCCACCGTCCAGGCCGATGAAGATACCGAAGTCAGTGATAGACTTGATTTTACCTTCAACGCGGTCGCCCTTGTTGTGGGTTTCAGCGAACAGCTGCCATGGGTTAGATTTGCACTGCTTCAGACCCAGGGAGATACGACGACGTTCTTCGTCGATATCCAGAACCATAACTTCCACTACATCACCAACGTTAACAACTTTGGATGGGTGGATGTTTTTGTTGGTCCAATCCATTTCGGAAACGTGAACCAGACCTTCAACGCCTTCTTCGATTTCTACGAAGCAGCCGTAATCAGTCAGGTTAGTCACGCGACCAGTCAGTTTGGTACCTTCTGGATAACGCTTAGCGATAGCGACCCATGGATCTTCGCCCAGTTGTTTCAGACCCAGAGACACACGAGTACGCTCACGGTCGAACTTCAGTACTTTAACGGTAATTTCATCGCCAACATTCACGATTTCGCTTGGATGCTTAACGCGTTTCCATGCCATATCAGTGATGTGCAGCAGGCCGTCAACGCCGCCCAGATCAACGAATGCACCGTAGTCAGTAAGGTTCTTAACGATACCTTTAACTTCCATGCCTTCTTGCAGGTTTTCCAGCAGTTGATCACGTTCTGCGCTGTTTTCAGATTCGATAACTGCACGACGAGAAACAACAACGTTGTTACGCTTCTGGTCCAGCTTGATGACTTTGAACTCAAGCTCTTTGCCTTCCAGGTGCAGAGTGTCACGTACCGGACGAACATCAACCAGGGAACCTGGCAGGAACGCACGAATACCGTTCAGCTCTACAGTGAAGCCACCCTTAACTTTGCCGTTGATAACACCGACCACAGTCTCAGCTTCTTCGTAAGCTTTTTCCAGCGTGATCCAAGCTTCGTGACGCTTAGCTTTTTCACGGGACAGCAGAGTTTCGCCAAAGCCATCTTCAACAGCGTCCAGAGCAACATCAACTTCGTCACCAACCTGGATTTCCAGTTCGCCAGCAGCATTTTTAAACTGCTCGGCTGGAATTGCAGACTCAGATTTCAGACCGGCGTCAACCAGTACTACGTCTTTGTCGATAGCAACTACAACGCCACGAACGATGGAACCCGGACGGGTTTCGATTGTTTTCAGGGATTCTTCAAAGAGTTGAGCGAAAGATTCAGTCATGTTGTTAATCTTCAAGGTTCTTTAGTTTAACGTCCATTTAGCATCCCGCCGAATGGGGTTGTTTCACATACCCCGCCATTGGCTCCATGCCGACAGGGTTTAGGTTACAGGGGTAAAAAACTACCCGATATGTCAGGATACCACTATGGCAATATCATGACAAATATGACAAAACTTTCACCAGCGCAATATTCTCTATTGCGCTGGTGTTAAAATTTTCTGCGCATATGTCAGCGCTTGTTTGATGACATCGTCAATGGACATACTGGTAGAATCCAGCACCAGCGCATCAGCAGCTGGGACTAACGGTGCTATTGCACGGTTGCGGTCACGGTCATCACGTTCTTTAATTTCTGCCAAAAGGCGCTCAAAGTTAACACTAAAGCCCTTCTCCTGCAACTGTAGCATACGTCGGTGAGCACGCTCTTCAGAAGATGCATCAAGGAAAATTTTTACTGGTGCATCAGGGAAAACGACGGTCCCCATATCTCGACCATCAGCAATCAGGCCAGGCGCATCTCTGAATGCGCGTTGACGGCGCAATAACGCTTCACGCACACGAGGAAAAGCAGCAACTTGAGAGGCAGCATTAGCCACTTCCTGAGTACGGATTTCGGCGCTAACATCTTCCCCTTCGAGGATAACTTCCAGATTGCCATTGTTGGCAACAAAGCGCACGTCAAGGTGTGCTGCCAGGGGAACCAACGCGTCCTCAGAAGTCACATCAACCTGGTGATGCAAAGCCGCTAATGCCAGAACTCGATAAATTGCTCCAGAATCAAGCAGATGCCATTGCAACGCTTCCGCCATAGCTTTACACAGCGTGCCTTTACCTGCGCCGCTTGGGCCATCAATCGTTATTACCGGGGCGGGTGCCGTCATCGTACTCTCCTCTCGCTGGAATTGCGGACCTAAAATAGAAACGCCGCATATTATACGCCGCCACAATCCTGACCGTTATCTTTCCTGCCAATTATCGTCGTTAATGAGGCTAAGTGTAGAATAATTGTGCGACTGGAAGCAGGGCTGGTAAAAACCAGCCCCAAAATCAGAGAGGGTGATTATTTTTTATCAGCTGCTATGCGATCACGAATATGCTGAGCTCGTTCAGTTGAAGGTGGGTGTGAATTAAACATCGATTTTGATTCTCCACCACTGAGCGTTGCCAGTTTGTCAAAACTGGAAGCGAGTCCCTGGGTATTAATTTTGCGTTTTTTCAGCAAATCGTAAGAGAAGTCATCAGCTTCCGACTCTTCACTACGTGAGAATGTGGCATTAATGACACCTTCCGCCAAATCACCGAGCTGCGACTGGGAGAGCTGGGAAGCAACACCACTGGTTGCAGAAATGGCATCACGAGCGGCCATTGTGGCATAAGCCGTTTGCATTTTTTCAAGCGAATGACCCAGAGCAACATGCCCCATTTCATGCCCTAACACGCCTTCAACTTCGTTGTCAGACATCATGTCCATCAGGCCGCTGTAAACGCGTACGCAGCCGTTTGCCATGGCCCAGGCATTCACATCACTGGTCAAATACACTTTGTAGTTGACTGGCGTGCCATTAATTTGGTTACCCAGTGATTTGGCGATTTTATTAAGACGCTTCGTGTACTTGCTTGACTTGCCTGCAATCTGGCTTTCGCTATCCATCTCTTTGCAGGAATTATTTGATATAGCTTTAACGTCTGCGTCACTCAATGTTGCCGCTTTATAAGCTGACATGGTCGAACTTGCCAGCTTGTCGCCGTTCATGTTCTTACATCCCGCCAGAACACCCGCTATCAGAGTAATCAGCAATACTGCTTTAACATTCTTCATAATTATCTTCCGTTGACTAATCATAATCAAAACAACTCAATGATTTATAAAGTAAATCTTAAAGAGGTTAACAGCGGAATAGACTGATGCAATACAAGAGGGGGATTCGAATTCGGAGTTGCACAAGTGCGGTATTACACAGAGGAACACGCCCCGGCTGTTAATCTGACCGGAGCGTCGCTTAGGATATTATGTCAATGTACTTACGCTAATGTACTAATGCGCGCTAACTGCTCGAAATAGTCCGGGAAGGTTTTTGCGGTACATTTCGGGTCAAGGATAGTGACCTGTGTGTCTGACAACGCCACCAGCGAGAAACACATCGCCATACGGTGATCGTTATATGTTCCGATTTCAGCAATTTGTAGCTGGGCTGGCGGAGTCACAGTGATGTAATCCTCCCCTTCCTCCACTACGGCTCCCACTTTACGCAGTTCAGTCGCCATCGCGCTCAGTCGGTCAGTCTCTTTTACACGCCAGTTATAAATATTGCGCAGCGTGGTGGTGCCTTTGGCAAATAAGGCAGCAGTAGCGATAGTCATTGCCGCATCAGGGATATGGTTCATGTCCATATCGATAGCATTGAGTTCACCACGTTCGCAGGAGATGAAATCATCGCCCCAGGTCACTTTAGCGCCCATTTTTTCCAGTACATCGGCAAAGCGAATGTCACCCTGGACACTGTTGCGACCGATACCCGTTACTTTTACCGTACCGCCTTTAATGGCACCGGCAGCCAGGAAGTAAGAAGCCGAAGAGGCATCACCTTCTACCAAATAAGCGCCAGGGGAGACATACTGCTGGCTACCACGAATGACAAAACTACGGTAGTCGCGGTTTTCCACATCCACACCGAAGGTTTTCATTAGATGTAAAGTGATGTCGATATACGGTTTTGATACCAACTCACCTTTGATAGTGATTTCAGTGTCGTTTTTCGCCAACGGTGCCGTCATTAAAAGCGCCGTCAAGAACTGGCTGGAAACACTGCCATCGACAGCTACCTGGCCACCGCTAAAACCGCCGCGTAAACGCAACGGTGGATAATTTTCTTGTTCCAGATAGTCAATCTGAGCGCCACCCTGGCGCAAAGCATCAACCAGATGGCCAATCGGACGCTCTTTCATGCGTGGTTCACCGGTCAGCACAATATTGTTGCTTCCCAGGCACAATGCCGCCGCAAGCGGACGCATTGCAGTCCCTGCATTACCTAAGAACAATTCCAACTCACCTGTCGAATGCAATGGGCCGCCCATGCCAGTGACTTCGCAACGCGTACGATCGGCAGAAAGTGTATAGCTGACTCCCAATGCTTTCAGCGCGTTGAGCATATGGCGTACATCGTCGCTATCGAGCAAATTAGTCAATTCAGTGGTGCCATGCGCCAATGCAGCAAGCAGCAGCGCGCGGTTAGACACACTTTTTGAACCAGGAAGGTTAATCGTGCCGTCGACCAGTGCGATGGGTTGTAACGTCAGGGATTCCAGCATGGGGAAAATACTCTCAACTCAAACAGAATAAAAACCCCGCGAGCCAAGTCGCGGGGAGAATAACAACGAGCAACGATTAACCGTGGCGACGTTCGAAGTCGACCATGAAAGCAGTTAACGCTTTAACGCCTTCAAGTGGCATCGCATTGTAGATAGAGGCACGCATCCCACCCACAACACGGTGGCCTTTCAATGCATGCAAACCGGCAGCAAACGACTCTTCAAGGAAGACTTTATCCAGTGCACTATCAGCCAACTGGAACGGTACGTTCATACGTGAACGGTTGGCAGGCGCAACATCGTTACGATAGAAATCGCTTTTATCAATCACGCTGTATAACAGGCTGGCTTTCTCACGGTTGATTTTATCCATGACTTCCACACCGCCTTGTTCTTTCAGCCATTTAAAGACCAAACCTGACAGATACCAGGCAAAGGTAGGCGGAGTGTTGAACATGGATTCGTTTTCATTTAGCACGGTGTAGTCAAGAATGGACGGGCACGCTTTGTGCGCCTTGCCGAGCAAATCTTCACGCACGATAACCAGCGTTAAACCTGCCGGGCCGATGTTTTTCTGTGCGCCCGCGTAAATTACGCCAAAACGGCTAATGTCCAGCGAGTGCGACAAAATGGAGGATGAGAAGTCCGCAACCACAACTTTATCGCCAAAATCTGGCGTTTCGTGAGTGGCGATGCCATCGATGGTTTCATTCGGGCAGTAATGCAGGTAAGCACTATCTTCAGAAACCTGCCATTCGCTCATCGGCTTGAGTGCGCGCAAGCCGTCAACCGACACTTTCGCATCAATAACATTTGGGGTGCAGTATTTATGCGCTTCTTTTACTGCACTGCTTGCCCAGTAACCACCATCCACATAATCAGCGGTCGTTTTGTCACCCAGCAAATTTAAAGGTACGCCAGCGAATTGACCGCGACCGCCACCGTGACAGAACAAAACTTTGTAGTTCGAGGGGATTTGCAGCAGATCACGAAAATCTTTTTCAGCTTCAACAGCCACCTGAATAAACTCTTTACCACGGTGGCTTATCTCCATAACGGAGGTGCCTAAACCTTGCCAGTCGCAAAGCTCACTTTGCGCACGACGAAGCACATCAGCCGGTAGCATCGCCGGGCCGGAACTAAAATTGTATACCTGAGTCATTTCCCCTCACCACGCTTAGAGCAATAAGATTTTTCACGAGATCGGTTTTATCACTCAGATGAAGAGGCTGCAATGGTTAATCAGGCAAGACCGAGTAATGTGCGCAAAATCACACAACAGAATCAACCAGTCACTGCATGAAACACCCGATATATTCCCGTCAGGTCACTCTCGAGGCGGTACTGGCCTTTACCCAAACTTTATGAGTACAGCGCGGGCAAGTGGATTCGTCGCCGGCCTTCAACGTAATGACTTCACTGCAATGGATACAAGCATAATCAGCATCTTCTGGCATTTTGATGAATCGTTCACAGCAGTGCTCGGGCAAAATAGGTAAACCCGGTCTGACGAGTTTATCAGGGAAGAAATAGACGCTTATTTGGCCATTGGTTTCCAGTATCGCCAGACGGACTTGCCCAAGGTGCTCGACGCCCAGCAAGCGAAGTTCCATAAAAAACTCAAATTCCGTCATGTTTTGCGACTTCATTTTTTCCCAGGAAAACTCCCCTTCCTCGATAATGACTGAAGGTTTGCCCTCAAACAGGTTTTCAAGTTTTTCGCTGTGACTCATCAGCCACATCACCAAACGATATAGCAGGCCCAACGTGACGAAAACAATCAGTACCGGTAACATCGGTACGTCATGATAAAACGCCACATCCCCAGCCGCCGAGCCAAGGGTTAAGATTATCAACACTTCAAACAAAGACATCTGCCGAACGCCACGTCGTCCCGTTATCTTTAAAAACAGAAACACCAATATAAAGGTGTAGAGGCTGCGAAAAGCGACTTCCCAAAGGAAATCGAGTGGGACGTCGTTTAAAGCCATCCGCTGGAGATCAAAGGTCTTCATTTTTACCGCCATAACAGTAGGTTACTGACAGTAAGCATAGCCTGTTATGCTATTGCCGCCTGCTTGCTGCTGACAATGGCGTCAGTCTGCTAAAACCCGTATCATTGCGCGCTTTGCGTACGACAAAAGTGAAACCTCATGACTCAAACCTTTATTCCTGGCAAAGATGCCGCACTGGAAGATTCCATCGCTCGCTTCCAGACCAAGCTCGCCGACCTTGGCTTTAATATTGAAGAAGCCTCCTGGTTAAACCCGGTCCCTAACGTCTGGTCGGTTCATATCCGTGATAAAGACAGCGCGTTGTGCTTTACCAATGGTAAAGGTGCAACTAAAAAAGCTGCGTTAGCTTCCGCTCTGGGTGAATATTTCGAACGTCTGTCGACAAACTATTTCTTCGCTGATTTCTGGTTGGGCAAGACCATCGCCAATGGCCCGTTTGTGCATTATCCAAACGAGAAGTGGTTCCCAATTCCAGAAAACGAACAGTTACCAGAAGGTATTCTCGACGATCGCCTGCGCTCGTTTTACGATCCTGAAAATGAAGTCACCGCGGGTATGCTTATCGATTTGCAGTCAGGTAATGAAGAGCGTGGTATCTGCGCCCTGCCATTTACCCGTCAGTCCGATCAAGAAACCGTCTATATTCCGATGAACATTATCGGCAACCTGTACGTTTCAAACGGAATGTCTGCCGGGAATACCGCAAACGAAGCTCGCGTACAGGGGCTGTCGGAAGTCTTCGAGCGCCACATTAAGAATCGCATTATTGCTGAAAGCATCAGCCTGCCAGAAATTCCACAAGAAGTGCTGGCTCGCTATCCTGGCGTAGTGGAGTCAATTGCGACACTGGAAGCTGAAGGCTTCCCTATCTTCGCTTATGACGGTTCATTAGGCGGCAAATATCCCGTTATCTGCGTTGTACTGTTCAATCCAGCCAATGGCACTTGCTTTGCCTCATTCGGCGCACATCCAGACTTTGGCGTGGCACTGGAGCGTACGGTAACAGAACTGCTTCAGGGTCGTGGCCTGAAGGATCTTGACGTGTTCACTCCACCAACGTTTGACGACGAAGAAGTTGCTGAACATGCCAACCTGGAAACTCACTTTATCGACTCCAGCGGTCTGATCTCCTGGGATATGTTCAAGCAAGATGCTGACTACCCATTTGTTGACTGGAACTTCTCTGGAACCACTGAAGAAGAATTTGCCACGTTGATGGCGATTTTCAACGCAGAAGATCAAGAAGTTTACATCGCTGACTACCAGCATTTAGACGTTTACGCTTGCCGTATCATCGTGCCTGGTATGTCCGATATTTATCCTGCAGAAGACCTGCTGCTGGCTAACAATAATATGGGCTATCACCTGCGTGACACTATTCTGGCGCTGCCTGGAAGTGAGTGGGAGAGGCAAGATTATCTGGATCTCATCTCTCAATTAGATGAAGAAGGCCACGATGATTTTACCCGTGTACGTGAGTTGCTGGGTCTGGCGACAGGTAAAGACAATGGCTGGTACACCTTACGTATCGGTGAATTGAAAGCGATGCTGGCACTGGCCGGCGGTGACACTGAACAGGCGCTGATCTGGACAGAGTGGACGATGGAGTTCAACGCGTCTATTTTCAGCGCTGAACGTGCTAACTACTATCGTTGCCTGCAAACGTTATTGCTGCTTGCAATTGAAGAAGATCGCCAGCCGTTGCAGTATCTGAATGCCTTCATTCGTATGTATGGCGCAGAAACAGTAGAAGCAGCAAGTGCTGCATTGAGTGGTGAAGCACCATTCTATGGCCTGCAAGCCGTCGACAGCGATTTGAAAGCCTTCCCAGCCCATCAGGCGTTGTTAGCAGCATATGAAAAACTGCAACGCGCAAAAGCGGCTTTCTGGAAATAAAGCCACAAACTAAAACTCAAGCTGCGTAAACCTTAAGGTTTACGCTATATTACGGGGCAATTTTTTATTGCCCCGTGTTTTTATTGGCCGCGTAATAATTTCATTTGTGACTCAATAGTTAAATATTGGTGAAATATTATTATTTTAAGCTACAAATAATGTTGCGAAATTACTGAAATACTCCATTCTAATTAACCTGACACAGGAGCTTAAAGGCTAAATATCAAATTACATTATAAATTTTAAACTTTATTTTTATTATTAAAATCAACAATTTAAACTGAAAAACAGGTAATCACCTGCTTTTTTCAGGCCTATAAGCTTGGCGAGATATGATCCATATCAAATTTTACTCTATAATGCTTTGTTAGTATCTCGTCGCCGAATTAAATAAGAGAGAGTTAGTGTGAAAGCTGACAACCCTTTTGATCTATTGCTCCCAGCCGCTATGGCTAAAGTCGCCGAAGATGTTGGCGTCTATAAAGCAACTAAACACCCGCTGACCACGTTTTATTTAGCGATCACCGCGGGCATGTTCATCTCGATTGCCTTTGTCTTTTACATCACTGCCACAACCGGCACTGCAACCATCCCATTTGGGATTGCAAAGCTAATTGGCGGTACTTGCTTCTCCCTGGGGCTTATCCTCTGCGTTATCTGCGGCGCCGACCTGTTCACCTCTACGGTGTTAATTGTGGTCGCTAAAGCCAGTGGACGTATCACATGGGGTCAACTCGCGAAGAACTGGATTAACGTTTATGTCGGTAACCTGTTTGGCGCGTTGATGTTCGTCGCATTGATTTGGTTGTCAGGTATGTATATGACTGCCAACGGTGCGTGGGGTCTGAATGTGTTACAAACCGCAGACCACAAAATGCATCACACTTTTGTTGAAGCTGTGTGCCTCGGTATTTTAGCTAACCTGATGGTCTGTCTGGCTGTCTGGATGAGCTACTCTGGCCGCACTTTGATGGACAAGATGTTTGCTATGATTCTCCCGGTCGCCATGTTTGTTGCTTGTGGTTTTGAGCACAGTATCGCAAACATGTTCATGATCCCTTTGGGTATCGTAGTACGCAACTTTGCAAGCCCGGAGTTCTGGACTGCAGTAGGGTCGTCTCCGGACAATTTCTCTCACTTGACCGTGTTGAACTTCATCACCGACAACCTGATCCCAGTCACTATCGGGAACATTATCGGTGGCGGCGTACTGGTTGGGTTGACGTACTGGGTAATTTATCTGCGCGGTGGCGATAAGCACTAAGTGCTAACCAACGTGTAGGGAATAAGAAATCCACATTAGAAGGTAGGTGTTAAATGTCCGAGCTTAATGAGAAGTTAGCCACAGCCTGGGAAGGTTTTGCCAAAGGTGAATGGCAGAATGAAGTCAACGTGCGTGACTTTATTCAGAAAAACTACACCCCTTACGAGGGTGACGAATCCTTCCTGGCAGGTGCTACTGAAGCAACTACCACGCTGTGGGACAACGTCATGGAAGGTGTTAAACAGGAAAACCGCACTCACGCGCCTGTTGATTTCGACACTGACCTCGCTTCCACCATCACCTCTCATGATGCTGGTTACATCAACAAGTCCCTCGAAACTATCGTCGGCCTGCAAACTGATGCTCCACTGAAACGTGCAATTATTCCGTTTGGTGGCATCAAAATGGTTGAAGGTTCTTGCAAAGTATACGGTCGTGAACTTGACCCAATGCTGAAGAAGATCTTCACCGAATACCGCAAAACCCACAACCAGGGTGTGTTTGACGTTTATACCAAAGACATCCTGAACTGCCGTAAATCAGGCGTAATCACCGGTCTGCCGGATGCTTATGGCCGTGGTCGTATCATCGGTGACTACCGTCGCGTTGCGCTGTACGGCATCGACTTCCTGATGAAAGACAAATTCGCTCAGTTCAATTCTCTGCAATCCAAACTGGAAAACGGCGAAGACCTGGAAGCGACAATTCGTCTGCGTGAAGAAATCTCCGAGCAACACCGTGCTCTGGGTCAGATCAAAGAAATGGCTGCTAAATATGGCTGCGATATCTCTGGTCCTGCTAAAAACGCTCAAGAAGCTATTCAGTGGACTTACTTCGGCTACCTGGCTGCGGTTAAATCTCAGAACGGCGCTGCAATGTCCTTCGGTCGTGTATCCACCTTCCTGGATGCATACATCGAACGTGACCTGAAAGCAGGCAAAATCACTGAAGTTGAAGCACAGGAAATGATTGACCACCTGGTCATGAAACTGCGTATGGTTCGCTTCCTGCGTACCCCTGAGTATGATGAGCTGTTCTCTGGTGACCCAATCTGGGCAACAGAATCTATCGCTGGTATGGGCGTAGATGGCCGTACTCTGGTTACCAAATCTAGCTTCCGCTTCCTGAACACCCTGTACACCATGGGTCCTTCTCCGGAGCCGAACATCACCATTCTGTGGTCTGAAAAACTGCCACTGAACTTCAAGAAGTTCGCTGCTAAAGTCTCCATCGATACCTCTTCTCTGCAATACGAGAACGATGATCTGATGCGTCCTGACTTCAACAACGATGACTACGCAATTGCTTGCTGCGTAAGCCCAATGATCGTTGGTAAACAAATGCAGTTCTTCGGTGCTCGTGCAAACCTTGCGAAAACCATGCTGTATGCAATCAACGGCGGCGTTGATGAAAAACTGAAACTGCAGATCGGTCCTAAAGAAGCACCAATCATGGCTGATGTTCTGGACTACGATAACGTCCTGGATCGCCTTGATCACTTCATGGACTGGTTGGCTAAACAGTACGTCACCGCGCTGAACATCATTCACTACATGCATGATAAATACAGCTACGAAGCGTCTCTGATGGCTCTGCATGACCGTGACGTTGTTCGTACCATGGCTTGTGGTATCGCAGGTCTGTCTGTTGCAGCTGACTCCCTGTCTGCAATCAAGTACGCGAAAGTTAAACCAATTCGTGACGAAGATGGTCTGGCTGTAGACTTCGAAATCGAAGGCGAATACCCACAGTTCGGTAACAACGATTCTCGCGTAGATGACATCGCTGTTGACCTGGTAGAACGTTTCATGAAGAAAATTCAGAAACTGACTACTTACCGTAACGCTATCCCGACTCAGTCTGTTCTGACCATCACCTCTAACGTGGTTTATGGTAAGAAAACCGGTAACACCCCAGACGGTCGTCGTGCTGGCGCTCCATTCGGTCCAGGTGCTAACCCAATGCACGGTCGTGACCAGAAAGGTGCTGTTGCCTCTCTGACTTCCGTTGCTAAACTGCCGTTTGCTTACGCTAAAGATGGTATTTCTTATACCTTCTCTATCGTTCCTAACGCACTGGGTAAAGACGACGAAGTTCGTAAGACTAACCTCGCGGGTCTGATGGATGGTTACTTCCACCACGAAGCGTCCATCGAAGGTGGTCAACACCTGAACGTGAACGTAATGAACCGTGAAATGCTGCTGGATGCGATGGAACACCCTGAGAAATATCCTCAGTTGACCATTCGTGTTTCTGGTTACGCTGTACGTTTTAACTCCCTGACTAAAGAACAACAGCAGGACGTTATTACCCGTACCTTCACTCAAACCATGTAATTCACGGTTTGTCTGAAAAGGCGTAGAATAAAGGCTCCACTCCGGTGGGGCCTTTTCTTATGTATGAACCGGTTTTGCAAGATAACTGCTACGTTTAAGTTATCCTGCAAAATTGATTCGACGCGGCAATCTATACACAGACCGCGCTCAACCTGGTTCTTGCTTTAAAAGCATGGACCAATACTGGAGAGAACACCGCAATGTCAGTAATTGGCCGAATTCATTCCTTTGAATCCTGCGGTACCGTGGATGGTCCCGGTATTCGTTTTATCACCTTTTTCCAGGGCTGCCTGATGCGCTGCCTGTATTGCCACAACCGTGATACATGGGACACACACGGCGGTAAAGAGATTACTGTTGAAGATCTGATGAAGGAAGTAGTGACCTATCGCCACTTTATGAACGCTTCTGGCGGTGGTGTCACAGCTTCAGGTGGCGAAGCTATTCTGCAAGCAGAATTTGTACGTGACTGGTTCCGCGCCTGTCGCAAAGAAGGCATTCATACGTGTCTCGATACCAACGGTTTTGTCCGCCGCTACGATCCAGTGATCGATGAGTTACTGGAAGTGACCGATTTGGTCATGCTGGATTTGAAACAGATGAATGACGAGATTCACCAGAATCTGGTCGGCGTGTCGAATCATCGTACACTTGAGTTTGCACGCTACCTTTCTGATAAAAATATCAACGTCTGGATTCGATACGTCGTCGTTCCTGGCTGGTCAGACGATGATGATTCTGCGCATCGTCTCGGCGAGTTCACGCGTGATATGGGCAACGTAGAAAAAATTGAATTGTTGCCGTACCACGAGTTGGGCAAGCACAAATGGGTAGCAATGGGCGAAGAGTACAAACTTGATGGTGTGCATCCGCCGAAGAAAGAGACTATGGAACGCGTAAAAGGCATTCTGGAACAATATGGTCACAAAGTGATGTACTAAAAAAAGCCCCTCGCAAGAGGGGTAATGCCGATCAGTTAAGGATCAGTTGATCGATCCAGTAGCTGTGTAAGAATCCGGAAATGTTCTTCGTTTCCGGATTTTTTTATGCATATCGGGCAGGCTCTTGATCTCGTTTCACGTTACG
>NZ_BJFN01000016.1 GCF_014189855.1 Buttiauxella sp. A111
CGCAGATGGTGAAGTTACCGATAAGAAGAGAAAGAGCCTTCCCGAGGGTGGTGAAGGAAAGGCCACATAAATATGGTAAAGCCAGGAACAAAAATGCCAGTCAGTTGCTTAACTGACTGGCATTACCTAAAAAGGTGCCTTTTTTATTTATGGCTTACGCTCGCCTGGCTTCCAGCATGATAATGTCGCTGGTGAACGAGCCATCAGGCTGCAATTCATAGTAGCGCTGCACTTCATCTGATGCACTTTGCTGATACATACGAATTGCCTCAGCCAGAGTTGCAGGTGTTCTCATCCGTGCAATCCAACTTGAGAACTCCAAATTCAAACGGTCACACAACACGTTTTGCGAACTCAGCCCTGCATCATTAAACAGACTCAGCCATTCACCACTGGAATAGTTACGCACGTGTGAGGTATCGCGTAATGCTTCAACCGTTTGCAACCAGATGTCCAACACTGGGTGTCCTGGTGACATCACATCCATAAAGATAACGACTCCAGCGGGTTTCAATACGCGCTTTACTTCTCGCAGCGCTTTACCGACATCATGCCAGTGGTGGGCTGAATAGCGGCTTATCACAACATCAAACGAGCAATCATCGAAAGGCAAGACTTCGGCATAACCCTGCTCGGTTGTGAGATTATTGATTTCACGACTTTTAGCCGCTTCATTCACCACAACTAACATTTGCTCGGAGAGATCGTAGGCAACAACTTCCTTCACCTTCGCAGCAGCAATGAAACTCGCGTGCCCTGCCCCACATCCCATATCGAGTAACCGAGCATGAGGAAAAGCCTCCAGGCGTGTGCTGAGGCGCTCCAGATCGCGACCAGAAGCATGCACGGCGCTGGTCAGATAGGCACCTGCCTGTGAACCAAATTGTTGGCTGACTTTGTCATGATGAGATTGTGTTGTCATTGAAATGTCCTTGCTGTTGATTATAAGTAAGGGCAGCACCGAGGTCTGCCCATTGGCAGACCTGACTAACCCTACTTAAGCTCAGGTATGCCGGGACGGAATTCGACGAGTAGAGGATTGTGATCGGATGCACGAGTGACCAGAACAGAGGCTTCTGTAACGTTTAAACCACGGTAAAACACAAAATCGAGTGGACGGCCAAAAGCACGACGACGATGGTCATCGGTGAAGCGAACTTCGCGTAACGTCATATCGCGAGCAAAGCGGTAAAGCGCATTCATGCGTGGGCGACTCCAGGCATTAAAATCCCCCGCCATGATAACCGGCCCGTTATGGTGACCAATTTGATCGCCAATGGGCCCAAGTTGTTTGCTGTAAACATCCACGCCCAGACTGAAATTCACAGCATGAATATTAACTACCATCAGCAGACGGCCATCAGGCAAAGGATAAACGGTCACTAACGCAGATTTTGACAGCCGTAAAATCGGCTCACGCTCACGTAATGGACAGCAATAAACAGGATGAGCAGCAGACAGCGTCATGACACCTGAAGGATGCTGCGGCAACACAAACGCCGGTACCTGATCTGCAGCCAGATAATTACTGGTGGCAAACTTAACGAGCTCAGGAGTCGTTTGCGCCTCTTGCAATAAAACCAGATGGGCATCTTTACCGAAGTTTTGCAGCACCGAAAGCCATTCAGCTCGCTGCTGCTTGAAGATATTCCATACTAATACTTTTAAGGATCCTTCACTTGGCAATGGTTCTCCGGGCGGCAATGCCTGACCGATAGTTGCAAAGGAGCCAGGAGGCAGAATGCGTTCTGCTGGCTGACCGGCAACATATCTCATGGCATAAGTATTTTTGCGCACGTTTTTACTAATGACCTCTGTAACCAAAGAAGCCTCCAAATCGAAGGCTGTCATTCAGTTATAGGGACTTTAGGTCTGAGTTTCAACGACCAATTCAAACCATTGGTGAACAAGACCGTAAGTATTTGCTAACAGCCTTGTTCGTGCAGGTTAACCGATAGCAACTTCACGACGCGTGTCGAGACGCCCACTTAAGTTAATCAGAAGCAATGCACCAGCAACAATCACCGCACCGATCCATGGCGTTTGCGCCAAACCAAAGCTTTGCACTGTTTGACCGCCAATAACCGATCCTAACGCTATCCCTATATTAAATGCGGCGATATTCAATCCAGAGGCAACATCGACTGCATTTGGAGTGTATTCCTCTGCTTTTTGCACTACGTACACCTGCAATCCAGGCACATTACCGAAAGCGAAAACCCCCATCACCAACACAGTGACTAAAGCACCAATATGCGAGCTCGCGGTGAACTGGAAGACCAGCAGTAATGCAGCAAGTGCTGTAAAAATGAACTTTAACGCAGACACAGCACCATGACGGTCGGCAAGTTTCCCACCCCAAATATTACCAATCGCAACAGAGACTCCGTATCCCAATAAAATCCAACTAACGGCTGCTGGAGAATAACCTGCAAGGTTTTGCATCATTGGGGCCAGGAAAGTAAATGCGGTAAACACGCCGCCATAACCCAGCGCTGTTATCGCATAAATGATCAGCAGGCGCGGATGGGTCATCACTTTCAATTGATCTTTCAAACTGGCAACGGCTCGAGTTGGGATCTTTTTAGGGATCAGAATAGTGCTGCTAATTAAAGCGATGACACCAATGGCAGAAACCGCGAGGAAGGTTTCACGCCATCCAAAATGCTGACCGATAAATGTCCCCAATGGAACACCTGTCACAAGAGCAACGGTTAAACCACCAAACATAATCGCGATTGCTGAGGCTGCTTTCTCCTTAGGTACAAGGCTGGTTGCAATGGTAGAACCCACAGAGAAGAAGACACCGTGTGCCAGACCAGTCAGCAGTCGAGCAATAACTAATGTTTCATAGTTTGGAGAAAGCCAGGCTAACAAATTGCCTGCGGTGAAAAGTACCATCAGACCAATCAGCAACTGCTTACGAGGTAGTTTTCCGGTTAATGCAGTCAATACAGGTGCACCGACCGCAACACCTAATGCATAAATTGAAACCAACAGCCCAGCAGAGGGCAATGAAATTGAAAGTTGATCAGCAATAGTGGGTACGAGCCCAACAATAACGAATTCGGTAGTACCGATTGCGAATGCACTGATAGTCAGCGCCAGTAGTGCCAGAGGCATGATTTACTCCATAGCAGGTGTCTTTTGATGACACGCAGTATGGCAAGATGGTTAAATAACAAAAATATGCAAAATTTCAATACAATTTTGCTTCAGGAGCAATAATGAAAGCGACCTCTGATGAACTGGCGATTTTTGTCGCTGTAGTGGAAAGCGGAAGTTTTAGCCGCGCAGCGACTCAGCTCGAGCTGGCTAATTCAGCAGTAAGCCGCTCGGTAAAGAAATTAGAAATGAAATTAGGTGTGAGTCTGCTAAATCGCACAACGCGCCAGTTGAGTCTGACTGAGGAAGGTGAACGCTATTTCCGCCGCGTGCAGCAGGTTTTGCAGGAAATGGCAGCGGCAGAGAATGAGCTGATGGAAACACGGCAGAGTCCACGTGGTCTACTACGCATTGATGCCGCAACGCCAGTAATGCTGCATCTCTTAATGCCGCTTATTAAGCCCTTTCGCGAACGTTATCCGGAAGTGACACTCTCGCTCATCTCTTCCGAGACATTCATCAACCTGATTGAGAGAAAAGTAGATGTGGCCATTCGCGTGGGCACGCTGACTGACTCCACACTTCGAGCCAGACCACTTTTTGCCAGCCGCCGTAAAATTATCGCCTCTCCGGAATATTTAACGCAGTACGGCATACCACAAAGTGCAGAAGATCTTCAGGATCATATTTGTCTTGGTTTCTCAGAGACTGAGAGCCTGAATAAGTGGCCCGTTGCGCAGGCAGATGGGCTGCCCTATGACATAACTGCGGGGATAACCTCGAATAGTGGTGAAACACTTAAGCAGCTTTGTCTGATGGGAAATGGCATCGCATGCCTTTCAGACTATATGATTAATAAAGAAATAGCAGAAGGACGGTTCATTGAGCTACTGGCTGACAGGCTTTTACCTGTTGAAATGCCATTTAGTGCAGTGTATTACAGCGATCGGGCCGTAAGTAGCCGCATTCGAGCATTCATTGATTTTCTAAGTGAACACGTTCAACAGCCCCCGCAGGGGCTGTAATGGAAAATTAATCCCAGTCTGGAGCCAACCCTTCCGGGCTGACCAGACGATCATTGCAATCCAGTGCCGCAATAGCGGCGAGATCATCTACGTCCAGAGTTAGAGTCTGTGCTTGTAGGTTGCTTTGCAGATTCTCTCGTTTTGTAGATGAAGGAATAACTGAGTAACCCAGCGCCATTGCCCATGCCAAAATTACCTGCGCTGGGGTTGCATCATGTTTCTTAGCAATTCGGCCTATGACTTCATCTGTTAATGCTTTCCCATACGCAAGCGTCATATAAGAGGTGATGTGGATATCATGTTCGTGTGCCCACTCAACTACTTTGCGGTTCTGCAGGTAAGGTGAAAGCTCAATTTGATTAGTCGCAATATTCTCAACACCGACTGCATCAATCGCTTGTTGCATCAGGTCTATGGTGAAGTTAGAGATACCAATTTGGCGCGTCAGACCTTCATTTTTTGCTTCCCGAAGTGCCTGCATAAACTCTGCTACCGGAACGGAATCTTTTGGTGAAGGCCAGTGAATGAGCGCCAAATCGACATAATCAGTACGTAATTTGCGTAAACTTTCTTTCAAGCTTGGGATGAGCTTGTCTTTGCCAAGATTCTCAATCCAGATTTTGGTAGTGATAAATAGCGCTTCACGAGTCACACCACTTTCCTCAATCGCCTGTCCTACAGCCGCTTCGTTGTCATAGATTTGTGCGGTATCAATACTGCGATAACCCAACTCTAAAGCTGTTTTTACTGATGCGATAACTACGTCGTCTTTTAAGCGAAAAGTACCTAAACCAAATGCAGGAATTGTCATTATTTACCTCGTTAGGGGGCATGTGTTGTTAATACGAGGATTATGGCGGTAGTAACTTTGCTGAAAAAGACAGATAAACGCACTAGATATTTGCGTTAAACGCAACAATAGGAGATTTTTTGCTAAATTTTAGACAAGAAAAAAGCCCTGAGTCTAAAAGACTCAGGGCTTAATAAGTGGCGGAACGGACGGGACTCGAACCCGCGACCCCCTGCGTGACAGGCAGGTATTCTAACCGACTGAACTACCGCTCCACCGAATTTCTTACAACATCAGGGTATACCCTGATTTACTTCTTGAATTTGGAGCCTGGCAGTTCCCTACTCTCGCATGGGGAGACCCCACACTACCATCGGCGCTACGGCGTTTCACTTCTGAGTTCGGCATGGGGTCAGGTGGGACCACCGCGCTACTGCCGCCAGGCATA
>NZ_BJFN01000017.1 GCF_014189855.1 Buttiauxella sp. A111
AAACTGTCGGGAACAATTTTGCACGCCGGTCACGGCGGCCCCGGAGGGGCGAGTATCAGGATGATACGAGTAAAAGCCCTGTACTGACGTACAGGGCTTTTTGCTGTCTGCGATTTACCCGAACCGCCCTTGCATATCCGCTCTCAGGCAAGCCAACCCGTGGCATATAAGGTAAACTAACCGGGTTTAAACTCAGGAAAGATACCCAATATGAGCACTCCTCTTAAACCTTTCAATACATTTGGTATTCAGGCTAACGCTTCACGTATTGTCATTGCTGAAACAGTACAGCAGTTAAAAGATGCCTGGAGTGAGACAGTGGCGGGGGATATGCCCGTTTTGATCCTGGGTGAGGGAAGTAACGTTCTCTTTCTGGAAGATTACTCCGGTACCGTAATCGTAAACCGAATTTCTGGCATACAAGTTACAGAAAAGCAGGATGCCTGGCATTTGCATGTTGGTGCAGGGGAGAATTGGCACCATCTGGTTGAATATACCTTACAACAAGGTATGCCAGGGCTCGAGAACTTAGCTTTAATCCCAGGATGTGCTGGGTCTTCACCAATTCAGAATATTGGTGCTTACGGTGTCGAGCTCAAAAGCGTCTGCGAATACGTTGATTGTGTCGATTTACGTAGTGGTGAGATGCATCGCCTGGATAATTCACAGTGCCAATTTGGTTATCGTGACAGTATTTTTAAGCATGAATATCAGAATCACTATGCGATCGTTGCTGTAGGATTATGCTTACCAAAATTGTGGAAGCCAGTTTTATCGTATGGCGATTTGGCCCGCCTTGACGCTGAGAATATCACTCCACATGAAGTTTTTAATACGGTTTGCCACATGCGAATGACAAAACTTCCTGACCCACGTGTTAATGGTAATGCCGGTAGTTTCTTTAAGAATCCGGTTGTTACTGCTGAGCAAGCTGCAGAGTTACTGTCAGTCTTCGCGACGATACCGCACTATCCTCAGCCGGACGGCTCAGTTAAATTAGCTGCAGGATGGCTAATTGACCAGTGCCAACTAAAGGGATATCACGTGGGTGGTGCAGCCGTTCATAAACAGCAGGCGCTGGTACTGATCAACGAAACGAATGCTTCAAGCAAGGATGTTGTTTCTCTGGCTCATCATGTTCGCCAATGTGTCGGGGCGAAATTTAAAGTATGGTTGGAACCCGAAGTTCGCTTCATCGGAGCATGTGGCGAAGTAAGCGCTGTGGAGACCATCGCATGAAAGATAACAAAATTCCTCTAACGCTGATTGGTATTCTTGCTGACGGCGAGTTTCATTCTGGTGAGCAGTTAGGTGAGCAGCTTGGTATGAGCCGAGCGGCTATCAATAAGCATATCCAAACTCTAAGAGATTGGGGAGTCGATGTTTTTACCGTGCCAGGAAAAGGCTACAGTCTGCCAGATCCCATTCAACTGCTTAATGAAAAATTTATAAAATCGCAGATTGATACGGGTTTAGTTGCCGTTCTACCGGTCATTGACTCTACTAATCAGTATTTACTCGATCGTCTTGAAACACTTCAGTCCGGGGATGCCTGCATTGCTGAATATCAGCAAGCTGGTCGAGGACGTCGAGGACGCCAATGGTTTTCACCCTTCGGTGCCAATCTTTACCTGTCTATGTTCTGGCGACTCGAGCAAGGTCCTGCGGCGACAGTTGGTTTAAGCCTTGTTATTGGGGTTGTGATAGCCGAAGTGCTACGCGAATTAGGTGCTGAGGATGTCAGAGTTAAGTGGCCAAATGACCTGTATCTGAATGATCGTAAACTTGCTGGTATTCTGGTTGAGCTTACTGGCAAAACCGGTGATGCTGCGCAGATTGTTATCGGTGCAGGTATTAACCTTGCAATGCGAAATGTGGCGACGGATGTGATTAATCAAAGCTGGATTAATCTTCAGGAAGCCGGAATTAATATAGATCGTAATGCATTAGCAATTAGAATCATAAAAGAATTACGAAAGGCATTACAGCTATTTGAAGAGGAAGGTTTAGTACCTTTCCTGCCGCGCTGGGAATCTCTGGATAACTTTATTAACCGCCAGGTAAAGTTAATTATTGGTAATAGAGAAATTCATGGTATTTCCAGAGGGATTAACGAACAAGGTGGGCTGTTATTAGAACAAGACGGCGTAATTAAACCTTGGGTCGGCGGTGAAATATCATTGCGCGGAGTTAATTAATTCGAATGGGGGGTATTATCCCCCATCTTTTATTTTCTCAGACGTACGCACTCCACTTCATGATTTGCGCTTTTCGTCATGATCAAGCTGGCTCGCTCACGAGTTGGTAGGATATTTTCTTTTAAGTTCCGCCAGTTAATCTCTTTCCAGAGCTGCAATGCGACATTAACGGCTTCATCTTCCGAAAGTTTCGCATAGCTATGGAAATAAGAGTCCGGATCGGTAAATGCACCTTCACGGAACTTCAGGAATCGCGTGATATACCAATCCTGTAGCAACTCTTCAGGCGCATCGACATAAATCGAAAAATCTACGAAGTCCGATACAAATACATGATGCGGATCGTGTGGATAATCCATGCCGCTTTGCAGAACATTTAATCCCTCAAGGATTAGAATATCAGGTTGAGCAACCGTTTTATCACCATCAGGAATAACATCATAAATCAGATGCGAGTAAACTGGTGCTGTGACATTTGGTGCACCTGATTTAATGTCTGAAACGAACTTCACCAAACGATGCATATCGTAGGATTGCGGGAATCCCTTTTTCTTCATCAGATTGCGTTCTTTCAGCACTTTATTCGGATGCAGAAAGCCATCAGTTGTGATCAATTCCACGCGACGATGCTCAGGCCAGCGGCTAAGCAGGGCTTGTAAGACGCGAGCGGTTGTACTTTTACCTACCGCAACGCTTCCCGCAATGCTAATGACGTAGGGAATTCGTTGCCCATTCGTACCGAGAAACTGCTCTAACACAGCCTGTCGGCGAAGATTTGAACTGATATAAAAATTCAATAGACGTGAAAGCGGCAGATAAATTTCGGCCACTTCTTCTAAAGACAGATCCTCATTGATACCCTTCAACCGAGCAATTTCACCTTCAGTCAAAGTCATCGGTACTGAGTCGCGCAAGGCTGCCCATTGGTTGCGGTTGAACTGCATATAAGGAGTCGTTAACATTTGCTCTTTATTACTCATAAGCATGCTTCTGCCTGTAATTCAGGACAAAAATGAACGTAGTACGCGGGCTGAGAAAAGGAGGCTCATCTCAGGTAATCAAAGGCGTGCAACGTATATTACTTTTCACAATGGGCAGGAGGGTAACACCAGATGAGGGAGAATAATAAGAAAAAAAGAAAGTGATGATGCTTTCAGGGGAAAGCATCACATTGTCGTTTGCTTTTAACTTGCTATGCGCTGTGCAAATTGTTTAACAGCGAATAAGCGTTTGTAATAAATGATGGCGGCATGGTAGTAGCCGTCTGACGAACAGATATAGTCTGGTAACTCCCCCAAGCATCGGTATCCTTGCGCGCGATAGAATGCCTCTGCTGGCGTACATGCCTGAACATTGAGGCACAATAATCCTCGATGATGCGCTTTGGCCGCTTTCTCCATCGCCGTAATAAGCTGTTTACCTATGCCCTGCCTACGCGCATGTCGATGGACGAGCAATAATTTTGGAACTGCGCGATTCAAACCGTCTGACTCATTTGTGAGCTCGAGTTGTATGGTTCCTTGCAGACCACGCTCATCACGCGCAATCCACATCAATAAATCTCCTTTATCAAGAGCACTCCGTAATCGGTAGAATGCGCTCTCGGCATCTTCACGTGACGTCCCTAACTGATAACCCACTGATGAGCCACTCTCGATAGAATCCAACAGCAATGCTCCCAGCTCTCGACAATACACAGGTAATGTGGCGGCATTTAAAGAAACAATTTTCATCGCACTTCCCTCCCCGGTGGGCATATCAAACCTATCCCCTTATCAAGCAAGAAACGATCCATGCGGATGTAATCCCTTTTTTCGGTAACGGGGGAGGAAATTTGCACAGTAAAAGCACATCAAGAGTAAAAGGATCGCACAAAGCCGGTGCAATCGAGAGTGCAAAGACCGTGTGAGTAAATCTCTACTGTATCCGCGTGTACAAAAAACACCCTGAGACGATGATTAATCCATCAGTTTTACGAGCTATCGCGCAAAATATAAGCGGTAGTGCATTTTCTTTAATTTTTTTGTTGCATCGCGGGCCCGGTGTTCCTAGAATGCGCGCTACTTGATGCCGACTTAGCTCAGTAGGTAGAGCAACTGACTTGTAATCAGTAGGTCACCAGTTCGATTCCGGTAGTCGGCACCATCAAGTGCTTGGTGGGGTTCCCGAGCGGCCAAAGGGAGCAGACTGTAAATCTGCCGTCATCGACTTCGAAGGTTCGAATCCTTCCCCCACCACCATTTTAGGCAACGCTCTGCGTAGCCCGAGGCGACGAGATTCAACGAGTCGACTCGAATACTAAGGAGCCATTCCTTAGTTTATACAGAATTCAAGCAGGTAGCCGAGTTCCAGGATGCGGGCATCGTATAATGGCTATTACCTCAGCCTTCCAAGCTGATGATGTGGGTTCGATTCCCACTGCCCGCTCCAGATGTGCTGATATAGCTCAGTTGGTAGAGCGCACCCTTGGTAAGGGTGAGGTCGGCAGTTCGAATCTGCCTATCAGCACCACCTCCTTTATCCTTCCTGTTTCTCTTCTGTTAATGAATTCAACAAATTCAGGCTTTCGCCTGGTTGATGTGGTGATATCACCGATTTATCCGTGTCTTAGAGGGACAATCGATGTCTAAAGAAAAATTTGAACGTACAAAACCGCACGTCAACGTCGGTACTATCGGCCACGTTGACCATGGTAAAACCACTCTGACTGCAGCAATTACTACCGTTCTGGCTAAAACCTACGGTGGTTCTGCTCGTGCATTCGACCAGATCGATAACGCACCAGAAGAAAAAGCTCGTGGTATCACCATCAACACTTCCCACGTTGAATATGACACCCCGACTCGCCACTATGCGCACGTTGACTGCCCAGGGCACGCCGACTACGTTAAAAACATGATCACCGGTGCTGCTCAGATGGACGGCGCTATCCTGGTTGTTGCTGCGA
>NZ_BJFN01000018.1 GCF_014189855.1 Buttiauxella sp. A111
GCGGTGGTCCCACCTGACCCCATGCCGAACTCAGAAGTGAAACGCCGTAGCGCCGATGGTAGTGTGGGGTCTCCCCATGCGAGAGTAGGGAACTGCCAGGCTCCAAATTCAAGAAGTAAATCAGGGTGTAACCCTGATGTTGTAAGAAATTCGGTGGAGCGGTAGTTCAGTCGGTTAGAATACCTGCCTGTCACGCAGGGGGTCGCGGGTTCGAGTCCCGTCCGTTCCGCCACTTATTAAAAATATTATGCCTGCTAAATTAGCGGGCTTAATAATAAGCGTTATTTAGGGGCGTAGCTCAGTTGGTAGAGCACCGGTCTCCAAAACCGGGTGTCGCGAGTTCGAGTCTCTCCGCCCCTGCCATATAATGATCCTTTGCTTCGGCAAAGGATTTTTTTTGTCCAAATTCCTCAAACCTCCCCCCCAAAAAACTACAAAAGCGCATTACTGCGCCATGAGTGGTGTCTTTAATAACTCTTTGATTATGCTTTGTTTATCGCTATTTTGTAACCAGATTGCATACAGTGGACGCGAAAGCGCAGTTGTATCCGGTACCTGATAAATTCCTTCGCGATTTTTAGCCCATTCCACAGGCAAAAATGAACATCCATTGAGCTGTGGTAATAACTTACAAGCTATTTGAGCTGAGCTGGTCGTCAAAACGGGAATATCATCATTGCTGATGAGCCCCACTTCATGCTGCTGGAAATCAGGACCCCATTCCAGACGTAAATACGTCAATCCTTCCTTAGAGTTTTGCACAGAGGCGGAAAATAGCGCCAGGTTGAAATGTCCCAATAACTGGCTCGAAAATTCGTCCATTTTAGGTGACTCAGTTGTGATCAGCAGATCAAGCTGCCGCTCATGTAGCTGCTTCACCAACGACTGTCGTTGGGAAATACGTGCTTCAAATTGCATGTCTTTATGCTGTTGATAGAGCGCCACTAGCCACTCTGAGAGCATGCATTCCCAAAGTGATGCACTGGCACCAATCGTGAGTTCATTGTGCTGAGATGTGTGGGAAACCTCTTTCTTGGCAGCAAGCCAAATATTCATGAGATTTTCTGCGTAAGGCAGTAAACGTTCACCAGCCGTAGTAAGACGAATATTATTACGATGGCGAGTAAAAAGATTTACACCGAGCTGATTCTCTAATTGGCGAATTCTGAAGCTAACGGCTGATTGTGTTAGATAAAGAGCCTCCGCAGCTCGCCCAAAATGACGAGTCCTGCTTACTTCGAGGAACGTTTTTAGTAATTCAGTATCCACGACTCACTCCCAAAAAAATTTTGTCGTTATGATTTAAATGTTTTGTTTGACGCTCTGTCAAGCGTAACTAATACTCCGCGCCATAAATAGCTCGACCAAGAGAATTAGGAGCGTGCAGGATGGCGGAAAGCTTTACGACGACTAATCGGTTTTTCGACAATAAACATTATCCGCGCGGGTTCGCTCGCCATGGTGATTTCACCATCAAAGAAGCCCAACTGTTAGAACGTCATGGTTATGCGTTCAATGAGTTGGATCTTGGCAAACGTGAACCTGGTACCGAAGAAGAAGTTCTGTTTGTTGCTGTGTGCCGTGGCGAACGTGAGCCAGTGACAGAAGCTGAGCGTGTGTGGAGCAAGTATATGACGCGAATCAAGCGTCCTAAGCGTTTCCATACTCTCTCCGGTGGAAAACCACAGGCGGACGCAGTTGAAGACTACACCGACAGTGATGATTAATTAAAAATGGGGCTAAGGCCCTAATGCCGATCAGTTAAGGATCAGTTGATCGATCCAGTAGCTGTGTAAGAATCCGGAAATGTTCTTCGTTTCCGGATTTTTTTATGCATATCGGGCAGGCTCTTGATCTCGTTTCACGTTACGACT
>NZ_BJFN01000019.1 GCF_014189855.1 Buttiauxella sp. A111
TTAGGTAAGGAGGTGATCCAACCGCAGGTTCCCCTACGGTTACCTTGTTACGACTTCACCCCAGTCATGAATCACAAAGTGGTAAGCGCCCTCCCGAAGGTTAAGCTACCTACTTCTTTTGCAACCCACTCCCATGGTGTGACGGGCGGTGTGTACAAGGCCCGGGAACGTATTCACCGTAGCATTCTGATCTACGATTACTAGCGATTCCGACTTCACGGAGTCGAGTTGCAGACTCCGATCCGGACTACGACGCACTTTATGAGGTCCGCTTGCTCTCGCGAGGTCGCTTCTCTTTGTATGCGCCATTGTAGCACGTGTGTAGCCCTACTCGTAAGGGCCATGATGACTTGACGTCATCCCCACCTTCCTCCAGTTTATCACTGGCAGTCTCCTTTGAGTTCCCGGCCGAACCGCTGGCAACAAAGGATAAGGGTTGCGCTCGTTGCGGGACTTAACCCAACATTTCACAACACGAGCTGACGACAGCCATGCAGCACCTGTCTCACAGTTCCCGAAGGCACTAAGGCATCTCTGCCGAATTCTGTGGATGTCAAGAGTAGGTAAGGTTCTTCGCGTTGCATCGAATTAAACCACATGCTCCACCGCTTGTGCGGGCCCCCGTCAATTCATTTGAGTTTTAACCTTGCGGCCGTACTCCCCAGGCGGTCGACTTAACGCGTTAGCTCCGGAAGCCACTCCTCAAGGGAACAACCTCCAAGTCGACATCGTTTACGGCGTGGACTACCAGGGTATCTAATCCTGTTTGCTCCCCACGCTTTCGCACCTGAGCGTCAGTCTTTGTCCAGGGGGCCGCCTTCGCCACCGGTATTCCTCCAGATCTCTACGCATTTCACCGCTACACCTGGAATTCTACCCCCCTCTACAAGACTCTAGCTTGCCAGTTTCGAATGCAGTTCCCAGGTTGAGCCCGGGGATTTCACATCCGACTTGACAAACCGCCTGCGTGCGCTTTACGCCCAGTAATTCCGATTAACGCTTGCACCCTCCGTATTACCGCGGCTGCTGGCACGGAGTTAGCCGGTGCTTCTTCTGCGAGTAACGTCAATCACTGCGGTTATTAACCACAATGCCTTCCTCCTCGCTGAAAGTACTTTACAACCCGAAGGCCTTCTTCATACACGCGGCATGGCTGCATCAGGCTTGCGCCCATTGTGCAATATTCCCCACTGCTGCCTCCCGTAGGAGTCTGGACCGTGTCTCAGTTCCAGTGTGGCTGGTCATCCTCTCAGACCAGCTAGGGATCGTCGCCTAGGTGAGCCATTACCTCACCTACTAGCTAATCCCATCTGGGCACATCTGATGGCATGAGGCCCGAAGGTCCCCCACTTTGGTCCGAAGACGTTATGCGGTATTAGCTACCGTTTCCAGTAGTTATCCCCCTCCATCAGGCAGTTTCCCAGACATTACTCACCCGTCCGCCGCTCGTCACCCAGGAGCAAGCTCCCTGTGCTACCGCTCGACTTGCATGTGTTAGGCCTGCCGCCAGCGTTCAATCTGAGCCATGATCAAACTCTTCAATTAAAAGCTTGATTTGCTTCAACTCGTGAAGCGGTGCTCAAAAATTAACTTTCGTAATAATTCAACTAAATGAATTACTGCTTGGTCACTCTTCAAGACTTGATATTTTTTTGATACCCGAAGGTATCTGAGATATCAATCCTGCGAGTGCCCACACAGATTGTCTGATAAATTGTTAAAGAGCAGTGAGTTACGCGCTTTCGCTTGCTAACTCGAGGTGGCGTATATTACGCTTTCCTCTTTCAGAGTCAA
>NZ_BJFN01000020.1 GCF_014189855.1 Buttiauxella sp. A111
TAATGCCGATCAGTTAAGGATCAGTTGATCGATCCAGTAGCTGTGTAAGAATCCGGAAATGTTCTTCGTTTCCGGATTTTTTTATGCATATCGGGCAGGCTCTTGATCTCGTTTCACGTTACGACTCTCTGCGTAACCCCATGACTTCTCTCGGGGATTTTCTTGACCCGGAGCTCATCTCCCGTTGTCTTGCCGAGTCCGGCACTGTCACTGTGCGTAAACGCCGTCTGCCGCTGGAAATGATGGTCTGGTGCGTCGTCGGTATGGCTCTGGAGCGTAAAGAGCCACTTCATCAAATCGTTAACCGGCTCGATATCATGCTGCCGGGCGACCGCCCCTTCGTCGCCCCCAGCGCCGTTATCCAGGCCCGCCAGCGGCTGGGAAGCGAGGCCGTTCGCCAGGTTTTCCTGCAAACTGCACAACTCTGGCATGGTGCCACGACACATCCCCACTGGTGTGGTCTGACGCTGCTGGCCGTGGATGGCGTGGTCTGGCGAACACCGGACACAGCGGAGAACGACGCCGCTTTCCCGCGTCAGAGCTATGCCGGTCAGCCCGGACTCTACCCTCAGGTTAAAATGGTCTGCCAGATGGAGCTGACCAGCCATCTGTTAACGGCCGCCGCCTTCGGCACGTTGAAGGAAAGTGAATACACGCTGGCAGAGCAGTTGATAAACCAGACCGGCGATAACACCCTGACCCTGCTGGATAAAGGCTACTACTCTCTGGGTCTGCTGCACGCCTGGAAGCAGGCAGGGGAGCATCGCCACTGGATGATCCCCTTGAAGAAAGGCGCTCAGTACGAGGAAATAGAGAAGCTGGGAAAAGGCGACCATCTGGTGAGGTTGAAAACCAGCCCGCAGGCGCGGAAAAAGTGGCCGGAACTCGGAGAGGAAATGACGGCCCGACTGTTGACCGTCACCCGGAAAGGAAAAGTCTGCCATCTGCTGACATCGATGACGGATGCGATGCGCTATCCGGGTGGAGAGATGGCGGAGCTGTACAGCCATCGGTGGGAAATCGAACTGGGTTACCGGGAAATCAAGCAGACAATGCAGCTGAGCAGGCTGACGCTGCGGAGTAAAAAGCCGGAACTGGTGGAGCAGGAGTTGTGGGGAGTACTGCTGGCGTACAATCTTGTGCGTTATCAGATGATAAAAATGGCAGGGAGCCTGAAGGGTTACTGGCCGAATCAGCTGAGCTTCTCAGAATCCTGCGGAATGGTGATGCGGATGTTGATGACATTGCAGGGCGCGTCACCGGGGCGGATCCCGGAACTGATGCGGGATATGGAGAGCATGGCGCAGATGGTGAAGTTACCGATAAGAAGAGAAAGAGCCTTCCCGAGGGTGGTGAAGGAAAGGCCACATAAATATGGTAAAGCCAGGAACAAAAATGCCAGTCAGTTGCTTA
>NZ_BJFN01000021.1 GCF_014189855.1 Buttiauxella sp. A111
CTGAAGTAACAAATGCCCTGCTTCCAGGAAAAGCCTCTAAGCATCAGGTAACATCAAATCGTACCCCAAACCGACACAGGTGGTCAGGTAGAGAATACCAAGGCGCTTGAGAGAACTCGGGTGAAGGAACTAGGCAAAATGGTGCCGTAACTTCGGGAGAAGGCACGCTGTCGGTAGGTGAAGCGATTTACTCGTGGAGCTGAAGGCAGTCGAAGATACCAGCTGGCTGCAACTGTTTATTAAAAACACAGCACTGTGCAAACACGAAAGTGGACGTATACGGTGTGACGCCTGCCCGGTGCCGGAAGGTTAATTGATGGGGTTATCCGTAAGGAGAAGCTCTTGATCGAAGCCCCGGTAAACGGCGGCCGTAACTATAACGGTCCTAAGGTAGCGAAATTCCTTGTCGGGTAAGTTCCGACCTGCACGAATGGCGTAATGATGGCCAGGCTGTCTCCACCCGAGACTCAGTGAAATTGAAATCGCTGTGAAGATGCAGTGTACCCGCGGCAAGACGGAAAGACCCCGTGAACCTTTACTATAGCTTGACACTGAACATTGAGCCTTGATGTGTAGGATAGGTGGGAGGCTTTGAAGCGTGGACGCCAGTCTGCGTGGAGCCAACCTTGAAATACCACCCTTTAATGTTTGATGTTCTAACGTAGACCCGTGATCCGGGTTGCGGACAGTGTCTGGTGGGTAGTTTGACTGGGGCGGTCTCCTCCTAAAGCGTAACGGAGGAGCACGAAGGTTAGCTAATCACGGTCGGACATCGTGAGGTTAGTGCAAAGGCATAAGCTAGCTTGACTGCGAGAGTGACGGCTCGAGCAGGTGCGAAAGCAGGTCTTAGTGATCCGGTGGTTCTGAATGGAAGGGCCATCGCTCAACGGATAAAAGGTACTCCGGGGATAACAGGCTGATACCGCCCAAGAGTTCATATCGACGGCGGTGTTTGGCACCTCGATGTCGGCTCATCACATCCTGGGGCTGAAGTAGGTCCCAAGGGTATGGCTGTTCGCCATTTAAAGTGGTACGCGAGCTGGGTTTAGAACGTCGTGAGACAGTTCGGTCCCTATCTGCCGTGGGCGCTGGAGAATTGAGGGGGGCTGCTCCTAGTACGAGAGGACCGGAGTGGACGCATCACTGGTGTTCGGGTTGTCATGCCAATGGCATTGCCCGGTAGCTAAATGCGGAAAAGATAAGCGCTGAAAGCATCTAAGCGCGAAACTTGCCCCGAGATGAATTCTCCCTG
>NZ_BJFN01000022.1 GCF_014189855.1 Buttiauxella sp. A111
ACGAGACATCTTCGGGTTGTGAGGTTAAGCGACTAAGCGTACACGGTGGATGCCCTGGCAGTCAGAGGCGATGAAGGACGTGCTAATCTGCGATAAGCGTCGGTAAGGTGATATGAACCGTTATAACCGACGATTTCCGAATGGGGAAACCCAGTGTGATTCGTCACACTATCGTTAAGTGAATACATAGCTTAACGAAGCGAACCGGGGGAACTGAAACATCTAAGTACCCCGAGGAAAAGAAATCAACCGAGATTCCCCCAGTAGCGGCGAGCGAACGGGGAGCAGCCCAGAGTCTGAATCAGTTTGTGCATTAGTGGAAGCGTCTGGAAAGTCGCAGGGTACAGGGTGATACTCCCGTACACAAAAATGCACTTGCTGTGAACTCGAAGAGTAGGGCGGGACACGTGGTATCCTGTCTGAATATGGGGGGACCATCCTCCAAGGCTAAATACTCCTGACTGACCGATAGTGAACCAGTACCGTGAGGGAAAGGCGAAAAGAACCCCGGCGAGGGGAGTGAAACAGAACCTGAAACCGTGTACGTACAAGCAGTGGGAGCCTCTTTTATGGGGTGACTGCGTACCTTTTGTATAATGGGTCAGCGACTTATATTCTGTAGCAAGGTTAACCGTATAGGGGAGCCGCAGGGAAACCGAGTCTTAACTGGGCGTTAAGTTGCAGGGTATAGACCCGAAACCCGGTGATCTAGCCATGGGCAGGTTGAAGGTTGGGTAACACTAACTGGAGGACCGAACCGACTAATGTTGAAAAATTAGCGGATGACTTGTGGCTGGGGGTGAAAGGCCAATCAAACCGGGAGATAGCTGGTTCTCCCCGAAAGCTATTTAGGTAGCGCCTCGTGAACTCATCTTCGGGGGTAGAGCACTGTTTCGGCTAGGGGGCCATCCCGGCTTACCAACCCGATGCAAACTACGAATACCGAAGAATGTTATCACGGGAGACACACGGCGGGTGCTAACGTCCGTCGTGAAGAGGGAAACAACCCAGACCGCCAGCTAAGGTCCCAAAGTCATGGTTAAGTGGGAAACGATGTGGGAAGGCACAGACAGCCAGGATGTTGGCTTAGAAGCAGCCATCATTTAAAGAAAGCGTAATAGCTCACTGGTCGAGTCGGCCTGCGCGGAAGATGTAACGGGGCTAAACCATGCACCGAAGCTGCGGCAGCGAC
>NZ_BJFN01000023.1 GCF_014189855.1 Buttiauxella sp. A111
GGGCAACACCGTGTCGTTGTCCAACACGCTCAACGATTATGTCGGGAATACCGATATTCGTTCCGGCACCCTGAAAATGATTGCCGATAACGTGCTGGGCCAGACCGATGTGTTGTCTCTGGCAGCCGATACGGCGCTGGACATGAACGGCAAGGCACAGACCGTGGGCTCCCTGCAGTCGGCTGCAAATGCGACCGTTAACCTGAACGGCGGGGCGCTGAGCCTGATCCATGGCGGTGTGTCTGACGGCGCACTGGCAGGCAGCGGCGAACTGAACGTGCTGGCTGATACGCTGACCGTGAACGGTGCAAACGCAGACCTGAGCGCGACCACCACCGTAGCAAACGGGGCAACAGTTGCCCTGAATGACGCAGCGGGTCTGGGTATTGGCGATATCGTCAACGCCGGTAAAGTGATGTTCAGTGATGCGGCAGGTACCGTTGCCAACAACATCCGTGATGGCGTGGCAGCAGCCACTCGTGCACTGTCTGCTACTGCAGGCAGCGTGGACCTGGTGAACAGCCAGTTGACGCTTGACGGTGACAATAGCGGCTTCAGCGGTGTGTTTAACATCGACGCAGCTTCACAACTGACGGCTACGGCGGCACAGCAACTAGGTACTGCGGACATTGCTGACGAAGGCGAACTGGTACTGAACGCGGCCGATAACTGGGCGCTGACCAACAACCTGAGTGGTACAGGCAACCTGACTAAACAGGGCGCTGGCGTGGTCACGTTGTCCGGTAATGCCGCGTATACCGGTCTGACGGATATCCAGGCAGGCGGTCTGATGCTGGGCAGCGAAGCGGCTCCGGTCACGCTGGCAAGCAGCCAGGTTAACGTGGCACAGGATGCGTTCCTCGCCGGTTACGGCGGTGTGGCAGGCAACGTGAACAACCTGGGCACCCTGTATGTGGGCGCGCAGAATGAAAGCGGTGCGGCACAAACCTTTACCGTCGGTCAGGACCTGGTGAACAACGGTACGGTGAATATCGCTCACGGCAGCGTGGCGGGTAACGTACTGAATGT
>NZ_BJFN01000024.1 GCF_014189855.1 Buttiauxella sp. A111
ACTGCACAACTCTGGCATGGTGCCACGACACATCCCCACTGGTGTGGTCTGACGCTGCTGGCCGTGGATGGCGTGGTCTGGCGAACACCGGACACAGCGGAGAACGACGCCGCTTTCCCGCGTCAGAGCTATGCCGGTCAGCCCGGACTCTACCCTCAGGTTAAAATGGTCTGCCAGATGGAGCTGACCAGCCATCTGTTAACGGCCGCCGCCTTCGGCACGATGAAGGAAAGTGAATACACGCTGGCAGAGCAGTTGATAAACCAGACCGGCGATAATACCCTGACTCTGCTGGATAAAGGCTACTACTCTCTGGGTCTGCTGCACGCCTGGAAACAGGCAGGGGAGCATCGCCACTGGATGATCCCACTGAAGAAAGGCGCGCAATACGAGGAAATACAGAAGCTGGGCAAAGGCGACCACCTGGTGAGGCTGAAAACCAGCCCACAGGCGAGGAAAAAGTGGCCGGAACTCGGAGAGGAAATGACGGCCCGACTGTTGACCATCACCCGGAAAGGAAAAGTCTGCCATCTGCTGACATCGATGACGGATGCGATGCGCTATCCGGGTGGGGAGATGGCAGAGCTGTACAGTCATCGGTGGGAAATCGAACTGGGTTACCGGGAAATCAAACAGACAATGCAACTGAGCAGACTGACGCTGCGGAGTAAAAAGCCGGAACTGGTGGAGCAGGAGCTGTGGGGTGTACTGCTGGCGTACAATCTTGTGCGTTATCAGATGATAAAAATGGCAGGGAGTCTGAAGGGTTACTGGCCGAATCAGCTGAGCTTCTCAGAATCCTGCGGAATGGTGATGCGGATGTTGATGACATTGCAGGGAGCTTCGCCAGGTCGGATCCCGGAACTGATGCGTGATATGGAGAGCATGGCGCAGATGGTGAAGTTACCGATAAGAAGAGAAAGAGCCTTCCCGAGGGTGGTGAAGGAAAGGCCACATAAATATGGTAAAGCCAGGAACAAAAATGCCAGTCAGTTGCTTAACTGACTGGCATTAC
>NZ_BJFN01000025.1 GCF_014189855.1 Buttiauxella sp. A111
CACGTTGAATATGACACCCCGACTCGCCACTATGCGCACGTTGACTGCCCAGGGCACGCCGACTACGTTAAAAACATGATCACCGGTGCTGCTCAGATGGACGGCGCTATCCTGGTTGTTGCTGCGACTGATGGCCCGATGCCACAGACTCGTGAGCACATCCTGCTGGGTCGTCAGGTTGGCGTTCCTTACATCATCGTGTTCCTGAACAAATGCGACATGGTTGATGACGAAGAGCTGCTGGAACTGGTAGAAATGGAAGTTCGTGAACTTCTGTCTCAGTACGATTTCCCAGGTGATGATACTCCAATCATCCGTGGTTCTGCTCTGAAAGCGCTGGAAGGCGAAGCAGAGTGGGAAGCTAAAATCGTTGAACTGGCTGGTTTCCTGGATTCTTACATCCCAGAACCAGAACGTGCTATCGACAAGCCATTCCTGCTGCCAATCGAAGACGTATTCTCTATCTCCGGTCGTGGTACAGTTGTTACCGGTCGTGTAGAGCGCGGTATCGTTAAAGTTGGCGAAGAAGTTGAAATCGTTGGTATCAAAGAGACTGCTAAGTCTACCTGTACTGGCGTTGAAATGTTCCGCAAACTGCTGGACGAAGGCCGTGCTGGTGAGAACGTTGGTGTTCTGCTGCGTGGTATCAAACGTGAAGAAATCGAACGTGGTCAGGTTCTGGCTAAGCCAGGCTCTATCAAGCCGCACACTCAGTTCGAGTCTGAAGTTTATATCCTGTC
>NZ_BJFN01000026.1 GCF_014189855.1 Buttiauxella sp. A111
ACCACTTTGTGATTCATGACTGGGGTGAAGTCGTAACAAGGTAACCGTAGGGGAACCTGCGGTTGGATCACCTCCTTACCTAAAAGATACAAACCCGCGTAGTGCTCACACAGATTGTCTGATGAAAAATAAGCAGTAAAAAATCTCTGCAGGCTTGTAGCTCAGGTGGTTAGAGCGCACCCCTGATAAGGGTGAGGTCGGTGGTTCAAGTCCACTCAGGCCTACCAAATTTATCCTGATACTGCGTTGTGAAACGACTCGCATACTACAGTATGCTTCGCCCATCCACGCCTTGTCTCAGTATAAATTACCGGTAATGAGATTTAGCATTTGTGATGGGGTTATAGCTCAGCTGGGAGAGCGCCTGCCTTGCACGCAGGAGGTCTGCGGTTCGATCCCGCATAGCTCCACCATCCTTTTACTGCGAAAACTAAGAAAACTTCAGAGTGTACCTGAAAAGGTTCACTGCGAAGTTTTGCTCTTTAAAAATCTGGAACAAGCTGAAAATTGAAACGACACACTGTGTCTGTTCTCCGTAATAAGAACAGATAAGCGGTGTGTTCGAGTCTCTCAAATTTTCACGACCCCGATTGTGTCTTACGAGACATCTTCGGGTTGTGAGGTTAAGCGACTAAGCGTACACGGTGGATGCCCTGGCAGTCAGAGGCGATGAAGGACGTGCTAATCTGCGATAAGCGTCGGTAAGGTGATATG
>NZ_BJFN01000027.1 GCF_014189855.1 Buttiauxella sp. A111
CCTTCACCCGAGTTCTCTCAAGCGCCTTGGTATTCTCTACCTGACCACCTGTGTCGGTTTGGGGTACGATTTGATGTTACCTGATGCTTAGAGGCTTTTCCTGGAAGCAGGGCATTTGTTACTTCAGCACCGTAGTGCCTCGTCATCACACCTCAGCGTTAGATAAGAGTCCGGATTTACCTAAACTCTCCGCCTACATGCTTAAACCGGGACAACCGTCGCCCGGCTAACATAGCCTTCTCCGTCCCCCCTTCGCAGTAACACCGAGTACAGGAATATTAACCTGTTTCCCATCGACTACGCCTTTCGGCCTCGCCTTAGGGGTCGACTCACCCTGCCCCGATTAACGTTGGACAGGAACCCTTGGTCTTCCGGCGAGCGGGCTTTTCACCCGCTTTATCGTTACTTATGTCAGCATTCGCACTTCTGATACCTCCACCAGACCTCACAGTCCAGCTTCAACGGCTTACAGAACGCTCCCCTACCCAACAACGCCTAAGCGTCGCTGCCGCAGCTTCGGTGCATGGTTTAGCCCCGTTACATCTTCCGCGCAGGCCGACTCGACCAGTGAGCTATTACGCTTTCTTTAAATGATGGCTGCTTCTAAGCCAACATCCTGGCTGTCTGT
>NZ_BJFN01000028.1 GCF_014189855.1 Buttiauxella sp. A111
GTTATAACGGTTCATATCACCTTACCGACGCTTATCGCAGATTAGCACGTCCTTCATCGCCTCTGACTGCCAGGGCATCCACCGTGTACGCTTAGTCGCTTAACCTCACAACCCGAAGATGTCTCGTGAGACACAATCGAGGTCGTGAAAATTTGAGAGACTCGAACACACCGCTTATCTGTTCTTATTACGGAGAACAGACACAGTGTGTCGTTTCAATTTTCAGCTTGTTCCAGATTTTTAAAGAGCAAATATCTCAAACGTGACTGTTAAGTCAGTTTTGAGATATTGAGGTCGGTGACTTTCACTCACAAACCAGCAAGTGGCGTCCCCTAGGGGATTCGAACCCCTGTTACCGCCGTGAAAGGGCGGTGTCCTGGGCCTCTAGACGAAGGGGACACTGAAGTCTCACTCGCAAGACGCCTTGCTTCTTTACTTTCATCAGACAATCTGTGTGAGCACTACGCGGGTTTGTATCTTTTAGGTAAGGAGGTGATCCAACCGCAGGTTCCCCTACGGTTACCTTGTTACGACTTCACCCCAGTCATGAATCACAAAGTGGTAAGCGCCCTCCCGAAGGTTAAGCTACCTACTTCTTTTGCAACCC
>NZ_BJFN01000029.1 GCF_014189855.1 Buttiauxella sp. A111
GTTAACGGCCGCCGCCTTCGGCACGTTGAAGGAAAGTGAATACACGCTGGCAGAGCAGTTGATAAACCAGACCGGCGATAACACCCTGACCCTGCTGGATAAAGGCTACTACTCTCTGGGTCTGCTGCACGCCTGGAAGCAGGCAGGGGAGCATCGCCACTGGATGATCCCCTTGAAGAAAGGCGCTCAGTACGAGGAAATAGAGAAGCTGGGAAAAGGCGACCATCTGGTGAGGTTGAAAACCAGCCCGCAGGCGCGGAAAAAGTGGCCGGAACTCGGAGAGGAAATGACGGCCCGACTGTTGACCATCACCCGGAAAGGAAAAGTCTGCCATCTGCTGACATCGATGACGGATGCGATGCGCTATCCGGGTGGAGAGATGGCGGAGCTGTACAGTCATCGGTGGGAAATCGAACTGGGTTACCGGGAAATCAAACAGACAATGCAACTGAGCAGACTGACGCTGCGGAGTAAAAAGCCGGAACTGGTGGAGCAGGAGCTGTGGGGTGTAC
>NZ_BJFN01000030.1 GCF_014189855.1 Buttiauxella sp. A111
AAAAGAAGTAGGTAGCTTAACCTTCGGGAGGGCGCTTACCACTTTGTGATTCATGACTGGGGTGAAGTCGTAACAAGGTAACCGTAGGGGAACCTGCGGTTGGATCACCTCCTTACCTAAAAGATACGAACTTGCGTAGTGCTCACACAGATTGTCTGATGAAAGTAAATGAAATACTTCCAAGTGTACTTTTTAACAGTATGCTGCGAAGTATTTGCTCTTTAAAAATCTGGAACAAGCTGAAAATTGAAACGACACACTGTTTCCTTTCTCCGTAATAAGAAAGGAAATATCGGTGTGTTCGAGTCTCTCAAATTTTCACGACCTCGATTGTGTCTCACGAGACATCTTCGGGTTGTGAGGTTAAGCGACTAAGCGTACACGGTGGATGCCCTGGCAGTCAGAGGCGATGAAGGACGT
>NZ_BJFN01000031.1 GCF_014189855.1 Buttiauxella sp. A111
ATTTCGTAAAACCTTTGATTTACCTTAATTCTTAGCTAGTCAAGGCGCAGCACCACGAAGCATACTTAAGTATGTGAGTGGTGTTGTAACGCAGGATAGCAAAGAATTTGGTAGGCCTGAGTGGACTTGAACCACCGACCTCACCCTTATCAGGGGTGCGCTCTAACCACCTGAGCTACAAGCCTATAAGGTTTTACTGCTCGTTTTCTATCAGACAATCTGTGTGAGCACTACGCGGGTTTGTATCTATTAGGTAAGGAGGTGATCCAACCGCAGGTTCCCCTACGGTTACCTTGTTACGACTTCACCCCAGTCATGAATCACAAAGTGGTAAGC
>NZ_BJFN01000032.1 GCF_014189855.1 Buttiauxella sp. A111
TCGATCCCGCTTAGCTCCACCATTATTTCATGCTCACTCAATATCTCAAAACTGACTTAACAGTCACGTTTGAGATATTTGCTCTTTAAAAATCTGGAACAAGCTGAAAATTGAAACGACACACTGTTTCCTTTCTCCGTAATAAGAAAGGAAGTATCGGTGTGTTCGAGTCTCTCAAATTTTCGCAACCTCGATTGTGTCTTACGAGACATCTTCGGGTTGTGAGGTTAAGCGACTAAGCGTACACGGTGGATGCCCTGGCAGTCAGAGGCGATGAAGGACGTGCTAATCTGCGATAAGCGTCGGTAAGGTGATATG
>NZ_BJFN01000033.1 GCF_014189855.1 Buttiauxella sp. A111
ATAGGCTGGGTGTGTAAGCGTAGCGATACGTTGAGCTAACCAGTACTAATGATCCGTGAGGCTTAACCTTACAACACCGAAGGTGTTTTGGTTGAGAGACGAAGACATTTGATTTTCAGCTTGATTCTCAGATTTTACGTTAATGGTTATGTGAATAACATGACGGTTAATGAAACAGAATATGCCTGGCGGCAACAGCGCGGTGGTCCCACCTGACCCCATGCCGAACTCAGAAGTGAAACGCCGTAGCGCCGATGGTAGTGTGGGGTCTCCCCATGCGAGAGTAGG
>NZ_BJFN01000034.1 GCF_014189855.1 Buttiauxella sp. A111
AACGTGACTGTTAAGTCAGTTTTGAGATATTGAGTGAGCATGAAATAATGGTGGAGCTAAGCGGGATCGAACCGCTGACCTCCTGCGTGCAAGGCAGGCGCTCTCCCAGCTGAGCTATAGCCCCATCAATTTCGTAAAACCTTTGATTTACCTTAATTCTTAGCTAGTCAAGGCGCAGCACCACGAAGCATACTTAAGTATGTGAGTGGTGTTGTAACGCAGGATAGCAAAGAATTTGGTAGGCCTGAGTGGACT
>NZ_BJFN01000035.1 GCF_014189855.1 Buttiauxella sp. A111
AGTCCACTCAGGCCTACCAAATTCTTTGCTATCCTGCGTTACAACACCACTCACATACTTAAGTATGCTTCGTGGTGCTGCGCCTTGACTAGCTAAGAATTAAGGTAAATCAAAGGTTTTACGAAATCGATGGGGCTATAGCTCAGCTGGGAGAGCGCCTGCCTTGCACGCAGGAGGTCAGCGGTTCGATCCCGCTTAGCTCCACCATTATTTCATGCTCACTCAATATCTCAAAACTGACTTAACAGTCACGTT
>NZ_BJFN01000036.1 GCF_014189855.1 Buttiauxella sp. A111
TGTCGCCCGGCATTACCATCTCAACGCCTTCTGGCAGTTCGATGGTGCCAGTCACGTCAGTTGTACGGAAGTAGAACTGTGGACGGTAGCCTTTGAAGAACGGAGTATGACGGCCGCCTTCGTCTTTAGACAGGATATAAACTTCAGACTCGAACTGAGTGTGCGGCTTGATAGAGCCTGGCTTAGCCAGAACCTGACCACGTTCGATTTCTTCACGTTTGATACCACGCAGCAGAACACCAACGTTCTCACCAG
>NZ_BJFN01000037.1 GCF_014189855.1 Buttiauxella sp. A111
GCTTACCACTTTGTGATTCATGACTGGGGTGAAGTCGTAACAAGGTAACCGTAGGGGAACCTGCGGTTGGATCACCTCCTTACCTAATAGATACAAACCCGCGTAGTGCTCACACAGATTGTCTGATGAAAGTAAAGAAGCAAGGCGTCTTGCGAGTGAGACTTCAGTGTCCCCTTCGTCTAGAGGCCCAGGACACCGCCCTTTCACGGCGGTAA